>NZ_CP020857.1:0-4265546 GCF_002105775.1 Cellulosimicrobium sp. TH-20 | reverse complement strand
AGGCGCGGATGCTCAACCACAACTACATCGGCACCGAGCACATCCTCCTCGGCCTCATCCACGAGGGCGAGGGTGTCGCGGCCAAGGCGCTGGAGTCCCTCGGGATCTCCCTCGACGGCGTCCGCACCCAGGTGACCGAGATCATCGGCGAGGGCCAGCAGGCCCCGAGCGGGCACATCCCGTTCACGCCGCGCGCCAAGAAGGTGCTCGAGCTGTCGCTGCGCGAGGCGCTCCAGCTCGGCCACAACTACATCGGCACCGAGCACATCCTGCTCGCCTCATCCGCGAGGGCGAGGGCGTCGCCGCCCAGGTCCTGACGAAGATGGGCGCCGACCTCAACAAGGTGCGCCAGCAGGTCATCCAGCTCCTGTCCGGCTACCAGGGCAAGGAGCCGGTCGCCGCCGGCGGTCCCACCGAGGGCCAGCCGTCGGGCTCGGCCGTGCTCGACCAGTTCGGGCGCAACCTCACCCAGGCCGCGCGCGAGGGCAAGCTCGACCCGGTCATCGGGCGCAGCCTCGAGATCGAGCGCGTCATGCAGGTGCTGAGCCGCCGCACCAAGAACAACCCCGTCCTCATCGGCGAGCCCGGCGTCGGCAAGACGGCCGTCGTCGAGGGCCTCGCCCAGGACATCGTGCGCGGCGACGTCCCCGAGACGCTCAAGGACAAGCAGCTCTACACGCTCGACCTCGGCGCGCTCGTGGCCGGCTCGCGCTACCGCGGCGACTTCGAGGAGCGCCTCAAGAAGGTGCTCAAGGAGATCCGCACGCGCGGCGACATCATCCTGTTCATCGACGAGATCCACACCCTCGTCGGGGCGGGTGCCGCCGAGGGCGCGATCGACGCCGCGAGCATCCTCAAGCCGATGCTCGCGCGCGGCGAGCTGCAGACCATCGGCGCGACGACGCTCGACGAGTACCGCAAGCACGTCGAGAAGGACCCGGCCCTGGAGCGCCGCTTCCAGCCCATCCAGGTCGCCGAGCCGTCGCTCCCGCACGCCATCGAGATCCTCAAGGGCCTGCGCGACCGCTACGAGGCGCACCACCGCGTGTCCATCACGGACTCCGCCCTCGTCTCCGCGGCCACGCTCGCGGACCGGTACATCAACGACCGGTTCCTCCCGGACAAGGCGATCGACCTCATCGACGAGGCGGGCGCGCGCCTGCGCATCCGCCGCATGACGGCCCCGCCGGAGCTCAAGGAGCTCGACGAGGAGATCGCCGAGGCGCGCCGCGAGAAGGAGTCCGCGATCGACGCGCAGGACTTCGAGAAGGCCGCCGGCCTGCGCGACAAGGAGAAGCAGCTCACCGCGAAGCGCGCCGACAAGGAGAAGGCGTGGAAGTCCGGTGACCTGGACACCGTCGCGGAGGTGGACGAGGAGCTGATCGCCGAGGTCCTGGCCATGGCCACGGGCATCCCGGTCTTCAAGCTCACCGAGGAGGAGTCCAGCCGCCTGCTCAACATGGAGGACGAGCTGCACAAGCGCGTCGTCGGCCAGGAGGCCGCGATCAAGGCGCTGTCGCAGGCCATCCGCCGCACGCGTGCGGGCCTCAAGGACCCGAAGCGCCCCGGTGGGTCGTTCATCTTCGCCGGCCCCACGGGCGTCGGGAAGACGGAGCTGGCCAAGGCGCTCGCCGAGTTCCTCTTCGGGGACGAGGACGCGCTCATCCAGCTCGACATGTCGGAGTTCTCCGAGAAGCACACCGTCTCGCGGCTGTTCGGCTCGCCCCCCGGCTACGTCGGGTACGACGAGGGCGGCCAGCTCACCGAGAAGGTGCGGCGCAAGCCGTTCTCGGTCGTCCTGTTCGACGAGGTGGAGAAGGCCCACGCGGACATCTTCAACTCGCTCCTGCAGATCCTCGAGGACGGTCGCCTGACCGACTCGCAGGGCCGCGTCGTGGACTTCAAGAACACCGTCATCATCATGACGACCAACCTCGGCACGCGGGACATCGCCAAGGGCGTCCAGACCGGCTTCAACGCCGGCGGCGACCTGGTCACGTCCTACGAGCGCATGAAGGCGAAGGTCAACGACGAGCTCAAGCAGCACTTCCGGCCGGAGTTCCTCAACCGCGTCGACGACGTGGTGGTCTTCCCGCAGCTCTCGCAGGCCGAGATCATCCAGATCGTCGACCTGATGATCGCCCGTCTCGACGCCCGCCTGCGGGACAAGGACATGGGCATCGAGCTCACGCAGCCCGCGAAGCAGCTCCTCGCCGAGAAGGGCTACGACCCGGTCCTGGGTGCTCGTCCGCTGCGCCGCGCGATCCAGCGCGACATCGAGGACGTGCTCTCGGAGAAGATCCTGTTCGGCGAGCTCAAGGCCGGCGAGATCGTCCTGGTCGACGCCGAGGGCGAGGGCCTGCTCGGAGAGTTCACCTTCCGGGGTGTCTCGAAGGGCGAGCACGACCGCGGCCCGGTGAGCGTGGGCGCGGCCGCCGCGCTCGACGCCCCGACCGGCGTCTCGGTCCGCGACCTGCCCCCGACGGGCGAGCTGCAGGCCGGCGCGGAGTGACGCACTCCTGAACGCCTGACACACGGGCCCCGATCCTCCTCCGGGAGGGTCGGGGCCCGTCGTCGTCCCGGCGCCCCCTCTCCCGCCGAGCAGGTGGTCGTGGCGCGTCCGGGGCGACCGACGCACCACCATCGCCTGCTCGGCCGACACGGACCACCTGGTCGGCGGGCGAGGGGCCGTTGCACGGCGTTACGTCCGTCCTCGTCGTGGGACAGGGGGCGACCGCCCTTTGCGGGGCGTGCGCACGCTGGCACAGTCGCCCGCATGCCGACGACACCGGGGGGCCTCGTCGCCCTCCCCGCCACCGACGCCGGGCACGTGCCCGGGCTCGCGTGTCGTCGCGCCCTGCGTGCGCGCCTGCGCCGTCGGGCCGCGTGTCGTCCGACCGCGTGCCGCTGAGCACCCCGACGCACTGACCGACGGCCGCCCCGGGCCGCCGTCGGGCCGTCCCACCACCCTCCCGCGCACGGCACCCGCGCGCCCTCGTGCGTCCCCGTGCGCTCTCCCTGAGAGGACCCGCCATGCCTGGTTCCCCGCTCCGTCCGTCCGCACCGCCCGGCCGCCGGAGGGCGACGGCCGTCGCGCTCGGTCTCGTCGCGCTCCTCGCCGCCGGTGCGTGCAGCACCGCCGAGGCGTCCGGGGGCGGTGACCCGGCCGACGGCGGCACGCTCGCCCCGGACGCCGAGCTGCCCACCGAGGTGCCGGAGGGCACCGTCCTGCGGGTCGGCGACCCGACGACGCAGAAGGCGTTCGAGCTCGCGGGCGACGACCTGGACAGCGACTTCTCGTTCGAGATCGAGTGGGCCAACATCTCGGGCGGCCCGGCGACGACGGAGGCGTTCCGGGCCGGGTCGCTCGACGTCGGCGCCGTCGCGGAGATCCCGCCGATCCACGCGACGTGGACGGGTCTGGACGTGCAGGTCTACGCGTCCGTCTACCGGGAGAACTGGGAGGACGCGCCGGTCTACGAGTTCGCGGGGGCGCCGGGGGTCGAGCTCGACTCCCTCGAGGACTTCCGCGGTCATCGCATCGCGTTCAGCCCGGGCCAGGCGCAGGGCGCGATCGTCCTCAAGGCGCTGGAGGAGGCCGGGCTCACGCAGGACGACGTCGAGCTCGTCGAGCTCCCGAGCACGGGCGACGTCTACTCGACGGCCCTCGCGGCGGGCGAGGTCGACGTCGCGCCGCTCGGCGGCACGCAGCTCTTCCGGTACCTCGCGACGTACGAGGCCGACGGCGCGACGTCGGTCGAGCACCACCTGCGCGACGACGCGTCGCACCTCTACGGCCCGACCGAGGTCGTGCGCGACCCGGCCAGGGCGGCGGCGCTGCGCGAGTACGTCGCCGCGTGGGCGGCGGCGAAGGTCTGGGTCGCGGAGCACCCGGAGGAGTGGAAGCAGGGGTACTACATCGAGGACCAGGGGCTGAGCGAGGAGGACGCGCAGTATCTCGTCGACCACGCGCCGGTCCCGGACGTCCCGTCCGACCTCACCGAGGGCATCGAGCGCACGCAGGCGACGGTCGACCTGCTCGCGGCGGAGCTCGACGAGCAGCCGCTCGACGCGGCGGACCTGTTCGACGTGCGCTTCGGCCCGGTCGCGGGCGAGGCGGCCGCCGCCGCGCGGGACGGGGGCGCGCAGTGAGCGCCGCGGTCGTCGAGCGGGTCGACGTCGCGGTCCCGCGGGACGACGCCGGGCCGTCGACCCTCGTGGACGTGCGACCGCGCGGCACGCGCCTCGGGCTCGGTCGGCCGGTCCCGCTCGCGGCGCTCGTCGGGGTCACGCTCCTCGCGGTCGTCTGGTCGGTGGGGTCCGCGACGGGGCTCGTCGACCCGCGCGTGCTGTCCGCGCCGTGGACGGTCGTCTCGACGGGCGCGGAGCTCGTCGCGAACGGCAAGCTCGGGGCGCACCTCGGCGTCTCCCTGACGCGCGCCGCGCTCGGGCTCGCGGCCGGCATCGTCGCGGGCGTCGTGCTCGCGCTGGCCGCCGGGCTGAGCCGGGTCGGCGACGCCGTGCTCGACGGCCCGATCCAGGTCAAGCGCGCCATCCCCAACCTCGCGCTCCTGCCGCTGCTCATCCTGTGGTTCGGCATCGGCGAGCAGATGAAGGTCATCACCATCGCGCTCGGCGTCTTCATCCCCATCTACCTGCACACGCACAACGGCCTGCGCGCGATCGACAGCCGCTACGTCGAGCTCGCCGAGACGGTGCAGCTCTCGCGGTGGCAGTTCGTGCGCCGCGTCATCCTGCCGGGCGCGCTGCCCGGTTTCTTCCTCGGCCTGCGGTTCGCGGTCACGGGCTCGATGCTCGCGCTCGTCGTCGTCGAGCAGGTCAACGCGACGGCCGGGATCGGCTACATGATGGAGCTCGCCCGGACGTACGGGCAGACGGAGATCATCCTCGTCGGCCTCGTGGTCTACGGCGTGCTGGGCTACTCCGCGGACCTCGCCGTCCGCCTCCTGCAGAGGAGGGTGCTCTCGTGGCGGCGCACGCTGGAGGACTGACCGCGCAGGAGGCCCGCCCGACGGCGCCGGGCGCGGCCGTGCGGGTCCGCTCGCTCGTCCGGTCGTACGGGGAGCAGCGCATCCTCGACCACCTCGACCTCACCGTGGACGACGGCGAGTTCGTCGCGATCCTGGGCCGGTCCGGCTCGGGCAAGAGCACGCTCCTGCGCGCGCTCGCCGCGCTCGACCACGGGGTCGCGGGCTCGGGCGAGGTCGTCGTGCCGGACCAGGTGTCCGTCGTCTTCCAGGACTCGCGGCTCCTCCCGTGGGCGCGCGTGCTGGACAACGTGGTGCTCGGTCTCGACGCCGGGGCGCGCGGGCGGAGCGCCGCGCGGGACGCCGGCCGCGCGAGCCTCGCGGAGGTCGGCCTGGCCGGGCGCGAGCGCGGGTGGCCGAACGAGCTCTCGGGCGGCGAGCAGCAGCGCGTGTCGCTCGCCCGTTCGCTCGTGCGCTCGCCGCGGCTCCTGCTCGCCGACGAGCCGTTCGGCGCGCTCGACGCCCTGACGCGCATCCGGATGCACGCCCTGCTGCGCGACCTGTGCGCGCGGCACCGCCCCGCGGTCCTGCTCGTCACGCACGACGTGGACGAGGCGATCGTGCTCGCGGACCGCGTCGTCGTGCTCGACGAGGGGCGGATCGCGGCCGAGCGCCGCGTCGACCGGAGCTACGGCCCCACCGAGGCCCGCGACCCCGCCGACCCCCGCTTCGCCCGGCTCCGCACGGAGCTGCTCGACGCGCTCGGCGTCGTCCGCGACGCCCCGACCACCCCCGACCGGAAGGACACCGCCGCATGACCCGCCACGCCTCCTCGGGCCACCGCCCCGGCCGCCTGCACCTCAACGCGTTCCTCATGAGCACGGGCCACCACGAGGCGTCGTGGCGCCTGCCCGAGAGCGACCCGTCGTGGACCTCGACGAACATCGCGCACCTGCAGCGCCTCGCGCAGGTCGCGGAGGCGGGGAAGCTCGACTCGATCTTCTTCGCGGACGGCCCCGGGCTGCGGTCCGACGTCGAGCGTCGCCCGGCGGGCTCGCTCGACCCGCTCATCGTGCTGACGGCGATCGCGACCGTGACCGAGCGCATCGGGCTCATCGCGACGGCGTCCACGACGTACAACTCGCCCTACAACCTCGCGCGGCGCTTCGCGTCGATCGACCACGTCTCGGGCGGCCGCGCCGGGTGGAACGTCGTCACGACGGCCGGGCCGGAGATCGCGCGGAACTTCGGCCTCGACGACCAGCCGGCGCACGCCGTGCGGTACGAGCGCGCGGCCGAGTTCCTCGACGTCGCGTTCCGGCTCTGGGACTCGTGGGAGGACGACGCCGTGCTCGCCGACAAGGCCGCGGGCGTCTGGGCGGACCCGGCCAAGATCCACGGGCCCGCGCACGTCGGCACCCACTTCTCCGTGCACGGCGCGCTCACGACGCCGCGCTCGCCGCAGGCGCGCCCGCTCATCGTGCAGGCCGGGTCGTCCGAGGACGGCAAGGACCTCGCCGCGCGCTACGCCGAGGCCGTGTTCACCGCGCACCAGACGCTCGCCGACGCCCAGGCGTTCTACTCCGACCTCAAGGCCCGGGCGGTCACGGTCGGGCGGGACCCGGGCACGGTGAGGATCCTGCCCGGCATCGTCCCCGTCATCGGGTCCACGGAGGCGGAGGCGCTCGCGCGGGAGCGCGAGCTCGACGAGCTCATCGTCCCCGAGTACGCGCGCGCCCAGCTCGCGAAGACGCTGCGCCTCGCGCCCGAGGACCTGCCGCTCGACCGCGAGCTGCCCGACGGCCTGCCCACCGAGGACGAGATCGAGGGGGCCAAGAGCCGGTACACGCTGATCGTCGAGCTCGCGCGGCGCGAGCGGCTGACGGTGCGCCAGCTCATCGGGCGCCTCGGCGGCGGGCGGGGCCACCGCACGTTCGCCGGCACGCCCGAGCAGGTCGCCGACGCGCTCCAGGACTGGTACGACGCCGAGGCCGCCGACGGGTTCAACATCATGCCCGCGGTGCTGCCGTCGGGGCTCGAGCAGTTCGTCGAGCACGTGCTGCCCGTGCTGCGCGAGCGCGGCCTGTTCCGCACCGAGTACGAGGGCCGGACGTTGCGCGAGCACTACGGGCTCGAACGACCGGCGAACCGCTACACGGACGCGGCCCCCGCCGGGACGTCGTCCGACGGCGGGGCACGAGTCGTCGAGGGGGCCTTCGCATGAGCGCGGAGCACCTCTGGTACATCCCGAACCAGGTGCGGCCGGGGCACCGCTGCGACGACACCACCGAGGACCACAACAGCCTCGACACCCTGACGAGCCACGCGCACGCCCTGGAACGCCACGGGTTCGCGGGCGCGCTGCTCGGGACGAGCTGGGGGCGTCCCGACACGTTCACGGTCGCGACGGCGCTCGCGGCCCGCACCACGACGTTCGAGCCGCTCGTCGCGATCCGGCCCGGGTTCTGGCGGCCCGCGCACTTCGCGTCCGCCGCCGCGACCCTCGACCACCTCAGCGGCGGCCGGCTGCGCGTCAACATCGTGTCCGGCACCGACGGGCAGGAGGCGTACGGCGACGGCGAGGCCGACCCGGCGCACCGCTACGCCCGCACGCGCGAGTTCCTGCAGATCGTGCGGCGCCTGTGGACGCAGGAGGAGGTCACGTACGCGGGCGAGCACTTCTCGGTGACGCGCTCGTCGCTGGGGCCGCGGCCCGTGGTCCGCGGCGACCGCGCCCACCCGCGGATCTACTTCGGCGGCGCCTCGGAGGCGGCGGAGCGCGTCGCGGCGACCGAGGCCGACGTGCAGCTCTTCTGGGGCGAGCCGCTCGACGGGATCGCGGAGCGCATCGACCGGCTGAGGCAGCTGAGCGCCGAGCTCGGCCGTGAGCACGCACCGCTCGAGTTCGGGCTGCGCGTCACGACGTTCGTGCGGGACACGACGGAGGAGGCGTGGGCCGACGCCGAGGCGAAGGTCGCGCAGCTCGCGGCCCGCTCGCCGGAGCGCGAGGCGTGGTCGGCCCGGGACCGGGGGCGGAGCACCGCCGTCGGGCAGCAGCGCCTGCTCGACCTGGCCGAGCGGGGCGAGGTGCTCGACGACAACCTGTGGACCGCCCCGGGCCGGTTCGGCGGCGGGGGAGCGGGCACGACGTGGCTCGTCGGCTCCGCGGAGGACGTCGCGAAGTCGCTGCGGCGCTACGAGGACCTCGGCGTGACGCACTTCGTCCTGTCCGACACCCCGTACCTGCGGGAGATCGAGCGCCAGGGCACCCGGCTCCTCCCGCTCCTGCGCGACTGACGGTCACCGTCGCGGGGATCGGTCGGCGGTCCCCGGGCGGCCGCGACCCGGAGTACCGTCCGGAGCGTGGACCAGAGCCGGCTCGACGACCTCACCGCCCGCCTGCGCGCCGCCGGGTGCGTCTTCGCGGAGGACGAGGCCGCGCTCCTCGCCGAGCGGGCCGACGACGACGCGCACCTCGAGGCGCTCGTCGCGCGCCGGGTCGCGGGCGAGCCGCTCGAGCACGTCCTCGGGTACGTCGACTTCCACGGGCTGCGGGTCGCCGTCGACCCCGGGGTGTTCGTGCCGCGCCAGCGCACCACGCTGCTCGTCGACGAGGCGGTCGCGCTCGGGCGGCGGGCCGGGCGCCTGGCGCCTCTGTCCGACGGCGGCCCGGGCAGCGGCCCCGGCCGTCGTCCGGAGGGTGGCCCGGACGGCCGGACGGTCGTCGTCGACCTGTGCTGCGGTGGCGGGGCGCTGGGGCTCGCGACGGCGGTGGACCTCGGCGGAGCGGAGGCCGTCGCGCTGCACGCGAGCGACGTGGACCCGGCGGCCGTCGCGTGCGCGGCGCGCAACGTCGCGGCCGTCGGCGGGACCGCGTACGAGGGAGACCTCTTCGACCCTCTGCCCACCGGTCTGCGCGGGCGGGTCGACCTCCTCCTCGCCAACGTGCCGTACGTCCCGTCGGGCGAGATCCCGCTCCTGCCGCGCGAGGCGCGCGACCATGAGGCCCACGTCGCCCTCGACGGCGGCGGCGACGGGCTGGACGTGCTGCGCCGCGTCGCGGCCGAGGCGCCCGCCTGGCTCGCCCCCGGCGGCCACCTGCTCACCGAGTCCGGCGAGCGCCAGGCAACGGGCGCCGTCGCGGTGCTCGGCCGCGCCGGGCTGGTCGCGCGCGTCGTCCGGGACGACGACATCGGCGCGACGATCGTCGTCGGGACGCTCCCCGCCGAGACGTGAGAAATGGCCCCTGCGATGCGCAGGTCAGGGGCCACTTCTCACGTCTCGGCAGGCTTCCGCGCGTGACGCCTACGTCGAGGCGGGCCGCAGCAGCGCGCGGATCTCCTTCTCGGCCTGCGCGGGCGTGAGCGCGCGGCAGCCGAGCGACTCCCAGTGCCGCACGAGCGCGGGCTCGGCGCGCAGCAGCGCCCAGCCGCGCCGGAACAGGGTGAGCGGCGGCTTGCGCATCTCGGCGAGGTCGCGCAGCAGGCGGAACCAGAACGTCACGAGTCGTGGTCGGTAGAGGCAGATCGCGTCGGCCAGCACGTCCTGTGCGCGGCAGGCCGCGACGATCTCCGCCGCGAAGATGCCCTCCGCCAGGACGACGCGCGAGCCCGTGACGTCGACGTGGGTCGTGCCGGTGCGGCGCGACGTCGGGATGTCGTAGACCGGCACGTCGGCGTGGCCCGCGCGCGCGAGGTCGACGAGCGCCGCGACCGCACCCTCGGCGTCCCACGAGCGGGGGTCGTCCCAGTCCACGATGCCGAAGCGCTGCGGCAGGTCGGGGTGGTCGTGGTCGAGGTAGAAGTCGTCGAGCGCGACGACCGGGAGCCCGAGCCGGCGGGTGAGCGACGTCTTGCCCGAGCCCGACGCCCCGGTGAGCAGCACGATCCGCGTCGGGACCTCGCGCGACCCGGGCGGGAGGTCGAACAGCGCCGGGTCCCCGGCGGGTCCGGTCGGCACCGGGTCGGTCCGGGTGGCGGCGTCGGTGGGGCCGCCGTCGGCGTCGTGCTGAGGGTCGCTCACGGGACACCATTGTCGCAGCGTCCGGCGCGAGCCCCGAGGCGGGGCGTCGGGTGGGGCGCGTAGCCTTCCCCGGTGACTGCTCCGGACCCCGCCGCCCTGCTCGCCCGCGACGCCCTCGACCGCCTCGACCGGTGGGAGCCCGTGGATCCCCGTCAGGGGGCGCTCGCGGCGGAGTACCGCGCGTTCGTCCGCGGCGACGCCGGCCCGCGCGCCGAGGCGGTGCGGCGCGACGGCGGTCCGCAGCACCTCACGGCGAGCTGCTTCGTGCTCAGCCCCGGTCTCGACCGCGTGCTGCTGTGCTTCCACCGCAAGGGCCGGTTCTGGGTCCAGGTGGGCGGCCACACCGAGCCGGAGGACACGACGCTCGCCGGTGCCGCCTACCGCGAGGCGCGCGAGGAGAGCGGCATCGAGGACCTCGTCCCGTTCGACCCGGACCCCGAGCCGGGCGTCCCGTTGGACGCGGACCCCGAGCAGGGCGTGGAGTCCGTGGCCGGGTCCCGCGCCGTCGCCGCGCCGGCCGCCCCCGTGGACGTGCACCGGCACGACCTCGCCGCGGCGTTCGGCACCTGCCGGACGCACTGGGACGTCGGGTTCGTCGCGTTCGCCGACCCGGACGCGCGCACGGTCGTCAGCGACGAGAGCGAGGACGTCGCGTGGTTCCCGGTGGACGCGCTGCCGCCCGGCACGCCCGACGACTTCCCCGTCCGCCTGGCGACGGTCCTCGCGGAGGTGCGCCACCGCCGTCGGGCAGGACTCCCCACGACGTAGAGCCCCGGTCGCGCGAGGTAGAGCCCCGGTCGCGCGAGGTAGAGCCCTGGTCACGACCAGGGCTCTACCTCGGCTAACCAGGGCTCTACCTCGGCGGACCGGGGTTCTACCTCGGCGGACCGGGGCTCTATCTCGGCGGGACGAGGACGACGTGGAGGGTGCGGGGGCCGTGCACGCCCTCGACGCGGGAGAGCTCGATGTCGCTCGTCGCGCTGGGGCCGCTGATCCACGTCTGCGGGCGCCCGGGGTGCGCGGCGAGCAGGCGCACGGCCTCGGGCACGGTCTGCACCACCTGGTCCGTGCGCACGACGCACACGTGCAGGTCGGGCACGAGCGTGATCGCCCGGCGGCCCTGGTCGGGCTCGCCGTCGAGCACGATCGTCCCGGTGTCGCCCACCGCGACGCGCGCCGCGGTGACGACGGCGTCCGTGCGGTCGAGCTCGTCGGGCGTGCGCGGGTCGTCGCGCGCGTCCCGCACGACGGCGGTCCCGGCGCCCAGGCCCGCGAGCCACGCCTCGTCGAGACCGGCCGGCACGACGACGGACGTCGCGTCGGCGAGCAGGTCACCGACGACTGTCGCCACGTCCGCCGCCGTCTCGGCGCGGTGCACGTGCGCCCGGTAGTCGACGAGCCGGTCGACGAGCACGTCCACGGCCTCGGGCGAGCCCGGGGCGAGCTCGCCGTGCTCGCGGTAGGCGCGCGGCACGCTGCCCGACGCCGCGGGGCCGCCCGCCGCCGTCGACCCGCCGAGCGCGGTGCGCACGCGGGCGAGGACGTCGTCGCGCGCGCTCACCGGTCCTCACCTCCCTCGGTGCGGGGCTCGTCGGCCGGGCGGTCGCGCCACCAGTCGCGGAAGGTCTGCTTCGCGGGCGCCGGGAGGTCGCGCGAGCGGGTCCACGCGGACGCGGGCGGCGGGAGGGTCGAGATCCGGCCCTTCGGACCGGCGACCAGGCGCCCGACCCCCGCAGCCTTCTCCGCGAGCTCGAACCGGCGCGCGTCGGACATGACGAACGAGGCCGCCTTCATCGCGGCGCCCCACCCGGTGGGGCGGCCGCGGTCGGCGTCGACCTCGCGCGCCCGGAGCTCGACGAGGATCGACGGGATGTCGATCTTCACGGGGCACACCTCGTAGCACGCGCCGCACAGCGTCGAGGCGTAGGGGAGCGACGCGTTGGGGTCGTGGTGGCCGGAGAGCCCGCCGGAGGACTTCGTGAGCTGCGGCGTGAGGATCGCTCCGATCGGGCCGGGGTAGACCGACCCGTACGCGTGGCCGCCCACGCGCTCGTACACCGGGCACACGTTGAGGCACGCCGAGCAGCGGATGCAGTGCAGCGCGGCCCGCCCGACCTCGTCGGCGAGGACGTCGGTGCGCCCGTTGTCGAGCAGCACGAGGTGGAACTCCTGCGGGCCGTCGCCGGGCGTGACGCCCGTCCACAGGGAGGTGTACGGGTTCATGCGCTCGCCCGTGGACGACCGCGGCAGGAGCTGGAGGAACACCTCCAGGTCGGTGTACGTGGGCACGACCTTCTCGATCCCCATGACCGTGATGAGCGTCTCGGGGAGCGTGAGGCACATGCGCCCGTTGCCCTCGGACTCGACGACGGTCAGCGTCCCCGTGTCCGCGACGCCGAAGTTCGCGCCGCTGATCGCGACCTTCGCCGAGAGGAACTTGCGGCGCAGGTGGGCGCGCGCGGCCATCGCGAGCTCGCGCGGGACGTCCGACAGGTCCGGCGGGGCGTCGCCCATGCGCGCGAGGAAGATCTCGCGGATCTCCGCGCGGTTGCGGTGGATCGCGGGCACGAGGATGTGCGACGGCATGTCGTCGGCGAGCTGCACGATGAGCTCCGCGAGGTCCGTCTCGTACGCCGCGATCCCCTCGGCGGCGAGCGCCTCGTTGAGCCCGGTCTCCTGCGTCGCCATGGACTTCACCTTGACGACCTCGTCGACCCCCTTCGCCTTGACGAGGTCCGCGACGATCCGGTTCGCCTCGTCCGCGTCGCGCGCCCAGTGCACGACGCCGCCGCGCGCCACGACGTTGCGCTCCAGCTCCTCGAGGAGCTCGGGCAGGCGCGCCATGACGTCGGTCTTGATCGCGGAGCCCGCGTCGCGCAGCGACTCCCAGTCCGGTACCTCGCCGACGACGGCCGCGCGCTTGGCCCGGATGGTCGACGTCGCGTGCGCGAGGTTGCGCCGCAGCTGCGTGTTCTGGAGCGCCTCGCGCGCCGCGTCGGGGAACGACCCGCCCCAGCGCAGCGGGGCGTCCGGGTGCGGCACGTCGCCGAACGCGTCCGACGCCGCCCCCGCACCCGCCGAGGTGCCGTGCCCGCCCGGGTGGGCGACGTCGTCGGGCAGGGTGCGCGCGCCGCGCCGGACGGGCAGGCCGAGGAACGTGCGGCTCACCGGGCACCCCCGCGCGTCGACGGGCCGACCCCGGCGGGGGCGGGCGTGTCCTTCGTGGACGCGAGGATCTCCGCGAGGTGCAGCGTGCGGACGCCCGCGCGGATGCGCGACAGGCCGCCGCCGATGTGCATGAGGCACGACGCGTCGCCCGCGGTGAGGACCTCGGCGCCCGTCGCCTTCACGTGCGTCATCTTGTCGGCGAGCATCGCCGTCGAGGTCTCGGCGTTCTTCAGCGCGAAGGTGCCGCCGAACCCGCAGCACTCCTCCGCGGCGGGCAGCTCGACGAGGTCGATGCCCTCGACCGCGCGCAGGAGGCGCAGCGGCTTGTCGCCGACGTGGAGCATGCGCAGCGAGTGGCACGTCGGGTGGTAGGTGACCCGGTGCGGGAAGTAGGCGCCGACGTCGGTCACGCCGAGCACGTCGACGAGCAGCTCGGACAGCTCGTACGTCTTCTCGGCGACCGCGTCGGCGGTGCGCGCGAGGTCGTCGAGACCGGCGCGCCGGCAGACCATGCCCTGCTGGTGCCGCACGGAACCGGTGCACGACCCGGACGGGACGACGATCGCGTCCCACTCGCCGTCGAGCACGGGGGAGAACGCCTCGACGTGGTTGCGCACCACGGGGACCGCCTCGTCGAGATACCCCGTGTTGACGTGCATCTGGCCGCAGCAGGCCTGGCGCTCGGGGAAGAACACCTCGTGGCCGAGGCGCTCGAGGAGGAGGGCGGTGGCGCGCGGTGCCTGGGGGAACATCACGTCGCCGATGCAGGTCGCGGTGAGGGCTATGCGCATCAGGGCTCCGGGGGAGGCGAGTCGGGTCCAGTCTCGCCGGGCCGCGTCGGTGCCGCCTGCCGAGACCGCCGCGGTGAGGCGCCGCGGCTGTGGTCTGACCACAGTCCGTCCACTGTAGACCACGCGGTCGGCGTGGTCTGACCACAGCATGCCGGGGTCGCCTACCCTGAGCGGGTGCGCACCCACGAACGCGTCCTCGCCCGCATCGAGGCGGACCTCGCCGCGGGCCGCTGGGCGCTCGGCGAGCGCCTCCCGGCCGAGCGCGCGCTCGCCGAGGAGCTCGGCGTCTCGCGCCCCTCGGTGCGCGAGGCGCTCCGCGTGCTCGAGGCCATGGGCATCGTGCGCACCGCCGTGGGCTCCGGGCCCGACGCCGGCGCCACCGTCGTCGACCGGCCCGCCGCCGGGCTGGGGGCGGCCGTGCGCCTGCACGTCGCGTCCGGGACGCTCGCGGTGCGCGACGTCGTCGAGACGCGCGTCCTGCTCGAGACGTGGGCCGTCCGGGCCGCGGGGGAGCGGGTCGGTGCGGGAGACGACGAGGCCGCGGCGACGCTCGCGGAGGCCGGCGCCCTGCTCGACCGCATGGACGACCCGACGCTGCCCGCGGCCGACTTCCGCGAGCTCGACGCGACGTTCCACGTGCTGCTCGTGCGGCTCGCGGGCAACGCGCTCGTCGAGGCCGTCATGACCGGGCTGCGCGGCGCGATCGAGTCGTACGTCGCCGCGGGCAGCGCCGCGCTCCCGTCGTGGGAGCGGACCGCCGAGCGCCTGCGCGCCGAGCACCGCGCGGTGCTCGGCGCCGTCGCGGGCGGCGACGGCGAGCGCGCGGCCCGCGCGGTGCGCGCCCACATCGAGGGCTTCTACGCCGAGACGGGCCTCTGAGCGGACCGCCGTGCGCGCGTCCCGCGAGGGTCTCGCGACGGCTAGGCCGGTCTCGCGCGGGGCAGGGCGGCCAGGCGGCGTTCCAGGAGCCGGCGGTCGCCCTCGCGGTCCACGAGCGTGAGGGCGCGGCGCAGGTCGACGGCAGCGTCCGCGGGGCGCCCGGCCCGCACGAGCAGCTCGGCGCGGACGGCGGGCAGGAGGTGGTAGCCCGCGAGCGCCGGCTCGTCGGCGACGGCGTCGAGCGCAGCCAGCCCTGCGTCCGCGCCGTGCACCTCCGCGACCGCGACCGCGCGGTTGAGCGCGACGACGGGCGAGCCGGTGAGGTCGAGCAGCACGTCGTAGAGGCCGAGGATCTGCGGCCAGTCGGTCGCGGCCGCGTCGGTCGCCTCGTCGTGGAGGGCCGCGACGGCGGCCTGCACCTGGTACGGCCCAGGCCGCCCGACGGCGAGCGCCGCGTCGAGCACGGCCAGGCCCTCGGCGATCTCGTCGTGCCGCCAGCGTGCGCGGTCCTGTTCGGCCAGGGTCCGCGTGACGCCGTCGGGGCCCACGCGCTCGTCGCGGCGCGCGTGCTGGAGCAGCAGCAGGGCGAGCAGCCCGCGGGCCTCGGGCTCGTCGTCGAGCAGGCGCGCGGTGAGCCGCGCGAGCCGGACGGCGACGTCGGCGAGCGCGCGCCGCTCGGCCGAGCCCTCGACGGCGTCGGCCGGCTCCGCCCACGCGTCGTACCCCTCGGTGAACAGGAGGTACAGCACCGCGAGGACGCCCTCGACGCGCTCGGCCCGCAGCGCGGCCGGCGGCACGCGGAAGGTCATTCCGGTCGCGCGGATGCGGCGCTTGGCCCGGACCAGGCGCTGCGCCATCGTCGCCTCGGGGACGAGGAAGGCGCGCGCGACCTGGGCGGTCGTCATGCCGGTCAGCGACCGGAGGGTGAGCGCGACCCGCGCCTCGGCGGGGAGCGCCGGGTGGCAGCACGTGAAGAGCAGGCGCACGAGGTCGCCGTCCGGGTCGTCGGCGTCCCAGGCGTCGTCGTCGAGGCCGCGCGCGACGTGGTCGAGCACGGGGTCCGCGGCTCGGCCCCCGCCCCGGGGACCCGGGTCGACGCGCTCGCCCAGGCGGCCCGCCGCCGCGACCCGCTCCGCCTCGACTCGACGACGGCGCAGCACGTCGATCGCGTGGCGGCGCGCGGTCGTCGTCAGCCACGCGCCGGGACGCTCGGGCACGCCGTCGCGGCCCCACGTCCGCAGCGCCGCGGCGAACGCCTCCTGAGCGGACTCCTCGGCAAGGTCGAGGTCGCCCGTGCTGCGCGCGACGGCGCCGAGGACGCGTCCCCACTCGGTGCGGAACGCGTCCTCGACGGGGTCCGTCGCGGTCGGCAGGTCAGGACCCGTCGAGGTCCAGCGGCCACGCGGGGTGCAGCTCGATCGCGCCGCCGTACGCCATGGGGTGCTCGGACGCGATGGCGATCGCGGTGTCCAGGTCGGGTGCCTCGAGGACGTCGAAGCCCGCGATCGACTCCTTCGTCTCGGAGAACGGCCCGTCCGTGACGAGCACCTTGCCGCCCCGGACCCGCACGCCCACGGCGTCCTCCGGGGGGCGCAGCCTGTCGCCGACCACCGCGGCGCCGCTGCCGTAGTGCCGCCCGACCCACTCCCCGATCGGGGCCGCGGCCTCGGCCTCCTCGGGCGGCAGCCCCGGGTCGTCCGGGGTGCCGAGCACGAGCATGAGGTAGCGCATCAGAGGTCCTCCGCCCTCGTCGCCGCGGGTCGACGGAGCACCGTCGGCCCGGAGAGCGCCCCGTCGGCGGCGGACGTCCCGTCCCCGACGCTGCGTCCGTCACGGTACCGCGCACGGTCCGGCGGGTGCTCGCGGTCCGCCGCGAGGATCGTCTCCAGGAACGTCGTCATCGTGCCTCCTCCTCTCGCACGGCCCGGGCGGCCGTACGGGAGGACGACGAAGCCCGGTCGACGGGATCGACACCTTTCTCGCGACCGTCTGTCGCGGCGCGGCGCGCCGCCGGGGACGGGCGGCGGGCGGCCGACGGCGCTACGCGTCGTCGCCGGACTTCGCCTCGCCCCAGCCGTACCAGCGCTCGACCTCGACCCAGGCGCTGACGCGCGGGTCGGTCCGGTTCGCGTACTCGTGGCCGGTGTAGTGGCGCGAGATGCGGTCGATGTCGGCCAGGCCCTCGTCAGCGCGCAGCTCGACGACGCGACCGATGAGCGTCACGTGGGTGTACCAGTTCTCGTCGAGCACGGTGAGCGAGACCCGGGGGTCGTTGCGCAGGTGCTTGAGCCGCACGCGGGACTCGTCGAGGTTGACGAGCACGCGGCCGTCGTCCTCCCAGACGTACCAGGTCGCGGCGGTGACGGGCGCGCCGTCGGAGCGCACCGTCGCCATCACGGCGGCGTTCGGGCGGCGGAGCATCTCGACGAGACGGGAGGGCAGCGGCGGACGGGACACGACGGCTCCTTCGGTGGCACGACGGCGGACCTCCCGACGGTACGTCACGGGTGTGGCGCACGACCTCCCGGAGCCCCGCCCGGAGCGTTCTGACGACGAGCGGCCGCGTGACATGATCGTCCTCATGCTCACTCCCGCCACCGGCGCGGCCGGGTCGCGCATCGTCGGCCTCGGTCACTTCCAGCCCGAGAAGACGCTGACGAACGACGACATCGCGCAGCTCGTCGAGACCAACGACGAGTGGATCCGCTCGCGGACGGGCATCGTCACGCGGCACGTCGCGGACGACGACACGACCGTCGCCGACATGGCGACCGCGGCGGCCCGCCACGCGCTCGACGACGCGGGCGTCGACCCGGCCGAGGTCGACCTCGTCATCGTCGCCACGGCGACCGCGACGGACCGCTCGCCCAACACGGCGGGACGCGTCGCGTACCACCTGCGCACCGGCGTCATGCCCGGGCAGTCGACGCCCGAGGAGGCGTCCGAGCTCGACCTGCGAGGCGTCGTCGGGCCGGCGGTGCTCGACGTGAACGTCGCGTGCTCCGGCTTCGCCCACTCCGTCGGCCTCGCCGACCAGGCGATCCGCGGCGGCTCGGCGCGCACGGCCGTCGTGGTCGGCGCGGAGAAGCTCACCGCGTTCACCGACTGGACCGACCGCAGCACGTGCATCCTCACCGCGGACGGCGCGGGCGCGGCCGTGCTGCGCGCGACGGACGAGCCCGGCGTCGGCCCGGTGACCTGGGGCTCCGAGCCCGACCTCACCCCGGCCGTGCTCATCGAGGCGCCGCAGGAGAAGTTCGCCCAGGACGGCCGCGCCGTCTTCAAGTGGGCCATCACGCGCGCCGCCGAGCGCGCGCGCACGGTCGTGGAGCGCTCCGGCGTCTCGCTCGACGAGATCGAGGTGCTCGTCGCGCACCAGGCCAACCTGCGCATCATCGAGCCGCTCGCGAAGGCGCTCGGGATGGAGTCGAAGGTCGTCGTCACGGACATCGTCGAGTCCGGCAACACGTCCGCGGCGTCCATCCCGCTCGGGCTCTCCAAGTGGTGGCACGCGGGCAAGATCCCCGCGGGCGTCCCGGCCCTGCTCTTCGGCTTCGGCGGCGGGTTCGCGTGGGCGGGCCAGGTCGTGGAGACCCCGACCCGCTGACGCGGGACGACGAGCCCGCTGCGTCAGCCCGCCGTGTGGTCCGGCTCCGGCGGGTACCAGACGCGCGTGCCCTCGACGCGGGCGAAGGACGTCAGGGTGTGGGGCCGTGGCGCGGCGTCGGAGACGATGTCGCGCACCTCGACGCCGCGGACGACGAGCGCGTCCCCGACGAGCGACCGGTGGCAGCGCCACGGGACGGCCTCCGCGCACATCAGCACGAGGTCGTCGTGGGCGCTGCGCCGCACGAGGTCGTCGACCGCGGCGCCGAACTCCGGCGTCTGCATGTGGTCCGCGTACCCGCGGAACGACAGGTTGCGCCACGCGCCGTTCGGGCTGTCGGGACGGGCGTGCCGCAGGCCGCCGAGCGCGCGCACCCAGCGGTACGTGATCCCGTGGGACCGCAGGACGGGCGCGAGCGCGTCCTGGCCGAACTGGGGGTTGTGCCGCGACCGCGGGACGGTCCGGACGTCGACCAGGCGGCGGATGCCGTTCGCCCGGAGGAGCGCGAGGAGCTCCTCGACCGGACGCGTGGAGTGCCCCACCGTGTACACGACGCTCACCCGGCCACTCTAGGAAGGCGCTCCGTCGCCGGCACGGGGACCGGGCCCGGGCGGCGCGGTCGTGGACCGGGGTGGGCGTCGCGGCCGGCGCGCGCCAGAATGGCCCCATGCCTCTCGCCCCGCGCTACCTCGCCGCCGACGACCGCTACGACACCATGACCTACCGGCGGACGGGGCGCAGCGGCCTCGACCTGCCCGCGATCTCGCTCGGTCTGTGGCACAACTTCGGTGACGTGAACCCGTTCGAGACGCAGCGCGCGGTGCTGCGCCGCGCGTTCGACCTCGGGATCACGCACTTCGACCTGGCGAACAACTACGGCCCGCCGTACGGCTCGGCGGAGGAGAACTTCGGCCGGCACCTCGCGCAGGACCTCGGCGCGTACCGCGACGAGCTCGTCATCTCGTCGAAGGCCGGCTACGACATGTGGCCGGGCCCCTACGGCGACGGCGGCTCGCGCAAGTACCTGCTCTCCTCGCTCGACCAGTCGCTCCGCCGGATGGGCCTCAACTACGTCGACGTCTTCTACCACCACCGTCCGGACCCGAGCACGCCGCTCGAGGAGTCCATGCGCGCGCTGCACGACGCGGTCCAGCAGGGCAAGGCGCTGTACGTGGGCGTCTCCAACTACTCGCCGGCGCGCACGCGCGAGGCCGCGGCGATCCTCGCCGACCTCGGCACCCCGCTGCTCATCCACCAGCCGAGCTACTCGATGCTCAACCGCCACGTCGAGGACCCGGCGCACGAGGACGCGTACGACGGCGTGCAGACCGAGTCGCTGCTCGACGTCGTGGGCGACCTCGGCGTCGGCACCATCGTGTTCTCGCCGCTGCAGCAGGGTCTGCTCACGGACCGGTACCTCTCCGGGTCGGCGCCCGAGGGGTCGCGCGCGGCCCGCCCGGACTCGCCGTTCCTGTCGGAGAAGAACCTCGACGAGACGTACCTGGAGCGCGCCCGGGCGCTGAACGAGATCGCGGGTGCCCGCGGCCAGACCCTCGCGCAGCTCGCCCTCTCCTGGGTGCTGCGCGACGACCGCGTCACCTCCGCCCTCGTCGGGGCGAGCAGCGTCCGCCAGCTCGAGAACAACGTCGCGGCGCTCTCGGCGCCCCCGCTCACCCCGGAGGAGTCGGCCACCATCGAGTCCGTCCTCGCGAGGTAGAACCACCGGCGGCGAGGTAGAGCCCGCGGCGTTCTACCTCGCGCCGGGAGGTTCTACCTCGCGGGTCAGCGGAAGCGCTGGACGGCGAGCGGGGCGGCCTCGGCGAGTCCGCGGACGGCCGGGTGGTCGGCGCCCGGGGCAGTGCCCGCGAACACGTCGCGCAGCGACCCCGACGCCACGAACGTCCCGTCGGCGAGCACGTGCACGGTGGGGCACATCCGCTCGACGAGCTCGAGGTCGTGCGAGACCAGCAGCACGGCGGTGCCGAGGGCGGTCGTCGCGTCGGCGAGGCGGCGCACGACGTCGCCGCGCATCGCGGGATCGACGGCGGTGAGCGGCTCGTCGAGGAGGAGCGCCCGGGGGCGCGTCGCGAGCGCGACGGCGAGCGCGACCCGCTGCTTCTCGCCGCCCGAGAGCGACTGCACGGTGCGCGGCGCGTAGCGGGGCTCGAGCGCGACGTCGCCGAGCAGGTCCTCGATGGAGCGTCCGCTCGGGCGGCCGGCGCGCCGCGCGTCCTTGAGCGCCGCGGACAGCGTGCGGTCCACCGTCCAGCGGGGGTCGATGCCGATGCCGGCGAGGCCGTCCTGGGAGACGCGGCGCACGTCGGCCGTGAACTGCTTCTTGTCGCGGCGGGAGAGCTTGCCGACCGTCCGCTCGGCGTAGGTGACGTGGCCCGCCGTGGGGCGCACGAGGCCGACGAGCGCGCGCACGATCGTCGACTTCCCGGTGCCCGACTCCCCGACGATCCCGACCGGCGCGGTGCCGGGCGTCACGTCGAGGTCGATGCCGTGCACGACGTCGGAACCTCCGTAGCCGGCCGCGAGGCCGCTGGCGCGCAGGAGAGGGGTCGTCGTCGTGCTCATGGGTCACCTTCTGGTCGTCGGGGTCCGGGCGGGCGGTCCGGGCTCCCGCTCGTCCGACGAACGACGCTACCGCGGAGTTCCGTGGCGTCGCTCACGGGGCTCGCCCGTCGATCTCCCCGGAGGCCGGCGCACGAACGGGCGGCGGAGCGCGGTAGCCTGAGGCACGCGTCTCCGGATCCTCGAGCCAAGGTGGTCCGCCGACCGTAGTACGGCAACCGTCCCCGGACGTGATGCCCGGACGGAGGATCGTGACCAGGACGGTCGACGAGCCGGAGCTTCTCGCGCCCGGCGAGGCGGTGGACCTCGACAACTGCGCCCGCGAACCCATCCACGTCCCCGGCATGATCCAGCCGCGCGGGGTCCTGCTGGTGGTCCGCGAGGCCGACGGCGTGCTGCTCCAGGCGTCGGCGAACGTGGAACGGCACCTCGGCGTCCCCGCGGAGGAGCTCGCGGGCCGACCGCTCGCCGACGTGCTCGGCGAGGAGCCCGCGCGCGACCTGCTCGCGCACGCGGCGAACGGGAGCGACCTCGCGACGCGCAACCCCGTCACCCTGCACCTCGACCGCTGGGACGACCGGCCGCTCGACGTCGACGCCGTGCTCCACCGGCCCCCGCTGCCGGAGGAGGGCCCGGGGTCCGAGCCGGTGCTCGTCGTCGAGATCGAGACCGCGTCGGGCGCGCGCCCGCTGACGTTCCCCAACACCTACCTCGCCGTCCGGCAGGCGCTGCGCGACCTCGAGCGCGCCGCGACGCTCGACGAGCTGTACGACGACGCGGCCCGCCACGTGCGCGAGCTCACGGGCTTCGACCGCGTGATGATCTACCGCTTCGACGCGGCCTACAACGGCGAGGTCGTCGCCGAGGCGCGCCGGGACGACCTCAACGCGTTCCTCGGGCTGCACTACCCGGCGTCGGACATCCCGCCGCAGGCGCGCGCGCTGTACGAGAAGAACTGGATCCGGCTCATCGCGGACGTGGACTACGCGCCCCAGCCGATCGTCCCGACGCTGCTCCCCACGACGGGTGCGCCGCTCGACCTCACGTACTCGACGCTGCGCAGCGTCTCGCCGATCCACCTCGAGTACCTGCGCAACATGGGCGTGCGGGCGTCGATGTCGATCTCGCTCCTGCGCGACGGCAGGCTGTGGGGTCTCGTCGCGTGCCACCACTACTCGGGGCCGCACGAGCCGCCCTTCGAGGTCCGCACCGCCGCGGAGTTCCTCGGGTCCGCGCTCTCCGTCCGGCTCGTCTCCCAGGCGGAGGACGAGCGCGAGACCGAGGTGCGGCGCGCGGAAGGCGTCCTCGCGCACCTGGCTGCCGACAGCCGCGACGAGAGCGTCCCCATCGGCATCGCCCTGACACGCTCGGGGTGGCTGCGCCGCCTCGTGCGGGCCGACGGCGCGGTCGTCGTCGCGGAGGGCGGCCTCATCGCGGTCGGCAACGTGCCCGACGAGGACGGGTGCCGTGCGCTCGTCGCGTGGGTCCTCGGGCACGGCGAGGACCTGGTCATGTCGGACGCCCTGCACCGGGACGCGCCGGACGTCGCGGCGCTCGTGCCCGACGTCGCGGGCGTCCTCGGGATCGTGCTGCCCGAGGGGCAGGTCGTGCTGTGGGTGCGCGACGAGGTCCTGCGGCACGTGGACTGGGGCGGCGACCCGTACAACAAGGAGATCGCCCGCGGCGAGGACGACTCGGTGCGGCTCAGCCCGCGCAAGTCGTTCGAGCGGTGGCGCGAGGTCGTGCGCGGGCACAGCGTGCCCTGGACGTCGGACCAGACGGACGTCGCGACGTCGCTGCGCGGCCACCTCGTCGAGGCCCTCTACCTGCGCGGCCGCAAGGCGGTGCGGGCGACGGAGGAGCTCCAGCGGAGCCTCCTGCCCGCGCTCCTGCCCGACGTCCCGGGGTGGACGCTGCAGTCGCGGTACGAGTCGGCCGGCACGGGTCTCGTGGGCGGCGACTGGTACGACGCGCTCGTGCTGCCGTCCGGGCGCCTCGCGCTCGTCGTGGGCGACGTGACGGGCCACGGGCTCCAGGCCGCGGCGACGATGGGCCAGCTCGGGACGACGCTGCGTGCCGCGCTCGTGAGCACGGGCTCCGCGGTCGAGGCGGTGACGCTGCTGGGCGACGTCGCGCGCTGGACGCTCCCCGGCGAGGTCGCGACCATCGCCGTCGCGGTGCTGGACCCGGTGACCGGCGTCGTCGAGCACGTGTCCCTGGGGCACCCGCCGCTGCTCGTCGTCGCGCCGGACGGGACCACGAGCTGGACGGAGAGCGCGATCGTGCCGCCGCTCGGCCTCGTGGACCGCGTGCCGCCCGCGCAGCACGTCCAGGTGCCGCCCGGCGGGGCGCTCGTGCTGTACAGCGACGGGCTCGTGGAGCGGCGCGAGGAGTCGATCCTCGACGGCCTGCGGCGGCTCGCGGCGTTCTTCGCGGCGGAGCCGGGGACGGTCGACGTCGACGGCGTCGTGGCCGCCGCGCGCGACCCGCGCTCTGCGGACGACGCGACCCTGCTCCTGGTGCGGCGCGACGCCTGAGGCGCGCGCGCCGGGGTGCGTGCGTGCGTGCGGGGGTAGAGCGTCGCGGCGGGGCGGTGCGGCGGAGCGTCAGCCGGCGGGGAGGAGCGCGCTGCGCACGCCCGCACCGCCGCGGAAGACGGGGACGTCGAAGCGCGCCCAGACGTGCTTCTCGCCGGTGCCGGCGCGGAACCAGCCGACGGCCGTCGAGGCGCGCTGCGCGAGCACGAGGCCGAACCCGCCCGCGCCCGGCGAGCGCCGGCCCGCGATCACGGGGACGTCCGGCGAGTGGTCCACGACGTCGATGACGAGCTCGCGCCCGTCGCTGAGCAGGCGCACCTGCGTCGGGGGGAGGCCGTGGCGCAGCGCGTTCGTCGCGAGCTCGCTCGCGACGAGGACGACGCGCTCGGGCGTGGCCTCGAGCGCGCGGTCCGCGGGCAGCGGGGCGCCGGTGAGCATGCGGTGCAGGCCCTCCCGCAGGGTGGCGAGGTCCGCCAGCGTGCGCAGCGGCCAGGCACCGATCTCGACGAAGCCGGGCGGTACCGCCGCGTGGGCGAAGGTCACGCCTCGTCCTCGGCAGGTCCGGCGTCGTCGGTGAGCTCGAACAGCTCGGCGACACCGCTGAGCTCGAGCAGGTCGCGGACGCGGCGCGGGACGCGCTCCAGCACGGGTGCCCCCGAGCCGGCCGTGGCGGCGTGGTAGAGCAGGCGCAGGCCGCCCGAGTCCATGAAGGTGACAGCGCCGAGGTCGATGTGGATGCGCCCGTCGGCCGACTGCGCGAGCCGCAGCAGCTCGTCCTCGCGCCGGGCCTGGACCGCGGCGTCGATCTCGCCGCGCATGGTCCAGCGCGTGCCGCCGGCCGTCGTCAGGACGTCTCCGCTCGTGGTGGGGGTCACGGTGGTGGGCTCCTCCTCGGTCCCGGCACTGTACCGGGCACCCGGGATACGGTACGCGGCTCCGCCGACGCACGCGAGGCAGTGTCGCGGCGTGGCCGCGATCATCGGGTGACGTGCCTCTCCCGCGCCGCGGAGGGCGGCGCGAGGGAGCCACGACGAGGGCCGCACGGCGGGCCGGGACGGCGTCGCGGAGGACGCCGACCCGGCCCGCCGGGCGGCCGGACGGCTCAGCAGGAGCGCGCGTCGAACGCGACCTCGAGCGGTGCGAACCCGTCGACCGTCACGACGGCCGTCCCGCCCGGGACGGACGCCGCGCGCGACGCGAACGACTGGTAGGCGCTCGCGCCCGGCGCCACGGCGGCGACCGTGCGCGTGCCGTACGGAGTCGCGAGGGTCACGTCGAGCGGCGCGTCGCCGTCGTTCGTGGCGCGGACCGCGACGTACACCTTGCCGGCCAGGCACCGCGTCTCGGCGGTGACCGTCACCGGCGCCGCGCCGGCGTCGGCCGTCCAGCGCAGGGCGTACTCCCGCTCCGTGCCGTCCTCTGCCGTCACGCGCACCGTCGTCGTGCCGGGGACGGCGTCGGCGGCCTCGACCGCGACCGTCGCCCAGGGGTCGTGCGCGACCGCCTCGACGGCGGGGACCCCGCCCGCGACGGGCACGTCGTACGCCGTGACGGCCGGGTCGAACCCGGCGAGCGGCTCGCCGGCCACGGTGATGGCCGACGCCGCGGCGTCGGTCCCCGTGCCGGGCACCTTGGCGAGGACCTCGATCTCGGAGACGACCAGGTGGGTGTTCGGCCGTGCCGTGAGGACGACGCGCACGGACGACGTCCGCACGTCCGCGGGGATCTCGACCGCGGGCGCGGGGCCGTCCGGCGAGGCGTCCACCGTGACGGGCGCGCCGACGTCGGTCCACGTGCCGCCCACGAGGGCCTGGAGCCGGACGGACTGCGCCCAGCTCGCGCTGGACCCGTCCTTCCAGAACCGCGTCACGACGCCCGTGACGTCCCGGTCGGCGGGGAGCGTGACGGTGAGCGTGTCGGACGTCCGCTTGGTGCCCGACACCCAGTTCGACCACGCCTTGTCCGTGAGGTTGCCGTTCACGACGCCGCCGACGGCGTAGCCCGGCTCGGTGAACGTCGCGCTCGCGGTCGTGCCCGCGGCGAGCGCGCCGTTGGCGGACGCCGCCTCGGTCACCTGGACGCGGACGGTGGCCGGGAGCGTGGCGCCCGACCCGGCGTCTGCCGTGCCCGTGAGCTCGACGACCCCGACGGCGTCGTACGCGCCCGCGGGGGCGTCGTCCCAGACCACCGGGCGCTGCACCTCCGCGCCGCCCGCGGCGACCGCCGTGACGGTCGCGGGCAGGGCCGGGGTGCCGCCCGCGTACGCCTTGGCGCGCGCGGGGAGCGTGGACGTGAGCTCGTCGACGACGACGGTCGCCGTCGCGGCGACCTCGCCGCCGGTCGGCGTGGCCACGGTGCCCGTCACCTCGACGGTGCCGGGCTCGGCCCACGTGTCGTCGTCCGGCACGTCCCACGTCACGGGGAGCGCGCCGCGCGCCCCGTCGCGGTAGACCGGGGTGACCGTCGCGGGGAGCTCGGGCGCGGTGCCCGGCGTCGTGAACGCCTGGACGGGCTCGGTGCCGAGGACCGTCTCGTCGACCACGCGCCAGCGCTGGTTCACGCCGGAGTTCGCGAGGTACGTGCCCACGGGCGAGCCGTCCGCCGTCGCCTGGCCGCCGACCTCGAGCAGGGTCTTCGAGGACGCGTTGACGAGCGTGAAGGTGCCGTCGCCGGTCGTCGAGAGGATCCACTGCGCGGCGAGCGGGGTGTCCGCGACGTCGGCGGGCGCGTCCCGGAGGACGGCGGACGTGTCGGCCGCGACGGCGAGCTGGCGGCCCGTGGCCGCGTTCGTCACGGCGTAGCGCGTGCGGTGCGTGCCGGAGCCCTCGGGGGCGCCGAGCGCCGTGAGCTCCCACGCCTGCTCCGCGACCGGCGCGTCGGTGCGGATCACGACGCCCGTGCCCGACGCCGACGGCGCGAGCGAGCGGTCCGCCTGCACGCCGTCGAGACGGTAGGCGTGCCCGTCCTGGACGAGCGCGGCGTCGTCCGCGACGCCGGAGACGCCGTCGACGACGAACGTCGTCACGGACTCGGCCGGCACGACGAGCGTCGCGCTGGGGCCGTCCGCACCCGTCGTGACGGCCACCGGCTCGCCCTCGACGAGATAGCCGGCCGTGCTCGTGACCACGGGGGTGACGGTCGCATCGGACCCGACCGCACCGAACTTCGACAGGTCGAGCGTCACGGCGCGCTCGCCCTTCGTGGCGTTGACGTGCACGACCGTCGCGGACGTGCCGTCGGCCGACACCGCGGCCGTGCTGCTCGCGTCGTCCGAGCGGATCAGCGAGTCGCCCGGCTCGATGTAGTGCGTGAAGTTCTGGGTCGCCCAGTACTTCGTGTTCGTGTAGATCGGGCACGTCTCGAGCGTGTCCTCGGCGGTGCAGTCGAACGGGATCTGGATCTCGCCCCAGTTCATGCCGTTCGCGCTCTCGCCGCCGGGCGCCATGTTGGCGTAGTCCTCGACCGGCTGCCAGAACACCCACGCGCTCGGCTCGAGCTCGCGCAGGTCGTCGACGATGTGCTGCGCGCTGCCGAGACCGGACTCCATGGTCTCGAAGTCCTGGCCCGTCGAGCTCCAGTTCCCGCCGACCTCGCTCATCCACAGCGGCTTGTCCTCGCCCTTGGCGATGTCGCGGACCGTCGTGCGCTGGCCCGTGCCGTAGGTGTGGACGTTGAGCTGCGACACCTGGTCGCGGACCGCCTGCGGGTACGCGTTCCAGTTGGTCGCGAACGTGCCGGGGTTCGTCTCGTCCATCGCCGAGATCACGGCGTCGGTCGAGGAGCCCTCGAGCGCCGCGGCGAGCGCCGGGACGACCTTCGCCTGGAGCGCGGGGCTCATGTGGGCGCCCTCCTGGCGGCCCCCGGTCGGGTTGCCGTCGGCCCCGAGCTGCGTGCCCCAGTAGTTGGTGTTGGGCTCGTTGAACGGGTCGATCGTGTCGACCTCGATGCCGTGCGCGTCCTCGAGGCGCTCGGTCACGCCGACCAGGTAGGCCGCGAAGTCGTCGATGCTCTCCGTCTTGAGCTGGTCCGCGGTCGAGCTGAACCCGCCCGAGACGTACCCGCTCACGGTCATGAACCACGGCGGCGAGTTGCTGAACGTCTCCCAGTGCGTGACGTCGTCCTTGATGCGGTCGACCCACCAGCGCTGCGTCGCGTCCGCGTCCTCGTCCCAGTGGTCCGGGTTCTCGGGGTCCCACCAGTCCACGTCGGTGCGCGTCGTGCCCTCGGGCGCCTTCCACCACCCGTCGACGGCGCCGCCGGCGCGCAGGTAGTCGGGCACGTCCGGAGCGTTCCCGCCGCCGACGTTGTAGCGCGCGATGTTGAGGTTGAGGCCCTCGTCGCCGAACACCATGTCCGCGAGCCGGTCGCGGATCTCGTCCGGGTAGCCGCCCGTGGCGTTGGCGAACCACACGAGGCTCGTGCCCCAGCCCTCGAACGGCGCGCCCGCGTACGACGGGTCGGGCGTCACGGTGACGCCCGCGACGTCGGCGGGGGCCGCCGTCGTGCCGGTCGCGGCGACCGCGCCCGCGGGCGCGGCCTGCGCAGGCAGGGCCGCGAGCGCGCAGCCCGCGACGAGCGCCCCGGCACCGAGGCCCGCGACGACGCGGGCCCCCGTCCGGCGGACGGCCAGGCCGCCAAGGCCCGTGCGGCGAGGACCGGGTGGTCCACCCCGCGTGGTCGTGTCGGTCTCGGTCGGGCTCATCCCTGAGCCACCTCCTTCGCGTCGCTGCGAACCGGCGGGGTGCACCGGGTGCGGGTCGTTCCCGCGGGGGTCTGTCGTGCCGAGGTAGCGCCCTGGTCCGCCGAGGTAGAGGCGTGGTCTCGACGACGGCGACCACGGCCTCCGGCTCGGCGATACCAGGCCTCTACCTCGCGGTACCAGGCCTCTACCTCGCGGTACTGGGGCTCTACCTCGTGGAGCCGGGGCTTTACCTCGCGGTGGCGGGGTTCTTCCTCGGCGGGGTCGGCGCGGCCGGGCGGCGGACGACGGCGACGCCGCGCGGCTCGAGCAGCAGCGCGCCGTCCCCCGTGCTTCCCGCCGCGCCGTCCGTCGTGCCCGACGCCGTGAGGCGGCGCCCGGCGAGGACGTCGCCCGCGACGTCGGGCACCTCGACCGGACGGGCCGTGCGGTTGACGAGGAACCAGAAGTCGTCCGTGCCGTCCGTGCGCACCGCGAGCTCGACGTCGCCGCGCACGGCGGCGGGCAGCTCGCTGCGCACGCCCGCGTCGTCGAGCAGACGGGCGAGCACGGGGACGAGGCCCTGGCGGCCGAAGCGCGTGGAGACGTACGCGGCGGAGCCCTCGCGGGTGCCCGTGCCGTCCCCGGTGCGGACCGTCCGCCGCGTCACGGCGGCGCGGCCGGCCTGCTCGCCGGTCTTGTACCAGCCCAGCACCTCGACGTCGGGGTCGACGACGTCCACCGGCTCGGTCCACACCGTGCCCTCGAGCTGCTCGCCCGCGAGCTCGACCGTCGCGCTCTCGCCGTCCAGCAGCGGGGCGAACTCCTCGACCCGGATTCCGAGCAGGTCGCGCAGCGCGCCCGGGTAGCCGCCGAGCCACGCGTGGTCGTCCTGGTCGACGACCCCCGAGAAGTACGTGGTGACCAGGTGGCCGCCCGCCTCGACGAACGCCGTGAGGCGGTCGCGCAGCCCGGCCGGGACGACGTGCAGCACCGGCGCCACGACGACGTCGTACGCCGCGAGGTCCGCCGCGGACGGCACGACGTCCGCGCGCACGCCGAGCGCGAGGAACGCCGAGTACCAGTCGAGCGCCTCCTGGCGGTAGCGCAGCCGGTCGGTGGGGTGGGAGTCGAGCTCGCTCGTCCACCACGAGTCCCAGTCGAAGACGATCGCGGCGCGCGCGGGCTTCTGCGTGCTGCCCGCGACGGGCGCGAGGTCGCGCAGCGTCGCGCCGAGCGCGACGACGTCGCGGAACAGGCGCGAGCGCTCGCCCGCGTGCGGGACCATGCCCGAGTGGTACTTCTCCGCGCCGGCCGCGGACTGGCGCCACTGGAAGTAGCAGACCGCGTCGGCGCCGTGGGCCACGTGGGTGAGCGAGTCGCGCGCGAGCTCGCCCGGCTTCTTCGCGACGTTGACGGGCTGCCAGTTCACCGCGCTCGTCGAGTGCTCCATGAGGAACCACGGGCGGTGCCGGGCGATGCCTCCCGTGAGGTTCGCGGAGAACGACAGCTCGTCGAGCGCCTGCGGGCCGGGCAGCACGTAGTGGTCGTTGGAGACGAAGTCGAGCTCGTCCGCCCACGCGGCGTAGTCCATGCCCTTCGTCTCGCCCATGACCATGAAGTTCGTCGTCACGGGCACGTCCGGCGTGACGCGGCGCAGGATCTCCGCCTCGGCGCGCAGGTACTGGCGGAGCGCGTCGGACGAGAAGCGCTTGAAGTCGAGCTGCTGGGTCGGGTTCGGGTGCGACGCGGCGAGTCGCGGCGGGAGGACCTGCTCCCACGCGCTGTAGCGCTGCGACCAGAACGCGGTGCCCCACGCGGCGTTGAGCGCGTCGAGCGTCGTGTAGCGGTCGCGCAGCCACGCGCGGAAGGCCGCGGCCGCGTCGTCGGAGAAGTCGTAGACGTTGTGGCAGCCGAGCTCGTTCGACACGTGCCACGCGACGAGCGCCGGGTGGTCGCCGTACCGCTCGGCCATGCGCTCGACGAGGCGCAGCGCGTGCTCCCGGAAGACCGGCGACGTCGGGCGCCACTGCTGCCGCGCGCCCGGCCACAGGGTCTCGCCCGTGCGCGTCTGCGGCAGGACCTCCGGGTGCTTCGTCGTCAGCCACGGCGGCGGCGAGGCCGTCGCCGTCGCCAGGTCGACCGTGATGCCGTGCGCGTGGAGCAGGTCCATCGCGTCGTCCAGCCACGCGAAGTCCCACGTGTCCTCGGTCGGCTGGATGCGGGCCCACGAGAAAATCGCGAGCGAGACCACCGTCACGCCCGCCTCGCGCATGAGGCGCACGTCCTCGTCCCAGACCTCGCGCGGCCACTGGTCCGGGTTGTAGTCCGCGCCGTAGGACAGGCCCGACGGCGTGTACGCGCCGGGCTCGCCCGGCGGCGTGTGCGGCCCGGGACGGCGCAGCCAGCGGAACGGGGTGGGGGAAGACATGCGTGCTCCTAGCGGGACGGTGCGCGGCGACGGGCGGTGCCCGGCCGGTCGGGAGGACGCGCGACGGCGTCCTCGGGGAGGTCGTCGGGCCGGCGAGCGAGCGCCGGCCCGACGACCGGGGGTGACGGTGTCAGCGCGTCACTCGTTGACGGTGAAGCCCTGGTCCTTGCCGTAGGTGACCGTGGCGTCCTGCCACGCGGTCAGCCCGTCGGCGAGCGGGGTGCCCGAGACGTAGGCCTTGCCGACGGTGTCGTTGAAGACGGAGTTCGCGTACACCTGGAACGGCAGGTACGCCCAGCCCTCGGCGACGTGCGCGGCGGAGTCCGCGAGGACCTCGTTGACCTTCTGGCCGCCGAAGTACTCGAACTCCTGCTGCGTGAAGTCGTCGGCCTCGAGCTCGGCGACGGTCGCGGGGAACGCGCCCTCGGCGACGCGGGTCGCGATCCCGTCACCGACCGTCGCGTACTCGAGGAACGCCCACGCGAGGTCCTGGTTCTTGCTCGCCGCCGGGATGGCGAGCGAGCTGCCACCGTTCTCGGAGGTGACGTCGGCGCCGGACTCCCACTGCGGCATGGGCGCGACGGCCCAGTCGCCCGAGGCGGACTCGACCGAGGTCTCGAGGTTGCCGCGCATCCAGGCGCCGATCACGAGGCTCGCGATCGACCCGTCGGCGAGGCCCTGGTACCACTCGTCGCTCCACGACGTGACGGGCGCGACGAGGTCCTCGTCGATCATCTGCTGCCACGTCGTCGCGAACTTCTGCGTGCCCTCGTCGGAGAAGTCGACGGTGACGTCGGTCCCGTCGACCTGGTAGGGGCGCCCGCCGGCCTGCCAGATCATGGAGGTCGTGAAGCCGGCGTCGCCCGTGTCGTTGGTGAGGTACGCGCCGGGGTCGGCGGCGTGCAGCGCCCGGGCGGCCTCGACGTACTCGTCCCACGTCGTCGGTACCGCGATGCCGTGCTCGTCGAACACGCGCTTGTTGTAGAAGAGCGCCATCGGGCCGGAGTCGGTCGGCAGCGCGTAGACGCCGTCGCCCTGCGTCACGGCGTCCCACGGGCCGGGCGTGAACGTGCCGTCGAGGTCGTCGGCCCCGTAGGACGAGAGGTCGGTGAGCGCCTCGGAGAGCGCGAACTGCGGGAGGGCGTAGAACTCGATCTGCGCGACGTCGGGCACGCCGGAGCCGGCGGCGATCGCGTTCTGGAGGGCCGTGTACTGGTCGTTGCCGGTGCCGGCGTTGACGATGTCGACCGTCACCCCGGGGTTCTCCTCCTCGAAGTCGGCGGCGACGCTCTCCAGCGTGGGGTCCCAGGCCCACACGGTGATCGTGCCGCCCTCCTCGAGGGCGCTCTCCGCGTCGTCGGAGCTCCCGCCGCCCGACCCGCCGCTGCAGGCGGTGAGCACGAGGGCGAGGACGCCGGTGGCGGCGATGGCGGCGGTCGCTCGGCGCGACCTGCGGGTGATGGGGGACATGCGGGTTCCTCTCACTTCGTCGTCAGACGGGCGGGTGGTGCGTGGGGTGGTGCGGGTGGGGGTGTGCGCCGGGGTGCCGGCGGGTGGGTGGACGGTCCGGCGTCGGACCGTCACTCCTTGACCGAGCCGGCCGCGAGGCCGGACTGCCAGTAGCGCTGCAGGAACAGGAACGCGATCACGAGGGGCAGGATCGTCAGGACCGCGCCGGTGATGACGAGGTTGAAGATCGCCTGCCCGCCCGCGGTGGCCGCCTGGGCGTTCCACGCGTTGAGCCCGAGGGTCAGCGGGTACCAGTCGGGGTCCTTGAGCATGATCAGCGGCAGGAAGTAGTTGTTCCAGGTCGCGACCATGGTGAAGAGCAGGACGGTGACGATGCCGGGCGCGAGCAGCGGCAGGGACACCTGGAAGAACGTGCGGGCCTCGTTGGCGCCGTCGACGCGGGCGGCCTCCAGCAGCTCCTGGGGCACCGACTCGGCGGCGTAGGTCCACATGAGGTAGAGACCGAACGGGGAGATCAGCGACGGGATGATCACGGCCCAGGGAGTGTTCGTCAGGCCCATCTGGCTGAACATGAGGAACGTCGGCACGGCGAGCGCCGTGCCCGGCACCGCGACGGCGCCGATGACGGTCGCGAACACGCCTCGCTTGCCGGGGAAGTCGAACTTGGCGAGCGCGTACCCGCCCATCACGGCGAGGAACGTGGCCCCGCCGGCGCCCACGACCACGTAGAGCAGGGTGTTGGCGAGCCAGCGGACGAAGATGCCGTCGTCGTAGGTGAGCGTCTGGACGACGTTGTCGACCAGCGCGAACTCGCTGCCGAACCACAGCCCGAAGCTGTCGAAGAGGTCGGGCTGGCTCTTCGTCGCGTTGACGACGAGCCAGACGAGCGGGACGAGCGAGTACACGAGCACGACGCCGGTCAGGACGGTGAGCAGCACGCTGCGGCGGGGCTTGTCGGCGGAGTACGCGGCACGCCGGGGCGTGCGGAGACGGACGGGCTTCGGTCCGGGGCGGGACGCGGCGGAGGCCGTGGGGGTCGCGGTGGTCATGGTCTCAGGCCTCCTTGCGCATGCCGCGGAGCTGGACCACGTAGGCGACGATCATCGTGACGACGCCCATGATGATCGCGACCGTGGCCGAGTAGTTGTACTGCTGCCCGGAGAAGGACAGCGAGTACGCGTACAGGTTCGGGGTGAAGTACGTCGTGATCGCGTTCGGGGCGAGCGCCTGCAGGATGCTCGGCTCGTTGAAGAGCTGGAAGGAGCCGATGATCGAGAAGATCGTCGCGATGACCAGCGCGCCGCGGATCGCGGGCAGCTTGATCGCCGAGATGATGCGCCACTGGCTGGCCCCGTCGAGCTCCGCGGCCTCGTACAGCGACGTGGGGATCACCCGCAGCGCCGAGTAGAAGATGAGCATGTTGTAGCCCACGAACTCCCAGGTCACGATGTTGCCGATCGAGGCGAGCACGAGGTCGGGGGAGAGCGGGTTGGGCAGCGAGACGCCGAGCGCGTCGTCGATGTTGCCGACGAGCCCGAACCGCGTGCCGTACATGAAGCCCCACATGAGCGTCGCGACGACGGCCGGGACGGCGTACGGCAGGAAGATCGAGATGCGGAAGAACGACTTGCCGTAGAGCCGGCCGCTGTCGATCGCGAGGGCGACGAGCAGCGCGAGGCCGAGCATGATCGGCACCTGGACCACGAGGAAGAGGCTGACGCGCCCGAGCGCCTCCCAGAACTGCGGGTCCGAGAACGCCCGGACGTAGTTGTCGAGGCCCACGAAGTGCGTGCCGCCGACCATCTGCGTGCGGAACAGGCTCAGGTACAGGGAGTACGCGATGGGTGCGAGGAACACCAGGGCGAACACGGCCATGAACGGACCCACGAAGCCCCAGCCGACCCACGAGCGCCGGTGGCGTCGGGTGCGGGGGGACGAAGGTGCGTCGACCGATGGCAGGGACGCTCCTGCCACGGGTGGGGACGTCGTCGTCATGCTGTGTCCTCGTCGTCGGGGGAAGGGGACGCCGGTCGTCGCCCTTGTTTACGCAAACATCAGCATGCACGACATTCGATGTTTGCGCAAACATCGCTTAGGGTGGTCGACGTCGGCGCGACGGCGCCGAACCAGCGCTGGAGCTGTGCCGCCACTGACCGCGAGGACGACGGATGACCAACCGGCTCGACGACGACGCCCCCGTCACGACGACGGCGCCGCAGCGGCGGACCGCTCCGGTCGCCGAGACGGTCCCCGCCGTCGAGCCGGCCCGGGCCCGCCGGCCGCACGACGTCCGCCGCGTGTCGATGGCCGACGTCGCCCGGATGGCCGGGGTGTCCGCGCAGACCGTGTCGCGCGTCGCCAACGGGCACCCCGGGGTCGTGGAGGAGACGCGCACTCGGGTGCTCGCCGCGATGGCCGAGCTCGACTACCGGCCGAACAGCGCGGCCCGCGCGCTCAAGAGCGGCACGTTCCGGACCATCGGCGTGATCCTCTTCTCGCTCGCGACCACGGGCAACGTCCGCACGCTCGAGGCCATCGCGACGTCCGCGGCCGCCCAGGGCTACGCGATCACCGTCATCCCCGTCGCCGCGCCGACCCAGGGTGGCGTGCACGGCGCGTTCACGCGCCTCGGCGAGCTGGCCGTCGACGCGATCATCCTCCTCATGGAGGTGCACCTGCTCGACGTGGCGCGAGTCAACCTCCCGCCCGGGGTGAAGGTCGTGGTCGCCGACTCCGACGCCGGCGACGCGTACGCCGTCGTCGACACGGACCAGGCGGACGGCACCCGCCAGGCGGTGCAGCACCTGCTCGACCTCGGCCACCGCACCGTCCACCACCTCGCCGGCCCGGAGAGCTCCTTCGCGGCCGAGCGCCGGGCCGTCGCGTGGCGCGAGACGCTGGAGCGCGCCGGCCGTCCGGTGCCCGAGCCGGAGCGGGGCGACTGGTCGCCCGCGTCGGGCTACGAGGCCGGGCGGCGGCTCGCCGAGGACGACGACGTGACCGCGGTGTTCGTCGCGAACGACCAGATGGCGCTCGGGCTCGTGCGCGCCCTGCACGACGCGGGCCGGCGCGTGCCGCAGGACGTGAGCGTCGTCGGGTTCGACGACCTGCCCGAGTCGAGCGAGTTCCTGCCGCCCCTGACGACCGTCCACCAGGACTTCGCCGAGGTGGGGCGTCGGTGCGTCGAGCAGGTCCTGCGCCAGGTGCACGACGGCGTCGCCGAGACCGGGACGCGGCTCGTGCCCACCCGTCTCGTCGAGCGCGCGAGCACCGCACCCCCGCCCGCCGCGGCCACACGTCGCTGAGCGTCGCCCGCGCACCGCAGATCCCCGCCGTCGACCCGTCGGCACCGACCCACGAGACGAGGACCATGATCCACGCACGCATCCAGATCGATCCGGACGACGCCGTGGGCGCCGTCTCTCCGCGGCTGTTCGGCACGTTCGTCGAGCACATGGGGCGCTGCGTGTACGGGGGGATCCACGACCCCGGGCACCCCTCGGCCGACGCCGACGGCTTCCGCGGCGACGTGCTCGAGCTCGTGCGCGAGCTGGGTGCGACGGTCGTGCGCTACCCGGGCGGGAACTTCGTCTCCGGTTTCCGGTGGGAGGACTCCGTCGGCCCGCGCGAGCAGCGCCCGGTCCGGCTGGACGCCGCCTGGCACAGCATCGAGACCAACCAGGTCGGGCTGCACGAGTTCGCCGGGTGGGCCGAGCGCGCGGGGCTCGAGGTCATGATGGCGGTCAACCTCGGCACGCGCGGCGCGGCCGAGGCGGCGCAGCTCCTCGAGTACTGCAACCACCCGGGCGGTACCGCGCTGTCCGACGAGCGTCGGGCGAACGGCGCGCCGGACCCGTTCGGCTTCCGCCTGTGGTGCCTCGGCAACGAGATGGACGGCGACTGGCAGATCGGCCACAAGACGGCCCACGAGTACGGCCGGCTCGCGGCCGAGACCGCGCGGCTGATGCGCTTCGTCGACCCGACGGTCGAGCTCGTCGCGGCGGGGTCGTCGTCGGCCGACCAGCCGACGTTCGGGGACTGGGAGCGCGAGGTGGTCCGCCAGACCGCCGGGCTCGTCGACCACGTGTCGCTGCACGCCTACTACGAGGAGACCCCGGGCGACCTGCCCTCCTTCCTCGCGTCCGGCGTCGGGCTCGACCGCTACATCGCGACCGTCGCGGGGATCCTCGACGAGGAGGAGGCGGCGCTCGGCGACCGGATGCAGGGTCGGCGGCTCGGCATCAGCGTCGACGAGTGGAACGTGTGGTACCTCGACCGCTTCAACGAGCGGGACAAGGAGCCGCTGCTGACGGGCGCGTGGAACGTCGCGCCGCGGATCATCGAGGACGAGTACGCGGTGGCGGACGCCGTCGTCGTCGGGAGCCTGCTCAACTCGCTCGTCCGGCACGCGGACCGGGTCTCGATGGCGAACCAGGCGCAGCTCGTCAACGTCATCGCGCCGATCCGCACCGAGCCCGACGCCGACGCGTGGCGGCAGACCATCTTCTGGCCCTTCGCGATCACGGCCGCCCGTGCGCGGGGCGCCGCGCTGCGCGTCGCCGCGGACTGCCCGACCGTCCCGACCGCCGCGTACGGCGACGTGCCCGTCGTCGACGTCTCCGCGACGACGACCGCCGACGGTCGTGTCGAGGTGTTCTGCGTGAACCGTGACCCGGAGCACCCTGTCGAGGTCACGCTCGCCGCGGGCGGGGTGCGGGCGGTGCGCGACGCCGTCGTGCTGACGGTGCCCGAGGGGCACGACCGGTTCGTGACCAACACGCGGGACGCGCAGCCCGTCCGCCCCGTGCCGCTCGGCGCGCGCGTCGAGGACGGCGAGGTGCGGCTGACGCTCCCGGCGCTCTCGTGGGCGGCGGTCGGGCTCGACCTGGCCTGACGCGGGCCCCTGGGCGCGCACCACCGGCGCGCGCCCGGGGATCAGTCCTCGGCGACCCAGGCGCTCGGGTCCTCGACGACGCCGCGCAGCACCTCGCGCGCGCCGCCCGTGAGCGCGGCGTGGTCGCCGACCGGCGCGGGCAGCAGCACGACGTCGGTCCAGGGTGCGGCGAGGACGCGGGCCCGGAGCTCGGCCTCGGCGGCGGGGCGCAGGTAGGGCAGGAGCGCGGGGTAGATGCCGCCGAGCAGGACGGTGTCGATGTCGACGAGGTTGACGTAGTCGGCGAGCGCGCTGCCGAGCGCGGTCCCGGCGCGCTCGACCGCGGCGAGCGCGTCCGGCTCGCCGGCGTCGAGGGCGGCGACGAGCGCCCCGGTGGGCGCGTCGACGGGCAGGCCCGCGCCGCGCAGGAGCGCGTCCTTGCCCGCGTACTGCTCCAGGCAGCCCGTCGCGCCGCAGCGGCACCGGGGGCCGTGCGGGTCGACGACGACGTGCCCGACCTCGCCCGTCCAGCCGTGGCGGCCGTGGAACAGGCGGCGGTCGACGACGATCGCGGACCCGATGCCCACGTCGCCCGACACGTAGAGGTACGTCGAGGGCGCGGGCCCGGTCGCGTCGTCGGGCACGACGCCGTGGCTCGCCTGGGCGAGCGCGGCGAGCTTGGCCTCGTTGCCGATCTCGACGGCGACGTCGGGGCCGAGCCCGAGGAGGCGGACGGGGTCGAGGTGGGACCAGCCGAGGTTCGGTGCGACCTCGAGCCGGCCGGCGCGCGGGTCGACCAGGCCGGGCAGGGCGAGGCGCGCGCCCGCGACCGTCATGCCGTCGGCGCGGACCTGGGCGAGGAGGTCGTGCGCGATGCGGCCGAGGCGGGCGAGCACCTCGGTCGGGTCGCTGTCGTGGAGGTCGTCGGGGTCGACCTGCTCGGCGACGACGGCGCCGGTGAGGTCGAGCACGCGCCCGCCGAGGTAGTCGACGTTCACCTCGAGCCCCAGACCCACGAGGGTGCGCGGCGCGGGGGCGAGCGGGACGGCCGGCCGTCCGGCGCGCTGCGGGGTGGCGGGCGGCAGCTCGGCCACGATCCCGGCGGCGACGAGGCGGTCGACGAGCGTCGAGACGGTGGCGCGCGTGAGCCCGCTCGCGCCGGCGATGTCGGCGCGCGAGCACGGGTGCGACGCCTCGAACACCGCCCGCGCGACCAGGGCGAGGTTGTGCTCGCGCAGCGTGGCCTGGCGGGCTGCTGGGGGACCCGTCCGGGTCGCGACGCTGCGGTTCACGGTCTTGACCTTACCGACCCGGACGGATAAGTTCAGCCGTACGACATAAATAGGCCGGGGTCGACCGACGTCGCTCCGGCCCTCTCGACGAGGAGACCACCGTGGCCGACGAGACCACCCGACACGACGCAGACATCAACTTCTCCTTCGGTCTGTGGACCGTGGGCTGGACCGCGCAGGACCAGTTCGGCAGCGCGAGCCGTCCGGCGCTCGACCCGGCCGAGTCGGTGCGTCGTCTGGCCGACCTCGGCGCGTGGGGCTTCACGTTCCACGACGACGACGTCGTCCCCTTCGGCGCGGACGACGCCGAGCGCACCAAGCGCCTCGACGCGGTGCGCCAGGCCGCGGAGGACACGGGCCTCGTCATCGAGATGGTGACGACCAACCTGTTCAGCCACCCCGTCTTCAAGGACGGCGGCCTCACGTCGAACGACCGCGGCGTGCGCCGCTACGCGCTGCGCAAGGTGCTGCGCAACGTCGACCTCACCGCCGAGCTCGGCGCCAAGACGTTCGTCATGTGGGGCGGTCGCGAGGGCACCGAGTACGACGGCGCCAAGGACCTGCACTCCGCGCACGAGCGCTACGCCGAGGGCCTCGACCTCACCGCGGCGTACATCAAGGAGAAGGGCTACGACCTCAAGATCGCGCTCGAGCCCAAGCCGAACGAGCCCCGTGGCGACATCTTCCTGCCGACCATCGGCCACGCGCTCGGCCTCATTGCGAAGCTCGACAACGGCGACATCGTGGGCCTCAACCCGGAGACGGGCCACGAGCAGATGGCGGGCCTCAACTACACGCACGGCCTCGCGCAGGCGCTGTGGGCGGGCAAGCTCTTCCACATCGACCTCAACGGCCAGCGCTCGATCAAGTTCGACCAGGACCTCGTGTTCGGCCACGGCGACCTGCTCTCCGCGTTCTTCACGGTCGACCTGCTCGAGAACGGCTTCCCGAACGGCGGCCCCACGTACACGGGCCCGCGCCACTTCGACTACAAGCCGTCGCGCACCGAGAACGAGGTCGGCGTGTGGGACTCCGCGCGCGCCAACATGGAGACCTACCGCCTGCTCGCGCGCAAGGCCGCCGCGTACCGCGCCGACAGCCGCGTCCAGGAGGCGTTCGCGCACTCGGGCGTGTTCGAGCTCGGCCAGCCCACGCTGGGCGAGGGCGAGTCCGTGGCCGACCTGCTCGCGGACCGCAGCGCGTACGAGGAGTTCGACGTCGACGCCGCGGCGAACCGCGACTTCGGCTTCGTGCGCCTCAACCAGCTCGCGCTCGAGCACCTCATCGGCTGAGGTGGCCACCGACGCCAGGACGTCCGACGCCGGCGGCGAGCGCGTGCTCGTCGCCGGCGTCGACACGTCCACGCAGTCCTGCAAGGTCGTCGTGCGCGACGCCGCGACGGGCGCCCTCGTGCGCACCGGGTCGGCCAAGCACCCCGACGGCACCGAGGTCCACCCCGACGCGTGGTGGGACGCGTTCCGCGAGGCCGCGTCCGCGGCGGGCGGGCTCGACGACGTCGCGGCGCTCGCCGTCGGCGGCCAGCAGCACGGTCTCGTCGCGCTCGACGCGGACGGGAACGTCGTGCGCGACGCGCTCCTGTGGAACGACACGCGCTCGGCGCCCGCGGCGCGCGACCTGATCCGGGAGCTCGGCGAGGCCCGCCTCGCCGAGGGCGTCCCCGACGCCCACGACCGGATCGAGTCCGCGACCGAGGCGGGCGCCCAGGCGTGGGCCGAAGCGATCGGCTCCGTGCCGGTCGCGTCGCTCACCGTGACCAAGCTGCGCTGGCTGCGCGACGCCGAGCCGGAGAACGCGGCGCGCGTCGCCGCCGTCGCGCTGCCGCACGACTGGCTCACGTGGCGCATCGCGGGGTACGGCCCCGCGGGCGACGAGTCCGCGCCGCTCGGGCCGGACCTCGACGCGCTCGTCACCGACGCGTCCGACGCGTCGGGCACCGGCTACTACGACGCGACGAGGGACGACGGCCCCGACGGCCGGGGCGCGTACCGCCTCGACCTGCTGGAGCTCGCGCTCGGACGGACCGACGTCGTGCTGCCGCGCGTCGTCGGGCCGTCGGCGACGGCGGGCGTCGCGCACCCCTCGGTCGCTGGGAGCGCGGTCGAGGGCGGCACGCTGCTCGGCCCCGGCGCGGGCGACAACGCCGGTGCGGCGCTCGGCCTCGGCATGGTCGCGGGCGACGTCGCGGTGTCGATCGGGACGTCGGGCGTCGTGTCGGCCGTGACCGACGACCGCACGGCGGACGGCTCCGGCCTCGTCAACGGGTTCTCCGACGCGACGGGCCGGTACCTGCTGCTCGCGGTGACGCTCAACGCGAGCCGGGTGCTCGACGCCGCGCGCGCGGTGCTCGGCGTCGACCACGCGGGGCTGTCGCGGCTCGCGCTCCAGGCGCCTCCCGGCGCGGACGGGCTCGTGCTCGTGCCGTACCTGGAGGGCGAGCGCATGCCCAACCGCCCTGACGCTTCCGGCACGCTGCACGGGATCCGGCTCGGCACGTCGACGCCGGAGCACCTCGCGCGCGCGTACGTCGAGGGCATGCTGTGCGGCCTCGCGGACGGGCTCGACGCGCTGCGGGCGCTCGGCGTCCGGGTCGAGCGCGTGCAGCTCATCGGCGGCGGCGCGCAGTCCGAGGCGGTCCGGCGCATCGCGCCGCAGGTCCTCGGCCTGCCCGTCACGGTCCCCGAGCCCGGCGAGTACGTGGCCGACGGCGCCGCGCGCCAGGCGGCGTGGGTCCTCGCCGCGCACGAGGCGGGCGGCACAGGGGCGGACGTCGCCCCGCCCACGTGGGCCGCGTCGTCGGCCACGGTGGTCGAGGCAGACCCGGTCCCGGCGATCCGCGAGCAGTACGCGGCGGTCCGCGACCTCGTCTAACCCCACCCCCGCTGAGTGCATGAAACAGTCGCGCCCGAGGCCTTCGGGCGCGACTGTTTCATGCACTCACGGTGCCGGGGCGGTGGGCCGGTCGGGTGCCACGGTCAGGAACCGCCCGCGAAGCCCGTCTGGCGCCACGCCTCGTAGACGGCGATCGACGCCGCGTTGGTGAGATTGAGCGACCGGCGACCGGGCAGCATGGGGATCTTCAGCTGGTCCGTGATCCGCTCGTGAGCCAGCACGTCGTCGGGCAGGCCGGTGGGCTCCGGGCCGAACAGCAGGACGTCGTCGGGCCGGTACGTCACGTCGGTGAACGACGCCGTCGCGCGGGTCGTGAACGCGAACACCCGGCCCGGGAGGGTCGCCAGCGCGGCGTCGAGGTCCGGGTGCACCTCGACGCTCGCGAGGTCGTGGTAGTCGAGCCCCGCGCGGCGCAGCTTGGGCTCGTCCAGGTCGAAGCCCAGCGGCTCGACCAGGTGCAGACGCGCCCCGGTCACCGCGGCGAGGCGGATCGCATTGCCCGTGTTCCCCGGGATGCGCGGCTCGAAGAACACCACGTGGGGCAGGGTCGACGGCGGTCGTGCAGCCGGGTCGGCGACGTGCGGCCGCCAGTCGGTGCGGGGGTCGGGGGTCTCGCTCACGCCCCCGATTCTCGCAGCGCTGCGAGGGAGGTGCGCCCCCGCGAGGTAGAGCCCTAGTTCCCCGGGGAGTGGGCTGGTCCTGCGAGGTAGAGCCCCGGTGGCGCGAGGTAGAGGTGTGGTGGCCCGCCGCGGGCGACCACGCCTCTACCTCGGCGGACCAGGGCTCTACCTCGGCGGCCGGGAGGTGTCGGGCCTCAGCGCGCGGCCGGGACGACGGCGCCCGCGCGCGCGACCGCGCGCAGCTCGTCGAGCACCGCCCGGGCGGGCGGCGTCGAGGCGGCGGCGTCGCGCACGACGGCGTAGACCGACCGGACGGGCGCGGGCCGCACGACCGGGACCGCGACGAGGCCGGGCGGCAGGTGCACCGCGCCGAGCCGCGGCAGCACCGTGATGCCGATGCCCGCGCCCACGAACGCGACCGCCGTGGGGTAGTCGTGGGCCTCGACGTGGAACGGCGGGCTGAACCCCGCCGCGGTGCACGCCTCGACGAGGTTGCGGCGGCACCAGCCGCGCGCGAAGTCGTTGTCGACCCAGCGTTCCGTCGCGAGCGCGGCGATCTCGACCTCGGGCTGGCCGGCGAGCGGGTGGTCGGCGGGGAGGACGGCGACGTACGGGTCGTCCAGCAGGTGGTGCGCCCGGAACCCCGTGCCGGGGACGAAGGCGGGCGACGCGACGGCGATCTGCACGTCGGCGCGGGCGTCGGGATCGTCGGGGATGGCCTCGCCCAGGGAGAGGTCGAGCCGGACCCCGGGGAACTCGGTCGTGAGCCGTCGGACGACGCGCGGCAGCCACGCGGAGCCGGCGGAGGCGAAGTACATGAGAGACAGGGTCCCGGTCCGCCCGGCGCGCAGGTCCGCGACGACGGCCTCGACCTCGCCGAGCCGGGCGAGCACGCGGTCGGCCTGCGCGGCGAGCTCGAGCCCGGCGGCCGTCGGCCGGACGCCCCGCCCGGCGCGCTCCAGGAGCGCGAGCCCGGTCTCGCGCTGGAGCGCGGCCACGTGCTGGCTCACCGCCGACGGCGTGTACCCGAGGTTGGCGGCGGCGGCCTGGACCGAGCCGCTCGCGACGACGGAGCGGAAGATCCGGAGACGGTGCACGTCCAGCATCCCCTCACGCTACAGCCGTACTGCATCGAACGGTAGGAACACGTGCTGGTGCTGAACGGTGCGGCGGGGCGACGATCGACCCGTGACCGCACCCGAGACCTCGACGACGACACCCGTCGGCTCCGCCCGGCCGGGCCTGCCCTCTGCCCGCGGACCGGCCCGTCGCACCGGGCTGCCCGTCGTCCTCGCGGTGGCCGTGACCGTCGTGCTGTGGGCGTCGGCGTTCATCGGCGTGCGCGCCGCCGGGCACGACTACGCGCCCGGGTCGCTCGCCCTGGGCCGCCAGCTCGCGGGCAGCCTCGGGCTCACCGCCGTCGTCGCCGTGCGGTGGCTGCGCAGCGGGCACCGGCCCGTGCTGCCCCGCGGCCGCGTGCTCGCGGGCGTCCTCGCGTGGGGCGTCGGCTGGTTCAGCCTCTACAACCTCGCGCTCAACGCGGCCGAGCAGCACCTCGACGCCGGCACGACGGCGCTCCTCGTCAACGTCGCGCCCGTCCTCGTCGCGGTGCTCGCGGGCCTCCTGCTCGGCGAGGGCTTCCCGCGGCGACTGCTCGTCGGCATGGCCTCGGCGTTCGCCGGGGTCGCGATCATCGCGGCCGCGACGTCCTCGGGCGAGCGCGACGTCGTCGGCGTGGCGCTCGGGCTCACCGCCGCCGTCCTCTACGCCGCGGGTGCGACGTCGCAGAAGCGCCTCCTCGCGCACGTCGACGCCCTCACGATGACGTGGGTCGGGTGCCTCGCGGGCACGGTCGCGCTCCTGCCGTTCGCCCCGGCGCTCGCGGCCGACGCCGCCGCGGCGCCGCCGTCGTCGACGTGGGCGGTCGTGCTGCTCGGGCTCGGCCCGACGGCCGTCGCGTTCACGACGTGGGGCTACGCGCTCTCGCGGCTCAGCGCGGGCCGGGCCGCGGCGACGACGTATCTCGTCCCGCCGCTCGTGGTGGTGCTCTCCTGGCTCGTGCTCGCGGAGGTCCCGGCGCCGGTCACCTTCGCGGGCGGCGCGCTGTGCCTCGCCGGGGTCGCGGTCGCGACCCTCCCAGGGCGGCGGGTCGCCCCGGTGCCCGCGGTGCCGGCCGCGCGAGCCTGACCCGCTCCGGCCGGTCCGACCCGGTCCGACGTACCCTGCCCGCCCGGTGCGACACGCTCCGACCCGGCCCCGCCGCGGGCTCAGCCCATGCGGTCGAGGTCGGCCTCACGCACCTCGTGGACGAGCGGCTCGCCCGCGCGGAAGCGCTCGAGCTCGTCGACGACGATCGCGCCCTGCGCGAGCCGGCCCTGCACGGTCGCGGCGGCGTGGTGCGGGGTGAGGAGCACGTTCCGCAGGCGGCGCAGCGGGTGGTCCTGGGGCAGCGGCTCGGCGTCGTAGACGTCGAGGGCGGCGCTGATCCGCCCGCTCGCGAGCTCCCGGACGAGCGCGTCCTCGTCCGTGAGCCACGACCGCGCGGTGTTGACGAGGCCCGCGTGGTCGGGCAGGAGCGCGAGCTCGCGTGCGCCGAGCAGGTGGTGGGTCTCGGGCAGCACGGGTGCGTGCAGCATCGTCACGCGGCTCGTCGCGAGCAGCTCGTCGAGCCCGACGAGGGTCGCGCCGAGCGCGGCGGCGTCGGCGGGGGAGAGGGTCGGGTCGGCGACCACGACCTCCGCGCCGAGCGCGCGCAGCATCGCGATCGCCGCGCGCCCGGTGCGCGACGCCCCGACGACGCCGACGCGCGTGCCCGCGATCTCGTACCGCGGGGGTGCGGCCTCGGCGTCGGCCCACGGGACGCCGTCGTGCAGAGCGTTGTGGAACGCGGGGACCTGGTGGAGCAGCGCGAGCGCGAACGTCACCGAGACCTCGGCCACCGGGCGTGCCATCGCCTGGCCCGCCTGCGTCACGCGGACCCCGCGCTCCCACAGCGCGGGCGTGACGAAAGGCTTGACGGAGGCGCCCGAGTGCGCGACGAGCCGCAGGCCGGGGAGCCGGTCCAGGAGGTCCGCGTGCAGGGGCGGCGTGCCCCACGAGATGACGAGCGCGTCGACGCTCTCGCGCGCCGCGGGGCTCAGCCGGTCGAGCGCGGCGCCGAGCGCGCGCGGGTCGTCGACGACGTCGAACGGTCCCGCGCCCGCCAGGCGCTCCCACACGTCGGGCGCGAACAGCTCGGTGCGCAGCCACGGCGCGACCGCGACGACCGCCCGGGCCGCCTCGGCTCCCGGACCGGGGCCAGCGACGGTCTCCGGGCCGGGCGCGCCGGTCATCGCAGCCAGTCCTCGAGGTGCTCCGCGACGAGCGCGTCGTCCGCGGCCGCGAGCCAGGGGTACGACGCCGTCACGCGCGTCAGCTCGTCGGCCTGCCCGGGGGAGAGGGTCTCGTCCGGGTCGAGGCACCAGATACCGTCGAGCAGGCCCTGGCGGCGCAGCACCTCGTGGACGCCCGCGATGACGCCCGCGAAGTCGTGCGCCGCGTCGAAGACGGCCGCGTTCGCGTCGGTGAGGCCGGCCGCGCGCGCGGTGAGCGTCGCGAGGGCGGCGGCGTCGGGCACGGTGGCCCCGCCGTCGGGACCGATGCCGTGCGCGGCGTGCGCGAGGGTCAGCGTCTCGACCGCGCCCCGGGTCCAGACCGCCCACTGCCCGAGCAGGCCGCCCACGAACCGCGCCGTGAAGGTCGAGGCGCGGCCCTCGGCGTCGGTCACCGGGACGTCGAGGCGCTGCGTGAGGTCGGCGACGATCGCGTCGTCGTTGCCCGTGTACAGCGCGATCTCGTCGCCGCGACCCGACGCGGCGACGCCGCGCAGCACGTCGATCGTCCGGTAGCGGTGGAACGGCGCGGCCTTGATCGCGACCACCGCCTCGATCGACGCGTACTCGCGCCAGAAGCCGACGGACAGGCGCGGGCCGCCGATCGCCTCCTGGAGGTAGAAGCCGATGACGGGCAGGACCTCGCCGACGGCGCGGGCGCGGTCGAGCAGCACGCGCTCGACCTCCTCGCGCGAGCCGGTGAGACCGGGCACGCGCGGCGCGAGCAGCACCGCGTCGTAGCCGAGCGATGCCGCGAGCTCCGCCTCCGCGACGGCCTGCCGCACGTCGCCGGCCGCGCCCGCGACCTGGACGAGCGGGCGGGGCCCGGTGTGCAGCGAGCCCGCGGGCGCGTCGCCCGCGACCGTCGCGCGCGACACCTCGGCCGCGAGCTCGAGCACGGGCCGCAGGAGCCCGTGCTCGCGGATCTCGAACTGCGTCGTGTGGACGCCGACGGCCACGCCGCCCGCGCCCGCCGCGTGGTAGTACCGCGTGAGCGCGCGCTGGCGGCGCTCGTCGAGGCGGCGGTCCGCGTCGAGCGCGAGGGGCTGGGCCGGGATGACGGTCCCCGCGCGCAGGAGCGCGGCGACGTCGTCGGCGAGGCGCGGGGTGGCCGGCGCCGCGGCGGGGGTGGTGGGGGCCGTCATCAGAACGCCCCGTCGCGCACGGCGAACTTCGTCGGCTTGCCGCTCGTCGGCAGGCCGGCCGCGAGCCACTGCGCCTGCCAGTCCACGAGCGTGCGCAGCGGCACCTGCGGGTAGCCGAACAGCTCGTGGCAGCGCGTCGCGTCGTTGAGCAGCGCCGTCGGGGCGGGCTCGCCCGTGAACGACACCTCGCGGTCGAGGCCGCGGCCGAGGAGCTCCGCGAGGCGCCGCACCGACGCCGTCTCCGGGCCGGTGAGGTTGATCGCCGTCGCGGGCGACGATGCGAGCGCGAGCGAGCGCAGCGCGACCTCGTTCGCGTACCCCTGCCACACGACGTTGACGTGCCCGGTCGTGAGGTCCACGGGCTCGCCCGCGAGGATCGGCGACGCGACGTCGAACAGGACGCCGTAGCGCAGGTCGACGGCGTAGTTGAGGCGGATCGTCACGACCTTCGTGCCGCGCGAGAGCGCGGCGTGCTGGAGCACGCGCTCGCGGCCGAGGCAGCTCATCGCGTACTCGCCGACCGGCCCGACGGGGTGCTCCTCCGAGCACCCGCCGGACTCGACGGGCACGAGCGGGTAGACGTTCCCGGTGGAGAACGCCGCGATCGTGGAGTCGGCGTAGCGGCGCGCGACGTCGTGCACGAGGGCCGCGTTCGCGGCCCACGCGAGCGACGGCGCGGACGACGTGCCGAACTTGGCGCCCACCATGTAGACGACGTCGGCGCCGTCGGGCAGGGCGGCGAGGTCCGCGTCGGGCGCGAGCAGGTCGGCCGCGACGACGTTCACCCCGGCGTCGCGCAGGCGGTCGGCCTGCTCGGGGTCGGACCACCGCGAGACGGCGTGCACGGCGTCGCCCGTGCGCCCGGCCGCGTCGAGCGCCCGGCGGGCGAGTACGGTCAGGCTCGGGCCCATCTTCCCGCCCGCGCCGAGGATGACGAGGTCGCCCGAGCGGGCGGCCAGGTCCTCCACGAGGGCGGGCGACGGCGTCGTGAGCAGCTCCTCGAGCTCCGCGACGGACGTCGGGGCCTTCAGGGCGGTGGTGCTGGTCTGCGTGGTCATGTGGTGAGTCATCCCTTGATGCCGGACGAGGTGACGCCCTCGACGAAGAAGCGCTGGGCCACGAGGTACGAGGCGAAGATCGGAACGAACGAGATGGTGGCGCCCGCGAGCACCATGTTGAGCGGCACGTCCTGCTGCTGGAGCGAGGCGATGCCGACGGTCAGCGTCCAGTGGTCGGTGCCCTGGCCGATGATGAGCGGCCACAGGAAGTCGTTCCAGTGCCACAGGAAGACGAACGTGCCGAGCGTCGCGAGGATCGGCTTGCACAGCGGCAGCACGATGCGCAGGAAGATGCGCCACTCCGAGGCGCCGTCGAGCTTCGCGGCCTCGAACAGCTCGTCGGGGAGGTCGAGGATGAACTGCCGCATGAGGAACACGGCCTGCGCGTTCGCGAGCGTCGGCAGGATCAGGCCCCAGTACGTGTCGAGCCCGCCCGCCTGCGCGATGAGGATGAACGTCGGGATGAGCGTCACGTGGTACGGGACCATGACCATCGCGAGGAACGACCAGAACATCGCCTCGCGCCCGGGGAACTTCTTCTTCGCGAACGCGTAGCCGGCCATCGACGCGAGCAGCAGCACCGCGACGACGGACACGACGGAGTACACGAGCGTGTTGACGAGCCAGGTGCCGATGTTGCCCGCGCCGAGCACGCGGCCGTAGGCCTCGGTCGTGAGGTTCGTCGGCAGGAGCGACGCGGGGAAGTCGATCGCGGCGGCCGGCTTCAGCGACAGCACGACCATCGCGTAGAACGGGAAGATCGTCACGACGGCGGCGAGCGAGAGCACGGCGTAGCGCAGCACCTTGCCGCGCAGCGACAGGTCGCTCGCGCCCTTGCGGCCGCGCCGGCGGCGGGTCGCGGTGGGGCGCACGGGCATCGCGGCGCCCTCGAGCACCCGCCCGGTGGTGGTGGGGTCGACGGCGGTCACTTGTCCCTCCCGATGGCGTAGCGCTGGAGCAGGGCGACGACCAGCGTGACGACGAACAGCGCGACGCCGAGCGCGCTCGCGTAGCCGAGGTCGAAGTACTTGAAGCCCTGGTCGTAGATGTAGAAGACGAGGTTGTAGCTCGCCCGGGCGGGGCCGCCCGCCGTCATGACGTAGACGAGGTCGAAGATCTGGAACGACGCCGTCGTCTCGATGACGGCGAGGAAGAACAGGGTCGGCTTGAGCTGCGGCGCGATGATGAACCAGAACCGCTTCCACGGCCCGGCGCCGTCGATCGCGGCGGCCTCCTCGAGCTCGCGCGGCAGGTCCTGCATGCGCGCGAGGAGGATGAGCATCCCGTAGCCGAAGCGCGACCAGATCGCGACCATCGCGAGCGCGGGCAGCACGAGCAGCGTGTCGCCCAGCCAGGAGTCGGTCGAGAACCCGAGCGCGCCCATGAGCTTCGACCACGGGCCGTTCGTGGAGAACACCCACGTGAACACGGTCGCGGCGAGCACGAGGCTCGTGACCACGGGCAGGAAGAACACCGAGCGGTAGAAGCCGGAGCCGCGGAACGAGCGGCGCACCATGAGCGCCATGAACGTCGAGATGGCGAGCGACACGGGGACGATGAGCACGCTCAGCACGACCGTGACGCGCAGCGCCGACCAGAAGATCGGGTCGTCGACCATGCGCCGGAAGTTCTCGACGCCCGTCCACTCGGCGCCGACGCCGATGGTGTAGTCGAAGAAGCTCAGCGCGACGCCGGCGATCGCCGGGCCGAAGCGGAACAGCAGGAACAGCAGGAACGCGGGGAGGGCGAACAGCAGGCCGATCCTCGCCTCTCGGCGCTCCAGGACGCGGCGGGTCGTGCCGCGCGGGGGCTTCGGCGCCCGGCGCCGGTCGGCCCCGTCGGCGGTCAGCCCGTCCGAGGTGGGGGCGGTCGCGGTCATGGGTTCTCCTCTCGTACCGCGAGGTACCGCGGCGCGGGCAGCAGGGGGGACGGCTGCCCGCGCCGCGGCGTCGGTCAGCCGAGCAGCGGGTTCGCCGCCGCGGCCGCGTCCTTCAGGGCCTGCTCCGGCGTCTTCTCGCCGATGAGCGCGGCCTGGAGCTCCGGGGCGAGCACGCCCATGACCTCACGGGACTTCTCGTTGACCTCGCCCGCGGTCGTGTACTGGAGCGTCTCCTCGAGCGCGGACAGCACCGCGTCGTCGGCGTACAGGCCCGACTCGCTCTCGTACGGCGAGAACCAGCCGGCGGCCTTGGCGTACTCGGCGCTCACCTCGGGCGAGGTCGCGAACGCGGCCCACTTGCCCGCGGCGTCGAGGCTGTCCGCCGTCTTGAGCACGGACAGCGAGCCGACGGTGCCGAACGCGACCGCCTCCGCCTCCTTGAGCGGCGGGAGCACGACGACGTTCTCCTCGCCCCAGAAGCCCGCGACGTCGGCCGGGCCCTGCTGCCAGGTGCACGCGATCTTGCCCTTGGCGGTGTTCGTCTGCTCGAACGCGGGGATGGTCGTCAGCAGGTCCTTCTCGATGTACCCGCCCTCGGCGAGGTCGACCGCGAACTGCAGTGCCTCGACGCCCTCGGGGGAGTCGAACGCGACCGACGAGCCGTCCTCGGAGAACACGGACCCGCCCGCCTGCCACAGCAGCGGGTAGAAGGACTCGTTGAGCGTCGCGTCGACCGAGCCCCAGTAGTTGGTGACGTCGTAGCCGGCGGCCTGGAACGTCGGCGCGAGCGCCATGAGGTCGTCCCACGTCTCGGGGTAGTTGCCCGCCTCGCCGACGGCCTCGAACGCCGCGGCGTTGCACACGAGCGGCTTGCTGTTCATGATCAGCGGCGATCCGAGCATCGCGCCGTCGACCGTGACGGCCTTCGACGCGTTCTCGCGCAGGTCGCCCACCTGGTCCGTGACGTAGTTGTCCACGGCGGCGAGGGACTGGCCGTACTTCGGGATCTGGTCCGGGATGAGGTAGACGACGTCGGGGCCCTTGTTGCCCGCGATCGCGGTCGCGAGCGTCTCGTCGCGGCCGGCCCACGGGTAGATCTCGACCTTGACGTCGACGTCGGGGTTCTCCTCCTGGAACGCGGCGACCTGCTCGTCCCAGAAGGCCTTGTGGGCGGCCTCGTCGGCGATGACGGGGTAGGTCCACATGGTGACGGAGCCGGACGCGGCGCCGTCCTCGGGCGTGGGGGTGGAGCTGCCGGCGCCGGCACCGCCGGCGCAGGCGCTCAGCGCGCCGAGCGTGCCGACCGCGAGCGCGGCGGTCCAGAGGCGCTTCGTCGTGCGCAGGGTCATCGACGTGTCTCCTTGGTGAGGTCCCGCCCGGGTGGGCGGGTGGGGGTGGGGGTGCTGCTGGGCGGTGTGGTGCTGTGGTGGTGCGGTCGTCGGGCCCGGCGCGTCAGCGCGCCGGGACGTCGACGACGGTGCGCCGGTGGCGCGACTCCTCGGCCGCGAACACGGCGAGGTGGCTCTGCAAGGACTCGACGGCGCCCGACCGGACGTGGCTCGGGTCCCCCGTCGCGACGGCGCGCACGAACGCGTCCATCACCCCCGAGTCGCCGCCGCCGTGGTCGTCGGCGGCGTTCGTGGCGCCGTGGTGGCCGCCGTCGTGCACGGTGACGCTGCCGTCGCGGAAGTCGGTCACGCGGACCTTCTCCCCGTCGCCGTCGAGGCACCCGTGGGTGCCGAAGATCTGGGTCTTGCGGTGGTCCTGCTCGGAGAACGCGGTCATGGTGAACGTCGCCGCGCCGCCGCCCTCGAGCTCCATGGCGACGACCTGGTGGTCGACGACGTCGTTGTCCGAGGCGTAGACGCACCGGCCGTAGTCGCCGGTGCGCAGGGCCTCGACGACGCCCGCCTCGTCGGTCGCGTCCGTGATGACGGAGACGGGCCAGATCGGGCCCTTCTCGCGCAGCGTGGTCAGGTAGAGGCGGGGCGCCGAGTACGGGCACGTGGGCTCGAGCGGGCAGTCCAGGCAGCGGTCCGCCGCGCCCGCGGGCCGCTCCTCGGGCCGGAAGTGCTTCAGGGAGCCGAAGCTCGCGACCGTCGCGATGCGCTTGCCCGTGACGTAGCGGATCCAGTCGAGGTCGTGGCTCGACTTCGCGAGGAGCATCGGGCTCGACGTCTTCTCCGAGCGCCACGGGCCGCGCACGTAGGAGTGGGCGTCGTGCCACCAGCCGACGGGCTCGAGGTGCTGGACGTTGACGATCTCGCCCAGGACACCCGAGTCGACGACGGACTTCACGAGGTCCGTGTACGGCATGTAGCGCATGACGTGGCAGACGCCGAAGAGCACGCCCGACGCCTCGACCGCGTCGACGACGTCCCGGCACTCCTCCGGGCTCGGCGCGAGCGGCTTCTCGACGAGGATCGCGTACCCCTGCGGCGCGAGCGCGACGACGGGGTCGCGGTGCTCGCGGTCCTGCGTCGCGACGATCACCATGTCCGCGACCCGGCCCGTGCCCCCCGCGGCCCGGTCGGCGTCGCCCGCGGCGACGAGGTCCTGCCAGCCGGCGAACTCCGCGACCTGCGGGAGTGCCGCGCCCAGGCCGACGGCGGGCGCGGACGTGTCGGCGGCGAGCGCGGCGGCGGTGGTGGCGGCCGGCGTGACGGCCGGGTCGGCGGGGCCGCCGGTCTGGGCCGCGGCAGCCTGGGCCGCGACGGCCTGGTCGACGACGAGCCCGCGCTGGTGCGCCCGAGGGTCGGCGACGGCGACCAGACGGGCGCGCTCCGGGTGCTCGGCGATCCAGCGCGCGTACGTCTGTCCGCGGTTCCCGGCGCCGACGAGGGCGACGGTGACAGGCTGGGGGGTGGGGGTCACGTGTGCGGTCCTTGCTCCGTTGCGATGGTCCTGCGGGGCGGGGGTCTCCCGGCCCTGGCAGGCCTCGTTTGCTATTTGCTATAGCAAGCCTGCCATGCCGATGTTACGCCAGATCGGCGCTCGTGTTAACTCGCGCACGACGCGATGCGGAGTTGTGACCTTTCGTGCCGGTCGTCGAGGGGTGCCCTGGTGCGCCCGTGGTGGTCGGCCTGGCACGGGGTCGGGGAGGCGGCTGCGGGTCTACCATCCGCGCTGCTCGTGCCTCGCGGCGCTCCCGCCAGGCCCGCCACGACCCGCAGCCGCCTCCCCGACCCCTTTGTCGTCTCACCTCCGCGCGGCGAGCGCCGGCCTCTCCTCCGCGCTCCTCGTCGTCCGGCGACGAGGAGCGCGGAGGAGAGGCCGGGTGCTGCCGACCCTCGGGTCAGACGACGAGGTTGCCCGTCGTGACGACGCGGTCGCCGTCGTCGGGGAACGCCGTGCGGGTGACGCCCTGCTCGACGTTGCCGCTGTGGAGGACGGACGAGTCGCCGCCCAGGGCGGACGGTGCGAGCGCCAGGGTCCCGCCCGCGAAGGTCGAGCCCGTGGCGGACCAGCTGTTGATACCGGCGTCGAGGTTCACGTGCCCAGTGTCGCCCGACGGCGCGGTGCTCCGGACGCCGTCCAGCGCCCACGTGACCGGCTTGTCCGTCTTCGCCCGGCGCAGGAAGCTCCCGCCCGCGGGCTTGCCCTCGAGCCGGGCGCCGCCGTCGAGCCGGACGGTCTGCTCGGCCGCGCCCGCCGCGACGACCGCGACGTTGCGGAGGACGCCGCCGCGCACCGTGAGGTCGCCGCTCACCGTCACCGTGCCCTCGCCCTCGGCCGCCTCGAGCGTGCACGTGTCCAGCACGACGGGGCCCTTCCCGGCAAACGACGCGTTCTTCAGCCCGTTGAGGGTCGTGCGCACGAGGTGCACCGGGTTCGTGACGTTCGCCTGGGTGATCGCGGTGTCCGGCAGGACCGCGAAGCGCGACCCCTCGATGACGTTGGGCCGCTTCGACAGCGCCGAGGCCTGGGAGATGATCAGCGTGTCGTCGGCCTGGCAGCCGCGGAGCTGCACGCCGTCGGCGTTGACCCACAGCATCCCCGAGCCCGCGAGGCCGTCCTTGCGGATGACCTGCACGTCCTCGAGCGTGAGGTCGGTGACCTTGACGCGTGCGACGAACCACGAGCACACGTGCCGCGTCACCGTGATGCGCTTGGCCGCGCCGCCCCAGGCCGCGCCCGAGTTGGCGAACGTCATGAGCCCCGAGTTCCCCACGTACGTGAGGTCGTGCTCGTACTGGCCGTGCGTGACGAACGGGCCCTGGTCGTCGCCGTCGCCGTGGCAGTTCTCCACGAGCCCGTACGACGACGCGGTCCAGTCGTTGAGGTGCCGGGCGTTGGTCGTGTGGCAGTCCACGACGTGCCCGTAGTTGCAGTAGATCTGCTGCGTCAGGTAGCCCGCGCCGCCCCACGTGACCGACGCCGGGTTGGTGAGCGAGCAGCCCGCCGTGCGGAAGAACGTGCTCCAGCGGCGCATGACGAGCGGCCAGAACGTCGCGACGCCGTGCACGTTCTCCACGTCGCAGCGCACCGCGTACTCGTAGGCGATCGGGTGCGAGCCGGTGTACTGGTCGCCGTCGGACCGGCCGCGGAACGCGAGGTTGCGCACGTGCACCTGCTCCACGGGCTCCACGCGCGTCCACGTGAGCGTGCGGCCCTTCGCGAGCGACCAGCCCGCCTTGTAGTTGACGCGCACGTGGGTGGCGTCGACGATCTGCGTGATCTGGACGAGGCGCTGCAGCTCGCGCTCCCACCGGCCGGCGAGCGCGTTGACCTCGACCGCGTACCACTGGCCCACCTCGAACTGCGACGAGTCCGCGACCTCGTAGTCGTCGCGCAGCTCCGGCATCGTCGCCGTGAGGGTGGTCTTCCGGACGTCGTCCGTGACCTTCCCGCGGAAGAACAGCACGGCCGCGAAGGGGTCGTCCTGCCCGGCGTCCTCGATGCCCTCGGTCGTCATGAGGTGGTTGCCGAAGTCGAGCTCGAGGTTCGAGCGCGTGAACGTGTGGCGCCGCGTGAAGTTGAGGTCCGTGTGCGCCTCGATGCGGGTGACGCTCGGGTCGTTCACGAGGGCGTCGAGCGCGTCGTCGGCGGGGTTCTCGGGGCCGAAGAGGCCGAACCAGCGGAAGTCTCCGGTGCCGGTGTGCAGGGTGTGCCAACGCCCCTTGGCTCCCGCGTCCTGCGGGGCGAGGACGGTGCCACCGTTGGCGGCGGCGGTGGACCTCGCGTCGTAGCGCAGGAGCCGGGCGGCGCCGTCGCCGGGGGTCGCGTGGCCGAGGAGCTGGGCGACGGTGCCGTCGTCGAGCTTCTTGGCCTTCCAGCCCGTGAGCTCGGCGACGCTGGCGGCGACGAGGACCTCGGCGTCGGGCTTGTCGTCCTTCTTCGCCGTGAGCGGCGCGCCGACGAGGGGCGCCGCGTGGGCGCTGCCGCTGCCGAGGGCGACGGCGCCCGCGGCGAGGGAGGCGATGCCGGCGACCCGCAGCAGGTGGCGCCGCGAGGGCGGCTGGGCGGCCTCGCCCGGCGCGGCCGTCGTCGGCTCGGTCGTGGTCTCGAGGGTCATGGGGGTGTCCTTTCGTCGGCCCGGCGCGACGGCGCGGGTGTCGGTGGGGAGGCGGGAACAGGGTGCCCGGGCGTCGCCCGGGCGGGTCACACGGTGAGGTTCGCGTCGACGAGCACGCCGTCGCCCGCGGTCGGCAGCCCCGCGCGGTCGACGCCGGTCTCGACGTTGCGGGCGTGGAGGACGCGCACGCCGTCGGGTAGGTCGAGGCGGCCGCCCGTGAACCGCGACCCGGTCGCGGCGTAGCGGTCGCCCGCCCGCAGCGCGACGTGCGCGGTGCCGTCGGCGGCCCGCAGGTCGGCGCCGCGGAGCGCGACGTCCACGGCCCCCGCGCCGGTGCCGCGCGAGACGAGGGCCCCGGCCGTCGTCGTGCCGGCGGCCCGGACGCCGTCGAGCACGAGCCGCTGGTCCCGCGCGCCGCTGAGCCGCACGCCCACGCCCTGCCACGACCCGCCCGTGACGGTGACGTCCGCAGAGCCGAGGTCGACGGGCGCGGCCGGGGCGTCGTCCGTGCCGCCGACGAGCTCGCAGTCGGTGAACGTCACGGGGCCCGCACCGCGCAGGATCGTGCCGTCCACGCCGGTGAGGCGGGTGCGCACGAAGTGCACGGGGTTCGTCACCGGCGTCTGGTGCAGCACCGACCCCGCGGGCAGCGCGAACGCGCAGTCCTCGACGACCGTCGGGCGCCGCGACAGCGACGACCGCTGCCCGACGGCGAAGAAGCCGGCCGTGCAGCCGCGCACCTGCGCGCCGTCGGCGTTGATCGTCAGCGTGGCCCGCGGGTCGAACGTCGAGCGCGCGACCACGTGCACGTCCTCGAGCGTGAGGTCCGTGATCTTGGTGCCCGCGACGAACCACGAGCACGTGTGGTGCTTGACCGTGATGCGCTTGGCCGCCGTGCCCCACTGGCCGCCCGAGTTGGCGATGTCCATGAGCCCGCTGTTGCCGACGAACACGAGGTCGTGCTCGTACTGGCCGTGGGTCGTGAACGGGTTGCCGCCCTGGTCGTCGCCGTCGCCGTGGCAGTTCTCCACGAGGCAGTACGCCGACGCCGTGAGGTCGTTGAGGTGCCGCGCGTTGTGGCTCGTGCAGTCGGAGACCCGCCCGTACAGGCAGTAGATCTGCTGCGTGAGGTAGCCGGCGCCGCCGTAGAACACCGTCGGCGGGTTGGCGACCGAGCACCGCTCCGTGACGAAGTGGGTGTTCCAGCGCCGCATGATCACCGGCCACCACGTGCGGTGGCCGTGCACGTCCGAGACGTCGCAGCGCACCGCGTACTCGAACGCGACGGGGTGCGAGCCGGTCATCTCGCGGTCGTCGGGCAGCTCGCCGTTCGCCGGGCCGTCGAAGGGCCCGGAGCCGTGGAACGTCATCGCGCGCACGTGCACCTGCTCGACGGGCTCGACGCGCGTCCAGGTGAGCACGCGCCCTGCGGGCAGCTCCCAGCCGTTCTTGTAGTCGACGCGCACGTGCGTCGCGTCGAGCACCTGCGTGACCTGGACGAGGCGCTGGAGCTCGCGCTCGTCCCCGCCGCCGCCCGGGCGCTCGTCCGAGCGCAGCGCCCACCACTGCCCGACGGCGAACGCGCCTGCGTCCGCGACCTCGAAGACGTCCGTGAGGTCGGGGAGCGTCGCGGCGAGCGTGCGCTGCTGCGTCTCGTCCGTCACGCGACCCTGGAAGAACAGGACCGCGCCGAACGGGTTGTCGTGGGCGTTGCGCTCGATCCCCTCCGTCGTGACCGTGCGCCCGCCGAAGTCGAGCTCGAGGCTCGAGCGGGTGTAGGTGTGGCGCCGGGTGAAGTTGAGGTCCGTGCGGGCCTCGATACGGGTGATGCTGGGGTCGTTCACGAGGGCGTCGAGGGCGTCGTCGGCGGGGTTCTCGGGGCCGAAGAGTCCGAACCAGCGGAAGTCCGCGGTGCCGGCGTGCAGGGTGTGCCAGCGGCCGGTGGCACCGGCGTCGCCGGGGGCGAGGACGGTGCCGCCGTTCGGGGTCGCGGTGGACCTCGCGTCGTAGCGGACGAGGCGGGCCGCGCCGTCGCCCGGGGTCGCGTGGCCGAGGAGCTGGGCGACGGCGCCGTCGTCGAGCTTCTTGGCCTTCCAGCCGGTGAGCTGCGCGACGGTGGCGGCGACGAGGACCTCGTCGTCGGGCTTGTCGTTCTTGCTCGCGGGGAGCGTGCCGGCGAGGGGCGCCGCGTGCGCGCTGCCGGCGCCGAGGGCGACGGCGCCCGCGGCGAGCGAGGCCATGCCGGCGACGCGCAGCAGGTGGCGGCGCGAGGGTGACACCGCCTCGGCGGTCATGGGGTCGGTCGCGCCGGAGCTGATGGGCGCGGGGCGGGTCTGGGATCGGGGAGTGGACAACGGGGGCACCCTTCGTGACGTCGGGAGGACGCCGTGCGGGCGGGCGACGCGGTGGCTCCGGCGGCCCGGGGCTGCGGGGTGTTCCGGGGGAGCGGTGCTGCGGGGGTCGTGCGGTTCCGGTGCTGGGTCGGGGGTCAGCGGGTTCGTGCGCGTCGTTGCGACGGTGAACCGGACACTCGGAGAGTAGCGGGATGCTATGGCATCGTCAAGAGCAATTGATCGAGCATCCACGCAGGTCAGATCGCTGTACCGCCTCGAAAAATGCCATAGCAACTGCCTTCCCACGGGAGCGCACGTGCCGACGACGCCGAGGTAGAGCCGTGGTCGCGCGAGGTAGAGCCTTGGTGGCGTGACCAGGGCTCTACCTCGGCGGACCGGGGCTCTACCTCGTGGGGTGGGTCAGCAGGTCAGAGGTAGTCGCCGGGCCAGTGGAAACCCACCCCGGCCGCGGCGGCGTCGCGGAGGTGCGCGACGACGTCGGCCGCCGCGCGGACGGGCCGGAGCATCCCCGTCGTGTCGGTCGCGACGACGGGCGCGTCGAGCACCGCGGCGGCGAAGCGGTCGGTCAGGGCGTGCGCGGGGAGGCGCACCTCGACGGCGGGGGCGCCGTGCAGGTGCGCGCGGTGGAGCGTGGTGCGAGCGAGGGCGTCGACGACGTCGTGCGCGCGGTCCGAGGCCGGGTCGACGCCGAGCTCGCGGACCTTCAGCACGTCCGGCTCGGGCTCGAGGACGAGGTAGCCCACGACCTCCCCGTCGGCGGCTCGTGCGGTGAGCACCTCGGCGCCGGAGTACCAGAGCGGGATGCGCTGCTCCCAGTGCTCGGCGGTGCGTCGGGTCGCGAGGGGGCGTGGCCCGTCCGCCACGGTGTCGAACGCGTCGTGCAGCACGGCGAGCTGCTCCCACCGCAGCGCGACCGACCACGCGGGCCACGGGACGCCGGGCAGGCGGTCGGTGCGGGTCCGCACGGGGGCGTCGCCCACGAGGTCCGACGGCGCGGCATCCGTCGGGAGCCCGTCGTCGTCGAGGTCGTCGTGCCCGGGGTCCGGCTCGTCGACCGGACGCGGCGCGCCGCGCCGGAGCGGCACGTCGAACGCCTCGAAGCCGCTCGACCGGTAGACGTCCGGGGTGCCGGTGAACAGCAGCGCGACGTCCGCGCCGTCCCGCTCCATCTGCTCGACGGCGCGCGCGAGCAGCGCGCGGACGAGGCCCCGGCCCCGCGCCTCGGGGGCGGTCGCGACGTTCGCGACCCCGCCCGCCCGGAGGATGCCGCCGTCGGGCCCGCCGAGCTTGCGCGGGGTCCAGTACACCGAGCCCACGACGCGGCCGTCGTCCGGGTCGACGGCGACGTGCGTGCGGTCGAGCCGGCCGTCGTCCGTCTCGTAGACCGGCACCATGAGCGGCGCGTCGAACGCTCGGCCCCACAGGGCGTAGAGCGCGGGGACGTCGTCGGGCGTGGCGGTGCGCAGGTGCATGGCAGTCCAGGGTCCGGGCCGGTGTTGACGGGATGCTATAGCAAAAGTAGGGTCGCGGGACGACCGTCGGCGTGCGACGCGACGGACCGCGCGGGCCGGGCTGGGCGCGTGCGACCCTCCTGGGTGGCGGCGCTGCCGCCACCCAGGACTGTGGTCTCGCCGGAGATCAGGCGAGCCGCCGGGCTGCCTGGCGGACGAACGAGCGAGGGTCGCCCGCCGCGCGCTTCGCGTACGTCTCGAGCTCGAGTGATCCGATCTGGTGCAGGACGTGCAGCGAGGCGATCCGCTGGTACTCGAGGCCGGACTCCCAGGCGGCGACGGCACACCCCTCCGCAGCCGGTACGCCGAGCTCGCCGAGGGAGAGCAGCGCGCGACGCCGGACGTACTCGTCGTCGTCGGCGAAGAGCGTCAGGAGCAGCGGGGTCGCGTCAGGCCCGATGGCGGGAAGATACGCCGCGATCTGCCACCGTGCGTCGGGCTCTGCGCACCCCGGCGCAGCGCAGACGTGCTCGGCGACGCCGGCCAGCGTCACCGGGTGCTCGGAGAGCAGGTCGGCCAGGTCCTCGACCTCGTTGTCGCGCGCGAGGAGGTAGAGGAAGGAGGCCTTCTCCGCGTCGCTCCATCGCGTGAAAGGGCGTTCGCCGACGAGGTCCCGGGCGCAGGCGTACGTCGCGGGCCACTCCTCGTAGTCCGTCTCCCACTCGCCAAAGTCCTGCGGATGCGTCTGCGCCCAGGACGCGAACGTCTCGGCGGCACGCACGATGTCCATCGCGCGACCGTATGCGGATCGGGCTCGTCCCGGCCAGAGCATTGGCAGGCCTGGACGTGCGAGGCGAACGGTCAGGCCCCGACGGCGGGCTCCGCCTCGTTCTCCGTGTGGCTCGCGAGGCGCGCGGCGGCCTCACCGATGTGCTCGGCCATGACGCGCTGGGCCGTGCCCGGGTCGCCGCCCGCGATGGCGTCGACGATGAGGTCGTGGGTGCGCGCGTGCGCGACGCGCGCCTCGGGTTCGAGCGCGGCGTTCGCGGCGCGCAGGAACCCGGTGATGCGGCTGCGGAGCTGGGCGTTGAGCGTCATGAGCATGCGGTGGTCGGCCATCTCCCAGAGCTGCTCGTGGAAGCGCCGGTCGAGCTCGAACACGCGGGCGTTGCTGCCCTTCTCCGCCGCCTGGACCATCTGCTGGACCGTCTTGCGCAGCTTCGCCTCCTTCGCCGGGTCCCAGGCGTCCTGGACCCGCACGACGGCGAACTGCTCCAGCAGGGTGCGCAGGCTGGAGATCTCCTCGAGGTCGCGGCTCGTGAGCGCGGCGACGCGCGCGCCGCGGTGGGGGAGCCGCTCGACGAGGCCTTCCTGGGTCAGGCGCGTGAGCGCCTCGCGCACCGGGATGTGGCTCGTGCCGAGGCGTTCGGCGAGCTTGCGCTCGACGAGCCGCTCGCCCGGCGCGAGGTCGCCGCTGAAGATCGCCTCGCGCAGCTCGACCGTGACGCGGTCGGCGACGTTCTGGTCCGGCACGCTCTTGAGCGCCATGGTTTCTCCGTGGTGTCGTGGGGGCGGCGGGCTCGGATCGTCGAGGGTCGGGCGCCGCTGAAGGATAGCGGCCACGGTGCCGTCCCGGGGGCGTCCCGACCGGACTACATGCTATAGCATCGGCACTCCCGAGCCCAGAGGAGGTGCGATGGTCGCCCTGCACACGCGGGCCCCCGTCCCCGCGTTCGTCGGCCTGGCCGGCGTCGCCGTCCGCGACGTCACGCCCGCCCCCGGCATCCGGGCGCGCAACTGGGGCCCGGCGGACTGGGACGTCTCCGAGGGCGCCCACCGCGCGATGACGCTGACCGCCGTGGCGCTCGCGGAGGAGCGCTCCGGCCCCGGGGTCGCCGAGCCCTTCGTCCTCGTGACGATCGACGGCACGTGGTGGCGCCGGGTCGACGACGAGGCGACCCTGCGCGCGACCGTCCTCGACGCGACCGGGCTGCCCGTCGAGCGCCTGCTCGTCTCCCTCTCCCACACGCACGCCGGGCCGGTCCTGTGCTCGGGCGACGCGGACCTCGCGGGCGGTGACCGCGGCGTCGCCTACCTGCACGACCTCGCGCGCGCAGCGGCCGACGCCGCCGTGGAGGCGATCGCGGCCCTCCGGCCCGCGACCCTCGAGTGGACGACCGGCCGCTGCGGCCTCGCGTCGAACCGCGAGGCGCTGCTCGACGGCTGCGCGGCCGGGGACGCGGGCACGAGCGCGGGAGCCGCTGCGGAGAGCATGCCGCCCCGGCCGCTCGTCGGCTTCAACCCCGACGCCGGCACCCCGCGCTCGCCCGGCGCCGACCCCGCGGACGACACGGTCGTCGTCGGGCGCCTCACCGCACGCCTCGCGCCCGCCGGGGAGACCCGGCCCGACGGCGCCGCGCCCGCAGGCCAGGACGTCACCCTCGCGACGATCGTCAACTACGCGTGCCACCCCACGACGCTCGCCTGGCAGAACCGGCTCGTCTCGCCCGACTACGTGGGCGCGATGCGCGACCTCGTCGAGCGCGAGACGGGCGCTCCCGTCGCGTTCCTCCAGGGCGCGTCGGGCGAGCTCGCGCCGCGCGAGCAGTACACGGGCGACACCGCCGTCGCGGACCGGCACGGCATCTCGCTCGGCCATGCCGTGCTCGCGGCGCTCGCCGAGCTCCCGCCGCCGGGTACGGAGCTGGAGCTGACCCACGTCGTCGAGTCCGGCGCGCCGCTCGCGGTCTGGGAGCCCGCGCCGTCGGCCGCGCTCCCGGGCGCCGGCACCGGCACCGATGCCCGGCCCGACGCCCGGACGCTCGCCGCCGTGGCGGAGCCCGTCGCCCTCGACCTGCGCGACCTCCCGACGTGGGACGAGCTCGAGGCCGAGTGGGCCGACATCGACCCGCGCTCGCGCGAGGAGCGCCTGCGCCGCGCGCGGAACCTGCGCGACGGCTACGTCACCGGCCCGACCGTCCAGCACCCCACGTGGGTGTGGCGCGTCGGCGAGGCGCTGCTCGTCGCGCACCCGGGCGAGGCGTACTCGCGCCTCCAGCGCACGGTGCGCGCCCACGCCGGGACGCGGCCGGTCGTCGTCGCGAACCTCACCAACGGGCCCGGCTTCGTCTACCTGCCCACCCGCGAGGCGTACGACGTCGGCGCCTACCAGGCGTGGCAGTCGCCGCTCGCACCGGGCTCGCTCGAACGCCTGGAGCGGCACGCGTGCGCCGTCGTCGACGACGTGCTCGCCGACGCCGCCGCCTGGCCCCCCGGCGACGCGGCACCCGCCGCACCGACGTCCGCCGCGCCCCCGACCCGTCCCGTCCCCGAGGAGGACCAGTGACCACCCCCGCCCCCGACGCCCCGCGCGTCCCGCTCGCCGTCGTCACCGGGGGAGCGGCCGGCATCGGCCGTGCCGTCGCCGAGCGTCTCGCGACCGACGGGTTCCGGGTCGTGTGCGCGGACGTCGTGCAGCACGACCTCCCCGCGCTCGACCTCGGCGCCGTCCCCGACGCGCCCGGGCTCGTGTGGGCCCCGCTCGACGTCACCGACCACGCCGCCGTGCGCGCCGCGTTCGACGACCTCGCCGCGGCGTTCGGCGGGATCGACGCGCTCGTCAACAACGCGGGCATCCAGCGCCACCGCGCGCTCGAGGACCTCACGTGGGACGAGTGGTCGGCCGTCGTGGACGTCAACCTGCACGGCGTCTTCGCGTGCCTCCAGGCCGCGGGTCGCCACATGCTCGCGGCGGGCCGGGGCGCCGTCGTCAACATCTCGTCCGTCTCGGCCCGCGGCTCCGCCGGCCGGGCCCCGTACTCCACGACCAAGGCCGCCGTCATCGGGCTCACCGCGACCGCGGGCGCCGAGTGGGCCGCGCGCGGCGTCCGGGTCAACGCCGTCGCCCCCGGGTACATCGACACGGGCGTGTTCCGCCAGGGCGTCGCCCAGGGCACGCTCTCGGAGGAGACGATCCTCGCGCGCATCCCCGCGCGCCGGCTCGCCCAGCCGGAGGAGATCGGCAACGCGGTGAGCTGGCTCGTCTCCGACCAGGCCGCGTACATGGTCGGGCAGACCGTCTACGTCGACGGCGGTTTCCTCGTCGACTACGGCGTGCCGCTCGCCAAGAAGCCGGAGTGAGCGTGGGGACCGCCGCGCGCGTCGTCGCCGTCCGCACCGCGACGACGGTCGTCCCGCTGCCGCAGCCGCTGCGCCTCGGCGCGATGACGGTCGAGCGCCGCGAGTACGTCGGCGTGCGCGTCGTCGCCGAGACGGACGACGGCCGCACCGTCGCGGGCGAGTCGTACGCGCTCACGCGCGAGGCGCCCATGGCCGAGCTCGTGGACCGGCTCGTCGCCCCGCACGTGGTGGGTCGCGAGGTCGTGGCGTCCGACGGCGTCGCCGCGCGCCAGAGCGTCGGCGCCGCGTGGGACGCGGCCCTCCGCGGGTCCGCGATCGTCGGCCGCGTGGGCCTCGTGCGGCGCGCGGTCGGCCTGGTCGACGTCGCGCTGTGGGACCTCGCGGGGCGGCTCGCCGGGCGTCCGGTGTGGTCCCTGCTTGACGACGGCCCGGACCTCGCGGGGTCCGCGGAGCCGGGTGTCGGCGGCGACAGGGGCGTTCCGGCAGTTGGCGTCGCCGGGAGTCCCCGCGACGTCTCGTCCGGGGCGGCCGTCGCAGTGCCACGCCCCGCGATCCTCGTCGCGGCGTACCCGACGCCCGGCCGCACCGCGCGCGACGTCGCGGACGAGGTGCTCGCTCACGCGCGCGCCGGGTGGCCGCTGCTGAAGATCTCGCGCTCGCCCGACCGCGCCCTCATGCGCGACCTGCTCGCGACCCTGCGCGCCGAGCTGCCCGACGCCACCGGTCGCCCGACCGTCGCGGGGCGCAGCGGCGTCGTCGTCGACGTGGGCTTCGGCTGGCGCGACGCCGACGAGGCGCTCGCGGACCTCGACGCGTGGGGCGTCACGGGTGCGGCGGGGGAGAGCGCGCCCGCGCTCGCGTGGCTCGAGGACCCCCTGCTCCCCGAGGACGCGGCCGGCGCGGCGCGCGTCCGCGACGCGTCCGGGCTGCCGCTCTCCGTGGGCGACGAGGTCACCGACCCCGAGGTCTTCGCCCGGCTCGACGCGCTGGGCGCGCTCGACGTGCCGCGCGTCGACGTCGTCGCGATCGGCGGCATCACGGCCGCCGACCCGCTCGTGCGCGCGTGGGCCGCGCGGGGGAAGGTCGTGTCCAGCCACGTGTACCCGGAGGTGAGCGTGCACCTGGGCGGAGCGGCGGGCATCGGCGTCGAGACGTTCGACCGCTCGCCCGCGGGCAACCCCTACGACCCCGCGCCGCTGCTCGTGCGTAGCGGTCCCGTGTTCGACGGCGGCCACGCCACCCCGCCCGACGCGCCCGGCCTGGGCTTCACGCTCGACCCCGACCGCTTCGACCTGGAGGCGACCCCGTGACCGGACCCACGGACGGACCCGCGAGCAAGCACCGCAGCGTCGTCGTCACCGGCAGCGGCAAGGGCATCGGCCGCGCCGTGGCCGCGCGCCTCACCGCCGACGGGTGGACCGTCGTCGGGCTGGAGCGCACCCCGGGCTCGGGGACGGTCGAGGAGGGGGTGTGCGCCGCCGTCGTGCTGGGGGACTCGCGCGACCGCGAGGCCCACCGCGAGGCCGCGCGGACCGCGCGCGACCTCGCGCCGCTCGCCGGATGGGTGAACAACGCGGGCATCACCGTCCGCACGCCGCTGCACGCGCTCGCCGACCCGGAGCGGGCGGCGCAGGTCGAGCAGGACGCGCGCGACGTCGTCGAGATCAACGGTCTCGGCTACCTGTGGGGCTGCGCCGCCGCCGTCGAGGCGTTCACCGACCAGGTGAGCGGCGGGTCGATCGTCAACATCGGCTCGATCCACGGCCGCGCGGCGTTCGCCGACCACGCCGCCTACGAGCTGACCAAGGGCGGCATCGACGCGCTCGCGCGCTCCGTCGCCGTGACGTACGGGCGGTACGGCATCCGCGCCAACACCGTCGCGCCGGGCGGGGTGCGCACCCCGCACCTCGACGCGCAGATCGCCCGCGCGGCCGACCCGGCCGCCGAGGAGCGCGCGCTCGCCGAGGGCCCGCCGCTCGGCCGCATCGCCGAGTCCGCGGAGATCGCCGCGCTCGTCGCGTTCCTGCTGTCCCACGAGGCCGGCTACGTGTCCGGCCAGTCGATCGCGGCCGACGGCGCCTGGACCGCGTCGTTCGGCAACCCGCCCCACGACCCCGACCTCGACGCGCGCTACGGCCTCGCCTGACCCGGGCACACGAACCCGACGAGCCCGCAGCGTTGGGCGCGAGAAGTGAGTCGTGGCCCCTGGCAGGCCGGCGACAGGGGCCATTTCTCGCTTCTCGTCCCGTCGTCGCGGCGACGACCGAGCGGACTGCCCACGGCCCGCCGAACGCTTTTCTTATGCCCGCCGAACGTTCATATAATGGTGATCGGTCAACTGGACATCTGGACACCTGTCCAGGGCGCTGTTCCGGCGTGCGGATACCGCTGGGCGAAGGCGCCACGACCGCAGCCAGGGCCACCAGGGCCCGGCGTGACGACATCGCGGGGCGAGGGCGCCACAACCGGTGCCCGGTCCACCTGTGCCCGTGCCCGGCGAGGCGTCCAGCGCTGAACGCTCCCGCATGACGCACGCGACCGTCCCGCCCGACAGGGCGCTCATGTGGGAGAGGAGCACACTGTGTCCAACATCGAGACCGCCGTCGAGACCGAGCGCCGCGATCGCAAGACCTACCTGCGCTTCGGGCTCGCCGCAGTCGCAGTCCTGGGTATCGGAGCCGCGGTGACGAGCGCCTCGTGGACCGACCAGGCGTGGTTCACCGGCAGCGCCGGGGCCGCCCAGGTCGAGCTGCAGGCGAGCACCGACGGCACGTCGTGGGTCGACGCCGACACCGTCGGCGACGGGGTGGCCGTCGCGATCGACGAGGCGGCGTTCGCTCGCATGAACCAGGGGGAGACGCGGCAGGTGACGCTGCATCTCAAGAACTCCGGGTCGGTCGACCTCAGCCTCGGCGGGCAGGCAGAGGTCAGCGCCACCGGATCCCTGTTCGAGGGGTCCGATCCGGCCAGCGCGACGGTGAGCGTGCCGGACGACGTGCTGTTGTCCCCGGCGGAGACCGCGACCGCGACCCTGACGATCACGACCCCGGAGGACTGGGACCCGTCGTACCAGGGTGCGGCTGGTGCCCTGACGGTGTCGTTCACCGGCGTCAGCCAGGCGTAGGCGTCGGTCGCCTGCGCTGGGCGCGACGGCTGGGGAGGCTCGGGATCTGCCCAGCCGTCGCGCTCGGTCCCCCGTGGTTTGGAGGTGATGATCCTTTTGCGCGCGCTGAAAGCCCTCGCTGACGTCCTGGTGTGGACGCTGGCCGTGATCGGCGTGCTCTGCGGCGCCCTGTGGGCGGCCGGCCAGGCAGGCCTGGTCCAGCCTCTCGTCGTGGTGTCAGGCTCGATGGAACCGGCGATCATGACCGGCGACCTGCTCCTGGACACCCCCGTGCCGGTGGAGCAGGTCGAGGTCGGCGACGTCGTGTCCCTGCCGAACCCGGCCACCGGGGTGCTGGTCACCCATCGCGTGGTCGACATCGCCCCGCAGGACGACGGCACCTGGCACGTCCGGATGCAGGGCGACGCGAACGACACCGAGGACGGCGGCGCCTACGTCGTCACCGACGACACCGTCCTCAGCCCGCGGTGGCGGGTTCCCGGCGGCGGGGACTTCATCACCCGCCTGACCCGCCCGAGCACGGCCGTGCCGCTGCTCGTCGCCCTGGCCGCGCTCCTCGCGCTCAGCCGGATGCCCGCCTCGCGCACCGGACACGAACGCGCACGCGACCGGCGCCCCAGCCCTCAGCCCTCGGGGAGCGAGCCGTGACCCGGACCCTCCGACGGCTCGCGAGCGCCGCCGCCACCCTCCTGGTGTGCCTGCTCCTCGTGCAGGTGACCGCTCCCGCCACGACGGCCTCCTGGACGGACGGCGCCACGTTCTCCGCGACGGCCACCGCACGCGACTGGTCGACCGGGAACAGCTGCGAGATCGTCAGCGACGCTTCGCGCGAGGTGGTCGGGAGCTGCGAGGTGTCGGCGGTCAGCGTCGTCCACGAGTGGGGCGACCCCGGCCCGGACGGGGACGTCCTCAACGGGGGGATGGTGTTCACCGTCGACGTCGACGGCTACCAGGGCGCGGAGGGGACCTCCGCGCGCATCACGGTCGACCTCTCGCGCGTCACCGGCACGACGCGGTCGTGGCCGTGGGCCGAGGGCACCGTGCGCATGTACAACGGCGTCGTCGACTCGTGGGATGCGCCGCTGGTCACCTTCACCACCCACGAGTGGCACCCCTCACCGTTCCAGGGGCAGTTCACCGTCGGCGCCTAGGCCGGGGCGTCAGCCCTTGACCATGCTCGCGCGGGTGATGAGGCCGTCGCGGACCTCGAACGTCGCGATGGTCTCGCCGGTGCCGTTCGACGTCGTGACGAGCTCGCGCGCGACGAGCCAGCGGTCGCCGAACGTCACGGACGCGTCGATGACGCAGTGCAGCGCGGTGTCCTCGAACCGGCTCGCGTAGAACGCGCGCAGGGCGTCGCGGCCGACGATCGGCTCGGGAGTCACGCCGCTCACGACGGCGTCGGGCGCGTAGGTCGCGCAGAAGCCGTCGAGGTCGCGGACGTTGAAGGCGTCGACCTGGGCGGTGACGACGGCGGACGGGGACGTGCTCATGGGTGCCTCCTCGGGCAGGGGTGGGCGCGGTGTGCGGCGGGCGGGCGGGGCGTCAGTCGATCCGGACGCCGCCGTTGACGTCGTACGTCGCGCCGGTGACGAACCCGGCGCGCGGGGAGGCGAGGGACGCGACGACCCAGGCGACGTCGTCGGGCGTGCCGAAGTCCCCGAGGGGGATGGACGCGGTGAGGCCGGCACGCGCGTCGGGGGCGAGCTGGTCGGTGATGGCGCTCGTCACGGGGCCGGGGGTCACGGCGTTCACGCGGATGCCCTCGCTCGCGAGGATGCGCGCGAAGGAGCGCGTGATCGCGAGGATCGCGGCCTTGCTCGCGGCGTAGTGCACGCCGGTCTTGAGCGCGCCCTGCTCGCCCGCGATGGACGAGAGGTTGACGATCGCGCGGTCGCGCGCGGTCCGCTCGTCGGGCGTGACCGTGGCCCCGGCGGGCGACGGACGGCCTGCGCGCAGCAGGGGGAGAGCGGCGCGCGACAGCACGAACGTGCCGCGCGCGTTGGTCTCCATGACGAGGTCCCACTCGTCGAGCTCGATGTCGTCGAGCGCGCGGTAGGGGCACACGCCGCCGTTGTTGACGAGCACGTCGAGGCGTCCCCAGGCGTCCGTGACCTCGGCGACGAGCGCCTCGACGGACGCGGTGTCGCGCAGGTCGAGGCGCGAGACGCGGGTCGCGGCGCCCTCCTCCTCGCAGCGGGCCGCGGTGGCGCGCGCACCGGCCTCGCCGCCGGTGTACGTGAGCCAGACGTCGTGCCCGTCGCGCGCGAGCTGGAGGGCGGTGGCGGCACCGATGCCGGAGCTGGCGCCGGTGACGAGGGCGAGGCGGCGGCGGGCGCCGTCCGGGGCAAGGGTCATGAGCCCACGCTATAGCATCCGACCGGTCCGAGGGTTGGTCGAGGGTGCTATTTGCTATAGCATTCCTCGCATGACAGCCGACACCGTCGTCATCACCGACTGCGACCTGCCCGGGACCGCGTGCGAGGACACCCTGACCGCCGCCGGGCTGCGGGCCCTGCGCGCCGCCGCGCGCACCGAGGACGAGGTGATCGCCGCCGTCGAGGAGGCCGCCGCGAGCGGGTCCGCGCCCTCTGCGCTCGTCGTGCAGTGGGCCCCCATCACGGCCCGCGTGCTCGACGCCGTCGCCGGGCCGGGCGGGGTGCGCATGGTCTCGCGCATGGGCATCGGCTACGACATGGTCGACGTCGCGGCCGCCACCGAGCGCGGCGTCGCCGTCGCGAACACCCCGACCTACTGCATCGAGGAGGTCGCGAGCCACACGGTCGCGATGATCCTCACCCTCGACCGCGGTCTCGTCGCCTACGACCGCGCGCTGCGCGCCGGCACGTGGGCCCCGACGGCGCAGCACGCCGCGCGCCTGTCCAGCACCGTCGTCGCCGTCATCGGGTACGGGCGGATCGGCTCCGAGGTCGCGCGCTCCGCCCGCGCGCTCGGCTACCGCGTGCTCGTGCACGACCCGTTCGTCGACCCGCAGGCCGTGGCTTCCGACGGGCACGAGGCCGTGGGGATCGACGAGGCCGTCGCGCGCGCCGACGTCATCACGCTGCACGCGCCGCTCACCGAGTCGACGCGCCACCTGCTCGACGCCCGCACGCTCGCCGCCGCGAAGCCGGGCGTGCGGGTCGTCAACACGTGCCGCGGGCCGCTCATCGACGAGGACGCGCTCGCCGACGCGCTCGCGTCCGGCCACGTGGGCTCGGCCGCGCTCGACGTCTACGCGACCGAGCCGCTGCCCGCCGACTCGCGCCTGCGCACCCTGGACAACGTGCTGCTCACCCCGCACGCCGCGTGGTTCTCGCCCGAGGCCATGCAGGACCTCCCCGTGCACACCGCGCGCAACGCCGTCGACTTCCTCGCGGGCCGCCCCGTGCCGTCGATCGTCAACCCGGACCACGCGCGCGCCCTCGCCTGAGCAACCGCGCCACCCGCCCCGACCTAGGAGACCCACCCGTGCAGCTCGTCCGACTCGGCCCCCTCGGCCAGGAGCGTCCCGCCGTCCGCGAGGACGGGGTCGTGTACTCCCTCGACCCGCTCACCCGCGACATCGACGGCGCGTTCCTCGCGGCCGACGGCGTCGGCCGGGTCCGCGCGGCGCTCGCCGCGGGCGCGCTGCCCGTGCTCGACGGCGCGGACGAGCTGCGCGTCGGTGCGCCCGTCGCCCGGCCGACGGCCGTCGTCTGCATCGGGATGAACTACGCGGAGCACGCCGCCGAGTCCGGCTCGACGCCGCCCGACGTCCCGATCGTCTTCTGGAAGCACTCGAACACGGTCGTCGGCCCGCACGACGACGTGCTCGTGCCGCCCGGGGCGACGACGGTCGACTGGGAGGTCGAGCTCGGCGTCGTGATCGGCCGCCGGGCGCGCTACCTGTCGTCCCCGGAGGAGGCGCTCGAGCACGTCGCGGGCTACGTCCTGTCCCACGACGTCTCCGAGCGCGACTACCAGATGAAGGTCTCCGGCGGGCAGTGGTCGAAGGGCAAGAGCTGCGAGACGTTCAACCCGCTCGGCCCGTGGCTCGTCCCCGCCGACGAGGTGGACGTCCAGAACCTCGGGCTCCGGTCCTGGGTCAACGGCGAGCCCCGCCAGGACTCGACGACGGCCGACATGATCTTCGACGTCGCGTACCTCGTGCACCACCTGTCGCAGTACATGGTCCTCGAGCCCGGCGACCTCATCAACACCGGCACCCCGCAGGGCGTCGCCCTGTCCGGGCGCTTCCCCTACCTGCGGGCGGGCGACGTCGTCGCGCTCGAGATCGACGGCCTGGGGCGCGCCGAGCAGCGCGTGCGCGACGCCGTCCGCTGACGACCTGCGGGGCCGCTCAGCCCGCGAACGGCAGTGCCGGGAGCCCCCGGACCCCCGGGTCCGCCACGAACAGCGAGCCCGACGCGGCCTCGTCCGCCTCGGGGTCGTCCAGCCCCTGGCGCGACGTCGTGACGAACAGCCGGTCGAGGTCGTCGCCGCCGAACGTGCACGCGCTCACCTGCGACACCGGGAGCGGGACGACGGCGTCGAGCGTGCCGTCGGGGGAGTAGCGCCGGACGGCCCCGCCGCCCCACAGTGCCACCCAGACGCCACCCTCGGCGTCGACCGTGAGGCCGTCCGGCATGCCGTCGTCGGGGTCGACCTCCACGAACGCGCGACGCCGCACGAGACCGCGCGAGTCCTCCGCGGCGGGCACGACGTCGAGCACGTCGATCCGCCGCGTCGCGGAGTCGACGTAGTAGGCCCGCGACCCGTCCGGCGAGAACCCGAGCCCGTTCGACACCTCGACGCCGTCGAGCACGACACGCGACGACCCGTCGGCCTCCACCCGGTACAGCGCGCTCGGCCGCTCGCCCTCGGCCTGGCCGCCCACGTAGAACGCGCCGTCGGGCGCTGCCGCCCCCTCGTTGAGGCGGACCGTGGGGTCGTCGACGAGCGACGCGAGCGCGCGCACCGGCGCGCCGTCGCTGTCCGCCACCGCGACCGACCGCGCGAGCCCGACGACGAACCCGCCCCCGGTCCGCGGCCGCACCACGGCCGCGTGGTCGCCCACGTGGAGGCGGTCGACGCCGCCGTCGGGCCGCAGCGTCAGGAGGTCGCCCGCGAGCATGTCCACGTACCGCAGGCCGCCCCAGCCCGGCCACCACACCGGACCCTCCGCGTGGTAGGCGACGGGACCGGTGACGTTCTCGACGGAGATCTCAGGCATCCGACCATTCTCGCCGAGGGCCGTCGCCCCGCGCGGCGGGCGTAGGGTGGACGCATGATCACGCAGAGCTGGTGGTGGCTGCCCCCGCAGCCGTGACCAGTCCTGCCCACGTCCCGAGCTGCGCGCCGCAGCCGGGACGTCGTCATGTCCGGGCCGGTCCGGTCCTCGACCGGGCGTGGTGCGTGGCTCCCCACCGAAGGAGAGCACCATGACCACGATTCTCGACCCCGCGCCGTCGGCCCTCTCGTCCGCAGCGTCGACCGCGTCCGTCGCGGCGGCCCGCGAGCGGTCCGCGCAGATCGAGGCCCGGCTCGCGACCGACCCGTCCGGCTTCCGCGTCCTCACCGGCGACCGCCCGACGGGCGCGCTGCACCTCGGGCACTACCTCGGCACCCTCGCGAACCGCGTCCGGCTGCAGGACGACGGCGTCGAGGTCGTGCTCGTCGTCGCCGACTACCAGGTCATCACCGACCGCGACGACGCCGGGGACCTGCGCGCCACCGTGCGCGAGGTCGTCCTCGACTACCTCGCGGCCGGGATCGACCCCGCCCGCACGACGGTGTTCGCCCACTCCGCGGTCCCGGCGCTCAACCAGCTCCTGCTGCCGTTCCTCAGCCTCGTCACGACCGCCGAGATGGAGCGGAACCCGACCGTCAAGGCCGAGGCCGTCGCGGCCGCCGCACGGCAGGGCCGCCCCATGAGCGGCCTGCTGTTCACCTACCCGGTGCACCAGGCGGCCGACATCCTGTTCTGCCACGGCAACCTCGTGCCCGGCGGGCAGGACCAGCTCCCGCACGTCGAGCTCACGCGCACCGTCGCGCGACGCTTCAACCAGCGCTACGCCGCCGCGCAGCCCTACTTCCCCGAGCCCGACGTCCTGCTCGCCCCCGCGCCCACCGTGCTCGGCACCGACGGGCGCAAGATGAGCAAGTCCGCGGGCAACGCGCTCGAGCTGCGCGACGACGAGGACGCCACCGCGCGCTTCGTCCGCCGCCACCGCACCGACTCCGAGCGGCACGTCACGTACGAGCCCGAGCGCCGGCCCGAGGTCGCGAACCTCCTCACGCTGGGCGCGTTCGCCGCCGGGACGACGCCCGAGGCGCTCGCCGACGAGGTCGGTGCCGCCGGGGCGGGCCGGCTCAAGCAGGTGGTGACCGAGGCGCTCGTCGAGCACCTGCGTCCCCTGCGGGCGCGCCGTCGTGCCCTCGCCGCGGGGGACGGGCCCGACCCGCTCGACGTGCTGCGCGAGGGCAACGCCCGCGCCAACGCGACCGCGGACCGCACCCTCGCCGAGGTACGCGAGCTCATGGGCACCGCGTACTGACGCAGGACGTCCCTCGCGCGGCGGGCCGCCGGCGGGTGTCAGCCGTACCGTGATTGCCGGTGCGGCCGCGAGCGCTGCACTGTCGGTCGCCTACTATCCCGACAACTCTCTGCTGGGTGGTCCGAGAGAGGTACGCGAAGGCCGCATTCACTGGCGCGATCTCTGGAGCCGTCAGCGAGGCAGCAGGTTGAGCGCGCGCTCGACGCATCTTCTCGGTGAAGAAGGCAGGGGAAAGGTGTGCTGAGAACGAACAGGTCCGGCGGTCGACATGTGCGCCCGTCCCGCGGCGGGACGACACGCGCAGTTCCGAGTCTCAGGCCGCTGGGGCCCGTGGATCAAGATGGCGCAGGGGCGCTGCCGTCAGCAATTCTGTCTCGTGGTGAACGGGGAAGACCTGTGGTTGGTGAGCCTCGCGAGCAGCATGCTTCCTATCGTGCGATGCGATGGGTGTTTCTGATTGCTTGCGCGATTCCTGGAGTTGTTGGATTCGTCTTCATCGACCGCCTGCTCGCGCTCTCCCCGTGGCTCGGCATTCCGGTAGTTGCCTCTATTGTCGTCATCATTGCTGTAGGGAGGCGGATCTAGATGGTGCAGGCCAGAGGCCCTGCCTCCTCGACCGGGCCCGCGTGGCCGCACAGGCTGCTCACCGAGGACCGGGTTGCGGGTCTCGTTCGCCCTCTGATCGATGCAGCATGCAGCGTGCACAGGAAGGGAGGACTCGCGTGAAGGCGACTCGGCTGGGGGTGGCGGCGCTTGCTGTCGCGGTCACCCTGGGTGTCTCGGGGTGCGGCTTGTTCCAGAGCTGTGAGGAGCGGAACGCTGCGATCCTCGAGATCGCGGCGGGTGCCGTCGAGTCGTCCGGCGCGCCGCTCGCTCTCGTCGAGGCGCACGACGCCTGCGGGGACTCCGACCCGACCATGGTCCGCATGCGGTACGAGGTCCCGGCCGGTGCAGGGGACGCGGTGTCGGACGCGCTGGGCGCGGCGGGGTGGGGCCGCTCTTCGCAGGAGGACGGCGTCTGGATCGTCGAGGAGCACGGAGTCCGGGTCTTCGCCGAGCAGGTCTCCTCGGTCGAGGTGGTGGTCTCGGCGCATTCGCTCACGGAGAGCTGATGCCGGCGCCGGTGCTCGGTGCGTCGCACCGAGCACCGGCGCGCGAGGGGAGTGCTCCGCTCGGGTGCGGCGTCAGGCCCCGAGGCGGTCCCGCAGGCGCGCGAGCTGTGCCCAGAGCTCGTCGGGCACGCGGTTGCCGAAGGTGTCGAAGAACTCGGCGGTCAGCTCGGCCTCGGCGAGCCACTGCTCGGGCGAGACGTCGAACAGGGCGTCGAGGTCGGCGTCGTCCAGGTCGAGGCCGCCGAGCTCGAGCGCGCCGGGCGCGGGCAGCAGGCCGACGGGGCTCTTCACGGCGCCGCTGTCGGTGCGGACGCCGCGCGAGCGGTCGACCTGTGCCGCGATCCACGCGACGACGCGCGCGTTCTCGCCGAACCCGGGCCAGAGGAACCGGCCGTCGGCGTCCTTGCGGAACCAGTTGACCTGGAAGATCTTGGGGCGCTTCTCGGGGTCGAGGGAAGCGCCGACGCGGAGCCAGTGCGCCCAGTGGTCGGCCATGTTGTAGCCGCAGAAGGGCAGCATCGCGAACGGGTCGCGGCGCAGCGCGCCGACGGTGCCCTCGGCGGCGGCGGTCTGCTCGGAGGAGATGGTGGCGCCCATGAAGACGCCGTGCTCCCAGCCGTACGCCTGCGCGACGAGCGGGACGTTGGTCGCGCGGCGTCCGCCGAAGACGATCGCGTCGATCGGGACGCCGTCGGGGTCTTCCCAGGAGTCGGCGATCGTCGGGCACTGCGCCGCGGAGACGGTGAACCGCGAGTTCGGGTGCGCGGCGGGGCGGCCGGCGTCGGGCGTCCAGTCCTGGCCGGTCCAGTCGATCAGGTGCGCGGGCGGCTCGGGGGTCAGGCCCTCCCACCAGACGTCGCCGTCGTCGGTGAGCGCGACGTTCGTGAAGATCGTGTCGCGCGCGAACGTCTCGACGGCCGCGGGGTTGGTCTCGACGCCGGTGCCGGGCGCGACGCCGAAGAAGCCGGCCTCGGGGTTGATCGCGCGCAGGCGGCCGTCGGGGCCGGGGCGCAGCCACGCGATGTCGTCGCCGATGGTCTCGACGGTCCAGCCGGGGATCGTTGGTCGCAGCATCGCGAGGTTGGTCTTGCCGCACGCGGACGGGAAGGCCGCGGCGAGGTGGTAGGCCCGGCCCTCGGGCGACGTCGCGCGGATGAGCAGCATGTGCTCGGCGAGCCAGCCCTCGTCGCGCGCCATCGCGGACGCGATGCGCAGCGCGAAGCACTTCTTGCCGAGGAGGGCGTTGCCGCCGTACCCGGAGCCGTACGACCAGATCTCGCGCGTCTCCGGGAAGTGGACGATGTACTTCGTGTCGTTGCACGGCCACGGCACGTCCTCGGAGACCGCCCCGGTGTCGTCGACGAGGGGCGCGCCCACCGAGTGCACGGCGGGCACGAACGCGGCACCGGCGTCGATGAGGTCCATGACGGCCGTCCCGACGCGCGTCATGATCCCCATGCTGACGACGACGTACGGCGAGTCGGTGACCTGGATGCCGACCTGGGAGATGGGGCCGCCCACCGGGCCCATCGAGAACGGCACGACGTACATCGTGCGGCCGCGCATCGAGCCCTCGAACACGCCGCGGAGCTCGGCGCGCATGGCGTCCGGCTCGCGCCAGTTGTTGGTCGGGCCGGCGTCGACCTCCTCGCGCGAGCAGATGAACGTGCGCGACTCGACGCGCGCGACGTCGCTCGGGTCGGAGCGCGCGAGGTAGCTCCCGGGGCGCAGCTCCGGGTCGAGGGGCAGGAGCGTCCCGGCGTCGACGAGGAGGTCGGTCAGGCGCTGCTTCTCCGCCGCGGAGCCGTCGCACCAGACGATCGCGTCCGGCTCGGTGAGGGTCGCGATCTCCCGCACCCAGGCGCGCGCGTCGCGCGGACGAGGGTCGGCCGAGCCGCCTCGCTGCCCCGGCGACCGGTCCGTCGACAGCCCGGCGAGGTCGGTCTCGACGTCGTCGAGCAGCGCGGCCTGGCGGGTACGGCGGGTCTGGCGGGGGCCTGCGGCGGTGGTCATGGGTTCTCCTCGCTCGGCGGGTGGGCGGTGCTGTATCTCCAGCCTCACGCCGAACCGGCGTGGATTTCGCCTCAGAGTGCTGTGAAGATCGGTCGATCTTGACGTACTGTCAAGACATGGCCAGCACGACGTCGTCCAGCCGCCCCGGGGACCGTCCCGAGGCTCAGCCCGCGGCCCAGGCGGACCTCATCACGCTCGGCCGGCGCGTGCGGCACTTCCGCACGGCGCGCGGCCTCACCCTCGATGCGCTCGGCGAGGCCGTGGGCACCGCGCCCAGCCTGCTGTCGATGATCGAGAACGGGCGCCGCGAGCCGCGGCTGTCGCTCCTCCAGCAGCTCGCCCAGGCGCTCGACGTGCCGGTCACGGACCTGCTCACGGACGAGCCGCCGTCGCGCCGCGCCGCGCTGGAGATCGCGCTCGACCGCGCCCAGCGCGGCCCCCTGTTCGCGGGCCTCGGGCTGCCCGCCGTGAAGGCGAGCCAGAAGCTGCCCCTGCCGGTGCTCGAGAACCTCGTGGGCCTGCACGCCGAGCTCCAGCGCCGCGCGACCGAGGCCGTCGCGACCCCCGAGGAGGCGCGCCGCGCCAACACCGAGCTGCGCCTCGAGCGCCAGGCGCGCGACAACTACTACCCGGAGATCGAGGCGCTCGCCGAGGAGATGACGCGCAAGGCCGGCTACACGGTCGGCGCGCTCACCCACCGCACCGTCGCGCGCATGGCCGAGCAGCTCGGCTTCACCATCTGGCACGTCGACGACCTGCCGCACTCGACGCGCACCGTCACCGACCTGGAGAACGGGCGCATCTACCTGCCGCCCGCGTCGATCCCCGGCGGCCACGGGCTGCGCTCGCTCGCGCTCCAGGCCATCGCGCACCGCGTGCTCGGGCACGAGCGGCCGCGCTCGTACGCGGAGTTCCTGCGCCAGCGCGTCGAGATCACGTACTTCGCCGCGTGCTGCCTCATCCCGCAGAGCGCGGCCGTCGACTTCCTGGAGCGCCGCAAGCGCGAGAAGGACCTCGCCGTGGAGGACCTGCGCGACGCGTTCGGCGTCACCCACGAGGCCGCCGCGCAACGCTTCACGAACCTCGCGACCGTGCACCTCGGCATCCCGCTGCACTTCCTGCGCGTCGGCGACGACGGCGCGCTGTTCCGGGGCTACGAGAACGACGGCCTGCCCCTGCCCGCCGACGTCACGGGCTCGATCGAGGGCCAGATGGTGTGCCGCAAGTGGGCCGCCCGCGAGGCGTTCACGCGCCGCGACCGCGCGCAGGAGTCGTACCAGTACACCGACACGCCCGCGGGCACGTTCTGGTGCTCCACGCAGACCGGCACGACGACGTCCGGCCAGTTCTCCATCGCCGTCGGGGTGCCGTTCGCCTCGGCGAAGTGGTTCCGCGGCCGGGACACGACGGTGCGGCGGCAGTCGTCGTGCCCGGACGAGTCGTGCTGCCGCCGCCCGGCCGCGGACGCGGCCGCGCGCTGGGAGGACGCGTCGTGGCCCAGCGCGCGCATGCACCAGCACGTGCTCTCCGCGCTCCCGAGCGGCGCGTTCCCCGGCGTCGACGCGACGGAGGTCTACGCGTTCCTCGCGAAGCACGCCCCGCGGGACGCCTGACGGGGCGCCGGGCGAGCGCGCCTCAGGCGACCGGCCGGCCCGAGAGCGCCGCGACCTGCCGGTGCACCTGCGTCGTCTCGATCTCCGACCGCAGCGCGACGCGGTCGAGCCCGACGGCCGCCGCCTGCGCGACCGGGCCGAGCACCATGCGCAGGTCGGCGACGGCGTCGAGCGCGGCCCGCCTCGTCGTCGCCCGCTCGGCGCTCGCGGTCACGAGCGACAGCGCGAGCCCGAGGTCCTCGGCGACGAGCTCGCGCGGGGAGAGCAGCGTCGACGCGATGCGCGCGAGCGTGCCGACCTGCCGGCCGAGCTCGCGCGCGGTCGCCCGGCCGCGCCCCAGGCGGGCGGCGCGCTCGCCGAGCTCGCGCGCCACGAGCGCCGACGACGCGTCGCGCAGGTCCTCGACGTAGGTCCGGGACTCGCCCGGCCCGGCGAGGGGCCGGTGCACCCGGTCGAGCGACCACGCCGGGTCGCGCCCCTCGGCCTGCAGGTGCCGGTCGAGGTCCACCGCGTCGAGCGCGGCGTCGGCCGCGCCGGCGAGCCACGCCTCGACCCGGGCGACGTCCGCCGGGTCGTCGACGTCGAGCCCCACGGTCGACAGCACGTCGAGCCACGTCCCGGTCGTCACGTCGAACAGCGGGACGAGGTCGTGGTCCTCCGGCCCGGCGGGGCGCACGAACCGGTCGTGCGCCGGGTCGTGCAGCAGGACCCACTCCTGCCCGTCGAGCGTCACCGGGCCCGCCTCGGTGAGCTCGAGCACGACGCGCAGCGCCCACTCGTCGTACGTCTCGCCCCACGTCTCGCCCGTCACCGGGTCGCGCAGGACCCGCGGCGTGCTCAGGCGCTCGGGCAGCCACAGGAGCGGGTGCCACATCGCCTCGGGGCGCACGGTGGCCCACCGCCGCCGGCCCGCGGGCACGGTCCACGGCAGGGGGAGCGGTGACGCGGACAGGGGCGAGAGCAGCACCTCGCCGTCGGCCAGGCCGGCGAACGCCTGCCAGCGGTGCAGGCGGGCCACCGTCTCGATCGCGGACGAGGGGAGCAGGAGGCCCGCTCCCGGTCCGGCGTCGAACGTCCGGCGTCTGTGCTCCACAGGGGTCCTCTCGTCGTGGTGGTCTCCACGCCTATGCGGCGGGCGCGCGCGCCAACCTGCGCGCACCACCGCGCACGAGGCGGCGACGGTGTGACGGACATCACAGCGCTGCGGGGCTGCGAGCGGCCGATTTTCGCGCGGGCGCCGCACACACCCTCGCCATGCACACCTCGACCGTCGCCACCGACGTCCCCGCCCCCCGCACCCACGACCGCGCGAGCGACGAGCTCGACCGCCTGACGACCGACCTCGCGCTGCGCGTGCGCGCCGGTGCGCTCCCCGAGCGCGAGGCCCGCATGGCGGTCTTCGAGGCCGTCTTCCGGACCGGGATGATCCCGTCCGAGACGCTGCGCTACTGCCACCGGCACGACGTCGCGCGGTTCCTGCACGACGACATGGTCGAGGCGGCCGTCGACTTCTACACCCGCAAGCTCCTCGACCTCCCGAGCGCCGACGGCGCGACCGGTGACTCGACGGGACGCAACGGCACCAAGTTCTTCGACCTCGAGGTGTTCGCCGACGGCGCGAGCGCGGCCGGCTCCATCCGCCAGGCGCTCGGCGACTACACGCTCATGCACCGCACGCTCCTGCGCACCGTGCGCAGCGCGCGCCGGGTGGGGCAGATCGTGTCGACCGACCTGCTGGAGGGCACGGTCGACGACGAGGGCCGGCTCGCGGGCCTCCTGCACGAGCTCCCGGTCGTCCCCGACCCCGCGACCGACGTGGTCGACGCGGGGCGCTCCGCGCAGCTCGAGCAGCTCTACGAGACGCACGTGAGCGCGGCAGCGCGGCAGCGCGGAGTGCTCCGCACGCAGATCGACGCGGGCGCGATCCGCGAGGCGTTCGACCTGCCCGAGCTCGACCGCCCGCTCGACCCGGACGTGCGCGCCCGGATGCTCGGGTGGGTCGAGGAGGACGAGGACCTCGCGCTGCGCTCCGTCGTCGGGCTCCTCGCCCGGACGGACGAGCGCCGCGCGGTCCTGCTCGGCCGGCTCTGGGCCGCGTTCGACCGCGACAGGCTCTCGACCCTCGCCGACCACGAGTACGGCGCGCGGATCGCGGACCTGCTCGTCCGCGACGCGCTCGCCGACCGCGCGCGCCCCGGCCGGCCCGCCGTCTCCCGCACCCGCGTCGCCGTCAAGCAGGCCGTCGCGGGCTGCGGCGTGGACGCTGCCTGGGTCGCCGAGCTCACCGCCGTCTTCCTCGAGCACGAGCACGAGGCGCGCTCCGCGTGGGACCCCGACCGCGGGACCGGCGAGACGACGCGCGACGCGGCGCGCTACCTCGCCGCCCTGACGACGGCCGCGGCGCTGCCCGGCGCCCCGCTGGGCGCGACGCCGCTCGCCGTGCGCCGCGCGCTGGCGGGCCTGGTGGCCGCGGCCCGCACGGGTGGCCAGAAGCGCTCGCTCGTCGCATAGGACCTCACGACCACCGACGCGCCTCGCCCGCGAGGCACCGAGAGGAGACCCCATGGCCGCCGTCCCGGCACGCCCGCGCACGACCATCGCCGAACGCTGCGCCCCGCTGAACAAGGAGCTCGCCCGGCGCCGGTCCGGCTCGCCACTCAACCCGCGCGACGTCCACGAGCTCATCGCCTCGTTGGTCGAGGAGCTCGTCCTGCAGGGCATGACGCGCCCGGAGGCCGCGGGCCTCGTGAACCGCGCCGCGCAGAAGGCCACCGCCTGACACGACCCCGGACGACCCGCACCCCACGAGGCGGCAGCGCGTACCGAGAGTACGCCGTGACCGCCCGTGCCGAACGGGTCGGTCACCCGGGCACCCGCGGGGGTACCCGGGCCGCACGCCGGACACCGGCGACGAGACAGACACACGCCAGACATGGCGGGGAGGTACGGACGTGGACGAGATGGACGAGATCGTCCACGAGTTCCTGGTCGAGTCCTACGAGAACCTCGACCAGCTCGACCAGGACCTCGTGGCGCTCGAGAGCGACCCGTCGTCGCGCGCGCTGCTGAGCAGCATCTTCCGCACCGTGCACACCATCAAGGGCACGAGCGGCTTCCTCGGGTTCGGCAACCTCGAGCGCGTGTCCCACGTGGGCGAGTCGCTCCTGTCGGAGCTGCGCGACGGCGAGCGGGCGATGGACCAGCCGACGGCGGACGTGCTGCTCGCGCTCGTCGACACGCTGCGCGCCATCCTCGCGAAGGTCGAGTCCGGTGCCGGGGACGACCTCGACGTCGACCCGATGGTCGCGCGCATCGTCGCGGTCCAGGACGGCACGGCGGCGCCGGAGCCGGACGTCGCGCCCCCCGTCGCGGACGGTGCCTCGCCCGACGCCGCGGCCGGCACCGCGCCCGAGACCGACCCCGAGACCGCTCCCGAGCCGGAGCCGGAGCCCACGCCCGCGGCGGGCCCCGCGACCGAGCCGGCTCCCGCACCCGAGCCGGCTCCCACGCCCCGGACCGTCCCGGTGCTCGCTGCCGAGCCGGCGCCCGCACCCGCCGTCGGACCGGCGCCCGCGCCCGAGCCGGCACCCGAGCCCGAGCCGCACACCCGCAACGCCGCGGACGGCTCGATCCGGGTGGACGTCGACCTCCTGGACACGCTCATGCGGCAGGTCGGCGAGCTCGTGCTGGTGCGCAACCAGATCGACCGGATCGCCGGCGCGGGCGAGGACCAGGAGACCAAGCGGTCCGCGCAGCGCCTCAGCCTCATCGCGTCCGAGCTGCAGGAGGGCGTCATGAAGACGCGCATGCAGCCGATCGAGCACGTGTGGTCCAAGATGCCGCGCGTCGTGCGCGACCTCGCGAAGATGCTGGGTCGCGACGTCCGGATCGAGATGACGGGCGGCGACACCGAGCTCGACCGCTCCCTGCTCGAAGCGGTCAAGGACCCGCTGACGCACCTGGTGCGCAACGCCGTCGACCACGGGATCGAGGCGCCCGAGGACCGGCTCCGCGCCGGCAAGCGGCCCCATGGGCTCGTGACGCTGCGCGCGTACCACTCGAACGGCCAGGTCGTCGTGGAGATCACGGACGACGGCGCGGGCATCGACCCCGAGAAGGTCGGCCGCACCGCCGTGGCCAAGGGGCTGCGGACGGCGGGCGACGTCGCCGCGATGGCCCCGTCCGAGTTGCTCGACCTGCTGTTCCTGCCCGGCTTCTCGACGGCGGCGAAGGTCACGAACGTGTCCGGGCGCGGCGTCGGGATGGACGTCGTCCGCACGAACATCGAGGCCATCGGCGGCTCGGTCGACGTCGAGTCGACGGTCGGGACCGGGACGACGTGGCGCATGCGGATCCCGCTGACGCTCGCGATCATGCCCGCCCTCACGGTGATGTGCTGCGGCGCGGTCTACGCGATCCCGCAGGTCAGCCTCCTCGAGCTCGTCGCCCTCGGCGACCAGCACGGCGAGATCGAGCACGTCGGCACCGCCCCCGTCTTCCGGCTGCGGGGCACGCTGCTCCCGCTGCTGTCGCTCTCCGAGGTGCTCGGGCTCGACCCGGAGTCCGAGGGCCGCGTCATCGCGGTCGTCGAGGCCGACGACCAGCGCTTCGGCGTGATCGTCGACCGCGTCCTCAACATGGAGGAGATCGTCGTCAAGGCGCTCGCGAACCGCCTCAAGCAGATCGGCATGTACTCCGGGGCGACCGTGCTCGGCGACGGCGGGGTGGCGCTCATCCTCGACCTCCAGGCGATCGCCCGCAAGGTGCTCACGTCGGACGCCGCGGACATGGCCCGTGCGTACGCGCAGGACACGACGGAGAGCGCCACGACCGTCGAGCAGATGCTCGTCGTCGGGGCGGGGGACCGCCGCGTGGCGATCCCGCTCTCCGCGGTGACGCGGCTCGAACGCATCCGCGCCGCCACGATCGAGCAGGTCGGCTCGCGCGAGGTGCTCCAGTACCGCGGCGCGCTGCTGCCGCTCGTCCGGCTCGACCAGCTCCTGGGCGCGGCGGGCGGCCCGCCCGCGGACGAGCTCGACATCGTCGTGTACACCCGCGCGGGGCGCAGCATCGCGATGGCGGTCACGGAGATCTTCGACATCGTCGAGGACGACGCGCGCCGGCGCAGCGACATCGACGGCCACGGGCTCACCGGGTCGACCGTGCTCAAGGACCGCGTGACGGAGCTGCTCGACGTCCGCAGCGCCGTCCAGGCGGCGGACCCCGGCTTCTACGACGACCTCGACCCCTTCGACGCGACGGCCGAGAACGACCTGTCGCTGGCAGGTGCCCGATGACCACGCAGCAGCTCGTGACGTTCACGCTGGCCGACCGGCTCTGCGGGATCCCCGTCGACCGCGTCCAGGAGGTCCTGCCGGGCCGCGCCCGGACACGCGTTCCGCTCGCGCCCGACGACGTCGGGGGCCTCGTCAACCTCCGCGGGCAGGTCGTGCTGTCGGTCGACCTGCGGCGTCGCCTCGGCATGACGGCCCACGACGCGGACCAGATGATGGTCGTCGTCTTCGTCGGCGACGAGACCGTGAGCCTGCTCGTTGACACGATCGGCGACGTGCTCGAGGTCGACGCCGACCAGTTCGAGACGCCGCCCCAGACGCTCCCCGAGGAGCTGCGCGCCGTGATCCGCGGCGCGTACAAGCTCTCCGACCGGCTGCTGCTCGCGCTCGACGTCGACGCCGCGGCGTCCTGAGCCCGACCGGCTCGCCCCCCTTCCTCTTCTCGTCCCCACGTCCCCAGGAGCTCCTCATGTCCACGCTCGAGACCCCGCGGCCCGCCGCGCGCCGGCGTCGCTTCGCCGACTTCTCCGTCCGCACGAAGATCCTCACCGCGCTCGGCGTGCTCGCCGTCGTGCTCGTCCTCGTCGTGGGGTTCGCCCTGCAGAGCCTGCGGTCGACGTCCGACGACACGGCGTCGGTCGCGGGCGTCGCGAGCTCGCTCCTGCGCAGCAACGCGGAGGTGGACCACGGCACCCAGGAGGCGTGGCGGCTCACCTACCAGTACGACATCGTCCAGGGCGAGGCCCGCGAGCAGACCGTGGAGCAGATGGCCGCCACGGACGCCCTCGTCGAGGAGCAGATCGGCGTGATCGACGCGGTGCTGGCCGCCGACGGGGTGGACGAGCCGAACTGGAACGCGTTCAAGGCGAGCTGGGCCGAGTGGCTCGCCTACCGCGACGCGACGCTCATGCCGGCCGTGGAGGCCAAGGCGGTGACGCCCGAGATCCAGGCGGCCAACGACGAGATCATCGCGTCGTACCGGGCCTCGCTGGCGGCGTCCGGCGACGCGGTGTACGCCTACCTCGACACCGTCGCGGACGACGCCGCGGCGAAGGCCACGCGGGCCTTCCTCCTCATGATCGTCGTCGCCGCCGTCGGGCTCCTGCTCGCGGTCGTCGTGGGCGTGCGCGTCGCGAACGGCATCCGGCGCTCCGCCGGCACGGTCCAGCACGCGCTCGGCGCGCTCGCCTCGGGCGACCTCACCGTGCCGGCGCAGGTGGAGGCCCGTGACGAGCTGGGGCAGATGGCTGCGGCGTTGACGAGTGCGCAGGAGAACTTGCGGGGGATCATCGCGGAGGTGGCGGGGACGTCGGAGGCGGTGGCTGCGGCGACGGAGCAGCTGTCTGCGGCGGGTGCGCAGTTCTCGGCGTCGTCGGACGAGACGGCGGCGCAGTCGGGTGTGGTGGCGTCGGCGGCGGAGCAGGTGTCGCAGAACGTGCAGACGGTGGCTGCGGGTGCGGAGGAGATGGGGGCTTCGATCCGGGAGATCGCGCAGAACTCGAACGAGGCGGCGAAGGTGGCGAACAAGGCCACGGAGCGGGCTGCGGCGACGAACGAGACGGTGCAGAAGCTGGGGACGTCGTCGCAGGAGATCGGTGACGTGATCAAGGTGATCACGTCGATCGCGGAGCAGACGAACTTGTTGGCGTTGAACGCGACGATCGAGGCGGCTCGTGCGGGTGAGGCGGGCAAGGGGTTCGCGGTGGTGGCCAGCGAGGTGAAGGAGCTGGCGCAGGAGACGGCGAAGGCGACGGAGGACATCGCGCGTCGGGTGGAGGCGATCCAGGGGGACACGGTGGGGGCGGTGGAGGCGATCGGGGAGATCGCGGACATCATCGGGCGGATCAACGACTACCAGCTGACGATCGCGTCGGCGGTGGAGGAGCAGACGGCGACGACGAACGAGATGTCGCGGGGGGTGCAGGAGGCGGCGACGGGGTCGAGCGAGATCGCGGGCAACATCACCGGCATCGCCGCCGGCGCCTCGTCGACGGCCCAGGCCGTCGAGCAGATGAACGGGTCGATCGCCGAGCTCGCGCGCATGGCCGCCGAGCTGCGCGGCCGCGCCTCCCGGTTCACCTACTGACCTGCTGACCCCCTGACACCCACGCACCCACGCACCCACGCACCCACGCAGAGAGACGACCACGATGACCACGAACCAGCAGCAGGACGCGCCCCGACGCCTGTGGGGGGACCGCCCCGTCCTCGTCAAGATCCTCACGTCGGTCCTCGTGATGGTGGTGGTGACCGCCGTCATCACGGCCGTCGCGCTCGTCTCGATGCGCCAGCTGCGCTCGGACGCCGACGAGATGTACCGCAGCAACGTCACGCCGCTGCAGCAGCTCACGGAGATCCAGCGCGCCTTCCAGGGCGACCGCGCCCGCGTCATCCAGTACGGGATCGCGGACGCGGAGACCCGGGCGAGCCTCCTCGACGAGCTGGTGGAGCGCAAGGTCGACCTGGACGCTCAGATCGAGGCGTACCGCCCGAACGCGGTGAGCCAGACCGACGTCGACGCGCTCGTCGCCGCCCTGGACGCGTACTACGCGGCGGCCGAGGGCGAGCTCTTCCCGCTCGCGGACGCGGGCGACACCGCGGGCTTCGCCGCGTACTTCGACGGCACCGTCCGCCCCCTCACCACGGGCGTCATGGACGCGATGCAGGTCGAGACGGCGTCGCAGGGCGAGGAGGCGGCGGTGCTCGCCGAGGAGACGGACACGCTCGCGGCGCGGGCGCTGCTCGCCACGATCCTCGTCGCGGTGCTCGGCGCCCTCGCGGCGACCGCGCTGTCCTACGTCGTGGCGCGCGGGATCGCCCTGCGGATCCGGGCCGTGTCGAGGAGCCTGACCGCGCTGGGCGACGGCGACCTCACCGTGCGGGCCGAGGTGGTGGGTCGTGACGAGCTGGGGCAGATGGCTGCGGCGTTGACGAGTGCGCAGGAGAACTTGCGGGGGATCATCGCGGAGGTGGCGGGGACGTCGGAGGCGGTGGCTGCGGCGACGGAGCAGCTGTCTGCGGCGGGTGCGCAGTTCTCGGCGTCGTCGGACGAGACGGCGGCGCAGTCGGGTGTGGTGGCGTCGGCGGCGGAGCAGGTGTCGCAGAACGTGCAGACGGTGGCTGCGGGTGCGGAGGAGATGGGGGCTTCGATCCGGGAGATCGCGCAGAACTCGAACGAGGCGGCGAAGGTGGCGAACAAGGCCACGGAGCGGGCTGCGGCGACGAACGAGACGGTGCAGAAGCTGGGGACGTCGTCGCAGGAGATCGGTGACGTGATCAAGGTGATCACGTCGATCGCGGAGCAGACGAACTTGTTGGCGTTGAACGCGACGATCGAGGCGGCTCGTGCGGGTGAGGCGGGCAAGGGGTTCGCGGTGGTGGCCAGCGAGGTGAAGGAGCTGGCGCAGGAGACGGCGAAGGCGACGGAGGACATCGCGCGTCGGGTGGAGGCGATCCAGGGGGACACGGTGGGGGCGGTGGAGGCGATCGGGGAGATCGCGGACATCATCGGGCGGATCAACGACTACCAGCTGACGATCGCGTCGGCGGTGGAGGAGCAGACGGCGACGACGAACGAGATGTCGCGGGGGGTGCAGGAGGCGGCGACGGGGTCGAGCGAGATCGCGGGCAACATCACCGGCATCGCCGCCGGCGCGCGGGAGAGCGCGCGGTCGATGGAGCAGCTCAACGTCGCCGTCGGCGAGCTCGCCCACGTCTCGGAGCAGCTCGACGCCCAGGTCTCCCGGTTCCGGCTCTGAGACGCCGACCATGACGCCCACACCCCGCGCGGCCGGCGCGCGCCGCGCCCGAGGAGGCCGACCGTGATCCGCGTGCTCGTCGTCGACGACTCCGTCGTGATCCGTCGCCTCGTCGCGCAGACGCTCGACCGGGACCCCGAGATCACCGTCGTCGGCACGGCGGCCGACGGCCGCCTCGCCCTCGCGAAGGTCGAGCAGCTCGATCCCGACGTCGTCACGCTCGACATCGAGATGCCCGTCATGGACGGCATCGAGACGGTCCGGGCGCTCCGCGCGGCCGGCCGGCGCATGCCCGTCGTGATGTTCTCGACGCTCACCGAGCGCGGGGCGTCCGCGACGCTCGACGCCCTGACGGCCGGCGCCACGGACTACGTCACCAAGCCGAGCGGGAGCGGGTCGGTCCAGACCGCGCTCGAGCGCGTCGGCCTGGAGCTCACGCCGAAGATCAAGGCGCTCGTCCCGCGCGCGCCCGCCGCCCCGACGGCGCGGTCCGGCGGGGCGACGGCCGTGGTCCGGCGTCCCGCCCCGGCCCGACCCGTGCGCGCGGTCGTCGTCGGCTCCTCCACGGGCGGGCCGGAGGCGCTGCGGACCGTGCTGTCGTCCCTGACCACGCCGCTGCCCGTCCCGATGCTCGTGGTCCAGCACATGCCGCCGGTGTTCACGCGGCAGCTGGCCGAGCGCCTGGACCGCGCGGGACCCACGACCGTGGTCGAGGCCGCCGGCGGCGAGGTGCTCCGTCCCGGTCACGCCTACCTGGCGCCGGGCGGCCGGCACCTCGAGCTCGGCCGCCAGGGCACGGGCCTGACGACCCTCGTCACGGACGGGCCCCCCGTCAACTTCACACGCCCCGCCGTCGACGTCCTGTTCCGCTCCGCGGTCCGCACGCTCGGCGGCGACCTGCTCGCCGTCGTCCTCACGGGGATGGGCTCCGACGGCCGCGACGGTGCGGGCGAGATCGCCCGCGCCGGCGGCCACGTGCTCGCCCAGGACGAGCAGAGCTCGGTCGTCTGGGGCATGCCGGGTGCCGTCACGACCGCGGGGCACGCCCACGCGGTCCTTCCCCTCGACCAGGTCGCCCGCGCCATCGTCGGTGCGGCCGAAGGAGCGCACGCATGACCGTCTCGACCCAGTCGTTCGCCTACGTGAGCGACCTGGTCCGCAAGCACAGCGCGATCCAGCTCGCGCCGGGCAAGGAGTACCTCGTCGAGGCCCGGCTCGGGCCGCTCGCGCGCGAGAAGGGCCTGCAGGGTCCCGACGCCGTCGACAGCTACGTCCGCCGCTACCTGCGGGGCGGCTCCCCGACGGAGACCGTGCGCGTCGTCGAGGCCATGACGACCAACGAGACGTCCTGGTTCCGCGACACCTCGCCGTTCACCGCCCTGCGCCGGGCGATCCTGCCGGAGCTCGCGGGCGCGGACCTCAGCATCTGGTCCGCGGCGTGCTCGACCGGCCAGGAGCCGTACAGCATCGCGATGGTCCTGCGCGAGGAGCGGGTGCGGAGCTACCGGATCCTCGCGACGGACATCAACGCGCAGGTCGTCGAGCGGGCCCGGACGGGCCGGTACAGCCAGCTCGAGATCAACCGCGGCCTGCCCGCGCCCATGCTCGTGCGCAACTTCCGGCGCGTGGGCGCCGAGTGGGAGGTCGACCCGGCGCTGCGGGAGAACCTCACGTTCCAGCAGCACAACCTCCTCACGGCGCCGCCCGGGCCGCGGATGTTCGACATCGTCTTCCTGCGCAACGTGCTCATCTACTTCGACATGCCGACCAAGCAGTCGATCCTCGCCCGGCTCCGCAGCCGGGTGCGACCGGGCGGCTTCCTCCTGCTGGGGGCCGCCGAGACCACCGTCGGCGTCGATCCCGCGTGGGAACGGGTCGACGTCACGCAGGGCTCCATCTACCGACTCCGAGGAGGCAGCGCATGAGAGCGCTGATCATCGACGACGCCCGCGTGATGCGCCGCATCGTCGCCACGACGCTGAGGGATCTCGGCTTCGAGACCGCCGAGGCGGGTGACGGACGCCAGGCGCTCGACCTGCTCGAGGCGGGCGAGCGCTTCGACCTCGCGTGCGTCGACTGGAACATGCCGGTGATGGACGGGCTGCAGTTCGTGCAGGCCGTCCGCGCGCGCCGCGAGTGGCGCGACCTCACGCTCATGATGATCACCACGGAGTCCGAGCAGTCGCGCATCGTGCGCGCGCTCGCCGCCGGTGCCCACGAGTACCTCATCAAGCCGTTCACGCCGGACGCACTCATGGGCAAGCTCGACATGCTCGGGCTGCTGCCGACCAAGGAGCTCGCATGATCGACACCCGGGACACGCTCGCCCGGAGCGTCCTGCCCATCGCCCAGGACCTCTTCGCCGCCATGGTCGACGGCGAGCCGGGCCTGCTCGAGCCCGTCGACGCCCTCGGGGCGCCGATCCCCGACCCCGTGCACGCGTGGGTCGACATCGTCGGCCCGACCTCGTGGCGCACGCTCGTCGTGACCGCCCGCCCGACCGCGGACCGGATCGCGCGCGCGCTCCTCCAGCTGGACGACGACGAGACCGTGGGTCTCGACGACGTGCGCGACGCGCTCGGCGAGGTCGCGAACGTCGTCGGCGGGAACCTCAAGGGCATGCTCGACGGCGGCTCCTCGCTCACCCTGCCGGTGGTCGACACCACGGGCCCGGCGGTCGCGCGAGCGGCCGACCACGCGCAGGCGCTGCTGTGGCGCGGCGAACCCCTCGTCATCTCGTTGTGGACCTCGAAGGACGGAGAACAGCTGTGAGAGTCGTCGTCGCGGACGACAGCCGCGTGATGCGGCAGATCGTCGTCCGGACCCTGCGCCAGGCGGGGTTCAAGGACTGGGAGATCCTGCAGGCGGGGGACGGCGCCGAGGCGCTCGCCCTCACCCTGGCGGAGCAGCCGGACCTCGTGCTGTCCGACTGGAACATGCCGGAGATGAACGGCATCGACGTCCTGCGCGCGCTGCGCACCGCGGGGTCGAGCGTGCCGTTCGGGTTCGTCACGTCGGAGGGCTCGCCGCAGATGCGCGAGCTCGCGGACGCCGAGGGCGCCCTGTTCCTCATCGCCAAGCCGTTCGACGCGGACACGTTCGAGGACGTCCTGCGTCCCCACGTCCGTTGACCCGACGCACGTCCCCCCGGAGGAGCCCCCTGTGACCACGACCCCCCTGCCCGAGCTCAAGGAGATCCGCGACCTGTACGCGGGACTGGTCGGCCGCGGGTGCACGGCCGTGCGCGCGAGCGCGCTCCTGACGCCCGAGACGAGGCCGGGCGTCATCGCCGCGACCTACGTCAGCCACCGGGCGCAGGTCGAGGCGGTCGTCGCCGTCGACGTCCCGCTCGGTGCCCACCTCGGCGCCTCGATCGGCCTCGTGCCGCCCGGTCCTGCCCAGGACGCGGCGGCCGAGGGCACGCTGAGCGACGTCCTGCTCGAGAACCTGTCCGAGGTCCTCAACGTCACCGCCGCCCTCTTCAACGCGGAGGACGCGCCGCACCTCAAGCTCGCGGAGGTGTTCGACTCGACGCGCGGGCCGCTGCCCGGCGCGCCCGTGTCGTTCCTGCGCAGCACCGGTCGCCGGCTCGACGCGGAGATCGAGATCGCCGGCTACGGCGGCGGGGCGCTGACGGTGGTCCTCGCCTGACGGCGACGGGACCGAGACCCGTGCGGAGGCCGGGCCGGGGGCGCACGCCCCGGGCCCGGCCTCTCGTCGTCCCGGCTCGGTGCTCGTCCGGCACCGCACGGCACGGCACGACGACGGACAGCCACCCCGGTGCCGTGAGCGGCGCCGGGGTGGCTGTGGTCGGGGTGGGGACGCGGTCGTCCGCGAGGTCAGGCGGTGACGAGGGTCCGTCGCAGGTCGAGCCCCTGGCCGTCGAGGACGGACTGGACCGCGGCGCCCGTGTCGGGGTGCACGAGCACCGGCGCCATGAGGTTCGCGTGGACGCCGCCGGCGCGCACGCTCGCGACGACGAGCACGAGCGGGTCGGTGTCCTCGGCCCCGATGCGCGCGAGGTCGGACGACGGGATCGCGGGGGAGTAGCCGGGCACCCAGCGGCCGGGGTCGAGGACGAGCATCTCGACGCCCGGGGTGTCGAGCGCGGACAGCGTGTAGACGCCGTCGCCCTGCTCGGTGAGCAGCTCGAACCGGCGGGCCGCGAGGCCGGGAGGCGGGGTGACGAAGGTGAGCGTGGTCATCAGCGGAGGTAGTCCAGGAGGGAGGGCTGCAGGAGGGTGGCGCCGATGCTCAGGGTCGCCTGGTAGGCGACCTGCTTGAGCTGGAGGTCGATCGCGAGCTCGGCGAGGTCGACGTCCTCGATGGCGCCGCGGCGCGTCTCGAGCGAGGTGCGGTTGCCGAGGTTGGTGTCGGCGGCGCGCTCGAGCTGGTTCTGGCGCGCGCCGACGGTCGTGTGCTGGGTGAGGACCGCGTCGAGCCGCGCGTCGACGGCGGCGAGATGGCCGCCGCTGCCGTTGCCGGCGCGCAGGTCGGCCGCCACGGTGTCCAGCAGGGCGAACACCGAGCCGGACCCGGTGCCGAAGACGGCGGCGCCGTCGATGTCGACGCGGACCGTCGAGTCGACGCCGATGCGGCGCTCGACGGACGCCCCGCCGCCCGTGAACGAGTAGTCGTCGCGGAACGCGACCCCCTCGTCCGAGGTCCCGGCGAAGACGGTGCGCCCGAGGTACGTGGAGTTCGACTGGCGCAGCAGCTCGTCACGGAGCTCCACGAGCTCCGCGGCGACGGCCTCCCGGCCCTCCGTCGACGTCGTGTCCGACGCGCCCTGGAGGACGAGGTCGCGCACCCGCTGGACGATGTCGGTCACGGTGCCGAGCGTCGAGTCGAGCGTCGCGAGCCAGCCCTCGCCGTTCGCGATGTTGCGGTCGTACTGCTGCTCGGCCGCGAGGCGGCCGCGGATCGCGAGGGCGTCCGCCGCGGACGACGGGTCGCTCGAGGCGCGCGTGAGCTTGCGCCCCGAGGTGCCCTGCTCCTGGAGCTCGGCGATCCTCGCGAGGTTGGACTGCAGGCTCCTCGTGACGTACGAGGCCTGCATCTGGTTGGTGATGCGCACGGTTCTCCCCTTGCGGACCTGGTCGTGGGCTACAGCCCGACGCGGCCGGTGCGGTTGATGAGCTGGTCGAGCATCTCGTCGACGGCGGTGAGCACGCGGGCCGCGCCCTGGTAGGCGTGCTGGTACTGCATGAGGTTCACGGTCTCCTCGTCGAGCGAGACCGCGGAGTGCGAGAGCAGGTCGCTGAACGCCGCCGTGGACGCCGTGGTCGCGAGCTTCGCGTCGTAGCCGGCCGAGCTCGACTTCACGGCGAGCTGCGTGACGTGCGTCGACCACACCGCGTCGGGCCCGCCGGCGGCGCTGCCGAGCGCGGCGATGCGGTCGGCGACCGACCCGTCGAGGCTGCCCGCCCCGACGGCGGCGGTCGCGACCTGGCCGGGCGCGGTCACCGCGACCCGTAGGCCGGCGCCCGCGGACCTGCCGGGCTCGATCGCGAAGAACGCGCCGCCCGGCGTGCCCGACGGCGTCAGGCCCGTCGTGTGCAGCGCGTTGACCTGCGTGACGAGCGCCGACGCGAGCGCGTCGTAGCCCGCCGCGGCCTGGGCGTAGATCCCGCCGGACGACACCGGCGCGAGGGCCGACAGGTGCCCGGCGAGCTCGCCGCCCTCGAGCCCGACGGCCGCGCCCGGGCGGTGCGACCACTCGAGCCGCACCGCGTCGTCGGCCGCGCCGTCGAGCGTCGAGGACCCGACGAGCCGGACCTCGTTCACGTGGTGGCCGTCGACGAGGAGGTTCCCGCCCAGGAGCACGTTGACGGTGCCGTCGGGGTTCGTGCTCGTCTGGGCGCCCGCGAGGCGCGCCAGGTCGGCGGCGAGCTGGTTGCGCTGGTCGACGAGCTCGTTGGCGGAGCCGTTCTGGCCGGAGGCGTCGAGGATGCGCGTGTTGAGCGCGGCGATCTTGTCGGCGACCGTGTTGATCTCGGCCACGAGCGAGCCCGCGCTCGTGCGCGCCTGGCCCCACGCGGCCTCCACGCGGGCGCGGCCGTCGACGATCCGGTCGACGACGGCGCCGGCCTCCTCGACCACGACCCAGGCCTGGGCGTCCTTGCCGGGGGAGTTCGCGGCGTCCTGCCACGCGCCCCAGAACGACTGCAGCGCGGCGGACAGCCCGGTGTCCGAGGGCTCGCCGTGGATGTCCTCGACGGCCGTGAACGCCGCGGCGCGCACGCTCGCGTACCCGTCGGCGGACGCCGTCTGGCGCACGCGCGACTCGAGGAAGAGGTTCCCGAGCCGGGCGACGCCGTCGATCGTCACGCCCTGGCCGGACCGCGCGGACTGCGAGAGCCGCCCCAGGCCCATCTCGGTGAGCGGGGCCGTGGCCGACTGCTGCACGCGCTGGCGCGTGTAGCCCGGCGTGTTGACGTTCGCCACGTTCTGACCGGTGACGTCGATGCCCGCCTGGGCGGCGCTCATGCCACGGAAGGCGGTGTTGAGGATGGAGAACGAGCTCATGGGCGGGACTCCTTACAGCACCGTGTCGAAGAGGCGGGCGACGTCGGACCGGTCCGTGGTGGCGCCGGTCGCGTCGTAGGTGCGGGGCTCGCCGCCGAGCGTCGCGAGCGTCTCCTGCGTGGAGCGCGACGCGTGGTTGACGAACTGCGTGTTCGTGTCGCGGACGGTCTTGATCCGCACCGTCAGCTCCGTGAGGCCCGTGAGGTGGCCCTCGAAGATCTCGCGCCAGGGGCCTGCGGCCGGGGCGGCCGCGGCGATCTCCCGCAGCGTGGCGTCGGGCGCCAGGCCCCACTCGGCCGCGACGGTCTCGGACGCGACGGTGCGCACGAGGGTCGCCTCGCGCACCTTCTCCATCACGGTCTCGACCTCGCGGTTCGCGTGGGCGAGCCAGCGGGTGCGGCCGGCGGTGAGGAGCAACTGCTCCTCCTCGAGCTTGAACAGCAGCATCTCGAGCAGCTCGCGCTCTCGCCACAGCAGGGTCGACAGCTCCTGAGGGCCCAACGTGGCTCTCCCTTGTGTGCGCGGTGGTCGGTCGGGGCGGCGGGCAGCGCCCGCTCGAGACCCACTGTCGGCACGTGCGGTGCGGATGTGGCGGCTGATCCCCGCGCCCGCTGCATGGGAGAGGTCAGGACGCGGTGCCACCGCGTGCCTCACCCGCGTCTCCCGGTGCCGTACCGGGCCCGCCCCAGCAGAAAGGTGCTTCGGCGTGAACCTCTCCGAGCGCAACGCTCTCGTCGTCGACAACCTTGCCCTCGTCGGCTTCCTCGTCTCCGACCTGTGCGCGCGGGCCGACCACCTCTCGCGCGAGGATCTCGCGTCGGTCGGCGCCGTCGCCCTCACCACGGCGGCCACGAGCTTCGACCCGACCCGCGGCGTCCCGTTCGGCGCGTACGCGCGGCGCCGCATCGTGGGGGCGCTCGCCGACGAGCTGCGCTCGCAGGACTGGGCCCCGCGCTCGGCGCGCCGCCGCATCAAGGCGCTGACGGCCGTGACGGCGTCGCTCACCGCGTCCCTCGGTCGCGAGCCGACCGACGCGCAGGTCGCCGAGGCGATGGGCGTCGCGGTCGCGGACGTGCGCGCGGCCCGCGACGACGCCGGCCGCTCGATCGTGGCGATGGAGGACACCACCTACGACCACGTCGCGCTCGAGGCGCCGACCCCGGAGGAGCAGGTCCTGTCCGTCGAGGAACGGCACGTGGTGCGCGAGGCGGTGGCGGCGCTGCCGGACCAGCTGCGGCACGTCGTCGAGCAGGTGTACTTCGCGGGGCGCAGCGTCGGCGACCTCGCCGCCGAGCTGGGGATCAGCCACTCGACCGTCTCGCATGCGCGGATCGAGGCGGTCCGCCTGCTCCGCGAGGGGCTCGAGGCCCACTACTCGGGCCGCGAGGCGAAGGGCCCGGCCGCGCCGCTCACGGCCCGCCGGCGGGAGTACCTCGCCGCGATGGGCGAGCGCGTCGCGGGCGGTGCCACGCAGCGCTCCGCCTGGGCGGTGCCCGCGGCGTCGTGACCCGGGGCGCGACGGCGTCGACCGGTGTCGGCCGACGTCGGCCACGGTCGGGCCGCGGCGTCCGACAGTCCCCAGGAGCAGGCCGGTCGAGGTGACGGGCCGGTACCGGACGAGCCGGCCCGCCCGGGGCCGCGCGGGACAGGAGCGCACGCATGGGTCTCTCGATCGTGACGAACGTGGCGGCGACGACGACGTACCGCCGCCTCGCGACGACGCAGCGCGAGCAGGGCGCGTCGGCGGAGCGGCTCGCGTCCGGCCTGCGGATCACCACCGCCGCGGACGACTCCGCGGGCCTGACGACGGCGGAGGGCCTGCGGGCCCAGGCGAACGGCAGCGCCGTCGCGCAGCGCAACGCGGCGGACGCGGTCGCCATGCTCCAGACGGCGGACGGCGCGCTCGGCGGCATCCAGGGCATGCTCCAGCGCATGCGCGAGCTCGCGCTCCAGGCCGCGAACGACACGAACGGGCCGGACGCGCGCGCCGCGATGGAGGACGAGCTGTCGGCGCTCGCGCGCGAGGTGAGCCGGACCCACAACGAGTCGGCCTTCGCCGACCAGCTCCTCCTCGCGAGCGAGCCGACGGTGACCTTCCAGGTCGGTGCCGAGGGGGACGCCGCCTCGACGATCGCCGTCCAGCTCCCGCGGGTGACGTGGGCGGTGTCGTCGGTGCTCGTCGCGGGCGACGGCGACCTGCGCGTGAGCCTGACCGGCGCGGGGTACCCCGAGCTCGCGCACATGACCTCGCGTGCGGCGGTCGAGGCGATCGACCGCGCGATCTCGCGCGTCTCGGAGGAGCGCTCGCGCATGGGCGCGACGATCAACCGGCTCGACCACGCGGCGCGCGTCGCCGGCAGCACGGGGGAGAACCTGCGCGCGGCGGAGTCGCGGATCCGGGACGCCGACCTCGCCCAGGAGCTGCGCGACGGCGCGCGCCTGAACGTGCTGGCGCAGGCGGGGACGGCGATGCTCGCCCAGGCCAACCAGGCGCCGTCGTCGGTGCTGCAGCTCCTGGGCTGAGGCTCCTGAGCTCCCGAAAAGTGACGCAGGTCACTGGCCACGACGTGGCGGTGGGTGCCGAGAGTGCTCGGTGACCGGCCCACGGATGGGCTGGGGGATCATCCACTCGCCCGTCTCACGGAGGACTCATCATGGGCTTCAGCGTCAACACGAACGTCTCGGCACTCAACACGTACCGGAACCTCACGAGCACCCAGAACAGCCAGAGCAAGTCGCTGGAGAAGCTGTCGTCGGGTCTGCGGATCAACCGTGCGGCGGACGACGCCGCGGGTCTGTCGATCGCCGAGGGTCTCAAGGCCCAGGTGAACGGTTACAGCGTCGCGGCGCGCAACGCGCAGGACGGCATCAGCGTCGTGCAGACGGCGGAAGGTGCGCTGGGTGAGGCGCAGTCGATCCTGCAGCGCATGCGCGACCTGTCGGTGCAGGCGGCGAACGACACGAACAACGCCGACGCGCGCACCGCCATCAGCTCGGAGCTGGGCGAGCTCGCGGACGAGCTCGACCGGATCGTCGACTCGACGAACTTCAACGGCATCGACCTGCTCAAGTCGACGGCGACGGACCTCACGGTCCAGGTCGGCGCCGAGGGTGCCGGCGGTGGCAACACCATCTCGATCGACCTCACCACCAACGACCTGCAGGGCATCATCGAGGCCGGCGTCTACGACGCCACCAACGGCGGGACGTCGCTCAACGTCGCGACCGCCGCCGGTGCGCAGGCCGCGATCGAGACGATCGACACGGCGCTCAAGGCCGTGTCGACGGCTCGCTCGGGCCTGGGTGCGACGCAGAACCGCCTGGAGTACGCCATCTCCAACATCAACGTCGCGACGGAGAACCTCACCTCCGCCGAGTCGCGCATCCGCGACGTCGACATGGCCAAGGAGATGATGAACTACTCGCGCACCAACATCCTGTCCCAGGCCGGCACCGCGATGCTGGCCCAGGCGAACCAGGCCAGCTCGGGAGTCCTCCAGCTCCTCGGCTGATCCTGACGGCCGCGCGGCCGGTCCCGCGCGGCCGTCCCCACCGACGGCGTCGCACCGGAGCACCCGGTGCGGCGCCGTCGTGCTGTGCGCACCGCGGGCGCCCCCCGACGGGACGGGGAACTCGTCGAAAGTCGCCCCCACGACGTGGCGGTGGGTGCCGAGAGTGCTCGGTGACCGGCCCACGGATGGGCTGGGGGATCATCCACTCGCCCGTCTCACGGAGGACTCATCATGGGCTTCAGCGTCAACACGAACGTCTCGGCACTCAACACGTACCGGAACCTCACGAGCACCCAGAGCAGCCAGAGCAAGTCGCTGGAGAAGCTGTCGTCGGGTCTGCGGATCAACCGTGCGGCGGACGACGCCGCGGGTCTGTCGATCGCCGAGGGTCTCAAGGCCCAGGTGAACGGTTACAGCGTCGCGGCGCGCAACGCGCAGGACGGCATCAGCGTCGTGCAGACGGCGGAAGGTGCGCTGGGTGAGGCGCAGTCGATCCTGCAGCGCATGCGCGACCTGTCGGTGCAGGCGGCGAACGATACGAACAACGCCGACGCGCGCACCGCGATCAAGTCGGAGCTCGACGAGCTCGCGGACGAGCTCGACCGGATCGTCGACTCGACGAACTTCAACGGCATCGACCTGCTCAAGGCCAGCGCGACCGACCTCACGGTCCAGGTGGGCGCCGAGGGCACCGGTGACGGCAACACCATCACCATCGACCTCACCACCAACGACCTCCAGACGGTCATCGAGGCGGGCGTGTACGCCGCCGCGGGCGGCAGCTCCCTCACGGTGGACACGGCGGCGAACGCGCAGGCCGCGATCGAGACGATCGACACGGCGCTCAAGGCCGTGTCGACGGCTCGCTCGGGCCTGGGTGCGACGCAGAACCGCCTGGAGTACGCCATCTCCAACATCAACGTCGCGACGGAGAACCTGACCTCCGCCGAGTCGCGCATCCGCGACGTCGACATGGCCAAGGAGATGATGAACTACTCGCGCACCAACATCCTGTCCCAGGCCGGCACCGCGATGCTGGCCCAGGCGAACCAGGCCAGCTCGGGAGTCCTCCAGCTCCTCGGCTGACCCTGACGGCCACCCGGCGGGCGGCACGGACCGCCCTCCGCGCCGTCCGCCGGGTCTTCTCCGCACCACGTCCCCAGCACGTCCCCCGTCCCACACCTGGAGGTGATCCGCGTGGGCATCTCCTTCACCGGGCTGTCGAGCGGTCTCAACACGGCAGACCTCGTCAAGCAGCTCATCGCCGTCGAGTCGATCCCGCAGCAGCAGCTCCAGGCCAAGGTCAAGGCCGAGCGCTCCGAGATCACCGCGCTCCAGGACCTCAACACGCGCGTGGCCGCGCTCGCGAAGCTCGCCAAGGAGCTCACCGCCGGCGACGCGCTCGCGCTCTTCACCGCGAAGGGCTCGTCCGACGCGGTCTCGGTCGCCGCCCGCGCCGGCGCCTCCCCGGGGAGCATCGACGTCGTCGTCGACGCCGTCGCCACCGCGCAGAAGTCGGTCACCGCGACCCTCACGACGGCTCCCACCACGCGCTTCACCCTCACGGACGCCGCGGGCGAGCACACCGAGCTGACCGCGGCCTCCACGTCGCTCGACGACGTCGTCGCGGCGATCAACCGCGCCGACGCGGGCGTCACCGCGGTCAAGGTCGGCGCGGGCACCGACGCCGCGACGGGGGAGAAGCTCTACCGCCTCCAGCTCACGGGCGCCGCGACGGGCGCCTCGGGCGCGTTCTCGTTCCACGCCGGGATCGCCGCCGAGGTGGACGCCGGCACCGCGACAAACCTGCTCGCCGCTCCCGGCGCGGCCACCGTCACGGCGGCCGCCGACTCCGTGGTGCGCCTCTGGGCCGGCACCGCCGCCGAGCAGACCGTCACCTCGGCGTCGAGCACGTTCACCGACCTCCTCCCCGGCATCGACGTCACCGTCTCGAAGGCGTCCGCCGACCCCGTGACCGTCACCGTCGGCGAGGACCCCGAGGCGCGCGCGAACAAGGTCCGCAGCCTCGTCGACGCCGTGAGCGCGATCCTCGCGCGCATCGGGACGCAGACCAAGGTGACCATCGGGTCCGACGGCTCGACCTCCGGCGCGACGCTCGCCGGCGAGTCCATCGTGCGCAACGCGCGCCAGTCGCTGCTCGGCGCCGTCACGGACCCGGTGGACGGGGCGTCCCTGTCGTCGATCGGCATCGAGATCACGCGCTACGGCGAGGTCACGTTCGACGCCGAGAAGCTCTCGGCGGCCCTCGCCGCCGACCCCGACACGACGATGAGCACGTTCACGCAGGTCGCGACGCGCGTCCAGAAGGCCTCCGAGATGCTCTCCGACAAGTACGACGGCCTCCTCACGACGTCGGTGAAGAACCGCGAGACCCAGGCCACCCGCCTGGACGACCAGATCGCCCGGTGGGACCAGCGGCTCGAGCAGCGCTTCAAGCGCCTCACCGCGCAGTACACCGTCATGGAGGTCCAGCTCGCCAAGCTCGACTCGCAGCAGCAGTGGCTGACGGGCCAGCTCGCGACCCTCATGCCCTCCTCGTCCTCGAAGCGCTGAGCCGCACCTCCCGCGAAGGAACCGCCGTGACCCACCTCGCCCGGAGCGCCTACGGGCGCGACGCCATCCTCACCGCGTCCCCCGCGCGCCTGCTGACGCTGCTCTACGACCGTCTCGTGCTCGACCTGCGCCGGGCCGAGGCCGCGCAGGGCGAGGAGCGGTGGGCCGCCGCGTCCGAGCAGCTCCTGCACGCGCAGGCGATCGTGGCCGAGCTCATGGGCTCGCTCGACACCACGGTCTGGGACGGTGCCGAGGACCTCATGGCCCTCTACGTCTACGTCCACGAGGCGCTGGTCGCCGCGAACGTCCACCGCGACATCGGGCGCACGCACGAGGTCCTCGAGATCGTCGTGCCGCTCCAGGAGACGTGGCGCCAGGCCGCGGAGGTGCTGCCCGCCGGGCACGGGAGCGCCGCGGCGCACGGCGGTGGAGCGACCGGTGTCGCCTGACCGCGCGGGCACGCTCACGGCCTGGGCCCGTGCCCTCGACGAGCTCGACGCGATGGCGTCGGTCGCGGGCGAGCACGCCGGCGAGACGGCCGTCGCCCACCTGGCCGCGTGGACCCCTCCGACCGGGCTGGGGCGGCTCCCGGCCGAGCTCGTGGACCGCGCGCTCGAGGTCCTGGTCCGCCAGGCCGACGTGGTGGACCGCCTGCACGCCGCCATCGTGGAGAACCGGCGGCACTCCCGTGCCCTGACGTGCGTGCCCCGCGCGCACGACTCGACCGCGGCGGCGTACCTCGACGTGAGCGCCTGACCCTCGCGACACCTCCGGCCCGGCGGCGCTCCCGGGCGAGTGCGGCTCACACGTCGCGACCCTGCATAGGGGTCGGGTGAGCACACGACCGACCGCGCAGCACGCGTCCCCGCTGCGCGCGCACGACGCACGGCGGCCCCTCGGTCGTCGGCAGCTCAGGGTGAGCACGGACCGCTCCCCCCGCAGGCCATCGGACGGCCGACACCGACGACGTGGGGAATCCGCGACCGTGTTCGACTCCGTCACCTCCGTAGCGATCCAGAGCGCGCTGGACGGGCTGTCCGCCCGGCAGAGCGCCATCGCCGAGAACGTCGCCAACATCAACACCCCGGGCTACACCGCGAAGCGCGTGCAGTTCGAGGAGGCGCTGGCGGCCTCCGTCGCCGACGGCGACGCCCGGCGCACCGCCTTCACCGTCGACCGCTCGCTCGAGCCGACCCGGCTCGACGGCTCGAACGTCAACCTCGACACCGAGACCGTCTCGAACGTCGACACCGTCCTGCGCTACCAGTTCGCGACCCAGGCCGTCGGCGGCGAGGCCGCCGCCCTGCGCGCGGCGATGCGGACGGCCTGACATGACCTACGACGCTCTCGGCATCGCCGGCACCGGCCTCACCCTGCACCGCAAGTGGCTCGACGCCGTCGCGGACAACCTCGCCAACGTCAACACCGTCACGTCGACCGACGACGCGGCGTTCCGCGCCCGCTACGTCCTCGCCACCGAGGGCGGCGAGAAGAACCCCGGCGCGTACGTCGCCGGGGCGGCGTGGGGGAGCGCGGAGGGTCGGCTCACGTACGAGCCGGACCACCCGCTCGCGGACGAGGACGGCTACGTGCGCTACCCGGACATCGACATGTCCGAGCAGATGGGGAGCCTCATCCTCGCCCAGCGCGGCTACCAGGCGAACGCCGCCGTGATCGACCGCGCCAAGACGGCCTACGAAGCAGCACTCCAGATCGGGAAGTGATCCTCATGCCCATCCCCTCCGTCGAGGCCACGACCGGCACCGGGTACCTCACCGGCGTCGAGAGCCTCTCCGCGACCGCCGCCGCCGCGACCGGGTCGACCGGTGCCGCGGGCGCGAGCGCCTTCGCCGACGTGCTGGGCGGCGCGGTCGACAGCACGCAGCAGCTCCAGGGCGCCGCGAACGAGCTGGCGATCGCCGCCGTCACGGGCGACCTCGAGAGCGTCCACCAGGCGACCATCGCCTCCACCCGTGCCCAGACGACCCTCGAGCTCGTCGCCGCCGTGCGCAACAAGGCGGTCGACGCGTTCAACGAGATCATGAGGATGCAGGCCTGACGATGCCCGAGAAGATCAGGTCGACGTTCGGCCGCGCGTTCGGCGCCGTCCGCGACTTCACCATCGCCCAGCGCACGCTCGCGCTGCTCGCCCTCGCGATCCTCGTGGTCGGGATCGTCGCGCTCGTGTCGTGGGCGTCGCGCCCCAGCTACACGCCCCTGTTCTCCGGCATGTCGAGCGCGGACGCCGCCGCGATCGTCGACCAGCTCCGGTCGCAGGGCGTGCCCTACGAGCTGACCGACGGCGGCGGCACGGTGCTCGTCCCCGAGGAACGGGTCTACGAGCAGCGGCTCGCGGCCGCGACGGCCGGCCTGCCCGCCGACGAGTCGACGGGCGGCTACTCGCTGCTCGACGAGATGGGCGTCACGTCGAGCGAGTTCCAGCAGGACGTGACGTACAAGCGCGCGCTCGAGGGCGAGCTCGCCCGCACCCTCTCCGCGATGGACGGCGTCGAGACGGCGACCGTCCAGCTCGCGATCCCCGAGGAGACGGTCTTCGCGGCCGAGCAGGGCACCCCGACCGCGTCGGTGTTCGTCGCTCCCGCCCGGGGCCAGAAGCTCACGACCGAGCAGGTCGAGGCGATGGTCCACCTCGTCTCGGCGTCGATCGACGGCATGGCGCCCACCGACGTCGCAGTCGTCGACGCGCAGGGCGAGGTGCTCTCCGAGGTCGGCGTCGGGGCGCGGTCGTCGGGCGAGCAGGCCGGGCAGTACGAGGAGAAGGTCTCCGGGCAGGTGCAGGCGATGCTCGACCGTGTCGTCGGCGCGGGGAACTCGACCGTCGCCGTCACCGCCCAGATGGACGTGGCGAGCTCCGAGCGGCTCGAGGAGACGTTCCGCACCCCGGAGGGCGGCCCGGTCCTCAACGAGTCCACGACGACCGAGGAGTACACCGGCGGGGCCGGGGGTACGGCGGGGGTGCTCGGGCCGGACAACATCGCCGTCCCGGGCGGCGCCGGCGCGGACAGCAGCTACACGTCCGAGGACGCCACGCGCAACAACGCGATCGACAAGGTCACCGAGACCACGACGACGCCCGCCGGCGCGCTGACCCGGCAGGCCGTGTCGGTCGCGCTCGACGCCGAGGTGGCCCGGGGGATGGACACGGCCGCCATCACCGCGATGGTCTCCGCCGCCGCCGGGATCGACGCCGAGCGCGGGGACACCGTCGAGGTCGCGGTGCTGCCGTTCGACACGGGCGCCGCGGAGTCGGCCCAGGCCGCGCTCGCCGCGGCGGAGGAGGCGGCCGCCGCCGAGAGCCGGGCGCAGATGCTGCGCACCGCGGCGGTCGTCGCCGGGGTGCTCATCGCCCTGGTGATCGTGCTCGTGGCCGTGCGGCGCGCCCGTCGCCGCCGCGAGCGGCGCGAGACGGTCGACCTCGAGGACCTCCGCATGACGACCCTGCACGAGCTCGACCGCGACGACGAGCACCCGGCGCTCCTGTCCGGCGGCGGTCAGGGCGAGCTCGAGCCCGTGCCCGAGCGGCCGGAGATCCAGCCGCCGACCCCGCGGTTCACGAGCCTCGACCAGCGTCGGGCCGAGATCGACGCGCTCGCGGCGACCGACCCCGACAAGACGGCCGAGTACCTGCGGGTGCTGCTCGCCGAGGACCGGGCGGGGGCGCAGCGATGAGCGTCACGACGGCACCGCCGGAGACGGCGCCCGCGGGCACCGGCGCCGCCGGCCTGGCGGCCGCCCTCGACCCCGCCGCCGCGGCGCTCGCGACCGAGGCCGCGCGCAAGGTCGCCGCGATGAGCGGGGTGCAGAAGGTCGCCCTGGTGCTCATGCAGCTCAGCCAGGAGCGGGCGGCGACGGTCCTGTCGCTGCTCTCCGAGGAGGAGGCCTCCGAGGTCGCCGCCGAGATCATGCGCACCCAGGTGGTGGACGAGGAGCTGGCGGTCGCGGCCCTCGACGAGTTCTACGACATGGCGCTGTCCGGCACGCCGCGCCCGCGCGGGGGCAAGGACTTCGCCGTCGGGCTGCTCGAGGCGTCGATGGGCGCCGACCGGGCGGCCGACGTGGTCGAGCGCCTCGTCGCGAGCATGCAGGGCAAGGCGTTCGAGTACCTCGACGGCACCGAGCCGGGACAGATCGTGTCCCTGCTCGACGGCGAGCACCCGCAGACCGTCGCCCTCGTCCTCGCGCACCTCAGCTCGGGCGTCGCGTCCGCGGTGCTCGCCAAGCTGGCCGACGACTACCGCACGGACGTCGCGCAGGCGCTCGCGACCATGGGCACCGCGTCGCCGGACGCGGTGAAGATCGTGTCGGAGCAGTTCCGCACCCGCATGGGCGCGAGCATCACCCCGCGTCAGCCGGTCGAGATCCTCGGCGGCGTCCAGCCGCTCGTCGACATCATCAACCGCTCCGACGGCGCCACGGAGAAGGCGGTCCTCGAAGGGCTCGAGGCCCGCGACCCGCAGCTCGCCGAGGAGGTCCGCTCGCGCATGCTGACCTTCGAGGACATCGCCTCGTTCGAGGCGCGCGACGTGCAGATCATCCTGCGCGGCGTCGAGATGTCGGTGCTCGCGCTCGCGATGAAGGGCACGACCGCCAAGGTCGTCGAGACGATCACGAAGAACATCTCCGAGCGCAACCGGGCGCTGCTGGAGGAGGAGGTCGCCGGGCTGGGCGGGGTGCGCATCAGCCAGGTCGAGGAGGCGCGCGCGGAGATCGTCCGCGTCGTCCGCAACCTCGAGGCCGACGAGAAGATCACGATCCACCGCACGGACGGGGACGAGCTTGTCTACTGACGCCTCCTTCGTGCCGCGGGCCGTGCCGGTCCTGCGCAGCGACCGCGTCGCGGAGGTCGAGGCGGCGGCGTCGGCCCGCGGGTACGCCGCCGGCTACGCGGCCGGGGCCCGCGCGGCCCGCGACGAGGCGGAGCGCCTGCGCGCCGCGCTCGAGGCGGACCACGCGCGGCGCACCGCCGAGCGCGACGAGCGGACCGCGCGCGCGGTCGCCGTCCTGCGCGAGGCCGCCCGGGCGCTCGGCGAGCGGACGGTCCCCGTCGTCGCCGCGGCGCAGGACGCCACGGTCCGGGGCGCGCTCGACCTCGCGGGGTCCGTCCTCGGGTACGAGCTCACCGACCGGCCGGGGGCCGCCCGCGCGGCCCTCGCGCGCGCGACGGCCGTCGCCGACGGCGCGGTCGTCGCCGTCCGGCTGCACCCCGACGACGTGCGCCTGCTGACCGAGGCCGGGGTCGACGACGTCCGCCTCGTCGCGGACGCGTCGCTCGACCGCGGCGACGCCGTCGCGGAGCTCGAGCACGGCTTCCTCGACGCGCGCGTGCGCGCCGCCGTCGACCGGGCGCGGGCCGAGCTGGCGCTGCTCGACGTCGGGCCCGACCTCACGCCCGACGCCGGGCCCGGCGCGTCCGGAGGGTCGTCGTGACGGCCCCGGTCGGCTCGGCCGCCCCGAGCACGCGCACCGCGGCGGGCGCGTCCCGCCCGCACTCCCGCCCGCCCGCGCTCGACTCCCTCGTCGCGGTGGCGCGGCCCGAGCGGGTCGGCGTCGTGACGTCGGCCGTCGGGCTGAGCCTCGAGGTCGCGGGCCTGAGCTGCGGCATCGGCGACCTCGTCCACGTCGGCGACGGCCCGCACCCCCTCGACGCGGAGGTCGTCGCGACCGCCGAGGGCAGGGCGCGCTGCATGCCGCTCGGCCGGCTCTCCGGTGTCCGCGCGGGCGACCCGGTGCGCACGCGCGGCACCGGGGTCCTCGTCCCGACCGGGCGCGGGCTGTTCGGCCGCGTGGTCGACGCGCTCGGCCGCCCCGTGGACGGGCGCGGCCCGCTCGGGCGCGCGCCCCGCGTGCCCGTGGACGCGGACGCGCCCGCCGCGATGGAGCGGGCGCGCATCGACACGCCGCTCCAGACCGGCGTGCGGGTCCTCGACACGCTCACCACGCTCGGCCGGGGGCAGCGCATCGGGCTGTTCGCCGGCTCGGGCGTCGGCAAGTCGTCGCTGCTGTCGATGGTCGCGCGCGGGACCGACGCCGAGGTGTCGGTCATCGCGCTCGTCGGCGAGCGCGGGCGCGAGGTGCGCGAGTTCCTCGAGGACGACCTCGGCCCCGAGGGCCTGGCCCGGTCGGTCGTCGTCGTCGCGACGTCCGACGAGCCCGCGATGATGCGCCGGCGCGCAGCCTTCACGGCGACCCGGATCGCCGAGTCGTTCCGGGAGGCCGGGTCGCACGTCGTCCTCATGATGGACTCCCTCACGCGCGTGTCCATGGCGCAGCGCGAGATCGGGCTGTCCGTGGGGGAGCCCCCCGCGACCCGCGGCTACCCGCCGTCGACGTTCTCCCTCATGGGGAACCTGCTCGAGCGCGCGGGCACCGCGGCGACGGGCTCCGTCACCGGGATCTACACCGTCCTCGTCGACGGCGACGACCACAACGAGCCGATCGCCGACCAGGCGCGCTCGATCCTCGACGGGCACGTGGTGCTCGACCGGTCCATCGCCGTCTCGGGCCACTACCCGGCGGTCGACGCGCTCGCGTCGGTCTCGCGCGTCGCGTCGCGCGTGACCACGCCCGAGCAGCGGTCGGTCGCGCTGACGCTGCGCCGGGTCCTCGCGGCGCGCCGCAAGGCCCAGGACATCCTCGACATCGGGGCGTACAAGAAGGGCACCGACCCCCTCGTCGACGCGAGCCTCGAGCACCAGGGGGCGATCGACGCCTTCCTGCAGCAGGTCATGACCGACAGGACGCCGGCCGAGGAGTCGTGGGCGCGCCTCACGCGGCTCACCCAGGTGCTGGCCGGAGGGGAGGACTGATGGCGGGGAAGTTCCGGCTCGCGGGCGTGCTGCGCCTGCGCCGCCTCGAGGAGGACGGCGCCAAGGCGGCGCTCGCGGGAGCGCACGCGGACCTCGCGCGCACCGTGGAGGAGACGGGCGGTCTCGCCGCCTACCTCGACGCCTCGCCCGAGCGCCCGACGACGAGCGCGGCCCTGTCCGGTCTCGCGGCCTCGCGCGCCGCGGCGAGCGCGCTGTTCTCCGTGCTCGAGTCCGAGGAGCGCGTGCGCGCGCACGCCGTGGACGAGGCGCGCGCCGAGCTCGCGCGCGCCCGCGCCGCCGCGCTGGGCCTCGAGAAGCTCGAGGAGCGGCACGACGCCGAGACGGCCCGCGCGGAAGGGCGCGCCGACCAGGCCGCGCTCGACGAGATCGCCTCGGCCGCGCGGCGCACGACGGCCGGGGGGTCGACGACGTGAGCATGACCCAGGCGCTCGCCCGCGTGGGCGAGATCCGCACGGAGATCGTGGCGCTGCACGACGTCGTGACCGCCCCCGGCCGGTCGACGGCGGCACCGTCCACGAGCGCGACCGACTTCGCGTCGGCGCTCTCGGCGCTCGCGGCGCTGCCGACGACGGGCGCGGCGGGCACCGGCTCGGACGTGGTCGGGCGCCTGCTCGGCACGCTGTCCGGGGCGACGGGCGCCGACGAGCTCGCGCGCAGCGCGCTGTTCGGGGCGGGGGCGTCGCCGGGCGCCGCGGCGGGGGCGGCCGTCGTGCCGGCGGCGCCCGCGGCGCCGGTCGGCCCGGCGACCGCGCCGGACGGCGCGACCGACGGCGGGGCGGGACGGTCGGTCGTCGAGACGGCGCGCCAGTACCTCGGCGTGCCGTACGTGTGGGGCGGCGAGAGCCTCGGCGAGGGCGGCCTCGACTGCTCGGGCCTCGTCCAGCTCGTGTACTCCGCGCACGGCGTCGACCTGCCGCGCGTCGCGCGCGACCAGATGCGCCAGGGGGCCGAGGTCGGCTCGCTCGCCGAGGCGCGACCCGGCGACCTCGTGGTGCAGCGCGGGGGCAAGCACATCGGCATCTACCTGGGCGACGGGCAGATGATCCACGCGCCCAAGCCCGGCCGCACCGTCGAGATCACGGACGTCAGCGACGCCTCCGTGACGACCATCCGCCGCGTGATCGGCTGAGGAGGACCACGATGACCCTGACCACGAACGCCCTGGTCGCGGCTCCGGCACCGGCCACGACGGCGCGGCCCCGGGCGGCGTCCGGAGCGTCGGCCGACGCGTTCGGCCGCAGCTTCGACGCCGCGCTCGGCGAGGCGGCCCGCGGCCGCCAGGAGCCCGCGCGGCCTCGCGGCGGCACCCCTGCCGATCGGGCCGTCGACGACGGCACGACCGCCGCCGGGCCCTCGACCGACAGCACCACGACCGCCGGGCCCTCGACCGACGGGTCCTCGACCGACGGGCCCGCGGCCACCGGGACCCCCGGCGCCGACTCCTCGGCGGACCGCACCGCCGCCGCGGACGACCAGCCCGCCGGGCCGTCCGTGCCCGTCGGCCTGCCGGGCCTGCCGGTGCTCCTCGACACGACGCCCGTCGGTCTCGACGGCTCGCTCGCCGGCACCGCCACGCCGGACGGCGCGGCAGCTGCCGCCGTCGCGGAGGACGCGGCGGCCGGCGACGCGCACGGCCCGGCGGGCGCGGCGCCGTCGGACGACGCCGCGGCGGCGCCGGACGCGCCCGCCCCGGCCACGGGCGACCGCCCGGGCGCACCCGGCACAGCCTTGGCGGCCGGTACAGCCTCGGCGGTCGGTGCAGCCTCGGCGGCCGGGCCTGGCGAGGCCTGGACGCCGACCGGTGCGCCGTGGTCGTTCGACGCGACGGCGACGGTGGACGGCCCGGCGACCGTGCCGGCCGCGACGCGGGCGAGCGGTGCTGCCGGAGAGGCCGTCGCCACGGCCGGATCCCCGGGGAGCGCCGGGCCCGGGGCCGGGACGAGCACGACCCCGCCGCCGGGCCCGGTCCCCGCCACACCGGGGGCGCCGGTCTCCGCCGCGCCGGGTGCGCCGACCGGTCCCGGGGCCAGCGGCGTCGCTCTTGCGCCGGGGGAGGCGGACGGCGTGACGGCCCCGGCCGCGACCGGCCCGGAGGGCACGGCCCTCGCGCCGGACGGAGCGCCGCGGGCCTCCGCGGAGCTCTTCGCCGCCGCCCCCGTCGCGGCCCCCGCCGCCCCGCAGGCCGCGGGCACGCCCGCGGTGACCGCGCCGGCGGCGGCGTCGCACCCGGCACAGCCGCTGCACGCCCAGGTCACCGGGCCCGTCGTCCGGCTCGCCGAGGCGGGCGACGGCGACCACGTGCTCACGCTCTCCGTGACGCCCGAGAACCTCGGGCCCGTGACGGTCCGCGCGCACGTCGCGGGCGGTGACCTGCGCATCGAGCTCTACGCGCCGCACGACACGGGCCGCGAGGCGCTGCGCGCCATCGTCGCCGACCTGCGGCGCGACCTCGCGGGCATCGCGGGCGGGGCGTCGTCGGTCACCGTCGCGGACGCGGGAACACCGGCCGCGGCCGGGGACGGTCGGGACGGCCGCGGTGCCACCGCCGACGGGTCCGGCGCACGTCGCGACCCGCAGGAGCCCGGCGCGCGCGACCACGGCCCGGGCCGCCCGCACCGAGGGGCCACCGAGCCCGAGACCGAGCCGACAGTGGTCGGCAGGACGTACGGCGCCGCCCGGCGCCTCGACGTCCTCGTCTGAGGAGAGGAACCACGTGCCCGTCGAACCCGTGAGCGCGCCGGCGCCGGCATCGATGTATGCCACGAAGAGCGTGCGCGCGCCCAAGCAGGAGTACGACAGCGAGCTCTTCCTCGGGCTCCTCGTGACCCAGCTGCGCAACCAGGACCCGTCCAGCTCCATGGACACGGGCGAGATCGTCTCGCAGACGACGTCGCTCGCCATGATGGAGGCGCTCACGCGGATGAGCGGGCTCGTCGAGGAGTCGTTCGCGCTCCAGATGCGTCAGTCGGCCGCCGACCTCCTGGGCAACAAGGTCTCCTACCTCGACGCCGACGGCGTCGAGCACACGGGCACCGCCACCGCGGTGTCGTACCGCGACGCGGTACCCACCGTGACGATCGGCGGGGTGACGGTCGACCTCGACCACGTCTCCGCCGTCACCTCCTCGGTCAGCACGGATGCCACCGGGACCCCGGCAGCCACGGACGGCGCCACCGACGACCACGGCAGCTCCGCCGCCTGACCCGAAAGGACTCTCGTGCTCCGCTCCCTCAACACCGGAATCTCCGGCCTGCGCGCCCACCAGAACATGCTGGACGTCACGGGCAACAACATCGCGAACGTCAACACGACGGGCTTCAAGTCCTCGCGCACCCAGTTCCAGGACACGCTGTCCCAGCTCGTCGCGGCGGGTGTCGCGCCGGACCAGCAGGTCGGCGGCGCGAACCCCGCGCAGATCGGCCTCGGCGTCACGACGGCCGCCATCACGACGCAGTTCACGCAGGGCGCCGCGCAGACCACGGGCGTCCCGACCGACCTCATGATCGACGGCGACGGGTTCTTCGTCGTCGAGCGGGGTGGCCAGGCGTACTACACGCGCAACGGCGGGTTCACGTTCGACGGCGCGGGCCGGCTCGTCAACGCGAGCGGCGACCTCGTCCAGGGCTGGACCGCCACCGACGGCGTGGTGAACACGAGCAGCCCGCTCGGCAACCTCACGATCCCCGTCGGGGACGTCATCCCGCCCCGCGCGACCACGGGCGTGACGTTCGGGGGCAACCTGCCCTCGGACGCAGCGGACGGCACCGAGCTCGTGCGCGACGTCGAGGTCTTCGACGCGGCGGGCCGGGCCAGCAAACTCTCGCTCGTCTTCACGGCCGCGGGCGGCGGCTGGTCCGTGAGCGCCCGGGACGGCGCGACCGGCGCCACGCTCGCCGGCCCGCAGGCCCTGACGTTCACCGGCGGCGCCCTGACCGGCGGCGGGTCCCTCGCCGTCGGCGGCGTGACGGTCGGTCTCGACGCGCTCACCTCGTACGCGGGGCTGTCCAACGTCGCCGTCGCGAGCAAGGACGGCGGGGCCGCCGGGTCGCTCACGTCGTACTCCGTCTCCGGCGACGGCTCGATCGTCGGCCGCTACTCGAACGGCCGGACCGAGGTCCTCGGCCAGGTCGCGCTCGCGACGTTCACCAACGCCGGCGGGCTCGAGAAGGCGGGCGACTCGCTCTTCGCGGCGACGCAGTACTCGGGCGACCTGCTGGTCGGCGCCGCGGGCGACCCGGGCCTCGGCTCGATCACCGCGGGCGCTCTCGAGATGTCGAACGTCGACCTCTCGCAGGAGTTCACCAACCTCATCGTGTCGCAGCGCGGGTTCCAGGCGAACTCGCGCGTGATCACGACGTCCGACGAGGTGCTCACCGAGCTCGTCAACCTCAAGCGCTGACCCGGGCGCGGTGGGGTGCCTCCCGGCCCGACCGGGAGGCACCCCACCGAACCCCGCGCTGGACCCCGCACCGCCTTCCGACCCGCACCTCCGTCCCGAACCCGTCCGCACCTGACCCGGACCCGTCCCACCCGAAGGGAGAGCCGTGATCGTCCTCACGCGCTTCAGCTCCGAGCGCATCGCGATCAACGCGGACCTGGTGGCCCGCGTCGAGACCAACCCGGACACGCGCGTGACGCTCATCGACGGCTCGCGCTACATCGTGACCGAGCCCATGGAGGTCGTGATCCGCCTCGTCGAGGAGCACAAGGCGCGCGTGCTCGCGCTCGCGCGCTCCCTGCCCGCCCCCGCCGAGCGCGCGCCGCTCGAGGTCGTCCGGTCCGCGCCCGACGACGACGCCCCCGCCCCCGGCGACCGCCCGGTCGCCCTCGCACCCCTGCCCGACACGAGGACGAAGTAGGCCATGGACCCCGCAACCATCATCGGCATCCTCGTCGCGTTCGGCTCGCTCATCGCGATGGTGTACCTCGAGGGGTCGCAGATCACCTCGATCCTGCTCCCGGCACCGATCATCCTCGTCTTCGGGGCGAGCATCTTCGCCGCCGTCGCGTCGGGGACGCTCAAGGACTCGGTCCGGGCCTTCAAGACGCTGCCGCGCGCGTTCACGGGCAAGGCGCCCCGTCCCGCGGAGGCCATCGAGGAGGTCGTCCGGGCCGCGGAGATCGTCCAGAACGACGGCGGCCTGCTCGCCCTCGAGGCCGAGTCCCAGAAGACCGACGATCCGTTCCAGCGCAGCGCGCTGCAGTCGCTCGCCGACGGCTCGGACGCCGAGCAGCTGCGCACCCTGCTCGAGGAGCGGATCGAGACCAAGGCCCGCGAGGACGCCGTCGCGTACGACTTCTTCAACGCGATCGGCGGCTACGCCCCCACGATCGGCATCGTCGGCACCGTCGTCTCGCTGACCCACGTGCTGGAGAACCTGTCCGAGCCCGAGAAGCTCGGGCACATGATCGCCGCGGCGTTCATCGCGACCCTGTGGGGCATCCTCTCCGCCAACTTCATCTGGCTGCCCATCGGCGCGAAGCTCAAGCGCCTGTCCGACCTCGAGATCGAGCGGCTCCACGTCCTCCTCGAGGGCTACATGTCGATCCAGGCGGGCTCGCGCGCCCGGGTCATCGACGAGCGGCTCAAGACGATGGTCCCCGAGTGGTCGTTGCCCGAGGACAAGGCCGCCTGATGGCGCGGCGTCGCAGGGGCGGCCACGGCGGCGGGGGCGGCGGTGGCGGGCACGACACGGGCGGCTCCGGCCGCTGGATGGTGTCGTACATGGACATGGTGACCGTCCTCATGTGCCTGTTCATCGTCCTGTTCGCCATCAGCTCGGTCGACCAGGGCAAGTACCAGGAGCTGAAGTCCTCCCTCGCGGAGGGCTTCGGCAACGTCGAGGACGCCGCGGTCGTCGAGGAGGTCGTCGAGAACCCGGCCAAGGAGCCGGTCGACGTCGAGACGGACCTCGAGCGCGCGCTCGACGAGGTGTCGGACCTCTCGGCGCTGCGCGACGCGATGGCCCGCGACCTCGCCGCGCACGGGCGGTCCGACACGGTCCGGTTCGACATCGACGAGCGCGGCCTGACCGTGCGGCTCGTGTCCGCGGACACGTTCTTCTCGCCCGGGAGCGCGGACCTCACGCAGGAGGCGCGGGCGGTGCTCGACGTCGTGGGCCCGGCGCTCGCGCCGACCGCGCACGAGATCCGCATCGAGGGCAACGCGGACTACACCTCGACCGTGACGTCGGTCTTCCCGTCGAACTGGGAGCTGTCCTCGTCGCGCGCCACCGCCGTGCTGCGCCACCTCGTCGAGCAGGACGGCCTCGCCGAGCACCGGATCGCCGCGGTGGGCTTCGGGTCGGCGCGTCCGCTCGCCGAGGGCACGAGCCCCGAGGCGCTCGCGACGAACCGCCGCGTCGACATCATGGTGCTCTCGTCCGCGCCGGAGGCCGTGCGCGCGCTCATCCCGCAGGTGCTGTCGGGGCAGCTCAGCGCGGCGGACGTCCCGGCCGCGGAGGCGGACGCGCGGGCTCTCGCGCGGGCCGCCGAGACGGCGGGAGAGGCGGGCGCACCGGGGGAGTGACGCGGTCCGTCGAGCCTGCGCGGCGTCGCGCAGGCTCGCGTCGTGCGCGCCCGCATAGGAGCGGTCGTGAGCACGACGACACCCGAGCGGGTCCAGCAGCCCGCACCGAGCCGCAAGGTCGAGGTCTACGACTTCCGCCGCCCGACGACGCTCGTCCGCGAGCACCACCGCATCCTCGAGATGGCGTTCGAGAGCTTCGCGCGCCAGTGGGGCACGCAGCTCACGGCCCGCGTGCGGGTCGTGAGCCAGGTCAACCTCGCCGCGGTCGCGATGCGCACCTACGACGACTACGTCGCCGAGCTGCCCGTGACGACGACGTTCGTCGTGTGCGAGCTCGAGGGGATCGGCCCGCGCGCCGTCCTGCAGTTCCCGCACACGGACGCCCTCACGTGGATCGCCCACATGCTCGGCGCCGGGCCGTCCATCCCGGTCGTCGACCGCAAGTTCACCGACGTCGAGCGCACGCTCGTGACGTCGCTGCTCACCGAGACGCTGCGCGACCTGCGCCACTCGATGGGCCGGCTCCTCGAGAACCCGCTGCGGATCTCGTCGATCCAGCACAACTCACAGTTCGCCCAGGCCGCCCCGACCGCCGAGCTCATGATCGTCGCCGAGTTCGACCTCCGCGTCGGCGAGCGCGCGTGCCGGGCGACCCTCGCCGTGCCGTCGGTCGCGCTGCTGCCGCACCTCGGCGAGGCCAACCCGGCGGACGACCCCGCCGACGCGACCCGGCGCACGCGCCAGCACGTCGCGCGCTCGCTCGTCGACGTCACCGTCGAGCTCACCGGCGCGTCCATGACGCCGACCGAGGTGCTGGACCTCGCCGTCGGCGACGTCGTGCACGTCCCCCACGCCCAGTCCCGCCCGCTCGACGTCATCGTCGACGGCCACGTCCTGGCCCGCGGCGCCGTCGGCTCGTCCGGCTCCCGCCTCGCCTGCCGCATCGTCACCACCGAGGAGAACTGACCCATGAGCACCGCCACCCCGGTCGAGCAGTCCGTCGTCGAGGCCGCGTCGGCCGCCGCCCACGCGCTCGTCGAGCTCGTCCCGACCAGCACCCCGCTGCGCGCGGCCCTGCGCGGCGGCGCCCCCGTCGGCCCGCAGGCCGCGCGGGCGGTCGTCGCCTCGTACGTGGGGGACTCCGGCACCGACCTCGCGCTCGCACTCATCGACCAGGACGCGCTCGCCGACGCCTCCCAGGAGGCGGCGCTCGACGTCACCGACGTCCTGCGCCCCGCCCTGGAGGCCGCGGGGGCGACCACCGGCGTCGGCGTGCTCGGGGAGGTGCGCGTCGCCGACGCGACCGCGCTCTTCGAGGACCCGGAGTCCGTCGTGTTCGAGCTCTCCACGGACGACGGCCCGACGGCGGGCTGGTTCGTCGTGCGCACGCGCCGCGCGCTCCAGAGCCTGCCCGACGAGGCCGTGACCGGCGCGCGGCTCGCGCGCATCTCCAACGTCGAGATGCGCCTCTCCGTGATCGTGGGCCGCACCCGGATGCCGGTGCGGGACGTGCTCAGCCTCGAGCCGGGCGCCGTCGTCGAGCTCGACCGGTCCGCCGGGGCGCCGGCGGACGTGCAGCTCAACGGGCGCACGATCGCCAAGGGCGAGGTCGTGGTCGTCGACGGCGGCGACTACGGGGTGCGCATCACCAAGATCCTCGACGCGGACGACTGACCGGCATGGACGTCACCACCGTGCTGCGCGTCGCCTTCTCGCTGGCGGTCGTGCTCGGGCTCCTGTGGGTCTCGTACCGCGTCGCGAGCAAGACCTCGCGCTCCGCGCCGCGCGGGCGCCAGGAGCAGCTGACCGTGGTCGCGCGCCAGGGGCTGTCGCAGAAGAGCGCCGCGGTCCTGCTCGAGGCCGGGGGCCGGCGGTACCTCCTCGGTGTGACGGAGTCGTCCGTGACCGTCATCGACGGCCCGACACCCGTCCCGTCCGACGTCCCGCCCACCGCGGTCACCGCGGTCACCGCCGCGGACGCGACGCCCGGTGCTCCGACCTCGGACGAGCCGTCGTTCGACGACGCCGTCACCGCGGCACGGCTGTGGCTCGCGCAGCCGCCCGCGAACGGGGACGCCCCGGCGTGGAACGGCGAGCGCGGCTCGGTTCCCACCGACGTGCCCACCGGCGCGCCCGCCGCCGCGCCCCCGGCCGTCTCGGGGCCTCGGGTCGGGACCCCCGGGACCGCCGTCGTCGTCGCGCCGCCCGTGCCGACGAGCGCCCTGCGCACCTTCCTCGCGCCCGACACGTGGCGCAAGGCCGCGCGGGTCGTGCGAGGAGGTGCCCGGTGACCCGCGCCCTCCCGTCGCGCCGCGCGCTGCGCGTCGCGGTGCTCGTCGGGGCGGTCCTGCTCCTCGTCGCGGTCGCGACCGTCCTGCTCGCGCCCCACGCGGGCGCCGCGGTCGTCGACCCGACCGACCCGGCCCCGCCCACCCAGCCGGTCGACCCGCAGGACGGCGGGTCGACGCTCTCGGTGGAGATCAACGGGCCGAACGGCGAGCCGTCGTCGTCCCTCGTGACGCTGGTCGGCATCACGCTGCTGTCGCTCGCGCCGACGCTGCTGCTCATGATGACGTCGTTCACCAAGATCTTCGTCGTCCTCGCCCTGACCCGGAACGCGCTGGGCACCGCCACGGTGCCGCCCAACATGGTCCTCGCCGGGCTCGCGCTGTTCCTCTCGCTGTTCGTCATGTGGCCGGTGTTCGGCGAGATCAACGACGCCGCGGTCCAGCCCTACCTCGACGGCACCACGACCTTCAGCCAGGCGCTCGACGCGGGCGCCGTGCCGCTGCGGGAGTTCATGCTCGCCCACACGCGCGAGGAGGACCTCGCGCTCATGACGCGCGCCGCCGACCTCGAGAACCCGGCGACCCCCGTCGACGTCCCGCTCACGACGCTCGTCCCCGCGTTCGTCATCTCGGAGCTCCGCGCCGCGTTCATCATCGGGTTCGTCGTCTTCGTGCCGTTCCTCGTCATCGACCTCGTCGTCGCCGCGGCCCTCATGAGCATGGGCATGATGATGCTGCCGCCCACGATGATCTCGCTGCCGTTCAAGCTGCTGCTCTTCGTCCTCGTCGACGGGTGGGGTCTCATCACGACCTCGCTCATCGGCTCGTACGGGATGGGTTGACCGTGGAGACCGCCGCCGTCCTCGACGTCGCCACGCAGGCGCTCGTCCTCGCCGCCAAGCTCGCGGCCCCCGTGCTCGTCACGTCGCTCGTCGTGGGGCTCGCCATCTCGATCGTGCAGTCCGTCACGCAGATCCAGGAGATCACGCTCTCGTTCGTCCCCAAGGCGCTCGCGGTCGCCGTCGCGCTCGTCGTGTGCGGCAACTGGATGATCGGCGAGATGGTGACGTTCACGCACGAGATGTTCGACCTCATCCCGTCGCTGCTGAACGGGGGCTGACGTCCCGTGCAGCTCGAGATCGACCTCGCGTGGCTCCAGGCGACGATGCTCGCGGGCGTCCGCATGGCCGCGTTCATGACCATCGCGCCGCCGTTCTCGCACCACGCCATCCCGCGCCAGGTCCGCGCGATCCTCGCGGTGTCGCTCGGGCTCGTGGTCTCCGGTCGTGCCGCCCCCGGGTACGAGGCGACCGGCACCGCGACGTTCCTCGCGCACCTCGTCGCCGAGGCGGTCACGGGGGCGATGCTCGGGACGCTCGTCATGGTCGTCTTCTCGGCGATCACCGCCGCCGGCGCCCACCTCGACCTGTTCGGCGGGTTCTCGCTCGGCATGGCGTACGACCCCCAGACGAACGTCAACGGGTCGCAGTTCACGCGCCTCTTCGCGCTCCTCGCGGTCGTGCTCATGTTCGTCTCCGACGCGTACCAGCTGATGGTGCTCGGCCTCGCCCGCTCCTACGAGGCCGTCCCGGTGGGCGGCCTGGCCGGCGTCCCGGCGGCGTCGTTCGTCGAGGCCCTCACCGGGTCGTTCGTGGCGGGGCTGCAGATCGCCGGGCCGATCGTCGTCGTGCTCTTCCTGGCCGACGCCGGGCTCGGCCTGGTCAACCGGGTCGCCCCCGCGCTCAACGCGTTCGCGATGGGCTTCCCGCTGAAGATCTTCCTCACGCTCGCGCTCGTCGGGACCGTGCTCGTCGCGCTGCCGCACGTCGTCTCGGTGCTCACGGCCGAGGCCGTCGAGCGCATGGGCGGGGTGGGCTGATGGCCGACTCCACCGAGGAGAAGACCGAGCAGGCCTCCGACCGGAAGATGAAGGAGGTCCGGTCCAAGGGCCAGCTCGGCAAGTCGCAGGACCTCACGGCCTGGGTCGGGGTCGGGATCGCCGGCGCGGTGATCCCGCTGACCGTGAGCGCCGCGGCACGGGCCGCGACCGACCAAGTGCTGTCGCTGCGCACCGTGATCGAGAACCCCGAGCCCGCGGTCGCGCTCCAGCTCGCGCAGGACGCGCTCGGTTCCGTGGTGCCGACCATGCTGCCGCTGCTCGGGGCGATCGCCGTCGCCGTGCTGCTCGCGTCGGTCGCGCAGGGCGGCCTGCACCTGAAGCGGCTGAGGCCCGAGGCCGACCAGTTCAACCCGATGAGCGGGCTCAAGCGGATGTTCGGGGCGCAGGCGCTGTGGAACGGCGCCAAGGCCCTGCTCAAGACGACGGTCGTCGGCGTCGTGCTCTACGCGGTCGTCCAGTCCCTCATGCCGGTCCTCCTGGCCGCGGGCGGCCTGCCGATCGCCTCGCTGCTCGAGGCGGCGGGCTCCGGCGTGCGCTCGCTCCTGGTCTGGGCGACGGCGGCGGGCCTCACGCTCGCGCTGTTCGACGTGCTCGTCGTGGCGCGACGCAACCGCAAGAAGACACGCATGACCAAGAAGGAGCTCAAGGACGAGAACAAGAGCACCGACGGCGACCCGCTCGTGAAGTCGCAGCGCCGGTCGATGGCGCGCTCGATGACGCGCAACCGCATGATCGCCGCCGTGGCCGACGCGGACGTCGTCGTCGTCAACCCGACCCACGTCGCCGTCGCGCTGCGGTACGAGCCCGGACGCTCCGCACCGCGCGTCGTCGCGAAGGGCGCCGACCACGTCGCCGCCCGCATCCGCGAGAAGGCCGAGGAGTCGCGGGTGCCGATGGTCCGCGACGTCCCGCTCGCGCGCGCCCTGCACCGGGCGTGCGACGTCGGGCAGGAGGTGCCCGTCGAGCTCTACATGGCCGTCGCGCGCGTCCTCGCGTTCGTCATGGCGCTCACGCGCCGCGGCGCGGCGGCCTCGTCCGTCCCGCACCGCATGGCCCGCCCGGCGATCGCGCCGGGCGAGTGGCCCGCCGCCGACGACGCGCGGGCCGCATGACCTCGCCCGGCCCAGCCGTCGGCGCGCGCTGCGGCGGCCACGACCTGCATAGGACGTCGCGTCAGCAGCCGCCGACGCCCCGGACCCGGAAGGACCAGCGTTCCGCGTGAAGAACCGATCCCTCGCCATGATCGCCGTGCCGCTCGGCGTCGTCGGCATCGTCCTGCTGCTCGTCGTGCCGATCCCCGCGGCCCTGCTCGACGTGCTCATCATCGTCAACATCCTGCTGTCGCTCGTGATCCTGCTGACGTCGATGTTCGTCAAGAAGCCGCTCGACTTCTCGGTGTTCCCGTCGCTGCTGCTCGTCGCGACGCTGTTCCGGCTGGGCCTCAACGTCGCCTCGACGCGGCTCGTGCTCGGGGACGGCTACGCGGGCGAGGTCATCGGCGCGTTCGGCCACATCGTCGTCGACGGGAACCTCGTCATCGGCATGGTCGTGTTCCTCATCCTCGTCGTCATCCAGTTCCTCGTGATCACCAAGGGCGCGGAGCGCGTGGCCGAGGTCGGGGCGCGCTTCACGCTCGACGCGATGCCCGGCAAGCAGATGGCGATCGACGCCGACCTCAACGCGGGGCTCATCAGCGAGCAGGACGCGCGGGCCCGCCGCGCCGAGATCTCCGCGGAGTCCGACTTCTACGGGGCGATGGACGGCGCGTCGAAGTTCGTCAAGGGCGACGCCATCGCGGGCATCGTCATCACGCTCATCAACCTGCTGGGCGGCATCGTGATCGGCGTCGTCATGCACGGCATGCCGGCCATGGAGGCCGTCGACACGTACTCGATCCTCACGGTGGGCGACGGTCTGGTCACCCAGGTCCCCGCGCTGCTCATGGCGGTCGCCACGGGCATGATCGTCACGCGCTCGAACTCGGGCGAGGGCGACGTCGGCTCGCAGGCGTCGAGCCAGCTCGTCCAGTCGCGGCAGGCGCTCGCCATCGCGGGCGTCGCGGCGTTCGCCATGGCGCTCATCGAGGGCATGCCGAAGCTCCCGTTCCTCGTGCTCGGGGTGGGCCTGATCATCGCGGCCCAGCAGATCAAGGCGAGCCAGCGGCGGGCCGAGGTGGCGCGCGCCGCGGCCGAGCAGATCGAGAAGGAGGGCACGCGCAGCGACGGCACCGAGGACCTCCTCGAGCAGATGCGCGTGCACGCGCTCGAGATCCTGCTCGCGCCCGACCTCGTCGACCTGGTCACCGGCGCGCACGACGACCTGCTCGGACGGGTCCGCGCCCTGCGGCGCAAGATCGCGACCGACCTCGGGGTCGTCGTGCCCCCCGTCCGCACGCGCGACTCCCTGGAGCTCCCGGCGTCGACCTACGCGGTGCGGATCGCCGGCGTGGAGGCCGGTCGCGGCCAGGCGCCGGCCGGCAAGGTCCTCGCGCTCGGCGACGACCTCGCCGCCCTGCCCGGGCTGGCGACGGTCGACCCGGTGTTCGGCATGGACGGCAAGTGGGTCCCGGTGGAGATGCGGCACAGCGCCGAGATGGCGGGCGCCACGGTGATCGACCGGGTCTCCGTGCTCGTCACGCACCTGTCCGCCCTCATCGCCGCGAACGCGGCGCGGCTGCTGTCCCGCGAGGACGTGCGCGTGCTCACCGACGAGGTCAAGCGGACCAACCCGTCGGCCGTCGACGAGCTCACGCCGGCCCTGCTGTCGCTCGCGGAGGTCCAGCGCGTCCTGCAGGGGCTGCTCGAGGAGCAGGTCGCCGTCAACGACCTGCCCCGGATCTACGAGGCGCTCGCGCTCGCCGCGAAGCGCTCGACCGACCCCGAGCACCTCGTCGAGGCGGCGCGCGCGGCGCTCGGACCGGCGATCCCGGCCCGGCACACGGTCGCGGGCACGATCCGGGTCGTGACGATCGCCCCGGCCCTGGAGCAGGCGATGCTCGCGGGCCGCCAGCCCGGCGGCGACCAGGGCACCGCGATCGTCGTCGACCCGGCGCGCCTCGACGCGTTCCGGTCGTCCGTGGGCGAGCGCGTGCAGGCGGCCCGGGCCACCGGCGAGGACGTCGTCCTCGTGTGCGCGCCGTCGCTGCGCGCGGCGGTCCGGCGCCTCGTCGCGACGCAGGTGCCCGACCTCGCCGTGCTGTCGTACACCGAGGTGACGGCGGGCAACGCGCTCATCGAGACGGTCGGGGTGGTGAACGATGCCCCGGCGATTGCGGCTCGAGGGTGAGTCCCTCGACGCCGTGCTCGCCCAGGCACGGCGCCTGCACGGCCCGGACGCGCGGATCGTCTCCGCCGAGCGGGTCATCACGGGCGGCTTCAAGGGGCTCTTCGGGCGGCAGCACTACGAGGCGGTCGTCGAGGTGGGCGACGCGCCGCCCCGGACCGCCGTCGGGCCGGTCCGGTTCCCCGCCGCGCGCCGGGCGGGCATCGCGGCGTTGCTCGACGACGCCGACGAGGGCGACGCGCTGCGCCCGGCGCCGTCGGCCGCGGTCGAGGTCTCGACCCGGGGTGACGACTTCGCGGCGCTGCTCGACGAGCTCGTGGCCGAGACGGCGGAGCCGCCGCCCGCGGCCGTCACCGCCCCGCCCGTGCCCGCGTCGCCGCTGCCGCGCGCGGCGCCGGGCGACCTCGTGGCGCTCGTCGGGCTGGCCGCGGACGTCGTCGCGGCGGCCCGCGCGCTGGCGCAGCGGGAGGGCCTGCTCACGGCCTGCGCGGGCAGCGCGACCGACGGCGACACGGTGCGCGTCGACGACCGCCGCGCGGCGACCGAGGCGCGCGCCCGCGGGGTCCGCGCGGCCCGCGCCACGGTCGTGGCCGTCGGGGTGCGCGTGGACGCGGCCGGGGTGGCGCGGGTCCTCGACGAGCTGGGCGCCGAGCAGGTCGCGGTCGTGGTCGACGCCTCGCGCAAGCCCGCGGACACCGAGCGCTGGGTCGCCGAGGTGCAGCGGCTCGTGCTGGTCCGCGCCATGGTCGTGGTCGGGCGCGAGCTGACGACGACGCCCGACTCGGTGCTCGCGCTCGGGCTCCCGGAGCTGCGGCCCGCAGGCTGACCCGGGCCGCGCCCGCATAGGTAATCCGAACGGTCAGGATGACACGCGGGACGTCAGGAGGACGTGGCGATGCTGGTGCTGGGACGCAAGGTGGGAGAACGGATCCTCGTCGGCGACGACGTCGTGGTCACGGTCGTGTCGGTGGGCCGGGACGGGGTGCGCGTCGGGATCGACGCGCCCCGCGAGGTGCGGGTCCACCGGGCCGAGATCGTCGACCAGGTCGCCGCGGACAACCGGGCCGCCGCGCTCGGGGCGCCCGGGGGCGAGGCGCGCGCCCGCGCGTTGCTGGGGCTCGACGCGCGGCCCTGACGCGCCGCACGGGACGTGCGGGGTCCTCGGCGGCGGAGAGCCGCCGTCGGGGGTGCCCGTCCCGTCGGGAGGCCCGCCGAGCGCTACCCGCGTCCGCCGCGGCCGCCACCGTGGCCGCGGTCCTGCCGGCCCGCGTCCTTGTCGGTGCGCCGGTCGTCGCGGGTCTGCGGCTGCGGCTTCGCCGTCCCCGGCCGGGACGAGCCGCGCGCCTCGTCGGACCGCGGTGCGGGACGGTCGGGCTTCGGCTGAGCCGGGCGCGTGACGGGCGGCCCCGGTCGCGCGGGCACGGGCGTCGGTGCGGGACGAACGGCCGGCGCGGGCTTCGGCTTCGGCGTCGGCTTCGGCGACGGCTTCGCCGCAGCCGGCGGCGCGGGCTGGGGCGGAGCAGCCGGTGCCGGCGCCGCTCCCGAGGCGGGGGCGGGAGCCGGTGCGGGCGTCTCCGGGACGGCCGGGCCCGGTGCGGCCGGCACGACCACGGGCAGCGGCTCGACCACGGGCTCGCCGCCGGGCTCGTCGGCGGGCACGTCGACGGCGTCGTCCACCCGCGGACCGACCGGCTCGTCCGCCGGCTCGTCGACGAGCTCGACGGCGGGTGCCGTCGACGGCGCCAGGCCCGTCAGCACCGGGGAGGACAGGTCGAGGCGGACGGACGTGGCGCCGGCGCCGTCGAGCGGCGCCCACGCGGTCGAGCCGGTCCCCGGGGTCGTGCTCAGGAGCACCTGCTCGGGCCGTACCGAGACGCCCGGGCCACCACCGACCTCGTCCTGCGCGGGCGCGACGACGACCCCGAACGCGAGCGTCGCCGCCGAGAGCACCGCGGCGGCGCCCCAGCGCACGGGACGACCCGGGCCGCTGGAGCGCGCGCGGCCCCGTACCCCGGGCGCACGGCGACGCTCCGGGCGTGCGGGGGCGTGCGCCGACGAGACCGTCGCTGCCGACCGGGACGTCGGGAGCGGGCGCGTGGCGGTGGCCTCGTCCAGCGGGTGCGGCGTGGGCGCGAGCCCCGCCGCCACGGCACCCGTGCGGACGACCTCCCGCGGGGCAGGACGGTCCACGACGGCGGCGGTCTCCCGGAGCAGCAGCAGGGCGGCGCGGTCGGCCGCGAGGCGGTGGCGGTACGGAGGGACGGCGACCGCGCCCTCCGCGGCCAGCGCGCGCACGGCGCGCAGGGCCTCGAAGCGCACGGTGGGCGACCAGGCGCGGCCCTCGAGCGGACGACGGCCGGCGACGAGGTCGTCGAGCACGGCGCGCTGGGCGTCGGTCACCGCCCGTAGCGCGGCGACCTGGTCCGTCCCCGAGACCCCGGCGGCGCGGACGTGCCGCCGGGCGTCGCGCGCGAGCCCGACGGCGTGCGCGGCGACGAGGCCGGCCACCGCGCGCTCGCGCTCGCCCTCCGGCACCGTCGCGGCGACGACGCGCGCATCCTCGACGACCGAGCGTCGAGACCCGGGTCCCTCGTCAGACATGTCCTGCTGCCCCCTGTGCTCCTGCGCCCGCCCTGCGGCCGCCCCCTCGTCCCCGTGCGCGCCACGGTGCGGTTCTCCTGCTCGCCGCGGCGCGCCGCGGGCCTCCCGGCAGGTACGGGTCGTGGAGCGACGCTCGCGCTCACACGCTGTCCACGGCGTCGAGGACGATGCCGACGTCCCGGAGGTGCTGCGCCGCCAGCTCCCGGACCCGGTCGATGTGGGCGACGGTCCGGTGCCGGGGCAGACCCAGGGTCCGGGCGATCCACACGACCGTGTCATGGCCCGGGAGCGGCCCGCCGCCCCCGTACGCCTCGGACATCCAGAGCGCCGCGACCCGTCCGCGGGCCGGGTCCTCCGCGTGCGCCGCGTCGACGACGGAGCGGACGAGCGCCGGGACCTCGACCGCGTGCAGCACGCAGTCGGCGTGCGCGTCGGTCGTGCGCGCGGAGTCGAGGGCCTCGTCGAACGACAGCGCGCCGCGCAGCACGAGCTCGTCGGCCTCCGTCACGACCATGCCCTGCCGGACGACGTCGGCCCGGTGGGCGCCGAGGCGCTCGTTCGTGGCGCGGACGGCCTCCTCGACCGAGGGCGCCGCGCCGCGCAGCGCGGCGAGCTCCGACCGCGTGCGCGCGAGCTCGCGGCGCCGACGCTGCGCGGCCACCATGCCCGACGCCGGCGCGGTCGCGTGGTCGAGGAACGAACGGACGCGGGGTCGTGCCGTGTAGACGACGATGGCGAGGAACGAGCGCATGCTGCGCAGGTACGCCGGGTCGCGCCGGGACCGCTCGAGCATCTCCCAGGCGGTCTCGACGACGATCGCCGCGACGTCGTCGAGGTGCTGGGCCGCGGGCACCGAGTTGGTGCGGCACAGGCGCGCCGCGATCCGGCGCCACTGCGTCGCGTGGGCGGCGAGGAGGGTCGAGACCTCGGTGCGGTACCGGTCGTCGTCCTCGATCGCGACGACGCGGGCGACCTCGTCCCGGAGCGCCCCGGGGTCGTCGTCCTCCTGCGGGCCCTCGTCGACGGCGCGCACGGGACGCGCGTCGCGCGCCCGCTGCGGGCGCGGGTCGAGCAGGGTCCGGTCGGTCACGGTCCAAGCATGCGGACCCGGAGGGGCTCCTGGCGCGCGGGACACCGTCTTTCACACCGGACTTCACCCTCAGGTGCCCCGGGCAGCGGGTGATCTCCGCACGCTTCGCCCGCCGCGGGTGTTTCGCGGACGTCGCCACGGTGGGATGCTGTCCTCGGCGACGGGCTCGCCGGCTGGACAGGGCAGGACGAGATCAGGAGGTGGACCGGGTGCACGCAGCGTCCTGCGCTTCGACGGCGTCGCCGTGCCGGGCCGCCGACGCCCCGGGCGGGGTGGTGTCGCGGTGACCCCGGAGGAGGACGGCGCCGGTGCGCCGTGGGACGACACGACCTGGGCCATCTGGGCCGTGGGCCTCGTGGAGCCGCTCATCGACCCCGACGACCGGCTCGCGACCATGGCCGCGATGCGCGCGCAGGCGAAGGCGCACCCGCTGCGCGCCGTGACGCTCCTCGCCGGCGCCCTCACCGACCTCCTGGACTCGTTGCCCGACGACGACCCGTGGCGCCACCTGGACCCCGCGACGTTCGGCACGTACCGGGACGGCCTGGACCTGGTCCCGTCGGAGGCCGTCGTGATCGCCGAGGACATCGGCCTCGCGGCGCTCGCCCGGCCGCTCGGGCACGGCGGGGCGCGGGTCATGAGCGAGGCGCAGCACGGCTGGGAGAACGCCGCGCACGCGGCGAACGAGCTCGAGGACCCGGTGCGCACGCTCACGCGCGCCGTGGCGTGGGCCGCCTGGCGCCGCCGCGTGTACGTGGGCGAGGACAGCTACCCCGTCCTCGTGGTCTTCTCGTGGCTGCCGCGCGCCGCGCTCATCGCCGCGGGCCGCGAGATCGACGACGACCTCGCGCGCGCCGAGATGCGCGCGTCCGCGAAGATCGTCGACGACCTCGTCTGACCGGCCCCGGCCTCAGCGCCCGTCCGTGCCGCTCGCGGGCAGGGGACGCTGGGCCGGGAGCAGTCCCAGCTCGATCCCGCGGGCGAGGGCGTCCTCGCGCCGGCGCACGCCGAGCTTCCGGTAGATCGAGCGGAGCTGGCTCTTGACCGTGTTCACGGACACCGTGAGGCTCCGGGAGATGTCGACCGCGGTCGCGTGCCGCATGAGGGTGTCGAGGACGACGACCTCGCGGTCGGACAGGGGCTGGGGGAGGTCGGCCGTCGCGGCGAAGAGCTCCGGCACGGGTTCCGCGTCCCCGATGAGGCGCTGCGCCGTCTGGTCCTTGCTCCGTGCCGCGAGCTCGGCGAGCGTGAGGAGGTCGTGCCGGGCGGGGAGCGCGAGGGCGAACCGCAGCCGCCGGTCCTCCGCGACGCCGGCGAGCTTGTCCAGGGCGTCGCGCGCCTGCGTCTCCTCCTCGGCGTGCGTGAGGGCGGCGGCGAGCAGGACGGCGTGCGCGGCCCGCAGGCGCGGCGCGGCGGTCCGCGGCGGCGTGTGCGCGACGAGCACGTCCCGCGCGGTGCTCCACCGGCCGGTGAGCAGCGCCGCGTGGGCCCGCAGCAGCCAGGTGAGCGACGACGTCGCCGGGGCGACCTTGAGCCAGGAGTGCACCGCGCCGACCTGGCCGCGCGCGAGCCCGAGCAGGCCGCTCACGTAGTCGAGGTGGTCGATGTCGCGCGCGGAGATGCGGCGGCGGCCGCGTTCGGACTCGATGTAGCGGCGCAGCCGCTCGATGCCCAGGGCCGGCTCGAAGGACACCAGGTCGACGTACGCCTGGACCGTGGCGACGACCGGGCGGGTCTCGAGCGTCGCGAGGTGCGGTCGCAGCACGTCGAGGTGGGCCTGGGCGCCGCGGGCGTCGAAGCGTTCGAGGCACACGATCGCGCGGGCGATGCGGTACAGGTGGTCGTCGCGACCCGCGCGGACCTCGGCGTGGGGCGACGCCTCGATGACCTCGAGGTCGCGCACGGCCTCCGGCAGGTCCCCGCGGAGCGCGAGCACGAGCGCACGCAGCGACAGGCCGTAGAGCGTGCGGGGGTCGACGGCGGGGGAGCCGCCGAGGTCCTCGAGCGTGGCGAGCGCCTCGTCGTCCGCGCCCGCCCGCGCGAACGACATCGCGACCTCGGCGCGGAGCCGGGGCAGCTCGCGCACGAGCTCCCGGCGCTCGTCCACACCCAGCTCGTCGAGCGTCTGCCGGGCCCGGCGCGCCGGCTCGAGCGCGCGCTGCGTCGCGTTCGTCGAGCGCAGCGCGACGCTCTCGAGCACGTCCAGGACGACGCGTTCCGCCGTCGAGGTCGTCCTCGCCCGGGGGCGCAGGGCGGCCAGCGTCAGCTGGTACGTCTCGATCGCCTCGGTGCGCTCCCCGGGGACGCTGTCGTGGTGGATCGCGAGGGCCCCGGCGAGCAGCGGCCAGCGCCGCAGGTCCGTCTGCGGGAGGCTCTTGAGGACGTCGAGGCGGGCCAGCGCCTGCGGCTCGAGCAGCTCGCCCCAGTACCGCGAGACGGCCGAGGACGCGAGCGCGAGGTCGCCCGCGCCGACCGCGTGCCGCAGCGCCTCGACGGGATAGCCGTTCGTCAGGTACCAGCGCGCGGCGGCGAGCTGGGCGAGCCCCCACTCGTCGGGGTGCTCCTCGCGGACGCGCTCCGCCACGAACGTCCGCACCACCGGGAACAGGACGAAGACCCGGCCCGCGGGACGCCGCTCCCACGCACCCAGCCCGCGCTCCTCGAGCATCCACAGCAGCTGCGGCGCCGCGGGCTCCCGGGTCAGCGCCACGGCGAGGTCGGCGGTGAGGACGTCCGCGACCGCGCACCGCCGCAGGACCTGCTCGAGCCGAGGGCGCTCGGCGCCCTCGAGCTGCTTCTCGAGCGCGGCCCGCAGCAGCTCGTCGGCGACCTGGACGTGCGCCGGGGTCCCGTGGGAACCGGCCATCTCCGCGGCGAGCATCGCGACCCGCAGGTACAGCGGCTGACCGCCGGTGAGGACGTGCGCCTCCGCGGGGTCGAGGTCCACGCCCGCCTGGCGCAGCATGCGGGCCGTCTCGTCCCGGGTCAGCGGCAGCTGGTCCGCCGTGATGACGGTCCGGTCGAGCTCGAGCCCGACCGAGGCGGCCTCCAGGGGGGAGACCGTGCTCGTGGCCACGGCCACGGAGAGGTTCGGGCACAGGCGCAGCAGGGCGAGGACGTCGTCGTGGACCGCGGCGTCCGTGACGTCCTGGTAGTCGTCGATGACGACCACGACCTCCCCGGGCACCGCGAGGAACGCGTCGGCCAGGCGGCCGGGCACGTCCTCGGGGGCGAGCTCCGCCGGCCCCAGCGCGGCCTCGAACGCCTCGAGCCCGGCCCGCGCGGCACGGCGCGCGACCGCGCGCCAGAGGTCCGTCCGGGACATCTCCGGGATGACGGACAGCCAGAGCCCCGGCGTGGCCCGGCGTCGGGACCACTCGGCGAGGAGGGAGGTCTTGCCCGCACCCGCGGGGCCGCGGACCACGCGGAGCGCGGCGTCCACCTCGAGCCGGTCGAGCAGGCGCTCGCGGACGAGCTCGGTGTGCGGGGGGCGTGGCGCCCCGTACAGACGGAACGTCGTCGTGTCCGTCACCGACATGCTGCCTCCGTGCTTCCCCCGCTCCACGGGCGGGCGGACGGACGGCGGCGAACCGCGTCCGGCCACGGCTCCGCCCCGAGAGCCGGCACCGCGCCGTGATCCGCTCTCACCCTAGGCGAGGAGGTGCGCCGGTTCTCGGGGAAGGCGGGTGAAGCGCTCGAACCGGGTCGCCCGCGGCTCCCTCCAGCCCGGACGAAACGGGACGCGCGGGGACGATGCGGACAGCGTGGCCCGTCGCGTGCATAGGGGCCTCGGGCGCGCCCACCCGCGGACGCGACCGGAGAGGAGCCGCACGCCCATGTCTGTGCACCGGGCCCGCCCGCGGACCGCGCTCGCCGCGGTGCTGGTGGGCGCCGTCCTGGTCGGCGCGTCCACGACGGCCCACGCCGTCCCGGTCGCCCGCGCCGCGGCAGACCCGGGCGTCGCGCCCGTGGCGACGGAGACCCTCGTGCGGGTCGTGGAGGACGGCCGGCCCGGTGCCGCGGGTGCGGCGGCGTCCACCGCTGCGGCCGACGGCACGGGCCCCGACGCGGCATCGGGCACGGACCCCGGCGCGGGCATGGACTCCGGTGCCGGCGCGGGCGCCGGCACCGTGGGCGTCGGGCCCGTCGTGCCTGCCGTGCCCGGTGCTCCCGTGCCGGACGGACCGGAGCCTCCCGCGCCCGGGTCGGCCGCTCCGGAGGAGGGCGCGTCTCCCTCCGTCCCCGCTCCCGACCCGGCGGCCCCGGAGGAGGGCGAGACGCCCCCCGGCCCCGACCCCACCGTGCCCGACGGCGAGCCCGCGCCCCGCGTGGTCGTGCTGCCGCCGGTCCTCGTCCGCGCGGCGGCCGGGGACGCGGTCTACCTCGTGCCGGTGGTCGAGGGCGTGCGCTGGTCCCTGGGCGGCGAGCCGATGGCGTGCACCGTGGTGGTGGTCGACGGGTACCGGACCGTCGAGGCGCCGCGGGACGGCGGCGTCCTGCGGGCGACGGCCGCGGCGGAGGACGGCCACGTGCTGCAGCTCCCGGACGGGCGGTCCGCCGCCGAGGCGGTCACGGAGCTGCTCCCCGTCGTCACGGCGGTGCTCCCCGCCGCACAGGACGGCCCGGGCAGGGCGGACACGCACACCGTGCCCGACGCCGAGGGCCTCGTCGTCCGCGACGCGACCGGCGCGGTGCTCCCGCCCGGCAGCACGCACGCCGTCGAGGGGTACCTCGACCACGTGGCGCGCGTCGTCCTCACGCTCTCCCCGGCGGCGGGCCTGCGGCTCGCGGCGGAGGGCGCGGCGGAGCCGGTGCTGCCGGGGTCGGACGGGTCGCGCGCCGTCGAGCTCGTGTTCTCCGGTCTCACCGAGGTCCGGGCGCCGGCGCCCGTGGTCGTCGCCGCGCGCCCGGGCGCGGCGGCCGCGGTCGAGGTGCCGCGGGCCGACGGCGTGGAGTTCGTCCTCGACGAGCGGGTCCTCGCCCCGGGCCGCCATCCCGCCCGGGGCACGGTGACCGTGACGGCGCGCGCGCTCGACGGTTACGTCCTCGTCGGCGAGACGTCGTGGGAGCTCGTGCTCGACGGGCCGGCCGTCCCCGAGGCGCCCGCCGCCCCGCCCGCGTCGCCTGCTCCGGCCGCCCCGGCGCCCGCTGCGACACCGGACGCGTCCGCGCCGACGACGGCGGACGGGCCCGCGCTCGACCTGGCGCCGGTGGTCGGCACGGCGGACCCGTCGCGCGCCGTCGTCGTGGCCGCGGGCGAGGCGCTCGCCGCGGTGCCACCGGCCCCGCCGCGCGGCGACGCCGGGTTCGACCTGCTCACGCTGGTGCTGGGCGGGGCGCTCGTGTCCGGGGCGTGGGTGCTGCGCGCGCGCCGCGACCAGACGGCCTGACTCCGCCCACCGGGGATCAGGGAGCCCGACGCCGTAGCCCGTCCGTCCGGCCGGGCGCGGCACGCCTCAGGTGCGCGGGCCGCCGCGGGCGCCGAGCCGCTCGACCAGGCGCGCGAGGACGTCGCCCGTGCGCAGGCCGTCGTGCTCGAACTCGTTCGTCACCCACGTGCGGACGTTGCCCACGCGCGCCGCCGTGTCGAGCGAGAGCCCGGCGTCGACGAACATGTCGTCGAAGTACACCGCCGCCTCGACCGGCACCTCGTTGCGCGCGAGGACGTCGAGGTCGTACAGGTCGGGCCACTCCTCGCGCGCGGCGAGCGCGTCCGCCGCCGCGCGGAACGGCCGGAGCGCGGTGATCTCCTCGAGCATCCAGGGGTAGATCATCTCGCCGGTGAGGAGCAGCGGTCGCGCCGCCGGGTCGAGGGCCGGCTCCTCGGCGCGGACCGCCTCGGCGGCCCACGCCGTCGGGCCGGTGCCCGACTGCGCGTAGATCGACTCGTGGAGCACGGCGTAGAGCGGGTTGGTGCGGAACGACGTCGCCGCCGCGACCTCGGCGAGGAACGTGTCCGTCAGGGTGTCGGGCGCGTCCGCGTCGAACGCCTCGTCCACGAGCCAGTGGATGCGCTCCGGGCCGGGCTTCATCCCGAGGTCCGTGCCGATCGACTGGAGCCGGCGCACGGTGAGCCGGTCGCCGTCGGGCAGGCGCACGTCGTCGGCCGCGAGGAGGTCCGCGACGCGCGCGAGGCGGGCCGCGTCGTCCGGGTACCGCTCCCGGTAGGCGGCGTTCTTCGCGACGACGCGCGGCTGGGTGCGGCGGTACACCTCGCGCGCGTCCGCCGTCAGGCCCGGCAGCCCGCCCGTGACGTAGCACGCGGCGAGCGCCTCGGGCGCCCGCGACAGGTACGTCATCGTGAGGAAGCCGCCGTAGGACTGGCCGAGCGACGTCCACCGCCGCCCGCCGTAGACCGTCCGGCGCACGTGCTCGGCGTCGGCGACGATCGCGTCCGCCCGGAAGCGGGAGAGGTACTCCGCCTGGGCGGCCCCCGATCCGCGCGCGGCGAGCGCCGCCCCGCGCACGGCCGAGGACCGGCCGGTGCCGCGCTGGTCGAGCAGCACCACCCGGTGCGTCGCGAGCGCGGTGCAGACCCAGCCGTCCGGCCCGGTGGGCCGGGGCCCCTTGCCGCCCGGGCCGCCCTGGAGGAACACGAGCAGCGGCAGGTCGTCGTGACGCCGGACCGGGTCGACGAGCTCGCGCACGAACAGCGTGAGGCGGCGGGGGTCCGTGTCGTCGTCCCACACGAGCGGCACCTCGAGCTCGCGGTCGGTGACGTGGATGCCGGGCAGGGTGTACGCGGTCTCGCGGGCGACGCTCACCCCGCCACCCTAGCCGCGCCGCTCCGGGCGGCCGGCGGCACGTGTCACAGCTCGACGGTCTCGTTCTCCCCGCCGTCGTAGCGCGAGCCGGTGACCTTCGCCTTGACCAGGCTGAACAGCGTCGCGACGCGGCCGCCGGGGGAGTCCCAGTACTCCGCGGAGTCGGCGTGCAGCCGGACGAGCACCACGCCGGGCGTGTCCGGGCCGTCGGGGAACCAGGCGTCGGCGACCGTGTTCCACAGCTCGCGGATCTTCTCGCGGTCGCGGACGACCGCGGCGCGCCCGGACACCGAGACCCAGGACGTCGAACCCGAGAAGGCCGCGTTCGCCGCCGAGTCCCGCGCGATCTCGGCGACCTTGTGCGAGTCGGCGGCGGCGAAGAACCACAGGTCGCCGTCGAAGTCGACGGCCTGGACGCCCATCGGCCGGCTCACCAGGCTCCCGTCGGTCGCGACGGTGGTCAGCATGGCGATCTTCTCGTCCTTGATCAGGTCGCGGACCGTGGCGACCTCGTCGGAGCTCGCGTGGGGCTGCTCGTGGTGCGTGCCGGTCATGTCGTCTCCCGTCGTCGGGCCGCGGGGCGCGGCACCTCGACGCTAGGCACGACGCGCGCGACTCGCCCGTGGGAGCACGACGAGGGGGTGGGGTGCGCGACGCCGCGGCGCCGTGCACCCCACCCCCCTCGGTGGGTGGTCCCGGGACGGGCTACTGCTCCACGTCCTCGTCGACCCACTCCATGGTCTTCGTCACGGCCTTCTTCCAGTTCCGGTAGAGGCGCTCGCGCTCGCCGGACTCCATCGACGGGCTCCAGCGCTTGTCCTCGGCCCAGTTGTCGATGACGTCCTGCTCGCCCTTCCAGAAGCCGACGGCGATGCCCGCGGCGTACGCGGCACCGAGCGCCGTCGTCTCGGCGACCTTGGGGCGCACGACGTCGACGCCGAGCTGGTCGGCCTGGAACTGCATGAGGAGCTCGTTGGCGACCATGCCGCCGTCGACGCGCAGCTCGGTGAGGTCGACGCCCGAGTCGGCGTTCATCGCGTCGACGACCTCGCGGCTCTGGAACGCCGTCGCCTCGAGCGCGGCGCGCGCGATGTGGTTGCGGTTGACGTACCGCGTGAGGCCCACGAGCGCGCCGCGCGCGTCGGGCCGCCAGTAGGGCGCGAACAGGCCGGAGAACGCCGGCACGAAGTAGGCGCCGCCGTTGTCCTGGACCTTGCCCGCGAGCCACTCGACGTCGGGCGCGTCCTCGAACATGCCCAGGTTGTCGCGCAGCCACTGCACGAGCGAGCCGGTCACGGCGATCGAGCCCTCGAGCGCGTACACGGCGGGCGCGTCGCCGATCTTGTAGCAGACCGTCGTGAGCAGGCCGTTCTTGCTCATGACCTTCTCCGTGCCCGTGTTGAGCAGCAGGAAGTTGCCGGTGCCGTACGTGTTCTTGGCCTGGCCGACCTCGAAGCACGCCTGGCCGAACGTGGCCGCCTGCTGGTCACCGAGGATGCCGGCGATCGGGACGCCGGGGACGAGACCGCGGGGACGGCCGTGGCCGTACACCTCGGACGACGACCGGATCTCGGGGAGCATCGACAGCGGGATGCCCATGTCCGCGGCGATGTCCTCGCGCCAGGAGAGCGTGTCGAGGTCCATGAGCATCGTGCGCGACGCGTTCGTCACGTCGGTGACGTGCACGCCGCCCTCGGTGCCGCCCGTCATGTTCCACAGCACCCACGTGTCGGTGTTGCCGAACAGCAGGTCGCCCTTCTCGGCCTTCTCGCGCGCGCCCTCGACGTTGTCGAGGATCCACTTGATCTTCGGGCCGGAGAAGTAGGTGGCGAGCGGCAGGCCGACGACCGACTTGTACTTCTCGGGGCCCTCGTCGCCGCCGAGCTCGTCGACGATCTTCTGGGTGCGCGTGTCCTGCCAGACGATGGCGTTGTAGACGGGCTTGCCCGTGGTCTTGTCCCAGACGACGGCCGTCTCGCGCTGGTTCGTGATGCCGACGGCCGCGATGTCCTCGTGCGTGAGGTTGCCTCGGGTGAGGGCGAGACCGACGACCTCGCGCACGTTGTTCCAGATCTGCTCGGGGTTGTGCTCGACCCATCCCGCGCGCGGGAAGATCTGGTCGTGCTCGAGCTGCCCGGTGGAGTAGATCTCCCCGGAGTGGTTGAAGACGATGGCCCGGGAGCTCGTGGTCCCCTGGTCGATGGCGAGAACGTAGTCGGCCATGGTGCGTTCAGTCCTTCACGTCGGTGTGGGTGTGGTTGCGGCGTAGGTGCCCGGCGCCCGACGGCGCGGGTCGCGTGACCGGGGAGGCCCCCGGCTCCCCGGTCACGCGGGGGAGAGGTCCGGTCGTCCGGGTCGGTCAGACCCAGGCGGCCCCGAGCAGGCCGGCGAGGACGCCGCCGACCAGCGGACCGGCGACCGGGACCCAGGCGTAGGCCCAGTCGCTCGAGCCCTTGCCCCGGATCGGCAGCACCGCGTGCGCGATGCGGGGACCGAGGTCACGGGCAGGGTTGATGGCGTAGCCGGTGGGACCACCGAGGCTCGCGCCGATACCGACCACGATGAGCGCGACCGCGAGCGGCCCCAGGCCCGACGGGGTCTTGCCGGACGCCACGACGAAGAACACGAGCACGAACGTCGCGATGACCTCCGTGACGAAGTTCCACGCGTAGGAGCGGATCTCCGGGCCGGTGGAGAACACCGCGAGCTTGGTCGCGCCGGGCGCGTCCTCGTCGAAGTGCTTCTTGTACGCCAGGAACGCCAGCACGGCGCCGACGAAGGCACCGATCATCTGGGCCCCGAAGTACAGGAACATGTTGCCGACCGTCGGCTCGATGGTCGCCGTCACGAGCCCCTCGGGGCCGGTCGCGGAGAAGAACGGCTCCTGGGCGGTGAAGAGGCCGATGGTCACGGCCGGGTTGAGGTGCGCACCCGACTTGTAGGCCACGTAGACGCCGGCGAAGACCGCGAGGCCCCATCCGAAGTTGATGAGGAGCCAGCCGCCGTTGAAGCCCTTGGTCCTCGGGAGGACGACGTTCGCGACGACGCCCGCGCCGAGGAGGATCAGTGTCGCCGTGCCGAGTATCTCGGACCAGAAGGCGTTCATGAGGAGTTGATCCATCGTGCTCTCTCTTTCGTGGTGGACTTCTCTGTCTCAACCGTCCCGACGCACCTGAGCGTCGGGTCCTCGGGTCGGTCCGCCGTCGGCGTGCGCCCCGTGGGGTCGGTGTGCGGGGCCCCGGGGGCCGACCCGTCGGTCAGCCCCCGGGGCTCGCTCGCGGCGATGTGCAGCTGTCAGGTCGTGCGGAGCGGCTGGAGCGGTGACACGTCGGGCGCCTCCAGCCGGGTGCGCTCGGCGGACGCGTCGTCGGGCGCCTGCTCGGCGGCCGCCTCGGCCTCCGCGCGGGCGGTGTAGCTCGCGATCTCGGCGTCGCGCGTCGCGTCGTCCCACCCGAGGATCTCGGCGGCGACGGCCGCGATCTCGGGCAGCGCGGCGAGGCCCCGGTCGGGCACCTCGTAGTTGAGCCGCGTGCGGTGCAGCAGCAGGTCCTCGAGGTGCAGCGCCCCCTCGTGGGAGACGCCGTACGCGACCTCCGCGCGCAGGTAGGCCGGCGCGTGCTCGAGCGGGCGGGCGAGGTCGGGCTGCGCCTCGCACAGCTCGACGAGCTCGCGCAGGTTCGACCCGTACCGGTGCAGGAGGTGGTCGACCATGGCCGGGGTCCAGCCGTACCGGGACGCCCAGGGCCGCGCCTGGCGACGCACGGCGTCGAGGCCGACGGCGCCGAGCAGCGGGATCTTGTGCGTGATGGACGGCAGGGCGCTCGCGCGCTGGCCGATCGCGAAGTCCACCGCGTCCTTCGCCATGACGCGGTAGGTGGTGAGCTTGCCGCCGGCGATGACCGTGAGGCCCGGGGTCGGGGAGGCCACCGTGTGCTCGCGCGAGACCTTCGCGGAGCTGGTGCCCTCCTTGGTGCCCGGCTGGAGCAGCGGCCGCAGGCCCGCCCACGTGCCGATGATGTCGTCGCGCGTGAGGGGGTGGGCGAGCACGGCGTTCGCGTGCTCGAGCACGTAGTCGATGTCGGCCGCGGTCGCGACGGGGTGCTGGAGCTCCTGCTCCCACGGGGTGTCGGTCGTGCCGATCACCCAGTAGCGGGACCACGGGATGACGAACAGGACCGACTTCTCGGTCTGCAGGATCAGCCCGACCTGGCCCTTGATGCGCTCGCGCGGCACGACGATGTGGATGCCCTTGGACGCGAGCACCCGCAGCCCGCCCTCGCTGCCGGCGAGCGCCTCGGTGTCCTCGGTCCAGACGCCGGTGGCGTTGATGACGGCGCGTGCCCGGACGGTGATCTCACGGCCCGTCTCGAGGTCCTGGAGCACGGCGCCGTTCACGGCGCCCGTCGAGCCCTTGGTGAGCGAGACGACCTGCGTGCGGGAGGCCGCGTGCGCGCCGTACGACGCCGCGGTGCGCACGAGCGTCGAGACGAGGCGGGCGTCGTCGACCGACGCGTCCCAGTACTGGACGGCGCCGACGGCCGCGTCGTGCGCGAGGTCGGGGAACTTCTTCTCCATGCGGCTGCGCGACAGGTGCCGGTGCAGCGGCATCGCGCGGCGACCGGGCGCGACGCTCGCGAGCGTGTCGTAGAGCGCGATGCCCGCGCCGACGTAGGCACGCTCCCACACGCGGTGCTCGAGGGGGTACAGGAAGGGGACGGGGCGCACGAGGTGCGGCGCGATCTCCTTGAGCAGGAGGTCGCGCTCGGTGAGCGCCTCCTTGACCAGGTGGAAGTCGAGCATCTGCAGGTAGCGCAGGCCGCCGTGCACGAGCTTGCTCGACCGGCTCGACGTCCCCGCCGACCAGTCCTGCGCCTCGACGATCGCGGTGGAGAGCCCGCGCGTGACCGCGTCGAGCGCGATCCCGGCGCCGGTGACCCCGCCGCCGATCACGAGGACGTCGAGCTCGGCGTCCGCGCTGGTGCTGGCCTCGAGCGCGGCGAGCGCCTGCCGCCGGGAGTCCGCGGTGAGTCTCGTGGATGCCATCCGTCTTCCTCTCTCGTCCCTCGGTGCTGCGGCACGCCGCGGGACGATCGCGCCCACGGTGCGCTCACAGCGACGGTCCCACGCCCGACCAGGGTGCGCGAGCGGGAACCGCCGTGCGTGCACCGGGGTCTCCGGCGCGGAGGCACACGGTCCAGACCACCACGCGGCGAACGCCCGCGCAACCGTGGTGCACGAACGTGCAGAATGGGGGTGACGGGAAGGAGACCGCGATGGTCGATCGGGAGCAGGACGTCCTGCGCGCGGCGTCGATGTACTACCTCCAGGACATGAAGATGGAGGCGATCGCCAAGCACCTGCACACGTCGCGGTCCACGGTGTCGCGGCTGGTGAAGCGGGCGCGCGACACGGGCCTGGTCGAGATCTCGCTGCGGCCCGCGCGCAGCCGCGGGCCGGGGCTCGGGCAGCACCTCGCGAGCACGTGGGGGATCGACGCCTACGTGGTCCCCGTGCCCGACCAGGCGCCGCAGGTCGAGCGGCTCGAGCAGGTCGCGCTGACGACCGCGCGCCTGCTGTCGACGTGGTTCGACTCCGACATGATCCTCGGGATCGCGTGGGGCACGACCCTCTCGGCCGTGTCCCGGCACCTGCCCCGCAAGCCGACCCGGGGGAGCGCCGTCGTGCAGCTCAACGGGGCGGCGAACACGCGGACGTCGGGCGTGCACTACGCGGGCGACCTCATCGCGGGCTTCGGCAGCGCGTTCGACGCCCACGTGCACCATTTCCCAGTGCCCGCGTTCTTCGACTACGCGGAGACGAAGCGCGCGATGTGGCGCGAGCGGTCCGTGCGCCGCGTGCTCGACGTGCAGCACCGGGCCGACATCGCGCTGTTCTCCGTCGGGGCCGTCGCCGGCGGCGTGCCGTCGCACGTGTACTCCGCGGGGTACCTCGACCCTGACGACATCGCGGTCCTCGACGCCGAGGGCGTCGTCGGCGACGTCTGCACCGTGTTCCTCCGCGCCGACGGGACCTACCGCGACATCGCGCTCAACGAGCGCGCGACGGGGCCGGCCCCCGAGGAGCTGCGGCGCGTGCCGCGGCGGGTGTGTGCCGTCGCGGGCGACAACAAGGTGGCGCCGCTGCGCGCGGCCCTGCGCGCGGGCGTGGTGACCGACCTCGTCGTCGACGAGATCACGGCGGCCCATCTCGTCGGGGGCTCGTGAGCGCGGAGCGCACATATGCGTCCTGATGCATGACTATGCAGCGGGTGCTCCGCGCGCGTACAGTGTCGCGGTGCCCACGACCTCTGCCGTCCGTGTCCGTCCCGCCCTGCCCGCGGACGTGCGGACGGTGCGTGCGCTCGTGCAGCCTTACGCCGAGGACCGCATCCTCCTGGCCAAGGAGATGGTCGGGTACTACGAGGCGGTCCAGGAGTTCGTCGTCGCCGAGGTGCCGGACCCGGACGCGGCGGACGGCGCGGACGCGCGGCGCGTCGTCGGGTGCGGGGCGCTGCACGTCATGTGGGACGACCTCGCGGAGATCCGCACGCTCGCGGTGGACCCGGCGTGGCGCGGGCACCGCGTCGGGCACGCGCTCGTCGTCGAGCTCGTCGCCCGCGCCCGCGCGCTCGGCCTGCGGCGCGTGTTCTGCCTGACGTTCGAGGTCGACTTCTTCCGCGCGCACGGCTTCCGCACCATCGAGGGGACGCCCGTGTCCCCCGAGGTGTATGCCGAGCTCCTGCGCTCGCACGACGACGGCGTCGCGGAGTTCCTCGACCTCGCGCGCGTGAAGCCCAACACGCTCGGCAACACGCGCATGCTGCTCGACCTCGACGGCCCTGCCGTCCCCGGCGGCCCCGCGGACCTCGAGGGCGACCGCGCCGCGGACGCCGCGCGCGGCTGACGGCCCGCCCGCCGCGTCAGGCGGGGAGCCGGTAGAGCACCCCGCCCGGCCCGTCCTCCTGCTCCACGAGACCGTCCTCCACGAGGCTCGCGACGCACCGGTCGAGCTGCGCGGCGTCGTGCCACACCTCGGCCACGACGCCGCGCGGCACCGGGCCCGGCGCGTCGCGCAGCGCCGCCATGACCCGGCCCCGCGCCTGCCGGTCGGTGCCGGCCCAGGCCTGCGTGCGGCGTCGGGCCGCGTGCTCGTCGCCGGGGCGCCCGGCCAGCCGCCACGCGCACGCGTCGCGGACGGGGCAGACGCCGCACCGGGGCGCGCGCGCCGTGCAGACGAGCGCGCCGAGCTCCATCGACGCCGCGGCCCACAGCACCGCGTCGTCGTCGTCGGGCGGAGCGACCGCGGCGGCGGTCGCGCGCTCCGCGGCCGTGTACGACGGCGCGGGCAGCGCGACGCCCCCGACCGCCCGCGCCAGGACGCGGCGCACGTTCGTGTCGACGACGACCGCGCGGCGCCCGTGCGCGAACGCGGTGACCGCCGCGGCGGTGTACTCGCCGACCCCCGGCAGCGCCCGCAGCGCCTCCTCGCCGCGGGGCACCTCGCCGTCGTGCCGCTCGACGATCGCCCGCGCGCACTCCTGCAGGCGCAGCGCGCGCCGCGGGTAGCCCAGCCGGCCCCACGCGCGCAGCACGTCGGCGGTCGGTGCGGCGGCGAGGTCGGCCGGCTCGGGCCAGCGCTCCATCCACTCCCGCCACGCCGGCTCGACCCGCACGACCGGCGTCTGCTGCAGCATGACCTCGCTCACCAGCACGCCCCACGCGGTGCGGTCCGCGGCCCGCCAGGGCAGGTCGCGGGCCGTCTCGCCGAACCAGCGCCCGACGGCGTCCCGCAGCCCCGCGTGCGGGTCACCGGGCGCGGTCGTGCTCGACGGCGCCGGGCGGGCGCGGCCGTCGGGACGCGCGGGGCGCGGGGCGGGGGCTGGCACGGGTGGGTCCTCGGGAGGGTCGGGCCGGCGGGCCGGGGAACGGGGCAGAGCGAGAGCGACAGAGCAGCGCACGGGCAGGTGCACGGGCCGGACACATTGTGCCCCGACCTGCGCCGCCGTCGGCGCGGCACCGGCCCCGCAGGGCGGCCCCGCGGCTAGCGTGGTCCCGACCAGCACGAGCACGACGGAGGACCCGTGAGCACGCCGCGGACCGACCGCACCCCGAGGCCGAGCACCCGCCCCAGCACCGGGCCGGGCGCTCCCACGCGCGCCGCCCTGGTGCGGCGTCGGCTCGTCGCGCTCCTCCTGCTCGTCGCGCTCGTCGTCGGCCTCGTGCTCCTCGGTCAGGTGGCCGTCCGCGCCGTCGGGCCGCTGCTGAGCGGCGACGCGAGCGCGCAGGAGGGCAAGTCCCCGCCCCCCACGCCCGAGGCCGCGGGGCCGCCCCGCGACTGCACGGCGGCGTCGCTCGAGCTCGCCGTGACGACGAACGCCGCCGAGTACGAGCCCGGTCGCGCCGTGCAGCTCGACGTGACCGTCCGGCACTCCGGCGGGCGGCCGTGCCTCGTCGACGGCTCCGACGCGGGCCGCCAGGTGCTCGTCTACTCGGGCGACGAGCTCGTGTGGTCGTCGGCCCACTGCGGGTCCACCGAGCGCCTGCTGCTCATGAGCACGGGCGACGAGGATCCGTCGCGGCTCGTGCGGTGGGACCGGCACCGCTCGGTCGAGGGCTGCGCGCCCGACCAGCCCGAGGTCGGGCCCGGCACGTACACGGCGGTGGTGAGCATCGCCGGCGTCGACGGCGCGACGAGCGAGCCCGTGACCTTCACCCTGCTCGCCCCGCCCGCGCCCACGCCGGACCCGGCCGAGCCCACCGCCCCGGCGGACGGGACCACCCCGCCGGAGGGCGCCCCGGCGGACGGGACCGCTCCCGCCGACGGGACGGCCCCGGCGGACGGGACGCCGCCGGCCGAGGGGACGGCGCCCGCCGAGGGCGCCGAGCCGCCTGCCCCGTCCGATCCTCCGGCCAGCGGCGCGTAGACCGGCGGCGCCGCCCCCGCCCGGGCGCTGACCCGCCTCTGGGAGGGGCCTTTCGAACGCTCCCGGGCGCGGGCGTCAGCGGCGGGCGAGGGCCCAGCGGAAGGCGTTGCGCAGCAGGTAGGACCCGTCGGGACGACGGAACGGTCGCGCGGCGCGGAGCACGTCGGGGCGGAGCTCGGCGCGCAGCTCGTCCGACTCGCCGAACATGATCGCGGCGACGACGTCGTCCGCGTCGGCGAGCACCATCGGCGCGTCCGCGACGCCCTCCGTCACCGGCGTGAAGCCGTGCTCCGCGAGGAGCGCGCCGAGGTGCCCCTCCTCGCGGCTCTCGTCGCTCGGCTCGTGGTCCTCGCCCGCGACCGCGCGCTCGAGCACGGTGAGGTCGTTGAGCGCGTCCTCGGCCCACGTCGCGACGGCGACCAGCCCACCGACGCGGCGGCACTCGACGAGCGTCCTCGCGACGTCGGTGAAGGCGAGCGCGTTGACGAGCGTCACGAGGTCGAAGGAGTCGTCCGGCCAGGGGAGTCGCTCCGCCTGCGCGACGCGCAGGTCCGCGCCCGGGCTGCGGCGCCGGGCGACGTCGACCATCCCGGCGGCGGCGTCGCACCCGGCCGCCTCGGCCCCGCGGGCCACGGCCAGGGCGACGAGCTCGCCCGTGCCGCACCCGACGTCGAGCACGCGGGAGCCCGGCCCGACGCCCGCGGCGTCGAGGATCGCCCGCTGCGCGGGCTCGGCGGCGGGCGCCCACCAGCGCGCCCAGGCGTCGGCCAGTGCCGACCACTCGTCGCCGTGGTCCACGGTCCCCTCCGTGTGCGTCGTGCGGACGGTCGGAGCGTCAGACGTAGCGCTCGAGGATGCTCGACTCCGCGAGCCGGGACAGGCCCTCGCGCACCGCGCGGGCCCGCTGCTCGCCGACGCCGTCGACGGTCATGAGGTCGTCGATGCTCGCCGCGAGGAGCTTCTGCAGGCCGCCGAAGTGCGCCACGAGCCGGTCGATGATCGTCGCGGGCAGGCGCGGCACCTTCGACAGGAGGCGGTACCCGTGCGGGGCGACCGCCGCGTCGAGCGCGTCGCCGCCGCCCGGCAGGTCGAGCACGCGCCCGATCTGGCCGAGGTCGAGGAGCTGCGTGGAGTCGAGGCCCCCGAGGGCCTTCTGCACCTCCGCGAGCGAACGGTCCTTGCGGCCCAGGTCGACGTAGTCCCGGATGACGAACTCGCGGTCCGAGCCGATGCCGCCGATGAGCTCGTCGAGCTGGAGCGCGAGGAGGCGGCCGTCGGTGCCGAGCTCGATGACGTAGCCGGCGATCTCCTCGGAGATGCGCGCGACCATCTCGAGGCGCTGCACGACGGCGCAGACGTCGCGCACCGTGACCAGGTCCTCGATCTCGAGCGCGGACAGCGTGCCGGACACCTCGTCGAGGCGCGCGCGGTAGCGCTCGAGCGTCGCGAGCGCCTGGTTGGCGCGCGACAGGATCGTGTCGGAGTCCTCCAGGACGTGGCGCTGGCCGCCGACGTACAGCGCGACGATCCGCATCGACTGGCTCACCGAGATGACGGGGAAGCCGCTCTGCTTGGCCACGCGCTCGGCGGTGCGGTGCCGCGTGCCGGACTCGGTGGTCTCGATCGTCGGGTCAGGCAGGAGCTGGACGGCGGCGCGCAGGATGCGGTTGGCGTCGCGGTCGAGCACGACGGCGCCGTCCATCTTCGACAGCTCGCGCAGCCGCGTCGCGGAGAACCCGACGTCGAGCTGGAAGCCTCCCGAGCACATCTCCTCGACGACCTTGTCCAGGCCCAGCACGATGAGCGCGCCGGTCCGGCCGCGCAGGATGCGCTCGAGACCGTCACGGAGCTCGGTGCCCGGTGCCACGGCGGCGAGGGTCTCCCGGAGCAGCTCGTCGGGGTGCGCGGGGGAGTTGGCCACGGGGGAATCCTACGCTGCGAGCCCCTCCGCACCTCCGGAAAACCCCGGCGCCACGCCACAAAGCGGTCACGATCCGGTCTCGGCGCGTACGGCTCGGCCGGGCCGCGGTGAGCGTCGGCGGCGCGCCGGGCACCTGACCGGCCCCGGGTGCGCCGGGGACCGGGTCGTGGTCCGCCTAGCTCCGCGCGAGCTCGACCGCCTCGCCGAGGTGCCGCGCCGGGTGGATCGTCATGCCCTCGACGGGGCGCGGGAACGACCCCCGCGGCACGACGGCGCGCGTGAAGCCGAGCCGCGCGGCCTCGGCCAGCCTGCGGTCGAGGCCGGCGACCGGTCGGATGTCCCCGGCGAGACCGACCTCGCCGAACGCGACGGTGCCCTGCGGGAGGGCCTCGTCCTCCCGCGCGGACAGGACGGCGAGCGCGATCGAGAGGTCCGCGGCCGGCTCGGTCACCTTGGCGCCGCCCACGGTCGACGCGTAGACGTCCTGGTCGACGAGCCGCACGCCCGCGTGGCGGTGCATGACGGCGAGGATCATCGCGAGGCGGCTCGAGTCGACGCCGCTCGTGGTGCGGCGCGGGTTCGTCAGCGAGCTCGGCACGACGAGCGACTGGATCTCGAGCGCGAGCGGGCGGCGGCCCTCGAGCGTCACGGTGACGCACGTGCCGGGCACGCCCGCGCCGGTGTGGGACAGGAAGAGACCGCTCGGGTCGGCGAGCCCCACGATCCCGTTCTCGGTGAGGTCGAAGCACCCGACCTCGTCGGTGGGCCCGTAGCGGTTCTTCACCGCGCGGACGAGGCGCAGGCGCGAGTGGCGGTCGCCCTCGAACTGGCACACGACGTCGACGAGGTGCTCGAGCGTGCGCGGGCCGGCGACCGAGCCGTCCTTCGTGACGTGCCCGACGAGGATCACGGGCAGGTCGCGGGCCTTCGCCGCGGCGATGAGCGACGCCGCGACCTCGCGCACCTGGCTCACGCCGCCGGGCGCGCCCTCGACCTGCGCGGACGCGATGGTCTGCACCGAGTCGACGACCAGCAGGTCGGGCTCCGTGGCCTCGATGTGCCCGAGGACGGTCGCGAGGTCCGTCTCGGCCGCGAGCAGCAGCCCGGGCGCGAGGGCGCCGACGCGCTCGGCGCGCAGGCGCACCTGCCCGGCCGACTCCTCGCCCGTGACGTAGAGGACGCGCCGCGGGACGGGGGCGGGGCGCGCCGCCTCCGCGGGCGCGCGCTCTCCGGCAGGCCGGACCGTCGGCAGGTCGGAGCCGCCCGCGGCGACGTTGCTCGCGACGGCGAGCAGGAGCGTCGACTTGCCGACGCCGGGCTCCCCGGCGAGGAGCACGACGGCGCCCGGCACGATGCCGCCACCGAGCACGCGGTCGAACTCGGACACGCCGGTGGGCGTGGCGCGCGCGGCCTCGACGCTGATCTCGCCGATGGGGCGCGCGGGGGAGCGCGTGGGGGACACGGCCGTGGTGCGGGGGCCCGAGGCGGCCGGGGCGTCCTCCGTCACCGTGCCCCACTCCTGGCACTCGCCGCACCGTCCCACCCACTTCGCGGTGGTCCACCCGCACTCGCTGCAGCGGTAGGCGGGGCGGGCTCGCTTGGCGGCCGCGGAGCGGGCCGCGGTGGTCGACGACGTCACGCGCCCCAACCTAGCCAGCACCCCTGACACCGGCACGCCGCCGCACGCCGCGACGAGCGGGCGTCGGCGCGGGATGCTGGGCCCATGCGCAAGCGCGGCCTCCCGCACGACAGCCCGTGGTGGACGCCGATCCTCACGGTGACCTCGACGGCCGCGTGCCTCACGGTCTACTACGGCGTGCCGCTGCCCGACGACGACGCGCCCGAGGTGGTCCAGCTCGTCTCCTTCGGCGTCGGGCTGGCGCTGCTGTGCGGGCTCCTCGTGGTCCAGGTGCGGCGCCAGCTCCGCGCGTGGGAGACGCCGAGCGTGCGGGTCCAGTCCGTCATGGGCCTGCTGCTGCCGGTCGTGACGTTCTTCGCCCTCGTCTACTACCTCCTCGCGGATCAGTTCGTGGGGATCGAGAACCGGACCGACGCCCTGTACTTCGCCGTCGTGACGCTCGGGACGGTCGGCTACGGCGACGTCCACCCGACGGGCGAGGCCGCCAAGATGGTGGCGATGGTCCAGATCGTGCTGGACCTCGTCGTCGTCGGCGTCCTGGTGTCGATCGCCACGTCGCGCGCGCGGGCCCGGGCGGAGCACCGCGAGCGCGCAGTGCGCACCGAGCGACGCCCCGACTGACGTCGCCGGCCGGCGGCCCGTGGCCCACGGTCCCGGGCGGGCGGTTCCCGGCGGGCGGTCCCCGAGGCGGACGCCGGGGCACGACGACCGGGTGAACCCGCTCCGCCCGGACGACACCCCGCGTCACCGCAGGGGGTCGGGCCCGCGCGCGTCCTACGCTGGGCCGCGGGGCCACGCCCCGGAGGATCGGCGGCCCACGAGGACGGCCGGGAGCAGAGAGGTGCGCGCGATGAGCCAGCCGCCCGGCGGGGGCACGCCAGGACGGGCCGCCACCCCGGCGCGCCCTGGGGCGACGGCGGGCGCGTCGGGTCCCCGCCGTCCCGCCGACGCGACGGGCGCGCGGGACCGGAGGCACTCCCGCCCCCCGTCGGCGGCGGTGTACCGGCGTCGCCGGCTCGTCGTGCTGGTCGGTCTCTTGGTCGTCGTCGGTCTCGTACTGGCGCTCCTCGCCTGGGTGTGGCCCGGGTTCGCCCGCTCGGACGCCGCCGCGGACCCCGAGCCGACGGTCACCGTCACCGCCGACCCGCCCACGCCGACGCTCGAGCCCGTGGCACGCACCGGCACGACCGCGTTCGCGCAGGCGCTCCCGGACACCGTGCTCGACCTCGTGCTCCGCAGCGACTCGGCGACGGACGCGTGGACCGCCGCGCGCGCCCTGGAGGCGTACCAGCTCGAGTACGCCGACGGCGAGGGGGACGACGCGACCCGGGTCACCGTCGTCGCGGGCCAGTGGCCGACGTCTGCGGAGGCGGAGGCCGCGGCGGACGACCTCGTCGCCGCGGCGGGCACGCCCACGGAGGAGGGCGACGTCGAGGTCGCCGGGGAGGTCGCGGGCCGGTACGCCGTGACCGACGCGGGCGACGGCCGGGCGACCGTCACGTGGCGCAACGACACGGCCGTCCTCCAGGCGACGGGGCCTGCCGACGTCGTGGCCGACGTCTACGCCGCCTTCCCGCTCTGAGCACCGGGGCCCTCGCGGCGGCCCGGACTCTCCGGGTGCGCAAGAATGCCCTTCACCGACTCCCGGGAGCTGATCGCCCATGACCGACCTGCCCACCCCCTCCGCGCCCCGGCTCGCCGTCCTCGGCACGGGCGTCATGGGCGAGACCGTCCTCGCGGGTGCGCTCGCGTCGGGGTGGCGACCCGACGACGTCGTCGCCACGGTCCGCCGGCCCGAGCGCGCCGACGAGCTCGCCGCCCGCCACGGCGTCCGGACGACGCGCGACAACGTCGAGGCCGTGCGCGGCGCCGGGGTCGTCGTCGTCGCGGTGAAGCCGAAGGACGTCGGCGCGCTGCTCGCCGAGGTCCACGACGCGGTGGGCGAGGGCACGGTGGTCGTGAGCGTCGTCGTCGGCCTCCCGACCGCCTTCTACGAGGAGCGGCTGCCCGCGGGCACCGCCGTCGTGCGGGTCATGCCGAACACGCCGTCCGTCGTGGGCGCGGGCGTGAGCGCCGTGAGCGGCGGGAGCGCGGCGGACGACGACGACGTCGCGCTCGTCGAGCGGCTCCTCACCTCGACGGGCCTCGTCGTGCGCGTCGCGGAGAAGGACCAGGACGCCGTCGGCGCGCTCTCCGGCTCCGGGCCCGCGTACGTCTTCTACGTCATCGACGCGCTCGCCGAGGCGGGCGTGCTGCTCGGCCTGACGCGCGCGACGGCGCTCGAGCTCGCGACCGCGACCGTGCACGGCGCGGCCACGATGCTGCGCGAGACGGGCGAGCACCCGGCGATCGCGCGCGAGCGCGTCTCCTCGCCGGGCGGCACGACGGTCGCGGCCCTGCGCCGTCTCGACGCCGGCGGGGTGCGCGCCGCGTTCCTCGACGCGCTCGAGGCCGCGCGCGACCGCTCGGCCGAGCTCGCGGCGGCGCTCGCGGACGCCCCGGCGCCGCGCGCGGGGACCGAGGGGGCGGGGTCGTGAGCGACGGGCCGTCGCCCCGCACTCGCCCGCCCGCGATGTCGGACGTCGCACGGCTCGCCGGCGTCTCGCACCAGACCGTGTCCCGCGTGCTCAACGACCACCCGAGCGTGCGGCCCGAGACCCGCGACCGCGTCCTCGACGCGATCGCGACGCTCGGCTACCGCCGCAACAGCGCGGCGCGCGCCCTCGTGACGATGCGCTCGGGCACGATCGGCGTGGTGACCACCGGCTCCGCGCTGTACGGGCCGACGTCGACCCTCATCGCGGTCGAGGAGGCCGCCCGCGAGCAGGGCTACTTCGTGAGCGTCGCGACGATCCGGCGCTACGACGCCGACACGATGCACCGCGTGCTCGAGCACTTCATGGACCAGGGCGTCGAGGGCATCGTCGTCATCGCGCCGCAGACGGACGTCGCGGCGGCGGTCGACTCGTTCCGCGCACCCGTCCCCGTCATCATGATCGCCGCGCGCGACCTCCCCGCGGACGGCGAGGCGACCGACGTCGTGCGCCCCGCGCCCGGTGCGCTCGGCGCGCCGGGGGCGATCCTGTCCATCGCCGTGGACCAGCGCCTGGGTGCGCGCGTCGCGACGGAGCACCTGCTCGGCCTGGGCCACCGCACGGTGCTCCACCTGTCCGGGCCGCTCGACTGGTTCGACGCGCGCGAGCGCGAGACGGGCTGGCGCGCCGCGCTCGAGGAGCACGGCGCCCCGGTGCCCGAGCCGGTGCGGGGCGACTGGTCGTCGGACCGCGGGTACGCCGTCGGGCGCGAGCTCGCGGCCGCGGTCCGCGCGGGCGACGGCCCGACGGCGGTGTTCGCGGGCAACGACCAGCTCGCGCTCGGCCTGCTGCGCGCGTTCTGGGAGCAGGGCGTGCGGGTGCCGGCGGACGTCTCGGTGGTCGGGTTCGACGACGTCGCGGGCGCCGGGCACTTCATCCCGCCGCTGACGACGGTGCGCCAGCCGTTCGGGTCCCTGGGCCGCCGGTGCATGGGGATGATGATCGACGCGCTGGCGGGCGCGACGGTCCGCCCCGTCTCGATCCCGCCCGAGCTCATGGTGCGCGAGAGCACGGGCACGCCGCGCGACTGACCGCTCGCTCGCACGGACGAGCGCGGAGGGAGTTGGCCTCGCCGGTTGTGAGCGCTAACATTCGAAGGACACTCAACGACCGAGGCGCGACGCCGCGACGAGGAGAAGCAGCAATGGTGCAGCAGGACGAGGTCGGGCGCCGTCGGGCGGCCGTCGTGGCGGGGGACACCGCGCTCGGGATCGAGCTCGGGTCGACGCGGGTCAAGGCATGCCTCGTGGACGGCGACGGCACGCCGCTCGCGAGCGGGAGCCACGCCTGGGAGAACCGGTTCGAGGACGGCACGTGGACGTACCCGCTCGACGCCGTGGAGGCGGGGCTGCGCGAGTGCTACGCGCGCCTCGTGGCCGACGTCGAGGAGCGGTACGGCGTGCGACCCACGACGTACGGGGCGCTCGGCGTCTCCGCTATGATGCACGGCTACCTCGCGTTCGACGCCGACGGCGAGCTGCTCGTCCCGTTCCGCACGTGGCGCAACACCTCGACCGGCCCGGCCGCCGCCGAGCTCACCGAGCTGCTGGGCTACAACGTCCCGCTGCGCTGGTCGGTCGCCCACTGGTACCAGGCGATCCTCGACGCCGAGCCGCACGCGGCGTGCGTCGCGTCGCTCACGACGCTCGCCGGGTACGTGCACCGGCGGCTCACGGGCCGCCACGTGCTCGGCGTCGGCGACGCGTCCGGCATGTTCCCGGTCGACCCGGCGACGCGCGACTACGACCACGCGCTCCTCGCGCTCGTCGACGAGCGCGCCGCCACCCACCGGGCCGGGCCGAAGCTCGCCGAGCTGCTGCCGGACGTCCTCGTCGCGGGCGAGGACGCCGGGCGCCTGACCGCCGAGGGCGCGGCCTGGCTCGACCCCACCGGTTCGCTGGAGCCCGGCGTCCTGCTGTGCCCGCCCGAGGGCGACGCGGGCACGGGCATGGTCGCGACGAACGCCGTCGCGCCGCGCACGGGCAACGTCAGCGCGGGCACGAGCATCTTCGCGATGGTCGTGCTCGAGGGCCCGCTCGCCGCCGTGCACCACGAGCTCGACCTCGTCACGACGCCGGCGGGCGACCTCGTCGCGATGGTCCACTGCAACAACGGCGCGAGCGAGCTCGAGGCGTGGGCCGGCCTGCTCGGCGAGCTCGCCGCGGCCGTCGGCAGCGACGCGGGCCCGGACGACGTGTTCGGCGCGCTGTTCCGCGCCGCGCTCGACGGCGACGCCGACGGCGGCGGGCTGCTCGCCTACAACTACCTCGCGGGGGAGCCGATCACCGGGCTCGACGAGGGGCGCCCCCTGGTCGTCCGCACGCCCGGCAGCCGCCTGACGCTCGCCAACTTCGCGCGGACGCAGGTGTACGGCGCGTTCGGGACCCTCGCGCTCGGCATGCGCGTGCTCGCGCGGGAGGGCGTCCGGATCGACGGGATGCTCGCCCACGGCGGGATGTTCCGCACCGCGGGCGTCGCGCAGCGGCTCCTCGCGGCGGCGATCGGCGCGCCCGTCAGCGTGGGGCGCACGGCGGGCGAGGGCGGGGCCTGGGGCATCGCGGTGCTCGCGGCCTTCGCGCGCGCCTGCGCCGGGGAGCGCGCACCGGGCGCCGACGTGGGTGCGGACCTGGGCGACTACCTGCGCGACCACGTCTTCGCGGCGGCCGAGACCGTGACGGTCGAGCCCGACCCCGCGGACGTCGCCGGCTTCGCCGCGTACCTCGAGCGGTACGCGGCCGGGCTCGCCGTCGAGCGTGCCGCCGTGACAGCGCTGCCCACCCGCACCGGAGGAGAGGACCCCGCATGAGCACGCCCACCCCGTCCGCGGACGCGACGGCCGCGCGACCCGCCGTCCCGGCGGTGCCCGCGCACCTGCGCGACGCCGTCGACGCCGCCAAGGAGCGCGTCGCCGCGCTGCACGCCGAGCTGCCCCGCTGGGAGCTCGTGGTGTGGACCGCGGGCAACGTGTCCGAGCGCGTCCGGGACACCACGCGGCCCGACGGCGCGGGCGACCTGCTCGTCATCAAGCCGTCGGGCGTCGCGTACGACGACATCACCCCCGGCGCGATGGTCGTGTGCGACCTCGACGGGGCCCTCGTCGAGGGCGACCGGTCGCCGTCGTCGGACACGGCGGCGCACGCGTACGTGTACCGCCACCTGCCCGAGGTGGGCGGCGTGGTGCACACGCACTCGACCTACGCGACGGCGTGGGCCGCGCGCGGCGAGCCGGTGCCGTGCGTCCTGACGATGATGGCCGACGAGTTCGGGGGCGACATCCCCGTCGGACCGTTCGCGCTCATCGGGGACGACTCGATCGGGCGCGGCATCGTGGAGACGCTGCGCGGGTCGCGCAGCCCCGCGGTCCTCATGCGCAACCACGGGCCGTTCACCATCGGCAAGGACGCGCGCGCGGCGGTCAAGGCGGCCGTGATGTGCGAGGAGGTCGCCCGCACCGTGCACGTCAGCCGCCAGCTCGGCGAGCCCACGCGCATCGCGCAGGACGACGTCGACGCGCTCTACGCGCGCTACCAGCACGTCTACGGGCAGCAGCCCGCGCGCTGACCGGCGGGCCGCTCCGACCCGGTTCCCCGGGGCCGGCGGCGCACCGGCACGACACGCAGCACGACCACCGGGACGGGACCGCAGCGGTGCGGCCCTCGCCCACGACACGAGAGATGGACCGACATGAGCAAGCCCTACGCGGACCGCGAGATCTGGTTCCTCACCGGCAGCCAGGACCTGTACGGAGAGGAGACGCTGCGGCAGGTCGCCGAGCAGTCGCAGGAGGTCGCGCGCGCCCTCGACGCGTCGCCGGACGTCCCGGCGACCGTCGTCTGGAAGCCCGTCCTCAAGGACGCCGGCGCGATCCGCCGCGCGATGCTCGACGCGAACGCCGACGACCGCGTGCTCGGCGTCGTGACGTGGATGCACACGTTCAGCCCCGCGAAGATGTGGATCGGCGGTCTCGACCAGCTCCGCAAGCCGCTCCTGCACCTGCACACGCAGGCGAACGTCGAGCTGCCGTGGGACACGATCGACTTCGACTTCATGAACCTCAACCAGGCCGCGCACGGCGACCGGGAGTACGCGTACGTCGCGACGCGGCTCGGGGTGGCGCGCACGACGGTCGTCGGGCACGTCTCGAACCCGGCGGTCACCGCGCGCGTCGGCTCGTGGGTGCGCGGCGCCGCCGGCTGGGCGGCGACGCACGAGCTGCGCCTCGCCCGCTTCGGCGACAACATGCGCAACGTCGCGGTGACCGAGGGCGACAAGACCGAGGCCGAGCTCCGGTTCGGTGTGAGCGTGAACACGTGGGGCGTGAACGACCTCGTGCGCGCGGTCGACGAGGTCTCGGAGGCCGACGTCGACGCGCTCGTCGCCGAGTACGAGGACCTCTACGACGTCGTCCCCGAGCTGCGCAAGGACGGCGACCGGCACGCCTCGCTGCGGTACGCGGCCCGGCAGGAGATCGCGCTCGAGACGTTCCTCGAGTCCGTGGGCGCCAAGGCGTTCACGACGAACTTCGAGGACCTGGGCGACCTGCGCCAGCTCCCCGGCATCGCCGTCCAGCGCCTCATGGCCAAGGGCTACGGGTTCGGGGCCGAGGGCGACTGGAAGACGGCCGTGCTCGTGCGCGCCGCGAAGGTCATGGGCGAGGGGCTGCCCGGCGGCGCGTCGCTCATGGAGGACTACACCTACGACCTGACCCCGGGCAGCGAGAAGATCCTCGGCGCGCACATGCTGGAGATCTGCCCGTCGCTCACGACCTCGACGCCCCGCGTCGAGATCCACCCGCTCGGCATCGGCGGCAAGGAGGACCCGGTCCGCATGGTGTTCGACGCCGACCCGGGCGTCGGCGTCGTCGTGTCCCTCGCGGACATGCGCGACCGCTTCCGGCTCACGGCGAACGTCGTGGACGTCGTCCCGCCGAGCGCGCCGCTGCCGCACCTGCCGGTGGCACGTGCCGTGTGGGAGCCGCGGCCGGACTTCGCGACGTCCGCCGAGGCCTGGCTGACGGCGGGCGGCGCGCACCACACGGTGCTCTCCACGGCTGCGGGGATCGACGCGTTCGAGGTCTTCGCGGACATCGCGCGCACGGAGCTCCTGGTCATCGACGAGAACACGACGCGGCGGGGCTTCCGCGACCAGGTGCGGTGGAACCAGGTCTACTACCGCCTCGCGCAGGGCCTCTGACGCCTGGGGGAGCCGTCCGTGCACGGTCCCGTCACGGCCACCGGCCGTGACCGAACCGTGACGGGGCGGCGGCTTCCCCTGGAGCCGTGTGAGCGCTAACATCGTCTCTCGGGAGGCTGTGAGCGATCACATCCGCGGGCCCGGGGTCCTGCCCCTCGCCTGGCTCCGCAGCTCGAGCACGTCGCAGTGCCGAGCGGTGACCGGAATGGTTACCGAACGGTGATGCGGAATGCCGAGTGGGGGCTTGCGGGAGCGGCCCTGACACCGCTAGACATTGACACAAGCAAACATGTATCAACAAGAGTCAACAGTCCGATGAGGGGCTGGCACGACCCGACGGTCCTCGGCACGGCGCCGAGGTCGCATCTCAAGGAGGAGAGCATGTTCAGCACGACCAAGGCGCGCACGCGTCTGACGGGTGTCCTCGCCGGCGTGGCGGTCCTCGCGCTCGCGGCGTGCAGCAGCGGGGGCGGCAGCACGGACGGCAGCAGCAACGACGCGGGCGGCGACGGCGGCGGTGGCGGCGACACGATCTCCGTCGGCTTCTCGCAGGTCGGCGCCGAGTCCGGCTGGCGCGCGGCGAACACCAAGTCCATCCAGGACACGCTCACGGCCGAGAACGGCTTCGACCTCAAGTTCTCCGACGCGCAGCAGAAGCAGGAGAACCAGATCCAGGCGATCCGCTCCTACATCGCGCAGGGCGTCGACGTCATCGCGTTCTCCCCGGTCGTCGAGTCCGGCTGGGACGCGGTGCTCGAGGAGGCCAAGCAGGCCGGCATCCCCGTGATCCTCACCGACCGCGCGGTCGACTCCGAGGACGACACCCTCTACGAGTCGTTCATCGGCTCCGACTTCGTCCTCGAGGGCGAGATGGCCGGCGACTGGGTCTCCGAGAACCTCGCGACCGAGCCCATCAACGTCGTCGAGCTCCAGGGCACCACGGGCGCGGCGCCCGCGATCGACCGCAAGACCGGCTTCGAGAACGCCACGGCGGACAACCCCAACGTGACGATCATCGACTCGCAGACCGGCAACTTCACGCGTGCCGAGGGCAAGACGGTCATGGAGGGCTTCCTCCAGGCGCACGACGACATCGACCTCGTGTACGCGCACAACGACGACATGGGCCTCGGCGCCATCGAGGCCATCGAGGCCGCCGGTCTCGTCCCGGGCGAGGACATCAAGATCGTCACCGTCGACGCGGTCAAGGACGGCATGCAGGCCCTCGCCGACGGCAAGATCAACTTCATCGTCGAGTGCAACCCGCTCCTCGGCCCGGACCTGGCCGACATCATCAAGAAGGTCGTCGCGGGCGAGGAGGTCGAGAAGCGCATCGTCGTCAAGGACGAGTCCTTCACGCAGGAGCAGGCGATCGAGGCGCTCCCGACGCGCGAGTACTGAGCGCACCGCGCGCGCCGAGCGGGCGCCCCGGACCTCCGGGCACCCGCTCCGCACCGCCCCGGCGGGGCCGGTCGACGCCGACCGGCCCCGCCACCACGGACGGGTCGCGCGCCGGGAGAGCACGGCTCCCCGGCGCGCGGCCGACGCACCACCGCCGGCATGCCGACCCCGCCGGCGTCCTGAGGCGCCCCGGGGCCCGGCAGCCCCGCCGCCACCGCTGCACGGAAGGTCACCCATGACTACCGCCGTCCCCGACGGTCGGCCCGTCGTCGAGATGACCGGGATCTCGATCGAGTTCCCGGGCGTCAAGGCGCTCGACGGAGTCGACCTCACGCTCCGGCCCGGAGAGGTCCACGCCCTCATGGGCGAGAACGGCGCCGGCAAGTCGACGCTCATCAAGGCGCTCACCGGCGTCTACTCGATCGACTCCGGTCGCATCCTCGTCGACGGCGCCGAGCACACGTTCTCCGGTCCGGGCGAGGCCCAGGCCGCCGGCGTCTCGCCGGTGTACCAGGAGGTCAACCTCTGCGAGAACCTCTCGGTCGCCGAGAACATCATGCTCGGCCACGAGCCGCGCCGCCTCGGCGCGATCGACTGGCGGGCCACGCGCCGTCGGGCGGGGGAGATGCTCGCGCGCCTCAACCTCGACATCGACCCGGCGTCCTCGCTCTCGAGCCACTCCCTCGCCGTGCAGCAGCTCGTGGCCATCTGCCGCGCGCTCGTCGTCGAGTGCAAGGTGCTCATCCTCGACGAGCCGACGTCCAGCCTCGACGCGGACGAGGTCGCGCAGCTCTTCGCCGTCGTGCGGCGCCTGCGCGACGAGGGCGTCGCGATCCTCTTCGTCTCGCACTTCCTCGAGCAGGTGTACGAGATCTCCGACCGCATGACCGTGCTGCGCAACGGCAAGCTCGTCGGCGAGTACGTCACGGCCGAGCTGCCGCGCCTCGAGCTCGTCTCCAAGATGATCGGCACCTCGCTCGAGGTGCTCGAGGAGCTCGAGGAGGCGCCCAAGCGCTCGGTCGCCGACCGCGAGGCGACGCCGTTCGTCCAGGCGCTCGGCGTCGGCCGCAAGGGCTCGGTGCAGCCGTTCGACCTCGACGTCTACCCGGGCGAGGTCGTCGGGCTCGCGGGCCTCCTCGGCTCGGGCCGCACCGAGCTCGCCCGGCTGCTCGCGGGCGCGGACCGCGCGGACAGCGGCCAGGTCCGCGTCGGCGGCGCGCTCGCCCGGCTGCGCACGCCGCGCTCCGCGATGCAGCGCAAGATCGCGTTCTCCTCGGAGCACCGCAAGGCCGAGGGCATCGTGGGCGACCTGACGATCCGCGAGAACATCGTGCTCGGTCTCCAGGCCGAGCGCGGGTGGGCCCGGCGCCTGCCGCGCAAGCAGGTCGACGAGATCGTCGAGAAGTACATCAGCGCGCTCGCGATCCGCCCCGCCAACCCGGACGCGCTCATCAAGAACCTCTCGGGCGGCAACCAGCAGAAGGTGCTCCTCGCGCGCTGGCTCGCGACGGCCCCCAAGCTGCTCATCCTGGACGAGCCGACGCGCGGCATCGACGTCGGGGCGAAGGCCGAGATCCAGAAGCTCGTCGCCCAGCTCTCGGGCGAGGGCATGTCGGTCGTGTTCATCTCGGCCGAGCTCGAGGAGGTGCTGCGGCTCAGCCACCGCATCGCCGTCATGCGCGACCGGGTCAAGGTCGCGGAGATCACCAACGACGAGGACGTCACGGTCGAGGACGTCGTCGAGCTCATCGCGAGCGGAGGGCAGGAGTCATGAGCACCACGGCACCCGCCTGGCAGCGCGCCGTCCAGCACCGGCTCTTCTGGCCGATCGTCGCGCTGGTCGTGCTGCTGGCGGTCAACACGGTCAACCGGCCGAGCTTCCTGTCCATCAGGCTGCAGGACGGCCACCTCTTCGGGTCGCTCGTCAACCTGCTGAAGAACGGCGCGCCGCTGCTGCTCGTCGCGCTCGGCATGACCCTCGTCATCGCGACGCGCGGCATCGACCTGTCGGTCGGCGCGGTGGTCGCGATCTCCGGGGCCGTCGCGCTGAGCTTCATCGCGTCGTCGCCCACGCCGGACAGCCTGACGACCGTCCTCGTCGCCGTGGGGATCGCGCTCGCGCTGTCCTTCGTCCTCGGCGTGTGGAACGGCTTCCTCGTCTCCGTCCTCGGGATCCAGCCCATCATCGCGACGCTCGTGCTCATGACCGCGGGCCGCGGCGTCGCGATGCTCATCACGGGCGGCCAGATCACGACGGTCAACAGCGCACCGTTCAAGTCGATCGGGTCCGGGTTCTGGTTCGGGATCCCCGTCGCGGTCGTGCTGGCCGGTATCGTCTTCGCGGCCGTCGCGCTGCTCACGCGGCGCACCGCGCTCGGCATGCTCATCGAGTCCGTCGGCATCAACCCCGAGGCGAGCCGCCTCGCGGGCGTCAAGGCGCGCAGCATCATCTGGACCGTCTACGCGGTCTGCGCGCTCTTCGCGGGCCTCGCCGGCCTCATGATCTCGTCGAGCACCATGGCGGCCGACGCCAACAACGCCGGGCTCTTCATCGAGCTCGACGCGATCCTCGCCGTCGTGATCGGCGGCACGTCGCTCGCGGGCGGGAAGTTCTCGCTCTCCGGCACCCTGGTCGGCGTCCTCATCATCCAGACGCTCACCCTCACGGTGACCATGCTCGGCATCTCGCCGTCCGTCACGCCCCTGTTCAAGGCGATCGTCGTCATCGCGGTCTGCCTCGCGCAGTCCCCGAAGGTGCGCGACCTGGTCGCCGCCCGACGACGTCGCGCGGCCCCGACGGCCGCCGCGGCCGCGGAGGTGAGCGCCTGATGTCCGCCGTGCAGACCCCTGCCCCGACCTCGCCGCCCGACCCCCGGGCCCCCGAGACCGCTGCCCCCGGAGGCCGACCGACCATGACCGAGCGACTCACGAGCCGCGTGCGCCTCGACCGGCGCTACCTCCCGGTCCTCGGCACGTTCGCGGTGCTCGCGCTCATGCTCGTCGTGGGCGGGAGCCGGTACGAGAACTTCCTCTCGGCCCGCGTCGTCTCGAACCTGTTCATCAACAACTCGTTCCTCATCGTGCTCGCGGTCGGGATGACCTTCGTCATCCTCACCGGCGGCATCGACCTCTCCGTGGGTGCCGTGGTGGCGCTGTCCGGCATCACGACGGCGTCGCTCCTGCAGAGCGGGTGGCCGGTCGCGGTGGTGCTCGCCATCGCGGTCCTCATCGGCACCGTGCTGGGGCTCGCCGTCGGGCTCATGGTCCACGTGTTCGACATCCAGCCGTTCATCGCGACGCTCGCCGCGATGTTCCTCGCGCGCGGCCTGTGCTACGTCATCAGCCTCCAGTCCATCCCGATCACGAACGAGTCGTTCGTCGCGCTCGCGGGCTGGAGCCAGGAGATCGGCGACGGCTGGCGCCTGACGACCGCGGTCATCATCGCGCTCGTCGTCGTGGCGATCGCGTTCTACGTGCTGCACTACACGCAGTTCGGCCGCACGGTCTACGCGATCGGCGGCGGCGAGCAGTCGGCGATGCTCATGGGCCTGCCCGTCGCGCGCACCAAGGTGCTCGTCTACGTGGTGAGCGGCACGTGCGCCGGCATCGGCGGCCTCCTGTTCGCGATGTTCTCGCGGTCCGGCTACTCGCTCACGGGCGTCGGCATGGAGCTCGACGCGATCGCGGCGGTCGTCATCGGCGGCACGCTCCTCACGGGCGGGACGGGCTTCGTGCTGGGGTCCGTGCTCGGCGTGCTCGTGCTGGGCCTCATCCAGACGATCATCACGTTCGAGGGCACCCTGAGCTCGTGGTGGACGAAGATCGTCATCGGCGTGCTGCTGCTGGTCTTCGTGATCCTGCAGCGCGTCCTCGTCGTCAGGCGGAGGTGAGCCGGCGGCACCGGCCTCCGCCCCGGGCGTCCTCGTGACGTCCGCGGTGCGGGCCGGTGCCGCGGCCGTCTGCCCGGGCCGACGGCCCGGGGTCACCGGAGCAGGACGGGGGCCGGCACCCCTGGGTCGTTCGGGCGTACGCCCGACCGGCGGTGTCATGACGCCGCCCTTGTAGAATGTGAGCGCTCACACTAGGCTCGGGCCGAACTTGTGAACGCTCACACGCAATGGTGCGTGTCTCTCGACGATGAGAGGAAGCCCTATGGAAACGTCTGTTCACCCGTCCCTCCCCACGCCCCGGCGCAGACCGGCGCGCCGCCGGTCCGTCGCCGTCGCCCTCGTGGCGGGCATGGTCGGCACGGCCGCGCTCGCGACGTCGCTGCCGGCCGCCGCCGCGGAGCCCGACCTGCCCGACGGCGCATGGGTCGACACGTTCGACGGCGCCGCGCTCGGCCCGGACTGGACCGTCGTCAACCCCGTGCCCGAGGCGCTGTCCGTCGGCGGGGGGAAGCTCACGCTGACCTCGCAGCCGGGCGACACGTACCAGGACGCGAACAGCGCGAAGAACGTCGTGCTGCTCGACGTGCCGGCGGGCGACTTCACCGTCGTCACCCGGCTGGAGGCGCCCGTCGCCTCCGTCTACCAGGGCGCCGGCCTCGTCGCGTGGCAGGACATGGACAACTACGTCCGGTCGGGCCTGACCTTCGTGGGTGACCTCTCGCCGTCGGGCCGCGCGATCGAGAACGACGTCGAGACCGGCGGCGTCTTCAGCGCGGCGGCCTTCACCGACCGCCCGGGCTCCACCGGGGAGACGCTGCGCATGCAGCGCACCGGCGACACGATCGCGACGAGCTTCTGGGACGGCACCGCGTGGCAGCCCGCGGGCTCCGTGACCGTCGACTTCCCGACGACGCACGTCGGCCTCTACGCGCTCGCCGCGCAGAGCGGCGCGGCGCACACCGCGGCGTTCGACTACGTCGCGGTCCAGGCCGCCGAGGGCGCGGACCAGGTGCCCGACGGCACGTTCACGCTCGCGGGCCCGGGCGACGCCCGGTACCTCGTGGCGACCGACGACGGCCTCGCCCTCGACGACGAGCGCCCCGCGACGACCGTCGCGCTCGCCGCGACGGCGGTCGACGGCGCCGAGGGCACGTCCCCGGTGACGCTCGCCGTCGGCGACCGGCCCGTGGTCGTCTCCGGCGCGTCCCGGCTCTCCCTCGGGCCCGCGGGCGCGGACGCGACGGCGCTGCGGCTCACCGACGCGGGCGGCGGCACGGTCTGGCTGCGCAGCGCGGCCGACCCCGAGCGGTACGCCGGGGTGCGCGCGTCCGACGGCGCGCTCGTCCTCGGTCCGCGCGACGCGGCCACGAAGCTCACGATCACGCCCGCCACGAGCGCGGACCACGAGATCACCGTGGACCTCGCCGGCGAGCGCACGGAGATGAGCGACGAGCTCTACGGCATCTTCTACGAGGACATCAACTACGCGGCCGACGGCGGCCTGTACGCCGAGCTCGTGCGCAACCGGTCGTTCGAGTTCACCAGCCAGGACAACGGGTCGTTCACCGGGCTCACGGCGTGGAGCGCCGCGAACCGTGGCGGCGCGACGGCGACGACCCAGGTCGTGAACGACGCCGGGCGGCTCAACGCGACGAACCGCAACTACCTCAACCTCACGACGACCGGGGCGGGTGCCGGGGTGCGCAACGCCGGGTACAACACGGGGCTGTTCGTCGAGGAGGGCGAGTCCTACGACTTCTCCGTCTGGGCGCGCTCGGCGACGGCGCAGACCGTCACGGTGCGGGTCGAGGACGCCGCCGGGACGACGGCGTACGCGACCGGCCAGGTCGCCGTCGACGGCTCGGACGCGTGGAAGAAGTACGACGTCACGCTCACCGCGACCGGCACGACGAACGCCGGGCGCCTCGCGCTGCTCTCCGGCGCGGCCGGCACGCTCGCGCTCGACCAGGTGTCGCTCTTCCCGCAGGACACGTGGGTCGGCCCGGTCAACGGGAAGTCCGTGCTCCGCAAGGACCTCGCCGAGAAGATCGACGCGCTCGACCCGCAGTTCCTGCGCTTCCCCGGCGGCTGCGTGACGAACGTCGGCACCTTCCGCACGTACGAGGAGTCGGGCTTCACCGACCGTCGTCGCACCTACCAGTGGAAGGAGACGATCGGCCCGGTCGAGGAGCGCGCGACCAACTGGAACTTCTGGGGCTACAACCAGTCGTACGGGATCGGCTACCTCGAGTACTTCCTGCTCGCCGAGGACCTCGGTGCGACCCCGCTGCCCGTGGTGTCGGTGGGCGCCAACGGCTGCGGCAGCACGATCCCCGAGATGAAGGATCCCGCGCAGATCCAGCGCTGGGTCGACGACACGGTCGACCTCGTCGAGTTCGCGAACGGTGACGTCACGACCGAGTGGGGCGCCGTGCGCGCCGAGCTCGGGCACCCCGAGCCGTTCGGCCTGAAGTACCTCGGGCTCGGCAACGAGGAGAACACCAAGACGTTCGAGGCCAACTTCCCGGCGTTCCGCGACGCGGTCGCGGCCGCCTACCCGGACGTCCAGATCATCTCGAACTCCGGTCCGGACGACACCGGCCAGCGCTTCGACGAGCTCTGGGAGTTCAACCGCGAGCAGGACGTCGACCTCGTCGACGAGCACTACTACAACGACCCGCAGTGGTTCCTCGAGAACGACGAGCGCTACGACTCCTACGACCGCGAGGGGCCGCACGTGTTCCTCGGCGAGTACGCGTCGCGCGGCAACACGTTCGCCAACGCGCTGTCCGAGGCCGCCTTCATGACGGGTCTCGAGCGCAACTCCGACGTCGTGCGGCTCGCGTCGTACGCGCCGCTGCTCGCGAACGAGTCCTACGTCCAGTGGTCGCCCGACGCGATCTGGTTCGACAACGACGAGTCCTGGGGCTCGGTGAACTACTACGTCCAGCAGCTGTTCTCCGCGAACGCGGGCGACGAGGTCGTGCCCAGCACGCACTCCGGCCCGGCGCCCGCCGACGCGACGCTCGACGGCGGCGTCTTCCTCTCCACGTGGAACACGGCCGCGCAGTACGACAACGTGCGCGTGACCGACAACGCGAGCGGCGAGGTGATCTTCGCGGACGACTTCGAGTCCGGCGCGTCGCAGTGGGAGCCGCAGTCGGGCACGTGGGCGGCGCAGGACGGCGCGTACGTCCAGTCGGCGACGAACGTCACCGACGCCCGGTCGATCGTGGCCGGCGCGTACGCGAAGGACTGGTCGAGCTACACGCTCGAGCTCGACGCGCGCAAGACGTCGGGCGCCGAGGGCTTCCTCGTCGGCTTCGCCGCGGGCGGCCCGAACGACTACTACTGGTGGAACCTCGGCGGGTGGAACAACTCGCGCCAGGCCCTCCAGCGCGCGTCGGGCGGGAGCGCCAACGAGGTGCAGGCCGTCGAGAACCACAGCATCGAGGCCGGTCAGCCGTACCACGTCAAGGTCGTCGTCGAGGGCTCGACGATCGAGCTCTACCTCGACGGCGAGCTCCAGATGTCCTACGAGCAGCCGTCGACCAAGTCGCTCTATCAGGTCGTCACACGGGACGACGACACGGGTGACGTCGTGGTCAAGGTCGTCAACCCCACCGCGACCGCGGCGCGCACGCAGGTGCACGTCGAGGGCGCCGAGGAGATCGCGGACCAGGCGACGGTCACCGAGATGGTGGGCGCGCCGTCGGACACGAACACCAAGGCGGACCCCGAGCGGGTCGTCCCGGTGGAGCGGACGCTGACCGGCGTGGGGGAGGAGTTCTCCTACGAGTTCCCCGCCCACTCGATCACGTTCGTCCGGCTGCACGCGTCCGAGGCGGCTCCGGAGCTCGACCTCGCGGTCGAGGTCACGCCGCGCTGCCTGGCGGGCACGGCGTACGTCGCCGTGCGCGCGACGAACGGCGAGGACGTCCCCGTCACGCTGACGCTCGCGACGCCGTTCGGGCAGAAGGCGTTCGCGGACGTGGCGCCCGGCAAGAACGCGTACCAGTCGTTCGCGGCGCGCGCGACGTCGGCCCCGGCCGGCACCGCGACGGTGACGGGCACGGCGACGCTCGACGGCGAGCAGGTCACCTCGACCGTCGACGTCGCCTACGACGCGCTCGACTGCGGCTGAACCATGCCGAGGTAGAACCGCAGGTCGCGAGGTAGAAGCCCCCGGGCTCTACCTCGCGACCGCTGGCTCTACCTCGCGAGAGCACGCTTCCCTCGTGGCCGGTCCGGCGGGCCACGAGGGCGCGGCCCGCGCTCCCCGCGCGGGCCGCCACCGCACGACACCGCACGACACCGCACGTCTCGACGCGCGGGCGACGACGCCCGCGCCGACCAGAGGAGCACCGATGCACCCCCGACCGACCGACGGCGTCCGCTGTCGACCCGGCGGCGTGGCCCGGCTGGCGGCCGTGGCGGCCGCCGCCGCGCTCGCCGTGACCGCGTGGGCACCGTCCGCCGTCGCGGCCGACGCCCTGCCCGCGCCCGTCCTCGACCTCGCGTTCGACGGCGACGTCGCCGACGCGAGCCCCCTCGCGCACCCCGTGGCCCTGCGCGGTCACACGGGCTCCGCGCCGACCGGCTTCTCCTACGTCGACGGCGTCGACGGGGCGGGGCAGGCCCTGCGCCTGAGCGGCAGCACGTACCTCGACCTCGGGTCGTCGACGGCGCTCCAGCCCGAGGACCTGACGCTCTCGTTCTGGGTGGAGCCCAGCGGGAAGCTGTCCGGGGAGCACGTCATCACGTGGAACAAGCGGGCCTACAACTCCGACGGCTGGTACCTGTCGTCCGAGTCGGACACGGTGCCGCTCGCGCTGTCGGTGGGGCCGGCGTCGGGCCAGCCGTACAAGGTGCGGGTCGCGAGCTCCGACCGCGCGGCGTTCTTCCCCGCGGACGAGTGGACGCACGTCGTCGTCACGTACGACCACGCGACGAAGGCCGTCGCGTTCTACCGCAACGGCGAGCAGGTCCCGTCGACGGTGGCCAGCGCGGTCGCCGGCGACGCGACGGGGGTCCTGGGCTCCGACCCGGCGCTGCCGAAGACGATCGGGTTCAACGGGCCCCAGTACAACGGCGCCTACCTCAAGGCCGCGCTGGACGACTACCGCCTGTACGACGCGGTGGCGGACCTGGGCGACGTCGTCGGGCTGTTCGAGGAGAGCGGGCGCACGGTGGACCGCGACGCGATCGCGCAGGACGACGCCGACGCGCTGTCCCTGCCGGAGCGCGCGACGGTCGCGCTCGTGCTCCCGGCGACCGGCTCGCGCGGGTCGACCGTGACGTGGCGGTCGTCGCATCCCGAGGTCGTCGCGACCGACGGGACCGTGGTCCGGCCCGCGATCGGGGAGGACGACGCGCACGTCACGCTGACCGCGACGGTGCGCTACCTCGACGGCGAGCCGGCGACGCGCGACCTCGAGGTCGTCGTGCCCGCGCTCGTCGACGAGACGCCGCTCGAGGAGACCGCGCTGCCGTCGGTGCTGCTCTCCGACGACTTCCTCCAGAACGCTGCCGCGAAGGAGCACGAGTACCTGCTGAGCCTGGACTCCGAGACGTTCCTCTACGAGTTCTACAAGGTCGGCGGGCTGACCCCGACCACGGCCGCCGGGTACGGCGGCTGGGAGCGCAGCAACGCCGTGAACTTCCGCGGCCACGCGTTCGGCCACTACCTCTCGGCGCTCGCGATGTCGTGGTCCTCGACGCAGGACGAGGCGACGAAGGACGCGCTGTTCACCGAGATCGAGGAGGGTGTGGGCGGGCTCGCGCGCGTGCAGGACGCGTACGCCGCCGCGCACCCCGGCTCGGCCGGGTACGTCTCCGCGTTCCGCGAGTCGATCCTCGACCAGGTGCAGGGCACCGGGACGTCGGACGAGAACGTCATCGTGCCCTGGTACAACCTGCACAAGGTGCTCGCCGGGCTGCTCGACGTCGCCGAGCACGTGGACGGCCCCGTCGGTGACCAGGCGCTCGCCGTGGCGACCGAGTTCGGGCTCTACGTCCAGGGCCGCGTCGCGAAGCTGCCGAGCACCGACGTCATGCTGCGCACCGAGTACGGCGGCATGAACGAGGCGCTGTACGAGCTGTTCGACCTCACGGGCGACGTCCGGATCAAGGAGGCGGCCGAGGCGTTCGACGAGGTGACGTTCTTCCGTCAGCTCGCCGCGGGCCAGGACGTGCTGCCGGGCAAGCACGCCAACACGCAGATCCCCAAGCTGCTCGGCGCGCTCAAGCGCTACCAGGTGTTCACGCAGAACCCCGCCTACTACGACCTGCTCACGCCCGCCGAGAAGGACGAGCTGCCGATGTACCTCGCGGCGGCGGAGAACTTCTTCGACATCGTGGTGCGCGACCACACCTACGTCACCGGCGCGAACAGCCAGGCGGAGCACTTCCACGCGCCCGGGTCGCTGCACGAGCGCGCGGACGAGCAGGGCACCGCGCGCAACGCCGAGACGGCCGAGACGTGCAACGAGTACAACATGCTCAAGCTCGCGCGCGAGCTCTTCACGCTGAGCAAGGACGTGCGGTACGCGGACTACTACGAGAACGCGTTCATCAACACGATCCTCGCGTCGCAGAACCCGGAGACCGGGACGACGACGTACTTCAACCCCATGGCGTCGGGCTACCACCGCGTCTACAACCTGCCGTTCACCGAGTTCTGGTGCTGCACCGGGACGGGCATGGAGAGCTTCTCCAAGCTCGGCGACTCGATCTACTTCACCGGCCAGGGCTCGGTGTGGGTCAACATGTTCTTCTCCTCGACGGTCGAGCACGTGGAGCAGAACCTGCGGCTCACGCAGGAGGCGAACCTGCCGAACGAGGACACCGTGACCTTCCGCGTCGACGCGCTCGACGGCGGTGCGGTCGCCGAGGACGCGACGCTGCGCCTGCGCGTGCCGTCGTGGATCGCGGGCGAGCCCGCGGTCGAGGTGAACGGCGCCGCCGTCGAGCCGCACGCGTCGCGCGGGTACGTCGTGCTGCCCGTCGCCGCGGGCGACGTGGTCCGGTACACGATGCCGATGGCGGCGTCCGTCGTCGACACCCCGGACAACCCGTACTTCGTGGCCTTCCGGTACGGGCCCGTCGTCCTCTCCGCGAACCTCGGCGAGGTCCCCGAGCCGGCGTGGCAGGGCACGGGCATCCTCGTCCGCTCGTCCACGCGCGACGCCGACGCCCAGACGACGATCACGGCCGCGAACATGGGCGCCGACGAGTGGAAGGAGCGGATCGCGGAGAACCTCGTCCGCGTCGAGGACGACGCCGAGGGTCGGGTCCAGCTCGAGCTGCGGAACACCGCCGACGGCGGCGACCTCGTCTTCACGCCCCACCACACCAACTGGGACGTGACGTACGGGCTGTACCTCCACCTCGACGAGCCGGACTCCGCCGCGTCGCAGGAGCGCATCCTGCGCGGCAAGCAGGAGCTGCGCGACGCCGACCGCACCGTCGACAGCCTGACGAGCTTCGACGACAACAACTTCGAGAACGCGAAGAACCTCCAGCAGAGCGGGTCGTCGGTCGGGACGTTCTCCGGCCGCCAGTTCCGCCACGCGAACGGCACGGGCTGGTTCAGCTACGACCTCATGATCGACCCGGCCTCGGCGTCGAACCACCTGGGCGTCACGCTCTACTCGGGCGACCAGGGCCGCGTGTTCGACGTGTACGTGAACGACGAGAAGCTGAAGACGATCACCACGGTCGCGAACGCCCCGACCAAGGACGAGCAGGGGTTCTACGTCGACACGTCGCAGCTCCCGGCGAAGTACCTCGAGATCGGCGAGGGCACGCGCTGGAAGGTCGACAGCGCGGGGGAGTACGTGCTCGACGAGGACGGCGAGCGCATCCCCGTGGTCACCGTCCGCTTCCAGGCGACGGGCGGCTGGGCCGGAGGCGTGTTCGGCGTCCGGGTCGACCGCGCGGCGTCGTACGACGCGACGCCCGGGCTCGCGGCGCTCGCGTTCGACACCGGGTCGCTCGCCCCTGCGTTCGACCCGGCGGTGACGGACTACACCCTCACCGTCCCCGCGGGCACGACGAGCGTCGTGCTCGACGCCGACCCGCACGTGCCGAGCGGCCTGGTCCGCGTCGACGGCGTGCTGATCGACGACACGCAGGGTCGCGTCGTGCCGCTCGCGGCGGACGGGAGCGCCCGGACCGTGGAGGTCGTCGGCGTCGCGCAGGACCACGAGACCGCCACGACCTACCGGGTCGAGATCGTGCCGGGGGCGACGGCCGTCGTCCCGCTCGACGTCGAGGTCTCGTCGCGCTGCCTCGCCGGCAAGGCCTACGTGGCGGTCCGGGCGACGAACACGGGCACCACGCCGGTGGACGTCACCCTGGCGACGCCGTACGGGGAGAGGTCGTCCACGGGCGTCGCCCCGGGCGCGAACGCGTACCAGTCGTTCGCGTCCCGCGCGACGGCGGTCCCCGCCGGCACCGCGACGGTCACCGCGACGGCGGTGCTCGACGGCGCCCCGGTCACCACGACCCACGACGTCGACATCGAGCCGCGCACCTGCGGCTGAGCGACCCGCGCGCCGCACCGGCGTCCTCGCGGTCGGTCCGACGGGCCGCGAGGACGCCGCAGCGCGGCGACGCGGCGTCAGTCGATATCGGTACCGACATCGATATCCCCGGCATGAACCCACGACAGCAGCAGACCTCGACGAGGAGGAACGACATGAGCAGGCACCGGAGACGACGAGCCGCGGCGACGATCGTGGCGGGGGTGCTGGCGCTCGGGGCCGGCCTGCCCGCGGCGCACGCCACCGCGACGGCCGACGACGAGCCCCCGGCGGCGACCGCCCTCACCGGGCTGACCACGACGGACCGCGGCGACGGGACGTACGACGTCCCGCTCCTGCGCAGCGACGTCCCCGACATCAGCGTCACGCGCGTCCCCGCGGCCGAGAACGACGAGGGCCGCGACCTCTACTACATGATCAGCACGACGATGCACCTCGCGCCCGGCGCCCCGATCATGAAGTCGTACGACCTCGTGAGCTGGGAGATCGTCGGCTACGTCTACGACCGTCTCGGCGTCGGCGACGTGTCGTCGCTGCGCAACGGGAAGAACGGCTACGGCAACGGGCAGTGGGCGTCCTCGCTGCGCTACCGCGACGGCACGTTCTACGTGGTGTTCAACACCAACGACCTCGGGGGTCGTACCTCTTCCGCACGGACGACGTCGAGCACGGCGCGTGGGAGCGCACCGCGCTCGGCCGGGGGTTCCACGACCCGTCGCTGTTCTTCGACGAGGCCGACGGGGGGACGCCCTACATCTTCTACGGCTCGGGCGCGACGAGCGCCGTCCGGCTGAACGACGACCTCACCGCGATCGAGGCGGACTTCCCGAACATCTTCCGTGCCGCGGACTACGCGGGCGAGCCGTTCGTCGGCGGGCTGTTCGAGGGCGCGCAGGTGCACTACATCGACGGCGAGTACTACGTCGCGATCATCACGTGGCCCAGCGGCCAGAACCGGCAGGAGGTGCTGTTCCGCTCCCCGCACCTGCTGGGCCGCTACGAGACCGCCGACGGGTCGAACCCGTACGAGGCGCGCAGCGCGCTGAACTCGGACGGCTTCGCGCAGGGTGGGCTGGTCGAGGTGCCCGACGGCGCGGGCGGCTACGAGTGGTGGGGCATGTTCTTCCGCGACACCTACCCTCTCGGCCGCATCCCCGCGCTCATCCCCGCGACGTGGGAGGACGGCTGGCCCACGTTCGGCGACGACGGCGTCGTCCGCGTCGGCGACACGTTCGCCAAGCCGATCGTGCTGGACCCGGCGACGGAGCGCCGGGAGCGGCTGAAGAGCATCGTCGCCTCCGACGACTTCGCGAACGACGCCGAGCACCGCGCGTTCAGCGACACCGTCTGGGAGGTCCCCGACGCGCCCACGTACGACGAGTCCCTGCTCGGCGTCGAGCTCGTCGCCAACCCTGGGTTCGAGGACGCCGGGACCGCGCCGTGGGCCGCGCAGTTCGGGGCGACGCTGTCGCGCGAGACGAGCGGCGCGGCGTCGGGCACGGGCGCGCTGCGCGTCGCGGGCCGGACGCTCAACGGCTCCGGGCCGAACCAGCAGCTCGGCGGGAAGATCCAGGCGGGCGTGACCTACGAGGTCTCGGCCCGGGTCCGCTACGCCTCCGGGCCGGCGCAGGTCCGCTTCAACCTCGTCGGGGACTGGGGCGCGGGCGTCACCACGCTCGCGTGGGCGAACGCCACGCCGGGGGAGTGGACGACCGTGCGGGGCACCTACACCGTCCCGCAGGACGCGGACGTCCGGACCTTCAAGCTCGCGGTCGAGACGCCGTGGGGCAACCCGCAGCCGCCGTCGTCGAGCGTCGAGTACCTGCTCGACGACGTGTCCGTGGTCGGCCGCGCGCCGGCCGTCGAGACGCCCACGCTCGAGGAGGTGTCGTACAACGGCTCGGACCTCGACCTCGCCTGGCAGTGGAACCACGCGCCGGACAACCGGTACTGGTCCCTCACCGAGCGCGAGGGCTGGCTGCGCCTGACCAACGGGCACGTCGTGAGCGGCGAGGCGGAGTACACCAAGGCGCCCGGGCGCGACCTCACCTACCTCGAGGAGGCGCGCAACACGCTCGGTCAGCGCACCTTCGGGCCGACGGCCTCCGCGGAGACCCGCGTCGACGTGTCGGGGATGCTCGACGGCGACGTCGCCGGCCTGGCCGTCTACGGCCGCAGCTTCGCGTACGCGGGGGTCCAGCAGGTCGACGGCGAGCGCACGCTCGGCCTCGTCACGCGGCTCCAGCCGTTCACCGACACGATCGACCGCGAGGCGGTCGAGTCGTTCGTCCCCGGGTCGCAGGTCCCGCTCGGGGAGCGCGCGGACGTGCACCTCAAGGCGGACGCGGACTTCGCCTCGCCGGGCGGCCAGCTCTGGGTGCAGTACTCCTACAGCCTCGACGGGCGCACGTGGCAGCCGCTCGGGCCGCGCCAGGGGCCGCTCGTCATGGACTGGAGCCTGTCCCACTTCATGGGCTACCGGTTCGGCCTCTTCTCCTACGCCAAGGAGCGGACCGGCGGGCACGTGGACTTCGACCACTTCCTCCTCAGCGACGTGCTCGACGCCGACGGCGGCGCCGACCGGACGGCGCTCGACGCCGTCGTCGCCGAGGCGGAAGGGCTCGACCCGGCGGACCACACGGCCGAGTCGTGGGCCGCCGTCGAGCAGGCCCTCGCCTGGGCGCGGTCGACGACCGCGCCGTCGACGCAGAACCAGGCCGACGCTCCCGCCCGGGCGCTCGCGCTCGCCGTCGCGTCACTGGAGCCGACGACGTCCCCGGGCGTCGCGTTCGCGGCGGAGGCGAGCCTGCGCGCGCTCGCCGGCACGGACTACGTCGCCGTGCGCGTCGTGAACGAGGAGGACGTCCCGGTGGACGTGGTGGTCGCCACGCCGTACGGCAGCCGCACGTTCGCCGACGTCCGACCGGGGGCGAGCGCCTACCAGGCGTTCCCGACGCGACGGTCGCAGGCACCGGCTGGCGAGGCCACCGTCACCGTCACGCGCTCGACCGACGCCGCGACGACGACCCGCACCGTGCCGTTCGGCCGCTGACCCGCGCCCGACCCGGCGGGCCGCGCAGGCCGCGCCGGGTCGGCGCGCGAGGAGGGAGGACGCAGGACGACGGCGGGGACCGCCGTCGGGCACGACCGTCCGCGCGAGGCGCGCGGACGCGCAGGACACCCACATCGATCGAGGAGGATCCATGGACACGCACCACCGCAGACGACGTCGCCTGCGCGGCGCCGTCGCCGGGGCCGCGCTCGTGACGCTGCTCTCCGCGTCGCTCGCCGCGCTGCCGTCGTACGCCGCGGACGAGGAGCTGGTCGTCAACGGCGGCTTCGAGGACGGCACGACCGGCTGGTTCGTCAACAACGGCAACGCGACCGACAAGGCCGTGCTGTCGACCACCGACCAGGCGTTCGCGGGCGAGGCCGCGGCCCTGACCACCGAGCGCGCGACGACCGGCTCCGGTCCGATGCAGGACCTCAGCGGCAAGGTCCGCGCGGGCGAGACGTACGAGCTCACCGCGAAGATCCGCTACGACGCCGCCGCGGCGCCGGCCACCAAGCAGTTCTTCGCGACGATGCACTACGGCGGCGGGTCGTACACGAACCTGGTGAGCGTCACCGCGACCAAGGGCCAGTGGGCGACGCTCGACGGCCGGTTCACGATCCCGGCCGACCAGAACGTCGGCACCGCGCGGCTGTTCTTCGAGACGCCGTGGACGAGCAACCCGTCCGCCGACCCGGCGACGCACCTCATGGACTTCGTGCTCGACGACGTCTCCGTCGTCGGCGCGGCCCCGCCCGGACCGCCGTCGAAGACGATCGAGGTGCTCGGCAAGCTTCCCGGCGAGCACAACCCGCTCATCTCCCACAAGTTCGGGGCCGACGGGTTCGGGTTCGTCGAGGACGGGCGCGTGTACATGTACATGACGAACGACACCCAGGGCTACGCGCCCGACCCGGTGACGGGCGTCTCGCCGCAGATCAACTACGGCAGCATCAACCAGATCACGCTCATCTCGTCCGAGGACCTCGTGAACTGGACGGACCACGGCGAGATCCAGGTCGCGGGGCCGCAGGGCGTCGCCCCCTTCACCAACAACTCGTGGGCGCCGGGCATGGCGAAGAAGACGGTCGACGGCGTCGACAAGTACTTCCTCTACTACGCCAACGGCGGCGGGTCGTCGAACGTCATCACGGGCGCCTCGCCGCTCGGGCCGTGGACGAGCGAGCGCGACAGCACGCTCATCGACGGGCGCACCCCGGGCGCCGAGGCCGTGGCCTGGAAGTTCGACCCGGCGCCGCTCGTCACCGACGACGGCGCGTACCTCTACTTCGGCGGCGGCCCGGCGTCGACGTCGATGCCCGCGGCGGAGCGGTTCAACAACCCGAAGAACATCCGCGTCATCGAGCTCGGCGACGACATGGTCTCCACGCAGGGCACGGCGGCCGTCGTGGACGCGCCCGTGGCGTTCGAGGCGGCGCAGGTCTTCGAGCGCGACGGGAAGTACTACCTGTCGTACTCGTCGCACTTCGGCGGCAACGACTTCGGCGGCAACCAGGCCACGCTCCCGGGGTACCCGGGCGGCGGGCAGATCGGCTACATGATCTCCGACGACCCGATGTCGTTCCCCAAGGAGACGTACGCCGGCGTGATGTTCCCGAACCAGTCGCAGTTCTTCGGCGCGGGCACGGGTGGCAACAACCACCAGTCGGTGTTCGAGCTGGACGGCAAGTACTACTTCACGTACCACGCGCCCACGCTCAACAAGCGCATCAACGGCAGCACCACGCAGGGCTACCGCAGCCCGCACATCCAGGAGCTGACGTTCAACGCGGACGGCACGGTCCAGCAGGTCGTCGGCGACTACGCGGGCGTGGACCAGGTCAAGGACCTCGACCCGTTCCAGGTGCTCGAGGCGGAGACGTTCGCGTGGCAGCAGGGCCTCACCACCGCGAAGGTCGACGGCGGCTCGGCACAGTTCGGCGACCAGGCGCCGAACCTCGTCGTCCGCGACGTCGACGCCGGCGACTGGTCGGCGCTGTCGTCGGTCGACTTCGGCGACGGTGCCGCGAGCGTCACGGCGCGCGTCAAGCCGCTCGTCGAGGGTGCCACCGTCGAGGTGCGCCTCGACGACCGCGAGGGTGCCGTCGTCGGCACGCTCGACCTCGACACCCCCGTGGGCGAGTGGGCGGACGTGACCGCCGCCCTCGAGGGCGTGAGCGGCGTCCACGACGTGTACTTCACGTTCGCCGGCCCCGCGGGCGTCGACCTCGTCGAGGTGGACACGTGGGAGTTCGCGGCCGACGCCGCCGGCCCGGCCGTCGAGCTCGACGTGACCGCGTCCGCACGCTGCCTCGCGGGCAAGGCCTACGTGGCGGTGCGCGCGACCAACCTCGCCGACGTCGCGGCCGACGTCGAGCTCGTCACCCCGTTCGGCGCGCGCGTCGTGCGCGACGTCGCGCCGGGGGCGAACGCGTACCAGTCGTTCGCCACGCGGTCCGGGTCGCTCGCGGCCGGGGTCGCGACCGCCACGGGCACCGCGGTGCTCGACGGCGTCACGGTCGAGACCGCGCACGAGGCCGCCTACGGCGACCTGTCCTGCGGCTGACACCGGACGACCAGCACTGCCCGACGGCGGCCCGCACCCCACCCGGGGTGCGGGCCGCCGTCGGCGTCCGGGTGCGCCCGGGAGTCCTCACGCGCTTTTCGACATCGTTGTCGGTCCCGGGGTCCCTAGGCATGTTTGCGTTCACATGTTAGCGTTCACACGCGCGTCCGACGGCGGACCCGCGACCGGCGCCGACGCCGGGCACGACGACGAGGAGTCACCGATGACCTCACGCCACGAACCACCCCCGACGCCCGCGGAGCCCCGCGCCCGACGCCGACGCCGCTCGCTCGCGGCGCTGCTCGGCCTCGCGCTCGTCGCCCCGCTCGCGCCCGTGGGCGCGGCGGCCGCCGGCCCGATGCCCGCGGCGCCCGCACCGGCCCCCGCAGCGGCCGAGCCGACCACGGACGGTCTGCGGCTCTGGCTCCCGCTCGACGAGACCGAGGGCGCCGTCGCGCACGACGCGTCGGGTCACGGCCTCGACGCCGCGCTCGTCGGCTCGGGCGGCGGGTGGCGCGCGGGACAGGGGCTCACGTTCGGCGGCGCGAACCACGTGGACCTGCCCGACGACCTCCTGGCCGGCTACGACGCCGTGACGGTGAGCGCGGACGTGTGGGTCGACACGTCGCTGAGCGGCAACTACTTCTTCTACACCTTGGGCAACGCGGCGGTCGGGACCCCGCAGTCCGGGAACGGCTACCTGTTCTCGACGGGCAACGCGAACTACCGCGCGACGATCTCCGACCTCGCGTGGGGCCGCGAGCAGAACACGGCCAAGACCCCCGCGGGCGCCCTCCAGCGCGGCGTGTGGAAGACCGTCACCTACACGCTCGCGGGCGGCACGGCGCGGCTGTACGAGGACGGCACCCAGGTCGGGCAGAACACCGCGGTGACGATCACGCCCGGCGCGATCGGCGGCGGCACCACGACCGCGAACGCGCTCGGGAAGTCGGCCTACGCGGCCGACAACCTCTTCAAGGGGCGCATGAAGGACTTCCGGCTCTACGACCGCGCGCTCACCGCGCAGGAGGTCGCCGACCTCGCGTCGGACGCCGCGCAGGACGCCGTCGCGGCCGACGCCGCCGCGCTCGACCTGGGCGACACGAGCGCCGTCGCCACGGACCTCGCGCTCCCGGCGAAGGGCGTCGGTGGCTCCGCCGTCGCGTGGTCGAGCTCCGACGCGGGCGTCGTCTCCGCGAGCGGCGCGGTGACGCGCCCCGCGGGCGACGAGCCGGCGACCGCGACGCTCACCGCCACGGTGACGTTGCGCGGCGCGACCGCGACCCGCACGTTCGACGTCACGGTCCTGCCGGGCGACGGCGACCAGGCGAAGGCCGACGCCGCGGCCGCCGCGCTCGAGGTGACGAACCTCGACGACGTGCGCGGCAACCTCACGCTGCCCACCACGGGGCTGCACGGCGCGAGCGTGACGTGGGAGTCGTCGTCGGGCACGATCACCCCGACGGGCGAGGTGACGCGCCCGGCGCACGGCGAGGACGCCGAGACCGTGGCCCTCACCGCGACGGTGACGGTCGGCGCGGCCACCGCGACGCGCGAGCTCGCGGCGCACGTCCCGCCGCTGCCCGAGCAGGAGGACCTCGCGGGTTACCTGTTCTCGTACTTCGTGGGCGAGGGCACCGCCACGGGCGAGCAGGTCTACTTCGGGCTCAGCCAGGGCAACGACCCGCTGAAGTACCAGAACCTCAACGACAACCAGCCCGTCCTCACGTCGGAGCTGGGGGAGAAGGGCCTGCGGGACCCGTTCATCATCCGCTCGCCCGAGGGCGACAAGTTCTACCAGATCGCCACCGACCTCAAGATCTACGGCAACGGGAACTGGGACGCGTCCCAGCGCACCGGCTCGAAGTCGATCATGGTCTGGGAGTCCACGGACCTCGTGAACTGGACCGACCAGCGTCTCGTGCAGGTCTCGCCCGACACCGCGGGCAACACGTGGGCGCCGGAGGCGTACTACGACGAGACGATCGGCGCGTACGTCGTGTTCTGGGCCTCGAAGCTCTACGCGGAGGACGACCCGGACCACACCGGCAACACGTACAACCGCATGATGTACGCCACGACGCGCGACTTCGTGACGTTCAGCGAGGCGCAGGTGTGGGTCGACCCGGGCTACTCGGTCATCGACTCGACCGTGACGCAGCACGACGGCCAGTACTACCGGTTCACCAAGGACGAGCGGAACAACACGTCGTCCACGCCGTGCTCCAAGTTCATCCTCGCGGAGAAGGCGGCCGAGCTGCGCTCGACGGACTACGACTTCATCACCGACTGCATCGGCAAGGCGAACTCGCTGGGCGGCGGGATCAACCAGGGCGAGGGCCCGACGATCTTCAAGTCGAACACCGAGGAGAAGTGGTACCTCTTCATCGACGAGTTCGGCGGCCGCGGCTACGTGCCGTTCGAGTCGACCTCGCTCGACGCGGCCGAGTGGACCATGTCCTCCGACTACGAGATGCCGTCCCGCCCGCGCCACGGCACGGTGCTCCCCGTGACGCAGGCCGAGTACGACCGCCTGCTGCGGACGTACCAGCCCGACGCGTTCGTCGAGTCCGTCGAGGACGTCGCCGTGACCGTCCAGACCGGCTCCGCGCCGGTGCTGCCCGCGAGCGTCACGGCGCGCTTCGCCGACGGCTCCACGGGCTCGGCGGACGTCACGTGGGACGCGGTCGACCCGGCATCGTACGCGCAGGCGGGCTCGTTCGAGGTGCTGGGCACGCTCGGCGGCGGGGTGAGCGTCCGCGCCCGCGCGGTCGTCACCGTGACCGACGACGTCGTCCCCGTCGAGGGCCTCAGCGTCACCCCCGAGTCGCTCGAGGTGGGCGTCGGCGGCACGCGGCAGCTCACGGCGACCGTCACGCCCGCCAACGCGACGGCGCGCGCGATCACGTGGGCGTCGGACGACGCGGACGTCGCCACGGTCTCGGCCGACGGCGTCGTCACGGGCGTCGGCAAGGGCCACGCGCTCGTCACGGCGACCACGGCCGACGGGTCGCGCACCGCGTACGTGGCGGTCGAGGTGACGGCCGACGTGCCGGGGCTCGTCGTGCGGTACGCGTTCGACGAGACGAGCGGGACGGCGGCGGCGAACACCGCGCCCGGGTCGTCGTTCGGCCCGGCGACGCTGACCAACGGCGCGGCCTTCTCCGGCACCGGGGAGGGCGTCCGGCTCGACGGGACGGACGACTACGTCGACCTGCCCGACCACCTGCTCGCCGGGCTCACCGACGTCACGGTCGCGCTCGACGTCAAGGTCGCGACGGACCAGGCGACGCCGTACTTCGTCTACGGCCTCGGCAACACGAGCGGCACGGCGGGCAACGGGTACCTGTTCACCACGGGCAACGCGTACCGCACGTCGATCGCGACGGGGAACTGGACCACCGAGCAGACCGTCACGAAGAACGCGAACCTCCAGCGCGGGGTGTGGAAGCACCTCACGTACACCCTGTCCGGCACGACGGCCGTGCTCTACGAGGACGGCGTCGAGGTGGGCCGCCAGACCGGCGTCACCATCGACCCGAAGGACATCGGGAACGGCTCGACGCTCGCCAACTACATCGGCCGCTCGTTGTACTCGGGCGACCGCTACCTCAAGGGCTCGGTGCGCGACTTCCGGGTCTACGACCGCGCGCTCACGGCGGACGAGGTCTACCAGGTCGGGGCCGACCACACGGCCGTCACGGGCGCCGAGCTCGACGCGCTCAAGGTCCCCGCGATCGTCGACGGGGCGAGCTCGACCGTGACGCTCGCCGTCGAGCCGGGCACGGATGTCTCCGCGCTCGCGCCGGTCCTCACGGTCTCGCCGCGCGCGACGGTCACGCCCGGGAACGGCTCCGTGCAGGACCTCACGCAGCCCGTGGCGTACACCGTGACCGGGCCGGACGGGTCGTCGCGCACGTGGACGGTCCAGGCCAAGCAGATGGGCAGCCCCGTGCTCCCCGGGACGTACGCCGACCCGAACATCGCGCAGTTCGGCGACACGTTCTACCTCTACGCCACGACCGACGGCACGCCGGGCTGGGGCGGCAAGGACTTCTACGTCTGGAAGTCCACCGACCTCGTGACGTGGGAGCGCTCGGAGCAGCCGTTCCTCACGCTCGACGGCGCGAACGGGAACGTCCCGTGGGCGTCCGGCAACGCGTGGGCGCCCACCATCATCGAGCGGGACGGGAAGTACTGGTTCTACTTCTCCGGCCACAACCCGACCTACAACCGGAAGACGATCGGCGTCGCGGTGGCCGACAGCCCGGAGGGGCCGTTCACCGCGCAGCCGACGGCGATGATCACGAACGGCGAGGCGGTCACGTCCGGCCAGGCCATCGACCCGGCCGCGTTCCGCGACCCGGAGACCGGGAAGCACTGGCTGCTGTGGGGCAACGGCGGGCCGTCGAACGGCCCGGTCATGGCGGAGCTGGGCGACGACATGACGTCGATCAAGCAGGACACGCTGCGGCGCATCCCCGGCCTGACCGACTTCCGCGAGGGTCTGTTCCTCAACTACCGGGACGGCGTCTACCACCTCACGTACTCGATCGACGACACGGGCTCGGAGAGCTACCGCGTCGGCTACGCGACGTCGGACAGCATCGACGGCCCGTGGACGTACCGCGGCGTGATCCTCGAGAAGGACGCCTCGCAGGGCATCCTCGGGACCGGGCACAGCTCGATCCTCAACGTCGAGGGCACGGACGACTGGTACATCGCCTACCACCGGTTCGCCATCCCCGGCGGCGACGGGACCCACCGCGAGACGACGATCGACCGCCTCACGTTCGGCGAGGACGGCCTCATCCAGAAGGTCGTGCCGACGCTCGAGAGCGTGGACCCGGTCGACGTCGCCCCCGCGCCCCGGGTCGAGCTGACCGTCGAGGCCACCCCGCGGTGCCTCGCGGGCAAGGTCTACGTCGCGGTACGGGCGACGAACGCGGGCGACGTGCCCGCCGACGTCACCCTCACGACCCCGTACGGCACGAAGACGTTCGCGGGCGTCGCCCCGGGCGCGAACGCCTACCAGTCGTTCGCGACGAGGGCGACGTCGGTCCCGGCCGGCACCGTGACGGTCACCGGCACGGCCGTGCTCGACGGCACCCCGGTCACCACGCCCTACGACGTCGCCTACGACGCCCACCCCTGCGGCTGACGATCCCCCGAGGTAGAGCCCCGGTGAGCCGAGGTAGAGGCGTGGTCACGACCACGCCTCTACCTCGCGGGACCGGGGCTCTACCTCGCGACACGACCTGCATCTCGACGAGGAGAGGACGACATGATTTCCATACACCGAGCACGCTCGGCGCTCGCCGCCGGGCTGGTGGGGGCGCTCGCCGTCTCCACGCTCGCCGCCGCGGTCGCCGCACCCGCGGCCGCAGACGTCGGCGGGCCCACCGACGACGGGCTCGTCGCGTGGTACCCGCTCGACGCCGCGAGCACGACCGGCGGCACGACGGCGAACCGCGCCGAGGGCTCGACGTTCGGCCCGGCCACGGTGGTGGGCGGCACGGCGACGGCCGACGGCACGACGCTCGACGGGACCGACGACTACGTCGACCTGCCCGACCACCTGCTCGCGGGCCTCACGGACGCCACCGTGAGCCTCGACGTGCTCGTGAGCCAGGACCAGGGCACGCCGTACTTCGTCTACGGGCTCGGCAACACGAGCGGGTCGAACGGCAACGGTTACCTGTTCACGACCGGCAACGCGTACCGCACGTCGATCGCGACCGGGAGCTGGACCACCGAGCAGACCGTCACCAAGGGCGCGAACCTCCAGCGCGGCGTCTGGAAGACGCTCACGTACACGCTCTCCGGCACGACGGCGACGCTCTACGAGGACGGCGTGCAGGTCAAGCAGGCCACGAACGTCACGACCGACCCCGGTCAGATCGGCGGCGGTCAGACGACCGCGAACTACGTCGGCCGCTCGCTCTACTCCGGCGACCGCTACCTCAAGGGCCAGGTGCGCGACTTCCGCCTCTACGACCGTGCGCTGAGCCCGGCCGAGGCGGCCGAGCTCGCGGCCCGGACCTCCACGGCCGCCGCGGACGCCGACCTCGCCGCGCTCGACCTCGGCGACACGAGCGCCGTCACCGCGGACCTCGTGCTGCCCACCACGGGCGCGCAGGGCTCGCTCGTCACGTGGACGTCGTCGGACGCGGGCGTCGTCGGCGCCACGGGGAAGGTCACCCGGCCCGCCGCGGGCGAGGACGACGCGACCGTGACGCTCACCGCGCTCGTCACGCGCGGCGCGGTCGCGCGCACCGCCCAGTTCGACGTCACCGTCCTCGCCCACCTGGCTCCTGCCGCGGCCGTGGCGTGGGACGCGAGCCACGTCGTCGTGCCGCACCTCGGCGACGTGCGCGGCAACCTCACGCTGCCGGCCGAGGGGGCCAACGGCTCCGCCCTCACGTGGGAGAGCTCCGACCCCGCGACCGTCTCGGCCACGGGCGAGGTGACCCGGCCCGCCCACGGCGAGCCGGCCGCCGTCGTGCGGCTCACCGTCACGGCGACCAAGGACGGCGCGACCGCGACGCACACCTACGACGCGACGGTCCGCCCGCTGCCGGCCGCCGCCGACTACGAGGGCTACTTCTTCCCGTACTTCGAGGGGGAGAGCACCGCGGACGGCGAGTCGGTCTACTTCAGCGCGAGCAACGGGAACGACCCGCTCGACTGGGTCGAGCTCAACGACGGCGAGCCCGTGCTCACGTCGACGCTCGGCGAGAAGGGCCTGCGCGACCCGTTCATCATCCGCTCACCCGAGGGCGACCGGTTCTTCCTCCTCGCGACCGACCTGCGCATCTACGGCGGCAACAACTTCGGCAACGCGCAGGAGCGCGGGTCGCGCGCGCTGATGATCTGGGAGTCGACCGACCTCGTGCACTGGTCCGACCAGCGCATGGTCACGGTGTCGAGCGCGTACGCGGGCAACACGTGGGCGCCCGAGGCGTTCTGGGACGCGCAGCGCGGCGAGTACATCGTCTACTGGGCCTCGGCGCTCTACCCGACGACGTCGACCGACGGCCGCCGCATCGCCGACTCCTACCAGCGCATGATGTACGCCACGACGCGCGACTTCGTGACGTTCTCCGAGCCGCAGGTGTGGATCGACGAGAAGCGCGGCAACGGGCTGGGGATGATCGACTCGTCGATCGTCGAGCACGAGGGCACCTACTACCGGTTCACCAAGGACGAGGCGTACATGATCCCGCGCCTCGAGAAGTCGACGGACCTGCGCTCGACCGACTGGGACCTCGTCGCCGAGAAGATCGGCTACGGCCAGCCCAACCCGTGGGGCGGCACGCTCACCGCGGGCGAGGGCCCGACCGTCTTCAAGTCGAACACCGAGGAGAAGTGGTACCTCTTCGTCGACCAGCCGAGCTACCACGGTGGCCAGGGGTACCTGCCGCTCGAGTCCACCGACCTCGACTCGGGCGTGTGGACGTCGGTCGACGCCCACCTGCCGAGCAGCCCACGCCACGGCACCGTGCTGCCGATCACGGCCGCCGAGCACGCCGCGCTCCTCGCGGCGTACGGCGAGCAGCCGCCGGCGCCCGAGCTCGACCTCGCGGTCGAGGTCACGCCGCGCTGCCTCGCGGGGAAGGCGTACGTCGCGGTCCGCGCGACGAACGGGGAGGACGTCCCCGTCACGCTGACGCTCACGACGCCGTACGGGGAGAAGACGGTCGCCGACGTCGCGCCGGGCAAGAACGCCTACCAGTCGTTCGCCGCCCGCACGACGGCGGTCCCGGCGGGCTCGGTCACGGTGACCGGCGTGGCGACCCTCGACGGCCGGGAGGTGACGGCCACGCGCGAGGCGGCGGTCGACGCGCTCGACTGCGCCTGACCGTCCCCCGGTCCGGCCTCGGCCGGGCCGGGGGTGCCGGACCCCCGGGCCGTGTGCCGGCACGGCCCGGGTCCGGGCTCGGCCCCCGTCGCTCCGCGGAGCGGCGGGGGCCGAGCCGTGCCCGCCTGTCGACGGCGGTGCGACGCGTGGGTGAACAAACTGGACGGGTGTTCAGTTCGAGCGTCCAGGATGGCAGGATGTCCGTGAACTGGACGATCGTCCAGTCGGGTTCGGGGGCGACCCAGCGGTGCCCGCCCCGGGCCGGACGAAGAGGTTCCCCGCGTGACGACGACCACCCGCAGGCTGCTCGCCGCCCTCGTGCTCGCCGGCTCGCTCGTCGTGCCCGCGGGCACGGCCGGCGCGGCGACCCCGACCACCCTCCCTGCAGCGGCCGCCGCCCCGGCCGCCGCCCCGGCCGCCACCCCGGTCGCGATCTCGGTCACGGACCCCGCCGACAGCGTGCGCGTCAGCGTCGAGATCACCGAGCGTGAGGTGCCGACGACGCCGCGCGTGGCCGTCGTCGGCTCCGGGCCCTTCGTCGTCGGCGGCAGGCTCGAGCTGCGCGGGACCGGCCTCGCGCCGCACGCCGTCCACGAGGTCTGGCTCGAGAGCGATCCCGTGCTCCTGGGCACCGTCACGACGGACGCCGACGGGGCGTTCCTCTTCGTCGCGACGATCCCCGCGGGTACGACGCCGGGCGAGCACCACGTGCGGCTCGTGCCGACGGCGGGCGGTGCCGACGTGGTGTCCGAGCCGTTCCTCGTGCTCGCCGCCCCCGGCGAGCCGCACGAGCCCGGGATGACGCCGTCCGCGGGGTCCGGGGGAGCGGGCGGCTCGGGTGGTGCGGCGGCGGGCGGCGGGCCGGGCTCCTCACGCCCGGGCCTGGCGACGACGGGCGCGGGCCTGGCGACGACGGGCGCGGGCCTGGCGACGACGGGCGCGGGCCTGGGCCTCGTCGCGGCGCTGGCCGGGGCGGCGGTCCTGGCCGGGGCGGCGCTGCGCCGTCGGGCAGGCAGGGGCGGCGCGGCCTGAGCCTGCGCACCTCTCCGGGCGCACCTCGTCGGCGCGCCCCTCCGGCGCGCCCGCAGGGTCAGCTCTCCGGCTGCGGCTCCGTCTCGGCGCCAGCCCGCGCGGCCTCGACCGCACGCGCGTCGGCGTCGCGTGCGTCCGCCGCAGCCTCCGCGGCGTCCATCGCCCGGTCGTCGACGACGAGCATCCCCAGGAGCGTCGCGCCGGACACTGCCGCCATGACCACGAAGACCGTGCGCAGCCCGAAGAGCTCACCGAGCAGGCCACCCACCGCGGCGCCGAGGGGCAGCGTCCCCCAGGCGAGGAGCCGGTAGCACGCGTTGAGCCGGCCCAGCAGGGCGTCGGGCGTGATGCGCTGGCGCAGCGACAGCGTCACGACGTTCCACACGGCGATCCCGGCACCGCCGACGGCGGAGACGGCGCCGATCACCCACGCGTTCGTCGTCACCGCGGGGACGCCGACGAGGGCGACCGTGCCGAGGATCGTCAGCGCGAGGGAGCGCGCGCGCCCGATCGTCCCGACGACACGCTCGGCGACGAACGACCCCGCGAACGCCCCGACCGCCGTCGCGGTGAGGAGCACGCCGTACGCCGGCTCGGACAGGCCGAGGGGCGAGTCGGGGCCGACGGCGTAGAGCACGAAGACCGCGAACGCGGCGTTGCTCGCGAAGTTGATGCCGCCGACCATCATCGCGAGCGTGCGCAGGATGCGGTCGTGCCACAGGAACCGCAGGCCCTCGGCGACGTCCGCGCGCAGCGTCGTGCGGGTCGCGCGCACCGTCCGGTACGTGCCCGGGAGCCCGAGCAGCAGCACCACGGCGAGCGCCCAGAGCGCTCCGGGGACGCCGAACGCGACGGCGGCGCCCGCGGCCACGAGCAGCCCGCCCAGAGGTGGCCCCACGAACTGGTTCGCGGTGAGCTCCGCCGCGTAGAGGCGCCCGTTGGCGCGGGGGAGCGCGGTGCGCGGCACGACCTGCGGGAGGATCGACTGCGCCGAGGTGTCGTACAGCGTCTCGGTGACGCCGACGGCGAAGGCGACGAAGTACAGCACGGCGATGCTCCCGGCGTCGGGCACGAGCGCGACGGCCGCGAGCGCGACCACGAGGACCGCGCGCGCCACGTTGGCGCCGACCATCGCGAGCCGCCGGTCCAGACGGTCGGCGAGCGCGCCCGCGGGCAGCGCGAAGAGCAGCCACGGGAGCGTGAGGGCGAACGTCAGCCCCGCGACCAGCGCCGGCGAGTCGGTGTACCGGACCGCGACGAGCGGGAGCGCGACCTTGAGCACCCCGTCGGCGAGGTTCGACACCGTGGACGCGGCCCACAGGCGCCGGAACGGCGCGCCGAGCGGTGCGGCGGCGGGGCGACGGCGCCCGGGTCGAGAGGCCATGTCGCCCAGCATGGCACAGTGATCGAGAAACCCCAATCGATCGAGCGCTCTCGATCGAGGGTCCGTACGATGAGCCCATGACCCCCGAGCCCACCCCGGAGTCGACCTTGGAGTCGATCCCGGATCCCACCGCCGGGCCCGCCCCCAGGCCGGGCGCCCCCGGCGTCCCGGGCCGCCGTCCGCCCACCGCTCTCGAGGCGAAGGCGCTCGCGCACCCGCTGCGCCAGCGCATCGTGCGGCAGTGCGGCACGCGCGAGATGACGAACAAGGAGCTCGCCGACCACCTCGGCGTCCCGCCGGGCACGGCGCTGCATCACGTCCGCCTCCTCGTGCGTGCCGGGCTGCTCGAGCCCGCGGAGGTCCGCACGGGGGCGGGCGGGGCGCTCGAGCGGCCCTACCGCGCCACGGGCGCCACGTGGTGGCTCGACGACCCGCTGCGCGACGCCGAGCCCGGCGCGCGGTTCGGCCCCGTCGCCGCGGCGCTCGACGACGCCCTCGCCGCCGGTCCGGACGCCGTCACCACGTCTGCGGCGTTCTACCTGCACCTCTCCGACGACGACGTCGCCGAGCTCGACCGCCGTATCCTCGCCGTCCTCGACGAGTACGTCGCGACCGACGCCGACCGCCACGACCGCCCCCTGCACCGAGGCCTCTTCGTCCTGCACCGCCCACCCTCCTGACGACCGGCCGGACGAGCCGGGCAGGCCGACCGGCGAGGATCCCGGCGATGCGTGCCCCCACGCGGCGCGACAGCCTTGTGCCCCCCGTGGCACGACAGCGCCAGACCGACCCCGAGGGACCACCGGACCGAGGCCCGAACCGCGGGACGAAGGGCGACGGCCAGGACGAGCGGTGGGGTCGGACCGTGCGCGAAGGACGTCAAGGCGCACTCCTCAGACCTTCGCCCGGAAGACCAGGGCGACGGTGCGCCAGTCCGAGCGCACGGTCCGACCCCACCGCGGGCCCGACCCGCGGGCTGTGAACCCGATCGAACCCGACCCTCACGGCCGAGCGGCGAACCGCTCCAGGAGGTCGGCGTGACCCGACACGATGAGCAGGTCGTTCGCGCTGATCCGGGTCTCGGGGGTCGCGTAGAGGAACTCCTCGCCGGGCGACTTCACGCCGATCACGGTGACGCCGTACCGCTCGCGCACCTTCGACTGCGCGAGCGTGAACCCCTGCACCTCGCGGGGCGGCCGCATCTTGACGATCGTGAACCCGTCCTCGACCTCGATGTAGTCGAGCAGCTTCCCGGAGACGAGGTGCGCGACGCGTGAGCCGGCGTCGGCCTCGGGGAACACGACGTGGTGCGCGCCGATGCGCTGGAGGATGCGCCCGTGCTCCGCCGAGATCGCCTTGGCCCAGATCTGGGGCGTGCCGAGGTCGACGAGGTTTCCGGTGATGAGCACGCTCGCCTCGAGCGACGTGCCCACGCCCACGACCGCGACGGGGAAGTCGCGTGCGCCGAGCTGCTCGAGCGCGACCGGGTTGGAGGCGTCGGCCTCGACGAGCGGGAGCTGTCCGCTCCACTGGGCGACGAGGTCGGGGTCGCGCTCGACGGCGAGCACGTCCTGCCCGAGACGGTCCAGCGTCGCGGCGATCGCGGTCCCGAAGCGGCCGAGGCCGATGACGAGGACGCCCGCGTCCTTGCGCGGGGCCTTCGCCTCGTCCCGGCGCGCGCGCTCCGCGCGGCCGCGCTCGACGATGCGCTGGGCGACGGGGTCCGCGGACGCGCCGTCCTTCCCGTCGGCGGCGCGGGTGAACGGGTCGGTCACGGTGGGGCCTTTCGTCGGTCCGGTGGTGCGGTGTCTGGCGTGTCGGTGAGGTCTCGTGCGGCGGTCGCGTCCGGCGGTCGCGCCGCCGGGCGGGCCTGCTCACCCGATGATGGGGCGCTCCTCGGGGTAGCGCACGATGCGGCGGCGGTCGCGCAGGGCGAGCGCGGCGGCGAACGTCATGGTGCCCGTGCGCCCGACGAACATGAGCGCGATGAGGACGTACTTCCCGGCGTCGGGCAGGTCGGGCGTGATGCCGGTCGACAGGCCGACGGTCGCGAACGCGGAGATGGTCTCGAAGAGGATGACGTCGAGCGTCTCGCCGGTGATCTCCAGCAGGAGCAGGCTCGACAGGAGCACCGCCGTCGCGCCGACGAACGACACCGCGACCGCGAGCCGGAGGGTGTCGCGCGGGATGCGTCGCCCGAACGCCTCCATGTCCCGGTCGCCGCGGGCCTCGGACACGATGGCGATGAGCATGACGGCGAGCGTCGTGACCTTGATGCCGCCCGCGGTCGACGCGGAGCCGCCGCCGACGAACATCAGCGCGTCGGTGATGAGCCAGCTCGCCTCGTGCATGCCGCCGGTGTCCACGGTCGAGAAGCCGCCGGAGCGCGGCATGACGCCGGCGAAGAGCGACGCGAGCAGCTTCTCGCCGAGGTCGAGGGGCCCGAGGGTCCGCTGGTTCCCCCACTCGACGGCCGCGAAGAGCACCGTGCCTACGACGACGAGCGCCGCGCTCGTGGTGAGGGTGAGCTTGGTGTGCAGGCTCCACTTGGAGGCGCGGCGGCGGTTGCGCATGACGTTGAGGATGACGGGGAAGCCGAGGGACCCGATGAACACGCCGAGGATGATCGGCAGGCACAGCATCCAGTCGCCGACGTACGGCGCGAGACCGTGCTCCGTCGGGATGAACCCCGCGTTGTTGAAGGCGGAGATGCCGTAGAAGATGCCGTGCCACGCGGCCTCGCCGAACGTCTCCTCCAGCACGACGAACCGCGGCAGCAGGAGCAGCGCGATGAGGAGCTCGAGCGAGGTTGACGTGATGATGACGACCCGCACGAGCGAGCCGACCTCGCCGAGCCGCGTCGTCTTCGTCTCCGACGCGGTGAGGAGCTTCTGCGTGAGGCCGATGCGCCGGGACACGGCCATGCCGAGGATCGACGCGAGCGTCATGACGCCGAGGCCGCCGATCTTGATGCCGAGCAGGATGACGACCTGCCCGTACCCCGACCAGTAGGTCCCCGTGGGGACCACGACGAGACCGGTGACGCACACGGCGGACGTGGCGGTGAAGAACGCGTCGACGAACGGCGCGGACCGGCCGTTCGCCGTCGCCCAGGGCGCCATGAGCAGGGCGGTGAAGACGGCGATGACGGCGGCGAACACGGTGACGGCGAGGCGGGCGGGGGACTGCCGGGCGAGGCGGTCGACGATCTCCCGCCCCCGGAACAGGCGCCCGGTCATGCTCGTCGGCATGGAGCCTCCCTCACCACTCGCGCCACTCTGCCACGGGCCCGGTGGCCCGTCATGTCGCCGCTCCGGCGCCGGGACATCATGCCCGGTCGCGGGCCCGGACGCCGCACCGGGGCTCGTGGAGACCCGGCGGAACGCCCGGACCGGCGGCCCTGCGTGGTCCGGCGCGCGGTCGGTGGGGCGGGGGCGCGCCGTCGGGCGTTACCGTGAGCCATGCCCACGACCGACCCGACGTCGTCGCCCGCCCCGACCGGGGCGGCTGCGGCGCCCGGAGCCTGCGTCGTGTGGAGCCCCGAGCTCCTCGGCTACGACTTCGGTCCCGGCCACCCCATGGCGCCGGCCCGGCTCGACCTGACGATGGGGCTCGTGCGCGCCCTCGGCCTGCTCGACGACGACGCGGACCTGCGGGTCGTGCGGCCCGAGCCCGCGCCCGACGACGTGCTCGAGCTCGTGCACGAGCCCGCGTACGTCGCGGCGGTGCGCGCGGCGTCGGAGCACGGCACGCCCGACCCGGCCCGCGGCCTCGGCACCGAGGACGACCCGGTCTTCCGCGGGATGCACGAGGCCGCCGCGCGGATCGTCGCGGGCTCGTACGAGGCGGCGGGCGAGATCGCGGCGGGTCGCACCCGGCACGCGGTGAACGTCGCGGGCGGCATGCACCACGCGAAGGCGGGCGCGGCGTCGGGCTTCTGCGTCTACAACGACGCGGCCGTCGCGATCCGGCGCCTGCTCGACGACGGCGTCGAGCGCGTCGCGTACGTCGACCTCGACGCCCACCACGGCGACGGCGTCGAGGAGGCGTTCTGGGACGACCCGCGCGTCCTCACCGTCTCCGTCCACCAGAGCGGCGCGACGCTCTTCCCCGGGACGGGCCACCCGACCGACCTCGGGGGCCCCGGCGCCGAGGGGACGGCGGTCAACGTCGCGCTCCCGCGCCGCACCGACGGCGCCCGCTGGCTGCGCGCGGTCGACGCCGTCGTGCCGCCCGTGCTGCGCGCGTTCCGTCCCGAGGTGCTCGTCACCCAGCACGGGTGCGACGCGCACGGCGAGGACCCGTTGTCCGACCTCGACGTGTCCGTCGACGCGCAGCGCACGGCCGCCACCTGGATGCACGGGCTCGCGCACGAGCTGACCGACGGGCGGTGGCTCGCGCTCGGCGGGGGCGGGTACGCGATCGCGCGCGTCGTGCCGCTCGTGTGGTCGGCCGTCGTGGGGGAGGTCGTGCACCGGCCCGTCACCGCGGGCGTGCCCCTGCCCGCGGAGTGGCGCGAGCGCGTGGCGGAGGTCGCCGGGTTCGACGCGCCGCTCGCGTTCGGGCCCGAGGTCGAGGTCCGGCGGTGGAGCAGCGGGTACGACCCGGACGACGACGTCGACCGCGCCGTCGCGGCCACGCGCCGGGCCGTCTTCCCGCTGCTGGGCCTCGACGCGCACTTCGACTGAGACGCCCCGCGACCGGTCGCGTACCGGGGCACGGGCGCGAGCGGGTAGGCTAGGGGGCGGATTTCTCTCGTGTTGGTCGGCTTGCGGCGCCCTCGTGGTCGCCGGGGCCCCGATCAACCGTGGACCACCCGCGGCCGGTCGACCGGTCGCCGACCGACACGCCGCTCGAGCATTGCGAGGACCGTATGGGCTCCGTCATCAAGAAGCGCCGCAAGCGCATGGCCAAGAAGAAGCACCGCAAGCTGCTTCGCAAGACGCGTCACCAGCGTCGCAACAAGAAGTGACGTCGCGCGCGTCCTGACGCGCCGACCCGTCGTCGAGCCCGGTCCCTCCCGAGGGACCGGGCTCGACGCGTCTCCGGGCGCGGCCCGGGCGGGGTCAGAGGCGGGCGATGCGCCGGTCGACGGCGCGGCGCACCGAGCGCAGGACGAGCGCGGCGGCCCAGGCGGCGCCGGCCCAGCTCGCGGTGCGGACGCTGCTGCGGGCGACGCGGCGGCGGCGCCCGCGGAACTCGCGGATGGGCCAGCCGACGTCCTGCGCGTGGCGGCGCAGGCGGGCGTCCGGGTTGATGGGGCACGGGTGCCCCACGGCCTCCATCATCGTGACGTCGTTGAGCGAGTCGCCGTACGCGTACGACGCCTCGAGGTCGATGTCCTCGCGCTCGGCGAGCGCCCGCACCCCGGCAGCCTTCGCGCGGCCGTGCATCATGTCGCCGACGAGCCGTCCCGTGTAGAAGCCGTCCTCGTGCTCCGCGACGGTGCCGAGTGCGCCCGTCGTCCCGAGCCGGCGCGCGATGAGCTCGCCGATCTCGACGGGGGTCGCGGAGACGAGCCACACCTGGTGCCCGGCGGCGAGGTGCTCGTCGAGCAGGCGGCGCGTGCCGGGGTAGATGCGCAGCGACAGGACGGTGTCGTAGACCTCCTCGCCGATCGCGGTGACCTCGGCGACGGAGCGCCCCGCGATGAGCGCGAGCGCGCGCGACCGGATGCGGTCGATCTGCTGCTTGTTCTCGCCGAACACGAGGTACCGGGCCTGGTGCACGGCGAAGCGCACGATGTCGAGCGTCGAGAAGAACTCGCGCTGGTACAGGGCGCGCGCGAGGTGGAACGACGAGGCGCCGCGGATGATCGTGTTGTCGACGTCGAAGAACGCGGCGGTGCGGTGCGGCGGCCCGGGCGCGCGCGCGGGCGCCTCCTCGGGGAGCGTCGGCCGGGAGGTCGGGTCGGGGCCCGGGCCGGGAGACGTCGCCATGCCTCCACTCTAGGCGGTCGGCCTGCCGGGGCCTCGTACCCTGGGAGGCGTGAGCACCTCCGACGCCCCCGCCCCCGTCCTGCTGTTCGGCCGCGCGGGCTGTCACCTGTGCGACGACGCGCGGACGGTCGTCGAGGCCGTGTGCGCCGAGGCGGGCGTCGCGTGGGCGGAGGTCGACCTGGACGCGCCGGGCACGGACCCGGCCCTGCGCGAGCAGTACGGCGAGTACGTGCCGGTCGTCACGGTCGGCGGGGTGCAGCAGGGGTTCTGGCGCGTGGACGCGCGCCGGCTGGCGCGTGCGGTGGCCCGGATTTCGGCGCCGCGCGCGGACCTGGGATGATTCCTCCCGTGGAGCGTGACCGTCGACGAGGACGGTCCCTGGACGACGGAGTGACGGTGGCTGAGCAGGTAGTCGGTGAGGTGACGGCGCCGGGGATCCCGAGCGCGACGGTGGCGCGGCTCCCGTCCTACCTGCGCGCGCTGCGGGACCTCGTGGCGCGGGGCGTCGGGACGACGTCGTCGGTCGAGCTCGCGGAGCTGTCCGGCGTGGGCCCGGCCCAGCTGCGCAAGGACCTGTCGTTCCTCGGCTCGTTCGGCACGCGCGGCGTGGGCTACGACGTCGACTCGCTCGCGCAGTACATCACCGAGGCCCTGGGCCTCGTCGACGAGCACCGCATCGCGATCGTCGGGATCGGCAACCTGGGGCACGCGCTCGCGAACTACTCGGGCTACGAGCAGCGCGGCTTCCACGTGGCGGCGCTCCTCGACGCGTCGCCGGACGTCGTCGGGACGCGGGCCGCGGGCCTCGTCGTCGAGCACGTCGACGCGCTCGAGGAGGTCGTGGAGCGCGAGAAGGTGTCGATCGTCGTCCTCGCGACGCCCGCGGCGCACGCGCAGGCGGTCGCGGACCGCGTGGTCGCGGCGGGGGTGCGCGAGATCCTCAACTTCGCGCCGCGTGCGCTCCAGGTCCCGGCGGACGTCGACGTGCGCGGCGTCGACGTCGGCAGCGAGCTGCAGATCCTCGCGTTCCACTCGCAGGCCCGCGCCCTCGCGGCGTCGCAGGAGCGCTGAGCGGCCCCGGCGTCCGGACCCGGGGACGACGAAGGGCCGCGTGCCGGTGCACGCGGCCCCTCGGGGCGGCTCCCCTGCCGGAGGGTGCCGGTCTCGCCCGGGACGTGCCCGGGACGACGGTCAGGCCTGCTTGATGGCCGAGACGTCGAGCGCGATCTTGATCTTGTCGCCGACGAGCACCCCGCCGGTCTCGAGCGCGGCGTTCCAGGTGAGGCCGAACTCCTTGCGCGAGATCTCGGTGGTCGCCTCGAAGCCGGCGCGCGGGTTGCCGAACGGGTCGGTCGCGGTGCCCGCGAACTCCGTCTCGAGCTCGACCGGCTTGGTGACGCCGTTGATCGTCAGGTCGCCGGCCACGACGTAGTCGTCGCCGTCGCCCGTGATGCGCGTCGACGTGAACGTCCACGTCGGCTTGTTCTCCGCGTCCCAGAAGTCGGCGCTGCGCAGGTGGTTGTCGCGGTTCTCGTCGCCCGTGCTCACGGACGCGGCGTCGAGCTGGGCGGTCACGGACGTCGACTCGAGGTCGTCGCCGACGGTGATCGTGCCGTCGGTGATCGCGAGGGTGCCGCGGACCTTCGAGATCCCGGCGTGGCGGACGGTGAACGACGCCTGCGAGTGCGACGCGTCGAGGGCGTAGGTACCGGTCGTGAGGCCGGCGGGCAGCGACGAGGCCATGGGTGCTCCTGCGGGTGGTCGGGGTCCGGGCGGACCAAGTGGTTGAACGTTCAACTTCGGAACGAGCGTATCAACAGCACCCCTCGGTCCGTCTATTCCCGTGGGGTGGAACAATGTTCGCGACGCCCCCACGCCCCCGACCGCCCCCGCACCGCCGAGGACCCATGACCCGCAACGACGTCGACACCCCGACGGCGAGCACCGTCCGCACCCCCGCAGCCCCCGCCGCCGAGCCGCGCTGGCTCGACGCGGAGCAGCAGCGCCTGTGGCGCGCGTACCTCGACGGGACCGTGCGCTTCATCGAGGCGCTCGGCCGGGACCACGAGGAACGGTCCGAGGTGTCGCTCAACGAGTACGAGCTGCTCGTGCGTCTCTCCGAGAGCCCCGACCACACCCTGCGCATGTCGGCGCTCGCGGACGGGCTCGCCCGCTCGCGCAGCCGCGTGACGCACACCGTCGCGCGCATGGAGGCGCGCGGACTGGTCCGGCGCTCCGCGAGCTCGGGCGACCGTCGGGGCGTGAACTGCGCGATGACGAGCGAGGGCTACCGCGTGCTCGTCGCGTCGGCGCCCGCCCACGTGGCGGCCGTGCGCCGGTACCTGGTCGACGTGCTCACGCCGGAGCAGTTCCGGGCGCTGGGCGAGGCGATGGCGGCCGTCGCGGAGGCGTGCAAGGCCGACCGCGACGCCTGACCACCCGTCCCGGCCCGTCGCACCGGCTCGCGGTGGCGTGCGCTCGCCCCGAGTGCGGGACACTGGTGGGCATGGTCTCCACCATCGTCCACCTCCTGCGCCACGGCGAGGTCCACAACCCCGACGGCGTCCTCTACGGCCGGATCCCCGGCTACCACCTCTCCGAGCGCGGCCACGAGATGGCCCGCCGCGTCGCCGCGCACCTCGCGGGCGAGCCCGGGCCCGACGGCACGTCGCGCCCCCGCGCCGACCTCACGGTCGTCGTGGCCTCGCCGCTGCAGCGCGCGCAGGAGACCGCGACGCCTGCCGCCGAGGCGTTCGGGCTCGAGCTGGGCACGGACGAGCGGCTCATCGAGGCCGCGAACCACTTCGAGGGCAAGACCTTCGGCGTCGGGGACGGCTCGCTGCGGCACCCGCAGCACTGGCCCTACCTGTGGAACCCGTTCCGCCCCTCGTGGGGCGAGCCGTACGTGGAGCAGGTCGCGCGCATGCGGGCCGCCGTCGCCGACGCGCGGGACAAGGCGGCCGGGCACGAGGCGCTGCTCGTCAGCCACCAGCTCCCGGTGTGGCTCACGCGCCTGAGCTTCGAGAACCGCCGGCTCTGGCACGACCCGCGCAAGCGCGAGTGCTCGCTCGCGTCGCTCACGTCGCTGCACTTCGAGGACGACCGCCTGGTCGGCCTCCACTACACCGAGCCGGTCGCGGACCTCCTCCCGGGCGCGGCGACCGTCTCCGGGGCGTGACGTCGGTCATGTCCAGCGCTGTCGCCACGGCCGTCGCGTCCGAACTGCACGGTTCGGGCGTGGCGGAGGTCACGTCTCTCAGGTCCCGTTCAGGAAGCGCGGGCAGGGTGCGTCCCGTGATGCCGTCGTGACCGCCGACTCGCGCGCGCGTGCCGCGCGCCCCCTCTCCGTCGAGGCGCGGGCCGCTGCCCTGCCGTCGCGTCGGCGACCCGTGCGCCGTGCGCTGACGGGCGCCGTCGTGCTCGCCGCGGCCCTCGGTCTCGCGGCGTGCGCGCAGGACTCCGGCGCCTCGACCGACGTCGTGGGGCAGGGCTTCGTCTCGGGCGACGGGTCGGTCCGCACGTGGGACGCCGACGAGCGCGGCGACGTCGTCGCGCTCACGGGCACGGACTACGAGGGCGAGCAGGTCGACACGAGCGCGTGGCTCGGGGACGTCGTCGTGCTCAACACCTGGTACGCGGCGTGCGCGCCGTGCCGGGCCGAGGCGCCCGACCTCGTGGCGCTCGCCAACGACCGCGCCGACGACGGCGTGCAGGTGCTCGGGATCAACACGACCGACGAGGCGGGCGCCGCCCAGGCGTTCCAGCGCCGGTTCGACGTCCCCTACCCGTCGATCGACGACCGTTCCGGCGAGGTCGTCGCGGCGCTCTCGGGCACCGTCCCGCTCCAGGCCGTGCCGTCCACCGTCGTGCTCGACCGCGAGGGCCGCGTCGCGGCGCGCGTCATCGGGCTCGTCGAGGGCTCGACGCTCACCGCCCTGGTCGACGACGTCCTCGCCGAGGGCTGACCGTGCCCGTCCTCACGCCCCTCGCCGCCGCGGTCCCCGCGGCCGCCGCGTCGAGCATCGGCGACACCTTCGCGACGACCGTGTGGAGCGGCTCGATGCTGCTCGCGGTGCCCGTCGCGGTCATCGCGGGCCTCGTCTCGTTCGCGTCCCCGTGCGTGCTGCCGCTCGTGCCGGGGTACGTCGGCTACGTCTCGGGCATGGCCGCGGCCACCACCGGCAGCGGGGGCAAGGCGTCCGGGGGCACGACGACGGCCACCCGGGTCGCGGCACCGAGCCGGGGCCGCGTGCTCGCGGGGGTCGGGCTGTTCGTCGCCGGGTTCACGCTCGTGTTCGTGGCGCTCATGTTCGCGGCGGGCGCGATCGGCGTGCACCTGGTCCGCTGGGAGGACGTCATCACGCGCGTGCTCGGCGTGGTCGTCATCCTCATGGGCTTCGCGTTCCTCGGCTCCCTGCCCTTCCTCCAGCGCGAGCGGCGCCTGCACGTGAGCCCGCAGGCCGGGCTGTGGGGGGCGCCCCTGCTCGGCATCGTGTTCGGCCTCGGCTGGACCCCGTGCCTCGGCCCGACGCTCGTTGCCGTCCAGGCGCTGTCGCTCAGCGAGGCGTCGGCGGGGCGCGGCGCGATCCTCGGCGTCGCGTACTGCCTCGGGCTGGGCGTGCCCTTCCTCCTCATCGCGCTGGGGCTGCAGAGCTCGCAGCGCATGCTCGGGTTCCTGCGCCGGCACCGTCTCGCGATCATGCGGATCGGCGGCGGGCTGCTGGTGCTCATCGGTCTGGCGCTGGTCACGGGCCTGTGGACGACGTGGACGACGTCGCTGCAGGGCTGGATCGGCGGATACGTGACGGTGGTGTGAGATGAGCCGGCGGACCGGGGAGCCCGGGAACAGCGAGCAGGCCGAGCAGGCCGAGAAGGCCGAGAAGGCCGGCACGACCGTGCGGACGGGCTACCGCCCCGAGGGCATCGACGACGCGTTCTCCGCGGGCGACGGCCCGGGGGAGCGGACGCCGTCGGGCGGGAAGGGCGGCGCGGGAGGCGACGGCGGCCCGGCGCTCCCGTCGCTCGGGTGGCGCGGTGCGCTGCGCTGGACGTGGCGCCAGCTCACGAGCATGCGCGTCGCGCTCATGCTCCTCATGCTGCTCGCGGTCGCCGCGGTGCCCGGCTCGGTCCTGCCGCAGCGCCCGCAGGACCCGGCGGCGGTGCTGCGCTACCTCCAGGAGAACCCCACCACGGGGGAGTGGCTCGACCGTCTCGGCTTCTTCGACGTCTACGCGTCGGTGTGGTTCTCGGCGATCTACATCCTGCTGTTCGTCTCGCTCGTCGGGTGCATCCTGCCGCGGACGAAGGCGCACCTGCAGGCGCTGCGCTCCCGCCCGCCGCGCACGCCCCGCCGCTTCGACCGGTTCCCCGCGCAGGGCCGCGCCGTCACGGACGCGACGCCCGACGAGGTCGTCGAGGCGGCGAGCACGCACCTGCGCGGACGCCTGTCCTGGCTCCCGACCTTCCGCGTCGACACCGGCGCCGAGGACGCGACGCCCGCCCGCGGACGCGCCGCCGCCCGGCCCGCCGCGCGGACGGTCTCCGCGGAGCGCGGGTACCTGCGCGAGACCGGGAACCTGCTGTTCCACCTGTCCCTCGTCGGGCTGCTCGTCGCGGTCGCGACCGGCCAGCTCCTGCACTACCGCGGCCAGGCCATCGTCACCGAGGGCCGCGGGTTCGCGAACGCGGTCGTCGACTACGACACGTTCGAGAACGGCGCCTGGTTCCGCCCGTCGTCGCTCGTCCCGTTCTCCATGACGCTCGACGCGTTCGAGTCGGAGTTCGCGGCCGACGCCGCCGCGTTCGCCCAGTCGCGCGACTTCACGGCGTTCGTCACGGTGCGCGACCCCGACGGCGCCCATCACGAGGAGACCATCAAGGTCAACCACCCGCTCACCGCGGGCGGCGCGAAGATCTACCTCCAGGGCAACGGGTTCGCGCCCGAGGTGACGGTGCGCGACGCCGACGGCGAGACCGCGTTCTCGGGCCGCGTGCCGTTCCTCCCGGAGGACACGATGTACACGTCGCGCGGCGTCATCAAGGTGCCCGACGTCTCGGACGGCCTCGACCAGATCGGCCTCGTCGGGTACTTCCTGCCGACGGCCGAGATCAGCGAGGACGGCGAGACGGCGGCCTCGATCTACCCGCAGCCCATCAACCCGCTCCTCGTGCTCGAGGTGTACCGGGGCGACCTGGGCCTCGACGAGGGCCTGCCCCAGAACGTCTACCGCCTCGACACCGACGACCTCACGCCGTCGGTCGACGAGGACGGCGAGCGCGTGAAGATCCTCGTCGCGCCCGGCGAGACCGTCGACCTCCCCGACGGGCTCGGCACCATCACGTTCGACTCCCTGCCGCGCTACGTGGCCCTCGACCTGCGGCACGACCCGTCGCTGACGTGGGTGCTCGTCTTCTCGCTCGGCGCCCTGCTGGGCCTCGCCGTCTCCCTCTTCACGCCCCGCCGCCGCGTCTGGGTGCGCGCGTGGCGCGAGGAGGTGCCCGGCACGGGCGACGACGACGCCCCGCGCGAGCGGACCGTCGTCGCCGTCGCGGGGCTCGCCCGGGGCGACGACGCCGGGCTGCAGGGCGAGGTCGACTCGCTTCTCGCCGCGCTCCCGGGCGTGGCACCATCGGACGAGGGCGACCTCACCTCGTCGCCGGGGCGTGCCCCGGCGGACGGCACCCGCCCCACCGGGCGTCCCGCACAGGACCCGACCTCGCGCGACCGCGCACGAAAGGCTGACCGATGACCCTCGCCGAGCTGAGCCAGGACCTCGTCTGGGCCGCAGCGACCGCGCTGACCGTCGCGCTCGTCGCGTTCGCGATCGACCTCGCGCGCCTCGCGGGCCGCGCGGACCTCGAGCGTGCCGACGCCCGGGCCGGGGCGCGCGAGCGCTCCGCGGACCGCGCCGAGGTGCTCACCGCCGCGGGTGCCTCGTCGGCCTCCCCGTACGGGCCCGGCACGACGGACGCCGCCGACGCGGACCCGGCGGACGCCGCGCCGCCGTCGCGCAAGGCCGCGAACATCGGCGTCTCGCTGACGTGGCTCGGTACCGCGCTGCTGCTCGTCGCGATCGTCACGCGCGGGGTCGCGGCCGGGCGCACCCCCTGGGCCAACATGTACGAGTTCACGCTCGTGGGCACGTTCGTCGCGCTCGCGGCGTTCCTCGCCGTCTCCCTCAAGCGCGACGTGCGCTTCCTGGGCTCGTTCGTCACGGGGCTGTCGGTCCTGTTCCTCGTGCTCGCCCAGAACGCGTTCTTCGTCGTCGCGACGGGCGTGCAGCCGGCGCTCCAGTCCTACTGGCTCGTCATCCACGTCGGGGTCGCGATCATCGCGACGGGCATCTTCACCGTCGCGTTCGTCACCTCGGTGCTCCAGCTCCTGCGCGACTCGCGCGACTCGGGCAACGCGTTTGTCGGGGCCCGCGGGTGGCGCTGGCTCGACTCGACGCCGGGCGCTCTCCAGCTCGAGGCCCTGAGCTTCCGGCTCAACGCGGTGGCGTTCGTGCTGTGGACGTTCACGATCATCGGCGGGGCGATCTGGGCCGAGCACGCGTGGGGCCGCTACTGGGGCTGGGACCCCAAGGAGGTCTGGAGCTTCGTCGTCTGGATCGTCTACGCGGCCTACCTGCACGCGCGCACGACCCGCGGGTGGTCCGGCCGCCGCGCGGCGTACTTCGTGATCGTCGGCTACGCGTGCGTGCTCTTCAACTTCACCGGCGTCAACCTGCTGTTCAACGGCAAGCACTCGTACTCGGGCCTCAACCCGGGCGACTGACCCACCGCTGCGCAGCACCACGACGCGGCGCGGCACGACGAAGGGGGCCGCCGTCCGATCGGACGGCGGCCCCCTTCGTCATGCTGCGGGCTGGGTGGCGCGAGCCTCGTGGTGCTGCGGGCTGGGTGGTGCGAGCCTCGTGGTGCTGCGGGCTGGGTGGTGCGAGCCTCGTGGTGCTGCGGGCTGGGCGGTGCGAGCGTCGTGGTGTCGCGGACTCGGCGGTGCGAGCCTCGTCGTCGCGGGAGCCTCAAGTCGCGCCGGGCGCCTCAGCGCGTCGCGTCGTCGCCGTCCTCCGAGGGGTTGCTCGCGCCGGGGCGGCGCGCGTCGCCGTCGTCGGTGCGCTCGTCCCCGGGCGTCGCGTCCGTGGCCGGAGCGTCGTCGGCGGGTGCCGGGGAGTCGTCGCGTGCCTGGCGGCGCTGCTGCTGCTCGAGCCGCCAGAGGAACTCGGGGTCGTCGTCGGGCGCGACGGGCGCGTTGCGCCGACGCCGCGTGCCCCCGGGGGCCGAGCCGGGGCCGGGGCGGCCGGCGGGGCGGGAGCGCGTCCCGGACCGCGACGCCGAGCGCTTGACGAGGATCCACGCGATGGGGCCGAGGAACGGCAGGAGGATGATGAGCACGACCCACAGCCCCTTGGGGATGCCGCCGCGTTCGTCCTCGTCGCTCGAGGCGAGGTCGACGAGCGCGTAGACGGCGAGACCGACGGCGAGCAGCGGGAGCAGGACGCGGAGCATGGCTCCAGCCTACGGGCCGTACCCTGGAGTCGTGCCTGTCGTCGTCTACTCCGTCCTGCGTCTGCTCCTCTTCGCGGTGGCGCTCGGCGCCCTCTGGTTCGCCGGCCTGCGCGGCTGGCTGCTCGTGCTCGTCGCGGCCGCCGTCGCGCTCATGCTGTCGTACCTGACGCTGAGCAAGCCCCGCGAGGCGGCCTCGCGCTACCTCGCCGCCCGGGCCGAGCACCGCGCCCGCACGGGCGAGCGGTTCTCCCGGGAGATCGAGGACGACGCGGCTGCCGAGGACGCGGCCGTCGACGACGCCGCGGCTGCCGCCGGGTCCACGGACCCCGCCGCAGCGGACGGGACGTCCCGCCCCGAGGCCGAGGCAGAAGCCGACGCGACCGGCCGCCCGGGAGCCTCCCCGGCGCGCTGACCGGGGACGCCGGAGCCGGTCCGGCCGATCCCGCCCGCCCAGAGCCGGCCCGCCCGGAGCCCGCCGGCCCCGAGCGGGCCCACGCTCAGAGCGCCAGCCCGACCCCCAGCAGGACGCCGTAGCCGAGCTCGAACAGGCCGGTGCCCGCGAGCACCGGGACGAGCAGCGGACCGCGCGCGCCCGCGACCACCGGGACGGTGAGGAGCGCGGCGGGCAGCAGGAGCACGAGCGTGCCGAGCGCCCACGGCGACGCGAACGCGCACACCACCGCCAGCAGGAGCGGCACCCAGATCATCGCGACGTAGGCGCGGCGCGCCCGGAAGTCGCCGAGCCGCACCGCGAGCGTGCGCTTGCCCGCGACGACGTCGGTCGGGATGTCGCGGATGTTGTTGACCATGAGGATCGCGCACGCGAGCAGCCCGACGGCGACCGCGCCGACCGCGGACGGCCACGTGACCACCCCGGCCTGCGTGTACGTGGTGCCGAGCGTCGCGACGAGGCCGAAGAACACGAACACCCCGACCTCGCCGAGGCCGCGGTAGCCGTAGGGGTTGCGCCCGCCCGTGTAGTACCAGGCGGCGAGGATCGCGACGGCGCCGACCGCCAGGAGCCACCAGTGGCCCGTGACCGCGCAGAGGACGAGCCCCAGGACGCCCGCGACACCGAACGCGGCGAACGCCGCGGCGCGCACCTGCGCGGGCCGCGCGAGCCCGGACGCGGTGAGCCGCAGCGGGCCGACGCGGTCGAGGTCGGTGCCGCGCACGCCGTCCGAGTAGTCGTTGGCGTAGTTCACGCCGACCTGGAGCGCGAGCGCGACCCCGAGGGCGAGCAGCGCGGGCCAGAACGCGAACCCGTCCACCTGGGCCGCGGCGCCGGAACCCACGATGACGGGCGTCGCGGCGGCAGGGAGGGTGCGCGGGCGTGCGCCCGCGACCCACTGGGTGGTGCTGGCCATGGTGCTCCGTCTCGGTCGTGCGTCTCGGTCGTGCGTCTCGGGTCGTGCTGCTCGGTCGTGCCCGGGGTGGTCCGGCCGGCTCAGCCGGGCAGGGTGCGCCCGTGCCCGACGGCGATCCGGGCCACCGCGGCGCGGTCCACCTTGCCGGGCCCGCGCCGGGGGAGGTCCGGGACGACGAGCACGCGGCGGGGTGCGGCCGCCCGCTCCAGCCTATCCGCGACGCGGCCCCGCACGGCGGCGACGAGCTCGGGCGGGGCGCTCGTCACGCCCCCGGCGCCCGCCGTGCCCGCCGTGCCCGCCGTGCCCGCCGTGCCCGCCGTGCCCGACGCGGCACCGTCGTCGCGCTGCGCGCCCGCCAGCGTGACGACCGCGACGACCTCCTGGCCCCACTCGGGGTGCGGCACCCCGACGACGCACGCCTCCCCGACGCCCCCGACCTCGCCGACCACGGCCTCGACAGCCGCCGGGGCGACGTTCACGCCGCCCGAGACGATCACGTCGTCCGCGCGGCCGAGGACGGTGAGCACCGGCGCGTCCGCGGGGCCGTCGAGCCGCCCGAGGTCGCTCGTGCGGAACCAGCGCGTGCCGTCGTCGTCGGTGCGGAACGCGGCCGCGGTCCCGTCCGGCTCCCCGAGGTAGCCGTGCGCGAGGAACGGGCCGGAGAGCTCGACGACGCCCGCCCCCTCGCCCTCGGCGTCGCCCGCCGGGACCAGCCGGACGCGCGCGCCCGGGAGGGGGACGCCGTCGTACACGCAGCCGCCGCACGTCTCCGTCATGCCGTACGTGGTGACGACGCGCGCTCCCGCGGACCGCGCGCGGCGCAGCAGCGCGGGCGGCGTCGCGGCACCGCCGAGGAGCACGGCGTCGAGCGAGCGGAGCGCGTCGAGTCCTGCGGCGCCGTCGGCGGACCCGGCGTCGGCCGCCTCGACGAGGCGGTGGAGCTGGGTCGGGACGAGCGAGACGTACCGCCGCTCGCCGCGCGGGGCGCGGGCGACGAGCGCCGCGAACCCGCCGGGGGTGAAGGGCTCGCCCGCGGGCGCGACCGTGAGGCCCCGCCCCGCGGCGTGGGCCCGCGCGACGACCTGCACCCCCGCGACGTGCGTCGGGGGCAGCGTGAGGAGCCAGTGTCCCGGGCCGCCCAGCCGCTCGTGCGTCGCGGCGCCCGACGCGCGCAGGGCGTCGGCGCCGAGCAGCACCTCCCGGGGCGCGCCCGTCGAGCCCGACGTGCGCAGCACGAGCGCGGTGCCCGCGGGGACGTCGCCCGCGGCCGGTCCGGAGCCCGGGGGGCGGGGGAGCAGCGGGACGGGCGCGACGGGCGGGCCGTCGCCGTCGAGCGCGGCCCCGACCGCCGCGACGAGGGCGTCCAGATCGGCGGGGACGACGGCGCGGTTCACCGGATCAGCCTAGGTCGGGTCGTACCGTGGCCGAGGACACAGGTCCGTCGTGGTGCCGGCACGGGCAGGGGCCCCGGGCCGTCGGGAGGTCGAGGGTGACGAGGACGGGACGAGGAGTCCGGGGGAGCGCGCTCGCCGCGGTCCTGGTGGCGGCGGTGGTCGCGCTCGCCGGGTGCGCGGGCGAGCCGACGGCGCCGAGCACCACGACGGTCGAGCCGGACGCGTCGGGCACCAAGGGGGTGCCCCCGACACCGGACGTCCCCCTCGTGTGGCCGCTCACGGGCGTCGCGGCCGACGAGGTCGCGGACCGGCCGGCGCTCGCGGTGAAGATCGAGAACGCGCCCCAGGCGCGCCCGCAGACCGGGCTCGAGCAGGCGGACGTCGTGTGGGAGGAGGTGGTCGAGGGCGGCATCACGCGCTTCGTCGCCGTCTACCACTCGCAGGTGCCCGAGAGCGTGGGCCCCGTCCGCTCGGTGCGGCCCATGGACCCGGCGATCGTCGCGCCGCTGCACGGCGTCCTCGCGTACACCGGCGGGCAGCAGCCGTTCATCGACGCCGTGGGTGCCGCGGGCGTCCAGTCGGTCGTCATGGACGAGGGCGACGACGGCTTCACGACCACGCGCGCGCGGCGCGCCCCGCACAACGTGTACGGCAGCCCCGAGGCGTTCTGGGCCCAGGCCGACGACGACCGCACGTCCCCGCCGCCCGCGCAGCTCGTGTTCGCGCGCGAGCCCGGGACGGCGACCGCGACGGTCGCGGGCGCCGCGGCCACCCGGCTCGACGTGCGCCTCACGCACGCGAGCCGCGCGGTGTGGGAGTGGGACGGCGGCGAGGGCCGCTACGTGCGCAGCGAGGGCGACCGCCCGGCCGTCTCCGCGGACGAGGTGCGGCTGTCGGCGACGAACGTCGTGCTGCTCGCCGCGCCGATGGTGGACACGCCGTTCAAGGATCCGGCGGGGGTGCCGGTCCCCGAGACGCAGCTCGTCGGGACGGGCGAGGGCGTCGTCGCGAGCGGCGGCAAGCAGGTCGCGGTGACGTGGTCCAAGGAGGGCGTCGAGGCCCCGCTCGTGCTCAGCGGCGCCGACGGCGCACCCGTCGAGCTCGAGCCGGGCGCGTCCTGGATCGAGCTCGTGCCCACGGGGTCCGGGAGCTGGACGGTGGGCTGACCCTCCGCCGTCGGGCGGACGACGTCCTCCCCACGGCGTACGTCCGCTCCGCCCCGAGGGGGACCGCCCGCCGCACAGGTCGAGCCGCGGGGCCGACGCGCCGAGGGGTCCCGGGCGGCACCGTGGAGTCATGGCAACCGTCGTCCCGCACCCCGTCCACCCGTCCCAGCCCCGCACCCCCTCCGAGGACGCCCCGCAGCGCGCGGACCAGACCCCGCTCCCGCCTTCGTACGCGCCGCGTGCGTCGCGCGACGACGAGCCCGGCGTCGCCCGCTCGGCCGCCCCGGTCGTCGTCTCCGTCGGGCTCCTGTTCGGCCTCGCCGTCGCGGCGGCGTTCGTCGGGCGCGGCCTCATCGAGATGCTGACGAGCCTCGTCGGCGGCTCCTGAGCCGGCTCGTCAGAACGCGTAGCCGAAGCGTCCCCAGTCCGGGTCGCGCCGCTCGAGGAACGCGTCGCGGCCCTCGACGGCCTCGTCCGTCATGTACGCCAGCCGCGTGGCCTCGCCCGCGAAGACCTGCTGCCCCATGAGCCCGTCGTCCGCGAGGTTGAACGCGAACTTCAGCATCCGGATCGCCTGCGGCGACTTCGTCGCGATCACCCGCGCGTACTCGATCGCGAGCGCTTCCAGGTCCGCGTGGTCCGCGACCTCGTTGACCGCGCCCCACGCGTACGCGTCCTGCGCGGAGTACTCCCGCGCGAGGAAGAAGATCTCCCGCGCGCGCTTCTGGCCCACCTGCCGTGCGAGGTACGCCGAGCCGTAGCCCCCGTCGAACGACCCGACGTTCGCGTCGGTCTGCTTGAACCGCGCGTGCTCGCGGCTCGCGATCGACAGGTCCGCGACGACGTGCAGCGAGTGCCCGCCGCCCGCGGCCCAGCCGTTGACGACCGCGACCACGACCTTCGGCATCGTCCGGATGAGGCGCTGCACCTCGAGGATGTGCAGGCGCCCCGCGCGGCCCGGGTCGACGGCGTCGCGCGTGTGCACGTCCCCGCCGCCGTCGGGCGCGGTCGTGTACTGGTAGCCGGAGCGCCCGCGGATGCGCTGGTCGCCGCCCGAGCAGAACGCCCACCCGCCGTCCTTGGGCGAGGGCCCGTTGCCGGTGAGGAGCACGGTCCCGACGTCGGACGTCATGCGCGCGTGGTCGAGGACGCGGTACAGCTCGTCCACGGTGTGGGGCCGGAACGCGTTGCGCACCTCGGGCCGGTCGAACGCGACGCGGACCACGGGCAGGTCCCGCACGACGGCGCCGTCGGCGTCGCGCTCGACGCCGCGGTGGTAGGTGAGGTCGGTGAGCGCCTCGAAGCCGTCGACCTCGCGCCAGGCGCGGGGGTCGAACGTCTCGGAGACCTGGCGGGGGAGCGCGTGCTCCCGGCGCGCGGGGGCGCGGCTCGCGTCGTCGGGCACGGCGGGGGTGGGGTCGGTGCTGCTCACGCCCGCCACGGTAGCCGGTGCGCGAGCGGGCGGCGTGCGCGCGCCGGGGCGAGGCCGAGCACGAGGCCCGCCCCGACGACGAGCGTCCCGACGACCGACCGCGCGGTCGGCTCCTCGAACCCGAGCACGACCGACGCGACGAGCGCCGCCACGGGCAGCAGGCCCGCGAACAGCCCGGCGCGCGCGGGCCCGATCGTCGCGAGTCCGGAGTACCAGAGGAGGAACGCGACGGCCGTGACGACGACGGCGAGGTACGCGAGCGCGGCGAGCTCGGCGCCGTCGGGCACCGCGAGGAACGGGCTCCCCGACACCTGCTGCCGCACGAGCCCGAGCACGGCGAGCTGCGGCACGGCGAGGACGCACGCGTAGGCGGACACGCGCAGCGCGCCGAGCGTCGGCAGGAGGGGGACGGCGAGGAGCGAGAAGCACACCTCGCACGCGAGCGCGCCGAGCGCGAGCGCGACGCCGACGGGGTCGCCCGCGCCGCCGCCCTCCACGACCACGACCCCGGCGGTCACCACGACGGCGGCCGCGAGGGTGCGGACCGCGAGCCGCCGGGCCCGTAGCGCCCCCGCGGCCGCGAGGACGACGGGCGAGGCGCCCACGACGGCCCCGACGAGCGACGGGTCGGCGCGGCCCGCGCTCTCGACGACGAGGACGCTGAAGCCGACGAGCCCCGTGGCCGCGAGCGCGGTCAGGCGCCCGAGCGCGCGCGGCGAGGGGAGCACCCAGGGGACCCGGCGCACGGCGAGGACGGCGAGCAGGACGAGCGCGGCGACGGCGTAGCGCGCGGCCTGGCCGCCCAGCACCGGGAACCCGGCGAGGGCGGCGGACGCGACGAACGACGAGCCGACGATCGCCATGCCGGCGGCGCAGCGCAGGTCGCCGGTCCGCCGGCTGCCGGGACGGTCGGGTGCGGGAGTCATGCCTCGACCGTAGGAGTCGGCTGGACCAGGGTGCAGGGCCAGGTCGTGCCTGGTTCACTGGGCCAGATGACGACCCGGCTCGCGCCCGACGCCCTGCTGCTCGCGCTCGGTCCGCGCCCCGCGCGCGACGTCGGCCGCTGGCTGCAGGACGGCCTGCGCGCGGCCGTCGTCGAGGGGCGGGTCGCGGCGGGCACGGTCCTGCCGTCGGGCCGGGACGCCGCCGTCGCGCTCGGGGTGTCGCGCGGCACGGTGACGACGGCGGTCGACGTGCTCGTGGGCGAGGGGCTGCTCGTGTCCCGGCCGCGGTCGGGCGTCGTCGTCGCGGCGCTCCCGGCGGCGCCGTCCGCCCGGGGCGCGGTGCTGCTCGGCGAGGCGGGCTCCGGAGCCGCCCGGCCCGGCGCCGCGGCGGCCCGGCCGGTGAGCGTCGGGACGCCGGACCCGGCGCTGTTCCCCCGGACCGCGTGGGCACGCGCCGTCCGCGACGGCCTGCGCGGGCTTGCCGACGCCGACCTCGGCTACCCGGACCCCCAGGGCCTGCCCGCGCTGCGCGCGGCGCTCGCGGAGCACCTGCGCCGCAGCCGCGGCGCGCACGTGAGCGCCCGCGACGTCGTCGTGGTGAGCGGCGTGGCCCAGGCGCTCGCGCTGCTCGCGCGGCTGCTCGCCGCGGGCCGGGTGGCGCCCGGGCCGGGGCCACGGCCAGGGACAGGGACAGGGCCCGTCACGGTCGCCGTCGAGGACCCGTCGTCGCGGGGCGCGCTCGAGCTCCTGCGCGACGCGGGGACCCGCCCCGCGGGCGTGCCCGTCGACGCCGACGGGCTGCGGACCGACCTGCTCCCCGAGGACGCGCGCGCCGCGCTCGTGACGCCCGCGCACCAGTTCCCGCTCGGCGTCGTGCTCGCCCCGGCGCGCCGTCGTGCGCTGCTCGCGTGGGCCGCCGCGGGGGACCGCCTCGTGCTCGAGGACGACTACGACGCCGAGCTGCGCTACGACCGTCGGCCCGTGGCATCGGTGCAGCCCCTGGACCCCGAGCGGGTCGTGCTCCTCGGCTCCGTCTCCAAGCTCCTGTCGCCCGCGCTGCGGCTCGGCTGGGTCGTCGCGCCGCCGCGCGTCGTCGGGCCGCTCGTCGAGGCCAAGCGTCACGCCGACCTCGGTACGTCCGTCCCGGAGCAGGCGGCGCTCGCGGCGCTCCTCGGCTCCGGCGCGTACCAGCGGCACCTGCGCCGGGCCCGGGTCGTCTACCAGCGGCGGCGCCGCGCGCTGCTCGCCGCGCTCGGCGAGGCCCTGCCCGGCGTCACGGTCGGGGGCGTCGCGGCGGGTCTCCACCTCGTCGTCCCGCTCCCCGGCCCGGCGGCCGAGGACGCGGCGGTCGACGGGCTGCGCGCGGCCGGCGTCCCCGTGGAGCCCCTGAGCGGGACGGGCGTCGAGCGCGTCGAGCCGACCGAGCACGGCGTGGTCGTCGGCACGGCGCGCGTGCGCGAGCCCGACGTCGCGCGGGTCGTCGACGCGCTGCGGGCGGCGGGCGCGGGACGCCCGCCGGCCTGACGAGCGCGCGGCCGGTGCCCTACGGTGTGCGGGTGGGGACGACGCCGACCGAGACCGCCGACCGACGACCCGCACCGCGGCGCCAGGCGCGCGGTGTCGCGCGCCGGGACGCGATCGTCCGCGCCGCCGCGGACCTCATCCTCCAGGACGGCCCCGCGGCGGTGACCCACCGCGCCGTCGCGACGCGCGCCGACGTCCCGCTCGCCGCCACCACCTACTACTTCACCGGCCTCGACGACCTCATGGGGGCGGCCGGCGAGCTCATCGTCACCGGGTGGGCGGAGCACGCGCACGGCGCCGCCGAGCGCGCGGCACAGGGCGGGGACCGGGCTCGGGAGGACGCGCGCGTCCTCGTGGACGCCGTCCTGCCGCCCGGCGGGGAGAGCGAGCTGCGGGGCTTCTACGAGCACCTCGTCGGCGCCGGCCGCTACCCGGCGCTCGCCCGGGCCTACGGGATGGGTCGGCAGGGTCTGGACGACGCCGTCGCGCAGCTCCTCGCCGTGCGGGGCCTCGGCCACGTCGCGGCGTCGCTCCTCGTCGCGGTCGTCGACGGCGCCGCCGTGAGCGCGCTGAGCGAGGGACGTGACGTGCGGGCGCTCGCGGTCCGCCTCGTCGGCGAGCTCGTGGCACCCGGACCGCGCTGAGGACGGGCGCCGCCGCCGGGTAGCCTCCCGGCCCATGACCCGACGCCCGTCCACCGCCCGACCCGCCCTGCGCGACCGCCTCGTCCCCGAGACCACGCGGACCCTCGTCTCGACCGTCGTCGCGCTCGTGACCGGCCCGGTCGTCGTGCTCCTCGCGGAGGGCCCGCTCGGCCTCGACGACCGGACGGTCCCCGTGGCGGCGGGCCTCCTCGTGTGGGTCGTGCTCGCCGGGCTCTCCTGCACGCTGACGTGCGTCGCGTTCGCCGGGCGCCGCGGCCCCGAGCTCGAGCGGGCCCTGCTGCGAGCGCACCCCGACGGGCGCGGCCGCGTCCGCACGCTGCTCCTCGGAGGAGGGTCGACCGCGTGGTCCGTCCAGTTCGCGGTCATGGCGCTGCTCGTCGGGTTCGCCCTGGCCCAGGGCGTCGCGTGGGCCGCGGCCCCCGCGCTGACCGTGCTCGGCGTCGCGGTCATCGTCGTGTCGTGGGTCGCGGTGCTCGTGTCCCACACCGTGCACTACGCCCGCCGCGACGTCGCGGCCGGCGACGGCCTCGGGTTCGCTTTCCCCGGCGAGGGACCGCGCGCCTACGCCGACTACGTGTACCTCGCGGCGGGCGTGAGCACGACCTTCTCGACCGCCGACGTCACGGTGCTCGACTCCGTCACGCGCCGGATGGTCACGACCCACGCCGTCGTCGCGTTCGCGTTCAACGCCGTGATCGTCGCCCTCGTCGTCGTGGTGCTCGTCAACGCGTGAGGGCCGCGCGCTGCGGCCGTGCCCGCGTCGGTGCCGCGGGCCGACGACGACGCGTGGCATAGCCTGGGCGCGTGCCCGACTCCCGCGCCGTCGTCTACCGCACCCGACTCACCACCCGGTTCCGCGGGCTCGACGCGCGCGACGGCGTCCTCCTGCGCGGAGACGCCGGCTGGGGCGAGTTCTCGCCCTTCTGGGACTACGACGACGCCGAGTCCGCCTCCTGGCTGCGCGCCGCGCACGAGGCGGCCGACGACGGCTGGCCCGCCCCCGTCCGCGACCGGGTCCCCGTGAACGTCACCGTCCCCGCGGTCGGGCCCGACCGCGCCCGGGAGCTCGTCGCCGCGTCCGGCGGGTGCCGCACCGCCAAGGTCAAGGTCGCGCAGCGCGGGCCCGACGGCACGCTCGAACCCCTCGACGCCGAGGTCGCGCGCCTCGAGGCCGTGCGCGACGCGCTCGGCCCGGGCGGTCGGGTGCGCGTCGACGCGAACGGCGCCTGGGACCCCGAGGAGGCGCTGCGCCGCCTCCCGCACCTCGACCGCGCGGCGGGCGGCCTCGAGTACGTCGAGCAGCCGTGCCCCGACGTGGCCGGTCTCGCGGCCGTGCGGCGCGGCCAGCGCGGCGACACCGCCGTGCCCGTCGCCGCGGACGAGTCGATCCGGCGCGCCGAGGACCCGCTCGCCGTCGTGCGCGCGGACGCGGCCGACGTCGTGGTGCTCAAGGTGCAGCCGCTCGGCGGCGTGCGCGCGTGCCTCGACCTCGCCGAGCAGGTGCGGCTGCCCGTCGTCGTGTCGTCGGCGCTCGAGTCGTCGGTCGGCATCGCCGCGGGCGTCGCGCTCGCCGCCGCGCTCCCCGCGCTGCCGTACGCGTGCGGCCTCGCGACCGTGAACCTGTTCGCCGCCGACGTCGTGGCCGCGCCGCTCGTGCCCGTCGACGGGGCCCTGCCCGTGGCCCGCCCCGCGCCGAGCGCGGAGGCGCTCGCGGCGACCGCGCCCGACCCGGGCACCGACCGGCGGTGGCGCGCGCGGCTCGACCGCGTCGCCGGCCTCGTGGCCGCCGGGGGCGTGCGATGAGCGCCGCCCCCGACCCGCTGCTCGACGGCCTGGACGCCCAGCCGCCCGCCGTGCGCAGCGCGTTCGCGCTCGTGCACCGCCTCGCGCTCGAGGGCGTCGCGGACGTCGTGCTCGCCCCCGGGTCGCGCAGCGCCCCGCTCGCGTACGCGCTCGCGGCGGCGGCCGAGCTCGGCCACCTCACGCTGCACGTGCGCGTCGACGAGCGCGCGGCCGGGTTCCTCGCCGTCGGGCTCTCGCGCGGCGCGGGGCCGCTCGTGCGCGGCGGCGTCGCGCTGCCCCGGCCCGTCGCGGTCGTCACGACGTCGGGGACGGCCGTCGCGAACCTGCACCCCGCGGTGCTCGAGGCGCACCACACGGGGGTCCCGCTCGTGCTGCTCACCGCCGACCGGCCGCACGAGCTGCGCGGCACGGGCGCGAACCAGACGACCCACCAGGCCGGGATCTTCGGCCCCGCGACGCGGTTCGCCGCGGACGTCCCGGCGCCCGACGGCCGCCCGGGCGAGGTCCGCGACCTCCTCGCCGTCGCGGCGCGCGCGCTCGCCGAGGCCGTGGGCGCACGTTCGGGGCACCCCGGCCCGGTGCACCTCGACCTCGCGTACCGCGAGCCGCTCGTGCCCGTCGGCCTGCCCGGCACCCCTCCCGACGCCGCGCTCGCCGGGCCCACCGCGCCCGCCGCACCCGACCCGGACCTCCCCGGTGTCCGCCCGGTCGTCGTCGTGCCGGCCGCCTCCGCGGTTGTGCCGACCGCCGTCGCGCCGGGCGACGTCACGGAGCCGCTCGGCACGCCGGTCGCCCCCGTCGCGCTGCCGGTGCCCGGCGAGCGGACGGTCGTCGTCGCGGGCGACGGCGCGGGTCCCGTCGCGCGCGACCTCGCCGAGGCGCGCGGTTGGCCGTTGCTCGCCGAGCCGTCGTCCGGGGCGGCGGGCGGCTCGCGCCTCGTCGTCGCGCACCCGCTCGTGCTCGGGGTGGACGCGCTCGTGGACGACGTGGAGCACGTCGTCGTGCTGGGGCGGCCCACGCTCTCGCGGCCGGTGCAGCGGCTGCTCGGGCGCGGGGACGTCGCGGTGACCGTCGTGGCACCGGGCTCGCGCCCCTGGCCCGACGCCGCGCGCAACGCCTCGACCGTGCTCCCCGTGGTGCCCGCGGGGTGGCTCGAGCCCGCGTCCGCCACGGGCTGGGCCGAGCGCTGGCAGGCGGCGTCGGCCGCGGCGGCGGCCGTCGTCGCGGCGGCGACCGACGGGGCCCGGACCGACGGGCCGAGCGTCGCGCGCGCGGTCGCCGCGGCGGGCGGCCCGGACGACCTGCTCGTGGTCGGCTCGTCGAGCCCGGTGCGCGACCTGGGCCTCGTGCTCGGCCTCGACGGGCCCGGCCCGCGCGTGCTCGCCAACCGCGGGCTCGCGGGCATCGACGGGACCGTGTCGACGGCGCTCGGCGCGGCCCTCGCGACGGGTCGTGGCCACCGGCGCACCCGCGCGCTGCTCGGCGACCTCACCTTCCTCCACGACGTCGGCGGGCTGCTGCGCGGACCGGGCGAGCCGCACGCGGACCTCCAGCTCGTCGTCGTGAACGACGACGGCGGCGCGATCTTCGCGGGGCTCGAGCCCGGGGCGCTGGGGGAGTCGTCCGAGAGCGCGCGCCGCACGTTCGAGCGCGTCTTCGCGACGCCGCACGGCGCGCACCTCGCGCCGCTGTGCGCGGGGTACGGGGTGGACCACCAGCTCGTCCAGGACGTCCCCTCGCTGCGGCACGCGCTCGCGGCACCGAGCCACGGCGTCCAGGTCCTCGAGGTGCGTGTCGGGCGCGCGGAGCGCCGTCGCGAGAGCCTGGTCCTGGCGGACGATGTCCGGGCGGCGGTGCGCGCGTCGCTGTCCTCGGGCGGCTGAGGGGCGCGGAAAAACTCGCAGCGGACTCCCAGGTTCGTTCAAGCGTCGTTCAAGCGCGGCGGTGTGAAGTAGTGGGCAGAAGAAGGAGGCCCACCATGACGAACACCCCGGGCACCGAGCCCACCCCCGTCCCGACGCCCGACGCCACGCAGCCGCTGCCGGCCGCGACCGCGGGCGAGCACGCACCGGTCCGGCCGTCGGCGCACCCGACCGGCCACCCGACGCAGCCGCTCCCGCCGCACCCGGTGCAGCACCTCACGACGCCGCAGCCCGCCCCGACGGGCCACGCCACCGCACCCGCGGGGCACACGCCCACCGCGGCGCCGGCGAACCCGTACGCGCGACCCGCGCAGGGCGCGCCCGCCCCCGGCGCGCACACGCCGTCCGGCAGCTTCGGCCCGCCGCCCGCACCGCCGGCCCCGGCCACCGCCGGGGAGAGCGGCGCCCCGCAGCGCCGCCGCACCTGGGTGCCGGTCGTCAGCGCGGCGGCCGCCGCGGCGCTCCTCGCGAGCGTCGGCACCGCCGGCCTCACGGGCGCGTTCGGCGCCGACCAGGACTCCGCGTCGCTCGCCGACGTCGGCCAGCAGCACGAGACGTCGGCCGCGCCCGTCGCCGACTCGTCGTCGCAGAACCCCGACTGGGAGGCCGTGACCAAGGCCGTCGCGCCGTCGGTCGTGGCGATCCAGGTCCAGACCCCGCAGGGCGGGGCCGAGGGCTCGGGCGTCATCATCGACGACAAGGGCCACGTGGTGACGAACAACCACGTGGTGTCCGGCGCCGAGAACGACACCGTCCAGGTCACGCTCAGCGACGGCCGCCTGTTCGACGCGAAGATCGTCGGGCTCGACCCGGCGACGGACCTCGCCGTCGTGCAGCTCGTCGACGCCCCCGACGACCTCCAGCCCGCGACGCTCGGCGACTCCGACGACGTGACCGTCGGCGAGTCGGTCCTCGCGGTCGGCAACCCGCTCGGCCTCGCGAACACGGCCACGACCGGCATCGTGTCGGCCGTCGACCGCCCGGTGTCCGCGTCCGGCGAGGGCGGCGGCACGTCCGTCGTCACCAACGCGATCCAGATCGACGCGGCCATCAACCCGGGCAACTCCGGCGGCCCGCTGTTCGACGCGCAGGGCCGGGTCATCGGCATCACGTCGTCGATCGCCACGCTGTCGAGCGGCGGTGGCCAGTCCGGCTCGATCGGCCTCGGGTTCGCCATCCCGGTGAACCTCGCCAAGACGATCGGCCAGCAGCTCGTCGACAACGGCACCGCGGAGCACGCGTTCCTCGGCGTGACGCTCGCCGACGCGACCGCGACGGCCGACGGCGTCACGCGCCGCGGCGCCGAGGTCCAGGAGGTCACCGACGGCTCGCCGGCCGCCGACGCGGGCATCCGCTCGGGCGACGTGATCGTCGCCATCGACGGCCACCCGGTCGGCGGGGCGGAGTCGCTCACCGCGTTCGTGCGCGAGCGGGCCGCGGGCGCCGAGTCGAAGCTCACCGTCGTCCGCGACGGCAAGACGCTCGAGCTCGACGTCACCCTCGCGACGCGCCCGGCGGACGACGAGACCACCGGCCAGGGGTCGCAGGACGGCCAGGGGCAGACGCCGGGCCAGGACGGCCAGGGGCAGCTCCCCGGCCAGGGCGACCAGGGCGGCCAGCAGGGCGACCAGGGTCAGCAGGGCGACCCGACCGACCCGGGCAACGTCCCGAACCCGTTCGACTGGTTCTTCGGCGGCCAGGGCTGAGCTGGCGCCGCACCCCGTCCCGCCACCTCCTCTGACCGTGGCGGGACGGTGGGCCGTCGGGGACGTCCCCGCCCCGGCGGCCCACCGCACCGAGCGGCCGGCACGGATCTCCGTGCCGGCCGCTCGTCGTCGTCCGGGGGTCTCTCGTCGGGGGCCTTCCGCCGGGGTACGGGCGCGGGGCGGTGGGGCGTCAGGCGTCGCCGAGCGCGTAGCGCATCGGCTCGAGCTTCGCCTCGGACTCGGCGACCTCGGCCGCCGGGTCGGACGCCGCGACGATGCCGCACCCGGCGAAGAGCCGCACCGAGCGCGGGTCGGTGCCCGACAGCTCGGCCGAGCGCAGCGCGATGCCCCACTCGCCGTCGCCGTCGGCGCCCAGCCACCCGACCGGGCCGGCGTACCGGCCGCGGTCCATGCCCTCGATCTCGCGGATGAGGTCGCGAGCGACGACCGTCGGTGTCCCGCACACCGCCGCGGACGGGTGCAGCGCGGCCGCGAGCGCCAGGCTCGTCGGCCCCGCCGCGGCGCCGCCCGACGCCCCGGGCGCGCTCGCGCCGCGCGCGAGGACGGCCGTCACGTCGGACGCGAGGTGCATGACGTTCGGCAGGTGCAGCACGAACGGGGAGTCGGGGACGTTCATCGACGAGCAGAACGGGGCGAGCGCCTGCGCCACGGACCGGACGGCGTACTCGTGCTCCTCCAGGTCCTTCGACGACCGGGCGAGCTGCGCGGCCCGCAGGAGCGCCTCGTCGTCGGACAGGCCGCCGCGCCGGATCGTGCCGGCGAGCACGCGGGACGTCACGAGGCCCTTCTCGCTGCGGACGAGCAGCTCGGGGGTCGCGCCGACGAGCCCGTCGACCGAGAACGTCCAGCACGCCTCGTAGGCGGAGGCGAGGCGCGCGAGCAGCCAGCGCGGGTCCACGGGCTCGCTCGTGTGGGCGACGACGTCGCGCGCGAGCACCACCTTCTCCAGCGCGCCCGAGCGGATGCGCTCGACGCCTTCCGCGACGACGGCGGCCCAGTCGTCGGCGCCGAGCGCGCCGTCGTGCCAGGCCACCGCACCCGGCGCGCGCACGGGCTCGCGCGGCGTGCGGCGCAGGGCGTCCGTGGGGGAGGAGGACAGCGAGCCGGCGGTGTCGACCGTCGTGAGCCACGCGTGGCCGTCACGTCGCCCGACGACGACGCGCGGCACGACGAGCACCCCGCCGGCCCGGACCGGGTCGTGGGCGTCGTCGCCCGGCGCGGAGTCGTCGAACGCGAACGAGCCGAACGCGACGGGGCCCGTGCCGGGCAGGCCCACCTCGTCGCGCACGACCGCGCGCGCGAGCGTCTCGTGCCACGCGGCCTCGGCGTCGGCGAACCGGCCGGGGCCCCACGTCTCGAGCCGCAGCGCCTCGCCCCAGCCGACGATCCCGTCGCCGCGGCGCACCCACGCGAGGGGCCGCGTGTCCGGCAGGAGGTCGACGAGGGCGTCGAGGCCGCCGGGCAGGTCGGGGATCCGGGTGGTCCTCACGACCAGCGGGTGGGGCTGTGCGGCCGTGGCCGACGGTTCTGCGCTCATCGCCTCCCAGCGTAAGCCGCGGCGGTGCGACCGCGGGCGCGGGGACGTGGAAGCATGGGCGCCATGCCCCGTGCCAACCTGGACAAGAAGCCCTCCGAGGTCGCGTCGATGTTCGACGGGATCGCCTCCCGGTACGACCTGACCAACGACATCCTGTCGCTCGGGCAGGACCGCGCGTGGCGCCGGGCGACGGTCCGCGCGGTCGGCGCGCTGCCAGGCGAGAAGGTCCTCGACCTGGCGGCCGGGACGGGCACGTCCTCGGAGCCGTTCGCCGACGACGGCGTGCGCGTCGTCCCGTGCGACTTCTCCATCGGCATGCTCCAGGTCGGCAAGGAGCGCCGCCCGGACCTCCCGTTCGTCGCCGGGGACGCGACGCGGCTCCCGTTCGCGGACGGCACGTTCGACGCGGTGACGATCTCGTTCGGGCTGCGCAACGTCGTCGACACCGAGGGGGCGCTGCGCGAGATGCTGCGCGTCGTGCGGCCGGGCGGGCGCGTGGTGATCTGCGAGTTCTCGACCCCCACGTGGGCGCCGTTCCGCGTCCTGTACCAGGAGTACCTGGTCCAGGCGCTGCCGCGCATCGCCTCGGCGGTGACGCGCGAGGGCGGGTCGTACGAGTACCTCGCCGAGTCGATCGCCGCGTGGCCGGACCAGCAGGGCCTGGGTCGTCTCCTGCTGCGCGCGGGCTGGGAGAAGGTCGCCTACCGCAACCTCTCCGGCGGGATCGTCGCGCTGCACCGGGGCGTGCGCCCGGCCTGACGCCACACCAGGACGAGGCCCCGCGCGTGCCGCGCGGGGCCTTCTCGGCGACCCCGGCGGCGCGCGGCCGCGTCGGCACGCGTGCGCGGCGCTGACCTGGGACGACGGTGCCCCGGGCGGGCGCGGACGCGCGGGAGGCTAGGCCATCGTGGCGCCGGCCCCCTTGCCCGCGAGTCCTCGTCCCCAGGGTCGGGTGTCGCCGCGTGCCGGGACCTTCGTCACAGGATCTCCCAGGGAAGGGTCGCCTTGCTACACATCTCCCGTCCGGAGTGACTAGAGTGGCGGTGTCCATTGTGACCGACTTCACAAGGACAGTGGGTGCACCGTGTCCCGAGCCGGGCCACGGTGGAGCATCGCACGAGGACTCCGACGACGGGACGGCGAGGTGGGCACGGTGGGCGCGAGGCTCGACGACGCCGACGTGATCGTCGTGGGCGCCGGCCCGGCCGGTTCCGCGGCCGCCCACTACTGCGCCGCCGCGGGCCTGAGCGTCCTCCTCCTCGAGAAGTCGGCGTTCCCGCGCGACAAGATCTGCGGCGACGGCCTGACGCCGCGCGCGGTCGCCGAGCTCGTGCGCATGGGCGTCCCCACGCGCGCCGAGGACGGCTGGATCCGCAACCGCGGGCTGCGCGTCGTCGCGAGCGGCCGCTCGTGGGAGCTCGCGTGGCCGGACCTCGCGTCGTACCCCAGCTACGGCATGGCCCGCGCGCGCCACTCGTTCGACCGCACGCTCGCCGAGCACGCGCAGCGCACCGGCGCCAAGCTGCTCGAGCGCACCGCCGTCACCGGCCCCGTCCTCGACGAGCGCACGGGCCGCGTCGTCGGCGTCACGGCGCGCCCCGTGGACGAGAAGGGCCGGCGCGCCGGGGACGAGGTCACCTACCGGGCGCCCGTCGTCATCGCGGCCGACGGCGTCTCGTCCCGCTTCGCGCTCGCCCTCGGCCTCGCGCGGCGCGAGGACCGCCCGATCGGCGTCGCCGTCCGGACCTACTTCCGCACGCCCCGCCACGACGACCCGTGGATGGAGTCCCACCTCGAGCTGTGGGACGGCAAGCCCCGCGAGTCGAACCTCCTGCCGGGCTACGGCTGGATCTTCTCGCTCGGCGACGGCACGGCGAACGTCGGCCTCGGCTCGGTCAGCTCGACGCCCGCGCGGCAGTCCGCGGCCAACGTCGACTACAAGGACCTGTTCGCCACCTGGATGCGCAACGCGCCCCCCGAGTGGGAGTTCACGGAGGAGAACCGGCTCGCCCCGGTGCGCGGCGCGGCGCTGCCCATGGGCTTCAACCGCACGCCGCTGTACACGCGCGGCGTGCTGCTCGTCGGGGACTCGGGCGGCATGGTGAGCCCGTTCAACGGCGAGGGCATCGCGTACGCGATGCAGGCCGGGCGGGCCGCGGCCGACGTCGTGGCCCAGTCCCGCGTGCGCCTCACCGACGCGGGGCGCGAGCGTGCGCTGCAGACGTACCCGCGCCTCATGCGGCGCGAGCTCGGCGGCTACTACACGCTCGGCCGGTACTTCGTGAAGCTCATCGAGCACCCCGAGATCATGCGGATCTGCACGCGCTACGGGCTCCCGCGCCCGGTCGTCATGCGGTTCGTCCTCAAGCTCCTGTCGGACTGCTACGAGCCCCGCGGCGGCGACTGGGTCGACCGCGTCATCGCCGGGCTGACCAGGGTGGTGCCATCGTCATGAGCCCACGAGGTGGGCCGGCACCCGCGCACCACGCAGCGCCGGCACTCGCACCACCTGACCGCGGACCCGGACGACGCCGTCCGGGGAGACCCGTCCCGAGCCCCCACTCGAGGAGTCGACGATGACCAACCCGTACGTCCCGCTGCTCGTCCTCATGGGCGTGGCCGCCGTGCTCGCGCTCGGCGGCGTCGCCGCGAGCGCGGTCATCGGCCCCAAGCGGTACAACCGCGCCAAGCTCGACGCCTACGAGTGCGGCATCGAGCCCACGCCCCACGCCGTCGGCGGCGGGCGCTTCCCGATCAAGTACTACCTCGTCGCGATGACGTTCATCGTCTTCGACATCGAGGTCGTCTTCCTCTACCCGTGGGCCGTCGACTTCGCGACGCTCGCGACGTTCGGGCTGGTGGCGATGCTCGCGTTCCTCGCGCTCATCACCGTCCCGTTCGTCTACGAGTGGCGCCGCGGCGGCCTCGAGTGGGACTGACGGTGGCACCCAGCGGGGGCCCCGGCGGGCACCGGCGAGAGAACTAGGAGAGACACCATGGGGATCGAGGAAGCTCCCTCGGGCTTCTTGCTCACCACGATCGAGGACCTCGCGGGGTACCTGCGCAAGGCGTCGCTGTGGCCCGTGACCTTCGGCCTCGCGTGCTGCGCCATCGAGATGATGGCGGCGGGCGCGTCGCGGTTCGACCTGTCGCGCTTCGGCATGGAGGTCTTCCGCGCGTCGCCGCGCCAGGCGGACCTCATGATCGTGGCCGGGCGCGTGAGCCAGAAGATGGCGCCGGTCGTGCGGCAGGTCTACGACCAGATGAGCGAGCCCAAGTGGGTCCTGTCCATGGGCGTGTGCGCGTCGAGCGGCGGCATGTTCAACAACTACGCGATCGTCCAGGGCGTCGACCACGTCGTCCCGGTGGACATCTACCTGCCCGGCTGCCCGCCGCGGCCGGAGATGCTCATCAACGCGATCCTCGCGCTGCACGACCAGATCCAGCACGAGCCGCTCGGCGTGAACCGCAAGGAGGCGGCGCGCGCCGCCGAGGCGGCGGCGCTCGAGGCGACGCCCACGTTCCAGATGAAGGGGCTGCTGCGGTGACGGACGAGAAGAGCGGCGCCGGCACGCCGGTGCCGCAGCCGGAGGAGGTGAACGGCCCCCGGTCGGCCGACCTCGTGACCGGTGCCGGGTCGCCCCGCACGCTCGAGGTCGTCGAGGTCCGCGAGGGCATGTTCGGCGTCCACGGCTCGGGCGACACGTCCGGCTACGGCGGCCTGGTGCAGCCCGTCGCGATGCCGGGCGCGAGCGCCCGTCCGTACGGCGGCTGGTTCGACGAGGTCGTGGACGTCCTCGCGGAGGTGCTCGAGACGTCCGGCGTCGGGTTCGACGCCGCGGTCGAGCGCGTCGTCGTCGACCCGCCCGGCGCGCACGCCGAGCTCACGCTGCACGTGCACCGCGACCACCTCGTCGAGGTGTGCCGGGCGCTGCGCGACGACCAGGACCTGCGCTTCGAGCTGAGCCTCGGCGTGAGCGGCGTGCACTTCCCGCACGACGTCGGCCGCGAGCTGCACGCCGTCTACCACCTGACCTCGATCACCCACGGCCGGCGGCTGCGGCTCGAGGTGTCGGTGCCCGACGCGGACCCGCACGTGCCGACCACGACGTCCGTCTACCCGACGAACGACTGGCACGAGCGCGAGACGTGGGACTTCTTCGGCATCGTCTTCGACGGCCACCCGTCGCTCGCGCGCATCGAGATGCCCGACGACTGGCCGGGCCACCCGCAGCGCAAGGACTATCCGCTCGGCGGGATCCCCGTCGAGTACAAGGGCGCGACCGTGCCCCCGCCCGACACGAGGAGGTCGTACTCGTGAGCACGCACACCACCGGCGCCCCCGGCGGCGCCCCGCACGCCACCCGTCCGCCCGTCGGCGACTTCGACCCCGGCGTCCCGAGCTTCGAGGCGTCCGGCGGCGACTGGGCCGAGATCGCGGAGAGCGCCGTCGCGGCCGCCGCGCTCGGAGAGGAGCGCATCGTCGTCAACATGGGTCCGCAGCACCCGTCGACGCACGGCGTGCTGCGCCTCATGCTCGAGATCGACGGCGAGACGGTCACCGAGGCGCGCTGCGGCATCGGCTACCTGCACACGGGCATCGAGAAGAACATGGAGTTCCGGACGTGGACGCAGGGCGTCACGTTCTGCACCCGCATGGACTACCTCGCGCCGCTGTTCCAGGAGACGGCGTACTGCCTCGCGGTCGAGAAGCTCCTCGGCATCACGGACGACGTGCCCGAACGGGCGAGCGTCATCCGCGTGCTGATGATGGAGCTCAACCGCATCGCGTCCCACCTCGTGTGCCTCGGCACGGGCGGCAACGAGATGGGCGCGACGACCGTCATGACCATCGCGTTCACCGCGCGCGAGGAGATCCTGCGGATCTTCGAGGCGGTCACGGGGCTGCGCATGAACCACGCGTACGTCCGCCCGGGCGGCGTCGCGCAGGACGTGCCGCCGGACCTCGTCGAGCAGGTGCGCCGGGCGGACCCGCTCGTGCGCCGCTACCTCGGCCAGCTCGGCGACCTCATGCTCGCCAACCCCATCTTCAAGGGGCGCCTCGTCGGGGTCGGGCACCTCAACCTCGCGGGCTGCATGGCGCTCGGCGTCACCGGGCCGGTGCTGCGCTCGACGGGCCACCCGTACGACGTGCGCAAGGCCGACCCGTACTGCGGCTACGAGACGTACGACTTCGACGTCCCGACCGCGACGGGCGCCGACTGCTACGACCGCGTCGTGCTGCGGCTCGAGGAGTGCTACCAGTCGCTGCACATCGTCGCGCAGTGCCTGGACCGCCTCGAGGCGACGGCGGGGCAGCCCGTCATGGTCGGCGACCGCAAGATCGCGTGGCCCGCGCAGCTCGCGATCGGGAGCGACGGCCAGGGCAACTCGCTCGAGCACATCAAGGAGATCATGGGCTCCTCGATGGAGGCCCTGATCCACCACTTCAAGCTCGTCACCGAGGGCTTCCGGGTCCCCGTGGGGCAGGCGTGGCAGACCGTGGAGCACCCGCGCGGCGAGCTCGGGGTGCATCTCGTGTCCGACGGCGGCACGCGCCCCTACCGGGCGCACTTCCGCGACCCGTCGTTCAACAACCTCCAGGCCGTGGCGGCGATGTGCGAGGGCGGCCAGGTGGCCGACGTCGTGGTCGCGGTCGCGTCCCTGGACCCCGTGCTGGGAGGGGTGGACCGATGACCATCGACGCCGGACCTGCGACGGACGGGACGCCCGCCGGGCGGGCGCGCCCCGGGTACGACGCGGAGACGACGGCGCGGCTCGCCGCCGACGCCGCGCAGATCGTCGCGCGCTATCCCGAGTCCCGCTCCGCGCTGCTGCCGATGCTGCACCTCGTGCAGTCCGAGGACGGCTACGTGTCGCGCGACGGCATCCTGTTCTGCGCGGAGCAGCTCGGCCTCACCGCGGCCGCGGTCTCCGCCGTCGCGACGTTCTACACCCAGTACAAGCGCCACCCCAACGGCACCTACACCGTGGGCGTCTGCACGAACACGCTCTGCGCGATCATGGGCGGCGACGCGATCTTCGACGAGCTGTCTGAGCACCTCGGCGTCGGGCACGACGAGACCACCGAGGACGGCGCGATCACGCTCGAGCGCGTGGAGTGCAACGCGGCCTGCGACTACGCGCCCGTGATGATGGTCAACTGGGAGTTCTTCGACAACCAGACCCCCGGCAGCGCGACGGACGTCGTGGACCGGCTCCGCGCCGGCGAGCCCGTCGCCCCGACGCGCGGCGCGGCGAGCGTGTGCACGTTCAAGCAGATGAGCCGCGTGCTCGCCGGCTTCCCCGACGGCCGCGCCGACGAGGGCGTCGGCGCGGGCGAGCCCACCCTCGCCGGCCTGCGGCTCGCGCGCGAGCACGGCTGGACCGCCCCGGCCGCTGAGACGGACGCCGAGGCGGCCCCCGACGGCGGCGCCCCCGCCGGCGGTACGCCCGACGCCGGCGAGGCGCAGTCGAGCGCCGAGCGGAAGCCGACGACCGACGCCGACGTCGACCCCGGCGGCAAGGCCGAGTCGCCCGGCACGAAGCCCGACCCGTCGAAGGGAGCGGACGCATGAGCGAGCAGCAGAGCACCGAGACCCGCCCGGCGCCGGACCCGCTGACCCCGGTCCTGTCGGACACGTGGGACGCGGACCGGTCCTGGACGCTCGCGTCCTACCTGGACCGCGGCGGCTACGCGGGCCTGCGCGCCGCGCTCGGGCAGGACCCGGGCGACGTCGTCGCGACGGTCAAGGCGTCCGGCCTGCGCGGCCGCGGCGGCGCCGGGTTCCCCACGGGCATGAAGTGGGGCTTCCTGCCCGCGCCCGACGGCGGCCCGCGCTACCTCGTCGTCAACGCGGACGAGTCCGAGCCGGGCACGTGCAAGGACATCCCGCTCATGCTCGCGAGCCCGCAGGCGCTCGTCGAGGGCGTCGCGATCACGTCGTACGCGATCGGTTGCCGGCACGCCTTCATCTACGTGCGCGGCGAGGTGCTGCACGTGTACCGCCGCCTGCTGCGCGCGGTCGAGGAAGCGTACGAGGCGGGCTACCTCGGCAAGGACGTGCTCGGGTCGGGCTTCGACCTCGACGTCACGGTCCACGCCGGGGCCGGCGCCTACATCTGCGGCGAGGAGACGGCGCTGCTCGACTCGCTCGAGGGCCGCCGCGGGCAGCCGCGGCTCAAGCCGCCGTTCCCCGCGGTCGCGGGCCTGTACGCGCGCCCGACGGTCGTCAACAACGTCGAGTCGATCGCGAGCGTGCCGTCGATCGTCGCGCGCGGTGCGGACTGGTTCACCTCGATGGGCACGGAGCGCTCGGCCGGCGTCGGCCTGTTCTCGCTCTCCGGGCACGTGACGCGGCCGGGGCAGTACGAGGCCCCGCTCGGCACGACGCTGCGCGAGCTGCTCGACCTCGCGGGCGGGATGCGCGGGGGCAAGGCGCTGAAGTTCTGGACGCCGGGCGGCTCGTCGACGCCGCTGTTCACCGACGCGCACCTCGACACCCCGCTCGACTACGAGTCAGTTGCCGCGGCGGGCTCGATGCTCGGCACGCGCGCGCTCCAGCTCTTCGACGAGACGACGTGCGTTGTGCGGGCCGTGAGCCGGTGGACCGACTTCTACGCGCACGAGTCGTGCGGCAAGTGCACGCCGTGCCGCGAGGGCACGTACTGGATGAAGCAGGTGCTGGCGCGCATCGAGGCGGGCCAGGGCACGGAGGCCGACCTCGACCTGCTCCTCGACACGTGCGACAACATCCTGGGCCGCGCGTTCTGCGCGCTCGGCGACGGTGCGACGTCGCCCGTCACGAGCAGCATCGCGCTGTTCCGCGACGAGTACGAGGCGCACATCACGGAGCACCGCTGCCCGTTCGACCCGGCGGCCTCGGCGCTCTTCGACTACACGCCCCGCCCGGCCCGCGTCCTGACGGCAGGAGTGCACTGATGACGACCACGACCCCCGCCCCGGGCACCGGCTCCTCGGCCGTCGCGCCCTCGGGCGGCGCGGCCAAGACCCCGGCCCCCGCGGACCAGGTGACGTTCACGATCGACGACATCGAGATGTCGGTGCCCAAGGGCACGCTCGTGATCCGTGCGGCCGAGCAGATCGGGATCCAGATCCCGCGGTTCTGCGACCACCCGCTGCTCGAGCCCGCCGGGGCGTGCCGCCAGTGCCTCGTCGAGGTCGCGGCGCCCGACCGCGAGGGCAACGTGCGGCCCATGCCGAAGCCGCAGGCGTCGTGCACGCTCGAGGCGACGCCGGGCATGGTGGTGAAGACCCAGCGCACGAGCCCGGTCGCCGACAAGGCGCAGCACGGGATCATGGAGCTGCTGCTCATCAACCACCCGCTCGACTGCCCGGTGTGCGACAAGGGCGGCGAGTGCCCCCTGCAGAACCAGGCGATGAGCAACGGGCGCGCGACGAGCCGGTTCGTCGACGTCAAGCGCACGTTCCCCAAGCCGATCGCCGTCTCGACGACGATCCTGCTCGACCGCGAGCGCTGCGTCCTGTGCCAGCGGTGCACGCGCTTCTCCCAGGAGATCGCGGGCGACGCGTTCATCGACCTGCAGAAGCGCGGCGCCGCGCAGCAGATCGGCCGCTTCGACGAGGCCGTGCTCGACTTCGCGCCCCCCGCGGGCGAGGCGCCCGGCGACCGCCCGGTGGGCCTGGCCCTGGAGGACGAGGCGGGCCTCCCGTTCGCGTCGTACTTCTCCGGCAACACCGTGCAGATCTGCCCGGTCGGCGCGCTCACGGGGGCGGCGTACCGCTTCCGGTCGCGCCCGTTCGACCTGGTCTCGACGCCGTCGGTCGCCGAGCACGACTCGTCCGGGTCGGCGATCCGCGTCGACCACCGCCGGGGCGTCGTGCTGCGCCGCCTCGCGGGCCAGGACCAGCTGGTCAACGAGGAGTGGATCACCGACCGGGACCGCTTCGCCTTCACGTGGCAGTCCGCGCCGGACCGTCTCACGCACCCGCTCGTGCGCGACCGCGAGGTCGCGCCGGACGGGACCGTCACGCGCGGCGAGCTGCGCCCGGCCTCGTGGGCCGAGGCGCTCGAGGTCGCGGCCGACGCCCTGACCCGGGCCCGCGACGCGGGCGGGGTCGGCGTCCTGCCGGGCGGGCGGCTCACGGTCGAGGACGCCTACGCGTACGCCAAGCTCGCGCGCACGTGGCTGCGCACGAACGACGTCGACCACCGGGCCCGCGCGCACAGCGCGGAGGAGGCGGACTTCCTCGCGCACGCCGTGGCCGGCACGGGTCTCGGCGTGACCTTCCCCGACCTCGAGAAGGCCCCCGCGGTCCTGCTCGTCGGCCTCGAGGCCGAGGAGGAGGCGGGCGTCGCGTTCCTGCGCCTGCGCAAGGGCGCGCTGCGGCACCGGGTCCGTGTGTTCTCCGTGGCGCCGTTCGCGTCGCGCGGCGTGCAGCGCATGCACGGCACGCTGCTCCCCGCCGCCCCGGGCACCGAGGCCGAGTGGCTCGACGGCATCGCCGCGGGCGACCGGGTCCGCACGCTCGACGAGGCGAGCGGCACCGACGACGTCCTCGCCGACGCGAGCGACGCGCTCCGCCAGCCAGGGGCGGTCGTCCTCGTGGGCGAGCGGCTCGCCGCGACGCCCGGCGGGTACAGCGCGCTGCTGCGCGCGGTCGCCGCGACGGGGGCACGCCTCGCCTGGGTGCCGCGCCGAGCGGGCGAGCGTGGCGGCGTCGAGGCGGGCACGCTGCCCAACCTTCTGCCGGGCGGACGCCCGGTCGCCGACGCCGCGGCCCGCGTGGACGTCGCGACAGTGTGGGGCGCGGCGACCACCGAGGACCACCCCGCGGGGCTGCCCACGGCGCCGGGCCGCGACCTGGGGGAGATGCTCGACGCGCTCTCGGTCGGCCAGCTCGCGGGCGTCCTCGTGGGCGGGCTCGAGCTCGACGACCTGCCCGACCCGGCGCACGCGCGCCGCGCGCTCGAGGCGGCGGACGTCGTCGTCTCGCTCGAGGTGCGGCGCTCGGCGGTGACGGAGCTCGCCGACGTCGTGCTCCCGGTCGCGCCGCCCGTGGAGCGGGCCGGGGCGTTCGTCAGCTGGGAGGGGCGCGTGCGCCCGTTCCCGGCCGCGCTCGCCTCGACCGCGATGCCCGACCACCGCGTGCTCGACGCGCTCGCGGACGCCGCCGGCGCCCCGCTCGGCCTGTCGACGCTCGAGGCCGTGCGCGCCGAGCTCGAGCAGCTCGTGGGCGACGGCGCGTGGGACGGCGCGCGCGCCGCGGCGCCCACGGTCGACGCGACCGAGCCGCCCGCCGTCGCGCCGGGGACCGCGGTCCTCGCGAGCTGGCGCCTCCTGCTCGACGACGCGCGCGGCCAGGACGGCGAGCGGTACCTCGCCGGCACGGCCAAGCGCCCCGTGGCCCGCCTCTCGGCGGCCACGGCCGCCGCGGTCGACGTGTTCGACGGCGAGCTCGTGCGCGTCGTCACCGACCGGGGCGCGGTGACGCTCCCCGTGGTGGTGACCGACATGGTCGACCACGTGGTGTGGCTGCCGCTGCGCTCGCCGGGGTCGTCCGTGCACGCCACGCTCGGCGCGGTGCCGGGCGACCTCGTCCGGCTCGAGCCGGGGACCACCGACGGAGGGGAGGGCGCATGAGCGGCCTGCACGCGCTCCACGCGCTGGCCACCGAGACGCCGGCGGTGCCCGGCATCACGGCGAACTTCTCGCAGGACAACGGCTGGACGTACCTCGTCAAGGCCGTCCTCATCCTCGTGTTCCTGCTGACGAGCGTGCTGTTCGCGATCTGGTTCGAGCGCAAGGTCGTCGCCCGCATGCAGGTGCGGCCCGGCCCGAACTGGCACGGCCCGTTCGGCCTGCTGCAGTCGCTCGCCGACGCGATGAAGCTCCTGCTCAAGGAGGACATCACCGTCAAGGCGGCCGACAAGTTCGTCTACCTCCTCGCGCCGATGATCTCCGTGTTCTGCGCGCTCCTCGTGTTCGCGGTCATCCCGTTCGGGCCCGAGGTGCAGATCCCGTTCACGGACTACGTGACGCCCGCCCAGCTCACCGACTTCCCGGTCGCGACGCTCTACATCCTCGCGTGCGCGTCGCTCGGCGTGTACGGGATCGTGCTCGGCGGCTGGTCGTCCGGCTCGACGTACCCGCTGCTCGGGTCGGTCCGCTCGACGGCCCAGGTCATCAGCTACGAGCTCGCGATGGGCCTGTCGCTCGTCTCCGTCTTCCTCATGGCGGGGTCGATGTCGACCTCGCGCATCGTCGACTCGCAGACGCAGCTGTGGTGGTTCCTCCCGCTCCTGCCGGCGTTCGTCATCTACGTGATCTCCATGGTCGGCGAGACGAACCGCCTGCCGTTCGACCTCCCCGAGGCCGAGGGCGAGCTCGTGTCCGGGTACATGACCGAGTACTCGTCGATGAAGTTCGCGTGGTTCTTCCTCGCGGAGTACATCAACATGCTCAACGTCTCCGCGGTCGCGACGACGCTGTTCCTCGGCGGTTGGCGGGCCCCGTGGCCGCTCTCGGCGATCAACGACGGGATGTTCAACGAGGGCTGGTGGCCCATCCTCTGGTTCCTCGTCAAGGTCTGGGCCGTCATGTTCTTCTTTGTGTGGGTGCGCGGCACGCTGCTGCGCCTGCGCTACGACCAGTTCATGCGCTTCGGCTGGAAGGTCCTCATCCCCTTCGCGCTCGCGTGGCTCGTGCTGCTCGCCGTCGCCCAGGCCGTGCGCCAGTTCCTCGACGTGGACCTGCGCGTGTTCATCGGGATCGCGGTCGCGATAGCGCTCGTCGTCGTGGTCGTCGTCTGGTTCTGGCCAGAGAAGAAGGCGCCACCCGGCGCCGCTCCGCGCGCCGCGGGCGCCGCGCCCGAGCCGTTCGACGCGTTCGCCGGCGGCTTCCCCGTCCCGCCGCTGCCCGGCCAGTCGCTCCCGCCCTCGCCGCGCCGTCGGGCCCTCGTGCCCGACGACGCGGGCGCGGCCAGGACGTCCGCACCGGGTGCCGGTGCCCCCCGCGACACACCGCACGACAAGGAGGTCGACCGTGGCTGACGACCAGAAGCCGGACCGGCCGGGCGAGTACGAGGTCCGCCGCCCGCAGGCGAAGGGCTTTCGCGAGCTCGTCGCGCCCGTCGCCGGGTTCGGCGTGACCTTCTCCTCGATGTTCCGGCCGACCGTGACGGAGCAGTACCCGCGCCAGAAGGTGCCGCCCAAGCCGCGCTACCACGGCCGGCACCAGCTCAACCGGTACCCCGACGGGCTCGAGAAGTGCATCGGGTGCGAGCTGTGCGCGTGGGCGTGCCCCGCGGACGCGATCTACGTCGAGGGCGCGGACAACGCCGACCTGCCCGACGGCGGCCACATGTCGCCCGGCGAGCGGTACGGCCGCGTCTACCAGATCAACTACCTGCGCTGCATCTTCTGCGGGCTGTGCATCGAGGCGTGCCCGACGCGCGCGCTGACGATGACCAACGAGTACGAGCTCGCCGGGCCGACGCGCGAGGGCATGATCTGGGAGAAGCAGGACCTGCTCGCGCCGCTGCGCGAGGGCATGCTCTCCGCGCCGCACCCGATGGTGCCCGGGACGTCGGACACCGAGTACTACCGCGGAGAGGTGAGCGGACCGGTGGCCGAGCAGGTGGAGTGGGTGCGCGAGCACCGGCCGGACGACCCGACGCTCCCGCCGGAGCCGGCGGGCCGCGAGCCGGAGGTCCGGCGGGTCACGCAGCCGTCCGGGCGGTCCGCCCGTCCGTCGGCCCGGAAGGGCGCGCGGTGATCGGGGGCGGCGGCGAGGCGGTCCTCTTCTGGGTCCTCGCCCCCCTCATGGTGCTCGCGGCGCTCTCGCTGCTCTTCGCGCGCAAGGCGGTGCACGCCGCCATCGCGGTCATGTTCGTCATGGTCGACCTCGCGATCCTCTACATCGCGCAGGAGGCGCCGTTCCTCGGCGTCGTCCAGGTGGTCGTCTACACGGGCGCCGTGATGATGCTGTTCCTCTTCGTGCTCATGCTCGTCGGCGTCGACGCGTCGGACTCGCTCGTCGAGACGATCCGCGGCCAGCGCTGGATCGGCGTGCTCCTCGGGCTCGGGCTCGGGGCCGTGCTGGTCGGCGTCGTCTCGCAGGCGGCGTTCCCGCCCGCGGTCGGTCTCGAGGCCGCGAACGCGGTGACGAACCCGACGGCGCTCGCACGCGTGCTCTTCGCGGACTACGTGTTCGCGATGGAGGTCGTGGGCATCCTGCTCATCACCGCCGCGGTCTCGGCGCTCGTGCTCACGCACCGGCGCCGGCTCACCCCGAAGGTCGGCCAGCGCGAGCAGGCGGACGCGAAGGTCGCGGCACTGCCCTCGGGCGGCCGACTCACGCCGCTCGCCGCGCCCGGCGTGTACGCGCAGAACAACGCGATGGACACGCCGGCCCTCGACCCGCAGGGGCGGCCCATCGAGGAGTCGGTGTCCCGCATCCTGCGGATCCGTGGCCAGGAGCGCTCGGCCGGCACGATCCTCGAGGCCGAGCGCGACGTGCTCGTCGAGCACGAGCCGCACCGTGCCCTGCCCGCGCTGCGGGCCCAGGACGCGAACGAGCGTGTGGTGCAGGCCGCGACGGCCGAGCAGCCCGAGGGCGAGCCGCCCGCCGGCGACGTCGGGGGTCCCGACGACCCGGGCCGGTCCCGCGTGCCCGGCGCGACCCCGGGAGGAGAGGACTGATGGAGCTCACCCACTACCTCGTGCTGGCCGCGATCCTCTTCGCGATCGGTGCGGCGACGGTCCTGCTGCGCCGCAACGCGATCATCGTGTTCATGGGCATCGAGCTCATGCTCAACGCGACCAACCTCGCGTTCGTGACGTTCGCTCGCATCCACGGCGACGTGACCGGCCAGGTCCTCGCGTTCTTCGTCATGGTGGTCGCGGCGGCGGAGGTCGTCGTCGGCCTCGCGATCATCGTGTCCATCTTCCGCACCCGTCGGTCCGCCTCGGTCGACGACGTCAACCTGCTCAAGAGCTGAGGGGCCGGCACCGATGACGATGCTCCTTCCCGCCCTGCCGTCGGCGGGCGGACTGCTGACCGCGACCGACGTCGTGCCCGCGACCGAGACGGTCCCGGGCGCGTTCCTCGCCGCACCGCTGCTCGTGCTGCTCCCGCTCGTCGGGGCGGCCGTCCTGCTGCTCGCGGGCCGCCGCAGCGACCGCTGGGGCGCCTGGTTCGGCGTGCTCATGTCCGCCGCGGCGTTCGTCGTGGGCCTGGTCCTCTTCGTGTCGATGCTCGGCCTCCCGGTCGACGAGCGCGTCGTGGACTACCGCCTGTTCGACTGGATCGCGTCCGGCGGGCTCGACCTCGCCGTCGGGCTGCGGATCGACCCGCTGTCCCTGACGTTCGTGCTCCTCGTGACGTTCGTCGGGACGCTCATCCACGTGTACGCGGTCGCCTACATGGCGCACGACCGCGACCGGCGCCGGTTCTTCGCGTACCTCAACCTGTTCATCGCGGCGATGCTCGTCCTCGTCCTCGCCGACTCGTTCCTCCTGCTGTTCGTCGGCTGGGAGGGCGTGGGTCTCGCGTCGTACCTGCTCATCGGGTTCTGGAACCACAACCGGGCGTACGCGGTCGCGGCGAAGAAGGCGTTCGTCATGAACCGCGTGGGAGACATCGGCCTCATCGTGGCGATGATGCTCATGTTCGCGACGTTCGGCGCGCTCGACTTCAGCACGGTCTTCGCCCGCGTGCCGGAGGCCTCGACCGCGCTGCTCACGGCGACGGGCCTCGCGCTCCTGCTCGCGGCCTGCGGCAAGTCGGCGCAGTTCCCGCTCCAGGCGTGGCTCGGGGACGCGATGGCCGGCCCGACGCCGGTCTCCGCCCTCATCCACGCCGCGACCATGGTCACGGCGGGCGTCTACCTCGTCGTGCGGTCCGCGCCGATCTTCGAGGGCGCGCCGACGGCGCAGCTCGTCGTGGTGATCGTGGGTGCGGTGACGCTGCTCTTCGGGGCGATCGTCGGCTGCGCGAAGGACGACATCAAGAAGGCGCTCGCCGCGTCGACCATGTCGCAGATCGGCTACATGATCCTCGCCGCCGGGCTCGGCCCGATCGGCTACGCGTTCGCGATCTTCCACCTCGTGACGCACGGCTTCTTCAAGGCCGGGATGTTCCTCGGCGCGGGGTCCGTCATGCACGGCATGGACGACCAGGTCGACATGCGCCGGTTCGGCGGCCTCGCGCGCTACATGAAGGTCACGTGGATCACCTTCATGATGGGCTGGCTCGCGATCCTCGGGATCCCGCCGTTCTCCGGCTTCTGGAGCAAGGACAAGATCATCGAGGCCGCGTTCGTCCCCGTCGACGGCGAGCCGTGGCGGGCGTGGGTCTTCGGCGGCGTGGCGCTGCTCGGCGCGGGGATCACGGCGTTCTACATGTCGCGCCTGTTCTTCATGACGTTCTCCGGTCGCCGCCGCTGGAACGACGGCAGCGGCTCCGTGGACGGCCTCGGCCCGCAGGACGGTCCCGTCCAGCACCCGCACGAGTCCCCGCGCCTCATGACGTGGCCGATGATCGTCCTCGCCGTCGGGTCGGTGGCCCTGGGCGGCATCCTCGCCGCGGGCTCGCGCTTCGTCACGTGGCTCGAGCCCGTCACGGGGCACGCCGAGCACCACGAGCCCGTGCTGCCCGTCTGGTCGCTCATCGCCCTGACGCTCCTGCTCGTCCTCGCGGGCGTCGCCCTCGCGTGGCGCCAGTACGCGATGTCGAGCGTCCCGGTCCGCGCCCCGCGCGGCTCCGTGCTCACGCGCGCGGCCCGCCGCGACCTGTACCAGGACGACGTCAACGAGACGGTGTTCATGCGTCCCGGCCAGTACCTCACGCGCTCGCTCGTCTATGCCGACAAGGAGATGGTCGACGGCGGCTGGATGGGCCTGGCCGGCCTCGTCGGCAAGGTGGGGGAGTGGCTCCGCGGGTGGCAGAACGGCTACGTGCGCTCGTACGGCGCGACGATGCTCGGCGGCCTCGTGGTCGTCGTCGCCGTCGTCCTCGCCCTGACCACCGGCTCCGCGAGCTGAGAGGGAGACACCCATGACCACCTCCGTCCCCTGGTTGTCCCTGCTCATCGCCTGGCCCCTGGTGGGTGCCGCGGCGGTGTGGCTCACGGCCGCGGCCCGCACGCGCGGCGTCGGTGCGGGCGCGCTGCGTGCCGTGCGCGGCATCGCGCTCGGCGCGGCGCTCGTCGAGCTCGGCCTGCTCGTCGGCGCGTTCACCGCGTTCGACACGTCCGCGGCCGGTACCCACCAGCTCGCCGAGACGTACCGCTGGATCCCGCAGATCGGGGCGAGCTACGCGGTCGGCGCCGACGGCGTCGCGCTCGCGCTCGTCGCGCTGTCGGTGCTGCTGGTCCCGCTCGTCGTGCTCGCCGCGTGGAAGGAGCAGGACGGCGACGTCCGCCGCCTGCGCCACTACCTCGCGCTCGTGCTGCTCCTCGAGGCGTTCATGGTCGCGGTGTTCGTCGCGCGCGACGTGTTCCTCTTCTACGTGCTGTTCGAGGCCATGCTCATCCCGGTCTACTTCATGATCGGCGGGTTCGGCGTCGGGGCGCGGCGGCGCTACGCCGCGGTGAAGTTCCTGCTGTTCTCGCTCGCGGGCGGCCTCATCATGCTCGCGGCGGTCATCGCGCTCTACGTCCAGGTGCCGATCGACCCGGCCACGGGCGCGCGGCCCGAAGACGCGTTCCTCACGACGAACCTCGTCGGGTACTTCGCGGAGAACCCGATGCCGGTCACGATCGAGCGGCTGCTGTTCCTGGGCTTCTTCCTCGCGTTCGCCATCAAGGCGCCGCTCTTCCCCGTGCACACCTGGCTGCCCGACGCCGCGCAGCACGCGCCGGCCGGGACGTCCACGCTGCTCGTCGGCGTCCTGGACAAGGTGGGCACGTTCGGGATGCTCACGCTGTGCCTGCCGCTGTTCCCGAACGCGAGCAGGTGGGCGGCGCCCGTCGTCGTCGTGCTCGCCGTGGTCTCGATCCTGTACGGCGCGCTCATGGCGATCGGGCAGAGCGACCTCATGCGCCTCATCGCCTACACGTCGGTGTCGCACTTCGGGTTCATCGTGCTCGGCATCTTCGCGTTCACGTCGCTCAGCGTGTCCGGCTCGTCGCTCTACATGGTCAACCACGGGATCTCGACCGGGGCCCTGTTCCTCATCGCGGGCTTCCTCGTCGCGCGGCACCCGGAGCGCTCGCAGCGCATCGCGGACTACGGCGGCCTGCAGAAGGTCGTCCCGGTGCTCGCGGGCACGTTCCTCGTGGCGGGCCTGTCCGCGCTGTCGCTGCCCGGCCTGTCGACGTTCGTCAGCGAGATCATGGTCCTCGTCGGGACGTTCGCGCGCAGCCCGTGGGCCGCGCTCGTCGCGGTGCTCGGCGTCGTGCTCGCCGCGCTCTACGTGCTGCTGACCTACCAGCGGATCTTCACGGGCGGAACCCGCGAGGGGCTCGACCGGCTCCCCGACCTGGGCGCGCGCGAGAAGTGGGTCGTCGCGCCGCTGCTGGTCGCCCTCCTCGTCCTCGGGTTCTACCCGGTGCCCGCGCTCGACCTCGTGCGCGAGCCCGCCGAGGTGACGCTCTCCGACCTCGCGGTCGCGGGCGTCGAGGACCCGCCGCGCTCCGACCCGTTCGCCGCGGGGACCGAGCAGGTCGCCTCCTCGAGCCCGGGCACGTCCGTCACTCGTAGCTCCGACGAAGGGAGCGAGTCGTGAACGACTCCTTCGTGGCCCCCACGGTCGACTGGCTGTACCTCGCCCCGGTCCTCGTCGTGCTCGGTGCCGGCGTCGTCGGCGTGCTCGTCGAGGCGTTCGTCCCGGCGCGCGTCCGGCGCACGGTGCAGGTCGTGCTGGCCCTGCTCGCGACCGCCGCGGCGCTCGCGCTCGTCGTCGTGCTGTGGCGCGACCCCGCCGTCCAGGGCACCGACGGCGCCGCCTACGGCGTGCGGGTGCTCGGCGGGTCGATGGTCATCGACCCCTTCGGGCTCGCGATCCAGGGGATCGTCGTGCTGCTCGCGTTCCTGGCGATCCTCGTGATCGCCGACCGGACGTCGACCGGCCAGGACGCGTTCGCGCCGTCCGCGGCCGCCGTCCCCGGCTCGCCGTACGAGGACCTCACGCGGCGCAAGGGGCTGGAGCAGACCGAGGTCTACCCGCTCGTGCTGTTCGCCGTCGGCGGCATGATGATCTTCCCCGCCACGGGCAACCTCCTCGTGATGTTCGTCGCGCTCGAGGTGCTCTCGCTCCCGCTGTACGTGCTGTCCGCGATGTCCCGGCGCCGCCGTCTGCTGTCGCAGGAGGCGTCGTTCAAGTACTTCCTGCTCGGCGCGTTCGCGTCCGCGCTGTTCGTGTTCGGCGTCGCCCTCGTCTACGGGTTCGCCGGCTCGGTGGACCTCGTCGAGGTGTACCGGTCGCTCGCGACGCCCGAGGGCCCGCTCGCGAGCATGCCCGGCCTTGTCGTCGTCGGTGCCCTGCTCATCCTCGCGGGGCTGCTGTTCAAGATCGGCGCCGCGCCGTTCCACTCGTGGACCCCCGACGTCTACCAGGGGGCCCCGACGCCGATCACCGGCTTCATGGCGGCGTGCACCAAGGCCGCGGCGTTCGGGGCGCTCCTGCGCGTGCTGTACGTCGTGAGCCTCGGTCTGGCGCAGTCGTCGCCGGCCACGCGCGAGGACCTGTTCGTCGCGCTGTGGATCGTCACGCTGCTCACCATGGTCGTCGGGACCGTCGTCGGCGCCGTCCAGACCGACGTCAAGCGGCTCCTCGCGTACTCGTCGATCGCCCACGCGGGCTTCATCCTCGTCGGCGTCCTGGGGTTCTCCCAGCTCTCGCTGCGGGCGACGGTGTTCTACCTCCTCGTCTACGGCCTCGCGACGGTCGGCGCCTTCGCGGTCGTCACGCTCGTCCGTGAGACGGCCCCCGTCCGCGAGCGGGTGCCCGCGACCGTCGGGGCGGGCGCCGGGGGAGCCGACGGCTCGGACGCGGCGGACAACGTCACGGACGACTCGTCCCGGGAGCCCGTCGCCGTGCTCGGCGAGGCCACCCACCTCGCCCAGTGGGCGGGTCTGGGGCGCCGCAGCCCGTGGCTCGCCGGCGTCTTCTCGCTGTTCCTGCTCTCCATGGCGGGCATCCCGCTGACCGCCGGGTTCGTGGCGAAGTTCACCGCGTTCGGCGCGGCGATCGCCGGCCCCGACGGGCAGGGCGGCGGCTCCACGTGGGTGCTCGCGGTGGTCGGTGTGCTCGCCTCGGCCGTGGCGGTGTTCTTCTACGTCCGCCTCATCGTGCTCATGTTCTTCACGGCGCCGTCCGGCGGCGTGGGCGACGGCGCGGACGGCGGCGCGGAGGCCTCCGAGGGCACCGGGGTGACCGTCGTGCGGTCGACCGGACCGACGACCGTGGCGATCGCCGTGTGCGCGATCGGGGTGCTCCTCCTCGGTGTGTTCCCCTCCCCGGTTCTCGATCTGGCGGCCGAGGCGGTTAAGTTCGTCCCGTGACCTCCGTGCCTCCCGTCCCCTCCGCGCCCGCCGGGCCCCGCGGCCCGCGCGAGCGGACCGCTCCCGTGACGACCACCGCGATCCCGATCTCGGACCCCGAGCTCGCGGCCGCCCTCACCGAGCGCCTGGCGGAGGTCGAGACCCGGCTCCGGGCCGCCGTCGCGCACGCCGACCCGCTCGCGGACTCGGCGTCGCGGCACCTCGTGAACGCCGGGGGCAAGCGCCTGCGCCCCCTGCTCACGCTGCTCGCGGCCGAGCTCGGGGACGGGACGCGGCCCGAGGTCGCGGAGGCAGCCGTCGTCGTCGAGCTCACGCACCTCGCGTCGCTCTACCACGACGACGTCATGGACTCCGCGCCCGTGCGGCGCGGGGCGCCGTCCGCGCACGCGGTGTGGGGCAACTCCGTCGCGATCATGGTCGGCGACCTGCTCTTCGCGCGTGCCGCGTCGACCGTGGCGGCGCTCGGCCCGGAGGCCGTGCTCATCCAGGCGCGGACGTTCGAGCGGCTCTGCCTCGGCCAGCTCCACGAGACCACGGGGCCGGGCGAGGGCGACGACCCCGTCGAGCACTACCTCGAGGTCCTCGCGGACAAGACGGCGTCGCTCCTGTCGACGTCCGCACGGCTCGGCGCGATGTTCGCCGGCTGCCCGGCCGACGTCGTCGAGACGGTCGCGGCGTACGGCGAGCGGCTGGGGGTCGCCTTCCAGCTCGCCGACGACGTCCTGGACCTGGCGTCCTCCGGCGACGAGTCGGGCAAGACCCCGGGCACCGACCTGCGCGAGAAGGTCCCCACGATGCCGGTCCTCCTGCTGCGCGCGCGCATCGCGCAGGGGACCGCGACGGAGGACGATGCGGCGCTCGTCGAGCTGCTCGACTCCGACCTGACCGACGACGCCGCGCTCGCGGCGGCCGTCGCGGCGCTGCGCCGGCACGAGGTGCTCGCCGAGACGCGCGCGCTCGCCGTCCGGTGGGCCCGCTCCGCCGTCGACGAGCTCGACACGCTGCCCCCCGGGCCGGTGAGTGACGCGCTGCGCTCCTTCGCGGAGGCCCTGGCGGACCGCGCCGCCTGACCCGCCGAGAGGGTGAACTTTCCGGTCGTGGGTGCCGTGGGCGCGGGGCCGTCCCGGTGCCCGGGCCGGTTGCCCGGGACACCCGTCCGGCCCTGCCGGTAGCGGCACACCCGACGGTGGTCCGCGCCGGTGGGCCCGGGGCGCGCTCACCGAGAGGGGAGTTCTCCCCATGGGACGGGTGTCGGACCTCACTCGCCCTCCCGTTATCCTCGGTTGCGCGATCGGTGGGGCCGCCTGGCAAGTGCGAGATCGAGGGGGCCGGCGAAGGGGACCGGTCGCCTCCCGATCCGGCACCTCGGAGGACTTGTGGGTTTCCTGGCGCGCCTGCGTGAGCACCGCCGTACCGTCGCGTCCGTGAGCACCGTGTCGGTGTTCTCCACGGCGCTGGTGGGACTCGCGCTGTTCACCGAGGGCGAGGCCACGGCGGACGTGGACCTCAACGACTCGGGCGTGTGGGTGACGAAGACGTCGGCCGGCCTGGTGGGGCGGTTCAACTACGAGTCCCAGGCGATGGACGGCACGCTCAACGCGGGCAGCGCGTCGTTCGACGTGCAGCAGGACGCGGGCCGCGTGCTCCTCGAGGACGCGGGCACCGGGACCGCCTCGCCCGTGGACGTCGCCCACCTCAAGCTCGACGGCCAGGTGCGGCTGCCGGCCGGGGCGCAGGTCGCCTCCGGGGGCGCGACGACCGCGATCCTCGACGGTGAGGAGGGCCTGCTGTGGGTCCTGCCGTTCGACGGCGCCACCTCGTTCGACGCCGAGGAGCTCGACCCGACGGCCGAGGTCGGCGGTGACGGCGCGCTGACGGTGTCCGAGGACGGGACGGTCTTCGCCGCGATCCCCTCGACCGGGGCCCTGTGGACGGTCGAGACCACGAGCAAGGGCGCCGTCTCCGGCGACCCGGCGTCGACGTCCCTCCCGGTCGGGAAGGGCGCCGAGGTCGAGGTGACGGCCGTCGGTGACGAGCCCGTCGTCCTCGACCGCTCCGCCTCGCAGCTCGTGCTGCCCGGCGGCCGGACCGTCGCGGTCGAGGGCGCGGAGCAGGCGCGGCTCCAGCAGCCGTCCGCCGGGTCGGGCGACGTCGTCGTCGCGACGACCGACGCGCTCGTGACCCAGCCCCTGAAGGGCGGCGACGCCCAGCGCCGCGCCGCCCAGGGCGTCCCGGCCGCCCCGGTGCGCCTCGGGTCGTGCACGTACGGGGCGTGGGCCTCGACCGGCCAGGTGATCCGCGACTGCGAGGGCACCGACCGCGACGTCGACGAGCGCCTCGAGGGGCTCGATCCCCAGACCCGCCTGGAGTACCGGGTGAACCGGCAGGTGATCGTGCTCAACGACCTGTCGGCGGGGACGTTGTGGATGGCGGCGGACGAGTACCAGAAGGTCGACGACTGGGACGTCCAGATGCCGGAGGAGGCCGAGGGCGAGGAGGCCGACGCGGAGCTGACGAATCCCGAGCAGGTGGACCAGTTCATCGCGGACCGGTCCCAGCCGAACCGGCCGCCGCAGCCGAAGGACGACGCGTTCGGGGTGCGTCCGGGGCGCACGACGATCCTGCCGGTGCTGGGCAACGACGTGGACCCGGACGGGGACGTGATGACGGCGTCGCTCGTCGGGGACTCGCCGTCGAACGCGACCGTGCAGACCATCATGGGCGGCGCCGCGCTCCAGGCCGTGGTCCCCGAGGACGCCGAGGGCACGGGGTCGTTCCGGTACTCCGTGTCCGACGGCCGCGGCGGCGTCGCCGAGGCGGGCGTCACCCTCAAGGTGTCCCCCTGGGGCGAGAACGCTCCCCCCGAGCAGACCGGCGACCCGGTCCTGCGCGTCGCCCAGGGCGGCGCCGCGACGATCAAGGTGCTGCCCTTCTTCAAGGACCCGGACGGCGACGACCTGTACCTCGCGTCGGCGGCCGCGACGGTCGCGGGCGACGACGTGCGCTCGCGCCCCGACGGCACGGTCGAGCTGCGTGACGGCGGCGGCTCGACGGGCCGCAAGATCGTCGGGGTCACCGTGGCGGACGGTCAGGGCGGCGTGTTCGAGGGCAAGCTGCTGGTCGACGTGGTGCCGGGTCCGCAGCCGCCGGTCGCGGTGAGCGACCACGTGGTGGTCCCGGCGGGGCAGCCGGTGACGGTGGAGCCGTTGCGCAACGACACCGACCCGAACGGGGACGAGCTGCGCCTGGCGTCGGTCTCGGAGTCCGCCCCGGCGCAGATCACGCCGAACTACGACGCGGGGACGTTCACGTTCCTCTCGATGGAGCCGCGCTCCTACGACCTGACGTACCAGGTGACCGACGGCCCGAACGCGACCACGGGCCTGGTGCGGGTGGACGTCCTGCCGCCGTCCGAGGCCGAGGGCGCCCCGATCGTCGTCACCGACACGGCCCTGCTGCCCACCGGCGGCTCGACCCTGGTCGACGTGCTCGCCAACGACACCGACCCGGCGGGCGGCGTCCTGGTGGTCCAGTCGGTCTCGGTCCCGGCGGACGCAGGCGTCTCCGTGGCCGTCCTCGGGCACCAGATGCTCCGCGTCACGGAGCTGCGACGGCTCGACGGCCCCGTCAGCATCGCCTACACCGTGTCGAACGGCACGGAGTCGGCCGTGGGCGAGGTGCGGGTGGTGCCGGTGCCGGCGCCGACGCGGTTGCAGCCGCCGAACGCGGTCGCGGACGAGGTGACGGTGCACGCGGGGGACGTGGTGACGGTCCCGGTGCTGAAGAACGACACGCACCCGGACGGGTTGGAGCTGTTCCTGCAGCCCGAGCTGGAGCAGGACGTGGACCCGGCGCTGGGCGAGGCGTTCGTCTCGGAGGACACGCTGCGGTTCAAGGCGGGCTCGGAGGCGGGCACGGCGTACGCGATCTACCGGGTGCGGGACGTCAACGGGCAGGAGGACTCGGCCCAGGTCACGATCCGGATCCGCGACGGTGAGGACAACGCCCCGCCGCAGCCGCGCGAGATCGAGGCCCGGGTGCTGTCCGGGTCCAGCGTGCGCATCGCGGTCCCGCTGGACGGCATCGACCCCGACGGCGACTCCGTCCAGGTGACGGGGGTGGCGGCGCCGCCCGCGAAGGGCTCGGCGAGCGTCGTCGAGGGCTTCCTCGAGTACGCGGCCTCCAAGAACGCGACGGGCCTCGACACCTTCACGTACACGGTCCTGGACGCCCGCGGGGCGACGGCGACCGGAACCGTGCGGGTGGGGATCGCGCGGCCGGGCGAGAGCAACCAGTCGCCGGTCGCGGTGGACGACGAGGTGACGGTGCGTCCGGGGCGTACGGTCTCGGTCGCGGCGCTGGCCAACGACACCGACCCCGACGGCGACCAGGTCGGCCTGGTCCCGGGCGGGATCGAGGACACCCACGACCTGGACGCCGAGGTCGTGGCCGACCGCATCGTGCTGACCTCGCCCGACCAGGACGGCTCGTACTCGTTCTACTACCAGATCCAGGACACCTACGGCGCCCGCGCGACCGGCGCGGTCACCGTGAACGTCTCGGCGAACGCGCCCCTGCTGCCCCCGGTGGCGCGCGACGACACCGTGCCCGTGGAGGACATCCTGGGCAAGACCGAGGTCACCGTCCCCGTCCTGGACAACGACGAGGACCCCGACGGCGCCGCGAGCGAGCTCACCGTCACCACCGACGCGAGCACCGCGAGCGTCACCCCCGACGGCGAGCTCACCGTCACCCTCACCGAGGGCCGCCAGGTCATCACCTACACCGCGACCGACATCGACGGCCTGACCGCCAAGGCCTTCGTCAAGGTCCCCGGCCTCACCGACCAGAAGCCCACGCTGCGGCCGGGCACGCAGCTCGAGGTGCTGGCGGGGGAGTCGCTCCCGATCGACCTCACCCAGCACGTGCTCGTCGTGGAGGGCCGCTCCCCGCGCCTGACCACCGAGGACAAGGTCAAGGTCACCGAGGGGGACCGGCAGGTCCCGTCCGTGACCGAGATCGTCTACACGCCCGACGCGGACTACACCGGCCCGGCGTCGGTGTCGTTCGAGGTGACGGACGGGTCGGGCCCGGACGACCCGGAGGGCCGGACGAACGTCCTGACGATCCCCGTCCAGGTGCTCCCGCCGGAGAACCTGCCGCCGGAGCTGTCGACCCCGACGCTCGACGTCGCAGCGGGCGAGGAGGCATCGATCGACCTCGCGCGCTTCGCGACCGACCCCGACGGCGACCCCCTGACGTTCCGGGCCACCGGCCAGGCGCAGGGCGTGACCGTGTCCGTCGAGGGCACCACGCTGCGCGCCCAGGCGACCCCGGACGTGCCCAAGGGCTCGGTCGTGCAGGTCCCGATCACCGTCACCGACGGCGAGCACCCCCCGGTCGAGGGCACCGCGACCCTGACCGTCGTGGCCTCGACCCGCCCCCTGGCGCGCGCCAACCCCGACACCGTCGACGACGCCCACCAGGGCAAGGCCACCACCGTGCCCGTCCTGGCCAACGACTCCAACCCCTTCCCCGACCGGCCGCTGACCCTCGTCGACGCCGTGGTGGAGACGGGGCAGGGCACCGCCTCCGTCGCGGGCGACCAGGTCTCGGTCACCCCGCGCGACGACTTCGTCGGGGTCATGGTCGTCCGGTACCGGATCCAGGACGCGACGAAGGACCCCGACCGCGAGGTCGAGGGCCGCGTGCAGCTCAAGGTGCTGGGCAAGCCCGAGGCGCCCTCGACCCCGCAGGTCGTCGAGGTCCGCTCAAAGACCGTCGTGCTCACCTGGGACCCGCCGAACAACAACGGCGCCGACATCACCGGCTACACCGTGCGCTCCCAGAACGGCTACGAGAAGGCCTGCGGCACCACCACCTGCACCCTGGACGGGCTGACCAACAACGTCGAGTACACCTTCACCGTCTACGCGACCAACGCCGTCGGCGACGGACCCGCCTCCCCGGCCTCCGCCGTCGCGCGACCCGACGAGAAGCCCGACCCGCCCGCCGCACCCACCCTCGAGTTCGGCGACAAGTCCCTCACGGTCACCTGGACCAACAAGACCTACACCGACCGCTCGCCGATCGAGACGGTCAACCTCGAGATCTCGCCCGCGCCGCCGGGCGGCGCCGTGCAGAAGACGGCCCTGACCGGGACGTCGGTGACGTGGGACGGCCTGCAGAACGGCGTCGCGTACAAGGTGCGCGCCCAGGCCGTGAACCTCGCCCCCGACCCCTCGGACTGGGGCGACTACTCGGCGGCCGAGACGCCGGCGGGCAAGCCGGCGGCTCCCGCCAAGCCGGCGGTGCAGCGCACGTCGATCGGCGACACGTCGCAGATGCAGGTCTCGTGGGTCGCCCCGGACGGCAACGGCGCACCGATCACGCGGTACACGATCGAGGCGCTGCGGGGCGGGAGCGTCGTGCAGACCGCGACCGCCGCCGGCGGCGCGACGTCCGCGACGGTCGGCGTCCCGGCGGACACGACGGGCTACGCGTTCCGGGTGCGCGCGCACAACAAGGCGACGGACAAGCTCGGCGACGCCGAGTTCTCGCCGGCGTCGGACCCGGTGCGCGCGTTCGCGAAGCCGGGCGCGGTGTCGAACCTCAGCGCCGACGCGAACGGCACGGACGGTCAGATCCAGCTGTCGTTCGGCGCCGCGTCGGGCAACGGCGTGCTGGCCGACGAGATCTCCTACCAGTACGACGCCGGCGGCGGCTGGCAGACGCTCGGCGCGAACAAGGTCGTCGGCGGGCTGTCGAACGGCAAGCCGTACTCGATCAAGGTGCGCGCGGTCGCGGGTGTCGACGGCGCGCGCGAGCCGGGCGCTGCGGCGACGGCGAACGAGGAGTCGCCCTACGGGCCCATCCCGGCGCCGGTCGTGTCGATGAACGGCGGCGACCGCTCGATCACGTACAGCTGGTCGACCGCGGGCAACGGGCGCGGGTACTCCGTGCAGGTGCGCGGCGCGGTCCAGTCCACCCAGAAGGAAGGCTCCGGGAGCCTCTCGGTCGGCTACTCCGAGACGCGCGAGATCTGCGTCCGGGTCATCCCGACGGAGGGCGCCGCGAAGGAGACGTGCCGGTCGGCGACGTCCGACAAGAAGCCCGAGCCCGTCCTCACGGTGAGCAAGGGGAGCAACCACAAGCTCCCTGACGGCAACTGGCCGGGGTACTGCAGCCACTCGTCGTGCGCCGAGCTCTACCTCACCATCAAGGACGGCCCCGCCAACACCGCGTTCCGGGTGACGTGCTACGGCGGCGGGTCGCAGATCGGCTCCGGCAACTACAGCCGCGACGCCCAGGGCCGCGCCCTGCGGACCGACGGCAACGGGAACTACTCCGGCGGCCAGCAGTGCGTCTACGGCCAGCCGGGCGGCTCGGCGCGGATCGAGACGACCATCGGGAGCACGAACACCATGACGTGGTACTAGCGCGGACCGCGCCCCACCTCGGACAGCACAGCGAACGGAAGCGACGAATGACCACCATGACCCCCGAGCAGGCCACCTGGTTCGCTCAGACCTTCGACCGCCTCGTCGGCAACGTGGGCCAGGCCGTCCTGGGCAAGGCGCACGTGGTGCGCCTGACCCTGACGTGCATGCTCTCCGAGGGCCACATCCTCCTCGAGGACGCGCCCGGCACCGGCAAGACCTCGCTCGCGCGCGCCCTCGCCGCGAGCGTCCAGGGCACGAACAACCGCATCCAGTTCACCCCGGACCTCCTGCCGTCCGACGTCACGGGCGTGACGATCTACGACCAGAAGACGGGGAAGTTCGAGTTCCACCAGGGCCCGATCTTCGCGTCCATCGTCCTCGCGGACGAGATCAACCGCGCCTCGCCCAAGACGCAGTCCGCGCTCCTCGAGGTCATGGAGGAGGGCCGGGTCACGGTCGACGGCGTCGGCCACGACGTCGGCCGCCCGTTCATGGTCATCGCGACGCAGAACCCCATCGAGCAGGCCGGGACGTACCGCCTGCCCGAGGCGCAGCTCGACCGCTTCCTCATGAAGGCGTCGATCGGCTACCCGGACCACGCCTCGACGGTCGAGATCCTCTCGGGCGCGTCCGTCCGCGACCGGAGCAAGACGCTCCAGCCGCTCATCACGACGCAGGCCGTCACGGAGATGGCCGAGCTCGGCGCGCGCGTGCACGTCGACGGCGCGGTGCTCGAGTACGTCTCCCGGCTCGCCGAGGAGACGCGCAACGCGCCCGAGGTGCGCGTCGGCGTCTCCGTCCGTGGTGCGCTCGCCCTCGTGCGCTGCGCGAAGGTGTGGGCCGCCGCGCACGGGCGCAACTACGTCCTGCCGGACGACGTCAAGGAGCTGGCGCAGCCGACGTGGGCGCACCGCCTCGTGCTCGACCCCGAGGCCGAGTTCGCGGGCGCGACGAACGAGGCCGTGCTCGGCCGCCTGCTCGCCGACGTCGCGGCGCCGCAGGAGCGCCGCAGCGCCTGACGCGACCGGCGTCCCGCACGCCGGCCGCACGCCGTCCCGCCGCCGGCGGACCGACGGCCCGCACCGACCGAGAGCCCATGCCATGAACGCCACTTCCGGCCCGACGAGCGGGCGCCCCAGCGCCCGCTCCGGCCGCACCGCCAGCGGCGGCCGCCCGGGCGCACCCCGCGCGGGGTCCGCCCTCGCCGGGCTGCTCCGCCCCCTGGCCGCACCCCTCGCGCGGGTCACCGCGCCGGTCGGGCGTGCGCTCGCGCCCGCCGCGCGGACGATCCGGCCCGTGACGTCCGCCGTCAGCCCGTTCGGCTGGGCGGCGCTCGTCGTCACGGTCGCGGCCTGGTGGGCGGGGCTCGCGCTGTCGTGGCTCGAGCTGCTCGTCGTGGCGGTCCTGCTCACGGTCGCGCTGCTCGCGGCCGTCGCGTTCGTCCTCGGGCGCTTCCGGTACGCCGTCGTGCTCGATCTCGCGCAGCAGCGCGTGACGGTGGGGGACCGCGCGGTGGGCCGGCTCGACGTCCGCAACGACTCCGCCCGACCGCTGCTCCCGTCGGTCATGGAGCTGCCCGTGGGGCAGGGCATGGCGACGTTCCCCGTGCCGCGCCTGCGCCCGCAGGGGAGCCACGAGGAGATCTTCACCGTGCCGACCCACCGGCGGTCGGTCATCTCCGTCGGCCCGGTGCGCTCCGTGCGGGCCGACCCGCTCGGGCTCCTGCGGCGCGAGGTCGTGTGGACCGAGCCCGAGGAGCTCTTCGTCCACCCGCGGGTCAAGAACCTGTCCGGCTCGTCGACCGGGTTCCTCAAGGACCTCGAGGGCCGCGTGACCACCGACATCTCGAACTCCGACGTGTCGTTCCACGCGCTGCGCGACTACGTGCCCGGCGACGACCGCCGCCACATCCACTGGAAGACGACGGCCCGCACGGGCCAGCTCATGGTGCGCCAGTTCGAGGAGACGCGGCGCTCGCACCTCGCGGTGCTGCTCTCGACGCGGGCCGAGGACTACGCGCACGACGACGAGTTCGAGCTCGCCGTGAGCGCGTGCGGGTCCCTCGGGCTCCAGGCGATCAAGGAGGACCGCGGCGTCACGGTCCTCGTCAACGACGGCAACCTGCGCGGCGACCACCGCACGCGCCTCCTCGACGACCTCGCGCGCGTGGAGACGCAGTCGCAGCGCACGTCGCTCGTCGACGTCGCGCGCGTCGCGGGCCTGACGATCACCGACGCGTCCGTCGTGGCGTTCATCGTCGGGAGCCGGGTCACCCCGACGGAGCTCCGTGCGGCGTCGGCGCGCCTGCCGCAGGACGTGCGCGTCATGGCGATCCAGTGCGTGCCCGGCGCGTCCCTCAGCCGGCACGCGATCGCGGAGCTCGTCGTCCTCACCATCGGCGAGCTCGGCGAGCTCCCCCTCGCCCTGCGGAGGCTGAACGACTGATGAGCGCTCCCAGCACCACGACGCGCGGCTCGCGCCGCGCCACGTCGGTCGGCACGCCGGCGCCCTCGTCCGGCACGTCGCAGCGGAACACGACCCGGCTGCGGGGCGCCGACACCCCGCGCGCCCTCACGGTGCTCGGCGCCGTCGACGCGCTCGCGCTCGTCCTCGTCCTCGGCGCCACGGTCGTCGGGTTCGGTCCCGTCTGGGGCTCCTCGGGCTACCTGCTCCCCGCGGCGGGGGGCGCCGTCGTCGGTCTCGCGGTCGCGTGGCTCGGCGCCTGGCGGCGCTGGGCGGCGTACACCGTGCTCCCGGTCGCGGTCCTCGCGTACCTCCTCCTGGGCGGCCTGCTCGCCCTGCCCGCCGACGCGATCGGCGGCGTGCTCCCGTCGCTCGCGACGATCGCCGACCTCGCGCGGGGGGCGGTGGCGGGCTGGAAGGAGTTCGTCACGACGGTCCCGCCGCTGCACTCGTTCCCGCACCTCGCCGTCGTCCCGTACCTGCTCATGCTCGTCACGGGTCTCCTCGCGGGCACGATCGCGTGGCGCGCGCGCCGTGCCGCGTGGGCGCTCGTGCCGGTGGCCGTCGCGTTCGTCGCGGTCATCCTGCTCGGGACCGTCATCGCGGCGTACCCGGTCGTGCAGGGCCTCGTCCTCGGCGGGGTCGGCCTGCTCTGGGCGGGGTGGCGCGTCACCGCCGCGCGCCTCGGCGCGCACCAGATCACCACGGAGGCGAGTCGCGCCGCGACGCGGCGCCTGTGGTGGCACCGCGTGCGCACGGGCGCCGCGATGCTCGTCGTCGGGGGCGTCGCGGCGGCGTTCGCGGCCCCCGCGCTCCTGCCCGACGACCCGCGCACCGTCCTGCGCGAGACGGTCGTCCCGCCGCTCGACCTGCACCAGTACGTCAGCCCGCTCACGGCGTTCCGCAAGTACGCGAAGGACATGCGCGAGGACGAGCTGTTCACCGTCCGGGGCCTGCCCCCGGGCGCGAAGGTCCGCCTCGCCGCGCTCGACACCTACAACGGCGTCGTCTACGACGTCTCGAGCGGGCTGCCCGGCTCGGGCGTCTACACGCGCGCGGGCCAGGAGATCGCGACGGTCGCGCCCGGCACGCCGACGCGCCTCGACGTCCAGGTCGGCGACTACACCGGGGTGTGGGTGCCGGACGTCGGCCAGCTCGCAGGCATCACCTACACCGGCGAGCGGGCGCGCGAGCTCGCCGACACGACGTACTACAACGGCACGACCGGCACGGCGCTGTCGACCGCCGGGCTGCGCCCGGGCGACACCTACACGCTCGACGCGCTCGTCACGGCCGAGCCCACCGAGGACGACCTCCGCGCCGGGGCGATCGACCAGTCGGTGCAGGTCCCCACGCCGCCGAAGGGCGTGCTGCCCGCGTCGCTCGCGGGCAAGGCCGCGCAGTTCATGGGCGAGGAGACCGAGCCCGTCGACCAGCTCTACGCGCTGCGCGACGGCCTCGTCGCGAGCGGCATCTTCTCGAGCGGGCTGGACACGCAGCCGCTGTCGCGACCGGGCCACTCGGCGGAGCGCGTCGACACGCTGCTCGCCGACGAGGAGATGGTGGGCGACGACGAGCAGTTCGCCGTCGCGCTCGCCCTCATGGCCAACCAGGCCGGCATCCCGGCGCGCGTCGTCATGGGCTTCTACCCCGACCTGGACAAGAACCCGCTCGAGCCGGGCGAGCCGTACACGGCGACCGGGACCGACGTGCACGCGTGGGCCGAGGTGCCGTTCGTCGGGCACGGCTGGGTGCCGATCACGGCGATCCCGGACGAGGACAACAAGATCCAGCCCGAGCCGAAGAGCCTCCAGGTGCCCAAGCCCCCGATCCTCGAGGACCCGGAGCCGCCGGAGGAGCCGGCCGAGGCCGAGGCCGGGAAGATCGACGACGAGGAGAAGGAGAAGGCCGACAGCGACGGGTTCGACTGGGGGCAGGCCGTCCTCATCGGCGTCGCCGTGGTCGTGCCGCTCGCGCTGCTCGCGCTCCCCGTCGTGCTCGTGCTCGCGTACAAGGCGCGGCGCCGGGCGCGGCGCCGCACCGCGGAACGGCCCGTCGACCGCGTGAGCGGTGGCTGGCGCGAGGTGCTCGACGCCGCGACCGACCTCGGGACGCCCGTCCCCGCCGGCTCGACGCGCCGCGAGGGCGCGGGGGTGCTCGCGCAGGCGTACGGCGCGACGGCGACCATCCCGCTCGCGCACCGCGCCGACGCGACCGTGTTCGGCACCGGGGAGCCGACCGAGCAGGAGATCGAGGCGTTCTGGGCGGACGTCGACTCCGTCGTCGGAGGGCTACGCTCCTCCGTGAACCGTCGCGCGCGGGTGCGCGCCGCGCTCTCGCTGCGGTCCGTGCGCGCGGGCGCCGGTTCCGCGGGCCTGCGCCGGTGGCTGCCCGGCCGCCGCGCCGGTGCGCGGGGTGGAGCCGTGCCCCCGGCGGCAGGGTCGTCGTCGGGGCCGTCGAGTCGACAGGGAGACGAGTCATGAGCGACGTGACGTGCCCCGCCTGCGGGTCCGCGCAGTCCCCGGGGGCCGCGTTCTGCGCGGTGTGCGGTCAGCCGTTCCCGCGGACGGGCCGGCCCGTCGCCGCGCCGTCGGCCGGGCCGGTCGGCGGCGTCCAGGCCGTCGCGGGCCGCGGTGGGCCGGACCTGCCGTACGCCGCCGTCGCGCACTCGGCGCCGGACACGACGACCGAGCCCGAGGTCTACGCGGCGACGCAGAAGGCCTTCGTCCCGGTCTCGGCCGGGGCGTCGCCGTCGTCCCTCGCCGCCGCGCCCTTCGCCGGGACCGGCCGCCGGTTCCTCGCGTACCTCGTCGACGCGGCCGTGCCGGCCGTCGTCGCGCTCGTCGTCCTCGTGGCGGGTCTCGCGGTCGTGGGTGCGCCGCTCGGCAGCGTGCAGACGGTGACCCAGGACGAGGCCGCCGCGCTGCTCGGCAAGATCCTCGTGGTCTACGTCGTGGCCGCGGTGCTCGCGCTCGCGTGGTGGGTCGGCGTCTGGTTCTGGGAGGGGTCGACGGGCAAGACGCTCGGCAACCTCGCGACCGGCATCCGCACGGTGGACGCGGGCACGCGCGGGCCGGTCGGGTTCGGGCGCGCGGCGCTGCGCTGGATCATCGTGGGCGTCGTGCCGCTGGGCGGGATCCTCGTCGTGCTGCTCAGCCCGCGCTTCGACTCCACCGGCCGGTCGCAGGGCTGGCACGACAAGGCGGGCCGGTCGCTCGTGCTCGACGTGCGCGGCGTCGCCCCCACGTCCTCGGGGTACGACGGCGTCGCCTCGCTCGTGGCGGGCGGCCCCGCCGGGGCGTACGGCGCCCCGGCCGCCCCCGGCGCGTACCCCGCCGCCCCGGGCGGCCACCCGGCGTCGTACCCGGCGCCCGACGCCGGGCGCCCGCCCGCACCGTCGGCCGCGACCCCCGCCGCGTCGTTCGCGCCGCCGCCGTCTCCCGCCTCGCCGGCCCGCCCGGGCGAGGCGTCCGGGGCACCGTCGGCCGCGCCCGTGCCGGACCCGTGGGCCTTCCCGTCCACGCCCGCGCCCACCGAGGGCGGTCTCATCACGGGCGTCCCCGGCGTCGGGAGCGGAGCGTCCGCCCCGCCGCCCGCCGCGCCCCCGCCGGCCGCGGTGCCGGCGCCCACGCCCGTGCCGACGCCCGCCCCGGCTGCTGCGCGGTCCGCCACCCCGGCGGCGGGCCCCGAGGCCGCCGAGCCCGAGTGGGACAGCACCCGGATGTCCGCGCGCGACGTGCGCGCGATGGACCCCGCGCCCGACGTGGCCGTCGTCCTCGAGCTCGAGTCGGGGGAGCGGCGCACCGTCGACCGCCCGACCCTCGTGGGCCGCAACCCCCAGGCGCCCGACGACGGCCCGTGGACCCTCGTCGCCCTCGACGACCCGACGCGCTCCGTCTCCAAGACGCACGCCGAGCTGCGCGTCGACCCGAGCGGCCTGTGGCTCACCGACCGCGGCTCGACGAACGGCACCGTCGTGTCGGTGCCCGGAGCCCCGCCCCGCGTCGCCGAGCCGGGGACGCGCGTGCGCGTCCCCGTCGGCGCGACCATCCACGTGGGCGACCGTCGCCTCGTCGTCCACCCGGGAGTCTCGTGACCACCGACCAGCCCGCCGAGGTGCACCTGGCCTGGGGCGCGGCGTCGCACCGCGGCGCCCGCCGCCTCCTCAACGAGGACCGCTTCCTCGCCGCGCGCTCCGTCTTCTTCGTCGCCGACGGCATGGGCGGGCACGAGGCGGGGGAGGTCGCGAGCGCGACGGCCGTCGAGGCCCTGCGCCCGCTCGCCGACCTCGAGGTCGTCACGCCCGAGGAGGTGCGGACCCGGATCGCGGTCGCGCAGGAGAACGTGCAGGCGATCGTCACCGAGCCGGGGCGCGGCGCCGGCACGACCGTCACGGGCGTCGTCGTCTCCGAGCAGGACGGCAACCCGTACTGGCTCGTCGTCAACGTCGGCGACTCGCGCACCTACCACCTGGCGGGCGGCCGCCTGGAGCAGGTGAGCGTCGACCACTCCGAGGTGCAGGAGATGGTCGACGCCGGTCTCCTCACCCCGACCGAGGCGCTCACGCACCCGCGGCGCCACGTCGTCACGCGCGCGCTCGGCTCGCGCAACGCCCCGCAGGCCGACTTCTGGTACCTGCCCATCGAGCGGCACGACCGCGTGCTCGTCTGCTCCGACGGCCTCACCGGCGAGCTGTCCGACGAGCGGATCGCCGAGGTCCTGCTCGCCACGCCGGACCCGCAGGGCGCCGCCGAGCGGCTGGTCCACGAGGCCATCGCGGCCGGTGGCCGGGATAACATCACAGTCGTCGTCGTCGACGCGACGGGCGTGTCCGACGACACGAGCGGCGGGAGCACGACGCCGCGGGACCAGGTGGCGGCGCCGGGTCCGGTCGTCGACGAGGACACGCTGCCCAGGGATGTTCGTCTGCAGATCGGGGGTCTGACGTGACGCTGCGCTACGTCACCGGAACGGCACGCACCGTGGTGCGCGGCGGCGCGGTCGTCGTGCTGCCCGCACCGGTGGAGCCCTCGCTCGTCGAGCAGGTGTGGGACCAGCTCGGCACCGACGCGGGCGTCGTCGAGGTCCTCCAGGTCCTCACGGGCGCGTTCGGCTCGAGCCTGCGCACGGTGCCGCCGTTCGTCGTCGCGGTCGTCACCGGCCGTCGCGTCCACGTGGCCGCGCGCGGCCGCCTCTCCGTCACGCTCGAGCTCGACGGCGGCGACCGCGTCCAGGTCGAGGGCGAGGGCGTCACCACCTGGTCGGAGCGGGTCCTCGACGACGTCGTCGAGCTGCTCGTCCGGGCCGACGCGGGCGTGGTGCCCGTCGAGCCCGCACCGCCCGGCGGGCCGCTCCTCGGGGACGTGCTCTCCGTGCCGCTCGAGTCGGGCGTGGTGCTCGCGTCCGCGGTCGCGTGGCCGCTCGTCGAGCGCCCCGAGCGCCCCGAGCTGCCCATCGCGGGCGGCGAGGACCTCGGCTCCGACCCCGGGCCGGACGACGACCGGCTCGTCACCCCGGAGGCGAGCGCCCGCGAGGACCAGGCCTCGCAGCCCGGTCCGGGTGCGAGCCACGCCGCCGCGGAGACCGCGACGCTCGCCGAGGCGCCCGCGGTGCCGTCGGCGACGACGGTCCTCGGCGGTCTCGGGGCGACGCTCCGGCTCCCGGAGGAGACGATCGCGCCGCAGCCCGACGCCGTCGAGCCGCCGCCCGTCGTGGAGCCGGCCGCGCCGGTCTCCGAGGCGCCCCCGGAGGAGGACGACGACTACGCCCACCTGTGGGGCTCCACCATCCTGCGGACCGTCGAGGACGCCGCGGTCCGCTCCGCGGAGGACGAGGAGACGGACGAGGCCGACGAGCCCGCGCCGTCGGCCACGGTGCCGCCCGCGCCGCCCGTCCCGGCCGTCCCCGTCCCGCCGACGGACGAGGCGCCCGTGCCCACCCCGCCGCCCGCACCGGACGGCCTCATCGCGGGCGTCCCGCGCGAGTGGACGGGCGCCACGCCCGCCGCCGCGCACCGGGCGGCGACCGTCACGCCCGACGACGAGCCCGCGCCCGTCGCCGGGCTCGACCACGACGGCCACACCGTGCTGTCGTCGGCGATCGCGGACCTGCGCGCGGCGGCCCAGGAGCCGGCGGTCGAGGACGCGCCCGTGCCGCCCCCGGTCCCGTCCTTCAGCCCGCCGCCCGCACCGGGGCAGCAACAGATCCTCGCGCGCACGTGCCCCGAGGGGCACGCGAACCCGCCGTCGCGCGACACGTGCGCCGTGTGCGACGCGCCGCTCGACGGCGACGCCGAGCTCGCCGTGCGCCCGCCGCTGGGCCGGGTCGTGGTCTCGACGGGCCAGACGCTCGATCTCGACCGGCCGGTCGTCGTGGGCCGTCGCCCGCGCTCGCCGCGCACGCAGGCCGCGGAGCTCCCGCGTCTCGTCACGGTGCCGAGCCCGCAGCAGGACATCTCGCGCTCGCACCTGGAGATCACGCTCGAGGGCTGGCACGTGCTCGTCAGCGACATGGCGACGACGAACGGGACCACGCTCCTGCGCGCCGGCCAGCCGCCGCGGCGCCTGCACCCGTCCGAGCCGGTCCTGGTCGTCGACGGCGACGTCGCCGACCTGGGCGACGGCGTGACCCTGCGGTTCGAGGGGATCCGGTGAGCAGCAAGCGCGCACCGTCCCCACCACCGGAGATCCGCGGCTTCGAGTACGTCTCGCTCATCGGCTCGGGCGGGTTCTCGGACGTCTTCCTGTACCAGCAGCAGCGCCCGCGCCGCCGCGTCGCGGTGAAGGTGCTGCTGCACGAGTGGTCGAGCCACTCGCAGCGCGCGGCGTTCGACGCCGAGGCCGACCTCATGGCGACGCTCTCGACCCACCCGTCGATCGTCACGATGTACGAGGCGGACATCGCGGACGACGGCCGCCCGTACCTCGCGATGGAGTACTGCTCGCGGCCCAACCTCGGCGCGCGCTACCGCACCGAGCGGCTCCCCGTCGCGGAGGCGCTGCGCACGGCCGTCCAGATCGCCGGTGCCGTCGAGACGGCGCACCGCGCCGGGATCCTGCACCGCGACATCAAGCCCGCGAACATCCTCGTCACCGAGTACGGGCACCCCGCGCTCACGGACTTCGGCATCTCGTCCACGGTCGACGACGCCGCGCGCGCCGAGGGCATGTCCATCCCGTGGTCCCCGCCGGAGTCGTTCGCGGAGCCCCCGCGCAGCGGCATCGCGACCGACGTCTGGGCGCTCGCCGCGACGACGTACACGCTGCTCGCCGGGCGCACGCCGTTCGAGGTGCCCGGCGGGTCGAACTCGAGCGCGAACCTCATCTCGCGCATCGAGGGCTCGCCCCTGCCGCCCACGGGCCGCACCGACGTCCCGGCCTCGCTCGAGCGCGTGCTCGCGACGGCGATGGCGAAGAACCCGGCGTCGCGCTACCCGACGGTCCTCGCGTTCGCGCGCGCCCTCCAGCAGGTCCAGAACGAGCTGTCGTACGCGGTGACGCCGATCGACCTGCTCGACGACTCGGGCCACGTCCAGGAGGAGGAGCCGGACGACGACGCCGGGACGCGCCTGCGCCAGGTCGTCTCGATCGACCCGTCCGGGACCGGGACGTCCGCGGGGCCCGTGGCACCCGGCCGCCCGACGCAGCCGACCACGCCGCTGCACACCGCCCCGCCCGGTGCGTGGCCCGGGCAGACCGTCGCCCCGGGCACCGCGCCCGGGCAGCCGGCGCCGTACCGCCCCCAGGTGCCGTACGCGCCCGCCGCGTGGGACCAGGGGCCCTCGGCGGGGACGTCCGGCACGGTGCCGACGACCGCCGTCGGGCAGGGCGGCGCGCCCGTCGCGGAGCTCACGGACCCCTCGCGGCTGTACCCCGGCCCGCGGCGTCCCGGTGGCTGGGGGACCCCGCCCGTCGAGGACACCGTGCACCGGACCGCCGGGCCGGACCAGGCGCCCGACGACGCGTCCCCGCAGGAGCAGCGCTCCGGCCGCGGCGCGCTCTGGGCGACGGTCGCGGGCGTCGTCGGCGTCGCGGTCGCCGTCGGGGGCTTCTTCCTCCTGCGGCCCGACGCGACGCCGGACGACACGGAGACCACCGCGGGCGGCGAGAGCTCGGCCTCGCCCGACGACGACTTCGTCCCGTCGGACAACCTCGGCGACCTCGTGCCCCCGGTGAACGACCTCGTCGGCACCTACGACCCGGCGCGCGAGGTCGCGACGTTCACGTGGGCCTACGACTCGGACAAGGCGCTCGAGGACGACTCCTTCTGGTGGCGCAAGATCGACCCGATCGAGGAGACGCCGTTCAAGGAGAACTTCGACAAGACGTCGGTCGAGCTCCGGGCCAAGCCCGGCGAGCAGGTCTGCATCGAGGTCATCGTCGACCGGGACGGCAAGGTCTCGGCCACGCCGCAGAGGATGTGCGTCACGGGGGAGGCGGCATGAGCGAGCTGGCGGTCGAGTTCTGCGGCGAGTGGTTCCGCCCGTCCACCGACGGCGACCCGTTCGACATCGGGCGCGACGGGGACCTCGCGATCGAGGACAACCCGTACCTGCACCGGCGCTTCCTGCGCATCGCGCACGAGGGCGGCATCTGGTGGCTCGCCAACGTCGGGTCGCTCATCTCCGCGACGGTGTGCGACTCGGGCGGCGGCGTCCAGTCGTGGCTCTCCCCGGGCAACCGCCTGCCGATCGTCTTCCCGACGACGTCGATCGTGTTCACCGCGGGGCCGACGACGTACGAGATCACCGCGCAGCTGCGCGGCGCGCCCTACCAGGAGATCCGCTCGGAGGACCCGGAGGCGGGCGGCGCGACGACGATCGGCATGATCACGTTCACGACGAGCCAGAAGCAGCTCATCGTGGCGCTCGCCGAGCCGATGCTGCGGCGCGACGGCACGGGCCTGTCGGAGATCCCGTCGTCCGCCGCGGCGGCGGCCCGGCTCGGCTGGGCGACGACGCGCTTCAACCGCAAGCTCGACAACGTGTGCGACAAGCTCGACCGGATCGGCGTCAAGGGCCTGCGCGGCGGGCCCGGCGCGCTCGCGACGAACCGCCGCGCGCGCCTCGTCGAGTACGCCGTGGCGTCGCGCCTCGTGACGGCGGCCGACCTGCCCCTGCTCGACCTGACCGACGACGGCTGAGCCGACCCGCTCCTGCGAGCGCGCGCCGCGCGTTCCGGTCGGTCGCGCCCGTCGACCGCTCGCCGTCCGCCGCTGACCACCCGGACCCGAACGAGGAACTCCCGTGCGAATCAAGCTCACGCTGCACCGCCCCGACGCCAGCACGACGAACGTCGCCGTCACGGCCGACGCGACGGCGTCGGTGCGCGACGTCGCCGAGGCGCTGTTCGCGGGCGACCCGACGCGCGCGGGCACCGCCGTGCCGGACCGGCTCACGCTGCAGGTCGGTACGTCGCCGTCGGGCAGCGGCCAGGGCCGCGTGCTGTCGCCGACGAGCGACCTCGTCGAGGCGGGCCTGCGGTCCGGCTCGACCGTCTCGATCGTGCGGGTGTCCGAGCAGTTCGACTCGCCGGGCCAGGACCGCGGGGCCGCCGTCGCCGTGCTGCGCGTGCTCGAGGGCCCGGACGCGGGGCGCGAGTTCTCGCTGCCCGTCGGCACGAGCTACCTCGGACGCGACCGCAACATGGACATCCGCCTGAGCGACCCGCAGGTGTCGAAGCGGCACGCGCGCATCACGGTCGGCGAGACGATCGAGATCACGGACACGAACTCCGCGAACGGCCTGGTCATGGGCGGTCAGCGCATGCTGCGCTCGACGCTCACGTCCGCGGACACGGTGACGATCGGCACGACCGTGGTCTCGGTCGTCGCGCTGCACCGCACGACGAGCCTCGCGCCGACGAGCCCGGTCGTGGAGTTCAACCGGTCCCCGCGCGTCGTGGCCCGCTTCGGCGAGCGCAAGCTGCGCGCGCCCAAGCCGCCGCAGCCGCCCGAGCCGCAGCGGTTCCCCTACCTCGCGATGGTCGCGCCGCTCCTCATGGGCGTGATCCTCTACTCCGTCACGCGCAACGTCCTGTCGATCGTCTTCATCGGGCTCAGCCCGATCCTCATGCTCGGCAACTACCTCGACCAGAAGGTGCAGGCGCGGCGCAAGCTCAAGGCGCAGCGCGAGCAGTTCGAGGCCGCCGTCGTCGCGATGCGCGACACGATCGACCGCACGCACGCGGTCGAGCGGGCGGTGCGGCTCTCCGAGGCGCCCTCGGTGGCCGACACGGTGGACGCGGTGCGGCGCCTCGGCGGTCTGCTGTGGACGCACCGCCCGGAGCACGACGCGTTCCTCTCCGTCCGGATCGGTCTCGGCTCCGCGCCCGCACGCACGCAGCTCGAGCAGCCGAACGAGAACAACACGCTGCCGGAGTACTGGAACGAGCTCGAGAAGCTGCACGCGCAGTGCGCCACGATCTCCGGCGTCCCGGTCGTCGCGCGGCTGCGGACCGACGGCGCGCTCGGGGTCGCGGGGGCGGGCGCCGCGGTCGACGCCGTCGCGCGCGGCGTGCTGGTCCAGCTCGCGGGCCTGCACTCGCCGTCGGAGCTCGTGCTCGCGGCCGTGACGTCGCAGCGCTCGCGCGCGGACTGGGAGTGGCTCGAGTGGCTCCCGCACACCGGGTCGGCCCACAGCCCGCTGGGCGGCGAGCACCTCGCCGACAACCCGGGGGCCGCGCAGTCGCTCCTGTCCCGGCTCGAGGACCTCGTCGAGCTGCGCGGCGCCGACCTCGGCACGCACGCCGAGCTGCGCGGACCGATCGACCCCGAGGAGGGGGAGGACACCCCCAAGCCGGTCCTGCCGACCGTCGTCGTGCTCGTCGAGGACGACGCCCCGGTCGACCGCTCGCGCCTCACGCGCCTCGTCGAGCGCGGCGCGGACGCCGGCGTGCACGTCGTGTGGGTCGCGCCGTCCGTCGAGCAGCTCCCGGCCGCGTGCCGCACGTTCGTGCTCGTGGACACCGTCGACACCGCCGACACCCCGGGCGGCTCCGCCGGCGCGACGAGCGGCGAGGTCCGCGTCGGGCGCCTGACCTTCCCCGTCGCGTGCGAGACGGTGGACCTCGCGACGGCGCACGAGGTCGCGCGCATCCTGGCCCCGGTGGTCGACGTCGGCGCGCCCGTCGACGACGACTCCGACCTCCCGCGCTCGGTCTCCTACCTCGCGCTCGCGGGCACGGCGCTCGCGGAGGACCCGAGCCGGCTCATCGACGCGTGGCGCGAGAACGGGTCGCTCACGCCGCGCGACGGCTCCCCGCCGGTGCGGCGCTCCGCCCCGACCAACCTGCGCGGCCTCGTCGGCCACTCCGGCACGGAGCCGCTCTACCTCGACCTGCGCACGCAGGGCCCGCACGCGCTCGTGGGCGGGACGACGGGCGCGGGCAAGTCCGAGTTCCTCCAGTCCTGGGTGCTCGGCATGGCCGCGGCGCACAGCCCGGACCGCGTGACGTTCCTCTTCGTCGACTACAAGGGCGGCGCCGCGTTCGCGGACTGCGTGAACCTGCCGCACACCGTCGGGCTCGTCACGGACCTCTCGCCCCACCTCGTGCGCCGCGCGCTCACGTCGCTGCGGGCCGAGCTGCGCTACCGCGAGCACCTGCTCAACCGGAAGAAGGCCAAGGACCTCGCGTCCCTCGAGCGCACGGGCGACCCGGACGCGCCGCCGAGCCTGCTCATCGTGGTCGACGAGTTCGCGGCCCTGGTCAACGAGGTCCCCGAGTTCGTGGACGGCGTCGTGGACGTCGCCCAGCGCGGCCGGTCCCTCGGGCTGCACCTCATCCTCGCCACGCAGCGTCCCGCGGGCGTCATCAAGGACAACCTGCGCGCCAACACGAACCTGCGCGTCGCGCTGCGCATGGCCGACGAGGACGACTCGACGGACATCCTCGGCATCCCCATGGCCGCGCACTTCGACCCGTCGATCCCGGGCCGCGGCGCCGTGAAGACCGGCCCCGGCCGGATCACCCCGTTCCAGACCGGCTACGCCGGCGGCTGGACGACGTCGCGCCCCGAGCGCCCCCGGATCGACGTCCAGGAGATGTCGTTCGGCACCGGCGTGCGCTGGGAGCTCCCGGAGCCCGAGGTCGAGGAGGTCACCGACCCGGGCCCCAACGACATCGCGCGCGTCGTCGCGACCATCTCGCGGGCCGCGACCGAGGCCGCCGTCCCGATGCCGCGCAAGCCGTGGCTCGCCGAGCTCGCGCCGACGTACGACCTCGCGCGCCTGCCGAACCCGCGCACGGACACGATGCTGCTGCTCGGCGTCGAGGACGACCCGAAGTCCCAGGCCCAGCCGACGGTGTTCTACGAGCCCGACCGCGACGGCAACATGGCGATCTACGGCACGGGCGGGTCGGGCAAGAGCGCGACGCTGCGGACGATCGCGGTCTCGGCCGCCATCACCGCGCGCGGCGGCCCCGTCCAGGTGTACGCGATCGACGCGGGCGCGAGCGGCCTGCGGATGCTCGAGGACCTGCCGCACGTCGGCGCCGTCATCTCGGGCGACGACGAGGAGCGCGTCCAGCGCCTGCTGCGCACCCTGCGCGACCTCGTGGACGAGCGGTCCGCCCGCTACGCCGCCGTCCGCGCGGGCAGCCTCGACGAGTACCGCCGGCTCGCGGGCGCGCCCGACGAGCCGCGCATCCTGCTGCTGGTCGACGGCATCGGCGCGTTCCGCGAGTCATACGAGTTCCGGCCCGCGCACGCGTTCCCCGTGTGGGGCGCGTTCACGGCCGTCGCGACCGACGGGCGCCAGGTCGGCGTCCACGTCGTCGTCGCGGGCGACCGCGCGGCGTCGGTCCCGACGTCGCTCGGCTCGACGATCCAGAAGCGGCTCGTGCTGCGCCTCGCGAGCGAGGACGACTACCTGACGCTCGGCGTCCCGAAGGACGTGCTGTCGCTGACGTCCCCGCCCGGGCGCGGCGTCCTCGACGAGAACGAGGTCCAGGTCGCGGTGCTCGGCGGAGACCCGAACGTCGCGCTCCAGGCGCGCGAGCTCGGCAAGCTCCGCGACGCGATGACGCGGCTCGGCATCGCGCAGGCGCCGGGCGTCGAGCGGCTGCCGGACGGCTTCGCGCTCGAGGCGCTGCCGGAGGTCACGGGCGGGCGCCCGACGATCGGCCTCGACGACCTCGACATCGCGCCCGTGGGGCTCCCCGCGCGCGGTACGTTCATGCTCTCCGGCCCTCCCGGGGGCGGCCGCACGACGGCGCTCGTCACCATCGCGCAGGCCGTGCGCCGGGCGCGCGCGGGCCGGGTCGTGTACCTCTCGCCGCGCCGCACGAGCATCTCGGCGCTCGACGCGTGGGACACCGTCGCGACGTCGCCCGAGGAGGTCGTGACGCTCCTCGAGACGCTCACCCAGGCGATCGAGGGCGGGTCGCTGCGTCCTGGCACGCTCACGGTGCTGGTCGAGTCGGTGACCGAGTTCACCGGCACCCCGGCCGAGCAGCCGCTCGTCGCGTTCGTGCGGGCCGCCACGCGAGCCGAGCAGCTCGTCGTGGGCGAGGCGGAGTCCTCGACGTGGGGCCAGGCGTGGGCGATCGCGCAGCCGTTCAAGGCGGGCCGCACCGGTCTGCTCCTGACGCCCGGCGACCTCGACGGCGACACGCTGCTCGGGACGGGGCTCGGCCGCATCCGCCGCGCGGACTTCCCGCCGGGACGCGGTTTCCTCGTGGTCTCGGGCAGGGCGCGCAAGCTGCACGTCGCGCTCCCGCGGTAGCGACGTGACGACCACGGGCACCTCATGGGGACACCTCCCCATCGACGGCGCTCGTGGGCCGATGGTTGAGTACTGCCATCGACAACGGGACGACGTCCACGCAGGGTGGGGGTCGAGACACAGAAGGAGAACACCATGGCTGGTGGCATGTGGGGCGCGAACGTCGAGGAGCTCCGTGGGCTCGGTCAGACGCTGCAGCAGAAGGCGGACGAGATCCGGACGACGATGCAGAACCTGAACTCCCAGATCCAGAGCGTGCCGTGGGAGGGCCCCGACGCCCAGCAGTTCAAGGGCAGCGACTGGCCGGCCGCGCAGACGCAGCTGAACAACGTCGCGCAGACGCTGACGGACGCGGGCCAGAAGGCCACGCAGAACGCGCAGCAGCAGGAGCAGGCTTCGAACAGCTGATCCGGCTGAGCTCCGCCGAGGGCGCGGGACCCCGAGAGGGTCCCGCGCCCTCGGCGTACACGCGTCCGGCGTCGGGTGCGAGACTGCTGACGCGCCCCGTGGCGCCCGCCCCCGACGAGAGGACCTGACGCATGACCGAGCTGCGCTACCCGAGCGACGACTTCCCCGCGCCCGTAGGGGTGCGCGTGGTCGCGCCGGAGAGGTGGGTCCCGCTCCCGCACGTGGGCCTGCCGCTCGCGCTCGGCCGCGAGGTCGACCCGGGGGAGTTCAACCCGAACGTCATCGTCACGGTGTCGCGGATCCGGGCGGAGCAGACGCTCGACGACGCGCACGCCGAGGTGCTCCGCAAGCTCCGGCCGATGCCGCGCCTGCGCGAGCTCGACGGCGGCGAGGTGGACGTCGACGGCCTGCCGGGGCGCTGGTTGGAGGCGTCGTTCAAGGGGGGCGGGGGCATTGTCCTCGTGCAGGCGGTGCGCACGGTCGTGGTCCCGCGCGGCCCCGTGGCCGACCTCGTGCAGACGACCGGGACGTGCACGCTGACCCAGCACCCGTGGGCCGCGGCGGAGATCCGCGCGGTCCAGGAGAGCCTCCGCGTCGACCGCTGACCCCCGGCGTTACATTCGCCCGGACCGCAAGACGGGGTATCCAGCAGGCGAGACCGGTGTCAGGCTGGTCACGGAGGAGAGGGCCCGAGTGAGGCAACCCTCACCCCAGTCGTACAATCGAGAGGTCTCCTGCGGCCGGTACCCACCGGTCGACGCGGAACGGCCCGTCGGCCGCGCGGGAGAGACCCCCGTCCTCGACCGGAAGGCGCCCTGTCCTGTGAGCAGCATCCGTCCACTGCGCGTCGCGATCGTCGGCGCTGGTCCCGCCGGGATCTACGCCGCGGACATCCTGTCCAAGACCGACCTCGACGTGAGCATCGACCTGTTCGAGCGCCTGCCCGCGCCGTTCGGCCTCGTGCGCTACGGCGTCGCGCCGGACCACCCGCGCATCAAGCAGATCATCGTCGCGCTCCACAAGGTGCTGAGCCGCGGCGACATCCGCCTGCTCGCGAACGTGGACTACGGCGTCGACCTCAAGCTGGACGACCTGCGCCAGTACTACGACGCGGTGATCTTCTCGACCGGCTCGATCCGCGACGCGGCGCTCCCGATCGAGGGCATCGACCTCCCGGGCTCCTACGGCGCGGCGGACTTCGTGTCCTGGTACGACGGCCACCCCGACGTCCCGCGCACGTGGCCGCTCGAGGCCGAGCAGGTCGCGGTCCTCGGTGCTGGTAACGTCGCGCTCGACGTCGCCCGCGTGCTCGCGAAGCACGCGGACGACCTGCTGCCGACCGAGGTCCCGCAGAACGTCTACGAGGCGCTCAAGGCGTCGCCGGTCACCGACGTGCACGTCTTCGCCCGCCGCGGCCCGGCGCAGGCCAAGTTCTCGCCGCTCGAGCTGCGCGAGCTGGGCCACGTCCCGGACGTCGACGTCATCGTCTACCCCGAGGACTTCGAGTTCGACGAGGGCTCGATGGCCGCCATCAGCTCCTCGAACCAGACGAAGCAGGTCGTCAAGACCCTCACCGACTGGACGCTCAAGGACCCGAGCGAGAACACGGCGTCGCGCCGTCTGCACCTGCACTTCCTCCACGCGCCGTCGGCCGTCCTCGGCGACGGCAAGGTCGAGGCGCTGCGGACCGAGCGCACGCGCCTCAACGGCGACGGCACGGTCTCCGGGACCGGCGAGTTCCACGAGTGGCCCGTCCAGGCCGTGTACCGCGCGGTCGGCTACTTCGGCTCGCCGCTCCCGGAGATCCCCTTCGACGAGCTCAAGGGCGTCATCCCCAACCGCGAGGGCCGCGTCGTCGACATCGACGGCGAGCACCTCCCCGGCGTCTACGCGACGGGATGGATCAAGCGCGGCCCCGTGGGCCTCATCGGGCACACGAAGTCCGACGCGTCCGAGACCGTCCGGCACCTCGTCGAGGACGTCACGGGCGCGGGTGACGGCGGCGACGTCGCGGCGGCCGACCTCACGGCGGGCCGCGTCGCGCCGCTCGGCGAGCCCGAGGCCGTCCTGGACTTCCTGCGCGAGCGCGGCGTCGACCCGATCGAGTGGTCGGGCTGGGAGCTCCTGGACGCCTACGAGCGCTCGCTCGGCGAGCCGCACGGGCGCGAGCGCATCAAGGTCGTGCCGCGCGAGGACATGATCCGTGTCGCGCGCGGACAGTCGCAGGCCGGCTGACCCGGCCCCGGCCGCACGCCCGACGGCGCCCCACCCGCACCCGGGTGGGGCGCCGTCGTCGTCCCTGGGCCCTCCAGGGGTCGCCGTCGCCCCGGTGTCCGACGCCGTCGCCCCGCCCGGGAACGGGACGGTCGCCTCGGGCGTTCATCCAGGTGGGCGTCGGCAGGGTCGGCGCCCGTCGGGCGCCCGGCACACCGCGCGGGCGGGCCCGGGGCGCGGAAGGGAGCACAGCGTGGGGCGTCAGCACTTCAACGGTCTCAAGACGGCAGGCCTGTTCGGCGTCATGTGGGCCATCGTCCTGGGCCTGTGGGCCCTGTTCGGCGCGCGCGCGAACCTGCTGTGGGTGTTCGTCGGCATCGGCCTCGTCACGACGTTCTACGGCTACTGGAACTCCGACAAGATCGCCATCCGCGCGATGCACGCGCGCCCGGTGAGCGAGCTCGAGCAGCCCGCCATGTACCGCATCGTGCGCGAGCTCTCGACCGAGGCGCGCCAGCCGATGCCGCGCCTGTACGTCTCGCCCACCCAGGCGCCCAACGCGTTCGCGACGGGTCGCAACCCGAAGAACGCGGCCGTGTGCTGCACCGAGGGCATCCTGCGCCTCCTCGACGAGCGCGAGCTGCGCGGTGTCCTCGGGCACGAGCTCATGCACGTGTACAACCGCGACATCCTCACGTCGTCGGTCGCGGGCGCTCTCGCCGGGGTCATCACGTCGCTCGCGCAGTTCCTGCTGATCTTCGGCGGCGACCGCGACCGCGGCGGCAACCCGCTCGCGGCGATCGCCATGGTGGTCCTGGCGCCGATCGCGGCGATGCTCGTGCAGCTCGCGATCTCGCGCACGCGCGAGTACGACGCGGACGAGGACGGCGCGAAGCTCACCGGCGACCCCCTCGCGCTCGCGTCCGCGCTGCGCAAGCTCGACGCCGGGACGCAGCGCGCCCCGCTGCCCCAGAACCGCGACCTCGTCGACGTCTCGCACCTCATGATCGCCAACCCGTTCCGCGGCGCGGGCGTCGGCAAGATGTTCGCGACCCACCCGCCGATGGCGGAGCGCATCAAGCGCCTCGAGGCGATGGCCGGCCACGGCCCGGGCTACGGCGGCATCACCTACCACTGACCGGCGCGCACCGGAGTGCGGGGCCTGGAGCCCGGTGGCCGTGCTCAGCGGGCCGTCGACGTCCTCCTCGGCGCGCGGCGCAGGGCCTCGACGGCGTCGAGCAGGACGCGCGCGACGCCGTCGTCGTCGTTCGAGCCCGTGCGGTCGGTCGCCGCCGCGAGCACGTCGGGGTGCGCGTTCGCGACGGCGAACGAGCGCCCCGCCCAGCGCAGCATGGGCAGGTCGTTGGGCATGTCGCCGAACGCCCAGACGTCGCGCGGATCGACGCCCAGGCGCGCGCACCAGCGCGCGAGCGCGGCGTCCTTGGTGACCGTGGGGGCGAGCAGCTCGGCGAGCCCCGCCGCGCCGGAGTAGGCGAGGTGGGCGCGGTCCCCGACGGCGGCGCGCACGCGCGCGAAGAACGTCTCCTGCGCCGTCGTCTGCCCGTCCGCGACGACGACCGGCTGCGTCGCGGGGGAGTCCTCGACGGGCACGGCGGGGTCGCGCGCGAGGATCTTGCCGACCGGCTGCCGCGTCGCGCCGCCCGGCGCGGCGCCGGGGCCGAGCGTCGTCTCGACCACGGCGACGACGTCGGCGTCGTCGTCCGGCGTGGAGCGGAAGCCCGGGTCGAACGTGGGGCCGTCGACGCGCTCGAACGCGAGGGCGATACCCGGGACGGCGGTGCGCAGGTCCGCGACGAGCGCTGCCGCGTGGCCGTCCGCGAACCCGACCACGTCGAGCGGGCTCGCGGTCGCGAGGTCCCAGACGGCGGCCCCGCCGAGGCAGATGACGTGCCCGTGCCCGCCCACGACGTCGGCCAGCGCGCCGAGCCAGCGCGGCGGCCGGGCGGTGACGAACACCACCTCGACGCCCGCGTGCTCGGCCGCGCGCAGGGCCGAGCGGGTGCGCTCCGAGACGGTGCCGTCGGAACGCAGGAGCGTGCCGTCGAGGTCCGTCGCGACGACGCGCGGGAGCCCGCTCGACGACGCGGCGGGACGGCCCGGCGCGACCGGGCGCGGGCCGCCGCCGGGCAGGGTCATGGCGAGCTACCGGTAGTTGACGAACTGCAGCGCGACGTCGAGGTCGGCGCCCTTGAGCAGCGCGATGACGGTCTGGAGGTCGTCGCGCGACTTGCTCGTCACGCGCACCTCGTCGCCCGTGATCTGGGTCTTCACGGCCTTGGGGCCCTCGTCGCGGATGATCTTGGTGATCTTCTTCGCGTTCTCGCTCGACAGGCCCTCCTTGAGGGTCGCGACGAGGCGGTACTCCTTGCCCGACGCCTTGGGCGCCTTGTCGCCCGTGTCGAGGGACTTGAGCGAGATGCCGCGCTTGATGAGCTTGGTCTCGAACACGTCGAGGATCGCGAGCACGCGCTCGGCCGAGTTGGCGACCATGACGATCGTCTCGCCGCTCCAGGCGATGGAGGCGCCGACGTTGCGGAAGTCGTAGCGCTGCGAGACCTCCTTGGCGGCCTGGTTCAGCGCGTTGTCGACCTCCTGGCGGTCGACCTTGCTGACGATGTCGAACGACGAGTCGGCCATGGGTGGTCCTCTCTCGGGCCGGGAACGGTGCTGGGTCCCACCGTAGTCGAGCGTGCTCAGCGACGGGCCGCGAGGCGCGTCGCCCGGGCGGTGCGCAGGCCGTCGACCGACAGCACGACGAGCGCGAGCCAGACGAGCCCGAAGCCCGCCCACCGCGTCGGCGACATGGGCTCGTGGAACACGAGCAGGCCGAACAGGAACTGCAGCGCGGGGCCCAGGTACTGCAGGAGGCCGACGACGCTCAGCGGCAGCCGCCGGGCGGCCGCGCTGAACAGCAGCAGCGGCAGGGCCGTGACGATCCCGGCGGAGGCGAGCAGCAGCGCGTGCCCGACGCCCTCGGTGCCGAACGTGCCGGCTCCCGTGGCGCCCAGCCACCCGAGGTAGACGAGCGCGACGGGCGTGAGCACCGCCGTCTCGACGGCGAGCCCCGGGAGCGCCTCGACGGTGCGGCCCACGCGGTTCTTCACCAGGCCGTAGAGGCCGAACGAGCCGGCGAGGACGAGCGCGATCCACGGCAGGCCGCCGGCACCGGTGCTGATGACGACGACGGCGGCCGCGCCGACGCCGACCGCGACCCACTGCGCGGGCCGCAGCCGCTCGCGCAGGACCGCCACGGCGAGGAGCACGGTGACGAGCGGGTTGATGAAGTACCCGAGCGCGGCGTCCAGCACGTGGCCGGAGAGGACGCCGTACACGTAGACCGTCCAGTTCGTCACGATGAGGACGGCGGCGACGGCGAGCGTCCCGAGCGTCTGGGGCGACCGGAGGGCGGCGACGAAGCCCCCGAGCTGGCGTGTCGCGGCGAGCAGCACGAGACAGAAGAGCAGGCTCCACACGACGCGGTGGGCGATGATCTCGAGCGGTGCGGCCGGCTCCAGGAGCGGGAAGTACAGGGGCATCGCGCCCCAGAGGAAGAACGCGCCGGCACCGAGCAGCAGGCCCCAGCGGTCCGTCGGGGCGGGTGCGCCGCGGTCCGTGCCCGACGGCGCGGGTGCCGAGGCGTCGGACGGTGCGGCGGGGACGGACGGGGCGTCGGGGGGCGCGGGCGTCCCGGTGCCGGGGAGGTGGTCCGGCGCGGGGGAGGGGTGGGTCACCGCACCACTGTACGGAGGGGCGCCCACACGCGGATTTCGCACCTGGTCCGCTCGGGCTGTATCGTTGGCTCGCCCGCACGGCAGGGGCTGCACCTGGTGCAGCGACCACCGGCGAGCGACAACTCCACACGGCAGGTTGCCCGAGCGGCCAAAGGGATCTGACTGTAAATCAGACGGCTCAGCCTTCGGGGGTTCGAATCCCTCACCTGCCACCGGAGCGACGGGGCGTCACCCACGGGTGGCGCCCCGTCGTCGTGCCGGTCCGGTGCGTGGGGCGTGCCCCGCGAGCGCGTCCCGGGCACGGTCCGACGGCCCGGAAACGGCGGAACGACGCCGATTTCTCTCGGCGCCATGTTCCGTGTAGAGTTTTCCGCGCTGCCCCGATAGCTCAGTCGGCAGAGCGTCTCCATGGTAAGGAGAAGGTCAAGGGTTCGATTCCCTTTCGGGGCTCTGTGGTGACGCGGGGTCGTCTTGCTGGAATACTGCAAGGCGACCTCGCGTTCAGTCACGCGGCGGGGTAGCTCAGATGGTTAGAGCGCACGACTCATAATCGTGAGGTCGCGGGTTCGATCCCCGCCTCCGCTACCACTTTCGACAACCTCGTACGGCGGCCGGCGTCGTGCGACCTGCACAGCACATGCGCCCTCCGGAGGCGCGAGAGGTGGCTCACTACCGTGGCAAGCAAGAGCGCTGACGTTCGCCCCAAGATCACGCTGGCCTGCGTGGACTGCAAGGAGCGCAACTACATCACGAAGAAGAACCGTCGCAACGACCCGGACCGCCTGGAGCTCGCGAAGTTCTGCCCGCGCTGCGGCAAGCACACCGCGCACCGCGAGACCCGCTGAGCCTCCGGCTCCGCACCCGCGACCCGCAGTGAGCGTCAACCTGGCCTACGTTGGCCGCGAGTACCCCGCCAACGCGCCGTACTCGGTGGGGCGCGAGAAGCTGCGCGAGTTCGCGGGCGCCGTCGGCGCCACCCACCCCGTGCACCACGACCTCGTGGCGGCGCGGGGTGCTGGCTATCCGGACCTCGTCGCACCTCCGACCTTCGCGGTCGTCGTCGCCCAGCGGGCGGAGGGGCAGCTCATCGAGGACCCGGAGGCGGGCATCGACTTCTCGCGCGTCGTCCACGCGGACGAGCGCTTCACGCACCACCGGCCGATCGTCGCGGGCGACGAGCTCGTGACCGTGCTGCACGTGGACTCGATCGTCGAGCGAGCCGGCCTCGCGATGGTCACCACGCGCTGCGAGATCGCGGCCCTGTCCGACGGCGGCACCGAGCCCGTCGCGACCGTCACCTCGACCCTCGCCGTCCGCGGGGAGGGCGCATGAGCACCGGCGTCACCCGTCCCGTCCTCGCCGACCTCGCCGTCGGCGACGTGATCGGCACGCGCACGGTCGAGGTCGACCGCGCCCGCCTCGTGCGGTACGCCGGTGCGAGCGGCGACTTCAACCCCATCCACTGGAACGACGCGTTCGCGGCCGAGGTCGGCCTGCCGGGCGTCATCGCGCACGGCATGTTCACCATGGGTGCCGCCGTCGCGCTGGTGGAGGACTGGGCCGGCGACCCGGGCGCGGTCGTCGACTACCAGACCCGGTTCACGCGCCCTGTGCCCGTGCCGAACCCGGGCGTCGCGACGCTCGAGGTGACGGGCACCGTCGGCGCGATCGACGCCGAGGCGGGCACCGTCCGTGTCGACCTCACGGTCATCTTCGAGGGCGCACGCGTGCTCGGCAAGACGCAGGCTGTCGTCCGCCTCTGACCTGCGGTCGCCCTGGGCGACCATGCGCTCCTGACGCCACGAGGGCGCCGCACCCGGCCGGGTGCGGCGCCCTCGTCGTCGTCCCGCGTCCCACCCGCTCCGGGCGAACCACATCTCCTGTCCGGGCATGAGCCGCAGCCAGGGAGGCGGGCTGGAACCCGCGCCTGACCCGCGTGGGACCCCTTTCGCCGTGAGAGCGCTCCCACTATGGTGGGTCGCGCCACTCACGACGTCGAAGGAGACGCTCATGACCCAGCACGGCGGCCGCTCTGGACGGCCCGACCTCACCGCGCACGACCCCGGTCCCGCTCGCGGCGTCGACCGACGCACCGTCCTCGCCCTCGGTGGCGCGCTCGCGCTCGCGGGGCTGACGGCCGCCCCGGCCGCGGCGACGAGCACCGGTCCGCTGCCCGCCGCAGGCGATCTCGGGCGGGGTGCGCCCGGCGTCCCGGCGCGGGGCCGCGCGGCGTCGGTCCGGCGCGCCCACGGCTTCCTCGCCGCGGCGACCGACGCCTACCCGGAGGTGAACCCCGGCCCGCGGCTCGCGCAGTCCTACGCGGACCAGCTCGGGCTGTTCTCCACCGCGTTCGTCTACGACAACGCCCTCGCGATCCTCGCGACGCTCACCGCCGGGCGACGCCACCTCGACCGCGCGCGGGCGCTCGGCGACGGGCTCGTGTTCGCGCTCGAGCACGACCCCGACCACGACGACGGCCGGCTCCGGCAGGCGTACAACGTCGGTCCCTACACCTTCTACGACGGCACGCCGCAGGAGCACGGGCTCGTGCTCCCCGACGGGACGGCGAACGTCGGGTGGCAGTTCGGCTTCCTCGGGACGGCGGTCGGGGACATGGCCTGGCCGGGCATCGCCCTGCTGCACCTGCACGCCGTGACGCGCGAGCGACGCTACCTCGACGCCGCCCGGCGGATCGGCGAGTGGATCGTCGCGAACACGTGGTCGCAGGCGCCCCTCGGCGGGTTCTCGTTCGGCGTGGACGGCGCGAACGTCCCGATCCCCAACGGCTCGACCGAGCACAACGTCGACTGCGTCGCGTTCTTCCGCCAGCTCGGGTCCGTGACGCGCGACCGGCGCTGGAGCCGTGCGGCCGAGCACGCGCGCGCGTTCGTCGACCGCATGTGGGAGCCCGACGGCGGCTACCTCTACACCGGCACGAACGACGGCACCGAGATCAACCGGGACCCGCTCCCGCTCGACCCGCAGACGTGGGGGTGGCTCGCGCTGCGCGAGCGGCGCTACGCCCGTGCCCTGGACTGGGCGGACGACGCGCTGGCCGCGCGCGACGTCGCGGGCGAGGGGGTGTCGCAGCTCCCGGCGGGCACGGTCGTCGAGGGCGTGACGTTCTCGAGCGCGAGCCTCACGTCGACGGCCTCGTACAACGACCTGCCGGTGCACCCGCAGGGCGTGTGGCTGGAGGGGACGGCGCAGCTCGCGTCGGCGCTCGCGGACCGCGGGGCACGCGGGCGGGGGAGTCGTCACGACCGGCGGCGGGGACGCCGGGGCTGCGAGCGGGACGACGACCGGGTCCGCGCCGAGGGCCTGCTGCGCGAGGTCCAGGGCGTGCAGGAGGGCGTCGGCGCCGGTCAGACGATCGGGGGCGCGCCGCTGCCCGAGCGCGCGGGCGTCGTCGCGGCGTCGAGCCTGCTCGACTCGGGGTTCGGGTTCGGGTACTTCCAGGTCCAGCACGTCGGCGCGACGTCGTGGTACCTGCTCGCCGCGGCGCGCGCGAACCCGCTCCAGCCGGGCCGGCTGGGCTGACGCGGGCGCTCAGGTGGTGGGGGCGGCGCCCGTCGTCGTCCCCACCACGAGCTCGACGTCGAGCTCGACCGTGGTGGGCGCCTCGCCCGCGAGCTGGCGGATGACGGCCAGCCCGAGCTCGGCGCCCTTGCGCGCGAGCGGCTGGTGCACGCTCGTCAGCACGTCGGGGGCCAGCCACGGGAGGTCGAGCCCGTCGAACCCCGCGACCGAGACGTCGTCGGGCACGCGCAGCCCGAGCTCGCGCGCGGCGAGCAGCGCGCCCGCCGCGAGGAGGTCGGAGTGGGCGATGACGGCGGTCGGCCGGGTCGCGGGGTCGGCCGGCTCGGTCGTCCCGTCGGCCGCGGTGCGGCCGAGCAGGGCGAGCGTGGCGGACCGGCCGTGCTCGACGAGCGAGGCCTCGGTCTCCCAGCTCGCGACCGGCTCGACGACGTCGCGCACGCCCGCGAGGCGGTTGGCTGTCGGGGTGCGGTCCACCTGGGCGAGCCGCGCGGCGTCGAGCGGTCCGCTGCGGTCGGACGTGTCGAGGGGGAGCGAGACCTCGGCGATGCGCGTGTGCCCGAGCTCGACCAGGTGCCGCACGGCGTCCGCGGTGCCCGCGCGGTCGTGGATGAGGACGAGCGGGGCGCCCTCGACGGGGCGGCCCTCGCCGACGACGACGGGCACGCCGCGCCGCTGGAGCGCGGCGAGCGTCGCGTCGTCCGTACCGACGCCCCACACGAGCACCGCGACGTCCATGGCCGCGCTCTCGACGAGCGGGTCGACGGCGCGTGCGGGGTCGTCGGACGGGATGCCGGGGATGAGCAGCACGCCGAGGCCGTTCTCGCCCAGGGTCGAGACGAGGCCGTCGAGCACCTGGACGGCGACCGGGTCGCGGAACGCGCGGCGGAGCTGGTCGCCGACGACGACCCCGACGACGCCCGACCGGCCGGAGCGGAGCTGGCGGCCCAGCGGGTTCGGTCCGGTGTACCCGAGCTCCTTCGCGGCGTCGAGCACGCGCGCGCGGGTCTCCGGGGTGATCGGCCCGGCGCCGGAGAACGCGAGCGACGCCGTCGAGACGGAGACCCCCGCGAGCTCGGCGACCTTGGCGAGCGTGGGCCGGTGAGCCGGCGCGGCGGGCGCCGCGGGCTCCCGGTTCCCGGGGGTGTCGCTCATCACGCTCCCTGCCTCCCGCGGGCGCGGGATTCTCGATTGACGCGCGGCCAGCGTACCCGCACACTGGTGACCATGCCTCGAATCGATTCGAAGCGCACTCTCGTCCGTCGGATCGAATCGATTCGAGGAGGTGCTGCGCAGTTCCCGTCCGGCCCCGGGTCCGACGCCCGCGCCCTGGCCAGGGCCCGCTGGGTGCTCCTCGGGGTGTTCGCGCTCAACGGCGTCATGATGTCGAGCTGGCTCGCGCGCCTCCCCTCCGTGCGCGACGCACTCGGCCTCGGCCCCGCAGACCTGGGCGTCGTGCTCCTCGCGGGCGCCGTCGGGGCGCTCCTCACGGTCACCGCGGCCGGACCCTTCGTCACGCGGTTCGGCGGCCGGGTCGCGTTCGCCGTCTCGGCGGGCCTGTTCGGCGTCGCGTTCCTCCTGCTCGGGCTCGGTCCCGCCACCGGGTCGGTCGCGCTCCTCGCCGCGGGCATCTTCGTCAACGGCATGGCGTTCTCGCTCGGCAACGTGCCGATGAACGTGGAGAGCGCGGGCATCGAGCGGCGCGTCGGGCGCACGATCCTGCCCCAGTTCCACGCCGCGTTCTCCGTCGGCGCCGTCGTCGGCTCGCTGGTCGGCGCGGCGTGCGCGCACGCCGAGGTGCCCGTCGTCGTGCAGTTCGTCGCGACCGGGGTCGTGGCCACCGTGTGGCGGCTCGCCGCGATCCCCGCCACGGTCCACGACACCCTCCCGACGCGGACCCCCGCGCCCGGCACAGCGGCGCCGGCCCCGGTCGACGCGCTCGGCGACGCCGTCGTCGACGTCGAGACGGCGGGCCTGCGCGCGCGCCTCGCCCGGCGCGGTGCCCGGCTCGGCGCCGCGCTGTCGGCATGGCGCGAGCCGCGCACGCTGCTCATCGGGCTCGTCATCCTCTCGGCCGCGCTCTCCGAGGGCTCCGCCAACGACTGGCTGTCCCTCGCCGTCGTGGACGGGTTCGCCCAGACCGAGGCCGTCGGCGCGGTCGTCTTCGGCACGTTCGTCGCCGCCATGACCGTGATGCGCCTCGCGGGCACGCGCCTCATCGACCGGTTCGGCCGCGTCACCGTGCTCCGCGCGTCGGGCGTGGCGTCGATCGCCGGTCTCGTGCTGTTCGGGTTCGCGCCGACGCTCCCGCTCGCGGCCGTCGGGGTCGTCCTGTGGGGCTTCGGCGCCGCGCTCGCGGTGCCCGTCGGGATCGCCGCGGCGTCCGACGAGCCCCTGCGGGCCGCGAGCCGTGTCTCGGTCGTGTCGGCGTTCTCCTCGATGGCGTCGCTCGCCGCCCCGCCGCTCCTCGGTCTCGCCGCCGAGGCGATGGGCGCGCGCCACGCGCTCGTCCTCATCGTCGCCGCGATGGTCCTCAGCGTCCTCCTCGCGCGCCAGGTCGCACCCCTGGGCACCGCCGCCGCCCGTGCGGCGCGCCCGGCGTGCGGCACCGACGACGCCGCACCCGTCGCGGTGCAGGATGGTCCGGTGGACGTCCTGACCCCCGGCGCGCACGCCCCGGACGCCGTGGGCGGCCCCGCCCTGGCCGACGGCGCCCGTCGTCGCCGCCCGTGGCGCAGCGTCCGCGCGGGGTCCTCCGCCACCGCCCACCGGGCCGCGTCCCGCCGCCCCCGCACCCGCCCGTCGCACCGCCGCGAGGAGACCTCCGCGTGACCACCGCCCGCCCCGACCGCCGCGTCGTCGCCCTCGCCACCTGGTCCGTCTTCGCGGTCTTCTTCCTCAACGGGTTCAACTTCGCGACGTGGGCCTCCCGCCTGCCCGCGGTGCGGGACTCGCTCGGCTTCACCGAGGCGCAGATGGGCCTCCTGCTGCTCTTCATGGCGGTCGGGTCGCTGCTCGCGCTGCCGCTGTCCGGGATGGTCGTCCAGCGGCTCGGTGCCTCGAAGGCCGTGACGGTCTTCGCCGTGACCAACGTCGTCGGTCTCGTCACCGCGGTCACGGGCGTCGCGACGGGGGAGGACGTCGTCGTGCGCGTCGGTCTGTTCCTCGCCGGGATCGGCACCGGCGTGTGGGACGCCGCGATGAACCTCGAGGGCGCCGCCGTCGAGCAGCGGCTCGGCAAGGCGATCATGCCGCGCTTCCACGCCGGGTTCTCGTTCGGCACCATGGCCGGCGCCGGCGTCGGTGCGCTCATGGCCGCGCTCCACGTGCCGGTCCAGGCGCACCTCACGGCCGCCGTCGTGCTGAGCCTCGTCGGCGTCCTGTGGTCCGTGCGGTTCTTCCTCCCCGCGGGCCAGGTGGACCACGCGGTCGCCGACGCCGTCGAGGACGCCGCCGGCGCCGACCCCGCCGCCGCGGCCGGGAGCGGGGCGTCGCACGGGACGGGCAAGGACGCGCGCGGGGCCCTCAGCGCGTGGACCGAGCCGCGCACCCTCCTCATCGGCCTCGTCGTCCTCGCGGCCGCGCTCACCGAGGGCGCCGCGAACGACTGGGTGAGCCTCGCCGTCGTCGACGGGTTCGGCACGTCCGACGCCATGGGCGCCGTCGGCCTCGCCGTGTTCCTCACCGCCATGACCGGGATGCGCCTGCTCGGGACGGGCCTGCTCGACCGCTACGGCCGCGTCGCCGTCCTGCGCCTGGGCGCCGCGCTCGCGCTGCTCGGCCTGCTCGTGTTCACGCTGTCCCCGAACCTCTGGGTCGCGCTCGTCGGCGTCGTCGCGTGGGGCATGGGTGCGGCGCTCGGGTTCCCCGTGGGGATGAGCGCCGCGTCCGACGACCCGGCGCGCGCCGCCGTGCGCGTGAGCGTCGTCGCGACGATCGGGTACTCCGCGTTCTTCATGGGGCCGCCGCTCATCGGCTTCCTCGCCGAGCACGTCGGCTACCGCGGGGCGCTCCTCGTGATCGCCGTGCCCGTCGTCGTCGGCCTGCTCGTCGTCGGCGCGACGCGACCGCTCCCCACGGCCGCCGGTGCCGCGGGCCAGCAGGCCGCCCAGGGCGCGGACCGCGCGGGGCGCGCCGACTGACGGGGAACCCGAACTACGCTGGACGGGTGACCTGCGAACCTGCCGCCCCCGTGGACCGTGACCTGCCCGAGATCGTCGGGACCGCCCCGGGGCTGCGTCCCGAGGCCGTCGGGACGCCGTCGCTCGCCGAGCTGACGACGCTGCGCGTGGGCGGGCCGGCGGACCGGTACGTCGAGGCGCACAGCGAGGCGGAGCTGCTGGAGATCGTCCGGGCCGCCGACGAGGCGGGGGAGCCGCTCCTCGTGATCGGGGGAGGCTCGAACCTGCTCGTGGGCGACGAGGGTTTCGGCGGCGTCGTCGTGCGCGACCTGCGGCGCGGGATCACCGTCGACGCGGAAGACTCGTGCGGGGGCGCGAGCTTCCACGCCCCGGCGGGCCAGGACTGGGACGAGCTCGTGGCGCGCGCGGTCGCGGAGGAGTGGGTCGGGGTCGAGGCGCTGTCGGGCATCCCGGGCACCGTGGGCGCGGCGCCGGTCCAGAACATCGGCGCGTACGGGCAGGACGTCGCGGGCGTGGTCTCGACCGTGCGGGTCTGGGACCGCGCGCGCTCGCGGGTGCGCACGCTCGCCCTGGGCGAGCTCGCGTTCGGCTACCGGACGTCGCTGCTCAAGCGCAGCATGCACGTGGACGCCGGCGCCGGGTCCGACGACGACGGCCCCTGGTACCCGTCGCCCCGCTACGTCGTGCTCGACGTGGGCTTCCAGGCGCGGCTCGGGTCGTTGTCGGCGCCGGTCGCGTACCCCGAGCTGGCACGCACGCTCGGCGTCCAGGTCGGGGACCGCGCGCCGAGCGCGGACGTGCGCGCCGCGGTGCTCGCTCTGCGCGCGCGCAAGGGCATGCTGCTCGACGGCGTCGGCCCCGACGTCGACCCCGCGGCGGGGCCCGACCACGACCGTTGGAGCGCCGGGTCGTTCTTCACGAACCCCGTCGTCCCGGCCGAGCAGGCGGACCTGCTCCCGGCCGAGGCCCCGCGGTACCCGGTCCGCACGGCGACGCCGACCCGGACGACCGGCCCGAGCCTCGGCGAGATCGACCCGACGCTCGTGAAGACGTCGGCCGCGTGGCTCATCGAGCACGCGGGCTTCACCAAGGGGTTCGGCGTGCAGGGCCCGTCGAGCCTCGCGCGGCTGTCGACGAAGCACACGCTCGCGCTGACGAACCGCGGCGGGGCGAGCGCGGAGGACGTCGTCGAGCTCGCGCGCGCGGTGCGCGACGGCGTCGTCGAGGCGTTCGGCGTCGAGCTCGTGCCGGAGCCGGTGCTCGTCGGCGTCGCGCTCTGACGCGCCCGACGCGCGGGGCTCAGTAGACGAGGACCGTGGTGCCGGGGTCGGCGCGCCAGGTGTCCCAGAGCCAGTTCATCGCCGAGTTCGCGACGCGGACGCACCCGTGCGACGCGGGCCACGGCGGGATCGACCCCGAGCCGTGCACCGCGATCCCTCCGGTGAAGAACTTGGGGCGCCACATGTCGCCGAGCTCGAGGCTGGACGAGTGGTTCCCGTCGACCTGCCGGCCCACCTGGAACGTGCCGCGCGGCGTGCTCGCGCGGTAGGTGCGCCCCTTCGCCTCGTACGACTCGCCGTTCCCGGACGACGCGTTGACCACCGTGACGACGCGACCGTCCTCGACGGCGAGCAGGAGCTGACGGTCGAGGTCGATCTCGACGACCTTGCCCGACCCGCTGCGCGGCTGCGGCGTGACACCCTCGTCGAGCGCGGCCTGGGTCGCCGGCCCGACGACGCCGTCGCGCGAGAGGCCCGCCGCCTTCTGCAGGGCCCACACGGCCTGCTGGGTGCCGCCGCCGAAGTCGCCGTCGGGCGCGCCGATGAAGTAGCCGAGGTCGGCGAGGCGCTGCTGGAGGGCGACCACCCGCTCGCCGGTCGCCCCGCGCGCGAGCTCGACCGGCTCGGGCGGGGCCTCGGGCGTCGGCTCCGGCGTGGGCTCGGCGGCGGGCGGCGGCGTGCTGGGCTCAGGCGTCTCGGTGGGCGTCGGCTCGGGCTCGGGCGTCTCGGTGGGGGTGGGCTCCGGGGCCGTGGTGGGCGCGGACGGGCTCGGGCTCGTCGGCTCCGGCGAGGCCGGGCTCTCGGAGGCCGACGGCGTCCGCCCGGGCTCCATGTCCGGCAGGCCCGCCTGGCAGCCCGCGAGAGCCAGCGCGGCGGCGAGCGCAGGCACGACGGCGCGCGCGACCGCCCGCCGGACGGGCCCGTGGCGGCGCGGTGCCGCCGTCGGTCGCGCGCCGGGCGCGGGTGCGGTCACGGTCGAGCGGACGGTTCCCTGCTCCACCTGGTCCCCCTTCGTCTGCCGCGGCGTCGCCGCGATGGTCCATCATGCGCCGTCCGCCGCGCCCGGTCGGACGACGGCGCCGGTTCTCGGCGGATCGTGACCCGGTCGTGACGCACGGTCTGTGCCGGTGGTCCGTGCCGGTGGTCCGTGCCGGTCGGTGCCGGTGGTCAGTGCGGCGCGCCCCGGTCCGGGCGGTGCGCGTCGAGCAGCGCGCCGCGCAGGACGTCGACGATCGCGTCGTCCGACAGCCCGGCCTCGCGGCCGGTGCGCACGAGCTCGTGCGCGGCGTGGCGCGCGGCGACGTCCGTGGGGGAGACGCCGTCGGCCACGACGGTCCCGGCCCGGCGACGCGTCGTGACGACCCCGGCCGCCTCGAGCTCCCGGTAGGCGCGGGCCACCGTCCCGGGGGCGAGACCGAGGTCCGTCGCGAGCGCGCGGATCGTGGGGAGGCGGTCCCCGACGCGCAGCCGCCCGGCCGCGACGTGCGCGACGACCTGGCTCCGGATCTGCTCGTACGGGGCGAGGCCGGTGCGCAGGTCGATCTCGACGCGCAGCTCACCCATCGCGACGCCCGTGCCCCGCGGACGCCGGGGCGGCGACCTCCGCGTCGGGGTCGGGCGCGGGACGCACGCCGACGGCGACCGCCACGAGGGCGATCACGACGGCGACGACCACGAGCACGACCGCCCCGGGGTAGCCCGCCCGGGCGGCGGCGTTCGCACCGTAGGCGAGCGTGCCGGCCGCGGTGAGCCCGAGCGCGAGCTGGGTGCCGCGCAGGACGCGGTGCGCGGACGCGCGGCGCAGCGCGAGGTCCCACCCGGGCTCGACGCGCGGGACGGCGGGGCGGCGCGCGACCAGCCGGAGCACGCCCTCCGCGCCGGCCACGAGCAGCACCCCGCCGGCGGCGAGCCACGCGCCGTAGAACCACCCGGGGTAGGGGCCGGCTGTGGACGTGACGTCGCCCAGCACGCGCGTCACGGACCGCCCGTCCGCCCCGGCGGTGAGGCCGCCGACGACGGTGAGCACGAGCACGAGGGCACCGAGGGCCCAGGTGAGGCGGCGCAGGCCGCGCGGCGCGACGTCGGACACCGTGCGCGGGCGCAGCGTGGCCGCCCGGACCGCCGTGCGCTGGCGCGGCCAGGTGCGCTCGCCGACGGCGTGCGCCCCGAGGAACGCCAGGCCGACGAGCGCGGGGGAGAGCCCCACGAGCACGCCCTCCGCGAGGCCGCCGACGGCGGTCGCCACGGCCTGCACGAGGACGGCGCCCACGAGCGCGGCGGCGGTCGCCGCGGCGACGCTGACGGTCGTCGCGTGCCGTCGGGCGGCGCGCCGCACCGGGTCGCCGTCCGCGAGCCCGTGCAGGGCGGGTGCCGGCTCGCGCGTCAGCGCGCGCACGGCGAGCACGACGAGGGCGCCGACGCCCGCGAGCGCGGCGAGGGCGACGACGCTCCACAGCAGGTCGTACGCGGCGGGGAAGAACAGATCGACCCCGTCCGGCTCCTCGGAGACACTTTGTATCAACACATCGATACATTCCCACGGACCCGCCCGCGGGTCAAGGGTGGCCGGGCGGCCTGGTGCAGACTCGATGAGAGGACTCTCATCGCGCTCTCACCCCCGTTCCACGCGCGCACGGTGCCCTGGGCGCATGACGATCGCCCCCGCCGTCCCCGACCAGCGCGCCTGGCTCGACCTGCTCACCGGTCCCGACGCGGGCGGCCTCCTCGACGCGGCGCTCGGGGCCGACGGCGCCGCGCTCGGCACGTGGCGCGTGCACCAGGTGCACGCGCGCCCCGGCGCGGAGGTCACCGTCGGGTACGACGTCGTCGCGCGCCGCACGCTCCCGGCGCGGCCCGGCGGGGCGGTGGCGACCGTCGACGCGACCGCGTACCTGCTCGCCACGACGGCGCCCCTGCCGCCCGACGCCGTCGGGCCGGGCGTCGCGCGCCTGGAGGACGGGCCGCGCGTCGTGCACGTGTGGCGGCACCCGGCCGACCCGGCGCTGCCAGCGCTCGCCGCGGCGTGCGACGCACCCGGGCTCACGCGCCGCCTGGACGACGCGGGCGTGCTCGCCCCGGGCGAGTCCGTCGAGTCCGTGGCGATGGTCGCCTACCGGCCGCTGCGGCGCGCGGTGCTCCGCGTCCGGACGCCCTCCCGCACGCTCTACGTCAAGGTCGTCCGGCCCGGCCGGGCGCGCGCGCTCGCGCGCCGCCACGACCTCCTCCAGGACGGGGCCGTGCGCGCCCCGCGGTGCCTCGCCCGGGACGACGACGGCCTCGTGGTCCTCGAGGAGGCGCGCGGCCCGTCGCTCGCGCAGCACCTCGCGGCGTCGGGGCCGGCCGCGCAGCCCGACGCGATCGACCCGCGCGAGCTGCTCCGTGCGCTCGACGCGCTGCCGGAGCGCGCGACGACGCTGCGCCGTCGACCCGCGTGGGCGGAGCGCGTGGAGCACTACGCGACGTCGGCGCTCGCGGTCCACGGGCTCGACGCCGGGCGGGTGCGGCGCGTGGCGCGCGCGGTCGGGGACGCGGTCGCGACGCGCGACCCGGGCCCCGTCGTCGCGACGCACGGCGACTTCTACGAGGCGAACGTCCTGCTCGCCGCGGGCGCGGACGCCGTCGACGTCCCGGGGGCGACGGCCCGGCCGCGCGTGGCCGCGCTGCTCGACGTGGACACGCTCGGGCCGGGCCACCGCGTGGACGACCTCGCGTGCCTGGTCGGGCACCTCGCCGTCCTGCCCGCGCTCGCGCCGACCGTGTACGGGGGCGTGGGCGGGCTCGTCGAGCGGTGCCTCGCGGTGTTCGGGACCGCCGTCGACCCGGCGGGCCTGCGCGCCCGGGCCGCGGGCGTCGTGCTGTCCCTCGTGCCGGGCGCGGGCTCGCGCGAGCTCGCGGAGGCCTGGCTCGCGGTCGCCGACGGGCTGCTGCCGGTTCCTGAGAGCACTCTCATGACGACCTCCTCGGCCTCTCACGCGTGAGCGGGAGGCTCGAGACCTGCACGGCCGAGGGGTCGTGCGCACCATCGGACGAAGGAGAAGCACCATGAAGGCACGCAGCGCATGGATCGTCACCGGGGCGCTCGGCGCGGTCGGTCTCGGGGCCACGATGGCCGCCGCCCAGGGCGCGCTCGACGCCCCCGACGAGGCGGTCGTCTCCCCGTCGGTCGAGGTGACGACGTCCGACGCCGCGACGGCCGCGACGGCCGGGGCGACCGCGTCGGCCACCCCGAGCCCGACGGACGTCCAGAACGGGACGTCGATCACGACGGTCACCGCGGGCTCCGCGAACACGTCCGCGTCGCCCACGAAGGCGGCCTCCGCCGTGACGAGCCAGACGGCGAACACCGCGAGCACCGCCCCGACGGCCGACACCGCGGGCACCGCGCAGACGGCGAGCACGCCGGCCAGCCCGGTGACCCCGCCGTCGCCGCAGTCCGCGACCTGACCGGGCCCGGGCCTCGCCGCCCGCGCCCGCACGACGCCCGCCCCGGCCTCCGGGGCGGGCGTCGTCGTCGGTTCAGGAGCGCCGTGGCGCGTCCGCGAGGCGGTAGCCCATCCCGCGCACGGTGACGAAGTGCTCCGCGCCGAGCTTGTTGCGCAGGTACCGCACGTACACGTCGACGACGTTGGAGCCGGGGTCGAAGTCGTACCCCCACACGCGCGACAGGAGCTGCTCGCGGCTGAGGACCTGCCCGGGGTTGCGCAGGAACGCCTCGGCGAGCGCGAACTCGCGCGCGGAGAGGTCGACCTCGCGGTCCGACGTCCGGGCCCGCCGCGTGCGCAGGTCCAGGCTCAGCGCGCCGTGCGTGAGCACCGTGACCTCGCCCGCGGGCTCGCTGCGCAGTCGGAGCCGGATGCGCGCGAGGAGCTCCTCGAAGCGGAACGGCTTGGCCATGTAGTCGTCGGCGCCGCCCTCGAGCCCGGCGACGGTGTCCGTGACGGACGTGCGCGCCGTGAGGATGATGACGGGGATCGCGTTCCCGGTCTCCCGCAGCCGGCGCAGCACGGTGAAGCCGTCCTGGTCCGGCAGGCCGAGGTCGAGCACGAGGAGCGCGAAGTCGCCGCTGCTCGCGAGGTCGAACGCCTCGCGGCCCGTCGCGACCGTGGTGCTCGCGTAGCCCGCGGCGCGCAGCCCCTTGGCCACGAACGACGCGATGCGGGTCTCGTCCTCGGCGACGAGGATCTGGCTCACCGGGTGGTCCTTCCGTCGGGGTCGGTGTCGTTCTCGGTGCTGCTCTGGGTGCCGTTGTCGGTGCCGGTCCGGGTGCGGGTCTCGGAGCCCGACCCGGGGTCGTTCGGCCGCGCGTCCGGCGTGTCCGGCGGCAGCTCGGGGGTCGCGGCGGACGGCGCCGTGGGTGCGGTCGGCGCGGTGGCCCCGTACGGGGCCGCGGCGTCGCCGGCCGGCCCGGCGGCCTGCCCGGGGACCGGCACGAGCGGCAGGTCGAGCGTGAACGTCGACCCGACGCCGGGCGTCGAGGCGACGTGGACGCGGCCGCCGTGGCCGTCGGCGATCGCGGCGACGATCGCGAGCCCCAGCCCGGCGCCCTCGGGGTGCGCCGCGCCGGGCGTGGTGGCCTGCGCGAACCGCTCGAAGATCCGTTCCTGCTGCTCGGGGGCGATCCCGACGCCTTCGTCGCGGACCCAGACGCGCACGCGCGCGCCGTCGTCGGACACGGCCGAGCCGAGCGCGACGGCCGACCCGGGCGCCGAGAACTTCACCGCGTTGGCCGCGAGCTGGAGGAGCGCCTGCGTGAGGCGCTGCGCGTCGGCCCGCACCGCGACGTCCGCGCGCGCGTCGACGAGCCACCGCCGGTCGCCGAGCGTGCGGACCTTGTCGTGGACGTCGTCGAGCAGCCGTCCGAGGTCCGTGTCGAGGGGGCGCACGAAGTCCGGGCGCCCGGCGGTCGCGAGCGTCACGAGGTCGTCCACGAGGCGGTTCATGCGGTCGAGCTCGTCGAGCGCGAGGTCGCGCGTCTCGGTCGCGTCGGTCGCGTCGTGCGGGTCCATGAGCTCGAGGTGACCCCGCACCACGGTGAGGGGCGTGCGCAGCTCGTGCCCGACGTCGTCGATGAGCCGGCGCTGCGAGTCGAACGCGCCCTCGAGCCGGTCGAGCATGCCGTTCACGGTGCGGGACAGGTCGGAGAGGTCGTCGTTGCCCGTGACCGGGATCCGCGCGGAGAGGTCGGTCTCGCCGATGCGCTGCGCGGTGCGCGAGAGCGTGCGGATCGGGAGCAGGAGCCGGCCGGCCACGACCCAGCCGACGACGCCGATGAGCACGAGCGCGCCGAGCGCGACGACGGCGTACGTGCGGAAGACCTGGGCGAACTCGGCGTGCTCCGCCGAGCGGTCGTAGGCGAGGACGAGCGCCGCGGGGGGCCCGGCGCCGTCCGCCCCGGTCGCGCGCACAGGTGCGACGAGCGCGCGGTAGTCCGCGGTCGCCGTCCCGACCGAGCGCAGCACCACGTGGTCGCCCGCCACGAGCGGCGACAGCGCGGCGACGAGCTCGGCGTCCTCCTCGAGGCGCAGGCGCACGTCCTGCTGCGACACGAGCGGCGTGCGACCCTCGCGCAGCCCGAGCACGCCCTCGTTCTGGGCGGGCACGGTGAGCTGGATCGACGCGACGACGACGTCCTCGGCGGACCGGAACGGCTCGCCCGTCACGGGGTTCACGCCGGAGCCCGCGATCCGCCGGAGCTCGTTCGCGCTCCGCACGAGGCTCTCGTCGATGCGCGCGTCGAGCTGGCCGCGCTGCAGGAACCACGCCGCGCCGCCCGCGAGGAGCAGCGCGAGGGCGGACAGGCCGAGGAACGCCGCGAGCATCCGGGTGCGGACCGTGAGCCCCGCGCCGCGCGCCCGGCGCCTCACCCGTCGCCCCGGTCGGGGCCGTCGCGATCGTCGTCCTGGTCGTCGGTCGCGTCGTCGTCGGGGTCGTCGCCCGAGTCGTCGTCCGAGTCGTCGTCCCGGTCGTCGTCGCTCGACGGCGGGGCGGGCGTGACGCGGTCGTCGTCCGGGTCGCCGTCGCCGTCGTCGTCGCCGTCGTCGTCGGTCGGGCTGGGCGTGGGGGCCGGGGTCGTCGGGGTCGCGGCCGGGGGAGCGGGCGTCACGACGACGGCCACGCCGACGTCGCGGTCCTGCGGCCGCGCGGCGAGCGCGCCCGCCGCGGCGGCGCCGGCGAGGACGAGCACGAGCGCCCCCACGAGCCACGCGACGGTCCGGCGAGTCATGGACCCAGTATCGGAGAGCCGGATGAGACGCACATGAGAGTCCGCGCGACGAGCCGGGAGGACGTGTGTATCTTGATGTCAAGATTGTTGACGTCTAGATACTGCGACCGGACGGAGCCGTCATGCCACGCGACTGGGACCCTGCCCTCTACCTCCGCCACGCCGACGAGCGCACGCGCCCGATGGCCGACCTCGTGGCACGCGTCCCCGTCGACGCGCGCACGGTCGTCGACCTCGGGTCCGGCCCCGGCCACCTGACCCCGCTCCTGCACGCACGCTGGCCCGACGCCGCGATCACCGGGATCGACGCGTCGCCGGCCATGGTGGCCACCGCCCGGCGCGACGCGTCCGCCCCCTGGGTGCGGTACGAGCTCGCGGACGTGCGCTCGTGGGCGCCGCCCGCGCCCGCCGACGTCGTCGTGAGCAACGCGACGCTCCAGTGGGTGCCCGGCCACCTCGACCTGCTTCCCCGGCTCGCCGACCACGTCGCCCCGGACGGCGCGCTCGCGTTCTCCGTCCCCGGCAACCACGACGCGCCGAGCCACCGGCTCCTGCGCGAGCTCGCCGCCCGACCCCCGTACGCGACGCACGCCGCGGGCGTCGAGCGCCCCGCGGCGCACGACCCCGAGGTCTACCTGGACGCGCTGACCACGCTCGGCTGGGCCGTCGACGCCTGGGAGACGACGTACCTCCACGTGCTCCACGGCCCGGACCCCGTGCTGCGCTGGGTCTCCGCGACGGGCGCCCGTCCGGTGCTCCAGGCCCTCCCCGACGACCTGCGCGACGCGTTCGTCGTGCAGTACGCCGCCGCGCTGCGGGACGCGTACCCGGAGCGCGGCGCAGGCACGCTCCTGCCGTTCCGTCGCGTCTTCGTCGTCGCGACGCGCGCGTGACCCCACGCGGCGGTCCGCCGATCTCCGGCGGCCCGCGCGCACGCGGGCGTCAGCCCGCCGCGAGCCAGTCGTCCACGCCCGCGAGCAGCCGTCGCTTGGTGCCCGACGACGCCCGGCTCGCTCGGATCGACGACCGCGCGAGGTCGGCGAGCTCCGCGTCGGAGAACCCGTGCTCGCGCCGCGCCGTCTCGTACTGCCCGACGAGCCGGGACCCGAACAGCAGCGGGTCGTCCGCGCCGAGCGCGACCTGCGCGCCCGCGTCGACGAGCGCGCCGAGCGGGACCTGCCCCGCCTCCTCGTAGACGCCGAGCGAGACGTTCGACGCCGGGCACACCTCGAGCGCGATCCCCCGGTCCACCACGTCGTCGAGGACGCGCCGGTCCTCCGCCGACCGCACCCCGTGGCCCAGGCGGTCCGGGACCAGCTCGCGCACGACCTCGTGCACGTGGCCGGGGCCCAAGAGCTCGCCGCCGTGGGGCACCGACGCGAGCCCCGCCCGTCGCGCGATCGCGAACGCGCGCGCGAACTCGGCCGTGTCCCCGCGCCGCTCGTCGTTGCTCAGACCGAACCCCACGACCTCGCCCGCGCCCTCGCCCGCGTACTGCGCCGCGAGCCGCGCGAGGGTCCGCGCGTCGAGCGGGTGCCGCGTGCGCGACGCCGCGACGACCACCGCGACCTCCGTCCCCGTCGCGGCGCTCGCGGACCGGGCGGCGTCGAGCACGATCTCCACGGCCGGGGTGATGCCCCCGACGAACGGCGCGTAGGACGTCGGGTCCACCTGGATCTCGAGTCGCCCCGACCCCTCCGCGGCGTCGTCCTGCGCCGCCTCGAGCACGATGCGCCGCATGTCGGCCTCGGACCGCACGCACGCGCGCGCCGCGTCGTACAGGCGCTGGAACCGGAACCAGCCGCGCTCGGTGGGCGGCAGGCGCAGCGGGTCGCCGTCGACGAGCGCGTGGGGGAGCCGCACGCCGTACTGCGTGGCGAGGTCGCGCAACGTGTCGGGCCGCATGGACCCCGTGAAGTGCAGGTGCAGGTGGGCCTTCGGGAGCGTCGCCAGGTCTCGCACAGCGGGAGTCTGTCACGAGCGCCCGGCGCCCGCCGTCGGGCGCGGGACGACTGCGGCGCAGGTCCCGCCGCAGGTCGGGGTGCCGACGGCGCCCGCGCGCGTCACGCCCCGGGGAGGAACCCGCGCTGCATCGCGACCGTCACGGCGGCGGTGCGGTCGTCCACGCCGAGCTTGGCGAAGGCCCGCAGCAGGTGCGTCTTCACGGTCGCCTCGGCGATGAACAGCTCGCGTCCGACGGCCGCGTTCGACAGCCCGCGGGCCACGAGCCGCAGCACCTCGACCTCCCGGTCCGTGAGCCGCTCCGTCCCGCGCACCGACGTCACGAGCCGCGTCGCGACGCTCGGCGCCAGCACCGTCTGCCCCCGCGCCGCGGCGCGCACGCCCGCGACGAGCTCCTCGCGCGGCGTGTCCTTGAGCAGGTAGCCGGTGGCGCCCGCCTCGACGGCCCGCAGGATGTCGGCGTCGGTCTCGTAGGTCGTCAGCACGACGACGCGCGGCCCCGCCGCCCTGCGCCCACGGCCCGGTGCACCGAGGATCGCCGCGGTCGCGCCCACGCCGTCGAGCACGGGCATCCGCAGGTCCATGAGGACGACGTCGGGCGCCAGCTCGCGCGCGAGCTCCACCGCCTGCGCGCCGTCGCCCGCCTCCCCGACCACCGCGAGGTCGGGCTCGGCGGCCAGCATCCCCACGATGCCCGAGCGCACGACCGGGTGGTCGTCGACCACGAGCACCCGCACCGCGCCGTCCCGGCCCGTCGTCCTCGTCACCGCACCGCTCCTCGCCTCGTCGGGGCCGTCCGGCCCGTGCCCACGCCCGTCGCGGGCAGCCGCACCGCGACGCGCGTGCCCCCGCCCGGCGCGGGCCCGACCTCGAGGCTGCCGCCCTCCGCGGCGACGCGCTCGCGCATGCCTCGCAGACCGTAGCCCTCGGCCGCGTCGGCGGGCAGCCCGCGACCGTCGTCGCACACCTCCAGGAGGGTCCCGTCCGCGTCGCGGCGCAGCACGACCCGCACCGCGCCCGCCCCGGCGTGGCGCCGCACGTTCGTCAGCGCCTCCTGGGCCGAGCGCAGCAGGACCACCTCCTCGGCGCTCGACAGCCCCGGGACGTCGTCGGCCGCGAGCTCCGTGCGCGTCCCCGTCTCCTCGGTGAAGCGCGTCGCGAGGCGGCGCAGCGCCTCCCCGAGCGTGCTGCCCTGCAGCGGGGCCGGCGCGGAGGCCGCGACCAACGCGCGGGCCTCGGCGAGGTTGTCGCGCGCCGTCGACTCGACGAGCGCGAGGCGCTCGCGCGCCGCGTCCGGGGCGCCCCGGTCCAGGTCGGCGCCCGCGGCCTGCGCCAGCATGACGACGCTCGTGAACCCCTGGGCGAGCGTGTCGTGGATCTCCTGGGCGACCCGCTCGCGCTCCGCGAGCACGCCCGCCTCGTGGTGCGAGCGCGCGAGCTCGGCCTGCGTCGCGCGCAGCGCGTCGACGAGGCGCGCGTGCCGCTCCGACTGCCGCATCGTGTGCGCCGTCCACAGCCCGAGGCTCAGCGCGAACGCGAGCGCGACGCCCATCTGCGGCGCGGCGCTCGCGAGCTCGTCGGGCTCGACGCGCCCCGTCGCCGGGTCGAACGCGAGCGCGAGCGCGGTGCCCGCCGCGAGCACGACGCACAGCACGACCTGCGCCCAGAGGTGCTCCGAGAGCATCCAGATCTGCGTGAAGACGGCGAACAGCAGCAGCGTGCCGAGCGCGTCCTGCCCGACGACGACGAGCGTCCCGGCGATCGCGACGACGAGGTAGAGGTGCGCCGGCACCTGGGCGCGCGTGCGGGCCGCGCGCCGCCCCCACGCGAGGTAGGCCAGGAGGATCGTCCCGAGCGCGGCGAGCGACACGAGCAGGGCCGTGCCGGCGACGCCCGCGGTGAGCAGCGCGAGCGCGCTGAGCACGACGATGACGTAGAACGCCACGTCCCACCAGCGCACGTCGCGCGCCCACGTGCCGTCGAGCTGGGCCGTGGCCGCACCGTCCCCGGCCCCGTCCTCGCCCCCGGCCCGGTCCCCGGCTGCCGGGAGCCCGCCCGCGGGCGACGGCGGGTCAGCCGTCGTCACGGCGCCGCCACCGGAACGACCGCGCGCCCACCACGAGCCCCAGGACCAGCCATGCGACCAGTACAGCAGCGGTCGCGCCGTGCTGCCACGACCCGGACGGCTCGAGCGCCGCGGCCTGCTCGGGGAGGAAGACCGAGCGCATGCCCTGCGCCATCCACTTGAGCGGGAACACCGAGGCGACGGTCTGCATCCACGCGGGCAGCGCGAAGAACGCGAAGAAGACCCCGGAGATGAACTGCAGCACGAGCACGACGGGCGTGACGACCGCCGTCGCGGACCGGCCCGAGCGCGGCAGCGACGAGAACGCGACCCCGCACACGGCGCCCGCGGCGCACCCGAGCACGAACACCCACGCGAACGTCGTGAGCCGGGTCGCGGCGTCGGGCATGTCCCAGGGCATCGGGACGTCGTACACGACGGCCGCGAGGAGCAGCAGGAGCGCCGTCTGCACGATCGAGGTCGCGAGGACCAGGCCCACCTTGCCGTAGAAGTACGCCGACGCGGGCAGCGGGGTCGCGCGCAGGCGCTTGAGCGCGCCGTCGTCGCGCTCGACCGCGATCGAGATCGCGAGCGACTGGAAGCTCGTGAGCATGACGCCCGTCGCGATCATCCCCGGCAGGAAGTACTGCGCGAAGGGCACGGAGTAGCCCGCGTCGCCCTGGTCCTGCCCGTCGAACACGGTCGCGAAGATCGCGAGCATGATGAGCGGGTACGTGAAGATGAAGACGACCGCGTCGCGCTCGCGGAAGAACCCGCGCAGCTCGGCGCGCGTGCGCTCGACGCCGAGGCGGGCGGGCCCGGGCAGGGCGGCGCGCGGTGCGCGCGTGGTCGGGGCGACGGTCACGGTCGGGCCTCCTCGGGGACGACGACGGTCGCGTCGTCGGGCGTGCGGGCCGCGGCGGGTGCGCCGGGCCGGTCGGGGGCGGGCGCCGGGTCGCTCGACGCGGCCGGCTCGCCGATGAGCTCGAGGTAGACGTCCTCGAGGCTCGGGCGTGTCACCTCGAGCCCGGGGACCTCGCCGTCGGGGTACCGCGCGGCGAGCGCCGCGACGACCGCCGTGGGGGAGTCCGTGCGCTCGGAGCGCCGGGTGCCGCCGTCGAGCCACCGCACGACGGGGCGGCGCGCCTCCGCGCCCCCGAGACGGTCGGGCGCGTCGAGCGCGACGACCCGCCCCGACCGCACGACGGCCGCGCGGTCGGCCAGGTAGGCCGCCTCGTCGAGGTAGTGCGTGGTGAGCAGGATCGTCGTGCCGTCCTCGCGCAGCGACCGGACGAGCGCCCAGAACGCGCGGCGGGCCTGGGGGTCGAACCCCGTCGTGGGCTCGTCGAGGAACAGCAGCTCCGGCCGGCCGACGATCCCCAGCGCGACGTCGAGCCGTCGGCGCTGCCCGCCGGAGAGCTGGCGCGTGCGCGTGCGGGCCTTCTCCCGCAGCCCGACGGCGTCGATCACCTCGTCGGGGTCCCGCGGCGTCGGGTAGAACGTCGCGAAGTGCCGGACGAGCTCGGCGACCGTGAGCTCGGCCTGGTCGCGCGAGTCCTGGAGGACGACGCCGAGGCGCGAGCGCCAGGCGCGGCCCGCGGACTGGGGGTCCTCACCGAGCACGCGGACCTCGCCCGCGTCCCGGCGGCGGAAGCCCTCGAGGATCTCGACCGTGGTGGTCTTCCCGGCGCCGTTGGGGCCGAGGACCGCGAAGATCTCGCCGCGCTCGACGCGCAGGTCGATGCCGTCCACGGCCTGCTTGGGGCCGTAGCGCTTGCGCAGGCCGCGCACGTCCACGGCCGGTCCGCTCTGCCCGGCGCCGGCGCCGGGGCCGGAGCCGGCGCCGCGGGGGCCGGCGGGGAGGGGTGTCGTCGTCATGGGACCAGCGTGTCGGCGCGGGGCCCCGGCCCGCGACGCCCGTTCGTCCGGACCTCGTGTCCACCGATCGGTGGACGGTGGTTCGACCAGGGGCGCCGCGTCGCGTACAGTGATCCCTCGGTGGTTGACGCCCGCCACGCTGGTCCGCGCCCGTGAGACGACTTTCGTCCGGGGAGCGAGGCCGTGCGAGGCGCCGTCGGCACGAAGGGTAGTGGCGCAATTGGTAGCGCAGCGGTCTCCAAAACCGCAGGTTGCAGGTTCGAGTCCTGTCTACCCTGCACGGCGTGGCTCTCGCGGGACCTTCCCGGGATCCGCGCGCGGCCCGACACCGGGTCGCACCGAGGGTTCGAGCAGGTCCCGTACGTGAGCGATGGGGAAGATCGAGTGAGCGAATCGCCGTCAGAGGCCGTGGGCGCAGGCGGTGCACGCGCCGACGAGGTGAAGAAGAAGGGCGGTCCGTCCGCGGACAAGAAGCCCAACGTCTTCGCGCGCATCGCCCTGTTCGTGCGCCAGGTGGTCGCCGAGCTCCGCAAGGTCGTCACGCCGACGCGGTCCGAGCTCATCACCTACACGACGGTGGTCCTCGTCTTCGTGGTCGTGGTCATGGCGTTCGTGACCGTCCTCGACCTGGGGATCGGCCAGGCCGTCCGGTGGGTCTTCGGCTAGCGCACGACCTTCCCCGGCCAGGCCGGGTCAGCACGGCAGCCGGCGCCTCTCGGGGCGCCGTCGGCGCTTCCAGAAGAAGTCTTCGAGCAGTTCGTTGAGAAAGCAGGTTCGTTCGTGTCCCAGGAGTCGCTGGACCAGACGGAGAACGTCGACCCGACGCAGCCCGAGGGTGCCCAGGACGACGTCGACGAGACCACGGACGTCCCGGCGGTCGACGGAGCCGACGAGGCCCTCGACGCCGCTGACGAGGCCGACGACGACGCGACGGACGACGCCGCTGACGAGACCGACGACGCGTCGGACGACGACGAGCCGTCGGACGACGACGAGGCCGACGAGGTCCGCCCGGCCGACGAGGACGGCGACGTCATCGAGGACCCGGTCGCGGAGTTCAAGCGCACGCTGCGCTCGCAGCCGGGCGACTGGTACGTCATCCACTCCTACGCGGGCTACGAGAACCGTGTGAAGGCCAACCTGGAGAACCGTATCCAGAGCCTGAACATGGAGGACTACATCTTCCAGATCGAGGTCCCCATGGAGGAGGTGGCCGAGATCAAGAACGCGCAGAAGAAGATCGTCCGACGCGTGCGCATCCCCGGCTACGTCCTCGTGCGCATGGACCTCACCGACGAGTCGTGGGGCGCCGTACGCCACACGCCCGGTGTCACCGGCTTCGTCGGGCACACCCACCAGCCGGTGCCGCTGACGCTCGACGAGGTCTTCTCGATGCTCGCGCCGATGCTCACCCCCGCCCCGGAGGCCGGCAAGCCCGCGCAGGCCGCGGCGAAGGCTCCCGTCGAGGTCGACTTCACGGTCGGCGAGTCGGTCACCGTCACGGACGGCCCGTTCGACACGCTGCCCGCCACGATCTCCGAGATCAACGTCGAGAACCAGAAGCTCAAGGTCCTCGTCTCCATCTTCGGCCGGGAGACCCCGGTCGAGCTGTCGTTCAACCAGGTCGCCAAGATCTGACGCGCGGGCGGCCCGAGCCGCCCCGCGTGAGCGCAGTACTGCAACCGGGTCATCGCCCACGGCGTCGGCCCACGAGAAGAAAGCCAGGGAAGAGTCATGCCTCCCAAGAAGAAGGTCTCCGGCCTCATCAAGCTCCAGATCCAGGCCGGTGCGGCGACGCCCGCGCCGCCGATCGGCCCCGCGCTCGGTCAGCACGGTGTGAACATCATGGAGTTCTGCAAGGCCTACAACGCGGCGACCGAGTCGCAGCGCGGCAACGTCATCCCCGTCGAGATCACGGTCTACGAGGACCGCTCGTTCACCTTCGTGACGAAGACCCCGCCGGCGGCGGAGCTCATCAAGAAGGCCGCGGGCGTGCAGAAGGGCTCGGCGACGCCGCACACCACCAAGGTCGCGAAGATCACCGCGGACCAGGTGCGCGAGATCGCCCAGACCAAGCTCGAGGACCTCAACGCGAACGACCTCGACGCCGCGTCGAAGATCATCGCCGGCACGGCCCGCTCGATGGGCATCACTGTCGAGGGCTGAGCAGAGCGAGCGCGGAGGTAGGACGAGCGCCAGCGAGTCCTGCCGGAGCGTGAGCGGCGCTCGGCCCGAGCAGACGATGCGTCGGGCCGAGCGTGGCAACATCGGAAGTGTCCGTCCACGACCGTGGGCGGCAGTGGCAGGGTCCGCGCGGACCCGCTGACCACGACTGCAGAAGGAGAAGCAGATGGCAACGCGCAGCAAGGCGTACCGCAACGCCGAGGAGAAGATCGACCGCGAGCGTCTCTACGCGCCGCTCGAGGCGATCCGTCTCGCCAAGGAGACGTCGACCGTGAAGTACGACGCGACCGTCGAGGTCGCGTTCCGCCTCGGTGTCGACCCGCGCAAGGCGGACCAGATGGTCCGTGGCACGGTCAACCTCCCCCACGGCACGGGCAAGACCGCCCGCGTCATCGTCTTCGCGAACGCGGCGAAGGCGGAGGAGGCCCGTGCGGCCGGTGCCGACGAGGTCGGCGGCGACGACCTGATCGAGAAGGTCGCCGGTGGGTACACCGACTTCGACGCCGCCGTGGCGACGCCGGACCTCATGGGCAAGGTCGGTCGTCTGGGCAAGGTGCTGGGCCCCCGTGGTCTCATGCCGAACCCGAAGACCGGCACCGTGACGATGGACGTGGCGAAGGCCGTGTCGGACATCAAGGGCGGCAAGATCGAGTTCCGTGTCGACAAGCACGGCAACCTGCACTTCATCATCGGCAAGGTCTCGTTCGACGAGAAGGCGCTCGTGGAGAACTACGCGGCGGCTCTCGAAGAGGTCCTGCGTCTCAAGCCGTCGTCCTCGAAGGGCCGGTACATCACCAAGGCCACGCTGACGACGACGATGGGCCCCGGCATCCCGCTGGACCAGTCCAAGACGACGAAGCTGCTCGAGGACGACGCCGCCTGACGGCAGTCCTCCCCGCGGACGGTCCTCCGTCCGCACCACGCACGACGGCGCGGCACCCGACCAGGGTGCCGCGCCGTCGTCGTCTCAGCAGGTCGCCCGAGGGTGCGCCGGCCGGGTCAGCAGGCGCCGAGGTCCTTCCAGACGCCCCACTGCCCGCTCTGCGCGGGGTTCTCGTTGGTGGTCCACCACTTGGCCTCGTAGGTGCGGCCCTGGTGGGAGACGCGGGCGCCACCGGTGTAGACGGCGGAGGCCGACCACGCGGTCGCGGTGCAGGTCCCGGGGTTGGTGGGGTTCGTCGGGTTGGTGGGGTTGGTCGGCTCGGTGGGGTTGGTCGGCTCCGTGGGCGTGGTCGGACCGCTCGCGAGGCGGCCGCCGATCACGGACGCGACCTGGTAGCCGTTGGTCTTGTCCCAGTTGATCGACCAGGTCATGACGCCGCCGATCTTGCCGTACGGCTTCGCGGGCTCGAAGGCGCCGCAGCCGGTGCCGACCTCGAGGCAGTCGACGGCCTTGACGACGTTCGCGAGCGGCTGGTAGCCGCCGCCCGCGGCGCGCGGCACGGCCGGGACGCCGATGCCCACCTGGTCGGGGCGCAGGCCCATCTCGAGCTGGATGCAGGTCAGCGCGGTGAGGAAGTCGACCGTGCCCTGCGAGTAGACCTGCTGGTTGCAGCCCATCATCGAGCCGGAGTTGTAGTACTGGGTGTTGACGATCGTGAGGATGTCCTTGATCGCGAGCGTGAGCTGGTAGTACCCCATGCTCGTCGCCTGGTAGTCGATCGTCTGCGGCGCCATGGTGAGGATCAGGCTCGGACCGACCTTCGCCGCGAGCTGGTGGAGGGCGCTCGACATGTACGTGGCGTTGATGCCGTGCTCGAGGTCGATGTCGACGCCGTCGAACCCGTACTTCTGCATGAGCGCGTACGTGGTGTCGGCGAAGTTCTTCGCCTCGGTCGCGTTCGAGACGATGACGTTCCCCTTCTCGCCGCCCACGGAGATGACGACCTTGCGGCCCTGGGCCCGGATGGCCGCGACGTCTGCCTTGAACTGGGCCTCGGTGTAGCCGCCGAGCTCCGCGCTCGCGAGGTTGAACGTGATGCCGCCGGGGGTCCCGGCGAGGTTGTCCGCGAACGCGATCGCCACGAGGTTGTACGCCTGGGGGACCTCGGACAGGCGCATCGTCACGGAGCCGTTGTCGAAGTTGTGCCAGTAGCCGGTGAGCCACTGCGTGCTGCCCGACGGCGCGGCGGCGCTCACGGGAGCGGCGGGGGCGGCGGACGGCGCCGCGGCGGTCGCGGGCGCGGCGGCGAGCGCGCCGCCCGCGACGACGGTCGCCGCGGCGACGACGGAGGCGAGGGCGCGCAGCGCGCGCCCGGTGAGGCCGCGCGTGCGGCCGGGGAGGACTGTTCTCACGGAGGTGCTCCTCGTGCTCGTGCGGGGCGCGTCGTCGCGCCTCGCCGGTCCGCACCCGCGGTGTGGGTGCAGGGGTCGCTCCCGACGCTAGGCCCGGTGCCCGCCGCGCGGCATGAGGGATTCCCCGGAACTTCGGGCCCCGCGGTTACGGGAGAACTCGTACCCTCCGGGAGGCGTGGCGCCGCTCCGGGCGCAGCCGCCGTCGGGCCCTCACGGCGCGGTGCCGGGGCCGCCGTCGTGGGCCTGGCCGTGACCCGGCAGGTGCCCCAGGGCGGGCAGGTGGGACCCGTGCGGGACGGCGTGCCGCGCGGCGTCGGTCCCGCCGAGACCGAACGTCGCGACGGCGGCGACCACGACGGACACCGAGAAGAGCGCGACGAGCCGCGCCCCGGCGCGCGGCGGCGGGCCGTCGGCGGGGACGCGCGCCGGTCGGGCGAGGACGCACGCCGACGCGACCCGCAGGGCGGCCGCGGCGGCCGCACCCGCGGAGAGCGGCACGCCGGACACGACGGGCACGGCCACCCCGGCGACGGTCGCGACGAGGAGCAGGGCGATCCCGAGGCGCGGGACCGCCGTCGGGCGCCCGGGCCGCGGTCCGCGGGCGAGGAGCACGAGCGCGACGACGAGCTCCCCGGCCCCGGTGGCCAGCGCGAGCAGGCCGGACGGCGCCGGGAACGCGCCCCGGACGAGCCCGAGGTCGACGATCCCGGCGCCGAGCAGCGCGAGCGCGGCGCCGACGCGGCGGGTCGGGACGGGCGTCGTCATGCCGTGACGGCGCGGCCCGCGTCCTCGCGGTCCGCGGCGAGCCCGACGCCGAGGAGCAGCAGCGCGCTGGCGAGGTGCAGCACGTTGTCGGCGCCGTTGAGCGCGATGATGTTGGCGCCGGTGTCGACGAGGAACAGCCCCACCACGCCGACGAGGAGGTACACCGCGCCGATCGCGACGTTCGTGCCGCGCGCGGCCCGGACGCTGCGCGACGCGAGCAGCAGCGCCGCCCCGATGCCGAGGTGGACGATGTTGTGCAGGGGGTTCACCTCGAACAGCAGGAGGTTGCGGCCCTCGGTGGCGGCGAAGCCGACCCCCGACGTCACGACGAAGCCGGCGAGGCCGACCAGCAGGTAGACGGTGCCGAAGACGGCTGCGAGCAGGCGGTTCGGGGACGAGGTCATGGTGGTCTCCGCTCGGTGGTCGCGCGGCCTCTCCGCGCGTCGCCCCGGGTTCGGAGCGGTGCGCGATCCGGACGGGTCCGCCGGTGCGGGTCCCGGACCGGGACCGGTCCGGACGGAACCGACCGCGATGTATCAGACGGGCGGTCCGCCCCTCTCGTCCGGGTGGAGGAGCGCCGACCAGACGCTCCCGCCCGTGTGCCGGAGGGACGAGATGCGACGCAACCGCACGAGCCGGGAGGGGTGTGACCAGTGACGATGGTTGTCGACCCCACCGGCCCGGCCGTAGAATCAGGCGCTTCCGGGGACCCCCCGCTGATGCCTGACCGGACGAGCGTGCCGAGGACAGTGCGCCCCATGACCAGAACGACCGACGAGGTGGCCGACACCGGCGAACCGGGCCTCAGCCTGGGGGACCGGGGCGCGTTCGCGCTCCTGGAGTACCGCGACGGCCGCCCGGAGGCGCTCGGGGACTTCGTCCGCGAGGCGTCCCCCCTCCTGTGGCACACGGTGCGCGCGCAGGGCGTCGAGCGCGAGCAGGCCGACGACCTCGTCCAGACGGTGTGGGTCGCGCTCGTGCGCAACGCGATGACCATCAAGGAGCCGCACGCCGTCCTCAAGTGGCTGCTCATCACGGCCAAGCGCGCAGCCTGGGAGGCCGTGCGCAAGCACCGCGACGAGGCCCGACGGCGCACCGAGCTCCCGGACGACACCGACGAGGGCGTCCCCGAGCTCCCGTCGGGCGACCCGACGCCGGACGTCGAGGTGCTCCGCAACGAGCGCGACCGCTCCCTCTGGGCCGCGCTCGACCGGCTGCCGGAACGCTGCCGCCAGCTCCTGCACCTCGTGTCGCTCGCCGACCGTCCGGACTACAAGGCCATCTCGGCCGCCATCGGCATGCCCGTCGGGAGCATCGGCTCCACGCGGGGCCGCTGCCTCGCCAAGCTGCGCGACATCATCGACGACCAGGGGGAACCGTGGGAAGTATCATGAGCACCGAGCCGACGCACAGCCCCGACGAGCCGCTCGACGCCGTCGACCTCGCCCTCCTGGCCGACCTCGCGCGGATCGCCGAGGAGATCGACCCCGTCCCGGACGGCCTCGTCGAGCGGTCGCTCTTCGCGATCACGCTCGCCGGGCTCGAGGCCGAGGTCATGGAGCTGGAGTACGTCCAGGCCCCCGCGACGTCCGTGCGCGGCGACGCGCCGCCGGTCGAGGCGCGCACGATCACGTTCACGTCCGAGTCCGTCACGGTGATGATCTCGCTGTCCCCGACGGACGACGGTCGCATCCGCATCGACGGCTGGGCCGCCCCCGCGACGGCGCTGCGCGTCGAGCTGCACCGCCCCGGCGTGGTGAGCGAGACGACGAGCGACGACGACGGCCGCTTCGTCTTCGAGGCCGTCGACCGCGGCCCGGCGAGCCTCGTGGTCCGCCGCGCCGACGGCGCCGGCGGTGCCGTGAGCACGCCGGTCGTCGAGCTCTAGCACCCGGTGGGCCGCGGGCGACGCCCGCGGCCCACCGACCGCAGGACCACCAGCAACCCTTCCCCGCGCAGCGGTGCGCGGGCGGCCGCCCGTCGACGACGACGCGCGCGGCACCGGACGAACGTCATCTCCCGAGGAGGAGCACGTGAGCGAGACCCCTGAACCCCCCGCCGCGGCGGACCCCGGCTTCTTCGGTGACCGGCCGAGCCGGCTCCAGTGGCGCACCCGCACGATCGACCCGGTCGCCGCGCAGCGTCGCGCCGGGCAGCAGTCCCCGCACCCGACCTGGTACGTGGGCGACCGGATCCTCATCCCCGAGTCGCCGTTCGACCGCGAGGGGAACCGCTCCCTGCGGTGGCTCGAGCGCGCGGCCGAGCGCCTCCGCCTTCGCGTGGAGGTGCAGCAGGAGAGCATCGACGACGCCGAGCTCGTGCGCGAGGCCGACCTCGACCCGGAGACGACGACCGACCTGCTCCGCACGTTCGGCTACTCCGTGCGTCTGCGCTACCGCGACGACACGCAGGGGGAGCTCCCCGACGCCTGGCGCCTCGTCGAGGAGCTGAGCGGACGACTGTGCCCGGACGACCGGCACAGCCCGCGGCTCGCGCTCGACCACATGGTCGCGCCGACCCCGTTCATCGGCGGCCAGCCGTACACCCAGCCGTTCCCGTACACGCAGCCGCACCCGTACACCCAGCCCCATCCCTACACGCAGCCGCACCCGTACACCCAGCCCCATCCCTACACGCAGCCGCACCCCTTCGCGGGCACCGCGGAGTACTCCCTGCCGGGCTCGGGCGGCCGCACGCCCGTGAGCTGGATCGGGCCCGTGCCGCGCCGTGCGCTGCCCGCGGGGGACACGCCGTGGGTCGCGGGCGACGGCGTCCGTCGCCCCGTCGTCGCCGTGCTCGACACCGGCGTCGGCGAGCACCCGTGGTTCGACGACGACCTCGAGACGCGCGGCACGATCGTCGTGCGCGACCCCGAGCTGCTCGGTCAGCCGCTGTCGACCCTCCCGCCGACGGAGTACCCGTACGAGGACCCGGAGATCGGCGGCGTGTCCGTCTCGCCCCTGACCGGTCCGCTCGACCCGGTCGCGGGCCACGGGACGTTCATCGCGGGCCTCGTGCACCAGCTCTGCCCGGACGCCGTCATCCTCGCCCCGCGCCTCTACGGCGGGTCGGGCATCGTGCCCGAGCGCGACCTGCTGCGGACGCTGCGCCGCGTGCTCCTGTGGCACGTGCTCGGCCTGGCCGGTCGCGACGGCTACGCGCCGATCGACGTCCTCGTGCTCTCTCTCGGGTACTACCACGAGCGCCCGGAGGACGCGGACTTCGACGCCCCGTTCGGAGCGCTCATCCGCGCGCTGCGCCGGTACGGGGTCATCGTCGTCGTGTCGTCGGGCAACGACGGCCAGACCCGCCCGACCTACCCGGCGGCATTCGCCCCGCGGATCAACAGGAAGGCGGAGCCGCCCGTCCCGCTCGAAGGGGTGACGCTGCTCCTCGACGAGCCGCCGGTCCTCACGGTCGGTGCGGAGAACCCCGACGGGACGGTGTCGCTCTTCAGCAACGACGGCCCCTGGATCACGTGCACCCGCCCGGGCGCGGCCCTCGTGTCCACGATCCCGCGCACGATCGACGGCGCCGTCGCGCCCTCGCGCCACGTGCAGGAGCTGTGGGGCCCGGGATACCGCGCCACGATCGACCCCGAGGGGTTCCAGGGCGGGTTCGCGACGTGGAGCGGGACGTCGTTCGCGGCGCCCGTCCTCGCGGGCGAGCTCGCGGCGTCCCTGCTCGAGCGGATCGCCGACGACCCGACGGACCCGGGCGTCCTGCAGCCCGGCCAGGGCGCGCCGGACCGCTGCGCCTGGCTGTGGCCGTCCATTACCCTGGCGACGGGTCTGGTCCCGACCCCGGGTGACGACGCATGAGGTGATGAGCGGTGGTGCGCAGCGGCCGGGAGGTGCTCGAGGCCCGGCTGGCCGCTGCGCAGGCCGTGAACGCGCGCGGCCAGCACCGGCGCGCGAGCCGCGCGTTCGCGCAGATCGTCCAGGACGTCGACGCCGTGGGCGAGGGCGCGAGCCGGGACGACGCCTACCTGGCCGCGCGCGCCCTGCTGGGGCTCGCGCTCGCCGAGTTCGAGCTGACGGGCGACGTCGACGGCGCCTACGAACGGCTCGCCGAGGTCGAGGCGCGCGGCGCCGCGCTGGCCAGGCGCGACCTGGCTCTCGTCGTACGGTCGCAGCGCGGGCTCCTGCGGCTGCGGACCGGCGACGTCGCCGCCGCGCTGGACGAGATGGAGACGGCGGCCGAGGTCATCGACGACGCGCGCCCCCTCGACGCGGCCGTCCTGCTGCTCAACCTCGGCTCCCTGCGCCTCGAGCTCGGAGACGCCGAGGGGGCGAGCCGCGACCTCGACGACGCCGTCCACCGGGCCACCGCGCTCGGGGACCAGCTCCTGGTGTCCAAGGCCCGGCACAACCTCGGGTACGCGGAGTACCTGCGCGGCGACCTGCCGGTCGCCCTGCGCGCCATGGACGAGGCCGCGGCGCAGGCGCCGGACCGGCACGCCGCCGTCGGGCTCATCGACCGCGCGCAGGTGCTGCTCGACGCCGGCCTGCTCACGGAGGCGGACGAGGCGCTGAGCGAGGCGCGCGAGCACCTCTCCCGCTACCGCATGCTGCGCGACCTCGCGGAGGTCGAGCTGGTCCGGTCGCGCGTCGTGCTCGGCCTGCGGCGGTACGCCGAGGCGCGGCGCCTCGCCCGCTCGGCGTCGCGCCGGTTCGACCGCCTCGGCAACAGGCCGTGGGTGCTGCGCGCCCGCGTCGCGGAGCTCCAGGCGGCGCTCACGGAGCACCGCGCGACACCCGTGGGCCCGGCGCGCGCCCGCCGGCACGCGACCTGGGCGCTCGACCTCGCGCGCGACGGCGAGACCCTGGGCAGCGTCTCGGGCCTCGGGATCAAGGTCCCCGCGCAGCTCCTCGCCGTCGAGTGGCTCGTGTCCGCGGGCGACGTGCGCGGGGCGCAGGAGGTCCTGCGGGCCGTGCCCCCGCGGCTCGGCCGCGCGCCGCTCCCCGTCCGGCTCCAGCACGAGGCGGTCCTCGCGCAGCTCGCGTTCGTGGCGGGCGACCGGCGTGCCGGCGTGCGCGCCGTGCGGCGGGGCCAGGCGGCGCTCGCGGACCACCGCGCGCGGCTGGGGTCCGTGGACGCGGTGACGGCGTCCGCGGTGCACGGCGTGCGGCTCGGCAACGTCGACGTCGAGGCGGCGCTGCGCACCCGGCGCCCCGGGACGATCTTCGACGCCGTCGAGCGTGGCCGGGCGGCGTTCGCCGGGACGGGCCGCGTGCGCCCGCCCGCGGACCCGGTCCTCGCGGACCTCCTCGCCGCCGCCCGGCGCGAGGTCGAGGCGGCCCGCGCGCTGGGGGCGCCCTCGGACGCGGCCAGCCTCGCGCGCCGGCAGGACCACCTCCAGGCGGCGCGGCGCCTCCAGGACGACGCACGACGACGCTCCTGGCAGCACGGGGGAGGGGCCGCCGCCCCGGTCCCCGCGTCCGAGCGGCGGCTGCGCGCCACGCTGGCCGACGCCGGGTCCGACGCGGTCGTGGCCGACCTCATGCTCGACGGCGACGACGTGCTCGCCGTCCGCGTCAGCGCCCGGGGCTCCCGGCTCGTGCGCCTCGCGTCGCGCGCGGCGGTCGCCGAGCAGGTGCGCCGTGCGCGCGCGGACTTCGCGGTCCTGTCGAACGTGCTCATCCCGGTCCCCATGCGCGAGGCCGCGGTCGGCTCGCTGTCCCGGACGCTGGCCGCGCTCGACGACGCGCTCGTCGTCCCGCTCGAGGCGGGCGGCGACCTCCACGTCGCCGCGCGCGACCTGCTGCTCGCGCTGCCGTGGGCCTCGCTGCCCTCGCGGCGCGGGCTCCGCACGTGGGCGAACTCGTGGGTGGACCTGCGCGTCGGCGAGCCGGTGCGCCGGGCGGACGAGGCGCTCGTCGTCGCCGGACCGGGCCTGCGCTTCTCGGGCGCCGAGGCGAAGCTCGTCGCGTCCGTCTGGGAGGGAGCCGAGGCGCTCGCGGGGGAGGAGGCGACGTGCGAGGCCGTCGTCGACGGGCTGCGCACCGCGGGGGTCGTGCACCTGGCCGCGCACGGCACGCACGAGACCGACAACCCGTTGTTCTCGTCGCTGCGGCTCGCCGACGGCCCGCTGTTCGCGCACGAGCTCGACGGGACCGACCTGCACGGCGTGGTCGTCGTGCTGTCGGCGTGCGAGGTGGGGCTCTCGACGCCGCGCATCGGCGGCGAGTCGCTCGGCCTGACGAGCGTCCTGCTGCGGCTCGGCGCCCGCGCGGTGATCGCGAGCGTGGCCCCGCTGCGCGACGACGTCGCGGCGCGCGTCATGCCGTCGCTCCACGCCGAGCTGCGCGACGGCGCCATGCCGGGGACGGCGCTCGCCCGGGCGGTCGCCGACGAGCCCGAGCCGGTACCGCTGGTCTGCTTCGGCCCGCTGGTGCTCTGACGGCACGGGCCGCGGTTTGGAGCACGCGCCGTCGTCCCGTACGATGAGCGTGTACCCAAGACCGCCGGTCGTCCGACGCTGCCCGCAGACTCCGTCTGCAGGACGTGACGGACCGAAGTCCCGCCCACGAGGCGGAGGCCAGCGCAGGTAGCGAATCGACGACGTCCGCCCGGTCCCGCCGCGCGTGCGACTGCGAGCCCCGCGCCTGCGCGGGGCTCTTTCTCGTTCCGGGACGGACGCCGGTGGTACCACCACCGGAAGGATTGCCATGGCGAGGCCGGACAAGGCAGCCGCAGTCGCCGAGATCTCGGAGAAGTTCCGCGACTCGAACGCTGCCGTGCTGACCGAGTACCGCGGGCTCACCGTCGCGCAGCTCAAGCAGCTGCGTCGGTCGCTCAGCGGCAACGCAACCTACGCCGTGGTGAAGAACACGCTGACCGCCATCGCGGCCAAGGAGGCCGGTGTCGAGGGACTCGACGCCGACCTGCAGGGTCCTTCGGCCATCGCCTTCGTCACCGGGGACCCGGTCGAGGCAGCCAAGGGTCTGCGTGACTTCGCCAAGGCGAACCCCGCGCTGGTCATCAAGGGCGGTGTCCTCGACGGGCGCCCCCTGACCGCCGCGGAGGTCACGAAGCTCGCGGACCTCGAGTCCCGCGAGGTCCTGCTGGCCAAGGCGGCCGGCGCGATGAAGGCCAAGCTCTTCCAGGCTGCCTACGTCTTCACCGCGAACACCGCCCAGGCCGCCCGCGTCATCGATGCCCTGCGTCAGAAGCAGGAATCGGAGGGCGCTGCCGCCTGATCCCGTGACCGGGCTCGCCCGGTCCCGCGATCGACGCAGCGCAAGCACAACACCCCGCTTCTGGCAGGCCCGCCCCGGGCCGCTGCCGAGCACCGACCGAAAGGAACGCCATCATGGCGAAGCTCAGCACCGACGAGCTCATCGAGCAGTTCAAGGGCCTCACCCTCATCGAGCTCAACGAGTTCGTGAAGGCCTTCGAGGAGACCTTCGAGGTCACCGCCGCCGCCCCCGCCGCCGTCGCGGTCGCCGCCCCCGCGGGTGGCGCCGGTGGCGACGCCCCGGCCGAGGAGGAGAAGGACGAGTTCGACGTCATCCTCGAGGCTGCCGGCGACAAGAAGATCCAGGTCATCAAGGAGGTGCGCGCGCTCACGTCCCTCGGCCTGAAGGAGGCCAAGGACCTCGTGGACGGTGCCCCGAAGCCGGTCCTGGAGGGCGCGAACAAGGAGACGGCCGAGAAGGCCAAGGCTGCCCTCGAGGGCGCCGGCGCCACGGTCACCCTCAAGTGATCCCACCGGTCCCGTCCTGACGGGACCGGTCGCACGCCGCACGAGGCCCGCACCCCGCCCGGGGTGCGGGCCTCGTCGTTTCCCGGGGGCGGCGCCGGGCGGCCAGGAGCGCCCGGAGGGCGAGCCCGCGGCGTCGCGCGGCGTCGCGCGGCGTCCTGGGGCGACCGGGATCCGACGGCGTCGGCGCACCGGCTTCACGGAACGGCCACGAGTGTGCCACCATGTGCGGGTCGACGACGCAGGACAGCGAGGTCGACAGCAGCAGGTTCAGGGCCCGCACGGCGGGCCGGAGGACGGGCGACGAGGCTCGTGCGAGTACCGGCGAGGCGCGCAGCGCCCGGTCCCGGGCGGGGGAGTGCGCCCCGAGGTTGTGTGGCGACGCCTTCTTGGGGTATGCTCACGCTTTGCGCTGTCCTGTGCCCCCGATCTCATATACCCCCGACCCCCTCGACGACGTACGTGCGCGTCCGCGAGGTGTCGTGGCGGCGGTGATCGTGTCCAGCCCGGCCGGTGCAGCGTTCTTTCGATCTGCAGGGAAGGACCCCTCTTGGCTGCCTCGCGCACCCCTTCTGCTCCGTCCGCCGACGCCATCGCGAACCGCACCGCATCGCGTCGCCTCTCCTTCGCCAAGATCTTCGAGCCGCTCGAGGTCCCCGACCTGCTGGGCCTCCAGACCGAGAGCTTCGACTGGCTGCTCGGCAACGAGGCGTGGCAGGCGCGCGTCGCCGCCGCGGCCGAGGCCGGGCGCCAGGACGTGCCCTCGACGTCGGGTCTCGAGGAGATCTTCGAGGAGATCTCCCCGATCGAGGACTTCGGGTCCTCGATGTCGCTGTCGTTCTCCAACCACCGCTTCGAGCCGCCGAAGTACACGGCCGACGAGTGCAAGGAGAAGGACTTCACGTACGCCGCGCCGCTGTTCGTCACCGCGGAGTTCGTCAACTACAACACCGGTGAGATCAAGAGCCAGACGGTCTTCATGGGCGACTTCCCGCTCATGACCGAGCGCGGCACGTTCATCATCAACGGCACCGAGCGCGTCGTCGTCTCGCAGCTCGTCCGCTCGCCCGGCGTCTACTTCGAGCGCGCCGCCGACAAGACGAGCGACAAGGACATCTTCTCCGCGAAGATCATCCCGTCGCGCGGTGCCTGGCTCGAGTTCGAGATCGACAAGCGCGACGCCGTCGGCGTGCGCGTCGACCGCAAGCGCAAGCAGTCCGTGACCGTGCTGCTCAAGGCGCTCGGCCTCACGGAGTCCGAGATCCGCGAGCAGTTCGCGGACTTCCCGTCCGTGCTCGACACGCTCGAGAAGGACCACGTCCACACGCAGGACGAGGCGCTCGTCGACCTCTACCGCAAGATCCGCCCGGGCGAGCCGCCGACGGTCGAGGCCGGCCGCGCGCTCCTCGAGAACTTCTACTTCAACCCGAAGCGCTACGACCTCGCGAAGGTCGGTCGCTACAAGGCGAACAAGAAGCTCGGCATCGACGCGCCGCTCAGCGACTCCACGCTGTCGGTCTCGGACGTCGTCGCGACGATCAAGTACCTCGCGGCGCTGCACGCGGACCACGCGAGCATCCCGGGCACGCGCAACGGCGAGGCCGTCGAGGTGCGCGTCGAGACGGACGACATCGACCACTTCGGCAACCGCCGCATCCGCGCCGTCGGCGAGCTCATCCAGAACCAGGTCCGCACGGGCCTGTCCCGGATGGAGCGCGTCGTGCGCGAGCGCATGACGACGCAGGACGTTGAGGCGATCACGCCGCAGACGCTCATCAACATCCGCCCGGTCGTGGCGTCCATCCGCGAGTTCTTCGGCACGTCGCAGCTCTCGCAGTTCATGGACCAGAACAACCCGCTCGCGGGCCTGACGCACAAGCGTCGTCTCTCGGCCCTCGGCCCGGGTGGTCTCTCGCGCGACCGCGCCGGCATGGAGGTCCGTGACGTCCACCCGTCGCACTACGGCCGCATGTGCCCGATCGAGACTCCTGAGGGTCCGAACATCGGTCTGATCGGCTCGCTCGCGTCGTACGGGCGCATCAACCCGTTCGGCTTCATCGAGACGCCGTACCGCAAGGTGACCGCGGGCAAGGTGACCGACGAGGTCGTCTACCTCACGGCCGACGACGAGGACCGCCACGTCATCGCGCAGGCGAACCAGACGCTCAACGCCGACGGCTCCTTCGCGGACGAGCGCGTGCTCGTGCGCACCAAGGGCGGCGAGGTCGAGATCGTCCCCGGCGCGCAGGTCGACTACATGGACGTCTCGCCGCGCCAGATGGTCTCGGTCGCCACGGCGCTCATCCCGTTCCTCGAGCACGACGACGCGAACCGCGCCCTCATGGGTGCGAACATGCAGCGCCAGGCCGTGCCGCTGGTCCGCTCCGAGGCCCCGCTCGTCGGGACCGGCATGGAGTGGCGCGCGGCCGTCGACGCGGGCGACGTCGTCGTCGCGACGAAGCCCGGTGTCGTCACCGAGGTCTCGGCCGACCTCGTGCTCGTCGCGAACGACGACGGCACGACCGGCAGCTACCGGATCGCGAAGTTCCGCCGCTCGAACCAGGGCACGAGCTACAACCAGCGCGTGCTCGTCGACGAGGGCCAGCGCGTCGAGCCCGGCTCCGTCCTCGCGGACGGCCCGGCGACCGACGAGGGCGAGCTCGCGCTCGGCCGCAACCTCCTCGTGGCGTTCATGTCGTGGGAGGGCCACAACTACGAGGACGCGATCATCCTCAGCCAGCGTCTCGTGCAGGACGACGTGCTCTCCTCGATCCACATCGAGGAGCACGAGGTCGACGCGCGCGACACCAAGCTCGGCCCCGAGGAGATCACGCGGGACATCCCGAACGTCTCCGAGGACGTCCTGGCGGACCTCGACGAGCGCGGCATCATCCGCATCGGTGCCGAAGTCGGCGCGGGCGACGTCCTGGTCGGCAAGGTCACGCCGAAGGGCGAGACCGAGCTGACCCCGGAGGAGCGCCTGCTGCGCGCGATCTTCGGCGAGAAGGCGCGCGAGGTGCGCGACACGTCCCTCAAGGTGCCCCACGGCGAGTCCGGCACGGTCATCGGCGTGCGCGAGTTCAACCGCGAGGACGGCGACGAGCTGCCCGCGGGCGTGAACCAGCTCGTGCGCGTCTACATCGCGCAGCGCCGCAAGATCACGGACGGCGACAAGCTCGCCGGCCGTCACGGCAACAAGGGCGTCATCTCCAAGATCCTGCCCGTCGAGGACATGCCGTTCCTCGAGGACGGGACGCCGGTCGACGTCGTCCTCAACCCGCTGGGCGTCCCCGGTCGTATGAACGTGGGCCAGGTCCTCGAGACCCACCTCGGGTGGGTCGCGAAGCAGGGCTGGGACATCTCGCTCGCCGACGGCAAGGACCTCTCCTGGCGGGAGAACGTCCCCGAGATCGCCGCGACGTCCGAGCCGGGCCGTCCCGTCGCCACCCCGGTGTTCGACGGCGTCCACGAGGACGCGCTCACGGGCCTGCTCTCGACGACCATCCCGAACCGCGACGGCGACCGCATGGTCGGCGCCGACGGCAAGGCGCGTCTCTTCGACGGCCGCTCCGGCGAGCCGTTCCCCGAGGCCGTGTCGGTGGGCTACATGTACATCCTCAAGCTCCACCACCTGGTCGACGACAAGATCCACGCGCGCTCGACCGGCCCGTACTCGATGATCACCCAGCAGCCGCTCGGTGGTAAGGCGCAGTTCGGCGGTCAGCGCTTCGGCGAGATGGAGGTGTGGGCCCTCGAGGCGTACGGCGCGGCCTACACGCTCCAGGAGCTCCTCACGATCAAGTCGGACGACGTGCCCGGTCGCGTCAAGGTCTACGAGGCGATCGTCAAGGGCGAGAACATCCCCGACTCGGGCATCCCGGAGTCCTTCAAGGTCCTCCTCAAGGAGATGCAGTCGCTGTGCCTGAACGTCGAGGTGCTCTCGAGCGACGGCGTGTCCATCGAGATGCGGGAGTCGGACGACGACGTGTACCGCGCAGCCGAAGAGCTCGGCATCGACCTGTCGCGCCGCCCCAACGCGGCGTCCAGCGTCGACGAGATCTGATCTCGGGCAGGTGGGAGCGGGTCACCCCGCTCCCACCGACGACCCCCACACCAACCGTCTTTTTGGCGTCGGGGCCGGCCACGGCCGGTCCCGGCAGGCGAAGGAAGTAGGACAACTTGCTCGACGTCAACGTCTTCGACGAGCTGCGTATCGGCCTGGCCACGGCCGACGACATCCGTGCGTGGTCGCACGGTGAGGTGAAGAAGCCCGAGACCATCAACTACCGCACCCTCAAGCCCGAGAAGGACGGACTCTTCTGCGAGAAGATCTTCGGCCCCACCCGGGACTGGGAGTGCTACTGCGGCAAGTACAAGCGCGTGCGCTTCAAGGGCATCATCTGCGAGCGCTGCGGCGTCGAGGTGACGCGCTCGAAGGTGCGTCGTGAGCGCATGGGCCACATCGAGCTCGCCGCGCCGGTCACGCACATCTGGTTCTTCAAGGGCGTGCCCTCGCGCCTCGGCTACCTGCTCGACCTCGCCCCGAAGGACCTCGAGAAGGTCATCTACTTCGCGGCGTACATGATCACCTCGGTCGACGAGGAGGGCCGCCAGGAGGACCTCCCGAACCTCCAGAACGAGATCGACCTGGAGAAGAAGGAGATCGCGGACGCCCGCGACAACGACATCAACTCCCGCGCCCAGAAGCTCGAGGCCGACCTGGCCGAGCTCGAGGCCGAGGGTGCCAAGGCCGACGCGCGCCGCAAGGTCCGCGACTCGGCCGAGCGCGAGATGGCGCAGATCCGCAAGCGCGCCGACGCCCAGCTCGACCGTCTCGAGCAGGTGTGGGACCGCTTCAAGAACCTCAAGGTCGCCGACCTCGAGGGCGACGAGATGCTGTACCGCGCCCTCCAGGACCGCTACGGCACCTACTTCGAGGGCTCGATGGGCGCCGCGGCGATCCAGAAGCGTCTCCAGGACTTCGACCTGGAGGCGGAGGCCGAGTCCCTGCGCGAGACCATCCGCTCGGGCAAGGGCCAGCGCAAGACGCGTGCCCTCAAGCGCCTCAAGGTCGTCAACGCGTTCCTCACCACGACGAACTCGCCCACGGGCATGGTGCTCGACGCCGTCCCGGTCATCCCGCCGGACCTGCGCCCGATGGTGCAGCTCGACGGTGGCCGCTTCGCGACGAGCGACCTCAACGACCTGTACCGCCGCGTGATCAACCGGAACAACCGCCTCAAGCGTCTCCTCGACCTGGGTGCGCCGGAGATCATCGTCAACAACGAGAAGCGGATGCTCCAGGAGGCCGTGGACTCGCTGTTCGACAACGGCCGCCGCGGTCGTCCGGTCACCGGCCCGGGCAACCGCCCGCTCAAGTCCATCTCGGACATGCTCAAGGGCAAGCAGGGTCGTTTCCGTCAGAACCTGCTCGGCAAGCGCGTCGACTACTCGGGCCGTTCGGTCATCGTCGTCGGCCCGCAGCTCAAGCTGCACCAGTGCGGCCTGCCGAAGCAGATGGCGCTCGAGCTGTTCAAGCCGTTCGTCATGAAGCGCCTCGTGGACCTCAACCACGCGCAGAACATCAAGAGCGCGAAGCGCATGGTCGAGCGTGCCCGCCCGGTCGTGTGGGACGTGCTCGAAGAGGTCATCACCGAGCACCCCGTGCTGCTCAACCGTGCACCGACGCTGCACCGCCTGGGCATCCAGGCGTTCGAGCCGCAGCTCGTCGAGGGCAAGGCGATCCACCTGCACCCGCTCGTCTGCGCCGCGTTCAACGCGGACTTCGACGGTGACCAGATGGCCGTCCACCTGCCCCTGAGCGCCGAGGCGCAGGCCGAGGCCCGCATCCTCATGCTCTCGAGCAACAACATCCTCAAGCCGTCGGACGGCCGTCCGGTGACCATGCCCTCGCAGGACATGATCATCGGTCTGTACCACCTGACGAGCGACCGCGAGGGTGCCGAGGGCGAGGGTCGTGCGTTCGGCTCGGTGGCCGAGGCGATCATGGCGTTCGACCAGGGCACCCTGGACCTCAACGCCCGGGTGAAGATCCGCACGACGGACCTCGTCCCGCCGGTCTCCGGCTTCGAGGCTCCCGAGGGCTGGGAGGAGGGTCAGCCGATCCTCTTCGACACCACGCTCGGTCGCGCGCTGTTCAACGAGACGCTCCCCGTCGACTACCCGTACGTGAACTCGGTCGTCGACAAGAAGCGCCTCTCGGCGATCGTCAACGAGCTCGCGGAGCGCTACCCGAAGGTCGAGGTCGCGGCGTCGCTCGACGCGCTGAAGGCCGCCGGCTTCCGCTGGGCGACCCGCTCGGGCGTCACGATCGCGATCTCCGACGTGGCGACGCCCAAGGAGAAGGCCGTCATCCTCGAGCAGCACGAGGAGCGCGCGCTCAAGGTCCAGCAGCAGTACGACCGTGGTCTCATCACGGACGACGAGCGCCGTCAGGAGCTCATCGAGATCTGGACCCAGGCGACGGACAAGGTCGCGTCGGTCATGCGCGAGAACCTCGAGGCGAACGACCGCAACACCGTGTACCGCATGGTCGGCTCGGGTGCGCGTGGTAACTGGATGCAGGTCCGTCAGATCGCCGGTATGCGCGGTCTCGTGGCGAACCCGAAGGGCGAGATCATCCCGCGCCCGATCAAGTCCAACTACCGCGAGGGCCTGTCCGTCCTCGAGTACTTCATCGCGACGCACGGTGCCCGCAAGGGTCTGGCGGACACCGCGCTGCGGACCGCCGACTCGGGCTACCTCACGCGTCGTCTCGTGGACGTGTCGCAGGACGTCATCGTCCGCGAGGAGGACTGCGGCACCGAGCGCGGCCTGACCCTGCCGATCGCCGAGGAGCTCGCGGGCAAGCTCGTGCGCCACCCGAAGGTGGAGACGAGCGTCTACTCGCGCACCCTCGCGGCCGACCTGGTCGACCCCGAGGGGAACGTCGTCGGCAAGGCCGGCGACGACGCGGGCGACGTCCTCATCGACGCCGCGGTCACCGCGGGCGTCCGCGAGGCCAAGGTCCGCTCGGTCCTCACGTGCGAGTCGCGCGTCGGCACGTGCGCCAAGTGCTACGGGCGCTCGCTCGCCACGGGCAAGCTCGTCGACATCGGCGAGGCGGTCGGCATCATCGCCGCCCAGTCGATCGGTGAGCCGGGCACGCAGCTGACGATGCGTACCTTCCACACCGGTGGTGTCGCCTCCGCGGACGACATCACGCAGGGTCTGCCGCGTGTCACGGAGCTCTTCGAGGCCCGCACCCCCAAGGGTGAGGCGCCCATCGCGGAGTTCTCGGGCCGCATCGCGATCGACGACTCGGAGCGCTCGCGCCGTCTGGTGCTCACGCCGGACGACGGCTCGGAGGAGATCGCCTACCCGGTGACGAAGCGTGCCCGTCTGCTCGTGCAGGACGGCGACCACGTGAACGTCGGCACGCAGCTCGTCCAGGGTGCGGTGGACCCGAAGAAGGTCCTGCGCATCCTCGGCCCGCGCGCCACGCAGAAGCACCTGGTGGACGAGGTCCAGGAGGTCTACCGCTCGCAGGGCGTGGACATCCACGACAAGCACATCGAGGTCATCGTGCGGCAGATGCTGCGTCGCGTGACCGTGCTCGACTCGGGTGACTCGCACCTCCTGCCGGGCGAGCTCGCCGAGCGCGGCCGCTTCGAGGACGCGAACCGTCGCGCGGTGGCGGAGGGTGGCCAGCCGGCCTCCGGCCGTCCGGAGCTGATGGGCATCACGAAGGCGTCGCTCGCGACGGACTCGTGGCTCTCGGCCGCGTCGTTCCAGGAGACGACGCGCGTGCTCACCGAGGCGTCGATGAGCGGTCGTCGTGACCCGCTCCTCGGCCTCAAGGAGAACGTCATCATCGGTAAGCTCATCCCGGCCGGTACCGGTCTTCCCCGGTACACCAAGGTCCAGGTCGAGCCGACCGAGCAGGCCAAGACGGAGCTCTACCCGAGCTTCGGCTACGACGAGATCGACTTCCCGGCGCTCGGCATGGGCTCCGGCGAGGCGATCCCGCTCGAGGACCTGGACTTCGGCGACTACCGCTGACGTCCCACGACGGGTGCCCGTCGGCTGCCGCGCCTCGTACGCGGTGGCCGGCGGGCACCCGTCGTCGTCCCTCCTGCGGGACGACGACGGGCCTGGGGGAGCGGCCGTGCTCGCGACCTGCTCCTTTGACTCCTTGCCGGGTGGCAGGTAACCTGGTAAACCGTGCCCGCGCCGTCGGGCCCTCCGTGATGTCCCTGGCGGGACGGTGCGGGCGAGCGATCGTCGCACACCGCCGCGTGGCGGTCTCCGGACGGGCCGATGTGAGTGCCCGGGCACTCCGGATCCCGGTCCTGGTGGCGCGCTCGCGCCCACGGCCCGGAGCCGGACCATCGAGCCGGTGGTAGGTGGCTGCTGCAGCGTCTCTCGCGCTGCGGGTGCCTCGTGCGATCGGCTCCAGCAGCCCGCACGACCACCATCGGGGATAGCCCCGGTAGCTCGAGAAGACACGGAGACGTAGTGCCTACGATCCAGCAGCTCGTCCGCAAGGGGCGGACCTCGAAGGTGGGGAAGTCCAAGACTCCCGCCCTCAAGGGCTCCCCGCAGCGGCGCGGTGTGTGCACGCGCGTGTACACCACCACCCCGAAGAAGCCGAACTCCGCGCTGCGCAAGGTCGCTCGCGTGAAGCTCTCCTCCCAGGTCGAGGTCACGGCCTACATCCCCGGCGTCGGCCACAACCTCCAGGAGCACTCCATCGTGCTCGTGCGCGGCGGTCGTGTGAAGGACCTCCCGGGTGTGCGCTACAAGATCGTGCGCGGCGCGCTCGACACGCAGGGCGTGAAGAACCGCAAGCAGGCCCGCAGCCGCTACGGCGCCAAGAAGGAGAAGAGCTGATGCCTCGCAAGGGCCCGGCCCCGAAGCGGCCGCTCATCGTCGACCCGGTCTACGGGTCTCCCGTCGTCACGCAGCTCATCAACAAGGTGCTGCTCGACGGCAAGAAGTCCACCGCCGAGTCGATCGTCTACGGCGCCCTCGAGGGCGTCCGGGCGAAGACGGACGGCGACCCGGTCGTCGTGCTCAAGCGCGCGCTCGAGAACGTCCGCCCGGCGCTCGAGGTCCGCTCGCGCCGCGTCGGTGGTGCGACCTACCAGGTCCCGGTCGAGGTGCGCCCGGCGCGTGCGACGACCCTCGCGCTGCGCTGGCTCACGGACTACTCGCGCGCCCGTCGCGAGAAGACCATGACGGAGCGCCTCATGAACGAGATCCTCGACGCCAGCAACGGCCTCGGCGCCGCGGTCAAGCGCCGCGAGGACATGCACAAGATGGCGGAGTCCAACAAGGCCTTCGCCCACTACCGCTGGTAGTCCGCACGACGGGCCCCGGGGACCGGAGCGTCCCCGGGGCTGTCGGCGGGTCCGAGGCCGGTCATCCCGGTCCGAGCAGCGCCCCCGACTCAACCCATCTAACGAGGGAAGCAGACCGTGGCACTTGACGTGCTGACCGACCTGAGCAAGGTCCGCAACATCGGCATCATGGCCCACATCGATGCCGGGAAGACCACGACCACCGAGCGCATCCTGTTCTACACGGGTGTGAACTACAAGCTCGGCGAGACGCACGACGGCGCGTCCACGACCGACTGGATGGAGCAGGAGAAGGAGCGCGGCATCACCATTACGTCCGCCGCCGTCTCGTGCTACTGGAACAAGAACCAGATCAACATCATCGACACGCCCGGCCACGTCGACTTCACGGTCGAGGTCGAGCGCTCCCTGCGCGTGCTCGACGGCGCCGTCGCCGTCTTCGACGGCAAGGAGGGCGTCGAGCCGCAGTCTGAGACGGTGTGGCGCCAGGCGGACAAGTACAACGTCCCGCGCATCTGCTTCGTCAACAAGATGGACAAGCTCGGCGCGGACTTCTACTTCACCGTCGACACGATCATCAACCGCCTCAAGGCGAAGCCGCTGGTCATCCAGCTCCCGATCGGGGCCGAGAGCGACTTCACCGGTGTCGTGGACCTGCTCGAGATGAAGGCGCTCGTCTGGCACGGGGAGACCCAGCTCGGCGAGGCGTACGACACCGAGGAGATCCCCGCGGACCTGGTCGAGAAGGCCCAGCAGTACCGCAGCGAGCTCGTCGAGGCCGTCGCCGAGGCCGACGAGGAGCTGCTCGAGAAGTACCTCGGTGGCGAGGAGCTGACGATCGCCGAGCTCAAGGCCGGCATCCGCAAGCTCGTCATCGCGGGCGAGGCGTTCCCGGTCCTGTGCGGCTCCGCGTTCAAGAACAAGGGCGTCCAGCCCATGCTCGACGCGGTCATCGACTACCTGCCGTCGCCCCTCGACGTGCCGGCCATCGACGGTCACGACCCGAAGGACGAGGAGAAGGTCATCCAGCGTCACCCCGACGCCTCGGAGCCGTTCTCCGCGCTCGCCTTCAAGGTCGCGGCGCACCCGTTCTTCGGCAAGCTCACCTACGTGCGCGTGTACTCCGGTCGCGTCGAGCCCGGCCAGCAGGTCGCGAACTCGACCAAGGGCAAGAAGGAGCGCGTCGGCAAGATCTTCCAGATGCACTCCAACAAGGAGAACCCGGTCGACGAGGCGAGCGCCGGTCACATCTACGCGGTCATCGGCCTCAAGGACACCACGACCGGCGACACGCTGAGCGACATGGCGAACCCGGTCATCCTCGAGTCGATGAGCTTCCCCGAGCCCGTCATCGACGTGGCGATCGAGCCGAAGACGAAGGCCGACCAGGAGAAGCTCTCCACGGCGATCCAGAAGCTCGCCGAGGAGGACCCGACCTTCCGCGTGAAGCTGGACGACGAGACCGGCCAGACCGTCATCGGCGGCATGGGCGAGCTCCACCTCGACATCCTCGTCGACCGCATGCGTCGCGAGTTCAAGGTCGAGGCGAACGTCGGCAAGCCGCAGGTCGCGTACCGCGAGACGATCCGCCGCAAGGCCGAGAAGATCGAGTACACGCACAAGAAGCAGACCGGTGGGTCCGGGCAGTTCGCGAAGGTCCAGGTGACCTTCGAGCCGCTCGACACGTCCGAGGGCGAGCTCTACGAGTTCTCCAACGCCGTCACCGGTGGTCGCATCCCGCGCGAGTACATCCCCAGCGTCGACGCCGGCATCCAGTCCGCGATGGAGCTCGGCGTGCTCGCCGGCTTCCCGCTGGTCGGGGTGAAGGCGATCCTGCTCGACGGCGCCTACCACGAGGTCGACTCCTCGGAGATGGCGTTCAAGATCGCCGGCTCGATGGTCCTCAAGGAGGGCGTCAAGCGGGCGGACCCGGTTCTGCTGGAGCCGGTGATGGCGGTCGAGGTGCGTACGCCCGAGGAGTACATGGGCGACGTCATCGGCGACCTGAACTCACGTCGTGGAATGATCCAGTCCATGGAGGACGCGACGGGTGTGAAGGTCGTCCGGGCCCACGTACCGTTGTCAGAGATGTTCGGGTACATCGGTGACCTCCGGTCCAAGACCCAGGGTCGTGCGGTGTACTCGATGCAGTTCGACAACTACGCCGAGGTTCCTCGGAACGTTGCCGAAGAGATCATCAAGAAGACCCGGGGCGAGTGAGTCCCCACAGGTCGAAGACCCGCACAACCATCAACCTGTAGGAAACCGCAACGCCCCGCGGATGTAGGATCTCTCGGTCGACATTCGCAACGTTCGGCACATCTACCCAAGTCCCAGGAGGACCCCAGTGGCTAAGGCCAAGTTCGAGCGGACCAAGCCGCACGTCAACGTCGGCACCATCGGTCACGTCGACCACGGTAAGACGACGCTGACGGCAGCGATCTCGAAGACGCTCGCGGACACGTACCCGGACCTGCCGGCGAACACGCAGCGCAACTTCGACGAGATCGACGCGGCTCCCGAGGAGAAGCAGCGCGGTATCACGATCAACATCGCGCACATCGAGTACGAGACGCCGAAGCGCCACTACGCGCACGTCGACGCCCCGGGTCACGCCGACTACATCAAGAACATGATCACCGGTGCCGCCCAGATGGACGGCGCGATCCTGGTGGTCGCCGCGACCGACGGCCCGATGGCCCAGACGCGCGAGCACGTCCTGCTCGCCCGCCAGGTCGGCGTGCCGTACCTGCTCGTGGCGCTCAACAAGTCCGACATGGTCGACGACGAGGAGATCCTCGAGCTCGTCGAGATGGAGGTGCGCGAGCTCCTCTCCTCGCAGGAGTTCGACGGTGACAACGCGCCGGTCGTGCGCGTCTCCGGTCTCAAGGCGCTCGAGGGCGACCCCGAGTGGACCGCGAAGATCCTCGAGCTCATGGAGGCCGTGGACGAGAACGTGCCCGAGCCCGTCCGCGAGCTCGACAAGCCGTTCCTCATGCCCGTCGAGGACGTCTTCACGATCACCGGTCGTGGCACCGTCGTCACCGGCAAGGTGGAGCGTGGCACGCTCGACCTCAACTCGGACGTCGAGATCGTCGGCATCCGCTCGCCCCAGAAGACCACGGTCACGGGCATCGAGACGTTCCACAAGCAGATGGACCAGGCTCAGGCCGGCGACAACACCGGTCTGCTCCTGCGCGGCATCAAGCGCGAGGACGTCGAGCGCGGCCAGGTCGTCGTGAAGCCGGGCTCGATCACCCCGCACACGCAGTTCGAGGCGCAGGTCTACATCCTGGGCAAGGACGAGGGCGGCCGTCACAACCCGTTCTACTCGAACTACCGTCCGCAGTTCTACTTCCGCACGACGGACGTCACCGGCGTCATCACGCTGCCCGAGGGCACCGAGATGGTCATGCCCGGTGACAACACCGAGATGACGGTCGAGCTGATCCAGCCGATCGCCATGGAGGAGGGCCTCGGCTTCGCCATCCGTGAGGGTGGCCGCACCGTCGGCTCGGGCCGCGTCACCAAGATCCTCAAGTGATCTGACGCTGCCTCTGCAGCACCTCGTCGAAGGCCCGGTCCCGTCCGCGGGGCCGGGCCTTCGGCCTGCGGTCACCGTCACACCGGCGTCGCGTCGTCCCGACTTGGACGACGGCGGCTTCGTGTGGCAGACTGTTCAGGTTGCCTGTTACGGGTGCGCTCTTTCACGTGTCGAACAGTGTGTTGAACCGGTCCTCTCGCCGAGGGCCAGGACCCCGGGACTTCTCCCGGGTCTGCGGGTTGAGCTCTCTGTGTCGCCATGGATCGAGTACCCCGCGGAACACACGTTCCGACAGGCTCGCACAAACGTTGTGGTCCGGTTCGCGGAGCCGTGCGTCAGCACGGAGCCCGGCGGGAGTCCACATATCCAACGGCCCTGCGCCTCTTGGCGTGTGCGCCCAGGTGCGTCGCGACTACGCGACACGCCCGAGCGCGGGGGTCGGACAGCTAGCGGTTCGAGAGAGAGAGTCAGACGACGCCATGGCGGGACAGAAGATCCGCATCCGGCTCAAGTCCTACGACCACGAGGTCATCGACAGCTCGGCGCGCAAGATCGTCGACACGGTGACGCGCGCTGGTGCAACGGTCGTGGGTCCGGTGCCGCTGCCGACGGAGAAGAACGTCTTCTGCGTCATCCGGTCGCCTCACAAGTACAAGGACAGCCGCGAGCACTTCGAGATGCGCACGCACAAGCGGCTGATCGACATCATCGATCCCACGCCGAAGGCGGTCGACTCGCTCATGCGTCTCGACCTGCCGGCTGACGTGAACATCGAGATCAAGCTCTGAGGCTGGAGGACATCATGACTACCCCCCAGCAGAACGCGCGCCCGGTCACCGCGGTGCTCGGCACGAAGCTCGGGATGACGCAGCTCTGGGACGAGGCCGGGCGCCTCGTGCCCGTCACCGTCGTCGCGGTCGGCACGAACGTCGTGACGCAGGTGCGCACGTCGGACGCCGACGGCTACGCCGCCGTGCAGCTCGCCTACGGCCAGATCGACCCGCGCAAGGTCACGAAGCCGCTCAAGGGCCACTTCGAGAAGGCCGGCGTCACGCCGCGTCGTCACGTCGCCGAGGTCCGCACCACCGACGCCACCGAGTACTCGCTCGGCCAGGAGATCACCGCGGAGGCCTTCGAGGCCGGCGCCGTGGTCGACGTCGTGGGCACGACCAAGGGCAAGGGCACCGCCGGTGTCATGAAGCGTCACGGCTTCTCCGGCGTGGGTGCCTCCCACGGCTCGCACCGCAACCACCGCAAGCCCGGCTCGATCGGTGGGGCCTCGACCCCGTCGCGAGTCTTCAAGGGCCTGCGCATGGCCGGTCGGATGGGCAACGTCCGTCAGACCACCCAGAACCTGACCGTCCACGCGGTCGACGCCGAGAAGGGTCTGCTGCTCGTCAAGGGCGCGGTTCCCGGCCCCAAGGGCGGCGTCGTCCTCGTGCGCAGCGCCGCGAAGGGAGCGTGAACCCCATGTCCGCTCTGACCGTTGACGTGCTGGACCCCAAGGGCAAGAAGGCCGGCACCGCCGAGCTCCCCGCCGAGGTGTTCGACGTCGAGCTCAACGTCCCGCTGATCCACCAGGTCGTCGTCGCCCAGCGTGCTGCCGCACGCCAGGGCACCCACGACACCAAGTCCCGCGGCGAGGTCCGCGGTGGTGGTCGCAAGCCGTACAAGCAGAAGGGCACCGGCCGCGCCCGCCAGGGTTCGACCCGTGCGCCGCAGTTCGCCGGCGGTGGCGTCGTCCACGGCCCCACGCCGCGCTCGTACGACCAGCGGACGCCCAAGAAGATGAAGGCCGCCGCGCTCCGCGGTGCCCTCTCGGACCGCGCCCGCAACGGCCGCGTCCACGTGGTGACCGGCTTCGGCGTCGACGGCGTGCCGTCGACCAAGACCGCCGTCACGACGCTCGCCAAGCTCTCCGGGCGCAAGCACGTCCTCGTCGTCACCGAGCGTGGCGACGAGCTGACGATCAAGTCGCTGCGGAACGTCGAGCAGGTCCACCTCCTGGTGGCCGACCAGCTCAACACCTACGACGTGCTCGTCTCCGACGACGTCGTCTTCACGCAGGGCGCGCTCGACGCGTTCCTGACGGGCCCGGCCACGGGTCGCTCCGCGAAGGCCGTCGCCACCTCCACCGAGGCGGACGAGACTGCTGCCGAGGAGGCCGCGAAGTGACCACCGTGACCAAGGACCCCCGTGACGTGATCCTCGCGCCGGTCGTCTCCGAGAAGAGCTACGGCCTGCTCGACGAGGGCAAGTACACGTTCGTCGTCGACCCGCGGGCCAACAAGACCGAGATCAAGATCGCCGTCGAGCAGATCTTCTCGGTCAAGGTCGCCTCGGTGAACACGATCAACCGCAAGGGCAAGACGCGTCGCACGCGTTTCGGCCTGGGCAAGCGCAAGGACACCAAGCGTGCGATCGTCACCCTCCGCGAGGGCACGATCGACATCTTCGGCTGAGCCGACGAGAGCAGATTGAGGACAGATCCCCATGGGAATCCGTAAGTACAAGCCGACGACGCCCGGCCGCCGCGGCTCGAGCGTCGCCGACTTCGCCGAGATCACGCGCTCGCAGCCGGAGAAGTCTCTGGTCCGCCCGCTCTCCAAGAGCGGCGGCCGCAACAGCTCCGGTCGTATCACCACCCGTCACAAGGGTGGTGGCCACAAGCGTGCGTACCGCGTGATCGACTTCCGTCGTCACGACAAGGACGGCGTGCCGGCGAAGGTCGCGCACATCGAGTACGACCCCAACCGCACCGCGCGCATCGCGCTCCTGCACTACGCGGACGGCGAGAAGCGCTACATCGTCGCGCCGGCCAAGCTCAAGCAGGGCGACGTCGTCGAGGCGGGCGCGGGCGCGGACATCAAGCCCGGCAACAACCTGCCGCTGCGCAACATCCCGACCGGTACGGTCATCCACGCCATCGAGCTCAAGCCCGGTGGCGGCGCGAAGATCGCCCGCTCGGCCGGTGCGTCCGTGCAGCTCGTCGCCAAGGACGGGCCGTACGCGCAGCTGCGCATGCCCTCCGGCGAGATCCGCAACGTCGACCTGCGCTGCCGCGCGACGGTCGGCGAGGTCGGCAACGCCGAGCAGTCGAACATCAACTGGGGCAAGGCCGGCCGCATGCGCTGGAAGGGCAAGCGCCCGACCGTCCGCGGTGTCGCCATGAACCCGATCGACCACCCGCACGGTGGTGGTGAGGGCAAGACCTCCGGTGGTCGCCACCCGGTGAGCCCGTGGGGCCAGCCGGAGGGTCGTACCCGCCGTCCCAACAAGCCGAGCGACAAGCTGATCGTGCGTCGTCGCCGTACCGGCAAGAAGCGCTGATAGGAGCCTGGAGACATGCCTCGTAGCCTGAAGAAGGGCCCCTTCGTCGACGACCACCTGCAGAAGAAGGTGGACGCTCAGAACGAGAAGGGGACCAAGAACGTCATCAAGACCTGGTCCCGTCGGTCGGTCATCACGCCCGACTTCCTCGGTCACACGTTCGCCGTGCACGACGGTCGCAAGCACACGCCGGTGTTCGTCACCGAGTCGATGGTCGGCCACAAGCTCGGCGAGTTCGCTCCCACGCGGACCTTCCGCGGCCACGTGAAGGACGACAAGAAGGGTCGTCGCCGCTGACCCCCGGGTCAGTCTGGTGACGACCTGGACGGTCAAGAGACAAGAAGGCAGGACAGCAATGGAAGCCAAGGCGCAGGCGCGGTTCGTCCGTGTCACGCCCCAGAAGGCCCGGCGCGTCGTGGACCTCATCCGTGGCAAGCAGGCCTCCGAGGCCGTCGCGGTGCTGAAGTTCGCACCGCAGGCGGCGAGCGAGCCCGTCCGCAAGGTCGTGGAGAGCGCCATCGCCAACGCCCGGGTGAAGGCGGACCGCGCGAGCGAAGCGTTCGAGGAGCAGGAGCTCGTCGTGCGTGAGGCGTTCGTCGACGAGGGCCCGACCCTCAAGCGTTTCCGCCCGCGGGCCCAGGGCCGTGCGAACCGCATCCTCAAGCGCACCAGCCACATCACCGTGGTCGTCGCTCCGCGTGAGAACACGAAGGGAAGTGCCCGATAGTGGGACAGAAGGTTCACCCGCACGGGTACCGCCTCGGCATCACCACCGACCACCGGTCGCGCTGGTTCGCCGACAGCACCAAGCCCGGCCAGCGGTACCGCGACTACGTCCGCGAGGACGTCCAGATCCGCAAGCTCATGAGCACGGGTCTCGAGCGCGCCGGCATCTCCAAGGTCGAGATCGAGCGCACCCGTGACCGCGTCCGCGTGGACATCCACACGGCGCGCCCGGGCATCGTCATCGGCCGCCGCGGCGCCGAGGCCGACCGCATCCGCGGCGAGCTCGAGAAGCTCACCGGCAAGCAGGTGCAGCTCAACATCCTCGAGGTGAAGAACGCCGAGACGGACGCGCAGCTCGTCGCGCAGGGCATCGCCGAGCAGCTCGCGAGCCGCGTCTCGTTCCGTCGTGCCATGCGCAAGGGCATCCAGTCCGCGCAGCGCGCCGGCGCGAAGGGCATCCGCGTGCAGGTCTCCGGCCGCCTCGGTGGCGCGGAGATGAGCCGGTCGGAGTTCTACCGCGAGGGTCGTGTGCCGCTGCACACGCTGCGCGCGTACATCGACTACGGCTTCTTCGAGGCCCGCACCACGTTCGGCCGCATCGGCGTGAAGGTGTGGATCTACAAGGGCGACGTCACCGAGAAGGAGTTCGCCGCGCAGCAGGCCACGGCCGCTCCGCGCCAGGGCCGTGGCGGCCCGCGCGGTGAGCGCGGCGGCGACCGTCGTGGTGGCGGCCGTCGTCCCGAGCGTTCGGCCGAGCGGACCCCCGCGTCCGAGTCGCCGGCGGCGCCCGAGCAGGCTGCTCCCGCCGCGGAGGCGAAGGCCCCTGAGACCGGAACGGAGGCCTGAGTCATGCTGATCCCGCGCAGGCTCAAGCACCGCAAGCAGCACCACCCGTCGCGCTCCGGCGCGGCGAAGGGTGGCACCCAGATCTCGTTCGGCGAGTACGGCATCCAGGCTCTCGAGCCGGCGTACGTGACGAACCGCCAGATCGAGGCTGCTCGTATCGCGATGACCCGCCACATCAAGCGTGGCGGCAAGGTCTGGATCAACATCTACCCGGACCGTCCCCTGACCAAGAAGCCTGCCGAGACCCGCATGGGTTCCGGTAAGGGTTCGCCCGAGTGGTGGGTCGCCAATGTCAAGCCCGGCCGGATCGTCTTCGAGCTGGCGGGTGTCCCGGAGGACCTGGCTCGCGAGGCCATGCGCCGCGCGATCCACAAGCTCCCGATGAAGTGCCGTTTCGTGGTGCGCGAGGGTGGTGGCAACTGATGGCAATCGGAACGAAGGGGCTCGCCCCCGTCGACCTCGACGCCATGGACGACGAGACGCTCGTCGCCGAGCTCAAGAAGGTCAAGGAGGAGCTCTTCAACCTCCGCTTCCAGTCGGCCACCGGCCAGCTGGAGAGCCACGGGCGCCTCAAGGCCGTCCGCCGCGACATCGCGCGGATCTACACGATCCTGCGTGAGCGCGAGCTCGGCATCCGAACCGCGCCGAGCGCCGAGTGAGTGAGGCTGGAATGAGCGAGAACGCAACGAACGCGCCCGAGGCGGCCGAGGAGCGCGCGCACCGCAAGACGCGCCGCGGCTACGTCGTGAGCGACAAGATGGACAAGACCGTGGTGGTCGAGGTCGAGGACCGGGTCAAGCACCCGCTCTACGGCAAGGTCATCCGCCGCACGAGCAAGGTCAAGGCGCACGACGAGCAGAACTCTGCCGGCGTGGGCGACCTGGTGCTCATCATGGAGACCCGCCCGCTGTCCGCGACCAAGCGGTGGCGCCTCGCGGAGATCCTCGAGAAGGCCAAGTGATCCACCGGTCGTGACGGGCGGGCCCCGGCTCGCTCGTCACGACCGCTCTCGTGCCGCACCGCGGTGCGGCAACCAGTGAGGACAGGTCGGGCGGGTCCACCGCCCGGTCCTGGCCGGTTCACCCGCGAGGGACCCGGCACTGACAGCTATCCGTTCGGCAAGGCTCGCCCCCGGCGAGAACCGGCTCGACGACAGGAGTTCATTACATGATCCAGCAGGAGTCGCGACTTCGTGTCGCCGACAACACGGGTGCCAAGGAGATTCTCTGCATCCGTGTTCTCGGTGGCTCGGGCCGTCGCTACGCCGGAATCGGCGACGTCATCGTCGCAACCGTCAAGGACGCGATCCCGGGCGGCAACGTGAAGAAGGGCGACGTGGTCAAGGCCGTCGTCGTCCGCACCGCCAAGGAGCGCCGTCGTCCGGACGGTTCCTACATCAAGTTCGACGAGAACGCCGCCGTGATCCTCAAGAACGACGGCGAGCCGCGCGGGACGCGCATCTTCGGCCCGGTCGGGCGCGAGCTGCGCGACAAGCGGTTCATGAAGATCATCTCGCTGGCTCCGGAGGTGCTCTGACCATGGCCAAGATCAAGAAGGGCGACCTCGTCGTCGTCATCGCGGGCAAGGACAAGGGCAAGCAGGGGCGCGTCCTCGAGGTGCTCACCGACCGTGACCGCGTCATCGTCGAGGGCGTCCAGCGCGTCACCAAGCACACCAAGGTCGGCCAGTCGCAGCGCGGCACGCGGACCGGTGGGATCGAGACCGTCGAGGCCCCGATCCACATCAGCAACGTGATGGTCGTCGACCCGGAGACCAAGAAGGGCACCCGCGTCGGGTACCGCACCGAAGAGGTCGAGCGTGACGGCCGCAAGCGCACCGTGCGCGTGCGTGTCGCCAAGCGCTCCGGGAAGGACATCTGATGAGCACCGAGATCGTCGCCCCCGAGGTGCCCCGCCTGAAGCAGCGCTACCGCGAGGAGATCGTCGCCGGTCTGCGCGAGGAGTTCGGGCACGAGAACGTCAACCAGGTCGCCCGCGTCACGAAGATCGTCGTGAACATGGGTGTCGGTGACGCCGCCAAGGACTCGAAGCTCATCGAGGGCGCCATCCGCGACCTGTCCGCGATCACCGGCCAGAAGCCGCAGGTGACCAAGGCCCGCAAGTCCATCGCGCAGTTCAAGCTGCGCGAGGGCATGCCGATCGGCGCGCACGTCACGCTGCGCGGCGACCGCATGTGGGAGTTCCTGGACCGCCTGCTGTCGATCGCCCTGCCGCGCATCCGCGACTTCCGCGGCCTGTCGCCCAAGCAGTTCGACGGGAACGGCAACTACACGTTCGGTCTCACGGAGCAGTCGATGTTCCACGAGATCGACCAGGACAAGATCGACCGTGTCCGCGGTATGGACATCACGATCGTGACCACGGCGACGACCGATGACGAGGGCCGCTCCCTGCTGCGCCGTCTCGGCTTCCCCTTCAAGGAGAACTGACATGGCGAAGAAGGCCCTGATCAACAAGGCGGCCGCCAAGCCGAAGTTCGCGGTCCGCGCCTACACCCGGTGCCAGAAGTGCGGTCGCCCGCACTCGGTGTACCGCAAGTTCGGCCTGTGCCGCATCTGCGTGCGCGAGATGGCCCACCGTGGTGAGCTTCCGGGCGTCACCAAGAGCAGCTGGTAACAACTACGTCGTAGGTCCTGGCGGAGCGCGTCGCTCGACGCGCCCCGCCCGGATACCACGTCGAGGAAGGGCTAGAGCCCGATGACGATGACCGACCCGATCGCAGACATGCTGACGCGTCTGCGGAACGCGAACTCGGCTTACCACGAGACGGTGACCATGCCGTACTCGAAGCTGAAGTCGCACATTGCCGAGATCCTCCAGGCCGAGGGCTACATCTCCGGCTGGAGCGTCGAGGACGCGACGGTGGGCAAGAACCTCACCATCCAGCTCAAGTTCGGCCCGAACCGTGAGCGCAGCCTCGCCGGCGTGCGCCGCGTGTCGAAGCCCGGCCTGCGCAAGTACGTCAAGTCCACCGAGCTGCCGAAGGTTCTCGGCGGCCTGGGCGTGGCGATCCTGTCCACGTCCTCCGGTCTGCTCACCGACAAGCAGGCCGCCACGAAGGGCGTGGGCGGCGAAGTCCTCGCCTACGTCTGGTAACCCGGAAAGGAGATACGCCATGTCTCGAATCGGCAAGATCCCCGTTCCGGTTCCCGCCGGAGTGGACGTCACCATCAGCGGCGCGCTCGTGACCGTGAAGGGCCCCAAGGGCTCGCTCGAGCACCACGTGCCCGCCCCCATCCAGGTCGCTCAGGAGGACGGCACCCTCGTGGTGTCGCGCCCGAACGACGAGCGCGAGTCCCGCGCGCTGCACGGCCTGACCCGCACCCTCCTGGCGAACCTCGTCCAGGGCGTGACGCAGGGCTACGAGAAGAAGCTCGAGATCGTCGGCACCGGTTACCGCGTGACGGCCAAGGGCTCGGACCTCGAGTTCGCCCTCGGCTTCAGCCACCCGGTCGTCGTGACCCCGCCCGCGGGCATCACGTTCGCGGTCGAGAGCCCGACGAAGTTCTCGGTCTCCGGCATCGACAAGCAGCAGGTCGGCGAGATCGCAGCGAACATCCGCAAGATCCGCAAGCCCGAGCCGTACAAGGGCAAGGGTGTGCGTTACGCCGGCGAGGTCGTCCGCCGCAAGGCTGGAAAGGCTGGTAAGTAACGATGGCTCTGAAGGTTCTCGGCAAGGGCAAGGCCGTCGCGCGTCAGCGCCGGCACCTGCGCCTGCGCAAGAAGATCAAGGGGACCGCCGGTCGTCCGCGCCTCGTGGTGACGCGTTCCACGCGTCACATCACGGCTCAGGTCGTGGACGACACGATCGGTCAGACGCTCGCGTCGGCCTCGTCGCTCGAGGCGGACCTGCGTGCGCTCGACGGCGACAAGAGCGCCAAGGCCCGCAAGGTCGGCGAGCTCGTCGCCGAGCGTGCGAAGGCCAAGGGCGTCGACTCCGTCGTCTTCGACCGTGGTGGCAACAAGTACCACGGTCGGGTCGCTGCGGTCGCCGACGGCGCTCGCGAGGGCGGTCTGTCCCTGTGACGACGCCGACCATCCCCACACGGAAGCAAAGGATTCTCTGATGGCTGCAGGGCAGCGCAGCAACACCGGCGCCCCCACGGGTGCCGCCAACGAGTCGAGCGACCAGAACGCGCGCGGGGGGCGCCGCGACGACCGTCGCGGTGACCGTCGCGACGGTCGCCGTGGCGACGCAGCCGAGAAGAACGCCTTCGTCGAGCGCGTCGTCACCATCAACCGCGTCTCCAAGGTCGTCAAGGGCGGCCGCCGCTTCAGCTTCACCGCGCTCGTCGTGGTGGGCGACGGCGACGGCACCGTCGGCGTCGGCTACGGCAAGGCGAAGGAGGTGCCCGCGGCGATCGCCAAGGGTGTCGAGGAGGCCAAGAAGAACTTCTTCAAGGTCCCGCGCATCCAGGGCACCATCCCGCACCCCATCCAGGGTGAGGCCGCCGCCGGCGTCGTGTTCCTCCGTCCGGCCGCTCCGGGTACCGGTGTGATCGCCGGTGGTCCGGTGCGCGCCGTGCTGGAGTGCGCGGGCATCCACGACGTGCTGAGCAAGTCGCTCGGCTCGTCCAACGCGATCAACATCGTGCACGCGACCGTCGAGGCCCTGCGCAACCTGGAGCAGCCTGAGGCTGTCGCCGCGCGCCGTGGTCTCCCGCTCGAGGACGTGGCCCCGGCCGCGCTCCTGCGTGCCCGTGCTGCGGGGGTGAACGCCTGATGGCCAGGCTCAAGGTGACCCAGACGAAGTCCGCCATCGGCGGCAAGCAGAACCAGCGCGACACGCTGCGCACTCTGGGCCTCAAGCGGATCGGCGACACCGCCGTGAAGGAGGACCGCCCGGAGATCCGCGGCATGGTCGCGACGGTGGCGCACCTCGTCACCGTTGAGGAGGTCGAGTGACCATGGCTGAGAAGGCCACCAAGGAGACCGCCGAGGCTCCGAAGAAGAAGACCGCTGCGAAGGCGTCGGCTCCGGCGAAGGCCGAGCAGACCCCCGCGCAGACCGAGGGTGCCGGCGGCACGCTCAAGGTCCACCACCTGCGTCCGGCTCCCGGCGCCAAGAAGGCCAAGACCCGCGTGGGTCGTGGTGAGGCGTCGAAGGGTAAGACGGCGGGCCGCGGTACCAAGGGTACGAAGGCTCGTTACCAGGTTCCCGAGCGCTTCGAGGGTGGGCAGATGCCTCTGCACATGCGCCTCCCGAAGCTGCGCGGCTTCAAGAACCCGTTCCGCACCGAGTACCAGGTCGTGAACCTGGACAAGCTCGCGGCGCTGTACCCCGAGGGTGGCCAGGTCACCGTCGAGGACCTCGTCGCGAAGGGCGCGGTCCGCAAGGGCCAGCTCGTGAAGGTGCTCGGCACGGGTGAGATCACCGTCAAGCTCGAGGTCGCGGTCGACGCCCTCTCGGGCGCGGCTCGCGAGAAGATCCTCGCGGCCGGCGGTTCGGTCTCGGAGGACTGACACCCCTGGACAGGGCCGGTGGCGCGTACGCGCCGTCGGCCCTGTCCGCGTCTGAGGGTGCCTCCCTGCACGACCCGTGGTCCGTCCGGCAGCGCACCACGGTCTAGACTCTCCGACGGCTGTCTCCCCGCACCCCGGGGGTGACCGCCGTCACTCCCAGGTCCACGGCCGGCCCGTCCGGTGATCGGGACCGACTTGCCGTTCGACGCGGCGCTACGGCTAGGGTGCCTCTTGGCGCCCGTGCCGTGCGTCACACCTCGCCGGGCCTCCCGGCGACACGACATCCCGCCTCGGCGGGCCAGGAGGATAGGTGCTCAGCGCATTCGCCCGGGCTTTCCGGACGCCCGACCTGCGGCGCAAGCTGCTGTTCACGATCGCGATCATGGCGATCTTCCGGGTGGGGTCGTTCATCCCCACGCCCGGCGTGGACTACCCCAACGTGCAGCAGTGCATCGCGGAGACCGCCGACGGCAACGACCTGCTCAGCCTGGTCAACCTCTTCAGCGGCGGCGCGCTGCTCCAGCTGTCGATCTTCGCGCTCGGCATCATGCCGTACATCACCGCGAGCATCATCGTCCAGCTGCTGCGCGTCGTGATCCCTCGCTTCGAGGCGCTCCACAAGGAGGGCCAGTCGGGCCAGGCGAAGCTCACGCAGTACACGCGCTACCTGACGATCGCGCTCGCCATCCTCCAGTCGACGACCGTCATCACGACGGCGCGCAACGGCCTGCTCTTCCAGGGCTGCTCCGTCGACGTCATCCCGGACGCCAGCTTCGTCACGATGGCCCTCATGGTCATCACGATGACCGCGGGCACCGGCCTCATCATGTGGCTCGGCGAGCTCATCACGGAGCGCGGCGTCGGCAACGGCATGTCGCTGCTCATCTTCACGTCCATCGCCGCGAGCTTCCCGACCGCCCTGTGGTCGATCGCCGGCGGCGCGAACGGCGCGACGAACTTCATCATCATGATCGCGGTCATCGTGCTCGTCATCGGGCTGGTCGTGTTCGTCGAGCAGTCGCAGCGCCGCGTGCCGGTGCAGTACGCCAAGCGCATGGTCGGTCGCCGCATGTACGGCGGCTCGAGCACCTACATCCCGATCAAGATCAACATGGCGGGCGTCATCCCGGTGATCTTCGCGGCCTCGCTGCTCGCGGTCCCGGGCCTCATCGCGCAGTTCGGCGACCAGAGCGCCGACTGGGTGATCTGGATCAGCACCAACCTGGCCGACCCGTCCGCGCCGCTGCACATCCTGCTGTACGTGCTGATGATCCTGTTCTTCTGCTTCTTCTACACGTCGATCACGTTCAACCCGGACGAGGTCGCAGACAACATGAAGAAGTACGGCGGCTTCATCCCGGGCATCCGTGCCGGCCGGCCCACCGCCGAGTACCTCGACTACGTCATCACCCGCATCACCTCCGCGGGTGCCATCTACCTCGCGCTCGTCGCACTGCTGCCGACGCTGGTCCTCATCGGGCTCGGCGTGAGCACGAACATCCCGTTCGGTGGCTCCTCGATCATCATCGTCGTCGGCGTCGGCCTGGAGACGGTCAAGCAGATCAACTCCCAGCTGCAGCAGCGCCACTACGAAGGGTTCCTCCGTTGAGCAACGCCACCGACGGCCAGTCCGCCGCGCGCCCCGCGCGCCTCGTCATCATGGGCCCGCAGGGCGCGGGCAAGGGGACGCAGGCCGCCCGGCTCGCCGAGCAGCTGTCCATCCCGGCGATCTCGACCGGCGACATCTTCCGGGCGAACATCAAGGGCGGCACGGAGCTCGGCCGCCTCGCGCAGGAGTACACCGCGAAGGGCGACCTCGTCCCCGACTCGGTGACGAACGCGATGGTCCGCGACCGTCTCGCGCAGGACGACGCCGCGCAGGGGTTCATCCTCGACGGCTACCCGCGCAACGCGGCCCAGGTCGTCGAGCTCGACGCGATCCTCGCCGACCTGGGCGTCGCGCTGGACGGCGTCGTGGAGCTCACCGCCGACCGCGACGAGCTGCTCGCGCGCCTCGCGAAGCGCGCGGAGATCGAGGGCCGCGAGGACGACACGGAGGAGGCCATCGCGCGCCGCCTCGACATCTACGCGGAGCAGACGGCGCCGCTCACCTCCGCCTACGCGGACCGCGGCCTGCTGGTGCGCGTCGACGGGATCGGCGACATCGACGAGGTCACCGGCCGCATCGTGTCGGCGCTGACCGCGCTCGTCGGCTGAGCGCCCGCACGTCTTTCCGTCGGTTCTGAGGAGCAGCAGGGTGTTCGGTCGCGAGCGCATCGAGTACAAGACGCACGACCAGGTCCGGTCCATGCGCAGCGCCGGCCTCGTCGTGGCGCGCGCGCTCGGGACGGTGCGCGACGCCGTCCGACCGGGCATGACGACCGCCGACCTCGACGCGCTCGCCGCCGCGGTCATCGCCGACGCCGGGGCGACGCCGTCGTTCCTCGGGTACGAGGGCTACCCGGCGTCGCTCTGCGTGTCGGTGAACGACGAGGTCGTCCACGGCATCCCCGGGCCGCGCGAGCTGCGCCCGGGCGACGTCGTCTCCGTCGACTGCGGGGCCGTCGTCGACGGCTGGCACGGCGACTCGGCGGTCTCGTTCGTGCTCGGCGAGGGCGACCCGCAGGACGAGGCGCTCGTCGAGGCGACGCGCCGCGCCATGTGGGCCGGGATCGCCGCCCTCGCGACGAGCGAGCGGCTGTGCGACGTCGGGGCCGCCATCGAGGACTCGGTGCGTGTCTCGGGGGAGTCGGACGGCGTGACCTACGGCATCGTCGAGGACTACGTCGGCCACGGGATCGGGTCCGCGATGCACCAGCCCCCGGACGTCCCGAACTACCGCACGCGTGAGAAGGGCCCGCGGCTGCGCCCGGGCATGTGCCTCGCGATCGAGCCGATGCTCACGCGGGGCGAGCGGTTCACCGAGGTGTGCGAGGACGACTGGACGGTCGTGACCGACGACGGCACCCGTGCCGCGCACTGGGAGCACAGCGTCGCGATCCTCGACGAGGGCATCTGGGTCCTCACCGCGCCCGACGGCGGCGCCGCGGAGCTCGCGGAGCTCGGCGTGCGCGTCGCACCGCTCGCGGCCTGACCGCGCACCGGCCTGTCGCGGGCCGCCTCGCTCCCGTCCGGCAGCGCCCGACGGCACCCCGCACGACGGGGGAGTGACGCGTCGCACCGCGCGCACGACCCGCCACGGTTTCCCGTCCCTTGCCGGATGCCGTAGGATGGTCCGTCGGGTGTAGTCCGTGCACGTCGTTCATCCGGCCCCCGTCCCTCGGGACCCGGGCGACCGACCACCGCACGCGGCTCCACGCACCTCCCACGATCGGACGACCCTCGGGTCGGGCGTGCGCGGGAGTCCTAGCAGTTCAGACGAGAGTTAGCGGAGGACATGGCAAAGAAGGACGGTGTCATCGAGATCGAGGGCAGCGTGGTCGAGGCCCTGCCGAACGCGATGTTCCGCGTGGAGCTGGCCAACGGGCACAAGGTTCTCGCGCACATCTCGGGCAAGATGCGCCAGCACTACATCCGGATCCTCCCCGAGGACCGGGTCGTGGTCGAGCTGAGCCCGTACGACCTGTCCCGCGGCCGGATCGTCTACCGCTACAAGTAGTCGTCACGCGTCCACCCACTCACCCGCCTCGCACCCGGGACCACCGGGGCCGCTCGTCGGTCGCGCCCGGAGCGGGGCACCACTGAGGGAACGAAGATGAAGGTCAAGCCCAGCGTCAAGAAGATCTGCGACAAGTGCAAGGTGATCCGCCGGCACGGTCGCGTCATGGTGATCTGCGAGAACCTGCGGCACAAGCAGCGCCAGGGCTGAGCCCTCACCTGCGCCACGGGTGACGGTCCTCCGGGACCGCGGTCACCAGGCCGCCCGTCACGACGACGGCCGGCCACCAGCGCACCACCACGAACCTGCTCGGCACCCCGGACGCGAGTCCGGGAGGAGAACGCCACAGGCAGGGGAACCCCCGGCTCGGAGGCCGGGGCCCACGGAGCTCCCCGTGGGAGGGCGGTGCGACAGACCTCCGACGAAGCACGAGGAGCCGAAAGGCACATGGCACGTCTCATCGGCGTCGACCTCCCCCGCGACAAGCGGCTCGAGGTCGCGCTCACCTACATCTACGGCGTCGGCCGTACCCGCGCCCAGCAGACGCTGGCCGCCACCGGCATCAGCCCGGACGCCCGCGTGAAGGACCTCGGCGACGCCGAGCTCGTCGCGCTCCGCGACTACCTCGAGGGCAACTACAAGCTCGAGGGTGACCTTCGTCGTGAGGTGGCCGCCGACATCCGCCGCAAGGTCGAGATCGGCACCTACCAGGGCCTGCGTCACCGCCGCGGCCTGCCCGTGCGCGGCCAGCGCACGAAGACCAACGCGCGTACGCGCAAGGGACCGAAGCGCACCGTGGCCGGCAAGAAGAAGGCCCGCTGAGCCAGTCCGCAGGGCGGGCCCTGCTCGCGCACTGACGCGGACCTCACGGTCCGTCCCGTGCCGGGTGGAGATCCCCGCGGTCAGACCACCTCAGACCAGGAGAGAAGAAGGACATGCCTCCCAAGACTCGCGCCGCCGCTGGGCGCAAGCCTCGTCGCAAGGACAAGAAGAACGTCCCCGCCGGCCAGGCGCACATCAAGAGCACGTTCAACAACACGATCGTGTCGATCACGGACCCGTCGGGCGCCGTGATCGCGTGGGCCTCCGGCGGCGACGTCGGCTTCAAGGGCTCCCGCAAGTCGACCCCCTTCGCCGCCGGCCTCGCGGCCGAGGCCGCTGCCCGCAAGGCGCAGGAGCACGGCATGAAGAAGGTCGACGTCTTCGTCAAGGGCCCGGGCTCGGGTCGCGAGACTGCGATCCGCTCGCTGCAGTCGGCCGGCCTCGAGGTCGGCTCGATCCAGGACGTGACGCCGCAGGCGCACAACGGGTGCCGGCCGCCCAAGCGTCGTCGCGTCTGACCCTCGTCGTCGGCGTGCCGTCGCCGGGCCGCCCGGTCACCGACCGGCCGAGCCCGTCGACGGCGCCCGTCACGGGGCAGCCGCCTCCTGACGGGGTCGACGCACCCTTCCCGGCCGGGTGGACAGAGTCCCGGCCGGGGCCGCGTGCCGCAGGCACGCACCTCGCCTTGAACCGTGCAGCGTCATATGGCGGACGCTCACCGAAAGGAAACCACCAGTGCTGATCGCACAGCGCCCCACCTTGACCGAAGAGGTCATCTCGGAGAACCGTTCGCGCTTCTCCATCGAGCCGCTGGAGCCCGGCTTCGGCTACACGCTCGGCAACTCGCTGCGTCGCACGCTGCTGTCGTCCATCCCGGGCGCGGCGGTCACCTCCATCCGCATCGACGGTGTGCTCCACGAGTTCACCACCGTGCCGGGTGTGAAGGAGGACGTGACCGAGGTCATCCTCAACATCAAGAACCTCGTCGTCTCCTCGGAGAACGACGAGCCAGTCGTGATGTACCTGCGCAAGCAGGGTGCTGGTGCGGTCACCGCGGCGGACATCGTCCCGCCCGCGGGTGTGGAGGTCCACAACCCCGAGCTGCACATCGCCACGCTCAACGACAAGGGCAAGCTCGAGATCGAGCTGACCGTCGAGCGCGGCCGTGGCTACGTCTCGGCCTCGCAGAACAAGTCGTTCGACGCCGAGATCGGCCGGATCCCGGTCGACTCGATCTACTCGCCGGTCCTCAAGGTGACCTACAAGGTCGAGGCGACGCGTGTCGAGCAGCGCACGGACTTCGACAAGCTGGTCGTGGACGTCGAGACGAAGCCGGCGATCTCGCCGCGCGACGCGCTCGCGTCGGCCGGCAAGACGCTGGTGGAGCTCTTCGGCCTCGCCCGCGAGCTCAACGTCGAGGCCGAGGGCATCGAGATCGGTCCGTCGCCGACGGACGCGGCCCTGGCCGCGGACCTGGCGCTGCCGATCGAGGAGCTCAACCTCACGATCCGCTCGTACAACTGCCTCAAGCGCGAGGGCATCCACCAGGTGGGCGAGCTCGTCGCACGCAGCGAGGCGGACCTGCTGGACATCCGCAACTTCGGTGCGAAGTCCATCAACGAGGTGAAGGAGAAGCTCGCCGAGCTCGGCCTGTCCCTCAAGGACTCGCCGCTCGACTTCGACCCGTCGGCCGCCGCGTACTACGACGGCGACGACGACGAGGCGACGTTCTCGGACACCGAGCAGCAGTACTGAGCCTGCGGCTCTAGACACCTCAGCGCGTCCGGGTCCGCACCTGCGGCGCGATCACTTCCCAAGGAGCACATCCCATGCCTACCCCCGCCAAGGGCCCCCGGCTCGGCAGCGGACCGGCTCACGAGCGCCTGATGCTCGCGAACCTGTCCACCCAGCTCTTCGAGCACGGCCGCATCACGACCACCGAGACCAAGGCGAAGCGCCTGCGCCCGGTGGCCGAGCGCCTCATCACGTTCGCCAAGCGCGGCGACCTGCACGCGCGCCGTCGCGTCCTGCGCGTCGTCCGCGACAAGTCCGTGGTGCACACGCTGTTCACCGAGATCGCCCCGCAGATGGCGGAGCGTGAGGGTGGCTACACGCGCATCACGAAGGTCGGCACGCGCAAGGGCGACAACGCGCCCCTCGCGGTGATCGAGCTCGTGACCGAGCCCGTCAGCCCGAAGCAGGCCGTCGTCCGCGAGGCGGAGAAGGCTGCCGAGAAGGCGAGCAAGAAGAAGGCCGACAAGCCGTCCAAGAAGGCCGACAAGGTCGAGGACGCTCCCGTCGAGGACGCCGCCGTCGAGGACGCTCCCGCCGAGGACGTCCAGGACGCGCCCGTCGAGGACGCCACGGAGGAGAAGAAGGAGGCCTGAGCCTCCTCTTCCCGCCTGAGCCCTCCGGGGCTCGTCGCGCAGGGCCCGGGACCGTACGGTCCCGGGCCCTGCGGCGTCCCCGGCCTGGCGAGTCTCCGGCCCTGTCCCGTTCCCCCGGTCGATCTCGCGTGGAGCAGGGCCTACGGTCGAGACGTGACCTCCACCGACGCGTCGCCCGGGACCGGGAGCGGGACGTGGCCGCCCGTCGTCCTCGTGCACGGGTCGCGCACGTCGCGGTCGATGTGGCGCGACCAGCTCGCGGCGCTGGGCCGCGCCGGAGTGCGGGCCGTCGCGGTCGACCTGCCGGGCCACGGGGTGCGGCGCGGCGAGGCGTTCACGCTCGACGGCGCGGTCGGGGCGGTCGCGGCAGGGATCGACGCGGTCGGCGGCCGCGCGCTCGTCGTCGGGCTGTCGCTCGGGGGCTACGTCGCGATCGAGACGCGCGCGCGGCACCCCGAGCGCGTCGTGGGGCTCGTCGCCGCCGCGTGCTCGACGCCGCCGTCGACGCGCCTGCGCGGCGGCTGGCTCGTCCTCGCGCGCGGCATCGAGCGGCTCCCGGACGGGGGAGCCGGGCTGAACCAGGCGCTCGTCGACCGGGCGATGACGGCCCAGGCCGCCGCCGACCTCGCGGCCGGCGGGTTCGCCCTCGACGTCATGAGCGCGATCCTGCGCGAGGTGGGGTCGGTCGACCCGGTCCAGGCCCTCGCGGCGGCGGACTCGCCGGTCTGGCTCGTCAACGGGCGCTGGGACCACTTCCGGCTCGGGGAGCGCGGGTTCCTCGCCGCGGCGCGCGCGGGCGGGGCCCCGGCCCGGCTCGTCGTCGTCCCGGGCGCGCGGCACCTGGTGAGCCTGGACGCGCCCGTGGCGTTCAACCGCGTCCTGCTCGACGCGCACGGCGCGCTCGCCGCGGGCGTGCCTCCGGGAGGCGGGGACGAGGGCGCGCTGCCGGGCCTCCTCGAGCCCGCCGCGGCCGCGCCCAGGCAGCGCACCGCGGACGGGGAGCCGGACCGCGGCGCGGCCGGTCGCTGAGGCGTCAGGCCGGCGGGAGGTCCCACGCGCGGGCGCCCCCGACGAGGGCCGCCGAGTTCGGCACCACGACGACGTCGTCGCCGAGCCGGTCGAGGACGTTCGGGGTGATCCGGCGCGAGTTGCCGCCGCCCAGGTAGAGGCGGTCCCACCAGAACACGGGCCGCAGCCCCTCGACGACCGCGAGGACGCGGCGCGACCAGAGCCCGTCGCCGAGGCGGCGGCGCTCGGGCTCGCCGACGTACTCGTCGTACGTGGTGCCGCGCCGCACCGGGGCGCGCGACCACTCGAGGTGCGGCGCGAGCCGGCCCCCGTGGAACAGCGCGGAGCCGAGCCCCGTCCCCAGCGTCAGCACCAGCTCGAGGCCGGACGCCGCGACGACGCCGGCGCCGTGCACCTCGGCGTCGTTGAGCACGAGCGCCGGGACGCCGAGCCGGCGCTCGACGGCCGCGCGGACGTCGAAGCTCGTCCAGGCCTCGACGAGCGCGGGGTCCACGCGCGACCGGGGCCCGCTGCGCGTCACGTAGTGGGGCGTGTGCACGACGACGCCGCGCCGGATCATCCCGGGCATGCCCACCGTGACGCGGTCGGCGGGAGGCAGCGTGGCCGCGATGCCCGCGACCGTCTCGACGAGGAGGTCGGGCGGGAGGGGGTAGGGCGTGGGGACGCGCACGGCCGCGGCGTGCGCGGTGCCCGACGCGTCGAGCACGTTCGCCTTGATGCCGCCCCCGCCGCAGTCGACGGCGAGGGTGCGGACGTCGTGCGGGTCGCCGGTCATGGGCGGCAGCGTAGGCACGGCGGCGCGCGCGGCGCACGGGCGGGCGACTACGGTGAACTCCCGTGACAGCCGTCCCGCTCCCCGCCCTCCCGGACCCCGACGCCCCGCGACCCGAGGTGCTGGACGACGTCGTGCGCGTGCGCCTGGACCTCGCCTACCAGGGGACGGCGTTCGCCGGCTGGGCCCGGCAGCCGACGCTGCGCACGGTGCAGGGCACGCTCGAGGACGGGCTCGCGACGATCCTGCGGGGCGCGGCGCCGCGGCTCACGGTGGCGGGGCGCACGGACGCGGGCGTGCACGCGCGGGGGCAGGTCGCGCACGTCGACCTCGCGCGGGCGCAGTGGGAGGCGCTGCCCGGCCGGTCCGACCGCGCGCCGGGGGACGCGCTCGTCGCGCGGCTGGGCGGCGTGCTGCCGGGGGACGTCGTCGTGCACCGTGCGGCGCAGGCGCCGGCCGGGTTCGACGCCCGCTTCTCCGCGCTGCACCGCGCGTACACCTACCGCGTCGCGGACGACCCGGCGCAGCGCGACCCGCTGCGCCGGGAGTGGGTGCTGTGGAACCGGCGGCCGCTCGACGTCGCGGCGATGGACGCCGCCGTGCGGCCCCTGCTCGGGGTGCGGGACTTCGCGGCGTTCTGCAAGCCGCGACCCGGCGCCACGACGATCCGGGAGCTGCAGCACCTGTCGTGGTCGCGCCCGACGGACGGGCCCGACGCGGGGCTCGTGGTCGCGCACGTCCGCGCGGACGCGTTCTGCCACAACATGGTGCGCGCGCTCGTCGGCGCGTCGCTCGCCGTGGGGGAGGGGCGCCGCGACGTCGGGTGGCCCGCGGGGCTCCTCGCGAGCCGGCGCCGGGACGCGGGGGCGGGCGTCGTGCCGGCGCACGGGCTCGTGCTCGAGGAGGTCACCTACCCGCCCGACGCGGAGCTCGCGGCGCGTGCCGACCGCATCCGCGCCGTGCGGAACGAGGAGGACGTCTGGGAGGACGCGCCGCCCCGCGAGCCGGCCTGAGCCGGCCGCGGGCGGGCGCTCGTCCTCAGGGCTTCCTCAGGGCTTCTCAGGGCTCCTCGACGACGTGGACGGCGGCCTCCTCGGCGCCCGCGGCGCCCCCGGAGATCCCCTCGTCGTCGGCGTACGTGTCGTTCTGGCGCCCGTCGAGGGCGTCGGGGTCCGCGACGAGGCGGCCCGCGCGGGTCTCGTCGGGCCGCTCGGCCGGGTCGCGCTCCCACTCCTCCGGCTCCTCCTCGGCCAGGCGCTGGTCGAGCGTCTCGCCGTGCACCTCTTCCCACGGCGTCTCGCCGAAGTGGTTCGAGCGGGGGCGCTCGGGCGGGGAGTAGCCCTCGTCGAGCACGTCGTCCACGCCGCGGTCGAGGAGCGTCTCCTCGGGCTGGAGCTGGTCGGTGTCGCCCTCGGCGCCCGTCTCCGGGTCGGGGCTCGTGGCGGTGGTGTCTTCGCTCATGCGTCCCACCCTGGCACCTCGCAGGGCCGGACGCAGCCCCGGACGCGAGTGCCTGCGAGGACGCCCGGCCGGGACTACGGTGGGGCCGCACCGCGCCCCGGTGCGCACCCGCTGGAGCACCCCTGAACCGGAGGACGACCCCATGGCCGGCATCGACGACATCCTGTCCACCGTCCCGCTCGACCAGCTCGCCGGTCGGCTCGGCGTCGATGAGGCGACGGCGCAGCGCGCGGTGGGCGCGGCGCTGCCCGCGCTGCTGGGCGGGCTGCGCGCCAACGCGCAGGACCCGGCGGGCGCGGCGTCGCTCGGCGAGGCCCTCGCGCAGCACGACCCGGCGCTCGTGGAGGGCGGCGTCGACCTCGACGACGTCGACACCGACGACGGCCGCAAGATCGTCGGGCACGTGTTCGGGCAGAACGAGCAGGCGGTCGTCGCGCAGCTCGCCCAGTCGACGGGCACCGGCAAGGACCTGCTCGCGAAGGTGCTGCCCGCGCTCGCGCCGATCGCGCTGGCCTTCCTCGCGAAGCAGCTCGGCGGCGCCGGGTCGTCGGGCGGCGCCACGACCGGCACCTCGGGCGGCACGGCGGGCGGCACTTCGGGCGGCACCGCGGCGGGGAAGGGCGCGGGCGAGCGGCCGGGCACCTCGCAGACCGGCGGGGGCGGCCTGGGCGACGTCCTCGGCGGGCTCCTGGGCGGCGGGTCGGGCTCCGGCGGCGGTCTCGGCGACCTCCTGGGCGGGCTGGGCGGCCTCCTCGGCGGCGGCCGGCGCTGAGTCGTCCCGCCGTCCCGCCATCCCGCCGTCCCGCCACCCGCCATCCGCCATCCCGCCACCCGGCGGGTGGCGCCGGCCCGGCCGAGGTGCCGGACGCCGGGGTCCGGAAAGCGCGTGACCGCGCGGCCGACGTCGGGGACCATGACGGGGTGGGACACCTCGACCTCAGCGACGTCACGTATCACCTGCCCGACGGGCGCACCCTGCTCGACGGCGTCGACCTGCGGGTCGCGGACGGCGCGCGCGTCGCGCTCGTGGGGCCCAACGGCGTCGGGAAGTCGACGCTGCTGCGCATCGTCACCGGCGAGGTCGCGCCGCACGGGGGCGCCGTCGTGCGCAGCGGCGGGCTCGGGGTCATGCGCCAGGACGTCGGCCGCATCGACGACGACCGCACGGTGCGCGACCTGCTCGTCGGGCTCGCGCCGACCGCCGTCCGGGAGGCGGCGCTCGAGCTCGCGGCCGCCGAGCACGACATCATGACGGTCGACGACGAGCCCGCCCAGCTCCGCTACGCCCAGGCCCTCGTGGACTGGGCCGACGTGGGCGGCTACGACGCCGAGGCCGGGTGGGACGAGGTGACCGACGAGGTGCTGTCGGTCCCGTTCGAGAAGGCGCAGTGGCGCGACGTGCGGTCGCTGTCCGGGGGCGAGCAGAAGCGGCTCGCGCTCACGGCGCTGCTGCGCGGGCCGGAGGAGGTCCTGCTGCTCGACGAGCCGGACAACCACCTCGACGTGCCGACGAAGCGCTGGCTCGAGGAGCGGCTCGTCGCGTCGTCCAAGACGGTCCTCTTCGTGTCCCACGACCGCGAGCTGCTGTCGCGCACCGCGACCCAGGTGGCGACGCTCGAGCCGACGCCGGGCGGCGGCACGGTGTGGGTGCACGGCGGCGGCTTCGCGACGTACGCCCAGGCCCGCGCGGACCGCCGCGAGCGGCTCGCCGAGCTCGCGCGCCGCTGGGACGAGGAGCACGCCAAGCTCCAGGAGCTCGTGCGGACGCTCAAGACGAAGGCCGCGTTCAACGACGGCCTCGCGAGCCGGTACCAGGCCGCGCGCACGCGCCTGCGCAAGTTCGAGGAGGCGGGGCGCCCCGAGGTGGTCGCTCGCGACCAGAACGTGACCGTGCGGCTCACGGGCGGGCGGACGGCCAAGCGCGCGGTGACGTGCGAGCGGCTCGAGCTCACGGGGCTCATGAAGCCGTTCGACGTCGAGGTGTTCTTCGGCGAGCGCGTCGCGGTGCTCGGCTCGAACGGCTCCGGGAAGTCGCACTTCCTGCGCCTCCTCGCCGCGGGCGGGAGCGACCCCGAGCCGGGCACCGTGCCCGACGACGTGGCCGGCGGCCCGGCGGCACCCGCTCCCGTGGCGCACACGGGCCGGGCCGTGCTCGGGTCGCGGGTGCGGCCGGGCTGGTTCGCGCAGAACCACGACCACCCGGAGCTGCGCGGGCGCACGCTGCTGGAGATCCTCCACCGCGGCGAGGGGCACCGGGCGGGCATGGGGCGCGAGGGCGCGAGCCGGGCGCTCGACCGGTACGAGCTCGTGGGCCAGGCCGAGCAGCGCTTCGAGACGCTCTCCGGTGGCCAGCAGGCGCGCTTCCAGATCCTGCTCCTCGAGCTCGACGGCGCGACGCTCCTCCTGCTCGACGAGCCGACGGACAACCTCGACCTGCACTCGGCGGAGGCGCTCGAGGCGGGGCTCGCGGCCTTCCAGGGCACCGTGCTCGCGGTGACGCACGACCGGTGGTTCGCGCGCGGATTCGACCGGTTCCTCGTGTTCCGCGAGGACGGCGAGGTCGTCGAGGCGCCGGAGCCGGTCTGGGACGTCGAGCGCGTCCGTCGGGCGCGCTAGCCCTCCCTATCCTGGTGGGCATGGCCGTCCACAAGATCGTGCTCTTCTACGCCTTCACGCCGCTGCCGGACCCGCGTGCCGTGCAGCTCTGGCAGCAGGCGCTGGGGGAGCGGTGGCACCTCACGGGTCGCGTGATCGTGTCGGAGCACGGGATCAACGCGACCCTCGGCGGGACGGTCGAGGACCTCAAGCAGTACGTGAAGACCACCCGCCGGTACCCGGGCTTCGAGGGCGTCGACGTCAAGTGGTCCGACGGCACGGGCCGCGACTTCCCGCGCCTGTCCGTCAAGGTGCGCCCCGAGCTCGTCGCGTTCGGCGTGCCGGACGAGGTCCGGGTCGACGAGCGCGGCGTCGTCGGCGGCGGGGAGCGGCTGAGCCCGCAGGCCCTGCACGACCTCGTCGAGGAGCGCGGCGACGACGTCGTGATGCTCGACGGCCGCAACGCGTTCGAGGCGGCGATCGGCCGCTTCCGCGGGGCCGTCGTGCCCGACGTCGCGACCACGAGGGACTTCGTCGCCGAGATCGACTCGGGCCGCTACGACGACCTCAAGGGCCGACCCGTCGTCACGTACTGCACGGGGGGCGTGCGGTGCGAGGTGCTGTCGGCGCTGCTGCGCGCCCGCGGGTTCGAGGAGGTCTACCAGCTCGACGGCGGCGTCGTGCGCTACGGCGAGGTGTTCGGCTCGCAGGGGCTGTGGGAGGGGTCGCTCTACGTGTTCGACGAGCGCATGCACGTCGAGCTCGGCCCGGGCTCGACGCCGCTCGGCGCGTGCACGGCGTGCGGGGCGCCGACGGCGAAGTACGAGAACTGCGCCGACCCGAGCTGCCGGACCCTGCGCCTGTGCTGCCCCGGCTGCGTCCACGAGGCCCGCTCGACGCGCTGCGAGACGTGCGTCCGGGAGCGCCCGGCCGCTTTGACCGGCGGCCTGCCTCGCGGGTAGTCTGGTGAGTCGTTGTGCTCATCTCACGACACCCGTGTCGCTAGCGCGCCCACTCGCTGCCGGCCAAGGAGCGGGTGTCGACCGAGCCCGCCGCGCAACGACCTGCCCTCTCGGCCGCACGCTTCAGCGGTCGAAGAAGACATCCTGAGACAGAAACGAAGGCTACGACCGTGCGTACGTACACCCCGAAGCCCGGCGACGTCCAGCGCGACTGGTACGTCATCGACGCGACCGACGTCGTCCTGGGCCGCCTGGCCACCCACGTGGCCACCCTGCTGCGCGGCAAGCACAAGCCGACCTTCGCTCCGCACGTCGACGGCGGTGACTTCGTCATCGTCATCAACGCCGGCAAGGTCGCCCTGAGCGGCAACAAGCGCGAGCAGAAGATGGCCTACAACCACTCCGGTTACCCGGGTGGTCTGCGTGCCGTCGCCTACGGCGACCTGCTCGACAAGCACCCCGAGCGTGCCGTCGAGAAGGCCGTCCGGGGCATGCTCCCCAAGACGACCCTCGGTCGCGCCCAGTTCGGCAAGCTGAAGGTCTACGCGGGTGCCGAGCACCCGCACGCCGCTCAGCAGCCGAAGCCGTTCGAGATCACCCAGGTCGCGCAGTAATCGCCGCCCAGGCGTAGCGCACAGAGAGACGCGAGGACACCACCCGTGGCCGAGACCACCGTCGACACCGACACCCTGGGCGACGAGACGCCCAGCACCTACACCTCCGAGTCCGCCGCCCCCACGGGCCGCGGCCAGAGCATCACCGCCCCCGGCCAGGCCCTGGGCCGCCGCAAGGAGGCCGTGGCGCGCGTGCGCCTCGTCCCCGGCACCGGCACCTGGAAGGTCAACGGGCGCACGCTCGAGGACTACTTCCCGAACAAGGTCCACCAGCAGCTCGTCAACTCCCCGCTGAAGCTGGTCGACGTCGAGGGTCGCTTCGACGTCGTCGCCCGCATCACGGGCGGCGGCTCCTCGGGCCAGGCCGGCGCGCTGCGCCTGGCGATCGCGCGCGCGCTCAACGCGATCGACGCCGAGCACAACCGCCCCGCGCTGAAGAAGGCCGGCTTCCTCACTCGCGACGCCCGCGTCGTCGAGCGCAAGAAGGCCGGTCTCAAGAAGGCCCGCAAGGCACCGCAGTACTCCAAGCGCTGATCCTGCGCTGTGCGCTCGTCGGCCCCGGTGGACCTGGTCCACCGGGGCCGACGGCGTTTGTGAGGAGCGGTGACCAAGACCCGTCGACGGCGGGCAGCGGCTGACGGTCGTACGGTCGGCGTACGGCCGGTACGAGGGGAAGGACTTCCATGGGACGGCTTTTCGGCACCGACGGGGTGCGCGGTCTCGCGAACGGCAACGTGACGGCGGAGCTCGCGCTGGACCTCGGCGTCGCCGCGGCCCGTGTGCTCGCGAGCGGTCAGGAGGAGGGGCACCGCCCGCGCGCGGTCGTCGGGCGCGACACGCGCGTGTCCGGGGAGTTCCTCGGCGCGGCGCTCATCGCGGGGCTCGCGAGCGCGGGCGTCGACGTGAAGGACGTCGGGGTCCTGCCGACCCCGGCCGTCGCCTACCTGACGAGCACCATGGACGTCGACTTCGGCGTCGTCATCTCGGCGTCGCACAACCCGATGCAGGACAACGGGATCAAGTTCCTCGCGCGCGGCGGCGTGAAGCTCGACGACGCGGTCGAGGACCGCATCGAGAGCCTGCTGGGCCAGGAGTGGGAGCGCCCGACGCACGGCGTCGTCGGCCGCATCTCCCCGGACTCGGGTCGCGCGGGCGGCGCGTACGTCGAGCACCTCATGTCGAGCATCGGCGCCGACGAGGATCACAAGCCGCTGGCCGGCCTGCGGATCGCGGTCGACTGCGCGAACGGCGCGGCGAGCGACGTCGGGCCCGCGGCGCTGCGTGCGGCCGGGGCGGACGTCGTCGTCATCAACGCGAGCCCCGACGGCCGCAACATCAACGCGGCGTGCGGCTCGAACCACCCGGAGCAGCTTCAGGCCGTCGTCGTCGCGTCCGAGGCCGACTTCGGCGTCGCGTTCGACGGCGACGCGGACCGCTGCATCGCGGTCGACCACGGGGGCACCGTCGTCGACGGCGACCAGATCATGGGCGTCCTCGCACTCGCGCTCAAGGACGAGGGCGCGCTCCCGCACGACACGCTCGTCGTGACGGTCATGAGCAACCTCGGGCTGCTGCTCGCGATGCGCGCGGCGGGGATCAGCACCGTCCAGACGGCGGTCGGCGACCGGTACGTGCTCGAGGAGATGCGCGCCCACGGCTACGGCCTGGGCGGCGAGCAGTCGGGCCACATCGTCATGTCGCGCTACGCGACGACGGGCGACGGCGTGCTCACGGCCCTCCAGCTCGCGGCGCGCGTCCGCGCGACGGGCCAGAAGCTCGCGGACCTCGCGGGCGTCGTGCAGCGGCTCCCGCAGACCCTCCTCAACGTCCCCGGCGTGGACAAGGCGCGCGCGTCGACCGACGAGGCGCTGCTGGCCGCGGTCGCCGGTGCGGAGCGCTCGCTGGGCGAGACGGGGCGGGTGCTCCTGCGGCCGTCGGGCACCGAGCCGCTCGTCCGGGTCATGGTCGAGGCGGCGACGCAGCAGCAGGCCGACGCGGTCGCCGGGCAGCTCGCCGGCGTCGTGCGCGAGCGGCTCGCCCTGTGAGCGCGTCCGGACGGCCGACGGGACGCGAGGCGGGCACGAGCGTGCGGCAGGGGGTCGACGAGGCGCTGCGCGAGCACGTGCTCGCGCTCCTTGCCGCGTACCCGGACGGCGTCCTGCCGATCGTGCAGGCCGGCCACCCCGTGCTGCGCACGCCGGCCGTGCCGTACGCGGGCCAGCTCGGCGACGCGCTGCCGCGCTTCCTCGACGCGATGCGCACGACCATGCGCGCGGCGCCCGGCGTGGGGCTCGCCGCGCCGCAGGTCGGCATCGGCCTCGCGGTGGCCGTGGTCGAGGACCCGGGTGCACCGGACGTCGGCGACGACCGGGAGCGGAGTTCCCTGGAGTACCGGGTGCTCGTGAACCCGCGCTACGAGGTCGTCGGCGAGGAGACCCGCACGTTCTTCGAGGGCTGCCTCTCCGTGCACGGCTGGCAGGCCGAGCGGACGCGCGCCCACGCCGTCCGGCTCACGGGCCAGGACGAGGCCGGCGAGCCGTTCGACGACGTGCTGACCGGGTGGCCCGCGCGCATCGTCCAGCACGAGACGGACCACCTGCGGGGCGAGCTCTACCTCGACGCCGCCGACCTGCGCACGCTGTCCTCGACCCTCGGGGTCGCGCGGCTCCCGGGCGCCGGGAGCTAGCCCACCGGGCGTCCGCGGGCCCCTGGTCCTCACGACGTACGGGCCCGCCGCGGGAAGTCGTCCGCCGGGATGACGAACTGCCGCGGCGGGCACGGCAGAATCGTCACGGGCGCGGCGCCGTCGCGCCCGGGGTCCTCAGGGGTGAACCGGGGGTCTCCCTGATGGTCGTCGTCCTCGCGCTCCGTAGGCTTGTCCTGGTGCAGGACGACCGACCTGCCGCCACCGCCCGCCTGGCCTCCCCGCCAGCAGACGAACGAGGACGCCGTTGCCCGACGCCGTGTCGATCTTCCTGGAGAATCTCGAGCACTGGATTCTCGCCCTCGCGGCGTCCGCGTGGATCTATCCCGCCCTGTTCGGCTTCGCGACGATCGACGGGTTCTTCCCGCCGGTCCCCAGCGAGTCGGTCGTCATCACGCTCGCGGTCTCCGCGCACGCGACCGGCGAGCCCAACCTCGTCCTCGTGCTCCTCGTCGCGGCCCTGGGCGCCTGGACCGGGGACCAGATCGCGTTCGCCATCGGTCGTGCCGTCGGCACGGAGCGCCTGCGCATCCTGCGCACGCCCCGCGGGCGGCGCGCCGTGGGGTGGGCCGAGCGCGCCCTCGCGCACCGCGGCGCGTCGTTCATCCTCGCGGCGCGCTACATCCCCGTGGGCCGCGTCGCGGTGAACATGACGGCCGGCGCCGTCGGGTACCCGCGGCGCCGCTTCATGGCGTTCTCCGCCGTCGCGGCGGTGACGTGGGCCGTCTACTCGGTGCTCATCGGGCTCGTCGCCGCCCGGTGGCTGGGCCACGAGCCGCTGCTCGCGATGGTCGTGGGCATCGTGCTGGGCGTCGGGAGCGGGTTCGTCATCGACCGCGTGCTCATGATGCGGGCGCGCCAGCGCGGCGAGCTGCCGCCGACGCCGCAGGCGCCGGCCGCGGAGGGTGCGACCGACCCGGCCGAGACCGCGCCGACGACCGGCGGGACGCCGGGCGCGACCTCGCCCGGCGGGGGCGCGACGGCCGACGGGCGCACGGTGACCGGCCCGGTGACCGGCGATCCCGTGCCCGGTCCGCGCGCGGCGGACGCCTCCGGGACGGTGCCGCCCGGGTCGTCGGGGGCGACGTCGTCGGGCACGCCGCCCCGCGCGACCTGACCTTCCGCCCGTGGGCCGAGCGGGCCGCCTCAGAGCTTGCGCAGGCGGACGCGCTGGACCGAGTGGTCCGAGCCCTTCGTGAGGACGAGGGTCGCGCGGCCGCGCGTCGGCAGGATGTTCTGCTCGAGGTTCGGCGCGTTGATCGCGTCCCAGATCGACTTCGCCCGCTCCACCGCCTGCTCGTCCGTGAGGTCGGCGTAGCGGCGGAAGTACGACTCGGGGCGCGCGAACGCGGTGCGGCGCAGCGCGAGGAACCGGTCGACGTACCACTGGCGGATGTTGCGCGTGCGGGCGTCCACGTAGATCGAGAAGTCGAAGAAGTCCGACACGGCGACGGTCGACTCGTCGTGCGCGCTCGGGCGCGCCGGCTGGAGCACGTTGAGGCCCTCGACGACGAGGACGTCGGGCTTGCGGACGACGGCCTCGGCCCCCGGCACGATGTCGTACGTGAGGTGGTCGTAGACGGGGGCCCGCACCTCGGCGTGGCCGGCCTTGACCTTGGACAGGAACCGGATGAGCGCGCGACGGTCGTAGGACTCGGGGAAGCCCTTGCGGTCCATGAGGCCCCGGCGCGCGAGCTCCGCGTTGGGGTAGAGGAAGCCGTCGGTCGTGATGAGCTCGACGCGCGGCGTCTCCGGCCAGCGGGCCAGCATCTCGCGCAGCACGCGCGCCGTCGTCGACTTCCCGACGGCCACCGAGCCGGCCACGCCGATGACGTACGGCGTGTTGCCGGTCTCCTCGCGCAGGAACGTCGACGTCGCCTCGTGCAGGCCGGACGTCGCGGTGACGTAGAGGTTGAGCAGGCGCGAGAGCGGCCGGTAGACGGCGTCGACCTCGGCGAGGTCGATCGGGTCACCGAGGCCGCGCAGGCGCGCGACGTCGTCGTCGGTCAGCGGCAGCGGCGTCGACTCCGACAGCCGGCTCCACACGGCCCGGTCGAGATCGACGTACGGCGAGGACGACGGCGCGGCCAGGTGGGCCCGCAGGAGGTCGGACGGGTCGTCGGCGGGGGAGGACACCCGCCCGATTCTGCCGGATGCGCGCCCGTGCCGGTGCACGGGGCGGCTTCGCGTCCCGACGAGGGCACCGCGAGGCCGCCCTCCGCGGGTCGTCTCAGCGGGCGTCGTCCGCCCCGCGCGCGGCCCGACGACGGCGCGGCGCCGGCTCGACGGCGGGCCCCGGGCCGGGGAGCGCGAGGTCGGGCAGGCGGGCCATGAGGGCGAGCGCGTCGGCCGGGGCGTGGGCGTCCACGTCGTTGTCGAAGTAGACCTCGACGTCGTGGCCCGCGGCGTGCCAGGCGCGCACGCGCTCGGCCCACGCGTCGAGCACGTGCGGCCGGTAGCCGCTGCGGTAGAGCTCCTGGTCCCCGTGCAGGCGCACGTACACGAGCGGGCTCGTGACCGCTTCGACGAGCGGCCACCGGCCCGCGCCGTCCGACACGGCGAACGCCACCCCGTGCCGGCGCAGGAGGTCGAGCGCCTCCGGCGTGGCGAACGACGCGTGCCGCGGCTCGAGCGCGTGCACGATCGGGCGGTCCGCGTCGGTCTCCGTCCAGGCGGGCGCGCGCAGGCGGTCGTCGTGCTCGTGCGCGAGCCTCGCCGCCTCGCCGGTGGTGCGCGGCAGGAGCGTGAGGAACGCGTCGAGCAGGTCGTGGTCGAAGGTGGTGCGCGCGGGGAGCTGCCACAGGACGGGCCCGAGCCTGCTGCCGAGCGCGAGGACGCCGCTCGCGAGGAAGTTGGCGACCGGCGTCCGCACGTCCCGCAGCCGCTTCATGTGGGTGACGAAGCGCGGTCCCTTGACCGCGAACGTGAAGCCCTCGGGAGTCTGGTCGCGCCACGCGACGAACGACGACGGCCGCTGCAACGAGTAGAACGACCCGTTGAGCTCGACGGCGGGGAAGAGCGAGGCGACGTGCTCGAGCTCGCGGCGCTGGGGGAGCCCCGCGGGGTAGAACGGTCCGCGCCAGTCGGCGTACCGCCACCCCGAGAGACCGATCCGGACGGTGGGCACGAGCACCAGCCTCGCGGTGCCGCGCGTCCCACGCCCGGCGAACGCGCCACGGACCGGGACACGACGAGGCCGCGGGCGCGAGGACGGCTCGCGCGCCGCGGGGGCCCCGATTAGGCAGCGGACCTCACGAAGAACCGCGGGATCGCGCGGCCCCGAAGCGCCGCGGGTCCGTGGCTAGACTCGATCACCATGTGCGGAATCGTGGGCTACGTAGGCCCTGGAACCATGGTCGGAGAGGCCTCGGGGCGACCCCTCGACGTCGCTCTCGAAGGACTCGGACGGCTCGAGTACCGCGGCTACGACTCGGCCGGGGTCGCGCTCGTCGCGCCCGGCGTCGACGCCGTCGCGTTCGCGAAGAAGTCCGGCAAGCTCGCGAACCTCGTGCAGGAGATCGAGACGCACCCGCTGCCCGCGGCGACCGCGTCGATCGGGCACACGCGGTGGGCGACGCACGGCGGCCCGACGGACACCAACGCGCACCCCCACCTCGCGGACGACGACCGCCTCGCCGTGATCCACAACGGCATCGTCGAGAACTTCGCGACCCTCAAGGCCGAGCTCCTCGCCGAGGGCGTGACGTTCCGGTCCGAGACCGACACCGAGGTCGCGGCGCAGCTCCTCGCGCGGGCGTACCGCGACACGAAGGACCTCACGCTCGCGATGGGGCAGGTGGCGCGGCGGCTCGAGGGCACCTTCACGCTCCTCGCCGTGCACGCCGACGCCCCCGACACGGTCGTGGGTGCGCGGCACGACTCGCCGCTCGTCGTCGGGCTGGGCGAGGGCGAGAACTTCCTGGGCTCCGACGTCGCGGCGTTCATCTCCCACACCAAGGAGGCGCTCGAGCTCGGGCAGGACCAGATCGTCACGATCACCCCGACGTCGGTCGAGGTGACCGACTTCGACGGCAACCCGGCCGAGGCGAAGCGCTACACGGTCGACTGGGACGCGGCCGCCGCGGAGAAGGGCGGCTTCTCGTCCTTCATGGACAAGGAGATCCACGACCAGCCGCACGCCGTCGCCGACACCCTGCTCGGCCGCACCGACCCGTCGGGCAAGCTCGTGCTCGACGACCTGCGCATCGACGAGGCCGTGCTGCGCTCGGTCGACAAGATCATCGTCGTCGCGTGCGGCACGGCGGCCTACTCGGGCCACGTCGCGAAGTACGCGATCGAGCACTGGTGCCGCATCCCGGTCGAGGTCGAGCTCGCGCACGAGTTCCGCTACCGCGACCCGATCGTCGACGAGAAGACGCTCGTCGTCGCCGTGACCCAGTCCGGCGAGACCATGGACACGCTCATGGCCGTGCGCCACGCGCGCGAGCAGGGCGCGAAGGTCATCTCGATCGTCAACACGCACGGGTCGACGATCCCGCGCGAGTCCGACGCCGTGCTCTACACGCACGCCGGCCCGGAGATCGCCGTCGCCTCGACGAAGGCCTTCCTGTCGCAGATCACCGCCGCGTACCTCCTGGGCCTCTACCTCGCGCAGCTGCGCGGGAACAAGTTCCCCGACGAGATCGCGGCGATCCTCGAGGACCTGCGCGAGATGCCGCGCAAGATCCAGACCGTCATCGAGCGCGGCGAGTACGTGCGCGCGACCGCCCGGTCGATGAAGGACGCCTCGTCCGTGCTGTTCCTCGGGCGCCACGTCGGGTTCCCCGTCGCGCTCGAGGGCGCGCTCAAGCTCAAGGAGCTGGCGTACATCCACGCGGAGGGCTTCGCGGCCGGCGAGCTCAAGCACGGCCCGATCGCGCTGATCGACGAGGGCCAGCCGGTGTTCGTCGTCGTGCCGTCGCCCAAGGGCCGTGAGGGCCTGCACTCCAAGGTCATCTCGAACATCCAGGAGATCCGGGCGCGCGGCGCACGCACGCTCGTCATCGCCGAGGACGGGGACGACGCCGTGCGTCCCTACGCGGACGAGATCTTCTGGATCCCCGAGTCCCCGACGCTGCTCTCGCCGCTGCTGGCCGTCGTGCCGCTGCAGATCTTCGCGATGGCGCTCGCGACGGCGAAGGGACTCGACGTCGACCAGCCCCGCAACCTCGCGAAGTCGGTCACGGTCGAGTAGCCCTCCCGGCCCCGGCCCCGCCCACGCGCCGACCAGGTGGTCCTGGTTCGTCCGGTCTCCCGGACGAACAGGACCACCTGCTCGTGGAGGCGGGGAGGCCTGGTCGCCACCGTAGGGTGGACGCATGATCAAGGGCGTGGGGATCGACGTCGTGGACGTCGCGCGGTTCATGGAGACCCTGGAGCGCACGCCCCGGCTCCGCGAGAAGCTGTTCACCGAGGCCGAGCGGGACCTGCCGCCCGCGTCGCTCGCCGCGCGGTTCGCGGCGAAGGAAGCCATCGCCAAGGCGCTGGGCGCCCCCGCGGGCATGCGCTGGCACGACGCGACGGTGCACCGCGTCGTCGGTGGCCCGCCGGAGGTCGAGATCACCGGCACGGTCGCGGCACGCGCGGACGCGCTCGGCATCACGGCCTGGCACCTGAGCATCTCCCACGACGCCGGCATCGCCTCGGCGATGGTCGTCGCAGAGGGCTGACCCCCGCCCCCGCCCGCCCCGCCCCCACCCGCTGCCGCCGAGCAGGTGGTGCTGGCTCGTCCTACGACGTGGACGCGCCAGGACCACCTGTTCGGCCGACGGGGATCGCCTGCTCGACTCGCGAGAAGTGCTGCGCGAGGTTGTGGTCGACCGTGGCGTGCCGCCGTCGGGCGGTGAGGTGCCCGTCAGGCGGCGAGGTGCCGGCGCACGGTTGCGGCGACCCGGCCGAGGTCGCGTGACGTGAAGCGCAGGAGGTCCACGGTGCCCGAGCCGGTGAGGACGTTCTGGCGACGACGGTCCGCGAAGACCGCGACGGGGGTGTCGTGGTGCTCCCGGCCGTCGAGCTCGGCGACGAGCCAGCGACCGCCGCGACGCCGCCATCCCATGTCACCTCGAGCGACCACGGCGCCCGTCTCGTCGCGCACGGGGAGCTGCAGGGTGTCCGGCGGCACCTCCTCCTCGATGCACTCCAGACGGGCGAACGACTCCAGCGGGGACTCCGCTCGGCCGTCCGACAGCTCCCAGAGGTCGTGCCGGGTGGCGATGTCTCGCCGTCCGCGAGCGAGGTCGTGCGCGCGGGCGAGCTCGTCGGGCGCCAGGAGCCGGAGGCGCTGGACCGCGTCGAGGACGGCGAGCCCGTGAGGGCGGGGAAGCTCCGGGACGGCCTGGGCGAGAGCCCAGTCGAGCGTCGCGACCCGGAACCCGTCGATCGTCGTCGTGCGCATCCCGTCGTCGAACTGGCGCAGGCGGACGCCGTCGCGATGCCGCCGGCGCGACGCCTCGTCGAGGGCGACCTGAGGGGTGAGCCGGTGCGGTAGACCCTCCACGCCGTGCAGCACCAGGGCGCAGGCGCCCACGGCGACCGCGTCCGCGCCGTAGGCGAGCAGTCCGAGGAGCGCTGCGCGACGTCGTCGGTCGTCGAGGCTCGTCACGGCAGACGACCGGACCTCGTAGACGTTCATCGCGGCGCGGCGCCACTCTCGCCGGTCGACGAGCCCGCGGACCGCGCCTCGCGACAGTCCTGCCGCACCGGCCTGCGCGGTCGTGACCAGCTCTGCCTGCCGGGACGCGATCCGGAGGAGCTCGGCGGGGACGGCGGTTCGTGCGTGCATGACGCGATCTCAGCGGGTCGCGTGCCGCCACCGCAGCCTCGTCGTCGCGGCCTGTGGACGACACCCCACGCCGCCCACCCTGTGGTCGGCGTCGACCAGGCGATCCACGACGGACGAGCAGGCGGTCCTGGTTCGTCCCGTCGACGGGACGAACCAAGACCACCTGCTCGCGCGGGGAGGGGGGCGGAAGGGTGGAGGGGGAGGGGGGTCAGGATTGCAGGGCCGGGATGACCTGGCGCTGGAAGAGCTCGAGCTGGTCGCGGTCGGTCGCGGCGAAGGGGAAGTAGCCGATCGCGTAGCCGAGGCCCTGGGCGCGCAGCGCCGTGAGGGTCTCGACGATCTGCTCCGGTGTTCCCACGAGGGGGCCGTTCCGCCACGACGCGATGCTGTCGTCCGCCTTCTCGGGGAAGTACCGGCGCGCGTGCTCCTCGACCCGGGCAAGGCGGTCCGCGACGTCCCGCTCGGTCTCGCCGATGACGACGTTGTAGTTGGCCGACCGCGTGATCTCCCCGAAGTCGCGGCCCAGGTCGCGGCAGTGCTGCTCGAGCACGGCGGACTTGTGGGCGAAGCCCTCCGGCGAGCCGTCGAAGTTCGTGTACTGGGCGTGCTGCGCCGCGATGCGCAGCGTCTTCTTCTCGCCGCCGCCCGCGATCCACAGGGGGATGCTCGGCACGGCACCCTCGCCGTCGACCGCCACGCACTGCAGCGGCTGCGGGTAGCACAGCGCGCCGTCCACCTGGTAGCGCCGGCCCTCGAACGTGCCCGACGACCCCGTGCGCCACATGCGGGCCATGATCTGCACGCCCTCGTCGAGCGCGCGCAGGCGCTCGACCGCGCTGGGGAAGCCGTACCCGTAGGCGCGCCACTCGTGCTCGTACCAGCCCGCGCCGATGCCCATCTCGAGACGGCCGCCCGAGACGTGGTCGACCGTCGCGGCGACCTTCGCGAGGTAGGTCGGCTCGCGGTACGCCATGCACGTGCACATCTGGCCCAGGCGCACGCGCTGCGACGCCGCGGCGAACGCCGCCATGAGCGTCCACGCCTCGTGGGTCGCCTCGGTGCTCGGGGTCGGGGTCGTGTGGAAGTGGTCGTAGACCCAGACGCCGTCCCACGCGAACTCGCCGCCGGGCAGGGGCTCGCCCGCCGCCGCGTTGTCGGCGTAGTGGAGCAGGGAGAGCATGGTCTTCCAGTGGTCCTCGGGCGCGACGTCGACGAGGTCGTAGCGCCAGCCCTGCGGGATGAAGAGTCCGAATCGCATGCTCGTCACCCTATGCGGGTACGCGCGGCCCGCAGCGCGCCCGCGGGGACCGTCTCAGCCCTCGGCCGTCCGGCGGTCGTCGCCCCGGCCGGCCCGGCGCGGGCGCCGCGCAGGCGGCCCCGGCGCCCGGTGGGCAGGATGAGGTCATGATCGAAGCCTGGTCCGTCGCCGACGTCCGCGCCGCCGAGAAGCCCCTGCTCACCGCGGGCGTCCCGCTCATGGAGCGGGCGTCGTTCGCGCTCGCCACCGTCGTCGCGCGCGACCTCGCCCGGCGCCGGTCGATCGCCCTGCCCGACGGCGGCCGTCGCGACGGGCGCGTCACCGGCGCCCGGGCGGTCCTGCTCGTCGGCTCGGGCAACAACGGCGGGGACACGCTGCACGCGGGCGCGTACCTCGCGCGCCGCGGCGTCGAGGTGCTGGCTGTGCTCACGGGCGAGCACGCGCACGCCGGCGGTCTCGCGGCGCTCCGGGACGCGGGCGGGCGCGTCGAGGTGCTCGTCGGCAGCCCCGACGGCGCGGCGCACGGCGACGGTCACGACGACCGCCACCACGACCACCTCGACCCGCACGTCGCCGACCGCGTCGCCGCCCAGGCGGCGCGCGCCGACGTCGTGCTCGACGGTCTCGTCGGGATCGGCGCCCGCGGGGCGCTGCGCGGGGTCGCGGCGGACCTCGTGGAGCGGCTGACCGCGGTGCTCGACTGCGGCCCCGCGCACGGTCCCGAAGGCCTCGGTCGGCCGTGGGTCGTCGCGGTGGACGCGCCGAGCGGCATCGGTGTCGACGACGGCACGGTGCCGGGCCCGGTGCTGCGCGCCGACCGCACGGTGACGTTCGGTGCCGCCAAGCCGGGGCTGCTCCTGCCGCCCGCGACGCACCTCGCGGGGCACGGCGCGGTCGTCGACATCGGGCTGCGCCTGGGCGCACCCGGCCCCCATGCACCCGGCGCTGACGCAGCCGGCCCTGGCGCGCCCGGCCTTGGCGCACCCGGCCTTGGCGCACCCGGCCTTGGCGCACCGGCCCCGGGTGCGCCCGCCCCCGGCGTACCCGGCCCCGACGCGCCCGCCCCGGACCGGGGGACCATGACGCCGGTCGTGCGTCGGCTCGAGCCGGCGGACGTCGCGGCCCTCTGGTCCGTGCCCGGCGCGACCGACCACAAGTACACGCGCGGCGTCGTCGGCGTCGTGGCGGGCACGCCGACCTTCCCGGGCGCGGCGGTGCTCGTCACGACCGCGGCCGTCCGCACGGGTCCGGGCATGGTGCGCTACGGCGGGCCCGACGACGCCACGCGCGCCGTCCTCGCGGCCCGCCCCGAGGTGGTGCCCGCCGCGGGCCGCGTCCAGTCCTGGGTGCTGGGCCCGGGCGTCCCGGCGGTCCCCGGCCCGGGCGACGACCCGGTCGATGACGGCGGGCAGCACGAGCGCGCGCGGGCGGCGCTCGCCGCCGCGACGGCGACCGACGCGACGACCACCGACGCGACGCCGGAGCGCGTGCCCGCGGTCGTCGACGCGGGCGCTCTGTCCCTGCTGCCCGACCGCTGCCCGCCGTCGGTCGTGCTCACCCCGCACGCCGGGGAGCTCGCGACCCTCCTGCGGGCGCACGGCGACGACGTGACGCGGACCGACGTCGAGGCCGAGCCGCTGCGCTGGGCGCGCCGCGCGCACGAGGCCACCGGCGCGACGGTGCTGCTCAAGGGGGCGGCGACGGTCGTCGTCGGGCCGGAGGGCGCGTGGTCGCAGGCGGACGCGCCCGCGTGGCTCGCGACCGCCGGGGCGGGCGACGTCCTCGCCGGCATCCTCGGCACGCTGCTCGCGGCGCACGCGGAGCGCGTCGTGCGCGAGCCGGGCCTCGCCGCGCGGCTGGCCGCGGCGGCCGCCGTCGTGCACGGTCTCGCCGCCGAGCGCGCGAACCCGGGCGGTCCCGTCGCGGCGCTCGACGTCGCGGACGCGGTCCCGGGCGTCGTCGCGGAGCTGCTCGCCGCGCGCTGACCGCGCCCACGGCGCACCCCACCGCGCGTCGACCACGCCGGGTTGCGCCCGCGCGCCGGTTGCGCCCGCGTGCCGACTGCGCCGCCGCGCACCCCACCGCACCCACGCGCGACCCGCACCGACCGCGGGCACCCCGCCGGTACCGTGGAGGGCGTGGTCCCCCTCCCCGTGCGCGACGGCCTCAACCCGACGCGCCTCGTGCTGCCGCACGACGCCGAGAGCGTCGCGCGGTACCCGCGCACCCTCGACTACGTGCGCCACCGCTTCCCCGACGACGCCGCGCGCCTCGCGGAGAAGGTCGCGGCGGGCGAGGTCGTCGACGGCCGCGGGCGCCCGGTGGACGCGCGCACTCCGTACGAGCCGCGCGGGTTCGTGTTCCTCTACCGCGACCCGCCCGTCGAGCCGGACGTGCCGTTCGAGGTCCGCGTGCTGCACCGCGACCGGGATCTGCTGGTCGTCGACAAGCCGCACTTCCTCGCGACCATCCCGCGCGGGGCGTACGTCGCGCGGTCGGTGCTGGTGCGGCTGCGCCGCGACCTCGACCTGCCCGAGCTCAGCCCGGCGCACCGCCTCGACCGGGTGACCGCGGGCGTCCTGCTGCTCACGCTGCGCCCGCAGGTGCGCGGGGCGTACCAGGAGCTCTTCGCGCGCCGCGAGGTGCGCAAGACCTACGAGGCGGTCGCGCCGTGGGACCCGTCGCTCGACCTCCCCGCGACCGTGCGCAGCCGCATCGTCAAGCGCCGCGGCGTCATGCGGGCCGAGGAGGTGGACGGCGAGCCCAACGCGGAGAGCCGCGTCGACGTCGTCGAGACCGACCCGGCGCGCGGGCTCGCGCGGTACCGGCTCGAGCCGCACAGCGGCCGGACGCACCAGCTCCGCCTGCACATGGCGCGGCTCGGCGTGCCGATCGTGCACGACAACTTCTACCCCGAGCCGTACGACGTCTCGCCCGAGGACTACTCGCGCCCGCTCCAGCTCGTGTCGCGGTCGCTCGCGTTCACCGACCCGTTCACGGGCCGCGAGCGCCGCTTCGCGACGGACCGCGCGCTCTCCGCGTGGTGACGCGCGGGTGAGAGAATCGACGACCGTGAGCGACACCCAGCGCACGACCTCTCCCGGCACACATCCCGGCACACCCGCCGGCGCCCCCGGCACCGTCCCGACCGGCGCCCGGGCGGGCTCCCTCGCGGGCCCCGCCCCGACGTCCCGCGCGAGCGGCTCCGACGGCCCGGACCCCCGCGCCTACCCGGCCCGCGCCGTCGTCGACCTGGCGGCGGTGCGCGACAACGTGCGCGCGCTCGCGGACCTCGCGCCGTCGTCCCAGGTGATGGCCGTGGTCAAGGCGGACGCGTACGGGCACGGGCTCGTCGCGAGCGCGCTCGGGGCGCTCGCGGGCGGTGCGACGTGGCTCGGGACGGCGCAGCCGGGCGAGGCGCTCGCGCTGCGGGCGGCGGGAGTCGGCCCGGACCGCGCGCGCGTGCTCACGTGGCTCTACCCGCCGGGCGCGCCGCTGCGCGACCTCGTGGAGGCGGACGTCGACGTGTCGCTCGCGGCGCGCTGGGCCGTGGACGAGGTCGTCGCCGCGGCGCGGGCCGCGGGCCGGACCGCCCGGGTGCACCTCGCGGTCGACACGGGCCTGGGCCGCAACGGGATCATGCCCGCGGACCTGCCCGACGTGCTCGACGCCGTGGCGCGCGCCGAGGCGGAGGGTGCCGTGCGCGTCGTCGGCATGTGGTCGCACCTGGCGTTCGCGGACGAGCCCGGCCACCCGACCGTCGTCTCGCAGGCCGACGTCTTCGACGAGGCCGTGCGCGAGGCCGCGCGGGCGGGCGTCGTGCCGGAGTTGCGCCACCTCGCGAACTCCGCCGCGACGCTCACGGCCCCCCGCACCCACTACGACCTCGTGCGCCCGGGCTTGGCCGCGTACGGGATGACGCCCGTGCCGCAGCTCGGGCCGCCGTCGCGGTTCGGACTGCGCCCCGCGATGACGCTCGAGGCGCGCCTCGCGACGGTCAAGCGCGTGCCCGGCGGTCACGGCGTCTCCTACTCGCACCACTACACGACGCCGCAGGACACGACGCTCGGCGTCGTGCCGCTCGGCTACGGCGACGGGATCCCGCGCCACGCGTCGGGCGGCGGGCCCGCGGGCGCGCCGGGCGGGCCGGTACTCGTCGGCGCCCGCCCGGGAGAGCCCGGCGGGCGCGTCGTGCGCGTCGCGGGCCGGGTCTGCATGGACCAGCTCGTGCTCGACCTCGGCCCGGACGCGACCGAGCGCGCGGGCGACGTCGTCACGCTGTTCGGCGCGGGCGACGGCGTGGCGCGCGCCGGGTTCCCCACGGCCGAGGACTGGGCGCAGGCCGCGGGCACCATCAGCTACGAGATCACGACGCGCCTCGGTGCGCGCGTGCCGCGCGAGCACGTGGGGACGCACGTGCTCGACGACGGCGCGCGGGCGCTCCTGGCGCGCGACCCGAGCCCGCACGACAGCACGGAAAGGACGGTCCGCGCGTGAGCGACGACCCGAACCACTCGACCCCGGCGCCCGCCGCCGGGGGGACCGCGGCCGACGACGCCCCGGGCGGCGTCGTCGTGCTGCCCGACGCCGAGGCGACCCGCGCGTTCGGCCGCGCCCTCGCCGCGGTGCTGCGCGCGGGGGACCTGGTGATCCTCACGGGCGACCTCGGGGCGGGGAAGACGACGCTCACGCAGGGGATCGGGGCGGGGCTCGGCGTGCGCGGCCAGGTCGCGTCCCCGACGTTCATCGTCGCGCGCGAGCACCCGTCCGTCGTCGGGGGCCCGGCCCTCGTGCACGTGGACGCGTACCGCCTGGGGTCGCTCGACGAGGTCGACGCGCTCGACCTCGACTCGAGCCTGGACGAGTCGGTGACGGTCGTCGAGTGGGGCAGCGGCCTCGTCGAGGCGCTCGCGGGCGACCGCCTGGAGATCGTGCTCGAGCGCCCGCGCGGCGGGGTCGGCGCGGAGCAGGGCCCGGACGACGACGCCCCCGAGGCGGGGGAGCGGCGCGTGACCGTGCGCGGCGTGGGGGCGCGCTGGGCCGGCCTCGACGTCGCCGCGCTCACCCGGTAGCGCCCGGCGACGAGGACGGCCCCGCTCCCGGCCGTAGGCTGGAGCCGTGGCTGTTCTCGCGCTCGACACCTCCGCCTCCGTCACCGTCGCCGTCGTCTCCGACGACGGCGCTCGTCTCGCCCGCCGCGACGCGCCCGAGCGTCGCCGGCACGCCGAGGCGCTCGCCCCGCTCGTCGAGGCGGCGCTCGCCGAGGCCGGCGTCGACCGCCGCGACCTCACGGCCGTCGCCGTCGGGACGGGCCCGGCGCCGTTCACCGGCCTGCGGGTCGGGCTCGTCACCGCCCGGGCCCTGGGCTTCGCGCTCGGCGTCCCCGTGCTGGGCGTCCCGAGCCTCGACGCCGTCGCCGCGCAGGCCGTGAGCGACCTCGGCCTCGTGCCCGACGACGAGCTCCTCGTCGCGACCGACGCCCGCCGTCGCGAGGTCTACTGGGCGCGGTACCGCGTCGTCGCGCACGAGGGGCCGCACGCGGTCCCCGTGCTCGAGACCGTCGCGGGGCCCGACGTCGGCCCCGCCGCCGACGTCGCGACGCACGCGGCGGGCGCCGTCGTGGTCGGGGAGGGCGCCGAGCTCTACCCCGACGCGCTCGACGTCGCGCAGGACGCGCCGCAGGTCCCCGACGCCGCCGTGCTCGCGCGCCTGGCGATCGCGCGCCGGGCGGCCGGGCTCGAGCAGCCGACCGAGCCGCTGTACCTGCGCCGCCCCGACGTCCAGGAGGCCGCGGCGCGCAAGCGCGTGAGCGACGCGTCGCCGGAGCGGTCGCGATGAGCACGCGGTCGTACGAGATCCGGCTGCGGCCCCTCAAGGCCGCGGACCTCGACCGGGTCGTCGAGCTCGAGCGTGAGCTGTTCGGGCGCGGCGCGTGGACCTACGGGATGCTCGCCGACGAGCTCGCCGGGTTCGGGCGGTGGTACGTCGCCGCCGAGCCCGTGCGGCTCTACGCCGCGGGGCCCCAGCCGCTCGTCGGGTACGCGGGCCTGTGGTTCGACGGCGACGTCACCCAGGTCATGACCATCGGCGTCGACCCGGCGTTCCAGCACCAGGGCGTGGGCTCGGTGCTCCTGGAGGCGCTGGTCGAGCGGTCGCGCGAGCTCGGGGCGAGCGCCGTGCTGCTCGAGGTGCGCGTCGACAACGACGCGGCGCTCGGGCTCTACGCGAAGCACGGGTTCGAGCAGCTGGGGATCCGCAAGCGGTACTACCAGCCCGAGGACGTGGACGCGTACACGATGCGGCTCGAGCTGGGCGCCCCGCCGCCGCGCGACGAGCCGGACTACGGGACGGCGTCCGCCGACGTGGTCGCGTGACGGGCGACCTCGCGCGGCGCGACCGCGTGCTCGTCGACGCGCGCGGCCTCGCCGCGGCGCTCGCGGGCGACCGCCCGCCCGTCGTGCTCGACGTGCGGTGGGCGCTGGGCGTCACCGACGGGCGCGAGCAGCACCGCGCCGCGCACGTGCCGGGCGCGGTGTACGTGGACCTGGAGGCCGAGCTCGCGGCGCCGCCGTCGCCCGCCGCGGGCCGCCACCCGCTGCCGGAGCCGGGCGACCTCCAGGCGGCGGCCCGGCGCTGGGGCGTCCGCGCCGACCGGGGCGTCGTGGTCTACGACGCCGTGGGCGGCACGTCGGCCGCGCGCGCCTGGTGGCTGCTGCGCTGGGCGGGCCACGACGACGTCCGCCTCCTCGACGGCGGCCTGCCCGCGTGGCGCGCGGCGAGGTATCCCACCGAGGAGGGCGACGTGCGGCCCGAGCCGGGCGACGTCGTCGTCTCCCCGGGCGGGATGCCGGTGCTCGACGCGGACGGCGCGGCCGGGCTCGCGGCGTCGGGCGTGCTGCTCGACGCGCGCGCGGGCGAGCGGTACCGCGGGGAGGTCGAGCCCGTCGACCCGCGGGCCGGCCACGTCCCGGGCGCGGTGAGCGCCCCGACGACGGACAACCTCGCCGCCGACGGGACGTTCCTCGACCCGGACGCGCTCCGCGCGCGCTTCGTCGCGCTCGGGGTGGCCGCGGGGACCGGGAGCACGACCGAGGGCGCCGCCGGGGAGGACGCGGCGTCCCGTCCCGTCGGGGTGTACTGCGGCTCGGGCGTCACCGCCGCGCACGAGGTCGCCGCGCTCGCGACGCTCGGCGTCGACGCAGCGCTCTACGCGGGGTCGTGGTCGCAGTGGTCGAACGACCCCGACCGCCCCGTCGCGACCTGACGCACGCCGCGCCTCCCGGACCGAGGAGCGCGCGCAGCCCCCGGACGCGACGAGGCGGCACCCCGGTGGGGTGCCGCCTCGGCTCGGAGGTGCGGGACGGGCTCAGAGGACCTCGGCGACCTGGTGGAAGTCGAGGCGCGCCTGGCGCGGGAAGTGCGCGCCCTCGTCGGCCGGGTAGCCCACGTTGATCGCGACGAGCGTGCGCCAGCCGGACTCGCCGAAGAACTCGGCGTCGATCCCAGCGGCGTCGAAGCCCGTCATGGGGCCCACGGACAGGCCGGCGGCGCGCAGCCCGACGATGAGGTAGCCGATCTGGATGAGGGCGTTGGTGCGGGCCATGCCCTCGCGCAGGTCGGCCTGCGGGTCGAGCTGCTCGGCGATGCCCTCGCGGAACGGCGCGAGCGTGCCGAGGTGCTGGTGGAACGACGGGTCGGCGGCGGCGACGATCGTCACCGGCGCGGCGAGCGTCTTGTCGCGGTTGAAGTCCGCCATGTGCGCGCCGAGGCGCTGCTTCGCCTCGGGCGTGCGGACGACGAGCAGCCGCAGCGGGAGGGTGTTCATCGCGGTGGGCGCCCAGCGGACGAGGTCCCAGGCGGCCTGGATCTGCGCGTCGGTGACGGGCTCGTCCGAGAACGCGTGCGTGGTGTGCGCCGCGCGGAACAGGCGGTCCGCGGCCTGCGCGTCGATCGCGAGCTGGTCGGCCTGCTCGCTCGGCGCGGCAGAGGACTCGATGAGGGTGTCGGTGCTCATGACTGGGACAAACAGTTGAACCCTTGATCATCTTCCGAACAGACGGTGTGACGTGCGCGACACGGACGGTCCGGCCCCCGCGCGCGACTACCCTGGACGCCATGGTCCCCACTGCTCCCGCGAGCTCCGGCGAGCCCCTGGTGCTCGGCATCGAGACGTCCTGCGACGAGACGGGCGTGGCGCTCGTCCGCGGTCGCGAGCTGCTCGTCGACACGGTCGCGAGCTCCATGGACGAGCACGCGCGCTACGGCGGGATCATCCCCGAGGTCGCCTCGCGCGCCCACCTCGAGGCGATGATCCCCACGCTCGAGCGCACGCTCGGCACGGCCGACGTCGACCTCTCCGAGGTGGACGCGATCGCCGTGACCGCCGGGCCGGGGCTCGTCGGCCCGCTGACCATCGGCGCCTCGGCGGCGAAGGCCCTCGCGCTGGCGCTCGGCAAGCCGCTCTACGGCGTGAACCACGTGATCGGCCACGCCGCCGTCGACGAGCTCGTGCACGGCGCGTTCCCCGAGCGCGTCATGGCGCTCGTCGTGTCCGGCGGGCACAGCTCGCTCCTGCTCGTGGACGACGTCGCGACGGCCGTCACCGAGCTCGGCTCGACGCTCGACGACGCCGCGGGCGAGGCGTTCGACAAGGTCGGGCGCCTGCTCGGCCTGCCGTACCCCGGCGGCCCGCACATCGACCGCCTCGCGCGCGAGGGCGACCCCACGGCGATCCGGTTCCCGCGGGGCCTCACCGCGCGCAAGGACCAGGAGAAGCACGCGTACGACTTCTCGTTCTCGGGCCTCAAGACGGCCGTCGCGCGCTGGGTCGAGGCCCGCCAGGACGCGGGGGAGGAGATCCCCGTGCACGACGTCGCCGCCTCCTTCGCGGAGTCCGTCGCCGACGTGCTCACCGCGAAGACCATCGCCGCGTGCGAGCGGCACGGCGTCTCGACGCTCGTCGTCGGCGGCGGGTTCAGCGCGAACTCCCAGCTGCGCGACATGGCCGCGGAGCGCTGCGCGGAGGCGGGCATCGAGCTGCGCATCCCGCCGATCCGCTACTGCACCGACAACGGGGCGATGATCGCCGCGCTCGGCTCGGCCGTCGTGCGGGCGGGCGTCGCGCCGTCGAGCCTGGACATCGGCGTCGACTCGTCGATGCCGCTCACCGTCACGCACGTGTGACGGCCCGGCCGGGTCACAGGGGCCGGCCGGCCCGCATCTCGGCGACGAGCGAGCGCACGACGGCGTCCAGCTCACCCCCGTGGCGGCGCGCCACCGCGCGCTGCCGCTGGTAGGACGCACCGCGCCGCACGATGGTGCGCACGCCGTCGAGCTCGTCGAGGCAGCCGAGGCGCGCCGCGACGGGCTCGAGCTCGACGAGCAGCCGCCCCACGGCGTCGGTCACGAGCTCCTCGTTGCCCTCGCGGTCGAGGATGATGATCGCGTCCATGCCGTAGCGCGCCGAGCGCCACTTGTTCTCCTGCGCGTACCACGGCGGGATGCTCGGCAGCTCGCGCCCCTCGTCGAGCATCGTCGAGAAGTGCTCGACGAGGCAGTGCGTGAGCGCGGCCAGCGCCAGGAGCTCGGAGATGTTCGTGACGCCGTCGCAGATGCGCGTCTCGAGCGTGCCGAACTGCGGCGCGGGCCGCAGGTCCCACCGGACCTCGTCGAACGCGTCGATGACGCCGGTGTGCAGCATGTCGGCGACGTAGCCCTCGAGCTCCTCCCACGTCCCGAACTGGAACGGCAGGCCCGCGGTCGGCAGCTGCTGGAACATCAACGCGCGGTTCGACGCGTAGCCGGTGTCCTTGCCGCCCCAGAACGGCGAGCTCGCCGAGAGCGACTGGAGGTGGGCGAACGTCGTGAGCATCGCGCGCTGGATCGGCAGCACCTTGGCGCGGTCCTCGATGCCGACGTGCACGTGCACGCCGTAGATGAGCATCTGCCGCCCCCACCACTGGGTGCGGTCGATGAGCGTGGTGTAGCGCTGCTTGTCGGTGACCTTCTGCTGCGCCCAGCGCGCGAACGGGTGCGTGCCCGCGCTCATGAGCTCGACGCGCAGCGGGTCCGTCACGGCGCGCAGCTCCTCGACCGAGCGCTGCAGGTCGCGGCCGGCCTCGCCCACCGTGCGGCACACGCCGCTCACGACCTCGACCGTGTTGAGCAGGAGCTCCTGCTTGATCGACGGGTGCGGGCCGCCGTCGGCCGGGCGCACGGCGTCGAGCACGGTCTGCGCGACCTGCCGCAGGTCGCCGGAGTCGGCGTCGACGAGCGCGAGCTCCCACTCGAGCCCGACGGTCGAGCGCTCCGAGCGCGCGAAGGGGATCGCCGTGCGGCGCGGCAGGGCGCTCACCGGGGCCCGTCCTGCCCGGCGCCGGCCGGGGGAGCGGAGAGCGGCTCGACGACGAGCACCTGCTGGGAGCCGCCGACGCGCGTGAGGACGATCGTCGCCGTCGCGTCGCCCGTGAGGGCGAGCTGCCGGCGGAGCTGCTCCGGCGTGACGGCCGTGCCCCGCTTCTTGATCGTCAGACGACCCACGCCGCGCTCGCGCAGGTAGGAGCGCAGCCGCTTGAGGCCGAACGGCATGGTGTCGAGCACGCGGTAGCCGCGCGCGAGCCCGTCCGCGAGCCCCGTCGCGTCGAGCGGCGCGGGGGAGTCGGTGGTCACGTACGCGATGGTCCGGTCGAGCAGGCGGCCGCCCAGCCCGCGCGCCGCGTGGGCGACGAGCCCCGCCCGGATCACGGCGCCGTCGGGCTCGTAGAGGTACTGCCCGACGGCGCCCACCTCGGGCACCACGTCCGCGTCGCCCGGGCGGTGGGCGATCCGTCGGGTCGTGGTGCGCGCGGTCCCGTCGGGCCCGGTCCACGACGACAGGACGAGCGCCGACCGGCCCGGTCCCTCGGGCGCGAGCGGGCCGAACCAGAGCCCGGCCTCCACGACGTCCCCGTCGACCGACACCCACTCGGTCTCGGCGTCCTCGGGCAGGCCGGCGTGCGGGATGCCCGGGCCGACCTTGATCCCGACCGCGGGCACACGCTCGCGCAGCGCCCACACCGCGTCGAGCGGTGGGGCGTAGGCCTTCGGGTCGAACACGCGCGTGCCGGCGCGGGTGCGGCGCGCCGGGTCGGCGTACACGCCCTCGATCCGCTCGCCCTCCAGGTCGAGCGCGAGCCCGTCGCCGTGGCGCACCTCGGCCTCGGGGAAGTGGCGCAGGTTGACGGTCGCGATCGCCGCGGTGAGCTCGTCGACGTCGGTCGCGAGCACCTCGAGCTCCGCGGCGGCGAACGCGAGCGCGTCGACGCCGATCCCGCTCGTGAGGTCCGCGACGCGCCGGATCCCCGCCTCCTGGTACCGCCGGGCGTGCAGGCCCGCGACGACGAGCCGGCTCGCCTGCTCCAGCCCCGCCTGCGTGAAGAGCATGCCGTCGGCGAACGCGCCGAGCTTGCCGTGCGCCGCGGCGCGCAGGCGGGACTGGGTGAGGGCCGCGGCGGCCAGGTCCGGGTCGACGCCCTTCGCGCGCAGCCCTGCCGCGAGCACGAGCGCCTGCTGCTCGTCGTACGGCGGGAGCGCGCCGAGCAGGGCCCAGCCCTCGGGGCTGAGCAGCTTGGTGAGCGTGGCGGCGTCCATGGCGTCGATCCTTCCACGGGGGCCGGGGACCACGCGCAGCCGGGGCCCGGTCGTCCGCAGGACGGACGTTGGCACTCGCCTTGACCGAGTGCTAACCGGGACCTAGATTTGAGACGTGCCGCCACCGCTCGCGGAGGCGGCACCACGTGCGACCAGGCTGTCCGGCACCCGCGACGACGGCCAGCCGGTGCGCTCGACCCATCCGTTGCAGTTCTCACCGCGAAAGGGGAGGTCCGACGTGTCGGTCCCCATCAAGCCGCTCGAGGACCGGATCGTCGTGAAGGCCCTCGAGGCCGAGACCACGACCGCATCCGGCCTGGTCATCCCGGACACCGCCAAGGAGAAGCCCCAGGAGGGCGAGGTCCTGGCCGTCGGTCCGGGCCGTGTCGACGACAACGGCAACCGCGTCCCGCTCGACGTGACCGTCGGCGACAAGGTCATCTACAGCAAGTACGGCGGCACCGAGGTCAAGTACGGCGGCGAGGACTACCTCGTCCTGTCCGCGCGCGACATTCTCGCCGTGGTGGTCGGCTGACGCCGACCCGGTTCAGCAGCAGGGCCCCGCGACCGTCGGTCGCGGGGCCCTGCTGCGTTCCGTGGCCGGTCGCCCCACCGGTGGTCCCACGGGTCGTGCGCACGTGCGCCCGGTACGACGTCGGACCGGGGCCGTGCAGGTCTGCTGGTGGCGCGGAGGCACCGAGGTGGTGCCCGGGGAGAGGGTGCGTCAGCCGGTGCGGCGGGCGCCGCCCGCGAGGATGGCGGCGCGCTCGTCCTCGCTCAGGCCGCCCCACACCCCGTACGGCTCGCGCACGCGGAGCGACTGCTCGCGGCACTGCATCATCACGGGGCACGAGTGGCAGATCGCCTTCGCGGCCTCCGCTCGCCGTCGTCGCGTCGAGCCGCGTTCACCCTCGGGGTGGAAGAACAACGTGTCGTCCGCGTCGCGGCACGAACCCTGGTACTGCCATTCCCACAGCTCCATGACGGGCCCGGGGAGCCTCGAGATCTCTGCCATGCCGAACAACCTACAAGCGTTGCAAGACTTGTTCAAGTCCCCTGTGAGGAAAAAGTGAACGGGCAGGTTGAACCGCTCGTGGAGCGGTGCGAGGGGGGTCAACCGCGTCGGCCGCTCCCGGCGCGCTGACGCGATCGGCTGCGCCTGGCGCGTTTGCGCGTGCAGCGAACAAATACGGCGCGGGTGTGGCGCGAAGGGTGCACGACTGTGACCTCTACGAGGTGGCGAGACGGGTGCCCGCTCGGCAGAATCGATCCATGACCTCAGTCCGGTCCGCCCCCGACCCCGAGGGAGCCCGACCGAGCATGACCTCGTCTCCCGGCCTCGCCGTCGCCGCCGTCGCGCGCCGGCTCGGCGTCGCGCCCGCGACCCTGCGCACCTGGGACCGTCGCTACGGCCTCGGCCCCTCGCAGCACCGGGCCGGCTCCCACCGGCGCTACACGGACGACGACGTCGCTCGCCTCGTCGTGATGCGCCGCCTCACGCTCGACGGCGTCGCGCCCGCCGACGCGGCCCGCGCCGCGCTCGCCGCCGACGAGGAGGAGCTCGCCGCGAACCGCGGCGCGATCTCCTTCGACGACCGCGGCGCCGACGGCGCGGGCGACCTCGACGCCGACGAGCCCGAGGCCGACGACGAGGCGCCCGAGCCGCCGCCGTCGCGCCCGTTCCTGCGCGCCGTCCCCGGGGGCGAGCCCGCACGCACCGCGGGGCCCCGTCCGGTCGGCGTCCGCGAGGGGCCGCGGCCCACGCGCGTCTCCGACGTCGTCGACGCCGCGATCGCCTACGACCAGCGTGCGTGCGACCGGCTGCTGCGCATCCCGACGGGCGGCGACCCGGCCGCGTGGTGGTCCGACCTCGTCGAGCCCGCGCTCGAGCGCCTGGCCGAGCGCACCGTGCTCGCCGGCCCCGGCGAGGTGCCCGAGGTCGTGCTCGCGAACGCGACGCTCGTCGCGCTGCGCGAGTACACGCAGGCGAGCGAGGACGCGATCGTGGCCGCCGGAGGGCCGCCCCGGAACCACCCGAGCCGCATGCGGCGGATCGTGCTCGTGTTCGCGGCGCCCGACGAGCCGCTCCCGCTGGCCGCGCACGCGCTCGCCGCGTCGCTCGCCTCGCACGGCGCGATGGCGCGCATCGTCACCGGGCCCGCGAACGTGCACCGCACGCTCGAGATCGTGACGATGGTGCGGCCGTCCGCCGTGGCGATGGTGACCACGCAGGCGCGTCCCGACCTGGGCATCGTGCACGCCGCGCACGACGCGAACCCGAGCCTGCCGTTCTTCGTGGGTCTCCCGAGCGACCAGGCCGCGGAGGAGCTCCCGCTCGCCGCGACCGTCCACCGGGTGCGCAGCTTCACGGGCCTCCTGCACGAGCTCCTCGCCGTCGTGCGCTGAGCCGTCCGCGGGACCGCCCGGCCGGGCGGGGCGCGCGCCCACGCGTCCACGTACCTCCCGCCCGTCCGTGCCTCCCGGGCCCGGGCGGGCAGGGACCGAGCGGGAATACGGCGAGGGCCCCCGGCGTAGAATCGTGGTGTGACCGCCTCGCCCGTCCCCGCCGCCGTCCCCGACCGTGACCCCTTCGGATTCCTGGGTCTCACCTACGACGACGTCCTGCTGCAGCCCGGCTACTCGGACCTGGCGCCGTCGGACATCGACACCACGACGCGCCTGACGCGCGAGATCTCGATCCGCGTGCCGCTCGTCTCGGCGGCCATGGACACCGTCACCGAGTCGCGCATGGCCATCGCGATGGCGCGCCAGGGCGGCATCGGCGTGCTGCACCGCAACCTCTCGATCGAGGACCAGGCGCTCCAGGTGGACCTGGTGAAGCGCACGCAGACGGGCATCATCGACAACCCGGTGACCATCGGCCCGGACGCGACGCTCGAGGAGCTCGACAAGACCGCGGGCGAGTACCGGATCTCCGGCTTCCCGGTCCTCGACGCCGAGCGCCGCCTCATCGGCATGGTGACCAACCGCGACCTGCGCTTCACGCCCGTCGCCGAGTGGGCGACGACGAAGGTCGACGAGGTCATGACGCCCCAGCCGCTCATCACGGGCCCGGCGGGCATCTCCCGCGAGGAGGCGACCGCGCTCCTGCGCAAGCACAAGCTCGAGCGCCTGCCGCTCGTCGACGCGGACGGCCGCCTCACCGGGCTCATCACGGTCAAGGACTTCGTCAAGTCCGAGCAGTTCCCCAACGCGTCGAAGGACGGCCAGGGCCGCCTGCTCGTCGGCGCCGCGATCGGCTACTTCGGCGACGCGTGGCAGCGCGCCACGACGCTCATCGACGCGGGCGTCGACGTGCTGGTCGCGGACACGGCGCACGGCAACGTCCGGATGCTCATCGAGATGGTCGCGCGCCTCAAGTCCGACCCGGCGACGCGCGACGTCCAGGTGATCGGCGGCAACGTCGCGACGCGCGAGGGCGCGCAGGCGTTCGTCGACGCGGGCGCGGACGCGGTCAAGGTCGGCGTCGGACCGGGCTCGATCTGCACCACGCGCATCGTCACGGGCGTCGGCGTCCCGCAGGTGACCGCCGTCTACGAGGCGTCGCTCGCCGCGCGCCCGGCCGGGGTCCCAGTCATCGCCGACGGCGGCATGCGCCACTCGGGCGAGATCGGGAAGGCGATAGTCGCGGGCGCGGAGACGGTGATGCTCGGCTCGATGCTCGCGGGCACCGAGGAGTCCCCGGGCGAGACGATCCTCGTCAAGGGCAAGCAGTACAAGGCGTACCGAGGGATGGGTTCCATGGGCGCCATGTCCTCGCGCGGCAAGAAGTCGTACTCGAAGGACCGCTACTTCCAGGCCGAGGTCACGAGCGACGACATGATCGTCCCCGAGGGCGTCGAGGGCCAGGTGCCCTACAAGGGGTCGCTCGGCACCGTGGCGCACCAGCTCGTCGGCGGCCTGCACCAGACGATGTTCTACGTCGGCGCCCGCACCGTGCCCGAGCTCCAGGAGAAGGGGCGCTTCATCCGCATCACGTCGGCGTCGCTCAAGGAGAGCCACCCGCACGACGTGCAGATGACGGTCGAGGCCCCCAACTACACGGGCTTCTGAGCGTGCAGCACCACGACCGACGGCCCGGCACCGCCCTCGCGGGTGGCGCCGGGCCGTCGTCGTCCCGTCAGCGCTGCGTGCGGTGGGCGGTCACGACGCCATGACTCGCGCGTGCAGCGCCTGGACGGCGTAGCGCGCGGCCCAGAACGCCCCGTGCTGCCAGGCCGAGATCTCGGACATCCAGTCGCCCGCGAAGTACACGTTCCCGGCGCCCTGCTGCAGGAGCTTGAACCGGGACGACTGCGTGTTCGGGTACGCCCACGCGCCCTCGATGTAGGGCACCTTGTGCCACGCGATGGAGAACGAGCTCTCGAGCTCCGTCCGGTACTTCTCGCCGTGGATCTTCACGCCCTGCTCGACGGCGCGCATCTCCCGCTGCCGCGGCGTCATGTCCGCGTAGGCGCGCGCGTTCGCGCCGGTGTTGTAGTAGCCCACGACGAGCCCGCGGCGCTCCCCGTACCCGTAGGACGGGTACCAGACGTGGGCGAGGTCCATGTCGGTCTCGGTGATGCCGCCGTAGATCCGGTGGTCGTCCTCCCAGAACCGCGACCGGTACTGGAGCCCGATCTTGCCCGCGGGCGAGCCGACGGCGAACTCGCCGAGCGCGGCGTCGACGTCGGGCCCCCAGTTCGTGTCCCAGCGGCGCATGAGCCCCGCGGGCGCCGAGACGACGGCGAAGTCGGCGTCGATCTGCCGCGCCTTGCCGTTGTGGGCGGTGTACGTGACCGAGACGCCGCGCGGCGTGTTCTTCACCGCGGTGACGGGCGAGCTGAGCTGGACGTTCTGCTTGCCGATCGCCCTGACGAAGTAGTCGTAGGTCGTGTCCATCCCGCCCTTGGGCTGGAACATGAGCATCGACTGCTCCCAGTTGATCTCGAACGGGAAGTACTGCCCGACCTTCGAGGCGAGCACCTCCGAGACCGAGCCCGGGCCGGGCAGGGGCGTGCCGTGCTCGTTCCACGCGGACGGGTAGACCGCGTACCCGCGGTTGCTGCCGCCCTTGTAGCTCCCGTCGGCCTGGAGCGAGCCCCACGACCGGAGGAACGCGCGCAGGTTCTCCTTGTCCGCGGCGGTGAGCTTCTGGTCCAGCGCGCCCTGGTCGGTCGCGTAGCCGAGCAGCTCGGACGTGTAGCCGAACACGTCGGCCTTCGCGGTGCGGTACCGGACCGGGTTGCCGGGGGTCGCGCCGGAGCGCTCGTTGTAGAGGTAGGCGTCCGCGTTGGCGTTGGTGAACACCTCGTAGGGGACGCCGAGCTCGCGCAGGTAGTCCATGGTGACCATCCACTGGGCGATGCGCCCCGCGCCCGCGTTCATGTAGACGCCGTCGGCGAACCGCGCCTTCTGCGTGACGCCGTTGACGTCCGTCTCCGCGTCGCCGCCGCGTATCGTCAGCGTCCGGCCGCCGACGCGGTGCCGCGCCTCGAGCACCGTGACGCGGTAGCCGGCCTTCTGCAGCTCGTACGCCGTGGCGAGGCCCGCCGGCCCGGCGCCGACGACGACGACCTTCTTCGCGGAGCGGCCCGTGAGGCTGAAGTCGCTGCCCCGCGGCGGTGTCCACGACTCGTTCCGCGGCTGGGCGGCGGCCGTCGGGGCGAGGCCCACCGCGCCCATCGTCGCGAACATCACGCCGGCGCTGGAGCCGACCCCGACGGCCTGGAGGAAGTTGCGGCGCGAGACGCCGGTCGTCTTCTCGTCAGTGACCATGTGGCTGGAGCCCTCTCGTCCACGGCCTGACGGGCGGGGAGCCCGGCCCACGATGCCGGGTGCCGCCGTCAGCACCGGGGCCGACGCTAGGGACGCGTCGTCGCGAGCGCGGGTCCGGCGCGTTTCGCGTCGGTCAACGGATCGCGGCTCTCGTAAACGTCTCGTGTCGCGCCCTTCGGCGGCGCCCGCGGGGCGGCGCGCCGCGACGTCCGGGCGCGCGCTGGTACCGGCGACGACCCGACACGTCGCCGTCACGGCGCGGAAACGGAGGCTGGCTAGCGTCGCGGCCCCGGCGGTCCTCGCGACCGGCCGGAGCCCGGGCGCCAGGGTGGCGCCCGTCGTCCCCCTGGGAGGCCTGCATGAAGAACCGCACCAAGGTCGTCGTCGCCGTCGCCCTCACCGCCGCCGTCGCCGTCCCGGGCACCGCCGTCGCCGCCGGGAGGCTCTTCGAGCCGAGGCCGACCGAGGCCCACTCCTTCGTCACCGGCGACACCCCGTCCATCGCCGACGGCGTCGCGATCGGGAAGAACGTCGCCTGGTACAAGTCGTCCGGGCTCGGGCCTGCCGCGATGAACACGACGCCCGGCGCGACGGCCGAGCAGCGCTACGTCCCGACCGACGTCTTCCCCGGCGGCGTCCTGCCGGCCGGCGTGACGATCACGGAGGCGCAGGGCATCAACGTCCTCCTGCGGATCGGGGAGAACCTCGAGCGGGCCGGGCTCTCCTACGACGACGTCGTCTCCATGCGGGTGTTCCTCCAGAACCCCGCCGGCCAGGAGAAGATGGACTTCGCCGGCTGGAACCGCGCCTACCGCCAGTTCTTCGCGAACACGAACCTCGCGACCGGCGCGACGCTCGAGGTCCAGCTCGGCTCGGCCCGGACGGCGCCCATGGTGGTCAACGCGGCCCGGCCGTCGCGCTTCGCGCTCGAGATCGAGAATCTGCCGGTCGACGGCTGGCTCGTCGAGGTGGAGGTCGACGCCGTCTACCCGAAGTGACGGCGACGGGCCGCCCTCCCGCAGGAGGGCGGCCCGTCGTGGTCGTGCCGCGCGGTCCAGAGGGAGCTGACGGCGCCGAGGGCGGCGAGGGGTCAGTCCCGGAACGTCTCGATGTTCGCGCCGAGCTCGCGCAGGCGCTCGGTGAGGCCCTCGTAGCCGCGCGCGATGATGTCGACGCCGCGCAGGACGGAGGTGCCCTTCGCGGCGAGCATCGCGAGCAGGATGACGACGGCGGGGCGCAGGGCGGGCGGGCAGCTCACCTCGGCGCCCGACCAGCGCGTCGGGCCCGTCACCTGGAGCCGGTGGGCGTCCAGGAGCCGCACGTCGGCGCCGAGCCGCGTGAGGTCGGTGAGGTGGATGGCGCGGCCCTCGTAGACCCAGTCGTGGATGAGCGTCGTGCCCTGCGCGTTCGCGGCGATGACCGCGAAGAACGGCAGGTTGTCGATATTGAGGCCGGGGAACGGCATGGGGTGGATCTTGTCGATCGGCGCGTGCAGCTCGCTGGGGTGCACCGTGACGTCGACCAGGCGCGAACGGCCGTTGCGCGCCACGTACTCGGCGCTCAGCGTGTACCGCAGGCCCATCTCGGCGAGCGTCGCGAGCTCGATCTCCATGAACTCGATCGGGACGCGGGCCACGGTGATCTCCGAGCCCGTGACGATGCCCGCGGTGAGCAGGCTCATCGCCTCGACCGGGTCCTCCGAGACGGCGTACTCCACGTCCACGTCGATGTCGGTGCGGCCGTGCACGCGCAGGGTCGTCGTGCCGATGCCCTCGACCTGCACGCCGAGCAGCTCGAGGTAGAAGCACAGGTCCTGCACCATGTAGTTGGAGCTGGCGTTGCGGATCGTCGTCACGCCGTCGCGGCGGGCCGCGGCCATGAGCGCGTTCTCGGTGACGGTGTCGCCGCGCTCGGTGAGGACGACCGACAGGTCCGTGCCCGACGCCGGGGCGACGGTCGCGTGGTAGTTCCCGCCCGTCGCGGTGACGGCCAGGCCGAAGGGCCGCAGGGCGATCATGTGGGGCTCGACGGTGCGGGTCCCGAGGTCGCAGCCGCCCGCGTACGGGAGCTCGAAGGTGTCCCGCAGCCCGAGCAGCGGCCCGAGGAACATGATGATCGAGCGCGTGCGGCGTGCGGCGTCCACGTCGATCGCGGCCAGGTCGAGGCGCTCCGGCACGACGATCTCGAGATCCCTGCCGCCCGTCGTCCACGTGGCCCGCACGCCGATGGAGCGCAGCACGTCGACGATGCGGTCGACCTCGACGATGCGGGCCACGCCGCGCAGGGTGGTGCGGCCGCGGTTGAGGAGCGAGGCGCACAGCAGCGCGACCGCGCCGTTCTTGGAGGAGTTCACCTCGATGCGGCCGGAGAGGGTGTGGCCGCCCTGGACGCGCAGGTGCGCGTGCTTGGGGCCGCCGAGGCTGATGATCTCGGAGTCGAGCGCGAGCCCGATGCGGTTGAGCATCTCCAGGCTGAGGTTCTGCGAGCCCTGCTCGATGCGGTGCACGGCGCTCTGGCTCGTCCCGAGCCGCTCCGCGAGCTGGGTCTGGGTGAGACCCCGGTTCTGGCGGGCGCCGCGGATGAGCGCGCCGACCTGCGTGAGAGGTGCGTCGTCGATCGCTGTCATGAGAGCGACGATAACTCATCGATGAGATATCGACGCGGCGAGCGGCCTGCTTCAAGTGCTCGCCATGCCACCATCACACGACCTTCACCCGGATCATGAGATATGCGCCGAGGTGTCTCGCGGGGGTCGTAACCCGCGTCAGCCCGGCCAGCGGCCGTCCGCCCCGGCGCCGACGTAGGGCCGGTCGCGCTCCGGGTCGAGGGCGTCGACCCACCGCCGGTGCGCGACGACCTGCAGGTCGTGCAGCGCGGCCGGTCCGAGGCCCGCCAGGTCGGGGTACGCCCGCGCGAGCGCGTCGAGCAGGTCGAGCGTCGCGAGCACGTCCCCGTCCGCGGTGTGCAGGGGCCCGACGTCGAGCACCTCGTAGCGCGCGCACAGGTCGACGAGCCGGCGCTTGCCCTCGCGGGACGGGTCCCACGCCCGGTCGAGCACGAGCGGGTCGAGCACCGGCCGGACCGGCCGCCCCAGGCGCGCGGAGAGCGTCGGCAGGCCGTGGCGCACGAGCTCGGTGTCGAGGATCGCGAGGTCGAACGCCGCGTTGTAGGCGACCAGGGGGACACCGTCGCGCTGGGCGTCGACCACGAGCGTCGCGATCTCGTCGAGCGCGACGGCGGGCAGAGTCCCGTGCGCCGCGGCGTGCGCGGTCGTGATGCCGTGGATCCCCGTGGCCTCCGCCGGGATCTCGACGCCCGGGTCGAGGAGCCACGTGCGCACGTGCGTGGCGCCCGGCTCGCGGAGCACGAGCGCGGCGGTGACGACGCGGTCGACGTCGACGTCGAGGCCCGTGGTCTCGGTGTCGAGACCGAGCAGCGGTCCCGCCGTCCAGGGCGTCGTCGTCATGGTCCACCTCTGCCGTCCGGTCGGGGCCCGGGGCGCCCGGCGCTCCCGTCGTCGCCGGACGTCCCGGCGACGAGCGTCACCCTGCCAGCGCCCACCCACACGGTGGTCGGTGCAGGTGACGGGCACGGCCCGCCGGTAGGCTGACCCGGTGAGCAACGAGATCGAGATCGGACGTGGCAAGCGCGGTCGGCGCGCGTTCTCCTTCGACGACGTCGCCGTCGTGCCCTCGCGGCGCACGCGGGACCCGGAGGAGGTGTCGGTCGGCTGGCAGATCGACGCCTACCACTTCGACCTGCCGATCCTCGCGGCACCCATGGACTCGGTCATGAGCCCGGCGACCGCCGTCGCGCTCGGCAACCACGGCGGCCTCGGCGTCCTCGACCTCGAGGGCCTGTGGACGCGCTACGACGACCCGACCGCGCTCCTCGAGGAGATCGCCGGGCTCGAGCCGCTCGAGGCGACGCGCCGCATGCAGGAGATCTACGCCGAGCCCATCAAGGCCGACCTCATCACCCAGCGCCTCAAGGAGATCCGCGCGGCGGGGGTCACCGTCGCCGCGGCCCTGTCGCCGCAGCGCACCCAGGAGCACTACCAGACGGTGGTCGACGCCGGCGTCGACCTGTTCGTCATCCGCGGCACGACGGTCTCCGCCGAGCACGTGTCCGGCGTCGCGGAGCCGCTCAACCTCAAGCGCTTCATCTACGAGCTCGACGTCCCGGTCGTCGTGGGCGGCGCGTCCACGTACACCGCGGCGCTGCACCTCATGCGCACGGGCGCCGCGGGCGTCCTCGTCGGCTTCGGCGGCGGCGCCGCCCACACCACGCGGGTCTCGCTCGGCATCCACGCGCCCATGGCGACAGCGGTCGCGGACGTCGCGGCGGCCCGCCGCGACTACCTCGACGAGTCGGGCGGCCGCTACGTGCACGTCATCGCGGACGGCGGCGTCGGCCGCTCGGGCGACCTCGTCAAGGCGGTCGCGTGCGGCGCCGACGCGGTGATGCTCGGCGCGGCGCTCGCGCGGGCCGAGGAGGCGCCGGGCAAGGGCTGGCACTGGGGCTCGGAGGCCCACCACGCCCAGCTCCCGCGCGGCGAGCGCGTGCGCGTCGGCACGGCCGGCACGCTCGAGGAAATCCTCTTCGGGCCGGGCCGCCAGGCGGACGGCACGCTCAACCTCGTCGGGGCGCTCCGCCGGGCCATGGCGACGACCGGCTACTCGGACCTCAAGGAGTTCCAGCGCGTCGAGGTCGTCGTCTCCCCGTACCAGCCCCGCTGAGCCCGCCGTGGCCGGACGCATCGCCGACGGTCCGCGCATGACGCACGCCGGCGACGGCGCGCCGGGCGGCAACGGCTCCGTGCCCGCCGCGGGCGCGGGCCGCCCGGAGACGGACGTCGCGGACGCGGTCTCGACGGAGGCCTCCACCGACCTCGTCTTCACCGAGGTCGAGGACGCCGACGTCGAGGCGGTCGTCGCGCTGTGGCGGGAGTGCGGGCTCACCCGGCCCTGGAACGACCCGTACCGCGACCTCGCCGACGCCCGCCTGGGCGAGACCTCGACGGTGCTCGTGGGCCGTGCGACGCGCGACCTGCCCACGGTGGCCCCGGACGGTGCTTCCGAGGCGCCCGGGGTCGCGGCCGGGGAGCTCGTCGCGACGGCGATGGCCGGCGTCGACGGGCACCGTGGCTGGCTCTACTACGTGGCGGTCGACCCACGCGTCCAGGGGCGCGGCGCGGGTCGTGCGACGGTCGTCGCGGCGGAGGCGTGGCTCGCCGCGCAGGGCGCGCGGGCCGTGCGCCTCATGGTGCGCGCCACGAACGACGCGGTGCGCGGCTTCTACGAGCGCCTGGGGTACGCGGACCAGGAGTGCGTCGTGCTCGGCCGCCCGCTCGGCGCCCCGGACGCGCGCGACGCCGGACGATGACCCCCGCCGCGTGGCGGCCGGACGACGACGAGCTCGCCGCTCTCGAGGCCGAGCACGGCGCGCGCGTCGCCGCGCTCGACCCGCTCGTGGCGGTCCCCGCTCTCGGCGCCACCGCGGGCGACGAGCGTCTCCTCGCCGTGCGGCTCCCGGACGGCTCCCGGGCCGCGGGGCTCCTCGGCGTCGGGGACGTCGGACCCGGCTCCGCGGCGGCAGGGTTCCGCGCGCTGCGCGAGCACCGGCTGCGGGCGCGCGCGGCGGGACCGGACGTGGGCGGCGCGGTCCGCGCGCTCGTCGCGGCCTGGACGGCGCGCGTCGCGCGCGACCCGGGCAGCGCACCGGCGGGCGACGGGCTGCCCGAGCGGGGCCCCGCACCCCGCGACCACGGCCTGGCGCTCCTGTGGCCGAGCCGCGACGTCGAGGCCGTGGGCGCCCTCGCGGCGAGCGGCCTGCGCCCGACCGTGCACCTCGCTGCCCGTCGCGGCGCCCCGCCGGCCCGGCCCCGCACCGACCTCCCCGGGGTCGTGCTGACCGACGCCGGCCCGGACGACGTGGCCGCCGTCGTCGAGCACCAGCGCGCCGAGCTCGCGTACGACGAGCTCGTGGGCGCGGCCCGCGTCCGGCCGCTCGCGGCCGAGCACCTCGCCGCCCAGGTCGCCGCCGCCGTCGAGCACCCGCGCACCACGGTCCTCGTGGCGCGCCGCCAGGGGCCGGGGGAGCGGACGGGCGAGGTCGTGGGCGTCGTCGCGGTCGAGCCGCCGGAGCGCTCCGGGGCCGTGGCCGGGACCGTCACGACGGGGCCGGTCGCCTACCTCGTCCTGCTGCACGTGACGGGCAGCGCGCGCGGTACCGGGGTCGGCGGGGCGCTCGTCGACGCGGCGCTCGCGCGCGTGCACGAGCAGGCCGGGCCGGGCGCCGTCGTCGTGCTGCACCACGGCGTGCTCAACCCGCTGTCCGCGCCCTTCTGGGCGCGGCAGGGGTTCCGTCCCGCGCTCACCACGTGGGAGCAGCCCGTCGACGCGCTGTCAGCGCCACGACGTAGCCTGTCCCCATGACGAGCTCATCCGGCACACCCGGCTCCGGGCGCGGCGACGGCGCCGCGCTGGACGGCCTGATCGACCCCGAGAACCCGGCCGCGACCTACGTCCTCGAGCCGGAGGTCGTGGCCCCCCTCGCGCAGCGCGTCGTCACGAGCAACGAGGCGGGCATGCACCGCTCCGTCCTGCCGTCCACGGGAGCCCCGCTCGCCGCGGTCCCCGTCTCGTCCGTCGAGGACGTCGCCCGTGCCGTGGCACGCGCGCGGGCCGCGCAGCCGGCCTGGGCCGCCCGCTCCGTGCGCGAGCGCGCGGCGGTGCTGCGGCGCTTCGGCGAGCTCGTGCTCGCGCGCCAGTCCGACGGCCTCGACCTCATCCAGATGGAGTCCGGCAAGTCGCGGCGCAGCGCGTTCGAGGAGGTCGCGGACGTCGCGATCCTCACGCGCCACTACGCCCAGCGCGGCCCGCGCTACCTCGCCGACCGGCGGGCGCCGGGGATGCTGCCCGTGCTCACCGGCACGCGCGTGCACCGCCGTCCCGTGGGCGTCGTCGGCGTCATCGCGCCGTGGAACTACCCGCTGACGCTCGCGTTCGCCGAGGCCGTGCCCGCGCTCGTGGCGGGGAACGCCGTCGTGCTCAAGCCGGACCCGCAGACGACGCTCACCGCGCTGTGGGGCGCGGAGCTGCTCGAGGAGGCGGGGCTGCCCGCCGACCTGTTCCTCGTCGTCGCGGGCGGGGGAGACGTCGGCGCTGCGGTGACCGACCACGTGGACCACATCGCGTTCACGGGCTCGACGGCCACCGGCCGCAAGGTCGCGGCGCGAGCGGGGGAGCGCCTCATTGGCGCGACGCTCGAGCTGGGCGGCAAGAACCCGCTCTACGTCGCGGCCGACGCCGACGTGCGCGCCGCCGCGCGTGGCGCCGTGCGCGCGTGCTTCTCCAACTCCGGCCAGCTCTGCGTGTCGATCGAGCGGCTCGTGCTGCACGAGGACGTGGCGGACGCGTTCCTCGACGAGTTCGTGCCCCTCGTGCGTGAGATGCGTCTCGGCGCCGGGCTCGACTACTCGGCGGACATGGGCTCGCTCACGTCGCAGGCGCAGCTCGACCGCGTGGTCGCCCACGTCGAGGACGCCATCGCGCGCGGCGCGCGCGTCCTCGCGGGCGGCGTGCACCGGGCGGACATCGGGCCGTGGTTCTACGCGCCCACCGTCCTCGACGACGTGCCCGACGACGCGGCGTGCGCGCGCGAGGAGACGTTCGGCCCGGTCGTCTCCGTGCGCCGGGTCGCGAGCGACGACGAGGCCGTCGAGGTCATGAACGACACCGAGTACGGGCTCAACGCGAGCGTGTGGACGCGCGACGCCGCCCGGGGCCGCCGGATCGCGGCCCGCGTCGAGGCCGGGACGGTCAACGTCAACGACGGCTACTCCGCGACGTGGGGCTCCGTCGGGGCGCCGATGGGCGGGTTCAAGGCGTCGGGCCTCGGGCGCCGCCACGGGCGCGAGGGGATCGAGGCCCTCACCGAGGCGCAGACGATCTCCGTGCAGCGCGGCGCGAACCAGGGCCTCACGCTCGACACGCTCTACCAGCTCGGCGGGGAGCTGCCGAGCAAGGTCCTCACGTCGGCGCTCGACGTCATGCGCCGCCTGCGGCTGCCCTGACGGAGCCCGCTCAGCGGAGCACGGCGTCGAGCACGGCCTTCGTCGCCGCGGGAACCTCGCGGGCGCGGTAGAGCACGGCCTTCCACGGCTCCACGCTCGCCGCGCTGACGCCGACCCCCACGGCGTCGAGACCTGCGACGCGGCACGAGAACAGCGTGCGCGGCAGGTGGTACCCCTGCGTGACGACCACCGCCGTGCCGACGCCGAACTCCGACGCCGCGCGCGTGCACGTCGCGTGGGTGTCGAAGCCCTCGCGGTCGAGCAGGATCGCGTCGTCGGGCACGCCGCGGCCCAGCAGCCACGCGCGCATCGAGCCGGGCTCGTCGTAGTCGTCGTGCGCGTCGCCGCTCACGAGGACGACGGGCGCGACGCCCCGGTCGTAGAGCTCGGCCGCCGCGTCGAGCCGACGGCGCAGGTACGTGGACGGCGTCCCGTCCGGCCGCAGCCCCGCCCCCGGGACGACGATCGCGTCGCTCGGCGGCACGTGCGCGGGGTCGGCGACGTGCGAGCGCCCCACCGCCTGCACGACGACGAACGGCGCCAGCACGAGCACCACGAGCCCGGCGGCCGTCCCCAGGGTCAGGCGCCGCCGTCGGGACCGGCGCGGACGCCCCGACGAGGACCTGTCGGACGACGGTGCTGTTGGGCCTGCTGCTGACGCCGTGGTGGCGGGCGGCGACGCCGGATCGTCGGTCACGCCCCGACCCTAACCTCGCCGCCGCGTCGACCAGGCGCTCCTGGCTGGCCGAGCAGGTGGTCCTGGTCCGTCCGCCGTCCGGGACGGACCAAGACCGCCTGTTCGGCGGGTTGGGGTGGAGAGGAAGGGAAGAGGGTCAGGTGGGGGAGGTGAGGGTCGTGAGCTCGGCGGTGAGGTTGGCGCGGGCGCGGTCCTCCCAGAGCGCGGCGGCCTGCGGGGTGCGGAACAGCGTGCCGCCTCCGAGCAGCGCGCGCAGGACGGCGGCCCGCCCGGTGCGGAAGGCGTCGTCGGGCACGTGGGCGTACTCGGCGCGCACCTGGCGGGCGTAGCGGGCGTACCGGTCCGGCGCGGACCCGAGGACGGCGAGGTCGGCGTCCGAGACGAGCGCTCCGGGCCCGTCGCCCGGCGCCGGGGCGTGGTCGGTCGTCACGAGCACGAGCCGCACGACCTCCTCGACCTCGTGGGCGCCGAGGTGGCCCGCCAGCCGGGCGTCTGCGAGCTCGGCCGACCGCTCCTCGTCGCGGCCCGCCTCGCCGTCGTGCACGGCGTCGTGGAACCACAGCGCGAGCTGCGTCACCGCCGGCATCACGCCCGTGACCGACGCCGCGCCGCTCGGTGCGCCGCCCAACAGCGCGCCGCTCGGCGCGCCGCCCGACACCGCGCCGCCCGACACCGCGCCGCCGGACGTTCCGCCCGACGCCGTGCTGCCCGACGCGGCGGCGGTACCTGCGCGGGCGGGTGGCCCGGCGGCGTCGGGCACGCCGGGCGGGCGTCCTTCGAGGAGCGCGAGCGAGTCGAGCGCGTGCACGAGGTGCTCGGGCCCGTGGTAGACGCGGTGCGGCTCGTGCCAGCGCTCGACGAGCTCGACGCCGACGTCACGCGCGCCCGGGAGGAGCACGTCCCAGCGCGCGAGGAGCGCGTCGGCCTTCGCCGCGCGCCGCGCCCGGCCGGGGACGCGCAGACCGGAGGCGCCGAGGCGCCGCGCGAGCTCGCGACCCCCGACGGGCACCGCGCCCGCGGCGACCGCGACGTCGTACCGCTCGGCGGCGACGTCGTAGTGGTCGAGGTCGAACGCCCGCGGGCTCACGCCGATCGACGCCGCGAACGCGTGCAGCTCCGCGAGCGACGCGTCGGACACGAGATGGCTGAACAGCGTCCCGTGGGCGGGCCACGCGGGCGGGTCGATGAGAACGGTCACCACCCGAGCATGCCACCGGCCGGCGAGCCGACGCGCGGGCGTCGGCTCACCGGCCGGGGAGCGGCCTGAGCCGCCTGGGTGTCACCCGGAGGAGCCCGGGCGTGCGGGGATCAGCCGGCGCGCGAGGCCGCCTCGACGACCTCGACCGACTGGCGCGCGATGGCGAGCTCCTCCATCGTCGGGACCACCATGACGAGCGTGCTCGTCCAGTCCGGCGAGATGACGCGCGGCTCGCCGGAGTCGACGGCGTTGCGGTCCGGGTCGACGGCGAGGCCGAGCGGCTCGAGCCCCTCGACGACGGCGGCGCGCACCTCGGCGTCGTGCTCGCCGACGCCCGCGGTGAAGGCGACGACGTCCACGCGGCCCAGCACGGCGGCGTACGCGCCGACGTACTTGCGCAGCCGGTGGATGTACACGTCGAACGCGAGGCGGGCACCCTCGTGGCCGGCCTCCATGAGCCGGTGCAGCTCGCGGAAGTCGTTCACGCCGGACAGGCCCTTGACGCCCGAGCGCTTGTTGAACAGGTCGTCGATCTCGTCGATGCTCATGCCCGCGTTGCGCGCGAGGTGGAACACGACCGCGGGGTCGATGTCGCCCGTGCGCGTGCCCATGACGAGGCCCTCGAGCGGGGTCAGGCCCATCGACGTCTCGACCGGCACGCCGCCCTTGACGGCCGACGCGGAGGCGCCGTTGCCGAGGTGCAGGACGATCGTGTTGAGCCCCTCGATCCGGCGCCCGAGGACGCGCGCGACCTTCCCCGAGACGTACTGGTGGCTCGTGCCGTGGGCGCCGTAGCGGCGGATCGCGTACTTCTCGGCGACCTCGGCGTCCAGGGCGTACGTCGCGACGTGCTGCGGCAGCCGCTGGAAGAACGCGGTGTCGAACACCGCGACGTGCGGCACGTCGCCGAGCAGCGACCGCGCGACCTCGATGCCCTTGACGTTCGCCGGGTTGTGCAGCGGCGCGAGCGGGGACAGCGAGCGGATCCGCTCGAGCACGCCGTCGTCGACGAGGACCGGGTCGGCGAACAGCGAGCCGCCCTGCACGACGCGGTGCCCTACCGCGTACACGTCGGCGTCCGAGAGCGTCGGGCCGACCTCGTCGAACATGCTCAGCGCGATGCGCAGCGCGTGCCCGTGGTCCGCGACGGGCTCCTCGCGCGTCGTCGTGTTCCCGGCGAACCGGTGCTTGATGATCCCGGACTCCTCGCCGATGCGCTCGATCGTGCCCGCGGCGATCGCCTCGCCGCCGACGGGGTTGACGAGCTGGTACTTGAGCGAGGACGACCCCGAGTTCATGACGAGCACGGACCCGTGCGCGCCGTACGCGCTGTAGGGGTTGGGGCGCTCGCCCTCGGGCAGGATCGTCATGACGTGGCTCCCTGGGAGTCAGAGGTGGGGTCGGCGGCGTCGGCCGGGGCCTGCGCCTGGATCGCGGTGATCGCGACGGTGTTGACGATGTCCTGCACGAGCGCGCCGCGCGAGAGGTCGTTCACCGGCTTGTTGAGGCCCTGGAGGACCGGGCCCACCGCGACGGCGCCCGCCGAGCGCTGGACCGCCTTGTAGGTGTTGTTGCCCGTGTTGAGGTCCGGGAAGATGAACACGGTCGCGCGCCCCGCGACGTCCGAGCCCGGCATCTTCGACGCCGCGACGGACGCGTCGACGGCCGCGTCGTACTGGATCGGGCCCTCGACGAACAGGTCGGGGCGGCGCTCGCGCACGAGCGCCGTGCCCCGGCGCACCTTGTCGACGTCGGCCCCCGAGCCGGACTCGCCGGTCGAGTACGACAGCATCGCGACCCGCTGGTCGACGCCGAACTGCTGCGCCGTCGCCGCCGAGGAGATCGCGATGTCCGCGAGCTGCTCGGCCGTCGGGTCGGGGATGACCGCGCAGTCGCCGTAGACGAGCACGCGGTCCTGCAGGCACATGAGGAACACGGACGAGACGACGGAGACGCCCGGCTGGGTCTTGATGATCTCGAACGACGGCTTGATGGTGTGCGCCGTCGTGTGCTTCGCGCCCGACACCATGCCGTCCGCGAGCCCGAGGTGGACCATCATCGTGCCGAAGTAGGAGACGTCCTGGACGCGCTCGCGCGCCTCCTCGAGCGTCATGCCCTTGTGCGCGCGCAGCCGCTGGTACTCCGCGGCGAACCGCTCCACGAGCTCGGGGTCGTGCGGGCTGACGACGTGCGCGGCGTCGATGTCGAGGCCGAGCTCCGCCGCGCGGGCGCGGACCTTCTGCTCCTCGCCGAGGATCGTCAGCTCCGCGACCTGGCGGCCGAGCAGCGTGGACGCGGCGCGCAGGATGCGGTCGTCGTCGCCCTCGGGCAGCACGACGTGCTTGCGGTCCGCGCGGGCGCGCGACAGCAGCTCGTACTCGAACATCAGCGGCGTGACGACCTCGGGCCGGGGCACGTCGAGCCCCGCGAGGAGCGCCGCGCCGTCGACGCTCTGCTCGAACAGCGCGAGCGCGGTGTCGACCTTGCGCTGCGACTCCTTGGTCACGCGGCCCCGGGCGCTCGCGGCGGCGCTCGCCGAGCGGAACGTCCCGAGGTCGGTGCGGATGATCGGCAGGCTCGGGTCGAGGTCCGCGACGAGGCGCGCCGTCGACTCGGGCGGGAAGAACCCGCCGTTGAGGATGACGCCCGCGAGCGACGGGAAGCCCGACGCCGAGTGGGCGGCGAGCAGCCCGATGAGGATGTCCACCCGGTCGCCGGGCGTGATGACGACGGCGCCGTCGGTGAGCCGGTCGAGCAGGTGCTCGAACGACATCGCACCGACGAGCAGGTCGGTCGCCTCGCGCGCGAGGAGCTCCTCCTCGCCGAACGCGAGCGTCCCGCCCACGGCCTCCATGAGGATCCGCACGGTCGGCGCGTCGAGGAACGGGTCCTCGGGCACCGCCCAGCCCGGCAGCCGCGTGCCCGGGGCGGGCTGCGCCGTCGGGCCCGACGACGTGCCGCCCGCGAGCGGCTCGCCGTCCGGTCCCAGCGACCCGAGCAGCGCGCGCACCGCGTCGAGGTCGTCCGGCTGCACGCGGTTCGCGACGACGCCGATGGGCTGCGCGTGCTGCGAGCGCAGCTCGGCGACGCTCACCTCGATGAGGTTGCCCACGGCGTCGGGCGTGCGGCCCTTGCCGGAGACGACGAGGAGGACCGGTGCGCCGAGGTTCGCCGCGACGCGCGCGTTGAACGACAGCTCGGTCGGCCCGGCGACGTCGGTGTAGTCCGTGCCCACGACGACCACGAAGTCGCACTGGCTCGCGACCTCGTGGTACCGGGCCACGATCCGCGAGAGCGCGGCCTCCTGGTCGGCGTGGACGTCCTCGTACGTGACGCCGATCGCCTGCTCGGCGGTGACGTCCACGCCGTCGTGCGCGAGCAGGAGCTCGAGCACGTAGTCCTGCACGTCCGGGCCGGCGGCCCGGGTGACCGGCCGGAAGACCCCGACCCGCTGGACCTTGCGGACCAGCAGGTCGAGGACCCCCAGCGCGATCGTGGACTTGCCCGTCTCGCCCTCGGGCGAGGTGATGTAGATGCTGCGAGCGGTGTCGCTCACTCGTTGTCTCCTCCGGTGTCCTGCACGGCGGCGCTCGCGCCGTTGTACTGCGGGCCACCCTCCTCGGTCGCCGTCTCGCCGACGTCCGGCCACACCCAGTCGCGCACCTCGGGGATGTCCTCCCCGTGCTCGCGGGTGTACTGGCGGGCCGCCAGCCGCGCGTCGACCATCTCCTGGCGCAGGCCCGCGTAGGTCGAGCGCAGGGACGGCACACGGTCGATGACGTCGATCACCAGGTGGTAGCGGTCGATGTCGTTGAGCATGGCCATGTCGAACGGGGTGGTGGTGGTGCCCTCCTCCTTGTAGCCGCGCACGTGGATGTTCGCGTGGTTCGTGCGGCGGTACGTGAGGCGGTGGATGAGCCACGGGTAGCCGTGGTAGTTGAAGATGACCGGCCGGTCCGTCGTGAAGAGCGTGTCGAAGTCCTTGTCCGACAGGCCGTGCGGGTGCTCCTTCTCGTCCTGGAGCCGCATGAGGTCCACGACGTTGACGACCCGGACCTTGAGGTCGGGGATGCGCCGGCGCAGGATGTCCGCCGCGGCGAGCACCTCGAGCGTGGGCACGTCGCCCGCGGCGCCGAGCACGACGTCCGGGTCCTCGCCCTCGACCTCGGTGCCGGCCCAGTCCCAGATGCCGAGGCCGCGCGAGCAGTGCGCGATCGCCTGGTCCATCGACAGGAACTGCGGCGCCGGCTGCTTGCCCGCCACGACGACGTTCACGTACTGGCGCGAGCGCAGGCAGTGGTCGTACGTCGAGAGCAGCGTGTTCGCGTCCGGCGGCAGGTAGACGCGGACGATCTCGGCCTTCTTGTTCACGACGTGGTCGATGAAGCCCGGGTCCTGGTGGCTGAAGCCGTTGTGGTCCTGGCGCCACACGTGGCTCGACAGCAGGTAGTTGAGGCTCGCGACCGGGCGCCGCCACGGGATGTGGTTCGTGACCTTGAGCCACTTCGCGTGCTGGTTGAACATCGAGTCGACGATGTGGATGAAGGCCTCGTAGCTCGTGAACAGGCCGTGCCGCCCGGTGAGCAGGTAGCCCTCGAGCCAGCCCTGGCACTGGTGCTCCGACAGCATCTCCATGACGCGCCCGGCGCGCGCGAGGTGCTCGTCGACGTCGGGCCCGAAGAAGTCGGCGTTCCACTGCTTGTCCGTGACCTCGTACACGGCCTGGAGGCGGTTCGACGCCGTCTCGTCGGGGCCGAAGATCCGGAAGTTGTCCGGGTTCTTCCGCACGACGTCGGTGAGCCACTGCCCGAGGACGCGCGTCGACTCGGCGATGCTGCTGCCCGGCCCCGTGACGTCCACAGCGTAGTCGCGGAAGTCCGGCAGGCGGAGGTCCTTGAGCAGGAGGCCGCCGTTCGCGTGCGGGTTGTCGCTCATGCGGAGCGTGCCCTCGGGGGCGAGCGCGGCGACGTCGTCGACCAGGCGGCCGTCCTCGTCGAACAGCTCGTCGGCCCGGTAGGACTCGAGCCAGCCGCGCAGCACCTCGAGGTGCTCCGGGGTGTCCCGGGCGCTCGCGAGCGGCACCTGGTGCGCGCGCCACGAGTCCTCGGTCTTCTTGCCGTCGATGACCGGCGGGCACGTCCAGCCCTTCGGCGTGCGGAACACGATCATCGGCCACGCGGGACGCTCGTCGTTCCCCGCCGCGGCGTCGGCCTTGATCTGCGCGATGTGGTTGAGCACCTCGTCGAGGAGCTGCGCGAAGCGGCGGTGCACCTCGAAGTGGTCCTCGCCGTCGAAGCCGCCCGTGAAGAAGTACGGCGTGTGGCCGTACCCGATCATGAGGTCGCGCAGCTCGTCGTCGCTGATGCGCGCGAGCACCGTCGGGTTGGCGATCTTGTAGCCGTTGAGGTGCAGGATCGGCAGGACGACGCCGTCGTTGCGCGCGTTGACGAACTTGTTCGAGTGCCAGCTCGTCGCGAGCGGGCCCGTCTCCGCCTCGCCGTCGCCGACGACCGCGGCGACGAGCAGGTCGGGGTTGTCGAACGCGGCGCCGTACGCGTGGGAGAGCGCGTAGCCCAGCTCACCGCCCTCGTGGATCGACCCGGGCGTCTCCGGCGCGACGTGGCTCGGGATGCCGCCCGGGAAGGAGAACTGGCGGAACAGCCGGCGCAGGCCCTCGGTGTCCTGGGTGACGTCCGAGTAGGTCTCGGAGTACGTCCCCTCGAGGTACGCGTTCGCGACGAGGCCGGGGCCGCCGTGGCCGGGGCCGGCGACGTAGATCGTCGACTGGCGGCGCTGCGCGATCGCGCGGTTGAGGTGCGCGTAGAGGAAGTTGAGGCCCGGCGTGGTGCCCCAGTGGCCCAGGAGGCGCGGCTTGACGTCCTCGCGGTCCAGCGGCGTCCGCAGCAGCGGGTTGTCGAGGAGGTAGATCTGGCCGACCGAGAGGTAGTTCGCCGCGCGCCACCAGGCGTCGACCCGACGCAGGGTGTCGTCGTCGAGCGGTGCGATCTCGGTGGGCTGCCAGGCGGTGGACTCGGTGACGGTGGTCGTGCTCATCTCACGCTCCTGCGGGGGAAGGGTCCGTGAACGACTACGGCTTCATACAACCCCATCGACCGGGGGCCTGCACTATTCCTCCTGGCGCCGGGCGGTGTGACCTGCGCCCACGACGGCACAAAAGGTCCAAGGTCCCGCGCCCGGGAACCACGGCCGAGGACGTTGTCCCCGACGCCGGGGGCCGCTGGGCGGCGTGTGACGTTCGCCCGGGAGTCGGTCCGGATGCGGGGACCCGCCCGCGCCCCGGATACCGTGGGGTCGTGCCCGAGCCCACCGCGCCCCGCTCGTTCTGGGCGGTCGCCCGCCAGCCCCGGGTCGTCGGGCTGCTCGTGCTCCTCCTCGTCGCCGCGGCGGTGTGCGCGCGGCTCGGCGTCTGGCAGCTCGACCGCGCCCAGCAGCGCGCCGAGCTCGCGGCGCAGCACGAGGCCGCCGAGCTCGAGGCCGCCGGACCCGAGGGCGTCGGCGTGCTGCTCCCGCCGCAGTCCACGTTCCCCGGCGAGCTCGTCGGGCGGCAGGCCTGGGTCGAGGGCGAGTACGACGCGGAGGGGCAGCTCCTCGTCGAGGGTCGCGCGCTCGACGGCCGCGCCGGCTACCTCGTGCTCACCCCGCTCCACGTGACCGACGACGGCACCCAGGGGGCGTCGTGGGCCGACCTCTCGGGCGCCCCGGTCCTGCCTGTCGTGCGGGGCTGGGTCGAGTCGCCCGAGGAGAGCGCCGCGCTCGACCCGCCGGACGACGTCGTGCGCCTCACCGGCTACCTCCAGGCGTCCGAGGCCGCCGGGCAGGGCGGCTCCGCCCCCGGCCGCACCGACGCGATCTCCACGGGCGAGCTGGTCAACGCGTGGGGCGGTCCCATGTACTCGGGCTACCTCGTGCTGCTGTCCTCGGACCCGGCGCAGCCGTCCGCGGCCGACGGCGGCCCGGCCCAGCTCCCGCGCCCGACGATCGAGGGCGGCACGGGGCTCAACCTCCAGAACCTGTTCTACGCGCTCCAGTGGTGGGTGTTCGGCGGGTTCGCCGTGCTGCTGTGGGTCCGGCTCGTGCGTGACGAGGCGGCGGGCGGCAAGCGCCGCGCGCGCGGGGAGGACGCCGGGATCGCCGGCCTCCCCGGGCCGGCCGACGCCGACGCGACGGGCCCGCGAACGACCCCCTGAGAGCGGGCCGGGGGCGCACACACCGCGTCCCGGGCCGGGAGCGATCGGACCGCCGTCTCACCACGTGACACAGCGCTTGCCGGACATATGTACGGACCTCAGTCTTATCCCGCCCGGACAGAGCGTCCGGGCGGTCCGCCGGTCGACGTCGCCCGGCGGTCGGAGAGACACGGGGGTACTCCATGAAGAAGCGTCTTGCACCGTTCGCGGTGGCAGCGGTCACGATCGGTCTGGTCCTCGCCCCGGCGGCGAGCGCGAGCGCGGCGAGCAGGACCACGCCGTACAACTGCGGCACCCGCGACGCGAAGATCACGGCGAGCGCGCCGACGAACGTGTCGCTCCGGGTCAACGGGACGACCAACAGCGCGCGCAACAGCGCGGGCGCGGCGGTGACGATGTACGACTACGACGGCCAGGGCACCGCCTACGCGACGTCGACCGACGCGTCGGTGGCGATCCACGTCTCGTGCTTCTGACGCGCTCGTCCCGTCGGGTCGGCTGACTCCGTCAGGTCGCCCTTCGCTGCGTCACCCGGTGCCCGGTCGTCGTCCGCGACGGCCGGGCACCGGCGCGTCCGGCCCCGGCCCCGCGACCGGGCCCGGCCCCGAGTCCGGGCCCCCGACCCGGCTGCGCGTCCCGGCCGCCCGCGGTCAGCCGTCGAGGTCGAGGTCCTTGAACCACGACTCGGTGACGTAGTCCGTCTCCCAGCCGAGCGAGCGGTAGAGCTGGTCGGCCTTGGTGGGGGAGTCGGCGTCGACCTCGAGCGCGACGCGGTCGCGACCGTCCCGGGCGGCGTCCGCGATCACCGTCGCGAGCAGCGACTTCGCCACGCCGCGGCCGCGGGCGGCGCGCGTCACCCCGATGTACTCGACGTAGGTGCCCGGCGCGCCGCTCTCGCCCGCGGCGATCGACGAGCACACGACCGTGCCCGCGGGGACGCGGTGGCCGTCGTCGGTGTCCACGTACGCGAGCCACCAGTGGTCCCAGCTGTGGCCCGGGTCCTCGCGGAGCCGCTGCACGAACTCCGAGAAGCTCTCCCGGTAGGAGTTGAAGTGGTCCTGGAAGGACGTCTCCAGCATCTGGTGCACGACCTGGAGGTCGGCCGCGACGGGCATCCCGTTCTCGTGCCGCTCGACCGGGCGGACCGTGACCCCGGCGCGCGGGGCGAGCGCGGCCTGGTCCGGGACGACGGGGCGCGTCATGTGCAGCCAGCTCCGCCGCCGCGCGTACCCGGCCCGGGTCAGCCACTGCGCCTGGCGCGCGTCGTCGGCGAACGGGCTCTCGTCGAGGCGCGTCGCCGTCACGCCGCGCAGGCGCGCCATCGCGACCGCGGTGCGCTCCGCCCAGCGGTAGAACGCGTCCGCGATCGCGTCGACCTCGGCCACGTCGCGGTCGAAGTAGCCCCAGACGGTGGCCCGCCCGGCGGCGCGGTCGTGCACGGTCACCCAGGCGCGGGGGACGTCGTCGGGCCCGACGGCGACCAGCTGGCGCCGCGTCCAGGAGGCCAGCCCCGCGACCTCGGACTCGATCCCGGCGGGGTCGACGTGCGTCGAGCCCGTGCCCTGGAGCTCGTCCAGGCGTCGCAGCCGGACGAGCGCGTCGATGTCGGCGTAGCCGGGGACCCGGGCCCGCCAGGGGCTCGGGAGGGTCGGGAGGTCGTGCGGGGTGGCGCTCGTGGTTCCAGGCATCGGCACCATCTTGGCACCGACCGGTGCTACTCCTGCTGCCAGGAGTGCCACAGCCGCGCGTAGTCGCCGCCTGCGGCGACGAGCTCGTCGTGCGGGCCGATCTCGCTGATGCGGCCGCCGTCGACCACGGCGACGCGGTCGGCGTCGTGCGCGGTGTGCAGGCGGTGCGCGATCGCGACGACCGTCCGGCCGGCCAGCACGGCGTCGAGCGAGCGCTCGAGGTGGCGAGCCGCCCGGGGGTCGAGGAGCGACGTCGCCTCGTCGAGCACGAGCGTGTGCGGGTCGAGCAGCACGAGGCGCGCGAGCGCGAGCTGCTGCGCCTGCGCCGGGGTGAGCACGTGCCCGCCCGACCCCACGGTCGTCGCGAGGCCCTCGGGCAGCGACTCGGCCCACCCACGCGCGTCGACGGCGTCGAGCGCGTCGAGCAGCTCGGCCTCCTCCGCGTCGACCTTCGCGAGGCGCAGGTTGTCCGCGAGCGTGCCGACGAACACGTGGTGCTCCTGCGTGACGAGCGCGACCTCGCGCCGCAGGTCCTCGAGCGGCAGGTCGACGAGCCGCACGCCGCCGGAGCGGACGGAGCCCGCCGTCGGGGGGTGGATGCCCGCGAGCATGCGTCCGAGGGTCGACTTGCCCGCGCCCGACGGCCCGACGACGGCGAGCCGCTCGCCCGGCTCGAGGTCGAGCGAGACGCCGTGCAGCACGGGGTGGCCCTCGCGGTAGGCGTACTCGACGTCGCGTGCGACGAGGCGGTCGCCGTCGGGCACGTCGCCCGTCGGGGTGCGGTCGCCGGGCACCTGCGCGACGCCGACGATGCGCGCGTACGACGCCGCGGCCACCTGGATCTCGTCGAGCCAGAAGATGAGGTTCCACACCGGCCCGGCGAGCTGGAACGCGTAGGTCGTCACCGTGGCCACGGCGCCGAGCGTCGTCTGGCCCTGCGAGAGCAGCCACGCGCCCCACACGAGCGCCGCGACGGGCGCGATCGCGATGGCCAGGTCGATGCCCGGGAACAGCACGGTGCGCAGCCCGAGGGTGTACCGCTCCGCCTCGAACGCCTCGGTGAGGTCGGCGCGCACGCGCGCCTGGCGGCGCTCGGTGAGCGAGAGCGCGTCGACCGTGCGCGCGCCCTCGACGCTCTCGGTGATGGTGCCGTTGAGCGTCGCGTAGGCGGCGGCCTCGCGCTGGTAGCCGGCCGACGCGCGCTGGAGGTACCAGCGCGACACGACGACGAGCAGCGGCACGCCCACGAACAGCGCGAGCGCGACGAGGGGTGCGACCACGACGGCTGCCACGGCCGTGAGCACGAGCGTGACGACCGCGACGAGGAGCTGCGGCACGCCGAACCGCACGGCGTGCTGGATGCGGTCGACGTCGTTCGTCGTGCGTGCCACGAGGTCGCCCGTGCCCGCGCGCTCGACCGTGGACAGCGGCAGCGACGTCACCGTTTCGACGAGGTCCTCGCGCAGCTCGGCGAACACCGTCTCGCCGAAGACCATGGACAGGCGCTGCGCGTACCGGCGCAGGACGGCCTGCGCGACGACCGCGCCCGCGCCCACGGCGACGACGGTCGTGACGTACGACGACGTGGTGCCCTCGGTGACGGCGTCGACGAGCCGGCCGAGGAGCCACGGCCCCACGAGGCCCGCGACCGCGGCCAGGGTGTGGAGCACGGCGATGAGCACGAACGTGCCGCGGTGCCGGGCGAACAGGCGCCCGGCGGCGGCGCGGACGGCGGGGCCGTCGGCGACGGGGAGCCTCATGCCTGGCCTCCTTCGGGTGCGGTGCGGGCGAGGGCGGGGGTGTCGTCGAGCGAGCGCCCGACGACGCGCAGGTACCGGGCCGCGTCGTCGTCCGGCACGGTCGCGGGGGAGTGGGCGCGGTCGACGAGGTCGCGGTGCGTGCCGCGCCCCGTGACCCGGCCGTCCTCGAGGAGCAGCACCTCGTCGACGTGCTCGAGCACGAGCGGCGACGCCGTGACGACGAGGGTCGTGCGCCCGCGGCGGGCGTGCGCGAGGCTCGCGGCGATCCGCGCCTCGGTGTGCGCGTCGACGGCGCTCGTCGGCTCGACGAGGACGAGGATCTCGGGGTCCGTGAGGAGCGCCCGGGCGAGCGCGACGCGCTGACGCTGGCCGCCCGAGAGCGACCGCCCCTTCTCGGGCAGCTCGCCCGCGAGGCCGTCGGGCACGGAGTCGAGCACGTCGTGCGCGTCGGCCGTGCTCACCGCGGCGAGCACCTCGGCCTCCGTCGCGGTGCCGCGCGCGTCGAGCTCGTCGCGCAGGGCGCCCGAGAAGAGCTGCGGCGTCGCCTCGGCGACGACGACGCGGCGCCGGAGCGCGTGCTTGTCGAGCGCGGCGAGCGGCGTCCCGCCGAGCCGCACGGGCGTGGCCGCCTCCGCGGCGTCGTCGAACCGGCCCAGCCGGGTCGCGACGGCCGCCGACGCGTCCGGGTCCGCCGAGACGAGCGCGACGACGCGTCCCGGCTCGAGCACCAGGCCGCTCGTCTCGTCGACCAGGGGGCTGCCCTCGGGCGGCATGGGCGCGGTGGCCGGGGTCGCGCCCGCGGCCGGCTCGACCGCGAGGACGCGCACGATCTTGCGCGCGGCGACATGGGCGCGCGTCGCGATGTTGAGCATCTGCGTCGCGACCTGCAGCGGCCAGCCGAGGAACGCCGCGTACCCGTAGAACGCGACGAGCTGCCCGGGCGTGATCTCGCCGCGCAGGGCCGCCGTCGCGCCGAGGTAGACGACGAGCACGACGAGCAGGCCGGGCAGGAGCACCTGGAGCGCGTCGAGCGTGGCCTGCGTGTGCGCGACCTTCACGCCGGCCTCGCGGACCCTCTGCGACTGCCGCGCGTAGCGGCCCACGAACACGCCCTCGCCGCCGATCCCGCGCAGGATGCGCAGGCCCGACACCGTGTCCGCGCCGAGCGTCGTCAGGCGGCCCTGCGCCTCGCGCTGCGCGGCCTGGCGCTGCTGGAGCGGCTTGACGAGCAGCGCGAGCACCGCCGCCACGACCGGCAGGCCCAGCACGACGACGAGACCGAGCTGCAGCGACGTCGAGAGCATGATGACCGCCACGACGACGTACGCGCCGAGCGCGCCGAGGAACTGGCCCATCATCGAGAAGAGCTGGCCGACGCGCATCGCGTCGCTCGCGACGGTGGACACGACCTCGCCCGTCGGGAGCTCCTCGGTGATCGCGTCGCCCGAGCGGGCCGTGACGTCGCCCACGAGCTGCGACGTCGTGAGCGCCGAGCGCAGCCAGTTCGCGATGTCGAACCGGTGCTGCGTCACGCCCGTGACGACGATGCCCAGGCCCAGCGCGAGCAGCAGGCCCGCCCAGCGCCACAGCTCGGCGCCGAACCCGGCGGTGAGCCCCTCGTCGAGCGCGCGGCCGAGCATGTACGGCTGGAACGCCTGGCACGCGAAGTTCCCGAGGCCGAGCAGCACGGACACCGTGAGCACCGTCCACTGGCGCCCGGCGATCCAGAGGAGGTAGCGGGACGGGCCGCGCAGGTCGGGGGTCCCCGGGTCGGGGAGAGGGAGGGGTCGCACGGTGTTCTACCCTAGGTTCGGCGTCCGACACGCGGCGACGGTTTAACGCGGCGACCGCGTCACGCCACCGCACGCGGCGGAGACCGCCGCGGCCGTCTCGCCCGGAACGAGGACCTCTCCCATGACCACGCAGGACCCGGCCACCCCCACCGACGCGCCCGTCGTCGCCCCCGCCGACGCGGCGGCCCCCAGCGCGCAGGCCGCGCGCACCGCGATCCGCAAGGCGCGCGGCGCGCTCGCGCGCTACCGGGTCCTCGCGATCATCACCGGCGTGATGCTGCTCATCCTGTGCGTCGAGATGCTCGTCAAGTACGGCGTGGGCCAGTTCGTCGACGTCGACGGGATCATGCGGTACGTGTCCTGGATCCCCTTCGCGCACGGCTGGATCTACGTCGTGTACCTCGTCACCGTGCTCGACCTGTGGACCAAGATGCGCTGGGGCTGGGGCCGCCTCGCGACGATGGTGTTCGCCGGCGTCGTCCCGGTCATGTCGTTCATCCTCGAGAAGAAGGTGCACGCCGAGGCCGACGCGAAGCTCGTCGCGCTGGAGGAGCAGTACGCGGCATGACGACGCCGCTCGCGCCCCTCGTCGCGCCCGGTCCCGAGCTCTCGACGCCGGAGCTCGAGCGCTACGCGCGCCACCTCGCGCTGCCGGGCGTCGGCACCGAGGGCCAGCGGCGGCTCGCGGCCGCGCGCGTGCTCGTCGTCGGCGCGGGCGGCCTCGGCAGCCCCGCGCTGCTCTACCTCGCCGCCGCGGGCGTCGGCACGATCGGCATCGTCGACGACGACGCCGTCGACACGTCCAACCTCCAGCGCCAGGTCATCCACGGCGGGTCGGACGTCGGGCGCCGCAAGGTCGACTCCGCGCGCGAGAGCATCGCGGACGTCAACCCGCACGTCCACGTCGTCGAGCACGCGCTGCGGCTCGACGCGGACAATGCGCTCGACGTGCTGCGCGGCTACGACGTCGTGCTCGACGGCGCCGACAACTTCCCGACCCGCTACCTCGTCTCCGACGCGGCCGAGGTCCTCGGCCTGCCCGTCGTCTGGGGCTCGATCTACCGCTTCCAGGGACAGGTCAGCGTCTTCTGGGCCGCGCCCCGGTTCGCCGTGCCCGACGACGCCCCGCACCCGGACGCCGCGGGTCCCGACCCTGCGGCGGGGTCGGGGGAGCAGGGCCCGCGCGGGGTCACCTACCGCGACGTGTTCCCCGTCCCGCCGCCCCCGGGCGCGGCACCCGACTGCGCGACCGGCGGCGTGTTCGGCGCGATGTGCGGCACCGTCGGCTCGGTCATGGCGACCGAGGCGATCAAGCTCGTCACCGGCGCCGGCACGACGCTGCTCGGCCGCCTCGCCGTCTACGACGCCCTCGACCTCTCGTGGCGCCAGCTCACCGTGCGCGCCGACCCGACGCGCGAGCCCGTCACTGCGCTCCTGCCGGGCGACGACGCCTACGCCGCGTTCTGCGGGCTCCGGCCCGCGGGGTCGGCCGTGGCGGTGCCCGGCGCCGGGGCGGGGTCGACCGGGGCAGCGGGGCCCGCGCCGCGCGACGTGTCCGCCCCCGACGCGGCCGCCCTGCTGCGGGCCGACGACGCCGCACCCTTCCTCCTCGACGTCCGCGAGGACTGGGAGGCGCAGGTGCGCCCGCTCCCCGGGTCGACGCTCGTCCCGAGCGGCGCGTTCCTCGGCGGCGCGCAGGACCCCGGTGCCGCCGCGGCGCTCGCGGACCTGCCCGCCGACCGCCCGGTGCTCGTGGTGTGCGCGGTCGGCGGCCGGTCGGCCCGCGTCGCCGACGCCGCCCGCGCCGCGGGCTTCGACGCACGCTCCGTCGTCGGCGGCGTCCCCGCCCTCCTCGCCGCCCTGGAAACTCTCGCCCCCTAGCGTCCCCCTGCACGTCGACCAGGTGGTCGTGGTGCGTCCTGGTCGGCGGACGAGCCGGGATGGCCTGGTCGGCCCGCCGGGACGGCCTGGTCGACGGGGTCAGAGAGCCAGGTCGAGGCGGCCCTGCGGGGACGAGCTCGCCAGGGCGCCCTCGCGGCGGGGGATGCGCCCGGCGCCCGCGGCGAGCCGACCCGACTCGACGGCGAGGCGCATCGCGCGGGCCATGCGGACCGGGTCGGCGGCGCGCGTGACGGCCGTCGCGAGGAGCACGCCGTCGCAGCCGAGCTCCATGGCGAGCGCGGCGTCGGACGCCGTGCCGATCCCCGCGTCGAGGATCACAGGCACTCGGGCCGCGGCGGCGATCGCCTCGATGTTGCGCGGGTTGAGGATGCCCAGCCCCGTGCCGATGGGCGCCCCGAGGGGCATGACCGCCGCGCAGCCGACGTCCTCCAGCCGTCGGGCGAGGATCGGGTCGTCGTTCGTGTAGGGCAGCACGACGAACCCGTCGCGCACGAGCTGGTCCGCCGCCTCGACGAGGCCGACCGGGTCGGGCAGGAGGGTCACGTCGTCGGCGATCACCTCGAGCTTGACCCACTCGGTGCCGCACGCCTCGCGCGCGAGGTGCGCGGTGAGCACGGCCTCCCGCACCGAGAAGCACCCGGCGGTGTTGGGCAGCGCGCGGATGCCGAGGCGGGCGAGCAGCGCCCAGATCCCCGCGTCGGGGCTCGCGTCCCCGCCGGCGCGGACGGCGACGCGTCGCATCGCGACGGTCGTCAGAGCGGTGCCCGACGCGACGAGCGCGTCCTCGAGCGTGAGCAGGTTCGCGGCCCCGCCGGTGCCCATGACGAGGCGCGACCCGATCGGGGTGCCGGCGACGACGAGCGGGTCGTCGGCGCAGGCCGGGCCGCTCGCGGTGGCGGGGGAGACGTCGGTCGTGGTCATGGGTCCTCCTCAGCCGCCCTGGACGGCGGTGACGATCTCGATGCGGTCCCCGGGCGCGACGACGGTCGTCGCCCAGGCGCCGCGCGGCACGACGGCGTCCCCGACGGCCACCGCGACGCCCTGCGGCGTGCCGTCGGCGACGTAGGCGGGGACGAGCGCGGCGACGAGCCGCTCCAGGTCGACGTCGCCGTCGAGCGGGTACGGCTCGCCGTTGACGAGCGCGGTGGGTGCGGGTGCGGTCACGGGTCTCACCTCGGTGTCGTGGCGGTGCGGGCGAAGCGGTCGGTGCGGGCGGTGGCGAGGGCGGTCGCGACGTCGTCGCCGGGCTCGGTCCCGCCCAGGCCGGAGAGCCCGCCGAGCCCGGCGACGACGGCGTCGGCCGTGAGCGGGGCGAGCAGGATGCCGTTGCGGCCGTGGCCCGTCGCGAGGTGCAGCCCCGGGACGTCCGTCGGCCCGACGAGCGGGAGGTTGTCCGGGGTCGAGGGGCGCCCCCGCGGCGTCACCTCGACCAGCGCGGCCTCGTCGATCCCCGGCAGGAGGGCGCGGGCGTCCCGCAGGAGCGCGAAGACCCCGCCGGCGGTGGCGCGGCGGTCGTCCGGGTTCTCCTCGGTGGTGGCCCCGACGACGACCTCCCGGTGCCCGGCGCGCGGGCCGGCAGGCTCGGGGTCGCGCGGCACGACGTACACCGGCCGGCCCTGCACGAGCCCGCGCACGACGTGCTCCAGCGCGAGGTCCGGGCCCGCGTCGAGCCGCAGCGTCTGACCCTTCACCGGCCGCGTGGGCACGACGACGCCCGGCACGTCCGCGAGCAGGGCGCCCGACTGCCAGCCCGCCGCGACGACGACCGCACCCGCGCGGTGGAGCCGGCCCGCGTCGTCGTGCACGCCGACCACGCGCCCGGCATCGAGCGCGAGCCGGGTCGCGGACGCGCGGACGACGCGCGCCCCGGTGGCCGAGCCCGCACCCGCGGTGTCGCGTCCGCCGAGCGCGGCGAGCAGCGCGGCGTGCGTCGCGCGCGGGTCGACGGCGTGGTCCGCGGGGGCCCACGCCGCCCCGGCGACGCGCGGGCCCAGGTACGGCTCGCGTCGGCGCGCGTCGGCGACGGTGAGCTCGTGCGACACGAGACCGTGCGCGGCGTGCAGCGCGAGGACGCGGCGGAGCAGCGCGAGGTCGTCCGCGTCGTAGGCGAGGGTGAGCGTCCCGGCGATCCGCAGCCCGACGTCCACCCCCGTCGCCGCGCGCAGGTCCGCGGCGAACGCCGGCCACGCCGCGGCGGCCGCGAGGTGGAGCCGCAGGGCGGCCTCCTCCCCGAAGTCGGCCTCGGTCACCGGCGCGAGCATCCCCGCGGCGGCATGGGTCGCGCCCGCGCCCGGCGTCGGGTCGAGCACCGTGACGGTCAGGCCCGCGCGCGCCGCGCGCCACGCGACGGCGAGACCCACGATCCCGCCCCCCACGACGACGACGTCACGCGCGCCGTCGGGCACGACGGAGCCACCCGCGGACGGGTGGACGGACAGGCTCATGTGCGCTCCCTTCGCTGGCATGACCCAGATCAGGTTCGACGGTCGGCGGCGACGCCCTCTCAGCCCCGTGCGGGGCTCCCGTGCTGTCGGCCACAGTACCTCCTGCCGTGGGCCCGCCGAGGCTAGGCTCCCGCGGGTGAGCTCCGAGACCTCCACCACCCCGGCCACTCCCGCCCCGTCGGCAGGGGACGCCGCACGCGCCCGGCTCGCCGACGCGCGGCTCTACCTCTGCACGGACGCGCGCGAGGAGCGCGGCGACCTCGAGGACTTCCTGCGGGCGGCGCTCGCGGGCGGGGTGGACGTCGTGCAGCTCCGCGACAAGACGCTCGACGTCGCGCGGGAGCTCGAGCTCCAGGAGCTCGTCGCGCGCGTCGCGACGGAGCACGGCGCGCTGTGGGCCGTGAACGACCGGGCGGACGTGGCGTCGGTCACGGGCGCGCCGGTCGTGCACATGGGCCAGGGCGACCTGCCGGTCCCGGCCGTGCGGGCGCTGCTCGGCGCGGGGCCCGTGCTCGGCCGGTCCACGCACTCGGCCGCGCAGGCGGCCGCGGCGGAGGCCGACCCGGCGGTGGACTACTTCTGCGTGGGTCCGCTGTGGGCGACCCCGACGAAGCCGGGGCGGGCCGCCGTCGGCCTCGACCTGCTGCGGGACGTCGCGGCGACCCGGCCCGCGACGCCCTGGTTCGCGATCGGCGGGATCGACGCGGACCGGCTCGACGCGGTCCTCGACGCGGGCGCGACCCGGATCGTGGTGGTGCGCGCGATCACGGCGGCGAGCGACCCGGAGGCGGCCGCCCGCGCCCTGCGCGAGCGCGTCGCGGCGCGCGCCGAGGTGCCCGCCGACGCCTGAGACGCGGGACGAGCCCCGCCGCACGGCGACTATCCTGGACGGGTGACGTCACCCGCCACCGCTCCCGACACCCCCACCACCGCCGAGGTGGCCTCGACCCCGCGGCCCGTGCTCGTCGTCGACTTCGGCGCCCAGTACGCGCAGCTCATCGCGCGCCGCGTGCGCGAGGCCAAGGTCTACTCCGAGATCGTGCCGCACACCTTCACGGTCGAGCAGATGCTCGCGAAGGACCCGGCCGCGATCATCCTCTCGGGCGGCCCCTCGTCCGTGTACGCGACGGGTGCCCCGTTCGTCGACCCGGCGCTGTTCGAGGCAGGCGTGCCCGTCATGGGCATCTGCTACGGCTTCCAGGCCATGGCGAAGGCCCTCGGCGGCGAGGTCGCCCAGACGGGCCTGCGCGAGTACGGCGGCACCGAGGTCGAGGTGTGCGCCGCGGGCGTGCTGCTCGACGGCACGCCGCAGAACCAGACCACGTGGATGAGCCACGGCGACGCCGTGCACCGCGCGCCCGAGGGCTTCGAGGTCCTCGCGACGTCGTCGGGCTCGCCGGTCGCCGCGTTCGAGGACCGCGAGCGTCGCCTCTACGGCGTGCAGTGGCACCCGGAGGTCAAGCACTCCGCGCACGGCCAGACGGTGCTGGAGCACTTCCTGTACGACGGCGCGGGCCTCGCCCCGGACTGGACGCCCGGCAACGTCATCGCGGACCAGGTCGCGGCGATCCGCGCCCAGGTCGGCGACGCGCGGGTCATCTGCGCGCTCTCGGGCGGCGTGGACTCCGCCGTCGCCGCGGCGCTCGTGCAGCGCGCGGTGGGCGACCAGCTCACGTGCGTGCACGTCGACCACGGGCTGATGCGCGCGGGCGAGGTCGAGCAGATCGAGCGCGACTTCGTCGCGGCGACGGGCGTCAACCTCGTGATCCGTGACGAGAAGGAGCGGTTCCTCACCGCGCTCGCCGGGCACAGCGACCCGGAGACGAAGCGCAAGATCATCGGCCGCGAGTTCATCCGCGTGTTCGAGGACGCGGCGCGCCAGATCGTCGAGGACGCGGGCGAGCACGGGGCCGAGGTGAAGTTCCTCGTGCAGGGCACGCTCTACCCGGACGTCGTCGAGTCCGGCGGCGGCGAGGGCGCGGCGAACATCAAGAGCCACCACAACGTGGGCGGCCTGCCCGACGACCTGCAGTTCTCGCTCGTCGAGCCGCTGCGCACCCTGTTTAAGGACGAGGTCCGCGCGGTCGGCCGCGAGCTCGGCGTGCCCGAGGAGATCGTCGCGCGCCAGCCGTTCCCCGGCCCCGGGCTCGGCATCCGCATCGTCGGCGAGGTCACGGCGGACCGCCTCGAGACGCTGCGCGCCGCCGACGCGATCGCGCGCGAGGAGCTGACGAAGGCGGGTCTGGACGACGAGATCTGGCAGTGCCCGGTCGTGCTGCTCGCCGACGTGCGCTCGGTCGGCGTCCAGGGCGACGGCCGCACTTACGGCCACCCGATCGTGCTGCGCCCCGTCTCGTCCGAGGACGCGATGACGGCCGACTGGACGCGCCTGCCCTACGACGTGCTGTCCGTCATCTCGACGCGCATCACCAACGAGGTCTCCGAGGTCAACCGCGTCGTGCTCGACGTGACGAGCAAGCCCCCGGGCACCATCGAGTGGGAGTGACCCCCTAGCGGGACGGACGGGCCCGACGATCCACGGCGATCGTCGCGGCCCGTTCGTATGCCCGCTCCACGTCGGCGAGCACGCGCGGCCAGCCCGCCGACGACGGCACGTCCCGGTTGTGGGCGACGATCCGGTCGAGCAGGCCGTCCTCGGTCGCGAGGCGTACGAGCGCGTCGGCGAGGCCGGCGTCGTCGTCCGCTACGAGCGCGTCGACGCCGTCGGTGAGGCGCTCCGCGACGCCCGACTGCGAGCGGGTGAGCACCGCCAGCCCGGCGGCCTGGCCCTCGAGCGCGGCGATGCCGAACGCCTCCTCGACGGCGGGCGCGGCGAACACGTCGGCGCGCGCGTAGAGCCGCTGGAGGCCCGTCGCGTCGAGGCGGCCGGGGAGCGACACGACCGACCCCAGCCCGTGCTCGGTGACGAAGCGCCGCGCGTCGGCCAGCTCGGGGCCGTCCCCGGCGAGCGTCACGTGCAGCGCCCCCTCGGGGAGGCGCGCGACGGCGTCGCGCACGACCTCGAGGAATGGCAGCACGCGCTTGCGGGGCGCGAACCGCGTCGCGGCCACGACGTGGACGGCCGGGCCCTCCATGCGGTCGGCGCGCTCGGTGCGCGGGACGCGCCACGCGTCGAGGTCGAGGCCGTTGTGCAGCACCACGACCTCGCCGTGGTCGCCGACGATGCGGCGCAGGGGAGCGGCGGTCAGCTCGCTCACGGCCGACCACAGCACGGGCCAGCGGGACCAGCGGACCACGCGGTCGAGCCCGGCGAACGCGCGCTCCGCGCCGCCCCAGACGCTGTGCACGGTGAGCACCGCGGGCAGCCCCGCGCGCACGACCGTCCGCAGCGACGCCTGGGTGGAGGGCGTCAGCACGCCCATGTGCAGGTGCACGACGTCGGGCCGGTCGGCGCGCAGGACCCGCGCCACGTGGTGCGGCGCGCGCGGGTGCACGGGGTAGCCGCCCGGGACGCGCGCGGCGAGCCGGTGCACCGTGACGTCACCGTCCCGCTCGGTCGACACGCCGTGCGCGCCGGGGCGCGCGGGCGTCGTGCAGACGACCGCGACGTCGTGACCGGCGGCCGCCTGCTGCTGCGCGAGCCGCGCGACCTGGGTCTCGATGCCGCCGAGCAGCGGCAGGTAGCAGTCGGTCAGGTGGGTGATGCGCACGGACCGCATCCTCCCATCCCGGCCCCGGCGGGCCGCGCGGTCGCCGCCGCGCCCGCCCTGAGGTGCGCGTTCGCCGCGCGGTGCTCCGCTCGCGTCGCTACCGTGGGCCCCGTATGGGTGGTTCGACCGTCCCGTGACCGGCCCGCACCCGCGGGCGGTCTCGTGCGGGCGGTTGCAGGTGGGTCCTGACGAAGGGGAGAACGCGCCATGTCGAGCACCGTCACCGTCACACCGACGAAGGGGGCACGGGGCATCGGTCTCGTGTCGATCATCGCGGGCATCATCCTTCTCCTCGCGGGCATCGGCACATGGATCGTCGTGTCGAACCAGCTGTCCGCCGAGGAGATCACCGTCTCCGACGACGCGTCGTTCCTCGCGGGGCGCCACGTCAACGGGCCGCTCACCGCGTACGCGCAGGCCGAGGTCATCAACAAGCACGCGCTCGAGGCGAGCGGCGGCAAGACCTACGCCGAGCTCGGTCAGGACGACCCGACGCGCCAGACCGTCATGACGGCCTCGTTCCTGCGCGCGTCGTTGTTCACCTCCGTCGTCGCGTTCGGGGTGTGCGCGCTCGTCATCGGGCTGGGCATCCTGTTCATCCTCGTCGGGATCGCGCTGCGCCGGCTCGCGGGTGGGCCGAGCGTCGCCGTCGAGACCCCGGGCGGCTACTCGTCGTCGGGCGACCTGTCGGACGCCGGTCGGCACGCCGCGCCCGCGCACGCCGCGCCGGGGCACGTCGAGCCGTCGCCGACGGCGCCTCCCGTGCGTCCCGAGCCGACCTCCCCGGGCCGCCCCTCTGCGCTCTCGACCCCCGGCGCCGAGGCCCGCGCGGCCGCTCCCGGCACGACGGCGACGCCCGTCGAGCCGACCGGTGCCGCCGGCACGGGCACGCCGAGCGCACCGGGCTCCTCGCCCGCGGCCTCGTCCGACACCCCCACGACGACGACCGGGCCGACCACGCCCGAGCACCGGGCCGACGGCCCGACGCGGCGGGGCGACGAGCCGACCCCCTGACCGTCCCGGCAGCCCGTCCGGGCGCCGAGGACCCGCTCCCACCGGGTCGCACCGGGGAGAGCGTGCGGGGCGGCGTCGCTCGGGCACACCGAGGGCCGTGGCACGACGTGCCACGGCCCTCGGCGTGTCCGGAGGTCCCGGTGCGGCTCAGCCCCGGCGGCGTCGTGCCCCGGAGACGATCGACCCGACGACGAGCGTGACGCCCGCCGCGGCGAGCACGACGATCGTCGCGAGCCCCAAGTCGACGCGAGCACCGAGCGCGGCCGCGAGCACCACGACGGCGAAGGCGACGATGACGAAGCCCCACACGATCGTCGCGACGCGCGGGCCGCGCCGCGGGAGCGGGCCGGGGTCCGCGACCCCGCGCGCGCCGGGCGCCCCGCCCGTGGACGACGGGTCGGCGCCCGACGTCGTCGGGGCCGCGCCGTAGAGCGGCGCACCGACGGACGGCGCCCCGACGGGTGGTGCCCCGGCCGGCGGGGCACCCACGGGCGGCGTGTCGACGGACGGTCCGTCGACCGACAGCGGGTCGGTCGACGGCATGGCGGGCAGCGGCGTCGTGGCGCCGACGTCGGTCAGCGGTGCTGCGGCCGGGAGCGGGGTCGTCGCGCGGGCGTCGGCCGCGGGCGTCACGGCGGGGAGCGGGACCGTCGCGTCCGTCCCGGACGCCTCCCGGCGTCCCTGCTGCTGAGCCGGCTCGGGGTCCTGCGCGGGGGCGGGGTCGAACAGCTCGTCCCCGAGCGGCCGCGTGTCGTCGTCGCGGCGGTTCTCGTCGTTCATCAGTCCTCCTCGATCGTGACCTGGCCGGCGCCGACCTCGACCTGCAGCACGAGCAGCGGGTCGTCGCCCGCCTGAACCTCGTCGTTGTCGAACGTCACCGGCTGCGTGCTGACCCCGCCGATCTCCTGGCGGTCGCCGTCCACGTGCCAGCGCGCGTTGCCCGCGAGCACCTGGACCTCGGCGCGGACGGGGACGCCGTCGGGCACGACGACCGTCGCGTCGCCCGCGCCGAGCCGGACGGGGACCTCGACGGGCGAGCCGGCGGTCGCGTCGGACAGGTCCAGGTCGGACAGGTCGATGCGCGGGTCGCCGAACGACACGCCGAACCCCTGCTCGGCGACCTCGGGGTCGGTGATGCGGTGCGTGCCGTCGGTGACGGTCCGCACGGAGTCGTCGACGAACACGGTGAACGGGGTCGTGCGCCACGCCGAGGCGGGGAGCGCGACGACGAGCAGGACCACCGCGAGCCAGCCGAGGCCGCCGCTCGTCCGGCCCCGCAGACCGCTGACCACGATCGCGAGGCCCGCGAGGATCCCGCTGAGGCCCGCCCAGGTCAGGAACACCGGCCAGGGCAGCGCGCCCTGGCGGTCGAGCACGAGGAGCAGCGCCCCCAGGAGGAGGCTCAGCCCGACGACGACGCCGGTCGTCGTCGCACCCGGGCCGCGCGGGCGCGGGGGCTTCGGCGGGCGCGGGGCCCGCGCGGGCTGCGGCGGGAGCGGCGGCTGCGGCGCGCCGCCCTGCGGGGACGGGGCGTACGGCGCGTGCGGGGGGAGGGGCGCGGTCACGCCGGGCGCGGGGGCGGCGTACGGGCTCGCCTCCGCCGACCAGACCGCGTCGTCCTGCGTCCCCGTCGGCGCACCGCCCACGGGCGACCCGCCGGGGGTGCCGGACGTCGTCGGGCCGCCCGGGTACGCCGGGCCGCCCGGGTACGCGGGGCCGCTCGGGTACGCCGGGCCGGCGCTGCCCCACGGGGCGTCCGAGGGCGCGCCGCCCGCGGGGGCGCCGGGGGTCGCCGTCGGGCCGCCCGGGGCGTACGGGCCCTGCGCCGGACCGGCACCGCCCGGGCCGTGACCCGGACCACCCGGGCCGTGACCCGGACCGCCCGGACCGTGTCCCGGACCGCCCGGCCACGGCGGAGCCTGCGGAGGCGTGCCCTGGCCACCGCGGGGGCCGCGCTGCGTGAGCGCCGAGACAGCGACGACCGCGACGGTGGCGAAGGCCGCGACCCAGAACAGGCCGGTCAGCCAGCCCAGGTGGAGCGCGTCCCACCACGACCACCAGCCGCCGCCCCACGAGAACCCGACCACGACGAACGCCGCGGCGCCGAGCAGCGCGACGTCGACGTTGCCGCGGAACGCCTCCTGGAGGTGGATGCGACCGTCGCGGCGCTCGGGCAGCAGCGCCCACGCCGCGCCGTACAGGACGAGCCCGGCGCCGGAGAGGAAGAACGTCACGAACAGCAGGCCGCGCACGACCAGCGGGTCGATCCCGAACCGCTCCGCGACGCCGGACGCGACGCCGCCGATCCAGCGGTCGTCCGAGCGGTAGATGCCGACGCGGCGCACCGCGTCGAAGAAGCCGTCGGTGCCGCTCGGACGCCGGGGCGCCTCGCCCGGTGCGCCCGGGGGCGGGCCGGCGGGGCCGGCCCAGCCCGGTCCGCCGCCGTGGTCGGGGCCGCTCGGCCCCGGGGGGACGGTGCCCGGCTGCGCGCCGGGCGTCTCGGTGTCGCCGCCGGAGCTCCCGGGCTGGGCGCCGGGTCCGGGGAGGTCGGGAGTGCTCATGACCACCATGCTGGTGCGCCGGGGGGTGCCGCCGGTATCGGGTGCCACCCTGACCCGACCCTGAACCGTCCGGTGCCCGACCCTGGTTTCCCCGCCCGGGGGCGCTCGGGGCGTCCGCGCCGTGTGACGATCGGGGGGTGACGACAGCTGCCCGGCCCGGCGCCCGACCGCGCGACCTGCCGCTGCGCCGCCCCGAGCGCGGCCGGTGGGTGGGTGGCGTGTGCGCGGGCCTCGCGGCGCACCTCGGCGTCGGCGTCGGGGTCGTGCGCCTCGTCATGGCGCTCCTCGCGCTCGCGGGCGGCGCGGGCGTCGCGCTGTACGTGTTCTGGTGGCTCACCGTGCCGACCGGCGACCCGCTGGCCGCGCGCGACGAGCAGCGCCCCGCCTCCCTGTCCCGGCTCGCGCCGCGTCTCCAGGGGAGCGTGCGGCGCCTGCCCGTGCGCGACGTCGCGATCGGCGTCGTCCTGCTGGGCGGCGCGGCGCTGCTCGTGGCTCTGCGCACGGGTGTCGACGTCGAGGTCTCCTGGGTCATCCCGGTGCTCATCGCGCTCGCGGGCGCGGCGCTCGCGTGGAGCCAGCTCGACGCCGTCGAGCGGGGCCGGCTGCTCACGCGGGCGGGCGGGCGCACGCCCGCCGGGGTCGTGCGCATCGCGGGCGGCGTCGTGCTCGTGCTCGTCGGCATCGTGCTGCTGGTGGGGCAGGACGCGCGGCCCACCCAGGTCGTCCGGGCCGCCGTGGCCGCGGTCGCGGTGCTCGCGGGCGTCGCGATCGTCCTCGCCCCGTGGTGGCTGCGGCTGATGCGCGAGCTCGGCGACGAGCGCGCCGCCCGGGCGCGCGAGGCCGAGCGGGCCGACATCGCTGCGCACCTGCACGACTCCGTGCTCCAGACGCTCGCCCTCATCCGCGCCCGGTCCTCCGACGCCGACACGGTCGCGCGCCTCGCGCGGGCCCAGGAGCGCGAGCTGCGCGAGTGGCTCTACGACGACCGCCCCTCGCCGGGGACGTCGCTCGCCGCCGAGCTGCGCGCGCTCGTCGCGGAGGTCGAGGACGGGCGCGTGGGCCGCCGCGCCGAGCCGATCGGCGCGGCGCCCGGTGCGCCCGAGCCGGGGCCGGTCGTCGTGGACGTCGTCGTGGTGGGGGACTGTACCCCGACGCAGGAGACGGCGGCGCTCCTCCAGGCGACGCGCGAGGCGCTCGTCAACGCCGTCGCGCACGGCGGGCCGCCGTACTCCGTCTACCTCGAGGTGAGCGACGCCGCGGTCGAGGTGTTCGTCCGCGACCGGGGCGAGGGCTTCGACATGGACGACGTCGCCCCCGACCGGTTCGGGGTGCGCGAGTCGATCCTCGGGCGCGTGCAGCGCCGCGGGGGCAAGGCCGAGATCATCAGCCGGCCGGGGTGGGGCACCGAGGTACGGTTGCGCGTGCCGCGGGCCGTGTCGACGGACGTGCCGACGGACCCCGGCCCGGCGCGGACCGCACCGAGCGAGGAGACCCCGTGACGACCATCCCCAGCGCGACGCCCGACGGCGCACCCGCCACCGGGCCGGTGCCCGTGGTGCTCGTCGACGACCACCACATGTTCCGGGCCGGCGTGCGCGCGAGCCTCGACCCGGCGCTCGTCACGGTCGTGGGCGAGGCGGACGACGTGGGGTCGGCGGTCGCGCGCGTGCACGAGCTGCGGCCCCCGGTCGTGCTGCTCGACGTGCACCTGCCCGGCGGGAACGGCGGCGGGGGCGCGGAGGTCATCCAGCGCTGCGCCGACGTGCTGGGCGACGTGCGGTTCCTCGCGCTGTCCGTGTCCGACGCCGCGGAGGACGTCGTCGCGGTCATCCGCGCCGGCGCGCGCGGGTACGTGACGAAGGCGATCTCGGGGCCGGACCTGTCGGCCGCCGTCGGGCAGGTCGCGGGCGGCGACGCGGTGTTCTCGCCGCGGCTCGCGGGCTTCGTGCTCGACGCGTTCGGCACGGGCGCGGGCGACGTCGCCGTGCACGACGACGAGCTCGACCGGCTCTCCGCGCGCGAGCAGGAGGTCATGCGCCTCATCGCGCGCGGGTACACGTACCGCGAGGTCGCGTCGGAGCTGTTCATCTCGATCAAGACCGTCGAGACCCACGTCTCCGCGGTCCTGCGCAAGCTCCAGCTGTCGTCCCGTCACGAGCTCACCCGCTGGGCGGCCCAGCGCCGCCTCCTCTGAGCTGCGGCCCCCGCACTCAGCGCGGGGCAGGCGGGGTGCGGGACGGCCAGGCGGGGGAGAGGGTCACCACGTCGCCGACGACGGTCACGGCCGGGGGCCGAACTCCGGCCTCGCGGGCCCGCTCGGCGATGGTCGCGAGCGTCCCGACCGTCGTCCGCTGGCGCGGGCCGTAGCCGTCCTCGACGACCGCGACCGGCGTCTCGGGCGAGCGGCCCTGCGCGACGAGCGCCGCGGCCGTCTCCGCGAGGCGCGAGACACCCATGAGCAGGACGACCGTGTGGTCGTTCGCGGCGGGGACCTTCCCGACGTCCTCGTGCCCCGTGAGCACGGTGAACCCGCGCGACAGGCCCCGGTGCGTCACCGGGATGCCCGCGGCGGCGGGCACGGAGACGGCGCTCGTCACGCCGGGCACGACCTCCACCGGGACGCCGTGGGCGCGGCACGCGTCGAGCTCCTCGCCGCCCCGCCCGAACACGTACGGGTCGCCGCCCTTGAGCCGGACGACCCGCTTCCCCACGAGCGCGTGGTGCACGAGGATCCGGTTGATCTCGTCCTGCGGCACGGGGTGGTTGCCCGACGTCTTGCCGACGTCCACCACCACGACGTCGTCGCCGAGCTCGGCGAGCAGCGCGCGCGGCGCGAGCCGGTCGACCACGACGACGTCGGCCTCCGCGAGCACCCGGCGCCCGCGCACGGTGATCAGGCCCGCGTCGCCCGGCCCCCCGCCGACGAGGGCGACGGAGCCCACGGGCCGCACGAGCGGGGCCGTGACGGCCCCCGCGGCAGCGGCCTCGTGGCCGGCGTCGCCGGACCCCGCGACGACGGCGCGGGCCGGCCGCACCGCCCGCAGCGGCAGCTCGCTCGTATCGAGGAGCACCGCGACGGCGTCGCGCACGCGCTGGGCGCGGCGCGGGTCCCGGCCCGCGTTGACGGCCACCGTGACCTCGGCCTCCCCGGCCCCGGACGCGGCGCCCGGCACGAGCGTGCGCGCGACGGCCGGGACCCACGCGGTCGCGCGCTCGGCGTCGCCCGCGGTGACGCAGAAGACGCGGTCCGCCTCGGCGTCGGCCGCGACCTCGGCGTCGACGCGGGCGTCGCCCGTCGCGGTGTGGACGAGCCACGCGCCGTCGAGGTCGCCCGTGAGGTAGTCGCGCCGCACCCAGGAGAGCCGGGCGTCCCGCGCCGGGACGGCCGCCGGGGCGTGCGCCGCGTGACCGGCGGTCCCCGGGCCGTGGGCCGCGAGCAGCTCGGCGAGGTCCTCGCACACGTACGGCGCGACGACGGTCACGACCGCGCCCGCGTCGAGGAGGCCCCGCGTGCGGCGTGCGGCGACGGGGCCGCCGCCGACGACGACGACGCGGCGGCCGTCGAGGCGCAGGCCGAGGGGGTACGTCTCGTGGATGGGTGCGGTCACGGTGCCAGCCTAGGTGTCGTCTAGATCGCGTAGGAGCCGGGGCGTTCCGCCGGGCGGCGGGCGGCGGCGAGCGCGTCGCCGACCATGCCGGCGGCGAGCGTGCCGCCGTCCTGCGCGTCGACGAGCAGGAACGCGCCCGTGCGGCGCGCCACGACGTACTCCTCCGCCGCGACGGGCGACGCGAGCCGCAGCGTCACGCGGCCGATGTCGTTGAGCTCCAGGCGCTCGGCGGGCTCGAGCTCGGCCGTGTCCAGGTCGAGGCGCCCGACGACGTCGCGCACCACGGCCTGCACGGTGCGGGTCGTGTGCTTGAGCAGCACGCGCGCGCCGGGCAGGAGCGGACGGTCGCCCAGCCACGCCACCGTGCCCTCGACGTCCTGCGTGACGTCGGGGGCCTCGGCCGCGGACGCGAGGAGGTCGCCGCGCGCGACGTCCACGTCGTCGGCGAGCCGGATCGTCACCGACTGCGGGGCGAACGCCTCGGTGAGCTTCGCGCCGCTCGCGAGGGAGTCGGCGGTGTCGATCCCGACGACCGTCGTGCGGCGCCCGGAGGGCAGCACCACGACCTCGTCGCCGACCGTCACGACGCCCGACGCGACCTGCCCGGCGTACCCCCGGTAGTCGCGGTAGCGCTCGTCCGCCGCGGCCTGCGGGCGGATGACGACCTGGACGGGGAAGCGGAACGCCTCGGCCTCCGGGTCGTCGCCGGTCGGGAGCTCCTCGAGCAGCTCGAGCAGGCTCGGGCCGTCGTACCAGGGCGTGCGCGCGCTCGCCCGGTCCACGACGTTGTCGCCGACGAGCGCCGAGACGGGGATCGTGTGCACGTCGCCGACGCCGAGCGACGTCGCGGCCGCGCGGATGTCCGCCGCGAGCTCCGCGTAGCGCGCCTCGCTGTAGTCGACGAGGTCGATCTTGTTCACCGCGACGACGACGTGCGGCACGCGCAGCAGGCTCGCGACCGCGAGGTGGCGGCGCGTCTGCTCCAGCAGACCCTTGCGCGCGTCGATGAGCAGCACGACGACGTCCGCCGTCGACGCCCCCGTCACGGTGTTGCGCGTGTACTGCACGTGCCCGGGGCAGTCGGCGAGGATGAACGACCGGCGCGCGGTCGCGAAGTACCGGTACGCGACGTCGATCGTGATGCCCTGCTCGCGCTCGGCCCGCAGGCCGTCGGTGAGCAGCGCGAGGTCGGCGGTCTCCAGCCCGCGGTCGCGCGAGACGCGCTCGACCGCGTCGAGCTGGTCGGCGAGCACGGACTTCGAGTCGAACAGCAGGCGGCCCACGAGCGTGGACTTGCCGTCGTCGACGGAGCCCGCGGTCGCGAGGCGCAGGAGCGTGCCGCGGCGCGCGTCGTCGAGCGGGGGCGCCGCGTCGGCGGTGACGGTGCCGGTGGTGGTCTGGGTGCCCATCAGAAGTACCCCTCCTTCTTGCGGTCCTCCATGGCGGCCTCGGAGAGGCGGTCGTCGGCGCGGGTCGCGCCACGCTCGGTGATGCGCGTCGCGGCGACCTCGGCGATGACGTCCTCGACGCCCGCCGCGTCCGAGCGCACGGCGCCGGTGCACGACATGTCGCCGACCGTCCGGTAGCGCACGGTCTCCGTCCGCAGCGACGCGGTCTCGGCGTCCGTGCGGGGCGCGGAGTACGGCCCGACGGCGAGCAGCATCCCGTCGCGGTCGAACACCTCGCGCTCGTGCGCGTAGTAGAGCCCGGGGAGCTCGATGCGCTCGCGCGCGATGTAGCGCCACACGTCGAGCTCGGTCCAGTTCGACAGCGGGAACACGCGCACGTGCTCGCCCGGGCGGTGCCGCCCGTTGTAGAGGTTCCACAGCTCCGGGCGCTGGTTGCGCGGGTCCCACTGGCCGAACTCGTCGCGCAGGGAGAACACGCGCTCCTTGGCGCGCGCCTTCTCCTCGTCGCGACGCCCCCCGCCGAACACGGCGTCGAACCGGTGCCCCGAGATGGCGTCGAGCAGCGGCTGCGTCTGGAGCGGGTTGCGCGTGCCGTCGGCGCGCTCGCGCAGCCGGCCGTCGTCGATGTAGTCCTGCACGCGCGCCACCTCGAGGCGCAGGCCGAGCCGCTCGGCCGTCGCGTCGCGGTAGGCCAGGACCTCGGGGAAGTTGTGCCCGGTGTCGACGTGCAGCACGGGGAACGGCACCGGGCCGGGCGCGAACGCCTTGACCGCGAGGTGCAGCATCACCACGGAGTCCTTGCCGCCGCTGAACAGCAGGACCGGTCGCTCGAACTCGGCGACGACCTCCCGCACGATGTGGATGCCCTCGCTCTCGAGCGCGTCGAGCTGGGCGAGGCGGCGCCCGCCGGGGAGCGCCGCGGCCGGGGTCGTGCCCGCGGCGGCGGAGGCGCCGGGGGAGCCCGGCGCGTCGGTCGTCAGGTCGATGGTCGTCATGCCCGTCCTCATACGTGGAGTCCGCACTCTGTCTTGTCGAGCCCCGCCCAGCGGCCGGCCCTCGGGTCCTCGCCCGGCGCGACGCGCCGGGTGCACGGCTGGCAGCCGATCGACGGGTAGCCGTCGTGGAGCAGGGGGTTGAGCACCACCTGGTGCCGCGCCGCGTACGCGAGCAGGTCGTCGAACGACCACGCCGCGAGCGGGTTGATCTTCACGAGCCCGTTCTTCTCGTCGAACGTGACGAGCGGCGTGCCGGTCCGCGTCGGCGCCTCGTCGCGGCGCACGCCCGTGACCCACACCTCGTAGCCCGCGAGCGTGCGGTGCAGCGGCTCGACCTTGCGCAGCTGGCAGCACAGCGCCGGGTCGCGACCGAACAGGTCCTTGCCGTGCGCCGCGTCCTGCTGGGCGACCGTGAGCGCGGGCCTGACGTCGACGATCGTCACGTCCAGCTGCTGCTCGACGGCGTCGCGCGTCCCGACGGTCTCGGCGAAGTGGTAGCCCGTGTCGAGGAACAGCACGTCGACCCACGGGATCTGCGCCGCGACGACGTGGGGGAGCACCGCGTCGGCCATGGAGCACGCGACCGCGACGGACGTCCCGAACTCGCGCGCCGCCCAGGCGACGACCTCGTCGGCGGTCGCCTCCGGGCGCGTGGCGCCCTCGACGCCGGGCGTGCCCACGCCGTGCAGCAGCTCGGCGCCGCGCCGCGCGATCTCGCGCAGCTCGTCGGTCGAGCGCTTCTCCCGGCCCTGCGCGGCCTGCCGCGCACGCTCCGCGTGGTGCGCGGCCTTCGCCTCCTCGCGCTGCTCCGTCCGGGCTCGCGCCGCGGCGCGCAGCGCCGCGAGCGGGTCGGTGCCCGCGGGTGCAGCGGTCCCGCCGGTCAGGTCCGCGGTCATCGGAGCGCCTCCTCGTCCGCGCGGTGCGCCCACTCGGCGAACGTCTCGGAGCCGTCCTTGTCGCTCTCGTAGCGCCGGACGACGCGCTCGACGTAGTCGGTGAGGTCGTCCGCGGTCACCTTCAGCCCGCGGACGGTCCGGCCCATGCCCGCGACCTCGCGGTCGTCGGAGGCCAGCCCGCCGCCCAGGTGGACCTGGAAGCCGGGGACCTGCTGGCCGTCGTCGTCCATGACGAGCTGGCCCTTGAGGCCGATGTCCGCCGTCTGGATGCGCGCGCACGAGTTGGGGCAGCCGTTGACGTGCAGGGAGAGCGGCTTCATCTGGGACAGGTCCCCGAGCCGCTGCTCGAGCTCGTCGATCGTCGCGGTCGCGGTGTCCTTGGTGTCGACGATCGCGAGCTTGCAGTACTCGATGCCGGTGCACGCGATCGTGCTGCGCCGGAACGGGCTCGGCCGGGCGTCGAGGCCGTTCTCCTTGAGCGTCGACACGACGTGCTCGACGTGCTCGTCCGGCACGTCGAGGACGAGGAGCTTCTGGTGCGGGGTGAGGCGCACGCGGTGCGACCCGACCGACTCCGCGAGGTCGGCGACGTTCGCGAGGATCGTGCCGGACACGCGTCCGACGTACGGCGCGGCCCCGACGTAGTTGAGCCCGTCCTTCTGCTTGTGCACGCCCACGTGGTCGCCGGGGACGGACGGCTTGGGCGCCGGGGGGCCGTCGGGCAGCGCGTACCCGAGGTACTCGGTCTCGAGGACCTCGCGGAACCTCTCCGGACCCCAGTCGGCGAGCAGGAACTTCAGGCGTGCCTTGTTGCGCAGCCGGCGGTAGCCGTAGTCGCGGAAGATCTGCACGACGCCGTGCCACACGTCGGGCACCTGCTCCTCGGTGACGAACGCCCCCAGGCGCTCCCCGAGACGCGGGTTCGCGGACAGCCCGCCGCCGACCCACAGGTCGAACCCGACACCCAGCTCGGGGTGGCGGTGCGCCACGAACGCGACGTCGTTGATCTCGTGGACGACGTCCTGGCTCGGGTGGCCGGTGAGCGCCGTCTTGAACTTGCGGGGCAGGTTCGCGAGCTCGGGGACGCCGATGTACTTCTCGGTGATTCCCGCGACGGCCGGGCCGATGTCGATGAGCTCGTCGGCGGCGATGCCCGCGACCGGGCTGCCGAGCACGACGCGCGGGACGTCCCCGCACGCCTCGGTCGTCTGCAGCCCGACGGACTCCAGGCGGCGCCAGATCTCGGGGACGTCCTCGACCTCGACCCAGTGGAGCTGGATGTTCTGGCGGTCGGTGATGTCCGCGCTGTCGCGGGCGAACTCCGTCGAGATGCCCGCGACGACGCGCAGCTGCTCGGTCGTGAGCGCCCCGCCGTCGATGCGGACCCGGAGCATGAAGTACCGGTCCTCGAGCTCGTGCGGCTCGAGCGTCGCGGTCCGGCCGCCGTCGATCCCGGGCTTGCGCTGCGTGTACAGGCCCCACCAGCGGAAGCGTCCGTGGAGGTCGTCGCCGGGGATGGAGTCGAAGCCGTCGCGCGCGTAGATCGTCTCGATGCGCTCGCGGACGGACAGGCCGCCGTCCTCCTGCTTCCACTTCTCGTTCGCGTTGAGCGGCTCGGTGCCGTCGACCTTCCACTGCCCGTTCGGTCGTGCGGCGCGCGCGGGGCGGTCTCCCGGCGTCCGGGCCGGGCGCTCGGCGGTCCGCGGCGGACGGGCGGGAGGAGTGCTGCCGTCCGTGGCCTCGGGCGCAGTCGGTGCCTGCGTCATCGGGGTTCCTCGTGTCCTCGTCGGGGGCGGGGACGCGCGACGGCGAGCGCTCAGCGAGGGTGCTGCGAGTGGCTGAGGACCGACGGCGCGCGCCGGTTCTCAGGGGTTCTCGGGAAGAGAGGCGAGCGATGGCTCGCGCTGAGTCGGGCGCGGTTCAGCGACAACAGCTCAGACACGTGTGCGCGCACGCCGGCGTCCCGTGACCGGAGGTCACGAGGAGGGTGCGGGCAGCCGTGGTCATGCCGAGAACAGTAGCCGCGGTCCGGACGCGTGGACAGCCCCGGTCCGCATGGTGGGAAACCGGAAATAGTAGACCGATTCAGTCTGCTTTGTCGAGCGGTCTGGATCACCCGGGCGCATCTCACCTTGTGCAAAGTTTCACGACAGGGTCGTCAGCAAATACCATGGAGGCATGGAGTTCCTCTACAACGTCTTCGTCGCGCTGCACTTCATCGGGTGGGCCATCGTGCTCGGTGGCTACCTCGCGTCCCTGCGCTCGCCGGGCCTGTACAAGGGCGTCTTCCACGGGGCGCTCACCGCGCTCGTCGCAGGGGTCGTCATGGTTGGCATCAAGGAGATGGGTGACTTCGGGCGAGAGCTCGACATGGCCAAGATCGGCGTCAAGCTGGTCGTCGCCCTCGTCGTCGCCGTCCTCGCGTTCGTCGCCAAGCGGCAGGGGGCCAAGTCCTCCGACGGCGCCGTGGCGCCGGGCCTCAAGCACGCCATCGGCGGCCTGACCCTCGTCAACATCCTCGTCGCCGTGTTCTGGAACTGACCGCACCACCGGCACCCGGCCCGTCGACGCTCCGCGTCGGCGGGCCGTCGTCGTCTCGGGAAGCGTTGACCGGGATCTAGGTGCATGGTCCACTAGTCGCATGGTCCTTCGATACCTCGTGCTTGGGCTCCTCACGGTCCGGCCCATGACCGGCTACGACCTCAAGCGCGCGTTCGACACCTCCGTGCACCATTTCTGGGCTGCGGACCGCTCGCAGCTCTACCGCACGCTCGCGGCCCTCGTCGACGCGGGCCTCGCCGAGGTGGAGGTCGTGCCGCAGGAGAGCTACCCCGACCGCAAGGTCCACACGATCACCGCCGCGGGCCGCGCGGCGCTCCGCGACTGGCTCGCCGCGCCGCTCGAGCCGGAGGACGCGCGCGAGCCCTTCCTCGGGCGGTTGTTCTTCGCCGACCAGCTCGACGACGCAGGCGTCCGGGAGCTCCTCGCGTCCCGCCGCGCGCAGGCGGAGGAGGCGGTCGCGGCGCTCACCGCCGAGCAGGAGCGCGTCGCCGCCGTCCTCGCCGACGGCGGTCCCGACGCCGACCGCGTCCGCGGCACCCGCGGGCTCGCCCTGCGCCTCGCCACGCTCCGCCACGGCCTCGCGCACGCCCGGACCGAGCTCGCCTGGCTCGACGAGACCGAGCGCGAGGTGCTCGCGTGAGCGCGCCGGACGCCGTCACCGTCGTCCTGCTGCACGGCGGCAACGTCGCGTCGTGGATGTGGGAGCCGCAGGTCGAGCACCTCGCCGACCTCGACGTCCGGACGCCGGACCTGCCCGGCTTCGGGTCCCGCGCGGCCGAGGACGTCGTGTCGCTCGACGCCACCGCCGACGACGTGGCTGCCCTCGTCGCTGCGCTGCCCGCGGACCGGGCCGTGCACCTCGTCGGGCTGTCGTACGGCGGGATCGTCGCCCTCCGGGTCGCGGCACGGCACCCCGGGCTCGTGCGCTCCGTCCTCGCGTCCGGCGCGGCGGTCGACGGCGTGCCCGGGCTCGCCGGCGCCGTCGGGCGCGCGCAGCTCAGGGTGTGGGACCGGCGCTGGTACTGGGAGGCGCAGGCGCGAGCCTTCCGCCTCCCTGCCGACGCGCGCGACCTCTTCGTCCGGTCCGGCCTCGCGATCCGCCGCGACAACATGGCCCGCACGCTGCGCGACGTCTACGGCGGCTGCTGGCCGACGGGCCTCGAGGCGTCGGGCGCGCGCGTCCTCGCCGTCGCGGGCTCGCGCGACGTGCGCGCCGCGCGCTCCGCGCTCGCGACGATCGCCCGCCGGGTGCCGGACGCCGTCGTCCGCCTGGCGCCCGGCATGCACCACCAGTGGAGCGCGGAGGACCCCGACCTGTTCAGCGCGATGATCCGCTCGTGGGTGGTCGACGGCGTCGCGCACCCCCGGCTGGTCCCGCCCGCGGGGCGTGCGTAGCGCGCCGGACGTGCGAGGGTTTCCCCCGTGAGCGTCGGTGGAGAGGTCCTCGTCGGGCTGGCGATCCTGGTCGGGCTGATCGGGATCGTCGTGCAGATCCTGCCCGGGAACGTGCTCGTGCTCGGGGCGATCCTCGTGTGGGCGATCGTCACGGGCGGCACGGCCGCCTGGGTCGTCTTCGCGGTCGCGGCCGTGCTCGTCGTCGCCGCCGAGGTGTCCCAGTACGTCCTCGCGGGTCGACACATGCGCCGGGCGGACGTCCCGTGGTCGACGCTCGTGTGGGGCGGGATCGCGGGCGTCGTCGGGTTCTTCGTCATCCCGGTGGTCGGGCTCTTCATCGGGTTCGTGCTCGCCGTGTTCCTCGCCGAGCTCGTGCGCCGCCGCGACCGGCGCGCCGCCTGGCGCGCGACGGTCGCCGCGATGCAGGCGACCGGCATCACGATCCTCGTCCAGCTCCTCGGCGGGCTGCTCGCCGCCGCGACGTGGGGCATCGGGCTCACGTTCACCTGACGCCTGCCGGTGGACGCGGCGGCCGGGCGGTGCCGGGTGTGGGCGCGGGCGCCTAGGCTGGAGGGGCTATGGCTTCGCTCTTCGAGAACCTCCCGCTGCCCGGCCTCGACACGCTGTTCGACGGCCCGCGCGTCGACCACGGCGGCGAGTCCCGCCTCCCGCGGACCGCCCCGCGCTGGACCGACGACCCGGCCGTGCCCGACGGCGCGGGGTCGCCCGCTGCGGACGGCGCGCCGGGGACGACCGGCGGTGCGCCGTCGGGCGAGCGCCGCGGCCGGTACGCCCACCTCGACCCCGACGCGCTGCTCGACGGGCTCAACCCGCAGCAGCGCGAGGCCGTCGTGCACGCGGGCGGGCCGCTGCTCATCGTCGCGGGCGCCGGGTCGGGCAAGACGCGCGTGCTGACGCACCGCATCGCGCACCTGCTCGCCACGGGCCGGGCGCGCGCGGGCCAGATCCTCGCGATCACGTTCACCAACAAGGCCGCGGCCGAGATGCGCGAGCGCGTCGAGGCGCTCGTCGGGCCGTCGGCGCGGAACATGTGGGTCTCCACGTTCCACTCGGCGTGCGTGCGCATCCTGCGGCGCGAGGCGAAGACGCTCGGCCTGCGGTCGAGCTTCTCGATCTACGACGCCGCGGACTCCCAGCGGCTCATCACCCTCGTCACGCGCGAGCTCGACCTGGACCCGAAGAAGTACCCGGCCCGGTCGCTCGCCAACAAGATCTCGGACCTCAAGAACGAGCTCATCGACCCCGAGACCTACGCGCGCGACTCCGGCGCCCACGCGACGGACGACGGCCTCGCGGCGCGGGCCGGTCAGCACGGCGCGAACGTGCCCGAGTTCGACCAGGTGCTCGCCGACGTCTACACGCGCTACCAGGCCCGTCTCGTCGCGGCCAGCGCGCTCGACTTCGACGACATCATCATGACCACGGTGAACCTGCTCCAGGCGTTCCCCGCGGTCGCCGAGCACTACCGCCGCCGGTTCCGCCACGTGCTCGTCGACGAGTACCAGGACACCAACCACGCGCAGTACGTGCTCGTGCGCGAGCTCGCGGGCGTGGGCGAGGACTCCGCGGCGACCGACGCGGCGACGAGCGGCACGGGCGAGGCGCAGGTCCCGGCGCTCGACCCGGCCGAGCTCACCGTCGTCGGCGACGCCGATCAGTCGATCTACGCGTTCCGCGGCGCGACGATCCGCAACATCCTCGAGTTCGAGGCCGACTACCCGGACGCCCGGACCATCCTGCTCGAGCAGAACTACCGCTCGACCCAGAACATCCTCTCGGCCGCCAACGCCGTCATCTCGCGCAACCCCGACCGCAAGCCCAAGCGCCTGTGGACGGACTCGGGTGCGGGCGCGAAGGTCATCGGCTACGTCGCGGACAACGAGCACGAGGAGGCGCGGTTCGTCGCGGAGGAGATCGACCGCCTCGGCGACACCGAGGGCGTGCGCCCCGGCGACGTCGCGGTCTTCTACCGCACGAACGCGCAGTCCCGGGCGCTGGAGGAGGTGCTCATCCGCGTCGGCCTGCCGTACAAGGTCGTCGGGGGCACGCGCTTCTACGAGCGGCGCGAGGTCAAGGACGCCGTGGCGTACCTGCGCGCGATCGACAACCTCGACGACGACGTCAACCTGCGCCGCGTCCTCAACGTGCCCAAGCGCGGTCTCGGCGACCGCGCCGAGGGTGCCGTCGCGGCGCTCGCGGACCGCGAGCGCATCTCGTTCGGCGCGGCGCTCGCCCGCATCGACGAGATCCCCGGCCTGACGAACCGCACGCTCAACCCGCTGCGCGCCTTCGCGGAGCTCATGACGGGGCTGCGCGAGCTCGCGGACTCCGGCGCGAGCCCGTCCGAGATCCTCGGCGCCGTCCTCGACCGCACGGGCTACCTCGCCGAGCTGCGCGCGAGCGACGACCCGCAGGACGCGACGCGCGTCGAGAACCTCGCCGAGCTGCACGCCGTCGCGACGGAGTTCAGCGAGCTCGACCCCGAGGGCACGCTGTCAGACTTCCTCGAGCGCGTCTCGCTCGTCGCCGACGCGGACCAGATCCCCGCGGACGACGGCGCCGACGAGGAGGACGAGGGCGAGGAGAAGGAGGACCCGGGCGTCGTCACGCTCATGACCCTGCACACCGCGAAGGGTCTCGAGTTCCCCGTCGTCTTCCTCACCGGCATGGAGGACGGCACGTTCCCGCACATGCGGTCCCTGCACGACGACGCCGAGCTCGCCGAGGAGCGCCGCCTCGCCTACGTGGGCATCACCCGCGCGCGCGAGCGGCTCTACGTGTCGCGGTCCGCGGTGCGCTCCGCGTGGGGCATGGCGAACGAGTTCCCGCCGAGCCGGTTCCTCGAGGAGATCCCCGAGGAGCTGTGGGACTGGCGGCGGCGCGAGTCGTCGATGGCGACGCTGCGCGCGGGCGGGTCCGTCTGGGGTCGCGGGTCGGGCTCGTGGTCCGGTTCGCGTTCCGGATTCGGGTCGGGGGCGCGGACAGGCGCCGACGACGACGGGTCTACCATCCGCGGCCCTCGTTCCTCGGGCCGCTCCCGCCAGACCCGCCACGACCCGTCGTCGTCGGCCCCTGCCCGCGCCGCGTTCGGCTCGCCTTCCGGCGGGGCGAAGTTCGGTTCGGCGACGCCGCGGGCCGACGGGGACGTGCCGAACCTCGCCGTCGGCGACAAGGTCACGCACGACGCGTACGGGCTCGGGACGGTCGTCTCGCTCGAGGGCGCGGGGCCGAACGCCGTCGCGAAGATCGACTTCGGAGCGGACGGCACCAAGCGGCTGCTGCTGCGGTACTCGCCCGTCACCAAGCTCTGACGCACCACGCTCCGACGCACCACGCGCCACGCACAGGGCGCTCGACCAGCCGGTCGAGCGCCCTGTGCGCGTAGGACGTCTGCCGCGTCAGCCGATCGCGCCGAGCGCGCGGTAGGCGAGGACGAACGCCGTCGCGACGACGGCGGTGCCTCCCGCGGCGACGACCACCGGGACGGGGCCGCGCAGACGCCGGGTCAGCATCGCGGCGAGCAGGACGAGCGACGCGAGTCCGATCACGACCCAGTACGTGGCGCCCGTCGTCTCGACGACCGTGGTGAGCCCGTACACCGACTCGCCGAGGCCGATGCCCGCGAGCACCGCCGTGCCGAGAGCCGCGCGCACCCCTGCCCGCCACAGCCACGCCGCCGCGACCCCGACGAACGGGCCGACGACGAGACCGACCACCCCGAACAGCGTCGGGTCGTAGAAGAACCCGCGCAGGTCGGCGGCGACCGTGTACCCGAGGGTGAGCAGCACGAAGCTCGCCGCGCCCAGCACGGCGGCGTGCCAGGTCCGGGTCCGCGCGTCGCGCGCGGCCCAGGCGACGAGGAGCGCGGTGAGCAGGGTCCAGCCGCTCGCCGAGTTCGCGAAGGGGGCTGCGGCGTCGGGCAGGAAGCCCTGGGCGAAGGACGTGAGGCCGCCGAGCAGGAAGCTCGCGGCGAGCACGACGGCGCCCCGCGCCCACGGCTGTCCACCGGGCGCCGGGGCGCCGGCGTGGCGGCCCGGCGCGGAGCGCGTGCGGAGGGCGGGGGCGTCGGAGCGGGAGTCCGAGCGGTGGGGGAGCGCAGTCTGGTCGGGCACACCCCGACGGTAGGTGCGCCGGGCGCCCCGGGGCGTCAGCCCGTCGTCGGGCACGGGCGCGCGCCCGGTCCTCCCGTGGCACGACGACCGAGCCCGAGGAGCCTGCCGTGACGCTGCCGTCGGCCGCTCGCCCGCCCCTGGCCCGACCGCGACGTGCGGCGCGGCGTGCCGGTCAGGACGCCGCGCGGTGCCGGGTCGAGAGCGCGGCGCGCAGGCCGGCGTCGTCCGACCCGGCGGCCGTGAGCGCGCCGGTGAGCGCCCGGTGCGCCGTCGAGCCCGTGCTGCGCGCGACGGCCGCGAGGACGTGGCCCGAGTCGATCACGCGCGAAGCGTCGTGCACGGCCTCGCGGAGCGAGAGCTCGAGCACCTTCTTCGCCTCGGGGGTGAACGGGATGTGCGCGCGGCCTCGGCGGCGCCCGCGGCCCCGCGCGTCGTCCGCTGCCCGGTCGAGCGCGCCAGGGCCGAACGCGGCGTCCGTGCGGGCCCGGACCTGGTCCAGGTCGATCCCGAGCGCCGCGAGCGCGGGGCCGTCGAGCGGGTCGAGCCCGCCGGCGGCGTCGACCTCGCGCTCGAGGTCGGCCGGACTCACGCCGACCGCACCGAGCGCGGCCGCCCCGGCGCCGCCCTCCTGCCGGGCGAGCGACAGGAGCAGGTGCACCCCGTCGATGGTGTCGTCGCCGCGCTCCCGCGCGACCTCCTGGGCGCCGACCACGGTCTCCCGGGCGTCGGCGGCGAAGCGTTCGAACATGTCACGACCTCCTCGTGGTGCGGGACGCGCCGTACTTCTTGTGCACGGCCTGACGCGTGACGCCGAGCCGGTCGGCGATCTCCTGCCAGGACCAGCCGAGCGCCCGGGCGTGCTCGACCTGGAGCGCCTCGAGGCGCTCGGCCAGCACGCGCAGCGACCGCACGGCCCGCAGCCCGACGTCCGGGTCGGTGCTGCTCGCGGCGTCCATGTCGACGGGTTCCATGTGTGTCAATCTAGGTTGACGCTCGCCGTGATGTCAACAGTGGTTGACGCCCGCCGTACGGGGTGACGAAGGGAACACCGGTCCGCGAGCCGCCGCAGCGGCCCCGGATAGGCGCGCCCCGGAGCGGGGGCTACCCTGTACGGGGATGTCTTGATGTCGAGACATCGGTCATGCCGCACACGGCGCATCAGACGGAAGGACGCAGCAGGGTGGACCTGTTCGAATACCAGGCGCGTGACATCTTCGAGAAGCACGGCGTGCCCGTGCTGGGCGGGGTCGTCGCGACGACGCCCGAGGAGGCCCGCGCGGGAGCCGAGAAGCTCGGCGGGGGCACCGTGGTCGTCAAGGCCCAGGTGAAGACCGGCGGCCGCGGCAAGGCCGGCGGCGTGAAGCTCGCCCACTCGCCCGAGGAGGCCGCCGAGAAGGCGTCCGAGATCCTCGGCATGGACATCAAGGGCCACACCGTCCACCGCGTGATGGTGGCGCAGGGTGCCAAGATTGCCGAGGAGTTCTACTTCTCGGTGCTGCTGGACCGCTCGAACCGCAACTACCTCGCCATGTGCTCCGTCGAGGGCGGCATGGAGATCGAGCAGCTCGCCGTCGAGCGCCCCGAGGCGCTCGCCAAGGTCGCCGTCGACCCGATCGTGGGCATCGACGAGGCGAAGGCGCGCGAGATCGTCGACGCCGCGGGCTTCGCCGAGGAGCTCAAGGCGCCGGTCGCCGACGTCATCCGCTCGCTGTGGACCGTGTTCACGGCCGAGGACGCGACGCTCGTCGAGGTGAACCCGCTCGTCCGCACGGAGGACGGCTCGATCATCGCGCTCGACGGCAAGGTCACGCTGGACGACAACGCGTCGGAGGTCCGTCACCCGGACCACGAGGCGCTGGAGGACAAGGAGTCGACCGATCCGCTCGAGGCCAAGGCCAAGGAGAACGGCCTCAACTACGTCAAGCTCGACGGCGAGGTCGGCATCATCGGCAACGGTGCCGGGCTCGTCATGAGCACGCTCGACGTCGTCGCGTACGCGGGCGAGGAGCACGGCGGCGTCAAGCCGGCCAACTTCCTCGACATCGGCGGCGGCGCGAACGCGCAGGTCATGGCGAACGGTCTCGACGTGATCCTCAACGACCCGCAGGTCAAGTCGGTCTTCGTCAACGTCTTCGGTGGCATCACCGCGTGCGACGAGGTCGCGAAGGGCATCGTGGGCGCGCTCGAGATCCTCGGCGACGAGGCGACCAAGCCGCTCGTCGTGCGCCTCGACGGCAACAACGTGGAGCTCGGCCGCGCGATCCTGCGCGAGGCGAACCACCCGCTCGTGACCCTCGCCGAGACCATGGACGGCGGTGCCGCCAAGGCGGCCGAGCTGGCCAACGCCTGATCGCCCGTAGACGCGGAAAGCTGAGACAGAGAACACCATGTCGATCTACCTGAACTCCGACTCCAAGATCATCGTCCAGGGCATCACCGGCGGGATGGGTGCCAAGCACACCGCCCTCATGCTCGACTCGGGCGCGCAGATCGTCGGCGGCGTCAACGCCCGCAAGGCCGGCACGACCGTCACGCACAAGGACCACGAGGGCAACGACGTCACGCTGCCGGTGTTCGGCACCGTCGCCGAGGCGATGGCCGAGACGGGCGCGAACGTGTCCGTCCTGTTCGTCCCGCCGGCGTTCACCAAGGACGCCGCGATCGAGGCGATCGACGCCGAGATGCCGCTCATCGTCGTCATCACCGAGGGCGTGCCCGTCCAGGACACGGCCGAGGTCTGGGCCTACCTGCAGGGCAAGGGCACGCGCATGATCGGCCCGAACTGCCCCGGCATCATCACGCCGGGCGAGTCGCTCGCCGGCATCACCCCGCACACCATCACGGGCAAGGGCCCGGTCGGTCTCGTGTCGAAGTCGGGCACGCTGACCTACCAGATGATGTACGAGCTCAAGGACCTCGGCTTCTCGACCGCCATCGGCATCGGCGGCGACCCGATCGTCGGCACCACGCACATCGACGCGCTCGAGGCGTTCGAGAACGACCCCGAGACCAAGGCGATCGTCATGATCGGCGAGATCGGCGGCGACGCCGAGGAGCGCGCCGCGGCGTACATCAAGGAGCACGTGACGAAGCCGGTCGTCGGCTACGTCGCGGGCTTCACCGCCCCCGAGGGCAAGACGATGGGCCACGCCGGCGCCATCGTCTCCGGCTCCGCGGGCACCGCCCAGGCGAAGAAGGAGGCCCTGGAGGCCGTCGGCGTCAAGGTCGGCAAGACGCCGTCCGAGACCGCCGCGCTCCTGCGCGAGGTCCTCGCCTGACCCCTGGCTCCGTCGGGCCGCACGGCCCGCTGCCACGCCGTACGACGCCCCGCGACCGGTCCGCCGGTCGCGGGGCGTCGTCGTCCCCGGGGCCGGTGGCGCCGGTAGTCTGGCGCGCCGGGGCGAATGCCCCGAACCGACCTCTCGATCGACGACGATGGGCACCATGAGCACCACCAGCACGACTCGCGGTGCGCGCACGCGCACCGTGGAAGGCAGCCCGGCACCCGCACCCGTCGGGGTGCGCCGTGCACCGTCCGGCGTGCTCGCCGCGCTCCAGGCGCTCACCCTGTCGCTCGCCGTCGTCGTGCTCCCGGGCGTCGTCGCGTTCCTGGCGTCCTCGACCGGGGCGTCCGAGGGGACGGGCTGGGGGCAGTCGGTCACCGTCGCGGCCGGCTTCTGGCTCCTCGGCCACGGCGTCCCGCTCGTCGCGAGCGGCACGACGGTCACGCTCGTCCCGCTCGGTCTTACCGCCCTCGCGCTCTTCTGCTGCTTCGCGTCGGCACGCCGCTCGGCGCACACCGCGGTCTCCGCCTGGGTGGCCGGCACCGTCACGTACGCGCTCGCGACGCTCGGCGTCGCCCTGCTCGCCGGCTCGACGCCGCCCTGGGGCCTCGGGGTCGCTGTCGTCGGGGGAGCCGTCGTCGGAGGGCTCGGGCTCGGCGGCGGGATCCTCGCGCGCCCGGACGCGCCGTTCGTCGCCGACCTCGCCGGGCGCCTCGACCGGGTCGTGCCGCCGACGGTGCGGCTCGGGCTGCGGGGCGGTCTGCTCGGCACGAGCCTGCTCGCCGGGGCGTCCGCCGCGGTCGTGTGCGCGTGGCTCGTCGCGGGCCGCGCGACGTCGGGCGACATCGTCGCCGGGCTCGTGCCAGGGACCGTCGGGGGGATCGTCCTCGCGCTCGGCCAGCTCGCCGTGCTGCCCAACCTCGTGGCGTGGGCCGGGGCGTGGCTCGTCGGCCCCGGGTTCGCCGTGGGCGAGGGGAGCACGTTCGCGCCCGCCGGGTCGGAGCCGGGTGCGCTGCCCGCGATCCCGCTCCTCGGGGCGCTGCCCGGCGACGACTGGACCAACGCCCTCACGCCCTGGGTGCCGGCCGGCGTCGTCGCGCTCGGCGTCGTCGCGGGCGTGTTCGTCTGGCGGCGCCTGCGCGACGTGACGGGCACCCACCCGGACGACGTCGTCCCCTGGTCCGCCGTCGTCCTCGCGCTCGCCGGCGTCGCGCTCGCGTCCGGCCTGCTCGTCGGGCTCGTGAGCTGGCTCGCCGGGGGAGCGGTGGGCCCCGGCCGGCTCGAGGTCGTGGGCGCGGACGCGCTCGTCGTCGGCGCGCTCGCCGCGGCCGAGATCGGCGGTGGCGCCGCGCTCGCCGTCCTGTGGTCCCGGCTCGAGGTCCTGGGCCGGCACCACCGCGACGCCGGCTGACCCGCGGAGGCGACACGGCGGGTAGGGCCGGGCCCGGTCCTGCCGGGTGTCGTCGTCCGCGGCGGTCAGCCCGTGGGCGGGGTGCGCGGCGGGCTCGCGTCGAGGCCGACGACGGACGCCGGGACCGCGCACCCGGGAGACGCGGCGAGGTCCATCCTCGTCACCGCCGACCAGCCGTCCTCGGTGAGCGGGAGCTCGAACGGGGCGTCCTCGCCGGCCGCGGTGCTCGCCGCCCAGGCCGCGAGCCCGTCCGCGAGGGCCGACCAGTCCTCGGCCCAGGACCGTGCCGGCCGGTCGGCGTCGAGGACGTCCGCGGGCAGCGCGCCGACGGCGGCGGCGAGCGCACGGGCACCCTGGGCGACGTCGAGCGCGGCGGCGGCGCGTCCCTCGGGAGACGTCGCTGCGGCGAGCATCACGCCGGCCTCCTGGACGCGCGCACAGGGATCCGCCGCCACGGTCAGGACCCGGTCGTCCTCGACGAGCTCGGGCGCGTCGTGCGCCGCGAGCGGCACGACCACCGCGACGACGCCCGCCACCAGGGCGGCCGCGACGGGGACGGCGAGCCACCACCAGCGCGACCCCGCGCGACGCAGCCCTTCCCGCGGCACGGGCGGGAGCGGCGGGGGAGCCTCGGGCGGCGTCGTCGGCGCGGTCACGCGCTCACCCTAGGGGCGCGACGTCACGAACCCGTGACGGAGCCTCGACGCGTCAGGAGGACGCGGGGGCGGGGGTCGGGAACCAGCGGGCGAACTTCTCCTCGAGCGCGTGGGTGCGCTCGACGTCGCAGCGCTTCTCGGCCGAGACGGTGATCGCGCCGTCGAGGCACTGCTGGTGCGCGAGCGCGACGTCCCACGTGACGAGCGTCGAGACCATCTGGAGCGCGAGCATGGCCGAGAGCCCGACGCCGATCCCGAGGGCCGGGACGAGCGCGCCGCGCACGCGGGCCCGCCAGACGGCCAGCAGCGCCCGGATGCCCACGACGATCGCGCCGAGCGCGAGCGCGAGGCTCACGGCCTGCCACGGGAACGGCATGGTGCTCACGACGATGACGGCGAGCAGGAGCAGGCCGAAGTGCAGGGTGCGTCGCGTCGCCTGCCGGGCGAGCTCCGGGTCGGGCTCCGCGGGCTCGGGCGGCGCGGGGCGCCGGTGACCCGGCCCGGCCTGCTGGTCCGGGCGCGCGGGGGCCGGGGGGATCGGCGCGGGGGCGGGGCCCGGTGCGGGCGCCGGCGCGTCCGGACGCGCTCCGTCCTCCGGCTGCGCGGGCTCGGGTCGAGGCTGCTGCGGCGCGTCGGGACGGGGCGGTGCGTACGGGTTGCCCACGGGCAGCTCCTCGGTCGGTCGGGCGGCTCGCGGTACATTCTCCCATCGGAGGCTGCGTGCCCCGACGGGTGTCCCACCGGCCCGCCGCCGCGGTCGCGCTCCGTGACCCGCGACCCCTCGAAACCCCGCAGGAGCACCGTGCAGACGCCGTCCGGCCACCCCGTCGAGTCCACCTCCGCCGCCCGCGTCGTCGTGCTGGTGTCGGGGGCGGGCAGCAACCTCGCGGCGCTCCTCGCCGCGCACGACGACGTCGCGTACGGTGCGCGCGTCGTGGGCGTCGTCTCCGACAAGGCGGACGCCGGCGGGCTGGACCTCGCCCGCGAGGCGGGCGTCGCCGCCGTCGTCGTGGCCCCCGGCGACTTCGCGGACCGGGCCGCGTGGAACGAGGCCGTCGCTCAGGCGGTCGACGTGTTCCGGCCCGACCTCGTGGTCCTCGCCGGGTTCATGCGCATCCTCGGTCCCGCGTTCGTGGGCCGCTTCGCGGGCCGCACGCTCAACACCCACCCCGCGCTCCTGCCGTCCTTCCCCGGCGCGCACGGCGTGCGCGACGCGCTCGCCTACGGCGTCCGCGTCACGGGCTGCACGGTCCACGTGGTCGACGACGGCGTCGACACCGGCCCGATCGTCGCCCAGGTCGCGGTGCCGGTCGAGGACGGCGACGACGAGTCGTCGCTGCACGAGCGCATCAAGGTGGCCGAGCGGGCGCTGCTCGTCGAGACCGTGGGGCGCGTCGCGCGCGAGGGCTTGCGCGTCGACGGCCGCCGGGTCGTGCTGGGCTAGTCGGCGGGCGCTTCGGTTCGTCGGCCGGAGGCGTCCTCTCCCGGCGGGGGCGCGGGGTCGTCGTCGTCCGCCGGGGGCAGGTCGCGCGGGGCGAGCACCGCGAGGACCTGGTAGGTCTCGCGGCGCGCCTCGGGGTCCGCGCGTCCCTCGTCGAGCGCGCGCGTGTTCCAGCGCTCGACGAGCTCCTGGAGCTCGCGCGACATCGTTGCCGCCTGCTCGGGGCTGAGCACGAGCGTGCTCAGCGCGAGGATCCGGTCCGCGCGCGCGCCCATCGCGCTCCCGCGGCGGAACGTCTCCTCGGCCCAGGCGAGCGCCGGGCGGACGACGTGGCGCACCGCGTCCGGCGTCCCGGGCTCCACCGCGTAGCTCTCCGCGACGTTCTTCCAGACGCGGTCTCGGCGGTCCCGGGCGTGCTCGGGCGCCTCGACGATCATGCCCGCCCGGGCGAGGACGCGGAGGTGGAAGCTCACGGAGTTGGCCGGCTCTCCGGTGGCCCGGGCGAGGTCCGCCGCGCGCGCGTGCCCGAGGACGGCGAGCTCCATGAGGATCCGCTGGCGCAGCGGGTGCGCGATCGCGCGCAGCGCCGCGGGGTCCTGGACGTGGAAGGTCTCGAGCACAGGCCGAGGCTAGCAACGCCCGAGTGGTCCGCACGGGGGAGTGCTCACCACAAAGTGCGCAATGACTATTGCGCAACTGTCGTTGCGCACGTAAGTTCTCAGCCATGTCGAAACCACCGCCCGCGCCCCCGGGGCCCCGCACCGCTCCGTCGTCCGCCCCCGGTGCCGCGGTCGGCCTCGCGCCGGACGCGCCGCCGTCGCTCCTGCGCAACCGCTCGTACCTGCTGCTCATGACCGGGTTGACCGCGGAGTCGCTCGGCGCCGGGGTGGCGCTCTTCGCGGTGCCGCTCGTGGCGTACGGGCTCACCGGCTCCGTCGTGCAGGCGGGGGTGGTGGCCGCCGTCGGGCAGGTCGGGGCGCTCCTGGCGACGCTGCCCGCGGGCGTCGTCGCCGACCGCATGGACCGCCGGCGCCTCGTCGTGGCCGCGGCGACCGTCGGGGCGCTGCTCTGGACGACCGTCGCGGTGGCCGCCGGCACCGGCTCGCTCTCCGCGTGGCACCTCGCCGCCGTCCTGTTCGGGGCCTCCGTCGTCGGCGCGCTCGTGGACCCGGCGACGAGCGGCGCGTTCCGCTCGGTGGTCCCGGTGCCGCAGCTCCCGACGGCGCTCGCGGCCGCCCAGGGCCGGGACGCCGTGGCGAGCCTGCTCGCCGGCCCGCTCGGCGGGGGCGCTCTACGCCGTCGCGCACGCCGTGCCGCTCGCCGGGGCCGCGATCGGGCACGCGGCGACCGCGGTGTGCACGTGGCTCGTGCGCGAGCCGCTCAACGGCGACGTCGCGGCCGCGCGCGCCACCCGACCCGTCGCGGCGCTGCGCGAGGGGCTGCGCTTCGTGTGGTCCGTGCCGCTGTTCTGCGCGCTGCTCGGCCTGTTCGTCGTCATCAACGTCGCGTTCGGCAGCCTCATGGTCGGCATCAACCTCGAGCTGGTGCGCACGGGCACCGCGCCGCTCCTCATCGGCCTGGTCGACCTCGCGGTCGGCGTGGGCGTGCTCGTCGGCGCGGTGCTCGCGCCCCGGCTCGTCGCCCGGGTCCGCGCGGGGGCGCTCGTCGTCGCGGCGCTCGGCGTGCTCGCCGCGGGGTCCGTCGTCATGGCCGTGCTGGAGTCGTACGCGGCCTACCTGGCGGTGCTGCCGTTCGCCCTCCTGCTCGTCCCGGCCGTGAACGCGGGCCTGTCGGGGTACGCCGCGGCCGTCACCCCGCCGCAGCTCCAGGGCCGGCTCGCGTCCGTGCTCGGGCTCACCGGCCTCGCGGCGGGCCCGCTCGTCCCGCTCGTCGGGAGCGGGCTCCTCGACCGGTTCGGGCTCGGGACCGCGCTCGCGGTGCTCGCGGGGCTCCTCGTCGTCACGGTCGCGGTCCTCAGCTCGGTCCGCCCGCTCTGGCGGGTCGGCACGCCCGACACCTGGGCCGACGACGCGGCCGCCCTCGCGGCGTCGGGGGTCGTGCCGGGCGCGGTACCGGGTGCCGGCCCGACCGAGCCGGGGGCGCCGCCGTCGGGCCGCTAGACTGGACGACGGCCGCGACTGGCGAGGGTGGGAACGACCACCGGGGAGCGGCCGGATCTACCTGCTGGAGCGTCGACCGCCTGGGCGCCTGGGTTCTGCCACTCGCGTCGGCTCCGTCGGCGCGGCGACCGCGACCCAGAGGAGCCCCTCGTCATGTCCCACCCGGCCCCGCACGTGCCCTCCGCCCCCGACGTCCAGCTCACCGACGACTCGCGGCGCCCCGTGCGCCGCGCGCTCCTGAGCGTCTACGACAAGTCGGGCCTCGTCGAGCTCGCCACGGCGCTGCACGCCGCAGGCGTCGAGCTCGTCTCCACCGGCTCGACGGCGTCGACCGTCGCGGCCGCGGGCGTCCCGGTGACGAAGGTCGAGGACCTCACCGGGTTCCCCGAGTGCCTCGAGGGCCGCGTCAAGACGCTCCACCCGCGCGTGCACGCCGGCATCCTCGCGGACTCGCGCAAGGCCGACCACCTCGCGCAGCTCGACGAGCTCGGCATCGCGCCGTTCGAGCTCGTCGTCGTCAACCTCTACCCGTTCGCCGCGACCGTGGCGTCGGGCGCGGGGCCGGACGAGGTCGTCGAGCAGATCGACATCGGCGGCCCGTCGATGGTCCGCGCGGCGGCGAAGAACCACCCGAGCGTCGCGGTCGTCGTGGACCCGGCCCGGTACGACGACGTCGTCGCGGCCGTGCAGGCGGGCGGCTTCACCTACGCGCAGCGCAAGGCGCTCGCCGCCGCGGCGTTCGTGCACACCGCGACGTACGACGTCGCCGTCGCGTCCTGGATGGGCAACGTCGTCGCGCCGACGGACGCGGTCCCGGTCGAGGGCGGCGCCGAGGGCGAGACGGTGAGCACGGGCTTCCCGGCGTGGATCGGCGCCACGTGGGACCGCGCCGACGTGCTGCGGTACGGGGAGAACCCGCACCAGCGCGCCGCCCTCTACACGGTCGGCCACGGCGCGACGGGGCTCGCCCAGGCGACGCAGCTCCACGGCAAGGCGATGAGCTACAACAACTACGTCGACGCCGACGCCGCGTGGCGTGCCGCGCACGACCACGCCGAGCCGGCCGTCGCGATCATCAAGCACGCGAACCCGTGCGGCATCGCGGTCGGGACGGACGTCGCCGAGGCGCACGCGCGCGCCCACGCGACCGACCCCGTGTCGGCCTACGGCGGCGTCATCGCCGCGAACCGCGTCGTGACGAAGGCGGCCGCCGAGCAGATCGCGCCCGTCTTCACCGAGGTGGTCGTCGCGCCCGGGTTCGAGCCGGACGCGCTCGAGGTGCTCCGGGCGAAGAAGAACCTGCGTCTCCTCGTCGTCGACGCCCCGCCGACGACGACCGTCGAGACCCGCCCGGTCAGCGGCGGGCTGCTCGTGCAGAGCACGGACCGGGTCGACGCCGTCGTGACCGACGCCGAGGGGAACGTCACCGGCGGTGACGCGCCCGAGCACTGGACGCTCGTCACGGGCGAGGCCGCCGACGACGCGACGCTCGCCGACCTCGCGTTCGCGTGGCGCGCGATCCGCGCGGCGAAGTCGAACGCGATCCTCCTCGCGCGCGACGGGGCCGCCGTCGGGGTCGGGATGGGGCAGGTCAACCGCGTCGACTCGTGCCGCCTCGCGGTCGAGCGTGCCAACACGCTCGCGGACGGCGAGGAGCGGGCCCGCGGCGCCGTCGCGGCGTCCGACGCGTTCTTCCCGTTCGCGGACGGCCTGCAGATCCTGCTCGACGCGGGCGTGCGCGCCGTCGTCGCGCCGGGCGGGTCGATCCGCGACGCCGAGGTGATCGAGGCCGCCCGCGCCGCGGGCGTGACGATGTACTTCACGGGGACGCGTCACTTCGCGCACTGACCCGGCTGCTCGACGGCCCGCCGGTCCGCGGACCGGCGGGCCGTCGAGCTCGGGGTCGCGGGGGTCGGGCGCGGGCGTCAGGCGAGGGCGTCGCGCAGGCGCCCGGCCGGGTCGAGCGCGACGTCGAGGTCGACGCGCAGGCGGCCCGTCCGGTTCATCGCCTTGCGCACGGGGCCGACGTCGCGCGGCGAGTCGACCAGGAGCACGGCCCGGACGTCGGTGACCCGGGCGGCCGGGTCGGCGGCGGGACTGCCGGGTCCGGAGCGCGCCGCGGGCGCGAGGTAGAACGCGGCCCAGCCCTCGTGGCCGGTGGCGCCGCCCGCGGGGTCGCCGCGCAGCACGACCTCGTCGCCCTCGGCGGGCACCCCGAACAGCGCGAGGTCGTGCCCGAGCTGCTGGGAGAACACGTACGGCGCGTGCGCGGCCCGCTCGCCGTCGTCGCCGAGCAGCGCCGCGACGGTCGCGTCCGGGTCGTGGAGCGCCGCCGACCAGTGCCCGCCCGGGACGGGACCGAGCACGGGGTGGTCGCGGTTCGCGCAGTCGCCGACCGCCCAGAGGCCGGGCACCCCCGGCACGGCGCCGTCCACGTCCACGGGGACGCCGCCGCGCGCGTCGCGGGGCACGACGCCGTCGAGCCAGTCGGTGGCGGGCCGGGCGCCCACGGCGGCGAGCACGACGTCTGCCGGCAGCTCGCGGCCGTCGGCGAGCCGGACGCCGTCGGGCCGGACCTCCGCGACGGTGGCGCCGGTGACGAGCTCGGCACCCGCGGCCGCGTACCAGGGCGCGAGGTGCGCCCCGACGTCCGGGCCGAGCTGGCGGTGCAGCGGCGCGCCCGCGGCCTCGACGACGGTGACGTGCGCACCGGCGCCCGCCGCGACCCCGGCGAGCTCCGCGCCGATCCACCCGGCCCCGACGAGGACGAGACGCAGGCCCGGCCGGAGCGCCGCGCGCAGGGCGTCGGCGTCGGCCGCGGTGTGGAGCACGCGCGCGTGCTCCCAGCCGCGCGGCCGCACGGGCACGGAGCCGACCGCGAGCACGACGGCGTCGGCGACGAGGCGGTCGCCCGACCTCGTCTCGACGGACCAGCCCGGAGGGTCGGCGGCCCCGGTCCGCTCGAGGCGCACGGCCGGGTCGGCGAGGCGGACGTCGTCGGCGAGCGCGGCGACGTCCACCCCGAGGTCGTCGGCGAGCCACGCGGGGGAGGGCCGGCTGAGGAGCTCCTTCGACAGGGGCGGGCGGTCGTACGGCGGCAGGCCCTCCGCGCCGAGCAGCGTGACGCGCCCGGTGTAGCCGCGGCGGCGGAGCGCGGCGAGGGTCTGGGCGCCCGCGAGCCCGGCGCCGACGACGACCACGGACGACGGCGGCCCGCCGTCGTGGCGCGTGGGCGCCGGGCCGGTCGCGGGGTCGGCCGCAGGGCCGGTCGCGGGGTCGGTCGAGGTGGCGGGGGGAGCGGACGGGACCGGCGGCACGACGGACGGCATGCACGTCACGCTAGGGCACGACGGTAGGCTTCCGGGCGTGGAAGGTGCAGCAGCGTGAGCGACGTCACCGCGGACGGGGGGACGCGGCACCGGCCACGCGCGACGCTCGTGCCGGTGTGGCACCACGTGGACGACGAGACCGGCGACGGGACGGCTCCCGAGGGTGCTCCGGTGCCCGACGACGCGACCCCGCCCCCGGTGCCCGAGCCGCCCGCGAGCCTCGCGCCGTCCCGCCAGCCCGCGATGTGGCTGGTCCTCGCGGGTGTCGCCGTCGCCACGGTCGTGGCCGTCCTCGCCGGTGCGCGGGCGGGCTGCTTCGCGCTCTCCGGGCTGCTCGCCGTCGCGGGCGTGTGCCGCGCGGCGATCCCGGGCCCCGGTCCGGTCGGCATCACCGTCCGGTCGCGCGGGCTCGACGTCTTCTTCTTCCTCGCCCCCGCCGCGGTCATGGCGTTCCTCGCGCTGAGCCTGGACCAGGGCGAGATCTGACGTCCCCGCGCGGAGCGCGGCCGACGTGCGATCCGCGCGACGAGCGCCCCGCACGCCGAGCGACCCGCACGAGGTGCGACCTGCACGACGACGGGCCCGGACCGCGTGCGCGGTCCGGGCCCGTCGGGCGTGCGAGAAAGGGTCAGGCCCGCGGGGCCGTGCCCTCACCGGGGGCCGGGGCGTCGGGGTCGTCCGTCTCGACGACCTCCTCGACCGCGACCACGTCACCGTTCTCGTCCGTGACGACGACCGCCTCCTCGACGACGGTGCCCGCACCGGCGCCGACGACGGCCGCGCCCGCACCGGCGGCGGCGCCACCGGCGACCTCGGCCTCGGTCAGCGTGACGACGTGGTCCTCGCCGAGCAGGTCGTCCTGCTTCGGGGCGAACGCGAACGCCCGGTAGAAGAGGCCCGCGATCGCGGCGCCGAGGAGCGGCGCGACCCAGAAGACCCACTGCTGCTTCCACAGGTCCCCGTCGCCCGCGAAGACGGCCGACGCCATGGAGCGGGCCGGGTTGAGCGACGCGTTCGTGACGGGCACCGCGACGAGGATCAGGGCGGTGAGGGTGAGGCCGATGACGACCGGCGCGTACTGCACGGTCGCGCGCTTGTCGGTCACGCCAAGGATCACGCCGACGAACACCGCGGTCGCGATGGTCTCGATGAGCAGCGCGGCGAGCAGCCCGAACTCGGTGCCGCCCTGCGACGCCGTGGAGAGGGACGAGAAGTCGCCGTAGCCGTTCGCGGTCGAGACGAACAGGCCGCCGCGGTCCTCCTGCCCGACGAGCGCGGGCAGCGAGTTCGGGACGGTGGCGAGCAGGACGAGGCCCGCGAGGAGCGCGCCGACGAGCTGCGCGACCCAGTAGGGCAGCACGTCGCGCCACGCGGTGCGACCGCCGATGGCGGCGCCGAGCGTCACCGCCGGGTTGAAGTGGCCGCCGGAGACGTTGCCGACGGCGGCGGCGCCGGCGAGCAGCGCGAGGCCGCCCGCGAGAGCGACCGCGAGGGCGTTCTGCTGGCTGACGAAGGTGTACAGCGCCACACCGATGATCGCGAGGACGAGGAAGAACGTGCCGAAGACCTCGGCGCCGAGGCGCGCGAGGAGGCTGGGCTGGACGACAGCGACGGCCTCGGTCTGCGCGGGGCGCGCGTCGTCGACGTAGCCCTCCGGTGCGCCGGGAGCGGTGGTGTCCTGGGACATGATGATCCTGTCTGGTTCGGTGGGAACTTCGGGCAGTCCCGGCCCGGTGTGCCACGGTGCGGCACCGGCGGGCCGTCGGGACGACGGCACGATGCCTGACCGAGTGCCCGGCCATTCCGGCATCTGGGGGCATCTTGCCACCACCACCCGGGAGATGCGTGGAAATCTGCGGTGCTGCACCTGAGAACGGACGCCGGGTCTCACGATCCGAACGGTCCGCCGGGCGTCGCCAAAGTATCTTGACGTCGAGAAGTCGAGTACCCTGGACCGCGGTCAGCAACGCCCTCGTGTGCGACGGACCGGGCCCACGGGCCGCACGGTCGCCGTCCGACACCCGGGGGCTCCAGTCCCCGACAGTTGGAGCGATCTGCGCATGGGCAAGATCAAGGTCGTCAACCCGGTCGTCGAGCTCGACGGCGACGAGATGACGCGCATCATCTGGCAGTTCATCAAGGACCGCCTCATCCACCCGTACCTCGACGTGGACCTCAAGTACTACGACCTGTCGATCCAGAACCGCGACGCGACCGACGACCAGGTCACGATCGACGCCGCGCACGCGATCAAGCAGTACAACGTCGGCGTCAAGTGCGCGACGATCACGCCCGACGAGGCGCGCGTCGAGGAGTTCGGCCTGAAGAAGATGTGGGTCTCGCCGAACGGCACGATCCGCAACATCCTCGGTGGCGTCGTCTTCCGCGAGCCGATCATCATCTCCAACATCCCGCGCCTCGTGCCGGGCTGGAACAAGCCGATCATCATCGGCCGTCACGCCCACGGCGACCAGTACAAGTCGACGAACTTCAAGGTCCCCGGCCCGGGCAAGATCACGATGACGTTCGAGCCGGCCGACGGCTCCGAGGCGCAGAAGTTCGAGGTCGTGACCATGCCGGAGGAGGGCGGCGTCGCGATGGGCATGTACAACTTCAACGAGTCGATCCGCGACTTCGCGCGCGCCTCGTTCGCGTACGGCCTCCAGCGCGAGTACCCCGTGTACCTCTCGACCAAGAACACGATCCTCAAGGCCTACGACGGCGCCTTCAAGGACATCTTCCAGGAGGTGTTCGACGCCGAGTTCGCCGAGGCGTTCGCCGCCAAGGGCATCACCTACGAGCACCGCCTCATCGACGACATGGTCGCCTCTGCCATGAAGTGGGAGGGCGGCTACGTCTGGGCCTGCAAGAACTACGACGGCGACGTCCAGTCCGACACCGTCGCGCAGGGCTTCGGCTCGCTCGGCCTCATGACGTCGGTCCTCATGACCCCGGACGGCCAGACCGTCGAGGCCGAGGCCGCGCACGGCACGGTGACGCGCCACTACCGCCAGCACCAGCAGGGCAAGCCGACGTCGACGAACCCGATCGCGTCGATCTTCGCCTGGACGCGTGGCCTCATGCACCGCGGCAAGCTCGACGGCACGCCCGAGGTCACCGAGTTCGCGCAGACGCTCGAGGACGTCGTCATCAAGACGGTCGAGTCCGGCAAGATGACGAAGGACCTCGCGCTCCTCATCGGTCCGGACCAGGAGTGGCTGACGACGGAGGAGTTCCTCGCCGCGCTGGACGAGAACCTCAAGGCGCGCCTGGGCTGACCCGGCCCGCACCGCACGCCCGACGGCGGCGTCCCCTGCGCAGGGGGCGCCGCCGTCGTCGTTCCCGGGGGCCGCAGCGGCGAGAGTCGGCACCGGCGGGCGCGCCGCCCCGCGCGTCCGGGCGGGTCGCGTTGTGGGAGAGTGAGCGCATGACTTCCCCCGTGAACGTGACGGTGACCGGCGCGGCCGGTCAGATCGGTTACGCGCTGCTGTTCCGCATCGCGTCGGGCCAGATGCTCGGCCCCGACACCCCCGTGCGCCTGCGCCTCCTCGAGATCCCGCAGGGCGTGAAGGCCGCCGAGGGCACGGCCATGGAGCTGGACGACTGCGCGTTCCCGCTGCTCGCCGGCATCGACATCTTCGACGACCCGACGCCCGCGTTCGAGGGCACGAACGTCGCGCTCCTCGTGGGCGCCCGCCCGCGCGGCCCGGGCATGGAGCGCGGCGACCTGCTCGAGGCGAACGGCGGCATCTTCAAGCCGCAGGGCCAGGCGATCAACGCGGGCGCGGCGGACGACGTCCGCGTCCTCGTCGTCGGCAACCCCGCGAACACGAACGCGCTCATCGCGGCGTCGAACGCGCCCGACGTCCCGAAGGACCGGTTCACCGCGATGACGCGCCTGGACCACAACCGCGCGCTCACGCAGGTCGCGAAGCGTGCGGGCGTCCCGGTGTCCGAGGTGCGCAAGATGACCATCTGGGGCAACCACTCGGCCACGCAGTACCCCGACCTCTTCCACGCGGACGTCGCGGGCACGCCGGGCGCGCGGCTCGCCGAGGACCGCGAGTGGCTGGAGAGCACGTTCATCCCGACGGTCGCGAAGCGCGGCGCGGCGATCATCGACGCGCGCGGCGCGTCGTCGGCGGCGTCGGCGGCGAACGCGGCGATCGACCACGTGCACGACTGGGTCCTCGGCACGCCCGAGGGCGACTGGACGAGCGCGGGCGTCGTGTCGGACGGGTCCTACGGCGTCCCGACCGGCCTCATCTCGTCGTTCCCGGTGGTCTCGCGCGGCGGGTCGTGGGAGATCGTCCAGGGCCTGGAGCTGTCGGACTTCTCGCGCGGGCGCGTCGACGCGTCGGTCGCGGAGCTCCAGGAGGAGCGCCAGGCCGTCGAGGAGCTCGGCCTGGTCTGAGCCGTACCTGCGCGGCCCGGGTCCTTCGGGACCCGGGCCGCGCTGCGTCCGGGGCCGGGCAGGGCCGACGCGAGCCGGCCCGGCTCGGCCCCGCGCCGACCGGGCCGGGCAGGGCTGCGGGCAGCGAAAATCCCTGCGTCGGCGGGGGTGGGTCGCCGTAGGGTCGTGGGGCCATGATCGACGCCTCCCTGCCGACCGAGCAGCCCACGAACCCCCCGTCCGACCCGCACGCCGCGCCGTCGGCCGCCGCCCCGCGCTCGCCCGACCCGGCCCGGCGCCTGGACTGGCGCCGCCTGCGGGGGCCGCAGGCCGTCGTCGCGCTGCTCGCGCTCGCCGTGGGCGCGGTCGGCGCCGCGCTGGGCACCGTCATCGCCGGGTGGCTCGCCGAGGACCCGACGACGGCGACGCTCCAGCTCCTCGCCGCGTGCGTCGTCGGCGCGGCGCTGCTCGACACCGTCGGCCAGGTCGTGTGGGCGGGCGTGGTCGACCGCGCCGAAGGCCGCCTGCGCGGCGACCTCCTCACCGCGGCGCTGCACCAGCCGCTCGCCACGCTCACGGAGCAGGCGGTCGGCGAGGTGCTCGACCGCGTCGACGACGACACGCACGCCGTCGGCACGCTCGTGCGCCGTCAGCTCTGGGGCGCGGGACGCACCGTCGTCGGCGTGCTGCCGATGTGGGTCGTCGCCGGCCTCACGTGGTGGCCGGCGTGGGTCCTCTTCCCGGTGCTGGGGGCGGTCGCGTGGTTCATCGTGCGCCCGATGCTGGGCGAGATCGCGCGCCGCAAGGTCATCGAGGAGATGGCGTGGACGGACCATGCCGCGGCGTTCGAGGAGTCCGTCGCCGCGCGGGACGACCTGCGCACGAGCCTCGGGCAGTCGTTCGCGATCCGGCGCCTCGCCGAGCGGTCGGCCCAGGTGCACCGGAAGTTCGAGGCCGTGCTCGTCGTCGAGGCGCGCATGCTCCGCCGCGCCGGTCTCGTGCTCGCCTCGCTGCTCGCGGGCGTGGCCGTGGCGGGTGCCGCGCTCGCCGCGGACGGCGACCTGGGCGTCGACCGGCTCGTCACCCTGTTCCTCGTGACCGCGCTCTTCGTCGGGCAGGTGGACAACCTGGTCCACCACCTCCCGGACATCCAGGAGGGGCTGGGCGCGCTCACGCGCATCCGGCAGATGCTCGCCGTCGAGCCCGAGCCGACGGGCGGGCGCACGCTGCCCGCCGGGCCGGTCGGGATCGAGGTGCGCGACCTGCACTTCTCCTACGCCGAGGGCACGTTCGCGCTCGACGGGGTGGACCTGCACGTGCCCGCGGGGGAGACGGTCGCGCTCGTCGGGCGCACCGGCTCGGGCAAGTCGACCCTCGCGTCGCTGCTCTCGCGCGCGGTCGAGCCGCCGCGCGGCGCCGTGCTCGTCGGCGGCGTGGACGTGCGCGACCTCGACCTCCAGGCGCTGCGCGCGGCGGTCGGCGTCGTCACGCAGCGCACCGAGATCCTCGCGGGCACGCTCGCGGAGAACGTCGCGCTGTTCGCGGACGTCCCGCGGTCCGACGTCGAGGCGGCCGTGCGCGAGCTGCGGCTCGACGACTGGGTCGCGGGCCTGCCCGACGGCCTGGACACCCTGCTCGGTCCCGGCGGGACCTCGCTCTCCGCGGGGGAGGAGCAGCTCGTCGCGTTCGCGCGCCTGCTGGTGCGCGACGTGCAGGTCGTCGTGCTCGACGAGGCGACGGCGCGCATGGACCCGCTCACGGAGGCGCGCGTCGTCGCCGCGTCGGAGCGGCTGCTCGCGGGGCGCACGGGCGTGCTCGTGGCGCACCGGCTCACGACGATCGAGCGGGCCGGGCTGCTGGCCGTCCTCGACCACGGCCGGGTCGTGCAGCAGGGCGAGCGCGCCGCGCTCGCCCACGCCCCCGGTCCCTACCGCGACCTGCTCGTCGCGAGCGTCGCGCAGGACGGCGGACCGCGCGGCGACGACGTCGACGACCTCGCGCCCGGCGACCCGGCGCCCGCCGCGCCCGCGGCCGCGCAGGACGACGCGGGCGCCGAGGGCGAGACGCCCGCGGCCCGCGCCTCCGACGCGGTCGGCGGACGCCGACGGCGCGGCGAGCCGCCGGTCCTCGACGACCCGGGCGACGGGCCGAGCCTCGCGCGCGGCGTCGCGCACGCCCTGTTCGTCCGCCCGGCGTGGGGCGTGGTGGGCGCGGTCCTGTTCCTCGTCACGAGCCTCGTCTCGGCCCAGGGCGCCGTCACCGGCTTCCTCTGGGGACAGGCGGTCCAGGACCTCGGCTCCGGCTTCCCGGCGCGGCAGCTCGTGCCGCTCGCCGTGCTGCTCGTGGTCGCGCCCCTGTGCCTCGCGTGGGCGCTGTACGTCTACCCGCGCTGGTGGGTCGAGGTGCTGCTGCGCGTGCGCATGGCGGTCATGGCGGGCCAGACGCGTCAGCACCGGCTCACGGCCACGCCGCCCGGCGAGGTCGTCGCCCGTGCCATGGACGCCGACCGGTTCGTCCGGTACGCCGACCGCTGGGTCGACTTCGTCAACGGCCTCGTCATCGCGGGCGTCACCGCGCTGCTCAGCCGGTCGTGGCTCGCCGGCGCGGTGCTCCTCGCCGTCATGGTGGTGTCCGCGGCGGCGTCGGCGCTCGGGCGGCCGATCGCCGGGCGGTCGGCGACACGCTCGTCGGCCGCGCGCGCCCGGTTCGGCCGCGCGCTCGTCTCGGCGCTCGACTCCGCGCGGACGGTGAAGCTCGCCGCCCGCACGCCGCAGGTGCACGCGCACCTGCGCGAGGTGGACGCCGGGCGCGTGCGCGCCGCCGTCTTCGAGCACCGCGTGCAGGCCGCGCTCGACGGCGTCCCGCTCGTCATGATCCAGCTCGGCGTCGTCGCGGCGTGGGCCGGGCTGCTCACCGGGACGTGGGACCTCGCGACGGCGCTCCTCGTCGCCAACGCCGTGACCGGCTTCGGCTGGTTCGGGGTCGTCGCGGGCGCCGTCGTGACCGAGGCGCCCGGCACGCGCTCGTGGCAGCGCGCGACGAGCCGGTTCGCCGCCGGGACGGACCTCATGGACCTGCCGCCCGGCGTCGACCTCCTCACCGGCGCCGCCCCCACGCCCGACCCGGGCCCCCGGCGGCCGCTCGAGCGGATCGACCTGGACGGCGTGACGGCGCTGCACGACGACGGCACGATCGGCGTCCAGGACGTCGACCTGTCCGTCGGCCGCGGCGAGCTCGTCCTGCTGCTCGGGCAGGTCGGTGCGGGCAAGTCGAGCCTGCTCTCGGCGCTCGCGGGCCTCATGGAGCACACGGGCCGCATCCGCTGGAACGGCACGGACGTCGTCGACGCCCAGACGTTCCTGCGGCCGGGCCAGGTCGCGCACGTCGCGCAGGTGCCGCGCGTGCTGTCCGGGACGTTCGCGGACAACGTGCGGCTCGGCCACGAGCGCGACGTCCACGGGCCCGTCGCGGCCGCGCGGCTCGAGCGGGACGTCGTCGAGGCGGGCGGGCACGAGGCCCTCGTCGGGCACCGCGGCGTCCGGCTCTCGGGCGGCCAGGTCCAGCGGCTCGCCCTGGCCCGGGCGCTCGCGACCGACGCTGAGCTCCTGCTGGCCGACGACGTCTCCAGCGCGCTCGACGCGGCGACGGAGATCGAGCTGTGGGAGTCGCTGCGCGAGCGGGGCACCACGGTCGTCGGCGCGACGTCCAAGCGCGCCGCGCTCGCCCGGGCCGACCGCGTGGTCGTGCTCGACGAGGGCCGGGTCGCCGCCGTCGGGCCGTGGTCCGAGCTCGCCCCGCGCTGGGGCCATCTCGCGGGCTGACCACCGCGACCTCCCGGACCCGGGGCCGCCCCCGCCAGGACCTCCTGAGCGGGGCGACCCCGGGTTCGTCGTGTCCGGGCAGCGGCGTGGCGCGGCGCGGGCGCGGCGTTTGCCGAACCTTGCTGCAACTTTCTGCAACCAGTACAGTTCGGCTCAGCCGTACGCTGAGAAAGCCGCGGTCGACGTCGCCCGCTGCTGGTCCCGTCGTCCGCGTCCTTGCCGGCACCTGCCTGCTCACGCCTGCGGTCCCGCACCAGCCACCGGACGAGGGAGTCCTCATGACCTCCACGCCGCGACGTCGCCGCGTCCCGCGCACACCGTCGCCCCACCCATCCGACACCACGCCCCGCCGTACGCGCGGGGCCCGCACGACGGCGTCGGTCACCGCCGTCGCGCTCGCCACCTCCGGCCTGGCGGGCGTCACGCTCGCCGCGTTCGCCGCCCCCGCCGCGGGGGCCGACGAGCGCACGCTCGCCCTCGTGGGCGACCTCCAGTCCGAGCTCGGCTGCCCCGCCGACTGGGACCCCGCGTGCGCGGCGACCGAGCTCGCGCCCACCGACGCCGCCGGCGTCTGGTCCGCCGACTTCGAGGTGCCCGCGGGCACCTACGAGTACAAGGTCGCCTACGACGACGCGTGGGACGAGGCGTACGGGCGCGAGGGCGGCCAGGACAACGCGCCCCTCGTGCTCGGCGGCGACGCGACCGTGCGCGTCACGTTCGACGAGTCGACCCACCGCATCGCGCTCACGCCGCTCGGGCTCGCGGGCGGCTACGACGAGGCGCAGGACGCCGACCTCGTGGTGCCCCCCGTGCGCCAGCCCGGGTCGGACGAGCGCTTCTACTTCGTCATGACCGACCGGTTCGCGAACGGCGACCCGTCGAACGACACGGCGGGGCTCGGCGACGACCCGCTCGTCTCCGGGTTCGACCCGACGAACAAGGGCTTCTACCAGGGCGGCGACATCGCGGGCCTGCGGCAGAACCTCGACTACGTCGAGGGCCTCGGCACGACGGCGATCTGGCTCACGCCGTCGTTCAAGAACCAGCCGGTCCAGGGCACGGGCGCCGACGCGTCGGCGGGCTACCACGGCTACTGGATCACCGACTTCACGCAGATCGACCCGCACCTCGGCACGAACGCCGAGCTCGAGGCGCTCATCGACGAGGCGCACGACCGCGGGATCAAGGTCTACTTCGACATCATCACGAACCACACGGCCGACGTGATCGACTACGAGCAGAAGCAGTACTCGTACGTCGACCAGGCCACGTCGCCGTACCGCGACGCCGAGGGCACCGTGTTCGACCCGGCGGACCACGCGGGCACCGGCGACTTCCCGGCGCTGGACGCCGCGACGTCGTTCCCGTACACGCCGGTCGTCCCCGCGGGCAAGGAGGACCTCAAGGTCCCGGCCTGGCTCAACGACCCGACGCTCTACCACAACCGCGGCAACTCGACGTGGACCGGGGAGTCCGTGACGTACGGGGACTTCGACGGCCTCGACGACCTCATGACCGAGCACCCGACGGTCGTCGACGGGTTCGTCGACGTCTACCAGGACTGGATCGACCTCGGCATCGACGGCTTCCGCATCGACACCGTCAAGCACGTGAACTTCGAGTTCTGGGAGACGTGGACCACCGAGGTCCTCGACTACGCGCACGCGCAGGGCAAGGACGACTTCTTCATGTTCGGCGAGGTGTACGACGCCGACGCGGCGAAGCTCTCGCCCTACGTGCGCAAGACGGACATGAGCTCGACGCTGGACTTCACGTTCCAGTCCGCCGCGACGAGCTTCGCGAGCGGCAACAGCGCCAAGGGCCTGGCGTCGCTCTTCGCGAGCGACGACATGTACACGACGCCCACGACCAACGCGCAGGCGCTGCCGACGTTCCTCGGCAACCACGACATGGGCCGCGTCGGGTACATGCTCGCGAGCACCGACGACCCGCTCGCGCGCGACGAGCTCGCGCACGACCTCATGTACCTGACCCGCGGGCAGCCGGTCGTGTACTACGGCGACGAGCAGGGCTTCGCGGGGAAGGGCGGCGACAAGGACGCGCGCCAGACGCTGTTCGCGACCCAGGTCGACGAGTACGCCGACCAGCCGCTCGTCACCGGCGAGCAGGCGGGCAGCGTGGACCGCTTCGGCACCGACGCGCCGCTCTACGCGCACATCGCCGGGCTCGCCGCGCTGCGCGAGGCGCACCCGGCGCTGGCCGACGGCGCCCAGGTGGAGCGCTACGTCGAGAACGGCGCGGGCGTGTACGCGTTCAGCCGCGTCGACCGCGAGGAGAAGGTCGAGCACCTGGTCGCACTGAACAACGCGGCGCAGGAGCGGACGGCGACGTTCACGACCCTCACGCCCGGCGCCTCGTACGAGGTGCTCTACGGCGAGCAGGCCGCCCCCGTCACCGCCGATGCGGACGGCGTCGTCACGCTGACCGTCCCGGCGACGGGCACGGTCGTGCTGCGGGCCGACCGCGAGGTCGGCGCGGACTCGTCGGGCGACATCGCCCTCACCGTGCCGCAGGCCGGGGGAGCGGTCACGGGCGTCGCGCCGGTGACCGCCACCGTCGACCCGGACGCGTGGGCCGAGACGTCGTTCGCGTGGCGCGAGGTCGGGAGCGCCGAGTGGCACCCGCTCGGCACCGCGGAGGACACGGCACCGCGCGTCTTCCACGACGTCGCGGGCCTCGCCGACGGCACGCTCGTCGAGTACCGCGCGGTGACGACCGACGCCGACGGCGACCGTGCCGCCGCGTCCACGTTCGCGAGCGTCGGGGTCGACGTCAGCGGGGTCGTGGGCGAGGAGCCCGAGCCCGAGATCGACCTCGTGACCGTGCCCGGCAGCCACAACGCGGCCATGGGCTGCGCGGGCGACTGGGCCCCGGGCTGCGAGGCCGCGAAGCTCACGAAGCGCGCGGACGGCGTCTACGCGGGCACGTTCGACGTCCCCGCCGGGACGTACGAGTACAAGGTCGCGATCAACGGGTCGTGGACCGTGAACTACGGCGTCGGCGGTGTGCAGGACGGCACCAACGCGACGTACACGACGGCCGGCGGCCCGGTGACGTTCTACTGGGACCCGGTGAGCAAGGACTTCTCGAGCACCGCGCAGGGGCCGATCGTCACGCTCGCGGGCTCGTTCCAGGACCAGGTCGGCTGCCCCGGCTCGTGGGCGCCCGACTGCCTGGCGTCCTGGCTCAAGGACCCGGACGGCGACGGCGTCTACACCTGGTCGACCGACCGCCTCGCGGCCGGCGCGTACGAGGGCAAGGTCGCGCACGGCCTGAGCTGGGCCGAGAACTACGGCGTCGGCGGCGCGCGCGACGGGGCGAACTACCAGTTCTCCGTCGGCGACGGCGAGCTGGTCACGTTCTCCTACGACCTCGCGTCCCACGTCCTGACGATCGACGTCGCGAACCCGCCGCTCCCCGGCACCGGCCAGCAGGCCGCGCACTGGGTGCGCGAGGGCGTCGTCGCCTGGCCGGGCGACCTCGGCACGGGCGACGAGTGGACCCTGTGGTCCGCCCCCGAGGGCGGGCTCTCGGTCACCCCGGGCGGCGCCGACGGCGAGGTGCAGGCCCCGGAGGGCACGGCGTCGTACAGGCTCCAGGTCGACCCGTCGGGCCTGCCCGACGACGTCGCGGCCGAGTTCCCCGCGCTCGCCGGGCACACCGCGCTGCGCGTGCTCGACGACGGCGAGCCGCTCGACCGCGCGGAGGTCGAGGCGGCGCTCACGGGCCAGCTCCTCGTCACCCGGGCCGACGACGGCGCGCTCACGGCCGCGACCGGCGTCCAGGTGCCGGGCGTCGTCGACGACCTGTTCGCCGAGGACGCCGCCGAGCGCGAGCTCGGCGTCTCGTGGCACGCCAACGGCAAGTGGGCGTCGTTCGCGCTGTGGGCGCCGACGGCGAAGGCCGTCTCGGTGCTCGCGTGGCCCGCGGGGGCGTCGCTCGACGACGACCCGCGCCGGTTCGAGGCCGCGCGCCAGGCCGACGGCACGTGGACCCTCGACGGCAAGGCGGCCGACAAGAAGCTCGGCGGCGCGGCCGTCGGCTGGAAGGGCGCGCGCTACCTCTACGAGGTGCAGGTCTACGTCCCGAGCACGGGGAAGGTCGAGACGAACGTCGTCACCGACCCGTACTCGGTGGGCCTGACGCTCGACTCGACCCACTCGGTGGCCGTCGACCTCGACGACCCCGCGTTCCGCCCGAGCGCGTGGGAGGGCACGCCCGCCCCGGTCGTCGAGCGGTCGGTCGACCAGACGATCTACGAGCTCCACGTCCGGGACTTCTCGATCTCCGACGAGACGGTCCCGGCGGAGCGGCGCGGCACGTACCTCGCGTTCGCGGAGAAGGACTCGGCCGGCATGACGCACCTGCGCGAGCTCGCGGACGCGGGCGTCACCACGGTGCACCTGCTCCCGACGTTCGACATCGCGTCGATCCCCGAGGACCGCGAGGCCCAGGCCGCGACCGGCGACCTCACCGGGTTCGCGCCCGACTCGCCCGAGCAGCAGGCCGCCGTCGCGGCGGTGCAGGCGCAGGACGGCTTCAACTGGGGCTACGACCCGTGGCACTTCAGCACGCCCGAGGGGTCGTACGCGGTCGACGCGGACGGCGGCGCGCGCGTGGCCGAGTTCCGCACCATGGTCGGCTCGCTCCACGGTGCCGGGCTGCAGGTCGTGCTCGACCAGGTGTTCAACCACACCGCCGCGAGCGGGCAGGACGCGAAGTCCGTCCTCGACAAGGTCGTGCCGGGCTACTACCACCGGCAGAACCCGACCACCGGCTCCGTCGAGACGAGCACGTGCTGCCAGAACGTCGCGACCGAGCACGCGATGGCGGGCAAGCTCATGGTCGACTCGGTCGTCACGTGGGCGAAGGACTACCGCGTCGACGGGTTCCGCTTCGACCTCATGGGCCACCACTCGAAGCAGAACATGCTCGACGTCCGGGCCGCGCTCGACGAGCTCACGCTCGCCGAGGACGGCGTCGACGGGAAGTCCGTCTACCTGTACGGCGAGGGCTGGGACTTCGGCGAGGTCGCGGGCAACGCGCTGTTCGAGCAGGCCACGCAGGGCCAGCTCGGCGGCACGGGCATCGGGACCTTCTCCGACCGGCTGCGCGACGCCGTGCACGGCGGCTCGCCCGTCGACGGCGCCACGACGTTCACGCAGGGATTCGGCACGGGCCTCGCGACCGACCCGAACGGGCAGCCCGCCCGGGCGGGGGAGCCGGGGACCGTGAACGACGGGTCCGCGGACGAGCTCGCCGACCTCGGTCACCAGACCGACCTCGTGCGCCTCGGCCTCGCGGGCAACCTGCGCGACTACACGCTCGTCACGTCGACGGGCGAGGAGAAGCGCGGCGACGAGATCGACTACCGCGGGGCGCCGGCCGGCTACGCCGACTCGCCCGAGGAGGTCGTGACCTACGTCGACGCGCACGACAACGAGACGCTGTTCGACCTGCTCGCGCTCAAGCTCCCGGCCGACACGCCGATGGACGAGCGCGTGCGCATGAACACGGTCTCGCTCGCGACCGCGGCGCTCTCCCAGACGCCGTCGTTCTGGCACGCGGGCACGGACCTGCTGCGGTCGAAGTCGCTCGACCGCAACAGCTACGACTCGGGCGACTGGTTCAACGCGATCGACTGGACCGGTCAGGACAACGGGTTCGGCAAGGGCCTGCCGATGGCGGCCGACAACGAGGACAAGTGGCCGCTCATGGCCCCGCTCCTCGCGAACCCGGCGCTCAAGCCGTCGCCCGACGACATCGCCACCGCGTCGGCGCAGGCGCAGGACCTCCTGCGCCTGCGGCACTCGACCGGGCTGTTCCGGCTCGGCGACCCGGAGCTCATCCGGGAGAAGGTCACCTTCCCGGGTGCCGGGCCGGACCAGGTCCCGGGCGTCGTCGCGATGGCGGTGGACGACACCGTCGGCACCGACGTCGACCCCGCGCTCGACGGGCTCCTCGCCGTCTTCAACGCCTCCCCGGACGAGGTCACCGTCCCGCTGTCCGCGCTCGCGGGCCGCGAGTACGTGCTCTCGCCCGTGCAGCAGGAGGGGAGCGACGACGTCGTGCGCGGCACCACGTGGGACGCGGCCACCGGCACGGTGACCGTCCCCGGGCGGTCCGTCGCCGTCCTGGTGCAGCCGCAGGCCGGGGCGGAGCTGCCCGTGTCCGTCGACGTGCAGACGCGCTGCCTCGCGGGCAAGGCGTACGTCGCGGTCCGGGCGACGAACGACGGCGCCGTGCCGGTGGACGTCCGGCTCGCCACGCCGTTCGGAGAGAAGGCGGTCGCGGACGTCGCGCCCGGCAAGAACGCCTACCAGTCGTTCGCGACGCGCCAGAAGGCGGTCGCGGCCGGCGAGGCCACGGTGACCGCCACCGCGGTGGTCGACGGCGAGGAGGTCACCTCGACCTTCACCGTCGAGCACGAGGGAGCCACCTGCTCCTGAGCCGACCGCCGAGGTAGGACGACCCGCCGAGGGAGAGCCCTGGTCATCACCAGGGCTCTCCCTCGGCCTACCCGGGGTCTACCTCGGCGCACCCCGGTCGGCGTCGTTGTCTCCCGGGGGGCTGGTGCTAGCGTCGCGAGCCGTGACCACCTCGCCCTCGCCCGCCGTCCGCCCGACGGCGGGTCTCGTCTTCCGTCCGGCCGTCGCCGCCGACCTGCCCCGGGTGGTCGAGCTCATCGCCGACGACGCGATCGCGCGCGCCCGCACCGGCGAGGTCGGCCCGGAGCACGAGGCGGCGTTCGCCGCGATCGACGCGGACCCGAACAACGCCCTGGTGGTCGTGGAGCGCGACGGCGAGGTCGTGGGCACCATGCAGCTCACCGTGGTCCCCGGGATCTCCCGCGGCGGCGCGACGCGGCTGCTGGTCGAGGCCGTCCGTGTCGACCGGCGGCTGCGGGGCCAGGGCGTCGGTCGCGCGATGATGGCGTGGGCGCACGCGTGGGGCGTCGCGCGAGGCTGCGCGCTCGCCCAGCTCACGTCCGACAAGCGACGCACGGACGCCCACCGGTTGTACCGGTCGCTCGGCTACGAGCAGTCGCACGAGGGCTTCAAGCGCCCGCTCCCACCTCGCTAGGCCCGGACCGCCGGCACCGCCGCGGCCACCTCGGTGCACCCGCATGTCGGCAGCCCAGCGTGCGCCTCGCCTGAAAGCGCTCTCAAGCATTCATGTCCTGATCGCTTAGGTGAGATCGAGCGTGTTCGCGCTCACATCCGGGGCATATGTCTGCGCTGTCATAGGACCAAGGTCGCTATTCGATCACAGTTCGCCCTGGCCTTGCGTTCAGGAGTTGACGCCAAGAACACGACGGGCATAGCGTCGGGCCCGCTCGGACGGCGCTGAGGGTGTCCGGGTCCGCGGGGCACAGGTGCCCCGCGCGCTGTCCTCGGCAGGAGGAGGTCCGATGACGGACGAGCGCGTGATCCTCGAGATGCGGGGCATCACCAAGGAGTTCCCGGGCGTGCGCGCCCTCGACGACGTCAACCTGCGCGTCCGCGCAGGGGAGATCCACGCGATCTGCGGGGAGAACGGCGCCGGCAAGTCGACGCTCATGAAGGTGCTCTCGGGCGTGTACCCGCACGGCACGTACACGGGCGACATCTACTACGAGGCCGCCGAGGTCCGGTTCAAGGACATCCGCTCGAGCGAGCAGGCAGGCATCGTCATCATCCACCAGGAGCTTGCGCTCATCCCGGAGCTCTCGATCACCGAGAACATCTTCCTCGGCAACGAGGTCAAGGGGTCGTTCGGGATCGACTGGGGCGTGGCGCGGCGCCGGGCGGAGGAGCTCATGGCGCGCGTCGGGCTCCAGGAGTCGCCGGACGCGCAGATCAAGAACATCGGCGTCGGCAAGCAGCAGCTCGTGGAGATCGCCCGCGCGCTGGCGAAGGACGTGCGGCTGCTCATCCTCGACGAGCCGACGTCCGCGCTCAACGAGGAGGACTCGGAGCACCTGCTGGACCTGCTGCGCGGCCTGCGCGCCAAGGGCATGACGAGCATCATCATCTCGCACAAGCTCAACGAGATCGAGGCGATCGCCGACTCGATCACGATCATCCGCGACGGCCGCTCGATCGAGACGCTCGACGTGAAGGACGACGCCGTCGACGAGGACCGCATCATCCGCGGCATGGTCGGCCGTTCGCTCGAGTCGCGCTTCCCCGACCACACCCCGTCGGTCGGCGAAACCTTCTTCGAGGTCGAGGGGTGGACCGTCGAGCACCCCGAGGTGCCCGGCCGCCTCGTGTGCAAGGGCTCGACCTTCCACGTGCGGAGGGGAGAGATCGTCGGTTTCGCCGGGATCATGGGCGCGGGGCGCACCGAGCTCGCGCGCTCGATCTTCGGGCGCACCTACGGCCGCTACCTCTCCGGCATCGTCCGCATCGACGGGCGAGAGGTCTCCATGCCCACGGTGCTCTCGGCGATCGAGAACCGGATCGCGTACGTCCCCGAGGACCGCAAGTCGCTCGGCCTCAACCTGCTCGACACGATCCTGGGCACGATCCAGTCGGCGAACCTGCCGCGCATCGCGAAGGCCGGCGTCATCGACCGCGACGCGGCGTTCGTCGCGGCGGAGGGCTACCGCAAGGCGTTCTCCATCAAGGCGCCGAGCGTGCACGAGGGTGTCGCGAAGCTCTCCGGCGGCAACCAGCAGAAGGTGCTGCTCGCCAAGTGGATGTACACCGAGCCGGAGCTCCTCATCCTCGACGAGCCGACGCGCGGGATCGACGTCGGCGCCAAGTACGAGATCTACGGGCTCGTCCAGAAGCTCGCGGACGCGGGCCGCGGCGTCGTCGTCATCTCGTCGGAGCTGCCCGAGCTCCTCGGGCTGTGCGACCGCATCTACACCGTGTTCGAGGGGCGCATCACCGGTGAGGTGTCCCGGGCCGACGCGACCCAGGAGGGTCTCATGCGGCTCATGACCGGGACGCAGAGCGACGCGTCCGCCGACGCGGCCTGACCCGGCCGCCCCTCCACCCCCAGCCACCCCGTCTCGACCGAGAAGGAACCACCGACGATGTCGTCCATCAAGCAGCTGCTGAGCGGCGGAGCGCGCCAGTTCGGCATGCTCTTCGCGCTCCTCGCCCTGATCATCTTCTTCCAGATCGCGACCGGGGGGCGCGTCCTCACCCCGAGCAACGCGCAGAACCTGCTCAACGGCAACTCCTACATCCTCATCCTCGCGATCGGCATGGTGCTCGTGATCATCGCGGGCCACATCGACCTGTCCGTCGGGTCGGTCGCGGCGGTGACCGGCATCATCGTCGCCCTCGCGATCCGGGACTGGGGGATCCCGTGGTGGCTCGGCATCCTCCTGGGGCTGTGCGTCGGCGCGGTCATCGGCGCGTGGCAGGGCTTCTGGGTCGCGTACGTCGGCATCCCGGGCTTCATCACGACCCTCGCCGGGATGATGATCTTCCGCGGCCTCAACCAGTACATCGGCAAGTCCAACACCGTCCCCGTCCCGACCGAGATCCAGTGGATCGGCGGCGGCTACCTGCCCGAGTGGGGACCGGGCACCGGCCTCAACAACTCGACGCTCCTGCTCGGCGTCCTCGCGATCGCGGCGGTCGTGTGGTCGGAGCTCCGCCGCCGGGCCAGCGCCCGCAAGCTCGGCGCCGACCCGGTCCCGACGTCGGTCGCCGTGACGCGCGTCGTCCTCTTCAGCGCCGTCATCGCCTACCTCACGTACCTCTACGGCTCGGGCCGCGTCGGGACCTCGATCCCCGTGCCCGCGGTCATCCTGATCCTGCTCGTCATCGTCTACCAGTTCGTCGCGCAGCGGACCGTCGGCGGCCGCCACGTGTACGCCGTCGGCGGCAACCGGGCCGCCGCGGCGCTGTCCGGCGTCGACATCAAGCGCACGAACTTCTTCGTCATGATGAACATGTCGGTCCTCGCGGCGCTCGCGGGCATGATCTTCATCGGCCGCTCGACCGCGTCCGGCCCCTTCGACGGCAACATGTGGGAGCTCGACGCGATCGCGGCCGTCTTCATCGGCGGCGCCGCCGTCTCGGGCGGTGTCGGCACGGTCGTCGGCTCCGTCATCGGCGGGCTCGTCATGGCCGTGCTCAACAACGGCCTGCAGCTCATGGGCATCGGCTCGGACCGCACCCAGATCATCAAGGGCCTCGTGCTCCTCATCGCCGTCGCGTTCGACGTCTACAACAAGGTGCAGGGCCGCCCGTCGATCATCGGGCTGATCTTCCCGTCGCGACGCGACAAGGGCACCGGTGCCGTCACCGGCGCCGACGACCCGCAGCCCGAGGTCCCGGTCGAGGCAGGCGCCACGGCCGCCAAGGGCTGAGCCCTCCCGAACCTTCCCGCACGACCCCCGGACCGCATCCGACGACGGATGCCCGACAGAAAGTGGTACCCATGAAGAAGCTCACCACGACGCTCCTGGCGCTCACCGCCGCGAGCGCGCTCGTGCTCAGCGGCTGCTCCTCCGAGCGCGGGGGCGACAGCGGTGGCGGCGAGACGTCCGGCGGCGGCGAGTCCGCGGCGGCCGGCTTCGAGGAGGGCGCGACGATCGGCGTCGCGCTCCCGCAGAAGACGTCGGAGAACTGGGTCCTCGCCGAGAGCCTGTTCAACGACGGTCTCGAGGAGGCCGGCTTCAAGCCGATCGTCCAGTTCGCCAACGGCGGCGTCTCCGAGCAGCAGAGCCAGATCGACGCGATGGTCGAGCAGGGCGCGAAGGTGATCATCGTCGGCGCGATCGACGGGTCGCAGCTCGGCACCCAGCTCAAGAACGCCAAGGACAACGGCGCGACCGTCATCGCCTACGACCGTCTCGTGAAGAACACGGACGCCGTGGACGAGTACATCGCGTTCGACAACTTCAAGGTCGGCGAGCTCCAGGGCCAGGCTCTGCTCCAGGGCCTCGAGGAGCGCAAGGGCGAGGCGCCGTACAACGTCGAGCTCATCGCCGGCTCGCCCGACGACGCGAACTCGACGCCGTTCTTCGAGGGCGCCATGAGCGTCCTCCAGCCGAAGATCGACGACGGCACGCTCGTCATCCCGTCGGGCCAGACGTCGTTCGAGCAGGTCGCGACGCAGGGCTGGAAGGCCGAGAACGCCCAGAAGCGCATGGACACGGTGCTCTCGGGCAGCTACTCCGACAAGGAGATCGACGGCGTCCTGTCGCCGAACGACACCCTGGCGCGCGCCGCCCTGACGTCGGCGAAGCAGGCCGGCAAGGAGACCCCGGTCATCACCGGCCAGGACTCCGAGGTCGAGTCCGTGAAGTCGATCGTCGCGGGCGAGCAGTACTCGACGATCTACAAGGACACGCGCAAGCTCGTCGAGGAGTCGATCAACGCGGTCACGGCGCTCCAGGCGGGCGACGAGCCGGAGATCAACGACACCGAGTCGTACGACAACGGCGTGAAGGTCGTCCCGGCCTTCCTGCTCGAGCCCGTCATCGTCACGCAGGAGAACGCCGCCGAGGTCTACGCGGGCGACCCCACCCTGGAGGAGCTCACCAAGTGACCCGTTCGCGCTGAGCGACCGGGAGGCGGCGGCGAACCGGCACGCCGCCGCACGACGGCCCCTGTCACGTCCGAGACGTGGCGGGGGCCGTCGTCGTGCCGGGGAGAGCGGCGGGTGCGCGCCCGGGCTGCCGGGAGCGCGCCCGGCGGCTGCTCAGCGGAAGACGACGGTGCGGTGCCCGTCCAGGAGCACGCGGTGCTCCGCGTGCCAGCGGACGGCGCGCGCGAGCGTCTGGCGCTCGACGTCCTCGCCGATCGCCACGAGGTCCTCGACGCGGCGCGAGTGGTCGACGCGCTCGACGTCCTGCTCGATGATCGGGCCCTCGTCGAGGTCGCCCGTCACGTAGTGGGACGTCGCGCCGATGAGCTTGACGCCGCGGTCGTGCGCCTGGGCGTACGGGCGCGCGCCCTTGAAGCTCGGCAGGAACGAGTGGTGGATGTTGATGATGCGTCCCGGCATCTCGCGGCACAGCTCGTCCGAGAGGATCTGCATGTACCGGGCGAGCACGACGAGCTCGACGTCGAGCTTCTCGACGAGCTCGCGCAGGCGCGCCTCGGCGGCGGCCTTCGTGTCCCGCGTGATGGGCACGTGGTGGAAGGGCTTGCCGTAGAACGACGCGATGTCCTCGAGGTCGCGGTGGTTGCCGACGACGCCGACGACCTCGATCGGCATGCCCTGCGAGCGCTCGCGGTACAGGAGGTCGACGAGGCAGTGCGGGGCCTTCGAGACCATGAGCAGGGTGCGCACGCGCCGCCCGACCACGTCGAGCCGCCACGTCATGGCGAACCGTGCCGCGACCTGCTCGACGGCCCGCTCGAGCTCGGCGCGCTCCGCCGCGGCCTCGACCTGGACGCGCATGAAGAAGAGCCCCGAGAGCGGGTCGCCGAACTGCTGCGACTCGGTGATGTTGCCGCCCAGCCGCGCGAGGGCCCCGGCCACGGCGTGCACGATCCCCGGCCCGTCCGGGCACGAGAGCGTGAGGACCCAGTGCGTGGGTTCGCCGGTGGGGGACTGCGCGGTGCGGGTCGCCGTGACGTCGGTGACGTCGGCGCCGCGGGGATCTGTCGTGGACACCCCTCAGAGGGTAGCCGCGCCCGCGCCCGGCAGGGGCCGCGTCCTGCTCGCGGACACGACCGGTGGACGTGCCCGGTCCTGGTGCGCGATGTCTGACACGATGTCCCCATGAACGACGCGCAGATCACGACCCGCCTCGTCACCGACGCGGAGGCCGGTGAGCTCCTGACCCTGCGCCGGGCGGCGTTCGTCACCGAGGCGCAGCTCTACCAGGACCCGAACATCCCGCCGCTGACCCAGACGCTGCACGAGCTGCGCGAGGACCTCGCGCGCGAGGACGTCGTGACGATCGGCGCGTGGCTCGGCCCGCGCCTGGTCGGCTCCGTGCGGGTGGAGATCGAGGACAGCAAGGCGACGCTCGGCCGCCTCGCCGTCGCGCCGGACATGCAGGGCCGCGGCATCGGGACCCAGATGCTCTTCGAGGTGCTGCCGTACCTGCCCGAGCAGACGACGGAGATCTGGGTGTTCACGGGCAAGGACTCGAAGCAGAACCTCGCCATGTACACCAAGCACGGCTACGAGGAGCAGTACGACAAGGCGGCGGGCGACCTCACCTACACCTACCTCCGCCGCATCCTCGGCGAGGCCGAGGCGCGCAACGAGTCGGGCGCCGTCGGGCAGGAGTAGCCCGGGACCGCCCACGGGCCGTGCGCTAGGATCGACGCGTCGCGACTGGCGCCGCCCGGTGGAACTCCGCCCGGGCAGGGTGGATCACCACCGGGGAGCGGCACGCTGTGCAGACGACGGGTCGTTCGCCTGGGCCCCGGGTCACCCCCTGGTGGGGCGTACCCGGCGAGCCGGGAACGTGACCACCGACGACGAACTGCCAGACACCCGCGGAGGAGACGCCATGAGCGCCCAGCCAGCCGACAACGTCCTCGACACCCCGCTCGCCGAGCTCGACCCCGAGATCGCGGCCGTCCTCGACGGGGAGCTCGCGCGCCAGCGCGACACCCTCGAGATGATCGCGTCCGAGAACTTCGTCCCGCGCGCCGTCCTGCAGGCGCAGGGCTCCGTGCTCACCAACAAGTACGCCGAGGGCTACCCGGGCCGCCGCTACTACGGCGGCTGCGAGCAGGTCGACATCGCGGAGAACCTCGCGATCGCCCGCGCCAAGTCGCTGTTCGGCGCGGAGCACGTCAACGTCCAGCCGCACTCGGGCGCCCAGGCGAACGCCGCCGTCCTGCACGCGCTCATCAACAAGGGCGACCGGATCCTCGGCCTCGAGCTGGCGCACGGCGGCCACCTCACGCACGGCATGAAGATCAACTTCTCCGGCAAGCTCTACGACGTCTCCGCCTACGGCGTGGACCCGCAGTCGTACCGCGTCGAGATGGACGAGGTCCGCAAGCAGGCTCTCGAGACCCGTCCCGACGTCATCATCGCCGGCTGGTCCGCGTACCCGCGCCACCTCGACTTCGCGGCGTTCCGCGAGATCGCGGACGAGGCCGGCGCGAAGCTGTGGGTGGACATGGCGCACTTCGCGGGCCTCGTGGCCGCGGGCCTGCACCCGTCCCCGGTGCCGTACGCGGACGTCGTGTCCTCCACGGTCCACAAGACGATCGGCGGCCCGCGCTCCGGCTTCATCCTCAGCAAGGAGGAGTACGCCAAGAAGATCGACTCGGCCGTGTTCCCGGGCCAGCAGGGCGGCCCGCTCATGCACGTCGTCGCGGCCAAGGCCGTGTCGTTCAAGGTCGCGGCCACGGACGGCTTCCGCGACCGCCAGGAGCGCACCCTGCGCGGCGCGAGCATCATCGCGGACCGCCTGACCCAGGCCGACGTCGCCGAGGCCGGCGTCTCGGTCCTCACGGGCGGCACCGACGTCCACCTCGTCCTCGTCGACCTGCGCCACTCGGCGCTCGACGGCCAGCAGGCCGAGGACCTCCTGCACGAGGTCGGCATCACCGTGAACCGCAACGCCGTGCCGTTCGACCCGCGCCCGCCGCGCGTCACGTCCGGCCTGCGCATCGGCACGCCGGCGCTCGCGACCCGCGGCTTCGGCGACGCCGAGTTCACGGAGGTCGCCGAGATCATCGCGACCGCGCTGCGCGAGGGTGCCGCGACCGACGCCGAGGCGCTGCGCGCCCGCGTGCAGAAGCTCACGGCCGACTTCCCGCTGTACCCGGGCCTCCAGCAGTGACCGCCCGGATCCTCGACGGCAAGGCCACCGCCGCCGCGATCAAGGCGGAGCTCAAGGACCGCCTCGCGGTCCTCGCGGGGAAGGGCGTCGTGCCCGGTCTGGGCACGCTCCTCGTCGGCGACGACCCGGGCTCGCAGTGGTACGTCGCGGGCAAGCACCGCGACTGCGCGGAGGTCGGGCTCGCGTCGATCCGGGAGGACCTCCCGGGCGACGCGACGCAGGAGGAGATCGAGGCCGCCGTCCGGCGCCTCAACGACGACCCGGCCTGCACGGGGTACATCGTGCAGCTCCCGCTGCCGCGGGGCATCGACACCAACCGGGTGCTCGAGCTCATCGACCCGGCCAAGGACGCGGACGGGCTGCACCCGACCAACCTCGGCCGGCTCGTGCTGCGCGTCAACGAGGAGGTCACGTCGCCGCTCCCGTGCACGCCGCGCGGGATCATCGAGCTCGTCGAGCGGCACGGGATCTCCCTCGCGGGCAAGGAGGTCGTGGTCGTGGGGCGCGGCGTCACCGTCGGCCGCTCGATCGGCCTGCTGCTCACGCGGCGCGCGGTCAACGCGACCGTGACGCTCACGCACACCGGCACGACGGACCTCCCCGCGCTCGTGCGCCGCGCCGACGTCGTCGTCGCGGCCGCGGGGGTCCGCGGGATCGTCACGCGCGACATGGTGAAGCCGGGCGCCGTCGTGATCGACGTCGGCGTCTCGCGCGAGGTCGACCCGGAGACCGGCAAGAGCCGCGTCGTCGGGGATGCCGCGCCCGACGTCGCCGAGGTCGCGGGCTGGATCTCGCCGAACCCCGGCGGGGTCGGCCCGATGACGCGCGCGATGCTCCTCGCGAACGTCGTCGACGCGGCGGAGCGCGCCTCCGCCTGAGCTCGACGCAGGGCGCGGTCGCGGGTCACCCGCGGCCGCGCCCTGCGGCGTTCCCGGGACGGCGCGCGAGCGCTAGTCTGCGCGGGTGACGGAGCGCATCGCGACGACGGCGGCGTACGCCGTGCAGGGCTTCGGGTTCGCGGTGGTGCTCACGAGCATCCCCGGCTACAAGGACCGGCTCGGCATGGGCGACGACGTCGTGACGCTCGTCGTGCTGGGCGTGTGCGTCCTCGCCGGTCTGGGCAGCGCGCTGTCCGGCGTCGTGGCGGCGCTGCGCGGCGCACGGACCGTGGTGGTCGGTGGCCTGCTGCTCGCCGCAGCGGCGGTGGCGGGGATCGGCCTCGCGCCGTCGTGGCCGGTCTTCTTCGGGGCGATCGGCCTCTACGGGCTCGCGCTCGGCGCCGTCGACGCCGCGATGAACATGCTCGGGATCGACGTCGAGCGCGCGCACGGCCGCAGCCTGCTCGCGTCGTTCTACGCCGCGAACGCGGCCGGGGGAGTGCTCGGCGCGCTCGCGGTCTCGGGCGGCGCGCTGGCCGGTCTCGGCCAGCCGCTCGCGCTCCCGCTCGTGGCGCTGCTCGTCGCCGTGGGCGCGGCCTGGCTCGCCCTGCGCCTGCCCGACGGCGGTCGCCCGGCCCCGGGTGCCGTCGCCCCGGACGCCGTGGTCAGGGATGCCCAGGTCAGGGATGCCGTGGTCGGGGATGCCGGCGTGCGGGACGCCCCGGCCGGTCCGGGCGCCGTGGCGGCGCCCGGACCGGTGACGTGGGTCGCGGCGGGCACGATCGCGCTGCTCGGTGCAGGGATGCTCGCGTTCCCCGTCGCCGACTCCGCGGTGTCGAGCTGGAGCGCGACGTTCCTGCGCGACGTCCTCGCGGCGAGCGCGGCCGCCGCCCCGCTCGGGTACGCGGCGTACCAGGCGGCGCTCATCGTGTCGCGGCTCGTCGGGGACGGTCTCGTCGAGCGCCTCGGCCGGGTCCGGGTCGTGCGGCTGGGCGGCACGCTCGGCGCCCTGGGGTTCGTCGCGGTGGCGGCCGCCCCGGCGTGGCCCGTCGCCGTGCTGGGCCTCGCCGTGACCGGCCTCGGGCTCGGCGTCGTCGCCCCGCTCGCGTTCTCGGCGGTCGGGGACCGGGCCCGGGAGGCGGTCGCGTCGGGCCGGGCGGGAGCGGCGGGGGAGCCCGCCGCCGGGGTCGTGGCGACGGTCACCGACCGTGCGGTCGCGCGGCTCAACGTCTTCACCTACGCGGGCGCCGTGCTCGGCGGCGTCCTCACCGGCGTCTTCGCGACCGCCCACCACCTCCGGGTCGGCTTCGTGGTGCTGGCCGTGCTCGCCGCCGTCTCGGCGGTCCTCGCGAGCGCGTTCCGGCCGGCCCGCGTCGTCGCGGCGCCCGTGAGCGAGGCCACGCCGCCCGCCTGACGCCGGGGCCCGTCGTTGTCGGTGGCGTGTGATGGGATGGCCCGCGTGCTGACCCTCGCCACCGCCAACGTCAACGGAATCCGCGCCGCCTACCGCCGGGGGATGGACGCCTGGATCGCGTCCCGGACGCCCGACGTCCTGCTGCTCCAGGAGGTGCGCGCCCCCGACTCGGTCGTCAACGACCTGCTGGAGGGCTGGCACGTCGCCCACCAGGCGTGCGACATCAAGGGCCGCGCCGGGGTCGCGGTCGCGTCACGCCTGCCCGTGTCCGCGGTCCGCGTCGGCCTCGGGGCCGGCGAGCCCGAGCCGCCGGTCGACACCGGTCGCTGGGTCGAGGCCGACCTGGAGCTGCCCGACGGCGGCCGTCTCACCGTGGTCTCGGCGTACATCCACTCGGGCACCGTGAGCCAGCCGGAGACGATGGTCGCGAAGTACGCCTACCTGGAGAAGGTGACGGCGCGGCTGCGCGAGCTCGCGGCCACGGGCGAGAAGGTCGTCCTGGCGGGCGACCTCAACATCGCGCACCGCAACGTCGACATCAAGAACTGGAAGGGCAACCTCAAGAGCGCGGGGTTCCTCCCCGAGGAGCGCGCCTACGTCGACGTGTGGCTGGACCAGGTCGGGCTCGTGGACCTGGGCCGCGTCCACGGCGGCGAGGGCCCGGGCCCGTTCACCTGGTGGTCCTGGCGCGGGCGCGCGTTCGACAACGACTCGGGCTGGCGCATCGACTACCAGCTCGCGACGCCGTCGCTCGCGGAGCGCGCGGTCAAGGTCGAGGTCGACCGCGCGCCGTCGCACGAGGAGCGCTGGAGCGACCACGCGCCCCTCGTCGTCACCTACGACGTCTGAGCGGGAACGGTCAGGCGACGCGCTCGGCGGGCGCGGACGGCGTCGCGAGCAGGAAGCCCGGGGCGCCGAGCCCTTCGCGCTCGAACGCGGCGCGCACGGCGTCGGCGACGGTCTCGACCTGGTCCGCGCGCACGAGCGCGATGGCGGAGCCGCCGAACCCGCCGCCGGTCATCCGCGCACCGAGGGCGCCCGCGACGCGCGCCGCGTCGACCGCGACGTCGAGCTCGACGCTCGAGACCTCGTAGTCGTCGCGCAGCGACGCGTGCGACGCGTTCATCAGCGGCCCGACGGCGTCCGGCCGGCCCTCGCGCAGGAGCGCCACGAGCGCGCGGACGCGGCCGATCTCGGTGACGACGTGGCGCACGCGGCGGCGCGCGACGTCGTCGGGCAGCGCGTCGAGCGCGCGGGCGAGCGCGGCCGCCGGGTCGTCGCTCGCGTCCACCGCGTCGGCGAGCTCGCGCAGCGAGCCGATCCCGAGCGTGCGGGCGGCGTCCTCGCACGTGGCGCGGCGCTGCGCGTACTGGCCGTCGACGAGCTGGTGCTCCGCACGGGTGTCCACGACGAGCAGGGCGAGGCCCGCGGTGTCGAGGTCGAACGGCACCTGCGTGGCGGACTCGACCGGGTCGAGCCCGGGGCGGCAGTCGAGGAGGAGCGCGTGACCGGCCTGCGCGCGCAGCGCCGCCGACTGGTCCATGCCGCCCGTGGGTGCGCCCGCGATCTCGTTCTCGGCGCGGACGCTCGCGGTGGCGAGGACGGCGCGGCCCGCGTCGGTCGCCGCGAGGCCGAGCCCGGCGACGTCGTCGAGCGCGACGGCGACCGCGCACTCGAGGGCCGCGGACGACGAGAGCCCGGCGCCGAACGGGACGCTCGAGTCGACGGCCGCGTCGAACCCGGGGACGGCGGCGGGGTCCGCGCCCTGGGCGACGAGGTGCTCGCGCAGCGCCCACGCGACGCCCGCGACGTACGAGCCCCAGCCCGCGACCTCGCCCGGGCCGACGTCCTCGAGGCGGGCCGTCCACGTCTCGCCGGGCGCCTGCGCGGACGCGAGGCGGACGAGCGAGTCGGTGCGCGGCCGCAGCGCCACGTAGGTGCGGTGGGGCAGCGCGACCGGCAGGCACAGGCCCGCGTTGTAGTCGGTGTGCTCCCCGATGAGGTTGACGCGCCCGGGCGCGGCCCACACGCGGACCTCCTCGCCGGGCTCGTCCGCGCCGAACGCCTCGGCGAGCACGGCACGGGCGCGCGCGGCGCCGTCGTCGTCCGCCAGCGCGGGCACCCAGCCCCGGGCGGCGCTCGTCGGGGCGAGCTCCTGGAGGCGTGCGGCGATGCGCTCGGGCGTCGTGTCGCTGATCCACGCCCCCATGCCGGACTCCGAGCCCGCGAGGTACTTGAGCTTGCCCGGCGCGCGGAGGACGGAGAACACCTGCAGGTGCAGCCGAGCGAGGGTGACGTCGTCGGTGCCGCCGTCGGCGACCGAGCGGCCCTCGCGGGCCGGGGCCTGGTGCCACGCGGCGATGTACGGCAGGGGGATGGGCTCGCCGTCGGCGGTCTCGAAGAACCGGTCGAGGCGGCGCAGCAGCTCGAGGTAGGCGGTGGCCAGGTCGTCGCGCTCGGCGTCCGTGAGCGCGGGCAGGTCGGGCACGTCGCGCCGCGGCGCGAGGTGGACCTCGACGGGCCAGCGCGCCGCGTAGGGCACGTAGGCGACCCAGTGCTCCGTCTCGAGGACCACGCGGCGGCCGTCCGCGAGCTCGGACTCGAGCACGTCGCGCAGCAGGCTGCGGCCGGTGCGGCGGTGGTGCTCGCGCGCCTGGTCGAGCAGCGTGCGCGTGCGCGGCGTCACGTACGGGTAGCCGTAGATCTGGCCGTGCGGGTGGTGCAGGGTGACGCCGATCTCCTGGCCGCGGTTCTCGAAGCAGAAGACCTGCTCGACCCCGGGCTCGGCGCCGAGCGCGGCGGTGCGGTCCGCCCACGCGTCGATGATCGTGCGCACCCGCTGCGGCGGGAGCGCGCCGAAGGACGTGCGGTGGTCGCTCGAGAAGCACACGACCTCGCACCGGCCCGCCGCCGGGGCGTGGTGCTGGAGCGGCGCGTCCTCGACCACGGCGTCCGGGACGCCCGGCACGCGCTGGAGCGACGGGAAGCGGTTCTCGAAGACGACCACGTCGTAGTCCGTGTCGGGCACCTCTCCGTCCGAGTACGCGCTGCCGGGCCGTGCGGGGCACAGCGGGCACGAGTCCGCGGCGGGCAGGAACGTGCGGTTCATCCGGTGCGCGGCGAGCGGGACCCAGTCGCCGGTGAGCGGGTCCCGGCGCATCTCCGGGCCCACGTACGGGTGCGGGGTCCCGTCGGGGCCCGGCACCGGGGCGAAGCGGTCGGGCAGCGGGCGCGGGTCGTCGAGCCGTCGCGTGCGCTCGCCCGAGACGTACGCGGGGGAGTCGTCGAAGTAGACGAGCTCGCGGCCGTCGGCGAGCCGGGTCGAGGTGCGGCGCAGGTGCGGGTTCATGCGTGCGGTGTTCCGATCGCGGTGCGGTGGGGGAGGCGGGGAGCCGGCGCGGCGGTCGCCGGTCAGGCGACGACGAGCTGCTCGACGAGGTCCTGGACGCGCGCGCGCTCGTCCTCGGCGAGCCCGGCGTCGGTGACGAGGACGTCCACGTCGGCGAACGTCGCGAAGACGCGCAGGCCCGTCGTGTGCCACTTCGTGTGGTCCGCGAGGACGACGGTGCGCCCGGCGGACTCGATGAGCGCGCGGTTCGTCGCGGCCTCGTCGAGGTTCGGCGTCGTGAGCCCGATCTCCGGGTCGACGCCGTGCGCCCCGACGAACGCGAGGTCGACGCGCAGCCCCGACAGCGCGGCCTCGGCGAGCGGGCCGACGAGCGCGTCCGACGGCGTGCGGCTGCCACCGGTGAGGATCGTCTCCAGGCGCGGGTCGTTGGCCCGGTGCAGGATCTCGGCGACCGGGAGGGAGTTCGTCACGACCGTCAGGGGGCGCAGCGCGGGGTCCGCGGCGATGCGGGCGGCGAGCAGGTGGGTCGTCGTGCCGGCGCTCAGCGCGACCGACGCGTTCGCGGTGATGAGGCGGGCGGCGGCCGTCGCGATGGCCTCCTTCTCCGCGGCCTCGCGCGAGCTCTTCGCGGCGAACCCCGGCTCGTGCGCGGTCGTGTGCGGCGCGACGGCGCCGCCGTGCACCTTGCGGACCAGGCCCTGGTCGGCGAGCTCCACCAGGTCGCGGCGGATCGTCATGTCCGACACCCCGAGCTCCCGGGTCAGGTCACCGATGCGGACCGCGCCGTGGTCCCGGATCTCGGCGAGGATGCGCTCCTGGCGCTGTGAGGCGAGCATGCGGACAGTATTGTCCACATCGTCGAGAAATCCAACATGATCAAACACGACCGAACATCGCTCGGCCCGGCGACGAGGCCGGGCCGAGCGGGTCAGTAGCGGATCGCGTCGATCACCTTGACGCGCACCGCGACGAGCGCGGGAAGGAGCCCCGCCAGCGCCCCGATCCCGATGGCCGCGAGCATCCCGGTCACCGCGGCGGAGAACGGGAAGCCGGGCGCGTCCTGGACGGCCGAACCCATGAGCACGTCGAGCGGGACGTTGTGCAGCACGACGATCGCGACCGTCACGCCCAGCACGCCCGCGACGGTCGTCGCGACGACGCTCTCCATCATCACGGAGAAGAAGACGCGCCCGGAGCTCGCGCCGAAGCTGCGGCGGATCCCGATCTCGCGGATCCGGTACCGCACCGTGACGAGCGCGATGTTCACGAGGCCGAGCCCGCCGAGCAGCAGCGCGATCGCGCTCACGCCGAGCACGACCCACCGGATCGCGCCGTCGACGACCGACGCCGACGGCGAGTCGGACCGGTAGACGTCGGCCTGGACGCCCTGGAGCGCGCCCGCCACGTCGCGGCGCACCGTCTCGACGAGCGCGTCCGACAGGTCGTCGGGCACCCACAGCTCGAGCCGGGGCGGCCCCATCATCTCCATCGACTCGGGCGTGACCCACGTCGACTGGGCGTCGACCAGCGCGTACGCGACCGGGTCCATGTCGGGCCAGTCGTCGGGGAAGGCCCCGACGACGGTCGCGACGACCGGGTTGTCCCCGCCGATCGTCACCGTCGGGTGCTCGGCCACGGTCGTCCCGCCGAGCGCGTCGAGGAACGCCTGGTTGACGACGAGCGCCGGCGCGAGGCGGTCCGCGTCCGCCTCGGTGAACCAGCGACCCGACGTCACCTGGAAGCGGTGCATCGTGGCCCAGTCGGGCTCCACCCCGGTCGTGGTGATCTCGCGCGTGCCGTCGGGGAACCGCACCGGTGCGGGCGCGTCGCGCAGCATCGAGGAGTAGCCGATGCCATAGCGGTCGACGATCTCGTCGAACACCTGCTCGTACTCCTCCGACGTGGGCATGACGCTCCCGCCCTCGCCCGTGGGCCATGCCGAGACCTGGAGCGTCGCGGCGCGACCGCCCCAGCGTTCGTTCTGCTCGGCGGAGACCTGGCGCAGCATCTCCCCGGCCGCCGAGATCGCGGTGATCGCGCAGACCGCGACGGCGACGCCGACGAGCGCGAGCAGCACCCGGACCTTGTGGACGCGCAGCTCGTCCCAGGCCTCGAGGAGGGCGCCGACGACGCCGGTCATGCCGTGGCCCCCGCGTCGCGTGCGGTGTCCGGGGTCCCGGCCGCGGTGGCGGCGGACGCGCGAGCGGAGAGTGCGTGAGCGACCCCGACGAGCGGCCGGGCCACGTGCTCGGCCTGGTGGTCGTGGCTCGTCCCGGGGTCGGTCCCGGGATCGTGGTCGGTGCCTGGGGCGCCGAGCGCCCCGAGGGAACCGGCGCTGCGCGCGCTGATGGAGATCGGGGTGAGCACGCCGTCGGCGAGGCGGAACTGGCGGGCGGCGCGCGACGCGACGGCGAGGTCGTGCGTGATCGCGATGAGCGCGGACCCGTTCTCGCCGGCGATGGTGTCGAGCAGGTCCATGACCTCGCTGCCCGTGTCGACGTCGAGCGCCCCCGTGGGCTCGTCCGCGAGGATGACGCGCGGGACGCGCACCAGGGCGCGGGCGATCGCGACGCGCTGCTGCTCGCCGCCCGAGAGCTTCTCCGGGGTCGTGTCGAGCCGGTCGCCGAGGCCGACCCGCTCGAGCATCTGGGCGGCCAGCGTGCGCCGCTGCCAGAACTGCCGTCCGCGCGCGTACAGCAGCGGGGCGACGACGTTCTCGAGCGCGGTACGGCCCTGCAGCAGGTTGAACTGCTGGAAGACGAACCCGAAGTCCGTGCCGCGGCGTCGCGCCCGGGCGCGGCCGGAGAGCCGGCCGATCGGGACGCCGTCGAGCAGGTAGTCCCCGCTCGTCGGGCTGTCGAGCAGGCCGAGGATGTTGAGCAGGGTCGACTTGCCCGTCCCCGAGCGGCCCACGATCGAGACGTGCTCGCCCGCGCCGACCGTGAGGTCGATGCCGCGCAGGATCTCGAGCTCGCGGTCGTCGGGGAGCAGCACCGAGCGGGTGACCCCGCTGAGCTCCAGGAGGCTCATCAGTACGAGGCCTCGCTGTCGTCCATGACCATCATGTCGTCCATGACCGGCATGACGTCCTGGCCCGGCACGAACTCGAGGACCTCGTCGCCCTCGGCGAGGCCCTCGGTCACCTGGACGACCGAGCCGTCGGTGAGACCGAGCGTCACGGCGCGCTCCTCGGGCTCGCCTTCCGCGTCGACGACCCACACCTTGCCCTGCTCGACGCGTCCGAGGACCGCCGTCACGGGCACCACGAGGGCGCCCTCGACGGAGCCGGCGGTGATCTCGAGCTCGGCGGCGAGCCCGGCGAAGACGGTGACGTCGCCCGGGACGGCGCACGTCACGCTCGCGGACGACGCACCGCCCGCCGGGTCGGGTGCGCCCTCCTCGGGCGCGTTCTCGGGGGCGGCGGCGGCGCCCATGCGGAGGTTCGTGCACACGAACGGCGCGGGGCCGCCGGTGACCGTGACGGTCGCCTCGCCGGGGATCTGGAGGAGCCGGAACTGCTGCTCGGCGACCATGCTGGCCGTGACCGAGAGCGTGCCGGGCGAGACGGTCGCGAAGTCCTCGCCGACCGCCACATCCTGGTCCTTGAGCGCGGTGAACGTGGCGACCGTCCCGCCGATGGTGGCCTCGACGGTCTCCCGCGTGACCTTCGGTCGGCGCTCGGTGACCGTGACCTCGCCCGTCTCCGGGTCGGTCTCGGTGAGGGGCTCGCGGGGCTCCTCGAGGGTCACCTCGAGGAGGGGCGCGCCTGCCTCGACCACGTCGCCGGGCTTGGCGAGCACCGCCGTGACCACCCCGCGCTGCGTCACCTTCTGCGGAGCGGCCGGGTCGGCGACGACCTGCCCGGTCAGCTTCACGGTGTTGGTGACGTCTCCCGTGGAGACGGCCACGCGGGGTTCCACGAGCTCGGCCGTGGGGAACGCGGGGTCGGTCGCGGGCTCGGGTGCCGAGCGGAACGCGATCACGGCGAGAAGGGCGGCGATCGCCGCCCAGATGACGATGCGGAGGGCGGGGAAGACGATCCGGCGGGTGATACCCACGTGCGGGCTCCTGGGACGACGGTGGCGGGACGGCGAGCGGGCGCTGCTGGCGGGGCCGACGACGGCCCGGCCCGAGGCTAGGGCGGCGACACGGACGGCGTCGTCATCCCTGGGGAGGAGTTCTGTCGCGGCTTCGTCACCGGCGGGTCACCGACCGGTCAGGTCGACGTGACCACGTGGGACGGGCGTGCGCGCCCGGCGGACAGCAGCGCTCTGCCCGGGCGGCCGGAGCGGCGTCGCAGGTCAGAGGGATCGCGAGCGAGACGAGGGCAGGGCGGAGCGGCGGCGTTGCCACGACACGATCCCCCTCACCGGCCCGACGGCCGTCCCCCGGACGAGATGCGGGCGAGACTATACCGTGGCGCGCGGAAAAGACAGGAAAAGGACGGTGAAAGACCGGCCGACGTCCGGAGGCCGTCGCGTCAGACGACCGTGACCCCGAGCGACCGCCCCGCGAGCCCGCGGGGCCGGCGCGCGAGACCCGCGGCGACGTCGCGCAGCGCGGCGGCGGCGGGGGAGCCCGGGTCGGAGAGCACGACCGGGGTGCCGCCGTCGCCCGCCTCGCGCAGCGACACGTCGAGCGGCACCTGGCCGAGGAGGGGGACGGAGGTCCCCGTGGCGCGCGACAGGTTCGCCGCGACGCGCTCGCCGCCGCCCGCGCCGAACACCTCGAGGCGCGACCCGTCGGGCTGCTCGAGCCACGACATGTTCTCGACCACGCCGACGACGCCCTGCTGGGTCTGCGTCGCGACCGACCCGGCCCGCTCGGCGACCTCCGCGGCGGCGACCTGCGGCGTCGTGACGACGACGATCTCGCTGCCGGGCAGGAGCTGCGCGACCGAGATCGCGATGTCGCCCGTGCCGGGCGGGAGGTCGAGGAGCAGCACGTCGAGGTCGCCCCAGAACACGTCCGCGAGGAACTGCTGGAGCGCGCGGTGCAGCATCGGTCCGCGCCACACGACGGGCTGGCCCGGGGGCACGAACATGCCGATCGAGACGACCTTCACGCCGTGCGCGATCGGCGGCAGGAGCATGTTGTCGACGCGCGTGGGCTGCCGGTCGACGCCCAGCATGCGCGGGATCGAGAACCCGTAGATGTCCGCGTCGACGACGCCGACCTCGAGGCCCTGCGCGGCGAGCGCGACCGCGAGGTTCGCCGTGACCGACGACTTGCCCACCCCGCCCTTGCCCGACGCGATCGCGTACACCTTCGTCAGCGACCCGGGCTTGGCGAAGGGGATCTCGGGCTCGCCCACGCCGCCGCGCAGCATCGTGCGCAGCTCGGCGCGCTGCTCCGCGGTCATGACGCCGAGGTCGACCCGGACGTCCGCCACGCCCTCGACCGCGCGCACCGCGGCGTCGACGTCGCGCGCGAGCGTGTCGCGCATCGGGCACGTGGCGACCGTGAGGTCGACCCCCACCGTCACGACGGCGCCCGGCGCGCCGGGCTCGACGGCGACCGAGCGGATCATGCCGAGGTCCGTGACGGGGCGGCGGATCTCGGGGTCCAGGACCGTGGTGAGGGCCTGCCGGACGGCGTGCTCGAGCGGGTCTGCGGCGGGGTCGGGCATGCCCCCATCGTAGGCGCGGCCGGAGCCCGGTCGGCCGGGTCGGAGGTCCCGGACCGGACGTGAGCCCCGTCGCACGACGAGCGCCGCGGAACGGCGCTACCGTGCACGGATGGACGCCCTGGCCTCCCTCGCGCGGGACAGCGAGCTGTTCGGCGACGCCGTGCGCAGCGCCCCGCCCGACGCGCGCGTGCCCGCGTGCCCCGAGTGGACGGGCGCCGACCTGCTCTACCACCTCGCCGAGGTGCAGGACTTCTGGGCGCGCGTCGTCGGCCCGGCTCCCGGGGAGGGGATGGACGGCGACGAGGTCGAGCCGCTCGCGCGGCCGGCGTCCGACGCCGAGCTGCCCGCGCTGCTCCAGCGCTCGACGAGCCGGCTCGTCGCGGCGCTCACCGGTCGCGACCCCGACGAGCCGTGCTGGTCGTGGCACGACGACGGCCGGCACGTCGGCTGGGTGCTGCGACGCCAGGCGCACGAGGCGCTCGTCCACCGCGCCGACGCGGAGCTCACGGCCGGGCGTCAGGTCACGCCCGCCGACCCGGGCGTCGCGGCGGACGGCGTCGACGAGGTGCTGTCCGTCATGGTGGACGGGGTGCCCGGGTGGGGCGTCTTCACGCCCGACGGCGCGACGGTCTCCGTCGTCGTCGACGGGCCGGGGGAGCGGCCGCGGAGCTGGGAGCTCGCGTTCGGCCGCTTCACGGGGACCGGTCCGGAGTCGGGGACGGCGTACGACCTCGACGTCGCCCAGCTCGTCGACCTGCCCGGCTCGACGACCACGCAGGTGTCCGGCCCGGCCTGGGCGCTCGACCTGTGGCTCTGGGGCCGCGGCCCGGCGGACGGGCTCGTCGTCACGGGCGACCCCGCCCTCGCCGCGCGCCTGCGCCGGGTCGCGGCGGAGGGCACGCAGTAGGGCCCCAGGGTCAGCGGTCGGCGACCTCGTCGTCGGGCTGACGGGCCGTCTTCTCCTCCAGCTCCTCGAGCAGGTTGCGGATCTCGGACCGCACGAAGTCGCGCGTGGCGACCTCGCTCAGCGCGATGCGCAGCGCGGCCATCTCGCGCGCGAGGTACTCGGTGTCCGCGAGGTTGCGCTCCGCGCGCTGACGGTCCTGCTCCGCGGTGACGCGGTCGCGGTCGTCCTGACGGTTCTGGGCGAGCAGGATGAGCGGCGCGGCGTACGACGCCTGGAGCGAGAGCATGAGCGTGAGCGCGGTGAACCCGAACTCGGCGGAGTCGAACCGCAACCCCTCCGGGCCCCACGAGTTCCACGCGATCCACAGCGCGCAGAACACGGTGAGGTAGACGAGGAACCGCGGCGTGCCGAGGAAGCGTGCGATGCCCTCCGTCGAGCGGCCGACGGCGTCCTGGTCGACCTTGACGCGCGGGAAGAAGCTGCGGCGCGCGGTCTTCGGCGTGTCGAGGCGGTCAGCCACGGGCCACCCCCGCGGTGCCCGGCCGTCCGGGCGCGGCGGTGCGCGCGCGCCCGCTCGCGACGGCACGGCGCGCGGCCTCGGTGTCCTCGTCGTCGGTCTCGCGCCAGTCGTCGGGCAGCATGTGGTCGAGCACGTCGTCCACGCTGATCGCGCCGAGCAGGCGTTTCTCCGCGTCGAGCACGGGCACGCACAGCAGGTCGTAGGTCGCGAGGATGCGGGTCACGCGCCCGAGCGGCGCGTCGGGCGTCACGCCCTCGACGTCGGAGTCGAGCACCGAGCCGACGGCCGCGTGCGGGGGCTCGCGCAGCAGGCGCTGGAAGTGCGCGACGCCGAGGAACCGGCCCGTGGGCGTCTCGAGCGGCGGGCGCGCGACGAACACCATCGACGCGAGCGCGGGCGCGAGGTCCTTGCGGCGGATCTGCGCGAGCGCGGTCGCGATGGTGGTCTCCGGGCCGAGCACGACCGGGTCGGACGTCATGAGGCCGCCCGCGGTGTCCTCCGCGTAGGAGAGGAGGCGGCGCACGTCGCGCGCCTCGTCGGGCTCCATGAGCTCGAGGAGCTGGGCGGCCTGGGCCTCGGGGAGCTCGTGCAGGAGGTCGGCCGCGTCGTCGGGCTGCATCGCCTCCAGGACGTCGGCGGCGCGGTCGGTGTCGAGCCCGGAGAGGATCGCGACCTGGTCGTCCTCGGGCAGCTCCTCCAGGACGTCGGCGAGCCGCTCGTTGTCGAGCGCGCCCGCGACCTCGAGCCGGCGCGTGTCGCCGAGGTCGTGGATGACGTCGGCGAGGTCGGCGGGCTTGAGGTCGTCGTACGCGGCGAGGAGCATCGCGGCGCCCTGCGCCTCCGTGCTCCCGGCGAGCCCGGTCACGGCGTCGACGTCGACGACGAGCGCGTCGCCCCGCCGGCGCAGCCCGAGCGTGCCCTTGTGCTGCGCCTGCCGGCGCACGTACAGCTTGGTGACGAGCCAGTCGCCGGTGCGCTGGCGCTCGATCGCGAGGTCCTCGACGGTCGCCGAGCCCGACCCGTCGACGAACTGCACCGTGCGCTCCAGGAGCTCGCTCACGGCGAGCGTCTCCATCGCGCGCTGCTCGAACCGGCGCATGTTGACCAGCCCGGTGGAGATGACCTGCCCCGCGTCGATGCTCGTCACGCGGGTCAGAGGCAGGAAGACCCGACGCCGGCCGGGCACCTCGACGACCAGGCCCACCGCGCGCGGGGCTCCCTTGGGCCGGATGAGCACGACGACGTCCCGCACCCGCCCGACCTGGTCGCCGATGGGGTCGAACACGCTGGTCCCGGCCAGGCGCGCGACGAAGACGGTGGTGGCTGCACTCACGCCGCCAGCCTACGCACGCGCCCCCGTCGCCGCGCTCCGTCCCGGCAGGTGGTGGGCGTCCCGAGCCGTCTCCCGGCCGCCTCCCCGCCGTCGTCGGCCGGTCGGGGCGGGGAGCGGCCCTCGCGCGCTCCGCCCGGGTAGGACAGACTGGGCGAATGAGCATGTCACGCCCGGGTGCCGTCCCCCGTGTCCCCACCCCGCCGCGCGGCGAGGAGGTGGCGTCGTACGCGACCTACCTCGAGGCGCAGAAGGCGGTCGACTTCCTCTCGGACAACAAGTTCGCGGTCGAGCTCGTGACGATCGTCGGCACCGACCTCAAGATGGTCGAGCGCGTGACGGGCCGCCTCACCTACGGTCGCGTCGCGATCGCGGGCGCCGCGTCCGGCGCGTGGTTCGGCCTCTTCGTCGGCCTGCTGCTCTTCATGTTCTCCGGCCAGGGCGGGTTCGTGCTCACCGCCGTCGGGATCGGCGCCGGGTTCGGCCTGCTCTTCTCGGTGCTGTCGTACGCGCTGACGCAGGGCAAGCGCGACTTCACGTCGCAGAGCCAGATCGTCGCCTCGTCCTACGGCATCCTCTGCGCGCCCGAGCGCGCGGGCGAGGCACGCCAGCTCCTGGGCCGCATGCCCGAGGGCGCGGGCGGCGTCCGCGCGCCCGCCGCGCCGGCCAACCCCGGCTGGGGCACCCCCGGCACCACGCCCCCCGCCGCGCCGCCCGCCCCGGCCCCGGAGCCCTCGGCGGGCGTCCCCGCCGCGGCCCCTCCGGCCGCGCCCCCGGCCCGCACGCCCGACCCGCGCTGGACGACGCCGACCGGCGAGCCGCGCTACGGCGCCATGCGCCCGACGTCGGACCAGCCGACCGACGCGCCGGCACCCGACGCGGGCCCCGGGTCGGCGCCCGCCCCCGGCACGCACCCGGACCAGCCCGAGCGCCCTGCCTGACCGAGCAGGCGTCCCCGGACCGGTGGGACGACGAAGGCCGACCGTCGGACGTCGTCGTCCGTCGGCCGGCCCTCGGCGGAAGCGCCGCTAGCGCTTCCGCGACTTCACCGCGGTCTCGGCAGCCCTCTCGCGCTTCTGGGCGCGCTTCTCCTTGATGGACATCGACGCTTCCTTCTTGATGCTCTTCGCCACGTGAGTTCACCTCCCCTCACCGGTGGATGAACGGGCCACCATAGCCCAGTTCCTCCGCCGGTGAGCCGGGCGCGACTCAGCCGCGCAGCCGCGCCATCCAGGCCTCGACGTCCTCGGGCCGACGGGGCAGCGCGGCCGACAGGTTCTCGTTGCCGTCGGCCGTGACGAGGACGTCGTCCTCGATGCGGACGCCGATGCCGCGGTACTCCGCCGGGACGGCCAGGTCGTCCGCCTTGAAGTACAGACCCGGCTCGATCGTGAAGACCATGCCCGGCTCGAGCACCCCGTCGAGGTAGAGCTCGCGCCGCGCCTGCGCGCAGTCGTGCACGTCGAGGCCGAGGTGGTGGCTCGTGCCGTGCACCATCCAGCGGCGGTGCTGCTGCCCCTCGGGCGAGAGCGACTCGGCGGCGCTCACCGGGAGCAGACCCCACTCCTCGAGGCGCGCGGCGATGACCTCCATCGCGGCGGCGTGCACGTCGCGGAAGCGCGCGCCCGGCACCGCGACGGCGAACGCGGCGTCCGCGGCGTCGAGCACGGCCTGGTACACGCGGCGCTGGACGTCGGTGAACTCGCCGTCGACGGGCAGCGTGCGCGTCACGTCGGCCGTGTAGAGCGAGTCGACCTCGACGCCCGCGTCGAGCAGCACGAGCTCGCCGGTCCGCACGACGCCGTCGTTGCGGATCCAGTGCAGCGTCGTCGCGTGCTCGCCGGCTGCGGCGATCGTCTCGTAGCCGACCGTGTTGCCCTCGAGGCGCGCGTGGGCGTCGAACGTCGTCTCGATGACGCGCTCGCCGCGACGGTGCCCGAGGGCGCGCGGCAGGCTCCGCACGACCTCCTCGAAGCCCGCGATCGTCGCCGCGACGGCCTCGCGCATCTGCTCGACCTCGTGCGCGTCCTTGACCAGGCGCAGCTCGGAGACCGCCTCGACGAGCGCGGCGTCCGTGCGGCGGTACGCGGCCTCGGCGCGCGCGAGCCACTCGGCCTCGCTGAGCTGCTGGTCCTCGGCGGCCTCGTCGACGCCCGCCTCCGCGCGGATCGCCTCGACGAGCGCCTCGACGGCCTCGTCCGCGCCCGCGACGACGAGGAGCGTCACCCCGCCGGCGCCGACGTCCTTCGCGAGCGCGTCACGCAGCTCGTCGACGTGCCGCGCCTCCACGCCGGTCGCGGTCGTGACGTCGTCGAGCGACGGACGCGCGCCGACCCAGAACTCGCCGTACCGCGCGTCCGCGTAGAACTCCTCGGTGTCGCGCGCCGCGAGCGGGCGGACGTAGAGCACGGCGTGGTGGTCGGACCCGGCGTCCCCGGTCCCCGGCTCCACGGGGTGCAGCACGAGCACCGCGTCGGGCTCCTGGTCCGTGCCGTAGCCCGTGAGGTGCGCGAACGCCGAGTGCGGGCGGAAGCGGTAGTCCGTGTCGTTCGACCGCGTCTTGAGCGGGCCGGCGGGCACGACGAGGCGCGCGCCCGGGAACCGGGCCGACAGCGCGGCGCGGCGCGCGACGGTGAACGGGGCGGCCGGCAGCGGCTCGACGTCGAGCGCGGCGCGCGGCGCCCAGCCGCTCGTGATGAAGGCCTTGAACGCGTCGGAGTCCGGGCGCTGGGAGCGGTTGCTCCCGCGCGCGGCCAGGTCCTGGGTCTCGCCGGGACCGGCGTGCTCGGTGGCCTGGTCGGGCGTCTCGGACGGGGGCGCGGGCGTGACGGGGGTGGCGTCGGTCATGCCCCCAGTCTCGCACCGCGCACGCGGCCGAAGTCCGCGAGCGCGCGCCCGAGCACGCGGTTGAAGGCCTCGGGAGCCTCGCTGTTGACGTCGTGGCCGGCGCGCGGCACGACGACGAGCGCTGCGTCCGCGGCCGCCGCGAGGTAGCGCTGCTCGTCGAGGCGCATGTGGTCGCGCGCGCCGTTGACGAGCCACACCGGGACGTCGACGTCGCGCACGTGGGCGAGCCACGAGCGGCCCGCGAGCTGGGTGAGCGCGTCGGTGACGACGTGCCAGCCGGGCGCGACCGGCGTCGGGGGCCCGGCGTCGGCCGGCCCGGCCAGCGCGTACGACGACGCGGCACCGCCTGGCAGGCCGCGGCCGCCGCGGGCGATCGTGCCCCACGCGGTCGCGGTCGTGCGCGCGGCCCAGCGCGCGCCGCGTCCGACGGCGCCGCCCCCGGCGACGACGAGGCGCGCGACGTCGCGGTACAGCGCGACGGGCTTGCCCTTGGGGTCGGACGTGCAGGCCGCGGCCACCACGCCCGCGAGGTTCGCGGGACGTCGGGCCGCCCAGGCGATCGACGTGTAGCCGCCGAGCGAGAGGCCGACGAGCGCGACCCGGCGGTCGGGGCCGAACGACGCGGCCGCCTCGTCGAGCACCTCGAAGGAGCGGTCGAGCGTGAAGCGCTCGTGCGCGCGGGCGCCGTGCGCGGGCAGGTCGACCGCGACGGCGTCGTGGCCGAGGGCGCGCACGTGCTCGACCTGGTGGTCCCAGATCGCGCCCGAGGTGCGCATGCCGTGGACGAAGACCACCGCGGGCGGGGCCTGCGTGGGGTCGGGGGACGCCGGCGTCGAGGGGGTCGAGGGGGAGGTCGTCGCGAGGGCTGCCGTGGGGGGCGTCGTGAGGGTCATCGCTCCCGACTCTGGCACCCCAGCCTGGGACGACCGTGGGGAGGGGCCGCGCCCCGTGTGGACATCGTGTGGGGGTCCCGTGCCGCCGCCTCGGTGCGTCGTCACTATCCTGGTCCCGTGCGCATCGACCTCCACACCCACTCGACCGCGTCCGACGGCACGGACGCCCCGGGGGAGGTCGTCGAGGCGGCCGCCGCGGCCGGGCTCGACGTCGTCGCGCTGACCGACCATGACACGACGGCGGGCTGGGCGCAGGCGACGGACGCGGCGCTCGCGCACGGGGTCGCGCTCGTGCGCGGCGCGGAGATCTCGGCCCGCTCCGGCGGCATCAGCGTGCACGTGCTGTCCTACCTGCACGACCCGGCGCACGCCGCCCTCCTCGCCGAGCTGGACCGCACGCGCGACGCGCGCACGAGCCGGGCCCGGCGGATGGTCGACCTCATCGCCGAGGACTACCCGATCACGTGGGAGGATGTGCTCGCCCAGACCGTCGCGGGGACGACGATCGGGCGACCGCACATCGCCGACGCGCTCGTCGCGGCCGGGCTCGCGCCCGACCGCTCCGCCGCGTTCGCGACCATCCTCGCCACGGACACCCCGTACTACGTGCCCCACTACGCGCCCGACGCCGTCGTGGCCGTGCGCGGGATCCGCGCCGCGGGCGGCGTGCCCGTCTTCGCCCACCCGGGCGCGGACGGTCGCGGCCGCGTCGTGGCCGACGCCGTGATCGAGGAGATGGCCGAGGCGGGGCTCGCCGGGCTCGAGGTGTTCCACCGCGACCACGACGAGCGTCAGCGTGCACGGCTCGAGGACCTGGCCCGGACCCTGGGCCTGTTCGTCACCGGGTCGAGCGACTACCACGGGGCCGGCAAACCGAACCGGCTCGGGGAGAACACGACAGCACCGACCGTGCTGGAGCAGATCGAGGAGCTGGGACAGTTGGACGTGATCCGATGATCGGACGATGAGCGAGTTCTTCGACGTCCGGCTCTTCACGGAGGTCTTCGTCACCCTGTTCGTCATCATGGACCCGCCCGGCACGGTGCCGGTGTTCCTGGGCCTGACGAGCGCGATGGGCGCCAAGCAGCGCAACCAGGCGGCGCGCACCGCGATCCTCGTGGCGTTCGGCGTGATCGTCGCGTTCGCGGTGTTCGGCCAGCAGATCCTCAGCTACATGCACATCTCGCTGCCCGCGCTCCAGACGGCGGGCGGCCTGCTGCTGCTCCTCGTGGCGATGGAGCTGCTCACCGGGAAGATGGAGGAGCCGCAGCCGTCGGGCAACAAGGGCGTCAACGTCGCGCTCGTGCCGCTCGGGACGCCGCTGCTCGCCGGCCCGGGCGCGATCGTCGCGACGATGGTCTTCGTGCAGCGCGCGGGGGAGCGCGGCGGGGGCGTCGCCGAGTGGGTCGCCATCGCGGCGGGCGTCGTCGCGGTGCACGTGTGCCTGTGGCTCTCGATGCGCTTCGCGAACGTCATCAACCGCGTCCTCGGCGACTCGGGCACGATCCTCGTGACCCGGATCGCCGGTCTGCTGCTCGCGGCCATCGCCGTGCAGCTCGTCGCCGACGCCGTGATCGAGTTCGTCCAGACCGCCTGACCGCGTCCCGCCGTCGGAGGCGACCGGCGTCCGGGAGCGGGTTCCCGGACGCCGGTCGCGTGCGCGACCGTGACCCGCTCGTCAGGGCCAGTACGCGTCGAAGCTCCGGGAGAACTCCCCGCCGTTGAAGCGGTCCCAGTTGATCGACCACGTCATGAGGCCGCGCAGCCCCGGCCAGCGCCCGTGGGTCCGGTACGACCCGCAGCCCGTGCCCTTCGTGAGGCAGTCCAGGGCCTGGGCGACCTGCGCGGGCGGGGTGTGGCCGTTGCCCGCCTGCGTGCTGGCCGGGAGGCCGATCGCGACCTGCTCGGGGCGCAGCGGGGGGAACATCCGCGTCGTGTCGCGCGCGACCGGGAAGCCGGTGAGCAGCATGTCCGTCAGCGCGACGTGGAAGTCCGCGCCGCCCATCGAGTGGTACTGGTCGTCGAGCCCCATGATCGGCCCCGAGTTGTAGTGCTGGACGTGGAGCAGCGTCAGGTCGTCGCGCAGGGCGTGGATCACCGGCAGGTAGGCGCCGCAGCGCGGGTCCTGGCCGCCCCACGGGCCGGAGCCGTAGAACTGGTAGCCGTTCTGGACGAAGAAGGTCTCCGGCGCCATCGTCAGCACGAAGTCGTCGCCGTACCGCGCCGTGAGCGTCTTGAGCGCGGAGATGAGGTTGACGATCACGGGGGTGGTCGGGGAGCGGAAGTCCGTGTCTCCCGGGTTCAGGTACAGCGAGTGCCCCTCGAAGTCGATGTCGACCCCGTCCAGCCCGTAGGTGTCGATGATCGAGCTCACGGAGGCGACGAACGCGTCCCGCGCGGCGGTCGTCGTGAGCTGGACCTGACCGTTCTGCCCGCCGATCGACAGGAGCACCTTCTTCCCGGCCGCGCGCTTGGCGGCGACGGCGGCCTTGAACTCCGCGACCGACTCCACGTTCGGGCACTCTGCCCGCGGGCAGAGGCTGAACCGGATGTCGCCGGACGTGACGCTCGTCGGCTCGCCGAACGCGAGGTTGATGACGTCCCACGAGTCCGGGACGTCCGCCATCCGGACGTAGCCCGAGCCGTTGGCGAACGACGTGTGCAGGTAGCCGACGAGCGCGTGCGCCGGCAGCCCGGCGCCGGGTCCGCCCCCGGTGCCGCCGGTCGCCGTGGTGACGGCGACGGCGGCGGAGCGGGGCGACTCGCCCGCGCCGTTGGTCGCGGTGACCTGGAAGGAGTAGGCGGTGGCGGCGGTGAGCCCGGAGACGGTGGTGGACGGGGCCGTGGTCGTGGCGACGCGGGTGCCGTCGCGGTAGACGGCGTAGCCGGTGGCGCCGGCGACGGCGCCCCAGGTGAGGGGCACGCTGGTGGCGGTGGGCGTCCCGGCGGTGAGGCCGGTGGGGGTCGCGGGCGGCTGCGCCGTGCCGCCGCCCGGGCCCACGAGACTGACGTCGTCGACGACGTAGGCCGGCTGGCCGTACCAGCCGTGCACGAAGACGGTCGCGGACGTCGCCGTCGCGGTCGTCGTGAAGGTCACGCTGAGCCGCTGCCAGGTCGCGGCCGAGGGCGTCCAGGTGGTGACGTCCTGCGCCGTCGCGCCGCTCGCCCCGAGGTACGCGTAGGAGCCCTGGACCCACGCGCTGAGCGTGTAGGTCGACGAGGGTCGAACGGCGACGGTCTGCGAGCAGCGCGCGGTGTCGGTCCCGGCGGGCGTGCCCCGGAGCGCCCCGCTGCCGGTGCGGACCGGGCTCGTGACCTGCTGCCCCGTGGAGCCGGAGCACGTCCACCCGGACAGTCCGGACTCGAACCCGCCGTTGACGGCGAGCTCGGTGTCCGCGGCCGCGGCGGTCGTCGTGCCGGTGAGGAGTGTCCCGACGAGCGTGGCGGAGGCGACCAGGGCGAGGAGGCTGCGCAGTCGTCGTCGGCGTCGTGACGGGGTGGGGTCCATGGTGGTCTCGCTTTCGTCGTCGAAGGAGCGGTCCTGTCGCAAGGTCCTCGCGGTTGCGCGCGCTGGTCAACCCCCGTACGCGGGACCCCGTACGCCCGTCTCACCACCGAGCCAAACAGGGGATGTTAGGTTCTTTCGGTGAACCAGCCGATCAGTCCTCCCCGCAAGGTGTCGGAGCTCGTCGTCGAACGGCTCATGCAGCGCGTCGAGCGCGGGGAGTGGCCCGTCGGCACCCGCATCCCGCCCGAGCCCGAGCTCGTCGCCGAGCTCGGCGTCGGGCGCAACACGGTGCGCGAGGCCGTGCGCGCGCTCGAGCACGCCGGGATCCTCGAGCCGCGCCGCGGCGACGGCACCTACGTGCGCGCGGCCGACGGGCTCGACGCCGCACTGACCCGGCGGGCCCGGACCACGGACGCGCTCCACGTGCTCGAGGTGCGCGAGATCCTCGAGCGCGGTGCGGCGCGCGCCGCTGCCGGGCGGGCCGACGCCGTCGCCCTCCGCCGCCTCGACGCGGCCCTCGCCGCCCAGGTCGCGGCACGCGACGGGGACGAGCAGGCCTTCCAGGCCGCCGACGTCGCCTTCCACGGCGAGGTCGTGCGCGCCGGGGGCAACCCCCTGCTCGCCGACCTCTACGGAGGCCTCGACCACGCGCTCGTCCGTACGCTCCCGTCCGGCGGGCAGCGTCGGCACCACCGCGACGTCCCCGGTCACGAGGAGGTCGTCGCGGCGATCCGGGCGGCCGACGCCGACGCGGCCGAGGCCGCCGTCGTCGCGACGATCGACGCCGTGCGGGCGCAGCTCGTCGAGGCCGCCGCGGACCGTCCTGGTCGCGCCGACGCCGACGCCGACGAGGTCGAGGCGTGAGCGGGCTGCGCCGTCCGCTGGGGCTGGCCGCCGTCGTCGCGATCGTCCTCGCGGCGCTCAACCTCCGGCCGGCCGTCGTCGCGATCTCGCCCGTGCTCGGCGAGATCCGCACGGACCTGGGCCTCAGCGCGACGGCGGCGGGCGTGCTCACGACGCTTCCTGTCCTCTGCTTCGGGCTCTTCGCGCCGCTCGCGCCCGTGCTCGCGCGGCGCTGGGGGCTCGAGCGCGCGCTCTTCGTGAGCCTCGTCCTGCTGTGCGTCGGCTTCGCGCTGCGCCTCGTGCCCTCGACCGCCGGGCTGTTCGCCGGGACGGTCGTCGCCGGGTGCGCGATCGGGCTCGGGAACGTGCTGCTGCCCGCGCTCATCAAGCGCGACTTCGCCGACCGCATCGGTCTCATGACCGGCCTGTACTCCATGGCGCTCTCCGGCGGGGCGGCGCTCGCGGCGGGCCTGACCCTGCCGGTCGCGTCGGCGGCCGGTCTCGACTGGCGCGGCGCGCTCGCGACCTGGGGCGTCCTCGCCGTGCTCGGGGCGCTCGTGTGGGTGCCGCGCGCGCTGCGGCCCGACCCCGCCGGCACGGTGGCGTTCGGACCCGGCGCGGGGCCGGCCGCCGCGCGGTCGGCGGTGTGGCGCAGCCCGCTCGCCTGGGCTGTCACCGTCGTCATGGGCATGCAGTCGCTGTCGTTCTACGCGGTCAACGCCTGGCTGCCCGAGATCATGGTCGCGCTCGGCCGGACGCCGGAGGTGGGCGGCTGGCTCCTGGCGCTGTGCAACCTCGCGGGGATCGTCGGCTCGTTCGTCACCCCGGTCCTCGCCGGGCGCATGCCGCGCCAGCGCGGCATCGGCCTCGTGCTCGTGGTGCTCGTCGGCTCGGGGCTGCTCGGGCTCGCCGCCGCCCCCGGCGGCGCGGCGCTCTGGGTCGTGCTCGTCGGCCTCGGGCAGGGCGGCGGGATCAGCCTCGCGCTCACCCTCATGGCGCTGCGGGCGCGCGACGCCGCGCACACGTCCGAGCTCTCCGGCATGGCGCAGAGCGCCGGCTACCTGCTCGCCGCGACCGGCCCGCTCGGCCTCGGGCTCGCGCACGACGTCACGGGCACATGGACGGTCCCGCTCCTGCTCCTCGTCGCCGCGGCGGCCGTCCAGGGCGTCGCGGTGTGGTTCGCCGGGCGCGACGCGCACGTGCACTGACCCGGACGCGACGAACCCCGGGCCGCGTCCCCGCGGCCTGGTGACCGTGGGACGCGACCCGGGGTTCGTCGTCGGGCTCGGGAACCGCCGGGAGCGGCTACTCCGCGGGCTGGGCGGTCGCCTCGGCGGCACCGCCCTGCTGCTCGACGGGGCGGCCGCCGCGCGTGCGGCGGCGGCTGCGGGACCGACGGCGGCGCTCGCCGCCCTCGGTCGCCGGGGCGCCCTCGGTCGCCTCGGTGCGCTCACCCTCGGCACGCGCGCCCGTGCGCTCGGTCTCGCCGCGACGCCCGCCGGAGCGGCCCTGGCCGCCGGACCGGCCCCGGTCGCCCTCGGGACGGCCGCGGCCGCCGTCGGACCGGCCGCCCTGGCGCCCGCGCGACCCGCCCGCGGGCGTGTGCCGCTTGCCGGTCTCGCCGAGGTCCTCGATCTCCTCCGCCTCGAGCCCGGCGAGCGTGCGCCGCTCCTTGGGGAGGCGGCCCTTCGTGCCCTCGGGGATGTGCAGGTCGGTGTACAGGTGCGGCGAGCTCGAGTACGTCTCGACCGGCTCGGGGATGCCGAGGTCGAGGGCCTTGTCGATGAGCGACCAGCGGGGGATGTCGTCCCAGTCGACGAACGTCACGGCGGTGCCCTTGTTGCCCGCGCGGCCAGTGCGGCCGGTGCGGTGCAGATACGTCTTCTCGTCCTCGGGGCACTGGTAGTTCACGACGTGCGTGACGTCCTCGACGTCGATGCCGCGTGCCGCGACGTCGGTCGCGACGAGCACGTCGATCTTGCCGTTGCGGAACGCGCGCAGCGCCTGCTCGCGCGCGCCCTGCCCGAGGTCGCCGTGGATCGAGCCGGCGGCGAACCCGCGGTCGACGAGCTCGTCCGCAACCTTCGCGGCGGTCCGCTTGGTCCGGGCGAACACGATGGTGCGCCCGCGGCCCTCGGCCTGGAGGATGCGTGCCAGCATCTCGACCTTGTCCAGCGCGTGCGCGCGGTAGACGACCTGCTCGATGTTCTTGACCGTCTGGCCGCCGTCGTCGGGGTCGTTCGCGCGGATGTGCGTCGGCTGCTTCATGTAGCGGCGCGCCATCGAGACGACGGCGCCCGGCATGGTCGCCGAGAAGAGCATCGTGTGGCGCTGCGCGGGCGTGCGAGCCAAGATCTTCTCGACGTCCGGGAGGAACCCGAGGTCGAGCATCTCGTCCGCCTCGTCGAGGACCACGGTCGCGGCGCGCGTGAGGTTGAGGTGGCCCTGGTTCATCAGGTCGATCATGCGGCCGGGCGTGCCGACGACGACCTCGACGCCGCGCGTCAGCGCCTCGACCTGCGGCTCGTAGGCGCGACCGCCGTAGAGCTGGACGATGCGCACCGAGCGGCGCTTCGAGGCCGTGGTGAGGTCGTTCGCGACCTGGACGGCGAGCTCGCGCGTCGGGACGACGACGAGCGCCTGCGGCTTGCCGGGGGAGGGCAGCTCGTCGAAGCCGGGCTCGCCCGGGGCGACGACGCGGTGCAGCAGCGGCACGCCGAAGCCGAGGGTCTTGCCGGTACCGGTCTTGGCCTGGCCGATGATGTCGTGGCCGGACATGGCGACCGGGAGCGTCATCGCCTGGATGGGGAAGGGCTGGACGATGCCCGCGTCGGAGAGCGCGTCGACGATCTCCTGGCGGACGCCGAAGTCCGCGAAGGTCGTGTTGTCCGCGTGCACGCTGGCGGCGACGGACGTCGCGTCCGCGCTCACGTCCGGCGTCGCGTCGGTGGTGGTGGCGTCTGTGGTGGTCACTGGTGCCTCTGTCTCGTTCGGGCACGCGCGACCGTCGGCGGGCCCGTCGGGGCCCGGAGCCGGGGAGGTTCCCGGTCGCGGTCGTGCGCACCTCGTGGCCGGCAGCCGATCGTGGGATGTCGTGGCCAGGCCCGCGCTGCGGACCGTGCCGTGCCGTCGTCGTACGCGTGACGAGCGTGAGGTCTGGACGACCGGGCAACCGATGTACGTCGGCCATGATATCGGAGAACTATCCTGGCCCGATGAGCGACGCCGAGCACGCGAGCCCCACGACCCTGCCCCCGGCGGACCACACCGACGCGGTGGAGCTGCTCGGCCTCGTCGCGTACACCGAGCTCGCGAGCTTCGGGCGCCTCGCGGGCGACGCCGCGCACGCCCCCACGCTGCGCCAGCGCCAGGCCCTGTCCCGTCTCGCGGCCGCGATGCTCGACCGGCAGGAGCGCGTGCTCGTGCGCGTCGAGGAGCTGGGCGGTGACCCGGCGGACTGCATGACCCCGTTCGACGGCCTGTTCGACGACTTCGACGCGCGCACCAAGCCCAGCACGTGGTGGGAGGGCATCCTCAAGGGCTACGTGGGCCAGGGCGTCGCGGACGACTTCTGCCTCCTCGCTGCCCAGGGTCTCGACGAGCGCTCGCGCGACGTCGTCGTGGAGGCGCTCACGCACGACACCCCCTCGCAGCGCTACGCCCCGGTCATCGCCGAGGTCGCCGCCGAGGACCCGGTGCTCGCGTCGCGCCTCGCGCTGTGGGGGCGGCGTCTCGTCGGCGAGGCGCTCGGCGTCGTCGGCGACGTGCTGTCGCGGCGTCCAGCGCTCGCCCGGCTCGTGGCGGCGGGGGCCGAGCCGGTCGCCGCGGGCGGCGGCAGCGGGCCCGCGCCCGCGACGCAGTCCTGGGTGTTCGCGCGCCTCACGGCGGAGCACTCCCGACGGATGGACCGCCTGGGTCTCGCGGCATGACGAAGCCGCCGCCGCGCCCGGGGGCGCGACGGCGGCACGCGACGCTTGGGTCCCGACGCTCGGGGCCCGACGTTCAGACCTTCAGGCTCAGAGGGAGCCGAAACCGACCCGGCGCTGCTCCTCGGTGCCGATCTCGACGTAGCCGAGCGACGCCGTCGGGACGATCACGCGGCGACCGCGCGAGTCGGTGAGCTCGAGGGCGGGGGCGCCGCCGAGCGCGTCGGCGACCGCGGTGGCCACGGCCTCGGCGGTCAGGTCCGTGTCGACGACGATCTCACGGGCCAGGTTCTGCACACCGATCGTGACTTCCACTCAGCTCTCCTCACAGCGGCTGCGCCAGGCGCAGCGACGACGGGCCTCGGGCCGCCGGTGGGCGTCCCACCGGCGACAACGCGATCGATAGTAGTCAGATTCCCGTCGCCGACCCGTCGGGCGCGCTGAGGGAGCCCGACGGCGGCCGCCGCAGCATGCCGCGCACCCCGCGCCACACGAGGCGCGGCACGAGGCGGGTGACGTCGTCGGCCGTCGCGCCGCCGTCGGGGCGCACGACCTCCGTCGCGGCGGCCCGCCCGACGGCGGTGCACGTCCGCGCGACGACGAGCGCCTCGTCGGCGTCGAGGTCCGTGATGCGCACGAGCACGTCGGCGAACGCGCCGGCGATCGTCGTGTCCGGCGCGAGCACGCGCGCCCGGACGACCGGGTCCCGCATGACGTCGGACTCGAAGAGCAGCGCGGCCGAGCGGCCCGCCGCGCGCGCGTACGCGACGTAGGCCCGCACGATGCCCTCGATCACGGCGAGGCCGTCGACCGCGAGGGCGTCGAGGTCGCCCGCGGGGTTCCCCGGCGCGGGCTCGCGGAACGGGTCCAGCGTCGCGTGCACGGCTCCCACGAGGCGTTCGCCCTGGTCGTCGACGATCGCGAGGTAGAGGTCGAGCTTCGACGGGAAGTGCCGGTACAGCACGGGCTTGCCGACCCCGGCGCGGTCGGCGATGTCGTCCATCGAGATGTGGTGGTAGCCGTGAGAGGCGAAGAGCTCCTCGGCGATCGTGAGGAGCTGCGCGCGGCGCTCGTCGCGCGGCATCCGGGTGCGCAGGCCCGGGGGAGCGGCGGCCGCGCCGCGCGTGCGTCCCTCGGTGGCTCCCATGGGGGGAGGATACGGAAACCGCGGTTCGTGTCGACCTCGCGTCGCGAGGAGTGGGACGATGGGCGGGTGCCCGACAGACATACCCCCCCGAACCGCCTCTCGACCGCCCGTGCCGGGGGTCGCACGACGGGTCTGCGGCACGGCGCCGCGGTCGCCGCGTGCCTCGTCGTCGGCCTCGGCGGCGGTGCGGCGACGGCGGAGGTCTGGGACCTGGGCCGGGCGGCGGGCACCGCGGCTGTTCCCGCCACAGACGTCCGCGCGGAGCCGCCGGCCCCGGAGCGCGACGAGTCGGCGGCCGTGAGCCGGTCGTCCGTCGAGCGCGCGGGCGCCGTCGAGCAGGGCCCGGGCCTCCTCGGCCCGATCGCGCCGCGCCCGGACGCGATCACCGCGCCCGAGCCCACCCCCGCCCCCACGACGACGACGCCCGAGCCCCTCGCGGAGCCGGCACCCGTCGAGACGCCCGAGGCCCCGGTCGCGGAGCCCGGCTCCGGTCTGGTCGGGACGGTCGTCGTCGCGCCGGACCTCGGCGGTTCGCTCGTCGTCGTGCCGGGGGAGAGCCCCGCGCCCGGGACGGGCACCGTCCGCTCCGTCCGGGTCGAGGTCGAGGCCGGGCTGCCCGTCGACGGCGAGGTGTTCGCCGCCGCGGTGCTCGCGACGCTCAACGACCCGCGCGGCTGGTCGGTCCCCGACGGCGTGACGTTCTCGCGGACGGCGGCCGACGACGCGTCCATCCGGGTCGTGCTCGCGAGCCCCGCCACGACCGACCGCCTGTGCGCCCCGCTGGCGACCGAGAGCCGCTACTCGTGCGGCAACTCGGTGACGGGCGCCGCCGTGCTGAACTTCGAGCGGTGGGTGCTCGGGGCGCCCGACTTCGGCGACGACCTCGCCACGTACCGGCAGTACCTCGTCAACCACGAGGTCGGGCACGTGCTCGGCCACGGCCACGAGGACTGCCCCGCGCCGGGCGCCGTCGCCCCGGTCATGGTCCAGCAGTCCATCTCGGCCCAGGGCTGCCTGACCAACGGCTGGCCCGTCCCGTAACCCCCGGCCCCACGGCGCGCGCCCGCGCGGCGGTGTGGGTGGCGCGTGATGGGATCAGGTCCGTGCCCCGGACGACGACCGCCCCCCGCCTCGTCGCGCGGCCTCGCGAGCTCGAGGCCGACGCGGTGCTCGACGACTCCCAGCGCGCGGCGCTCGCCGCCGCGGCCGGCCCCGGGGCCACCCTCGTGGTGGGCGCACCCGGGACGGGCAAGACCCTCGTCGCGCAGGAGGTCGTGCTCGCGGCCCTGCGCGACGGCGTCGCGCCCGAGCGCGTGCTCCTCCTCGCCGCGTCGCGCCGCGCCGCCGCCGCGCTCCGTGACCGCCTGTCGGCCCGTGCGCGCCGCACGGTCGGCGCGCCCCTGGTGCGCACCGCCGCGTCCGCGGCCTTCGCCGTCCTGCGGGAGCGCGCGGCCGCGCTGGGCGAGCCCGTCCCCACGCTGATCTCCGGCCCGGAGCAGGACCTCGTGCTCGCCGAGCTCCTGGAGGGCCACCTCGACGGCGGCCTCGCGCACCTCGGTACCCCGCTCGCCCTGCCCGCGGGCCTGCCCGAGGAGGCGCTCGGCCTCCGGGGGCTGCGCCAGGAGCTCCGCGACCTCCTCATGCGCGCGGCGGAGCGCGGCCTGACCCCGGCCGACCTCGCCGCCCTCGGCGAGCGCTACGACCGCCCGGAGTGGTCGCTCGGCGCCCAGCTCTTCGCGGAGTACCTCGACGTCACCGCCCTGCGCACGGGCACGCCCGACGCCGGGTCGCGGTTCGACCCGGCGATCGTCGTCGACGAGGCCGCGGAGGCCCTGCTCGCCTGGGACGACGAGGTGCCCGACGCCGCCCGGCCGCGCTGGGACCTCGTGGTCGTCGACGACTACCAGGAGGCGACGGTCGCGACCGCGCGCCTCCTGCACGTGCTGCACGACGACGGCGCGCGCCTCGTGCTGCTCGGCGACCCCGACGCCGCGGTGCAGACGTTCCGCGGCGCGAGCCCGGGGCTCGTGGGCCGGGCGTCCGCCCCGGCCCGGCGGGACGGCGCGCGCCGGGGCGAGCTGGGCGCGCGCGTCGCGGTGCTGGGCACCGCCTGGCGCCAGAGCGCGCCGCTGCGCGAGGTGACGCGCCGCGTGACCGCGCAGGTCGGCACCGTCGCCGGGGCGGTGCACCGTGGCGCCGCGCCGCGGGACGCCGACGGGCGCCCGGGCGAGGCTGCCGACGTCGGCCCCGGCGCCCCGCCCGTGCAGGTCGCGGTGCTCTCGGCCGTCGCGCAGGAGGCCGCGTTCGTCGCCCGGGAGCTGCGCGCGGAGCACCTGCTGCACGGCACCCCCTGGCACCGGATGGCCGTCGTCGCGCGCACGGGGACGCGGCTCGCGGCGCTGCGCCGCGAGCTCGTCGCCGCCTCGGTCCCCGTGACGCTGCTCGGCTCCGACGTCCCGCTGCGCGACGAGCCGGCGGTCGCGCCGCTCCTCGCGGCCGTGCGCGTGTGCGTCGCCGACGCGGAGGACCCCGAGGCCCTCGACCCGTTCACCGCGGCGGCGCTGCTCACGTCGCCCGTGGGCGCGCTCGACGTCGTCGCGCTGCGCCGTCTGCGCCGCGCGCTGCGGGCCGAGGAGCTCGAGGGCGGGGGCGGGCGCTCGTCCGACGCGCTGCTCGTCGAGCTGCTCCTCGACCAGGCGCGCGCCGCGACGCTCCCGCCCACGGTGCGTCGCGGGCCGGTCGCGGTCGCCCGGGCGCTCGCGGCGGGGCGGGCTGCGGCGGCGGAGCCCGGCGCGACGGCGCAGACGGTCCTGTGGGCGGTGTGGGCCGCGACCGGTCTCGCGGAGCGCTGGCGCTCGGCGGCGCTCGACGGCGGTCCCGCCGGGGCGCGCGCGGACCGTGACCTCGACGCGGTGCTCGCGCTGTTCCGCGCCGCGGAGACGTTCGTCGACCGCATGCCGGGCGCCCCCGCCGGAGCGTTCGTCGAGTACCTCGCCTCGCAGGACCTGCCCGCCGACTCGCTCGCGGCGAGCGCGAGCGGGGCCGACGCCGTGGCGGCGCTCACCCCCGCCGGTGCTGCCGGGCGCGAGTGGGACGTCGTCGTGGTGGCGGGCGTCCAGGACGGCGTGTGGCCCGACCTCCGGCTGCGCGACTCGCTGCTCGGCTCGCAGGCGCTCGTCGAGCTCCTCGCCGGCCGCGCGCAGGACGCGCACGGGGTCGGCTCGCAGGCGCGCGCCCAGGTGCTCGCGGACGAGCTGCGGGCGTTCGTCGTCGCGACGTCGCGCGCGACGCGTCGCCTCGTCGTGACGGCCGTGCAGGACGCGGAGGAGGCGCCGTCGGTGTTCTGCGACCTCGTCGTGCCGCCGTCGGCACCCGAGGGTCCCGGGGGCACTGACGGCCCGGGAGGCCCGGACGGCGCCGACGGTCCCGGCGGGCGTGGTGGTCCGCAGGACGGGCCGGTCGAGCCCGCCGAGCGGAGGCACGTGCGCGTCGGGGCGCCGCTCGACCTGCGCGGGTTGGTCGCCGCGGCCCGCGGCATCCTCGTCGAGGCGGCGGCGCGCGAGGCCGACGGCGCCGGAGCGTCCGGGCCGGACGAGCGCGCCGTCGCGGCGGCGACGCTCCTGGCGGACCTCGGGGCGCTCGGCGTCGCGGAGGCCCGCCCGGAGACGTGGTACGGCGTGGCGGGCGTGTCGAGCACGGCGCCGCTGCGCGGTGCGGAGGAGACCGTCACGGTGTCGCCCTCGAAGGTCGAGACGGTCTCGACGTGCCCGCTGCGGTGGTCGCTCGAGGCGGCCGGCGGGACGGCGCCCGACGCGACGCACCAGAGCCTCGGCACGCTCGTCCACTCGATCGCCGAGACCCACCCGTCCGGGTCGCTCGCCGAGCTGCGCGCGGAGCTCGACCGCCGGTGGGCGGAGCTCGCGCTGCCCGACGGCTGGCCTGCGCGCCAGCTCCGGCGCCGGGCCGAGCGCATGGTCGAGAAGCTCGCGGCCTACGTCGCGCAGGCGGGCGAGCCGCTCCTCGTCGAGCCGTCGTTCGACGTCACCGTCGGCCGCGCCCGGCTGCGCGGCACGATCGACCGGGTCGAGGCAGCGGGGGAGGGCAAGGTCCGCGTCGTCGACCTCAAGACCGGTCGGCGCACCGCCACGAAGGCGGAGGGCGCGGAGCACCCCCAGCTCGGTGCCTACCAGCTCGCGGTCGAGGCGGGCGCGCTCGACGTGCCGGAGGGCACGCGCAGCGCGGGTGCGCAGCTCGTCTACGTCGGGAGCACCCACGTGGGCCCTGCCGTCGTGGCCCAGCCCGCGCTGGAGCCGGAGCCCGACGGGTCGAGCTGGGCGCGCGACCTCGTGGAGGAGGCCGCCGGCACCATGTCGGCGGCGACGTTCACGGCCCGCCAGAACGGGCTGTGCGAGATGTGCCCCGTGCGCCGGGCGTGCCCGGTGCAGCCCGAGGGCAGGAGGGTGGTGGCGTGAGCAGCGAGCTGTTCGAGCTCCCGGAGGCGGGCGCGAGCGGGCCGACGGTGCGTCTCGTCGCGGCCGACGGCCTCCCGGTCGAGAGCGCCGACGCCCCGGGCGACGGGCACCGGGCGGCGGAGGCGCCGCAGCCGACGCTCTCCGCGACGCGGATCGCCGACCTCCTCGGACGTCCTCGCCCGACCCCGGAGCAGGTCGAGGTGATCGAGGCGCCGCTCGAGCCGACGCTCGTCGTCGCCGGGGCCGGCTCGGGCAAGACGGAGACGATGGCGGCGCGCGTCGTCTGGCTCATCGCGAACGAGCTCGTCCCGCCGGACGCGGTGCTGGGCCTCACGTTCACGCGCAAGGCGGCGGGGGAGCTCGCGGAGCGCGTCCAGGTGCGGCTCGCCCAGCTCGCGCGCGCCCGGGGCGGGGCGGCGTCGGCGCTCTCGCTGCTCGACCGGCCGACCGTCGCGACGTACAACGCGTACGCCGCGTCGCTCGTCGGCGACCACGGGCTGCGCGTCGGCGTCGAGCCGGGGGCCCGCCTCCTCGGCGAGGCGCAGCAGTGGCAGCTCGCGTCCGAGGTCGTGGAGTCGTGGGACGACGACCTGGGCACCGACCGCGCGCTGAGCACGGTCGTCGCGGCGGTACTCGGCCTCTCCGGCGCGCTCGGCGAGCACCTCCTCGACCCCGCCGAGGCGCGGGACCGCCTGGCCGAGATCGTCGAGCAGCTCGACGCGCTCCCGCTCGGGCCGCGGCAGAAGGCCCGGACCAAGGAGGTCGAGAAGCTCGTCGGCGACGTCGCGGAACGGGTCCGCCTGCTCGACGTCGTCGCGGAGTACCGCCGCCGCAAGCGCGCGACCGACTCCCTCGACTTCGGCGACCAGGTCGCGCTCGCGGCGCGGCTCGCGCGCGAGGTGCCCGTGGTGGGGGAGACCGAGCGCGCCCGCTTCCGCGTCGTCCTCCTGGACGAGTACCAGGACACGTCGCACGCGCAGGTCGAGCTCCTCGCGGGGCTGTTCGGCGGCGGGCACCCCGTGACGGCCGTGGGCGACCCGCACCAGTCGATCTACGGGTGGCGCGGCGCGAGCGCGGGCGGCCTCGCGCGGTTCCCCGACCGCTTCCCGCGCGCGGGCGGCGACCGCTCGGCCGTGCGCTTCCTCTCGACGTCGTGGCGCAACGACGCCGCCGTCCTCGCGGCGGCGAACGTCACGGCCGGTCCGCTGCGCGGTGCCGTCGCCGGTGGCCGGGGCGACCGGGTCGAGGTGCCGCCGCTCGCGCTGCGCCCCGGCGCGGGTCCGGGCGCGGTGGCCGCGCACGTGGCGGCGACCGCCGAGGAGGAGGCCGCGGCCGTGGCCGAGCGCGTCGCCGCGCGCTGGCGCCCGGCGAGCGCGCCCGGGGGGCGCGTCACCGCGGCCGTGCTGTGCCGCAAGCGCAGCCAGTTCGCGGCGGTCGAGGTCGCGCTGCGGCGGCGCGGGCTCCCCGTGGAGGTCGTCGGCCTCGGCGGGCTGCTCACGACGCCCGAGGTCGTCGACGTCGTCGCGCTGCTCGAGGCCGTGCACGACCCCTCGCGCGGCGACGCGCTCGTGCGTCTCCTCACCGGGCCCCGGCTCAACCTCGGCGCCGCCGACCTGCACGCGCTCGGGAGCCGCGCGGCGGACCTCGCGCGGCTCGAGGGCGCGCTCGGCTCGCGCCGTCGTGCGCCCGCCGCGGAGGACGCCGAGTCGGGGCTCGTGGTCGTCGAGGGCGACGTGGCTGACCACCGCTCGATCGTCGACGCGCTCGACGACCTCCCGGACCCGGGCGAGCCGGCGGCGGACGGGCGCACGCTCTCCGCGGAGGGCCACGCGCGGCTCTCGGCGCTCTCCCGGACCCTGCGCGCGCTGCGCGGCCTCACCTACCTGTCGCTCCCGGAGCTCGTCGTCGAGGCGGAGCGCGCCCTGGGCCTCGACGTCGAGGCCGTGACGAACGAGGCGCTGCTCGCGTCGCGGCGGCTCGTCGACCCGGAGGCGGTGAGCGACCGGGCCCGCGAGCACCTCGACGCGTTCCGCGACGTCGCCGCGACGTTCACGCAGACGGCGGACGTCGTGACGCTCGGGGCGTTCCTCGCCTGGCTCGGGGTCGCCTCGACCCGGGAGAACGGGCTCGACCTGCCCGTGCGCGAGCCCGACCCGGACGCGGTGCAGGTCATCACCGCGCACGCCGCGAAGGGCCTCGAGTGGGACGTCGTCGTCGTGCCTGGGCTCGTGGACGGCGTGTTCCCGACCACTGCGCAGTCGTCGTCGGGGGTGCGCGCGGACAGCGGCTGGCTCACCGACGTGAGCCAGCTCCCGTACCCGCTGCGCGGCGACGCCGCCGACCTACCGGAGTTCCGCTTCGACCTCGCCGCGGACACGAAGGAGCTCGTGGCGCGGCGCGACGAGTTCCGCGCGGCGAGCGGGGAGCACCAGCTCGCCGAGGAGCGACGGCTCGCCTACGTGGCCTTCACGCGCGCGCGGCGCGAGCTGTACCTCACGGCGTCCTGGTGGCAGACGGGGTCGCGCCCGCGCGCGCTGTCGCCGTTCCTCGTCGAGCTCGTCGAGGCGGGGGTCGTGACGGCCGACGGGTGGTCGGCACCTCCCGGCCCCGACGACTCCAACCCGCTCGAGGACGTCGAGGTGACCGGGACGTGGCCCGTGCCCGACGACGCTCCCGGCGGGTCTGCGCGGTCCGTCCTGCGGGACACCGCGGCGGCCGTCGAGCGTGCGGCGGCCGAGCGTGCGGCAGCCGAGCGTGACGCGGCGGGACGTGACGCGGCGGGACGCGGCGCGGCGGACCGTGTCGCGCCCGCCGGGGCCGGGACGGTCGACGCCCTGCCCGGGCAGGGGGGCGTGGACGGCACGGGCGGCCCCGCCGGGCTCACGGCGCCCTCCGGGGTCCTCGTCGACGCCGAGGGGCGTGACCTCGTCGCGCTCGCGCGCGTCCTGCTCGCGGAGCGCGCCGAGCGTTCGGGCCGGGAGGTCGAGCTGCCGGCGCACGTCTCGGCGTCGAGCCTCGTGCGGCTCGCGGCGGACCGCGACGAGTACGCGCTCCACCTGCGCCGCCCGGTCCCGGTCGAGCCCACGGTCCACGCGCGCCGGGGCACCCGGTTCCACCTGTGGGCCGAGCGGTACTTCACGACGTCGTCCTTGCTCGACGTCGAGGACCTCCCCGGGGCGGACGACGACGACCTCGACCCCGACGCCGACCTCGAGACGCTCCAGCGGACGTTCCTGGCCTCGGAGTGGGCTACGCGCACGCCGGTCGCGGTCGAGGTCGACGTCGAGACGCCCGTCGGGTCGACGGTCCTGCGGTCGCGCATCGACGCGGTGTTCCCCGAGCTCCCGGAGCACGCGGGCGGCGCCCACGACGCCGTCGTGGTCGTCGACTGGAAGACGGGGCGTGCGCCGTCCGACCCGGAGGCGCGCAGCGTGCGCGAGGTGCAGCTCGCGGTCTACCGGCTCGCGTGGTCGCGCTGGACGGGGGTGCCGCTGGAGCAGGTGAACGCCGCGTTCTACTACGTCGCGTCCGACGAGACCGTGCGTCCGCGCCGCCTGCTGAGCGAGGCCGAGATCGAGGCGCTGCTGGTCGCCGACTGAGCCGGCGACGCCTCAGTCGTCGGCGTCCTGCGTCGCCTCGTCGAGGTCGGCCAGCATGTCGAGGGCGTCGGCGACCACGTCGTCGAGCCCGTTGCGCACGCCGTGCAGGAGCCAGCGCGCGAGCGCGAGCTCGCCGACGAGGAGCGCACGGTCCAGCAGGTGCTTGTCGGTGAGCTCGGTGCGGCGCAGCTGGTACGCCTCCATGATCGAGTCGACGGCCTCGGGCGGTGCCGAGACGAGCAGCCACGCGAGGTCGTCGGCGGGGTCCGCGACGCGCGCGCTCGCCCAGTCCGTCACAGCGACGACGCGTCCGCGGGCAACGAGCACCTGCTCCGGGCCCAGGTCGCCGTGCACGACGACCGGCTGGAACCGCCACAGCGAGACGTCCTCGAGCGCGGTCTCCCAGCGGCGCAGGAGCGTCGGCGGGACCTTGCCCGTGGCCGCGGCCTCGTCGAGCTCCGCCATGCGGCGCGCGCGGTACTCCTCGACCTCGTAGCCCGGCAGGCCGGCGTCGTCGACGATCGTGCGCGGCAGCTCGTGGACCGACGCGAGCACGCGGCCCAGGTCGGCCGCGAGGCCCGGTCCGGGCCGCAGGCTGTCGACGTCGAGCGGCTCGCCCTCGAGCGCCGGGTGCACGACGGCCCGCCCGCCCTCGGGTAGGAGCGCGGTGCCGCTGACGCGCGGCACGGCGAACGACAGCACCCCCGACTCGGCGTAGTGCTGCAACGAGCCCAGCAGCTCCGCCTCGGCCTCGAGCGCGGCGCCGGCCTGGAGGCTGCGGGGTGCGCGCACGGTCCAGCGGGCGCCGTCGGCGTCGGTGACGACGGCGGTGTCGTAGTCGCCCGGGTCCTCGACGGGTCGCGCGCTGCGGGCGTCCAGGCCGGGCACGGCGGCGGTCGCGAGCGCGGCGAGGGTCAACGGAGAGCGAGGCACGCGACCACGGTAGTCGGTCCCCGCACGCGCCCGGTCGACCCACGCCGTCCGACGCCGCACCCCGCCCGGCGGCGCCCGCGCAGGCGGGTGGCCCGGCCGGGGGTGGCCTACGGTCGGGGGGTGAGCACCCCTGCCGCCCGGCCGTCGTCGGGCACGAGCGACCCCGCCGCGGCCCCGGACCGACCCACGACCACGTCGACCGGCACCCCGACCGACACCGGGACCGGCACGGTCCCCGGGCCGGGCGCCCTGCCGCGCACCCCGCTGGACCACCTCCCGCTGCCGCTCGACGGCGCGTTCGTCGACCGCGCGGAGCACCGCCGCGCGGAGCCGGACCTCGTGCGCACGCTGCGGTCGCAGCCGACGACGCGCGTCCTGCTGGTCCACCGCGGCCGGCTCGCGCTCGGCGGCCCGGGCGCGGCGGACGGCGTCGCCCTCCTGGACCCGGCCGAGCTGCGCGACGTCGACCCGGCGACCGACGACGACCAGGGCCGCTGGCTCTTCCTCGGCGAGGGCGACGGCACGGCGTACCTCGCGCTCGTCCTGCCCGACGACGCCGACGCCGAGGAGGTCGACATCGAGGGCGTGGACGCCTCCGAGCCGTTCGCCGTGCTCGCGCGCGAGCGGACGTGGTCGGGGCTGCGGGACCTCGTCGGCGAGGTCGCGGCGCCCGTCGCGGGGCTCGCGACGGAGGCCGTCGCGCTCGCGGCGTGGCACGCGAACCACCCGCGGTGCCCGCGCTGCGGCGGCCGGACGACCGTCGAGAAGGGCGGCTGGACGCGCCGCTGCGTGGCCCAGGGCGTCGAGCTGTACCCGCGCACGGACCCGGCGGTCATCATGACGGTCGTGCACGGCGAGGGGTCCGACGAGCGCCTGCTGCTGGGGCACGCGGCGCACTGGCCGGAGCGGCGGTTCTCGACCCTCGCGGGCTACGTCGAGCCCGGGGAGTCGCTCGAGAACGCGGTGCGGCGGGAGGTCGCGGAGGAGGCGGGCGTCGTCGTCGGCGACGTGGCCTACCGGGGGAGCCAGCCGTGGCCGTTCCCCGCCTCGCTCATGCTCGGGTTCTCGGCGCGCGCGCTGACGACCGAGCTGCACGTGGACGGCGTCGAGCTCACCGACGCGCGCTGGTTCACGCGGGCCGAGCTCGCCGACGCCGTCCGGTCGGGCGAGGTGCTGCTGCCGGGCCGGTCGTCGATCGCGCGGGCGCTCGTCGAGGACTGGTTCGGCGCGCGCCTCGCCGACGACTGACAGCGGCTCAGGGCCGCTCAGAGCGGCGGGCGGCGAGGGGCGGCGCGACGCACCGCCGTCGGACGACCCCTGCTCGGGGACGCGGAAGGGCCCGGTCCGGACGTCCGGACCGGGCCCTCCCACGACCGCGTCAGGCGGCGAGGCGCTTCTTGACCTCCGCGAGGGACGGGTTCGTCGCGGCGGAGCCGTCCGGGAAGACGACGGTCGGCACGGTGCGGTTGCCGTCGTTGACGGACTCCACGAACTCAGCGGTGCCGGGCGTCTCCTCGATGTTGACCTCGGTGTACCCGATGCCCTCGGCGTCGAGCTGCGTCTTGAGGCGGCGGCAGTACCCGCACCAGGTCGTCGAGTACATGACGATCGAACCGGCGTCGGGAAGGGTCGGGGCGGTGCTCATCGAGGGCTCTCCTGCTGCGGTTCCGGGCGGCGCGTGCCGCGGGCGGTCGGGTCGTGACGGTAACACCGAGGGAGCGCGGGCTGTTCCCCGCCCGCGTGTCACCGGGGGCTGCGAGAATCGCGGGTGATGTCCACGCCACCGGTCTCACGCCCGCTCGCCCACCGCTCCGCCGACGAGATCCTCGACGCGCTCGACCCCGACCAGCGCGACGTCGCGGTCGCGCTGCGCGGACCCGTGTGCGTGCTCGCCGGCGCGGGGACGGGCAAGACGCGCGCGATCACGCACCGCATCGCGTACGGGGTCCGCACGGGCGTGTACGTGCCGACGAGCGTGCTCGCCGTGACGTTCACGGCTCGCGCGGCGGGCGAGATGCGCACGCGGCTGCGCGAGCTCGGCGCGACGGGCGTCCAGGCGCGCACGTTCCACGCGGCCGCGCTGCGCCAGCTCGGCTACTTCTGGCCCAAGGTCGTCGGCGGGGCGCCGCCGCGCATCCTCGAGCACAAGGCGCCCGTCGTCGCGGAGTCGGCGCGGCGGCTCGGCGTCGGGGTGGACCGCGTCGCGGTGCGGGACCTGTCGTCCGAGATCGAGTGGGCCAAGGTCTCGCTCGTCACCGCCGACGACTACGTCCGGGCGTGCGAGGCGATCGACCGCGAGCCCCCGGCCGGCTACGACCACCAGACCGTCGCGCGCCTCCTCACGGCCTACGAGGACGTGAAGACCGAGCGGTCGGTCATCGACTTCGAGGACGTGCTCCTCATGCTCGGCGACATGCTCGCGACGCAGGGCACGGTGGCCGACGAGGTGCGGCGCCAGTACCGCCACTTCGTCGTCGACGAGTACCAGGACGTCTCGCCCCTGCAGCAGTTCGTGCTCGACCAGTGGCTCGGGGGGCGCGACGAGCTGTGCGTCGTCGGCGACCCGTCGCAGACGATCTACTCGTTCACCGGCGCGACGCCGCACCACCTCCTCACGTTCTCGCGCACGCACCCCAAGGCCCAGGTGATCCGCCTGGTGCGCGACTACCGCTCGACGCCGCAGGTGGTGAACCTCGCGAACCAGCTCCTCGCGCGCGCGGGCCGCGCGGGCGGCGCCCACCAGGCGCTCGAGCTCGTCGCCCAGCGGCCGGCCGGGCCGCCCGTCGCCTTCACCGCGTACGACGACGACGAGGCCGAGGCGAGCGGGATCGCGCAGCGGATCGGGCGGCTCCTCGCCGCGGGCACGCGCGCGAGCGAGATCGCGGTGCTCTACCGGACCAACGCGCAGTCCGAGGCCTTCGAGTCGGCGCTCGCCGACGCGGGCATCGGCTACCTCGTGCGGGGCGGGGAGCGCTTCTTCCAGCGTAAGGAGGTCCGCGACGCGATCGTCCTGCTGCGCGGGGCGGCCCGCTCCGCCGACCCGGACGTCCCCATGCCGGAGACGGTGCGCGACGTCCTGGCCGCCGCGGGCTGGGCCCCCGCGCCGCCGGCCGCGCGCGGCGCGGCGCGGGAGCGCTGGGAGTCCACGCAGGCTCTCGTCGCGCTCGCCGACGACGTCGCCGGGCTCGCCGCGGCGTCCGACGCCCCGGCCCCGACCGTCGCGACCTTCGTCGCCGAGCTCGACGAGCGCGCCGCGGCCCAGCACGCCCCGACGGTCGAGGGAGTGACCCTGGCGTCGCTGCACGCGGCGAAGGGCCTGGAGTGGGACGCCGTCTTCCTCGCCGGGATGAGCGAGGGGCTCATGCCGATCTCCCTCGCGGAGACAGACGAGGCGGTCGCGGAGGAGCGCCGGCTGCTCTACGTCGGCATCACGCGGGCACGCGAGCACCTCGAGCTCTCGTTCGCGCGCTCGCGCAACCCCGGCGGCCGGGCGACGCGCCGGCGCACGCGGTTCCTCGACGGGCTCTGGCCCGACGAGCCGGGCGTGCGCGGGACGCGACGTGCGCGCGCGGGGCAGTCCAAGGTCCGGCTCACGGGGGAGTACGACCAGGCGCTGTTCGAGGAACTGCGCGAGTGGCGTCGCCAGGTCGCGCAGGAGACGGACAAGCCGGCGTTCACCGTGCTCGTGGACTCGGCGCTCGCGGCCGTCGCCGAGACGCGGCCGACGAGCCAGGCCGACCTCGCACGCATCAACGGTCTGGGGCCCGCGAAGATCGAGCGGTACGGGGCCACGATCCTCGAGATCGTGCGCCGCGCGGAGGGCTGACGAGCCCCCGTCCGTGCCTCTCGACGAGGGCCGGGTGAACTCGTCGAAGAATTTCTCGTAAATAAGTTGTGCCTCCTGTGAGGGGCGGCATATGGTCGACGAGTCCTGTTGGGAAGGGGCGCGCCGAGAGGCGGGCGCCTGATGGAGAGAGGGGGTGGGAGAGCTGATGAACAACCAGATCGCTATGGCGAACCTGCTGGATCACGCGTCCGCGTACACGGGCACGCCAGGAGAGCTCCGTCCGCGTGCCATCGCGCACCGCGGCGGCACCTTCATCGCCCGCCCCGCTCCCGACTCCGCCCCCAGGACGAACCCGGTCTGACCGACCGGAACCTTCCAGGCCGCGGAGTCCCTCTAGGACCCGCGGCCTTCGTGTTCTCCGAGCACGTCCGCCGATGAGGATCACCGGCCCCACCCGTCTCCACGAGACGGGGCCGCTGTCCTCAGGGTCCTGTGACGACGACGTTCACACCCACGACAGGACATCACTGGAGGACATCGTGCGGCTCACCGCGCTGCTCGACAACATCACCGCTCAGGGGGGATCCGGCCCCTGGGTCCCTCACCAACCGCTGGCCACGCCGCTCGGCGAGAACGACTCCGCGGAGTTCGACCGCCTTCTCGCGGGCCTGCTGCCCTGCCGCACCAACGACCCGGAGCTCTGGTTCGCCGAGCGCACCGCCGAGGTCGAGGAGGCCAAGGCCCTGTGCCGCACCTGCCCGCTCGTCGAGGGCTGCCTCGCCGGTGCGGTCGAGCGTCGCGAGCCCTGGGGCGTCTGGGGCGGCGAGGTCTTCGTGGACGGCGTCGTGGTCGCGCGCAAGCGCGGCCGCGGCCGTCCGAGCAAGGCCGAGGTGCTCGCCCGCGAGGCCGAGCGCCAGGCCCAGGAGGCCGCACGGACCGAGGCGTCAGTCGGCGCCTCGACGGCGGCCTGACATGGGCAGCGGCGCCCCGTCCGGGGGCGTGCGCGCCAGCTCGCCGCACCCGCAGCGCGGGTGGCGGCTCGACCCGCGCAGCCGCGGCACGGCATCGGGAGCAGGAATCTCGATGCAGGCCGTGGCTGCGCGGGGCACCAGCCCGTCCAGGGCTGCCAGGACCTGACCGAGCGCGACGGCCGCGGCCGACGCCGCGAGCAGCGTCTCCTCGCTCCGGTGCGCGGACGCCTCGCGCAGCTGTCGAGCGACCTGCGGCCAGCAGGGGTCCACGTCCGCGCGGTGCAGGTCCGCGCACGTCAGGCACGGGTCGAGCCCCGGCCGGACGAACGGCCCGACCACGACGTCGGCCTCGCGCACCACGACAGACAGGTGCGCGACCCCCGCACCCACCAACCTCCGGACCCGGACCGGGTCCGCGGCTCCGTGCTCGACCACGACGACGACGTCGGGCGCGGGGGCCCGCGCCTCCTCCGGCGTGACCGGGGTCGAGGTCGTCACGACGCCCGGAGCGACCTCCTCGACGATCCGCCGCACCGCGCCCTCGCGCGGCGACCCGACGTCCCGCAGCCGGTACGCCCCGCCCCCGACGTCCGTCGCGAGCACCGTGCCCGGGTCGTCGAGCACGAGCACGCCCACCCCCGCGGTCGCGAGGTGGACGGCGAGCGCGGCACCCACCCGGCCGAGCCCGACGATCCCGACCGTCGCCCGGGCGCGCGCCGCGAGGACGCGGTGCCCCGCGCCGTCGGGCAGCAGCGCCGACAGCACCGCGAGGTCCGCCGCGCCGTGGCCCGGGGCGGGCGACGCCGGCCGACGCCGGCGCGCCGCCACGAGGAGGTGCGCCTCGTCGAGCAGGCGGACGAGCGCGGCGCGGCGCGTGCGCTGCGCCGGGGAGCCCGGGACGTCGGGTGCGTCGCCGCGCCGCGCGGGCCCGGCGAGCGCGCGGAGCCAGCGCTCCTCGTCGGCGTCGAGCCCGGTGAGCCGCACCGACCACCGGGGGTCGGAGCCGACCTGCACCTCGCCGGGGCCCCGCCGCAGGAGCGGCGCCTCGGGTCGCAGCACGCGTCGTCGCTGCACGGCTCCTCCGTCCGTTCGTCGTCCGGGCGCCCGACCGGCCGCCCGCCGTCAGCCTGGCACGGCCCCGAGGCGCGCCGACGGTTGTCCACAGGCTCTTCGCGATGGTCCCGCGGGGAGGATTTCTTTGCCGTCGCCACAGGTCTCCACGTCGTCCGCTCGACCGAACGTCGCGGGAGAGCGCGCCACTCCGGGCGTGCCCCTGCCATTTCGTGGCGAGAACCACTACGGTCTGAGGCGTGGTCCGGGAGACGATCGTGGAGGTTCGGCGCAGCCGCCGACGCAAGAGCACGGTGAGCGCCTACCGCGACGGCGAGCGCACGATCGTCGCGATCCCGGCGCGGTTCACGCGCGCGCAGGAGCGCGAGTGGGTCCAGCGCATGCTCGACCGCCTCGCCGACTCCGAGCGTCGGCGGCGGCCGTCGGACGCCGAGCTGGCGCGCCGCGCCGTCGAGCTGTCCGACAAGTACCTGGACGGCCGCGCCCGCCCCACGAGCGTGCGGTGGGCGGGGAACCAGGACCGCCGCTGGGGCTCGTGCACGCTCATCGACGGCACGATCCGCATCTCGACGCGCGTCCGGGGGATGCCGTCCTGGGTCCTCGACTACGTGCTCCTGCACGAGCTCGCGCACCTGCTCCACGCCGGCCACGGCCCGGGGTTCTGGAAGCTCCTCGAGGCCTACCCGCGTACCGAGCGGGCACGAGGATTCCTGGAGGGCGTGTCGTTCTCGCGCGACGCGGACCTCGAGCCGGACGACGCGGACCTCGAGCCGGGCGACGTCGAGGCGGGGGACGGCGCCGCGGAAACCGCGGCACCGCCCGCGGACGCCGGGAACTGACGCCCAGGTCAGGTCAGCGCGGCGCGCCGCCCTGGCCGGTCGCCTCGCCCGTCCCGCCGTCGTCCGTCGGTCCGGCCGCGTCCGGGTCGTCCGCGGACCCGTCGGCGACCGGGGCGTCGTCGTCCGAGCCGTCGGCCGTCGCCTGCGCCGACTCGGTGGTGGGCGATCCCTCCGCGGCGCGGAAGATCTCCTCGAGCGCGCGGTCGACGTCGGCCTCCTCCGCACGGGTCGCGGCGCGCCGGCCCTCGTAGCCGGACGGGTCGTCGAGGTCGGTCCCGTCGGGGAGCAGGTCGGGGTGGTCCCACACCGCGTCGCGCGCACCCGCGCCGGACTGCGCCGCGATGAGCGCCCACAGGGCGGCCGCGTCGCGCGAGCGCCGCGGGCGCAGCTCGAGGCCGACGAGCGTCGCGAACGTGTGCTCCGCGGGCCCGCCCGCCGCCCGACGACGGCGCAGCATCTCGCGCAGCGGGACGGCGTGGGGCAGGTGGGGGAGCGCGGCGACGGCGGTCACCTCGTCGACCCAGCCCTCGACGAGCGCGAGCGTCGTCTCGAGGCGCAGCAGGGTCGCCTGCTGCTCGGGCGTGTTCTGCAGGCCGAAGACGCCGCCCGACAGCGCGCGCTGGAGCGCGTCGGTGTCCGCGAGGTCGACGTCCGCGAGCTGCGACTCGAGCGCGGAGAGGTCGATGGTGATGCCGCGCGCGTAGGCGTCGACGAGCCCGCGCAGGTGCCCGCGCAGCCACGACACGTGCGTGAACAGGCGCGCGTGGGCGGCCTCGCGCAGGGCGAGGAAGAGGCGGACCTCCTCGGCGGGGGCGTCGAGGCCCTCGGCGAACGCCGCGACGTTCGTGGGCAGGAGGACCGTCGCGGGCCGGTCGAGCAGCGGCAGCCCGACGTCGGTCGCGCCGAAGACCTCGCGCGAGAGCGTCCCGGCGGCCTGGCCCACCTGCATGCCGAACACCGCGGAGCCGAGGCGCCGCATGAGCGCGGCCGGGTCGCCCGCGGGCAGCCCGAGCGCACCGGCCGGCACGCCTGGCAGGGTGAACCCGACGCCCGGCAGGGCGGAGGTGTCGTCCCCCATGCCCTCGGGGAGCTGGTCGCGCAGGACCGTGGCGAGCGCGTCCGCGACGGACGCGGCGACCGGGGCGACGAGCTCGTTCCACGCGGGGAGCGTGTGCTCGACCCACTCGGACCGGCTCCACGCCTGGCTCTTCCCGCCCGACGGCGGCAGGTCGGTGACGGCGTCGAGCCAGAGCTCGGCGACGGACAGCGCCTCGGTGACCGCGCGCTGCTGCGCCGGCGAGATCGACGGGTCGCCCTCGGCGACGGCGACCTGGCGCGCGACGTCGTGCGAGACGTCGGTGTTGACCGGGCCGTCGCTCGGCGTCGAGAGCATGCGCTGCACCTGCGCGAGGACGTGCTGGAAGAGCTGCGGGTCGGCCGCGCCGCCCGCGGCGAGCGCCTGCGGGTCGAGCCCGCGGGCACGCAGCTCGCGCAGCGCCTCGTCGGCGTCGGGCCCGAGCATCGAGCGGAGCAGCTCCTCGAACCGCGGGTCGAAGGGCGTGTCGTCGTCCGGTCCGGGCGTGCGGTCGGGGGGAAGGCTGCTCATGGCGACTCCTCACGGTAGCGTCGGTGATCACCGTAACCACGATCGAGCGCCGAGAACGGGGGCTGGGCCATGTCCGAGGGCCGGGTTCGCTCACGGCGCAGCGAGGCGCTCCCCGCGGCGGGCGAGCCCCCGGCCGGTCCGGGGGAGGACCCCACGGCGAGCGCGGTGACCGCCCCGGCGGACGAGGTCGCCGACCCTCACCCGGTGGTGGTCGTCGGCGTCGGGCAGGTCGCGGACGCGGTGCGCGCGGGCCTGGGCGCCGCCGAGGCGTCGCCCGTGGACGCGCTCGTCTGGCCCGCCGGGGCGCGACGGCTCGTCGTGGTCGCTCCCGCGGGGGAGTTCGGGACGCCGCGCGCCCGGACGGACGCGGAGCAGCGCGCGCGCCTCGCGCTCCTGGGCCGTCGTGCGGGGGAGGCGGCGGTCGCGGCCGGGATCGAGCACGTCGTCGCCGTGTCGTCGGCCGCGGTGCACGGCGCGTCGCCCGAGCGGGGCGTGATCGACGACGACGACCCCGTGGCCGCCGACGACGGGCCCGGCTTCGCGGGCGACCTCGTCGCGTTCGAGGACGCGCTGCGCGACGCGCTCGACGGGGTGCCGCTCGCGCTCGTGCGGCCGGCGGTCGTCGTCGGGCCGGGCGTGGACACCGTGCTCACGCGGCACTTCGAGGCCCCGCGCCTGCTCACGGTGCGCGGCGGCGGCCGCACGTGGCAGCTCGTGCACGTCGACGACGTGGTGGGCGCGGTGCGCGTCGCGCTGGACCAGGGTCTCGTCGGCGGACTGACGGCCGGGCCGGTGCGCGACGGCGAGCCCGACGCGCTCGACTCGGAGACGGTGGCCGCGGCGGCCGGGATGCGCACGGTCCAGCTCCCGCCCGCGACGGCGTTCGGCACCGCCGAGCGGCTGCACCGGGTCGGTGCGCTCCCGTCCCCGGCGAACGACCTCGCGTTCGTCGTGCACCCGTGGTCGGTCTCGGCGCGGCGCCTGCACGACGCCGGGTGGCGCCCGGAGTGGTCGGGCGCCGCGGCGCTCGAGGTGCTCCTGGCCGAGGTGCGCGGCCGCACGGGTGTCGGGGGCCGCCGGTTCGGCGGCCGGGACGCCGCGGCGCTCGGCGCGGCCGGGGCGGCCGTCGCGGTCCTGGGCACGGCCGCCGTCTGGCGGCAGGCCCGCTCGCGCCGCCCGTAGGGGCGGCTCCCGGGCGGTGTCCCCGCCGTCGGCAGGGAGATCCCAGCAACCTCGGGGATGATGTCCCGGTGAGCGACGCCCCCTCCTTCGACGCCCTCCTCACCGAGGACGAGCACGACCCGCCGCCCGTGACCCGGCGGTCGCTGACGTTCGGCATCTCCCTGCTCGCGACGACGCTGCTCGTCGCGGGCCTCGCGATCCTGCCCGCGCCGTACGCGGTGCGGTCGCCGGGCCCGACGGAGGACACGCTCGGCCAGCAGGACGGCACGCCCCTCATCTCGATCACGGGCGCCGAGACGTACGACTCGACGGGCGAGCTGCTCCTGACGACCGTGTCCGTCGCCGGCGGCCCGGGCTACCCGGTGAACCTCGGCCAGGTGGTGCAGGGCTGGTTCGACCGGTCGCGCAGCGTGCGCCCGGTCGAGGAGGTCTTCCCGACGGGCCGCACCAAGGAGGAGACCGAGCAGCAGGGCCAGGCCGAGATGATCAGCTCGCAGGAGAACGCGACGGTCGCCGCCCTCACCGAGCTGGGGTACGACGTGCCCGCGACGCTCACGGTCGAGGGGACGGTGCCGGACAGCGGGTCCGACGGCGTCGTCGAGCCGGGCGACGTCATCGTCGCGCTCGACGGCGCGCCCGTGCGGACGTACCAGGACCTCATCGACGGGCTGGCCGCGGTCGACCCGGGCGACGACGTGACGCTGCGCGTGCAGCGCGACGGCGCGGAGACGGACCTCACGGTCGCGACGACCGACGGCGGCGACACCGCGCTGCTCGGTGTGTTCATCGACCCCGCGTTCGACTTCCCCGTCGACGTCGAGATCCAGATCGAGGACATCGGCGGCCCGAGCGCGGGCACGATGTTCGCGCTCGGGATCGTCGACCAGCTCACGCCCGAGGACGAGGCGAACGGCGTCGTCATCGCGGGCACGGGCACCATGAGCGTCGAGGGCGACGTGGGGCCGATCGGCGGCATCCAGCAGAAGCTCTACGGCGCGCTGCGCGACGGCGCGACGTGGTTCCTCGCCCCGCAGGCCAACTGCCCCGAGGTCGTGGGGAACGTGCCCGACGGCCTGCACGTGGCGGCGGTCTCCACGCTCGCCGACGCGCGCGCGGCGATGGAGGCCATCGGCGCGGGCGAGGGCGACTCGCTGCCCACGTGCGAGGCGCGCGGCTGACGACGCCGCGCGCCGTCAGTCCTCGAGCGTCGCGCGCAGCGCCTCGACCAGCCCCGGCACGAGGTCCGGTCCGCCCGCGACGTCCGTCGCCGAGTCGTGGGCGCGCGAGCGGACGGCGCACCACGTGGTGCCGTCGCGCAGCACGCCGACGGCGAGGCGCACGTCCTGCCGGTCAGGGTGGTTCGTGAGGTAGTCGAGCGCGGCGTCCGGGTCGTCGGGGACGCCCTCCTCGGCGGCCGGCGGCAGCACGATCCGCTCGACGACGAGCGCGGCGCCGTCGACCGTCGCCGGCCACGCGACGCGGGCGAGCCCGTCCTCGAGGTCGCCGTCCACGGCGAAGCCCTCCTGCTCGATCGACAGCAGGTGGTGCGGGTCCGCCTCGGCCGCGGCCACGACGTCGGGCGGGAGCCGGTCGGCGAGCGTCGGGTCGGCGCCGAGGGCGCCCGCGGTCCCGACGAGCGCGAACAGCCGGGGCGGGACGTCCCAGCCCGCGTCGGCCGCGTGCGACTCGATCTCGTGCACCGCGAGCGCGAGGGCGTGCTGCGGGGTGGGGCCGCCGGGCGCGACCGGGTCGGGACCGGCGTCGGGTCCGGGCGCGGGGGTGGTGGCGTCGGGACCGGGGGCGGCGTCGTCAGGCTGGGGCATGACCCCATCGTCCCTCATCGGCGCCGCCCCGCGCCGCCGCGGGCCGGGTGCCGGCCGTCCCCCACGAGGCGCCGGACCGTGGGAACCTTGGGGGAGGACCGGGCGTTGACCCCGGTGCACGCCCGAGCCACGACCGAAGAGGTATACCCACCGTGTCATTCGCCGCAGCGCCCCGCCGGCCGTCCTCCGGGGGGCGGCCCGCCCGGCGCCGGAGCCCGATCGGGATCGCGATCGCCGTCGTCGGCGCCCTCGTCGTCCTCCTGCTCCTGCTCGCCCAGTTCTGGACCGAGGTGCTGTGGTTCCAGCAGCTCGACTTCGCGAACGTCCTGTGGACCCAGTGGGGCACGCGCATCGCGCTGTTCGTCGCGGGCTTCCTCGTCATGGGCGGGCTCGTCTTCCTGTCGTTCTCGCTCGCGTACCGGTCGCGGCCCATCTACGCGCCGTCCACCCCCGAGCAGGCGACCCTCGACCAGTACCGCGAGGCGATCGAGCCGCTGCGCAAGGTCGTCATGATCGTGGCCCCGGCGCTCGTCGGCTTCTTCGCCGGCGCGGCGGCGTCCTCGCAGTGGCAGACGGTCCTCCTCGCGCTGAACTCGGTCCCGTTCGGCACGACGGACCCGCAGTGGGGCATCGACCTGTCCTTCTACGTCTTCACGCTGCCCGCCCTCCGGTTCGTCGTGAGCTTCCTCATGGCGGTCGTCATCATCGCGGGCATCGCCGCGGTCGCGACGCACTACCTCTACGGCGGCCTGCGGATCGGCGGCGGCTCCGACGCGGGCCCGCGCACGACGACCGCCGCGCGTGTCCAGCTCTCGGTGATCGCGGCGCTGCTGCTCGTCCTCATCGGCGCGAACTACTGGCTCGACCGGTACTCGATCCTCACGTCGGGCGGCGCGAAGTTCGACGGCGCGTCGTACGCGGACGTGCACGCGGTGATCCCGTCCAAGGCGATCCTCACGGTCGTCGCGCTCTTCGTCGCGGCCCTGTTCGTGGTGACCGCGGTGCGCGGCAACTGGCGCCTGCCCGCCATCGGGGTGGGCCTCATGGTGGTCTCCGCCATCGCGATCGGCGGGATCTACCCGGCCGTCGTCCAGCGCTTCCAGGTCACGCCGAACGCGCAGGACTTCGAGGAGGAGTACATCCAGCGCAACATCGACGCGACGAAGGCTGCCTACGGCATCGACAACGTCGAGACCGAGCAGTACAACGCCAAGACCGAGGCCGAGGCCGGCGCGCTGCGCGAGGACGCGGACACGACGGCGTCGATCCGCCTCCTGGACCCGGAGATCGTCAGCCCGTCGTTCAGCCAGCTCCAGCAGAACAAGCAGTACTACCAGTTCTCGAGCTCGCTGTCGGTGGACCGCTACACGATCGACGACGAGAGCCGCGACACCGTCATCGCCGTGCGCGAGCTCAACCAGGACGGACTCGGCGCCGACCAGCGCAACTGGGTCAACGACCACACCGTCTACACGCACGGCTTCGGCGTCGTGGCGGCGTACGGCAACCAGATCGGCCCCGACGGCCGCCCGGCGTTCTACGAGGGCTCGATCCCGTCGACGGGTGCGTTCACGGACGCCGGCGGCTACGAGCCGCGCATCTACTTCTCGCCCGAGGCGCCCGAGTACTCGATCGTCGGCGCGCCCGAGGGTCGTGAGCCGTGGGAGCTCGACTACCCCGTGGACGACGCGGGCGGCCAGGTCAACAACACGTTCCCCACGGACGAGGTCGCGGCCGGGCCGAGCGTCGGGTCGTTCGTCAACAAGGTGCTCTACGCCCTGAAGTTCGGGTCCGAGCAGATCCTGTTCTCCGACCGCGTGACGGACGAGTCGCAGATCCTCTACGACCGCAGCCCGCGCGACCGCGTCGCGAAGGTCGCGCCGTACCTCACGCTCGACGGGCGCGTGTACCCGGCGGTCGTCGACGGTCGCGTGAAGTGGATCGTGGACGGCTACACGACGTCGAACGCCTACCCGTACTCCACGTCCGAGTCGCTCGAGGACTCGACGCGCGACTCGCTCGTCGCGGCCAACTCGGTCGAGGCGCTCGCCCCGCAGCAGGTGAACTACATCCGCAACTCGGTCAAGGCGACGGTCGACGCGTACGACGGCTCCGTCGACCTCTACGCGTGGGACACGGAGGACCCGGTCCTCCAGGCGTGGTCGAACGTCTTCCCGAGCTCCGTGCAGCCGCTGTCCGAGATCTCGGGCGACCTCATGAGCCACCTGCGCTACCCCGAGGACCTGTTCAAGGTGCAGCGCACGCTCCTCGCGAGCTACCACGTGGACGACGCGAACGAGTTCTTCTCGGGCCAGGACTTCTGGCGCAGCCCGGAGGACCCGACGGCGAGCGGGAACAACAAGCCGCTCCAGCCGCCGTACTACCTCACGCTGCAGATGCCGAGCCAGGAGGCGCCGACCTTCTCGCTCATGTCGACGTACATCCCGGGCGGTGGCTCGGACCGCAACATCCTCACCGGCTTCCTCGCGGTGGACGCGGAACCGGGCAGCGAGGCCGGCGTGCGGTCGGAGGACTACGGCACGCTGCGGCTCCTCGAGCTGCCGCGCAACGCGACGGTGCCCGGACCGGGCCAGGTGCAGAACAACTTCAACACCGACCCCACGGCGGCCGACGGCCTGCTGGCGCTGCGCCGCGGTGACTCGACGGTCATCAACGGCAACCTGCTGACGCTGCCGGTCGGTGGCGGCCTGCTCTACGTCCAGCCGGTGTACGTGCAGTCGACCGAGGGCACGCGGTTCCCGCTGCTGCGCAAGGTGCTCGTCTCCTTCGGTGACGAGATCGGCTTCGCCGACACGCTCGACGAGGCGCTGGACCAGGTGTTCGGCGGCGACTCCGGCGCGAACGCCGGTGACGCGGACGGCGGCGTCGAGACCGAGGTCCCGGACCAGCCGGCCGACGGCGAGTCGCCGGACGCGGGCACGACCGACCCGGGCACGACCGACCCCGGCACCGAGCCCCCGGCGACCGAGGAGCCGGCCCCGCCGGCCGACGGCGGCACGGTCGACGGCGGCGCGCGCGCCGAGCTCGACCAGGCGCTGCGCCAGGCGCAGCAGGCCATCGAGGACGGCCAGGCGGCGCTCGCCGAGGGCGACTTCGCGGCCTACGGCGAGGCGCAGGACCGCTTGCAGCAGGCGCTCGAGTCGGCCCTCGCGGCCGAGCAGGCGCTCGACACCGAGTCGTCGGCGGGCTGACGCACCGGTCGCGCGAGCGACGCAGCGCCACGGACGGGCGGGGACACCAGCGGGTGTCCCCGCCCGTCCGTCGTCTGCGGCCGTCCGGGACGGAGTTGTCATTTCTCGCCCCGGGCGGGAGGATCGCTCCTCGTGACTTCTGCAACGGTTTGCAGCAACGCTTTCAGCGCGGCGAGCGACGAGACCACGACCGTGCCGGCGGTGCGGCTGCACCACACCTCCGGCGCCGAGCTCGTGGTCACGCTGCGTGGCGCCGCCGTCCTCGCGTGGCGCGCCCCCTGGCGCGGCGCCGACGGCGTCAAGCGCGTCGAGGACCTCGTCGACGGGTACGCCGACGAGGCGGAGGTCGCCGCGCACGACGCCGCGCGGTCGGCGCTCATGGCGCCGTTCGTCAACCGCCTCGCGGGCGGGGAGTACGTGTTCGACGGCGTCCGGCACCACGTGCCCCCGGTGCTCCCCTGGGAGCCGCTCACCATGCACGGGTTCGCGCGCACGCTCGACTGGACGGTCGTCGAGGACGCGGGGGAGGGCGGGGTCGCCGCGCGCGACACGGCGGCCGCCGACGGGGCGGAGCGGGAGTCCGTGACGCTCCGGACGGTCGTCCACGCCGACGCGCACGCGGGCTACCCGTTCGCGCTCGTGCTGGAGGTCCGGTACGTCCTCGGCGCCGGCTCCCTCGACGTCACGCTGTGCGCCCGCAACGTCGGGACGACGGCGGCCCCCGTCTCGCTCGGCTGGCACCCCTACCTCCGGGTCCCCGGGCACGGCACGGTCGACGCGTTGGAGCTCACGGTGCCGGCCCGTCGCGCCGTCGTGACCGACGGCGGGATGCTCCCGCTCGCGGGGGAGGCCGCGTTCGGGGCGATCGACGGCGTCGGTCCGCTCCCGCTCGCGGGCACGAGCCTCGACCACGCGTTCGCCGACCTCCGGGCCGACGCCGACGGCCGCGCGCGCACGGTCGTGCGCGACCCCGCCACGGGGCAGGGGCTCGCCGTCTGGCAGGAGCGTGGCCTCGTGCACGTCTACACGGGCGACGGTCTGGCGCGGCGGGGCCGCGCCGCCATCGCGGTCGAGCCGGTGGAGACCCTGACCGACGCGTTCAACCGTCCCGACTGCGCCGCCGACGTGCGGCTCGAGCCGGGGGCTGTCCGCGAGTTCGGCTTCGGGGTCGAGGTCCTGGCGTGACCCACGTCTCGTCCACCCGATTTGGCCTGGTCCGGAACCTCACGTAGAGTAGTGATCACCGACGCGGGGTGGAGCAGCTCGGTAGCTCGCTGGGCTCATAACCCAGAGGTCGCAGGTTCAAATCCTGCCCCCGCTACTCCTGAGAGGCCCTCGGTCAGCAGAAATGCTGACCGAGGGCCTCTCGCTTTGTCCCGTGCGCGGCGGGTGTCCTCGTGCTGTGACGCGCCCCACCCGGCCGAGGCGCGGGCGGGGGAAGCCCGGCCCACGGCCCGGCGTTATCGTCAGTGGCCGGCGCCCACCACTCCCGCGGGCGCCCGACACCCGGAAGGTCACCATGCGCCGTCTGCGTCCCCGTCCCGCCGTCCTAACCGCCGTCACGGCGGTCGCCGCGCTCACGCTGGCGGCCTGTTCGTCGGGTGCCGACGACGGCGGCGACGCCGCGAGCCCGAGCGAGAGCGCGTCGGGCGACGCGCAGTGCGAGCCCGGTGCGCTCCCGACGCTCACCGACGGCGTGCTGACCGTCGGTGCGGGCGAGCCGTACTCCCCGTGGTACGTGGGGGAGCAGGACTCGGGCGAGGGCTTCGAGTCGGCTCTGATCTACGCCGTCGCGGACCGCCTGGGCTACGCGGCGGACGACGTGGTGTGGGAGACGGTGACGTTCGAGCAGATCATCAGCCCGGCCGTGAAGCCGTTCGACGTGGCGGCGTACCAGACGTCGATCACGGACGAGCGCAAGCAGGCCGTCGACTTCTCGAGCCCGTACCTCACGACGCGCCAGGGCGTCATCGTCATGGAGGACGGCCCGTACGCGGGCGCGACGACGCTGGCCGAGCTCGACGGCGCGCGCATCGGGGTCACCGCCGCCCAGACCAGCCTCACGCTCGCGGAGGCCGCGTGGGGCGAGGACGCCGACATCTCGCCGTACAGCGCTGCGGGCGACGGCATGCAGGCGCTGCAGTCCGGAACGATCGACGCGATGGTCATGGACGTCGACCAGGGGGTCGCCGCCTCGACCGAGTACTTCCCGGACTCCGTCGTCATCGGCACCCTGCCGGACGAGGGCGTCGTCGAGCAGTACGGCCTCGTGCTGGACCTCGGCTCGGAGCTCACGGACTGCGTGTCGCAGGCCGTCGACGACCTGGAGGCGGACGGCACGCTCGCCGAGCTGCGCACGACGTGGCTCAAGTCGGACGACATCCCCGTCATCCAGTGACCCGGCCATGACCGTGCCCGACGACGCGCGCCCGCCCGGAGGCGTCGGGTCGCCCGACGCCGTTCCGGCCGCCGCGTGGTCGCCGTCGCCGCTCGCGCTCGACCGGGCTGCGTTCCGGCGTGCGCAGCGGCGGCGCTCGCTCCTGGTCGCGCTCGTGAGCACGGTGCTCGTCGTCGCGGCGGTCGTGCTCGTCGTCGTGAACGCACCGGGCTGGGAGCGCGCGCGGACCGCGTTCTTCGATCCGGCGATGGCGTGGGAGTCGCTGCCCGCGATCCTCGAGGGCCTGTGGCTCAACCTGCGCGTGTGGGTCGTCGCGGGCGTCGTCGGCACGGTGCTCGGGCTCGGCCTCGCGGTCGCGCGCACGAGCCGTATCCCGGCGCTGTTCCCGCTGCGCGCGTTCGCGACGGTGTACGTCGACCTGTTCCGCGGCGTGCCGCTCCTGCTCGTGCTGCTGCTCGTCGGGTTCGGGCTGCCGGCGTTGCGGCTGGAGTGGCTGCCGACGTCGGGCGCGTTCCTCGGCGCGCTCGCGATCGTCCTCACGTACACCGCGTACCTCGCGGAGGTGTTCCGCGCGGGCATCGAGTCGGTGCACCCGTCGCAGGTCGCGGCGGCGCGCTCGCTCGGCCTCACGCGCGCGCAGACGACGCGGCGCGTCGTGCTGCCGCAGGCGGTGCGCAACGTCACCGCGCCGCTCGCGAACAACCTCGTCTCGCTGCAGAAGGACTCGGGCCTCATCTCCGTCCTCGGCGCCGTCGACGCGATCCGCGCCGCGCAGATCGCGACGACGGGCAGCTACAACTTCACGCCCTACGTCGTCGCGGGGATCCTGTTCTTCCTCGTGTCGTTCCCGCTGACGCGCGCGGTCGACGCGTACCAGGCGCGCCGCGGCTGGGGCCGGTCGCTCGCGACGGTGAGCGGAGCGGGGGACATCCGATGAGCGCGTCCGCGACGTCCGGCGCGATCCCCCAGGACGCGCGTCACCTGCTGTCCCTGCGGGGCGTGCGCAAGACGTACCCGGCTGCGGGCGCCCCGGGCGGGCGGCGGGTCGTGCTCGACGGCATCGACCTCGACGTCGACGCCCACCGGTGCGTCGTGCTCGTCGGGTCGTCCGGCTCGGGCAAGTCGACGCTGCTGCGCGTCGTCAACCTGCTCGACGAGGTCGACGACGGCCAGATCCTGCTCGACGGCGAGGACGTCGCCGACCCGCGCCTCGACGCGAACCGCGTGCGGGCGCGCATGGGCATGGTCTTCCAGGCGTACAACCTCTTCCCGCACCTCACGGTGCTCGACAACGTGACCCTCGCACCCCGGCTCGTGCACCGGCGCTCGCGCGACGAGGCCGAGGCGGCAGCGGTCGAGATGCTGGGTCGCGTCGGGCTCGGGCACAAGGTGACGTCCTATCCCGACCAGCTTTCGGGCGGCGAGCAGCAGCGGGCGGCGATCGCGCGCGCCCTCGTCAACGGCCCCGAGCTGCTCCTGCTCGACGAGGTGACGTCCGCGCTCGACCCCGAGCTCGTGGGCGAGGTGCTCGACCTGCTCGCCGAGCTGCGCGCGGAGGGCCGCACGATGCTCGTCGCGACGCACGAGATGGGGTTCGCGCGCCGCGTCGCCGACGAGGTCTGCTTCCTCCACGAGGGTCGCGTCCACGAGCGCGGCACGCCCGAGCAGGTGCTCGGCGACCCGCAGCGCGAGCGGACCCGCGCGTTCCTGCGCCGTCTGCACGTCTGACCGCGCCCTCGGGACCGCGCCGAGCAACGCCCGACCCGGCCCGGACCCCGGTCAGCCTCGCAGCACGAGCACGACCGTGGCAGCGACCGACGCGCAGGCGACGAGGACGTACGGCCACGTCCACGTGCGCTGCCCGGCGACACGCAGCACCACGGCCACCGCGAGCGCGGCCAGGGCGAGCACGGGACCGTCGACGAGCGGGGCCAGGTCGACCGAGACGCGCAGGGTCTCCAGGAGCTGTGGCGGCAGGGGGACGAACGGTTGGCTCTGGCGGGCCGCGCCGTCGGGGACGAGCCACAGCGTGCGCAGGACCGCCAGGACCGCGAGGACGCGCGGAAGAGCCCGCAGGAGCGCGCCGCCGACCCGGGAACGGTCCTGGGACGACGACGCGGCAGGTCGGGCGGGCCGTGCGGACCGCGTGGCCGACGCCGAGGCCGCCTCCTGGTGCGGCGCCGTCGCGGCCGCGGACGGGCCGACGGCGCGCGGGGCCGGGGTGCTCGTGACCGCCGCACCGACGATCCGTGGCCGGGCGGACCCCGGACGCGCGGAGGGCGACGACGGCGTCGGGCCGAGGTGCTGGACGGGGCTCCGGCGCGGCGGGACCGACGGCGGGACCGGCCGGCCGACCTGCGTGGCGACGAGGTCGGGGGAGTCCATGACGCGGGTCCGTCCGACCGCAGCCGCAGCCGCAGCCGGAGCCGGCTCCGGCCGGGGTCGCGCCGACGGACCGCGGCCCAGCGTGGAGACCCGCTGCACGGGCACCGGCCAGGGACGCGGGTCCGGGGAGCCGGACGCCGGCACCGGGACGGGGCCGTCGGTCCGCGACCGCGAGCCCCGGGCCACGGGCTCGGCGCCGGAGCCCGGCACGGGGAGCATCGGGTGCGTCGGGCGACGGTACTCGCGCCACCCGCGCAGGGTGTCGGCGTGGCCCGCGGGCGGTGCCGCGGCCTGCCACCGCATCGCCTGCCAGAGCCAGTCCTTGAGCTCCGCCGGGGTCCGGCCGTCGGCCACGTGCGCGCCGATGCTCGCGACGTGGTCCGCGATGACCTCGGCGGCCGCGCCGTCGAACCCGTCGCCGTGCACCTCGGCCAGCACGCTCATCAGCGTCGCGTCGTAGACCAGGGCGTGCCACGGCTCCCGGACGCGGGCCGCGCCGGCCGCCCTGCCGACCGGCGAGACCTCCGTCGCCCGCTCGGCCCGGACGGGTGCGCCGGTGGCGGCGGCCAGCCCGGCGACGGGGCCCAGCGCGCGCTCGGCCGCGGTGGCGCCGTCGGCCACGATCCGTGACGTGAGGAGCAGGGTGTCGTCGGGGGAATCCCCGGCGAGCCGGGCGCGCAGCACCGCGACGACGCTCTCGAGCGCGGGGCGGTGGTTCGGCTGGTAGCGGGTCGCCGACAGGATGAGGTCCTGCAGGTGGGGGTCGATCTCGGGCAGCTCGGCCGGGGACGGGGCCGGTTCCGTCCCGGCCGGCACCCCGACCAGGTCGTCCGGGACCTCCCGCACGAGGTCGGCGGCCTCGAGGTCGCGGCCGAGGAAGTTGAGGTCCGCCGGCACGACCCCCGTGGTGGCGAAGATCAGGAGCAGGCCGAGCGCGTACACGTCCGAGCGGGGGTGCACGCGGCGGGCGAACAGCTCCGGCGCCATGTACGCGAGCGTCCCGACGGGTTGGGTGGACGTCGCCGTGTCGAACAGCTTGGCGATGCCAAGGTCGATGAGGACCGCCCGGTCGCCGTCGACCATGATGTTGGCGGGCTTCAGGTCGCGGTGCACGCAGTGCTGCTCCTGCAGCACGAGCAGGGCCTCCGCGACGTGCGAGGCCAGCCGCAGCGCCTGGCGTCCGTCCAGCGGGCCCGACGCGCGGACCTGCTCGCGCAGCGTGGTGCCGGGGACCAGCTCCATGGCGAACCACGGCTGGTCGTCGTCCAGGCCCGAGCGCACGAACGCGGGGAAGCCGCGCCCGCCCACGGCCTCCAGCAGCCTCGCCTCCTGCGCGAAGCGCTCGCGGGAACCCTCTTGGAGACCCGTGAGCACCTTCACGGCGACCTCCGCGCCGTCCGCGTCCGTCGCGCGGTAGACGTGCGCGAACCCGCCGTGCCCGAGCACGTCGCCGAGGGTGAACGGGCCCTTGCGGTCACCGCTCGCCGGCACCTGGCGGACGGGCCGGCGGGGCAGCGGCGCGGGGCCCGGCCCGGCGTCCGGATCGGCGGCAGGTCGGACGGGGACGTCGGTCGCCACCGCGAGGGCGGGCTGCTCGGGGCCGGGCATGGGCGCAACGTTACAAGCGCGCCGCTCCGGGACGGAGCAGACAACTCCGACGGCCCGGGCCGCGAGCGGCGCGTCGACCTGGGAGGCTGGACGTCATGGTCAACCGTCTCGCCGCCGCCGTGAGCCCGTACCTGCGCCAGCACGCCGGCAACCCGGTCGACTGGTACCCGTGGGGCGCCGAGGCGTTCGCGGAGGCGCGCCGCCGGGACGTGCCGGTCATGGTCTCGGTCGGGTACGCCACGTGCCACTGGTGCCACGTCATGGCGCGCGAGAGCTTCTCGGACCCGGACATCGGTGCGCTCCTCGCGCGCGGGTTCGTCGCGGTGAAGGTCGACCGCGAGGAGCACCCCGACGTCGACGCGAGCCTCCTCGCCGCGGCGAGCGCGTTCACCCCGGACCTGGGGTGGCCGCTCACGGTGTTCACCACGCCCGACGGCGCCCCGTTCTACGCGGGCACGTACTGGCCGCCCGTCCCCGTCGCCGGGCGACCCGCGTTCCGGGACGTGCTCGACGCCGTCGCGCAGGCCTGGGAGCAGCGGCGCGACCAGGCGGTCGAGACGGGGGACGCGATCCGCGCGGCGCTGCGCGACGCGGCGGCGGGCCGGAGGACGGGCGTGCCGCGCGCGGCCGCGACGGCGGTCGACGGCTCGGGGGCGTCCGCCGGCGCGGACGCCGGGCCGGTCGCGGACCTGGCCGAGCACGCCCGCCGGGTCGTCGAGCGGCTGGAGGCGGCGGAGGACCGCGTGCACGGCGGCTTCGGGGGCGCCCCCAAGTTCCCCGTCGCCCCGACGCTCGAGCTCCTGCTCGACGTCGCGGCGTCGTCCGTCGTCGACCCGGAGGTCGCGCGGCGCGCGCTCGTCCTGGCGGGGCGCACGGTCGACGCGATGGCGGCGAGCCCGCTGCGCGACGTCGACGGCGGCTTCTTCCGGTACGCGACCCGGCCGGACTGGTCGGAGCCGCACTACGAGCGGATGCTCTACGACAACGCGCAGCTGCTCTCGGCCGCGACGACGCTCGCGGTGCTGCGCCGGACCGGGCCCGTGGACGGACCGCTGCGCACTCCCGCCGAGGCGCCCGGCACGCCCGACCCGGGCGAGGCCACGGCGGAGGTGGCGGGCGACGTCGGGCGCTTCCTCCTGCGCGTGCTGCGCCTGGCCGACGGCGCCTTCGCGAGCGCGCAGGACTCGGAGTCCGTCGTCGACGGCGAGCGCGTCGAGGGCGGGTACTACCTGCTCCCGCCGGGCGAGCGCGCGCACCACGAGCCGCCCCCGCTCGACACGAAGGTGCTCACCGGGTGGAACGGGCTCGCGATCGAGGCGCTCGCCCGCGCCGGGCACCACCTCGGCCTGCCCGACCTCACGGACGCCGCGCGCGCGGCCGCCGACCGGCTGCTCGCGACCCACGTCCGGGCCGACGGGTCGCTCGTGCGCGCGTCGGAGGGCGGCGTCGCCTCGGACGCCGTCGCGACGCTGGAGGACCACGGCGCGCTCGCGACGGCGCTCCTCGTGCTCGGGGGCCTGACCGGGGAGGCGCGGTACGTGCGCGAGGGCCTGCGCCTCGTCGACGCGACGGTCGGCCCGGACGGCGACCTCACGCCCCCGCAGGGCACGGACCCGGTGCTCACCGACCTGGGGCTGGCCGCCGGTGCGGCGGCCGACCCGTCGGAGGGCGCGGTGCCCTCGGGCACGACGGCGGCCGCCCGGGCCGCTCTGCTCGCCCACCTCGCGACGGGCGAGCCGCGGTACCGGGACGCGGCGCTCGCGCACGCCGCCGCGGCCGCCGCGGCGAGCGAGCACCCGCTCGGCGCGGCGGGGGTGCTGCGCGTCGCCGTCGGGCTCGCGGAGCCGCCCCACCAGCTCGTGGTCGTCGCCGACGCCGACCGGCGCGAGGGGTTCCTCGCCGCCGCGCGCGACTGGTACCACCCGGGCGCGCTGCTGCTCGCCGCGACGCCCGACGCCGCCGCGACCCTCGCCGCCGACGGCGTCGCCCTGCTCGCCGACCGCGGGCCGGGCGCCTACCTCTGCGCGGACTTCGTGTGCCGGCTCCCGGTGCACGACCCCGCGGCGCTGCGGGACCAGCTCGGCGCCCGGACTCGCTGAGACCGGGGGTGCAGCGCACTCCCCGCGGTCGCATGATGGGAGGACGGTGCGGCACGAGGAGGAGCCATGAGGGCATCGGTCGGGGACAGGATCGTGACCGCCTCGGGCGTCGTCGGCGGGGCGGTGCGCGACGGGGTCGTGGTCGAGCTGCGGCACGAGGACGGCTCGCCGCCGTACCTCGTCGAGTGGGCCGACACGGGCGAGCGGACCCTCGTCTACCCGGGGTCGGACAGCTACGTCGAGCACGTCCCGGGAGCGGAGACGGGCGACGGCACGGACACCACGAAGGTGTGGCGCGTGCAGGTGAGCGTCGTCGAGTCGGAGGGCCGGACGACGGCGGAGGCGGTCCTCGTCGCGGAGACGCCGGAGCACGTGCGGACCGTCGGGCGGGCGCGGCGCGACCCGCACGACCGCGACGTCCCGCTCATCGGCGACGAGATCGCCGTCGGGCGGGCGCTGCGCCGGCTCGCGGACCGGCTGCTGGACGACGCCGAGTCGGACATCGCGTCGTCGACGGGCGCCCCGGCGCACGTGCACCAGTGACGCGCCCGGGGGAGGGCGCGGCGCCCGGTGCCGCGGACGCCGCCGTGCGAGCGCGCGTGCACGGGCGCGTGCAGGGCGTCGGCTTCCGCTGGGCGACGCGCGAGCGGCTCGCCAGGCTCGGCCTCGACGGCACCGCGACCAACCGGCCCGACGGCACCGTCGAGGTCGTCGCGTCCGGGGCGCCGGATGCCGTCGACCGCCTCGTCGCCTGGCTGCGCGACGGCCCCACGCCGGGCGACGTCACGCACGTCGACGTCGAGCGGGCGCACGCCTCCTGAGGACGCGCCCCGGCGCTCCCGGGGTCCCCGGCGCGACCGGCGGCGGGCTCAGCCGTCCGCGCGTGCCAGCACGGACTCCCAGTGCCAGGGCTCGGGCACGCGCCCGTCGGGCTCGGCGAAGTCGGGGTGCGTCCAGCCGTAGGTCTCGGCGTGCTGCTTGAGCCACTCGTACTGCGGGGTGCCGAACGCCTGGACGCCGCCGCCCAGGTCGACGGCGAACCCCAGCCCGTGGTTCGAGCACCCGGGCGGCGCCGCGATGGGCGACGACGGGTCGTACAGGCCCTGCTGCTCCTCGAACGTCCGGTAGGAGGAGTTGACCGTCAGGTGCACGCCGAACCGCTCGACGTACGCGGCGTCGAGGGCGACGAGCCCGTCCAGCACGTCGGCGCGCACACGGTCGGTGGGGGACCACGGGATCGGCGCGAGGGCGGAGTCGGGCACGCGGCCGCTGTCGGGGTCCCACACCTGGTCCGGTGCCGGGCACGAGACGGCGTCCTGCGCGACCGACGTCTCCTCGGTCGACGCGCTCACGACCCCGAGGCCCGCGCCCAGGTCGAGCACCGCCTGCTCGAGCGTCGAGAGGTCGTCGCCCGCGAGCCCCGCGTCGGCGGCGGCGTCGGCCGCGGCCGCGGTGTCCAGCGCGTCGCGCAGCCGGGCGCGGACCGCCTCGTCGGCACCGAGCCCCTCCGTGGCGGCGTAGATCTTCTCGCCGAGCTCGCGGGCGGTCGCGAGGCTCGCGCGCGCCGCGGTCACCTCGTCGCGCGCGTGGTCGAGCATCGAGGCGTGCACGGCGTCCGAGGCCGACACGAGCGACCGGTCCGCCGCGTCCGTGCCCGTGGTCATCCGGTCGAGGAACGGCGCCGCGAGCAGGGCGCGGGCGTCGTCCACCTCGGTCGTCAGCGCGGTCCGCACCGCCGGGTCCGCGACCTTCCCGTCCGACGCCGCGAGCAGGTCCTCGGCGGTCGCGGCCCGGTCGGCCAGCGCGTCGTACTCGGTGTCCCGGTACCAGGCGAACGCGCCGCCGCCCCCGCCCAGCACGAGCACGAGCGCCACGACGGCCGCGATCCACGCAGCCCGGTGCCGACGCTGAGCGCGCGCGTGCCGACGCTCCCGGCCGCCCGGCGGGTGGTCCGCGGGGCCGGCGGGCGGGGCGGTGCTCGTGGCGGTCACACCGCCAGAACCTACGGCACGACGACGGCCCTCCCGGACGGATCCGGGGGTGCGCACGGACACGCTCACGGCTTGCTCACGAACCCCGACCGGTCCGTGCGTCGGCAGGCGCCGTCGTGCATCAGCCGGGGCGCGACGACCCTCCCCAGATGGTGTCCCCGACGCGCCGCCGGGGGCGGATCGGGGAGGGACCATGAAGCGGCTGGTGCTGTGCTGCGACGGCACGTGGAACTCGCCGGTGAACGCGAGCGTGTCGAACATCGAGAAGATCGCGCGCTCGGTCCGCACCGGGATCGGACCGGACGGCGTCCAGCAGATGGTGTTCTCCGTCGAGGGCGTCGGGGCGCAGGGCTACCTCGTCGACCGGCTCCTCGGCGGGGCGTTCGGCTACGGCCTGACGCGCAACGTCGTCGCGGGGTACCGCCACCTCGCGCTCAACTACGAGCCCGGCGACGAGATCTACGTGTTCGGGTTCAGCCGCGGGGCGTACACCGCGCGCAGCGTGGTCGGGATGGTCGCGACCGTCGGCCTGCTCACCCAGGACGCGCTCGCGCGCGACCACCTGTGCGAGGCAGAGGAGGTCTATCGCGACCGCGACCCCGCCCGCCGCGCCGACCGTGCCCGCACGTTCCGCGCCGCGTACTGCCACGACCACGTGCCGGTCGCGTTCCTCGGGGTGTTCGACACGGTCGGCGCGCTCGGCGTGCCGGGCCTGTCGCGCCGCCGGAGCCGGTTCCACGACCTGCGCCTGTCGACCGACGTGCGGTGCGCCCGCCAGGCGCTCGCCATCGACGACCGCCGCATCACCTTCGAGCCGTGCCTCTGGGACGTGCCCGTGGCCATGGCGCCCCGGGTCAAGCAGGTCTGGTTCCCCGGCGGGCACAGCGACGTCGGCGGCGGCGCGCGGGCGCGCGCCCTCTCGGACACCGCGCTGCTGTGGATGCTCGGCGAAGCCGTCGCGCGCGGTCTCGTCGTCGACGAGGAGCGGCTGCGCGCGTAGCTCCACCGGGACGACGAGCTCGTCTGCCGCGTCCGCCCCGGGCTGCTGTTCGGCGCGCTCAACCTCGTCAAGCGCCTGCACCACCGCCCGCGCTTCCGCGGCGCGCTGCGCGTCCTCGCGGGCGTGCCCACCCCGCCCGAGACCGTCGACGCCGTCTACCTCGCCGAGACGGCGGTGACGCTCAGCGCCGACCCCGCGTCGGTCTACGCGCGCCACGCGCGGAACCTCGGCTGGTGGCGCGACAGCGCGGGCCCGGACCTCGCGCGTCTCGTGGAGCCCGTGCCGGGCGCGGCCCAGGAGACCCGGCCGCTCGCGCTCGCCTGACCGCGGGCGCCGCGCCCGTGCCATGCTGGGCAGCGTGAGCGAGCAGACCCCCGACCGCGTCCCGGCCGAGCAGCTCGTCCCCGCCGACGCGCACGTCCTCGGGGACCCTGCCGCGCCTGTCACCATCGTCGAGTTCGGCGACCTCGAGTGCCCGTACTGCGCCGCCGCCGCCCCGGTGCTGCGGCAGGTCGTCGAGTCCTCCGGCGGCCGGGTGCGGCTCGTGTTCCGCCACTTCCCGCTGTTCGAGATCCACCCGCACGCGCTGTCGGCCGCGCTCGCCGTCGAGGCGGCCGCCGCGCAGGGCCGGTTCTGGGAGATGCAGGCTGCGCTGTTCGCGCACCAGGACCAGCTCGGCGAGGCCGGGCTCGCCGAGCGGGCCGAGGAGCTCGGGCTCGACGGCGCGTCGGTCGTCGGGGACGCGGCCCAGCAGTACGCCGCGCCGGTGCAGCGCGACTACGCCGACGCGCTCGCGGTCGGCGTGCAGGGCACGCCGACGCTCTTCGTCGAGGGCGTCCGCTACCGCGGGCGCGTCACCGCGGAGGGCTTGCGGGCCGCGATCACCGCCGCGGCGCGGCCGTAGGCGCTCGCGGGGCCGGGCGCCCGGGCGGCGCCCCCACTCACCCGTGCGGTGCCGTGCCGTGTGCTCCCACGCGCCGCCCGGTCACGTGGTCGCGGGCGGGTGCCAGGGGAGCGGCGGGAGCTCGGGCGGCGGACCGTCCGCGCCGGGCGAGCACAGGGGCCAGCGCTCGCCGAAGAGCCGGAGCGCCACGGACCCGAGCACGGCGGCGACGAGCGAGCCCGCGAGGATGCCGATCTTGGCCTGCTCGACGAGCGCCTCGTCGTCGAACGCCAGCTCGGCGATGAAGAGCGAGATGGTGAACCCGATGCCGGCGAGGATCGCCCCGCCGAGCAGGTGGGAGTACCGCACGCGCCCCGGCAGGTCGCCGAGGCCGAGGCGCAGGGCCAAGGTCGCGGCCCCGAAGATGCCGACGGCGTTGCCCACGACCAGCGCGACGGCGACGCCGATCGTCACGGGCGACGTGGCCGCCGCGCGCAGCGACTCGCCGTCGAGCTGCACGCCCGCGTTCGCGAGGCCGAAGACGGGCACGACGACGTACGCGCTCCACGGGTGCAGCACGCGCTGGAGGCGCTCGCTCGTGGGCACGGCCGCGCGCGCGGCGAGCTCGGTGAGGTGCTCGCGCTCCGCCGTCGTCTCCTGCGCGAGCCGCTTGGCGTACTTCGGCACGACGGCGACGTCCACGGGCCGCGACGAGCGCGACGGTACGAGCAGGCCCACGAGCACGCCCGCGAGCGTCGCGTGCACGCCCGACGCGTAGACCGCGCCCCACAGCGCGATCCCGGCGAGCGCGTACGGCGCGAGGCGCCAGACGCCGAGCCAGCGCAGCACGAGGATCACGACGACGAGCACGGCGGCGACGAGGAGGCCCGGGAGCCAGAGGTCGTCGGTGTAGAAGAGCGCCATGACGGTGATCGCGCCGATGTCGTCGACGACGGCGAGCGTGAGGAGGAAGAGCCGGAGCTGGTCGGGGCAGCGCGGCCCGAAGAGCGCGAGGATGCCGACGAGGAACGCGGTGTCCGTCGACATGACGATGCCCCAGCCGTGCTGCGCGGGGGACCCCACGTTGAACGCGAGGTAGATCAGCGCGGGCACGGCGAGGCCGCCCAGCGCGCCCAGCGCGGGGACGGCGACGGTGCGGCGGTTGCGGAGCTCGCCGCTCGTGACCTCGCGGTTGATCTCGAGGCCGATGACGAGGAAGAACACGGCCATCGCGGCGTCGTTGACCCAGTGGTGCAGGTCCATCTCGAACGTCCACGGCCCGACGCGCCAGCCCGCCTCCGTGGACCAGAGCGCGTCGTAGGCGCCGGACCACGCGGAGTTCGCCCACACGAGCGCGACGACCGTGGCGGCGAGGAGCAGGACGGCGCCGCCCGCCTCGGTCGCGAGGAACGAGCGGAGCGACGGCGCCACGGGGCGGAGCTGGAAGCGCAGCGGCGGGCCCGGTCGGGCGGGGACGCGGACGACGGGGAGGGACGACGGCGGAGCGGGCTCGGTCACTGGGCCTCCGGGTGGGTCGGGACGGGGCGACGCCCGGGGCGTCGGACCTGCGCTGGGACAACTCTTCCGGGCGGCAGATCCTTCCGCAACAGTCCTCGCGGGGGCGCTCCGGGCGAGGACCCCCGGTGACCTCGTCCATATCGTGGAAAAGTTCTTCCGAAACTCTTGTGGCGTCCGTCACGCGCTGCTAGCGTCGAGCGTGCCAACGGCGGGCCCGGGCCGAGCGACACGCTCGGTGGTCGACACGTTCGATCCGACACCGGCAGCTACCTACCAGGCGGACGTGACAACTCGCCTGCAGCGGCCCGCCGGCCGCCTCCTCCCGGCTCACCGACGAGCCCGGACGCCGGAGGCGGAGCATCCGGCGTCGCTGCCCGAACCGTGGAGACTCACCATGGACACTCTTGTCGTGGACACCGCACACCTGGACCGAGCCGTCGCCCTCGCGGTCGACAGCGTCGCGCACGCCGGAGGACCCTTCGGCGCCGTCGTCGTCACCGCCGACGGGCAGGTGTTCGAGGGCAACAACCGGGTCACGCAGGACAACGACCCGACCGCGCACGCCGAGGTCACCGCGATCCGGCGCGCGTGCGCCGCGCTCGGCACCTTCGACCTCACGGGCGCGACGCTCTACTCGAGCTGCGAGCCGTGCCCCATGTGCCTCGCGTCCGCCCTCTGGGCGCGCGTGCACGCCGTCCACTACGCCGCCGACCGGTACGACGCCGCGCGCGCCGGCTTCGACGACGCCGCCTTCTACGACTTCTTCGACGCCGACCCGGCCGACCGGGTCATGCAGGTCGTGCACGAGCGCACGGCCACCGCCACCGCGCCGTTCGACGCCTGGCGCGCCCTCGAGTCCCGGGTCGAGTACTGACCGGCCGCGCGGCCGACCGGTACCTCAGGAAAGGGCACAAGGACGTGACTCTCCTCGGCATGCGGCGGGAGACCGCCGGGAACGACGACGCACGCGGTACCGGACCGGCCACCGGCCGGCTCGACCGCTTCTTCCGGATCACCGAGCGCGGCTCGACCACCGGGCGCGAGCTCCGCGGCGGGCTGGTGACCTTCTTCGCGATGGCGTACATCGTCATCCTCAACCCCCTCATCCTCGGCGGGACGAGCGCCGAGAACGCGCCCGTCGACGTCGCGGGCGGGTGGCTCCAGACGGCGCAGGTCGGCGCGATGACCGGCCTCGCCGCCGGAGGTCTGACCATCCTGTTCGGGCTCGTCGCGAACCTCCCGTTCGCGCTCGCGGCCGGGCTGGGCATCAACTCGTTCCTCGCCGTCGCCGTGATCGGCGACGTCACGTGGCCCGAGGCGATGGGGCTCGTGCTCGTCAACGGCCTGCTCATCGTGCTGCTCGCCGTGACGGGCGCCCGGTCGGCGATCTTCAACGCCGTCCCGCGCCAGCTCAAGGCGGCGATCACGGTCGGCATCGGTCTCTTCATCGCGTTCATCGGGTTCGTCGACGCCGGGTTCGTCACGCGCACCCCGGGCGGGCCGCCGGTCCAGCTCGGCGACGGCGGGTCGATCACCTCGGTCCCGACGCTCGTGTTCGTCGTCGGGCTGCTCACCATGGGCGTCCTCGTGGCGCGCAAGGTCAAGGGCGGGCTGCTCATCGGGCTCGTCGCGACGACCGTCGTCGCGATCGTCGCCGAGTCCGTGCTGCACCTCGGCCCGGCGTCGGAGACGAACCCCGGCGGCTGGCACCTCACCGTGCCCGCCCTGCCGAGCTCGCTCGTCTCGGTGCCCGACCTCAGCCTGTTCGGGCAGCTCTCGTTCGGCGCGTTCGACCGGATCGGGGCGCTCGCGGCGACGATGCTCGTGTTCACGCTGTTCTTCACGAACTTCTTCGACGCGATGGGCACGATGACGGGGCTCGCCAAGCAGGGCGGCCTCGCCGACGCGGACGGCAACTTCCCGCGCATCAAGTCGGCGCTCGTCGTCGAGGGCGTGGGGGCGGTCGTGGGCGGCGCGACGTCGTCGTCGTCGAACACGGTGTTCGTCGACTCGGCGGCGGGCGTGGGCGAGGGGGCGCGGACGGGCCTCGCCTCGGTCGTCACGGGCGGGCTCTTCCTCGTCGCGATGTTCCTCACGCCGCTCACGGCGGTGGTGCCGATCGAGGTCGCGAGCGCGGTGCTCGTCGTCGTGGGCGCGATGATGATGGGCCAGATCAAGGAGATCGACCTCACCGACTTCACGGTGACGCTGCCGGTGTTCCTCACGATCGTGACGATGCCGCTCACGTACTCGATCGCGAACGGCATCGGCATCGGGTTCGTCACGTGGGTCCTGCTGCGGACCGCGTGCGGGAGGGCGCGCGACGTCCACCCGCTGCTGTGGGTGGTCGCGGCCGGGTTCGTCGTGTACTTCGTGCGCGGTCCGCTCACCGCGGCCGTGGGAGGCTGAGCCTCGACATCGACCGCACGGCCGACGGGTCGCCCGCTCCTGGGGGTGGCCCGTCGGCGTGCGGGGAGCGGGAAGGGCGAGGCATGGCAAGAACAGCACGGGTGAGCGTCGACGAGCACCGCGCGGACGTCGCGGCCCTCCTCGCACCCCTCGTGGACGCGGCCCGACGCCGCACCCGCACCGAGGACGTCGACCTCGCCGACGCGCTCGGCCGGGTCCTCGCGGGCGACCTCGTCGCGCCCGTCGCCGTCCCGCTGTTCCGCAACGCGCAGATGGACGGGTACGCCGTCCGCGCCGCGGACGTCGCCGACGCGCGGGCGGACGCGCCCGTCCGGCTGGCCGTGGTCGCCGAGATCGCGGCGGCGCCGGGCGTCCCGCCGCGGCTCGCGCCGGGCACGGCTGCCCGCATCATGACGGGCGCGCCCGTGCCCGAGGGGGCGGACGCCGTCGTGCCCGTCGAGGACACCGCGACCGGGACGTTCGCCCGCACGCCCGCGGGCACGGCGCGCGCGGGCGTCACCGACCCGGCGGCCGGACAGGCCTCCACGACGCCGACCGACCCGGAGCCCGTCGAGGTCCGGGTGCCGCGGGCCGCGGGGGACTTCGTGCGCGAGGCGGGCTCCGACGTCCGCCCGGGCGACGTCCTGCTGACCGACGGGACCGTCCTCGCGCCGCACCACCTCGCGGCCGCCGCGGCGTGCGGGGTCGGGCGCGTCCGGGTCGTCGCGCGGCCGCGGGTCGCGGTCCTGTCGACGGGGTCGGAGCTCGTCGGCCCGGAGGAGGCCCCGGGGCCCGGGCAGGTCTTCGACGCCAACGCCGACGCGCTCGGCGCCGCCGTGCGGCGCGCGGGGGGCGACGTGGTGCTCACGGCCCGCTGTGGCGACGACGCCGAGCGGTTCGCCGCCGTGCTCGCCGAGGCTGCGGCGGTCGCGGACCTTGTCGTGACGTCGGGAGGCGTGTCGCAGGGCGCGTACGAGGTGGTCAAGGACGTCCTCGGCGGCGGTGCGTCGTCGGACGTGACGTTCCGCTCCGTCGCGATGCAGCCGGGCGGGCCGCAGGGGTTCGGCACCGTGGACGGGACGCCCGTGCTCACCTTCCCGGGCAACCCGGTGAGCGCGCAGGTGTCGTTCGCGATGTTCCTGCGCGAGCCGCTCGAGCGGGCCGCCGGGCTGCCCGGCGCCGAGCGCGTGCGCACGGCGGTGCTCGCCGAGCCGCTGACGTCGCCCACGGGCAAGCGGCAGCTCCTGCGGGGCGCGACGGGTCCGGGGGGCACGGTGCGCGTCGTCGGGGGAGCGGGCTCCCATCTCGTCGCGTCGATGGCGCGCGCGGACGTGCTCGTGGACGTCCCGGCCGACGTGACAGAGTGGGCCGCCGGGACCGAGGTGGAGGTGCGGGAGCTGTGACGCAGACGACGGACGGCGGCGCGCCGCCCACAGACCCGAGCCGCGTGACGACGGACGTCCTCGACGACGCCGTGTCGCGCGCCGTCGAGGACGCCGTCGGGGGTCCCGAGTGCGGGGCCGTCGTGACGTTCCGCGGCGTGGTCCGCGACGTCGACGGCGGCCGGGGCGTGACGCGGCTCGACTACGAGGCGCACCCCGACGCCACGGCCGTGATCCGGCGCTGCGTCGCGGACGTGGCGGCCGAGACGGGGCTGCGGGTCGCCGCGGTCCACCGGTACGGCAGCCTGGGGATCGGCGACGTCGCGCTCGTCGCGGCGGCCGCCGCGGGCCACCGCCGGGAGGCGTTCGAGGCCTGCTCGCTGCTCGTCGAGCGCATCAAGGCCGAGGTGCCGATCTGGAAGCGCCAGCACTTCGACGACGGCGTCTCGGAGTGGGTCGGGCTGTAGGACGCGTCCCTGGACCGCCCGCGAGACGACGAGAGGCGAGAAGTGGCCCCCGGCCGGAGCCGGGGAGGGGCCACTTCTCGCCTCTCGTGAGTTCTTCTGATCCGCCGGGCGACGACGATGTCGGGCGGGGACCCGGCCGTGCGGGCCGGGAGGGGGAGAGTCGGGTCAGCGCTCGGCGGGGCGGTTGTCGAGCAGCATGCCGATGCCGAGGCCGACGGCGGTGCCGAGGACGAGGCCGAACCAGCTGAGCACGACGACCCCGACGACGGCGCCGACGGCCGCGCCCAGGACGCTCTTGGTGCCGGCCTTCCAGGCGGCGGACCGCTCGTCGGTGCGGTAGATCGGGAGCGCGGACGCGCTGTTGTCCGGGGTCGTCGAGGACGCGCCGGAGATCGAGGAGGATGGGCGGTTGGTGGGTGCAGGAGAGATCGTCGTCACGACATCCATGGTAGGAAGAGACGGCGGCTCTGACCTGGGCTGATGCCCTGAGGTGACCGGCTTCACCCTATGATCTGCGCCACCGCCGGGCGCCCGCCTCAGCCGCCGATCGCGCCCATGCTGCGGGTCGTCGCCGCGAAGGCGTCGGCGGCGAGCGTCGGGGCGTCGCTGCCGTGCGCGAGCGGCTTGCGCCACATCGCGCCCTGCCACGCGCGGGCGAGGGCGTCGTCGCGCTCGTCCTCGGCGAGCTCCGCCGAGCGCAGGATCGCGCGCAGGTCGGTCTCGTCGTCGCCGAACAGGCACGAGCGCACGGTGCCCTCGGCGGTGAGCCGGGTGCGGTCGCACGCGCCGCAGAACGAGCGCGTGACGGAGGCGATGACGCCGACCGTCTGCGGCCCGCCGTCCACGAGCCACTCCTCGGCGGGCGCCGACGGGTCGTCGCGCCCGACCTCGAGCAGGTCGAAGCGGGTGCCCAGCACGGCCAGGAGGTCCGTGGCCGACACGAGGTCGTCGCGCGTCCAGCGCCCGTCGGCGTCGAGCGGCATCTGCTCGATGAACCGCAGGTGGCAGCCGTGCTCGACGGCCCACGCGAGGAGGTCGGCCGCGCCCGCCAGCGTCTCGGGCATGAGGACCGCGTTGAGCTTCACCGGGGCGAGGCCGGCGTCGAGCGCGGCGCGGATCCCGGCGAGCACGTCGGGGAGGCGGTCGCGCCGCGTGAGGCGCGCGAAGTGCGCGCGGTCGACCGAGTCGAGGGAGATGTTCACGCGGTCGAGCCCGGCGTCGACGAGCCCGCGGACGCGCTTGTCGAGGCCGATCGCGTTGGTCGTCAGCGAGAGGGACACGCCCGGCGCGGCGGCGCGCGCGGCGCGCAGGATGTCGGCGAGGTCGTTCCGCAGGAGCGGCTCGCCGCCGGTGAACCGGACGTCGGTGATGCCGAGCCGCTCCACCGCGACCCGTACGACCCGGCCGATCTCGTCGGGCGTGAGCAGGTCCTCGCGGGGGATCGCGGGCAGCCCTTCGGCGGGCATGCAGTACGTGCACCGCAGCGAGCACTTCTCGGTGATGGAGACGCGCAGGTCGCGTGCCACGCGGCCGTACCGGTCGACGAGCGCGTCGGTCGCCGGGCGGGCCGGGTCCAGGTCGTCCGGAGCGCCGGAGGGCACGGCGGACCGCACCCTGGGCATCCCGAGCGAGACGGCGGTCATGGGCCGATCGTAGTCGTCCGTCCCGCCGGGCCGGTGACCTGCGCCTCATCGCGTGCTAGCGTGGAGTCCGTTGAGTGGAACTGTAGTTCCATCAGACGGAACTCTCTCCCATGAGTCGGAGGGGGTCCACAGCGGATTCAAGCCCTGTGTTTCGGCCGCGTCACAGGGGACGCGGGCCAGGACACGCAGGGGACTCACCGCAAGGGTTCACTGGAAGGACGCCGGTACGCCGGCACCCTGCGGAAGCGAGGCCACGATGCTCCACATCGTCGACCGGCTCGCCCCCTGGCTCGGTCCGGGGCAGCCGCCCTTCGCCGTGGCGACGGTGGTCGCCGCGTCGGGGTCCGTGCCGCGCCCGGTCGGCACCGCGATGGCGGTCCGCGCCGACGGCGCCGTGCTCGGCAGCCTGTCCGGCGGGTGCGTCGAGGGCGCCGTCCACGCCGCGGCGCTCGACGCGATCGCGTCCGGCACGAGCCACCGCGAGACGTTCGGGTACAGCGACGACGACGCGTTCGCCGTCGGGCTGAGCTGCGGCGGGACGCTCGACGTCCACGTCCAGCCCGTGCTCCCGGACGACGACGCGACGCGCGCCCTGCACGCGCTCGCTGCGCGAGCCGAGCCCGCCCCGCCCGTGGCGCTCGTCCGCCGCATCGACGGCGGCGCGCGCACGGCCGTCGTCGTGGACGACCCGGGCGCCACCGACGAGGCGGCGGTCGCCCGGGCGCTGCGCGGCCTCGTCGGGCCCGACAGCCTGACCGCCGCCGCGGCGCAGGTCGTGGCGGTGCTGCGCGCGGGCGGCACGGCGACCGTGCACGCGGCGCACGGCGGCCCGGGCGCGTCGCCGTCGGCGGGGCGCGCCGCCGCACCGGCTCCGGCAGGGGGAGCCGCCGGCGACGCGTGCGACGCGGCCGAGCCCGTCACGCTGCTCGTCGAGACGCGGCTGCCCGCGCCGCGGTTCCTCGTGTGCGGGGCCAACGACTTCGCGGGCGCGCTCGTGCGGCACGTCCGGCTCCTCGGCTACCGCGTGACGCTCGTCGACGCGCGCGAGGTGTTCGCCGACCCGCGCCGCTTCCCCGAGGCGGAGGTCGTCGTCGAGTGGCCCGACCGCTACCTCGCCGGCGAGGCCGCCGCGGGCCGGCTCGACGCACGGACCGCCGTCGCCGTCCTCACGCACGACGCGAAGTTCGACGTGCCGCTCCTGCGGCTCGCGCTGGACCTGCCGCTCGCGTACGTCGGCGCGATGGGCTCGCGCCGCTCGCACGCCCAGCGCGTCGCCGCGCTGCGCGCCGAGGGCGTGGGCGAGGCCGCGCTCGCGCGCCTGCGGTCGCCCATCGGGCTCGACCTCGGCGCCGTCACGCCCGAGGAGGTCGCCGTCTCCATCACCGCGGAGCTCGTCGCCGCCCGGCACGGGCGCTCCGCCGTCGTCCCGCTCAGCAGCAGCTCGGGCCCGCTCCACGCGGAGCCCGCCGCACGACCGGACGGTGCACCGACGCACCGCCCCCACCCCGAGGAGGCCCCCTGATGGACCTGGGCACCGTCACCGACCTCGTCCCGACCGCCGACCCCGCCGACTGGCGCGAGGGCGACGCGTGGCTCGCGGGCGGGACCGTCCTGTTCTCCTACGGCAGCGAGACGCTCCGGCGCCTGCTCGACCTGACGAGCGCGGGGTGGCCCGCGCTGACCGTCACCGACGAGGGCCTCGAGATCGCCGCGACGTGCACCGTCGCCGAGCTGTGGGCGTTCGAGGAGAGCGCGCAGGCCGCGCCCGTGCGCGACCGGTGGCGCGCGCTGGACCTCGTGCGCCCGTGCTGCGACAGCTTCGTCGCGTCGTTCAAGATCTGGAACACGTCGACCGTCGGGGGCAACGTCTGCACGTCCCTGCCGGCCGGGCCGATGATCTCGCTCACCGCGGCGCTCGACGGCGTCGCGGAGGTCTGGGGGCCGGGCGGTACCCGGCGGGAGCAGCCCGTCGTCGACCTCGTCACGGGCGAGCTGCGCAACACGCTCGCGCCCGGGGAGCTCCTGCGCGCGATCCGTCTGCCGGACCACGCGCTGCGGTCGCGCACGGCGTTCCGCCGCCTGTCGCTGTCGAACCTCGGGCGCTCCGGCGTGCTGCTCGTGGGTCGGGTCGACCCGCCCGACGCCGGGGGCGCCTTCGTCCTCACGGTCACCGCCTCGACGCGCCGGCCCGTGCAGCTCCGTTTCGCGGCGGACGCGCTGCCCACCGCCGCCGACCTCGTCGCCACGCTCGACGCCGCGATCCCCGCCGACCTCTACCACGACGACATCCACGGGCTGCCCGAGTGGCGCCGGGACATGACCTACCGCCTCGGCGAGCAGATCCGCGCGGAGCTCGTCGACGGCACGACCTCGGACGGAGGCCTCCGATGACGACGACGCCCGCCCCGCACCCGGCCCCGCCGGTGACGATCGACGGCCGCACCGCCCGCACCGAGCCCCGCGCGGGCCAGTGCCTGCGCACGTACCTGCGCGAGCAGGGCGCGCTCGGCGTGAAGAAGGGGTGCGACGGCGGCGACTGCGGCGCGTGCACCGTGCACGTCGACGGCGTCCCGGTGCACTCGTGCGTCTACCCCGCGCGGCGCGCGGCGGGCCACGAGGTGACGACGATCGAGGGGCTCGCGGCGACGTCGTGCCCGGGCGGTGCCGGGGACGAGGCGGCGGGCGCGTGCGACCACGACCCCCACGGCCCGCAGGACGCGCTGCACCCGGTGCAGCAGCAGTTCCTCGACGCGCAGGGCTTCCAGTGCGGGTTCTGCACCGCCGGGATGATCATGACCGCCGCGACGTTCGACGACGCGCAGCGCGAGAACCTGCCGCGCAACCTCAAGGGCAACCTGTGCCGCTGCACGGGGTACCGCGCGATCGAGGACGCGGTCCTGGGGCGCGGCGACACGACCGGGACCGCGCCGGGCACGGGCGAGCGTGCGCCGTCGGGCGGCGACCGGGCCTCTACCTCGCCGGACCGGGGCTCTACCTCGGCGGACCACGGCGCTACCTCGCCGGACCGGGGCTCTACCTCGGCGGAGCAGGGCTCTGGCGAGGCGGGCCGGGCGTTCGGGCGCGACGTGCCCGCGCCGGCGGGCCGGGGGATCGTCACCGGGACGGTGCGGTACACGCTCGACGTGGACCCGGCGGACTACCCGGGCCTGCTCCACCTCAAGCTCGTGCGGTCCCCGCACGCGCACGCGCGCGTGCTCGCGATCGACACGACGGACGCGCTCGCGGTGCCCGGCGTGCACGCCGTCCTCACGCACGAGGACGCGCCCGCGACGCGGTTCTCGACCGCGCAGCACGAGCTGTTCACCGACGACCCCGACGACACGCGGATCCTCGACGACGTCGTGCGGCACGTCGGCCAGCGGGTCGCGGCCGTCGTCGCCGAGACCGTCGCCGCCGCCGAGGAGGGGGTGCGTCGGGTCCGCGTCGAGTACGCGCCGCTGCCCGCCGTCGTCGACCCGGAGGAGGCCATGGCCGCGGGGGCGCCGCTCGTGCACCCCGAGCTCGACGCCGCCGCCGCGCGCGTCTCGCGGCCGGAGGCGAACGTCGTCGCCGAGGTGCACAGCGAGCTCGGCGACGTCGAGCGCGGGCTCGCGGAGGCCGACGTCGTGCACGAGGCCACGTACCGCACCCACCGCGTGCAGCACGCCGCGCTCGAGACGCACTGCGCCGTCGCGTCGCTCGACGACGACGGGCGGCTCGTCGTGCGGTCGTCCACGCAGGTCCCGTTCCTCGCGCGCCGCCACCTGGCGCGCGTCCTTGACCTCGACCCGGAGCGCGTGCGCGTGCACTGCGAGCGCGTCGGCGGCGGGTTCGGCGGCAAGCAGGAGGTGCTCACGGAGGACGTCGTCGCGCTCGCGACGCTGCGGCTCGGCCGGCCCGTGCAGCTCGAGCTCACGCGCCGCGAGCAGTTCGTCGGCACGACGACGCGCCACCCGTTCCGCATCCGCGTGCGCGCGGGCGCGCGCCGCGACGGCACTCTCACGGCGCTGCACCTCGACGTCCTCAGCAACACCGGGGCGTACGGGAACCACGGCCCGGGCGTCATGTTCCACGGGTGCGGCGAGTCCCTCGCCGTCTACCGGTGCGACAACAAGAAGGTCGACGCCCACTGCGTCTACACGAACACCATGCCCGCGGGCGCGTTCCGCGGGTACGGGCTGTCGCAGATGATCTTCGCGATCGAGTCCGCGGTCGACGAGCTCGCGCGGCAGCTCGGGATGGACCCGGTCGAGCTGCGGCGCCGCAACGTCGTGCGCGACGGCGACCCCATGCTCTCCACGCACCCGACGCCCGAGGAGGACGTGCTCTACGGCAGCTACGGGCTCGACCAGTGCCTCGACCTGGCCGCCGACGCGCTCGCGCGCGGCCGGGCGCGCGACGTCGCCGCGTACGGCGCGGGCGCCGGGTCGGGGCCGGACGCCCTCCCGGACCTCGGCCCGGAGTGGGGCGTCGGGGAGGGGACGGCGCTGTCCATGATCGACACCGTCCCGCCCCGCGGACACTACTCCCACGCGCGCGTGCGGCTGCGGCCGGACGGGGTCGTCGAGGCCGAGGTCGGGACCGCCGAGTTCGGCAACGGCACGACGACCGTCCACGCCCAGCTCGTCGCGAGCGCGCTGGGGCAGGACGCCGCCGACGTCGTCGTGCGGCAGTCCGACACCGACCTCGTCGAGCACGACACCGGCGCGTTCGGCTCCACCGGCACGGTCGTCGCGGGCAAGGCGTCGCTCGCCGCCGCGCAGGACCTGGCCGAGGCGGTGCTCAAGGTCGCGGCCGGGGTCGCGGGCGCGGCGCCCGGCGACTGCCGGCTCGTGCCCGGCGGCGTCGACTGCGCCGGGACGGTGCTGCCGCTGGCCGACGTCGCGCGCGCCGCCGACGACGCCGGGATCGCGCTCGTCGCCGAGGGCCGCTGGGGCGGCACCCCGCGCTCGGTCGCGTTCAACGTCCACGGCTTCCGCGTCGCGGTGCACCGCGGGACGGGGGAGATCCGCATCCTCCAGTCCGTCCAGGCCGCCGACGCCGGGGAGGTCGTCAACCCGCGCCAGTGCCGCGGCCAGGTCGAGGGCGGCATCGCGCAGGCCCTCGGCGCGGCGCTCTACGAGAACGTGGTGGTCGACGAGACGGGCCGCGTGACGACCGACATCTTCCGCCAGTACCACCTGCCCACGTTCGCGGACACCCCGCGCAGCGAGGTCTACTTCGCGCGGACGTCGGACACCGTGGGCCCGATGGGCGCGAAGTCGATGAGCGAGAGCCCGTTCAACCCCGTCGCGCCCGCGCTCGCCAACGCGATCCGCGCCGCGACGGGCGTGCGGTTCACCGAGCTCCCGCTCGCGCGCGACCGGGTCTACCTGGGCATCAAGGCCGCCACCTCCGCCCGCTGAGCGCGGGAAGCAGTCCCGTCCGACGCCGGTCGGCGCGACTGCTTCCCGCACTCAGCGGGGCGTGGGGTCGTCCAGGAGGTCGAGGTCGGCCGCGGTGTCGAGGTCGCGGCCGTCGCCCGCGTGGTCGACGACGTCGACCAGGTCGGCGTGGGCACGCAGGAAGCCGCGTGCTCCGTGGTCGCCGCGGGCGCTCGCGGCCGCGGGCCGCGCGAGCGCGGCGTCGAGGACGAGCGGGTGCGCCCACCGAGGGCGGCCCGTCCCCACAGCGTCCTCCGCCGCGTCCTCCGCGGCGCCCCCGGCGAGCCACCGCGATGCGGTCACGCGACCGGGGCGGTGCGCGGCGAGGAGGTGCGCGACGTCGTCGGGCCCGACGCCGGGCTGGTCCACGTGCGCGACGACGACCCGGGCGGGGCCGAGACCGAGAGCGGCGGCGACGCCGACGCGCAGGGACGACGCCATCCCGGTGGCCCAGTCGGGGTTGTCGACGACGCGCACCCCGGGCCCGTCGAGCGACGACTCGGCCCGCACGCGCGCGGCCTCGGCGCCGAGCACCACGACGACGGCGTCGCACCCGCCCGTGAGCAGGACCCTCGTCGCGTGCTCGACGAGCGTCCCGCCGCGGTGGGGGAGCAGCGCCTTGGGGCCGCGGCCGAGGCGCGTCCCCGCGCCGGCGGCGAGCAGGACCGCGACGGCGGGCGCGGCAGCCGTCGGCGGGCCCGACGGTGGCGAGGTGGGCACCCGGCCAGGGTAGGTCGCCGCGCCGCGCGCGCGTCGTGGCCACCAGTGGGTTTTACCCGTCCTTGGCCATTTCATCGGCAGACGGGGATGCCGCTATGCTCGGCGCGCCGGGGCGACGCGGCGGGTCGCGGACCTGCTCGCTGGCGACCGTCCCGCACGACGAGCGAAGGAGTCCGGATGAGCTTCATGGAGAAGCTGCGCGGCCAGCTGATCGACATCGTCGAGTTCCTCGACGAGAGCCGGGACACGATCGTCTGGCGCTTCCCGCGCCAGGGCAACGAGATCAAGAACCAGGCGAAGCTCGTCGTGCGCGAGGGGCAGAGCGCCGTCTTCGTCAGCGAGGGCCGGCTCGCCGACGTGTTCGGGCCGGGCACGTACACGCTCGAGACCCAGAACCTGCCGATCCTGTCGACGCTGCAGGGCTGGAAGCACGGGTTCAGCTCACCGTTCAAGGCGGAGGTCTACTTCGTCACGACGCGCCAGCTCACCGACCTCACGTGGGGCACGCAGAACCCGGTGATCCTGCGCGACCCGGAGCTCGGCGCGGTGCGGCTGCGCGCGTTCGGCACGTACGCGCTGCAGGTCGTGGACCCGGCGGCGCTGCTGCGCCAGCTCGTGGGCACCGACCCGCAGTTCCGCACCGACGAGATCGGCGACTACTTCCGCCGCCTCGTGGTCGGCCAGCTCGGGCCGGCGCTCGCGGAGACCGGCGTCGCGGCGGTCGACCTCGCCGCGAACCAGGGCCAGATCGCCACGCGCCTCGCGGGCCAGCTCTCGGAGGACCTCTCGGAGTACGGCATCGCCGTCCGGCGCTTCGTCCTCGAGAACGTCTCCTTCCCGCCCGAGGTCGAGGCGGCGCTCGACAAGCGGACCCAGATGGCCGTCGTCGGGAACCTCGACCAGTACACGAGGTTCCAGGCGGCGAACGCGATCGAGACCGCGGCGGGGAACCCCGGCGGGGCGGGCGACGGCCTGGGCCTCGGTGCGGGGATGGGCTTCGGGGCCGCGATGGGGCAGCAGCTCGCGCAGTCGCTCGGGACGCCGTCGGCCCCGCAGGCTCCGGCGGCGCCCGCCGGTCCGCCGCCGCTGCCCGCCGCGGAGTCGCCCTGGTACTGGGCCGCGGACGGCGCGCAGGCGGGTCCCGGCACGGCGGCGGACCTCGCGGGCCACGTCCGGTCCGGGGCCCTGACGCGCGGTTCGCTCGTCTGGCAGCAGGGCATGGACGCGTGGACGCCCGCCGGGCAGGTACCCGCGCTCGCGTCGCTGTTCGCCGCGACCCCGCCACCGCTGCCGCCGACGGGCACCCCGACCGGCACCTCCAGCGACCCGGCGGCGGGCTGACGGTGAGCGACATCCCGGGCGAGCTGGTCCGCACGCGCTGCGACGCGTGCGGGTCGCAGCTCGCGTACGCGCCGGGCACGCAGCACCTGCGCTGCGTCGCGTGCGGCGGCACGGTCGACATCGTGCACGCCGCGGGCGACGCCGTCGACGAGCACTCCTTCGACGCGTGGGCCGCGGCCCAGGGCGGCGTGCGCGCCGGGATCCTCGACGCGCGCACCCTCGTGTGCGACGGCTGCGGCGCGACGACGCAGGGCACGGACCTGTCCGTCGCGTGCCGCTTCTGCGGGGGCCACCTCGTCGTGGCGGGCGAGGCGGACGGGCTCGTGCAGCCGGAGGCGGTCGTGCCGTTCGGCGTCGAGCAGGCGCAGGCGCGCGAGGCGTTCCGGCGGTGGGTCCGCTCGCGCTGGTTCGCGCCGGGCGAGCTGAAGAAGGTGGGGGACACCGAGTCGCTGCACGGCTCGTACGTGCCGCACTGGACGTTCGACGCGCGCACGTCGTCCGCGTACACGGGGCAGCGGGGCGACGCGTACTACGTCACCGTGAAGCAGGGGGACCAGGAGCGCCAGGAGCGGCGCGTGAGCTGGACGCACGTCGCGGGGCACGTCGCGCGCGACTTCGACGACGTGCTCGTGCCCGCGTCGTCCCAGGTCGCCGAGCGCGACCTCGCCCGGCTCGGGCCGTGGCCGCTCGCGCAGGCCGTGCCGTTCCGCGCCGAGTACCTCGCCGGGTTCGCCGCGGCGCGCTACGAGGTCGAGCCGCCCGTCGGGCTCGAGCGGGCGCAGCAGAAGATGGCCCCGGTGATCCGGAGGGACGTCGAGCGCGACATCGGCGGCGACGAGCAGCGCGTGGGGTCGGTCCGCACCGCCTACGCCGACGTGATGTTCAAGCTCGTGCTCCTGCCGCTGTGGGTCGCGACGTACGTGTACGCGGGCAGGCAGTGGCAGGTCATGGTCAACGCGAACACGGGACAGGTGGTCGGACGACGCCCCTACAGCGTCGGCAAGATCGTGCTCGCCGTCGTGGCTGGCCTGCTCGTGGTCGCCGCGCTCGTCTGGTGGTACGTGCGCTCGCAGACGTGAGCGGTCAGTCCCGGCGCGCGTCGTACGCGCGCTGGGACGCCGACACCTCGTCGACCGCGCCCTCGAGGACGTCGATGAGCCCCGAGAGGCTGTCCGCGACGCGGCGCCCGAGGTCGGTGAGGGAGTACTCGACGTGGGGCGGGATGCTCGCCCGCACCTCGCGCACGACGATGCCGTCGCGCTCGAGCGACTGGAGGGTCTGCGCGAGCATCTTCTCGCTGACCCCGTCGATGCGGCGGCGGAGCGCGTTGAAGCGCACCGCGCCGTCGCGCAGGCCCGCGACCGTGAGCACGCCCCAGCGCCCGGTCACGGCCTCGAGCACGTGGCGCGAGGTGCAGCCGCGCTGGAAGACGTCGGCCACCATCGCGTCGGTGGGTCCGGTGTCCTCCGCGGGGCGGGCGTCGGTCGTCATCGCCCCAGGATACGGCGCGCCCGCTCGGACAGCACTGTGAGATAGAACGCACTCTCTACTTGTTGGCACTTACGAAAAGTAAGCGCATCCTGGTGGTCGTGCGGCCGACCGGCCGCGCTCCCCGCACTCGAAGGAGCCCGCGCATGTCCATCGCCGTCACCGGAGCCAGCGGCCACCTCGGCCGCCTCGTCGTCGAGTCCCTCCTCGCCCGCGGGGCCGACGCGTCCCAGGTCGTCGCGCTCGCGCGCACGACCGCCAAGGTCGCGGACCTCGCCGACCGCGGCGTCGAGGTCCGCGAGACCGACTACGCACGGCCCGAGACGCTCGCCCCGGCGCTCGCCGGGGTGGACGTCCTCGTGCTCGTCTCCGGCTCCGAGGTGGGGCAGCGCGTCGAGCAGCACCGCAACGTCGTCGACGCCGCACGGGCCGCCGGGGTCGCGCGCGTGATCTACACGAGCGCCCCGCACGCGACGACGTCCGCGCTCGTGCTCGCACCCGAGCACAAGGCGACCGAGGAGCTCCTCGCCGCCTCGGGCCTCGCCACGACGGTGCTGCGCAACAACTGGTACACCGAGAACTACGTCGGCGACGTGCTCGGCGCGCGCGAGTCCGGCGAGATCGTCGCGAGCGTGGGCGACGGCCGCGTCGCGAGCGCGAGCCGCGCGGACTTCGCCGAGGCGGCGGCCGTCGTCGCGCTCGCCGCGCACGAGGACGCGTCCGCGCACGCGGGCGCCGTGTACGAGCTGAGCGGCGACGTCGCGTGGACGTACGACGACCTGGCTGCCGCGGCCGCCGAGGTGCTCGGGCGCCCCGTCGTCTACCGGCGCGTGTCGCCCGACGAGCACCGCGCGCTCCTGCTGGGCGCCGGCCTGGACGAGGGGACGGCGGGGTTCGTCGTCGCGCTGGACGGCAACATCCGCGACGGCCTCCTCGCCGAGGTCACCGAGGACCTGCGCCGGCTCCTGGGCCGCCCGACGACGCCGCTCGTCGACGGGCTGCGCGTCGCCGTCGCGCAGGGCTGAGCCGGGCGGCGCGGCCGTCCGGGCGACCGGGCGGCCGCGCGACGGCGTCCGTCAGTGGGACGCCTTGACGACGAGCACGGGGACGGGCGAGTCCAGCAGGACGCGCTGCGTGGTGCTGCCGAGCAGGAACTTGCCGACGGGTGAGCGCTTGCGCGCCCCCACGACGACGAGGTCGGGGGTCGTGCGCTCGGCCTCGTCGATGATCGCCTCGGCCGGGTCGCGGTGCTCGGGGCGGTACGACACCTCGGGGCGCGCGACCTGGGCCGGGAGCGTGTCGAGCAGGTGCGCGAGGCTCGCGGGGACGCCCGCGTCGGCGTCCTGCGGCGTGAGCACGAGGACCGCGAGCGCGGTCGAGCGGTGGACCGCCTCGGCGACGGCCGCCCGGAATGCGGTCTCGCCCTGCGGGGAGTCGTTGTACGCCACGAGGACGGTCATCGCGCAGGCCCTTCCGTCATTCCTTCGTGCTGCGGTTGAACTCTCTCACAGCGCGGCGTCCGTCGCCGGTCGGCGGGTCGCCCCGTCGCCGGAGCCGCGGAGCGCGGCGTCGGGCACCGCCAGGGTCGGGGGCAGCAGGGGCGGCACGACCTCCCGCAGGACCGCCTCGATCTCCCGCCGTCGTCGGGGGCCGAGCCGCTCGGCGGGCGCCGTGACGCTCACGGCGGCGACCGGCTGCCCGGCGCGCAGGACCGGGACGGCGACGCAGCTGATGCCCGGCTCGTTCTCCTCCGTCTCCGTGGCGAACCCCGTCGCGCGCGTGGCCTCGCACGTCGCCCTCAGCGCGGCGGGCGTGACGGGGTGGTCCTCGGGCGCGGCGGCGGCGTACCAGGCGAGCGCGCCGTCGTCGAGGGTCTGCTGGGAGAGCAGCGCGCGCCCGAGCGCGGTGGTCGCCGCGGGGCGGCGGCGCCCGACGGCCGACCAGACGCGGACGGCGCGCGCCGGCTCGACCTTGTCGAGGTAGACGATCTCGGTCCCGGCGAGGGTACCGAGGTGCACGAGCTCGTCGGTCGCGCGGCACACGGCGACGAGCACCGGGTGCAGGAGCGCGGGGAGGTTCTCCTCGCCGAGGTAGACCGTCGCGAGCGCCGTCGCCGCGGGGCCGAGGCGGTAGTCGCCGGTCGTCGCGTCCTGCTCGGCGTACCCGCGGAACCGCAGGGCCGCGAGCGTGCGGTGCAGCGACGCCTTGTGCAGCCCGAGCGAGCGCGCGAGGTCCCCGAGCGCGACGCCCTCGGGGCCGGCCGCGGCGAGCGCCTCGAGCGCGACGAGGGCCTTGTCGACGCTGCCGAGCGGGCTCTCGGCCGACCCCGGGGTGCCCGACGGCGCACGGCCGGCTTCCGCCATGGTGACTCCTTCGCCTAGAGTACGTTCCGTAGTGAACAACAGGTGTTCACCATAGCGAAACGGAGCCTGGATGTCACCCCTGGGACCCCTGGAGAGGATCGCCCGCGCCCGCGTCGTGCCGGTCGTCGTGGTCGACGACGCGGCGCAGGGCGTCCTCGTCGCGAGCGCGCTGCGCGACGGCGGCCTGCCCGTCGCCGAGGTCACGTTCCGGACCGCCGGGGCGCGCGCGGCGATCGAGGCGATCGCGCGCGAGGTGCCCGACGTGCTGGTCGGGGCGGGCACCGTCGTCACGGCCGCCCAGGTCGACGAGGCCGTCGACGCCGGGGCGCGGTTCCTCGTCTCGCCCGGCCTCTCCGCCGCGGTCGTGCGTCGCGCCCAGGAGCTCGGCGTGCCCGTCGTCCCCGGCGTCGCGACGCCGTCGGACGTCATCGCCGCGCTCGACCTCGGCCTCGACGTCGTCAAGCTGTTCCCCGCGAACATCGTCGGCGGGCCGGCCGCGGTCAAGGCGTTCTCCGCGCCGTTCCCCGGCCTGCGGTTCGTGCCGACCGGCGGCGTGAGCGCCGCCAACCTGCTCGACTACCTCGCCCTGCCCGCCGTGCTCGCCGCCGGCGGCTCCTGGATGGTCGACGCCGCGCTCGTGCGCGCGGGCGACACCGCCGAGATCGCGCGCCGCACGCGCGAGGCCGTCGCGCTCGCCGCGACCGCCCCCCACCCCGCCGAAGGAGCCTGACCCATGACCGACACGACCACCGCCCGCGCCCCGCTCGCCGTCCGCCCCGCGGCCGACTGCGCCTACGACGTCGTCGCGCTCGGCGAGGTCATGCTGCGCCTCGACCCGGGGGAGCGCCGCATCAAGACGGCCCGCCGCTTCGACGTGTGGGAGGGCGGCGGCGAGTACAACGTCGCGCGCGGCCTGCGCCGTGCGTTCGGCCTGCGCGGCGCGGTCGTCACCGCGCTCGCGGACAACGAGGTCGGGCGCCTCGTCGAGGACCTCATGCTCACGGGCGGCCTCGACACGCGCTGGGTCCGGTGGCGCGAGGACGACGGCATCGGCCGCACGGTGCGCAACGGGCTCAACTTCACGGAGCGCGGCTTCGGGGTGCGCGGCGCGGTCGGCGTCTCCGACCGCGGCAACACCGCGATCGCCCAGCTCCGGCCCGACGACGTCGACTGGGACGCCGTGTTCGGCAGCGGCGTCCGGTGGTTCCACACCGGGGGGATCTTCGCCGCGCTGTCGGAGTCGTCCGCCGACGTCGCGGAGGCGGCGATGGCCGCCGCCCGCCGTCACGGCACGGTCGTCTCCTACGACCTCAACTACCGCCCCTCGCTGTGGAAGGGCATCGGCGGCGTCGAGCGCGCGCAGGAGGTGAACCGCCGCCTCGCGCGGTACGTCGACGTGATGATCGGCAACGAGGAGGACTTCACCGCGTCGCTCGGGTTCGAGGTCGAGGGCGTCGACGAGAACCTCACCGACCTCGACACGTCCGCGTTCCGCGCGATGATCACGCGCGCGGCCGAGGAGTACCCGAACTTCCAGGTCGTCGCGACGACGCTGCGCGGGGTGCGGACCGCGACGGTCAACGACTGGGGCGCGATCGCGTGGTCGCGCGTGCAGGGCTTCGCCGAGGCGACGCACCGCCCCGGCCTGGAGATCCTCGACCGCGTGGGTGGCGGCGACTCGTTCGCCTCGGGCCTCGCGTACGGGCTCATGGAGCTCGGCTCGATCCAGGAGGCCGTCGAGTACGGCGCGGCGCACGGGGCGCTCGCGATGACGACCCCCGGCGACACGTCGACGGCGTCCCTCGCCGAGGTCCGCAAGCTCGCGTCGGGCGGCAGCGCGCGCGTGCAGCGCTGACCCGTCGACCTCCCGTCTCCCGCCGTGCCGGGCCGCACGTCCAGGGTTAGTGTGGGCGCGCTGTCAGCGGGAGGCGGGAGGTACGGCGTGGCTGGTGGGGCCTTCGTGCCCGGGCTGCCCCGCCGCGGCGCCGAGGAACCGCCGGACCTGGGTCGAGCCCTGGAGCACGCGCGCATCCTCCGCGCGGCGGGAGACCCGGCCGGTGCCGCCCAGGTCCTGGACCGGGCCTTCGCCGCCGAGGGCGTGCGGACCCGCACCGTCGCCGAGCGCGTCCGGTTCCGCGCCCTGGTGCTCCGTGCCGACCTCGCGCTGGCCCTGCACGACGACGCGGCCGCCGCACGGTTCCTCGAGGGCGTGGAGTGGTTCCGCGCCGGGGCCGACTTCCTCCCGCGCGTGGCCGACGCGCTCGCCGCCCTCGACGACGAGGTGCTCCTCGCCGACGAGCTGCGCGACCGCCTCGCGAGCGAGCGCCGCACGGGCTGAGCCGCACCGGCAGCCTGCCCGGCCGGGAACCGCTCACGCCGGAGCCGCGTTGGACTGCGCAGTACCGGTGCGGGCGCCGACCGCGCCCGGCCCATCTCGCGAGGAGGCAGACATGCTGTGCCCCACCGACCAGACCGTGCTCGTCATGACCGAGCGCAAGGGCGTGGAGATCGACTACTGCCCCACGTGCCGCGGCGTGTGGCTCGACCGCGGCGAGCTGGACAAGATCATCGACCGCTCGGTGGAGAGCGAGATCGCCGCCGAGGCCGCGGGGCCGGCCGCCGCCGTGCCGCCCGCACCTGCCGCGCCCGCCCCGACGTCGTACCCGCCGGCCGCCGCCGTGGACTACGGCAGCCCCGCCCCGCGCTCCGGGGAGCGGTACGGCGACCGCCGCGAGGACGACCGCGACCGCTACCGCGAGGACCGGTACCGCGACGACCGGTACGACGAGCGCTCGCGCGACGACCGGTACCGCGACGACCGGGACCGCCGGTACGACGGCCGCGACGGCTACGACCCCCGCTACCGCAAGCGCAAGAAGAAGGAGTCGTGGCTCGAGGACCTCTTCGACTTCTGACGCGCCCCGTGGTCGACTGTCCCGCGTGACCGTCCTCGACTCGTTCTCGCTCGTCGGCCGCACGGCCCTGCTCACCGGCGGCAGCCGCGGCATCGGGCGCGCCGTCGCCCGTGCGCTCGGCGAGGCGGGGGCCCGCGTCGCGGTCACGGCGACCACCGCGGCGGCGGCCGACGAGGCCGCCGCCGCGCTCCGGGACGCGGGCACCGACGCCCGCGGCTACGTGCTCGACGTCACCGACCGCGAGCAGGTGGACGACGTCGTCGCGCGCGCCGCCGCCGACCTCGGCACGGTCGACCTGCTCGTCAACAACGCGGGCGTGTCGATCGGCGGCGCGGCCCTCGAGATCGGCGACGACGTGTGGCACCGCACGCTCGCCACCAACCTCGACGGCGTCTGGTACTGCTCGCGCGCCGTCGCCCGGGAGCTCGTCGCGCAGGGCCGGCCGGGGACGATCGTCAACGTCGGCTCGATGTCCGCGTCGATCGTCAACCGGCCCCGCTGGCAGCCCGCGTACCTCGCGTCCAAGGCGGCGGTGCACCAGCTCACCAAGGGCCTCGCCGCCGAGTGGGCGCCGCACGGCATCCGCGTGAACGCGGTGGCGCCCGGGTACGTGCGCACCGAGGCGTCGCCGGTGGACCGGCCGGAGTACCACGACGACTGCGTCGCGCCCGCCGCGATGCAGCGCTGGGCGGAGCCGGAGGAGATCGGGCCGCCCGTCGTCTTCCTCGCGAGCGCGGCGTCGAGCTTCATGACGGGCGCCGTCGTCACGGTCGACGGCGGCTACACGCTGTTCTGACCGGGCGGGGCGGCCCCGTCGGGCGCTCCGGGCTGGACGACGGGCGCCTGCCGGGCGGGTGCCGCCCCGGGTCGTGCGCCGGGCTAGGCTCGGTCCCCGTGCGCGCAGTCCTGAGCAGGTGGGTCGACCCCTTCGTCGTGACGCTGCTCGTGGTGCTCGTGCTCGGGCTCGTCGTGCCCGTGGGACCGGGCGCGCAGCGCGTGGTCGACGCCGCCGCGGACGTCGCGGTCACCGTCCTCTTCCTCGTCTACGGCATGCGCCTGTCCACGCGGGAGGTCTGGGCCGGGCTGCGCAACTGGCGCCTGCAGGGCGGGATCCTCGCCGCGACGTACGTCGTCTTCCCGGTGCTGGGGCTCGTTACCGCGTGGGCGATCGAGCCGCTCGTCGGGGCGCCGCTCGCGGCCGGCATGCTCTACCTGTCGCTGCTCCCGTCGACCGTGCAGTCGTCCGTGGCGTTCACGTCCGTCGCGCGCGGCAACGTCGCCGGGGCGATCTGCGGCGCGACGGTGTCGAACGTCGCGGGCATGGTGATCACCCCGCTGCTCGTGCTGTGGCTCATGACGGGGACCGGCGGGGGAGCCGACGGGCCCACGGGCGGGCTCGGCGGCCTGCGCACCGTGCTGCTCCAGCTGCTGCTGCCGTTCGTCGTCGGGCAGCTCCTCCAGCCGTGGGCGGGGGACTGGGTCCGGGCGCGGCGCTGGCTGACGCTCGGCGTCGACCGCGGCACGATCCTCGTCGTGGTGTTCGGCGCGGTCGCGGCGGCGTCGTCGGCGGGCGTGTGGTCGAGCGTGTCCGGGTGGTCGATCGTCGCGCTGCTCGTCGTGAGCGCGATCGTCCTCGCCGTGATGCTCGCGGCCACGTGGTGGGGCGGCGCGGCGCTGGGGCTCTCGACCGAGGACCGGGTCGCCCTGCTCATGTGCGGGTCGAAGAAGTCGCTCGCGACGGGCCTGCCCATGGCGAGCGTCCTGTTCCCCGTCGCGGTCGCCGGCGTCGTCGCCGTGCCGGTGATCGTCTTCCACCAGCTCCAGCTCGTCATCTGCGCCGTCCTGGCGCGACGCCTGGCCCTCCGAGACTGACGCGCCCGAACCGACTGACGCCGACCATGCGGAGGCGTCCCGTCGTGGCGGCCGGGCGGGCGACGACCGCATGCTCGGCGGGTTTGGGCGGGTCTCCCGTCAGCCGCGGGCCGCGACCTGCTCGCGGACCTGGCGCTTGGCGCGCGTGAGCATGCCGTTCATCCCGCCGATGCGCAGCGGGCTCACCGCGCGCGTCAGGCCGATCGACATCGGGAAGTCGTCGGGCACGTCGAGCACCTCCTGCACCGTCAGGCCCGAGAGACCCTGCGCGAGGATCGACGCGAAGCCGCGCGTCGTCGGGGCCTCGGCCGGGGCGGTCGCGTAGAAGTGCACGACGCCCGCGTCGTCGACCTCCGCGAAGGCCCGCACCGGCGACTGGCACTCCTCGATCCGCTCCAGCAGGCCGGGCGCGCTCGCGTAGCGCTCGGGGAGGTCGGGCAGCTCGTTCGCGAACTCGAGCAGCAGCTGGAGGCGCTCGCGCTCCGGCATCGCGAGGAAGTCCTCGCGGATCTCCGCGAGCGTCGCGGGCAGGTCGGGCGAAGCGTCGGAGGGGGAGCTCATGGGGGCGATCCTCGCATCGGGGCCGGGGCGGCGGGACGGCAGTCCCACCGTGCGGAACGCTCCGCGGACGCGTCGTATGCCCGCGGCACGCCGACGGCGCGCGGCCCGTCGTGAAGGACGGGCCGCGCGCCGTCGGGCACGCTCGCGCGGGACGCGGGTCAGTTGAGCGACGCCGGGGCCTCGCCGGGCTCCTCGCCCTTGACGATCGGCACGCGCACGGCGTTGCCCCACTCGGTCCACGAGCCGTCGTAGTTGCGGACCTTGTCGAAGCCGAGCAGGTACGTGAGTGCGAACCACGTGTGGCTCGACCGCTCGCCGATGCGGCAGTACGTGACGACCTCGTCGTCCGTCGCGAGGCCGAGGCCGCCCTCCTGGTAGATCGCCTCGAGCTGCTCGCGCGACTTGTAGGTGCCGTCCTCCGCGACCGCCGTCGCCCACGGCACGTTGCGCGCCGTCGGGATGTGCCCGCCGCGCAGCACGCCCTCCTCCGGGTAGTCGGGGATGTGCAGGCGCTCGCCGGTGTACTCCTGCGGGGAGCGGATGTCGACGAGCGGCCCGTTGCCGATGTGCGCGAGGACGTCCTCCTTGAACGCGCGGATCGTCACGTCGTCGCGCTCGACGACCGGGTACTCGACCGCGACCGGCTCGGGGACGTCCGTCGTGACCTCGCGGCCCTCGGCGATCCACTTGCCGCGGCCGCCGTCGAGCAGGCGCACGTCCTCGTGGCCGAACAGCGTGAAGACCCACGCCGCGTAGGCCGCCCACCAGTTGTTCTTGTCGCCGTAGACGACGATCGTCGTGTCGCGCGCGATGCCCTTGCTGCCGAGGAGCTGGGCGAAGCCCTTGCCGTCGATGTAGTCGCGCGTGTCCGGGTCGTTGAGGTCGGTGTGCCAGTCGATCTTCACCGCGCCGGGGATGTGCCCGGTCTCGTAGAGCAGCACGTCCTCGTCGGACTCGACGACGACGACGCCCGGCTCGCCCAGGTGCTCGGCGAGCCAGTCGGTGCTCACGAGGCGGTCGGGGTGGGCGTACTGCGTGATCTTCTCGCTGGTGTCGAGCGGTGCGGGCATGGTGTCCTCCGGGCGCGTGGTGGGCGTTCGCTCGTCAGGCTAGGTCGGCCGTCCGCATCACGGAAGGCGGACGACGCATGCTGAGACGGTGTAAACGCACGCTGCGGACGCTCGCTCCGGGAGCCACACTGGACGCGTGACCGCGACCGTCCCGGAGCGCGTGCGGCGCGCCGTCGAGCTGCTCGACCTCCGCGGCGACGAGGCCGTGCTCGAGATCGGACCCGGCCCGGGGGCCGCCGCCGAGCTCGTGCTCGCCACCCACCCCGGCGTGCGGTACGTCGCGCTCGACCGGTCCGCCACGGCGGTCGCCCGCACGACGGCGCGCAACCGGGTCGCTGTCGACGACGGCCGCCTCGTCGTGCGGCGCGGGGAGCTCGCGGCGACCGGCGGTCCGGACGTCCCCGGCGGCCCGTTCGACGTCGCGTTCGCGGTGGACGTCAACGTCTTCTGGACGCGCGTGGCCCACGCCGAGGCGAGCGCCCTCGCCGCGCTGCTCGTCCCGGGCGGAGCGATCTGGCTCGTCCATCAGACGCCCGACGGCGCCGACGACCGGGTCCGCGACTGCGTCCGCGCGTCGCTCGACGTCCCCGCGCTGGGCCCGGTGACGGTCGTGCGTGACGGGGTGCTCGCCGTCGGCGCGCGCCGGGTGGCCGATCCGCCCGGATGACGGGCGGTCAGCCCAAGAGCTCGCGCGCCGCGTCGCCGAGCGCCCGGTCGAGCAGCTTGAGGCCGAGGTCGAGCTCCTCCTCGCTCACGGTGAGCGGGGGCGCGATGCGGAACACGCCACCCATGCCGCGGAGCTGCACGACGTTCATGTGGAGCCCGAGCTCGAGCGCACGCCGCGTGACGAGCGCGCCGAGGGCGTCGGCGCCCTCCTTCGTCTCGCGGTCGAGCACGAGCTCGATGCCCTGGAGCAGCCCGCGCCCGCGGACGTCGCCGATCGTCGCGTGGCGGTCCTGGAGGTCGAGCAGCCCGGCGCGCAGGCGGTCGCCGAGCACCCGGACGCGGGCATCCATCCGCTCGGCCTGGAGCACGTCGAGCACGGTGGTGCCGACCGCCGCGACGAGCGGGTCCGAGACGTGCGTCGTGAAGAAGAGGAAGCCGCGCTCGTGCGCGCGGGCCTCGATCTCGGCGCTCGTGACGACCGCGGCGAGCGGGAGCCCGGCACCGAGGGTCTTGGAGAGGGTGAGGATGTCCGGCACCACGGGCTCCTCGCCGTCGCGCCCTTCGAACGCGTACCAGGAACCCGTGCGGCACAGCGCCGTCTGCGCCTCGTCGAGGATCAGGAGCATCCCGCGCTCGTGGCACTTGTCGCGCAGCGCCGCGAGGTAGCCCGGTGGGAGCTCGACGATCCCGCCCGAGCTGAGGATCGGCTCGACGAGGCATGCCGCGAGGCTGCCGGTCGACTGCACGTCGACGAGGTCGAACGCGAGGTCGAGCTGGCGGCGCCAGTCGTGCGTGCCGTCGGGCGCGACGTGGTCGGGCCGGTACGCGTTGGGCACGGGGATGACGAGGTTGCCGGGCGCCGTCGGGCCGTAGCCGCGGCGGCCCGCGCTGTACGTCGCGGCGGCCGCGGCGTGCGTCATGCCGTGCCACGACCCGGCGAGCGAGACGACCTCGTGCCGCCCCGTGACGAGCTTCGCCATCCGGATCGCGGCCTCGTTCGACTCGGCCCCGGTGGTCAGCAGGAGCACCTTCTCGAGCGGGTAGGGCAGCGTGTCCGCGAGCCGGCGCGCGAGGTCGACGACCGGGCGCGACAGCATCCCGGAGAACAGGTGGTCGAGCGTCCCGACCTGGCGGCGCACCGTCTCGACGATCGCCGGGTGGCTGTGCCCGAGGATCGCGCTCATCTGCCCGGACGTGAAGTCGAGGACCCGGCGCCCGTCCGCCGTCGTGACGAAGCTGCCCGCCGCGCTCTCGACGATCTCCGGCGTGAACGGCCCGCCGTACCGCACGAGGTGACGGTCGGCGTCGGCCCAGAACCGCGCGGCGTCGTCCGCGGCGGCCCGGCCCCCACCGGGGGACGGGGCGGACGGCGGGGCGGGCGCGGGGGAGGGCGGGAACGTCATCCTCGGAGCGTAGGGATGCACGGCTGTGCGCGTACAGCGCGAGTCTGCGTACAGTCTGTGCGAAGAACCCGCACAGAGAGGAGTGCGCACTTGCTCAACGCGGCCCGGCTGCAGATCCTCGCGCGGCTCGAGAGCCTCGGGACCGTGCGCGCCGTCGGGGCCTCGCTCCACCTGAGCCCGTCGGCCGTCTCCGCGCAGCTCGCCGCGCTCGAGGCCGAGACCGGCGCACGCCTCCTGGAGCGCACGGGCCGACGCGTCCGCCTCACGCCTGCCGGCCGCACGCTCGCGCGGCACGCGCGCGTCATCCTCGACCAGATGGCGCTCGCCGAGGCCGAGCTCGCCCATCCCGACGGCGAGCCGGCCGGCGTCGTGCGGGTCGCCGCGTTCTCGAGCGCGGTGCGCGCGCTCGTCATCCCGCTCGCGGCGCGGCTCGCCGTCGAGCACCCGCGCGTCGAGGTGGAGGTCGACGAGCTCGACCCGCGCGAGAGCGGGCCCGCGCTCCGGCGGGGGGACGTCGACGTCGCGGTGACCGCTGACCTGCTCGACGGCGCGCTGCTCGCCGGGCCCGACGTCGCGACCGTCCCGCTGCTCGAGGACCCGGTCGTGCTCGTCACGGCGCGCGGCGACCAGGCCCCCGGCGAGCCGGCCGACCTCGCGCGCCTCGCCGACGCGCCGTGGGCGGCCGACCTTCCCGGGCGCTACCTGTCCACGCTCGTCGAGAGCGCGTGCCGCGAGGCCGGCTTCGAGCCGCGCGTCGTCGCCCGGCTGCCCAGCTACGAGCTGCTGCTCGCGCACGTCGAGGCCGGGCTGTCCGTCGCGCTGCTGCCGGGTCTCGCCGTCGACCCGCGGTACGCCGTCGACGCCCGCCCGCTCCGCGTGCCCCGGACCCGCCCGGTGTACGCGGCCGTGCGCCGCGGGTCACCGCCGACCGCCGCGACCACCGTCGTCCTCGGCACCCTGCGCCGCGTCGCGCGCGAGGTCGCCGGTCCCGGGCCTGCCGGCACCGGCTGACGCCCGCTCGCGCCGGATCCCGCGCGACCTACACTGGCCCCAGCACCGCACGACGACGTGGAGGTCCCGTGCCGCGCACTCCCGCACCGCCGCCCCGCTCCGAGGAGCACCCGCGCCGCCCCGACGCGCGCCGCGACCCGCGCTCCGTGCGCGCCGCCTACCGCTCGTTCCTCGACCACGGCGTCCTCCCGCGCGGCGTCCACCCGCTCGTCGCCGACTCGTGGCGCCGGTCCGTGCACAGCGGCGTCGACCCGGAGGCGCCCCGCACCGACTCGGGCCTCGCCCACGACGACCTCGTCGCCTACCGCGAGGCGCACCCGCTCGCGGGCGTCATGCCGGTCGTGCGCGAGCTCGTCGTGGACGCCGCCGCCGACGACGGCCTCGTCGTCGCCGTGTCCGACGACGCGGGCCGCCTCCTGTGGGTCGAGGGCGACCGGGCGCTGCGCGACGCCGTCGACCGGGTCGGGTTCGTCGAGGGGTCGGTCTGGCGCGAGGAACGGGTCGGGACGAACGCGCCCGGCACCGCGCTCGCGACGCGCAGCCCGGTCCAGGTCCTCGGCGCCGAGCACTTCTCCCGGCCCGTGCAGGCGTTCAGCTGCACGGCCGTGCCCGTCCACGACCCCGCGAGCGGGCGCGTCCTCGGGGTCCTCGACGTGACGGGGCGCCAGTCCGCCGCGTCGGGCGTCGTGCTGTCGCTCGTGCGCGCGACGGTGCTGAGCCTCGAGCGCGAGCTCGCCCAGCGCGCTGCGGCGACGGGTCCCGACGACGGCCCGGGCCGGCTCCCGGGACCTCCCCGCGACGGCGCGCCCGAGCTGCTCGTGCTCGGCACGGCGCCCGTGCTGCGCTCGCCGGACGGTCTCGACCACCGCCTCTCGCTGCGGCACGCCGAGATCCTCGTGCTCCTCGCGACGCACCCCCGCGGGCTGTCCGCCGACGAGCTCGCCGTCCTGCTGCACCCCGGCGAGCTCTCCGACGTGACCGTCCGCGCCGAGGTGTCGCGCCTGCGGCGCGTCGCGGGCGCGCTCCTCGCGGGATCGCGCCCCTACCGGCTCGCGCGACCCCTGCGGACCGACGCCGACGTCGTGCGGGACCACCTCGCGGTGGGCGACGTCCGCGGCGCCGTCGCCGCCTACCGCGCGCCGCTCCTGCCGCGCTCGGGCGCGCCTGCCGTCGAGCACCTGCGCGCCGAGCTCGCGGCCGAGCTGCGCACCGCCGTCGTAGCCGCGGGCGGCGCCGACGTGCTCGACGCGTGGACGCGCACCGACGACGGCGCCGAGGACCACGCCGCGTGGACGCGGCTGCAGCGCGTCACGGACCACGGCAGCCCGCTGTGGCTGCGCGCCCGCGCCCACCTCGACCTGCTCGACGACGAGCTCGCCTGAGGTCGGGCAGGGGCCGCCCGCTGCAACGGTCCTGCAACCCTGCGCCGCCTACCGTCGGCCGCACGGCGCGACGAGGCGCCGGGCCGCGCACCGCCGTCGGACGCTCCCCGCCCGACGGCGACCTCCCCCAGGGCGCGGCGAGGACCAGCACTGCGAGTCAGCACTGCGAGGAGGCAGACGATGACGGTCTACGCAGCCCCCGGCACGGACGGGGCGATCGCCGAGTACAAGGCCCGGTACGACCACTGGATCGGCGGCGAGTACGTCGCGCCGGCCGGCGGGCAGTACTTCGAGAACCCGAGCCCCGTGACGGGCCGGACCTTCACCGAGGTCGCGCGCGGCACCGCCGACGACATCGAGCGCGCGCTCGACGCCGCGCACGGCGCAGCCCGGTCGTGGGGCCGCACGAGCGCGACCGAGCGCGCCAACGTCCTCAACAAGATCGCCGACCGCATGGAGGAGAACCTCGAGCGGATCGCCGTCGCCGAGTCGTGGGAGAACGGCAAGCCCGTCCGCGAGACGCTCGCCGCCGACATCCCGCTCGCGATCGACCACTTCCGCTACTTCGCGGGCGCGATCCGCGCGCAGGAGGGGTCGATCTCCGAGATCGACGAGGACACCATCGCGTACCACTTCCACGAGCCGCTCGGCGTCGTCGGCCAGATCATCCCGTGGAACTTCCCGATCCTCATGGCCGTGTGGAAGCTCGCCCCGGCGCTCGCGGCGGGCAACTGCGTCGTGCTCAAGCCCGCCGAGCAGACCCCCGCGTCGATCCTCTTCCTCATGGACATCGTCGGGGACCTGCTGCCGCCCGGGGTGGTGAACGTCGTGAACGGGTTCGGCGTCGAGGCGGGCAAGCCGCTCGCGTCCAGCCCCCGCATCCGCAAGATCGCGTTCACGGGTGAGACGACGACCGGCCGCCTGATCATGCAGTACGCGAGCCAGAACATCATCCCGGTCACGCTCGAGCTCGGCGGCAAGTCGCCGAACATCTTCTTCTCCGACGTCGCCGACGCGCGCGACGACTTCTACGACAAGGCTCTCGAGGGGTTCACGATGTTCGCCCTCAACCAGGGCGAGGTGTGCACGTGCCCGTCGCGCGCCCTCATCCAGTCGTCCATCTACGACACGTTCCTCGGCGACGCGATCGAGCGCACGAAGGCGGTGCGGCAGGGCAACCCGCTCGACACCGAGACGATGATCGGCGCGCAGGCGTCGAACGACCAGCTCGAGAAGATCCTGTCGTACATCGAGATCGGCAAGGCCGAGGGCGCGAAGGTGCTCACGGGCGGGTCGCGCGCCGAGCTCGGCGGCGACCTCGCGGGCGGGTACTACGTGACGCCCACGATCTTCGAGGGCAAGAACTCGATGCGGATCTTCCAGGAGGAGATCTTCGGGCCCGTCGTCGCGGTGACCGACTTCTCCGACTTCGACGACGCCATGACGATCGCCAACGACACCCTGTACGGGCTCGGGGCCGGCGTCTGGTCGCGGTCGGGCAACACCGCCTACCGCGCGGGCCGCACCATCGAGGCCGGGCGCGTGTGGACGAACTGCTACCACGCGTACCCCGCCGCCGCCGCGTTCGGCGGCTACAAGGGCTCCGGCGTCGGCCGCGAGAACCACAAGATGATGCTCGACCACTACCAGCAGACGAAGAACCTCCTCGTCTCCTACTCGGCCCAGAAGCTCGGCTTCTTCTAGCCCAACCCCACCCGCCCTGCCCGCCCTACCGACCACGGGCTCGGCTCCCCCCGGGGCCGCCGAGCAGGTGGTCTTGGCTCGTCCGGCCGTCCGGACGGACCACGACCACCTGCTCGCGGCGCCGGGATCGCCTGGTCGGCCGACACCTGGAGAGTTTCGTGGTCGACGACGTTTCCTCGGTCCGCCCGGTTGGCGCGACACCCGCGCGCGTCGCGCTCACCGACGACGCCGCGGCGCTGCTCGCGCGGCTGCGGACGGTCCACGGCGAGCTCATGTTCCACCAGTCCGGCGGGTGCTGCGACGGGTCGTCGCCCATGTGCTACCCGCAGGGCGAATTCCTGCTCGGCGACGCCGACGTGCACCTCGGTGACCTCGTCGTCGACGCGCCCGGTCGCACGGACGGTCCCGGCGCGGACGGCCCCGCCGGGGCGGACGGCCCCGCCGGGGCGGACGGCGCGGCGGGCCGGTTCGTCGTGCCCGTCTGGATGAGCCGCGCACAGTTCGAGTACTGGAAGCACACCCACCTGACGATCGACGTCGTGCCCGGCCGCGGCGCCGGGTTCAGCGTGGAGGCGCCCGAGGGCGTGCGTTTCATCATCCGGTCGCGCCTGCTCACCGACGACGAGTGGGCGGCGCTCGACGTGGCCTAGGCTGACCTCACCGACGGGCTCCACGACGGGCCCGACGGCGGGCCCTACGGGGCCCCGACGGCCCGGAGAGGAGGCGGTGCGATGAACGACCTGCTCGTCGTGGCGCGCGACCTCGCCTCCGCGCTCACGCTCCTGCTCGGCACGTCGACCCTCACGGCCACGCTCTTCCTCCTCGGCGCCACCGCCCTCGTCGCGGCCGTGGCTGCCGTGGCCGCGCGCTGGGGCGCACCCCTCGCGCTCGGTGTGGCGGCTCGCCCCGCGGGCCGCCTGCGCGACACGGTCGACGTCGGTCCCGCCGTCACGCAGAGCGACCCGGACGCCCCGGGTCGTGCCCGACCCCGGGCTCCCGGCCGACTCCTCGGCTGATCACCCGGCCGAGGGGCCCCACCCGCACCCGCGTCGCTGCGCGGCGTGCTGCTGCCTGCCCACCGCAGGGTGATCGGCGAACGCGTACCCCGCACGTTCGACCGAGGACACCACCATGAACCTGCTCGACCTCCCGCTCGTCTCCACCGTGCTCGACGCCGCGTACCGCGCGCTGATGGGCCTGTCCGACCTGCTCGAACCCCTCGCGGGCGGCGCCGCGGCCGCGGCGGCCGTCGTCCTGCTGACGCTCGCCGTGCGCGCCCTGCTCGTCCCCGTCGGCGTGTCGCAGGCGAAGGCGGAGCGCGACCGCGCGCGTCTCGCACCGCGGCTCGCCGAGCTCCAGCGTCGGCACCGGAACGACCCCGAGCGGCTGCGGCGCGCAACCGTGGAGCTCTACACCCGCGAGGGCACGACGCCGCTCGCGGGGTGCCTCCCGATGCTGGCCCAGGCGCCCGTGGTCGGGGTGGTCTACGCGCTGTTCCTGCACGCGGAGATCGCCGGCCACAGCAACGCGCTGCTCGGCCACACCCTGTTCGGCGCGCCCCTGGGCTCGAGCCTCGTCGGCGGGCTCGGGGCGGGTGGTGTGCCGACCGTGGTCGTGGCCGGCGTGGTCGTGCTCGCGATCGCCCTCGTCGGCGAGCTCACGCGCCGCGCCTCCCTGCCCGGCGGTCGGCTCGCGCTGCCCCGGACGACGCCCGGTGCCGACACCGGGCCGAGCATGTCCGGTGCGGCGGTGCTCTCCGGCCCGGGCCTGCAGAACGCGCTCGGTGCCCTGCAGTTCGTCACCGCCGTGATCGCCTGCTTCGTGCCCCTCGCCGCGGGCCTGTACCTGCTGGTGACGGTGACGTGGACCCTCGGGCAGCGCCTCGTCCTGCGCCGCCGGTACCCGCTCGTCGCGACGGCGTAGCGGAGGCCGCGGGGCTGTCCAGCGGACCGTCGGCCGCGCGAGAGTGTCGGGGTAGGGCCGACCTGTCGCCCTTGCGCGAGGCCGTCAGCGCGCTCCCCGCAGCCCCGGGGCGGCCTGGGGGCGGGCCGCGGCCCGCCCGCGGGTCACAGCGCCGCGAACCGGCCGACGGCGACGAACACCGCGAGGGCGAGCAGCACCACGTTCGCCGGGACGGCCTTCGCCTCGCCGAGGCGCCGGTGCAGGGGGATCGCGCCGACCTGCGTGAGCGCGAGCCCGACCGCGGCGACGGGGGTGAGCACCGGCGCGACGCCGAGCGCCCAGGGCAGGATCACTCCGACGGCGCCGGCCACCTCGAGCCACCCGATGGCGCGCACGCCCGCCGCGCGCTCGGGCGTGACCCACCGCATCTGCTCCTGGAGCACGGGGATCGGGCGCAGCGCCTTCATGAGCCCGGCGCCGAGGAAGGCGGCGGCGAGCAGACCGGAGGCGATCCACAGGGCGACGTTCATGCGTGAGTCCTTCGAGAGGAGGCGGCGACGGCCCAGGATGGCCGGTCACTCTTTGTGCCTGGGCACATGATGGGTAACCATGAGCACCGGTACAAAAGGCACACCGGTGTGCGTGAGGCACACGGAGCAGCACCCGGAGAAGACGGAGACACCCATGACGACGACGCCCAGCACGGACGTGCCGGTGGTGCGCGAGCTCGCCGAGCGCCACGGCATCCCGGTCGACCGCGGCTGCGCCGCGGCGGAGGCGACGAGCGAGGTGCGCTCGGTCCTCGACCGGGTGGGCGACAAGTGGAGCGTCCTCATCCTGGGGATGCTCTCCGCCGGCCCGCAGCGCTTCACCGAGCTGCTCCACGGGATCGACGGGATCTCCCAGCGCATGCTCACCCTCAACCTGCGCCAGCTCGAGCGGGACGGCCTCGTGAGCCGCACCGTGCACGCCGTCGTGCCGCCGCGCGTCGACTACGCGCTCACAGGGCTCGGCGAGACGCTGCTGCCGCCCGTGCTCGCGCTGGTCGAATGGGCGCTCGCCCACACGCGCACCATCCGCGAGAACCGAGACGTGTTCGACGCGCGGCGCCCCGCGGGCTGACGGGGCCGTCCTACCCGCGGGGGACCGAGCGGGTCGGACGCAGGGCGGTCAGCCCGCGAGCGGGTCGGCCGCGCGCAGGTACCAGGGCTCGTACCGCTCCAGCGAGAGCGTCCAGAGGCCGGGGGCGCCCGCCGGCACCGCGAGGCACACGTTGCCGGTCACGGTGTCGCCCGAGCCGATGAGGCCCGTGCTCACGAGCGCGTGCGGCACCGCGCCGCACCCGCTCTCGGCGTGGACGCCGTCGTCGCCGACGAACCCGACGTCGACCGCGCCCCACGCGGTCACCTGCGAGCTGGACCCGGTGTAGGTGGCGGTGACGGGCACGATCCAGTACTCGACGCCGTCGGGCGGCGGGGCGTTGACGTCGTCGTGCGCGAGCACGTCCGCGGTCGCCTCGTACGGCTCCTCGAGGAGGACCTCCCACTCCTCGCCGCCGATCGTGTACCCGTCGAACAGCCACGGGTCGTCGCGGGTGCCCGTGCCCTCCCAGTCGCCCTCGGGCCAGTCCTCGTCCGACCAGCCGTCGCCCGGCCACTCGTCGCCGTACGCGTCGTCGGTCGGGGCCGTGACCCACGCGGCGATCCGGGCGCCGGCGTCGGTCGCGACGCCCGCGGCGTACCCCGTCCCGCCCCCGACCACGAGGCACACGACCCCGACGAGCAGCCCGACGGCCGTCCGAGACAGACCGCCACGCCCCGGTGCCGCGCGCGGCGGGGCCGGCTGCGGGACGTGGGGGTGCGGCGGTCCCGGGTGCGGTGCGAGGGGCTGCGGGGCGCCCGCGTACGGAGGGCCGGGGTGCGCTGCGGACGGCGGCGCCGCGTACGGGTTCGGGTGCGCGGCCGGGCCGGGGGAGGAGGGCGGCGGGCCGGGAGGGGGCGTCGGCGAGGACGGCGGCGTCACAGGGGTGCTCATGGTGCTCCGGTGTCGTGCGGGCGGGCGCCCGGACGACAGGTGCCACCGTGCGTGGCCGGATGCTCCCACACTGCGGTCTCCGCCGTCGAGGGCGATGGCACGCGCCCGTGAGCACGGCCTCGGTGCCGCCGCCGGGTGGGGCGACGGCACCGGGGCCGTGGAGGGCGGGAGACCGCGCTACGGCTGGTCCACCTCGGAACCCACGAGGAACTGCGAGTACGCCCCGATGGTGAGGAACGTCGGGAAGTCCTCGGCGAGCGCGACGGCGCGGAACACGTGCGCGGCGTCGTCGATCCGGTTCCCCGGGGTGCGCGGCAGGTCGTCGACGATCTCCGCGAGCAGCGCCTCGACGCGCTCGCGCGTGATCGGCACGCCGTTCTCGGTGCGCGTGCCGGACGCGATCCACTGCCACACCTGCGACCGCGAGATCTCGGCCGTCGCGGCGTCCTCCATGAGGTGGTCGATCGCGGCGGCCCCGACGCCGCGCAGCCACGACTCGAGGTACCGCACCCCGACGGAGACGTTCGAGCGCAGCCCCGCAGCGGTGACGGTGGCCCCGGCCCGGCGGGCCGACCCGATGTCGAGCAGCTCGTGCTGGCCCACCCGGACGTCGTCGCGCTGCCGCGAGACCTGGTTCGGCGCGTCCCCCAGCACCGCATCGAACTCGGTGCGCGCGACCTCGATGAGGTCGGGGTGCGCGACCCACGTGCCGTCGAACCCGTCCGTCGCCTCCCGGCGCTTGTCCGCGCGCACCTGCTCGAACGCGCGCTCGGTGACGTCCGGCCGACGGCGGTCCGGGATGAACGCGCTCATGCCGCCGATCGCGTGCGCGCCGCGCCGGTGGCACGTCTGCACGAGCAGCTCGGTGTACGCGCGCATGAAGGGCGCGGTCATGGTGACCTGCGCGCGGTCGGGCAGCACGTACGAGTCGCCGCGCGTGCGGAACGCCTTGATCACGGAGAACAGGTAGTCCCAGCGCCCGGCGTTCAGCCCGGCGCAGTGGTCGCGCAGCTCGTGGAGGATCTCCTCCATCTCGAACGCCGCGGGCAGCGTCTCGATGAGCACCGTGGCGCGGATCGTGCCCTGCGGCAGGCCGAGGTAGTCCTGGGCGAGCACGAACACGTCGTTCCACAGCCGGGCCTCGCGGTGCCCCTCGAGCTTGGGCAGGTAGAAGTACGGGCCTCGCCCGCGCGCCACGAGCTCGTGCGCGTTGTGGAACAGGTACAGCCCGAAGTCGACGAGCGACGCCGACGCCGAGACGCTCACGCCCGCCCGGTCGACGTACCGCATGTGCTTCTCGATGAGGTGCCACCCGCGCGGGCGGAACACGATCGTCGGGAGGTCGGTGAGCGTCGTCGAGCGCAGGCGGTACTCCTTGCGGTGCTCGCCCGAGCCGGTCGTGTGCGTCAGCGTCCCGCGGATCGCGTCGTGCAGCGCGAGCTGGCCCTCGATCACGTTGCGCCACGTGGGGCTCGACGCGTCCTCGGCGTCTGCGAGCCAGACCTTGGCGCCGGAGTTGAGGGCGTTGATCGTCATCTTGGGGTCGGTCGGGCCGGTGATCTCGACGCGGCGGTCCTCGAGTCCCGGCGCGCCGGCCGAGCCCGCGACGCGCCACGACGGGTCGTCGCGCACGGGCCGCGTCGAGGCGCGGAAGTCGGGGTCGATGCCGTCCGCGACGTCCTGGCGGCGCTGCTGGCGGTCCATGAGCAGCTCGTGGCGGCGCGCCACGAACCGGTCGTGCAGCAGCGTGAGGAAGTCGAGCGCCTCGGGCGTGAGGATCTCGCGGTAGCGCTCGCCCAGCGTGCCGGTGACGCGCAGGGTCCCGGTGACCCGCGGGCTGCTCGCGGGGGCAGGGGACGACGGGGGAGAGGTGGTCGTGGTCAGCGTGGTCATGGCGTGCTCCGAAGGTCGATGTCGCGAGGTAGAGCTCTGGCAGGCCGAGGTAGGGCTTGGGTCCCGCGAGGTAGAGGCGTGGTCATGACCAGGCCTCTACCTCGCGGGACCGCTCCTCTACCTCGCGAAGGGCTTAGTGGAACTGGGCGGTCTCGGTGGACCCGGCGAGCGCGAGGGTGGCGGCGTCGGGGTTGAGAGCCGTGGCGACCCGGTCGAAGTAGCCGGTGCCGACCTCCCGCTGGTGGCGGGTGGCGGTGTAGCCGTCGGCCTCGGAGGCGAACTCGGCCTCCTGCAGCTCGACGTAGGCGGACATCGCGCGCTCGTTGTAGCCGCGCGCGAGCTCGAACATGGAGTGCGAGACGGCGTGGAAGCCGGCCAGCGTGATGAACTGGAACGCGTAGCCCATCGCGGCGAGCTCCTTCTGGAAGCTCGCGATCTGGGCGTCGTCGAGGTGCTTCTTCCAGTTGAACGACGGCGAGCAGTTGTAGGCGAGCTTCTTGCCCGGGTGCTGCGCGTGGACCGCCTCGGCGAACGTCCGCGCGAGCTCGAGGTCGGGCTCGCCCGTCTCGACCCAGATGAGGTCGGAGTACGGCGCGTACGCGAGGCCGCGCGCGACGACCGCGTCGAAGCCGGGGCGCACCCGGTAGAAGCCCTCGGACGTGCGCTCGCCGGTGAGGAACGGCTGGTCGCGCTCGTCGACGTCGGACGTGAGGAGGTCCGCGGCGAGCGCGTCCGTGCGGGCGATGACGATCGACGGCACGCCCGCGACGTCGGCCGCGAGACGCGCGGCGTTGAGCGTGCGGATGTGCTGGCTCGTGGGCACGAGCACCTTGCCGCCGAGGTGGCCGCACTTCTTCTCGGACGCGAGCTGGTCCTCCCAGTGCACGCCCGCCGCGCCCGCGGCGATCATCGAGTGCATGAGCTCGTAGGCGTTGAGCGGGCCGCCGAACCCGGCCTCGGCGTCGGCGACGATCGGGGCGAGCCAGTCGCGGTCGGGCGCCTGCCCGTCCGACGCCGCGCGCTCCGCCGTCTCGATCTGGTCGGCGCGCAGGAGCGCGTTGTTGATGCGGCGCACGACGGCGGGCACGGAGTTGGCGGGGTAGAGCGACTGGTCGGGGTACGTCTGTCCGGACAGGTTGGCGTCGGCCGCGACCTGCCACCCGGACAGGTAGATCGCCTTGAGGCCCGCCCGCACCTGCTGCACGGCCTGGTTGCCGGTGAACGCGCCGAGCGCGGCGACCCACTCCTCGGTGTGGATGAGGTCCCACAGCGTCTCGGCGCCGCGGCGGGCGAGCGTGTGCTCCTCGCGCACGGAGCCACGCAGCGCGACCACGTCCTCGGCGGTGTAGTCGCGCTGCAGGCCGGCCCAGCGCGGGTCGGTCGCCCACTGCTCGGCGAGCTCGGCGGCGCTCTGCGTCTGGTCGCCCGGACGGGCGGACGGGCGCGAGGCGTCGCCCGGGGTCGGGGCGGAGCCGGGGCCGGTGACCGTCGCCGTCGTCGCGACGGCGCCGAGCGGGCGGGCGCCGCCCGCGTACTCGGACGGGGAGCGGCGGCTGACGATGGTGGGCCTGTTCACGGGTGCCTCCTGGTGGTGCGCCGGCCCGCGTGGTGCGGGCCGGCCGGGCCGGTCGGTGGACCTCGGCGAGGTCCGTGCTTCGACCTTCCTCCCGCCTGCAAGCCCTTCTCAAGCCAGATCGGACGAAAGAAACGCGGTTCTTCTCTTGTGCGCAAGGAGTGGCGCGTGTCACTCTCAGTCATGGCTATCCCGACGACGCGACCGGCCGGAATCGCGGAACATGCGGAAATCCCGCTCGAGAGCGAGCCCGACGCCCTGACGATCGGCCGCAGGATCCGGCACCTGCGCACCGCGCGCGGCATGACCCTCGACGAGCTCGGCGCCGCGATCGGCCGCGCGCCGTCGCAGGTGTCGCTCCTCGAGAACGGCAAGCGCGAGCCGAAGTTCGGCCAGCTCCAGGCGGTGGCGCGCGCGCTCGGCGCGAGCCTCGACGACCTGCTCTCGCCGGAGGCGCCCTCGCGCCGGGACGCGCTCGAGATCGAGCTGGAGCGCGCCCAGCGCGGCCCGCTCTTCGACGCGCTCGGGCTGCGGCCCGTGCGGGTGGGCAAGTCGCTGCCCACCGACGCGCTCGAGACCATCGTCGCCCTCGAGCGCGAGCTCCAGCGCCTGCACACCGAGCGCGCCGCCACGCCCGAGGAGGCGCGCCGCGCGAACGCGGAGCTGCGCGCGACCATGCGCGCGCAGGACAACTACTTCCCCGAGCTCGAGGACGCGGCGGCCGGGCTGCTCGACGGCGTCGGGCACGCGGGCGGGCCGATGCCCCAGCGCGTCGCGGCCGACCTCGCCGCCCACCTAGGCTTCACGCTGCACTACGTCGGCGACCTGCCGCACTCCACCCGGTCCGTGCTCGACCTGCGCCACCGCCGCGTGTACCTGCCGAGCAACGGGATGCGCGGGCGGTCCAACGCGACGTCGGCGCTGCTCCAGGCGCTCGCGCCGCACGTGCTCGGGCACGCGGAGCCGCGCGACTACCGCGAGTTCCTCCGCCAGCGCGTCGAGGCCAACTACCTCGCCGCGGCGCTCCTGCTCCCGGAGCGGCACGCGGTCAAGGCACTGCGCGCCGCGAAGGACGCGCGCGAGATCTCCATCGAGGACCTCCGGGACGCGTTCGCGGTGTCGTACGAGACCGCCGCGCACCGGTTCACCAATCTCGCGACGAAGCACCTCGGCATCCCGGTGCACTTCATGAAGGTGCACGAGTCCGGGGTGATCCACAAGGCCTACGAGAACGACGGCGTGCGCTTCCCTGCCGACCCGCTCGGCGCGGTCGAGGGGCAGTACGTGTGCCGGAGCTGGACCGCGCGCACCGTGTTCGCCGTCGAGGACCGGCTCAGCCCGTTCAGCCAGTACACGGACACCCCGAGCGGCACCTACTGGTGCACGTCGCGCGTGCAGGCGTCGGCCGACGGCGAGTTCTCCGTGAGCGTCGGCGTCCCGTTCGCGCACGTCAAGTGGTTCCTCGGGCGCGACACGACCGAGCGGCTCGTGTCCCGCTGCCCCGACGGCGCGTGCTGCCGCCGCCCGCCCGACGACCTCGCCGACCGCTGGGCCGGCCACGCCTGGCCGAGCGCCCGCCCGCACGCGTCGATGCTCGCGGCGATGCCGACCGGCGCGTTCCCCGGCGTCGACCAGACCGAGGTCTTCTCGTTCCTCGAGGCCCACGCGCCGGGTTAGCCGGCCCGTGCCTGCGCGCGCTCCGCCCGGTGCGCGCCGTCCGTGCGAGCCGGGTCGGCGGACGCCGGTCGGCCGTCAGCCGATCGAGCCGCCCTCGACGGGCGCGACCATCGCGTCCTTGAGGCGCGCGGTGTCGGCGTCGGTCCAGCCGTCGGGCGCGTGCAGCGCGGCGAAGCCGTCGGCGTACTCGAGCTGGTAGACGTGCCCGTGGCCGGGCGGGATGTCGGACGCGGCCGCGACGAAGAGGTCGCCCGTGAGCTGCCAGAACGTGACGAACGGGTACCAGCGCACGTCGCCGAGCACGTCGGGCCCGCGTGGCTCGCGGAGCCAGTCGGGCTCGGACCACAGGGTCTCCGGGCCCCACCAGGTGACGCCGTCGGACGCGTGCTGGAGGTACACGACGCGCGGCTCGTCCCAGCGCGGGCCGGGGCCCCAGAGGTCGGCGACGCCGGTCGCGACCGGGTCGCCCCAGCGGACCTGGCGGCCGTCGTCCACCACGGGTGCGTACTCGAGCGACCCGGGGTCCCGCGCGTCGGTGAGCTCGCGCCACATCGGCGTGAACCCGGGCGTCCCGGTGAACATCGCGCCGTCGGAGCGAGCCTCGACGTCCTGCACGCCGCTGAACGCGCCCTGCATCCCGAACGACCCGAGCGAGATGCCGAACGCGAGCAGGCGCGGGCGGTCGCCCTCGGGCAGGTCCGACCACCGCGCCCACACCGCCTCGAACAGCGCCTTGCCCGCGGCGGGCGGGGTCGAGCGGTCGCCGACGAAGCTGATCCAGCTCGGCAGGTAGGAGTACTGCATGCTGGCGATCGCGGTGTCGCCGCCGTGCATGAGCTCGAGCGCCTCGACCATGGCGGGGTCCACCCAGCCGGTCCCGGTCGTGGTCGCGACGACGAGGACGGACCGGTCCCACGCGTCCGTCCGGTCGAGCTCGTCGACGACGCGGGCCGCCGTGGCGTCGAGGTCGCCCTCGGGGTCGAGGCCCGCGTACGCGTGGATCGGCTCGCGCACGTCCGCGGGGTCGACGACGTCGCCCGCCGCGGCGAACGCGCGCAGCTCGTCGAGGGTCGGGCCGGAGACGACGAACTTGCGCCCCTCCGCGCCGAGCGAGTCCCAGGGCTCGAGGGAGTCGGGGGAGCCGGACCGTTCGGGGAGCGTCGGGGGCGTGAGCCGAGGGCTGATCTCGGCGTTCGCCGCCGCGTAGACCGAGTTCAGCGCGCTGAGCGTGCCTGACCAGATGACGCCGTTGAACAGCAGGACCACGACGACGGCGACCGCGACGCCGCTGACGAACCGCGCCACGGGGGCAGGCACGACCTTGCCGACGAGGACGCTCAGCCATCGGGCGACGCGGCGCAGGCCGCGGCCCGCCTGGAGCACGAGCAGCGCGACGGCGAGCGCCGCGAGCAGCGTGACGACCTCGCGTCCGGGGACATCCTCCGACATGCCGAACAGGTGCCGCAGCTCGATCTGGCGCCGCGCCCCGAGGATCAGCGCCAGCGGCACGAGCACGACGGTCGCCCCGGCGAGCACCCACCACGCGATCCGGCTCGCGCGCGCGGTCCACCGGATCCGCAGCCCGACCTTCACGGCGAACCACTCGACGAGCGCGCCGACGGCGTACCCGCCGACGGCGCTCACGCCCGAGATCACGGCCTGGTAGTACCAGGCGCGCGGGATGAGCGACGGCGTGAACGACAGGCAGAACCAGGCGAGCGCGACCACGAGCCCGGTGGCGGAGAACCGCCGGAGCCACCGCCCCCACGCGCCGTGCCGGGGGCGCTCCTCGTCGACGGGCTCGGGGGCGCGGGTCTCCGTCGTGGTGGGCTGCACCTCGCGATCGTAGGCGCGGCGCCCCGAGCCGTCCCCTCGAACGGCCGGGGCGCCGTCGGCCCACCGGACCCGGGCGAGCCCTACGCCTCGAGCAGCAGCGCCTCGCCCTGGCCCCCGCCGCCGCACAGCCCGACGGCGACGCGCCCGCCCCCGCGGCGCGCGAGCTCGTGCGCCGCGTGCACGGCGAGGCGGGCGCCGGACGCGCCGATGGGGTGCCCGAGCGAGATGCCGCCGCCGTGCACGTTGACGACGTCGGGCGAGACCCCGAGCACGCGCGTGGAGACCGCGACGACGGTCGCGAAGGCCTCGTTGATCTCGACGAGGTCGAGGTCGTCGACCGTCCACCCGGCCCGGTCGAGGGCCTGCCGGATCGCGCGCGCCGGCTGGGAGTGCAGCGACGTGTCGGGGCCGGCGACCTGCCCCCACGCCCGCACGGTCGCGAGCACCGGCGTGCCCGCGGACTCGGCCCGGGCGCGGGTCGTGAGCACGAGCGCGGCGGCGCCGTCGGAGATCTGCGACGCGTTGCCCGCGGTGATGGTGCCCTCGGGGTCGAACGCGGGCCGCAGGCGCGCGAGGCCTTCGACCGTCGTGTCGGGGCGCACGCCCTCGTCGTCGCGCACCTCGACCGGCTCGCCCCGGCGCTGCGGGACGCTCACGGGGGCGAGCTCGGCGTCGAACAGGCCGTCCTTCGCCGCGGCCGCGGCGCGCTGGTGCGAGGCCGCCGCGACGGCGTCCTGCTCCTCGCGGGGGACGAACACGTCGCCCACGTTGGTGCGCTCGGTCGAGACGCCCATGGAGGTGTGGTCGAACGCGTCGGTGAGCCCGTCGCGCGCGACGGCGTCGACGAGCGTCGCGTCCCCGAACGCGAACCCGGCGCGCGACCCGGGGAGCAGGTGCGGCGCGTTGGTCATGGACTCCTGGCCGCCGACGAGCACGACCTCCGCCTCGCCGGAGCGGATCATCCGGGTGCCGTCGATGACGGCGGTGAGCCCCGAGAGGCACACCTTGTTCACCGTCACGGCGGGCACGTCCCAGCCCACGCCCGCGGCGGCGGCCGTCTGGCGCGCGGGGTTCTGGCCCGCCCCGGCCTGGAGCACCTGGCCGAGCACGACGGCGTCGACGGCGTCCGCGCCGAGGCCCGAGCGCTCGATCGCGGCGCGCGCGGCGACCGCGCCGAGCTCGACCGCCGTCAGCGCGGCGAGGGAGCCCTTGAGGCGGCCCTGCGGCGTGCGGGCGGCGGCGACGACCACGACGTCGTCGGGGGAGTGCGGGGTGGTGGTGCTCACGGCTGGACCTCCAGGGGTGCGGACGGCGGTGTCTGCGCGGGCGCCGGGGGTGTGGCGCCCGCTCGTGCGGCGGCGGCGTCGACGTCGGCAACGGCAGTGTCGACCAGCCCGAGCAGGAGCCCGAGGAACACGTCCGGCTCCTCGAGGTGGGGGCTGTGCCCGATGCCGGGCCGCACCTCCTCACGGTACCGCCCGCCCGCGGCCGCGTAGGCGTCGAGGACGGCCCGGGTCTGCGCGACCATCGGCTGCGGCGGGTGCGTCTCGACCCCGGGCCAGCCAGGGACGGCGCCGAGCGCGCCGAGCTGCGCGAGGTCGAACAGCGACGTGTCCGAGACGATCGCGTCGGCGTCGCCGCGCACCCACAGCACGGGCGCGGTGGCGCTGGACGTCGCGAAGCCGGACAGGTCGCAGTACTTCGCGCTGATCGCGTTGTTCATGCCGCGCGTCCCGGGCGCCACGCCGGGCCACGTGCCCGACACCGTCCGGTCGCCCGGGTAGCTGTCGTCGCCCGTGCGCGTGGAGAGCACGGAGTCGAGCAGGAGCTCCTCGAGCGCGCCGAGCGGCTCGCCGAGCGCGGCCGGGTCGGCGACGTAGAAGCGGCGCAGCACGTCGCGGGGCGACCCGGCGTCCTCGCTGCGATCGCCGGCGGCGAGCGCCGCGACGAACGCCGGGTTCGCCGTGCCGCCGCCCGAGCCTGCGAAGTCGGGGGAGAGCGGCGTCCCGGCGACGTCGCGCGTGCCGCCGAACCCGTACGGCGACATGGGCGCCTCGAGGAGGATCGCGTCGAACAGGTCGGGCCGGTCGGTCGCGAGCTGCAGCACGACGCCCGCCCCCGCCGAGTGCGCGACGGCGACGAGCGGGCGCGCGAGGTCGAGCGCGTCGAGGACGGCCGCGACGTCGTCGGCGAAGTCCCGCACGCCCCGGGTCGCGTCGACGGGCCGGGGCTCGGCGTCGCCGTACCCGCGCAGGTCGACGGCGACGCCGCGCACGTCGGCGGGGAGCGCGCGCAGCAGCGGGTCGAAGAACGCCGACGACGAGCAGTTGCCGTGCACGAGCAGGACCGTCGCGCGGGCCGCACCCTCGGCGGCGACCTCGCGCACGTGCTCCCGACCGCGCGGGGTCGGGACGTCGCGGCGCAGCACGTCGCGCGTCACGACGGCGTCCCCGCGGCCTGCGTGGACGGTCCCGGGCCGGCGTCGGCGACGTCGAGCGGGGCGTCGTCGAGCGCGACGGCGAGGTCGGGCTCGGTCGCGGCGCGCACGTCGTCGACGTTCACGCCGGGCGCGGTCTCGCGCAGCACGAGCCCGTCGGGCGTCACGTCGATCACCGCGAGGTCGGTGATGACCCGGTGCACGACCCCGCGTCCCGTGAGGGGCAGCGAGCACGAGCGCAGGATCTTGGGCGACCCGTCGCGCGCCACGTGCTCCATGAGCACGATCACGCGGCCCGCCCCGTGCACGAGGTCCATCGCGCCGCCGGGGCCCTTGACCATCTTGCCGGGGATCATCCAGTTGGCGAGGTCGCCCGTCTCGGAGACCTGCATGCCGCCGAGGATCGCGGCGTCGATCTTGCCGCCGCGGATCATGCCGAAGCTCAGCGCGGAGTCGAAGAACGCGGCGCCCGGCAGGACGGTGACGGTCTCCTTGCCGGCGTTGATGAGGTCGGGGTCGACGGCGTCTTCGGTCGGGTACGGCCCGACGCCGAGGATCCCGTTCTCGGACTGGAGCACGAGGTGCTTGTCCGCGGGCACGTAGTTGGGCACGAGCGTCGGCAGGCCGATGCCGAGGTTGACGTACCAGCCGTCCTGGAGCTCGCGCGCGGCGCGCGCGGCCATCTCGTCGCGGGTGAGCGGCACGGCTCAGCCCTCCTTCACGGTGGTCGCGGTGCCCGACGGCGCGGGCGCGGGCTGGTCGGTCGGGGCGGCCGAGCGCACGGTGCGGCGCTCGATGCGCTTGGGCACGTCCGGGCCCACCTCGACGACGCGGTGCACGAACACGCCGGGCAGGTGCACGGCGTCGGGGTCGATCTCGCCGGGCTCGACGAGCTCCTCGACCTGCGCGACGCACACGCGGCCCGCCATCGCGGCCAGCGGGGAGAAGTTGCGGGCCGACCGGTGGAACACGAGGTTGCCGTGCCGGTCGCCGCGCAGCGCGTGCACGAGCGCGAAGTCCGTGGTGATCGCGTCCTCGAGCACGAACTCTGCCTCGTCGGCGAACGCACCGTCGCGACCGCGCGGCCCGACGCCGAACGTGCGCACCTCCTTGGGCGCGCTGGCCTGCGCGACGCCGCCCGCGCCGTCGTACCGCTGGGGGAGGCCGCCCTCGGCGACCTGCGTGCCGACGCCCGTGCGCGTCCAGAACCCGGCGATGCCCGCGCCGCCGGCGCGCAGCTTCTCGGCGAGCGTGCCCTGCGGGGTGAGCTCGAGCTCAAGCTCGCCCGAGAGGAACTGGCGCTCGAACTCCTTGTTCTCCCCGACGTACGAGCTCGTCATCTTCCGGATGCGGCCGGCGCCGAGCAGGACCCCGAGGCCCCAGTCGTCGACGCCGCAGTTGTTGCTCACGACCCACAGGTCGCGCGTGCCCTGGGCGAGCAGCGCCTCGATGAGCGCGATGGGGTTGCCGCACAGGCCGAACCCGCCGACGGCGAGCGACGCGCCGTCGGGCACGTCCGCGACGGCCTCGGCCGCGGACGCGACCACCTTGTCCAGCCCGGTCCCTCGTGGGGACGCGATCGTGGGGCTCATGCCGTGACCTCCTCGTCACTCGCCGGTCCGGGTCCGTCGCTCGTGACGGCGGCCAGGGCCCGCAGGGTCTCGCCCGCGACGGCCTCGACGCCGGGCGGGCTCATGATGATCGTGTAGTGATTGATACCCGCTACGTCGCGGGTGCGCAGCCCCGGCAGCCGCACGCGCCACACGGCGAGGTGCTCGGGGGAGTAGAGGGCCTCGGGCTCGTCGAGCAGGCCGCGGGGCGCGCGCAGCAGTACGAGGGGCACGTCGAGCGGGTGGTCGCCCGCGAGCGCGTCCGCGAGCGGCCCGCCCTCGTAGAGCTCGAGCGAGTCGGCGGAGACCGCCGTGCCCGACGACGCCGGGCGCAGCGCGGGCGCCTCGCCGACGAGGTCGTAGTCGACGTACCCCGCGACGACGTCGGCCCACGGCTCGTCCCACGCGCTCGCGAAGGCGGGGTGCGCGCGCCAGAAGCCGCGGTACTCCTCGTGGTCGGCGAACGTGCGCTCGAGGCGCTCGACGGCCGGGCCGAGCAGGGCGCGCAGGACCTCGTCGTGCGTCGCGTCCGGCGCGAGCCCGGTCGGCGGCGGGAGCGGGATGCCGCCGTCGACGAGCACGAGCCGGGAGACGCGGCCGGGGTGGCGGTGCGCGAGCACGACGGACACGAACGCGCCCATGGAGTGGCCGAGCGCGACGACGCGGTCGATCCCCAGCGCGTCGAGGACCGTCGCGAGGTCGTCCGCGTGCGCGCCCATGCCGTACGGGCCGGGCAGGCCGTTGCTGCGCCCGCGCCCCCGCAGGTCGGGCGCGACGACGCGCACGCCCGGCAGCGCCGCGACGACGGCCGGCCACGCGCGGTGCGACGCCGTGATGCCGTGCACGGCGAGGACGGTCGGGACGGCGTCGTGCGCGGGGGGCGCGCCGCCGTCGGGCCGGGCGCCCGGCTCGGGTGCGGGCGGGCCGACCGGGTCCCACACGCCGACGCGCAGGCGCCCGCCCGCGACGGGCACGTCGAGCGTCGCGTAGGTGTGGGTCGCGGCGGTGACGTCGTCCGGCGCGGTCGTGGCCGCGGTCACCGGGCGCTCCAGCCGCCGTCGATCGTCCACGACGCGCCCGAGACCATCGACGCGTCCGGGCCGGTCAGCCAGCCGACGAGCGACGCGACCTCCTCCGGCTCGACGAGCCGCTTCACCGCGGACTCCGCGAGGAGCACGGTCGCGAGCACCTCGGCCTCGGGGACGCCGTGCACGCGCGCCTGGTCCGCGATCTGCTTCTCGACGAGCGGCGTGCGAACGTAGCCGGGGTTGACGCACACGCTCGTCACCCCGTGCGGGCCGCCCTCGAGGGCCGTCACCTTGGACAGGCCCTCGAGCCCGTGCTTCGCGGACACGTACGCCGACTTGAACGGCGACGCCACGAGGCCGTGCACGGACGACACGTTGACGACGCGCCCGAACCCGCGCGCGTACATCCTCGGGAGCGCGGCCCGGACCAGCAGGAACGGCGCCTCGAGCATGATCGCGTGCAGCAGGCGGAAGTCGTCCGGGCGGAAGTCCTCGATGGGGCTCACGCGCTGGACGCCCGCGTTGTTGACGAGGACGTCGACGTCGAGCGTGAGGTCGTCGAGCGCGCGCGTGTCGGCGAGGTCGACGACCCACGCCTCGCCGCCGAGCTCGTCCGCGAGGCGCTGTGCGCCGTCGGGGTCGACGTCGGCGACGGTCACGTGCGCGCCGCGCGCGGCGAGCTCGCGCGCGCACGCGGCGCCGATGCCGCTCGCGCCGCCCGTGACGAGCGCGCGCCGCCCGGCGAGGGTCGGGGCGGTGCCGGGGACGGTGGCGGGGACGGTCATCGCGCGTCTCCTTCGGTGTCGGTCGAGGTGGCGGGCCCGGTCGCGGTCGGTGCGGTCCGCGGCGCGGCGAGCGCGCGCTCGATGAACTGCATGGTCTGCTCGAACACGTGCGGGGGGACCTCGGCGGCCGCGGTGTCGTACGACGGCGGCTCTGCGCCCTCGTCCCAGCGCCCGCCCCACAGGACCCAGCGCATCCCGACGATCTCGCCGATGCCCATGAGCGCCCACGCGGCGACCTCCGGGTCGACGTCGTGGCCGACCTCGCCGTTCGCGCGCGCCTTGTCGAGCCCGGTCATGTAGCCCTCGACGATGCGCGCGTAATGGCGGCGCAGCGCCCCGGGCGAGACGAACTCGGCCTGCCGCACGATCCGGTAGAGCGCCGGGTGCTCGGCGGTGAAGCGGAAGAACGCCTCGAAGCCCGCGCGCTCGGCGGCCAGGCGCGTCGTCGCCTGCGAGCTCGCCTCGATCATCGCGTGCCGCACGCGGCGGTTGAGGTCGTCGACGAGCTCGTCGAACACGTCGATCTTCGACTCGAAGTACAGGTAGAACGTGCCCTGCCCGACGCCCGCGGACTCGGTGATCTTCACGATCGACGCGTCGTGGTACCCGACCTCGGCGAACACCTGCTCGGCCGCGGCGAGGATCTTCGCCCGGGTGCGGTTGCCGCGGGCGGTGCGGGGCTGGGTGCTCATGAGTCCTCCGGGACGGTCACGCGCTCGGCGAGCGAGCGGCGCGACACCTTGTGCAGCGACGTGCGGGGCAGGGACGGGACGAGGTCGAAGCGGCGCGGGACCTTGAAGTGCGCGAGCTCGCGGCGGCAGAACGCCTCCAGCTCCTCGGCGTCGGTGGGGTGGCCGGCGCGCGGGACGACGAACGCGGCCCCGACCTCGCCCCACCGGTCGTCGGGGACGCCCACGACGGCGACGTCCGCCACCGCGGGGTGGCGGCGGAGCACGGCCTCCACCTCGGACGGCGTGACGTTCTCGCCGCCGACGATGAAGACGTCCTTGAGGCGGTCGACCACGCGGTAGCACCCGTCGGCGTCGCGCTCGACGAGGTCGCCGGTGCGCAGCCAGCCGTCGCGCAGGACCGCGGCCGTGGCGGCTTCGTCGCGGAAGTACCCGGCGAACACCCCCGGCCCGCGGACCAGCAGCTCGCCCGCCGCGGGCCCGTCGAGGTGGCGGCCCGTCACCGGGTCGGCGACGGCGACCTCGACGTGCGGGTACGGCGTGCCGGCCGAGCCGCTGCGCTCGCGGGCCTGGTCGTCGGGCAGGCACAGCACGTTGGGGCCCGCCTCCGTGAGCCCGTAGCCCTGCGAGAGGGCGACGCCGCGGCGGTGCCACGTGCGCAGCAGCGGCTCCGGCATGGGCGCGCCGCCCACGACGGCGTGCCGCAGCGACGACAGGTCGGCGTCCGCGAAGCCGGGGTGCTCCGCGAGGAGCAGATAGTTCGTCGGGACGCCCATCATCGTCGTGACACGGCGCTCGGCGACGAGCTGGAGCACGCGCTCGGGCTCGAACGTGCGCTCCAGGACGACCGTCGCGCCGGTCCACCACGCGAGCAGCGGCTGGATGTTCCACCCGCCCGCGTGGAACTGCGGCAGCACGCTCAGCACGACGTCGTGGCTCGTCAGCTCGACCGTGCGCGAGAGCGACAGGTTCGTCCAGAAGCAGTTCGCGTGCGTGAGCAGCGCGCCCTTGGGCGTGCCCTGCGTGCCGGACGTGAACACGAGGAGGAGCGGGTCGTCGTCGCGCACGGGCCGGCGCTCCGGCGCGGGACCCTGCCGCGACGGCGGCGGGACGTGCGCCTCGACGCCGCTGCGCCCGAGCTCCGCCCGCCGGGGCGGGCGGCCGAGCCGCTCCGCGTCGAGCCGGCGCAGCGGGTCGAGCCGGTCGAACGCCGCGTCCGCGAGGCCGGAGAACTCCTGCTCCACGAGCACGAGCGCCGGGTCGGCCTGCTCGACCTGGGCGGCGAGCTCGCCGGGCGACAGCCGCCACGACAGCGGCGCGAGCACCAGCCCGGCCTGCGCGCACGCGAAGAACAGCACGACCTGGTCGGCGCTGTTGCCCGTGACGGTCGCGACGCGGTCCCCGACGCCGTAGCCCGCCTCGCGGAACGCCGCCGCCAGGGCGCTCGCGCGCTCGTGCAGGTCGCGATAGCGCAGGGTCACGCCGCGGTCGTCGACGGCGACGCGGTCGGGCGTCGCGAGCGCGCGGTCGCGCGTCCAGCGCCCGAGGGTGTGCAGGCCGTCCTGGGCGCCCGGGTGCTGCGTCGTCATGCCACCTCCTCCAGGCGCTCGCGGGCCTCCTCCCGATCCTCCCGCGGGCGGCGGCGCGCGGCGAGGCGCGACGCGGCCCCGGCGATGCCGCCGGGCAGGAACATCACGACGAGGATGAAGAGGGTCCCGAGCAGGAACAGCGGCTCGCTGAGCGGCACGCGCAGCACGGCCGGCAGGTCCGCGACCGCCGCGGAGCTCGCGAGCGTCCCGAGCCGCTGGTCGAGGATCGTGTAGAGGACGCCGCCGACGATCGCGCCCCACCGGGACCCGACGCCGCCGAGCACGACCATGACGAGGAGCGTGAGCGTGAAGTCGGCCGACGTCGCGCGCGGCACGGCCCCCGACTGGAGCAGCAGGTACGCCATGCCGACGACGGTCGCGAGCGTCGCCGCGAGGACGAACACGAGGAGCTTGACGAGGTAGGGGCGCCCGCCGATGACGCGCACGCGCATCTCGTTCTCGCGCGTCGCCGCCGCGACGTGCCCCGCGCGCGACCGCTCGACCCACAGCACCACGAGGTAGACCACGACGAGCACGGCGAGCGCGAGCCAGTAGAGGTTGCGCGTGTTGAGCACGCCCACGAACGCGTCGGGGACGTTCCGGGTCGCGAGCGCGAGGCCCTCCTCGCCGCCGGTCGCGCCGCCGGGGTTGCGGCGCACGAGCACGTTGCCCGCCTGGGCGAACGCGAGGGTGACCATGGCGAACGAGATGCCCGTGACCCGCAGCGAGATGGCCCCGACGACGTGCGCGAGCACGATCCCGCCGACGAGCACGAGCGCCGCGGCGGGCAGGAGCGGGATCTCGGTCGTGTCGAGCACGATCGCGAGCCCGTACAGCCCCGCCGCGAAGTACAGCGCGTGCCCGAAGCTCAGCAGGCCCGCGACGCCGAACAGCAGGTGGTAGCTCAGCGCGAGGGCGCCGATGAGCCAGCACATCGCCATCATCTGGAGCGCGCCGGGCGTGTACGTCGGTCCGGGCAGCACGCCCGGCACGTGGATCGCGAGCAGCGGGAGGCACGCGAGCACCGCGACGAGCGCGACGCCCGCGAGCGTGCGGACCAGCGTGCCCGACGGCGCCCGGCGGGCGGGTCGGTCGGCGCGCGGTGCGTCGTCGGCGGGTGCGGCCGGGGTCGGGGGAGCGGTCTGGGTGGTCATGCGGCTGCCCTCCCGAGGAGGCCGGTGGGACGGACGAGGAGCACGAGCGCGAGCAGGAGCACGACGAGCAGGTCGCCGTAGCCGAGGTAGTAGTTCGCGAACTGCTGGAGGACCGCGACGAGCACGGACGCGACCGCCGCGCCGGTCAGGGAGCCGAGCCCGCCGATGACGGTGACGATGAACGCGAAGATGAGCAGCGACCCGCCGAGGTGCGGGGAGACGTACCCGAAGTACTGCGAGGCGAGGACCCCGCCGAGCCCTGCGGCGGCGCCGCCGACCGCGAAGACGAGCGTGAACGCCTTGCGCACGTCGATGCCGAGCGCGGTGACCATGGACCGGTTCTCGACGCCCGCGCGGATGATGAGCCCGTAGCGGGTGCGCTGGAGGAACAGCACGATCGCGCCGAGCACGAGCGCCGCGGCGCCGATCGCGACGAACCGGTCGTTGGGCACCGGCGCGCCCGCCAGGTCGGTCGTGCCCTTGAGCCACGCCGGGCCGGAGATGAACTCGGGGTCCGAGCCCCACATGCCCTCGAACAGCGCGACCGACGCGAGCGAGAGCCCGACGGTGACGAGCACCTGCTCGATGTGCCGCTCGTAGAGCGGGCGGATGAGCAGGAGCTCGGTGAGCGCCGCGGCCCCCGCCCCGACGACGGCCCCGGCGAGCAGCGAGAGCGCGAAGACGCCCCACGAGTCCGCGCCGAGCGAGCGCGCGACGAACCAGCCGCCGAACGCGCCGAGCGTGAGGAACGAACCGTGCGCGAAGTTGAGGACGCCCATGAGCCCGTAGATGAGCGACAGGCCCGACGCGACGAGGAAGTACAGCGCCCCGAGGCCGAGCCCCGTGACGAGGAGGAGGACGATCGTGCTCACCGGGCCACCGCCCCTTCGGTTCCGTGGTGGTCGACCTCGGCGTGCACGCCGAGGAGCTGCTGGACGCGGTCGGGGTCGTCGAGAAGCTCGCGCGCGGGACCGGTGTGCACGACGCGGCCCGCGTCGATCACGACGACGCGCTCGGCGAGCCGCTCGATGACCTCGAGGTTCTGCTCGACGAGCAGGATCGGGACCGTGCGGGCCGCCTCCGCGAGCGCGTCCGACACCTCCCCGACGATCCGGGGCGCGAGGCCCTTGGTGGGCTCGTCGACGAGGAGCAGGCGGTTGGCGTTGAGCAGGGCGCGCGCGAGCGACACCATCTGCTGCTGACCGCCCGAGAGGGTGCCCGCGCGCTGGGCGGCGCGCTGCACGAGGTCCGGGAAGAGCTCGGCGACGAGCTCGCGCCGCGGGTGGGCGTCGCGCTCGGCGAGGCGCAGGTTCTCCGCGACCGTGAGCCCGGCGAACACCTCCCGGTCCTCGGGCACGTACCCGACGCCGCGCCGCACGATCCGGTCCGTGCGCTCGCCGTCGACGCGCTCGCCCGCGAGCAGCACCTCGCCCCGGCGTTCGATCAGGCCGAGCACGGCCTTGAGGGTCGACGTCTTGCCGACACCGTTGCGGCCGAGCACCGCCGTGACCCCGGTGGCCGGGACGGAGAAGGTCACGTCCTCGACGACCTGCTGGCCCGCGATGCGCGCGGACAGCCCGCGCACCTCGAGGACGGGCACGTCGCTCCCGACCGCGGGCTGGGCGGTGCTCCTGCTGCTGCCGCTCATGCTGCCTCTCCTGCCGTGACGCCGAGGTAGGCGCTCTGCACCGTCGGGTCCGCCATGACGGCGTCGGGGGTGTCGCACGCGAGCAGCTCGCCGTGGTGCATGACGGCGACGCGGTCCACGAGCCCCAGCACGACGTCCATGTGGTGCTCGACCATGAGCACCGTGCAGCCGGTCGCGTGCAGGTCGCGGATGACCTCGACGAGGCCGGGCACGTCGGCCGACGACACGCCCGCCATGGGCTCGTCGAGCAGCACGACGCGCGGCTCGGTCGCGAGGAGCACCGCGATCTCGAGCTTGCGCTTGTCGCCGTGCGACAGGTCGCCCGCGGCGACCTCGGCGCGGCGCACGAGCCCGACGGTCTCCAGGTGCCGGTCCGCCTCCCGCGTCGCGGCGTCGCCACGACGCGGGAAGCGCAGCACCGACAGGGCGCCGCCGAGGCGCCCCTGCGCGGCGAGCCGCACGTTCTCCCGGACGCTCAGGCGCGGGAACAGGCTCGACGTCTGGAACGTGCGGCCCAGGCCCGCGCGGGCGCGCGCGGCCACCGAGGTGGTCGTCACGTCCGCGCCCTCGAGGAGCACCGCCCCGCTTGTCGGGCGGTGGATCCCCGAGACCAGGTTGAAGAGCGTCGTCTTGCCCGCGCCGTTCGGCCCGATCACGCCGAGCATCTCGCCCTGCCCGACGGCGAGGCTCACGCCCCGCAGGATCCGCGCGCCGCCGATCTGGAGCCCGAGGTCGCGGACCTCGAGCGCGGGGAGGGTGTGCGGCTCGCCCACGTCAGCCCGCCTCGGCCGGCGCGACGTCGTCGCCCGGCACCTCGGCGACGAGCTCGGGAGCCCAGCCGTCGCCCTCGGCCACGAGCTTCACCTGGTACATCGGCTGGACGAGCGCGTGGTCGGACGCGCGGACCGTCGTCGTGCCCTTGGGGCCGTCGAAGCTCCAGCCCTCGAGCGCGTCGACCATGGCGTCGACGTCGTCGCCGCCCTCGGCGATCGCGTGGACGATCATCTGCGCGGCGACGAAGCCGTCGGGCGTGAAGAGGTCGGCCTGCTTCCCGGCCTCCTCGACGGACGCGAGCATCGCGGCCTCGACCTCGGTGCCCGCGGCGCCGGGGAAGTAGTGGTTGAGGAAGTCGACCTTGCTCGCCGCGGCGCCGTACGCGCCGTAGGTCGCGACGTCGCCGAGCCCGGTGACGACCGTGGTCGCGTCGAGGACGCCCTGCTGGTCGAGGCCCTGCCACATCGCGCCCGACGTCGCCCCGGCCCACGCGACGAACACGAGGTCGGGCGCGGCGTCGACGATCTGGTGCGCGAACGGCGTGAACTCCGTCGCGTCCTCCGGCACGAGCACGCTCGTCACCTCGGCGCCCTGCGCGCCGAGGACGGCCTCGACCGCGGCGAGGTTGCCCTGGCCGAACGCGTTGTCCTGGGCGAACACGACGACCTTCGCACCGTCCGGGTCCACGAACGTGCCGGCGGTCGCCACGTCCTGGAGCGACTGGCGCCCCGAGCGGAACGTGTAGTCGTTGATGCCCGTGAGCGCGTCGACCGCGGCGGGCCCGGAGATGTAGAGCACCTTGTTCTGCTCGGCCTGCTCGGCGAGCTTGAGCGCCACGCCGGACACGACCGTCCCGCCGAGGATCTGGTAGCCCTTGCCGATGAGGTCCTTGGCCTGCCCGACCGCCTTGTCGGGGTCGCCGCCGTCGTCGTGGAACGTCACGTTGACGGGGCGGCCGTCGACCTCGCCCGTGCCGTCGGTCGCGTAGTCGAGACCGGCCTGGAAGCCCTCGTAGTAGGCCTCGCCGTAGGCCGCGAGCGGCCCGGTCTTGGAGTAGATGATGCCGACGTCGACCGGGTCGGCGCTCGTGCTGGTCTCGCCTCCGGTGCTGCCGCCGCCGCTCGCGTCGGTCGGCGCGCAGGCGGCGAGCGCGAGGCTCGCGGCCGCGAGCGCGGCGACGGCGAGCGCCGGCCGCTGGGACTTCTTCGTCCGCATGACTTCGCCCTTCGTTGGGTGGTCCTGAGGGGGAGCGCCGCTCGAACATGAGAGGCGATTCAGGTTGCGGGAATCATGGATCCCCGGGCGGCGCGGTGTCAACCCGCGGCGGGCGGGACCGTCGCGCGCCCGGTGCTGCGAGCCCGCCGGGCGGGGTGGCGTGATGTTGACAGGTGATTCAGGTCACACGTAACGTCCGGCTCGCCCGGGTCCGGCGCGCGACGGTGCGCGCCACGGTGCGCGAAGCGCCGACGGCGACCCGACCTCGACGTGGAGGTTCAGATGGTCAGGCACTCCCTCAGACAGCGCGCTCGCTCCCGTCGGAGCGCCGTCGCGCTCGCCCTCGGCGCGGCGCTCGCGGTCGTGCTCGCCCCGCTCGTCACCGCACCGGCCACGGCCGCCGGGTCGTGGTCCCAGCGCACCGCCGGCGGGATGACGGTCGAGCTCTACCGGCCGTCGACGGCGCCCGCGCTCCCCGGCGGTCGAGCGCTCATGATCTCCCTGCACGGGTGCGTCCAGACGTCGCAGGTGCTCAAGACCGGCGGCAACTGGACCGCGACCGCCGACGAGCACGGCATGGTCGTCGCGGTCCCCGCCGCGCCGAACGGCGGCGTCCTGCTCGGCTGCTGGGACTACTACGACACGAACCACAGCCGCACGAACCCCGCGCGGCACGACGACAACCTGCTCGACCTCGTCTCGACCCTGCTGGCAGACGCCTCGCTCGGCATCGACCCGGACCAGGTCTACGTGAGCGGCCTGTCGTCCGGCGGCGGCCAGGCGATGGTCATGGGCTGCCTCGCGCCCGACGTGTTCGCGGGCGTGGGGATCGCGGCGGGGCCGACGGTCGGGACGACGTCGGGCCAGATCGGGAGCGTCGCGACGACGCTCGCGCAGGCGCGCTCGACGTGCCGGACCTTCGCGGGGACGCACGCGGCGGACTTCGGCTCGCAGGTGACGTCCGTCGTCTTCGGCAGCGCCGACACGACGGTCGCGACCGGGTACGGGACGCTCAACGCCCAGGTCATGGCCGACCTCTACGGGGCCGGGACCACGTCGTCGTTCTCGCTCGCCGGGCTCGCGGGCACGAACCGAGCGGGCACGGGGACGCTCTGGTCCGACGCCGCCGGCCCGCGCGTCTCGCTGGTCCAGAACACCGGGCTCGCGCACGCGTGGCCCGCGGGCGGAGGTCCCGGCGGGTCCTACGTGTCGACGAACAGCATCGACTACCCGGCCTACCTCACCGACTTCCTGTTCGCGAGCAACCGGCGCGTCGACCGCGACCCGGGCCCCGACCCGGACGTCACGGCGCCGACGGTCGCGATCACCGCGCCCGGCGCGGGCGCCGCCGTCTCGGGGACGATCCGCGTGGAGGCCTCGGCGTCCGACGACCGCGCGGTCGACCGCGTCGAGCTGAGCGTCGACGGCGCGGCGCTCGCGACGCTGCGCACCGCCCCGTACGGGTTCGACTGGGACACGACGGCGCTCGCGGCCGGCTCCCACGTGCTCAAGGCCCGCGCGGTCGACACGGCGGGGAACGCGTCGACCGCGCAGGTCACGGTGACGGTGCAGGCGCCGACCGGGCCGTGGTGCGGCACCGCGACGAACGCGCAGCACCGGGCCGCGGGGCGCGCGATCTCCTACGGCGTGAACCCCTACAACCCGTACTACGCGGTCGGCTCGCTCGCGTACCTCGGGCAGGGCGACGCGACGGTCACGACGCTGCGCGAGGCCGCGCCCGGCCGGTTCGAGGTCGCCGCCGCCTGCTGAGCAGGGCGGGCCCGCTCGGGCTAGTGCTCCAGGCGGTCCTTCGGGTCACCGATGAAGTCGGTGACGTCGTCCGGGAGGTCGTCGCGGTTCATGTCGTTCGAGCGGGCCCGGCGGGCGTCCCAGCGCAGCGCGAGCGCGGCCAGCACCGCCGCGATCGTGGACGCCGCGAGGATCGCGATCTTCGCGCCGTCGGTGTGCTCGGCGTCGGGGAACGACAGCTCCGCGATGAGGAGCGAGACGGTGAAGCCGATGCCCGCGAGGAACCCGACGGGCAGGAGGTCGCGCACCCCGATGCCGGCCGCGAGCCGCAGCGGCGTGAAGCGCGTGACGAGCGCCGTGACCCCGAGCACGCCCACGAGCTTGCCGACGACGAGGCCGAGGACGATGGCGAGCACGACGGGCTGCGTCAGCACCTCCCCGACGGGCGTCTCGCCGCCCACGATCGAGACGCCGGCCGCGAAGAACGCGAACACCGGCAGCGCGACACCCTGCGAGAGCGGGCGCACCGTGTGCTCGAAGCGCTGCGTGCGCGACTCGCGCTCCCCGTGCACCGCGAGCGCCGGGACGGTGAAGCCGAGCAGGACGCCGGCGATCGTGGCGTGGACGCCCGACTCGTGCATGAACGCCCAGGCGACCACCGCGACGGGCAGCAGGAGCCACCAGCGGGTGCGGCGAGCGCGCACGAGGACGGCGTAGAGCGCGACGGCGAGCAGCGCGAGCCCGAGGTAGCCCCACCGCAGCTCCGCCGTGTAGAAGATCGCGATGACGACGATCGCGAGCAGGTCGTCGACGACCGCGAGCGTGAGCAGGAACGTGCGGATCGCGACGGGGAGCCCACGGCCGAAGACGGCGAGCACGCCGAGCGCGAACGCGATGTCCGTCGCCGTGGGGATCGCCCACCCGTGCAGCGCGCCCGGGTCGCCCGTGGTCAGCAGGACGGCGACGAAGATCAGGGCCGGCACCGTCATGCCGCCCATCGCCGCGAGCACCGGGACGCCCGCCTGCCTCGGGTTGCGCAGGCTGCCCGCGACGAACTCCTGCTTGAGCTCGACGCCGACGACGAAGAAGAAGATCGCGAGCAGGCCGTCGGCCGCCCACGTCGACAGCGTCAGGTCGAGGTGCAGCGGGGAGGACGGGCCGACGACGGTGCTCGACAGCGTCAGGTAGGACTCGCGCCAGGGCGAGTTGGCCCAGACCAGCGCGAGCAGCGCCGCGCCGATGAGCAGGGCGCCGCCCGTCGTCTCGCGCCCGACCCAGCGGCGCAGGCGTGCACCGGGGGAGGGGCGGTCGGTCGGCGGGGTGGCCGAGGGGCCGGAGGGCAGGGCGGCGTGGGTCATCGTGCTCCCGGGGTCGCTGTCGTGTCGCACGGCCGCGTCGCGGACCGTGGCCGACCAGACTTCCCGGCACACCGCCCACGATCCTACGGGGCTGCGCACCCCTCGCGGTCGACGTGTCCGGCTCGCGGTCCAGTCTCCTGGCGCTCGTCCCGCCGCGCGCGTCAGGGCGGGGTGTCCTCGGCGAGCGCGAGGAGGCGCGTCGTCGTTCTCCAGTTCCGGCCCGTCACCGGGGTCCCGGCCGCCTTCGCGAGGACGGCCGCCGTCAGCCTCGACCGACCGACGCCGTCGGGGTAGGCGACGTAGAGGACGCCGTTCGCGACGACGGCGCGCTCGGTCGTCAGGCGCGGCCCGAGCGCGGCGGCGGCGTCCGGGTCGACGGGCTCCTCGCCCACGTGGACCAGCAGCCCGGCCGGGCGGTCGGCGGCGTCGTCGGGCAGCGGGTTCCCGCGCACGATCTTCCGGAGCCGCTCGGTCGTGAGCACCGCGACCGCGGCGTCGACGCCGAAGCGCTCGGCGACGCCGTCGTGCAGGAGGCGCGCGACGTCCGCGGGCGATGACGCACCGGACGACCCCGGCCCGACGACGAGGTTCCCGCTGTTCACGACCGTGCGGGCGTGCGCGAGCCCCAGCTCGCCCGCGAGGTCCCGCAGCGCGGTCGACGGGACCTTCCGCCCGCCCACGTTCACGGCGAACAGCAGGCAGGCGTACGCCGTCACGACGACGTCCCCGGACGGCGGCGGGACCACGGCGCGGCCTCCTCGAGGCGCGCCGCGAGGGTCAGCAGCAGGGCGTCGTCCCCGTGGTCCGCGCCGAGCATGACCCCGACGGGGACGGTCGCGGACGACCCGTCGGGGTCGGTGACGCGCGCCTCGCCGAGCGGGAGGGAGACGGCGGGCCGCCCCGTGAGGTTCCAGACGCTCGTCCAGGGCGTGAACGCCGTCTGCGCGGCGAAGTCGGCGGCCGGGTCGTCGTCGACGCGCTGGCTGCCGACGAGCGCGGGCGGCTGCGCGAGCGTGGGGGAGAGCACGACGTCGACGCCCGACCACGCGGCGGCGACCTCGCGCGTGAGCTGCTGCACCCCCGCGAGCGCCGTCGCGTACGCGAGCCCGCTCACCGCGCGCCCGCGCTCGCGCAGCCACCGCGTGAGCGGCACGAGCAGGTGCTCGCGCTCCGGCGGGACGGGCGCCTGGAGCGCCCCGACGGACCACAGCGCCGCGAACGCGTCCCAGCGCTCGGCCCCGAACGGGGGCGGGATCTCGACGACGTCGTGCCCGAGCCGGACGAGGAGCTCCGCCGCCGCGCGGGCGGCGTCGGCGCACGCCGGGTGCACGGGGGCGTCGGCGGCGATCACGGGCTCCAGCAGCAGCCCGACGCGGAGCCGCCGCCCGTCCGGCGGGGCGCCGAGCCGCGCGGTGAAGGTGTCGCCGGGCCAGGGGCGCGCGAGCACGTCGAGGAACGCGGCGGTGTCGCGGACCGACCGGGTGAGGACGCCGTGCGTCGCGAGCCCCGCGCCGTCGACCCCGTACGGGCCCGGGCTCACGAGCCCGCGCGACGGCTTGAGCCCGACGAGCCCGCACGCGCTCGCGGGGATGCGCAGCGAGCCGCCGCCGTCGCTCCCGTGCGCGACGGGGACGACGCGCGCCGCGACCGCGGCGGCCGCACCCCCGCTCGACCCGCCCGCGGACCGCGCGAGGTCCCACGGGGTGCGGGCGGTCGGGCCGACGTCGGGCTCCGTGTAGCAGGGGAGGCCGAGCTCCGGGGTCGAGGTCTTGCCGACCATCACCGTGCCGGCGCGCCGCAGGAGCGTCACGACGCCGTCGTCGTACGGGGCGGGGAACGGGTCGATCGCGGCCGAGCCCGCGCGCATCGGCACGCCCTCGACCATCGTGAGGTCCTTGACGGGGCAGGGGACGCCGAGGAACGGCGGGAGGGCGTCGTGGGGACCGGCCCGGCCGTCGCGCCGCGCCGCCACGAGCGCGTCCTGCGCGGCGAGGGCCTGCGTGCGCGCGAGGTCCGGGGTGAGCACGGTGAAGGCGCCGACGGCGGCACCGACCCCGGCGGCGGCGTCGAGCGTCGCGTCGAGGACCTCGACGGGGGAGACGTCGCCGGCGCGCAGGGCGCCGGCGAGCGCGGTCGCGTCCAGGTCCAGGAGCTCGGGGGCGCTCATGACTCGCGAACCTACGCGCGCCGTCGCGCCCGCGCGACCCCGCCCCCCGCGACCCCCCCGCGCGCGCGACCTCCGCGACGCCGCGCGTGCCGGCCTCGGCGGTCGACACCGGCCGAGCGCAGGCGTATATTCCAACCGGAATATTCCAGCCGGACGCGAGCTCCCCACCCGCCGGCCTGCTACCCCGCCACCCCGTCCCGGAGACCACCGTGACCTCCCCGCGCCTCAGCCCCACGGCGACCCTCGTGCTCGCCGTGCTGCTCGAGCAGCCCATGCACCCGTACGAGATGCTCGTGCGCCTGCGCAAGCGGCGCGACGACCGCCTCGTGCGGCTCAACCCCGGCGCCGTCTACCACGCGGTGGACCGCCTCGAGCGCGACGGCCTCGTCGAGCGCGCGGGCGTCGACCGGGACGGCAACCGGCCCGAGCGGACGCTCTACGCCATCACCCCGGCGGGCGTGGCCGCGCACGACGCCCGCACGCGCGACCTCGTCCGCGAGACGCCGCGCGAGTACCCCGCCTTCCCGGTCGGGCTCGCGCTCGTGCACGACCTCCCGCGCGAGGACGCCCTCGCGCTGCTCCGCGAGCGTCGCGCGGCGCTCGCGGCCGCGATCGACGGGGTACGTGAGCGCCTCGACGACGTGGTCGCACGCGGCCTGCCCCGCCGCTACCTGCTCGACGCCCACTTCGAGCTCCACCAGACCCGGGCCGAGATCGCCTGGCTCGACGCGACCGTCGCGGACGTCACGTCCGGCGCGCTGAGCTGGACCGAGGAGCCCGGGCCCGCGTTCCGCCACTCCCGCACGACCTCACCTCAGGAGTCCTCGTGACCACTCCCGCCCCGGGCACCGGCCCGGCCCCGGCACCCGCCGAGGCCGGCGCGCGCGTCGTGCCCCTCGTCGACCTGCACGGCCGCAGCGCCTGGAGCATCCTGCCGCCGCTCATCCTCGGCTTCTTCATGATCATGGTCGACACCACGATCGTGAACATCGCGGTCCCCACGCTCCAGCGCGAGCTCGACGCCTCGCTGGTCGCGGTCGGCTGGGTCAACAGCGCCTACCTGCTCTCGTACGCGGTGCTGCTCCTGCTCGCGGGTCGCCTGGGCGACCGGTACGGGCCCAAGCCGGTGTTCGTCGTCGGCCTGGCGGTGTTCACGCTCGCGTCCGCGTGGTGCGGGCTGTCGGGCTCGATCGGGATGCTCATCGCCGCGCGCGTCGTCCAGGGCGTCGGCGCGGCGCTCATGACGCCGCAGACGATGGCCATGATCACGCGCGTGTTCCCGCCGCGGCAGCGCGGCGCGGCCATGGGGCTGTGGGGCGCGACGGCGGGCGTCGCGACGATCGCCGGCCCGCTGCTCGGCGGGCTGTTCGTCGAGTCGTGGGGCTGGGAGTGGATCTTCTTCGTCAACGTCCCGGTCGGGGTCGTCGCGCTGTGGCTCGCCCTGGTGCGGCTCCCGCGGCTCGCGACGAACAAGCGCTCGTTCGACGTGGTCGGCGTCGTGCTGTCCGTCGTCGGGCTCTTCGCGGTCGTCTTCGGGCTCCAGGAGGGCCAGACGTACGACTGGGGCACGATCACCGGGCCGGTCACGGTGTGGGGCGTGATCGGCGTCGGCCTGCTCGTGCTGGCCGCGTTCGTGCTGTGGCAGCGCCGGCTCGGCGACGACGCGCTGCTGCCGCTGCGGCTCTTCCGCTCGCGCAACTTCTCGCTCGCGAACGTCGCGGGCATGTCCGTGTCCTTCGCGATGATCGGCATCTTCTTCCCGCTGACGATCTTCCTCCAGTCGATCCTCGGCCTGTCGCCGCTGCACGCCGCGCTGGTCAACCTGCCGGGCTCGCTCGTGTCGGGGATCGTCGCGCCGCTCGCCGGCCGCCTGTCCGATCGCGTGCCCGCGAAGTGGGTCGTCGCGACGGGGTTCGGCGTCCTCGCGGTCGCGATCGGCTGGCTCGCGGCGGTCGTCGGGCCGGGCGTGTCGGTGGTGACGATCGTGCTCCCCATGACGCTGTTCGGCATCGGCACCGGGTGCGTCTTCTCGCCGCTCGCGAACCTCGCGACGTCGGGCCTCGACCACCGCACCGCCGGGGCGGGCGCGGGCGCCTTCAACACGACGCGCCAGGTGGGCGGCGTGATCGGGTCGGCGGCGATCGTCGCGACGCTCACCGCGCGCCTCGCGGTGACCCTCCCGGCGGCCGCGCGGGACGCGGCGGCCTCGCTCCCCGAGCAGTTCCGCCAGCAGTTCGTCGACGGGTTCGCGAACGCGGGGTCGCTCCAGGGGGGCCAGGGCGGGTCGTTCGACCTCCCGCCGGGCGTGCCCGACGACGTCGCGCGCCAGGTCACGGACGCCGCGACCACCGCGTTCCACCAGGGCTTCGCGACCGCCGTCGGGCAGACGCTCGCGGTCACGGCCGTGGTGCTCGTGCTCGGGTTCGTCGCCGCGATCGCGATGGCGCCGAAGCACGTCGAGCACTGACCTGTCCGGGATCGACCCGACCGTCACGACGCCGGCCCCCGGAGGGCCGGTCTCGGACGCTCGGGTCGATCTCGCGCGGCCCGCGGGTGCGGCCTCCGCGTGAACGGTGGGTTAAACCTCGCGCGGAGGCGTGTCGGGGGTGGTGACCCGAATCACACGGGCGTAGTTTCGAGGAGACGGACGGCACCTTCGCCGTCCTCCGGGAGGCCAGCCGATGGGGTTCACGCTCCGCTCAGGAGGGCCGGCACCGGCGCTGCTGAGCCGTGGCACCCACGGCCCGACGGCCGGTCGCCCGCCTCGCCCAGAGAGAGAACGGCGCGCGTGCGCCGGAGGGGAGCCCTCGTGGTCCATTCCTCACCCACCCCCGGTACCTCACCCACACCGCAGGACGACGCACCGGACGGCGCGCGCCGCACGTTCGTCGTCGACACGTCGGTCCTGCTGAGCGACCCGCGCGCCATCGGGCGGTTCGCCGAGCACGACGTGGTCCTCCCGGTCGTCGTCATCACCGAGCTGGAGGCCAAGCGCCACCACGCCGAGCTCGGGTACTTCGCGCGCAGCGCGCTGCGCATGCTCGACGACCTGCGGGTCAAGCACGGCCGGCTCGACGCCCCGATCCCGGTCGGCGACGGCGGCGGGACGCTGCGCGTGGAGCTCAACCACACCGACCCGGGCGTGCTGCCGGCCGGGTTCCGGCTGGGGGACAACGACACCCGGATCCTCTCCGTCGCCGCGAACCTCGCGGCGGAGGGCCACGACGTCACGGTGGTGTCCAAGGACCTGCCGATGCGGGTCAAGGCGTCGGCCGTGGGCCTGCGCGCCGAGGAGTACCGGCACGAGCTCGCCGTGGACTCGGGCTGGACGGGGATGGGCGAGATCTCGTTCACCGACGCGGAGGCGGCGGCGCTCTGGGAGCACGAGTCGGTCGAGCTCACGAGCCTGGACCCGGAGGTCGTGGAGGCGGCCGGCCCCCTGCACTGCCACACCGGTCTCGTCGTGCACTCGCCGCGAGGGTCCGCCCTCGGGCGCGTCACCGCGGACAAGCACGTCCAGCTCGTGCGGGGCGACCGGGAGGTGTTCGGGCTGCACGGGCGCTCCGCGGAGCAGCGCGTCGCGATCGACCTGCTGCTCGACGAGAGCGTCGGGATCGTCTCGCTCGGCGGGCGGGCCGGGACGGGCAAGTCGGCGCTCGCGCTGTGCGCGGGGCTGGAGGCCGTCATGGAGCGCCGGCAGCACCGCAAGGTCATGGTGTTCCGGCCGCTGTACGCCGTCGGCGGGCAGGAGCTCGGGTACCTGCCCGGCTCCGAGGCCGAGAAGATGAACCCGTGGGCCCAGGCCGTCTACGACACCCTCGGCGCGCTCGTCTCGCCGCAGGTGCTCGACGAGGTCATCGACCGCGAGATGCTCGAGGTGCTCCCGCTCACGCACATCCGCGGGCGCTCGCTGCACGACGCGTTCGTCATCGTCGACGAGGCGCAGTCGCTCGAGCGCAACGTCCTGCTCACGGTGCTGTCCCGCATCGGGCAGTCGTCGCGCGTCGTCCTCACGCACGACGTCGCGCAGCGCGACAACCTGCGCGTGGGCCGGCACGACGGCGTCGCCGCGGTCATTGAGGCGCTCAAGGGCCACCCGCTGTTCGCGCACGTCACGCTCACGCGCTCCGAGCGGTCGCCCGTGGCGGCGCTCGTCACGGAGATGCTGGAGTCGATCGAGGTCTGACCCGCCGCCGAGGTAGAGGTCTGGTCATGACCAGGCCTCTACCTCGCGGTGCCAGGCCTCTACCTCGGCGGACCGGGGGTCTCGCTCGCGCGGCGGCGGGTCCGCGGGTGGACGAGGACCACCGCGAGGACGCCGACGACGGCGCCCAGGACCGTGTCGAGCGCGCGGTCGAGCGCGAGCGCCGACGGGTCGGCGGGGTGCGCGAGCGAGGTCATGAGCAGCGCCATGGGCGTGATGGTGAGCATCGCGAGCCCGTAGTGGCGCCCCACGATCGTCTCGGTGGCGGTCTGGAGCACGACGACGACGGCGGCCGTCCCCCAGAACCCGAGCGGCGCGGCGAGCAGCGGCCAGGCGAGGAGCGCGCCCGCGACCGTGCCGGCCCCGCGCTGCAGCGCCCGCACGACGGCGTGGCGCGTCGACTCGCCCTGGAGCACCGCGGTCGAGCCCATGGTCGCCCACGCCGCGTGCCCGAGGCCGGCGACGGCGGCGACCGCACCGGCGACGAGCCCGGCGACGCCGACGCGCACGGTCGGGAGCCGCCAGGGTCCTGCGACCCGGGACCGCGCCTGGGCGCGCAGTGTCGTGCGGACCGCCGGGCCGGTGTCCCCGCGCGGCACGCCGCTCGCGTCGAGCGCCTCCTCGACGGCGTCGAGCTCTGCGGCGAGCGCGGGGACGGCGGGCCGCGTCCGCCACCAGGAGGCGTCGTCCGCGAGGACGTCGCGCGCCCGGGCGACGGCACCCCGGGCAGCGTGCGCGGCGTGCCGCGCGGCCCCAGGTCGTTCGGCGGCGCGCACGGCGTCGGCGGCGCGGCGGACGGCGAGGCGCGCGGGCGCCGTCGGGCGGACGAGCACGCCGGCCGTGCACACGAGCCCCGCGAGGAGCGCGCCGAACGCCGCCGCGAGCGCGCGCGGCCCGATGTCGGCGAGCGTCGGTGCGCCCGCGAGGCCCGCGCCCGCGGCGAAGACGACGATCGTCGCGCCGGGCGGGCCCGTGCGGACGAGGAGGCAGAAGGCCGTGGCCCCGGCGGCGAGGAGCGCGACGGCGGCGGTCGTGACGAGCGCGGGCGTGCCCGCTGCGGCGAGGAGCGTGAAGGCCGCGATCGTGCCGGTCATGAGCGCGCCGACGGTCGCGAGGAGCGTGGCCCGACGCCGGTACGGGTCGTACCGGCCGTAGAGCGACGTGAGCGCGCCGAGGGACGCGAACGCCGCAAGGCCGGGGCGCCCGAGCAGGCCCGGGACGGCGATCGCGAGCGCGACCGCGGCGCCGCAGCGCAGCGCGGCGGCGAGCGTCGCGTCGGCGGGGCTCACGCGCAGGGCGGCGCGGAGGTGGGCGGGGTCGAGGACGTCCTGGGCGGTGGCGCGCACGGGCGCGAGCGCCGGGCGGGCGGGGGAGGAGAGGGGCATCGACGGACCAGCCTAGCGATGATTCCCAGATGTTTCACCAGTGAAAGAGTGTGAGACGCGCCCTATCCTGGGTCCGTGGACTACGTCGACCGCGTGCGCGCGGAGTGGGCTGAGCAGCGCCCGGACCTCGACACCGCGACGTCGGCGGTCGGGGCGCGGCTGCGTCGCGTCGCGGCGCTGCTCGAGGCGGCGCTGGAGCGCTCCGCGGCGCGGCACGACGTCTCGCGCGCGGAGTTCGACGTGCTCGCGGCGCTGCGCCGCGCCGGGCGGCCGCTGCGCGCGGGCGAGGTCACGACGATGACCGGCGCCCCCGGCGCGTCGATCACCAAGCGCCTCGACCGGCTCGAGCGCGCCGGTCTCGTCGAGCGCACCGTCGCCGAGCGCGACCGGCGCGGCGTCCTCGTCGCGCTCACCGACGCCGGGACGACGCTCGTCGACGAGGTCTTCCCGCAGCAGCTCGACCGGGAGCGCGCGGCGCTCGTCGATCTCGACGAGGCCGAGCGCGCCGAGCTCGCGCGCCTGCTCGCCGTCGTGCTGCGCCGCCTCGACCCCGTCGACTACTGACGTCCTCCCGCACGACCCGGGGACGACGGAGGCCGGGCGGAGCGGGACGACCCGCTCCGCCCGGCCTCCGTGGACCCGGGTCGCGGACGCTCAGGCCTGCGGCGGGCGCGTCATCGACAGGACGTCGAGCGCCTCGTCGAGCTGCGCCTCGGTGACCTCGCCGCGCTCGACGAAGCCCAGGTCGATCACGGCCTGGCGGACGGTGAGGCCCTCCTTGACGGAGTGCTTCGCGACCTTCGCCGCCGCCTCGTAGCCGATGACGCGGTTGAGCGGCGTGACGATCGACGGCGACGACTCGGCCAGCGCGAGGGCGCGCTCGACGTTCGCCGTGATGCCCGCGACGGTCTTGTCCGCGAGGACGCGCGACGCGTTCGCGAGGAGGCGGATCGACTCGAGGACGCCCTGCGCGATGACGGGGATCTGCACGTTGAGCTCGAACGAGCCCGACGCGCCGGCCCACGCGACGGTCGCGTCGTTGCCGATCACGCGCGCGGCGACCATGAGCACGGCCTCGGGCACGACGGGGTTGACCTTGCCGGGCATGATCGAGCTGCCCGGCTGCAGGTCCGGGATGAAGATCTCGCCGAGGCCCGTGTTCGGGCCCGAGCCCATCCAGCGCAGGTCGTTGCAGATCTTGGTGAGCGAGACGGCGATCGTGCGCAGCGCGCCCGAGAGCTCGACGAGGCCGTCGCGCGAGGACTGCGCCTCGAAGTGGTCGCGCGCCTCCGTGAGGGGCAGACCCGTGTCCTCGACCAGCAGCGCGATGACGCGCTGGGGGAACCCGGCGGGCGTGTTGATGCCGGTGCCGACGGCGGTGCCGCCGAGCGGGACCTCCGCGGCGCGGGGGAGCGCCGACTCCAGGCGCTCGACGCCGTAGCGGATCGCGGCGGCGTACCCGCCGAACTCCTGGCCGAGCGTCACGGGCGTGGCGTCCATGAGGTGCGTGCGGCCCGACTTCACGACCGTCGCGAACTCGGCGGACTTCGCCTCGAGCGCCTCGGCGAGGTGGCCCAGCGCGGGCACCAGGTCGCGCACGACCCCGGCCGTCGCGGCGACGTGCACCGACGTGGGGAACACGTCGTTCGACGACTGCGACGCGTTGACGTGGTCGTTCGGGTGCACGTCGCGCCCGAGCGAGCGCGTCGCGAGCGTCGCGAGGACCTCGTTCGTGTTCATGTTCGACGACGTCCCGGACCCCGTCTGGTAGACGTCCACCGGGAAGTGCGCGTCGTGCGCGCCCGACGCGACCTCGTCGGCCGCGGCGACGATGGCGGCCGCGACGTCCTCGTCGAGCACGCCGAGCTCCGCGTTCGCGCGGGCCGCGGCCTTCTTCACGCGGGCGAGCGCCTCGATGTGGCCGCGCTCGAGCGGGGTGCCCGAGATGGGGAAGTTCTCCACCGCGCGCTGCGTCTGCGCGCGGTAGAGGGCCTGCGCGGGCACGCGCACCTCGCCCATGGTGTCGTGCTCGATGCGGTACTCGGTCGTCGGTGCGGCCGCGCCGGCGGCGGCGCCGGGAGCCTCGGGAGATGCAGTCATGGGGCCATCCTGCCGCACCGCGCGCCGGCCCCCGCAACCCGCGTGAGCGAGGTCACGCGGGCTGCGGGGAGGGTCGCGCGCAGGTCGGCGGGAGCCGCCCGGGACGAGCACGCCGGGCCCGCCGGGCCAGCCCTGGCCGTGGGGTCAGGCGTCGGCGCGGGGCTGCTCGCCGACGTCGCCCACGACGTCGACCAGGTGCGCACGCCCCTCGGCGAAGTCGTACTCGACGCCGACGATCGCGCAGCGGCCCTCGGCGACGGCGGCCGCGAGGCCCGCCGAGTAGGAGTGCAGCATGTCGACCGTGTTGCGCACGTGCTCGCGGCGCAGCACGGCGGGGTCGAGGTTCTCCAGCGTGCCGTTCCCGGCGCCGGTGATCTTCGCCACGGAGGGGATGACGCGGTCGACGACGGCCCGGACGAACCCGTTCGCCTGGGCGCCCGTCCGCAGCGTCTCGACCGCCGCGCCCACGGCGCCGCACGAGTCGTGCCCGAGCACCACGACGAGCGGCGCGGACAGCACCTCGACGCCGTACTCGATCGAGCCGAGCACCGTGGTGTCCACCACGTGCCCCGCGGTGCGGACGACGAACATGTCGCCCAGGCCCTGGTCGAAGATGATCTCCGCCGCGACGCGGGAGTCGGAGCAGCCGAACAGGACCGTGTGCGGGTGCTGCGCGGCCGACGTCTCGCGCCGCCTGTCCGCGCCCTGCGACGGGTGCAGCGGGGCGTCGGCGACGAAGCGGTCGTTCCCGGTCCGCAGCGTCGCCCACGCCTCGGCGGGGGTGAGCGAACGGACCGGCTGTGCGGGGGCGGGAGACGTCATGGCTCCCATCATCGCGCAGGTCGGGGCGTGCCCCGCGTGCCCGTTCGCATGGCGGGCGGCGCCCGGGGGCGGTATCCATGGAGGGTGACACCCCCGGTACTCGGGGAAGCGCGACCGAGGGGAGCTGACGTGCGCCGACGCACCCGAGCGCTCGCCGTCCTGGTCGCCGCGGGGCTCGTGGCGCCGCTCGCCGCGTGCGGCCCGGGCGACGACGGGACGCCGGAGCTCACGTGGTACATCAACCCGGACAACGGGGGCCAGGCCGACATCGCGGCGGCCTGCACCGAGGCCGCCGGGGGCGCGTACCGCATCACGACCGAGCTGCTGCCGCGCGACGCCGCGTCGCAGCGCGAGCAGCTCGCCCGCCGCCTCGCGGCGAAGGACTCGTCGATCGACATCATGAGCCTCGACCCGGTGTTCATCGCCGAGTTCGCCGAGGCGGACTTCCTGGCGCCCGTGCCCGACGACGTCGCGCAGGCGACGACGCAGGACGTGGTGCAGGGCGCGATCGACGCCTCGACGTGGAAGGACGAGCTGGTCGCCATCCCGTTCTGGGCGAACACGCAGCTCCTCTGGTACCGCAAGTCCGTGGCCGAGGCCGCCGGGCTCGACATGTCGCAGCCCGTCACGTGGGAGCAGATCATGCAGGCGGCCCAGGACCAGGACAAGCTCCTGGCCGTCCAGGGCGCCAAGGCCGAGTCGCTCACGGTGTGGATCAACGCGCTCGTCGAGGGCGCGGGCGGCCACATCATCGACAACCCCGAGGCCCCGGCCGACGAGGTGAAGCTCGGTCTGGACACGGACGCGGGCAAGGCCGCCGCAGAGATCATCGGGGGCATCGGCACCTCGGGCGTCGGTGGGCCGGGCCTGCCGAGCGAGGACGAGCCGGCGTCGCTCACCAAGTTCCAGGGGGACCGCGGGTCGTTCATGGTGAACTGGCCGTTCGTCTGGTCGTCCACCCAGAGCGCCGTCGAGGCCGGGTCGCTCGACCAGGCGCTCCTCGACGACATCGGCTGGGCGCTGTACCCGCGCACGACGGAGGGCGAGGACGCCCGTCCGCCCTACGGCGGCATCTCGCTCGGCATCGGCGCGTTCGGCAAGCACACCGACCTCGCCTACGAGGCGGCCCAGTGCATCGTGAGCCCCGAGAACCAGGCCGAGTACTTCGTCACCAACGGCAACCCGGCCGCGAGCATCAAGGCCTACGACGACCCGGACGTCCAGAAGGCGTTCCCGATGTACGACGTCATCCGCGACTCGCTCGACCAGGCGGCGCCGCGGCCCCAGACGCCGTTCTACAACGAGGTCTCCACGGGCCTCCAGCAGACGTGGTACCCGCCCGCGTCGGTCGACCCCGACACGACGCCGCAGGAGTCCACCGAGTTCATCACCGCCGTCCTGCGAGGGGAGCGACTCCTGTGAACGCCGGACCCCCGACCGAGCCCGCACCCCGCGGCCGGCACGCCACCACGCCGTCGACGGCGACCGACGACGCCCCGCCGCGCGGCGCGGCCGCTCCCCGGTCGGGGTCGCGCGGCGCGCCGGACGCCGCCGCCAAGGCCGCACGCAGCGACCGCTCGCGGGCCGAGGCCCGCCTCGGCTGGTACCTCGCCGGGCCGGCGTTCGTCGTCATGCTCGCCGTGACGCTGTACCCGATCCTCCAGGCCGTCTACGACTCGCTCTTCAACTACAAGCTCACCGCGCCGGACGACCGGTCGTTCGTCGGGCTCAACAACTACGTCGTGATCCTCACGGACTCCGTGTGGTGGCGGGACCTCGGGGTCACGCTCTTCATCACGGTCGTCACGGTCGTGATCGAGCTGATCCTGGGCTTCGCCCTCGCGCTCGTCATGCACCGCGCGATCAAGCGCCTGCGCGGGCTCCTGCGCACCGCGATCCTCGTGCCCTACGGCATCATCACGGTCGTCTCGGCGTTCGCGTGGTTCTACGCGTTCGACATCACGTCCGGGTACGTCAACCACTGGTTCGACTGGGTGCCGGGCGTCGGGCCCGACCTCAACTGGTTCGCGCAGCAGGGCACGAGCCTGTTCGTCATCATCGCGTCCGAGGTCTGGAAGACGACCCCGTTCATCTCGCTCCTGCTCCTCGCCGGCCTCGCGCAGGTGCCGGGCGACCTGGAGGAGGCCGCGAAGGTCGACGGCGCGACCGCGTGGCAGCGGTTCACCCGCGTCATCGTGCCGAACATGAAGGCCGCGATCATGGTGGCCGTCCTGTTCCGCGCGCTCGACGCGTTCCGCATCTTCGACAACGTCTTCATCATGACGAACGGCGCGAACGGCACCGAGGTGCTGTCGCTGCTGGCCTACCGCACGTCGATCGGCCAGCTCCAGATCGGCATGGGCTCGGCGATCTCGGTGCTGCTCTTCCTGTGCGTCGTGCTCATCTGCTTCATCGCGATCAAGCTCTTCAAGGTGGATCTCGCCGGCGCGAGGGGGGAGAAGTGATGGGCAGCGTCCTCAGCACCAAGGCCAAGATCTGGTGGGCCGTCATCACGGTCGTCGTGCTCGTCGGGGCGCTGTTCCCCGTGCTGTCGATCTTCATGACGAGCTTCAAGGGGCCCAGCGACATCAACTCCGGGACGTTCCTGCCGCCGCAGTGGAGCACCGCCAACTACGAGCAGATCCTCGCGTCCGGCGGGTCCGCGCAGGAGCTGTTCCTGTCCGCGCTGCGCAACTCGATCGGCATCTCGCTCATCGCGACGGTCATCGCCGTCGTGCTCGCCACGCTCTGCGCCTACGCGATCGCGCGCCTCGACTTCCCGGGCAAGCGCCTCATCCTCACCACGGCGCTCGGCGTGTCGATCTTCCCCGTCGTGTCGATCGTCACGCCGCTGTTCAACCTCTGGCGCAACATCGGCCTCTACGACACCTGGCTCGGCCTGATCATCCCGTACCTGTCGCTCACCCTCCCGATCTCCATCTGGACGCTCGCGGCGTTCTTCCGCCAGATCCCGTGGGAGCTCGAGCAGGCCGCGCAGGTCGACGGCGCGACGCCGTGGCAGGCGTTCCGCAAGGCGATCGTCCCGCTCGCCGCGCCGGGCGTGTTCACCACCGCGCTCATCGCGTTCTTCATCGCGTGGAACGACTTCGTCTACGGCATCTCGCTCACGTCGACGAGCGCGGCCCGACCGGTCCCGGCGGCGCTCGCGTTCTTCACCGGGGCGTCGTACTTCGAGGAGCCGACGGGCGCGATCTCCGCGGCCGCGGTCGTCGTGACCATCCCCGTGGTCATCCTCGTCGTGCTGTTCCAGCGCCAGATCGTCTCGGGCCTGACCCAGGGGGCGGTGAAGGGATGAGCACCGCGTCCCCGGCCCGCCCCGTCCACCACCGCACGCCCTCCCGGTCCGCCGGGCACCGTGCCGCACGCCGAACCCGAGGAGAGAGCTGATGGCGTCGATCACCCTCAAGGACATCGTCAAGCGCTACGGCGACGGCTTCCTCGCCGTGGACAACGTCAACCTCGACATCGCGGACGGCGAGTTCGTCATCCTCGTCGGGCCGTCCGGCTCGGGGAAGTCGACGGTCCTGCGCATGATCGTGGGGCTCGAGGACATCACGGCGGGCGAGCTCGAGATCGACGGCGTGCGCGTCAACGAGAAGGCGCCGCGCGAGCGCGACCTCGCGATGGTGTTCCAGAACTACGCGCTCTACCCGCACCTCACGGTCGCGGAGAACATCGCGTTCCCGCTGCGCCTCGCGAAGGGCAAGCACAGCGAGGAGGAGATCCGGGAGAAGGTCGAGCGCGCGGCCGACATGCTCGACCTGCGCGAGCACCTCGACCGCAAGCCCGCGAACCTCTCGGGCGGTCAGCGGCAGCGCGTCGCGATGGGCCGGGCGATCGTGCGCGACGCGAAGGCGTTCCTGTTCGACGAGCCGCTGTCGAACCTCGACGCCAAGCTGCGCGGGCAGACCCGCACCGAGATCGCGCGCCTGCAGCGCCGGCTCGGCACGACGACCGTCTACGTCACCCACGACCAGACCGAGGCCATGACGCTCGGTGACCGCGTCGCCGTCCTGCGCCGCGGCGTGCTCCAGCAGGTCGCGAGCCCGCGCGGCCTCTACGAGCAGCCGGTCAACCTGTTCGTCGCGGGCTTCATCGGCACGCCGCCCATGAACTTCCTGCCCGGCGAGGTCTCGGGCGGGAAGATCACGCTGCCGTTCGGCGAGTTCGACATGCCGGAGAGCATCGCGACGGCCGTCGGCGACCGGGGCCTGGTGATCGTCGGCCTGCGGCCCGAGCACTTCGAGGACGCGCGGCTCGTCGACCCGGCGAAGAAGGACCGGGGCCACACGTTCGAGGCGCAGATCGACGTCACCGAGTGGCTCGGCGCGGAGCTCTACGCCTACGTCCCGTTCGAGATGCACGAGTCCGTGAAGGGGCAGCTCGACGAGCTGGACCGCGAGCTCGACGGCGAGGGCGTGCGCACGCAGTTCGTCGTGGCGCTCGACTCGGCGTCGCGTGCGCGCGACGGCGACGTGACCGACCTGTGGTTCGACCCGACGAAGATGATGATCTTCGACCCGGAGACGAGCGAGAACCTCACGCGCGACACCGCGGAGGCCGAGCGCATCGAGCAGGAGAACGTCGAGGACCGCAAGCGCTCCCTGGAGCGGGCGCAGAAGCAGGACGCGCAGGTCTGACGCAGGTCTCGGCCGCCCGGGCTCGTGCCCGGGCGGCCGACTTGTGCTCAGGCCCGTGGCCGGGCTCTGGGCGGGCTCGTGCCCGGGCTCGTGGGCGCGGCCTCGGAGCCGTGGTCGGGCTCAGCCGAGGGCGAGCTCCGCGCGTCGCGGCGGGTTGGCCCCGGCGCGCGAGACGGTGACGGCGGCGACCGCGACGCAGCGGCGCAGCACGTCGCCGAGCACGGTGGCGTCGATCGCACGCAGCGCCTCGCGCCGGTCCGCGCCGAGCAGGCCGGCCTCCCACAGCCCGTCGAGGAGCGCGCCCATGAACGAGTCGCCCGCGCCGACGGTGTCGACGACCTCGACGCGTGGGGCCGTGACGCGCTGCTCGCCCGCCGCGGTGACGGCGACCGCGCCCTCGCCGCCGAACGTCACGACGACGAGCGCCGGGCCGAGCGCGAGCCACTTGCGCGCGACGGCGACCGGGTTCGCGCCCGGCACGAGCCACGCCACGTCCTCGTCGCTCACCTTGACCACGTCGGCGAGCGCGACGAGCGCCTCGATGCGGGTGCGCGCGTCGGCGGGGTCGCCCATGAGGGCGGGCCGGGCGTTGGGGTCGTACGTGATCGCCGCGGTGTCGCGCGCCGCGGCGACGAGCGCGCGGACGTCGGACGCGCCGGGCTCCAGCACCGCGGCGATGGAGCCCGTGTGCACGGCGAGCGTGCCGGCGTCGGGAGCCGTGCCCGCGGGGACGCGCCACTCCAGGTCGAACTCGTACGTGGCCGCCCCGTGCGCGTCGAGGTGCGCGGTGGCGACGCTCGTCGTGGGGGCGTCGGTGCTGCCGGGCGTGAGGGTCACGGCGGAGTCGTCGAGCCATGCCCGCACCGCCTCGCCGTGCGCGTCCTGCCCGAGCCACGTGGCGAGCCGGGCGTCCCGCCCGAGCCGCCCGAGCGTGAGCGCGACGTTCGCGAGGCTGCCCCCGGGGTGCTCCGCGACGCTGCCGTCCGCGCGGTGCACGACGTCGACGAGCGCCTCGCCGACGACGAGGACGTGCTCGGTGGGCGCCGCGGCGGCGGGCTGGGCGGGGTCCGTGCTCGTGCTCATGCGTCGTCTCCGGTCGGGTCGTCGGGGTCGGTCGTGCCGCGTGCCGTCGCGTCGTCCTGCGAGCGCGCGGCGTCGAGGCGGGCGCGCGCGCCGTCGAGCCACTCCTGGCAGCGCGCGGCGAGCGCCTCGCCGCGCTCCCAGAGCGCGAGCGAGTCCTCGAGCGGCTCGCCCCCGGCCTCCAGCCGGGCGACGACCTGCACGAGCTCGTCGCGCGCCTGCTCGTAGGAGAGCGTCGACACGTCGGACGTGACAGCGTTGTCAAAGGAAGTCACTGCAGTATTCAACCCCATCTGTGCGTCGTGGCCCGACCGGTCGTCCGGCGGGCGGTCCAGAACCGGCGCGGGCGAGTCACGACGCCTCCCGGCCGGGAGCGGGTCCGTCGTCGTGCGTGCCGGTGACCGCCACGTCCAGCGCGCCGCGCGCGAGACGCACGCGCACCGCGTCGCCCGTCGCGACGTCGGCGGGGGAGCGGACCACGTGCCCGTCGGCCCGCTGCACGACGGCGTACCCCCGCTCGAGCGTCGAGGCCGGGGACAGGGCCCGCACCTGAGCCTCGAGCCGGCCGACCTCGCCCGCCGCGCGCACGAGCCGCGCGTCGAGCGCCCGGCGTGCCCGGTCCCGCAGCGCCCCGACCCGATCCTGCCGGTCGGTGAGCATCCGCCCGGGGTCGGCGAGCACGGGCCGGGACCGCAGCGCGTCGAGCCCTGCCTGCTCGCGGGACACGCGCCCCGCGATCGCGCTGCGCAGGCGCTGACGGCCCTGCGCGACGCGGGCGCGCTCCTCCGTCACGTCGGGCACCACCCGCTTGGCCGCCGCCGTCGGGGTCGAGGCGCGGTAGTCCGCGACCAGGTCGAGCAGCGGGCAGTCGGTCTCGTGGCCGATCGCGCTCACGAGCGGCGTGCGGCATGCCGCCGCGACGCGCACCAGCGCCTCGTTCGAGAAGGGCAGGAGGTCCTCGACGGCGCCCCCGCCGCGCGCGACGACGATGACCTCCACCTCCGGGTCGGCGTCGAGCGCACGGATCGCGTCACCCACCTGCTGCACCGCGTGGGCGCCCTGGACGGCCACCTCGCGGATCTCGAACCGGACCTGGGGCCAGCGGGCGCGCGCGTTGACCACGACGTCGTGCTCCGCCTTGGACTCGCGCCCGCACACCAGCCCGACGACGGCCGGGAGGAACGGCAGCGGCCGCTTGCGGTCGGCGTCGAACAGGCCCTCCGCCGCGAGCACGCGCTTGAGGTGCTCGATCCGCGCGAGCAGCTCGCCCACGCCGACGGGACGGATCTCGCGCGCCTGGAGCTGGAGCGTGCCGCGCCGCGTCCAGAACACCGGCTTCGCGTGCACGACGACGTGCGCGCCCTCCTCCACCGGCGTGCCCTGGAGCACGCGGGACGCGGCCGACACCGGGAGCGACATGTCGAGGTCCGTGTCGCGCAGCGTGAGGAACGCCGTCGACGTGCCCGGGCGCCGGTTGAGCTGGACGACCTGGCCCTCGACCCAGACCGGCGCCATCCGCTCGACGTACTGCTCGATCTTGCGCGACAGGAGCCGGACCGGCCACGGGTGCTCCGCGCTCGTCTCGAGCGCGCGCGCCGGCAGGGGGCCGCGGGCCGCCGGACCGGCGGGCGCGGCACCCGGACGCGGGGCGTCGTCGGGCAGCGGGAGGGAGGCGGTCACGGGACCAGCCTGCCGCACCCCACCCACGCCCACCCAACGCACCGCGGTACCGAGCGCGCCGGCCGGCGCGCCGGTCGAGCGCTCAGGGCGCGAGCAGGTCGACGGTGACGAGGCGGTAGCCCTGCGCGCGCAGGTCGTCGACGATCCCGGGCACGGCGTCGACGGTCGAGGCGTGGATGTCGTGCATGAGCACCACGCTGCCCGGTTGCGCGCCCTCCACCGCGCGGCGTCGCGTCTCCGCGGCGTCGCGCGTCTTCCAGTCGAGCGTGTCGAGGTTCCACAGCACCACCTGGAGCCCGGAGCGGAGCGCGACCGACCGCACGCGGTCGTCGACGTCCCCGTACGGGGGCCGCAGGAGCGTCGGGGTGACCCCCGCGGCGCTCTCGATCGCCGCCTGGGTGCGCGCGAGCTCGTCGCGGACGGCGTCGTCGTCGAGCGTCGTGAGCTGCGGGTGGTCCCAGGTGTGGTTCGCGAGCAGGTGGCCGGCGGCCGCCGTGTCGCGCACGACGTCGGGCCGCTTCTCCACGTTGCTCCCGACGAGGAAGAACGTGGCCGAGACGTGCTTCTCCGCGAGCACCTGCAGGAGCCGCTCGGTGTCGGGCCCGGGCCCGTCGTCGAACGTGAGCGCCACGCACCGCTCGACCGCGCAGTCCACGCCCGTCGCCCGCGCCTGGTCGCGCCGCTGGGCGAGCTGGAGCGCCAGCCGGTCCGACCAGACGGCCTCCGTCGCCGCGAGCACCGCGTCGCGCAGCGCCACGGTCTCGGCGACCGGGGCGCCGCCCGGGCCGGCGTCCAGCGTCGTCGTCGCCTGCGTCAGCAGCCCGTCGAGCGTCGTGCGCGTGCCCTCGTCCGTGACGAGGCCGGCCGACTCCGTGAGGACGGGCCGGCCCTCGGTCGCCGCCGCCTCGAGACCGTCGTACGCCCACTGCCGCTGCGCGGTCGCGACGGGCTCCGCCGCCTCGACGACGGCGGTGGCGGCCTCGTCCAGGGCGTCCGCCGCGGGCTCGGAGCCGGTCACGACCTCGACGTGGACGGCGGGGCGCGAGCCCGGGTGCAGCGGGTTCGGGCGGGACAGGGCGTCCACGGTGCGGTCCTCCTCCGGGTAGGTCACCGGGGTCGTGCGGAGCGTGGTGGCCTCCTGGAGCGCGGCGGCCAGGGGCTCGCGGACCGCCGGGTCGTCCACCTGGCCCTCGCTCGCGGCGAGCAGCGCCGCGCTCGCGACCTCCGCCGCGGTCGTCGGGACGAGCCGCGTGAGGTACGCCGCCTCGGCCCGCGCGCGCCCGTCCGTCGCGTCCTGCGTCACGCGCGCGACCTCGGCGTCGTAGCGCTCGACGGCGGCGACCCACGCGCGGTGCTCCAGCGTCCCGACGACCACGACCGCCGCCGCGACGACGACGAGCAGCAGCGGGACGAGCCACCACCACACGCGGCGGCGTCGTCGGTGCGCGTCGGGCACGGGTGACGTCGTGCCGCCCGGGTCGTCGCTCATGCCCTCGATCTTGGGGGGCGGCGGGACGGACGTCGACCCGGCGCGCCCGGCGGGCGGGTGCGACACGCGTGCCGCACGCCGCGCCTGCGGAGGGTCTGTGTGCGCCTCGCGCGCGGGACGTGACGACGTCGGGGCCGGGCCGTGGGTGAGCGGGCTCACCGGGGTCGGGCGACCGCCGCTCGCCTAGACTCGGGAGCGTGAGCGTCCTCCCCGCCGGCTCGTCCGCGTCCCCGACCGACCGCCCCGTCGCGACCCCTGCCGTCGACGGGACCCGCAAGCGCGTCCTGCTGGCGGCGCCGCGCGGCTACTGCGCGGGCGTCGACCGCGCCGTCGTCGCGGTCGAGAAGGCGCTCGAGCACTACGGCGCGCCGGTCTACGTGCGCAAGGAGATCGTGCACAACAAGTTCGTCGTCGAGACGCTCAGCGAGCGCGGCGCGATCTTCGTCGACGAGACCGACGAGGTGCCCGAGGGCGCGCGCGTCGTGTTCTCCGCCCACGGCGTGTCACCCGCCGTGAAGGCGGCCGCGGCCGCGCGCAACCTCGACACGATCGACGCCACGTGCCCGCTCGTGACGAAGGTGCACAAGGAGGCCGTGCGCTTCGCGAAGGACGACTACGACATCCTGCTCATCGGCCACACGGGCCACGAGGAGGTCGAGGGCACCGCGGGGGAGGCCCCCGACCACGTGCAGGTCGTCGACTCGCCCGACCACGTGGACGACGTCGTGGTCCGCGACCCGGACAAGGTCGTGTGGATCTCCCAGACGACGCTCTCCGTCGACGAGACGATGGAGACGGTCCGCAGGCTGCGGGAGAAGTTCCCGACCCTCCAGGACCCGCCGAGCGACGACATCTGCTACGCGACGCAGAACCGCCAGGTCGCGGTCAAGAAGCTTGCTCCCGACGCGGACGTGGTCATCGTGGTCGGCTCGGCGAACTCGTCCAACTCCGTGCGCCTCGTCGAGGTCGCGCTCCAGGCGGGGGCCGGGGCGTCGTACCGCGTCGACCACGCGAAGGAGATCGACCCGGCCTGGCTCGACGGCGCGACGACCGTGGGCGTGACCTCGGGCGCGTCCGTGCCGGAGATCCTCGTGGACGACGTGCTCGCCTACCTCGCGGAGCGCGGGTTCGGCGCGGTCGAGGAGGTCCGCACGGCGACGGAGGACCTCATGTTCTCGCTGCCGCGCGAGCTGCGCGCCGACCTCAAGGGCTCGACGGCCGACGGCGGGCGCCCCACCCGCGGCGGCCGCACCTCGCTCTCCGTCCAGCCCGTCTGACGCCCGCGCCGGAGCCTTCCGCGGCCGTCGGCCCCGGGGGAGCGTTCAGGCGCTCGCCCCGCCGGCCGACGGCTCCCGCCGAGGCTCGTCGCGGTCGTCGGGGCGCTCGTCGATCGCGACCACGGACTCGTTGACGGACGCGAGCAGCTCGGGCGCACTCACCGCGCTGAGCTGCGGGTTCACCGTCGGGGGCGTCGTCAGCTCGTCGTCGACCACGTGCAGGTCCGCGAACCGGCGCGCGCTGACGAGCACGCGCGTCTCGAGCGAGCCGACCGTCCGGTTGTAGGAGTCCGCGGCGCTCTGGAGCTGGCGCCCGAGCTTCGCCAGGTGCGACCCCATGACCGCGAGCCGCCCGTGGAGCTCCTTGCCGAGCGTGAGGACCTGCTGCGCGTTCGTGGCCAGGGCGTCCTGCCGCCACGCGTAGGCGATCGTCCGCAGCATCGCGACCATCGTCATGGGCGTCGCGATGACGACGTTTTTGGACACCGCGTGCTCGAGGAGCGACGGGTCCTGCTCGACCGCGGCCGAGAGGAACGACTCCGCCGGGACGAACATGACGACGAACTCCGGTGCCGGGCCGAACTGGTCCCAGTAGCGCTTGGCGCCGAGGTCGTCGACGTGCTTGCGCATGTGGCGGGCGTGGGCGGCCAGGCGGTCCGCGCGCACGGCCGGATCGGTGGCGCCCTGCGCGTCGAGGTAGCCGAGGAACGCGACCTTCGCGTCGACCACGACCTGCTTGCCGCCCGCGAGCCGCACGACCATGTCCGGGCGCAGCGCGCCGTCGTCGGTCGCGACCTGGTCCTGCTCGACGAAGTCGACGTGGGGGAGCATGCCCGCCGCCTCGACGACGCGGCGGAGCTGGAGCTCGCCCCACGCGCCCCGCACCTGCGACGAGCGCAGGGCCGTCACGAGCTGCGACGTCTCGGCGCGCAGCAGCTCGGACGCGTCGCGCACCCCGCGCACCTGCTCCGCGAGGCTCCCGTGCGCGGCGAGGCGGGCCCGCTCGGCCTCGGCGACCTCCGCGCGCACCTTCTCCAGCGCCCCGGCGAGCGGCTCGACCAGGTGGCGCACGGCCTCCTCGCGGCGCGCGAGCTCGGCCGCCCCCTGCTCCTGGCTGCGCCGCATGCGCTCCTCCGCCTGCACGAGGAACTGCTCCGTGCCCGCGGCGAGCACCTTGCGCGAGAGCGCCTCGAACTGGGCCTCGAGCCGCCGGTGGTCGCCCTGGACCTCCGCGACGCGGCGCTCGGCCGCGGCCCGCAGCTCCGCGAGCTGCTGCTCGTGGGTGGCCCGGGCGAGGTCGAGCCGCTCGTCCGCGCTGCGCTGGGCCGCGCCGAGCTGGCGCGCGAAGCCCTCGCGCTCCGCCTCGAGCCGTTCGGCGAGGCCCGCGCCGCGCGCCGCGTCCTGCTGCGCCTGGCCCAGGAGCTGGGTGAGACGGCGGACCTCCGCGCCCGCGGCGTCGGGCGAGGCGCGCCGCACCGCGAGCACGAGCGCGGCGCCGACCACCAGCCCCAGCACGAGTCCGACGGCGAAGAGCAACCATCCCGAGGAGTCCATGGCCGCACCCTCCCACGGGGCACCGACAGCACGGCCGGTCGGCGCGCGGGCGGGCGCCGTCGCGCAGGTCGTGACAAAAGGCACCGCCCCGCGGCCGAGGGCTCGGCTACCTTGGCGCCATGGTCGATCCCCACCCCGCCCCACCTGTCGCGCCCGTCCCCGGCAGCGTGCCGGGCGCCGCGCCCGACCCCCGGCCCACGGCTCCGCCGGGACAGCCCGCGCCCCCGGACCCCACCGCCGCGCTGTCCCTGCGCGCCCTGTGGAAGCGCTTCGGGGAGAAGATCGCGGTCGCCGGCATCGACCTGGACGTGCCGGCGGGCTCGTTCTACGGGCTCGTGGGCCCCAACGGCGCCGGCAAGACGACGACGCTCTCCATGGCGACGGGCCTCCTGCGGCCCGACGCCGGCTCCGCGCACGTCCACGGGACGGACCTGTGGGCCGACCCGGTCGCGGGCAAGCGCCAGCTCGGCGTCCTGCCCGACGGCGTCCGGCTCTTCGACCGCCTCACCGGCGCCCAGCTCGTGACCTACGCGGGCCTGCTGCGCGGCATGGACCGCGACACGGTGGCGGAGCGCACCACGGAGCTGCTCGCGGCCCTCGACCTCGCGAAGGACGCCAACACGTTCGTCGTCGACTACTCCGCGGGCATGACGAAGAAGATCGCGCTCGCGACCGCGCTCATCCACGCGCCGCGCACGCTCGTGCTCGACGAGCCGTTCGAGGCCGTCGACCCGGTCTCCGCGGCCAACATCCGCGACATTCTCGCCGGCTACGTCGCCAGCGGCGGGACGGTCGTGGTGTCGTCGCACGTCATGGACCTCGTCCAGCGCATGTGCGACCACGTGGCGGTCGTCGCGGGCGGGCACGTCCTCGCGGCCGGCACCGTGGACGCGGTGCGCGGCGACCAGAGCCTGGAAGACCGGTTCGTCGAGCTCGTGGGCGGTCGGCAGAGCACGGAGGGCCTCGCGTGGTTGCGCAGTTCGTAAGGCTCAAGCTCACGCTCATGGGGAACTCGTTCCGCCGGAGCGTGTGGCAGACCATCGGCTTCGTCGTCGGGGTCCTCTACGGGCTGTTCGTCGTCGGGATGCTCGTCGTCGGGATGGTCGTCCTCGGCACCGAGGACGCCGCACTCGCGGGCTCGATCACGATCCTCGCCGGGGCGCTCGCCGTCCTCGGGTGGTGGGTGATCCCGCTCTTCGCGTTCGGCGTGGACGCGACCCTCGACCCGCAGCGCTTCGTGCTGTTCGGCATCCCGCAGCGCCGGCTGCTCGCCGGCCTCGCCGTCGCGGGCGTCGTCTCGATCCCGGGCATCGTCACGGCCCTCGCGGCGCTCGGCGCGTCGTTCGCGTGGTGGCGCACGCCCCTCGCGGTCCTCGCCGCGCTCGTGGGAGCCGTGGTCGCGGTCGCGCTGTGCGTCGTCGGCTCGCGCGCGACGACGACCGCGCTGGCGCCCCTGCTCGAGTCGCGGCGCTACCGCGAGGTCGTGACGATCGCCGCGTTCGTGCCGCTCGTCCTCATCGGGCCCGCGTTCGCGTGGCTGGGGTCCCAGCTGGGCGGGGGCCCGGTCGACGGCGACGCGGTGCGCGGCATGGTGACGCGCCTCGCCGACGTCGCGGCCTGGACGCCGTTCGGCGCGCCGTGGGGCCTCGGCGCCGCGGTGCACGACGGCGCGTGGGGCCTCGCGCTCGCGCGGCTCGTCGTCGCGCTGGCGACCCTCGCGGTCGCGTGGGTCGTGTGGGACAAGGCGCTCGCGCGCGCCCTCGTCACGCCGCCCACCTCCGGCGGGGGCGGCCGCGCCAAGGGCCTCGGCTTCTTCTCGCGCTTCCCGGCGACGCCCACGGGCGCCGTCGCCGCGCGCACGGCCACCTACTGGCTGCGCGACCCGCGCTACTCCGGGTCGATCGCGGTCGTGCCGCTCATCCCCGTCGTGCTGCTCGTCGTCGGCGGCGGCACCGGCTCGGAGATCTTCCTCGCGCTCGCGCCCTTCACGGCGTGGATCCTCGGCTTCTCCATCTCGGCCGACATCGCCTACGACCACACCGCGTTCGCGCTCCACGTGTCGTCGGGCGTCCCCGGGCGGGCGGACCGCTGGGGCCGGGCGCTCCCCGTGCTCGTCGCCGGCGGCGCCGTGTCCTTCCTGTTCGCGGTGGTCTCCGTCGCGGTGGCCGGGCGCTGGGACGCGCTGCCCGCGCTGCTCGGCCTCACCGCGGGCGTGCTGCTCACCTCGACCGGCATCTCCAGCGCGACGTCGGCGCGCCTGCTCTACCCGGTGCCCAAGCCGGGCGACAGCCCGTTCAAGCAGCCGCAGGGCGCCGCGATGGCGACCCTCGTCGCCCAGACGGTCGCGATGCTCCTCGTCCTGGCGCTGTCCCTCCCGTTCCTCGTCCCGGGCGTCATCGCGATCGTCGCCGACCTGCCCGTGCTCGGGTGGGTCACCCTCGCGGTGGGCGTGGTCGTGGGTGCCGTGGTGCTCGTGCTCGGGGTGCGGTGGGGTGCCCGCACGTACGACCGCCGGGCACCCGAGCTGCTCCAGCGCGTGCTGTCGTACGCCTGACGCGCGGGCCGGGACCGCGCGCCGCGGTCCCGGCCCGTAGACTCGGCCGACGTGGCACTCACTATCGGCATCGTCGGCCTGCCCAACGTCGGCAAGTCCACCCTCTTCAACGCCCTGACGCGCAACCAGGTCCTCGCCGCGAACTACCCGTTCGCGACGATCGACCCGAACGTCGGCGTCGTGTCCCTCCCGGACCCGCGCCTCGACAAGCTCGCCGAGATCTTCGGCAGCCAGCGCGTCCTGCCCGCCACGGTGTCGTTCGTCGACATCGCGGGCATCGTCAAGGGCGCGAGCGAGGGGGAGGGGCTCGGCAACAAGTTCCTCGCGAACATCCGCGAGGCCGACGCCATCTGCCAGGTGACGCGCGCGTTCTCCGACCCGGACGTGGTCCGCGTCGAGGGCTCGACGGACGCCGAGGGCGACATCGAGACCATCAGCACCGAGCTGATCCTCGCCGACCTCCAGACGCTCGAGAAGACGGTCCCGCGCCTCGAGAAGGAGGTCCGGATCAAGAAGGGCGACGCCGCCCTCCTCGACGCGGCCCAGAAGGCCCAGGCGGTCCTCGAGGCCGGCACGACCCTCTTCCAGGGCGCGGCCGCCGCGGGTCTCGACCTCGCGGACGTCGCGAGCCTGCAGCTCCTCACGGCGAAGCCGTTCATCTACGTCTTCAACACCGACGACGCGGGCCTCGCCGACGAGGACCTCCAGGCGCGCCTGCGCGCGCTCGTCGCGCCCGCCCAGGCGATCTTCCTCGACGCCAAGTTCGAGTCCGAGCTCGTCGAGCTCGAGCCCGACGAGGCGAAGGAGATGCTCGCGGAGTCGGGCCAGACCGAGGCCGGCCTCGACCAGCTCGCGCGCGTCGGCTTCGACACGCTCGGCCTGCAGACGTACCTCACCGCCGGGCCCAAGGAGGCCCGCGCGTGGACCATCCGCAAGGGGTGGACGGCGCCCCAGGCGGCCGGGGTCATCCACACCGACTTCGAGCGCGGCTTCATCAAGGCGGAGGTCGTCTCGTTCGAGGACCTCGTCGAGACCGGCTCCGTCGCTGCGGCGCGCGCCGCGGGCAAGGCGCGCGTCGAGGGCAAGGACTACGTCATGGCCGACGGCGACGTGGTGGAGTTCCGCTTCAACGTCTGAGACGCAGGTCACAGCCCTGGACGCCCGCCGCATCGTGAGACGCGGCGGGCGTCCACGCGTCCGGGGCCGGAGGTTTCGCGCGTGTTTCCCGGCCGTCGCGGCCCGGAAACGCGCCCGTACCGGCCAGTATCAACTCGGTAACGATCACCTGCCGCAACCGGGCAAGGGGGAGATCCTTCGCAACTTGCTGGGTAGCGTGGCCTCAAACCGTGGTGGGCATGCCCGTCCACGCGCGCCGACCCCCGGGCGAGCGCGCGAGCGACGGGGCGGCCGAGGGGCGATCGACGCCCGCTCGTCCGCGCCCACCATCCCTTGGAGGAGGAACATTGAAGATCAGGCGCACGAGTGCCGCCCTGGCCGTGACGGTCACGGGGGCGCTGCTGTTCTCGGCGTGCAGCGGCACGTCGGGTGAGGGCGAGACCGACGGCGGCGACGACGCGGGCATCAACACCGCGACCGCCGTCACCGTCGCGTGGGAGGCTCCGCTCAACGAGCTCAACCTGAGCTCCCAGAACGGCAACGCGACGCAGAACGCCGTCATCAACTACATGCTCAACTCGGGCTTCAGCTACTACGACGCCGACCTGAACATCGTCAAGGACGAGTCGTTCGGCACGTACGAGAAGCTCTCGGACGACCCGCTGACGGTGAAGTACACGTTCGGTGACGACACCAAGTGGTCGGACGGCACGCCGGTCGACGCGACGGAGATCCTGCTGGACTGGGCCGGTCAGTCCGGCAAGTTCAACACGGTCGAGGCCCAGACGGACGAAGAGGGCAACGTCACGAACCAGGCCGAGGTGGACGCCGGTGTCTACTTCGACGGCTCGGACCCGGGCGTCGCGCTCATCTCGCAGAACCCCGAGATCTCGGACGACAACAAGTCGATCACCGTCGTGTACGACAAGCCGTTCGGTGACTGGGAGCTCAGCTGGACGAACGAGTTCGTCCCGGCGCACGTCGTGGGCCAGAAGGCGCTCGAGATCGAGGACCCGGAGGAGGCCAAGGCCGCCGTCCGCGACGCGATCCTCAACAACGACACCGCGGCGCTGGCGAAGATCTCGAAGTTCTGGAACGAGGGCTTCGAGTTCACCTCGCTGCCGGACGACCCGTCGCTCTACGTCTCCAACGGCGCCTACACGCTGGAGGAGTACAAGGAGAACCAGTACCTCACGCTCAAGGCGAACCCGGACTTCAAGGGCAAGAACAAGGGCTCGGTCGAGACGATCACGGTCCGGTACATCGACGACCCGATGGCCCAGGTCCAGGCGCTCGAGAACGGTGAGGTCGACCTGATCGGCCCGCAGGCCTCCGCGGACGTCCGCACGGCGCTCGAGGGCCTCGACGGCGTCGAGACCCACTCGGGCATCGAGGGCACGTACGAGCACGTCGACCTGGTCTTCCAGAACGGTGGTCCGTTCGACGCCAACACCTACGGTGGCGACGCCGAGAAGGCCAAGGCCGTGCGCCAGGCGTTCCTGCTGACGATCCCGCGCCAGACGATCGTCGACAACCTCATCAAGCCGCTGAACCCGGACGCCGAGGTGCGCAACTCGAACATCCTGCTCCCGGGGTCGCCGAACTACGACCAGATGGTCGCCGAGAACGGCTCCGACTTCTACCCGCCGGCGGGTGACATCGAGAAGGCGAAGCAGCTGCTCGCCGACGCCGGCGTCGCCACCCCGGTCAAGGTGCGCTTCGCGTACAACAACGAGAACACGCGTCGCGTGAACGAGCTCGCGCTCATCACCGACACCGCGGCGCAGGCCGGCTTCGAGATCGTCGACACGGGCCGCCCGGCCGCCGAGTGGGGCACGCTCCTCGCCACCGGCCAGGACCAGTACGACGCGTCGCTCTTCGGCTGGCAGTCGACCTCGACCGCGGTCACCGAGTCGGACGCGAACTTCCGCTGGGCGCCGAACCCGGGCGTCAACAACTACGGCAAGTACGACAACCCTGCCGTGGACGCCGCGCTCGACAAGCTCCAGGTCTCGACGGACCCGGAGGAGCAGTTCCAGCTCCAGCTCGAGGTCGAGAAGAACCTCTGGGCCGACGGCTTCGGCGTGACGATCTTCCAGTTCCCCGCCATCCAGGGCTGGGACGAGAACCTGAAGGGCGTCGAGTCGATCACGATCAGCCCGACGATCTTCCACGGGTTCTGGAACTGGACGTTCGAGGGCTGAGTGCCCTGAGTCCGTGACGCGCCCTGCCGCCGCCCCGTGCGGCGGCAGGGTCGTCCAGGTGTGAGACCGGGGGTCCCGGCGGCTTTCCGCCCGGGGCCCCCGGTCCTCGCGTGCACCCGCCCCGACGCCCAGACCCGCGGCGTCCCGGGCCCTCGGTTCACGACCACGCGAGACCCGCGCGTAGAATCGACCGGCCCCTGACCCGGGGTCCCTACCGACCAGCGAGGTAAGACCTCCGATGTTCTCCTTCATCTCGCGGCGTGTGCTGGCAGGGTTGGCGACCCTCCTCGTGTCCACGTTCGCGATGTACCTGCTCGTCGACGCCGCGATCCGGCCGTACATCTTCGCGGATCTCGAGTCGAGCACGAAGCCCAACAAGGCCCAGCTGATCGCCCAGCGCACCGCCGACCTCGATCTCGACACCCCGTCGGTGATCCGCTACTTCAAGTGGCTCGGCGACTTCGTGACCGGTGACCTCGGCACGGCCTGGCAGAGTGGCCAGTCCGTCTCGACCCTGCTCCAGGGCGCGGTCATCTCGACGATCCAGCTCGTCGCCGCCGCGACCGTCCTTGCCGTGGTCTTCGGCGTCATGGTCGGCATCGTCAGCGCGCTGCGGCAGTACAGCACCTTCGACTACCTGACGATCTTCGTCTCGTTCGTGCTCTACTCGCTCCCGGCCTTCTGGGTCGCCGTCCTGCTCAAGCAGTGGGGCGCGATCGGCTTCAACGACTTCCTCCGCGACCCGAACCTCTCGATCCTCGTGATCGTGGGCATCGGCGCGATCTCCGGCCTGCTGTGGTCCCTCGCCTTCGGCGGGACCGCGCGGCGGCGGCTCACGGTCTTCGGCCTGGGCTTCGCGGCGAGCGCGCTCGCGCTGCTCTACCTGCAGCTCTCCGGCTGGTGGGAGAAGCCGAACCTCGGGCCGGTCATCATCGTCGTTACGGGCGCCGCGCTGGCCTTCGCCATCACCGCGCTCGTCTCGGGCCTGAAGAACCGCCGCGCCCTGTACGCGTCGCTCACCACGGTCCTGATCGGGGTCGTCGTCTACTTCCCGATCCAGTCGGTCCTCAAGCAGGTCGACAACTGGTGGATCGTGCTGGTGCTCGCCGTGGTCACCGTCGGCGTCGGCATCGGGGTCGGGTACGCGTGGGGCGGTCCCGACAAGGGCGTGTCCGCGCGTGCTGCGGCCATCACCGCGTTCCTCGTCGGGTCCATGGTCTTCGTCGACAAGGTGATGTCGGTCTGGCCCGCGTACTTCGGCGCACCGGCGATCAACGGCCGGCCCATCCCGACGATCGGCAACAGCACGCCGAACCTCGGCGGCAACTTCTGGGTGCAGGTCCTCGACCAGTACACCCACCTGCTGCTCCCGACGATCGCGCTCGTGCTCATCCAGTTCGCCGGGTACACCCGCTACTCGCGCGCGAGCATGCTCGAGGTGATGAGCCAGGACTACATCCGCACGGCGCGGGCGAAGGGTCTGCCGGAGCGGACCGTCGTCATGCGCCACGGGTTCCGCAACACGCTGATCCCGCTCGCGACGATCGTCCCGATCGACGTCATCACGCTCCTGGGCGGCGCGATCATCACCGAGAAGGTGTTCGCCCGGCCCGGCATGGGCCTGCTCTTCCTCAACGCGCTGCAACGCGGCGAGATCGACCCCGTCATGGCGTACCTCGTCATCGTCGCGGCCCTCGCCATCATCGCCAACATCGTGGCTGACCTCATCTACGCAGCCCTCGACCCGCGGATCCGGGTGAACGCATGACCAACACACCGAACGACGCGTCGCAGAGCGGCGCGGTCGAGAACCAGATCGAGCTGCGCGAGGTCGAGGGCCTGTCCCAGGGCCAGATCGTCCGCCGTCGCTTCTTCCACCACAAGGGCGCCGTGGTCGCGCTCGTCGTGCTGATCGGCATCGTCGCGCTCGCGATCACCTCGATCGGCATCGGCGGCTGGCAGGGCTGGTACGCCTACAAGCCGTCCGGGCAGGGGTCCACGTACCCCCTGGTCAACGGCGGTGCACCGTCCGAGGCGCACATCTTCGGCCAGGACGAGGCAGGTCGTGACGTGTTCGCCCGCGTCATGCAGGGCACCCAGACCTCGTTGCTCGTCGTGCTCTCCGTCGGCGTCATCGCGACGATCGCGGGCGTCCTCGTCGGGGCGCTCTCCGGGTACTACCGCGGTCGTACCGACTCGTGGCTGATGCGGTTCACGGACCTCATCATCACGATGCCGGTCATCGTCATCGGTGCGGTGCTGGCCCTGCTCTCGGGCGGCAGCAACGCGCTCATCCTCGGGGCGTTCCTCGGGCTCGTGCTGTGGCCGCCGCTCGCGCGCCTCGTGCGCGGCGAGTTCCTCTCGCTGCGCGAGCGCGAGTTCGTCGACGCCGCCCGGGTCGCGGGCGCGAGCGACCGGCGGATCATCTTCAAGCACATGCTGCCGAACGCGGTCGGCGTGATCATCGTCAACGTCACGCTGCTCATGAGCTCGGCGATCCTGCTGGAGACCGCGCTGAGCTACCTCGGCGTCGGCATCCAGGCGCCGGCGACCTCGCTCGGCAAGCTCATCAGCGACTACCAGGAGGCGTTCGCGACGCGTCCGTGGCTGTTCTGGTGGCCGGGTCTGTTCATCGTCGCCATCGCGCTGTGCGTCAACTTCATCGGTGACGGCCTGCGCGACGCGTTCGACCCCCGTCAGAAGCGCATCCCCTCGGAGCGCAAGATGGCCCGTGCGAAGCGCGTCGCCCGCCCGACGGCCGCCACGGCGCCGAGCGCGACCGGCGAGGCCGGGGCCAGCTGATGACCGCCGTCGTCGCCGCCCGCCCGGGAGGTCGTGGACCTCTCGGGCGGCGCGGCGCGCCGCGGTCAGGCGGTGAGCGCCACGACCGTCCCCACCGCGAGCGCGCCCAGCACGGCGAGCTGCACGACGTGCCACGTCGTGCGGGCGCCGGGGGCGCCCTGGACCGCCCGGTCGAGGTGGCCGGCCGCCGTGAGCATCGCGTGGCGCTGTGTCACGGCGTCGGCCACGGCCTCGGCGCTCGCGCCGGTGACCACCTGCTCCTGGCCGACGGCGCGCCGTCGCGAGCTGCGCAGCCAGCGGGCCGTGCCGCTCGAGCGGGGCGCGGACCACGCGGTCACGCGTCCGCCGGCGTAGCGCACCTCGAGCGAGTAGCGGGTGTCGACGCCCTCGTACGCCGTCCACGGCACGTGCACGGTGCGCGTGACGTTGCGGACCTCGACCCCGCCGTCGGACACCTCGACGGCGGGACGCCAGAACAGCATCCAGACGAGGTACGTCACGAGCGCGGCGGGCACCAGTGCGCCGACGACCGCGCCGACGTCCCCCGTCAGGGCCGTGCTCACGCCCAGGGCGACGGCGACGACGCCCGTCGCCACCGTGAGAACTCGGCCGTACGTCGAACGGAAGACCAGCGTGGGACCCATGCGCCCATGCTCGCAGAGTCGCGGCGCCACGAGCGCCGGCTCCGGCAGGAAGGACACTGATCAGCGTGGCCATCGAGACGTCTCCCGCGGCCCCGGCCGCGCGCCAGGGCAGCCCCGTGCTGACCGTGCGCAACCTCGGCGTGGACTTCTACGTCGACAAGGCCTGGTACCCCGCGGCCGCGGACGTGAGCTACGACCTCCACTCCGGTGAGGTCCTCGCGATCGTCGGCGAGTCCGGCTCGGGCAAGTCCCAGTCGTCGCTCGCGCTGCTGGGCCTGCTCCCGCCGAACGGCCGCGCCAGCGGCTCGGCCAAGCTCGGCGACCGCGAGCTCATCGGCATGTCGCACGGCTCGCTGCGGCATGTCCGCGGCAAGGAGATCTCCATGATCTTCCAGGAGCCGATGACGGCGCTGAACCCCGTCTACACGGTGGGCTTCCAGATCGTGGAGACCATCCGGACGCACTTCAACGTCGGTCCCGCCGACGCGAAGAAGCGTGCGATCGAGCTCCTGCGGCTCGTCGAGATCCCCGAGCCCGAGCGCCGGTTCGACGCGTACCCGCACCAGCTCTCCGGCGGTCAGCGCCAGCGCGCGATGATCGCGCAGGCCCTCGCGTGCGACCCGAAGCTCCTCGTTGCCGACGAGCCCACCACGGCGCTCGACGTCACTGTCCAGGCGGAGATCCTCAAGCTCCTGCGCGACCTGCGCTACCGCGTCGACGCGGCGATCATCCTCATCACGCACGACATGGGCGTGGTCGCCGACATGGCGGACTCGATCATGGTCATGAAGGACGGCCAGGTCGTCGAGCGCGGCACGTCGGCCGAGATCTTCGGCAACCCGCAGCACCCGTACACGGTGCGCCTTCTCGAGGCCGTGCCGCACCTCGGCTCCAAGCGCGGCACGACGACCGCCACGGACCGCGTGCCGGCGGGCGCCCCGGTCCCGGAGCGGCCGCTCGTGCTCGACGCGCAGGACATGGTCATCGAGTACCCGGGCCGCGGCCGGCAGGCGGCGTTCCGGGCGGTCGACGAGGTCTCGCTCCAGATCCACCAGGGCGAGGTCGTCGGCTTGGTCGGCGAGTCCGGCTCCGGCAAGACGACGATCGGCCGCGCGGCCGTGGGTCTGCTGCCCGTCACGGGCGGCTCGCTGAAGATCGTCGGGACGGACATGGTGGGCGCCCGGCCCAAGGACCTCAAGCCGCTGCGCACCGAGGTCGGCATCGTCTTCCAGGACCCGGGGTCGTCGCTCAACCCGCGCCTGCCCATCGGCGAGTCGATCGGCGAGCCGCTCATGCTGCACAAGGGCGTCAAGGGCAAGGAGCTCAGCCGTGAGGTCGAGCGCCTGCTCGACCAGGTCGAGCTTCCCCGGGCGATGCGCAACCGCTACCCGCACGAGCTCTCCGGCGGTCAGCGCCAGCGCGTCGGCATCGCGCGGGCGCTCTCGCTCGAGCCGAAGCTGCTCGTCGCGGACGAGCCGACGTCGGCCCTCGACGTGTCGGTCCAGGCGAGGGTCCTCGACCTGTTCACCGACCTGCAGCGCGAGCACGGGTTCGCGTGCCTGTTCATCTCGCACGACCTCGCGGTCGTGGAGCTGCTGTCCGACCGCATCGCCGTGATGCACAAGGGCAAGCTCGTCGAGGTGGGCGACACGTCGCAGATCGTGCACGAGCCGAAGCACGCGTACACGCAGCGCCTGCTCGCCGCCGTCCCCGTCCCGGACCCGGCCGCGCAGCGCGAGCGCCGCGCCGCGCGCGACGCCCTCCTCGAGGCCGCCGCCCGCGACATCGCGAACGACGAGGTGTCCTCGCTGGCGGACGAGGAGCGCGCGCTCGCAGCGGCGCGCGAGGACGTGGACCACGAGCGCAGCGCCCCGCCCACCGCGGGCGCCGGCTTCTGACCGCACGCTCCACGGCTCGCTGAGCCCTCACGACGCCCCGGGGGCGGCCGCGCACGCGGCCGCCCCCGGGGCGTTCCCGCTGCCAGGACCGGCGTTGTTGCTGCCGGGGCGGGCGTTCCGGTTGCCGGGGCCCGCGCGTCCGACAAGCCTTGAGACCATGAACGCCCCGCACCACGAGACGCCCCGCGAGCCAGCACGTGACGAGGAGGCCGCGCCAGCGCCCGACGGGGGAGGGGCCGACGCGCCCCGCGACGGGGGCGCCGCGACGACCGGCGCCGCGACGACCGACGCCGCGACGGCCGATGCCGTGGCGACGGACGCCGTCGGGCCGGGCACCGGCTCCGCGCCGGTCGTGTCCTCGCACGATCCCGACGCCCCGCGGACGGGTCGGCCGGACCCGCGCGTCTTCTACCCGGCGGCGGGCATCATCCTGGTCTTCGTCCTGCTCACGGTGCTGTTCACGGACACCGTCACGTCCGTCATGGAGACCCTGCAGTCGGACGTGATCGGCGCCTTCGGGTGGTACTACGTCATCGTCGTCGCCGGCTTCGTGGTCTTCTCGCTGTGGATGGGTCTGAGCCGGTTCGGCGACATCGTGCTCGGCAAGGACGAGGAGACCCCGCTCTTCCGCCTGCCCGTGTGGTTCGCGATGCTGTTCGCCACCGGGATGGGTATCGGCCTCGTCTACTGGGGCGTCGCCGAGCCGCTCTCGCACTACGTGAACCCGAAGCCCGGCGTCGAGGGGAGCGACGCGTCGCTCGCGCAGGCCGCGATGGGGCAGAGCTACCTGCACTGGGGCATCCACGCGTGGGCGATCTACGTCGTCGCGGGCCTCGCGCTCGCGTACGCGATCCACCGCAAGGGCCGCCCCGTCTCGATCCGCTGGGCCCTCGAGCCGTTGTTCGGCGACCGCGTGAAGGGGCGCCTCGGCGACGTCATCGACGTCGTCGCGATCATCGGGACCGTCTTCGGCGTCGCGACGTCGCTCGGTTTCGGGGTCCTCCAGATCGCGGCCGGACTCGGGTACCTCGACGTCGTCGAACCGAGCACCGCGCTCGAGATCGGGCTCATCGCCGCGATCACGGCCCTCGCCACGCTCTCCGTCGTCTCGGGCCTGGGCAAGGGCATCAAGTGGCTGTCGAACGGCAACATGGTCCTCGCCGGCGTCGTGCTGGCGCTCGTGCTGGTTCTCGGCCCGACGCTGTTCCTCCTGCGCGAGTGGGTCCAGTCGCTCGGCTACTACCTGCAGAACGTCGTGCGCCTCACGTTCGACACCACCGCCTTCCAGGGCCAGGCCGGCCTCGAGTGGCAGTCGCAGTGGACGATCTTCTACTGGGGCTGGTGGATCTCCTGGGCCCCCTTCGTCGGGGTGTTCATCGCCCGGATCTCGCGCGGTCGCACGGTCCGCGAGTTCGTCCTCGGCACCCTCCTCGTCCCGACGATCGTCACGACGCTCTGGTTCTCCGTGTTCGGCGGGTCGGCGCTGTACCGCGAGCTCATGGAGCCCGGCAGCATGCTCGTCGACGGCGAGGTCGACACGGACACCGCGCTCTTCCAGCTGTTCGACGGCCTGCCTCTCGGGAACGTCCTCGCCGTGGTGGGGATCGTGCTCATCGTCGTCTTCTTCGTGACGTCGTCGGACTCCGGCTCGCTCGTCGTCGACATGCTCGCGAGCGGGGGTAACCCGAACCCGCCCACCTGGAGCCGCATCTTCTGGGCGGGTACTTCCGGCCTGCTGGCCATCGCGCTCCTGCTCGCGGGCGGTCTCCAGGCGCTGCAGACGGCGGCGATCCTCATCGCGCTGCCGTTCTCCGTGGTGATGATCGGGATGGCGGTGTCCACGGTGCGTGCGCTCCGGGTCGAGCACGCCGCGATCCTGCGCGCCGAGCGGCGCGCGGCGCGCGCCGCCCTCACCGAGCACGTGACGACGCGCGTCTCGGAGTCGATCTCCGAGCAGTGGGAGGAGCTCTACCCCGACCGCCCGGACCGGTGGCGCGCGCTCGTGCGTCGGCCGCGGCGCAAGACGCCCTCCGGAGGAGGCACCTCCTGAGGAGGCACCTCCGAACGGTGCACGACGGCGGGCATGGTGTCCCGAGCGCGGACCCGGTAGGATAGCCGGGCCCGGGTGACGGCCCGTGCTCCGTGATGCTGCGGCGGGCCGAGCCCGCCGTCGTGCGCGCTGAGGTGGCCGGCCGTCGTCGCCCCTCGTACCCCACGAAATGAGAACCGTAGATGTCTGTGCGCTCCGACCTGCGCAACGTGGCGATCGTCGCCCACGTCGACCACGGCAAGACCACGCTCGTCGACGCGATGCTGCGCCAGTCCGGCGCCTTCTCCGCGCACCAGCACGTGGACGAGCGCGTCATGGACTCCGGTGACCTCGAGCGCGAGAAGGGCATCACCATCCTCGCGAAGAACACCGCGGTGCGGTACGCCGGCCCGGCGGCCGCCGCGGTGGGCGAGCCCGACGGCATCACGATCAACGTCATCGACACCCCGGGCCACGCCGACTTCGGCGGCGAGGTCGAGCGCGGCCTGTCCATGGTCGACGGCGTCGTGCTGCTCGTGGACGCGAGCGAGGGCCCGCTCCCGCAGACCCGGTTCGTGCTCCGCAAGGCGCTCGCGGCGAAGCTCCCGGTGATCATCGTCGTCAACAAGGTCGACCGGCCCGACTCCCGCATCACCGAGGTCGTCGCCGAGGCGACCGACCTGCTGCTGGGCCTCGCGTCCGACCTCGCGGACGACGTGCCGGACCTCGACCTCGACGCGATCCTCGACGTCCCGGTCGTCTACGCGTCCGCGAAGGCCGGCCGCGCGTCGCTCGACCAGCCGCTGGACGGCCAGCTCCCCTCGAACGAGGACCTCGAGCCCCTGTTCACGACGATCCTCGAGAAGATCCCCGCGCCGACGTACGACGAGGGCGCGCCGCTCCAGGCGCACGTGACCAACCTCGACGCCTCGCCGTTCCTCGGGCGCCTCGCGCTGCTGCGCATCTTCAACGGCGAGCTCCGCAAGGGCCAGGTCGTCGCGTGGGCGCGCCACGACGGCACGCTCCAGAGCGTGAAGATCACCGAGCTGCTGGAGACGAAGGCGCTCGACCGCGTCCCCACGGACAAGGCCCGGCCCGGCGACATCGTCGCCGTCGCGGGCATCGCGGACATCACGATCGGCGAGACGCTCACCGACCCCGACGACCCGCGCCCGCTGCCGCTCATCACGGTCGACGACCCGGCCATCTCGATGACCATCGGCATCAACACCTCGCCGCTCGCGGGCAAGGGCGGCAAGGGCCACAAGGTCACGGCCCGCCAGGTCAAGGACCGCCTCGACGCCGAGCTCGTCGGCAACGTGTCGCTGCGCGTGCTCCCGACCGACCGCCCCGACGCGTGGGAGGTCCAGGGTCGCGGCGAGCTCGCGCTGGCGATCCTCGTCGAGCAGATGCGCCGCGAGGGCTTCGAGCTCACGGTCGGCAAGCCGCAGGTCGTCACGCGCACGATCGACGGCAAGACGCACGAGCCGATGGAGCGCATGACGATCGACGTCCCCGAGGAGTACCTCGGCGCGGTCACCCAGCTCCTCGCCCAGCGCAAGGGCCGCATGGAGACCATGTCGAACCACGGCACGGGCTGGATCCGCATGGAGTTCATGGTCCCGGCGCGCGGCCTCATCGGGTTCCGCACGCGGTTCCTCACCGAGACGCGCGGCACCGGCATCGCGTCGTCGATCTCCGAGGGCTACGAGCCGTGGGCCGGCGCGATCGAGACCCGCACCACGGGCTCGCTCGTCGCCGACCGTGCGGGCAAGGTGACGCCGTTCGCGATGATCAACCTCCAGGAGCGCGGCTCGTTCTTCGTCGACCCCACGCAGGAGGTCTACGAGGGCATGATCGTCGGCGAGAACTCGCGCAACGAGGACATGGACGTGAACATCACCAAGGAGAAGAAGCTCACGAACATGCGGTCCTCGACGGCCGACAACTTCGAGAACCTCGTGCCGCCGCGCCACCTCACGCTCGAGGAGTCGCTGGAGTTCGCGCGCGAGGACGAGTGCGTCGAGGTCACGCCCGAGGTCGTCCGCATCCGCAAGGTCGTCCTCGACCAGACCGAGCGCGCCCGCGCGGTCTCGCGCGCGAAGCGCGCCTGACGCCACCCCCGGGGTGACCGTCCCGCAGAGGCAGCAGGCCGCCGTCGTGCCCGACGGCGGCCTGCTGGCCGTCCACGCCCACCCCGACGACGAGACCCTGGCGACGGGCGCGCTGCTCGCGACCTGGGCTCGCGCGGGGGAGCCGGTCACCGCCGTGACGTGCACGCGGGGAGAGCGGGGCGAGGTGATCGACACGCCCGCGCACCCGACGGGCGTCGGGCACCTCGAGGGCGACGGGCCCGCGCTCGCGGCGTTCCGCGAGACCGAGCTCGCCCGCGCGCTCGCCGCGCTGGGTGTGCGGGACCACGTCTTCCTCGACACCGTCACGAGCCCGGTCGAGCCGTCCGACGGCGGCGCGACCGTGCGGTTCGAGGACTCGGGCATGGCCTGGGTCGCGCCGGGCGTGGCCGGCGGGGTCGCGACCGAGCAGCTCCCGCCGCGCGCGTTCGTCGGCGTCCCGCTCGACGAGGCCGCCGCCCGCCTGGCGGCGGTGGTCCGGGACCGGCGTCCCGCCGTCGTGGCGACGTACGAGGCGGGCGGCGGCTACGGCCACCCCGACCACGTCCGGGCCCACGATGTCACGGTCCGCGCGCTCGAGCTCCTCGCCGCGGACGGCGAGCCGCTGCCCGCGCTGTGGCAGGTCGTCGCCCCCGAGACCACGGTGCGCGCGGCACGCCGCGCCCTCGCCGAGCACCCCGGCGCGCTCGAGCTGCTCGCGGCCGACGCGCGGCTCACGCTCCCGGACCCGGACGAGGCGCTGCCCCCGCTCGCGCGTCCCGACGCGTCGCTGCCCGCGCTCGTGAGCGTGCCGGTGGGGCCCGTGCTCGACGACGTGCTCGGCGCGATGCGCGCGCACGCGACACAGGTCCAGCACGTGACGGCCGCCGCGGGGGGCGAGCCGGTGCTGCTCGGGTGGTACGCCCTGAGCAACGACGTGCTGGCGCCCGTCCCTTCACACGAGTTCTACGCTCCCTCCGGCCCTGCTCTCCCGGGCGACCAGGTCCCGCCCGGACCCACGCGTTAGCCTGGGGCCCGTGGAGACCGGTACGGGGCGGCTCGTGGGCCGCGGGGTGGCGTGCGCGCTCGTGGGCGCGCTCGTCGGGCTCGTCGGCACGGTCGCGCACCGGGCGCACCTCCTGGGCGTCGACCTCCCGGGCGGGGCCGGGCTCGGCATCGTGCTCGCCCTGCTCACCGTCCTCGCGGCGGCCACCCTGGCCCGCGCCTGGGGCGGGATGGCGGGTCTCCTGGGCTTCGGCATCGGGTGGGTCGTCGTCGTGCAGCTCCTCTCGCTCGAGGGGCCGGGAGGCGACGTGCTCGTCCCGAGCGAGCCCGTCGGGTACGTCTGGATCTACGGCGGCATGCTCGTGGTCGCCGCGGCGGCCTTCCTGCCCCGGTCGTGGTTCAGCGACCGCCCGGTCCGCACGGCCCAGCACGGGCGTCCCACCAGGCACGACGGACCCGAGAACCCCCTCGCGTCCCGCTAGTATTCGCCGTGCGGATCCCCGCACACCCCTCGTCGTCGCGCGGACCGCCGCGCGCCTTTCGTCACGGAGACAGTGGATGGGTCAGCCGACCGACCGAGACGCCGATCTCGACTCCCCTCAGGACGCCGTGCCGGAGCCCGCCGAGACGGTCGAGCCCGCGGCTCCCGAGACGGCGTCCGGCCCCGACGCGCAGCGTACCGACGCTTCCGGCGACGTCGCCCCGGGCGCTCCCACGCCGACGGACGAGCCGACGAGCGCGTCGACGGACGAGCCGACGAGCGCGCCGACGGACACCGCCCCGGACGGTCCCGCCCCCGCCGCGCCTGCGGACCCCGGTCCCGCGGGTGCCGGCCCGGCCGAGCCTGGCTCCGCACCCGGAGCGACCCCGGCGGACGACGCGCCGACGTCCGTGGAGCCGTCGGCGGTCGACGCGCCGGCCACCGGCGCAGCCACCGCCGACGCGTCCGCGGCTGGCTCTCCCGCCGCGGAGAGCCGCCCGGAGGTCGCCTCCTCGGAGCCGGTCGCCGCTGCGGAGCCGCTCGTGCCCTCGGAGCCTGTCGCGGTCCCCGAGCAGACGGCCGCGGCCCCCGAGCAGACGGCCGCGCAGCGCACCGCCGCCTCGGAGCAGCGCTCCGCGGTGCCGGACGACGCTAGCCCGGCACCCGCCGCGTCGTCAGACGCTGTGGATGCGAGCCCGGCCACCCACGCGGCGCCCGCAGCCGCGGCGGACGAGGCGCCCACCGAGACCCAGGTGACGACCGGCACGGTCGCGCACGCCGGCGCTCCGGTGAGCGCCGCCGTGGAGCCCGACGCCCAGGGCACCCCGGTCGAGCGCGGTCCCGACGCGTCCGTCGCGGAGTCGCCCGTCGCGGACGGGTCCGCGCCGGGCGGGTCGACGGCCGACCCGACCGAGGCGAGCGGCGAGCCGACGTCGACCACCCCCGACGCGCCGGTCGCCGGCGCTGCCGAGAGCCCGGCCCCTGTCGGCCACGCGGACGGCGGCACCACGGCCGAGAGCAGCCCGCGGACGGTGGGCACTCCAGGCGGCAGCGGTGCGGACGAGGCCGACGAGGAGCCGTACGTCCCGCGCGTGTTCGCGTTCGACCCGGACGTCCCCGCGGTTCTCGTCCCCGCACCGGGCGCACAGGCCGACTCCCCGGCCGCCCCGGCCGCGGGCACCGCCGACCGGGAGGCCCCGGCACCCGTCGCCCACACCTCGGTCGCCCCGGACACCACGCCCTCGGACGACACGGCCTCGGACGACACGGCCTCCGTCGCGACGGCCGCGGACGCCTCGTCCGCGAGCAGCGCGACACCGGACGACGCGACGTCGGCCGACCGGTCGGCCGCCGCGACCGGGGGAGACCCGGCCGACGAGCGCGCGGCCGAGCGGACCGCCGTCGTGCCCGTGGTGCCGACGCCGGCGGACGGCCCGGCTCGTCCCGCGGGCGAGGGGAGCGACGCCGCGCCCGACGCGACGCAGGTGATCCCACCCGTCGACCCGTGGTCGCGGCCCGCGCCCGTCGTGCGCACGTCGATCCTGTCGCCCGCGTCCCCCGACGAGCCGGCGAGCCCGGCGCCGGACGCCGCCGGCGCGACCGCTCCGACGGAGGCCACCGCAGGGGCCCCGGCCGAGAGCTCCGGTGCGACGGCCCCGGCGACTGCCGCGGGGACCGCCGCACCCAGCGCGTTCACGCCGGTCCCGCCCGACGACTCGCGCGAGGCCTCGCCCTTCGAGGGCTTCGACGAGGACGGGCCGCGGCGCGGCTGGGCCCGCGGGCTGCTGTGGACGGGGATCGCCGTCCTGGTCCTGGGCGGCCTGTACACCGGCGCCCAGTGGTTCTACTCCGACAAGGTCCCGAGCGGGACGAGCGTCGCCGGCGTCGACGTCGGTGGCCTGTCCCGGACGGCGGCCGAGGACCGGCTCGAGTCGGAGCTCGGGCCGCGCGCGGCCGAGCCGATCACGCTCGCGGCGGGCGAGGCGAGCACGACGCTCGACCCGGCGACGGCGGGCCTGACCTTCGACGCCGCGGGGACGGCCGAGGAGCTCACGTCGTTCTCGATGAACCCGGCGCGCCTGTGGCAGCACCTGTTCGGCGGCAAGGACGCGGAGCCCCTGGTCACGGTCGACGACGCGGCCCTCGACGCCCAGGTCGAGGCGCTGCGCGGCAGCCTGGAGATCGAGCCCGTGGACGGGGCCGTGCAGTTCGTCGACGGCGCGCCCACGAGCACGCCGGCCGCGGACGGCTCGGCGCTCGTCACGGACGAGGTGCCCGCGACCATCACGGAGAGCTGGCTCGTCACCGACGGGCCGGTCGAGCTGCCCACCGAGCCCGTCGAGCCCACGATCACGCAGGACGAGACGGACGCCGCGCTCGCCCTGGCGGAGAAGGTCGTGTCCGCGCCCGTCGTCGTCTCCGTCGGCGGCCAGTCGCCGGAGCTGCCCCCCGAGGCGCTCGCCGCGGCCGCCTCCTTCGCGGCGACGGACGGCGTCCTCACGCTGACCTTCGACGGCCCGGCGCTCGTGCAGTCCGTGGTCGACCGGACGAACGACCTGCTCACCGCGGCCGACGACGCGCACTTCGTCTTCCGGGACGGCGCGCCGGTGATCGAGGGCGGCCAGCCCGGCACGACGATCGACCCGGCGGCCATCGCGACGGCCGTCACGACGGCCGCCTCGGGCGACGAGCGCACGGCGACGGTCGAGCTCGTCGAGTCGGACCCGGAGCAGTCGGTCGCGGCGCTCGAGGCGCTGGGGATCAAGGAGAAGGTGTCGGAGTTCTCGACGCCCGTCCCCAACGTCCCCGTCCGCACCGCGAACCTGAAGCGCGGGGCGGAGAAGGTGAACGGGACGCTCGTCAAGCCGGGGGAGACCTTCTCGCTCGTCGACGCGCTCTCGCCCATCACGCTCGAGGGCGGCTACTACGCGGCCGGCATCGTCGAGAGCGGGCGCCACACCGAGGGCGTCGGCGGCGGCCTGTCGCAGATGGCCACGACCACGTACAACGCGGGCTTCTTCGCAGGGCTCGAGGACGTCGAGCACCGCCCGCACAGCTACTGGTTCGAGCGCTACCCCGCGGGCCGCGAGGCGACGATCTTCGTGGGCTCGATCGACATGAAGTTCAAGAACGACACCCCGTACGGCGTCCTCATGCAGTCCTGGGTCGGCGGCGGACAGCTGCACGTCGCGGTCTGGAGCACCAAGTACTACGACGTCGAGACGTCGTCGAGCGGCAAGTCGAACGTGGTCCAGCCGACGACCGTCACGCACTCGGGCGCCGACTGCGCCCCGACGCCCGCGGGCAGCCCCGGCTTCTCCATCACGAACTACCGCAAGGTCTACCGCGAGGGCGAGCTCGTCAAGGACGAGTCCTACCGGTGGACCTACAAGCCGGACAACGCGGTCGTCTGCGAGTAGACCCGGTCCACCCACGAACCACGGAGGTCCCATGCTCGGACGCAGCGAACGGGAGTCGGGAGCGCAGGCGCTGCTCGCGGCCACGGAGGCGGGATGGGTCGACGGCGACCCGACGGAGGCGCTGCTCGACCTCGGGTCGACGACGGCGACGCTGTCGACCGTCGCGAGCATCGACGCGCTGGCCGCCGTCGTGCACCTGGGCCACCCGGCACAGCCGTCGCACGAGCTCGAGCGCGCGCTGCTCGCGGCGCCGCCGTCGCTCGTGCTGACCGGCGCGTCGGCGGTGCCGTCGCAGTGGGTCTGGGTCGGCCGGTCGACGGCGGCCCGCGACCTGACGGGGCACGTGGTGGTCGACGAGGCGGGCATGCGCGACCGGCGCCACGTGCTGCGCACGATGGGCGTCAGCCCGTCGCTCGTCCCGACCCGCACCACGCTGGAGGAGCGGGTCGCGCTCGCCGGCGCCGACGGCAGCCTCGTCGTGGAGCGCTCGGTGGCCCACGGGCCGCTCGCCGCGCTCGGCTATGCCGAGCTCCCGGGGAGCGAGCTCCTCGGCGAGGGCGCGCCCGTCTGGTACGGGCTGCTGGAGAGCCGCGACGCGGCGCCGCGGGCGGAGGGCGTCGCCCAGGTGTGGCTCGCGTTCGGGCCCCGGGACGACCACCGCGGCTCGCTCCAGGAGACGCTCGCGCTCGTCGCCGCCGCCGGGATCGACCTCCAGCACCTGCGCAGCCACCGCTCGCAGGCGGGCCCGCACATCTTCTTCTGCGCGTTCTCGTGCCCCGACGCGACGACGCTCGACGCCCTCGTCACGGGGTTCGGGGAGCGGGGCGTCGCGCACCGGGTGCTCGCGGTCCTGCCCGGGCAGGAGTTCGTGCCCGGCCCGGACGCGCTCGAGCCGCGCTGGGCGACCGCCCCCGACCCCGTCCACGCGTGAGCGTCGGGTACCTCGGCCCCGAGGGGTCGTTCACGCACCAGGCGGCGGCCGCGTGGTCGGCCGAGCACGGCCCGGTGGGTGCCGGGCTCGCGGCCCGCGAGACCGTCGCGGACGTCTTCGCGGGCGTGGCCGCGGGCGAGCACGAGCGGGGCGTCGTCGCGATCGAGAACACGGTCGAGGGGTACGTCGTGCCCTCGCTCGACGCGATCGTCGGGAGCGCGAGCGTCGTCGCGGTCGACGAGGTCGTGCTCGACATCTCGTTCGACGCGTTCGCCCGCCCGGGCCACGGCGACCTCACCGAGGTGACGGCGCACCCGCACGGCCTCGCGCAGTGCCAGGGCTTCGTGCGCCGGACGGGCCTCGTCCCGGTCGCGGCGTCGTCGAACGCCGCGGCGTGCCGCGACGCCGGGCCGCACCAGGTCGCCCTCGGCCCGACGATCTGCGGTGAGCTCTACGGCCTGGAGACTGTCGAGCGCGCGGTCGAGGACTTCGCGGGCGCGCGCACGCGGTTCCTCGTGCTGGCACCGCGTGCGGAGGCCGCCGCGGCGCTCGGCCGCGCGCGCAGCGGTGGCGAGACGACGTGGCGCACGATGCTCGCGGTCACGCCCGTCGTCACGGGCCCCGGGGTGCTCGCCCGCATCACCCAGTCCTTCGGCGCACGGCGCGTCAACCTGTCGAGCCTCATCACCCGACCGCTCAAGGCCGTCGCGGGCACCTACGCGTTCGTCCTCGTGGTCGACGGCGCGCCCTGGGACACGCCGGTGCGTGCGGTCCTGGAGGACCTCGTCCGGGCCGGGGACGCGCTCAAGACGCTCGGGGTCGTCCCGGCGCGCGGCGAGCTCGACGGGGCGGTGCGCGCCGACGTCGACGCCGCGCACGTCCCGGTCGGGAGCGTCGACGCGTCGACCGGCGCGGCGGGCCTCGCGACGGGGCTGCTGTGGTGACCGCCGCGGGTGCCGCGCCGGAGCCGGGCACGTCCCGCGCGGTGGTCCGGGTCGGCGTCGTCGGCCTCGGTCTCGTCGGCGGCTCGGTCGCCCGGCTCCTGCACGAGCGGGGCGTCGAGGTGGCCGGCTATGACGCCACGGCGACCACGCGCGCGGCGGCGCGCGCCGCCGGCCTGCGCGTGGTCGGCGACGTCGCGGAGGTCTGCGCCGACGAGCCGGACGTCCTCGTGCTCGCCGTGCCGCTGCGAGCCATGCGGGCGGTGGCGGCCGACGTCGCCCGGCACGTGCGGGGCGCGACGGTCGTGACGGACGTCGGGAGCGTCAAGGGCGCGGTGCGCGACGCCGTCCGGTCCGCCGGGCTCGACGCCCGGTACGTCGGGGCGCACCCCATGGCCGGGACCGAGCACTCGGGCTTCGAGGCGTCGGACCCCGCGATGCTCGCGGGCGCGCGCTGGGCCCTGACGGTGGACGCGACCACGCGACCGGACGCGTTCACGACCGTGCTGCGGCTCGTCACGGGTCCGCTCGGCGGCACGGTGCACGTGCTCACCGACGACGTCCACGACGAGTCCACCGCGCTGGTCAGCCACGTCCCGCACGTCCTGGCCACCGAGCTCCTGGGCGTCGTCGCCGACGCGCCCGTGCGCGACGTCGCGCTGGGCCTCGCCGCGGGCAGCTTCCGCGACGCGACGCGCGTGGGGCGCACCGACCCGCGCCGGACCGAGGCCATGGTCACGGACAACGCCGCATGGGTCGCGTCCGCGCTGCGCGTCGTCGTGCGCGACCTCGAGCAGCTCGTGCGCGCGCTGGAGACCAATGCGCCCGTGGGCGAGTTCTTCGACCGGCCCGACCCGGTGCGCGCCGCCACGGGCGGCACCGGCGAGCCCGTGCGCGTCGACCTCGACGACGCGGGCACCTGGCGCGAGACGCTCACCGCCGCGGGGGCCCGCGGCGCCGTCGTCGTGGACGTCGAGGACCGGGCGGTCGTCGTCGCCTGAGGTGCGACCGCGGTCCCGGCGTCGCCCGGGGCGGGTCACGTCGTCGCCGAGGCCCCGTCGAGAGGCCCCGTCGACCGGTCGTCCGTCGGGCCCGGTCGTCAGTCCGGGCGCGAGGCGGGCCGTCGCGGCGGCCGCGGCGGGACCGGCTTGCCGGCCACGATCGCGTCGAGCGGCACGGAGACCAGGGGAGGGGCGTCGTCGCGCGGGCCGTGGCCGCGGTGCGGCGGGGCGCTGCCGCCCGCGTCCTCGCGCAGCACGAGCGTGGTCGCGGTGGTCTCCACGACCACCCCGATCACGTCGGTGAGGGGCTTGCCCGCGGCGGCCGCGTCGTCGGGCGAGAGCCTGCGGCGGACGACGACCCGCGTCCCCGGCGCCCACGTCGTCCAGGGCGAGTCGGGCACGCGGCGGCTCCTCGGGTCGTGTGACGTTCGTCCACGGGCTGGTCAGAGAGGGTCGGGCACCGCCCGACCTGAGCGATACTAGTCGTGCATGTCCCTGTCATGACCTCGCCCCTCGCCGGGCCGGGTCCGGACGAACCCAGAAAGGTACTCGGTCGTGACTTACGTGATCGCCCAGCCGTGCGTGGACGTCAAGGACAAGGCGTGCATCGAGGAATGTCCTGTCGACTGCATCTACGAGGGCAAGCGGTCGCTCTACATCCACCCGGACGAGTGCGTCGACTGCGGCGCGTGCGAGCCGGTCTGCCCCGTCGAGGCGATCTACTACGAGGACGACGTGCCGACGGAGTGGAGCGACTACTACCGCGCCAACGTCGAGTTCTTCGACGACCTCGGCTCGCCCGGCGGTGCCGCGAAGATGGGTCTCATCGAGAAGGACGACCCGATGATCGCCGCCCTGCCGCCGCAGGCCTGAGCCCTCGGCGCCGGCGCTCGTGGGACTCGCCGACCTCTCCGGTCTCGCCTATCCCTGGGACACGCTGACCCCGTACGCGGAGCGCGCGCGAGCGCACCCCCGCGGCGTGGTCGACCTCTCCATCGGCACGCCGGTGGACCCGACCCCCGCCGTGGTGCGCGACGCGCTCGCCGCCGCGTCCGACGCGCACGGCTACCCGACGACGCACGGGACGCCCGCCCTCCGCGAGGCGGTCTCCGCGTGGTTCGCCCGCCGTCGCGGCGTCCCCGGCCTCGACCCCGACGCCGTGCTCCCCACCGTCGGGAGCAAGGAGCTCGTCGGGCTGCTGCCCTCGCTCCTGCGGCTCGGGCCGGGCGACGTCGTCGTGCACCCGCGGACGGCGTACCCCACCTACGACGTCGGCGCGCGCCTCGCGGGCGCGACGCCCCTTGCGACGGACGACGTCGACGCGTGGGCCGGGCGCGACGACGTGCGCCTGGTCTGGGTCAACTCGCCGAGCAACCCGACGGGCCGCGTGCTCGATGCCGCGCACCTCGCGCGCGTCGTCGCCGCGGCCCGCGAGATCGGCGCGGTCGTCGCGAGCGACGAGTGCTACGCGGAGCTCGCGTGGACCGAGCCCTTCACGACGACCGGTGTCCCGAGCCTGCTCGACCCGGCGGTGTGCGGCGGGTCGCACGACGGCCTGCTCGTCACCTACTCGCTCTCCAAGCAGTCGAGCATGGCGGGCTACCGCGCGGCGTTCGTGGCCGGGGACGCGGCGCTCGTCGCGGACCTGCTCGCGACGCGCAAGCACCTCGGCATGATCGTCCCCGCACCGGTCCAGGCCGCGATGGTCGCGGCCCTGTCCGACGACGCGCACGTCGCCGCGCAGCGGGACGTCTACGCGCGCCGCCGCGAGGTGCTCGTCGACGCCCTCACCGGCGCGGGCCTCGCGATCGACCACTCCGAGGCGGGCCTCTACCTGTGGACGCGGCCCGTCGACGAGGCGGCCGGCGACTGCTGGCGGACGATCTCCGCCCTCGCAGACCGGGGCATCCTCGTCGGGCCCGGGGCGTTCTACGGGACCGAGGGTGCGGGGCACGTGCGCGTCGCCCTCACCGCGACCGACGAGCGGGTCCACGAGGCCGCGGCTCGACTCTCCGGAGGCCTCCCGCTGGCGTGACCTGGATCACAGCGGGTGTGGTGTTCTCGTGACGGTTCCTGATTGGTCACGTGCGGGTGGGGCGGGGTACGGTCGACCGCGCGGCAACGGCGCGAGCAGCAGCAGGAAGGGAACCATGACCATCACTCAGCAGGCGAAGGTCCGCCTCCTCGTCGACGACCAGGCGCAGGACCTGCCCGTGGTCGCGGCGACCGAGGGCAACGACGGCATCGTCGTGTCCTCCTTGCTCAAGTCGACCGGCCTCGTGACCGTCGACCCCGGCTTCATGAACACCGCGTCGTGCGAGTCGAGCATCACGTACATCGACGGCGAGGCCGGGATCCTCCGGTACCGCGGCTACCCGATCGAGCAGCTCGCCGAGCGGTCGAGCTTCCTCGAGGTCGCCTACCTCCTCATCCACGGCGAGCTTCCCGACGCCGCGACGCTCGACGCCTTCGTCGAGCGCGTCAACCGGCACACGCTCGTGCACGAGGACTTCCGCACGTTCATGGGCACGTTCCCGCGCAACGCGCACCCCATGGCGGTGCTGTCGTCCGCGATCAACGCGCTGTCCACGTTCTACCCCGAGTCGCTCGACCCGTTCGACGACGAGACGGTCGAGCTCGCGACGGTCCTGCTCCTCGCGAAGTCGCGCACCATCACGTCGTACCTGCACCGCCGCCGCGTCGGCGAGCCGCTGCTCTACCCGGACTACTCGCGCGGGTACGTCGACGACTTCCTGCGCATGACGTTCGCGACGCCGTACCAGCAGTACGAGGCCGACCCGGTCGTGGTCGACGCGCTCGACAAGCTGCTCATCCTGCACGCCGACCACGAGCAGAACTGCTCGACCTCGACGGTCCGCGTCGTCGGGTCCTCGCACGCGAACCTCTACGCGTCCGTCGCGGCCGGGGTCAACGCGCTCTCGGGCCCGCTGCACGGCGGCGCGAACGAGTCGGTGCTCACCATGCTCGACAAGATCGCGGGCGCGGAGTACGACGTCGACACCTTCATGAAGAAGGTGAAGAACAAGGAGGACGGCGTCCGCCTCATGGGCTTCGGCCACCGGGTCTACAAGAACTACGACCCGCGCGCGGCGATCGTCAAGAAGTCGGCCGACGCCGTGCTCTCCACCCTCGGCAAGAAGGACCAGCTCCTCGACATCGCCATGGGCCTCGAGGAGATCGCGCTCAACGACGACTACTTCATCGAGCGCAAGCTCTACCCCAACGTGGACTTCTACACGGGCCTCATCTACAAGGCCATGGGCTTCTCGCCCGCCATGTTCACGCCGCTCTTCGCGCTGGGCCGCATGCCCGGCTGGATCGCGCAGTGGCGCGAGATGATGAAGGACCCGCAGACCAAGATCGGCCGCCCGCGCCAGGTCTACGTCGGCGAGACCGAGCGCGACTACGTCGCCGTCTCCGACCGCTGACGCCCGTCCACCGAGACGCCGCGCCGCTCACCCCACGGTGAGCGGCGCGGCGTCTCGTCGTCCCCCCGGCGGCGAACCCCGGGACGAGTCGCGAGACGTGGCCCCGCCGCGGGGGGTGCGCGAGGGCCACTTCTCCCGTCTCGGCGAGGCACCGTCCGCGACACCGCGCCGGCGCGGGCCGACGGCGGTCGGTCAGGACGCGTCGGGGACGGCGACGTGGACGCGCAGGACGCCCGGGTCGAGCGGGGCGAGGTCGGCCGGGTCGGGGGTCGTCCACGTCGCGCCGTCGCGCGACCAGCGGCGGTCGCCGACCTCGACGGCGACGACGTTCGTGGCGTCCGCCGTCGCCACGGCCCACTGGGCGACGGCCCACGCCGACCGCTCGACGCTGCCGTCCTCCGCGGCGCCGGGGAGCGCGGACGCGTCGACCACGACCAGGCCCCCGTCCCCGCCGTCCGACGGGGCGACGCGGACGGCGTCCCCGAGGTCGCGCGCGACGCGCTCCCGGAACGGCTCGGCCGGGTCGCCGTCGGCCGGGACCTCCTCCGCCGGGACCGCCGCGAGGTCGCACGTGAGCGACGCGGGCGACCAGCCGGTCAGCGCGGAGGCCCACGCGCGCGAGCGGGGCTCGTGCTGCGCGTACGCGTCGGGGAACGCGGACCGCTGGACGGTCTGCGCGGCGACCGTGACCTCCATGCCCTCGTAGCCCTCGACCGTCTCGAGCGCGTCGTAGAACGTGTTGGTCGAGTAGACCGGGTCCATGATCTCCGCGACGGTGCCCCACCCCTGCGAGGGGCGCTGCTGGAACAGACCGACGGAGTCGCGGTCGCCGTAGTCGATGTTGACGAGCCGCGACTCCTGCAGCGCGGTCGCGAGCCCGATGGTGGCGGCGCGGGCGGGCAGCCCGCGCCGCACCGTGGCCCCGGTGATCAGCGCCGCGTTGTCGGCCTGCGTCACGGAGAGGTACCACGTGCGGCCGTCGGCGGTCGCGGCGCAGCGCTCCGCGACGGGCGTCGCGTCGTCGAGCCGGTTGAGCGCGACCACGACCGCGCCGACCCCCACCGCGGCCACCGTGACGAGGGTGACCGCGGTGCGCAGGGGGCGTCGGCGCGACCGGACGCGCCCCGGCGCCGGGGCGTTCGGGGAGCGCAGGGGCTGCGTCGTCGTCATCGTCGAGGCGGGGCGTGCTCGGCAGGGGCCGGTCAGTTCGCGTGCAGCGCGGCGTTGAGCTCGACGCCCGCGCCGGTCCGCGAGACCGCCTCGACCCCGCCGGTCAGCGAGTTGCGCCGGAAGAGGATGCCGGACCGGCCGGCGAGGTCGCGCGCCTTGACGACGAGCGGCTCGCCCGAGGCGTCCTGCTGCCCGACGACCGTCACCTTGGTCCCGGCGGTGACGTACAGGCCGGACTCCACGACGCAGTCGTCGCCGAGCGGGATGCCGAGGCCCGCGTTCGCGCCGAGCAGGGAACGCTGCCCGACCGAGATGACCTCGCGGCCGCCGCCGGACAGCGTGCCCATGATCGACGCGCCGCCGCCCACGTCGGAGCCGTCGCCCACGACGACGCCCGCCGAGATGCGACCCTCGACCATCGACGTGCCGAGCGTGCCCGCGTTGAAGTTCACGAAGCCCTCGTGCATCACCGTCGTGCCGGCCGCGAGGTGCGCCCCGAGGCGCACGCGGTCCGCGTCGGCGATGCGGACGCCCGACGGTACGACGTAGTCCACCATGCGGGGGAACTTGTCGACGCCGAGCACGGTCACGGGCTGGCCGGTCGCGCGCAGGCGCAGGCGCGTCTCCTCGAAGCCGTCGACGGCGCACGGGCCGTGGTTCGTCCACACGACGTTCGTCAGCACGCCGAAGAGGCCGTCGAGGTTCAGGCCGTGCGGGACGACGAGGCGGTGGGAGAGCAGGTGCAGGCGCAGGTAGGCGTCGGCGGTGTCGGCGGGGGCGGCGTCGAGGTCGATCTCGGTCCGCACCACGACGACGTCAACGCCGCGCAGCTCGTCGCGCTCGGCGAGCGCGTCGAGGGACGCGGGGACGGCGGCGTCCGCCGGGGCGGCGCCGAGCTCCGGCGCGGGGTACCAGACGTCGAGGGTCGTGCCGTCGTCGGTGACGGTCGCCAGGCCGTAGCCCCACGCCGTACGCGGCTCGGACGCGCCCGCCGAGGGGGCGGGCGCGGGGGTCGCAGAAGTCATGCGCCCACCCTATCCGGCACCGGTAGGGTGCTGGCGTGACGTCTCCCACCCCTGGTACCGGACCCGTGCTCGACCTCCGCGGCGACCTCGTCGCCCTGTTCCGCGCGGTGTGCGACGTGCCGTCCGTGAGCGGGGACGAGCGCGCTCTCGCGGACGCGGTCGAGGCCGCGTTGCGCACGGTCGCGCACCTGGAGGTCGTCCGCGACGGCGACACGGTCGTCGCGCGCACGGCGCTCGGCAGGGAGCGGCGCGTCGTGGTCGCGGGCCACCTCGACACCGTGCCGCTCACGGTCCCGCCGAACCTGCCGACGCGCGTCGTCGGCGAGGGCGCGCACGCCGAGGTCTGGGGCCGCGGCACGGTCGACATGAAGGGCGGCGTCGCCGTCGCGCTCGCGCTCGCGGCGGAGCTCGACGCCCCTGCCCAGGACGTCACGTGGGTCTTCTACGACAACGAGGAGGTCGCCGCGGACCTCAACGGGCTCGGGCGCCTCGCGCGCAACCGTCCGGACCTGCTGGAGGCGGACTTCGCGGTGCTCGGGGAGCCCACGTCGGCCGGCCTCGAGGGCGGGTGCAACGGGACGCTGCGCGCCGAGGTGCGCGTGCCGGGCGTCGCGGCCCACTCCGCGCGCTCCTGGACGGGGACCAACGCGATCCACGCCGCGCACGAGGTGCTGGACCGCCTGGCCGCGTACGTCCCCCAGGAGATCGAGGTCGACGGCCTCGTGTACCGGGAGGGGATGAACGCCGTCGGCATCACGGGGGGCATCGCGGGCAACGTCGTGCCCGACGAGTGCGTCGTCACGGTGAACTTCCGGTTCGCCCCCTCCCGCAGCGTGGCCGAGGCCGAGCAGCACGTCCGCGACCTCTTCACCGGGTTCGCGGTCACGCTCACCGACGCGGCGCCCGGCGCGCGGCCCGGCCTCGACGACCCGCTCGCGGCGGACTTCGCGGCGGCCGTCCTCGGCGTGACCGGCGGGGCACCGGCCCCGAAGTACGGCTGGACCGACGTCGCGCGCTTCGCCGAGCTCGGCGTCCCGGCGGTGAACTTCGGCCCCGGGGACCCGCTGCTCGCGCACAAGGACGACGAGCGGTGCCCCGTCGGGCAGCTCGCGCTGTGCCGCGACGCGCTCCGTGCGTGGCTGACGGCCACCCCTGCGGCATAGGCTCGTGGCCATGAGCGACACGGTGCGTGACCAGCAGGGTTCCGACGACGGCGTGCCCCAGACGGGTACCGGGTACCGCAAGGGGCCGGTGCTGCTCCGTGGCGACCAGATCCCCGGCCAGACGACGGACCAGCGCCTCCTCGACTCGCGCGGCAACGCGGACTGGGTGCACTCCGACCCGTGGCGCGTGATGCGCATCCAGAGCGAGTTCGTCGAGGGTTTCGGCGCGCTCGCGGAGGTCGGCCCGGCCGTCTCCGTGTTCGGCTCGGCGCGGACCAAGCCGGACCACCCGGACTACGCGCTCGCCGAGGACGTCGGTCGCCTCCTGGTCGACGAGGGCTTCGCGGTCATCACGGGCGGCGGCCCCGGCATCATGGAAGCAGCCAACAAGGGGGCGTCGGAGGCGGGCGGCCTGTCGATCGGGCTCGGGATCGAGCTGCCGTTCGAGCAGGGGATGAACCGCTACGTCAACCTCGGCGTGAACTTCCGCTACTTCTTCGCCCGCAAGACGATGTTCGTCAAGTATGCCCAGGGCTTCGTCGTGCTGCCGGGCGGGTTCGGCACGTTCGACGAGCTGTTCGAGGCGCTCACGCTCGTCCAGACGCACAAGATCACCGAGTTCCCCGTCGCGCTCGTCGGGACGGACTACTGGACCGGCCTGCTCGACTGGGCGCGGACCGCCGTCGTGGGGCGCGGCATGATCAGCGAGCACGACCTCGACCTCGTCCACCTGTGCGACGACCCGGCCGAGGCCGTCGAGTACGTGTGCGACCGCGGCGCCGAGCTGCGCGCGGAGGAGCGCGAGGCGACCGAGGAGCTCGCCCGGGCGCAGGTCGGCGACGCGAGCTGACGGGCGCGGCACGATGACCGCAGGTCCCGGCGCGCCCGGCTCCGGCGGGGGCGAGCCGGGGGCGCGCCCGTCCGAGGGCGCGCCCGTCCCGCTGCCGCCGCTCGGGGTGCCGCCGCGCGGCACGTCGCTCGTGCTGCGCGGGCGCGAGCTCGACCGGCCCGCCGTGATGGCCATCGTCAACCGCACCGACGACTCGTTCTACGCCGGCGCGCGCCAGCTCGACGACCGCCAGGCGCTCGCCGCCGTCGAGCGCGCGGTCCGCGAGGGCGCCGAGATCCTCGACGTGGGCGGCGTGCGCGCCGGGGTCGGCCCGGAGGTCACCCCGGCGGAGGAGATCCGCCGCGTCGTCCCGTTCGTCGCCCTCGTGCGGTCGGAGTTCCCGGAGCTCCTCGTCAGCGTGGACACGTGGCGGGCCGACGTCGCGCACGAGGCGGCGCTCGCGGGCGCGGACCTCGTCAACGACACGTGGGCCGGGCACGACCCGCGGCTCGTCGAGGTGGCCGGGCAGCACGGGATCGGGGTGGTGTGCTCCCACACCGGGGGAGCGCGGCCGCGCACGGACCCCGTCCGCGTCGACTACCCGGCCCGCCCCGGAGCGGCCGACCCGCGCGACGGCGTCGTGCAGGACGTCGTGACGACGCTGCGGGCCGCGGCCGAGCGGGCGGTGTCGTGCGGCGTCCCGCGCGCGTCGGTGCTCGTCGACCCGACCCCCGACTTCGGCAAGAACACGTGGCACTCGCTGCACCTGCTCCGCCGCACCGAGGTGCTCGCGGGTCTCGGCTTCCCGCTCCTCATGGCCCTGTCGCGCAAGGACTTCGTGGGGGAGACGCTCGACCTCCCGGCCGACGAGCGCCTCGAGGGCACGCTCGCGGCGACGGCCGTCGCCGCGTGGCTCGGCGCGCGCGTCTTCCGCGCGCACGACGTCGCGGCGACGCGCCGCGTCCTCGACCTGGTCTCCGCCGTCCGCGACGAGACGGCCCCGGCAGCGGCCCTGCGGGGCCTGGCGTGACGACGCCGCGCACGGCCGCCCTCCCCGCGGCGCGGGCGCGGCTGCTGCGGCCCGCCACCTGGCGGTGGTGGGTGCAGGTGCTCGTGGTCTACGCCCTGGCCCGGGCGGCGAGCGCCGGCGTCCTGCTCGTCGCCGCGCGGTCCCAGGAGCAGAACCTGTGGACCGACGCCGCGCCGTCGTACCTCGCCTACGTCGGCCGGATGTGGGACGCGAGCTGGTACGAGCAGATCTACGCCTCCGGCTACCCGGACACGCTCCCCGTGGGCCCCGACGGCGCCGTGCAGCAGAACGTGTGGGCCTTCTTCCCGCTCTTCCCCGCGCTCGTCCGCGCGCTCGACGCGGGCACCGGGCTCGGCTGGGAGGTGCTCGCACCAACCGTCGCGCTCGCGTGCGGGGCGGGCGCGGCGCTCGTCGTCCATCGGCTCGTCGCGACGGCCGGGGCGGCCGCCGTCGAGCGCCGCCCGGGCCTCCCGCTCGCGACGGTGCTGCTCGTCAGCGTCTTCCCCTCCAGCCCGGTCCTCCAGGTCGCCTACACCGAGTCGCTCGCCCTGCTCCTCGTGGCCGGTGCGCTGCTCCTGCTCGCGCGGCGCCGCTACGCCGGGGCGGCGCTCCTCGTCGTGCTCCTCGGCTTCTGCCGCGCGGTCGCGCTGCCGATGGCGGCGGTCGTGCTGTGGCACGGGATCGTGCGGTGGCGCCGCGGGGACCTGCGCGGGCCCGACGCCGCCCGGCTGGGCGGGCTGCTGGTCGTCGCCCTCGGGAGCGGGCTCGTGTGGCCCTGGCTGTGCGGCGCGGTGACGGGCGTGCACCAGGCGTACTTCCGCACCCAGGAGGCCTGGCGCGGCGGCGCGGAGGTCGTGCCGTTCGTGCCGTGGGTGGACGTCTCGCGGTGGCTCGCGGGTGACGCCGGCCCGTGGCTGCTCGCGCTCGTCCTCGTGGTGGCCGCCGCGCTCGTGCTCAACCCGGTGGCGGCGCGTCTCGGCCCGGAGATGCACGCGTGGTCCGGGGCGTACCTGGCGTACCTCGTGGCGACGGTCCAGCCGGGCACGTCGCTCGTGCGCTTCCTCCTGCTCGCGTTCCCGCTCGGCGCGGTGACGGTCGGGTGGACGCGGTCGCGGGCGTGGCTCGCGGCGGTGACCGTCGCGTGCGTCGTGGGTCAGGTGTGGTGGGTCTGGTCGCTGTGGCGGCTGGTCCCGCCGTCGGGCTGGCCGCCGTGACCGGGACGCCCGGGATGTCGGCACGCGTGAACTAGACTGTCCCCCGGGCGTCGTCCGAGGTCGGACGCCCCTCCTCGCGCGTGCGGGGTGGACTCGGGACAAACGGAAATGGAGTGCCATCGATGGCTGCGATGAAGCCGCGGACGGGTGACGGACCGCTGGAGGTCACCAAGGAAGGGCGAGGCATCGTCATGCGGGTCCCGCTCGAGGGTGGCGGGCGTCTGGTGGTCGAGCTCAACGCGACCGAGGCCAGCGAGCTGGGTGAGGCGCTCCAGGCCGTGGTGGGCTGATTGCCCGCACGTGAGCGCCGGGTCTCCGGAACCTCGGAGATCCCGCGCGCGCTGCCGGAGGTGGTCGGTGCACGGGGCGTGCTCAGCGACGCCCCGCTCGTCGACGAGGCACAGGCCGACGCGGTCGTGGTCGCCGTCGCGCCGCCGCGCGAGGCGGAGGACGGGCTGCAGCCGCGCGCCGGCACGGTCGACGCGACCCTGCGGTACGGGGTCGACCTCGCCGAGCTGGCCGAGCGCGCGGGTGGCCCGGGCTTCCGCGGCGCGGCCGGCGAGGTCGTGCGCGTGGACCTGCCGCGCGCGCACGTCGGGTCCACGACCCGGCTGCCGTGGGCGGGCCTGCCGCCCCGCCTCCTGCTGCTCGGCGTGGGCGCCGGCACCGCGACGGACCTGCGCCGCGCCGGGGCCGCGCTGGCTCGTGCGTCCCGCGGCCTCGAGCGGGTCGTGAGCGCCGTGACCGCGGACGCCGGGGCGGCCGAGGTCCGCGCCTACGTCGAGGGCTACCTGCTCGCCGCGTACGCCCAGCCGCGCCGCGGCGACGCGCCCGCCGGCGCGCAGGACGCCGCCGCGCAGCTCGTGCTGCTCACGCCGCCCGACCGTCCCGACGTGGCGGCACCGATCGAGGCGGCGACCCGCGCGGCCGCCGCGACGTGGCTCGTGCGCGACCTCGCGAACACGCCGTCCGACGTCAAGGACCCGGCCTGGTTCGCCGACCGCGCTCTCAGGCTGGCCGACGCGCTCGGCCTCGACACCACCGTCCGCGGCCCCGCCGAGCTCGCCGAGGAGGGCTTCGGCGCCCTCCTCGCCGTGGGCGCCGGCTCGGCGCGCGGGCCCCGGCTCGTCACCGTCACGTACGACCCCGCGGACCACGGCGTGACCCCGGCGACGGACCGCTCCGCGCCGCGGCACGTGGTCGTCGTCGGCAAGGGCATCACCTACGACACGGGCGGCCTGTCCATCAAGCCGCGCGAGGCGATGGTGCCCATGAAGACCGACATGGCGGGTGCCGCCGTCGCGCTCGCCGTCGTGCTCGGGGCCGCCCGCGCGCGCTCGGACCGGCGCGTCACCGCCGTGCTGCCGCTCGCGGAGAACCACGTCGGCGCGGCGTCCTACCGTCCCGGTGACGTGCTGCGCACGTGGTCGGGGCGCACGGTCGAGGTTGCGAACACGGACGCCGAGGGCCGCCTCGTCCTCGCCGACGCCGTCGGGTACGCCGTGCAGGAGCTCGCCCCGGACGTGCTCGTCGACGTCGCGACGCTCACCGGCGCGGCCAGCATGGGCCTGGGTCGTGGTCACGGCGCGTTGTTCGCGACCGACGACGCTGTCGCCGACGCGCTGGAGGACGCCGCCCGCACGACGGGCGAGCGGGTGTGGCGCATGCCGCTCGTCGAGGACTACGCGGGTGCCCTGCGCTCCGACGTCGCCGACCTGCGGCACGTCCCGGTCGAGAGCCCCGGCGGCGGGGCCATCACGGCCGCGCTGTTCCTCCGGGAGTTCGTGGGCGACGTGCCCTGGGCCCACCTCGACGTCGCGGGACCGGCGCGCGCGACGGCCGACCGGCACGAGGTCGTGGCCGGGGCGACGGGCTTCGGCGCCCGGCTGCTGCTCGAGGCGCTCGACCGGCTCTGACCTGGCCGGTCAGCGGCGGACGGCGAGCAGGAGGCCGTCGCCGCTGGGCAGCAGCGCCGGCAGCACGCGCTCGTCGGACCGGAGCGACCGGCCGACCTCGCGCACGATCGTCGTGACCTCGTCGCGCCGCGCGGGGTCGGCGACGCGGTCGTGCGAGAGGGCGCCGTCGACCGCCAGCACGCCGCCCGGCCGCAGGAGGCGCAGCCCCTGCTCGACGTACTCGGGGTAGCTGTGCTTGTCGGCCCCGACGAGGACGAGGTCGTACGCGCCGTCGGTGAGGCGGGGGAGCACGTCGCTCGCGCGGCCCGGGATCGTGCGCGTGCGGGACGCGGGCACGCCCTCCTCCGCGAACGCCGCCTTCGCCGCGCGCTGGTGCTCGACCTCGACGTCGATCGTCGTCAGCACGCCGTCGGCGGGCATGCCGCGCAGGAGCCAGATCGAGGCGACGCCCGTGCCGGTGCCGATCTCGACGACCGCGCGGGCCGCGAGGGACGCGGCCAGGACCTGGAGCACGGCGCCGACGCCCGGGAGGACCGCGGGGCAGCCGAGCTCGGCCGCGCGGTCGCGCGCCCGCAGGAGGACCTCGTCCTCGGGGACGAACTCCTCGCTGTACACCCAGCTCGCCGCCTTGGCGCTGCGGTGGGTGCCGACGTCGCTGGTGATCAGGTCCTCCTGGTGGTCCGTCGTCCGGCCCCGGGGGCCGGGCCGGCACTGTCTCGGATCGTACCCGCCCCCTCCCACGCCGGCCCGTTCCCGCGCCGCGCGCGTGTGCACGGGCCGTGGACGTCGCGCGCACGTCCCGCGCGAGCCGGGGAACACGCGCCGAGGGCGGGACGTTCTTCTGGGACGATGGACCACGTGGACGACGCACGACCGAGGACCAGCACGCACGGCCAGCCGGACGCGGGCACGTGGGTGCCGCCGTCGTGGGACTCGATCGTGCGCGAGCACTCGGCGCGGGTCTACCGGCTCGCCTACCGCCTCACCGGCAACCGTCAGGACGCGGAGGACCTCACGCAGGAGACGTTCGTCCGGGTGTTCCGCTCGCTGTCGAGCTACACCCCGGGCACGTTCGAGGGCTGGCTCCACCGGATCACGACGAACCTGTTCCTCGACCAGGTGCGGCGCAAGCAGCGCATCCGGATGGAGGCCATGGGCGACGACGACGGGCACTACCCGGCGCGCGCCGAGGCCCAGCCGGAGCGCGGGTTCGAGCACGCGAACCTCGACCGCGACGTGCAGCGCGCGCTCGACGCGCTCTCGCCCGAGTACCGGGCCGCCGTCGTGCTGTGCGACATCGAGGGCCTCTCCTACGAGGAGATCGCCGTGACGCTCGGCATCAAGCTCGGCACGGTCCGCTCGCGGATCCACCGCGCGCGCTCGCAGCTGCGCGCCGCCCTGCCCCACCGCGACCCCGCGGAGCGTCCGGCGTCGGACGACGCGCCGACCGCCGTGGGCGCCCGGGGGGCGGCGTGACCCATCTCGGCTCGCGGCTCTCCGCGCTCGTCGACGGGCAGCTGTCGCCCGCGGAGGCGGAGCGCGCCCTGGAGCACGTGGCCTGCTGCCCGCGGTGCGCGGCAGAGCTCTCCGCGGCCCGGGCGGCCCGGCGCGCGCTGAGCGCGGCCGGGCCGGTGGAGCCAGCGCCGGACCTCGCCGCGCGCCTGCTCGCGCTGTCCGCCCAGATCCCGCCGACGGACGGCGACCCGCTGCGCGCGGCGCCCGCGCCGAGCGACCCCTGGGCGGAGACCGCGACGCTCCCGCGCGGCGCGTGGAGCGGCGAGGTGCGCCGCGGCTCGCTCCGGCGGCGCGTGGTGGGCCTCGTCGTCGGCGGCGTCGGCGTCGCGGCGGTGGGCCTCTTCGCGCTGGGGGAGAGCCCGCTCGTCACGCCGGACCTGCACCGCAGCGACCCGCTCACCGTGCTCGCGCAGGCCGCACCCCGGGCCACGGGCGCGCTCGTCGTCGGCGGCGCGCGGACCGACGGTTCGGACGGCGGGTCGGGCGGGGGGACGGTCGCGGACGGCGGCGCGTCCGCCCTCGCGGCGCTCGCCGCGCAGGGCTGGACCTGCCCGACGCCGCTCCCCGAGGGATTCCGCGTGGCCGACGTGCGCGACGACGCGCGGCGCGGCGTGCTGGAGATCGACCTCGAGGCGCCGGGCGGGGAGGCGGTCGTGCGCGAGCAGACCGGCCTGCTGGACACGTCGGCGCTCGCGGGCGGCGAGACGTGGGACGTCGACGGGCGCCGCGTGCACGTGCTGTCCGAGGCCCCGTGGCACGTCGTGTGGCAGTCGGGCGACACGGTGATCGACGTCGTCGCCGACACCGAGCAGGAGACGGTCGCCGCCCTCGTGGCGGCGTTCCCGGCCCGTGACTACGATGCCGGGGTCCCGGCGCGCATCTCCCGGGGCTGGACGACCATGACAGGAGCGCTCGGCACCTCATGACCGACCCCCAGACCGGACCGGAGCAGCCCGGTCCGCGCGACGCCGCGCCGAACCCGTTCGCGCCGCCGTCGGCCTACCGCAGCGTGCCCGTCCCGCCGTCCGCCGAGGCGCCACGGCCCACCGAGGGAGCTGCGTCGGGCCACGCCGCGCCCGCGTACGGTCCGGGACCGGTCCCGCCGCCGCCTGCGGTGCCCGCGCCTGCGGAACCCTCGACTGCGGCGCCCACGGACCCCTGGGAGCGGCTGAGCGCGTTCGGCCAGCCCGAGGCGCCGACGCGCCCGGGCGGGTCCGTCGACCCGACCCTCGTGGGCGTGCCCCGCGGACCCGCCGGCACCGCCCCGCGACGCGGCCTGCGCCCGGCCGCCGTCGCGGGCGTCGCGGTGCTCGCGCTCGTCGCGGGCGCCGTCGGCGGCGTCGCGGCCGACCGCCTCGCCGACCCGCAGCCCTCCGGCTCGTCCGTCTCGGCGCTGCCGCCCGCGAGCGTCGAGCCCGGCGCGGACCGCCCCGACGGCTCGGTGGCGGACATCGCGGCGACCGTGCTGCCCAGCGTCGTCTCGCTCCAGGTCCGCGGGGCCGACGGCGTCGCGACCGGATCGGGCTTCGTGCTGCGGGAGGACGGCTTCATCCTCACGAACAACCACGTCGTCGCGTCGGCCGCCGACGGCGGCGACATCGTCGTGCTCTTCTCCGACGGGCACGAGAGCCCGGCCGAGCTCGTCGGGCGGACGGTCGACTACGACCTCGCGGTCGTCAAGGTCGAGGACTCGGGCCTCACGCCGCTCGCGCTCGGCGACTCCGACGAGGTGGTCGTCGGGGACCCGGTGGTGGCCATCGGCGCGCCGCTCGGGCTCAACGGGACCGTGACCACGGGGATCATCAGCGCGCTCAACCGCCCGGTCCAGGCGGGTGCCGCGGCGGAGACGGCGTTCATCAACGCGATCCAGACGGACGCCGCGATCAACCCCGGCAACTCCGGCGGCCCGCTCGTCGACGGCCGGGGCCAGGTGGTCGGCATCAACTCGGCCATCGCGCAGCCGCCGGGGAGCGGCGAGGCCACCGGGAGCATCGGGCTCGGGTTCGCCATCCCGTCGAACCAGGCCCGCCGGACCGCCGAGCAGCTCATCGCCGACGGCGTCGCGACGTACCCGGTGATCGGCGTGCTCCTCGACCAGCGCTACCAGGGCGAGGGCGTGCAGGTCTCGACCGACGCGCAGTCCGGGACGCCCGCGGTGACGCCCGACGGCCCGGCGGACGCCGCCGGGATCCGGCCGGGAGACGTGATCCTGTCCATCGACGGCCGGCCCGTCACCGAGTCGGACGAGCTCATCGTCGCGATCCGGGCGAAGGCGCCGGGGGACGCGGTGACCCTGCGTGTGCGGACCGGCGACCAGGAGCGCGACGTGCGCGTCGTCCTCGACGAGGCCACGAGCGAGTAGTCTGTCGGCGTGTTCGGGATCAACGGAGCCGAGTTCGTCGTGCTCCTCATCGTGGCGGTCGTCGTCATCGGTCCCGAGCGCCTGCCGCGCTACGCGGAGCAGCTCGGGGCGTTCGTGCGGTCGGCGCGGGGCTACCTGCGCGACGCGAAGTCGCGCGTGGACGCGGAGCTCGGCGAGGAGCTGTCGGACGTCGACTGGGCCAAGCTCGACCCGCGCCAGTACGACCCGCGCCGGATCGTCCGCGAGGCACTCCTGGACGACGACCCCCTGCCCGAGCGCGTCTCCCCGCCCCGCCCGGCCGCTCCCGTCGCGCCGACGGGGCCCGCCCCGTTCGACGACGAGGCCACCTGACCCCGTCGTCCGACCGCGGTACGACGGCGATTCGTTCCGGCGCCCGAGCACCTGTCAGAATGGGGCAATGTCCATCGAGGCGACGCACATCGGTCCGGCACCGGTCCCGGAGACCACGCAGGAGCCCGGGAGCCCGACGGGCACCCGGCCACGGATCCTCTCGGGCATGCAGCCCACCGAGGACTCGCTGCAGCTCGGGAACTACATCGGTGCGCTGCGCCAGTGGGTCTCCCTCCAGGACGCGTACGACGCCCTGTACTGCGTCGTCGACCTCCACGCGCTGACGGTCAACCCGGACCCGGAGCGGCTCCGCGAGCGCACCCGCCGCACGGCCGCCCAGTACCTCGCCGGCGGCGTGGACCCGGACCGCTCGGCGCTGTTCGTCCAGTCGCACGTGCCGCAGCACGCCGAGCTGTCGTGGGTGCTGTCGTGCCAGACGGGCTTCGGCGAGGCGGGCCGCATGACCCAGTTCAAGGACAAGTCCGCGAAGCAGGGCGCCGACGGAACGACCGTCGGGCTGTTCACGTACCCCGTGCTCATGGCGGCCGACATCCTGCTCTACGACGCGGCGCTCGTGCCGGTCGGCGAGGACCAGCGCCAGCACCTCGAGCTCACCCGCGACCTCGCGGAGCGGCTCAACGCCCGCTTCGGCGACGGGACCGCCGTCGTGCCGGAGGCCCACATCGTCCGGTCGGTCGCGAAGATCTACGACCTCCAGGAGCCGACGGCGAAGATGAGCAAGTCCTCGTCGAACGGCAAGGGCGTCATCTGGCTGCTCGACGACCCGAAGGTCGCCGCCAAGCGGATCCGGTCGGCTGCGACCGACTCCGGCACGGAGATCCGCTACGACCCGGTCGCCAAGCCCGGCGTGTCGAACCTGCTGACCATCTACTCGGCGCTCACGGGGCGGGACGTCGAGGCGATCGCCGCCGAGTACGACGGCCAGGGCTACGGGCGCCTCAAGGTGGACCTGGCGGACGTCGTCGTCGACTTCCTCGTGCCGTTCCAGGAGCGCGCGAACACCTACCTGGCGGACCCGGCCGAGCTCGACGCGGTGCTCGCGCGCGGCGCGCAGAAGGCCCGCGAGATCGCGGCCGGCACGCTCGCCCGCATCTACGACCGCGTCGGCCTGCTGCCCGTGGGCGGGACGACCGCGTGAACCTCCCGGAGCGCGAGCCCCACCAGGTGCGGATCGGCATCGCGATCGAGGTGCCCGAGCCGTTCGCGACGCAGCTCCAGGACGCGCGCGCACGGTTCGGCGACCCGCTCGCGCGGTCGATCCCGCCGCACGTGACGCTCCTCGGCCCGACGGTCCTGGACCGCACCGCGCTCGACACGGCGCGCGCGCACCTGGCGGAGGTCGCGTCGACCGCGGCGCCGTTCCGCCTCCACCTGCGGGGGAGCGCGACGTTCCGGCCCGTCTCGCCCGTGGTGTTCGTCCAGGTGGTCGAGGGCATCGCGGAGTGCGAGCACCTCGAGAGCGCGATCCGCACCGGCCCGCTCGCCCAGGACCTGCGGTTCAACTACCACCCGCACGTGACCGTCGCGCACGAGGTGCCCGAGGCCGCGCTCGACGCGGCGTTCGACCAGATGGCGACCTACGACGCGCAGTTCGACGTCGCCGGCTTCTCGCTCTACGAGCACGGGGACGACGGCGTCTGGCGCCCCGAGCAGGTGTTCCCCCTCGGCGCGGATGCCGCGGGAGCGACCGCCTCGTAGGGTTCGGGGCGTGACGTCGCCCCGCCCTGCCGCCCCGCGCGTCGTCACGCGCACGCGCGCGCGGGTGGACGCGCTCGTCGAGCGCTGGAAGGACAGCCGGCCCGGCCGCGCGACCTACCGCTACCTGTACGCGCGCGGTGCGCTCCTGTGCGGCGGCATCGCGTACTCCGCGCTGTTCTCGCTGTTCGCCGCGCTGACGATCGGCTACACCGTCTTCATGCGGGTCCTGGGCGGGCGCGAGGAGCTCATGGACGTCGTCTTCGGCGAGATCAACGAGCTCGTCCCCGGGCTCATCGCCCTCGACGGCGAGCCCGGCGAGATCCGGCCTGACCAGCTCCTGCTCGACTCCGGGCTCAGCGTCACGAGCGTCGTCGCGGGCGTGGTGCTGCTCTTCTCCGTCGTGTCGTTCATGTACCACCTGCGCGGCGCCGTGCGGACCATGTTCGGTGTGAGCGACGTCGGCCAGAGCCCCGTGCTCGCCCGGGCGCGCGCCCTCCTCGGGTTTTTCCTGCTCGCGCTGTTCCTCCTCGTCTCCGCCGTCGCCGGCATCGCCGTCACGTCCCTCGGCAACCAGATCCTCGAAGCGATCGGCCTCTCCGGCGGGCCCGCCGTCCTCGTCACCGGTGCGGGCCTCGTCGTGAGCGTCCTGCTCGACGCGCTCGTCGTGGTCGTCGTCGTGCGGCTCCTCGCCGGGGTGCAGGTCCGACGCCGCGACCTCCTCGTCGGATCGCTCACCGCCGCCGTCGGGTTCGGCGTGCTCCGCTACCTCGGGTCGTCGTTCGTCGAGAGCAGCGCCACGCGGAACGCCCTCCTGGCGTCGTTCGCCGTCCTCGTGACGCTGCTGCTCCTCGTCAACTTCACCGCGCGCATCCTCCTGGCCGTGTGCGCGTGGATGGCGAACCCGCCGCGCCCGCCCGACCCGGTGCCCGACGGCGCCCGGCACGCGCGCGACGGCCGTCCCGAGCTGCCCGTGCTCGACGGCGACCCCCCGGCCGACGGCCGCCACCTCCGGGCGCCCCGCCACGCCGTCGAGAGCGCGCGCGACGACGTCCAGAAGAGGCGCGACGCCGTCGAGGGCACGCGCGACGCCGTCGTCCCGTCGCCCGAGGAGCACCTCCGCGCTGGTCACGGGTCGCACCGCCCGTGGAGCCCCCTGGTCCGCGGAATCCGCCGGGGCCGCCTGCCGCGCGGGACGTGACCGCCGCGCTCGGGCGGCGGGACGAGATCGGCACGCGCTGCCGAGATCTGCACGTGCGGCTGCCGATCTGGGCCGCAGATGCCGATCTCGGTCGAGGCTGCCGATCCCGGCCGTGGGTGCCGATCGGTGCGGGGCCGCGTGGGCGCGGCGTCACCCGGGGACGACGAAGGGCGCCGACCGTCCGGTCGGCGCCCTTCGGGGCGGTGCGGGGGGTGTCAGAACGCGCGGGTGATCATCGCGCGCTTGACCTCCTGGATCGCCTTCGTGACCTCGATGCCGCGCGGGCAGGCCTCGGTGCAGTTGAAGGTCGTGCGGCAGCGCCACACGCCCTCCTTGTCGTTGAGGATCTCCAGGCGCTGCGTGGCGCCCTCGTCGCGGCTGTCGAAGATGAACCGGTGCGCGTTGACGATGGCGGCGGGGCCGAAGTACTGGCCGTCGGTCCAGAACACCGGGCAGGACGACGTGCACGCGGCGCACAGGATGCACTTGGTGGTGTCGTCGAAGCGCTCGCGCTGCGCGGCGGACTGGAGGCGCTCCTTGCTCGGCTCGTTCCCGGACGTGATGAGGAACGGCATGATCTCGCGGTAGGACGCGAAGAACGGCTCCATGTCCACGACGAGGTCCTTGACCACGGGCAGGCCCTTGATGGGCTCGACCGTGATCGGCTTGTCGGGGTTGACGTCCTTGAGGAGCGTCTTGCACGCGAGCCGGTTGCGGCCGTTGATGCGCATCGCGTCCGACCCGCACACGCCGTGCGCGCACGAGCGGCGGAACGTCAGGGAGCCGTCGTGCTCCCACTTGATCTTGTGCAGGGCGTCGAGCACGCGGTCGGTGCCGTGCGCCTGGACGGTGAACTCGTCCCAGTACGCCTCCTCGCCGTGCTCCGACTCGGGGGAGTAGCGGCGGACGCGGAGCGTGACCTCGAACGAGGGGATCTCCCCGGCCTTGGGCTCGGCGGCCGGGCTCTCGAGTGTGGCAGTCATCAGTACTTCCGCTCCATGGGCTCGTACCGGGTCTGGGTGACGGGCTTGGAGCCCAGGGCGACCTTGTAGCCGTCGAACTGCTCGACGTGGTCGAAGTAGCCCGCGACGTGCCCGTCGGCGACGTCGCTGGCGGACGTCGGACGGCGGTAGGCCATCGTGTGCAGCATGTAGTTGGCGTCGTCGCGGTCCGGGAAGTCCTCGCGGTAGTGGCCGCCGCGGGACTCCTTGCGGTTGATCGCCGCGACCACGGTGACCTCGGCGATGTCGAGGAGGAACCCGAGCTCGATCGCCTCGAGGAGGTCGGTGTTGAACAGGCGGCCCTTGTCCTGCACGGACACGTTCTTGTAGCGCTTCTGCAGGTCGCGGATGTCCGCGAGGGCCTGGTTGAGCGACTCGCCCGTGCGGAACACCTGGGCGTTGGCGTCCATGGTCTCCTGGAGCGCCTTGCGGACGTCGGCGACGCGCTCGCCGTCGGGACGGTTGCGCATCTCCTCGAGCTGCGCGACGACGGCCGCGGCGGGGTTCTCCGGGAGCTCGCTGTACGACGCGGTCGCGGCGTAGGCGGCGGCCGTGCGGCCGGCGCGCTTGCCGAAGACGTTGATGTCGAGCAGCGAGTTGGTGCCGAGACGGTTGGAGCCGTGCACGCTGACGCACGCGACCTCACCGGCGGCGTAGAGGCCCTTGACGACGTTGTGGCTGTCGCGCAGCACCTCGGCGTCGACGTTCGTCGGGATGCCGCCCATCGCGTAGTGCGCCGTGGGGTACACGGGCACGGGCTCGGTGTACGGCTCGATCCCGAGGTAGGTCCGGGCGAACTCGGTGATGTCGGGGAGCTTGGCGTCGATGTGCGCCGGCTCGAGGTGCGTGAGGTCGAGCAGGACGTAGTCCTTGTTCGGCCCGGCGCCGCGGCCCTCGCGGACCTCGTTCGCCATGGACCGGGCGACGATGTCGCGCGGCGCGAGGTCCTTGATGGTGGGGGCGTAGCGCTCCATGAAGCGCTCGCCGTCCGCGTTGCGCAGGATGCCGCCCTCGCCGCGGGCGGCCTCCGACAGGAGGATGCCGAGGCCCGCGAGGCCGGTCGGGTGGAACTGGAAGAACTCCATGTCCTCGAGCGGCAGGCCGCGGCGGTAGGCCAGGGCCATGCCGTCGCCCGTGAGCGTGTGCGCGTTGGACGTCGTCTTGAAGATCTTGCCCGCGCCACCGGTGGCGAAGATGATCGCCTTCGCCTGGAAGACGTGGATCTCGCCGGACGCGAGGTCGTAGGCGACGACGCCGGTCGCGGTGACCGTCTCGTCGTCGGGGATCTCGCCCGCGGAGAGGTCGTGGTCGGTGATGAGGTCGAGGACGTAGAACTCGTTGAAGAACTCGACGTCCTGCTTGACGCACTGCTGGTAGAGCGTCTGGAGGATCATGTGACCGGTGCGGTCCGCGGCGTAGCACGAGCGGCGCACCGCGGCCTCGCCGTGGTTGCGGGTGTGCCCACCGAACCGGCGCTGGTCGATGCGGCCCTCGGGCGTGCGGTTGAACGGCAGGCCCATGCGCTCGAGGTCGAGGACGGCGTCGATGGCCTCCTTGGCCATGATCTCCGCGGCGTCCTGGTCGACGAGGTAGTCGCCGCCCTTGACCGTGTCGAACGTGTGCCACTCCCAGTTGTCCTCCTCCACGTTCGCGAGCGCGGCGCACATGCCGCCCTGCGCGGCGCCCGTGTGCGAGCGCGTGGGGTAGAGCTTGGAGATGACGGCCGTCCGGACCTTGCCGGACGACTCCAGCGCCGCGCGCATCCCGGCGCCGCCTGCGCCGACGATGACGACGTCGTACTGATGGGTTTGCATCGGGGTCGATGCCTCCTGGGAGAGAGCCGGGTGGAGCGAGAGGAAGACGGGGGCGTGCGGTGGTGCGGTGCTCAGGCCGTGCAGAACGACGCGAGCAGCTCGGCCGGGGCGTTCGCGGGGCAGGGCTCGAACGTGAAGATCACGAGCGTGCCGAGGACCGTGACGATCGTGAAGGCGAGGTACAGCGCGAGCTTGAGGACGAGGCGAGTGCCGTCACGCTCGGCGTAGTCGTTGATGATCGTGCGGACGCCGTTGGTGCCGTGGAACATGGCGAGCCACAGCATGAGCAGGTCCCAGATCTGCCAGAACGGCGAGGCCCACTTGCCGGCGACGAAGCCGAAGTCGATCGCGTGCACGCCCTCGCCGACCATGAGGTTGACGAACAGGTGCCCGAAGATGAGGACGATCAGCACGACGCCGGAGGCGCGCATGAAGATCCAGCTGTACAGCTCGTAGTTGCTGCGCGTGGCCTTGCGGCGCTTGTACGGGTCGCGCGGGCTCGCGACCTCGACCGTGGGTGCGGCGGCCATCAGTGCCCCCCTCCGAAGACGTTCATCAGGTGGCGCGGCAGGAACCCGGCCATCGTCACGACGAACAGGCCGACGACGACCCAGAGCATCGTGCGCTGGTACCGCGGGCCCTTGGACCAGAAGTCGACCAGGATGATGCGGATGCCGTTGAAGGCGTGGAAGACGATGGCCGCGACCAGGCCCGCCTCACCGACGCCCATGATCGGCGTCTGGTACGTCCCGATGACGGCGTTGTACGCCTCGGGCGAGACCCGCACGAGCGCCGTGTCGAGCACGTGCACGAGCAGGAAGAAGAAGATGAGCACGCCGGTCACGCGGTGCGCGACCCACGACCACATGCCTTCGCGGCCGCGGTAGAGCGTGCCGGCTGGTGCACTGGGCACTTTGGGGGCCTCCTGTGGCGAGATCAGGGGGAGATGTCACGTTCCGGCCGTGGTCCGGAACTCCCTCAGTCCGGACCCCGGGACCGTCGTCGGCATCGGTCTCAGGGCTTCCACCATAGTGACATCGACGTCATGATGCGGACCGCCGGGGGCGGCGGAACGGCCCCCTGCCGTGGGTTTGTGACTGATCCCACAGCCCGCGGGGGAACTGCGGCCCTCACTATGCTGGCCCTCATGGCCTCTTCGCCGCACGACTCCTCCGGCCCGTCCGGGTCGCCGATCCCCGGCTTCTTCGCCGTCGTCCCCGCGGGAGGCGCCGGCACCCGGCTGTGGCCGCTCTCGCGGGCGGGCTCCCCGAAGTTCCTGCTCGACCTCACCGGCTCGGGGCGCTCCCTGCTCCAGGCGACGGTCGACCGGCTCGTGCCGCTCGCGGGGGAGCAGGGCGTCGTGCTCGTCACGGGCGACCGGCACGTCGCGGCGGCGCGCACGCAGCTCCCGGGCCTGCCGGCCGAGAACGTGCTCGCGGAGCCGTCGCCCCGGGACTCGATGGCGGCCATCGGGCTCGCCGCGGCGGTGCTCGAGGCGCGGCACGGCGACGTCGTCGTCGGGTCGTTCGCCGCGGACCAGGTGATCACGGGTCGTGCCGCCTTCGAGTCCTCGGTGCGCGAGGCGGTGGAGGCGGCGCGCGCCGGGTACGTCGTGACGATCGGCATCGCGGCGTCGCGGCCGTCGACGGCGTTCGGGTACGTGCACAGCGGCGCCCCGCTCGGCGTCGCGGGGGCGCCGACCGCGCAGCACGTGCGCGGCTTCACGGAGAAGCCGGACGCCGCGACCGCGCAGCGCTACCTCGCGTCCGGGGAGTACCGGTGGAACGCCGGCATGTTCATCGTGCGCTCGTCCGTGCTCCTCGGGCACCTCGCGGACCAGCGCCCCGAGCTGCACGACGGCCTGCGCGCGATCGCGGCCGCGTGGGACGGCCCCGACCGCGACCGCGTGCTCGCGGAGCGGTGGCCGGCGCTCGAGCGGATCGCGATCGACCACGCGGTGGCCGAGCCGGTCGCCGCGGTCGGGGGCGTCGCCGTCGTCCCCGGCACGTTCGGGTGGGACGACGTGGGCGACTTCAACTCCCTGGCCGCCCTCCTCCCGTCCGTCGACGGGGCGGGCTCCAAGGTGCTCGGCGACACGGGGCGCGTCGTGCGCCGCGAGAGCGCGGGCTCGGTCGTCGTGCCCGCGAGCGACCGCGTCGTGACGGTCCTCGGTCTCGACGACGTCGTCGTGGTCGACACCCCCGACGCGCTCCTCGTCACGACGCGGGCGCGCGCGCAGCAGGTGAGGTCGATGGTCGACACGGTGCGCGAGCTCGGGATGGACGAGCTCCTGTGAGCGCCGACGTGACCCTCGCCGCCCGCATCGGGGCCGCCGTCGCGCGCCACGTGGACGAGGTCGTGGCGATCCGCCGCGACATCCACGCCCACCCCGAGGTCTCGCGCGCCGAGACGCGCACCACGGCGCTGCTCGCCGACCGCCTGCGCGCCGCGGGCCTCGAGCCGCGGCTCCTGCCGGGCACGGGGCTCGTGTGCGACGTCGGCCCGGAGCCGGGCGCGACCACCGCGGGCGTGCCCGACGGCGCGGCCGTCCCGGAGGGCCGCGTCGCGCTGCGCGCGGACATCGACGCGCTGCCGCTGCAGGACCGCTGCGGCCTCCCGTGGGCGTCGACCGTGCCGGGCGTCGCGCACGCGTGCGGCCACGACGTGCACACGGCCGTCGTGCTCGGTGCCGGGCTCGTGCTCGCGGACCTGCACGCGCAGGGCGTGCTGCGCCGCGGCGTGCGACTCGTGCTCCAGCCCGCCGAGGAGGTCCAGCCGGGCGGGTCGCTCGACGTCCTCGCGGCCGGGGCGATGGACGGGGTCGACGAGATCTACGCCGTGCACTGCGACCCGAAGGTCGACGTGGGTCGCATCGGCACGCGGATCGGCCCGATCACGTCGGCGTCCGACGAGGTCTCCGTGACGATCGCCTCCCCGGGCGGCCACACGTCGCGACCGCACCTGACCGGCGACGTGGTGTACGCGCTGGGCCAGGTCATCACGCAGGTCCCCGCGGTGCTCGGCCGTCGGCTGGACCCGCGCTCGGGCGTCAACCTCACGTGGGGCGCCGTCCACGCGGGCTCCGCGCACAACGCCATCCCGAGCACCGGCACGGTCCGCGGCACCCTGCGCTGCCTCGACGTGCGCGCGTGGGAGTTCGCGGGGCAGGTGCTGCACGACGCGGTGGAGCAGGTCGTCGCGCCGTACGAGGTCGAGGTGACCGTGCACCACACGCGCGGCGTCCCGCCCGTCGAGAACGACGAGCGCTGCACCGGCCTGCTCGAGGCTGCCGCGCGCGACGTCCTGGGCCCGGACAGCGTCGTGCTCACCGAGCAGTCGCTCGGGGGCGAGGACTTCGCCTGGTACCTCACGAAGGTGCCCGGGGCGATGGCCCGCCTCGGCACGCGGACGCCGGGCGGGCGCAGCTACGACATCCACCAGGGCGACCTCCAGGTGGACGAGCGCGCGATCGGCCTGGGCATGCGGCTCCTCGCGCGCGTCGCTGCGGGCCAGGACGGGTGAACCGGTCCCGACCCGTGGACAGGGGTGTGTCACGCCTCAGACGCAAAGTGACGCTTGCATAACGAAGCGCCCGCGTTACCGGCAAGTAACGTGCTGGACCCCTCGGGCTGATTAGTCTTCGGTCCTATAGAGGCCGACGGACCGGTCCTCCCGTGCAACGGTGCTCGGGAGGGCCCAGGGGTCCTTCCCTGCGCGGCACTGCTACGAGAACGACAGGAGCTATCAGGTGAAGAGAGCGACTCAGGTCACCGCCCTCGCGGCGGTCGCCGCGCTCGCGCTGGCCGCGTGCGGCGCCGCGCCCGAGGACGACGAGACGAGCGGCGGCGGCGACAGCACCGCGGGCGGCAACTCCGACTTCTCCGCGTGCATGGTCTCCGACGCCGGCGGGTTCGACGACCAGTCCTTCAACCAGTCGGGCTACGAGGGCCTCGAGAAGGCCAAGACGGAGCTCGGCATCACGACGCACGAGGTCGAGTCCCAGGCGGACACCGACTACGGCCCGAACATCGACAGCCTCGTCCAGCAGGGCTGCAACCTCATCATCGGTGTGGGCTTCCTCCTCGAGGACCCGATCCAGTCGGCGGCCGAGGCCAACACGGACGTGCACTTCGCCCTCATCGACTCGGCGTTCAGCAACCCGGGCGCCACGGCGGACGACCCGCCGGAGTCGGTCGAGATCGACAACGCGAAGCCGATCCTGTTCAACACCGCGGAGGCGGCGTTCCTCGCCGGCTACCTCGCGGCGGGCATGACCGAGACGGGCACGGTCGCCACGTTCGGCGGCATCCAGATCCCGTCGGTCGCCATCTTCATGGACGGCTACGCCGACGGCGTCGCGCAGTACAACGAGGACAACGGCACCGACGTCAAGGTCCTCGGCTGGGACAAGGAAGCGCAGACCGGCACGTTCACCGGCGACTTCGACAACCAGGCGAACGGCCAGAACGTCACGCAGGGCTTCATCGACCAGGGCGCGGACATCATCATGCCCGTGGCCGGCCCGGTGGGCCTCGGTGCCGCCGCGGCGGCCGAGAGCGGTGGCGCGAAGATCATCTGGGTCGACTCGGACGGCTTCCTCACGACGGACTACGGGAGCATCATCCTCACGTCCGTGATGAAGCAGATCGGCCCGGCGGTCTTCGACACCGTGAGCGAGTCGGCGGACGGCAACTTCACGAGCGAGCCGTACGTCGGCACGCTCGAGAACGAGGGCGTCGGCCTGGCGCCGTTCCACGACTTCGAGGACGCGGTCCCGGCCGAGCTGCAGGACCAGATCGCCCAGTACCAGGAGCAGATCATCGCGGGCGACCTCGTCGTCGAGTCGCCGAACGCGCCGTGACGCGACGCTGAACCCGCCGGCCGCCCACGGGCGACCGGCACCGGTGGCCCGGGCCCAGCGCCCGGGCCACCGTCATGACGACGACGGTGTCGTCGGGGCCGCGACGACGCGCCGCGCTCCCGCGGGTGCGGTTCGATGGAGTACCTCGACGGGATCGAGGTCGACACCGCGGTACGACTGCGAAGCACGAGGAGAGGCAGACCGGTGAAGCTGGAGCTGCGAGGGATCACGAAGGTCTTCGGGTCCCTGGTCGCCAACGACCACATCGACCTGGTCATCGAGCCCGGCGAGATCCATGCCCTGCTCGGGGAGAACGGGGCGGGCAAGAGCACGCTCATGAACGTGCTGTACGGGCTGTACGACCCGGACGACGGGCAGATCCTCGTCGACGACGTGCCCGTGCAGTTCGCGGGCCCGGGCGACGCGATGGCCGCCGGCATCGGCATGGTGCACCAGCACTTCATGCTGGTCCCGGTGTTCACGGTCGCCGAGAACGTCGCGCTGGGGCACGAGCCCGTGAAGGGCGCGGGTCTCATCGACGCGCGGCGCGCGCGCCGCCTCGTCCAGGAGATCTCGGACCGGTTCGGGTTCGAGGTGAACCCGGACGCGATGGTCGAGGACATCCCCGTCGGCGTGCAGCAGCGCGTCGAGATCATCAAGGCCCTGTCGCGCGACGCGCGCGTGCTCATCCTCGACGAGCCGACCGCCGTCCTCACGCCGCAGGAGACGGACGAGCTCATCGCGATCATGCGCGAGCTCAAGGCGGCGGGGACGTCGATCGTCTTCATCACGCACAAGCTGCGCGAGGTGCGCGCCGTCGCCGACCGCATCACGGTCATCCGCCGCGGCAAGGTCGTCGGCACCGCCGACCCGAGCGCGAGCGAGACCGAGCTCGCGTCCCTCATGGTCGGGCGCTCCGTCTCCCTCGGGGTCGACAAGGCGCCTGCGGAGAACGGTGACACCACGTTCCACGTCGACGAGCTCACGGTCATGGACGACGCCGGCACGGCCGTCGTCGACCGCGTGAGCCTGGAGGTCGCGCGCGGCGAGATCCTCGTCGTCGCGGGGGTCCAGGGCAACGGCCAGACCGAGCTCACGGAGACGATCGTCGGGCTGCGCAAGCCGGTCGCGGGCTCGATCCTGCTCGACGGCAAGGAGCTCGTGGGGCGCAGCGTGTCCCAGGTGCTCGAGGCGGGCGTGGGCTACGTGCCCGAGGACCGCAGCACCGACGGGATCATCGGGACGTTCTCCGTCGAGGAGAACCTCGTGCTCGACCTCGTGACGTCCGCGCCCTACTCGCGCGGCGGCGCGCTCGCGCGCGGCACGATCCGCGCGAACGCCGAGCAGCGCATCGGCGAGTTCGACGTGCGCACCCAGTCGGTCGAGACCCCGGCGGGCACGCTCTCCGGCGGCAACCAGCAGAAGGTCGTCCTCGCGCGCGAGATGTCGCGCCCGCTGCGCCTGTTCATCGCGTCGCAGCCGACGCGCGGCCTCGACGTCGGCTCGATCGAGTTCGTGCACCGGCGCATCGTGCAGGAGCGCGACAACGGCACCCCCGTGATCATCGTGTCGACGGAGCTCGACGAGGTGCTCGCCCTCGCCGACCGGATCGCCGTCATGTACCGCGGCCGCGTCGTCGGGGTCGTGCCCGGCGACACCGACCGCGACGTCCTCGGCCTCATGATGGCCGGGGTCCCGCTCGAGGAGGCCGTCGTGCAGGCCGCCGAGCACCACACGACCCTCGGCGAGGCGGACGCCGTCGCCGAGGACGCGCCGTCGGGCGCCGCGCAGGACGCGGCCGCCGCCCGCGAGGAGGAGATCCAGTGACCCAGCAGGCCACGCCCGACGACGCGTCGGCGCTCCCGCCGACGGCCGCACCGCCGAGCGACCCGCAGAAGCCGGAGGCGCCCGCCGGGCAGGGCGTCCTGCGCGAGATGCTCGAGAGCAGCTGGCTCGTCTCGCTGCTCGCGATCGTCGCCGCGCTGATCCTGGGCGGCGTCCTCATCGCGGCGGCCGACCCCGCGGTCCAGGAGGCGGCGTCCTACTTCTTCGCGCGCCCATCGGACTTCTTCCAGGCCGTCTGGGACGCGGTGTTCGGCGCGTACGCCGCGCTCTTCCAGGGCGCGGTCCTCAACGTCGACGCGCCCGACGTCTCGCGGGCGCTGCGCCCCCTCACCGAGACGATGACGGTCGCGACGCCGCTCATCCTCGCGGGCCTCGGGCTCGGCATCGGCTTCCGCGCGGGCCTGTTCAACATCGGTGCGCAGGGCCAGATCATCCTCGGCGGCATCTTCGCCGGGTTCGTCGGCTGGACGTTCGCGCTCCCGCCGGGGCTGCACCTCCTGCTCGCCGTGCTGGGCGCCGCGCTCGGCGGGGCCCTGTGGGCGAGCATCGCGGGCGTGCTCAAGGCCCGCACGGGCGCCCACGAGGTGATCGTCACGATCATGCTCAACAACATCGCGATCTACCTCGTCGCGTACCTGCTCACGACGAAGCCGTTCCAGGCGCCGGGCAGCTCCAACCCGATCAGCCCGCGCATCCCGGGGAACGCGCAGTTCCCGCTGCTGCTGGGCGAGGGCTTCCGCCTCCACGCGGGGTTCGTCCTCGCGCTGCTCGTCGCGGTCGGCGTGTGGTGGCTCATGGAGCGCTCGACGCTCGGCTTCCGCTTCCGCGCCGTCGGAGAGAACCCGCACGCGGCCCGGACCGCGGGCATGTCGGTCCCGTGGACGACGGTGTGGGTCATGGCCATCGCGGGCGCGCTCGCGGGCCTCGCGGGCAGCGCGCAGGTGCTCGGCACGGAGCACGTGCTCACCGCGGGCGTCGCGGCGAGCTTCGGGTTCGACGCGATCACGGTGGCGCTGCTCGGGCGGTCCCGTCCGCTCGGGACGGTGCTCGCCGGCCTGCTGTTCGGCGCGCTGCGCGCGGGCGGGTTCGTCATGCAGGCCCGCACGGGCACGCCGATCGACATCGTCCTCGTCGTGCAGTCGCTGATCGTGCTCTTCATCGCCGCGCCGCCGCTCGTGCGGGCGATCTTCCGCCTCCCGACCCCGGGCGGCCCGACGCGCGCCGAACGGCAGGCAGCCCGCCGCCGCGCGAAGGCCGTCCCGACCACGACGACCACCCAGGAGGCCGGAGCATGAGCACCGCGACCACCACCCCGGCACCGGCCGCCGCGCCGGAGCGCGCGGCCAAGCCGCTGCCGCCCATCAGCTGGAAGGCCCCGGTCGCGTACGGGGTCATCGGGCTGCTGGCCCTCGTCTTCTTCGCGCTGCTCCCCGCGGGCGGCCAGCAGACGACGTTCCGCCTCTCGACGGCGAAGGACTTCTTCCAGATCGAGCCGATCACGGTGAGCTCCACCGGGGCGGCGCTGTTCCTGTCGATCCTCGCGCTGCTCCTCGCCGGCCTGTCGTTCTGGGCCGCGCGCGACCGGCGCAAGGTCGGCGTGTGGCTGCCGATCGTGTACGGCGTCGCGGTCGTCTTCGCGTTCCTCTCCTGGGCCGGGGCCGGGAAGTCGGCGATCCCGCTGACGGGCCTGCTCCAGGGCTCGCTCTTCCTCGCGGTCCCGCTCGTGTTCGGCGCGCTCTCCGGCGTGCTGTGCGAGCGCGTCGGCATCATCAACATCGCGATCGAGGGCCAGCTCCTCGCGGGGGCCTTCCTCGCCGCGGTCGTCGCCTCGCTCACGTCGTCGGCGTACGCCGGCCTCATCGCCGCGCCGATCGCGGGCGCGCTCGTGGGCGTGCTGCTCGTGATCTTCTCCGTGAAGTACTGGGTGAACCAGATCATCGTCGGCGTCGTACTCAACGTGCTGGTCGTCGGCGTGACGAGCTACCTCTACTCGACGGTCCTCAGCGCGGACCCGGCGACGTGGAACTCGCGCAACCCGCTGCCCGTCATCGAGATCCCGGTGCTGTCGCAGATCCCGGTCGTCGGGCCGGTGCTGTTCCGCCAGACCCTCCTCGTGTACCTCATGTACGTGGTCGTGATCCTGCTGCAGGTCTTCCTGTTCCGCAGCCGCTGGGGCCTGCGCCTGCGCGCGGTCGGCGAGCACCCGAAGGCCGCCGACACCGTCGGCATCAAGGTCAACGCGACGCGCGTGCGCAACACGATCCTCGGCGGCGCGGTCGCCGGCCTCGGCGGCGCGTTCTTCACCGTCGCCGCGGGGCTCGCCTTCGGCAAGGAGATGACGGGCGGCAAGGGCTTCATCGCGCTCGCCGCGATGATCCTCGGGCGCTGGAACCCGGTCGGCGCGCTCGTCGCGGCGCTCCTGTTCGGGTTCTCGGACAACCTCCAGACGGTGCTCGGCATCGTCGGGACGCCGATCCCGAGCCAGATCATGCTCATGACGCCGTACGTCGTGACGATCTTCGCCGTCGCCGGCCTCGTCGGGCGCGTGCGCCCGCCGGCCGCCGAGGGCATCCCCTACGTCAAGTGAGGACGGCATGACGGACGTGCACGACGGCGGTACCCGGCCGGGCGGGGGACGGACCCGGACGGGTCCGCCGCCGGGCCGGCCGTCGACTGGGACGCGCTGCGCACCGCGGCGCGCGACATCATGACCCGCGCCTACGCGCCGTACTCGGGCTTCCCCGTGGGTGCGGCCGCGCTCGTGGACGACGGCCGCGTCGTCGTCGGCTGCAACGTGGAGAACGCCGCGTACGGCGTGACGCTGTGCGCGGAGTGCTCGCTCGTGAGCTCGCTCGTCGGCTCGGGCGGCGGCCGCCTCGTGGCGTTCGCGTGCGTCGACCGGCACGGCGCGCCGCTCATGCCGTGCGGCCGGTGCCGCCAGCTCCTGTGGGAGCACGGAGGGCCCGACCTGCTGGTCGAGACGGTGCGTGGTATCAAGACGATGAGGGACGTGCTGCCCGACGCCTTCGGGCCCGAGGATCTGGAGGAGCGCTCGTGACCAGCGACGACGTGGCCACGCAGGACGGCATCGAGGACGACGGCGAGGACCGCGCCACCGAGGGGCCGGCCCCGGAGGCGTTCGACGCGGTCGACGTCATCCGGACCAAGCGCGACGGGGCGCGGCTCGCGCCCGAGCAGATCGACTGGGTGATCGACGCGTACACGCGCGGCGTCGTGGCCGAGGAGCAGATGGCCGCCCTCGCGATGGCGATCTACCTCAACGGCATGGACCGCGCCGAGATCGGCCGCTGGACGCAGGCGATGATCGCGTCGGGCGAGCGCATGGACTTCTCGGGGCTCTCGCGCCCGACGGCGGACAAGCACTCGACCGGGGGAGTCGGCGACAAGATCACGCTGCCCCTCGCGCCGCTCGTCGCGGTGTACGGCGTCGCGGTGCCGCAGCTCTCCGGCCGCGGCCTGGGCCACACGGGCGGCACGCTCGACAAGCTCGAGGCGATCCCGGGGTGGCGAGCGGCGCTGACCAACGCGCAGATGATGAACGCGCTCGAGCACGTCGGCGCCGTGATCTGCCAGGCGGGCTCGGGCCTCGCGCCCGCCGACCGCCTCCTATACGCGCTGCGCGACGTCACGGGCACGGTCGAGTCGATCCCGCTCATCGCGAGCTCGATCATGAGCAAGAAGATCGCGGAGGGCACGGGCGCGCTCGTGCTCGACGTCAAGGTCGGCTCGGGCGCGTTCATGAAGGAGCTCGGCTCGGCGCGCGAGCTCGCGCGCACGATGGTCGACCTCGGGACCGACGCCGGCGTGCGCACGGTCGCGCTGCTCACCGACATGTCGACCCCGCTCGGCCTCACCGCGGGCAACGCGCTCGAGGTGCGCGAGTCCGTCGAGGTGATGAAGGGCGAGGGGCCGCAGGACGTCGTCGACCTCACGGTCGCGCTCGCGCTCGAGATGCTCGCCGGGGCGGGCCGCCCGCAGGACGAGGACGACGTGCGCCACGCGCTCCTGGGCGGGCGCGCGCTCGACAAGTGGCGCGAGATGATCGCGGAGCAGGGCGGCGACTCGCGCGCCCCGCTGCCCGTCGCGCGCGAGCGCGAGCACGTCGTGGCCGACCGCGACGGGGTGCTCGAACGGCTCGACGCGTACGCCGTCGGGGTCGCCGCGTGGCGCCTCGGGGCGGGCCGGGCCCGCAAGGAGGACCCGGTGCAGGCGGGCGCGGGCGTCGAGCTCTTCGCCAAGCCCGGCGACACCGTCCGCAAGGGCCAGCACCTCATGACCCTGCACACCGACACCCCGGAGCGCTTCGAGCGCGCGGTGCAGGCCCTCGACGGCGCGTGGTCCGTCGCGGAGCCCGGCACCGTGGTCGAGCGCGGCTCGGTCGTCCTGGACCGCGTCGACTGAGCGTGACGGGCGACGAGCAGGCCCCGCCCGAGCCGGCCGACACGCGTCGGCCGCGGTCGGTCTACGGCGTGGGGACCGAGCCCGACGCGCGGTTCAGCCTCGCCAACGAGCGCACGGCCCTCGCGTGGGTGCGCACCGGGCTGGGCCTGGTCGCGGGCGGCGTCGCGCTGACGTCGTTCGCGACGTTCGCGGGCATGGCGGGCCTGCTCGACGTCGTCGCGGGCGTCGCGTGCCTCGCCGGCGCCGGGTTCGCGGGCTACGCGCTCGTGTCGTGGCGCCGTAACGAGCGGGCCCTGCGGCTGCGGTGGCGCCTCCCGGCGCCGAGCGGCCTGCCGGTGCTCGTCGTCGGCGTCGTCGTGCTGGCACTGCTGCTCGCGGGCTACGCCGTCGGGGCGGCGACCGGAGGGTGAGCGTGCCGTCGGGGGAGCCCGGCGCCGTGCCGCCGCAGGACGAGGGGCTGCAGCCCGAGCGCACGGCGCTCGCGTGGCAGCGCACGGTGCTCGGGGTCGTGGTCGGTGCGCTCGTGCTCGCCGCCGCCGGGCTGCGCTCCGGCTCCGTGGTCACGGTGTGCGCGGCGGTCGCGGTGGCCGTGCTCGCGCTCGTCCCCGCGGTGCTGCGCCCGCCGACCGGCGGGCTCCCGCGTGACGGGCGGCTCCACTCGTGGTCGTTCCTCGTGCGCGTCGGCGGCCTCGTCGTCGTGCTCGCCCTCGTGGGCGCGGCCTGGGCGTTCGACCGGGTTCTCGGCGGTGCCGCGTGAGGCGCGGGCCGGAGGCGCTGCGGGCGACCGACGTCGCGCGCCTCCTCCCGGCGCGCACCCTGCCGCCGTCCCCGCCGCCCGGCGCCTACGCGCCCGACGCCGCGACCTCCCACGTGCTCGACCTCGCGCGCCGCGCGGGGCACCCGGAGCACCGCGTGAGTGCGCTCGCGACGACCCTCGACGGGCTGCGGCCCGCGGACCGGCGTGCCGTCGTCGACCCGCTGCGCCGGCTCGACCGGCCCGACGAGGGGCCCGCGGTCCGGACGCTGGAGATCGCGGGCGCGCCCGCGCGCCAGACCGACGGCACGGCGTGCGGCTCGGCCGTCCTGGGCCTCCTCTCCGCGGCGGGCGACCCGGTGCTCGCCCTGTGGCTCGCCACCGGGCTGCGCCCGGGGGACGCCGCGCGGCACGACCCGGAGGACGCTCGCGCACGGGGCGGCGTCGAGCGGTTCCGGACGCTCCAGCAGGCGCTCAAGCGCCGCACGAACCGGCGCGCGCTGGGACCGCTGCCGTGGCCCGCGGCGCTCGGGACGCCGCCCTGGGGCGCCGCCCGGACCGCACGCCACGCGGACGTGCGGTTCGTGGACCGGGTCGTCGCGGGGCCGGGCGCGGAGCGCGTCGTGCGCGCCGCGCTCGCCGCGGCGGCGCGCGGCGTGCCCGTGCCGCTCTTCACCGGCGGAGACCTCGCGCTCGGGCTCGCGACCGCCGTCCCGCGCCACGTCGTGCTCCTCACCGACGCCGACGCCGGGGCGAGGTGGTGCCGGGTCTACGAGCCGTCGTCGGGCACGCTCCGCACCGTCGCGGCGGGTGCGCTCCTCGACGGTGCCCGGGTGCCCGCCGTGCGCCACGCGCTCGGGGGCTGGCCGCACGTGTGCTGGGCGCTCCTGCCCGACGGCCGCGCTGGCGAGGCCGTGCGCCCGGCGGCAGGATGGGCGCAGCCGCCACGACCGTGGTGAGCACGCCGATCGTCGAGGAGGAGTCGCGATGAGCACCGTGCCCGGGAACGACGCATGGCGGGACGCCGGTCTGGACGAGCAGGGCGAGGACGCCGTCAGCCTGGTGGAAGAGGTCGAGGACGACGACCCCGGGGTCGAGGACCCCGTGCACGAGGTCGACGAGTACCAGCCGCGGACCCCGCGCCCCGACCTGGAGGGCGAGGCCGCCGAGGCCGACGTCGTCGAGCAGGCGTCCGCCGTGCCCGGCAGCGACGACGACTACGCCTGACCGTCCGCACCCGGCCGGTGCGCTCGGCGCGAGGCGGGGCGTACCGGCCGGTACCGTGAGCGCATGACCACCGAGAACGCCCCGCTGACGGTCGACGTCATCCGCGCGCTGCCCAAGGTCGTGCTGCACGACCATCTTGACGGCGGGCTCCGCCCCGCCACGATCCTCGAGCTCGCCGCCGACGTGGGGCACCAGCTCCCCGCGGACGACGCCGAGGCGCTCGGCGCCTGGTTCGCGGAGTCCGCGGACTCCGGGTCGCTCGTGCGCTACCTCGAGACGTTCGACCACACGATCGCCGTCATGCAGACGCGCGACGCCCTCGCCCGCGTGGCGCGCGAGGCGGTGCTCGACCTCGCGCGCGACGGCGTCGTGTACGCCGAGCAGCGCTGGGCGCCCGAGCAGCACCTCCAGCGCGGCCTCACCCTCCAGGAGACGGTCGACGCAGTGCAGTCCGGCATCGAGCAGGGCGTCGCCGAGGCGGCCGCGGAGGGGCGGACCATCCGCGTCGGGCAGCTCGTCACCGCGATGCGGCACGCCGACCGCTGGTCGGAGATCGCGGACCTCGCGGTCGCGAACCGCGAGAACGGCGTCGTCGGGTTCGACATCGCGGGCGCGGAGGACGGCTTCCCGCCCTCGCGCCACGTCGAGATCTGGCGCTACCTGGCCGAGCAGAACTTCCCCGTGACGATCCACGCGGGCGAAGCGGCGGGACCGCAGTCGATCGCCGAGGCCGTGCACCTCGGCCAGGCGAGCCGCATCGGTCACGGCGTCCGCATCGTCGAGGACATCGCGTTCGACCCGGAGTTCCCGCACAGCGCCGAGGGCGAGCCCGGGACGGCCGCGCTCGGCCTCCTCGCGCACTGGGTCCGCGACCACCAGGTCCCGCTCGAGCTGTGCCCGTCGTCGAACGTGCAGACCGGGGCGGCGACGTCGATCGCGGACCACCCGATCACGCGCCTCAAGGAGCTCGACTTCGCGGTCACGCTCAACACCGACAACCGGCTCATGTCGCGCACGACGATGACCCAGGAGATGGCGCTCCTCGTCGAGCACGCCGGCTGGACCATCGACGACCTCGCGGACGTCACGATGACCGCCGCATGGAGCGCGTTCGTGCACCACGACGAGCGTCGTGCGCTCGTCGACGACGTCATCCTCCCCGGCTACCAGCAGATCGAAGGAGCGCAGCTGTGAGCGACGCGACCGGCACGCAGCCCCTGGACGCCGCCGGCCTGGCCCGCTTCGTCGACCACACGCTGCTCAAGCCCGAGGCCACCCCCGCGGACGTCGCGGCGCTCGTCGAGGAGGGCGTCCGCCTGGGCGTCTACTCCGTGTGCGTCTCCCCGTCGATGCTGCCCCTGGACCCGGCGACCACGCGCGAGCGCGGGCTGCTCGTCGCGACGGTGTGCGGCTTCCCGTCGGGCAAGCACCACAGCGACGTCAAGGCGTTCGAGGCGGCCCGGTCCGTCCGCGACGGCGCCGACGAGGTCGACATGGTCATCGACGTCGGCGCGGCCAAGGCCGGCGCCTGGGACGCGGTGCGCGACGACGTCGCGGCCGTCCGCGCCGCCGTCCCTGCCGACAGGGTCCTCAAGGTCATCATCGAGTCCGCCGCGCTCACGGACCACGAGATCGTCGAGGCGTGCCGTGCGTCCGAGGCGGCGGGCGCGGACTTCGTCAAGACCTCGACCGGGTTCCACCCCGCGGGTGGTGCCTCCACGCACGCCGTCTCGATCATGGCCGAGACCGTCGGCGGTCGCCTGGGCGTCAAGGCGTCCGGCGGCGTCCGCACGCTCGCCGACGCCCTCGCGATGATCGAGCACGGCGCCACGCGGCTCGGGCTGTCCGGCACCGCCGCCGTCCTCGCGGGGTTCGACGGCGCGGACGCCCCCTCCGCCGGGGACGCGGGCTACTGAGCGTCGTGACGGCGTCGGTGACCGTCGTCGCGCAGGTGTGACGAGCCGGGGTCCCCGGTCGCCGGAACGTTCCGGCGACCGGGGACCCCGGCTCGTGGTGGCTCAGAGGCCGAGCGCGCGCGTCATGTCGGCCTTGACGCGGTCGAGGCGGTCGCGGGCGAAGGCGCGGGCCGCGGTGAGGTCGTCGTGCGAGGCGTCCGGGGCGACCGGGACCACGACCTCGAGGTAGCACTTGACCTTCGGCTCCGTGCCGCTCGGGCGCACGATGACGCGCGTGCCGTCCGCGGTGAGGATCCGCACGCCGTCCGTCGGCGGGAGCCCGTCCAGGCCCGCGGAGAGGTCGGTGACGTCGGAGACGCCGGCCCCCGCGAGGGTGCGCGGGGGAGCGGCCCGCAGGTGGGCCATCGTCTCGCCGATGCGGTCGAGGTCCTCGAACCGGGCGGAGAGCTGGTCGCTCACGTGCAGGCCGTGGGCGCGCGCCAGGTCGTCGAGCGCGTCGACGATCGAGCGCCCCTCGGCCTTGAGGCGGTTCGCGAGCTGCGCGACGAGCAGCGCCGCGCTGATGCCGTCCTTGTCCCGGACGTGGGCCGGGTCGACGCAGTAGCCGAGCGCCTCCTCGTAGCCGAACACGAGGCCGTCGACGCGCGAGATCCACTTGAACCCGGTGAGCGTCGTCGCGAAGCCGAGCCCGTGCGCGGCCGCGATCTTCCCCAGCAGGCGCGACGACACGATCGAGCAGGCCAGCACGCCCCCCGGGGCGCCGGACGCGGCGACGCGGCGCGCGACGTCGTCGCCCAGGAGCGCGCCGACCTCGTCGCCGTGCAGCATGCGCCAGCCGTTCGACCGGGCCGTCTCCGCGCCCTGGTAGGTCCCGACGCGCGGGTCGAGCACCGCGACGGCGCACCGATCGGCGTCGGGGTCGTTGGCGAGCACGACGTCGGCCGCCGCGTCCTGCGCGACGGCGAGCGCGAGGTCCATCGCGCCCGGCTCCTCCGGGTTGGGGAACGCGACGGACGGGAAGTCGGGGTTCGGGTCGAGCTGCTCCTCGACCGGCACGACCGTCGTGAAGCCCGCGTCGCGCAGGACGTGCGCGACCGTCTCGCCGCCCACGCCGTGCAGCGCCGTGGTGACGACCTTGAGGTCGCGCCGTGCGCCGTCGGACAGCGCGAGGACCGACCGCTCGTAGGCGACGACGACCTCGCGGTCCAGCACGGTCCACCCGGACGACGCGCGCGGGACGGACCGCGCCGGCCCGACGGCCGCGATCGCGGCGGCGATGTGCGCGTCGTACGGCGGGACGATCTGGGCGCCCTGGCCCGAGTCGGTGACGACACGGCCGCCGAGGTAGACCTTGTACCCGTTGTCGGCGGGCGGGTTGTGGCTCGCGGTCACCATGACGCCCGCGTCGGCGCCGAGGTGGCGCACCGCGAAGGCGAGGACGGGCGTCGGCAGGGCCGACGGCAGGACGAGCACGTCGAGGCCCGCCGCCGTGAGCACGGCCGCGCTGTCCACCGCGAACGTGCGGGAGCGGTGCCGCGCGTCGAACCCGACGACGACGCGCGGTCGCGCCGCGCCACCCGCGCCCGCCGGGCCCAGGGTGTCGAGCAGGTAGGCGCCCAGGCCCGCGGCCGCGCGGATCACGACCGCGCGGTTCATGCGGTGCGGCCCCGCCTCCATGCGCCCGCGCAGGCCCGCCGTGCCGAACTCGAGCGGACCGGAGAAGCGGTCCTGCAGGTCGGCGAGCGCGCGCACGCGGACGTCGTGCTTGCGCGGGTCGGGGGAGTCGACGAGCTCGAGCAGACGGCGCAGCTCGTCCTGGTCGCCGGCGTCGACGTCGTCGTTGATCCACGCCGTGACGCGCGCGAGGAACGCCGCGTGGTCGGTCCCCGGGTCGAAGGTCGGGTCGTCGGCCGGGTCGGCCCGGTGCCCCGCAGTGCGGTCCGTCATGTCACACCAGCTTCGCGATGTCGGCCAGGAGGGCGCTGATCCGGGGTCCCGCGGCCTGGCCGGCCTCGATGACCTCGGCGTGGGAGAGCGGCGTCGGGCTGATCCCGGCGGCGAGGTTCGTCACGAGCGAGACGCCGAGCACCTCCAGGCCGCAGTGCCGGGCCGCGATGGCCTCGAGCGTCGTGGACATGCCCACGAGGTCGGCGCCGAGGACCCCGGCCATCCGCACCTCGGCGGGCGTCTCGTAGTGCGGCCCGGGGAACTGGGCGTACACGCCCTCGGGCAGCGTCGGGTCGACGCGGTGCGCGAGCTCGCGCAGGCGCGGCGAGTACACGTCGGTGAGGTCGACGAACGTCGGCCCCTCCAGCGGGCTGCGGGCCGTGAGGTTGATGTGGTCGGAGAGGAGGACGGGCGTGCCCGCGCCCCACTCCTGGTTGAGCCCGCCGCAGCCGTTCGTGAGGATGAGCGTCTCCGCGCCGGTCGCGGCGGCCGTGCGCACGCCGTGCACGACGGCGCGCACCCCCTTGCCCTCGTACAGGTGCGTGCGCGAGCCGAGCACGAGGGCGTGCCGCACGGAGCCGTCGGCGCGCTCGACCCGGATGGACCGCGTCACCGAGAGGTGCCCCGCGACCGCGGGTGCGGAGAAGCCGGGGATCTCGTGCGTCGGGACCTCCGCGACGACCTCGCCGAGCAGCTCCGCGGCGCCGCCCCAGCCCGACCCCAGCACGAGGGCCATGTCGTGGCCCTCGACCCCGGTGGCCTGCGCGATGTGGTCGGCCGCGGCCCGGGCCACGAGGAAGGGGTCGGTCGCGGGATCGTCGAGCGGGGGTGTGCTCGGAGGCGTCGTCGTCATGGTCGCAAGGCTAGTCCGTCCCCGGGCCCGCGACCTGACGAGCACCGCCGTCCCGTGCGGCGCGCCGGACCTGCCGCGACGTCTCGCATGCTGACACCGAGGGACGCGACGGCCTGACAGAATGTGCGGCGTGACGCACGTGAGCATGGACTCCTCGACCGCCCCGGACAGCACCCGCATCGTCGTCGTGGGGGGTGGGCCCGGCGGCTACGAGGCCGCCCTCGTCGCCCGTCGCCTCGGCGCCGACGTCACCGTCGTCGAGCGCCACGGGCTCGGTGGCGCGGCCGTCCTGACGGACGTCGTCCCCTCGAAGACGCTCATCGCCACCGCCGACTGGATGACGATCGCCGAGCGCGCCGCCGAGCTCGGCATCCGCCTCCCCGTCGACACGGCCAAGGCGCAGCACCCCGCGATGCGGCGGCACATCGTCGACCTCGAGGCCGTGAACACGCGCGTCATGGCGCTCGCGGCGGCGCAGTCCGCCGACATCCACGCGCGGCTCGAGCGCGAGGGCGTGCGCGTCGTCATCGGGGAGGGCCGGCTCGACGGCCCCGAGCGCGTCGTGGTCGACGCGCCCGACGGCACCGACGGCCCGCTCGTGCTCGACGCCGACGTCATCCTGCTCGCGCTCGGCGCGACGCCGCGCGTGCTCCCGACCGCGCAGCCCGACGGCGAGCGCATCCTCACGTGGACGCAGCTCTACAACCTCTCCGAGCTCCCGGAACGGCTCGTCGTCGTGGGGTCGGGCGTCACCGGCGCCGAGTTCGCGGGCGCGTACAACGCGCTGGGCTCGGACGTCGTGCTCGTGTCGAGCCGCGACCGCGTGCTCCCCGGCGAGGACGCCGACGCCGCCGAGCTGCTCGAGGGCGTGTTCCGCTCGCGCGGCATGACGGTCATGTCCCGCTCGCGCGCCGAGTCCGCCGAGCGCACCGAGGACGGCGTGCGCGTCACGCTCTCCGACGGCCGCGTCGTCGAGGGCTCGCACGTGCTCATCGCCGTCGGCGCGATCCCCTCGACGAGCGGCATCGGCCTCGAGGAGGCCGGGGTCCGGCTCACGCCCAGCGGGCACGTCGAGGTGGACAAGGTGTCGCGCACGTCGGTGCGCGGGATCTACGCCGCGGGCGACTGCACCGGCGTGCTGCCCCTCGCGTCCGTCGCGGCGATGCAGGGCCGCGTCGCCATGTCGCACGCGCTCGGCGACGCCGTCGTGCCGATCAAGCTGCGCACCGTCGCGGCGAACATCTTCACGGCGCCCGAGATCGCGACCGTCGGGTACAGCGAGGAGCAGCTCAAGGCGCAGAGCAGCAAGTACGTCACGACCGTCCTGCCGCTCGCGCGCAACCCGCGCGCCAAGATGCTCGGGATGCGCGACGGCTTCGTCAAGCTGTTCGCCCACCCGGAGGCGGGGGTCGTGCTGGGCGGCGTGGTCGTCGCGCCGCGCGCGAGCGAGCTCGTGTTCCCCATCACGCTCGCGGTCTCGCACCGCCTCACGGTCGACGACGTCGCGTCGGCCTTCACCGTCTACCCGTCGCTCAGCGGCTCGATCGCCGAGGTGGCGCGCATGCTGCACCACCGGGAGGACTGAGCACCCGCACCCGCAGGCGGTCCCGGCGGGCGGAGCGCCTCAGCCGAGCGCGGCGGCCAGCCGGCGTGCGCTCGCGGCGGGGTCCTCGGTGCCCGTGACGAGCGTGCGGTGCGCGAGGCTCCGCGTCCCCGGGTCGTCGAACCACTCGGCGAGGAAGTCGTGCCCCGCGGGTCGCCAGTCGGTGCCCTTGGCGGCGAGGGAACGGGCACGCAGCACGCCGAGCGCGTGCTCGCGGTCGGTGCTCGGCAGCACGAGGACGACGTGGGGGACGGACGCGAGCGCGGCGCGGACGCGGGCGAGCTGCGCGGGGTCGGTGTACGACGCGTGCCCCGCGCCGAGCGCCAGCACCGAGCCCGGGTGCTCCGCGACCGCGCGCTCCGTCGCGTGCGCGCGGGCCGGCTCCCACTCGCGCTCGGCCGCCACGCGGCCCACCACGCCGACGCGCTCGACGAGGCGCTCGACGCTCCAGCCGACCTCGGGGTAGTAGCGGTCGGCCACGGCGTCGAGGTCGACGAACGGCACCCCGAGCCGCTGCGCGACGAGGGCGCCGAGCGTCGACTTGCCGGTCGCCGCGGGACCGAGCAGGACGAGGACGGGCGCCGGGGGACGAGCGTCCGGCACGTCAGAGCCGTCCGTCGAGACGCAGGCTCCCGTCCGACCACGCGAGCTCGGTGAGCTGGAAGCCGGGGAACGTGTGCTCGAGCACGCCGCCCAGGAGCGCCTGCACGTCGACCGCGACGCGCGCCTCGGGCAGCACGCGCACGGCCTCGGGCGGCAGGCCGTGCGAGCGCAGCGCGCCCTGCAGCGGCCCCTCGACGAAGCCGAGGAGCTTGTGGGCGGGCAGGCCGGCCGCGCTCGCCTCGACCGCGAGCACCGCGGTGCCCGCGACGACGGACTCCACGCGCAGCGTCGCGCGGACGACCGGGACGAGCCGGGCCGCGAGCCGGAGGGCCGACGGCGGGTCGGGCACCTCGCGCAGGTCGACGACGACCCGCACGTCGTCGCCCTCGCTCGCGACCGACCGCACGTACGGCGGCAGACCGCCCGTCGCGCGGGCGATCTCGACGGCCTCGGTCACGGTCAGCTCGATGCGCACCCGTCGACCCTAACCCCGCCGCCCCGCGCCCGGGTCGGGCCGCGGGCGCCGGGCTCCCGGGCCGAGGTGGCCGGGACGGGTCTCAGTCCTGCGCTCGGAGCTCGGCGAGCAGCGGGCGGTGGTCGGACGTCGTGACGTCGAGGACCTCGACCGACCGGAACGTCACCGCGGGGGAGCCCAGGACCCAGTCGATGCGGTGCGCGGGGGCCACGGCGGGCGACGTGAGCGCCGCGGGGTCGCCCGCGACGTCCTGCCCGCTCTCGAGACCGGCGTCCTCGAGGAGGGCGATCTCGTCCCAGCCGGGCTCCGCGTTGAGGTCGCCCGCCAGGACGTACGCGTCCTCGACCGGCTCCGCGGCGAGGAGCGCGTCGAGCTGGCCGAGGCGGGTCGGGGTGTTCTCCTCCCGGTGCTGCACGTGCACCGACGTGACGCGCACCGGGACGCCCGCGGCGTCGACCGTCGCGGAGAGGGCCGAGCGCTCCTGGGGGCCGGCCCCGTAGGGGAGGGCGTGGCGCACGACGTCGGTCAGGTCGCCCCGCAGCGGGTCCCAGAGGATCGCGTTGCCGAACTGGCGGTCGGCCGCGGGCGCGAAGACGACCCGCATGCCGGTCGCGCGCGCGAGGTACGTCGCCATGTCGGCGCCCCCGCCGAGCACCCAGCCGCGGGACACCTCCTGGAGCGTCACGACGTCGGCCCCGGACTCCGTGATCGTCGCCGCCATCTCGTCGAGCCGGACCGACGGGTCGGCGCTCACGCCGTAGTGCAGGTTCCAGTCCAGCAGCCGGAGGTCGCCCACCGGGTAGTCGGCGACGGCGGACGTCGTCGTCGGCACGTGGACCTGGGTGACGCCGACGAGCGCGAGCAGCGCGACCGCGCCCCCGAGGGCGAGCGCGAGCGGCCCGCGCTGCCGAGGGGCGGGCCGCTCGTCCTCCGGGGTCGGCGCGGCGCGGTGCGCACGCCTCCCCGCGACCACGGCGGGGACGGCCACCGCGAGCGCGGCCGCGACGGGCAGCAGGGTGTGGGGGAACGGCAGCGGCACGTCGTACTCGAGCTGGTAGCCCAGCAGCGGGACGGCGACGCCGAGGCCCGCGGCGCTCGCGGCGCCGGCGAGCCGGAGCCACGTGAGCGGCAGCGCCGGGCGGGTCAGCGCGAGGGCGAGGGTGCGCCCCGCGACCGGGACCAGCAGCACGAGCAGGGCCAGCAGCGCCCAGCCCCACGCGCCCGGACCGTCGACGCGGGGGCGCGCGAGCAGGACGACGGCGACGCCCACCACGAGCACCGCGGGCGGGAGCCACACCGCACCGGGACCGGACCGCGCGGGGCGCGGGACGGCCCAGGCCGTGAGCAGCGCGGCGACGGCGAGCCCGGCGACCGCGAACGGGAGCGCGACCCCCGTCTGCGCCGCCGCGAACGCCGGGTTGACCAGCACCTGCACGGCGAGCGCGACGAACGGGCCGAGCACCCACAGCCCGCGCGACCCCGGCAGGGCGTCGCGCCCGCGCAGCACCCACGCGCAGGCGAGCGCCGCCCCCGTGACGGCGACCGTCACGACCCACGCGCCGACGTCGGCCCGCCAGTAGGCGTCCCATGTCCCCAAGACCGCGCTCAGCGCCGCGGCGAGGAGCGCGCCGAGCACGACGCCCAGGGCCACGAGGCGGCCCCGCGCGAGGCCGTCGGCCGCGCCCGCGCGGACGCCGCTCGTGAACCCCGCCACGAGGACGAGCACGCCGATCCCGAGCGCGACGGTCGCCAGGCCCACGCCGTACCGGACGAGCCCGAGGTCCGCGCCCGAGGCGATCGCCGTGCCGAGCCCCTGGAGCACGAGCCGCGCCACGACGAGCGCGGAGACGGCGAGCAGCACGACGCGGCCGGTGAGCTCGAGCCGCGCGGCGATCATCGCGACGAGCAGCCCCGGCGCCGCGTACGTCGCGAGGGCCGTCAGGGCCACGGTGACGACCCCCGCGGAGAACGCGTGGTCGAGCAGCGGGCCGCTCGACCGCACGAGCTCGACCACCGTCGCCGTGACGGTGACGACGAGGAGCAGGAGGGCGAGGTCGGCGCGGTCGCGCGGGACGACGGGGGCCGGCGCGGGGTTCACGAGGTGTGACGCTACCGCCCCGGGCGCGCGCGGCACAGGGCGGCCGGCGTCCGGGCGGGCGGGGTCGGTGCTCGGGACGGCGCCCGGGCCCTCAATCCTCGGGCGGGCCCTCCAGCAGGGCGCGCAGCCCCGGCCAGGCGTCCGCGAAGGCCGGGAGGAGGTCGAGTCCCGCGACGTCGTCGACGGGGACCCACCGGACCTCGATGCTCTCGGCGTCGGTCGCACGCGGCTCGACCGGCGTGCCGTCCACGACCTCCGCGAGGACCGTCGTGTACCGCCACGGGCCGTGGTCGAGCACGCGCTCGCCCACGACGCGCACGGCCGCGGGGTCGATCCCCGCCTCCTCCTCCGCCTCGCGCAGGGCTCCCTGCGCGGCGGTCTCGTCCGGCCCGACGGCGCCCCCCGGCACGCCCCACGTCCCGCCCTGGTCGGACCACGGGGCCCGGTGCTGGAGCACGACGTCGGTCGGCCGCCCGGCGCCGTCGCGCCGGGCGAGCAGCAGCCCGGCCGCCCCGAACAGCCCCCAGTGCCGGCGTCCGCACGCGCACTCGACCCAGCCGTCGCCGGGCTGGAGGTGGCGGGGGAGCCGGGTCGGCGGCTCGTCGGGGTCGCGGGGGGCGGTCGGGATCGTCACGAGCCCCATGCTGCCAGCCCGGTGCCGCCCCGCCGCGCGCGGCGGTGCGCCGTCGGCGAATTCCGTGGACCGTGTGGGTGGCGCCCGGCACGATGTCCGGGTGAGCCATACGCCGTACGAGAACACCGACACCGCGCCCGCGGACGCCGTCGACCGTCCCGCCGAGGACGACACGCTCGCCCGGCCCCGGTGGCGCCGGGACACAGCGGTGTTCCTGTCGGGGCAGACGGTGTCCCTGTTCGGCTCGATGCTCGTCCAGTACGCCGTCATGTGGCACCTGACGATCGAGACCAAGTCCGGCTCGGTGCTCGCGCTGAGCACGCTGTTCGGGTTCCTGCCGCAGGCAGTCGTCTCCATCTTCGGCGGCGTGTGGGCGGACCGGGTGAACCGCAAGGTGCTCGTCATCGCCGCCGACGCCACGATCGCCGTGACGACGCTGGCGCTCGCGCTCCTCATGCTCGGCGGGGCCGACGACCTCTGGCTCATCTACGCCGCGCTCGCGGTCCGCTCGACGGGCGCCGGCGTCCAGACCCCGGCCGTCGCGGCGCTGCTCCCGCAGATCGTGCCGACGAGCAGGCTCCTGCGGGTCAACGGCATCAACCAGTCGATCCAATCCGCGATGATGCTCCTCGCGCCCGCGGTCGCCGCCGCCCTGTACGCGAGCCTGTCCCTGGTCGCCGTGTTCTTCGTCGACGTCGTCACCGCCGTGGTCGGGATCGGGCTCCTCCTGCTCGTGCCCGTCCCGACCCTCGCGCGCGCCGCCGCGGGCGAGCGTGCGGGGTACTTCGACGACCTCGTCGAAGGGTTCCGCTACCTCGGGTCGCACCCGTTCGTCCGGTGGGTGCTGGGCCTCTACGCCGTCGTGTTCCTGCTCATCGTCGCGCCGTCGTACCTCACGCCGCTCATGGTCGCGCGCACCTTCGGCGAGGAGGTCTGGAAGCTCACTGTCAACGAGGTCGCGTTCTCCGTCGGGATGCTCCTCGGGGGCGTGCTGCTCGCGACGTGGGGCGGCCTCAAGAACCGGATCGCGATGATCGTCGGCTCGACGTTCGTCTTCGGCCTGCTGTCGGTCGCGATGGGCGTCTCGACGAACATGTGGGTGTTCTTCGCCTTCATGTTCCTGCTCGGGCTCTCCGTGCCGCCCTTCTCCACGACGTCGATGACCGTGCTCCAGGAGACCGTCGAGCCGGAGCGCCAGGGCCGGGTGTTCGGGTTCGTCGGCATCGTCATGGCCGTCTCGATGCCGCTCGGCATGGTCGTGTTCGGCCCGCTCGCGGACCGCTTCTCCGTCGAGTCGCTGCTCGTGGTCTCCGGCGTCCTCATGTTCGTCGTCGTGACCGTCGCCGTCGCGCTGCCCTCGGGACGGCGGGCGATGCGCGCCGCCGCCCAGCCCGGCTGACGGCAGGCAGACGGCGAGCTCGGCACCCGCGGTCGGGAACGGCAGTCGGTGCTACCGATCTCGACCTCGGGTGCCGAGCTCGGTCGGAGGTGCCGATCTCGGGACGCTCGTGCCGACCCCGGCCGGTCGCCGGGGTGGGACGCGCAGGTCAGTCGACGATCTCGCAGATGGCGGTGCCCGAGCTGACGCTCGCGCCCGCGGTCGCCGAGAGCGAACGGACGGTGCCGGCGCGGTGGGCGAGGAGGGGCTGCTCCATCTTCATCGCCTCGAGCACGACGACGAGGTCGCCCTCGGCGACCTGGGTGCCGTCGGCCACGGCGACCTTGACGATGGTGCCCTGCATGGGCGAGGCGAGCGTCGTGCCCGAGCCGCCGCCGTTGGACTTCGCGGCGCTGCGACGCGCGGGGCGTCGGGCGGCGTTGGCGGTGCGGGCACGCCCGGCGGCCATGCCGAGCCCGGCGGGCAGCACGACCTCGAGCCGCTTGCCGCCGACCTCGACGACGACGCGCTCGGTCGCGAGCGGCTCGTCGTCCTCGTCCGCGGGCGCCGCGGGAGCGGGCGCGAGCGTGGCGAGCCGGTCGGCGAACTCGGTCTCGATCCACCGGGTGTGCACGCGGAACGGCTCGTCGTCGGTGGGGACGAACGCCTCGGCGTCGAGCACGGCCCGGTGGAACGGGACGACGGTCGGGATGCCCTCGACCTCGAGCTCGCGCAGGGCGCGGCGGGCGCGCTGGACGGCCTGCTCGCGCGTGGCGCCGGTGACGACGAGCTTGGCGATCATCGAGTCGAACGCGCCGGAGATGGTGTCGCCCTCGACGACGCCGGAGTCGACGCGCACGCCCGGTCCGGACGGGAAGCGCAGGCGCGTGATGCGCCCCGGGGCGGGGAGGAAGTTGGCCGCCGGGTCCTCGCCGTTGATGCGGAACTCGATCGAGTGGCCGCGCACCTGCGTGGAGGTGTACCCGAGCGGCTCCCCGGCGGCGATGCGCAGCTGCTCGCGCACGAGGTCGATGCCGGTGACCTCCTCGGAGACGGGGTGCTCGACCTGCAGGCGGGTGTTGACCTCGAGGAAGGAGATGGTGCCGTCGGCGCCGACGAGGAACTCGCACGTCCCGGCGCCCACGTACCCGGCCTCCCGGAGGATGGACTCGGACGCCTTGTACAGCTCGGCCTCCTGCGCGGCGCTGAGGAACGGCGCGGGCGCCTCCTCGACGAGCTTCTGGTGGCGACGCTGGAGCGAGCAGTCGCGCGTGGACACGACGACGACCGTGCCGTGCTCGTCGGCCAGGCACTGGGTCTCGACGTGCCGGGGGGTGTCGAGGTACCGCTCGACGAAGCACTCGCCGCGCCCGAACGCCGCGGTCGCCTCGCGGACGGCGGACTCGTAGAGCTCGTCGATCTCGTCGGTGGTGCGTGCGACCTTGAGGCCGCGGCCGCCGCCGCCGAACGCCGCCTTGATCGCGATGGGCAGCCCGTGCTCGGCCGCGAACGCGTGGACCTCGCTCGCGTCGGCGACCGGGTCGGGCGTGCCGGGCACGAGGGGGGCGCCCGCACGGTGCGCGATGTGGCGGGCGCTGACCTTGTCGCCGAGCGCGTCGATCGCGGCGGGCGGCGGGCCGATCCAGACGAGCCCGGCGTCGAGCACGGCCTGCGCGAACTCGGCGTTCTCGGCGAGGAAGCCGTACCCGGGGTGCACGGCGTCGGCGCCGGAGCGGCGCGCGACGTCGAGGAGCTTCGCGATGTCGAGGTAGGTCTCGGCCGCGCGCGTGCCGCCGAGCGCGAACGCCTCGTCGGCGAGGTGCACGTGCAGGGCCTGGCGGTCGGGGTCGGCGTAGACCGCGACGGACGCGATGCCGGCGTCGGCGCACGCGCGCACGATCCGGACGGCGATCTCGCCACGGTTGGCGACGAGGACCTTGCTCAGGGGGCGGGTGGGGTTCGCGGGCACGGCTCACGGTAACGCGTGCGCACGGCGCGGTTCACGCTCCTGCGCGCGGTACCGGACAAGATTGGAGAACAAACCAAGCCGCGCCGAGGGCGGTTGTCGGAAACCTCCATAGCGGCCCGTCCCTGGGCTCCGAGAGGTGCGCGGCGTTGTCCGGCCTCGACAACGGGCGCCGCGCAGCGCGTCAGGCGCGCAGCGCGTGCCAGGCCACGCCGACCTCGCGCAGGAGCGACCGCACGAGCGGCAGGCTGATCCCGACGACGCCGTGGTGGTCGCCCTCGATCCGCTCGACGTACGGGCCGCCGAGGCCGTCGACCGTGAAGGCGCCGGCCACGTGGAGCGGCTCGCCGGTGGCGACGTACGCGTCGATCTCGTCGTCGGCGAGGTCGGCGAAGTGCACGACGGTCGAGCTCGTCGCGCCGACGGCGGCGCCCGTCCCCCCGGCGTCGGCCGGGCGCAGGTCCACGAGCCAGTGCCCGGTGTGCAGGACGCCGGCGCGGCCGCGCATGGCGCGCCAGCGGGCGCGCGCGTCGTCCGCGTCGGCGGGCTTGCCGAGCACCTCGCCGTCGAGCTCGAGCATCGAGTCGCACCCGACGAGCAGCGCGGCGTCGTCCTCCGGCGTCCCTGCGGCGGCCGGGTCGAGCGTGCGCACGACCTCCTCCGCCTTGGCGCGCGCGAGCACCAGCACGGCCTCGACGGGCGCGAGCCCGCCGCGCTCCGCGGCGGCGTCGCGCAGCACGGCGTCCTCGTCGACCCCGGACACGCGCACGAGCGGGTCGACGCCGGCCGCGCGGAGCGTCGCGAGGCGGGCGGGGGAGCGGGAGGCGAGGAGCAGTCGGAGCACCCGCGCAGACTACCCGGCGCGCCTCGCTGCCCCGGCTACGCGAGGAGCAGCGCGGCGACGAGGAGCACGACGGGCGAGCCGACCGTCGTGACGAGGATCGTGTCGCGCGCGAGGATCTCGCCGCGCCCGAACCGCGCCGCGTAGTTGTAGACGTTCTGCGCGGTGGGCAGCGCGGCGAGCGTCACCGCCGAGGCGACGGCCGCGTCGTCGAGCCCGAGCACGAGCCGGGCGACGACGAACGCGACCACCGGCATGACGACGAGCTTGGCGGCGCTCGCGACGCCCACGGCCGCGCGCGGCTCTCCGCGCCGCAGCGGGCGCGTGCCGTGCAGCGACATGCCGAACGCGAGCAGGATCATGGGGATCGCGGCCCCGCCGAGGATGTCGAGCGGGGCCATGACCGCGACCGGCGGCGTCCAGCCGCTCACGGAGACGACGGCGCCCGCGAGCGACCCGAGGATGATCGGGTTGCGCACGGGCTGGGCGAGGACGAGCCGCCACGACGCCCGTCCGCTCGTCGTCACGTCGAGCACGAGCAGCGTGACGGGCGCGAGCACGAGGAGCTGGAGCAGGATCACCGGCACGACGGCCGTCGCGTCGCCCAGCACGTAGACCGCGACGGGCAGGCCGATGTTGTTCGCGTTCACGTAGCCGGAGCCGACGGCGCCGACCGTCGCCTCGGGGGCGGGCAGCCGCAGCCAGAGCCGGTCGACGACGACGAACACGCCGGCCGTGACGACGGCGGACGTCGCGGCCACCGCGAGGGGCGCCTGGAACAGCGCGCCGACGTCGGCCCGGGCGAGGACGGTGAACAGCAGCGCCGGGCTCGCGACGAAGAACCCGACACGGTTGAGCGCCGTCCGCGCGTCGGGGCCCCCGATGCCCAGGCGCGCGGTGACGTACCCGGCGGCCACGACGACGGCGATGACGGCGAAGCCGGTGAGGACGGCGCCCACGGGTCAGGACGCCCGGACGCCGGCCGGCCCGGGACGGCGCGCCGCCGTCCCGGGCCGGTCGTGCGCGGGGGTCACGACGAGAGCGCGGCGCGCAGCACGTCGAGGCCCACCGAGCCGAGGTTGAGCGCACGCTCGTGGAACGCCTTCGCGTCGAACTGCTCGCCGCGCGACTGCGCCGCGGCGCGCGCGTCGTCGCGCGTGGCCTCCCACAGACGCTGCCCGACCTTGTACGACGGCGCCTGCCCCGGCCAGCCGAGGTAGCGGTCGAGCTCGAACCGCACGAACGAGTCGGGCATGTTGACGTTGGCGCGCAGGAACGCGAGCGCCTTGTCGGCGTCCCACGTGCCGCCGCCCCACTCCTGCGGCGCGGGGAGCCCGAGGTGCACGCCGATGTCGAGCACGACGCGCGCGGCACGCATGCGCTGCGCGTCGAGCATGCCGAGGCGGTCGCCGTCGTCGTCGAGGAACCCGAGGTCCGCCATGAGGCGCTCCGCGTACAGGGCCCAGCCCTCGCCGTGGCCCGAGACCCAGCACGCGAGGCGGCGCCACGTGTTGAGCGTCGCGCGCGCGTAGACGGCCTGGCCGCACTGCAGGTGGTGGCCGGGGACGCCCTCGTGGTAGACGGTCGTCTTCTCGCGCCACGTGTTGAACTCGGTGACGTCCGCGGGGACGGACCACCACATGCGGCCCGGGCGGGAGAAGTCGTCGCTCGGCGGGGTGTAGTAGATCCCGCCGGTCTGCGTCGGCGCGATCATGCACTCGAGGTCGAGCACCGGTGCGGGGATGTCGAAGTGGACGCCGTTCAGCGCGGTGACCGCGGCGTCCGACGTCTCCTGCATCCAGGCCTTGAGGGCGTCCTTGCCGAGCAGCTTGCGGCTCGGGTCGGCGTCCAGCGCCGCGACCGCGTCCTCGACGCTCGCGCCGGGACCGGCGATGCGGCGCGCGATCTCCTCCTGCTCCGCGACGACGCGCGCGAGCTCCTCCAGACCCCACGCGTACGTCTCGTCGAGGTCGACCTCGGCACCGAGGAACGTGCGCGAGAAGAGGGCGTACCGCTCGCGGCCGACGGCGTCCTCGGCGCGGGCCTGCGGGGCGAGGGTCGTCTCGAGGAAGTCCGCGAGCCGGCCGTACGCCTCGCGCGCGGCGGCGGCGCCGTGCTCGAGCTCCTTGCGCACGAGCGAGCACGCCGAGGAGTCGTCGAGGACGGCGTCGGCCTCGGGGCCCGAGACGAAGGTCGTGAAGAAGGAGCCCTGCGGGTCGGCGAGCTCGCGCGACTGCGCCACGCCGATCCGCACCTGGCGGATCGCGGCGACGTTGCCGCGCGAGGCCGCCTCCGCGAGCGACGCCATGTAGCCGTCGATCGCGCCGGGAAGGCCGTTGAGGCGGGCCGCGATGTTCTCCCACGCCTCGACGGTGCCCGTTGGCATGATGTCGAAGACGTCGCGCAGCTCCTGCACGGGCGACGCGATGTTGTTGAGGCTCGCGAGCGGCTCGCCCGCCTCGTGCAGCTCGAGCTGCAGGCCGATGCGCTCGCGCATCGCCGCGAGGGTGACGCGGTCGACGTCGTCGACCGGCTCGAGGCCGTCGAGCTCGCGCAGCACCGCGCGGTCGGCCTCGGCGCGCGCCTCGTGCCCGGCGGGGGACAGGTCGGTGACGAGGTGGTCGTAGCCGGACAGGCCCATCGAGGTGGCGGCCAGCGGGTCGAGCTCGGCGACCCGCGTGACGTACGCCTCGGCGACGGCGTCGATCGGCGTGGGGGTGCGGTCGGGGGTCCCGGCGGAGGCGCCGGCGGGGGTAGTGGTGGTGTCGCTCACCCGGACGAGACTACTCGGCGCGGGGCGGGGGCTCCGTGCGATCTTCCGGCTCGTCCGGCCAGCCCGGGTGTGCCCCGTCGTCCGCGGCCGGGACGCCCCCGCGCAGCGCGGCGAGCAGGTCGTCGGCCCAGTCGCGCTGGTAGCGGACGAGCAGCACGCCGGTCGCGTCCTCGTCGTCGGCCGCGTGCCAGACGGCGACCGGGTCACCCGGGCGCGGGGCCGCCGTGCCCGCGGGCACGACGACGCGCACCGGCCGTGCCGTCGCCACGCCCGATCCCGTCGTGACGACGAGCGTCCCGCGCACGTCGTGCGCACCGGGCTGCGGGGCGTCGGTGGCCGGCGCAGGCACGGTGAGCGTGCCCGTGGCCCGGACGGGGGCGGCGAGCAGCGCGTCGCGACCGCGCGCGAGGCGCGCGGCGGCGCGGTCGTCCAGGTAGCGCACGAGCGCGAGCACGGCCGTCAGCAGCAGGCCGAGGGTGGCGACGACGACGAGCGCCTCCGGCACGGGCCAGCCGCGCGCCGCGCCCGCGCGCTGGTAGACGAGGAGCGCGACCGTCGGCACGAAGGCGACCGCCCAGGCCCAGCGTCGCCACGCGGCGACGGGCGCGACCGGCGGCAGCGCCGTCGGGTCGGCCTCGACGGCGTCGGCCGTCGGAGCCTGCTCCACGAGCACCGCCCGCTCGGGCAGCCGCCGCACGCGCGGGGAGGGGCCGGCCGTCGTCACGAGCGCAGGCTCCAGCGCCAGGAGTCGGCGTTGTGCCGGCCCGCGCGCCCGCCGAAGCTCTTCGCCGTCGCGCCGTCGCCCGTCCCGCGCAGCACGCGCGCGCGGTTGGTCCACTCGTCCACGGGCGCGACGTCGTCGGGCTCGTCACCGGCCGCGGCCGCCGCCGCGAGCCCGGCCACGAGCGCGGCGACCTCGAGCTCGTCCGGGGCGCCGCGCACGACGCGCACGCTCGGGGTGGTGCCCACCTGCTGCTGCTCGCTCACGCGTCGTCCTCGTGCTCGTCCGTGCCGCGGCCCACGCCCCACTCCGGGACGTCGTAGCCCGCCTCGGTGAGGCGCGCCTGCGCCTCGTGGCCCCACGAGTCCAGCAGCCCGACGACGTCGTCCAGGTCCGGCCCGCCGGGGCGCGAGACGACGACGTACTCCAGGGTGAACGTGTCGTCCTCCAGGTCCGCGGGGGAGGCGTCCGCGTCGTCGGCCTCCTCGCCCTCGGTCGGCTCCCACACGGACGACGTGAGGTCGGGGTGGATGCCGAGCGCCTCGTGCAGCACGTCGAAGAGCTGGGCGTTGAGCGCGCCGACGCGCGCCTCGAGCGCGAGGACGCGCGGGTCCTCGTCCGCCTCCGACGCCCCGAACTCGGCGCGCACCCCCACGGCGGTGCCGACGTACTCGTGCAGCGCCGCGGCGAGCGCGTCGACCGCGGCGTGCATCGGTGCCGGGTCGACCGCGCCGAGCGGCGCAGGGCCGTGCGTGGCGTCCTCGTGGCTCATGACCGTCCTTCTCTCGGGCCGCTCGTGCGGCGGGTCGTCGGGTGCGTGCGGTCCGCGGCGCTCACAGGGGGATGTTGCCGTGCTTCTTGGGCGGCAGGCTCGCGCGCTTGGTCCGCAGGGCCCGCAGCGCGCGCACCACCTGCACGCGCGTCTCGGACGGGCGGATCACCGCGTCCACGTAGCCGCGCTCCGCGGCGTCCCACGGGTTGACGATCGCGTCCTCGTACTCGGCGACGAGGCGAGCGCGCTCCGCCTCGACGTCGTCGCCCGCGTCGGCCGTCCGCTTGAGCGCCGCGCGCTGCAGGATGTTCACCGCGCCGCCCGCGCCCATGACCGCGACCTGCGCCGTCGGCCACGCGAGGTTGACGTCCGCGCCGAGCTGCTTCGATCCCATGACGATGTAGGCGCCGCCGTACGCCTTGCGCGTGATCACCGTGACGAGCGGGACCGTGGCCTCCGCGTAGGCGTAGATGAGCTTCGCGCCGCGGCGGATGATGCCCTGGTGCTCCTGGTCGACGCCCGGCAGGAAGCCCGGGACGTCCACGAGCGTGAGCACGGGGATGTTGAACGCGTCGCACGTGCGCACGAACCGCGCCGCCTTCTCGGCCGCGTCGATGTCGAGCGTGCCCGCCATCGCGAGCGGCTGGTTCGCGACGACGCCGACCGACTGGCCCTCCACGTGCCCGAACCCGACCAGCACGTTCTTCGCGAACAGCGGCTGCACCTCGAGGAACGCGCCCTCGTCGAGCACGTGCTCGATCACCGTGCGCATGTCGTACGGCTGCGAGTCCGAGTCCGGGACGAGCGCGTCCAGCTCCTCGTCCTCCTCCGTGACCGCGAGCTCGACGTCGTCGGGCAGGAACGACGGCGCGTCCGACAGGTTGTTCTGCGGCAGGTACGACACGAGGTGGCGGACGTAGTCGATCGCGTCGTCCTCGTCGCTGCCCAGGTAGTGCGCGACCCCGGACTTCTCGTTGTGCGTCAGGCCGCCGCCGAGCTCCTCGAAGCCCACGTCCTCGCCCGTCACCGCGCGGATCACGTCCGGCCCGGTGATGAACATGTTCGACGTCTTGTCGGCCATGACGATGAAGTCCGTGAGGGCGGGGGAGTACACCGCGCCGCCCGCGCTCGGGCCGAGGATGAGCGAGATCTGCGGGATCACGCCCGACGACGCGACGTTGCGGCGGAAGATCTCCGCGAACTGCGTGAGCGCCGCGACGCCCTCCTGGATGCGCGCCCCGCCGCCGTCGGAGATGCCGATGAGCGGCACCCCGGTCCGCAGCGCGAGGTCCTGCACCTTGGTGATCTTCTGCCCGTGGACCTCGCCGAGGCTCCCGCCGAACACCGTGAAGTCCTGCGAGTACACGCACACCTGGCGGCCGTCGATCGTGCCGTGCCCGACGACGACGCCGTCGCCCGCCAGCCGCTTCTTCTCCAGGCCGAAGTTGTGGGAGCGGTGCTTCGCGAACGCGTCGAGCTCGACGAAGCTCCCCTCGTCGAGGAGCGCGTCGATGCGCTCGCGGGCCGTCTTCTTGCCGCGCGCGTGCTGCTTGGTCCGCGCCGCCTCCTCGGGCAGCCCGACCGCCTCCGCGCGACGGCGGTCGAGGTCGGCGAGCTTCGCCGCGGTCCCGGTGAGGCGGGGCGCGTCGGCGCTCTCGGTCGTCGCGGGCGAGGTCGTCGCAGAGTCCGTCACGCACCCGAGCCTAGTTGGAGGATCGCACCCACTCGATGCGGCCGCCGCCAGCACCGCGGGGGCCGGTGTTGGTGGGTCCCCACAACTCCGCCGGTCGCCGGTCGGCCGGTCCCCGCCTCGTGCGGCGCCCGCGCCGTGCGCGAGGATGGCGGGCATGGCGACCGCGCGCGACCCCGAGACCCCGTCCGGCGACGAGCGACCCCCGCTGCGGGCCGACTTCCTGCGCGAGCTGCTCGTGGCGCCCGCCGGTCCGCTCGCCCGGCTCGAGGTCGTGCCCGAGTCCGCGTCCACCAACGCGGAGCTCGCGGCCGCCGTCGCGCACGACCCGGCGGCGTGGCCCGCCCCCGCGCTCCTCGTCGCCGAGCACCAGCCCGGGGGCCGCGGCCGGCTCGGCCGCTCGTGGACGACGCCGCCCCGCACCGCCCTGCTCGGCTCCCTCCTGCTGCGGCCCGACGTGCCGCGCGAGGCCCTGAGCTGGCTCCCGCTGCTCGCCGGGCTCGCGACCGCCCGCGCGCTGCGCGCCACCGCCGGCGTCGAGGCCGTCGTCAAGTGGCCCAACGACGTCCTCGTCCCCGACCCCGGCGCGGGCGAGCCCGCACCGCTGCGCAAGGTCGCCGGCATCCTCGCCGAGGTGCTGCCCGACGGCGGGGTCGTCGTCGGCGTCGGCCTCAACGTCGCACAGCGGCGCGACGAGCTGCCCGTCCCGACCGCCACGTCGCTCGCCCTCGCCGGAGCCGCGACCACCGACCGGGAGGTCGTGCTCGTCGCGCTGCACGAGGCCTTCGGCGAGGTTCTCGCGCGCTGGCAGGACGCCGGGGGCGACGCGCACGCCGCCGGGCTCGACGCCGACTGCGCCGAGGTCAGCGCCACGCTCGGCACGCGCGTGCGCGTCGAGCGCGTCGCGGGCGGGGACGTCGTCGGGCTCGCGATCGGGCTCGCCCCCGACGGCGGCCTCGAGGTCCGCCTCGACGACGGCACGACGACCGTCCACCACAGCGGCGACGTGCACCACCTGCGCCCCCACGACTGACCGGCCCACGCCTGACCCGCCCCCGGACGGCCCCTCGAGATCGGCGGTCCGCGGCCGGATCGGCGGTCGTGCGTGCCGATCTCGCGTGCGCCCGCCGACGTCGACGAGCCCGGCCGAGGAATAGGATCGCCGGGTGCCAGTGGACCCGGAGAACGAGCTCGCCCCCGCACCGTCCGCGACGACCGCGGAGGACGGCGCGCCGACCACCGAGGCCGAGGCGACCGAGGCGGTGCTCGACGAGGCGCTCCTCGGCGGACCCCGCACCCTGACCGTCGAACGGCTCGCCGAGCGGGCTGGCGTCGACGAGGACCGCGTCCGCGCCTACTGGCAGGCGCTCGGCCTCCCGCTCACCGAGGGCGAGGAGCACGCCTTCACCGAGCGCGACGCGCAGGCGCTCGCGGACGTGTTCGCGTTCGCCGAGCAGGAGCAGCTCGACCAGCGCGCGCTCACGACGCTCATCCGCTCGACGGGGCACACGACCGAGCGCCTCGTGCTGTGGCAGGTCGAAGCGCTCGTCGAGCACCTCACGCGGCGGTTCGACCTCGACGACACGAGCGCGCGCCTGCTCGTGCTCGACCGGCTGCCCGAGCTCGCGCCCGTCCTCGAGGAACAGCTCCTGCACGCGTGGCGGCGCCAGCTCGCGGCCGTCGCCGGCAGGTTCGCGGTCGAGTTCTCCGACGCCCGCGCGACGGCGGTCGACGAGCACGAGCTCCCGCTGCCGCGCGCGGTCGGGTTCGCGGACATCGTGTCCTTCACGCAGCGCACGCGCGGCCTCGGCTCGAGCGAGCTCGCCGAGTTCGTGCAGCTCTTCGAGACGAGCGCGCGCGACGTCATCACCGCGGCGGGCGGTCGCGTCGTCAAGACGATCGGCGACGCGGTGCTCTACGTGGCCGACGACGTCGCGACCGGTGCGCGCGTCGCGCTCGGCCTGGCCGCGGCGGGCGGCCGCGAGGAGGACGTCGACGTGCCGCCCGTGCGCGTGAGCCTCGTGTGGGGCCGCGTGCTGTCCCGGTTCGGCGACGTGTTCGGCCCGAGCGTCAACCTCGCGGCGCGCCTCGTCGACATCGCCGACCCGACGACGGTGCTCGTCGACCGCGAGACCGCGGGCCTGCTCGCCGGCGACCAGCGGTTCGCGCTCACGGCGCAGCCCGAGACGGAGGTGCAGGGCCTCGGGACGATCGAGCCCGTGCGCCTCCAGTGGGCCTACCGCGGCTGACCGGCTGCGCCGGGCGCGCGGCCGCCGACGTCCGCGCGGCAGGACCCGTGCCGGTCAGACGGCCTCGAGGAGCCCCGGGCCGTCGTTCGTCACCGAGTTGACCAGGGTCGAGATCTCGCGCGCGACCATGGGGACGTCGTCGTGCGGGCCGCCGAGCCCGAGGAGGTCGGCGGCGCCCCGCGCGTCGACCGCCGGGTCGAGCCACGCGTCCCAGGCGTCGGACGGCAGGGCGAGCGGCATGCGGTCGTGGATCTCGGCGAGGTAGGGCGCCGCGTCGGTCGTGATGATGGTCGTCGAGACGAGCCAGCGGTCCGGGTCGTCGTCCGCCTTGGTGCGGTCGCGCCAGAACTCGTAGAGCCCCGCGAACGCGGCGCTGCGCCCGTCGCCGGGCGCGATCCAGTACGGCTGCTTGAGGACCTTGCCCCGGCGCGCCGGCGCGCCCGCCGACCCGGCGGGGGACGCGCCGTCGGGCAGGACGCGCCACTCGTAGTAGCCGTCGGCGGGCACGAGGCACCGGCGCACGCCGAATGGCTTGGCGAACGCCGGCTTGTCGAGGATCGACTCCGCGCGCGCGTTGATCATGCGCGCGCCGCCCTTCGGGTCCTTCGACCACGACGGGACGAGGCCCCAGCGTGCGAGCCGCAGCGAGCGGCGCACCTCGCCTGTGTCCTTCGCGGCGCGCTCGACGACGATCCGCACCGGGTCCGTCGGCGCGAGGTTCCACGACGGCGGGAGGAGGCGCGCGTCGTCGGCCACGTCGGCGATCGCGAACTCGTCCGCGAGGTCCTGGGCGTCCCGGAAGGAGGCATAGCGTCCGCACATGCCTCCAGGGTGCCGCACGCCACCCACGCTCGCGTCGGGCCGGTAGGCGGGCGCCCGGGGAGGGCCGCCGGGCTGTGCGCGTGACGCCGGGCCTGCGCCGGGGGAGAGCAGGGTCACGCCCGTGAGCCCGGTCCGCACGCGATCGAATCGTTACGATGGGAGTCATGCCACCCTCCTCGGTCGACCCCGCCGTGCCCCGACCGAGATCGTCCGCCCGCTGGGTCCTGCTCCTCGGCGCGCTCGCCACGCTGCCCGCGCTCACGGTGGACATGTACCTCCCGCTCCTGCCCGAGGTGGGCGCCGAGCTCGGTGCGCCCGACTCCCTCGCGCAGCTCACGCTGTCCGGCATGCTTCTCGGCGGCGCCGTCGGGCAGCTCGTCATCGGGCCGCTCTCCGACCGCTACGGCCGTCGTCTGCCCGTGCTCGTCGGGCTCTCGCTGCACGTCGTCACGTCGATCCTGTGCGCGTTCGCGCCCAACATCGGCATCCTCGTCGGCCTGCGCGTGCTCCAGGGGTTCTTCAACGCGTCCGCGTCCGTCGTCGCGATCGCCGCCATCCGCGACCGGTTCACCGGGTCCGAGGCCGCGCGCGTCCTGTCGCGCCTCATGCTCGTCATCGGGCTCGCGCCGCTCCTCGCGCCCTCCATCGGCTCGTTCATCGGCGCGCACGCCACCTGGCGGGCGGTCTTCTGGGTCCTCGCGCTCGGCGGCGTCGTGCTCGGCGCGATCGTCCTGTTCTTCATGCCCGAGTCCCTGCCGCTCGAGCGTCGTCGCCCCGCCGGAGCGCGCACCGTCCTGCGCGGGTACGCGGGCCTCCTGCGCGACCGGCACTTCGTCGCGCTCGCCGTGCTCCCCGGTCTCGGGCAGGCCGTGCTCATGAGCTACGTCGTCGGCTCACCCTTCGTCCTGCAGGAGGGGTACGGGCTCAGCCACGGGCAGTTCGCGCTCCTGTTCGCCGTGAACGGCATCGGGCTCGTGCTGTCGGCGCAGGCGAACGCCGCGCTCGTCCGCCGCGTCGCGCCCGTGCGGCTGCTCCGGACGGCGCTCGTGGTGCAGGGCGTGTTCGCCGTCGGCCTCCTCGTGGTCGCCCTGACGGGGGCGGGCGGCATCGTCGGGATCGTCGCCGCGCTGTTCCTCGTCCTGTCCATGCAGGGCCTCATTCCCGCGAACGCCTCCGCGCTCGCGCTCACCCGGCACGGCGAGATCGCCGGCACCGCCGCCGCGGTCATCGGCGCGTTCCAGGCCGGCGTCGCCGGGCTCGTGAGCCCGCTCGTCGGCGTCCTCGGCGGCGACGCCGTCGCGATGTCCACCGTCATGCTCGGGGCGGTCGTCGCGTCGATCCTCGTGCTCGGGCTCGCCACGCCCGCGTTCCGCCGCGGAGGCTGGCACACGCCCGTCTGACCCGTTCTTCGCCGCCCTTTCACACGTCCTCCTGCCGGTCCGGCGCACGTTTCCGCGCGCGACCCTCTACTCTCGGACCGTGCCGAAGTCCGCCCCCGCCTCGCCGCCCGCACGCGCGAGGTCCCGCGCGACGCAGGAGACGCGTTCCCGGGAGGGCGGGACGGACAAGCCCACCGGGGGCCCGCACCACGCCCGCGCGCTCCGTTCGCACCGCGTCGCGAGGGCGATCGGGCTCGTCCTCACCGGCGCGCTCGTCTTCGTCGCCGTCGGCGCGGGAGCCGTGTACCTCGACCTCAAGTCGAAGATCACCGTGAGCGACGTGTCCGAGTACGTGGTCGGCATGCCGACCGAGGAACCACCGAAGGACCCCTCCGACCCGTTCGCGGGCAAGGCGCTCAACATCCTCGTCATGGGCACGGACTACCGCGACGCCGAGAACGCCGCGCTCGCGGGCGAGGAGGAGGGCATGCGGTCCGACACCACGTTCATCGTGCACGTGTCCGGCGACCGCACGCGCATGGAGGTGGTGTCGATCCCGCGCGACTCGCTCGTCGACCTGCCCGCGTGCAAGCTGCCCGACGGGTCGATGTCCTCGCCCCGGCGCAACACCATGTTCAACGAGGCGTTCCAGATCGGGTCGGGCGGCGTCGACGACATGGACGCGGCCGCCGGCTGCACGATCTCGTCGGTCTACAGCCTCACGGGCGTGCCCATCACCAACCACGTCGTGGTGAAGATGACCGGGGTCATCGGCGTGGTCGACGCGATCGACGGCGTGACGATGTGCTTCCCGGAGCCGATCAAGGAGGATCCCCGGTACGGCACCCTCGACCTGCCCGCCGGCGAGCACACGCTCGACGGTCACGAGGCGATCGGCTTCCTGCGTGCGCGTCATGGCACGGGGATGGGCCTCGAGATGGGCTCAGACCTCACGCGCATCGCCCGGCAGCAGGCGTTCATCGACTCGGCGGTGCGCGAGCTGCTCTCGCAGAACATCATCACCAACTCGCCCCAGCTCTACGGGGTCATCGAGGCCGTGCTCGGCTCCATCAGCGCGGACCCCACGATCGCGGACCCGACGGCGCTCGCCGGGCTGGCGTTCAGCCTGCGGGCCATCAAGCCTTCCGAGGTCGTCTTCACCCAGGTCCCGGTCGTGGACGCGGCGAGCGACCGCAACCGCGTCGAGTGGACGGCGGAGGCCGACGCGATCTGGCAGCGGCTGATCGACGACGCGCCCCCGCCCGGCCACGAGCCCGTCACGGACCCGCGCGACGACGCCACGGCCCCCGCGGACGGTGCGACCGACCCCGGAGCGGGGACGGACCCGGGCACCACCGACCCCGGGACCGGAGCCGTCGACCCCGGCACGGGCGCGACGGACGCCGGTGCCGGGACCGACCCGGGAGCCGGCGCGACGGAGGAGCCACGCGACGGCGTGTGCGCCTGACCTCGCTCAGGGCCGCGACGCGCCGAGCGCGGCCAGGCGCCGCACCGCCTCGTGCAGGACGTCCTCGCGCTTGACGAACGTGAACCGGACGCGGGACGCGAGCGCGCGCGCCGTCGTCGACCCCGGGGTGCAGAACGCGCTCACGGGGACGGCCACGACGCCCGCGAGGGCGGGCAGCTCGCGGCACAGCGCGGTGCCGTCCTCGAATCCGAGCGCGGCGCCGTCGGCGATGACGAAGTACGTGCCCTGCGGCACGACGACGTCGAACCCCGCGCGGACCAGGCCCTCGCACAGCAGGTCGCGGCGTGCGGCGAGCGAGTCGGCGAGCGCGCGCGGGGTCTCGTCGTCCGCGAGCGCGTCGGCGATCGCCGGTTGGAACGGCGCGCCCGACGTGTAGGTGAGGAACTGCTTCACCGTGCGGACCGCCGTCACGAGCGGCTCGGGGCCGTGCAGCCACCCCACCTTCCACCCCGTGAACGAGAACGTCTTGCCTGCCGAGGAGATGGTGATCGTCCGCTGCGGCATCCCCGGCAGGGTCGCGATCGGCACGTGCCGGGCGTCGTCGAACGTCAGGTGCTCGTACACCTCGTCCGTGACGACCACGACGTCGTGCCGGCGCGCGACGGCGGCGATCGCGTCGAGCTCGTCGAGGTCGAGGACCGTGCCCGTCGGGTTGTGCGGCGAGTTCACGACGATCAGGCGCGTCCGGTCGGTGACGGCGGTGCGCAGCGCGTCCACGTCGAGCCGGAAGCGGTCGGGGCCGGGGAGCAGGGGGACCGTGACGTGCCGCGCGCCCGCGAGCGCGATGCACGCGGCGTGGGAGTCGTAGAACGGCTCCAGCGTCACGACGTCGTCGCCCGGCCCGGCGAGCGCGAGGATCGTCGCCGCGAGGGCCTCGGTGGCGCCCGTGGTCACGAGCACCTCGGTCTCCGGGTCCGGGTCCAGGCCGTAGTGGCGGAACTGGTGGCTCGCGACGGCGTTGCGCAGCTCGAGGATGCCCGGGCCCGGCGGGTACTGGTTGTGGCCGTCCTCGATCGCTCGCACCGCGGCGTGCTTCACCGCGGCCGGGCCGTCGACGTCCGGGAAGCCCTGCCCGAGGTTGATCGCCCCGGTGCGCTGCGCGAGCGCCGTCATCTCGGCGAAGATCGTCGCCGCGACCGCGCCGTCGGCGCCCAGGAGGCCCGTGGCGCGCGCGGCGGCCTGCCAGCGGCCGGGCGGGAGGTCCGTCATGGCCCGACCCTAGCCGTCGCGACGACCACGATGTGGGACGCCGGGAGGGAGGTCTTGCCTCGACGGCGCGGGATTCCGGGGCGCCCGCGACCTTGTCCACAGGGGCGGTTCACGGGGGCGCGTCCATGCCCTACTCTCTGGCGCAGATCGTTGACGACCGGCGGGGCAGCCGGCCGACGGAGCAGGGGGAATGCTCGACATGTCTACGGACACGCACGCCGTCGGCGTGCTCGAGGGCGAGGTGCGCGAGCTCGTCCGACGGCGCGGGGTGGACCCCGCGCGCGACCGCGCGGCCGTCGACCAGCTCGTGCGCGACGTCGTCGCGGACTACGAGACGCGCAGCGCGCTCGGGGTCGTCGCGCCACTCGCCGACCCAACCGCCGCCGGCCGCGCGGTCGTCGACGCCGTCGCCGGGCTCGGGCCGCTCCAGCCGTACCTCGACGACCCCGAGATCGAGGAGATCTGGATCTACAGATCTTCGCTGAACGGGTCTTACTTCTAGAGTAGACGCTGTCTACCCTGAGGTCTACCGTTTCATGTCTTTCACACTACCTTTCTCGACATGGTCAGAGGAACGGCAGTCATCTACGCCCGAATAAGTCAAGATCGGACCGGTAAAGAGCATGGAGTCGCGCGGCAGCGTGAGGACTGCTTGAAGCTCGCAGCGGAGAAGGGCCTCCGGGTCGTCGACGTCGTCGTGGACAACGATGTGTCGGCCTACTCCGGCAAGCGGCGAGAGGGCTGGCGTCGCGTCCTCGAGATGATCGACTCCGGCGAGGTCGACACGCTGATCGCGCATCACGTCGATCGGATGTACCGGCAGGTCAAGGATCTCCTCGAGCTCGTGGAGATCCTCAAGTACCGCGATGTTGGCGTGATCACGGTCAAATCGGGCGACATTGACCTCTCGACGTCGGCGGGTCGCATGCAGGCCGGGATCGGCGCGCAGATCGCTCAGACCGAGTCAGAGCAGAAGGCTGAGCGCATCGCCCGGGCGCACCTGCAACTCGCTGAGGCGGGCCAGCCAAAGGGCGGCCGTCGCCCCTGGGGGTACGGCATCGACCACATCACAATCGTCGAGCCCGAGGCCGAGGCGATCCGAGACGCCGCGGAGATGATCGTCGACGGAAGGACGCTTCGGGCCGCCGCGGATCACGTGACCGCGCGCATGTCGGAGCAGAAGGCGGAGCTCTCCGTACTCCTGCCGGATGGTGCCGTGAAGACGAACATGTCGAGGACGGCTCTTCGCGAGGTGCTCCTGTCGCCGCGTATCGCCGGATACCGCTCGCACCTTCCGCAGCGTGAACGGGAGCGTCTGAGGCGAATGCGCGCGCGGTCCGCCACCCGAGGTGGCTTCCCGTGGAACGACCTGGTGTGCTACCCGGCGGTGTGGAAAGGGATCCTCACCGAGGACATGTGGAGGGCGGTCCGGGGCATTCTCTTGGACCCGGAGCGCATCGGTGGAAAGAAGCGCCCGCGCCGGTCGATGCTGGCAAGTCTGCTCAGGTGTGGTCGGTGCCTCAAGGACATGGGCGAGGACGGCGAGCCAGTCGTCTCCACGCTCGGCTACGGCCCGAAGGGATACACGTGCGCTCGTTGCGGAAGCGTTTCCGTCCATCCCGCGCCGATCGAGAACCTCATCGCGACGAAGGTGCGGGAGCGCCTCGCTAGGTCGCCCGAGATCTTTCTGGAGGACCCGGGCTTGCAGTCCGAGGAGCACCTGCTCACTCGCCAGGAGCTCGCGGAGCGGAAGCGGCAGGGGCTCGTGGAGATGTACGTCAGGCATCCTGGCGCGACGACGGCGCTCGACGCTGGCCTCGCCCAGGTGGAGGCGGAGCTCGCAGCGATCTCGGCCGAGAGGGACGAGCGCGACCGGCAGATCCTCCTGCGCCGTCGCGCACACTCATTGCTCGACGCCTGGGACGAGTCCGACGCAGTCACGCGGGGCACGCTGATCGGCATCGCTGCCGACTACTTCGTCATCGAGCCGCTCGGCAGAACGGGTTGCTCCTTCCAGCCGGGAAGGGTGATCGCTCACTGGGCCGACGCACCGGATGAGCCCGAGAGGCTCGGGCCGCAGCCGAGGACGCAGGAGGACATCGCCAGGGAGAGGGCAGCGAGGGATGCCGAGAAGGAAGTGCTGCGCCTCGAGCGGGACAAGGCGGCGGAGTTGCGATACGAGGCGGAACTGGAACGGTTCCACCAGCGCGAGCGAGAACGAGAGGCAGAGCTCACAGCACAGCTGGGACGGGCGCCGGACCCGTTGGACTTGGCACGCCGTGGGCCTGCCAATCCTCCCAAGGAGCGACGCGGATCACGACGGAACGGGCGGCAGAGTCGCGGGTAGTCCGTTCTCTCGGTGCTTCAGCTAGAGGCTGGTGGCATCAGGTCGATCAGGTACATCGCATCACGTCTCGTGGTCCTGGGCGGGTCGTCGCCCAGGACCACCCTCGTCCCGTCGCCGTGATGGACTACCGATCGGAGTACGACCCACGGAGTGTCGTAGTCGACGCCCTTGCTGCCGAGCCGGACGTCACGCCCCAGGTGGCCTGCGTTCAACTCGGCGGCCAGGGCCACGCCGAGCATCCGGTCGTCGCGCTCCGCCTGCTCGGTCACGCCGGCCTGCCCAGGACGACTGTTCCCGTCAGTGGAAGAGCGATCAGACCGGCGTCCGTTGCAACCTCGATGGCATCGTCTCCTGCGCTCATGAAGACGGCCCGGATCTGACTCCACGAGTCGGGGCCGTAGGACTCCGGAAGGCGCATCTCGACTCCGATCTGAACGCCGCATAGCTCGCTCACCGGGAACTCGGTCATCGCGTACGACCGGAATCCGAAGATCCTCGACTCAACCTCGGTCATCTCTCACCCCGATAAGCGGACGGTGCTCGCGAGGAGTCTCGCGAACGACTCTATTCTCGCCCATTCTTATCGGGATTTCGACGTCCGGAGTGGCTGCTCGTGGAGAACGCGAGGATGGCCACCTGAGCGCCGATGGCGTCGCGTCGCTCGCGACGTACGTCTCGCGTCCGTTCGCGCTCCTGAGGGGCCCTCACGGGGCCTGGCGGGGCGTCTCTACGTCCACGACGTCCCTCGGTGCGAGCTCGACGACGATCGCGTCCGGCTGAAGGGTCGCGGTCACCCGTCCGGCGACCTGCTCCACCACCGTGATGAGGCGCCACGCCGTGTCACCGCGGCGCCGCATCAGCCGATGGAGGTGGTTCTGGCAGAGGTCGCCTGCCTCCACGGGCTCGAACTCCCGCACTACGAAGTTCCAGTCCCGGTCCAGGGTCGCCACATGGCCTCCAGCGCTCGCTCGCGCGGAAAGTAGCAACCGCCACCTCCGGTCGGAGATGGCGGACGCTCGGAGGTGGCTAGCAGACGCGTACGGCGGTGTCGGATGTGACCTCGATTTGCCGCCCGTCGCTCGTCGCGAGCGAGGTCGTACGTTCCTCGTGGGCGATCTCGACGACGGTCGGTGAGCCCGTCCACGTGATCATGTACGGCTCGACCTCGTCGTTGGCGACCCGGCGGCCGACGTGCTCGCCGGTCAGGTCGCCGGTCGTCAGGTACCCCGTCGATCGTCCTCGATCCGACACCCGGACCCGTGCGTGCGGAGCGAGGGTCACGTCGAGGACGCCGGTCTCGGGGCAGCCCGTGGCCAGTCGGACGGCGCCGGGGGAGTGCACGAGCTTGAGGATCCGACCAGTGTGCTCGCCTGGCAGATCCGAGACGGTCGCCTTGCACGTGACGTGCCTTGAGGAGAGGCGCGCGGCATTGACGAGCCTGGAGGCGGGTACCGAGTCCGACTGGGTGTCATCGATCGAGTTCATGCCGAGGATCCTGTGGCCACCTCGCGTGGCCAAGTCAGAGTCGTGTAAACCTGGGACGGTTGAAGCTAGCTGATCTCCTCCGGCGCCTCTGGCGTCTCGATGGACACCTTCTCGGTAGGCGCCAGTTGGTAGTCCGGTCGGCGTGCTGGCGCGCGCCAGAGGATGACGCGAAGGAGCGAGTAGTTGGGCCGATGAATGACCCGGGTGAGCATCCCCCAGCCCTCCCAGTGATCGACGTCCTCGGAGAGGACAAGTCGGTTGAGATGCTCTGCGGTGAGGTCACCGGCGCAGATGCTCTCGTAGCGCCCCGGGATCAGGGCGCCGCGGGAGTCAAATGGGCTCACTCCGCTTGCTCCTGTACTGGCCCAACGGCGATGTCGGATCTCCGTGCTCGACGCTCTTAGTTTCGAGAGTAGCCCCTCCCTCCGCGCAAATCCTAACCGGATGCTGTGAGCATGACGTCTGCTGAATAGGGCCCTTCGCCGCTGGGCTCCAGTGCCGGGGAGGGAGCACTGTCAGAAATCCGCTGTCGGAAGGGCAAAGTGCTCGCGACATGTGGGCGCGATGTGTGCGACCATCAACACCCTTGAACTCCGTCGAGCTCAAAGGCCGGAAGAGCAATTTCAGCCTCGCCTCAAATCGGCTAAACGCTTCTACTGGTCGAATTGCGGGTCCACGGTGAGCTTGGCGATCATCCATTGTGTATTCTCCCAGCAACTTCCCAACTTTCCGTCTACGCCAATTCGGACGCCTCCGTGTTCCGACACGTTGCCGGGCAGGACGTGTCCCTGATCTCCGCTTGGCCGGGTAGCGTCCCAAGCCCAGACGGCACCACTAGATTCCAGTTCGAGCTTCGCCGCGCGAGGAGATCGGACCACGACTGCGTCGGTCACCCAACTGGGATCCGAGTTGGTGGAAGTAAGCCAAGCGCGAACTGTGTGGTACGTACCCGTCTCGTCCGACCACGTCTTGAGATGCAGGCGGACATCCTCCGCAACCCGAACACCGCTTAGGTCGCTGCAATTGCTGCTGTGAGGATTTGCGCTATTGCTTGCCACGATCCTGACCTCGAGGCGCCCGCCTACGTCTGCAACTACATCCCTACTCCAGCCCGTATTTCGGTCGGAATTGTCTCCATCCACTGCCTTTACTCTTACGAATTTCCGTTCGTCCCCTTGGCTCGGCACCCCGGAGATGGCGTTCAAGACCACTCCGTCTGTCCCGACGGTGTCCTCTGCCTTGTATGGGACTGCTTCGCGCCCATTCGCGGCGTCGCTCCACCCGAGGTAGGCACTGGCCTCGCCCCATCCAACCGCAGAGGCGGGGGCCAGTCCGTCAAGTTCGCCGATGTAGGGCGCTGTCTCTGGCGGAAACCAAGTTTCCCGGACGAACTGGTACAGGGCGAGGGAGCCGCCCACGAGGCCTACCAGCAGGGCAACTCGTTGGACGGCGGTCCATGCAGGGTGATCCCGCGACTTTTCGCGTGCCGACATAGGCGAATCGTGGCAGTAGCCGGGCTCAGGCGCAACGCCGACCATGCCTCGAACGGGTGCCACCCGCGCCAGGTGGAAGCTTTTGCATCATGGCCATGCGATTACGGCGCCTCTACGCGTAATGGGATTCCAATCCACTGCCGGTTCTCCCAGCAGGCGCCGACCAGTCCCGCTACACCCAATTGCGTGCCACCCGAGTCGAGAATCTCGTCTGATACGATTCTGTTTTCGTAGCCCTGCGGGATCTGCATGTAGCTCGCGGATTGCTCAAGGTCGGGTACGAGTCTGGCGGGATCGGTCCGGACCGCGATTGCGTCCGTAATCCAGCGTGGCTCGGCGTTGTTGGCGCTTATCCACGACCGCACGGTGTGGTGCTTCCCGTCTTGCGAGGACCAGATTGCCAATCTGACCCTCGCGTTCTCGGCTACCGTCTCGCCTTCGAGGGCAGAGCAGTCGGGTTGTGGTGCGGCGTTGTTGTGAATGTAGATGCGCACCCGTACAAGCGAGCCAATCTGTGTCGACACATCTCGACTCAGAAAGTGCTCTGCAGCCCACGGATCCGCATTCTCGTCATCGAACGTGGAGGCACCCATGTACCTCCGTTCATCGCCACCGGCACCAGGTTGACCCGGAACGTCGACGAACGAGTTGAAGTATGGGTGTGACGAGGTAGCGGTCGTTCCCGCGTAGGGAACAGCCTCGCGACCTCCCACAGAGTCGCTCCAACCTAGTTGATTGCTCGGTGTTCCTGGTGCCGGCACAGTGCCAGCGATCACGTCGTCTGCCCCGCCTGTCAGAGGGGGTTCTGGCCAGACTGAGATCGCGAAGGAGACAGCGGCGATCGCAAGGCTCGTCCCGCTGATGGCCAGGGCTAGTTTGGAACGCCGTCGCGCGCGCGGGTCTTCCGTCACGTTGCCGATGCTCCCATACGCTTCCCGCTAGTAGGTCGCGGGGAACCGAATGTTCACCCGTCCTCTCGCTCGTGCGGAGCCGATGGTCTGCGCAAGGGATGGGGAGGACCTCGGGCTCTAGTCAGACGAGAGCATCGACTCGTTGAGCGGCATCACAGACTGCGGCCGTACGACTCGCAGGTGGTTTCCCGCGCCCCGCTCCACGTTGCCGTAGACCACGACCGTCTCCCGACGCCGCATCCACTCCGTCGCGAGCTCCCCGACGCTCATCGGGACGGTCACCCAGATCTCGGCTGGCCGCGAGTGTCTGACGGCCTGGATCTGCAGCTCCCAGAACGTGTCGTCCGACTCCCGGCGGATCCCGATCAGCGGTCCTATCAGCACCTCGGTGCCGGGCTTCTTGGTCGGGCTCAGGAGACGGCTCGCGACACGCTCGACCACCTCGGCCGCAGCGGACGGTATCTCGACCGCCGTCGGAACCGATCCGGGCGCCTCGATCGAAGGCGCCCAGTCGAAGGTCGTCGAGAAGGTCGACACAGCATCCTCTTGCAGCAGCTCCGAGAGGGCCCTCGCGAACTCGCGGCTCACGCCGGCGTTGACGAGTTGCATGACCTGTTCTCCGGTCGGCATCCGGTCTGGCTGGACGGCGACGCGGTCGATCATGTTCAGCGACTCGGCGAACGTCCGCATGACCCGCCGCTCCTCGGGCTCCGGAGCGACGTGCTCCATGCCCTCCAGGGCGTGCTGATCCTTCGTCTCTGGTACATCGGTCAAGGGCAGAAGGATGGGGATGACGTATGACCCGCGCTGGGTGTGCGCCATGCGCGCGTGCGCGATCGTCAGGTCACCCAGGCGGCTGTAATTGCCCTTGATCTGGGGTTTCGGTCCCCGAGCGGTCGTCGCCACGGCTCGGAGCATCCGCCAGGAGGAGTTGAGGAGTTGCGTCCCCGCCGCCAAGGGGATCGTGTCGTCGATCACGATGTCGTTGGCAGCACGTGCGTGCGCCACGTCGATCGACCAGTGCGTGATCTTGAAGGCGACAGTGGCCGGTGGCAGGCGGTCTACGTCGGCCAGGCGTCCGACGATCGAGTCCCACTCGTCGCTGCCGTACCGGATGTCGTGGGGGACCGGGATCATCATGCTCGTGTTCGGGCGTGCCCAGAGGTCGCCGTACGGCCCCGGGTTCCCGGACGGGCGCCAGCCCTGGGCGTCGAGGTACTCGCGGAGAGCGCGCTCGACCGTGCTCTCGGTTCCGATGCTCCCGATCCTCATGCGGCGCTCCCGCCCTGGAAGCGACCGAGGAAGTCCGAGCGCCACTGCGGAAGGGTCTCCGCCGTCAGCCGGGTCGAGACCTCGACCGACGGTCCCAGCGCGACGTTGTTGACTGGCGCCCAGTAGCCGAGCGCGGCGTGGCTCGTGAACCGGTCACCCGGTGTGCACCAACTCCGTGGGTCTGACGGCACCCGGACGTACACCAGGTACGCGGGGAGCAGTTTGTTGCTCCACTTGCGGACCCACTCGTCCGTCACCGGAACGCGAACGTGCCCGTTCCGAAGCTCGCGTGTTCCGCACTTCACCTGCACCAGCACCGATCCCTCCACGAAGCCCAGCGTCGCATCGACTGCCTCCGTGTCCTCGTCCGGCGAGGTCTCCTGGAGGCTCCAGCCAGCCTGGCTTGCGATCGCACGGAGGTACGCGACTCCGTAGCGCGCCTTGCGTGCGTTCAGGTGCAGGTTGGCACCTGCCACCCACGCTTCCTCGCTGGGCGCTGGGTCACTGCTCGACGGCATCCGGCTACGTCCCCCTCGGTCGTCCGTGCTCGTGGCGACACGATCCCATAGAGGTGTCACTGCAGCCATCGACGACTCGCGGGCGACGCGCACGGCCTCGGGCACCACCATGGGGGTCTTGAGGACGTCGACAGCCATTTCACCCGTCGTCGTCGACCCCAGAGCGTCCGGAAGGTGGCATCCTCTCGGCATGTCAGTGGGGACGCAGAGCAGGGTGGATACGGCGGCGAGCACGGATCTCGTCAGGGGAGTCGAGAGAGCGGCTCCGGGTAGCCGCGACTACCGAGCCTTCTGGACTGCCGACTCCTCCGTGGACGGGCTGCTGAAGACGGTCATCGACCAGACCCGGACCTGGCTGCGCGAGAAGAAGGACTGGGACGTCGACCTCAGCTGGACCGGGACGCTCCACCACCCCGACGGCCGTCGGCTGGACGTACGTCATCACGAGTCGAGCGGCGCGCGTGCCTTCCGGCTCGTCATGGAGGAGCGGAACGAGGCCGGTCGCTTCAGGACCAGGCTTACCTCGGTCGAGGGGCCCTCCGACGGGTGGGTCTCCCTCGACGTGCTTAACGACATGGGCAACTACGTTGCGACCCCCAACCTCGCGCGGTTCCTCCTCGCCTCGCTCCCGCTCGCGGACGGTCCTGCCGAACTGAGCGTCGCCCCCCGCAGGGTGCACGTGAGCGGCATCGAGGAGGTAAGGGAGCTCCTCGAGCATCCTCGCCGCCACGGTGTCTGCCTCATCGCCGGGACCGACGACCGGCTGCCGTACGACCGCTTCGCCGACCTTGTCGGGAAGTGGACCGACCAGGTTGTCGGACTCGGGCACGTCATCGTCCTCGACCCCGGCGCGACCGCCGACTTCTCCCGCGTCGTGGGCAGGGCGTGGGAGGCCCCGCCGTGGACCGTCCGCACGTACCTTCCCGGCATCGACCTCTCGCGGACGGCGGAGGCGCGAGCCAACCGCATCCTCGGGACCGCCAGGCTCGGCAACGTCAAGACGGGGTACCTCAAGTCCCTCCTCGGCGGGGTCGCTCGGCAGATCGGAGCGTCCCGGCCCACGCCGCCCGAGCTCGCCTCCTGGCGGCGCACGTTCGAGCGTCTGGAGACCGCTGCCGTCACCTCGGCCATGCGGGACTCGGCGCGCCCTGCGAGGACTCCGGGGCCGCCTCCGCCTCCGTCCGTTCCTGCACCCACGGCAGAGGCGACCGAGGCCGACCGACACCTCGCGGAGCTTCGACGGGTGCGGGAGACGCTCGGCGTGAAGGACCTCGACGAGGCCACCCTCCTGGAGGTCCTCGACCGAGCGACCTCAGGACCCTCGTCAGAGGCGATGGAGCAGGTCTCCAGCCGCATGGAGGCCCTCCAGGAGCAGGTCGATGCACTCCGGCTGGACGTCGAGCGCCGGAAGGAGGACCTCATCGAGGAACAGACCGACGTCCTTGAGCTGCAGGAGACCGTCGAGGTGCAGCAACGGCGGATCGCCTGGCTCGGCAGCCAGCTGGTGAAGCTGGAGCGGGCTGACCTCGCCTACGGTGTGGACCCCGACGAGCAGGACCCTGCGCCTGCCTCCTACGTGGAGCTGGTCGAGCGGCTTCCGAGCCTTGAGGAACGAGGAGTCGCCGTCCGTTGCGACGAGGACACCGTCCTCGGGCTCCAGGAGATCGACCATGCAAGCAAGGCGCTCCTACCGACGTGGCAGGCACTCATGGCGCTGGTGGACTTCGTCAGGGCACGTGCCGACGGCGTCGCAACGGGAGGCGTCCAGCAGTACCTGGAGGAGCAGCCCATGGGCTACCGCATGTTCCCGCACAACCGGCATGCGCCCACCGAGACCGGTACCACCATGGAGCGGTACGGCGAGGAGCGGAAGCTGCCTGTACCTGAACAGGTCTCGCCGACCGGGTTTGCCACGATGCGCGCCCACTTCAAGCTTGCACGCATCGCGCGGCACGACCCCCGCCTCTACTACCTCGACGACACTGCCGGCAGCGGCCTCGTCTGTGTCGGGTACATCGGGCGCCACCTCACGAACACCCAGACGTAGCGGTCGGTGCATGTCTCGGGTCCGCTCGCCGACGCCGTCCAGCCCCCGCAGCAGCCCCGCATCAGCGTCGCCGCAGGGCCCGCTCGCAGCGCCGTGCCTCGCCCGCGCGCAGAGAGATGTCGGCTCTCTTCTGGTGGGCGTGCCGTGGCCCCGAGGAGGCGATCGCGGCGGGCGGCTCTGTCTCTCGTCTGGATCTGTCTGAGGCGAGAGAAGAGGCGCCCGCCTGCGGCGCCGGAACGCCCGCGCTGCAGGCGCGGCGGGGGCCGGTCCGTCATGCATCGCGGAGCGATGCGGATGTCATACCGCAGACCGGATCGTGAGCGGCGCGGCAGCGACGCGGATGAGATCCGCGACTCGCCTCCAGATGGGCATTTACAGATAGAGGAATCTGGAGAGGAGGCGAGAGAGTAGTGCGCTGGCGGGTACCTGGAGATATCTCCTGCTACTAGTAGCGACGGGAAGGCGTCAGAGTCGGACCGTGGCGCCGGACTCCCGCTGAGGAACTTCACCCACCTCAACCTTGTCGCGCTGCGGGAGGTCCACGAGGATCCGAAGGTGACCCTCAAGCCGGACCTCCTGATGTTCACTTCGGAGGGGTCCCTCAACGACGATGGCGTGCGCTGGCTGGCCCGCAGAGATGCCTACCTCAAGGCAGCCTCTCGGAAGCGTTTGAGGAACACCCTGCTGATCGCTGCAGCGGTGCTGACGGGGGTCCTCTGGATGACCCGAGCGGACCTTGAGGCGGGCCTCAAGTTCGGGGGTGTGCTTGCCCTCGCGGTGGGCCTCGTCGGCGCCCTTGTGGTGATCGTCAGAGGGCGCGATGAGCGGGCGGTTGCGGAGACCCTCTACTGCGAGGTCAGGGACGCCGCCATGCTCATGTCAGACGCCGATCGGAGGCGCCTCAGGTGGAAGCGGCGCGGGCGATCCGCGGCGTCGTTGGTGACCGGTCTGCTGGGCGAGGTCATGGGCCTCGACCTGCCTCTAAGTGAGGACGAGTGACCTCCTCATCCAGCGAGGGTGTGTGCGCGCGGAGGTCGCATCGGATCTGGCCGTCGGAAACTCGCTTGCTTCCTCGGAGGTCTGATACGAAGAGTCGTTGTGACGACTGCCGCTGAGCCTGCGCCCCTCCTCCAGCTCTTCGATGCCACCGAGCGACCTCTCGCGGTCGCCCTCGATGCTGCAGAACCGAAGCCGGGCCCGAATGCGGACCGCGTGGAGGGCCACCTCCTGGCCAGAGCAGCAGAGTGAGGCGGAACTCGCCAGAGCCCATCAGAGGGCCGCAGGTCGTCTTTACGTACGTCGACGCGCGAACGACGTCAGCGGGCGCTGATGGTCCCCTCGCGGGTCTCCTGCTACCCCATCTGCTCTCGCGACTAGCGAGTGTCTCCAATTGTCGTGGCAGAAGGCCGCGATGTTGCGGAGTGCGGGTCGTGGATCGTGGCCGGGTGCTCCTGGGCTGCGCGCAAGGTCAGTCCTTATCGTCCTCGAGGACGTTGCTGATGTAGGTCTCGGCGTCGAGATCTGACGTCTCCGCTCGCTCACGATCTCGCCAGTTCAGGCCGCGGCGATCGCCATACCACTCGTGCTGCATCTGGCGCTTCGACTTGGACATGTCCGAGTCCGTGCCTCTGGGGGGACTCCACTTGTACGCATCTCGCCCAAAGAACCCGATCGATTCGAGATACGCGGGGACCTGCCGAAGTCGCCAGCGGCGCGCCTCGCGAATACCCACGACGCAGAGCAGCAATGCTCCGCCAAAGAACACCAAGAGGAAGAGGTGCAAGATCGGCCCCGGGCGCGGCTCGGACACCGACTCCAAGGGGATGGACGCCAACCCGGATGCCGTGAGCCACGCGGCGCACGTCCACAGGGTGGCGGGCATCTCCCTGACCCGCGGCCCAGGCCTCGACGACGACCCATGGTGCGGTGAGACCGCCCGGACCCGGTCGACGAACTCGCGAGCCTCATCCTTGGTCATGAGCCGCTGGTCATAGCCTTGCGCGCTGAGAGTCTTGCCGCGTGCCTTCTCGATGAGATCACTCGCGCCGTGTTTCTCCTTTAGGTGCGACCTCGCCCAGTTCTCGGCGGCCCTGCGTGAGCGGTCAGTCGTCCCGGCGACGGACTGCTTCCAGCCGCACGTGCACGCACACCACCACTTGCCCCAGCGGTCAGTCTGCGGCGGCGGACCGGCAGTTGCGGTGAAACTGTTCGCCATGGTTCAGACAGTACAACTGGGCATGTTCCATGCTCGGCAGCGAGCGCTGCATGAATCAAGCGCTATGGGAGCCTTCCGCCAGGGGAGTCGCTGCTCGGACAGCGCCCGGAGAGGAGGTCAGATCGTGCGGGTACTTCGAGGATGGGTCGCCGTTGCTCTGCTCGTCTTGGTAGGCGTCGTTGGGCCGCGGCGAAACGGCAGACGCCAGATCGCTGCAAGCTCCCAGCGAACTCCGCAGTCAAGTCGGGGCCTCCATCTCGTGCTGACCCTGGCCGTCGTGCTCGGAGGTCCGATGCTCTTCCTTGGGATGCCGAGCAGGGTAGAAAACTGCGCCGTGGTCAAGGCGGCTACCCAAGACGGCGAGGCCATCGATCTCTGCGTGAACGGGACGACGGCGCTGGGCGACGTGCTCGCGAGGGTCGGCGCGACTGCAACACTGCTCGGTGCGACCGTGCTGGTCGGCCTGGTGGTGGAGAAGCACCGGAATCCGAGCAACGTCCCGGAGCGGGAGGGGGCACTCGTTGAACTAGTGGCCGCAGTGGCAGCGATCATCGGGACGCTACTGGTCGTCTACGTGTAGTCGTTGCCGATCCACGGACCGGTATCGGGTGCCGGGGCTGCGCGGCGCAGCCACCAGTCCCGCCACGACCGGCGCCTCGGGGCGGTCCTCTTCGGGTCTCGAACTCGTCATGATCTGCAGATTCGTGCCATCGTGTGCGCGGAGGTGGCGCGATGACGATGGCGTGGGTTGTGCGTGAGGGCAAGTACGGGGAGCGCGAGGCGTGGTCCCTGGAGAACGGGCTCTCGGGAGGTGGATGGCCGGAGGTGCCGGACCTGACGGGCTGCGAGACGCGCCAGCACGTCGGGAAGCTGGTCGCGGACGCCTACGGTGACGCCAAGCCCGGCACGGTCACGAACTACACGGGACAGTTGTTCGCGCTGCGTCATCGGATCCAGCCAGGGCACCTGATGGTCCTCCCGGCGAAGGATGGGACGGTCGCGTTCGGGCGGGTGACCGGCGGCTACGAGTACCTGGCGGACGAGGCACCGGATCGTCGTCACGTCGTGCGGGTCGACTGGCAGCGAACCGACCTGCCGCGCAGCGCGGTGAAGCAGGACCTGCTGTACACGCTCGGGAGCGTGCTGACCGTGTACGCGCCGTCACGTCACAACTCCGTGGCTCGGTTGGAGGCGCTGCTCGCGACGGGCACGGATCCCGGGCAGCTCGGGAGCGTCGCTGAGAGTCCTGTCGTGGCGGCCGCGCAGGACGACGACTCGGTGGACGACCCCGAGGCTCAGACCGACATCGTGCAGGTGGCACGAGACCGGATCATGACTCGGATCGCGGAGGAGTTCGTCGGTGACGGACTGGAGCAGCTCGTGCTCGCGATCCTCGAGGCGGAGGGGTTCACCTGCCGGAAGTCGGCGATCGGGGCGGATCGGGGCATCGACATCATCGCCGGGCGCGGTGTCCTGGGCATGGAGTCCCCCAAGGTCGTCGTGCAGGTGAAGTCCGGCGCCCAGATCTCGGACAGCGTCGTGCGAGACCTCAGTGGCGTGGTGCACGAGCAGGACGCCGATCACGGCCTGCTCGTGGCGTGGGGCGGCCTGAGCAAGCAGGCCCGCGACTCCGTCTACAAGCAGCAGTTCCGAATCCGAGCGTGGACGGCAGACGAGGTCGTGGACGCCGTGATGAGGGTCTACGACCGGCTGCCCGACGACGTCCAGTCACGGCTTCCGCTGCAGCGCGTCTGGATGCTCGTCGAGTAGGTTCCGACGTCAGTCGCAGTCGCAGGCTCCCGAGAGCGACCGGATCTGATGGCACACGGGGCACTGGTCAGTCGTTTCCCGGAGGAGGGTCCGTCCTCCGCTTCCTCCGCGGCTCTGTGAGCCCGCGCAACTGGTGCAGGGATCGAGCGTATGCATCTGTTCCTCGCTGGCTCGATAGGGTGCCGGGCCGATGAGGTTCCCGCGGTCGTCGTGGTACCAGTGCCAGCAGTCCTCGTGGTGTCGCTTGGTAGGCCTATCGCCGTTGGGGAGGCCGGTCTCCGGATCGATCGGATCCTTGACCCACACGAGCCCGGGCGCGTCGATCATGTCGCTCATGGTCCGAAGCGTAGGCCGCTCAGCGGGTTGGACGTCGGGCGACGCGAGCCGCGTTCTCGACCGTGACGGTCCCGTCGTCGTGGAAGCGGAGGCGTGACCGGTCTCCGTCGGCGATGCGCAGGGCGTGGGCGAGCGCCGCCGGGTGGACGTTCTTCACGGTGACGTCGTGCCTGTCCGCAGGTTCTCGCTTGGGTGAGGGCATAGGTCAATGGTGCCCTGGGGCCGACCTGTCGTACGTCAGGGATGTCCGCGACGGCAGACTCGGCAGCGGCGCCGACCGTCTGCGTAGACCACAGTGTTGTGCTCGTCGTAGGGGTGGCCGGCTGGACAGTGAGTCTTGGCGACCTGATGAGCGCCGCGTGGGGTCAGTTCGGTGCTCCCGGTTCGGTACCACCGGTCGTAGTGCATCTTGCACCAGTCGCGGCCACGAGCGGTGCGGTCGCATCCGTCGACCGTGCACGTTCCGGGGACGTGATCTCGAACGGCCGCTGTGGCTGTGAAGTGGGCGCGCGCGGCAGCGGCGGTCTCGTCGTCGATCTCCCAAACAACCTCGAGCCTGATCGCGTTGGCGCGCAGCCAGCGTCGCACTACAGATGCTGAGATCCCGAACTCGCGGGCGAGGTCGCCGGGAGTGACTGGGCGGTCAGCCACGACCGAGGGCTCGCCGCACGCTGTCGGCCTGCTCGGCAGTTAGCTCCCAGCGGGTATCACCTCGCTCGGCGAGTAGTCCGTACTCGGCGCGCAGGACGTCGCGGATCTTCCTCGCGGAGACGCCGAGTTCGCGCTCGAGGTCGGCGGGGGTCACGGGGTCGCTCATGTGGGTGAGCGTAGTTGCGTGTCTGTCAGTTCCGCAGGGCAGTGGGAGCTCCACGTGCTCCCGCGACGGGACGTCGTCGAACGCGCTGGCGCCTCGATGCCGCTGACCTGGGTTACGGAGCGCGCTGGAGGTCCGACCCCGTACGTCGAGCTTGCTGACGCCGTCGCCGCTGCCGGGCGTGAGGTTGCCAGCGAGGACGGGTGAGCGATCAGGGCTGGTAGGTCTGCGAGTGTTCCCCGTCGAGGACGAGGATGGTCCACTCAGAGACGTCCTCCCCGAGGTCCTCGGCGATGAAGTCGCGCGCGCCCTGGATCGCCCCTTCCACGGCCCCGGGCCAGAACTGGCATACCGTCTCGCCGTCCCTGGACACCCGGCGCTCGGATCCCATCCAGCCCGGTACTGCCTCGGAGTCGTGGCTCCCGTCGCACGTCGCGACCGTCGGCCGGAGCACGTAGACCCCCTCCACGCCCCGCTCGCGCATCTCGGCAATGAAGTCCGAGCTGGCCGCGTGCGCCGTGTAGACGGCTTCGAGGTCGGTCGCGTCCTCGGGTAGCGATGCCGGTACAGCGAGGCCCTCGTTGAGCAGATCATCGACCACCGCGTCCGGGGTCCGATTCTCCTCGTCGATCACAACGAGGCGGCCGTCCTGCAGCTCATAGGCCCGCTGACCGGGAGGGAGGAGTTCCGCCTGCTCGGCCGTGATCTCGGCGCCCGCGGCGACGTCGGTGTATTCCGGACCGGTGTCCGACGCCGTGGGTCCAGGGTCGACGGGGCCGGTGGACGTGCAACCCACAGCGACGGACGCGACAGCGGCGATCGTGGCGGCGGTGACGGGCATGCGCTTCATGAGTGGAACCTCCTGTTTACGGGATCGGGAATCGACCGCTGCGTCCTACCAGCAGCCCGGCGACGGCACGGCACGCGCGTCGTACGTCCGCCAGGGGCCAGCACCGGTCAAGTTCACGCCGCGAACGCGGACCTGGGGCGACCCGACGCCTTCAGAGCTGCTGAAGACGCACCCGCCGACGATGGCCGTATCGCCTGCCATGGCGCCGGGACTGCTGCTCGGGTTCCAGCCGGACCAGCCGCCCGAGTCAAGGAAGCGGTACCGCCAGCCCACGTCGTACCGGGTAGCGGCCTCGGAGACCCCGAAGTTGACCTGGATGCCCGCGATGGACATGTAGTCGATGTCGTTGCCGGGCTGGGCCTGGCCGAACGTGGCCCCTGCACCGAACGCGGGAAGGCCCGGGATCGGAGGTGCCGGGGTGGTCGGGGCGCAGTCAGGGCCCCACTCGCTCCAGCCTGCCTGGTTCCCGGCTCGTGCCACGCCGGAGTACGTCGTGAGCGGGTCGATCCTCGGGTTCGGGTCCGTCCAGGTCGTGCCGGACGCCCCGGTGATGCCCTGGAACCGGACCTCCCACGACGCTGCCGCTGCCGGGTTCATGTAGACGGACCCGGTGTTGGCGCTGAGAGTGACGGAGTTCCAGGTCGTCGTCGCGCTGCAGGTCGGGGCGTTCGGACGGTGCCATGCCTGAGCGGTGGCACCGGACCAGTTCGACCAGCCCCCGCCGACCTCTCGCGGGCCGGAGGCGTCGATGTACGACCGGTACTGGTACTGGGCGAAGTCGCCGCGCCGCTTGTTCCCCTCGTTCGCCTGCCGAGCGGTCGTGCCGCCCCAGATCGTGGACCAGGACGCGCCGGTGGACGTGTTCCGGACGGCGACGTCGAAGGAGTCCGCGACCTGTGCGGTGCCCAGGTGCCAGGAGACCGTGTTCGTGCCCCAGCCCCCGTTATTGCTCACGGAGATGTTGGAGGCCGTGAGCTGGGCGGGCTGCGCGGAACGGAAGTACCGCGAGTAGGGACCGCAGGACTGAGGCGTCGCTGCCGGGTACGGGATCGCGTTGCAGGCACGGACCCGGTACTCCGTCCAGACTCCTGCTGGCCGGCCGGTGTGGGTGTACGACAGGGACTGCGTCCTGGTCGCGTCCGCCCAGGCCTGAGCGCCGTTGGCATCGACGATGCGAGCCTGGAGCTGGTACGTGACGCCCGGGGCGGGAGCGGTCCAGGAGACCTGGTTGACCCCGTTGCCCGTCGTCGTGACCGCGATCTCCGGGGACGCCGGGTAGGTCTTGATCCCGCGGTTGGCCGTGTCCTTCCCGGACTGGCCGGTCGCGTAGCCGCCGGAGTTGGACTCGACCGTCGTCCAGGGAGAGGCGCCGGTCGAGCCGAGGGCCTGGACGCGGAACTTGAACTCCCGGTTCCAGAGGACGCCGTCGATGTTCGAGACGGTCACGCTGGTGAGGTTCGGGTTCGTGTTCGCGCCCTCGGTGCCGGGGACGGTCCTCCAGGCCCCGGAGACCTCGTTGCCGGAGTCCGGGTTGATCTCCCACATCTGGACCTGGTAGCCGGACGCACGGGCTACGGGAGCGGTACCTGCGGCGCCGGAGCCCCAGCGGATGACGTACGACGGCGTCGTGGCTGGCTGCTCCCCGCCTCGGTTGCCGTCCCACCCGGCGGCGCCCACGGTCGTGGACGGAGCCGGCCCGGGCTGGACCTGGACCTGGAGGTTCGGCGGAGCCAGCTGGTCGGAGACCACGACAGGCGTGCAGGCCGCGGACGCTCCGGACGGGGTGATCGCGGAGACCGTGTACGTCAGGACGCCGGGGAGGGACTCGATGGTCTGCGAGTCGGTCCACGACGGGGAGTCCGTGGCGGGGATGGTCTGATTCAGGGTGACCGAGTTCCCCTGGGTCCGGACGATGGTGTACTGCGTGGCGCCGTCGATCGGGGTCCAGGACAGGGCTACGGCACCGCCAGCGACGGACGACGTGACGGAGGGGCAGCGAGGCGGAGGGAGTTCTTCGACCACGCCGGAGCCGGGCGTCCCGTTCCTGGGGACTGCCGTCGTCGTCAGGGTCACGTACCCGTCACGGACCGTGTAGGCCGTGATGACCATGTCCACGCGCGCGATGGCCTGCGGGCCGGCCGCTGGGTCCCAGACCTCCTGGTCGGCCGTGTAGTAGCCGAACAGCGGGACGCCGTCGGAGTCCGGGGCCACCCGGTTGACCAGCACCGTGGACGACCCGTTGCTGACGGCGTTGCCCTCGGGGTTCGGGGTCGGCGGAGCGGGCCAGGACGTGGGGTCGCTCGGGATGGGGCCGTCGTCGCAGGTCGGCTCGCCGGACCCCATGCTCTGCGTGATCAGGGATCGCTGGTCCCCGGCCCCGGTCAGCAGGTAGCGGAAGCCGACGCACTCTCCGTCACGCACCGTCTGCGTGATGACCTGGGAGGGCTCCGCGAGGAGCAGAGGATCTGCCGCGCCGATCTCGCGGGACATCTGCTTGAGGGCACCGGAGATGCCCGACTGCTGCTGGTTCTGGACCTGGCTCGCGGCAGAGGCCCCGACCGTCCTGGACAGCCAGGCCACCGCGATGGCCATCACCACGACGGTCACGATCACGCCGATGACCAGATCTTGAGTTCCAGCGTAGCCAGCGTCCGGTCGCCGCGTCGGGGGGCGGCGCACCGACTCAGCCCTCCTCGTCGACGACGAGCCGGAGCACTCGCGGCCGGTCGGTGAACGAGGTCTCGTCGGGGACCTCCACGAACGAGTTGCCCTGCGCGTCGAGGTACTCCTGGCGGCGCACGTCGTCGCAGAGTGCCCTGACGCGCTCCTCGACCAGTTCCTCGTAGCGCGACGCCAAGATGAGCCGATCGCCGGGGCGCAGCTCCTCATCCGGCGGGATGTGTCGACGCACTCGGGCGTCGATCTCCGCGTTGACCGTCAGATCGTCGATGTTGAAGTACGCCCTCCGCTCGAGCGGAAGCTGAAACTCTCGTACGTCGATCCGGTAGCGTCGCCGAGCCCCCTCCGTGAGGATCGACTCCACCTCGCGTGCCAGGAGCGTCAGGTATCGGGCGCGGACGTCCACCCACGCGTCGGCCTCGGTCAGGTCGTCGTCGACGTCGAGCCCGAGTGCGATCCGGACGTCGACCTCCGCGCCCGCCATCGTGGCGACGAGCATCTCCTCGCACGGTACGCACCGAGGCCGGTCGAGATGAGTAGCCGCGGAGTCCTCGCACCACCAGCTGCCGCACGGCTTCATGGCTGTCGCGCCGGGAGGGCCGGGATCGAAGTCCGAGGGCGGGGCCATCTCCGGGTAATGGGACGTATCGAGGTCCATGAACAGTCGCATGTAGTTCAGCTCGGATACCATCTTGCATTTCCTCTCTCGCCTCGAAGAATTGCTCTCGATAATAACTACTCTAGAAGGCGAATAGAGCAGCGTCTACTAGAATTAGAATCGCTACTAGAGAATGCGGAATTCCTATATTCAGGAGGCGGAGATGACTTCCTTGCTGGACGAACTTCCGGGCGTCGATCCGGAGCTCCCTGGCTACCGTCGGGGAAGGATGCGATCGGGTGCCCCGGGCCGGCGAAGGGCGCCGCACGGCATCCTTCACTCCCCGCGTCGGGTGCAGACGATCGTCGAGGACGCGACCTTCGTTCAGATCGCCGAGCTCGCGGAGGAGATGAACGTGTCCGAGAACGTCGTGATCAGGGAGTCGCTGAGGATCGCTATGGAGTCGGTCGACGACGTGAGGCGCGCCGTCGAGCGGATGTTCCAGCAGAGCGCCGCCACCGGGTCGTCGAGGTCGTGACGATCCGGTGGCGGCGCTCGGCCGGGTGAGTTCGCTATGCGTGCACGAGCAGCTCGCGGAGGCGGTCGGCCTCGGGAGTCCGTGCTGAGAGATCGCTGCCAGCGAGCAGCGCGTTGCGACCTGCGACGAGATCACGCATCGCGTGCCACGCGCATCCGCGCGCCGAGTCGCGGCCGAACTCCCAGACCCCCGAGTTGTAGTTGGGGAGCAGGAAGTAGCGCTGGAAGTGCGCGAGGATCACGAATGCCTCGAGTTCCTTGAGCGCTGTCTTCGTCCATCCAGGCAGCGGGTAGGCGGTCACGACCGCTCCGTACGCGCCGAGCCCGCGGAAGAGGTCGACGACGTTGCACTCGACGTCGAACAGGTCGGCAGCGGTCGCTACCTCGTGGGTGCCCCGGAGCTCGGTGCCCATGACCCGTCGGCGTAGGTCGAGCGCCTCCCCGACGTAGAGCGTGCTCGTCGGCGGTGCGGGAGTCGGGCTCGGGAATTCGTGGTCCGGGGCCACGAAGTGGTAGATCCCGGGCTCGGTGGGGATCCGCACCTCGCTCTCGTCGCGGTTCGCCCCCACAAGGACAGCCCGGGCGTCCGGCGCGGCCCATCGGATCGCCGCGTCGATCGCCTGCCAGCTGTCCAGGTTTGCCACAGTCGGAATCATGATGACCTCCTTGCCGGTCCGACCTGACCGTGTCGCATGGACACATCAACGAGGATGGCACTCGGGTCTGACAAGGCGCGGACCGTCGTTGAGCCCACGTGTCCCTGAGCCCAGGCTCCTGCTGGCCACGAGGTGCAACATGACCCTGCGTGATCGCTTCGGCGGGATGGCGGCCATCCCCATGGGCTCAGCTCGTCATTCTCGCCGAGACGACACGTTCGGAAGCAATGACGGCCGAGCGAGCAAGCCCTGCTCTTCTGTTCGGTGGCTCGACGAATGCTGCCAGGAGGCTCAATGCTCCCGACGAGCGGGATCGTCGTGGACGGTTGATGTGTTCGTGGCGACGCTGGCCGACGCGGCCACGCGCCGCCCGGAACTCTGGCGTGCCAGGTTCACGGACGTGTCAGAGGCGCATGGCACTCTGTCCCACCATGGTCACCGTTGTCGTGCCGTCCTGGATGTGGGGCGGGAAGCCGAAGGAGTACCTCCAGCGCGCGAGACTTCGCGCCCGCACGGCGAGCAAGGGCTTGAACCTCCAGACGTTCGAGGCCTATCGCCGCACGCGTCCGAACCTGGTCGAGAACGCGGTACTCGTGGACGAACGTGGACGGCCCGGGGCGGGCTCCGGTCTGACGTCGAGCCTTGCCGATCCCAAGATCGAGCGACCAATTCTTGCCGAACTCGCAGCGCGTGGACGGATACCGGCCGAGCCTGTGGACGACGACCTGCCCGCCCTGCTTTACCACCTTCGAGTCCAGTTGGCCACCGCAAACGAGCGCGACCTCGCTACGCGCACCCTCGAAGCGGCAGCTGCGCTACGGACGATCGTCTATTCCGAGGATGGAACGACCGTGCTGCCGCACGCCTCTGTCCACATGGTCCGGAGATCCGAAGCCCTGGTTCACCGCTTCAAGCTCATCTCGGTCCTCGTCAGAGTCTCCTACGACGAACGCCTCTCCAAGGGCGACCCCAGCCACGTAATGGCTCAACACGCTGAAGGCGGTCGAGCCTTCGACTCCTCAGGGGGACTATCTGACGGCGTATACGTGATCGATGCCTACGTCGCCCCACTCCTCGCTGCCCTGAGCCCTGGCATCTGGGCGTTGCCGGTCTACAGAGTGCACGGAACGGTGCTTCTTTCCCTTGGCCGACCGATATCTGGAACGCGCGAAGTCCAGAACGAGCTCATTCGCACCTTGACTACTGTCGGCCCCGAAGAAGGCGTGACCTTTGCGCCCTTTGGTGCGACGAACACACCGCAAGCCGCCATCACCTGGTGGTCCGAGCAGCTCGACTTGATGTTCGGCGTGCTCACCGACCCAGGCGCTTTCGCCAACCTAGCCGATGAGTTCCAGCCCACGATCGCGTTGCAGAACCTCCTTAGTGTCGAGCAGGTCTTTCGCCGAGTGAACTCGATACTTCTCGCTTACCACGACACTCATGCGCGCCGGCCCGCATTCTTTACGGTCATGGACACCATGATGACTCTAAACGGGCTCAGCCTGCTGACCATGTTCAATCACACCCATGCGCTCGCTGTGCTCACCCAGCTTGAGACCACCATTCCTGGCGACGCGCACGAGATCCTCCTTCCCGCAGCACGGCGCGGTGTGGAGGCCCTACGGCAAGTGCAGGACGGGTTCTTCATCCGCGAGCCGGACGGGAGGGTGCGACTCCGGCGCGACAAGCCACCCCTTGCCGCCGTCGACGCGGCAGCAAAGTACGTCGACATGCTTCGGGATGCGACCCACGGTTTCACTACAGTCCGAAGTAAGGCCGCGCAGCGCGAAGAAGTCGCAACGATGCTCGCCATACACGATGGCCGTGTTCCTCATGAACTCGGACTGGTTGCGTGGCTCTATCTCCTCGACTTTCTCAGCAATCCGGCTCGCCTTCGCCGCATCGTTAGTCGAACTGCGCGTCAGTAGCGGCCTCCCCGAGCAGCCAAGCGTGCCAGAGAGCCAGTATTCCGGTAGCTGCCCGTCAACGCACGCGTACTGGTGGATGTGGGCGGGTAGGGTACCGTATTCGTATGGTGCAGCGAGATCGAGAATGGTTCCGAGCGGGGCGCAAGCTGCACGAGCAAGTCTCGCCCGGCCGGGCGCGCTGCGGTGAGTTTGCTGGCGACGCCGAACGCTTCACCGATAAGGTGGCGATCGAAGTCTCTCGCGCTGAGGGCCGACCAATCTGTGGGAGTTGCGAGCGACTGCGCGAACTCGCGAAGCAGGGTGCCCCCGAAGCGAGCTCACCAGTCCCACCTGATCCGGAGATTGAGAGAAGGCGGCAACTGATCCTCGATCAACGTAGGAGGAATACCGATGCTCGGGCCGCGGCCGAGCGGGACGCGGCCACATCTCGTACGAGACCTTCGGTTAAGGAGGTCCGTGGCGGCCTGCCGGGCCTTGGTAAGCGACGGTAAACAGCGCAACGCGGGGCTCGACCCGCGGTTTGACTGGCGCGATGAATGTCCCCTTACTGAGTGGAGACCCAAAACCTGGCACGATTCCGCGGCGATAATCGCCGGGCACTGCAGCAATCTCTTCGCGCGCCGGCCGATGCCGGAATATGCTGATCGCGACATACCAGCGGCGTGCGCTCGGCCCCTTCCTGTGCCGGGCTGAGCGGGCAGTCAGAGACGCCAAGTTTCGTTGTAATCCGGATGCTCGGCAAAGAACATGCGGGCGAGTACACGCTGCGCGAAGTCCTCGTCAGCATGAGGGCTCGGCCTTGGCTCGGCCAAACTGCGCATGTCGGCGCAAAGGGCAAGTTCCGTCTCGTAGATGCGTAGACGCGCACGGTAGCGTTCGGCCAGGCCGTACTGGTGCGGCGCCGCATCCACGCGCTTGCAGTACTCCGCATCCTCGAGAGCGGCCGCCTCCCGCTCCGCGATTCGGGCCAGCAAGAACTCCGTCAGGGTCACGATGCCATTGTCGCGTCGGCCGGCCGTTCATGGAAGGCGCCTTGGCAGCCTGACCGTCGGTGTGCGCCGTCCAGCGACTGCGGGGCTGCGACCGTTCTACGACGGCAGGTAGCCGTAGACCGTCGTGCGTGGTGCGCCAATGCGTCGGGCGATCTCGGACACCCCGACCCCCCGCTCCCAGTACGTGGCGACCATCTCGGCCTCGGCGATGCTGAGGCGTCGCTTCCGTCCGCCCCGCCGACCCCTCGCTCTCGCGGCCTCCAGTCCGTCCCTCGTGTTGGCGACGATGATCTCCCGCTGCAGTTCCGCGAGGACCGAGAGCATCCCGAACATGGCCCTGCCCTCAGGGGTCGAGGTGTCGATGCCCTGCTCGAGGACTCGAAGGCCGATGCCACGGTCACGGAGCTCGACGCTCAGGTTGATGAGGTGCTGGACCGATCGCGACAGCCGGTCGAGTCGCGTCACCGCGATGACGTCGCCCTCTCGCAGCCGGCGCATGAGGATGTCGAACTCCGGTCGGGAGGCTCGGCTGCCACTGGCGTGGTCGACGTGGATGTCGTCGGGGGAGATGCCAGCGCGTAGTAGCGCGTCGACCTGGTGGTCCGGGTTCTGGTCCTTGGTCGACACCCGGGCGTACCCGAAGACGATCACGCTTCTATTCTATCGACCGCGTTATCGACAGTGTTTTTCGACGTTGATTCTCGACGCGAGTTCTCGTCGCAATTCAGCACTGAATCGGCGCCTCCGTGGAAGGCGTCGACAATCGGTCGTTTATCGACGCCAAGTTTCTTGCATTTAGAGACTGGTCGGGGAATAATTCTCGTATGGGTGCCTTGCATGAGTTGATTGCCGAAGACCTTCGTGCGCGCATCGACGCTGGCGAGTGGTTCACCGGGGAGAAGCTTCCCGGCGTCCACGTCCTGATGACTCACTACTCGACTTCGTTCGATGCTGTGCGTGCTGCACTGCAACTCCTTCAGCTCGACGGCGTGGTGCGAGATGAGCCGACCTCCGGTTGGTGGGTGACCTCCCGAGGCTCCCCGTGGGAGGTCAATGTGGTGGAGGCGCTGCACGCGGCTCACTCGGCCCTGGACCGCGTCCTCGCGGCTGCCGAGGCACAGCGCAAAGGCTCCGTGACGTTCGAGGTCGACAGCGCGACCTACTACGTGCTGACGACGGCGCTGCTGCAGTTCGTCCAGGAGGAACGTCTTCGGCTCGAGGAGGAGGGCGAGGAGTCTGCCTCGCGCGAGCACCTGGAGGTCGCGGAACAGCTGTACGCCGAGGTCGAGAATGCCTGAGCTCCGGCCGAAGGCGGGTTCTGGTCGGCCTACGGCCGTGAAGGTCTCAGGTCCGGATCCGGGTGGGTCCGCTCGACGAGTTCCGCTGGCGTCCGAGCAGCCGACCAAGCACCGCTCCGAGGACGATCCCGGGCGTCGCGACGATGACGTCGTCGACGGAAGAGACACGACCGAGCCCGAGGGCGAACTGCAGCACCTCGATGAGGACCACTGAAGCGATCCCGACCAGCACGCCGCGCGCTACGGGGAGTCGGAGCCGCGCCGTGAGCGCGAGTGTGAGCGGAAGGAACAGGACCGCGTTGCCGCCGATCTGGGAGAGTGGGACGGAGGCGCTGACGGAGTTGGAGAGCAAGTCTCCGATCTCACCGAAGGGGACGAGGCTCAGGGCCCGTTCGGGCGTCGTCGGAATCTGGTCGGCACGGAGCCCGGGGGCGAGGTCGACGATCGCGGGGTCGATCGCGCTGGACGGGTTTTTCGTGAGCGCGAGGAAGTAGATCGCAGCCGCGGATCCGATCGCGGCACCGTCCAGGAACCCTCGGTGAAGCCATCCCCGGCCGTGTGCGAAGTGCCGTTCCGCGAGCAGGGCCACGATGGTCGCCGTCGCGGTGGCCACGAGAACTGGCGCGACGTACGACCCGAAGCTGGCCATCAACTGACTGAACACGCCCGTCCCCCTGAACTCTGGTCGGTCTCTCCTACTCGCAGCCTCGCGATTCGAGAGTGCGACCTTCGGAGCCGGAGCGGCTCGCGAGACTATTGCATAATCCACTTATGCTTGAGCGTTCGCTCCTCTGCTACTGCAAAACCCGCAGCGATAGCCAGACTCGCGGCGCTGCTCGTCAAGGCGTCTTGGAGTCGGCGTGCCGCCACTTGCTAGGCGCCTCTCGGGGGCTGAGCTCCGCCACACCGCGCATGACGACCTAGAACGGCAGCGCAAGTCCCGGTCGTCGAGCGAGTACCCACACCGCGCGGCTTTCGACCTGCTTGGTTGACCCCGGGGCGCTCACGCTCGCCGACGTCCGGATCGCTCCGGTGCACTCGTGCGCGGAGGTGGAGCGGACTCGGAACACCGACTGCCGGCAGGGCCTTGTGCGCGCTTCATCGCATGGAAGCCGAAGCGGTACAGGTGCGCGACGATCCGCTCTACCGACGTGCCGAGATCACGCGCGAGGTCCGGCAGCGTAGATCCGGCGGCCAGCTCTCGCTGATACATCCAGGCCAGCTTGTAGTTCGCCAGCACCGGGGGCGAGTGGACCGGCATCGAGCGGGCGCGCGGCTGCACGAGCGCCTGCAGTTCAAGGATCTCCTCGCGCTCGGAGTCGCCGACCTGACGACGTCTGCGCATCGTCTCTGATCCGTCGCCCGGTCGAGGGACGTCGGACATGACCTCCTCGACCGACACCCGCGACTTCCTCGCGTTGACCGCCTGAACGGTCGTTCCGAACGCGTTGGCGATCGAGCGCAGAGACCAGCCCGCGTGGCAAAGCGACGCGATGTAAACGTTGGTCGCGTGACGAGTCTCGGGAGTCGACTCGGCGGCTCGCATCCTCCGAAGAGTTGTCTCGACGTCGTGCGGCACGGGGAGCGGCACCGTGTAGCGGCGGACCATCAGCCGGTCTCGCTCTGCCGCTGCGGACCGCCGTTCTCGAAACGGTCCGCGGGGTCCGCGTCAGCGCGTGTCGCCCCGGTCCAGCGCGCGCCATCCCACCAGCGAAGCCCGCTCGTACCCCTCGGGTCGGCGTACCACCCGGCTGCAGGCCTCCCTGCGGCTGGGTCCGAGCGCGAGGCCCTCCAGCGACCGACGAGCCAGATGACCAGGACGGCGAGGCCGGCCAGGACGATGAGTGGGAGGGCGTTCATGATCACGTGCACGACGAGGTAGACCAGCGCGACGACGACGAAGGCTCCGATGACGACGAGCCAGAGCATCCAGTTCGTCCCGCCGGACGAGCGCGTGGTCGCGCCGCTGGTGCGCGCCGACTGTTCCGCGCGCAAGGCTCGCGCGTTCGCACGGTCTCGCGCCTGCTCGCGCCACTTCGCTTCGGCTTCCCGCGCCCACTCTGCGGACTTCATCTGCTGCTCGTGCCAGTAGCGCTGCTCGTCGTGACGTCGTTCCTGCACGCACGAGTCGCACCACCCACGGAACACGACGTGATCGCAGATCGCCATCTACCTCGCCGCCTGCCGTCGCCCGTGCCCGCACACTGCCGTCTCTGGCCGCATTCGTCCCCCTGGTTCCCTGCATCTCCCCGGAGCAGCGAGAATATGGCTTACGTGGGTCACGTGTCTAGCACCTGCTATAGGGCAGATCAGTCGTTCGAGGGGGAGGAAACGTCTTGGCTGCGCGAACGGAGGGTGGCGTTCGTCGTCGTGGCGTGGATGATGGAGGCGTGCCGCCCGCGAATCCGCCAGTCAACCTCTGCCGCATGTCCGCGCCCGACGTGCCGCACCGCGTGTGGCGCGAGATCTCGGGATCACGATGGGAGGCGCCGGGCACGGTCTCGATGAGGGAGGCGATCCGCAAGGTCGGTCACGGCTCGACGGCCGGTGCCAAGCTGATCGCATCCGGAGTCCTGCCGACGGTCTCCGTCCCCGGGTACGTGAACCCGCGGGTCTCGCTCGCGACCCTTGATCTCCTGCACGGGATGCCCAGCCTGGATCGCCACGCACTCGGACCGTTCGCCTCGACACTGATCGTGAGGTGTGGGGGACCGCAGCGCGCGATGGCCGGAACGGACGCGGTCGACTGGGAGACCGGGCGTGCCTACTACGGCTTTCACACCTCGATGACGATGCGGACCGCCGTGCTGGCGACGGCGGGGTGGTGGACGCTGTCTCCTCGCATGCTCGGGACGTCGCGCGGCGCGATGACTCCCGGCGCGGTGATCGAGACGACGGTTGACAGGCTCTGGGTGACCGTGGGCGGCTTCATCGTCCTCGACGCGACGGTCGACGCGGTCCAGGTCTCGTACGAGCCCGCCCCGAGCGGGAGCCTCCCGCTCTCTGCTCTCTACGTGTCGGACGCTCCGAGCGACATGGTCGGACGATGGCTACCGCCCACCCGATCGGGCTCGGTCACCATGCTCGCGAGCGAGTGGTAGCCGACCTGCTAGATCGGGTGGTTGGCCTACTCGCAGCCGATGCTGTCAAGGTCGGAGTTGCTCGGCGTGTTCGCCTCCTGGGCGCAGCCCGGAAACTCGCCGGGTTCCATGGCTGCGCCCGCGGAACGTCAGTCGAGGGGGCGGGTGAAGAACGCTCTTACACTCTCGGAGTCGTCGGCCAGATCCGTCGTCTCGTACAACGTCCATCCCTCGGTCCCGCGCACAGAGATGACATCGCTGAGGTCATCCTGTGTGCAGTCCTGGTGCTCCAGGTCTGCCCACTCCACGTCGGAGATGCCGTGCACCTGAGCGACGGGGCTCCAGCCGCTCCCTCCACGTGTGTACAAGGTCCGAGCGTCGGGGTCGATCGCGAGGACGACAGCCTTTGAACTCAACGGTCGCCCGTTGGCGTCGCGGCCGCTGAGCATCCGCATCAGTCGGGCGTCCCACGTCTCACGATCGTGCGTCACGGTCGCGCGCATAGCGGTCTTCATGTTGGACAACACTAGTCGTGTGGACCCTCGAAGTGATGGGGGATCTTGCGTGACCTGCGGGGCGGCGTGCGGCTCCACGCAGGCCTGACGATGTGGACGGTGGCCCTACGCGAGTGATCCCCGGGATAGCGGCATGGGCTTGAGCGACTACAGTTCATCGCTTCCGCGGCCCGGGCAGTCGTGCCCGTTGAGGTGTCTAGCGCGCCGCGTAGTACCCCTTGTGGGTGTTTGACTTGATGAACTCCAGCAGGTGCTCACGGGAGACGTACTTGCGTGAGCCGACCAGTACCCACTCGATCTCCCCGTTCGTGGCCATCGTGTACAGCGTCGAGTAGGAGATGCCGAGCGCCTTGGCGGCGTCCTTGAGGCTGAGCAAGAGCGGGCCGCCCTCGGCCAGGTTCGCCGGATGGATGACCGTCGTCTGCTCGGCCTCCACGATGTCGACCTCGGAACTCGTCGTCTTCCAGGATCCGAAATAGCCGTACGGCCGGTCGAACTCGGCCTGCACCTTCTGCGCGGCGTCCTCCTCGCTCGTGGCCCGGACGAACCGCTCCGCGACCTGAACGCGCGTCACGACGACCTTGTAGCGCATGTACGTCTCCCTCGTCTCTCGCTTCGTCTGCCTGACCGGCGGCCTCCTCCGAGACGCCACGCGCCGCATCGCCCGAGCCGTCGTATCGGGCGGGGGAGCCTTCGGGTCGCGCTGGGTCCCGTCGCCCGTGCTCCGAGCGAGTGTGCGAGCCTCTGGAGCAGTCGAGCGCGGGGGCGGCGGGAGGGTGCCGTGAACGATGTAGTACCGGCCACGGTCCGTGAGCCGCGCGGACCACGGCCGGCTCTTGCTCTTGCGCGTCACTATGGCGAGCCCGCGGTTGGAGAGGGCATGCGCGCTGTGCTTGTGCGACTCGTCGGGCCAGTCCCGTTCCGGACACCCGTCCGCGATCCAGCGAAGGACCTCGATCTGCTTCGCGTTCAGCTGCTTCGGCAGTGCGGCCACGGCGAGTAGGGAACCACATCAGACGAGGCGAGCGCCACCATCGCTCCAGGTCAGCGATTGCTTGCCAGTCGCCCCTCTCGTGCGGATGCTGGACGCGTGGAGCTGGAACTCGTCGAGAAGCGGCCCGAGCCGGGCGAGCACATGTGGTATCCGTTCGGCCCGAACCGGGCGTTCACCGAAGAGTGGTGGAACGAGCTCGCCGAGGCCGACGATCAGAGCCGGTACATCGAGGTACGGGCGGACGGCGTGGAGGTCGCGCGCGTCGAACTTGATGAGAGCGTGAGTTTCGACTTCTACATCGGAGCGCCGACCCTCGGAAGGATGGCGCTCGAGGTGCAGTTCATCGAGGTAGCCGCAGACCACCGTCGTCGGAGGATCGGATTGAGCGTCGTGAACGCTCTCGCAGAGCGGCACCCAGATCGACGTCTCGTGGCCTTCAGTGAGGGCGCCGATCGCTTCTGGGCGTCGCTCGGATGGACTCGGTATGAGCATTCCGACGGGTGTTCGCGACCGCTCTTCATCCAGCCACGGTGAGACATCGACAAGACGGCTGTCGGCAACGATTCTCGTGCGCCGGAACGTACGACGTCGGATCGCAGGTGCGCGCTCAGGGTCGCGAGGTTCGCCTCTGGCGAGCGATCGGCTCTCTCGCGCTACGACGAGTCGTCGACGACGAGATCGGCCCCTCACGGGGCGTCAGCGACTTCCTGTCGGCGCCGCTCCGTACCCTCGGTGCCGTGACGATCAAGTGGGATCAGCTCGGGCAGCCGCAGTTCGACGTCGCCGTCGATCGGTTGCTCTTGGCCGAGTGGGGCGGACGCCCGGACGTGTCCGCGCACTCTCCGGACGGCCGGGGGTGGAGATGGCGGCATCGACTTCCGTGTCACGACCGCGCTCGGTGAGCTGACCGTCTACCAGTTCAAGTACTTCCCGGAGGGCGTCTTCGCCCGCTCCAGGGAGTCGCGGAAGCGGCAGATCCGCGACTCCTTCGCGAAGGCCATGGGGTCCAGCCCGAGTCGATGGGTGCTCGTCGTCCCGTGCAAGCTCACGCCGGCCGAGCGTGAGTTCGTCGAGTCCCTGGCGGGGGAGGGCTCTACGGTGGCGATCGAGGTCCTCGACGTCGTCGGTCTCGACCTCCTTCTGGCGCGGCACGACGACGTACGTCGCTATCTCGAGCGCGATCCCGTCCTCGAGGCGGTCGCCGAGTACCAGGTCAAGACCGCGGTCATCGAGGACGTCGACGACCTGACGCAGCGCGTGCGGGACCTGGCCGCCAGAGCCGCGGACCTGGACCCCTACTGGGCGCCCGACTACCGGATCGAGGGGCGAACCGTCTGGATCTCTGTGCGACCGAAGTCGCCGGACGCTGAGGCGAAGCGTCCGATCCTCACGCACTTCGAGCTGGACGAGGACTCCGCAACCGACGCGGACCGGGCGGCGTTCCGTCGGTCGATCGGGTTCGGCATCGGAGAGCCCGTGACTGTTCCGATCGTCGCCCGGAAGGAGAGCGGACCGGACTTCGTCCAGATCGACGGCCCCGGCATTCTCACCCTCGAGTACGGCAAGACTCCCCGGCCCGAGGAGCGCTTCACGGTCCGCCTCATCGCTCCGGACGGGAGCCAGCTGGGCACCCATGACGGCGTCGTTGCCCACGCAGGTGGTGGACCGGAGGGCGTGACGCTGGAACTCGACTTCTACGGAGGTCTGACGATCAGGTTCCTGCTCCCGCACGACAAGGCCCGGCCGGGTAACGCCGAGCTGAACCTCGAGGTCGGCGGGGTCATGGTCGCCGACGCGGCCGATGCGCTCACCCTGCGGCGCGTCCTGTGCCGGGAGACGGCTCGGGTGGAGATCCTCCGAGAGGGTCAGGTCGTCTCCGGCCTCACTCTCGACCCGTTCAACGATCCGGTAGACCCGGCCCTCGACGCCCTCGACCAGTTCGCGAACGACCTCGCGTTCGTGGAGCGGCATGCGGGCGGACGGCGTCGGTTCCCGGCAAGGTACACACCCTTCGATCGCCTCGTCGCCCGGATGGCGCGGCTCGCGCTCGAGGGACAGTGTGTCCTCGTCCCGCCGTTCATCAGCATCCATGCTCGGATCGAGGAGGATCTCCCGCCTGAGGGAGTTGATGAAGTCGGCATGGTGCTGGCGTCCCGGCGACCGATGCGGCACCAGCGGCCGTCCTTTGAGCTGGACTTCGGCGGGTTGGCGTACGACATCGGCCCCGTGCTGCTCTACTCGCCGAACGTGGGAATCGCGGACTCTGGCAGACTCCTCCGTCTCCTCGACGAGGGCAAGATCGGCGGCGAGCGGGTCACGTTCAGTCCCGACGAGGCTGAGCCCTGGCGGCTCGTGCACCTCCCGACCTGGGACGATCATGCCCGGCTCGTCCCGGTGCCCTGGGAGGCGGTCGGCATCGACGAGCACGGGTCGCTCGACCGGATCCGCGCGGCTGGGATCGCTGGCCGGGGCGTGCCCGCGATCGAGACCGCCTGAACCTGGCGTGGATACCGGGCCGGTCTGGAAAGGGAATGATCGGACGCCGCGGGAGACCGATGCAAGCTGTGTCATCATCTCCGCATGAGATGGGAAGACGTCTTGCGCCAGGAGCCTGGTAGTGCGTTGGGCATGGTGCTCGACGCCACCCGTGACGCCCGGAATGAGGCTGAGGGGCGAGTCTTTCTCACGACGGGAATGGCTGTCCTCGTCGAGTTGCGCGTCGTCGATGGAGCTGCGACTCAGTGGTTCGAGGTAAATAACTTTCTCCTCGCGTGGGAGATGCACGTGCAGTCTGGGAGGCCGATGGAGTTTGTGGTCCCGGCTAACTATCGAGAGTTCCAGGCGTTGGGCCTGCTATACGCCTCTATTGCTCTGCCGAGTGGTCAGTGGCTCGACATACATGGGATTCGCGACCCGTTCGATGTGGCAAGTAGCAAGGCCTGGGTTGCGGGCGGTGGAGTCTCGCAGTCGCAGTTCAACCTGGATGATCCCGACCACATGCACCTCCTTCTCGAGGCGCTCGGCTACATGCCAGGAACCAGCGTCGAGGCGAAGTTGGGAAACACGTACTCCGCCTTGGAGCGTGAGGTTGCACGCGATTTCGCGCGCCACCTCCTAGATGTGTTTGGATAGTTCGACAAGTCCGAGTCCCTCAATTCGAAAGTGCACGCGCGGTTTCCGTGATGGGTCGGGGGATAACTTCCGCGGTCGGAAATGGAGGGAATCCTCCATGGTCGCTGAACGGCTTGATGGTTACGATGATCCTGCGATGAGGAGTGAGTGTTGGGGTTCGCATGTGCGATCCCGAGGGTTGCGTCCGAGCGGCCGGCCGGCCGTCGCCCGGGGGCACGCCAGATCGTCTACCTGGGCGGAGGTCGTGCCTGAGAGGATCCTCCGGGGTCGCACCCTGGCCTTCCTGGTTGGCTACCGAAGCTCCGACGGGTGCCAGCTTGATTCTGACCTGACCCGTTGGCCTGGTTGCCTGTGGAGATGCCGCCCACCCTGAGACGGGCCTGAGCTGATGATCGGCCCTGCCTGGTGCGTGCTGACCCTGCGTAGACGGGCTGCTCCCCGAGGCTCTCGCTCGTGCTCGGCGCCCCTGCACGCTCTTTCCCCTGGGGGGAAAGAGCGTGGGAGAAATCCGTTCCCAAACTATCCCGAATCGGACATCCATTCTCGTTCCGCAGGGAGGTCACCCCGTCTGCCTCCTCGGGGACATGAGCGGTCATCCCGGTCACCGAGTAGGAGCGCACGAGGCCGTCGACCCTCTTGCCGTCCTCGAAGGTCGGGGCGAGGAAGTCCGCCTCCATGGTCAGGAGTCCGGCTCCCATGAGAGCGTTCAGGAGGTTCCCGCCCTGACGGGTAGATACCTCGGCTACCTCGCCCGCCTGAGCCCAGCCCACGTCGACGACCGGCCGCTGGACGCGATTGCAGAGATCGATGATCCACTCAAGCAGGTGGACGCGGCGATCCCACTCCGGCCACAGTTCCCTGGCCCGACGCAAGGCCTCCGCTCCGTCGAAATGAGTGACCTCTCGGTGGTGCCTCGTGAAGCTGGCGGTCTCGTATGCCTTGGTCGCTGACCTGGTCGCCACCGAGCGTCCGCGCTCGCCCGGGTGGTCGTGCCAGGCCCAGTAGGCCAGCACCGGCTCGTGGTCGTACGCGAGGCTCACGGCCTCCGCGACCGACAGGCCGCTGGCGAGGCAGACGTTCCAGAAGGAGCAGGCGAGGCGGCTGGCGCCGCTTCCCATCGTCGCCATGCGCGCGACCGTGAGGTCCCGCGCGTCGGCGATCTCGGCCGCGCGGCGAAGCGCCCGGAGTTGGGCGCCCAGACCGCCGTTGACGGGAGCCGGGGCATCTGACGTACGAGTGCGCTCACGGGTCGGAGCTGGAGGCTGCTCGGGTGCGGCCAGGAGCTCCAGCACGGCCTCCTCCCTGCGGAACGTACCCCAGGTGATGTGCGAGTTCAGTGCCTTGTACTCGTATCCGTCCCCGCGGTAGGACTCGGGCGCGACGACGAACTGATGGCTCCCCGCGGCCTCGTAGCGCAGATCGATGGCCGCGCGGGCCTCGCCGGGGATCGTCGGGACTCGGTACCTCTTCCCTGGATCGCACTGCAGGTAGACGTGGAAGCCCTTCGGTGTGACCTGCGTGTAGTGCTCCTCAAGGCGAATCCCCGTATGCCGGACGAGCCAGTCAGCAGCCTCCTGGTCGTCGATGTCGATCACGAGCAGGTTGCCCATCGGCCGGATCCCGAGGAACGCCGTGAGTTCGGGGCGTTCCTCCTCGTGGGCCGCGAGTGCGGCGGCTATCTGGTCGATGTCGCTGGTCGACCAGCTTGGGAGGCGCCAGAGCATACTGCATGCGACGTGACTGCAACGTCGGTTACCGGTGCACACCAGTGGGCGCTTGTCGGTCCCGGACTCGGAGACGAAGAGGGTGAGCTCGACCAGCGCGTTGTTGGGTACCCACTCGCCATTGTCCGCCTTCGCGTCTTCGGTGTCGTCGGGGTTGATCGCGAGGAACGCCTCGCCGGCAGACTCCAGGTATCCGTACTGGACCGAGTCTGCCGGCCGCGACGTCATCAGCGAACCGCGCCCGATCGACGCAGGCGCTGCTGGCGGCTAAGGACTCGCTGGAACTCGTCCAGCTGACGGGCCGTGAGCGGGCGACGGCTCGGAACGTCGTGCTCGGTGTGGTTCGCGCTCAAGTGACTCTCCTCGGTCGGAATCGGTTGTTTCGTCCGATCCGTCCGAGCGAATGAGGGTGCACTCAGGTACGGGTGGGCATGCTCACGCCCACCCGTTCAGGGGTGCTGTCGCTTTCGTCGGGTAGTCCCACTCCGGCCTAGAGCGGCGACTCGGTTCGAACGAGTGACGAACGTAGAACCGAGTCGGCGACTCAAGTTGGAGTGCGGAACACCTGATGGGCGACGATCTGGATCAACGCGCTCTCCCAGGTGTTCGTGGCGCGCGGCGGCTCGTCGGAGCTGACGACGACGATCCTCACGGCGCAGCAGGTGCGCGACCTCGTGGAGCAGATGCTGCGGTCGTCCGGGCGGCGGCTCGACCTGTCGAGCCCGTTCGTCGACGCGTGCCTCCCCGGCGGGGAGCGGCTGCACGTCGTCATCCCCGACGTCACGCGCAGCGAGTGGGCGGTGAACATCCGCAAGCACGTCGTCCGGGCGTCGCACCTGGACGACCTGGTCCGGCTCGGCGCGCTCCCGCCCCAGGCCGCCGCGTTCCTCGACGCGTCCGTGCGGGCCGGGCTGAACATCCTCGTCGCGGGAGCCACGCAGGCGGGCAAGACGACGATGATCAACGCCCTCGCCGGGTCGGTCCCGCCCGCGCAGCGCGTCGTCACGTGCGAGGAGGTGTTCGAGCTGCGCTTCGCCGTGCGCGACGTCGTGTCGCTCCAGTGCCGGCAGCCGAGCCTCGAGGGCACGGGGGAGATCCCCCTGCGGCGCCTGGTCAAGGAGGCGCTGCGCATGCGCCCGGACCGCATCGTCATCGGCGAGGTCCGCGAGGCGGAGAGCCTCGACCTGCTCGTCGCGTTGAACGCCGGGGTCCCGGGGATGTGCACGATCCACGCGAACTCCGCCCGGGAGGCGATCACCAAGATGTGCACGCTGCCCCTGCTCGCGGGCGAGAACGTCTCGGACCGCTTCGTGGTGCCGACGGTCGCGTCCGCGATCGATCTCGTCGTGCACCTGGGCGTCGACGCCGACGGGCGCCGCGGCGTGCGCGAGATCCTCGGTGTGACGGGGCGCGTCGAGCAGGGCGTCGTGGAGGCCGCGGAGATCTTCGTGCGTTCGGGCGACCGGCTGGTGCGGGCGGGGGGCTTCCCGCCGCGTGCCGAGCGCTTCGCACACGCGGGCATCGACCTGGCAGCGGTCCTGCGGCCGGGCCCGGCCAGTGCCGACGTGCTCGACGGCGCCGCGCCGACGAGGGTGGGCTGACCGTGGGCGTGGCGGTGGGCCTCCTCCTCGGCGCGGGGCTGTTCTGCGTCTGGTGGTCGTTCTGGGCGCCCGGGCCGCCGCGCGTGCGCCGTGCCGACGGGTGGGCGGCGCGTACGCAGGACCTGCTCGTCCAGGCCGGTGCACCGGCGGTGACGCCCGGTGCCCTGGTGGTCGCGAGCGTCGGCGTCGGGCTCGTCGTCCTCGTGGTCGGGACGGTCCTCGCGCGCTCGTGGACCATCGCGGCCTGCTTCGCCGTGATCGCCGCGGGAGCGCCCTCCCTCCTCGTGCGGTCCCGCGCCCGGCGGCGGCGTGCACGGCTGCGGGAGGTCTGGCCCGAGGTGCTGGACCACCTGTCCTCGGGCGTGCGCGCGGGGCTGTCGCTGCCCGAGGCCGTGGGCCAGCTCGGCGAGCGCGGTCCGGTCGAGCTGCGCGAGCCGTTCACCCAGTTCGCGCGGGACTACCGCGCGTCCGGCCGGTTCGGGGAGTGCCTCGACCTGCTCAAGGACCGGCTCGCGGACCCGGTCGCCGACCGCATCGTCGAGGCGCTCCGGATCACGCGGGACGTCGGCGGCACCGACCTGGGGCGCCTCCTGCGCACCCTGTCGACCTTCCTGCGCGAGGACGCCCGCACGCGCGGTGAGCTCGAGGCCCGCCAGTCGTGGACCGTGAACGGGGCACGGCTCGCGGTCGCCGGCCCGTGGGTCGTGCTCGGCTTCCTCGCGACGCGCCCGGAGACGGCGGCCGCGTACAACTCCATGGCGGGTGCGGTCGTCCTCGCCGCCGGCGCGGCGTGCTCCGCGGCGGCGTACCAGCTCATGCTGCGGATCGGGCGGCTGCCCGAGGAAGAGCGGGTGCTGCGATGAGCGCCGTCGACGTGTCCTGGACCGGTGCCGCGCTCGGCGCGCTCGGCGGGCTCGGTGTCCTCCTCGTGGTCGCCGGGCTCCGGGGGCGGTCGATCCGCCTCGACGAGCGGCTCGCGCCCTACCTGCGCACCCACGACCGCACGTCCGTCCTGCTGCGCGACCACCCCGTGCGATCACCCTTCCCGACCCTCGAACGACTCCTCGCGCCGCTGCTCGTCGACGCGGGCCGTGCGCTGGAACGGTTCGGCTCGACGGCGGCTGACGTCCGGCGCCGCCTCGACCGTGCCGGCCGCGGACGCAGCGTCGAGCAGTTTCGCGCACGGCAGCTCGTGTGGGGCGTCGTCGGGCTCGGCGGCGGGACGGCGCTCGCCGTGCTGCTCGCGGCGACGCGGGGGTCGTCCGTCGCCGCCCTGGTGATCCTCGTGCTGCTGTGCGGCGTCGGCGGGGTGCTCGCGTGCGACCACGCGCTGACCCGCGCCGTGCGACGTCGGGAGGAGCGCATGCTCGCCGAGTTCCCCACGGTCGCCGAGCTGCTTGCGCTCGCGGTGAACGCGGGCGAGGGGCCGGTCGCCGCGCTCGAGCGCGTCGCGACCACCGCGCACGGCGAGCTCTCCGGCGAGCTGCGCACGACCCTCGCGACCGTGCGTGCCGGGACCCCGCTCGCCCGGGCGCTCGAGCAGCTCGCCGACCGCACCGGGCTGCCGAGCCTCACCCGATTCGCGGAGGGGGTCGCGGTGGCCGTCGAACGGGGGACCCCGCTCGCCGACGTGCTGCGGGCGCAGGCGCAGGACGTGCGCGAGTCGGGACGCCGCGCGCTCATGGAGGCGGGCGGGAGGAAAGAGGTCGTGATGATGGTCCCCGTCGTCTTCCTCATCCTTCCCGTGACGGTGGTCTACGCCGTATTCCCGTCGCTCGCGACCCTGCGGCTCGGCTTCTGAGCAGCAGCCCACGACCGTCCGGCACGACCGTCCGGCACGACCGATCGAAACGACGACGAAGGAGAAGCATGCAGGGGTGGAGTCGAGGGAACCAGGCCGTGCGCGCCGCAGCGCGCGGCGCGCTCGGGCGGCTGACCGGTCAGGACCCGGAACGCGGTGACGTGCCGGGCTGGGTGCTCATCACCTTGATGACGGCGGGGCTGGTGATCGCCCTGTGGGCCGTCGCCGGGCCGGCGCTGACGGAGGCCTTCAGCAACGCCATCTCGAGCGTCGGCGCCCCCTGAGGTGGTGCGTCGCGGTGGCCCGGGAGTCGGCGTCGAGGACCCGGAGCGGGGCTCCGCCGTCGTCGAGTTCACCCTCGTCTCCGTCCTCGTGCTCGTGCTGTTCCTCGGGGTCGTCCAGGTCGCGCTCGCCGTCCACGTGCGCGCGACGCTGGTGGACTGCGCGGCGGAGGGCGCCCGCGTGGCGGGCCGTGCCGACCGTGGCCCGCACGACGGCGCGGCCCGCACGCGCGACCTCGTCGTGTCCGCGCTCTCGGCGCGGTACGCGCAGGACGTCGTCGCGCGCCAGACCGTCGTGGACGGTCTGCCCGTCGTCGAGGTCACGGTGACCGCGCCGCTCCCGGTCGTCGGGCTGCTCGGCCCGGCCGGAGCACTCACCGTCCGCGGTCACGCGCTGGAGGAGGCTCCGTGACGCGCCTGCTCGCTCGGCTCCGCGCGAGGCTGACGGGGCAGCGCTCGGACCGGGGGAGCGCGGTCGTCGAGTTCCTCGGCGTCGCGCTCGTCCTCCTCCTGCCGGTCCTCTACCTCGTGCTCACGGTGGGTCGGGTGCAGGCCGCGACGTTCGCCGTGGAGGGCGCCTCCCGCGAGGCGGCGCGCGCGTTCGTCACGGCACCGTCGAGCGACGACGGCGCCCGGCTCGCCTCGGCGGCCGTGGCCCTGGCGCTCGGCGACCAGGGGTTCGCCCCGAGCGCGGGTGGTCTGACGATCGCCTGCTCGTCACATGTCTGCCTGGAGCCGGGCGGCGAGGTGACGGCGCACGTCCGGCTCGACGTGCCGCTCCCGCTCGTGCCCGAGCTCGTGCGGGGGGTCGTCCCCCTCGCGGTCCCCGTGGAGGCGCGGCACGTCGCGTCCGTCGACGCGTACGCGGCGCGGCGGCCGTGAGCGCCCCGTCGCCCGCGAGCGCCGCGTCGCCCATGAGCGCCCCGACACCCATGAGCACCCCGTCGCCCCTGGGCGCAACGACACGCGGAGGCACGCCGGTACCCGTCGGCACGCCGGCACCCGTAGGCGCCCTGACCCCCGCGGGCACCTCGACACCTCCGAGCACGGCGGCACCTCGGGGCACCCCGACATCCGGGGGCGCACCCGGACGCGCTCCCGAGCGGCGGTCCGGCGCGGTCGTGCGCGGGTCGACGGCGCTCGTCGCGCGGCTCCAGGGCTCGGACGAGCGGGAGGAGGACGGCCGCATCCTGCTGCTCACGAGCGCGTTCGTCGCGTTCGCGCTGCTCCTCGTGACGGTCGTGGTGAGCGCCACGGAGGTGCACCTCGAACGCAAGCGGCTCTACGCGCTCGCGGATGCGCTCGCTCTCACGGCGGCCGACTCGACGACCCCTGAGACGTTCTACTCCGGCGGCGCCGCGCCGCCGGTCGAGGGCGCCGTCCTCACGCTGACCGACGCCGGGATCCGCGCAGACGTCGACGACTATCTCGCCCGGAACCCCGCGGCGCTCGCCGGTCTGAGCGAGGTCGTGGTGACCGACGCGTCGACCGGCGACGGGCGCACGGCGTCGGTCGGCCTCGCCGCGCGGGCGCGACCCGCGATGATCAGCTGGGTGACCGGGGCGTGGAGTGATGGCATCATCGTGCGTGCAGAGTCACGTGCCAGAGCGTGGTGAGCACCTGTTGCTGTTCGACGAAGAACGTCCAGGGAAAGGAATACCGCAACGTCGCGTGAGCGCGCTCGCGCGCCTTTGTTCACTTTCTTAACTTTGGATGGCCACTTCTGGTTCGGCCCTGTCAAAACCCCAGGTTCGCCGCTATGGTGATCCGGTCCGACAACAACTCCAACGATGGAGAGCTACAACATGAACGCACGAGCAACGAAGAAGCTCGTCGCCGGGGGTGCCCTCGGTGCGATGCTCATCGGCACGGTCGCCCTCGCGTCCGCCGCCTCCGCCGACCCGGTGGACGGCACCGACGTCGACGTCTCCGTGGAGATCGAGTCCAACGTGGAGCCGGGCAACCTCGCTCTCAGCGTCGCCTCGAACTCGACCGAGCTGACCGAGGCCGACGAGTCGTCGGTCGAGGGCACGCGCGAGTTCAACGGTGCGCTGCCGGAGGTCACCGTCACCGACACGCGGACCGAGGTGCCCGAGGGCGCCTACTGGTACGTGCTGGGCAGCGCGTCGGCCTTCACGGGCGACGCGGGCGAGATCGGTGCCGACAACCTCGGCTGGGCCCCGACCCTCGTCGACGGTGGCGACACCGGGCTGGTCTCCGAGGGCGAGCCGGTCGAGCCCTCCCTCGAGGACGGCCCGGGTCTCGTCGACCAGGAGCTCCTGGTCTCGACGTTCGACTCGACCGAGGTCAACCCCGGTTCCTGGACCGCCGGCGCCAACCTCACGCTGCGCACGGGCGAGGACGTCGCGCCGGGCGCGTACAACTCGACCATCACGCTGTCCCTGTTCGAGGACTGAGCCGTCCCGACGTCCCGGTGACCGGTTCCGGCCGGGCACCGACCGAGTAGTCACACGACGGGTCGCACCGTCCCGCACGACCACGGTCGTGCCGGGCGGGCGACCCGTCGTCGTACGGAGAGAAGCCCCTGCGTGATCCCCGCACCAACGCACCCCGCCCGCACCGGGTCCCCGTCCCGCGGTCGCGGGCGTCGTCTCGTCCTCGCCGCGACCGCCCTCGCCGTCGGCCTCCTGCCCGCGACCCCGCTCGCCGTCGCCGCGTCCGCGACGACCGCCGCCACGAGCGCGCACGCCGGCGCCGCGAGCGCGCAGGCCGACGTCGTGAGCGCTCTGCCGACGGTGATGCCCCTCGACACCGAGGAACGCATCACGTGGGGCGCCAAGCCCGCGGACGCGAACGGTCCCGACGGGCGTCGCGGCGTCGACCTCGTCGCCGACCCGGGCACGACGGTCGAGGAGCACATCGCCGTCTCGAACTTCAGCGACGTGCCGGCCACGTTCGCGCTCAAGGCCGCGGACGGCTACCTCACCGCCAACGGGCGCTTCAACATGCTCTCCTCGGACCAGGAGTCCACCGAGGCGGGGACGTGGTTCACCGTCCAGGAGAGCGTCGAGGTGGGCCCGAAGGAGACCGTGGTCGTCCCGTACACGATCACGGTCCCCGAGAACGCGACCCCGGGCGACCACCCGGCGGGCATCGCCGCGTCGGTCACGAGCACGGGCGGCGGCGAGGGCGGTACGAGCGTCGGCGTCGAGAGCCGTGTCGGGTTCCGCGTCACGACGCGCGTCACCGGCGAGATCCAGCCCGCGCTCGCCATCGAGGACGTCAAGGCCTCCTACGCGCCGTCGTGGAACCCGTTCGCCGCGGGCGACCTCAGCGTCTCCTACGACGTCGCCAACGACGGCAACGTGCGCCTCGGCGCCGAGGGCCAGGTCGCGACGTCCGCCCTCTTCGGCGCCGTGACGGACGAGGCGACGGCGGAGCCGCTCGGGGAGGTCCTGCCGGGCGGATCCCTGCGGAGCAAGGTCGCGTTCGCCGACGTCTGGCCGCTCGGGCCGGTCAGCACGACGATCACCGTGACGCCGACCGTCGTCGGCGACGACCAGGTGGACGCGCCGCTCGAGCCGGTCACGGTCACCGTCACCACGTGGGCGGTCCCGTGGCCGCAGCTCCTGCTCCTCGCGATCGTCGTGGTCGTGATCGTGGGCGTCCGGGACGACCGCCGACGCCGGCGCCAGCGCCTCGAGGCGATGCTCGCGAAGGCGCGCGACGAGGGCCGCCAGCAGGCGACGACCGCCGAGCCGGCGCCGTCGACCGCGGGCGGCTCCGCCCCGCAGGGCGGCACGAAGGACTGACGGCGACGCGCCGTCGGGCGGCCCTCGCCCGGCGGCGCCGAACCCCCGCGCCGACCCCCGCGCCGTCGCCCGCGGCGGCCCGCGCGCGGACCCCGCGAGGAGACCCCGCGCTGATCCCTCGCGGTGACCTCGCGCGACGGCGCCGACCGCGCGCGGGGTCGCGTAACCTTGAACCTCGTGGCCACCATCGACTTCCCGTCCGAGATCAAGGCGCTGCGGAGCACGCTCGAGTCCATCGAGAGCGTGAGCGACCCGGAGGAGCTGCGCGCGACGATCGCGAACCTCTCGGAGAAGGCGTCGGCGCCCGACCTGTGGGACGACCCCGACGCGGCGCAGAAGGTGACGTCGGCGCTCTCCGCCGCGCAGTCGGAGCTGGACCGGGTGAAGAAGCTCGGGCAGCGCATCGCCGACGTCGAGACCCTGGTCGAGATGGGCCAGGAGATGGAGGACGAGGACACCCTCGTCGAGGCCGAGAACGAGGTCGCCGCCATCCGCAAGGACCTCGACCAGCTCGAGGTTCGCACCCTCCTCGCAGGCGAGTACGACGCGCGCGAGGCCGTCGTGACGATCCGCGCGGGCGCCGGTGGCGTGGACGCGGCCGACTTCGCCGAGATGCTGCTGCGCATGTACCTGCGCTGGGCGGAGCGCCACGGCTACCCGACGACGGTCCTCGACACGTCGTACGCCGAGGAGGCGGGGCTCAAGTCCGCGACGTTCGAGGTGAAGGCGCCGTACGCGTTCGGCCACCTGTCGGTCGAGGCGGGCACCCACCGCCTCGTGCGAATCTCACCGTTCGACAACCAGGGCCGCCGCCAGACGTCGTTCGCGGCGGTCGAGGTGATCCCGCTCATCGAGCAGACGGACTCGATCGAGATCCCGGAGTCGGAGATCAAGGTCGACGTGTTCCGGTCCTCGGGCCCGGGCGGGCAGTCGGTCAACACGACGGACTCCGCGGTGCGCATGACGCACATCCCGACGGGCATCGTCGTCTCGATGCAGAACGAGAAGTCGCAGATCCAGAACCGCGCCGCCGCTCTCCGCGTGCTCCAGTCCCGCCTGCTGCTCGTGCGCCAGGAGGAGGAGAACGCGAAGAAGAAGGAGCTCGCGGGCGACATCAAGGCGAGCTGGGGCGACCAGATGCGCTCCTACGTGCTGCAGCCGTACCAGATGGTCAAGGACCTGCGCACCGAGCACGAGGTGGGCAACCCCTCGGCGGTGTTCGACGGCGACATCGACGACTTCATCGAGGCCGGGATCCGCTGGCGCCGCGGGGTGCAGAAGGAGGCCTGACCCTCCGCGGCCGCCCCGGGCCGATTGATCCGAGCAACGGATCGATGCACCCGGGCGCGGCGTGTCCGCCCCGCCGGGCCGCAGACGCATGCCTACCCTCGGGATCGTGCGACGAACCCTGTTCGTCCACGGATCGACCCCCGACCCGAGGAACGTGCCGCTGTGATCCGCTTCGAGAACGTCACCAAGGTCTACGCGCGCGGCGCGAGGCCGGCCGTCGACGACGTGTCGTTGGAGGTCCGGCGCGGCGAGTTCGTCTTCCTCGTCGGTGCGTCCGGCTCCGGCAAGTCGACGTGCCTGCACCTCGTCCTGCGCGAGGAGCGCCCGACGAAGGGCAAGGTCTTCGTCGCGGGCCGCGACCTCGGGTCGATGTCGAGCTGGAACGTCCCCAAGCTGCGCCGCCAGATCGGGGTGGTCTTCCAGGACTTCCGCCTGCTGCCCAACAAGACCGTGTTCGAGAACGTCGCGTTCGCGCTCCAGGTGATCGGCAAGCCGCGTCACACCATCGCGATCACCGTGCCCGAGACGCTCGAGATGGTGGGCCTCGCGGGCAAGGAGAAGCGTCGCCCGCACGAGCTCTCCGGCGGTGAGCAGCAGCGCGTCGCCATCGCGCGCGCCATGGTCAACCGCCCGCCGATCCTGCTCGCCGACGAGCCGACCGGGAACCTCGACCCCACGACGTCCCTCGGGATCATGCGCCTGCTCGACCGCATCAACCGCACCGGCACGACCGTCGTCATGGCGACGCACGACGAGGAGATCGTCAACCAGATGCGCCGCCGCGTCGTCGAGCTCGACACCGGCACGCTCGTGCGCGACCAGGCGCACGGCTCGTACGGCGCGCGCGGCCAGGTCATCCCCGACCCGACGACCGGCCCGGCGCCCGAGTCGGCGCCGACCGCCGTCGTGCGCCGGACCGCGCGCCCGTCCGCGGCGCCCGACCCGGCGCCGTCCTCGACGCAGGACCCGGCCGAGGCGCCGGACCGGACGCCGGCGACCGGCGCGACGCCCGCGGTCGACGCGTCGAGCCGGCCCCCGCTGCCCCGGCGACGCTCGACGCGTCGCCACGTCGAGGCGACGGCGGGGGAGTGAGCGGCGTGCGACTCCAGTTCATCCTCGCGGAGCTCGGCCAGGGCCTGCGGCGCAACGTCTCCATGGCCGTCTCCGTCGTGCTGGTCACCTTCGTCTCGCTGACGTTCGTCGGGTCCTCGCTGCTGCTCCAGGCGCAGATCGGCAAGCTCAAGGACGACTGGTACGACAAGGTCGAGGTGTCCGTCTTCCTCTGCCCGGCCGGGTCGCCGTCGCCCACGTGCGCGGCCGGCGAGGCCACGCCCGACCAGATCGCGGCGATCGAGGACCTGTTCGACACCGAGCTCGGCGACGAGATCCAGACGGTCTACTTCGAGTCCAAGGACGACGCGTTCGCGGCGTTCACCGAGCGCTACCCCGACGGGTACCTGGGCACGCAGCTCACGGTGGACGACATGCAGGCGTCCTTCCGCCTCAAGCTCACCAACCCGGAGAACTACGAGGTCGTCAACGACGTCGTGACGGGGCGGCCGGGCGTCGAGGTGGTCGAGGACCAGCGCCGCATCTTCGACTCGCTGTTCCTCGCGCTCAACCGCGCGTCCCTGCTCGCGGCCGGTCTCGCGGCGGTCATGCTGCTCGCGGCCGTGCTGCTCATCACGACGACGATCCGCCTCTCCGCGCTGAGCCGACGGCGCGAGACGGGCATCATGCGGCTCGTCGGGGCGTCGAACCTGTTCATCCAGCTCCCGTTCCTCCTCGAGGGCGCGATCGCCGCCGTGCTCGGCGCGGTCCTGGCGGTCGGCGGGCTCTGGGTCGGCGTGAAGTACCTCGTCACGGACTGGCTGTCCCAGTCCGTGACGTGGGTGGCCTACGTCGACGAGGCGGACGTGCTGCGCATCGCACCCGTGCTCGTCGGGATCGCTTTCCTGCTGGCGGCCGTGTCCTCGGTCGTCACGCTCAACCGCCACACGAGGGTGTGAGATGACCCGGGACCTCCGCCGCGCGACAGCGGCTCTGATCGCCACGACCCTGCTCCTCGTGGGCGGTGTCGCCTCGGCGTCCGCCGACGACATCGACGACCGCCGGGCGGCGGCGGAGCGTCGCCAGTCCGAGATCCTCGGCAACCGCGAGCAGCTCCAGTCCGAGCTCGAGGACACGGACGCGGCGCTCGCGCAGGCCGTCGTCGACCTCCAGGCCATCGAGGCACGGCTGCCCGTCGCGCAGGCCGAGCTCGACGCGGCCCAGGCCGAGGTCGAGCGGACGCAGCGCGAGGCGGAGCTGCTCGCGCAGCGGCTCGAGGACGCGCTGGGCCAGGAGGCCGCGATCAGCGCCGAGATCGAGCGCGGCGCGACCGAGGTGGCCGACGCCAAGTCGAGCATCGCCGAGATGGCGCGCCAGGCGTACCGCGGCCAGGGCGACGTCTCGAGCCTCGGCATCGTCACGGGTGCGCAGAGCACCGAGGAGTTCATCGCGGAGTACGCCGTCTCCTCGACGGCGGCGCGCAGCCAGTCCCGCTCGCTCCAGGAGCTGCTCGAGGCCGAGTCGGTGTCGCGCAACCGCGAGGCGCGCCTCCAGGCGGTGCGCGAGACGGTCACCGACCTCAAGCAGCAGGCGGACGAGAACCTCGTCGCCGCCGAGGCGGCGCGCACGGCCGCGGCCGACCGCAAGGCCGAGGTCGAGCAGCTGATCGTCGACCAGCAGGCCAAGAAGGCGACGATCGAGGAGCGCAAGTCCGCGGCCGAGGCCAAGGTCGCCGAGAACGAGGCCGCGCAGCAGTCCCTGCAGAGCGAGATCAAGGGCATCATCGCCGAGCAGGCCGAGCGTGACCGCAAGGCCGCCGAGGAGGAGGCACGCCGCCAGCAGCAGAGCCAGCAGTCCGGTGGTGGAGGCGGCGGTGGTGGAGGCGGTGGCGGTGGCGGGTCGTCCTCCGGCGGGGGCGGCGGCGGAGGTGGCGGTTCGTCCTCCGGCGGCGACCGCGGCAGCATCTCGAGCTTCCTGTCGTACCCGACGGCGGTGCCCTACGTGACCTCGAGCTACGGGATGCGCCTGCACCCCATCCTCGGTTACTACCGCCTGCACGCGGGGACGGACCTGCGCGCCTACTGCGGCACGCCGATCATGGCGGCCGGGCCCGGGACGGTCGTCCACGCCCAGTGGCGCAACGGTTTCGGCAACCAGGTGCTCGTCAACCACGGCACGGTGGGCGGCAAGAACCTCATGACGAGCTACAACCACCTCACGCGCTTCGCGGTGTCGTCCGGCCGGACCGTCAACAAGGGTGACGTCATCGGCTACTCGGGCAACACCGGCCTCTCGGGGGCGTGCCACCTGCACTTCGAGGTGTACGTCAACGGGTCGACGATCGACCCGATGTCCGTGCTGCGCTGACCGGGCCGGGTCGCGCTCCGGGCGTCGCGCCCGACCCGCCCCGGCCCCCGCGCGACCGCACCCGAGGGATAATCGGTACCGGGCGCCGTCGGGCACCCGTACGCTGGGGCGCCCGCACGGCTCGGGGCCGGCGCACGGACGGTGCCCCGGACGAGCACCCCGGGCGACAGCACCGACAGCAGAGAAGGACGGTAGGACACGGATGGCGAAGGACAGCGGCCGCAAGGTCGTCGCCAGCAACCGCAAGGCACGCCACGACTACGTGATCGAGGACGTGTACGAGGCGGGGATCGTCCTGTCCGGGACCGAGGTCAAGGCGCTGCGGATGGGCAGGGCGTCGCTCGTCGACGGCTACGTCGCGGTCGACCGCGGCGAGGCCTGGCTCGAGAACGTCCACATCCCCGAGTACACCGAGGGCACGTGGAACAACCACGCCCCGCGCCGCAAGCGCAAGCTGCTCCTGCACAAGGAGGAGATCCTGCGGTTGGAGTCCAAGACGCGCGAGAAGGGGCACACGATCGTGCCCCTCGCGCTGTACTTCCTCGACGGCCGCGCCAAGGTCGAGATCGCGCTCGCGCGCGGCAAGAAGGAGTACGACAAGCGCCAGGCGCTCCGCGAGAAGCAGGACAACCGCGAGGCGCAGCGCGCCATGCGGCAGCGCGAGCTGCGCTGACGCCGCGCGGGGCGTCCCGCACGCGGTCCCGTGCCCGACGTCGGCCCCACCCGCTGGTGATGCCGTCGCCCTCGACGTACGGTCGAGGGCGAGACGACGACCGCGAACCAGGAGGCCCCATGGTCAAGCTCCGCCAGTACATCCCGCGCCTCGCGGCGGGGGCGTACATCCTCAACTCCGGCCTGAGCAAGCGCGGTGCCGACGAGGAGACCGCGCAGGGACTGCACGGGATGGCCGCCGGCACGTACTCGTTCCTCGGGGACGTCGAGCCGAAGCAGTTCACCAAGACCCTGTCGACCGCCGAGATCGCGCTCGGCGCGGCCCTCGTGGCGCCCTTCGTCCCGACCGGTCTCGTCGCCGTCGGGCTCGGCGTCTTCTCGGCCAGCCTCGTCGGCATGTACCTCAAGACGCCGGGCATGACGCGCGAGGACGGGGTGCGACCCACCGAGCAGGGGACCGGGCTCGCGAAGGACGTGTTCCTCCTCGGGATCGCCGGCGGGCTGCTCGTCGACTCGCTGAGCCGGAAGAAGTAGCCGCGACGCGGGTACCGGCGGCGCACGACCGCCGGTACCCGGCCGCGCGGAAATATCCGTGCGGGGCACGGCGTTGATCGCGTAGGCTGGACCTGCTGCACGAGGTCCGGGTCCGCCCGGGCGCCGCGCAGTGCTTGACAACTGCACAGGGGGTGATCGGTTTCGACGGTGGTCGTGCTTCGAGGAGAAGCGGGCCGAGGATGCAGGCTTATCTCGTAAACGATGTCTGCAAAACACAGGTGCCGATAACAAGCGCACCGACTTCGCCCTCGCCGCCTGAGCGAGCCCCGAAGTCCGTCAGCCCGAGCTAGCTCTCGACTCGGATCCTGGCGTCATCTAGAGAGCCACTGCTCGCAGTCCTCGTCACCGGGGCTGCGGGGACTTTCAGGTGACTGAGCCCGTCCGCATCTTGTCTGCGTGAGTGCGGGGGCCGAGAAAAACGACAGCAGACTGCGCCCGGAGAAGTCCTCGATCGGCGTCACCGGACCGGGGTTCGATTCCCCGCACCTCCACCCCTGCGGCGACGGCCCGCACCCCTCTCGGGGTGCGGGCCGTCGCCGTATCGGCGCTCTGTGCGGTCACCAGCCGTGGCGCTCCCAGGCTGCCGCAGCCTCGTCGCCGTCGAGCCACTCGAGGCGCAGCCGCCGCCCCCGCACCTCGAGCCGGTCGTCGTCGTCACGGGGGAGCGGGGGCGCGCCGGGGTCGTCGCTGTACAGGTCCTCGTCGTCGCCCGCGCCGTCGAGGTGGGCCCGCCACTGCACGCGCGGCTCCGGGTTGACGTGCCGGGGGAACGTCTGCGGCCCGACCGTGTCCCAGTGCGTGCACACGCGCGTCACGAGGTGACCGGCGAGCCGGGCCGTGCCCTCGTCGTCGGCCCACAGGCGCGCGACGCGACCGGTGCCCTCGGGGGTGACGGGCTCAGTCACGGGCGGACGCCCCGACGAGCGGAGCCCGTCCCGACGACGGCGCCTGCGGGTCGTCGTCCGGCCCCGTGCCGCCGTCGTCGGCCGGGGGAGCACCGCCGTCCTGCGCGCGACGGCGCACCCGGCGCAGCACCCAGCGCACGACGAGCAGGACGAGGCCGACCACGACGAGCCACGGGAGCAGCGCGCCGAGGACGACGACCAGGCCGTTGAGCGTGGTCAGCAGAGCGTTCCAGCCGTTCTGCAGCCCGCCGAGGAAGCCGCCGGGGGCGAGCTGCTCGGCCGGCACCACCTGCACGACCGTGACGTGCAGCGTCGACATCGAGACCTGGTCCGTGAGCGCGGCGCGCTGAGACTGGAGCGACTCGAGCTCCGCCTGGCGCGTCGTGAGCTCCTGCTCGGCGGCGAGCAGGTCCGCGGTCGTCGCGGCGTCGCCCATGAGCGTCCGCAGGCGCTCGACCGACGTGGTGAGCGCCGCGACGCGGGCGTCGAGGTCGCGCGCGGTGCCGGTCACGTCGACCGCCTCGATCGCGAGGTCGCGCACCTCGCCGACCTGACCGAGCGCGTCCACGGTCGCGGTCGTCTGGGCCGCCGGCACGCGCACCGTCAGCTCGGCCGTGGGCCGCGCGTCGCCCTCGGGCTCGGACTGCCGCCGGCTCTCGACCCGCCCGCCCACGCTCTCCGCGAGCTCGGCGACCTGCTCGGCGGCAGCCGACGGGTCCTTCGCGACGACGGTCACCGAGCCGGTCGTGACGATCTCGCGGTCCGCCTCGACCACGGCGTCCTCGTCGCCGGTCGTGATCCCGGCCGGGGCGCCGGACGAGGTGTCGGTGCCGTCGACCACCGCCGCCTCGGACCCCGCGCCGGAGTCGAGGGCGGCGTCGCCGGCGCCCGGCGTCGCGGAGCAGCCGGCCAGGAGCGCGCCGCCGAGCACCAGCGCGGCGACGACGGCGAGAGGGCGAGTGGTCCGCATGCTGCGAGGGTAGGGGGCCAACCGCGCGAACCGGACAGCCGCACCCACATCGTGACCGTCTTGTGAACTGTCCGTGATCCGACCGTCGCCCGGCGCGCTGCGGACGTGCCGGTCCGCGCGCGAGGATGGGCGCGTGCTCGTGTGCTGCGGACTCGTGACCCTCGACGTCGTCCAGGTCGTCGACGCCCTGCCCGGACCCGACGAGAAGGTCGTCGCGCGGTCCCTCGCCGCGACGTTCGGCGGCCCGGCCGCGAACGCCGCGGCCACCGCCGTCGCGCTCGGCGTCCCGCCGACCCTCGTGACCGCCGTGGGCCACGGGCCCCTCGCCGCGGTCGTGCGGTCCGAGCTCGAGTCCTCCGGCGTCGCGCTCGTCGACGCGGTGGACGGTGCGGCCGGGGTCGCCGGGGCGGCCCAGCCCGCGGTCTCGACGGTGCTGGTCACGCGCGCGACCGGCGAGCGTGCGGTCGTGAGCACCAACGCCTCCGGCTTCGGCGACCTCACCGATGCGCGGCTCGTCGCGCCGGGTCGCACGACGGACCTGCTGGGCGAGCTCGGCCCCGGGGACGTGCTGCTGCTCGACGGCCATCACCCGGGGCTCGCGCTCCGGGTCGCGCGCCGCGCGCGGGAGCGCGGGTGCGCCGTCGTGCTGGACGGGGGCTCCTGGAAGCCCGACGCGCCCGCGATGATCGGGCTGTGCGACGCCGTCGTCGTGTCGGCGGACTTCCGGCCGCCCGGCGTCGCGACGGGCGACGTGCTCGACGCCGTCGCCGCGCTCGGACCGCGGTTCGTCGCGCGGACCCGCGGTCCGCGGCCCGTCGAGGTGCTCGACAAGGGGGAGAGGTACGAGGTCGCGGTCCCGCGGCCGGGCCGCGTGGTCGACACCCTGGGTGCGGGCGACGTGGTCCACGGCGCGTTCGCCGCGGCGGCGGCGCGTGGGTCGTCGTGGCGCGCGGCGCTGGCGGACGCCGTGGTGGTCGCGTCCCGCTCGGTCGAGCACGCCGGAGCGCGGGGCTGGATCGCCGCGACGTCGTGACGTGCGGGTCCGTGGGACCAAGGTCCCGGGTCGCGGCCTCCTCGGCTACATTTCGGTCACGAAGCCGGGAGAGAGTTGACAGTCACTTAGTAAAGGCAGTCTACTAACAAACATGACAACGGCAGTCACCGGCACCGGCGCACCGAGGAGGCGACTGAGCACAGGGCTCAGGCCGACCTCGAAGGTGCTCCCCGAGCACGCTCGGGCCCACAACCGGTCGCTCGTGCTGCAGCACCTGTTCCACGAGGGGCCCACGTCGCGCGCCGACCTCGCGCGCGCCACGTCCCTCACCCGCGTGACCATCTCCGACCTCGTCTCCGTGCTCATCGCCGAGGGCTTGGTCGAGGAGCTCGGCGTCCGCCCGGGCCAGCGCGTGGGCAAGCCCGCGATCCTCGTCGGCATGCGCACGAGCGCGTACCAGATCGTCTCCGTCGACCTCACCGACGACGAGGTCCTGCGCGGCGCCGTCGTCACGCTCACGGGCGACTTCGTCGTCCGGCAGAGCCTCGCGGTGGACGGCCGCACCGGCACCGAGCTCGTCGACCTCCTCATGCGCTTCTGCCGCGGCCTCATCGCGTCCGCGACCCAGCCGGTCATCGGCGTGGGGATCGGGTCGCCCGGCGTCGTCGACGCCGAGGGCCGCGTCATCGAGGCGCCGAACCGCCGCTGGTACGACGTCCCGCTCGCCGCCCAGCTCACGGAGCGGCTCGGGCTCGCGGTCCACGTCGCCAACGACGCCAACATCGCCGCGCTCGGGGAGTTCACGTTCGGGGGAGCGGCCGGGGACGGCCTGCTCGTCCTCACGGTGGGCGAGGGCGTGGGCGCCGGCATCATGGTCGACGGTGCGCGCGTGCACGGGCACGCCGACGCCGCCGGCGAGCTCGGCCACGTGACCGTGGTCGAGGACGGCGAGCCGTGCGCCTGCGGGCGCCGCGGCTGCCTCGAGACCGTCCTGTCCGTGCCGGCGCTGCGCCGCGCGGTGGACGGGCTCGACACCGAGGCTTCCGACGCCGTGCTGGCGTCGGTGGGCAGGACGCTGGGCATCGCCCTGGCCCCTGTCGTCAGTGCGCTCAACCTCGCGGAGGTGCTCGTGAGCGGTCCTGCGGACCTGCTCGACGGCCCCCTGCGCGAGTCGGCGTTCGAGACCATCCGCTCCCGCACCATGCCGGTCATCGGCAGCGGGCTGCAGGTGCGGATGGCCACGCTCGACGAAGACGTCGTCCTCGCTGGGGCCGCCGTCCTCGTCCTCTCCGGACAGCTGGGGGTCTCGTGAGCCGACGACGCTCCGCCTGACCCGCTCTGCCCGACCGGGGCGCGGGCCACGACCCGCCCCTCACGACCTCCTGGGACCCCCAGTGCAGCACCCCCCAGGAACGCAGTAACACAGCAGCACCCCTGCACACGCTCGATTACGCAGGACTCCTGCCACACCTCCGGTGGGGGCATCGCCGCCACCACCAAGAATCACCGAGAGGAAGCACCCAGTGAAGAGGAACCGTCTCGTCGCCGCCTCCGTGGCGTCGACGATCACCCTGGCGCTCGCGCTGACCGCCTGCAGCACCGGCGGGAACGAGAACAACGGCTCCGGCGACGGCGAGGCCGCCTCCGGCGACATCCGCGTCTGGCTCGTGGGCTCCGACACCCCCGACGCGGCCCGCGACTACCTCAAGACGACGTTCGAGGAGGAGAACCCGGGCAGCACTCTCACGATCGAGGAGCAGTCCTGGACGGGCCTCGTCGACAAGCTGACGACCTCGCTCTCGGGCTCTGACAGCCCTGACGTCGTCGAGGTCGGCAACACGCAGTCCGCCGCGTTCACCTCCGCGGGCTACTTCCGCGAGATCACCGCCGACGAGTTCGAGTCCTACGGTGGCGACGACCTCCTGCCCGCCTTCGTCGAGGCCGGCACGTGGGAGGACAAGCACTACGCGCTGCCGTACTACGCGGGCTCCCGCGTGGTGTTCTACTCGCCCCAGGTCACGGGCGGCGCCGCGGTGCCGACCACGCTCGACGAGTACGTCGCGAGCGCCAAGGCCCTCACGACCCCGGACGTGTCCGGCCTCTACTGGCCTGGCCAGGACTGGTACAACGCTCTCCCCTTCATCTGGGAGAACGGCGGCTTCATCGCCGAGCAGGGCGAGGACGGTACCTGGGAGGCGGGCTTCTCCTCGGAGGGTGGCCTCAAGGGCATGGAGCAGGTCGCCGACCTGATGGCCAACGCCTCGCACGCCCCGAAGGACGGCCAGGAGACCGACCTCCAGGTGCCGTTCTGCGAGGGCAAGGTCGCGTACCTCTCCGCCCCGACGTGGATCCAGTGGTCCATCAAGGCTCCGGAGGACGCGGAGACGCCGGGCTGCGAGTCGACCTACGGCTCCGACCTCACCGCGCTCCCGCTGCCCGGCAAGGACGGCGGCACCGCGACGGTCTTCGGCGGTGGCTCGAACCTCGCGGTCGCGTCGAAGTCGAACAACCCCGAGCTCGCCGTCAAGGCCTACGCCATCATGATGAGCGACGAGTACCAGACGATCCTCGCCGAGAACGGCCTGATCCCGGCCAAGACCTCGCTCGCCGAGAAGGTGCCGACGGACAACCCGATCGCCCAGGCCGGTGTGGATGCCGCGATGAACACGCAGGTCACGCCGGTGTCGCCGAAGTGGGCTGACGTCGAGGCGCAGAACGTCCTCCAGACGGCCTTCACGCGCATCGCCAACGGCGACGACGTGAAGACCGTCGCCGAGGAGCTCGACGCGAAGATCGAGCAGATCCTCAACAGCTGAGCCGGCCCGGTGCCGCCCCGGGTCCGCCCGGGACGGCACCGGACGCTCGTCAGGGGTGGGGATCTCTCCGGGGTCCCCACCCTTCGCACGACGCGTCCCGCACGTCATCACTGCGCACCACCGCGCACCATCCGACGGAGTGAGGAAATGAGCTCTACCACTCTCGAGCCCCGGACAGCGCCCCCGCGCGCGTCCGTGCGGCCCCCCAAGAAGCGGCGTCCACCGGTCCTGCCGTGGTCGCTGCTGGTCCCCACGCTCATCCTGCTGGGCATCATGGTCGGCTACCCGCTGGTCCAGCTGTTCGTCATGTCCTTCCAGGAGTACGAGCGCGCCCAGCTCATGGGCGTGCCGGCCGAGTGGGTGGGCTTCGACAACTACGTACAGGTCCTCACCGACGTCGACGGGTTCTGGACGGTCCTGCTCCGCAGCTTCGTCCTGATGGTCGTCTGGGTCGCGCTGACGATGCTGTTCGGCACGCTCGTGGCGCTGCTCATGATGCGTCTCAACAAGGGCTTCCGCCTCCTCGTGTCCATCGGGCTGCTGCTCGCGTGGGCGATGCCGCCCCTCGCCGGCACCATCGTCTGGGGCTGGCTCTTCGACACCGAGTACGGCGTCGTCAACAACTTCCTCACGAAGATCACCGGGGACAACTGGATGGGCCACTCGTGGCTCCTCGACCCGATGCAGTTCTTCCTCATCCTGACGCTCATCATCGTGTGGGGCGCGATCCCGTTCGTGGCGTTCACGCTCTACGCGGGCCTGACGCAGGTGCCGGGCGAGGTCCTCGAGGCCGCGCAGCTCGACGGCGCGACGCCGTTCCAGCGGTTCCGGCTCATCATGGTCCCCTACGTGCGGAGCATCTACACGGTGCTGATCGTGCTGTCGATCATCTGGGACCTGCGCGTCTTCACGCAGGTCTACGCCCTGCAGGGCATCGGCGGCGACCGTGAGAAGACGAACACGATCGGCGTGTACATCTACCAGATGGGCATGGCCCAGGGGCACTACGGTGTCGCCGGCGCGATCGCCGTCATCTTCGTCTTCATCATGCTCGGCATCTCGTTCTACTACGTGCGCCGGACCGTCCGGGAGGAAGAACTGTGAGCACCATCTCCACCCCGACGATCCCCGTCTCCCGCGCCGCGGTCCCCGACCGCGGTGGCCGGAAGACGCGGCGCGAGGGACAGAGCAAGAAGCGCGCGGCGAACGTCGTCTACTCGATCATCGCGATCGTCGTCTTCGTCGCGTCGGCGTTCCCCGTCTACTGGATGATCAACACGTCGTTCCTGCCGACGAACCTCATCCGTGGGACGGACCTGCACTTCTTCCCGACCCCCGACGTCTTCACGCTGAACAACTACGTGAACGTGTGGACCGACGACCGTCGTGCGCCGCTGCCGCCCGCGATGGTCAACTCGATCACCGTCACGCTCATCACGCTGGTCGTCTCGATGATCCTGGGCTTCCTCGCCTCGCTCGCGATCACGCGCTTCTCGTTCAAGGGCCGCAAGTCGTTCATCGTCGCGCTCCTCGTGATCCAGATGATCCCGGGCGAGGCCATGATGATCTCGATCTTCCGGATCATCGACGGCTGGCAGATGCTCAACACGATCACCGGGCTGGCGTTCGTCTACATCTCCGCGGTGCTGCCGTTCACGATCTGGACCCTGCGAGGCTTCGTCCAAGGCGTGCCCGCGGAGCTGGAGGAAGCGGCCATGATCGACGGGTGCTCGCGACCGAAGGCGTTCTGGAAGGTGACGTTCCCGCTGCTCGCGCCCGGCCTCGTCGCCACCGGTGTCTTCGCGTTCATCCAGGCGTGGAACGAGTTCCTCATGGCGCTGATCATCATGTCCCGGCCGGAGTCCATGACGCTGCCGGTCTGGTTGCGCACGTTCCAGCAGGCGACGATGGCGACGAACTGGGGAGCGCTGATGGCCGGCTCGGTCATCGTGGCGATCCCGGTGGTCATCTTCTTCGTCATCGTCCAGGGCAGGATGACCGGTGGCCTCGTCTCGGGTGCGGTGAAGGGCTGACGTGAGCGACCTGAGCACGGCTGCCTCGCTCGACGGCGAGGCGGCCGCAGCCCTGGCCGGACGCCCCGGCCCCGGGACCGCGTCACGACGCGGTCCCGGGGGCCCGGGCAGCGCGGTGGGCCTCGACATCGGCGGCACCAAGGTGCTCGCGGCCTTCCTCGGCTCCGACGGGGTCGCGCGCGAGACCCTGCGCCTGCCGACGGTGCGCGGACCGGAGGGCGTCGTGTCCAGCGCGGCGCGCGCGGTCCGCGAGGTGGTCCGGCGCGCCTGCGGTGACCTCGCGGACGTCGACGGCGTCGGCGTCGGGGTCCCCGGGCTGGTGGACCCCGCCGACGGTTCCGTCGTGCACGCGGTGAACCTCGGCATCGAGGGCGGACGCTTCGCCCTCGCCGAGGCGCTGTCCGCGGAGCTCGGCGGCGTCCCGGTCCAGGTCGACAACGACCTCAACGTGGCCGCCCTCGGTGCCTCGCACCTGCGGGGCGCGGAGGGGGAGGACCTCGCGTTCCTCGCGCTCGGCACCGGGCTCGCGGCCGGCATCGTGCTCGGCGGCGAGCTCCGCCGGGGCGTGAGCGGCGCGGCGGGGGAGATCGGGCACATCCCGATCGACCCGCGCGGGCCCGAGTGCGCGTGCGGGCAGCGCGGGTGCGTGGAGGTCTACGCGTCGGGCTCCGCCGTGTCGGCGCGCTGGCCGTCGCGCCACGGTCGGCCGGCCCCTGCCGAGCTCTTCGAGGCCGCGGCCGCGGGCGACCCGGACGCGATCCGGATCAAGGACGAGTTCGCGTCCGCCGTCGCCTCCGCCGTGCGGATCCTCGAGCTGACGGTGGACGTGCGCCACGTGGTGCTCGGCGGCGGCGTGTCCGCGCTGGGCCAGCCGCTGCTGGACGCGGTCCGCGACGCGCTCGACGCGCAGTCGAGCACGTCCCCCTTCCTGTCCTCGTTGCGTCTGTCGGAGCGGGTCTCCCTCGCGCCGCCGGACGTCCCGGTCGCCGCCGTGGGCGCTGCTCTCGTCGGCCGTCGAAAGGTGTTGTGATGGAGGTCGTGATCGCTCCGGCGGAGCGGTTGGCGGTGCTGGCTGCGGATGCCGTGGAGGCGGTGGTGCGGTCGGGGCCGGGGGCGGTGCTGGGGTTGGCGACGGGGTCGTCGCCGTTGAAGGTGTACGACGAGCTGGTGCGGCGTCATGTGCAGGAGGGGTTGTCGTTCGCGGGGGTGCGGGCGTTCATGCTGGACGAGTACGTGGGGTTGCCGGTCGATCATCCGGAGCGGTACCGCAACGTGATCGAGACGGAGATCGCGTCGCGGGTGGACTTCGCTCCGGGTGCGGTGCAGGGTCCGGACGGCAACGCGGAGGACCTGGTGGCGGCGTGCGCGGCGTACGAGGAGTCGATCGTGGGGGCGGGGGGTGTGGACCTGCAGATCCTGGGGATCGGGACGGACGGGCACATCGCGTTCAACGAGCCGGGGTCGAGCCTGGCGTCGCGGACGCGGATCAAGACGTTGACGGCGCAGACGCGCGAGGACAACGCGCGGTTCTTCGGTGACGACGTGGAGCGGGTGCCTCGGCACTGTCTGACGCAGGGTCTGGCGACGATCATGTCGGCGCGGCACCTGGTGCTGCTGGCCACGGGCAAGGGCAAGGCGGAGGCGGTGCACCAGCTGGTGGAGGGCCCGGTGAGCGCGATGTGGCCCGCGACGATCATGCAGATGCACCCGCACGCCACGGTCCTGGTCGACGACGCGGCGGCCTCGCGCCTGCAGCTGGGCGACTACTACCGCCAGACGTACGCGTCCAAGCCCGACTGGCAGGGCCTCTGACCCGACGGGTCGACGACACCTCGCGGGAGCTCCCGCGACACCGAGCCGCCCGTCGGCGCGCGGTCCACGCCCCTGGACCGTGTGTCGGCGGGCTTCGTCGTCTCCCGTCCCCGCGGCCCGTGGTCCGCGCGGCGGGTGTCGCACGGCGCGCGGACCTGCCGCGGCGACGGCCGCCCGACGTGTGGGCGTCGCGACGTAGACTTCACTCCATGATCGAACTCCGCGCGAGCACGCCACCCGGGGGTCCCGAGGACCCGTTCCGGACTCCTGCGACCGAGCCGACGACCGGCACGTCGACCGGGGTGCTCGAGCGCGAGGAGACGCGCGAGCAGACCGAGCCCGGCGACCACGAACGCTTCGCGCACTACGTGCGCAAGGAGAAGATCATGCAGTCGGCGCTCTCCGGCAAGCCGGTGATCGCGCTGTGCGGCAAGGTCTGGGTGCCCGGCCGCGACCCGAACAAGTTCCCCGTGTGCCCCACGTGCAAGGAGATCTACGAGGGACTGCGAGACCCGCAGGACGGCGAGGGTGACTCCGGCAAGTGAGCGCGGAGCACCACACGACGTCCACCGGTCACTCCGCCCCCGACTCCCGTAGCAGGACCTCGCCGCCGGCACCCCAGAGCCCGTCCTCCGCGGCGGCGTCGCACCTCTCGCCCGCGTTCCCGCGGCGCGCCCCGTGGGGCTCGGCGTCCAAGCTGCGCGCCTGGCAGGCCGAGGCGCTCGAGCTGTACCGCACGCGCGCGCCGCGCGACTTCCTCGCCGTCGCGACGCCCGGCGCGGGCAAGACGACGTTCGCGCTGCGTGTCGCGACCGAGCTCCTGGAGCAGGGCGTGGTGCGGCGCGTGACGGTCGTCGCCCCGACCGAGCACCTCAAGCACCAGTGGGCCGACGCGGCGGCGCGCGTCGGCATCCGGATCGACCCGAACTTCCGCAACAGCCAGGGCCGGCACGGCGCGCACTACGACGGCGTCGCGCTCACGTACGCGCAGATCGCCGCGAAGCCGGCGCTGCACGCGGCGCGCACGACGGCCGACCGCACGCTCGTCATCCTCGACGAGGTGCACCACGGCGGCGACGCGCTGTCGTGGGGCGACGCGGTGCGCGAGGCGTTCGAGGACGCGACCCGGCGCCTCGCGCTCACGGGCACGCCCTTCCGCTCGGACACCGCGGCCATCCCGTTCGTCGAGTACGAGCGCGGTCCCGACGGCATCCGACGATCGCGCGCCGACTACACCTACGGGTACGGCGACGCGCTGCGCGACCACGTCGTGCGTCCGGTGCTGTTCCTGTCCTACTCGGGCAACATGCGCTGGCGCACGAAGGCCGGCGACGAGGTGAGCGCGCGTCTCGGCGAGGCGCTCACCAAGGACATGACGGGCCAGGCGTGGCGCACCGCGCTGGACCCGAACGGCGAGTGGATCCCGTCGGTCCTCGCGGCCGCGGACAAGCGGCTGACCGAGGTCCGGCGGGCGATCCCCGACGCGGGCGGCCTCGTCATCGCGACCGACCAGACGGACGCGCGCGCGTACGCGGGCCACCTCGCGCGCATCACCGGGAAGTCGCCGACGGTCGTCCTCTCGGACGACGACGGCGCGAGCAGCCGCATCGAGGAGTTCTCCGACGGCGACGCGCGCTGGATGGTCGCCGTCCGCATGGTGTCGGAGGGCGTCGACGTCCCGCGGCTCGCGGTGGGCGTGTACGCGACCTCGACCGCGACGCCGCTGTTCTTCGCGCAGGCCGTCGGACGGTTCGTGCGTGCCCGCAAGCGCGGCGAGACGGCGTCGGTGTTCCTGCCCAGCGTGCCGCACCTGCTCGAGCTCGCGAACGGGCTCGAGATCGAGCGCGACCACGCGCTGGACCGGCCGCTCACGGCGGAGGAGCAGGGGGAGGGGTTCAACCCCGAGGACGCGCTGCTCGCCGAGGCGAACCGCGAGGACAAGGCGTCGGGCGAGCTCGTCCAGGGCTCGTTCGAGGCGCTCGAGGCCCAGGCGTCGTTCGACCGCGTGCTGTTCGACGGCGGCGAGTTCGGCACGGGCGCGGACGTCGGCTCCGACGAGGAGCTCGACTTCCTCGGGCTGCCCGGTCTGCTCGACGCGGACCAGGTCACGACCCTCCTGCGTCAGCGGCAGGCCGACCAGATGAGCGCGCGCTCGCGCACCACGCAGTCCGCGGAGCGCGAGCGGGCCGAGATGGACCACCGGCGCGCCGCGGAGCTTCGCAAGGAGCTCCAGCAGCTCGTCTCGGCGTGGTCGCGACGCAGCGGGCAGCCGCACGGGTCGGTGCACACCGAGCTCCGGCGCCGTTGCGGCGGGCCCGAGGTCCCGCTCGCGACGGTCGAGCAGCTCGACGCCCGGGTCGCGACGGTGCGCGGCTGGTTCGTCGGGAAGCGGTAGCCCGCGCGCCCCGGCGGCCGGGCGCGCACGCCCGGCCGCGACCGGGTCGCGGCCCGGTCAGGGAAGTCAGGACAGCGTGTGCACGACCGTCGGGATCGCCGGGTCGCCGGCGGAGAGGCGGCGCGCGCCGCGGGGCAGCTCGGCGCGGGCCTCGCGGTGGCGGTGCGCGGCGTTCTCGACGCCGTACGACCCGACCCAGCGCGAGTCGACGGCGCCGTCGACGACGAGGGGCACCTGGAGCCGGCGCAGGTCGACGTCGTCGGGCTCCCACTCCTGCACGGCGAGGTCGGCACCCGTGACGACGACCTCCTCGACCGCGCGCCCGTCGGCGTCGTAGCGGCGGGCGGCGCACTTGCGGCCACCCGTGCTCGTCTTGGCGGTCGACGCCTTCGCGACGGGCTGGAGCACGCCGCTGGAGTCGGCGCGGGCGACGAGCTTGTAGACCATGCCGCACGTGGGGGCGCCGGAGCCGGTGACCAGGGAGGTGCCGACGCCGTAGGAGTCGACGGGCGCGGCGGCGAGCGACGCGATGGCGTACTCGTCGAGGTCGGAGGTCACGGTGATCTTCGTGTCGTGCGCGCCGAGGGAGTCGAGCTGGCGGCGCACCTCGACGGCGAGGACGCCGAGGTCGCCGGAGTCGAGGCGTACGGCTCCGAGACGGCCGCCGGCCGCCTCGACGGCGTTCTCGACGCCGCGGCGCACGTCGTAGGTGTCGACGAGCAGCGTGGTGCCGGGGCCGAGGGACGCGACCTGCGACGCGAAGGCGGACTTCTCGTCGTCGTGCAGGAGCGTGAACGCGTGCGCGGCGGTGCCGATGGTCTCGAGGCCGTACCGGCGGCCCGCCTCGAGGTTCGACGTCCCGGCGAAGCCGCCGACGACGGCGGCCCGCGCCGCGGCGACGGCCGCCTGCTCGTGCGCGCGCCGCGCGCCCATCTCGAGGCACGGGCGCTCGACGGCGGCGCTCGTCATGCGGGACGCGGCGGACGCGACGGCCGAGTCGTAGTTGAGGATCGACAGGACGAGGGTCTCGAGCAGCACCGCCTCGGCGAACGTGCCCTCGACCGTCATCACCGGCGACTGGGGGAAGAAGACCTCGCCCTCGGGGTAGCCGGTGATCGTGCCGGTGAAGCGGTAGCCGGCGAGGAACTCGAGGGTGCGGTCGTCGACGACGGACTGCGCGTGCAGCCAGTCGAGCTCGGCCGCGGAGAAGCGGAACGACGACAGCGCCTCCAGGACCCGCCCGGTCCCGGCGAGGACCCCGTACCGCCGACCCGGCGGGAGGCGGCGCGTGAAGACCTCGAAGAGGCAGTGCCGGCCCGCGGTGCCGTCGGCGAGCGCCGCCTGGAGCATCGTCAGCTCGTAGCGGTCGGTGAGGAGCGCGGTCGACGCACCGGGCTGGTACGTCGGCTGGTACGACGGCCGCTGCGTCGGCGAGGCGGAGGGGGCAGCGCTGTCGGTCGCGGGGAGGGCGACGCTGCCCGGGTCGGCGAGGCTCATGCGGAATACCGTAGGGCAGCGACCGCCGCGGTGGGCGCCGACAGGCCCGCGAATAGAGTGGTGACGTGAGACCCCACCCGATCTTCACCCGCCCCGCTGCCGCGCGGGCGTCCCTGACCGTGCCCGAGGAGGCGGTCCGCACCGAGGAGGGGACCCGGCTCGACAGCCCGTGGGTCACCCTCGTGTGGAACGACCCGGTCAACCTCATGAGCTACGTCGCGTACGTGTTCGAGTCGTACTTCGGGTACTCCACCGCGCGCGCCCACGAGCTGATGATGCAGGTGCACCAGGAGGGCCGGGCCGTCGTGTCGACGGGCGACCGCGAGCGGATGGAGGTCGACGTGCAGGCGATGCACTCGTTCGGGCTGTGGGCGACGCTCCAGAAGGACGGCGAGCAGTGAGGCCGTTCCGCGCGGAGGCGCACGGGTACGTCGCCGAGCTCGAGCCGTCGGAGCGGATCGTGCTGGCGCAGCTCGCGGGCGACGTCGCGCAGATGCTCCAGGAGGGCGTCCCCGGGCGGGCGTCGGACGCGCCGGGCCGGTCCGGGCCCGACGACGCGTGGTCGCCCCCGGGATGGACGGGCCCGACGCCCGGTGGGGGCGGGTCGGACGCGACGCCGCCCCCGGACCCGGCCGTGCGCCGTCTGCTCCCGGACGCGTCGGACGACGTCGAGGTGGCGCACGAGTTCCGGCGCTTCACGCAGGACGACCTCGCGGCGCGCAAGGTCGGTCGGCTGGTGCTGCTCGCCCGGATGCTCGTGGACTCCGAGCCGGCCGAGGCGGCGCCGTTCGTCGTCGGGCGCGAGGAGGCGCAGGACGTCGCGGGCGCCCTGACCGACGTGCGCCTCGTCCTGGCCGAGCGCCTGGACCTGCGCACCGACGAGCAGGTCGAGGGCCTGTACGACGAGCTCGACCGGGAGGGCGACGACGGCCCGGACGACGGCGAGGTGGGGGGTGCGCCGCGCCGCTTCCTCGTGAGCGTGTTCCTCCTCACGGGGCTGCTCCAGGAGTCGCTCGTCGACGGCATGCTCGCGGACCTGCGGGCGGGGCGGGGCGGTCCGCGCCCCGAGCCGCGGGGCTGAGCGTGCCGCGGACCTGTGGGCGCTGCCACAGCGGCGTGCGCGTGGTTCGAGGCGCCTCGCGCGGGGCGGCGACAGTAGGCTCGGCCGGGTGAACGACGCTCCCATCGGGATCTTCGACTCGGGCGTGGGTGGCCTGACCGTGGCACGCTCGATCCTCGACCAGCTCCCGAACGAGGCCCTCCTCTACATCGGGGACACCGCGAACAGCCCGTACGGGCCGAAGCCGCTCGCGGCGGTCCGGGCGATGGCGCTGGCGATCATGGACCAGCTCGTCGACGACGGCGTGAAGATGCTCGTCATCGCGTGCAACTCCGCGTCGTCCGCGGTGCTGCGCGACGCGCGCGAGCGGTACACGCAGCGCCACGGGCTCCCGGTCGTCGAGGTGATCCTCCCGGCGGCACGTCGGGCCGTGGCCGCGACGCGGTCGGGCCGCATCGGCGTCATCGGGACGCGGGCCACGATCACGTCGCGCTCGTACGAGGACGCGTTCGCCGTGACCCCGGGCCTGACCCTGACGACGCAGGCGTGCCCCGAGTTCGTGCCGCTGGTCGAGCAGGGCGTGACGTCGGGCCCCGAGGTGCTGGAGGTCGCGCACCGCTACCTGGACCCGGTGAAGGCCGCGGGCGTGGACACGCTCGTGCTCGGGTGCACGCACTACCCGCTGCTGACGGGCGCGATCTCGTACGTGATGGGCGACGAGGTCACGCTCGTGTCGAGCGCGGAGGAGACCGCGAAGGACGTGTACCGCACGCTCGTCGCGCACGACCTCGAGCGCTCGCGCGACGCCGGGCCGCCGCGGCACCGGTTCCTCGCGACGGGGAGCGCGGAGCCGTTCGAGCACCTCGCGCGCCGGTTCCTCGGTCCCGAGGTGCTGAGCGTGGAGGCGGCCTGATGCGTCTCGTCACGGTCGGGTGCTCGGGGTCGTTCGCCGGCCCGGCGTCGCCCGCGTCGTCGTACCTCGTCCAGGTGCCGGCCGCGGAGGCCGCGGCCGCGGGGCTCGAGGCGCGCGACTGGAACGTCGTGCTGGACCTGGGCAACGGGTCGTTGGGCGCGCTGCAGCGGTTCGTCGACCCGCTCGACGTCGACGCGGTCGGGCTGTCCCACCTGCACCCCGACCACTTCGTCGACGTGTGCGGCCTGTACGTGTACCTGCGCTACCACCCGGTCCGCGGCTCGACCCGCACGGGCGTGCCGAGCCGGCTCACCGTGCTGGGCCCGGCGGGCACGGCCGCCCGCATCGAGGCCGCGTACGGCGCGGAGCCGGGCGACGGCGTGACGGAGGAGCTCGACGTGCGCGCGTGGGAGCCGGGCGCGCCGGTCCGGGTCGGCCCGCTCGTCCTCGAGCCGTACCGCGTGTTCCACCCCGTCGAGGCGTACGGGGTGCGCGTCACCGGGCCGTCGACGCTGCGCCCGGGGGAGAGCGCCGTCCTCGCGTACACGGGGGACACGGACGCGTGCGACGGCGTGGTCGAACTCGCGCGCGACGCCGACCTGCTCCTGTCGGAGGCGGCGTTCCACGAGGGCCGCGACGACGGCGTGGAGCGGGGCATCCACCTCACGGGGCGGCGCGCGGGCGAGGTCGCGACCGCGGCCCGCGCGCGCCGGCTCGTGCTCACGCACCTGCCCGCGTGGAACGACCCCGAGCGCTCGCGCGCCGAGGCGCGCGAGACGTACACCGGCCCGGTCGACGTCGCCACGACGGGCGCGGTCTTCGACCTCTGACCGCTGAGCGCGGGGACGGGTCGCCGTCGGCCCCGTAGACGCGACCATCCACCGCGCTCAGCGGTGGGCCGGGGGTCGGTAGGGTGGCGGCATGACCATCCCCTCCTCGTCTCCGGGCACGGCCGCGCCCCTCCGCGCCGACGGCCGCACGCCCGACCAGCTCCGCCCCGTGACCATCACCCGCCACTGGCTCGACCAGGCCGAGGGCAGCGTGCTCGTCGAGTTCGGCCGCACGCGCGTGCTGTGCGCGGCGTCGTTCACCGAGGGCGTGCCGCGCTGGCGCAAGGGGTCGGGCGAGGGCTGGGTCACCGCCGAGTACGCGATGCTGCCGCGTGCGACGAACGAGCGCAGCCAGCGCGAGTCGGTCAAGGGCAAGATCGGGGGGCGCACGCACGAGATCTCGCGCCTCATCGGCCGGTCCCTGCGCGCGATCATCGACGTCTCCGCGCTCGGCGAGAACACGATCGTGCTCGACTGCGACGTCCTCCAGGCCGACGGCGGCACGCGCACCGCCGCGATCACCGGCGCCTACGTCGCGCTCGCCGACGCCGTCGCGTGGGGCCAGCGGCACGGCCACATCAAGGGCGGCAAGCCCGTGCTGACCGACTCCGTCGCGGCCGTGAGCGTCGGGATCATCGACGCCACGCCCATGCTCGACCTCCCGTACGTCGAGGACGTCCGCGCCGAGACGGACATGAACGTCGTCGTCACGGGCTCCGGGACGTTCGTCGAGGTGCAGGGCACCGCGGAGCACGCCCCGTTCGACCGCGCCGAGCTCGACGCGCTGCTCGACCTCGCGGTGGCCGGCACCGCCGACCTCACCGCGATCCAGCGCGCGGCGCTCGCGGCGGACCCTCGATGAGCGGCACGTCCGAGACGGCAGGCGTCGTCGTGCCCGACGGCGCACGCCTCGTCCTCGCGACGCACAACCCGGGCAAGATCGCCGAGCTGCGCGCGATCCTCGCGGCCGAGCTCGACGCGCACCCGGGGCTCGAGCTCGCGCCGGAGGCGATCGTCGGCGCGGGCGACGTCGGCGCGCCCGAGCCGGTCGAGGACGGCGTGACGTTCGCCGAGAACGCGCTCATCAAGGCGCGCGCCCTCGTCGCGGCCACCGGGCTGCCGGCCGTCGCGGACGACTCCGGCCTCGCCGTCGACGTGCTGGGCGGCGCGCCGGGCATCTTCTCGGCGCGCTGGGCGGGGCGGCACGGCGACGACGTCGCGAACCTCGAGCTCCTGCTCGCGCAGCTCGGCGACGTGCGTGCCGAGCACCGCGCGGCCGGTTTCGTGTGCGCGGCGGCGCTCGTCACGCCCGACGGCACCGAGGTCGTGCGGACGGGGGAGATGCGCGGGACCCTGCTCACCGCGCCGCGCGGCGCGAACGGGTTCGGCTACGACCCGATCCTCCTGCCGGACGAGCAGCCCGGTGCGGGGACGGCCCGCTCGGCGGCCGAGCTGAGCCCGGCGGAGAAGAACGCGATCAGCCACCGCGGCAAGGCGTTCCGCGCTCTGGCGCCGGACGTCGTCGCGGCGCTCTCAGCGCGGTAGGGGGCGGCCGGCGAGCTCGCGCTCGCGGCGTCGGCGGTCGCCCGGCCGCAGCACGCCGACGAGCGCGACCACGCCGCGCCAGCCGAGCATCGTCACCGCGAGGAACCCGAACGACACGAGCTGGAACGCCGGGGCCACGCCTTGGTCGGTGAGCACGCGCAGCAGGACGCCCAGCGCCCAGGTGCAGCCCCAGACCACGACGCCCGTCGGCCACAGGGCCCACGGGCGGCGCCACGCGCGCGTGACGAGCCAGCCCAGCGCGGCGCCCGCGGCGAACGGCCACGCCACGACGAGCAGCCGGGTCAGACCCTCGTCGGCGGAGTGCGTCGCGAGGCCGCCGGTCGCGAGCGCAAGGACGCACGCGACGTCGGCCAGCGCGGCGAGCACGACGAGCCCGGGGCGACGAGGACGCGGTCCGGTGGGCGCGAGGTCGGTCATGCTCCCGACGGTACCCCGCCCGCGGGACCGTCCCCGCACGGCCCGGACCGGCCCCGGCGGGTCGATCCCGGGACGCGGAGGGTCGATCCCCTGGAACATAGGGTGGTCCCCGTGCACCTCGCCGCCGACGACCTCGCCTTCGCCTACCCAGGACGCCCCGTCCTCGACGGGGTCGGGCTGCGCGTCGCCGCGGGGACGCGGCTCGGGGTCGTGGGGGAGAACGGCACGGGCAAGTCGACGCTCCTGCACGTGCTCTCCGGCGACCTCGCACCCGCCCGCGGGGAGGTGCGCCGCGCGGGCTCGCTCGCGCTCGTCGAGCAGGAGCTCGCCATCGCGCCGGGCCAGACGGTCGGCACGCTCGTCGCCGCGACGCTGAGCGGGCTGCGGGCGGTCGCCGCCGAGCTCGAGGCGGCGGCCCGGGACTTCGACCACGAGGCGGGCGACCTCGCCGAGCTCACGGAGATCCTCGCCCGCGCCGAGCACCTCGCCGTGTGGGACGCGGACCGCCGGGTCGACGTCGCGCTCTCGCGCCTCGGTGCGTGCCGCGACCGGGACCGCGAGCTCGCGACCCTGTCCGTCGGCGAGCGCTACCGCGTGCGGCTCGCGTGCCGGCTCGCCGAGCGCGCCGACCTGCTCCTCCTCGACGAGCCGACGAACCACCTCGACACCGGCGGGATCGACTTCCTCACCGGCGAGCTCGTCGCGTGGCGGGGCGGCGTGGTGATGGTCACGCACGACCGGCAGCTGCTCGACGACGTCGCGACCGAGATCCTCGACCTCGACCCGGCGATGGACGGGAAGCCGGTGCTCTACGGGCAGCCGGGGTACCTCTCCTACCGGTTCGCGAAGAACCAGGCGCTGCACCGGTGGCGGCAGCGGTTCCGGGCGGAGCAGAAGCGTGCGGAGAAGCTCGCCGCGGTGCTCGACGCGTCGTACGAAGGGCTGTCCGACGAGTGGCGCCCGCCCAAGGGCAGCCAGAAGCACCGCCGCGCGACGCGCGCCCGGATCCACGTCAAGGCCGCGGACCGGCGCCTCCAGCAGCTCGAGGCCGAGGCCGTCGAGGTGCCCGTGCCGCCGCTCCAGCTCGTGTTCCCCGAGCTCCCCGCGATGTCGCCCGGTTGGGAGCCGGGCGACCCGGTGCTCGAGCTGCGCAGCCCGCGCGTCGGGCCCGACGGCGGCGCGCGCCTCGACCTGCCCGGGACCCGGGTCGCGCTCCCGCCCTCGGGACGCCTCCTCGTGACCGGGCCGAACGGCAGCGGCAAGTCGACGTTCCTCGCCGCGCTCGCGGGCCTGGTGCCTCTCGACCGCGGCACGCGGTCCGTGGTCGACGGCGCGCGGCTGGGCGTCGTCGCGCAGGAGGGCCCGGCGCTGCCCCCGGAGGCGGAGGACCGCACCGGGTTCGACGAGTACGCGCGCGAGGCGCTCGACCTGCTCGACGCCGGTCGCCTGGACCCGGACCATCTCGTGCCCGTCGCGTTCCTCGGCCTGCTCACGGAGGAGGACCTGGAACGCCCGCTGCGCGAGCTGTCCGCGGGGCAGCGGCGACGGTTCGACCTCGCTCGCGCGCTCCTCGCGGCGCCGCACGTGCTGGTGCTCGACGAGCCGACCAACCACCTGTCGATCGACCTCGTCGACGAGCTCACCCAGGCGCTGCGCGTCACGCCCGCGGCGGTCGTCGTGGCGACGCACGACCGCCGCATGCGCGAGGACCTCGACGACTGGCCCCGGCTCGAGCTCGGCTGACCCGCAGCGCCCTCAGCGCCGGACCGGCCGGAGCGTCGTGGCCAGGGGGCGGGCGGGCCCGGCTGGTCAGCGGCCCTCGGCCGGGCTCTCCGCCGGGACGAGCACCTTGCCCAGCGCGCGACCCCACGCGCGCGCCCGGTCGAGCTCGCCGTCGTCCAGGGGTCCCTCGACGTCGCCGACGTAGAACGACGCGGACGGGACGACGAGCCGGAACCCCGCGCGGCGCATCGCCCTGGCGGCGCCGCGGGCTGCCGAGCCCGGGAGCGAGCGGACCTTCGTCGCGCGCGTGTCGAACGTCGCGGCGAGCCGCCCCTCCTCCTGTGGCGGGAGGGACTCCACCCACTCGCGCAGCCCGGTGGCCCGGTCGGAGACCGGGCCCGTCGCGCGCTGCACCGCCTCGGCGCGGGTCGCGGGGCGCGTCATGCCCAGGGCGTGCGTCGGGCCGCCGGCGACCACCAGCTGCACGTGGCGCAGGGCGTCCGGGTGGGCGGCCGGGTCGGTCACGTCGACGACCTCGACGCGCACCGTCTCGCACAGCCCCTCCGCGATGGCCTGCGCGACGCGTTCGCTGTTGCCGTACATCGACTCGTAGACCACTGCGGCGTCCATCGCGCTCACCCCTTCGTCGACCGCCCGTCCGGACCGGACGGGTCCCCTCCCTCCAGCGTCCGGCTCCGAGGGCGCGAGGCCCAGGGCCGACGGGAACGAGCGTGCGGGCCCTTGGTCCCGGGCGCACTGCCGGGGCGCGAGAGGGTCAGGGCGCGGGGCGCAGGCGGGAGTCGACGAGACGCACGACCCACGCGAGGGCGAGGAAGACGACCGCCACGACGGCGGTGTTGACGAGCGCCCGGCCGAGGCCGAGCTCGCCCACGTCGAGGAACGGGTAGGGGTACCAGCTGACGACGGCGCCCCGGACGAACGTGTACGCGATCCACGCGAGCGGGTACGCGACGGACCACCAGACCGTCGCGGCGTCGACCCGCGGGCGCGGGCCCACGAGTCCCCACGCGGCCACCGCGAGCAGCGGCGCGACGAGGTGCAGCAGGAGGTTCGAGACCTGGCCGGCGCTCGTCAGGTCCTGCAGACCGCGCAGCACGGTGTTGTAGACGATCCCGGTCACCGCGATGCACAGCAGCGCGTCGAGGCGCGCGACGCGGAAGACGGTCCCGTCGCGCGCGGGTCGCGCCGCGAGCAGGACGGAGACGACCCCGACGAGCAGGTTCGACTGGATCGTGAAGTAGGAGAACAGGCGCACGAGGCGCTCGGCCTGGCTCGGGGCCGTGCCGGGACCGTCGACGAGCGCGATCGCGACCTCCAGGACGACGCCCGTGAGCGCCGCGACGGCGACGAGCGTGTGCAGGGTGCGGGCCACGACGTGCCGGCCCGCGTCGACCCGGACGCCTGGCGCGTCGGTCACGGCAGGCGGCCGACGTACGCCATCGCCTGGCGCAGCAGCACCCCCTGGCCGCCGCGCATCTCGAGCTGGACCTCGTCGCTGCACGCCTGCTCGGGCGTGAGCCACGCGAGCTCGAGGGCGTTCTGCTGCGGCCGGCAGTCGCCCGTCACCGGCACGACGTACGCGAGCGAGACCGCGTGCTGGCGGGGGTCGTGATAGGACGTGATGCCCGGCGTCGGGAAGTACTCGGCGACCGTGAAGGGCTGCGGGGACGCGGGCACCTGCGGCAGCGCGACCGGGCCGAGGTCCTTCTCGATGTGGCGCAGCAGCGCGTCGCGGATGCGCTCGTGGAACATGACCCGCCCGGAGACGAGGGCCCGCGTCATCATGCCCTCGGGCGTCACGCGCAGCAGGAGCCCGACCGCGACCACGTCGCCCGAGTCGTCGACCCGGACGGGGACGGCGTCGACGTAGACGAGCGGGAGCTGGGCGCGCGCGACCGCGATCTCCTCGGCGCTGAGCCAGCCCGCGGGGCGCGGGTTGTCGTGGGAGAAGTCGTCGGGCGGGAAGTCGGCGGTGTCGGTCACGCGACTGTTCTACCCCGAGCGGTGCGGCGGGGCGAGTCCGCCCCGGGCGCCACTGCCCGGTCGTGCGGCCGTCACGCCGTGCCGGGCGCCTCGGCGTGCGGCTCGGAGACGCGCGCCACGATCTCGACGAGCGCCTGCTCCGCGACCGGTGCGGGCAGCACCTCCATGAGGGCCATGAGCGGGGCGAGGCGGTCGGGCAGGACCGACGCCAGCGGCCCCCGGTCGTCGTCGCCCTCGGGCCCGCCGTCGTCCGCGGCGAGCACCCCGACGAGCGCGCCCCACATCTCGTCGGCGGTGGGGGCGTCGGCCCTCGGTGCGAACTCACCGGCGAGCGCGGCGAGCACCCCGCTCACGTCGGGGCGCCCGGCGCCGCGGACGGCGTCGGCGCCCGCGCCGAGCGCGGCGACGAGGCCGTCGAGACCGGCCTCGGTGACGGGCGTGATGGTGAGGTGGGTCGTGTGCGGCAGGCGCGTGCCGTCGTCCTGGACGAGCCCGGGCTGCGGCTGGAGCACCCACCCGAGGGACCGGACGGCGTCGGCCCAGAGGTGCGGGTCGACGCGCCGCTCGGGCGGCACGGACCCGTCGGTCGCCACGGCGACGAGCGGGCCGGTGGGGCGGCCGACGACGCGGAGCCCGTCGATCGCGTCCACCGCCGCGCGCAGGGCGTGCGTCGCGCGCACGCACCGCGCGGTGAGGGCCGTGTACCCCGCGGTGCCGAGTGCCTGGCTCACGGCCCATGCGGCGGCGAGCGGCGCGGCGGAGCGCGACCCGGACAGCGTGGGGTTGACGACCGGGTACCCCGGCCAGCCCGTCGTCGCGAAGAACTGCCGGCGCTGGCGGTCGCGCCCGCGCACGAGCAGGACGGACGCGCCCTTGGGCGCGTAGCCGTACTTGTGCACGTCCGCGGAGATGCTCGTCACGCCCGGTACGGAGAAGTCGAACGGCGGCACCGCCTCGCCCCCGGCCGCGGCCCAGAACGGCAGCACCCAGCCGCCGACGCACGCGTCCACGTGCACGGGCACGCCGCGCGCGGCGGCGGCCTCGGCGACCTCGGCGACCGGGTCGACGACGCCGTGCGGGTACGACGGGGCGGACACGACGACGAGCGCGACGTCGTCGGCGTCGAGCGCCGCGACGAGGTCGGCGGCGGCGGGCGTCCCCGTCGCCGGGTCGACGGGGACGAGCGTGAGGTCCACGTCGAGGTGCTGAGCGGCCTTGCGGAACGCGGCGTGCACGCTCACGGGGGCCACGACGCGGGGGCGCACGTCCGGGTGCTCGGCGCGGAACGCCTCGCGCGCGATCTTCACCGCGAGCAGGCAGCTCTCCGTCCCGCCGGACGTCACCGAGCCCACGACGGCGTCGGGCCCGTCGGCCGGGCCGTGCAGCATCGTGCGCGCGAACCCGAGGAGCTCGCCCTCCATGACGGCGACCGACGTGAACGTCGTGGGGTCGAGCCCGTTGACCGGCTGGACGGCCCGCGCGGCGGCGGCGGCGAGCTCGTCGAGCTCGGCGAGACCGGGGTCGTAGACGTAGGACAGGACGCGTCCGCCGTGCGTCGGGGCGTCGGCCGCGCGGAGCGCGGCGAGCCGGTCGAGGATCCCGTCGGTGCGCAGCGGCACCTCGTCGGCGGGCCGCGGCAGGGCGCCGGGGGCGGTCGATCCCGCGTCAGTCACGGGCTCGGTCGGTCGGGGCGTGGTCACGCGGCAGCTCCGGTGCTGTGTCGTCGATGTCCCCCCTGCGCAGACCGTATCGCACGAGCGGGACGAGGCTCAGCAGGACGAGCGCGGCGGGCACGACCGAGAAGGAGAGCGCGATCCCGTCCACCGCGGCGGCCGGCTGGGCGACCGTCTCGCCCGCCCGCGTGGACACGTACCCGGTGATCCCGAGGACGAGCGAGAGCACCGCGGCGCCGAGCGCCATGCCCGTCGTCTCGCCCGCCGTCCACACGCCGCCGAAGGCGCCGCCGCGGCCCTCGCCGTGCGTCCGCGCGTCGTGCGCGATGGCGTCGGGGAGCATCGCGAGCGGCAGCGCCTGCATGCCCGCGTACGCGACGCCGGCGAGCGCGGTGGGGACGTAGACCCACGCACCGGGTGCCCACACGAGCGGGACCATCCCGAGCGCGGCGACCGCGAAGAGCACCGTCGCGACGACGAACCCGCGCTCCTTGCCGTCGCGGCGCGCGAGCCGGGTCCACAGCGGCATGCAGAGCAGCGCGGGCGCGACGAGCGCCGCGAAGAGGTAGCTGACGGCCGCCTCGTCGCGCAGCACGTACCGCGCGACGTACGCCGCCCCGGCGAGCATGAGCCCCGTCGCGACGGCCTGGAGCACGAACGCGGCGAGCAGCGTGCGGAACGGGCGCGAGCGGCGCAGGGCGTCGACCGCCTCACGCACCGCGAGGGTCCAGGCGCGCGACGCCGAGGCCGGCGCCGTCGAGCCCGTGGCGGTGCCGGGTGAGGCGGTGGTCGCTCCGGCCGAGGCCGTGGTCGTGCCGGCCGGGGGAGCGGGCGTGCCGGCGCCGCGGGGTGCACGCGGGGCGACCCGCGCGGCGACGAGCATCCCGGCACCGATGACGGCACCCGACACGACGCCCATGACGAGGTACCCCGTCGTCGAGTCCCCGCCTCCGCGCAGCGCCGGTCCGCCCGCCCCGAACAGGAGGATCGCGAACGCGAGCGTCGCGACGCGCCACGCGAGCAGGCGGGTGCGGCCGTCGTACGTGGGGTCGAGCTCCGCGGGGAGCGCGATGTACGGCACCTGGAACAGCGAGAACGCGGTTGCGGCCAGCAGGAACGCGACGAGCACCCAGATCGCGGCGGCGGTCGGGCCCGCGGCCGCCGGGACCGCGAACGTCAGCGCGAAGAGCACGGGCAGCGTGAGGGCGCCCAGCGTCATGAAGCGACGGCGCGACCCGGTGCGGGCCAGGTCGCGGTCCGACCCGTAGCCGATGAACGGGTCGACGACGACGTCCCACACCTTGGCGCCCGTGACGATGAGCCCGGCGGCCGCCGCAGGCACCGCGAGCGCGTCGGTGAGGTACACGAGCAGGACCAGGCCGGGCAGGGTGCCGAACCCGCCGGTGCCGACGGACCCGGCGGCGTAGCCCGCGATCGTGGTGCGCGAGAGCCGGTGCGCGGTGGTGTCGTGCGTCACAGGGGCAGCGTAGAGGGTGCGCCGGCCGGACCTGCGCGGTCGTGCGCGGGGAATACTCCGGGCAGGGTGTGTGCTCTACGTAGCAGACCCCCAAGCCCCCAGGAGGAACATCCATGGCCACGCAGACGCTCACCGAGTCCACGTTCGAGCAGACGATCAAGGAGAACGACATCGTCCTGGTCGACTTCTGGGCCGACTGGTGCGGACCGTGCAAGATGTTCGCGCCCGTCTTCGAGGCGTCGTCGGAGGAGAACCCGGACGTCGTGCACGGCAAGATCGACACCGAGGCCGAGCGCGGCCTGGCGGCCGCCGCCAACATCACGTCGATCCCGACGCTCATGGCGTTCCGCGAGGGCATCCTCGTGTTCTCCCAGCCCGGCGCGCTCCCGGCCCCGGCGCTCAAGCAGGTCGTCGACGCCGTGAAGGGCCTCGACATGGAGGACGTGCGTCGTCAGATCGCCGCGGCGAGCGACGGCTCCCCGGCGCAGGACGCCTGAGCCTGCACGACACCACGACGGCCCGGCACCCTCGGAGGGTGCCGGGCCGTCGTCGTGTCATGGGCCGTCTCGCGCGCGGGCGCTGCGTGGCAGGTGTGGAGCCGGTGCCCGTACCGGCAGGGGGCAAGTGGTGCGGGCACCGGCTCTGCCACCACGGTAGACGCCGAACTGGACGGTCGTCCAGGTCGGGTGCGGGTGAATCCGGGGAGTGCTGCCGCGCCGTCACGACGGGGACTCCGGAAGGGCCGGGGAGGGTGCGCGAGGCGGGACTCGAACCCGCACGTCCGAGGACACCAGGACCTAAACCTGGCGCGGCTGCCAGTTACGCCACTCGCGCGCGGTGGTCAGTCTACGGCGCGGGCGGCGCGGCCCTGGCGGCCGGTGCGCGTCGCTCGACGCGCACCGGGCCAGGGCGGCGCCGCCCGGGTGCGCTACCTCGGGTCGATGCCGAGGTCGCGACGGAGCTTCGCGACGTGGCCCGTGGCCTTGACGTTGTACTGCGCGAGCTCGACCTTGCCCTCCGGGTCGACGACGACCGTCGAGCGGATGACGCCCACGACCGTCTTGCCGTAGAGCTTCTTCTCGCCCCACGCGCCGTACGCCTCGAGGACGGACCTGTCCTCGTCCGACACGAGCGGGAAGGTCAGGTGCTCGGCCTCGACGAACGCGGCGATCTTGTCGACCGGGTCGGGGGAGACGCCGACGACCGAGTACCCCGCGCCCTGGAGCGAGGCGAGGTTGTCGCGGAAGTCGCACGCCTCCGTCGTGCAGCCGGGCGTGCCGGCTGCGGGGTAGAAGTAGACGACGACGTGCTTGCCGCGCAGGTCGGAGAGCGTGACGGTGCTGCCGTCGGCGGCGGGCAGGGAGAAGTCGGGAGCGGTGTCGCCGACGGTGAGGCGCGTGGACATGGATCTCCTTCGGTCCGGCCAAGGTGTGGTTCGAGCGTAGGTGAGGGTGGGCGGCACCGGTAGCGTTGTCGCTGTGAGCAAGACGACGTCCGCCCCCGCCACCGCCTCGTCCCGCCCGTCGCCGTCCCGGTCGGCCGCCCGCGACCTCCCGATCCGGATGCTGCACGACCGGCTGCTCGTGGACCCGGAGGTCGACGCGAGCGAGCGGCAGAGCTCGGCGGGGCTCGTCATCCCCGCGACGGCCGTGGGCCCGAAGCGGCTCGCGTGGGCCGTCGTCGTCGCGGCCGGTGAGCACGTGCGACAGGTCGCGGTGGGGGACCGCGTGCTGTTCGACCCGGACGAGCGCGCCGAGGTCGAGCTCGGCGGCAAGGACCTCGTGCTGCTGCGCGAGCGGGACGTGCACGCCGTCTCGCAGGAGGTCGAGGAGGACGGCCCGACGGGGCTGTACCTCTAGCCGGGGCCGCTGCGCGGGCTCGCCGGGCCGTGTCGCCGACGTCACACGAGGGCGGGCGGAACGGATTTTCCCGGCGCGCCCGCGGCTGCTAGTGTTTTCTCTCGCGCGCCATTAGCTCAATTGGCAGAGCAGCTGACTCTTAATCAGCGGGTTCGGGGTTCGAGTCCCTGATGGCGCACCACCACCGATCGGGCCGTCCGCATGGCGGGCGGCCCGAGCCGTGCCGGTCGAGAGCCGGCACGGCGGGCGGGCCCGGTCTCCTCGCGGAGATCGGTGGTCCCGGCCGCTGGTAGTGTTCACTCTCGCGCGCCATTAGCTCAATTGGCAGAGCAGCTGACTCTTAATCAGCGGGTTCGGGGTTCGAGTCCCTGATGGCGCACCCTTCCTGACCAGGCCGTCCACCTCCGGGTGGGCGGCCTTCGTCGTCCGCCGCCCGGGCGACCCGCCCTCCCGCTCCCGTGCCGGTCGCCCGCCGCAACCGTCGCCGTCCGTTTCGCCGGAGTTCGCCCGCTGCCGTCCTCCCGTTCACCCCCGCCGGGAAGGGTCCGGTGCGGGCGTCGTCGCCGCTCGGCAGCGCCGCCCGTCGACCCGTTCGCCACGGAAGGGAACCACGATGGACACGTCCGTGCCCACGCACAGGACTTCGCGACGCGCCGAGAGACGCACCGACAGACGGACCGACGGTGGGGCGCGGCGCCGCGCCACGGTCGCCGGGGCGCTCGGGGCGGTGCTGGTCGCCGGCCTGCTCGCGCCCGGCGCCGCCGCCGCGACCGCCCCGGGAGCCTCCCCGACCCTCGACCGGACGGCCGCCCGGTCCACCGGGGCCGGCCCGGAGACGCGGCCGGTGCTGAGCCCGACGACCGGCACGTTCCTCGACGGCACGGTGCGCGTCGCGGCCGACCCGGTCCGCGCGGGCGACGCCGTCACGGCGCTCGCGGTCGACGGCACCGCCCTCGACGCCTCCCCGACGCCCGCGACGGCGCGCCTGCTGTTCGACGTCGGCAGCAACTCGATCGAGAAGCGGTACGGCAGCCACGTGCTCGTCAACGGCGAGCGCCTCGAGCTCGACCGGGACATGGTGTCCGAGCGCGTCGCGCTCGACGTGCCCGCGCGGTGGCTCGTGCCGGGCGAGAACCGGGTGCGGTTCGTCGTCGGTGCGGTCACGACGTCGTGCGGCACGAACTACGACGACTACGACCTCACGGACGTGTCGCTCGAGCTCCTGGGCGAGACGGCCGACGGCTCCGCCAACAGCTTCTCCTACGCGTTCGGCGACGGCTCGTGCGGCACGAACACGGCGCGCGTCCTCTCGGCGGACCTCACGTTCGACCTCGACCAGGACCCGGCCGCCACGACCGGCCTCGCCGCGGAGCTCGACACCACGACGCTCGAGAACGGCGCGCACACGCTCACCGCGACGACCGCGTCGGGCGCGACCGCGACGAGCGCGGTCACCGTGAACAACGGCGCCCCGGGGGCGCCCGTGATCCGCCCTGCGGACGGCGCGCTGCTGCACGGCCCGCAGACCGTGCTCGCCACGCCGCCCGCCGGGGGCGAGCCGCCCGTCGGCATCGAGCTGGACGGCGCCCCGCTGACCACCGTCGCGACGCTCGGCACCGGCTCGTCGCGGTTCGTCTTCACCGTGGGCTCGAACTCGATCGAGGCCCGCTACACCAACCACCTGCTCGTCAACGGGCAGCGCATCGACCTCGTGGACCGCGACTACGTGAGCGAGACGGTCCGGATCGACGTCCCGAACGCCTTCCTGTCCCCGGGTCGCAACGTCGTGCGGTTCGTCACGGGCACGTACCCGACGGCGTGCGGCGACAACCGCGACGACTTCGCCATCTCCGGGATCGCGCTCGACGTCACCGACGGCACGGCGACCGGCGTGGGCATCGCGCCGTCGTACTCGATGGGCGACGGAGACTGCGGCACGAGCACGACGAAGCCGCGCGAGGTCGACCTCGCGTTCGACGTGACGCGCGACGCCGACGCGCCCGCGACCGGCCTGCGGGCCGACGTCGACACGACGACGCTCGCCGACGGCGAGCACACGATCACGTCGGCGACCGCCGCGGGTGCGGCCGCGCGCCGGACGGTGACCACCGACAACACCGGTCCCGCGATCGTGTCCAGCACGCCGGCGGCGGGCGCGGAGCTCGCGAGCGCGACGAGCCTCGCAGTCGAGCTCGCGGACGCGTCCGGCGTCCTGTCCGGGCCCGACGTCACGCTCGACGGCGAGCCGCTCGAGCTCGGCGCGCCCGTCGGCCCGGGGCTCGCCCCGGGTGCGCACACGCTCGTCGTCACCGCGACGGACGTGCTCGGGAACGCGAGCACGCACGAGATCGCGTTCACGAGCCTCGGCGTGCCCGACGTCCCGACCGACCTCGCGCCCGCGCACGGCACGCGCGACGTCGCGGGGAGCGTCGACCTGTCCGCGCGCGTCGCGGCGCCCGGCGGCGGCGACGTCACCGCCACGTTCTCCCGCGCCGACGTCACCGCCCCCGCGCTCGTCGCGCAGGGCGAGTCGGCCGAGGTCCCGACGACGCTCCCGGTCGAGGGCGAGCAGCCCGCCGCGGCGGACGCGCTCGCCCCGGGCGACGACCTGACGCTCGACTCGCCCCAGAGCCGCGACGTCACCTACCAGCGCTTCGAGCTGCCCGCCGAGGGCTCGACCGCCGGCCAGGTCGTGCGCTGGGAGGGCGTCGTCGACCCGCAACGGCTCGCCACGCTGCACCTGTGGGACGGCGAGCGGTGGGAGCCGCTCGCGTCCGCGCGCGGCGCGGTCGAGGGCACGACGTCGCTGAGCACCGTGCTCCGCGACAGCGCCGCCACCGACGGGACCGTGCACGTCCTCGTGACGGGCACCGACCCCTTCGCCGACGACATCGCCGCGGGCGGGTCGCGCGACGAGACCGACTTCGCGCCCCGCGAGGACTACGACTTCTCCCTGGTCCACCTCACCGACACGCAGTACCTCACCGAGGGCGCGGTCGAGCAGGAGACGGCCGAGGAGCGCGCGGTGTGGGCGCAGGCCTACACGGACCTCACGCAGTGGGTCGTGGACAACGCCGAGGCGCGCGGGATCGCGTACGTGGGCCACACGGGCGACGTGAACGAGAACTACACGCGCCTGCCCGCCGACGACGCGATGGCCGCCCAGGTCCGGGGCGAGTACGCGTTCTCCTCGTCCGCGCAGCAGATCCTCGACGACGCGAACATCCCGAACGGGGTCCTCGCCGGCAACCACGACAACCTCACGGGCCAGGACAACGGGCCCGGGGCGCTCTTCAACGAGTTCTACGGCCCCGAGCGCTACGAGGCCCTGTCCGCGGGGTGGGAGAACGCGTCCTACGGCGGCCCGTGGCGCGAGGGCGACAACCAGAACCACTACGACCTGTTCAGCGCGGGCGGGCTCGACTTCGTCGCCGTGTACCTGTCGTACGGGGTGACGGACGAGGAGGCCGCGTGGGCGGACGGCATCCTCAAGCAGTTCCCCGACCGCAACGCGGTCGTGCTCACGCACGACTACCTCGTGCCGAGCTCGAACCCCGACGGTCGTGACTCCGAGATCTCGACGCCCGACGGCCGCCTCGTGCACGCCAAGGTCGTCGAGCCCAACCCGAACGTCTTCCTCGTCCTCGCGGGGCACCGGCACGGCGTGGGCATCAACGTGCGCCAGGACGTCGGGACGCCGGGCAGCGGGGTCGTCGAGCTGCTGGCCGACTACCAGTTCTACGAGGTCACGGCCGAAGAGGCGGGGCTCACGGAGATCGGCGGCTACGCGCCCGACGAGGGCCTGCGGCTCGGCGCGAGCTTCCTGCGCCTGCTCCAGTTCGACGTCGACCGCTCCGAGATGATCGTCGACACCTACTCGCCGTGGCTCGAGAACTTCGGCGCCACCGAGTACGACGACGAGCAGCGCTACGACGGCCGCGAGGACGACTTCACCGTCCCCGTCGACCTCACCTCGCGCGTCACGAGCCTGGCGACCGACGCCGTGTCGCTCTACGCGCCGGGCGAGGAGGTCGGCAGCGTCACGGTGCCGTCGGGGGAGGTCGCGACCGTCACGTGGGACGGGCTCGAGCCGGGCGCCGCGCACGCGTGGACCGTCACGGCCACCAGCGCGGGCGGCGGCACCGCCGTCTCGCCGGTCAGCACGTTCACCACGGCGCCCGCCGAGGACGGCCTCGTCGTCGAGACGACGGCGCGAACGCAGTGCCTCGCCGGCACGGCCTACGTCGCCGTCCGGGCCCGCAACGCGGACACCGTCCCGGTCGACGTCACGCTCAGCACGCCGTTCGGCGAGCGCACCGTCACGGGCGTGCGACCCGGCGCGTCGGCGTACCAGGCGTTCTCCGTCCGGGCGTCCGACGTCGCGGCGGGCGCCGCGCACGTCGGCGCGAGCGGGGACGGCCGGTCCTTCGCGGCCGACGCCGCGTACGACGCGCTCGCGTGCGGCTGACACGGCGCTGACGCGCTGCCGACGCGCCGCTGACGCGGTGCCGACGGCACGAGGGCGGCCCCCGGACCGGACGGTCCGGGGGCCGCTCCGTCGCTCGCCCGGCTGCCAGGGGAGCGGGGACGGTCAGACGGCGGCCCACCCGCCGTCGCTGTGCAGGACGGCGCCCGAGACGTTGGCCGAGTCGTCCGACAGGAGCCACGTGATCGCCGCGGCCAGCTCGTCGGCGCTCGCTGCCGGCGGGACCGTCGTCGCCATGACCGGTCCGAGCCGCTCGCCCGCGTACTGCGAGCGGAAGGGCGCCTCGATGCTCGTCGCGACGGCCCCGGGGGCCACGACGTTCGCCCGCACGCCGCGGGGCGTGTAGAAGAACGCGGTGCTCTTCGTGAAGCCGATGACCGCGTGCTTCGACGTCGCGTACGCGGTGCCCGACGCCGACGCGCGCGAGCCCGCCTCCGACCCGACGTTGACGATCGAGCCCTTCCCCGCCTCGAGCATGAGGGGCAGGACCGCGCGCGTGAGGCGCATGACCGCGGTGACGTTGACGGTCATGACGAGGTCCCACGTCGCGTCGTCGACCTCGGCGCTCGGCAGGAAGCCGTCCATGATTCCGGCGACGTTGGCGAGGGCGTCCACCCGGCCGCCCGCGGCGGCGACCACCGCGTCGACCGTGGTCTGCGCGCTCACGTCGCCCGCCACGGTGACGAGAGCGTCCGTGCCGACGTCGGCGACGAGCTTGTCGAGGCGGTCCTCCCGCACGTCGGTGGCGACGACGCGCGCGCCCTCCGCGAGCAGCCGCTCGACCGTCGCGCGGCCGATGCCGGCGCCCGCGCCGGTGACGATCGCCGTGCGGCCCTCGAACCTGCCCGGGACGTGGTTGCTGACCATGACGGCTCCTTCCGTCCGCGCCGGCACTGCCGTCGACCGGCGTCTGCTCCCATCCCAGCGCCCGCGCGCCCGCGCGCGCGAGAGCCCATCGTCCTCGCCCGGGCGCCGGTGGTCCCGAGCGTGCGGGCGGGGGTAGGGTCGCCCTCGTGACGCACCCGTCCGTGACCCCCTGGTGGCCGGCCGCCTGACGGCCGGTGACCTCATCCGGCCGTGCCCCGACGACGTGGGCGGCCTCGGTGAACCCGGTGCGCGCGTCGTCGGCCCAGCGGCCGTCCCCCTGAGCTGGAGCCGAGCATGACGACACCGCAGACCCCGCCGACGGCCCTGCCCGTCCGGTCCCTCGAGCCGACGGGCGCCGAGGTGCCCTCGACCGTCCCGACGCACTGGTACAACCTCGCGGCCGACCTCCCCGAGCCGGTGCCCCCGCACCTGCACCCGGGCACGCGCGAGCCCCTCACGCCCGACGACCTCGCGCCGTTGTTCCCGCTCGCGCTCGTCCAGCAGGAGGTGACGACGGAGCGCTACGTCGAGATCCCGCAGACGATCCGCGAGATCTACGCGCTGTGGCGGCCGTCGCCGCTCGTGCGCGCGCGACGCCTCGAGCGGGCCCTGGGCACGCCGGCCCGCATCTACTACAAGTACGAGGGCGTGAGCCCGGTCGGCTCGCACAAGCCGAACACCGCCGTCGCGCAGGCGTACTACAACGCGCTCGAGGGCACCACAAGGCTGACGACCGAGACCGGCGCGGGCCAGTGGGGCGCCTCGCTGTCGTTCGCGGGCGCGCTGCTCGGGCTCGACGTCGAGGTGTGGCAGGTGCGCGCGTCGTACGACGCCAAGCCGTACCGGCGCGCGCAGATGGAGGTCTACGGCGGGATCTGCCACCCGTCGCCGTCGGACCTCACGGAGGCGGGGCGCGCGATGCTCGCCGCGGACCCCGAGACGACCGGCTCGCTGGGCATGGCGATCAGCGAGGCGGTCGAGACGGCCGCGAAGGACCCCGCGGCGCACTACGCGCTGGGCAGCGTGCTCAACCACGTGATGCTGCACCAGAGCGTCATCGGCCAGGAGGCGCTCGTCCAGCTCGACGAGGCGGGCGAGGGCGCGCCGGACGTCGTGTTCGGCTGCGCGGGCGGCGGGTCGAACCTCGCGGGCCTGACGTTCCCGTTCCTCGGCCGCAACCTGCGCGAGGGCACGACGACGCGGCTCGTCGCGTGCGAGCCGGCCGCGTGCCCGTCGCTCACGCAGGGCGAGTACCGCTACGACTTCGGCGACGTCGCGGGCCTCACGCCGCTGCTCAAGATGCACACCCTCGGCAAGGACTTCGTCCCGCCGGCGATCCACGCGGGCGGCCTGCGGTACCACGGTATGTCGCCGATGGTGTCGCACGCGGTGCACCTCGGGCTCATGGACGCCGTCGCCGTCGACCAGGACGAGGCGTTCACGGCCGGGACGCTGTTCGCGCGCAGCGAGGGCATCATCCCCGCGCCGGAGTCGACGCACGCCGTGGCGGCGGCGGTCGCGCACGCGCGCGCGGCGACGGAGCCCGAGGTGATCGTCCTCGGGCTGTCGGGCAACGGGGTGCTCGACCTGCCCGCGTACGCGGCGTACGTCTGACGGGCCGGGCGCCTCGCGCGGCACGACCCCCGCGAGGCGCCCGTACCCTAGTGCGGTGCCCGAACCGACCCCCGAGACCCTCGACGAGCCCGTGACCGGCGCCCCCTCCGCGACCCCGGGGACCGGCGACGCCCCACCGCGCTACCGCACCCAGCCCGTGTCGTTCGTGCGGCGCAGCGGTCGCCTCGCGCCGCGCCAGCAGCGTGCGTGGGACGCGTACCGGGACCGCTACGTCGTCGACGTGCCGCGCGACGTCGCGCGGACGTCCGTGGACCCGGACCACGTGCTCGACGTCGCGGCCACCTTCGGACGCGACGCGCGCCTCGTCGTCGAGATCGGCTCGGGCCAGGGCGAGGCCGTCGTCGCCGCCGCCGAGCGCGAGCCGGGCACGGACTTCCTCGCCGTCGAGGTCTACGCGCCCGGGCTGGCCCAGACCGTGCTGCGCGCGTCGCAGCGCGACCTGACGAACGTGCGGCTCGTCCAGGCGAACGCGGCCGAGGTCCTCGCCACCACGCTGCCCGCGGGGAGCGTCGACGAGCTCTGGGTCTTCTTCCCCGACCCCTGGCACAAGTCCCGCCACCACAAGCGCCGCCTCGTGACGCCGTCGTTCGCGGTGCTCGCCGAGCGCGTTCTGCGCGCGCCGGGGGAGGGCGACGACGGCCGCACCGGCGGGACGCTGCGGCTCGCGACCGACTGGGCCGAGTACGCGGAGCAGATGCTCGAGGTGCTGGACGCCGCGCCGGGGCTGCGCAACGTGCACGGGCCGGGGAACGCCGCGCCGCGCTTCGAGGGCCGGGTGCTCACCGGGTTCGAGCGCAAGGGCGAGGCCGCGGGGCGCGTCATCACCGACCTGGAGTACGTGCGCGTCTGACGCGCGGCACGGCGTCGCGACGGGCCGCGCGCGGTCCTTGCGGACAACAGTGATCTACGGCACATTGTGCCGGGGGTGGAAGGTCGCCCCGGGCACGCAGTGTCGCGTGCGGTCGCGTCGACAGGCGACCGTCCGCGGGGTGCGGGCTCTCTGTCTGTCCACGGAATGAGCCAACGGAGGCGTCATGACCGACGTGACGGCCGCCCCCGGACCGGGGCCCGCCGAAGAGACCGACTACCAGCGGGTGCAACGCTCGCCCGAGTTCCAGGACCTGCGCCGACGCTTCCGGAACTTCGTGTTCCCGATGACCGCGCTGTTCCTCGTGTGGTACTTCGTCTACGTGCTGCTGGCGAACTACGCGCACGACCTCATGAGCGTCCGGGTGTGGGGGAACGTCACCGTCGGGCTGCTCCTCGGGCTCGGCCAGTTCGTGTCCACGTTCGCGATCACCATGATCTACGCGCGCTGGGCCAACAAGCGCTTCGACGCCCAGGCGGACGAGCTCCGCCGCGAGATCGAGGAGGACGAGCTGTGAGCGCGCACCTCCTGGCCGCCGAGGCCACGGACGTCGGGAACCCCGTCGTCAACGTCGCGATCTTCGCCGTGTTCGTCGCCGTGACCCTCGTCATCGTGCTGCGCGCGTCCCGGCAGAACAAGTCCGCCGCGGACTACTACGCGGGCGGACGGTCGTTCACCGGGCCGCAGAACGGGACCGCCATCGCGGGCGACTACCTGTCCGCCGCGAGCTTCCTCGGGATCTGCGGCGCCATCGCGATCAACGGCTACGACGGGTTCCTCTACTCGATCGGCTTCCTCGTCGCGTGGCTCGTCGCGCTGCTGCTCGTCGCCGAGCTCCTGCGCAACACCGGCAAGTTCACGATGGCCGACGTGCTGTCCTTCCGGCTCAAGCAGCGGCCCGTGCGCATGGCGGCGGCGCTCGCGACCCTCGCCGTCGTGTTCTTCTACCTGCTCGCGCAGATGGCCGGGGCCGGCGGGCTCGTGGCGCTGCTGCTCGGCGTGGACTCCACGGCGGGCCAGAGCGTCGTCGTCGCGGTCGTCGGCGCGCTGATGATCCTCTACGTGCTGGTCGGCGGGATGAAGGGCACCACCTGGGTCCAGATCATCAAGGCCGTCCTGCTCATCGCGGGTGCCGCCGTCATGACCGTGTGGGTCCTCGCGAAGTTCGGCTTCAACCTGTCCGACCTGCTCCAGGGCGCGATCGACAAGGCGGGCCCGGGCGGCGAGGCGCTCATCGAGCCCGGCAAGCAGTACGGCGCCACCGGCACCACGAAGCTCGACTTCCTGTCGCTCGCCCTCGCGCTCGTGCTCGGCACCGCCGGCCTGCCGCACGTCCTCATGCGCTTCTACACCGTGCCCTCCGCCAAGGAGGCCCGCCGGTCGGTCGTGTGGGCGATCTGGCTCATCGGCATCTTCTACCTGTTCACCCTCGTGCTCGGGTACGGGGCGGGCGCGCTCGTGGGGCCGGAGACGATCAGCTCCGCACCAGGGGGCGTGAACTCCGCGGCACCCCTGCTCGCGTTCGCGCTCGGCGGCGAGATCCTCCTCGGCTTCATCTCCGCCGTCGCGTTCGCGACCATCCTCGCCGTCGTCGCCGGGCTCACCATCACGGCGGCGGCGAGCTTCGCGCACGACATCTACGCCAACGTCATCAAGCGCGGCGAGGTCAAGCCCGACGGCGAGGTCAAGGTCGCGCGCATCACCGTCGTCGTCATCGGGATCCTCGCGATCCTCGGCGGCATCTTCGCGCAGGGTCAGAACGTCGCGTTCCTCGTGGCGCTCGCGTTCGCCGTCGCGGCGAGCGCGAACCTCCCGACGATCCTCTACTCGCTGTTCTGGAAGCGGTTCAACACCGCGGGCGCGCTGTGGAGCATGTACGGCGGCCTGATCTCGTGCGTCGTGCTCATCGCGTTCTCTCCCGTCGTGTCCGGGAAGGTCGACCCGGTGACGGGCGCGAGCCTGTCGATGATCAAGAACACGGACATCGACTTCGCGATCTTCCCCCTGAGCAACCCCGGGATCGTGTCGATCCCGCTCGCGTTCCTCCTCGGGATCGTCGGGACGCTCCTCAGCAGGGAGAAGCCGCACCCCGAGAAGTTCGCCGAGATGGAGGTGCGCTCGCTCACCGGGGCGGGCGCCGAGAAGGCGACGGTGCACTAGCCCGACGGCGGCCCCCGCGCCGCGTGCGGACGCCCCCGGCCCGGACCGGGGGCGTCCGCACGCGCGGCAATTCCGTCGCGCGGCGCGCGGACGACGCCGTACGGTCGCGCCGTGACCTCCGCTACCCCGGCCCCCGTCGTCCCGGGCGAGGAGACGCCGGTCCTCGTCGTCACCGGGGCGATGGCCTCGGGGAAGTCCACGGTCGCCGACGCGCTCGCCCGCACGTTCCCGCTCGCCGCGCACGTGCGCGGAGACCAGTTCCGGCGGTTCGTGGTCAGCGGCCAGGCGTCGACGGCACCGCCCCTGACCGGCGCGGCGCGGGCCCAGCTCGACCTGCGGCAGGCGCTCGCGGCGCAGGTTGCCGACACGTACGCGGCCGCGGGCGTCACGGCCGTGGTCCAGGACATCCTGCTCGGCCCCGACCTCGCGCGGTTCACGGCGCGCGTGCGCACCCGACCCTGCTACGCCGTCGTGCTGACGCCGGACGCCGCCACGCTCGCCGCGCGCGACGCCGGCCGCCACAAGCAGGCGTACGGCGCCTGGACCCCGGAGGAGTTCGCCGCCGCGGCCCGCGCGACGCCCGGCGGGCTGCACGTCGACACGACCGGGTGGACCGTCGCGCAGACCGTCCGGCACGTGCTCGACCGGCTCGACGAGGCCCGGGTCGCCTGACCCGCCGTCGCACCGCCGCGCGGCGACCGGGCCGTCGCGCGAGGATGGGCCCATGACGTCCGACGCGCAGCCCGAGACCACCCCTGACGAGACGTACGACGTGATCGTGATCGGCGGCGGGCCCGTCGGCGAGAACGCCGCCGACCGCGCGTCGCGCACCGGCCTGAGCGTGGCGCTCGTCGAGGCCGAGCTCGTGGGCGGCGAGTGCTCGTACTGGGCGTGCATGCCGTCCAAGACGCTCCTGCGCCCGGGGGCCGTGCGGGCCGAGGCGCGGGGCGTCCCGGGCGTCACCGTCGGCGACGACCTCGACGTCGCCGCCGTCCTCGCGCGGCGCGACCAGATGGTCTCGGACTGGGACGACTCCGGCCAGGTCTCGTGGGTCGAGGGCGCGGGCCTCACGCTCGTGCGCGGGCTCGGGCGGATCGTCGGCCCGCGGCTCGTGGAGGTCGTCGCCGAGGAGCCCGACGCCGACCCGGACGACCTGCCGCGCGCCCGCCGGCTCGCCGCCCGCCACGCGGTGATCGTGGCGACCGGCAGCGTGCCGGTCCTGCCGGACGTCCCCGGGCTGGCCGACGCGAACCCGTGGACGAGCCGCGAGGCGACCGCGGTCGAGGACGTGCCCGAGTCGCTGGCGATCGTCGGCGGGGGAGTGGTCGCGACGGAGATGGCGGTCGCGTTCGCCGACCTCGGGGCGCGCGTGAGCGTGCTCTCGCGGGGCGGCCTGCTCGGGCGCACCGAGCCCTGGGCCGGCGAGGCGGTCGCCGCGTCGCTGCGGGACCTGGGGGTCGACGTGCGGCTCGGCGTGTCGACGGAGGCCGTCGAGCCGCTGCCCGACGGCGGCGCGCGCCTCGTCCTCGCGGCGACCGGTCCCGCGGACGGCGGGGACGCGCCCGACCTGGCGCCCGTCACGGCCGAGCGCGTGCTCGTCGCGACGGGCCGCGTGCCGCGCACCCAGGACCTCGGGGTCGACTCCGTCGGGCTCGCGCCCGGCCGCGCGCTGGAGGTCGACGACACGATGCTCGTCCAGGGGCTCGGGTCGGAGGCCGGCACCGGGTGGCTGTACGCGGCGGGCGACGTCACCGGTCGCGTCGCGACGACCCACCAGGGCAAGTACCAGGGCCGCGTCGCGGGCGACGTCGTCGCCGCGCGCTTCGGCGACCCCGACGCCGAGGACGCCCCGACCGCGGGCGAGCGGCCGCCCGCCGTCGGCGCCGACCCCGAGCCGTGGTCGCGGTTCGCCGCGACCGCCGACGCCGTCGCCTCGCCCCAGGTCGTGTTCACGCGGCCCGAGGTGGCGGCCGTCGGGCACACCGAGTCGTCCGCGCGCGACGCGGGCCTCGACGTGCGCGTCGTGCGCTACGACCTCGCGAACATCGCGGGCTCCTCGGTGCGCTCCGCCGACTACGCGGGCAGCGCGCAGCTCGTGGTCGACGCCGCGCGCGAGGTCGTCGTCGGCGCCACGTTCGTGGGCCCCGACGCGGCGGAGATGCTGCACGCCGCGACGATCGCCGTCGTGGGGGAGGTCCCGATGCGCAGGCTGTGGCACGCCGTGCCGTCGTACCCGACGGTGAGCGAGGTGTGGCTGCGGCTGCTCGAGGAGTACGGGCTGTAGGGACCACCCGGCGCAGGCCCGGCGCCCGCGCCGCGGCCCGGTCGCCTAGGCTCGGGGGCGTGACGACCGAGACCACCGCCCCGCGCGTCGCCCTCGCGACGTGCTCCGTCCTCCCGCAGCTCGACCCCGACGACGCGCCGCTCGTGCGGGCGCTCGACGCCCGGGGCGTCGCGGCGCAGCCCGCCGTCTGGGACGACCCCGACGTGGACTGGGCCGCGTTCGACGCCGTCGTCGTGCGCTCGACCTGGGACTACTCGGCCCGGCGCGACGAGTTCGTCGCGTGGGCGAGCCGGGTCCCCCGCATCCTCAACGCGGAGCAGGTGCTGCGCTGGAACACCGACAAGGGCTACCTGCGCGAGCTCGAGGGCGCGGGCATCCCCGTCATCCCGACGCTGTGGCTCGACCCGGCGCGCAACCTCTCCTCGCGCGCGATCCACACGCGCCTGCCCGCCCAGGGCGACTTCGTCATCAAGCCCGTGGTCAGCGCGGGCGCGAAGGACACGGGCCGGTACCAGGCGGGCGAGGCGCACTCGCGCGGGCTCGCGATCCAGCACGCCAAGAACCTGCTCGTCTCCGGGCGCGAGGTCATGGTGCAGCCCTACGTGACGAGCGTCGACACCGCGGGGGAGACGGGCCTCGTCTTCGTCGACGGCGAGTTCTCGCACGCCGTGCGCAAGAACGCCCTGCTCACCGGCCCGCACCGCCCGACGCGCGGCCTCTACCAGCAGGAGGAGATGAGCCCGTTCACCGCGTCCGACGAGCAGCTCGACGTCGCGCGCCGCGCCCTCGCCGTGGCGGCCGACGCCGTCGGTGGCGGGGACCCGGCGAGCTTCCTCTACGCGCGCGTGGACGTCGTGACGGGCAACGACGACGGCGGCGTCGTCGTCATCGAGCTCGAGCTCACCGAGCCGTCGCTGTTCCTCGCGCTCGCCCCGGGCTCGCTCGACCGGTTCGCCGACGCGATCGCGGCTCGCGTCGCGCGCTGACCCGCGCCACCGGGCGGCCGAGCAGGACGACCCGCAGCGACGCGGCGATGCGTCCTCGGCGGTGCTGCTCCGGCCCCACGCACGACGACGGCGGCCCGTCCCGGAACCGGGACGGGCCGCCGTCGTGCGACGCGGGCCCGCTCAGGCGAGACCGTTCTCCGAGAGCCAGTCGGCGGCGATGTCCTCGGGCGAACGCTGGTCGACGGTGGACTCCACGTTGAGGGCGACGAGGCCCTCGGGCGTGAGTGCCTCGCTCACCGGGTTGATGACGTCCGCGATCTCGTCGGCGATGTCCGCGTTGACGAGCGGCACGACGTTCGAGGCGAGGAACAGGCCCTCCGGGTCCTCGAGCGTGACGAGCTTCTCCGTCTGGATGCGCGGGTCGGCGCTGAACACGTTCGCGATGTTCACCGTGCCGGCGACGAGGTCCTGGACGGTCGTGTCGCCCGTCGCGACGAACGACACGTCGACGCCGTACACGTCCTTGAGCCCCTGCGGGCCGTACGGGCGCTGCTCGAGTTCGGCGGGGCCGCCGAGCGTGAGCGGCACGTCGAGACCGGCGAGGTCGGACAGGCTGGTGAGGTCGTGCTCCGTCGCGAACGCCTCGGTGACGTTGTAGGAGTCCTGGTCGGTCGCGGTCGACTGGTCGAGGACCGTGAGGCCGTCGGGCAGCGCCTCCTGGAGCGCCGCGTACACGTCGTCGGGCGACGTCGCCGTGGTCTCCGGGTCGAAGAACTGCAGCAGGTTGCCCGTGTACTCCGGGAAGACCTGCACCTCGCCGCTCTCGAGCGCGGGCATGTACGCGTCGCGCTGACCGATCGAGAAGTTGCGCTCGACCGTGAAGCCCTCGGCCTCGAGCGCCTGCGCGTAGATCTCCGCGATGATCTCGTTCGAGTAGTAGGCCTGCGAGCCGACGACGATCGTGTCGGACGAGGCGCTGCCGCCGCCGTCGGCGCTCGTGGTGTCCTCGGCGAGCGGGTCGGACCCGCCGCCGCAGGCGGTGAGGGCGAGGACGGCGGTCGCCGCGGTGGCGACGAGGGCGGCGGTGCGTCGGGTGGTGCGCATGTGTCTGCCTTTCTGAGGGCCGTCCCGGAGACCGGGAGGGATCGGTTCGGCGCGTGCGGCGGGGGAGCGGCCGTCCGCGTCAGGCGGTGGTGGGTTCGGGGGCGCGGCGGCGCCGCCGGGACGGGGAGTCCTCCACGGACCGTCCCGCCGTGACGCCGCGCGGCACGACGACCCGTTGGAGGATCGCGAACAGTGCGTCGAGCACGACGGCCAGCACGACGATGACGAGGGCCGCCCCGAGGATCTGGGAGAAGTCGCGGATCTGGATGCCCTGCACGATGTAGAAGCCGAGTCCCCAGTTGCCGACGTAGCCGGCGAGCGTCACGGTGGCGACGACCTGGAGCGTCGCGGACCGCAGCCCGCCGATGAGCAGCGGCAGCCCGAGCGGCACCTCGGCCTTGAGGAGGACCTGCCACCCGGTCATGCCGACGGACCGCGCGCCGTCGACCACGCGCCGCTCGACGGCCTCGATACCGGCGTACGCCCCCGCGAGGATGGGCGGGATCGCGAGGAGCACGAACGCCGTGACCGACGCGGCGATCTTGTGCGTCACCCCGAGCACGAGCACGAGCAGCAGGACGAGCCCGAACGAGGGCACGGCGCGTGCCGCGCCCGACAGGGCGACCGCGACCTCCCGCCCGCGCCCGGTGTGTCCGATCGCCCAGCCCGCGGGGATCGCGATCGCCGCGGCGATCAGCACCGCGACGAACGTGAACGCGAGGTGGGTCCAGATCGCCTCGGGCAGCGGGAGCGCGCCCGTGAGCCGGTCGGGGGAGAAGATCCAGGCGACCGCGTCGGAGAAGACGTTCATGCGCGCACCTTCCGGGACCAGGGCATGACCGCTCGTCCGGCGAGCACGAGCAGCAGGTCGACGAGCAGGGCGATCACGACGACGGCGACGACGCCCGAGAGGATCTCGGCGACGATCTGTCGCTGGTAGCCGTTGGTGAAGAGGTAGCCGAGGTTGTCGATCCCGATGAGGATGCCGACCGTCGCGAGCGAGATGGTCGAGACGGCCGTGACGCGCAGCCCGGCGAGCACCACCGGGCCGGCGAGCGGGAGGTCGACCTGCCAGAAGCGTCGCCACGGCCCGTACCCGACGGCGAGGGCCGCCTGCCGGACGGTCGGGTCGACCGACGCCAGGGCGTCGGCGACGAACCGCGTCATGATCGCCACCGCGTAGATCGTCAGCGCGACGACCAGGTTGACCTCGGACAGAAAGCTGATGCCGAGGAGCGGCGGGAGCAGCGCGAAGAGCGCGAGCGACGGGATCGTGTAGAGCAGCCCGACGAGCGTGAGCACGAGACCCCGCGTGAGGCGGAACCGGAACGCGAGCCAGCCCAGCGGGATCGAGACGACGAAGCCCAGGACGATCGGCACGACGCACTGGCGCAGGTGCTCGACGGTCAGGCGGCCGATGAGGTCGAGGTTGTCCAGGACCCAGGTCATGCGCCGTCCTCGGGGGCGTCGCCGACGAGCACGCCCTGGGTCCGGCCCGCGCCGTCGACGAGGACCGTGCCGTGGTCCGTCCGCTTCGTGCGCAGCGCACGACGGCCGCGCTCGGCGCCGATGAAGCTCGCGACGAACTCGCTCGCGGGGTTCTCGAGGATCTCGCTCGGGGACCCGATCTGCGCGATCTGCGCCCCCTTCTCGAGGATCACGACCTGGTCGCCGAGCAGGAAGGCCTCGTCGACGTCGTGCGTGACGAAGACGACCGTCTTCTCCAGCTCCCGCTGCAGCCGGATGGTCTCGGTCTGGAGCTCGGCCCGCACGATCGGGTCCACCGCGCCGAACGGCTCGTCCATGAGCAGGATGTTCGGGTCCGCGGCGAGCGCGCGAGCGACGCCCACGCGCTGCTGCTGGCCCCCCGAGAGCTGGCTCGGGTAGCGGTCCGCGAGCGCGCGGTCGAGTCCGACGGTGTCGAGGAGCTCGAGGGCGCGCTCGCGCGCCTGTCGCCGGGGCGTGCCCTCGAGGCGCAGGACCGTCGTCACGTTGTCGACGACCTTGTAGTGGGGGAGCAGCCCGCCGTTCTGCAGGACGTACCCGATGCTGCGCCGCAGCTTCACCGGGTCGCGGTCGAGGACGGAGCTGCCGTCGATCTCGATCGTGCCCGACGTGGGCTCGACCATCCGGTTGATCATGCGCAGGAGCGTCGTCTTGCCGCTCCCGGAGGAGCCGACGAGCACCGTGGTGCGGTGGGGTGGGATGACGAGGTCGAAGTCGGCGACCGCGGCCGTGCCGTCGGGGTACGTCTTCGTGACCGATCGGAACTCGATCATGGGGTGCTGCCTCCCGACAGTCGGTGAACGGCCTCCACCCAACCACGACCGCGGTTCGGCTCGTCGAGCGCAGTGCCGCGCGTCTCCCAGACCGTACGACGAACCACCGACACGCCGCACCCGGACCACCGGGCCGTCCGCCCCGACGGCCCGCTCCGTGCCCGGCCCCGTGGCCCGCTCGACCCCGCGTCCGAGCGGCGGGCCCGGATTCGCCCGTGACGCGCGTCACGCCCCGTCCTATCGTGGCGCTGTGCCGCACCTCGACGCCCTCCTCGCCTTCGCGCTCGCCTCCCTCGTGCTCGTCGCGATCCCGGGCCCGAGCGTGCTCTTCGTCGTCGGCCGCTCGCTCACGCTGGGCCACCGCGGCGGCGTGCTCAGCGTGCTCGGCAACGAGCTGGGCGCGCTCACGCTCGTGGTCGCGGTGGCGCTCGGGGTCGGGACGGTCGTCGCGACGTCGGTCGCGATCTTCACGGTCGTCAAGCTCGTCGGTGCCGCGTACCTCGTGTGGCTCGGCGTCCAGGCGATCCGCCACCGGCGCGACGGGACCGTCGCCGTCGACGACGCCCCCGTCCGCGAGCCCTGGTGGCGCGTGGTGCGGCAGGGCTACGTCGTGGGGGTGACCAACCCCAAGACGATCGTGTTCTTCGTCGCGGTGCTGCCGCAGTTCACCGACTTCCACGCGGGCCGCGTGCCCGGGCAGATGATGGTGCTCGGGCTCGTCTTCACCGTCATCGCGTTCGTGTGCGACAGCGTCTGGGCGCTGGCAGCGGGCGCGGCCCGGTCGTGGTTCGCGTCGTCGCCCCGGCGCCTCGGCACGGTGCGGGCCGCGGGCGGCGGGATGATGATCGGCCTCGGTGGCGTCCTCGCCGTCGCGTCGCACCGCGCGCCGTGAGCAGCCCGGAGCGCGCCGACGGAGGGCGCGTCGGGCCCGGGACGCGACGAGGGCCGGTCTCCGTGCGGAGACCGGCCCTCGCCGTCTGGGGTGAGTAACGGGACTTGAACCCGCGACCCCCTGGACCACAACCAGGTGCTCTACCAGCTGAGCTATACCCACCATGTGAGCCGTGCTCACGGACCGGCGCCTGGAGCACCGGCCGTCGAAAAGTGTACCCGGTCCGCGGGGTGCTCCTGGACGCCTTTCTCGCGTCAGGCCTCGCCGGCCCCTGTGACGGTCGCCACGGCCGGGTCGTCGGAGGCGTCCGCGCCCTCGGCGGGGCGCGTGCGCCCCCGGGTCACGCTCGTCGTGACGACCTGCTCCGCGATCTTGCGGGCGGTCGCCGAGTCCGGCCCCGGCGCGGGCACGAAGACGGCGGCGCGGTAGTAGCGCAGCTCGTCGATGCTCTCGAGGATGTCGGCGAGCGCGCGGTGCCCGCCGTGCTTCTCGGGAGAGGAGAAGTAGGCGCGCGGGTACCAGCGGCGCGAGAGCTCCTTGACGGAGGAGACGTCGATGATCCGGTAGTGCAGGTGGCTCATGAGGGCCGGCATGTCGCGGTCGAGGAACGCCTTGTCCGTCCCGACGGAGTTCCCGGCGAGGGGCGCCTTCCCGGGCTCCGGCACCCAGGTGCGGACGTAGTCCAGGACGCGCTGCTCGGCCTCGGCCAGCGTCAGGCCCTCGTCGAGCTCGTCCAGCAGGCCGGACGTCGTGTGCATCTGGCGCACGAAGTCGCCCATCTGCTCGAGGGCCTCGGCCGGGGGGCGGACGAGGACGTCGACCCCGTCGCCGAGCACGTTGAGCTCGGAGTCGGTGACGACCGCGGCGACCTCGACGAGGGCGTCGGCGCCCAGGTCGAGCCCGGTCATCTCGCAGTCGATCCAGACGATGCGTTCGTTCGCGTTCACAGGGCTCACGCCCACAGCCTAGTCGCGCACGAGGAAGGCCCCGGCGGTCCGGTCCACGGAGGGTCCGGACGGCCGAGGCCTTCGACGGGTCGCGCTCTCGCCCGGCGGGGTGCGCCCCCGGCGTGACGAGCGCTCGGTGCGCGTCATGCGGTGCGGCGCGACAGGCGGGCCTGCCGGGTGTGCGCCGGGACGCGGGTCGTGGTGCGGCGCAGCTGCGACCGGCGCAGGGTCTGCTCCTGCAGCTGCTCGCGACGGCTGAGGGCCGCCACGTCGTACGTGATCAAGGGATGCATGGTGCTGCTCTCGTGACGCTGGGTTCGTGGGTCTGGCCGGACCCTCCACCGCCCGGTACGGACCGGACGGACGCCACCGCGGTGTGTGCTCATACGACCACGCCGGGCGCCGGGGGCGCACGGGATTTTCGCCAGGACCGCCCGGGGGCCCGTCCGGTCCGTCGGAGGGTCGGCCCGGGACCGTGCCGCGCTGCGTCGTCGGCCCGCGTTCCGTAGCCTCCGGGGATGGGTGCGACGACGAGCGGGTCGAAGGAGGGCACGTCGCCGCGGGCGGTGCTCGTGAGCGTCTGGCCGGGGGTGCTCCTGGTCCTGGTCGGCGTCCTGGGCTTCGCCGGCCTGCTGGACTCCGTCCGGGAGCGGGACGACCTCTGGCGGTTCGACGAGCCGCTGCTGGCCTGGATGGTCGCGCACCGGACTCCCGTCGCCACGGGGGTGCTGACGGTCGTGACGAACGTGTTCGGCCCGTTCGTGCTGCCCGTCCTCGTGGCGGTGGGGTGCGTCGTGTGGGCCCGCCGCTCGGGGACGTGGTGGGAGCCGGGCCTGCTCGCCGGGGCGATGGTGCTCGCGACCCTCGTCTCGAGCGTGCTCAAGGCCGTGATCGCGCGACCGCGCCCCCCGGACGTCTCGATGGTCGTGGCTGGGGTGGAGCGGTCGTTCTCGTTCCCGTCGGGCCACACGATCGGCGCGGCGGCGCTCGTGCTCGTCGGGGGCTACCTCGTGTGGCACCGCCACCGCGACGCGCGCGTGCTCACGGTCTGGGGCGTGGCGTCGGTGCTCGTCGTCGGGACCGTGGCGCTGAGCCGGCTCTACCTCGGGTACCACTTCCTCACGGACGTCCTCGCCGGGCTCTGCCTGGCCGTGGCCGTGCTCGGCGTCGTGGTCGCGGTCAGCCGGGTGCACGACCTGCTGGCTCGACCGGGGGCATCCCCGTGGCCCGCCGAGGCGCCGCCCGAGGAATCGTAAGAAAGAACTCTTGCGCAAGATATCTTTCGTAACATAGCGTCGTCGCCATGACGACCGCTGCCGACCGCCCCGCGCCGGGCACCCCCGCGAGCACGATCCCGCCGGAGCCGGTCGTCGCGACCGACCCGGCGAGCATCCGCGCCCTCGCGCACCCCCTGCGCCTGCGGATCCTCGCGCTGCTCGACGACGAGGGCGAGGTCACGGCCACGCGCTGCGCCGAGGTCACGGGCGAGTCGGTCGCGAGCTGCTCGTTCCACCTGCGCATGCTCGCGAAGTACGGCTACGTCGAGGCCGCCGAGCGGCGCGGCAAGGAGCGCCCGTGGCGGACGGTCGGGCGCGGGCGCCAGACCCGCTTCGACCCCGACGTGCCCGAGTCGCTGCCCGCGGCGAGCGCCGTGGCCGACCTCGTGCTCGGCCAGGAGGCGGCGCGCGTGCGAGCGTGGCTCGCCTCCGCCGCGGCGGAGGACCCGCGGTGGCTGCTCGCCTCCACGCTCAGCGCGTCGTCGTTCTACGCGACGCGCGAGGAGCTCGACGCGCTCGCGCGCGAGGTCGAGGCGCTCACCGACCGGTTCGCCGGGCGCTGGGAGGACCCGGGGCTGCGCCCCGAGGGCGCGCGACCGGCGCGGCTGTTCGCCGTCGTCAACGCCGACCCGCCCGCGGACCACCGGTGACCACCCCGCCCGAGCCGACGGCCGCGGCACCGACTGCGGACACCGCACCGACCGCAGCGGCCGCCGCACCGACCGCGGCGGGCGCGCCGCGGAGCGAGGTCACGCCGCCGGGAGCGGACGCGCGGGCCGCGCTCCGCGGGCGACCGTTCCGCCTGCTCTCGGTCGCGTGGGGGTTCACCAACTTCGCCGACTCGGTGCTCGCGATCATCCTCGCCGTGTGGGTCAAGGACCTCACGGGATCGAACGGTGCGGCCGGGCTCGTGTTCGCCGCGCTGGGCCTGCCCGCCCTCGCGTCGCCGTTCCTCGGCCAGCTCGCCGACCGGGTGTCCCGCCGCCGGATGCTCGTCGCGACGTACCTCGTCGGCGCGGCCGTGCTGCTCGCGCTCCTCCTCGTCCGCGGGCCGGGTCAGGTGTGGCTCGTGCTCCTCGTGACGGTCGTGTACTCGGGGGTCGGGTTCGCGACGTCCGCGGCGCAGTCCGGGCTCGTGCGCGACATGCTGCCCGACGACGCGCTCGCCGCCGCGAACGGCCGCCTCACGACGATCGACCAGGTGTTCCGCCTGCTCATGCCCGTCGTCGGCGCGGGCGTCTACGCGGTGGCCGGCGTGTGGCCGCTCGTCCTGGCCGCGTCGGGCGCGTTCGTCGTCGCGGCCGCGGTGGTGACGCGCGTGCGGGTGCGCGAGACGGCGCCGGCCGACGAGCGCGAGCCGTACCTCGCCGAGGTGACGGCGGGCTTCCGGCACCTCGCGCGGACGGCCCCGCTCGGCGTCCTCACCGTCGCGCTCGTCGTCGCGTTCGGGGCGGTGGGCCTGCTCAACGCCGTGAGCCTCGCGATCGTCGAGGACGGCCTCGGCCTGCCCGCCGCGCTGCTCGGCCCGGTCTCGTCCGTCCAGGCCGTGACCGCGATCGTGGCCGGCCTCACCGCCGCCCGGCTCGCGGCCCGGTGGGGCGCGCAGCGCCTCGTCGCGCTGGGGCTGGTCGTGCTCGCGCTCGGCATCGTCCCGGCGACCGGCACCAGCGTGGTGGCGGTCGTCGTCGGGCTCGGCGGCGTCGGCCTCGGTGTCACGTGGGCGATCGTCGGGTTCGTCACCGAGCGCCAGCTCCGCACGCCGCCCGCGCTCCAGGGCCGGGTGGCCGCGGCGAGCACCATGCTGCTCAACGTGCCCCAGCTCCTGCTCACCGTGGTGGGGGCCGCGCTCGTCGGGGTCGTGGACTACCGGGCGCTGCTCGTCGTGACCGTGGCGGGCATCGCCGTCGCCGCGGCGCTCGCCCTGCGCGGCCGTCGCGCCGTCGTCGGCGCACGCTAGCGCTGCGGACCGGCGGGCACAGCGGCGGGGCGCAGCGGCGGGGCACGTCGGCAGGGCACGGCACCGGTCCTCCCGGCGAGACGACGCGCGGGCGGCCTCAGTCGTCGAGGCCGCGGGCGCGCAGCGCGTCGCCGAGCGCGTCCGCCTGGCGCAGGGCGCCCACGACGAGCGGGACGGCGAAGGCCCGGACGTCGTGCTCCCGGCCGCGCGCGCGGCACGCGTCCCGCACGCGCTGCGCGAGCGCCGCGACCACCGGGACGGAGCGCACGGCGAGCGAGAGGACGAGCGCGACCCGGCCGACGTCGACCCCCACCCGGCCGAGCGGGCGCAGGCCGCGCTCGATCGCCGCGAGCACTGCCGCCGTGCGGGTCGTGAGCAGCACGAGACCCGCGAGCGCGACGAGCGCCACGAGGCGGGTCGTGAGGACCACCGCGGCGGCGGGACCGAGCGCGAACCACTGCACCGCGAGGAGCACCGGCACGACCAGCCGCAGCGGTCGGACCTGCTCCCACGCCGCGCGGGCCCCCACCCCCGCGAGCGCGTAGAGCGCCGCGACCACGACGACCACGACCCCCACCGCGACCGGTGACGACACGAGCAGCACCGCGCCCGACGCCGTCGCGAGGCCGACGAGCTTCGCCCCGGCCGGGAGGCGGTGCAGCACCGAGGTGCCCGGCCGGTAGCCGCCCGGCGTCATCCCGGCCCCGCGTCGACCAGGCGCCGGTAGTGCGCGACGGCCGGGCCCGGCGCGTCGTCCGCGACGACCCGCCCGCCGTCGACCACGAGCACGCGGTCCATCGCGTCCATGAGCGCGAGGTCGTGCGAGACGAGCACGACCTGCTGGGGGAGGGACGCGAGCTCCGCGGCGACGCGGCGCGTGTTGCGCAGGTCGAGGAGCGTGGTCGGCTCGTCGGCCACGACGAGGCGCGGACCCGCCGCGAGCACGGAGGTGAGCGCGAGGAGCTGCTTCTGGCCGCCCGAGAGCAGGTGCGCGGGATGGTCCGCGTGCTCGGCGAGGCCGCGCGCGGCGAGGGCGCGCCGCACGACCGCGGCGCGCTCGTCCGCGGGGACGCCGCGGAGCGAGTACGCGACGTCCTCCGCCACGGTCGGCATGACGATCTGTGCGTCCGGGTCGGTGAAGACGAACCCCACGCGCCGCCGCACCGCCGCGCCCTGGCGGCGCGTGTCGAGACCGTCGACGAGCACGCGCCCCGCCGTGGGCACGACGAGCCCGTTGAGCAGGCGGGCCAGGGTGCTCTTGCCCGAGCCGTTCGCACCGACCACCCCGACCCGGCGCTCGCGCAGCTCGAGGCTCACGCCGCGCAGGACGTCGCGCTCGCCGAGCCGCACGTGCACGTCCTCGAGCCGCACCACGCAGCCCGCTGCGCCGTCTCGCGGCGGGAGCTCGGGCGCGGGTGCCGCGACCTCGGCCGGGCGGTCCCGGCGTCGCCCCCGCAGGGCGCGCGCCGCCCGCGCGATCACCGCGTCACCTCCACGAGCACCGCGACGCCCTGGCCGCCGCCGACCGCCGCCGTCGCGAGCCCGAGCGTCCCGGCCCGCGCGCCCCCGCGCACGAGCCGGGAGAACAGCCGGACCACGGCCACCGCGCCGCTCGCGCCCCACGGGTGGCCCAGCGCGAGCGCGCCGCCGTCGGCACACACGCGGGCGTCGTCCGCCGGGTCGCCCAGCGGGTCGAGGCCGAGCGCGTCGGTGACCGCGAGCACCTGGGCCGCGAACGCCTCGACGACCTCGACCGCGGCCACGTCGTCGAGCCGCGCGCCGGCGCGGTCGAGCACCACGCGCACCGCGGGCACCGGGCCCCACCCGGGCAGCGCCGGGTCGCAGCCCACGGTGGCCGACGCGACGACCCGCAGCCCCGCGAGCCCCCGGTCGCGGCGCACCGCCTCGGGGACGACCGCCACGACGGCGGCGCCGTCGCTCACCGGGCTCGACGTCGCCACCGTGACCGTCCCGCCGGGGGTGAACGCGGGGGAGAGGCGCGCGACGACGGCCGGGTCGAGGCGGCGCGCGCGCTCGTCGCGCTCCAGGCCACGGCCCGGCCGGCCGACGCGCACGGTCTCCGCGGCGAACCGCCCGGCGTCGTGCGCCGCGAGGGCGCGCGCGTGGCTGCGCACCGCGTACGCCTCCTGGCGCTCGCGGGTCACGCCGCGGCGCCGCGCGAGCTCGTCGGCGGCGGCGCCCATCCCCGGGTCCGCCCACGGCACGGGCGCGAACGCCGCGCGCGCGTACGGGACGTCGCCCCAGGGCGTGCGGTGGGCCCGCGCGGGGGAGCGCGTCGCGCTCTCGGTGCCGCCCGCGAGGACGAGCGCCGCCTCGCCCGCGCGGACCTGCTGCGCCGCGACGAGCACGGCCGCGAGGCCCGACGCGCACTGCCGGTCGACGGTGAGCCCCGGCACGCGGGCGCCCGCTCCCGCGGCGAGCGCCGCGACGCGCGCGACGTCCCCGCCGGGGCCCGTGCAGCACCCGAGCACGACGTCCGCGACGTCACCGTCGACGCCGTGCGCCCGTGCGTCGTCGAGGGTCGCGCGCAGCGCCCCGGCCGCGAGGTCCACCTCGGTGAGCGCCCGATGCCCGTGGCCCGCGGTGCCGATCCACGTGCGGCGTGCGGCGACCACCACGGGCGTCGCGTCCGTCGTGCCGCGCGTCGACGTGCTCGGGTGCCGGGTCACCGCAGCGGCTCCAGGCCCGACCGCGCGAGGTCCGTCCCGCCGAGGGCCTCGCTCACCGCGCCGCGCGCGGGCTTCCCCGACGGCGTCCGCGGCAGCGCGCGCGTGCCGTACCAGCGCCGCGGTCGCTGGGCCGGCGCGAGCGCCGCGCGGGCGACCCGCTCGAGGTGCGCACGCAGCCCCGACCGGTCGTCGCACTCCACGACGGCGGTCACGACGGCCCCGAGGCGCCGGTGCGCCGTGCCGAGCACGACGACGTCGCGCACCCCGGGCACGGCCCGCAGCACGACCTCGACGTCCTCGGGCACGACCGTCGAGCCCCCCGAGAGGATCGCGCCGTCGCCCCGGCCGCGCAGCACGAGCGGCTCCGGCCTCGGGTCGGCGAGGTCCCCGACGGTGTGCCACGCGCCGTCGCGCCGCAGCGGCCCCGTGGCGCGCGCGAGGTAGCCGCGCGACACCCATGGCGAGCGGACCCACACCTCGCCGACGCTCGCCGACGGCAGGGGGCGCACCGCCAGGTCCACGCCGGGGAACGCGCGCAGCCCCGACCCGTCGGGGTCGTAGGCGACGAACGACAGCTCGACGGCGCCGTAGTACGCGAGCACGTCGACTCCGAGGCCCCGCGCCCGCTCCCGCGCCCCGGGCGCGAGCGACGCCCCGCCGACGACCGCGTGCCGCAGCCGGGACGGCGCGCCCGCGGCGACGGCGTCGAGCACGTCGTCGAGGACCTGCGGCACGAGGTGCACGACGTCGCTCGTCGCGAGCGCCGCCGTCGTCGCGGCCGGGGTGCGCGTGAGGACGGCGCACGCCCCGACGGCGAGCGTGTGCACGGCGGCGAAGCAGTACAGCGACGACGCGAGCGGGCCGGGGACGAGGACGGCGTCGGTGGGTCGCAGCCCGAGGAGCCGCGTGACCGCGTCGAACGACCCCGCCCACGACGCGCGCGTGCGCACGACCGCGCGCGGGCGGCCGGTGCTCCCGGACGAGAACCCGGCCCACGCGAGGTCGTCGGGACCGGGGACGTGCGGTGGCGTCGGCTCCGCGCCGTCGGCGGTGCCGGTCCCGCGCGGCAGCGGCACCTCGACGAACGTGCGCGGCGCGAGCGTGCGCAGCACCTCGGCGCGGTGGGCGCGCGGCCAGGCGGCGTCGCACACGAGCGGCGTCGCGCCCAGGTGGTCGACGGCCAGCACCGCCGTGAGCAGGTCGAGCGGGTCCGGCAGCGACACGGCGACGAGGTCGCCCGGTCGCGTGCCCGACGCGCGCAGGTGCGTCGCACCCGCGCGCACGTCCGCGGCGAGCGCGGCGTAGGTGCGCGACCGCTCGGGCGTGCGCAGGGCGGGACGGTCGCGCACCGCCGGGTCGGCGGCGTGCGTCAGGACCTGGTGGGCGACGGGCACGCGGACACTCTCGCAGGTGTTCAGGAGGCGGGGCGGCCGTCGGCCGCGGCACGGTCGACGCGGCCGGTGCGCCCGACCGGACGGGCCGCGGGGTAGGCCCGCACGACGCCCACCGTGATCGCGGCGGCGGCGAGCGCCTTGAGCAGGTCGCCGGGCAGGAACGCGAGCGAGAGCTGCGCGGTCGTGGGCAGCGGCACGCCCGTGACGAGCGCCTGCACCGGGATGCCGACGGCGTAGACGACCGCGATCCCGCCGACGACGCACGCGACGAGCACGGGCGCGAACGTGACGCGCCGGAGCCGGTCGACGAGCAGACCGACGACGGCCGCGCCGGCGAGGAACCCGACGAGGTAGCCCGCGGACGGCCCGACGAACGCCCCGAGCCCGCCGCGCCCGCCCGCGAGGACGGGGAGCCCGGCCGCGGCGAGCGCGAGGAACGTCGCGACGGCGAGCGAGCCGCGCCACGCGCCGAGGATCGCCCCCGCGAGCATGACGCCCAGCGTCTGGAGCGTCACGGGCACCGCGTTGCCGAACAGCGCGATCGAGCCGGGCAGGCCGAGCGCGGCCAGGAGCGCGGCGAACGTCGCGACCCGCGCGGCGTCGCCGGCGTCGAGCGCGAACCGGCCGCGGCGACGGTCGGGCACGTCCCGCGGTGCGTCGCGCAGCACCTCCGGGGCGGTGGGCGCCGTGGCGGACGGGGTGGCGGCGGGCGTCTCCGTGCGGGCGTCGGTCATCGCGGGCTCCCTGCTGTCGGTGGTCGGGCGTGTCCACTCTGGCCGGGACGGCGGTCGTCGGGCGACGGCGCTCGCGACCACCTCCGCGGCCCGCCGTGCACGGATCGCACAAGGCGTTGGAGGGATCCTCCAACCGCGCCGGGGCGCGGGCGCGGGGTCGGTGTGGGAGCCGCACAACCCGGCCTGTCCGGCCGGGCGACACGGCGCGTCGCACCTCTTGGCACTCGCGGGGGGAGAGTGCTAAAACAGGAGCTGTAGCCGCCCGCGGGGTGCCTGCCTCGCGGGAGCACCGACCGGTCCCGGACCGTCCGGGACCGTGCGACGAGGAGGTGAGAGGTGTGGCTGCGATGACCGACCCCTTCACGAGCACCTTCGACGCGATGGACCGTCTGGTCGGCCAGCTCGCGTCCGGCGCCCGCGCGACCGCGGCCTCGGCGGCCTCGGGCGGCATGCCGCTCGACCTGTTCCGCGCCGGGGACCACTACGTGCTGACGATGGACCTCCCGGGCGTCGATCCCGGCACGATCGACGTGTCCGTCGAGGACCGCACGCTGACCATCCGCGCCGAGCGCAGCCCCCGGACCGACCCGGACGTCCAGTGGCTCGCCCGCGAGCGGCCGTCCGGCACGTACGCACGCCAGCTCACGGTGGGGCGCGGCCTGGCGCTCGACAAGATCACGGCGTCGTACGAGGACGGCGTGCTGACGCTGACGATCCCGGTGGCCGAGGAGGCCCGGCCCCGCCGGATCGAGGTCGCGCACCGCGCGGGCGGCGCGGCGACCCAGATCACGGCCGAGGCCGAGCCTCAGACGTCGGAGGGCTGAGCCGGGCTCACGCCTCGCCCGGGAGCGCCTTGCGGACGACGAGGCGCGTCCACGCCCCGAGGTACACGCGGTCCCCGTCGGCCAGCTCGCGTCGCTGGCCGGCGGGGATCGGGTCCGTCGGGAGCGGTTCGCCCGCGGGGCTCACGTAGGTGCCGTTCGAGGACTGCAGGTCCTCGACCCACCAGCGCTGCCCGTCCGTGCTGAGCTGGCAGTGCCGTCGCGAGACCCCGGTGTCCGCGCCGCAGTCGACCTGCGGGTGGATGCCGCGCGAGACCGACGGGCGCCCCACGAGCACGCTGCGCTCGCGCAGCACCACGAGCCCCGGCAGGCCCGCCGACGGCATGGGGTCCTCGGGCTGCTGGGCCGCGTACCAGTCCGGGTCGATCCAGATCTCGACGACCCACTGGTCCGGCCCGGGCACGGGCGGCGTCGGCAGGTGCGCGCCCGACGGCGCGGGGCCGGCCGGATCGTCGGGCTGCGCACCCGCGGCGGTCCCGGCGGCCGGCGTCGACGCCGGAGCCTCGAGCGGTGCGGAGGCGCCCGGCGGCGGGGTGGCCGCGGACGCCGGCGACGCGGCCGGAGCGGGGAGCGGGGGCGGCGTCGCGCCCGACGCGAGGCCCGCCTGCGGTGCGGCCGGGGCAGCGGCGGGTGCGGCCGGGGTGGCCGGCGTGGGGCGCGACGGCGGGTCGAGCGAGAGCGCCGACGCAGGCTCCACCGGGTCGGGCAGGGCGCCGGTGGTGAAGTCGTAGCCGCAGTTCTCGCAGAACAGCGCACCGGCCGGAGCCGGCGAGCCGCAGTTCGGGCACTCGAGCGCCTGCGCCGGTGCGGAGGCCCCGCCCGGAGCAGGCGCCGCGCCTGCCGCGGGCGTCGCGGGTGCCGACGCCGCGGCGATGGGCTCGCCGCACACGTCGCAGTAGTCGGTCGACTCCGAGGGGTGCCCGTTGGGGCAGACGACGGCGCTCACCGACGCACCCGCGTCGTCTTCGTCGAGGCGGTGTCGAGCGCCATCTCGTCGAGCGTCGAGGTGTTGCGCTTGAGCCGCACGGTGCCGTGCTCCTCGTCGTCGATCTCGACGACCTTGCGCAGGCGCGACGTCGCCTCCTCGTTCCCGGTCTGCTGCGCGAGCTGGACGGCGCGGCCGAGCTTGACGGTCGCCGTCGCCTCGTCGCCCGACGCCTTGGCCGCGAGGCCCTCCTGGATCGCCGCGGCGAGCTCGGTCTGGCCGGTGTAGTGCGCGACCTCGGGGTTGATGCGCGTGGTGAGCGACTCGTCGTCGGACCACTTCGCCTTGACCAGGCCCGAGGACACGACCTCGCCGTTCACGGCGAGCTGGACGCGCGCCGCGAGCTGCTCGGAGCCGACGGGCTTCGAGGCCACGCGCACCGCGACGTGGTAGTCGCGCGACTCGTCGCCCCACGACCCGGTGGGGTAGGCGCCCGTGAGCGGGTTGACCTCGGCCCGGCGGTGCGTGAGGTCCTCGACGGTCGGGGCGACCTGGCGCACGAACAGCACCTGCGAGCCCTGCGGGGCCCACACGCGCAGGTCGGCCGCGGCGACGCCGCGCGCCATCGACGTCTGCATGAGCTTCTCGAAGTCGGCGGCGATCTCGTTCGGGTCCGCGATGAGGTCCACCGTGCCGAGCAGCGCGGTCGAGATCTCGCGCAGCTCGTCGACCTGCCAGCGCGAGCCGACGCCGCGCGCGTCGCACTGGAAGTGGCCCGTGACGTCCCGCACCGCGGCCGAGAGGTTGGCGCGGGGCTCGGACTCGTTCTTGCCGTCGGTGAGCAGGATCGCGTGCCGCTGCGTCGCCTGCGGCACCGTCGCGAAGAGCTGGTCCGCGAGACGCAGCCACGTGCTCATCGCCGTGCCGCCGCCGGGCGTGAGCATCGAGATCGCGCGCTTCGCCTCGGCGCGCGCGCCCGGCTCCATCTGCACCATGGCCATGCGGGCGTTCGGGTAGGGGAACGCACGGTTCGCGACGTGGCTGCCGCCGACGATCGCGAACCACGTGCCGTCGAGGATCTGGTCGACCGCGACCTGGGCCGCGTGCTTCGCGGCCTCGATGTTGCGCCCCGACATCGACCCCGACGTGTCGACCATGATGATCTCGGCCACCCCGCCCGCGCCGCCGGCGCTCCCCGCGCTCCCGGCGCCGCGGCACGTCACGGTGACGATCGCGTGGACGTCCGTCGCGCCCTCGGACAGGAACTCGTTCTGGTAGACCTCGGCGGCGAACTCGGCCATGGGGGCTCCTTCGGTGGTGCGGGTGTTCGTGCAGGCTATCGGGTCGTCGGGGCCCGACGCGCGGTGCGCGTCAGGCCGTGGCGGGGTCCGCCGGGGGCGGCGGGGTGGCGGACGACGCCCGGGAGAACCGGGCGAGCGTCGTCGTGATGTTGTCCCGGCCGCCCTGGGCGTTCGCCCAGTCGACGAGCGCGCCCGCGAGCACCTGCGGGTCGTCGCCGACGCGGTCCTGCGTGCTGCGCACGAGGGCCGCCAGGTCGGCCGCGGGGGAGCAGTAGTTCCACAGGCCGTCCGAGCACACGAGCAGCCAGCCGTCGCGGTCGGGCAGGGTCGCGGCCGTGCGGGCCACCGGGTCGGGGGCGTCGGGGCCGAGCCAGCGCGTGATCGCGTGCGCCTGCGGCGACGTCTCCGCCTGGGCGCGCGGCACGCCCTGCGCGATCATCTCCTGCGCCCACGAGTCGTCCACGCTGAGCTGGTGCGCGTCGCCGTCGTCCGGGATCCAGTAGGCGCGCGAGTCGCCGACCCAGCCCGCCACGACGAGCGGCCCGTCGACGACGGCCGCGACGAACGTGCACGACGGCGGGTTCTCGCGGTCGGCCATCGTGCCCACGGTCGCGAGGATGGCGTCCTGCGCGGCGCGCGACGCGTCGCCGAGGAGCGCGGACCACGCGCCCATGCGCGCCGAGGCCTCGCCGGTCACGGGGTCGGGCCCGTCGGGGCCGCGCGCCGCGAGCACGTCGCGCGCGGCGCGCGCCGCGGCGAGGCTCGCGACGTCGGAGTCGGGCGCGGAGGACACGCCGTCGCACACGACGAGCGCCGCGAACGCCCGCTCGGCGGTCGCGGACGGGCTCGCCGCCAGGGCCATCGCGTCCTCGTTGCGCGAGTGCCGCACGCCGCGGTCGCACACGCCCGCGACCCAGCTCGCGGGCCGCTCGGCCCAGTGGTCGCGCTCCGACGCCGCGGGCTCGCCGCACTCGGTGCAGTACCCGTCCTCGGCGACCCGGCCGCCGCAGCGCACGCAGGGGCGCGCGCCGCTCTCGGTGCCGTCGGTCTCGGCGGAGGCCTCGCCGGACGGCACGGCGGTCCCGGTGTCGGTCCCGGCGTCGGGACCGGGCCCGCCGTCGCCGGTCCCGGCTGCTGCGGGGTCCCTCGCGGCGTCGGTCGCGAGGTCCGCGGCAGCTCCGGACCCGGGGGCCGGGTCCGTCGCCGTCGGGAGCGGGGCGAGCGGGGTGCCGCACGCCTCGCAGAACCGGGCGCCCTCGGGCGACGGCTCCCCGCACGCCGGGCACGCGAGCACGCCGCTCGGCTCCGCGACCGTGCCGCCGGGCGCGGGTGCGGGCGCGGGGGAGTCGCTCATCGGATCGTCCACCGGCGCACCTCGTTCGCGCGGTCCACGAGCGTGATGCGCTCGTCCCGCGAGTCGGTGAGCGACGCGAGCTCGCGGTACGCGCCCTCGAGCGCGTCGCGCAGCGCGGGCTCGTCGGCGGGCACGCCCGCGATGCGCGTGGTCGGCTCCGGGCCGGAGGCCGTCACGGTGTCGAGCGCGGAGCGCAGGACGCCCACCGCGAGCTCGGCCCGCTCGCGCGGCGCGATCGCGACGGTCGAGACGCTCGCCATGGCGTCGGCGAGCGCGGGCAGCCCGCGGCCCGAGGCGGCGAGCAGGTGCGCGCGGAGCGTGCGGGACTCGACGTACGACCCGCGCGTCGGGCCGACGAGGTCGAGCGCGTGCAGCGCGCCGTCGAGGTCGCCGCGCGCCTCGCGCACGCGCATGAGCCCGAACGCGGCCGGCGCGGTGTAGTTCGCGTCGGTGCGCGCGCAGATCACGTAGAGCGACTCCGCGATGTCGGGCTCGCCGCTCAGCTCGCAGGCCGCGGCGAGCGCGAGCTTGGGCGCGAGCTCGCCCGGCACCTGCCCGTAGACGGCGTTGAACGACGCGCGCGCCGCGACCGGGTCGCCCTGCGCGAGCTCGCCGAGGCCGCCGATCCACGCGGCGCGCCACTCCCACGGGTCGTCCGCGAGGATGGTCGCGATCGTGTCGCGCAGCACGTCGAACCGCTCCGCCTCGATCGCGGCGCGCGCCCGGGCGAGGCGCACCTCGACCGTGTCCTCGGGCGCGTCGGCGAGCGCGGCGAGGCGCGCGTCCGGGTCCACGACGTTGACCCCGGCGAGCCAGCTCGCCATGGGGTCGTGGTCGTCGCGCCGCAGCGTCGGCAGCTCGTCCCAGGCGAGCGGGCGGGACGCGACGTCCGCGACCGGCGCCTCGAACAGGACCGAGGCCGCGGAGTGCAGCGCCGGGTTGCCCGGGCCGGCGTCCGCCGCCACGACCTCGCGCAGGACGCCGAGGAGCTGGGTGCGCATCTCGTCCGCGGTCGCGAACCGGTCGGCCGGGTCGAGCGCGCACGCCTTGGCGAGGAGGCGGTAGAACGAGTCGTACTGCTGGAACACCGGGGTGTCCGCGACGGGCGGGAGCGACGCGACGTACGTCGTCGTGTTCCCGCGGAAGTCGAGGACGAGCGTCGCGAGGGTGCGGCCGATCGTGTAGATGTCGGACGCGACCGACGGCCCGACCTCCGCGACCTCGGGCGCCTGGTAGCCGACGGTGCCGAAGATCGCGGACGTGAGGTCGTCGGTGCGGCGCACGCCGCCGAGGTCGATGAGCTTCACGCCGTCGCCCTGCTGGATGACGTTCTCCGGCTTGAAGTCGCAGAACAGCAGGTTGTGGTCGTGCAGGTACGCGAACGCGGGCAGGATCGCTAGTACGTAGGCGAGGGCCTGGTCCACGGGCATCGGGTCGATGACGCCGTTGTTGTCCTCCCGGCGCTGCTGGAGGATCTCCTTGAGCGACTCGCCGCCGACGTACTCCATGACGGTGTAGCCGGCGCCGTCGTGCATCGCGAAGTTGTAGATCTCGACGATGAGCGGGTGCTCGACCTCCGCGAGGAACTGGCGCTCCGAGATCGCCGCCGCGTAGGCGTCGGGGTCGCCGGAGTTGAGCAGGCCCTTGAGCACGACCCACCGGCCGGACACGTTCTGGTCGCGCGCGAGGTAGATCCAGCCGAGGCCTCCGTGAGCGAGGCAGCCCACGACCTCGTACTGCCCGCCCACGAGGTCGCCCGGCTTCAGCTGCGGCGTGAAGTCGAAGCGGTTGCCGCAGTGGGGGCAGAACCCGGAGGTGCGGCCGGGCTGCCCGTCGCGCCCGCGGCCCACCTTCTCGCCGCACGCGGGGCAGAAGCGCTTGCGCTCGGCGACCTCGGGCACGGCCATGACGGACTGCAGCGGGTCCCGGACGGGCACCGACGGGACCGTCGTGAGGCCCGCGCCGAGGCCACGGCCGCGCAGGCGCGTCGAGGACGTCCCGACGCGGCGGGTCGCCTTGGAGCCGGTCGCGGCGGTGCGCGCGGAGCCGAGCGCGGTCGACGCGAGGCGGCTCGAGCTCGTGCGGCCGGTGCGCGTGGAGCGCTCGGCGTCGGGGTCGCCCGCCCCGGCGGTGCCCGGGCGGCCCTGCACGAACCCGGTGCCGAGCATGGCGGACGGCGAGGCGGCGGCCGCGCTCCCGGGCGCGGGCACGCCGGTGGTGCCGCTCGCGGCGGGCGTCGGCGTGGTGCCGGAGCCGCCCGCGGGCGCGCCGCAGACGTTGCAGTAGCCGTCCTCGATGGTGCCCGGGCAGCCGGGCTCCGAGCACGGGACGGTCGCGGTGGTCGTCACGACGACGCTCCTTCCGGGGTGGGCAGGTCGCGGGTGAGGAACTGGTACTGCTCGACGAGGAACCGCGCGAGCGTCACGTCGCACGGCGTCGTCTCGACGGCCTCGCGCGCCTCGGCGAGGCCCGAGCGCACCGTGGGGGACGCCGAGCGGCCGTTCGCGTCGGCCCGCGCGGCGAGCCGCTCCAGGCTGTACCGCAGCTCGGCGCGGGCACGCAGGGGACGGGTGTAGGCGTCCTCGACGGTCTCGACGGCGCGGGCCACGGTCGCGAGCCGGGCCGCGTAGGCGTCGAGCTCGAACCGCGAGTCGGGCACGGGGCCGAGGCGCGAGACGTCGGGGACGGCGAGCCGCGGCGGGTGCGCGATCTCGCGGCGGCAGCGCGCGACGAGCTCGCGCAGCGCGGGCTCGCGCGCCTCGAGCGCGGCGCGCTGCTCCTCGGTGCGGGCGCGGTCGCGGCGCAGCTCGCGACGCTGCGCGGACGCGACGATGAGGTCGCGCTCGGCGCGCGCGACCTCGGTCTCGAGCTCCGCGAGCGGGCCCGACACGTCGGCGCCGCGCGCGGCCTGCGCGACGAGGTGGTCGAGGCGACCGCGGAGGGTCTCGACGCGTCCGCGCGCGTCGACGTCCGCGCCGGCGAGGTCCTCGCAGCGCACGAGCTCGGCGCGCACGCCGCGCAGCCGCGCCACCTGGTCGGCCGTGTGCGGGTCGAAGGACAGACGCGTGCGCAGCTGCACGACGAGCGCGTCGCACAGCTTGACCGCCTCGACGAGCGAGACGAGCGCGGCGCCCGAGCCCGAGTCGAGCCGGCCCCACAGGAGCTGGGAGATCTTCTCGCGCGCGACGGCGTCGGCCCGGCCCGAGTCCCACACGGGCCGGATCTCGTCGGCGCGCGAGCGGATCGCCTGCCACAGCGACAGCGCGAGCACGAGGTCGGCGGTGTAGGCGTCGGGCGTCGCGGCGGCCTGCGCGGCGGCGTCGAGCCGGTCGAGCTCGGTGCGGCGCTCGTCGAGCCAGGTCTCGAGCGCGCCGAGGTACGCCAGGAGGTCGGCGGCGGGGATCGCCTCGCCGAGCCGTCCCGGCGCCTCGGGTGCGGGGGAGCGCATCACGGCGTGCGGCCGTACACCGCGGCCGGCGGGGTCGGGGCCGGGCCGAGGCCGCCGAGCCACTCGCCGTAGATCGCGGCCCAGCGCCCGTCGGCCTTCATCTGCTCCAGCACGCCGTTGACGAACCGCACCATGTCGACGTTCTGCGCCGGGATGCCGATGCCGTAGGGCTCGTCGCTGATCGCCTCGCCGACGACCTTCGCGTACGGGTCCTGGGCCGCGAAGCCCGCGAGGATCGTGTCGTCACCCGTGATCGCGTCGACCTTGCCCTGCTGGAACAGCACGAGGCACTGCGTGTGCGTGGTCGCCGGGACGGGCTCGATGCCGGAGAACTGCTCGAGGCGCGTGAGCGTCGTCGTGCCCTCGGGCGCGCACACGCGCTGTCCCTCGAGGTCCGCGATCCCGTTCGCGGTCGAGTCGCGCGTGACGAGCACCTTCTGCCCCGCGTGGTAGTACTCCGCGGAGAACGCGATGGACTCCCAGCGCTCGCAGTTGATGGTGAACGCGCGCGCGACGAGGTCGACCTCGCCGTTCTCGAGCACCTCGAGCCGCTGCCCCGACGTGATGACGCGGAACTGCAGCCGGTCGGGGTCGCCGAAGATCGCGCGCGACACCTCGTGCAGCACGTCGATGTCGAAGCCCTCGATCTGGCCGGACAGCGGGTTCCGCGCGCCCATGAGCAGCGTGTCCGCCGAGACGCCGACGACGAGCGCGCCGCGGTCGCGGATCGCGGCCATGGTGCTGCCGCCGGGCAGGGCGTCCGGGCCGGGCAGAGCGCCCTCGGGCGCGTACGAGGCGAGCGGGTCGGCGCACTCGGCGGGTGCGGCGGGCGCCGCGGGGGACTCCGTGGCCGACTCGTCCTGCGGGGTGGTCGTCAGGCGGAGGTCCTCCGCGCCGGACGGCCCGGAGCACGCACCGAGCGTCAGCAGCGCGACGAGCGCCGAGGCCAGCCCGGTCGTGACGACGCCGCCGCGGCGCGCGCGCGTGCCGGTGCGGCGGGTCCCGGCGGGCCGGGCGTGGGGGGCGGGCGTCGTGGTCACCGGTACTCCTCCAGTCGTGCCGTCACGCCGCGCCACGCGAGCAGCGCCGCGACGAGCCCTGCCGCGAGCAGCAGCCAGCCCGCGACGGTGGCCGTCGTCGCCGCGCCGTCGAGGCGGTCGCTCGTCGCGGCGGCGTGGGTCTCGATGTCGTCGCGCGCCGCGGCCGAGAACGCGTCGAACGCGGCGTTGGGGCTCTCGGGGTCGGTCGCGGTCGCGAGGGCGACCGCGTCGTCCCACTGGCCCGCGTCGTCGAGCGCGCGGATCTCGGCGTGCCGCGCGACCCAGGCGTCCAGCGCCTGCGCCGTCGTCCCGTCGAGGTTGCCCTCGGCCGCCGCGGTGTCGAGGCGTGCCGCCGCGTCGTCCGTGGCCGCGATGAACGACTCCTCGTACGTCTGGCCCGACCCGCGCTTGATGAGCGTGAACGCCTCCATGGACTTCGCGTCGTTCGCGAGCGAGTACGCCTGCGACGCGGCGAGCGTCGCGGCGTACGGGCCGGTCCGTACGTCGTGCGCGCGGGCGCTCGCCTGGGAGAGCAGGACCGTCGAGACGACGCCCACGACGAGCAGCACGGCCGTGGCGACGGCGAGCCCCACGTTGAGCACGCGGTGCGTGCGCCGCGCGAGCCAGACCTGGCTCGCGAGGAGCACGGCGAGGGCGAGCAGGCCCGCCGCGAGCACCCACAGCGCGTTGCGCACGCCCGAGAAGTCCGCGGCGACGCGGTCGGCGTCGTCGAGCACGACCTCGTCGAGCGCGGGGAGCATCTGCTCGCGCAGGATCGTCGAGGCCTGGTCGAGGTACGCGGACCCGACGGGGAAGCCCTGCCGGTTGGTGGCGCGCGCCTGCTCGACGAGGCCCGTGTAGACCGTGAGGTCGGCGGCCACCTGGCCCAGCAGCGCCGCGTCCGCCTCGTTGCTGCCCGAGAGCGTGGCGAGGCGGTTCGCGGCCTGGTCGACGAGCTCGTCGTACCGCGCGCGCTGGTCGGCGGGCTCGAGGCCCCCGACGAGGAACGCCCCGGTCGCGGTCGCGTCCGCGGCGACGAGCGCGTTGCGGACCTCCTGGACCCCGACGAGCTGGGCCGCGTCCTCGCTCGCCGCGGCGAGGGCGCGCGACTGGAGGCTGCCGGCCTGGAACCCGAGGACGCCGAGCGCGAGCGCGGCGAGCACGCACAGCGCCATGACGAGGCGCAGCTTGCCGGGCGTCCGTCGCAGCGCGCCGCGCGCGCGGGACACGGCGGCGCTCTGCGACCCCTGCGGGACGACGGCGCCCCCGCTCGGGGCGGTCAGGGCACCGCCCGGCGCGGGTCCGCCGGCCGGGACGATCTGCTGGCCCGCCGGGCGGACCGGGGTGGTCGTCATGCGTTCTCCTCGGCGCTGGAGGGTGCGGTGTCTGGTGCGTCGTCGGTGCCGTCGGTGCCGTCGGTGGTCTTGGTGGCAGAGGGCTCGGCCGGCGCGTCCTCGGGTGCGGGCGGCTCGAGCGTCGCGAGGAGCGCGGGAGCGCCCTCGCCGTCCACGAGGTCGACGGGCAGGAGCAGGCGCAGCTCGTCGATCGTCGGGGCGTCGACGTCCTTGAGCCGCCACGCGTGGCGCGCGATCGCGGCGTCGAGCACGTTGCGGGCCCAGCGCGCGTTGCCGAACCCCTCGGTGCGCGGCTGCGCCGCGGCGAGCCGGGCGAAGACGTCGAGCGCCTCGGGGGTCGGCTCGAAGTCCGCCCGGGAGGCCATGCTCGCGAAGATGTCGCGCAGCTCGGCGTCGGCGTAGTCCTCGAACGTGATGGTCGTGGAGAACCGCGACTCGAGGCCGGGGTTCGTCGCGAGGAAGTCGGCCATCGGGCCGGGGTAGCCCGCGACGATGACCACGAGCTCGTCGCGGTGGTCCTCCATGTCCTTGACGAGGGTGTTGATCGCCTCGGCGCCGTACTGGTCCTCCGCGAGCCCGTACGCCTCGTCGACGAACAGGACGCCGCCGAGCGCGGTCGCGACGACCTCCGACGTCTTCACGGCCGTCTGCCCGAGATAGCCCGCGACGAGCTCCGAGCGGTCGACCTCGACGAGGTGGCCCTTCTCGAGCAGCCCGAGCGCGCGGTAGATGCCCGCGACGAGCCGCGCGACCGTCGTCTTGCCCGTGCCCGGGTTGCCGAGGAACACGAGATGGCGCGTGAGCGTCGGGCGGGTCAGGCCCGCCTCGGTGCGCAGCTTCTCGACGCGCAGCAGCTCGGTCTGGCGGTGGATCTCGTCCTTGACGCGCGTGAGACCCGTGAGCGCGTCGAGCTCGGCGAGCAGCTCCTCGATCGAGCGCGCGGGCTCCTCCGCGACCGCCGCCTCGCCGGCGGTCTCGGTGGCCGTCTCCGCGCTCCCGGCGGTCGCGTCCGCCGTCGTGCCCGACGCCGGGGCGTGCGTCGTGCCGGACGGCGCGCTCCCGGGCCCGCTCCCGCGCGCCCCGAGCGCGTCGAGGATCGACGCGACGGACGGCACTTCGGGGGCCGGGCGGCGCAGCGCGTCGAGCGAGCCCTGCGCGGCGAGCAGGTCGCCGAGGTCGAACGGGTCTGCACCGCCCGTCGTGCGGGGCGCGGCGAGCGGGCCGCCCGCGGCGGGCGTCGGGCCTGATGGCGCGTGGGTCGCAGCGGGGGCGGCCACCGGGCCGGCTCCGGCCTGCTGGACGGCGGCCGTCGCGGCGGCGGCCCCGGCGACGTGCGGGCCGGGGGAGCCGAGGCGCGCGGCCGCGCGGGCGACGTCGGCGAGCGCCTGCCCGTACGCGGTCGCGTGCTTCGAGCGCGCCGCCCCGAGGGCGGCGAGGACGTCGGTCGGGGACGTGCGCCAGCGCCGGGCGCTCGACGCCGCGGTGAAGAACGCGCCCGTGGCCGCCGGGTCGTGGCCCAGCGCGGCGAGCCACGCCGCCGGGGCGCCGGGGGAGGACTCGGCGACGGCCGCGGCGAGGCGCGCGCCCTCGTCGCGGGCGGCCTCCTCGTCGACGCCCGCGGCACGCGCGGCGGCGTCCAGCGCGTCGAGCGCCGCCGCGAGGGTCGGGGTGTCCGGGGTGGTCACGGTGCCTCCAGTCGTCCGGGCTCCGACGGCGGACCAGGCTGCGGCGTGCCCCGGCCGGCGCCGGGGTCCAGCGCGATCGACGAGTCGCGGAACTTCTCCGCGAGGAACGCGCCGTGCGCGACGAGGGCCGCGGCGTCGGCCCGCGAGACGGCGTCGGAGATCTTGTCGAGCGTCACGCCGAGCAGGTCGAGCTGGTCGCACAGCAGCATGAGCGACGTCTTGCCCTGCGCGACGACCCGCCGGTCGGCGAAGTCGCGCGGCAGGCGCAGGTAGGCGCCGACGGCCTCGGGCAGGTAGCTCGTCGCCGTCGCGACGACCGTGTGCGCCTGCTGCGACCCGCCGCCGAGGCGGTCGAGGCGCGGGACCATCTCCTCGACCGTGCCGGTGATGCGGTGCACGCGCGCCGTCACGGCGGGCGGCACGCGCCCCTCGATCTGCTGCTCGACCCGCTCGACCGACGCGAGGATGTCGGTCGACGTCGGCGGGGCCGGGAGCTCGTGCTCGGGCTCGGGCGCGGAGGACCGGCCGCCGAGGCGGCCGATCACGTCGGAGAACCAGCCCATCTAGCTCGGGGTCCGATCTGTGGTGCGGGGAGGGGTGGTCGGGGGACGGCGCGTCACAGCCGACCGATGTCGAGCGAGCCGCTGCCCGCCTGCGACTGGTCGGAGCGGCGCGCGCGGTCCAGGTACTCGTTCGCCTTCGTCGTCTCGGTCTCCAGGACGCCGATCGTCTGCGCCATGGAGTCGAGGGCCTGCGTCTTGAACGTCGAGATCGAGTCGAGCGTCGCGTAGATGTTGGCGAACGCCTGCTGGAGCTGCGGGAGGCCGACGGTCGCGCTCGCGGCCTGCTGCTGGATGCTCGCCGACTGGTCCGCCAGCATCTTCGAGGTCGACGCGATCATGTTCGACGTCGTCGTGTTGAGCGCCGTGATCTGGTCGAGCACGAGCTTCTGGTTCGCGAGCGCCTGCGCCACGATGACGGCGGTGCGCAGCGCCGAGATCGTCGTGGTCGTCGCGCGGTCGACGCCCTTGATGAGCTCGAGGTTGTTCTTCATGATGATGTCCATCGCGAGGTAGCCCTGGATGGACACCGCGAGCTGCGTGAGCAGGTCCTGGTGCTTCTGGCGCACGTAGAACAGCACGTCCTCGCGCAGCGCCTGGGCCCGCTCCGGGTCGCTCGCCTCGATCTCCGCGATCTTCGTGGACAGCTCGGTGTCGAGGCGCTCGGCGATGAAGATGTACTGGTTGAGCCGCGCCATCGTGTCCCAGAGGTTCTGCTTCTCCAGGTTGAGCGCCGCGTTGTCCTTGCGGAGCTCGTCCTGGCCGTTGTACAGCGACTGGACGATCGCGTTGAGCTGCTTCTGCGAGCTCTCGTAGCGGCGGAAGTAGTCCTGGAGCTTCCCGCCGAACGGGATGAGGCCCAGGAACTTCTTGCCGACGCTCGCCTCGCTCGGGTCGAGGTCCTCCACGGTGCGGCGCAGCTCGAGCAGCGACTTGCTCACCTTCGAGCTGTCGGACACGCCGCCCTCGCGCAGCTCCTTGACCGGCATCTCCAGCATGCGGTTGGAGACGTCGGCCGCGGCGCGGATGTCCTTGTCGCCCATCTTGCGGACGTCGTCCGCCTTCGCGCCGAACTCGGGGGAGCGGGTGTCCGTGGTCAGGAGCTGGTCGAGGTAGGACGACACCTTCGACTCGAGACCCGGGATGGCTGCCTCGTCGATGCGCGGCGCGAGCGCCGGTGCCTGGGTCGCCGCGACGGGCTTGACGGGCTCCGGGGCGCTGAGCGTGAGCGTCTCCGTCGGGGCGGGGGGCTGGAGCGGTGCTGCCTCGGTCATGTCGGTCCTTCGCTCGTGCGTGCCGTCGGACGCCGTCGGTGGCGGGTGGAGGACGCCCTCGCGGGCTCCCCCTCGACCCGGGCGAACCGGGTGGAACCGGCCTGCGCCGGTCGGGCGAGTATATCTACGACCGGTGGCCGGATCTTTACCCTTTCCGGGGATCGGGAGGGTGAGAACTCCCCATGTCAGACCAACGTTCGGGCCGTCCGCGAGTTCCGCCCCTCGGCTCGTGCGTCGGTGCGTCGGGGTGCTCGGCGAGAGCGTGCGCGCGTCCTCAGCCGGGCGGCCGAAGGAAGTCCGCGGCGAGCTCTGCGGGGGTGGCGCCGGTGAACCCGGTGCCGTCCAGCGGTCGCGTGAGCTCCTGGGCGCGGGCGCCGTCGGTGATCGTCACGTGGAGCGTGTCCTCGTGCCAGCGGATCCGCGCGTAGGCCAGCGGCTGCCCGAAGTCGCGGAGCAGGTCCTCCCAGGTCCCCAGATCGACCAGGTAGGCGGCCCATCCGAGGCGCCGCGACCAGGGCGTGAAACCGCTCGCCCCCACTCCCGGGGCGGTCGGGCGTAGCCCGGGGACGCCGGCCGCGAGCGCGGCCCGGACGGCCCGCGAGTCCTGCGCCACGAGCAGGTCCACGCTCCCGCCCTGCACGGTCCGGACGCGCACGCCGCCCGGGAACGGCTCGAGCGCGAGCGTGACCGGGTCGGGGCCAGGCTGGCCCGCCTCGATCCGGCCGACCGTGGCGATCAGATCCCCGAGCGTGCTCACGTCCCTCTCCGTCCTGCGCCTCGCGCCGTCGCCGACCATGACCGGGTCCCGTGTCCCGTGTCCCGTCGTCCGTTCGGCGTCGGTGACCGCATTCTCCGCCTCGCCGGCCGAGGGTGAGTCCTGTCGCTGCGGGCTCGTGAAGGCCCCGATCACGAGCTCCGCCGCGCGCACGTTCTCCTGGGGCACGTGCCCGTCGTAGAACCAGGTGCGGCCTTCCCCGTCGAGCACGTGGCCGAGCTAGTGCCGCACCGTGGTGCGAACGTGCTGCTCGAGCATCTCTCCGTCGACGGTGTCGCCGTCGTCCGTAGGCGGCGACGTCCTCGACGATCCAGACCCGCAGCGCCTCCCCGGGCCGCACGGTCGCGTCGGAGAGCCCCACCACCCGACGCCGTGCGGGACGAACCGCCACCGCGTGTCGCACACCGGCAGCCCGCGTGTCCAGAGCCGCTCGATCTCCTCCCACGCGATCGCGTTGACGACTCCCGCGACGTCGTCGGGCACGCACGACGTCCCGGGCGTCACGGGGGAGTAGGCGGCGAAGCGGGGGACGGGACGGTCGCGGGCAGATCGGCGCTCGCGGTCGAGCCGACGGTCGTGGCCGGGACAGCCAGGACGAGCTGGCGCAGGCTCTGGGAGTGTCCCGGGTGCGGGGCGACCGCCGCGGCGGGGTGCGCCGACATCGGCCGATAGCAGTCCCACACGACCCCGATCGGCGGCCCCTTCGCGGCATTGGTCCGTCCGTCCAAGGGCGGCTAGATGAGTGCGATGAGTGCCGCACACACCGCACCGCATGTGCCGGCCCCGAGAACGGCCCATCGCTCGAAGGCCTCTCCGGTCGCCGACGCCACGTTTCGCCGACCCGATCTGCTCCTTCTCTCGAGGAGCTCAGTGACGAGCACAAGCACGGCGAACGCGCCGCAAGAGGCCCAGGCGAAGCCGCGCCCGAGTGGGGATCCCAGCAGGACGGCGAAGCCGACGAGCCATCCTCCAAGGCCTACGAGGATGAAGAGCGCCCCGACCACGTACATGGCAGCGACGGAACGTGGCCCGCGAAGCGACTTGACCCAGTAGCTTCCCACCCCGAAGAAGCCGAGTCCGCAGAGCGTCAGCCCTGTCACGGCAACGGCCTGGACGACGACCACCGACGACTTCCTCACCACATCAAACTCGCACGTTGCAGAAGGTCCTAGCGCGTCTGCCGAACACGATCGTGGTCCGTCCGTCCGTCCGCACGAGCACGGCTAGACCTCGGTGCACTCCTCGCCGTTCGACGTAGCAGATCGCCAGCAGCGGGCACTCCTGCGTGCCTCAGTGGTTCGGTGCTCGAGCCCTCGAACTGCTGGGATTCCGACGGTTCCGCGTGGTGCCCCGAGCAGGACTCGAACCTGCAACCTACGGATTAGAAGGCCGTTGCTCTATCCATTGAGCTATCGAGGCGCGCGCCCATCGTAGTGGGAGCCGGGCGTGCTCGGGAGGTGGGGCCGCGGTGGTGGAGCCGCAGGTCGGGTGGTCGTGCGTCGTCCGGCGCGTGCGTTTGGCGGGGCCCTCGACAGCGGTCACTATGAACCAGTGAGAACCCCAGACGCCGCCACGAGCGACGCGAGCGCCACCTCGGCCGGCCGGTCGCCGGGCTCGTGGCGTCCCGCTCAGGCGACCGAGGAGCTCGGTGTCACGGTCTTCGACGTCGCGCGCGACCTGCGCCGCGACGTGGCGGACGTGCGCCTCCCGCTCGCGATCGACGGCGCGACCGAGGCCGACGCCTCGCGCCGCCGTCTCCTCACCCAGCTCGACGAGCACCTGCTGCCGCGGCTGCGGGAGCTGTCGTCGCCCGCGATCGTGGTCATCGCGGGGTCGACGGGGGCGGGCAAGTCGACGCTGTACAACTCGCTGCTCGGCGAGGAGGTGTCGCAGGCCGGCGTGCTGCGGCCCACCACGCGCGAGCCGGTGCTCGCGTTCAACCCGCTCGACGCGGACGTCATCGTCGAGGGTCCGGTAACCCGCGTGGCGCGCGTGATCGACCACGACGGCGTGCCGCGCGGCACGGGCCTGCTCGACGCCCCGGACCTCGACTCGCTGCTGTCGGAGAACCGCGACACGGCCAGCCTGCTCCTCGAGGCGGCGGACCTGTGGCTGTTCGTCACGACGGCGTCGCGCTACGGCGACGCGCTGCCGTGGCAGGCGCTGTCGCGCGCGAAGGAGCGCGGGGCGAGCGTCGCGATGGTCCTCAACCGCGTCCCGCGCGAGACGCTCACGACGATCCGCGGCGACCTGCTCCAGCGGCTGCGCGACCACGGCATGGACGGCGTGCCGCTGTTCGTCGTGCCCGACGTCGGCCCGCACGAGGGTCTGCTCGACCGCTCGGTCGTCGCGCCGGTCGCGCGCTGGCTGACGATGCTCGCGGGCCCGGACCGCTCCCGCGCGGTGATCGTGCGGACGCTCAAGGGGTCGCTCGCGGCCCTGCCCGACTGGGTCACCGGCGTCTCGGACGCGGTGGAGGAGCAGGTCGAGGCCGCGGCGGACCTGCGTTCCGCCGTCGAGCGGGCGCTGCCGCCGGTGCAGGACGCCGTGCGCCGCACCGCGCTGGACGGCGCCGTCGCGCACGGGTCGCTCGAGGCGCGCTGGGCCCAGGTGACGGGCGCCGGGCGCGTCGACCGCGTCAAGGTGCGGGGCGGCGTCGTGCGGTCGTCGCGCCGCCGGGGCCGCGCGCGCGACCTGGTGCTCGCCCCGCTGCTCGACGAGACGCGCGACGCGGCGCGGCGCACGCTCGCCGCGGACGGCGTCCTCGCGTACGAGGCGCTGCGGGCGGCGCTCGACGGCGACCGCCCGCTGCCCGGCGGGGCCGACGTCCTGCCCGCCGAGGACGCCGCCGCCGCGCGCCGTGAGGCGTCCGCGACGACCCAGGTGCAGCAGTGGGCGACGCGCGCCGAGCACGTGGTGGCCGCGCTCGGGGCGCCGTCGGCGTCGGAGGCGGGCCGTGCCGCGGTGAAGGCGTTCGGGGAGACGGGCGTCGCGGCGCTGCTCCTCGCCGGCGCGGCAGGGAACGACGACGCCGCCCGGCTCGTGCGGACCGTGCTCGCCGACGAGGGCGACGAGGCGGTCGCCGCGCTGCGCGACGACATTGCCGACCGGGCCGCGACCATGGTCGAGCGGGAGGCGGAGCCCGTCCTCACGACGCTCGCCGACCCCGCGCTCGCCGCGGACGCCGCCGTCGGCCTGCGCCTACGACTCGCCGAGCTGAGGAGGCTCATGTGACGTCACACGACGCCCAGCTGCGCGCCCGGGTCGACGACCTCGCGCGCGCGGTGGACCTCGCGGGCGACCGCCTCGACCCCGCCGTCGCGGCCCAGGTGCGCGACGCGATCGGCGGCGTGCGCGAACGCCTCGCGCTCGGCGTCGACCACACCGTCGTCGCGCTCGCGGGCGGCACCGGGTCGGGCAAGTCGAGCCTCTTCAACCGGGTGTCGCGCCTCGACTTCGCGGACGTCGGCGTCAAGCGGCCCACGACGGCCCGGGTCACGGCGTGCTCGTGGAGCGACGCCGCGACAGCGCTGCTCGACTGGCTCGACGTCGACCCCGAGCGTCGCATCACGCGCGACGGCGAGCTCGACGCCGAGGACGAGTCGGCGCTCGGCGGCCTCGTCCTGCTCGACCTCCCGGACCACGACTCGATCGAGCCCGCCCACCGCGCGGTCGTCGACCGGGTGCTGCCGCTCGTCGACCTGCTCGTGTGGGTCGTCGACCCGCAGAAGTACGCCGACGACGCGCTGCACTCGGGCTACCTGCAGAAGTCGACGGGGCTCGAGGGCTCCATGGTCGTCGCGCTCAACCAGATCGACACCGTCCCCGGGGCGCGCCGCGCGTCGCTCGTCGAGGACATGGACCGCCTCCTGCAGGAGGACGGGCTCGACGGCGTCTACGTCACCACCGTCTCCGCGCGCACCGGCGAGGGCCTGGACGAGCTGCGCTCGCTGCTCGAGCAGGCGGTCGCGCGACGCAGCGTCGCCGCGAGCCGCGTCGCGGGCGAGCTCGACCGCGCCGGGGCGCTCCTGCTGGAGCAGCTCCCGGGCGACGTCCCGTGGACGATGAGCACGGCCGTCGAGGAGGAGGTCGACGCGCTCGCCGACGCGACGGGCCTCGCCGCGGTCGCGGGTCAGGTCGGCGCGGCCGTGCGCAACGGGTACGGGCGGCCCGAGTTCTCGCCGCCGCAGCCCGACGCCGTCGCCCTGTCGCGCTCGCGCTGGCTCGCGCGCGCGGGGCGCTCGCTGCGGTCCGGCTGGCAGAAGGCCCTCGACGAGGCCGTCGCGCCGTCTCCGCGCGTCGCCGAGGCGACGCGGTCCGCGCTCGCGAAGATCCCCCTCGACACGCGCGGGCCGTCGTCCTCGCGCCCCACGCGGCGCGCGGCCTGGTCGGCGCTCGCGGTCGGGGTCGTGGCGGGGGTCCTGGCGGTGCTCGGGTCGCTGCGCGTGCTCGACCTCGGGCGCACGCTCGTCACGGTGTGCGCGGTCGTGGCGGCGGTCGCCGTCCTGGGCGCCGTGGTCGCGTTCCTCGTCGCGCTCCAAGTGCGGCGCACGCTCGCCCGACGCCGGGAGCAGCAGGTCCTCGCCTCGGGGCGCGGTGCGATCGAGCGCGTCGTGCAGGACGCGATGGGCCGGCCCACCCAGGAGCTCCTCGACCTGCACCGGCAGGTGCGCGAGCTGGCGCAGTCCGCGCGGGACAAGACGCCCGCCGCGCCGCTCACCGGGGCGCTACGGCTACCCCCAGGCATGGACGGCGCAGGCTCGTCCACAGGCGAGGGCCCGACGCCGGACGGCACCGCCGCTCCCACCGCACCCTGAGGCGGTGGCCGGGACCAGCCCGGCCGTCGACCTCAGGAGGAACCATGCCCGGTGACGTCACGGTCACGCTGTCCGGCTTCGTCGCGACCACGCCCACGCTGTTCCGCTCGCAGTCGGGCAACGACTTCACGAGCTTCCGGATCGCCCAGACCCGGCGCTACCTCGACCGCGAGCGCGGCGAGTGGGTCGACGGCCGCACGCTGTGGTTCACGGTCAAGGTGTGGAAGAACACCGCGCGCAACGTCGCGCTCTCGCTCCACAAGGGCGACCCGGTCGTCGTCACGGGCCGGCTCTCGCTCGACGAGTGGGACGGCCCGGACGGCCCGCGCACGAGCCTCGTCGTCGAGGCGACGGCGCTCGGCCCCGACCTCACGCTCGGCGAGGCGCGGTTCACCCGCACGGTGCACCGCCGCGACGACGACGCCACGCGCCGCACCGAGGGCGGCCCCGCCGACGCGGTCGACGGCGTCCCACCCGCTGCGGCCGGCACGCTCGACCCGAGCGGCGTGCCTGACGCCGCGGGTGGGGGCGAGGCGGGCGCGGGGCCGGGCGCCGGCGGCGGTGAGCTCGATCCGGGTGATCCCGTGCGCGAGGAGCCCCCGGCCGACGACCCCTGGGCGACGGCGGACGTCGCGGCGGCGCTGGGCGGGGAGCCCGACGCGTCGGGCGCCCGTGCGCCGCGTGCTCGCACCGCCCGGAAGGGGAGCGCGACGGCGGCCGCCTGAGCCGTGGGACGGGGCGGCGTCGTGACCTTCGACCGGTCGCGGCGCCGTCGGGCGCGTCCCGGCGGCCCGACCGCGTAGGCTGAGTGGTCGACGAATCCCGTACCTCTCCCGACCGAAACGGTGGAACGACAGGCTGTGGCTGAGTTCATCTACTCCATGTACAAGGCGCGCAAGGCGCACGGAGACAAGGTCATCCTCGACGACGTCTCCCTGAACTTCCTGCCCGGCGCCAAGATCGGCGTCGTGGGCCCCAACGGCGCCGGGAAGTCCACGATCCTCAAGATCATGGCCGGCCTGGACACGCCGTCGAACGGTGAGGCGCGGCTCTCCCCGGGGTACAGCGTCGGCATCCTGCTCCAGGAGCCGCCGCTCAACGAGGAGAAGACGGTGCTCGGCAACGTCCAGGAGGCCGTGGCCGACATCCTCGCCAAGAAGCAGCGCTTCGACGAGATCTCCGCGCTCATGGCGGAGCCCGACGCGGACTTCGACGCGCTCCTCGCCGAGATGGGCACGCTCCAGGAGGCGATCGACGCCGCCGACGCGTGGGATCTCGACTCGCAGCTCGAGCAGGCGATGGACGCGCTGCGCTGCCCGCCGCCGGACGCCGACGTGTCGGTGCTCTCCGGTGGTGAGCGACGCCGCGTCGCGCTGTGCAAGCTCCTGCTCGAGAAGCCGGACCTGCTGCTGCTCGACGAGCCCACGAACCACCTGGACGCCGAGTCCGTGCTCTGGCTCGAGCAGCACCTCGCGACGTACCCGGGCGCGATCCTCGCCGTCACGCACGACCGCTACTTCCTCGACCACGTCGCGGAGTGGATCTGCGAGGTCGACCGCGGGCGCCTCTACCCGTACGAGGGCAACTACTCGACGTACCTGGAGAAGAAGCAGGAGCGTCTGCAGGTCCAGGGCAAGAAGGACGCCAAGCTCGCCAAGCGCCTGAAGGACGAGCTCGAGTGGGTCCGCTCGAACGCGAAGGGCCGCCAGACCAAGTCGAAGGCGCGTCTCGCCCGCTACGAGGAGATGGCTGCTGAGGCCGAGCGCACGAGGAAGCTCGACTTCGAGGAGATCCAGATCCCGCCGGGCCCGCGCCTGGGCAACCTGGTCCTCGAGGCGTCGAACCTCCAGAAGGGCTTCGACGGCCGCCAGCTCATCGACGGCCTCAGCTTCACGCTGCCGCGCAACGGCATCGTCGGCGTCATCGGCCCGAACGGCGTCGGCAAGACGACGCTGTTCAAGACGATCGTCGGGCTCGAGCCGCTGGACGGCGGCGAGCTCAAGGTCGGCGAGACCGTGTCGATCTCCTACGTCGACCAGTCGCGCGGCGGCATCGACCCGAAGAAGACGCTGTGGGAGGTCGTGTCCGACGGCCTCGACTTCATCAAGGTCGGCAACGTCGAGATCCCGTCGCGCGCGTACGTCGCGTCGTTCGGGTTCAAGGGCCCGGACCAGCAGAAGCCCGCGGGCGTCCTGTCCGGTGGTGAGCGCAACCGCCTCAACCTCGCGCTGACGCTCAAGCAGGGCGGCAACCTCCTGCTGCTCGACGAGCCGACGAACGACCTCGACGTCGAGACCCTGGGCTCGCTCGAGAACGCGCTGCTCGAGTTCCCCGGCTGCGCCGTCGTGGTGTCCCACGACCGGTGGTTCCTCGACCGCGTGGCGACCCACATCCTCGCGTACGAGGGCACCGAGGAGAACCCGGCGAGCTGGTACTGGTTCGAGGGCAACTTCGCCTCCTACGAGGAGAACAAGGTGGAGCGTCTCGGCGCGGAGGCGGCCCGTCCGCACCGCGTGACGTACCGCAAGCTCACGCGCGACTGACCACCGTCGTCGCACGGCTCGGCCACGACGCCGGGCGGGACCCGTTCCCGCCCGGCGTCGGCGCGTCCGGGCCCGTCCTGGCCGCCGCCCGAGGAGGTGCTGGGGCGTCACCCTCTGCCGCGCGACGTCGAGCCCGACGCCGTGACCTCCTACCTCGCCGCGCTGACCGGCTACTTCCTCAAGTCCTCGCTCGACCCGGCGCCGCCGGGCATCCCGCACCTGCGCGCGTTCCAGCGGGCGCAGGCCGAGGTCGGGGTCGCGTGGCTCCGGCACCGCCTGGGGGAGTGACCCTCCGCGAGACCGGCTCGTGCGGTCGCGGTCGACCCTCGCAGGGGCGGTCTCGACCCTTGCGCGTCGATGTCGGGGGGTGCGGGGACGGTCCTCTCGTGTCCCATCGGGCCTGGCCAGCGGCATTCCGGCAGACTGACGGGATGACGGCCAGCGGTGACTCCGGAGACGACGCGGTCCGTCCGGACGCGCCGACCCCCGACGGCACGCGCCCCGACGGACCGCGCGCCGGCGGGGTCGCGGCGAGCGCCTCGGCGACCACGGGGCTCGTCGAAGCGCTGGAGATCCTGCGGGGGCGGCTCGCCGCCACGCGGCTCCCGCTCGACCTGCCCGGCGCGGCGCTCGCGCGCGAGGACCTCGGCCTCGCGGTCCACCAGCTCGACGACTACCTGCTGCCCCGGCTGCGCTCGCACGCGGCGCCGCTGCTCGTCGTCGTCGGCGGGTCGACCGGAGCGGGGAAGTCGACGCTCGTGAACTCGCTCCTCGGCGAGCACGTCTCAGCGCCCGGCGTGCTGCGCCCGACGACGCGCGCGCCCGTCCTCGTCCACCACCCGCTCGACGAGCGCTGGTTCTCGACCGACCGCGTGCTGCCCGGGCTCGCGCGCGTGAGCGAGCACGGCACCCGGTCCGCCGCCCCCGGCACCCCGACCGGCACCGCGACCGGTCCCGGTACCGGGACCAGGCCCGGCGAGCCCGCCACGCCGCCCGACCCGACGCGCACGCTGCGCCTCGTCGCGAGCGACGCGCTGCCGCAGGGCCTCGCGCTCGTGGACGCGCCCGACGTCGACTCCGTGGAGACGGCGAACCGCGAGCTCGCCGCGCAGCTCCTCGCCGCGGCCGACCTGTGGCTGTTCGTCACGACAGCCGCCCGCTACGCCGACGCCGTCCCGTGGGACCTCCTGCACCGTGCCGCCGAGCGCCGCGCGCAGGTCGCGATGGTCCTCGACCGGGTCGACCCGGGCACCGAGGCCGTCGCGGACGACCTGCGCCGGATGATGGACGAGAACGGCCTCGACGCCGCGACGCTCTTCGTCGTGGGGGAGTCCGAGCTCGTCGACGGCTTCCTCCCCGAGCGGGCGGTCGCCGCGGTGGCGTCGTGGCTCTCCGCGCTGGGTGCGGACGGCGACGAGCGGGACCGGGTCGCGACCGCGACGCGCGACGGGGTCGTGGACGACCTCGTGCGCCGGGCGGTCCTCGTGGCGGGCGCGGCCGACGCGCAGGCGGCGTCGGACGCGCGCCTGCGCGGCGTCGTCGAGCGCGCGTACGACGAGGCGGCGACGACCGTGGACGCCGCGACGAGCGACGGCGCGCTGCTGCGCGGCGAGGTGCTCGCGCGCTGGCAGGACTTCGTGGGCACGAGCGAGCTGTTCCGCTCCGTCGAGCAGGGCGTCGGCCGGGTCCGCGACGCGCTCGCGGCGTTCTTCCGCGGGCGTCCGGCGCAGGCGCCGCAGGTCGAGCAGGCGATCGCGCACGGGCTGGAGGCGGTGATCCTGGACGCGACGGACGTCGCGGCCGAGCGCGCCTACGGCGGGTGGCGCGCGGACCCCGCGGGGTCGGCCCTGCTCGACGGGCTCGACCTGGCGCGGTCGTCCGCGGGCGTGCGGGCGCGCGTCGCGGAGGAGATCCGGGGCTGGCAGTCCGACGTCCTCGACCTCGTGCGCGAGCAGGGTGCGGGCAAGCGCGGCGCCGCGCGGGCGCTGTCCTTCGGGATCAACGGGCTGGGGCTGAGCCTCATGGTCGTCGTGTTCGCCTCGACCGGCGGCCTGACGGGCGCCGAGGTCGGGATCGCGGGCGGGACGGCGATCCTCGCGCAGAAGCTCCTGGAGGCCGTGTTCGGCGACGACGCGGTGCGGCGCCTCACGCGGACCGCGCGCGAGCGGCTCGCGGAGCGGGTGCGCGTGGTGCTCGACGACGAGTCGCTGCGCTACACCGCGCAGCTCGACGCCCTCGGGACGGCCGACGCCGACGAGACCGCCCGCTCGGTCCTCGAGGCGGCGCGCGCGGTCGAGGCCGCGGCCCGGGTCGAGCGGTCCGCACGCCCCGCCGTCGCGGCCGGTGCGGACGGCGGCCGGACCGCCGTGGGTCGGCACGCCGCGCGTCTCCTGCGCGGCGCGGGGTGGACCCCGCCGCCTCCGGACGAGTCCGCGGTCGCGCCGGGGGACGAGGCGGCAGAGCCGGCCCGGCGGCCGGGGTTCTGGCGCCGCCTGCTGGGGGGTGAGCAGGCATGACGATCGACCTCGCGGCGCGCACGACCGCGCTGGAGACCGCCGTGCGCGCGGGGGAGGGGCGCGTCGACGCCGACCTGCTCGCCGACGCGCGGACCGTCGTCGCCCGCGCGCGCGAGCGGGCCGGGCTGTCGGCCGACCACACCGTCGTCGCGCTCGCGGGTGCGACCGGCTCCGGCAAGTCGTCGGTGTTCAACGCGCTCGCGGGCACCGAGCTCGCGACGGTCGGGGTGCAGCGGCCCACGACGTCCCACCCGCTCGCCGCGGTGTGGGGCGCGTCGGGACCCGCCGCCGGCCCGGCGGGACCGGCCGCCCTCCTCGACTGGCTCGAGGTGCGGCGACGGCACGAGATGGGCACCCCGCTCACCTCCGGGGACCCGGGCGACGCGCGCGCGGGCGGCGGCCTGCGCGCGCTCCTGCGCGGTCGCCGCGCGGGCGAGCTGACGAGCGGCCTCGTGCTGCTCGACCTGCCCGACCACGACTCGGTCGTCGTCGAGCACCGCGTGCGCGCGGAACGCCTCGTCGAGCGCGCCGACCTGCTCGTGTGGGTCGTCGACCCGCAGAAGTACGCGGACGCCGCGCTGCACGAGCGCTACCTGCGCCCGCTCGCGGGGCACGGGTCGGTCGTCGTCCTCGTGCTCAACCAGGTGGACCGGCTCACGCCCGCCGACGCCGACGCGTGCCTCGCCGACCTGCGCCGGCTCGCGGCCGAGGACGGGCTCGCCGACGCGCGCGTGCTCGGTGTCTCGGCCCGCACCGGCCAGGGCCTGGACGAGCTGCGGGGGCTGCTCGCGGACGCCGCGGCCCGGCGTCGTGCGTCCAACGACCGGCTCGCGGCCGACGTGCGCGCGGTCGCGCGCCGCGTCGCGGCGGCGTGCGGGGAGCCCGTCCCGGAGCGCGCGGCGCGACGGGCACGTGACGGCCTCGTCGACGCCCTGGAGGCCGCGGCGGGCGTCCCGACGGTCGTCGCCGCCGTGCGCGGCTCGGCCGTGCGGGACGCGCGCGCCGCGACGGGCTGGCCCGTGACGCGCTGGGTCGGCCGGTTCCGGCCCGACCCGCTGCGCCGCATCGGGCTGCGCACCGGGCCCGCCCCGGGCTCGGCGCGCGCGCGGGCGGCGAAGGAGCTGGGCACGGCCGAGACCGCGAGCCGGCCCGAGCTCGCGCGGACCTCGCTCCCGGCGGTCGGTGCCGCGCTGCGGGCCGGCGCGCAGACGGCGGTGCGCGACTACGCGGCCGAGGCCACCGCGGGCGTGCCGGACGACTGGGCGCTCGCCGTGCGCCGTCGGGCGTCCGAGGGCGCGGCGGACCTCGCCGACGCGCTCGACCAGGCCGTCGCGGGGACCGAGCTCGAGGCGGCCCGCCGTCCGGTGTGGTGGCGCGTCGTCGGCGCGTTCCAGTGGCTCGTGCTCGCGGCGCTCGTCGTGGGCCTGCTGTGGCTCGCCGCGCTGTGGGGGTTCACCTACCTGCGCCTGCCCGAGCCGCCGACGCCGGTCCTCACGCTCGGCGGCCCGGGCGCCCCGGAGCTGCCGTGGCCGACGCTGCTCGCCCTCGGCGGGATCGTCGTGGGCGTGCTCGTCGCGCTCGTCTCGCGCGCCGCGGCCGCGGTGGGCGGACGACGGCGGGCGGCGCGCGCCCGACGGCGGCTGCGCGACGCCGTCGGCCAGGTGGCCGACCGACTCGTGCGGCTCCCCGTGGGCGAGGAGCTCTCCGCGCTAGCGAGCTGCCGCGCCGCGGCTCTCGTCGCCGCGTCCTGACCGTCCGACCTCCAGTCGCCGAGCACGAGGTTGCTGTCGTCCTGGGCGCCAGGACGACGGCAACCTCGTGCTCGGCGCGGAGGAGCCTCGTGGTCGGCGGGCCGGTGGAGAATGGACCCGGTCCGGTGACCGGGGCACCTGTCCCGCCGGTCGCGCCGGGCCGCACCGTCGAGCGAGAGGACCCTCCATGACCCGTCTGCACGTCCCCGTCTCCCTGCGGTGGTCGGACCTCGACGCGTACGCGCACGTCAACAACGTCGAGATGTTCCGCCTGCTGGAGGACGCCCGCATCACCGCGTTCTGGACCCACCCGGACGCGGGCGAGGACGCCTGGCCGACGGCCGTCCTGGAGACCGGCCCCCACGCGACGAGCCACACGCTCGTCGCGCGCCAGGAGATCGAGTACCTGCGCCCGCTCGGCTTCACGCGCACGCCCGTCCGCGTCGAGCTGTGGATCGGGCACCTCGGCGGGGCCAGCCTGGAGGTCTGCTACGAGGTGCACGACGGCGCAGCGCGCTTCGAGCGTACCGGCCCCACCTCGGGCGGCGCCCCGTACGCGAAGGCCGCGACGACGATCGTCGTGGTCGACGCCGCGACGGGCTCGCCCCGGCGCATCAGCGAGGCCGAGCGCGCCGCGTGGGAGCCGTTCGTCGAGGAACCGCTGACGTTCCGCCGCCGCCGCTGAGCCCCCGGAGCGGCGGCGTGCGTCGCCGCTCCGGTCAGCCCGGCTCTCGGTCGTCCCGCGGCCGGTCCGCGGAGGGGCGACCGCTGCGCGCGGCGCGCTCGGCGGCCTCGGCGACGTTGCGCTGCATCCCGCCGAACACCACGCCGTGGAACGGCTTGACGGCCCACCAGTAGAGCTGGCCCGCGAGCCCGTGCGGGTGGAACAGCGCGCGCTGCGCGAAGTAGGTCCGGCCCGGCCCGCTGGCGTCCTCCGGCGAGGGACCCGGCGCGTCGGGGTCCGTCGCGTCGGGGAGCTCGGCCGCCGCCTCGTCGACGCGCAGCTCGAGCCACGCGAGGCCCGGGAGCCGCATCTCGGCACGCAGCAGGAGCCGGCGCCCGGGCTCGATCGCCTCGACGCGCCACCAGTCGAGCTCGTCGTCCACGCGGAGGTAGCGCTCGTCGCGCCGGCCGCGGCGCAGGCCCGGCCCGCCGACGACCCGGTCCATGAGGCCCCGCACGCGCCACGCGAGCGACCACGAGTACCAGCCGCCCTGCCCGCCGATCTCCTCGATCACGCGCCAGAGCACCTCGCGCGGCGCGTCCACGACGGTGCGGCGCTCGTCCACGTAGAGCGAGCCGCCCGCCCAGTCCGGGTCGCTCGGCAGCGGGTCCGACGGCGCCCCGGGCACCGACGCGGACGACCAGCGCGTCGTGACCTCGCCGTCGTGGATGCGCTCGAGCGCGAGCTCGACGGCCCGGTCGAACCCGATGAGCCCTTCGGGCGGGTCGGGCACGTACTGCGCGATGTCGTGCTCGTGGCACACGACCTCGTGCTGGAGCGACTCGACGAGGGGTCGGGCGATGCCGCTCGGCACGGGCGTGACGAGCCCGACCCAGTGCGACGACAGCCGGGGCGTGAGCACCGGCACGCTGACGATGCGCCGCCGGGGGAGGTTCGCCACGCGCGCGTACCGCTGCATCATGTCGCGGTAGGTGAGCACGTCGGGGCCGCCGATGTCGAAGCCGCGCGACACGTCGTCGGGCATCGAGGCCGAGCCGACGAGGTAGCGCAGCACGTCGCGGATCGCGATCGGCTGGATGCGGTTGTCGACCCACTTCGGGGTCGTCATGGCCGGGAGCCGCTCGGTGAGGTACCGCATCATCTCGAACGACGCCGAGCCCGAGCCGAGGATGACCGCGGCGCGCAGGACCGTCGTCGGGACGCCCGACGCGAGCAGGATCTCCCCGACCTCCTTGCGCGACGCGAGGTGCGGCGACAGCTCGCCCTCCGGCACGTCGGGGAACAGCCCGCCGAGGTAGACGATGCGCCGCACGCCGGCCTCGCGCGCCGCGCGCGCGAACGTCAGCGCGGTGCGCCGGTCGCGGACCTCGAACGTGCGCCCGGTGCCGAGCGAGTGCACGAGGTAGTACGCCACGTCGGCGCCCTCGAGCGCCGCCCGGATCTGGTCCAGGTCGCTCGCGTCCGCCTCGACGAGCTCGACGTCGTCCGCCCACTCGCGGCCCGCGAGCCGCTCGGGGTGCCGGGCGAGCGCACGGACCTCGAAGCCGGCGCGGAGCAGCTCGGGCACGAGCCGCCCGCCGACGTACCCGGTGACCCCGGTGACCGCGGCCCTCATCCGAGGAGCTCCAGGACCTCGCGCTCGGCGCGCGTCTGCGAGCGCGTCGACCCGATGGTCTCGCCCCGCTCCCACAGGTCGAACAGCCGCGGGTCGATGTACGACGACCGCGCCACGGCGGGCGTGTTCCCGAGCTCCTCCGCGACGTCCTTGACGACCCCCGTGACGACCCGGCGCCGGGCGCGATCGGACGCGGGCGCCGTGCCGGCGTCGGCCAGGGCACGCGCCGCGAGCACCGTCGCGTGCCACGTGCGGAAGTCCTTGGGCGTCGCGTCGTCGCCCAGGCGCTCCTTGATGCCGGCCTGGACGTCGGCGCTCGTGACGTCGTGCCACACCGCGCTGCCGGTCGCGTCCGCGTCGCGCCACGCGAGCAGCTCGACGCCGCCCCGGCGTCGCTTGAGCGTCGTCACGAGCTCGGCGACCACCGGGTCCTCGACGACCACGTCACGCACCTGGCCCGACTTCGCCGGGTAGTGGAAGTGCACGCTCCCGTCGCGGCGGACGCGCGCGTGCTCCTTGCGGATCGTGGCGAGGCCGTAGCTGTTGTTCTGCTTCGCGTAGATCTCGCCGCCCGCCCGGAAGTACGCGAGGTCGAGCAGCCGGAACGCGAGCGCCAGCACCTTCTCGCGCGGCATGCCGGGGAGCTCGAGCTCGCGCGCGACCCGGCGCCGGGCGGCAGGCAGGCGACGGCCGACGTCGAGCACGTGGTCGTGCTTGCGGCGGGCCCGCCGCACCTGCCACTGCTCGTGGTAGAGGTACTGGCCGCGCCCGGCGACGTCCCGGCCGAACGCCTGGATGTGCCCGTTGGGGTACCGGCAGATCCAGACGTCGGACCACGCGGGCGGGACGGCGAGGCGCTCGCAGCGCGCGACCTCCTCCTCGTCGGCCAGGGGCAGGCCCTCGACGTCGAGGAACACCCACGCGTCGCCCTTCGGGCGGCGGGTGTACCCCGGCGAGGTCACGGTCACGCGGCGCAGTCGCACCAGGACAGTGTCGGGCCGACGCGCGTCCGTCGCCCGTCAGAGCGCGGGGAGGCGGACCATTCCCTCCTGGGCGATCGACGCGACGAGCGTGCCGTCCTGCGCGAACACCCGCGCGGCGCCGAGCCCGCGGCCGCCCTGGGCGCTCGGGGCCGACTGCACGTAGAGCAGCCACTCGTCCACGCGCACGTCGCGGTGCCACCACATCGCGTGGTCGAGGCTCGCGATCGACATGTCGGGCGTGACCCAGCTCGTGCCCGCCTGGCGCAGGATCGGCTCGAGCATGACCTGGTCGCACGCGTACGCCATGAGCGCTCGGTGCAGCAGCTGGTCGTCGCCGACGTCGCCCCGCGCCCGCATCCACACCATCTGGTGGTCCTTGGGCTCGTGGTCCGGGTGCAGGTAGAGCGACCCGCCCACGTGCCGCAGCTCGAACGCCGAGTGGTGCGACCAGAACCGCGCGATGGGGTGGTCGATGCCGCCGAGCACGTCGAGCGCGGACGGCACCTCCTCGGGGGCCGGGGCGTCGGGCATCTCGGACGCGTGCTCGATGCCGCCCTGCTCCTCCTGGAACGAGGAGATCATCGACAGGATCGGCTTGCCGTGCTGGATCGCGTGCGTCCGGCGGGCGCTGAACGAACGCCCGTCGCGCAGCCGCTCGACCGCGAAGTCGATCGGCACGTCGAGGCCGCCGGGTCGCAGGAAGTACCCGTGCAGGGAGTGGGGGAGCCGGCCCTCGGGGACCGTGCGGCCCGCGGCGAGGACCGCCTGCGCGAGCACCTGCCCGCCGTAGACGCGGCCCGTCGGCTGGTGCACGGAGACCCCGCGGAAGTGCTCCGGGTCGGCGGCCGACCCGTCGCCGTCGCCGACCCGCTCGAGGCGCAGCACGTCGAGGAGGTGGTTCAGCGGGTTCGGGACCTGCTCGCGCGGGGCGGCGTCCGACGTCGGGCCGGGGGAGGCCGAGGAGGTCGACGGCGGGGTGGGCTCGGGGGTCACGGGTGGGGGCTCCTTCGCTCGGGCGGCGGGTCGGTCAGTCCTCGAAGGTGTTGAGGAGGGAGTGCGCCGCGCGCTCCAGATAGTCCCACAGCGTCGCCTCCTGGATCGGCGGCAGGTCCAGGGTGTCGACGGCGGCGCGCATGTGCGCGAGCCAGCGGTCGCGCGCGTCGGGGTTGACCTTGAAGGGCGCGTGCCGCATGCGCAGGCGCGGGTGGCCGCGCTGCTCGCTGTACGTCGTCGGGCCGCCCCAGTACTGCTCGAGGAACGCGGTGAGCCGCCAGCGCGCCGGGCCGAGGTCCTCCTCGGGGTACATGGGCCGCATGACCGGGTCGTCCGCGACGCCCTCGTAGAACGCGTCGACGAGGCGCACGAACGTCTCGTGCCCGCCGACCTCGTCGTAGAACGTGCGGCTCGGGCGGACCGGCGCGGTCGCGCCCGCGGGGCCGGCCGGCGCGCCGTTCGACAGTCCGGCGACGGGCAGCGTCGGGCGGGGGGTGGGCTCGGTCGTCACCGGCCCATCATCGCACCGGCGGCGGCGCGCTCCCGAGCCCGGAGCCGCCGCCCGGGGCGGTCCGGGCGCACGTCACAGCCCGAGCTCGGCGAGCACCGGCAGGTTCTCGCGCACGACGGCGCGCGCCTGGGCCGCGCTCTCCGCGTCGACCGCGAGGCGCGCGAGCCGGCGGCACTCGTCGACGTCGACCTCGCGCAGGAGCGCCGCGACGTCGGGGATCGCACGCGCTGTCATGGACAGCGACGACACCCCGAGCCCGACGAGCACGACGGCGAGCACCGGCTGGGACGCCGCCTCGCCGCACACGCCCACGGGCCGGCCCTGCTGGGCCCCGCCCGCGCACGTCGCCTCGACGAGCCGGAGCACGGCGGGCTGCCACGGGTCGCTCAGCTCCGCGAGCGACCCGAGGAGGCGGTCCGCGGCCATCGTGTACTGCGTGAGGTCGTTGGTGCCGATCGACGCGAACGCCGCGCGCGCGAGGATCGGCCCGGAGAGCAGGGCGGCGCTCGGGACCTCGACCATGACGCCCGCCACGTCGAGGCCGTGCGCGCGGCAGCGCTCGACGAACCACTCGGTCTCCCCGACGGTCGAGACCATGGGCGCCATGACCCACACCTCGGCCTCCTCGGCCGCGGCGGCCTGCGCGATCGCGTCGAGCTGCTGCTCGAGCAGCTCCGGCCAGCGCGCGGCGGTGCGCAGCCCGCGCACGCCGAGCGCCGGGTTCTCCTCGTCGTCGACGGTGAGGAAGTGCAGCGGCTTGTCCGCGCCGGAGTCGAGGGTGCGGATCACGACCTTGCGCCCGCCGAACTCGCGGAAGACGGTGCGGTAGGCGGCGACCTGCTCCTCGACCGTCGGCGGCTGCTCGCGGTCGAGGAAGCAGAACTCGGAGCGGAACAGCCCGACGCCCTCGGCGCCGGACGCGGCCGCCGCCGCGGCGCCCGCCGGGTCGCCGACGTTCGCGAGGAGCTGCACCCGGTGCCCGTCGCGCGTGCGGCCCGTGCCGTCGAACGTGCGCACCTGCTGCGAGCGGGCCCGCGCCGCGGCCACCTGCTCGGGCGACGGGTGCACGACGACCGTCCCGGCCGCGCCGTCGACCAGCACGACGTCCTCCGGTGCGAGCGCCGCGCTCGCTCCCGTGGCCGCGACGACCGCGGGGATGCCCTTGGCGTTCGCGACGATCGCGGTGTGCGACGTCGGCCCGGCGCTGTCGGTGACGATCGCCAGCACGCGCGCGGGGTCGAGCGCGGCCGTGGCCGACGGCGCGAGGTCGTACGCGACGAGGACGAACGGCTCGGTGTGCTCGGGCACCCCGGGCGCGGGACGGTCGGTGAGGGCCGCGACGAGCCGGTCGCGGACGTCTGCGACGTCGCGGGCGCGCTCGGCGAAGTACCCGCCGAGCTCGGTGAACTGCCGCACGACCTCCTCCGCGGCCTCCCACACCGCGCGCTCGGGGACGAGGTGCTCGTCGAGCACGCGGCGCCGCGCGTCGGCCGCGAGCGTGGGGTCGGCCGCCATGGCCGCCGTCGCCTCGAGGACGTCGCGCGCGTCGCCGTCGGCGGCGTCCGCGGCGCGCTGGAGGTCGCCCGCGACCTGCTCCGCCGCGGCGTCGACGCGCCGCGCCTGCGCCTCGTGGTCCTCGCGCGGGCCCATGCGCAGCCCCGGTGCCGGCTCGTCGATCGCCTCCGGCATGAGCACCACCGGCCCGACGACCGTGCCGGGGCACACGCCGATGCCCGTGATGACCTGCCGTGCCTCGTCCTCGGTTCCGCCCGTCACGACCCTCGCTCCTCGTCCGCCTCGGGCGTGCGACCCGGGTGCCCGGGCCGGTGCGCACGCGTGCCCGTCACGGTCCGACCGCCAGGCCGCCGTGCACGTCCCTGTTGCGGGGGCGTTGCGGGGCCGCGTCGATCCGGTGACAACCTCGCCAGGAGACTAGGCTGTTCCCAGGTGCTCGGCACCCCGACACCCCGGATCCCCCGCGCGGATCCCCACCCGCGACTCGCCTCAGGAGACACTTTCGATGAGCACCCCCTCGGACCAGAAGGCACAGAACATCCTCGACGCCCTCGGGGGTCAGGGCAACGTGGTCGACCTCGAGCCGTGCATCACGCGCCTGCGCGTCGAGGTCACGGACCCGCAGCTCGTCGACGAGGCGCGCCTCAAGGCGACGGGCGCGTTCGGCGTCGTGCGCTCGGGCCGCGTCGTCCAGGTCATCGTCGGCCCGGAGGCCGACAACCTCGCCGCGGAGCTCGACGGCCTGCGCTGAGTCCCCCCGGGTCCCTCCGTACGGAGGGACCGGCGCCGTCGTGGTCGTGCCCGACGGCGCCACGCGGCTCAGGACGCCGGGCCGCCCGCCACGTCCTGCACCACGGTCGCCGCGGCGGCGCCGCGCCTCTCGCGGGCCGCCTGCGCGGACCGGTCACCCGTGTCGTCGGGACGGTCGTCGGGCCGCGCGTCGGTTCGGTCGTCGGCCCGGTCGTCGGGCAGCGACGGCGAGTGGTCGAGGACGACCACCTGCTGCGCCCCGGCCAGCGGGACGCGGGCGTCGGACAGCGACTGCCGGACGCGCGAGCGCAGCGCGCGCGCCACCTCCCACTGCATCGCGGCCTGCGTCTTGACCTGCACCCTGAGCTGCAGCGCCTCGGCCGTCATGGCCTCGATGCCCGTGACCTCGGGCGGCTCGAGGAAGTACGTGCCGAGCACCGGGTCGCTCCCGACCTCCTCCGCGGCCGCGAGCAGCGCCGCGCGCACGGCCTCGACGTCGGCCCAGTACGCGACGCGCACGTCCACCACCGCGCGACCCCACTCCTGGGTCTTGTTGCCCGTCCGCAGGATCTCGCCGTTGCGGACGAACCACAGCGTGCCGTTGCCGTCGCGGACCTTCGTCACGCGCAGCGCGACCTCCTCGACGGTGCCCGTGACCTCGCCGAAGTCGACCGTGTCCCCGACGCCGTACTGGTCCTCGAGGAGCATGAACGTGCCCGAGAGGAAGTCCTTCACGAGGCTCTGCGCGCCGAAGCCCAGCGCGACGCCCGCGATGCCGGCCGACGCGAGGAACGGCGCGATGTTCACGCCGAGCTCGGTGAGCACCATGAGCACGATCGTCGCGCCGATGACGATGTTCGCGGTCGAGCGCAGCACCGAGCCCACGGTCCGCGCCCGCTGGGCCCGGCGGGCGCTCGCGAGCGGGTTCGCGCGCAGCAGCACGCTGCCGACCTCGGAGCCACCGAGGCCCTTGAGCCGCTTGCCGCGGAGCGTGGGCGTGCCCTCGGCGATGTGCTCGGAGACGCGGCGGATGAGCCGGCGCACGACCGCGAGGACGAGCGCCCCGATCACGACGATGAGCAGCACGCGCAGCGGGAGGCCGACGAACCACTCGAACCAGTCGTCGGGGTTGCTCGCGTCGAAGCCGTTGGCGAGCTCCTCCGGGACCTCCGCGGGCGCGCGCACGGCAGGAGCGAGAAGGGGGAGGGACATGCGGGCAGGGTACCCGGGGCACATGAGAGCGACCCGGGCACGCCGGGCGATCGTCCTGCCCGCAAGGCCCTGGTCTGGCAGGATGCAGGCGTGAGCGAACCCCCGCAGACGGACCTGCCCGAGCCGTTGGTGCAGCTGGCCGACGCCCACGGTGTCGCGTCCGACTTCTGGGACTTCGACGGGACGCGCCGCCAGGTCCGGGCCTCGACCCTCGTCGCCGTGCTGGAGGCCCTCGGCGTCCCCGCGTCGTCCCCGGAGAAGGTCGCCGTCAGCCTCGAGCACTCGCGCGACGACGCGTGGCGGCAGATGCTGCCCCCGACCGTCGTCGTCCGGCAGGGCGACGCCGTGCCGGTCCCCGTGCACGTGCAGGACGGCGCCGCCGTCGACGTCTGGGTCGAGCTCGAGGCGGAGCAGGGCCGCTCCGGCGTCGCCGGGCACCACGCCGCGCGCGCCCCCCGGGAGCGCCGCCACCTCGGCCAGCTCGACGTGTTCGTCGAGCCGCGCACCGTCGACGGCCGGCGCGTCGGCCGCGCGACGTTCGAGATCCCGGCCGACCTGCCCCTCGGGTGGCACGACCTGCACGCCGAGAGCGACGGCGCCCACGCGCGCGCGACGCTCGTCGTGACGCCGCAGCGGCTCGAGCTGCCCGCCGCCGTCGCGGAACGGCGCGCGTGGGGCTTCATGGCCCAGCTGTACTCGGTGCGCTCGCGCGCGTCGTGGGGCGTCGGCGACCTGGCCGACCTCGCCGACCTCGCCTGGCTCGCCGCGCACGAGGCCGGCGCGGACTTCGTCCTCGTCAACCCGCTGCACGCCGCCGAGCCGCGCACGCCGATGACGCCCTCGCCCTACCTCCCGACGAGCCGCCGCTTCGTCAACCCGCTGTACATCAGGGTCGAGGACATCCGCGAGACGGGGTACCTGTCCGCGGCCGACCGCTCGCTGGTCGAGTGGGCGTTCGACCCGGTGCGCGACCTCGACACCGACCCCGGTCCCATCGACCGCGACGCCGCGTGGGAGGCCAAGAAGGCGGCGCTGGAGGTCGTGTTCACCGCGCCCCGGTCCACCGCCCGCCAGGCGTCGCTCGACGCGTTCCGCGCCGAGCAGGGCAAGGGGCTCGAGGACTTCGCCACGTGGTGCGCGCTCGCCGACCACTACGGCGACCGGGACTGGCCGCCCGGCGCGTCCGACCCGAACGGCCCGACCGTCGCGGCGCTGCGCGAGCAGCTCGCCGACCGCGTCGAGTTCTACTGCTGGCTCCAGTGGGTCGCCGACGAGCAGCTCCGCGTCGCGCAGCGCACCGCGCGCGAGGCGGGCATGTCGGTGGGGATCATGCACGACCTCGCGGTCGGCGTGCACCCCGAGGGCGCCGACGTCTGGTCGCACCGCGGCGTGCTCGCCACCGGGGTGTCCGTCGGGGCGCCGCCGGACATGTACAACCAGCAGGGCCAGAACTGGTCCCAGCCGCCGTGGCACCCGCGGGCGCTCGCGCGGGCCGGGTACGCCCCGTACCGCGACATGCTGCGCACCGTCCTGCGGCACGCGGGCGCGATCCGGATCGACCACGTCATCGGCCTGTTCCGGCTGTGGTGGATCCCGGGCGGGGCGCGTGCCGACGCGGGCGCGTACGTCCGCTACGACCACGAGGCCCTCGTCGGCATCCTGTGCCTCGAGGCGCACCGCGCGGGCGCGATGGTCATCGGCGAGGACCTCGGCGTGTTCGAACCCTGGGTCCGTGACTACCTCGCGGACCGCGGCGTCCTCGGCACGTCCGTCCTGTGGTTCGAGAAGACCGACGACGGCCGTCCGCTGCCCCCGGAGGACTACCGGCGCCTCGCGCTCGCGACCGTCACGACGCACGACCTGCCGCCCACGGCGGGTTACCTCGCGGGCGAGCACGTCGAGCTGCGGGACCGTCTGGGCGTGCTCACGGAGGACGTCGCCGACGTGCGGCGGGCCGCGCGCGCCGAGCGGGACGCGATGATCGCGTTCCTGCGCGAGCGGTCGCTCGTGGGCGAGGACCCGTCCGAGCGCGAGCTCGTCGAGGCCCTGCACCGCCTCGTCCGCAGCACCCCGGCGGTGCTGCTCGGCGTCTCGCTGGCCGACGCCGTGGGGGAGCGCCGCTCGCAGAACCAGCCGGGCACGGACCAGGAGTACCCGAACTGGAAGGTGCCCCTCGGCGACTCGTCGGGCAACCTCGTCCTGCTCGAGGACCTTTTCGACTCCGCCCGCCTGCGCTCTCTCGCCAAGGCGATGAACGACTCCCTCTGACCGGCCGAGCAGGCCGTCCTGGCCCGTCCCGCTCGCCGCACGCGCCGGGATCGCCTGCTCGCCGCGCCGGTACCACCTGGTCGCGGACCCGCGCGGGACGACGAGCGCCGGGCCGCTCCGTCGGACGGAGCGACCCGGCGCGCGGTCGTGAGGGGTGCTGACCGAGGGGTCAGGCGTCGGCGGCCTGGGCCGCGAGGGCGCGCTCGACGCCGGCGAGGTTCTCCACCACGAGCCGGCGCAGCGCCGGGGCGGCGTCGGCGTTGGCGTCGAGCCACTCCTGCGTCGCGTCGCGCAGCACGGTGCTCGCGAGCGGGGCCGGGTAGAGGCCCGTGACGAGCGCCTCGGCGATGTGGTACGACCGCTGGTCCCACAGGGGGAGCAGCGCGTCGAAGTACGCGCCGACGAGCGGGGCGAGCGACTCGGGGTCGTTGACGTGCTGGAAACCGAGCGTGGTGGCGCGGACGATCGCGTTGGGGGCGTCGTCCGAGCCGACGAGGCGGTCGAACGCGGCGCGCTTCGCCGCGGCGGTGGGCACCGTCGCGCGGGCCCGCGCGGCGGACTGCTGGCCCGTCGCGGTCGAGTCGGCGTCGAGCGTCGCCTCGATCTCGGCGTCGTCCGCGAGGTCGAGCAGGACGAGCCCCTCGAGGATCTCCCAGCGCAGGTCGGTGTCGATCTCGAGCCCGTCGAGGGCAGCGGAGCCGTCGAGCAGCGACCGGAGCGCCTCGCCGTGCGCGGGCGTCGACGCGAGGTGCGCGAAGAACTTCACGAGCTGGAACTGCAGGTCCGAGCCGGGGGCCGCGTCCTGCGCGAGCGACCAGAGCACGTCGCCGACGTGCGCGAGCGTCTCCTCGCGGCGCTCCGGGGCCACGTACGTCTTCGCGGCGAGCGCGAGCTGGTTGAGGGTGGTGCGGATCGTCGTCGACTCGGTCTCGCGGGCGATGTTGCCCAGCACGAGGCGCACGTAGTCGCTGGCCGGCGTCTCGCCGTCGCGCGTCGCGTCCCACGCGGAGCCCCAGACGAGCGAGCGGGCCAGCGGGTCGGCGAGGTCCGCGAGGTGCTCGGTCGCGACCTGGAGGGACGCGGGGTCGAGGCGGATCTTCGCGTACGCGAGGTCGTCGTCGTTGAGCAGGACGAGCTGCGGGCGGTCGAGGCCGAGCAGCTCGGGGATCTCGGTGCGCGGCCCGGCCACGTCGACCTCGGTGCGGTGCACGCGCGTGAGCACGCCGTCAACGAGGTCGTAGAAGCCGATCCCGAGCCGGTGCGGACGCAGCGTCGGGTGGTCGGCCGCCGCCGTCTGCACCACGGAGAACGTGGTGAAGCGGCCGTGGGCGTCGAGGTCGAACTCGGGCCGCAGGGTGTTCACGCCCGCGGTCTCGAGCCACAGCGCGGACCACTCGGTGAGGTCGCGGCCGCTCGTGGCCTCGAGCTCGACGAGCAGGTCGCGCAGCTCGGTGTTGCCCCACGCGTGCTTGCGGAAGTACGCCGCGACGCCGGCGAGGAACTGCTCCTTGCCGACCCACGCGACGAGCTGCTTGAGCACCGACGCGCCCTTGGCGTAGGTGATGCCGTCGAAGTTGACGAACACGTCCTCGAGGTCGTTGATCGTCGCGACGATGGGGTGCGTGGAGGGCAGCTGGTCCTGGCGATAGGCCCAGGACTTCTCCATCGCGGCGAACGTCGTCCACGCCTCGCGCCACTCGGTCGCCTCGGCGGTCGCGAGCGTCGACGCGTACTCCGCGAACGACTCGTTGAGCCACAGGTCGTTCCACCACTTCATGGTCACGAGGTCGCCGAACCACATGTGCGCGAGCTCGTGGAGGATGGTCACGACGCGACGCTCCTTGACGGCGTCGGTGACCTTGGACCGGAACACGTACGTCTCGGTGAACGTCACGCACCCGGCGTTCTCCATCGCGCCCATGTTGTACTCGGGCACGAAGAGCTGGTCGTACTTGTCGAACGGGTACGGGTGCTCGAACGCGGACTCGAAGAACGCGAAGCCCTCGCGCGTCTTGTCGAACACGTAGTCGGCGTCCATGTGGTCGGCGAGCGACGCGCGGCAGAAGACCCCGAGCGGGATCGTGCGGCCGTCGGACGACGTGAGCTCGCTGCGCTCCACGACGTACGGCCCCGCGACGAGCGCGGTGATGTACGACGAGATGCGCGGCGTCGGCTCGAACGCCCAGCGCGCGACCTCGACGTCGCCGGCGCCCGTGCCGGTCGGGTCGGCCTTCGTGCCGAGCGCCTCGGGCGCGGGCGTCGGCTGGTTGCTCACGACCTCCCACGCCGCGGGCGCGGTGACCGTGAACGCGAACGTCGCCTTGAGGTCGGGCTGCTCGAAGACGGCGAACACGCGCCGCGAGTCCGGGACCTCGAACTGCGTGTAGAGGTAGACCTCGCCGTCGACCGGGTCGACGAACCGGTGCAGGCCCTCGCCCGTGTTGGTGTACGCGCAGTCGGCGACGACGCGCAGCTCGTTGTCGGCCGCGAGGCCGTCGAGCGCGATGCGCGAGTCGGCGAACACCTGCGCCGGGTCGAGCGCACGGCCGTTGAGCACGACCTCGCGCACGGTCGGCGCGACGAGGTCGACGAACGTGCTCGCGCCCTCGGTCGCGGTGAACCGCACCACGGTCGTCGACGCGAACGTCGTCGCCCCCGTCGTGAGGTCGAGGTCGACCTCGTAGGACTGGATGTCGACGATCGCCGCGCGCTCGCTCGCCTCGGCGCGGGTGAGGTTCTCTCCGGGCACTGCATCTCCTCGGTCTCGTGGTCGGGCCGGTCGGCCTCGACGGCGGCCTGTGGGCCACGGACGATCATCCCACGCGTGCCCGCGCCCGCTCCCGGGAATACGCTGCGGTCGCGCGGTGTCGGAACGGGGTGGGGACGCCGTCGGCCCGGCCGCCGCGCCCCGGCGACCCGGACCCCGGGCGCGCCCGACGACGAAGGAGACCGCCCCGTGACGCTCACCGCGACGACCGACCCCACCGCTACCGAGGACGACCTGCGCGTCGCCGACTTCTGGTTCGACCCCGTGTGCCCGTGGGCGTGGATGACGAGCCGCTGGATGGGCGAGGTCGAGCAGGTGCGCGACGTCACCGTCCGCTGGCACGTGATGAGCCTCGCGGTGCTCAACGAGGGCCGCGACCTGCCGGAGGAGTACCGCGAGCTCATGGCGAAGGCGTGGGGCCCGGTGCGCGTGGTCACCGCCGCGCGCGTCGAGCACGGCGAGGATGTCGTCAAGCCCCTCTACGACGCGATCGGGACGCGCCTGCACCCGGGCGGCCGCACCGACTACGACGCGGTGCTGCTCGAGGCGCTCGCGGAGGTGGGCCTGCCCGCGTCGCTCGCCGACGCCGCGGGCTCCGACGCCTACGACGAGCAGCTGCGCGCGTCGCACGCCGAGGGCATCGGTCGCGTCGGCGAGGACGTCGGGACGCCCGTCGTCGCGTTCGGCGGGACGGCGTTCTTCGGTCCCGTCGTGACGCCCGCGCCGAAGGGCGAGGCCGCCGGGCGGCTGTGGGACGGGTGCGTCCTGGTCGCGAGCACGCCGGGCTTCTTCGAGCTCAAGCGCACGCGCACCCAGGGTCCGGTCTTCGACTGACGTCGGGCACGGCGCCGCCGTCGCGCGGACGCCGTGCGGACGTCGTGCAGACCCCGGGGGCGAGGGCGTCGTGGGGCTCCCGGGGTTCGACCGGTGCGGGTGGCTCGTGCCATGCTTCGTCAGTTCGCGGGCGGTGTCAGGAGCGCCCGCCGCCCGGTCGCGCCGGGCGAGTCCGCCGAGGAAGCCCGCGAGGAGCCGAGCATGTCCCCGAACGCACCCGTGCCACCGCCGCCGCCGCCCCCCGGCGGCGTCCCGGGGGCCGCGGTCGGTCGTGACGACGCCCAGCCGACCACGGCGTTCGCCCCCGTGCCCGCGCACGCGACCTCGGGGCCGCCCTCGTTCGCCCCGACGAGCGGCCCGACGGCCCAGGCGCCGCGCGCGACGCCCGCGGACGGCCAGCCGACCGTCGTCGCGTCGGCGGCGTCCTTCCAGGCGACGACGGTCCAGCACGTGACGCCGATCACCCAGCTCCCGACGGCCGCGCAGCCCGCGGTCCCGGCGCCCTCGCCGTCACCGGTGCCGCCGCAGCGCGTGCGCTACGCGACCGAGCAGAACGGGTTCGGCGTCGCGGCCCCGGTCGGGACGGCCGCGGGCCGTCCCGGCTACGCGCCGGGTGACACGGCAGCCGGTCACGCCGCGGCCGGTCCGTACGCGGGCGGGACGGCGGCGTACGAGCCGACCGCCCAGCCCGCCTACGCGGCCGCCACGCCGCCCGCGCAGCAGCCCGCCTACCACCCGCCGGCCTCGGCAGCCCCGGCCGCCGCCGCCCCGCGAGCCTCGTCGGGAGGGACGGGCGCCCCGTCCGGCCCGTCGACCGGTCGGCGCGACGGGCGCGGCGGGGACGGCGGCGGTCGCGGCTCGAACCGGCTGGGCGCGGGGTGGATCGCGTTCATCGTCGTCGACGCGCTGCTCGTCCTCGGGGCGATCGTCTTCGCGATCTCGCTGCTCGGCGGCGGCGACGAGGAACCGCTCGGCGGGGCGTCGACGTCCCCGGCGGCGACCGCCACGGACGGTGCCGAGGAGCCGGCGCCTGCCGAGCCCACGGTGTCCGAGACGTTCGCGTCGGAGTCGCGGAACATCACGTGCGAGGTGACCGACGTCAGCGCGACGTGCGTGATCGCCCAGCTCGGCACGCAGCCCGCCCCGGTGGACGGGTGCGACGGCACGGTCGGCTACAAGGTCGTCCTGGACGCCGACGGCAGCGTCGACCAGCCGTGCGTGCCCGCGGCCGAGCAGCCGCAGCCCGCGCCGGGGGACACCGCGATCCTCGACTACGGCACCTCCAAGACGGTCGGCCCCTTCACGTGCGACAGCGCCGAGACCGGCATGACGTGCCGCGACGACGCCACGGGCAAGGGCTTTACGATCGCGCGCGCGGGCATCCGGACGCTCTGACCGGCCCGACCACCACGCAGGAGGGCCCGCGGCGGGACGACCCGCCGCGGGCCCTTCGTGCGTCCGGCGTCACCAGATGCGCACGCGCTCCTCGGGGGCGAGGTAGAGCGCGTCCCCCGGCTGCACGTCGTAGGCGTCGTAGAACTCGTCCACGTTGCGCACGACCCCGTTGCAGCGGAACTCGTTGGGCGAGTGCGGGTCGGTCGCGATGCGGCGCACGACCTCCTCGTCCCGGCCCTTCGACTGCCACACCTGGGCCCAGCCGAGGAACACGCGCTCGATGCCCGTGAGCCCGTCGACGACGGGCGCGTCCTCCAGGGGACGGCCGAGCGCGATGCGGTACGCCTTGAGCGCGATCGACAGGCCGCCGAGGTCGCCGATGTTCTCACCGATGGTCAGCGCGCCGTTGACGTGCGGGCCGTCCTCGCCGAGCTGGGCGGGGCGGTACGCGTCGTACTGGGCGACGAGCGCCGTCGTGCGCTTCTCGAACTCCTCGCGGTCGCGCGCCGTCCACCAGTCCTCGAGGCGGCCCGCGCCGTCGTACTTGGAGCCCTGGTCGTCGAAGCCGTGACCGATCTCGTGGCCGATCACCGCGCCGATGCCGCCGTAGTTCACGGCGTCGTCGGCCTCGGGGTCGAAGAACGGGGGCTGCAGGATCGCGGCGGGGAAGACGATCTCGTTCATGCCCGGGTTGTAGTAGGCGTTGACCGTCTGGGGCGTCATGAACCACTCGTCGCGGTCGAGCGGGCGCCCGATCTTGCCGAGCTCGCGGTCCTGCTCGAACGCGTGGGCGCGGCGCACGTTGCCCACGAGGTCGTGCGCGTCGACGACGAGCGCCGAGTAGTCGCGCCACCGCACGGGGTAGCCGATCTTCGGCGTGAAGGCCTCGAGCTTGGCGAGCGCCTTCTCCTTCGTCTCGTCCGTCATCCAGTCGAGCGTCGTGATCGACTCGCGGTAGGCGGCCACGAGGGAGGCGACGAGCTCCTCCATGCGCGCCTTGTGCGCGGGCGGGAAGTGCCGCGCGACGTACTGCGCGCCGACGGCCTCGCCGAGCGCGCCCTCGACGACGGAGACGGCGCGCTTCCAGCGCTCGCGCACCTCCTGCGCGCCCGACAGCGTGCGCCCGTAGAAGTCGAAGTTCGCCTCGACGAGGTCGTCGGAGAGGTAGGGCGCCCGGGCGGTGACGAGGTGGTACACCATCCACAGCTTCCAGTCCTCGAGCGGCTCGCTCGCCCAGAGCTCGGCGAACCCGGCCGCGAAGTCCGGCTCGCGGACCACGACGTCGTCGAGCGAGCCCTGCGGCGCGCCGAGCGCGAGGACCCAGGCGCGCCAGTCGAACCCGGGGGCCTCCTCGACGAGCGCGGCGAGCGTCCGCGGGTTGTACGTGAGGTCGGCGTCGCGGTCGCGCACGACGTCCCAGTGCTTCGCGGCGAGCCTCGTCTCGAGCGCCATGATCCGCTCGGCGGCGTCCTCGGGCGTCGCGCCCCACGTCTCGGACGTGACGCCCGCCAGCGCGAGCATGCGCGCGACGTGCGGCACGTACTTCTCGCGGACGGGGGCGTACTGGTCCTCGCGGTAGTACGCCTCGTCCGGCAGGCCGAGCCCGGACTGGTAGAGGTAGGCGACGTACCGCTCGGGGTCCTTCGCGTCGTTGTCGACCCAGAAGCCGACGGCGCCCGCGCCGCCCGTGCGCTGGAGGGCGCCGAGCGCCCCGGTGAGCTCGGCCTGCGTCGTGGCGGACGCGATGAGCGCGAGGTCGGGCTGCAGCGGCGTGGTGCCGAGCGCCTCGATCCGCTCGGTGTCCATGAAGCTCGCGTAGAGGGCCCCGACCTTCGCCGCGTCCGGCCCGACGTCCGCGCCGCCCGCCGCGACCTGCTCCCCGAGGTCCGTGATGATCTCGCGGACGTGCACCTCGGCCTGGTCGTGGAGCGCCCGGAACGCGCCGTCCATCGCGCGGTCGGCGGGGATCTCGTGCGTCGCGAGCCAGCGGCCGTTGACGTGGCGGTACAGGTCGTCCTGCGGGCGGACCGCGGGGTCCAGCGCGTCGAGGTCGATGCCGGAGCGCGCCGCGTCGGCCGGGCCGGACGAGGACGGAGGCGTGGACGTCGGGGAGGTCTGTGTCATGCGTCTCAGGCTACGGCCTCACCCCGGCGGCGAGGGGGCCCGCTGGGGCATGATGAGCCCATGCGCGTTCACATCGCCGCGGACCACGCCGGCTACGAGCTCAAGACCCATCTCGTCGAGCACCTGGGGGCGGCGGGTCACGACGTCGTCGACCACGGTGCCCACACCTACGACGCGCAGGACGACTACCCGTCGTTCTGCTTCGCGGCGGGCGAGGCGGTGGCGGCGGAGCCCGGCTCGCTGGGCGTCGTCATCGGCGGCTCGGGCAACGGCGAGCAGATCGCGGCGAACAAGGTCGTCGGCGTGCGCGCGGCGCTCGCCTGGAACCTGGAGACCGCGCGCCTCGGGCGCCAGCACAACGACGCGAACGTCGTCGCGGTGGGCGCGCGCCAGCACTCGGTGGACGAGGCGGTCGCGCTCGTCGACGCGTTCCTCGCGGAGCCGTTCAGCGGCGACCCGCGCCACCAGCGCCGCATCGACCAGCTCGCGGCGTACGAGGCGGCGCGCGGCACCTCGGCCTGACGTGCCCGAGGGCCACACCGTCCACCGCCTCGCGCGCGCCTTCGGCGAGCTGTTCGCGGGCGAGCCGCTCGCGGTGAGCAGCCCGCAGGGCCGGTTCGCCGCGGGAGCCGCCCTGCTCGACGGCCGCGTGCTCGTCGCGAGCGAGGCGTGGGGCAAGCAGATGTTCCTCGGCTTCGCTGGGCCGGGCGGCGCGTCCGACGACGTCCGCTGGCTCCGCGTGCACCTCGGCCTCTACGGGGCGTGGACGTTCGCGGGCGACGGCAGCACCGCCGTCGTGCACGCGATCGGCGCGCCGCGGCGCCGGATCGGTGAGCGCGAGACCGTCCCGGCGGGCCCGGGGGAGGTGCCCGGCGCGCCCGACGACGGCTGGTCGCCCCCGCCGCCGCGCGGCGCCGTGCGCGTCCGGCTCGTCGGCGCGCACGCGGTCGCGGACCTCACCGGCCCGACGGCGTGCGAGGTCGTCACGGACGACGAGAAGCGTGCGGTCGAGGACCGGCTCGGGCCGGACCCGATCCGCGACCCGGGCCCCGGCGAGCCCGACCCGCGCGACGCGTTCGTCGCCGCGGTGCGGCGCTCGCGCAGCCCCGTCGGGCTGCTCCTCATGAACCAGGACGTCGTCGCGGGCGTGGGGAACATCTACCGCGCGGAGGCGCTGTTCCGGGCCGGGCTCGACCCGATGCGCCCCGGTCGCGACGTGCCCGCGGAGGACCTGCGGACGTTGTGGGACGACCTCGTCGTGCTCATGCACGACGGCGCGCGCACCGGCGCGATCGTCACGACGCGCCCCGAGCACCGCGACGACGGCGCGGGGGAGGCCCCCGACGAGGCGGCGACCGGGCGGCGGCGCGTGCGGCAGAACACGGACGTCGCTCCCGGCGCCGTGCCCGCGGACGAGGCGTTCTACGTGTACCACCGCGACGGGCTGCCGTGCCGGGTGTGCGGCACGCCGGTGCTCCTCAAGGAGCTCGCGGGGCGCAACCTCTTCTGGTGCGGCGTCTGCCAGGCGTGACGGCGGGCGCACCCGGGACCCGGGTGCGCCCGACCGGTCAGAACACCCAGCTGCACACCGGGGCGACGGGCCAGCCGAGGGCCGCGCTCGTGCGCGCGAGCGCGCCGGGGGAGTGCTCGGTGACGAGACCTGCCGCGCCGAGGGCCGCGAGCGACGTCCCGCCCAGGTAGGTCGCGCCGAGCTCGCGCACGTCGAGGGAGACGTCCGCCGCGTCGTCGGTCCGCTCGGCCGTCGCCGGGCCGAAGGCCTCGGCCCGCAGCCGCCAGCGCCCCGCGTTGTCGGGCAGGCGCTCGTCGGTCACGTGCAGCACGACGTCGACGTCCGCCGCGTACCGGCGCGCGGCGAGCGCGCCGGGCACGTCCACGACCCGCACCCAGAGGTTGTCCGCGAGGCGCGGCGACGCGGAGCGCGGGTCCACGAGCAGGCTCGTGACGACGTCGTCCACCGGCAGCATGAAGGGCGTCACCTCGTGCGTGAGGTCGAGGTCGGTGAGCACGCCCCACAGAGCGCGGGCGGCCGCGGCGTCGAGCGCGACGACCTCGCCCGTGCTCACCGGGCCGCGCGGGCCCGTGGCCTCCCACGAGAGCTTGCGGTGGAAGCGCGCGTACCCGCGCGGCTCGCCGTCGAGCTCGACGATCGCGATGCGCGTGGGCTCGCGGTCCTTGCGCCAGACCTTGGCGTCGTCCCAGAACGTCGCCTGGAGCTCGGGGGTCTCACGCGTCGCCCACCCCGGACGGTTGATCCCCGCGCCCTGGCCCGTCGGGTCCGCGCCCGCGCGCTCGTGGATCGACGCGACGAGCTCGCCGTGCCGCGCGCGGTCCGCGCGCTCGATCCGGACGGTGTGCCGCTCCGCGCCCGGGACGTCGCGCAGCGCGACGCCGCGCGGGACGGTGAGGCGCACGTCGTCGGCCGCCTTGCCGTACCCGAACCGGCCGTAGATCGCGGCCTCCGCCGCGAAGAGCGCCGAGACCGGCTCGCCCCGCTCGCGGCACCGGGCGAGGTGCGTGTCGATCATCGCGCTGAGGATGCCGCGCCGCCGGTGCGCGGGGTGGACGCCCACCCAGGTGAGGCCCGCGACCGGCGCGGTCGCGCCGGGGACCGGGAAGCGCGCGAACGGGTACGACGCGTGCATCCCCACGAGCTCGCGCCGCACGGGGCGCGCGCCGTCGACGGGCGGCGTGTCCGCGTCCTCGCGCTCGACCGTCACGCCGAGCGCGCGCTCCCAGGTCAGCGGGAACGGGAGGTCGACGAGCTCGTCGACCTCGACGGGCGAGGGGAACGTGGTGGTGTCGAGGTCGAGCACGTCGCGCAGGTCGGCGGACGTGAGGGGGACGAGCTCGTAGCCGTCGGGGAGGCGTGCGGGTCGGTGGTCGCTCATGCCCCCGATCCTCCTGTCCCGGGCCGTGCTCGCGCCAGGACATTCGCGACGGCTAGGGTCGGGCGCCATGGCACGACGCACCCCCGGACGCGGCGGCGACGACGACCGCGCCGACCCGCGCGCGCTCGCGCAGGAGTACGCGACCGCGGTGCTCGACCTCGTGCGGCGCGTCCCGCCCGCACGGGCCATGACCTACGGGCTCGTCGCGGAGATCGTCGCGGAGTCGCTGGGGCGGGGCGGCCCGCGCCAGGTCGGGCAGGTGCTCGCCGGGTCGTCCGGGGTGGACGACGACGGCGCCCCGGTGCCGTGGTGGCGGATCGTCAACGCGGCGGGGTCGCCGCCCGCGCACCACCTCGACGCGGCGCTCGCGGAGCTCCGCGCCGAGGGGTGCCCGCTGTCGCGAGACGGGCGTCGCGTGGACCTGCGCCGGGCCGTGTGGTTCCCGGACGCCGACGGCTGACCGCGCGGCGCCCGTCCGGTCAGCCCGGGGTCGGTGCCGCGAGGAGCGGGGCGAGCGTCTGCACGGCCGTCGCGTCGCCCTGGACGAGGAGCGTCGTCACCGCCGTCTCCCGCCACGCCGCGAGGTCGCGCGCGATCTTCTCGGGCGGGCCGACGAGCGCGACGTCCTCGACCATCGCCGTCGGGACGGCGGCGGCCGCAAGGTCCTTGCGGCCCGCGAGGTAGTGCGCCTGGATCTCGTCGCACGCCTCGGCGTACCCGAGGCGGTCGAGCGCGTCGCGGTGGAAGTTCGCCCCCTTGGCGCCCATCCCGCCGACGTACAGCGCGAGGAACGGGCGCACCTGGTCCGCGGCCTGCTCGACGTGCTCGCGCACGACGACGGGGACGGTCGCGCTCACCTCGAACGCGGACTCGGGCGAGCGCTCCGGCGCGCGGCGCGCGAAGCCGTCCGCGAGGAGCTCGCGGAACGTCGCGTCCATGCGCGGCGAGTAGAACAGCGGGAGCCACCCGTCCGCGATCTCGGCGGCGAGCGCGATGTTCTTGGGCCCCTCGGCCGCGAGGTGGATCGGGAGGTCGGCGCGCAGCGGGTGGACGGTCGAGCGCAGCGGCTTGCCCAGTCCCGTCCCGACGCCGTCGGGCAGGGGGAGGGGGTAGTGCGGGCCGGACGACGTCACGGGCGCCTCCCGGCGCAGGACGTCGCGCACCACCTGCACGTACTCGCGGGTCCGTGCGAGCGGCCTCGCGTACGGCTGGCCGTACCAGCCCTCGACCACCTGCGGCCCGGAGACGCCGAGGCCGAGGACGAACCGGCCGCCCGAGAGGTGGTCCATCGTCAGCGCGGCCATCGCCGTCGCGGTCGGGGTGCGCGCGGAGACCTGCGCGACGGCGGTCCCGAGGCGGATGCGGGTCGTGCGCGAGCCCCACCACGCCAGCGGCGTGAACGCGTCGGAGCCGTAGGCCTCCGCGGTCCAGACCGAGTCGACGCCGAGGCGGTCGGCCGCGACGACCGCGTCCTGGATGCCGTCGGGGGGACCGGCGGACCAGTAGCCGGTGTGGATGCCGAGGCGCATGCGCGCTCCTCCTCGTCGAGGGTCGTGGTGCCGGGACCGGCTGCCACGGACGGGCGGCTGCGGCCGGCGGTGAGCGGGCGGTACCCGAGGACGCACCGGGCAGGGGGTATCCGGTACGCGCGGTCTCAGGTACCGCCCACGACCACACTAGCCGATCCGGGGCCGCCCCCCGGCGTCCTCCTCAGATGACGTACTCGATGAGGAGCGAGGGGTCCTCGACGGCCTCCCGCGCGGCGGGCGCGCCCGCCGGCATCCGGACGGTGGCCGGCACGCCGACGGCGACCGCGCCCGCGGGCACGTCCTTGACGACGACGGCGTTGGCCCCGACCTGGACGTCGTCGCCGACCCACACCGGGCCGAGGATCTTCGCCCCGGCGCCGACGACGACCCGGTCGCCGAGCGTGGGGTGCCGCTTGCCCCGCTTCATCGAGCGCCCGCCCAGCGTCGACGTGTGGAACAGCACGACGTCGTCGCCGACCACGGCCGTCTCGCCCACGACGACGCCCATCCCGTGGTCGATGAACAGGCGTCGGCCGATGCGCGCGCCGGGGTGGATCTCCACGCCGGTGAGTGCACGCGCCGCCTGCGACACGAGCCGCGCCGGCAGGCGCAGCAGCGGCTCGCGCCACATGCGGTGCGCGAGCCGGTAGGCCCACACGGCGTGCACGCCGGGGTACGCGAGAGCGACCTCGAGGCGGCTGCGCGCGGCGGGGTCCCGCCGTCGGGCCGCCTCGAGGTCCTCGCCGAGCACGCGCACGAACCGGCGCAGCCGGTGGCCGGCCGTCCGTGCGCGGGGGTGGGGGTCGGTCACGTCAGTCCAGCAGGTCGGCGTAGAGGACGGAGGACAGGTAGCGCTCGCCGAACGACGGGATGATCGTCACGATGAGCTTGCCCGCGTTCTCGGGACGCGCGGCGAGCTGCAGCGCGGCCGCGATCGCGGCGCCCGACGAGATCCCGACGAGCAGGCCCTCCTCCTTGGCGGCGCGGCGCGCGTACTCGACGGCGGTCTCGGCGTTGACGTCGATCACCTCGTCGTAGACCGAGGTGTCGAGGATCTCGGGCACGAAGTTCGCGCCGATGCCCTGGATCTTGTGCGGGCCGGGCTGGCCGCCGTTGAGGATGGCCGACTCCTCCGGCTCGACGGCGACGATCTGCACGCCGGGCTTGCGCTCCTTGAGCACCTGGCCGACGCCCGTGATGGTGCCGCCCGTGCCGATGCCCGCGACGACGATGTCGACCGCGCCGTCGGTGTCGGCCCAGATCTCCTCGGCCGTCGTGCGGCGGTGGATCTCCGGGTTCGCCTCGTTCGCGAACTGGCGGGCGAGGATCGCGCCCTCGCGCTCGGCGACGATCTCGTCCGCGCGGCTGACCGCGCCCTTCATGCCCTCGGAGCCCGGCGTGAGGATGAGCTCGGCGCCGAACGCGCGCAGCAGCGCGCGGCGCTCCTTCGACATCGTCTCCGGCATCGTGAGCACGACGTCGTACCCGCGCGCCGCACCCACCATCGCGAGCGCGATGCCGGTGTTGCCGGACGTCGCCTCGACGATCGTCCCGCCCGGCTTCAGCTCGCCGGACGCCTCGGCGGCGTCGATGATCGCGACGCCGATGCGGTCCTTGACCGAGTTGGCGGGGTTGTAGAACTCGAGCTTGCCCACCACGGTGGCGCCGAGGCCCTCGGTGAGCTTGTTGAGCCGGACCAGCGGGGTGTTGCCGACGAGCTGCGTGACGTCGTCGTAGATGCGTGCCATGTCTTCCTCTTCTGTCGACGGCTCGGGGTGAGCCGGGTGGGGGGTACCGATGGGGGGCGGGACGCGCCCGGTGGCCGGGGTCCAGCGTCTCGCGGGGGCGGCGCGGGCGCGCGCGGGCGACGGGACGGGCTCGGGCGGGACGAGGGGCGTGCGCGAGCGTGCCGGGGCACGCGGGGACGGCCGTCGTCAGCGGCAGCCGAGACAGCGACAACAGGAGGTGCGCGGCGCGGCGCGGTGCAGCGATGCAGGACGCGCGGTCGTCGCGGTCATTCCTCGCTCCTCCTGGTCGGTCGCGCCGGGGGAGTCGCCCGGAGCTCCGGGCGGGCCGACGGCGCGCGTGCCCCGAGGCTATCGGTCCGCGGCGCGGCCCTGCAACGCCGTCCGCGGCGCCCGGGAACGACGACGGGCGCCGCGCCGGGGAGGCGGGGCGCCCGTGGGGTCGTGGGACGAACGGAGCGGGCGACGGGAATCGAACCCGCGTAGCCAGTTTGGAAGACTGGGGCTCTACCATTGAGCTACGCCCGCGCGGGCCTCGGCTCGCCCGGCGGTCGGCCTGTGCGGCCGCCCGGGACGGCGTGCCACCGACCTGCGGCCGCCACCCTAGCAAACGTCGGCGGGCCGCCCGTGCCGCGGCGTTCCCCGCGCGGCGGCCCGTCGGTCGCGCCCCGTCCCGCCAGTACACTTGCCCCTGGTCCGCGCGCCGTGGCGGACGACGGGGTGTGGCGCAGGTTGGTAGCGCGTCCGCTTTGGGAGCGGAAGGTCGCAGGTTCAAATCCTGTCACCCCGACCTTCGCGCGGCGCCCTGCGGGGCGCCGCGGGACGTCGTCGACGTCCGGGCCGCCCTGGCGGTCCCGTCCCCGGGGAGGTGCCCGTTGACCCCGTCCTCCGCGACCGCCGGTCCGGCGGCCCGCGTGACCCTCGCCGCGCTCGTCGCCGCGGGCAGCGGTGCGGTCCTCTCGCTCCAGGGACGCCTCAACGGCGACCTCGGGGCGGCGGGCACGGGGCCCGTCCTCGCCGCGTGGCTCTCCTACGTGGGCACCCTCCTCGCGACCGTGCTCGTGGTGGTCGCCCGCCGCCGCGTCCGGTCCACGCTCGCCGTCGTGCGCTCGTCCGCCTCGTGGTGGTGGTTCGCCGTCGGGCTGTGCAGCGTGCCGATCGTCGTCGCCATGGCTGCCGGCATCCCCCTCGTCGGGGTCGCGGTCGCGTCCGTCTGCTCCGTGGCCGGCCAGACCGTCGCCGGGCTCGCGCTCGACGCGCGAGGCGTCGGGCTGCCCGCGCCGCTGCGGCTCACGCCGCGCCGTGCGGGCGCCGGCCTCGCGGCGCTCGCCGGTCTGGGCATCGCGGTGCTCGGGAGCAGCGCGGGCGGTCCCGGGTGGGCGGTCGTCGCGGCCGGTGCGGCGCTCTTCGTGGGCGGCGCGGTGCTGTGCGGGCAGCAGGCGGGCAACGGCCGCGTCACGCAGCTCACGGGCGACCCGGTCGTGGCGACCCTCACCTCGGTCACGGGCGGGCTCGCCGGGATCACGCTCGTGTGCGCGCTCGGCGTCCCGTTCGGCGTGCTCGACGGCGTCGTGCTGCCCCCGCAGTGGTGGCTCTACCTGGGCGGGCCGCTCGGGACGGTCGTCACCGTCGCGGCCGCGTTCGCCGTGCGCCACCTCGGCACGTTCGTCCTGACGCTGACCGTCGTCGGGGGCCAGATGGTCATGGCGGTCCTGCTCGACGTGCTCGGCGTCGTGGGGCTGCGCTGGCCGACCGTCGTCGCGACCGCGGTCGTCGCGCTCGCGGTGCTGCTCGTCGTGCCCCGGCCGGGACCACGGCCCGGATCGGGGTGAGGATCGAGGTCGGGATCGAGGGCAGGGTCGGGGTCAGGATCGAGGTCGGGTCCGCGCGTCGGGCGCGCTTGACCGCTCGCGTACGATGGGACGGTTGCCCGTACGCCCGCGTGCGGTGCCGTCCCCGGCCGCCCGCGGCCCGCCCCGATCAGTTGGAGATCATCGAAGTGAAGAGCGCCGTCGAGACCCTGGACCCCACCAAGGTCAAGCTGACCGTCGAGGTGGAGTACGACGAGCTCAAGCCGAGCATCGACCACGCCTACAAGCACATCGCGGAGCAGGTGAACATCCCCGGCTTCCGCAAGGGCAAGGTCCCGCCCCGCGTCATCGACCAGCGCGTCGGCTGGGGCGCCGTGATCGAGCACGCCGTCAACGACGCGCTCTCCGGCTTCTACCGCCAGGCCGCGAGCGAGGAGAACCTGCGCCCCCTCGGCCAGCCCGAGGTCGAGGTCACCGAGATCCCGGCGAAGGCCGGCGAGGGCCAGCTGGTCTTCACCGCCGAGGTCGAGGTCCGCCCCGAGATCACGCTGCCCGCGCTCGACTCGCTCGCGATCACCGTCGAGCCCGCCGAGGTCACGGACGAGGACGTCACCGAGCGCCTCGACGCGCTGCGCGAGCGCTTCGGCACCCTCGTCGGCGTCGACCGTCCCGCGGCCGAGGGTGACTTCGTCGTGCTCGACCTGAAGGCCGAGATCGACGGCGAGGAGGTCGACTCCGTCTCCGGCGTGAGCTACCAGATCGGCTCGGGCAACATGCTCGAGGGCCTCGACGAGGCGCTCACCGGCCTGTCGGCCGAGGAGACGACCACGTTCAACGCGCCGCTGGCCGGCGGCGAGCACGAGGGCAAGGAGGCCGCGGTCACCGTCACCGCCACCTCCGTGAAGCAGCGCGACCTCCCCGAGGCCGACGACGACTTCGCCCAGCTCGCCTCCGAGTTCGACACGCTCGAGGAGCTCACGGCGGACCTGCGCGAGCAGGTCGCGAGCATCAAGACGTCGAACCAGGCCGTCGCCGCGCGCGACGAGCTCCTCAAGGCGCTCAACGACGCCGTCGAGATCCCCGTCCCCGCGGGCGCCGTCGAGGCGGAGGTGCACCGCCACCTCGAGTCCGAGGGCCGCCTGGAGGACGACACGCACCGCGCCGAGGTCACGGTCGAGGCGACCGACGCCCTGCGCAACCAGATCCTGCTCGACACCCTCGCCGAGCAGCTCGAGATCAAGGTCGCGCAGAACGAGCTCCTCGAGTACCTCGTGAGCGCCTCGCGCCAGTACGGGATGGACCCGAACCAGTTCATCCAGTCGCTCGACCAGGGCGGGCAGATCCCCGCGATGGTCGGCGAGGTCGCGCGCTCCAAGTCGCTCGCCGTCGCGCTGCGCCAGATCGAGGTCAAGGACACCGCCGGCAACGTCGTCGACCTGACCGAGTTCATCGGCTCGGACGACGAGGACGCCGCCGCGGACGAGCCCGTCGAGGACGTCGCGGGCGAGCCGGTCGAGGAGGCGCTCGTGGACGACTCGGCCGCCCCCGCCGCCGACGCCCCGGTCGAGGACGACGAGAAGGACGCGACGAAGGCCTGACGCGTCGCCGGCCCCCGGCCGGACGGTCCCCACGACGGCCCGCACCCTCCGCGCGAGGGTGCGGGCCGTCGTCGTCGGCGAAGGGCGTGGTGCCTGGTGCGCCGTCAGCGAAAACGCGGCCTGCCGGGACGAACGGCGGGCACGGACCGCGTTAGGGTCACTGCAGCACGGCTGGACCGGGACGCCGTCCCGGCCGGCCAGGGCAGCGCAGGCGGGGGCGACCCGCGGGAGCGACGAAGGAGATGGATGTGAACGAGCTGTACCTGCCGTCCGACGCGACGGCCCCGGTGAACCGCGCCGAGGGTCCGGGCCTCGGACTCAACGACTCCATCTACAACCGGCTCCTCAAGGAGCGCATCATCTGGCTCGGCTCGGAGGTGCGCGACGAGAACGCGAACGCCATCTGCGCCCAGATGATGCTGCTCGCCGCGGAGGACCCGGACAAGGACATCTGGCTCTACATCAACTCGCCCGGCGGCTCGATCACGGCCGGCATGGCGATCTACGACACGATGCAGTACATCCAGCCCGACGTCGCGACGATCGCCATGGGCATGGCGGCGTCGATGGGGCAGTTCCTGCTCTCGTCCGGCACCAAGGGCAAGCGGTACGCGACGCCGCACGCGCGCGTCATGATGCACCAGCCGTCCGGCGGCATCGGCGGCACGGCGACCGACGTGCGCATCAACGCGCAGCTGATCATGCACATGAAGCAGGTGCTCTCCGAGCTCACGGCCGAGCAGACCGGCAAGCCGCTCGAGCAGATCCTCAAGGACAACGACCGGGACAGCTGGTTCACCGCGCAGGAGGCGCTGGAGTACGGCTTCATCGACCACGTCGTCACCAACGCGTCGTCCGTGACCGGCGGCGGCGGCACCACGGGTTCCTGACCCCGCACCGGACACCAGACTTCACCGAGGAGAACCCGTGAGCTTCAGCGCCGAGTCCCAGTACCTGTCCACCGCCCAGCGCCTCGCCGGCCCTGCGGCCCGCCCCGGCGGCATCGCCCTGCCGGGCGGTGCGCCATCCGCCCGCTACGTGCTCCCGCAGTTCGAGGAGCGCACCGCCTACGGCTTCAAGCGCCAGGACCCCTACACCAAGCTGTTCGAGGACCGCATCATCTTCCTGGGCGTCCAGGTCGACGACGCGTCCGCGGACGACGTCATGGCCCAGCTCCTCGTGCTCGAGAGCCAGGACCCGGACCGCGACGTCATCCTCTACATCAACTCGCCGGGCGGGTCGTTCACTGCGATGACCGCGCTCTACGACACGATGCAGTACATCAAGCCCCAGATCCAGACGGTCTGCCTCGGCCAGGCGGCCTCCGCCGCGGCCGTGCTGCTCGCCGCGGGCCAGCCGGGCAAGCGGCTCGCGCTCCCCAACGCGCGCGTGCTCATCCACCAGCCCGCGATGGAAGGTGGCGGCTACGCGCAGGCGTCCGACATCGAGATCCACGCGAACGAGCTCATCCGCATGCGCGAGTGGCTCGAGGACACCCTCGCGCTGCACTCGGGCAAGTCGGTCGAGCAGGTCCGCCAGGACATCGAGCGCGACAAGATCCTCACCGCCGAGCAGGCGAAGGAGTACGGCCTCGTGGACCAGGTCCTCGAGAGCCGCAAGGCTGTCGCGGTCAACAAGCCGTGACCCGGTCCGCCTGACCACGCGCCGCGCCGCCGTCCCCGCCGGGGTCGGCGGCGCGACACGTTGCGCCCCGTCCGGAGAGCCCACCTGACAACGGGGGCCCCGTGGTGTGGAATGGGGAGCAGGACCCGCTCGGCCGTGCCCGGGCCCCGCGCCGTCGAACCCGACGGGCGGAGGACCGGTCACCGGGACAAGGAGACGCGTAGTGGCTCGTATCTCAGACGGTGCCGACCTGCTGAAGTGCTCGTTCTGCGGCAAGTCGCAGAAGCAGGTCAAGAAGCTCATCGCGGGCCCCGGCGTGTACATCTGCGACGAGTGCATCGACCTCTGCAACGAGATCATCGAGGAGGAGCTCGCCGAGGCGACGGAGCTCGGTCTCACGGAGCTGCCCAAGCCCAAGGAGATCTTCGAGTTCCTCGAGCAGTACGTCATCGGCCAGGACGCCGCGAAGCGGGCCCTGGCCGTCGCCGTCTACAACCACTACAAGCGCGTGCAGGCGGGCGAGCAGGCCAAGCCCTCGAACCCGGACGACGCGGACTACGTGGAGCTGGCGAAGTCGAACATCTTGTTGATCGGTCCGACGGGGACGGGCAAGACGTATCTGGCGCAGACGTTGGCGCGGATGTTGAACGTGCCTTTCGCGATCGCGGACGCGACGGCGCTCACCGAGGCGGGGTATGTCGGTGAGGACGTGGAGAACATTCTGCTGAAGCTGGTGCAGGCGGCGGACTTCGACGTGAAGAAGGCTGAGACGGGCATCATCTACATCGATGAGATCGACAAGGTGGCGCGGAAGGCGGAGAACCCCTCGATCACGCGGGACGTGTCGGGTGAGGGTGTGCAGCAGGCGTTGTTGAAGATCATCGAGGGCACGTCGGCGTCGGTGCCGCCGCAGGGTGGTCGTAAGCATCCGCACCAGGAGTTCATCCAGGTGGACACCTCGAACGTGCTGTTCATCGTGGCGGGGGCGTTTGCGGGGTTGGACGACATCGTGGCGGCGCGGGCGCGCAAGCGGGGTGTGGGTTTTGGTGCGCCGATCGAGACGGGTGCGGGGGAGGACCTGTTCGCGCAGGTGCGCCCGGAGGATCTGCACCGGTTCGGGTTGATCCCGGAGTTCATCGGGCGCCTTCCGGTGATCGCGTCGGTGGCGGCGTTGGACCGGGAGGCGTTGGTGCGGATCCTGACCCAGCCGCGGAATGCGTTGGTGAAGCAGTATCAGCGGATGTTCGCGATCGACGGGGTGGAGCTGGAGTTCACCGAGGGTGCGGTCGAGGCGGTCGCGGAGCAGGCGTTGTTGCGGGGGACGGGGGCGCGGGGGTTGCGCGCGATCATGGAGGAGGTGTTGCAGCAGGTGATGTTCGACGTGCCGTCGCGTGATGACGTGGAGCGGGTCGTGATCACGCGCGAGGTCGTGCTGGACAACGTCAATCCCACGATCGTGCCGCGCACCACGACCGCGCGCGCCCGCACCCCGCGCGAGAAGTCCGCCTGACCCCGACGACCGCCGACCAGGCGATGTAGCTCGGCCGAGCAGGTGGTCCTGGTCCGTCCGGTCACCCGGACGCACCAGGACCACCTGCTCGGCCCGTGACCGGGGCCGACGGTGGGGCTTCAGGCGTCGGCGGCGACCTTCGAGCCGTAGAGCGTGTCGATCGTGTCGGCGAAGTCGTCGATGACCAGGCGGCGCTTCACCTTGAGCGACGGCGTGAGGTAGCCGTTCTGCTCGGTGAAGTCCGTCGTGAGCACGGTGATCTTGCGGATCGACTCGGCTCGGGAGACGGCCTCGTTGGCGTGCGCGACGGCGCGGTCGAGCGCGGCGAGCACGTCGGCGTCGTGCGCGGCCGTCTCGACGTCCATCGGACGCAGGCCGTGCGTCGCGAGCCAGCCCGGCAGCATCTCGGCGTCGAGCGTGACGAGGGCGCCGATGAAGGGGCGCTGGTCGCCCACGACGACGACCTGGCTCACGAGCGGGTGCGCGCGCAGCCGGTCCTCGAGCACGGCCGGCGCGACGTTCTTGCCGCCGGCGGTCACGATGATCTCCTTCTTGCGGCCGGTGATGCGCAGGTAGCCGTCGTCGTCGAACGCGCCGAGGTCGCCGGTGCGGAACCAGCCGTCCTGGAGCGCCTCGGCGGTGAGCTCGGGCTGGTTGCGGTAGCCGCGGAAGATGTGGTCGCCCTTGACCAGGAGCTCGCCGTCCGCGTCGATGCGCAGCGACGTGCCGGGGAACGCGGGCCCGACCGTCCCAATCTTCGTCAGGCCGGGCAGGTTCACGGCCGTGGGGGCCGTGGTCTCGGTGAGGCCGTAGCCCTCGAGGATGCGCAGCCCGACACCGCGGTAGAAGTGGCCGAGCCGCTCGCCGAGCGGCGCGCCGCCGGAGATGGAGTACGTGAGCCGGCCGCCCATCGCGGCGCGCAGCGTCGAGTAGACGAGCCGGTCCGCGACGGCGTGCTGGAGGCGCAGCCCGAGCGCGGGGCCGCCCGGGGCGTCGAGCGCCCGGGACCAGGTGATGGCGACCTTGGCCGCCCAGTGGAAGATCTTGCGCTTGGCGCCGGTCCCGGTCTTCTGCTCGGCGGTGTTGTAGACCTTCTCGAACACGCGCGGCACGGCGAGCAGGAACGTCGGGTGGAACGAGCCGAGGTCCGCGACGAGGTTCTTCGTGTCCCAGGAGTGCGCGAGGACCGCGTTCGACGCGACGACGACGACCTGGATGAACCGGGCGAACACGTGCGCGAGCGGCAGGAACAGCAGGGTGCGTGCGCCGTCGGCGTCGAGGATCTCGGCGAGGCCGGCCCGGCCGTTGAGCGCGAGGTGCACGAAGTTGCGGTGGGTGAGCTCGACGCCCTTGGGGCGCCCGGTCGACCCGGACGTGTAGATGACCGTCGCGAGGTCGTCGACGCGCTGCGCGGCCCGACGGCGCTCGACCTCCGCGGCCGGGACGTCGGCCCCGGCGGCGCGCAGGGCGTCGACGGCGCCGTCCTCGACGACGAGGACGTCCTCCAGGCCGGGCAGGCGGTCGCGCACGGTCGCGACCTCGGCCGCGTGGGCGGCCGTCTCGACGACGGCGAGCCGGACGCCCGCGTCCGACAGGATCCAGTGCACCTGCTCGGCGGACGATGTCTCGTAGACGGGGACGGGCACGGCACCCACGGCCCAGGCGGCGAAGTCGAGGAGGGTCCACTCGTAGCGGGTGCGCGACATGATCGCGACGTGGTCGCCGGGCTCGATGCCGCGCGCGAGGAGGCCGCGGGCGACCGCGACGACGTCGTCCTCGAACTCCTGCGCGGTGACGCGCTCCCACGGACCGTCGGCGGTGGTGCGGCGCTCGACGAGCGTCGCCCGGGGGTCGCGCGCGACACGGTCGGTGAGGAGGGTGCTGATGGTCGCCGTGGGGGAGACCTCGACGAGGCTCGGCGACGTGTGTTCCGTCATGAAACTCTCCGCTGAGTGGGACGGTAGGGAGGGACGGCGAGCCACTTTACTCCGTACTCCGAGTATCGAGTTCCTCGACGCCCGACGGGCACCCCTAGGATCGGTGGGTGACGAACGACCCCGGGCAGCCCGCCGTCCCCGACGAGATCCTCCGCCTGCGCGACAGCATCGACAACATCGACGCGGCGCTCATGCACCTGCTCGCGGAGCGGTTCAAGTTCACGCGCCGCGTGGGCGAGCTCAAGGCGCAGGGCGGGCTCCCGCCCGCCGACCCGGACCGGGACCGCCAGCAGATCGCCCGGCTCACGGGCATCGCGAGCTCCGCCGGTCTCGACCCGGAGTTCGCCGAGCAGTTCCGCGCGTTCATCGTCCACGAGGTCCTCCGCCACCACGAGCGCATCGCCGCCGAGCACGCCGCCGCGGGCGAGGGGACCCCGGTCCTCGACACCTACTCCTGACGGCCCGGCAGCGGGCCGGGCGAGGGTCCGGAGGCCGGCGCGAGGCGCCTCCCGGGCCCGACGCGCGGTGGCGACCCCCGTCGATCTGACGGACCCTGGTGGGGACCCAGGGCGGGCCCCCGGCGTCGGCACCGCCGCGTCGGGCGGCCCTCCCGCCACGCCGACGGACGTCATGAGGTGTTCGCATGAAGATCGATTGGCTCAAGCCCCTCCTCGGCCATCCTGGCCCCTTCGCGACGGTGTACATCGACGCGACGCGCGCCAACGAGGCCGGGGACCGCGAGGTCGAGAACCGCTGGAAGGGAGTGCGGCGCCAGCTGCACCAGGAGGGCGCGCCGGACGCGGTCCTCGACGACCTCGAGGAGGTGGTGCTGCGGCCGACGCGGGTCGGGGGCACCCACGGGCGCGTGCTGATCGCCGACGACACGGGCGTGCTCGTCGACCGGGTCGTCAAGGACCCGCCGGCGCTCACGAAGGGCTCCTGGGGGCCCGTGCCCGCGCTGCTGCAGGCGGCCCGCGCGGCGGACGAGTCGGTCGACTACGTGCGCGTCGTCGTCGACCGGCAGGGCGCGGACCTCACGTGGTCCGTCGCGGGCGGCCACCTGCCCTACTCGGAGCCGGAGACGGTCGAGGGTGGCCACGACGTCATCAACAAGGTCCGCACGGGCGGGCTCTCGCACAAGCGCATCGAGTCCCGCGCGGAGGACTCCTGGGAGCGCAACGCCGAGGCGGTCGCCGCGGAGCTGGAGCGCCAGGCGGCCGAGTACCGGCCCGAGCTCGTGCTGCTCACCGGTGACGTGCGTGCCGTGCCGCTCGTGCGGGGCGCGCTCGGGCACGCGATCTCCGAGCTCGTGGTCGAGGTCCCGGGCGGCGGCCGGGGCGCGGGCATCAACGAGGCCTCGTTCGAGGCGAACGTGGCCGACGCGCTCGACAGCTACCGGGAGCGTCGCCGCGAGAAGGTCCTCGCGGAGTTCCGCCAGGAGCAGGGCCGTGAGTCCGGCGCGGTGACGTCCGTGGAGGACGTCGTCGCGGTGCTCGCGCGCGGCCAGGTCAAGGAGCTCGTGCTGGCCGACGAGTACGGGCAGGACGGCGCGCTCGACGGCCGCTCGCTGTGGATCGGGCCCAGCCCGCTGCACATCGCCGCGACCCGCGAGGAGATCGAGTCCCTCGGCGTGACCGACGGCCTGGAGAAGCTGCCCGCCACGGTCGCGCTCGTGCGGGCCGCCGTCGGGCAGGACGCCGGGCTGACGTTCGCGCCCGAGGGCAGCGTCGAGCTCATCGAGGGCGTGGGCGCCACGCTCCGCTGGGCGGACGAGGGGACGCCGCGCGAGGTCGCGGCGACGATGTCCGGCGACGACTCGAGGCTGCGCGGCGAGATCATCTAGGCCCGCCGCCACCGACGACGACGCCCTCCCGGCCGCGGCCGGGAGGGCGTCGTCGTGCTGTCGTCGTGCGGGGTCAGCCCTTCTTGCGGGCCTCGGGCTCGCCGAGCTCGGAGGAGACGACGACGATCCCGCCCTGGACGGCCGGGTCGCCCTGGCCCTCGGCCGCCGCGACGAGGTCGAGCGTGCCGGTGACGCGCCCGCCGTTGCGGACGTCGACGACGGACGCCTCGACGCCGGGGAGCGACGCCGCCGGCACCGCGACCTGCGCCGCGAGGATCGGGGTGCGCATCGACACCTTCGCCTCGGACTTGACCTTGCGCAGCGCCGCGAGCGCGTGGCCCGCCGCGGTGAGGACGGCCGGGTCGGCGTCGCCCGCGGCCGAGCGCGCGACGTCGGGCGTGGGCCACGGCGCGCGGTGGATCGAGCCCTCCGACGCGCGCCACCACGACCACACCTCCTCCGTCGCGAACGGCACGAACGGCGCGAACAGGCGCAGGAGCGTGTCGAGGGCGATGGCGAGCGCGACGCGCGCGGACCGGGTCTCGGGGGAGACGTCGGAGGCCGCGGCGCCGGCGCCGTACGCGCGGTCCTTGACGAGCTCGAGGTAGTCGTCGCAGAACGTCCAGAAGAACGTCTCGGTGACCTCGAGCGCGCGCGTGTGGTCGTACGCCTCGAACGCCTCGGTCGCCTTCTCGACGACGGTCGCGAGGCCCGCGAGCATCGCACGGTCGAGCGTCTCGGTGACGAGCGCCGGGTCGAGGACGATCTCGCCCGTCCCGGTCTCGGCGTCGATCCCGAACGACAGCGCGAACTTCGACGCGTTGAGGATCTTGATCGCGAGGCGACGGCCGATCTTCATCTGCCCGACCTCGAACGCCGCGTCCGTGCCGAGGCGGGCCGACGCCGCCCAGTACCGCACGGCGTCCGACCCGTGCTCCTCGAGCAGGCCCATGGGCGTGACGACGTTGCCCTTGGACTTCGACATCTTCTTGCGGTCGGGGTCGAGGATCCAGCCGGAGATCGCGGCGTTCTTCCACGGCAGCGAGCCGAACTCGAGGTGCGAGCGCACGACCGTGGAGAAGAGCCACGTGCGGATGATGTCCTGGCCCTGCGGGCGCAGGTCCATGGGGAAGACGCGCTCGAACAGGTCGGGGTCGACCTCCCAGCCGCCCGCGATCTGCGGCGTGAGCGACGACGTCGCCCACGTGTCCATGATGTCGTTCTCGCCGACGAACCCGCCCGGCACGCCGCGCTGGTCCTCGGTGTACCCGGCCGGCACGTCGGACGACGGGTCGACGGGCAGCGCGTCCTCGGACGGCACGATCGGGTGGTCGTGGTCGACCTCGCCCGACTCGAGCACGGGGTACCACAGCGGGATCGCGACGCCGAAGAAGCGCTGGCGCGAGATGAGCCAGTCGCCGTTGAGACCGCCGACCCAGTTCTCGTAGCGCACGCGCATGAAGTCGGGGTGGAACGCGAGCTCCTTGCCGCGGTTCAGCAGCTCCTGGCGCAGGTCGCGGGTCGTGCCGTCGGCCGTCGTCCAGTCGCGGCCGCCGTTGCGGATGTACCACTGGCGCGACGTGACGATCTCGAGGGGCTTGTCGCCCTTCTCGAAGAAGTTCGCCTTGCGCTGGGTCGGCACGGGCTCGCCGTCGAGGTCGCCCGCGTCGCGCAGCGCGTCGACGACGACCTGGCGCGCCGAGAACGTCGTCTTGCCCGCGAGCTCGGCGAACACGCCCTGGCCGGCGTGCGAGGTGATCCAGTCCGGCGTCTCGCGCGTGATCCGGCCGTCGCGCGTGATGATCGAGCGCGTCGGGAGCTGCAGCTCGCGCCACCACTGCACGTCGGTCAGGTCGCCGAAGGTGCAGCACATCGCGATGCCCGCGCCCTTGTCGCGCTCGGCGGCCGGGTGGGCCAGGACGGGCAGCTCGACGTCGAACAGCGGCGAGCGCACCGAGGTGCCGAACAGGTGCTGGTACCGCTCGTCGTCGGGGTGCGCGACGAGCGCCACGCACGCCGCGAGCAGCTCGGGGCGCGTGGTCTCGATGAAGACGGGTGCGCCGTCGTCCGGGGTGCCCGGCGCGACGCGGTGGAACGCGACCTTGTGGAAGTGGCCCGGGTACTCGCGCGCCTCGAGCTCGGCCTGCGCGACCGCGGTCTGGAACGTCACGTCCCACAGCCCGGGGGCCTCGGCCTGGTACGCCTCGCCGCGCGCGAGGTTGCGCAGGAACGCGCGCTGCGCCGCGGTGCGGGAGCGTGCGTCGATCGTCTGGTAGTGCTGCGCCCAGTCGACCGAGAGCCCGAGCCGGCGCCACAGCGCCTCGAACTGCTTCTCGTCCTCGGCCGTGAGCCGCTCGCAGAGCTCGATGAAGTTGCGGCGGCTCACCGGCACCTGGTCGGCGGCCTTGACGGACTTGCCCTCGCCGCCCTCGTGCGGGGGCTCGAAGCCCTCGACGTAGGGGAGCGTGGGGTCGCAGCGGACGCCGTAGTAGTTCTGGACGCGCCGCTCGGTGGGCAGGCCGTTGTCGTCCCAGCCCATGGGGTAGAACACCTCGAGGCCGCGCATGCGCTGGAACCGCGCGACGACGTCGGTGTGCGTGTAGGAGAACACGTGGCCCACGTGCAGCGAGCCCGAGACGGTCGGCGGCGGGGTGTCGATGGAGAAGACCTGCTCGCGGGTCTTCGAGCGGTCGAACGCGTACGTCCCCTGCTCGGCCCAGCGCGCGTCGTAGGTGTCCTCGAGCCCGTCGAGGCTCACCCGGTCGGGTACTCCCGCGACCACCGCGCGGACGACGTCACCGGCTACGTGCCCGGCGGAGGAGGTCGTTGCTGCAGCGGGTTCGGCCGCGCCCGTCGGCGCGTTCGTCGGGAAGTCGCTCATGGTCGCCCATTCTCCCAGATCCCGGGGCCGTGCCGGACGCCGTCTCGGCGTCCGGCGGGCGTCGCCGCGGCCGTCCGCGGCGTGCGGACCGAGACGGGTCGAAGGTCCCTGGGTCGAATGGTCATCGAGTCGTAATCTGCACGCAAAGCGACAGGTGCTCGTGGGCGCACCTCGACCCGATCCCCGCGCCGACCCCTGGAGCACCCATGACCGCCACGACCACCGACCGCACGCGCGCCGACGGGGCGATCCCGCCCGGCGTCGTCCTGCCGCCCGCCCTCGCCGCCGCCCTCGCGGCGTGCCCGCGCCTCGTCGTCCCGGCGTCGCGCGACGAGCTCTACCGCCTCGCGCTCGGGCCCGACGGCGGCCCGCGGTTCGCCGTCGAGTACGACGCCGGGGGCGAGCGCGTCGTCGAGGCGGAGGTCGTGCGGTGCCGCAACGGGATCGCGGTGAACTACCCCGAGGACTACATGCGCCGCCGGGACCCGGACTGCATGCGGATCGCCGACGACCTGCCGACCGACAAGCCGCGCTACCGGGACGTCTTCGGTGCGGAGTTCGGCCCGGTCAAGGACGAGACGCTCGCGTGGCTCGCGGCGCAGGAGCTCGTCGTCGTGCCGTTCCGCGCCGGCGGGCGCACGCACGGCTACCCGTCGCTCGCCGTCTGCCCCGTCAACGCGGCGTTCTTCGCGCTCGCCCTCGTCGACCTCCAGGGCTGGGCCACGTTCGACGAGCTCGGCCCGTTCGCGCCGCGCTCGATCCTCTACGTCGCGCCGCCGCTGCGCCACACCCGGTTCGGCGGGCGCCAGGTCGTCGTGCACGACCGCTCCGAGACGCTCCACGAGGTGTTCGCCTACAACCTCTACCCCGGGCCGAGCGCCAAGAAGGGCGTGTTCTCGGTCCTGCTCGACGTCGGCGAGCGGGAGGGCTGGGTCACGGCGCACGCGTCGTCGGTCCGCGTCACCACGCCGTACGAGAACGAGACCGTGATCATGCACGAGGGGGCCTCGGGCGGCGGCAAGTCGGAGATGTGCCAGGACCTGCGGCGCCAGGAGGACGGCAGGATCCTGCTCGGCACGAACGTCGTCACGCGCGAGCCCTACGTCATCACGCTGGGGGAGACGAGCGCGCTCGCCCCCGTCACCGACGACATGACCCTGTGCCACGCCGCGCTCCAGACCGGCGACGGCCGCCTCGTGGTGACCGACGCCGAGGAGGGCTGGTTCGTGCGCGTCGACAACCTCACCGGGTACGGGCAGGACGCGCACCTCGAGCGTGCGTGCATCCACCCCGACGTGCCGCTCGTGTTCTTCAACATCGACGGCGTCCCCGACGCGACCGTGCTGCCCTGGGAGCACTCGCTCGACGCCGACGGCCGACGCTGCCCCAACCCGCGTGTCGTCGTGCCGCGGCACCTGCTCACCGACGTCGCCGGGCCGGCCGAGGTCGACGTGCGCACGTTCGGCGCCCGCATGCCGGCCTGCACGCGCGACCACCCCACCTACGGGATCATGGGCATGACCCACGTGGTGCCCGCGGCGCTCGCCTGGATCTGGCGGCTCGTCGCGCCGCGCGGCGACAAGAACCCGTCGATCGGCGAGTCGCGCACGGCGACGGAGGCGCTCGCCCACGGGGGCATGGTCGCCGAGGGCGTCGGGTCGTACTGGCCGTTCGCGACGGGGACGAAGGTCGCGGCGGCGAACCTCCTGCTGCGCCAGCTCGTGGAGACGGACCGGACGCGCTACGTGCTCACCCCCAACCAGCACATCGGCGCCTACCGGGTGGACTTCGCGGCCGAGTGGCTCACGCGCGAGTACCTCGCGCGCCGCGGCGGGGGCCGGCTGCGGCCGGACGAGCTCACGCCCGCCCGCTGCCCGCTGTTCGGCTACACGCTCACGGAGATGAAGATCGACGGCCAGCTCGTGCGCCCGACCTTCCTGAGGCCCGAGCTGCAGTCCCAGGTGGGGGTCGAGGCCTACGACGCCGGGGCGCGGATCATCACCGACTTCTTCGCGAGCGAGCTCCGGCAGTTCCTCACCGACGACCTCGACCCGCTGGGTCGGCGGATCATCGAGGTCTGCCTGCGCGGCGGCTCGGTCGAGGAGTACGCGGACCTGACGCCGCTGTACGTCTGAGGCGCACCGGTCCGGTCCTCGCCCGGCGAGGGCCGGACCGGTGCGGGACGGGCGCCGGCGCCCGCTCGCCCAGGACGGTCCGCGGAGGGTTAAGGTCGGCCCATGGGTCTGACGATCGGCTACGCCGCCATGCTCGAGCAGTTCCACCCGACCGAGGCCGTCGCGCTCTCGGCCTACGCGGAGGAGCACGGCTTCTCCGGGACCATGGCGGCCGACCACTTCCAGCCGTGGGTCCCGGCGCAGGGCGAGTCGTCGTTCGTGTGGAACGTGCTCACGGCGCTCGGCGAGCGGACCCGGGGCGACCTGGGCCCCGGCGTCACCGCGCCGACGTTCCGCTGGCACCCCGCGATGGTCGCCCAGGCGTCCGCGACGCTCGCCGCGATGTACCCCGGCCGGCACTGGCTCGGGCTCGGCTCCGGCGAGGCGCTCAACGAGCACGTCGTCGCGGGCTACTGGCCCGAGGCGCCCGAGCGCATCAACCGCATGTTCGAGGCGATCGACGTCATCAAGAAGCTGTTCCAGTCCGGGCTCGACAACAAGGACGTCAAGCACTCCGGGCAGTTCTACAAGATGGAGTCCACGCGGCTGTGGACCATGCCCGAGGTCGCGCCCGAGATCCTCGTCGCGACCGCCGGCCCCGTGACCGCGAAGCGCGCGGGCCGCCACGCCGACGGCCTCATCACCGTGGGGGCGCCGCTCGAGAAGATCTCCATGCTGTTCGGCAAGTTCGACGACGGCGTGCGCGAGTCCGGCCGCGACCCCGAGGCGATGCCCAAGGTGCTCCAGCTCCACCTCTCCTGGGCCGCGACCGACGAGGAGGCGCTCGCGAACGCGATGACCGAGTGGCCCAACGGCGGCATGAAGTTCCCCAAGGCGGACATCCGCTCGCCGCACGACTTCGAGCAGATGGCCAAGCTCGTGCGCCCGGAGGACTTCGAGGGTCGCATGGTGATCTCCGCCGACCCGGACGAGCACCGCGCGTACATCCAGAAGTTCGTCGACCTCGGGTTCGACCGCATCTACCTGCACAACGTCGGCCGCAACCAGCGCGAGTGGATCGAGGTCTTCGGTCGCGAGGTGCTCCCGAAGCTCGCGCGATGAGCGAGCACGACGCCGCACCCGGCGGGCCCGACGGCGGCGCGGGCCCCGATCGGTCCGCGCGCCTCACGGTGTGTGCACCCGAGGGCCTCGGCGAGGTCCGGCCGGGCGACGACCTCGCCGCGCTCGTGGGTGACCTGCTGGCGGGGGAGGCGCTCGTGGACGGTGACGTCGTCGTCGTGACGAGCAAGATCGTCTCGAAGGCCGAGGGCCGCGTCGTCGCCGCGGCGGACCGCGAGCAGGCGATCACGGACGAGACGGTGCGCGTCGTCGCGACGCGCGAGCGTCCCGGCCAGCCGCCGCTGCGCATCGTCGAGAACCGGCTCGGCCTCGTCATGGCCGCGGCGGGTGTCGACGCCTCGAACACCCCGGAGGGCACGGTCCTGCTGCTCCCGCTCGACCCCGACGCCTCCGCGCGGGCGCTGCGCGGCGCGCTCCGCGAGCGGTTCGGCCTCGACCGGCTGGGCGTCGTCGTGACGGACACCTCCGGCCGGGCGTGGCGCGACGGCCTCGTCGACATCGGCATCGGGGCAGCGGGGGTCGTCGTCGCGGAGGACCTGCGCGGCGGCGTGGACTCCCACGGGCGGCCGCTGTCGGTGACCGTGACCGCCGTCGTCGACGAGGTGGCGGCCGCGAGCGAGCTCGTGCGCGGCAAGGCGGCGGGGCGACCCGTCGCCGTGGTGCGCGGGCTCGGCCGGTACGTCGGGAGCGAGGACGGTCCGGGCGCCCGCGTGCTCGTGCGCGGCTCGGGCGACGACCTGTTCCGCGAGGGCAGCGCCGAGGCGTACGCCCGCGGGCAGGCCGACGCGCGCCGCGAGCAGGGGGACGACGCCGCGCGGGAGGCCGCGTACGCCGACGGCTACCGGGCCGGGTTCGCCGAGGGGTACCGCGAGGGCTCCGGGAACGAGCCGGTCGCGGACTGAGGCGGGGCGCGCCCGCGGCGGCGAAACCCCTGGCGTGCGCCCCGTCGTCGCCGCTAGCCTGCCCGGATGCTCCCCTCCGACTGGATCGCGCACCGCCGCCCCGACGACCGCGAGCACGTGGGCTGGATTCGCCCCGAGGGCGACGCCTGGGTGGCCGTGTCGCTGCTCGGGCACGAGCTCACCGGCCCGGTCGACTGGCTCGAGGCGGAGGAGGCGCTCGACGCGAGCAGCCTCGCGTGGCTCGCCGACGTCTGGGTGCTCGAGCAGGACGACGCGCCGCCGCTGCGGGTCCGGCTCGTCGAGGTCACGCCGGACGGCGTCGTCGTGCAGACGGACGACTTCGGGGCGATCGACGTCCCCGTCGAGCGCTACGACCTCCCGTGGCCGCCCCCGCCCACGCTGCGGCCGCGCCGGCCCGACGACCCGGACGGCCGCGTGCTGTCGCCCCGACCCTGACGGCCGTGCGGCTGCGCGCCGCGCGCGGTCAGCCCGCGTCCGTCGTGCCCTCGTAGAGACCGATCTGGTTCCCGTCGGCGTCCTCGAACGCGGCCCACCACGAGGTGGGGCTGATCTCCGACTTCTCCAGCACGACCCGCCCGCCGAGCTCACGGACCTTGGCGAGCGTCTCCTCGATGGAGTCGACCTCGACGTAGCTGCGCGGGCTCGTGAACCCCTCGGACCGCGGGGCGAGGCCGCCGCCGCTGATCTTGTTCGGGGCCTGCCACATGGGGTAGCCCTCGAAGCCGGGCACCTCCGCGATCTCCCAGCCGAAGAGCTCGCCGTAGAACTGCGTGGCCCTGCCGTTGTCGCTCACCGGGATGTCGATGTGCGTGATGTCTCCGTGCGCCATGGTTCCTCCCCGTGCCGGTGACGGGCGGACACCCGCCGAGCACCAGCCTAGGGAGGGCGGTGGCGCGCGCACCAGGGCCCGGGGCGGACCGTGCGGCGGGGATCAGCGCTCGTCCGGCGCGGGGGAGCGCTCGACGGCGGAACCCTCAGGCTCCACCTGAGGGTCGGCCTCGGGGCCCGCGGGCTCCGCCGGGGCGGCGTCGTCCTCGTCCGGCACGGCGTCGGCGGCGGGAGGGGAGCCCGTGCCCCGCGGGTCCTCGGCGGGCCGCGGCGCGTCGTCCCCGGAGAGCCAGCGCAGCCAGCCCGAGCCCGGGTCGGGCTCCAGCACGAGGGCCCGGACGAGCAGCGTGAGCGGGATGGCGAGGATCGCGCCGAGCGGCCCGATGACGAACGTCCAGAAGACGACGGAGACGAAGCTCAACGTGAGGCTGAGGTTCACCGCGTCGGCGACGAACTTCGGCTGGACGAGCACCTGGAGCACGACGTTCACCACGCAGTAGACCGCGACGACGGCGAGCGCGAGCTGCCAGCCCCCGACGACGAACGCCATGACGACGGGCGGCACGAGCCCCAGGACGAAGCCGATGTTCGGGATGAAGTTCGTGACGAACGCGAGGATCGCCCACACGGTCGGGGCCGGGACCGACAGGAGCCACAGGGCGACGCCGTCGATCACGGCGACGACGGCGCCGAACGACGCGTTGACCACGAAGTAGCGGCGCACCCCGCCGCTGAACCGCGTCGCCCGGTCGACCGTCGCGGCGCGCTCGGCGCCGAACACCGAGCCGGCGGTGGAGTACCGCGCGGCGTCGGCGGCCATGAAGATCGCGTAGGCGAGCACGAAGAAGAACGCGGTCGCGATGCCCAGGGCCATGCCGGACACGTTGCCCGCGAGGCTGACGACGCGTCCCGGGTCGAGCCACGACGTGGCCGCCTCGGCGATGTCCGTGTCGATGCCGACCGCGGCGAGCTGGTCCACCACGTCGTCGACCGTGCGCACGAGGGCCGGGAGGTACTCGCGGACGAGGTCCACGAACCGGACGCCCGCGAACGCGAGCATCGCGACGAGCGCCGCGAGGATGAGGTACGCGACCGTGACGACGGCGGCCGTCGCTGCCCACCGCGGCCAGCCCCGGCGCTCCAGGGGGAAGCGCACGGGGTGGCAGATGATGACGATGACCGCCGCGAGGAACATCGGGGCGAGGACCTCGCGGGCGGCGTGGACCCCGGCGAGGACGACGACGCCGGCGGCGAGGGCCAGGAGCGTGCGCGTGGCGGGAGGGAGCCCCGGGGCGGGAGGCGTCGTCGTGGTCACGCGCCGACGATAGCCGCCGGGGTGCGTCGCGCACCCGGGCGTCCGCGCGCGGCGCGGCGGGTCAGCCCTTCGCGGCCTTGGCGGCGGCCTTCTGGGCCTTCTTGAACGTGCGGACCTCGGCGAGCGACTCGGGGCTCGTGACGTCGGCGATGGACCGGCGCGAGCCCTCGTCCCCGTAGTGACCGGCGGCCTCGCGCCACCCCGCGGGACGCACGCCCCGCTGCTTGCCCAGGAGCGCGAGGAAGATGCGCGCCTTCTGGTCGCCGAATCCGGGCAGCGCCCGCAGGCGCGCGAGCACCTCCGCGCCCGTCGGCTCGCCGTCCGCGCCCGGCGCGGTCCAGATCCGGGTCGCGTCGCCGTCGTACTCCTCGACGACGACGCGCGCGAGCTCCTGCACCCGGCCCGCCATCGAGCGCCCGTAGCGGTGGATCGCGGGCGGCGTCGTGGCGAGCGTGACGAACGCGTCGGGGTCGGTGTCCGCCACGGTGCGCGGGTCGATCGAGCCGAGGCGGTCGCGGATCTTGCGGGGCCCGGCGAACGCGTGCTCCATCGGGTACTGCTGGTCGAGCAGCATCCCCACGAGGAGCGCGAACGCGTCGTCGCTGAGCAGCGCGTCCGCGTCGGGGTCGCCGGTGATCCAGAGCTGGTCGGTCATGCCCCCATCATGGCAGCCGGCTGGCCGGGTGCCCGGCGCAGCCGTCCGGTCCGGAACTCGTCGACGCCCGCGCGCCGCAGGATCGCGCTCGTCCAGCCGGGCAGGAGCCGCAGGCCGTCCGCGCCGGTCACGCGACGCACGTCGTCGACGACGTACTCCACGCCGCGGCGCTCGAGGACGAACTCCCCGGCCGCCTCGACGTTGCGGACCCAGTCCACGTCGGGGCCGTACGTGAGGGCGAACGCGACGCGGACCGGACCGGTCGGGCCGTCGCGGTAGGCGAACGCGAAGACCGGGGTGCGGTACTCGCGCCCGCTGCGCCGCCCGACGTGGCGGACGACGGCCATCGGCCCGACGCCCGTCGCGACGCGAAGCATGACGGGGTTGAGGAAGCGCCTGTTGCTGCGGGCTACCCAGCGCGGGATCGGCATGGGCCCATCGTCACCCGGCGTGCCCCGGGACCGCGACCTATCGTGGCGGCGTGCCCACCCGACTCCTCCTGCTCAGCGACACGCACGTCCCGGTCCGCGCCCGGGCGCTCCCCGACCAGGTGTGGCGCGCGGTCGACGACGCGGACGTCGTCGTGCACGCGGGCGACTGGGTGAGCGCCGACCTGCTCGACGCGCTGGAGGCGCGCGCGGCGCGCCTCGTCGGGGTCGCGGGGAACAACGACGGCCCCGACCTGCACGCGCGCCTGCCCGAGGTGGCGTGCACCACGGTCGAGGGGCTGCGGCTCGCCGTCGTGCACGAGACGGGCGGGAAGGACGGGCGCGAGCGCCGTGCCGACGCTGCGTTCCCCGACGTCGACGTGCTCGTGTTCGGGCACAGCCACATCCCCTGGGACACGACGTCGCCGGGCGGCCTGCGCCTGCTCAACCCCGGCTCGCCGACGGACCGCCGTCGGCAGCCGGTCGGGACGTTCCTCACGGCCGTCGTCGACGACGGCGCGCTGCGGGACGTCGAGCTCGTGCCCGTCGCGCGCTGAGTGCTCACGCCGCGCCGGCGCGCGCCCGGTGCTCCGCGGGGCTCACGCCGCGCACGCGCTTGAACGCGGCGCTCAGCGCGAACGGCGTCGCGTACCCGACGGCGCGCGCGACCGCGGCGAGCGTCGCGTCCTGCTCCAGGAGGAGGTCGGCGGCCAGGTCGAGCCGCCAGCCGGTGAGGTAGCCCATCGGCGGCTCGCCGACGAGCGCCGTGAAACGGCGCGAGAACGCCGCGCGCGACAGCCCCACCTCCCGCGCGAGCGCGTCGAGCGTCCAGGCGCGCGCCGGGTCGTGGTGGATGAGTCGCAGCGCGGCCCCGACGACGGGGTCGGCGTCGGCGCGGTACCAGCCCGGCGCGTCGTCGCGCGAGAGCCACGTGCGCAGGCACGAGATGAGGAGGAGGTCGAGGAGGCGGTCGAGCACCGCCTCCTGCCCCGGGAGGTCCTGCACGACCTCCCGGGCGAGCATCTCGACGAGCGTCCCGTCCACGTCCCCGCGGCGCAGGACCACGCGCTGGGGCAGCACGCGCAGCACCCGGCGCCCGACCTCGCCGTCGAGCGGGTACGTGCCCGTGACGATGACGGTCTCGCCGTCCGGGTCGTTGCCCCACGACCGCACGCCGAGCACGGTCATGGGGGAGGGGCCGCCGTCGACCGCCCGGCACATGTCGGACGCCGGGCCGACGACGACCTGGGGCGCCGTGGTCGGCGCGTCGGCGACGACGTAGTGGTCCGGGCCGCGCAGGAGCACGACGTCGCCCGCGGCGACGTGCTCGCCCGGGTCGGGCGACGTGCCGTCGGCCCCGGGGCCGACCCACCCGGACCCTCGCAGGACGGGCACGATCGTCAGCGGCGCCTCGTCCTCGATGCGCATGCCCCACGGCGCGCGCAGGTGGCTCCGCAGGAGGAAGGCGCCGCGGGCGCGCGGCCCGTCGAGCAGCCCGGCGACGACGTCCATCGCGCCAGCGTACGCCGGGGCGCGGCGAGACGATCGCGTATGCGTGCGAGCCGGTCGGCCATGGAACGTCTCGCGGCGCGACGGTTGGGTGGGACCCGTACCGCTCCATTACTCGCACCTCGGGAGACACCATGCCTGCCTCGACCCCGCCCACCGCCGCCCCGTCGGCGGCGCCCGCCCGCACGTCGGCACCGACCGCCGCACCGGCACCTGCGCCCGGCACCGTGCTGGTGCTCGGCGCGACCGGCAAGACCGGCCGCCGCGTCGCCGACCGGCTCGACGCGGCCGGCGTCCCCGTGCGCCGGGCGTCGCGCTCCGGCGACGTGCGCTTCGACTGGGACGACGACGCCACCTGGGGGCCCGCGCTCGCGGGCGCCGCGGCCGTGTACGTCGCGTACGCGCCCGACCTCGCGGTCCCCGGGGCCCCGGAGACCGTGGCCCGCCTCGCGGCCCGCGCGCGCGACGCCGGCGCGCACCGCCTCGTGCTGCTCTCGGGGCGCGGCGAGGAGGAGGCGCAGCGCGCGGAGGAGCTCGTCGGCGCGGCGTTCCCGGCGCGCACCGTCGTGCGGTGCGCGTTCTTCGACCAGAACTTCAGCGAGAGCTTCCTCCTCGAGCCCGTGCTCGACGGCGTCCTCGCGCTCCCGGTCGACGACGTCGCGGAGCCGTTCGTCGACCTCGAGGACGTCGCCGACGTCGCGGTCGCGGCCCTCACGGACGATGCCCTCGCGGGGCGCGTCCTCGAGCTCACCGGGCCGCGCGCGCTGACGTTCCACGAAGCGGTCGCGGAGATCGCCGCCGCGAGCGGGCGCGACGTCCGCTACGAGCCCGTCGCCATGGAGGCGTTCGTCGCGGGCCTCGCTGCGGCCGGGCTGCCCGACGACGTCGTCGACCTCATGCGGTACCTCTTCACCGAGGTGCTCGACGGGCGCGGGACCCCCGTGACCGACGGCGTCCGCGTCGCGCTCGGCCGCGAGCCGCGGGACTTCCGCGAGTACGCGGCGCGCGAGGCGGGCGCGTGGGCCGCGGGAACCGGCGCCGGAACGCGCACGGTGGAGACCACGCCATGACCGCGTTCGCGACCCTCGTCGTGGCGGCCGCCGTCGCGACGGGGCTCGCGGGCGGCGTGCTCTTCGCGTTCTCGACGTTCGTGATGGGTGGGCTGCGCCGCCTCCCGCCGGGCGAGGGCGGCGCCGCGATGGTCGCGATCAACCGCGACGCGCTCCGGCCGCCGCTGATGCTCCTGCTCGCCGCGAGCGTCCTGCTCCCCGCGGCGGCGGCCGTCGTCGGGCTCGTCGGCGGCGCGGCCCGGGCGGGGTGGGCGCTCGCGGGCGCGGTCGTCGCGCTCGTCGGGATCCTCGGCGTGACGGCCGTGGGCAACGTCCCGCTCAACGAGCGGCTCGACGCCGCGGCGCGCGAGGGCGACCTGGCGGCGGCGTGGACGGCGTTCCTGCCGCGCTGGCTCGCGTGGAACCACGTGCGGACGGTTGCCGGTGCGGCGTCGAGCGCGCTGCTCGCCCTCGCGCTGGTCTGAGGTGCGCGGGCGCCCGCGCCGGGTCCCGCCGCGGAATAGCCGCGGGCGGGACCCGGTTGCGCACGACATGAGCGACGTCACAGCGGCCGTGCCGGCCGACGAGCAGGACACCGTCCGTCGGGTCCTGGAGGGCACCGAGACCTGGGCCGTCGTCGGCCTGTCGAACAACACCGCGCGCGCCGCGTACGGGGTCGCGCGCGTGCTGCAGCAGCACGGCAAGCGGGTCGTGCCCGTGCACCCGTCGGCGGAGACCGTCCACGGCGAGCAGGGGTACGCGAGCCTCGCGGACGTCCCGTTCCCCGTCGACGTCGTCGACGTGTTCGTGCGGTCCGAGCTCGCGGGCGACGTGGCCGACCAGGCGATCGCGATCGGCGCGAAGGCGGTGTGGTTCCAGCTCGACGTGATCGACGAGGACGCCGCGCGGCGCGTGCGCGACGCGGGCCTCGACATGGTGATGGACCGCTGCCCCGCGATCGAGCTGCCGCGCCTCGCGGCGGCCGAGGAGGCCTGATGCCGGCGGTCGACACCACGACGCGCCTCGGCTCACGCGCTGCGGCGCGGCTCGCCGACGAGCAGGTCGTGTGGCTCGTCACCGTGGACCCGCACGGCACGCCGCAGCCGACGCCGGTCTGGTTCCGCTGGGACGGTGCCGACGAGATCGTCGTGAAGTCCCAGCCGCGCACGGCCAAGCTGCGCAACGTCCGTGCGAACGCCCGCGTCGCGGTGCACCTCAACAGCACCCCGTCGGGCGGGGACGTCGTCGTGCTCACCGGCACGGCGTCGGTCGACGACGACGGTCTCTCGGCCGCGGAGCGCGCGGCGTACGACGCGAAGTACGACGACGGCATCCGCGGCCTCGGCACGACGCCCGACGGCTTCCACGACGACTACGCCGTGACGCTGCGCGTGCGCCTCGAACGGCTGCGCGGCTTCTGAGGCTTCCTCAGGCCGGGGGCTCGAACGTCAGCACCGGCCTGCCGGTGCGCGGGTGCGTGAGGACCTCGCACCGCACGCCGTAGACCGGGTCCAGCACGTCGGGCACGAGCACGTCGTGGACGTCGCCCGCCGCGACGACGCGGCCGTCCGCCAGCACGACGACGTGGTCGCACGTCTGGGCCGCGAGGTTGAGGTCGTGGAGCGCGGCGAGCACGGTGACGCCGTCGTCCGCGAGGTCGCGCAGGACGCGCATCGTGTCGAGCTGCGCGGCGATGTCGAGGTGGTTGGTCGGCTCGTCGAGCAGCAGGAGCGCGGGCTCCTGCGCGAGGGCGCGCGCGAGGTGCACGCGCTGGCGCTCGCCGCCGGAGAGCGTCGCGACCTCACGGTCCGCGAACCCCGCCATCCCGACGCGGGCGAGCGCCGCCCGGGCGAGGTCGCGGTCGGTCGCGGAGTCGCCCGCGAGGAGCGAGCGGTGCGGGATGCGGCCGAGCAGCACGGCGTCGAGCACGGAGAGCGGGAGGTCGGTCGTCGCGTCCTGCTCGACGAGCGCGAGCACCCGCGCCCGCTGGCGGCGCGGCAGCGCGAGCAGGTCGGCGCCGTCGAACCGCACGCGGGCGCCGTCCCGGCCCGGGCCCGCCGACGGCGCCCGGACGCCGGCGAGCACACGCAGGAGCGTGGACTTCCCGGAGCCGTTCGGGCCGAGCAGCCCGCTCACCGCACCCGGGGGCGCGGTGCAGTCGACGCCGTCGAGGACGAGGCGACCGTCGACCGACCACGACACGCGCTCCGCGTCGAGCCCGGTCGTGCCCACGACGGCGGGGGCGCTCACGCGGTCCTCCGTCCGCGCCACAGCAGCAGGGCGAACACCGGGGCGCCGATCGCGGCGGTGACGATGCCGACGGGCAGCTCGCGCGGCGCGAACATCGTGCGCGCGAGCGTGTCGGCCCAGACGAGGAACGTCGCGCCGAACAGCGCGGAGAGCGGCAGGAGCAGCCGGTGCCGCGCGCCGGTGAGGAGCCGGACCGCGTGCGGCAGGATCAGGCCGACGAACCCGATGGACCCCGACTGGGACACGAGCGCGCCGGTGAGCAGCGCGACGCCCACGAGGAGCGTCCAGCGCACGCGCGCGACGTCGACGCCGAGCGCGGAGGCCGCCGTGTCGCCGAAGGTGAAGGCGTCGAGCACCGAGCCGGTCGACGCGAGCAGCGTCCCGAGCACGAGCGTCGCGCCGCCCGCGACCGCGACCGAGGTCCACGTCGCGCCCGCGACGGAGCCCATGAGCCACGACAGGATCTCGCGGTACGAGTCGCCGGTGGCCGACCAGAAGATGACGAAGCTCGTCGCGGCCGCAGCGAGCTGGCTCACCGCGAGCCCGGCGAGCACGGTCCGTGTGGGCGTGAGCGCCCCGAGCGCGCCCGCGAGGCCGAGCGCGGCGACGAGCGCGAGCACCGCGCCGCCGAACGCCGCGACGGGGAGCAGGACCGTCCAGCCCGCGACCAGGACGAGCACCGCGCCGAGCGACGCGCCGGAGGACAGCCCGAGCAGGTAGGGGTCGGCGAGCGGGTTGCGCGTGAGCGACTGCATGACGACGCCGCACACGGCGAGCCCGGCGCCCACGGCCGCCGCCGTGAGCACGCGGGGGAGCCGCAGCTGCCACACCATGCCGTCCTGCAGGGCGCCGAGCGGCTCCAGGCCCAGCGGCCCGCCGAGCCCGAGGTGCGTCGCGACCGAGCGCCACACCTCGCCCACGGCGAGGTCCGCCGGCCCGATCGTCACCGTGACGAGCACCGTCGCGACGAGCGCGACGACGCCGGCCGGCACCCACCAGGCCGCGCCGCGCCGCGCGCGACCGGCCGGGTCGGTGCCGTCCGGGCGACGGTCGGCGGCGGCGGGCGCGGGCCGGGTGCGCAGGGTCGTCACAGGTCGAGCGCCTCCAGCTGCGCGGCGAGGTCCACGACGGCGTCGACGTTGCGCACGCCCGCCTCGGTCGCCGGGAACGGGATCGTCAGGTAGCGGCCCTCGCGGACGGCCGTCATCTCGGCCGTGGCCGGGTTGGACTCGAGCCGCTCGATCTTCGCCTCGGCGGTGTTCCAGGCGGCGTCGACGAGGACGAGCACGTCCGGGTCGGCGGCGACCGCCTCCTCCCACGCGTACGACGTCCAGGTGTCGTGCACGTCGCCCGCGACGTTCTCGAGCCCGACGGCGTCCATGATCATCTGCGGCGCGCCGATGCCCGCCCCGACGTACGGGATGTCGTCGCCCGACGAGTACCACAGGGCGGTCAGGCCGCGGTCGTCGCGGACGACGCCGTCGAGCGTCGCGCGCTGCTCCGCGACGAGGTCCGCCGCGGCGTCCTGCGCGTCGAAGATCGTGCCGACCTCGGTGATCTCGGCGAACACGTCGTCGAACGTCAGCGGGTCCGGCATGTACTCCGGCGCCTTGCACGCGGCGGGGGAGACGTAGGTCGCGACGCCGAGCTGCGCGAGGGTCTCGCGGTCGCCGGCGCCGTCGGCCGTGAGGTTGGACTCCCAGCCCGCGTAGACGAGGTCGGGCTCGGTCTCCAGGACCGCCTCGGCACCCGGGACCTGGTCCGAGAGCGGCTCCACGACGGCGGGGACGTCCGCGGCGGCGTCGGCCAGCGAGTCGGGCACCGGCCCGTCGGCGAACGCGCTCGCGACGATCCGGTCGCCGAGCCCGAGGGCCAGGAGCATCTCCGTGGTGCTCGACTTGATCGTCACGACGCGCTCGGGCGCGGCGTCGAACGTCACCTCGAACCCGCAGTCGTCGAGCGTGAGCGGGTACGCGGTGCTCCCGGGCGTGCTCGACGACGTCGCGCCGCCCGCAGAGGTCGGGTCGCCCCCGGGCGTCGTGCCGGACGAGCAGGCGGCGAGCACGAGGGCGAGGGCCGACGCGCCGACGGCGGCGCGGACGGGTCGGCGGGAGACGGGGGACGGCGTGAGGCGCGAGGGCACGGAGCTGCTCCGGGTGCGAGGCGGGGAGAGAGCCGGACGGCTGCCCCCGGGCGGGGACGCGGGCTCTCCAGGGTCGGACGCGCCATCTCGCGTCGGGCGGACCCGCGACCCAAGGACGAGGTCGCTCCGGCGAACGATCGAGGGGTTCGCGGTCCGTCGTCCAGCCTACACACGCGGCCGTGACAGAGTGTGCGTCGTGACCGAGACGTCGTACCCGCCCGCCCCCGCCCCTGCGACCTCGCCCCTGCGCGCCGTGGTGACCGGCGCGTCGTCGGGCATCGGGGAGGCGTGCGTGCGGTTCCTCCGCGCACGGGGCTGGGACGTCGTGGCGTTCGCGCGCCGCGCGGACCGGCTCGCCGAGGTCGCGGAGCGCACGGGCGCCCACCCCGTGGTGGGCGACGTGACCTCCGACGACGACGTCGCGCGCCTCGTCGCCGAGGCGGGCGCCCGCGGGCCCGTGCACGCGCTGCTCAACATCGCGGGCTTCGGCCTCGGCGTCGACCCCGTCGACGAGGCGAAGATCGACGAGTGGCGCGCGATGTACGAGACGAACGTGCTCGGCACCGTGCGCGTGACCCGGGAGTTCCTGCCGCTCCTGCGCGCGTCGCGCCGCGGCGACATCGTGCTCATGACGTCGACCGCGGGCCACGACACCTACGTCGGCGGCTCCGGCTACGTCGCGTCCAAGCACGCGCTGCTCGGCGTCGCGAAGACGCTCCGCCTCGAGCTCGTGGGCGAGCCGATCCGCGTCATCGAGATCGCGCCGGGCCTCGTGCACACGCCCGAGTTCTCGCTCAACCGCTACCACGGGGACCAGGCCGGGGCCGACGCCGTCTACGCGGGCGTCGTGGACCCGCTCACCGCCGACGACGTCGCCGACGTCGTGACGTTCGCCGTCACGCGCCCGCACCACGTGAACATCGACTCGCTGATCCTGCGGCCCGTCGCGCAGGCCTCCACGTACTCCCTGTGGCGCGCGCCGCTCGTCCCGAAGGGCATGGAGCCCGCGCCCGACGCCGACGCGTCGGCCGGCTGACCCCGACCCGTCCGGGAGCGGAGCCGCTCCGAACCGGCGATGGCGCCCGGGGCCGGCCCGGCGTCTACTGGATCACGGGAGGACGCGCATGACGGGGCAGCGGCAGGCAGCCGGGCACGCGGGTGGCCGGGCGGCGCTCGCGGGCGTCGTCGCGGCGGCCGTCGGGTTCGCCCTCGCCGAGCTCGTCGCGGCCGTCGTCGCGCCCGGGTCGAGCCCGCTGTTCGCCGCCGGTGCGGGCGTCGTCGACGCGGTGCCGGGGCCCCTCAAGGACCGGGCCGTGGCGACCTTCGGCACCGCGGACAAGGCCGTGCTGCTCGGGGTCATGGGCGTCGTGCTCGCCGCGGGCGCGGCCCTGAGCGGCTGGCTCGAGCTGCGCCGTCCGCCGTCCGGCACGCTGCTGCTCGCCGCCGTCGGGGCGGTCGGGGCGGTCGTCGCCGCCGCCCGGCCGGGCGGGGACGTGGCCTGGGCGCTGCCGAGCCTGGTCGGCGTGGGGGTCGCCGTGCTGCTGCTGCGCGCGACGCTGACGACGCTGCGCGGCCCGGCCGCGCTCTCCGGCTCCGACGACGCGACGACGACGTCCGGCGGCGTCGACCGCCGCCGGTTCCTCCTCGTCACGGGCCTGGCGGCGGCGGCCGGCGTCGTCGCGCTCGCGACGTCGCGCGCGGTGTCTGCCGGCTCGCGAGCCGTGACGGCAGCGCGCGACGCGTTGCGGCTGCCCGCCCCCGCGACCCCGGCCCCCGCCGTGCCCGCCGGGGCGGACCTGCGCGTCCCCGGGCTCGCGCCGTACGTCACCCCGAACGCGGACTTCTACCGCATCGACACGGCGCTGCGCGTGCCGCAGGTCGACCCGGCGTCGTGGACGCTGCGCGTCTCGGGGCTCGTCGACGACCCGTTCGAGATCACGCTCGAGGAGCTGCTCGCGCTCCCGCTCGTCGAGCACGATCTCACGCTCACGTGCGTGTCCAACGAGGTCGGCGGGGACCTCGTGGGCAACGCGCGGTGGCTCGGGTACCCGGTCCGCGAGCTGCTCGCGCGCGCCGGAGTGCAGGACGGCGCCGACATGGTGCTCTCCACGAGCGCCGACGGGTGGACGGCGAGCACGCCGCTCGACGCCCTCACCGACCCCGACCGGGCGAGCCTGCTCGCCGTCGGGATGAACGGCGAGGCGCTGCCGGCCGAGCACGGGTTCCCCGCCCGGCTCGTCGTGCCCGGGCTGTACGGCTACGTGTCCGCGACGAAGTGGGTCACCGAGCTCAAGGTCACGACCTTCGCCGACGACGTCGCCTACTGGTCCACGCGCGGGTGGTCGGAGCGCGGGCCGATCAAGCTCGCGTCGCGCGTGGACACGCCGCGCGACGGCGCGGCCGTGGACGCGGGGGACGTCGTCGTCGCGGGCGTGGCGTGGGCCCAGCACACGGGCGTCGAGGGCATCGAGGTGCGCGTGGACGACGGCCCGTGGCGCGCCGCGACGCTCGCCGCGACGGTCGGCCCGGACACGTGGCGGCAGTGGTCGTACGCGTGGGACGCGACGCCGGGGGAGCACCGGCTGACGGTCCGCGCGACCGACGCGGACGGGCGCACCCAGACGGCCGACGTCGCCCCGCCCGCGCCCGACGGCGCCTCGGGCTGGCACGAGGTCGCCGTCCGCGTCCGGTGACCGGCCCGGCCCCTGCCGGAGACAGGGGAGCAGGCGAGGGGTTCCGGGGGACCGGAGGTTGTCCCGCGACGGGCGTGCTGGCACCATGTGCGGGTGACCTCCGCGCGCCCCACGAGCAGCCCGCTCGTCCTCGCGCGCCCGCGGGTCCTCATCGCCACCTGTTGTTGAGGGCTCGCGGCGCCCTGCGCAGCCTCGACCTGGTGTCCGCGAGCAGCCTCCCGCCCCTCCCTCCCTGCGACGGGGCGTGACGGTCGCCGGTCCCGCGCCGCGGCTCAGCGATGAGTCCGACGCCACGACCGGGTCTGCACCCACGGACGCCAGCCGAGCACAGGACGCGAGACCACCATGTACGTTCCCCCGCACTTCCCCCGCTACCGCCCGACCACGGTGCCGTCGTCGGCACCCGCCCTCCCCGCCGCTCCCGCCCCGTCGGCCGCCGCCGGACCGCCGCTCACGCTCGAGTGGCTCGTCGCGCGCGACATCGACGCCTACACCGCGCGCCGCCGGACGGCGGCTACCATGGAGGCACAGGCGTCGACCCGGCCATCACCGGCGAGCCTCCGGAAGAACGGGAACCCCGCCGCGGGGCAGGCCTGACGGCCCGCGGCAGGTCCTCACTAGACCCGGACGGGTGGGCCCGTCACAGCCTGCGACGAGCGGTCGGCGACCGCCCGTGGTGCCCGACGCCGTCGGGCACCTGCGGGCACGGCGCCGGCAAGCGAGGTGGTACCGCGGCGAACCCGCCCCAGGTGGGGGAGTCGTCCTCGCAGGAGAGCACGACCGACCCGTACCACCACGGCGGACACCCCGCCGACCGCTACCTCACCGGAGTCCTCGAGACCATGGCCTACCCGCTGCACCGCGCACCCTCGTCCGCCGCCGACGCGCACCCCGGAGCCGCGTTCGGCGTCCCCGCCTCCCCGGACCTGCCCGCGATCGAGCGCGAGGTCCTCGCCTACTGGGAGGCGGACGACACGTTCCGCGCCTCGGTCGAGCGCAACCCCGCCGGGGAGAACGGCAGCAACGAGTTCGTGTTCTACGACGGCCCGCCCTTCGCCAACGGCCTGCCCCACTACGGGCACCTGCTCACGGGCTACGCGAAGGACGTCGTGCCGCGCTACCAGACGATGCGCGGCAAGCACGTCGAGCGTCGCTTCGGCTGGGACACGCACGGCCTGCCCGCCGAGCTCGAGGCGATGGACCAGCTCGGGATCAAGACCAAGGAGGAGATCCTCGAGCTGGGGATCGAGCGGTTCAACGACGCGTGCCGCGCGTCGGTGCTCAAGTACACGAGCGAGTGGCAGGACTACGTGACCCGCCAGGCGCGCTGGGTCGACTTCGAGCACGACTACAAGACGCTCGACCCGACGTTCATGGAGTCGGTCCTGTGGGCGTTCAAGCAGCTCTACGACAAGGGCCTCGTCTACGAGGGCTTCCGCGTGCTGCCCTACTGCTGGAACGACCAGACGCCGCTGTCCAACCACGAGCTGCGCATGGACGAGGACGTGTACCAGGTCCGCCAGGACCCGGCGGTCACCGTCGGCTTCCGGCTCGAGACGGGCGAGCTCGCGCTCATCTGGACGACGACGCCCTGGACGCTGCCGTCCAACCTGTTCGTCATGGTCGGCCCCGACGTCGAGTACGTCGTCGTGGAGTCGTCGTTCACGGGCGTCAAGGAGCGCTACGTGATCGCCGCGGAGCGCCTCGAGGCGTACGCGCGCGAGCTCGCCGACGAGGGCGTCGAGGACGTGACGACGCAGGTCGTCGAGCGGCTCACGGGCGCCGACCTCGTCGGGCGGTCGTACACGCCGCCGTTCTCCTACTTCGCCGGGCACGCCGGTGCGCACCGGGTCGTCGAGGCCGACTTCGTCACGACCACGGACGGCACCGGTCTCGTGCACAACGCCGGCGCGTTCGGCGAGGAGGACAAGGTCGTCTCCGACCGCGAGGGCGTCGAGCCGGTGCTGCCGGTCGCGTCCGACGGCAAGTTCGTCTTCCCCGTCGTCGACTACGAGAGCCTCCAGGTCTTCGACGCGAACGCGCTCATCATCGACCACCTCAAGGGCCGCACGCGCCACGACGCCGCGGCCGCGCAGGGGGAGGAGACGCCGGACCTCCCGCTCGGCGCGACGAGCCCCGGCACGGTGCTGCTGCGCCGTGAGTCGTACGCGCACTCCTACCCGCACTGCTGGCGCTGCCGCAAGCCGCTCATCTACATGGGCGTGTCGTCGTGGTTCGTCGCGGTGTCGAAGTTCAAGGACCGCATGGTCGAGCTCAACGAGCAGATCTCGTGGACGCCCGACCACATCCAGCACGGCCAGTTCGGCAAGTGGCTGGAGAACGCGCGCGACTGGTCGATCACGCGCAACCGGTTCTGGGGCAGCCCGGTGCCCGTGTGGCGCTCGGACGACCCGCAGCACCCGCGCGTCGACGTGTACGGCTCGTTCGCCGAGATCGAGCGGGACTTCGGCACCCTCCCGCGCAACGAGAAGGGCGAGCCGGACCTGCACCGGCCGTTCGTCGACCGCCTCACGCGCCCCAACCCGGACGACCCGACGGGCCGCTCGACCATGCGCCGCGTCGAGGACGTCATGGACGTCTGGTTCGACTCGGGGTCCATGCCCTACGCGCAGGTGCACTACCCGTTCGAGAACACCGACTGGTTCGAGCACCACAACCCCGGCGACTTCATCGTCGAGTACATCGGCCAGACGCGCGGCTGGTTCTACACGCTGCACGTGCTCGCGACCGCGCTGTTCGACCGCCCGGCGTTCCGCTCGGCCGTCTCGCACGGCATCGTGCTGGGCTCCGACGGCCGCAAGATGAGCAAGTCGCTGCGCAACTACCCGGACGTCAACGAGGTCTTCGACCGCGACGGCTCCGACGCGATGCGCTGGTTCCTCATGAGCTCGCCCATCCTGCGCGGCGGCAACCTCGTCGTCACCGAGGACGGGATCCGCGACGCGGTGCGCCAGGTGCTGCTGCCGCTGTGGAGCACGTACTACTTCTTCACCCTGTACGCGAACACGTCGAAGGCTCAGGCGCGGGCGGGCGAGCCCGTCGAGCCCGCCGGGTACGTCGCGCAGAAGGTGGCCCCCGAGCGCGTGGCCGGGCTCCCGGCCCTCGACCGCTACCTGCTCGCCCGGACCCACGACCTCGTCGTGCGCGTCACGGGGCAGCTCGACGCGTACGACATCGCCGGCGCGTGCGAGACCGTGCGCGAGCACCTCGACGTCCTGACCAACTGGTACGTGCGCACCCAGCGCGACCGGTTCTGGGCGGAGGACGCCGACGCGTTCGACACGCTGTACACGGCGCTCGAGACGCTCACGCGCGTCATGGCGCCGCTCGCCCCGCTGCTCGCGGAGGAGGTGTGGCGCGGCCTGACCGGCGGGCGCTCGGTCCACCTCACGGACTGGCCGGCGTCCACCGAGGAGGTCGGCGAGCGGTTCGTCGGCGAGGACGGCTCGTCCGCCGTGGCCGTGCGTCACGTCCCGGACGCGTCCCTCGTCGCCGACCCGGCGCTCGTCGCCGCGATGGACGAGGTCCGCGCCGTCGCGTCGGCCGCGCTCGGCCTGCGCAAGGCGCACCAGCTCCGGGTGCGCCAGCCGCTCGCGCGGCTCACGGTCGTCGTGGACGACCCGGGGGCGCTCGCGCCGTACACGGACCTGCTGGCGCGCGAGCTCAACGTCAAGGCCGTCGAGCTCGAGCCGACCGACTCGGACGCCGCGGAGCGCTTCGGCATCACGCAGCGCCTCGCGGTCAACGCCCGCGCCGCGGGCCCGCGCCTGGGCCGCGGGGTCCAGGCCGTCATCAAGGCGGCGAAGGCCGGTGCGTGGCGCGTGGACGAGGCCGGGGAGGTCGTCGTGACGACGGACGACGGCGACGTCGCGCTCCTGCCCGCGGAGTACGAGCTGACGACGGTGGTCGCCGACCGCGGCGTCGCCGAGGGCGAGGCGCCGAGCGTCGCCGCCGCGGTGCTCGCGAGCGGCGGGTTCGCCGTCCTCGACCTCGCGCTCGACGACGCGCTGCTCGCCGAGGGCTACGCACGCGACGTGATCCGCGACGTGCAGGACGCGCGCAAGGCCGCCGGGCTCGACGTCGCCGACCGCATCCGGCTCTCGCTCGACGTGCCGGGCGAGTGGCTCGCGGCCGTCGAGGAGCACCGCGACCTCGTCGCGCGCGAGACGCTCGCGGTCGAGGTCGTCGTCGAGACGTCGCCGACCGACGTGCGCTCCGTGCGCGTCGAGAAGGCCGACGGCACCGTCCCGGACACGGCGGTGATCCTGTGAGCGCCCCGCGCAAGGACCCCGGCGCCGCGCGACGGCAGAGCGCGAAGGACGCACGCGCGGCGGCGGAGGACGCCGCCGCGCAGGCGGACCTCGAGCGCGTCTACCAGCACATCGTGTCCCGTGCCCCCGAGCACGACTTCGACCCGACGATCGACCGGGTGCGGCGCCTGTTCGAGCTGCTGGGCGACCCGCAGCACGCGTTCCGGACGATCCACCTCACCGGGACCAACGGCAAGACGAGCACCGCGCGCGTCGCCGAGCGCCTCGTGCGCGAGCACGGCCTGCGCACCGGCCTGTTCACGAGCCCGCACCTGACGAGCGTCACCGAGCGGATCGTCGTCGACGGCGAGCCGCTCTCGCCGCGCCGGTTCGTCGAGGTGTGGGAGGACGTCTACCCCTACGTGCAGGTCGTCGACGCCGAGCTCGCGGAGACCGGGCAGTCGCAGCTGAGCTTCTTCGAGGTCCTCACGGGCGTGGCGTTCGCCGCGTTCGCGGACACGCCCGTCGACGTCGCGATCGTCGAGGTCGGCATGGGCGGCGAGTGGGACTCGACCAACGTGGTCGACGCGGAGGTCGCCGTCGTGACGCCCGTCGCGCTCGACCACGAGCGGTGGCTCGGGAGCACGCTCGAGGAGATCGCGACGGTCAAGTCGGGCATCGTCAAGGAGGGCGCGACCGTCGTCTCGGCGGCGCAGCGCCCCGAGGTCGAGGAGGTGCTGCGGGCCCGGGCGGAGCGCGTCGGCGCCCGCCTGCTGCGCGAGGGCGTCGACCTCGACGTCGCCGAGCGCCAGGTCGCGGTCGGCGGCCAGCTCCTCGACCTGCGCACGCCCGCGGCGCTCTACACCGAGGTGTTCCTCCCGCTGCACGGCGAGCACCAGGCGCACAACGCGCTGCTCGCGCTCGGCGCGGTGGAGGCGTTCCTCGGCGGCCGTGCGCTCGACGGCACGCTCGTCGAGGCGGCGTTCGCGGACGTCACGTCGCCGGGCCGGCTCGAGGTCGTGCGGTCCAGCCCGACCGTCCTCGTCGACGCGGCGCACAACGCCGCGGGGGCCGAGGCGCTCGCGACGGCGCTCGGCGAGGCGTTCGACCTGCGCCACCTCGTCGGCGTCGTCGCGATCATGGCCGACAAGGACGCCGAGCCGCTCCTCGCGGCGCTCGAGCCGGTGCTCGCGGAGATCGTCGTGACGCGCAACAGCTCGGAGCGCTCGGCCGACCCGACGGAGCTCGCCGAGCTCGCGGCCGACGTCTTCGGCGAGGACCGCGTGCACAGCACCGAGCGCCTCGACGAGGCGCTCCAGGTGGCGGTCGACCTCGTCGAGCGCGACGACGCCGTGGGCGTCGGCACGGGCACGGGCGTCCTGGTCACGGGCTCGGTCGTGACGGTGGCCGACGCGCGCGTCCTGCTCGGTCGCGGCTGACGCCCGGACGCCGCGCGGCGCGCGGCGGCCGGGTGTTTGATGGAGGCGACGACGGCGGCGGGCGCGCCGGGCGCGCCCTGCCGACGTCGCGGGGGCTGTCGGCGCCCGGAGGACCGGGCGCACGGACCGATGGAGGGATGACCGGTGAAGAAGCTGCTCAACGATCCCCAGGACGCGGTGACGGAGTCCCTCGAGGGCTTCGGCCAGGCGCACGCCGACCTCGTGCAGGTGCACCTCGCGCCCCCGTACGTGTCGCGCGCCGGCGGCGCGGTGGCCGGCAAGGTCGGGCTGGTCTCGGGCGGCGGCTCGGGCCACGAGCCGCTGCACGCGGGCTTCGTCGGGCCGGGGATGCTCGACGCCGCGGTGCCGGGCGCCGTGTTCACCTCGCCGACGCCCGACCAGATCGTCCCGGCGATCCTCGGCGCCGACTCGGGCGCCGGCGTGCTCGCGATCGTCAAGAACTACACGGGCGACGTGCTGAACTTCGAGACGGCGGTCGAGCTCGTCGAGGCCGAGGGCACCCAGGTCACGAGCATCCTCGTCAACGACGACGTCGCGGTCGAGGACTCGCTCTACACCGCGGGCCGGCGCGGCGTGGCGGGGACGGTCGCGGTCGAGAAGATCGCGGGCGCGGCGGCCGAGCGCGGTGACGACCTCGGGACCGTGACGGAGATCGCCGGGCGCGTCGTGGCGAACGTGCGCTCGATGGGCGTCGCCCTCACGGCGTGCACCGTGCCGCACGTGGGTCGGCCGAGCTTCGACCTCGGCGACGACGAGGTCGAGATCGGCATCGGGATCCACGGCGAGCCCGGGCGGCACCGGATCCCGCTCGCGTCGGCGGACGAGATCACGCAGCGGCTGGTCGATCCCGTGGCCGACGACCTGGGCCTCGCCGACGGCGAGGACGTGTTGCTGTTCGTTAACGGAATGGGCGGTACCCCGCTGTCCGAGCTGTACGTCGTCTATCGTCAGGCTAGGAGGCTGCTCGAAGGGCGCGGCGTACGCGTGACGCGCTCGCTCGTCGGCAACTACGTCACGTCGCTGGAGATGCAGGGTGCGTCGGTCACCGTGCTGCGCCTGGACGACGAGCTCACCGCCCTGTGGGACGCTCCCGTCCACACGGCCGCGCTGCGCTGGTGAGCGGGTGCCCTTTCGTGCAGTCTCCGGGAGCCGGCGCACCGCCGGCTCGACGGCGAGGAGAGGTGGGGCATGACGCTGGACGTGGCCTGGGCCGAGCGATGGACCCGGCTGAGCGCGGAGCGGATCGCGGCGGCACGGGACGAGCTGACGGAGCTGGACCGCCAGATCGGTGACGGCGACCACGGCGAGAACCTCGACCGGGGTTTCCGCGCGGTGGTCGCCAAGCTCGACGGGGCGGCCGCCGGGGACCAGCCGCCCGGTCAGATCGGCGACGTGCTCAAGCTCGTGGCCACGACGCTCATGTCGTCCGTCGGCGGCGCCTCGGGCCCGCTCTACGGGACCGCGTACCTCCGTGCCGCGAAGGTGACCGGTCTCGCGGAGCTCGACGCGCACGGCGTCGTGGCGCTGCTCGAGGGCGCGCTCGAGGGCATCTCCGCGCGCGGCAAGGCGCAGGTCGGCGAGAAGACCATGGTCGACGCCTGGCAGCCCGCGGTCGACGCGGCGGAGGCCGCGGCCGACGCCGGCGGCTCGACGGCCGACGTCCTCGCGGCCGCCGCCCGGGCCGCGCGCGAGGGCGCCGAGGCGACCGTGCCGCTCGTGGCGACGAAGGGCCGGGCGAGCTACCTCGGCGAGCGCAGCGCGGGCCACCAGGACCCGGGCGCGACGTCGACCGCGATCCTGCTCGAGGCCGCGCGCGACGCGGCGGCGGCGTGAGCGGCGTGGCCGGACCGGTCGGCACGCGGGCCCGGGTCGCGCTCGTCCTCGTCTCGCACTCGCAGCGCCTCGCGCAGGGGGCCGTCGAGCTGTCCGCGCAGATGGCGCCCGGCGTCCTGCTGCTCGCGGCGGGCGGGACGGACGACGGCGGCCTCGGCACGAGCTACGACCGCGTCTCCGGGGCGATCGAGGAGGCGCTGCGCGTCGCGGACGGCGTCGTCGTGCTCGCGGACCTGGGCTCGGCCGTGATGACGGTCGAGTCGGTGCTGGACCTGGAGGACGGCTTCGACGGGCGCGTGCTGCTCGCGGACGCGCCGTTCGTCGAGGGCGCCGTCGCGGCGGCCGTCACCGCGCACGGCGGCGGCGACGTGGCCGAGGTCCTCGCGTCCGCGGAGCACGCGGGCGGCACGTTCGCCGTCCCCGCCGCGGCACCGGAGGCGGGGGAGGAGAACCCTGCGGACGGCGCCCCGCCGGCGGGGGAGGCCCGCGCCGTCGTGACGTTGCGCAACCCGCTCGGCCTGCACGCCCGGCCCGCCGCGGTGCTCGCGCGCCTGGTCGCGGGGTTCGACGCGAGCGTCGCGATCGACGGCGTCAACGGGGCGAGCGTCCTCGAGCTCATGAAGCTCGGCGCGACCGGCGGGCAGGAGCTCACGGTCACGGGGGAGGGCCCGCAGGCCGCGGACGCCGTGCGCGCGGTGGTCGAGGCCGTGGAGAGCGGGTTCGGAGAGGTCTGACGCCCACGCCGGTGTGACCTCCGTCACCCGATATTGCAGTTGATGCAAAATTGCAGAGGATGCAAGAATGGTCCTCGTGCCGACGACTCCGCCTGACGTGCCCGATCGCCCCTCCGTGGCCGAGCGGGCGGCGGCGTGCGTCGCGCCGTCGCCGGGCGGGCTGCGGGAGCGCAAGAAGCGCGCGCGCCGCGAGGCCCTCGTCGACGCCGCGCAGACCCTCGTCCTCGACCGCGGCCTCGACGCCGTGACGGTCGAGGACATCTGCGCGGCCGTCGGCGTCTCGCCCCGCACGTTCTTCAACTACTTCCCCGCGAAGGACGACGCCGTGCTCGGCCTCGAGGACTTCTCGGTCCGACCCGACGTCGTCGCGGCCTTCGTCGCCGGCGGCCCGACGGGCGCGCTCCTCGACGACCTCGAGGTCGTGGTGGCCGACGTGCTCGCGCACGAGGTCGTCACCCCCGAGCGCATGGCGCGCACGCTCGAGCTCGTGCAGCGCGAGCCGCACCTCGTCGCGCGGCACGTCGCGTGGGTCGAGGGCCACCGCGCGGAGCTCGTCGAGATGCTCGTCGCACGTCGCGCGGTCCGGCCGTTCGTCCCGGACCCCGAGCTCTTGGCGCTCGTCGTCATGAGCCTCCTGCGCGCGAGCACGGTCGAGTGGCAGCAGCGGGGCCGGGAGGGCGAGCCGGTGGACCACCTGCCGGGCGTCGTCGACCAGCTCCGCGCGCTGCTCCGCGACACGCGCGCCCCCGATCCCGCGGCCACCTGACCGCACCCCTCGCTCCGCGCGAGGACTCCACCGGCTCGGGCCCCCACCCGACCGGCCGCACCTCCAGCCTCCACCCGACGACGGGCCGCGCCCGTCGGCGCGCGCCCGCCCGTCCCGACCGAACCGGATCCTCATGGCCTCCTCCACCGCAGCACCGCCCGTCGACGGCGGCAAGCCGCTCGTCGTGCTCACCCCGCGCACCGTGTGGGTGATCTTCGGCGCGCTCATGGCGTCGATGTTCCTGTCCTCGCTCGACCAGTCGATCGTCGGCACCGCGATGCCGACGATCGTCGGCGAGCTCCACGGCGTCGAGCACCAGGGCTGGGTCATCACGGCCTACATCCTGGCGATCGCCATCGTCATGCCGCTCTACGGCAAGTTCGGCGACCTCTGGGGCCGCCGCTGGCCGTTCCTCGTCGCGATCGGCCTCTTCACGGTCGCGTCGGCCGGCGCCGGGTTCGCGCAGTCGTTCCCCGAGCTCGTCGCCTGGCGCGGCGTGCAGGGCCTCGGCGGCGGCGGCCTGATGATCCTGTCGCAGGCGATCATCGCCGACATCGTCCCCGCCAAGGACCGCGGCAAGTACATGGGCCCCATGGGCGCGCTCTTCGGCATCGCCGCGGTCATCGGGCCGCTCCTCGGCGGCTGGTTCACCGAGGGCCCGGGCTGGCGCTGGGCGTTCTGGATCAACGTGCCCATCGGCGTCGCCGCGTTCGTCGTGGCGTGGGTCGCGCTCAAGCTCCCCTCGCACCGCGCGGGCCGCAAGATCGACGTCGCGGGCATCTTCTTCCTCGTCGTCGCGACGTCCGGCATCGTCCTGGTCACGAGCTGGGAGTCGCTGACGACGTCGTCCGGCTACGACTGGTCCGACCCGTGGCTGCTCGGCCTCGTCGCGGCCGTCGTGGTGTCGGTCGTCGCGTTCGTCCTCGTCGAGAACCGCGCCGAGGAGCCGCTGCTCCCGCTGCACCTGTTCAAGAACCGGACCTTCACCATCGCGACGCTGATCGGTCTCGTGCTCGGCATGGGCATGTTCTCGGCGCTCGCGTTCCTGCCGACGTTCCTGCAGATGTCCACGGGTGCCGGGGTCACCGAGTCCGGGTTCCTCATGCTCCCGATGATGGTCGGCGTCATGATCACGGCCATCGGGTCCGGTATCGCCATCACCAAGACCGGGCGGTACAAGATCTACCCGGTGGTGGGTCTCGCGATCACCGCGGCGGGGATGGTCTGGCTCACGCGCATCACGGGCGACATGTCGATGTGGCTCTTCGGCGCAATGATCTTCGTCATGGGCGCCGGGATGGGCCTCGTCATGCAGACCATCGTGCTCGCCGTGCAGAACTCGGTCGACCCGCACGAGATCGGGACCGCCACGAGCGCGAACAACTTCTTCCGCGAGATCGGCGCGGCCGTCGGGACGGCGCTGTTCAGCACCATCTTCACGTCGCGGCTCGCCGACAACCTCGAGGGCGTCTTCGCGGGCGTGCCCGGAGGTGCGGCCCCCGCCGGCGCGGAGGGCTCCTCGCTCACGCCCGAGATGGTGCAGCAGCTCCCGGAGCCGATCCACACGGGCGTCGTCGACGCGTTCACCGACGCGCTCGCCCCCGCGTTCTGGTACCTGGTCCCGCTCGTCCTCGTCGGGTTCGTGCTCGCGCTGTTCCTGCGCGAGGTCAAGCTCTCCGACGTCGCCGGGATGGTCGCGCGCGGCGAGGCCGTCGCCGACCACGGCGACCTGCGCGAGGACGCCCCCGCGACCGGCGAGGCTGAGGGCGCCGCGGTCGTCGTGCCCGCGGGCGGCCGGGGACCGGACGACGAGCGCCCCGGGAGCCGGGACCGCGACGGCGCGCCGGTATCCTGACCGGGTGAGCACCTCGCCGTCGCAGCCCGCCGCGCAGCCGTCCCGCCACGGCCGCGCGGCGGGCCCGGTGCGCCCGTCCCCGGGCGACCGCATCAAGCCCAAGAAGCCCGCGAAGGTCCAGTTCGCGTCGACCACGCTCCTGCTCGAGGCGTTCCTCGTCGTGTTCGCGACGCTCGTGGCCTACGGCCTGCGCGACGTGCCGTACTCGCGCGGCCCGCTTGAGCTGCCCTCCGCGACGTCGATCTGGGTCGTGGGCGGGGTGCTCGCCGTCGTGCTCGTCGTGCTGTCGCGCATGGTGGGCACGCCCGGCGGGTACGTCGCCGGGTCCGTGGTCCAGGTGCCCGTGCTCGCGCTCGGGCTGGTGGTGCCCATGATGTTCCTCGTGGGCGGCCTCTTCGTCGTCCTGTGGATCGTCTCGATCCGCCTCGGCGGGCGCATCGACCGCGAGCGCGCGGCCTACGACGCCGAGCACCCCGAGACCGCGCCCAACGCCGGCTGACGGCGCGGCGCGCACGCGGCCGGGCGGCCGCCCGCCGGGCGCGGCGCACGGGCCCGCGGCCGGTAGGCTCGGCGACCATGACCGACGTCGCACCCGCACTGACCGAGACCATCGAGCGCACCCTCATCCTCGTCAAGCCCGACGGCGTCCGCCGCGGCCTGTCCGGCGAGATCCTCCGGCGCGTCGAGGCCAAGGGCTACACGCTCGCCGCCGTGCGCCTGCTCGACGCGACGCCCGAGCTGCTCGCCGCCCACTACGCCGAGCACGAGGGCAAGCCGTTCTTCCAGCCGCTCGTCGACTTCATGCTCTCGGGCAAGATCCTCGCGGTCGTGGCCGAGGGCCAGGGCGTCGTCCCCGGCTTCCGCTCGCTCGCCGGCGCGACCAACCCGACCGAGGCGCTGCCCGGCACGATCCGCGGCGACCTCGGCCGCGACTGGGGCCTCAAGGTCCAGCAGAACCTCGTGCACGGGTCGGACTCGCCCGAGTCCGCCGCGCGCGAGATCGCGCTCTGGTTCCCCGAGCTCGGCTGACCCGCACGCGCACGTCCGCCCCGTCCCGGGCCTCCGGGGCGGGGCGTTCGCGTGCCCGCCGCGGTGTGCGCGGTCCGCCACGGCCGGTCGCGGACGTCCGCAGGATCGTGGGAGCGCCGCACTAGGCTCGGGTCCGTGCACCTCAAGACCCTGACGCTGCGCGGCTTCAAGTCGTTCGCGTCCGCGACGACGCTGAGCTTCGAGCCCGGCGTGACGTGCGTCGTCGGGCCGAACGGCTCGGGCAAGTCGAACGTCGTCGACGCGCTCGCGTGGGTGATGGGGGAGCAGGGCGCCAAGACCCTGCGCGGCGGCAAGATGGAGGACGTCATCTTCGCCGGCACGTCGGGCCGGCCCCCGCTCGGGCGCGCCGAGGTGTCCCTGACGATCGACAACACCGACGGCGCCCTGCCGATCGACTACACCGAGGTGACGATCTCCCGCACGCTGTTCCGCAGCGGCGGGTCCGAGTACGCGATCAACGGCAGCGCGTGCCGCCTGCTCGACATCCAGGACCTCCTCTCCGACTCGGGCCTCGGCCGGGAGATGCACGTGATCGTCGGCCAGGGGCAGCTCGACGCCGTCCTGCGCGCGACGCCCGAGGACCGCCGCGGCTTCGTCGAGGAGGCCGCGGGCGTCCTCAAGCACCGCAAGCGCAAGGAGAAGGCGCTCCGCAAGCTCGACGCGATGCAGGCCAACCTCACGCGGCTCGCGGACCTCACGACGGAGATCCGGCGCCAGCTCGGCCCGCTGGGGCGGCAGGCGGAGATCGCGCGCAAGGCCGCGACGATCCAGGCCGACCTGCGCGACGCGCGGGCCCGGCTCCTCGCCGACGACCTCGCCCAGCTCACCGCGACGCTCGAGCAGGAGATGGCCGACGAGGCGGCCCTGCGCACGCAGCAGGCGGAGGTCGAGCGCGCGCTCGCGACGGCGCGCGACACGCTCGGCCGGCTCGAGCGCGAGGCCGCGGAGGCCGCGCCCGCCCTCGGGGCCGCGACCGACGTCTGGTTCCGGCTCTCGTCGCTGCGCGAGCGGCTGCGCGGCACGCGCACGCTCGCCGAGGAGCGCGTGCGTCTCCTCGGGCGCCCCGAGGCGGCGCCCCGCGGGCAGGACCCGGACGAGCTCGAGGCGCAGGCGGAGCGCGTGCGCGCGACCGAGGCGGAGCTCGAGGCGGAGGTCGCCCGCGCGCGGGACGCGCTCGCCGCCGCGGTCGCCGACCGGGAGGACTCCGAGCAGGCCGCGGGGGAGGCGGAGCGGGCCGTCGCGACGCTGCTCCGCGGTGCCGCGGACCGCCGCGAGGGTCTCGCGCGGCTCGCCGGGCAGGTCGCGGCGCAGCGCACGCGCATCGAGGCCGCGGAGGCCGAGATCGGGCGGCTGCGCGAGTCGCTCGCGGAGGCCGAGCACCGGGGCACGCAGGCGCGCACCGAGTTCGCGGTGCTCGAGACCCAGGTGGTCGGCGCCGAGGAGGGCGAGGAGGGCCTCGACGCCGAGCACGAGGCCGCGGCGGACGCGGTCGAGCGCACGACCGCCGCCGTGACGGGCCTGGAGGCGGACGCGTCCGCCGCGGACCAGGAGCGCGCGACATGGAGCGCGCGCATCGAGGCCCTCGAGCTGAGCCTCGACCGCAAGGACGGCGCGGGCGCGCTGCTCGCGGCGGACGGCGTCGGCGTCGTGGGGTCGCTCGCGGCCCTGCTCGGCGTCGAGGCGGGATACGAGGACGCGGTCGCCGCGGCGCTGGGCCCGGCCGCCGACGCGGTCGCGGTCGAGTCGGTCGACGCCGCGGTCGACGCGCTGCGGTACCTGCGCACGGAGGACGCCGGGCGCGCGGGCCTCGTCGTGGCGACCGCGGAGCCCGGCCCGGGCCCCGCCGCCGTCGACCTGCCCGACGGCGCGCGCTGGGCCGTCGACGTCGTCACCGCCGCCGGGGGCGTCGGCCAGGCGGTGCGGTCTCTGCTGGCGGGGGTGGCCGTCGTCGACGACCTGGGCCAGGCGCGCGCGCTCGTGGCGCGGCACCCGGGCGTCGCCGTCGTGACGCGGGGCGGGGACCTCCTCGCGACGACGCGCGCGTGGGGTGGGTCGGCGTCGGCGCCGAGCGTGCTGCACCTGCAGTCGGCGCTCGACGAGGCGCGCACCGCGCACGCCGACGCGACGGCCCGCGCCGAGCGTGCCCGGTTCGCGCTCGTGGGCGCGCGCGAGGCGGCGCAGGAGGCGCGGGCCCGGTACGAGGACACGCTCGACCGGCTCAACGAGTCCGACGCGCAGCTCGCCGCGGTCGCGGAGCAGCTCGGGCACCTGGGGGCGACCGCGCGCTCGGCCGCCGCGGAGGCCGAGCGCGTGCGCGCGTCGCTGGAGCGGGCGTCCCAGGGTCTCGACGACGCGCGCGAGACGCTCGCCGGGCTCGTCGAGCGGCTCGAGGTCGCCGAGACGGCGCCGGAGCAGTCCGAGGACGCGGTGGCGGAGGCGAGCGCCGAGCGCGACCGCCTCCTCGCACGTGCTTCGGCGGCACGCACGGCCGAGACCGAGGCACGGCTCGCCCTGCGCACGAGCGAGGAGCGCTCGCGGGCGGTCGCGGGCCGGGCCCAGTCGCTGGCCCGGGCGGCCGCCGCGGAGCGCGACGCGCGCGAGCGGGCCGCGCGGCGCGAGGCGGCGCGGGTGCGGCAGGCGGGCCGAGCGTCCGCGGTGCGCGACGGCGCGACGCTCGCCCTCGCCGCGATCGACCGGTCGCTGGCCCGGGCGGGCGCGGAGCGGGACGCCGCGGAGGCGGCACGGGCCGAGCGCGACACCGCGGTGACCGCCGCGCGCCGCGAGGTCGACGACCTGGCGGCGCGCCTGCGCGAGCTGACCGACGTCGCGCACCGCGACGAGGTGGCGCGCGCCCAGCAGCAGCTGCGCATCGAGCAGCTCCAGGCACGCAGCGTCGACGAGCTCGGGCTCGACCCGGCCGTCCTGGTCGAGGAGCTCGGCCCGCACCGCGAGGTCCCCGTCCCCTCCAACGACGGCGAGCCCCGCACGGTCCCGTACGACCGCGCCCAGCAGGAGAAGCGCCTGCGTGCCGCGGAGCGTGACCTCGGCCGCCTCGGCAAGGTGAACCCGCTCGCGCTCGAGGAGTTCGCCGCGCTCGAGGAGCGGCACAAGTTCCTCGCCGACCAGCTGGCCGACCTCAAGAAGTCGCGCGCCGACCTGCTGGAGATCGTCAAGGAGATCGACGAGCGCGTCGAGCGGGTGTTCTCGGACGCGTACCGCGACACCGCCGAGCAGTTCGAGCGCGTGTTCGCCCGCATGTTCCCGGGCGGCGAGGGGCGCCTGGTCCTCACCGACCCGGACGACATGCTGACCACGGGCATCGAGGTCGAGGCCCGTCCCGCGGGCAAGAAGGTCAAGCGCCTGTCCCTGCTGTCCGGCGGCGAGCGCTCGCTCACGGCGGTCGCGCTCCTCGTCGCGATCTTCAAGGCGCGGCCCTCGCCGTTCTACGTCATGGACGAGGTCGAGGCCGCCCTGGACGACGTGAACCTCGGTCGCCTGCTCGAGATCTTCCGCGAGCTCCAGGAGGACTCGCAGCTCATCGTCATCACGCACCAGAAGCGCACCATGGAGATCGCCGACGCGCTCTACGGCGTGACGATGCGCGGCGACGGCGTCACGACGGTCATCAGCCAGCGCATGTCCGAGGCGCGCGAGGAGGTCTCCGCCTGACCGGCGCGGGGCGGTCCGTCCGCCTCGTCCGCACCTGGGCGGAACCTCCAGGATCGTTGCAATTCCGGGCCTTGTGAAGATGTGGTGCTGATCGCCGAGCCCCGGCGTGGCTGCGGTCGCGACGCATTCCGGCGCCCGGATACTGGAGGGCATGGTCTGGATGTTCGTGTGGCTGGGGCTCACGCTCGGCGTCGCCGCCGTCGTGTTCCTGTTCGCGAGCGTCGTCGCGCGCGCCGAGGCGCAGTCGACCGGTGCGACGGGTGACCGACGGGACGGCGAGCAGGGGATGCGCGCCTTCTGGCGCGACTTCCGCTCGGGGCTGCGGCGGCGTCGCCGCCGGGGCGACAACCCGGGCCAGCACGTCGCGACCGTGCGCATGCCGCGGCCGGTGGACACGAGCATCGACGACTTCTTCACGGCCACGCAGGTGTCGTCCAACGCGTACGTCGACGCCGAGGAGCTCACCGACGTCCTGCACCGCGCGCGCGAGCGCGTGCGCCCGCTGCACCCGGGGGAGCGCCCTCCCGAGGCGTGAGCACCGCGTCGGTCTGAGAGACTTCCGGGGTGAACGACCTCCTCCCGCTCTGGATCGTCCTCGGCGTCCTCCTGGTCGTCGGCCTCGTCACCGCCGGGACCGTGTCGGTCCGTCGCCGCGGTCGCCGCGACATCGTCGAACCCCCGCCCACGGCCCCTGCCGCGCCCCCCGCGACGGCGCCGGACGCCGTGGAGGCGCCGCCCGGCACGGCGACCGTGGAGGCGCCGCCGGAGCCCGACGTCGCCGCCCCGCCCGCGCTCGAGCGCCCGGAGCCGGTCGGTGGTCGGCTCGTCCGGCTGCGCGAGCGCCTGGCGCGCTCCGGGTCTCCGCTCGGTGCCCGCCTGCTGTCCGTCCTCTCGCGGGACCACCTCACCGAGGACGACTGGGACGAGCTCGAGGAGACCCTCCTCCTCGCGGACGTCGGCGCCGGGCCGGCCGGCGAGCTCATCGACGCGCTGCGCACCAAGGTCCGCGTCCTCGGGGTGCGCGACGCCGCGAGCGTGCGCGACCTCCTGCGGACCGAGCTCGTCGCGCTCGTCGACCCGACGCTCGACCGCTCGCTCGCGACGTCCCCGCGCACCGCCGAGGACGGGTCGACGGTGCCCGCCGTCGTGCTGGTCGTGGGCGTGAACGGCACCGGCAAGACGACGACCGTCGGCAAGCTCGCGCGCGTGCTCGTCGCCGAGGACCGCAGCGTCGTGCTGGGCGCGGCCGACACGTTCCGCGCCGCGGCCGCCGACCAGCTCGAGACCTGGGGCTCGCGCGTCGGCGTCCCGACCGTGCGGTCCGACCGTGACGGCGCCGACCCGGCGGCGGTCGCGTTCGACGCGGTGCGCCGCGGCCGCACCGAGGGTGCGGACGTCGTGCTCGTCGACACCGCCGGGCGCCTGCAGAACAAGCAGGGCCTCATGGACGAGCTGGGCAAGATCCGGCGCGTCATCACCAAGGAGGCCCCGCTGTCGGAGGTCCTCCTCGTGCTCGACGCGACGACGGGGCAGAACGGCCTCAACCAGGCACGCGTCTTCGGCGAGGTCGCGGGCGTCACGGGCATCGTCCTGACGAAGCTCGACGGCACCGCGCGCGGCGGCATCGTCGTCGCGGTCCAGCGCGAGCTGGGCGTGCCCGTCAAGCTCGTCGGCCTGGGGGAGGGGCCCGACGACCTCGCCCCGTTCGACCCGGAGCAGTTCGTCGACGGGCTCCTCGGCGCCTGAGGCACGGGCGCGGCCGGGCGCGACGCCCGGCCGCAGTGCCCGGCAGGGTGCCCCGCCGGGTGCCGGTCCGGGTCGCCCCGCCGGGTCACGGTCGTGTCACGGCGCGATCACGGCACGGTCGCGGCGCCGCGCTCCAGGCGCCCGCGCGGTGCGACGAAACCGAACGTTTACGTCCAGCCTGCCCTTGTCACGCCGGCGTAACGCGGCGACACCGCCGGGGAAACCCGCCCGCACCACCGTAGTCCCCGACCGGCCGCCCGGCCGGCGAGGGGAGATGATCCGATGGAGTGGGACACCGGGGCGACCGCGTGGATGCTGACCTCAGCATCCCTCGTGCTCCTGATGACGCCCGGACTGGCGTTCTTCTACGGCGGCATGGTCCGCGCCAAGTCCGTGCTGAACATGATGATGATGTCCTTCGGCGCGATGGCCGTCGTGGGCGTCGTCTACGTGCTGTGGGGCTGGTCCATGTCCTACGGCGAGGCCGGCACGGGTGGCCTGTTCGCCAACCCGTTCGCGCAGTTCGGTCTCTCGGGGGCGATCACGGACGCCGACGGCAGCGCCGTCGCGAGCACGCTCGGCAACTACCCGAACGTGGTCGACATCGCGTTCCAGGTGACGTTCGCGATCATCACGGTCGCGCTCATCTCGGGTGCGCTCGCCGACCGCGTCAAGTTCGGCACGTGGCTGACGTTCACGGCGATCTGGGTCACGGTCACGTACTTCCCGCTCGCCCACATGGTGTGGGGCGGCGGCTTCCTCTCGGCCAACGAGAACGGACTCGCCGCGAAGGTGTTCGGGGTGACCGACGGCGCCGCCACGGTCGCACCGATCGACTTCGCGGGCGGCACCGTCGTCCACATCAACGCCGGTGTCGCGGCGCTCGTGCTCGCGCTCCTCATCGGCAAGCGCAAGGGCTTCGGCACCGAACCGATGCGCCCGCACAACCTGCCGTTCGTCATGCTGGGCGCGGCCCTGCTGTGGTTCGGCTGGTTCGGCTTCAACGCGGGCTCGGCGTTCGGCGCGAACGAGACGGCCGGCCTCGCCTGGATCAACACCACGAGCGCCACGGCGGCCGGCATCATCGGCTGGCTCGTCACGGAAAAGATCCGCGACGGTCACGCCACGTCGCTCGGCGCCGCGTCCGGCGTCGTCGCTGGCTTGGTGGCGATCACGCCCGCGGCCGGCGCGCTCAACCCGGTCACGTCGATCGTCCTGGGCCTCGTCGCCGGCGCGCTCTCCGCGCTCGCGGTCGGCCTGAAGTACCGCTTCGGCTACGACGACTCGCTCGACGTCGTCGGCGTCCACCTCGTCTCCGGGCTCTGGGGTACCGTCGCGATCGGCTTCCTCGCGACCGACACGGGCCTCTTCTTCGGGGGCGGCGCGCAGCAGCTCGTCGTCCAGGTGCTCATCGCGCTCGTCGCGATCGTCTTCACCGCGATCACGACGACGGTCATCGGCCTGATCCTCAAGGTCACGATGGGCTGGCGCGTGAGCGAGGACGCGGAGGTCGGCGGCATCGACCTCGCGGTCCACGGCGAGACGGCGTACGAGTCCATCCAGCAGGGCAGCGTCATCAGGGAGGTGCGGGCATGAAGCTCGTCACGGGAATCATCCAGCCGCACCGGCTCGACGACGTGAAGTCGGCGCTCGAGGCCGCGGGCGTGCGGGGCATGACGGTCAGCGAGGCCAGCGGGTACGGCCGCCAGAAGGGCCACACCGAGGTCTACCGGGGCGCCGAGTACACGGTGGACCTGGTCCCCAAGGTCCGCATCGAGGTCCTCGTCGACGACGCCGACGCCACCGCGGTCACCGAGGTGATCGTCAAGGCGGCGCAGACCGGCAAGATCGGCGACGGCAAGGTCTGGACGGTGACCGTGGACGACGTCGCCCGGGTGCGCACGGGCGAGCACGGCCCCGGCGCCCTGTGAGGAGACGGACCCTCGGATGACCCACCACGCCGACACCCCGACCACGGGCGGGGTCGCAGGGGGATCGGCGGGGCGCCCGGCAGGGCCGGGAGAGCACGGCACGCAGGTCCCGCACCCCGACGGGGTGCGGGACCTGCGTGCGCGGATGCTCGACGTCGCGCGGTCCATGAGCGGACCGGGCCGCAGCGGGGTCGCGCGCCGCGCCGCCGTCGTCGACCTCGTCACGTCCTCGCTCGCGGGCCTCTGGCTCGAGGCGACCGACGGCGTCGCGCCCGAGGGGCTCGCGCTCGCCGCGGTCGGCAGCCTCGGGCGGGGCGACATGGGCCCGGCGAGCGACCTCGACCTCGTCCTCGTCCACGACGGCCGCACCCACACCGCCGACGACGTCGCGCGCGTCGCCGAGCGGCTCTGGTACCCGCTGTGGGACGCGGGCGTCGACCTCGACCACGCGGTGCGCTCCCTGTCGCAGTGCCGCCAGGTGGCGTCGAAGGACGTCCCCGCCGCCGTCGGGTGGCTCGACGTGCGCGCGGTCGCGGGGGACGCGCTCGTCGTGCACCGCGCGTCCTCCGCGGTGCTCACCGACTGGCGCTCCGCGTCGCGCCGCCGCCTGCCCGACCTGCTCTCCTCGACGCGCGAGCGCGCGGAGCGGTCCGGCGAGCTCGCGTACCTCATCGAGCCCGACCTCAAGGAGTCGCGCGGCGGCATCCGGGACGCGGTCGTGCTCTCGGCGCTCGCGGCGACCTGGCTCACCGACCGCCCGCACGGGTCGGTCGACCGCGCGCACTCCCACCTGCTCGACGTCCGCGACACGCTCCAGGTCGTCACCGGTCGGCACACGAGCCGCCTGCTGCTCGCCGACCTCGACGAGGTCGCCGCGCTGTCCGGGTACGACGACCCCGACGAGCTGCTCGCGAGCCTCGCCGCGGCGGGCCGCGAGATCTCCTACGCGCTCGACACCACGGTCCGCCGGGCCCGCCAGGCGCTCCAGCGGCCGTCGGTCGCCCGGCGCCCGGTGCTCGTGCGGGGACGTCGCGCGGCGCCGCGGCTGCGGCCGGTCGGCGACGGGCTCGTCGAGCACGACGGCGAGCTCGTGCTCGCCGTGGACGCCCACCCGGAGTCGGACCCGCTCCTGTCGCTGCGCGCCGCGGCGACCGCGGCGCGCACGGGCCTGACGCTCTCGCCCGTGTCCGTCGCCAGCCTCGCGCGCTGCCCCGCCCTGCCGGAGCCGTGGCCGCGCGCCGCGCGGTCAGCGTTCCTCGCCCTGCTCGGGTCCGGCCAGGCCCAGGTCGCGGTGTGGGAGGCGCTCGACCTCGCGGGCGTCGTCACGACGTGGATCCCCGAGTGGGCGGGCGTGCGCAACCGGCCGCAGCGGGCGGCCGTGCACCGGCACACCGTCGACCGGCACCTCGTCGAGGTCGTGGCGCGCGCCGCGCGCGCCCGCAAGGAGGTCGAGCGCAGCGACCTGCTGCTGCTCTCCGCGGTGCTGCACGACATCGGCAAGCGGGCCGGCGCCGCCGACCACTCCGTCGAGGGCGCGCGGCTCGTGCCCGCGATCCTCGGCCGCATGGGCTTCGAGCCGGACGTCGTGGCCGACGTCGAGCGCCTCGTGCGCCACCACCTCACCCTCTCGCGCCTCGCCGTGAGCGAGGACCCCGACGACCCGGCGACGGTCGCGGAGCTCGCGGACGCCGTCGACCACCGCGCCGACCTGCTCGTGGTGCTGCGCGCGCTCACGGAGGCGGACGCGTCGTCGCTCGGCCCGAGCGCGTGGACGGCATGGCGCGCGCGCCTCGTGGACGACCTCGTGGGCGAGACGCTCCGTGCGCTGGGCGCCGTGCCGGGGGGACCGGGCGCCGCCGGGTAGGCTGGACCCTCGCGGACGGCCCGTCCCGTGCCCGCTCCACGTCTGCCGGGGAGCGGGGACGACGGAGGGCCGACGCGCACGAGACTTCCGACGACTGGTGAGGATGACGCGGTGTTCAACACGCTGTCGGACCGACTGACTTCGACCTTCAAGAACCTGCGTGCGAAGGGCCGGCTGTCCGAGGCGGACATCGACGCGACGATCCGGGAGATCCGGCGCGCGCTGCTCGACGCCGACGTCGCGGTGCCCGTCGTGCGCGAGTTCAGCGCGACCGTGCGCGAGCGCGCGCTCTCGGCCGAGGTCTCGGGGGCGCTCAACCCGGCGCAGCAGGTCGTCAAGATCGTCAACGAGGAGCTCGTCGGCATCCTCGGCGGCGAGAGCCGCGGGCTGCGCTTCTCCAAGACGCCCCCGACCGTCATCATGCTCGCGGGCCTCCAGGGCGCGGGCAAGACGACGCTCGCGGGCAAGCTCGCCCTGCACCTGCGCGAGCAGGGGCACACGCCGCTCCTCGTCGCCGCCGACCTGCAGCGCCCGAACGCCGTCACCCAGCTCTCGGTCGTCGCGGAGCGCGCCGGCGTCCCCGTGTTCGCGCCGCACCCCGGCAACCAGAGCGGCGTCGAGGTCGACGACGTGATCGGCGACCCGGTCGCCGTCGCGCGCGAGGGCGTCGAGACGGCGCGGCAGCGCCAGCACGACGTCGTCATCGTCGACACCGCGGGCCGCCTCGGCCTGGACGCCGTCCTCATGCAGCAGGCGTCGGACATCCGCGACGCCGTGCAGCCCGACGAGGTCCTGTTCGTCATCGACGCGATGATCGGTCAGGACGCCGTCGCGACCGCGAAGGCCTTCGAGGAGGGCGTCGACTTCACGGGCGTCGTGCTCACCAAGCTCGACGGCGACGCGCGCGGCGGTGCCGCGCTGTCGGTCCGCGGGGTCACCGGTCGCCCGATCCTGTTCGCGTCCACGGGCGAGAAGCTCACCGACTTCGAGGCGTTCCACCCGGACCGCATGGCGTCGCGCATCCTCGACATGGGTGACGTCCTCACGCTCATCGAGCAGGCCGAGAAGGCGTTCGACGCCGAGCAGGCCGCGAAGATGGCCGAGAAGGTCGCCACGGGGCAGGACTTCACGCTCGCGGACTTCCTGGTGCAGATGCAGCAGATGAAGAACATGGGCTCGATGAAGAAGATGCTCGGCATGCTGCCGGGCATGGGCCAGATGCGCGAGGCCATCGAGAACTTCGACGAGCGCGAGGTCGACCGCATCGAGGCCATCATCCGGTCGATGACCCCCGCGGAGCGGGACAATCCGAAGATCATCAACGGCTCGCGGCGCGCGCGCATCGCCCGCGGCTCGGGTGTGACGACGAGCGACGTGAACCAGCTCCTCGAGCGCTTCGCGGGCGCCCAGAAGATGATGCGGCAGATGAGCCGCGGCGGCGGGATGCCGGGGATGCCGGGCATGGGCAGCCTCCCGGGCATGGGCGGCAAGAAGGCGCGGGGCCGCCAGGCGCCGCAGCGCAAGGTCAAGGGCAAGTCGGGCAACCCGGCGAAGCGAGCCGCGCAGGAGCGCGCGGCTGCCGCGCGCGCGGCGGGGGAGCTCACGGGTCCCGCGGCGCCGTCGGGCTCCGCGTTCGGCGTGGGGGGCACGGACGCGCCGTCCACCCCGACGCCGGACGACCTCCAGCTCCCGCCCGGCTTCGAGAAGCTGCTCGGCGGCCGCTGAGCCGCGGCCGTCCCGGACGGCCGTCCTCGAGCCCGGGTGCGACCCGCAGCCGCCCGGGCGCTAGGTTATGTCCGTGGCACCGCCCGGTGCCGCACCGCGCCCCCGACCGGGCCGTCTCCCCGTCCCGTCCGTCCTCACCCAGGAGCCGCATGTCCGCGCTGGAAGGCCCCACGCTGCACGTCCGCGGCCACGTCATCGTCGGCGACGACCGCGAGGTGGGCGACCTGTGGGTCAAGGACGGGCGGATCAGCCTCACCCGGCCGTCGGCGCAGGGCACCAACATGGTCGAGCTCGAGGGCTGGGCCCTGCCCGGCCTCGTCGACGTGCACTGCCACGTCGGTCTGGGCGCCCAGGGCGCCGTCGACGCGACGACCGCGCAGGAGCAGGCGCTGACGGACCGGGACAGCGGGGTGCTCCTGGTGCGCGACGCCGGCTCGCCGCTCGACACCCGGTGGGTGCACGGCCGTCGCGACCTGCCGCGCCTCGTGCGGGCGGGGCGCCACCTCGCCCGGCCCAAGCGCTACCTGCGGCACTACGGGCTCGAGCTCGACGACGTCGCCCAGCTCCCCGAGGCCGTGCGCCGCGAGGCGCGCCAGGGCGACGGGTGGGTCAAGATCGTGGGGGACTGGATCGACCGCGACCTCGGTGCCCAGGGCGACCTGCGGCCGCTGTGGCCCGACGACGTCCTCGCCGAGGCGGTCGCGGCCGCGCACGCGGAGGCCGCCCGTGTGACCGTTCACGCGTTCTCCGACGAGGTGATCCCGTCGCTGCTCGCCGCGGGCGTCGACGGCATCGAGCACGGGACGGGGATCCACCCCGACCTCATGTACGAGATCTCCGAGCGGGGCGTCGCGGTCACCCCGACGCTGCTGCAGATCGGGCAGTTCGAGAGCATCGCGCGCCAGGCGGACGCCCGGTACCCGGTGTTCGCGGCCCGCATGCGGCGCCTGCACGAGCGCCGGTACGAGCAGGCCCGGGCGCTGTACGAGTCCGGCATCCAGATCCTCGTCGGCACCGACGCGGGCGGGACGATCGGGCACGGCCGCCTCGCCGACGAGTGCGCCGAGCTCGTCGCCGCGGGCATCCCCGACGCCGCCGTCGTCGCGGCCGCGAGCTGGCAGGGCCGCGAGTACCTCGGCTACACGTCGCTCGTCGAGGGCGCGTCGGCCGACTTCGTCGTCTACCCGCAGGACCCGCGCAAGGATGTCGGCGTCCTGCGCGCCCCCACCGCCGTCGTGCTGCGCGGCGAGATCGTCGCGCCCGCCGCCTGACGCGGTCCGGCGCCGCCCGCAGGTTGGTCGATGCCCTCGCCGTCTGGCACAATGTCCCGGTACTCGGCGTGCCCCGGCCCCTCTCTCCGGCGCGTGCCGTGTCCTGAACCCCTTCCTCGTCCTGTCCCCACGGGACGATCGCGGGTTCGCCCGAACCAGAACCAGGAGAGACCACCACTGTGGCCGTCAAGATTCGTCTGAAGCGTCTCGGCAAGATCCGTGCGCCGTACTACCGTGTCGTCGTCGCCGACTCGCGCACCAAGCGCGACGGTCGTGTGATCGAGGAGATCGGCAAGTACCACCCCACCGAGGAGCCCTCGTTCATCGAGATCACCTCGGACCGCGCCCAGTACTGGCTCGGCGTCGGCGCGCAGCCGACGGAGCAGGTGCTCGCGCTCCTCAAGGTCACCGGCGACTGGCAGAAGTTCAAGGGCCTGCCCGGCGCCGAGGGCACGCTCAAGGTCAAGGGCGAGAAGGTCGACCCGACCGCCGCCATCGAGGCCGCCGCCGCGGACGCCGAGAAGGTCAAGGCCAAGGCTGCCGAGAAGAAGACCGAGGCTCCGGCCGAGGAGACCGCCGACGCGGCCGACGAGGCCGCTGCCGACGAGCAGGCCTGATGATCGCCGAGGCCCTCGAGCACCTCGTGCGCGGCATCGTGGACAACCCGGACGACGTCCGCGTGGCCACGAAGACGCTGCGTCGCGGTGACCTGCTCGAGGTCCGGGTGCACCCGGAGGACCTCGGCCGCGTCATCGGTCGCGGCGGGCGCACCGCCCGTGCCCTGCGCACGGTCGTCGGCGCGCTCGCGACCGACGGGCCGGTCCGTGTCGACGTCGTGGACGTCGACCGCCGCTGAGGCCCGCACCGACGACGCCCCGCGAGGGGCGACGGGCAAGGCCCGGCCCGCCACCGGCGGGCCGGGCCTTCCTGCGTCCGTCGCCGGAGGACCGGCGTGCACCGTCCCATCCAGCACCACACGAGGAGTCACGACGATGGAGCTGACCGTCGCGCGCGTCGGCAAGGCGCACGGGCTGCGGGGCGAGGTAGCCCTCGACCTGCGCACCGACGACCCCGAGGAACGCCTCGCGGTGGGTGAGCGTCTGGAGACGCGGCCCGCCGACGCCGGCCCCCTGACCGTCGCCACCGTGCGCGTCCACCAGGGCCGCTGGCTCGTCGGGTTCGAGGGCGTGCGCGACCGCACGGGCGCCGAGGCGCTGCGCGGCGTCGAGCTCGTCGTCGAGGCCGAGGCGTCCGACGAGGAGGACGCGTGGTACCCGCACGAGCTCGCCGGGCTGCGCGCCGAGGGGACGGACGGCCGCGTGCTGGGCCGCGTCGAGGGCCTCGAGCACCTGCCCGCGCACGACGTCCTCGTGCTGCGCGAGCCGGACGGCGCCCGCACGCTCGTGCCCTTCGTCCGGCAGATCGTGCCGGTCGTCGACGTGGCCGGCGGCCGGGTCGTGCTCGACCCGCCCGGCGGGCTGCTCGCGTCGGACGCGGAGCACCTGGAGGTCGCGGCGCCGAGCGCCGGCGACGCGGCGGGCGGGCCCGGGCTGCAGGACGCCTCCACCGACGGCGAGGCCTGACGTGCGGATCGACGTCGTCACGATCTTCCCCGACTACCTCGCCGCGCTGGACCTGTCGCTCGTCGGCAAGGCCCGCACGGCCGGGATCCTCGACCTGCGCGTCCACGACCTGCGCGACTGGACGACGGACCGGCACCGCACGGTCGACGACACGCCGTTCGGCGGCGGCGCGGGCATGGTCATGCGCCCCGACGTGTGGGGGCGGGCGATCGACGACGTGTCCGGTCTGTCGACCGACGCGGTCGCGGGAGAGGCGAGCGCGGTGCACCTGGTCGTGCCGACGCCGTCGGGCGCGACCTTCACCCAGCGCACCGCCGAGGAGCTCGCGACGGAGGAGCACCTCGTCGTCGCCTGCGGACGCTACGAGGGCATCGACGCGCGCGTGGCCGAGCACTACCGTGCCGCCGGGATGCGCGTCAGCGAGCTCTCGATCGGTGACTACGTGCTCAACGGCGGCGAGGTCGCGGCGCTCGTGATGATCGAGGCCGTCGGGCGCCTGCTGCCGGGCGTCGTGGGCAACCCGGAGTCGCTCGTCGAGGAGTCGCACGGGGCCGCGGGGCTCCTGGAGTACCCGGTCTACACGAAGCCGCCCGTGTGGGGCGACCTCGAGGTGCCCGACGTCCTGCTGTCCGGGCACCACGCCCGGATCCGGCGCTGGCGCCGGGACCAGGCCCTGCGTCGTACCGCCCGCCGCCGCCCGGACATGGTGCGTGCGCTCGACGTCGCAGCGCTCGACCGGCACGACCTGGAGGTCCTCGCGGGGGCCGGCTGGGGCGTCGTCGACGGCCACCTGGAGCGCACCGCCCCGGCCGACGGCTGAGCGGGGACCCTCCCGGCGCGCGCCCGCGGCCCGCGAGGACTGCCGCCCGGGCCGACGGGTGTGGCAGAATGGTCGATCGGTGTGTGCCGCCCCGGACCTCTGCCACAGGGGAGCCCGCGCCCGATCCTCGGGCGGACTGGCACGACGGACCCGACGACCGCGAGGTCGACGACCGTCCACGCGCAGCACGGCACACCCCACCGATACGACGACGGCCCGGTCTGCCCGGGCCACGAGCACGCGTCCGACCTGTGGCGGGCGAGGAGAAGCACCATGCACACGCTGGACAGCGTCGACGCAGCATCGCTGCGCAGCGACGTCCCGGAGTTCCGCCCCGGTGACACGCTCAAGGTCAACGTCAAGGTCGTCGAGGGCACCCGCTCCCGCGTCCAGGCGTTCCAGGGTGTCGTCATCGCCCGTCAGGGCAGCGGCGTCCGCGAGACGTTCACGGTCCGCAAGATCAGCTTCGGCGTGGGTGTCGAGCGCACGTTCCCCGTGCACTCGCCGTCCATCGAGTCCGTCGAGGTCGTGACGCGCGGTGACGTGCGTCGCGCCAAGCTGTACTACCTGCGCGCGCTGCGCGGCAAGAAGGCGAAGATCAAGGAGAAGCGCGAGACCGCGCCCAACCGCTGATCGGCTGTCGGCGACACCGCCGCTCCGCTCGTTCCGACGGCGGCCGTCCCTCCCGGGACGGCCGCCGTCGGCGTACCCGGGGGGCGCTGTCCGCGGGCCGGTTCCGTTTCCCGGATCGCCCCCCGAGGTGGCATTGTGAACGCGTGACCGACAGCGCCCCGCCCCGCGGCCCGCACCCCGACGCCGGCACCGAGCGCGCGGCGCTCGGCCCCGAGGACGACGGGCGCCCCCCGCACGGCCAGCACCTCGCGGCCGAAGGGGACGAGGTCGCCCCGCGCGAGCGCCCGCGCAGGTCGTCGCTGCTGCGCGAGACCGCGATCATCGTGGTCAGCGCGCTGGTGCTGTCCCTGCTCATCAAGACGTTCCTCGTCCAGGCGTTCTTCATCCCGAGCGCCTCGATGGAGGACACGCTCGTCGAGGGCGACCGCGTGATGGTGTCCCGCCTCGTGCCCGGCGCGTTCGACGTGCACCGGGGCGACGTCGTCGTGTTCAAGGACCCGGGCGGCTGGCTGCCGCCGCAGGAGCCTCAGGACCAGAGCGCGGTGTCCGAGGCCGTCCGTGCGGCGCTGACGTTTGTCGGCCTCCTGCCGCAGGACACGGGGGAGCACCTCATCAAACGCGTCATCGGCGTGCCGGGCGACCACGTCGTGTGCTGCGACGCCGAGGGCCGCGTGAGCGTCAACGACGTGCCGATCGACGAGACGTACATCAAGCCGGGGTCGATCCCCAGCCAGGACGCGTTCGACCGCACGGTCCCCGCCGACATGCTGTTCGTCATGGGCGACAACCGGCAGAACTCCCTGGACTCGCGCTACAACACGGGCAAGCCTGGAGGCGGGTTCGTGCCGATGAGCAACGTCGTGGGGACGGCGTTCGTCAAGGTGTGGCCGCTGTCGCACGTCGGTCTGCTGCGTAACCCCGGCGACGTGTTCGCCGACGTCCCCGAGGTGGAGCCGTGACGCTCGACGCCGTCGCGCGTCCGGAGCCCGCGCGGGCACCGGCGCGCCGGGCACCCGCGCGTCGTCGGCCGGACCTGCGCCAGGAGCGCGCCATGCTGCGCGACGGCGCGCGGCTCGTCGCCGGGATGGACGAGGTCGGTCGCGGCGCGCTCGCCGGGCCGGTGTCGGTCGGGGTCGTGGTCGTCGACCTCGCGACGAAGCCGTGCCCGCCCGGGCTCACGGACTCGAAGCTCCTCACCGCGGCGGCGCGCGAGGCGCTCGTGCCCCTCGCGCGGTCGTGGTGCGTCGCGTGGGCGGTGGGCCACGCGGGTCCGGCCGAGATCGACGCGCACGGGATCGTGGGCGCGCTGCGGCTCGCGGGCCGCCGTGCGCTCGCCCAGGTGCGCCGGACGGTCGGCGACGTCGATGCGGTCCTGCTCGACGGCAAGCACGACTGGCTGAGCCGCCCCTCGGCGGTGGACCTCTTCGAGGCGTTCGACCTCGACCCGCACGACGACGTCCGGCTCGTCGACCCGCGCGTGCGCACGCTCGTCAAGGCGGACCTGCAGTGCGCGTCGGTCGCCGCCGCGAGCGTGCTCGCGAAGACCGAGCGCGACGGCCTCATGACGAGCCTGGCGCGCCAGTACCCCGCCTTCGGGTGGGACCAGAACAAGGGCTACGGGGCGGCGGCGCACGTCGAGGCCCTGCGCGAGCACGGCCCGACGCCGCAGCACCGGCGGTCCTGGCGCCTGCCCGAGCGCGGTGACGAGGGCATCGGCGTCCCGGCGTACGGCGACCCGGTCGACGTGCTCGAGCTCGACCCCGAGGCCGGTCTGCCGACGAGCTGACCGGTGCCCTCCGTCCGGTCCGGTGGCCGCCGATGGTCCATGATGGAGCCGTGAGCGCCGAAGACCTGGAGAACTACGAGACCGAGATGGAGCTCGCGCTGTACCGCGAGTACCGCGACGTGGTGGGCCTGTTCTCGTACGTGGTGGAGACCGAACGCCGCTTCTACCTGGCGAACCAGGTCGACCTGCAGGTGCGTTCCGCCGCCGGTGAGGTCTACTTCGAGCTGCGGCTCGCCGACGCGTGGGTCTGGGACGTGTACCGCTCCGCGCGGTTCGTGAAGTCCGTGCGCGTCGTGACGTTCAAGGACGTCAACGTCGAGGAGCTCGCGAAGGCCGAGCTCCAGCTCTGACGCCGTTTGTGGCCGTGCACAGGACCACTGGCTGACGGCGGTCCCACAGGCCGCCCGGCGCCCCTGGCGCCGCTCCCGCGCCGTGCCCCACGGTGGGCCGCGGAGGTGAGCCCATGGGAGCGAACGACGCCGTCGGGCGGTACGGGGAGAAGGTGGCCGCGGCCCACCTGGTCGAGGCGGGCTGGACGCTCCTCGACCGCAACTGGCGCGGGACGCGCGGCGAGCTCGACGTCGTCGCGCTCGACGGCGACGTGCTCGTGGCCGTCGAGGTCAAGACCCGGCGCGGCACGGGGTTCGGGCACCCGGCGCAGGCCGTCACGCCCGCGAAGCTCGGCCGTCTGCGCCGGCTCACGGGGGAGTGGCTCGCGACGCACGACGTCCGCGCCCGGTCGGTCCGGATCGACGTCGTCGCGGTCCTCGTGGCGCGCGCCGGCGCGGCACGGGTCGAGCACCTCGTCGGGGTGAGCGCCTGATGGGGCTCGGGACCACGCGCGCGGTCGCGCTCGTCGGGCTCTCCGGCCACGTCGTCGAGGTGCAGGCCCACCTCGCGGCGTCCGTCCCCGGCTTCGTCCTCGTCGGGCTGCCGGACACCGCGCTGAGCGAGTCGCGCGACCGCGTGCGCGCGGCCGTGACGTCGTCGGGCATCGCCTGGCCCCAGCGCAAGGTCACGATCAACCTGTCGCCGGCGGCGCTGCCGAAGTCCGGGACGGGCTTCGACGTCGCGATCGCCGTCGCGCTGCTCGCCGGTGCCCAGGTGCTGCCCGCGGGCGCGGCGGACGGCGTCGTGCACCTCGGCGAGCTGGGCCTCGACGGCCGGCTCCAGCCCGTGCGCGGCGTCCTGCCCGCCGTGGCGGCCGCGGTCGCGGCCGGGTTCCCGGACGTCGTGGTGCCGGCGGCCGACGTGGCGGAGGCGCGCCTCGTGCCCGGGGCCCGGGTGGTCGGGGCGGCGAGCCTCGCGGACGTCGCGCGGCTCCACGGCGCGTCGCTCGAGGGCGCGGACGAGTCGGCCGTGCCGGTCGTGGTCCCGCGCCCCGTCGTGCCGGTGGCCCGTCCGGGGGATCTCTCGGAGGTCGTCGGCCAGGACGAGGCGCGGCACGCGCTCGAGGTGGCGGCCGCGGGCGGCCACCACCTGCTCCTCGTCGGGGCGCCGGGCGCGGGCAAGACGATGCTCGCGTCACGGCTTCCCGGGATCCTGCCGGACCTCACGGAGAGCGAGGCGGTCGAGGTCACCGCCGTCCACTCGGTGGCCGGGGTGTTCGACCCGGGCGCGGGGCTGGTCCACCGCCCGCCCTACGAGGACCCGCACCACACCGCGACGCCCGCCGCCATCGTCGGCGGGGGCAGCGGCCTGCCCCGACCCGGGGCCGCGTCGCGGGCGCACCGGGGGGTGCTCTTCCTCGACGAGGCGCCCGAGTTCGGCGCGCGCGTGCTCCAGACGCTGCGCCAGCCGCTCGAGCACGGCGAGCTCGTCATCCACCGGGCGGGCGGGACGGCGCGCTACCCCGCCCGCTTCCAGCTCGTGCTCGCCGCCAACCCGTGCCCGTGCGGCCAGGGCGTCGGCAAGGGGCTCGAGTGCACGTGCTCGTCGGTGGCGCAGCGACGGTACTTCGGTCGGCTCTCCGGCCCGCTCCTCGACCGCGTGGACGTGCAGGTCGAGGTCCGGCCGGTGACGCGGGTCGAGCGCGCGCGAGCCGCCGCCCCCGAGCCGAGCGCGGTCGTCGCGGCCAGGGTCGCCGCGGCCCGGGAGGCGGCCGCGTCCCGGCTCGCCGGCACGCCGTGGCGCACGAACGGCGAGGTGCCCGGCACGTGGCTGCGCGAGCAGCTCGGCCCCGACGCGGGCCTCCTGGCCGACGTGGACCGCGCGCTCGACCGCGGCACGCTCAGCCTGCGCGGCGCGGACCGCGTCCTGCGCCTCGCCTGGACCGTCGCCGACCTCGCCGGGCGCGCCGCGCCCACGAGGGCGGACGTCGGGACCGGGCTCGCGCTGCGCACGCGGGGCTACCGTGCCTGAACGCGGGTCCGGGGACGGGCGTCCCGTGTTCGACGTCCTCGACGAACGCCTCGCGCGCGCGGCGTGGTCGCGCGTCGCGGAACCGGGGGACCAGGTCGCGGTCGCGCTCGTCGACCAGCTCGGCGCCGGTCCGGCGCTCGAGTGGCTCCACGAGGCGGCCCGTGACCCGGCCGGCGCGCGCCGCGCGCTGGTCCGGCTCGCCGACGACGGCGCGCCGGGCGGTGCCGCTCCGGCACGGGAAGGACCGACGGGCGTCCCCGTGGTCGGTCCCGCTCCCGGCGCCCGCGAGGACGCGCCCGACCCGGCGGCACGGTCGACCGGCCGGCGCGCGGCTGAGCACGACGCGGTGGGACGGTCGACCGACGCACGCGTGGCGGACCACGACCCGCGCGCCCGGTCTGTGGCGCGGCTCCTGCGGGCCGTCGGGCGCTGGGCTCCCCGCCTCGACGGGCTGGACCCGCGCCGCGAGCTGCGTGTGCTCGAGCGCCTCGGCGGCACGCTCGTCGTGCCGGGCGACGACCGGTGGCCGTCCGGCCTCGACGACCTCGGGCCCGTGCGCCCGCTCGCACTGTGGGTGCGGGGGAGCGCAGCGGTGCAGGACCTCGCGGCGCGCTCGGTCGCGGTGGTCGGCGCCCGCGCCTGCACCGACTACGGCCGCCACGTGACGGGCGAGATCGCGGCGGGCCTCGCGGCGCGAGGGTTCACCGTCGTGTCCGGGGGCGCGTACGGGATCGACGCGGCGGCGCACCGGGCCGCGATCCTCTCGGGCGGACCGACGGTCGCGTTCCTCGCGGGGGGCGTGGACCGGTTCTACCCGGCCGGGAACGTCGAGCTGCTCCGCTCGGTCGTCGAGTCGGGCGGCTCGGTCGTCTCGGAGGTCCCGCCCGGGTCCGTCCCGAGCCGGGTGCGGTTCCTGCTGCGCAACCGGCTCATCGCGGCGTTCGCGCGGGCGACGGTCGTCGTCGAGGCGGCCTGGCGCTCGGGCTCGCTGAGCACGGCGTCGCGCGCCGCGGAGCTCTCGCGGCCGGTCGGTGCCGTGCCGGGCCCCGTGACGTCGATGGCGTCGACCGGGTGCCACCGGCTGCTGCGCGACGGCGTGGCGGTGTGCGTCACCGACGCGGACGAGGTCGTCGAGCTCGCGGGCGACCTCGCGCGGGACGCGGCACCCGCCGCTCCCGCCGCGACCTCGTGGCGCGCACCCCACGACGCCCCGTACGACGACCTGGACCCCGTCGAGACGCGCACGTGGGACGCGCTCCCGCTGCGTGCGGGAGCCTCGACCGAGGCGATGGCCCGGGCCGCAGGTCTTGCCGTGGCGGACGTGGTCGGTGCGCTGGGGAGGCTCGAGGCCCGGGGGCTCGCCGAGCGCGTGCCCGGCGGTTGGCGGCGCGTGCGTGAGCCCTGAGTCACGAGCCGTGCGAGGTGTGCCGAGCCGGCGTGAGCCATGAGTCATGGGACGTGCGAGGCGCGCTGAGCGTGCGTGGGCCCTGAGCGGCGAGCAGAGCGGAGCGCCTCCCCGAGCCAGGGCTCGTCGCGCGCGAGACTGGGGGCGTGACACGAGCAGACACCTCCGAGGAGCACCCCGCGGACGAGCGCGTCGCCGAACCCGCCGTCGCGCTGCCCGAGGCGATGCGTGCGGCGCTCGCGGACTTCGCGGTGCACCTCGAGGTGGCGCAGGGGACGTCGGCGCACACGGTCCGCGCCTACACCGGCGACGTCGAGTCGCTGCTGCGGCACGCCGTCCGCCACGGCGCGTCGGCCCCGCGCGACGTCGACCTCACCGCGCTGCGTGCGTGGCTCACGACGCAGTCGGAGCGCGGGCTGGCCCGGGCGACCCTCGCCCGACGCGGCGCGGCGGCGCGCGCGTTCTTCGACTGGGCGCGGCGCACGGGGCGCGTCGACTCCGACCCGGCGGCGCGGCTCGCGAGCCCGCGCGTGCCCCGCACCCTGCCGACCGTCCTCGCGGTCGACGCGGCGGCGCGCCTGCTCGACGACGCGCGCGAGGCCGCCGTCGAGGGTGAGCCGGCCCGGTTGCGCGAGTGGGCCGCCGTCGAGCTCCTCTACGGGGCAGGGATCCGAGTCGGCGAGCTCGCGGGGGTCGACGTCGACGACGTGGACCTCGCGCAGCGCGTGGTGCGCGTGCTCGGGAAGGGCGACAAGGAGCGCGTCGTGCCGTTCGGCGTGCCGGCGGCGCGGGCGGTGACCCGCTGGCTCGACGTGGGCCGGCCCGCCCTCGTCACCGCGCGCTCGGGCCCCGCGCTCCTGCTGGGCGACCGCGGGGGACGCTGGGGGCAGCGGCAGGTCCGCGAGGCGGTGCACCGCCTCGCCGCGGCGGCGGGCGTCGACGACGTCGCCCCTCACAACCTGCGGCACAGCGCCGCGACGCACCTCCTCGCCGGGGGCTCGGACCTGCGCAGCGTGCAGGAGATCCTCGGGCACTCCTCGCTCGCGACGACGCAGCGCTACACGCACGTGACCGCGGAGCGGCTGCGCACCTCGTTCGAGCAGGCGTTCCCGCGCGCCTGACGCTGGCCGTGGTCCGCCGTGGTCCGCCGTGGTCCGCCGTGACCCGCCGCGGCCCGCGCGGTCAGCCCTCCCCGAGGGGAAGCAGCACGATCGGCGGCCGGTCGCCGAGGAGAGCCAGCGGGTCGAGGTAGCGCTCGCCGCGTCGCACGCCCCAGTGCACGCACGTGGCGGCGCAGTGGCTTCCCGCGGCGCTCTCCGCGGCCTGCACCGTGCCGAGCACGGACCCGGACGTCACGCGCTCGCCGCGCCCGACCGACGCCGTCACGGGCTCGAGGGAGGTGCGCAGCCCGTCGTCGTGCAGGACGACGACCACGTCGCGCCCCGCGACGGGCCCGGTGAACGACACCACGCCGGGGGCGGGGGAGCGGACGGTCTCCGCAGGGGCGGCCGCGAGGTCGACGCCGCGGTGCCCCGGGAGCCAGTCGTGCTCGGGCGGGTCGAACGGCGCGAGCACGCCCAGGTCGGCGACGTCCCGGTCGAGCGGGGGAACCCACCCGCTCGATGCGGCTCCCTGCCCGGGCCCGGGAGCCGACGCCGCTCCTGCCACGGGTGCGGCGAGGACCACGAGCGCGCCGAGCACGAGGGCGGCGCCGCGGACCCGGGCACGACGCGTGGTCGTGCCGCCGGACGGCCCGACGGCCGGATGCTCGGGCAGGTGGTCGGTCGTGCGGCCGGACGGCCCGTCGGCGAGACGGACCGCACGGCGGGCGGGCGGGTGAGCGGACGGGAGACGAGCGCGGTCGAGGGTCACGGGGTCAGGGTGCCGGAGTCACGTCGACGGGCGCGGACGCGGCGGGCTCGGCTGTGGACGAGCGGCCCGCACGACGGCGCGCGACGGCGGCTGTGGTCGGCCCTGCCGTCGGGTAGACTTGCCGCTGCGACCGGCGCGTTCGCCGTGCCCGGCCCGAGGGACCACCTCGGCCGAGGACGGAGCCGGTCGACTTCGCGCGTCACGTCCTCGCCCTCGTCTCCCGGTCCGTCCGGGTCGGGGTGGGGCCGCGTCCGGCGTCGGTCCTGCTCGCACCGTCCACGGTGCGTCGCAGGCGTCGGCACGGGTGGCGCCAGGGGTGCGACCACCAGGGTCGTCACCGACAACCGCACCGCGGCCCGTCCCACGGGAGGGGCCGCCAGAAGCGTGCGCGCACCGGGTGGATCCCGGGCCGCACGGCGAAAGGACGTGTCATGGCCGTCGTGACCATGCGCCAGCTCCTCGAGAGCGGTGTCCACTTCGGGCACCAGACCCGCCGTTGGAACCCGAAGATGAAGCGCTTCATCTTCACCGAGCGCAACGGCATCTACATCGTCGACCTCCAGCAGTCGCTGTCGTACATCGACCGCGCGTACGAGTTCGTCAAGGAGACCGTCGCGCACGGCGGCTCCATCCTCTTCGTCGGCACCAAGAAGCAGGCCCAGGAGCCCGTGGCCGAGCAGGCCGCGCGCGTCGGGATGCCCTACGTGAACCACCGCTGGCTCGGCGGCATGCTCACCAACTTCACCACGGTGCACAAGCGTCTCCAGCGACTCAAGGAGCTCGAGGAGATCGACTTCGACGACGTCGCCGGCTCGGCGCTCACGAAGAAGGAGCTCCTCGTCCTGCGTCGCGAGAAGGACAAGCTCGCCCGCACGCTCGGCGGCATCCGCGACATGGCGAAGGTCCCCTCCGCCGTGTGGATCGTCGACACGAACAAGGAGCACCTCGCGGTCGACGAGGCGCGCAAGCTCCACATCCCGATCGTCGCGATCCTCGACACGAACTGCGACCCCGACGTCGTGGACTACAAGATCCCGGGCAACGACGACGCGATCCGCTCCGTGACGCTGCTCACGCGGGTCATCGCGGACGCCGTCGCCGAGGGTCTGCTCCAGCGTCACTCGGGCCGTTCGGGCGCCGAGGCCGAGGCGGGCGCCTCCGCCGAGCCGCTGGCCGAGTGGGAGCGCGAGCTCCTCGCCGGCGCCGAGCAGCAGCTCGAGGCGGACGAGAAGGCCGCCGAGGCGAACGTCGAGGCCGCCGCGGCCGAGGGCGTGGCCGAGGCTGCCGCCGAGGTCGCCGCCGAGGAGCCGGGTGACGCCACCGCCGAGGTCGTCGAGGAGGCCGCCGCCGAGGCTGCCGTCGTCGCGGACGCCGAGGCCGTGGTCGCCGACGCCGAGGCCGACGAGACCAAGTGACGTCCCGGGGTGCGCGACGGGCGACCGTCGCGCACCCCGTGCCGTACCACCGGCGTACCGGGCACCCACGCGGTGCCGCCAGCACGTCGCTTGTGACGAAGTACCCGTGACGAACCACGAGTGAGGAACCACCATGGCGAACTACACCGCCGCTGACATCAAGGCCCTGCGCGAGCGCACCGGCGCCGGCATGCTCGACGTCAAGAAGGCTCTCGACGAGGCGGGCGGCGACGCGGACAAGGCGCTCGAGATCATCCGTGTGAAGGGTCTGAAGGGCGTCGCCAAGCGCGAGGGCCGCTCGACCTCCGAGGGCCTCGTCGCCGTCGACATCCGCGACACCGAGGGTGGCCAGGTCGCGACGCTCATCGAGCTCAACTCCGAGACGGACTTCGTCGCGAAGAACGACACGTTCATCTCCCTCGCGGACCGCGTGCTCAAGGCCGCGGCCGAGGCCGGCGCGCGCGACGCGGACGCGGCGCTCGCCGCGGACGCGGACGGCGAGACCGTCCAGCAGGTCATCGACAACCAGGCCGCGACGCTCGGCGAGAAGATCGTCCTGCGCCGCGTGACCCGCGTCGCGGGCGAGCGCGTCACCGCGTACCTGCACCGCACCGCGCGCGACCTGCCGCCGTCGATCGGCGTCGTCGTCGCCACGGACGCCGCGGGCGAGGCCGTCGCGAAGGACGTCGCGCAGCACGTCGCCGCGATGTCCCCGACGTACCTCTCGCGCGACGAGGTCCCGGCCGAGACGGTCGAGAACGAGCGCCGCATCGCCGAGGAGACCTCGCGCAACGAGGGCAAGCCCGAGGCCGCGCTGCCGAAGATCGTCGAGGGTCGCCTCAACGGCTTCTTCAAGGACGTCGTCCTCGTCGACCAGCCGCTCGCGAAGGACCCGAAGAAGACGGTCGGCCAGGTCGTCTCCGAGGCCGGCGGCACCATCACGGAGTTCGTGCGCTACCGCGTCGGCGCCTGACGCCCCCGTCGGCCCGGCCCCGTCGTCTCGTGGACGGCGGGTCCGGGCCGACCGCGCACCCGGGCCCGGCCCGGGCGCGCGACGACCGCCGACGTGCCGCACCATCAGGTGGACGACGGCGGAGCAGGACCACCCCGCCCCACCGGGCCAGGACGAAGGACAGGTGTCGACAGTGACGGCAGGCGAGCAGACCGAGCCCCGGACGGGGACCGAGCACCGGCGGGTGCTCCTCAAGCTGTCGGGCGAGACGTTCGGCGGCGGGCAGATCGGCCTCGCGCCCGACGTCGTCCAGCGCGTCGCCCAGGAGATCGCGGCCGCGGTCGAGCAGGGCGTCCAGGTCGCCATCGTGGTCGGTGGCGGCAACTTCTTCCGCGGGGCGGAGCTCTCCCAGCGCGGGCTCGACCGCGCGCGTGCCGACTACATGGGCATGCTGGGCACGGTCATGAACTGCCTCGCGCTCCAGGACTTCCTCGAGCAGGCGGGGGTGAAGACGCGCGTGCAGACCGCCATCGCGATGGGCCAGGTCGCCGAGCCGTACATCCCGCTGCGCGCGATCCGGCACCTCGAGAAGGGCCGCGTCGTCATCTTCGGCGCCGGCGCCGGGATGCCGTACTTCTCGACCGACACGGTCTCCGTGCAGCGCGCCCTCGAGACGCATTGCCAGGAGGTCCTCATGGGCAAGAACGGCGTGGACGGCGTCTACACGGCGGACCCGCGCACGGACCCCTCGGCCACCAAGCTCGACCACCTGACGTACACCGACGCGCTCGTCAACGACCTCGGGGTCATGGACGCGACGGCGCTGAGCCTGTGCCGGGACAACGACGTGCGCATGCGGGTGTTCGGCATGAGCGAGCCGGGGAACGTCACGCGCGCCCTGGTCGGCGAGAATATTGGCACACTGGTCACGACCGACTGACACCGGTGCGACCAGGCCGGTGACCCCGGCCACGACCGCACGGACCGACCCACGACGAACGACGAAGGAGCACTGGTGATCGACGAGACCCTCCTCGAGGCCGAGGAGAAGATGGACAAGGCCGTCGAGGTGGCCAAGGAGGACTTCGCCGCGATCCGCACGGGCCGTGCGAACGCCGCGATGTTCAACAAGATCACGGTCGACTACTACGGCGCCCCGACCCCGCTGCAGCAGCTCGCGTCGTTCACGGTGACCGAGGCGCGCACGATCCTCGTCTCGCCGTTCGACAAGAGCTCGATGACCGCGGTCGAGAAGGCGCTGCGCGACTCCGACCTCGGGGTGAACCCCTCGAACGACGGCAACGTCGTCCGGGTCGTGCTGCCCGCCCTCACGGAGGAGCGCCGTCGTGACTTCGTGAAGCTCGCGAAGTCGAAGGCGGAGGACTCGCGCGTCGCGATCCGCAACGTCCGCCGTCGGGCGAAGGAGGAGCTGGACCGCATCGCGCGCGACGGCGAGGCGGGCGAGGACGAGGTCGCGCGCGCCGAGAAGGAGCTCGAGGTCCTCACGAAGGCGCACGTCGACCAGGTCGACGCGCTGCTCGCGGGCAAGGAGAGCGAGCTGCTCGAGGTCTGAGCACCTCGTCCGGCGAGCTCCTCCACGCACCGATGACCGACACCTCCTCGACGTCCGCAGGCGAAGGCACGACCACGGCGCGCGCACCCAAGGCGGGCCGCAACCTCCCCGTGGCGATCGCGGTGGGCCTCGGCCTGCTCGCGCTCGTCGCGGTCAGCCTCGCCTTCCGGCCCGAGCTCTTCGTGCTGCTCGCGACCGTTGCGGTGGGCGCGGCCCTGTGGGAGCTCGCCCAGGCGTTCCGGCGCCGCGACCTGCACCTCCCGCTGCTCCCGCTCCTCGTGGGCACGGTCGGCATCCTCGTCTCCTCGTACTACTCGGGGCCCGAGGCGCTGCTGGTCTCCTTCATGCTCACCGTGGCGGGGGCGGTGGTCTGGCGCGTGATCGACGGGTCGGGCACGGCCGCCGTGCGCGACGCCGCCGCAGCGACCTTCGCGGCGGCGTACCTGCCGTTCATGGCGGGCTTCGTCATGCTCATGCTCGCCGCACCGGACGGGCGCGTGCGGGTCCTGCTCTTCATCCTGCTGGCGGTGGCGAACGACGTCGGCGGGTACGTCGCGGGCGTCCTGTTCGGACGGCACCCGCTCGCCCCGTCCGTCAGCCCCAAGAAGTCGTGGGAGGGGCTCGCCGGGTCGTTCGTGCTGGCGACCGCCGTCGGGGTCGTCGGCGCGGTGGTGGGGCTCGGCGCGAGCCCGCTGCTCGGCGTCGCGCTGGGCGTCCTGGCGCCGCTCACGGCGACGATCGGCGACCTCGCCGAGTCCATGATCAAGCGGGACCTAGAATTGAAGGACATGGGGTCGCTCCTGCCCGGCCACGGAGGCATCCTCGACCGGCTCGACTCCATGCTCCTCACCGCCCCGTTCGTGTACGTGCTGCTCGCCCTGGCCGCCTGACGGCCCGGCTCACGGCGCGGCGCACCCGTCCGCACCGCCCCCCACGCTTGGACCTCCTCATGACCGTCCGTTCCGTCCGCCCGTCCGCGGAGTCGAAGCCGCTGCCGCTCGTCATGTCGGCCCCGCGCCGCGGCAAGCCGCCGCGCCACTTCGCCGACCTCGCGCCCGAGGAGGTGCGGGACGTCGTCGTCGAGCTCGGCGAGAAGCCGTTCCGCGCCAAGCAGCTCGCGACGCACTACTACGCGCACCTCACGCGCGACCCCGAGGCGATGACGGACCTGCCGAAGGCGACCCGGGACGTGCTCGCCGAGGCGCTCTTCCCGCCGCTGCTCACGGCGGCGCGGCGCATGGAGGCCGACGGCGGCACGACCGTGAAGACGCTGTGGCACCTCTTCGACGGCGCGAAGGTCGAGTCGGTCCTCATGCGCTACCCGCAGCGCTCGACCCTGTGCGTGTCGAGCCAGGCGGGCTGCGGCATGGCGTGCCCGTTCTGCGCGACGGGGCAGCTCGGCCTGACGCGCAACCTCTCGGTCGCGGAGATCGTCGAGCAGGTGCGCTCCGCGGCCCGGTCGCTCGCGGACGGCGAGATCCCGGGCGGCCCGGCGCGCCTCAACAACCTCGTGTTCATGGGCATGGGCGAGCCGCTCGCGAACTACAAGGCCGTCATGGGCACGGTGCGCCGTCTGGTCGCCCCCGCGCCCGACGGGCTCGGGATGTCCGCCCGCAACATCACGGTGTCGACGGTCGGGCTCGTGCCCGCGATGCGCAAGCTCGCCGACGAGGGGATCCCGGTGACCCTCGCGCTGTCGCTGCACGCCCCGGACGACGACCTGCGCAGCGAGCTCGTGCCGATCAACACCCGGTGGAGCGTCGACGAGACGCTCGACGCGGCCCGGCACTACTTCGAGGTCACGGGCCGCCGCGTGAGCATCGAGTACGCGCTCATCAAGGACATGAACGACCACGCGTGGCGTGCCGATCTCCTGGGCGAGAAGCTCAACGCGCGCGGCCGCGGCTGGGTCCACGTCAACCCGATCCCGCTCAACCCGACGCCCGGATCGATCTGGACGGCCAGCGACCCTGCCGTCGAGGCGGAGTTCGTGGCACGATTGCGCGGTCACGGGATCCCGACGACGATCCGTGACACCCGCGGCAGCGACATCGACGGCGCCTGCGGGCAGCTCGCTGCAGAGGAGGACGAGTGAGTTCGCTGTTCACCACGGTGTCGAAGACCCGGAACGGGTACGACCCCGAGGAGGTCGACGACTTCTTCGAGCACGCTCGTGACGTCTACGAGGGCCGGGTGTCGGAGCGGCTCACGAGCACCGAGATCCAGGCGTCGGTCTTCGACCTGGTCCGTGGCGGCTACGACACGCACGAGGTCGACGCCGCCCTCGACCGGCTCGAGGGCGCGTTCATCGCGCGCCAGCGGGCCGAGTACGTCGCGGCGCACGGGCAGCAGGCGTGGATGAACGCGCTCGCCGAGCGCGCGCGGACGCTCTACGGGCGCCTCGGTCGCCCCGACGGCGAGAAGTTCGCGCTCGCGGAGCGCGGCAAGCCGGCCTACGACATCGACGACGTCGACGACCTGTGCGACCGGCTCGTCGCCTACTTCGACCGCCAGGTCCCGATCACGGCGGCCGAGATCCGGTCCGCGACGTTCGGCCGGGCGCGCGGGCGCGACGGCTACGCGGAGGGTCCGGTCGACGCGTTCTTCGCGCGCGCCATCGAGGTGCTGCTCGGCGTCGAGTGACGACGCCCCACCGCGTGAGCCTCGATCCCCGGGCGACGTCGATCCGTCCGCTGCGCCGCGCGGTCGCGTCGCTCGCGGCGTTCAACGCCCGCCACCCCTGGAACCACAACGAGCACTTCCACGGCTGGGTCGTGCGGCGCGTGCCGCACGACGCCCGCGTCGTGCTGGACGTCGGCTGCGGCGCCGGCGTGCTCCTGGGCCGGCTGCGGGCCCGGGTCGCCGAGGTGCACGGGATCGACGCCGACGCGGGCATGGTCGCCCAGGCCCGGGCACGGCACGCTGCGGACCCCGCCGTGACGGTGTGCCGGCTCCGGTTCGACGACGTCCGCTCGCCCGACGACGTCCGCTCGCCCGACGACGTCCGCTCGCCGGGCGGGACGCCCGGGCCGGGGGCCGGTTCCCTGTGGCACCGCGGGTACGACGCGGTGACGATGGTCGCGGTGCTGCACCACCTCGAGCTCGACGAGGCGCTCCGGCACGCGCGGGGCCTCCTCGCACCGGGCGGCCGTCTGCTGGTCGTGGGGCTCGCCCGGGTCGCCACGCCCCGGGACCTCGCCGTCGACGTCGCGTCCGCGCTGCTCAACCCGCTCGTGGGCCTCGTGAAGCACCCCCGCCGCGCCCGGCCCGAGGACTCTGGCCCCGACGCCCCGGGCATGCCCGTCCGGGACCCGCGGCACACCGTGGACGAGGTCGCCCGCGCGGCCCGGGCGCTGCTGCCGGGAGCGCGCGTGCGCCGTCGGCTGTTCTTCCGGTACACGCTCGAGTGGACGGCACCGCGCTGACCGGACGACGACCCGGTGCGGTGCCACGCACCGCCCGCGGCCTGGAAGGATGGGAACCATGCCCGACGGACCTGCACCCACCCCGCGCACCGTGACGATCCTCGGCTCGACCGGGTCGATCGGCACGCAGGCGATCGACGTCGTCCGGTCCCACCCCGACCGGTTCCGGGTCGAGGCGCTCTCGGCGGGCGGGGGTGACGTGGACCTGCTGGCGCGCCAGGCCGCCGACCTGGGCGTGCGCGCGGTCGGCGTGGCGGACGCGACCCGTGCGGCGGCCCTGGCCGAGGCGCTGTCGGCGGCCTGCGCCGGTCGCGAGGAGGTCCCCGAGGTGCTCGCCGGACCCGATGCCGCGGCCGAGCTCGCGGCGCGGGGGAGCGACGCCGTCCTCAACGGGGTCACGGGGTCGGTGGGCCTCGGCCCGACGCTCGCCGCGCTGCGCGCCGGGTCGACGCTCGCCCTCGCGAACAAGGAGTCGCTCGTCGCCGGGGGAGCGCTCGTCCGCGCGGCCCAGCAGCGCCCGGACCAGATCGTCCCGGTGGACTCCGAGCACTCGGCCATCGCCCAGTGCCTGCGGTCGGGGACGCGACCGGAGGTGCGCCGGCTGATCCTCACCGCCTCGGGCGGCCCGTTCCGCGGCTGGGAGGCCGACGCGGTCAAGGCCGCGACCGTCGACCAGGCGCTCGCGCACCCCACCTGGGCCATGGGTCCGGTCGTCACCGTGAACTCCGCGAGCCTCATGAACAAGGGCCTCGAGCTCATCGAGGCGCACCTGCTCTTCGACGTCCCGGCCGACGACATCACGGTCGTCGTGCACCCGCAGTCCGTCGTGCACTCCATGGTCGAGTTCGTCGACGGCTCGACGATCGCGCAGGCGTCGCCGCCGGACATGCGCCTGCCCATCGCGCTCGGGCTGTCGTGGCCCGACCGGCTCGACCCCGTGACGCCGCCGTGCGACTGGTCCGCCGCGACGTCGTGGACGTTCGAGCCGCTCGACGACGCGGCGTTCCCCGCGGTGAACCTCGCGCGTGCGGCCGTGGCGGCGAGCGCCACGCACCCGGCGGTGTACAACGCGGCGAACGAGGAGGCCGTCGCGGCGTTCCTCAGCGGACGCGCAGGTTTCGGTGACATCGTGGCGACGGTCGAGCGCGTGCTCGCGGCGCACGACGGAACCCCCGCGGACGCGCTGACGTTGGAGCACGTGGCGGAGGCGGAGACCTGGGCGCGCGCGCGAGCCCACGAGCTGCTGGACCGCCGGTGACGAGCAACCGTCGGGGCGGGACGACCGCCCTGGACGTCGAGAGGGAGTAGAGGGAACGATGGCCACGCTGATCGGCATCCTGGTGATCGTGGTCGGGATCGTCGTCTCGATCGCGCTGCACGAGGTCGGGCACATGGTGCCCGCGAAGAAGTTCGGCGTCCGCGTGAGCCAGTACATGGTCGGCTTCGGCCCGACCCTGTGGTCGCGCACGAAAGGCGAGACCGAGTACGGCCTCAAGGCGATCCCGCTCGGCGGCTACGTGCGCCTCGTGGGCATGTACCCGCCCGCACCCGCGGGCGCCCGCCCCCGCGGCAGCGGGTTCTTCGCCCAGGTCGTGGCCGACGCGCGGGACGCCAGCACGGAGGAGATCCGGCCGGGCGAGGAGCACCGCGCGTTCTACAACCTCTCCGCGCCCAAGAAGGTCGTCGTCATGCTCGGCGGCCCCTTCATGAACCTCCTCATCGCGTTCGTCCTCATGGCGATCGTGTGCGTCGGCATCGGCCTGCCCGCGGTCACCACCACGGTCGGCTCGGTGAACGCGTGCGTCCCGTCCGCCGTGACGGACGAGGAGCAGGAGTGCGCCTCCGACGCCGACCCCTCGCCGGCCGCCGCCGCGGGGCTCCGGCCGGGCGACACGATCGTGGCGTTCGACGGCGAGGACGTCACCTCGTGGGACCAGCTCTCCGGCATGATCCGCGGCGCCGCCGGCCAGGCCACGCCGGTCGTCGTCGAGCGCGACGGCGAGCAGGTCGACCTCACCATCACGCCGGTCGAGGTCGAGCGCCAGGTCGTGGCCGAGGACGGGACGCCCGTCGTCGACGACGACGGCGAGCCCGTCACGAAGCCCGCCGGGTTCGTCGGGTTCGCGCCGACCGTCGAGCGCACGCCCGCCGGGATCGGCGTGGCCGCGGAGGCGACGTGGCAGCAGGTGAGCGGCACGGCGGGCATCATCGTCACCCTGCCGGTCAAGGTCTACGAGGCCGCCCAGGCCGCGTTCACCGACGCGCCCCGCGGGCAGGACTCCGTGATGAGCGTCGTCGGGGTCGGCCGGGTCGCGGTGGACGTCGCGGGCGCGGAGAGCCCGGTGCTCGACCGCGTGGTGACCATGCTCCTGCTGCTCGCCGCGCTGAACGTCGCGCTGTTCGTCTTCAACCTCATCCCGCTCCTGCCGCTCGACGGCGGGCACGTGGTCAACGCGCTCTACGAGGGAGCCAAGCGCACCGTCGCGCGCGTCCGCGGTCGCCCGCGCCCGGGACCGGCCGACCTGGCGCGCATGATGCCGGTCGCGTACGTGATGTTCGTGGTCCTCGTCGGCGTCGGCGTCCTGCTGATCCTCGCCGACATCATCGACCCCGTCCGCCTCACGTAGCCCGGCGCGTCGCCCGAGGCCTCTGCTCCACCGGGAGGCGTGCGTGGAGGTGCCGCGAAGATGTGCGGGACCGCGCGGAAAGGTGACGTCCCGGACACCCGGCGGTGCCCCGTTCGACGCTCGCCGGGGGATACTAGGGGCGTGAGCGTACCCATCAGTCTCGGAATGCCTGCCGCGCCGCCGCCGGTCCTCGCGCCGCGCCGCAAGAGCCGCAAGATCAAGGTCGGCAAGGTGGACGTCGGCGGCGACGCGCCGATCAGCGTCCAGTCCATGACGACGACGCCGACGACGGACATCAACGCCACCCTCCAGCAGATCGCGGAGCTCACGGCGTCGGGCTGCGACATCGTGCGCGTCGCGGTGCCGAGCGCGGACGACGCGCTCGCGCTGCCGGCGATCGCGAAGAAGTCGCAGATCCCGGTGATCGCGGACATCCACTTCCAGCCCAAGTACGTGTTCGCCGCGATCGACGCGGGGTGCGCCGCGGTGCGCGTGAACCCGGGCAACATCCGCAAGTTCGACGACCAGGTCAAGGAGATCGCGAAGGCGGCGTCCGACGCGGGCGTGTCCCTGCGCATCGGCGTGAACGCCGGCTCCCTCGACCCCCGCCTGCTCGCGAAGTACGGCAAGGCGACGCCCGAGGCGCTGGTCGAGTCGGCCGTGTGGGAGGCGTCGCTGTTCGAGGAGCACGGCTTTCACGACTTCAAGATCTCCGTGAAGCACAACGACCCGGTCGTCATGGTGCGCGCGTACGAGCTGCTCGCCGAGGCGGGCGACTGGCCGCTGCACCTCGGCGTGACCGAGGCCGGCCCCGCGTTCCAGGGCACGATCAAGTCGGCGACCGCGTTCGGCGCGCTGCTGAGCAAGGGCATCGGCGACACGATCCGCGTCTCGCTGTCCGCGCCCCCGGTCGAGGAGGTCAAGGTCGGCAACCAGATCCTCCAGGCGCTCAACCTGCGCCCCCGCAAGCTCGAGATCGTCTCCTGCCCGTCGTGCGGCCGCGCCCAGGTGGACGTGTACACGCTCGCGGAGAAGGTCACGGCCGGGCTCGAGGGCATGGAGGTGCCCCTGCGCGTCGCCGTCATGGGCTGCGTCGTCAACGGCCCGGGCGAGGCGCGCGAGGCGGACCTCGGCGTCGCGTCGGGCAACGGCAAGGGGCAGATCTTCGTCAAGGGCGAGGTCGTCAAGACGGTCCCCGAGTCGCTCATCGTCGAGACCCTCATCGAGGAGGCGCTGCGCATCGCGGAGACCATGACGCCGGAGAACGACGCGCAGGCCGGCCCGCCGGTCGTCACGGTCGGCTGACGCCCTCGTGAGCCGCTGGCGCCCGTCCGTCCCGGCACTGCGGCCACGGGCGCGCGCCGGGTCGGGCGACGACGCGGCCGAGCGGGCCCGCGTGCTCTCCGACGCGGACGTCCCCGAGGCGCTCGCGGTGTGCGCGGGCGACCCGGTCGCGTCGACGCTCGCGGCGGCGCGGCTCGCCGTCGCGCAGCACGCCGGCCTGCACGCCGCGGGCGGCCAGGCGTGGGGCTTCCCCGCCGTCGGTCCGCTCGAGGCGGTGTGCTGGGCCGGGGCGAACCTCGTGCCGGTCGTCCCGGCGTCGCTCGACCCCGACCGCGCCCGCACGGCGGTCGCCGCGTTCGCCGCGCTCGCGCGGCACGCGGGGCGGCGGTCGTCGTCGGTCGTGGGCGAGCGCGACGCCGTCCTGGCGCTGTGGGACCTGCTCGCCCCGCACTGGCCGGCGCCGCGCGAGATCCGGGCGAACCAGCCGTCGCTCGCGATCGACCGCGACCCGGACGTCGAGCCCGACCCGCACGTGCGCCGCTCCGTCCCGGCGGAGGTCCCCGTGGTGCTGCCCGCGTGCGTGCGCATGTTCACCGAGGAGGTCGGCTACTCGCCGGTCGAGGGCGGGGGCCGCGCGTACGAGGAGCGCGTCCGCTCGCTCGTGCTCGCGGGCCGGTCCTTCGTCCGCATGGCCGCGGAGCCCGGCCGCTCGCCGCACGTGGTCTTCAAGGCGGAGCTCGGCGCGGTGACGCCGCGCGTCGCGCAGGTGCAGGGCGTGTGGGTCGACCCGCGGTACCGCGGGCAGGGGATCGCCGCTCCGGGGATGGCCGCCGTCGTGCGTCTCGCGCGCGAGCCCGGGCCCGCGGACGCGGCGCGCGGTGCGGCGCCTCCCGTGGTCTCGCTGTACGTCAACGACTACAACGCGGCCGCGCTCGCGACGTACCGCCGGGTCGGGTTCGAGCAGGTCGGGACCTACGCGACCGTGCTGTTCTGACAGCGCCGCCCCGCAGGGCGCGCCCCGCCCGGCGGGTCCTCACTTGAGCAGGCGCGACATCCGCCGGTCGGCGAGGACCTGGCCCCCGGTCTGGCACGTCGGGCAGTACTGGAGGCTGCGGTCGGCGAAGCTGACCTCGCGCACGGTGTCGCCGCACACGGGACAGGGCAGACCCGTGCGCCCGTGCACGCGCATCCCCGCGCGCTTCGCGTCCTTGAGCTCGGCGGCCGGCTTGCCCGACGCCGCCGCCACGGCCTCGGCGAGCACCTCGCCCACGGCGGCGTGCACGCGCGCGACCTCGTCGGGCGTGAACGAGCGCGTGAGCTTGAACGGGCTCGTGCGCGCCGCGTGCAGGATGTCGTCGGAGTAGGCGTTCCCGATCCCGGCGATCGACGACTGGTCGCGCAGCAGCCCCTTCACCTGCTGGTTGCGCGCCGCCATGAGCGCCCCGAGCGCCTCGGGCGTGAAGGCCGGGTCGAGCGGCTCCACGCCCAGCGTCTCGATCGCCCGGACCTCCTCCGGGTGCCGCACGACGTGCACCGCGAGCCGCTTGCGCGTCCCGGCCTCCGTGAGGTCGAACCCGGAGCCGTCGTCGAACCGCACGCGCAGCGCGAGCACCGCGGCCTTCCCGCCACCGCTGCCGCCGAGGCGCGGGCGGACGGGCGTCGTCGGCGCCTTCTCGGACCAGCGCAGCCACCCGCCCCGGGCGAGGTGGAACACGAGGTGGACCTCGGCGTCGGGCCCGGGCGCACCGGTCCCGTCGCCGGTCTCGGCGAGCACGAGGTCGAGCCACTTGCCGTGCCGTCGGGCGCCCGTGACGACCCGTCCCACCAGGGCCGAGACGGGCGGGTCGAACGTCTTGAGCGCGGCGATCTGCGCGACGTCCGCGGCCACGACGGTGCGACCGGTCGCGCGGTCGTCGAGGAACCGGGCGAGGGCCTCGACCTCGGGCAGCTCGGGCATGGGGACATCCTCCCCGCCGGTAGGGTGGGGCGCATGTCTTCCGTCACGTCCGGCGCGCCCGCCGCGGCCTCCACCCGCGTCCGGGGCGCCGACCTCCTGCGCCTGTCCACCCTGTTCGTCCGGACGCTGCGCGAGGACCCGGCCGACGCCGAGGTCGCGAGCCACCGGCTCCTCGTGCGGGCGGGCTACATCCGTCGCGCCGCCCCCGGCATCTACACCTGGCTCCCGCTCGGCCTGCGCGTGCTGCGCAAGGTCGAGGACGTGGTCCGCGAGGAGATGGCGGCCGCGGGCGCGCAGGAGGTGCACTTCCCGGCGCTGCTGCCCAAGGAGCCGTACGAGGCGACGGGCCGCTGGACGGAGTACGGGCCGAACATCTTCCGTCTCAAGGACCGCAAGGACGGGGACTACCTCCTCGCGCCCACCCACGAGGAGATGTTCACGCTCCTCGTCAAGGACCTGTACTCGTCGTACAAGGACCTGCCGCTGACGATCTACCAGATCCAGACGAAGTACCGCGACGAGGCGCGTCCGCGCGCGGGCCTCATCCGCGGGCGCGAGTTCGTCATGAAAGACGCGTACTCGTTCGACACGACGGACGAGGGCCTCGAGCGCTCGTACGAGGCGCAGCGCGCGGCCTACCGGCGCATCTTCGACCGGCTCGGGCTCGAGTACGTCATCGTCGCCGCCACGTCCGGCGCCATGGGCGGGTCGCGCTCCGAGGAGTTCCTCACCCCGACGGCGATCGGCGAGGACACGTTCGTGCGCTCGCCCGGGGGCTACGCCGCGAACGTCGAGGCTGTCGTCACGCCGGTGCCCGAGGCGGTCGACTACGCCGACGCCCCGGCCGCGCACGTCGAGGACACGCCCGACACCCCCACCATCGCCTCGCTGGTCGAGCTCGCGAACGCGCGCTACCCCCGCGAGGACCGCGCGTGGACGGCGGCCGACACGCTGAAGAACGTCGTGCTCGCCCTGACGCACCCGGACGGCCGCCGCGAGGTCGTCGTCGTCGGGCTGCCGGGCGACCGCGAGGTCGACCTCAAGCGCGTGGGCGCGGCGTTCGAGCCCGCCGAGGTCGAGCCGGCCACGGACGCCGACTTCGCCGCCCACCCCGAGCTCGTCAAGGGCTACATCGGCCCGCAGGTGCTCGGCCCGAACGCGCGCCGCGAGGCACCCGCGGACGGCGACGCGTCCGACGCGTCGGCGGGGGAGACCCCCGAGCGGCACTCGGTGCGCTACTTGCTCGACCCGCGCGTCGTCGCCGGCACGCGCTGGATCACCGGCGCGAACGCGCCCGGCCGCCACGTGTTCGACCTCGTCGCCGAGCGCGACTTCGCCGCCGACGGCACGGTCGAGGCCGCGGAGGTGCGCGCGGGCGACCTCGCGCCCGACGGCTCGGGCCCGCTCGAGCTCGCGCGCGGCATCGAGATCGGCCACATCTTCGCGCTCGGCCGCAAGTACGCCCAGGCCCTCGGCCTCACGGTGCTCGACGAGAACGGCAAGCAGGTCGTCGTGACGATGGGCTCCTACGGGATCGGCGTCACGCGCGTCCTCGCGGCGCTCGCGGAGGCGAACCACGACGACGCCGGGCTCGCGTGGCCCGCGCACGTCGCGCCCGCGCAGGTGCACGTCGTCGCCACGGGCAAGGACGCGAGCGTGTTCGAGGAGGCCGAGCGCCTCGCGACCGAGCTCGCCGGCCGGGGCGTCGAGGTGATCTACGACGACCGGCCCAAGGTCTCGCCCGGCGTGAAGTTCAAGGACGCCGAGCTCCTCGGCGTGCCGCTCCTGCTCGTCGTGGGCCGCGGCCTGGCCGACGGCGTCGTCGAGGTCCGCCCGCGCGCGGGCGAGGCGGCGCAGGTCGCCGTCGAGGACGCCGTCGAGCACGTCGCGGGCCGGGTCGCCGAGCTCCTCGGCTGACCGTCCGCGCAGCCTCGGGGCGCCCCGGTCCGGACCTCCGGGCCGGGGCGCTCTGCTGCGCTCACGGCCGTGCGGTGTGGCGCTCCGGTGCGCGCTGCGCGGGGTCGTCGGTGCACCAGGGCGCCCGCGGGAGCCGGCGTCGCGCCCGTGCGTGCGAGCCGGGCGCGCTCAGCCTGCCGTCTGCTCCGGCAGGCCCGGGAACGCGACGGGCGCCTCGCCCCACGCGACGGCGCTCGCCCACGCGTCCGCGAGGAGCGCGACGGCCTCGGTCCGGGACGTCGGGGCCGCCGCGGCGACGAGGCTCGCGTACGTCTGCGCGAGCCCCGACTCGACCTGGCGCGCGAGCGCGGCCGTGTCCGTGCCGTCGGGCAGCGCGTAGGCGACGCGACGCGGGTCCTGCGGCGTCCCGTCGGTGCCCGCGGCGAGGGCCCAGCCTTGCGCGCGGGCGCGGTGCTGTGCGGCGCGCGCGACCGCGGCGGTGCGCACGTCGCCCTCCGACTGCGCGGCGCGCACCTCGTAGCCGTACCCGGCCGCGTCCTCCGCCTCGACGAGCGTCGCGAGGTCCGCGGCGCCGACCCCGCCGGGCGCCTCGTCGACGGGCGGCGGATCGGCGAGGCCTGCCGCGGCCGTCGAGCCCGTGGCCGCGGCGAGCCGCTGAGCCGAGACGTGCTCCGAGGCGGCGACCGACGCGAGGAGCCGCGCGAGCCGGGCGTCCGGCGAGGCGTCGGCCGCCGCGCCCGTGCGCCCGGCCGCGCCCACGAGCGCGGTGACGACGTCGTCCGTCGTCGCGGTGCCGGGGGCGGGCGTGCCCGCCGCGTCGGTGCTCGCCTCCGTGCTCGTCCCCGTGGTCCCGGGGTCCGACGTCGTCCCGTCCGTGCCGGGGGCGGCGGTGCCGGTCCCGGGGGCGTCGGTCCCCGCGGTGCCGGTCCCGGCGTCGTCCGCGACGTCGCCCTCGGGCTCCGTGGGGTCCTCGAGGCCCGAGTCGTAGACCCCGCCGAGCGCGTCGACGTGCTGCTCGGCGAACGCGGCGGCCTCGCCGAGCACCGCGAGCGCGGCCGGGTCGGTCACGCGCGGCGTGACGTCCGCCACCAGCGCGGCGACCGCGAGCGCGTCGTCGACGGCCCCGGAGCGGAGCACCTCGACCGTGTCGGGGGAGGGCTCCGTGGGCGGCGGCGTGTCCAGCCGGACGCCGCACCCGGCCGCCAGGACGCCCGTCGCGAGCACCGTGACGACCGCGAGCAGACGGCCGGCACGGGCCGCGGGACGGGTCCGCCGGGCTCGGGGGGCGGCGTCGGCCGCGGTCGCGTGGGGAGTCATCGGGGGCGATGATGTCACGTCCGGGGCCCGCGAGTCGTTAGGCTGGTCCCCGTTCCGACGTCCCGTGAGCGGGGGTCGGGGCACCCGAGACAACAACACACCGGTCGTCTGGCGTACCCGGCGTGGGACACGGACAGGAGCTGAGTCATGGCAGGGCAGGCGGGCGGTCAGTCCGGCAGAGGGTCCGGAGGCGACGCGGCGGCGCACGCGCTCCGGGAGAGCGTCCGCGAGGCGGTCGAGCCCGCGGTCCGCGACGCCGGGCTCCACCTCGAGGACGTCACGGTGTCGCGCGCGGGTGCCCGTTCGGTGGTGCGCGTCGTGCTGGACCTCCCCGACGACGTCGAGGGCAGCCTCGACCTGGACGCGGTGGCCGAGGCCACGCGCCCGATCTCCGCGGCGCTGGACACGGTGGACCCGCTCCACGGCGCGTACACGCTCGAGGTCTCCACGCCGGGCACGGACCGTCCGCTCACCGAGCCGCGCCACTTCCGGCGCGCCCGCGGCCGTCTCGTGCGGCTCGTCCTGACCGACGGCGGCACGCTCGAGGGCCGGCTGCGCTCCGGTTCCGAGGTCGAGACCGGGCTGGTCCTCGACGTCCCCGGCGCGCGCGGCGCGGTGACCGAGCGCGTGGTGCCGCTCGCCGACGTCGTGCGCGGCGAGGTGCAGGTCGAGCTCAAGCGCGCCCTCGAGGCGGACCTGCCCGAGCTCGACGGCTCCGCCGACGAGACGACCGACCACGACGAGGAGGCCTGACGATGGACGTGGACATGAGCGCGCTGCGCCTGCTGGAGCGCGAGCGGGACATCAGCCTCGACGTGCTCGTCGCGGCGATCGAGCAGGCCCTGCTCTCGGCGTACCACCGCACCCCCGACGCGTACACCCGTGCGCGCGTCGAGCTCGACCGCAAGACGGGCCACGTGACGGTGTGGGCGCGCGAGGAGCTGCCGGCTCCCGAGACCGACGACGAGGACGCCCCGCGCGGCCCCGTCGAGTACGGTCCCGAGTTCGACCACACGCCCGCCGACTTCGGGCGCATCGCGACCTCGACCGCACGCCAGGTCATCGTCCAGCGCCTGCGCGACGCGGAGGACGACCAGATCCTCGGCACGTTCCGCGGGAAGGAGGGCGAGGTCCTCGCGGGCGTCATCCAGCAGGGCCGCGACCCGCGCGTCGTGCTCGTGGACGTGGGCGGCACGGAGGCCGTGCTCCCGCCGCACGAGCAGGTCCCCACGGAGGAGTACGTGCACGGCGAGCGCCTGCGCGCCTACGTGCTCGAGGTCGCCCGGGGAATGAAGGGCGCGCAGATCACGTTGAGCCGCACGCACCCGAACCTCGTCCGCAAGCTCTTCGAGCTCGAGGTCCCCGAGGTCGCCGACGGCTCGGTGGAGATCACCGCCATCGCGCGCGAGGCGGGGCACCGCACCAAGGTCGCCGTCCGCTCGCGCGTCCCGGGGCTCGGAGCCAAGGGCGCGTGCATCGGGCCCATGGGCTCGCGCGTGCGCGCGGTCATGGCGGAGCTCCACGGCGAGAAGATCGACATCGTCGACCACAGCGACGACCCGGCCCAGTTCGTGGCCAACGCGCTGTCCCCGGCGCGTGTGTCGTCGGTCACGGTGGTCGACGAGGTGGCGCGCGCCGCGCGCGTCGTCGTCCCGGACTTCCAGCTCTCCCTCGCGATCGGCAAGGAGGGGCAGAACGCCCGCCTGGCCGCGAAGCTCACGGGGTGGCGCATCGACATCCGCTCGGACGAGGGCGGCGCCCCGGCCGAGGGGTCGGACGGTGCCGCTCCCGCAGGTCCTCGCGCTGCCGACCGGTAGCCGCGGAGCGTGGGACGGTCACGGATGACGGACCGGCGCGGTAGACTGTCATCGACCGGGCCGCGAGCCCGCACCTCGACCATGCCCCCGGACTCCACGACCCTTCCCGTTCCGACGGGATCGGGTCCGGTCCGCACGTGCGTCGGGTGCAGGCAGCGCGACCTGCGGTCAGCTCTTCTCCGTCTGGTCCTCGACCGGTCCGGCGCGGGCACCGACGAGCCACGGCTCGTGGTGGACGCCGGGCGGTCGCTGCCGGGTCGCGGTGCGTGGCTCCACGCGTCGACCCGGTGCCTCGAGACGGCGGAACGCCGGCGGGCCGTCCCGCGGGCCCTGCGTGTCGCCGGGCCCCTCGACCTCGCCGCGGTCCGCGCCGTGATCGAGGCCCGTCCGGGAGAGCACCTCTGAGCCATGCGTCACGGCCCCGTCCGTACGGGGCCGCCAGCACGACACGTCGACAAGGAAGCGGGTTAGAAGCCGATGGGCACCCGATGAGTACCCAGCGATGAGCACCCAGCACTAACGACGGTCCTCCCTGTCCGGGGCGGGCCGAGACAGGAGAGTTGTGGCAAAGGTCCGCGTCTACGAGCTCGCGAAGGAGCTCGGGGTGGAAAGCAAGACCATCATGACCAAGCTGACGGAGCTCGGTGAGTTCGTCCGCTCGGCATCCTCGACCATCGAGCCACCGGTGGTCCGCAAGCTGCGCGACGCCTTCCCCGCCGGGGGTGGCGGCGCGAGCAAGCCCGCGGCACCCGCCGCGCGTCCGGCCGCGCCGAAGCCGGCCCCGAAGCCGGAGGTCAAGGCCGAGCCGGCCGCGCCGGCTCCGCAGGCCCCGCAGGCCGCGGCCCCCGCCGAGCCGGCCGCGCCGGCCCCGAAGGCTCCGGCACCCGCCGCGCCCGCGGCGCCGGCCCCGAAGGCTCCGGCACCTCAGGCTCCCGCGGCGCAGCGTCCGACGCCCGCGCCCGCGCAGAAGCCCACCGCCTCGCCCAAGCCGGGCGGCGGCACGAACGCGCCCGCCCCGCGCCCCGGTGGCTCGGGCGGACGTCCCGGCGCACCGCGTCCGGGGAACAACCCGTTCGCGACCAGCCAGGGCATGCCCCGGCAGGGTGGCCCGCGTCCGGGCGCCCCGCGCCCGGGCAACAACCCGTTCGCCCCGAGCCAGGGCATGCCCCGGCCCGGGTCGCGCCCCGAGCGCACCGAGGGTGCGGCGGCGGCATCCGGCGAGCGCTCGGGCGGTCCTCGCCCGGGCGGCCCGCGTCCGGCGCCGCGTCCCGGCGGCCCGCGCCCCAACCCGGGCATGATGCCCGGCCGCACCTCGATCGGCCGTCCCGGTGAGCGTCCTGCTCCCGGTGGTCGTCCCGGTGGCGGTGGCGGCGGTCGTGGCGGCGGCTTCGGCGGTCGTCCCGGTGGTGGCGGCGCTCCCGGCGGTGGCGGCGGCTTCGCCGGCCGTCCCGGTGGCGGTGGCCGCGGTGGCGCCGGTCGTGGCTCGACGCAGGGCGCCTTCGGGCGCGCCGGCGGTCGTCCGGTCCGTGGGCGGAAGTCGAAGCGCGCGAAGCGCCAGGAGTTCGAGCAGATGCAGGCGCCGTCGCTCGGCGGCGTGCAGGTTCCCCGCGGGAACGGCTCGACCGTCGTGCGGCTGCGTCACGGCTCGTCGCTCAACGACTTCGCCGACAAGATCGACGCGAACCCCGCGAGCCTCGTGACCGTGCTGTTCCACCTCGGTGAGATGGCCACGGCGACGCAGTCGCTCGACGAGGACACGTTCGGTGCCCTCGCGTCCGAGCTCGGCTACGTCATCGAGATGGTCTCGGCCGAGGAGGAGGACCGCGAGCTGCTCGGGTCGTTCGACATCGACCTGGACGCGGAGCTCGAGGCCGAGGGCGACGACGAGCTCGCCGCCCGCCCGCCGGTCGTCACCGTCATGGGTCACGTCGACCACGGAAAGACCAAGCTCCTCGACGCCATCCGCCAGACGGACGTCGTCGCGGGCGAGGCCGGCGGCATCACCCAGCACATCGGTGCGTACCAGGTGCGCCACGAGCACGAGGGCGTCGACCGCGCCATCACCTTCATCGACACCCCGGGTCACGAGGCGTTCACCGCCATGCGTGCCCGTGGTGCCCAGGTGACGGACATCGCGATCCTCGTCGTGGCCGCGGACGACGGCGTGATGCCGCAGACCATCGAGGCGCTCAACCACGCCCAGGCGGCGAACGTGCCGATCGTGGTCGCGGTGAACAAGGTGGACAAGGAGTCGGCGAACCCGGCCAAGATCCGCCAGCAGCTCACCGAGTACAACCTGGTGGCCGAGGAGTACGGCGGCGACACGATGTTCGTCGACGTGTCCGCGAAGCAGAACATGGGCATCGACGACCTCCTCGAGGCCGTCCTGCTCACGGCCGACGCCTCGCTCGACCTGCGTGCGAACCCCGACAAGGACGCGCGCGGCGTCGCCATCGAGGCGAACCTGGACAAGGGCCGCGGCGCCGTCGCGACCGTCCTCGTCCAGTCCGGCACGCTGCACGTCGGTGACGCGATCGTCGCCGGCACGGCCCACGGCCGTGTCCGGGCGATGTTCGACGAGCACGGCAACGCCGTGACCGAGGCGGGCCCCGCCCGTCCGGTCCTCGTGCTGGGTCTCGCGTCCGTGCCGAGCGCGGGCGACACGTTCCTCGTGGCGCCCGACGAGCGCACGGCCCGCCAGATCGCCGAGAAGCGCGAGGCTGCCGAGCGCGCCGCCCTCCTGGCCAAGCGCCGCAAGCGCATCAGCCTCGAGGACTTCACGCAGGCTCTCCAGCAGGGCAAGGTCGAGACCCTCAACCTCGTCCTCAAGGGCGACGTGTCCGGTGCCGTCGAGGCCCTCGAGGACGCGCTGCTCAAGATCGACGTGGGCGACGAGGTCGAGCTGCGCGTCATCCACCGCGGTGTCGGTGCGATCACGCAGAACGACGTCAACCTCGCGACGGTCGACAACGCGATCATCATCGGCTTCAACGTGAAGTACGGCGAGCGCGTCGAGGACCTGGCCGAGCGCGAGGGCGTCGACGTCCGCTTCTACTCGATCATCTACCAGGCGATCGAGGACGTGGAGGCCGCGCTCAAGGGCATGCTCAAGCCGGAGTACGAGGAGGCCCAGCTGGGCACGGCGGAGATCCGCGAGATCTTCCGCTCCTCCAAGTTCGGCAACATCGCCGGCTCGATCGTCCGGTCGGGCGAGATCCGCCGCAACGCCAAGGCGCGCGTCCTGCGCGACGGCAAGGTCGTGGGGGACAACCTCACGGTCGAGTCGCTCAAGCGGTTCAAGGACGACGCCACCGAGGTCCGCGAGGGCTTCGAGTGCGGTATCGGTCTGGGCTCGTTCAACGACCTCCAGGTCGGCGACACCATCGAGACGTTCGAGATGCGCGAGAAGCCGCGCTCCTGACGCTCGTCACGCCCGGGGGCGGTCACGGTCATCGTGGCCGCCCCCGGGCGTTCGTCACCCCGCGGTCGTCATCACCCGCAGTCGTCAGTCAGCACCCCACCGCGGTCACCCACCCGGCCGGTGGGCGCCGTTCGACGTACGGTCGTCGGGACCGTCGCCGGAAGGCTCGGCACGAAAGGAAGAAGACATGGTCGACCACCCCCGGGCGAGGAAGCTCGCCGACCGCATCAAGGAGATCGTCGCGCAGATGCTCGACACGCGGATCAAGGACCCGCGCCTCGGGTTCGTCACGGTCACGGACGTCCGTGTCACCGGTGACCTGCAGAACGCCTCGGTGTTCTACACCGTCTACGGGACGGACGAGGAGCGGGCCGGGACGGCCGCCGCGCTGGAGAGCGCGAAGGGCCTCATCCGGTCGGAGGTCGGCAAGCAGACCGGCATCCGCCTCACTCCGGCGATCGAGTTCCACCTCGACGCGGTGCCCGAGACGGCGGCGCACCTCGACGCCGCGCTCGTGGAGGCCCGCCGGCGCGACGCCGAGCTCGCCGCCCTGCGCGAGGGCAAGCCGTTCGCCGGGGACGCCGACCCGTACCGCACGTCGGAGGACGCGGACGCCGTCGCCGACGACGACCGGGCCTGACCGCGTGGGCGCACGCCCGTCCGCGACCGACCGTCGGGAGCGACGCCCCGTCGCTCCCGACGGTCTCGTCGTCGTCGACAAGCCCGCCGGCTGGACGAGCCACGACGTCGTCGGCCGTGGCCGACGCCTCGCCGGCACGCGCAAGGTCGGCCACGCGGGCACGCTCGACCCCATGGCCACGGGCGTGCTCGTGCTCGGCGTCGGGCGCGCGACGAAGCTGCTGACGTACGTCGTCGGCGCCGACAAGGACTACGACGCGACGATCCGCCTCGGTGCGGCGACCACGACCGACGACGCGGAGGGCGAGGTGCTCTCGCGGGCGGACGCGTCCGCCGTCGTGCGGGCCGACCTCGAGGCGGGGATCGCCGGCCTCACCGGCGAGATCCTCCAGGTGCCGAGCACGGTGAGCGCGATCAAGGTCGACGGGCAGCGCGCGTACGCGCGGGCCCGCGCGGGCGAGGAGGTCGCGCTGGCGGCGCGGCCCGTCGTCGTCTCGCGCTTCGACGTGCTCGCGGTGCGGCCCGTGGCGCCGGGGGAGCAGGGCGTCCCCGACGACGCGCCGCCCGCGCTCGACGTCGACGTCACCGTGACCGTGTCGTCGGGGACGTACGTGCGCGCGCTCGCGCGCGACCTCGGGTCGGCGCTCGGCGTCGGCGGCCACCTCACGGCGCTGCGGCGCACGCGGGTGGGCGGGTACGGGCTCGACGTCGCCTCGACGCTCGAGGAGCTCGAGGCCCAGGCGGACCGCGACGGCGTGCTCGCGACCCTGCCGCTCGCGCAGGCGGCCCGTGCGACGTTCCCCGTGCGCGAGCTGACCCCGGAGCAGGCGACCGCGCTGTCGTACGGGCAGTGGGTCGACGCGACCGGGACGCCCGGCACGACGGCGGCGATGTCCCCGACGGGCGAGCTCGTGGCGCTCGTGGAGGACACCCGCCGCGGCGGCAAGGACCTCGCCCGGCCGGTCCTCGTGCTCGCTCCCGCCTGACGCGTCCGGTTCGGCGTCGTGCCCGGGGCGTGGCAGTCTTGTCCAGCGCGGTCCCGGTGCCTCCCCGTCCGGTCCGCCGCCCCCCGTCGGCACGGGCGGCCGCCCCGGGCGGCACCCGCGGCCTTCCTGCTCACCTGAGGAGTTCTCGCGTGCACCTGTGGACGGACCTGAGCCAGGTTCCCCCGGGTTTCGGCCCGTCGGTCGTGACGATCGGCAACTTCGACGGCGTCCACCGCGGGCACGCCCAGGTGCTCGGGCGCATCGTCGACCTGGCGCGCGAGCGCGACGCGCGCGCCGTGGCCGTGACGTTCCACCCGCACCCGTCGGCCGTGCACCGCCCCCAGAGCGCGCCCGAGCTCATCACGGGCATCGCGGACCGGGTCGAGCTGCTCGCCGCGACGGGCCTGGACGCGGTCCTGCTCGTGGAGTACACGCTCGAGTTCGCGCGGCAGACGCCGGAGGAGTTCGTGCGCACCTACCTCGTCGACGGCCTGCACGCGGGCGCGGTCGTCGTCGGGCACGACGTCCGCTTCGGCCGCGACAACGCAGGCACCATGGAGACGATGGTCGCGCTCGGCGCGCGGTACGGCTTCGACGTGGTGGCGATCGACGACGTCGGCCAGCACCAGGGCGTGCCGGTCACCGACGAGGAGACGCCGGGCGACTCGCAGGTGCGCTGGTCCTCGACGGGCGTGCGCGCGCTGCTCGCGGCGGGCGACGTGCGCGAGGCGGCCCGCATCCTCGGCCGGTCCCACCGCGTGCGCGGCACCGTCGTGCACGGCGACGCGCGGGGGCGTGAGCTCGGCTTCCCGACGGCCAACCTCGGCTCGATCAGCGGCATGGTCCCGGCCGACGGCGTCTACGCGGGCTGGCTCGAGCGACCGCAGCTCGCGGGCGCCGATCCCCGCCACGCGGACGTGCGCCTGCCGGCGGCGATCTCGATCGGCACCAACCCGACGTTCGACGGCGTCGAGCGCCGGGTCGAGGCGTACGTCCTGGACCGCGCGGACCTCGACCTGTACGACGAGGACGTGGTCCTCGAGCTCGTCGAGCGGCTGCGCCCGACGCTGCGCTTCGACGGCATCGAGCCGCTCGTGGCGCAGATGCACGACGACGTCGCGCGCGCCCGGGAGATCCTCGCCGCCCCGGGCGGGGAGCCGGCCGCGACGACGCCGGGCGCCTGACCGTGGCCGCCCCGGCACCCGTGCTCGAGGCGCGCGCGCTGCGCGTCGGCTACGCGGACGTCGCGGTGTGCGCGCCCGTCGACCTCGCCGTGGTGCCGGGCGAGCTGGTCGTGGTGATCGGCGCCAACGGGAGCGGCAAGTCGACGCTCCTGCGCACGCTGCTCGGTCTCCAGGCGCCGCTCGGCGGTGCGGTGCGCGCGTTCGGGCGCGACGTGGACGAGCGCGAGCGCGACTTCCGGGCGCGCGTCGCGGGCGTGCTCGACGACGACGCGTTCTTCCCGGCGCTCACGGTCCGCGAGCACCTCGTCCTCGTCGCGCGAGGGCACGGCGTGCCGGGGGCCGGGGCCGTCGTGGACGAGCTGCTCGACCGGTTCGGGATCGCGGAGCAGGGTCGGTCGCTCCCGTCGGCGCTCTCCTCCGGCCAGCGGCGACGCTTCCTGCTCGCCTCGGGCTTCGTGCGGCCCCGTGAGCTGCTCGTCCTCGACGAGCCCGAGCAGCGGCTCGACCCGGGGATGCGGGAGCGCCTCGCGGCGCTGCTCGTCGAGGACGCGCGCAGCGGCGTGGCCGTGGTCCTCGCCACGCACGACCCCGAGCTCGTCGAACGCACGGGCGCGCGCGGCCTGCTGGTCGACGACGACCGGTGCGCCCCGCTCGCCCCGGCCGACGTCCACGCGGCGCTCCTGGCGGTGCGCTGACCGTGCCGCACGGAGCGAGCGCGCTGCGCTCCGACCCGGACGAGCTGCTGACCGGTCGCGAGCTGCGCCGTCTCACCGCCCGTGCCGCGGCCGCGCGGGCCGACGCCGGGCCGGGCGAGATCGTCGTCGACGTCGCCTACGCCGTGGTGTCCGTCGCGCTCGCGACGGGCTGGGTCGTCGGGCTCGCGTCGATGCTGCGCTCGACGCTCGCGACCGCCGCACCGGCGGGCGGGCCGCCCGTGCTGGGGCCGGGGGCCGTCCAGGCGCTCGGCACGACGGCGCTGCTCGCGTTCCTCACGGGCACCGCCGTGCGCCTGGGCCCGGTCGGCGCCGGCGGGGGCGGGGTGCGGTGGTGGGTGCCGACGCCCGCCGACCGGCGGGGTCTCGTGTCGCCGTCCTTCGCGCGCGCCGTCGTGCTGGGTGCCGGGCTCGGCGCGCTGGGGAGCGCCGTCGTCGCGGTCGCGGCCGGTCTGGACGCGGTGCCCGCGCTGCGGGCCGGCGGCGCCCTCGGCCTGCTCCTCGTCGCGGTCGCGGGACTCGCCCAGCCGTCGGCCCGCGCCGCCGGGCTGCTCGCGCGGGCGAGCGACGTCGCGGTCGCGGCCGTACCGGTCGCGGGTCTCGCGCTCGTCGTCGCCGGGCGCCCCGGTCTCCCGCCGCTCGGTGCGCCGCTCGTCGTCGTGCTCGGTCTGCTCGCCGTCGCGGCGCTGCTCGTGCTGCGGTGGTGGCGCGGGCTGGAGTCCCTCGGCGCGACGGTGCTGCGCGCGCAGAGCGCGGTCGCGGACCAGGTGGGTGGCGCCGTGCTGTCCTTCGACACGCGGGACCTGGGCCGGGCCCTGCGCCGGGCCGGCGCCGCCCGGGTCCGGGTCCGCCGGCCCCACCGGTTCGCCGCGGTGCACGGTCCCGTCGGCGCGGTGGTCGCGGCCGACCTCGTGCTGCTGGGTCGCAGTCCGTCGGCGCTCGCCCAGCTCGTCGGTCTCGCCGCCCTCACGGTCGTCGCGCAGCAGGTGCCCGGCCTGGGCTCCGGCTTCGGTCTCTTCGCCCTGCTCGTCGCGGCGGGCCTCGGGGCGGCGGTGCTCGGCGCGGAGGGGGCGCGCACGGCAGAGATGGCCCCGGTCGTCGACGCGCTCGTGCCCCTCCGCGCGCGCTGGACGCGGCTCGCGCGCGGCGTCGTCCCGACGCTCACGGCGACGGCCTGCCTCGTCGCGGGCACGGCCCCGCTCGCGCTCGGGACGGGGGACGCGCGCTGGCTCGGGGTCGCGGTGCTCGCTGCGGTCGTCCAGGGCGCCGCCGCCGTGCGCAGCGCGTACCGCGAGCCGCCGGACTGGGGCGGGCCGCTGCTCGCGACGCCCTCGGGCGGTCTGCCGACGGGCGCCGCGGCCGTGCTGCGCAAGGGGCCCGACGTCGCGGTGCTCGGCGCGGTCCCGCTCGGGGTCGCCCTGCTCGTCGGTACGCCCGGGTGGGGCGTCGTGGTGGCCCAGGCGCTGGCCGCCGTCGTGGCGGTCGCGGTCGCGACCCACGTGCGCGCGGCCCGCTGACCCGACGGCGGCCCGAGCGCGTCCTCAGGCCGCCGCGGGCGCCGGGACGAGGCGGCCGTCCGCGAGGTGGACCCGCGCGTCGACCGGGTCGAGCGTCGCCTCGTCGTGCGAGACGAGCAGCGTCGCGGCGTCGAGCTCGCGCGCGAGCCGCACGACCAGCTCCACCACCTGCACGCCGCGCTCGTGGTCGAGCGCCGACGTCGGCTCGTCCACGAGCAGCACCTCGGGGTCGTTCATGAGCGCGCGGGCGATCGCGACGCGCTGGCGCTGCCCGCCCGAGAGGTGCTCGGGCCGGCGGCCCGCGCGGTCGGCGACCCCGACGGCGTCGAGCAGCGCGAGGGCGTGCGCGCGGCGCGACGCGGGGGAACGGCCCCGGAGGTGGCTCATGAGCTCGAGCTGCTCGAGCACGGTGAGCGACGCGACGAGCTGCGGCTGCTGGAACACGAGCCCGATGCGCTCCCGGCGCAGCGCCGCCGCCCGGTCGGCCGCACGCCGCGCGCGCCGCCGGGCGCGCCGTCCGGCCGCGTCCCCGGGCTCGGTGCCGGGGTCGGCGTCGAGTGGTGCGCTGACGACGTCGGGACCCACCCGCACGACGCCCGCCGTCGGCGGCGTGAGCGTCGCCGCGACGGCGAGCAGGCTGGACTTGCCGGCGCCGGACGGGCCGAGCAGCGCCGTCGTGGTGCCCGAGGGCACGGTGAGGGAGACGTCGTCGACGGCGACGAGGACGCCGTCGCCGTCGGGGTAGGTGAGTCGGACACGGTCGAGGACGAGGTCCACGGGGAGCTCCTGAGGGTCGGTACGGACGAGTGGGGCGGGGTCAGCGGGCCGCGAGCGCCGCGTGCGGGTCGACGCGCGCGACGCGCGTCACGGCGAGGACCGCGCCGAGGCCGCCGAGCACGACGAGCACGACGGCGGGCACGAGGGTCGTCGAGAGGTCGACGACGACCGGCATGACCTGGGACGCGAGCAGCCCCGCGCCGGCCGCGAGCGCCGTGCCGACCCCGACGCCCACGCCCAGCACGACGCCGGCCTGGCCGATCGCGTCGCGCAGCAGGTAGCGCGTCGAGGCGCCGAGCGCGCGCAGGACCGCGACGTCGCCCGCGCGCTGGATGGTCCAGACGGTGAAGAACGCACCGACGACGAGCGCCGAGATCGCGAGCAGGAAGACCTGCATGAGGGTCAGGGAGAGGTTCTCGGCGGTGAACGACGAGATGGCCGAGCGCGCCTCGCGCGGCGTCGCGGTCACGGTGCCGACGCGGGCGTCCGTGGCGGTGAGCGCGTCCGCGGTCGGCGGGTCGTCGCCGAACCGCAGGGTGACGACGGTGGCCACCTGCCCGCCCGCCGCGTCGTCGGTCGAGGTGCCGTCGGTCGAGGTGTCCGCGGGCGAGGCGCCGCCCCGGGCGCCGACGGCCTGCCAGTCGTCGAGGGACACCCAGACGACCGGCGTGTGCGCGTAGTCCGCCTCGACGTCCGCGACGGCGGAGACCGTCAGGTCGAGCGGCCCGGCGTCCACCGGGTCGCCCACGCCGGCACCGAGCGCGTCGGCCGCGCCGCGGGACAGCACGACGGCGCCGGGGGAGACGTCGGCGCCGCCGTCGTCGGTGCCGGGCACGAGACCCGCACCGGGCCGCACCCCGAACGCGGTGACGGCGGCCGTCGCGTCGCCGGACGCGCGCACGGTCGCGACGCCGAGCGGCTCCGCGGCGTCGACACCGGGGACGGCGGCCCAGGCGTCCGTCTGCGCGGCGGTCACCTCGGACTCCGTGAAGGTGGGGGACGCGCCCTCGGCCGGGGGCGCGAAGGCGACGCGGTCGACCGGCAGATCGGTGACCGCCGAGGTGCTCGCGCGGCCGAGGCCCGCGGTGAGCGCCGCGAGGAAGGCGACGAGGAACGTGATGAGCGCGACGACGACCGTCATGAGCGCGAAGCGACCGCGCGCGTGGCGCAGGTCGCGCAGGGCGAGGAACACGGGGAGACCTCCGGGGTCCGAGGGGCAGTGAGAGACAGGGAGCGGGGCGGGGACACCGTCGGGCGAGCGCGAGTGTCGTGCGCCGCAGGACCCGTCCCGACGTCCCGTCCACCGTCCCGCGTCGGGGCGCGCCGCGGATCACCGGTCCGGCCGGTCCTGGGGCGCCGCAGGGACGAGCCCGGGATCGACCGTTCGGACGATGCCGGGCCGCGGCGCCGTGGCTAGGGTGACGGCGTGACCCCGCCCGGACCCGAGCCCGCCGAACCTGCCGCGCTCGCGGGCCGTGCTGCGCCGACGGGCCGTGCGTCGTCGGGCCGTGCATCGGTCGACCGTGCGACGTCGGCGGCCGGTCGCGTCGCGCCGGTCGTGCCGGCCGCGACGCGGTGGCTGCGGCGCGGCCTGGACGTGCTGCTCGTCGGGCTGGTCGCGCTCGCGGTCGCGGGCGCGCTCGCCACGGCGACGGCGCGGGGCGTGGGCGCCGTGCTGCTCGGCGCGGCCCTGCTCGCGCTGTACGTGGTGGGCCGTCGTCGCGTCCCCGTGCCCGTCGACGTGCGCGCGCCGCGCGGTGCGTGGTGGCCCGCGGGCGCGTGGGTGACCGGTCTCGTGGCCCTCTGGGTCGGGCTGTCGCTCGTCACGACGACCGCCGTCTGGGTCGCGTTCCCCCTGATGTTCGTGGCGATGCACGTCCTCGGCCCGCGCCGGGGCCCGGTCGCGGTCGCGGTGGTCGTCGTGCTCGTTGTCGGCGTCATGGCCACGTGGACCGCGCGCGTCGCGCTGCCGTTCGTGCTCGGGCCGGCCATCGGCGGGGCCGTCGCGGTCGTCGTCGTCCTCGCGCTGGAAGCGGTCGTGCGGGAGTCCCAGGAGCGCCAGCGCACGCTCGACGAGCTCGTGCGCACCCGCGACGAGCTCGCGGCGTCGGAGCGGGAGCGGGCGGTGGCGGCCGAGCGCGAGCGCCTGGCGCGCGAGATCCACGACACGCTCGCCCAGGGGTTCTCGTCCGCCGAGCTGCTCCTGCGCGCGGCCCGGACCGCGCTCGACGCCGGCGACGCGGAGACCGCGCGCGGGTACGTCGAGCAGACGCGCGAGGTCGCCCGGCACAACCTCGCCGAGGCGCGCCGCGTCGTGCGCGCGCTGGCGCCGGCCGACCTCGCGTCGTCGAACCTCGTCGGGGCCCTGCGCCGCGTCGCGGACCGGGCGTCCGGACGCGCCGCCGAGGGCGGGCCGCGCGTCGTCGTGCGGGTGAGCGGCGAGCCCGTCCCGCTGCCGACCGAGGTCGAGGCCGCCCTGCTGCGCGTGGCGCAGTCCGCGCTCGCCAACGTCGAACGGCACGCCGGTGCGACGCGGGCCGCCGTCACCGTGAGCTTCCTCGCGGGCACCGGGCCGGGGGACGACGCGGTCGCGCTCGACGTTGTCGACGACGGGCGCGGCTTCGACCCGGACGCCCTCCCCGCGCCGGCGGCGGACCGGCCCGGCGGCTTCGGCCTCGGCGCCATGCGCGCGCGGGTCGCGGACCTCGGGGGCACGCTGTCCGTGGAGTCCGCGCCGGGGGCGGGCACGGCGGTGGCCGCCTGGGTGCCGCTCGTGGCGACGACCGGGACCCGGTCGGGCGCGGCTGCCGACCACCGGGCCGACGACCCGGCCGACGACCCGGCCGACCGCCCCGCCGACCGCCCGGCCGACACCCGGACCGAGACCGACGCCTGCACCGAGGAGGAGCGATGACCGGGCCCGCCGTGGACGTCGTCCTCGCGGACGACCACCCCGTCGTGCGGACCGGCCTGCGCGCCGTCCTGGAGGCCGAGCCGGACGTGCGGGTCGTCGCCGAGGTCGGCTCCGCCGAGGAGCTGCTCGCCCGGCTGCGCGGCGGGCTGCGGGCCGACGTCGTGCTGCTCGACCTGCAGTTCGGCCCCGGCCGCCTCGGGGGCGTGGACGCGGTCCGCGAGATCGTCGCGACGGACGGTCCGCCCGTGCTCGTCGTCACGACCTACGACGCGGACGCCGACATCCTCGCCGCGGTCGAGGCGGGCGCTCGCGGCTACCTGCTCAAGGACGCGCCGACCCACGAGCTCGTCGCCGCCGTGCGCGCGGCCGCGGCGGGCGAGGTCGCCCTCGGCCCGGCGGTGCAGCGGCGGCTGCTCGGCCGGCTGCGCAGCCCGGGCACGGCGCTCACGGCGCGCGAGCTCGAGGTGCTCGCGCTCGTCGCCGAGGGGCGCACGAACGACGAGATCGCGCACGAGCTGTTCCTCTCGCGCGCGACCGTGAAGACGCACCTCGTGCACGTCTACGACAAGCTCGGCGCGCCGTCGCGCACGGCCGCCGTCGCCGAGGCCCGGCGCCGCGGCCTCCTGCGGGGCTGAGCCCGGCCGGGCCGTCGCGGCGTGTCCGCGGGGTCCTCGCCCGAGACGTCGTGCGGGCGTCGCCAGGACGGCCCTCGACTCCGTCACCGCACCGTCCTGCGGGCGCTGCCCGGCCGTGTCACGACACCGGCGCAGGTCCCTCCCTCCGGGTGAGCGGCGCCGTCGTGCACGGCGCCCAGGCGGCCGCGCGGTCCTCGGGCTGCGGCCCGGGGGCGGTCGCACCCGTCCCCGCGCGCGCACGCCCGCGGGGGCGCCGGCGGCCCGCCGCGCGGGCCGCACGAAGACCTCCGACAGAGAGGGCAGAGCCATGGAGGCTCAGCAGCAACCGGCGGCTCCCGTCGCCGAGACCGTCGTCGACGACGTCGCACCCGACGCCGTCGACCAGGCGTCCACCCCGGTCGGCCGGACCGTCCGCAGCGTCGGGCACGGGTCGGCCGTCGTCCCCGACGAGGTCGCGACCGACGCGGACGTGGACCCGGCGGAGTCGGACGCACCGCTCCTGCCCGCGGCCGAGGCCGCGGTGGCGCGGGACCTCGAGCACCACCGGTACGACTCCACGACCGCGTTCGACTACCTGTTCCCGCAGCTCGCGGAGCGCTTCCCGCGGTTCCACCTCCCGGTCGGGAACGGCGCGACGACCGCGACCGTCGCCGCGCTGAAGACGCTCGGGGCGGCGATGGTCGCCCGGCCCGTCACCCCGCCCGGGCAGCCGCCGCGCAGCCTCGACTCGCACGTTCCGGCCGTGTACACGTACTGGGGCCAGTTCATCGACCACGACATCACGCTCAACACCAACGGCCCCGACACGACGACGGGCCGCGACGGGGACCAGGCGCTCGGCGACGTCGACGCGGTGCCCTTCCGGGTCTTCGCGCCGTGGGTCGTGGTGCGCTCGCTCCACAACGGGCGCCACCCGGCGCTCAACCTGGACTCCCTGTACGGCAGCGGGCCGCGGTTCGAGGGCGAGCGTGGGTACCGCACGACGCGCAGCGAGGCGTCGTACGTGCCGGGCTCGGCGAAGCTGCGGCTCGGCCGCATCTCGACCGAGCCGCTCGTCATCCCGGGCGGTCCGTCGTTCTCGCTCGTGGCGCCCGGCGACGACGCGCAGCGCGACCTGCCGCGCGACGACGGCGGCGCGCCGCTGATCCCGGACGGGCGCAACGACGAGAACCTCGTGGTCGCCCAGCTCCACCTCGCGATGATCCGGTTCCACAACGCCGTCGTGGACTGGGTGGACGACGTCGAGCCCTGGACCCGGCTCACGGGCGGGGAGCGCGGCGTGTTCGAGCGCGCGAGCCAGCTCGTGCGGTGGCACTACCAGTGGCTCGTGGTCAACGACTACCTGCGCACCCTCACCAAGCCGGGCGTGCTCGACGCGACGCTCCTGCGCGACACGTCGTTCTTCCGGCCCCGGTACCCGATCTCCATGCCGCTCGAGTTCGCGGTCGCGGCGTTCCGGTTCGGGCACTCGATGATCCGCGACTCCTACGACTTCAACGTCAACTTCACGGGCCCGCCGCCCGCGAACGCGAGCCTGACGCAGCTCTTCCAGTTCACGGGGAACGGCGGCAGCCTGCGTCCGGGACCGCAGGGCACCCCGGTCCTGCCGTCCAACTGGCCGATCGAGTGGGCGCGGTTCGTCGACAAGGGCGACCCGCGGACGTTCCGCGCGGCGGAGAAGATCGACACGTTCCTCGCGCCGAGCCTGGGCACGATGGTCAAGGAGGGGAACCTGCCGCCCGAGCCGCCCGCGCACACGCCGGCCCAGCTCGTCGCCAGCGCGCTCCAGAAGCAGCTCGCGCAGCGCAACCTGCTGCGCGGCTACATGCTCGCGCTGCCCACGGGCGAGGCCGTCGCGGCGGCCTTCGGGGTCGTCCCGCTCACCCCGGCCCAGCTCGAGGACCGGGCGAGCGACGACGTGAAGCAGGCGCTCGCGGCCCTGCGGGACGGCGATCACGGCGGCACCCCGCTGTGGTACTACGTCCTCAAGGAGGCCGAGCTCCAGGGCGACGGCAGCTTCCTCGGCGAGGTCGGCAGCCGCGTGCTCGCGGAGACGTTCGTGTACCTGCTGCGGCAGGACGACACGTCGTACGTGCGCACGAGCAACCACTGGACGCCCGCGCAGGGCGTGCACTTCGAGGACGGGTCGCTCGTCCTCACACTGCCGGACCTGCTCCGGTTCGCCGGGGTGCTGCCCGACGCCGCGGGCCGGTTCCGCGGTGACGGCACGGCCGGGCACGACGGCGCCCCCTGAGGCACGACGCGCGGTCCGGCCGGACGACGGGGCCGCGGCGGGCGACGGCGCGTCCACCTGGTAAGATGGATGCGCCGTCTGACCGGCCGCGGACAGAGAGAGCCCGGGAGATCCGTCCCGGCGCACCGCGCAACGAACCCGAAGGAGAACCGTGCCGCTCGACACTGCCACGAAGCAGCGCATCATGACCGAGTACGCGACGAGCGAGGGCGACACCGGTTCGCCCGAGGTCCAGGTCGCGCTCCTCACGCAGCGCATCAAGGACCTCACCGAGCACCTCAAGGAGCACAAGCACGACCACCACAGCCGTCGTGGTCTGCTCCTCCTCGTCGGCCAGCGCCGTCGCCTGCTCGGCTACCTGCAGAAGGTCGACATCAACCGCTACCGGAGCCTCATCGAGCGCCTCGGTCTGCGTCGCTGACACGACACCGCCAGCCCGGTCCCTGCGGGGACCGGGCTGGTCTGGTGTGATGTACCCGTCACACCCCGGCTGAGCACCACCCAGCCGCACACCACCCACCGCGCCGCCGGCCTCTCGTTCGGTCCTCGGTAGTGGCTCACGGACCCCCACGGCACCGTCCTCGGACGGACCGGTGCGGGAACCGCCGTGGACCTCGATCGAAGACCGCCGAGCGTCGAGTGCGACCGGAGCCCCTGCGCCACGCGCCGGGGCGCGGACCGGAACCCTCGACAGGGCTACCCGGGCGGCGCTTCGAGAAAGGGAGGGCACCCGTGGAGGGTCCCGAGATCCAGTTCGCCGAGGCCACGATCGACAACGGTCGCTTCGGCACCCGCACCGTCCGGTTCGAGACCGGGCGCCTCGCCCGTCAGGCCGCCGGCTCCGTCGCCGCGTACCTCGACGACGAGACGATGCTCCTGTCGGCCACGACGGCCGGCAAGCACCCCAAGGAGCAGTTCGACTTCTTCCCGCTGACGGTGGACGTCGAGGAGCGCATGTACGCCGCGGGCCGCATCCCCGGCTCGTTCTTCCGCCGCGAGGGTCGTCCCTCGACGGACGCGATCCTCGCGTGCCGCCTCATCGACCGCCCGCTGCGCCCGCTCTTCGTCAAGGGCCTGCGCAACGAGGTCCAGGTCGTCATCACGGTCCTCGCGCTCCACCCGGACGACGCGTACGACACGCTCGCGATCAACGCCGCCTCGGCGTCGACCCAGATCTCCGGCCTGCCGTTCTCCGGCCCGGTCGGCGCGGTCCGCATCGCGCTGGTCGACGGCCAGTGGGTCGCGTTCCCCAAGTACTCCGACAAGGAGCGCGCGGTCTTCGACATGGTCGTGGCCGGCCGCGTCGTCGGCGACGACGTCGCGATCGCGATGATCGAGGCCGAGGCGACCGACGGCGCCTGGGGCCTCGTCAAGGACGAGGGCGTGGCGGCGCCGACCGAGGAGGTCGTCGCCGAGGGCATCGAGGCGGCCAAGCCGTTCATCAAGGCGCTGTGCGACGCGCAGTCTGCGCTCGCCGCGCAGGCCGCGAAGCCCGTCAAGGAGTACCCGGTCTTCCTGGACTACCAGGACGACGCGTTCGCCGCGGTCGAGGCCGAGGTCGCGACGGACCTGCGCGAGGCGCTCGCCATCGCGGACAAGCAGGACCGCGAGAACCGTCTCGACGAGATCAAGAACGAGATGGTGGGCAAGCTCCAGGCCGGGTTCGACGGCCGCGAGAAGGAGCTCTCCGCCGCGTACCGCGCGCTCCAGAAGAAGCTCGTGCGCCAGCGCGTGCTCACCGACGGCGTGCGCATCGACGGCCGTGGGCTCGCGGACATCCGCACCCTCTCGGCCGAGGTCGAGGTGCTGCCGCGCGTGCACGGCTCCGCGCTCTTCGAGCGTGGCGAGACCCAGATCATGGGCGTCACCACGCTGAACATGCTCCGCATGGAGCAGCAGATCGACTCGCTCGGTCCGGAGACGCGCAAGCGCTACATGCACAACTACAACTTCCCGCCCTACTCGACCGGTGAGACCGGCCGCGTGGGCAGCCCGAAGCGCCGCGAGATCGGCCACGGCGCGCTCGCCGAGCGTGCGCTCGTGCCGGTGCTGCCGAGCCGCGAGGAGTTCCCCTACGCGATCCGCCAGGTGTCCGAGGCCCTCGGCTCCAACGGCTCGACGTCCATGGGCTCCGTGTGCGCCTCGACGCTCTCGCTCCTCAACGCGGGCGTGCCGCTGCGCGCCCCCGTCGCGGGCATCGCGATGGGCCTCATCTCCGACACGGTGGACGGGGAGACCCGCTACGCGGCGCTCACCGACATCCTCGGTGCCGAGGACGCGTTCGGCGACATGGACTTCAAGGTCGCCGGCACGCGCGAGTTCGTCACGGCCATCCAGCTCGACACCAAGCTCGACGGCATCCCTGCCTCGGTGCTCGCCGGTGCGCTGACGCAGGCGCGCGACGCGCGCCTGACGATCCTCGACGTGCTCGCCGAGGCCATCGACGTGCCCGACGAGATGTCCCCGAACGCTCCGCGCGTCATCTCCGTGAAGGTGCCGGTCGACAAGATCGGCGAGGTCATCGGCCCCAAGGGCAAGATGATCAACCAGATCCAGGAGGAGACGGGCGCGGACATCTCCATCGAGGACGACGGCACCGTGTACATCGGCGCCGTCGACGGCCCGTCGGCCGAGGCCGCCCGCGCGGCGATCAACGCGATCGCCAACCCGCACGTCCCGGAGATCGGCGAGCGCTTCGTCGGCACGGTCGTCAAGACGACGTCGTTCGGCGCGTTCATCTCGCTCTCCCCGGGCAAGGACGGTCTGCTGCACATCAGCCAGATCCGCAAGCTCGTGGGCGGCAAGCGCGTCGAGAACGTCGAGGACGTGCTGTCCATCGGCCAGAAGGTCCAGGTCGAGATCGGCGAGATCGACCCGCGCGGCAAGCTCTCGCTGCACGCCGTGGTCGAGGACGAGGCTCCGGCCGACGCTCCCGCGACCGAGGACGCGGACGCCTGACGTGCCGTGGGACCTTCCGCTCGTCCCGGCGGGTGACGCCGGGGCCGAGCTGACCGCCGGGCAGGACGGCGCGACGATCCGTCGCTCCGTCCTGCCCGGCGGGGTCCGCGTGCTCACCGAGTCGATGCCGGGCCTGCGCTCGGCGACGGTGGGCGCGTGGGTCGGCGTCGGCTCGCGCGACGAGACCGACGGCCACTTCGGGTCGACGCACTTCCTCGAGCACCTGCTGTTCAAGGGCACGGCCCGCCGCTCCGCGATGGACATCGCCGAGGCGTTCGACGCCGTCGGCGGCGAGGCCAACGCGGCGACGGGCAAGGAGCACACGTGCTACTACGCGCGCGTGCTCGACGCCGACCTCCCCATGGCGGTCGACGTCATCACCGACATGGTGACCTCCGCGCGCCTGGACCCCGACGAGCTCGAGACCGAGCGCGGCGTGATCCTCGAAGAGCTCGCGATGAACGACGACGACCCCTCGGACGTCGTGCACGAGGAGTTCGCCGCGGCGGTCCTCGCCGGCCACCCGCTCGGGCGGCCCATCGGTGGGACCCCGGACACGATCAACGCCGTGCCCCGGGACGCCGTGTGGGAGCACTACCGCTGGCACTACCGCCCCGAGACGCTCGTCGTCGCGGCGGCGGGCGGCGTCGACCACGACACGCTGGTCGACCAGGTCGGCACGGCGCTGCGCGACGGCGGCTGGACGCTCGACGCGTCGGGCGCACCCCGGGCGCGGCGCGACCCTGCGGACCCCGCCCTGGCGGGCGTCGGGGCCGCGAGCGTCGAGCTGTCGGTCCACCGGGCGGTCGAGCAGGCGAACGTCGTCATCGGCGGCACCGGTCTGGCCGCGACGGACGACCGCCGCTTCACGCTCTCCGTGCTCAGCGCCGTCCTCGGCGGCGGCATGAGCTCGCGGCTCTTCCAGGAGATCCGCGAGCGGCGCGGCCTCGCGTACTCGACCTACTCGTTCGCGTCCGGCCACGGCGGCATCGGCACGTTCGGCCTCTACGCCGGGTGCGCGCCGTCGAAGGTCGACGAGGTGACCGCGCTGCTGCACAGCGAGCTCGACCGCCTCGCGGCCGACGGCATCACCGGCGCGGAGCTCGACCGCAGCATCGGCCAGCTCTCGGGCGGCATGGTCCTCGGTCTCGAGGACTCCGGCTCGCGCATGAGCCGGCTCGGCAAGGCCGAGCTCGTCTACGGCGAGCTCCTGAGCGTCGAGGAGTCGCTCGACGCGATCCGATCCGTCACGGCCGACGACGTGCAGAAGCTCGCCGACGACCTCGCGTCGCGCCCGCGCTCCGTGGTGCGCGTCGGGCCGTTCGGCGACTGACCCCGCCTCCACGGCGTCTCGCGGCGGCCGTCCTCCTCGCGGAGGGCGGCCGCCGTCGTGCTGTGGGCAGACCCACTGCCCGGTGCGGCGGACGCGGCACCGGTCGACGCGCGCTGCGGCGATAGGGTGACGGGCGTGAGCGAGCAGAGCACCCCCGCGCCAGATCCCGCACCGACCGCCCCCGGCAGGGAGCCCGGTCGCCCGCTGCGGGTCGCCGTCCTGGGCGCCGCCGGACGCATGGGCGCGACCGTCTGCGCCGCCGTCGAGGGCGCGGCGGACCTCGAGCTCGTCGCGCGCCTCGACGCGGGCGACGAGGTCGCCGCCGCGACGCTCGGCGGCGCGGACGTCGCCGTCGACTTCACGGTCCCGGCCGCGACCGAGGCGAACGTCCACGCGCTGATCGACGCGGGCGTGCACGCCGTCGTCGGGACCACGGGCTGGACGGAGGAGAGCCGCGGTCGCGTCGTCGCGCACCTCGGTCGTGCTGCCGCGGCGGGCGCGCCGGGGCTCGGCGTGCTCATCGCGCCCAACTTCGGGCTGTCCGCAGTCCTCGCGATGACGTTCGCCGCCAAGGCCGCGCGGTACTTCGAGTCGGCCGAGGTGATCGAGCTCCACCACCCGGACAAGGTCGACGCGCCGTCCGGCACCGCGCGGCACACCGCCGCGGCGATCGCCGCCGCACGGGCCGACGCCGGTCTCGGGACGGGCCCGGACGCGACCGAGACGGGCTGGGAGGCGCGCGGCGCCGACGTCGACGGCGTGCGCGTGCACGCCGTCCGTCTGCGCGGCCTCGTCGCGCACGAGGAGATCCTGTTCGGCAACACGGGCGAGCAGCTGGTCATCCGGCAGGACTCGTTCGACCGGGTCTCGTTCATGCCGGGCGTCCTGCTCGCGGTGCGCGAGGTCGTGGGCCGGCCCGGGCTCACCGTCGGCCTCGAGAACGTGCTGGACCTCGCGTGAGCCTGCCCGGCGGGTCGACCGGCCCGGACGGCCCCGGGCCCGGGGACGGCGGCTCGCGCGGCCGGTCGCGCGCCGGGCGCCCATGGAAGGCGATCGTCGGGGCGGTCCTCGTCACGGTCCTGCTCGCGCTCTACGTGTGGCAGGTCGCGGGACGGTCCGCGGCCCTCATCGGCACGGGCGAGCCCGTGGCCATGGCGATCGGGGCTGGCGTGCTCGTGCTGCCGCTGCTAGTCGTCGGCCTCGTCGGGCGCGAGTTCCTGCTCGCCGGGACCGTGCAGCGCATGGCCGACGACCTCGCGGACCACGGCCGCCTGCCCGTCGACGACCTGCCGCGCTCGCCGGGCGGCCGGATCGACCGGGACGCCGCCGACGCGGCCTTCGGCCCGTACCGGGACGCGGTCGACGCCGACCCGACGAGCTGGGAGGCGTGGTACCACCTCGCGTTCGCCTACGACGCGGCGCGCGACCGCCGCCGCGCGCGGGAGGCGCTGCGCAAGGCCGCGGCGCTCTACCGCGCGCGTCGTCGGGCCTGACGGCCCCCGGGCACGCGCGTCACAGGCTCGTCCAGCAGTAGAGCCGGTGCCCCGCGTCGTCGGCGCGGACGCACAGCGCCGCGAGCCGGTGCAGCGCGTCGGCGAGGTCCGCGGGGTCCGACCCCTCGAGCTCCTCCGTCGCCGCCCACCGCACGGCGACCTCGTCGAGCGCGGCGGGCGTCGCGGAGGCGAGCGCCCCCACGAGCACGTCCGTCACGGAGACCACCCACGGCCCCTCGTCACCCCCGGTCGCGACGAGCGAACCGTGGCGGGCGTCCGCCGTGACCTCGGCGTACGGGCGGTCGGTGAGCAGGCTCGCCAGGGTGCCGAGGACGACGAACGGGTCGATGCCCTTGAGCTCCACGGTCGCGAAGCCCGGCTGCGTGGTCAGCGGGTCGGGGGAGGCCGGTCCCGCCTTGGCGGCGAGCGCGGCCCGTGCGTCGTCCGGCGCGGCGAAGTAGTCGGTGAGGATGCCCATGGCGGACGATCCTCGCAGGTCACGGGGACGAGCGGGTCACGGGCGTGTCACGGCTGCGTGACGCGGGGTCCCGCGGTCGTCAGATCTCGGCCGTCCAGCGCCGCTCGACGACGTCCCGGAGCCCGGTCGCGAGCGTCCGGGTGCGCCCGTCGGGACCGAGCCCGGACCCGGCGAGGAACGCCTCGCGCGCGGCGTCGCCGTCGAGGACCCACGTGACGACCTCGTCCGCGCCGTCGCGCCGGAGCCGGTCGACGGCCGCCGCCAGCAGGCGCGACCCGTGCCCGCCGCGCTGGTGGCGCGGTTCGACCTCGAGCGCGAGGACCTGACCGGGCGCGACCGCGGCGAACCCCACGACGTCCGCCCCCGCGCACGCGACGAGCACCGCGAAGCCGGGACCGGGCGGCGAGGAGATCGCGGCGGCCCACTGCTCGCGCATCCGCACGGTGTCGAGCGCGTCGAGGACGTCGTCACCGAGCACGTCGGCGTGCGAGGAGCGCCACGCCCCGACCTGGATCGCGGTCATCGCGACGTCGTCGCCGGGCACGGCAGGGCGGACGGAGACGTCGGCGGTCTCGCGGAAGAGGCTCACGGGTTCACCCTACGAGACCCGGCCGGGCGCCGGAACGGCCTCAGCCCCAGCCGAGCGCGCGCAGGCCCGCGGCCGTGACCGCGGCGAGGACCACGACGACGATGAACGGCGCGCGCAGCGCGAGCGCGACGGCCGCGACGCCCAGCGCGGGCAGGCGCGCGTCGACGACGAGGGCCTGCCCGTCGCCGACGGTCTGCACCGTGACGAGCGCTGCGAGGAGCGCGGCGGTGACGAGCGCGGCGGTGCGCGCGACGCGCTCGTCGGCGAGCCAGTGCTCGGGCACGAGGTGGCCGGCGAGCTTGAGCGCGAAGCACACCGCGGACGCGGTGAGCACGACGACCCAGACGGTCGCTGAGGTCACGAGGGCTCCTCTCCGCGGGGACCGGCCGCGGTCCCCGCACGGTCGGCGGCCCGTCGGCGCCGCGCGTCGACCTGACCGATGACGACGGCGACCGCGGCCGCCGCGAGCACCGGCACGCCGCCCGGTGCGACCGGGACGAGCGCCGCGGCGACGACCACCGCCGCGGCCGCGGTGAGCTGCATCGCGCGCGTCGCGAGCCGCGGCCACAGCAGGCCGAGGAACGCGGCCGCCGCGGCGGCGTCGAGCCCCCACGCGCGCGGGTCGCCCAGCGCGTCGCCCGCGAGCGCCCCGACGAGCGTCATCGCGTTCCAGAGGACGAAGATGCCGACGCCCGTCCACCAGAAACCGGCCCGGACGGCGCGCCGCGACCGTTGCGCGGTCGCGACGGCGGTCGACTCGTCGATCGTGAACTGGGCCGCGACGACCTTGTGCCACGAGCGCAGCGCGAGCAGCGGGCCGAGCTGCGCGCCGTAGAGCGCGTTGCGGACGCCGAGGAAGCCCGCCGTGGTGATCGCGGCGACCGGCGCGCCCCCGGCGCCCACCACGCCGATGAGCGCGAACTGCGAGCCGCCCGAGAACATGAGCAGGCTCAGCGCCATGGTCTGCACGACGTCGAGGCCCGCGACGACCGACAGCGCGCCGAACGAGATGCCGTACAGGCCCGTCGCGACGGAGACGGACACGGCCTGGCGGACCGCGGCGCGGACCTCGTCCTCGACGGCCCGCTCGGCCACGTGCTCGACGACGTCCGGAACCTCTTCGGCGTCCGGCACGCCGACGACGTCCGGCACGTCCGCGGCGGCCGCCCGCGCCACGTCGGGCGCGGGGTCGGCGCGGGGGCGGGGGACGTCGTCGGGCCGGCTCATGCGTGCGGGTCGGCCGGGCCCTCGCCCGCGGCGGCGGCGTTCGCCGCGCGCTGGTGCGCGGTGAGGGACATGCGGTCGATGAGCGCGAGGGCGAGCGCCGAGAGGACGAACGCGAGGTGGATGAGCGTCTGCCACATGAGCTGCGTCGGCGTGTAGCGGCTGCTGTCGATGAACGTGCGCAGCAGGTGGATCGACGAGATGCCGACGATGGACATCGCGAGCTTCGTCTTGAGCACGTTCGCGTTGACGTGGCTCAGCCACTCGGGCTGGTCGGGGTGGCCCTCGAGCCGGATGCGCGAGACGAACGTCTCGTAGCCGCCCACGATGACCATGATGAGCAGGTTGGAGATCATGACGACGTCCACGAGACCGAGCACCGCGAGCATGATCTCCTCGGCGCCGAAACTGACCACCTCGTGCGTCGCGTGATCCGTCGCGCGGCCCGTGAAGCCGCCCACGACGAGCAGCCACAGCTCCTTGAGGAACTGCCACACGTAGACCACCTGGGCCACGATGAGGCCGAAGTACAGCGGCGCCTGGAGCCAGCGCGACGCGAAGATCATGTACCCGACGGTGGTGACGCGGGCGCTGGGCGAGGGGACGTTCGGGCTGGTGGTCAACGCGGGCGTCGAGGGCACGGGCGTGGGCTCTCCGGGAGTCGGTGACGGCGGACGGCGACGACCGTCCGGCGCGGGGCACCTGTCACCGGTCGTCACCGGGGCGTCAGGGTACCAACGCCGCGTGAGGGCTCAGCAGGCCCGCCCGCCCTGCCGGTGACGAGAGTGGCTTAGCCGCCCGTCGAGCACGGGGACGGCGACCGGGATCGTCGGATCCCGGTCCGTGACCCCGTGCTCGGCGGCGGCGGCGGAGAGAGGTGGCGACGTCAGAGGGCGACGTAGACCGTCTCCAGGTACTCCTCGAGGCCGGCCTCGCCGCCCTCGCGACCGAGGCCGGACTGCTTGAGCCCGCCGAACGGGGCGCTCGCGTCGGACACGAGGCCGCGGTTGACGCCGATCATGCCGGCCTCGACCTCCTCGGAGACGCGCACGGCCCGGTCGAGCGACGTCGTGTACGCATAGGCGGCGAGCCCGTACTCGGTCGCGTTCGCGAGCGCGATGCCCTCGTCGTCGTCGCCGAACGCGACGACGGGCGCCACCGGGCCGAAGATCTCCTCGGTGACGACGCGTGCGTCCGGGTCGACACCCGACAGGACGGTGGGGGAGTAGAAGTACCCGGGGGAGCGGGGCCGCTCCGCGCCGGTGAGCACCTGGGCCCCGCCGTCGACGGCCGCGTCGACGAGCTCGGCGACCTTGTCGACGGCCTTCGCCTCGATGAGCGGCCCGACCTGCGTCCCGTCCTGGGCGCCCGGCCCGACCCGCAGGTCCGCGAACGCGGCGGCGAGGCGCTGGGCGAACTCCCGCGCGACGGCGTCGTGCACGAGGAAGCGGTTCGCCGCCACGCACGACTGCCCGGCGTTGCGGAGCTTCGCGACGACGGCGCCCTCGACCGCCGCGTCGAGGTCGGCGTCCGCGAAGACGAGGAACGGGGCGTTGCCGCCGAGCTCCATCGAGGTGCGCAGCACCTGGGCGGACGCCTTCTCGAGCAGCGTGCGCCCGACGGGCGTCGAGCCGGTGAACGACAGCTTGCGCAGGCGCTCGTCCGCGAGGAGCGGCTCGGTGACGTCGGCGGCGCGCGACGACGGGACGACGTTGACGACGCCCGTCGGCAGGCCGCGGTCGGCGAGCTCGGAGCGGATCACCTCGGCCACGAGCGCCGTCGTCAGAGGGGTGAGCCGCGCCGGCTTGACGACGACCGTGCACCCGGCGGCCAGCGCCGGGCCGATCTTGCGCGTCGCCATGGCGATCGGGAAGTTCCACGGCGTGACGAGCAGCGCGGGCCCCACGGGCCGGCGGAAGACGAGCTGGCGGTTGCCGCCCGCGGGCGCGGTCCGCGCGAGCCCGTCGGCGCGGACCGCCTGCTCCGCGTACCAGCGCAGGAAGTCGGCGCCGTAGAGCACCTCGGCGCGCGCCTCGGCGAGCGGCTTGCCGCACTCGGCCGTGATGAGCGCGGCCACGTCGTCGGCCCGCGCGACGACCCGGTCGTAGACGGCGCGCAGCACCTCGCCCCGCTCGCGCGGGGGCGTCGCGCGCCACGCGGGCGCCGCACGGTGCGCGGCGTCGAGCGCGCGCAGCGCGTCCGCCGGGCTCGCGTCCGCGACGTCGAACAGCGACTCCTCGGTCGCCGGGTCCTCGACCTCGAAGGTCCGCCCGCCCTCGGCAGGACCCCAGTGGCCGTCCACGAGCAGCCCGGTGGGCACGTGGGCGACGAGCGCGGGGGAGAGGTTCGACGTCGAGGCGGGGCGGGACATGCTCCGAGTATCGCCCTGGGGGTCGCGGGGACGCACCCGGGCGAGCGGTGCGGGGCGTCGGGCCCGCGCCCCGGGCGCCGCCCGGTCCCTGCCGGACGGGCGCGGTGCGACGACCCGCCGCACGGTAGTTTGTGCACATGGTCCTTCCCGCCACCCCCGCGCGCCCGTTCGGTGCCGTCCTCACGGCCATGGTCACCCCGATGACGCCCGACGGCGCCGTCGACCTCGAGGCGGCGGCCCGGCTCGCGAAGCGCCTGGTGGACGACGGGAACGACGGCCTCGTGCTGAGCGGCACGACGGGCGAGTCGCCCACGACCCACGCTCCCGAGAAGCAGGACCTCGTGCGCGCCGTCGTCGAGGCGGTCGGCGACCGCGCGGCGGTCCTCGCGGGCGCCGGGTCCAACGACACCGACCACGCGCTGCGCATGGCCGAGCAGGCGGCCGAGGCGGGGGCGGACGGGCTCCTCGTCGTCACCCCGTACTACTCGCGCCCCGGCCAGGAGGGCGTCTACCGCCACGTCGTCGCGATCGCCGAGGCGGCCGACCTCCCCGTCATGCTGTACGACGTCCCCGGCCGCACTGGGGTGCGCATCGCCCCCGACACGTACGCGCGCCTCGCGGCGCACGAGCGGGTCGTGGCGACCAAGGACGCGACGGGCGACGTCTACGCCGCCGCGAAGCTCGCCGCCTCGACGGGCCTCGCCTTCTACAGCGGCGACGACGGGCTGCTGCTCCCGTTCCTCGCGCACGGCGCCGCGGGTATCGTCTCCGTGTCGGCGCACGCCGTCGCGCCGCAGTTCGCGGAGGTCGTGCGCCGCTTCGACGCCGGCGACCCGGCGGGCGCGCTCGAGGTCTTCCTCACCACGACGCCCGTCATCGACGCGCTCAACGGTGCCGGCTTCCAGGCCGTCATGGCCAAGGCCGCCGTCGAGCTGCTCGGCGTCACCGACAACCGTTTCCTGCGCCTGCCGAACGTCGCGGCGACCGAGGACGACGTCGCGCTCGTGCGCGACGCCCTCGCCGCCGCGGGCGTGCTCGCGGGCGCGACCACCGCGGCAGACGCTGCCGCACCCACGAACTAGCGAGGGCAGGAGCCCTCGAAACCCCCGGCTCAGCCACGACAGGAGGCCCCGTGAGCCATCCCCACCCCGAACTCTCCCTGCCTCCCGAGCTCCCCGCCGGAGGGCTGCGCATCGTCGCCCTCGGCGGTCTCGGTGAGGTCGGCCGCAACATGGCCGTCCTCGAGTACGACGGGCGCCTGCTCGTCATCGACTGCGGCGTCCTCTTCCCCGAGGACAACCAGCCCGGCGTCGACCTCATCCTCCCGGACTTCGACTACATCGCGGACCGGCTGGACGACATCGAGGCGATCGTCCTCACGCACGGCCACGAGGACCACATCGGCGCCGTGCCGTACCTCTTGCGCCTGCGCCGCGACATCCCGCTCGTCGGGTCGCAGCTCACGCTCGCGTTCGTCGAGGCGAAGCTCAAGGAGCACCGCATCTCGCCCGTGACCCTCGCGGTCAAGGAGGGGCAGGTCGAGCAGCTCGGCGTGTTCCGCTGCGAGTTCGTCGCCGTGAACCACTCGATCCCCGACGCGCTCGCGGTCGCGGTGACGACCGGCGCCGGGACCGTGCTGCACACGGGCGACTTCAAGATGGACCAGCTCCCGCTCGACGGGCGCATCACCGACCTGCGCGCGTTCGCGCGCCTGGGCGAGCAGGGCGTCGACCTGTTCATGGTCGACTCGACCAACGCCGAGGTGCCCGGGTTCGTCACGCCCGAGGTCGAGATCGGCCCGGTGCTCGACAACGTCTTCGCCGCCTCCGAGAAGCGCATCATCGTCGCGTCGTTCTCGTCGCACGTGCACCGCGTGCAGCAGGTCCTCAACGCCGCGCACCACCACGGCCGCCGCGTCGCGCTCGTCGGGCGCTCGATGGTCCGCAACATGACGATCGCGTCCGAGCTCGGGTACCTCCACGTGCCCGAGGGCGTGCTCATCGACCTCAAGAAGGTCGACTCGCTGCGCGACGACGAGATCGTGCTCATGTGCACGGGTTCGCAGGGCGAGCCGATGGCCGCCCTGTCGCGCATGGCGAACGGCGACCACAAGGTCCAGGTCGGCCACGGCGACACCGTCATCCTCGCGTCGTCGCTCATCCCGGGCAACGAGAACGCCGTCTTCCGCATCATCAACGGCCTCACGCGCCTCGGCGCGCGCGTCGTGCACGGCGGCAACGCCAAGGTGCACGTGTCCGGCCACGCGAGCGCGGGCGAGCTCCTCTACTGCTACAACGTGCTCAAGCCCAAGAACGTCATGCCGGTGCACGGCGAGGTCCGCCACCTCGTCGCCAACGGGGCGCTCGCGGTCCGCACGGGCGTGCCGGCCGACCGCGTCGTGCTCGCCGAGGACGGCGTCGTCGTCGACCTCGTCGACGGGCGCGCGTCCGTCGTGGGCGCCGTGCCGTGCGGGTACGTGTACGTCGACGGGTCGAGCGTCGGCGAGATCACGGACGCCGAGCTCAAGGACCGCCGCATCCTCGGCGAGGAGGGCTTCGTCTCCGTGTTCGCCGTCGTCGACTCCGCGACGGGCAAGGTCCTCGCGGGGCCGCAGATCCTCGCGCGCGGGTTCGCCGAGGACGACAAGGTGTTCCAGGACATCCAGCCCGAGGTCGTCAAGGCGCTCGAGGACGCGATCGCCGGCGGCGCGACGGACACGCACCAGCTCCAGCAGGTCATGCGCCGCGTCATCGGCCGGTGGGTCTCCAACCGCCTGCGCCGTCGTCCGATGATCGTCCCGGTCGTCGTCGAGGCGTAGCCTCCGCGACCGGCGTCGGACCGGTCTCCGCCCAGGTCGGGGCGCCAGTATGCTGGCGCCCCGACCAGCGCAGGAGGCACCCTTTGACGCACCACGACCCCTCCGGGGTCCCGCCCTACGGACAGCCCGGCGGCCCCGTCCCCGGACAGCCTTCGGCGCCCGGCCGGCCGGTACCGCAGTACGGCGCGTACGGCGCCGCGCCCGTGCCCGCGTACGGGCAGGCTGCGCCCCCGCCCTTCGGCTCCACCGGACCGACGCCGCTCTCCGCGCCCGCGTACGGGCAGCCGACGGCCCCGGTGTACGGCGCGTACGGCGGCGGGTACGGCTACGTCCCGCGACCGCCCGTCCCCGGCGGCCTCGCGACGGGGACGATCGCGCTCGCGGTCGCGGTCACCGCCGTGCAGGTGCTGGCCTGGGTCACGTCGTTCGGCGCGGCCGAGGAGTTCGAGCGCGCCGCCCGCGCCGGCACCCCGAGCGCCGAGGTCCTCACCGGGTACGACGCCGTGGGCCTGCTGCTCCTTCCCGTCCAGCTCGCCGCGGCGGTCGTGACGTGCCTGTGGCTGTGGCAGAGCCGCGTGCTCGCCGAGGCCGTGTCGCCCGCGCGCGGGCACGCGCGCAGCCGGGTGTGGGTCTGGCTCGGGTGGATCGTGCCGGTCGTCGCGTTCTGGTTCCCGTACCAGGTGGTGCGCGACGTGCGCGCCGCGACCGTCGTCGCCCCGCGCCGCGGCCTCGGGTGGTGGTGGGCCGGGTGGCTCCTGTGGAGCGTCGCGACGAACGTCGCCACGCAGCTGACGACGCTCTCCTCGGCCGGTGCGGCCGGGACCTTCGCGCTGCTGCCCGTCGCGGAGACGGTGGGCACCGCGGGCCTCGTCCTCGCGCTGGTCCTGTGGGTGCGCACCGTCCGCGAGATCACCGCGGGCCAGCGTGCCGCGGTGGGTGCCGACGCCCGGTGACCATGTGGGCGCTCGCCGGGGACGGACGCGCGGTCCGGCTTTCCCGGGGCTACGTCGCCGCGCCGCGCCGCACGAGCCCCGGACCGACGGCGGCGAGCGTCGCGGCGTAGCGCGCTGCCCGGGCGTCGTCCCCGCCGGGCACGAGGCCCGCGAGCTCGAGCGAGACGAGGCCGTGCACGAGCCCCCACAGACCGAGCGCGACGTCGGCGGCACCCGCGTCCTCGGGGACGAGGCGCGCGACGGCGTCGCGGAGCACGCGGAACGTGGGCTCCTCGACCGCCTCGGGCCGGTCCGGCCCCGGCCGGACGCCGCGCGCGAACATCACGGCGTAGAAGTGCGGGTCGGCCAGCGCGAAGTCGCGGTACGCGCGACCGAGGGCCGCCAGGTCGGCACCGGGGTCGTCGGTGCGGGGGACCGTGGCGAGGTGTGCGGCGAAGCGCCGGAAGCCCTCCGCGGAGACGGCGGCGACGAGCTCGTCGCGGCTGCCGAAGAGCGCGTAGACGGCCGACGCGCTCGTCCCGGCCTCGGTCGCGACCGACCGGACCGTCACCGCGGCCTCCCCGTGCGTGGAGACGACGCGCGACGCCACGTCGAGGAGGCGGTCGCGCAGGGCGTCGTCGTGCAGTCGGGGTCGTGCCACGCGCCGAGTCTAGGGGCCTTGACGAGCGTTCGCGAACGATGTTCTATAACAGTGTTCGCAAACCGGTGCGCGAGCTCTCGCGCCGCCCCCTGGAGGTCCCCGTGCTCGAGCTCACCGACGCCGCCCGCCTCACCGCCGGCATCGTCCTCCTCACCGTCGTCGGCATCGAGTCCGGCGGGGCGTTCCTCGTGCGCGTGGTGACGCGGCGGGTCCCGGCCACCGGGTTCCAGACGTCGTTCTTCCGTGCCGGGCACGCGCACGCGGGGGTGCTCGTGATCCTCGGCCTCGTCTGCCTGCTGCTCACGGAGGCCACCGGCCTCGCCGGCCCCTGGCGCTGGCTCGCGGCGACCGGCGTGCTCGTCGCGGCGATCCTGCTCCCGGCCGGCTTCTTCCTGTCGGCCGTCGGCCCCGGTCGCGAGACGCCGAACCGGGCCGTCGCGCTGCTGCCCGCGGGGGCCGTCGTCCTCGCGGCGGGCGTCGTGACGCTCGCCGTCGGACTGTTCCTCGGCTGACCGACCCCGGGAGCCCGACGTGGGTGGCTCTCGCTACGGTTCCGGCATGACCACCGCCGAGGACTTCGTCCCGCTCGACCCCGTCCGTCTCGTCACGCTGGCGCAGGGGTGGAGCATCATCTACTCGCCCGGCGGGCCGGAGTGGCACCACCACCAGGGTGCGCTCGAGCGGCACGGCGTCGAGGGCTCGGGCTACGACTTCTCCGGCGCGCTCCAGGCCACGCTGACCGACCACGAGCCGGACGTGCTGGGGGCCGTCGGGTTCGACCCCGAGGGCGGCATGGTGAGCGTCTACGGCTCCGACCTCGACGCCCTGCACGTCGCGGCGCGGCACCTGCACCGCCTCGTCACCGACGAGCGGGCCCTCGACGCGGCGCTCGCCCGGTCGGTCGAGCTCGGGCTCGACGACTGAGCGCGGAGCGCGGCGGGTCCAGGAGGCCTCGTGTCGTCGGACCGCGGCTCCGCGATCCGGGCACGACCGCTCGGGCGGCCTCAGCGCGCGCGCAGCGCGGCGAGCTGCTCGTCGTGCCACGTCGCGACGTAGCCGGTGAGCCGGTCGTCGGCCACCACGGCGTCCGTGTGCACGACCGCGTGCTCCAGCGCGTCGAGGTAGGCGCGGTCGGCCGCGAAGCGCGCGGCGACGGCGGCACGGCCGACGGCCGGGCTCCCGTGGCCCGGGACGAGCGCGTCGACGTCGCGCGCCGCGAGCTCGAGCGCGTCGAGCGCCCCGCGGTACGTGCGCACCGGGTCGCGCGACCCGGTGTCGACGAGCGGCACCTCCACGTCCGAGAGCATGTCGCCCGCGAGCAGCACGCCCCGCACGACGAGCGCCGCGTGGCCCGGCGCGTGGGCGTCGTGCTCGACCACGACGACGTCGGTCTTCCCGTCGGCCTGCGCGCCGGGCCGCTCCTCGGCCTGACCGGGGGTCGGTGCGGTCGGCCACGGCAGGCGTCGTGCGCCGCGGGGGAGCGGCGTGAGCGCGCCGACGAGCGTCGGGTCGTGGCCGGGCGCTGCGGCGTCGGTCGCGGCGACCAGGTCCGCCCCCCGCGACCGGACGGCGTCGGCGCCGCGGGCCGTGGCGTAGCGCGGGGCGTCGCCCAAGGAGCGGGACCACAGCACGTGGTCCCAGTGCGGGTGGGTCGCGAACCCGGCCGTCACGCGCCAGCCGCGACCGTGGACGGCGGCGGCCAGCGCCTCGACCTCCTCGACCGTGACCGCGGGGTCGACGACGAGCGCCTCGCCGTCGGGCGCGACCACGACCGTCGACGTCGTCGCCCAGATCGTCGCGGTCGCCACCCAGACCCCCGGGCGGACCTCCACGAGGTCGCGCGCGTGCGCCTGCTCGCCGTCCGTGGTCGCGTCGGCGGTGCTGCGCCGCACGCCCGCGTGATCGTCCATCGGTCCTCCGCTCGTCCTCGCGGGACCGGGTCGCGGGCACGTGCCCGAACCCCGGTCCGCGGGGGACACGCGCCCCGGGGTCCCGGGCGCCGTCGTCCCTCGCAGGTAGGTTAGGACCACTATGGCGACCCGCACGTCCCCGCAGGCACGTCGGACCGCGAGCAACCGCACACCAGCGCCCCGCACCGCGGCGCGCGGCGGTTCGTCCACGGCCCGCGGCACGTCGCGCGCCGGAACCGGTCGCGGACGGTCCTCCTCGTCCAGCGCGCGCCGCCCGGCGCGTCGCCCGGCGGCAGGGCCGCCGTGGCCCGTCCGGGCGGTGCGGGGGGTCTGGCTCGGCGCCGCGCACGGCGTGGGATCGCTCGTGCGCACCATCGGAAGAGGAGCAAGAGAGCTGGACCCGGCACACCGGCGCGACGGCGTCGCGTTCACCCTCATCGCCCTCGCGGTCGTCGTCGCGGCCCGCGAGTGGTGGGGCATCCAGGGCACGTTCGGCAAGGTCGTCCACGGCGTCGTCGCGGGGACGTTCGGTCTCGCCGGCGTCGCGGTCCCGGTCCTGCTGCTCTGGCTCGCGGTGCGCATCATGCGGCACCCCGAGCGCGCCCAGGCGAACTCGCGCGTCGCGATCGGGCTCACGCTCATCGTCGTGTCCGTGTGCTCCCTCGTGCACATCTCGGAGGACCTGCCCGCGCCGCGCGACGGCTTCGCGGCGGTGCAGGACGCGGGGGGCATCGTCGGCTATCTGGCGGCCACGCCCGTGACCGCCGGGCTGACGCCGTGGTTCGCCGTCCCCATCTTCCTGCTCCTCGGGTTCTTCGGGCTGCTCGTCGTCACCGCGACGCCCGTGCACCGCATCCCGAGCCGGCTGCGTGGCCTCTACGACGTGCTCACCGGCAACCACCGCACCGAGGACGACGCGCTCGACGCCGACGGGCTCCCGCTCGCGGAGGGCGTCTCGCGCCACGACGGCAGCGAGCCGCCGACGGGTCGCCGACCGCGCAAGCCGCGGCGCACCAAGGCGCAGCGCGCGGCGGAGGCGGCCGAGATCGAGAAGCCCGAGGGCGGCTTCTCGGGCGACGAGGCCTTCGAGACGGCCGCGTTCCTCGACTACGAGGACGACGCGCCGCGCGGCCGGGGGAAGAAGCGTCGCGCGGAGGAGCCGGCCGCCGGCACGGCCGCCACGGAGGTGGTCCCCGCCGTCGGGCAGGGGGCCGCGCAGGACACGGCGGCGGCCGCGATGGGCGCGGTCGCGCCCTCCCCGGAGGACGGCGTCGGCAGCGTGCCGCCGCCCCCGCCCGGCCCGATGCCCCGGGGCGTGCAGCCCATGCTCGAGGGCGACACGGTCTACCTGCTCCCGGACGAGGACGCGCTCGTCAAGGGCGCGCCGCACAAGGTGCGCTCAGCCGCGAACGACCGCGTGGTCGAGGCGCTCACGCAGACGTTCGAGCAGTTCGAGGTCGACGCGAAGGTCACCGGGTTCACGCGCGGCCCGACGGTCACGCGCTACGAGGTCGAGGTCGGGCCCAAGGTCAAGGTCGAGCGCATCACGTCGCTGTCCAACAACATCGCGTACGCGGTGGCCAGCGCCGACGTGCGCATCCTCGCGCCGATCCCCGGCAAGTCGGCCATCGGCATCGAGATCCCCAACACGGACCGCGAGACGGTCGTGCTCGGCGACGTCCTGCGGTCGTCGGCCGCGCGGCGCACCGAGCACCCCATGGTCATGGGCGTGGGCAAGGACGTCGAGGGCGGCTACGTCGTCGCGAACCTCGCGAAGATGCCGCACATCCTCGTCGCGGGCGCGACGGGCGCGGGCAAGTCGAGCTTCATCAACTCCATGATCACGTCGATCCTCATGCGCTCGACGCCCGAGCAGGTGCGGCTCGTACTCGTGGACCCCAAGCGCGTCGAGCTGACGATCTACGAGGGCATCCCGCACCTCATCACGCCCATCATCACGAACCCGAAGAAGGCCGCGGAGGCCCTCGACTGGGTCGTCCGCGAGATGGACGCCCGCTACGACGACCTCGCCGCGTTCGGGTTCAAGCACATCGACGACTTCAACGCCGCCGTCCGCGCCGGCAAGGTCAAGCCGCTGCCCGGCTCCGAGCGCAAGATCGCGACGTACCCGTACCTGCTGGTCGTCGTCGACGAGCTCGCCGACCTCATGATGGTCGCCCCGCGCGACGTCGAGGCCTCGATCCAGCGCATCACGCAGCTCGCGCGCGCGGCGGGCATCCACCTGGTGCTCGCGACGCAACGCCCGTCGGTCGACGTCGTGACGGGCCTCATCAAGGCGAACGTGCCGTCGCGGCTCGCGTTCGCGACGTCGTCCCTCGCGGACTCGCGCGTCGTACTCGACCAGCCCGGCGCGGAGAAGCTCATCGGCCAGGGCGACGCCCTGTTCCTGCCCATGGGTGCGGCCAAGCCCATGCGCGTGCAGGGCGCGTGGGTCTCGGAGTCCGAGGTGCACGCCGTCGTCGAGCACGTGAAGAGCCAGCTCAAGCCCGTCTATCGCGAGGACGTCACGCAGGCGGCCACGAAGAAGCAGATCGACGAGGACATCGGTGACGACCTCGACCTGCTGCTCCAGGCGGCCGAGCTCGTCGTGACGTCGCAGTTCGGCTCGACGTCGATGCTCCAGCGCAAGCTGCGCGTCGGGTTCGCCAAGGCGGGTCGCCTCATGGACCTCCTGGAGTCGCGCGAGATCGTCGGGCCGTCCGAGGGGTCCAAGGCCCGCGAGGTGCTCGTGACGCCCGAGGAGCTGCCGTCGGCGCTCGCCCTCATCCGGGGCGAGCCCGCGCAGGACGTCTTCGACGGCCAGGCGCCCGCCGCGGCCCTCGCGCCCCAGGGCGCAGGGGGCGGCCACGACTACGGCGAGGGCACCGACGGGCACATGCCCCCGGTCGCGACGGAGTACCACGACGACGCCGACGTGGAGTCGGGCTGGCGGTGACCCGAGCGGCCGGTGGTGCTGCCGACGGTCGGCGCACCCCGGACGACCCCCTAGGCTGGTGACGTGGTCAACGCCGTCCCCTCGCCGTGGAACTCCGCGAACCTCGTCACCATGGCGAGGATCCTGCTCGTCCCGTTCTTCGCGTGGGCGCTCCTCGTCGACGGCGGGGAGTCCGTCACGTGGCGCCTCGTCGCGACGGGCATCTTCGTCCTCGCCGCCACGTCGGACCGCCTCGACGGCTACCTCGCGCGGCGCTACGACCTCGTCACGGACCTGGGCAAGCTCCTCGACCCCATCGCGGACAAGCTGCTCGTGGGCACCGCCCTCGTGCTGCTCGCGTGGCCGCTCGGCGAGCTGCCCTGGTGGGTCCCCGTCGTCGTGCTCGCGCGCGAGCTGGGCGTCACGCTCCTGCGGTTCGCCGTCCTCAAGTACGCGGTCATGCCTGCGTCCCGCGGCGGGAAGCTCAAGACCGTGCTGCAGACCGTCGCGATCACGCTCTTCGTGCTGCCGCTCGCGCACCTGCCGGCGTTCGTCGGCGTCGTCGCCTGGATCGTGCTCGCCGCGGCCATCCTCGTCACCGTCGTGACCGGCCTGGAGTACGCGTATCAGGGCTGGCGCCTGCGCCGCGACGCGGTGCGCGCAGCCCGGGTCGTCGAGCGGGGTCCGAGCACGGACGGCGCGCCCGTCTCGTGACCGACGCTCCGGTCCCGCCGGGGAGCTCGTCGGTCACCGGCCCGGACGTGCGGCCCGACGTCGTCGAGCTGCTCGGCGCTCTGGAGGCCCGCGGGTGGACCCTCGCGACGGCCGAGTCGCTCACGGGCGGCCTGCTCAGCGCGACGATCGTCGACGTGCCCGGCGCCTCGCGCGTGCTCCGGGGCGCCGTCGTCGCGTACGCGACCGACGTCAAAAAGTCGGTCCTCGGCGTCGACTGCGGCCTGCTCGCCGCGCACGGGGCCGTGCACCCGGAGGTCGCACGCCAGATGGCCGAGCGCGTGCGCGACGTGCTGAGGGCAGACGTCGGGGTCGCGACCACGGGCGTCGCGGGCCCCGACCCGCAGGACGGCCGGGCCCCGGGGACCGTCTTCGTCGCCGCGAGCGGACCGGGGGGCACGGAGGTGCGAGAGCTGCACCTGGCGGGCGACCGTACGGCCGTCCGCGCCGCCACCGTGGCCGCCGCGGTGGCGCTCGCGCGCGCGACGGTCGGGCCCCGGCCACCGACGGCGTGACGATGCCCCGTGCTGGGTGAAATCGTCGGCGGGAGCGTCGGCCGCCCGGCCGGGCGTGGACCGGGCCGGAGGCGTCGTGGAGACGTCGTGAACGTGCCGCGGGGGAGCGGCCGGGAGGCCCGGCGCGGGAACAACACCCCACGTCGCGACGTTGCACAGCACGTGATCGCCAACAGGACCGTCAACCGACCGGTGGGACGCACGGACAACGCGCCCGCGCCCCGTCCCGCACGGGGCACCGGCGACGTGAGCGGACCGCGGGCGGGGTACGGTAGGACGACCCCGTCACGCGGGGCAGTGAACAGGAAGACCGGCACGAGCAGTTCGCGCACCCAGGTGGGGGCCTCTCCGGCTCCCGGGGGCGCACGGGACACGGAAGGGGGTCGCCAGATGATTGTTCTTCGACGAGAGATCGGGGACGTGCTGCGAGACGCTCGCCAGCGACAGGGGCGCACCCTGCGAGAGGTGTCCTCCGCCGCACGGGTCTCGCTGGGCTACCTCAGCGAGGTCGAGCGCGGTCAGAAGGAAGCGTCGTCGGAGCTCCTCGGCTCGATCTGCGAGGCGCTCGACATCCCGATGTCGTTGGTGCTGCGCGAGGTCAGCGACCGGGTCGCCGTCGCCGAGGGTCTGCTGATCCCCGACACCATCCCGGCCGACTTCGCGACGGCCGTGCTGGGTCGCCAGCATCCCGAGGGCACGGCACGCCGCGAGGACCTGCAGCCCGTCGGCTGACGGTCGGGCCGGCACCGGCCGCACCGGGAGCGGGGGCAGCGACGCCGGCCGTCATCCTGCTGCGGGCGGTGCCTGGCAGGTCGGACACCAGAAGATCGGACGGTCGTACGGGGGCTCGTTCGCCGTACCTTCCGCGACAGGCGTGCCGCACACGTGGCACGCCTTTCGTGTGCGCCCGTGCACGTGCCGCACGACGCCGGCGCGCGGGTCGAACCCGTGCCGCACCGTGCGCTGCATGAGCGTGCGTGCCGTGAGCAGGAGGCCCTCGAGGTCCTCGACGTCGCGGACGGGCGTCCACGGGTAGACGTGCTCGGCGAAGAGCGACTCGGCCGTGTAGATCGTGCCGATGCCGGCGACGAGGTGCTGGTCGAGCAGGGCCTCCGCGACGGGCACACCCGTTGCGGCCCGCTCCGGCCGGTACCGGGGGCCGCTCCCGCCCGCCGCGTCGTCGGCCCGCATCCGCGCGGCCGCCTCGGGCAGCCCGGTCTCCGGGAAGTCGTCGCCGAGCACGTCGGGACCGAGCGGACCGACGATCACGCGCTCGTCCGCGGTGCGCAGCACGTGCAGCATCCCGATCCGGTTCCCGACCGCCGTCCACCACTCGTTCGCGAGGACGACGCGCACGTTCGGCTCCGCCCCTCGAGCGTCGTGCGTGCCCGTCCGGGCGAGCCGCCACGACCCCTCCATGCGCAGGTGCGTGTGCAGGGACCGGCCGTCGTCGAACCGCGTGAACAGGTGCTTCCCGTAGGCCTGGTTCCCGACGACCGTCCGCCCGACCAGGTCGATCTCCGCGGCGCTCGGCCACCGCAGGTCCGAGCGGACCAGCACCCGGTCCTTGAGCGCCTCGTCGAGGCGGGCCGACACGAGACGCAGGATGTCACCCTCGGGCACGCGACCGCCCCCCGTGGCCGGGGGCGCGCGACGACCGCCGCACGTCAGGCCGCCCGCAGGCCGCGCGGCGTCGCGCGGAAGCCGGCGTCGAGCAGCGCGCGCACCGCGTCGTCCGCCGGGGTCCGTGCCGTGCCGGCACCCGCCAGGGCCTCGACGCCGTCGACGCGCTGCACCACGATCTTCCCGAGCGTGCCCGCCCGCACCGCGCGGACCAGCGCCGCGCTCGCCTCGGCGAGCCGCGGGCCGTCCACGAAGGACAGCACGGACCGCCCGCCGCGCTCGACGTAGAGCGCGAGGTCGCCGTCGCTCAGCACGACGACGGCGCCCGCCTTGCGGCCCGGGCGGTGACCGCGCGAGCCCTCCCCGGTCGTGCCGTCCGTGCCGGGCGCGCCGGGCGCGCCGGGTCCGGTCGTCGGGCGGGTGGGCCACGGCAGCGCCGCGCCGTAGGGGTTCGCCGGGTCCGTCGCGGCGAGCAGCACGGCGCCGGGACGCGGACCGCCGCGCGACGTCCGCGCGTCGGGGAGCGGGGCGAACGGGTCGGTCGCGGCCGCCGCGGCGTCGGCCTCGAGCGCGCGCTCACGGTCCTGCGCGTCGGTCCGGAGCTGGTCGACCGCGCCGGGGAGCGCGAACTGCGAGCCGCCGAGGTGCTCGACGAAGTACCCGCGCCGCGCGGCGCCCGTGGCCTCCAGCTCGCTCAGCACGCGGTACACCGCGCGGAACGACCCCGCGACGCCCTCGGCGGGCGCGACGGCGCGCGTGAGCACGCCGTGGCGGTCGAGCAGGACGCGGGCGAGCGCGTGCGCCCGGCGGGTGGGGTCGGGCTCGCGCGGGGGCAGCGCCGACCACCGACCGGCGCCGCCGCGCAGGGCCGTCTCGGGCGACGTCGGCGGCCGCAGGCCCGCGAACCGGCCGCGCGCGAGCGGCCGGGCCCGCGCCGGGGCGCGCGGCGCGCGGTGGGTCCCCCCGGCGGCACCGAGCCGTGCGCGCAGCGACCCGAGGCCGTCGTTCGTCACGTGGCCCGACCACACGAGGTCCCACAGCGCCTCGAGCGTCGGGACGGTCTCCGCGCCGGCGCGCTGGGCCAGCCGCGGGAGGAAGTACCCGCCCGAGCCCTCCAGCAGGTCGAGCAGCGTGGCATGGAGGCCGGTCTCGGGCGCCGGGCCCGGGTCGGGCAGCGTGAGCGGCGCCCACTCCGCGAGGTGGAGGCTGACGAGACCGTCGCCGCCGCCGGAACCGGGCAGCGGGGCGTGCCCGCACCACACGACCTCGCCGGTCGTCGTCAGCTCGTCGAGCATCGTCGGGGTGTAGTCGCTGACGCGCGCCGGGAGCACGAGGGTCTCGAGCGCCGAGGCGGGGACGGCCGCGCCGGAGAGCTGCTCGACGACGCGCAGCAGCCCGTCGACGCCGCGCAGCGCGCCGAGCCCCTGCCAGCGCGGGAGGAAGACGCCCAGCGTCTCGGCGGGGACGGGCTCCACCTCGGCGCGCAGCGCGGCGAGCGAGCGCCGGCGCAGGACGCGCAGCACCTCGGCGTCGCACCAGTCGTCGCCCGTGCCGCCGATCGCCTCCGGCCGCAGCCGCCCGCGCACGACGAGCCGGGCCGCCTCGAGCCGCTCGAGCGTCTGCACGACGACGGCGACGCCAAGCCCGAGGCGTGCGGCGAGGTCGGCGGCGGTGAACGGGCCGTGCGTGCGGGCGTGGCGGCGCACGAGGTCGCCGAGCGGGTCGGGGACGGGCTCGGTGAACACCTCGGGGATGCCGACGGGCAGCGCGACGCCGAGCGCGTCGCGCAGGCGGCCGGCGTCCTCCACGACCGCCCACTGCTGCGCGCGCTCGGGCGCGACCCCCGCGAGCCGCACGGGCATGATGCGGCGCGCGGCCTCGAGCTCGCGCAGCCAGGCCGCGACGTCGGCGCGCACGTCCTCGCGGGTCCGCGCCGCGACCTCGGCCTCGGTGAGCGGGCCCAGCCGGCGCAGGACGTCCCACACGTCCTCGGCGTGGCGCGCCTGCCGCTCGGGCGCGAGCGCGCCGAGCTCGGCCTCGGTCCGCTCGATCTGGGCGGGGTCGAGCAGGTCGGCGAGCTGGGCCGCGACGCCGTCGCCGCCCAGCAGCTCGGCGAGGAGGGTGGGGTCCAGCGACAGCGCGGCGGCGCGGCGCTCCGCGAGCGGGGCGTCGCCGTCGTAGAGGAACTGCGCCGTGTACCCGAAGAGGAGGGACTGCGCGAAGGGCGACGGCGTCGGGGTCGTCACCTCGACGAGGCGCACGCGCCCGGCGGCGAGGTCGCGCATGAGGTCGGTGAGCGCCGCGACGTCGAAGTCGTCCTGCAGGCACTCGCGCGCCGCCTCGAGGACGATCGGGAACTCCGGGTACTCCGACGCCACCGACAGGAGCTGCGCCGAGCGCTGCCGCTGCTGCCACAGCGGCTGGCGCCGGTCCGGACGACGCCGGGGCAGCAGGAGCGCGCGGGCGGCGGCCTCGCGGAACCGCGACGCGAACATCACCGACCCGCCGAGCTCGTCGCGCACCGCGTCGAGCACGTCGTCCGGGTCGAGGAGCAGGTCCTCGACGCCGACGACGGGCGCGTCCCCGCCGAGGCCGCCCGAGCCGTCGGTCGCTCCCTCGAGCCACGAGTCCCCGGTGTCCGGGAGCCGCAGGACGATGCCGTCGTCGGCGTGCATCGCGGCGGCGTCGACCCCGTAGCGCTCGCGCAGGCGCGCGGCGAGCACGAGCGCCCACGGCGCGTGCACCTTCGCGCCGTACGGCGAGTGCACGACGACGCGCCAGTCGCCGAGCTCGTCGCGGAAGCGCTCGACGACGACCGTGCGGTCGTCGGGGACGCGTCCGGTCGCGTCGCGCTGCTCGCGCAGGTAGGCCAGCAGGTTGTCGCTCGCCCACGCGTCGAGGCCTGCCGTGCGGAGCCGGTCGGCCGCCGCGTCGGGGTCGGTGGCGGCGAGCGCGTCCGTCTCGCGCACCCACGCGCCGAGCGCACGGCCGAGCTCGGCGGGTCGGCCGGGGGAGTCACCCTTCCAGAACGGCAGCCGCCCGGGGATGCCCGGCGCGGGCGTGACGAGCACGCGGTCGGGCGTGATGTCCTCGATGCGCCACGTGCTCGAACCGAGCGTGAACGTGTCGCCGACGCGCGACTCGTAGACCATCTCCTCGTCGAGCTCGCCGACGCGCTTGCCGCCGCGCGGGGCGCGGCCGCCCGCGGTGTCCGGGTCGCCCGCGACGGTCCCGGTGCCGGCGTCCGTCGCGAGGAACACGCCGTACATCCCGCGGTCGGGGATCGTGCCGCCGCTCGTCGCGGCGAGCCGCAGCGCGCCCGGCCGCCCGGTCAGCCGGCCCGACGCGCGGTCCCACACGATCCGCGCGCGCAGCTCGCCGAAGTCCTCGCTCGGGTAGCGGCCTGCGAGCATGTCGAGGACGGCGTGCAGCGACGCGTCGCCGAGGTGCGCGTAGGGCTCGCTGCGCCGCACGAGCGTCGCGAGCTCCGCGACCGTCCACTCGTCGACCGCGACCATCGCGACGACCTGCTGGGCGAGGACGTCGAGCGGGTTGGCGAGCACGTGGAGCTCCTCGATACCTCCGGAGCGCATGCGCTCGGCGACGACCGCCGACGGCACGAGGTCGCCCCGGTGCGTGGGGAACACCACGCCGTGCGACACGGCCTCCACCTGGTGGCCCGCGCGCCCGATCCGCTGCAGGCCCGACGCGACCGAGGGCGGCGCCCCGACCTGGACCACGAGGTCCACCGCGCCCATGTCGATGCCGAGCTCGAGGCTCGACGTCGCGACCACCGCGGGCAGCCGGCCGTCCTTGAGTTCGGTCTCCGTGCGCGTGCGCTCGGCCCGGCTCATCGACCCGTGGTGCGCGCGGGCGATGACGGGCTCGACGCCCGAGCTCGCGCCCGACTGCGCCTGCACCTGCGCCGCGGTGACCGTGCCCGGGTCGAGCACGTCCTCGCCCTGGCGCTCGGCCCACAGCTCGTTCATGCGCGCCGTGAGGCGCTCCGCCCCGCGGCGCGAGTTCGTGAAGACCAGCGTGGAGCGGTGGTCGGTGACGAGGTCGACGACCCGCTCCTCGACGTGCGGCCAGACCGACGGGCGCGGTGGCCGGACGTCGGGCGCGCCCGTCGGGCGCGACGTCGCAGGGCCCGTGAGGTCGCGCTCGCCGGGGGGCAGAGGTGGCAGGCCGCCGTCCGACCGCGACCCGGCGTCCGGCACGAGTGCCGCCGTCCCGAGGTCCGAGAGGTCCGGGACGGGCACGACGACGTCGACCTCGATGCGCTTGCTCGACGGCGGCTGCACGACGACGACCTCGCGCCCGCCCTCGGCCTCGGGCCGGTGCCCGCCGAGGAAGGTCGCGACCGCCTCGACGGGGCGGACCGTGGCCGAGAGCCCGACGCGCTGCGCCGGGGGCCGCTCGTGCGCCTCGAGCAGCGCGTCCAGGCGCTCGAGCGACACGGCCAGGTGAGCGCCCCGCTTGGTGCCCGCCACCGCGTGGATCTCGTCGACGATCACCGTCTCGACGCCCACGAGCCCCGCGCGCGCCTGCGACGTCAGCACGAGGAACAGCGACTCGGGCGTCGTGATGAGGATGTCGGGCGGGTGGGTCGCGAGCCGGCGGCGCTCGCTCGTGGGGGTGTCCCCGGTGCGGGTGCCGACGACGACGTCCGGCACGTCGAGCCCGAGCCGCACCGCGGCCTGGCGGATGCCCGCGAGCGGCGAGCGCAGGTTCCGCTCGACGTCCGCGGCGAGCGCCTTGAGCGGGGAGACGTAGAGGACGCGACAGCGCGCCTCGCGAGCCGGGGCCTCGTCCGGGGGCGCGGCGAGGATCCGGTCGAGCGACCAGAGGAACGCGGCGAGCGTCTTGCCCGAGCCCGTCGGGGCGACCACGAGGGCGTGCCGGTCGCTCGACACGGCCTCCCACGCACCGGCCTGGGCGGCGGTCGGCGCGTCGAACGCGCCCGAGAACCACGCGCGCGTGGGCGCGGCGAAGCGGGCGAGCGGGTCCGAGGTCACGCGCCCATTCTGGGGCTGCCCACCCACACGCGCCCGCCGCAGCGTGCCGGCGCCCCGGCGGCCTGCCCGTGCGCCCTCGGCGCGACCTGGTGCGACCCCGGGCGACTTCGGTGCGACCTTGGGCGACGCGGTGCGGCCCCGCGCGTCCCGGCGCGCGACCGGGCGGCCGCGGATCCGTGCAAGGCTTGGTCCGTGCGCTACCGCGAGTTCTCCGAGCTGGTCGACGAGGTGTTCGGTGCGGCCCTGGGCCGCGCCTACGTGCGCGAGCAGGTGCTGTCCGTGCTCGACGACCGGACCGCCGCCCAGGCGCTCGAGGACGGGGTCGAGCCGCGCGTCGTCTGGCACGCGCTGTGCGACGCGCTCGACGTGCCCGACGCGCGGCGCTGGGGGAACGACGACCACCGCCAGGCGCCGCCGCGCCGCTGACCGGCCCCGACCTGCCCGGCCCCCACCTGCCCGGCCCCGACCTGACCGGCCCCGACCTGCCCGCAACCCGGGGACGCCCGAGGGGCGCACCCCGCCGTGCCCCGCGATGATGGCGGCATGAGCGTTCCCGCCCGCGGCCGCCTCGCCACGCTGCGCCTCACCGCCGCCGACGTGCGCGGCGCGGCCTGGTCGCTCGTCTCGACGGCGGCCGGGCTGGGGCTCGCGATCTGGGTCGTCCCCGGGGTCGAGGTGACCAACCCCTGGTCGCTCGTCCTCGCGGCGCTCGCGGTGGCGGTGGGCGACGCGCTGCTGCGCCCGGTGCTGCGCGGGGTCGCGCGCCGGTCCGGCGTCGTCGGCGCGCTCGTGTCGGGCGTGGTCGCCCAGGTCGCGGTCGCGTGGGCGGCGCTCACCTACCTCCCGGGGTTCCGCAGCGGGACGTGGACCGCCGTCCTCGCCGTCCTCGTCATCGCGGCCGTGCTCATGGCGCTCGGGCGCTGGGTCGTCGGGGCGAGCGACAACGAGTACGTGATCGGGGACCTGCTCCGGCGCGCGCGACGCCAGGCGGGCGTGCCCCGGGGAGCCGCCGCGGGCGCCGCCGCGGAGCGCCCGGCGGGCCTGCTCGTCGTCCTGCTCGACGGCGTCGCGCGCCCCACGCTCGACTACGCCCTCCAGGCCGGCCTGGCCCCGACGCTCGCGCGGTGGCTCGGCGACGGCAGCCACCACCTCACGACGTGGTGGGCCCGCGTGCCCGCGACGACGCCGGCCTCGACCGTCGGGCTCCTGCACGGGTCGACCGAGCACGTCCCCGCCTTTCGGTGGTGGTCGCGCGCGCTGGGGAGGCTCGTCGTGACGAACCGGCCCGCGGACGCGGCGGCGGTCGAGGCGCGCACGAGCGACGGCGCGGGTCTGCTAGCGGGGGGCGGCGTGGCCGTCTCGACGATGTTCTCCGGGGACGCGGCGACGAGCCTGCTCGTCATGAGCCGGGCGCGCGAGGGCCTGGGGCCCGGGCAGATGTTCGTGCACTTCTTCGCGAGCCCGTTCGTCCTCGTGCGCGCCGTGGTCGTCGCGCTCGGCGAGCTGCTCAAGGAGCTCTACCAGGGCTGGCAGCAGGCCGTGCGCGGCGTCGAGCCGCGCGTCTCGCGCCTCGGCTGGTACCCGGTGCTGCGCGCCGTGACGAACGTCGTGCTCCGCGACCTCAACACGACGCTCGTCGCGGAGCAGCTCGTGCGCGGGGCGCCCGTCGTGTGCGTCGACCTCGTGGACTACGACGAGATCGCGCACCACGCCGGGCCGCTGCGGCCGGAGTCGCTGCGCGCGCTCGAGGGCCTGGACCGCGTCGTCGGGCTCTGGGAGCAGGTCGCAGCCGTCGCGCCTCGGCGCTACGACGTCGTCGTGCTCTCGGACCACGGGCAGTCGCTCGGCCCGACGTTCGAGCAGGTCGCCGGGCGGTCCTTCCTCGACGAGGTGCGACGCCTCATGGCGCTCGACCCGCCCGGTGACGGGGCTCGTGCGGACGACGACGGCCGCGCCCGGGACGGCACCGGGTCCGCCCGGGGCGAGGGGCGGCGTCGGGCGACGGCCCCGGACAGCGAGGCGTGGGGCCCTGCCAACACGGCCCTCAACGCGCTGCGTCCCGGGCAGCCGGACGCGCAGGCGGGCCGCATGCTCGTGGGCCCGGACCGCTCCGAGCGCCGCGCCGACGCCGCACCCGCCCTGCCCGAGCTGCCCGAGGTCGCGGTCGTCGGGTCGGGCAACCTCGGGATGGTGTGGTTCCCGCGCGAGCCGCGGCGCCTCACGGGTGACGAGGTCCGCGCCCGGTGGCCCGCGCTGCTCCCGGGTCTCGTCGCGAACCCCGCGGTCGGCGTCGTCGTCGAGCGCGGTCCGCACGGGGAGGTTCGGGCGCACGGCCGGGGCGGCTCGCGCGACCTGCTGACGGGCGAGGTCGTGGGCGCCGACCCGCTCGCGTCGTTCGGGTCGCGCGCGGCGGCGGACCTCGTGCGCGTCGCCGGGCTGGAGGACGCCGGGGACCTCGTGCTCGTGTCCAGCGTCGACGAGGTCGGGATGGTGCACGCGTTCGAGGGCCTGGTCGGGTCGCACGGCGGCCTCGGCGGGGCGCAGAACCAGGCGGTGCTGGTGCACCCCGCGCACCTCGCGGTGCCCGACGACGAGCTCGAGGACGTCGACGGCACGCCGATGCTCGTCGGGGCGGAGGCGGTGCACCGCCGGCTCGTCGCGTGGCTCACCGACCTGGGGGTACGGCCGCCGGTGGCCGAGGACGCGCCGGGCCGGGGGAGCGGCGCGTGAGCGTCACCGTGACGTGGCTCGGCCACTCGAGCGCGGTCCTCGACCTCGCCGCGACCCCCGGCGGGCCGACGGCGCGGCTCGTGACCGACCCGCTCCTGCACCGGCACGCGGGGATGCTCCGCCGGCGCGGAGAGCAGCCGGCCCCGGTGTGGCGGGGCGGCGACGCCGTCCTGCTGTCCCACCTCCACCACGACCACGCCGAGCTGCGGTCGCTGCGGCTCCTCGGCGACGTGCCGGTCCTCACGGCACCCGCCAACGCGCGGTGGCTGCGCGGCAAGGGGCTGCGCGGCGTCGGGCTGGGCGACGAGTGGCACGCGGTGGGCCCGCCGGGGGCCGGGGTCGAGACGCGGCTCGTCACCGCGGTGCACGGGCACCGGCCGATGCCGCACCGGCCCAACGCCGCGAACGGTCACCTCGTGCGGACCACCGGTCCCGACGATCTGCGCGTGTGGGTGGCGGGCGACACCGAGCACCACCCCGGCATGGCGCACCTCCCGGCGCTCGCGGGCGGCCCGGTGGACGTGGCCCTCGTGCCGGTCGGCGGGTGGGGGCCGCGGCTCTCGGGCGGGCACCTGGGCCCGGTGCAGGCCGCGCGGGTGTGCGCCGAGGTCGGGGTGCGGGTCGCGGTGCCGGTGCACTGGGGGACGCTGCACGCGCCGGGCGGCCAGCACCTGCCGCGCGGCTGGATGGACCACGCGGGCGCGGCGTTCGAGGCGGCCGCGCAGCGCGAGGCGCCCGGGACGCGGGTCGTCGTGCTGCGGCCCGGGGAGTCGTGGTCCGCGGACGACGACGGGTGAGCCCGCGAGTCGCGGACACGCCGGGGCGGGTTCCGTGATCGAACACGTGTTCGGCTAGAGTTGTGCACAGGGCGCGCTCCGGCGGGCCCGGGACGCCGGTCCGGCACGACGGTCCCCAGGTCTGGGGCTCGTCGGCACCGCGTGTCGGTGGCTGCCCGTAACGTCGGGCCACAACGAACAGATGGACGTCGAACCGAAGGTGGACTGACATGCCCGCACCCGCAGACCGCGAGAAGGCGCTCGAGGCAGCCCTCGCCCAGATCGACCGGAGTTTCGGCAAGGGCTCCGTCATGCGCCTCGGCGAGGAGGGCCGTGCCCCCGTCGAGGTCATCCCCACGGGCTCCATCGCGCTGGACATCGCGCTCGGCATCGGCGGTCTGCCCCGCGGGCGCGTCATCGAGGTGTACGGCCCGGAGTCCTCCGGAAAGACGACCGTGGCGCTGCACGCCGTGGCCAGCGCCCAGCGCGCCGGCGGCATCGCGGCGTTCATCGACGCCGAGCACGCCCTCGACCCGGAGTACGCCAAGAAGCTCGGCGTCGACACCGACGCCCTGCTCGTCTCCCAGCCGGACACGGGGGAGCAGGCGCTCGAGATCACGGACATGCTGATCCGCTCGGGCGCGCTCGACATCATCGTCATCGACTCCGTCGCGGCCCTCGTGCCGAAGGCGGAGATCGAGGGCGAGATGGGCGACAGCCACGTCGGTCTCCAGGCCCGCCTCATGTCGCAGGCGCTGCGCAAGATCACCGGTGCGCTCAGCGCGTCCGGCACGACCGCGATCTTCATCAACCAGCTCCGCGAGAAGATCGGCGTGTTCTTCGGCTCTCCCGAGACGACGACCGGTGGCAAGGCGCTGAAGTTCTACGCCTCGGTCCGTCTCGACATCCGCCGCATCGAGACCCTCAAGGAGGGCACCGACGCGGTCGGCAACCGGACCCGCGTGAAGGTCGTCAAGAACAAGATGGCGCCGCCGTTCAAGCAGGCCGAGTTCGACATCCTCTACGGGGTCGGCATCTCTCGCGAGGGTGGTCTCATCGACATGGGCGTGGAGCACGGGTTCGTGCGCAAGTCCGGGTCGTGGTTCACCTACGGCGGCGACCAGCTCGGGCAGGGCAAGGAGAACGCGCGCTCGTTCCTGCGCGACAACCCCGACCTCGCGAACGAGCTCGAGAAGAAGATCAAGGAGAAGCTCGGCGTCGGGGCCAAGGTCGACGCACCGGCCGACCCGGCCGCCGGCGTGACCGTCGCGGCCGACGCCGCCGTGGCCGCTCCGGCTAAGGCGACCGCCGCGGCCGGCAAGGGGAAGAAGTCGCCGTTCTGATCGGCGAGCAGGACGGGGTCGAGGGCGCTGAGCCCGTCGACCCGTCCGCGGAGGATGACGGGCGCCGCACCGGCCGCAAGGCCGGGCGGCGCCCGCGCCCGTCGCTGCACGAGCTCGTGGAGCGCGGCGAGATCAGCGACGCCGACCTCGCCGAGCGCGCCCGCGAGACCGTCCTGCGCATCCTCACCGCGGCACCGAAGAGCCGCGCGGAGCTCACGCAGTCGCTCGCGCGCAAGGGATACCCCGAGCACGTCGTGCTGCCCATCCTCGACCGCTTCGAGGAGGTCGGGCTCGTCGACGACGCGCAGTACGCGGAGATGATCGTCCGCACGCGGCACGCCGAGCGCGGGCTGTCCCGCCGCGCGATCTCGACCGAGCTGCGCCGGCGGGGGATCGACGGCGAGGTCGGTGCGGCCGCGCTCGAGCAGGTGGACGACGACTCCGAGGCGGACGCCGCCCTGGCCCTCGCGCGAGCACGTCTCGCCAGGACCCGCGGTCTCGACCGCGACGTGCGCGTGCGTCGGACGGTCGGCGCGCTCGCCCGCAAGGGGTACAGCCCCGGGCTGGCCTTCGAGATCGTGCAGCGCGAGCTCGACGCGGAGGAGTGACGCTCGACCGGCCAGGACGAGCACGGGCGGCCCACCCCACGGCAGAGCGGCCCGTCGCCCGCCCGAGCACGGGCGGGCGACGGGTGCGTCAGCGCACGGTGGAGGTGGCCGGGGCGTCCTCCGTGGGGCCGCCCGCGACCGCCGTCGGGTTGCCGATGCCCGGTCCCGCAGCCGTGGCGCCCGCGGTGCGCCCGCTGAGGAAGCGTGAGAGCCACTGGGCCAGGGCGGTCAGGGCGTAGTTGATGACGATGAAGATGACCGCGGCGACCGTGAGGGTCTGCAGGGTGTTGCCGAAGGCCGTGCCGAGGATCTGCGCGGCCCGCAGCAGCTCGGGGTACGTGATGATCTGCCCGAGCGCGGTGTCCTTGAGCACGACGACGAGCTGCGACACGAGCGCGGGCAGCATCGCGATGAGCGCCTGCGGGAGCTGGATCGACCGCAGGGTCTGCCCGCGCGTCAGGCCGATCGCCACGCCGGCCTCTCCCTGGCCCTTCGGCAGGTTGCCGACGCCGGACCGGACGAGCTCGGCGATCACCGAGCCGTTGTAGAGCACGAGGGAGATCACGACCGCGAGGAACGGGGCGTCCGGGACCTTCTGCAGCCCCAGCAGGAGCCAGAAGAAGATCATCATGAGGAGCACCGGCACGGCGCGGAAGAACTCGACGACGACACCGCACGCCCAGCGCAGCGCGCGCACGTGCGAGAGCCGGCCGGAGCCGAAGACCAGCCCGAAGATCACGGCACCGACGATCGCGAACCCGGCGGCGCGCAGCGTGTTCTGGAGGCCCGGCAGGAAGAAGTTCTCCCACGCGTTGGCGGTGAAGACGGGACCCCACTGCTCCCACGAGAGCTGGCCCTTGCGTCCGAGCTCCAGCAGCACGAGCACGGCGATCCCGATCACGATCACGGCGCCGATCACGTTGCCGACGGCGATCGCGCGCCGAGCCCGGGGCCCGGGGGCGTCGAAGAGGACGGACTGACGCGGGGCGCTCATCGGCGGACCGCCAATCGGGTCGAGAGCGAGGTGGTGAGCAGGCCGATCGGGATGACGAGGATCACGTAGCCGATCGCGAAGGTGAGGAAGATCGCGTAGATGTAGTTCGAGTTGAACTCGATCATCGTGCGCATGAGGCTCGACGTCTCCGTCGTGACGCTCGCGGCGGCCGCGACGGTGGAGTTCTTCAGCAGCGCGATGAGGGTGTTGCCGAGGGGGGCGATCGCGCCGCGGAACGCCTGCGGGAGGATGACGAGGCGCGCGGCGGGAGCGAAGGAGAGGCCGATCGCCCGCGCCGCCTCGGCCTGGCCGATCGGCACGGTGTTGACGCCCGAGCGGATCGCCTCGCACACGAAGGCGGCGTGGTAGACGGTCAGGCCGATGACCGCGAACCGGAAGAAGTTCGTCGGGAAGTCGGGGGAGAGGCTGATCTGCAGCTGGGTCCACACCGCGAGGACCATGAACGTCATGATGATCGTCAGCGGCGTGTTGCGCAGGAGGTTCACGTAGGTCGAGCCGGCCCACCGCAGGCTCGAGACGGGGGAGATCCGCATGAGCGCGAGCGCCGTGCCGAGGATCAGGGAGAAGATCGCAGCCCAGAACGTCAGCTGGATGTTCACCCAGAACGCGCCGAGCACGTCGTAGGTGCTGAGGAGCTCGGTGAACTGGGAGAGGTAGTCACCCACGGTTGGTCATCCTCCGGGAGGGCGTGGTCGTGGACCGACCGGACGAGGCCGGGGAGCGGAGCGCGGCACGCCGCGCTCCGCTCCCCGGCAGAGAGGTCAGGCGCAGGGGTCGACCGTCGGCGGGTTCTCGCTCGCGTTCGGCGTGTACCCGGTGCCCTCGGTGTTCTTGCTGACGAACTCCTCCCAGGAGCCGTCCTCGATCATCTTCTCGATCGCGGCGTTGACGTCCTCGCAGACGTCGTTGTCCTGGGGCAGGCCGACGCCGTAGCGCTCGGTCGAGAACGGCGCCCCGACCACCTTCACCTTGCCCTGGTTCTGCGGCTGCGCCGCGAGGCCCGCGAGGATGATGTCGTCGGTCGTGACGGCGTCGACCTGGCCGGCCGTGAGCGCGGTCACGCACTCGGCGTACCCGGGGCGCTCGAGGAGCTGCACGCCCGCGGCGTACTCGTCCTTGATGCGCTGCGCCGACGTCGAGCCCGTGACGGAGCAGAGGTTCTTGCCCTCGAGCGACTCCGGGCCGGTGATGTCGGTGTTGTCCTCGGCGACGAGCAGGTCCTGCCCGGCGACGAAGTACGGCCCGGCGAACGCGACGGTCTCCTTGCGCGTGTCCGTGATGGAGTACGTCGCGAAGATCATGTCGACCTGCCCGGTCTGCAGCATCGTCTCGCGCTGCGCGGACGGCGCCTCGACCCACTCGATCTGGTCCTCGGAGAAGCCGAGCTCGCCCGCCACGTAGGTGGCGACGTCGACGTCGAACCCCGTGTACGACGACCCGTCCTGGAACCCCAGACCGGGCTGGTCGAACTTGATGCCGATCTTGACCGTCTCGCCGCCGCCGTCGCCGCTGCCTCCGGCGGACTGCTCGGGGTCCGTGGTCGTGCTGTCGTCGCCGACGTCGCCGCTGCTGCACGCTGCGAGCGTGAGCGCGGTGAGAGCGGCCAGCACGGCAGCACCTGCGTGTCGTGTGCGCATCGTTCCTACCCTTCGTGAGTGGTGGTCGTCCGACGACGGTGTGCCTCGTCGGTCGGCCGGGTGTGGGGGGCCTGGCGGCCCGGTCCGTGGTGGTCGGTGCGTGGTGAGGGCGGGGGACCTCAGTGCGTGAGGATCTTGGAGAGGAAGTCCTTGGCCCGCTCGCTCTTCGGCGCGGTGAAGAACTCCTCGGGGTGCGCCTCCTCGACGATCTGGCCGTCCGCCATGAAGACCACGCGGTTCGCGGCCTTCCGGGCGAAGCCCATCTCGTGGGTGACGACGATCATGGTCATGCCCTCCTTGGCGAGCGAGACCATGACGTCCAGGACCTCGTTGATCATCTCGGGGTCGAGCGCCGACGTGGGCTCGTCGAACAGCATGACCTTGGGCTTCATCGCGAGGGCCCGGGCGATGGCGACGCGCTGCTGCTGGCCGCCCGAGAGCTGGGCCGGCATCTTCTGCGCCTGGTTCTTCACGCCGACCCGGTCGAGGAGGGCGAGGGCGCGCTCCTTCGCGTCCTTGCTCCGCTCGCGCCGCACCTTGACGGGCCCGAGCGTCACGTTGTCGAGGATCGTCTTGTGCGCGAAGAGGTTGAAGGACTGGAAGACCATGCCGACGTCGGAGCGCAGCCGCGCGAGCGCCTTGCCCTCCTGGGGGAGCGGTTCGCCGTCGACGAGGATCTCGCCCGAGTCGATCGTCTCGAGCCGGTTGATCGCCCGGCACAGGGTCGACTTGCCCGAGCCGGAGGGCCCGATGACGACGAGCACCTCGCCGCGCCGGACCGTGAGGTTGATGTCGCGCAGCACGTGGAGCTCGCCGAAGTGCTTGTTCACGTCGCGCAGCTCGACGAGCGGCTCACCGAGGACCTGCTCGGCGGGGAGGGGCTGAGCGTCCTGAGCGCTGCGCTGCGCGTCGGACGGCGAAGGGGTTTCGTCGGCCATTCCTGGACACTATGTCCCTTCTGTTGCACGGTGCCACCTCACCCGGCAACAACCGGGCAACAGTTCAGTAACACGGCACCCGGAGCCGTACCCTGGACGGTGATGTCCACGATCGCCCCTGCCCCTGCCCCTGCCCCCGTCCCGGCCGCACCCGCACCGCACGCCACCGCCGCTGCGCCGGCCGACGACGCGCACCCCCGCACCTACGTCGTGCGCACCCTCGGGTGCCAGATGAACGTCCACGACTCCGAGCACATGGCGGGGATGCTCGAGCAGGCGGGCTACACGCGTGCGAGCGCGCAGGACGAGGCCGCGAACCGCGCGGACGTCGTCGTCATCAACACGTGCGCCGTGCGCGAGAACGCCGCGACGCGCCTGTACGGCAACCTCGGCCAGCTCGCCTCGGTGAAGGCCGCGCGACCCGGCATGCAGATTGCCGTCGGCGGCTGCCTCGCCCAGAAGGACCGCGGCACCATCGTCGAGAAGGCCCCCTGGGTCGACGTCGTGTTCGGCACCCACAACCTCGACGCCCTGCCCGTCCTGCTCGAGCGCGCGCGGCACAACGAGGCGGCGCAGGTCGAGATCGCCGAGTCGCTGCAGGTGTTCCCGTCCACGCTGCCGACGAAGCGCGAGTCCGTCTACGCGGGGTGGGTGTCCATCAGCGTCGGCTGCAACAACACGTGCACGTTCTGCATCGTGCCGCACCTGCGCGGCAAGGAGCGCGACCGCCGTCCGGGTGAGGTCCTCGCCGAGGTGGGCGCGCTCGTCGAGGCCGGTGCCATCGAGGTGACGCTGCTCGGCCAGAACGTCAACAGCTACGGCGTCGAGTTCGGCGACCGCGGCGCCTTCGCCAAGCTCCTGCGCGCGTGCGGGACGATCGACGGGCTCGAGCGCGTGCGGTTCACGTCCCCGCACCCGGCGGCGTTCACCGACGACGTCATCGCGGCCATGGCCGAGACGCCGAACGTCATGCCCCAGCTCCACATGCCGCTCCAGTCGGGCTCCGACCGGGTGCTGCGCGCGATGCGCCGCTCCTACCGCTCCGAGCGGTTCCTCGGCATCCTCGACCGCGTCCGGGCCGTCATGCCCGACGCCGCGATCACCACCGACATCATCGTGGGCTTCCCCGGCGAGACCGAGGAGGACTTCGCGGAGACGATGCGGGTCGTCGAGGCGTCGCGCTTCTCCTCCGCGTTCATCTTCCAGTACTCCCCGCGCCCCGGGACGCCCGCCGCGACGATGGACGGCCAGCTCCCCAAGGAGGTCGTCCAGGAGCGCTTCGAGCGGCTCCAGGCGCTCCAGGAGCGGATCGCCGGCGAGGAGTCCGCACGCCAGGTGGGCCGGACGATCGACGTCCTCGTCGGCGAGGGCGCAGGGCGCAAGGACGGCGCGACGCACCGCGTGACCGGCCGCGCCCCCGACAACCGCCTCGTGCACCTCGCGCTCCCCGCGGCCGTCGTGGCCGGGGCGCCCGACGACGCCCCGTCCGACGGGACCGGCACGCCCGGGTCCGTCGACCCGCGCCTCGCGGACGACCTCGACGTCCGCCTGCCGCGTCCCGGCGACGTCGTCACCGTCGAGGTCACCCGCTCCGCGCCGCACCACCTCATCGCGGACTCGGCGCTCGCGGGCGGCACTTTCGCCGTGCGCCGCACCCGCTCCGGCGACGCGTGGGCGAAGCGTGAGCGCGCCCGCCTGGGCGGGGGCGACGACGACCACGGCCACGGCGGCGGCGCGCCGTCCGGCCCGGTCGCCCTGGGGCTCCCGACGCTCCGCGCCTGAACGGCGGGGTCCAGGACCCCGACGGCGGGCGCGCACGACGGCGCCAGGACGTCAGTCGTCCAGGGTCCCCGGCGGGAGCTGGGCGCCGATGGCGTGGAAGAGCTGCACGGCCGTGCCGAGCCCGCACGAGACGGTCTGGGCGAGCTGGTCGTCGGTCGCGCCGTGCTCGAGGTCGACGGAGACCTCGGCGTAGAGCGCGAGCCGGCCGCCCTCCTCGCGCACGTAGACCTTGGGCCAGATGCGCTCGCGGTTCCAGTCGTTGACGGTCTGAAGCGTGACGAGGCGCGACTCGACGGGGAGCGTCGTCGACCAGCGGCCGCGGACCTGGAGGATCTCCGACCGGTCGCCGAGCAGCAGGAACCAGAAGCGGTGCCCGTCCCACGTACCTGTGATGTCGCCGTCGTCGTCGACGCGGAAGTGGTACCCGCGGCGCGTCAGGTGGTCGCCGATGCGCGCCATCGACAGCGCGCGCGGCAGCTCCTCCTCGCGGGGCAGCGAGTCCGGCGCCTTGGGCCGGCGGTTGCCGAACAGGCGCGTGAACCAGTTGGTGCGGGCCTGCGTCATGGCGCCTGCCTCGCGGGGTCCGGGTAGAACTCGTCGAGCGCGTCGAAGAACATCGACCCCGTGCTCAGACCGCACTGGAGGAGCTGGTCGAGCTGGTCGTCCGTCACGCCGTGCTCGAGGTCGACCGTGACCTCGGTGAAGACCTGGATCATCCCGTTGTCGCGGACGCGCGTGTAGGTCTTGGGCCAGATCCGGTCGGCGTTCCACTCGTTGCAGAACTCGAGGATCTCCTCGAGGCGCTCGAGCGCGAGGTCGCGGTTCCACTGGCCGCGCACCTGGAGGATCTCGTCGTCGTTGCCGAAGAGCAGGAAGTAGAACAGGCGGCCGTGCCACAGCCCGCCGACGTCGCCGTCGGAGTCGACGAAGTAGCTGTACCCGCTGTCGGTGATCCACTCGACGACCCGCGAGAGCGTGAGCGGTGTGGGAGGCCGCAGGACGTCGGTCGCGACCTGACCCAGCTCGCGTGCCAGCAGGTCCTCGACCTGCGACTGCAGGTCGTCCGCCGGCCGGGCCGCGCCGGACCGGCCCCCGTCCTGCGCTCCGCCGGGATTCCCGTCCCGCCGGTCGTCGTCGTCCCGCGCCCCGAAGAACCTCACCTCCCTACCGTACTCGCGCGCGCCCGCGGACGCCGCATCGCGGGCCGTCCGGGGAGGCGCGGCGAGGGTGGTGGAGCGGGCACCACTACGGTGGGACGGTGACCGTCCGCGCCGTCGTGCTCCCCGGAACCGCCCTGCTCGTCCCGGGGGCGGCCGGTGCCGCCTCGGTCCTCGGGCCGGTGCGCGACGCCGCGCTCGCGGCGCTCGCCGACCTCGTGGCGGGCCCGCCCGGTGAGGCGGGTGCGTCGGCCGTGGTCGTGGTCGCCCCGGGAGCCGCGCGCGCCCGCGGCGCCGCCCGGGCCTCGCTCGCCGCGGCGGGTGTCGCGGACCGGTGGATCGACCCCGCGTGGGCCGCCGCCACGCGACCGCTCGACCGACCCGTCGCCGGGACGGCCGCCTCCGTGGCGCTCCTCGCGCTCGCCGGTGCGGGCTGGACCGGTCCCGTCGACGTCGTGGAGCTCGGTGGCGCGGCGACGCGGACGGCGGCAGGTGCGATCACGGAAACGAGCTTGGAGACGAGTACGGAGACGAGCTCGGGGACGAGCACGGAGGCGGGTGCGGCGACGGAGACCGTCCTGGACGCCGCCCGAGAACTCGGTGCGGAGCTCGCCCGGGAGGGGGCGCGGCTCGTCGTCGTGCACGACCCGCGTGCGCCCCTGCCGCAGGCCCTGCTCGACGGGTTTGTCGCCGCGGCGGGCGCCCAGGCCGCGCCGGTCGCGACGGCTGACGAGCCGGACCCCGCCGTGGCGGTCCGGCGGTACGAGGTCCGCGCCCCCGCAGCCGCCGCCCGACCGGCGGGGCCCGTCGTCAGCCGCTGAGGCCCGTCCCGACGGCAGCCGCCTCGTCGTCGCGCCCGAGCCGGCGCAGCGCCGCGACCATCTCGTTGCCGACCATCGCGCGCGACTCCGCGTCGTGGACGATCGCGAAGCCCTCCATGGCCGACTCGAGCAGCTCCACCGCGTCCGTGTCCTTCCCCGCCGCGCAGCGCGAGCGCCCGGCGAGCCAGAAGGCGTGCGCCGCGTCGCGGACGTCCCCCGCACGGGCGAACTCCTCGGCGACGGACTCCGCGAGCGTCGCCGCCGCGTCGAGGTCGCCCGCGGTCGCGAGGAGGCGGGCGCGCGTGTCGTCGAGGTCGCGGCGCTCGCGAGCGTCGGCCGCCGCGTCGCGCTCGACGAGCTCGACGGCCCGCGGCGCCGGCGCGACGTCGGTGCCCTCGCCCGCTGCGGCCAGGTCGTCGAGCGTGCGCTCGACCTGGGCCAGGGCGGCGGTCACGTCGCCCCGCCCGGCCTCGAGCCGCGCGTAGGCGCGCACGACCTGCCCGACGAACCGGGGAGCGACACCGCCGGCCCGCAGGAGCGCGAGCGCGTGCAGGAACGCGGGCGCGGCGCCCTCGTCGTCGCCCTCGAGCGCGGCGAGCTGCGCCGCCTCGGCGAGCGCGAAGCCGGCGCGGTCGAGGTGGCCGGAGCTCTCCAGGTGCGACGACGCGCGACGCAGGAGGCGTGCCGCCCGGACCGGGTCGTCACCCGCGACGTCGTCGGCGAGCGCGAGCAGGCCGTCGGCGTCGGTGGGCTCGTCGGTGCCCTCCGCCGGGGCTCCGCCGGTGACCGCGGACTCCTCCGGCGCGAGCCCGGCGGGGAGGTCCGACGGACCGCTCGTCGCGACCTCGGCCCCGGCGACGGGCCGCGGCGACGCAGGCGGGACGTCCAGGGAGAGCACCGCCAGGTCGACGGGGAGCGTGCGCGCGCCGCGCTCCCACGCGGCGCGCAGCCGTTCGGACGCCGCCGTCGTGCCGTTGCGCGCGTCGAAGGACTGCGCGAGGGCGGCCGCCTCGCCGCGCACCCACGCGTCGAGCTCGCCGAGCGTCGTGGCGGGAACGTCCCGCAGGGCGAGCGCGGTGTCGCCGTGGTCGGCCCGCAGGACGCCCGTCGCGACGCTCACGCTCGTGAGGAAGCCGAGCCGGTCGCCCGGCGAGTCCGCCTCCGTGAGGAACGCCTGGCGCTCCACGAGCAGGCGCAGCGCGCGCGACGCGTTGCCCGTCCGGGCGAGGAACTCCACGTGACGACCCTTCGGGCCCGTCATCGTCACCCCGGTGTCGAGGTGGCGCAGCCCGCGGCGGTGCGTGCGGGCCGCCGCCTCGGCGTCGCCGACCTCCACGTACGCGAGCTGGAGGTGGGACAGCATGTCGCCGGGCTCGGTGGCGCACGACGGCGATCCCTGGAGCACGCCCTCGAGCAGCCGGATGCCCTCGTCGTGCCGGCCCGTCTCGAAGAGGTACGCCGCGCGGTCGCCCGGCTCGCACGCCTCGCACTGCGAGTAGTCGTCGCGCGGGGTCGCGACCCACGCGCGGTACGCGTCCTCGACGTCCGCGCCGCCACGCTCGCGCGCCCACTCGAAGCGCTCCAGGGCGACCGCGTTCGTGCCGTTGCCCGCGAGCGCGTACCGGCGCGCCATGTCGTCGAGCGTGCGCTCGATCTGCGCGGCGGGGACGTCGGGGAACTCCATGAGGTGCCCGACCATCCACTTGAACGACCAGAACAGCGAGTGCGTGTCCTCGGCGTCGAAGTGCTCGGGGTGCTCGTCCCACCAGCGCAGCATCTTGGTGAACGGCAGGTACGCCTTGGTCACCTCGCCGCCCCACACGTACGACTCGACGAGGACGAACTGCGCGTAGGCGCGCGCCGCGTCGGGGCCCTCGGCCTCGACGCGCTCGAGCTCGGCCGCGGCGGCCGTGGAGCGCGCGAGGCCGTAGGGCATGCGGCGGACGTCGTACAGGGCGGCGTTCACCTGGTCCACGGACCGGGTCATCGGTTCTCCTCGTCGGCAGGGGGATCGGGTTCCGTGGCGGGGTCCTGCCCGGCCGCGAGGGCGCGGGCGAGCAGGAGCGACAGGGAGTCGTTCATGAGGGTCGCCTCGACGGGCTGGAGCGCCTTGCCGGACGCGAGCACCGCCGTGACGTAGAGGGAGCGGGCACCCGCGGCGCGCACCTGCGCGTCGGGGCTCGTGAGCAGGTCGCGCACCGTGGCGTTGGCGTCGTTGAGGACCAGGCGGCGGGGGCGGGCCGGGGCGCTGAGGCCCGCGAGGATCTCGCCCCACAGGTCGTCCGTCTCCGCGACGCGGGCAGCCTCGCGCGCGTGGTCGCTCTCGCGGTCGTGCAGGAGCATGGCCGGGAGGGCGTCGGGCTCGTACCGGCGCAGCACGACGTCGCAGTCCTGCTCGGCGAGCGCGGCGTCGAGCGACGCGAGCGCGTCGGCGACCTCGAGCTCGCGCAGCGGCTCGACCTCCGTGAGGACGTGCGCGACGTCCGCGGCCGACACGGGCGACAGCCGCCACTGCGGGAACCGCGCCGCGACGCGCTCGAGCAGGTCGGCGTCGTAGACGTAGCCGCCGTTGACGACCGCGAGCCCCTGCGCCGCCGCGACGGGCGCGATGCGCCGGAACTCCTCGACGCTCGCCGTGTACAGCAGGCGCCCGTCGAGGTGGTCCGTCGCGAGGTCGGCCAGGGTCGTGGACCCGGCCGTCGTCTCGAAGGGCAGCACACGCGCGGCGACGTCGAGCATCTCGTCGTCGGTGAGCGCGAGCGCGCGCACGGCGAGGTGGTGGGTCTCGAGGAAGCGCCGAGCGAGGACCGAGCCCGTCGCGAGCGTCTCCAGCAGCCACCGGCGCACCTGCGCCCCGAGCGCGTCGCGGGTCGCGAGCAGGACCTCGTCCTCGTACAGCCCCTCGCGCGACGCCGTCGGGCGCAGCACGGACGCGTCGAGGACGCACCGCACGAAGAACGCCCACGGGGGCAGCAGGTCGTCGACCGCGCTGCCCAGGAGCATCCGCTTGAGGTAGACCCGGTGCCGCGACGTCGTGGTCGGCGCGACCGCGGCCGGGAGCACGTACGCGACGCCCGTCAGGCCGGCGAGCGGCAGGTCGAGGTCGATCCGTGCGAGCGGGGTGAAGCCGAGCGTGCGCTCGGCGTAGCCGGCGAGCGCGGCGTCGCGGGCCGCGGGCGTCAGGTGCGCAGCGCGCCACGGCAGGTCCTCCCCGCTGAGCCGGCGCACCGCGACCGGGGCGTCGGCGCCCGCGCCGCCGTCACGGTCCTCGCCGGGGCCGCCGTCGAGACGCGTCTCGACGAGCAGCTCGACCGGCAGGAGCGAGCCGAAGTCCTGGGCGAGCGCGACCACCGACTCCGGGGCGAGCCAGTGCTCGGTGTCCCGCCGCGGGTGCAGCCGGACGACGCTCCCGGGCTCGGCGGGTGCCGCCGGGTCGTCCGGCGCGAGCTCGACGAGCTCGTACCGGCCGTCGGCGCGGCCGCGCCAGCGCACAGGGACGGGCGCGTCGCCCGCCGCCGTGGGGCGCGCGGAGCGCGAGACGAGCTCGATCTCGTCGGCGACCATGAACGCGGACAGGAGCCCGATGCCGAACTGACCGAGGAACTCCTCGCGACCCGTCCCGAGCTCGACGTCGCGCTTGGAGCTGCGCCCGATGGTCGCGAGCAGCTCCTGCGCCTCGTCCCGCGTGAGGCCGACGCCCGAGTCGTGCACCTCCAGGCCGCCGTCGGGCAGCGGACGGAGCAGGATCCGCGCCGGCGCCTGCGGTCCCTCGAGCCCGGCGCGCGCGGTGATCGCGTCGACGCCGTTCTGCAGCAGCTCGCGCAGGTAGACGCGCGGGCTCGAGTACAGGTGCCGGGCCAGGAGGTCGACGACGCCCCGCAGGTCGACCTGGAAGGCCGTCGTCGCCTCCTCGCCCGGGGCGCCGTCCGGAGCGCTGCGGCCCGCGGTGGTCTCGTGCGTGCCGGTCACCGCGCGTCGACGTCGGCGCCGCCCTCGGCCACGGTCTGCGCGGCCGTGTCGGGGAAGCGGGCGTCGAGCGCGTCGAAGAACTGCAGTCCCGTGAACAGGCCGCACTCGATGAGCTGGCCGAGCTGGTCGTCCGCGACGCCGAACTCCAGGTCCGTCGCGACCTCGGTGTAGACCGCGAGCTGGTCGTCCTCGACGCGCGCGTAGACCTTCGGCCAGATCTTGTCGCGGTTGAACTCGTTGGCGACGAGCGCGACCTGCGCCTCGGCCGACGCCGGGAGCGTCCGGTTCCACCGGCCGCGGACCTGCAGGATCTCCTGCTTCTCACCCATGAGGAAGAAGAAGAACACCTTGCCGTCCCAGTTGCCGCCCAGGTCCCCGTCCGAGTCGACGAAGTACCGCCACTCGCGGCTCGTGAGGAACGCCTCGACGCGCTCGCGCGTCAGCGGCGCGTTCTGGCTCGTCGGTGCGGCGTCCGGCTTGGTGAAGAAACCCATGTTCTCGAGTCCTTGTCGTCTGAGAGGTCGTGCGAGGTCGTCGTGCTGAGGTCGTACGCGTCGGTGCGCGCTGGCGGACCGACCACCGGACACCCTACGCATCCTCGCCCACACGCCTCGGGCCGCCGGCCGCCCGGACGGTACCGTTGCGCGGGTGAAGACCGAGCACGACCCCGCAGGCCCAGGCGTCGTCGTCGCCGTCGTCGGCCCGACGGCCACGGGGAAGTCCGACCTCGCCCTCGACCTCGCCGAGCGCCTGTCCGTCCCCGGGGCGCCCGCGGAGATCGTCAACGCCGACGCCTACCAGCTCTACCGCGGCATGGACGTCGGGACCGCGAAGGTCCCCGTCGCCGAGCGCCGCGGTGTGCGCCACCATCTCCTCGACGTGCTCGACCCCGCCGAGGACGCGTCCGTGGCCCGGTACCAGACCGAGGCCCGCCGCGTGCTCGACGAGATCGCCGCCCGGGGGGCGCGCGCCGTCGTCGTGGGCGGCAGCGGGCTGTACGTCCGCGCCCTCCTCGACGACATGCGGTTCCCGGGCACGGACCCCGCCGTGCGGGCGGCGCTCGAGGCGCGCGCCGAGGAGCAGGGCCCGCGCGCGCTGCACGACGAGCTCCTCCGGCGCGACCCCGCGGCCGCCGCGAGCATCGGCCCGGCCAACACCCGCCGGCTCGTCCGGGCGCTCGAGGTCATGGAGCTCACCGGCGAGCCGTTCACGGCGAACCTCCCGCGCCAGGTCTACGTCCGCCCGACCGTGCAGATCGGCCTCGACTGCGACCGGGCCGTGCTCGACGCGCGGGTCGCCGGCCGCGTCGAGCGGATGTGGGAGCAGGGCCTCGTGGCCGAGGTGCGCCGCGTCGAGGCGCACGGCATGGGCCGCACGGCCCAGCGCGCCGTCGGCTATGCGGAGGTGCTCGCCGCGCTCCACGGCGAGACCACGCAGGACGCCGCGCGCGAGGCCGTCACCGCGAACACGCGCCGCCTCGCGCGCAAGCAGATGGGCTGGTTCGGCCGGGACCCGCGCGTCGGGTGGCTCGACGCGCAGTCGCCGACACGCGTCGAGGACGCTCTCGCGCTCGTCGCCGCGGCGGACGAGCGCACTGCCGCGCAGGGCACGGACGGGCACGACCCCGCGACCGTGCCGGGCACCGCCGTCGGGCCGGACGAGGCAGACAGCAGCGCGCCCGTGCGCCGTAGTCTGGGCTCATGACGCGCACCCGCTTCACCAAGGGCCACGGGACCCGCAACGACTTCGTGCTCCTCGCCGACACGAAGGGCGAGCTCGACCTCACGCCCGAGCTCGTGCGCGCCCTCGCCGACCGCCGCGGCGGCGTCGGGGGGACGGCGTCATCCGCCTCGTGCCGACCGCGCTCGTCCCGGAGTCGCGCGACGTGCTCGCGGAGGACCCGCACGCCATCTGGTTCATGGACTACCGCAACGCCGACGGCTCGGTCGCCGAGATGTGCGGCAACGGGGTCCGCGTCTTCGCGGCCTTCGCCGAGCGCCTCGGGCTCGTGAGCTTCGCGGGCGGCACCGAGGTCCCGGTCGGCACCCGCGCGGGCGTCAAGCGCGTGCGCAAGGAGGACGACGGCTGGTTCGCCGTCGACATGGGCCCGTGGTTCCTCCCCGGCGGCCGCCCCGCGCTCCAGGACGGCTACGACGCGACCGTCGTCGTGCGGGGCTGGGAGGTGCCGCGCCCGGCGCTCAGCGTCGACCTCGGCAACCCCCACACCGTCCTCGCCGTCGCGCGCGAGGACGTGCTCGAGCGCGCCGACCTCACCGAGGCGCCCGTCGTCGAGCCGCACCCGTCCCACGGGACGAACGTCGAGCTCGTGGTGCCCCTCGGCGAGACGACCGCGGACGACGGCACCGTCGTCGGGCACGTCCGCATGCGCGTGCACGAGCGCGGCGTCGGGGAGACGCCGTCGTGCGGCACGGGCGCGTGCGCGGCGGCGCTCGCGGTCCGCGTGTGGGGCGGCCCCGACGCGCCGGACACCTACCTCGTCGACGTCCCGGGCGGCACGGTGCGCGTGCGGGCGCTCCCGGGCGGCCGCGTCGAACTCGCCGGTCCCGCGGTGCTCGTCCACGCGGGGGAGATCGACCTCGCCGCGCTCGTCCCGGGGACGCCGGTCCCGCCGGAGGAGGACGCGCACGAGGGCGCGGACGGCCACGTGACCGCCCCGCCCGCCGAGCCGGTCGCGGCGGCGTCCGAGGGCGACCGCGCGCCGGTCTGACCGCCGGCTCAGCGGGGCGCGACGACCTCGAGGACGCGGAACCCCTTCGCGCTCGCGGCGCGCTCGACGACCGCGCCCGGCAGGAGCGGGGGCAGCGCCTCGGCGAGCCAGCGCTGGAGCGAGTCCGAGCCCAGGTTGCGCTGCACCACGAGGTGCGCGCTCGCGCCCGGCGCGAGCCGGGGCAGCCAGTGCAGGAGCATCCCGTGCAGGACGTCCTTGCCGACCCTGATCGGCGGGTTCGACCACAGCGCGGCGAGCGCGACGTCGTCGGGCACGTCGTCCGGGAGGACCGCACGGACGTTGTCCAGCCCGAGCCGCTGCGCGTTGCGGCGCACGAGGTCGAGCGCGCGCTCGTTGACGTCGACGGCCCACACGGTCGCCTCCGGCGCCTCCAGGGCCATCGTCAGGGCGACCGGGCCCCAGCCGCAGCCGAGGTCGAGGACATGGGCGGGGCCGTCGTCGGGCCGGGCCGCGAGGACGTCGTCGAGCGGCGGGGTGGTGCGCAGGAGCACCTGCGTGCCGAGGTCCAGGCGGCCGGGGGAGAAGACGCCCGAGGCGACCTCGACCTCGACGTCGCGGCCCGCGAGCCGCACGGAGATCGTGCGGCGCTCGGCGGCGGACGCGGGCCGGGCGGTGAAGTAGTGGTCCGCCGCGCCGTCGGGCGCGGCGTCGACGGCGGGGTCCTGGTCCTCGGTCACGTCGGCCGATCCTACGCGGGCGCGCCCACGTCAGGAGGCGGCGCGGCGCGTCCGGGCCGCCCGTCGTGGGCTTAACCACTGGCCTCGGGACGATTTCGCGTGCCACGCTTGTTGTCACACCCGGGACGCACGAGCGCCCACCACCGACGGAAGGCGGCACATGAGCCCAACCCCTGCGAACACTCCGAACCCCACCTCGGCTCAGGACGAGCCGACCGGCGCGACGCGGGACATCGCGAGCGACGTCGTGGCGCGGGTGCTCGCTCGGGCCGGGACGGCACGCGCCGAGGGCGGCACGGTCCACACGGAGCACGACGGCGAGCAGCTCGAGCTCGAGGAGCGCAGCGCGCTGCGCCGCGTCGTCGGCCTGTCGACCGAGCTCGAGGACGTCACCGAGGTCGAGTACCGGCAGCTGCGCCTCGAGAAGGTCGTGCTCGTCGGGCTCTGGAGCCCCGGCTCCGACCCGCGCGAGGACGGCGCGCCCACGTCCGCCGAGGAGGCCGAGATCTCGCTGCGCGAGCTCGCCGCCCTCGCGGAGACCGCGGGCTCGCAGGTGCTCGACGGCGTGATCCAGCGCCGCGCGAAGCCCGACCCGGGCACGTACCTGGGCTCCGGCAAGGCCGCGCAGCTCGCCGACGTCGTCGCCGCCAGCGGCGCGGACACGGTCGTGATCGACGGCGAGCTCGCGCCCTCCCAGCGGCGCGCGCTCGAGGACATCGTCAAGGTCAAGGTCATCGACCGGACCGCCCTGATCCTCGACATCTTCGCCCAGCACGCCAAGTCGCGGGAGGGCAAGGCCCAGGTCGAGCTCGCCCAGCTCGAGTACCTCCTCCCGCGCCTGCGCGGCTGGGGCGAGTCGATGTCCCGCCAGGCCGGTGGCCAGGTCGGCGGCGCCGGCGCGGGCATGGGGTCGCGCGGTCCCGGTGAGACGAAGATCGAGCTGGACCGCCGGCGCATCCGCAACCGCATGGCCAAGCTGCGCCGCGAGATCCAGGCGATGGCCCCGGGGCGCGAGACGAAGCGCGCGTCGCGCAAGCGGCACGCCGTGCCGTCCGTCGCGATCGCGGGCTACACGAACGCGGGCAAGTCGAGCCTGCTCAACGCCATCACCGGCGCGGGCGTGCTCGTCGAGAACGCGCTGTTCGCGACGCTCGACCCCACGGTGCGCCGCACGCGCACCGAGGACGGCCGGGTCTACACGCTCGCCGACACCGTCGGGTTCGTGCGCGCGCTGCCGCACCAGCTCGTCGAGGCGTTCCGCTCGACGCTCGAGGAGGTCGGCGACGCCGACCTGCTGCTGCACGTGGTGGACGCGTCGCACCCCGACCCGGAGGGCCAGATCGCGGCGGTGCGCCACGTCCTCGCCGACATCCCGGGCGTGGAGGACGTGCCCGAGGTGATCGTGCTCAACAAGGCGGACCTCGCCGACCCGGAGACGATCGCGCGCATCCGGCTGCGCGAGCGCCGCACGGTCGTCGTGTCGGCGCACACGGGCGAGGGGATCGAGCACCTGCGCGAGCTCATCGCGCACGAGCTCCCGCGCCCGGACGTCGAGATCGACGTCGTCGTGCCGTACCACCGGGGCGACCTCGTGCACCGCGTGCACACCGAGGGCGAGATCGACCACGAGGAGCACACGCCCGAGGGCACGCTCCTGCGCGGCCGTGTCGCCCAGGCCCTCGCGACGGAGCTCGTGGGCGCCTCCGCCGGGAGCTGAGCCGCCCCCCCGGGCCTCCCGGCGGCGCGGCGGGCCCGCCCGCTGGACCCGGCGTCGGCCCCACGCACGACCCCGCGCGGCCACGGCTGCGCGGGGTCGCGTGCGTCCCGGGCCGGTCCACAGGGCCCCCGCCGCGTGGGTGCCCGACCGTAGAATCGGCAGGTGCCCCCCTCCACCCGTACCGCTCCCGTGCCCGACCGTCCGGACACGGAGGCGCCCGGGCAGGCGGCCGGTGACGTGCCCGCCGTCGAGGAGCTCCTCGACCTCGCGGTCACGCGCCTGGGCGGCGCGCGGCGCGACGGCCAGCGGACCATGGCGCGTGCCGTCACGGACGCCATCGAGGGCTCCGAGCACCTCGTGGTCCAGGCCGGGACCGGGACGGGGAAGTCGCTCGGGTACCTCGTGCCGGCCGTGCGCCACGCGGTCGCGACCGACGAGCGCGTCGTCGTCTCGACGGCGACCCTCGCCCTCCAGCGCCAGGTCATCACGCGGGACCTCCCGCTCGTGGCCGACGCCGTCGCGGACCGCCTCCCGCGGCCCGCGTCGATCGCGCTCCTCAAGGGCTGGCACAACTACCTGTGCGTGCACAAGATCGCGGGCGGCTACCCTGCGGACGAGCCCACGCTCTTCGACCTCCCCGGCGAGGCGGCGGGCGCCGCCGACCACCCCGCCGCGCGTGGCGGGACGAGCATGGCGGCCCTCGGGGAGCAGGTCGTGCGCCTGCGGGAGTGGGCCGACGAGACGCCCACGGGCGACCGGGACGACCTCGTCCCCGGCGTGAGCGACAAGGCGTGGCGGCAGGTCTCCGTCACGGCGCTCGAGTGCCTGGGCCAGCGCTGCCCGCTGCTCGCCGAGTGCTTCCCCGAGCGGGCGCGCGCCGCGGCGCGCGAGGCCGACGTCGTCGTGACGAACCACGCGATGCTCGGCATCGCGGCCATGGGGTCGCCCGGGGTGCTGCCCGAGCACGACGTCCTGGTCGTCGACGAGGCGCACGAGCTCGCGGACCGCGTCACGGCCGCCGCGACGGTGGACCTGTCGGTCCCGGCGATCGAGAGCGCGGCGCGCCTCGCGCGCCGCCACGGCGGGGTCACGACGGACGCGCTCGACGCCGCGTCCGCGTCGTTCGGCACGGTCGTCGGGTCGCTGCCCGCCGAGCGCTTCCCGGACGGCCTGCCCGACGCCGCGCGCTCCGCCGTCGCGGCGGTGCGGGACGCCGCGCGCGAGGTGCTCTCCACGCTCAAGCCCGAGACCGGCGTGACCAAGCCGGCCCAGCCGGACACGGGCCTGAAGATGGCGCAGTCGACGATGCTGCAGCTCTTCGAGGTCGCCGAGCGCATGGCGGCCGACCCCACGGGCCACGACGTGCTGTGGTGCTCGCGGCCCGGGGAGGGCGGCTGGTCCGGCGACCGCTTCGGCGACGGCGCGAGCCGCCTGCACGCCGCCCCGCTCGGTGTGGCGGGCCTCATCCGCACCCACCTGCTGGCGGAGCGCACCGGCGTCTTCACGTCTGCGACGCTCGCGCTCGGCGGGAGCTTTGACGCCGTCGCGCGCACCTTCGGGCTCGGCCCCGCGGCGACGGGCGGAGCCGCGGACGCGGGCGACGGCGACGCGCCGCGCTGGCGCGGGCTCGACGTCGGGAGCCCGTTCGACTACCCACGCCAGGGCATCCTCTACGTCGCGAAGCGCCTGCCGACGCCCGGCCGCGAGGCGTCGACCGAGCACCAGCTCGACGAGATCGCGGCGCTCGTCGAGGCCGCCGGTGGTCGGACCCTCGGCCTGTTCTCCTCGCGGCGCGCCGCGGTGGCCGCTGCGGAGGCGATGCGCGAGCGGCTGGACGTGCCGGTCCTGTGCCAGGGCGACGACCAGCTGCCGACGCTCGTGCGGGAGTTCGCCGAGGACCCGGCGACGTGCCTGTTCGGCACGCTGTCGCTGTGGCAGGGCGTGGACGTGCCCGGGCCGTCGTGCCAGCTCGTGCTCATCGACCGCATCCCGTTCCCGCGCCCGGACGACCCGGTGAGGTCGGCGCGGGCTCGCGCCGTCGAGGCCGCGGGCGGCAACGGGTTCATGCAGGTCTCCGCAACGCACGCGGCCCTCCTGCTCGCCCAGGGTGCCGGGCGGCTCGTGCGGTCCACGGCCGACCGCGGGGTCGTCGCGGTCCTGGACCCGCGGCTCGTGACGGCGCGCTACGGGTCGTTCCTCACGCGGTCCATGCCGGGGTTCTGGCAGACGACCGACCGCGACGTGGCCACCGCTGCGCTCCGCCGCCTCGCGGCCCTAGGCTGAGCCCTTTCCAGCGACTTCACGGAGGCGACATGACGAGCACGTCACCGCAGGGCACCGGCGACGCGACCGCGGGCGGTCCGGGAGGGGGAGCGCGGACGACGAAGCTCGCGATCGTCGGCGCCGGTGCCGTCGGCTCGACGCTCGCCTACGCCGCGCTCATGCGGGGCGCGGCGCGCACGGTGGCGCTCCTCGACGTCAACCGCGCGAAGGTCGAGGCCGAGGTCCTCGACCTCCAGCACGGCATCCAGTTCATGCCCATGGCGCGCGTCGAGGGGTCCGACGACGTCGCGGTGTGCGCGGGGGCCGACGTCGTCGTGGTCACGGCCGGCGCCAAGCAGAAGCCGGGTCAGACGCGCCTCGACCTCGCCGAGGGCACGATCGGGCTCATGCGGACTATCCTGCCGGGCCTCGTGGAGGTGGCCCCGGACGCCGTCTACGTCATGGTGACCAACCCCGTCGACATCGTCACGTACGCGGCGCTCAAGTTCTCGGGGCTGCCCCCGACGCAGCTCTTCGGCAGCGGCACCGTGCTCGACTCCTCGCGGCTGCGGTTCCTCGTGGCGCAGCACTGCGGCGTCGCGGTGCAGAACGTGCACGCGTACATCGCGGGGGAGCACGGCGACAGCGAGATCCCGCTCTGGAGCTCCGCGACGATCGGCGGCGCGCCGCTGCTCGAGTGGCAGGGCATCGGCGGTCGGGGACCGCTCACGGGCGACGTGCGCGACGAGATCGCGCGCGAGGTCGTGCAGTCGGCCTACCGGATCATCGAGGGCAAGGGTGCGACCAACTACGCGGTCGGGCTCGCGGGCACCCGGATCATCGAGGCGGTGCTCGCCGACGAGCACCGGGTGCTGCCCGTGTCGACGCTCCTCGACGGCATCTACGGGCTCGAGGACGTCTGCCTGTCGCTCCCGACGCTCGTCGACCGCCGGGGCGCGACGGAGCGCGTCGAGGTCCCGCTGGCGGACGACGAGCTCGCAGGCCTGCGCTCGTCCGCGGAGTCGCTGCGCGCGGTCGCGCGACGCTTCGGGCTCTGAGCCACGGGCCCGTCGGGCCCGGCACGACGAGAGCCGGACGGTCGAGGGACCGCCCGGCTCTCGTCGTGTCCCGAGCCTGCCCGGAGGGGCGCCCGGAGCCGCTCGGGGACCGTTCAGAGGCTGCGCAGGACGGAGACGACGCGCCCCAGCACCTGGGCGTCGTCGCCGGGGATCGGGTCGTACGCGGCGTTGTGCGGCATGAGCCACACGTGGCCGTCGGCGCGCCGCAGGCTCTTCACGGTGGCCTCGCCGTCGATCATGGCGGCCACGATCTCGCCGTTCTCCGCGACCGGCTGGCGCCGCACGACGACCCAGTCGCCGTCGCAGATCGCGGCGTCGATCATTGAGTCGCCCTGGACGCGCAGGAGGAAGAGCTCTCCCTCGCCCACGAGCTGGCGCGGCAGCGGGAAGACGTCCTCCACGACCTGCTCCGCGAGGATGGGGCCACCGGCGGCGATGCGGCCGACGACGGGGACGTACGACGGCGCGGGGTGGGCCTCGTCGTACGCGGGCTCGGGGGCCGTCCCGGCCGGCGCGAGCGGGGTGGCGCGGCGGGCGTCGTCGGGCTGGACCACCTCGATGGCGCGCGGACGGTTCGGGTCGCGCCGCAGGAACCCCTTGCGCTCGAGCGTGGTGAGCTGGTGCTTGACGGAGGACGGGCTCGTGAGCCCGACGGCCTCGCCGATCTCGCGCATGCTCGGCGGGTAGCCGCGCTGCTCGACGCACGCGCGGATGGTCTCGAGCACGAGCCGCTGGCGCGGGGTGAGCCCGTCACCCCCTGCCGACCCGTCCGGCAGCTCGCGCACCTCGGCGAGCCCCCGTGCCCTGTCCGTGCCTCGTCCCGCCATGGTCGCTCCGCCCTCGTCCGTCGCGTGCCGCCGGCGCCAGCCGGGCCTGCGGCCTCCCCTCCCCGGGGCGTGTGCCCCGGGACCTCGGTCGCCCCTCCGGGTCCGAGCGGACATGTCCGGCGAACCGACCTGACCCCAGGCTAGGGGAGGATGCGACACGAATCAAACACCTGTTCGAGCATGTCTCGACTCTGTCGGCCGTTCGTGATAGACCTTCGTACAGATGTTCTACGTACAGGTGTTCGACCGCAACGGGTCGGCGTGGAGATGAGACGGGCGCGCGGGTCCGATCGACCGGGGAAGGCGATCGGGCTCGCGGGCCGGGACGGAGGGGACATGGACACGGTGGCGATGGCGACGGCAGCGCCGTCCGCGCTCGGGCGGGGCGGCGCAGCGGAGCGAGGCGCCCGCCCGGAGGCTCCGCTGCGGCTCACGCGACGCGGCCGTGCGGTCCTCGTGCTCCTCGTGGCCGTCGTGCTCGTCCTCGCGGCGCGGGTCGGGCTGGCCGTCGCGAGCGGGCCCGGGGAGCCGGTCGAGGTCCGCGTCCACGTCGTGAGCGCGGGGGAGACGCTGTGGGAGCTCGCCCAGGGCGTCGCGACCCCGGGGGAAGACCTCCGTGAGGTGGTCAGCGGGCTCGTGGAGCTGAACGGCCTGTCCTCGTCCGGCGTGCAGGCCGGCCAGACCATCCTGCTCCCGGTCGCCGAGCGGTGACGCGACGCGCGGGCGGCGGTCCAGGTCCTGTGACGCAGCACACGGCGCCGACGCGCGACAGGTTGCGGCCGAGGGTTGCGCCGGCGCCTTAGGTCCGCCTAAGTTAGTGTCACCTCACACGCCGGCTGGGGGGCTGGGCGGACGAGGCGAGGAGTGTGCGGACCACCGTGACTCCTGTGCACGTCGCCGCGCGCGAGGCGAGTCGCGCGCGAGATGGGGACGGGGGCGTCCCGACGGGGGCGGTCGACTTCGACCGCCCCCGTTCTGCTGTCCGCGGCTGGGCGCGTCGTCGGCATGTTGCACCGCGCGCCCGCGACGACATACGTTCGTCGCGCCGACCTGTCGGCGCGACCCGCGGAGGAGCCCGCCATGCACTGCCCGTTCTGCCGTCACGCGGACTCCCGCGTCGTCGACTCGCGCACGTCCGACGACGGTGCCTCCATCCGCCGGCGACGCCAGTGCCCGGAGTGCAACCGCCGCTTCACCACGATCGAGACCGCCAGCCTGTCCGTGGTCAAGCGGTCCGGCGTGACCGAGCCCTTCTCGCGCGAGAAGATCGTCAACGGCGTCCGCAAGGCCTGCCAGGGGCGCCCGGTGAACGAGGACGACCTCGCCGTCCTCGCGCAGCGCGTCGAGGAGACCATCCGCGCGAGCGGGAGCGCCGAGCTCGACGCCTACGAGATCGGTCTCGCGATCCTCGGGCCGCTGCGTGAGCTCGACGAGGTCGCCTACCTGCGCTTCGCGAGCGTCTACCAGGCGTTCGACTCGCTCGAGGACTTCGAGAGCGCCATCACGTCGCTGCGCGTCGACCGGGAGGAGCGCGAGGCGGCGGCGGGCCGTGCGGCGGCCGAGGCCACCGACGACGTCGCGACCGACCGCGAGGCTGCACCCCAGCCCTGACAGTCACGCGACGGTCCCGCGCCTCGCGCTCGGTCCGAGGTTCGGTCCGCACAGCCGGACACGGCTGCGCGCGGCCGCGGCGCTACAGGTCGCTGGACCGCGACGCCCAGATGTTGATGCCCGTGTCCACGGGGAGGGCGTCGACGGCCGCGATCTCCTCCGGGGAGAGGTCGGGGGCGTCGAGGGCCGCGAGGTTGTCGTCGAGCTGGCGCGTCGAGCTCGCGCCGAGCAGGACCGACGTGACGCGCTGGTCGCGCAGCGCCCAGCGGATCGCCGTGGACGCGAGCGTCCGTCCGTGGGCGCGTGCGAGCTCGTCCAGGTGGCGCACGCGGTCGATGTTCTCCTCCGAGAGGAACGCCGGGCGCAGGGGCCCGCCGCGCGCTGCGCGCGACCCGTCCGGGACCCCGTGGAGGTAGCGGTCCGTGAGCATGCCCTGGGCGAGCGGGGAGAACGCGACGACGCCGAGCCCTTCGTCGCCCGCGACGTCGAGCACGGTGGCCCCCGCCTCGTCGTGCGGGTCGGGCGCCTCGATCCACCGGTTGAGCATGGAGTAGGAGACCTGGGTGACGACGAGCTCGACCCCGGCGTCGGCCGCGACCCGCAGGGCCTCGCGCGTCCGCCGCGCCGAGTACGACGAGATGCCGGCGTAGCGGGCGCGCCCCGACCGGACCGCCGTCGCCAGCGCACCGATGGTCTCCTCGAGCGGGGTGGAGGGGTCGTAGCGGTGCGAGTAGAAGATGTCGACGTGGTCGAGCCCGAGCCGGCGCAGCGACGCGTCGAGGGACGAGAGCAGGTACTTCCGGGACCCGCCCTCGCCGTAGGGGCCGGGGCCCATGCGGTAGCCCGCCTTGGTGGTCACGACGAGCTCGTCGCGCACGGGCCGGAGCTCGCGCGCGAGCAGCCGGCCCAGCGACTCCTCCGCGGCGCCGCCGGGCGGCCCGTAGTTGTTCGCGAGGTCGAGGTGCGTCACGCCACGGTCGACGGCGCGCAGCACGATCTCGCGCTGCGTCGAGAAGGGGTCGGCGACGCCGAAGTTCTGCCAGAGCCCGAGCGCGACCTCCGGCAGGCGCAGGCCGCTCCGGCCGAGCGCACGGTGCGGGAGCGCGGCACGCGCCGGCGCGGGACCGCCTGTGGTGTGGGGAGGAGCGGGGGAGGCCTGCGGCGTGGGGTCGGGCGACACGTCCCGACGCTACCCGACGGCGTTCGCCGCGCGGTCGTCGGCGCTCGCGGCGCGGTCCCCAGCGCCGGCGCCCGCAAGGCCGGGACGGCCGGTCCGAGCGGACAAATGAGGTGGCGTCGGGCCGCCCGGTGAGGGAGGCTGGCGGGGTGCCCGCAGCGTCGGGCCGACCGCAGTGCCCCCACCGAGTTCCCCGTCGACGAGGAGACCGCCATGGCGTCCGACCAGCAGCGACCCGCTGCAGAGACCGCACCGACCGAGGAGGCCAAGGCGAAGTTCCGGGAGGCGCTCGACCGGAAGAACGCCGCGCGCCACCGCACGGCGGACGGCGAGTCGAACACGGGCTCCGTGCACGGCTCGGAGACCGTCGGACCGGTCCAGCGCACCTTCCGCCGCAAGTCCGGCTGAGCAGCACCCCCGACGTCCGGTCGTCCCCTGCGGGGCGGCCGGACGTCGTGCGCCCGCTGGACTAGGGCTCCGCGCGCGCGAAGCGTCGTCCGGTGAGCTCGTGGGCCTCGACCACGACCCACTCCTCGGTCGGGACGTCGACGGTGGGGACGAGCGGGTCCGCACCCTCCCGGACGGGATCCACCTCGTGCTCGGTGCGCAGACGGTGGGCGGTGCCGCGCGCGACGACGCTCCACGCCCCGTCGTCGTCGACGTGGTCCCACTCCAGGGCGACCCGCTCGTTGATGGCGAGCGTCGCGAGCTTCGTGCCGGGGACCGTGCGGAACGCGAGCGTGCGCTCGTGCGCCCGCACGGTCACGGGGTAGATGTCCGGCTCGCCCCGCACGCTCACGGCGAGGCGTGCGACGTGGGTCCCCTCCACGAGGTCCCACGACGCGTCGGCGTCGAGGATCTGCGGCGCGTCGTGCGTGTATCCGGTCATGCCTCATCGTGGCACCGGCGCGCGAGAGGCGCTCAGCGGCGAAGGTCACGGCCGCCGAGGACCTTCGCCGCGTGCGGACGGGCCGCGCGCGGCGAAGGGTCCCGGGGTGCTGGGCCGCGTCAGTCGAGGACGCGCAGGGCGATCGTCTGCTCCATCGCGGCCAGCGCCTCGATGACGGCGGGCTCCACGCGCGAGCCGACGTCGGTGACGACGTAGCCGATCTCGCCGCGGGTGGCGAGGAGCTGGCCCTCGATGTTCGTCCCGTGCTCGGCCAGGGTCGCGTTGACGGCGGCGAGGACACCGGGGGTGTTGCGGTGCAGGTGCGTGATGCGCGTGATGCCCGTCGTCTGCTCGAGCGCGAGGTTCGGCACGTTGACGCTGAGCGTCGTGGAGCCGGTGGTGAGGTAGTCGCGCAGCTTGGCGGACACGAACTGCCCGATCGCCTCCTGGGCCTCCTCCGTCGAGCCGCCGATGTGCGGCGTGAGGATGACGTTCGGCAGGCCGCGCAGCTCGGAGTCGAACGCGTCGCCCTTGCGCTTGGGCTCGTGCGGGAAGACGTCGACCGCGGCGCCGGCCACGCGGCCCTCGACGATCGCCTCGCGCAGCGCGCCGTAGTCCACCACGAAGCCGCGCGACAGGTTGAGGAAGATCGAGCCCGGGCGCATGCGGGCGAACTGCTTGGCGCCGAAGAGCCCGGCGTTGCCCTGGCGCCCGTCGACGTGGAGCGTGACGACGTCGGCCTGCTCGAGCAGCTCGTCGAGCGTGTCCATGCGGCGCGCGTTGCCGAGCGCGAGCTTCTCCGCCGTGTCGTAGAAGACGACCGACATGCCGAGGTTCTCGGCGACGACCGAGAGCTGCGTGCCGATGTTGCCGTAGCCGACGATGCCGAGCGTGCGGCCACGGACCTCGTGCGCGCCCTCCGCCGACTTGTCCCAGCGGCCCTCGTGCAGCGCGCGGTCGCGCTCGGTGAGGCGGCGCGTGAGCGCGATGATCTCGGCGAGCGCGAGCTCGACGACGGAGCGCGTGTTCTGGAACGGCGCGTTGAACACGGCGACGCCCTGCGTCGCGGCCGAGCGCAGGTCGATCTGGTTCGTGCCGATGCAGAACGCGCCGAGCGCCACCAGGTCGGGGGCGTTCTCGAGCACGTTCGCCGTGACGTTCGTCTTGGACCGGATGCCGAGCAGGTGGACGCCGTCGAGCGCCTCGATCAGCTCGGACTCGTCGAGGGCCCCGGTGCGGACGGTGACGTCGATGCCCGCGGCCTCGAGGTTCGAGGCGGCGAGGGGGTGCAGGTTTTCGAGGAGGAGGGCGCGTAGCACGCCCCCATGGTGCGCCCGTCCCGCGGTCCGGACCAAACGGGTCTTGACCCTCGGGACGAGGTGACCCCGCGCCCGGACGCGACCGCTGTCAGGCTCCGGCGCCCCGTGCGTCGTCCGACGGCGCGGGGGCGACGCCGGCGGGCAGCGGGCGCGCGTGCACGACGACGAGGCGCTGGGTCGGCCGCGTCATGGCGACGTACAGGTCGGACGGGCCCGAGGGCCCGGTCGCGACGTCGGCGGGCTCGACCAGCACGACGGCGTCGAACTCCAGCCCCTTGACCTGAACCGGGTCGAGCACGACGACCGGGTCCTCGCCGCCCGCGTCGGCGAGCCCGAGCGCGGCCCGTAGCGCGGGGACCGCGGGCGCGGCCGCGACGACGGCGACGCGGCCGGACTCCGCGGCGACGAACTCGGCGCGCGCGGCCTCGGCCTCGGCCCGGACGCGTGCCTCCAGCGCGCCCGGTGCTACCTCGACCACGCGCAGGGCGTCCTCGACGTCGCGCGCGGACGTGAGCGGCGAGACCGGGAGGCCGGCCGCGACGGCCGCGCGTCGGGCCGCGTCCGCGACGGAGGCCGGCGTGCGGTAGTTGACCGTGAGCTCGGCGAGCCGCCACGCGTCGCGGAAGACCGGGTCGAGCATGCCCTTCCACGACCGGGCGCCCGCGAGCGAGGACGTCTGGGCGACGTCGCCCACCACCGTGAACGACCGCGTCGGGCACCGGCGCACGAGCATGCGCCACGCCATGGCGGACAGCTCCTGCGCCTCGTCGACCACGACGTGGCCGTAGGTCCACGTGCGGTCCTGCGCGGCGCGCTCGGCGGTGGTCAGGCGCGGGCCGCTCGCGGCGAACCGCTCGGCGAGGACGTCGGCCCCGACGATCCCGCCGCCCGCACCGGACGACTCGAGCACCTGCCGCGCGTACTCGAGGTCCTGCGCGCGCTGCGCCGCGCGCGCGGCGGCCTCGGCCCGCTCCGCCTGGTCGTCCTCGCCGAGCAGCTCCGCCGCCTCGTCGAGGAGCGGCACGTCCGCGGGGGTCCACGGCGCACCCTTGGGCCGCTCGAGCAGCCGCCGGTCCTCGGGCGAGAGCTCGGGCGCGGCCTCGGCGAGCCGGTGCGGCTTGGTCCACAGGTCCTCGACGAGGCGCTCGGGCGTGAGCGGCAGCCAGGCCAGGTTGAGCGCGACGCGCACGTCGCGGTGGGAGCGCAGGTCCTCCAGCGCGAGCGCGCGGTCCTCGCCGACGAGCGGCTCGCCGAGCTGGCGCCCGTACTGCTCGACGAGGCGCGAGAGCATCTCGCGGACGAACGTGACCCGCGCGAGGTTGTGCGGCTTGTGGGTGCGCCGCGCCTTCGCGATGGCGTCGCGCACGTCGCGGCGGCGGATGACGAGGTCGTGGCCGTCGAGCCGGACCGGCACGTCGGCCGCGGGCACGCGCTCGCGTGCGCGCACGGCCCGGCGCACCGCACGGGCCATGACCGCCCGACCCTTGACGCGCGCGACGCGCGGGTCCTCCTCGCCGTCGGCGACGACGCCGGGCAGGAGGTCGGCGATGGTCGTGCTCACGACGCCGGTCTCGCCGAGCGACGGCAGCACCTGGTCGATGTAGCGCAGGAACGAGAGGCTGGGGCCGACGAGCAGCACGCCCGAGCGCTCCAGCAGCCGCCGGTGCGCGTACAGCAGGTAGGCCGCGCGGTGCAGCGCGACCGCCGTCTTCCCCGTGCCGGGCCCGCCCTGGACGACGAGCGCCCCCGCGAGCTCGGAGCGGATGATCGCGTCCTGCTCCGACTGGATCGTGGCGACGATGTCGCCCATGCGTCCTGTGCGGCCCGCGGCCATCGCGGCGAGCAGCGCGCCCTCGCCCGAGAGCGTCGTGCCGGTCACGGCCTCCGGGGCGTCGAGGTCGAGGAGCTCGTCCTCGAGCCCCGTCACGGCACGACCGCGCGTCACGAGGTGCCGACGGCGCACGACGCCGTCCGGGTGGGCCGCTGTCGCGCGGTAGAACGCCTGGGCGGCGGGCGCGCGCCAGTCCGTGAGGAGGCTCGAGTGCTCTTCGTCGGTGAGGCCGATGCGCCCGACGTAGCGCAGGGTGCCGTCGTCGAGGTCGAGGCGGCCGAACGCGAGGCGGTCCTCGACCGCGTCGAGCTGCGCGACACGGTCCTCGTACAGCGTCGCGAACGCGTCGCGCTCGCTGCGGTTCTGCGGCGAGCCCGACGGGCCGGACCGTCGGACCTCGTCGAGGCGTGCCCGGGCGGCCGCCCGCAGCTCGTCGAGGCGCGCGTAGAGGGTGTCCACGACCTCCTGCTCGAGCCGGAGCTCGTCGTTGCGTCCCACGCTGTCCCTTCCTCGACCGGCGCCGCGCCGCCCGCGCGGCCGTCCATTATGGCGTACGACGGCCGTCCCGGGGACCGACGACCGGCGCGTCCTGGCGCCGTGACCGGGCCGGACGCGCGCCTGCGGCTAGGATCGTGGCCCATGGCGACCAGAGGGGAGCGGGCGTCGTGACCGGGAGCGAGCGTCGAGCCCCGGGCCGACCCTCCGCGCGCGGCGACGACGCCGCCGGACCGGACCAGGCGCACCCGGGGCGTGCCGTGCTGGCCCCGACGGACGAGCTCCGGATCCTGCTCGTGGAGGACGACGACGCGGACGCGATCCTCGTCGAGGAGCTGCTGGCCGACGGCAACCTCAAGGTCGAGCTGCACCGTGCGACGACCCTGGACGGTGCCCTCGAGATGGTCGTCTCCCACGACGTCGACTGCGTGCTGCTGGACCTGGGCCTGCCCGACTCCGTGGGCCTGTCCGCCGTCGAGCGCGTGCGCGCGGGGTCGCGGCCGCCGGCGCTCGTCGTCCTGACCGGCCACTCGGGCATCGACCTCGGCGTGCAGGCGGTCGCCGCGGGCGCCGACGACTACCTCGTCAAGGGGGAGGTCGACGGCGACCTGCTCGGGCGGTCCGTGCGCTACGCGGTCCAGCGCCGCATGTCCGTCGAGCAGCAGCGCGCGCTGTACCGCAGCGAGGTCCGCGCGGCAGAGACGGCGCGCCTCGAGCGTGCGCTCCTGCCGACCCCGCTCGTGCAGGACGACCGCCTCGACGTCATGGTCGGCTACGTGCCGGGCGGCAACGGCCTGCTCGGCGGCGACTTCTTCGACGCGGTCGAGCGCCCGGACGGGACGGTCCTGTGCGTCATCGGGGACGTCGCGGGGCACGGCCCGGACGAGGCCGCGCTCGGCGCGACGCTGCGCACGGCCTGGCGCACCATCGTCCTCAGCGAGACCCAGCCGGAGGCGATCCTGCCGCTGCTCGAGCGTGTGCTCGTGCCCGAGCGCGCGCGCCCGGAGGTCTTCGTCACGCTGTGCCAGGTCGTCGTCTCCGCGGACCGACGCAGCGCCGAGGTCTACCTCGCGGGCCACCTCGCGCCGCTGCTGCTGCGCGACACGGCGTCGGAGATCACGCCGACGTCGCGCGGCCGCGCCCTGGGCATCCCGGTCGCGGGCGGCTGGACGTCGCAGCCGGTCGAGCTCGGCGAGCGCTGGGCCCTCATGCTCTACACCGACGGCCTCGTCGAGGCGACCGTCGCGGGAGCCGGGGCGGGCGACGCGCGGACCCGCCCCGAGCGCGTCGGGGTCGACGGCCTGCGCCGCGCCGTCGACAGCGCCCTGGAGCAGGGCGTCGAGGGCGTCGTCGAGCGCGTCTTCCGTCGCGTGCGCGACCTCCACGGCGGCCCCCTCGCGGACGACGCGGCCCTCCTCGTGCTCGGGTGGGACGGCAAGGGCACCTCCCCGGGCGAGCGGTCGGCCACCCTCGCCGACTCGGACGAGTGGGCCCGGTGAGCGCCGCCGGCGACCGCAGGCGCGCGGGCGAGCGTCGTGCCCCGACGCTGCGTCGGCGGCTCGGCTGGGCGCTCGTCGTCGCCGGGGTGATCCTCCTCGGCGTGCTCGCGACGTCCGCGATCGCGCTGTCGCGCGTCCTCACCCTCCAGACCGACGTGACCGGGCCGTTCTTCGACGCGGTGAGCGAGGCGGACGGCGCGTACGTCGGCCTGCTCGACGCCGAGGTCGCGGTGCGCGCCTACGTCGCCACGGGCGACGCGACGGCGCTCGAGGCCTACACGCGCGCGGTGGGCGTCGACGCCGAGGGCGTCGTCCCCGACGCCGCGCTCGTCGACCGCCTCGGCCTCGACGACGAGCTCGCCGGGACGCTCACCCAGGCCGAGTCCTCGGTGCGCGCCTGGGTCTCCGACGCGGCCGAGCCCGCCATCGCGACCACCGAGGCCCAGGGCCCCGGGCGCGTGCGCGCCGTCGACCAGGCGCGCGGCGCCGAGCTCTTCGCGGCGGCGCGCGCCGACACCGCGCAGTACGTCGACCAGCTGCGCGACGAGCGCGTCGAACGCCTCGACGCGCTCGACCGGTGGAGCCGCGCCCTGTTCGGGAGCGTCCTCGTCCTCGTCGGCTCGGCGCTCGCGGTCGGCATCATCCTGTGGGTCTGCCTCAAGCGCTGGGTCACCGAACCCATGGCCGAGCTCGCGCACCGCGTGCGGCGCGTGAGCTCCGGGAGCCTCGACGAGCCGGTCGTCACGTCCGGGCCCGCCGAGATCGCGGACCTCGCGCAGGACGTCGAGCACATGCGCGTCGAGCTCGTCAGCCAGGTCGCGGAGATCAAGGCGTCGCACGAGGACGCGGCGCGCTCGCACGAGCTGCTCGCCGAGCAGGCGCGCGAGCTGGAACGCTCGAACCGCGACCTGGAGCAGTTCGCGTACGTCGCCTCGCACGACCTCCAGGAGCCGCTGCGCAAGGTCGCGAGCTTCACGCAGCTCCTCAAGAAGCGCTACGGGGGCGAGCTCGACGACCGCGCCGACCAGTACATCGACTTCGCGGTCGACGGCGCGAAGCGCATGCAGCGCCTCATCCAGGACCTGCTCGGGTTCTCCCGCGTCGGCCGGACGGGCACCGAGCGCGTCGACGTCGACCTCGAGGACGAGCTCCGGGGCGTGCTCGAGGACTTCTCCGACAAGATCGCGGAGTCCGGGGCGCGCGTCACGCACGACCCGCTCCCCGTCGTCGTGGGGGAGCAGGCGCTCCTGCGCCAGCTCCTCGCGAACCTCGTCGGCAACGCGCTGAAGTTCCGCCACCCGGACCGGGCGCCCGCCGTGCACGTGGGCGTGCTCGCGCGCGACACCCACTGGGAGCTGTCGGTCGAGGACAACGGGATCGGCATCGACCCGCAGTACGCCGACCGCGTGTTCGTGATCTTCCAGCGCCTGCACGCCAAGGACGTGTACGAGGGCACGGGCATCGGCCTCGCGCTGTGCAAGCGCATCGTCGAGTACCACGGCGGGCGCATCTGGATCGAGCCGCGCGAGGGCGGGACGACCATCCGCTTCACGCTCGCCCACGCCTACGTCCAGGCGCAGGTCGGCTACGCTCGCTCCGACCCCGGCGGCGCCGGTCCGGACGCTCCGGCCCCCGCGCGCCCCGACGACGAGGAGAGCCCCGCATGAGCCACGGCAGCAAGCCGATCGACGTCCTCCTGGTGGAGGACGACCCGGGCGACGTGCTCATGACCCGCGAGGCGTTCGAGGACCACAAGGTCACCAACCGCCTCTCGGTGGTGTCCGACGGCGTGAGCGCGCTGCAGTTCCTGCGCAAGGAGGGCGAGCACGCGGGCGCCCCGACGCCCGACCTCATCCTCCTCGACCTCAACCTGCCCCGGATGGACGGGCGCGAGGTCCTGGCCGAGCTCAAGGCCGACGACGCGCTGCGCAAGATCCCCGTCGTCGTGCTCACGACGTCGGAGGCCGAGGAGGACGTGGTGCGCAGCTACTCGCTGCACGCCAACGCCTACGTCACCAAGCCGGTCGACTTCGACCGCTTCATCGACGTCGTGCGGCAGATCGACGACTTCTTCGTCTCCGTGGTGCGCCTCCCCGGTCGCTGACCGCCGACGCAGCCCGGCCGGGAATGATCCCCGGCCCGGGTCGCGTTACCTCGTCAGGCCCGCAGCGCGCCACCGGCGGCGCACGGGCGAAGGACGTGACGAGGAGGATGCATGCTGGACCCTCGCGGGATCTACGAGCTCGACGAGCAGGCCGTGGCGCGCCTGTGGCCCACGCCGCCCGAGGCGGGCTCCGGGCCGGTGCTGCTGCACGCGGTCGCGGGGTTCGTCGACGCGGGCAGCGCGGGAGAGGTGGCCGTCGACCACCTGCTGGAGATCGGCGAGGTCACCCGCCTGGTGACGTTCGACGCCGACCAGCTCATCGACTACCGCTCGAAGCGGGCCACGATGACCTTCAGCACGGACCGCTGGTCCGACTACGACGAGCCGTACCTCGTCGTCGACCACGTGCGCGACGCCGAGGGCACCGGCTTCCTGCTGCTGCACGGCGCCGAGCCGGACGTCCAGTGGGAGCGCGTGGTCGCCGCGGTGCGCGACGTCGTCGAGCGTCTGGGCGTCTCGCTCGTCGTGGGCTTCCACGGCATCCCGATGGGCATCCCGCACACGCGGCCGCTCTCGGTGACGGCGCACGCCACGCGCCCCGAGCTGCTCGGCGAGCACACGTCGTGGTTCGGGACGGTCAAGGTCCCGGCCAGCCTCGCCGCGCTGCTCGAGCTGCGGCTCGGGCGCGCCGGCCACGACGCCGTCGGCTACACCGTGCACGTGCCGCACTACCTCGCCCAGTCGTCGTACCCGCCCGCGGCGGTCGTCGCGCTCGAGCACGTCCAGCGCGTGACGGGTCTCGACCTCGCCACGGGCGGCCTCGCGGAGGCGGTCCAGGACGCGAAGACCGAGGTCGAGCGACAGGTGCGCGACTCCGAGGAGGTCGCGGCGGTGGTCCGGGCGCTCGAGGAGCAGTACGACGCCTTCGCCCGCTCGGTCGGGCGCACGAGCCTGCTCGCCGAGTCGGCCCCGATCCCCACGGCCGACGAGCTCGGCGCGGAGTTCGAGCGCTTCCTCGCGCAGCAGTCGGGGGAGTGACGGCGCGCTCGGCCCCGCCGGGGAGTATGTGCCGAAAAATCAGCACGAGAGGGCTCGTTCTCCATGGCGGACCTGACGTGGTCCATGCCACACTGTGACCCGTTGCAGTGACGTACTTGCGCACGACCCGGTGCAGGGCCGGTACGTGGGTCCGCCCGGCGGGGCGGTCCTGCGTCGGGCCTGCCGGCCGCACACGGCCGGGACGCCGGCGAAGGACGTGGGACATGGCATTGCGGCGCACGGGGGTGGACGAAGGGTCCGCCTGCTGATGTCCCCGGATGGACAGAAGGTCAGAGGAACAGCATGGCGCAGGGTTCTGTGAAGTGGTTCAACGCCGAGAAGGGCTACGGCTTCATCGCGCAGGACGGCGGCGGTGCCGACGTCTTCGTGCACTACTCGGCGATCGAGTCGAACGGGTACCGCACGCTCGACGAGGCGCAGCGGGTCGAGTTCGAGATCACCCAGGGGCCGAAGGGCCCGCAGGCGGAGAAGGTCCGCCCGCTCTGACGTCCACGACGTCCTGCGGTCGGGTCGCCCGGTCGTAGCAGCAGCGCAGGAGCCGCGTCCCCTCCCGGGGGCGCGGCTCCTGGCGTGTCAGCCCTCGCGCGTCGCCCGAGCGTGCTCGTCGGGCGCCGGACGCGCGGTCGTGGCGTCCCCGGGAGCGGGCCCCTCGAACGTGGGGTCGGCGGACCCGGGGTCCGCGGGCGTGGGGTCCGGGAGGGGCGCCGCCGGGCCGACGAAGGTCCGCAGCTCGCTCCCCACGAGGACGCGCGCCGGCACGGCAAGCGAGCGCACGGTGCGCGCGAGGCCCGGGCCGGTCAGGGCAGGCTCGGCACCGCCCGGCGCGACCGCGGCGAGCACCACGTTCCCGTACCGGCGGCCCTTGAGCTGTGCCGGCTCGGCGATCGCTGCGACACGCCCCTCCTCCACGGCGCCGTCGCCCGTGCCGCCCCCGAACGCGGCGGCGAGCGTCGCGAGCTCGCGCCGCACCGACGCGAGCGGCGGCCGGTCCGCGCAGTTGACCAGGTAGACGCCCCCCGGTCGCAGGACGCGCCGCACCTCCTCGGCCATGCCGAGGGTCACGAGGTGGTCGGGCGTGCGGTCGCCGTGGAAGACGTCCCGGACCACGACGTCGAACGACGCGTCGGCGAGCCCTTCCACCGCGTGCCGGGCGTCGTCGGGCCGCAGCCGCAGGCGCGGGGAGCGCGGCAGGTCGAACCAGGTGCGGACGAGCTCCAGGAGGCGCGCGTCGAGGTCGACCCCGAGCTGCGTCGAGCCGGGGCGGGTGTCCTCCACCCAGCGCGGCAGGCTGCACCCGGCGGCCCCGAGGTGCAGCGCACGCACGGGCCCGGGGTGCAGCTCGTCGACCACCGCGGCCATCTGCTGCATGTACTCGAACGCGAGCATCCCGGGGTCGTCCAGGTCGAGGTACGAGCTCGGCACCCCGTTGACGTAGAGGGTGACCGCGGACGGGCGGTCGGGGTCGCGCTCGACGCGGGCCGTGCCCGTCGTGGTCGCGACGGGCTCGTCCGGGAGGTCGGACGCCGCGGGCCCGCCGCGCGCGGGGCCCCGACGCCGGGGCGGTGTGGGTGGTGCGGGGGACCCTGGAGGGCGTCGGGAGGTGCGGCGAGCCATGTGCCCCACGGTACGGGCTGTCGGCGTCCGGCACGTTGACAGGATCGAACAGGTGTTCGATAGTGGAGCAGGAGGTGCGCGATGTCGAACGAAGCAGGCGCGAGGGCGCAGGTCGTGGTTCCCGCCGAGGTCCGGCGGCTGCTCGCCCGCGCGGACGCGGAGCTCGTCGCTGCGGCGCTCGCGCAGGACGCGGGGGAGCGGTTCGTCCACGCCCACCTCGGCGCGCTGCGGGCAGCCGCCGCGGTCGTCGCGCTCCGTGCGCGCCCCGTGCGGCGCGGGCGCGCCCGCTCGGTGTGGGAGCAGCTCGCGGACGCCGAGCCCGCGCTCGCCGCGTGGTCGGTGTACTTCGCGAGCGGCGCGCGCGTCCGTGCCGCCGTGGACGCCGGGCGGTTCGACGAGGTCGACCCGCGTCGCGCCGACGAGCTCGTCGCGTGCGCCGAGGACTTCCGCGACGAGGTCGCGATGCTCGTCGACCCGGACGCCGGCTTCGTCCGGCTGCCCGGGCTGCGGACGGTGGCGTCGTGACGACCCGGCCGGTCGGCCCGCGGGCACGGTGAGCACCCGATGAGCCGGGGTCCTCGTGCCGTCGTCCGCCGGGACTGGGGGGACGACGAGAGCGGCTGCTCGATCCTGCACGTCGACATGGACGCGTTCTTCGCCTCGGTCGAGCTCGCGCGGCGTCCCCAGCTCGTCGGGCGACCGGTCATCGTCGGCGGTGCCGAGCGGGGCGTCGTCCTGGCGGCCACGTACGAGGCCCGCGCGTTCGGCGTCCACTCGGCGATGCCCATGACGACCGCGCGCCGGCTGTGCCCGCAGGCGGTCGTCGTGCCGCCGGACCACGCGCGGTACCACGAGGTCTCGCGCTCGGTCATGGCCGCGCTCGGGGAGATCACCGCGCTCGTGGAGCAGGTGAGCGTCGACGAGGCGTTCCTCGACGTGAGCGGCGCGCGGCGCCGTCTCGGGCCGCCCACACGGATCGCGGCCGCGCTGCGGCGTCGGGTCCAGGCGGACCACGGGATCACGTGCTCGGTCGGGATCGCGACCACGAAGTTCGTCGCGAAGCTCGCGTCCACGCACGCCAAGCCCGACGGCATGCTGCTCGTGCCCGCCGCGGCGACGGTGCCGTTCCTGCGCACCCTGCCGGTGGGGGCGCTGTGGGGCGTGGGCGAGCGCACGGAGGCCGTCCTCGCGCAGTGGGGCATCCGGACGGTCGCCGAGCTCGCCGACACCGACGTGGCGTCCCTGCAGACGGCGGTCGGCAAGGTGTCCGGGGCGCACCTGCACGACCTCGCGTGGGGTCGTGACCCACGCCCCGTCCAGCCGGAGCGCTCGGAGCGGAGCATCGGCGCGGAGACGACGTTCGAGCACGACCTGCGCGACCTCGCCGCAGTGCAGGCGCGCGTGCTCGAGCTCGCCGACCGGTGCGCCGGGCGGCTCCGGCACCAGGGCCTCGTCGCCCGCACGGTGAGCGTGAAGGTCCGCACGAGCGACTTCCGGACCGTCACGCGCGCCCGCACGCTCGGCGCCCCGACGGACGTCGCGCGCGAGATCTACCTCGTCGCACGTGAGCTCGTCGCGGGGGTGGACCTGCGAGGGCTCGCGGTCCGGCTCGTGGGGGTGCGTGCGGAAGGTCTCGAGCCGCGCGCGGAGGCCGTCGTCCAGCCCACGCTCGAGGAGGCCGTGGTGGAGACGAACGCCGTCCGACGGCGCGCGGAGGAGGCCGTCGACGCCGTCCGCGGCCGTTTCGGGGTGAGATCCATCGCGATGGGGCCTGCCCGGGCCCGCTCGACTACCACCCCCGCGGATGTCGATCTATCCTGAGGGTGTCACACGACCACCGTGGAGAATCGGGGTGCTCATGCCTCTGTCTGAGTACGAGCAGCGGGTCTTGGAGCAGATGGAGCGCGCGCTCACCTCGGACGATCCGCGGTTGGCGAACACGCTCCAGGCCCCTCGACGTCGCTCTGCGCTGCGCTACGTCCTGGCCGGTGTCGGCGTCGTGGGAGGGCTGCTCCTGCTGGTGCTGGGCGCCGCGCTCTCGCAGACCTGGCTCGGCGTCATCGGCTTCGTCCTCATGTTCGCCGGCGTCGTGCTGGTCTTCCAGGCACCGCGCGCCTCCCGCAAGGGACCGGTCGGCACCGTCGAGGCCGACGGCACCGTCCGGCCGGCCGCAGCGAGCAGGACGTCGCGGAAGCCGTTCCTCAGCCGGCTCGAAGAGCGCTGGGACCGTCGGCGCGAGCAGGACGGTCGCTGAGCGACCTCTCGATCCCCTCGACGGCAGCGTCGACGAGCGCCTGGAGGCGCTCCGGGCTGACCGTCTCGCGCGGACGCGGGGCGTAGCGCTCCGCCTCGAGCGCCGACGCGAGGGCCGTGAGCGTCTCGGCCAGGTCCTCGTCCCCGGCATCCGCCCCGCGTCGCGCCTGCAGGGTCGCGACGACGACGGCGGGCACGCGGCGCGGCGTCGTGGACGACGGCCACCGCACCTCCAGCGCACCGAGCCGTGCCACGAGCTCGGCCCACGCGTCCTCGGCGTCCCGCAGGCTCTCCGCCTCGGTGCGTCGGCGCAGCACGAACCACAGCCCTGCGGCGAGCGCCGCCGCGACGAGCAGCGCCACGCCCACGACGAGCGGCCACGAGGTGGAGTCCTCCTGCGTGCCGCCCGTCGTGCCGCCGGCCCCCGGGGCGGTGGGTGCCGGCGTCACCGGCGCCGACGGCGCGGCCGTGGTGGCGTCCGGCGTCGGGACGTTCCCCGGGTCCGCCGGGCCGCCGGGCGTGACGGCGACCGGGGTCGCCCACCGCGGCGTCGGGCCGGTCTGCTGCGCGGGCGTCGGCTCGAACCGGACCCAGCCCTGCCCCGGGAAGTACAGCTCGGGCCACGCGTGGGAGTCGCGGCCCGTGACCTTGTAGCTGGAGTCGTCGACGCGCTCGCCCGGGAGGAACCCGACGCCCAGCCGTGCGGGGATGCCGAGCGTGCGGGCCATCATCGTCATCGACGTCGCGAACTGGACGCAGTAGCCCGTCCGGTCCTGGAGGAAGTCCCAGACGGCGTCGCCCGAGGCGCCCGGCGGCACCTCGGTGGAGTACGTGAACTGCGAGATGTCGCGGAAGTAGGTCTGCAGCGCGAGCGCCTGGTCGTAGCGCGTCGTCGCGCCGTCGACGACGGACGTCGCGAGGTCGCGGATGTCCTGCTCGTGCTCCGTCGCGGGCACGTCGAGGTAGTTGGGGTCGTCGGGGTCCGCGCCGCTGGCGCCGCGCAACGCGTCGGCGTCGAGCGGCCGCGGGAAGACCGTGACCTCGTAGGACGTGCCCGCGCCCGTCGGCTGCTCGCCGAGCACCTCGTCGCGCACGTCGTCGTACGCCCAGTCGCCGTCGATGCCGACGGCGCGCGGCTCGGTCGGGAGCGGCAGCTTGGTGTCGCGCAGCGACTCGAGCGTGACGCGCAGCGACGTCGGGTCCCCGGTGGCGCCCGGGTCGTCGGGCCACAGGACCTGCTCGCCGCCGTCGATGGGGGTGCCGTCGCGGTCGGCGCCGCGGCGCCAGTTGGTGCCGTCGAACCCCGTGAGCGTGAAGACGCGCAGGGGACCGACGTTCTCGCCGTCGGTCCGGTAGCGCAGGACGACCTCGGCGGACCGCTCGGCGAGGTCGCGCCGCATGTCCAGGTCGTCGGAGAGCCGGACCGTCTGGCCGGTCGAGGAGAACAGGCGCGACCACGACGCCGACGCCACCTCGGGGAGCGAGGCGCTCGCCGACCCGAGCCCGAGTGCGGTGACCGCGACGGCGACGGCCACGACGAGCGCGCCCGCGGCACGCAGGCCTCCGGCGGCGCGGTCCTCCGGGCGTCGCGCGGACGCCCCGCGGCGGACGGCGCGGTGCGGGTTGTCCACGGCGAGGAGCAGCACGAGCGCGGTGACGGTCACGACGAACGCGAGCGGCGGGACCTCGCCGACGATGACGAGCCCGGGCACCCACAGGGCGAGGAGGGGCAGCGCGACCCCCGCGCCGAGCCGCAGCCCGCCGGCCATGAGGTCGGCGACGACGAACACCACGACCGCGCCGCCGACCGCCAGGAGCGCGATGGGCAGGCTGGGGTCGATCGGGGCGACCTCCGCGAGCGTCAGGTCGCGCGCGGTGCCCAGGCGGGACAGGACGCGGTCGACGTTGGACAGGCCGATGAGGAGCGAGAACCGGTCCGTCGGCCCGCCGTACAGCCCGAGCAGGGCCCACAGCCCGACGACGAGCCCGGCGAGCGACGGCAGGAGCGCCGCCGGCGGGGCGAGCACCTCGCCGCGCGCCGCGTGGCTCCGCTCGAGCGCCCAGCGGCTGAGGCCGGTGACGAGCGCGAGGACGACGACGACGCGCACGACCGTGCCCGTCCAGCCGCCCGGCCCGACGACGCTCCCCAGCGCGTACGCCGACGCGACGACCGCGGTGGCGACGAGCGCGCTCGTCGCGAGCACGCGCAGGCCCGCGGAGCCTGAGGTTCCCGGTCGGGGTGCGGTCATCGTGAGCCTTCCGCGAGCAGGGTCCAGGCGTGCTCGAGCGACGCGGACGGGTCGACGAGCGCGGCGTGCCACCCCGTCGAGCGGAGCGCGGCGACGGTCTCGACGGCGTCGGCGTGCTCGGGCGCCCAGGGCCGGGTGCTCACCACGAGCGCGCGGTGGACGCCGTCCCCGGCCATCGCGGCGACGGTGTGCCGGGCCACGGAGCCGAGCGGTCCGAGCACGGCGACGGTGATCTCGCCTGGGCGGCGGTCGCGGCGCAGCGCCTCGGAGGTCGTGACGACGGAGCGGTCGGCGTCCGCCACGACCTGGTGCCCGTGCAGGTCGACCGTGGCGTCGAGCAGGTCGGCCGGGCCCTCGCCGGACCGGTTGACCCGGAAGCCGGTGCCGGGGACCACCGCGGCGAGCGAGGTGGGGACGAGGCGGACGGGGTGCCCCGCCTGGAGCAGGGACACCCCGATCGACGCCGCGCACTCGACGGCCCACTCGCCGTCGGCCAGCGCGCGCGGGCTCGACGCGGCGAGCTCCGGGTGGGGCAGGAGGCCGCGGTCGAGGAGCACCGTCACGGGCGGCAGGCCCGCGCTCTCGTCGGAGCGCACCATGAGCTGGCCGCGGCGCGCGGCGCTGACCCAGTGCACGCGGCGGGGGTCGTCACCGGCGACGTAGTCGCGCAGGACCGAGTCGTCGCTCGACGCGAGCCGGGCGCCGGAGGCCGAGCGCTCGTGCTCGCCGAACGCGCGGCTCCCGCGCACGGGCAGCTCGACGGTGCGCGGCCAGACGGCCACGGCCGTCGAGTCGCCGAGCTCCTGCGTCGCGCTGACGAGGCCGAACAGGTCGGTCCGCGTCGTGAGGAGCGGGCCGAGCGGCCACCGGCCGCGGCGCAGCGGCCGCAGGCGGTACCGCACGGCGATGTGGTTGCCGACCGTCGCGACCTGCGCGCGCAACGAGCCCTGGTCGGACAGCTCGTGCGCGGCCTGCTCGCTGATGCGCAGGCGCGCGAGCGTGGAGGCCGTCGACGACGTCGTGCGCGCCGCCGCGACGGTCAGGCGCGCGGTCGTGAGCTGGCCGCGCACGGCGGGGTTGGGCTGCACCCGGCGCGTCACGTGCAGCGCGCCGCGCCCCCGGTCGATGCGCCGGGCCGCCATCCAGCACCACGCGGCCCCCACGGCGAGAAGCCCCGCCGCGCCGAGCCCGACGAGGTCCGGCAGGCCGAGCGTGACGCCGAGCACCACGAGCGCGGCGCCCGCACCGAGGACCACGGTGCCGCGGCGGGTCGGGCGCGCGCTGGCGAGGCTCCTGGTCCTGCGTCGGAGCCGCGCGAGGAACGACGGGCCGCGCACGTCAGCGTCGCTCGGTCGCGTCCAGCGCGGGGATCGGCGTCTGCGCCACGAGGGACGCGACGACGGCCTCGGCGTCCTGGCCCGAGAGCCGTGCCTCGGTGGTGACGACGAGCCGGTGCGCGAGCACGGGCACCGCGAGGTACTGCACGTCGTCGGGGAGTACGTGGTCGCGCCCCGCCATCGCGGCCAGGGCCTTCGCCGCGCGCAGGAGCTGGAGCGTCGTGCGGGGGGAGGCGCCGAGGCGCAGGCCCGGGTGCTCGCGCGTCCCGGTGACGAGCGCGAGGACGTAGCGCTTGACGGCCGTGGACGCGTGGACCGAGCGCGCGACCTCGGCGAACCGCAGCACGTCCGCCCCGGTGGTCACCGGCCGCAGGTGCGCGAGCGGGTTGTCCGACTCCTGGCGGTCGAGCATCCGCAGCTCGGCGTCGACGTCGGGGTACCCCACGGTCAGCCGTGCCATGAAGCGGTCGCGCTGGGCCTCGGGGAGCGGGTAGGTGCCCTCCATCTCGACCGGGTTCTGGGTCGCGACGACGAGGAACGGGCTCGGGAGCATGTGGGTCGTGCCGTCGACCGTCGTCTGGCCCTCCTCCATGCACTCCAGGAGCGCCGACTGCGTCTTGGGGGAGGCGCGGTTGATCTCGTCGCCGATGACGATGTTGGAGAAGACGGGGCCGGGCCGGAACTCGAACTCGTGGTTCGCGGCGCGGTAGATGTTGACGCCGGTGAGGTCGCTCGGCAGGAGGTCGGGCGTGAACTGGATGCGGCCGACCTTGCAGTCGATCGTGCGCGCCAGCGCCTTGGCGAGCGTCGTCTTGCCGACGCCGGGGACGTCCTCGACGAGAAGGTGCCCCTGCGCCAGGAGGACGGCGACGGTGACGGTCACGAGGTCCGGTCGCCCGGTGACTACCGACTCGATGCCGGAGCGGATCCGTCCGGTGGTCTCGACCAGCTCGTCGAGACCGGCGAGGCGTCCTGACCCGGGCTCGTCGGAGGGCGCGACAGGGGCGATGTCGGGGAGCACGGGGACCTCCGTCGTCGGTGGCGCAGGGCCGCGGACCGGCGAGACCGCGGGTGGGAAGAGCCTAGTAGACGGTGGGAGGTCCGCCGACCCCGGCCAGGGGGCGCGCGGTCCGGGGTCGGCGGACCCGTGCCCCTCCCTCTCCCTCCACGGGCGCCGGGCGCCGCCGCCCAGGACCCGTCGGACGGCTCCTGGAAGCGGTCGCCCCCCGACGACGGTCCCGCCGGACGCGGCCGCGACGCGCCCTGGGGAGTCCTCCCCTCCACCGCGCTCCAGCCCGTCTGACCTGCGGAGATCCTGCGAAGACGGGTGAAACCTGGGACTTTCGCCGAGAGCGGTGGAGGGAAGTGGAGTACCGTGGAGCAGAAGGGAGCAGGAGGGGAGGTGCCAGGTGCATGTCCGGCTTCGTGGACGACGTGCTCGGCGGTTCCTCCGGCCTGCTCCTGGGCACCTTCACGCCGCGTCTGGACGACAAGGGGAGGCTCATCCTCCCCGCGAAGTTCCGGTCGCGGCTCGCACCGGGTCTCGTCATGACGCGGGGGCAGGAGCGCTGTCTGTTCCTGCTGCCGATGGACGAGTTCCGGCGCATGTACGACCAGATCCGGCAGGCGCCGGTGACGAGCAAGCAGGCCCGGGACTACCTGCGCGTCTTCCTCTCGGGGGCGAGCGACGAGATCCCGGACAAGCAGGGACGTGTCTCGATCCCCGCGCCCCTGCGGGCGTACGCGGGGCTCGACCGCGACGTCGCCGTGATCGGCGCCGGCACGCGCGTCGAGATCTGGGACGCGCAGGCGTGGGAGACGTACCTCGCGGAGCAGGAGTCGGCGTACTCCGACACCGCGGAGGAGGTGTTCCCGGACCTGCGCTTCTAGGGCCGAGCACCACCGGCTCCGCACGGTGAGGCCTCCTCCCGCCCGGTCTGGCGCACTTCCCCGGCGCCAGAAAGGACGCGGAGGGAGACCTGACCGTACGGGGCCCGCAGCACAGCACGACCAGCAGCAGCACCGCAGCACGACGACCAGCACGGAGAGGAGGAGGACGTGACGAGCACCCCCGACGACGCCGCCGAGCGGCACGTCCCGGTCCTCCTCCAGCGCTGCGTCGACCTGCTCGCGCCCGCGCTCGGCGAGCCGGGCTCCGTGCTCGTCGACTGCACGCTCGGCATGGGCGGCCACACGGAGGCCGTCCTGGAGCAGGTGCCGACGGCGCGCGTGGTCGGCATCGACCGCGACCCCGAGGCGATCGACCGCGCGTCGCGCCGGCTCGCCCGGTTCGGCGACCGCTTCCGCGCCGTGCACGCCGTGTACGACGAGATCGAGGACGTCGTCGCGGACGTGGTCGGCGCACCGGTCCAGGGCGTGCTCATGGACCTCGGCGTCTCCTCGCTCCAGATCGACGAGACGGAGCGCGGGTTCTCCTACGCGCACGACGCACCGCTCGACATGCGCATGGACCCGACCGTGGGCCTCACGGCCGCGGACGTGCTCAACACGTACGACGAGCGCGCGCTCACCCGGATCCTGCGCGACTACGGCGAGGAGCGGTTCGCGCAGCGGATCGCGCGGGCCGTGGTGCGCCGGCGCGAGCAGCAGCCGTGGGAGCGCAGCGCGGACCTCGTCGACCTCGTCCGCGCGTCGATCCCGGCGGCCACCCGCACGACGGGCGGCAACCCCGCCAAGCGCACGTTCCAGGCGCTGCGCATCGAGGTGAACGGCGAGCTCGAGGTCCTCGAGCGCGCGGTCCCCGCCGCGGTGGACGTGCTCGCCGTGGGCGGGCGCATCGTCGTCGAGTCGTACCACTCGCTCGAGGACCGCATCGTCAAGCGCGTGCTCGCCGCCGGCGCGACGATCAGCGCGCCCGCCGGCCTGCCGGTCGTGCCCGAGCAGGACGAGCCGTACCTGCGCCTGCTGACCCGGGGGGCCGAGGAGGCGCCGGCCGGGGAGCGCGAGACGAACCCGCGGTCCGCGTCCGTGCGCCTGCGAGCCGCCGAGCGCACCCGCCCGACACCGCCGCACCGCCGCCCGTCCGCCGTTCGCCGCTCGCCGGCGCCCGGCCACCGACCGACCGACCGACCGCACGACCCGGGGGAGACGACACGATGAGCGCACAGAGGTCGACCGCCGCCCGCCCGCTCCCGCGCCCGGCCCGGCCGGCGCCCGCACCGCGCCCGTCGCTGACCGCCCTGCCGGGCGGCGCGTCCGAGCGGGCGCTGCGCTCGCGTCTCGAGCTCGTCCGGGCGCCGCTGCAGGCGCGGTCCAAGGTCCCGTTCCTCGTCGTCTGCATGTCGATCCTCGGCGCCGCGCTCCTGTGTGCTCTCCTGGTGAACACGACGATGGCGCGCAACTCCTACGAGATGTCGGAGCTGCGCCGGGAGGTGAGCCGCGTGGCCCAGGACACGCAGAGCCTGCAGCTGCAGGTCGCCGAGCAGAGGACGGCGCTGCCGGAGACCGCGCGCGGGCTCGGCATGGTCGAGGCGCAGGACCCGGCGATGGTCCGCCTGTCCGACGGCACGGTGCTCGGCGTGGCGCAGGAGGGGGCGGGGGAGTGACGCAGGGCACGGGCGCCGGGCGCACCGGCCGGTCACGACCGGCGGCGGGCACCCCGCGCCCCCGTCCCGCCACCGCGGCCTCCCGGGCCTCCTCGGGGGGCCGTCCTGCGTCCGCCGGTCGGGCCGCGGGTGCTCGCTCCGGAGGTCCCGTGCCCGCGCGCACCGCCTCGACGGGCACCGCCTCGGCGCGCGCCGCGTCCGGTCGCGCCTCGACGGCGCGCACCACGTCCGGTCGCGCGTCGACCACGCGCAGCACGTCGGGGCGCGCCCCGGTGTCGCGCGCGCCGCGCGGCGCCGGCCGCCCGCCGTCCCGTCCGGCCCGGGGGACCCGCGAGCCGGGCCGGCCCGAGCGTCGGCAGCGCTGGCTCATCGTCGTGGCGGGCGTGATCACCGCGGTGTTCATCGCGCAGCTCGTCAACGTCCAGGTGCTCCGCGGGCCCGCGCTCGCGGCCGAGGCCCAGAACGACCGCACGCGCAGCTCGACGACGATCGCGCACCGCGGCGACATCACGGACGCCGACGGCGTGGTGCTCGCGACCTCGGTGGACCGGTACACCGTCGCGGCCGACCTCCAGGCGATCGCGAGCTTCGAGCCCCGTTCCGGGGACCTCGTCAACGGCGAGCCGCTCGAGGAGGGCGGCGCGGTCGGCGTCGCGAAGCTGCTCGCCCCGATCCTCGACCGGTCCGCGGTCGAGCTGGCGGCCGACCTCGTCGGCACGTCGCGGTACCTCGTCCTGGAGAAGGACGTCACGCCCGAGGTGCAGCGCCAGATCGCCGACCTGCGCCTGTCCGCGTTCGTCAGCACGACGATGACGAGCGAGCGCACGTACCCGGCGGGCACGGTCGCCGGCAACCTCGTGGGCTTCGTCAACGACGAGCAGACGGGCGGGGGCGGCATCGAGGCGTCGTACGACGACGTCCTGGCCGGGACGCCGGGCTCGCGCCGGTGCGAGGCAGGGCTCGGCGGACAGCTCATCCCGACGGGACGGTGCGACGTCGTCGAGGCGGTGCCCGGCCTGAACGTGCGCCTCACGACCGTGCGCGACGTGCAGTGGAAGGCGCAGGACGCGATCGACCGGGCGGTGAGCGAGACCGGCGCGGAGTACGCGATCGCCGTCGTGCAGGACGTCCGCACGGGCGAGGTGCTCGCGCTCGCGGACTCGGGCACGGTGAACCCGAACGACCGCTCGACGGACGCCGTCGCCCGCCCGAGCCGTGCTGTGGCGAACGTGTTCGACCCCGGGTCGACGGGCAAGGTCATCACGATGGCGGCGGCCATCGAGGGCGGCCACGCGGACGCCGGGTCGCGGTTCGAGGTGCCCGACCGCTACACGACCCCGAACGGTCAGACGTTCAAGGACTCGCACGACCACCCCGTCGAGCGCCTGACGCTCGCGGGCATCCTCGCGGAGTCGTCGAACACGGGCACGGTCCAGGTCGGCGAGAAGATCCCCAAGCAGGTCCGCTACGACTACCTGCGGAAGTTCGGCTTCGGTCAGAAGTCCGGCCTCGGGCTGCCCGGCGAGTCGGCGGGCATCCTGCACCCGGCGGACTCGTGGGACGGCCGCACCGAGTACGCGGTGCTCTTCGGCCAGAGCGTGGCGGTCAACGCCATCCAGGCGACGAGCGTCTTCTCGACGATCGCGAACGGCGGGGTCCGCACGACGCCGAGCATCGTCGCCGGGACGACGGACGAGCGCGGCGAGCTCGTGCCCGCGGAGCGCCCGGCGCCGGAGCGCGTCGTGTCCCAGGAGACGGCGGACACGGTGCTGCACATGATGGAGTCCGTCGTGGAGGAGGGCACCGGCTCGAGCGCCTCGGTGCCCGGCTACCGCGTCGCGGGCAAGACCGGCACCGCGGAGGCGGCGGGCGAGGACGGGCGGCTGTCCGGGATCATGGCGTCGTTCATCGGCGTCGCGCCCGCGGACGACCCCCGGTACACCGTGTCGGTCTTCCTCAAGAACCCGCACTCGTCGATCTTCGGCGGCGTCGTCGCGGCGCCGGTGTTCAGCGAGATCATGGGCTTCACCCTCGAGCACGAGGGCGTCCAGCCGAGCACCGAGCCCTACGTGCCGCTCCCGACGACGTGGTGAACCTCACCGCCCCTCTCCCGGTCGCCGGTGAAGGTCCCGTGAAGCGCGCCCCGGCCCGGGTGCAGCGGCCCGCGGGCTTGCGGGGCGGCCCGTCCCGGCACGGTAGGTTCTACACGTGACATCCCCGATCGACCGTCTTCGCCCTGCCACGACCACCCGTCGGTCGGTGGCGGACCTGGCAGCACGGTTCGGGCTCGACGTCCGCGCGGGTGGCGCGGACGCCGCACCGGGCTCCGCCGAGGTGTGGTCGGTGGCGTCGGACGACCGCACCGCCGACGCGGGCGACCTCTTCGTGGCGCTGCCCGGCGCCCGGGCGCACGGGGCGCGGTTCGCGCCCGCCGCCGTGGGCCGCGGCGCCCGTGCCGTCCTCACGGACGCCGAGGGCGCCGACCTGCTCGCGGACGCCGGCCTCGACGTGCCGGTGCTCGTCGCCCCCGACCCCCGCGCGCTCCTCGGCCCCGTCGCGGCCTGGGTGTACGGCGCCCCCGCGCAGGACCTCACGACGTTCGGCGTGACGGGCACGAACGGCAAGACCACGACGACGTACCTCGTCGACCACGCGCTGCGCGCGCTCGGCTGGACGGGCGGCCTCATCGGCACCGTGGAGATGCGCTCCGGCGACCGGGTGCTGCCGAGCCGCCTCACGACCCCGGAGGCGGCCGACCTCCAGGCCCTGCTCGCGGCGATGCGCGAGGACGGCGTGCGCACGCTCGCGATGGAGGTCTCGTCGCACGCGCTCGCGCTCCACCGCGTCGACGGGCTCGTCTACGACGTCGTGGGCTTCACGAACCTCAGCCAGGACCACCTCGACTTCCACGGCGACCTCCAGGAGTACTTCGAGGCCAAGGCGCTGCTGTTCACGCCCGAGCACGCGCGCCGCGGCGTCGTCGTGGTCGACGACGCGTGGGGCGAGCGCATGGTCTCGGCCGCGCGCGTCCCGGTCGCCACGCTGCGCGTGAGCCCGACCACGGCAGGCGACGAGCAGCCCGCGGCGGACTGGACCGTGCACGACGTCGAGCCGTCGGAGGCGGGCGGCTCGGCGTTCACGCTGCGGCACCGCGACGGCCGCAGCGTGCGCACGACGACGTCGCTGCCCGGGCACTTCAACGTCGCCAACGCCGCCCTCGCCCTGGCCCTCGTGCTCGAGGCGGGCACGGACGCGCGCGACCTCGAGACGGCCCTCGCGGCGGCCGGCGGGCTCGACCCGGCGGTCCCGGGCCGTATGGAGGTCGTCTCGGAGCCGCCCCACCGCCCGCGCGTCGTCGTCGACTTCGCCCACAACCCGGACGCTCTCGCCCTCGCGCTCGACGCGCTGCGGCCCACCACGCCGGGTCGGCTCGTCGTCGTGTTCGGCGCGACCGGCGACCGGGACCGCGGCAAGCGGCCCACGATGGGCGGCGTCGCGGTCGAGGGCGCCGACGTCGTGGTCGTGACCGACGACGACCCGCACGGCGAGGACCCGGCCGCGATCCGCGCGGAGGTGCTGCCCGGCGCCCACGCGGCGCGCGAGGCCGCGGCCGCCGCACCCGAGCCGCGCGACGTCGTCGTGCTCGAGGTCGCGCCCCGCGCCCGGGCGATCCGCGAGGCGATCCTCGCCGCGGGCCCGGACGACACGGTGCTCGTCGCGGGCCGCGGCCACGAGGTGTGGCAGGAGATCGCCGGCGTCGACCACCCCCTGGACGACCGCGTCGAGGCGCGGGCCGCGCTCGAGGAGCGCCCCGCGACGACGCCGCCCCACGACACCCCCGACCTGAAGGAGCACCACGCATGATCGAGCTCACTGCGGCGCAGGTGGCCGCAGCGACCGGCGGACGCCTGTCCGCCGACCCGGAGGTCCGGGTCGGGGGGCCCGTCGTCGTCGACTCGCGCCGGGTCGCGCCGGGGTCGCTCTTCGTGGCGCTGCCGGGCGAGCACGTCGACGGTCACGAATACGCCGCCGGTGCCGTCGAGGCGGGCGCGACGCTCGTCCTCGCCGCGCGCGAGCTCGACGTGCCGTGCGTCGTCGTGGACGACGTCCAGGCCGCGCTGGGCGAGCTGGCCCGCCACGTGCTCGCGACGCTGCGCGAGCGCGGCGACCTGCGCGTGGTCGGTGTCACGGGCTCCGTGGGCAAGACCACGACGAAGGACCTGCTCGGCCAGCTCCTGCGCCCCGAGGGCCCCACCGTGGTCCCGCGCGGGTCGTTCAACAACGAGATCGGCCTGCCGCTCACGGTGCTGGAGGCCGACGAGTCCACGCGCTTCCTCGTGCTCGAGATGGGCGCGAGCGGCGTGGGTCACCTCACCTACCTCACGCGCATCGCGCCCCCGGACGTCTCGGTCGTGCTCGTCGTGGGCAGCGCCCACCTGGGCGAGTTCGGCGGGATCGAGGCCGTGGCGCGCGCCAAGTCCGAGATCGTCACGGGCCTCGCGCCCGGCGGCGTCGCCGTGCTCAACGCCGACGACCTGCGGGTCGCGGCGATGGCCGACGTCGCGCCGGGGGAGGTCGTCACCTTCGGGACGATCCCCGCGGCGGACGTGCGCGCGGAGGACCTGGGCATCGACCGCACGGGCCGGGCGTCCTTCACGCTGCGCGTGCGCCCCGGCGCGTCGGGCGACGCGGCGCGCGGCGAGGGCACGAGCGCGCGCGTGACCCTCGGCCTCGTCGGCGAGCACCACGTGACGAACGCGCTCGCGGCCGCGACGGCCGCGCTGCGCCTCGGCGTCGCGCTGCCCGACGTCGTGGACCGGCTGTCCGACGCGCGCGCCCTGAGCCCGCACCGGATGCAGGTCACCGAGCGTCCCGACGGCATCACGGTGATCGACGACTCCTACAACGCCAACCCGGACTCGATGCGCGCCGCGCTCAAGGCGCTCGCCGTCATGGCGGGGCGCGACCGGCGGTCCGTCGCCGTGCTCGGCGAGATGCTGGAGCTCGGCGAGGACTCGCGCGTCGCGCACGACGACATCGGCCGGCTCGTGGTCCGATTGAACGTCAAGCTGCTCGTCGTGGTCGGCGAGGGCGCCGGCGGGATCCACGACGGCGCGACCCAGGAGGGGTCGTGGGGCGACGAGACGCGCTTCGTCCCCGACGTCGAGGCGGCGTCCGCGCTGCTGCGCGACGAGCTGCAGGAGGGGGACGTCGTGCTCGTGAAGGCCTCGAACGGGTCCGGGCTGTGGCGGCTCGGCGACGAGCTGGCGGCCGCAGGTGCCGGTGCGACAGGAGGTGAACGCGCGTGATCGCGATCATCGTCGCGGCGGGCGTCTCCCTGCTCGTCGCGCTCTTCGGGACGCCGCTGTTCATCCGGTTCCTCGTGCACCGCAACTACGGGCAGTTCGTCCGCCAGGACGGCCCGACGGCGCACTTCACCAAGCGCGGGACGCCCACGATGGGCGGGGTCGTCATCATCGGCGCGACGCTGCTCGGCTGGGCGATGTCGTACGTCGTCTCGGGGCGGTTCCCGAGCGTCTCCGCCCTGCTCGTCCTGTTCCTCATGACGGGGCTCGGGATCGTCGGCTTCCTCGACGACTTCACGAAGATCCGCAAGCAGCGCAGCCTCGGGCTCACGGCCCGCGCGAAGATCATCGGCCAGGGCGCGGTCGGCATCGCGTTCGCGGTGCTCGCGCTGCAGTTCCCCAACGAGCACGGCCGCACGCCGGCGTCGACGCGCATCTCCTTCCTGCGCGACACGAACCTCGACCTCGCGTTCGCGGGCGTCACGGTCGGGCTGATCCTCTTCGTGCTCTGGGCCAACTTCCTCATCACCGCGTGGTCGAACGCGGTCAACCTCACCGACGGTCTCGACGGGCTCGCGACGGGCGTCTCGCTCATCGTGTTCGGCTCGTACGTGCTCGTAGGCATCTGGCAGCTCAACCAGACCTGCCAGCGCCTCGCGTCGGCCGGGCCGAGCTGCTACGAGACGCGCGACCCGCAGGACCTCGCGATCGTGGCCGCCGCGATCGTCGGCGCGTGCTTCGGGTTCCTGTGGTGGAACGCGAGCCCCGCGAAGATCTTCATGGGCGACACGGGCTCGCTCGCGCTCGGCGGCGCGCTCGCCGGCCTGTCGATCCTCACGCGCACCGAGTTCCTCGCGCTCATCATCGGCGGCCTCTTCGTCATCATCGTGCTCTCCGACGTCATCCAGATCGGGTTCTTCAAGATGACCGGGCGGCGCGTGTTCAAGATGGCGCCGCTGCACCACCACTTCGAGCTGTCCGGGTGGGGCGAGGTCACGATCGTGATCCGCTTCTGGCTCATCGCCGGGCTGTTCGCGGCGCTGGGCATCGGGATCTTCTACGCCGAGTGGGTGGTCGGCTAGTGGCACGCGACCCCCACGACCTCGCCGTCCCGCTCGAGCGTGCGCGCGTCGTCGTCGCCGGCCTCGGGGTGTCCGGGCGCGCCGCCGCGGCGGCGCTCCACCCGCGCGCGACGTCGGTCGTCACGCTCGACGACGGCGCCGCCGACGCCGACCTGCACGACGCGGCGGACGTGGACCTCGCGGCGACCGACCTCGTCGTCGTCTCGCCGGGCTGGCGCCCGAGCCACCCGCTGCTCGTGGCCGCCGCGGAGCGCGGCGTGCCGGTATGGAGCGAGGTCGAGCTCGCGTGGCGCCTCTGCGTCGCCGGCCCGTCGGGGCGGCCCGCGCCCTGGCTCGCCGTCACCGGGACGAACGGCAAGACGACGACGGTCGAGATGCTCGAGACGATCCTGCGGACCGCGGGCCTGCGGACGGCGGCGGTCGGCAACGTCGGGACGCCCGTCGTCGAGGCCGCGCTCGACCCGACGCTCGAGGTGCTCGCGGTCGAGCTGTCGAGCTTCCAGCTCCACTTCACGCACACCACGTCCCCCGAGGCGGGCGCCGTCCTCAACGTCGCCCCCGACCACCTCGACTGGCACGGCGGGATCGACGCCTACGCGGCCGACAAGGGCCGAGTCTTCGAGGACGCCCGGGTCGCGTGCGTCTACAACGTCGCGGACCCTCGCACCGAGGCGCTCGTGCGCGAGGCGGACGTCGTCGAGGGGGCCCGGGCCGTCGGCTTCACGCTCGGCGCCCCGGCGCGCGGGCAGCTCGGCGTCATCGAGGACGTGCTCGTCGACCGCGCGTTCCACGCGTCCGCGGACGCTCCGGACCGGCACACGCACGCCGCCGAGCTCGCGACGCTCGGCGACCTGTCGCACCTCGCGGGCGCCGACGGCGTCGTGCCCGCCCACGTCGTGGCGAACGCGCTCGCCGCGGCCGCCCTCGCGCGGGCGCACGGTGTCCCGGCCGTCGCCGTCCGCGACGGGCTGCGCGCGTTCCGCACGGGGTCGCACCGCATCGAGCAGGTCGCCTCGGTCGACGGCGTCGCCTACGTCGACGACTCCAAGGCGACCAACGCGCACGCCGCGTCCGCGTCCCTCGCCGCGTTCGCGCCCGGGACCGTCGTGTGGGTCGCGGGCGGCCTCGCGAAGGGGGCATCGTTCGACGAGCTCGTCGCCGCGCGCGCCGACCGGCTGCGTGCCGTCGTGCTCATCGGCGTCGACGCCGAGCCGTTCGCCGGTGCGCTCGCCCGACACGCGCCCGATATCCCCGTCGTGCGCGTGGATCCTGGCGACACTGGGACGGTGATGCCCCGCGCCGTCGACTCCGCCCGCCGCCTCGCGCAGGCCGGCGACACGGTGCTGCTCGCGCCCGCCGGCGCGTCGATGGACCAGTTCCGCTCGTACGCCGCGCGCGGCGACGCGTTCGCCGAGGCGGCGCGCGCCCTGCGCCCCGACCACGGGTAGGCCGGGCAGCCCATGACCCAGACCGCGAACGGGCGAGGCGCGCCCTCGACGCGCACCGTCCCCCGGGCCGGCACGAGCCGGACGGTGCCGCGGGGCCGGGCGACGACCCGCGAGCCGCGACGCCCGCGGCCCGAGCCCGCCGAGCGCCCGTGGCTCGGCCAGTGGAACAGCACGGTGACGAGCTACTACCTGCTCGTCGGCGCGACGGCGCTGCTCGCGATCATCGGTCTCGTCATGGTGTTCTCCAGCTCGGCGGTCACGCAGATCGCCGCGGGCAAGTCACCCTTCGGGGCGTTCCTCGAGCAGGCGAAGTTCGCCCTCATGGGCCTGCCCGTCCTGCTCGTCGCCACGCGCGTGCCGGTCGACTGGTACAAGCGGCTCGCGTGGCCCGCGCTCCTCGTGGCGCTCGGGCTGCAGATGCTCGTGTTCACGCCGCTCGCGAAGAACGTCAACGGCAACACGGGCTGGATCGACCTGAAGCTCTTCACGTTCCAGCCGGCCGAGGTCGCGAAGCTCGCGCTCGCGCTGTGGCTCGGTGTCGTGCTCGGGCGCAAGCAGCGGATGCTCGGTCAGTGGCGGCACGTGCTGATCCCCGCGGTCCCCGTCGCGGTCGCGGTCGTGGGCCTCGTGCTCGCGGGTCACGACCTCGGCACGGCGCTCGTCGTCATGGCGATCATCGCGGGTGCGTTCTTCGTCTCGGGGGCCGACGGGCGCCTGCTCGCCCTCGGGGCGGGCGGTGCCGCGTTCGTCGTCGGGTACGTGTTCATCCTCAACCAGTCGGGCGGCGACCGGCTCTCGCGCATCATGGCGACGTACCGCGAGTGCACCGACACCCTCGGCGAGTGCTACCAGTCGATGCACGGCCTGTACGCGCTCGGCACGGGCGGGCTCACGGGCGTCGGCCTCGGGGCGAGCCGCGAGAAGTGGTCGTACCTGCCGGAGGCGCACAACGACTTCATCTTCGCCGTGATCGGCGAGGAGCTCGGGCTGCTCGGCACGCTCCTGGTGCTGGGGCTGTTCGTCATCGTCGGCGTCGCCACGAGCCGGATCGTGCGTCGCCACCCCGACCCCTTCGTGAAGATCACGACGGCCGGGATCGCGTGCTGGATCGTCGGCCAGGCGTTCATCAACATCGGCGTCGTCATCGGGCTCCTGCCCGTGATCGGCGTCCCGCTGCCGCTCGTCTCGGCGGGCGGCTCCGCGCTCATCATGACGATGGCCGCGCTCGGCGTGCTCATCTCGTTCGCACGCTCGGAACCGGGCGCGGCCGAGGCGCTCGCCGCGCGGGGGAGCGTCGTGCGGCGCTCGCTCGCCGTCGTCGGCCGGGCGGCACGCCCCCGGCGCCGGACCGCGCGATGACCTCCCCGGCCGTCGCGGCCGCTCCGGCCGCGACGCCGGACCCGTGGGGCGCCCCGTGCCCCGCACGACAGACCTCCGCACGACGGACAGGACGCGGCACCTGCCGCAGGGAAGGACGACGAGGTACGTGACGACGATCGGTTCGGTGGTGCTCGCAGGCGGCGGGACGGCGGGGCACGTGAACCCGCTCCTCGCGGTGGCGGACGAGCTCCGGGTGCGTGAGCCCGGCGTGGTGGTGACCGCGCTCGGGGTCGCGGGCGGCCTCGAGGACGACCTGGTCCCCGCCCGGGGCTACCCGCTGCGGCACGTGCCGCGCGTCCCGCTCCCGCGCCGCCCCAGCGCGGAGTGGGTCAACCTCCCGGGACGCCTCAAGTCCGCCGTGGACGCGGCGGGCGCCGTCATCGACGAGACCGGCGCGCGCGTCGTCGTCGGCTTCGGGGGCTACGTCTCCACGCCCGCGTACCTCGCCGCGCGCCGTCGCGACGTCCCGGTCGTGATCCACGAGCAGAACGCGCGCCCCGGCCTGGCGAACCGCCTCGGTGCCCGGTGGGCCGTGCGCGTCGGCGTGACGTTCGAGGGCACGCCGCTCAAGGGCGGCGTCGTCACCGGGCTGCCGCTGCGCCGCGAGATCCAGGACCTCGTGGCCGCGCGGGCGGCGGACGCCGCCGGGGTGCGCGCGGACGCCGCGGCGCGCCTCGGCCTCGACCCCCGCGCGCGCACGCTCGTGGTCACCGGCGGCTCGCTGGGGGCGCAGAGCCTCAACGAGGCGGTCTCCGGTGCCGCCGGCGCGCTCCTCGGGGCGGGCACGCAGATCCTCCACCTGACGGGCAAGGGCAAGGACGGCGCGGTGCGCGAGGCGGCGGCCGGTGCCGTCGCGGGCCACCCCGGCGCGCGCTACGACGTGCGCGAGTACCTCGCCGAGATGCAGCTCGCGCTCGCGGTCGCGGACCTCGTCGTGTGCCGCGCGGGCGCGGGCACGGTGGGCGAGCTCGCGGCGCTGGGCATCCCGGCCGTCTACGTGCCGCTGCCCATCGGCAACGGGGAGCAGCGGCTCAACGCCGGCCCCGTCGTCGCGGCGGGTGGCGGCCTGCTCGTCGACGACGCGCAGCTCGACGCGGCGTGGGTCGCGCGCGAGGTCCCGGCGCTGCTCGGTGACCCGGGCCGGCTCGACGCGATGGCCGCGGCCGCCGCGGGTGCGGGCGTGCGCGACGGCGCCGCGCGGGTCGCGGACCTCGTCGCCGAGGCCGTCGCGGGTGCGTCGGGGGCACGGGCGTGACGGCGGCGTCGAGCGAGGGCCCGCTCGCGCTCGAGGCGCTCGGCACGGTCCACCTCGTCGGCGTCGGCGGGGCGGGCATGTCCGTCGTCGCCCGTCTCCTCGCCGCGCACGGCGTCCCCGTCCAGGGCTCGGACGCGCGCGAGGGCGACGCGCTCGCCGCGCTGCGCTCCGACGGCGTCCGCGTGTGGGTGGGGCACGACGCCGCGCACGTCGCCGGCGCGGACACCGTCGTGGTGTCGAGCGCGGTGCGCGAGACGAACCCCGAGCTCGCGGCGGCGCGCGCGGCCGGGCTGCGCGTGCTGCACCGCTCGCAGGCGCTGGCCTCGCTCATGGCGCGCGGCCGGTCCGTCGCCGTGGCGGGCGCGCACGGCAAGACCACGACGTCCGCGATGATCGCGACCGTCCTGCGCGGCGCGGGCCTCGACCCGTCGTTCGCGATCGGCGGCACGGTGCTCACCGAGGACGGCCCCGTCGCGGGCGGCCACCTCGGGTCGGACGTCCTCGTCGCCGAGGCCGACGAGTCGGACGGGTCGTTCCTCAACTACGCGCCCGACGTCGCCGTCGTCACCAACGTGGAGCCGGACCACCTCGACCACTACGGGTCGCGTGCCGCGTTCGAGCAGGCGTTCGTCGACTTCGCCGCGCGGATCGTCCCGGGCGGGACGCTCGTCGCGTGCGCCGACGACGCGGGGGCGCGCGCTCTCGCGTCGTCCCACGCCCGGGCCGGGGGAGCGGTGGTCACGTACGGCACGTCCGCGGACGCCGACGTGCGCGTCGCGGACGTGGCCCCCACCGACGAGGTGGGCCGACCCGGGGTGCGGGCGTCGCTCACCGGAACGGTCGGTGCGGCGCGCCTCGACGGGCTCGAGCTGCTGCTGCGCGTGCCGGGGCACCACAACGCGCTCAACGCGACCGCGGCCGTCGTGACGGCGGTCGTGCTCGGCGTCGACCCGGCGGCGGCGGTCGCGGCCGCGCACGGCTTCCTCGGCACCGGCCGCCGTTTCGAGGCCCGCGGCGAGGCGGGCGGCGTGCGCGTCGTCGACGACTACGCGCACCACCCGACCGAGGTGGCCGCGCTGCTCGCCGCCGCCCGGCCCGTCGCGGCCGGTGGCCGGGTGCTCGTGCTGTTCCAGCCGCACCTGTTCTCGCGCACCGCGACGTTCGCGCGCGAGTTCGCGCAGGCGCTCGCCGGAGCGGACGAGGTCGTGGTCACGGGCGTCTACGCGGCGCGCGAGGAGCCGGACCCGGCCGTGAGCGCGCGCACGATCACCGACCTGGTCGACGCTCCCGGCGTGGTCGTCGACGCGGTCGAGGACCGCGTCGAGGCGGCCCACCGCGTCGCGGACGCCGCCCGCCCGGGAGACCTCGTGCTCACCGTCGGGGCGGGCGACGTCACGGAGCTGGGCTCCGTCGTCCTCGAGCGCCTCCGCGCGCGTCGCGACGGTGCCCCGGCGCCCGGAGGAGGCGAGGCCTGATGCGTCCGCCGCCCCAGCCTCGTCCCGCCGCGCCGCGGCCGGGCCGGTCGGGCGCGGGCGAGCGGGCCGGACGGTCCGCGGCCCCGGGCCCCGCAAAGCAGGCCCCGAGCTCCGCGAAGCCGGCCCCGCCCCCGGGCGCGCGCCGGGCGCCGGTCGAGGACACGCCGACGCGACCGGTGCGCCGCGTCGCGGCGCCGGGCTCCGAGCTCGTGCGCTCGTCGGGCGGCCGACCCGGCACCGGTCGTCCTCCGGCCGCGCGCGGTGGCGGCAGCCGGGGCGCGGGCCCGACGACGTCGGTCCCGCGCGGCGCGTCGGCCGCCCCGATCGGGGTCGTCTCGCACGGCATGGCCGAGCGGCTCGCCGAGCGCGACGCGATGCGCCGCCACCGCGTGCGCACGCGCGTCCTCGGCTGGGTCGCGGGGCTCCTCGTCGTCGCCGGTCTCGCGTGGGTGGCGTTCTTCTCGCCCGTGCTCGGCCTCGACCTCGACGAGGTCACGGTCTCCGGCGAGGGCACGGTGATCGACCCGCAGCAGGTGCGCGACGTCGTCGCCGCCGCGGACGGCGTGCCGCTGCCGCGGCTCGACACGGTCGCGCTGCGCGAGCAGGTGCTCGACCTCAACGGCGTGCGCGACGTCGAGATCCGGCGTGCGTGGCCCTCGGGGCTCTCCGTGCTCCTCGAGTCGCGCGAGCCCGTCGTGGCGGTGCCCGTGGACGACGGCTTCGCGCTGCTCGACGCCGACGGTGTCCGCGTGCGTACCGACCCGGTGGTGCCCGAGGGGCTGCCGGAGATCGACGCGCCGCTCGACGACCAGGGAGCGCGGGCGCTCGACGCCGCGCTCGTGCTGCTCAACGCGCTCCCGGCGGACCTCCACGCGCAGGTCGCGGAGGTCTCGGCGCCGACGCGAGACGCGGTCCGCATGATGCTGCGGGACGGGGTCGTCGTCGAGTGGGGGAGCTCCGAGGAGGCGGCGCTGAAGGTGCGCGTCCTGCAGACGCTTCGGGCCGTCCCGGAGAACGCGGGGGTCACCGTGTACGACGTCTCGGCCCCGCGGCTCCCGGTGACGCGGTGAATGCGCGCGTGGCGATCCCCGACACGCGCGAGACGGTCGTTGATGATGGGCACGTCGACACCTACGGTCGACCCATGAACGACCTGACATAACTATAACCCTCTACTTGAGGGTGAAGGTTCAGGGCTGACCGATCGAGAGGCATTGACGTGGCAACTCCGCAGAACTACCTAGCAGTGATCAAGGTGGTCGGCATCGGCGGTGGGGGCGTGAACGCCGTCAACCGGATGATCGAGGTCGGCCTCAAGGGTGTCGAGTTCATCGCCATCAACACGGACGCGCAGGCGCTCCTCATGTCCGACGCGGACGTCAAGCTCGACGTCGGCCGCGAGCTCACGCGCGGTCTCGGCGCCGGCGCCGACCCGGAGGTCGGCAAGAAGGCGGCCGAGGACCACGCCGAGGAGATCGAGGACGTGCTGCGCGGCGCGGACATGGTCTTCGTCACGGCGGGCGAGGGCGGCGGCACCGGCACGGGCGGCGCACCGGTCGTCGCCCGCATCGCGCGCTCGCTCGGCGCGCTGACCGTCGGCGTCGTGACGCGGCCCTTCACGTTCGAGGGCCGCCGCCGCTCGGTCCAGGCGGACCAGGGCATCGAGAACCTGCGCAACGAGGTCGACACCCTCATCGTCATCCCGAACGACCGCCTCCTGTCGATGTCGGACCGCAACGTCAGCGCGCTGCAGGCGTTCCACCAGGCCGACCAGGTGCTGCTTTCCGGTGTCCAGGGCATCACCGACCTCATCACGACCCCCGGTCTCATCAACCTCGACTTCGCGGACGTCAAGTCCGTCATGCAGGGTGCGGGCAGCGCCCTCATGGGCATCGGCAACGCGCGGGGCGACGACCGCGCGGTGCAGGCCGCCGAGATGGCGATCTCGTCGCCGCTCCTCGAGGCGAGCATCGACGGCGCCCACGGCGTGCTGCTCTCCATCCAGGGTGGTTCCGACCTCGGCCTGTTCGAGATCAACGAGGCGGCGCGTCTGGTCCACGAGGCCGCGCACACCGAGGCGAACATCATCTTCGGCGCCGTGATCGACGACGCGCTGGGCGACGAGGTCCGTGTCACCGTCATCGCGGCCGGCTTCGACGGCGGTGCCCCGCAGGTGCGGGGCGACGCGCGGGCGCTCGGCCAGGTGGCAGGTGCCCAGCGCCCCGCGACGAGCGCGATCCCGGTCGTGCCCGCCGCGCGGGCCGTGCCGCCGGCACCGACGACGGGTGCGCACACGCTGCCGCGGCCGGTCGTGCCGATCCAGCCGGAGGCCGACGACGTGCCCGTCACGCTCGACGGCGGTCAGGGCCCGGTGCCGGTGCAGCCGGTCGCCCCCGCCCCGTTCACCGTGGTCGGTTCCGGCGACGCCGGGAACCACAACGCGGAGGCCGTGCCGGGCGGGCAGAACGAGGGCGTCGACGTGCCCCCGCGGATCTTCGACGAGGAGCCCCCGCGCCGCAAGGTCGAGGAGCTCGACGTGCCCGACTTCCTCAAGTGACGGTGCGCGACCGCGTGGCGCGGTGCGGGGCCGCGTGAGCGCCGGGGCCGTGCAGGACGGGAGGGGCGGTGCCGACGGCGCCGCCCCTCCCGTCGTGCTCGAGGTGGACCTCGGGCCGGGGGTGCGCGCCGGCTTCACGACGCGCGACGGCGGGCTCTCGCCGGCGCCGTGGGACACGCTCAACCTCGGGCTGAACGTGACCGACGACGCCGATCGGGTGCGCGCCAACCGTGCGCGCGCGGCCGCGTGGCTCGGCGTCCCGGCGTCCTTCGCGACGCAGGTGCACGGCACCCGCGTCGCGACGGTGGAGCCTGTGCCGCGCGGTGCGGACCCCGTCGACACGGTGGGGGAGGCGGACGCCCTCGTCGCCCCGTCCCGCGGCGCGGGCCTGGGCGTCCTCGTGGCCGACTGCGTGCCCGTCCTCCTCGCGGACGCCGAGGCGGGCGTCGTCGGCGTCGCGCACGCCGGGCGCCGCGGCCTCGCGCACGGGGTGGTCGACGCGGCGCTGGGCGCCCTGGTCGCCGCCGGTGCGCGGGTCGACCGGGTGCGGGCCGCCGTCGGGCCGAGCGCGTGCGGGCGGTGCTACGAGGTGCCCGCGTGGATGCGCGACGACGTCGCGCTCGCGCGTCCGGCCACGTGGTCGACGACGTCCTGGGGGACGCCGGCGCTCGACCTGCCCGCCGGGGTCGTCGCGGACCTCGTCGCGGCGGGCGTGGCGGACGTCGTGCGCGTCCCGGCGTGCACGATCGAGGACGAGCGGTTCTTCTCGCACCGTCGGGCGGCGCGTCGTGGCACGACGACCGGCCGGTTCGCCGGGCTCGTGACGCTCACCGGCACCTGAGCGGGCTCGGTCCGACCTCCGCACGAGGTTGCGCACGCCGGGCGTGTCGTCCGGGGCTCGCCGCGCACCCTCGGTTAGCGTGAACGCACCGGTCCGACGGCCGGTGGACCGAGGATCGATCGAGGACGGAGCAAGGCCCATGGCGGGAGCGCTGCGCAAGACCATGCTGTATCTGGGCCTCGCTGATGATCGCGGCGAGGACGAGCAGGACGAGTACGTCGACGAGCTCGACGAGACGGGGGCGGACGTGGCGCACGACTACCAGGCACCGGTGACGCCGCTGCACCGCGCGCTCGGGCCGCGCGAGGTGCCGCAGACGAGCATGTCGGCGGCCGAGCTGCGGCGGATCACGACGGTGCACCCGCGGTCGTACAACGACGCGCGCGTGATCGGCGAGGCGTTCCGCGGCGGCACCCCCGTGATCATGAACCTCTCGGACATGGACGACGCGGACGCGAAGCGCCTCGTCGACTTCTCCGCGGGCCTCATCTTCGGGCTGCACGGGGCCATCGAGCGCGTCACCAACAAGGTGTTCCTGCTCTCGCCCGAGCACGTCGAGATCACCGGCGAGGAGCAGGCCGCCGCGCCGGCCCCCGGTCGCGCGGGCTTCTACAACCAGAGCTGAGCGTGCGCGCGGCGCGGTGCACCCGCCGAGCACGCGCCGCACGCACGGAGGGACGGGCGCGGTGACGCGCCCGTCCCTCCTGCGCGTCCGCCCTGGGCGTAGCGCGTGTCCCCGGCGGGGCCGGGGGCGGTGCGTCTGGCACAGTTGACCCGTGATCTGGGACCTCATCACAGGCATCGTCGGATTCCTGCTCTGGCTCTACCTGCTGCTGCTCATCGGTCGGCTCGTGTTCGACTGGGTGCAGTTCTTCGCGCGCGACTGGAGGCCCCGGGGGGTCCTGCTGGTGCTCGCCGAGGTGATCTACTCGGCGACGGACCCGCCCCTGCGCGCGCTGCGCCGGCTCATCCCGCCGCTCTCGCTGGGTCAGGTGCGCCTCGACCTCGCGTTCATCATCCTGTTCTTCGCGGTGACGATCGCGGCGCAGATCGTGTCCTCGCTCTGAGACGCACGTCACCCGACCAGGGTGTCCGGACGGCCCGTACCGGGCCGCTACGTCCGGTTCGCCCCGACCCCCACCGCACGCCCGCGCACGCTGCACGCCGTCGGCACGGTTCCGACGGCGCGCGACGGCGCGGCTGCACCCGCCCCTGAGGGCAATGTCCGCTACTTTGGAGTCTGGTGATCGCGAGGTCGCCCGGACCGACACGCAAACGCTATGAGGTGAACCGATGGCACTGCTCACTGCAGAGGACATCCTGAACAAGAAGTTCTCGGCGACGAAGTTCCGCGAGGGCTACGACGTCGAAGAGGTCGACGACTTCTTGGACGAGGTGGTGAGGACCCTCAACTCCGTGCAGGAGGAGAACGAGGACCTCAAGTCGAAGCTCGCTGCGGCGGAGCGTCGTCTCGCCGAGCTCAGCCGGGCCGACGCGTCCAGCGCTGCGGTGCAGCCCCCCGTCGTCGAGACGCCGAAGGCGCCCGAGCCGGAGCCGGAGCCCGTGCGCCCCGCGCCGATCTCGCAGGCCGTCGTCACGAAGAACGCGGCGGAGCCCGAGTCGGCGACGGGCATGCTCCAGCTGGCCCAGAAGCTGCACGACGACTACGTGCGCTCCGGCCAGGAGGAGGGCGACCGCCTCATCGCGGAGGCCAAGGAGGAGGGCTCGCGCATCGTGCGCGAGGCCGAGGAGACCTCGCACCGTACGCTCTCGCAGCTCGAGCAGGAGCGTTCGCTCCTCGAGCGCAAGATCGACGAGCTGCGGATCTTCGAGCGCGACTACCGCACGCGTCTCAAGAGCTACCTGCAGAACCTGCTGGGCGACCTGGACAACCGGGGCAGCGCCCTCCCGCCGCGCAGCAACGTCGGCGGGGCGAGCCGCACGAGCGACCTGGCTCCCGGCATCTAGCACCTGCGTCGACCGTCCGGCAGCGGCCGGTACGCCACGCACCTGCGCCTTCTCTCCCGCCTCGGCGGACCGGCGTGGTGTGTTGTGCGTACCGGCCGCTGCGTCTACTCTCGCGTGACTCGAACTTGGAGGGGCGACATGACCAAGCTCACCACCGCGGCCCGTTCGGCCGTGCGCGACCGTTTCCCGAACCTCGCGAAGGACGTCAAGTCCTTCCCCGTGCGCGACGGGGAGGAGCCCTGGACCCTGCGGGAGGCCGAGGAGCTCGCCGCGGAGCTGCTGGCCGAGAAGGAGCGGCTGGAGGGGGAGCTCGCCGTCGCGGACGAGGAGCTGTCGAACCTCCTGCGACACTCCGGTGACGGTGCCGGCGACGACCAGGCAGACTCCGGGTCCAGCGCCCTCGAGCGCGAGCAGGAGCTGACGCTCGTCAACAACGTGCGCGACCTCCTCGCGCAGACGTCGCACGCGCTCGACCGCATCGCGGCCGGCACGTACGCGACGTGCGAGGAGACCGGGCTGCCGATCGGCAAGGCGCGCCTGCAGGCGTTCCCGCGCGCGAACCTCTCCGTCGAGGCCAAGCAGCGCGCCGAGCGGCGCTGAGCACCGGGCCGTCGCGGGGCCGCGTCGACCGGGGCGACGACGTGGCAGACTTGCCGCCGATGTCCACCTCTGCGCGCCCCGAGCCCACCGACCCCGCCGACGCCTCCCCGCAGGCGCCCGCCGACCCCTCCGCAGGAGCCGTCCGGCGCGGTCCGCGACGCGTCCTGGTCGTGTGGACCGTCGTCCTCGCCGTCCTCGTCCTCGTGCTCGACCAGCTCACCAAGTGGTGGGCGGAGTCGAGCCTCACGCTGGGCGACGACACGATCCCGCTCGTGGGGTCCCTGCTCGGCCTGCGGCTCATCTACAACCCGGGCGCGGCGCTCTCCATCGCGACGGGCATGACGTGGCTCCTGACCATCGTCGTGGTCGCGGTCGTGGTCGTCATCGTGCGCATGGTGAGCCGCATCGGCTCGCGCGCGTGGGCCGTCGCGCTGGGCCTCCTGCTGGGCGGCGCGCTCGGCAACCTCGTCGACCGCTTCTTCCGCGAGCCCGGCTTCGCGCGCGGGCACGTCGTCGACTTCATCGCCTACGCGAACTGGTTCGTGGGCAACGTCGCGGACATCGCGATCGTGGCCGCGGCCGTGATGATCGCCGTCCTGTCGGTGCTCGGCATCGGGCTGGACGGGACGCGCCACGGCGGCGACGACGCGGACCCCGGGACGAGCGCCGACGACGCCATCGAGCCGACGTCCGGGCCCGCACCCGAGCCGACCGCCACGCGGACCGACGACGAGGGGGCGCGGTGAGCCTCCGGTCGCTCCCGGTGCCCGACGGCCTCGCCGGCGAGCGGGTCGACGCCGGGCTGTCCCGGCTCCTCGGCCTCTCGCGGACGCGGGCCGCCGAGCTCGCCGCGGGCGGCGCCGTCCGCCTCGACGGACGCGAGGTCGGCAAGTCCGACCGGCTCGTCCCGGGCGGGTGGCTCGAGGTCGACGTGCCCGACGCCGCGCCCGCCGTCGAGGTCGTCGCGGAACCCGTGCCGGGCATGGGCATCGTGCACGACGACGACGACCTGGTGGTCGTCGACAAGCCCGTCGGCGTCGCGGCCCACCCGTCGCCGGGCTGGACGGGCCCGACCGTCGTCGGCGCCCTCGCGGCCGCGGGGTACCGGATCTCGACGTCGGGCGCCGCGGAGCGTCAGGGCATCGTGCACCGCCTCGACGCCGGGACGTCGGGGCTCATGGTCGTCGCGAAGAGCGAGGTCGCGTACACCGCGCTCAAGCGCGCCTTCAAGGAGCGCACGGTCGAGAAGGTCTACCACGCGCTCGTCCAGGGCCACCCCGAGCCCACGACCGGGACGATCGACGCGCCGATCGGGCGGCACCCCAGCGCGGACTGGAAGTTCGCCGTCACGGCGGAGGGCAAGCCCTCGGTCACGCACTACGAGGTCCTCGAGATGCTGCCCGCCGCGTCCCTCGTCGAGGTGCACCTCGAGACGGGACGCACGCACCAGATCCGGGTGCACTTCTCCGCGCTGCGGCACCCGTGCGTCGGCGACCTCACGTACGGTGCCGACCCGGTGCTGGCCTCGCGCGTGTCCCTGACGCGCCAGTGGCTGCACGCGATGCGCCTCGGGTTCGAGCACCCCACGACCGGGCAGTGGCTCGAGCTGACGAGCGAGTACCCGGACGACCTCGCGCACGCGCTCGAGGTGCTGCGCGGGGCGTACGCGTGACCGTCGCCGCCTCGGGGCCGGGCGACGCCCGGCTCGCCGTGGAGCGCGTGTCCGACGACGCCGGGCTGGCCGCGGCGCACGCGCTGCGGCTCGCGGTGTTCGTCGACGAGCAGGGCGTCCCGGTCGAGGAGGAGATCGACGACCTGGACACCGCGGAGACGACCACGCACGTGCTCGTGCGGGACCGCGAGCGGGGCGGGGAGGTCGTCGGCACGGGCCGGCTCCTCACGGACCCCGGGCGCCCGGGCGAGGTGCACGTCGGCCGGGTCGCGGTCGCCGCGGTCGCGCGCGGCACCGGCGCGGGCGCCACGGTGATGCGCGCGCTGGAGGGGGTCGCGCTCGCCGAGCACGCGGTCCCCGGACCGGACGGACGCCGCGCCGTGCGCGTGCTCCTCTCCGCCCAGGTCCAGGCGATCGGCTTCTACGAGCGGCTCGGGTACGCCGTGTCCGGGCCCGTCTACCTCGACGCGGGCATCGACCACCGCGACGCCGCCAAGACCCTGACGACCGACGCCTGACCCCTCTCGGCGGGGTGCCGCGGGTCGTCCGCGTGACGTGCCGCACGACCCGCCGCGACCTCGCGGGAGTGTCGGTGGGGCACGCCTAAGATCGGTGCATGCCCACCGCGACTGAGGACTTCGTCCACCTCCACGTCCACACCGAGTACTCGATGCTGGACGGCGCGGCCCGGATCGGGGACCTGTTCGACGAGGTCGAGCGCCTGGGGCAGAAGGCCATCGCGACGACGGACCACGGCTACGTGTTCGGGGCGTTCGAGTTCTGGTCGCGGGCGCAGGCGAAGGGCATCAAGCCGATCATCGGCGTCGAGGCGTACGTCACGCCGGGCACGAGCCGTTTCGACCAGACTCGCGTGCGGTTCGGGCAGCAGGGGCAGGAGTCGGACGACGTCTCGGCGCGCGGTGCGTACACGCACATGACGCTGCTCGCGAAGGACAACGAGGGTCTGCACAACCTGTTCCGGGCGTCGTCGCTCGCGTCGCTCGAGGGGCAGATGGGCAAGTGGCCGCGCATGGACCGCGACCTCCTCCAGCGCTACGGCAAGGGCCTCGTCGCGACGAGCGGGTGCCCGTCGGGCGAGATCCAGACGCGCCTGCGCCTCGGCCAGTGGGACGAGGCGGTGCGGACGGCGGGCGAGCTCCAGGACATCTTCGGCCGCGAGAACTTCTTCGTCGAGCTCATGGACCACGGGATCGACATCGAGACGCGGGTCACGAAGGACCTCCTGCGCCTCGCGGAGACCATCGGCGCGCGCCTCGTCGCGACGAACGACCTCCACTACGTGCGCGAGGAGGACGCCTCCAGCCAGGAGGCGCTGCTCGCGATCAACTCCGGCTCGACGCTCGACGACCCGGACAGGTTCAAGTTCGACGGCACCGGCTACTACGTGAAGTCGGCGGCCGAGATGCGCCGGGTCTTCGCGGAGCTCCCCGAGGCGTGCGACAACACGCTGCTCATCGCCGAGCAGTGCGAGGTGTCGTTCAACACGAAGGCGAACTACATGCCGCGGTTCCCCGTCCCCGAGGGCGAGGACGAGACGAGCTGGTTCGTCAAGGAGGTGGAGCGCGGGCTGCACCGCCGGTACCCGAACGGCATCCCGGACGCGGCGCGCAAGCAGGCGCAGTACGAGACCGAGGTCATCATCCAGATGGGCTTCCCGGGGTACTTCCTCGTGGTCGCCGACTTCATCAACTGGGCCAAGGACCAGGGCATCCGCGTCGGCCCGGGCCGTGGTTCGGCGGCGGGCTCCATGGCCTCCTACCTCATGGGCATCACCGAGCTCGACCCGCTGGAGCACGGGCTGATCTTCGAGCGGTTCCTCAACCCCGAGCGTGTGTCGATGCCCGACGTCGACGTCGACTTCGACGAGCGTCGGCGCGGGGAGGTCATCCGGTACGTCACGGAGAAGTACGGCGACGACCGCGTCGCCCAGATCGTCACCTACGGCACCATCAAGGCCAAGCAGGCGCTCAAGGACTCGGCGCGGCTCCTCGGCTTCCCCTTCGCGATGGGGGAGAAGCTCACCAAGGCGATGCCGCCGGCCGTGATGGGCAAGGACATCCCCCTGTCGGGGATCTTCGACCCCAAGCACGAGCGGTACTCCGAGGCGGCGGAGTTCCGCCAGCTCCACGACACCGACCCGGAGGCGCAGCGCGTCGTCGAGCTCGCGCGGGGTATCGAGGGGCTGAAGCGGCAGTGGGGCGTGCACGCGGCGGGCGTCATCATGTCGAGCGACCCGCTCATCGACATCATCCCGATCATGCGCCGTCCTCAGGACGGCGCGGTCATCACGCAGTTCGACTACCCGACGTCCGAGGGCCTCGGCCTCATCAAGATGGACTTCCTCGGGCTGCGGAACCTCACGATCCTCGACGACGCGCTCGAGAACATCGAGATGAACGGCAAGGAGCCGATCGAGATCGAGTCGCTCACGCTCGACGACAAGGCGTCGTACGAGCTGCTCGCGCGCGGTGACACGCTCGGCGTGTTCCAGCTCGACGGCGGCCCCATGCGCGCGCTCCTGCGCCAGATGAAGCCGGACAAGTTCGACGACCTCTCGGCCGTCATCGCGCTGTACCGCCCGGGCCCGATGGGCATGAACTCGCACACGAACTACGCGCTGCGCAAGAACGGGCTGCAGAAGATCGAGCCCATCCACCCGGAGCTCGAGCAGCCCCTCGCGGAGATCCTCGACGAGACCTACGGCCTCATCGTCTACCAGGAGCAGGTCCAGAGGGCCGCGCAGATCCTTGCCGGGTACTCGCTCGGACAGGCCGACCTGCTGCGGCGCGCGATGGGCAAGAAGAAGAAGGAGATCCTCGACAAGGAGTTCGTGCCGTTCCAGGCGGGCTGTCGGGAGCGCGGGTACTCCGACGCCGCGATCCAGGCGGTCTGGGACACGCTGGTCCCGTTCGCGGGCTACGCCTTCAACAAGGCGCACTCCGCCGGGTACGGCCTCGTGGCGTACTGGACGGCGTTCCTCAAGGCGAACTACCCGACGGAGTACATGGCGGCGCTCCTGCAGAGCGTGCGCGACGACAAGGACAAGCTGGCCCTCTACCTCAACGAGTGCCGGCGCATGCACATCACCGTGCTCCCGCCGGACGTGAACGACTCGGCGGCGAAGTTCACCGCGGTGGGCGGCGACATCCGCTTCGGTCTTACGGGCGTGCGCAACGTCGGCGCGAACGTCGTCGACGCGATCATCCGCACGCGCGAGGAGAAGGGCGCGTTCACGTCGTTCACCGACTTCCTCGACAAGGTACCGGCTGTGGTGTGCAACAAGCGCACCATCGAGTCGCTCATCAAGGCAGGCGCGTTCGACTCGCTCGGCCACGCGCGGCGCGCCCTGCTCGTCGTGCACGAGCAGGCCGTCGACTCGGTCATCAGCGTCAAGCGCAAGGAGGCTGAGGGGCAGTTCGACCTCTTCGCCGACTTCGGGGGAGCGGACGCCGAGGACGGCATGTCGTTCTCCGTCGACGTGCCGGACCTCCCGGACTGGGACAAGAAGCAGCGCCTCGCGTTCGAGCGCGAGATGCTCGGCCTGTACGTGTCCGACCACCCGCTGTCCGGTCTCGAGCACGTGCTGACGCGTGCGGCGGACACCGGGATCGCGAACCTCCTCGCCGACGAGGGCCGGCCCGACGGCTCCACCGTGACGATCGCCGGCCTCGTGACGTCGCTCCAGCGCAAGATGAGCAAGAACGGCAACCCGTGGGCCGCGGTGACCATCGAGGACCTCGAGGGCGCCGTCGAGGTCATGTTCTTCGGCGAGACGTATCTCGCGTACTCGACCGTCCTCGCCGAGGACCAGGTCGTGGTCCTGCGCGGGCGCGTGCGTCGGCGCGACGACACGATGCAGCTCCAGGCGATGGAGGTCTCGCTCCCGGACATCACCGTGGGCGCCGAGTCGCCGCTCGCCGTGAAGGTCTCGCACACGCGCTGCGTCGAGCCGATCATCCTGCGCCTGCGCGAGGTCCTCGCGACGCACCCCGGCTCGGCCGAGGTGCACGTCCAGGTCCTCGAGCCCGGCAAGACCACGGTCGTCCGCGCGGGCGACGGGTTGCGGGTCGAGAAGTCGCCGGCGCTGTTCGGCGACCTCAAGGCGCTGCTCGGGCCGTCCTGCCTGCTCTGACACGCCGACGCCGCCGGTCCGGCACTGCGCACGGTCCCGCCGAGCAGACGGTGCCACGGCCCGGGCGGTGCCGTCCTGCCCGCGGTGCGGCGCACCCAGGACGACGCACCCGCGGCGGCTCGTCGTCGGCGTCGTGTGACGACCGGCACGAGACGGCTCCGGCCGGTGCCGGGCGGGCCGCGCCTAGACTCGCGAGCGTGATCCGACTCAACCCCGAGCAGCGTGTCTTCGTCACCGAGCGGCACCTGGCCACGCTCACGACCCTGCGCGAGGACGGGAGCCCGCACGTCGTCCCGGTGGCGTTCACCTGGGACCCGGACGCGGGCGTCGTGCGGATCACGACGAACCGCGGGTCGGTGAAGGCGCGCAACGCCCGCCGGGCCGGCCCGGACGGGGCACACCCGCGCGCCGCGGTGTGCCAGGTCGACGGCGGGCGGTGGCTCACGCTCGAGGGGACGATCGAGGTCGTCGAGGACGCGGACGAGGTGGCGGACGCCGTCGCGCGCTACGCCCGCCGCTACCGCCCGCTGACGCCCAAGCCGGAGCGCGTGGTGCTGCGCCTCACGCCGGACAAGGTGATGGCCTCGACGTACATGGCCTGACCTCGCCCGACGAGTCGTACCCGCCGCTCAGGCGACGGTCGCGCTCTCCCCGCCCTGCGGCCGGTCCACCGTGACGACGTCGCCGCGGTGCAGCTGGCGGCCTCGGCGCGTGTCCACCTCGCCGTTCACGCGCACCTCGCCCTCGGTGACGAGCTCGCGCGCCTCCGCGCCGGACTCGGCGAGCCCGGCGAGCTTGAGGAACTGGCCGAGGCGGATGACGTCGTCGGAGATCTCGACCGGGCGGGCGTCGTCGGAGGCGTTCATGACGCCATTCTCCCCGGCGCCGCGTGCCGCGACGACACGACTCCCGACGAGAACGCGCCGGCGCGAGCCGCCAGGACGACCGGTGGGCGAAACGCGCTCGTCGCGGACCTCCCGGGCTCCTAGACTCGTCGCATGATCTCCCGCATCGATCTCCGAGGGCGTTCCCTGTCCGCACGCGAGCTCGCCGAGGCCCTGCCGCGCGCAGAGGTCGGCGTGGAGGACGCGGCGCATCGGGTCGCGCCGATCCTCGAGGCGGTGCGGACGCGCGGGGCCGAGGCCCTGCGCGAGTACGCCGAGCGCTTCGACGGTGTGCGGCCGGAGCACCTGCGGGTCCCGGCCGACGAGATCGCCGCGGCGCTCGCGGCGCTCGACCCGCAGGTCCGGGCAGGGCTCGAGGAGTCGATCCGCCGGGTCCGGCTCGTGCACGCGGCGCAGCGCCCGCAGGACTTCACGGTCCAGGTCGCGCCGGGCGCCCAGGTCCGCCAGCGGTGGGTGCCCGTGCGCCGCGTCGGGCTCTATGCCCCCGGTGGCCTGGCCGTCTACCCGTCGTCCGTCGTGATGAACGTCGTCGCGGCGCAGGAGGCGGGCGTGCCGAGCCTCGCCGTCGCGTCGCCGCCGCAGCGGGACAGCGGCGGCCTGCCGCACCCGACGATCCTCGCCGCGTGCGCGCTGCTCGGCGTCGACGAGGTGTACGCCGTCGGCGGGGCGCAGGCGGTCGCGATGTTCGCGTACGGCGCGGCCGGCAGCGAGCCGCAGGACGGCGACGTGCTGTGCGAGCCGGTCGACGTGGTGACGGGCCCCGGCAACGTCTTCGTCGCGGCGGCCAAGCGGCTCGTGCGAGGCGTCGTGGGTATCGACGCGGAGGCGGGCCCCACCGAGATCGCAGTCCTCGCCGACGCCTCGGCGGACCCGGGGCACGTCGCGGCCGACCTCATCAGCCAGGCGGAGCACGACCCGCTGGCCGCCGCGGTGCTCGTCACCCCGTCGGTCGAGCTCGCCGCCGCGGTCGAGGCGCGCCTCGCGGACCTCGTGACCGCGACGAAGCACGCGCAGCGCGTCGCGCAGTCGCTCGCGGGCCCGCAGTCCGCGATCGTGCTCGTCGACGACCTCGAGCACGGGCTGCAGGTGGTGGACGCCTACGGCGCGGAGCACCTGGAGATCCAGGCCGCGGGGGCGGCCGAGCTCGCCGAGCGCGTCACGAGCGCGGGGGCGATCTTCGTCGGGCCCTGGTCGCCGGTCTCGCTCGGCGACTACATGGCCGGCTCGAACCACGTCCTGCCGACGGGCGGCTGCGCGCACTTCTCCAGCGGGCTCGGCGTGCACAGCTACGTCAAGGCCGTCCAGGTGGTCGAGTACGACCGCGACGCCCTCGAGGACCTCGCGGACCGGATCGTCGCCGTGGCGAACGACGAGGACCTCCCGGCGCACGGCGAGGCGGTGCGGGCGCGGTTCCTGTGACCGCCGGTCGGTCCGGCGCGCCGCACGACGGCGGCCCGCACGACCAAGCACGGCGGCACGACGGCGGCCCGCACGACGAGGCCCCGCACGGCGGCGCCTCGCGCGACCAGGCACCGCTCGCCGGCGCTCCGCACGGCGTCTCCGCGCGGGACGCCGTCGTGCGGGTGCGGCGTGCCGTCCCGCGCGACGCGGCCGACCTCGTGTCGTTGCGTGTGCACCTCATGCGCGCGATGGGCGAGCCCGGCGCGGAGGACCCGACGTGGCAGGGCCGGGCGCGCGCGTGGTTCGCCGCGGGTCTGGGGACTCCCGACGTCGTCGCGTTCGTCGTCGACGCACCGGGACGCCTCGCGGCGTGCGCGCTCGTCGAGCTGCACCGGTCCGCGCCGTCGGCGCGCAACCCGCGCGGCACGACGGCGCACCTGTCGAACGTCTGCACGCACCCGGCCGACCGCGGCCGGGGGTTCGGGCGCGCGTGCGTCGGAGCGGCGCTCGACTGGGCCCGCACGGCGGGCGCGGACTCCGTGTCCCTGCACGCGACGCCGGAGGGCGAGCCGCTCTACCGCTCGCTCGGCTTCGTGGACACGACGTACACCGAGCTGCGCCTGCGCTGGTGACGCGGCCCGGTGTCTGGCGCGTCCGCGTCAGCGCACCCCGAGCACGAACGGGTGCACCGCCGCCGCCCCGGCGCGGCGCAGCAGGCGCGCCGCGACCGTGAGGGTCCAGCCCGACTCGGTGTAGTCGTCGACGAGCAGCACGCGGCGACCGGCGAGACCCGCGCGCGCCGCGTCCGACAGCTCGAGCTGGAGGCGGCCCGCGACGCCCGCGAGGCGCGTCGCGGAGTTCACGTCGTGCCGGCCCGGCTCCTCGCGGCCCGGGGCCGGCCCGACCGCGCCGATGAGCGGCTTGCCGAGGTAGCTCGCGAGCCCGTTCGCCAGGTGGAACGTGAGCCGCGGACGCGTCGCGGAGCGGACCGCGACGACGCCGTCCACGAGGAGCCGCCGCTCGGCCGGCGCGGTGCCGTCGGGGGTGTCGTCGTCGGCCCCGGTCCCCAGGTCCGGCTGCGGGGCGGACTCGTAGAGCTCCGCCCAGTCGTCGAGGACGCGCGCGGCGGCGCGCCGGAGCGCGACGGGGGTGTCGCCGTCGGGCGTCGTGGCCGCGAAGAGCTCGCGCAGCGGCGCGGACCAGCCGAGCCCGTCGAGGCGCGCGACCGCGCGCCCGGTCTCCGCGAGCTCGTCCGCACCCAGGCGCCCGCGCAGGTCGAGCCCCAGGCGGTCCATACCGCTCGGCCACTGCCGACGGGCCACGACCTCGACGCCGGGGCGGTCCATGTCGGCGCGCGCGGCGGCGACGGCCTCCGCGTCGGGGAGCGCGGGCAGCGTCACGCCGCCGCACGTGTCGCAACGGCCGCACCGCCACCCGTCCTCGAGCTCCGGGTCGTCGAGCGCGGCGCGCAGGAACGCCATGCGGCACCCGTCGGTGGCCTCGTAGTCGAGCATCGCCTGCTGCTCGGCCGAGCGCGTGGCGTCGACGCGCGCATAGCGCTCGGCGTCGTACGTCCAGGGCTCGCCCGTCGCCTCCCAGCCGCCCTTGACGCGCCGGACCGCGCCGTCGACGTCGAGCACCTTGAGCATGCCCTCGAGGCGTGACCGCTTGAGGTCGACCTGCGTCTCGAGCTGCGCGACGGACTGCGTGCCGCCCGCGCCGAGGGCGTCGAGGGTCGCCCGCACCTGGTCCTGGGGCGGGAACGCGGTGGACGCGAACCACTCCCAGATGCGGCGGTCCTCCTCGCCCGGCAGGAGCACCACGACGGCCGAGTCCACGCCACGGCCCGCGCGCCCGACCTGCTGGTAGTACGCGATGGGCGAGCTCGGCGCCCCGAGGTGGACGACGAAGGCCAGGTCCGGCTTGTCGAAGCCCATCCCGAGCGCGGAGGTCGCGACGAGCGCCTTGACACGGTTCTCCTTGAGGTCCTCCTCGAGCCGCTCGCGCTCGGCGGGGTCCGTCTGGCCCGTGTACGACGCCACGGCGAGACCGGCGGCGCGGAGCTGGCTCGCGACCTGCTCGGCGGCGGAGACGGTGAGGCAGTACACGATCCCCGAGCCGTCGACGTCCTGGAGCGCCTCGACGAGCCACGCGACGCGCGTCGGCTGGTCGGGCAGGCGCAGCACGGCGAGGTGCAGCGACTCGCGGTCCAGGCCGCCGCGCAGGACCAGGACGTCCTCGTGGGCCGCACCGCCCGCGGCGTCGCCGACGGCCCCGCCCGCGGCGTGCGCCGCCGTGACGCCGAGCTGCTCCGCGACGTCGGCGGTCACGCGCTCGTTCGCCGTCGCGGTCGTCGCGAGCACCGGGATGCCGGGCGGCAGGTCGGCGAGCAGGGTGCGGATGCGCCGGTAGTCCGGCCGGAAGTCGTGGCCCCAGTCCGAGATGCAGTGCGCCTCGTCGATGACGACGAGGCCCGCGTCGGCCGCGAGCCGGGGGAGGACCTCGTCGCGGAAGCCGGGGTTGTTGAGCCGCTCCGGCGAGCACAGGAGGACGTCCACCTCGCCGTCCGCGATCGCGCGGTGGACGTCGTCCCACTCGGTGACGTTCGCAGAGTTGATCGTCACCGCCTTGATCCCGGCGCGTGCGGCGGCCGAGATCTGGTCGCGCATGAGCGCGAGGAGCGGGGACACGATCACCGTCGGGCCGGCGCCGCGGTCCCGCAGCAGCCGGGTCGCCACGAAGTACACGGCCGACTTGCCCCACCCGGTGCGCTGCACGACGAGCGCACGACGGCGGAACGCCACGAGCGCCTCGATCGCGCGCCACTGGTCCTCGCGCAGCGTCGCGTCGTCGCGCCCCACGAGGGCGCGCAGCGCGGTCTCGGCGTCCTCGCGCAGCGACTGCCCGTCGAGGAGGCCGCGCAGCATGGCGAGCTTGGCGCGCTTGGCGGCCTCGCCGCCGTCGGCCGCAGGAACGGGCGTGGGGTCGGGCGTGGGGTCGCCGCCCCGAGCGCCCGTGCCCGGGACCTCGCCGCCGGCCGTGCGCGCGGCGGGAGCCGCGCCGGCCGGTGCCTGCGGCGCCGCGCCCGCCCACGGGTCGCCGAACGGGTCGGCGGGCTCGTCGAGCGGCGGCTCGTCGGCCGGGTCGAAGGGCAGGTCGGCGTACGGGTCGGTGGGGCTCACCCGCACGATCGTAGGCGCACCCGCCGACCCTCGGGCCGTCGTGCACAGCCCCGGCCCGCGACCCGGTCGGGGTCACGGGCCGGGACGACGCGAGCGGCAGCGGCGCGACGTCAGGAGCGCATGTCCATGACGACGCGCCCGTCGATCCGGCCCTCCTCCATCTCGGCGAAGATCGCGTTGATGTCGTCGAGCGGACGCACGGTGTACGTCGGGCTGATCTTGCCGCGCGCGAAGAAGTCGAGCGCCTCCGCCATGTCCTTGCGCGTCCCGACGATCGACCCGCGCACGGTCAGGCCGAAGAGGACGGTCGTGAAGATGTCGAGCGGGAACTTCTCCGGCGGCAGGCCGACGAGCGAGACCGTGCCACCGCGGCGCAGCGCCCCCACGGCCTGCGGGAACGCGTGCGCGTTGACGGCGGTGACGAGCGCGCCGTGGACGCCGCCGCCCGTCTTCTCGCGGATCTCGGCCGCCGCGTCGGGCGACGTCGCCGCGTTCACCGTCACCTCCGCGCCGTGCTTGCGCGCGAGCGCGAGCTTCTCGTCGTCGACGTCCACCGCGGCGACGCGGCGGCCCATCGCGACCGCGTACTGCACCGCGATGTGCCCGAGGCCGCCGATCCCGGAGACCAGCACCCACTCGCCGGGCTGGGTGTCCGTGACCTTGAGCCCCTTGTAGACGGTGACGCCGGCGCACAGGATCGGCCCGACGGCGGAGAGGTCGACCCCGTCGGGGATCACCGGGCAGTACCGCGAGTCGACGAGCATGTACTGGCCGAACGAGCCGTCGACCGAGTAGCCGCCGTTCTTCTGCTGCGGGCACAGCGTCTCCCAGCCCGTCTCGCAGTACTCGCACTCGCCGCACGCGCTCCACAGCCAGGCGTTGCCGACCGTGTCGCCCACGCGCACGCGCGTGACCTGGTCGCCGACCGCGACGACCGTGCCGACGCCCTCGTGGCCCGGCACGAACGGGGGAGCGGGCTTGACCGGCCAGTCGCCGTGCGCGGCGTGCAGGTCCGTGTGGCACACGCCGGTGTAGTCGACCTTGACCAGGGCCTCGTGGGGCCCGGGCGACGGGACGTCGAGCTCCTCGACGACCAGCGGGTCGGTGAACGAGCGGACGACGGCGGCACGCATGGCGGACACGGGGATCACCTCGTTTTCTCGGGGAGAGGGCCAGGAGGACCCTGCCGACGGTCCTCCCTTCCCTCTCGACGCTACGCGCGCGACGCCGCTCCGGCGCCCCGGACGGCCGGACCGGCGACCGACGTCCGCCCAGGTCGGGACCTCCGCCTCTCGCCGGCGAGGCCGACCGTCCCGGCCGACCGCGCGCCGACCGGCCTGGGGGACCGCCGCGTGCCGGTCGTCCCGGGTGCCCGCGTGCCGGACGTCACGGGCGGCCGCGCGCCCACGCTTCGTAGACTGGGGGAGTGACCCCACCCTCCGTCGCGGGACGACCCCTGCTCCCGCTGCGCCCCGAGCTCGCCGGCGTCGAGCCGTACGGTGCGCCGCAGCTCGACGTCCCGGTCCTGCTCAACGTCAACGAGAACCCGCACGCGCCGAGCGAGGCCGTCGTCGCGACCATCACGCGCGCGGTGCACGACGCCGCCACCGGGCTGAACCGCTACCCCGACCGCGACTTCCTCGGCCTGCGCACCGACCTCGCCGCCTACCTCGGGACGGAGGCGGGCGTCGTGCTGGGGGCGGAGCAGCTCTGGGCGGCGAACGGCTCGAACGAGATCATGCTCCACGTGCTGCAGGCCTTCGGCGGCCCGGGGCGCACGGCCGTCTCCTTCGCGCCGACGTACTCGATGTACCCGGAGTACGCGCGCGACACGCACACGGCCTGGGTCGTCGGGCGCCGCGCGGAGGACTTCACGCTCGACCCGGAGCACGCCCGCGAGGTGATCGCGCGCGAGCAGCCGTCCGTCGTCCTGCTCGCGAGCCCGAACAACCCGACCGGCACGGCGCTGCCTGCCGCGACCGTCGAGGCGGTGTGCGAGGCGGCGCTCGCGGTGCGCGTCCCGCTCCCCGGCGGGCAGGAGGCGCCCGCCGTCGTCGTCGTCGACGAGGCGTACGGCGAGTTCCGGCGCGCCGGGACGCCGTCGGCGCTCGAGCTGCTCGAGCGCTACCCGAACCTCGCGGTGACGCGCACGATGTCCAAGGCGTTCGCGCTCGCGGGCGCCCGCGTCGGGTACCTCGCGGCGTCGCGCGAGCTCGTCGACGCGCTGCGCGTCGTGCGCCTGCCGTACCACCTGTCGGCCGTGACGCAGGCGGTCGCGCGCGCGGCCCTCGCGCACTCGGGCGAGCTGCTCGCGCAGGTCTCCGCGCTGCGCGAGCGCCGCGACGAGACCGTCGCGTGGCTGCGCTCGCTGCGGCACCCGGACGGTCGTCCGGTCGAGGTCGCGGAGTCCGACGCCAACTTCGTCCTGTTCGGCACGTTCGCGGACCGGCACGCGGTCTGGGCGGCGTTGTTGGAGCGGGGCGTGCTCATCCGGGAGACTGGTCCCGACGGCTGGCTGCGGGTGTCGATCGGCACCGGCGACGAGATGAGGGCCTTCCGTCAGGCCCTCGTGGAGGTGGCAGGACTGTGAAGCGCACCGCGCGCATCGAGCGCGCGACGTCCGAGTCGAGCGTGCTCGTCGAGCTCGACCTCGACGGGACCGGACGGACCGAGATCTCGACGACCGTCCCGTTCTACGACCACATGCTCACGGCGCTGGGCAAGCACTCGCTCATCGACCTCAAGGTCGTCGCGACGGGGGACACCCACATCGACGCGCACCACACGGTGGAGGACGTCGCGATCACGATCGGCGAGGCGCTGCGCGTCGCGCTCGGCGACAAGGTGGGCATCGGGCGCTTCGGCGACGCGACGGTCCCGCTGGACGAGGCCCTCGCGCTCGCCGTCGTCGACGTGTCCGGGCGGCCGTACCTCGTGCACTCGGGCGAGCCGGAGGGGCAGGAGTACCACCTCATCGGCGGGCACTTCACGGGGTCACTCACGCGGCACGTGCTCGAGTCGATCGCCCACCACGCGGGCATCTGCATCCACGTGCGCGTCCTCGCGGGCCGCGACCCGCACCACATCGTCGAGGCGCAGTTCAAGGCGCTCGCCCGGGCGCTGCGCGCCGCCGTCGCGCCGGACCCGCGCGTCGAGGGCGTCCCGTCCACGAAGGGAGCCCTGTGAGCACGCACGACGACGACGCGCTGGACGGCGTCGAGATCCCCGACGACCTCTCGTCGCTGACGGCCTCGGCGGTCCCCGACCTCGTGGCGCTCATCACGCAGATCGCGGGCGCGGAGCCGCTCGCGGCGGCGTGCTCGCTCGCGCAGGTCGAGGCGGACGTCGTGCCGACCGACGTCGGTGCCGTGGCGGTGCTGCGCGACCCCGCGGGCGACGCACCCGCGCACGCGGCCGCCGCCCTGACGACCCTCGTCAAGGGCGTGCCGCTCGTGCTCGTCGAGCGCAGCGGCGAGCAGCTCACGATGACGCGCTGGGCGGACGGCGTGCAGGGCGACACCCTCGCGCCGGGCCTCGTGCTCGGCGGTGCGCCCGAGTCGCTCGAGGACCTGCTCACCGGCACGACGACGCTCGCCGACCAGGACGGCGTCGTGGCGAGCTCGTCGATCTCCCGCTGGAAGGCGATGCGCCTGCTCACGTCGGCGGCGCGGCGCGCACGGAAGGACGGCGCATGACCGAGCCCACCGCGGCGGCGTCTACCGCCCGCCGCCCGTCCGTCGTCGTGCTCGACTACGGGTTCGGCAACGTCCGCTCGGCCGTGCGCGCGCTCGAGCGCGTCGGCGCGGACGTCGAGCTGACGGCGGACCGGGCGCGCGCGCAGGACGCGGACGGGCTCGTCGTCCCGGGCGTCGGCGCGTTCGCCGCGGTCATGACCGGTCTGCGCGGCGTGCGGGGCGACGAGATCGTCGGTCGGCGGCTCGCCGGCGGGCGGCCCGTCCTCGGGATCTGCGTGGGCATGCAGGTCATGTTCGAGCAGGGCGACGAGCACGGGACGCTCACCGACGGTCTGGGGGAGTGGGCGGGCCTCGTCGACCGTCTGGAGGCCGACGTCGTGCCGCACATGGGCTGGGACACGGTCGACGTGCCCGAGGGCAGCGTGCTGTTCCGCGGGGTCGAGCGCGAGCGCTTCTACTTCGTGCACTCCTACGCGGCCCGGTCGTTCACGACCGGCCAGGACCTCCCGGCGGACTCGCCCGTCCGCCGACCGCTCGTCACGTGGTCCGAGCACGGTGGCCGCTTCGTCGCGGCCGTCGAGAACGGCCCGCTGTCCGCGACGCAGTTCCACCCCGAGAAGTCGGGCGACGCCGGCGCGACCCTGCTGGAGAACTGGGTCCGCTCGCTCTGACCGTCTGCGCACGCGGCACACGCCCGGCGCGCACCACCCGGCGCGAGCGACGCGCCACCGCCTACACCGATGGAGACCCTCGTGACCGACCGCCTCGTGCTGCTCCCCGCCGTCGACGTCGCCGACGGCCAGGCCGTCCGCCTCGTCCAGGGCGAGGCGGGCTCCGAGACCTCGTACGGCGACCCGCTCGCCGCCGCGCTCGACTGGCAGTCCGGCGGCGCGGAGTGGATCCACCTCGTCGACCTCGACGCCGCGTTCGGCCGCGGCTCCAACGCGGAGCTGCTCGCCGACGTCGTCGCGCGCCTCGACGTGCAGGTCGAGCTGTCCGGGGGCATCCGGGACGACGCGTCGCTCGAGCGCGCGCTCGCCACCGGCGCGCGCCGCGTCAACCTCGGCACCGCGGCGCTCGAGAACCCCGAGTGGACGGCGAAGGTCATCGCGGAGCACGGCGACGCGATCGCGGTCGGGCTCGACGTGCGCGGCACCACGCTCGCCGCGCGCGGGTGGACGCAGGAGGGCGGCGACCTCTGGGAGGTCCTCGACCGCCTGGAGGCGGCCGGGTGCGCGCGGTACGTCGTCACCGACGTGACCAAGGACGGGACGCTGCGCGGCCCGAACCTCGACCTGCTGCGCGACGTCGCGGCGCGCACCGACGCGCCTGTCGTCGCGTCCGGCGGCATCTCCAGCCTCGAGGACCTCGAGGCGCTGCGCTCGCTCGTGCCGGCCGGCGTCGAGGGCGCGATCGTGGGCAAGGCCCTCTACGCGGGCGCGTTCACGCTACCGCAGGCGCTCGACGTCGCGGGTCGGCCGTGACGAGCGACCACGAGCCCGCGGGCCCGGGCAAGGCGCTCCCGCCGTCCTCCGGCTTCGCGGGCGACGACGGATCGGCCGACCCCGCGCTCGCCGCGCTCCTCGACGCCTACGCCGCGGGCTCGGCCTCGCTGTCCGACGTCGTCGCGCGCCTCGGCGAGACGCGCGTGCTCGTGCCGATCCTCGCCGAGCTCGAGAGCGCGGGCGAGGGCGAGCACGGGCACACGGTCGACAAGGAGGCGTCGGCCGGGGTCGTCGCCATCGAGGCGCCGGACGGGCGCCGCGCGCTGCCCGTGTTCACGTCCGTCGCGGCGATGGCGGCGTGGCGCGCGAGCGCGCGGCCGGTGCCGGTGGACGCGCGCCGCGCGGCGCTGTCCGCCGTGAGCGAGGACTGGTCGCTGCTCGTGCTCGACCCGGCTGGACCGGTCACGGCGCTCGTGCCGCGCCCGGCCGTGTGGGCGCTCGCGCAGGGCAAGGACTGGTCGCCCGCGGTCGTCGACGGAGTCGTCGTGCCGGAGGTGCTCGCCGCCGTGCAGGGGTCGCTCGCGGGCGTGCCGCACGTCGCGCGCGTCTGGGCCGAGCCGGGCCGCCGGGCCGAGGTCGCGGTGGTCCTGCGCATCGACGCCGGCCTCGACCGCGCCGGTCTCGACGCCGTGCTCGGGCAGGTCAACGCCGCGCTCGCGACGGACGCGGTGGTGTCCGAGCGCGTCGACGGGCTCGAGCTCCGCGTCGGCCGGGCCGACTGAGGCGGCCCTCCGACCCGGACCGCCCGCGCGGACGCGCCGGCCGAAACGGATCGGCGGGCAGCGCTGCCCGGGCTCAGCGCCGGCGCAGGCGGCTGAGGCCCCACGCGAGCGCGGCCGAGAACGCCACGACCGCGCCCAGGGCCTGGCCGCCCAGGATCACGCGGTTGAGGTCGAGGGCGGGCTGCCAGCGCACGCCCGCGTCGTCGACGACGTAGACGCCCTTCGCGACGACGCGCACCCCGAACCCGCCGCCACCGCCCGAGCCCTCGCCGCCCGCCTCGCCCCCGGCGTTGCCGGAGCCCGGGTCGGACGACGAGCCACCGTCCGCGGTGCCGTCGCCGGGACCGGCGTCCGCCCCGCGTGCCGCCGCACCGACGCGACGCCGCCAGTCCGCGGCTCCCTTGCCGGAGAGCTCGCCGGTGCCGGACCCCCAGCCCGAGCCCGTGCCGCCCCAGACCGTCGCGACGGGGATGACGAGCGTGCCGTCCCGCTCGTACGACTCCCCGAAGACGCGACGCACGGTGAGCGTGTCGCGTGCCGCGTGGGTGATGTGCGCCGGGTCGACGGGGGGCGTGTCCGAGCTCGCGTGTGTGCTCATGGCACGAAGGGTAGACCTGGGGCCCCCGGTGCGCGCGGGAACCGCGCGCACCGCCTCGCCGTCGAGGCCGTCGGTGCGCGGACGCCGGGACGGGTCAGGCGTCGCACTCCGGGAGGCCCGTGAACGCGGACTCGTCGCCGAGCATCGTCTGGAGGGTGCTCACGGGCACGAGGAGCGACTTCTCCGTCGACGTCTTCGCGTAGACCACGCCGATCACCTCGCCCGCCTCGTTGAGCGCGGCGGACCCGGAGCTGCCGGGCTCGACGGGGGCGTCGGTGACGAGCACCTCGCCGAGGTTCTCGTGCAGCGGGTCCGTCGTCGTGCCGATGACCGACCCCTGCGTCACGGTGAGCCGCCCGCCCTCGGGGTACCCGACGACCGTCACCGCGTCGCCGGGCGCCGGGTCGGCGGCGGCCAGGGTCGGGGCGGACGGGAGGTCCTCCGCGGTCCGGACGATCGCGAGGTCCGCCAGACCGGCCACGCTCGCCGTCTGGGCGGCGATGTCGCGCCCGTCGTAGGTGAGGAGCTGGAGCGAGCGCGACGAGTCGACCACGTGCTTGTTGGTGATGAGGGTCCGGGAGTCGACGGCGAACCCCGAGCCGGTGGACAGGCCGTCGCACCGGACGTTGCGGATGCGCACGGCCATGCGCTGGACGGCGTCGAACCCGTCGGGGGAGAGGTTCTCCGAGCCGGCCGGGTCGTCGGGCGCCACGAGCGACGGCACGACCGAGCCCGGCACCGGCTCGGGAAGCTCCGGCAGGACGCCGCACGCGCCGAGCGAGCCGCCCGCGAGCGACAGCCCGAGCAGCGAGCCGAGGACGCGCACCGCCGCGCGCCGGGACGGGCGGCCCGTCATCCGGCGAGCTCCTGCTGGAGCTGGGCGTTCGCGTCGGTGGCCTCCTGGCAGAGCACCCCGACCTGGTCGGCGAACCGGTCGATGTCGGCGGGGTCGTAGGCGTCCCGGTTGTTGAGGTACCCGATGAGCTGCGTCTGCGCCGTCGTGCACTGCCCGAGCGCGGCCGCGACCTTGCCCGCTGCGTCCGAGACCCGGCTCTGGTAGTCCAGGTACTGCTGGGACGCCTCGTTCTCGTCGCCCAGCTGGGCCTTCTCGTTGGCGAGGTCGCTGATGCGGTCCTGGGCGGCGGTGAGCTGGGTGCGCGCGGACTCGAGCTCCGCGTTCGCGCCGTCGAGCTCGGTGCGCAGCTGCGCGACGTCCTGCCCGAGCCCGCGCGCCTGCGCCTCCCACCCGGCGCTCGTCTCCTGCCAGCGCGTCGTGGTGAGCCAGAGGTACGCGCCGACGCCCAGCGCCGCGGCGAGGGCCAGCGCGAGCACGACGATCGCGACCACGGCCCCGCGACGCCGTCGAGGCCGGGCCGCCGCGGCGTCGTCGCTCGCCGGTGCGCCGTCGCCCGGCGCGGTGGCCGTGGCGGACGCCGCGCCGGGTGCGGCACCCCCGGGGCCGGCCGTCGCCGGCGCGAACGACGGCGGCCCGACGGCGCCCGGTCGGGCCGTCGGGACCGCGTCGGCCGGGGTGCCCCGCGGCACGCTCTCGGGCGGCTGCGGTGGGCCCACGGGACCGCCGTGCGGGGGCGGGACCGGGGGCGTGCTCAACTCACGGCGCCCGTGTACTTCTCGCCCGGCCCCTCGCCCGGGGCGTCCGGGTAGACCGACGCCTCGCGGAAGGCCAGCTGGAGCGAGCGCAGCCCGTCGCGGAGCGAGCGGGCGTGCTGGTTGCCGATGTCGGGGGCGCTCGCCGTGACGAGCGCGGCGAGCGCGTTGATGAGCTTGCGCGCCTCGTCCAGGTCGAGGTGGCCCTGCTCCTGCGCGTCCTCCGCGAGCCCGCACTTGACGGCGGCGGCGCTCATGAGGTGGACGGCCGCGGACGTGATGACCTCCACGGCGGCCACGTCGGCGATGTCGCGCACCGCGTCGGTAGTGGGGTCGGGCACGGCGGCGTTCTCGGTACTCATGGCGACCATCTTTCCATCCGGCGGGGGGAGCGGTGGCCCGGTGCGCGGGAAGGACGGCCGACGCGCCCCGGGCCGGGGACGACGTCGGCCGCCGCCCCGGCGAGGGGCGACGGCCGACGGGTGCGACCGCCCCGCAGGGCGACCACGACGGGTCAGACGCGGACCGGCTCCGCGGCCGTCCCGGGCTGGCCACCCTCGAGCGGGGCGTCCGCGGCGGCGAGGGCCGCGCGCAGGTCGCGACCGAGGTTCGCGTCGACGTACGTCCAGTACTGCACGGCGCGCTCGCGGATGTCCTCGCTGCGCACGGCGCCGACGTGGCCCGTGATCGTCTCGAGGAAGCGCGCGCGGGCGGCGTCGTCGAAGACCTCGCGGTAGAGCGTGCCCGCCTGGCCGAAGTCGTCGTCCTCCGGGTGCAGCGTCGCGGCGCTGCGCGTCAGCTCGCCGTCGGCCTCCCAGCCGGCGGACTCCGCGGCGCGGGCCGGGTCGGCGTGTGCGCCGCCCTGGCTGTTCGGCGCGTACACCGGCGTGGTCGCCGACGAGAACGAGTAGCGCATCGACCCGTCCTTCGCGTACGAGTGACCGGCCTCGGCGGCCGCGTGGGGCGCGTTCACCGGGAGCTGGGCGTGGTTCGTGCCCACGCGGTACCGGTGGGCGTCGGCGTAGGAGAAGATGCGCGCGAGGAGCATCTTGTCCGGGCTCGTCGCGATGCCCGGGACGAAGTTGCTCGGCGCGAACGTCGCCTGCTCGATCTGCGCGAAGTAGTTCTCCGGGTTGCGGTTCAGCTCCATGACGCCCACCTCGATCAGCGGGTAGTCGGCGTGCGGCCACACCTTCGTGAGGTCGAACGGGTTGAACCGGTAGGTCTTGGCGTCCTCGTACGGCATGACCTGGACCGAGAGCGTCCAGCGCGGGAAGTCGCCCCCCTCGATGTGCTCGTACAGGTCGCGGATGTGGTGGTCAGAGTCCGACCCGGCGAGCTGCGAGGCCTCGTCCGCCGTGAGGTTCTTGATGCCCTGCTGGGTCTTGAAGTGGTACTTGACCCAGAACCGCTCGCCCGCCGCGTTGATCCACTGGTAGGTGTGCGAGCCGAACCCGTCCATGTGGCGCCAGCTCGACGGGAGGCCGCGGTCACCCATCAGCCAGGTCACCTGGTGCGCCGACTCGGGGGAGAGGGACCAGAAGTCCCACTGCATGTCGTTGTCGCGCAGGTTCGAGCCGGGCAGGCGCTTCTGCGACCGGATGAAGTCGGGGAACTTGATGCCGTCGCGCAGGAAGAACACGGGCGTGTTGTTGCCGACGAGGTCGTAGTTGCCCTCGGTCGTGTAGAACTTCAGCGCGAAGCCGCGAGGGTCGCGCCAGGTGTCGGGCGAGCCCTGCTCGCCGGCGACGGAGGAGAAGCGCGCGAGCATCTCGGTCGTCGTGCCGGGCTGGAACAGCGCCGCGCGGGTGTACGCGCTGACGTCCTGGGTCACGGTGAACGTGCCGAACGCACCGCCGCCCTTGGCGTGCACGACGCGCTCCGGGACGCGCTCGCGGTTGAACTGGGCGAGCTTCTCGACGAGGTAGTGGTCGTGCAGGACGATCGGGCCGTCGGCGCCGACGGACTGCGAGTGGGCGTCCGAGGCGACGGGCGCGCCGGCGTTCGTCGTGGTGAAGGGGGCGGTCATGGGTCTCCTTCCGTGAGCCGCGGGTACGGCTCGTCTGGCGTTCTCAAACAGTGCATCCGTGAGGAAACGGACGCGCTCCGGGTGCACGAGGCCCCGGAGCGGGTGGTGCGGGGTCAGTCGGCGCAGTCCGGGCAGAGTCCCCAGAACGTCACCTCGGCGGTGTCGATCCGGAACCCCGCGGTGCTGCTGGGGGTGAGGCACGGGGCGTGGCCCACGGTGCAGTCCACGTCGGCGACGGCGCCGCAGCCCCGGCACACCACGTGGTGGTGGTTGTCACCGAGCCGGCGCTCGTAGCGGGCCGGGTGCCCGGCCGGCTCGATGCGGCGCACGAGCCCCTTGTCGGTGAGCGTGTGCAGGACGTCGTAGACGGCCTGGACGGAGACGGAGCCCAGCGCCGTGCGCGCGGCGCGCAGCACGTCGTCGGCGTCCGCGTGCTGCTGCACCTCGACGGCGTCGAGCACGGCGAGGCGTGCGGCGGTGACGCGCAGGCCGTGGTCGCGCAGCTCGCTCTCGTGGCGTGCGCGGCGGGGCCCGTCCTCGAGGCCGGTGCCCGCGGTCGACGTCGCTCCTGTGGTCATGGCTCCCACTCTACCCCTCTATTCTGGAAGAGTTCCATTGATGGATCGAATCAGATGTCCACGGGTGCGCTCGGCTCGACCTGCACGCCCGCTCTGCTATCCTTGACAGCTGACCGACCCGTTCGTGTCCGTACTGCCCGGTTCCGGGTGGTGGGGAAGACGTGCGGGTGCGCAAGTGGATGACATCCCACCCGGGCTTCGACCGCCGACTCACGTCGCGACAGAGGCCGGGTCCTGGTCCGGAGCGAGCCCCTCGGGGACCGTTCCGCCGTGGTCGTCGCGTTCGCGTGACGTCCCGACCTGATGGCCTCCGCCCTGCGCCAGGGACGGAGGCCTTCTTCGTGTCCGGGCGGTCTACCGACGACTTCCTAGGAGCATCACATCAGCGAGCCTCGCATCAACGATCGGATCCGCGTCCCCGAGGTCCGACTCATCGGTCCCGGCGGGGAGCAGGTCGGCGTCGTCCGCACCGAGGTTGCCCTGAGCCTTGCCCAGGACGCGGACCTCGACCTCGTCGAGGTCGCCCCGGACGCCCGGCCCCCCGTCGCCAAGCTCATGGACTTCGGCAAGTTCAAGTACGAGTCCGACATGAAGGCGCGTGAGGCGCGGCGCAACCAGGCGAACACGGTCCTCAAGGAGATCCGTTTCCGCCTGAAGATCGACCCGCACGACTACGGCACCAAGAAGGGCCACGTCGAGCGCTTCCTCGCGGCGGGCGACAAGGTCAAGGTCATGATCATGTTCCGCGGCCGTGAGCAGTCGCGCCCCGAGATGGGTGTCCGCCTGCTCCAGCGCCTCGCGGACGACGTCGCGGAGCTCGGCTTCGTGGAGTCCATGCCGAAGCAGGACGGGCGCAACATGACCATGGTGCTCGGTCCGGTGAAGAAGAAGGCCGACGCCAAGAGCGAGCAGCGCAAGCGCGCGCAGGAGGCCGAGCCGCGTCTCACCAAGTCCGCCCAGCGCGCCGCTGCGCGCTCCGGCGACGACGCGGACGTGACCGACGAGCCCGAGACGGTCGAGACGCAGACCGTCGAGGCCACCGGCGCGGTCGAGGCGACGGAGACCACGGCCGCGGTCGAGGCCGCCGCCCCGGTCGAGGAGCACGCCCCGGCCGAGGCCCCGGCGCAGGCCGCTCCGGCTCCGCGCTCCGCTCCGGCTCCGCGGTCGGCTCCGGCTCCGCGGTCGGCTCCGGCTCCGCGGTCTGCTCCGGCTCCGCGGTCGGCTCCTGCCCCGCGTCCCGCGGCTCGGCCGGCCGCGGACTCGAAGCCGGCGGCGCCGCGCCCGACGCCCGCGGCCTCGCCCGCGTCGTCGGACGGCGCGAAGCCCGCAGCACCCCGGCCCGCCGCGCCGAAGCCGGGCGCCCCGCGCCCCGCGCCCAAGCCGGCACCCAAGCCGACGCCGCGCGGCAAGGCCGGCTGACACCGGCACCACGGACGGACCCTGCTCGGGGTCCGGGCCCACCGGCCCGGACCCGAACACGTCGGCCACCGCGAGGTGGCTGACCGGACACAAGGAGAGACGGCAGTCATGCCGAAGAACAAGACGCACTCGGGTGCCAAGAAGCGCTTCCGCATCACGGGTTCCGGGAAGGTCATGCGCGAGCAGACCAACGCCCGTCACTACCTCGAGCACAAGGCGACCAAGCGCAAGCGCCGCCTCGCTGCCGACCAGGTGGTCTCGCCCGCCGACGTCAAGTCCATCAAGAAGCTGCTCGGCAAGTGACCCGGCAGGTGGCGGGACCCGCCACCGACCGGCTCACCCCTGAGCCCCGAACTGCAAGGAGCATCACGTGGCACGCGTGAAGCGGGCGGTCAACGCCCAGAAGAAGCGCCGTACGACCCTCGAGCGCGCCAGCGGCTACCGCGGCCAGCGCTCGCGCCTCTACCGCAAGGCGAAGGAGCAGGTCACCCACTCCCTCGTCTACTCCTACCGTGACCGCAAGGCGCGCAAGGGCGACTTCCGCAAGCTGTGGATCCAGCGCATCAACGCTGCGTCGCGCGCCCAGGGCCTGACGTACAACCGCCTCATCCAGGGCCTCAAGGCCGCGGGTGTCGAGGTCGACCGTCGCCTGCTCGCGGAGCTCGCGGTCAACGACGTGGCGGCGTTCAACGCGCTCGTCCAGGTCGCGAAGGACGCGCTCCCCGAGGACGTCAACGCGCCCAAGGCCGCAGCCTGACCAGCGCCTCGCCCGGCCGCCCGTCGGCCACGGACGCCCGTCCGGCGCCCGGCCCGCTCGACCCCACGCTGACGAATCCTCGCAGCGACCGGGTCAAGGCGGTCCGTGCGCTGGCCGGGCGTCCGGCGCGTTCACGGCACGGACAGCTCCTCGTGGAGGGCCCGCAGGGCGTCCGCGAGGCGGTCCGGCACGCCTCCGACCGGGTCCGTGACGTCTACGTCACGCCCGCCGCAGCGGACCGGCACCCGGAGATCGTCGCCGACGCGCGCGCGGCCGGGCTGCACGTGCACGGCGCGACGCCCGAGGTGCTGGCGGCGATGAGCGCCGACGCGCAGGGCGTGCTCGCCGTCGTGCGTGCGGACGCGCCGCGGCTGCAGGACGTCGTCGCGACGCTCGCGCGGCGCGACCGCCCGGCGCTCGTCGCGGTGCTCGCGACGGTCCGGGACCCGGGCAACGCGGGGACCGTGGTCCGCGCGGCGGACGCCGCCGGGGCCGACGCCGTCGTGCTCGCCGGCGAGAGCGTCGACGTGCACAACCCGAAGGTCGTGCGGTCGACGGCCGGGTCGCTCTTCCACCTCCCGGTCGTCACGGGCGTGAGCCTGGCCGAGGCCGTGGCCGCGCTGCGCGGCGCGGGGCTCGCGGTCCTCGCCGCCGACGGCGCGGGGGACCTCGACCTCGACGACCTGCTCGACGTGGCCGGCACCGCGGGCGCCGGTACGGAGCGCCCGGTCGACCTCGCCGCGCCGACCGCGTGGGTCTTCGGGAACGAGGCGTGGGGGCTGCCCCCGGAGGACCGCGCGCTGGCCGACGCCGTCGTGCGCGTGCCGATCCGTGGCCGGGCCGAGTCCCTGAACCTCGCGACGGCGGCGACGGTCTGCCTCTACGCCTCCAGCCGCGCGCACCGGCCCGCCCGAGGCCCGGGCGCCGTCCCGGAGGGCGGCGCGTGAGGCTGTTCGCCGCGCTCTACCCGAGCGCCGCGGCGCTCGACCACCTCGCGCTCGCCCTCGCGGACGCGCACGCCCAGGAGGCCCGCCGGCCCGACGGCGCACCGCTCGTCCGCTGGACGTCCCCCGAGCTGTGGCACCTCACGGTGTCGTTCTTCGGCGACGTGCCAGAGGGGGCCGTCCCCGACCTCGCGGCGGCGCTCGAGCCGGTCGCGCACGAGGCCGCGCCGCTCGACCTCCGGCTGCGGGGCGCGGGCGTGTTCGACCGCCGCGTCCTGTGGGTCGGCGTCGGCGGGGACGGCGCCGACGCCCTGCGGGCGCTGAGCGCCGCGGTCGCCGAGGCGGCGGGCGACGCGGGCGTCCGGGTGGACCGCCGTCCCCGGCAGCGCGCGCACCTCACCGTCGCGCGGGCCGCGGCCGGGGCGCGCCAGGCGAACCGCCGGGCGCGCGGTCGCGGCGCGACCCGTCCCGACCGCACCGCGGGCGACCCGCTCGCCGCGCCCGCCGCGGCCCTCGCCGTGTACGCCGGCCCGGGGTGGACGACCGACGCGCTGCACCTCGTCGAGTCCGACCTCGGCGACGCCTCGGGGCACCCGGTGCACCGGACGCTGCGGACCCTGCCGCTCGGGCCCGCCGCGCGCTGAGCGGGACCACCCTCCGGCCGCGCCCGGAGACGCCTGTGCGAGGATGGGCCGCATGAGCCTGCGCGGTGGTCGTCGATTTCCCGGGCCCGTCACGGGCCCGCGCGACTGACGCGTGCTCCCCGCCCGCCTCGTGGCGGGACGGGTCCTGGCCCGGACGGGCGCCCTAGAATGACGGCGACGCGCGCACGTGCGCGCCCCGCACGCCCCGCCCCGAGCGGCGCGTGCCGCGGGTCGACGCCGGCCGTCGTCCGCTCCCCGCAGTCCCGCCCTCGCCAGGAAGGCACGCATGTCCAGCCCTGACGCCGACGTCGTCACCCCCCACGCGGGCGACGGCGGACCGGACACCACCACCGGACCCTCCCCGCTTGACGCCGACGCGCTGCAGCGCGCGCTCGACGCCGCGCTCGCCGCCGTCGCCGCGGCCGGCGACCTCGACGCGCTCAAGCGCGTGCGCACCGAGCACGCGGGCGACCGCAGCCCGCTCGCGCTCGCGAACCGCCAGATCGGTTCGCTCGCCCCCGCGGACAAGAAGACCGCGGGCAAGCTCCTCGGCCCGCTGCGCGGCCGGCTCAACCAGGCCCTCGCCGCGCGCCAGGCCGAGCTCGAGGCCGAGCGCGACGAGCGCGTCCTCGTCGAGGAGGCCGTGGACGTCACGCTGCCCGTGGACCGCGTCCCCGCGGGCGCGCGGCACCCGCTCGAGACGCTGCAGGAGCGCGTCGCGGACTTCTTCGTCGGCATGGGCTGGGAGATCGCGGAGGGCCCCGAGGTCGAGGCGGAGTGGTTCAACTTCGACGCCCTGAACTTCGGCGTGGACCACCCCGCGCGCCAGATGCAGGACACGTTCTACGTCGCCGGCCCCGACGGCGAGGACGGCGCGGAGCCGTCGAACCTCGTGCTGCGCACCCACACGTCGCCGGTCCAGGCCCGCTCGCTGCTCGAGCGCGGCGTGCCGCTGTACGTGGCGTGCCCGGGCAAGACGTTCCGAACGGACGCGCTCGACGCGACGCACACGCCCGTCTTCCACCAGGTCGAAGGCCTGGCGATCGACAAGGGCCTGACCATGGCGCACCTGCTCGGCACGCTCGACGCGTTCGCGCGCGCGATGTTCGGCCCGGACGCGCGCACGCGCCTGCGGCCCGCGTACTTCCCGTTCACCGAGCCGAGCGCCGAGATGGACCTGTGGTTCCCCCAGAAGAAGGGCGGGCCGGGCTGGATCGAGTGGGGCGGCTGCGGCATGGTCAACCCGAACGTGCTGCGGTCCGTCGGGGTCGACCCCGACGAGTACTCGGGCTTCGCGTTCGGCATGGGCATCGAGCGCACGCTCATGCTGCGCCACGGGATCGCGGACATGCACGACATGGTGGAGGGCGACGTGCGCTTCTCCGCCCAGTTCGGAACGGAGATCTGATGCCGTACGTCGCCATCGACTGGCTGGGCGACCACGTCGAGCTGCCCGCGGGGCTCACCGCCGAGCGGCTCGCCGCCGACCTCGTCCGCGTCGGCCTGGAGGAGGAGGCGATCCACGGCGCGGCCGCGACGGGTCCCCTCGTCGTCGGGCGCGTCCTCGAGATGACGCCCGAGCCGCAGAAGAACGGCAAGACGATCAACTGGTGCCTGGTCGACGTCGGGCCGGAGCACAACGCCGCCGAGATCAAGGGCGTCGAGCCGGCAGACATGCCGGCGGGCGGTGCGCGCGGCATCGTGTGCGGCGCGCACAACTTCGCGCCGGGCGACCTCGTCGTGGTCGCGCTGCCGGGCTCCGTCCTGCCCGGTCCGTTCCCCATCGCGAGCCGCAAGACGTACGGGCACGTGTCCGACGGCATGATCTGCTCGCAGCGCGAGCTCGGCCTCGGCGAGGACCACGACGGCATCATCGTGCTGCCGCGGCTCGGGTACGCGGCCGAGGACCTCACCCCGGGGCAGGACGCGGTCGCGCTGCTCGGGCTCGGCGACGAGGTGCTCGAGATCAACGTGACGCCCGACCGCGGGTACGCGTTCTCCTACCGCGGTGTCGCCCGCGAGTTCTCGCACTCGACGGGCGCGCGCTTCACGGACCCGGGCCTGCCCGGCTCCCTGCCCACGCCCCCGCCCGCGGCGACGCCCGACGGCTTCCCCGTCGAGGTCGACGACGCGGCGCCGGTCCACGGCGTCGTCGGGTGCGACCGGTTCGTCACGCGCGTCGTGCGCGGGCTCGACCCCGCGGCGCAGACGCCCGCGTGGATGCAGCGCCGCCTCACGGCGTCGGGCATGCGGCCCATCTCGCTCGCGGTCGACGTGACGAACTACGTCATGCTCGACCTCGGGCAGCCGCTGCACGCGTACGACCTCGAGAAGGTCGCGGCCCCCGTCGTGGTGCGGCGCGCCGCCCCGGGCGAGCGGCTCACGACGCTCGACGACGTGGACCGCCCGCTCGACCCGGAGGACCTGCTCATCACCGACAGCCCCGACGGTGCGCGCGGCGCGCGCGTGCTGGGTCTCGCCGGCGTCATGGGCGGTGCCTCGTCGGAGGTCGGGCCGGAGACGACGGCGGTGCTCGTCGAGGCCGCCCACTTCGACCCCGTGACGGTCGCGCGCACGTCGCGTCGCCACAAGCTGTCGAGCGAGGCCGCGAAGCGGTTCGAGCGCGGCGTGGACCCGCTGCTGCCCGCGGTCGCGGCGCAGCGCGTCGTCGACCTGCTCGTCGAGCTGGGCGGCGGGACCGCCGACCCGGCCGTCAGCGACCTCGACCGCGTGACCGCGCCCGCCCCGATCCACCTGCCCGTCGGCGAGGCCGAGCGCCTCGTCGGCGTGCCGTACACGCTCGAGCAGGTCGTCGGGACGCTCGGGGCGATCGGGTGCGCGGTCGACGCGGACGACGCCGCCGCGACGGGCGTCGTCGTCGTGACCCCGCCGTCGTGGCGCCCCGACCTCACCGAGCCGGCCGAGCTGGTCGAGGAGGTCGCGCGCCTCGTCGGGTACGACGAGATCCCGTCGGTGCTCCCCTCGGCGCCCGGCGGCCGCGGGCTCACGCGCGAGCAGCGCGTGCGCCGGTCGGTCGCCCGCGCGCTCGCCGAGCACGGGTTCGTCGAGACGCTGAGCTACCCGTTCGTCGGCGAGGGCGAGCTCGACGCGCTGCGGATCCCCGCGGACGACGAGCGCCGCCGGGCGCTGCGCCTGCTCAACCCGTTGGCCGACGACCGCCCCCTGATGCGCACGGACGTGCTGAGCACGCTCCTGGAGACCACGCGCCGCAACGTGGGCCGCGGGCTCGGGGACGTCGCCGTGTTCGAGGTCGGGCTCGTGACGCACCCGCGCCCGGGCGCCCCGGCCGCGCCGTCGCTGCCCGGCGGGGTGCGTCCCTCCGACGACGACCTCGCCGCGATCGAGGCCGCGCTCCCGGCGCAGCCGCGTCACGTCGCGGGCGTCCTGGTCGGTCGTCGCGAGCGGGCGGGCTGGTGGGGTCACGGACGTCCCGCGGACTGGACGGACGCGCTCGACGCGGCGCGCCTGGTCGCGGACCGCGCCGGCCTGCGGGGGGACGACGCCGTGCGCGTCGTCGCGGACACCGCGCGGGCCCCGTTCCACCCGGGCCGCTGCGCGCGCCTCGAGCTCGCCGACGGGACGGTCGTCGGGCACGCGGGCGAGCTGCACCCCAAGGTGCTCGAGAACGTCGGCCTGCCCGCCCGTTCCGTGGCGTTCGAGCTCGACCTGTCGGCGCTCGTCGCGGGCGCGCCCGACGAGCCCGTCCAGGCGACCCCGGTCTCCGGGTTCCCGGCGGCGAAGGAGGATCTCGCGTTCGTCGTCGCCGCCGACGTGCCGGCCGAGGCGCTGCGCGCCGCGGTCGTCGAGGGCGCCGGCGAGCTCGCCGAGGAGGTCGCGCTGTTCGACGTCTTCACGGGCGAGCAGGTGGGCGCCGGGCGCAAGTCGCTCGCGTTCTCGCTGCGGCTGCGCGCCGCGGACCGCACCCTCACCGCCGACGACGTCGCGCGGGTCCGGGAGGGCGCCGTGGCCGCCGCGCGCGAGCGCGTCGGGGCGGAGCTGCGCGCATGAGCGGCGCACCGGGGGAGGGCACGACGCCGGTCGTGGCACCCGCACGGACCGCGCTCGTCACCGGGGCGTCGCGCGGCATCGGCCGCGCGGTCGCCGTCGGGCTCGCCGCGTCCGGTCTCGACGTCGCGCTCCTCGCGCGCGACGCGGGCCGGCTCGCCGGGGTGGCCGACGAGATCCCCGCGCTCGACGGCGCGGGCCGGGCCGTCGTCGTCACGGCGGACGTGACCGACGCGGCGGCGGTGGCCGCGGCCGTCCGCGAGGCCGAGGCCGCGCTCGGGAGCGTGGACCTGCTCGTCAACAACGCGGGCCGGGTCGACGCCGAGGTGCCGCTCTGGGAGGCGGACCCCGACGAGTGGTGGGCCGTCCTGGAGACCAACGTGCGCGGGCCGTTCCTGCTCGCGCGCGCGGTCGTCCCCGGGATGCTCGCGCGCGGCGGCGGCCGCGTCGTCGACCTCAACAGCGGCGCGGGCTCGCACGACATGGAGGGCGCGAGCGCGTACAACGCGAGCAAGACGGCGCTGCTGCGCCTCGGGGCGAACCTCCACCGCTCGGGCCACGCGCTCGGGCTGCGGACCTTCGAGGTGTCGCCGGGCGTCGTGCAGACCGACATGACGGCGTCCATGGTCATGCACGAGGGCCGCACGGAGTGGACACCCGTCGAGCGCACGGTCGAGATGGTCGTCGCGATCGCGCGCGGCGAGCTCGACGCGTTCTCGGGGTCGTTCGTGCGCGTGACGCACGACTCGCCCGGGTCGCTCCGCGCGGCCGCCCAGGAGGCCGCCCGCGCGGGCGTCGCGTTGCCCGGTCCTGACGGCCGTCGGCTGCGCGTCACGCGCTGGGGCTCCGACGACCCGATGCCGGGAGAGCTCCCCGCCCGCTGAGCGCACGCACCCCGCACGGCCGACGCCGCCCGACCCCCCGGTCGGGCGGCGTCCGTGCGTCCGGGCACCGGGTCACAGGGGGACGCACGTGTCCCGGTCGACCCACACGTGCCACAGACCCCGCTCGGGGTGCTCGTACTCGAAGGCCACGAGGCCGCCCGCGTCGTGCGTGACGACGCCCGTGAGCACGACCCGCCGGCCGTCGCGGTCGAACGTCGTGCAGAGGGCGGGCACCTGGACCGGGACGGGCGCGTCCGGCAGGAAGGGGCGGGTCGCGGGGGCGACGTGCTGCGTCATACCCGGAAAGACGCGTGCACGCGCGTCGTCTCACGCGTCGGGGCGGGTGAAAAGCGCACGGGTCGCCGCGTAGCATGGCCCGCGACACGGGGTGCCCCGCACCGGGGCTGAGATGAGACCCGTCGAACCTGATCTGGCTCGTACCAGCGAAGGGATGTCCGCGCGATGACGCTCGCCCTGCCTCGGCACACCTCCGACCCGCTCCGCGCCCCCGCGGACCGTGACCGCCGACCCGACTTGGGCCGCGGGCCCGACCGGGCACCGTCCCGCCCCCGCGTCCTCTCCGTCGCGGGGACCGACCCGACCGGCGGCGCCGGGATCCAGGCCGACCTCAAGGCGTTCTGCGCGCACGGCGCCTACGGCATGGCCGTCACCACGGCGCTCGTCGCGCAGAACACCCACGGCGTGCGGTCGGTGCACGTCCCCGGGCCGGCGTTCCTGCGCGCGCAGCTCGACGCCGTGTCCGACGACGTCGAGGTCGACGCCGTGAAGATCGGCATGGTCGCGGACGAGGCGAACGCCCGCGCCGTCGGGGAGTGGCTCGACGATCTCGCCGCGGCGCGCGCCGCCGCTGGTGCTCTGCGGCCCTGGGTCGTCCTGGACCCAGTGATGGTCGCGACGTCCGGCCACCGCCTGCTTGACGCGGGCGCGGAGCAGGCCGTGCGCGACCTCGCCGCGCGCGCCGACGTCGTCACGCCGAACCTGCCCGAGCTCGCCGTCCTCGGCGGGCAGGAGCCCGCGACGACGTGGGACGACGCCCTGCGCCAGGCGACGGCGTACGCGACCGCGAGCGACGCCGTCGTGCTGCTCAAGGGCGGTCACCTCACCGGACGCACGTCGCCCGACGCGCTCGTCGTCCCCGCGCCCGGGCCGACGACGGGCCGCGCGCCGGGGGCGGTCACCGTCACGACGTTCGACGCCGAGCGCGTCGACACGCCCCACACCCACGGCACGGGGTGCTCGCTCTCGGCGGCGCTCGCGGCGCTGCGGCCGCAGCGCGCGAGCTGGGAGGAGTCCGCGCGCGAGGCGAAGGAGTGGCTCACGGGCGCGCTGCGTGCCGGCGCCGCGCTGCGGGTGGGGACGGGCCGGGGGCCCGTGGACCACCTGCACCGCTCGGCGCCCGTGCGGCGGGGCTGAGCCTGGGCCGACCGGCCGAGCCCGGGCTGCTGCGACGTGCCTGGCCCCGGCCCGCGGGACGCGCTCAGGCCGTGGGGCGGCTCGGTGCGTGGTCGGCCCTGCGGCCGACTCCGCGGTCGGTGTCGAGATCGGCCAGCGCGTCGCGGAGCACGGCGAGCGTCGCGCGCGCGACGGCGAGGCGCTGCGCGGGCGGGGCGTCCGCGGGCCGCGTGGTCACCTTGGCGCCGACGAGCGGGACGGGCCCCGCCGCGGCGAGGAACTCGCGCACCTCGGCCGGGCCGAGCATCGACTCGTCCGGGCCGGGGAGCGCGGGGTCCGGGCCGTGGGGCGGCACGTGCGCGTCCGCCCACGGCGCGCCCCACCGGCCGGGCCGGCCGGCGGCACCGGAGAGCATCGCGCTCGCGAGGAGGCCCGCGCCGGCGGCCGCCCGCGCGTGCTCGACGGGCGTCGCGGCGCTGCGCCCCTCGATGGCGGACCGACCCCAGTTGAGCCCGACGTGCAGGGGGTGGCCCGTGTCCCGGGCCGCGCGCGCGACGGCGGCGATCTCGTCGTCGAGCGCGAGGAAGCCCTTCTCCGCGACGCCCCACGGGCGGGGCGCGTCGCAGTGCTCCACCACGAGCGGCAGCCCGGCGGGCGCGACGGCGGCCAGCTCGGTGAGGCTGCGCGCGAGCGCCGCGCCGGACCCGCGGCCGGGACCGGGCGCGGACTGGAGCTCGACCGCGACGACGCGTCGTCGACCCTCCGCCTCGGCGAGCCGCGTCACGGCCGCGAGGACGCGCGCGACGCCGTCGACCGCCTCGCACCGACCCTCCTCGTCGTCGGACGCGAGGCCGTAGGAGCGGTCGGCCGTGGCGCGGCGGGCCGTCGCGGCGACCGTCGTCGGCAGCAGCGCCCAGTGCGCCGGCAGCGCGGCCGCGGTCGTCGCGAGCGCGTCCGTGTCGTCCGGGTCGACGGGGTGCTCGAGGCCGCCGAGGCCGTCCTCGTCGAGGGCGGCGTACCAGCCGCCCGGGTCGGGGACGCCCGCGAGGGCGTAGGCACCGAGCAGGGTCAGGGGGCGGTCGTGCAGGTCGGTCATCGGTCCTCGTCGGTCGTGGTGGGGGTGCCGGACGCGTCAGGCGCGGGCGACGTCCTGGTCGGCGGTGGCGTACCCGCACGCGTAGCCCGGCGGGACCCAGCGCCACCGTGCCTCGACGTCCTGCACCGCGACGCCCGCGGGTCGGTCGGCGACGCACGCGTCCGCCTGCTGGCGCACCGCCACGGTCACGTAGTAGACGACGAACACCGCGGTGAGCAGCACGGCGAGCACGGTCACGGTGCGGCGCAGCGCGGGGGAGGGGCCGCCGTCGGAGCCGTCCTCCTCGCCCGGGCGCGGGGGCACCCAGTCCCAGCTCACGCGGTCCCGGTCGTCGTGCCGGTCGCGGTGGCGGGAGCGTCGTCCGCCCCGGCGGGACGGAGCAGCACCTTGCCGGTGGTCGCCCGTCCCTCGAGCGCGCGGTGGGCGTCGGCGGCGTCGGCGAGCGGGAACGTCGCGCCGACGCGCACGTGCAGCGTGCCGCCCGCGACGGCGCCGAGCACCTCGGTCGCGCGCTCGACGAGCTCGGCGCGCGTCGCCGTGTGGTCGGCGAGCTTGGGCCGCGTGAGGAAGAGCGAGCCGCCCGCGTTGAGGCGCTGCGGGTCGAACGGCGGGACCTGCCCGGAGGAGCCGCCGTAGAGGACGAGCGTGCCGCGGCGGCGCAGCGACGCGAGCGACGCGTCGAACGTGTCCTTGCCGACCGAGTCGTACACCGCCGCGACGCCCTCGCCGCCCGTGAGCCCGCGCACGACCTCGGGCAGCTCGGCGGTGAGGTCGGCGAACGCCGTGTACTGGATCGCGTGCTCGGCGCCCGCGCCGCGGGACAGCTCCGCCTTCTCGGGGGTCGAGACCGTGGAGATCACGTGCGCGCCCCGCGCCACGAGCATCTGGGTCAGGAGCAGCCCGACGCCGCCCGCGCCCGCGTGCACGAGCACACGGTCGCCCGGACGCACGGGGTACGACGACGTGCACAGGCAGTGCGCCGTGAGCCCCTGGAGCGCGACGGCGGTCGCGTCCTCGAGCGAGACGGCGTCCGGCACGTGCAGCGCCTGCCCGGCGTCCACCACGACGAGCTCCGCGTACGACCCCGGCGCCTCGGTCCACACGACGCGGTCGCCGACGGTGAACCCCTCGACCCCCTCGCCCACCTCGGCGACGACCCCGGCCCCCTCGCTCCCGACGACGTGCGGGTACTCCATCGCGTACACGCCGGAGCGCTTGTACGTGTCGATGAAGTTCACGCCCGCCACCGCGGAGCGGACGAGGAGCTGCCCCGGGCCCGGCGACGGGTCGGGCAGCTCGGTGTACTCGAGGACCTCGGGACCGCCCGCCGCGCGGGCCACGATCGCGTGCATGGCCTCAGCCTAGGGTCGCGCGGCGGTCACGGTCGCCCTCGGTCGGCGACCTTCGCGTGCACGGACGCGAGGTGCTCGCGCGCCGCCGCCGCGGCGCGGCCGGTGTCCCGGTCGCGGACGGCGTCGAGGATCGCGTCGTGCGCGTCCTGGTCGTCCCGGTGCGTCGTGCCCGTCCGGTCGAGGTCGACCATGGCGACCATCGCGCGGCGCAGGCGCGGGACGAAGGTCGCGAAGAGCTCGGCGAGCACCGCGTTGTGCGCGGCGTCGACGACCGCCCGGTGGAACGCGAGGTCCGCGTCCACGTAGTCGACGGGCGACGCCGTCGCCGCGACCTGCCCGCGGCGGGCGAGCGCCGTCGTCATGGTGCGCAGGTCCGCGGGCGTGCGGCGCGCGGCGGCGAGCCCCGCGGCCTCCGCCTCCAGCGCGGCGCGCACCTCGAGCACGTCGGCGATCTCGCCGCGGCGCAGGACCTCGCCCCAGTCGTCGGTGGTGTCCGTCGAGACGACGTACACGCCCGAGCCCTGCCTGCTGTCGAGGACGCCGCGGCCCGCGAGCTGGCGGATCGCCTCGCGGACGGTCGATCGGCCCACGCCGAGCTCGGCGGCGAGCGCCTGCTCCCCGGGCAGCCGGTGGTCGAGGGGCCAGGCACCGGAGCGCACGCGCTCGAGCAGGAGCTCGGCGGCCTGGTCGGCCAGGGGGCGTCGCTGCAGCGCGGTCACGCAAACCTCTCAGGTTGTCTGAGGACTTGATCGGCGCTAGCGTACCCCGCATGTCCTGGACGGCGCTCCTCCTTCGGCGCCACGGCGGGGTCTGACCGGACCGGCCCCCCGCCGTGGGGGTCCGTCGTGCGCCGGTCGTCCCGCGCCCCGCCACCTCGGGGCTCCAGCCGAAGGACCGCCATGACCGTCTCCGCCACCCCCGTCCGCACGGACCGCCCCGCCGCCACGACGACGCCGTCGTGGAACCGGCAGCGCCCGTCGCCCATGCCGTCGTCCCGCTACGCCGACGTCCACGCCCGTGTCGACGTGCCCGACCTGCCCGACCGCCGCTGGCCGAACCGCCGGCTCACCCAGGCGCCGCTGTGGGTCCCCGTCGACCTGCGCGACGGCAACCAGGCGCTCGCGGAACCGATGGACCCGGCGCGCAAGCGCCGCTTCTTCGAGCTGCTCGTCGCGATGGGGTACACCGAGATCGAGGTGGGCTACCCGTCGGCGTCGCAGACCGACTTCGACTTCGTGCGCCTGCTCGCCGAGACCGACCTCGCGCCCGAGCACGTGACCGTCGTCGTGTTCACCGCCGCGCGCGCCGACCTCATCGCGCGCACGGTCGAGTCCGTGCGCGGGCTGCGCAACCCGGTCGTCGTCCACGTGTACGCCGCGACGGCGCCCGTCTGGCGGGACGTCGTGCTCGGCCGCGACCGCGAGGAGCTCGCCCGGCTGATCACCGACGCCGGGACCGAGGTGCTGCGCCACGCCGGCGACGACCCGCGCGTCCGGTTCGAGTTCTCGCCCGAGGTGTTCAACCTCACCGAGCCTGACTACGTGCTCGACGTCTGCGACCGCATGACGACGCTCTGGGACGCGACGCCCGAGCGGCCCGTCGTCCTCAACCTCCCCGCCACGGTCGAGGTCGCGACGCCCAACGTCTACGCCGACCAGATCGAGTACATGGACCGGAACCTCGCGCGGCGCGACGGCGTGATCCTCTCGGTCCACCCGCACAACGACCGGGGCACCGGCGTCGCGTGCGCCGAGCTCGCGGTCCTCGCGGGCGCGCAGCGCGTCGAGGGGTGCCTGTTCGGCAACGGCGAGCGCACCGGGAACGTCGACCTCGTGACGCTGGGCCTCAACCTGCACGCGCAGGGCGTCGACCCGATGGTCGACTTCTCCGACCTCGACGCGATCCGCGACGTCGTCGTGGCGTGCAACCGGGTCGACGTCCACCCGCGCCACCCGTACGTGGGCGACCTGGTGCACACCGCCTACTCCGGCACCCACCAGGACGCGATCCGCAAGGGGATGGCGCGGCACCGGGCCGACGCCGCGGCGGCCGGTCTCGACCCCGCGGCCGCGCCGTGGCGCGTGCCGTACCTGCCGGTCGACCCCGCGGACCTCGGGAGGTCGTACGAGGCCCTCGTGCGCGTGAACAGCCAGTCCGGGAAGGGCGGCGTCGCGTACGTGCTGCAGTCCGTCCACGGCCTGGACCTGCCCCGGGGCCTCCAGGTGGACCTCGCGCGCCGCGTCCAGGAGCACGCCGACGCCACCGGCGCCGAGGTGACGCCCGACGTCCTCCTCACGCTGTTCGACGCGGCCTACGCGCGCCCGGGCGCCGTCGCACCCGTCGCGTGGACGAGCCGGCGCGCCGACGACGGGACGGAGCACCTCGACCTCGAGGTCACGGTCGACGGCGAGCGCGTCGCCACGTCCGGGACGGGCACCGGCGCGGTCGACGCCCTCGTCGACGCGCTGGCCCGCCTCGGCCGCCCGGTCGAGGTCGTCTCGCTCACGCAGCAGTCCGTCGGCAGCGGCAGCGACGCGACCGCGGTGACCTACCTCGAGCACCGCGGCCCCGACGGCACCCCGTGCTGGACCGTGGGTCGTGACACGTCCGTCCTGGGAGCGGCCGTCCGCGCGGTCTGCGCGGCGACGGCCTGAGGCCGCCGGGTTGGGGACTCTCGTCGGAGGTGTGCGCGCGGTGACGAGAGGGGAGAAGTGGCCCCGCGAGCGGGCCCCGAAGGGGCCACTTCTCGCCTTTCGGTGGAGACGCTCCCCGCCGAGGTGGCAGGCCCGACCGGACGGGACCGCCGAAGCTGAGCGCAGGTCGTGCGGTGACGGACAGGACGAGCGGTGGGGTCGGACCGTGTGCGAAGGACGTCAGAGGCGCACTCCTCGAACCCACGCCCGCACGACCGAGGTGACGGTGCGCCAGTCCGAGCACACGGTCCGACCCCACCGCGGACCCGACCCCGCGGGCCGTCGACCGATCCCAACCGCGGTCCTGACCGTGACGGGCCGTGGACCCCACCGAGCACGGAGCCGACCCCGCGTACCGTGGGGCAGGACCTCCGGCCCGACCGTTGCATAACTATGTATAGTGATGCATATGACGATCAGAGTCGCGGTCGCGGGTGCGTCCGGGTACGCGGGCGGGGAGACGCTCCGCCTGCTCGCCGGGCACCCCGAGGTGGAGATCGGCGCCGTGACGGCGCACAGCAACGCGGGCACGCTCCTCGGCGAGCACCAGCCGCACCTGCGATCCCTGGCCGACCGCGTGCTCCTGCCGACGGCGGTCGAGCACCTCGTGGGGCACGACGTCGTCGTCCTCGCGCTGCCGCACGGTGCCTCGGGCGAGATCGCGGCGCAGCTCCCCGACGACGTGCTCGTGCTCGACCTCGGCGCGGACCACCGGCTCGAGTCCGCGGCGGACTGGTCGGCGTTCTACGGCTCCGAGCACGCGGGCACGTGGCCGTACGGGCTGCCGGAGCTCCTGCTGACGAACGTGCCGGGTGCCGCGGCGACCGAGACCCGGCAGCGTGAGCGGCTCGCCGGTGCGCGGCGCGTGGCCGTCCCCGGGTGCAACGTCACGGCTGTCACGCTCGGCATCCAGCCGGGCGTCGCCGCCGGGCTCGTCGAGGGCACGGACCTCGTCTCGGTGCTCGCCAACGGGTACTCGGGCGCCGGCAGGTCGCTCAAGACGCACCTGCTCGCGTCCGAGGCGCTCGGGTCGGCGCAGCCGTACGCCGTCGGCGGGTCGCACCGGCACATCCCGGAGATCGCGCAGAACCTGCGGGCCGCGGGGGCCCCGGCCGTGAGCATCTCGTTCACGCCCACGCTCGTGCCCATGTCGCGCGGCATCCTCGCCACGGTGACGGCGCGCCTGTCCGACGACGCCGCGCGCCTCGACCCCGCGGCGCTCGACGCGCGCGTCCGCCAGGCCTGGGAGGACGCGTACGTCGGCGAGCCGTTCGTCCGCGTGCTGCCTGCGGGCCAGTGGCCGACGACGGCGATGACCCTCGGCGCGAACATCGCGCTCGTCCAGGTCGCGGTCGACCACGCGGCGGGCCGCGTCGTCACCGTCACGGCGATCGACAACCTCGTCAAGGGCACCGCGGGCGCCGCGGTGCAGTCCATGAACATCGCGCTCGGCCTGCCGCAGACGGCGGGCCTCACGACCGAGGGGGTCGCCCCGTGACCGTCACCACCCCGCAGGGCTTCCGGGCCGCCGGCGTCGCCGCCGGGCTCAAGTCCACCGGCGCTCGCGACGTCGCGCTCGTCGTCAACGACGGGCCGCTCGACGTCGCCGCGGCCGTCCTCACGACGAACCGGGTGTTCGCCGCGCCGGTCGCCTGGACGCGCCAGGCCGTGCGCGACGGGCGCGCGACGGCCGTCGTGCTCAACTCGGGCGGCGCGAACGCGTGCACCGGGCCGGAGGGCTTCGCCGACACGCACCGCACGGCGGAGCACGTCGCCGACGTGCTTGCGACGTCGGCGGGCGACGTGCTCGTCTGCTCGACGGGCCTCATCGGCGTGCGGCTGCCCATGGACACGCTCCTCGCGGGCGTCGACGCCGCCGCGGCGGCGCTCGCGGACCCGGTCGCCGCGGTCGACGGCGGCGGCGACGCCGCGCTCGCCATCATGACGACGGACACCGTGCCGAAGACGGTGGCGGTGGTCCGCGAGGTCACGGACGCCACCGCGACGGACGGTGCCGCGACGTGGTCCGTGGGCGGCATGGCGAAGGGCGCGGGCATGCTCGCGCCGGGCCTCGCGACCATGCTGTGCGTGCTGACGACGGACGCCGTCGTCGACGCCGCGACGGCCGACGCCGCGCTGCGCGCCGCGACCCGCACGACGTTCGACCGCGTCGACTCCGACGGCTGCATGTCGACGAACGACACCGTGATCCTGCTCGCGTCGGGCGCGTCCGGGGTCGAGGTCGGTCTCGACGCGCTCACCGACGCCGTCACGGAGGCGTGCGGGTCGCTCGCGCGCCAGCTCGTCGCCGACGCGGAGGGCGCGAGCCACGACGTCGCCGTCACGGTGGTGGGTGCGTCCAGCGAGGACGCCGCGGTCGCCGTCGCGCGCGCCGTGACGCGGTCCAACCTGTTCAAGGCCGCGATCTTCGGCAACGACCCGAACTGGGGCCGCATCGTGTCCGCCGTCGGGACCGTCCCCGAGGACGTCGCGCCGTTCGACGCGCTCCTGCTCGACGTGACGGTCAACGGCGTCCAGGTCTGCCGGGCCGGGGGAGTGGGCGAGCCCCGCGAGCTCGTCGACCTCGCCGCCGAGCGGGAGGTGCGCGTCGAGATCGACCTGCACGCCGGCTCCGCGAGCGCGACCGTCTGGACCAACGACCTCACGCACGACTACGTCCACGAGAACAGCGCGTACTCCTCATGAGCGCCCCCACCACGCCCACGCCCCACCCGGACGACGCCGCGTTCGACACCCGCACCGACCTGCGCCCCGAGCAGAAGGCCGAGGTGCTCGTCGAGGCCCTGCCGTGGCTCGAGGAGTTCGCCGGCGCGCTCGTCGTCGTCAAGTACGGCGGCAACGCCATGGTCGACGACACGCTCAAGGCCGCGTTCGCCGAGGACATGGTGTTCCTGCGCCGCGTCGGGCTGCGCCCGGTCGTCGTGCACGGCGGGGGCCCGCAGATCTCCGCGATGCTCGACCGGCTCGGCATCGAGTCGGAGTTCCGCGGGGGCCTGCGCGTCACGACGCCGGAGGCGATGGACGTCGTGCGCATGGTCCTCACCGGCCAGGTCTCGCGCGAGCTCGTCGGCCTCATCAACGCGCACGGCCCGTACGCCGTCGGGCTCTCGGGCGAGGACGGCGGCCTGCTGCAGGCCCAGCGCCGGCACGCGACCGTCGACGGCGAGCCGGTCGACGTCGGGCTCGTCGGCGACGTCGTCGAGGTGCACCCGTCCGCGGTCCAGGACCTGCTCGACGCCGGCCGCATCCCCGTCGTGTCGACCATCGCCCCCGACCTCGAGGACCCGACCCAGGTGCTCAACGTCAACGCGGACACCGCCGCCGCGGCGCTCGCGGTCGCGCTCGGCGCGAAGAAGCTCGTCGTCCTGACCGACGTCGAGGGCCTGTACACGTCGTGGCCGGACCGCGGCTCGCTCGTCGCGCAGATCACGCGCTCCGAGCTCGCGGCGCTCCTGCCGTCGCTCTCGGCGGGCATGGTCCCCAAGATGGAGGCGTGCCTGCGCGCCGTCGAAGGCGGGGTCCCCGCGGCGACGGTCATCGACGGCCGCGTGCCGCACTCGACGCTGCTCGAGGTCTTCACCACCCAGGGCAACGGGACGATGGTCGTCCCCGACACCGCGGGCGCGCCGGCGCCCGCGCTCACCACGACCGCCGGAGGGGCCGCGTGAACGCGCTCGACCACCCGACGGGCGCGCCCGCGCCCGCACCGACGACCACCGTGACGGCCCCGGCCGACGGCTCCGTCGCGCAGTGGACCGACCGCTACACCCACGCGGTCATGGACACGTTCGGCCCGCCGCAGCGCGTCCTCGTGCGCGGCGAGGGCGCGTACGTGTGGGACGCCGACGGGAAGCGGTACCTCGACCTGCTCGCGGGCATCGCGGTCAACGCGCTCGGCCACGCCCACCCGACGCTCACGGCCGCCGTCTCGGCCCAGCTCGGCACGCTCGGGCACGTCTCGAACTTCTTCGGCACCCCGACGCAGATCGCGCTCGCCGAGCGCCTGCTCGCGCTCGCGGAGGCGCCCGAGGGGTCGCGCGTGTTCTTCACGAACTCGGGCACCGAGGCGAACGAGGCGGCGTTCAAGATGGCTCGTCGGAACAATGACACGGGGCGTCGGACGCGGGTCCTCGCGCTCCAGGGCGGCTTCCACGGGCGGACGATGGGCGCGCTCGCGCTGACGTCGAAGGCCGCGTACCGCGAGCCGTTCGAGCCGCTCCCGGGCGGCGTCGAGTTCGTCGCGTTCGACGACGTCGCCGCGCTCGAGGAGACCTTCTCGCCCGCGGCGGTGGCGGCCCGCGGCGAGGTCGCCGCGCTCGTCGTCGAGCCCGTGCAGGGCGAGGCGGGCGTGCGCGCGCTCTCGCCGGGCTACCTCGTCGCCGCGCGCGAGCTCACCGCGCGCCACGGCGCGCTCCTCGTCCTCGACGAGGTGCAGACCGGCGTCGGGCGCACCGGCTCGTGGTTCGCCTACCAGCAGCCGGAGGTGGGCGGCGGCGTCGTGCCCGACGTCGTCACGCTCGCCAAGGGCCTCGGCGGCGGGTTTCCCGTCGGCGCGGTGGTCGCGTACGGCGAGCGGGCGGCGACGCTGCTCGGCCGCGGCCAGCACGGGACGACTTTCGGCGGCAACCCCGTGGCGGCCGCCGCGGCGCTCGCGACGCTCGGGGTGATCGAGCGCGACGGGCTCCTCGAGAACGTGCGGGCCGTCGGGGCGCTCCTGCGCGACGGCATCGCCGGTGCGGGGAACCCGCTCGTGGCGGGCGTGCGGGGCCGCGGGCTCCTGCTCGCCGTCCAGCTCACGCGGCCCGTCGCGGCCGACGTCGCGCGCACGGCGCTCGACGCGGGCTTCGTCGTCAACGCCGTCGCGCCCGACGCGATCCGGCTCGCGCCGCCGCTCGTCCTCACGCCCGACCAGGCGCGCGACGTCGTCGCGTTCTTCGCCGCGGTCGAGGTCCCCGACGCCGCCGACCCGGCCGGCGCACCCACCGCCCCCACGACGAGCACCACGTCCGAGCCCAACACGGACCCCACGACCGCCCCCACGACGAGGAGCTCCTGATGGCCCCCCGGCACTTCCTGCGCGACGACGACCTCACGCCCGCCGAGCAGCGTCAGGTCCTCGAGATCGGCCTCGCGTTCCGCGACGACCGCACGTTCCGCCAGCCGCTCGCCGGACCGCAGGGCGTCGCCGTCCTGTTCGACAAGCCGACGCTGCGCACGCAGCTCTCGTTCGCGACGGGCATCGCTGAGCTCGGCGGCTTCCCGGTCGTCGTGGACGGCCGGCTCGCCCAGGTCGGGGTGCGCGAGTCCGTCGCGGACGTCACGCGCGTCCTCGACCGGCAGGCGTCCGCGATCGTGTGGCGCACGTTCGGCCAGGACCGGATCGAGGAGATGGCGGCGATCAGCCGGGTCCCGGTCGTCAACGCGCTCACCGACGACTTCCACCCGTGCCAGATCCTCGCGGACCTCCTGACGATCGCCCAGCTCCGCGGCGGGACGGGGGCGCTCGCGGGCCAGACGCTCGCGTACGTCGGCGACGGCGCGAACAACATGGCGCACTCCTACCTGCTCGGCGGCGCGACAGCGGGCCTGCACGTGCGGGTGGGGACGCCGGACGGATACCCGCCGCACCCCGTCTTCGTGGCCGACGCCGAGCGGATCGCCGCCGAGACCGGCGGCTCCGTGCTCGTCACGTCCGACCCGGTCGAGGCCGTCGCGGGGGCGGACGTCGTCGCGACCGACACGTGGGTGTCGATGGGCGACGAGGCGGAGGCCGAGGACCGCGCCCTGCCGTTCGTGCCGTACCAGGTGAACGACGAGCTCCTCGCGCACGCGCAGCCCGACGCGATCGTGCTGCACTGCCTGCCCGCCTACCGCGGCAAGGAGATCACCGCCGAGGTGATCGACGGCCCCCGCTCGGCGGTGTGGGACGAGGCGGAGAACCGGCTGCACGCCCAGAAGGCGCTGCTCACGTTCCTCCTGGAGCGGTCGTGACCGAGCCCCGCACGGCGACGACGAAGACGGCGCGCCACGCGCGCATCGCCGAGATCGTGCGCCGCACCGAGATCCACTCGCAGGCGGAGCTCGCGCGCGAGCTCGAGCGCGAGGGCCTGTCGGTGACGCAGGCGACGCTCTCGCGCGACCTCATCGAGCTGCGCGCGGAGAAGGTGCGCGGCGCCTCGGGCGCGCTCGTGTACGCGGTGCCGGGGGAGGGCGGGGACCGCAGCGTCCAGACCGCGGAGTCGCCCGAGTACCTCGCGGCCCGGCTCGCGCGCCTGTGCTCCGAGATGCTCGTGTCCGCCGAGGCGTCCGCGAACCTCGTCGTGCTGCGCACGCCCCCCGGTGCCGCGAACTACCTCGCGTCGGCGATCGACCACTCCGTGCTCCCGCACGTCCTCGGGTGCATCGCGGGCGACGACACGATCCTCGTCATCGCGCGCGACCCCGACGGCGGCGCGGACCTCGCGCGGCGCTTCCTCGAGCTCTCCGGACCCCACGGCGGGCCCGTCCCCGGCACGCCGGACTGACCGCCGTCGGACCACGCCCCGCGCGGCCGCGGCGCCCTGCGAGACTGGACCCCGGACCCCACCCGCACGTCACAGAAAGAGACCGTCATGACTGAACGCGTCGTGCTCGCCTACTCGGGCGGCCTGGACACGTCGGTGGCCATCGGCTGGATCGCCGAGGCCACGGGCGCCGAGGTCGTCGCCGTCGCGGTCGACGTCGGCCAGGGCGGGGAGGACCTCGAGGTCATCCGGCAGCGCGCCCTGGACTGCGGCGCCGTCGAGGCGTACGTCGCCGACGCACGCGACGAGTTCGCCGCGGAGTACTGCATGCCCGCGCTGCGCGCGAACGCCCTGTACCTCGACCGGTACCCGCTCGTCTCGGCGCTGTCGCGCCCGGTCATCGTCAAGCACCTCGTGCGCGCGGCGCGCCAGTTCGGCGCGACGACGGTCGCGCACGGCTGCACCGGCAAGGGCAACGACCAGGTGCGCTTCGAGGTCGCGACGACGTCCCTCGCGCCCGAGCTCAAGACCATCGCGCCCGTGCGCGACCTCGCGCTGACGCGCGAGAAGGCCATCGAGTACGCGGAGAAGCACGCGCTGCCCATCGCCACGACGAAGCACAACCCGTTCTCGATCGACCAGAACGTCTGGGGGCGCGCGGTCGAGACCGGCTTCCTCGAGGACATCTGGAACGCGCCGACCAAGGACGTCTACAACTACACCGACGACCCGACGTTCCCGCCCGTCGCGGACGAGGTCGTCGTCACGTTCGAGCAGGGCGTCCCGGTCGCGCTCGACGGCGTCGCGGTGACCCCGCTCCAGGCGATCCAGGAGATGAACCGCCGCGCGGGCGCCCAGGGCGTCGGGCGGATCGACATCGTCGAGGACCGCCTCGTGGGCATCAAGTCGCGCGAGGTCTACGAGGCGCCCGGCGCGATCGCCCTCATCGCCGCGCACCAGGAGCTCGAGAACGTCACGCTCGAGCGCGAGCAGGCCCGCTTCAAGCGCGGCGTCGAGCAGCGCTGGACCGAGCTCGTGTACGACGGCATGTGGTTCAGCCCGCTCAAGCGCTCGCTCGACGTGTTCGTCGACGACACGCAGCGGTACGTGTCCGGCGACGTGCGCCTCGTGCTGCACGGCGGGCGCGCGACCGTCACGGGCCGGCGCTCGGACGCGAGCCTCTACGACTTCAACCTCGCGACGTACGACGAGGGCGACTCGTTCGACCAGTCGCAGGCCAAGGGATTCATCGAGATCTACGGTCTCACCGCGAAGCTCGCCGCCGCGCGCGACGAGAAGTTCGGCAACGGTGTGGACCTCGGGACGGGAGCGCTGTGAGCACGCACGACGACCAGGACGGCACCGCCGTCGAGCCGACCGAGACGGCGCGCGTCAGCCTGTGGGGCGGCCGGTTCGCGGGCGGCCCCGCCGACGCGCTGGCCGCGCTGAGCAAGTCCACGCACTTCGACTGGCGCCTCGCGGGCCAGGACGTCGCGGGCTCGAAGGCCCACGCGAAGGTCCTGCACGCGGCCGGCCTGCTCGACGACGACGAGCTCGACGGCATGCTCGCCGCGCTCGAGCGCCTGCGCGAGGACGTCGCGTCGGGCGCGTTCGTCGCGGCCGACGACGACGAGGACGTGCACACCGCGCTGGAGCGCGGGCTCATCGAGCGGGCCGGGCCCGAGCTCGGCGGCAAGCTGCGCGCGGGCCGGTCGCGCAACGACCAGATCGCGACGCTCACGCGCATGTACCTGCGCGACGAGGCGCGCACGATCGCGCGACTCGTGCTCGACGTCGTCGACGCGCTCATCGAGCAGGCCGCCGCGCACCCGGGCGCGGCCATGCCCGGCCGCACGCACCTCCAGCACGCCCAGCCGGTGCTCCTCGCGCACCACCTGCTCGCCCACGCGTGGCCGCTGCTGCGCGACGTCGACCGGCTCATCGACTGGGACGTGCGCGCCGCGCGCTCGCCGTACGGGTCGGGGGCGCTCGCGGGCTCGTCGCTGGGCCTGGACCCGGCGGCGGTCGCCGCCGAGCTCGGGTTCGACGGCCCGGTCGAGAACTCGATCGACGGCACCGCGTCGCGCGACGTCGTCGCGGAGTTCGCGTTCGTCGCCGCGATGCTCGGGGTCGACCTCTCGCGCCTCGCGGAGGAGGTCATCCTCTGGGCGACGAAGGAGTTCGGCTTCGTGCGCCTGCACGACTCCTACTCCACGGGGTCGAGCATCATGCCGCAGAAGAAGAACCCGGACGTCGCCGAGCTCGCGCGCGGCAAGGCGGGCCGCCTCATCGGCGACCTGACGGGCCTGCTCGCGACGCTCAAGGGCCTGCCGCTCGCGTACAACCGCGACCTCCAGGAGGACAAGGAGCCGGTGTTCGACCAGGTCGACACGCTCGAGGTGCTCCTGCCCGCGTTCTCCGGCATGGTCGCGACCCTCGAGTTCGACACCGACCGGATGGCGTCGCTCGCGCCGCAGGGGTTCTCGCTCGCGACGGACGTCGCCGAGTGGCTCGTGCGCGAGGGCGTGCCGTTCCGCGTCGCGCACGAGGTCGCGGGCGCGTGCGTGCGCACGTGCGAGGAGCGCGGCATCGAGCTGTGGGACCTCTCGGACGACGACCTCGCGTCGATCTCCGAGCACCTCACGCCGGGCGTGCGCGACGTGCTGAGCGTCGAGGGCTCCCTTGCGTCGCGCGACGCCGTGGGCGGCACCGCCCCGGTGCGGGTCGCCGAGCAGCTCGAAGCCGCGAAGGAGCGCTCGGCCGAGTACCGCTTCTGGGCCCAGGACTGACGGTGCCCCGGCTCGCGGTGCGGCACGCGTGCCCGGCGGTGCGGGCGTGAGCGTCGGTCCGGACGTCCTCGCCGAGCTCGTCCGCCGGGTGCGCGACGCCGTCCCGCGCCTCGGCCCGCCCGGCCCGGGCGCGGTCACCGCGGGGGAGGGGACGACGTCGGGCACGCGCCTCGTCGTGGTGGACGGGCCCGCGGGCTCGGGCAAGACGACGCTCGCCGCCCAGCTCGGGGACGCGCTGCCCGCCCAGGTGCTCCACATGGACGACCTCTACGAGGGCTGGCGCGGGCTCGAGCCCGCCTGGGCGCGGCTCGACGCGTGGGTGCTGACGCCGCTCGCCGCGGGCCGGGCCGGGCGGTACCGCCGGTACGACTGGCACCTCGACCGCTTCGCCGAGCGGCACGACGTCCCGGTCGCGCCGTACCTCGTGGTCGAGGGCTGCGGGGCGGGGCGGCGCGAGGCCGACGAGGTCGCGGCGCTGCGCGTGTGGGTCGAGGCGCCGGACGACGTCCGGCTCCGGCGCGGCCTCGACCGGGACGGCGAGGACCAGCGCGACCACTGGCTCGCGTGGATGGCCGCGGAGCGCGAGCACTACCGCCGCAACGCCACGCGCGAGCGCGCGGACGTCGTCCTCGACGGGTGGGGTCGGCTCGTGCGCACCGGGCGGACGGCGCCCGGCCCGTGCCCGACCGCGCCCCGCACGGGCGTGGGCGGCGAGGCGTAGATTGCCCGGGACGGGAGGTGGTGGCATGCCGGCGGAGGCCTGGACGGACAGTGCGGCAGACATGGTGACGAGCACTGCGACGGAAGCTCCGGCGGACGCGCCGACGGGGACGATCGGGGCCGGGGGCGCGCGCGTCGTCGGGCCGTGGGACGCACCGGCGCGCGGCTGGTACGCGCGTGACGTGCACGAGGTCGCGCGCGACCTCCTGGGCGCCCTGCTCACGCGGCGCAGCGCCGAGGGCGACGTCACGCTGCGGATCACCGAGGTCGAGGCGTACGACGGCGAGCGCGACCCGGGCTCCCACGCGTTCCGTGGGCGCACGGAGCGCAACCGCGCCATGTTCGGCGAGCCGGGTCGCCTCTACGTCTACCGCCACCTGGGTCTGCACCACTGCGTCAACGTCGTGTGCGGGCCGGTGGGCCGCGCGTCCGCCGTCCTGCTGAGGGCCGGGGAGGTGACCGACGGCGTCGGGCTCGCCCGGTCCCGCCGGGTCGCCGCGGGCCGGTGCGACTCGGACCGTCAGATCGCGCGCGGCCCGGCGCGCCTCGCGGTCGCGCTCGACCTCGACCTGCGCCACTACGGCGCGGAGCTGACGGACCCGGACGGCGAGCTCGTGCTGCACCGGGCGACGGACGGGCCGCACCGGCCGCCGATCGCCACGGGACCGCGCGTCGGCGTGTCGGGCGACGGCGGGGACGGCGAGCTGTTCCCCTGGCGCTACTGGCTCGCGGGGGACCCGACGGTGTCCGCCTACCGCCGCGTGAGCGCGCGGTCCCGCTGAGCCGGGGTCGTCGACCCGCGGCACACGGTCCGGCGCCGCCCGTGAGGTGGGCGGTGGCGGGGCGACGGCGTCCGGCACGGCAGACTAGGACCCGCGGCCCGGACGGGGCCGCACCCTCGTGCCCGCACGGCGGGCACTCGACGAAGGAGCAGAAGTGAGCGACGTTCTCGACGAGCTGCAATGGCGGGGCCTGGTGGCGCAGTCCACCGACGAGGCCGCGCTGCGCGCCGCGCTGGCCGAGGGCCCGATCACCTATTACTGCGGCTTCGACCCGACCGCGCCGAGCCTGCACCACGGGCACCTGGTCCAGCTCCTCCTGCTGCGCCACCTCCAGCTCGCCGGCCACCGGCCGATCGCGCTCGTGGGCGGCGCGACGGGCATGATCGGCGACCCGCGCCAGTCGGGGGAGCGGGTGCTCAACTCGAAGGAGACGGTCGCCGACTGGACCGAGCGTCTGCGCGGCCAGGTCTCGCGCTTCCTGGACTTCGAGGGGGAGAACGCGGCGCGCGTCGTCAACAACCTCGACTGGATCTCGGAGATGTCGGCGATCGACTTCCTGCGCGACGTGGGCAAGCACTACCGCCTCGGCACGATGCTCGCCAAGGACACGGTGGCGCGCCGCCTGAGCTCGGACGAGGGCATCAGCTTCACGGAGTTCAGCTACCAGATCCTCCAGGGCATCGACTTCCACGAGCTGTACCTGCGCCACGGGGTCACGCTGCAGACGGGCGGGAACGACCAGTGGGGCAACCTGCTCTCGGGCGTCGACCTCATCCGTCGGACGGAGGGCGCGTCGGTGCACGTCATGACGACGCCGCTCATCACGAAGGCCGACGGCACGAAGTTCGGCAAGACCGAGGGCGGCGCGGTCTGGCTCGACGCCGACATGATGAGCCCGTACGCGTTCTACCAGTTCTGGCTCAACGCGGCGGACGACGACGTCGTGCGGTTCCTGAAGATCTTCACCTTCCGCTCGCGCGAGGAGATCGCGGAGCTCGAGGCCGCGGTCCGGGAGCGGCCGGGGGCACGGGAGGCGCAGCGCACGCTCGCCGCCGACGTGACGACGCTCGTGCACGGGGCGGCGGCGACCGACGCGGTCATCGCGGCGAGCCAGGCGCTCTTCGGGCGTGGCGAGCTCGACGCCCTCGACGAGCGCACGCTCGAGGCGGCGGTCGCCGAGCTGCCGCGCGCGACGGCGCAGGTCGGCGACCCGGTCGTCGACCTCCTGGTGGCGGCGGGCCTCGTCGCGTCGAAGGGGGCGGCACGCCGCGCGGTCGCGGAGGGCGGCGCGTACGTCAACAACGTCAAGGTCACCGGTGAGGACGCGACGCTCGGGGCCGACGACCTGCTGCACGGACGGTTCGCGCTGCTGCGCCGGGGCAAGAAGACCCTCGGGGTCGCCGTCGCCGGCTGATCCGGAGGGCGAGGGACAGGAGGGGCCGGGCCGCGTCGAGCGGTGCCGGCCCCTCCTGCGTCGGGTCCCGCGAGGGCGGCACGGAGCGGATTTGGCACTCCCGCGGAGCGCGTGTAGTGTTCTCGACGTTCGCCCGGCAGGGAGGAACGGACACCGGGTCTCGATCATCCGAGACGGTGGCTGGTCCCCCGGGCGGTCCCCTCGAAGATCGACAGGGTGCTTCGCGCGCCCTGAGGATGTTCGAGGCTGCTGGCTCCACGGCCGGCCCTCCGAGCTCGGAACACCGAGTTGGAAGGGACACCGAGGATCTGGTAGATTAGAGAAGTTGCCCCAAGCGAGGTTCTGCCCGGTCGGGTGGTGCTGAGTTGGTGTGTGTCGGTTGTTTGAGAACTCAACAGTGTGCTTGTTAGTCAATGCCAAATTTTTGTCCCTGTGGCATGGCTGGCCTGGTTGCCCGTCCGGGTGGTTGGGTTGGTTGTGTCTGGGATTCCTTTGGTTGATTTCGGAAGATGATGTCATCTTTCGTGTTGATGCCAGTTTTGTGAACCCTGTTGGGGTTCGCTTCGTATGGATTGTTCACTGCTGGGTTTTGTCCTGGTGGTGGGCGTTGTTCATTTACGGAGAGTTTGATCCTGGCTCAGGACGAACGCTGGCGGCGTGCTTAACACATGCAAGTCGAACGATGATGCCCAGCTTGCTGGGCGGATTAGTGGCGAACGGGTGAGTAACACGTGAGTAACCTGCCCTTGACTTCGGGATAACTCCGGGAAACCGGGGCTAATACCGGATATGAGCCGCCTTCGCATGGGGGTGGTTGGAAAGTTTTTCGGTCAGGGATGGGCTCGCGGCCTATCAGCTTGTTGGTGGGGTGATGGCCTACCAAGGCGACGACGGGTAGCCGGCCTGAGAGGGCGACCGGCCACACTGGGACTGAGACACGGCCCAGACTCCTACGGGAGGCAGCAGTGGGGAATATTGCACAATGGGCGAAAGCCTGATGCAGCGACGCCGCGTGAGGGATGAAGGCCTTCGGGTTGTAAACCTCTTTCAGCAGGGAAGAAGCGCAAGTGACGGTACCTGCAGAAGAAGCGCCGGCTAACTACGTGCCAGCAGCCGCGGTAATACGTAGGGCGCAAGCGTTGTCCGGAATTATTGGGCGTAAAGAGCTCGTAGGCGGTTTGTCGCGTCTGGTGTGAAAACTCGAGGCTCAACCTCGAGCTTGCATCGGGTACGGGCAGACTAGAGTGCGGTAGGGGAGACTGGAATTCCTGGTGTAGCGGTGGAATGCGCAGATATCAGGAGGAACACCGATGGCGAAGGCAGGTCTCTGGGCCGCAACTGACGCTGAGGAGCGAAAGCATGGGGAGCGAACAGGATTAGATACCCTGGTAGTCCATGCCGTAAACGTTGGGCACTAGGTGTGGGGCTCATTCCACGAGTTCCGTGCCGCAGCAAACGCATTAAGTGCCCCGCCTGGGGAGTACGGCCGCAAGGCTAAAACTCAAAGGAATTGACGGGGGCCCGCACAAGCGGCGGAGCATGCGGATTAATTCGATGCAACGCGAAGAACCTTACCAAGGCTTGACATGCACGAGAAGCCACCAGAGATGGTGGTCTCTTTGGACACTCGTGCACAGGTGGTGCATGGTTGTCGTCAGCTCGTGTCGTGAGATGTTGGGTTAAGTCCCGCAACGAGCGCAACCCTCGTCCCATGTTGCCAGCGGGTTATGCCGGGGACTCATGGGAGACTGCCGGGGTCAACTCGGAGGAAGGTGGGGATGACGTCAAATCATCATGCCCCTTATGTCTTGGGCTTCACGCATGCTACAATGGCCGGTACAAAGGGCTGCGATACCGTAAGGTGGAGCGAATCCCAAAAAGCCGGTCTCAGTTCGGATTGGGGTCTGCAACTCGACCCCATGAAGTCGGAGTCGCTAGTAATCGCAGATCAGCAACGCTGCGGTGAATACGTTCCCGGGCCTTGTACACACCGCCCGTCAAGTCACGAAAGTCGGTAACACCCGAAGCCCATGGCCCAACCGTTCGCGGGGGGAGTGGTCGAAGGTGGGACTGGCGATTGGGACTAAGTCGTAACAAGGTAGCCGTACCGGAAGGTGCGGCTGGATCACCTCCTTTCTAAGGAGCTACCAACCCTCGCCTTGCCGGTGTTTGCCGGTGGGTGGGTGGTTCAGGTGCCACGCCATCGCCGTCCGTGTGGTGGGTGGTTGCTCATGGGTGGAACATTGACGAAAGAGCTTTCTTGGTCTTGCTGGTGTCAGTACCTGCCGGCTCGCACGTGTCTCTTCGGGGTTCGTGTGGGTGGTGGTGGAACATCACGGGTGAGACTGGGGGGCTTGTCGAGCACACTGTTGGGTCCTCAGGTCACCGGCCACCGGTTGGTGGGGTGCCTGGTACGGGCCGGTCCTTGGACCACGAACCGCTTCGTCTGCGCTCTTGTATGAGGGTGTGGGTGGGGTAGGCGGGTCTGGTGGGGTCGGGGTCGTTGGTTGTTTGAGAACTGCACAGTGGACGCGAGCATCTTTGTAAAGATCAAGACGCACCCTTTGGGGTGTGGTTCTTGGTTCTCTGCAGTTTTGTTGTTTTTGTTGAAGTTTTTAAGGGCACAGGGTGGATGCCTTGGCACTAGGAGCCGAAGAAGGACGTGGTAGCCTGCGATAAGCCTCGGGGAGCTGGCAAACGAGCTGTGATCCGAGGGTTTCCGAATGGGGGAACCCCGCACGAGTCATGTCGTGTGACCCGCACCTGAATATATAGGGTGTGTGGAGGGAACGTCGGGAAGTGAAACATCTCAGTACCGACAGGAAGAGATATTCCGTGAGTAGTGGCGAGCGAAAGCGGATGAGGCCAAACCGGGCGCGTGTTCAAGCTGTCAGGCGTTGCGTGTTCGGGGTTGTGGGACCCTTCTGGTGGATCTGACAGTCCACCGGGGAGTAAGAAAGCCGTGTCATAGTCGAACCGCATTGAAAGGCGGACCACAGACGGTGCGAGTCCGGTAGACGAAATGGTGCGGCCTCCCGAAGGGGATCCCAAGTAGCACGGGGCCCGAGAAATCTCGTGTGAATCTGGCAAGACCACTTGCTAAGCCTAAATACTACCTAGTGACCGATAGCGGACCAGTACCGTGAGGGAAAGGTGAAAAGTACCCCGGGAGGGGAGTGAAATAGTACCTGAAACCGTGTGCCTACAATCCGTTGGAGCCTCCTTGGCTGGGGTGACAGCGTGCCTTTTGAAGAATGAGCCTGCGAGTTAGTGCTCAGTGGCGAGGTTAACCCGTGTGGGGAAGCCGTAGCGAAAGCGAGTCCGAACAGGGCGCCCATAGTCGCTGGGTCTAGACCCGAAGCGAAGTGATCTAGCCATGGGCAGGTTGAAGCGCGGGTAAGACCGCGTGGAGGACCGAACCCACCAGGGTTGAAAACCTGGGGGATGACCTGTGGTTAGGGGTGAAAGGCCAATCAAACTTCGTGATAGCTGGTTCTCCCCGAAATGCATTTAGGTGCAGCGTCACGTGTTTCTTGCCGGAGGTAGAGCTACTGGATGGCCGATGGGCCCTACAAGGTTACTGACGTCAGCCAAACTCCGAATGCCGGTAAGTGAAAGCGTGGCAGTGAGACTGCGGGGGATAAGCTCCGTAGTCGAGAGGGAAACAGCCCAGACCACCGGCTAAGGCCCCTAAGCGTGTGCTAAGTGGGAAAGGATGTGGAGTTGCACAGACAACCAGGAGGTTGGCTTAGAAGCAGCCACCCTTGAAAGAGTGCGTAATAGCTCACTGGTCAAGTGATTCCGCGCCGACAATGTAGCGGGGCTCAAGTACACCGCCGAAGCCGTGGCATCTGCGCTCAACTCAGGCCTTCGTGGTCCAGAGGCGCAGGTGGGTAGGGGAGCGTCGTGTGGGCGGTGAAGCCGCGGGGGAACCCAGCGGTGGAGCCCACACGAGTGAGAATGCAGGCATGAGTAGCGAAAGACGGGTGAGAAACCCGTCCGCCGAATGACCAAGGGTTCCAGGGCCAGGTTAATCCGCCCTGGGTAAGTCGGGACCTAAGGCGAGGCCGACAGGCGTAGTCGATGGACAAGGAGTTGATATTCTCCTACCGGCGAAGAACCGCCCATACCGAGCCCGGTGATGCTGACCGCCCAAACCTGCCCATCGACCCTTCGGGGTCACCGGGCAGGGGCGCGCGGGACCCAATCCGGTAGTAGGTAAGCGTATTAACAGGGGTGACGCAGGAAGGTAGCCCGGCGTGGCGATGGTAGACCACGTCCAAGGCTGTAGGCCGTCGGGTAGGCAAATCCGCCCGACATGAAGGCTGAGAGCTGACGGTGAGCGCACAAGCGCGAACTGGGTGATCCTATGCTGCCAAGAAAAGCCTCGGCGCGAGGTTCTAGCCGCCCGTACCCCAAACCGACTCAGGTGGTCAGGTAGAGAATACTAAGGCGATCGAGAGAATCGTGGTTAAGGAACTCGGCAAAATGCCCCCGTAACTTCGGGAGAAGGGGGGCCCGAAGCGTGAACACCCTCGCGGTGGGAGCGTGGACGGCCGCAGAGACCAGGGAGAAGCGACTGTTTACTAAAAACACAGGTCCGTGCGAAGTCGCAAGACGATGTATACGGACTGACGCCTGCCCGGTGCTGGAAGGTTAAGAGGACGGGTCAACCCTTCGGGGTGAAGCTCAGAATTTAAGCCCCAGTAAACGGCGGTGGTAACTATAACCATCCTAAGGTAGCGAAATTCCTTGTCGGGTAAGTTCCGACCTGCACGAATGGCGTAACGACTTCTCCGCTGTCTCAACCGCGAACTCGGCGAAATTGCACTACGAGTAAAGATGCTCGTTACGCGCAGCAGGACGGAAAGACCCCGGGACCTTTACTATAGCTTGGTATTGGTGTTCGGTGCGGCTTGTGTAGGATAGGTGGGAGACTGTGAAGCCCGTACGCCAGTGCGGGTGGAGTCAACGTTGAAATACCACTCTGGCCGCTTCGGGTGTCTAACCTCGGTCCGTGATCCGGACCAGGGACAGTGCCTGGTGGGTAGTTTAACTGGGGCGGTTGCCTCCTAAAATGTAACGGAGGCGCTCAAAGGTTCCCTCAGCCTGGTTGGCAATCAGGTGTCGAGTGCAAGTGCACAAGGGAGCTTGACTGTGAGACTGACAGGTCGAGCAGGGACGAAAGTCGGAACTAGTGATCCGGCGGTGGCTTGTGGAAGCGCCGTCGCTCAACGGATAAAAGGTACCCCGGGGATAACAGGCTGATCTTGCCCAAGAGTCCATATCGACGGCATGGTTTGGCACCTCGATGTCGGCTCGTCGCATCCTGGGGCTGGAGTAGGTCCCAAGGGTTGGGCTGTTCGCCCATTAAAGCGGTACGCGAGCTGGGTTTAGAACGTCGTGAGACAGTTCGGTCCCTATCCGCTGCGCGCGCAGGAAACTTGAGAAGGGCTGTCCCTAGTACGAGAGGACCGGGACGGACGAACCTCTGGTGTGCCAGTTGTTCCGCCAGGAGCACCGCTGGTTGGCTACGTTCGGAAGGGATAACCGCTGAAAGCATCTAAGCGGGAAGCCTGCTTCAAGATGAGGTTTCCATACCCTACGGGGTGAGAGGCACCCAGCAGAACACTGGGTCGATAGGCCGGACGTGGAAGCGGGGACGAAAGACCCGTGCAGCTGACCGGTACTAATCAGCCGACAACTTCAACACCAACACACTTTGCTACGCGTCCACTGTGCGGTTCCCGAACCACCAACACCACACCCCCACACGGGGTGCCCCGGTGTCGAGGAGGTTCAACAGAGTTACGGCGGTCACAGCGAAGGGGAAACGCCCGGTCCCATACCGAACCCGGAAGCTAAGCCCTTCAGCGCCGATGGTACTGCCCTGGAGACGGGGTGGGAGAGTAGGACGCCGCCGGACAACCCTTCACCGAAGGCCCACCCCACACGGGGTGGGCCTTCGGCATTTCCGCGCCCAGCACGCCGACTCGCTGGTGCCGCAGCACGCCGTGCAGAGCGCGTGCGAGAGCCGCCGACCGGACCGGACGCCACCGCGCATCCGCTGCCCTGAGGGACGCCGGGTTGCCGCATCGTCAGCGGGTCGCCGGTGGCACGGCAGGAGCCTCGTCGTCCCGTCGTGGGAGGATGGCCTGCGCAAACTTCAGAACGAGAGGGAACCCCGGTGAACGACACCCCCCGTGAGCCCGAGCCGGATCGTCCGTCCGCGGGCGACGACCGCGGCGGTCGCCGCGACCGTGACGGCCGGCAGGATCCTCCCCGTGAGGGACGTGGCCGGCAGGGCGACCGCCGTGGCGGGCCCGCCCGGGGAGCGGGCCGAGGCGCCGGGGACCAGCGGGGCCGGGGCGAGGGCGGATACCGCGGTCGGCGCGACGACGACCGTGGCCGCCCGGGCGGTGACCGGCCCGCGCGGGACGGGGCGAGCCGCGGTACCGGCGGACGCCCGGACCGCGACCGTCGCGACGGGCCTCGCGGCACCGGTGACGCCCGGAGCGGCGACCGCTCCGAGCGTCGGGGTGCCTGGGGCGAGCGTGGCGACGCGTCGCGTGGTCCCCGGCGGGAGTACGGCGCAGGCCGTGACGACCGCTCTCGTCCTCGCGACGGTGACAGCGGGTCGCGCCCGTGGCGTGACGGTGCGGACCGTCCGGCACGGGGTGGCGACGAGGGTCGGGGTCGCTTCGACCGCGACTCCGCGGGCGGGCGCCGGGGACCGGGGGGACCGCGCGACGATCGCCGCGGCGGTGACCGTCCCGGCGGTGAGCGCCGGGGTCACGCCCCGCGCGCCGGGGCGGGTCGCGACCGCGAGGGCTTCGACCGCCGTCCCGAGCCCCGGCACCCTGCCGGCCCGGACCTGCCCGAGGACGTGCAGATCTCCCAGCTCGACCGCGCGGCGCGCGGCAGGCTCCGGACGCTGAGCAAGGACACCGCGGAGGTCGTCGGGCGTCACCTCGTCATGGCGGGCCGCCTCATCGACACCGACCCGGAGCTCGCGTACGAGCACGCGCAGGCCGCGGTGCGTCGTGCGGGTCGCGTCGACGTGGCGCGCGAGGCCGCGGGCCTGACCGCCTACCGGACCGGACGGTACGCCGAAGCGCTGCGTGAGCTGCGCACGGTGCGCCGTCTCAACGGGTCCTCGGAGCACCTGCCGATCATGGCCGACTGCGAGCGCGGCCTGGGGCGGCCGGAGCGCGCGCTCGCCCTCGCGTCGTCGGACGAGGCCGCGACCTTGGACGACGTCGGCCGGACCGAGCTGGCGATCGTCGTGAGCGGCGCGCGCGTCGATCTCGGCGAGCTCGACGCCGCGCTCGCGGCGCTCGACAACGTGCCGCCGGTCGGCCGCGGCGGCGAGCTCGGCGCCCGCGTGCTCCAGGCGCGCGCGTCCGTCCTGGAGCTCGCCGGCCGCACGGAGGAGGCCGCCGAGATCCTCGCCGGCATCGACGCGCGCCTGCTGGCGGCCGCGCTCGGCGAGGAGGACGAGGACGTCGTCGTCTACGACCTGAGCGAGGAGCTCGAGGAGGCGGACGAGGACGCGGACGGCTCGGAAGAGCCCGACGCCGCGACCGACGAGCGCGGCGGCGCGCCCGAGGCGGTCGAGCCTGGGTCGGCGTCGTCCGGCTCGGACGAGCGCGAGACGGACGGGGACGACCGGTGAGCGCGGGCCTGCTCGCGAGCGACGTCGCGCTCGCAGACCGCTACGACCTCGCGCTCGTCGACCTCGACGGGGTCGCGTACCGCGGGCACGAGCCGATCGAGCACGCGTCCGAGGGCCTCACGGCCGCGCGGGGGCGCGGGATGCGGCTCGTCTTCGTGACGAACAACGCGTCCCGCGAGCCCGAGTCGGTCGCGGAGCAGCTCACCGGTCTCGACATCCCGACGACGCCGGACGAGGTGATGACCGCGGCGCAGGCCGCCGCGGCCCTCCTGCGGACCCGGCTCGAGCCGGGTGCGCGCGTCCTCGTCGTCGGTGGCGCGGGTCTGCTGACGGCGGTGCGCGAGGCGGGCTTCGTCGTCGTGGCGAGCGCGGACGACGAGCCGGACGCCGTCGCGCAGGGGTTCGCGCCCGAGCTCGGCTGGACCCAGCTCGCCGAGGCCGCCTACGCCGTCCAGCGCGGTGCCTGGCACGTGGCGAGCAACCTCGACCTGTCCCTCCCGACGGCCCGCGGGTTCGCGCCGGGCAACGGGTCGCTCGTCGGGGCGGTGCGGGCCGCCACGGGCGTGACGCCCGACAGCGCCGGCAAGCCGTCGCCCACGATGTACGGCCTCGCGATCGACCGGGCGGGCGCGCGGGCGCCGCTGGTCGTCGGCGACCGCCTGGACACCGACCTCGCCGGAGCGCGTGCCGGGGGCTACCCCGGTCTGCACGTGCTCACGGGCGTGAGCACCGCGCGGGACGCGATCCTCGCCGAGCCCGGGCTGCGGCCGCACTACGTGGGGGCGGACCTGCGCAGCCTCCTGGAGCCGCACCCCGCGCCCGAGCGCGGCGCCGAGGGCTGGTGGACGTGCGGTGACAGCGCGGCGCGCGTCGACGACGGCGCACTCCGGCTGGACGTGCGCGGCACGGCGACGATCGACACGGTGCGAGCCGCGGCGTCGGCCACCTGGGCGGCGGTCGACGACGGCCGGCCCGTCGACCCGGCGAGCGTCCCCGACCTCCCGGTGGGGACGCACTGACGGCACGCGCGGCAGATCACTGCGGCGGCGCACGGCGCGCGGCGCGCTTCCGGCACCGCGCGCGGTCGTCCGTGGGACGCTACCGGTAGCGTGGTCCGCGGTCCCGGGACGACGCCCGGGCGACGAGCGACCAGACAGGAGGCAGGACATGACGGACGGTCCGCAGCGACCCGTGCCCGGTCCGCCCCCTGGCCGTGCGGCCGACGCGCGCGTCGGCGACGCCGAGGTGTCGCTCGAACCGGTCCTCGCTCGGCTCGCCGAGCTGGACGGCCTCGCGACGGCTGACCACGTGGGGGTGCTGGAGGCCGTGCACGACGCGCTGGTCGCCGAGCTGGCCCGCGCGGAGGACTGAGCGTGGGGGAGCGGGACGGCGCCCGGCTGGACGGCGAGCTCGTCCGGCGCGGGCTCGCACGGTCACGGCGGCACGCGGCCGAGCTCGTCGCGGCGGGCCGGGTGACGCGCGCCGGGACGGTGCTGACCAAGCCGTCGACCGCCGTCGGCCCCGAGGACCTCGTGGAGGTGACGCCCGACCCGCACGACCCGGGCTATGCGTCCCGGGCCGCGTTCAAGCTCGCGGGCGTGCTCGACGCGCTGGACGCGGCCGGTCGTGCAGGCTCGGCGGAGGCCGGGGGGCTGCCCCGTGCCCCGGTCGTCGACGGTGCGCGATGCCTCGACCTCGGCGCGTCCACGGGTGGTTTCACCGACGTGCTGCTGCGGCGCGGCGCGCGCGAGGTCGTCGCGGTCGACGTGGGCCACGACCAGCTGGTGCCCGCGCTGCGGGCCGACCCGCGCGTCGTCGTGCACGAGGGGCTCAACGTGCGCGACCTGTCGCCCGAGCACGTGGGCGTCGTGCCCGACGTCGTGGTCGGCGACCTCTCGTTCATCTCGCTGGCGATGGTCCTGCCCGCCGTGGCCGGCGTCGTCGGGCCCGGGACGGACCTCCTGCTGCTGGTGAAGCCCCAGTTCGAGGTCGGCCGCGAGCGGCTCGGCAGCGGCGGGGTCGTCCGCGACCCCGCGCTGCACGTCGAGGTCGTCGCCGCGGTCGCGCGGCACGCCGCGCTGGTCGGGCTGCGGCCGATCGCCGTCGTGCCGAGCCCGCTCCCCGGTCCGAGCGGCAACCGCGAGTACTTCTGGTGGCTGCGCGCGGGGGACCCGGGCCGGGCCGACGGCGCGGCGTTCGAGGACGAGGCGCTCGAGGGCGCCGCGGCGCAGGCCGTCGCGTGGCAGCCCGGGCCCGACGGCGGCCCGCCCCCGGTCGTCGCGGTCGCCCGCACCGTGGGCCCGTCCGCCGAGCTGTCCACCGAACCGCCCGATCGACCCTCCGCCGCGGCCGTCCCGCCGCCGGCACCGCACGCCGCACCGGGTGTGCCCGAGACCACCGACCGACCCCTGACCGGAGGAGCAGCGTGACGCGACGCGTCCTGATCGTCACCCACGGCGGCCGCCCCGAGGCGGTCGTCGCGCTGCACGAGGCGGTGAGCGAGCTCGAGCGCGCCGGGTTCGAGGTGACGCTGCACGACGACGACCTCGCGGAGTCGTTCGGCGACCACATGGCGCGCACGCGGGCGCGCGAGGGCGTCGCGGAGTCCGAGGTCGTCATCGTGCTCGGCGGTGACGGCACGATCCTGCGGGCCGCGGAGCTCACCCACGGCACGGGCGTGCCGCTGCTGGGCGTGAACCTGGGCCACGTCGGGTTCCTGGCGGAGAGCGAGCGCGAGGACCTGCGCGCGGCGGTCGGCCGCCTCGCGGCGTTCGACTACACGGTCGAGGAGCGCACGATCGTCGAGGTCCGTGCCTACCTGCCGGGAGAGCCGGAGCCGCTCGTCGGCTGGGCCCTCAACGAGGCGACGGTGGAGAAGGCGCAGCGCGAGCGCATGATCGAGGTCGTGCTCGGCGTCGACGGCCGCCCGCTCTCGTCGTTCGGGTGCGACGGCGTCATCACGGCGACCGCGACGGGGTCGACGGCGCACGCGTTCTCGGCCGGCGGGCCCGTGATGTGGCCCGAGGTCGACGCGGTGCTCGTCGTGCCGCTCGCGGCGCACGCGCTGTTCGCGCGCCCGCTCGTCGTCGGTCCCCGCTCGACGATCACGGTCGACGTGCTGCCGGACTCGGCGTCGTCGGGCGTCCTCACGTGCGACGGCCGCCGCCGCATCGACCTGCCGAACGGCTCGCGCGTCGAGGTGCGGCGCTCGGACACGCCGCTGCGTCTCGCGCGCCTGAGCACGGCGCCGTTCACGGACCGGCTGGTGTCGAAGTTCTCGCTGCCGGTGGTCGGGTGGCGCGAGCGCGCGGCAAGCGTCGCCGCGACGGCGGGCACCACCGCGGAGCGCGCCGCCGCCGCTCCGGGCGGCGCGGGCGAGACGGCCAGGCTCCCGGGCGACGGGGGCACCACGGACGAGGAGGAGTGAGCGTGCTCGAGGAGATCGCGATCGAGAACCTCGGGGTCATCCGGTCGGCGCGCGTCCCGGTCGGCGCCGGGCTGACGGTGATCACGGGCGAGACGGGTGCCGGCAAGACGATGGTCCTCACCGGCCTCGGCCTGCTCATGGGCGGCAAGGCGGACCCGGCGACGGTGCGACCGGGCGCGGCGAGCGCCGTCGTGGAGGGCCGGGTGCGCGTCGCGGACCGCCCGGCGGTCGCGCAGCGCGTCGACGACGCGGGCGGGCAGGTCGACGACGACGGCTCGGTCGTCATCCTGCGCACGGTCGCCGCGGAGGGCCGCTCGCGAGCGCACCTCGGCGGGCGCAGCGTCCCGCAGGGCGTCCTCGCCGAGATCGCCGACGACCTCGTCACGGTGCACGGCCAGTCGGACCAGCTCCGGCTGCGCACCGCGAGCCGACAGCGCACAGCGCTCGACGCGTTCGCCGGGCCGCAGCACGCCGAGCTCCTCGGGCAGTACCGCGAGGCGTGGGCCGAGCGGGCGGCGCTGCAGGCGCAGATCGACGACATCGAGACGCGCGCCGGCGAGCGCGCCCGTGAGGCGGAGCTGCTGCGCCTCGGGCTCGCCGAGGTCGAGCGGGTCGCGCCCCAGCCGGGCGAGGACGTCGAGCTCACCGCGCTCGTCGCGCGGCTCGGGAACGTCGAGGAGCTCCGGGTCGCCGCGCAGCTCGCGCACGACGCCGTCGCGGGAGACGAGGCCGCGGAGCCGCAGGAGAACGCCGTCGTGTCGGTCGACCGCGCGCGCCGCGCGCTCGAGTCGGTGGCCGGGACGGACCCCGCGCTCGCCCGCCTCGCCGAGCGGCTCGCCGAGGTGGGGTACGTGCTGGCCGACGTGGCCACGGAGATCTCGGGCTACGTCGAGGACCTAGCCGCGGACCCGGCGGGTCTCGAGTCCGCGCACGCGCGCCTCGCCGAGCTGGGGACGCTCACGCGCAGCTACGGGGAGACGGTCGACGACGTCCTCGCCTGGGCGAGCGATGCGGGGCTGCGGCTCCTGGACCTGGACGACGGCGGCGAGCGGCTCCAGGCCGCGACGGCGCGCCGCGACGAGCTCGACGCGGAGCTGGACCGGCTCGGCACGGCGATCACGGCCTCGCGCGAGCGGGCCGCCGCCGAGCTCGCCGCGGCCGTGACCGACGAGCTGCGCGGGCTCGCGATGGGCGGGGCGAGCCTCGTCGTGGACGTCGAGCGGGCAGAGGAGCCCGGCCCGTGGGGCGTCGACGCGGTGACGTTCTCGCTCGTCGCGCACGCGGGCGCTCCCGCCCGCCCGCTGGGCAAGGGGGCGTCGGGCGGCGAGCTGTCGCGCGTCATGCTCGCGATCGAGGTCGCGCTCGCGACGGCCGCCGTCGACGGCACCGGCCAGGTGCTGCCCACGTTCGTGTTCGACGAGGTCGACGCCGGGGTCGGGGGCAAGGCGGCCGTGGAGGTGGGGCGCCGGCTCGCGTCGCTCGCGCGGCGCACCCAGGTCGTCGTCGTCACCCACCTCGCGCAGGTCGCGGCGTTCGCGGACGTGCAGCTCGTCGTCACGAAGGCGTCGGGCGAGGGCGACCCGTCGACCGCGGTCACGGTCACCGGTGTGCGCGAGGTCACGGGGGAGGAGCGCGTCCGCGAGCTCGCGCGGATGCTCTCGGGCCAGGAGGACTCCGACGCGGCCCGCCGCCACGCGGTGGAGCTTCTGGAGTCGTCGGTCGTGGGACGATAGGGCACGATGAGACTCACTCTGCGCAAAGCCTCCCTGCCGGAGGCCGGGTCCGGCACGCTCGGCCCGGCCAAGGTCGACGCGCGCACGAAGGCGCTCACGAAGCGGCTCAACCCGGGCGACGTCGCGGTGATCGACCACGTCGACATCGACCGGGTCGCCGCCGACGCGCTCGTCGCCGCGAAGCCGTCCGCCGTGCTCAACGCGGCCAAGTCGGTCTCGGGCCGTTACCCGAACCTCGGCCCCGACGTCCTCGTCGAGGCCGGCATCGTGCTCGTCGACGACCTCGGCCCCGCGATCATGGCGATCCCCGAGGGACGCGTGGTGCGGCTCGACGGCGGCAAGGTCTACCTGGGCGACGACCTCGTCGCCGAGGGCGTGCTGCAGAGCGAGGAGACGGTCGCGCGCAGCCTCGAGGAGGCGCGCGCCAACCTCTCGGTCGAGATCGAGTCGTTCGCCGAGAACACGATGAACTACCTGCGCCGCGAGCGGGACCTCCTGCTCGACGGCGTCGGCGTCCCGGACATCCGTACGTCCATCGAGGGGCGTCAGGTCCTCATCGTCGTGCGCGGCTACCACTACCGCGAGGACCTCGCGACGCTGCGCCCCTACATCACCGAGTACCGCCCGGTGCTCATCGGCGTGGACGGCGGCGCGGACGCGATCCTCGACGCGGGGTGGAAGCCCGACATGATCGTCGGCGACATGGACTCGGTCTCCGACCGCGCGCTGAGCAGCGGCGCGGAGATCGTCGTGCACGCCTACCGCGACGGCAAGGCGCCCGGCCTCGAGCGCGTGCAGGAGCTCGGCGTCGAGCCCGTCGTCTTCCCGGCGACCGGCACGAGCGAGGACATCGCGATGCTCCTCGCCGACGACAAGGGCGCCGAGGTCATCGTCGCCGTCGGCACGCACGCGACGCTCGTCGAGTTCCTCGACAAGGGTCGTGCGGGCATGGCGAGCACGTTCCTCACCCGGCTCCGGGTCGGCGGCAAGCTCGTCGACGCCAAGGGCGTGTCGCGCCTGTACCGGCACCGGATCTCCAACCTCCAGCTCTGGCTCCTGTCGATCGCCGGGCTCCTCGCCGTCGTCGCGGCGCTGTGGTCGACGGCGGCGGGCCAGACGTTCTTCGGGATCGTGGGCGCCCGGTTCGACGACCTCTGGTCGTGGATCGGGACGCTCTTCTCGGGCGGCGGCTGATCCCGCCGGGCCGTCGTGGTCGACGGCCCGCGCACGTGCCTGCGGCCCGTGCCCTCCGGCGGCCAGCGCCGACCCTGACCCTTGCCAGCACGCAGCAGCTCGAACCGAAGGACACCACCGCACAGTGATCGACTTCAGGTACCACATCGTCTCGTTGATCTCGGTCTTCCTGGCGCTCGCCGTGGGGATCATCCTCGGCGCGGGCCCGCTCCAGGGCGCGATCGGCGACCAGCTCACCGGGCAGGTGGAGCAGCTGCGCACCGAGCGCAACGAGCTGCGCGACCAGCTCGACCAGGCGAACGTGACGCTCGGCGACGACGCACGGTACATCGAGGCCGCGGGCCCGCAGCTCGTCGCGGGCTCCCTCCAGGACCGTCGCGTGGCCGTCGTCGACCTGGACGGGGCGGACGACGAGCGCGACGACGCGGTGACCGCGCAGCTCGAGACGGCGGGTGCGTCCGTCGTCGGGCACGTGCGCCTCACGGACTCGTGGACGAGCCAGGACGAGGAGAGCGCGCGGCAGACGGTGGCCGAGGGTCTCGGCGACAAGCTGGGCGACGTCCCGCAGGACGCGACCCCCGAGCAGCGGCTGTCGCGCGCGCTCGCGCTGTCGCTCACGGGGGCGGCGCCGTCGAGCACGGAGGAGCGCAGCCCCGAGGCGCTCGAGCTCGAGGCGCTGCTCGAGCGCTTCGCGCTCGTCGACGTGGTCTCCGAGCAGACGCTGCCCGCGGACGTGGTCCTGCTGCTCGGGGGCTCCGCGCCCTCGCCGGCCACCCCCGCCGCGGAGGGTGAGGAGCCGCCCGCACCCGACACCTACGCGGTCGACATCGAGGTCCAGGTGGCCGTCGCCGCGCAGGAGGTCGCCGGAGCCGCGCTGGTCGCCGGCCCGACGGCGGTCTCGGGCGACGTCGTCTCGACGATCCGCGCGAACGAGGACCTTTCCTCGACCGTCTCGACCGTCAGCGGCATCGAGGCCGAGCCGGGCCGGATCAACGTCCCGCTCGCGCTCGCCGCGCGGCTCGCGGACCAGGTGGGGCAGTTCGGGTTCGAGGAGAGCGCGACGGCCGTCCTCCCGCCCGCGGTCGAGCTCCCGCCGGTGACGCGCACGACGGCGTCCCCCGCCGGCGCGCAGGACGCCGCGGCGGGCGACACCACGGGCGAACCGGCCGGTGACGGGGCCGACGTCGAGCAGGCCGGCGACGGCGCGGGGGAGGGCTGACGTGGGGCGCGCGCTGCGCACGCTCGCGGCCGCCGGCGTCGCCGCGACGGTGACGGCCGCGGCACGCCGCACGGCCGGGTCGCGTGCGCCCGGGGGCGCGGAGCGATGGACCCGGACCAACCACCGGGGCGAGCCGATCAGCCTGCTCGAGGGTCCGGCCGTGGCCGCCGGCCTCGTCGCCGGCACGCTCGCGGCGGGAGGCGACGCCCGCACGCGCGCGGCGGTCGCCCTCGCGACGGCGAGCGCGGGCACGTTCGGCCTCGTCGACGACCTCGCGGAGGACACGACGAGCCGCACCAAGGGTCTGCGCGGCCACCTCGGCGCGCTCGCGCAGGGTCGGGTCACGACGGGTGCGCTGAAGATCCTCGGGATCAGCGGCGTCTCGCTCGTCGCGGCGGCGATCGGCACGCGACGCACGGGCGGTGCCTTCGGGCACCTCGTGGACGTGGGCGTGAACGGCGCGCTCATGGCCGGCACCGCGAACCTGCTCAACCTCCTCGACCTGCGGCCGGGGCGCGCCCTCAAGGCCGCCGGCGCGGCGTCGCTCCCGTACCTCGGCACCGCCGCCGCGCCGACGACGGGGGCCGTCCTGGGTGCCGCCGTCGCCGCGGCCCCGGGGGACCTCGGCGAGCGCGACATGCTCGGCGACTGCGGCGCGAACGCGCTCGGTGCCGCGCTGGGCTCCCAGGTCGCGTTCACCGCGCCTCGCCCGGTGCGCTGGCTCGCTCTGGCGGGCGTCGTGGGGCTCACCCTCGCGAGCGAGAAGGTGAGCTTCTCGAAGGTCATCGAGGGCAACGACGCGCTGCGGCGCGTGGACGCGTGGGGCCGGCGCCCGGCGTGAGCGCGGGGGCGGGGCGGCTGCGCGCCGCCACGGGCACCCTGGCGGGCGCCGCCGCGATGATCACGCTCGTGACGATCGCGAGCCGCCTCGTCGGGTTCGCAAGGTCGCTCGTGCAGTCCTTCGCCGTCGGCACCGAGGGCGTCGGGTCGGCGTTCACGGCGGCGAACCTCCTGCCGAACGTGCTGTTCGAGGTCGCCGCGGGCGGTGCGCTCGCCGGTTCGGTGGTCCCGCTCCTCGCCGGGCCCATCGCCCGGCGCGCGGGCACCGAGGTCTCGCGCATCGCCTCGGCGCTGCTCGGGTGGACGCTCGTCGTGCTCGTCCCGCTCGGGGCGCTGCTCGCGCTCCTCGCGGAGCCGATCGCGTCCCTCCTCATGCTGCCGAAGCATCCCGAGCTCGTCGACGTCACGGCGACCTTCGTGCGTGTGTTCGCCCTCCAGGTGCCGCTCTACGGGCTCGCGGTCGTGCTCGGGAGCATCCTCCAGGCGCACAAGCGGTTCTTCTGGCAGGCGTTCTCGCCGCTCCTGTCGAGCCTCGCGGTCATCGTCGTCTTCCTCGTGTTCGCGGGTCTGGCGGGGGGCGACCAGAAGGACGTCGCCGCGTTGTCGGGCCAGGCCATCGCGTGGCTCGCCTGGGGCACGACGGCGGGCGTCGCCGTCCTCGCGCTGCCCCTCGTGCTCCCCGTGCACCGGCTGGGCGTCCGCCTGCGGCCCACGCTGCGCTTCCCGGGCGGCGAGGCGGTCCGGGCGCGCAACCTCGCGTTCGCGGGCGTGGGGGCGCTCGTCGCGCAGCAGCTCTCGGTGCTCGCGATCATGGGCGCCGCCTACCGGTTCGGGCCGGAGCAGACCTTCCCGACGTACTGGTACGCCCAGCAGGTCTACCTGCTCCCGTACGCGGTGCTGGCGTTCCCGCTCGCGACGAGCACGTTCCCGCGCCTCGCGGAGCACGTCGCGCACGCCCGGCACGACGCCTACCGGCGCCTGCTCGCGACCACGACGCGCACGCTGCTCGTCGTGGCGGGGCTCGGCGTCGCGGCCCTGATCGCCGCGTCGGCGGCCGTCGAGGCGGTCTTCGCCCGCATCGCGACGGGCTCGGTCGACGGGCTCGGTGGAGCGGTCGCCGCGATGGCGGTGGGCATCGTCGGGTTCTCGCTGATCCTGCACCTGTCGCGCGCGCTGTACACGATCGACCGCCAGCGGATCGCGGTCGTCGTGACCGCCGCGGGCTGGCTCGTCGTCGCGGCGGCCGCCTACGTGCTCCCCGCCCTCACGGGCGCCCGCGACCAGGCCGGGGTGCTCCTGCAGCTCGGCCTCGCGACCGCGGTCGGGATGTCGGTCGCGGGCGCGGGGCTGCTCCTCGCGACGCGGCGCCACGCCGGCCCGGACGCGACGCGCGGCGTCCCGCGCACGCTCGTCGTCGTCGCGGTCGGCGTGGCGCTGGGCGCGCTCGCGGGCTCGGCGCTGTCGAGCGTCCTGCTGCCCGACGACGCGGGCTGGCTGCCCGCCGTCGGCGTCGGCGCACTCGCGGCCCTGGTCGCGGGCGTGGTCGTGGTCGGCGTCTCGCTCGTCGGCGACCGCGCGGCCCTCCTGGGCGTCCTGCGGCGCGGGACGCCGAGCACCGGCGACCCGGCCGCTCCCGGGGCGGGCGACGCCGTCGGGCCCACGACGGACGCGCCTGCGGGGGACGAACCCACGACGGAGGTACCCGGCGACACGTCGCCGAGGTGACGCGCCCGTGACGCGCGCCCGGACGCGCGCCGGGTCGCGCGTCGAGGCGAGGGGGACCTCGCCGTGCCGCCCGGTGTGAGCGGACCGACCCTCGGGTCCGCGTGCCGTCGTCGGGCACGCTGTTAGGATGGAGTTCCGTGGCAGATCACCTGAACCGGCCCTCCTCCCGCCTCAACGCCTCGGGCGCTCGTACCGAGCACCGCACCGCGCACGTCTTCGTCACCGGCGGCGTCGCCTCCTCGCTCGGCAAGGGCCTCACGGCGTCCAGCCTCGGTCGTCTGCTCCGCTCGCGCGGCCTGCGCGTCACCATGCAGAAGCTCGACCCGTACCTCAACGTCGATCCCGGGACGATGAACCCGTTCCAGCACGGCGAGGTGTTCGTCACCGAGGACGGCGCCGAGACGGACCTCGACATCGGCCACTACGAGCGCTTCCTCGACGTCGACCTCGAGGCGTCGGCGAACGTCACGACCGGCCAGGTGTACTCCCAGGTCATCGCGCGCGAGCGGCGCGGCGAGTACCTGGGCGACACGGTCCAGGTCATCCCGCACATCACCGACGAGATCAAGACGCGCATGCGCGCCCAGGCCGGTGAGGACGTCGACGTCATCATCACCGAGATCGGCGGCACCGTCGGCGACATCGAGTCGCAGCCCTTCCTCGAGGCGGCCCGCCAGGTCCGCCACGAGCTGGGCCGGGACGACGTCTTCTTCCTCCACGTGTCGCTCGTGCCGTACATCGGCCCGTCGGGCGAGCTCAAGACGAAGCCCACGCAGCACTCCGTCGCGGCGCTGCGGTCCATCGGCATCCAGCCCGACGCGATCGTGCTGCGCGCGGACCGCGTGGTGCCCGAGCCGGTGAAGCGCAAGATCGCCCTCATGTGCGACGTCGACAACGAGGCCGTCGTCAACGCGATCGACGCGCCGAGCATCTACGACATCCCGCGCGTGCTGCACGCGGAGGGCCTCGACGCCTACGTCGTGCGCCGCCTAGGCCTGCCGTTCCACGACGTCGACTGGGACGGCTGGAGCCAGCTCCTCGAGCGCGTGCACCAGCCCGCCCACCGCGTCGAGGTCGCGCTCGTCGGCAAGTACATCGACCTCCCGGACGCCTACCTCTCCGTCACGGAGGCGCTGCGCGCCGGCGGTTTCGCGAACGACGCCAAGGTCACGATCCGCTGGGTCGCGTCCGACGAGTGCCAGACGCCCGAGGGCGCGGACGACGCGCTGCACGGCGTGGACGCCGTCCTCGTGCCCGGCGGGTTCGGCGTGCGGGGCATCGAGGGCAAGCTCGGCGCGCTGCGCTGGGCGCGCGAGAACAGGGTGCCGACCCTCGGCATCTGCCTCGGCCTGCAGTCGATGGTCATCGAGTACGCGCGCAACGTGCTCGGCATCGACGACGCGTCCTCGACCGAGTTCGACCCGGGCACGTCCCACCCCGTCATCGCGACCATGGAGGAGCAGCTCGCGATCGTCGGCGGCGACGGCGACCTCGGCGGCACGATGCGCCTCGGCTCCTACGAGGCTGCGCTCACCCCGGGCTCGGTCGTCGCGAAGACCTACGGCGCGGAGCGCGTCACGGAGCGCCACCGCCACCGCTACGAGGTGAACAACACCTACCGCAAGCAGCTCGAGGAGGCGGGGCTCGTCATCAGCGGGACGTCGCCCGACTCGTCGCTCGTCGAGTTCGTCGAGCTCCCCGCGGACGTCCACCCGTACTACGTGAGCACGCAGGCGCACCCGGAGTTCAAGTCGCGCCCCACGCGTTCGCACCCGCTGTTCAGCGGCCTCGTCCGCGCCGCGCTCGAGAACCAGGCGGACTGAGTGGCCGGCGAGCACCCGGTCGTGGACGCGCTCGCGCCCCGGCCGGTCGTCGAGACGACGGTCGTGCACGAGGGGCGCGTGTTCGACCTGCGGTCCGACGTCGTCGACCTCGGCGACGGCGGCCGCGTCACGCGCGAGTACCTCGACCACCCCGGTGCGGTCGCGATCGTCGCCCTCGACGCGGACGAGCGTGTCCTGCTGCTGCGCCAGTACCGCCACCCGGTGCGGCGCGAGCTGTGGGAGGTGCCCGCGGGCCTGCTCGACGTCGTGGGCGAGGACGGGCGTGTCGCCGCGGCCCGCGAGCTCGCCGAGGAGGCGGACCTTCGGGCGGCCCGGTGGGACGTGCTCGTGGACTACTTCACGACGCCCGGCGGGTCCAACGAGGCGCTGCGCGTGTTCCTGGCGCGCGACCTGTCGCCCGTGCCGGACGACGAGCGGTTCGCGCGCGAGGCCGAGGAGCTCGACATCGAGCTGCGCTGGGTCCCGCTCGACGAGGCGGTGCCCGCCGTCCTCGGGGGCGCGCTGCACAACCCGTCGGCGGTCGTCGGGATCCTCGCGGCCGCCACGTCGCGCGCGGGCGGCTGGGCCTCCCTGCGCCCTGCCGACGCGCCGTGGCCCGAGCGCCGCGGGGGCTGACGGCGACGGGGGCCGGTCCGCGGTCCGTGACGGTCCGACCGCGGGCGGCGTCGTGAGCCATGCCGCGGGCTTCTCGTCCCCGGCGTGGCCCGACGCCGGCGGCCGGCCACAGCCGCGGTCCCTTGCCGTCCCGCCCCGGGTCCGCCGAGGCGGGCGTGCTAGCGTCGAGTCGGTCGTGCACCGAGCCGAGGAGGTGAGCCCCGTGAACGCTGTGTCCGTACCGGGCGCTCCCTCGCTGCCCACGATCGCGCGACGGCCGTAGCCGTCCCGGGAGCGCTCGCCGCACCATCGCGAGAGGCGACTCCCATGAGCACCACCACACCTTCGTCTGCACCGGGCTCCTCAGCAGGCGCCGCGGTCCCCGGCCCGGCGGCAGCGTCGGTCCCGGTCCCGGTCCCGGTCCCGGTCCCGGTCCAGACCCCGGCCCTGACGACGGGCGAGCGCGCCCTCGTGCTCGGGGGCGGCGGGTCCACCGGCAACGCGTGGCTGATCGGCGTCGTCGCCGGTCTCGCCGACGCCGGGGTCGACGTCACGACGGCGGACCTCACCGTGGGGACGTCGGCGGGCGCCACCACCGCGGCCCAGCTCGCCGGCGCGACGCCCGCCGAGCTCTACGCCGCCGTCGTCGCCGGAGCCCCGCCGCGGCGCGCACCGGATCCCGGGCGGGACGACCGCCGCGAGCGCACGCGCCAGGCGGCGGACCAGATGGCCCGCACGGCCGCGCTCATCGCCGCGTCGCGCGACGCTGCGGACATGCGGCGCCGGCTCGGCGCCGCGGCGCTCGACCTCCCGGCGGCCTCGGACACGTCCGCGCAGGCGCGCTGGCGGGCGACGGTCGCGGCACGCCTGCCGAGCACGTCGTGGCCGCGCCGCGCGCTGCTCCTCACCGCGGTCGACGCGCGGACCGGCGCGCCGGTCGTCCTCGGCGCGCACAGCGGGGTCGGCCTGGTGGACGCGGTCGCGGCGAGCTGCGCGGGCGGGTTCGCGTACGGCGTCGGGCCGGACCGGTTCATCGACGGCGGGTACCGCCGCAACGAGAACGCCGATCTCGCGGCGGGCTGCCGCCGCGTGCTCGTGCTGTCGCCGCTGGGCGGCAGGACGCGCACGCCGCGGGAGTGGGGCATGCAGCTCGACGTGCAGGTCGCGGAGCTGCGCGCGCAGGGCAGCGCGGTCGAGACGCTCGTCCCCGACGGGTCCGCCGAGGGGCTCGTGGGACCGCGGGCGATGGACCTGACGCTGCGCCCGTCCGCCGCCCGCGCGGGCCACGCCCAGGGCGTGGAGACCGCCGACCGCGTCGCGCGCCTCTGGCGCTGAGCGCGGGCCCGGTCCGGCGCGTCGTCCGTCGACGCGCCGGACCCCGGTGTCAGGCGCGCGTGCGGGTCGTGAGGACGACGCGCGTGGACCCGGCGACGAGCAGCGCCGAGCCGAGCATGTGCAGGCCCACGAGCAGCGCGGGCAGGCCCGTGAAGTACTGGACGTAGCCGATCGCGCCCTGGGCGAGCGTGATGGCGAGCAGGATCCACCCGGCGCGACGCACCTCCTGCGGCCCGCGGCGGACGCTCACGAGGTAGGCGACGAGGACGGCGACGAAGACCCACACGGCCCACGCGTGGACCTTGCTCATGAGCGCCGGGTCGACGGCGAACCGGTACCCGACCTCCTCGTCACCGCTGTGCGGGCCCGCGCCCGTGACGATCACGCCGAGGACCACGACGACCGCGGTGAGCCCGTACAGCGCCCACGCGAGCGCGCGCGAGCGCGGCGCGACCGTCGGGACGGGCGGGCCGTCGCCCTCCCCGGAGCGGTGCAGCAGCAGCAGCGAGACGGACACGAGCGCCGCCGAGACCACGAAGTGGAGCGACACCCAGCCCGGGTGCAGGTGCAGCAGCACGATGACGCCGCCGATGATCGCCTGCGCGGCGACGCCGAGGAGCGGCACGGCGCCCAGGAGCCGGTAGGACAGGACGCGCGAGCGGTCGGTCCACACGAGCACGAGGGCCGCGATCGCGATGACGCTCAGCACCCCGGTGAGCGTGCGGTTCCCGTACTCGACGAACTGGTGGTACGTCGTCTCCGGGTGGAAGCGCGCCGCGAACTGCCCGGGCTCGCACTGCGGCCACGTGGAGCACCCGAGGCCCGAGCCGGTCAGCCGGACGGCGCCGCCGGTGACGATGATGCCGATCTGCGCCACGAGGTTCGCGACGAGCACCGGCCGGGTCCAGCGGCGCAGCGGCGCGAGCCGGTCCGGACGGGCGACGCCGTCGCCGGCGGGGCGGGCGGTCGTGCCGGGGTCGAGCGCGGGGGGCGGGGTGCTCACGGTCCCACGGTATCGGGACGCGCGGGCAGCCCCGGAATCCTGCGGGTGTGAGATGTGCCCGGGGCGGGTCAGGTCCAGCGGAAGAGCTTGCCCGCGCCCCAACCGAGCGCGGCGGTCCAGCCCAGCAGCACGACGACCGAGAACGGCGGGACCGAGCCGTCGAGCAGGGCGCCGCGCATCGCCTCGCCGAGCGCGCCCGACGGCAGCAGCAGGGCGACGGGCGCGAGCGGTCCGGGCAGCTGGTCCGCCGGGACGAGCACGCCGCCGCCGACCGTGAGGAGCACGAGCACGAGGTTCGCGACCGCGAGCACGCCCTCGGCGCGCAGCGTGCCGGCGAGCAGCATCGCGAGCGACGTGAACGCCGCCGTGCCGAGCAGGACCGCGAGGAGCGCGGCCGGGATCCCCGCGACGTCGGGCTGCCAGCCGAGCGCGAGCGCGACGGCGGTGATGACGACGACCTGCACGACCTCGACCGCGAGCACGCCCAGCACCTTGCCCGCGAGCAGGCCGCCCCGGCCGAGGGGGGTCGTCGACATGAGGCGCAGCACGCCGTTGCGGCGGTCGAACGCGGTCGCGATGGCCTGCGAGGTGAACGCCGTCGACATCACGGCGAGCGCGAGCACGCCCGGCGTCACGAAGTCGACGCGCGACGCACCGCCCGTGTCGAGGTCGACGAAGGACGTGAGCACGAGGCCGAGCAGGAGCATGACGGGCAGGATGATCGTCACGAGCAGCTGCTCGCCGTTGCGCAGGATCATCCGGGTCTCGAACGCCGTCTGGGCGGCGACGCGGCGCCACGCGGGCGCGGCGAGCTCGGTCCCGGCCGGCCCTCGGGCCGCGGGGGTGGCCGACGGCGTCTCGTTCGCGGTCATCGCAGGTGCCGTCCCGTGAGGTCGAGGAACACGTCCTCGAGCGTGCGGCGGCCCACCGTGACGCGCGACGCGAGGACGCCGCGTGCGGCGAGCCACGTCGTCAGCGCGACGAGCGTCGCCGGGTCGGCGGGGCCGGTGAGGGTGTACGAGCCGGGCTGCGGCTCGGCGACGGTCCACGACCCGGGGCCGGGGGCGCCGTCGGGCGCGGCGAGCGCGTCGCGCAGGCCGCCGAGGTCCAGGCCGGCCGTCGCCTCGACGCGGACCGTGCGGTCGGTCTCCCCGTCGTCCCCGGACTCGAGAAGCTCGCGCGTCGCGCCCGCCGCGATGACCTTCCCGTGGTCGACGACGCACACCTGGTCCGCGAGGTCCTCCGCCTCGTCCATGAGGTGCGTCGTGAGGACGATCCCCACGCCCTCGGCGCGCAGCTCGCGCACGAGCTCCCACACCGCGTGGCGGCTCTGCGGGTCCATGCCCGCGCTCGGCTCGTCGAGGAAGACGACCTCGGGCCGCCCGACGATCGCCGCGGCGAGCGCGAGGCGCTGCCGCTGGCCGCCGGACAGGCGCCGGACGGTGGTGCGGGCGAAGCTCTCCAGCCCGAGGCGCTCGGTGAGCTCGCCGACGTCGCGCGGCCGGGCGTACATCGACGCGACGTGCCGCAGCATCTCCAGCGCGCGCACGCCCGTCGGCAGCCCGCCGTCCTGGAGCATGACGCCCACGCGGGGACGCAGCTCGCGCGCGTCGGTCAGCGGGTGCAGCCCGAGCACCTCGACGCGCCCGGCGTCGGGGGAGCGCAGGCCCTCGCAGCACTCGACGGTCGTCGTCTTGCCGGCGCCGTTGGGGCCGAGCACCGCGGTGATCGCGCCGCGCTCGGCGGTGAGGGACACGCCGTCGACGACGGCACGACCGTCGTAGCGCTTGACGAGGTCGTGCACGAGCACGGCGGGGGCGGGCACCCGGCCGATTCTAGGCGGAGCGCGCGCGCCCGCCGACCCGCGCCCGCCCAGGTCGCGCGGGGTGTCGCGTACGCCACATCCGCCGCGTCAGGGCCCCGTCTGAGGGTCGCCTTGCTTGCGCCGGAACAATTAGGGAACAACCATGTTGTCTATATCGAGGGCGCTGCGCGCGCAGGCGTGCCCCCGACCGACCACGGAGGTGAGCATGGGAGCAGGAGCGGTCCGACCGGACGCGCTGCGTACCGTCGCCCCCTCCGGCGCGCCCGCTGCCGACGTCGACCGGCGCACGCGCGAGCGCGTGCTCGAGCTCGTCGCGAGCGCGGGCCCCGTCAGCGCGGCCGACCTCGCCGCGACGCTGGGCCTCACGCCCGCCGCGGTGCGCCGCCACCTCGCCCTCCTCGAGGAGGACGACCTCGTCGCCGTGCACGACGCCGGGCACCCCACCGGGATGCGCGGCCGCCCCGCGCGGCGGTACGTGACGACGTCGGCCGGCCAGGGCGAGCTCAGCGGCACCTACGCCGACCTCGCCGCGCAGGCGCTGCGCTACCTGCGCGACGTCGCGGGACCGGGCGCCGTCGAGCGCTTCGCCCAGGACCGGCTGTCCGAGCTCGCAGACCGCTACGCGGACCGGCTCGACGCGCCGGACGTCGAGGGCCGCGCGGCCCAGCTCGCCGCCGCGCTGGCGGACGACGGCTACGCCGCGAGCGTGCGCCCCGTGCCGGGCACCTCCGCCGTCCAGCTGTGCCAGGGGCACTGCCCGGTGCAGCACGTCGCCGAGGAGTTCCCGCAGCTGTGCGAGGCGGAGGCCCAGGTCTTCGCCAAGCTCCTCGGCTCGCACGTGCAGCGCCTCGCGACCCTCGCCACGGGCGCGCACGCGTGCACCACGAACGTGCCGGTCGGGATCTCCGTCCCGGCCCCCGCACCGCGGGTGGCGCGAGCCGCCCTGGCCCACGACGTCCGGGCGCGGGGGCGCCCGTCGTCGGGCGAGACCTGACCCCGAGGGGCGCCCCGCCCCGCCCGCACGACCTCCCCCGAAGAACCTGTACCGACTGCCCCCGCCCGCAACGACGGACAGTGGAAGGACGACCATGAGCGCTCCCACCCAGGACGCCGCCGGCACGGCCCTGCCGACCGGTGAGAAGCAGACCGACGACGAGATCATCGCCTCGATCGGCGCCTACGAGTACGGCTGGCACGACTCCGACGAGGCGGGCCAGATCGCGCAGCGTGGCCTCAACGAGGACGTCGTGCGCAACATCTCCCGGCTCAAGAACGAGCCCGAGTGGATGCTGAACCAGCGCCTCAAGGCGCTGCGCCTGTTCGGCAAGAAGCCCATGCCGAGCTGGGGCTCCGACCTCACCGGCATCGACTTCGACAACATCAAGTACTTCGTGCGGTCCACGGAGAAGCAGGCCGCCACGTGGGACGACCTGCCCGAGGACATCAAGGAGACGTACGACAAGCTCGGCATCCCCGAGGCGGAGAAGCAGCGCCTCGTCGCGGGCGTCGCCGCGCAGTACGAGTCCGAGGTGGTCTACCACCAGATCAACGAGGAGCTCGAGCGCCAGGGCGTCATCTTCCTCGACACGGACACCGCGCTGCGCGAGCACCCGGAGATCTTCCAGGAGTACTTCGGCACCGTCATCCCGTCGGGCGACAACAAGTTCGCCGCGCTCAACTCCGCCGTGTGGTCGGGCGGGTCGTTCGTCTACGTGCCGCCGGGCGTGCACGTCGAGATCCCGCTGCAGGCCTACTTCCGCATCAACACGGAGAACATGGGTCAGTTCGAGCGGACGCTGATCATCGCGGACGAGGGCTCGTACGTGCACTACGTCGAGGGCTGCACCGCGCCGATCTACTCGTCGGACTCGCTGCACTCCGCGGTCGTCGAGATCGTCGTGAAGAAGAACGCCCGCGTGCGCTACACGACGATCCAGAACTGGTCGAACAACGTCTACAACCTCGTGACCAAGCGGGCGACCGCGGCCGAGGGCGCGACGATGGAGTGGGTCGACGGCAACATCGGCTCCAAGGTCACCATGAAGTACCCGGCGATCTACCTGCTCGGCGAGCACGCGCGCGGCGAGACGCTGTCGATCGCGTTCGCGGGCGAGGGCCAGCACCAGGACGCCGGGGCCAAGATGGTCCACGCGGCGCCCCACACGTCGTCGTCGATCGTCTCGAAGTCGGTCGCGCGCGGCGGTGGCCGCACGTCCTACCGCGGTCTGGTCCAGGTGCTCGAGGGCGCCTCGCACTCGGCCTCGACCGTGCTGTGCGACGCGCTGCTCGTCGACCAGATCTCCCGGTCCGACACCTACCCGTACGTCGACGTCCGCGAGGACGACGTGTCCATGGGGCACGAGGCGACGGTCTCGCGGGTGAGCGAGGACCAGCTGTTCTACCTCATGTCCCGAGGCATGGAGGAGACCGAGGCGATGGCCATGATCGTGCGCGGGTTCGTCGAGCCCATCGCGCGCGAGCTGCCCATGGAGTACGCGCTCGAGCTCAACCGCCTCATCGAGCTGCAGATGGAAGGGTCCGTCGGCTGATATGACCACCACCACCGTTCCCGAAGAGGCCGGTCTGACCACCGACCACTCGCGCGCGCAGGCCGACGGGGCGCACTCCCACGGCGTCGTCGTGCCCCAGGGCTCGCGCGCCGAGCGGCTCACGTCGTTCGACCTCGCCGACATCCCCGTGCCCTCCGGGCGCGAGGAGGAGTGGCGCTTCTCGCCCGTGGCGCGCCTCGCGCCGCTGTTCGACGACACGATCGTCGGGCAGAGCGGCGGCGGCGACGTGCGCGTCACGGTCGTCGAGGCGCCCGAGGTCGAGGTCACGATCGTCGGCCGCGACGACGAGCGCCTCGGCACCGCCGGCAAGCCCGGCGACCGCACGGCCGTGACGGCGTGGAACGCCTTCGAGCAGGCCACGGTCGTCACGGTGCCGAAGGAGGCCGTCGCCTCCGACGTCACCTCGGTCCGCATCGAGGGCCACGGCTCCACGCCGACGGCGAGCCACGTCCTCGTGCGCGCCGAGCGGCACTCCGAGGCCGTCGTCGTGCTCGACCACGTGGGCGCCGCGACGCTCAACGAGACGGTCGAGATCGTCGTCGAGGAGGGCGCGCACCTCACCGTCGTGTCCGTCCAGGACTGGGCCGACGGCGCCGTGCACGCGTCGTCGCACCGCGCGCGGATCGGGCGCGACGCGCGCCTCAAGCACGTGGTCGTCACGCTCGGCGGCGACGTCGTGCGCGTCACCCCGGACGCGGAGTTCACCGCCGAGGGCGGCGAGGTCGAGATGGTGGGCCTCTACTTCGCCGACGCGGACCAGCACCAGGAGCACCGCCTGTTCGTCGACCACGCCGTCCCGCGCTGCAAGTCCCGCGTGACGTACAAGGGCGCGCTGCAGGGCGAGGGCGCGCACGCCGTGTGGGTGGGGGACGTGCTCATCCGGGCCGAGGCCGAGGGCACCGACACCTACGAGCTCAACCGCAACCTCGTCCTCACGGACGGCGCGCGCGCGGACTCCGTGCCGAACCTCGAGATCGAGACGGGTGAGATCGAGGGCGCGGGACACGCGTCCGCGACCGGCCGCTTCGACGACGAGCAGCTCTTCTACCTGCAGGCTCGCGGCATCCCGGAGGTCGAGGCGCGCCGTCTCGTCGTCCGCGGCTTCTTCGCCGAGCTCATCCAGGAGATCGGCGTCGCGTCGGTCGAGGAGCGCCTGCTCGAGGCGATCGAGCGCGAGCTGAGCAAGTCCATGTCGATCATCGACGGGAGCGCCGAGCCCGCCGAGGCGACGGCGTGACCGCACAGCCCGCCTGCACGACGTCCGACCTCGGCCCGGAGGAGGCGTTGCGCGTCGAGCTCCCGGCCGAGGACGGGCGCGTCGTCGAGGTCGCGGTCGTGCGCGACGGCGACGGCGGGTGGCACGCGATCTCCGACATCTGCTCGCACGGGGCCGTGTCCCTGTCCGACGGGGAGGTCGAGGGCTGCTTCGTCGAGTGCTGGCTGCACGGCTCGCAGTTCGACCTGCGGACCGGCATGCCGACCGCGCTGCCCGCGATGCGGCCCGTGCCGGTCTACCCGGTGACGGTCGACGGCGAGCAGGTGCTCGTCGACGTCGACCGTGTCGTCGCTCCCACCTGACCCGACCTCCTCTGACCCGGCGCGCCGCGCGCGCCCCCCAGCTCAAGAACCTCTTGGAGAACCACTGATGTCCACTCTCGAGATCCGCGACCTGCACGTCAGCGTCGAGACCAAGGAAGGGCCGAAGCCGATCCTGCGCGGCGTCGACCTGACGATCGCCAGCGGCGAGGTCCACGCCATCATGGGCCCGAACGGCTCGGGCAAGTCCACGCTCGCCTACTCGATCGCCGGCCACCCCAAGTACCAGGTCACCGGCGGCACCGTGACGCTCGACGGCGAGGACGTCCTCGCCATGAGCGTCGACGAGCGCGCCCGCGCGGGCCTGTTCCTCGCCATGCAGTACCCGGTCGAGGTCCCCGGCGTCTCCGTGTCCAACTTCCTGCGCACCGCGAAGACCGCGATCGACGGCGAGGCCCCCGCGCTGCGCCACTGGGTCAAGGACGTCAAGGGCGCCATGGAGCGCCTGCGCATGGACGACTCCTTCGCCGAGCGCTCGGTCAACGAGGGCTTCTCGGGCGGTGAGAAGAAGCGCCACGAGATCCTCCAGATGGAGCTCCTCCAGCCGAAGTTCGCCGTCCTCGACGAGACCGACTCGGGCCTCGACGTCGACGCGCTGCGCATCGTCTCCGAGGGCGTGAACCGCGTCCACGAGGCGACCCAGGCGGGCGTCCTGCTCATCACGCACTACACGCGCATCCTGCGCTACATCAAGCCGGACTTCGTCCACGTCTTCGTCGACGGCAAGGTCGCGGAGGAGGGCGGCCCGGAGCTCGCCGAGCGCCTGGAGGAGGAGGGCTACGACCGCTACCTCGGTGGCGCCGTCGAGTCCGCCTCGGCCGCCTCGGCCTGAGCGCTCGCACCACCTGAGGAGACGACCATGACGACCACCGCGCACCCCGCAGGGCAGCACGCCGGTCCGGCGCGCCTGACCGACGTGGAGCTCGCCGCCGTGCGGGCGGACTTCCCGCTGCTCGAGCGCACCGTGCGCGGTGGTCGTCCGCTCGTCTACCTCGACTCCGCGGCCACCGCGCAGAAGCCGCAGGTCGTCCTCGACACCGAGGTCGACTTCTACGAGGAGCGCAACGCGGCCGTGCACCGCGGCGCGCACCAGCTCGCCGAGGAGGCGACCGAGGCGTTCGAGGACGCCCGGGCCGACGTCGCGGCGTTCGTCGGTGCGCGCCCGGGCGAGATCGTCTGGACGTCGGGAGCGACGGCCGCGATCAACCTCGTCGCGTACGGGATCTCGAACGCGACGCTCGGCCGCGGGGGAGAGGCGGCCCGCCGCTTCGCGCTGGCCCCGGGCGACGAGATCGTCGTCACCGAGGCGGAGCACCACGCGAACATCGTGCCGTGGCAGGAGCTCGCCGCCCGCACCGGGGCCGTCCTGCGCTGGTTCGAGGTGGACGACGACGGTCGCGTGCGCGTCGAGGACGCGGCGACCGTCATCACCGAGCGCACGCGCGTCGTGGCCTTCACGCACGTGTCGAACGTGACGGGCGCGGTCACCCCGGTCGAGCCGATCGTGGCCCGGGCGCGCGAGGTCGGGGCGCTCACGGTGCTCGACGCGTGCCAGTCCGTGCCGCACCTGCCGGTCGACCTGCCCGCGCTCGGCGTCGACTTCGCCGCGTTCTCGGCGCACAAGATGCTCGGCCCCACGGGCGTGGGCGTGCTGTACGGGCGGCGCGAGCTGCTCGAGGCGCTGCCGCCCGTGACGACCGGCGGGTCGATGATCGAGGTCGTCACGATGACCGAGTCGTCGTACATGGCGCCGCCGCAGCGGTTCGAGGCGGGCACGCAGCCCGTCGCGCAGGTCGTCGGGTTCGGTGCCGCCGCGAAGTACCTGCACGAGCTCGGCATGGACGGCGTCGCCGCGCACGAGCACGAGCTCGCCGCGGAGCTGCTGCGCATCGGGGAGATCCCCGGCGTGCGCATCGTCGGCCCGCGCGAGCCGGCCGACCGGCTCGCCGTCGTGTCGTTCGTCGTGGACGGCGTGCACGCGCACGACGTCGGCCAGGTGCTCGACGACGCAGGCATCGCCGTGCGCGTCGGTCACCACTGCGCCCAGCCCCTGCACCGCCGCTTCGGGATCGCCGCGACCGCGCGCGCGTCCGCGTCGGTGTACACCACGCGCGAGGACGTCGACGCGTTCCGGGAAGCATTGGCCGGGGTCCGCGCGTTCTTCTCGGTGGACTGAGAGAGGACCCGATGAGCTCGATCGAGCAGATGTACCAGCAGGTCATCCTCGACCACGCGAAGACCCCGCACGGGCGAGGCCTGGTCGAGGTGGCGGACGGCGCAACGAGCGGCCAGTCGCACCAGGTGAATCCCACGTGCGGCGACGAGGTGACGCTGCGCGTCGAGCTCGCCGACGGCACCATCGACCGCGTGAGCTGGGAGGGGCAGGGCTGCAGCATCTCGCAGGCGTCCCTGTCCGTGCTCACCGACCTCGTGACGGGGCGCCCCGCCGCGGAGGCCGAGCACCTCGGCGACGTCTTCCGCGAGCTCATGGGCTCGCGGGGCAAGGGCCTCGACGAGGCCGCGGAGGACGAGCTCGGTGACGCCACGGTGTTCACGGGCGTCTCGCGCTACCCTGCACGGATCAAGTGCGCCCTGCTCGGCTGGGCCGCGCTGCGCGACTCGCTCGTCACCTCGGGCGCCCTGAGCCCGCTGGGCGACGCATCGACCGCAATGGCTTCCGACGCGGCGCTCGCCGCGCGGGGAACGACGGAGGAGAACCGATGACCACCGAGACCGGCGCGCCCGCCGCGGGCGCCACGCCGAGCCCGCCGAACGTCGCGGACGTCGAGGAGGCGATGCGCGACGTCATCGACCCCGAGCTCGGCATCAACGTCGTCGACCTCGGCCTCGTCTACGGCATCCAGATCGACCAGAACAACCACGCCGTCATCGACATGACGCTCACGTCCGCGGCGTGCCCGCTGACCGACGTCATCGAGGACCAGTCCGCGCAGGCGCTCGAAGGCCTCGTCGACGGCTTCCGCGTCAACTGGGTCTGGATGCCGCCGTGGGGCCCGGAGAAGATCACCGACGACGGCAAGGAGCAGCTCCGCGCGCTCGGCTTCAACGTCTGAGACCACCGCTGCGACCGACGCCGCGTCCCCGTCCGGGGGGCGCGGCGTCGTGCTGTTCCCGGCAGGTCGTGCGGTGCCGGTCGTGCCCGGTCGCGGTTCGCCCCTTCCGGTACGTTGACGCGGATCGTCCTGAGTGTTGGGATATGTGCGCCCACACCACTTTTCGGAGGACGACGTGACACAGCAGGACCAGACCGGCGCGGGCGGTTCCCCGCGGCAGGTGCGCTATCGCGGCCGGCATCTCCCGATGGTGGCGGTGGTCATCGCGGCGACGATCGCCACCGCCCTGGCGTACAGCGGCATGGTCCTGTTCGGTCTCGAGGTGGCGCACATGTCGCCGCTCGAGGCGTACGGGCTCGCGGGCTTCCTCGAGATCAGCCTCGTCGCCGTCGCGCTCATGGCACGCAACGCGGCGCTCGAGGGGCGGCCCTACGGCGTGCTCCTCGCGCTCACGTGGGTGCTCTCGGGGACGTCGGGCCTGTTCGCCGCTCTCCACGAGATCGCCGTCCCGACGGCGAGCACCCCGTACATGGTGGTGTTCCGGTTCGTGCCGCCGCTGGTCGCCGCGCTCATGTGGCACCTCGCCCTCGTGGGGGAGCGGCACATGGTCACGGGCCACACGCTCGAGGAGCGCCGTCGTGAGCTGCGCGTCCACGGGTACGTGTCCGCGCTGGAGCAGTGGCGCGACGCGCGCGCCGACAGCGCTGGCTCGCCCGCGGACCTGCGCAAGGTCCGCGCCGCGCACGAGCGGCAACGCGCCGCCCGGGACGCCGCGCTCAAGCTGCTGACGGTCGAGGACTTCGAGCGTCGCATGCAGGTCTGGGTCGACCGCCTGGAGGCCGCCGAGCGGCACGGCAACCGGCTCGACCTCATCGGGGCGAGCTCCGCGAAGCGCGGCACCGCGCGTGGCAAGGCGGGGGCCGCGGTGTCCGAGGCTCCCGCGCCCGCCGAGGCGCCCATGGGCGTGGCCGCCGTGGCCGCCGGGGCGAGCGGCCCGGCGCTGCTCGCGCCGGAGCCCGCGCGCCACGACGACACCGGCGCGGTCGAGACTTTTCCGACTCCCGAACCGGTCGACGTCGTGACGACCGACGCCGTGACGACCGACGCCGCGCTGCGCGACGAGGTCCCGACGGACGGTGCGCCGTCGGCCGACCTCCCGGTGCGCGAGGTGACCCGCGACCTGCCCGCCGCCGAGGCGACGGCCGAGGCGACCGACGCGGAGACTGCGGAGGACGCGCCCGCCGCCGAGCCCGCGTTCGAGGCCCTGCCGGACCTCGAGGCACGAGTCAAGGAGATCTTCGGTCGCACGCGGCCGCTCCCGTGGGAGCAGCCCGCCCCCGAGGAGGCGGAGACGCCGTCGGCCCCCGAGCCGCCGGCCGTGACGGGGCACACGCGCCGCGTCGAGGTCTTCGACCTCCCGCGGCCCCAGGACGTGGAGCCGACGCCGGCGGACGACGCCGGGACGACGCTCGGTGAGGACCCGATGGCCGAGCGCGACCGCCGCATCGTCGAGCTCGCGCGCGAGGGCCTCAACCAGCGCGAGATCGCCCAGCGGGTCTCGGCGTCGCGGTCGACCGTGAGCCGCGTCGTGCGTCGCTACGAGGACCAGCTGGCCGACGAGGCCCGCGAGCTCGCGAACGCCTGACGCGCCGCCGAGCGCTCGGCGGCACGACGCCGCGCCCCGGAGGGGACGCGGCGTCGTGCCGTCGCCACCGCACGCATGGCCGGGCGGGTGGCTTTCGCCGTGGGAACCGAGGACCTTGGTCCCCGAGGGCGGCTGTGGTCGGACCGCGTCGCCTAGGGTCGGGGCAGGCACCGGTCGCACCCGGGTCGGTGCCTCGACGCAGCCCCGCCTCTCGAAAGTGCTCCCCGTGGCCTCCCTCTCTCAGCCCTCGCCCCACGACGGCCCTCTGGACGGCGACCGGATCGTCGTCGTCGGCGCCGGTATGACGGCCCACCGCCTCGTCGCGGGCCTGCGCTCCCGCGACCCCGAGGGCCCCTGGTCCGTCACTGTGATCGGCGACGAGCCGCACGAGCCGTACGACCGCGTGCACCTGTCCGAGTGGTTCGACGCCCGCGACGTGGACGCCCTCACCCTGGACCGCGCGGTGTGGGACGACCCGCGCGTCACGCTCGTCACCGGGGACGCGGTCGCGTCGCTCGACCGCACGGCGAGCGTCGTGACGACACGGTCGGGGCGTCAGGTCCACTACGACCGCGCGGTGCTCGCGACGGGCTCGTGGGCGTGGACGCCGCGCGCGGAGGGCACGGACCTGCCGGGACTGTTCACCTACCGCACGCTGGACGACGTCGAGCGGCTCGCCGAGTGGGTGCGCCTGCGCGAGCGGGCGCTGGGGCGGGCGGTGCGCGGCGTCGTCGTCGGCGGTGGCGTGCTGGGCCTCGAGGCGGCGGCGGCGCTCCAGCGGCTCGGCGCGGAGGCCACGGTCGTGGAGTTCGCCGACCGGCTCATGAGCGTCCAACTCGACCAGGGCGGCGGCGAGATGCTGCGCCTGCTCATCGAGGACCTCGGCGTCACGGTCCGCACCGGTGCGGGCGCGCACCGGTTCCTGCCTGCGGGCGACGGGTCCGTGGGCTCGGTCGAGCTCACGGACGGCTCTGAGCTGGCGACGGACGTCGTCGTCTTCTCCGTGGGCATCCGTCCGCGCGACAGGGTGGCGCGCGAGGCGGGCCTGGCGATCGGCGAACGCGGCGGCGTCGTCGTCGGCGAGGCGTGCCAGACCTCCGACCCGGGCGTGTGGGCGATCGGCGAGTGCGCGTCGGTCGACGGCGCGTGCGCGGGCCTGGTCGCGCCCGGGAACGACATGGCCGACGTCGTCGTCGACCGCTTCCTCGGCGGCGAGCGCGTGCACCGGCGCACCGACGACGGCACCAAGCTCAAGGGCGTGGGCGTCGAGGCGGCGTCGTTCGGCGACGTCAACGCGGTGAGCGCGGGCGCGCTCGAGGTCTCGTTCGTCGACCCGATCCACCGCCGGTACCGCAAGCTCGTGCTCTCGGACGACGCGACGACGCTGCTGGGCGGCGTGTTCGTCGGCGACATCGAGCTCTACTCGGCGCTGCGTCCGCTCCTGGGCCGCCCGCTCGGCGCCGACCCCGCGGCCGTGATCGCGCCCGACGGCGAGGGCCTGGCCGAGACCGAGCTGCCCGACGAGGCCGTCGTGTGCTCGTGCAACAACGTCGACGCGGGGACGGTCCGGGCCGCGGTGACCGAGCACGGCTGCCGGACGATCGGGCAGGTCAAGGACTGCACGACGGCGGGCACGGTGTGCGGGTCGTGCGTCCCGGCGCTCACCAAGCTGCTGAACGGCGAGCTGTCCCGGGCAGGGGTCACCGTCTCGGACGCGCTGTGCGAGCACTTCGCGATGTCCCGGGCGACCCTGTACCGGATCGTGCGGGAGGAAGGGCTGCGCACGTTCTCCGAGATCGTCGCGGCGCACGGGACGGGCCGCGGCTGCGCGGTCTGCCGCCCGACCGTCGCGTCGATCCTCTCGACGCTGCGCCGCGGGCACGTCCTCGAGGGCGAGCAGGCCGCGCTCCAGGACACCAACGACCACGTCATGGCGAACCTGCAGAAGAACGGCACCTACTCGGTGATCCCGCGGATGCCCGGGGGCGAGGTGCGTGCGGACCAGCTCCTGGAGTTCGCGAAGGTCGCCGACGACTTCGGGCTCTACGTGCGTGTCACCGGCGGCCAGCGGCTCGCGATGTTCGGCGCGCGCCTCGACCAGCTCCCGGAGATCTGGCGGCGCCTGACGGCCGTGGGTTTCGAGTCCGGGCACGCGTACGGGAAGTCGCTGCGCACCGTGAAGACGTGCGTCGGGCGTACGTGGTGCCGGTTCGGCGTGCAGGACTCGTCGGCCATGGCGGTGCGGCTCGAGCTGCGCTACCGCGGCCTGCGCTCGCCGCACAAGATCAAGTTCGGCGTCTCCGGGTGCGCGCGCGAGTGCGCCGAGGCTCGTGGCAAGGACGTCGGCATCATCGCGACCCACAAGGGGTGGAACCTCTACGTCGGCGGGAACGGCGGAGCCCAGCCGGCCCACGCCCAGCTCCTCGCCGAGGACCTCGACGACGAGACCCTGGTCCGCTACGTCGACCGGTTCCTCATGCTCTACGTCCAGGAGGCCGACCGTCTCCAGCGCACGGCGCCCTGGGTCGCGGAGCGCGCGGGCGGGCTCGAGGAGCTGCGCCGCGTCGTCGTCGAGGACTCGCTGGGGATCGCCGACGAGCTCGAGGCCGCGATGGCCGAGCACGTGCGCGACTACGAGGACGAGTGGAGCGCGACGCTCGCGGACCCGGCCAAGCTGCGCAAGTTCACGCCGTTCGTCAACGCGCCGGAGGCCGTCGACGGCGACCTCGCGTTCGTCCCCGAGCGCGGGCAGGTCCGTCCCGCCGACGAGACCGACGCCGTCGCCTACCCGGACCCCCGCGCGGCGCGCGACGTCGCGCTCGTTGCTGCCCGCGCCGAGCTGGAGGACATCCGATGAGCACGTTCGTCGACATCTGCGCGCTCGACGACCTCGAGCCCGAGCGCGGGGTCGGGGCCCTCCTGGGCGGGATCCAGATCGCCGTCTTCCGGCTCGCCGACGGCACCGTGCGAGCCGTCCAGCAGCGGGACCCCTACTCCGGCGCCAACGTCATGTCGCGCGGCCTCGTCGGCACGCACCGCGTCACGCTCGACGACGGCACGGAGCGCGACGTCGACACCGTGACCACCCCGATGCTCAAGCAGGTCTGGGACGTCGACACCGGCGACGTGCTCGACGCCGGGGGCAAGGACCGCAGACCCCTGGCGGTCTTCGCGGCCGAGGTGCGCGACGGGCGCGTCCTCGTCGCGGACGCCGCGACCTCGACACCGGGGACGGCGGGAGGCGCGACGACGTGAGCGGCAGGGCCGTCGTCGGCTGAGGCCCTACTGTCCGGTCCTGCCGTCGATCCGCTCGCGCAGGAGGTCGGCGTGCCCGCAGTGCCGGGCGTACTCCTCGATCCGGTGGACCAGGACCTCGCGGACCGCGACCCGGTCCGCGCCGAGCCGCTCCCCGAGGTCCGGGTGCCGGGCCAGCACCGCGTCGGTCGCGGCCTGCTCGCGCGCCAGGTTCGCGTACGCCTCGTCGACCACGCGCTGGTCGGCGACCGCGCCGTCGAAGTCCGCGTCGTGCCCCCCGTACAGCGCCGGCTCGCCGTCGTCGTCGGAGACCCACCCGCGCCACTCCCGCTCGACCTCCGCGAGATGGCGGACAAGGCCGAGCAACGACATCGTCGACGGCGGCACGGAGCGCCGTGCGAGCTGCTCGGGGTCGAGTCCCTCGCACTTCATGAGCAGCGTCGTCCGGTAGCTCGCCGTGTAGTCGAGCAGCGTCGCGAGCTCGCCGTCCGGGCTCACGCCGTCGGTGTTGCGCGGGTCCTCGTCCGGGTCCACCCACATGTCCGGGTAGACGGCTGCGCGGGTCCACCGCACGGGCTCGGTCATCACCCCATGCTCGCGCGCACCGGGGTGCCCCACAAGGTCATTCGCCCCGGTCCCAGGCGCTAGGATCGGCCACCGCCGGCAAGGAAGCCGGTGCACGACCGAAGGAGTCTCCTCGCCCATGATCGTCGCGTGGGGCGTGCTCGCCCTGCTCACCCTCGTCCACCTCGCCGCCCACCTCCTCGGTGCCGAGACCCTCGCCGACACGTCGCAGTGGTTCCTCATGCCGGTCCTGGCGGGCTGCCTCTGGCTCGCCACGCGGCGCCACGCCGCCCACGGCCCGGGCCGGCGCTCGCGGCTCGTCCGGCTCACGCTCGTCGCGCTGGGCTTCTCGTGGCTCGGCGACACCGCGCCCGACCTCGCCGACGGCGACACCGCCTTCCTGGTCATGGTCGGGTTCTTCCTCTGCGCCCAGATCACGTACACGATCGCGTTCTGGCCCTACCGCGCGGGCTCCGTCCTGCGCCGCCCGCTCGCGCTCGTGCCGTACGGCCTCGCGTTGCTCGCCCTCGTCGTCGCGTGCGCGCCGGACGCCGGGTCGCTGCTCGTCCCCGTCGTCGTCTACGGCGTGTGCCTCGTGACGATGGCCGTGGTCGCGACGGGCGTCGACCGGCTCGCCGCGGTCGGTGGTGCGGTCTTCCTCCTGTCCGACGCGCTCATCGCGCTGAACGCCTTCGCCCCGTGGTACGACCTGCTCGGGCACGGCTTCTGGGTCATGCTCACCTACGTCGTCGGCCAGGTGCTGCTCGTGCTCGGTGTGCTCCGTCGAGAGCGTGCGGCGGTGGTCCCCGTCGCGGAGAAGGGAGGAGCCGCATGGGCGTCGACGTGACGCTCGCGAGGGTCGTTCAGCAGGGGACGAGTCCCCGGCGTCGTTCCACGACGTCTGTCGACGTGGTGCCCGACGACGGTGACGTGCTGGCCCGGCTGCTCCCGGCGAGCGGCTTGCCGATGCTCGCGCGGGTCGATCCGTACGGTGACGTCGTGCTCAGCGGCTCCGAGATGGAACAGCTCCTCGACGAGCTGCACATCCTCATGGACCGCTCGTCCCCTCCTGACGCCGTCGTCCTGGGCGCGGTCGTCGTGCTCGCCGAACGGTGTCGTCGGGAGCTCGGGTCAGAGCTGCGGTTCGAGGGCGACTGAGGCCTCAGGCGTCGAGCGAGCGGACGACGCGAGCGGGTGAGCCGACGACGACCGTGCGCGGCGGCACGTCCCGGGTGACGACGGAACCGGCCCCCACGACGGCGTCGTCCCCGATCGTCACGCCCGGGAGGACGGTCACGTTCGCCCCGAGCCAGACGTTGCGGCCGAGGACGACGCGCGCCGGGTGCATGTCGGCGCGGCGGGCCGGGTCGAGGTCGTGGTTGAGGGTCGTGAGGACGGCGTTGTGCCCGATGAGGCACCCGTCCCCGACGACGATGCCGCCCTGGTCCTGGAACCGGCAGCCGGAGTTGACGAACACGTCACGCCCCAGGGTGATGTTCTTGCCGAAGTCGGCGGTGAAGGGCGGGAAGAGGTTCACGGACTCGTGCACGGGCTTGCCCGTCAGCTCCGCGAGGAGCTCGCGGACCCGTTCGGGCGAGCGGTATGCGCCGTTGAGCTCACCGGCGATGCGCAGCGCCTCCTGGCTCGTGCGGTGCATGACGGCGTGCAGCGGCGAGCCGCCAGGGATCGTCCGCCCGGCGTCGAGCTCGGCCAGCAGGTCGTCCAGGTCCATGGGTTCCTCTCAGTCGGTGAAGGTCGCGGTGGTCGAGGCCGCGGTGGCCGCCCATGACGCGAGCAGGCGCAGCGACTCCTCCGTCGGGGAGCCCGGCGTCGCGGTGTACACGGTCATGCCGAGCCCGGGGTCGCCGTGGAGCTCGAGCGTCTGGTAGTGCAGCTCGAGGTCCCCCACGACGGGGTGCCGGAACGTCTTCTGCCCGGCGTAGTGCCGCCGCACGTCGTGGGACGCCCACAACTCGCGGAACCGCTCGCTGCGCGTCGACAGCTCGCCGACGAGGGCCTGGAGCCGCTTGTCGTGCGGGCTGCGGCCCGCCTCGCGGCGCAGGATCGTGACGTTCGTCCAGGCCGCCCGGTCCCAGTCGGGGTAGAAGTCGTGGGACGCGGGGTCGAGGAAGATGTGGCGCGAGAAGTTCGCCGGTCCCGCGGAGCCCGCGATCATGGGCGCGTACATCGCGGACCCGAGCGCGTTGGCGGCGACGAGGTCCATGCGGTTGTTCTGGATGAACGCCGGCGCGGTGGTGATCGCGTCGAGCAGGTACTGCAGCTCCGGGCGCACCGGCGTGTCGCCGTGGCCGCGCGGCGGGCGCGCGCCGACGGGGTTGGCGGTGCGCGCGAGGTCGAGCAGGTGCTCCCGCTCGGCCGCGTCGAGGAGGAGCGCCCGCGCGACGGACTCGAGCACGGCGTCGGACACGCCCCGCAGGTTCCCGCGCTCGAGTCGCGTGTGGTAGTCGACGCTCACCCCGGCGAGACGGGCGACCTCGTCGCGGCGCAGCCCGTCGACGCGTCGACGGCCGCCGTACGTCTCGATGCCCGCCTGCTCGGGCGTCACCCGCGCTCGACGGCTCATGAGGAACTCCCGCACCTCGGAACGGTTGTCCATGGCCTCCACGTCCTTCACGGTAGTGCGGGACGACGGCGCGCGGCGCGGGCGGGCGGCACCCCCACGCCGCGCCCGCCCGGTCCGAGCGTCCCGCCGGTCAGAACGTGACGATCGTCTTGAGGGACTCGCGGCGGTCCATCGCGGCGTAGCCGTCGGCGATGTCGTCGAGCGCGACGGCCTTGTCGAAAACGCGGCCGGGGTCGATCGCGCCGCTCAGCACCTGCGGGATCGCGTCCTCAAGGTAGGCGCGGACGGGGGCAGGCCCGCCGGTGAGCGTGATGTTGCGGCCGAACAGCGAGGCGAAGCCGACAGGGGCGTCGTCGTACTGCGGGACGCCCACGCGGCTGATCACGCCTCCGGCGCGCACGACGCCGTAGGACTGCTCGTAGGCGGGCAGGTGCCCGACGGCCTCCACGACGACGTGGCTGCCCAGGCCGTCCGTGAGGTCGAGGACCCGCTGCACGCCCTCGGCGCCGCGCTCGGCGACGACGTCGGTCGCGCCCCACTCGCGCCCCAGGTCGGTCCGGGCCTCGTGACGGCCCATGAGGATGATGCGCTCGGCGCCCATCTGGCGTGCGGCGAGCACGGCGGACAGCCCGACCGCGCCGTCGCCGACGACCGCCACGGTCTGGCCCGGGGACACGCGCGCCATGTGCGCGGTGTGGTACCCCGTGAGGTACACGTCCGAGAGCGTGAGCAGTGAGGGCAGGAGCGGGCTCGACTCGTCGACGTCGGGCACGGCGACGAGGCTGCCGTCCGCGAGCGGGATGCGCGCGAGCTCGGCCTGCTGGCCGCCGACGTCGCCGGGGTTGCCGTAGAAGCCCCCGTGGGGGCACGCGGTCTGGAACCCGTCGCGGCACACGTCGCACGTGTTGTCCGACCAGGCGAACGGCGCGATCACGAGGTCACCCGGACGGACCGTCGCGACGGCGGACCCGGTCTCCTCCACGACGCCGAGGAGCTCGTGGCCGATCGGGACGCCCTCGTCGCTGCGTCCCATCGAGCGGTAGGGGTGCAGGTCCGAGCCGCAGACGCACGCGCGCACCGCGCGGACGATCGCGTCGGTCGGCTCGAGGATCGTCGGGTCGGGACGGGTCTCGACCCGGACGTCGCCCGCGCCGTAGATGATGGTGGCCTTCATGGAGCTCTCCTCGCTGTGGGGTACGCGCACCATTCGACACCGCACCCCGGGGCCTGAGGGAGTCCCGCTCCAGCAGGGTTCTGGCAGTACCTGGTTAGGCGCCCGCGGCCGTGCGCTCGTCGTCGACGTGCACCATGACGAGCGCGACGTCGTCCTGGGAGCCGAGCGGCACGAGCTCGGCGAGGAGGGCGTCGAGGAGCGCGTCGGGCGGCACAGCGCCGAGCGCCTCGACGCGGGCCGGCAGCTCGTCGAGCACGTCCCGCAATGACCGGTCCCGCCGCTCGACGAGCCCGTCGGTGTAGAGCAGGAGCGTGTCGCCCGGGTCGAGCGACGTCTCGTGCTCGGCGCGCGGGCCGCCGAGCCCGACGCCGAGCATCGGCGAGGGGCGTGCGGTGAGCAGGTGCGCGGTCCCGTCGGCGCGACGCACGACGGGCGGGACGTGCCCGGCGCTCGCCCAGCACACGGCGCGCCGCCCCGTCAGGCCAGGGGTGCCGATGCGCGCGACGGCGACGGTGGACAGCGCCTGGAGCCCGAGCCCTTCCGCGGTGCGCTCGGCGGCGTCGAGCGCCTCGGCTGGCCCGGCGTCCGTCGCGAACGCGACCGAGCGCAGCACGCCGCGCAGGTGGGCCATGTGGGCGGCGGCGGCGACGTCGTGCCCCGTCACGTCGCCCACGACGACGGTCGCCTCGCCGTCGGGGTGGACGAATGCGTCGTACCAGTCGCCGCCGACGTGGACCTCCGGCACCGCCGGCCGGTACCGCACGTCGATCGTCAGGCCGGGGATGCGCGGGGGAGGCGTGAGCACGGAGTCCTGGAGGGCGAGCGACGCGCTGCGCTCGCGCGTGATCACGTCCGCGTACCGGTCGACGGACGACCCGAGCAGCAGGGCCTGGTCGACGACCGAGAGCGCGGTGGGGTCCGCGGGGGGCTCGGGCGCCGTCGTCCCGCCGGCCTGCACGACGGACGTCACGTCCTCCGCGCGGTGGACGACGGCCGTGACCCGGCCCGCGGCGTCGAGCACGGGGAGGTTCGTCGTGAGCCACCAGCGCTCGGACCACCCGCCACCGGGACCGCGCAGGTCGTACCGGTGCGGGCCGATCGTCTCGAGACGTCCCGTCCGCGCGACGCGCTCGAGCGACAGCACGACCCGGTCGACGGCACTCCCGTCCGGCCCCTGGACGGGGAAGACGTCGAGGTAGTGGCGCCCGACGACGGCGCTCGCGGGCGCGCCGATGGTGCGCAGGAGGGACTCGTTGGCGTCGAGGATGGTCAGGTCGGGCGCGAGCACCGCCTTGGGCGCCGTGAGGACCGAGAAGACGGCGTGGTAGTCGACGGGGCCGGCGGCCCCGTCCACGTCCGAGGGCGTGCGGACGCCGCCCCCTTCGTTCTCTGCCACACCTCGAGCCTGCCCCGATCCCGTGCACTCGCAAGGGCGGGCGCAGGCGGAGCGACCCGCCCGGCGCACGACGACGACCGAGCGGGAGGACCGAGGGCTACCCGACGGCCGTGACCGGGGACGCGAGCGGCGTGCCCGACCCGTCGCGGCGCTGGTCGACCGGGGGCAGGTCGACCGACTGCCCGCCCGACCCCGTCGCCCGCGCCGGACCCTGGCCGACCCACGCGAGGATGAGCGCGTCCTCGCCCTTGAGGAACCGGTGCGCGCGGACGCCGCCGGTCCCGCGGCCCTTGCCGGGGTAGAGCTCGTACGGGGTCACCTTGCCGGCGCCGGTCTGGGTCCCGGGGAGCGCGTCGGACGACCCGGCGACGGTGACGACGACGCCGAGGTCGCGTACGTCGGCCGGGACGACGCCGAAGAACGCGACCCGTTGGCCGTCGGCGAGCCGGATGCCGGCCATGCCGCCGGCCGGGCGGCCCTGGGGTCGCACCGCGGACGCGTCGAAGTGCAGCAGGGACGCGTCGCTGGAGACGAACACGAGCTCGTCGGCGTCCGTCGCGGGCGCCGCGCCCACGACGGTGTCGCCGTCCTTGAGCCCGATGACCTCCCACTCGTCCCGGTTGCCCGGGACGTCGCCCGGCGTGACGCGCTTGACGACGCCCTGCGCGGTGCCGAGCGCGAGCGGGGGAGCGTCGGGGTCGAGCGACGCGATGGTCACCGCGTCCTCGCCCGGCTCGAGCGCGACGACCTCGCTGAGCGGGACGCCGCCGGACAGGCTCGGCGCGTTGTCCGTCGGCGGGAGGGCGGGCAGGTCGAGCACGGACACGCGCAGCATGCGGCCTTGGCTCGTGACGAGGCCGACCTCGCCGCGCGCGGTCGTGCGGACGGCGGCGCGCAGCACGTCGTGCGCGGCGCGCGGCCCCGAGCGCGCGGGCTCCGTCTCGTCGCTCGTGCGCGCGAGGAGCCCGGTCGCGGAGAACAGCGCCCAGCACGTGGTGTCGGCGACCTCGAGCGGGACGGCCGCGGTCGTCGTCGGCGCCGCGCCCGCGGACTCCAGCAGGATGGTGCGGCGCGGGGTGCCGTACGTCTTCGCGACGTCGGCCATCTCGCCCGACACCACGGCGCGCAGCCGTGCGTCGCTGCCGAGGATCTCCTGGAGCTCCTCGATCTCGCGGCGCAGGGTCTCCTGCTCCTTCTCGAGCTCGATGCGGGAGAACTTGGTGAGGCGGCGCAGCTGGAGCTCGAGGATGTACTCCGCCTGCGGCTCGGACAGGTCGAACACCGTCTGCAGGCGCCCGCGGGCGGTCGCGGTGTCGTCGGACGAGCGGATCACCTGGATCACCTCGTCGATGTCGACGATCGCGACGAGGAGGCCGTCCACGAGGTGCAGTCGCTCGGACCGCTTGCGCAGGCGGTAGGCCGAGCGACGGCGGACCACGTCGATCCGGTGGTCGACCCACACCGACAGCATCTCCCGCAGGCCGAGCGTGCGCGGCTGGCCGTCGACGAGCGCGACGTTGTTCATGCCGAACGAGTCCTCGAGCGGCGTGAACTTGTAGAGCTGCTCGAGCACCGCCTCGGGGTTGAAGCCCGTCTTCACCTCGACGACGATGCGCAGCCCGTGCTCGCGGTCGGTGAGGTCGGTCGCGGCCGTGATCCCCTGGATCTTCTTCGTCTTGACGCCCTCGGCGATCTTCTCGATCACCTTCTCCGGGCCGACGAGGTAGGGCAGCTCGGTGATGACGATGCCCTTGCGGCGCGGCGTGAGGTTCTCGACGCGTGCCGTGGCGCGCGTGCGGAACGTCCCGCGGCCCGTGCGGTAGGCGTCCCGGACGCCGTCGAGGCCGACGATCTTGCCGCCCGTCGGCAGGTCCGGGCCGGGCACGAACCGCATGAGCGCCTCGAGGTCGGCGTCCGGGTGCGCGACGAGGTGGCGTGCCGCGGCGACGACCTCGACGAGGTTGTGCGGCGCCATGTTGGTCGCCATGCCGACCGCGATGCCCGACGCGCCGTTGACCAGCAGGTTGGGGATCGCGGCGGGCAGGACCTCGGGCTGCTGGAGCTTGTTGTCGTAGTTCGGCACGAAGTCGACGACGTCCTCGTCGAGCCCCGCCGTCATCGCGAGCGACGGCGGCGCGAGACGGGCCTCGGTGTACCGGGAGGCCGCGGGGCCGTCGTCGAGCGTTCCGAAGTTGCCGTGCCCGTCGACCAGCGGCAGCCGGAGCGAGAAGTCCTGGGAGAGGCGCACCAGTGCGTCGTAGATCGCGGCGTCGCCGTGCGGGTGCAGCTTGCCCATGACCTCGCCGACGACGCGCGCCGACTTCACGTGGGCGCGGTCGGGGCGCAGCCCCATGTCGGCCATCATGTAGAGGATGCGGCGCTGGACGGGCTTGAGGCCGTCCCGGGCGTCGGGCAGGGCGCGCGAGTAGATGACGGAGTAGGCGTACTCGAGGAACGACGTCTCCATCTCCGCCTGGACGTCGACGTCGACGATCTTCTCGTTCACCTCGGCCGGGTCGATCGAGGGGGTCGAGGACTTGCGCGCCATGGGCCTGCGGGCTCCTGCCGTTCGGTGCGCCGCGGTGGCGCGGGGTCTGTGCCGTCGTGGCCGGTGCTGGGCCGGCCGGGGTGCTGCGGTTGCGTGCCGCACGCGAGGGTACGCCACGCGTCCGACACGCCGTGCCACGGCGCCTGCCGTGGCACGTGCCGGGACTGCCTGCCGGGACCATTGTCCTCCCGGCGCGGGCCGGGGTGGCGCAGGCGCACCGCGCGCGCGACCGCATAGCCTGGGGTCGTGGACGACGGCGCGCCGGGGCGGGACCCGGACCGGTACCCGGTGGAGTGGGAGGCCGACGTCGTGCTGCGCGACGGGACCACCACGCACGTGCGGCCCATCCGCCCCGAGGACGCCGACGCGCTCCAGCGCTTTCACGTCGGCCAGTCCGAGCGCTCCACCTACCTGCGGTTCTTCGCGCCCATGGAACGGCTGTCCGAGCGCGACCTCGAGCGCTTCACGCGCGTCGACCACGTGGACCGCGTCGCGCTCGTCGCGGTGCGCCCGCGCGACGGCGCCCCCGGGGACGGCGGCGAGGACATCATCGGCGTCGCACGGTTCGACCGCACCGGCCCCTCCGAGGCGGAGGTCGCCTTCAACATCGCGGACTCCGCGCAGGGCCGGGGCCTGGGCTCCGTGCTGCTGGAGCACGTCGCCGCGGCGGCGCGCGAGCGCGGTGTGCGCCGCTTCACGGCCGAGGTGCTGCCCCAGAACGGCAAGATGCTCGCGGTGTTCCGCGAGGCGGGGTACGACGTGCGCCAGCAGATGGACGACGGCTTCGTCCAGGTCAGCGTCGACCTCGACCCCACGGAGCGGTCGCGGGCCGTCATGGCCGACCGCGAGCACCGCGCGGAGGCCCGGAGCATGCAGGGGCTGCTGGGCGCCACGAGCGTCGTGCTCGTGGGCCCCGACGCCCCGGCCGACGCGCGCGCGGAGCACGACGGCGAGGCCCTCGACCGCCTGCTCGCGCAGCGCGCGCTCGCCGCGCTCGAGCGCAGCGACGTGACGGTCCACGTCGTGGGGGCCGCGCGCGGCCCGGGGGAGGAGCGGTGGTCCGCGACCCTCGCCGACGTACCCGGTCCCGTCGACCTCGCCGTCGTCGCGCTGCCCCCGCCCGCGGCGATCGACGCCGTCCGCCGGCTCGCGCGCCTCGAGGTGCGCGGCGTCGTCGTGCTGTCGGCCGGCTTCGCCGAGACGGGTCCGGACGGGCTCGCGCTGCAGCGCGAGCTCCTGCGCGTCGCGCACACGGCGGGGCTGCGCGTCGTCGGGCCCGCGAGCTACGGGCTGCTGCGCACGGGCGACGCGCCCGACCGCCCCGCCCTCGCCGCGACCCTCGCCCACGACCTGCCGGCCCCCGGCGTGGTGGGCCTGTTCAGCCAGTCCGCGCCCATGGCCGTGACGCTCCTCGCGACGACGGCGCGGCGCGGCCTGGGCGTGTCGTCGTTCCTGTCCGCCGGGCACCGCGCCGACGTCTCGGGCAACGACCTCATGCAGTACTGGCAGGACGACGCCGCGACGCAGGTCGTGTGCCTCTACCTCGAGTCCATCGGCAACCCGCGCAAGTTCTCGCGCATCGCGCGCCGCCTCGCGTCGGTCAAGCCCGTGGTCGTGGTGACGGCGGGGCGCTCGGGGCACGTCGTGCCGCCGGGGCACGCGGTCCGCTCGACGCGCGCGCCGCGGCGGACGCTCGAGGAGATGCTGCGGCAGTCCGGCGTCATCCGGGCCGAGAACACGCACCACATGATCGACATCGCCCAGCTGCTCGCGCACCAGCCGCTCCCGGCCGGGCGCCGCGTCGGCATCCTCGCGAGCTCCGCGTCGCTCGCCGCGCTCGTCGCCGAGGCGTCGTCCTCGGCGGGCCTCGTCGTCGCGCGCTCGGACTTCCTGCCCGAGGACGCGTCCGCCGACGAGCTCGCCGCCACGGTCGGCGCGCTCTACGCGCCCGACGCGTGCGACGTCGTCGTCGTGGTGCAGGTCCCGGTCGTCGGGCCCCGGCGCGCGGACGTCTCGCGCGCCGTCGCGGACGCGGCCGCCCGCACGGGCCGCACGACCGTGGCGAGCATGCTCGGCCTGCACGGCCTCACCGACGAGCTCTCGGCCCCGGCCCCGGGGGCGCAGAGCGGGGCGGCCCCCGTGCGCGTCCCCGCCTACTCGACGCCGGAGGACGCCGTCGCCGCGCTCGGCGCGGTCGTGCGCTACGCGCGCTGGCGCGAGGCCGACCACGGCACGCCCGTGCGCCCGGCCGGCGTCGACCCGGTGCGGGCGCGCGCGCTCGTCGAGGAGGCGCTCGCCGGTCAGGACGCCGTCGACCTCGACCCGACGACGACGGCGGAGCTGCTCGCGTGCTACGGCGTGCGGGTCTGGCCCGCGCGCCGGGTGCGGACCGCCGACGAGGCGGTCGAGGCGGCGCGCGAGGTCGGCTGGCCCGTGGTGCTCAAGAGCACCGCGGCAGGCCTGCGGCACCGGGCCGACCTCGGGGGCGTGCGGCTGGACATCGCGGACGAGACCGAGCTGCGCACGGACTTCGCGCAGATGCGCGAGGCGCTCGCGGCCGTGCTGCCGGGCGCCGCGGACGAGCCGTTCGAGGTCCAGGCGATGGCCGACGCCGGGGTCGCGTGCGTGGTCCGCTCGACCGAGGACCAGCTCTTCGGCCCCGTCGTCTCGTTCGGGCTCGCGGGCGACGCCGTCGACCTCCTCGGCGACGTCGCGTACGGCGTGCCGCCCCTGACCGACGTCGACGTCGCGGCGATGGTCCGCTCGGTGCGGGCCGCGCCGCGCCTGTTCGGCTACATGGGCACGCACGTGGTGGCCACGGCCGCGCTCGAGGACGTCCTGGCGCGCGTGTCCGTGCTCGCGGACGACCTGCCCGAGGTCCGCAGCCTCGAGCTGTACCCCGTCGTCGTCTCGGAGCACGGGGCCGCGGTCCTCAGCGCGCGCGTCACGCTCGCCGACGCCCAGCGGGCCGACGCGCTCCGGCGGGCCCTGCCGGGCTGACGGGCCGGCCGCGACCCGCCCGGGCCCCCGACGGCGGGTGGCCCCGGCCCGGCGCCGGATGGGACAATGCGCGGGTGCCCTCTGCTACCTCCAACGCCTGGACCGACCTGACGACCCAGCTCCACCGCGCCGGCTACTACCCGGAGCTCGTCGCGGACGTCCTCGACCTCGCGGTCGCGGGGGAGGAGATCGTCTCGCACCTCGTGCTCCCGGAGACGACGTTCGACGCGACCGAGGTGCGCCGCCACCTCACGGTGCTCGTCCTCACGCCCACGCGGCTCGTCACGGCGCACGTCGACGACCACCCGGCGGACAGCGAGAACCCGTCGGCCTCCGCCGCCGCCACGACCGAGGCGGTGCCCCTGTCCGAGGTGCGGTCCGTCTCGCTCACGCACGTCGTGGCCGAGCCGCACGAGCACCGTGCGGGCGCCGCGCCGCTCGAGGTCACGCTCGCGCTCGGCTGGGGCGCGGTCTCGCGCGTCGACCTCGAGCCCGCCGGCTGCCCCGACCCCGCGTGCGACGCCGACCACGGGCTCACCGGCCAGATCACGCCCGACGACGTCGTCGTCCGCGTGAGCGCCGAGGCGGAGGGCCGCGACGCCGTCCGTGCCGCGGTGGACTTCGCGCGGGCCCTGTCGCGCTCGACCACCCGGCACAGCGCCCGGTGAGCGAGGCACCCGCGGGCGCGCCGGCCCCGGTCGCCGACCCGGCGCTCCCCCCGGGCCTGCTCGCGCCGGAGCACGGGACGCGCGGCCTCGCGGCCGTCCTGCCCGCCGCCGCGGGTGCGCTCGGCGTCGGCCTGACCACCGCCACGGGGCTCGCGAGCGAGACGGCGCGCGGCGCGCTCGACCTGCCGCGCGCCGAGCGCGTGTGCGTCGTGCTGGTCGACGGCCTCGGCCACGTCAACCTCGCCGAGCGCGCGGGGCACGCCCCGTTCCTGCGCTCGCTCCTGCCCGACGCGCGGCCCCTCACCTCGACGTTCCCCAGCACGACCGCCGCCGCGATCGGCGCGTTCGGCACGGGCACCGCGCCGGGCCGCACGGGCATGCTCGGGTACACGCAGCGCAACCCGGTGACGCGCGGCCTCGCCAACATGGTGTCGTGGGAGGGCGCGCCCGCGCCCGCCGAGCTCCAGCGCGAGGAGCCGGTGCTCGCGCGCCTGGCCGGGGCGGGCGTCGCGGTGACGTCCACCGGCCCCGCCCGGTTCGCCGGGTCGGGCATGACGGTCGCCGCGCTGCGGGGCGGCACGTACGCGGCCGCCGAGCCGCTGGCGGGGCGCGTCGACGCGGCCGTCCGCGCGCTGTCCCGGCCCGGTCTCGTCTACCTCTACTGGGGCGAGGTGGACAAGGCGGGCCACCACCACGGCAGCGCGTCGTGGCAGTGGGGCGACGAGCTCGAGGCGCTCGACCGCGAGCTCGCGCGCCTCGTGCGGTCGGTGCCGCGCGGCACGCTCGTGCTCGTCACCGCGGACCACGGCATGGTCGACGTCGACCCGGCGCTGCGCCGCGACGTCGCGACCGACCCCGCGCTCGCCCGCGGCGTCGAGCTCGTCGGCGGCGAGCCGCGCGCCGTCCACGTGTACACCGAGCCCGGCCAGACGGCGGCCGTCGCCGCGCGCTGGCGCGACGTCCTCGGCGACGACGCGCTCGTGCTGGAGCGGGACGAGGTGCTGGCCCGGGGATTCCTCGGGCCCGACCCTCGGCCCGAGGCCGTCGCCTCCGCCGGCGACGTGATGGTCGCGCTGCGGGGGCGGGCGACCGTCGTCGACTCGCGCACCCAGACGCCCGCGTCGCTCACGCTCGTGGGCGTGCACGGCTCGCTCACCGAGCGCGAGATGCGCGTGCCGCTGCTCGTCGCGGCCACCTGACCCGACCGCGTCCCGTCGCGCCGGAGCCACCCGGCGCGGACGCACCGACCGACCTCGCGGAGGACCGCCGATGGCAGAGCTCGTCTTCTTCTCCGGGACCATGGACTGCGGCAAGTCCACCCTGGCGCTCCAGCTCGACCACAACCACGCCGCGCGCGGCCGGCGCGGGCTGATCTTCTCGCGCGACGACCGCGCCGGGTCCGACCGGCTCTCCTCGCGCCTCGGGCTCGAGGTCGTCGCGCGCGAGGTCCACGACGACACCGACTTCTGGTCGCTGGTCACCGCCGAGCCGGTGCCCGTGGACTACCTCGTGTGCGACGAGGCGCAGTTCTACTCCCCGGCGCAGGTCGAGCAGCTCGCGCGCCTCGTCGACGAGACGGAGATCGACGTCTTCGCGTTCGGCATCACGGCCGACTTCCGCACGCGCCTGTTCCCGGGCTCCGCACGCCTCATCGAGCTCGCGGACCGGGTCGAGGTCCTCCAGGTCGAGTCGCTGTGCTGGTGCGGGCGGCGCGCCACGCACAACGCGCGCACGGTGGACGGGCGCATGGTCGTCGAGGGCGACCAGGTCGTCGTCGGGGACGTCCGGGCCGGCTCGGGGGAGATCGGCTACGAGGTGCTCTGCCGGCGCCACCACATGCGACGCATGACGACGGTGGTCGCGCGCCGGCACGCGACGGAGGACGGCCTGCCGCTCGACCTGCCGCGCTGACGCGCCGCCGGCATCACTCGGGGCGGGCCCCGAACACGATCTCGTCCCAGCTCGGGACCTTCGCGCGCGACCGGTTCTTGCCCTTGCGGGGCTCGCGCGCGGCCGGGGGCCGCGTCGTGCTCGAGGCGCCGTCGGCGTCGGACGCCGACGGGGCGTCGTCGTCCGCGCCCGCCTCCCCGGACGGCGCGGTCTGCGGGCGCCCGGGCTCGTCGGGGCCGTCCTCGGACGCGTCGGCGGCGGCGACCAGGCCCTGCGGGGGCCGGATCGTCGGCAGGTGCACCACGGTCGCGCCCGCGGGCAGGCCGCCGGAGAACCCGCCCTCGTCCTCGTCCTGCTCACGGTTCCCCGGGGCGAGCGGACCGAAGCCCTCGAACGGCTCCTGCCCGACGGCGTCGCCCGCGGACGCCGGGTCCTTGCGCGGGCGCACGCCGCGCCGTTGGCTCAGGTCGTCGAGCAGCTCGGCCGTCCCGTCGTCGGCGGGCGGCGCGGCCCGCAGGCCGCGGGCGCCGCGCGCGGTCGCGTCCACGTCGAACACCGCCACGGCCCCCGGTGCCGGGTCGCGCGGGGCGTCCGTCCCGGAGAGCCAGCGGGCCTCGTCGTCCAGCGCCTGCAGCGCGCGCGTCGCCGGGTCGTAGGTCCAGCGGGCCGTCCGCTCGCCGGTCCCGGCCTCGAACGTCGCCGTCACGACCCACGGGGAGCCGTGCGCGCGCGCCGCGCTCCACGCGACCGCCGCGGCGTCGACGTCGCGCGCGGCGAGCCGCTGCGCGACGAGCTCGCCCACCGTCGGGGAGTCCTCGTCGTGCCCTGGGCGCAGCCCGCGCACGCGCTCGACGACGTACTCCTGCTCGGCGACGACCGGGCCGGCGAACCGGCGCACGTGCTCGACCCCGAGCCCCGCGGCCTCGGCGACCGCCTCGACGGAGTCCCCGGCGCGCAGCCGGGCCTGGATCTCGCGCGGGGCGAGGTTGCGCTCGCCCTCCGCGCGCAGGTGCTCCAGGTGCGGGCGGTCGCGCCGTACGGCCGCGCGCAGCGCCTCGGTGATGGGCAGCACGAACTGCGCGCCACCCGTCGCCCGCAGGACGAGGTGCTCCCCGTCCTCGTGCAGTCTCACCAGCTCCAGCTCGTCCATGGACCCTCCCGTGTCGCCGCGCCCGGTGGCGCTCGCGGTGCCGCTCGTGCGCCGCTCGTGGTGCCGCCCCGGTCGCCCGGCGCCCGGCCCCGTGCCGGACCGCCGTGCGCCGTGGACCGCGACGCCCGCGCCACCGCTCCCTCGAGGGTGCCATCGTCCCATCCCCGAGCGGCGCAGCACGCGCGGTGTGCCGCCCATTCGCGCCGGCCCGGCCCCGCCCCCGCAGGCGGCGGCTGGGATGATGCGGGGGTGATCCTCGACCTCGTGCCCGGCGACGCCCTCGAGCTCGGCGGCGTGTTCTTCGCGGCGCTGTCCGGCGGGCTCGCCGCGGTGCGCAAGCGGTTCGACCTCGTCGGCGTCCTCGTGCTCGCGTGGGCCGCGGGACTGGGCGGCGGGCTCCTGCGCGACGTCCTCATCGGGGCGATCCCGCCCGTCGGCATCTCCGACTGGCGGCTCGTGGCCGTCGCCGCCCTCGCGGGCGTCGTCACGTTCTTCTGGCACCCGCGGCTCGAGCGGCTGCGGCGCAGCATCATCGTGCTCGACGCCGGCGCCCTCGCGCTCTTCGTGCTGTCCGGGACCATGAAGGCCCTGGAGTACGGCGTCGGCCCGCTCGCCGCGGTCTTCGCGGGCGTGCTCACGGGCGTGGGGGGCGGCATCCTGCGCGACCTGCTGACCAACGAGGTGCCGCTGCTGTTCCAGGACAAGCAGCTCTACGCCATCCCGGCGCTCGCGGGGGCCGCGCTCACCGCGGCGCTCGCCGAGGCGGACCTGCTCGGGCCGTTCTCGCAGGCGGCGGTCCTCGCGCTCGTGTTCGGCTTCCGTCTCGTCTCGCTGCGCCTCGGCTGGTCCGCGCCCGGCCCGTGGGAGGGTCGCCGGGCAGGCCGCGGGTCGGGCAGGATGTGAGCCGTGCGCCTCTTCATCGACGACCCCCGGCAGCCCGACGACGTCACCGTGGCCGACCTGCGCGACCTGGCCGAGCGCCTCGCGCGCGAGGCCGGCGAGCTGGTCCGCTCCGGCCGTCCCGACCGGGTCGAGGTGGCCGCGACGAAGTCGACCGCGACCGACGTCGTGACACGGATGGACGCCGACTCCGAGGCGCTGCTGCGCCGCGGCATCGCCGCCGCCCGCCCCGACGACGCGATCCTCGGCGAGGAGGAGGGCGCCTCGTCCGGGACGTCGGGCGTCACCTGGGTCATCGACCCGGTCGACGGCACGGTGAACTACCTCTACGGCGTCGCGTCGTACGCGGTGTCGGTCGCCGCGGTGGTCGGCCCGCCCGACCCGCTGGAGTGGACGGTGCTCGCCGGGGCGGTGCACTCGGTCGTCGACGACCGCACGTGGACGGCGGGGCTGGGAGCGGGGGCGACCCTCGACGGCCGGCCCGTGCACGTCAGCGCCGAGACCGACCTCGGCCAGTGCCTCGTGGGCACGGGCTTCGGGTACGACGCCGACCGGCGCCGCGCGCAGGCCCGCGTGCTGCTCGACGTGCTGCCGCAGGTGCGCGACATCCGCCGCCTCGGCTCGGCCGCGATCGACCTGTGCCTCGTCGCCACGGGCGAGCTCGACCTCTACTACGAGCGTGGTCTCAACCCGTGGGACATGGCCGCGGGAGCGCTCGTCGCGCACGAGGCCGGGGCGCTCGTGACGGGCCTGCGGGGTCGCGCCGCGGACCGCGAGATGACGGTCGCGGGACCGCCCGAGGCGGTCGCCCGGCTCGTCCGGATCCTCGAGGGCGCGGGAGCGGACTCCGACTCCTGACGGGGTGCCGTGCACCCGTGACCAACGACACCCGGGCGGGTGCCCGGCCACAGGGTGCATCACTCAGGGAAATGGTGCAGAATCCGGGGGCCCACCGGGAACAATTCCGGTGCGCCGCGCATTGATGAGCGTGCAGTGCCACGAACCCCCTCGGGGCACGACACGTCACGGGGTGCCCCCGCACCCCGCACCCGTGCCGCCCGGCACGACCGGCCGTCGCCGGTGGTCCGGACGTGCACAGTCGCGATCGACGATATTCCGGAGAGTGACCCCACAGATGGCAACAGACTACGACGCCCCCCGCAAGAGTGAAGAGGAGCTCAGCGAGGACTCGCTCCAGGAGCTCCAGGCTCGTCGCTCCGACAAGAGCTCGGGCGTCGTTGACGAGGACGAGACCGAGGCGGCCGAAGGCTTCGAGCTGCCCGGTGCCGACCTGTCCGGCGAGGAGCTCTCCGTCCGGGTCCTTCCCCGTCAGGCGGACGAGTTCACGTGCGCGAGCTGTTTCCTCGTGCACCACCGCAGCCAGCTCGCCTACGAGAAGAACGGCCAGCAGATCTGCTCGGAGTGCGCTGCCTGACCCGCCGCGCGCCACGGCCGACGGCCGCCGCCCCCTCCCCGGGGCGGCGGCCGTCGTCGTCCGCGGGGCCCGTAGGCCGAGCGGGGCGCGGGCGCGCGGTGAGCGGACGACCCGCCGCCGCGTGCGAGCGCCCTCGCTCAGGCGGCGTGCGCGGCGCGGACCGCGTCCGCCAGGCGCTGCGGGTGCCGGGTCGAGACGAGCCAGTACGGCGTCGGGTCCTGCGGGTCCTCGAGCACGACGTGCACCCCGGTGCGCGCCCACGCGCGCAGGCACACGTAGGCGCGCGCGTCGAGGCGGGGGCCGAGCTGGACGCGCATCGCGTCGGCGTCGAGCGTCGTCACCTGGCCGAGCAGCGACGCCGGGACGTGGGCCCGCCCCGCGCGCAGCTCGCCGTCGGCGACCTCGACGACGGGCGACGTCCACCACAGCGCGACGACGCCCGCGACGGCGGCCAGGCCGCCGACCCCGAGGGCGACGGCGTGGCTCGCCGGCCACAGGGCGATCCCGAGGACGAGCGCGAAGCCGAGCGCCGCGGCCCAGCCGCCGACGCCCGGGACGAGGCGCTCGCGGTAGGAGGCCGTGCCCGCGGTGCCGGGCGTCCCGGCGGCTCCGCGGGTCGAGGACGGGGTGCTGCGGTCGGCGGCGTCGGTCATGGGTCCATCATCCCAGCCCCGCGCACCGCGGCCGACGTGCTCGCAGCGCGCCGCGCGCACTAGGCTCTGCGGGTGCCGAACCACCAGCAGCCCTCGACCGGCGACGTCGACGTCCTCATCACGCTCCTCGACGACGTCCCCCTGCCCGCCTACGCCCACCCGGGCGACGCGGGCGCGGACCTCGTGACGACCGTCGACGTCGAGCTGGCGCCGGGGGAGCGCGCCGTGGTCCCGACGGGCGTGTCGATCGCGCTGCCCGACGGCTACGCGGCGTTCGTGCACCCGCGCTCGGGTCTCGCGGCCAAGCACGGCCTCACCGTCGTCAACGCGCCGGGGACCGTGGACGCCGGGTACCGGGGCGAGATCAAGGTGACGCTGCTCAACACCGACGCACGCGAGCCCGTCGTCCTGCGGCGCGGCGACCGGGTCGCGCAGCTCGTCGTCCAGAAGGTCGAGCGGGCGCGGTTCGTGCAGGCCGAGCGCCTGCCCGGCTCGCACCGCGGCGAGGGCGGGTTCGGGTCGAGCGGCGGCTGGACGCCCGCACCCTGACCGGCGCACCCGGCCCGCCGCTGCGCGGGCTAGTGTGGAATCAGTGCGGGGCGAGCGCCCCGTGAGGAGTCCCGGCCGAGTGCCGGGCAGGTGAAGGAGTTCGTCCGTGGGTCTGTTCCGTCGCTCCAGGTCGTCCGAGCCGACCGAGTCGCCCGAGCCGTCGGGCACGACGTCCGAGCAGGTCGGCGACGGCGCGTCCGCCCCGGAGGCGGCCGCCGAGGCCCCCGCACGCGGCCCGTACGACTCCGCCCAGGTGCCCGAGCGCGGCCCGCGCCTCGACCTCGGCGCGGTGTGGCTCCCCGGCGTGCCGGGCATGGAGCTGCGCATGGAGGTCGACAAGAAGACGCAGCGCATCACGGGCGTGGCGTGCGCGGTCGGCGGCTCCGGGCTCCAGGTGCAGGCGTTCGCCGCGCCGCGCACGGAGGGCATCTGGGACGAGATCCGCGGCGAGATCGCGGCGTCCGTCACCAAGCAGGGCGGCACCGTCGACGACCTGCCGGGCCCGTTCGGGCGCGAGCTGCTCGCGCGCATCCCCGCGCAGACGCCGGACGGCCGCCCGGGCGTGCGGCCCGCGCGCTTCGTGGGTGTCGACGGCCCCCGCTGGTTCCTGCGCGGCGTGCTCACCGGCAAGGCCGCGGTCGACCCGGCCGAGGCGCGCCTGCTCGAGACCGTGTTCGCGAACATCGTCGTCGTGCGCGACCAGAACCCGCGCCCGCCGCGCGACCTGCTCACCCTGCACCTGCCGGGCAAGGGCCCGGAGGCCGCCCCGGCCCCGACCCCGGCCGGTGCCCCCGAGACGCCGTCGTTCGACCCGCTGACCCGTGGGCCGGAGATCACGGAGATCCGCTGACATGGTCCCCACCCTGCGTGACGCCTGGCGCACCGCGCTCGCCTCCCAGGAGGAGCTCGCGGCCGACGAGGAGCGCACCGAGGCGGCCCGGCAGAAGGGCTGCCGTGCCGTCGCCGAGCTGCCCAACCGCCGCCGCGCGAAGATCTCCGGCGTCCTGCGGTCCGTCGTGCTCCGCCCGCGCGAGGGCGTACCGACGGTCGAGGTCGAGCTCTTCGACGGGTCCGGCGTCGTCGACCTCGTCTGGCTCGGGCGCCGCCGGATCGCGGGCATCGAGCCCGGGCGCCGCGCGCTCGTCGAGGGCCTCGTGTGCGACGTCGACGGCCGCCGCACCATCTTCAACCCGCGCTACGAGCTCCTGGCCAAGCCGGGGGAGTGAGCCCGGCGGCCGTCGTGGACGGCCGTGCCGTACGATCCTGCGCACCCGACCCGGCCGCACCGGCCCTCCCGCCGGCGCCGCCCACCCGAGCCCCCGAGGACGCCACGACATGACGAGCAGCAGCGACGCGACCGGCGGCCCCGTGGGCGGGCGCCCCGACCCGGGCCGCGCGCCCGAGCCCGTCGCGCACGACGCCGAGGTGGTCGAGACGGTCGTCGACGACGTCGCGGCGCCCGAGGACGGCCGCGCCCGCGGCGTGCGCGCGCTCGCGGGCGAGGACTTCTCGGTGGCCGACGCGATCGGCGGCGTGCGCGGGCTCGTGGAGTCCGTCGCGCCCGGGCTCGTGTTCGTCGTCGTCTACGTCGCCACGACCAACCTGCGCTGGGCGCTCGTCACGTCCGTCGCGGCGGCCCTCGTGGCCGTCGCCGCGCGCCTCGTCCAGCGCACGCCCGTGACGCAGGCGTTCGGTGGCCTTCTGGGCGTCGGCATCGGCGTCCTGTGGGCGTGGCGCTCGGGGGAGGCGCAGGACTACTTCGCGTGGGGCCTGTGGACCAACGCCGCGTACCTCGTCGCGCTCCTGGTGTCCGTGGTGGTCCGCTGGCCGCTCGTCGGGCTCGTCGTGGAGGGCTTCCGCAGCGGCTTCGGCGTGGGGACGGCGTCCGGCGGCACGACGGCGGACGCGACCGACGGCGAGCCCCGCGAGGGCGCGGACGTTCCCGCGCCGCAGCCCGCCGAGCCGGCCGCCGGGAGCGCAGGAGAGCCCGGCGCGTTCGCCCGCTGGGCGCGGGCGTGGCGGTCGGACCGCGCGCTCGTGCGCCGCTACACCGCCGCGACGTGGCTGTGGATCGGGCTCTTCGGGGCGCGCCTCGCCGTCCAGGTGCCGCTGTACCTCGACGGCGACGTCGGCTGGCTCGGCACCGCGCGCCTCGTCATGGGGATCCCGCTGTGGGCCCTCGTGCTGTGGCTCACGTGGATCCTGGTGCGCCGCCCCGCGACCGCCGGACCGCGGCCCGCGGCGTAGCCGCCCCGCCGCGCAGGCCGCGTCGTCAGAGCAGGTCGCCGCCGAGCTCGGGAGCCTCGACGGGCGCGTCCGGCGCCGTCGGGCCGTCCTCGTCCTCGCCGGCGAGCAGCCGCGCGAGCGCGCCCTCGTCCGCCTCGTTCCCCGTGACGAGCAGGAGCTCGTCCCCGACCTCGAGCGTGTCGTCCGCGCTCGGCGCGATGGGGCGCGTGCCACGCACGATCGCCGCGAGCACGGTGTCCGCCGGCCAGCGCACCTCGCCCACGCGTCGGCCGAGGAGCGGCGACGACGGCGGCAGCGTCACCTCGAGGATGTCCGCGCCGGACTGGTGGAACGTGAAGATGCGCACGAGGTCGCCCACGGCGACGGCCTCCTCGACCATCGCCGTCATGATGCGCGGCGTGGACACGGCGACGTCGACGCCCCACGACTCGTCGAACATCCACTCGTTCTTCGGGTTGTTGACGCGCGCGACCGTGCGCGGCACGCCGAACTCGGTCTTGGCGAGGAGCGACACGACGAGGTTCACCTTGTCGTCGCCCGTCGCGGCGACGATGACGTCGCACTCGTCGACCTTCGCCTCGGCGAGCGACGACAGCTCGCACGCGTCGGCGAGGAGCCAGTCGGCGTCCGCGACCTGCGCGACGCGCATCGCCGCGGGCTGCTTGTCGACGAGCATGACCTCGTGGTCGTGGCTGAGGAGCTCGCGGGCGATCGAGCGGCCGACGGAGCCCGCCCCGGCGATGACGACGCGCATCACTCGGCCTCGACCTTCGGTGCGTGGGTGAGCTTGCGTTCGACGACGGCGGCCCGCTCGTCGTCCATGAGCACGTGCAGCACGTCGTTCTCCTGCAGGACGGTGCGGTCGGTGACGAGGACGCCGTCGCCGAAGCGGCTGACGAACGCGACGCGCGCCTCGGTCGCGTCCTCGATGGCGCGCACGGTGCGGCCGATCCAGCCGGGGTGGAAGTCGACCTGGGCGAGCCGCACGCGCCCGGACGGGTCGCGGTACTCGTCGGTCGCGCCGAACGGGAGCATGCGGCGCAGCACCTGGTCGGAGGTCCAGCGCACGGTCGCCACGGTCGGGATGCCGAGCCGCTGGTAGATCTCGGCACGCTGCGGGTCGTAGATGCGCGCGACGACCTTCTCGACGCCGAACGTCTCGCGGACCACGCGCGCGGACAGGATGTTCGAGTTGTCGCCGTCGGAGACGGCGGCGAACGCGTACGCGTCCTCGATCCCGGCCTGCACGAGCGTGTCGCGGTCGAAGCCGACGCCGGTCACCTTCTTGCCCGTGAACTCCGCGGGCAGGCGCCGGAACGCGTCGGGGTTCTGGTCGACGACGGCGACCGAGTGGCCGCTCGACTCGAGGGACTGGGCGAGCGTCGCACCGACGCGCCCGCAGCCCATGATCACGAAGTGCACGCACCGAACGCTACCGCCCGCCGGGCCCGCGGGCGCGCACCAGCGCGACCGGGCGCCGTCGGGCATAGCATGTGGCCTCGTGTCGGAGATCGCTGATGCCGCGAAGCGGCTGCTGCTCGGACGGCCTGTCCGTTCCGAGCACCTGGGGCACACGCTGCTCCCCAAGCGCGTCGCGCTGCCCGTGTTCGCGTCCGACGCGCTCTCGTCCGTCGCGTACGCCCCGGACGAGATCCTCCTGACGCTCGCGCTCGCGGGCCTCAGCGCGACGATGATCTCGCCGTGGGTCGGCCTCGCGGTCGTGGTCGTGCTGCTCACGGTCGTCGCGTCGTACCGCCAGAACGTGCGGGCGTACCCGTCGGGCGGTGGCGACTACGAGGTCGCGACCGTCAACCTCGGCCCGACGGCGGGCGTCGGTGTCGCCTCGGCCCTCATGGTCGACTACGTGCTCACGGTCGCGGTCTCGATCTCCTCGGGCGCGCAGTACGCCGCGAGCGCGATCCCCGCGCTGCGGGACCACGAGGCGGCGTTCGCGATCGGCCTCGTCGTGCTGCTCACGCTCGTCAACCTGCGCGGGGTGAAGGAGTCGGGCACCTTCTTCGCGATCCCCGTCTACCTCTTCATGCTCGCGATCGGCACGACGGCGGTCGTCGGCTTCTTCCAGTACGTCACCGGCAACCTCGGCCCGGCGGAGAGCGCGGAGTTCGAGCTCACGGCGGAGAGCGGGTTCGACCAGGGGCTCATGGGCATCGCGGGCGCGTTCCTCGTGGCGCGCGCGTTCGCGTCCGGGTGCGCCGCCCTCACGGGCGTCGAGGCCATCAGCAACGGCGTGCCCGCGTTCCGCAAGCCCAAGTCGCGCAACGCGGCCACGACGCTCGCCCTGCTGGGCGGCATCTCGGCGGCGATGATGCTCTCCATCCTCTTCCTCGCCCGGGCGACGGGCGTGCACTACGCGGAGGACCCGCACGCGCAGCTCTCGCTCAACGGCGAGCCGCTCCCGGTCGACTACGTGCAGCACCCCGTGATCGGGCAGCTCGCGGAGACGGTGTTCAGCGGCGCGCCGATCCTGTTCTACGTCGTGTCGGCCGTGACGGGGCTCATCCTCGTGCTCGCGGCGAACACCGCGTTCAACGGGTTCCCGGTGCTCGGCTCGATCCTCGCCAAGGACGGCTACCTCCCGCGCCAGCTCCACACGCGCGGCGACCGTCTCGCGTTCTCGAACGGGATCATCACGCTCGCGGTCGCGGCGATCGTGCTCATCTGGGCCTTCGACGCCGAGGTGACGCGCCTGATCCAGCTCTACATCGTGGGCGTGTTCGTGTCCTTCACGCTGTCCCAGCTGGGCATGGTGCGGCACTGGACCCGCGCGCTGCGCACCGAGCACCAGCCGCGCGAGCGGTCCCGCATGCGCCGCTCGCGCGTCGTGAACACCGTGGGCCTCGGCATGACGGGCACGGTGCTCGTGATCGTGCTCCTCACCAAGTTCACGCACGGCGCGTGGATCGCGATCCTCGCGATGGCGATCGTCTTCGTGCTCATGAAGTCGATCCGCAAGCACTACGACACGGTGCGCGACGAGCTCGCGCTCGGCGACGACGCCGCGGCCGCCCGCGCGCTGCCGAGCCGTGTGCACGCGATCGTGCTCGTCTCGAAGATCCACCGCCCGACGATGCGGGCGCTCGCGTACGCGCGGGCGTCGCGGCCGTCGGTGCTCGAGGCAGTCACCGTCGGCGTCGACGCCGAGGACGTCGAGGACCTCATGCGGCAGTGGGAGGCCCTCGACCTCCCGGTGCCGCTGCGCGTGCTGGACTCGCCGTTCCGCGAGATCACGCGCCCCGTGCTGTCGTACGTGCGGTCGGTCCGCCGCGAGTCCCCGCGCGACCTCGTGGTCGTCTACATCCCGGAGTACGTCGTCGGGCACTGGTGGGAGCAGCTCCTGCACAACCAGAGCGCGCTGCGCCTCAAGGGCCGGCTCCTCTTCACGCCGGGCGTCGTGGTGGCGTCGGTGCCGTGGCAGCTCTCGTCGACGGAGGGGCAGACCGGGCTCGAGGGCGAGGGCTTCCGCCAGCGCTTCACCGGGTACTGATCGCGCCGGCGCGACTCCCGGAGGAGGCCCGGTCCCGACGTCGGGGCCGGGCCTTCGCGCGTCCGCGGCGGGGGGCGGCGGGAGCCCGGGGGAGAGTGCGGGGGGAGCGCGCGGGAGAGTCCGGGATACTGGGGGCATGCCGTCCTCCTCGCGTGGTCCTGCCGTGCCCTCCGACCGACCGTCCGACCCCGGCGCGGGTCGTCCCGAGCGCGCGCCGCGCCGGTCCGGCCGACGACCCGGCCGGCAGACCCGGCAGTCGCCGCGCGCGCTCCCTCGACCTGAGGTCGAGGTCGAGCTCGAGGTCGGCCCGGTGGCGCACGGCGGCCACTGCGTGGCACGGCACGAGGGCCGGGTCGTCTTCGTGCGGCACGCCCTGCCGGGCGAGCGCGTGCGCGCCCGCGTCACTGAGGGCGGCGACGCCGCGAAATTCTGGCGCGCCGACGCGGTCGAGGTCCTCGAGGCGTCGCCCGACCGCGTGCCGTCCGCGTGGCCCGAGGCCGGTCCGGGCGGCGTGGGCGGCGGGGAGCTCGCGCACGTCGCGCTCGGCGCGCAGCGGCGGTGGAAGCGCGACGTCCTGGCCGAGCAGCTGCGCCGCCTCGCGCACGTCGACCTCGACGATCTTCACCCTCAGGTAGAGGTCGAGGGTCTGCCGGGGGACGACGAGCGCGGCGGCCTCGCCTACCGCACGCGCGTGGACCTCGTGGCCGACGGCGGCGGCCGCGCCGGCATGCACCGCTTCCGCTCGCACACCGTCCTCCCGCTCGACGCGATGCCGCTCGCGAGCGAGGACGTCGCCGACCTCGCGGCGCACGAGAAGGTCTTCACCCGCTCGTGGCGCCCGGGCACCCGGATCGAGCTCGTCGCGCCCGTCGGGTCCGCGCCGGTCCTGCTCGTCGACGGCGAGCCCTGGCGCGGGGGCTCTCTCGACCACCGGCCCAACGCGCGGCGCAGCGTCACCGAGCGCGTCGTGCTCGGCGACCGCGAGCACACGTACCGGGTCGCCGCGGACGGGTTCTGGCAGGTCCACCGCGAGGCGCCCGCAGCCCTGACGCGCGCGGTGCTCGACGGCGTCGGCGACGTCGACGGCGCGCGCGTGCTCGACCTCTACTCGGGGGCCGGGCTGTTCACGTCGCCGCTCGCGGCCGCCGTCGGGGACGCGGGCACCGTGCTCGCGGTCGAGGGCGACGAGCGCGCCGTGCGCGACGCCCGGCGCAACGCGCACGGCCTCGAGCGGGTCGAGCTGTGGCACGGGCCGGTCGAGCAGGTGCTCGCCCAGGACGGGAGCGGCGCGGACGTCGTCGTGCTCGACCCGCCCCGCGTCGGTGCCGGGCGCGCCGTCGTCGAGGCCGTCGTGGGCCGCGAGCCGTCGCGCGTCGTCTACGTCGCGTGCGACCCGGCCGCGCTCGCGCGCGACGTGTCGTACCTCGCGGAGCACGGCTACGGGCTGTCGTCGCTGCGCGCGTTCGACCTCTTCCCCATGACCCACCACCTGGAGGCGGTGGCGGTCCTCACGCGCTGACCGCGTGGCGGCGCGGGCGCGCCGCTACGGGCGCATGATGAGGGGGAGACCCCTACGAGCACGGACGGTGAGGCGCGCATGACGAGCACGGCGGCGACGGGGACCCGGACGGTCGTCCGGGCGGCGAGCCAGGACGGGCCCGGCGACGGTCCGGACGACGTCCGGGACGTCGTCGGCGTGGGCGTCCTCATGCCGAACGGGCGGCTCGCGGGCCGGAGCTTCGCGTCGCGCGCCGAGGCGGAGGCGTGGGCGCGGCCCGAGGAGGGGGAGCAGGTCGTCGAGCTCAACGTCCTGTGCGACTGCGACCTCTGAGCCGTCGCCGACCCCATATATCTTGACGTCAAGATATATGGGGTATGCTGGTTGCGGTGCAGGTCGCAGCGGGTCGTGGACGAGCCGCCGGCCACCGCCCCAGCCGTCCTCCGGGACGCGGCCGGAGCGGCGCACCGGCCCGGCGTAGTCTGGGCGAAGCCCCCTGAACCATGGCATCCGTGCCACCGTCTCGCCACGAAGGAGCTACGAGTGAGCAGCGTCGACACGTTCGGGTCGAAGGGAACGCTGGAGGTCGGTGAGAACTCGTACGAGATCTTCCGCCTCTCCGCCGTCGAGGGTGTCGAGCGCCTCCCGTACAGCCTGAAGATCCTCGCCGAGAACCTCCTGCGCACGGAGGACGGCGCCAACATCACCGCGGACCACGTCCGCGCGCTCGCGTCCTGGGACCCGGACGCGCAGCCGGACACCGAGATCCAGTTCACGCCGGCGCGCGTGATCATGCAGGACTTCACCGGTGTCCCGTGCGTCGTGGACCTCGCGACGATGCGCGAGGCCGTCGCGGAGCTCGGCGGCGACCCGTCGCGCATCAACCCGCTGGCGCCGGCCGAGATGGTCATCGACCACTCGGTCCAGATCGACGTCGCGGGCCGCTCGGACGCGTTCGAGCGCAACGTCGAGTTCGAGTACCAGCGCAACCACGAGCGCTACCAGTTCCTGCGCTGGGGCCAGACGGCCTTCGACGACTTCAAGGTCGTCCCCCCGGGCACCGGCATCGTGCACCAGGTCAACATCGAGTACCTCGCGCGCACCGTCATGACCCGTGAGGTCGGCGGCGTGCTCCGCGCCTACCCGGACACGTGCGTCGGCACCGACTCGCACACGACGATGGTCAACGGCCTCGGCGTGCTCGGCTGGGGCGTCGGCGGCATCGAGGCCGAGGCGGCCATGCTCGGTCAGCCCGTCTCGATGCTCATCCCGCGCGTCGTGGGCTTCAAGCTCAACGGCTCCATCCCGGCGGGCGTGACCGCGACGGACGTCGTGCTCACCATCACGCAGATGCTGCGCCAGCACGGCGTCGTCGGGAAGTTCGTCGAGTTCTACGGCGCGGGCGTGGCCCAGGTGCCGCTCGCGAACCGCGCGACCATCGGCAACATGAGCCCCGAGTTCGGCTCGACCGCCGCGATCTTCCCGATCGACGGCGTGACGATCGACTACCTGCGCCTCACGGGCCGCAGCGACGAGCAGCTCGCGCTCGTCGAGGCGTACGCCAAGGAGCAGGGCCTGTGGCTCGACCCCGAGGCCGACGGCTACGTCGAGCCCGTCTTCTCGGAGTACCTCGAGCTGGACCTCTCGACGGTCGTCCCGTCGATCGCCGGCCCGAAGCGCCCGCAGGACCGCATCGAGCTCGGCGAGGCGAAGGAGTCGTTCGCGTCCGCGATCCTCGACTACGTCGACGCCCAGGAGGCGGCGCCGTTCACGGGTCTCGACGAGTCCGTCGAGGAGACGTTCCCGGCGTCCGACCCGATCGCCGCGGCCGCGCACGACGACCCGTCCGACCAGCCGGTCGCGCCGGGCCACGCCGACAGCGCGAAGCGCCCGCACAAGGTCGTCCCGGTCACGCTCGAGGACGGCACGACGACCGAGCTCGACCACGGGCACGTCGTCATCGCGTCGATCACGTCGTGCACCAACACGTCGAACCCCTCGGTCATGCTCGCGGCGGCCCTGCTCGCGAAGAAGGCGGTCGACCGCGGTCTCGCGTCGAAGCCGTGGGTCAAGACGTCGATGGCGCCCGGCTCGCAGGTCGTGACGAACTACTACGAGAAGGCCGGCCTGTGGCCGTACCTCGAGAAGCTCGGCTTCCACCTGGTCGGCTACGGCTGCGCCACGTGCATCGGCAACTCGGGCCCGCTCGCCGACGAGATCTCGGCGACGGTCAACGAGCACGACCTCTCGGTCGTCTCGGTCCTCTCGGGCAACCGCAACTTCGAGGGCCGCATCAACCCCGACGTGAAGATGAACTACCTCGCGTCGCCGCCTCTCGTCATCGCCTACGCGCTGGCCGGCACGATGGACTTCGACTTCGACGGCGAGCCCCTGGGCACCGACCCGCACGGCGAGCCGGTCTTCCTCAAGGACATCTGGCCCTCCCCGGAGGAGGTCCAGGCGACGATCGACGCGTCGATCGACCGCGACATGTTCACGAAGGACTACGCGGACGTCTTCACGGGTGACGACCGCTGGCGCGCGCTGGAGACGCCCGAGGGCGACACGTTCGCGTGGGACACCGAGTCGACCTACGTGCGCAAGCCCCCGTACTTCGACGGCATGGGCATGGAGCCGTCGCCCGTCACGGACATCTCCGGCGCGCGCGTGCTCGCGAAGCTCGGCGACTCGGTGACGACCGACCACATCAGCCCCGCCGGTGCCATCAAGGTGGACTCGCCGGCCGGCAAGTACCTCGCGGAGCACGGCGTCGCGCGCCGCGACTTCAACTCCTACGGCTCGCGCCGCGGGAACCACGAGGTCATGATCCGCGGCACGTTCGCGAACATCCGCCTGCGCAACCAGCTCCTCGACAACGTCGAGGGCGGCTACACCTTCAACTTCGTGAAGGACGCGCAGGACACGATCTACGACGCCGCGCAGGACTACGCCGCGCAGGGCACCCCGCTCGTCATCCTGGGCGGCAAGGAGTACGGCTCCGGCTCGTCGCGCGACTGGGCGGCCAAGGGCACGGCGCTCCTGGGCGTCAAGGCCGTCATCACGGAGAGCTTCGAGCGCATCCACCGCTCGAACCTGATCGGCATGGGCGTCCTGCCGCTGCAGTTCCCGGCGGGGGAGAGCGCCGAGTCGCTCGGCCTCGCGGGCACGGAGACCTTCGACATCGAGGGCATCACCGCGCTCAACGACGGCACCACGCCGTCGACCGTCAAGGTCACGGCCACCAAGCCCGACGGCACGAGCGTCGAGTTCGACGCCGTCGTGCGCATCGACACCCCGGGCGAGGCGGACTACTACCGCAACGGCGGCATCCTGCAGTACGTGCTGCGCTCCCTCGTCGCCTGACACGCACGCGCGTCCCGACGGCGCGTCCACCCCGGCCGGGGCGGGCGCGCCGTCGCCGTTCTCCACCAGCCCCTGCGCGGGTGTCGGGAGTCCGGCGTAGCGTCGGTCGCATGACACAGCGGTCGTGGTCGGTCCTGGGCGTCCCGTCGAGCGCGGCCGCCCACGGCCCCGGTCTCGAGAAGGCGCCCGCGGCGCTGCGTGCGGCCGGGCTCGTGGACGCGCTCCGGGCGCGCGGGCTCGTGGTCACCGACCAGGGCGACGTCGAGCCGGCCCGCTGGCGCGCGCACCACGTACCTGGGCGCCTGAACGATGTCGAGCGTGTCGCCGTGGGCGTCGGTCGCGTCCGCGAGGCGGTGGGGCGCGAGCTCCGAGCGGGTCGTGTGCCGCTCGTGCTCGGCGGCGAGTGCACCGTGACGCTCGGGGTCGTCGCCGCGGCCGTGGACGTGCACGACGACTGCGGCCTGGTCTACGTCGACGGCGGGCAGGACCTCTTCACGGTCGCGTCGCACCCCGAGGAGCCCATCGCCGACGCGACGGGCGTCGCCCACCTCCTCGACCTCCCGGGCGCGAGCCCGGAGCTGAGCGCCGTGGGGGCGCGACGACCGCTCCTGGACGCGCGACGGCTCGCGTTCCTCGGCTTCTCCGACGCCGAGGAGGACGAGGACGGCCGCGTCGCCGCGACCCGGGTCCCCGCCGCCGAGGTCTCCGCAGGTCCGGAGGCGGCGGCCCGTCGTGCCGTGGACGGCGTGGGCAGCAGGCCGTTCGTGCTCCACGTGGACGTGGACGTCCTCGACTTCTTCGCGCTGCCCGCCGCCGACGTGCCCGTCTTCGGGCGCGGGCTCGTCCCCGCCGAGCTGGAGCGCGTCGTGCGCGAGGTCGTCTCCGACCCGGACCTCGTCGCGGTCACGCTGGTCGAGTTCAACCCGGACCACGGCGGGTCGGCGACGGCCCGCGCGCTGGTCGACCTGCTCGCCCGCGCGTTCGCGCCCGGCTGACGCGGGGTACGGGCACCGAGGGCCGGGCGGGCCGTCAGAGCGGGGCGTCGAGCGTGCGCGTCCGGTCCCACGGCTCGGTCCAGCCGAGCCGGTCGAACAGCGCGTCGAGGATGCCGCCGGTGAAGCCCCAGACGAGGTGCTCGCGCCCGTCGGCCTCCACGAGGAAGCCGGGGCTCTTGTGCACCCGGCGGTCGCGGCGGACCGTCACCGTGCGGCGCCGGCCGGGGTCGAGCAGGTCGGCCACGGGGACCCGGAACACGTGGGCCGACTCGGCGGCGTCGACGGCGCGGACCGGGGTGGGCCGGGCCCACCACCCGAGCACGGGCGTGACGACGTGGTTGCTCACCGGCACGGGCAGCCGACCGAGCGTGCCGAGCACCTCGACGCCGTCCGGGTCGAGGCCCGTCTCCTCCTCGGCCTCGCGCAGCGCGCCGCCCACGGGGCCGTCGTCGTCGGGCTCGAGCCGGCCGCCCGGGAACGCGACCTGGCCCGGGTGGTGGCCGAGCGTCGTCGCGCGCGCGAGCAGGAGCACGTCGAGGTCGGCGGGGACGGCCGCGGCCGGGTGCTCCGCGGGCACCCCGTCGAGGACGCCGAAGAGCAGCAGCACGGCGGCGTCGCGCGCGTCCGGGCGCAGCGTCCCGACGGCGTGGCGCCACGGCTCGGGCCAGGCGCCGCCGTCCCGGGCGAGGGTCGCGAGCTGCGCGCGCGCCGACGCGCGCGCAGCCTCGGGCGGGGTCGTCACCAGCTCACCGGGAGCGGGCGGCCCTCCTCGTAGCCCGCGGCCGACTGCACGCCCACGACGGCGCGGTCCGCGAACTCGGCGAGGCTCGACGCCCCGGCGTAGGTCGCGGAGCTGCGCAGCCCGGACGTGGTCTGGTCGAGCAGGTCCTCGACGCCGGGCCGCTGCGGGTCGAGGAACATGCGGCTCGAGCTGATGCCCTCCTCGTACAGCGCCTTGCGGGCGCGGTCGAACGGCGAGCCGCCCGCGGTGCGGGCGGCGACGGCGCGCGCCGACGCCATGCCGAAGCTCTCCTTGTACAGGCGGCCCGTGCCGTCGTCGTGCAGGTCGCCCGGGGACTCGTAGGTGCCCGCGAACCACGAGCCGATCATCACCTGCGAGGCGCCCGCGGCGAGCGCGAGGGCGACGTCGCGCGGGTGGCGCACGCCGCCGTCGGCCCAGACGTGCTTGCCGAGCTCGCGCGCCGCGGCGGCGCACTCCAGCACCGCGGAGAACTGCGGGCGGCCGACGGCCGTCATCATGCGCGTGGTGCACATGGCGCCCGGCCCCACGCCCACCTTGACGATGTCCGCACCCGCCGCGACGAGGTCGCGCACGCCGTCGGCGGTGACGACGTTGCCCGCCACGACGGGGACGTCCGGGCCCACCGAGCGCACGGCGTCGAGCGCCTGGAGCATCTTGGCCTGGTGGCCGTGCGCCGTGTCCACGACGAGCACGTCCACCCCGGCCGCGAGGAGCTCCTTCGCCTTCGCCGCGACGTCGCCGTTGATCCCGACGGCGGCGCCGACCCGCAGGCGCCCGGCGTCGTCGAGCGCGGGCGCGTAGACCGACGAGCGCAGCGCGCCCTTGCGCGTGAGGACGCCGACGAGCGCGCCGTCGCGCGTCACGGGCGCGACCTTGAGGCGAGCGGTGTGGAGCTGCTCGTAGGCCGCCTCGAGCCCGGCACGACCGCCGTCGAGCACGGAGGCGTCGAGGACGAGGGGGTGGTCGGTCATCACCTGGTGGACCTGGGTGAAGCGGTCGACGTCGGCGCAGTCGGCCTCCGTGACCACGCCGACCGGTCGCCCGCCGTCCACGACGACCGCGGCGCCGTGCGCGCGCTTGCCGATGAGCGTGAGGGCGGTGTGGACGGTGTCGTGCGGGCCGACGACGACGGGCGTCTCGATGACGGGGTCCTTGGACTTCACGTCCGCGACGACGTCCGCCACGACGTCGGTCGGCACGTCCTGCGGGATGATCGCGATCCCGCCGCGGCGCGACACGGTCTCCGCCATGCGGCGCCCCGCGACGGCCGTCATGTTGGCGACGACGACGGGGATGGTCGTGCCCGTGCCGTCGGCGGAGGAGAGGTCGACGTCGAAGCGCGACGCGACCTCGGAGCGCGACGGGACGAGGAAGACGTCGCCGTAGGTGAGGTCGGTCGCGGGGGACTGTCCGGGCAGGAAGCGCATGGCTCCATCCTACGAGGTCGCATCCCGCCGTTGTCCGCACTGCGGAAGGAGAATTCCACGAACGTCGCGTCCGTGCGTCCGCGGCGCGAGTGTGCGTCAATGACGTGAAGGTCCCGTCGCCCGGCGCACCGCGGCGCAGGTCATCGGCCCGGACGGCCTAGAGTTGTCGGGCTGGTCGCACGGGAACGGAACGGAGCATCTGCATGAGCCTGCTTGGCACGATCACCTCGCCCGAGGACGTGCAACGGCTGACCCCGGGGCAGGCGCGCGAGCTCGCCGCGGAGATCCGGGCGTTCCTCGTCGACTCCGTCTCCCGCACGGGCGGCCACCTCGGCCCGAACCTCGGGGTCGTGGAGCTGACCATCGCGATGCACCGCGTGTTCTCCTCGCCCACGGACACCTTCGTGTTCGACACGGGCCACCAGTCCTACGTGCACAAGCTCCTCACGGGGCGCCAGGACTTCTCCGCGCTGCGCAAGCAGGGCGGGCTGTCCGGGTACCCGTCGCGCGCCGAGTCCGAGCACGACGTCGTCGAGAACTCGCACGCGTCCACCGCGCTCTCGTGGGGCGACGGCATCGCGAAGGCGAACGTCGTGCGCGGCCTCACCGACCGGCACGTCGTCGCGGTCATCGGCGACGGCGCGCTCACCGGCGGCATGGCCTGGGAGGCGCTCAACAACATCGCGGAGAGCCAGGACCGCCGGCTCGTGGTCGTCGTCAACGACAACGGGCGCTCGTACTCGCCCACGATCGGCGGCCTCGCGCACCACCTGTCGACGCTGCGCACCACGCACGGCTACGAGAGCTTCCTGCAGTGGGGCAAGCGCACCCTCAACCGGTCCGGGGCGCCCGGGCGGTTCGCGTACGAGTGGCTGCACGGCCTGAAGAAGGGCCTCAAGGACGTCGTCGCGCCCCAGGGCATGTTCGAGGACCTCGGCATCAAGTACGTCGGGCCGGTCGACGGCCACGACGTCGAGGCCATGGAGCACGCGCTGCGCCGCGCGAAGGCGTACGGCGCGCCCGTGATCGTGCACGCGCTCACCGAGAAGGGCCGCGGCTACACGCCGGCCGAGCAGGACGTCGCCGACCGCTTCCACGCCGTGGGCAAGATCCACCCGGAGACCGGGCTCCCGGTCGCGCCCTCGCGCTTCGGCTGGACGAGCGTCTTCGCCGACGAGATCGTCCAGATCGGGCGCCGGCGGTCCGACGTCGTCGCGATCACCGCGGCGATGCTCGAGCCGGTCGGTCTCAAGCCGTTCTCGCAGGCGTTCCCCGAGCGCACGTTCGACGTCGGGATCGCGGAGCAGCACGCCGCGACGTCCGCGGCCGGCATGGCGTTCGCCGGGCTGCACCCGGTGGTCGCGGTGTACGCGACGTTCCTCAACCGCGCGTTCGACCAGGTGCTCATGGACGTCGCGCTGCACAAGGCCGGCGTGACGTTCGTGCTCGACCGCGCGGGCATCACGGGCGACGACGGCGCGAGCCACAACGGCATGTGGGACATGGCGATGCTGCGCATCGTGCCGGGCCTGCGCCTGGCCGCGCCGCGCGACGAGGAGACCCTGCGGACCGCGCTGCGCGAGGCCGTGGACGTCGACGACGCCCCGACGGTCGTGCGGTACCCGAAGGGCGCGCTCTCGGACGCCCTGCCCGCCGTCGAGTCCGTCGACGGCGTGGACCTGCTCGCGGTGCCTGCGGGCGCGGGCGACGAGGCCGCTCCCGCCGCGGCGGCGCCGGGTGGTCCGCGCCGCGTCCTGCTCGTCGGCCTGGGCTCGATGGCCCGCGTCGCGCTCGACGCCGGGGAGTCGCTCACCGCGCACGGCGTCGACGTCACGGTCGCGTCGCCCACGTGGGTGCTCCCGATGCCGAGCGCGCTCGTCAAGCTCGCCGGGGAGCACGACCTCGTCGTGACGGTGGAGGACGGCGTCGCGGACGGCGGGGTCGGCGCGCTGCTGGCCCAGCGGGCGCTGGAGTCGGGCGTGCGCACGCCCGTGCACCCGATCGGCCTCCCGGCGCAGTTCCTCGACCACGCCACGCGCGATCAGGTCGTGTCCGCGTACCGCCTCACCGGGGCAGACGTCGCGCGCGACGTGCTGGACGCGCTCGCGGCGCTCGCACGCGGCTGACGACCCCTGCCGCGCACCCGGCTCCCGGGTGCGCGGCTCCGGACACGCGGACGGCCCGCGGCGCAGGTGCGCCGCGGGCCGTCGCGTCGGTCAGGAGTGGGTGACCTCGACCGCCTGCTCGACGACGGCGCGCAGGTCGCCGCCGGACGCCGCGTGCCACGCGCGCTGCCGGGCGGCGCCGTTGCCCCCGGACCACAGGCGCCCGAGCAGCTCGGTCACCGCGTCCAGGTCCCCGGCGTCGACGAGCGCGTCGCGCACGTGCGCGACGAGCTGGCCCACGACGTCGTGCGCGGGGGCCGGGCGCCAGGTGAGGGGCGAGACGAGGTCCTCCTCGAGGCCCGAGCGGCCGGCGCGCCAGGACGCGGTGCGCAGGATCTCGGGCCGCAGCTCGGGCGCGGGCGCGCCGTCGGCGGACTCGCGGGCCGCCGTCTCGACGAGGCCGCGGGCGAGCGCCGCGAGCAGCGTCGCGGTGTCCGGGTCGAGGCACACGTCCGCGACGCGGATCTCGACCGTGGGGTAGCGCGACGACAGGCGGGCGTCGAAGTAGACCATGTTCTCGTCGAGGATCGTCCCGGTCGCGACGAGGCCGTCGACCGCCGCGCGGTACGCCTCGGGCGAGCCGAACGCGCGTGTCGGGCCCGAGGTGGGCCAGCGCGACCAGACCTGCGACCGGAAGCTCGCGTACCCGCTGTCCTGGCCCTGCCAGAAGGGCGAGTTCGTGCTCAGCGCGAGGAGCGTCGCGAGCCACGGCCCGATCCGGTCGAGCACCGCGACGCCCTCGGTGTCGTCCGCGACGGCGACGTGCACGTGGCAGCCGCTCGTGAGCTGCTCGCGCGCGGTGAGGCCGAACGCGGCGCGCGCCTCGAGGTAGCGCAGGCGCGACACGGTCGTGCCCTCGAACGGCAGGGGAGACGTCGAGAGCGCGGCGACCCGGGCCCCGACGCGGTCCGCGGCCTCCTGGGCGCGACGCCGGCCCTCGCGGATCTCGGTCGCGAGCTCGTCGATCTCGCGGCGCGGGTGCGTCGCCGTCTCGAGCTGCTCCTCCATGAACTCCGACTCCAGCGAGCCGGTGCCTCCGCCCTTGTCGTCGGTGCCGGAGGCCTCGAGGGCCTCGGCCGCGCGGGCGACGGGCTGCCCGTCGTCGCCGACGAGCAGGAACTCTTCCTCGACCCCTACGGTGCGTTTCACCCGGGCAGTCTCACACGGATGCGCGCGGCACGTCCGGCGAGCGTGTGACGGGCGCCCGTGTCGTGCGTCACGACGGCGGCGCGGGGTCCCCGGCGGGAGGGGCCGGGGGCTTGTGAAGGTCATCACAAGACGTCCTCGACACGGGGCTTGAGGGGGCGAGGAACCGCGGGATCCCGCCATTCCTGCGGGGTCCCGCCCGCCTCGGGACCTAGGTCCCCGGGCGGTCCCGAACGCCTCCGCCACGGGCTCCGGGAACCTAGCCTGGAGGTGGCGAAGGAGCCCGTCGGAACCTCGGCCGAGGGCCCCACCCGGGACCTCGCGAGGCCGGCGGGTCCGGCCGGCGCGCGGACCCGCGCGTCAGGCACGAGGGAGGTCCAGATGACCAGCGTTTCCGAGGCAACCGGCACGACGAGCGGCGGCCGCGCGACGGGGGCGGGCGCCGTCGACCCGCAGCGCGACACCGCGCACGTCCCTGCGTGGGAGGGCTTCACCGACGGCCCGTGGCGCGACACGGTCGACGTGCGCGACTTCATCCAGCGCAACTACCGCCCGTACACGGGCGACGCGTCGTTCCTCGCCGGCCCCACGGAGCGCACGACGGGCATCTGGAGCACGCTGTCCGCCATGTTCCCGGAGGAGCGGGAGATGGGGATCTACGACGTGGACACCCGCACGCCCGCCGGCATCACGGCGCACGCGCCGGGCTACATCGACAAGGCGCACGAGGTGATCGTCGGTCTGCAGACCGACGCCCCGCTCAAGCGCGCGATCATGCCGAACGGCGGCTGGCGCATGGTCGAGGGCGCGCTGGAGACGTACGGCTACGAGGTCGACGAGACCCTGCGGAAGGTCTTCACCGAGTACCGCAAGACGCACAACCAGGGCGTGTTCGACGTCTACCCGCCGAACGTGCGCGCGGCCCGCAGCTCGCACATCATCACGGGCCTGCCCGACGCCTACGGCCGCGGCCGGATCATCGGCGACTACCGCCGCGTCGCGCTCTACGGCGTCGACGCGCTGATCGCCGCGAAGAAGCTCGACAAGCTCGGTCTCGACACGCAGCCCTTCAGCGAGAAGGTCGTGCGCGAGCGCGAGGAGCACGCGGAGCAGATCCGCGCGCTGGGCGAGCTCAAGGAGATGGCGGCCTCGTACGGCTACGACATCTCCGGCCCGGCGACGACGGCCCGCGAGGCCGTGCAGTGGCTCTACTTCGCCTACCTCGCCGCGGTGAAGGAGCAGAACGGCGCCGCGATGTCGCTCGGCCGCACGTCGACGTTCCTCGACGTGTTCATCGACCGCGACCTCGAGGCCGGCCGCATCACGGAGTCCGAGGCGCAGGAGATCATCGACGACTTCGTCATCAAGCTCCGCATCGTGCGGTTCCTGCGCACACCCGAGTACGACGCCCTGTTCTCCGGCGACCCGACGTGGGTCACCGAGACGATCGGCGGCATGGGCGAGGACGGGCGCCCGCTCGTCACGAAGAACTCGTTCCGGTTCCTCCAGACGCTCTACAACCTCGGCCCGGCCCCGGAGCCGAACATGACCGTCTTCTGGAGCCCGGAGCTGCCGCAGGGCTTCAAGGACTACTGCGCGCAGGTCTCGATCGACACCTCGGCCGTGCAGTACGAGTCGGACGAGCTCATCCGCCAGCACTGGGGCGACGACGCGGCGATCGCGTGCTGCGTGTCCCCGATGCGGGTCGGCAAGCAGATGCAGTTCTTCGGCGCTCGCGTGAACCTCGCCAAGACGCTGCTCTACGCGATCAACGGCGGCCGCGACGAGATCTCCGGCAAGCAGGTCTCGCCCGTGGCGGCGCCCGTCGAGGGCGACGTGCTCGACTTCGACGACGTCATGGCGAAGTTCGACGCGACGATGGACTGGCTGGCCGCGACGTACGTCGAGGCGCTCAACTGCATCCACTGGTCGCACGACAAGTACGCGTACGAGCGCATCGAGATGGCGCTGCACGACAAGGACGTGCTGCGGACCATGGCGTGCGGCATCGCGGGCCTGTCCGTCGCCGCGGACTCGCTGTCGGCGATCAAGCACGCGAAGGTCTCCGTCGTCCGCGACGAGCGCGGCCTCGTCGTCGACTACGTCACCGAGGGCGAGTACCCGACGTTCGGCAACGACGACGACCGGGCCGACGCGATCGCCGTCGACCTCGTCGAGCGGTTCATGGCGAAGGTGCGCACGCACCCGACGTACCGTGACGCGGTGCCCACGCAGTCGGTCCTGACGATCACGTCGAACGTCGTGTACGGGAAGGCGACGGGCAACACGCCCGACGGCCGCCGCGCCGGCGAGCCGTTCGCCCCGGGTGCCAACCCGATGAACGGGCGCGACACGCACGGCATGCTCGCCTCGGCGCTGTCGGTGGCCAAGCTGCCGTACGACGAGGCGCAGGACGGCATCTCGCTGACCAACACGGTCGTGCCGAGCGGCCTCGGGCGCACCAAGGAGGAGCAGGTCACCAACCTCGCCGGCCTCCTGGACGCCTACATCGGGTCCGAGGGGTACCACATGAACGTCAACGTGCTGAACCGCGAGACGCTCCTGGACGCCATGGACCACCCGGAGAACTACCCGCAGCTGACGATCCGCGTGTCCGGGTACGCGGTGAACTTCGTCCGCCTCACGCGCGAGCAGCAGCTGGACGTGCTCTCGCGCACCTTCCACGGCGCGCTCTGACGAGCGCTGAGGAGCCAGCCATGACCGTCACCCTTCCCGGCCCCGCCCTCCGCCCGTCGCGCGGGTGCGGCGTCGCCGGGGGCACCCTGCCCGACGACGCCACGCGCCTCGAGGTCCCGGGCGTCCCGACCTCCGCGGCCGAGCCCGCGGCGTCGGGCGCGCCCGTGGGCCACGCGCGCCGGGCCGGCGCGGGCCTGGACGGGCTGACGGTCGCGGACGTGGACCGGGCCGACAAGCTCGCGGCGATGCGCGCGGGCGAGCTCGGCTCGGTCCACTCCTGGGAGCTCGTCACCGCCGTGGACGGGCCGGGGACCCGGCTCACCGTGTTCCTCAACGGGTGCCCGCTGCGGTGCCTGTACTGCCACAACCCCGACACGTTCGCGATGAAGGACGGCAGGCCCGTCACGGCGGACGAGCTCCTCGGGCGCGTCCGGCGCTACCTTCCCGTCTTCCGGGCCACCCACGGGGGGCTCACGCTCTCGGGCGGCGAGGTGCTCATGCAGCCCGCGTTCGCGGCGCGCGTCCTGCGCGGTGCGAAGGCGATGGGCGTGCACACCGCGCTCGACACGTCCGGCTTCCTCGGTGCGAACGCGACCGACGCGATGCTCGACGACACCGACCTCGTGCTGCTCGACGTGAAGTCCGGCGACCCGGAGACCTACACGAAGGTCACGAGCCGCGACCTCGAGCCGACCCTGCGGTTCGGGCGGCGGATCGCCGAGCGCGGGCTCACCGGCCACGCGCCCGAGGTCTGGGTGCGCTTCGTGCTCGTCCCGGGCCTCACCGACCACCCGGACAACGTCGAGAAGGTCGCCGCGTACGCGGCGTCGCTCAACGCGATCCGGCCCGGCACGGTGACGCGCGTCGAGGTGCTGCCCTTCCACCAGATGGGCCGCGACAAGTGGGACGCGCTCGGGCGCACCTACGAGCTCGACGACACGCCCGCGCCGTCGGCCGAGCTCACCGAGCGCGTGCGCGGCCAGTTCCGCGCCCACGGCCTGACGACGTACTGACCCGACCCGCCGACGAGCGCCCGCTCGCCGAGACGGGAGAGGTGGCCCCGGACCGCCGTGCTCCCGGGGCCACTTCTCCCGTCTCGGCGGGTGCGCGCTCCCCGGGGCGGGGTCGGGTCGTAGGGTGCGCGGGTGCCTGCAGCGACCGTCGACGCCCACGACCCCCGATGGATCGACGCCGGGAGGCGGTGGACGGAGCGCGTCGCCGGCGCGCTCGCCGACCTCGCGAGCCCCGACGGCACGGGCCCGGTCGTCGTCGAGCACATCGGGTCGACGGCCGTCCCCGGGCTCGCGGCGAAGCCGATCATCGACCTCCAGGTGCGCGTCGCGCCGCTGCCCTCCGAGCCGGAGCTCGACGCTGCGCTCGGGCCGCTCGGGTTCTCGATCGAGCGCGGGGCGCGCCCCGACTCGCCCGGCGTGTACCGGGACGTCCCGCGCCCGGGCGCCGACCCCGCCCCCGAGCTCTACGCCAAGCGCCTGCTCACCCGCCCCGGTGACGAGGGTGAGCCGCCCGTGATCCTGCACGTCCGGCGCCTCGACTCGCCGTTCGCGGCGTACGTCGTCGCGTTCCGCGACTGGCTGCGCGCCGTCCCCGCCGAGGCCGCGGCGTACGAGGCGACGAAGCGCGACCTCGCCGCGCGCCACGCGGACGCCGACGACTACGACGACTACACGCGCGACAAGACGGCGTTCCTCGACGCGGCGCAGTCCCGGATGGAGCGCTGGACGGCGGAGGCCGGCAGGTCGTCGTGAGGGCGCCGGAGCGTGCCTGCGGCCGGGAGCGATACTGTGGTGATACCACGTCGGGAGGTGCGGGATGAGCGGCAACCAGATGGTCGTGCGGTTCACCGAGGACGAGAAGCGAGTCCTCGAGGCGGCCGCGGAGCGCGAGGGGCGCTCGCAGAACGAGATCGTCCGTGAGGCCGTACGACGGTACGGCGCGGAGCGCGACGCCCTCCGTGATCGACTGATCGCGGACGCGATCCGCGAGTACGGACCCGTGCTCGACAAGCTCGCCTGAGGTGGTCGCGTCGCGAGAGGTCGAGTACCTCGAGGTCGGGGACCTGCTCGCGGCGGCGCGCGCGCTGCTCCGGGCGGAGCCGGTCGTCCGCGACTGGGGTGCGCTCGACTCGGCCGTGCATCGTCCTCGCGCCTCGATGTTCGGTGAGGAGGCGTACCCGTCGCTCGACCTGAAGGCGGCCGCGCTGATGCTCTCCGTCGTCCAGAACCACGCGCTCGTCGACGGCAACAAGCGGCTCGGTCTCGTCGCCGTCGTCGTGTTCTACGGCATGAACGGTGTCGCGCTGCGTGCCCCCCACGACGACGTGTACGAGCTGACGATGTCGATCGCCGACGGCTCGACGCACGACGTGACGTACGTCGCCGAGTGCCTCGCTCGTTGGCACGCGTGACCGCGCCGCGCGCGGCGCTGCCCGACGTCGCCACCGCGCGGGCGGTCGTCGCGGACGCGGACGCCCTCGTCGCGCTGCTCGCGACCCTTTCCGCCGCGCCCGGGACGGCGCGCGACCAGGTGCGCGCCGCGTTCGGCGACAGCCGCGAGGAGAAGGTCCTGGCGCGCCTCGACACCGTCGACGTCGCGTCGCTGCGCGACGTCACGCGCGAGCGCCTGCGGCTCGGGGCGCTCGCGGACGCCGGTGTGCGGACGGTCGGCGAGGTCACGCGGCTCGGGCGCGACGGGCTGGAGAAGCTCCCCGAGATCGGCCCGCAGACGGCGACGCACCTGCTCGCCGCTGCCGAGCAGGTGGCGCGCGCCGTGCGCGAGAGCCTGCGCTTCCGGATCGACCTCACGCCGACGGACCCGGTCGCGACCGCGCTCGTCCAGGCGCTGCACACGCTCGACCAGGCCGACGCCGCCGTCGCGCGGTACGGCGACCAGGTGCGGGCCGCGCTCGCGGAGCACGAGCGCGTGCGCGCCGACGCGCTGGTGGCCGCGAGCGGGGCGCGCCGCCTGCTCGCGTGGGGCGAGCGGCGGCGTCGGGCGTCCGCGGCGGTCACGGTGCTCGCCGCGGTCGTCGAGCGGGCCCGGGTCACCGGGCTCGCCGAGGAGGCGCGGCGCGTCGTCGGGCTGCTCGCCGAGCCCGCGCGCCCGTACGACGTCTGGGAGGACTTCCGGCGCCGGTCCGCGGGGTACTACGCGCTGCTCGACGGCGTCGCCCCCACGGGCCGCGACGTCGCCGCCGCGGCCGGGCACCTGCCTGCCGAGCTGGTCGACCGCGTGCAGACGCAGGCGCTCGACGAGTCGCTGCTGACCGTCTCGCTTCGCGGGTACCAGGCGTTCGGGGCCCGCTTCGCGCTCGCCCAGCGCCGCGTCGTCCTGGGCGACGAGATGGGCCTGGGCAAGACGGTGCAGGCCGTCGCCGTCGTCGCGCACCTGGTCGCCCGCGGCGCGACCCACGCGCTCGTCGTGTGCCCGGCGAGCGTGCTGGAGAACTGGGTGCGCGAGCTGCGCGCGCACGCGAGCCTCCCGGTGCACGCCGTCCATGGCGAGGACCGGGAGGAGGCAGCCGCCGCGTGGCGCGCTGCGGGCGGCGTCGCCGTCGTGACCTTCGCGGGCCTGCGGCGCGCGGGGACCGAGGCGTTCGCGGCGGCGGCGCCGGCCGTGCTCGTCGTGGACGAGGCGCACTACGTGAAGAACCCGCTCGCGAAGCGGTCCGTGGCCGTCGCGGCCCTCGCGCGGACGACCGAGCACGTGCTGCTGCTCACGGGCACGCCCATGGAGAACCGGGTCGAGGAGTTCCGCACCCTGCTGGGCTACCTCCAGCCCGAGCTCGCGGCACGCCTCGACGCCGCGCACGGCGCCGCGGGCCCCGACGCGTTCCGGCACGCTGTCGCGCCCGCGTACCTGCGCCGCAACGCCGAAGACGTGCTCGAGGAGCTGCCCGAGCTCGTGCAGGTCGACGAGTGGGAGCGGCTCGGCCCGGTCGACGGCGCCGCGTACCGGGAGGCGGTCGCGGCGGGGTCGTTCATGGCCATGCGGCGGGCGGCGTTCGCCGTCGAGCACCCCGAGGACTCGGCGAAGCTGCGCCGGCTCGTCGAGATCGCGCGCGAGGCGGCCGAGAACGGGCGCAAGGTCGTGGTGTTCTCGTACTTCCGGGACGTCGTGGACGTGGTCGTGCGCGCCCTCGGCGACCTCGCGCTCCCGCCCCTCACCGGCTCCGTGCCCGCCCGCACGCGACAGACGATCGTCGACGACTTCACCGCGGCCGAGGACCCGCGCGTGCTCGTCAGCCAGATCGACGTCGGGGGAGTGGGTCTCAACCTCCAGGCGGCGTCCGTCGTGGTCCTGTGCGAGCCGCAGACCAAGCCCACGACCGAGGCGCAGGCCGTCGCGCGCGCCCACCGCATGGGGCAGGTCGAGACCGTCCAGGTGCACCGCCTGCTCACCGTCGACAGCGTCGACGAGCACCTCGTGCGCCTTCTCGGCACCAAGGCCCGGCTGTTCGACGCCTATGCGCGCCGCAGCGCGCTCGCCGAGGAGGTCGCGGGCGCGGTCGACGTGTCCGAGGCGTCGCTCGCGCGCGCGGTGGTCGACGCCGAGCGCGCCCGGCTGTTCGTCGACCCGGCCGTGACGTCGGTCGAGGACGCGCCCGTCGCGGGAGCGCCCACCGACGAGGTCCCTCCCGCCGGCGCGCTCGGTCACGCGACCGAGGACGCGCCCGCCGAGCACTGACGCGGCCCGGGCCTGCGCCGTCGTCGCGCTCGGCACCGGGACGGGGCATAGCGTGGCGTCATGACCGAGATCGACACCTTGCCCGCGCTCACCCCGCTGCGAGAGGACTGGTCGACGGCGCTCGCGGTCGTCGCGCACCCGGACGACATGGAGTTCGGCGCGGCCGCCGCCGTCGCGCGGTGGACCGCGCAGGGCAAGCGGGTCGTGTACTGCATGGTCACGAGCGGCGAGGCGGGGATCGACGGCATGGACCCGGACGAGGCGCGCCGCGTGCGGGAGGCGGAGGAGGTCGAGTCCGCACGCATCGTCGGCGTCGACGAGGTCGAGTTCCTCGGGCTGCCCGACGGCGTGCTCGAGTACGGCCTCACGCTGCGGCGCGCGATCGCGGGGGCGATCCGCCGTCACCGGCCCGACGTCGTGATCACCGGGAACTACCGCGAGACGTTCCCGGGCGGGATGCTCAACCAGGCGGACCACGTCGCGACGGGGCGGGCCGTCGTGGACGCCGTGCGCGACGCGGGGAACCGGTGGGTGTTCCGCGAGCAGGTCGAGTCGGACGGGATCGAGCCGTGGGGCGGCGTGCGCCAGGTGTGGGTCGCCGCGTCGCCCGACGCCCGGCACGGCGTGGACGTGAGCGCGACCTTCGACGCGGGCGTGGCGTCCCTGCGCGCGCACGCCGCCTACCTCGACGGCCTCGACTGGGAGGACTTCGACCCGGCGGCGTTCCTCGCGTCGATGAGCGCCCCGACGGGCGAGCGGATGGGCGTGGAGCACGCCGTGGCGTTCGAGCTCCTGCTCATGAACGGAGAGGACTGACCCACCCCCTCCGGCGGCCGCCGAGCAGGCGGTCGTGGCCCGTCCTGTACTCAGGACGGGCCACAACCACCTGCTCGGCGGAGGGGGAGGGGTTTCGTCAGACGCGCGATGTCGCCGGGACGTTGGCGACGCCGTCGGGCAGGAAGCGGCGGCCCAGGACCTTCTCGCTGTAGCCCGTGCGGTCGAGGTACGGCGTGATGCCGCCCAGGTGGAAGCCCCACCCCGCGCCGAGGATCATGCACAGGTCGATCTGCGACGGGCTCGCGACCACGCCCTCGTCGAGCATGAGCCCGATCTCCTGCGTGAGCGCCGTGAGCACGGAGTCGAGGACGCCCGCCTCGTCCAGTGCTCCGTCGCCGCCCGCCGCACCCGTGCCGAAGACCCGCTGGATCGCCGGGTCGACAGGCTTGGGCAGGCCCTTCGGCGCGTCGAGGACGACGGGGATCTGCTCGTCCACGATGCGCTGCAGGCCGGGGGACTCGGGGAACCGGTCGCCCAGGTCCTCGCGCAGCGACGTGAGGACGTGCAGGCCGACGGCCGGGCCGACGAGGTCGAACAGCGCGAACGGCGGCATCGGCAGGCCGAGCGGTGCGACGGCGCGGTCCGCGACCTCGACCGACGTGCCGTTCTCGACCGCCTCGACGATCTTGCCCATGAGCAGGATGAGCAGGCGGTTGACGACGAACCCGGGGCGGTCGGCGACGAGCACGGCCGTCTTGCGGAGCTTCTTCGTCATGGCGAACGCCGTCGCGAGGGCCGCGTCGTCGGTCTTCGCCGCCTGGATGATCTCGACGAGCGGCATCTGGGCGACGGGGTTGAAGAAGTGCATCCCGACGACGCGCTCGGGGTGCTGCAGGTCGGCCGCCATCTCGGTGATCGACAGCGCGGACGTGTTGGTCAGCAGCACGGCCTCGGGCGACAGGACGCCCTCGAGCTCGGCGAAGACCTTCTTCTTGAGCCCGAGGATCTCCGTGACTGCCTCGATCACGACGTCGCAGCCCGCGAAGTCGCCGAGCTCGGTCGTGCCGTGCACGGAGCCGACGATGCGCGCGCCGGTGTCCGCGGACATGCGGCCCGAGCGTACGAGCTTCTCGACGGTGGAGCGGACGTAGCCGAGGCCCTTGTCGACGCGCTCCTGGTCGAGGTCGCGCATGACGACCGGCACCTGGAGGCGCTGCGCGAACAGCAGCGCGATCTGCGCGGCCATGAGCCCCGCGCCCACGATCCCGACGCGGGTGACGGGGCGGGCGAGCTTCGCGTCGGGCGCGCCCTGGGGCCGCTTGCCCTTCGAGACGAGCTGGAACGCGTAGACGCTCGCGCGCATCTCGTCGCTCATGATGAGGTCCGCGAGGGCGTCGTCCTCGGCGGCGAACGCCTCCTCGCGCGACGCGGTGCGCGCGGCGGCGACGAGGTCGAGCGCGCGGTACGGGGCCGGGCGGGAGCCCGCGACCACGGCGTCGAGGCGCTGACGCGTCCCGGCGACGACGGCGTCCCACACGGGCTGCGGGTCGAGCTCGCGCCGCTCGACGACGATCTCGCCGCGCAGCACGGCCTCGGCCCAGCGCAGCGAGGACTCGAGGAAGTCCGGCGCCTCGAAGAGCGCGTCGACGAGCCCGATCTCGTACGCCTCCTTCGCCTTGAACGGCTTGTTCGCGGCCGGGCGGGCGAGGATGACGTCCATCGCCTTCTCGACGCCGAGCAGGCGCGGCACGAGGTAGGCGCCGCCCCAGCCGGGGACCAGGCCCAGGCCGACCTCGGGCAGCGCGAGCGCACCGGCGTCGGACGCGACGGTGCGGTACGTGCAGTTCAGCGCGACCTCGAGGCCGCCGCCGAGCGCGACGCCGTTGACGAACGCGAACGTCGGCACGCCCATGTCCTGGAGCAGCGTGTACGCGGCGTGCCCGGCGCGCCCGAGGGCGAGCGCGTCGTCGCGCACCTGGACGGCCGCGGCCTGCGTGAGGTCCGCGCCGGCGGCGAGGAAGTACGGCTTGCCCGTGATCGCGACGGCGACGATCTCGCCGTCCGCGGCCCGGCGCCGCAGCGTCTCGAGGGCCGCGTGCAGCTCCGCGAGGCCCTCGGGGCCGAGCGTCGTCGGCTTGGTGTGGTCGAGCCCGTTGTCGAGCGTGACGAGGGCGAGCGTGCCCGTCCCGCCGGGGAGCGCGACGTCGCGCACGAGCGAGTGCGTGACGCGCTCCCCGCGCGCGGCGTCCTTCGTCGCGTCCGCGGAGGTGGTGGGCGTGGTGTCGGTCGGTGCGCTCATCGTCAGTTCTCCGCGGTCTCGAAGGTGTGGCCGGAGTAGTCGGCGTGGTGCGGGTTCTCCCAGATGACGGTGCCGCCCATGCCGAGGCCGACGCACATGGTCGTCAGGCCGTAGCGCACCTCGGGGTGCTGCTCGAACTGGCGCGCGAGCTGCGTCATGAGGCGCACGCCCGACGACGCGAGCGGGTGGCCCATGGCGATGGCGCCGCCGTACTGGTTGACGCGCTCGTCGTCGTCCGCGATGCCGAAGTGGTCGAGGAACGCGAGCACCTGGACCGCGAACGCCTCGTTGATCTCGAACAGGCCGATGTCGTCGATCGTCAGGCCCGCGGACGCGAGCGCGCGCTCGGTCGCGGGCACCGGCCCGATGCCCATGACCTCCGGGTCGACGCCCGCGTACGCGAACGCGACGAGGCGCATGCGCGCCGGGAGCCCGAGCTCGTCGGCGACGTCGCCCGCGGCGAGCAGGCACGCCGTGGCGCCGTCGGTCAGCGGCGAGGCGTTGCCCGCGGTGACCTTCCCGCCGGGGCGGAACGGGGTCTTGAGGTCGCGGATCGAGTCGACCGTGGTGCCGGGGCGGGGGAGCTCGTCGGCCGTGGCCAGGCCCCACCCGAGCTCGGTCGACCGGGTCGCGACCGGCACGAGGTCGGGGGAGATGTCACCGTTCGCGAGGGCCTTGGCGTACTTGGCCTGGCTCGCGACGGCGTACGCGTCGGCACGCTCCTTGGTGAGGTGCGGGTACCGGTCGTGCAGGTTCTCGGCCGTCGCGCCCATGACGAGCGCGGAGGAGTCGACGAGGCGCTCGGCGACGAACCGCGGGTTCGGGTCCGACCCCTCGCCCATGGGGTGGTGGCCCATGTGCTCGACGCCGCCCGCGACGACGACGTCCTGCGCGCCCACGGCGACGTTCGCCGCGGTGGTCGTGACCGCGGTCATCGCGCCCGCGCACATGCGGTCGATCGCGAAGCCGGGCACCGACTTGGGCAGCCCGGCCAGCACGGCGACGCTGCGGCCGAGGGTGAGGCCCTGGTCGCCGGTCTGCGTCGTCGCGGCGAGCGCGAGCTCGTCGATCCGCTCCACGGGCAGCTCGGGGCGGCGGCGCAGGAGCTCGCGGACCGTCTTCACGGCGAGGTCGTCCGCGCGGGTCTCGGCGTAGATCCCGTCGGGGCGAGCCTTGCCGAACGGGCTGCGGACGCCCTCGACGAAGACGACGTCGCGCACGGGGCGTCGGCGCGAGCGCTGGGTAGCCGCCTGGGTGGGTGCCGAGGTGGGAGAGGGGGCCTCGTTGGCCACGGTCATGGCATCTCCATCCGATGCAGATGGTCGGGACGGCGGTGTCCGGAGCGGCACCGCTCGGGGGTCGTACGTGCGATACACGCTACCGCGGGTATCGGGAAAGCACGAGACCGATGCTACGACATGAAGAGACCCGGTATCGCATCGCGCGATACCGGGTCTCTTCGAGGTTCGGGGTGGCCGGGAGTCCGCCTCAGCGGCTCCCGCGGAGCTTGCGCACGACCTTCTTCGCGGTCGGCAGGCCCTTGTTCCACGCGGAGTACCACATTGAGAACGGCACGTCGACGCTGTGCACGAGCTCGTCGTCGTGCTGGGCGAAGCTGCGCTTGAACTCGCTGATCCCGTCGTTGAGCAGACCGTTCATGTCGTACCGGACCAGACCGGCCTGCTGCGCGAGGGTGATCGCGTGCCACTTCACCGGCGCGTTCGCGCGGAGCTTGCGGCCCGCGTCGTTGATGCCGCCGTAGAGCTCGAACGACGTCGTCGCCGACGACACGCACCACACGAACGACACCGGGGCGCCCTCGGAGAACGCGGCGACGAGCACCGAGTGCTCGCCGAGCTCGCGGTGGATCGCGAGGTAGTACTCGTCGTCGTGCAGCGCGAAGCCCGCTCGCTCGGCGGTCTCGTGGTAGACGTCGAGCACCTGGCGCACCTCGGCCTCGTCCGTCACGCGCCGCACCTCGAGGCCGGTGCGCGCCGCCTTGCGGATGTCGTACCGCGTCGACTTGCCCATGGCCTTCGTCAGCTCGTCCTCGGACTTGGTGAGGTCGAGAATCAGCGTCACCGGGTAGAGGATCGGGTTCGCCGCGGGGCGGGCGTCGGGCAGCGCGAGGTGCGTCCCGACCGGCCAGTCGGGCTCGATAGTGACGCCGACGCCGCCCACCGTCGTCTTGCACCACGCGACGACCGCACGGGTCACGGCGTCGCGCGTCGCGTCGTCGCCCACGCCCGGGCCGGCGCCCCAGCCGTCTCCCGCCGGCGCGATCACGGGCCCACGGGGCACGTGGCACAGCGCCTTGAACTGCGCCGGGAGGGACCGCACGAGAACCTGCGCCAGGCCGCGGACGCGGCCGTCGCCGTCCACCGCCTCCACGCGGTGCGGGGTCCAGGCGCCCGTGGCCTTGACCTCGCCCCAGCCCCACAGCTGCAGGGGGTGGCCGCCGAGCTCGTTCACCCGGGCGTCCCAGGAGGCTCGGTCGGTGACTGTCCGGATCGTCAGGTTCGCGTCGTGCACGCGGACGACCCTACCCTCCCGCTACCGCTCGCCGGCGCGCTCGAACGCGTCCGCGAGGAGCTCCGCGACGAGCCCCACCTGCCACTCGCGCGCCCCGCGGCCGCGCAGGAACGCGGCGATCCCTGCCGCGTCGGCGGGCTCCGGCGGCGTCCAGCACAGGCGCCGCAGGGCGTCGGGCTGGAGCACGTTCTCGACGGGCAGCGCGTACCGCTCGGCGAGCTCCTGCACGACGCCGCGCGCCGCGTCGAGCCGTGCCGCGGCGCCCGGGTCGCGGTCCGCCCACGCGCGCGGCGGGGGAGGGGCGTCCGTGCGCGGCCCGCGCGTGGTCGGCAGCGCGCTCGCGGGCAGCGCGAGCGCGGCGTCGACGGCCCGCTGCCAGTACGCCGCGCGACGGCGCGTGCCCTTGCCCGCGAACGGCGGCAGCTCGACGAGCTGGCCGGCCGTGCGCGGCAGCGCCTCCGCCGCGGCGACGATCGCGCGGTCGGGCAGGACCCGCCCCGGGGCGATGTCGCGGGCCCGGGCCGTCGCGTCGCGGGCCTCCCACAGGCTGCGGACCACGGCCAGGCGCCGCGGGTCGCGCAGCGTGTGCGTGCCGGACGTCCGGCGCCACGGCTCGGGTCGAGGGGCCGGCGGCCCCGCGGTACGGACGGCCTCGAACTCCTGCGCCGCCCAGTCCGCCTTGCCCGCCTCGTCGAGCCGCTCCCCGAGCGCGCGGCGCAGCGGGACGAGCACCTCGACGTCGAGCGCCGCGTACCGCAGCCAGTCCTCGGGCAGGGGCCGCGTCGACCAGTCCACCGCCGAGTGCTCCTTGGCGAGGCCGAGCCCGAGCACCTCGGCGACCACCGCCGCGAGGCCGACGCGCTCCATCCCCAGCAGGCGGGCGGCGAGCTCGGTGTCGAACACGCTCGCCGGGACGACCCCGTGCTCCGCGAGCCCCGGCAGGTCCTGGGACGCGGCGTGCAGGACCCACTCGGCGTCCCCGACCGCCTCGCGCAGCGGCGACAGGTCGGGCACGGCGACCGGGTCGACGAGCGCGGTGCCCGCGCCCTCGCGGCGCACCTGCACGAGGTAGGTGCGCTGGCCGTACCGGTAGCCGGACGCGCGCTCGGCGTCGGCGGCCACGGGGCCGCTCGCGGCGGCGAACGCCTCGACGACGCGAGCGAACGCGGCGGGCGTGTCGACGACGGGGCCGACGCCGTCGGACGGCTCCGTCAGCGGGGTGACGACGGTCGGGGCGCGCTCCGCCCCGGGTGCGGCGTCGAGCGGAGGGGGAGCGGGTGCTGCGGTCGAGCTCATGAGCCCACGGTATTGCGTCGCGCGGGGGGTCGAGCACCGAGGGGGGTCACGCCCTCGGGCAGCGGCGGCAGCCCGGCGGCCGTGCACAGGAGCTGCGCCCACGCCGCGAGGTGGTCCCCGAGGTCGGCCGTGCCCGGGCCCGGCGCGACGGGCGTCCACGACGCGCGCATCTCGAGCTCGACGTCGTTGTGCTTGCCGGCCAGCGCCCCGAAGCTCTGCGACAGCACGCGCGTGACCGTGCCGCCCTCCGCGCGCACGACGGCGCCCGTGTCGTGCAGGGCGTCCTCGAGCCACGTCCACGCGACCTCGGCGAGCACGTCCTCCGCCGCCATCTCCGGCTCCAGCGTCGCGCGCACGAGCGTCACGACGCGGAACCGGCCCTCCCACGCCTCTTGGCCCGCCGGATCGTAGAGGACGATGAAGCGCCCCGACGCGAGCTCGGGGTCGTCGGAGCGCGCCGCCTCGACCTCGCCCGTGAGCGCGACCGACCACGGCGCGATCCGGCGCGGGGCGGGGACTTCGCGCAGCGTCACCTCGGGTCGCAGCCGTCGCGCGCCGAGGGCGTCGAGGACGGCACGGAACTCCGGGGGAGCGTCGGTCCCGTGAGGGGTGGTCACCCCGGCACAGTACGAGCGGGAGGGGCGGGTCGGACGCACGCCGCGCGGGTGTCATCGAATCGTGACCCCGACTTCGTCACGATCCCTGCGGGTGACCGGATCGTGGCACCGCCGGGGCGCGACGGCGCCCGAGGACTAGGCTGGCAGCGTATCCATCCCCGGTGCACCCGGCCGCGCGCCCGCGCCCGGCCCGGTTCCGCGCCTTCCCGCGCGCAGCCGTCGTGCGCCGGGACCGACCCTCGAGGAGCAGGGAAGCAGATGTCAGCACGCGCACAGATCGGTGTGACCGGACTCGCCGTCATGGGTCGCAACCTGGCCCGCAACTTCGCCCGGCACGGCTACACGGTCGCGGTGCACAACCGCTCGTACGCCAAGACCGAGTCCCTGATCGCCGAGGCGGGCACCGAGGGCGACTTCGTGCCGTCGGAGTCGATGGCGGACTTCGTGGCCTCGCTCGAGCGCCCGCGCAAGGTCGTCGTCATGGTCAAGGCGGGCGCGGCGACCGACGCGGTCATCGACGAGCTCGTGCCGCTGCTGGAGGAGGGCGACATCGTCGTCGACGCCGGCAACGCGCACTTCCCCGACACGATCCGCCGGGAGAAGGCGCTCGCGGCGCTGGGCCTGCACTTCGTGGGCACCGGCGTCTCGGGCGGCGAGGAGGGCGCGCTCAACGGCCCGTCGATCATGCCGGGCGGCACGCGCGAGTCGTACCAGAGCCTCGGCCCGATCCTCGAGGACATCTCGGCGAAGGTCGACGGCGTGCCGTGCTGCACCTACGTCGGGCCCGACGGCGCCGGCCACTTCGTCAAGATGGTGCACAACGGCATCGAGTACGCCGACATGCAGCTCATCGCCGAGGCGTACGACCTGCTCAAGCAGGGGCTCGGCGCGTCCGCGCAGGAGATCGGCGAGATCTTCGCGCAGTGGAACACGGGCGACCTCGAGTCGTTCCTCATCGAGATCACCGCGGACGTGCTCCAGCACGTCGACGCGGAGACCGGCAAGGCGTTCGTCGACGTCGTGCTCGACCAGGCGGAGCAGAAGGGCACCGGCCGCTGGACGGTGCAGAACGGCCTCGACCTCGGCGTGCCGATCACGGGCATCGCCGAGGCGACGTTCGCGCGCGCGCTGTCCGGCTCGGTCCCGCAGCGCGAGGCCGGCCGCGCCGCGCTGCCCGCCGACGCCGCGGCGTGGGACGTGCAGGACCGCGACGCGTTCGTCGAGGACGTGCGCCTCGCGCTCTACGCGTCGAAGGTCGTCGCGTACTCCCAGGGCTTCGACCAGATCGCGGCCGCGTCGGCCGAGTACGGCTGGGACATCGACCGCGGCGCGATGGCCCGCATCTGGCGCGGCGGCTGCATCATCCGCGCGCGCTTCCTCAACCGCATCACCGAGGCGTACGAGCGCGACGCGCAGCTCCCGCTGCTCCTCGCCGACGAGTACTTCACCGGCGCGGTCGGCAACGGCCTCGCGGCGTGGCGTCGCGTGGTGGCGCAGGCCGCCCTCAACGGCGTGCCGACGCCCGCGTTCTCGTCGTCGCTCGCCTACTACGACGGCGTGCGGGCCGAGCGCCTGCCCGCCGCGCTGATCCAGGCGCAGCGCGACTTCTTCGGCGCGCACACCTACCGCCGCGTCGACAAGCCGGGTGTCTTCCACACCGAGTGGTCGGGCGACCGCACCGAGTCCGACGCCTGACGTTTTCCCCGACGTCCCGACGGCGGTCGTCGCGCTCCGGCGCGGCGGCCGCCGTCGCGCGTCCCGGCCCGCACGTCCTGTCGCCCGCACGTCCCGTCGCGCGGCCGGTCCCCGTGCGCGTGACGAGCGGCTCGGCCCGGGCGGCCCGCCGACGTGGCAGGCTAGGCGCGCGGGCCGCTGCGTCGGCCCCGACCCCTGACGCCGGACGACACGGAGAACGATGAGCCGCCACCCGCAGGACGCGACCGCGACGAGGATGCTCGCCGACCGGACGGGCACCGACCCGGCCGACTGGTTCCTCGTCTTCAAGGCCCGCTACGGGATGGAGGTCGTGTTCCGCGCGCTCGCCGAGGCCCGGGGCCCGGGCGACGTGGTCACGCAGGTGTTCACGTGCTCGACGGCGGTCGACCCGGTGCTCGTGGCCGGGCTGCGGCCGGTCTACGCCGAGGTGTCCCCGGCGACGGTCGCGATCGACCCCGACCGGCTCGCCGTCGGCCCGGACACGCGGGCGGTCGTGCTGCAGAACACGTTCGGCATCGTCGACGAGGCGGCGGCGCGGCGCCTGCGCGACGCCGCGCGCTCCGTCGGGGCGCTGCTCGTCGAGGACAGCGCGCACTGCGTGGGGCGCCTCGCGCGCGACGCCGACGGCACGCCCGTCGCCGACGTCTCGTTCCACTCGTTCGGCGTCGAGAAGCTGCTGCCCACGCGTTTCGGCGGGGCGGTGTGGGTGAGCCCCGCGCTCGACCCGGCGCTGCGCGCCGCGACGGTGGCGGCGCTCGACGCGCTGCCCGTCGTCGGGCCGCGGCTCGACCTCGCCGCGCGCAGCTTCCGCACCCAGGTGCGCGTGCTCAACCGCCTGCCCGGCGCGGCGGCGGGCAAGGTGCGCGGTGCGCTCACGGCCGTCGGGGCGTACGAGCCTGCGATCGCTCCCGTGGAGAACCGGGGCGGGCTCGCGCACCCGCCGCAGCGCCCGTCCGCGTGGGTGGTGGACCGCATGGTCGACGCGCTGCGGTCCAGCGGCGACACCGAGGCGCGCCGCGCCGACACGGTCGCGGAGTACGTGCGCGGGCTGTCGGGCGTCGTCGAGGTCCCGGCCGGGATCGGGGAGCGCGCGCCGCTCGTGCGGTTCCCGTTGTTCGCGCCCGACGCCGCGACCGCCGACCGCCTGGTCGCCGAGCTCACGGCCGCCGGGTACTACGTCGGCAAGTGGTACCGGCCGGCGCTGTTCCCGGGCCCGGACGACCCCGCGGTCTACGGGTACACCCCGGGCGATCCCGCGCTCGCGACGACGGAGGACCTCGTCGCGCGCGTCGTCAACCTGCCGACCACGGTCGGCGTCGCGACGGCGCGCCGCCTCGTCGAGGCCGTCCGGTCCGCCCTGGGCGCCTGAGCCCCACGACCAGGCGGTCCGTGACGGCCGACCAGGCGATCCCGGCGCGTCCGCGCCACCGGACGGGTCAGAATCACCTGGTCGGCGCCGGACCTCCCGCGGTTACGCCGACGGGCGCGAGCGCGCGAACTTCACGTAGTCGAGCGTGTGGCGCAGGTCCACGCGCCACACGTCCAGGCGGCGGCGCAGGCTGCGGTCGGGCGCGTACCGCAGGGTGTGCCACACGCCGTGCTTGCGGGCCTTCTTCACGCGGTGGCGCAGCGACACCGGGACGAGCGCCCGGACGACGGGGTAGGGCACGTTGACCCACAGGCGCGCGTCCGACGTGACCTGCTCGGGCAGCTCGCGCCCGTACACGAGGTCCTCGACGTAGCAGCGCGCGAGGTTGCCGCCGGCGGCCATCGTGTAGAAGCTCGCCGCGCCCTGGCGCAGGTTGACCTCGAGGATCTTGCTCGTGCCGGTGCGGCGGTCGTACATGACGTCCAGGTTCGCGGCGCCGACGTAGCCGAGGCTGTCGAGCAGGTGCCGGACGGACTCCGTGAGCCGGTCGTCCTTCATCGTCACGACGGCGTTGTAGTTCCCGACGAGCTTCGGGTCGTACTCGCCGAGCACGATCTGGGCCGCGGACAGGAACCGCAGGCGGCCGTGGCGGTCGGAGTACGTGTTGACCACGCGCATGACCGACTCGTCGCCCGCGAGGTACTCCTGGACGATGAGGTCGTCCGTGTAGCCGGCGGCGTAGATGCGGCGGCCGACGTCGCGCAGCTCGGCCGCGTCCTGGACGAGGTACACCTTCTTCTTGCCCTCGAACCGCAGGCGCGGGTAGGTGTCGGTGTCGGCCGGCTTGAGGATGAGCGGGTACGGGAAGGGCAGGTCCTCGCCGAAGCCGGGGGCGTCGACGTCGGCCGCCGTGGCGATCACCGTCTCCGGGTGCGGCACGCCGAGCTCCGCGCACGTGCGCGCGAAGTCCGTCTTGTTCATGAGGCGCGCGGCCAGGTCCTCGCCGACGAGCGGGATGACGTAGAGGTCCTCGAGCTCGGCCCGGTGGGCGATGACGACGTTCGTGTAGAACTCGATGTTCGCGATGAGCAGGCGCTTGCGGCCCGGGAACTCCTCGGCGAGCTCGCGCAGGACGGCGACGATGCGCTCGGGGTCGTCGAAGTCGCGGTAGGTGCGCACGTCGACGATGCGGGAGTCCGCCGTCTCGCGCAGGGGGAAGCGGCCCAGGGCCAGCGTGCGGACGCCGTACGCCTCGTGCAACGACCTCGCGATGTTGTAGGTGTTGAGGTTGGTCCCCAGGACGATGGGGAGGAACTCGGCGTTGCCGTACGTCATCGCGGAGGGTCGTCCGTTTCTCTGTCGGGTCGGCGGGCGTCCGCCATCCTACGGTCCGCGCCGCCCGCTCCCCGGGACGCGGGCGCCGTAGGATCCACGGGTGACGTCGCGACCGGACCAGGACCACGCCCAGCCCCTCGTCGGAGTGCTCGGAGGTGTCGGGCCGCTCGCCACGGCCTACTTCCTGCAGCTCCTCGTCGCGCTCACGGAGGCCGAGCGCGACCAGGACCACGTGGACGCCGTCGTGCTCAACCACGCGACGATCCCCGACCGCACGGACTTCATCCTCGGGCGGTCGGACGCGGACCCGGGCCCGGTGCTCGCGCGGGACGCGGAGCGGCTCGAGCGCTTCGGCGCGGACTTCCTCGTCATGCCGTGCAACACCGCGCACTACTTCACGCAGCAGGTGCTCGACGCGATCAGCGTCCCGTTCGTGTCCATCATCGACACGACGGTCGACGCGGCGCGGGCGCGGGTCGACGACCTGCGGGCGGTGGGCCTGCTCGCGACGGCGGGGACCGCGGCGTCGGGCGTGTACCAGGACGCGTTCGCGCGCCACGGGGTCGAGGCGCTCGTGCCCGACGACGGCGACCAGGCGCTCGTGTCGCAGATCATCTACGAGCAGGTGAAGGCGGGGCGGCCGGTCGACATCGAGACGTTCCGCGCCGTCGCGGGGCGGCTCGTCGAGCGCGGGGCCCAGGTGATCGTGCTGGGCTGCACGGAGCTGTCCGTGGTCGCCGTCGACCACGACCTCCTCGCCGACCCGCTCTACCTCGACTCGACCGACCAGCTCGCCCGCGCGACGATCCGCCGCGCCGGGCACCGCGTCCGCGGGGCGTGACCCCGCGGGTCCGCCGACCGCCGGGCCGGCCGGCGCGCTCGTCGGCCGGACGCGCGGAGGATCAGCCCAGCTCGCTCGTGCCCGAGTAGAGGTGCAGCACGGGGACGTGCAGCTCCTCGCGCGCGCGGGAGGCCCAGTCGGTGTGGAACGTGTCCTCGACCGCGTGCGGGTAGGTCACGACGACGATCTCGCGCGCCCCGCCGGACGCGACGGCCGTGCGCAGCGCCGGCAGCGGGTCGTCGTCGACGACGACGCCGTCCGCCTCCCGGCCCGCCGCGCGGAGCTCGGCCACGCTGCGCTCGAGCTGCTCGCTCGCCTCCGCCTTCGCCGCCGTGGGCGAGGGCTCGCGGCCCAGGACCTCGTCCCACGCCTCCTTGAGCTCGCCCACGCTGAGGTGGTCGATGATTCCCGAGATGACGTTGCGCTCGGTGTCCGCCGGGACCAGCACCCGGTAGGCGAGCTGCTCGTCCTCGTGCAGCGACAGGATGTGTTGCACGTCGGCCGGGTTGAGCGTGTCTTCGGTCAGGACGAGGATCGTGTCGGTCACGCGGGTCAGCCTAGCGGGAGGAGCCAGCGCGCGGCGGTCGTACCGGCGGGCGACCCGGGCCGGTCCTCGGGGGCGTGCAGCAGGTGGGTGAGGCGTGCCCCGCGGGGGAGCGCCGTCGTCGTCCCGGGAGCCGGGGCGCCGCCGACGATCCGGCCCGGTCCGGGCCCCACGAGCGTCGGGGTGGTCGTCACGCACAGCTCGTCGACGAGGTCCGCGGCGAGGAGGTCCGCCAGCAGCGACGGGCCGCCCTCGGTGAGCACGCGCGTGAGGCCGCGCCCGGCGAGCGCGGCGAGCCCCGCGGCGAGGTCGAGCGCGTCGCGTGGCCCGCGCGCGTCGTCCGTCGCGTCCTGCCCGACGACGAGCACCCGGTCCGCGGGCACGTCGCCCCGGGCGGTGGCGGCCCCGGCCGGGCCGGTCAGCACGAACGGCGGGCGGTCCGTCCCGGCGAGCGCCGGGGGCACGCGGCCGCTGCGGCTGACGACGGCGAGCTCGAGCGGGGCGTCGTGCAGGTGCCGCAGCCCGCGCGGCCGGCCGAGCGGGGTGTAGCCCTCGGCGCGTGCCGTGCCCGCCCCGACGAGCACCACGTCCGCCAGCGCCCGCAGGACGCGGAACACGCGCCAGTCCGCGTCGTCGTTGATCGACCCCGACCGCTGGTCGGGGCCCCACGCCGCCCCGTCGACGCTCGCGACCATGTTCGCGCGCACGACGCTCGCCCCGCGCACCGGGGAACCGTAGGCGTAGAGCGCGGCGAGCCGGTCCTCGCGCGGGTCGGGCGGGAGGTGCTCCGCGGCGGGCAGGAGCACGTCGAGCGCGGGGAGGTCGGTGCGCCCGCCGGGCGCGACCGGCCCGCCGGGCGGGGTGGTGGTCGAGGTCACAGCGGCCAGGCTAGCCGCAGGCGTAGGCTGGATCCTCGTGACTGCGCCCGCCTCCGGTGGTTCCTCGGCCCCGGCAGCCCTCCCCGGCACCGCCCGCGCGTCGGCCTCCTCGCCGACCCCCGGCGGGCCCGTCCGCGCCCTCGCCGACGTCCGGCCCTCGGTACCTCCCGCCCGGCTCCTCGCCGACCTCGTGCCGCCGCGGCACTTCGCCGACGCGCGGTTCTCGACGTACCGCGCCAACGCCGCCTACCCGAGCCAGGCGCGCACCGTCGCGCGGCTCGAGGAGGTCGCGACCGCCGTCGTGAAGCCCGCGCGCAAGGGGCTGTTCGGCGCCCGGAAGCAGACTGCGCCCGCGGTGTACATGGACGGCGGGTTCGGGGTCGGCAAGACCCACCTGCTCACGTCCCTCGCGCACGCGGTGGGCCTCGACGTCAGCGCGTACGGCACGTTCGTCGAGTACACGAACCTCGTCGGCGCGCTCGGGTTCCGGGCCACGGTGGACGCGCTCGCCACGAAGAAGCTCGTGTGCATCGACGAGTTCGAGCTCGACGACCCGGGCGACACCGTCCTCATGTCCCGGCTCCTGCGCGAGCTCGCGGACCGCGGCGTGGCGCTGGCCGCGACGTCGAACACGCTCCCCGAGGCCCTCGGCGAGGGCCGCTTCGCCGCCGAGGACTTCCTGCGCGAGATCCAGGCGCTCGCGGCCCGGTTCGAGGTGCTGCGCGTCGACGGCGAGGACTACCGGCACCGCGCGGTCGTCACGGACTCCGCGCCGCTGCCCGAGGCCGACGTGCGGGCGGCCGTCACCGGCCGGCCCGGCGCGACCCTCGACGTGTTCGACGACCTGCTCGCGCACCTGTCGCAGGTCCACCCCAGCCGATACCGGGCGCTGCTCGACGGCGTCGAGGTCGTCGCGCTCACGGGCGTGCATCCCGTCACCGAGCAGTCCGCGGCGCTGCGCCTCGTCGTGCTCGTCGACCGCCTCTACGACCGCGACGTGCCCGTGCTCCTCGCCGGGACCGACGCGTACACGGGGGAGCGGAGCCTGTTCACCGAGGAGATGCTGCGCGGCGGGTACCGCAAGAAGTACTACCGCGCGCTCTCGCGCCTCGGCGCGCTCGCGGAGGACGGCCGCACGGTCGCGCGCGGCGCGGCCTGAGCGTCACGTCGCGGCGAGGCGCGCCTTCTCGACCGCGACGTCGAAGTCGGCCGGGGGCCACCCGAGGTCGAGGCCGCGCAGCGCGTCGAGCAGGAGCTCGCTCACCGCGAGGCGCGCGAACCACTTCCGGTCGGCCGGCACCACGTGCCACGGCGCGACGTCGGTGCTCGTCCGGTCGAGGACGGCCTGGTACGCCTCCTGGTACGCGGGCCACTTCTGGCGCGAGTCGACGTCGTTCGGGTTGTACTTCCAGAACTTGTCCGGGCGCTCGAGCCGCTCCATGAGCCGCGCGCGCTGCTCCTCGTAGGAGACGAGCAGGGCGACCTTGACGATCGTCGTCCCCGCCGCGGCGACCTCGGCCTCGAAGCGGTTGATCTCGTCGTAGCGCGACTCCCAGACCTCGGGCGGCACGAGCGCGTCGACGCGCGCGACGAGCACGTCCTCGTAGTGCGACCGGTCGAAGACGCCGATGTACCCCGGCTCGGGCAGCGCGCGGCGGATCCGCCACAGGTAGTCGTGCCGCCGCTCCTCGGGCGTGGGCACCCCGAACGACCGGTGCGCGACGCCCTGCGGGTCGACGAGCCCGACGACGTGCCGCACGATCCCGCCCTTGCCCGCGGTGTCCATGCCCTGCAGCACGAGGAGCACCGACCGCGACCCGCCCGAGCGGCCCTCCGCGAAGAGGCGCTCCTGCAGCTCGGACAGCTCGTCCGCGTGCTGCGCGACGAGGGCCTTCCCGGCGGCCTTGTCGCCCGTGAACCCCGGGGTCGACGCGCGGTCGAACGCCGCGAGGTCGAAGCCCTCCGGCACCCGCAGCGCCCGCTCCGGCGGGACCTCCCAGGCGCCCTCCGCGCCGCCGCCGTGCGTGGCCTTCGTCTTCGTCGTCGTCGCCATGGGCGCGAGCGTAGTCACCCGCGCGCCAGGACGGCGACCGAACGCGCGGGCAGGTCGACGTGGTGCCGGCCCGCCCGGGTCGCCGGGTCCCAGGCGGCGAGCACGCGCGGCGTGCCGCCGAGCGCGAGCCGCAGGCGCCGCGGGGCGTCCCCGAGGTTCACCGCGACCGCGACGGTGCGCCGGTCCACGACGAACGCGGGCCCGCCGTGCGGGGCGGCGCCCGTCGTCGGCTCCTCGCCCGACGCGTCGTCGTCCGGGCCGCCCGGGCCGTGGACGCGCACGAGCGAGAGGTCGCCCGAGCGCACGTCGGGCCGCGACCGCAGTGCCACCAGGTCCCGGTACCAGGCGAGCAGGCGCGCGTGCTTGCCGCGCTCCCGCTCGGACCAGTCGAGGACGCTCGCGTCCCGCGTCGAGCGGGCCTGCGGGTCGGGCACGGGGTCGCCGCCGCCCCACCCGTGGTCGGCGAACTCGGCCGCCCGGCCCGCGCGGACCGCCTCCGCGAGCTCCGGCTCCGCGTGGTCCGTGAAGAACTGCCACGGCGTGGACGCGCCCCACTCCTCGCCCATGAACAGCATCGGCGTGAACGGCGACACGAGCACGAGCGCCGCGGCCGTCGCGAGACCGCCGCCGTCGAGCGTCGCCGACGGCCGGTCGCCGTGCGCGCGGTTGCCCACCTGGTCGTGGTTCTGCGCGCTCACGACGAACGCGTGGCCGTCGGTCCCGGCGGGGACCGGGTGACCCCAGTCGCGCCCGCGGAACGTCGAGAACGTGCCGTCGTGCACGAACACGCCCGTGAGCGCCTTGCGCAGCACCGCGACCGAGCCGAAGTCGACGTAGTAGCCCTGGCGCTCCCCGGTGAGCAGCGCGTGCACGGCGTGGTGGACGTCGTCCGCCCACTGGGCCCGCATCCCGCGCCCGCCCTGCTCCACGCCCGTCACGGTCGCGGGGTCGTTCTCGTCCGACTCGGCGACGAGCGTCAGCGGCCGCCCGAGCTCCTGCTCCACGCGGTCCACGCGCCGCGCGAGCTCCGCGAGGAGGTGCGTCGGGGAGTCGTCGACGAGGGCGTGCACCGCGTCGAGCCGCAGCGCGTCCACGTGGAACTCGACGAACCACCGCTCGGCGTTGTCGATCACCCACTCGCGCACCTCCCGGCTGCCCGGGCGATCGAGGTTCACGGCCGAGCCCCACGGGGTCGTGTGCGCGTCCGTGAAGTACGGGCCGAACTCCGGCAGGTAGTTCCCCGACGGGCCGAGGTGGTTGTAGACGACGTCGAGCACCACCGCGAGCCCCCGGGCGTGCGCGGCGTCCACGAACCGCTGGAGCGCGCGCGGACCGCCGTACGGCTCGTGCACCGCGTACAGGTGCACGCCGTCGTAGCCCCAGCCGCGCTCGCCCCCGAACGCCGCGACCGGCAGGAGCTCGACCGCGCCGACGCCCAGCGCGACCAGGTGGTCGAGCCGGTCGATCGCCGCGTCGAGCGTGCCCTGCGGCGTGAACGTCCCGACGTGCAGCTCGTAGAGAACCTCGCCGCGCACGTCGCGGCCCGGCCACGCGGCGTCCGTCCAGGCGAACGCCGGGTCGAACGTGCGGCTCGGCCCGTGCACCCCGTACGGCTGCCACGGGCTGCGCGGGTCCGGGCGGCCCGGACCGCCGTCGACGGAGTACCCGTAGTCCGTGCCCCACGGCAGCTCGTGGTCGTACCCCCACCAGCCCGGCACGTGCGCGCCCACGAGGCGCAGCGGGAGGCGCTCGGCGCCCTCGAACGTGCCCGAGCCCTGCTCCGGCAGCAGGAGCTCGACGCTGCGCGCCGTCGGCGCCCACACCACGGGCCGCGGCCCCGGCACGGCGAGGAGGGGCGTGGCCTGGGGTGCGGGGACGCGCGGGGGCGGGGCCGGTGCGCCCGCCGTCACGGTGCGCCCTCGCCCGTCGCGGCGGCGCCCTCGCCCGTCGCCGCGGCGCTCGCGGCGGAGCCCGGCGCGACGAGCAGCGCGACCGGCAGGTCGGCGAGCAGGTCCGCGACGCGGACGCTCCCGGCCGGGTGCTCGCGCCCGGTGAGCACGTCGACCCACGTGCCCGTGCCCGCGGGGAGCGCGACGACGTGGTCGCGCCACCCGCCGAGGCGGTCGACCGTCCCGGCGAGCCGGGTCGCCACCGTGACGACGTGCGCGACGGCCGCGTCGTCTTGCCGGTCGCCACCGGACGCGTCGGCGGTCGCGGGGTCGCCGGTGGGGGTGCCGGCCGGGGCCGTACGCGCGAACGCGAGCGCGCACGGCGTCGACGACGCGACGGGCGCGTACCCGGCGCCGTCGCCGACGAACGCGGCGGCGAGGGCGCGGCGCACGCGCAGGGCGCGCGCGGTGACGAGCAGCTTCTCGTCCGCGAGCGTGCGCGCGGGCGCGCCACCGTCGAGCCGCGCGAGGCGCTCGGTGAGGTCGTCGACGTCCACGGGGCGGCGGTTGTCCGGGTCGACGAGCGTGGGCGCGTACGATTCGGCGCCCTGGTAGACGTCCGCGACGCCCGGGGCCGTGAGCCGCGTGAGCGTGATCCCGAGGCTCGCGGCGCGCAGCTCCTCGCGGTGCTCGCGCGCCCACCGGGCGAACGCCCCGGTCACGGCGGGGTCGGCGAGCGCGCGGCGGGCGAGCTCGGCCACGGCCTCCTCGTACGCCTCGTCCGGGCTCGTCCACGACGTCGCGACCTTCGCCTCGCGCAGCGCCTTGCGCAGGTAGTCGACGAGCCGGTCGGGAGAGATCGCGGCCTCGGACGTGCCGTCGGGCGCGTCGTCCGGCGTGGTCGCGTCGGGGAGCCAGGTCCCGGCCACGGTCTGCCACAGCAGGTTCTCGGCGAGACCGTCGACGAGGACCCCGCGGTAGGGGGCGGTCGCCGCGCGCACCTCGTCGACGAGCCGCGACCACGCGCCCGCGTCCTCGGACAGCACGCCGAGGGCCGCGCGCGTGTCCTCGCCGCGCTTGGTGTCGTGCGTCGACCCGGCCGTGAGGGCGTGCGGGGTGAGCGCGGCGAACCGCTGCGCGAACGCGTGCCAGTCGTGCACGCCGAGGCTGAACCGGTCCGGCTCGCCCCCGACCTCGCACAGGCTCACGAGCTCGGTCCAGCGGTAGAACGCCGTGTCCTCGACGCCCTTCGCCGTCACGGCCCCGCACACCTGCTGGAAGCGCACGACGAGCTCGTCGCGGCGCGCCTCGCGCCGTCGCCCCGCGCTGCCGACCTCGCGGCCGAGCACGAGGTCCACGACGACGGCGAGCGTCTCCGCGCGCTGCGGGTCGAGGTGCGCGCGGGCGCGCTCGGCCGCCTCCTCGACGGCCCGGACCGCCTCGTGCCGCGGCGGGGTGCCCGGCACCACGTACGCGCGGTAGCGGTCGAACGCGACGAGCAGCTCGCGCAGGCACTGGTGCAGGCCGCGCCACGTGTGGTCGCGCAGGCGCGGGTCGTCGTGGCAGACGGCGGCCGCCAGGTCCGTGAGCCGGTGCACCTCCGCGTAGAGCGGCCCGGCGACGACCTCGCGCTTCGCCTCCTCGACGAGCGCGCCGAGGCCGCCGGGCGGCGCGCCCGTGAGGCGCGTCATCACCGCGTCGAGGCCCGACCGGCCGCCCGGGTCGACGAAGAGCTGCTGCAGGCGCCACGCGACGTCGTAGCCGGTCGTCCCGACCGTCGCCCAGTCGGGCGGCACCTGCTCCTCGCCCGCCAGGATCTTCTCGACGACGACCCACGCGCCGTCGGTGCGGTCCGCGAGGCGCTGCAGGTACTGCGCCGGGTCCGCGAGGCCGTCGGGGTGGTCGATGCGCAGGCCGTCGACGACCCCGGACGTGACGAGGTCGAGCACGAGCGCGTGCGTCGCGTCGAACACCTCCTCGTCCTCGACCCGGACCGCGACGAGCGACCCGACGTCGAAGAACCGGCGGTAGTTGAGCTCCTCGTCGCCCACGCGCCAGTAGGCCAGCCGGTAGTGCTGGCGCTCGACGAGCTCCGCGAGCGGCAGGTCCTCCGTCCCGGCGCGCACGGGGAACACGTGGTCGTAGTAGCGCAGCACGCGCCGGGGCCCGGGCGTGCCCGGGACCTCGACCTCGTCCAGCACGAGCTCGCCCGCCGCGAGCACGTCGCCGAGGCGCGCGCCGAGGACGGGCATGAGGACCGCGCCCTCGCCCGCCGACCAGTCGACGTCGAACCACCGGGCGTACGGGGAGGCGGAGCCCTCCTCCAGGACCGACCACAGCGCACGGTTGTGCCACGCGGGGGTGGGGACCGCCATGTGGTTCGGGACGACGTCGAGCACCATGCCCAGGCCCGCGTCGCGGGCCGCGGCCGCGAGCCGGCCGAGGCCCTCGCGCCCGCCGAGCTCGTCGCTGATCCGCGTGTGGTCGACGACGTCGTACCCGTGGGTCGACCCGGGCGCCGCCTGGAGCACCGGCGAGAGGTAGAGGTGCGTGACGCCGAGGCTCGCGAGGTACGGCACCTGGCGCGCGGCGTCGTCGAACGTGAGGTCGGGGCCGAGCTGGAGCCGGTACGTCGACACCGGGACGCGGAGCGGCGCGCCCGGCGTGCCGGCGGGGGAGACGGCGGTCATCGCAGCGGCGGGCGGGTCAGGACGATGACGCTGCGGCCCGTCACGGACACGGTCTCCCCGGGCTGCAGCACCTCGCCGACGTCGACCGTGCCGTCGGTGTCCAGCACGACGTCCCAGCTCTCCCCGTAGGCCGCCGGCGGCACGGTGAAGTCCAGCTCCTCGGAGTGCGCGTTGAGCAGCAGCAGGAACGAGTCGTCGACGATCGGCTCGCCGCGCCGGTCCTGCTCGGGGATCGCGTCGCCGTTGAGGAACACCATGACGGTGCGCGCGTAGGCGTGGTCCCAGTCCTGCTGGTCCATGCGCGAGCCGGTGATGTCGAGCCACTCGATGTCCGGGAGGTCGTCGGGACCCTCGGGCATGCCCGGCTCCGCGCCGTCCTGCCGGCCCACGAAGAAGCGCCGCCGGTGCAGCACGGGGTGGTCGCGGCGCAGCCACACGACCCGGCGCGCGAAGTCGAGGAGCGCGGCCCGCTCGTCGTCGAGGCCCTCCTCGCCGCCCCAGTCCATCCAGGTGATCTCGTTGTCCTGGCAGTAGCCGTTGTTGTTGCCGCGCTGGGTGCGCGCGATCTCGTCGCCGTGCGCGAGCATGGGCACGCCCTGTGAGAGCAGCAGCGTGGCGAAGAAGTTCCGGCGCTGGCGCGCCCGCAGCGACCGCACGTCGGGGTCGTCCGTCGGGCCCTCGACCCCGCAGTTCCAGGACCGGTTGTGGCTCTCGCCGTCGTTGTTGTCCTCGCCGTTCGCCTCGTTGTGCTTCTCGTTGTACGACACGAGGTCGTTGAGCGTGAAGCCGTCGTGCGCGGTGACGAAGTTGATCGAGGCGATGGGCTTGCGCCCGCCGTGCTCGTAGAGGTCGGACGAGCCCGTGAGGCGGCTCGCGAGCTCGGGCAGCGTCGAGGGCTCGCCGCGCCAGAAGTCGCGCACCGTGTCGCGGTAGCGCCCGTTCCACTCGGTCCACAGGGGCGGGAAGCCGCCCACCTGGTAGCCGCCGTCGCCGAGGTCCCAGGGCTCGGCGATGAGCTTGACCTGGGAGATGACCGGGTCCTGCTGCACGATGTCGAAGAACGCCGAGAGGCGGTCGACCTCGTGGAACTGGCGCGCGAGCGTGGCCGCGAGGTCGAAGCGGAACCCGTCCACGTGCATCTCGGTCACCCAGTACCGCAGCGAGTCCATGATGAGCTGGAGCACGTGCGGCGAGCGCATGAGCAGCGAGTTGCCCGTGCCGGTCGTGTCGAAGTAGTGCGCCTCGTCGCCGTCCACGAGCCGGTAGTAGGCCTTGTTGTCGATGCCGCGGAAGCTCAGCGTCGGGCCGAGGTGGTTGCCCTCCGCGGTGTGGTTGTAGACCACGTCGAGGATGACCTCGATGCCGGCCTCGTGCAGCGCCTTGACCATGGTCTTGAACTCCATGACCTGCTGCCCGCGCGTCCCGTGGGCCGCGTAGCCGTTGTGGGGCGCGAAGAACCCGATGGTGTTGTAGCCCCAGTAGTTCGACAGCCCCTTCTCGACGAGCGTGGGGTCGTTGACGAACTGGTGCACGGGCATGAGCTCGACCGCCGTGACGCCCAGCGTCACGAGGTGCTCGACGACGGCCGGGTGCGCCATCCCCGCGTAGGTGCCGCGCAGCTCCTCGGGCACGTCCGGGTGGAGCATCGTCATGCCCTTGACGTGCGCCTCGTAGATGACGCTGTCGTGGTAGTCCCGGTTCGGCGGGCGGTCGTGGCCCCAGTCGAAGAACGGGTTGATGACGACCGACATCATCGTGTGCCCGGCCGAGTCGTCGTCGTTGAGCGGGGGAGCGGGCGGGGGCGCGTCGTCCTCCTCGCCCTCGGCGGGCTCGTCCGCCTGCGCGACCTCGTCCGCGTCGGCGAAGCGGTAGGAGAACAGCGACTCGTCGCCGTCGATCTGCCCCTCGATCGCCTTCGCGTACGGGTCGAGCAGGAGCTTCGCCGGGTTGCAGCGGTGGCCGTTCGCGGGGTCGTAGGGGCCGTGCACGCGGTAGCCGTAGCGCGTGCCGGGTCCCTTGCCCGGGAGGTAGACGTGCCAGACGTGCGCGTCGATCTCCTGGACGTCGACGCGGGTCTCGGTGCCGTCGTCGTTGAAGAGGCAGAGCTCGACGCGCTCGGCGATCTCGGAGAACAGCGCGAAGTTGGTCCCCGTGCCGTCGTACGTGGCGCCGAGGGGGTAGGGGTGGCCTGGCCAGGTCTGCATGTCCCTGAGGATGTCACGGGGTCCTGTTCGCTGTCGTCGCAGGAGACCCCTCGGTGACGCGATCGATCTCGACCGGGGTCTCCCGCCGCGATCAGGACATTAATAGTGTGCCAAGCGGCGGTCGACCTCCTGGTCGCCCCGCCCGTGCGGCGCACCGACCCGCCCGGAGGCGGACGGTCGTGCATCGTGCGGGCGGACCTGGTAGACCCGTGCCATGAGCACCCACGCACACCACCGCGACGACCTCAACCAGTCCGACATCGCGTCCGCCCGGCTGTCCCCGCGCCGCGAGGACGAGGGAGAGGGGTCCGGCGACGTGCTCACCGGGGGAGACGCGACGAAGGCCCCGCAGTCGCTCTCGGAGAACGAGCGCCGGCCCATCGACGGCGCGTCGTCGGGCACGTCCTGGGACGACCCGGACGAGCTCTAGGAACTTCGCGCCCGGCCCCTCAGTCGACGCGCGGCAGGCGGTCGGCGTCGACCGCGATGAGCCGTGGCATCCCCGCGGGGGCGACGGCGCTGAGGGCGAGGTAGCGCGCCTCGGCCCGGTGCAGGCGGATGTGCTCGTCGACGGTCCAGTCGGGACCGTTGGTGAGCGGCATGCCGCACGAGCAGTCGATGGTGACGCGCCCGGCGGCGTCCTCGCGGACCTGCCCGATCGTCACGTGCTCCGACCGCGCGTCCGCCTTGGCGCGGCGCATGGTCGCGCTCACAGGCTCGGGCCGGTGGGCCTGGGGCGGGGGCGAGGCGGGTGCGTCGGTCACGGGTTCCGAGCCTAGACGCCGCCGGGACCTCGTCGCACCCGTCCTGGCCGTGGCCTTCAGTGGGTGTGCGCGATCCCGAGCTCGTGCGCCCGCTCGTGCTCGCGCTCTGCGGCCTCGCGGGCGGCGATGCGCGCCCGGACCTCCTCGCGCCGCAGGGGCGGGACCGTCGTCGGCGGGTTGCGGCGTTCGGGCAGCTCGTCGAGCAGGCGCGCGACGATCGCGGTCACCTCGTCGACCGCGCGCTCGAACGGCTCCTCGGTCGCGGCGCTCGTGCGCTGGATGCCCGTGACCTTCCGGACGAACTGGCGCGCGGCCGCCTCGATCTCCTCGTCGGTCGCGGGCGGCTCGAGGCCCCGCAGGGTCGTGATGTTCCGGCACATGCCTCGACGCTACGTGCGTGTGAGGAGCGCCACAAGGGCGGCCGAGGTCAGGAAAGGCGAGCCGTCACCGCGAGCTGCTCGCCCGCCTCCACCCGCACGTCCGCCACCCGCACCCCCGGCGGCAGGTCGGCTGCGAGGTCGACGTGGCGCCCCTCGACCTTCGCCAGCTCGCCGCGCGCCACCACGAGCAGCGCCGCGACGACGGGGTTGCGGCTCGACAGCTCGAGGTCGCGGACGGTGAGTACCATGCGCGCGTCGACCTCGGCGGTACCGGTCGCGCGCACGCTCGCCGAGAGCAATCCCTTGCGCACGCGGGCGAACGCCTGGAGCGACACCGTGCGTGGCCCCGTCGCGACGAGGTCGACGTCGAGCGAGGCCAGCGTGAGGCCGATGTTCTGCAGCTCGGTGGCGACGATCCTCCGGGCGGTGGCGAGGACCGCCTCGCGCGGGGCCGAGACGCGGACGTGCCCGCCGAGGGGCGCGGCGTCGTCGGGCTCGACGCCCTCGACGGCGAGCGACCCGTCGGCGCCCTCGACCCAGCGGAAGCGCAGCCCTTCGATCTCGGCCGTGACGTCCACGGGGACGTCGTCGACCAGGAGCGGGTGCGCGTCGACCCGGAGCCGGCGCACCACCGCGTCCTCGCGCGAGCGGACGTGCTCGACGTCGACCGTCGGGGAGGTGCTGCGCCCGGACGAGGAGGCGGGGCGGTCCGCCCCCACCCGGACCCGGACGCCCGTGAGGTCGACGTCGAGGCGAGAGACGTCCGCGCCCTCGAGGTCGGCGTCGAGCCGGACGGCTGCCGTGCCCTCGACCTCGGGGCCCAGGGCGTCGAGGGCGGCCGGCCGCAGGCGTGCGAGCAGCTCGGGGGCGGTCGTGGGACGCGGGGCCGCGCCGAGCGGCAGGACGTCGTGGGCGGGGCGCTGGTCGGGCATGCGCCGAGAGTAGACGACGAAGGCCGCCCCGGCGTCGGGACGGCCTTCGAGTGGTGGGCGATACTGGGATCGAACCAGTGACCTCTTCCGTGTCAGGGAAGCGCGCTACCGCTGCGCCAATCGCCCGGGTGCTGCATACGAGGTGGAGATGGGATTCGAACCCACGTATACGGCTTTGCAGGCCGCTGCCTCGCCTCTCGGCCACTCCACCTTGAGACGCGTCCTCTCATGCTCCCGGGGGAGCGGGCCAGAGAGTGGGCCTCCGAGCGGATGACGGGACTCGAACCCGCGACCCTCACCTTGGCAAGGTGATGCTCTACCAACTGAGCCACATCCGCGCGGCCGGTCCGTCGGGGGCTCTCACGAACCCCGTGGTGATCGGCGCGAAGCACATACTAGCCGACTTCCGCCCGGACCCGTGCATCCGGTCCAGGTGATGGTCGGCGCGAGAGAGGCCGCTCCGGACGGTGCCGGGGCGGCCTCTCTCGTCGTGCTCGTGGGCGATACTGGGATCGAACCAGTGACCTCTTCCGTGTCAGGGAAGCGCGCTACCGCTGCGCCAATCGCCCCAGAGGGGTGGTGCTGTTGCGAGGTGGAGATGGGATTCGAACCCACGTATACGGCTTTGCAGGCCGCTGCCTCGCCTCTCGGCCACTCCACCGCGACCTGCCCTCCGCCACCACGAGGGCGGCGGGAGGGTGGGCCTCCGAGCGGATGACGGGACTCGAACCCGCGACCCTCACCTTGGCAAGGTGATGCTCTACCAACTGAGCCACATCCGCGCGGCCGGACCTTGGAGCTTCGGGGAGCGTTTCCCCCGGCCCTCCGGCGTTCCGGCGCGTCCCAGACATTAGTCCACGTTCGCGTCCGGCGTCCAACCGGCCCCGCCGAGCCCGCGGTCGGTGCTCGGGGGCCGGGGGTCCGGGCGGAGGTGCGCCCTGGGTAGCGTGGTCCCGTGCCAGGACCTGGGAGAACACCCGCGCCGGGGTTCGCTCGCTTCGCCGGGCGCGCCGCGAGCGGCGTGCTCGAGTGCGTCGACCTCCGGCGCGAGCCGGAGCGTCTGGCCGACGACGGGCCGTGGTTCGTGGTCGCCGACTTCGACGGCCCTGCCCGCGGCGGCCGGGCGCGCGCGTGGCGGTTCGCCGAGCGGCTCGCCCCGTCGGACCTGGACGGCGCCACGCCCGCGGGAGCAGAGGCCGACCCGTGGCGCGGGCCCGACCCGTCCGCGTGGCGCAGCTCCCTGGACCGGGCCGGCTACGAGGCCGCCGTCGCGCACGTGCGCGACGAGGTCCGGGAGGGCGAGGTCTACCAGGCGAATGTGTGCCGCGTGCTCGCGGCCCCGCTCGTCGGCCCGGGTGGCGGCGAGCCCGACGCCCGGGCCCTCGCGCGTCGTCTCGCACGGGGCAACCCCGCTCCCTACGGGGGCGTGCTCCACGTGCCGGCGGGGTCCGGCGTCGACCCGGTGTGGGTCGTCAGCGCCTCGCCCGAGCTGTACCTCCGGGTCGCGGGGGGCACGGTGACGTCCGGACCCATCAAGGGCACCGCGCCCACCCCCGCGGGGCTCACGGCCAAGGACCGGGCCGAGAACGTCATGATCACCGACCTCGTGCGCAACGACCTCCAGCGCGTGTGCGAGCCGGGGACCGTCGAGGTCACGGACCTGCTCGCGGTCGAGCAGCACCCGGGCCTCGTGCATCTCGTGAGCACGGTGACAGGACGCCTGCGTGCCGGGCTCGCGGGGTCGGCCGCGCTGTGGCCCACGCTGCTCGAGGCCACCTTCCCGCCGGCATCGGTGTCCGGGGCGCCCAAGTCGTCCGCGCTGCGGATCATCGACGCCCTGGAGCCCGTGCCGCGCGGCCCCTACTGCGGCGCCGTCGGCTGGGTCGACGGCGACGAGGCCGTCCTCGCCGTCGGGATCCGCACCTTCTGGTGGTCCGACGGCGTCCTGCGCTTCGGCACGGGCGCCGGGATCACCTGGGGGAGCGACCCCGCGCGCGAGTGGGAGGAGACCGAGCTCAAGGCGCGCCGCCTCGTCGGCCTCGCCTCGGGCACACTGGAGCCATGAGCACCCCTGCCGCCACGACACCGACGTCCGCGAGCGCGACCGAGAACCTCGTGATCTGGGCCGACGGGCGCCTCGTGTCGCCTAGCAAGGTCGCGCTCAGCGCGGTCGACCACGGCCTGACCGTCGGGGACGGCGTGTTCGAGACGTGCGCCGTGTTCGACGGCCGCGCCTTCGCGCTCACGCGCCACCTGCGCCGGCTCGCGCGGTCCGCCGCCGGGCTCGGCCTCGACGCGCCGGACGAGCGCCGCGTGCTCGACGGCGTCGAAGCGGTGCTCGCCGAGGCGGACGCGCGCACGCGTGCCGGCGCCGGGCCGGTGGGCCGGCTGCGCATCACGGTGACGGCCGGCGTCGGGCCGCTCGGGTCCGGGCGCACCCCCGGCGAGCAGACCGTCGTCGTCGCGGTCGGCCCGGCGGTCATCCGTCCCTCCGGCCGCGCGGTGCGGTCGCCCTGGACCCGGAACGAGCGCTCCGCCGTCGCCGGGCTCAAGACGACGTCGTACGCGGAGAACGTCGTGGCGCTCGCCGACGCCGTCGGCAAGGGCGGCGACGAGGCGCTCCTCGCCAACACGGCCGGCGACCTGTGCGAGGGCACCGGGGCGAACGTCTTCGTCGAGCGCGGGGGCGAGCTCGTCACCCCGCCCCTGTCCTCCGGCTGCCTCGCGGGCATCACGCGCGAGCTGCTGCTCGAGTGGGCGGCGGAGGACGGCCTGCCCGCGCGCGAGGCGCGTCCCGGCGAGCTCCCGTTCGCCGTGCTCGACGAGGTGACCGCGGGGGAGTCGGCGCTGCTGCTCACCGGCTCCGTGCGCAACGTCCAGCCGGTGACCTGGCTCGACGGCGCGGACGTGGCCGCGGGGGAGCTCTCCGTGGCGGCGCGGGACCTGTTCGAGCGGCGTCGTCGCGAGCGTCTCGACCCGTGAGGGCGGCCGGTTTTTCGATCCGGTCCGTTTCAGGCTAGTATCGACCACGCACTCGGGCGATTGGCGCAGTGGTAGCGCGCTTCGTTCACACCGAAGAGGTCACTGGTTCGAACCCAGTATCGCCCACCGAGCAGAGGCCGTCCCCGCACCCGCGGAGGCGGCCTCTTTCGTGTCCGGGGCCGGCGGCGGTCGTCCGGAGTCAGCCGGTCGTGGCGTCCGGCTCGCTCGGCGTCCTGACCTCCAGCCCGACGCCGGCTCCCGCGGCCTGGTCGGCAAGGTGCTGCCACGCGGCGGCGTTCGGGACGGCGCCGGGCGGCGGGGTGACGGTGATCGCGCGGTCCGTGACCTCGACGTCGTCCACGCCGAGCTCGAACGCGCCGCTGATCAACGGTGCCAGGACCGCCATGTCCGCGTCGGGCGAGAGGTCTGCCACCAGAGGTCTCGTCGCCGAGGTGCCCGGGTCGCGGTCCTCGTCCCACCACCCCACGTAACGGAGCGGCAGCGCCGTGCCCTCGTCGTGGAGCGCGCGGAGCGCGTCGAGCAGGCGGGCGCGCTCGGCGGACGTCGTCACGACGACGAGCGCGCGGTCGGGGTCGTCGAGGGAGGGCGCCGCTCCCGCGGTGAACCCCGGCGAGGAGAAGTCGCCGTCGTACCCCGGCAGCAGACGACCCATCGCGGTGCTCGCGGCGGCGAACCCGGCCACCGTCTCCTCGGCGAGGCACGCGCTGTCGTACGGCGCCGCGTTCTGGAGGGTCACCGACCCGGCCTCGTCGGTGTCCGGTGCCGCGGTGGTGAGCGTGAGGCGCGTGAGGGGCGCGTCGCGCGCACAGCTCGTCTCGACGAGGCGGCGCACCTGCTCGGCGCCGAGGTCGTCCTCGAGCCGGACGGTCGCCTCGTGGTCGTCGGGCCCGACGAGCTGGTTGTCGCGGAACTCGTACTCCACCGACGCGACGCCGTCGACCTGCTCCATCGTCTCCGCCCAGGTCTGCTGGGCGGATGCGCACCCGGCGAGGACCGCGAGCGCGAGCCCCCCGAGGACCTGGGTGAGCAGCGCCTTCCGCTCGGTGCGTTCCGCTCCCGTCATGGGAAGACGGTAGTGAACCGTGGCGCACGTGACACCCGGGAGCCGGCGCACGTCGAGCGGGTGAAATCTGACGCCGCTCCGCACCGCCGAGCACCCCGGTGCAGGGGGATCGTCCATGACGAAACGGGGCAAAGTGCTCCCCCGGATGCCCTCGTCCCGGGGGAGGCGGGCGGCGCGCGACAGATCCTGGACGAGCGCCCAGCCTGCACGGTGCCCCTCTGCCGGGCACAGTGCTCGCAGGACCGGTGAAGGCGGTCCGCGCCACCGGGCACACCCGCCGCAGCGTTGCCGTGACGGTCCCGGTGGTCGTCCTGCCGGTCCTCGAGGGGTCGTGCGGACGTCGCTCCTCCTCCGTGCGCAGGGGGCACGGAGGGGTCGCCGGTCGTCGTGGACGCCGCCCCGGGCGTCGTCGCCCCGGCGGTGTCGTCGCGAGCAATCCGCGTTCCGAGTCGTCCTTCATGGACACCTCGGGACCGTTGAGATTTCAACTGTGAGGCACGTTGCGCCCCCGTGCGTCTGTCTGTAGGTTGAGCCCGCCCGCCGAGGCCCGGCGCGGGGGCAAGCGCGCAGGGGGAGCTTGGCGTCGGGCCCGGCGGGCTCAGACGCCCGCGAGGACGCGGGCCGTCTCCTCCGAGCTCGTCCGGTCGCGCAGCGCGCGGCCCAGCCGACGCAGCGCGTCGTCGTCCGCGAGCAGGTCGGACCAGTCGTCCGGGTCGACGCTCGGGGCGTCACCCCGGGCCCGCCGCGTCGCCGCGAGCTGGAGCTGGTAGGCGAGGATCACCTCGCGCGGGCTGCCGGGGACGGCGACGCGCACGTGGTCGACGTCGTCCCGACGCGAGTGCAGCGCGAGCGCGGCGAGGCCGTCGAAGATCTCGATGGTCCGGTGGTACTCGTCCACCGCCGCGCTGGACCCGGGGAGGCCCCCGCCGCCCACGGTCGCCACGACGAAGGCGTGCAGGTGCCCGAGATCGCGGCGGCGCTCGCGGGCGAACGCCGCCGACGACGCGAGCTGGCCCACGATGCCGACCGTCAGCAGGACGCTCGCCGCGAGCACGAGGTACCGGGTGCGCACGCCGAGGACGAGGTACGGCTCGGCGCTGCCGGGCTCGTGCAGCAGCGCGGCCACGAAGCTGAGGACGGCCCACACCATGGCGACGACCGCCCCGGCCGCCGCGACGTCCATGCCCCACCGCAGCCGCACGGGGCGCCGCGAGCGCGTGCGGACGCACGACACGGCGAACGTCGCGGTCGCCGCCACGAACGCGCCGTAGTACAGCGCGCGGTACACCCACATGAGCGGCCGGCCGGAGCTCTGGGCGTCGAGGTCGAGGGTCGTCCACGGCCCGCTCGCGACCGCGAGCGCGACCATCGCCCCGCCGACGAGACCGGCCGCGAGCGCCACGTGCCGCGTCCGTGGCGCGTGCCCGGTCGTCGTGCTGTACGCCCACACGCCGACGAAGAGGCACCCGGCGACGAGCGCGACGTGCTTGGCGACCTCGTGCGTGCCGCCGGGGGCGTGCGTCTTGAGGAGCTCGGCGACGGCCGGGACCCGCAGCGCTGACGCCACCGCGACGAACGCGAGGCCGAGCGGGAGAGCCGCGTCGGTGCCTGTTCGGGCGCGCAGCGCCGTCCATGTGGCGGCGGTGACGAACAGGGCCGTGGCGAGGAGGTCGAGCACGTGGCTCATCGGTAGAGCTCGAGGGACGTGAGGCGTGCGGCCGAGCTCCCGTGCGACGCGATGGAGATCATCAGCTCGCTCGCGAGGCGCTCGACGCGCTGCTCGGCGGGGTCGTCGTGCACGTCGCGGCACCCGGTGGGGACCGGGCCCGGAGCGGGGCCGGGGCGGATCGCGTCGAGCACGTGCACGAGCTCGTGCGCGACGACGTGGTCGCGGTGGGGTCCGGGGAGCGTCTGGCGGGCGTCGACGAGGACGAGGTCGCGCTCGGGGAACGCGAGCCACAGGCCGGTGACGCCGGGGCCGAGGTCGCCCTCGACGACCTCGAGCGGCTTGCCGCGGGCCGCGGCGACGAGGCGGCACGCCTCCTCGATGCTGCGGGCGCGGTCGAGCCCTGCGGCGCGCAGGAGGTCATCCATGGTCGGCCTCCGGGGCAGGAGGGTGCCCGTGGGGCGTGCCGGGCGGTGCCACGGGTGGGAGGTGCTCGAGGCTCCGTACGCGGTCGACGATCTCGATGATGGCGCGGACGTTCTCGGGGGACAGCCCCTGGGCGCGCAGCGCGAACTGCTCCACGCCCTCGTCGGCGAGCGCGGCGCGCAGGCGGTCGTCGGGGCTCTCGTCGGGGTCGACGAGGCTGCCCGTGCTCACGTTGAAGAAGGCGGCGATGCCCTCGACGACGCGCAGGCTGGGCGACGAGCGGTGCCCGCCGCGCAGGGCGCTGAGGTACGCCTCGTTGATGGAGTAGCCGCGCTCCGTCATCCAGTGGGCGGCCTCCCTGTTGGTCACGGGACGCCCGCCGCGGCCGCGCGCGAAGAGCTCGTTGAGCCGGTGCCGGAAGACGCGCGCGGTGCGCTCCCCGGGTGCCACGTCGTCGTCCATGGGCCGATTCTGGCAGGCCCGGACCGCGCGTGCGCCGGTCCGGGCCGGCGGGTCACGCGGGTCGTGGCCGCTGCCCGTGCCCCGTCGCGCGGCGTGGTGCCGCCGGGTAGCGTTTCGTGCGGGCGCGGGACGGCCGCCGCCCGGCGCGGGACGCGCGCACCACGACCCCCGAGGGAGCCGGTATGAGCGAGCAGACACCGAAGGACCGGGGCGGACTCGGCGACCTCCTCGGCAAGGCCAAGGAGTTCATGACCGAGGAGCGCATCGACAAGGCCAAGGAGTTCATGACCGACGAGCGCATCGACGAGGTCGCGGGAAAGATCAAGTCGGTCGCCCCGGACTCCGTCGACCGGCACGTCGACACCCTCGCCGAGAAGGCGAAGAAGGCCAACGACTGACCTGCGGGTCGGTACGATCGAGGGGCGCCGTCCACGACGGCGCCCTTCGTGCTGTCGGGGACGCCCCGGCGCCGGAGGACCTGACCGGGCGCCGCGGGCGCCTCCCGCCACAGAACGGAGCACGGACGTGTCTGACGTCGTCTCGTCACCACTCACCATCACCCTCGACGCGGAGGAGACCACGGTGACGACGGGCACGACGGGCACGGACCTGTTCGCGTCGCGTCGCGACGTCGTCGTGATCCGCGTGAACGGGGAGCTCAAGGACCTCGACACGCCGGTCGCGGACGGCGACGTCGTCGAGGGCGTGACGATCGACTCGCCCGACGGCCTCGCGGTGCTGCGGCACTCGGCCGCGCACGTGCTCGCGCAGGCCGTCCAGCAGGTCAACCCGGACGCGAAGCTGGGCATCGGCCCGCCGATCACGGACGGGTTCTACTACGACTTCGACGTCGAGACCCCGTTCACCCCCGAGGACCTCAAGGCGCTCGACAAGGCGATGTCGCGCATCATCCGTGAAGGCCAGACCTTCCGCCGCCGCGTGGTCACCGAGGACGAGGCGCGCGCCGAGCTCGCGCACGAGCCGTACAAGCTCGAGCTCATCGGGCTCAAGGGCTCCGGCACCGCGGACGACACCGAGGGCGCGAACGTCGAGGTCGGCGGCGGCGAGCTGACGATCTACGACAATGTGCGCGGCGCCGGGCGCGAGAGCGAGACGGTGGTCTGGAAGGACCTGTGCCGCGGCCCGCACCTGCCGAGCACGCGCCTGATCGGCAACGGCTACCAGCTCATGCGCTCGGCCGCGGCCTACTGGCGCGGCAGCGAGAAGAACCCGCAGCTCCAGCGCATCTACGGCACGGCGTGGCCGACGAAGGACGAGCTCAAGGCGTACCTCGAGCGCCTCGCGGAGGCGGAGCGCCGCGACCACCGCCGGCTCGGCAACGAGCTCGACCTGTTCTCCTTCCCGGAGGAGATCGGCTCGGGCCTGCCGGTGTTCCACCCCAACGGCGCGACGATCCGCATGGAGATGGAGGAGTACTCGCGCAAGCGGCACGTCGAGGCCGGCTACTCGTTCGTGAGCACGCCGCACATCACCAAGGCGAACCTGTTCCAGACGTCGCGCCACCTCGACTGGTACGCCGACGGCATGTACCCGCCGATGCACCTGGACGAGGAGCTCGACGACGACGGCAACGTCAAGCGCGCGGGCCAGGACTACTACCTCAAGCCGATGAACTGCCCGATGCACAACCTCGTGTACCGCTCGCGCGGGCGGTCGTACCGCGAGCTGCCGCTGCGGCTGTTCGAGTTCGGCACGGTGTACCGGTACGAGAAGTCGGGCGTCGTGCACGGGCTCACGCGGGCGCGCGGCTTCACGCAGGACGACGCGCACATCTACACCACGCGCGAGCAGATGCGCGACGAGCTGGGCTCGCTGCTCTCGTTCGTGCTGGACCTCCTGCGCGACTACGGGCTCGACGACTTCTACCTCGAGCTGTCGACGCGCGACCCGGAGAAGTCGGTGGGCGACGACGCCACGTGGGAGGAGGCGACCGAGGTCCTGCGCCAGGTCGCGACGGAGTCGGGCCTCGAGCTCGTCGCCGACCCGGGCGGCGCGGCGTTCTACGGCCCCAAGATCTCGGTCCAGGCGAAGGACGCGATCGGCCGCACGTGGCAGCTCTCGACGATCCAGCTCGACTTCTTCGAGCCGGAGCTGTTCGAGCTCGAGTACACGGCGTCCGACGGCACGCGCCAGCGTCCCGTGATGATCCACCGCGCGCTGTTCGGCTCGATCGAGCGGTTCTTCGGGATCCTCGTCGAGCACTACGCGGGCGCGTTCCCCGCGTGGCTCGCGCCCGTCCAGGTCGTTGCGGTCCCCGTCGCGGAGCCGTTCAACGACTACGTGGCCGACGTCGTCGCGCAGCTCAGGGCGCAGGGGATCCGCGCGGAGGTCGACTACTCCGACGACCGGTTCGGCAAGAAGATCCGCAACGCCAGCACGCGCAAGGTCCCGTTCGTCCTCATCGCGGGCGGCGAGGACGCCGAGGCGGGCGCCGTGTCGTTCCGCTACCGCGACGGCCGCCAGGACAACGGCGTGCCCGTCGCCGAGGCCGTCGAGCGGATCGTCTCCGCCGTGCGCGACCGCGTCCAGGTCTGACGGCGCGTGAGCGACGAGCGCACGGGGACGCCCGGCGCGGCCGACGAGGCCGCGCCGGGCGCCGCACCCGACCCCGCGACCGGTGCGACGGTCGAGACGCCGGACGCGCACCCCCGGTTCGACGACGGCCTGGACCGGCTCTGGACGCCGCACCGCATGGTGTACATCGGCGGGCAGGACAAGCCCGCTGACGACTCGCGCGGCGAGTGCCCGTTCTGCCGCGTGCCGGACCGCACGGACGAGGACGGGCTGATCGTCGCGCGCGGCCGGACGGCGTACGTCGTGCTCAACCTCTACCCGTACAACCCGGGCCACCTCATGGTCGTGCCGTACCGGCACGTCTCCGACTACACGGAGCTCACGGAGGCCGAGACGGTCGAGGTCGCGCACCTCACGCAGACGGCCATGCGGGTCGTGCGTGCGGTGTCCGCGCCCGACGGCTTCAACCTCGGCATGAACCAGGGCGCGGTCGCGGGTGCGGGCATCGCCGCGCACCTGCACCAGCACGTCGTGCCGCGCTGGGCGGGGGACGCGAACTTCCTGCCGATCGTCGCGCAGACGAAGGCCGTGCCGGAGCTGCTCTCCGACACGCGGGCGCGGCTCGCGGCCGCGTGGCCGACCACCGGCGAGGGGGACGACGCCTGATGTTCGGTCGCCTGCGCGCGCTCACCACGCGCCTGTTCACGCCGCTCGCCGCGTTCCTCCTGCGCGTCGGGGTGAGCCCGGACGCGGTGACGGTCACGGGGACGCTCGGCGTCGTCGTCGGCGCACTGTGGCTCTTCCCCACGGGCCACCTTTTCGCCGGGGTCATGGTCGTCATGGTCTGCGCGTTCGCCGACGTGCTCGACGGCGTCATGGCGCGCCGCGCCGGCCGGTCGGGTCCCTGGGGCGCGTTCCTCGACTCGACGCTCGACCGGCTCGCCGACGCCGCCGTGTTCGTCGGGCTCACGCTGTGGTTCGTCCGCGCCGACGACCCCCGCCTCACGCCCGACCTCGCCGCGTGGGGGACCGTCGTCGCTCTCGCGTGCCTCGCGCTCGGCGCCGTCGTGCCGTACGCGCGGGCCCGCGCCGAGAGCGTCGGCATGACCGCGCAGGTCGGGATCGCCGAGCGTGCCGACCGCCTCGTCGCGGCCCTCGTCGCCGCCGGGCTCGTCGGCCTCGGCCTGCCGCCCGTCGTGCTCGTCGCCGTGCTCGGCCTGCTCGCGCTCGCGAGCGCGGTGACGGTCGTGCAGCGCGTCGCGACGGTGCGCCGTCAGGCGCTCGCCCTCTCCGCGAGCGCCTCCCGGACCGACGACACGGAGGACGGTCGCTGATGGCCCTCGACGCCGGCAAGGCGTTCACGTTCGCCTGGCGCAACGCGCGCAAGGTGCCCGACCCGCTGCTGCGCGGGCTGTTCGACGCGATCGCCGACGTGACGTGGCTCGTGCACGGCGGGGGAGTGCGCCAGCTCGAGCGCAACCTCGCGCGCGTCCGGCCCGGGCTCTCGCCGCGCGCCTTGCGCCGGCTGTCGCGCGCGGGGATGCGGTCGTACATGCGGTACTACCGGGAGGCCTTCACGCTCCCCGCGTGGACGCCGGAGCAGGTCGAGGCGCGCGTGCGGCTCGTCGGGTACGAGAACCTGGCCGAGCACCTCGACGGCGACCGGAGCCCGGTGCTCGCGCTGTCCCATCAGGGCAACTGGGACCTCGCGGGCGCGTACGCGACCCCGCACATCGCGCCCGTGCTGACGGTCGCGGAGCGGCTGAAGCCCGACGAGCTGTTCGAGGAGTTCCTCGCGTTCCGCACCGGGCTCGGGCTCGAGATCCTCGCGCTCGGCGACGGTGACGTCTTCCGCGACCTGGTGCGCGGCGCGAGCCGGCCGGGGAAGATCATCCCGCTGCTCGCCGACCGCGACCTCACCCACCGCGGCGTCGAGGTCGACCTCTTCGGCGAGCGGGCGCGGGTCGCGGCCGGGCCCGCGGCGCTCGCCGTGAGCACGGGCGCGCCGCTCGTGCCGGCCGGCATCCACTACGAGCGGCTGCGCGGGGAGCGGCGCCGGGCCGCGGGCTCGCCCTGGGGCCTGGTCATCCGCTTCTTCCCGCGCGTCGAGATCGCGGCGGACGTCCCGCGCGCCCAGCGGGTGGCCGCGGCGACGCAGTCCTGGGTCGACGCGCTGAGCGTCGCGATCCGCGAGCACCCGCAGGACTGGCACATGCTCCAGAAGGTGTTCGTCGACGACCTCGACGCCGAGCGCTACGCGCGCACGCGCGCCGCGGCGGGCGAGCCGTCCCCGGACGCGGAGCGTGCCGCATGAGCCTGCGCGTGGGCATCGTGTGCCCCTACTCGTTCGACGCCCCCGGCGGCGTGCAGTTCCACGTGCGCGACCTCGCCGAGGCGCTCATGGCGCGGGGCCACGAGGTCTCCGTGCTCGCCCCGGCCGACGACGACACGCCCGTCCCGGACTACCTCACCTCCGCCGGCGGTGCGGTGCCGGTGCGCTACAACGGCTCGGTCGCGCGGCTCACGTTCGGCCCGCGCACGGCGGGCCGCGTGCGCCGGTGGCTCGACGCCGGACGGTTCGACGTGCTGCACCTGCACGAGCCCGTGACGCCCTCGCTGAGCATGCTCGCGCTCTGGATCGCGCAGGGCCCGATCGTCGCGACGTTCCACACGTCGCTCGTGCGCTCGCGCGCGCTCCAGGTCGCCTACCCGCTCGTGCGGCAGAGCCTGGAGAAGATCGACGCGCGCATCGCGGTCTCGGAGGACGCGCGGCGCACGCTGGTGGACCACCTGGGCGGGGACGCCGTCGTCATCCCCAACGGCGTGTACGTCGACACGTTCGCCGACGCCGTGCCCAGCCCGGCCTGGCAGGGCACGCCCGAGGCGCCGACGATCGCGTTCCTCGGGCGCCTCGACGAGCCGCGCAAGGGCCTGCCCGTCCTGACGGCCGCGATCCCGCGGATCCTCGAGCAGCTCCCCGGCGCACGGTTCCTCGTCGCCGGGCGCGGCGACGACGGCCGGGACGCCGCGATCGAGGCGCTCGGCGCGCACGCGTCCTCCGTCGAGTTCCTCGGGGGCGTGAGCGACGAGGACAAGGCGAGCCTGCTCGCGTCGGTGGACCTCTACATCGCGCCGCAGACCGGGGGCGAGAGCTTCGGGATCGTCCTCGTGGAGGCCATGAGCGCCGGGGCGTGCGTCGTCGCGAGCGATCTCGGCGCGTTCCGCCGCGTGCTCGACGACGGCGCCGCGGGCGTGCTGTTCCCCGTCGGGGACCCCGAGGCGCTGGCCCGCGCGGTGGTCGACGTCCTCGCGGACCCCGACGCCCGCGCGGCGCACCGGGCGCGTGCGGCCGAGTTCGTGCGGCGGTTCGACTGGTCCGCGGTCACCGACCAGGTCTCCGCGGTCTACGACATGGTGCTCGCGGCGTCCGAGGCGGTCATCCCCGTGCACGAGGACCCGCGCTCGCGCCGCGGCGGGCGGCTGCTGGGCCGCGTCCGCGAGGAGGAGGTGGGTCAGCCGTGACCTGGTCCGAGACCGCCGTCCTCGTCCTCGTCGTCGCGGCCCTGGCCGCGTGGCTGCTGTGGGTCGCCGCGTCGCGGCTCGACCGCCTCCACCGCAAGGTCATGGCGTCGCGGCTGGCGCTGGACGCCCAGCTCGTGCGCCGCGCATCGGCCGCCGTGGACCTCGCGGCGTCCGGCGAGCTCGACCCCGCGAGCTCCGTCCTCGTCGCCGAGGCCGCGCACGCCGTCCTCGACGACGACGCCGACGCGCGCCGGCTCCGTGAGCAGGTGCCCGGCCTCGTGCCGGCGGACGGCCCGCGGCCCCGGCGCCTCCTGGGCGGCATGGCGGAGTCGCGCGCGCTCGCGGAGAGCGACCTCACCGCGACCCTGCGCTCCGCGCTGGAGGACGCGGACGACCTCGCCGAGGTGCGGTCGGTCCCCGCGGGCGACGAGCTGCTCGCGACGCTGTCCGCCGCGTGGTACCGCGCCCAGCTCGCGCGCCGCTTCCACAACGAGGCCGTCGCCCAGGCGCTGCGCGTGCGCAGCAAGTGGTGGGTGCGTCTGTTCCACCTCGCGGGCCACGCGCCGATGCCCGTCACGGTCGAGCTCGACGACGCCGCGCCCGACGCGCTCGTGCGCCCCGTCGCCAGCGCGGTCACCCCCGACTGAGGGGCGGCTCTCGCGGGTCGTACCGGGCCCGGCGGCCCGCTCCCGGCCGGTCCGGGGACCGGAGCCGTGGACGGCCCGGCGATAGGATGGGGAGCGCGTGGGAGCATGTGCCGTCGAGCCTGTTCGACGGCGTCCGCGCGCGAGCGCGCGACGTTCCCCTGACCTGAAGGTGTGAGGTACCGGTGACCAACGTGGCCGACCAGAACGTCCCTGCCGAGAGCGCCCCGGGCGCCGCGACCACGGAGGGTGCCGGCGCGGTCGGCACCGCGAAGGTCAAGCGGGGGATGGCGGAGATGCTCAAGGGCGGCGTCATCATGGACGTCGTCACGCCCGAGCAGGCGAAGATCGCCGAGGACGCCGGGGCCGTGGCGGTCATGGCGCTGGAGCGGGTGCCCGCCGACATCCGCGCCCAGGGCGGCGTCTCGCGCATGTCCGACCCGGACATGATCGACGGGATCATCGAGGCCGTCTCCATCCCCGTGATGGCCAAGGCGCGCATCGGCCACTTCGTCGAGGCGCAGGTGCTGCAGTCGCTCGGCGTGGACTACGTCGACGAGTCCGAGGTCCTCACGCCCGCGGACTACGCCAACCACATCGACAAGTGGCAGTTCACCGTCCCGTTCGTGTGCGGGGCGACCAACCTCGGCGAGGCGCTGCGTCGCATCACCGAGGGCGCCGCGATGATCCGCTCCAAGGGCGAGGCCGGCACGGGCGACGTCTCCAACGCGACCACGCACATGCGCACCATCCGCGGGGAGATCCGCCGCCTCACGTCGCTCCCCGAGGACGAGCTGTTCGTCGCCGCGAAGGAGCTCCAGGCGCCGTACGAGCTCGTCAAGGAGGTCGCCGCGACCGGCAAGCTCCCGGTCGTCATGTTCACGGCCGGCGGGATCGCGACCCCGGCCGACGCCGCGATGATGATGCAGCTCGGAGCCGAGGGCGTGTTCGTGGGCTCGGGCATCTTCAAGTCCGGCAACCCCGCCCAGCGCGCGGCCGCCATCGTCAAGGCGACGACGTTCTACGACGACCCCGACGTGATCGCCAAGGTCTCGCGCGGTCTCGGCGAGGCGATGGTCGGCATCAACGTCGACGACATCCCCGTCCCGCACCGTCTGGCCGAGCGCGGCTGGTGACCGACCGCCGCGCGTCGCAGCCGTCCGTCGTCGTGCCGACGACGGACGGCTGAGCCGTCGTGGCCGAGGCCGCCGGAGCGCCGTCGTCCCTGGGCCCCGACTGGGTGCTCGGGGACGACGGCCTGTACTTCCGTCGCGGCGCGCGCGTGCTGCTCCTCGACGACGCCGATCGCATCCTCCTGGCGCGCGGGCACGACGTCGACCAGCCCGAGCGCTCGTGGTGGTTCACGATCGGCGGGGGAGTGGACCCGGGCGAGAGCGACGTCGACGCCGCGCTGCGCGAGGTCCACGAGGAGACGGGCCTGCGCCTCGACCCGGGCGCGCTCGTCGGCCCGGTGTACACGCGCAGCGCGATCTTCGACTTCTACCGGCAGCACTGCCGCCAGGACGAGGTGCTGTTCCTCGCGCGCGTCACCGGGGCGGACCGCGACGGCGGGCTCAGCCGCGCCGGGTGGACCGACGTCGAGCTCGACGTCGTCGACGAGATGCGCTGGTGGACGCTCGACGACCTGCGCGGCGTCCAGATCGAGGTGTTCCCCGAGGGGCTGCCCGACCTCGTCGCACCGCTGCTGCGCGGGTGGGACGGCGTGACGCGGCACCTCGGCACGGCGCGCGCGGACTGACCGGCGCTACGCCCGGCGGGCGATCACCCGCCACACGATCCCGCCGACGAGCAGCCCCGCGCCCAGCAGCCCGCCGCCGATCGCGACGAACCACAGCACGATCGTGCCGCCGAGCGTCGCGAAGAACGTGCCGAAGCGCCAGCCCTCGGTGACGACGAACGTCGTGCCCGCGGGCGCTGCGCCCTGCGCGACGGTCACCGTGCACGTCCCGGACGCCGGCGGCGTGACCTCGGCCACCGTCGTCGCCTGGGAGGAGCCCAGGCCGGAGCTGCCGGACACCGACGGGGCGCTCACCGTGAGGTCGCCGTCGGCGCAGGTCACGGTCACGTCCTCGACGTCGAAGCCCGCGCCGTCCGAGGACCCCGCGCTCCCCACCGCCCAGATGCTGTACGGCTGGCCGCCCGTGACCTCGAGCTCCGCCTCGCCCGGCACGTCGCCCGACGCGAGCGCCGCCGACCCGGGCCGACCCGCGCCGTCGATCACGCCGGTCGGCAGCGCCCGGACGAACGTCGTGACGCCGAGGACCCCCGCCACGAGCGCGAGCACGAGCACGACGGCGCCGACCACGATCATCGTCGTGGCGCCGCGCGTGCTGCGCGGGGGCCACGGCGCCGCCCCGGGGTACGGCGCCGGACCGGGCGCGGGGTAGGGCTGGCCGGGGGCGGGCGGGTACGTCACGACGGCGAGGCTAGCAACCGTGGGCGCGGCCGGAGGCCCACCGCGGGACAAGCGGCGGAGCCGCCGACGTATCATTCCCCTTCGTGACGATCACGATCGGTGTCCTCGCCCTCCAGGGCGACGTGCGCGAGCACCGCGCCGCGCTCGAGGCCGCGGGCGCCCGCACGGTCGGCGTCCGCCGCCCCGAGGAGCTCGCCGCGGTCGACGGGCTCGTGCTCCCTGGTGGCGAGTCGACGACCATCGACAAGCTCCTGCGCATCTTCGAGCTCGACGAGCCGCTGCGCGCGCGCATCGCCGAGGGCCTGCCCGTCTACGGCTCGTGCGCCGGCATGATCCTGCTCGCCGACCGCATCCTGGGCGGCACCGCCGACCAGCGCACCATCGGCGGGCTCGACGTGACGGTCCGGCGCAACGCGTTCGGCCGGCAGGTCGACTCGTTCGAGACCGACCTCGCGTTCGCGGGTCTGGCGCCGGCGGACGACGGGCGCGACGGCGCACCGAGACCGGGCCAGGACGAGGACGCGGTGCACGCCGTGTTCATCCGGGCGCCCTGGGTCGAGGAGGCCGGGCCCGGGGTCGAGGTGCTCGCACGGATCCCCGAGCACGGCGCACCCGGCATCCCGGCGGCTGCCGCCGGTAGGATCGTCGCAGTCCAGCAGGGATCGCTGCTCGCCACCTCGTTCCACCCGGAGATCTCCGGGGACGCGCGCGTGCACGAGCTGTTCGTCAGAATCGCGAAGGGGTAGGAACGCATGTCAGGGCACTCCAAGTGGGCCACGACCAAGCACAAGAAGGCGGCCATCGACGCCAAGCGCGGCAAGCTCTTCGCGAAGCTCATCAAGAACATCGAGGTCGCGGCGCGCACGGGCGGCGGTGACCCCGCGGGCAACCCGACGCTGTTCGACGCCATCCAGAAGGCGAAGAAGTCGTCGGTCCCCAACGACAACATCGACCGCGCCGTCAAGCGCGGCTCGGGCACCGGCGCCGACGCCGTCGACTACCAGACGATCATGTACGAGGGCTACGGCCCCAACGGCATCGCCGTCCTGGTCGAGTGCCTCACCGACAACAAGAACCGCGCGGCCTCCGAGGTCCGCCTCGCGTTCAGCCGCAACGGCGGCAACCTCGCCGACCCGGGCTCCGTGTCCTACCTCTTCGCGCGCAAGGGCCTCGTCGTCGTGCCGAAGGCGGAGGGCGTGACCGAGGACGACGTCATGCTCGCCGCGCTCGAGGCGGGGGCCGAGGAGGTCACCGACTCCGGCGACGTCATCGAGGTGCTGTCCGAGGCGAGCGACCTCGTCGCCGTGCGCACCGCGATCCAGGAGGCGGGGATCGAGTACGACTCCGCCGACTCGATCTGGCACCCGTCCATGGAGGTCGAGGTCGACGCCGAGGGCGCGCGCAAGATCCTGCGCCTCATCGACGCGCTCGAGGACAGCGACGACGTGCAGAACGTCTACGCCAACTTCGACGCGTCGGACGAGGTCATGGCGGAGCTCGAGAACGACGACTGATCCGGCGGAGCTCGCGTCCTGACGGTCGGGTCGCGGCGCGGCCGGAAGGTCGGCGCGCGGTCTACCATCCGCGGCGCTCGCGCCGCTCCCGCCAGGCCCGCCACGACCGCGCACCGACCTCCCGGCCCCACCGCTGGCTGGTCCGTCGCCGGACCGCGTGGCACGGCCGCTCCGTGCCGTTCACGTGAAAGGGTCGAGGCGTGCGCGTTCTCGGAGTGGATCCTGGGCTGACCCGGTGCGGTGTCGGGGTGGTGGACTCCGCGCGAGGGCGGCGGGCCGAGCTCGTCGCGGTCGGGGTGATCCGGACGGACCCGGAGCTGAGCGTGGACCTGCGGCTGCTGCGGATCGCGGAGCGGCTGGACGCGTGGTTCGACGAGCACGTGCCCGACGTCGTGGCGGTCGAGCGCGTGTTCGCGCAGCACAACGTCGGGACGGTCATGGGCACCGCGCAGGCCGCGGGCATCGCGATGGTCGGGGCGGCGAAGCGGGGCGTCCCCGTCGCGCTGCACACGCCGTCGGAGGTCAAGGCCGCGGTCACGGGGAGCGGACGCGCCGGCAAGGAGCAGGTCCAGCGCATGGTCGCGGGGATCCTCGGCCTCGCGGAGCCGCCAAAGCCCGCGGACGCGGCCGACGCGCTCGCGCTCGCGATCTGCCACCTCTGGCGCCCCGCGGGCGCCCTCCAGGGCGGCGAGCGGCACGAGCTCACCGCCGCGCAGCGCGCCTGGGCGGCCGCCGAGCACGCGGCGAAGGGACGGCGCGCGCCGCGCTAGCGGCGCCGGTTCCGCCGGTCGTGCCGGTGGGGGTGCCGGCGGTCCGTGTCGGTCGGTCGGCGGGTGGGCGGCCCTTGCTAGAGTGACCGCGGTCGTACGGGTGTTCGACGCGCCCCTCGGCGCGCGGCCCGACGGCGGTCCTCGGGCCGGCGGACCATCGGACCAGGCCGGGGCTGCCGGCCGGGAGAGGAGCCTGCGTGATCGCGTCCCTGAGCGGTGTCGTGGCGAGCGTCCAGCTCGACCGCGCCGTGCTCGAGGTCGGGGGAGTGGGCTACCTCGTCCACGCCACGCCCGCCACGCTCGCCGGCCTGCGCGTCGGGGAGACGGCGCGCCTCGCGACAAGCCTCGTCGTGCGCGAGGACTCGTTCACGCTCTACGGCTTCGCCGACGACGACGAGCGCGCCGTCTTCGAGACCGTCCAGACCGTGAGCGGCGTCGGTCCGCGCCTCGCTCTCGCGATGCTCGCCGTGCACACGCCCGACGGCCTGCGCCGTGCGGTCGCGGGCGCCGACATCGCCGCGCTCGTGCGCGTCCCGGGCATCGGCAACAAGGGCGCGCAGCGGATCGCGCTCGAGCTCGGCGACAAGCTCGGCCCGCCCACGGGTGCCGACGCTCCCGAGGCGGGATCGACTGCGTCGGCGTCGGCGCCGCGTCCGGAGGACCGACGCGACCAGGTGGTCGAGGCCCTCGTCGGGCTCGGCTGGAACCTCAAGGCCGCGGACGACGCGGTGTCCACCGTGCTCGCCGAGGCGGGCGTCGACGTCGTCGAGGCACCCGACGTGGCGGGCGCGCTGCGTGCCGCGCTGCGGGTGCTCGGCGGGCCGAGGAGCTGACGATGGCGACCTTCGACCAGGTGGGACTCGACGACCTCGGCGGGGACGGCACGTTCTCGTCCGAGCGCATCGTCGCGGCGGGCGCGGACGACCTCGAGCGCGCGGCCGAGGCCGCGCTCCGGCCACGACGGCTGGAGGAGTTCGTCGGCCAGGCCGTCGTGCGCGACCAGCTGTCGCTCGTGCTCCAGGCCGCGCTCGCGCGGGGGAGCGCACCCGACCACGTCCTCCTGTCGGGGCCACCCGGGCTCGGCAAGACGACGCTCGCCATGATCATCGCCGCGGAGCTCGGCACGTCGCTGCGCGTGACGTCGGGGCCCGCGATCCAGCACGCCGGCGACCTCGCGGCGGTGCTGTCCTCGCTCGAGGAGGGCGAGGTCCTGTTCATCGACGAGATCCACCGGCTCGCGCGACCGGCCGAGGAGCTCCTCTACATGGCGATGGAGGACTTCCGCGTCGACGTCGTCGTGGGCAAGGGGGCCGGGGCGAGCGCCATCCCGCTCTCGCTGCCGCCGTTCACGGCGGTCGGCGCGACGACGCGCGCCGGGCTCCTGCCCGCGCCGCTGCGCGACCGGTTCGGCTTCACCGGGCACCTGGACTTCTACTCGGGCGACGAGCTCGAGCGCGTGCTGACGCGCTCGGCCGGCCTGCTGGGCGTCGCGCTCGACCCCCAGGCCGCCCGCGAGATCGCGGGGCGCTCGCGCGGGACGCCCCGCATCGCGAACCGCCTGCTGCGGCGCGTGCGCGACTGGGCGCAGGTGCGCGGCGACGGGACCATGGACCTCGCGGCCGCGCGCGCGGCCCTCGAGGTCTACGAGGTGGACCCGATCGGCCTCGACCGGCTCGACCGCGCGGTGCTCACCGCGCTGTGCACCCGCTTCAACGGCGGTCCCGTGGGCTTGACGACGCTCGCGGTGACGGTGGGCGAGGAGGCGGAGACGGTCGAGACCGTGGCCGAGCCGTACCTCGTGCGCGAGGGGCTGATCGGGCGGACGCCGCGGGGCCGCGTCGCGACCCCGGCCGCCTGGGCACACCTCGGGCTCACCCCGCCGCGCGAGGGCGGCACGCTCTTCGACGCCTGAGGCGACGCCGGCGGTCACGGGCTCGCGAGGACGCTCCGTGACGGCGGTCACAGGCGCTCCGCGGGTGGTCCTAGAATGGTCGGACCCGGGCGGGCGGAACTCCGCGGCGAGACGGCTCGTTGGTGAACCGTGCGCGCACGCCTAGACTGCGCGCAGATCCCGCACAGAACAGGACACGAGACTCCGTCATGGATATCAGCTTCATCCTCATCCTCGCCCTCGCGGCGGGTGCGATGTTCCTCATGACCAGCCGCACCCGCAAGCAGCAGCGCGAGGCCCAGAACTTCCGGGCGACCCTCGCCCCCGGGCAGGAGGTGATGACGGGCTCGGGCATGTTCGGCACGGTCGTCGACGTCGACGACGAGGCCGACGTCATCACCATCGAGTCGACGCCGGGCAACCAGTCCCGGTGGCTGCGCGCCGCGATCGCCAAGCTCGTCGAGCCCCCGGTCGAGGAGACCGAGGAGACGACGGCGGACGACGCGTCCGAGGACGCGGCCGAGTACGGCACCGCCGGTGCCGACGCCGGGACCACCACGAAGGGCGACGTCGACGACCTCGTCGTGCCCGACGACCTCTCCGGTCTGACCGACGACCGGTCGGAGAAGGACCGCGGACGCCGGGACGACGGCACCGACATCAAGTGACCCTATGCCGGTCGCTGCCGCGACCGGCCTGACGCGGTGGGCCGCGAGGCCCACCGCACACGCACGAGAAGAGACGGACAGTTGGCCACCAGCAGCACACGAGCGAGGCCCGTACGGACCCTCGTCACCCTGGGAATCCTCATCGTCGTCCTCTTCGGGTCCCTCTTCGCGGGCACGAAGCTCGACCCGAAGACCGAGGACAACCCGGGCGGGGCGAGCCTCACCCCGGGCCTCGCGCTCGATCTCGAGGGTGGCACGCAGATCATCCTGGAGCCCGTCACCACCGACGGCTCGCAGCCGACGGCCGAGGACATCAACCAGGCGATCAACGTCATCCGCCAGCGCATCGACGCGCAGGGTGTCTCCGAGGCCGAGATCACGAGCCAGGGCCGCAACAACATCGTCGTCGGCATCCCGGGGCAGCCGTCCCAGGAGACCATCGACCTCGTCAGCACCTCGGCCCAGATGCGCTTCCGCCCCGTGCTCTCCGTGGGCATGCCGACGGCGACGCCCGCCGACGAGTCCACCGACCCGGCCGCGGGCGACGACGCCGCGGCCGAGGACGCCCCGGACGCGACGGAGTCCGCGGACGCCGCCACCGACGGCGCGACGGACCCGGCGGCCGAGGACGGCACCGACCCGGCGGCCGACGCAGCGACGGACGCCCCGGCGGACGACGCCACGACGGACCCGGCGCCGGAGACGACCCGCCCGGAGAACCCGAGCGACCTCGCGCAGATCACGCCGGAGCTGCAGGCGCAGTTCGACGCGCTCGACTGCACGCTCCCCGAGAACCTCGTGGGCGGCGACAGCGGCCCGACCGACAGCGCGTTCGTCTCGTGCGCCGACGACGGCACGGCCAAGTACATCCTCGGCCCGGTCGAGATCGAGGGCACCGACATCTCGAACGCGAGCTCCGGCCTGCGCGTCGGGCAGAACGGCGTCGTCACCAACGAGTGGGTCGTCAACATCGAGTTCGACTCCGAGGGCACCAAGGCCTTCCGTGACGTCACGACGCGTCTCACGACGCTCCCGTCGCCGCAGAACCAGTTCGCGATGGTCCTCGACGGCCTCGTCATCTCGGCACCCGTCTCGCAGGTCGCGATCCCCGACGGCAAGGCCGAGATCTCGGGCAGCTTCACGCGAGACAGCGCGGCGACGCTCGCGAACCAGCTCAACTTCGGCTCGCTTCCCCTGACGTTCGAGGTGCAGAGCCAGGAGCAGATCTCCGCGACGCTCGGCTCCGAGCAGCTCGAGAAGGGTCTGCTCGCGGGCGCGATCGGCCTGCTGCTGGTCGTCATCTACTCGCTCTTCCAGTACCGCGTGCTCGGCCTGGTCACCGTCGCGTCGCTCGGCATCGCGGCCGTCGTGACGTTCGGCGTGATCTCGGTGCTCTCGTGGACGATCGGGTACCGCCTGTCTCTCGCCGGCGTCGCGGGGCTCATCGTCGCGATCGGTATCACCGCGGACTCGTTCATCGTGTACTTCGAACGCATCCGCGACGAGCTGCGCGACGGCCGGACGCTGAACTCCGCCGTGGAGAAGGGCTGGCAGCGTGCCCGCCGCACGATCCTCGCCTCGGACGCGGTGAACTTCGTCGCCGCGGTGGTCCTGTACTACCTGGCGGTCGGCGGCGTGCGCGGCTTCGCGTTCACGCTGGGCCTGACCACCCTGGTCGACCTGATCGTGGTGTTCCTCTTCACGCACCCGCTCATGCAGCTCCTCGCCCGGACCAAGTTCTTCGCGAACGGCCACCCGGCGTCGGGTCTCGACCCGCGGCGCCTCGGGGTGCGCGGCACGCGGTACGCAGGTCGCGGCCGCGTCGTCGGGGCGACCTCGACGGCACCCGCGGACGGCGGCGACGTCGTCGAGGACGCGCCGGTGCAGGACGCCCCGGCGCGCGAGCGCACGGCGCCCGTCCGGGAGACGGTCGGTGCCGGCGTCGGCCGGTCCGACGGCCCGCGCATGACCATCGCCGAGCGCCGTGCCGCCGAGCGGCGGGCCGCCGCCTCCGCGGACGGCGACGAGGGGTCCCCGGCCGCTGACGCGGCGGGCGACGAGAACGAGGAGAAGCACTGATGGCCAGCGGTTTCGCCCAGTGGGGCAACGACCTGTACACGGGCCGCCGGTCCTACGCCATCGTCGCCAAGCGGCGCGCCTACTTCGTGGTGGCGCTCGTCCTGGTCGTCCTGTCCCTCGGCATCATCGGGGTCCGGATCGCCGGTGACGGGCTCAACCTCGGCATCGAGTTCCGCGGCGGGTCGGAGTTCACCGTCTCGGGCGTCTCGGACACCTCGCAGCAGCCGGCGCTCGACGCCGTCGCGGCGGTCGCCCCCGAGGAGGTGCCGCGCGTCACCTCGGTGGGCTCCAGCACCGTGCGGGTGCAGACGGCGGAACTCAGCAACGCGCAGGTCGAGCAGGTCGCCGTCGAGCTCGCGAGCGCGTACGACGTGTCCGAGGGGGAGGTGACGAGCTCGTACATCGGCCCCACCTGGGGCAAGGACGTCTCCCAGAAGGCGATCGTCGGCCTCGTCGTCTTCCTGCTCCTCGTGAGCCTGGTCATGACGATCTACTTCCGGAACTGGCGCATGGCGCTCGCCGCGGTCATCGCGCTGTTCCACGACCTCATCGTCACGGTGGGCATCTACGCGGCGATCGGCTGGGAGATCACGCCGGCGACGGTGATCGGCCTCCTGACGATCCTCGCGTACTCGATCTACGACACGGTCGTGGTCTTCGACAAGGTCCGCGAGAACACCGCGGGCGTCCTCGACCAGACGCGCAGCACGTACGCCGAGCGGGCCAACCTCGCGATCAACCAGACGCTCGTGCGCTCGATCAACACGTCCGTCGTCGCGCTGCTCCCCGTCGCGGGCATCCTCTTCATCGGGGCGTTCCTGCTGGGCGCGGGCACGCTGCGCGACATCGCGCTCGCGCTCTTCGTCGGCATGGCCGTCGGCGCGTACTCGTCGGTGTACCTCGCGACGCCGCTCGAGGTCGCGCTGCGCGAGCGCGAGAAGCCGATCCAGGAGCACACGGCCAAGGTCCTCGCGCTGCGCGCGGAGCGGGCCGAGGTCGCGGGCGACGAGGAGGACGCCGCGCTCGCGGCGGCCGGCGTCGGGGCGGGGCACCGCCAGCTCCAGCCGGGCGCGCACCAGGGCAACAAGGCGCAGCCGCGCCGCCGTCGTCCCCGATGACGGCACCCGGTCACGTGCCGGCCGGCGAGGCGGGCGGCCTGCGCGCCGTCCACCTCGCCGGCCTCGGCCCGGAGCGCGCCTCGCGCGTGCTCGAGCTCGTCCGCGCCGTCCCGGACTACCCGGGACCCGGGATCGTCTTCCGGGACATCACCGGCCTGCTGGCCGACGGCGACGCCTTCGGCCACGTGGTCGAGGCGCTCGGCGACGTCGCGCGCGCCGCGGGCGGGGTCGACCTCGTCGCGGGCATGGAGGCGCGGGGGTTCCTCATCGGGGCGCCGCTCGCCACGCACCTCGGCGTCGGGTTCGTGCCGCTGCGCAAGGCGGGCAAGCTCCCGCCGCCCACGGACACCGTCACCTACGACCTCGAGTACGGCACCGCGACCATCGAGCTCCGGTCGGGAACACTGCCCCCGGGTGCGCGTGTTCTCGTGGTGGACGACGTGCTCGCGACCGGGGGCACGGCGGCCGCGGGCGCCGAGCTCGTCGAGCGCGGGGGAGGCGTCGTGGTTGGCCTGGCGTTCCTGCTCGAGCTCGAGGGCCTGGGCGGCCGCGAGCGGCTCGCGGGCCGCGAGGTGGCCACGCTGGTCCACGTCGAGTCGTAGGATTGCCACTCCGGTCGTCTCGGCTGGTCGCCGGCATCGTGCCGGTGGCGGCCGCCCTGCGGAAGGAGGCGCGCATGAGCGAGAACACCCGGACGTCGCGCGCTCCTGAGCGCGCGGGCGCCCCGACCTCCGGCACCGGCGGCTCGGGCGGGCGCGGCGTGCGCTCGCGCCTGGTCCGCTTCGGCGCGCGCCCCAACGCGGGCAGCCCGGCGCTCGAGCCGGTGCTCCAGGCCGTCCGCACCAACCACCCGCGCACGGACCTGAGCGTCATCGAGCGCGCGTACGAGACCGCCGAGCGCGCCCACCGTGGCCAGCTGCGCAAGAGCGGCGACCCGTACATCACGCACCCCGTCGCGGTCGCGACGATCCTCGCCGAGCTCGGGTTCGACGGGTCGACGCTCGCCGCCGCGCTGCTGCACGACACGGTCGAGGACACCGACTACTCGCTCGCGCAGCTCACCGAGGAGTACGGCGAGGAGATCGCCATGCTCGTCGACGGCGTGACCAAGCTCGACAAGGTCACGTACGGCGACGCGGCGCAGGCCGAGACGGTGCGCAAGATGGTCGTCGCCATGGCACGGGACATCCGTGTGCTCGTCATCAAGCTCGCCGATCGCCTGCACAACGCGCGCACCTGGAAGTACGTGTCGTCGTCGTCGGCGGGGCGCAAGGCGCGCGAGACGCTCGAGATCTACGCGCCGCTCGCCCACCGCCTCGGCATGAACACGATCAAGTGGGAGCTCGAGGACCTGTCGTTCCAGGCCCTGTACCCCAAGGTGTACGACGAGATCGTCCACCTCGTCGCCGAGCGCGCGCCGGCGCGCGAGGAGTACCTGGCCGTCGTGCGCGAGCAGGTCACGGCCGACCTGCGCAGCGCGAAGATCAAGGCGACCGTCACCGGCCGGCCGAAGCACTACTACTCGATCTACCAGAAGATGATCGTGCGCGGCCACGACTTCGCGGAGATCTACGACCTCGTCGGCGCGCGCGTCCTGGTGGACAGCGTCCGGGACTGCTACGCCGCGCTCGGTGCGCTGCACGCGCGGTGGAACCCCGTGCCGGGGCGGTTCAAGGACTACATCGCGATGCCGAAGTTCAACATGTACCAGTCGTTGCACACGACGGTCATCGGGCCGGGCGGGAAGCCGGTCGAGATCCAGATCCGCACGCACGAGATGCACCGGCGCGCGGAGTACGGCGTCGCGGCGCACTGGAAGTACAAGGAGACCGCGAAGTCGGGCGGCAAGACGGCGAAGGACGACGCCGCGGCCAACGACATGCGGTGGCTGCGCCAGCTCGTGGACTGGCAGCGCGAGACGGCCGACCCGGCCGAGTTCCTCGACTCGCTGCGCTTCGAGATCGGCGGCGCGGAGGTCTACGTCTTCACTCCCAAGGGCGACGTCATGGCGCTGCCGGCGGGCTCGACGCCGGTCGACTTCGCCTACGCGGTGCACACCGAGGTCGGGCACCGGACCATGGGCGCGCGCGTCAACGGCCGGCTCGTCCCGCTCGACTCGACGCTCGAGAACGGCGACTCGGTCGACGTCCTCACCTCGAAGTCCGAGAACGCGGGTCCGAGCCGTGACTGGCTCGCCTTCGTCAAGAGCCCGCGGGCGCGCAACAAGATCCGGCAGTGGTTCTCCAAGGAGCGCCGCGAGGAGGCCGTCGAGCACGGCAAGGACGCGATCGCCAAGGCGATGCGCAAGCAGAACCTGCCGATCCAGCGCCTGCTGTCGCACGAGTCGCTCGTCGCGCTCGCCAACGAGCTCCGCTTCGCGGACGTCACCGCGCTGTACGCGGCGATCGGCGAGGGCCAGGTGTCGGCGGCGAACGTCGTCTCCAAGCTCGTCCAGGCGATGGGCGGCGAGGAGGGCACGGTCGAGGACGTCGCCGAGACCGCGCGCCCCGGGAACACCGCGCGCCGCGTGCGCACGGGCGACCCGGGCGTCATGGTCAAGGGCGTCGACGACATCTGGGTCAAGCTCGCGAAGTGCTGCACCCCGGTCCCGGGCGACGAGATCATCGGGTTCGTCACGCGCGGGCAGGGCGTGAGCGTGCACCGCGCGGACTGCGCGAACGTCGTCGGGCTGCGAAACCAGCCCGAGCGGATCGTCGACGTCTCGTGGACCACGGGCAGCAACGCCATGTTCCTCGTGCAGATCCAGGTCGAGGCGCTCGACCGCGCGCGCCTGCTCTCCGACGTGACGCGCGTCCTGTCGGACAATCACGTGAACATCCTCTCGGCGACCGTCTCGACCTCGAACGACCGCGTGGCGATGTCCCGCTTCGTCTTCGAGATGGCGGAGCCCGCGCACCTCGCGCAGGTCCTCAGCGCGGTCCGCAAGGTCGACGGCGTGTTCGACGTCTACCGCATCACGGGGACGAAGGCCGCCGAGACGGCGCAGCTCCCCGCCTGAGCCGGGGCGGGGAGGCGGCTCGGCGGCACCACGCCGCGCAGGGCGGCAGGCCCGGTGGCAGCATCGGCACATGGACCTGCCCGTCATGCCCCCCGTGCTGCCCATGCTCGCGAAGTCCGTGCCCGCCGTGCCCGAGCCCGACGCCGTCGACGGCGGGTACGTGTACGAGCCGAAGTGGGACGGCTTCCGCGCGATCGTGTACCGCGACGGCGACGAGGTGCGGCTCGACAGCAGGAACGCGCGTCCCATGGACCGCTACTTCCCCGAGGTCGTCGAGGCGGTGCGGGCTGCTCTGCAGCCCCAGTGCGTGGTCGACGGTGAGATCGTCGTCGCGCGGGACGGTCGCCTCGAGTTCGAGGTCCTCCAGCAGCGCATCCACCCGGCGGCGTCGCGCGTGCGCCTGCTCGCGGAGCAGACCCCCGCAGCCCTCGTCGTGTTCGACGTGCTCGCGCTGGGGGACGAGGACCTCACGCGCGCGCCGCTCGCGCGGCGGCAGGAGGTCCTCGACTCCCTGGGCCTCGACGGCCCGGCCGTGCACGCCACGCCCCGCACGCGCGACGTCGCCGTGGCGCGGGAGTGGTTCGACACGTTCGAGGGGGCGGGCCTGGACGGCGTCGTCGCCAAGCCGCTCGACGGCACGTACCAGCCGAACAAGCGCGCGATGCTCAAGATCAAGCACGGCCGCGAGGCGGACGTCGTCCTCGCGGGGTACCGCCTGCACAAGACGTCGACCCCCGCGAAGCCGCTGCTCGGCTCGCTCCTGCTCGGCCTGTACGACGACGCGGGCCAGCTCCAGTTCGTCGGCGTCGCCGCGTCGTTCCCGACGGCGCGGCGCGCCGCGCTGGTCGAGGAGCTCGCGCCGCTCGTCGTCGAGCCGGGCACGCCGGACGCGGACGCGCACCCGTGGTCCGGGTGGGAGAACCCGGCCGGCGAGCGGAGGCCGGGTGCGGTGTCGCGCTGGAGCTCGGGCAAGGACCTGTCGTTCACGCCGCTGCGCCCGGAGCGCGTGCTCGAGGTCGCCTACGACCACATGGAGGGCTCCCGGTTCCGGCACACCGCGCAGTTCCGGCGCTGGCGCGACGATCGCGACCCGGAGTCGTGCACCTACGAGCAGCTCGAGGAGCCGGTGCGCTACGACCTCACGGGCATCCTGCCCGGGGCGCCCGGCGTCGACTGACGCCGCCCGCACCCGCGTGGTCGCGGCACGTCAGTCCCGGGCGCGGTCCCGATCCTTGCTCGGCTGGACGCGCTTGGGCTCGCCGGGCATCTTCGGGTACTCGGGCGGGTAGGGGAGGTCCCCGAGCCCGTGCTCGGCCTCGTCGCGCCGGGACAGCTCCAGGGCGGGCTCGAGCGACGCGCCCGGGTCCTCCCGGTCGGCGCGCAGGGGTGCGAAGAGGTCGCCCACCGCGGCGAGGCGCGCGGGCATCGACAGCACGTCGAAGTCGTCCGGGTGGACGTCGCCGAGCTCCTCCCAGCGCAGCGGAGCGGACACCGTCGCGCGCTGATTGGAACGGATCGAGTAGGCCGACGCGATCGTGCGGTCGCGCGCCATCTGGTTGTAGTCGACGAAGATCTTGGCGCCGCGCTCCTCCTTCCACCACTTCGTGGTGACCTGGTCCGGCAGGCGGCGTTCGAGCTCACGACCGATCGCGATCGTCGCGCGGCGCGCGGCCACGAAGTCCCACTCGGGCGCGACCGGGACGAACACGTGGATCCCGCGGCCGCCCGACGTCTTGGGGTAGCCGGGGAGGCCGAGCTCGTCGAGGATCTCGCGCAGGTGCGGTGCGACGCGCACGGCGTCGTCGAAGTCGGTGCCCGGCTGCGGGTCGAGGTCGATGCGGAGCTGGTCCACCGCCTCGACGTCCCCGCCGCGCACGGGCCACGGGTGGAACGTCAGCGTGCCGAGGTTGGCCGCCCAGGCGACGACGGCGAGCTCCGTGGGGCACACCTCGTCGGCCGTGCGCCCGCTCGGGAACGCGATGCGCGCGGTCTGCACCCACTCGGGCGCGCCCTTCGGGATGCGCTTCTGGTAGAACGCGTCGCCGGTGTTGTCCGTGCGCGTGCTCATGCGCGCGCCCTCGAACACGCCCTTGGGCCAGCGCTCGAGCGTCGTCGGGCGGTCGACCAGGGCGCCGAGGATGCCGTCGCCCACGTCGAGGAAGTACTGCACGACGTCGAGCTTGGTGAGCCCGCGCGCGGGGAAGACGACGCGGTCCGGGCTCGTGACGCGCACGGTCCTTCCTCGGACGTCGAGCTCCACGGGGGGAGTCGTGGCTGCGGCCATGCCGACCAACCTAGACCGGGTCGTCGGTCCCGGCGAGCAGGAGCGCGAGGGTGCGTCGCGCCTGCGGCCGGCCGGCCCACCGGTGGCGCAGCTCGAGCGACCGTGCCGCCGCACGGGCGTCGAGCCCGCACACCGCGTCCAGCCGGCGCAGGGTGCTCAGCGCCTGCACCGGCTCGCACCGGGTGGCGACGTCGAGCGCGGTCCGCAGCACCGACGTGACGAGCACGCCCGCGACGAGGGTCGTCTCGTCGCGCAGCACGTGCGCCTGCCGCGCGGCCCGGCCCTGCCGCGGCGGCGGACGGTGACGCCCGGGCGGGTGGACGACGTCGAGCACGCGGGGCGGCGCGGAGCCGCACAGCACCCACGCGGCGGCCGCGCCCGCGAGCACCGTGCCGCGCGGGACCTGGTCGCGGACGGCGAGCGCGCGCAGCGTGGGGGTGACGGGGACGCTCGCCGGAGCGGCGACGTCGCCCCACAGCCGACGCAGGGCGCCCGCGCGGACGAGCTCCTGGAAGGCCGCCGGCCCGCCGACGTCCTCCGGGACGACGAGCAGGCCGAACTCCGGTCCCGGCGGCGCGAGCAGGTGCGCGAGCGCGGCGGCGCGGACGTGCCCCGTGGCGCGGGCGGGTGCGGCGTGGTCGGGCGCGGTCGTGGCTGCGGGCACGCCCCTACCGTGCCGCACGGCGGTGGGGACACGGAAGGGCCGGCGCGCGTCTGTGGACGAGCGCCGGCCCTGCGACCGAGCGGGAGTGCGTCAGCCGCGCGAGTCCTCCGCCGCGCGGACGACCTGCTCGAGCCAGGAGCGCCTCGCGGCGAGCGCCGTCTCGGCCTCCTTGACCGCGCGCGCGTCCCCGCGGCTCTGCGCGGCGGCGAGGTCGGCCTCGAGCGCCTCGATCGCGGCCTCGAGCTGCGCCGCCGCACCCTCCGCGCGGGCGCGCGTCTCGGGGTTGCTCCGCGTCCACTGCGCCTGCTCGGCGTCGCGGACCGCGTTCTCGACGGCGCGCAGACGGCCCTCGACGCGCTGCAGGTCGCCGCGCGGCACGCGGCCGGCCTCCTCCCAGCGCTCCTGGAGGTCGCGCAGCGCCGCCTTGGCCGCGGCGAGGTCCTTGACGGGCACGAGCGCCTCAGCCTCGGTGAGCAGCGCCTCCTTGACCTCGAGGTTCGCCGCGTACTCGGCGTCCGTCGCGGAGTTCACCGCGTCGCGCGCCTGGAAGAACGTGTCCTGGGCGGCGCGGAAGCGGGCCCACAGCGCGTCGTCGTCCTTGCGGCTCGCCCGGCCCGCGGCCTTCCAGCGCGCCATGAGGTCGCGGTACGCGCCCGCCGTCGGGCCCCAGTCGGTGCTCGACGACAGCGCCTCGGCCTCCTCGACCAGCTTCTCCTTCGCGGCCTTCGCGGAGGCGTTGCGCTGCTCGAGCTCGGCGAAGTAGTGCCGGCGCTCGCGGTCGAACGCGGTGCGCGCGTGGCTGAACCGCTTCCACAGCGCCTCCTCGCTCGCGCGGTCGATGCGCGGGCCCGAGCGCTGGGCCTCCTTCCAGCGCTCCAGCAGCCCGCGCAGCTCCTCGCCCGCGGGCCGCCACTGCATGCGGCTCGGGTCGGTCGCGGCGATCTTCTCGGCGGCCTCGATGATCTCCGTGCGGGCCTCGAGAGCCGCGGCCTTCGCCGCGGCGCGCTCCGCCTCGAGCTGCGCGCGACGCTCGGCAGCGGCGCCGCGCAGCGACTCGACCTGCGCCCGGAGCCCGTCGAGGTCGCCGACCGCGGAGGGCTCCGCGGTCTCCTCGGTGAGCCGGGCGATCGTCTGGTCGATCTCCTTGACCGACAGGTCCGTGCTCGTCAGCCGCGCCTCGAACAGCGCGACCTTCGCCTGGAGGTCGAGGTAGCGGCGCACGTACAGCGTGAGCGCCTCGTCGGCGCCGACGCCCGGGAACTGCCCGACGGAGCGCTCGCCCGCGCTCTCGCGGACGTACACCGTGCCGTCCTCGTCGACCCGACCGAACGCGGCGGCGGCCTTGGCGGCGGCCGAGTCGTCGGCCAGCGCCGGGACGGCGGGCACCTCCGGCACGACGGCCGCTGCGGCGGGAGCGCCCGCGGCCGGGGCGGCCGGCTTGCGCGGCGGGTGCGGGAGCGCCGACGGCCTGGGCCGCGGCCCGGGACGCGGGGCGGCGGGCCGGGGTGCCGCCTCGGCGGTGGGAGCTGCGTCGGCGGGAGCGTTGTCGGCTGCCTCGGCGGCAGGCGCCTCCGGTGCCGCGTCAGCGGGCGCGGCGGTCTCGGCCTCGGCGGCAGGCGTGGCCTCCGCCTGCTCGGCCGGGGCGGCCTCCTCGGCCGCGGCGGCGGCGGGACCCTCGTCGGTGGCCTCGGTGGCCTCGGTGGCCTCGGTGGCCTCGGTGGCCTCGGTGGCCTGGGTGGCCTCGGTGGCCTGGGTGGCCTCGGTGGCCTCGGGCGTCGGCTCCACGTCTGTCGCGTCGACCCGTCCGGTCTCGCTCGCCTCCGCGGGCTCCGGTGCCGGTGCGCTCGCCTGGTTCTGGGCGGGATCGCTCACTGGGTCTCAACTCCTTCGATGGTGACCGGGGTGGCGGGGGACCCGTCGCCGGATCCGTCCTGCGTCCCCGCGTCAGCGACTGCCTGGACGACGTCCAGGCCGGACGTGATGGTGCCGAACACCGTGTAACCACCCGCTGCGTCGGACGGGATGGTCGAGTCCTCGTAGACGAGGAAGAACTGCGAGCCCATCGAGTCGGCGTCCCCGCCCTGGCGGGCCATGGCAACGGTCCCCGCGGGGTAGACGTCGTCGGTGGGGGCGTTCTCGACGGGGCCGAACTTGTAGCCCGGGTCGCCCGTGCCGGTGCCCGTCGGGTCGCCGCACTGGAGCACGTAGATGCCCGACGTCGTGAGGCGGTGGCACGACGTGCCGTCGAAGTACCCGGACTCGGCGAGGGACACGAAGCTCGCGACCGCCTGCGGGGCGACCGCGCCGTCGAGAGTGAGCGTGAGGTCGCCCGCGCTCGTGGTGAGCGTCGTGGTCCAGTCACGGCCCTCGGCGGCGGACGCGGGCGGCAGGGTGTGCTCGCCGGAGGCCGCCGCGCCCGTGTCGCCGCCCGGGTCGGTGCCGGGATCCTGGGTGGCGGCGAGCGCCCACCAGACGGCGACGCCGATCACGACGAGCGCGACGACGACGCCCACGATCGACCACGTGCGCTGGCGCTTCGCCCGGAGCTGGGCCACGTGACGGTCCCACTTCTCCTCACGACGACGCGCCTGCTCGCGCTCGCGACTCTTCGTCGACACCCCAGCTCCTTCGTCCGGCGCCGCGACGGCGCGCACGGTCGACCCCGGTGCTGCCGTGGTCGGTACGGGACAGTCTAGGCACCGAGAACCCTGGTGGCGGGTGGATTTGCCGCGCGCAGGTCACGGTCCGGTATCGACGGCGCCGCCCGAAGCGCGCGCTGCGCCTGCCCGGAGCCGCCCCGCCGCCCGTGCCGCGGGCTACCCTCGCCCTCGTGGACCGACCTCGTGGCACGACGCCGACTCCCTCTGCCGAGCACGGCGCGACCCCGCCCGGACCGGCCGTGCACGTGGTGGTGGCGCCCGTCTTCGGCACGAACTGCACGGTGGTGAGCGCCCCGGGCGGCGACTGCGTGGTGGTCGACGCGGGGGCCGGGGTCGCGGACGCCGTCGTCGCGCACGTCCGCTCCGCCGGCCTCGTGCCCCGCGCCGTCCTCGCGACGCACGGCCACGTCGACCACACGTGGGACGCCGCGGCGCTCGCCGACCGCTTCGGGGTTCCCGTCGTGCTGCACGCGGCCGACGCGTACCGGCTCGCGGACCCGTTCGGGAGCCTGGAGCACGGCGGGCCCGCCGCGAGCCGGCCGGGCGCCGTCGTGTCCGGCCCGCTCGGCGCGGCGCTCGCGGCGGCCGGCGCCGGGCCGCAGGACTACCGCGAGCCGAGCCGCGTCGAGACGTTCGACGTGCCTGCGGGCGGCGAGCAGGAGCTGCGCTGGGGCGGCGTCGCGCTGCGCGCGGTGGGCGCGCCCGGGCACACCGAGGGCTCCACGCTCTACCTCGTGGGCGAGCCGGGAGCGGGTCTCGTGCTCAGCGGCGACGTCCTCTTCGCGGGCTCCGTCGGCCGCACCGACCTGCCGGGCGGGGACGGCGCGACGATGGCCCGGACCCTGCGCGACGTCGTCGCGCACCTGGACCCGGCCTGGGACGTGCTCCCGGGGCACGGCCCGGCGACGACGGTCGCACGCGAGCTGGTGACGAACCCCTTCCTCGCCCGCTGAGCGCAGGACCGGGGGCCGGACGATGCGGTCGCCGGTCCCGGCGTCTGGGAAGATCTGACCCATGGCCAGGCCCACACCTCTCTCCGGTTTCCCCGAATGGCTCCCCGACGGTCGGATCGTCGAGCAGCACGTCCTCGACACCCTGCGCCGGGTGTTCGAGCTGCACGGGTTCGCCGGGATCGAGACACGCGCGGTCGAGCCGCTCGACCAGCTCCTGCGCAAGGGGGAGACGTCGAAGGAGGTCTACGTCCTGCGCAGGCTCCAGGAGGAGCCGCAGGACGACGCCGCGGCCGGGTCGGCCGCGAAGGGTGACAAGCAGCTCGGCCTGCACTTCGACCTCACCGTCCCGTTCGCGCGCTACGTGCTCGAGAACGCCGGGCACCTCGCGTTCCCCTTCAAGCGCTACCAGATCCAGAAGGTGTGGCGCGGCGAGCGCCCCCAGGACGGGCGCTTCCGCGAGTTCACCCAGGCCGACGTCGACGTCGTCGGCGCGGGCGAGCTGCCCTACCACTACGAGGTCGAGCTGCCGCTCGTCATGGCCGAGGCCCTGGGCGCGCTGCGCGACATCGGGGTGCCCGAGGTCCGCGTCCTGGTGAACAACCGCCGGGTCGCCGAGGGGTTCTACCGCGGGCTCGGCATCGACGCGGTCGACGACGTCCTGCGCCAGATCGACAAGCTCGACAAGGTCGGCCCCGAGAAGGTCGCCGCGCTGCTCGAGTCCGAGGCGGGCACGACGCCCGAGCAGGCGCAGGCGTGCCTCGCGCTCGCGGGCATCAGCGGGAGCGACGCCGGCGTGGTCGACCGGGTGCGGGCGCTCGCGGCCGAGCACGGCGTGGAGAACGAGCTGCTGGAGACCGGGCTCGGCGAGCTCGGCGCGCTGATCGAGGCCGCGAGCGCGCGCGCCCCGGGCGTCGTCGTCGCCGACCTCAAGATCGCGCGCGGCCTCGACTACTACACCGGGTCCGTGTACGAGACCGTGCTCGTGGGCCACGAGCAGCTCGGCTCGATCTGCTCGGGCGGCCGCTACGACACCCTCGCGTCCGACGGCGCGAACACCTACCCCGGCGTCGGCCTGTCGATCGGCGTGTCCCGGCTCGTGTCGCGCCTGCTCTCCGCCGGCCTCGTGCGCGCGACGCGCGCGGTGCCGAGCGCCGTCGTCGTGGCCGTCACGAGCGAGGAGACGCGCGATGCCTCCGACGCGGTCGCGCACGCGCTGCGCGCCCGCGGGGTGCCGGTCGAGGTCGCGCCCGCCGCCGCGAAGTTCGGCAAGCAGATCCGCTACGCCGACCGGCGCGGCATCCCGTTCGTCTGGTTCCCCGGGCGCGTCGAGCACGACGGCACGCGCTCGCCCGACCAGGTGAAGGACATCCGCTCGGGGGAGCAGGTCGACGCCGACGCCGCGACGTGGGAGCCGCCCGCCGAGGACCGCTTCCCGCGCGTCGTGCCCGTGGAGGGCTGACCCGCCGCACCGGGGAGGGGAGGGCGACGTGACGCGACCGGTCGAGCTCGCGCTGCCCTTCCAGGGGACGTGGCTCGTGCGCAACAGCCCGGCGCGCCGCGTGCCGAGCCACGGCACCGACCTCTTCGCGACGACGTACGCGATCGACTTCGTCGCCGTCCGAGGGCGGCGCACCGCCGCCATGCGCGACTGGCGCACCGTGCTGGGCACCGAGCCGCCCGAACGGTTCGTCGCGTTCGGGCGGCCCGTGCTCGCCCCGGCGGCGGGCACCGTCGTCACGGTGCACGACGGCGAGCCCGACCACGAGGCCCGCCGGTCGCCCACCGCGCTGCTCGGCTACGCGCTCACGCAGGCGGCGCGGGCGCGCGGCGGTGCCGCGGCGCTCGCGGGCAACCACGTGGTGCTCGCCCTCGACCCGCCCGGCTCGTACGTCGTCCTCGCGCACCTGCGCGCCGGGTCCGTGGCCGTCGAGCCGGGCCGACGCGTCGCTGCGGGTGACGAGCTGGGCCGGTGCGGGAGCTCGGGGAACTCGACGCAGCCGCACGTGCACGTGCAGGCCATGGACGCGCCGGACGCGCTCGTCGCCCGCGGGCTGCCGCTCGTCTTCCGGGCCTTCCGCGAGCGGTCCCGCGACGGCTCGTCGCGCGTCGTGGACCTCGGCGTCCCGGCGGAGGGTGCGGTCGTCGAGCCCGCGTGACCGCGGTCCGGCAGGCCTCACGCCGTGAGCGCGCCCAGCCCCGTGACCCACCCCCCGCGGATTCCGACGACGACCACCGCCGCGGCGACGGCCAGCACGGCGACCGCGGCGACGACGTCGGGCACGCCGAGCGGGACGGGCCGCGCGGTGGTGCGCGGACCCGACCCCAAGCCCCGCGACTCGAGCGCCACGGTCAGGCGCTCGGACCGGCGCACGGCGCCGACGAGGAGGGCGAACGCCGCGGTGCCGAGCGCGCGGGGGGACCGGGGGAGCGTGCCGGGGCGCCGCCGCGGGTCGCGCACGGCCTGCGCGCAGCGGATCGTGTGCCAGGCGTCGGGCAGCTCGACGAGCAGCCGGTGGGCCGCGAGCACCGCGTACGTCCACGTCAGGGGCAGCCGCCCGTGCTGGTGGAGGCTCGTCATGAGGCGCACCGGGTCGGTCGTCACCGCGACCGTGAGCGAGAGTGCGCCGACGAGCAGCGTGCGCACGGCGAGCCCGGCGCCGATCGTCAGGCCGTCGGAGCCGACGGTGACCGGGCCCAGGTCGACCGGGTCGCCGCCGGGCCGGGTGGCGACGTTGACGACCAGCAGGCTGGTCGCGAACACCAGGAAGGGCACGTGCGCCAGGGCGAACGTGCGCACCGGGACGCGTCCCGCGACCAGCAGCGCCGCGACCGTGAGCACCCACCCGATCGCGGGGGTGTACGGGTCGGTGACGAGCAGCGCACCCGTCGACACGACGAGGACGGTCGCCAGCTTGACCGTCGGGTTCCAGCGCCCGAGGGGCGTGCTGTGCGGCGCGCTCACGGGGCGACCTCCGCGAGGGCTGCGGGCGCGGTCACTGCGGGTTCGGCCGCGACGGCGGTGCCCGAGGCGGCGTCGAGCGCCCGGACGAGCGCGCCCGGGTCCACGCCGTGGCGGCGGCCCGTGCGGGCCCACCACGCGAGCAGGGGAGGACGGCGCAGGCGGGCGCGCCGGCACAGCGCGTCGTCGGCCAGCACGGTGGCGGGCGGCCCGAGCGCCACGAGCCGGCCGCCGACGACGACGGCGACACGGTCGGCGAGGGCCGCGACGAGCGCGAGGTCGTGCGTGACGACGACCACCGCGCCGCCCGCGTCGGCGCGCTCGCGCAGCGCGTGGGCGACGGCGTCCGCCTGGGAGCGGTCGAGCCCCGACGTGGGCTCGTCGGCGAGGAGGACGGGTGGGTCGAGCACCGTCGCCGTCGCGAGGGACAGTCGCCGCTGCTCGCCGCCGGAGAGCCGGTACGGGTTCGCGTCGGCGAGGTGCGTGAGGGCGAACGCGTCGAGGGTGCGCGCGACGCGTCCGTCGACGTCGTCGAGCCGCGCGAGCCGGGCCGACCAGGCGACCTCGTCGAGGACCGTGCGCGCGAGGAGTTGGTGCTCCGGGTCCTGGAACACCATCGCGACGGGCGAGCCGGGCGCCGTCGTGACCTCGCCCGTGGTCCGTTCGAGTCCCGCCAGCCCGCGCAGGAGGGTCGACTTGCCGCCGCCGTTCGGCCCCACCACCGCGAGCACCTCGCCCGCGCGCACGTCGAGGTCGACGTCGCGCACCACCGGCGTCTCGTCCCGCCCGCGCCCTCGGCGGCCTGCCGCGGCGCGGTGCACCGCGAGGCGACGGGCACGCAAGGCGACCGGGCCGGGCGCCGCCGGGCCGGCGTCCGCGTCACGGGGGTCCGCGTCACGGGGGTCGACGGTGCGGGGGTCGACGGTGCGGGGGGCGGTGCGCGCGAGGTCGACGAGCCAGGCGTCGGTCGCGGGCGCGCCGAGCGTGCCCGGGGCCCCTGCCTGCCGGAGCCGGACGTCGAGCGGCAGCCAGCACCCGAGCGCGGCGAGCGTGGCGGCGTGCGCGCGCAGGACGGCGGTCGTGGGGCCGTGCGCGACGACGCGGCCGGTGTCGTCGAGCACGAGCGTCGCGTCGGGGAGCGTCCCGACGTCGTCGAGGCGGTGCTCGACGAGCACGACCGACCGGCCGGGGGTGTCGGGCGCGTCCCGTCCGGGCGCCCGGACGAGCCCGCCCACGAGCGTCCCGACCTCGTGCGCCGCGGCCGGGTCGAGGAACGCCGTCGGCTCGTCGAGGACCACGAGCTCGGGGTCGGCGACGAGCGCCGCCGCGAGGGCGACGCGCTGCGCCTCGCCCCCCGACAGCGCGTGGGTCGGCCGGTCGTGCAGGTGGTCCGCACCGACGGCGGCGAGCGCGGTGGCGGCGCGGGCGTCCATCGTGCGCGGGTCCGCGGCCCGGTTCTCGAGCGCGAACCGCAGCTCGTCGTCGACGCGGGCGAGGCAGAGCTGGTCGCCCGGCCGCTGCTGGACGAGGCCGACACGCGCGGCGAGCGCCGCCGGGGTCGTGTCGCGCGGGTCGACGCCCGTCACGCGGAGGTCCCCCGCGACGGAGCCCGGCAGCGTGTGGGGCACGACGCCGACGAGCGCGCGCAGCAGCGTGGACTTCCCGCAGCCCGAGGGGCCGAGCACGAGCAGCCCGGTGCCCGCGGGGACGGTGAGGGTGAGGTCGTCGAGCACGCGCGTGCCGTCGTGGCCCACGGTGACGGTCAGGCCGGCGGCGGCGACGGCGTCGGGCAGGTCGCCGGGCACGGCGTCCGGCGTGACGTCCGGTGCGGCGGTCGGTGCCTCAGCCACGGCGGTCAGCCCCGATCGCGAAGGCGTCGAGCGCGCCGGTGCGGGCGAGGGCGTCGCCGAGGAGGCGCGCCGCGATCCCGCACAGCACGACGCACGAGACGACCTGCACGCCGAGCCGGAGCATCGCGTAGTCCTGCCCGAGCCAGCCGAAGCGGACCGCGTTGAACGCGTACGTGACGAGCGCCGCGCTGACGCCCGACGCGACGAAGACCCACCAGCCGTAGCGGCGGTACCGGGTGAGGGCGAAGGGGATCTCGGCACCCACGCCCTGGACGAGCCCCACGAGGACGAGCAGCGGGCCGGCGGGCGACGCGAGGAAGACCACCTCGACGAGCGCCGCGAGCGTCTCGGTGAGGATGCCGACGCCCGGCTTGCGCACGATGTACGTCGCGAGCGGGCCGACGACGATCCACGCGCCCGCGAGCACGTTGGCGGCGAGGTCCGCGAGCGGGCCCATGGCGAGCTGGAGCGGGGCCCAGAGCTGCACGAACGCCCAGTAGACGAACCCGAACACGACCCCCAGCACGGCGACGAGGACCGTCTCGTGGAGGGTGAGGCCGCGGCGTCGGGCACGGCTCGGGGGAGCGGCGACGGCGCGGTCCCGGGGGGCGGGCGCGGGGCGCGCCTCGTCGGGCCGGCCGTCGGACGTGGCGGTGGGCGGGGTCGCCCGGGGCGGCGTGGTGCGGGGCTCGGTCATGCGGTTCCCTCCGTCGGGCCCCCGGGGCGAGGGGTGCACGACGGCGCGCCACCGCTGCCCCCGCGCGGACGGCACGCGCGGGGCGCGGGCACGAGCGCGCAGGGGACGGTGACGTCCGCCCTGCTCCCTTCGCTGGTACGAACCAGATCAGGTTCCACGGGTCTGCAGGAGGACGGGTGTCCGGCCTGCACTCTCAGCGCTCGTGCGCTCCCCGGGGGCGTTCGGCCCGACCCTAGGGCCTGGACGCCCGCCGGACAATCCCGGCGTCTCACCCACCGGGACGCCCGGCCGCCGTGAGAAGGTGACGGCGACGAGGCGCCCGCGCGGACCGGGGACGGGCTCCGACCACGAGGAACGAGGCAGCCCGCATGAACCGAGACAACGACCCCGCCGCGGTCGCCGAGCTGGACCGCCTCGACGAGGCCGTGCGGAGCGCGCCCGCGGGCGACACGTCGGCCCAGATCGCGCTGTGGCGGCAGACGGTGCGCCTCGGCACGTGGTTCTTCATCGCGCGGGGGTCCGAGGACCAGCCTCGTCCGTACGCCGTCGCTGCGGACCAGGGGCCCATGATCTGCCTCTACAGCAGCGCCGCGCGCGCGGACGAGGCGGCCCGGGCGCTCGGTCTGGCGGACGACGAGACAGGCTCCGTGCCGCTGCTCGGGGTACCCGTGCCGGCGGCGATCGACTACGTCGCGTCCTTCGGCGCGGCCGGGGTCGTCGGTGTCGCGCTGGACCACCCGCGCATCGGCCACCACATCCCCCTCGGGAACCTGGCGCTGCTCAAGGCGTGGTCCGCCGACGGCTGACCCGTTCTTGACAGCGCGTTCGAACGTTTGTTCGAATGGCGCGATGCGGTGGGACGGACAGGTGCTCGGCGCGGACGACGGCGCGCTCCCCGGGCTGGAGCGGGTCGGCCTCGTCCGCAGCGTGCGCACGCCCGAGTTCGCGGGCATCACGTTCCACGAGGTCACGGCCAAGAGCGCGCTGTCCAAGGTGCCGGCGATGTCGCGCATGCCGTTCCGGTGGACCGTCAACCCGTACCGCGGGTGCAGCCACGCGTGCTCCTACTGCCTCGCGCCCGCCACCCCGGTGCTGCTGGCCGACGGCACGCAACGGCCGATCGGCGAGCTGCGTGTCGGCGACGAGATCGTCGGCACCGCCCCGCACGGCGCGTACCGGCGCTACGTGCGCACCCGGGTGCTCGACCGCTGGACCACCCGCAAGCGCGCCTACCGCGTGACCCTCGCCGACGGCACGCGCCTCGTCGCGAGCGGCGACCACCGGTTCCTCACCGAGCGCGGGTGGCGCCACGTCGTCGGCGGTGCCGGGCACCGTGCCCGCCTGGCGCTCGGCGACGTGCTCGTCGGGCCGGGCGCTGCAGCGCTCGCGGACGGGCGGCCCGTCCTCGACGGCCAGGACGTCACCGGCGGCGAGGCGCTGCGGGTCGACTCCCTGGAAGCACTCGACGGGCCGGGGGAGACGACGGAGCTGGTCGACATCACGACCGGCACGCGCGACTTCGTCGCCGCGGGGGTCGTGAGCCACAACTGCTTCGCCCGCCCCACGCACCAGTACCTCGACCTCGACGCGGGGGAGGACTTCGACCGGGAGGTCGTGGTCAAGGTCAACGTCGACGACGTGCTGCGGGCCGAGCTCGCCCGCCCGTCCTGGGCGCGCGAGGCCGTCGCGCTCGGCACCAACACCGACCCGTACCAGCGCGCCGAGGGTCGCTACCGCCTCATGCCCGGCATCATCGACGCGCTCGCCGGGTCGGGCACGCCACTGTCCGTGCTGACCAAGGGCACGCTCCTGCGCCGCGACCTGCCCCTGCTCGTCGACGCGGCCTCACGCGTCGAGGTCGGGATCGGCGTGTCCCTCGCGCTCCTGGACCCCGAGCTCCAGGCGAGCGTGGAGCCGGGCACGCCCTCGCCGCGTGCGCGGCTCGAGCTCGTCCGCACGGTCCGGGAGGCCGGTCTGCCGTGCGGCGTCATGGTCGCTCCCGTGCTGCCGTGGCTCACCGACTCGACCCGCGCGCTCACCGAGCTGCTCGACGCCGTCAAGGACGCGGGCGCGACCGGCGTCACGGTGCTGCCGCTGCACCTCAAGCCCGGCACTCGCGAGTGGTACATGGGCTGGCTCGCGCGCGAGCACCCGCGGCTCGTCCCCGGGTACGAGCGCGTGTACGGCCGCGGCACGTACGCCTCGACGGCGTACCGGTCCTGGCTGTGGGACCGGGTGCGGCCGATGCTCGAGGCGCGCGGGTTCGCCGTCGCGGGGCACCGCGGCCCCGCGGGCGTCGAGGGGCGGTTCCGCCGCGGCGAGCCCGGCGACCGGCGACGCCGGTCAGGACCGCCGACGGACGGCGCCTACCCGGCCGGCAGCCTCGCCGTCGACCCGGCGCCGCAGGACGCGCGCCACGGCCACGGCGGGGCGCTCGCGGGCATGCCGGTGGACGGCGGCGGGCTCGACGTCGTCGGCGGGGGAGTGGAGCAGGTCCTGTTCTGACCTGTCTCAGGCGTCGGCGAGGCGCGCCGGGAAGCCACCCGTCGCCACCGGTCCCCAGCGCGTGATCGTCAGCCGCACGAGCGACTTGCCCTGGGTGACCATCGCGGCGCGGTACTCGTCCCAGTCCGGGTGCTCGCCGCCGACGGCGCGGTAGTAGTCGACGAGCGGCTCGACCGACTCGGGCAGGTCGATCACCTCCGCATCGCCGTCGACCTGCACCCACGGGTCGGAGAACCGCTCGCCCAGGGACAGCAGCGACGCGCGCGGGTCGCGGCGCACGTTGACCGCCTTGGCACGTTCCGGATACGTCGACACGACGACCCGACCCGCGTCGTCGACGCCGTACGTGACCGGGCTGAGCTGGGGGCGGCCGTCGGCGCGGGTGGTGACGAGGACGCCGTCGTGCCGGGAGCGCAGGAACTCCTCGAGCTCGTCGCGCTCGACGCGCCGGTTCGTCGCGATGGTGCGTGCCACGGGTCACCCTCCTTCGTGCGGGCGGCGGGCCGGACGGCCCTGCCGCGGCCGGTCGGCCCGTGCGCGCCCGCAGGCGCCGCGCCGGTCCCGGCGGTGCCGCCACGGGACGTCGCGGCGGCACCGCCACGGTATCCGGTCGCCCCCGCCGGTCGAGAGCGGACCGTCGGCCGCCTCCGGTCGGAGGTATCCGGTCGAGCCGCCCGCCCGCCCGCACTAGACTTCAGCGGACGCGCCCCCGCTCCGGGAGCGCGACCCCCCCACCGCCCACCTGGAAGGAACCCTCCGTGCTGCGCACCCGAACGGCCGGCTCACTGCGGGCCGAGCACACCGGTCAGACCGTCACCCTCACGGGCTGGGTCGACCGTCGGCGCGATCACGGCGGCGTCGCCTTCATCGACCTGCGCGACGCCTCCGGCATCGCCCAGGTCGTCATCCGCGACGAGGCCGTCGCGCACCCGCTGCGCAACGAGTTCGTCCTCCAGGTCACGGGCGAGGTCTCGCGCCGCCCCGACGGGAACGAGAACCCGTCCCTGCCCACGGGCGAGATCGAGGTCGTCGCGACCGACGTCGTCGTGCTCAACACCTCCGAGGCCCTGCCGTTCCAGGTCTCGACGGCGCTCGCGGACACCGAGACGATCGGCGAGGAGGCGCGCCTCAAGCACCGCTACCTCGACCTGCGCCGGCCCGCCCCCGCGCACGCCCTGCGCCTGCGCGCCAAGGCGAACCAGGCCGCACGCCGCGTGCTCGACGCCGAGGAGTTCGTCGAGATCGAGACGCCGACGCTCACCCGCTCGACGCCCGAGGGCGCGCGCGACTTCCTCGTGCCCGCGCGCCTCGCGCCCGGGTCCTGGTACGCGCTGCCGCAGTCGCCCCAGCTTTTCAAGCAGCTCCTCATGGTCGCGGGCATGGAGCGCTACTACCAGATCGCGCGCTGCTACCGCGACGAGGACTTCCGTGCGGACCGCCAGCCGGAGTTCACGCAGCTCGACGTCGAGATGAGCTTCGTCGAGCAGGACGACGTCATCGCGCTCGCCGAGAAGATCCTCGTCGCGCTGTGGGAGCTCATCGGGTACACGATCCCGACGCCCATCCCGCGCATGACCTTCCACGACGCCATGCGGCTGTACGGGTCCGACAAGCCCGACCTCCGGTTCGGCAACCCCCTCGTCGAGCTCACGGACTACTTCCAGGACACCCCGTTCCGCGTGTTCCAGGCCGAGTACGTCGGCGCCGTCGTCATGGCCGGCGGGGCCTCGCAGCCGCGCCGCCAGTTCGACGCGTGGCAGGAGTGGGCCAAGCAGCGCGGCGCTCGCGGCCTCGCGTACGTGACGTTCGGCGAGGACGGCACGCTCGGCGGCCCCGTCGCGAAGAACCTGTCCGACGCCGAGCGTGAGGGCCTGCGCGAGGCGACCGGCGCGCAGCCGGGGGACGCCGTGTTCTTCGCCGCGGGCAAGACGTCGGACTCGCGCGCCCTGCTCGGCGCCGCGCGCCAGGAGATCGCGAAGCGGACGGGTCAGATCGACGACGACGCGTGGGCGTTCGTCTGGATCGTCGACGCGCCGCTGTTCAAGCCGACCGGTGAGGACGACGACGTCGACCTGGGCCACTCCGCCTGGACCGCCGTGCACCACGCGTTCACGTCGCCCACGCCGGACTGGGTCGACACGTTCGAGCAGAACCCGGGCGAGGCGCTCGCCTACGCCTACGACATCGTGTGCAACGGCAACGAGATCGGCGGCGGGTCCATCCGTATCCACCGTCGCGACGTGCAGGAGCGCGTCTTCGACGTCATGGGGATCGGGCCCGAGGAGGCGCAGGAGAAGTTCGGCTTCCTGCTCGACGCCTTCAAGTTCGGTGCGCCCCCGCACGGCGGCATCGCGTTCGGCTGGGACCGCATCGTCGCGCTGCTGACGAAGTCGGACTCCATCCGCGACGTCATCGCGTTCCCCAAGTCGGGCGGCGGGTACGACCCGCTGACGCAGGCACCCGCCCCGATCACGCCCGAGCAGCGCAAGGAGGCGGGCGTCGACGCGAAGCCCGCCGCCCCGTCGCGCGACGGCGGCACCGAGGGCGGCGCGGACGGCGACACGGCCGGCGAGAGCGGGCGCACGGACGCCTGACCCCAGCACGCTCGACGCCGAGGGCGCGCCACCCCGCCGGGTGGCGCGCCCTCCGCGCGTCCGGAAGCCGTTGATCCCGCTGCCGCGACCTCAGGATCTTGAGCAGATCCTGAGGTTTCGCTGCGCCGACGCGGCGGGTCCCTCGCGCCAGGGCGCGCAGGATCGGTCCCGTCGGACACCACGAGAACGAGGCACTCATGACCGCCCTGCTCACCGACCGCGACGCGGTCGACGTCGTCGAGCCTGCGCCCCACGGCGCCCGGCTCGACCGTGATCGGTGCACGCCCGACGAGACCCGGGGCATCCCGGGCCGCCACCACGGCCCCCGCACGTGAGGGAGGACCTGCGCCAGGCGTGGACGGCGCTCACGGACGACCTGGACGGCGACGTGCAGGCGGTCCGGCGCTTCTTCGTCGCGTACCGGGACCTCGTCGTCCCGCGGGTCGACGCGGCGGCGGTCGCGCTCGCCCGGGGCGACGACGAGGAGGCGCGCAGCACGCTGCTCACGGTGCGGTCGACGTCGCTCATGGTCGGGGCCGCGGAGGTCGGCGACGCCGCCTCCGCGGTGCTCGACCGGCACCGCGCCGGGCACCGCACGACCGCGGACGAGGCGCGCGCGCTCGCGACGCTGCGGGCCGCCGCGCGCAGCGCGTGCGACGAGGTGGCGCTGCTGCTCGGCGACCCGCCGCCCGCCGTCGGTCAGCCCGTGGGGTCGAACCGGTAGCCGACGCCGCGCACGGTGCGGATCCACCGGGGCGACGACGGACCGTCGCCGAGCTTGCGGCGCAGGTTCGCGATGTGCACCTCCACGCTGCGCCGGTCCGCGTCCGTGACGTACGTGCCGGCGTCGTACTCCTCGCCCCACAGGACGCGGACGAGCTCGTTGCGGCTGACGACGCGACCCGCCGCCTCGACGAGCGCTCCCAGGAGGTCGTACTCGCTGCGCGTGAGGTGGACGGCCTCGCCGTCGACCGTGGCGGTGCGGCGCGGGACGTCCAGCAGGAGCCCGTCCGACCCCACGAGGGTCGGCTCGTGGTCCGTCGGGGCGGGCCGTGCGGCGTCGGCGCCGTCCGACGGCAGGCCGCGTCGCGGGCGCCGCAGGAGGGCCTCGATCCGTGCGCGCAGCTCGCGCGGGCGGAACGGCTTCGTCTGGTAGTCGTCGGCACCGGCGTCCAGGCCCATGAGGGTGTCGATCTCGTCGGTGCGCGCGGTGAGCATCACGATGTAGGTGTCGGAGATCTGACGGATGCGCCGGCACACCTCGAACCCGTCGATGTCGGGCAGGCTCACGTCGAGGGTCGTCACGACCGGGTCGGTCCGCCGGACGAGCTCCACGCCCTCGACGCCGGTCGCGGCCGCCTCCGTGATGAAGCCTGCCTGACCGAGCACCGTCCGCAGGAGATCACGGATCTCCGCGTCGTCCTCGACGATGACTGCGGTGCGCGTGTTGTCCGCCATCCGTCTCCCCCCGTGCGACTGAGTCTGCCGCCTACCGTAGCCGCCCGCGGGAGTGCCCGCGCACGAACCGTCCCCGCCGGTCGGGGCGTCTCAGTGGGTGATCGCGAGCCGGCGGTGCACCCGGCGCAGCGGCCCGGGTGCCCACCAGTTGTACCGCCCGAGCAGCGTCATCGTCGCGGGGACCAGCAGGAGGCGCACGATCGTCGCGTCGATGAGGACGGCGACGGCGAGCGCGAACCCGACCTCCTTGATGACGAGCAGGTCGCCGAAGACGAAGCCCGCGAACACGACGACGATGATCGCCGCCGCCGACGTGATGATCCGCCCGGAGCGCTGCAGGCCGAGGCGGACCGCCTCGTCGTTGGAGAGCCCGGCGTCGTACAGCTCCTTGATGCGCGCGAGCAGGAACACCTCGTAGTCCATGGCGAGGCCGAACGCGAACGCGACGACCAGCGCGACGACGTACGTCTCGATCCCGCCCACGGACGAGAAGTTCAGCAGCCCTTCGAGGTGGCCGTCCTGGAAGACCCACACGAGGACCCCGAGCGAGGCGGCGAGCGACAGCGCGTTCGTCAGGAGCGCCTTCACCGGCACCACGACCGAGCCGGTCATGAGGAACAGCAGCACGAGCGTCGCGCCGACGACGATCCCCACGGCCCACCACACGCGCTCGCCGAGCGCCTCGAGGAAGTCGACCTGCCCCGCCGCCTGACCGGTGACCCACACGTCGAAGCCCGGGTCCGTCGCACGGACCTCCCGCACGACCGACACGGCCTCCGGCCCGCCGGCGTCGTCCGCGTCGACGTGCACGCCCACGACGGCGTACGACCCCAGCGGCGCCGCCGGGTCGACGCTCTCGACCCCGTCGAGCGCCGCCACGTCGTCGGCCCACGCCTGGGCGTCCTCGACGCTCGCGTCCACGACGGCGACGACCTGGGCACCCGCGCTCGACGGGTACTGCGCGGCGAGCTCGTCCACGAACTCGCGCTGGGGAGAGCCCTGGGGGAGCAGCTCGATCCCGGAGTTCCGCAGCTGCAGCCCGAGCACCGGCAGCGCGAGGACCACGAGGAGCGCCGCGGTGGTGAGCAGCACCCACAGAGGGTGCCGCTGGACGCGCCCCGCGAGACGGGAGAACGCGCCCTCGTCCGACTGCACGTCCGCGGTCCGGGCGAGCACGCGGCGCAGGCCCGGGACCCGGCCGAGCAGCCCCGGGCGGGCGAGGCGACGGCCCGAGTACGCGAGCAGCGCCGGGACGAGGGTGAGCGCCGTCGCGACGGCCACGAGCACGACGCCGAGCCCGGCCGCGCCGACCGCGCGCAGGATGTCGGGACGGAACACCATGAGCCCCGCGATGGAGATCGCGACCGTCAGCGCCGAGAACGCGACCGTGCGACCCGCGGTCTCCATGGTGCGCACCAGTGCTGCGTGCACCACGCCGTCGCCGCGCCGCCGGCGCAGCGACGGGTCGTCGCCCGCCTCGATCAGCCGGTGCAGCTCCTCCCGGAACCGCGACACCACGAGCAGCCCGTAGTCGATGGACAGGCCCAGGCCGAGCAGGGTGACGACGTTGACGATGGAGGCGTCGACGTCGAGCACGTACGTCAGGCCCAGCAGCACCCCGAGACCCGCACCGATCGACGCGACGGCCCCGGCCATCGGCATCGCCGCGGCGAGGAAGCCGCCGAAGACGAGCACCATGATGAGCAGCGCCACGGGGAGGGCGACGGCCTCACCCGTCGTGAGGTCCTCCTTCACCTGGCTCGTGATCGCCTCGACGATAAGCCCGTTCGACCCCACGAGGCCCGTCGCGTCGCCCGCCGCCTCCGGGGCGGCGTCCGCGAGCACGCCCGGCACGGCCTCGAGCTGCTCCACGACGCGGTCCGCGACCGCGTCGGTGCGCTCGGCGTCGAGGTCGGTGCGCAGCGTCACGACCGAGAGGAAGCCGCGCCCGTCCTGCGCGACGAGCGACTGCGCCGCGGGGTCCTCCACGCCGCCCGGGATCACGTACGGGTCGATGACCGTGTCCACGCCCTCGATGGCGACGAGGTCGGCGTCGACCCCCGTCATCGCCTCCACGACCTGGGGGTCCGCCGGGTCGACGCCGGACACCAGGAGCGTGATCTCCGTCCCGCCCTCGTCGTTCTCCGCGAGGACCTGCGACGCCCGCTCGCTGTCCGAGCCCGGGATCGTCGGCGCGCCCGTCGTCACACGGTCGAACACGCTCTCCCCGTGGACGCCGAACAGCGCCAGCGCGAAGCCGAGCGCTGTCAGCAGGACCCACACGACGACGGTGAGACGCGGGTGGCGGGCGACACGACGACCGAGGCTCGAGAACACGAGCGCCAGCATCCCACCCGCCCGCGCCGCGTGTCAGATCCCCCACGCCCCGGGGACAGACGTTCACCCGACCTCCTCGACCCGGCACCGCCGCGTGGGCGGCGGTGCGTAGGCTCGAGCCATGTCCACCGGTGATCTCTTCGGCGGCGACCTCTTCGGTGCCGCCACGTCCGGCGCGCAGGGCACGCCGCGACCCGGACCGGGGGCCCCGCTCGCCGTGCGCATGCGCCCCGCCACCCTCGACGAGGTCGCGGGCCAGTCCCACCTCCTCGTGCCCGGCTCGCCCCTGCGGCGGCTCATCCGGTCCGGCAGCGAGAGCGACGCGTCCGGCGGCCGCGCCGCGCCCGGCTCCGTCATCCTCTGGGGCCCGCCCGGCACCGGGAAGACGACGCTCGCCTACCTCATCGCGACCGCCTCCGGCCGCCGCTTCGTCGAGCTCTCCGCCGTGACCGCGGGCGTCAAGGACGTGCGCACCGTCGTCGAGGACGCCCGGCGCCGCCTCGCCACCGGCGGCGAGGAGACCGTCCTCTTCATCGACGAGGTGCACCGCTTCTCCAAGTCCCAGCAGGACGCGCTCCTGCCCAGCGTCGAGAACCGCTGGGTCACGCTCGTCGCGGCGACCACGGAGAACCCGAGCTTCTCCGTGAACTCGCCCCTGCTCTCCCGCTCGCTCCTGCTCACGCTCCAGCCCCTCGGGGACGACGACGTCCGCGCCCTCGTGCGGCGCGCCGTCGCCGACGAGCGAGGGTTGGGCGGCCTCGTCGCGCTCACCGACGAGGCCGAGGACCACCTCGTACGCCTCGCTGGCGGCGACGCGCGCAAGGCGCTCACCGTGCTCGAGGCCGCCGCCGGCGCCGCGCTGTCCGACGCCCCGGTGCCCGTGCCCGCGACGGCCGTCCCGGCCGACGACGACGCCGCGCTCCCGGAGGGTGCGGGGAGCGGCACGCCCGACGCCGGCCCCCCGCCGGTGCCCGTCGACCTCGACGCGGTCGAGCGCGCCGTCGACGTCGCCGCCGTGCGGTACGACCGCGACGGCGACCAGCACTACGACGTCGTGTCCGCGTTCATCAAGTCGATGCGGGGCTCCGACGTCGACGCCTCGCTGCACTACCTCGCCCGCATGATCGCGGCGGGGGAGGACCCGCGCTTCATCGCCCGCCGCATCGTCATCGCCGCCGCGGAGGACGTCGGCATGGCCGACCCCTCGGCACTACAGACCGCCGTCGCCGCCGCCCAGGCCGTCCAGCTCATCGGCATGCCCGAGGGACGCATCGTCCTCGCCGAGGCCGTCGTGCACCTCGCGACCGCCCCCAAGTCGAACGCCGCCTACCTCGGGATCGACGCGGCGCTCGCGGACGTGCGGGCCGGGAGGGCGGGCTCCGTCCCGCCGCACCTGCGCGACGCGCACTACCCTGGTGCCAAGCAGCTGGGGCACGGCGCGGGCTACCGGTACGCGCACGACGCGCCGCACGGTGTCGCGGCGCAGCAGTACCTGCCGGACTCCCTCGTCGGATCGCGGTACTACACGCCCACGGACCGCGGGTACGAGCGGCAGGTCACGGAGCGCCTCGGGCGCATCCGCGACATCCTCGACCAGGACGGCCCCGCGCGCTGACGGGGGCGGGGACCACGGCGCCCCACGTGCGGTAGACTTCTCAGGTTGCCTTCGCGGCGACCACCTGGGACCTCGGCCCCGACCCCTCGCTCCTCCTCGCGGTGGAGCGCGCGGTCCATCGGCTGGTCCCGCACCCGGACCCGGTTCTCGGGACCAGGTGTGACGTCAGAACCCGAACGACAGGAATGAGATACCGCTGTGACGTCTGTCAAGCGCTCGCGCCGCCAGGTCCGCCTGAGCCGCGCCCTGGGCATCGCCCTCACCCCGAAGGCCGTCAAGCACTTCGAGAAGCGCCCGTACCCCCCGGGTGAGCACGGCCGCGCCCGCCGCCGCACCGAGTCGGACTACGCGGTCCGTCTCCGCGAGAAGCAGCGTCTGCGCGCCCAGTACATGCTCCGCGAGAAGCAGCTCGCGCGTGCGTACGAGGACGCCCGCAAGGACAAGGGCTTGACCGGTGAGGCGCTCGTCGAGAACCTCGAGATGCGTCTCGACGCCCTCGTGCTCCGCGCCGGCTTCGCCCGCACCATCCTGCAGGCGCGCCAGGCGGTCACGCACCGCCACATCCTCGTCGACGGCAAGATCGTGGACCGCCCGTCGTTCCGCGTGAAGCCCGGCCAGACCCTCCAGGTCAAGCCGAAGAGCCAGGCGACGACGCCGTTCCAGGTCGCGGCCGCGGGCGCGCACCGCGACGTGCTGCCGGCCGTCCCGGGCTACCTGGACGTCCAGCTCGAGAAGCTCAGCGCGGTGCTCACGCGTCGCCCGAAGCGCGCCGAGGTCCCCGTGCAGTGCGAGGTCCAGCTCGTCGTCGAGTACTACGCTCGCTGATTTCTGCCCCGGACGCCTCGCTCACCGCTTCGTCGGCGAGCGGGGCGTTCGTGCGTCCGGGCCGGTGCCTCGGCCCGCCCCCGCAAGGGCGCCGTCGTGCCGCGCCCGACGACGGTCCCCGCCCTGGTGCGGGTAGTGTTTCGCGGAGCCGTGGGTACGTCCGCGAGGAGCCCGCGGCGACGACCGTCCCGCGCGCACGGCGCGCGGGTGCCGCGCCCGCGGCACCGTGACTGGCACTGGAGGAAGAATGTCCCTGGGAGATGTGGCCGGCCTCATCGCAGCCGTCGCGTTCGTGCTGCTCGTCGGCCTGCTCGCGGTGCCGCTCCTCAAGCTCGGCCGCGTGCTCGACGAGGCGCGCGCGAGCATCAAGGAGGTCACCGACCACTCGGTGCCGATCCTCGACGAGGCCGCGACGACCGTCGCCACGACGAACAGCCAGCTCGTCAAGGTCGACACCATCACCACGTCGGCCGCCCAGGTGAGCGAGAACGTCTCCGCGCTCACGGGCCTGTACGCCGCCACGTTCGGTGCGCCGCTGGTCAAGGTCGCCGCGTTCACGTACGGCGTGCGCCAGGCTGCCGCGCGCTCGTTCGGCGGCCGACGGTCGTCGGGCAGCTCCGCGAGCCGCGCCGAGGGGTCGCGCTGATGCGCCGGGTCTTCTGGATCGGCGTCGGGGTCGCGATCACGGTCGTGGTCGTCGTGCGCGGCAAGAAGGTCCTCGCGCGCTACGCGCCGGCGTCGCTCGTGGACCAGGCGACGGAGCAGGTGAACGGCCTCGGCGAGAAGGTCGTCGAGATCGCCCGCGACTTCCGCACGGAGTTCGCGCTCGCGCGCGACGCCCGCGAGCAGGAGCTCATGGCGGCGCTGCTCGCCGAGGGCCAGGAGGACCCGGACGCCGTCCGCGCGCGTCGCGCGGCCGGACGCCACGCGCGCCCCGCCGGCGCCGACCGGCACGCCTTCGACGACACGGACGACGTCGAGGACCTGCTCGGTTACTCCTTCTAGGACGCCGAGCCCGCGGCGCCCACCGCACCACCCCGCACGACCACCGACCTCTTTCCGAAGGACATCATGCGCACCGCCGAGATCCGCAAGCGCTGGCTCGACTACTTCGCCGACCGCGACCACACCGTCGTGCCGTCGGCGTCGCTCGTCTCCCCGGACCCGTCCACGCTGTTCACCATCGCGGGCATGGTCCCGTTCATCCCGTACATGACGGGGGAGCAGACCCCGCCGTGGGACCGCGCGACGAGCGTCCAGAAGTGCGTGCGCACCCTCGACATCGACGAGGTCGGCAAGACGACGCGTCACGGCACGTTCTTCCAGATGAACGGCAACTTCTCGTTCGGGGACTACTTCAAGGAAGGCGCGATCACCTACGCCTGGGACCTCGTCACGGGCGCGCGCGAGGAGGGGAAGTACGGCTTCGACCCCGAGAGCGTGTGGGTCACCGTCTACCACGACGACGACGAGGCGCGGCAGCTCTGGAAGCGCATCGCCGGCCTGCCGGACGAGCGCATCCAGGCCCGCGGCAAGAAGGACAACTACTGGTCCACGGGCCAGCCCGGCCCCGCGGGCCCGTGCTCGGAGATCTACATCGACCGCGGTCCGGAGTTCGGCCAGGAGGGTGGCCCCGTCGTCGACGAGGACCGCTACCTGGAGATCTGGAACCTCGTCTTCATGCAGTACGCGATCGACGACGTGAAGTCCAAGGAGGAGTTCCGGATCGTCTCGGAGCTCGCGCGCAAGAACATCGACACGGGCATGGGCCTGGAGCGCGTCGCCTACCTGCTCCAGGGCAAGGACAACCTCTACGAGATCGACGAGGTGTTCCCCGTCATCACCGCGGCCGAGGCGCTCTCGGGCAAGCGCTACGGCGCGAACCACGAGGACGACGTCCGCATGCGCGTCGTGGCCGACCACGTCCGCTCGGCGCTCATGATCATGAGCGACGGCGTGCGCCCGTCCAACGAGGGCCGCGGCTACGTGCTGCGCCGTCTGCTGCGCCGCTCGGTGCGCGCGATGCGCCTGCTCGGCGTCGAGGACCGCGCCATGCCCGCGCTGCTCCCGGTGAGCCGCGACGCGATGGCGCCGTCGTACCCGGAGGTCGCGACGGACTTCGCGCGCATCTCCGACGTCGCCTACACCGAGGAGGACGCGTTCCGTCGCACGCTCACGGCCGGCACGACGATCCTCGACACCGCCGTGTCGCGGGCGAAGGCCGCGGCCGGCTCGGGCGGGACGCCGCTGCTCGGCGGCGACCAGGCGTTCGCGCTGCACGACACCTACGGCTTCCCGATCGACCTCACGCTTGAGATGGCCGCCGAGCAGGGCGTCCAGGTCGACGAGAAGGCGTTCCGCGCGCTCATGACCGAGCAGCGCCAGCGGGCGCGCGCCGACGCGCTCGCGAAGCGCTCCGGCGGCGTCGACACGGCCGCGTACGAGTCGCTCGCGTCCGAGCTCGCGGCGCCCGTGGAGTTCCTCGGGTACACCGAGTCGTCCGCGGCGGTGCGCGTCGCCGGCCTGCTGGTCGACGGCGTCCCCGCCCCGGCCGCGACGGCCCCGGCGGACGTCGAGGTCGTGCTCGACCGCACCCCGTTCTACGCGGAGGCCGGTGGCCAGCTCGCCGACCACGGCACGATCGTGCTCGACGGCGGCGCGACCATCGAGGTCGACGACGTGCAGCGCCCCATCAAGGGCCTGTCGGTGCACCGCGGCCGCCTGGTCGAGGGCACCGCGGCGCTCGGCGACCCCGGAACCGCGACGATCGACCGCGACCGCCGCAAGGCGATCAGCCGCGCCCACTCGGCGACGCACATGATCCACAAGGCGCTCCAGGAGTCGCTCGGCAAGGACGCGACGCAGGCCGGGTCGGAGAACGCGCCCAGCCGCATCCGCTTCGACTTCCGCCGCTCGTCCGCCGTGCCCTCGGGCGCGCTCTCGGAGATCGAGGAGCGGGTCAACACCCAGCTCCAGGAGAACCTCGAGGTCACCGACCAGCTCATGCCGATCACCGAGGCGCGCGCCCTGGGGGCGATGGCGCTGTTCGGCGAGAAGTACGGCGACACCGTGCGTGTCGTCTCCATCGGCGGCGACTGGTCGCGCGAGCTCTGCGCGGGCACGCACGTGCAGCGCACGGGCCAGCTCGGCCTCGTCACGCTGCTTGGCGAGTCGTCGATCGGCTCGGGCGTGCGGCGCGTCGACGCGCTCGTCGGGGACGGCGCGTACGGCTTCCAGGCGAAGGAGCACGCGCTCGTGGGCCAGCTCACGGGCCTGCTCAACGTGCGGACCGAGGAGCTGCCCGACCGCGTGAGCACGCTCGTGTCGCGCCTGCGCGACGCCGAGAAGGAGCTCGCCCAGCTCCGGCAGGCGCAGCTCCTCGCGGCGGCCGGCACGCTCGCCACCGGGGCGGAGCTCGTGGGCGGCACGCGCGTCGTCGTGCACGACGCCGGCGAGGTCGCGTCCGCGGACGACCTGCGCGCGCTCGCGCTCGACGTGCGCGGCCGGCTCGGCGAGGCGGAGCCTGCGGTCGTGGCCGTCGGCGGCGTCGCCAAGGGCCGCCCGCAGGTCGTCGTCGTGACGAACGCCTCCGCGCGCGCGGCCGGGCTGCGCGCCGGCGTGCTCGCCAAGGCCGCGGCCCAGACGCTCGGCGGCGGTGGCGGCGGCAAGGACGACATGGCCCAGGGCGGCGGCACGGACGTGTCCGCGCTGCCCGCCGCCCTCCGGGGCGTGCGCGACGGCGCCGCGGCCGGCGCGTGACCGGCCTGCCCGTGCAGCCCGCCGACGACGGGCGCGCCCCCCTCCCGCGGGGGGCGCGCCTCGGCGTCGACGTGGGCAGCGTCCGCGTCGGCCTGGCTGCGAGCGACCCCGACGGGCTCGTCGCGACCCCCGTCGAGACCCTCGCGCGCGACACCCGCGGCGGCGCGGCGGTCCCCGCCGACGTCGCCCGCATCGCGGCCGAGGTCGACGAGCGCAACGCCCAGGTCGTGTACGTGGGCCTGCCGCGGCACCTCTCGGGCGGGGAGGGCGCCGCCGCCCAGGGCGCGCGGGCGTACGCTGGTGCGGTGGCTCGCGTCGTCGCACCGGTGCCGGTGCACCTCGTCGACGAGCGGATGACGACCGTCAGCGCCCACCAGGCGCTGCACGCGTCGGGACGCGCCGGGCGCAAGCACCGGAGCGTCGTCGACCAGGCCGCCGCCGTTATCATTCTGCAATCCGCTCTCGAGGCCGAGCGGGGCGCGGGGGTGCGCGCCGGAGAACCTGTAGACCCGACAGGAGACCACCGACCGTGACCGACCTGTTCGAACGGCCCGCAGTCCAGGGCGAGCAGCAGCCCGCGCGCTCCTCGCGCGCCGAGCAGCGCGCGCGCCGGGCCGCGAAGAAGCGACGCCAGCGCCGGCGCCGCCGGGCCCTCGTGGTCCTGCTCGTCTCGCTCCTCGTGGTGGGCGGAGCGGGCTACCTCCTGCTCAACAACGCCTCCGACCTCTTCGGGTTCGCGAACCCGCTCGAGGCGAAGGACTTCGACGGCCCGGGGACCGAGCCCGTCGACGTCGTGATCGAGCCCGGGTCCACGGGCCGCGACATGGGGGCCGTGCTCACCGAGGCGGGCGTCGTCGCGAGCTCCGCGGCGTTCGCCAGCGCGTTCGAGGAGAACCCGAACGCCGGCAAGATCCAGCCGGGCACGCACACGCTGCTCCTCGGGATGTCCGCGAAGGACGCCGTCGCGCGTCTCGTGGCGAACGACTCGCGCGTCGAGACGAAGATCACGATCCCCGAGGGCTACACCGTCAAGCAGATCCTCGAGCGGTCGTCCTCCGTCACGGGAATCTCCGTCGCGGAGTTCGAGGCGGCCATGGCCGACACCGCCGCCACGGGGCTGCCCGCCGAGGCGAACGGCAACTACGAGGGCTGGCTCTACCCGACGACGTACGTCCTCGAGCCGGGCGACGTCACCGCCACGGGGATCATCCAGGGCATGGTGAGCCAGACCACGAGCGAGCTCGCCGAGCTCGGCGTCGCGCCCGAGCGCTTCCAAGAGGTGCTCACGATGGCGTCGATCGTCGAGTGGGAGGGCAAGAACGCGGAGCAGCGGCAGAAGGTCGCTCGAGTGATCTACAACCGCATCGAGGACGGCATGCCGCTCGGCATGGACGCGATCGACGTCTACGGGCTGGGCAAGCCGGCCGGCCAGATCACGACCGAGGAGTTCCAGAATCCCGACCTCCCGTACGCGTCGCGCGTCCACAAGGGGCTGCCCCCGACCCCGATCGGGAGCCCGAGCCGGGAGAGCGTCGAGGCCGTCCTCAACGCGCCGGAGGGTCCGTGGCTCTGGTACGTCACCGTGAACCTGGACACCGGAGAGACGAAGTTCACCGACAAGTACGCGGAGTTCGAGCAGTTCAAGCAGGAGTACCGGCAGTGGTTGGAGGAGAACGAGGGGTGAGCGCGACGCGCCCGCCGCGACGGGCGGCCGTCCTCGGTCACCCCGTCGCGCACTCGCTGTCCCCGGTGCTGCACCGTGCCGCGTACGACGCGCTCGGGCTGGACGGGTGGTCGTACGAGGCGATCGACACGACCGAGGAGCAGCTCCCGGCCTTCGTCAACGGCCTCGACGCCTCGTGGGCGGGTCTGAGCCTCACCATGCCGCTCAAGCACGCCGTGATCCCGCTGCTGGACCACGTCGACCCGCTCGCGAACGTCGTCGGGGCGGTCAACACGCTCGTGGTGCAGCCCACGGGCGGGACGCGACCGACGTTCGTCGGGACGAACACCGACGTGCACGGCCTCGTGGCGGCGCTGCGCGAAGGACTGGGGGAGCGGGAGGTGCGCTCCGCCGTCGTGCTGGGCGCCGGGGCGACCGCCGCCTCGACGCTCGCCGCGCTCGCGCAGCTGGGCTGCGCGGCGCCGACCGTCCTCGTGCGCTCGCTCGGGCGCACGGGCAGTCTCCAGCGCGCCGCGCACCGGATGGGCGTCGAGCCGCGGTTCGAGGTGCTGGACCCGGCGTCGCCCGCGCTCCTCGACCGCCTCGCCGGCACGGACGCCGTCGTTGCGACCCTGCCGTCGCGTGCCGCCGACCCGGTGGCGGACGCGCTGTCCCGGGCCGGGGCGACGCCCGGCGGGGTCCTCCTCGACGTCGTCTACGACCCCCGGCCCACCGCGCTGTCCGTCGCCTGGACCGCGGGCGGCGGCACCGTCGTCGGCGGCGAGCGCATGCTCCTGCACCAGGCGGCCGAGCAGGTGCGGCTCATGACGGGCAGGACGGCGCCGCTGGCGACGATGGACCGCGCGCTCGGCTCCGCGCTCGGCGCCCCGGTCTGAGCCCGCCGGGGCGCTCAGCCGCCGAGGACCGCGCCGGTCGTCGTCTGCCCCCAGCCGGCAGCGACGCCCGCGCCGAGCACCATGAAGGGGCCGAAGGCCACCGCGGTGTCGCGGCGAGCGCGCCGCGAGATCACCAGCCCGAGCGCCCACGCCCCGCCGAGCAGGAACGGCAGGAGGAGCCCGGCGACGAGCTCGGCCCACCCCAGCCACGCGAGCGGGGTGCCGAGCGTGCCGGCGAGCTTCACGTCGCCGAACCCCAGCCCGGGCGGGTGCGCGAGCCGCAGCGCGGCGTAGGCGCAGAAGCCCACGGCGCCCCCGGCGAGCGCGCGGACGAGCGGCTCCCCGTCGCCCGCCGCGAGCGACGCGACCGCGAGCAGCACGACGACCGCGACCCCCGTCGGGAGCACGATCACGTCCGGCAGGCGATAGGTGCGTGCGTCGACCACGGCGAGCAGCGCACCGGCCGCGGCAACGACCACGAGGGCGGGCGTCGCCCACGACGGGCCCGACCACCACGCCGCGGCCAGCGCCGCGAGCAGCGCGAGCGCTCCACCCGCCCGGCCCGCGACCCGGAGCTCGCGAGCGAGGTCGGCGCGACGGCGTCGTCCCCACGACCTCGGCGCACCCGCGGTGACCACGGCCTCCCGTGCCTCGTCCGGTTCGTCGTCACCCGACCCGCGGAGCGATGCCGCGGCGTGCCTCGTCCCGTCCCCCTGCTGGACCATGCGAGGCACCGTAGCGCGCGCGCGGCGACGTGGGACGTCGTCGTCCACAGACCGCCGCGTCGGCGGGCACGGCGCGGGCCGCGGCGTCAGCTCAGCAGCCCTCGACCGCCGTCGGTCCGTACTGCGGGCGCCCGCCGGGACGGGCGCGCCGACGTGGGAGGATGGCGATCATGCTGCGTTGGTTGACATCGGGTGAGTCGCACGGTGAGGCCCTGGTCGGGATCCTCGACGGGCTGCCCGCGGGCGTCGAGCTCACGACGGACGACGTGCGCGCCGCGCTCGCGCGCCGCCGCCTCGGGTACGGCCGCGGTTCGCGGCAGAAGTTCGAGCAGGACGAGCTGCGCGTCCTCGGCGGCCTGCGCCACGGCGTGACCCAGGGCGGGCCGCTGGCCATCGAGATCGCGAACTCCGAGTGGCCCAAGTGGGTCGACGTCATGTCGTCCGACCCGGTGCCGCCCGAGGCCCTGCTCGTCGACGCCGGGACGGGCGACGTCCGGGAGATCGCGCGCAACCGCCCGCTCACCCGGCCCCGCCCGGGGCACGCCGACCTCGTCGGCATGCGCAAGTACGGCTTCGAGGACGCGCGCCCCGTGCTCGAGCGCGCCTCGGCGCGCGAGACGGCGACGCGCGTCGCGCTCGGCACGGCCGCGGCGAAGTTCCTCGAGCAGGCGCTCGGCGTCCGGCTCGTGTCGCACGTCGTCGCGATCGGGCCGGTCGAGGTCCCCGAGGACGCGCCGGTGCCCGGCCCCGACGACGTCGCCGCGCTCGACGCCGACCCGGTGCGCTGCTTCGACCCGGACGCCGCCGCGGCCATGGTCGCGGAGATCGACGAGTGCCAGAAGGCGGGAGACACCCTCGGCGGCGTCGTCGAGGTGCTCGCGTACGGGGTCCCCTCCGGACTGGGCACCTACGCGCAGAGCGACCGTCGCCTCGACGCGCGCCTCGCCGCCGTCCTCATGGGGATCCAGGCGATCAAGGGCGTCGAGGTCGGCGACGGCTTCCGCACCGCGCGCCGCCGCGGGTCCGCCGCGCACGACGAGATCGAGCGCGGCGCCGACGGCCGCATCCACCGTCGCAGCAACCGCGCCGGCGGCGTCGAGGGCGGCATGTCGAACGGCGAGGTGGTGCGCGTGCGCGCCGCCATGAAGCCGATCTCGACGGTGCCGCGCGCGCTCGCGACGGTCGACGTCGTCACCGGCGACGTCGCCAAGGCCCAGCACCAGCGCTCCGACGTGTGCGCGGTCCCGCCCGCGGCGGTCGTCGCCGAGGCGATGGTCGCGCTCGTGCTCGCCGAGCAGGCGCTCGAGAAGTTCGGCGGCGACTCCGTCGCGGAGGTCCGCCGGAACGCCGAGGCGTACCTCGCCGCGATCCCCGAGCTGCAGCGCTGATGACGCCCGTCGCCCCGGGGACCCGCCCGGTCGTCGTGCTGGTCGGCCCGCCCGGCAGCGGGAAGTCGACCGTCGCGCGCCACCTGGCCGAGCTGCTCGGCCTCGCGCAGCGCGACACGGACGTCGACGTCGAGACCACGGCCGGGAAGCCGGTCGCGGACATCTTCGTCGACCACGGCGAGCCGCACTTCCGCGAGCTGGAGCGTGAGGCCGTGACGACCGCGCTCGCGACGCACGACGGCGTCCTCGCCCTGGGCGGCGGCGCGGTGCTCGACGAGCACACGCAGACCGCGCTCGCGGCGTACGTCGCCGCGGGCGGGACGGTCGTGTTCCTCGACGTGAGCCTCGCGCACGCCGCGCCGCGCGTCGGCCTCAACCAGGCGCGCCCGCTCCTGCTCGGCAACCCGCGGGCGCGCTGGGCCGCCCTCATGGAGGCGCGTCGCCCCGTCTACGAGCGCGTCTCGACGCTGCACGTCGTCACCGACGCGCGCACGCCCGCCCAGGTCGCGCGCGAGATCCGCGGGCTCCTCGCGGGCGACGCCGTGCCCGGCACCCCGGGGCGCACGACGCCCGCACCCGCGCCGGCCGACCCCGCCGGCACCCCGGTCGAACAGGAGAACGCGTGACCCCCGACGCCACCACCCCCGCCCAGGACCCGGCCGCTGCCGCGCCGACGCGCGTGCGGGTCGCGGGCGAGCAGCCGTACGACGTCGTCGTGGGGCGCCACCTGCTCGGCGAGCTGCCCGCGATGCTCGGCGACTCGGTACGCCGGGTGCTCGTCGTGCACCCCGCGGCCCTCGCCGCGACGGCCGAGGTCGTCCACGAGGACCTCAAGGCGTCGGGCTACGAGGCATACGTCGCGGAGGTGCCGGACGCCGAGGAGGCCAAGACCGCTCAGGTGGCCGCATTCCTGTGGGGCGTGCTCGGGCAGCTGGACTTCACGCGCACGGACGCGGTCGTCACGGTCGGCGGCGGCGCGACGACGGACCTCGGCGGCTTCGTCGCCGCGACGTGGCTGCGCGGCATCCGCGTGGTGCACGTGCCGACGACGCTCCTCGCGATGGTCGACGCCGCGGTCGGGGGCAAGACCGGCATCAACACTGCCGAGGGCAAGAACCTCGTCGGCGCGTTCCACCCGCCGGCGGGCGTCCTGTGCGACCTCGCGGCCCTGGAGTCGCTCGGGCGCTGGGACTTCGTCGCGGGGCTCGCGGAGGTCGTCAAGACGGGGTTCATCGCGGACGAGCGCATCCTCGATCTCGTCGAGGCGCACGCCGACGCGCTCGCCGCATGGGGCACCCGGCCGACGGCAGACGAGACCTGGGCCGTCGTCGCCGAGCTCGTCGAGCGCTCGGTCGCGGTCAAGGCGCGCGTCGTGGGGGAGGACCTCAAGGAGGCCGGGCTGCGCGAGATCCTCAACTACGGCCACACGCTGGGCCACGCCGTCGAGCTCACCGAGCGCTACCAGTGGCGCCACGGCGCGGCCGTCTCCGTCGGCATGGTGTTCGCCGCCGAGCTCTCGCGCCTCGCCGGGAAGCTGGACGACGCGGTCGTCGATCGCCACCGCGCGATCCTCGGCTCGCTCGGGCTGCCCCTCACCTACCGGGGCGACCGGTGGGAGCAGCTGCTGTCCGCGATGCGCCGCGACAAGAAGTCGCGCGGCGACCTCCTGCGCTTCGTCGTGCTCGACGACGTCGCCCGCCCGACGCGCCTCGAGGGCCCGGACCCGACGCTCCTCGCCGCGGCCTACGCGGAGGTCGCGGCGGACGCGCCGGTGGGCCGGGGGCCGATCGCCCTCTGACGGATCCTCGGCGGGTCAGGCCCAGAGCCCCCGGCCGCGGAGCACGTCGCGCAGCACGTCCGAGCGGTCGGTGACGATCCCGTCGACCCCGAGGTCGAGCAGCCGGTGCATCGTCGGCGCGTCGTTGACCGTCCAGGCGTGCACCGCGACGCCGGCCCGGTGCGCGGCCCGCACGAACGCCGAGTCCACGACCCGGACCCAGCCCTCGCGCACCGGCACCTGGAGGCAGTCGACCGAGCGGGCCGCGAGGCGAGCGAGCGCGTCCGCCCGCGCGCGCCCCGCGAGCAGCATGCCCACGACCGCGCCTCGCGCGCCGGACACGGTCACGGGGCGCGAGAGCCGCGCCACGGTCGCCTCTCGCCGCGACGCGGCGAACGACGCGACGCACACGCGGTCGTGCGTGCGCGTGCGCTCGATCGCGCGCGCGACGGGCTCGGCCGCCGCGGCCGACTTGACGTCGACGTTCACGCGGAGGTCCGGCCACGTCCCGAGGACATCCTCCAGCGACGGTACCGGCTCGCGACCGCCGATCCGGGCGGTGCGCACCGTGCGCCACGGGAGGTCGGCGACCAGGCCGCGCGCGTCGGTCGTCCGGTCCAGCGAGGCGTCGTGGAGCGCCACGGCGACGCCGTCCGACGTCGCGTGGGCGTCCGTCTCGACGTACCGGAGCCCCAGCTCGCGGGCCGCCGCGAACGCCGCCATCGAGTTCTCCAGGCCGTCGCGCGAGAAGCCGCGGTGCGCGAGCGCCGCGAACGGGGCGTCGAGGTAGCGCGTCGCGCTCATGCTGCTGTCCGCGGACGCGCGCCGGACGGCGCGGGGACGGGCGCGGAGCGCAGGTGCGGGTGCCGTGCCGGAGGTCGGGGGCGGGCAGCGCTGAGGGTCACCCCGCCAGCCTGCCCGAGGCCGTGATCCGTCGCCCGTCGGGAGCGGCCCCGGACGTGTCGCCGTCGCTCGCTCCGGCACGGCTAGGCTCGGGCGCCATGGAACGCGTGCTCGTCCTCAACGGACCCAACCTCGGCCGGCTCGGCGTGCGCGAGCCGGAGATCTACGGCTCGGCCTCGATGGCGGACCTCCGCGAGTCGGCGACGACGTGGGGGAGCGCGCTCGACCTCGCCGTCGACGTGCGGCAGACCGACGACGAGTCCGAGCTCGTCGGCTGGCTGCACGAGGCCGTCGACGCGCGGGCCCACGTCGTGCTCAACCCGGCCGCGTTCACGCACTACTCCTACGCGGTGCGCGACGCCGCCGCGCAGGTCACGACGTCCGGCCTGCTGCTGGTCGAGGTCCACCTCAGCAACCCGGCGGCGCGCGAGGCGTTCCGCAGCCACTCCGTCGTGGGGGCGGTCGCGACCGGCACGGTCGCGGGCTTCGGGTTCGACTCCTACCGGCTCGCGCTCGAGGCCGTCGCCGCGCGCCTGCGCGCGAGCCAGGCCTGATCTGCCCTGATCAAGCCTCAGGGCTTGATGGTCGACGAACAAGGGTCTAGCCTTGATGTCATGTACGTACTGACTGTCGACCAGCGGGGGAGCACAGGTCGTCCCGACCGCGTCCCCGAGGTGCTCGCGCGGCTCGACGAGATGCTGGCGGGCCGCGGCGTCGTCGTCCCGTTCGCCCGGACGGTCGGCGACGAGGTCCAGGGTGTCCTCGACGACCCGGAGGCCGTCGTCGAGGTCGTGCTCGACCTCCTGCGCGACGGCGGCTGGAGCGTCGGCCTCGGCGTCGGGCCGGTCGACGAGCCGCTGCCCGCGGTCTCGCGCGAGGCGTCGGGCACGGCGTTCGTGCGCGCCCGCGAGGCGGTCGAGCAGGCGAAGTCGCGCGCGGCCACGGCGCCCGTCGCCGTTCGCGGGGAGCCCGCGGCGCGCGCCGCGGAGGTCGAGGCGCTCCTGCGCCTCCTCGCGGCCGTCGTGGACCGGCGCACCGCGCCCGGGTGGGAGGCCGTCGACGCGCTGGCGCGTGTGGGTGGGACCCAGAAGGATGTGGCTCGCGCGCTCGGCGTGTCCGAGCAGGCGGTCAGCCAGCGGCTGCGCACCGCGCTGTGGCCCGAGGAGGCGGCGGCGCGGCCCGTGGTCGCGAGGCTGCTGGGCGAGCTCCACGAGGGGCCGCCGGCGGATCGGCAGGAGGAGAAGGCGTGACGGACCCGGTGACGGTCGTGCTCGTGGTGCTCGTCTGGGTGGTCGCGCTCGCCGCGAGCGTCCTCGGCGGCGGCCCCGTGACCCAGGGGGTCCTGCGCGCGGCGGCGCGTGCGGGCGGCTCCGCCGCCCCGGGCCGCGCCGGCCGGCCGCGGCGTGGTGCCCCGGCGGACCCGGCGGCCGTCCCGGTGCCCCCGCCGCCCCCTCCGACGACGGGGCCGATCGGGACGGAGGCCGTCAAGGCCCTGCGCGGCGGGACGTGGATCGGGATCCTCGAGCGGTTCGCGATCACCGGCTGCCTCCTCGCGGGCGAGCCGGGCGGCATCGCCTTCGTCGTCGCGATCAAGGGCCTGGGCCGCTACCCCGAGCTGCGTGAGCACCCCGTCGCGTCGGAGCGCTTCGTCATCGGGACGCTCGCCTCGATGTGCTGGGCGGCGACCCTGGGCGTCGTGGCGAACGCGGTCCTCGCCGCGCTCCGGTAAGATCGTCAAGGCCCATTTCCGCATCCCGCTCTCGTGGCCCCGTCGTGCCGTCCCGGCACGCGGCAGCGCGTCGACGGGACCGCTGACCCTCCGACAGGAAGACGAACGTGGCGACCACCAACGACATCAAGAACGGCACCGTGCTGCGACTCGACGGCCAGCTGTGGACCGTGATCGAGTTCCAGCACGTCAAGCCCGGCAAGGGTGGCGCGTTCGTCCGCACCAAGATCAAGAACGTCATGACGGGCAAGACGATCGACAAGACGTTCAACGCCGGCCTCAAGATCGAGACCGCCAACGTCGACCGCCGTGACTTCCAGTACCTGTACCAGGACGGCGCGGACTACGTGTTCATGGACACCTCGACGTACGACCAGATCACGGTCGGTGCCGAGATCGTGGGCGACGCCAAGGACTACATGCTCGAGAACCAGAACGTGCTCATCGCGTCGAACGACGGCCAGCCGCTCTACATCGAGCTGCCCGCCTCGGTCGTCCTCGAGATCACGTACACCGAGCCGGGCCTGCAGGGCGACCGCTCGACGGGCGGCACCAAGCCCGCGACGCTCGAGACGGGCGCGCAGATCCAGGTCCCGCTCTTCCTCGAGCAGGGCACCAAGGTCAAGGTCGACACGCGTGACGGGTCGTACCTCGGCCGCGTGAACGACTGACCGCCGGCACCGACGGACAGACGACGGACTGACATGGCCGCACGCACCAAGGCGCGCAAGCGCGCGCTCGACGTCCTCTTCGAGGCGGAGCAGCGTCACGTGGACCCGACGACCCTCCTCGCGGAGCGCGTCGCCGACCCCGGGACGGCGCAGACCGCGCTGCCGCAGTACGCGGTCGACATCGTCGAGGGCGTGCTCGCCCACCGCGAGCGCATCGACGAGCTGCTCGAGACGTACTCCCACGGGTGGACGCTCGAGCGCATGCCCGCCGTCGACCGGGCGCTGCTGCGCATCGGCGGCTGGGAGATCCTCTTCAACGACGACGTCCCGGACGTCGTCGCGATCGACGAGGCCGTCGACCTCGCGCGCTCCCTGTCGACCGACGACTCGCCGTCGTTCGTCAACGGGCTGCTCGCGCGCATCGTCGAGATGAAGCCGACGATCACGGCCTGACCGCGGCGCCCGGCCGCGGCCGGGCGCCGCCTCGCGCGGCGTCGGTCACGGGTGTGACCGACGCCGCGTCCCACCGGGCGGGACGCGCACCCGGCCGCCGGACCACCGGCGGTAGGGTGGGTGACCGTCAGACATCCTTTAAGGCCCGTCCTGTGAGGCGGGGAAGGAGGTCGCCGGACATGAGCTCTGGCGCTGCTGTGCCCACACCATCCGCACCCCGGCCGGGGTCCGACCCCGAGACGGGTCCGACCGCCGGGACCGTCGTCCTCACGGCGGCGGACATCTCCCGCGCGCTGACGCGCATCGCCCACGAGATCGTGGAGCGCAACAAGGGAGCCCACGACCTCGTCCTCCTCGGCATCCCGACGCGCGGCGTCCCGCTCGCGGCCCGGCTCGCCGAGCGTCTCGCCGCGATCGAGGCAGACGGCGCGCCCGACCCGCACGCGATCGTCGGCGAGCTCGACGTGACGATGTACCGCGACGACCTGCACCGTCACCCGACGCGCACGATCGGCGCGACGCGCCTGCCCGCGTCGGGGATCGACGGCAAGGTCGTGGTCCTCGTCGACGACGTCCTGTACTCCGGCCGCACGATCCGGGCCGCGCTCGACGCGATCAGCGACCTCGGCCGCCCGCGCGCGGTGCAGCTCGCGGCGCTCGTCGACCGCGGCCACCGGGAGCTGCCGATCCGCCCCGACTTCGTGGGCAAGAACCTGCCCACGTCGACGTCCGAGCGCGTGAGCGTGCGCCTCGCCGAGATCGACGGCGCTCCCGCGGCGGGCGACGCGTCCGCCGACGCGGTGGTCATCCGGCCCGCTGCTGCGCAGCCGGGCTCCTCCGAGGACGGGGAGGCCCGCGCATGAGGCACCTGCTCTCGACCCAGGACCTCGGGCGTGCCGACGCGATCCGCATCCTCGACACGTCCGCCCAGATGGCCGCGACGCAGTCCCGCGAGATCAAGAAGCTCCCGACGCTGCGCGGTCGCACGGTCGTCAATCTCTTCTACGAGGACTCCACGCGCACGCGCATCTCCTTCGAGACCGCCGCGAAGCGGCTGTCCGCGGACGTCATCAACTTCTCGGCCAAGGGGTCGAGCGTGTCCAAGGGCGAGTCGCTCAAGGACACCGCGCTGACGCTCCAGGCGATGGGTGCGGACGCGGTCGTCGTGCGGCACCAGGCGTCGGGCGCCCCGCACCTGCTCGCGCACGCGGGCTGGCTCGACGCGGCCGTGGTCAACGCGGGCGACGGCATGCACCAGCACCCGACGCAGGCGCTCCTCGACGCGTACACGCTGCGCCGCCACCTCACCGGGACGGGCCTGACGTCGCCGGGCGCGAGCGGTCCCGACGACGCCGCGGCGCGCGGCGCGGGCCTCGACGGGCGCCACGTCGCGATCGTCGGCGACGTGCTGCACTCGCGGGTCGCGCGCTCGAACGTCCACCTGCTGCACACGCTCGGGGCCCGCGTGACGCTCGTCGCGCCGCCCACGCTCCTGCCGGTCGGCGTCCAGACGTGGCCGTGCGAGGTCTCCTACGACCTGGACGCGGCCCTCGCGGGAGACACGGCGCACGGCGGCCCCGACGCCGTGATGATGCTGCGCGTGCAGCGCGAGCGCATGAGCGGCGCCGGCGCGGGGGGCGGGGCCTTCTTCCCGAACCCGCTCGAGTACAGCCGCAAGTACGGGCTCGACGCTCGGCGCCTCGGGCTCCTCGCCGAGCACGCCGTCGTCCTGCACCCCGGCCCCATGAACCGCGGCCTCGAGATCTCCGCGCAGGCGGCGGACTCGCCGCGCGCGGTGATCGTCGAGCAGGTCGCGAACGGCGTCGCCGTGCGCATGGCCGTGCTCTACCTCCTCCTCGCGGGCAGCGACGAGGCCGACGCCGCGGCGTCGGCCGCGCCCCTGCCCTCCGCCCAGCCCGTCCCCGCCGTCGAAAGGGTCTCCGCCTCGTGAGCAGCGCCGCAACCACCACGTACGTCCTGCGCGGCGCGCGCCCGCTGGGCGGCGACCCCGTCGACCTCGTCCTCGCGGACGGCGTGGTCGCCGAGCTCGCCCCGGTCGGCGCCGCGCGCGCCGCGGACGACGACGGCACCGTCGTCGTCGACGCGACGGGCCTCGTCGCCTTGCCCGGGCTGGTCGACCTGCACACCCACCTGCGCGAGCCGGGGCGCGAGGACGCCGAGACGATCGCGTCCGGCACCCGCGCCGCGGCGGCGGGCGGCTTCACGGCCGTGCACGCGATGGCGAACACGACCCCGGTCGCGGACACCGCGGGCGTCGTCGAGCAGGTGTGGCGTCTCGGGCGCGACGCGGGCTGGGTCGACGTGCACCCCGTGGGCGCCGTCTCCGTCGGGCTCGCGGGCGAGCAGCTCGCCGAGCTCGGCGCGATGGCCGACTCCGCGGCCCGCGTGCGGGTGTTCTCGGACGACGGGAAGTGCGTCGACGACCCGATCCTCATGCGCCGCGCCCTCGAGTACGTCAAGGCGTTCGACGGCGTCGTCGCCCAGCACGCGCAGGAGCCTCGCCTCACCGAGGGCGCCCAGATGAACGAGGGCGTCGTGTCGGCGGAGCTCGGCCTGGCGGGCTGGCCCGCGGTCGCCGAGGAGGCGATCATCGCGCGCGACGTGCTCCTCGCGGAGCACGTGGGCTCGCGCCTGCACGTGTGCCACCTCTCGACCGCCGGCTCGGTCGAGATCGTCCGCTGGGCCAAGGGCCGCGGGATCGACGTCACGGCCGAGGTCACGCCGCACCACCTCGTGCTCACGGACGACCTGGCGCGCGGCTACGACCCGACGTTCAAGGTCAACCCGCCGCTGCGCACGGCCGCGGACGTCGAGGCGGTGCGCGAGGGCCTCGCCGACGGCACGATCGACATCGTCGCGACCGACCACGCGCCGCACGCGCGCGAGGACAAGGACTGCGAGTGGGCCGCGGCCGCGTTCGGCATGACGGGCCTCGAGACGGCGCTGAGCGTCGTGCAGCAGACCATGGTCGACACGGGCCGCATGACGTGGGCCGACGTCGCTCGCGTGCTGTCGAGCGCGCCCGCGCGCATCGGCCGCATCGACACGGGGGAGCGCGCCCAGGGCCGCCCGCTCGAGGTCGGCGAGCCTGCCAACGTCACGCTCGTCGACCCGGCCGCGCGGCGCGTGGTCGACGGGGCCGGGCAGGCCACCGCGAGCACCAACACGCCCTTCCAGGGCCGCGAGCTGCCCGGTGCGGTCGTCGCGACGTTCCTGCGGGGCCGGGCCACCGTGCTCGACGGCGCGCCCGTCGAGGCGGTCGCGGCCGGTCGGGGGGTGGGGGCGTGAACCTGCCGCAGCCCGTCGCGGCCGGGATCTGGATCGTGCTCGGCGTCGTCCTGCTGACGCTCGTGCTCGTCGGCCGTCGCCGGCTCGTGCGCCGCTCCGCGGGCTTCGTCCCGACGCCGCCCGCCGTGCCGGCGGAGGCCGCGCGCGGCGGCGTCGTGCTCGGCCCGCTCGACGCGCTGTACGTGTCGAGCACGCTCGCGGGCGACTGGCTCGCGCGCGTCGGCGCCCACGGCCTCGGCGACCGGGCGCAGGCCCAGGTCACCGTGCACGACGCCGGCCTGCACGTCGCGCGCCGCGGCGCCGACGACGTGTGGGTCCCCGCCGCGGCCGTCGAGGACGTGGCGCTCACCCCGGGCATGGCGGGGAAGTTCGTCGGGAAGGAAGCCATCGTCGTGGTGACGTGGTCCGTCCCCGCCGAGCCGGTCCCGGCCGACGCCCCCGAGGCCCCGCCGCACCCCGAGGTGCGGCTCGACACCGGCCTCATGCCGCGCCACGACCACGACGTCCCGCGTCTCCTGGAGGCCGTGCGCGACCTCGCCGGCCGCCCCCGGGACGCGGGCGGCGACGGCACCCGCGAACGACGAACCGGGGCGCCGAGCAGCGCCACCGACGCACCCACCGACCAGGACGGCCCGGCGCCGACGCGCGAGAGCGCGGCACCCGGCACCGACGAGAACGACGAGGAAGCACCTTGACCGCCTCAGCGAACGCAGTGAGCTCACCGACCGCAGTCACCTCGGTGACCGGCGCACCCGCCCCCGACCGGGCCCTGATCGTCCTCGAGGACGGCACCGTGCAGCCCGGCCGCGCGTACGGCGCGCGCGGCACGACCGTCGGCGAGATCGTCTTCAACACCGGCATGACCGGCTACCAGGAGACCCTCACCGACCCCTCCTACCACCGGCAGATCGTCGTCATGACGGCCCCCCACATCGGGAACACGGGCGTCAACGACGAGGACCCGGAGTCCGGCAAGATCTGGGTCGCCGGGTACGTCGTGCGCGACGCGGCCCGTCGCGCGTCGAGCTGGCGCGCGCAGCGCACCCTCGACGAGGAGCTCGCGGCCCAGGGCGTCGTCGGCATCAGCGACGTCGACACGCGCGCCCTCACGCGCCACCTGCGCGAGCTCGGCGTGATGCGCGCGGGCATCTTTTCCGGCGACGCGCTCGTGCGCGACGGCTACCCGCGCACCGTGGAGGACCTCGTGGCCGAGGTGAAGGCGGCGCCCGCGATGGCCGGCGCCGACCTCGCCCGCGAGGTGAGCACCGACACGGCGTACGTCGTCGAGCCCTTCGAGGGCACGACGCCGGACGGCGAGCCCGTCGCTACCGTCGTCGCCGTGGACCTCGGCATCAAGTCGATGACGCCCCAGCGTCTCGCCCAGCGCGGCGTGCGCGTGCACGTGGTGCCCGCGGCCTCGACGATCGCGGACATCGAGGCGTACGCGCCCGACGGCGTCTTCTTCTCCAACGGCCCGGGCGACCCGAGCGCCGCGACCCACGAGGTCGAGCTGCTGCGCGACGTCCTGGACCGCGGCACGCCGTTCTTCGGCATCTGCTTCGGCAACCAGATCCTCGGGCGCGCGCTCGGCTACGGCACGTACAAGCTCGCCTACGGCCACCGCGGCATCAACCAGCCCGTCATGGACCGCCGCACCGGCAAGGTGGAGGTCACGGCGCACAACCACGGGTTCGCGGTCGACGCGCCGCTCGACGGCGAGTCCGTCGCCCCGCACGACGGCGGCCGCTACGGGCGCGTCGTCGTGTCCCACGTCGGGCTCAACGACCAGGTGGTCGAGGGGCTCGAGTGCCTCGACCTGCCCGCCTTCTCCGTCCAGTACCACCCCGAGGCCGCGGCCGGCCCCCACGACGCCGCGTACCTCTTCGACCGCTTCGTCGAGCTCATGACGTCGCGTCGCGCCGCCGGCGCGGCGGGCGCGGGCTCCGACGCCGTCGAGCAGACCACCAAGGAGAGCTGACCGTGCCTCGCAGAACCGACATCTCCAGCGTCCTGGTCATCGGGTCCGGCCCGATCGTCATCGGCCAGGCGTGCGAGTTCGACTACTCCGGCACCCAGGCGTGTCGCGTGCTCCAGGAGGAGGGCCTGCGGGTCGTCCTCGTGAACTCGAACCCGGCGACGATCATGACCGACCCCGAGTTCGCCGACGCGACCTACGTCGAGCCGATCACGACCGAGGTCCTCACGTCGATCATCGCCAAGGAACGCCCCGACGCGCTGCTGCCGACGCTCGGCGGTCAGACGGCGCTCAACGCGGCGATCGCGCTCGACGAGGCGGGCGTCCTCGCCGAGTACGGTGTCGAGCTCATCGGCGCGAACATCGCGGCGATCCAGAAGGGCGAGGACCGTCAGCAGTTCAAGGACGTCGTCGAGACGTGCGGCGGCGAGTCCGCGCGCTCGGTCATCGTCCACACGGTCGACGAGGCGATCGCGGCCGCGGGCGACCTCGGCTACCCGATGGTCGTGCGCCCGTCGTTCACGATGGGCGGCCTCGGCTCGGGCTTCGCGTACGACGAGGACGAGCTGCGCCGCATCGTCGGCCAGGGCCTGCACTACTCCCCGGTGACGGAGGTGCTCCTCGAGGAGTCGATCCTCGGCTGGAAGGAGTACGAGCTCGAGCTCATGCGCGACAAGAACGACAACGTCGTGGTCGTGTGCTCGATCGAGAACGTCGACCCCGTCGGCGTGCACACGGGCGACTCGATCACGGTCGCGCCCGCGCTCACGCTCACCGACCGCGAGTACCAGAAGCTGCGCGACATCGGCATCGCCGTCATCCGCGAGGTCGGCGTCGACACGGGCGGCTGCAACATCCAGTTCGCCGTCGACCCGGACACGGGCCGCGTCATCGTCATCGAGATGAACCCGCGCGTCTCGCGGTCGTCCGCGCTCGCGTCCAAGGCGACCGGGTTCCCCATCGCGAAGATCGCGGCGAAGCTCGCCGTCGGCTACACGCTCGACGAGATCCCCAACGACATCACGCAGGTCACGCCGGCCTCGTTCGAGCCGACGCTCGACTACGTGGTCGTCAAGGTGCCGCGGTTCGCGTTCGAGAAGTTCCCGGCCGCGGACCCGACGCTCACGACGACCATGAAGTCGGTCGGCGAGGCGATGGCGCTCGGGCGCAACTTCACCGAGGCGCTCGGCAAGGCGCTGCGCTCGATCGACAAGGGCGGCTCGGTCTTCCACTGGGACGGCGAGCCCGTCTCCGGCGCGGAGCTCGACGAGCTGCTCGTGCGCATCGCGCGCCCCACGGAGAACCGGATCATCGGCGTCCAGCAGGCGCTGCGCGCCGGGGCGAGCGTGGAGCAGGTGTTCGAGGCCACGAAGATCGACCCGTGGTACCTCGACCAGATCCAGCTGGTCAACGAGGTCGCGGCGGCCGTCGCCGACGCGCCCGCGCTCACGGAGGACGTGCTGCGCGAGGCGAAGAAGCACGGCCTGTCCGACGCGCAGGTCGCGCGCCTGCGCGGCATGGGCCCGGCGGGCGAGGCGACCGTGCGCGAGGTCCGCTACGCGCTCGGCGTCCGGCCCGTCTACAAGACGGTCGACACGTGCGCGGCCGAGTTCGCCGCCCGCACGCCGTACCACTACTCGTCGTACGACCTGGAGACCGAGGTCGCCCCGCGCGAGCGCGAGGCCGTGATCATTCTCGGCTCGGGCCCGAACCGCATCGGCCAGGGCATCGAGTTCGACTACTCGTGCGTGCACGCGGCCCTCACGCTGCGCGAGCGCTACGAGACGGTCATGGTCAACTGCAACCCGGAGACGGTCTCGACCGACTACGACACGTCCGACCGCCTCTACTTCGAGCCGCTGACGTTCGAGGACGTGCTCGAGGTCTACCAGGCGGAGCTCGCCGCGGGACCGGTCAAGGGCATCATCGTCCAGCTCGGCGGTCAGACGCCGCTCGCGCTCGCGCAGCGCCTCGCGGACGCCGGCCTGCCGATCCTCGGCACGAGCCCCGAGGCGATCGACGCCGCGGAGGACCGCGGCGAGTTCGGCCGCGTGCTCGTCGAGGCGGGCCTGCCCGCCCCGGCGTTCGGCACGGCGCGCTCGCTGGACGAGGCGAAGGACGTCGCGGCCGGCATCGGCTACCCGGTGCTCGTGCGCCCGTCCTACGTGCTCGGCGGGCGCGGCATGGAGATCGTGTACTCGGCCGAGCAACTCACGGGCTACGTCGAGCGCGCCCTCGTGGCGGCCGCGGCGGAGGACCGCACGGCCGGGACGCTGCCCGCGCCGCTGCTCATCGACCGGTTCCTCGACGACGCCATGGAGATCGACGTCGACGCGCTCTACGACGGCACCGAGCTCTTCCTCGGCGGCGTGATGGAGCACATCGAGGAGGCGGGCATCCACTCGGGCGACTCGGCGTGCGTCCTGCCGCCCGTGTCGCTCTCGGAGCAGGAGATCGAGCGCATCCGCCGCTCGACCGAGGCCATCGCGAAGGGCGTCGGCGTGCGCGGCCTGCTCAACGTGCAGTACGCGCTCGTCTCCGACGTGCTCTACGTCCTGGAGGCCAACCCCCGCGCGTCGCGCACGGTGCCGTTCGTCTCGAAGGCGACGGGCACGTCGCTCGCGAAGGCCGCGGCGCGCGTCATGGCGGGCGAGTCGATCGCGGAGCTGCGCGCCGCGGGCGTGCTGCCCGCCGAGGGCGACGGCGGCACGCTCCCGCTCGACGCGCCGATCGCGGTCAAGGAGGCGGTCCTGCCGTTCAAGCGCTTCCGCACCGCGGACGGCGTCGTGGTCGACACGGTGCTCGGCCCGGAGATGCGCTCGACGGGCGAGGTCATGGGCTTCGACCGCGACTTCCCGCACGCGTTCGCCAAGTCGCAGGCCGCCGCGTTCGGCGGGCTGCCGACGTCGGGCCGCGTGTTCGTCTCGGTCGCGGACCGCGACAAGCGCTCGATCGTCTTCCCGGTCAAGCGCCTCGCGGAGCTCGGCTTCGAGATCCTCGCGACGGACGGCACGTCGAGCGTGCTGCGCCGCAACGGCATCGCGTCGCGCGTGGTGCGCAAGTTCTCCGCGGGCCGCGGGGCGGACGGCGAGCCGACGATCGTCGACCTCATCACGGCCGGCGAGGTGGACATGGTCATCAACACGCCGTCCGGGCAGGGCGCGCGCGCCGACGGCTACGAGATCCGCGCGGCCACGACGGCGGCCGACAAGCCGATCGCGACGACGGTCGACCAGCTCGCCGCCGCGGTGCAGGGCATCGAGGCGGTCCTCGCGGGGCCGTTCGCGGTCGCGAGCCTCCAAGAGCACATGGCGGGCGAGGGCCTGACCGACGGCGTCGAGCTGCCCGCTCCCGCCGCGGAGCGGGTGGGTGCGTGAGCGCGGGCTTCGGCGCGCGCCTCGCGGCGGCGACGGCGGACCACGGGCCGCTGTGCGTGGGCATCGACCCGCACCCGGGCCTGCTCGCGGACTGGGGCCTGCCCGACGACGCCTCCGGGCTGCGCGAGTTCGGCCTGCGGGTCGTCGAGGCGGTCGGGGGCCGCGTGGCCGCGGTCAAGCCGCAGTCGGCGTTCTTCGAGCGCCACGGGTCGCGCGGCGTCGCGGCGCTCGAGGAGGTCCTCGCGGCGGCCCGTGCCGCCGGGACGCTGACGATCATGGACGCCAAGCGCGGCGACATCGGCTCGACCATGGCCGCGTACGCCGACGCGTACCTGCGCGACGGCTCGCCGCTCGCGGCGGACGCGCTGACCGTGTCGCCGTACCTGGGGTTCGGATCGCTGCAGCCCGCGGTGGACGCGGCGCTGGAGACGGGGCGCGGCCTGTTCGTGCTCTGCCTGACGTCGAACCCCGAGGGCGCCGAGGTGCAGCACGCGCGCCGGGGCGCCGGGGCGGGCGTGGAGTCCGTCGCGGCGCACGTCGCGCGCGAGGCGGCCCAGGTGAACGCCCCGGTCGTCGCCGCGGGCGACGCGCTCGGGCCGGTCGGGCTCGTGGTGGGCGCGACGATCGCGGACGCCGCGGCGCGCACCGGCACGGACCTCGCGGCCGTGCGCGGGCCGCTCCTGGCGCCCGGCGTGGGCGCGCAGGGCGCGGGCGCGGCCGAGCTCGCCGCGGTGTTCGGCGACGCGCGGCGCCAGGTGCTCGCGTCGTCGTCGCGCGGGGTGCTGCGCGCCGGGCCGGACGCGGACGCGCTGCGCGCGGCGGCCCGCGCCGCCACGGACGAGGCGGCGCAGGCCCTGCGCGGCTGAGCCCCGCACCTCCCGGGACCGGGCCGGCACCCTCGCGGGTGCCGGCCCGGTCGCCGTCGTGCCCCGCGGTCGCGTGCCAGACTGCGCCCATGACCTCCCGCGACGAGACGACCGACCCCGCCCCGACCGCTGCCGGTACGCCTCCGGAGCTGCCCCCGCCGGGAGCCGTGCCGGGTGCCCTGGACGTGCCGGGCACGTGGAACGCGCGCGACGTGGGCGGTCGGGCGGTGCCGGCCGGTCACGACGAGCCGCTGCGGACGGGCGTGCTGCTGCGCACGGCGAGCCTGTCCCGGCTCACCCCCGCGGGCCAGGCCGCGCTCGTCGACCTGGACGTGCGGACGGTCGTGGACCTGCGCGGCGGGGACGAGCTCGCGCGCGACGGCGCGGACGCCGTCCCGGGCGGCGTACGCGTGCTGCGCCGGGGCATGGACCCGACGCCGGGCCTGGTCGACGGGGGAGCGGGCGCGGGCGCCTCGGCGGACCCGGCGGCGCTCGTCGCGGGCCTGCTCGCGGCCGACGACCCGGCCGCGGTCGCGCGGCGCCTCATGCACGGCGTGTACGCGACGTTCGTCACGGACCCGGGCATCCGGGAGACGGTCGGCCACGTCCTGGCGGACGTCGCCGCGGCCGACGGCGCGAGCGTCGTGCACTGCTCGGCGGGCAAGGACCGCACGGGCTGGGTCGTGGCCCTCGTGCAGTACGTCGCGGGGGTCTCGGAGGAGGAGCGCATGGCCGAGTACCTCGCGAGCGCGGCGGCGGCCGAGGGGCTCGCCGCGCTCGTGCCCCCGCTACCGGGGCTGTCGCCCGAGGCGCTGGCGCCGGTCCTCACCGTCGAGCCCGCGTACCTGGAGGGCGCGTGGGAGCTCGCGGTGCGCGAGCACGGGAGCATCGACGACTACCTCGTGGCGTGCGGCGTGACGACGGCGGTGCGCGACGCGCTCGTGGCGCGCCTCGTGGCGTCCTGAGCCGCCCCCGATCCGCGTTCCGCCCTCGTTCCGCCGTCGTTCCGGGCCCGCCGCCGGGGCCGTTGCGGAGACCGTCCCGCGTACGGCCGCGGACGACGCGCCATGCCCAGTCGTTGCCCGATCGCCCGAGGCTCGCTACTTTCGAGGGGTCGGCTCCGTGCGTCGGCGCAGGTCGCCCGGGTGATCCACCCGGTCGGGGCTCCACCTGCGGGCACGCCGGGACGACTGAGTGGGCCCATCCGCCTGACGACGAGTAGGTGACTTGCGTGGCACTTCCACCCCTGACCCCAGAACAGCGCGCGGCGGCGCTCGAGAAGGCCGCGGAGGCACGACGCGTGCGCGCCGAGGTGAAGAACCGGCTCAAGTACTCCCAGGGCTCCCTGAAGGAGGTCATCGAGCGCGGCCAGACGGACGACATGATCGGCAAGCTCAAGGTCGTCTCGTTGCTGGAGTCCCTGCCCGGCGTGGGTAAGGTGAAGGCTCGGGCGATCATGGAGGAGATCGGGATCGCCGAGACACGTCGTGTCCGCGGCCTCGGCCCCCACCAGTCCGCGGCCCTCATCGAGAGGTTTGGCTGACATTTCCGCGCACCCGTCCGAGCCGACGCCGTCCGTCCCCGCCGGGGAGACCACGGGGCCGGCGTCGCCGCCCGTCGTCCCCGGCCCCGCCCGCCTGACCGTCCTGGCCGGCCCGACCGCCGTCGGGAAGGGCACGGTGTCGGCCGACATCCGGGCCCGCTACCCGGAGGTGTGGTTGTCCGTGTCGGCGACGACGCGCGACCCGCGGCCGGGCGAGGTGGACGGCGTGCACTACCTGTTCGTCGGCCCGGACGAGTTCGCGCGCATGGTCGCGGACCGTGAGCTGCTGGAGTGGGCCGTCGTGCACGGGCGCAACAGCTACGGCACGCCCCGGCGCGCGGTCGAGGAGAAGCTCGCCGCGGGCGTGCCGGCGCTCCTGGAGATCGACCTCCAGGGTGCGCGCCAGGTCCGCGCGTCGATGCCCGAGGCCCGGTTCGTGTTCCTGGCGCCGCCGAGCTGGGACGAGCTCGTGCGTCGCCTGGTCGGCCGCGGCACGGAGGACGCGGAGGAGCGGGAGCGCCGTCTGACGACGGCCCGGGTCGAGCTCGCGGCGGAGTCGGAGTTCGACCACGTCATCGTCAACGACGAGGTGCACCGCGCGACGGACGAGCTGGTGCGCGTCATGGGGCTCGAGCCCCGTCCCGTCCCGGCGGAGGGCTCGTCCCCGGCGTCGTCCCCCGTGCCGTCCGGGCACGGCGAGGGGCACAGCGAGTAGACTGTCCTGCGGTGCCCGTGCGCGGGCGTTCCCCCGTGGGCCCGAGGCCCGGTCGGCGGCCCGTCCTGCGACGTGGTGCCGCGGCCGCCCGGTCCCGGACGGGGGCGCCGTGCGCGCCGCCGCTATCGACCAGCTGCAGCGCCCGCTGCAGACCCTTGAACCCACGGAGCGAACTGTGTCCGGAACCGTCGCCGCCCCCGAGGGCATCACCGACCCGCCCATCGACGATCTGCTCGAGCACGTCGACTCGAAGTACGCGCTGGTCATCTACTCGGCCAAGCGCGCGCGCCAGATCAACGCGTACTACTCGCAGCTCAGCGAGGGCCTCCTGGAGAACGTCGGGCCGCTGCTCGAGACGCGCAACCAGGAGAAGCCGCTCTCGATCGCGATGCGCGAGATCAACGCGGGCCTGCTGACGATCGAGGCCGAGCCCGACGAGGCCCCCGAGGCCTGAGCCCGCACGCCGCGCACCTCCACCGGAGGGCGCGGCGTTCGTGCGTCCGCGCCCGGGTGCGCGGGCCCCTTCCCCGCCGCGGTCGGCGGCGGGTCTGAGCCGGACCTCCAGGAGGAACGACATGCGGATCGTGCTCGGTGTGAGCGGCGGGGTCGCGGCGTACAAGGCCGTGCTGCTGCTGCGGCTGCTGCGGGAGCAGGGCCATCGGGTGCGGGTGGTGCCGACGGCGTCGGCCCTGCGCTTCGTGGGCGCGCCCACGTGGGAGGCGCTGTCGGGCGAGCCGGCCACGGACCAGGTGTTCGAGGACGTCGAGCACGTGCCGCACGTCGCGCTGGGCCAGGGTGCCGACCTCGTGGTCGTGGCGCCTGCCACGGCGGACCTGCTGGCGCGCGCGGCGGCCGGGCGCGCGGACGACCTGCTGACCTCGACGCTGCTCACCGCGCGCTGCCCGGTGGTCATGGCGCCCGCGATGCACACGGAGATGTGGGAGCACCCGGCGACGGCCGCGAACGTGGCGACGCTGCGGGCGCGGGGCGTGCACGTGATCGAGCCGGCGTCCGGCCGCCTCACGGGGGCGGACACCGGGCCGGGGCGCCTGCCCGAGCCGGACGAGATCGCGCGCGTCGCGCTCGCCGTCGTGGAGGACGCGTCCCGCGCGACCGCCGCCGACGCGGGCGCGGAGCCGGGCCACGGGCCGGACCACGGGCTCGCGCAGGATCTCGCGGGCCGGCGCGTCGTGGTGTCGGCGGGCGGGACGCGCGAGCCGATCGACCCGGTGCGGTTCATCGGCAACCGGTCGAGCGGGCGCCAGGGCGTCGAGCTCGCGCGGGCCGCGGCGGCGCGCGGCGCGCACGTCACGCTCGTGGCCGCGAACCTGTCCCCGGACGTGGCCGCGCTCGTGCGCGCGCCCGGGGGCGTGCCCGACGCCGTGGTGGAGGTCGAGACGACGGCGCAGCTGCGCGACGCGGTGCGGTCGGCGGCGGCCGGGGCGGACGTCGTCGTCATGGCGGCGGCCGTCGCGGACTTCCGCCCGGCCCACGCGCCCGACGCGAAGATCAAGAAGGTGCCGGGCCAGGGGCCCGAGCCGATCGCGCTCGTGGAGAACCCGGACGTGCTCGCCGAGCTCGCCCGCGACCGGCTGCGCCCCGGCCAGGTGGTGGTCGGCTTCGCGGCGGAGACCGGTGACGCGCACGGGTCCGTGCTCGACCACGGCCGGGCCAAGGCGCGGCGCAAGGGCGCGGACCTGCTCGTGGTCAACGCCGTGGGCGAGGGGCGCGGGTTCGCGGTCGACGCGAACGACGTGACCGTGGTCGACGGCGCGGGGGACGTCGTCGCGACGGCGAGCGGGTCGAAGGGCGAGGTCGCGGACGCGGTGTGGGACGTCGTCGTGCCGCGCGTGGCGCCGTCGGTCGAGCGGGCCGGGGCGGGCGAGTGACCCGCGTCTCGTCTCGCCTGCCGGATACGCTCGCTCACCTTTCGGGACAGTAGGCTGTGCGCCATGGCTGAGCTGCGTCTCTTCACGTCCGAGTCCGTCACCGAGGGGCACCCGGACAAGGTCTGCGACCAGATCTCCGACGCGATCCTCGACGCGCTCCTCGCGCAGGACCCGACGTCCCGCGTGGCGGTGGAGACGATGGTCACCACGGGCCTGGTGCACGTCGCCGGCGAGGTGACGACCGACGCGTACGTCGAGATCCCGCAGATCGTGCGCGACGTCGTGCGCCGGATCGGGTACACGTCGTCGGTGATCGGCTTCGACGCGGACTCGTGCGGCATCTCGGTGTCGATCGGCCAGCAGTCGCCGGACATCGCGCAGGGCGTCGACAAGAGCCTCGAGGAGCGCGACGACCAGGGCGACCACGACCCCCTCGACGCGCAGGGCGCGGGCGACCAGGGCCTCATGTTCGGGTACGCGAGCGACGACACGCCGAGCCTCATGCCCCTGCCGGTGTGGCTCGCGCACCGTCTCGCGGAGCGCCTGGCGGCGGTGCGCCGGGACGGCACGGTGCCGGGACTGCGCCCGGACGGCAAGACGCAGGTCACCGTCGGGTACGACGGCGACCGCGCGGTCAGCCTCGACACGGTGGTCCTCTCGACGCAGCACGACCCGGACGTTCGTCAGGACGAGCTGCACCGGCAGGTCGCGGCGCAGGTCGTGGCCCCCGTGCTGGACGCCGCGGGCCTCGACCTCGACGTGCGCGCGACGCGCCTGTTCGTCAACCCCACCGGCACGTTCGTCGTGGGCGGCCCGCAGGGTGACGCGGGCCTGACGGGCCGCAAGATCATCGTCGACACGTACGGCGGCATGGCCCGCCACGGCGGGGGCGCGTTCTCCGGCAAGGACCCGTCGAAGGTGGACCGCTCGGCCGCGTACGCGACGCGCTGGGTCGCGAAGAACGTCGTCGCGGCGGGTCTGGCACGGCGCTGCGAGGTGCAGGTCGCGTACGCGATCGGCAAGGCGCACCCCGTCGGCCTGTACGTGGAGACGTTCGGCACGGAGAAGGTCCCGGTCGAGCGCATCACGGCCGCGATCCGCGAGGTGTTCGACCTGCGCCCGGCGGCGATCATCCGCGACCTGGACCTGCTGCGTCCCATCTACGCCCCGACGGCGGCCTACGGGCACTTCGGGCGCGAGCTCGAGCAGTTCACGTGGGAGCGCACGGACCGCGTCGCGGACCTGCAGTCCCAGGTGTGAGGAGCGTCGTCGCGCCGGTCGCGGGCGACGGCCTCGTACCCGGGCGGCACGGCACCGCGGGTGCCGGGCGCACTGCCCGGTGCATCGTCGTGAGTGAGGTCGTGAGCGCGCCGGTCGTGACGGCGGCGCGTGGTTCGATGGCGTCGTGAGCGAGCCGGAGGACACGTCGCGGGCGGTGCAGGACACCCTGCTCACCGTCGCGCCCGCCGCGCCCCGTCGGGGGCCCGCGCCGCCGGCGTCGCACCAGATCGCCGCGCACCTGCCGGTGGCGCGCCTCGCGCTCGACCTCGCGCCCCCGCACCTGGACCGCCCCTTCGACTACCTCGTGCCCGCCACGATGTCCGACGACGCGCGCCCGGGGGTGCGGGTCAAGGTGCGGTTCGCGGGCCGGGACGTCGACGGGTACGTCCTGGAGCGCCTCGACCGCTCGGACCACGACGGGCGCCTGCTGCCGCTGCGGCGCGTCGTGTCGGCCGAGCCCGTGCTGGCGCCCGCCGTCGCCCGGCTCGCGCGGGCGGTCGCCGACCACTACGCCGGCACGCTCTCGGACGTGCTGCGCCTCGCCGTGCCCCCGCGGCACGCGCGCGCCGAGCAGTCCTTCGCGGCACGGACGGCCCCCGGCGCGGTGCCCGCGCCAGGAACTGCCCCGGCCGGGGACGCCCCGGTCGCCACGAGCGCGGGCGCCGTCGCCGCCGAGGCGGCTCCTGCGGGTCCTCCCGTCGCCGAGCCCGTCCCCGCGCCTGCCGAGCCCGTTCCCGCGTCGGTACCCGCTGCGGCGCGGGCACCGCACCAGGAGTCCGTGTGGGCCCCGTACCGGGCCGGCGCCGCCTTCCTCGCGCACGTCGCGGGCGGCGGGTCGCCCCGGGCCGTGTGGACCGCGCTCCCCGGGCTCGCGCCCCCGGCGCCCGAGGCGGTGCCCGAGGTGGTGCCCGAGGGTCGGCGCGGCGGGGGCCGCTCGCGCAAGGAGCCCGACGCGCTGCCCGTCACGCACTGGGCGGCCGCGGTCGCCGAGGCGGTGCGCGCGGCCCGGTCGGGCGGGCGGGGCGCGCTCGTCGTCGTGCCGGACGCGCGCGACGTCGACCAGGTCTGCGCGGCGCTCGCGGCCGCCGGGCTGCCCGCGTGGGACGCGGCGACCGGGGGCGAGGTGGTGCGGCTGACGGCCGACGAGGGGCCCGCGCCGCGCTACCGCGCGTTCCTCGCCGTCCTGCACGGTGACGCGCGCGTCGTCGTGGGGACCCGTGCGGCGGCGTTCGCGCCCGTGGTCGACCTCGGGTTGGTGGTCTGCTGGAACGACGGCGAGGACACCCTCGCCGAGCCGCGCGCCCCGTACCCGCACGCGCGCGAGGTGCTGGCGCTGCGCAGCGACCAGGAGGGCGCGGCGTTCCTGCTGGGGTCGCACGGGCGCACGGTCGCGGCGCACGCGCTCGTCGTGCGGGGGTGGGCGCACGAGCTCGCGGCGCCGCGCGACGTCGTGCGGGCCCGGGCGCCGCGCGTGCGGGCGCTGACCTCGGTCGAGCTGGCGGCGGAGGGACCGGGCGCCGCGGCGCGCATCCCGACGGCCGCGTGGCGCACGGCGCGCGCGGCGCTGGAGCAGGGGCCGGTGCTGGTGCAGGTGCCGCGGTCCGGGTACGTGCCCGTGGTGGCGTGCGCCCGGTGCCGCACGCCCGCGCGCTGCACGGTGTGCCACGGGCCGCTCGCGCTGTCCGGTCCGCAGGCGACGCCGCAGTGCGCGTGGTGCGGGGCGCTCGCGGGCGGGTGGTCGTGCGCGGAGTGCCACTGGACGGGGCTGCGGTCGGTGCGCGTGGGGTCCCAGCGCACGGCGGAGGAGCTGGGGCGCGCGTTCGCGGGGGTCCCGGTGCAGGTGTCCGGTGCCGCGGCGGCGGGCGGGGTGCTGGGAGCGGTGTCCGCGCGGCCTGCGCTCGTGGTCGCGACGCCGGGTGCCGAGCCGGTCGCCGAGGGCGGGTACGCGGCGGCGCTGCTGCTGGACGCGGCGGTGAGCACGGCGCACGTCGGGCTCGACGTCGCGCAGGACGCGCTCGCGCGCTGGCTCGCCGCGGCGGCGCTCGTGCGGCCCGCGACGGCGGGCGGGCAGGTGCTGCTCGTGGGCGACGCCGCGCCCGCGCCGACGAACGCGCTCGTGCGCTGGGACCCGGCGCTCCTCGCGGACCGCGAGCTGGACGAGCGGGTCGAGCTGTCGCTGCCGCCGGCGGTCCGGGTGGCGGCGGTGACGGGCGACCGTCCCGCGGTGGCGGCGGTGCTGGGCCGGGTGGCGCTCGCGGGCCCGGAGACGGTGCTGGGCCCGGTGGAGGTGGCGGCGTCGCCCCGCGGGCGGGGTGCCGACGGGGTGGACGGCGCGGCGCCCGGGCTGGTGGACGCCCCACCCGTGCGGGCGGTGGTGCGCGTCCCGGTGCGCGACGGCCGTCGGCTGGCGCGCGAGCTCGGCGCGTCCGTCGCGGTCCGGTCCGCGCGGCGCGAGCCGGGTAGCGTCCGGGTGGAGCTCGACCCGAAGGAGATCCTGTGACGCACCGCCCCGCGCCCGACGCCCCGACCGTCGCCCCCCTCGTCGAGGCGTCCGCCGACGCGAACCCCGACCGGGACCCGGCACCCGCCGCCCGCGAGATCGACGCCGTGCTGTACGACTTCGGCAACGTCCTGGTGGGCTGGGACCCGTACGGCGCGTACGACGGCGTCGACCGCCGCGACGTGGACGCGTTCTTCGCCGACGTGGACTTCCGGGTGCTCAACCACGAGCGGGACGCGGGCGCGACGTGGCAGGACGCGCGCGACCGCGTGGCGGCGACCCACCCGCACCACGTCGCGCTGCTCGACCGGTACGTCGAGCGGTTCCCCGCGACGCTCACCGGCCCGGTCGAGGGCTCCGAGGAGCTCGTGCGCGAGCTGCGTGACCTGGGCCTGCGGCTGTACGGCCTGACGAACTGGTCCGCGGAGCTCTTCGGGCACGCCGCGCCGGCCGCGCCCGCCACGGCCCTCATGGAGGACGTGCTGGTCTCGGGGCGCGAGGGACTGGCCAAGCCCGACCCGGCGATCTTCACGCTCGCGGTCGAGCGGTTCGGTCTCGACCCGGCCCGGACGTTGTTCACCGACGACAGCCCGGCCAACGTCGAGGCCGCCGCGCGTCTCGGGCTGCGCACCCACCTCTTCGACGGCACGGTCGGCCTGCGCGCCGCGCTGCGCGACCTGGGCGTGCCGGTCGGCCCCGAGGGCTCGGGGTCGTGATGGGCGCCGCGTCGTGACGGGTGCCGGGGTGCCGCGCGCGCTCACGGCCCCGGAGCGCGACGTCCTCGTCTGGATGCTCCGTCACGGGTGCCGCGACGAGGCCGTCGCGCCCGACCAGGACGCGGCCGACCGACGGCGGTGGCTCGCCCAGGTCGACGCCGTGCGGGTGCACGGCACGTGCGCGTGCGGGTCCTGCCCGACGATCGACCTCGGCGACGACGCCGGTCCCGTCCCCGCGCAGGGCCCGCGCGTCGTGCTGGAGGCGGGCACGGAGCGCTTCCTCCTGCTGCTGTTCGTGGACGGTGACCGGCCCAGCTGCCTGGAGCTGGCCCCCGTGGACGACGAGACGTTCCCCGTGTTCCCGCCGGTCGCCACGTTGGCGAGATGACGCCCGCGCCTGGACCGGGCGCCTGCGCACACCGGGCGCCCGACCCGTGCACCGGGCCGCTCCCGGGTCGGCCGCGCTGCACGGCCACCTAGAATCGGGCCCATGCGCCTGCTGTTCGCGGGGACCCCGGATACCGCGGTCCCGTCCCTCGACGCCCTCCTCGACTCCCGCCACGAGGTGGTCGCCGTGCTCACGCGCGCCGACGCGCCGTCGGGCCGCGGACGGCGCCTGACCCCCAGCCCCGTCCGCGTGCGTGCCGAGGAGGCGGGGATCCCCGTCCTCACGGACCGGCCCCGCGGCGAGGAGTTCCTCGCGCGCCTCGCCGCGCTCGACGTCGACGCGGCGCCCGTCGTCGCGTACGGGGAGATCCTGCGCCCCGACGTGCTCGCCGTGCCCCGGCACGGGTGGGTCAACCTGCACTTCTCCGTCCTGCCCGCCTGGCGCGGCGCGGCGCCCGTGCAGCGCGCGATCATCGCGGGCGACGAGGTGACCGGGGCGACGACGTTCCTCATCGAGGAGGGACTGGACTCGGGCCCCACGCTCGGCACCACGACCGAGACCATCCGCCCCCGGGACACCGCGGGCGACCTCCTGGGCCGCCTCGCCGTCTCGAGTGCGGACCTCCTCGTCGCCACCCTCGACGCCCTCGAGGACGGCACCCTGCGCCCCCAGCCCCAGCCCGCCGACGGCGTCTCGCACGCCGCCAAGCTCACGACCGCGGACGCCGAGGTCCGCTGGGACCACCCGGCGCTCGCGGTCGACCGCCTGGTGCGCGGCTGCACCCCGGCCCCCGGGGCGTGGACGACCCTGCCCGGCGCCGACGGCACGCCTGCGCGCCTGGGGCTCGGCCCGGTCACCCTGCGACCCGACGTCGTCGACCTCGCCCCCGGGCGCGTGCGCGCCGGGAAGAAGGAGGTGCTCGTCGGGACCGCGACCCACGCCGTCCAGCTGGGGGAGGTGGCGCCCGTGGGCAAGAAGCACATGGCCGCCGCGGACTGGGCGCGCGGTGCCCGGCTCGACGACGCCGCGGTCCTCGGTGCGGAGGCCGCCCGATGAGCGCCGAGCGCCGCGACCGCGGCGGTTCGAACGCGCGTTCGAACAAGAACGGGCGACCGCAGGGCCAGGAGAGCGCCGCGTCGAACAAGCGTTCGAGCGGTGTCGGCCAGGGTGGGGGCAACAACTCGAACGCACGTTCGAATTCTGGAGCGGCGCCGGCCGGCGGGGGAGACGAGCGCCGCGACGCCCGGGGGCGCCAGCGCGGCGCCGCCCGCTCTCGCGGAGAGGTGCACCGCGGCTCCGCGGCACCCTCCCAGCGCCGCAAGGGCACCGACCCCGCACGGGCCGTCGCGTACGACGTCCTGCGCCAGGTCGACGGCTCCGACGCCTACGCCAACCTCGTCCTGCCGCCCCTGCTGCGCGAGCGCGGCATCCGCGGGCGCGACGCCGGCTTCGCGACCGAGCTCGCCTACGGCACGCTGCGCCTGCGCGGCCGCTACGACGCGATCCTCGCGCACTGCCTCGACCGTCCCCTCGACCGCCTCGATCCGCCCGTCCTCGACGTCCTGCGCCTCGGCACCCACCAGCTCCTCGCCATGCGCGTCCCGCAGCACGCCGCCGTCTCCGAGGCCGTCGGCCTCGCCCGCGAACGCACCGGCGCCGGCAGCGCCCAGCTCGTCAACGCCGTCCTGCGCCGCGTCGCGCGCACCCCCCTCGACGACTGGCTCACGACCCTCGCCGACGACGCCCCCGACCCCCTCGCGGCGCTCGCGGCCACCCAGAGCCACCCCGTGTGGATCGCCCGCGCCCTGCGCGACGCCCTCGCCGGCAACGGACGCCCCGTGGACGAGCTCGACGCCCTCCTCGCCGCCGACAACGACGCCCCCCGCGTCACGCTCGTCGCGCGTCCCGGCCTCGCCGACCCCCACGAGCTCGCCGATGACGACGGCCGCGTCACCCCCGCCCGCTGGGCGCCCACCGCGCTCACCCTCGACGGCGGCGACCCCGCCGCGTTCGGCGCCGTGCGCGACGGCCGCGCCGGCGTCCAGGACGAGGGCAGCCAGCTCGTCGCCCTCGCGCTCGCCGCCGCACCGCTCACCGGACCGCAGCCCGGCTTCACCGGCGACGACGCGCGCTGGCTCGACCTGTGCGCCGGCCCCGGCGGCAAGGCCGCGCTCCTCGCGGCGCTCGCGGCCGAGCGAGGGGCGCGCCTCGTCGCCAACGAGGTCCAGCCGCACCGCGCACGCCTCGTGGAGAAGGCGCTCGCCGCCGTGCCCGCGGACGCCGTGGAGGCCGTGCGCACGGGCGACGGGCGCGCCGTCGGGCAGGACGAGCCGGGCGCGTACGACCGCGTGCTCCTCGACGCCCCCTGCACGGGCCTCGGGGCCCTGCGCCGCCGACCCGAGTCCCGGTGGCGCCGCACCCCGGCGGACCTCGCGACCCTCACCGGGCTCCAGCGCGAGCTCCTCGACTCCGCGCTCGACGCCGTCCGCCCCGGGGGAGTGGTCGGGTACGTCACGTGCTCGCCCCACCTCGCCGAGACCCAGGTCGTCGTCGCCGACGTGCTGCGCCGCCGCGACGACGTCGAGGTCCTCGACGCCCCGGCCGTCGTGCGCGACGTCGTGCGCCCCGAGGTGCGCGACACCGTCGAGCTCGGGGACCGTCAGGACGTCCAGCTCTGGCCGCACGTCCACGGCACCGACGCCATGCACCTCACGCTCCTGCGCCGCACGGTGTGAGTGCCGCGCCACGCGTCGTGATGTCGGCATATCTCGACAACGCGGGGGTGTCGGAGTAACCTGACAACGTGCCGTGTCGGGGAATCCCGACACGGCAGCACGTCAGCGCACCCCACGGCAGGAGAGCCAGCATGGCCGACACCTGGACCACCCCCCGCAGCCCCCGCGACCTCGGCGCCTACCTGAGCCGCGTCCGCCGAACCCGCGGACTCACGCAGGCCCAGGTCGCCGACGAGCTCGGCATCACCCGCCAGTACCTCTCCGAGCTCGAGAACGGCGTCGAGAACCTCTGGGTCCAACGCCTCTTCGAGCTCCTCGACACCCTCGACGTCGACCTCCGACTCCAGGAACGCCGATGACCACCCTCACCGCCTGGCTCTACGGCACCCCCGTCGCGACCCTCGCACCCACCGGCCTGCGCACCACCGACGGCACACCCCGCGTCACCCTCACCTGGACCACCGACGCCCTCGACCGCTGGGGGCACGACGCCCGCGTCCTGTCCCACCTGCTCCCCATCACCCCACCCGACGACCCCCCGCCCCACCCCGCGCGCGTCGCCGCCTGGCTCGACGGACTCCTCCCCGAGGGCCGCACCCGCGACGCCATGGCCATCGACGCCGGCATCGACCCCGACGACGCCCTCGCCTTCCTCGTCCACTACGGCCACGACACCGCCGGCGCCGTCCTCCTCGCACCCGAAGGACAACCCCTCCCGACCCCCCGCACCCCCGAACGCCTCGACGACGCCGCCGTCGCACGACTCCTGCGCGCCGCCGTCGCACGCAGCGGGGGAGAAGGCCGCGCCGACCACCTCACCAGCTCCTTGCCCGGCATGGAACCCAAGATCACCCTCCTCCACGACGAGCACGGCTGGGCCCGACCCCACGGCACCGCACCGACCACCCACATCCTCAAGGTCGCCCGCCCCTCCGACTCACCCACCGCCGACCTCGTCAACACCGAGGCCGCCGCCCTCGACCTCGCCCGCCGCATCGGCCTCACCGCCGTCGACGCCCACGTCACCGAGCTCGACGGCGAACGCGCCATCGTCGTCACCCGCTACGACCGCGTCCCCGACCCCACCGACCCCACCGGCACCGCACGCCTCCACCAGGAGGACGCCGCCCAGGCCCTCGGCATCAACACCCGCGACCCCGAACGCAAGTTCCAGCACGGCCGCCGCTTCCCCTCCCTCGCCGCCATCGCCCGCACCCTGCGCGACGACGGCACCCGCCCCGACCCCCTCCTCGCCCTCACCACCCTCAACCTCGCCCTCGGCAACACCGACGCCCACGCCAAGAACATCTCCGTCCTGCGCCACGCCGACGGCACCGTCCGCCTCGCCCCCGCCTACGACATCGCCATGCACCTCCACCACGACCACGCCTCCCGCGTCTTCGCCATGGACGTCGCCGGCGAACGCGACATGGACCGCCTCACCGCCGACCACCTCGTCACCGAGGGCACCACCTGGGGACTGCCCCGCCGACGCGCCCAGCGCGCCGTCGCCCAGACCCTCGACGGACTCCTCGCGGCGCTCGCGGACATCGACCGCGACGCCCACCCCGGCGTGAGCCGTCACGCCTGGCGCACGGTCGAGCGCCGCACCGCCGACCTCCGCCGACCCCTGGTCGTCTAACGGTCCCCTTCTCCCGCCGAGCAGGTGGTCGTGGCGGGTCCGGGCGGCCCCACCCACCAGGACCGCCTGCTCGACCGAGTGGGTCGGGGCGCCCCAGGGTGGTCAGAGGGTGCGCTGGAGCAGGATCGTGTCGACCCAGCGGCCGTGCTTGAACCCGACGGCGGTGAGGCGGCCGGCCTCGACGAAGCCGAAGCGGCGGTGCAGCGGGAGCGACCCGGCGGCCTCGGGGACGTCGGCGACGACGGAGACGACCTGGCGGACCCCCGCGGCGGCGAGCGCCTCCAGGAGCGCGGCGAGCAGCGCGGTGCCCACCCCGCGCCCGGCGTGCTCCGGGTCGAGGTAGATCGTGTCCTCGGCGGTGTGCCGGTAGGCGGGCTTGGGGCGCCAGGCCGACGCGTACGCGTAGCCCGCGACGACGGCGCCGGTCGGGGAGCCCGGCCCGCCCGGGGCGTCGACCTCGGCGACGAGGAACGGCAGGCCGCGCGCGGTGACGTCGTCGAGCTTGCGGTGCCACGCCGGGACGTCCCAGACCTCCTCCTCGAACGTCACGCACGTGTCGCGCACGAACGGGGCGGCGATCTCCGCGACCCGCGGCAGGTCGTGCACCGTGGCCGGGCGCACCGTCACGGCGGGTGCGGAGGCGTGCGTGTCCCCGGGGCGGTGCGGCGTGCCGCGGACGGAGGCAGGGGCCGGGCCGGGGGAGGGGGAGGAGAGGTCGCTCACGCGACGAGGGTACGAGCACCGGGCTCCGGCACGCGCCCCTAGGCTGGGCCCATGGCAGCCCTCATCGCACCGAGCATCCTGTCCGCCGACTTCGCGAACCTCGAGCGCGACCTGAACGCGATCGCCACGGCGGACTACGCGCACGTCGACGTCATGGACAACCACTTCGTGCCGAACCTGACGCTCGGGCTGCCGGTGTTCGAGCGCCTGGCGCAGGTGTCGCCCGTCCCGATCGACGCCCACCTCATGATCGAGGACCCAGACCGCTGGGCGCCGGCCTACGCGGAGGCGGGGGCGGCGTCGGTCACGTTCCACGCCGAGGCCGCTGCTGCCCCTGTGCGGCTCGCTCGCGAGCTCCGCCGTCTGGGAGCCCGCGCAGGCGTCGCGCTGCGTCCTGCGACGCCGGTGGAGCCCTTCCTGGACCTGCTGACCGAGGTGGACATGATCCTCGTCATGACGGTCGAGCCGGGCTTCGGCGGGCAGTCCTTCATCGAGGGGACGCTGCCGAAGATCCGGCGGGCACGCGAGGCCGTGAGCGAGTCGGGCCTCGACGTGTGGATCCAGGTCGACGGGGGAGTGTCGCGCTCGACGATCGAGCGGGCCGCGGACGCGGGGGCGAACGTCTTCGTCGCCGGGTCGGCGGTCTACGGGGCGGAGAGCGTGCCCGGGGAGATCCAGGCGCTGCGCGATCTGGCGGAGGCGTCGGCGCACTCTCACTGACGTCAGGACGGGAAGGGGCCCTCTTCGGGCCCCTTCTTCGTTCCACATAAAATAGTGTGCCAAGCGCACATCTTCCATCCACAAGACCGCGAGAACCTCACCACCGAGCAAGGAGAAAGAGTGGAGCCAGCCGTCGGACGGCGAAGCTCGACGGCTCAGGGGGAGGCGGTGCTCGCGAGCGGCGACCTCGACGGGAGCGGGCGAGGTCGCGTCGGACCGCCGGTCGCACCCGCGCGGGGCGCACCCGGAGTAACATCGGCGGTTGCAGTACGCAGTACGCACGAACGTGCTCCGGGGTCGGTGCAATTCCGAGCCGGCGGTGACAGTCCGCGACCCGCGCCCACGCGCGGTTGACCTGGTGGAACTCCAGGACCGACGGTGAAAGTCCGGATGGGAGGAAGCACGTGCGGCGTGGCCACGCCTCGGCGCGTGGTGCTCCGGCGACCCGCCGGTGCACCCGTCCGGGACGGTGACGGCCTCGCCGTGGTGAGCGACGCCGTCGAGCCCTCGTGGCTCGACCCGCCGCCCGCCCTCACCCCGGAGCGCCCGTGCCCGGGAGGAGGACGATGGGCGAGCATCCCCGCACCCTGACGGTCGACGACGCGATGACGCGCGCGCTCGAGCTGGCGGCCCGAGGGCCGGCGCACGGGCCGAACCCCCGCGTCGGGTGCGTCCTGCTGGGCCCTCCGCCCGGCGCGACCCTGCCCGACGGCGCCGCGCCCGGTTCGATCGACCCGCACCCGCGGCCCGTGCTCGCCGAGGGGTGGCACCGTGGCGCGGGGACGCCGCACGCCGAGGCGGCGGCCCTCGCGGACGCCCGGGCGCGCGGCGTCGACGTGGCCGGCGCGACGGCGGTCGTGACGCTCGAGCCGTGCGCCCACACCGGTCGCACCGGCCCGTGCGCCGACGCCCTCGTCGCCGCGGGCGTGGCGGAGGTCGTGCTCGGCGTCGACGACCCGAACCCCGTCGCCACGGGCGGCGCGCACCGGCTGCGGGCCGCGGGGGTCCGCGTCGTGCGCGGCCTGCGCGCCGCCGAGGGCGAGGAGCTCCTGCGGGTGTGGCTCACGGCCGTCCGGCGCGGCACGCCGTACGTGACGCTCAAGACGGCTACGACGCTCGACGGCTACGTGGCCGCCGCGGACGGGACGAGCCGGTGGATCACCGGGCCCGCGGCGCGCGAGCACGCGCACCGCGTGCGGGCGGAGGTGGACGCGATCGTCGTCGGCACGGGCACGCTCCTGGCCGACGACCCCGAGCTCACCGCGCGGGTGCCCACCCACGGCTCGTCCCACGAGGCCGCGAGCGCCGCGCGTCTGGCGGAGCACCAGCCGTTGCGGGTGGTCGTGGGCCTGCGGGGGATCCCGCCGACGGCGCGGGTCCACGGGGAGGGTGGCGAGCTGGTGCACGTGCTGACGCGGGACGTCGGTGAGGTGCTGGAGCGGCTCGCGGAGCGCGAGGTGCGGCACGTGCTGGTGGAGGGCGGTCCGACGCTGGCGACGGCGTTCCTGGCCGCGGGCGCGGTGGACGAGCTGCACGCGTACGTGGCCCCGGTGCTGCTGGGGGGCGGGCGGCGAGCGGTGGACGGGTTGGGTGTGGCGACGATCGCCGACGCGCACCGGTTCCGCACGGTGGAGGTGAGGCGTGTCGGGGACGACGCGCTGGTGGTGTCCAGGAAGAGCACGGAAGGACGGGTGGGTTGATGTTCACGGGGATCGTGGAGGAGATCGGCAGGGTCCGGGGGATCGCGTTCCCTGGCGGCGCGGGGGAGGACGCGGTGCTCACGGTCGAGGGGCCGCTCGCGGCGTCGGACGCGGCGCTCGGTGACTCGATCGCGGTGAACGGGGTGTGCCTGACGGTCACGAGCCTCGGGGGCGACGGGTCGTTCACGGCGGACGTGATGCCGGAGTCGTTGCGGCGGACTGCGCTGGGTGACCTCGTGGCGGGGTCGCCGGTGAACCTGGAGCGGGCCGTCCGGGCGGACGCGCGGCTGGGCGGTCATGTGGTGCAGGGCCACGTGGACGGCGTCGGGACGCTCGTGAGCCGCGCGCCGGGGGAGCGGTGGGACGACCTGGTGCTCTCCGCCCCTGCGGGTCTGACGCGCTACGTGGCGGAGAAGGGCTCGATCGCGGTGAGCGGGGTGTCGTTGACGGTGACGCACGTGGACGACGAGACGTTCGGCGTCTCGCTGATCCCGACGACGCTCGAGGCGACGATCCTCGGGCGACTGGTGCCGGGCGACCGGGTGAACCTCGAGGTGGACGTGCTCGCGAAGTACGTCGAGCGCCTGCTGGTGTCCGGCGTGGTCCCCGGGAGCGCGTCGTGACGGGCGCGGGGTCCGCGAGCGCCGCGGTGCCGGAGGGGTCGGGGGCCGTGCGGCTGGGGTCGGTCGAGGAGGCGTTGGCGGCGATCCGGGTGGGGCGTCCGGTGCTGGTGGCGGACTCGCCGGACCGGGAGAACGAGGCGGACGTGGTGTTCGCGGCGCAGGGGGTGTCGGCGGAGTGGGTGGCGTGGACGATCCGGCACTCGTCGGGGTACCTGTGCGCGCCGATGCCGGCGGCGCGGGCGGACGCGTTGGAGCTGCCGTTGATGGTGCCGCACAGCCAGGATCCGCGGCGGACGGCGTACACGGTGACGGTGGACGCGGCGACGGGGGTGTCGACGGGGATCTCGGCGGAGGACCGGGCGCGGACGTTGCGGGTGCTGGCGGACCCGGCGTCGGGTGCGAGTGATCTGATCCGGCCGGGTCATGTGCTGCCGTTGCGGGCGGTGCCGGGGGGTGTGCTGCATCGTGCGGGGCACACGGAGGCCGCGGTGGACCTGGTGCGTCTGGCGGGGAGGGGTGAGGTCGGGGGTATCGCGGAGCTGGTGCACGACGACGGGACGATGATGCGTCTGGGGGACGCGGCGGCGTTGGCGGAGCGTGACGGGTTGGTGCTGATCACGATCGCGGACCTGGTGGCGTGGCGGCGGGTGCACGACTCGGCGCCTGCGGTGGCCACGGAGGTGCCGGATCGGGAGGCGGTGGCGCGGCGGGTGCACCGCACGTCGTCGGCGGAGCTCCCGACGGTGCACGGCCGGTTCCGGGTGGTGGGGTACCGGGACCTGCGTACGGGGGCGGAGCACGTGGCGCTGGTCCCTGCGGTCCCCCCTGCTGGTGCCTCGGGTCGGGGTGAGGCTGGTGCGGAGGCCGCGAGCGCCGTCGGGACGGAGGTGGTGCCGGTGGTGCGGGTGCACTCGGAGTGCTTGACGGGGGACGCGTTCGGGTCGTTGCGGTGCGACTGCGGTCCGCAGCTGGGGGCGGCGTTGGGGCGGGTCGCGGCGGAGGGGGGTGCGGTGGTGTACCTGCGGGGGCACGAGGGTCGGGGGATCGGGTTGCTGGCGAAGATCGGGGCGTACGAGCTGCAGGACGCTGGTCTGGACACGGTGCAGGCGAACCTGGAGCTGGGGTGGCCGGTGGATCGTCGGGAGTACGGGGCGGCGGCGGCGATCCTGGCGGACCTGGGGTTGTCGCGGGTGCGGTTGCTGACGAACAACCCGGCGAAGGTGACGGGTCTGGTGGCGTCGGGCATCGACGTGGTGGGGGCGGAGCGGATCGAGGTGGGTCACGGTGAGCACAACCGGGCGTACCTGGTGACGAAGAAGGTGGCGATGGGTCATCTGCTGGACACGGTGGCGGTCCCGGACGGGGCTGTCCTGGTGGAGCCGGGCGACGAGCCGGGTACGGAGACGAAGGAGGACGAGGGATGAGCGGGGCAGGTGCGCCGACGGTGAGCGTGGACGGGTCGGGGCTGCGGGTGACGGTGGTCGCGGCGAGCTGGCACACGGAGGTGATGGACGGGTTGCTGGCGGGCGCGCGGCGGGCGTTGGCGGCGGCGAACGTGTCGCACGTGAGCGTGGTGCGGGTGCCGGGGTCGTTCGAGCTGCCGGTGGCGGCGGCACGCGCGGTGGAGCACGGCGCGGACGCGGTGGTGGCGCTGGGCGTGGTGATCCGTGGGGGGACGCCGCACTTCGAGTACGTGTGCCAGGCGGCGACGTCGGGTCTGACGGACGTGAGCGTGCGCACGGGGGTGCCGGTGGGGTTCGGTGTGCTGACGTGCGACGACGAGCAGCAGGCCCTGGACCGGGCGGGCCTGGAGGGGTCGCGCGAGGACAAGGGTGCGGAGGCCGCGGAGGCGGCGGTCGCGACGGTCGTGGCGCTGCGCGACCTGTGACGGACCGGGTCGGGGCGTGCCCGCTGGGCGGACACGCCCCGGCCGGGTCCGGGCGGCGGATACCCTGGAGCCCGTGAAGACGTTCGAGTCCCTGTTCGCGGAGCTGTCCGAGAAGGCCACGACGCGACCTGCCGGTTCCGGCACGGTCGCGGAGCTGGACGCCGGCGTGCACGCGATCGGGAAGAAGGTGGTCGAGGAGGCCGCCGAGGTGTGGATGGCCGCCGAGTACGAGGGCGACGTGAAGACGGCGGAGGAGATCTCCCAGCTCCTCTACCACCTGCAGGTCCTCATGCTGGCGAAGGGTCTGAGCCTGCAGGACGTGTACGAGCATCTGTGAGCGGCCGCGCCGGTGAGCGTCCCCCGCTCCCGGCCGCGAGCGCCGCTCGCCCCTCGCTCGTCCCTGCTGTTCCCCTCTTCCTGCCCGATCCCCTGAACGAAGGTCCTGTCATGCTGCGTATCGCCGTCCCCAACAAGGGGTCCCTGTCCGAGCCCGCCGTCGAGATGCTGCGCGAGGCGGGGTACCGCCAGCGCCGTGACCCGCGCGAGCTGGTGCTGGCGGACCCGGACAACGACGCCGAGTTCTTCTTCCTGCGCCCGCGCGACATCGCGGTGTACGTGGGGTCGGGCACGGTCGACGTCGGGGTCACGGGTCGGGACCTGCTGCTGGACTCGGGCGCGGACGCGGTGGAGCACATGCAGCTCGGGTTCGGGGGGTCGACGTTCCGCTACGCGGCGCCGGCGGGGACGATCACGTCGTTGGAGCAGGTGCAGGGGCTGCGGGTCGCGACGTCGTACGAGGTCCTCGTGGAGGGGCACCTGCGGGCGCACGGGGTGGACGCGACGGTGGTGCACCTGGACGGTGCGGTCGAGTCGGCGGTGCAGCTCGGGGTGGCGGACGTCGTCGCGGACGTGGTCTCGACGGGCACGACGCTGCGGGGCGCCGGCCTGGAGGTGTTCGGCGACCCGATCCTGGTGTCGGAGGCGGTGCTGATCCGGCCGCGCAAGGTTGCGGAGGCGGACGTCCCGGCGGGGGTGGAGGTGCTGTCCCGTCGTCTGCAGGGGGTGCTGACGGCGCACGAGTACGTCCTCATGGACTACGACGTGCCGGTGTCGCTCGTGGACCGTGCGGTCGCGATCACGCCGGGCCTGGAGTCGCCCACGGTGTCGCCGCTGCACGACCGGGACTGGGCGGCGGTGCGGGCGATGGTGCGCCGCGACCGCACGAACCAGGTCATGGACGCCCTGTACGACGTGGGTGCGCGCGCGATCCTCGTGACCCGGATCCACGCCTCGCGCCTCTGAACCTCGGCCCCCGGTGGGTGGTCGGCGGGTGTGAGACGGTGGCGGCATGAGCACCGACCCGTTCCCCGACCCCGGCCTGCCGGGCGACCGCGACGACGACCCGTACCGCACGTTCCGGCCCCGGTTCGGCCTGGTGTCGGCCTGGGCGACGGGCGTGGTCGTCGTCGGCGGGTGCGTCGTGGTGGGGCTGTCCGCGACGGGGCCGCTCGGCACGTCGTGGGTGAACCGGCTGTCCATCGCGGCGTTCGCGCTGTTCGCGGCGTGGCTGCTGTGGCGCCTGGGCGGCGTGCACGCCGTCCCGACGCGCGAGGGCCTGCGGGTGCGCAACGTCATCTACACGCGCCGCCTCGCCTGGCCCCAGATCGTGTCGGTCCGCTTCGGCTCCGGCGACGCGTGGGTGCGTCTCGACCTCGCGGACGGGTCCACCCTCGCCGTCATGGGCATCCAACGGGCCGACGGCGCCCGGGGCGAGGCGGAGGCGCGTCGCCTCGCCGCCCTGGTGAAGGCGCACGGCGAGGCCCACGAGTAAGGACCGCAGGCGCGGGCCTCCCGTGCCCGCGCCACGGGTCACCCCGTACCGACGACGACGGCCCCCGGATCGAGGAGATCCGGGGGCCGTCGTCGTGCGCCGGCGGGATTGCCGCCGGCGGCGCGGGTCAGAACGCGGCGCGGTGGCGCGGCTTGCGCTCGCCCCGGTCGTCGGCACGGTCGAACCGGTCACGACGCTCGTCACGACGACCCGACGGGCCGTGCCCGGCACGCGGGCCCCGGGACGCGGGCGCGCCCTCGTCGAGACGGATGCGCAGCGCCTTGCCCGCGACCCGCGCCCGCGAGATGCGGTCCATCGTGTCCGCGTCGAGCGGGGCGGTGATGTCCACGAGCGAGAACGACGGGAAGATGTCGATCTTGCCGACGTCCGACCCGGCCAGACCCGCCTCGTTCGTCAGCGCGCCCACGATCCCGCCCGGCATCACGCCGTCCTTGTGCCCCACGGACAGGCGGTAGCGCGTCCCGACGGCGTCGCGGCGGATACCGCGCGTCCCGTCGCCCTCGCGCCGGCCCGACGCACGGTCACCGCGCGACGGACGCTCGCCCGCGCGCTCCGTACGACGCGCCTTCGACTGCTCGCGCGCCGCGGCCCGCTCCGCCTCGAACCGCTCCTGCTCCTCACGGGCACGCGGCCCGTCGTCACCGACCGCGAGCGCCGCCATGGCCGCGGCGAGGTCGACCGGGTCGACGTCGTGCTCGGCGAGGAAGGTGCGCACCATGTCGGCGTACATCGACAGGCGGCCTGCCTCCTGGCGGGCGGGGACCTGCCCGAGCAGGGCCCGCACCTTGTGCGCGGACACGTCCGCGGGGGAGGGGATCTCGATCTCCTGCAGCGGGGTGCGGGTCGTGCGCTCGATCGCGCGCAGGCGCCCGCGCTCGTGCGGGGTGACGAAGCTCAGGGCCTCGCCGGTGCGGCCCGCGCGGCCGGTGCGGCCGATGCGGTGCACGTACGCCTCGGGCTCGCCCGGCAGGTCGAAGTTCACGACGAGACCGATGCGGTCCACGTCGAGGCCGCGCGCGGCGACGTCGGTCGCGACGAGGACGTCGAGCGCACCGGAGCGCAGGCGCTCCACGATCCGCTCGCGCTCCTTCTGCGCGACGTCGCCCGAGATGGTCGCGGCCGAGATGCCGCGCTCGACGAGCGCGGACCCGACCTCCTCCGCGGCGCCGCGCGTGCGGGTGAACACGATCGCGGCCTCGGCGTCGGACGTGGCGAGGACGCGCACGAGGGAGCCGGTCTTGTGGCGGAACGGCACGACGGCGTACGTCTGGCGCACGCTCGTCACCGTGGAGGACTGGCGGGCGACGGCGATCTCGACCGGGTCGGTGAGGTGCTCGTTCGCGACGCGGCGGATCGGGGCGGGCATCGTCGCGGAGAACAGCGCGACCTGACGCTCGCGCGGCGCGCGGGAGAAGATCGTGTCGACGTCCTCCGCGAAGCCCATGCGCAGCATCTCGTCGGCCTCGTCGAGCACGAGGAAGCGCACGTCGTCGAGCACGAGGGTGCCGCGCTCGATGTGGTCGATGACGCGCCCGGGCGTGCCGACGACGACCTGCGCCCCGGCCGCGAGCGCCCGCTGCTGCGGCTGGTAGGGCGAGCCGCCGTACACGGCGACGACGTCGACCTTGGGCAGGTGCGCCGCGAACGACTCGACGGCGTCGGCGACCTGCATCGCGAGCTCGCGCGTCGGGGTGAGGACGACGGCCTGCACGCGCCGCAGCGTGGGGTCGATCGCGGCGAGCAGCGGGAGGCCGAACGCGGCGGTCTTGCCGGTGCCGGTCTGCGCGACGCCGGTGATGTCGCGGCCCGCGAGGAGCGCGGGGATGGCCTCGGCCTGGATCGCGGACGGGGTGACGAACCCGAGGTCGGCGACGGCGCGCTCGAGGGGCGCGGGCAGGCCGAGGTCGGAAAACACGGGGCCGGTGGGAGCGGTCTGCTCCGCGACGGCGGGGGAGGTGTCGGTGGAGTGGTCGAGGGCGTGCGAGGGCGCGACGACGTCAGCAGTCATGAAAGGGTGAGGACCGTTCGTTTCGGGGTGTGGAGTGGCGTGCGGTCACCGGGTCGGTTCTCGCAGGTCGCACTCCCGAACACACCAGGCCGGCCACCGCCACGATCGGGGAGATCAGGGGGGTCGGCCACTCTCACGGACACACGCGGGACGAGCGACGAACTCCAAAGGTCCACCCATCGTACCGGAGGGCGCGGGCGGGCCGCGGGGCCGGGCCCGGTGACGTCCCTCACCCGCACCCGCCCCGCCGGTGCCCGGCCCGCCCCGGACACCGGGCGAAGCGGGTGATTTCGGGCCCTGCGGGGCGCCGCGCCGCGAAATGAGGGCCCAGGTCACCGGGGCCGGTACGTAGGATGGTCGCGCGCGGCAGGTCGCCGCGACGGCGCGACGCGAGCACGGGGCGGTGGGTGTGACGGCAGGGCAGCAGGTCAGCTCGCGCGTCCTGACCGTCCCGAACGTCATCAGCCTCCTGCGGCTGCTCCTCGTACCCGTGTTCGCGGTCCTCATCGTGCGCGGCGACGACGTGTGGGCCCTGGTCGTCCTCGCCGTGTCCGGGGCGTCGGACTGGCTCGACGGCGTGCTCGCGCGCCGCCTGGACCAGGTGAGCCGCCTCGGGCAGATGCTCGACCCCGCCGCCGACCGCCTCTTCATCCTCGTCACCCTCCTCGGGCTCGCGTGGCGCGACGTCGTGCCCGTGTGGCTCGTCGTCGCGATCGTCGCGCGCGACGTCCTGCTCGCGGGCCTGCTGCCGCTGCTCGCCCGCCACGGCTACGGGCCGCTGCCCGTGAGCTTCGCGGGCAAGGCCGGCACGTTCGCCCTGCTGTACGCGTTCCCGCTGCTGCTCCTCGCGGAGATGCCGGGCTGGCTCGGCGACGTCGCCGCCGTCACCGGGTGGGCGTTCACCTGGTGGGGCGTGGGCCTGTACTGGCTCGCGGGCGCGCAGTACGTGCTGCAGACCCGGGCGCTCGTCCTGCGCGACCGCGCCGCCCGCACCGACCGGCCCGGGACCGCGACGAAGGAGACGCCGTGACCGACACGCGACCGGACCAGCCCGCCGCCGCGCGCCGCGCACCCGTGGACGCGTCCATGACCCTCCTCAACGAGGTCATGCACCGCCCCCTCGACCCCGGGTACGCCGCCGCGGCCGCGCGCCGCGCCGCTGGGCAGACCCCGCACCGCGGCCGCACCGGCACCGTCGCGCTCGTCGCCCTCGCCGTCGTCCTCGGCGTCGTCACCACCGCCGCCGCCGTGCAGCTGCGCGCCCCGCAGCCCGGCGTCATCGCCGCACGCGAGACCCTCGAGCAGGAGATCCTCGAACGCCAGGCCACCGCCGAGGAGCTCTCCACCCGCGGCGCAGAGCTGTCCGGCGAGATCGAGCAGCTCCAGGGCGCGGCCCTGAGCGGCGCGAGCGCCGACGTGCTCGACAGCCTCCAGGAGGAGGGCGCGCTCACCGGGACGCAGCCCGTCGAGGGCCAGGGCGTCGTCGTCACCCTCGACGACACCGGCGGCGGCCTGTCCTCCGGGGCCACCGACGCGAGCTCGCTCGTGCACGACTCCGACCTGCAGCGCGTCGTCAACGCCCTGTGGGCCGGCGGCGCCGAGGCCGTCGCGATCAACGACCAGCGCCTGACCGGCCTGTCCGCGATCCGCAGCGCCGGCGACGCCGTGCTCGTCGACCTGCAGCCCCTCGTCGGCCCCTACCGCGTCGAGGCGATCGGCGACCCCGACGCGATGCGCACCTCGCTCCTGCGGTCCGGCACGTCCGACTTCCTCCAGCTCCTCGGCACCCAGTACGGCATCCGCTCCGGCGTGACGACGCAGAGCCGCCTCGACCTGCCCGGCCGGTCCGCGCCCACGCTGTTCTTCGCGCACGCCCCGGAGACGACCGTAGACTCCGACGCACCCGCCGAGGAGACCGGCCCCGCGCCGGGCACGACCGACGGGTCCGGGACCCCATCCGCACCGCACGAGACAGGGCAGGAGATCGTCGAATGATCGCAGTCGTCGGACTGGTGGTGGGCATCGTCGCGGGCCTCGTCCTGCAACCCACCGTGCCCGTGTCGCTGCAGCCCTACCTCCCCATCGCCGTCGTCGCCGCCCTCGACGCCCTGTTCGGCGGCCTGCGCGCCCGGCTCGACGGCCTGTTCGACGACAAGGTCTTCCTCGTGTCGTTCCTGTCGAACGTCGTCGTCGCCGCCCTCATCGTGTTCCTCGGCGACCAGCTCGGGGTCGGCAGCCAGCTCTCGACCGCCGTCGTCGTCGTCCTCGGCATCCGCATCTTCTCCAACGCCGCCGCGATCCGGCGCCACATCTTCAAGGCGTGAGCATGAGCCGCGACCCCCGCGACCAGGCTCCGGGCGACCGGCCCGAGCACCCCACCACGCCCGCGGACGGTGACGACGCCGCCGTCGGCACCCCCGCCGTCCCCGGCACCGAGCCCGGGACCGACGACGACGCGCGCGACACGGAGCACGTCCCGCCCCGCACCGACGACTCCGACGAGGACGCCACCACCCCCGTCGAGACCGGCCCGGGCCCGGGTGCGCCGCCCGGCGCGCCCCACGACGACCCGGACGAGCCCGCAGCGGTCCCCGGCGACCCCACGACGCCGAGCGACGCACCGGCGGCCGGCGAGACCGTGGCCACCACCGGCCACCTCGAGGACGACGGCAGCACCGCGGCCGACACGACCCCGACCGGTGCCGCGCCGACCGGCACCAGCGGCACCCCCGGCACGGCCGCGCCGAGCGACCCGGACAACACGGTGCCGAGCGACACCACCGTCCCGGCCGCAGCAGCGGGGGAGCGCCCCGCACCCGACGACCGCGCCGACCAGCCCGACGACCCGAGCCCCGCCGCCAACACGCCGGACCCTGCGACGCCCGACGCGACGACGGGCGCGACGACCACCCCGGAAGCCGCGGCGCCCGAGCAGGACGCCGAGACCTCGCCCACCGCCGAGCCGGACCCGGTCACCGGGGCGACGGCCACCGTCGGGCGCCACGGCACCCCCACCCAGCCCGAGCCGCGCGGGCTGCGCGGCCTCGGCCGGGCGATGCGACCGCGCGCGTCGCGCTCCCAGGTCATGGTCGGCGTCCTGTGCGCGCTCCTCGGCTTCGCGCTCGTCGTCCAGGTGAGCCAGACGCAGGAGGACCAGCTCTCCTCCCTGCGCCAGAGCGACCTCGTGCGCCTGCTCGACGACGTCACCCAGCGCTCCGGCGAGCTCGAGGACCAGGTGTCCTCGCTCGAGGCCACGCGCGACGAGCTGCAGTCCGGCTCCGGCCGCGAGCGCGCCGCGCTCGAGCTCGCCGAGCAGCAGGCCGAGACGCTCGGCATCCTCTCGGGCCGGCTGCCCGCCGAGGGCCCGGGCGTCGAGATCGAGGTCGTCGAGGGTGCCGAGCCGCTCAAGGCGTTCGGCCTGTTCAACGTGCTGGAGGAGCTGCGCAACGCGGGCGCCGAGGCCATGGAGGTCAACGGCGTGCGCCTCGTGGCGAGCAGCTACTTCGAGGACACCTCCGACGGCGTGGTCGTCGACGGGCAGGTGATCTCGTCCCCGTACCGGTGGACCGCGATCGGCGACCCGTCGACGCTCGAGACCGCGCTCGAGATCCCCGGCGGCGCCATGGCGTCCCTGCGCGCCGACGGCGCGCGCACCACCGTCACCCAGCAGGACCGGGCCGAGGTCTCCGCGACCGTCGAGCCCCGCGCACCCCGGTACGCGACCCCCGTCCCCGCCGACGAGTGACCCGGCTTCCCGCGGGCCCACGGGCCGGGGTAGGTTGGGACGACCGAGGGTCGCACGCACCGCGTGACCTGCAGGTGTAGTAGTTTTCGAGCACCAGTTTCCCGCACCCGGGGCTCGCCCCCCGGTGCGGTTTCCGAGCTCGAGCACGACGTGCGTGAGCCCCGAGGAGGCGTGATGAGTGTCCCAGGCGGTCCTGAGGTGCCGAACCGGGCGACCAGCGACACGACGGTCAGCTTCGGCCGGATCGAGGCCCCGATCGAGGAGGGCGTGCAGCCCGGGGGCCTGAGCCCCGAGGAGCACGCCGCCGTCGCCGCCCTGCCCCGCCACTCGGCCCTGCTCATCATGCAGCGCGGCCCCGGCCAGGGCTCGCGCTTCCTCCTCGACGCCGAGCGCACCGTCGCCGGGCGCTCCGAGCACGCCGACATCTTCCTCGACGACGTCACCGTGTCACGCAAGCACGCCGAGTTCGTGCGCGAGGGCGAGCACTTCGTCGTGCGCGACGTCGGGTCCCTCAACGGCACCTACGTGAACCGCAGCCGGATCGACGCCGTCGCGCTCGGCACGGGCGACGAGGTCCAGATCGGCAAGTACCGGCTCACGTTCCACGCCAGCCCGCACGCGGCGGCGTCGGCGGGCGGCGCGGCCTCCCCGTCGTGAACATGTCGACCGGCGCCGCGCACGCCACGGCCCCGGAGCCCGCGGACGGGCCCGAACCGTGGCCCCAGGGGATCTCGCGCCGCGCGACCATGCGCATCTCCGACGTGCTGCGCGCGCTGCGGGCCGAGTTCCCCCACGTCAGCCACTCCAAGCTGCGCTTCCTCGAGGAGCAGGGCCTCATCGAGCCGGTGCGGACCGCGTCCGGCTACCGCCAGTACAGCCCCGCCGACGTCGAGCGCCTGCGCTTCGTGCTCGTCGAGCAGCGTGACCGCTACCTGCCGCTGAAGGTCATCAAGGACCGTCTCGCCGCGCTCGACGCCGGGACCGACGCCGAGACGCTCGCCCCCCGCCTCGCGACCACCGACGGCGAGCCCGGGTCGGCCGCCGTCCGCCAGCGCTACACCGTCGACGCGCTCGTCTCGGCCGCCGGGGTCGAGCGCGAGCTCGTCGAGGGCCTCATCGAGGCCGGCGTGCTCCGCCAGGCACCGGGCGGGCAGCTCGACGCGCGCTCGCTCGACGTCGTCGTGCTCGCCGCCGGCCTCGCGGACTACGGCATCGAGCCCCGCCACCTGCGCTCCCTGCGCACCGCCGCCGACCGCCACGTGAGCCTCGTGCAGCAGGTCGTCTCGCCGTGGCGCGGGCAGCAGAGCCCGTCCGCGCGCGCCCACGCCGGCACCGTCGCGTCCGAGGTCGGCGAGCTGTGCGCGCAGTTGCACACCGTCTTCGTGCGCCAGGGCGTCGACGACCTCACCCGCTGACGCCCGCACCCGCCCCGCCGCACCTCCCGCGACGCCCTCCGCGTGTCGCGCGCACGCCCGGTGCGCACCCCCTGCCGGATGCCGGGCGGAGTCGTACGGTGGTGGAGTGAGCGACGACGTCCCGATGGTCCCGGTGGAGGTGCTGGGGGTCCGTCAGCAGCAGCGCGACCAGGAGATCGTGGTGCTGCTGTTCGACGACGCGTCCGAGCTCGTGGTGCCGATCGTCATCGGCCCGCGGGAGGCGAGCGCGATCGCCATGGCGCAGGCAGGGCTGCCCACGCCGCGGCCCATGACGCACGACCTGCTGCGGGACCTGCTCGACGCGGTGGGCGTGCGGCTCGAGCGGGCGGAGATCGTCGCCCTCGACGGCGGCATCTTCTTCGCCGAGCTCGTGCTCAGCAACGGCGTGCGGCTCGACTCGCGCGCGTCGGACGCGATCGCCGTCGCGGTGCGCACCGGGAGCCCGGTGCTGTGCTCGGCGGAGGTCGTGGCGACGGCGGGCGTCGAGGTCGTCGACGTCGCGCAGCAGGAGGAGGTCGAGAAGTTCCGCGACTTCCTCGACCACGTCCAGCCCGAGGACTTCTCGGTGGACGAGTAGAGCGGTCCCGGTGCGCGGCGGCCCGACCCTCGGGTCGTGGTCGAGGCTTCGGGACACACCGGACAAGACAGACCTTCGACCTCAGGTCGAGGGTTCAGCGGTCGGCGCGACGACGTGGCGGGCGCGACACGCCCGCACGCCCGGGGCGTCGGTCGTTGACGGCCCCCGACGGCGCCCATAGTTTGGTCGTGACATCACCCCAGGAGGCGACAGTGAACAGCAGCGGTGAGGCGAGCGTCGGTGTCGGCGCGGCAGTTCCGCAGGGCGCGCAGGGCCTCCTCTTCGGGGAGGACATCACCGAGCAGGACACCACGACCGGCTACCGCGGCCCGACGGCATGCCGCGCGGCAGGCATCACGTACCGCCAGCTCGACTACTGGGCCCGCACCGGCCTCGTCGAGCCCACCGTCCGCCCGGCGTCCGGCTCGGGCTCGCACCGCCTGTACAGCTTCCGCGACATCCTCGTGCTCAAGGTCGTCAAGCGCCTGCTCGACACCGGGGTGTCGCTCCAGCAGATCCGCACGGCCGTCGAGCACCTGCGCGAGCGCGGCGTGGACGACCTGGCGCAGATCACCCTCATGAGCGACGGCGCGAGCGTCTACGAGTGCACCTCGCCCGACGAGGTCGTGGACCTCGTCCAGGGCGGCCAGGGCGTGTTCGGGATCGCCGTCGGGCGCGTGTGGCGCGAGGTCGAGGGCACGCTCGCCGAGCTGCCGACCGAGTCCCTCGAGGACGAGGACGGCACCGCGACGAGCCCGCAGGACGAGCTCGCCCAGCGCCGTCAGGCCCGCACCGCGGGCTGACCCCTCGCCCGGCCGGACCACGGGCGGACCGACCGCGAGCGCCGGGGCACCCCCGCGAGGCGTGTGGACCTCGTCACAGCGGGTGCGGTGACCCGTCCGGCGACGCCGTGGGAGGATCGCCCGGTACGCGGTGCGTGGCGCCCTCCCCGGCCCGACGACGCCGCCACGCTCGACGGATGGAGTGCCGGTGTTCTCGAAGGTCCTGGTCGCCAACCGCGCGGAGATCGCCGTCAGGGCGTTCCGCGCCGCCTACGAGCTGGGGGCCCGCACCGTCGCGGTGTTCCCGCAGGAGGACCGCAACTCCGAGCACCGGCTCAAGGCCGACGAGGCGTACCTCATCGGGGAGCCCGGTCACCCGGTGCGGGCGTACCTGGACATCGAGGAGATCGTGCGCGTCGCCCGGGAGGCGGGCGCGGACGCCGTCTACCCGGGGTACGGGTTCCTCTCGGAGAACCCCGACCTGGCGCGGGCGTGCGCGGAGGCGGGGCTGACGTTCGTCGGGCCGCCGCCGGAGGTGCTCGAGCTCGCGGGCAACAAGGTGCGGGCGCTCAAGGCGGCGCGCGAGGCGGGCCTGCCGGTGCTCGCGTCGAGCGAGCCGTCGGCGGACGTCGACGAGCTCGTCGCGGCCGCGGACGAGATCGGGTTCCCGGTGTTCGTCAAGGCGGTCGCGGGTGGTGGCGGTCGCGGGATGCGGCGCGTCGACGTGCGCGAGGACCTACCCGAGGCGCTGGCGGCGGCGATGCGCGAGGCGGACGGCGCATTCGGCGACCCGACGGTGTTCCTGGAGCAGGCGGTGCTGCGGCCGCGGCACATCGAGGTGCAGATCCTGGCGGACGGCGCGGGGAACGTCGTGCACCTGTACGAGCGGGACTGCTCGTTGCAGCGTCGTCACCAGAAGGTCATCGAGATCGCGCCGGCGCCGAACCTCGACCCGGCGGTCCGGGACGCGCTGTGCGCGGACGCGGTGCGGTTCGCGCGGCACATCGGGTACCAGAACGCGGGCACGGTCGAGTTCCTCGTCGACACGGTGGGCGAGCGTGCGGGGCAGCACGTGTTCATCGAGATGAACCCGCGCATCCAGGTGGAGCACACGGTGACCGAGGAGGTCACGGACGTCGACCTGGTGTCCGCGCAGATGCGGATCGCGGCGGGCGAGACGCTGGGGGACCTGGGCATCCGGCAGGAGGACGTGCGCGTCAACGGCGCGGCCCTGCAGACCCGGATCACGACGGAGGACCCGGCGAACGGGTTCCGTCCCGACACGGGCCGGATCATCGCCTACCGGTCCCCGGGCGGGGCGGGCGTCCGGCTCGACGGGGCGACGGCGACGGCGGGGTCGGTCGTGTCGGGCCACTTCGACTCGATGCTGGTGAAGCTCACGTGCCGGGGGCGGGACTTCCCGACGGCGGTGCGGCGCGCGCGTCGCGCGCTGGCGGAGTTCCGCATCCGCGGCATCCGGACGAACATCCCGTTCCTGCAGGCGGTCCTCGCCGACCCGGAGTTCGTCGCGGGCAACGTGGCGACGTCGTTCATCGACGAGCGGCCCGAGCTGCTCGCCGCGCGCGAGAGCGCGGACCGGGGCACGCGCCTGCTCGCGTACGTGGGGGACACCACCGTCAACCGGCCGCACGGGGAGCCGCGGGTCACGAGCGACCCGGCGGCGAAGCTGCCGCCGTTCGACCTGACGGTCGAGCCCCCGCCCGGGTCGCGCCAGCAGCTCCTCGAGCTCGGCCCGGAGGGGTTCGCGCGGGCGCTGCGGGGCGAGCAGCGGCTGCGCGTCACGGACACGACGTTCCGCGACGCGCACCAGTCGCTGCTCGCGACGCGCGTGCGCACGCACGACCTGGCGGCCGTCGCTCCGTACGTGGCGCGGGCGACGCCGCAGCTGTGGTCGGTCGAGGCGTGGGGCGGGGCGACGTACGACGTCGCGCTGCGCTTCCTCGGGGAGGACCCGTGGGAGCGGCTCGCGACCCTGCGTGCCGCGATGCCGAACCTCGCGATCCAGATGCTCCTGCGCGGGCGCAACACGGTTGGGTACACGCCGTACCCGACGCGCGTCACGGAGGCGTTCGTCGAGGAGGCCGCGGCGACGGGCATCGACGTGTTCCGCATCTTCGACGCGCTCAACGACGTCGACCAGATGCGTCCGGCGATCGAGGCCGTGCGCGCGACCGGCACGACGGTCGCGGAGGTCGCGCTGTGCTACACGGGCAACCTGCTCGACCCGGCCGAGGACCTGTACACGCTCGACTACTACCTGCGCCTCGCGGACCGCATCGTCGACGCCGGTGCGCACGTCCTCGCGATCAAGGACATGGCCGGGCTGCTGCGCCCCGCCGCCGCGAGCCGGCTCGTGACCGCGCTGCGCGAACGGTTCGACCTGCCGGTGCACCTGCACACCCACGACACGTCCGGCGGTCAGATGGCCACGCTGCTCGCCGCCGCCGCGGCGGGCGTCGACGCGGTCGACGCCGCGAGCGCCGCGATGGCGGGGACGACGAGCCAGCCGCCGCTGTCGGCGCTGGTCGCCGCGCTGGAGCACACCGAGCGCGACACCGGGCTGTCGCTGCCGGCGGTCGCGGACCTCGAGCCGTACTGGGAGGCGGTGCGCCGCGTGTACGCGCCGTTCGAGTCGGGTCTGCCCGGGCCGACGGGGCGCGTGTACGAGCACGAGATCCCGGGCGGTCAGCTGTCGAACCTGCGTCAGCAGGCGATCGCGCTGGGTCTGGGGGACCGGTTCGAGCAGATCGAGGCGATGTACGCGGCCGCGGACCGGATCCTGGGGCGGCTGGTGAAGGTGACGCCGTCGTCGAAGGTCGTGGGCGACCTCGCGCTGCACCTCGTGGCGGCGGGCGCGGACCCGGCGGAGTTCGCGGCGGACCCGCAGTCGTTCGACATCCCGGACTCCGTGGTCGGGTTCCTGGGCGGCGAGCTGGGCGACCCACCCGGTGGCTGGCCGGAGCCGTTCCGGTCGCGCGCGCTCGCCGGCCGTGCGGCGCGCGCGGGGGTCACGCCGCTCTCGGCCGAGGACGAGGCGGAGCTCGCGCAGGAGGGCGAGGTGCGCCGTCGTCGGCTCAACCACCTGCTCTTCGCGGGGCCGACGAAGGAGTTCGAGCAGGTGCGCCAGGCGTACGGGGACGTGTCGGTGCTCGACACCCCCACGTACCTGTACGGGCTGGAGCCGGGCCAGGAGGTCGCGGTCGCGCTCGGCAAGGGCGTGCGCCTGCTCGTGGGCCTCGAGGCGATCGGCACGCCCGACGAGCGCGGGATGCGCACGGTGATGTTCACCCTCAACGGCCAGCTGCGCCCGATCCAGGTGCGCGACCGCGCGGTGGACGTGGACGCGCGCACCGCGGAGAAGGCGGACCCGACCCAGCCGGGCCAGGTCGCGGCGCCGTTCGCGGGTGCGGTGACGCCGGTCGTCGTCGTGGGCGACGTCGTCGAGGCGGGGCAGACGGTCGCGACCGTCGAGGCGATGAAGATGGAGGCGGCGATCACGACGCCCGTCGCGGGCACGGTCCAGCGGGTCGCGATCGGCGCGGTGCAGCAGCTGGAGGGCGGCGACCTCGTCCTCGTGGTGGGCTGAGGGGCCGGGCCCCGCACGGGCGGGGCGGGTAAGGACGACTCGAGGAGGTTCCATGCAGGTCACGTTCCACGGGCACGCGTGCGTCACGGTGCGCCACGGCGGTCAGGTCGTCGCCATCGACCCAGGCACGTTCAGCGACGCCGCGGCCGCGCTGGCGGACGCCGGCACGGTGCTCCTCACCCACCAGCACCCCGACCACGTGGACACCGGCGCCCTCGGCGACGCCCTCGCGGCCCGGCCGGAGCTCACGGTGTGGGCGCCCGAGGAGGTGGCCGCCGCGGTGCGTCCCGCGCTGCCCGACGGCGCGGCGTCGCGCGTGCACGTCGTCGCGCCGGGGGACGGCCTGGACCTCGGCGGCCTGGAGGTCGGGGTGGGCGGCGGCCGGCACGCGGTGATTCACCCGGACGTCCCGCGGATCGCGAACGTCACGTACCTCGTGCGCGGGGACGGGGCGACGCTCCTGCACCCAGGCGACTCGTTCGACGCCCCGGACGCGGGCGTGCTGGGCGGGCAGCGGCTCGACGTGCTGCTCGCGCCCGTCTCGGCGCCGTGGCTCAAGCTCGCCGAGACGATCGACTTCGTGCGCGCGCTCGACCCGCGGGTCGTGGTGCCGGTGCACGACGCGCTGCTGTCGGACGTCGGGCACGGCCTCGTGAACCGGCTCCTGGGGGAGCAGCGCACCGGCGGCACGTACGAGTACCGACCCCTGGCGACCGGGGAGTCGATCGACGTCGCCGCGGGCGCCCTGGACGGCGCGGCCGGGGTCGTCGCGCGCGAGCTGCGCGACGAGCACCCCGAGTTCGGGGAGGTCGCGCTGCTCGAGACCGACGAGACCGTGCCGCCGCGGCCGGAGGAGGAGGCGGCCGACGTGCTGCGCTCCGACCCGGCCCGCTGAGCCGCGGACCCCGCCCGCCGTCGTCGTCGCCCTCCGGCGGCGGCGACGGTGGTGCTGCTAGAGCAGCGGGCGCAGGGGAGTGAGGACGATCTCGCTGAGCTTCGCCGCCACCGAGCGGGAGTCCCACTCGTCGAGCGTCAGCTCGCGCGAGTTCGACAGGTCGACCTCGAAGACCTTCTCCATCTGCTCGGCCACTCCCGGGTCCGTGATCTCGAGGTTCACCTCGTAGTTCCCCGTGAGGGACAGCCTGTCGATGTTCGCCGTGCCGATCGTGGTCCACGCGCCGTCGATGGTCGCGGTCTTCGCGTGCACCATGGCGTTGCGGTACAGGTGGATGCGGACCCCGCCCTTGAGCAGCGCCGTGTACAGGCCGCGCGACAGCCAGTCCGCGAGCACGTGGTTCGAGCGCTCGGGCACGAGGACCCGCACGTCGACGCCGCGCGCCGCGGCCGCGAGCAGCGCGGCCAGGATCTCCCGGTCGGGGATGAAGTACGCCTGCGTGATGTAGACGTGCGAGCTCGCGCGGTCGATCGCGTCGAGGTAGATCCCGCGGATCGGGAACACCAGGTGCGCCGGTGCGTTGCGGGCCGCGCGCAGCCGCGGCTCCCAGTGCACCGACCCCGGGTCGGCGAGCAGCGGCTGGTCCGACGCGCGGTTCGCGTTCCAGAAGTCGACGAACGCGTTGCGCAGCTCCCACGCGCTCGGTCCCACGAGGCGCACGTGCGTGTCGCGCCACTGCGTCGCGTACAGGGCGCCGATGTTGTACCCGCCCACGAAGGCGATCTCGTCGTCGACGACGAGGATCTTGCGGTGGTCGCGGCCGGACTTGCGCACGTTGAGCATGAGCACGCCCGGGCGGAACACCGGGTACCGGATGACGTGGATCGGCTCGGGCAGGTCGAAGAACGCCTGCGGGACGACGAGGTTCGCGAAGCCGTCGTACACGACGAACACCTCGACGCCGCGCTCGCTCGCCTCGACGAGCGCCTGCTTGAACTCCTCACCGAGCGCGTCGGCCTTCCAGATGTACGTCTCGAGCAGGATGCGGCGCCGCGCACCGCGGATCGCGCCGAGCATCTCCCGGTACACGTCCTCGCCGTACGTGAAGACGGTCGTCGTGGTGCCCGCGACCTCGACGTCGGCGGGGGCCGAGCGCGGGAACGACGCCTCGGTGGCGTTGCGGCGCTTGCGGATCGCGTCCGCGGTGACGAGCACGCCCGCGACCGTCACGGGCGCCGCGACGGCGACCACGAGCGCACGGGAGAGCAGACGGCGGGCGGTGCGCAGGGCGGAGTCGGCGGACAGGTGCACGCACTCACCGTAGCGGGCGGCACCCCGGGCGCGACCGGAAGACGGTCGCGCCGCGGGTGAGATCCCGCACGGGCCGTCCCCGGCGCGTCCCCGGGCTGTCCGCGGTGCGTCCCTGGGCTGTCCGCGGTGCGTCCTCAGTGCGAGCGCAGCGCGCGGACCAGCTCCGCCTTGCGCATGGAGGACCGCCCCTCGATGCCGATCTCCGCGGCGCGCTTGCGCAGCTTCTCGACGGTCCAGTCCTCGTAGTCGCCGGCCTTGCCGCCCTTACGGCCCACGCTCGTGCGCGACGAGCCCGCCGCGGCGTTCGCGATGCGGGCCGCCTTCTCCTTCGAGTCGCCCTCGTCCCGCAGCTTCTCGTACAGGTCGGGGTCCTTCACGCTCGGACCCGGGTCACGCTTCGGCACGACGGCCTCCTTCACCTCGGTCCGGCGGCCCGGACGGCTGCGCCGGTCTCCCGACAGGTTCTCGCCCTCGGCGCCCTCTCGCACGCGGACGCCTCCGACCGCGCGGACGTCGCTCCAGCACGACGACGCGCGACGACCCTGCGTCCACGTGCCCCACGTGCCCCGCCAGGGCGGTGAACCCCGACGGGTCGCCGTCGCCGACGACGTCCCAGCGCACGTCCCCGTCCTCGAGGGAGAGGGCGACCGTCCGCGAGCGCCGCGACGAGCCGTCGGAGACGACCAGGGCGAGCGTGGCGCCGTCGGTGAACGCGGCCGCGACGCCCCGGGTGAGATCGACCCGGACGCCCGTGGTGCCCGGGCCGTCGTCCGCCGTCGTGGTGGTGCTCCCGGGCGCCGTGACGACGCCCGGCGCGGCAGGGCGACCGGCGGGGGAGCTGCGCGGCCACGACCACACGGGCTCGCCCGAGCGCGCGTCCAGGGCGACGACGCGCTCACCGGTGACGACGACAGCGCGGTCGGCGGCGAGCGCGACGACCTGGGCGACGGGCTGTGCGAGGCGCCACCGCTCGCGCAGCCCGTCGCCGGTGCCGTCCGCGGCCGCGAGGGCGCGCACGCCGTCGGCGGTGGCGACCAGCCACGGGGCCGCGTCGTCCTCGGGGCCGACGAGCGGCCGCAGGAGCCGACCGTCGACGGCGGCGAGCACCGCCGCGTCCGGGGCGACGCGCTCGGTCGTCGCCTCCCGCCCCGGCGGCAGCACGCGGGTGCGCAGGAACGTCCCGTCGGGCAACGGGACGACGTCGGTCGTGACGGCCGGGCCTGGCGCGTCGAGACGGGTACCCCCAGCGGTGAGGACGGCGCTGACGCGACAGCCCCGCACGACGAGCAGGCCGTCCTCGACGGTGGCGGCGGCCTGCCCGGCGACCTGGGGCCGGCACATCGGGGTGCGTTCCGCGTCGTCGGGCGGGACGTCGTGCCGCCAGCGCACGCGCGCCGTGCGGGCGTCCTGGAGCGCGAGGTGCACGACCCCACCGGTGCGGGCCCACCGCAGCACGGTCCCGTCGGGCGCGGGGACCGCGCGGCCGAGCGTGTCGCCCAGCGGCACCGGCCCGGTGACCGGGCCGTCGGGGCCGACGACGTGCGCGACCGGGGCGAGCGCGGGTCCCGTGAGGCACACGAGCACGTCGGTCACCGGGCCCGCCGACTCGTCGGGGGTCGGTCCGCACGTGGCGGTGGCGTCGAGAGCGAGCCAGCGCCGGTCGCCCGAGGCGGCGTCGCGCCCTTCGACCCCGGCGGCGGTAATCGTGACGACCACCTCGTCGACGACGGCGACGCGCGGGGTGGCGGCGTCCGCGGACCAGGCGGGGGCCGGGGGCACGGCGAGCGAGCGGACGGCGCCGGGGTGGGCGAGGCGGGCCTGCTCCGCCGTCGAGGCGCGCCACGAGCCGACGGCGCCGAGCGCGACGGCGAGCGCGAGCAGGGGCGCTCCGACGCGCGCGAGGAGGGCGCGTCGTCGGGCAGGGGCCGCGCGCCCGGGTGCCCCCTCCGCGGGTGTGCCGCGCCCGCCCGGCGCGGGCTCGTCGTCGGGGACGAGCTCCACCCGGTGGAGCGGGGCCATGCCTGTGACGCTACGCCCCGCCCGGCCGGGTGTCAGCGCCCCTGAGGGCACGCCCGCGTACGGGGCGGTCAGGCCTCGCTGGGTTCGAGCGCCGCGGAGAGCGGGTGGGCCCGGATCGCGGCCGCGAGCTCGCCCTCGATGCGGTCGAGGTAGACGCCGGTGGTCGCGATGGACGCGTGCCCGAGGAGCTCCGCGACGACCTTGACGTCCCAGCCCTCCGCGGCGAGCAGCGTCGCGGTCGTGTGGCGCAGCGCGTGCGGCGTCGCCTCGCGGCGGTACTGCGCGGGCATGCGCTCGACGCAGCGCCGCAGCAGCCCGCGCACGGCCTGGGCGTCGATCCGGCGGCCTCGCCATGACAGCAGGAGGGCGCGCTGCGCGTCCGGGTCGTCGGGCCGGCGGGCGAGGAGCGTCGGGCGCAGGCGCGCGAGGTACTCCTCGAGCGCGTCCGCGAGCGGGGGAGAGAGCGTGACGGTGCGGACGTGGCCGCCCTTGCCCTGGATGCGCCACCGCGTCTGGTCCGGCTCGCGGGAGAAGTCGTCGAGGTTCGCCCGCTCGAGCTCGGACACGCGCGGGCCGAGGACGAGGAGGAGCGCGACGACGAGGCGGTCGCGGAGCTGGAGGTCCTGGTCGCGGCGCGAGACGGCGGGCTCCCCGGGCGCGCGGGCGGCGGACACCTCGAGCAGCGACGCCGCCGAGCCCGCGGACAGCGCGGTGCGCGCGACGCGCAGCCCGTCGCGCAGGCGGGCCGGGGGAGCGGCCCACTGCATCGGGTCGGCCTGCACCCAGCCCTCGCGCGCGGCGTGCGCGAAGAAGCGCGTCACCGACTGCCGGAACCGGTTCACCGTCGCTGCCGAGCGGCCCGTGCTGCCGGGCTTGCGCGACGCGTCGGCGTACCGGCCGTCGGGCGTGGTTTGGTAGCGCAGCAGCACGTCGTCGACGTCCTCGCCCGTGACGTCGTCCAGGACCCGGGCGGGTCCCGCGAGGCGCGCGAACTCCGCGACGTCCCGCTCGTAGCTGCGGCGCGTCGTGGGGGACAGGATGCCGCGCAGGGTCTGCGCGGCGACGGACGCGAGATAGCGGTCGGCTGCCTCGGCGACGGTGATCCGCTCGAGGCGGGGCGGGGCGACCATGGTGCGGGCCTCCTGGGGGACGGGTCGCCGTCAGCCTAGGACGCGCCACCCACAGCGCTGCCCGCCTGCGGCGCGCTGACCTGCACCGACGCTCTCGTGGTCGTCAGCCGCGCGCCTCGGTGCCCGCGGCGAGGTGCGCGACGTCGCCCAGGGCGACGACGGCGCGATTGTGGAAGTAGCCGTCCTCGCGCAGCGTCGTGATGCTGCCCGAGGGCACCGGGAAGGCGACGTGCCCCGCGGCGTCGACGGGCATGCCGATCCAGGCCGCGACGACGAACGTGGCGGCGAAGCCGTGCGTCACGACGACCTGGTGGTCCACGTCCCGGCGCAGGAGGTCCGTCGTCGCCGCGTACACGCGCAGCGCGACGTCGAGGCGGGTCTCGGCGCCGGCGACACCGACGTCGTGCCGCAAGCGGTCGCCCGTCGCGGGCGGCGGGACGAACCGTGCGTCGAGCCACGCCTGGGGGCGACCGCCTGCCTCGCCGTAGGACGCCTCGCGCAGCCGCGGGTCGAGGCGCACCGCCGTGCCGAGCGCGTCGGCGACCGCGGTCGCGGTGCGGCGCGTGCGCAGGAGGTCGGACGTGACGACGTCCGTGCTCGCACCGGCCGGGACACGCGCGCGCAGCGCCGCCGCGACGAGGTGCGCCTGCCGCAGCCCGGCGGGCGTGAGGTCGGAGTCGTGCTGGCCGCCGACGAGTCCGTCGACGTGGTGCGTCGCCTCCGGGTGGGTCACGACGTGCACGGTGCGTTCGCGCACACCGACGAGGTCGGGCAGCGGGGGAGCGAGGAGTGGTCGGGGAGCGTCGGGCACCGGGACAGGGTGGCACACGGCCCGGAGGACGGTGATGCCGAGGGGAGCGTCGCGGCGGACGGCGTGCACCCTGACGCAGGGGGAGCGGCGCCTGGGGCGGAGATTGATGACTCGGGCACACTCGGCAGCGGGAGGGCGGCCCGAGCAGCGGCGATGATCCGATGCGCGGTCACCGCGCGCACTTGCGCGTCACCATGGTGTTGACCTAAACACAATGGTTTGGGGCCTATGTCCGATTCTAGGCATCGTAGCCGATGGTGCGGTCCCGAACCACCCGTCGGGTGCGCGGCGCTGCGACGGGTCGCGGCGAGCTCGCGGACGGCGGTCGGTCGGCAGGCTCGTCGGCGGGGTCCGTGGGTCGAGCCCGCACGGGGGACACCGTGCGCCAGGTCCACACGCCGGCCGCCGCGAGGCCACCGGCGGCGCCGATGACGAGGAACGCCAGGACGGTCAGGACGAGCACGGGCAACCAGACGAGCGTCGCGCACGTCGTCAGGACGCGTCCAGACCGACGGGCGTCCGGTGCGGGGGCCGCGAACACCGACGTCGCCGAGCCGAAAGCCGCCGAGACGGAACCCGAGGACGCTGGTGCGATCGTCGTGTCGATGCCGGTCCGTGACGCACGCCGCAGGGATCGCGCCGCGCGGTCAGTCGCTCGGGGATCGGCGCCGCGGCTGGCGGGGGCGAGACGCTGCGGTGCGTACGTCGTCGTGCTCATGTCGAAGGGGAGTCCACCAGGGCGCCTCGTGATGCGCTGGAGGGCGCTTCGTTCCGGCGAAATGACATAATGTACATTATCGGCGCGCCTCGCAACGAGGTGTATCCGTAGGAGTCCGCGCGTGGACGCGATCCACATCCCGGCCACCCAGCACAACGCATCCCCGGTGTCCTGGGTCTGCCGTTGCCGTGCGACTCTGCCATCTCGTCGCAGGAACCCTTGGAGGTCGATCTCGAGCGCCATCTCCCTGGACCGGGATCTCGCGCAACGCTGACGCCGGCTTCTGGCTACGGACGTGGTGAACCTGGACCTTGCCTGACGCGCCGTACCCGGCTGCGGCCATCAGGAGTTCGACACCACGAGGTCAGACCCGATTCCTCGGAGGTTGATCTCGAGCACCACGCCCCTGGACCGAGATTCTCCACAATGCTGACGCCGCCGCACGCCGCGAGGCCCAGTCCCCTGTGAGCGCCAACTTGCTGAGCGCTGACCTTGCCTGGCGGCACCGCATCTCGCCAAGAGCTTCCGCAGCGAAAACACCGACGCTCCGGTCTTCGAGCAGCTTCAGCAGAACCTCAGGCACTCCTTCGTCGCGCAGCTTTGACAGGTTGCGGATGATCTCGAACCGAGAGCCTCCGAGTTCGTGGTCGCCCGCGAGGTCGAGGAACACGTCGGTCCAGTTCGGTGTGACCAGCCGACCCAGGGCTGAGCCGACATACTCGCGGATTCGCTCCTGCCACGTCGGGCCGCCCTCGTGCACCATCTCGGCCTCGACGGGATCGCGATAGTCGGCAGGAACGCGGCGAATGAAGAAGGCGAGCTGCGGAACGGCATGGTTCGCAGCCTGCGGCACGGCGACCTTGTCGATGAGCACCTGGACGAGCGGAGGATATCGAGCAGAAAAGACGTGCGCGAGGAGCAACGGCGCTAGCGCCTCGACGTTCTCCTCGTCGAGGAGGACGTCGTCGATGGTCGCGACCGTGATCTTCCGAGATTTCAGTTCGCCGAGCAGTTCCATGGCTGCCTCGTCGAACAGGCGCTGCGACTCCAAGGCACTGCCGAGAACTCGCCGCTCACTGCGGCCGACGCCGTCCATGCGCCTGAACGTACCGTCCACCGGTGACTCCGCGACCGATCCGGAACCAGGCACGGCGTTCGGGCCTGATCCTCCGAGCAGCACGTCGACCTGCTTGCCAGGACGCGCGTGCTGCCTGGTGGAGCGCTGCACGACGACACGCCCCTCCGTCGCCCGGGTCTCTCCCTCCGCCTCCGCTCAGAGAACCCCCCGAGCGACCTCTCCCCCGCCGACCGCGGCCTGTTCATCTCGAGGCCTGCCTGCCAGCATGTCGACTGGTGCGTGCATGGAACCCTGTCGCGTCGTACGGCCCGCGCGGGTCCTCGGGTGTGTACTGGCCGCATGGGATCCGCCGGCCTGGAACCGTCCACCCGCTGCGCGATCGACGCGGTCACCGCGCTGCGTCTCGTGCTCGACGACGTGACCCTCGGGTCGCGCCGCCCGCTCGTCGGGCCGTCCGTCCTGCGCAGCCACGCGCTGTCGATGCTGTACCAGGACGTGCGGCGCGGCGCCCTCGACGAGAAGACAGCGCGCGAGCGTCTCGAAGGTGTCGCCTCGCTGCGGATCCGCCTGCTCGGCGATCGGGTCTCGCGCGCGACGGCGTTCCGCATCGCGCGCGAGCTCGACGCCGACGACACGGCGGTCGCCGAGTACGTCGCGGTCGCGACGCTCCAGGCCGACGTCCTCGTGGCCGGTGACGAGCAGGTCACCGCCGCGGCGGACGGCCGAATCCCCCTCGTCGCGTACGAGGACCTCCTGGGCTGAGGCGCTCGGGCGCTCGTGTCCCGCGCCCTTCTGGTCGCCCCGTCCGAGCCGGGCCCGGGGTCAGTCGTCGAACACGTGCCAGCAGATCGCGCTGCGACGCCGCTGGTCGTCGAGCACGAGCTCGCGCAGCTCGGCCGGGATGCGCCCGCGCTGCCGGTCCCGTTCCGCGAGGCGCGCCGCCTCGGCGTCCTCCCCCCGTGCTGCGGCGTCCGCGGCAGCCGCGCGGATCGCGTACGCCGCCGCGCCCAGCCCGTGAGCGGCGACGTGCGCCACGGCGACGGCCTGACCGGCCGCGAGCGCCGCGTACTTGACGGGTGCGGCCTGGTCGCGGCCGGCGGCGTTGGCGACGAAGGCGGTGGTGTGGGCGGTCTTCATGGGGACGTCGCCGCGGATCCAGGCGCGGGCGACGTCGAGGGCGTCCCGGGGTCGGGTGTCGTCGGGTCGTGCGCGTTCGAAGATCGGCAGGACGTGCTCGGCGCAGTCGACGGCCCACCGGGCGATCTGGTGGTGGTGCTCGTCGGTGAGGGTGCCTCCGCGTCGGATGGTGACGAGGCGGGGGTCTCGGTCGGTGGGCAGGATCGGCATGGTGCGATGCTCCCCCGGCCCGGTGTCGGGGCATCAGCCCTGGGAGCGCGCGGGGCTGGCGGCCGGGGGTGCTCTGGTGGGGCGAGGGCCGGGCGGCGTACGGTGCGAACGTCCCCGTTCGTCGTCCGTCCGGGAGGTGCTGGCGCCTCTCCCCCGGGCTGGGACCCTCGTGCCGTGTCGTCGGCGCGATGGGTCCTCTCCCCCGGGTCTGGCGTGTCCTGTCGGGCGGGCCGTTCTCGAGGAGGCGCTCATGGTCCGGTTCACCCGTTCTGACGATCTGCGGGGTGCGACGTTCGAGGGTGTGGACCTGCGGGGCGCGCGGTTCGTGGAGCCGGACCTGTCGGGGGTCGTGGTGCGGGGTGCGCAGGTGGAGGGTCTGGACGTCGACGCGCCGTGGTTGTCGGACGGGGATGCTCCGGTGCTGGTGAACGGGGTGGACGTGCGGGGGTTCGTGGAGGCGGAGCTGGACCGGCGGTTCCCGGGCCGGGAGCTGCGGCGGGCGGCGGATCCGGAGGGTCTGCGGGTGGCGTGGGCGGCGCTGGAGTCCACGTGGGTGGCGACGCTGGAGCGGGTGGCGGCGCTGCCTGTGAGCGCCGTGGACGTGTCGGTGGGCGGTGAGTGGTCGTTCGCGCAGACGGTGCGGCACCTGGTGCTGGCGACGGACGCGTGGCTGGGGCGTGCGGTGCTGGGGGTGGAGCAGCCGTTCCATCCTCTGGGGCAGCCGGGCCCCCAGGCGGCGGAGGACGGGTTGGACCTGTCGCTGTTCGCTGTGGGGACTCCGTCGTTCGGGGAGGTGCTGGAGGCGCGGGCGGGCCGGGTGGCGATGGTGCGGGACTTCCTGGCGGGGGTAACTCCGGAGTCGTTGCGGGTGGTGCGTCGCAACCCGTGGTCGCCGGAGTATCCGGAGACGACGTTGTCGTGCGTGCACGTGATCCTGGAGGAGGAGTGGGAGCACCACCGGTTCGCGGTGCGGGACCTGGCTGTGGTCGAGGCGTCGTTGGCGGGGTGAGCGCGGGCGTTCCTGCTGTGGCGCGTGGGGTCAGGCGGTGTCGGACACCTGGGCGGCGAGGTTGGGGGTGAGCCGGGTGAGGTCGGGGTCGGCGGGGAGCCCGTCGGGGACGAGGGTGGCGGTGACGAGGGTCTGGGCGTCTCCGTACTCCACGCGGAGGTGGCCGTCGTCGAGGTCGGTGACGAGGCCGCAGGTGGAGGCTCCGGCGTCGTCGCCCGGGGTGTCGCCTTCGACAACGATGACGAGGCAGACGACGTCCTGCCCGTCGCGGGTGCCCGACCCGGCGTAGAAGGTGGCGCCGTCGAGCTCGCCGAGGCGTCGTGCCGTGCCGGGGTCCATCTCGTCGGGCGTCATCGTGTCGGCGAGGTCGTCGTCAGGGGTGGCTGGGTCGGCGAGGCGGGTGACGAGGTCCTGGGGTGTCACGGGCCCGGAGCAGGCGGCGAGGGCCAGGAGCGCGGCGCCGACGAGGAGGACGGGTCGGGTCCGGCGGCGGGACAGGTCCATCGAGGATGGATATCACGTCGCGGGGGCTGGTCGGGGTGGGCGCCGGTACACGGACACGTGGGAGGGCGACTCTGCAGTGAACGGCTCCCCCGCCCATCCGGCGTGGCGGGTCTCGAGCTCGAGGCCGGCGAGGCGGGCCATGAGGTCGAGCTCGGGGGGCCAGACGTACCGGTGGGGTGTGCGGCCCACGGTGGCGTGGCCGTCGTCGTCGAACCGGACGTGGTGGGACACGACGCGCTGGTGCAGGACGTCGTAGGTGTCGACGCCGAGGTGGCCGGGCTCGGCGAGCCAGACGGTCGCGGTGCGCCCCGGCGGCAGGGCGCGCAGCTCGGGGACCCAGAGCTCGACGACGAACCGACCTCCTGGGACGAGATGACGTGCAGCGTTGCGGAAGCACTCGACCTGGGCGTCCGGGGTGAGCAGGTTGGAGATCGTGTTGTCCACGAGGTAGACGAGCGTGTGCTCCCCCGGCACCCTCGCGGTGGCCATGTCGCCGACGACGACGGGGAGGGTCCTCTCGTCGGCCTTCTCGCGCAGCCGGGCGACCATGTGCCGGGAGATCTCGATGCCGGTCACGGGCACGCCGCGCGCGGCGAGCGGGATCGCGACCCGGCCCGTGCCGACCGCGAGCTCGACCGCGCTCCCCGGGCCCGCGAGCGCCGCGAGCCGGTCGACGGCGGGGTCGAGGGTGTCGGGGGCGAACATGCCCTCGTCGGGGGTGTCGTACCGCGCGGCGGCGTCGGCGTCCCAGAGGCGTTCCTGGTCGGTGCCGGCGTGGTCGGTGCGGGAGTCCGTCATCGTGCGACGGTGTCAGGCGCTTGCCGGGCGGTCCAGCGATTTCGTGTCGTGGGGTCTTCGGTGTCCTCGGTGTCTCCGCTCGGGCGACACCGGGCGCTACGGTGGCGGCATGGATCGTGCGGCGTTCGTCGGCTTCGTCCGTTCTCAGGGGTGGGGGGTCGTGGCGTCCCTCGGTCATGGCGGTGGCCCGCAGGCGGCGTTCCTCGCGGTGGCGGCGACGGAGGCGGGTGAGCTGGTGTTCGACGCGCGCGCGTCGTCGCGCAAGGTGGCGAACGTGGCCCGGGACCCGCGCGTCGCCGTGACGGTCGGCGGGACGGACGGGACGACCGTGCAGTGCGAGGGCGTCGCGGACGTCCCGGCGGGTGCGGACCGGCGGCGCTGCGCCGCGGCGTACGCGGCGGCGTTCCCGCAGTTCGCGGGGTCGTTGCGGGACGACGGCATCGTGCTGCTGCGGGTGACCCTGGCGTGGGCGCGGTACGGGGACTTCCGTGACGGCCGGTCGGTGATGACGGAGGTCGACGTGACCGGGTGGGGCCCGGCCGGGGACTGACGCACTCCGTCGGGTCGGTCCCCTCAGTCGAGCAGGGCCTGCTTGGCGCGGGCGTACTCGGTGTCGGTGAGGTCTCCGGCGCGGTGGAGGGCGGCGAGGCGTTCGAGCCGGGTGACGAGGTCAGCTCCCCTGCCGGTGGGTGCCGGGTCGGTGGTGGCGCGCCCGACGACGCGCCACAGGGCGCGGGTGAACACGCCGGGTCGGCGGGTGGTCCCGGCGTGGTCGGGGCGCAGGTGCGGGACGCGGGCGGAGGGCACGGTGCGGTCGTCGAGCTCGATGGCGCCGGGGCGGGTGGCGGCGAGGGAGCGGGCGAAGCGCGCGAACCGTGCGGAGGAGCCTTCGAGCAGGACGGCGCGCGTGGCGCGGGCGGTGGGGTGCTGGTCGTCGCGCCAGGTGACGGCGACGGTGGGGCCGTCGCCGGTGACGGTGACGACGGGTCGCCCGGCGGGTTGCAGGACGGTGTCGTCGCCGCGCACGAGGCGCAGGCGGGTGCCGTCCCACACGAGGCGGCCTCCGGCGACGTGGAACATGGCGGGGTACCGGGGTGCGGCGGTGAAGCGGGCGGCGTCGGGGGCGGGCTGCGGTGCCCGGACGATGCCGACGGGTCGGCGCCGGGGCGGGGCCGCGACGTCCTGGTCGGGGCGGGGCGCGTGGTCGGCGAGGGCTTCGACGACGGGGACGGCGAGGGTCTGCGGGGCGGCGGGCCGCGCGGCCGGTTCCGGGTCGCCGGGTCGTGCGGCCTGGTCCTCGGTGGTGCTGCGGCTCATGGTGCTCCCCCGTCGTTGTCGGTCCCCCGATCCTGCCGCGACGGGCCTGCCGGGGGCAAGGCGGGTCGCGGTGCGGGCGGGGTGTCGTCGCAGGTCGGGCAGGGGTGCGCGCCCCGGCCGGAGCACCGGTGGCCGGGGCGCGCGGTCAGGGGGTCACAGGCCGCCGAGCAGGGCGGTGAAGTCGGGCGTGCCGGCGAACGGGTCGGCCGGGCCGGTGTTCTTGCGCAGCGCGACCTTCTCCGCGAGCTCGCGGCCCGCGCGGGCGATGCGGGCGGGCAGGCCGCCCCCGGAGTCGCCCTCGGCGGCCGCCCAGTCGTCGGTGGCGGCGAACACGGAGGTCGTGGCGACGTCGGCCCGCAGGTAGGTGAACAGGGGGCGCAGCGAGTACTCGAGCGCGAGCGAGTGGCGGGCGGTGCCGCCGGTCGCGCCGAGCAGGACGGGCGTGCCGGTGAGCGAGTCCTTGTCGAGGACGTCGACGAACGACTTGAGCAGCCCGGAGTACGTGGTGGTGAACAGCGGGGTGGTCACGACGATCCCGTCGGCGGCGGTGAGGCGCTCGAGCACGCCCGCGAGGTCGCCGGTCGGGAAGCCGGTGAGCATGGCGTCGACGACGGCGTGCGCGTGGTCGCGCAGCTCGACGGTCTCGATCTCGGCGCTCACGCCGAGGCCCTGCAGCTCGCGCAGCGTGGCCTCGCCGAGCCGGTCGGCGAGCAGGCGCGTGGAGGACGGCTTGGACAGCCCGGCGGACACCACGACGAGGCGGCGGTCCGGGGCGGGGGTGCTGGCGGTCATGCGGTGCTCCTGAGGTGCTGACGTGCGGTGCGGGGTGCGGCCCGTCGCGGGCCGGGTGCTGCCGTGCCCGACGGCGGCCGGTCGCGGGTGCGGGGCACTCCTCGACCGTACGCCGTCGGGCGGGTGGTCACGGCGCGGGTGTCGCCGGTGTCACAGGCCGAACGCGGCACCGGCGGTGGCGGTGCGGGTGTCGTCCTCGGCGGTGCGCCCGGTCCAGAGGTCCTCGGTGCCGCCGACGTGCGCGGCGCCCTCGGTCCCGGCCGCGCGGGCGGCCGCGACGCGCTCGGCGTGGCTCGGCGGGTTCGCCGACACGTGCGCGGGGCGGACGGCCTCCATCTCCTTGCGCAGCACGGGCACGACCTCGCCCGCGAGGAGGTCGATCTGCTCGAGCACGGTCTTGAGCGGCAGGCCCGCGTGGTCGACGAGGAACAGCTGGCGCTGGTAGTCGCCCACGTGGTCGCGCATCGCGGCGTACCGGTCGATGACCTGCTGCGGCGAGCCGACGGTGAGCGGCGTCTCGCGCGTGAAGTCCTCCATCGAGGGCCCGTGCCCGTAGACGGGCGCGTTGTCGAAGTAGGGGCGGAACTCGTCCCACGCCTTCTGGGAGTCCTTGCGCATGAACACCTGGCCGCCGAGCCCGACGATCGCGGTGTCCGCGGGGCCGTGGCCGTGGTGCTCCCAGCGCTGACGGTAGAACTGCACCATCTGCTTGGTGTGGCTCATGGGCCAGAAGATGTTGTTGTGGAAGAACCCGTCGCCGTAGTAGGCGGCCTGCTCGGCGATCTCGGGGCTGCGGATCGACCCGTGCCACACGAACGGCGGGACACCGTCCAGCGGCCTCGGCGTCGAGGTGAAGCCCTGGAGCGGGGTGCGGAACTTGCCCTCCCAGTCCACGACGTCCTCGGTCCACAGCCGGCGCAGCAGCGCGTAGTTCTCGATCGCGAGCGGGATGCCCTGCCGGATGTCCTGCCCGAACCACGGGTACACCGGGCCGGTGTTGCCGCGGCCCATCATGAGGTCCATGCGGCCGTCGGAGATGACCTGGAGCATCGCGTACTCCTCCGCGAGGCGCACCGGGTCGTTCGTCGTGATGAGCGTGGTCGAGGTCGACAGGACGATGTTCTTCGTCACGCCCGTCAGGTAGCCGAGCATGGTCGTCGGCGAGGACGGGACGAACGGCGGGTTGTGGTGCTCCCCCGTGGCGAAGACGTCCAGCCCCGCCTCGTCCGCGTGCTTCGCGATCGTCAGCATGGACCGCACGCGCTCGGTGTCGTCGGGGGTCCGGCCCGTCGTGGGGTCCGTCGTGACGTCGCCGACGGTGAAGATGCCGAACTGCATGGTGTGCTCCCGTGAGTCCTAGGTCGATGCGTTTGCATGTACATGCCGCTCAACCGGGCTCCCCCCGGGTTTGTTCCCGCACCCCGGGCCGCGAGGTGTGAGCGTGCACACGTCCGGGGCCGGGCGGGGGCCGCGGAGTTGCGCGGGGCATCGAAACCCGGGAGCCTGGGAAGGCGCGCCGAGGCGGGCCGGCACGACGCACCGCGGGGGCCACCAGGTCGTGAGGCCCCGCGACGTTCACCGGACCTTCACGGCGTGTCGGAACACCGACCGCACGTGAGGCGTTGCCTCTCGTAGATCGGGCCGCTGCCCGCACCCCCACCGGGCGCGCCCACCCACCCCCGAAGACCCCTCAGGAGGACACCATGGCCGACCGTTCGCTGCGCGGGATGAGCATCGGTGCGAAGAGCATGGAGTCGGACGAGGGCGTCGACTTCGCCCCCCGCTTCCAGGCGCACTACGACTGCCCCAACGGGCACACCATCATCCTGCCGTTCTCGACCGACGCCGAGGTCCCCCCGGTGTGGGAGTGCCGCTGCGGCGCCGAGGCGCTGCTGCGCGACGCGGAGCGCCCCGAGCCCAAGGCCGGCAAGCCCGCCCGCACCCACTGGGACATGCTGCTCGAGCGCCGCACCATCTCCGAGCTCGAGGAGCTCCTCGACGAGCGCCTCGGCCTGCTGCGCGCCGGCAAGCTGCGCCGCAGCGCCTGACGCCTCGCCGCGCCCGTCACGAGAGGCCCGGACCCCCGCGAGGGGGTCCGGGCCTCTCTGCGTCGCGGCCATCACCGCGGGGACGTCTCAGCGCGTGCCGCGCCGCCCCGCGACCGACCGCGCGAGGCTCGCGAGCTGGGCCGCGCGCCGTCGGGCACCCCAGACCGTGACCTTCCACAGCGCCTCGGTGACGATCGCGCGGCTCATCTTCGACCGCCCCGCCGTGCGCTCGACGAACGTGATCGGCACCTCCGTCGCGCGGCCCCCCGTCCGCACGACCCGCCACGCCATGTCGACCTGGAAGCAGTACCCGTGCGACTCCACGCTCGCGAGGTCGACGGCGCGCAGCGCGGAAGCGCGGTAGGCGCGGTAGCCCGCCGTCGCGTCGCCCAGGTGCAGCCCCAGCGCGAGGCGCACGTACGCGTTGCCCGCGCGCGAGAGCACCTCGCGGTGCCGCGGCCAGTTCTCCACGCGCCCGCCCGGGACCCAGCGCGACCCGATGACGAGGTCCGCGCCGTCGTGCGCGCCGTCCGCCGTGGCGGGGCCGAGGGCGGCGAGCAGGGCTGGCAGCTGCTCCGGCTGGTGGGAGCCGTCGGCGTCCATCTCCACGAGCACGTCGTACCCGGCGTCCAGGCCCCACCCGAACCCCGCGACGTACGCGGCGCCCAGGCCCTCCTTCCCGGCCCGGTGCAGCACGTGCACGCCCGGGTCGACGGCGGCCGCGGCGTCGGCGAGGTCGCCCGTCCCGTCCGGGCTCGCGTCGTCCACGACGAGCACGTCCGCGTCCGGGACCGCGGCGCGCAGGCGCGCGAGCGTGCCCGGCAGGGTCAGCGCCTCGTCGTACGTGGGCACGACGACGAGCACGCGCCCGCCCGGGACGCCGCCCTCCCCCGCGCGCGGGCTCACGGTGCCTCGTCCCCGGCCGGCGCCGGGGCGGTCCGGGTGCGGCGCTCGCGGACGACGGTGACGACGCCCGCGGCGAGGAGACCCAGGGCGAGGAGCTCGACGACGCGGCCCGGCCAGTCCCCGGCCCGCACGGCAGGCGTGAGGCTCGTGCGCAGCGGCAGGTCGGCGACCATCTGGTCGGCGGTGAACAGGCCCGTGCTCTGCAGGAGCGTGCCGTCGGGGGCGATGACGCCGCTGACGCCGACGGTCGAGACCTGCACGGTCGCGCGGCCCGTCGACACGGCGCGCAGCCGCGACATCGCGAGCTGCTGCGTCGACTCGGCGGTGTACCCGAACGAGGCGTTGTTGGTCGGCACGACGAGCAGCTCGGCGCCCGCGTCGACCGCGTCGTTCACGAGGCCGTCGTAGGCGACCTCGAAGCAGATGACGACGCCGAGCGGCACCGTGCGCCCCAGGCGGGGCGCGTCGAGGTCGACGACGCCGGTCTCGGTGCCCGCGATCATGTCGATGCTCACGCGGTCGACCTGGTCGGAGAACACGCGCAGCAGGGAGCGCAGCGGGATGTACTCGCCGAACGGCGCCGGGTGCTGCTTGGCGTAGCGGTCGACGACACCGGTGCCCGGCTCCCACAGGAGCGACACGTTGTACCGCCCGCCGGTCTCGGGGTACTCCTGCGCGCCGACGAGGATCGGCGCGCCGACCTCCTGCGCGACGTCGTCGATGGCGCGCGCCACCTCGGGCGTGGTCTGCGGGTCGAGGTCGGACCCGTTCTCGGGCCACAGCACGACGTCGAGGTCGCCCGGCTCGACGTCGTCGAGGAGCGCGAGCGTGCCCTGCAGGTGGTTGTTCAGCACCTCGGCCCGGTTCGCGAACGACCCGAGCCCGGGCTCGCCCACGTTGCCCTGCACGGCCCCGACGGCGAGCGTGCCCGCCTCGGCGCGTGTGTCGAGCGGCACGAGCAGCGGTGCGACGACGAGCGCGGCCGCGACGACCACGGGGACGACGGTGCCGGTCACGACGTCGCTGGTCGCGATGTCACGACGGCGCACCACGGCGAGCACGGCGACCGCGAGCAGCGACCCGGCGAGCGCGACGAGCAGCGACACGAGGACCTCTCCCCCGAGCCACGCCGCGCGACCCAGCGGGGAGTCCGCCTGGGAGAACGCGAGCCGGCCCCAGGGGAACCCGCCGAACGGCACCTCGGTGCGTGCCTGCTCGGCCCCGACGAACAGCACCGCGAACGCGACGGCCTGTCGCCCGGGGTGCCCCGTGAGCCACGACCAGCGGCGCGCCCAGACCCACGCGGCACCGAGCAGCCCGACGAAGCACGCCTCCATGACGGACAGCGCGAGCCACGGCACGGTCTCGGTCGCGTAGTTCGCCCACCACAGGTGCGGCAGGAAGAACGCCAGGCCCCACACCAGGCCCACGAGGAAGCCCCAGCGCGCGCCGTCGCGGCGCAGCGCCCAGAACAGGGCGGCCACGCCGACGAACGCGAGCGGCCACCACCCGCGGTCGGGGAACGCGGTGTCGGTGAGCAGGCCGCCCGCGAGGGCGAGCAGGAGCGTCAGGGGCCGCGACGGGACGGCGGGCGACGAACCCGCGGGGACCTCGCGCTCGGATCGGCCGTCGGGCCGTGCGTTCGGTCCGGCGTCCGGCCCAGCGTCGGGCTGCCGGTCGTGAGGCGTGCCGGTCTCGGGCGCACGGGCGGCCGTGCCTGCGGGGCGGGATCGCCCGGCGGGAGCGGCCGGGGGCTCGGGGGCGTGCACGGGTGCACCCTACGCCACGGACCTGCACGAAGACCTGGCGGGCCGCCGCCGTCCGCGGAGGGCTGACGGGCACCGGGAGGGAGTGTGTGCGGGCTCGCGCGCCCTTCGGCCCGTACGACGCCGCCACCGGCGGAGCACGTTTTCTACTGAGCGCGCGAGCCCGGCCAGGTACCCGGCGCGGCACGCCGAGGGGTCGTCGTCGGTGGCTGATCCCCCTGCGGCCACGGGGGCCGGAACACCCTGTCGAAACTACTCCGGCTCACCGCCCTGTCAAGCGGGAGCGATCAGACGAAGGTGTCGAACAGGGGCACTCCGGCCCGCACGGTCTGCAGGCACCGCGGTCGCGGCATGTCCGGCCCGAGCTCGGGCAGCAGCGGCTGCCCCGCGCGCGCGTCCGTGCTCCACGACGACGTCGTGCGGCCCAGCGCGCCCTGCACCACGAGGTGCTCCCCGCGCCACACCGCGAGGTGCGCGGGCGCCCCCACGCGCAGCTGCCCGGCGCCGGTGTGGTCGAGCCCGGCGATGCGCCACCCGCCGCGCGTGTGCGCACGGAACGCGGCACGGGCCGAGATCTGCTGGTCCGGGTCGACGTGCGACATCGCGGCGAGCACGCCCGCCCACGGGTCGATCCGCGTCACCGGCGCGTCCGACCCGAACGCGAGCGGCACGCCCGCACCCGCGAGGTCGGCGAAGGGGCTCAGGCCCTGCGCCCGCATCGCCCCCACGCGCGCCGCGTACATACCGTCCGGGCCGCCCCACGCGGCGTCGAACGCGGGCTGGATGCTCAGGCTCACCCCGTACAGCAGGAGCGTGGCGAGCGCGGTCGCGTCGACGAACAGCGCGTGCTCGACCCGGTGCCGCGCCGCGCGCACCGCGCCCTGCCCGTGCGCCTCGGCCGCGAGGCCGAGCCCGCGCACGAGCTCGTCCATCGCACGGTCCCCGATGACGTGGAACCCGCCCTGCGTGCCGACCGCCGCGACCGCGGACAGGTGGTCCGCGATCTGCTCCGCCGTGAGGTACAGGTTCCCGCGGTCGCCGCGGTCCGGCCCGTCCTGGTACGGCAGCCGCATCGCCGCCGTGCGGGACCCGATCGACCCGTCGACGTTGAGGTCGCCCGCGATGCCCGCGAGGCCGGGCACGTCCGCGAGGAGCGCGCGGGCGTCGTCGGCCGTGGCGCACAGCTCGCCCCGGTACCCCACGACGTGCGGCAGGCCCGACGACGCGTCCGCCGTGAGGGCGAGGATCTCCCGCAGCCCGGCGCGCGTGTCGATGTGCGGGGCGCTCATCTCGTGCACCGACACCACGCCCTGCTCGGCCGCGGCCCGCAGCGCCGTGCGGTACAGGTCCGTGCGCCGCGCCGGGGACACCGCCCGGGCGACGTCGCGCGCGACGTGGTGCGCCTCCCCCGCGACCCAGCCCGACTCGTCCCACCCGGGCCGTGTCTCGAGCGCGCAGCGGCGCGCGAGCGTCGTGGACACCACTGCGGAGTGCACGTCGACCCGCGCCGCGTACACCGCCCGGCCGCCCGCCGCGGCGTCGAGCTCCTCGCGCGTCGGGGGCCGCCCCTCGGGCCAGGACCGCTCGTCCCACCCGAACGCGAGCACGACGTCGTCCTCGTGCGCGACGGCCGCCGCCTTCGCGACGGCGTCGAGCGCGGCCGCGAGCGACGTCACGCCGGCGCTCGCGGACAGGTCGACGCCGGCCAGGGCGAGCCCGACCTCGAACAGGTGGACGTGGGCGTCGACGAACCCGGGGGCGACGAGCGCCCCGTCGAGGTCGATGACGCGGTCGGCGCGGGCGGCGAGCCCGTCGGCCGTGTCGTCGGCGCCGATCCAGGCGATGACGCCGTCGTCGACGAGGAGCGCTTCCGCGAACGGGTCGGCCGGGGAGTGGATCACGCCGCCGCGGTACAGGGTTGAGGCCACAGTCCTTCACGATACCGCCACAACCCGCCGTGCTTCACCGCCCGGTGGCGGCGTCGGCGCAGGTCCGGGGGCGTGTCGTGCACGTCACGCCGCACGGCCGCAGCGCCGACTCTCCGAGCCGTCCGCCGAGGCGGCCTCGCGCCCCGGCGGACGGGGGTGCAGCCGGGGCGGGGCGCGCTCAGACGCTGGAGTAGGCGACGACGCCGCGGCGCAGGCGGTCGATCGCCTGGCGTGCGGTGCGGCGGACCTCGGGGGTGGGGGCGGCGCCCGCGACCTGGTCGAGGACGTCGATGACCTGCTTGCACCAGCGCACGAAGTCGCCGGCCGCGATCTCGGAGCCGCGCAGCACGGCGTCGAGGCTGCGCCCGACGGCCCAGCGGTGCACGGCGGTGACGAGGCCCTCGTCGAGCGGCCCGGTCGCGTCGATGTCGTGCTCGTCCTCGAGGTCGTCGACCTCGGACCACACGCGTGTGGTGGCCTCGAGCGCGTGCGCCAGCCTGCCGTGGGGGCCGCCGGGGACGTCGGGCTCGCCGTGGTCCTCGCGGCGCCCGGCGTACACGCACGTGGACACGACGGCGGCCAGGGCGGGGGCGTCGAGGTCCTCCCACACGCCGCGGCGCAGGCACTCGGCCAGGAGCAGGTCGTTCTCGGCGTAGAGGCGGCGCAGCCACTGCCCGTCGGGCGTGACCTGCAGCCCGGTGCGCGCGGCCTCGCGGGCGGCGCGACCGGTGGGCGGGCCGCCAGGGGTCTCGGCCTCTTCCTCGTCGAGGGCGTCCTCGAGCGGTGCGGCCGGGTCCTGCGCGGGCTCGGCGGGCGCGAGGTAGCCGAGCGTGACCAGGACGTCGCAGATGCGGTCGAAGACGCGCGCGATGGAGCCGGTGCGGCCCTCGACGCGCCGCACGAGCTGGTCGTGCTCCTTCTTCAGCCGCGCCCACCGCTCGGCCCAGCGGGCGTGGTCCTCCCGGTCGGGGCAGTCGTGGCACGGGTGGGCGCGCAGCTGGGCGCGCAGGCGCGCGAGCTGGGCGTCGTCGGTCGCGCCGGACCGGGTGCGGGTGGTGCGGCCGGGGCGCGTGCCCGGCTCGTCGAGCGCGCCGAGCGCGTTGCGCAGGGTGGAGGCGAGGTCGCGCCGCTGGGCGGGCACGCGCGCGTTGAACGTCTTGGGGATGCGCACGCGCGCGACGGTGCGGATCCCGCCGGGCGCGTCGGCGACGGTGAGCTTCTTCACCTGACGGTCCTGCGTCAGCACGGTGGGGCGCGGCCCGTCGAACCCGGCACCCTCCCCCGGGTCGAGCACGACGACGTAGCCCGCGCGCCGCCCGGACGGCACCTCGACGACGTCCCCGGGCCGCAGCCGCTCGAACGCGGCGACGACCTCGGCGCGGCGCGACCGGCTCGCGGCGCGCGACAGGTCGCCCTCGCGCGCGGTGATGCGCCGCCGCAGCGCCGCGTACTCGGCGAAGTCGCCGCGGTCGCACGTCATCGCCTGCGCGTACCCGTCGAGGGCCTCGGCGTGCGCCTGCGCCTGCTTGGCCAGGCCGACGACGCCGCGGTCGGCCTGGAACTGCGCGAACGACGTCTCCAGGACCTCGCGCGCCCGGTCGCGCCCGACCTGCGCGACGAGGTTGACCGCCATGTTGTACGTGGGCCGGAAGCTCGAGCGCAGCGGGTACAGGCGCTTGGACGCCAGGCCCGCGAGGTGCACCGGGTCCAGGCCGGCGTGGTCGACGACGACGGCGTGCCCCTCGACGTCGATGCCGCGCCGCCCGGCGCGCCCGGTGAGCTGGGTGTACTCCCCCGGGGTGACGTCGACGTGCGCGGTGCCGTCCCACTTGACGAGCTTCTCCAGCGCGACGGACCGGGCGGGCATGTTGATGCCGAGCGCGAGCGTCTCGGTGGCGAACACGACCTTGATGAGGCCGCGGCTGAACAGCTCCTCGACCGTCTCCTTGAACACGGGCAGCAGGCCCGCGTGGTGGGCCGCGATGCCGCGCGCGAGGGACTCCGTCCACGTCCAGTACCCGAGGACCTCCAGGTCCTCGGTGGGGATGGTCGCGGTGCGCTCCTCCGCGACGCGCCGGATCTCGGCCTCCTCCGCGGGCGACGTCAGGCGCAGCCCTGCGGTGAGGCACTGCTGCACGGCGCCCTCGCACCCGGCGCGGGAGAAGATGAAGTAGATCGCGGGCAGCAGCCCGTCCGCGTCGAGCGCGTCCACGACGGCGAACCGGGCGGGGGTGCGTCGCCCGACGACGGACCGGTCCGGTCCCGGGCGGCGCCCGCCGCGGCCGCGGTACCCGCGGTCGCCGGACCCTCGCCGTCCGCCCGGCCCGGGGCCGCCGGTGCGGGGCGCGGTGCGGAACGCGGCGAGCAGGTCGGGGTTGATGGGCGGGTTCACGCCCGGGTCGGTGGGGTCCACCGTCCCGGCGTACAGGTCGAGCAGGTCCGCGCCGGGCGCGCGCCCGCCGCCCGCGTGCGCGACCCCGGCCGCGGGGTTCGCGGACGCGACGAGGACGTGCTGCCACAGCGGCACGGGCCGGCGCTCGCTGACGACGACGGTCGTGTCGCCGCGCACCATCTCCAGCCAGTCGCCGAACTCCTCCGCGTTGGACACGGTCGCGGACAGGGACACGAGCTGCACGTCGTCGGGCAGGTGGATGATCACCTCTTCCCACACGGGCCCGCGGAACCGGTCGGCGAGGTAGTGCACCTCGTCCATGACGACGTACGCGAGCCCGTCCAGGGTGCGCGACCCCGCGTAGAGCATGTTGCGCAGCACCTCGGTCGTCATGACGACGACGGGCGCCTCCCCGTTGATCGTCGTGTCACCGGTGAGCAGGCCCACGGAGTCGGCTCCGTGGCGGCGCACGAGGTCGGCGTACTTCTGGTTGGACAGCGCCTTGATGGGGGTGGTGTAGAACGCCTTGCGCCCGCTCGCGAGGGCGAGGTGGACAGCGAACTCGCCCACGACCGTCTTCCCGGCGCCCGTGGGCGCGGCGACGAGCACGCCGCGGCCCTCCTCGAGCGCCTCGCACGCGCGCACCTGGAAGTCGTCGAGGGGGAAGTCGAGCACCTGCCGGAAGTCCGCGAGCCGCGTGCGGGACGCCGCCTGGCGGGCCCGGGACGCGGCGTAGCGGGCGGCGGGCGATTCGTCGGCCGTCATGCCGTCAGCCTACGGTCCACCGCCCACCTCGCCGGTCGAGAGCCCCCTTGCTCAGCGGGTAGGGGTGGCGGCGTCGAGCACGCGCAGCGCCCCGGGGACGACGTCGACGCGCAGCGGCAGCGGCCCGAGGTGCTCCCCGTCGGCGAACGCGTGCGGCGGCGCGGCGCCCGCGGCGGTCGGCTCGACCGTGACCGACGTCGCGCGCACGGTCCCGACCGCGCGGTGGGCGAGGTGGCGCCCCGCGTACATGCCGGGGAAGACGCGCGCGGCGCCCCACCGCCCGAGCGGGCCCGCGACGACGACGTCCAGCAGGCCGTCGTCGGGCGCGGCGTCGGGCGCGACGCGGACCCCGCCGCCGAAGCGGGGGCTGTTCGCGACGGCGACGAGCGCGCCCGGCGACTCCCACACGAACGCCCGCCCGTCCGGGCCGCCGGCGCCGTCCGGGTGCTGCGCGGCGTCGGGCGCGGGCAGCAGGGGCGCGCCGGCGAGGACGTCCGGCACGTCGTCGCCGGCGGGCACGCCGCGCACCGTGACGCGGTACCCGTAGGGCCGGTAGCGGGTGATCTCCGTCAGGGCGGAGCGCGCGTACCGGGACCGTCCGCGCGGCCAGGTCGCGGCGTTGGCGTGCGCGTTCACCGCGGCGTCGATCCCCGCGGACAGCACGCCCGCGTACCAGCGCGCCACGGGCACGTGCTCGCCCGTGACCCGGGCGGCGTCGACCACGCGCACGCGCGCCCCGGCGCTCGCGGCGGGCCCGAGCGCGCCCAGGAGGGCGTCGACGCAGCGGTCGGGGCGGCCGGTGGGCAGGTCGAGGGCGTGCGCGAAGTCGTTGCCGGTCCCCACGGCGACGATGCCGAGCGGCACGCCGGTGCCCGCGGTGGCGTTGACGCCGAGGTGCACCATGCCGTCGCCTCCGACGACGACGAGCGCGTCCACGCCCTGTGCCGCGCCGGTGCCGCGGACGGCGGCGTCGGCGGACTCCTGCGCGAGGGGCAGGCTGGGGGCGCTGAGGTCGAGGACGTCGTGCCCGGCCGCGGTCAGCGCCTCGGCCGTACGTGCGCCCGCGGTGCGGCCACGCCCGCGCCCGGCCGTCGGGTTGACGACGAGCGCGACCGTGCTCACGCGCGGCCCCCGCGCCCGGTGGGGCGCGGTCGGGGCGGGGTGCTCACAGGGCGAGCCGGGCGGCGTCGCGCTGGTCGACGCGCCGGTCGTGCAGGACGGAGATCCCGTAGGCGAGGAAGTACAGGGCGCAGATGGGCAGCGCGACGCAGAACATGGTGAGCACGTCGGGCGTGGGCGTCATGATCGCGGCGAACAGGAACGAGATGAGCACGGCCCAGCGCCACCCGGCGAGCCACGTCGCGGCGCGCACCACGCCCATCGTGTTGAGCGCGACCATGATCACGGGCACGAGGAACGCGATGCCGAACGCGAGCATGAGGCGCATGACGAACCCGAGGTACATCTGGGCGTTGATGAGGTTCGCGCTGCCGTCGGGCACGAACTCGTTGAGGAGCGCGACCGCGCGCGGCAGCATGACCCACGCGAGCGCGACGCCGGCGAGGAACAGCGGGACGGCGGCGCCGATGAACCCGAACGCGTACCGCTTCTCCTTGGACGTCAGGCCGGGCGTGATGAACGCGAAGAGCTGGTACAGCCACCACGGGCTCGACAGCAGGACGCCGAGGAACAGGGAGACCTTGACCTTCATGTCGATGGCCGTGGCGACGCCCTCGAAGTTCAGGCCCGTCAGGACGTTACGGCGCTCGGCGGCGTCGACGAGCGGCTGCTGCAGGGCCTGCAGCACCGGCTCGTACACGATCCACCCGACGACGGCGCCCAGGACGATGCCGATCGCGGCGAGGAAGAGGCGCTTGCGGATCTCGACGAGATGCTCGCGCAGGGGCATGCGCCCCTCGGGGTCGCGGGGAGTGCGGGACACCGACTACGCCTTGGGGGTGTCGTCCTGCGTGGACGACGCCGTGCCCCCCGTCACGCTCGTCGCACCCGTGCCCGTCGCGCCGGTGGTGGTGCCGGTGCTCGTCGTCGCGGTGGTGCCCGACGGCGTCGTGGTCGTCGTCGTGTCGTCGTCCTCGCGCAGGTCCTTGACCTCCTTCTTGAAGATCTTCAGCGACTGGCCGACGGAGCGCGCCATGTCGGGGAGCCGCTTCGACCCGAAGAGCAGCAGGACCAGGAGGATGAGGACGACGATCGTCGCGGGGTGACGAAGGATGTTCACGGCGGGAACCTACTACCTACTCGTGGGCGGCCAGGGGCGACGTTGCTCTTCGCGCCATCATAGGTCACGGTCCTTGCGCCCCGAGGCGTCGCCCGAGCGCCGTGCACGGTCGGGACGGGTGCCCGTCAGGCGTTGAACCGCCGCCAGCGGGACCACACCTGCTCGTCGCGGCGGCGCCGCTGCACGCGCCGCTCCTCGCGGTCCGCGCGCAGCACGTCCACCCGGGCGCGCAGCTCGACCGGGTCGTCGAACAGCGTGGGCGCGGTCGAGGGCTGCGCCTCCTGCTGGGCGCGCGCCAGCTCGTCCGCCCGCGCACCGAGGTCCGCCGCGACCTGCGACGCGCGCGACAGCTCGCGTCCCAGGCCCTTGACGGAGCGCCACAGGCGCCGCGCGAGGAAGAACGCGCCCACCAGGGTGCCCACCACGAGCACCGTCCACACCCAGAACCACATGCCGCCCACCCTAGTCAGCGGGCCGCTCGCCCGAGCGCCCGCTCCCCTCGTGCGGTGCCTCACCCGGCGCGTCGGCGGGCAGGTGGGCGTACGCGGCCAGGGCGGCGCTCGCGGCCTCGCGCACGTCCTGCGCGACGGCGGCCGGCTCGACGGCCAGGACGTGGCGGGCGCGCTCGGTGAGGAGCTGGCGCAGCCACACCGGGTTGGTGACGCGCAGCCGCACCTCGAACGCGCCGCCCGGCAGGTTGCGCACCGACTCCACGGGGACCTGCTCGGCCACGGCGCGCGCGGGGCTGGCGAACGTGATGGTCGCGAGGGGCGCGTCCCCGGTGGGCGTGAAGTCCACGTCGGGGTCGACGTCGTGCCCCTCGACGGCCTGGTCGAGCTCGGTCGCGGCCAGGATGCGGTCGACGCGGAACGTGCGCCGCCCGCGGGCCCGGTGGCACCACGCGAGCAGGTAGGCGTGCTCGTCCTGGGTGTGCAGGGACACGGGGTCGACCTCGCGCTCGGACTCCTCGTCCGCGGCGGTGACGTACCGGATGCGCAGCCGGTGGCCCGCGACGAGCGCGCTCGTGATGGCCGCGACCACGCGCGGGTCGCCCTCGGGTGCGAGCTGCACGTCGAGCGCCGCCGCGGCCTCCCCGGTCGCGTCGGTCAGCTTGCGCAGCACCGACTCCACGACGCCCGCACGCTCCGGGTCGGCCTGCACCGCCGCCGTCTCCCGCATCGCGCGCAGCGCCGCGATGAGCGCGACCGCCTCGCGCGTGCCGAGCCGCAGCGGACGGGTCATGCCACGGGCCTCGGTGAGGCGCACGACGCCGCGCTCGATCGAGTCCGCGTCGAAGTCGATGAGGTCGTCGGGCCAGTACCCGGGCGTGCCCGACACCCACAGGGCGTCGACGTCGTCCAGGACCTGGCGCTCGCTGACGCCGAAGTGCCGCGCGAGCTCGCCCACCGGCACCGGGCCCGCCCCGTCGAGGTACGCCACGATGCCCAGCAGGCGCACCAGCCGGTCGTCCGCGCGCTCAGCCACGCTCCACCTCCGCCTGCCCGGCGCCGTCGGCCGGGCCCGTCGCCAGTCCCGCCGCGTCGCGCAGCCGCCGCACGACCGCCTCGCGCAGGTCCGGCGGGCCCAGCACCAGCACCGCGTCCCCGTACCCCACGACCTCGTCCGCCATCGCGTACCGCACGTCGTACGCCACCTCGATCACGTCGCGGCCCGCGCCGTCGCCCGCGCGCGCGTCCGGCACCGAGCCCACGACCGTACCGCGCGCCCGCAGCGCCCCCGCGCGCTCGGGCACCACCGCGAGGCGCGCCAGCCCGCCCGCGTCGCGCGTGCCCAGCGCCGCGTCCACGTCCACGTGCGCCGGCACCTCGAACGCGTCCCGCGGCCCCGACGCCCGCACACGGCCCTCCACCCGGCTCAGCCGGTAGGACCGCGGCGCGCCCCGGTCCAGGTCAAGGCCCACCAGGTACCAGCCGCCGCGCCGCGCCGCGATGCGCCACGGCTGCACGCGGCGCGGCCGCACCTCGCCCGTGCTCGCCGCCCGGTACGTGAACGACACCACGCGCCGCGCCGAGATCGCGTCCATGAGCGTCGCGTACGCGTCCCCCACCGCCCGCACCCGCGGCGCCAGACCCGCCACGACGTCCATCGCGGTCTCGCCCGCGCCGGCCGCCCGCAGCTTCGTCAACGCCCGGGAGATGTCCGTCCGCAGCGTCTTGTCCTGCCAGAACTGCGCCGCCAGCGCCAGCACCCCCAGCTCCGCCGGCGTCAGGTCCACCGCCGGCAGCGCGTACGCGTCCTGGTCGATCCGGTACCCCACCTCGTCCGCGTGCCCGCCCGCGTCCACCGTGACGATCGGGATGCCCAGGTCGCGCAACGTGTCCTTGTCCCGCTCGAACATCCGTTCGAACGCGTCGGGCGAGGGGGCGTCCCCGTACCCCGCCACGCTCGACCGGATCTGCTGCTTCGTCATCGACGCGTTCGTGTTCACCAACGCGATCACCAGGTTCAGCAGACGCGCCGCAGGGTTCGTCGACGAACCCCCCGACGACGACGCGACGGAGGACGCGGAGGCAGCAGTGGGCTCGGACATCGGCACCACGCTAGTCGGTCGATAGGGTGTGCCGCGTGATCACGTGGCGGACCGCGACCGTGGTGTCGCACGCGAAGGCCTGGACCGGAGCCCAAGAGCTCAACGTCAAGCTCCACACACCCCTGCCCGGACGCCCCGACGACCCCCACGCCACCGTGCGCGCCCTCGCCTACACCCAGCTCGTCGGCACCCCCCACCCCGGCGACCACGTCCTCCTCAACGTCTCCGCCCTCGCCCGCGGCCTCGGCACCGGCGGCTACGCCCTCGTCGTCGGCCCCGCCCAGCCCGCCACCCCCCTCCCGCCCGACCCCACACCCGGCCCCGGCCACCTCGTCAAGGCCCGCTACACCCCCCTGCAAGCCCTCGTCCTCGGCGTCGACGAGCAGGAGTCCCCCCACCACGACACCCTGCGCGACGCCGACGACCTCGCCCACACCCCCGTCGTCGTCGCCGACCTCCACTCCGCCCTGCCCGCCGTCGTCGCCGGCGCCCGCCACGCCGCGGCGCTCGCAGGCCGCCCCACCCCCCGCATCGCCTACGTCATGACCGACGGCGGCGCCCTGCCCGCCGCGTTCTCCCGCACCATCGCCACCCTGCGCGACACCGGCTGGATCGACACCTGCATCACCGTCGGCCAAGCCTTCGGCGGCGACCTCGAAGCCGTCACCGTCCACACCGGCCTCCTCGCCGCCCACCACGTCACCGGCGCCGACCTCGTCGTCGTCGCCCAAGGACCCGGCAACCTCGGCACCGGCACCCGCTGGGGCTTCTCCGGCGTCGCCGCCGGAGAAGCCCTCAACGCCGTCGCCACCCTCCGCGGCCGACCCGTCGCCTCCCTGCGCGTCTCCGGCGCCGACCCCCGCGACCGCCACCTCGGCATCTCCCACCACTCCCTCACCGCCTACGGCCGCGTCGCCCTCGCCCCCAGCGACCTCCCCCTGCCCGTCCCCGCCCCCGACATCGAGAACCTCCCCGGCTGGGGCCCCGACCTCACCGCCCGTATCACCCACCAGGCCCACACCCTCGCCGCCCCCACCGGCCGCCACCACCCCGTCCACGTCCCCGCCGGACCCGACCTCCTCCACGCCCTGCACGACACCCCCGTCCGCCTGTCCACCATGGGCCGCGGACTCGACACCGACCCCGCCGCCTTCCTCACCGCCGCCGTCGCCGGCGCCCACGCCGAGTCCCTCAGACCCGCATGACCACCACGCAGGGGGACCACGACCACCGCCGGCCCGGCCCGGCCCGCTTCACCGCCGTCACCGCCCTGGCGCTCGCGGCCGTCCTCGCCGCCGCGACCAGCGCCCCCTGGAGCTGGGACGCACCCGCCTGGCTCAGCAGCCTCGCCCGCGACCCCACCGGCCCACCGCCCGAGAACGTGCCCCAGGAAGCCGCCACCGCACCGCAACGGATCGAGATCCCCGTCGACGCGACCGGCATGTCCTTCGACACCTACCTCCTGTGGTTCCTCGGCGCCGTCCTCCTCGTGGTCCTCGTCGTCCTCGCACGCCGCCACCTCCCACGGCTCCTCGTCCGACGACGCCACCGCGACCTCCTCCTCGCCCCACCCGGCGACACCGCACACCTCCCACAGGACCAGGTCGTCCCCGAGCTCCGCGACGCCGTCCACCGCGTCCGCACCCACCTGAGCACCCCCGACGCCGACCCCCACGACGCCGTCGTCGCCGCCTGGGTCGCCCTCGAGCACGCCGCCGCCCGCGCCGGCACCCGACGCGACCCCGCCCAGACCCCCACCGAGTTCACCACCGCCGTCCTCACCAGCACACCCGCCGACCCCCACGCCGTCGCCACCCTGCGCCGCCTCTACCACCGCGCACGCTTCGGCGAGAACCCCCTCGGCACCACCGACCTCGACGCCGCCCGCCACGCCCTCACCCGCATCGCGACCGACCTCGGCGCCCCACCCGACACCGCCGCCCCCACCGACCACCGAGCACGACCGTGAACCCCCGCGCACACCGGACCCGCCTCCGCCCCACCCACCGGACCACCCTGCGCACCACTGCCACCGTCGTCGGGCTCGGCATCCTCCTCACCACCCTCGGCGCCTCCCCCGCCCACACCCTCACCCTCACCGCCCTCGGCATCGCCGCCACCCTGCTCCGACACCGCACCGGCTACGCCGGCGACACCGTCTGGCCCCACCTCCCCACCCACCGACGCGACGGCAACCGACGCGACGTCTCCGACCTCGGCTGGTCCGTCCTCGGACGCGACGGACGCGTCACCCCCTCCGCAGCACGCCGCATGCGCCACCTCACCGACCAGACCCTCCACCGCCACGGCACCGGACCCCTCCACGACCCCACGGCAGCACCCGACATCGCCCGCCTCCTCGGCCCCCGCGTCGCCCGCACCACCCACGACCTCACCACCACCGGACGCCTCCCCACCCCCGCCGAGCTGCGCGCCTGGCTCACCGCCCTCGACCGCCTCCCCACCACCCCGGACCGCCCCGACGAAGGGACACCCCGATGACCACCCACCCCGGTACCACGCCGCCCGCGACCCTCGACGTCCCCACCGTCGCCGCGCACGGCCACGCCGTCCTCGACGAGGTCGCCACCGCCGTCGTCGGAGCCCGCGAACCCCTCACCCTGGCGCTCGCGGCCGTCCTCGCCGGGGGCCACGTCCTGTTCGAGGACGTGCCGGGGCTCGGCAAGACCCTCGCCGCGCGCAGCCTCGCGCGCGCCCTCGGTCTCGACTTCACGCGCCTGCAGTGCACGCCCGACCTGCTGCCCTCGGACGTCACCGGCTCCTCCGTGTACGACCCCGCGACCCGGACCTTCGAGTTCCGGCCCGGGCCCGTGTTCACCGGGCTCCTGCTCGCCGACGAGATCAACCGCACCGCCCCCAAGACCCAGTCCGCGCTGCTCGAGTCCATGGCCGAGCGCCAGGTCACCGTCGAGGGCACCACGTACCCGCTGCCCCGGCCCTTCCACGTCGTCGCGACGTCGAACCCCGTCGAGCACGAGGGCACCTACCCGCTCCCGGAGGCCCAGCTCGACCGCTTCATGGTCCGGCTGTCCGTCGGGTACCCGGGCCGCGACGAGGAGCGCGAGGTCCTCGCCCGCCGCATCGCGCGCCGGCACGACGACCCCGTCGTGCGCCAGGTGGTCGACCGCGACACCGTCCTCGCCATGCAGGCCGCCGTCGAGCAGGTCGACGTCCACCCCGACGTCCTCGCCTACTGCGTCGACCTCGCCGCCGCGACCCGCACCCACCGCGACCTCGAGGTCGGCGCGTCGCCCCGCGGTTCCCAGAACCTCGCGCTCCTCGCGCGCGGCGTCGCCGTGCTCGACGGGCGCGACGTCGTGCTCCCCGAGGACGTCAAGCGCGTCGCCGTCCCCGTCCTCGCGCACCGCCTCACCCTCACGCCCGGCGCCTGGGCCGCCGACCTGCGCCCCGAGGCGCTCGTCGACGACCTCCTGCGCACCGTCCCCGGACCCGCCACCGTCGGCCGGGCCGCATGACCGGCCCCGGGACGCCGGACCCCGACGCGCCTCCGCCGTGGCGCACCACCGTCCACCTCGGTGCCGGCCTCCTCCTCGGCACCACGCTCCTCGCGCTCGGCGTCCTCACGCGCCGACCCGACGTGGCGCTCCTCGGCGTCGCGCCCCTCCTCGCCGCGGTCTGGGGCTGGACCCACCGGCCGCGAGGGCCCGTCACGCTCCGCGTCGCCCTCGACCCCGCCGCGGCTCCCGGGACCGTCACCGCGCGCACGCACGCCCACGTCCCTCCGGGCGTCGAGCTGCTGCGCCTGCGCGGCGTCGCCCCCGGCTGCCTCGTCACCGAACGCCTCGTCGACGTCACGCGCGGCTCGCGCGACCTCGCCTGGCACGCCCCGTCGGTCCGCACCGGCCCGACCGACACCCTGCGCGTCGACCTCGCCGCCTACGGGCCCGACGGCGTCGAGGAGCAGCCTCCGCACGTCGCCGCCGGACCGCGGCGCCTCGTCCTGCCCCGCGCCACGCCGCTCGGCCGCACGCCCCTGTCCTCCCGCCTGCGCGGGCTCTCCGGTCCCCGCACCTCCCGCCGGCCCGGAGGCGGCACCGAGCTCCGCGACGTCGACGCGTACCGCCCCGGCGACCGCCTGCGCCGCATCGACTGGCGCGCCACGGCCCGTCGCGCACCCGACCTCGACACCCTGTACGTCCGCCGCACCTACGGCACCGCCGAGGCCACCGTCGTCCTCGTCGTCGACTCCCGGGACGACGTCGCCCCCGACCTCGCCACCTGGAACGGCGTCGGCGAGCAGCGCCCCGACGAGCCCACGTCCCTCGACCTCGCACGGCACGCCGCCGCGTCCGTCGCGCACGCCGTCCTCGCCGACGGCGACCGCGTCGCCCTGGACGACCTCGGTCGCCTCGCCCGACCCGTCCGCGCCGGCGGCGGACGACGCCACCTGCGCCGCATCCTCCACGGGCTCGCCCTCGCCCGGCCCGTCGGCGACCCCACCGCGCGCCACCGGCCGCCCCAGGTCGCGGCCGGCGCCGCCGTCTACCTCTTCTCCACCCTCCTCGACGACGAGGCGCCCCGCCTCGCCCACCAGTGGCACGACACGGGCCACGTGGTCGTCGTCGTCGACGTCCTCCCGCCCGTCAGCGTCGCCGACGTCGACGAGCACGTCGCCGTCGCCTGGCGCATCACCCGCCACGAGCGCGAGGCCCGCATCCACGACCTGCGCCGCCGGGGCGTCACCGTCGTCCGCTGGTACGACGGCACCCCCGACGCCGACGGCGCCCGCGGCGCGCTCGAGCTCGCCGCACGACGCCTCGACCGGCACCCCGCGGGCGCGACCCCGGGCGGTCGGCCATGAGGATGCCCACACGCCGCGAGACCGTCACCGCCGGGCCGCCGCCCCGGCTCGTCGTCGAGACGGGCCCCACGTTCCCCGCGTGGACGGCGCGCGCCGCCCTGCTCCTCCTCGCGACCGGGTTCGGGGCCGCCGCCCTCCAGACGACCGGGCTCGCCCCGTCCTTCGTGTGGGGCGTCGCCGTCGGCCTCGGCATCGTCACCGCGTACCTCCCTGCCCCGCCCGTGCCCCACCTCCTCGTCCTCGTCGGCGGCGTCGTGCTCCTCGTGGACGGCACCGCGCCCTTCGACCCCGCCGTCCTCGCCCTCCTCCCGCTCGGGCACCTCGTGCTCCGCGCCGCATGGTGGAGCGATCACGTGCCGCCCGGAGCGCGCGCCGAGCTGCGCGCCCTCGCACCCGACCTGCGCCGCGTCGTCGTGCTCCAGGCCGCGCTGCTCGTCGTCGCGCTCGCCGTGCGGTCGGTCGCGCTGGCCGACGTCTCGTCCGCGGTCGCGGCGGCGCTCGGTGGCCTCGCCGTGCTCGGCGTCGTCCTGCTCGTGCGGCCGCGGGACTGAGCACTCGTCCTGCGAGGACCGCGCCCCGGCACCACGATGGACGCAGACGGCACCCGCGCCGTCGTCCCGCCGCCGTCCCGGCGCGCGTCACCGACCCCGAGGAGGCAACCCATGGCTGCTCGTTCCGACCTGCCGAAGTACACGGTCCCGTCGCTCACCCCTGAGGAAGGGGCCCAGGTCGCCGGGATCCTCCAGGAGCGGCTGCACGCGCTCAACGACCTGCAGCTCACGCTCAAGCACATCCACTGGAACGTCGTCGGCCCGCACTTCATCGCGGTCCACGAGATGATCGACCCCCAGGTCGACGCCGTCCGCGCGATGGTCGACGCGACCGCCGAGCGCATCGCGACCCTCGGCGTCTCCCCGCAGGGCACGCCCGGCGCGCTCGTCGCCGCCCGCACCTGGGAGGACTACTCCCTGGGTCGCGCCTCGACGATCGCGCACCTCGGCGCCCTCGACGAGGTGTACGTCGGCGTCATCACGGACCACCGCGAGGCAGCGGCCGCGACCGAGGAGCTCGACGACGTCACCAACGACCTGCTCATCGGGCACCTGCACGACCTCGAGCTCTTCCACTGGTTCGTCCGCGCGCACCTCGAGTCGACGGGCGGCGACCTCTCCACCGAGGGTGCGCGCACCGAGGCCGGCGCCGCGCGCAAGGCCGAGGAGGCGGCGGCCGGTCAGCCCTGACCCCGCTCCCTCTCCACCGCCGTCGTCCCGACGGCGACCGGGCCCCGCCACGCGAGTCGTGGCGGGGTCCTCGCTTTTCGGGGCTGGTTGGTGAGCTGTTCGCTCGGGGTGCTGGTGGTGTTAATGCGCTTGGCACACTATTTATTTTGAGAGGAGCGTAAGGTCGCGGCATGACCGATCCGCACGCCGCACCGCCGCCCGTCCGCCAGCTCCGGCTCGTCGTCGAGGCGGAGGACTACGACGCCGCCCTCGCGTTCTACCGCGACGTCCTGGGCCTCCCCCAGCAGATCGCCTACGCGGACGGCGAGGACGACCGGGTGGCGATCCTCGACGTCGGGCGCGCGACGCTCGAGATCGCCTCCCCCGGGCACGTGCGGGCGATCGACGACCTGGAGGTCGGGCGTCGCGTCGCGGGGCACCTCCGGGTCGCGCTCGAGGTGGACGACGCCGGGGGCGCGACCGACCGGGCCGTCGCCGCCGGGGCGTCGCTCGTCGCCCCGCCGACGCGCACGCCCTGGGGGTCGCTCAACTCACGCCTCGACGCCCCCGCCGGCCTCCACCTCACGCTGTTCCAGGAGCTCGGCGGCGAGGAGGGCGTCCCGCCCGGCGTCGTCGCCGAGACCGGGCCCGGCGACGATCCCGCTCCCCGCCGGGGCTGACGCCTCGACCCAGGCCCGCCGGACCTGCTCGAATCGCGTCGGGAGCGGCGCCCGCACGGCCCCGTAGCGCGCGTTCGTGCGGTGCACGAACCGCCGCCACGACAGCACGAGGCCCTGCTTCGTGATGGGCAGGCCGCTGGACACCGTGACGCCGTTGTCGTGCGTGTGGTGGACCGTGAGCAGCAGCGCGCGCGGCACCGACCCCTCGAGGTCCGCCGCGAGCACCTTCCGCACCGCCATCCAGCGACGCAGCACGACGACGACGCTCGCGCTCAGCACGTGCTCGCGCACCGTGCGGTGCTTGCCGTGCGTGAGCACGACCCTCCCCTCCCCCGCGCGCTCCGTCGCCGGGCCGAGGTCGATCGCGTCGACCGTGCAGCGCAGCAGGTCGCCGTAGCGCGCGCCCGTGGCGCGCGTGAGGCCGGCGATCACCGCGAGGCGCACGGTCTCCGGCTTCGCGGCCTCGACCATCGCCTCCGTCGCCAGCAGGCGCCACACCCACTCGGCCTCGTCGAGCGTGACGGTGGGGCGCGGGTAGCGGGACGCGGTGCCGGTGCCGGTGCTGGTGTCGGAGGTCGGTCGGCCCGTCGTGTCCGGGCTGGTGGGTGGCGTCGCGTCGTCGGGCATGGGTGGACCCTACCGCTTGGCACACTTTTTGTGTCGAGAGCGACTGGCGGGCGTGTCGCCGCCAGGCCCGCCGCGGCTCCCTGAACACCGAATTGAATACGTATGCAGAATGCTGCATACTCGTGTCCATGTCCAAGGTTCTCACCTCCCTGCCCGTGGGAGAGCGCGTCGGGATCGCGTTCTCCGGGGGCCTCGACACGTCCGTCGCCGTCGCGTGGATGCGCGACAAGGGCGCGGTGCCGTGCACCTACACCGCCGACATCGGCCAGTACGACGAGCCCGACATCGGCTCCGTGCCCGGTCGTGCGACCGCCTACGGCGCCGAGATCGCGCGCCTCGTGGACTGCCGCGCCGCGCTCGTCGAGGAGGGTCTGGCCGCGCTCGCGTGCGGCGCGTTCCACATCCGCTCCGGCGGACGCGCGTACTTCAACACCACTCCCCTGGGCCGCGCGGTCACGGGCACGCTCCTCGTCCGCGCGATGCAGGAGGACGACGTCCAGATCTGGGGCGACGGGTCGACCTTCAAGGGCAACGACATCGAGCGGTTCTACCGCTACGGGCTGCTCGCCAACCCGCACCTGCGCATCTACAAGCCGTGGCTCGACGCGGACTTCGTCGCGGAGCTCGGCGGGCGCAAGGAGATGTCGGAGTGGCTGCTGGCCCACGACCTGCCGTACCGGGACAGCACCGAGAAGGCGTACTCCACGGACGCGAACATCTGGGGCGCGACGCACGAGGCGAAGACGCTCGAGCACCTCGACACGGGCATCGAGACCGTCGACCCGATCATGGGCGTACGGTTCTGGGACCCGGCGGTCGAGATCGCGACCGAGGACGTGACGATCGGCTTCGTCCAGGGCCGTCCGGTGACGATCAACGGGGAGGAGTTCGAGTCGGCCGTCGCGCTGGTCCAGGAGGCCAACGCGATCGGCGGCCGTCACGGGCTCGGCATGTCCGACCAGATCGAGAACCGCATCATCGAGGCCAAGAGCCGCGGCATCTACGAGGCCCCCGGCATGGCGCTCCTGCACGCCGCGTACGAGCGCCTGGTCAACGCGATCCACAACGAGGACACCCTCGCGCAGTACCACACCGAGGGCCGCCGCCTCGGCCGCCTCATGTACGAGGGCCGGTGGCTCGACCCGCAGGCGCTCATGATCCGCGAGTCGCTCCAGCGCTGGGTCAGCACGGCCGTCACCGGCGAGGTCACGCTGCGCCTGCGCCGCGGCGAGGACTACTCGATCCTCGACACCACCGGGCCGGCGTTCAGCTACCACCCGGACAAGCTGTCGATGGAGCGCACCGAGGACTCCGCGTTCGGCCCGATGGACCGGATCGGCCAGCTCACCATGCGCAACCTCGACATCGCCGACTCGCGGGCCAAGCTCGAGCAGTACGCCGGCATCGGGATCGTCGGCACCACGCACGCGGCGCTCATCGGCGCCGTGCAGGCGTCCACCGAGCTCATCGGCGCGATGCCCGAGGGCGGCGCCGAGGTCATCGCGTCGCGCGGCATGGCCGAGGGCGACGACGCGCTCCTCGACCGCGCCGCGATGGAGTCCGGCACGGACTGACCGCCACGACGCCCACCGACGGCGCCCGGGTCGACGACCGACCCGGGCGCCGTCGCGGCTAGGCTCGCAGGGTGAGCGCGGGCACCGGGGAGCTGTGGGGGACGATCGCCGGACCCGTCGACCACGAGCTGGTCGTCAAGAAGTCCCGCTTCCTCGCGCACCTCTCCCCCGTCCCGTCCGTCGCCGCGGCCGACGCCGTCGTCGCGCGCGTGCGCAAGGAGCACTGGGACGCGCGCCACCACTGCGTCGCGCTCGTCGTCGGCCCGCACGCCGACCAGCAGCGCTCCACCGACGACGGCGAGCCCTCCGGCACCGCCGGCATCCCCATGCTCGAGGTGCTGCGGCACCGCCACGTGACCGACGTCGTCGCCGTCGTCACGCGATACTTCGGCGGCGTCCTGCTCGGAGCCGGCGGCCTCGTGCGCGCCTACTCGAGCGCGGTGAGCGAGGCGCTCGACCTCGCGCGACCCGTGCGCCGCGCCGTGCTCACCGCGGTGCACGTCGACGCCCCGCACGCCGACGCCGGGCGCCTCCACGGCGTCCTGCGCGACTGGTGCGACCACCACCACGGCACGCTCGAGGGCGTCGACTACGGCACGACGGCCGCGTTCACCGTCCTCGTCCCCCCGGCCGAGCTCGACCGGTTCGACGCCGACCTCGCCGCCGCGTCGTCCGGCGCCCTCGTCGCGCGCCGGGGCGACAGCCGCGTCGTCGACGTCCCCGCCTGAGCGCGCCCGCGCAGGAACCCCGCACACCGCGAGGTAGAGCCGTGGTCGGCCGAGGTAGAGCCGTAGTCCAGGGAGATAGAGCCGTAGTCGCGCGAGGTAGAGGCCCGGTCACGCGAAGAAGAGCCGTCGTCGCGCGAAACCGATCTGCCCGCAGACCGACGATTGCTCGCTCGACCCGTCGGCGCAGGCGACCACGACAAGCCGGGCCGCCACCGCCGTCGGGCCGAGAGCCGAGGCGAGCCGAGGCGAGCCGAGGGCAGCGCACCCGCCCGGCGCGTGCAGCGCCCGACCGACCACGCCTCTACCCCGGCCGACCGGGCCTCTACCTCGGCCGACCACGCCTCTACCCCGGCCGACCGGGCCTCTACCTCGGCCGACCACGCCTCTACCCCGGCCGACCTAGCCTCTATCCCGGCCGACCACGCCTCTACCTCGGCCGACCCAGGCTCTCCCCCGGCGTCAGGCGCTGACGCCGTCCGGGCCGACGACGGCGCCGTCGGGGACGCGGGCGGAGCCGCCCGGGTCGGCGAGCTCGGCCTCGCCGGTGACCGTCACGCCGGAGCCGAAGGTCCAGTCCCCGCGCACCGTGAGCGAGCGGGCCGCGCGCAGGGACGGGGTGCCGTCGTCGAACCGGGCGTCGAACGCGGCGATGGTCTTGTAGTGGGCCGGGTCGAGGTCCACGAACGGCGCGTCGGTGCGCGCGACGAACCGGTACGCGTCGTCGAGGTCGTAGACGTCCGAGCGGAGCACGAGGAGGTCGTTCGTCGTCTTCACCGGCAGGAACCGGTCGCGGCCGACCTCGATCGCGACGGCGCCGTCGAACACCTCGACCGCGGCCCCCATGGCGGACTCGATCTGCACGACCTCGGCCGACGACGGGTCGGTCGGGTCGACGGTCTTGGTGTTCTTGATGAGCGGGAGCTCGAGCACCCCGCCGGTGCGGTCGAGCTCGGCCGACAGCGCCTCGAGGTCGAACCACAGGTTGTTGGTGTTGAAGTACCGGTGCCGGCTGATGTCGGCGGCGGCGTCCTGGTCCTCGGCCGGGGTCTGCGCCGTCTCGCGCAGGACGAGGCGCCCGTCGCTGCGGCGCACGACGAGGTGGCCGCCCTTGCGGTCCGCGGGCGTGCGGCGCGCGACCTCGGCGGCGAACGGCGCCCCGCTCGCGGCGAACCAGCCGGCCATCGCGGCGTCGGGCGCGGCGCCGAGGTTGTCGGAGTTCGAGACGCTCGCGTAGCGGTACCCGGCGTCGAGCAGCGCGCGCAGCGCGCCGGACGCGTAGAGGGCGGTGTACAGGTCGCCGTGGCCGGGCGGGCACCACTCCAGCTCCGGGTCGGCGGGCCAGTCGACGGGCGTGAGGTCGCTCGCGAGGATCTTGGGCTCGCGGTTCTGCAGGAAGTCGAGCGGGAGGTCGCCGACGGCGAGGTCGTCGTGCGGGGCGAGCGCGGCGAGCGTGTCGGCCTGCGTGCGGAACGAGTTCATGAGCAGCAGCGGCAGCGGCGCCCCGGTCGCGCGCCGCGCGGCGCGCACCTGCGCGACGATGACGTCGAGGAAGGTCAGCGGCCCGCCGTCGGGGTGCTGGGGGTCGGCGTCGCGCACCGTGAGGAGCGACTTGGCGCGGTCCATGCCCATCGACGTGCCGAGCCCGCCGTTGAGCTTGATGACCGCCGTGCGGCGCAGCGCCTCGCGGGCGGCGTCCTCGGGCACCTCGAGCTCGTCGCGGTGCGTGACGTCGGTGAGCGGCTCGACGTCGGCCTCCGGGATCATGCCGGTCGCGCCGGACTCGAGGAGCCGGTAGAAGCGGGCGAAGACGTCGATGGCGGCGGGCGCGACGCCCGCGTCGCGCATGCGGTCGGTGGACTGGCTCAGGCCCTGGCTGCTCATGCCCCGATGGTAGGGGCGCGACGCGGTCGTGGCCCGGCGCGGGGACGGCCGGACCGCGGGTGAGACAGGGCTCACAGCCCTACCGTGGGCAGATGGCGGACGTCCTGCCCGACGACGTGGCGACCTGGCTCGGGTCGTGGTTCTGGGCGCCCGGCTACGACGTCGCGCGCGAGGTGCTGCAGCGCGGCACGGCGGCGATCCTCGTCGTCGCGTTCCTCGTCGTCGTGCGGCAGTGGCGCCCGCTGCTGGGCGAGCGTGGGCTGCTGCCCGCCGCGACGTTCGTGGCGCGCACGACGTGGCGCGACGCCCCGAGCGTGCTCCGGTGGCGGTGCTCGGACCGGTTCGTCATCGCGCTCGCGTGGGGCGCGGCAGGACTGGCGGCGCTCCTCGTCGTGGGGGTCCCGCAGCGCGGGCCGTGGTGGCTGACGACGCTCGCCTTCCTCGTGCTGTGGGCCGTCTACCTGTCGGTGGTGAACGTCGGGCAGCGGTTCTACGGGTTCGGCTGGGAGTCGCTGCTGTGCGAGGTGACGTTCCTCGTGGGGTGGCTGGGCTCGTCCGGCGAGGGCGCCCCTCCCCCGCTGCTCGTGCTGCTCCTCGCCCGCTGGTGCCTGTTCCGGGTCGAGCTCGGCGCGGGACTCATCAAGCTCCGCGGGGACCGCGCGTGGCGGGACCTCACGGCCCTGGAATACCACCACGAGACGCAGCCCCTCCCCGGCCCGTTCTCGTGGCACGCGCACCACCTGCCGCGGTGGTGGCACCGCGTCGAGGTGGCGGGCAACCACGTGACGCAGCTCGTCGTGCCCTTCGCGCTCTTCGCGCCGCAGCCGGTCGCGAGCGTCGCGGGCGGGGTCGTGGTGCTCACGCAGGCGTGGCTGCTCGTGACGGGCAACTTCGCGTGGCTGAACTGGCTGACGATCGTGCTCGGGCTCGGCGTCGTGAGCGACGGCGCGTGGGCCGCGGTCGGATCGTGGCTCGTACCCGCGCTCGGGCGCGGCGAAGATCCGGCGCCCGACGGCGGCGCCGCCCTGGGCGGCCCGGTCGCCCTGGTCGTGGCGGTGCTCGCGGTGTCGGTGCTCCTGCTCGTCCTCGGCGTGCGCCCGGCGCGCAACCTCGTCGCGCGTCGGCAGCTCATGAACGCGAGCTTCGAGCCGTTCCGGCTCGTCAACGCGTACGGCGCGTTCGGCTCGGTCTCGCGGCGTCGCGACGAGGTGGTCGTGGAGGGGACGACGGCCCGCTCCCCCGGTCCCGACGACTGGGTCGAGTACGCGTTCCGCGGCAAGCCGGGCAACGTGGGGCGCCGCCCGCCGCAGGTCGCGCCCTACCACCTGCGGCTGGACTGGCAGATGTGGTTCCTCGCGCTCGGGTCGCCCGGCACGCGGTGGTTCGAGGTGCTGCTGCTCCGGCTCCTGGAGGCCGACCGCCCGACCCTGCGCCTGCTCGCGGCGGACCCGTTCGCCGACGACCCCGACGGCCCCGCCCCGCGGTGGGTGCGGGCCCGCGTCTTCCGTTACCGGTACACGACGCGCGCCGAGCGGCGACGCACCGGCGACTGGTGGGTGCGCGAGGAGCGCGGGGCGCTCGTCGACCCGGTGGACCGCGAGCGGCTGCGGCTGCTCCTGGGCCCGCGGGCCTGAGCGGCCGGCGGGCGCGGCCGATCCCGTCCGGGGTGGCCGCGACGACGGCCCGGCAGTGTCCTACTCGAAGCGGGACGGGTCGCCCGCGCCGACGCGCACGACCTCGGGGGCGCCGTCGGAGAAGTCGACGACCGTCGTCGGCGCGCTGCCCCGCTCGCCGCCGTCCACGACCGCGTCGACGACGTGGTCGAGCTCCTCCTTGATCGCCCAGCCGTCGGTGAGCGCCTCGGTCGAGCCGGGGAGGATGAGCGAGCTCGACAGGATCGGCTCCCCGAGCGCGGCGACGATGGCCTGGGCGACGGTGTCCCCGGGGATGCGGACGCCCACGGTCTTCTTCTTGGGGTGCGCGAGGCGGCGCGGGACCTCGGACGTCGCGCGCAGGATGAAGGTGTACGGGCCCGGGGTGGCCGCCTTGATCGACCGGAACGCCGCGTTGTCGACCATGACGAAGTGGCCGAGCTGGGCGAAGTCGGCGCACACGAGCGTGAAGTGGTGCCGGTCGTCGAGGTGGCGGATGCGGCGGATGCGGTCGGCACCCTCGCGGTCGTCCATGCGGCAGCCGAGCGCGTAGCCGGAGTCGGTCGGGTAGGCCACGAGGCCGCCGTCCTCGAGGAGGGCGACGACCTGCGCGATCGCGCGCGGCTGCGGGTTGTCGGGGTGCACGTCGAGGTAGCGGGCCATGGGGCGAGCCTAGGCCCGGGTCCGCGGTCCGGCCGCCGGGACCGCCGTCGTCGCGCGCCCCGCCCCGAGGCGGCTAACGGGGCAGGTGCGCGGAGACGCGGCGCAGCTCCGCCGGGCTCGCGTTCCCCCCAGAGCAGACGACGCCGACGCGGCGCCCGGCGAACCGGTCGGGGTCGGCGAGGACGGCGGCGAGGGCGGCCGCGCCTGCGCCCTCGGCGACGGTCCGCGCCGCGGTGAGGTAGAGCGCGGCGGCGCGGTCGATCGTGTCGTCGTCGACGAGGACGAAGTCGTCGAGGTGCTCGCGCAGGACGGCCTGGGTGAGCGCGAAGCCGGTGCCGGTGGCGAGGCCCTCGGCGCGCGAGGTGTTGGGCCGGGCGACGAGGTCGCGCGCGCGCCACGAGTCGTGCGCGGCGGGCGACGCGGCGGACTGCACGGCGACCACCTCGAGCCCGGGGGCGAGCGCCTGGGCGACGAGGCAGGCCGCGGCCGCGCCGCTCCCCCCGCCCACGGGGACGACGAGCACGTCGAGGTCCGGCGCGTCGGCGAGGAGCTCGAGGTACGCCGTCGCGACCCCGGCGACGAGGAGGGGCTCGTTCGCCGCGCTGACGAGCCGGGACCCGTCCTCGGCCGCGAGCGCCGTGGCGTGCTCGCGGGCGTCGTCGAAGGTGGTGCCGGTGAGGACGAGGCGGGCGCCGAGGTCGCGGACGGCGTCTGCCTTGGTGGGGTTGGGGTGGGTGGGCATGACGATGGTGCAGGGGGTGGCGGTGGTGCGGGCTGCGTGGGCGACGGCCTGGGCGTGGTTGCCGGTGGAGAAGGCGGTGACGCCGTGGGTGCGCTCGTCGGGGGTGAGGCGCAGGAGGAGGTTGAGGGCGCCGCGGACCTTGAAGGCTCCGGTGGGCTGGTGGTTCTCGTGCTTGACGACGACGTGGGTGCCGGTGGCACGGTCGAGCGCGGGGTAGCTGCGGGTGGGGGTGGGCTGGAGGTGGGTGGCGAGGAGGCGGCGGGCGTCGAGGACGTCGCGCATCGTGGGCGGGGCGAGGTCTGCGGGGGGCATGGGTCCACGGTGCCGCGAGGCGTCTCATCGGTCCAATGCCTGTTCTGTGGCGACCGATCGACGGGATCTATGCTTCGCGCAGGAGGGTGTGGACGTGGACCTGACGCGGTTGCGGGTGCTGGCGGCGGTGGCGCGCGAGGGCTCGGTGACGGGGGCGGCGCGTGCGCTGCACTACGCGCAGCCGTCGGTGAGCCATCATCTGGCGCGCCTGGAGGCGGAGGTGGGGGTGCCGCTGACGGAGCGGCACGGCCGGGGCGTGCGGCTGACGGCGGCGGGTCGGCTGCTCGCGGCGCGGGCGGACGAGATCCTGGGGCGCGTGGGCGCGGCGCGCGAGGAGCTGGACGCCCTGGTGTCGTTGTCGGCGGGTCGGGTGCGTCTGGCCGCGTTCCCGTCGGCGCTGGCGACGCTGGTGCCCGACGTCGTGGGTCGCCTGGCGCGCGACCACCCGGGTCTGGGCGTGGGGCTGGTGGAGGCGGAGCCGCCGGAGGCGCTGGACGCGCTGCGGCGCGGTGCGGTGGACGTGGCGCTGGTGTTCGAGCACGACCGGTCGCCGCTGGACGTGGACGGGCTGCGCGCGGTGCCGGTGCTCGCGGAGGAGCTGTTCCTCGTGCAGGCGGGGGCCGGCCCGCACCCAGGCCCGCACCCGGGGACGCACCCCGGCACGCGCTCCGCCACGGACGGGGCCGCGGCGTCGTCCGTGGAGGGGGCGGTGGACCTCGCGCCGCTCGCGGACGCGGCGTGGATCGCGGGCTGCGAGCGGTGCCGGGCGGACCTGGTGGGCCGGTGCGAGCGGGCGGGGTTCACGCCGCGCGTCGCGTTCGAGACGGACGACTACGTCGCGGTGCAGGCGCTCGTGGCGTCGGGCGTGGGGGTGTCCCTGCTGCCTGCGCTGGCGCTGCGGGCGCACCGGGACCCGCGGGTGACGGTGCGGGCGCTGCCGGGGGCGGCGCGGCGCGTGCTCGCGGTCACGTACGGGGAGCGTCCGTCCCCGGGTGCGGCGGCCGTGGTCGAGGGTCTGGTGCGCGCGGCCGGCTGACCGTCATGCCGGCTGACCGTCAGCCGGGCACGACGACGGCGGGCGCCGCGAGGACGAGCAGCACGACGCACACGCCCGCGACGGCCATGGAGAGCGCGAACGGGGCGCGGCTGCGCGGGCGCACGACCCCGACGGCGCCGGCGGCGAGGGCGAGCACGACGGCGACGGCGCCCAGGGCCCACATCACGGGGCCGGGGGGCGTGGGCGGTGCGAGCACGACGAGCGCGGACGCCGCGGCGAGCAGCACGGGCGCGAGCACGGAGCTCGCGCGGCGCCCGAGCCGGTGCGGCAGGCCGCGCACGCCCGTGGCGGCGTCGTCCTCGAGGTCGGGCAGCGTGTTCGCGACGTGCGCGCCGACGCCGAGCAGCGCGGCGGCCGCGACGGCCCACGGGGCGGGGCGGCCCGCTCCGGGGGCGGCCAGCACGACGAACACGGCGAGCAGCCCGAAGGAGACGGCGTACGGGGCCCAGGACCACCACGTGGCCTTGAGCAGCGCGTTGTACGACCACGCGACCCCGACGGCGACGACGTGCACCACCCCGGGCAGCAGCCCGGTCGCGAGGGACAGCACGACGCACGCGCCGAGCGCCACGAGCGCCGCGGCGCGCAGGGTGGCCGCCGTGACGAGGCCCGTGACCACGGGCTTGTCGGCGCGGCCGACGGCGACGTCGCGGCGTGCGTCGAGCCAGTCGTTGGACCAGCCGACGGAGAGCTGGCCGGTGAGGACGGCGAGCGCGACGAGCGTCGTGGTGCGGGCGCCGGCGCCGATGCCCGCGGAGAGCGCGAGGGCGAACGCGGTGACCATCACGGTGGGCGGGAAGTGGCTCGCGACCACGAGGCCGCGCACGAGTCCTCGCGAGCGACCGGTCACCATGGCGGCAACCTAGCCCGCCGCCGGGTCGCGCGCCCGGCGCCCGGGCCGGTCGTCGCGGCTACCCCCTCCCCCCGCGCGGGCGGACCGGGCCGGTGGGACGATGCGGGCATGTCGCGCGTCGTCGCCGTCGGGACCTCGCTTCCCGCGCATGCGTACCGCCAGGACGAGATCTCCCGGGTCACGAGCGAGCTGCTCACCGACGACCCGGTGCGCCGTGCGCTCACGCGCCGGCTGCACGCCCACGCGGGCGTCGAGACCCGTCATCTCGCGCTGCCCCTGGAGGACTACGGCGGGCTGTCGTTCGGCTCCGCCAACGACGCCTTCCTCGCGCTCGGGACCGACCTCGCGGAGCAGGCGTGCCGCGCGGCGCTCGACGACGCGGGCCTGCGCCCGGACGAGGTCGACCACGTGGTCCTCACCACCGTCACCGGCGTGGGCGCGCCGACGCTCGACGTGCTCGTCGCGGCCCGGCTCGGCCTGCGACCGGACGTGCGCCGCACGCCGTCGTTCGGGTGGGGCTGCGCCGGGGGCGCCGCAGGCCTGGCGCGGGCGGACGACCTGCTGCGCGGGCGCCCGCGCGACGTCGCGCTCCTCGTCGCCGTCGAGCTGTGCTCCTTGACGCTGCAGCGCACCGACCCGTCGACGGCGAACATCGTGGCGTCGGGCCTGTTCGGCGACGGCGCGGGGGCGGCCGTCCTCGTCGGGGACGAGCACCGCCTCGCCCGCCGCCCGGGCCCGTACGGACGGGCAGGCGCGGGCGCGCGCGCCCGGGGCGTGCGCGTCGTCGACTCGCGCTCGCACCTGCACGCCGGCACGACGGGCGACCTGGGGTGGCGCGTCGGCGACACGGGTTTCGAGATCGTGCTGTCGGCGCGTCTGCCCGAGCTCATCGGGGCGCACCTGCTGGGCGACGTCAAGGCCCTGCTCGCCGAGCACGACCTCGAGCCGGGCGACGTCGGGGCGTGGGTCGTGCACGCGGGCGGCCCGCGCGTCCTGGACGCGGTGCGCGACACCCTGGGACTCGCCGAGGAGGAGCTCGCGCTCAGCCGGGCGTCCCTGCGCGACGTCGGGAACCTGTCGTCGGCGTCGGTGCTGCACGTGCTCGGCGCGACCCTGGCCCGCACGGACGTGCCGCCCGGCGCGCCGGCCGTCCTCATGGCGTTCGGGCCCGGGGTGAGCACCGAGCTCGTCCTGCTGCGGCTCGACGGCCGCGGCCCCCGCCGGGCGCACGGGCCCGGTCACGCGGCCGGGCACGCGGTCGCGCGAGCCGAGGAGGGCCAGGGATGAGCCTCGCCTGGTACGTGGTGCTCGTCGGTGCCACCGCCGTCGAGCGGCTCGCCGAGCTCGTCGTCTCGGCGCGCAACGCCCGCTGGTCGTTCGCCCGGGGCGGCGTCGAGTCCGGCCGCGGCCACTTCCCCGCGATGGTCGCCCTGCACACGGGGCTGCTGCTCGCGTGCGTGGCCGAGGCGTGGCTCGCCGACCGGCCGTTCCTGCCGTGGCTCGGCTGGCCCATGCTCGTCCTCGTGCTCGCGAGCCAGGGCCTGCGCTGGTGGTGCATCGCGACCCTCGGGCCGCGGTGGAACACGCGCGTCATCGTCGTGCCGGGCCTGCCGCTCGTCGCGCGCGGCCCCTACCGGTGGCTGCGCCACCCCAACTACGTCGCCGTCGTGGTCGAGGGCGTCGCGCTGCCGCTCGTGCACTCGTGCTGGATCACGGCCGTCGCGTTCACGCTGCTCAACGCCGTGCTGCTCGCCCGCTTCCGCATCCCCGCCGAGGAGAGCGCCCTCGCCCGCGCGACCGCGGGCGGCGCCGCCGCGCACCCGGCCGTGCCGTGACCCCTCCCCGGTCGACCGCACGCCGCGCGACCGACCGCGACGTCGACGTGCTGGTCGTCGGCGGCGGGCCCGTCGGGCTCGCCGCCGCCCTGCACGCCCGCCGCGCCGGGCACGACGTCCTCGTGGTCGACCGCCGCGCGGGCGTCATCGACAAGGCGTGCGGCGAGGGCCTGCTCCCCGGCGCGCTCGCCGCGGTCCTCGCCCTCGGCGTCGACCCGCCGGGCCACCCGCTCGCCGGCATCAGCTACCGCGACGCCACCCGCCACGCCGACCACCCGTTCGCCGCCGGCCCGGGCCGCGGCGTGCGGCGCACCGCGCTGCACGCCGCCCTGCGCGAGCGCGCGCTCGCCGAGGGCGTCACGATCGAGCACGCCACGCTCCGCGCGCTGCGCCAGGACACCCGCGGGGTCGACGTCGTGCTCGGCGCGGCGCGAGCACCCGCCGGGGAGAACCCGGGGCCGGACGGCGGCGCGGACGAGGTCGTGCGGGCCGCCCGCGTGCTCGGCTGCGACGGGCTGCACTCCACCGTGCGCCGCCTGACCGGGCTCGACGCCCCGCCGCACGGGCGCGCCCGGTTCGGCCTGCGCACCCACTACCGGCTCGCCCCGTGGAGCGACCTCGTCGAGGTGCACTGGGCACCGCACGCCGAGGCGTACGTCACCCCGGTCGCGCCCGACGTCGTCGGCGTCGCCGTCCTCACCCACCGCGACGGCGCCCGCGGCGCGCCCCCGGACGCGCACCACGGGCTCGACGCGTTCGGCGAGCTCGCGGACCGCGTGCGCGACGCCCCCGTGCTCGGGCGCGTCCGCGGCGCGGGGCCGCTGCGCCAGCGTGCCCGACGCCGCACCGCCGGGCACGTGCGCCTCGTGGGCGACGCGTCCGGGTACGTCGACGCGCTCACCGGCGAGGGCGTGCGCGTCGGGCTCGCCCAGGCCGAGGCCGCCGTGCGCCACCTCGACGACCCGGCCGCGTACGAGCGCGCCTGGTCCCGCGCCACGCGCGACTACCGCGTCCTCACCTCCGGCCTGCTCGCCTGGGCGGGCAGCCCCGCCCGCCGCGCGATCGTGCCCGCCGCGAGCGCCGCGCCGTGGCTGTACGGGGCGGTCGTGGAGCGCCTGGCCCGCTGACGCGCGGCTCCGTGCCGGTCGCGGTACCCGCCCGCCGCCCTCGTCCGGCGAGCGGCCCGTCGTCTCGCCACGCCCCGGTGTGGGCGCCCGCCGCTACCGTGCGGCCATGACCTCGCTCGACCTGCACGTCGTCCCCGACCGCTTCCTGCTCGGCCACGTCCCGGGCGCCACGTTCCCCGAGGACGACGAGTGGGTCGCGCTCGTGCGCGCCCCCGAAGGGCTCACGGTCGTGCGGCACGCCTCGCCGTTCGACGACGCCGAGCGGTGGGCGGGCTTCTACGGCTCGGCCCACGGGCTGGAGACGTCGGGCGTGCTCGCGTCCGTCGTCGGGCCGCTGGGCGAGGCGGGCGTGCCGGTGTTCGTCGCGTCCACGTTCCACGCGGACCTCGTGCTGATCCCGGAGGTGCGGCTCGAGCAGGCCACCCGGGTGCTGCGCGACGCCGGGCACGCGGTCGCCGCTCCTCGGTGACCCCGGGGCGCCGCCCGTCGTCGTGCCTGGCCCCTGCACCGTTAGCATGCGCGGATGCGAGCGCGAGGGTGGGTGGCGGCAGCGGCCGTGGTGCTGAGCACGGCGGTCCTGGTCGGGTGCGGGTCCGGCGGTGCCGGCCCGACGGACGGGACCGAGGAACCGGAGGCGGCGAGCAGCGCTGCGCCGTCGCCCGCCACGGACGCCCCGGCGCAGGACGGCGCCCCGGACGACGCCGCGACCTGCGTCGCCTACAGCGACGTCATGACGATCGTGGAGAACGCCGACCTCGGCCTCGCCGACGGCCGCATGGCGGAGCAGGAGCGGGACGGCTGGTACGAGCTCGCCACCCGCGTGCTCGGCCGCCTGCCGTCCGGCGGGGACAGCGCCGTGCAGACGGCGGTCGGCGACCTCCAGGCGGCCGCGCCGGCCGTCGCGGTCGGGACGTTCGCCGAGTCGACCGGGGTGGGGTCCCCGGAGTGGTCGCAGGCCCAGGCTGACCTCGGCGACGCGTGCGAGGCGCTCGGGACTCCGCTGACGATCGCCCCCTTCACCGGCGGCTGACCCGACGCCCGGCCGCCGCGCCACCGCGCGCGGGGACCGCGGCACCGCGCTCGGCGGCGCAGCCGGTCACTCCAGCGCCGCTGCCCTCTCCGCCTGGTCGAGCAGGTCGCGCGCGCGGTCGCGCGACAGGAACGCGAGGAGGGCGTCCTTCTCCCCCACGCGCACCCGCTCGGCGACCTCGAAGCCGAGGGCCCGCATCCGGGCGTGCGCCCGCTCGTTCGCCGCGTCCGGCTCGACGACGATCCGGTCCACCCGCGGGTCGGCGAGGCAGAACGCGACGACCAGCGGACCGACGGCGGCCCACAGGTCCGCCCCGCGCGGGCCGCGCCCGCCGAGCAGGAAGTGCAGCCCGACGTCGCCCGGCGCCACCGCGTACGCCTCCCCGACGGGGTCGTGCTCCGGCTCGTAGGTCTGCAGGAGCGCGACCGGAGCGTCGTCCCACCGCACGAGGAACGCGTGGTGCGTCGGCAGCGAGCCGACGTAGGCGTACAGGTCCCGCAGCTCCGTCCGGGACAGGTCCCCGAGGCCCCAGAAACGGGCCCACGGCCGGGTCACCCAGGCGTGCAGCACGTCGAGGTCCGCGTCCGGGTCGAGGACGCGCAGCGTCAGGCGGCCGCCGCCCGGCGCGTGGTGCGTGAGGAGCAGCTCCCCGGGCGCGCCGGTGGGCAGGCGGCCGGGGGCGGGCAGGTCGGTCGCGGTCATCGGGTCTCCTCGTGGCGCAGCAGGGCCCAGTCGGTCACGACGGGCACGGTCTCGGCGTCGGCCCAGGCGGCGAGCCGGTCGGTGAAGTGGGGCGAGCGCGGGTCGCCGCTCGCGCCGAACGGCACGCCCCAGCGGCTCGCGTCCCGGTCGGCGAGGTCCCACACCCAGCGCGCGACCGACCCGCGCACGCACACGTCGCTGACCCCCGGCACGCTCGCGGTGCAGCGCACGGTGTCCGTGTCGCCCCCGAGCGGCACGTCCGGCACGCGCGGGACCGGCGCGCCCGGCACGTCGAGGAGCACGTGCAGCCCGAGCACGCGGTGGGTGTCGCCCCACACCGGGACCGGGCCCGACGCGTCGTCCCGCGCCCGCACGACGTCGGCGAGCGCGGCCCACGCGAGCGCGGCGCCGTCGATCCCGAGCCACGCGGCGCCGAGGAGCGCGGGCAGCGCGTCGGCGACGCGCGCGGTGACCGACAGCCACGGCGCGAAGACCGGGTCGAGGCCGTGGGGCGCGTGCAGCGGCGCGAGCGCGGGGTGCGCCGCGACCCGGCCGACCAGCGCGCCGCGCCAGGCCGCGAAGAGCGCAGCGTCGGCGCTGTCCGCGTCCATGCGGCGGTCCCACGCGCGCAGCCGCGCCGCCGCGTGGACCGTCGCGGGGTCGGGACGCGCGGTCGTGCTGTCGTCGGCCCCGGCCTCGTCGCCCGAGGCGTAGGCGTCGCGGTCGAGCCACCCGAGCAGGTCGTCCGCGCCGCCGAGCAGCGTGTCCGCGTGGACGCGCGACTGGTCCGCCGCGGTCGCGTCGTCACCCGCGGCCGCGAGGAGCGCCCGGATCCGGCGGGCGCGGTGCGGCGGGGCGTACGTGCGGCCCAGGTCGAGGTCGGGCCGCGCGGGCCGCTCGTTCGCGTCGACCGCGACGTCGGCGACGACCACGGGCGGGGGCGGCACGACCCACGGGCGGGCGCGCCCGGCGTCGGCCCACCCCGGCAAAGGCAGCGTGCGCTCGGTCGGGTCGCGGCGGGGCACGCGCCCCGCCGTCACCGACAGCACCGTCGCGCGGTCCGCCGCCAGCACGCGGTCCACCGGGTCGACCCACGTCGCGAACGCGTCCGTGACGTCGCGCGCGGACCCGGCCCGCAGGAGCCGTCGCCACGCGGCGACCCCGAGGTCGGCGTCCACGCGTGCGGGCAGGCGCACCGCGAACGTCCGGCCCGGGTCGTCGGGCCCGCCCGTGACGACGACGCCGCGCGCCGTCTCGATCGTCTCCACGCGGTGCTCGACCGGTCCGCCCGGCGCGCGCACGCGGATCGCGGCGACGACGACGTCCGCCGGCTCCGGACCGTCCGGCCCCTCCGCGACGACACCGCCGTCCGTGGTGCGGTGCAGCCGCTCCGCGACGACGTCCACCTGGTGCGCCATCGCGTTCGTCACGCCCCACGCCGCCGCGCCCGCGTGCCCGAAGTGCGGGACCCCCGGGACGCCCGGGAATGCGAGCCCGACGACGTCGTACGCGTCGCACGCCAGGCGCACCTGCTGGTAGACGCCCGGCAGCTCCAGGAGGCGGTGCGGGTCGCCCGCGAGCAGCGGCGCCCCGCCGCGCGTGCGCGCGCCCGCGAACGCCCACGCGTTCGACCCCGAGCCGGGGCCGCCGTCGACGGCGAGCAGGTCGAGCACCGTGGTGAGGGGAACGTCGGGCCGGGAGCGCGCGACCTCGGCCCCGAGCGTGCGCGCGACGTGGTCGCGCCACAGCACGTGCGGGAAGCCGGAGAACAGGACGTGCGCGACGAGGAAGACGCCGAGCGGCGCCCACGCGGGCCACGGCTCGTGCGGCGGCAGGTCGCCCCCTCCGGGCCAGGCCGCGTCGGCGAGGGCGTGCATCTCGGGCACGTCGCGCCCGCGCTCGAGACCGTCGTTCACGCCCGCGGTGTACGCGTCGACCCAGACGCGGTCGTCGTCCGCGAGCGCCGCGTAGGCGCGGCGCGCGGTGTCGGCGAGGCGGACGCGGTGGGCGAACCGGTCCCACGCGAGGCCCGGCTCGCCCAGGCGCTCGGCGAGCCGCCCCTCGGCGCGCCACCGGTCGACCTCGATCTGCCAGCCGCGGTCGACCGCGGTGACGTACCCCTGGCCGCGCGCGAGCGCGAGCTCGTCGGCGGCCCGCACGTGCGGGACGCCCCACGCGTCGCGGTGCACGGAGAACCCGCCGGGGTTCGCCGTCACGTCAGCCCTCCCGCGCGGCAGGGTTGGCGAGCGTACCCGCGTACAGCAGGGACGCGGACTGGTCGGCGAGGTCGACCATCTGGAGCGTGTTGCGCAGCTGGAGGCGGTTGAGGCACGAGTGCGCGAACCGCGGGGCGCGCAGGTCGACGCCGCCGCGCAGGTCCGGGTGGTCGGCGCGGTGGGCGTCGAGGCACTCGGCGACGAGGCGCCAGAACCGGTCCTCGGGCAGCACGCCGTCGCCGTGGAGGATCGCGGCGAGGTGGCGCAGGACGCCGTCGAACACGTCGGTGAAGATCGCGAGCGCCTTCTCCTCGTCGTCGACGTCGGCGCGCACACGCTCGACGCCGGGCGGGAGCGGCGCGTCGCCGAGGACGGCGATCTCCTCGCCGACGTCCTTCATGACCGCGCGCACCACGACGTGGTCACGGAGCACGAGGATGAGGTTCTCGCCGTGCGGCATGAACGCGAGGTCGTGCGCGAGGAGCGCGTGGGCGAGCGGGCGCAGGTAGGCGTCGAGGTAGGCGCGCACCCAGTCGGCGGGGTCGAGCCCGGAGGCGCGCACGAGGGCGGTCGCGTGCGCGGCGCCGTCGAGGTCGCGGTGCAGGAGCGCGGCCATGGTGGCGAGGCGCTCCCCGGGCGCGGTGCGCGGCACGGGGCTCTCGCGCCACAGGGCGGCGAGCATCTTGCGGTGCGGGGACGGCGTGGCGGTGCGGTGGTAGACGTCGCCGGTGTACCCGATCGAGGCGAGCTCGCGCAGCACGGTGAACCCGCGGCCGCCGAGCTCCGGGTCGGCGGCGACGAGGTCGGCGACCCAGTCGTTGATGGCGGGGGTGTCGCGCATGTACGCGGGCGACAGCCCGCGCAGGAACCCCATGTTCTGGATCGCGAGCGCGACCTTGACGTAGTGGCGGCCGGGCCGGGTGAGGTTGAACAGGGTGCGGATCGACTGCTGCGGCTGGTACTCGTCGGCGCCCGGCCCGAGCGGGACGAGGTCGCCGCGCGCGACGTCGGCCGCGAACGTGATGGGCACGCGGTGCTCCCACTGCCACGGGTGCACGGGCAGGTAGAGGTAGTCGGCCGGGTCGAGGCCGCGCGCGGCGAGCCGCTCGGCGAACGCGGCGCGCTCGTCGGGCGTGAGCTCGGCCCCGTAGTGCGTCTCCTCGTCGAGCCCCGCACCGAGCGCGAGGTGGGTGTGCTCGCGCCGCGCGGCGAGCCACAGCAGCCGCACGCGGCCCCCGTTCTCGGGCGCGTACGCGCGGTACTCCGCGAGGCCGAACCCGATGCGCCCGTTGTTCGCGACGAACCCCGGGTGCCCCTCCGTCATCGCCGCCTCGACCTGCTGGAACGACGCGCCGAGGAGGTCGGTGGCGCTCGGCCCGCCGGTGCGCTCGTACCGCTCGAGCTTCGCCGTCGCGCTCGCGAGCGTGGACGACACCTCCTCGAGGTAGGTGGCGAGCAGGTCGTCGGGGATGCGCAGGTCGGGCTGGAGCTCGACGACGAGGTCGAGCGCGTCGACCGGCAGCTCGCGCCGCGCGCCCGTGCCGCCCGGACCCACGGGGTCGCCCGCGTCGCCCGGCCGGCCCGCCGTGGCGTGCCCGGCCGTCGTGGTGCGCCGGATCGACGCCTCGTCGAGCACCCAGTGCTCGAGCGCGTACCGCCGCGCGACGAACCGGTACTCCACCGAGCCGTCCGCGACGGGCAGCACGTACTGCCCCGGCCCGTCGGCCTCGACCGGCCAGACCTCCGCGCGCGGCGCGAGCAGCCGCTCGTGGGTGAGCTCGGCGATCGTCTTGGCGACGAGGTGGCGGTGCGCGCGCTCGGCGAGGCCGGGGCGCAGGTGCGGCGCGTGGTCGACGCCGTCGCCCAGCGGGCTCGCGTCGAGGTCGGCGCGCGTCGCGACGGCGAGGTGCGCCGTCTTGCCGGGCAGCTCCACCTCGCGCAGCACGCGGAACCCGGCCGCGGCGTTCTTCGCCGCGATCGCGGCGTTGCGCACGTCCGGCTCGACGACGACGCGGCGGGCGCCACACCCCGCGGGGTCGAGGCAGAACCGCACGACGGCGCCCATCACCGCCGAGGTGAACCCGCCGCGCGCGGGACCGGCCGGGGGCGCGACGAGCAGGTGCATCCCGACGTCTCCCGGCTCCAGCAGGGCGACGGCCGCGGGGACGTCGGCGAGCGTGACGCGCGCCGGGTCGTACGTCTCCACGAGGAACGACGGCACGCCGTCGACCCGGCCGAGCCACGCGTCCTGGTGCGGGTCGGCGCGGACCCCGGCGAGGTAGTCCCGCACGCCGTCGACGTCGAGGTGGCCCAGCTGCCAGAACGCCGAGCGGGGGTGCGCGAGCCAGCCCTGCACGAGCGCGGCGTCGCGCACCGGGTCGACCGCCTCGAACGAGACGTCCGCACGGCCGCTGCCGAGCCGGACCCGCACCGCGAAGGCGGCGCCCGGGCCCGCGCTCGTCGCCGGGGCGGGCGACGGCGCGGCCGCCGTCGTCACGGTGGGGGCGCTCATCGGGCCTCCCCTGCCGTGCGCCCGGCCGCCGCGGCGGACGCCGCGGCGTCCGCGGTGCGCGACGCGGTCGAGGGCGGGGCGGCCGCGGGACCGACGTCGTCGGGCAGGCCGAACGTCTGGAACGCGATGCGCTCCTCCACCGGGTACACCTCGCGGCCCGTGACGGTGCGCAGCACGACGGCGTTGCGCCACGCGGCGAACCCGAGGTCCGGGGCGGTGATGCCGTGCGTGTGCTCCTCGCCGTTGAGCACGTGGACGCGGCGCGCGTCGTCGACCGTGTAGTCGCGCGCGACGTCGAACCGCCCGAGCTCGTCGAACCGGAGCAGGTGGCGCACCGGGTCGAGGAACGCCGGGACGGAGGCGGCGTAGCCGGTCGCGACGACGAGCGCGCGCGTGCGACGCTCGACCTCCCGCCCGAGCTGCGCGTGCCGCAGCCGCAGCACGTACTCCCCGGCCGGGCCTGCCGCGTCGGGCTGCCCGGCGGCGCCCGTGTCGTCGCGCCCGCGGACGGCCGGCTCGTACCGCGCGGCGACGACCTCGGTGTCGGTGAGCAGCGTCGTCGGCACCGGGCGGTCCAGGCTCAGGCGGTACAGCGCGTCGTAGATCTCGTCCACGAGGTCGCCGCTGATCCCCTTGTACAGGCCCCGCTGCTCGCGGCCGAGGAGCTGGCGCAGCTCGAGCGGCAGCGCGTGGAAGTGGTCGGTGTACTCCGGCGACGTCATCTCGAGCGTGAGCTTCGTGTACTCCATGGGGAAGAAGCGCGGCGAGCGCGTCACCCAGTCGAGCCGGTAGCCGGGGCGCCGCGCGTCGCCGTGCACGCCGTCGAGCAGGTCGCGGTAGACCTCGGCGGCCGACTGGCCGCTGCCCACGACCGTGACCGAGCCCGCGGCCGCGAGCGCGTCGCGGTGCGGCAGGTACTGCGCGCTGTGCACGAGCGGCCCGGCACCCGGGTGCTCGCCGCGCGCGATTTCGTCCGCGAGCGCCCGCAGCGCGGGCGGCAGCACCGGTGACGTGCCGACGCCGAGCACGAGGTGGCGACCCCGGTGCTCCTCGGTACCGGTCACGCTCCCGTCGGGGGCGAGCGTCTCGGCGCGCACGACGAACGCGTCGGCGGCCGGGTCGTGCTCGACGGCGACGACGCGCCGCGACCAGCGCAGCGAGCCCAGGCGGGCCGCGACCCAGCGGCAGTACGCGTCGTACTCGGCGCGCAGCGGGTAGAACGACTCCCGGATGTAGAACGGGTAGAGCCGGCCCGTGGCCTTGAGGAACGCGAGGAACGAGTACGGCGAGGTCGGGTCCGCCATGGTGACGAGGTCGGCGAGGAACGGGACCTGGATCGTCGCGCCCTCGATCATCATGCCGGGGTGCCAGCGGAACTCGGGCGCGGCGTCGAGGAACACGGCGTCGACGTCGTCGAGGGGCGCGGACAGCGCGGCGAGGCCGAGGTTGAACGGCCCGATCCCCACGCCGACGACGTCGCGCACGCGCGCCGGGTCGTGGGGCGCCGGGTCGTGGGGCGCTCGGGCGGGGCCGCTCGTCGTGCGAGCAGTCGTGGTCATCGGGTCACCGCCCCGGCGGTCGCGAGGGACGCCACGAGGTCCGCGGCGTGCGTCGCGACGTCGTCGTCGTGCAGCAGCTCGTCGCGCTCGACGAGCGCCTGGGCGGTCGTGCGCACGAGGTCGAGCACGTGGCGCACGTCCGCGAGCGTCACGGTCGGGTTGAGCAGCGTGAGCTTGAGGCACGGGACGCCGTCGAGCACGGTCTTGGCGACCACCGCGCGACCGGACTCGAACAGCACGCGCCGCACGAGCGGCACGAGGCGGTCCGCGTGCGCCGCGGACAGCTCCGGCGGCTCGTAGCGGAACAGGACCGTGGACAGGTCCGTGCGGCCGAGCACGCGCAGCTCGGGGTCGTCCGCGAGGTCGGCGTGCACCTGCGCGCCGAGCTCGCACACGGCGTCGACCATCGCGCCGACCCCGCCGGGGCCGAGCGCGCGCAGCGTGGTCCAGAGCTTGAGCGCGTCGAAGCGGCGCGTCGTCTGGAGCGACACGTCGACCTGGTTCGGTTCGGCGTTCTCGCGCGGGTTGAGGTAGTCCGCGTGGTGCGCGACGCGCTCCAGGTCGGCGCGCTCGCGCACGAGCAGCGCGCTCGCGGACACGGGCTGGAAGAACGCCTTGTGGTAGTCGACGGTCACCGACCGCGAACGCTCGATGCCGTCGAGCAGGTGCCGGCGCGTCGGGGACACGAGGAGGCCGCACCCGTAGGCGGCGTCGACGTGCAGCCACACGTCGGCCGCGTCGCACACGTCTGCGACCGCGGCGAGCGGGTCGACACAGCCGCGGTCGGTCGTGCCGGCGGTCGCGACGACCGCCATGACCACGTCGCCCGCGGCGCGCACCGCGGCGACGGCGGCCGCGAGCGCCGCGGGCACGACACGCCCGTCGGCGTCGGCCTCGACCCGCACGACCGCGTCGTCGGCGAGGCCGAGCAGCAGGGCCGAGCGCGCGACGCTGAAGTGGCTGGATCCCGCGGCCAGGACGCGCAGGCGCGGCAGGACGGCCGAGCGTCCGAGCCCGTCGCGGGCCGCGCGCTCGACGGCGCGCTCGCGGGCGAGGAAGAGCGCGTGGAGGTTGGACTGGGTGCCGCCCGACGTGAGGACGCCGTCGCCGGCGGCGTAGCCGACGCGGCCCGCGGTCCAGGCGACGAGGCGGCGCTCCATGAGGGTCGCGACGGTCGACTGGTCGTAGGTGTCGACGGACGTGTTGATCGCGGCGAGCAGAGCCTCGGCGCCGACGGCGGGCAGCGCGACCGGGCAGTTGAGGTGCGCGGCGTAGGCGGGGTGGTGGAACCACACGGCGTGGGTCGCGTAGAGGTCGGCGGCCTCGCGCAGCGCCGCGTCGGTCCCGACGCCGGGGCCGTCGAGGTCGGCGGCGTCGACGAGCGCGGCCAGGTGCGTGCGGCTCGCGCCGGACCAGGGCTGGTCGACGGCGGCCACGCGCGCGGCGACGTCGTCCACCACGGCGTGCAGGGTGCTCGCGTAGGCGCCCGCGGTCGCGCCGGTGAGCAGCGCGGGGGCGGTCGGGGTACCGTGCGCGGGCGCGCCGGATCGTGCTGAGAGCATGCGAGGCTCCAGGACGGGGAGAGGACCGCCACGGACCGCGGCGGGGCAACCTGAGGTTTGCCTTGCCTAACCTAGCGCAGCGCGGTCTCGCGTCAAGAGTGACCTGCACCACGTCCGCCGTGGACGCGCGGCCACGGCGGGGAGAGGATGGCAGTCGCCCGTCCTGGTGCCCGAGGAGGCCGTGTGGAACCCACCGTCGCGACGACCCGCCCCGCCCTCGTCACCGTGGACGACGACCCCGGGGTCTCGCGCGCGGTCGCGCGCGACCTGCGCCGCCGCTACGGCGACCGGTACCGGATCGTGCGTGCCGAGTCCGGTGCGGAGACGCTCGCGGCGCTGCGCGAGCTCGCGCTGCGCGGCGAGGACGTGGCCGTCGTCCTCGCCGACCACCGCATGCCCGGCATGACGGGCGTCGAGCTGCTCGAGCAGGCGATGGACCTCTTCCCCGCGGCGCGGCGCGTCCTGCTCACCGCCTACGCGGACACCGAGGCCGCGATCGAGGCGATCAACGTCGTCGACCTCGACTACTACCTGCTCAAGCCGTGGGACCCGCCCGAGGAGAAGCTCTACCCCGTCGTGGACGCCCAGCTCGAGGCGTGGTCCGCGACCGACCGGCGCCGGCCCGCCGAGACCGTCGTCGTCGGGCACCGGTGGTCGGCGCGCTCGTCGCAGGTGCGCGAGTTCCTCGCGCGCAACCGCGTCCCCTACCGGTGGTACCCGTCCGAGTCCGCCGAGGGGTCGCGCCTGCTCACGGCCGCGCAGGCCGACGGCGAGACCCTCCCCCTCGTCGTCACGCCCGAGGGCGAGCCCCTCGTCGCGCCCGACGACGCGACGCTCGCCGAGCGCGTCGGGCTCGCCACGCGCCCCGCGGCCGACTTCTACGACCTCGTCGTCGTGGGCGGCGGGCCCGCGGGGCTCAGCGCGGCGCTGTACGGGGCGTCGGAAGGGCTGCGCACGGTGCTCGTCGAGCGCACCGCGACCGGCGGCCAGGCCGGCCAGAGCTCGCGCATCGACAACTACCTCGGCTTCCCCGACGGGATCTCGGGCGCCCAGCTCGCCGAGCGCGCGCGCCGCCAGGCCGTGCGGTTCGGCGCCGAGATCGTCACGACGCGCGACGCCGTCGAGCTCGACGTCGACGGCCCGGCGCGCTCGGTGCGGTTCCCCGACGGCACGTCGATCGACGCGCACACCGTCATCCTCGCGTCCGGCGTCTCCTACCGGCTGCTCGACGGCCCGGGCCTCGCCGACCTCGTGGGCCGCGGCGTCTTCTACGGCTCGGCGCTCACCGAGGCGTCCGCGTGCCAGGACCAGGAGGTGTACGTCGTCGGGGGCGCGAACTCCGCCGGGCAGGCGGCGCTCTACCTCGCGCGCGAGGCCAAGCAGGTCACGCTCGTCGTGCGCGGCGACTCGCTCGCCCGGTCCATGTCGTCCTACCTCGTCGAGCAGGTCGAGGCCCACCCGCGCGTGCGGGTCCTCACCCGCACGGAGGTCGTCGCGGCGTCGGGCGACGACCACCTGGAGCACCTCGAGCTGCGCGACCTCGACGCCGGCACGACGTCGCGCGTCGAGTGCGGGTGGGCGTTCGTGTTCATCGGCGCCGCGCCCCGCACCGACTGGCTCGACGGCGTCGTCGCGCGCGACCCCCGCGGGTTCGTGCTCGCGGGACCCGACCTCCTGCACGACGGCGCCCCGCCCGCCGGGTGGACGCTCGACCGCCCGCCCTACCACCTGGAGACGTCCGTGCCCGGCGTGTTCGCCGCCGGGGACGTGCGCGCGGAGTCGGCCAAGCGCGTCGCGTCCGCCGTCGGCGAGGGCGCGATGGCCGTCATGCTCGTCCACCGCTACCTCGAACAGCTCTGACCCCGACCCGCCACGCTCCCGCCGACACAGCACCGACGACACAGCCCCGACGACACAGCCCCGACCGACCCGGAGGCGACACCGTGACCAGCACCGAGGACCCCACCACGACCCCGCCCGCGGGCGGCGCGAGCACCGCGCCCGGCACCACCGCGCCCACCACCCCACCCACCACCAGGCCCGGCACCGCCGCGGCCGCCGCCGCGCGCGGCTGGCTGCCGTGCGACGTCGACGAGCTGCGCGCCACGTTCCTGTTCGAGCACCTCACGGACGACCAGCTCGCCTGGCTGTGCGCGACCGGGCACGTCGAGCGGCACGACGCAGGCTGGCTCTTCCACGAGGGCGCGCCCGCCGAGGCGTTCTACGTGCTGCTCGACGGCGGCGTCGCGCTCTACCGGCGCGTCGGCGAGGACGAGGTCGAGGTCTCGCGCACCCGTCAGGTCGGGGTCTACCTCGGCGCCTGGAACGCCTACCTCGGCGACCGGCTGCCCCAGACCTACCTCCACTCGGCGCGCGCGCTCGAGCCCTCGCGCTTCTTCGTGCTCGCGGCGCCCGACTTCGCCAAGCTCATGACCGAGTGGTTCCCCATGGCGGTGCACCTGCTCGAGGGCGTGTTCTGGGGCACGCGCGACGCGCAGCAGCTCGTCGGGCAGCGCGAGCGGCTGCTCGCGCTCGGGTCCCTGTCCGCGGGCCTCACCCACGAGCTCAACAACCCGGCCGCCGCCGCCGTGCGCGCCACCGGGACCCTGCGCGAGCGCGTCGCGGCCATGCGGCACAAGCTCGCGCTCATCGCCGACGGCCCCTACGACCGCGCCACGCTCGCCGAGCTGATCCGGCTCCAGGAGGAGGCGCTCGAGCGGTACGCGGACACGCGCACCGCGGACGCCGTCGGCGCCCTGGAGACCTCCGACCTCGAGGACCGCCTCACCGACTGGCTCGACGAACACGGCCTGCCCGAGGGGTGGCGGGTCTCCCCCGCGCTCGTCCAGGCCGGCATCGACGAGCCGTGGCTCGACCGCGTCGCCGGACGGGTCGACGCCGGCGCGCTCACCGGCGCGGTGAGCTGGCTCGCGTACACCATCGAGACCGAGCAGCTCATGGCCGAGATCGAGGACGCCACCGTGCGCATCTCCTCCCTCGTCGGGGCCGCCCGCCAGTACTCCCAGCTCGACCGGGCGCCCTTCCGGCCCGTGGACCTGCGCGAGCTGCTCGACTCCACCCTGACGATGCTCGACCACACCCTCGACGGCATCGACGTCGTGCGTCGCTACGACCCCGACCTGCCCCCCGTGCCCGTGTACGCCGCCGAGCTCAACCAGGTGTGGACCAACCTCGTCGAGAACGCCGCGCAGGCGATGGCCGGCACCGGCACCCTCACCGTGACCACCCGGCGCGTCGACGACCACGCCGAGGTCGAGGTCACCGACACCGGCCCCGGGATCCCCGACGCCGTGCGCCCGCGCATCTTCGAGCCGTTCTTCACGACGAAGCCCGTCGGGCAGGGCACCGGGCTCGGTCTCGACATCTCGTGGCGCATCGTCGTCAACAAGCACCACGGCGACCTCGCCGTGACGTCCGTGCCGGGCGACACGCGGTTCGTCGTGCGGCTCCCGCTCGAACCCGCGCCCGTCCCCACCTCGCCCACCTCGCCCGACGCGCCCGACGGCCGCCCGTGACGGCCGCCCCCGCGGCGGGGACCTCGCCCGTCGGCGAGGAGCGCCACGCCTCCTGGCTCGAGCTGTTCTTCGACCTCGTCGTCGTCGCGGGCATCGGCATGCTCGCCCACCTCCTCCAGGAGGACCACGACGGCGGCGGGCTCGCGCTGTACGTCGTGGCGTACACGGCCTTCTGGCTCGTGTGGGCGTGCTTCACGACGTACGGCAACGTCGCGGGAGAGGGCGCGCGGTCCCTGCCGATCCTCGCCGGGATGGCCGCGCTCGCCGTGATGATCGCCGCCGTCCCCGGCATCCACGACGAGCACGCCCGGGCGTTCGCCGTCGCCTACGTCGTGGGCCGCCTCGTGGCCGCACGCCCGTGGCGGCGCACGACCGTCGTCGTGGACCTGCCCGTCGTGCAGGCGCTCGCCGGCGTCGTGCCGTGGGTCGTGTCGTGGTGGGCCGACGGCCAGACCCGGTACGTGCTGTGGGGCGTCGGCCTCGCGATCGACCTGCTGCTGCTCCTCACGCTCTCCGGCGAGCGGCTCGTGCGGCGCGCGCAGGAACGCCTCGACGAGGTCCGCGAGCGCCGGGGCCGGGGTCGTGCGCTCGGCGGCCGTCGTGCACGACCGGGCGCGCCGGACCGCGGGCGGCGGCGCGACCTGGAGGTCCCGACGACGGTCGACGCCGCCGCGAGCGACGTGCCCCACCTCGGCGAGCGGCTCGGGCTGTTCGTCATCATCGTGCTCGGCGAGGGCCTCATCCAGGCGATCGACGCCGCGAGCGAGGCCGAGTGGGACCGCACCCTGCTCGTAGCGGGCGCGGGGGCGTTCACCTTGCTGGTCGGGCTGTGGGCGCTCACGGTGCGCTCCGGGTACGCGGGCGTGGCGCTCCTGCGCCCGGCCGGCGTGCCGCCCCGGGTCGCGTGGTTCCTGCACCTCGTGACGACGGGGGCCCTCGCCACGCTCGCGGGCGCGCTCGGGGGCGTGCTGGACCGCCCGGCGCGCGCCCTCGAGCCGGCCGAGCTCGCGCTGCTCGTCGGGGCGTTCGCCGTCCACGGGCTGGTGTCCGCGGGCGTCCACGCGGTGCTGCGCGACGTCCGCACCGCGCTGGTCCTCGCCGTGCCCGTCGTGGCCGCGGGAGCGGTCGCCGCGCTCGCGGGCGGGTCGGTCTCGGCCGCCGGGCTCGTGTGGGTCCTGTCGGGCGCGCTGCTCGTCCAGCTCTCCGGTGCCGGGCGCGCGCACCGGCCGACGTCGGGCGACGCGGCGGGCACGCACCTCGGCACGGGGCCGGGCGCCGAGCCGGGCGCGGCGGCGTCGGAGACGGGCGCGCGGGACGACGCCTGACGCCGCGCGGGCGCAAAACCGTGGACGTCAGGGGCTCGCGGGCATAGCCTCGGGGCGTCCGGTCGACACCCGCCCGGACGCTCGACCATGACGACCGGTGAAGGGCAGGTGGACCCGCGTGACGCACGAGTGGTCCGTCGACCCGTCCCGAAGGGCGCTCCTCAGGTAGACGACGTGCGTCGTCCACCTGCAGAGCCGTCCTGGGGCACCGTCCTGGGGCGGCTCTCGTCGTCCCGGGGCACGGCACGCGAACGCACGACAGGAGGAGCGACGATGAGCGAGGTGGTCATCTACAACCTCGGCGGCAGCCAGGTGCTCGGCCGCGTGTCGTTGCGCCACGCGATCCGCATGCTGCACCGGCAGGTCGCCGAGGTGCTGGAGGCCGTCGAGGGCGAGACGTTCGGGCCCTACCAGCGGCCCCGGTCGGTCGCGCTCGTGCGGTACGTGCACGCGCGCTGGGTGTACGAGCGGCAGGGCCGCGTGCCGTACTCGCGCGCCGCGCTCCTGCGCCGCGACCGCTACCGGTGCGCGTACTACGGCGGCACCGCGACGACGATGGACCACGTCGTCCCGCGGTGCCAGGGCGGCACGACGACGTGGCTCAACGCCGTCGCCGCGTGCGAGCCGTGCAACGCGGCCAAGGGCGGGCGCACGCCCGAGCAGGCAGGCCTGTCGCTCCTGTCCAGACCGTTCGAGCCCGCGTTCCGCGACATCTACCCGTCGGCGCCCGCCCCGCGCAGACGCTGACGGGTCACCGGCCGGCGCGCCCGGCCGGCCACGGGCGGCCCGGCCGGTGGCGGTGACACCGGCCGGGCCGGCCGCCTGGTGCGGTCCTGCGACCGCGACCGCGACCGCGCCCGCGGCGGCGTCCGGGACACCGGCCGCGGCCCTCCCTCCTGGTGGAGCCGGTCCGCGCCGCGCACCCACCTCGGGTCCCGGGCCGCGCGAGGGAGCCCACGATGGCGACGGTCCGGATCGGGACGTTCAACGTCGAGAACCTGTTCGAGCGGCCGCGCGCGATGGCGGGCCCGCTGACCGCGGGGAACGCGGTCCTGGCGGCGCACGCCCGGGTCAACGCCCTGATCGCCGAGGAGCGGTACGGCCCCGACGCCCGCGCCGAGATCCTGGAGACGCTCGGCCTGCTGCGCGCCGACGCCGCCGCGCTCGCGGTGCTGCGCCAGGTGCGCGGGCGGCTCGTGCGCCGCACCGGGTCGCAGGCCGCCGGGACGGCCCGCACCGAGGTGGTCGCGACCGGGCGGGGCGACTGGGTCGGCTGGGTCGACCTCGTCAAGGACCGGGTCGACGAGCTCGCGATGGCCCACACGGCGCGCGTCGTGGCCGACGTCGGTGCCGACGTCCTCGCCGTCGTCGAGGCGGAGAGCCGCGTCGCGCTCAAGCGGTTCACCGACGCGGGCGTCACCCGCTCCGGGCGCGCGCTCTACCCGCACGTCATGGTCATCGACGGCAACGACGACCGCGGGATCGACGTCGGGCTGCTCACGCGGCGGCCCTACGAGATCGGGACGGTGCGCTCCCACGTCGACGACCGGGACTCGCGCGGACGCCTCGTCTTCGGTCGTGACTGCCCCGAGTACGTCGTCGTGCTGCCGGGCGGCGGCACGCTCACCGTGCTCGTCAACCACTTCAAGTCCAAGGGGTACGGGACGCAGGCCGAGTCGGACGCGACCCGGCGCCGCCAGGCGACCCGCACCACGGCGATCTACGCGGGCCTGCGCGCCCGCGGCGAGGAGCACGTCGTGGTCGTCGGCGACCTCAACGACACCGGGGTCGGTGCCGCTGCGCCCGCTCCTCGAGGGGACCGACCTGCGCGACGTGAGCGTGCACCCGGAGTTCCGGGGCGACGGGCGTCCCGGGACGTACGGCAACGGGACCGCGAGCCAGAAGATCGACTACGTCCTGCTCTCCCCCGCGCTGTTCGAGCGCACCGTCGGCGGGTCGGTCTTCCGCCGGGGCGTGTGGGGCGGGAAGGACGGGACCCTGTTCCCGCACTACGACACGATGACGTCGCCCGTGCACGCGGCGTCCGACCACGCCGCCCTGTGGGCCGACGTCAACCTCGCGTGACGGGCCCGGCCGGGCGCCCGGGGCGGTGGGCGCCCGGCCGGGGCGTCAGTCCGCGCGGGCGAGGGCGATCGTCGTGGAGCCGCGCTGGCCGGCCTCGTAGAACATGTGCAGGCGGCCGTCGACCTCCACGAACGACGGCGCCGCGGCGCGCCCGTGGTCCGGTGCGGCGGACCCCGAGTCGTACAGGACCCCGAGGTGGTCCTCGCGGTCGAAGCCCGTCCCCACGCGCGCGACGTGGATGTTGCCCGAGCCCGCGTGGTAGACGACGTGGCCCCCGCCGTTGCGCGACCAGTAGTGCGCCCCGGAGACCTGCCCGCCCTCCCCGGCCGCAGGCGTGATGAGCGGCTCCGGCTTGACCTGCCAGCCGGACGTCAGCGACTGCGACCAGCCGACGTAGATCTTCCGCGTCCCGCCGTGGTTGCCCATCAGCAGCATGACGTAGACCCCCGACTGCGTCGGGTGCGGGAAGACGCGCGCGTACGACGTCTCGCTCACGCCCGGGAGCATGTACGTGCCCACGACCCGGTTGTGGTACGTGAAGCTGCGGCCGTCGGCGGAGCTCGCGACCCGGGTCGTGTGGTTCTCGCCGTGGAAGAACAGGTAGATCCGGCGGTCCGCCGGGTTCCAGAACGCGTCGGGGCTCGACACGTGGCTCACGTCGAAGCCCGCCCACGTGCGCGGGATGATCGGGTTGGCGGGGTGCTCGCGCCACGGGCCGGTGACGGAGTCCGCGTAGGCCAGGCAGATGCCGCCCGGGGCGTCGTGCGGGGCGTAGTACATGTACCAGCGGCCGAGCGGGTTCTCGACGCGCCCGGCGACGTACCGGACCGAGGGGAAGATCAGCTCGTTCGTCGGGTTGTACCGCAACGTGCTCCGGTCGAGCGGCTGCCCGAGGTAGCGGAAGGTCGGGAAACCGGGCACCGCCGCGTGCGCGGGTGCAGGGGCGGCGATACCGCCCACGGTGCCGGCGAGCGTGCCGGTCGCGGTCGCCGCACCGAGCACGACGGCACCGCGCAGGAGCGCGCGACGGGTCAGGGGACGAGGGGCGGGTGGGCGAGGGTCGTCCGGCATGCTGCCTCCACAGTGAGAGAGCGGGTGGGACGGCAGCCACTCTCACGACGGCCCGTGACCAGGGTCAACACGATAATGAGAACTGCCGAACGGCCCGACGGCGGGCGCCGTCCGGGAGCGGGCCGACCCGGAGGCCGCCCGCCGACCGATGAGTCCGCGCACCGCCCCGGGTCTCCCCCTCGACCGCGCAACAGGGACGAGGAGGATCCATGGCCAAGGTGATCGCCGGGGCGACGGTGTCGCTCGACGGGTTCGTGCAGGACGCCGCCGGGAGCAGCGCCGCGCTCTACGCGGACTTCGACACGCTCGTGGGCAGCGACTACATGCGCCGGCTCCAGGACGAGACCGGCGCCGTGCTCATGGGGCGACGCACGTTCGACGGCGCCGAGGACCCCGACAGCTACGCGGAGGACTACGAGTTCCAGGCGCCGATCTTCGTCGTGACGCACCACCCGCTGCCCGTCGCGCCGCGCCGCAACGAGCGGCTGTGGATCGAGTTCGTCACCGACGGCGTCGAGGAGGCGGTGCGCCGCGCCGTCGAGGCCGCCGGCGACCGCGACGTGACGTTCGTGGGCGGCGCGGACCTCTTCCGCCAGCTCCTCGCGGCGGACCTCGTCGACGAGCTCGCCGTCGACGTCATGCCGGTGCTGCTCGGCGGCGGCGTCCGGCTGTTCGACGGCGGCGTCCCCGCCACCCTGGAGAAGGTGAGCGTCGACGAGGTGGGCGTGCGCACCGCGCTGCGCTACCGGGTCGTGCGCGACCGCTGATCCGGCTCAGGCGCTCAGGCGCTCGTCGACGCGAGCCGCCCGGGTACCAGGACCCGTGTCCCGCGGCGCGCGGGCGAGGACCGCCAGGGGGTCCCGCGCGAGGTCGGCGACCGGCTGCCCGGTCTCCCGGCTGAGGGCGCGCAGCAGGCCGGCCCGCGTGGCGTAGCCGGCGGCGCGGGCCGCCGCGTCCAGCTGCGAGCCGCCGCGCAGCCGCGCGATCGCGACGTTGAGGTGGGCGCGCGTGCGCCAGCGCCCGAACGGGAGCCCCGTCTCCTCGACGAAGAGCCGCTGGACGTGGCGCGCGCTCGCGTGCCGTCGGTCGGCGAGCTCGTCGAGCGTCGCACCCCCGCGCCGGGCGTCCTCGGCCACGGCGCGCGCGACCGGGTGCGACGGGAGCGTCAGCACGAAGTGGTCGCCCGTGACCCCGCGGAGCACCTCCTCGAGGGCTGCGCGGAACGGCGCGACCTGCTCCGGGGTCGCCGGGCCCGCGCAGAGCACGGCGGTCAGGACGTCCGTGACGGCCGGCACGACGCCGAGCCGGTGCACCCGGACGGGGGGCTCGACGCCCGGCGAGAGCACCGGCCCGAGGGCCATCGCCCCGCCCGGCAGGCGCACGGAGTGCGGCACGCCGGGGGCGAGCCACACGCTCTCGTGCGTGCGCAGGGTCAGGGGCGCGCCGTCGGCCACGAGCTCCGCGGTGCCCGCGACGACGTGGACCAGGTGCGGCTCGTCGTGCGCGTGGGTGTCGTGGCCGAGGAAGCGGACGGCGTTCTCCGGGACGACGGCGCCCAGCGCGGTCGGGGTCATGCGGCGCTCCTCTCCTCGGCCGGACCCTCCGGTCCGGCCGTCCTGCGGGACGACCTCGGACGTATCCCGCGGCGCACCGTGCGGACGTCGCGCGCCCGGTCGTGTCGCGTCCGGGAGCGTCCGTGTCATGTCCGGACACGGCACGGCGCGCAGGTGTGGTTAGCCTAACCTCGCGAGGTGCGCCCCGGTCACGCCGTGCGGCCCCCGCGTCCCTGCTCCCGAGTGCGAGGTCCCATGCTGCCGTCCCGCCGTCCCACCCGCCGCCCCCTCACCGCGCTGGCCGCGCTCGTCGCCGCCGCGACGCTCGCACTCTCCGCGTGCTCGGGCGGCACCACCACGTCCGACGCCGGGGCCGAGGGTTCAGATACGCCCACCGGCTCGTCCGCGGCCGAGCGCGTCGTCACCACGGACCAGGGCGACGTCACCGTCCCGACGGACCCGCAGCGCGTCGTCGTGCTCAACCACGCGCTCGCCGGGTACCTCTACGCGCTCGACGTCCCGGTCCTCGCCACCGTGCCCGAGGTGACCGACGACCCCGAGCCGGCCTTCTCCCCCCTCTGGGCGCAGGAGGCCGAGGCCGACGGCACGGAGCTCCTGGAGTGGAGCGCCGACGGCTTCAACCTCGAGGCGATCCTCGCGCTCGAGCCCGACCTCATCGTCGGTGGCGGGTGGGGCTTCCCGCTCAAGCAGGCGACGGACGTCTACGACGGCCTGAGCCAGATCGCCCCGACCGTCCTCGTGAGCGGCACGTACACGACGTGGCAGGAGCAGCTCGCATTCCTCGCCGAGGACGTGTTCAACGACGCGGAGACCTCCGAGGAGCTCGCCGCCGGGTACGAGGACCGGCTCACGGAGGTGCGCGACGCGATCACCGTGCCCGCGGGCGAGACGGCGTTCCTCGCCCGCACGGCGGAGGGCACCACGTACGCCCTCCAGGAGGGCGAGGGGCTGCCCGCGATCTTCGAGCGGCTCGGGTTCGCGGTCCAGCCGATCCAGGAGCAGACCGGCGCCGAGCCGTACACGCCGGGCGGTGACATGTTCGAGGTGTCGGCCGAGCAGGTGACGTCGGTGGTCACGGCGCCGAACGTGTTCGTCATCGGCTTCAACGGCGCGGAGGTCGACCTCGACGCGCTCGCCGCCGACCCGGTGTTCGCCGCGCTGCCGTCGTTCGCCGCCGGGACCGCGCACGAGCTGCCCACGTGGACGATCCGCAGCGACTACCACGAGGCGATGGCCCTGCTCGACGTCGTCGAGGAGCAGTTCTCCTGATGGCCCAGCACCGCCTGCGCACCCACCCCCTCGTCCTGCGGCGCGTCGAGGTCGCGCGCGTCGTCGACGTCACGCCCCGCATGCGCCGCGTGACGCTCGTCGGGCCGGAGCTCGGCGCGTTCGAGCGCGACGGCCTGCCGATGCCGGCGTTCGACGCCCCGGGGTTCGACGACCACGTGAAGCTCGTCCTCGCGTCCGACGGCGACGTAGCGTCCGCGCTGCCCGTGCAGCGCGCGCACGGCATCGACTGGCCGCCCGCGCCGAACCGGCAGGGTCGGGACTACACGCCGCGCCGCTGGGACCCGGTGGCGGGCGAGCTCGACCTCGACCTCGTGCTGCACGGCGACGGGCCCGCCGCCGCGTGGGCCGGGGCGGCGCGCCCCGGCGACGCTCTGTGGTTCGTCGGCCCCAAGGCCTCCACCGTGTGGCCCGACGACGTCGACTGGGCCCTGCTCGCGGGCGACGAGACGGCGCTGCCCGCGATCGGCCGCTTCCTCGACGAGCGTCCTGTCGACGCGCCCGTGCAGGTCGTCGTGACGGTCGGCGACGCGTCGGCGCGCCAGGACCTCGCGCTGCGCGACGGCGACACCGTCCGCTGGGTCGTCGCGCCCGAGGGCGACCGCGGCGCGCTCGGCGAGGCGGTGCGCGCGATCACGTGGTGGCCCGGGCGCGTCTACGCGTGGGCTGCGAGCGAGAGCCGGGCCCTGCTGCCGGTGCGCCGCCACCTCACGCGCGAGCGCGGCGTGCCCCGCACGCACGTCGACGTCACCGGGTACTGGCACGCGCGGCCGGCGCCCTCGGGCGCGGGGCCGGGCGGCTCCGCGAGCAGCACCGTCGGCGACACCTCGGGCGGCGTCCCGGGCAGCACCGCGAGCGACGTGCCCGGCAGCACCGCGACCGGCACCGTCCCCGCGGCGCAGCCCGCGGGCGTGCCGTCCCCCGTGCCGTGGTTCGCGACGCGCGCCGCACTCCAGCTCGGGCTGCTCGACGCGCTCGGCGACGGCCCGCGCGACGTCGCGGCGCTCGCCGAGGCGGCCCGCGTCGCGCCCGCGGCGGTCCGGGTCCTCGTGGACGTCCTCACGGCGTCGGGGGTCGTGACCTCGGACGGTGACAGGGTGGCCCTGGCCGACGCCGGCGAGGACCTCCTCGACGACGAGCACGCGCGCGAGGAGTACGAGGGCCTGGAGGCCGACGCGGTCCTCGCGCTCGCCGCGCTCGCCCCGGCGCTGCGCGAGGACGCCCCGGCGTGGGCGCGCTCGCGCGGCCGGACCCTGCGCGCAGAGGTCGAGGCCGACGTCGACCTCGCCGCGGAGGTCGTCGAGGGCGCCGACGTCCTGCCCTACGTGCTCACCGGCCTCCCGACGTGGCCCGTGTGGTCGGGCGCGCGGTCGGTGGCCGTCGGAGGGCCGGGGGCGCTCGTCGTGGCCGACCTGCTCGCGGACGTGCCCGGTGACCGCACGACGACGCTCGTCGAGGACCCCGTGCCGCTCGCCGTCCTGCGGGAGCAGGCCGGCACGGGCTCGCCCCACGCCACGTCCGGCTCCTGGCCCGGCGCCGACCTCGCCGTGTGCGCGCTCGGGACCGGGCACCGCACCGACGACGAGGTGGTCGCGCTCCTCGCCGCGATGGGGGCGGCCGCGCGTCGGGCCGTGCTCGTCGAGGACCTCACGCCCGACGGCCTGAGCCCGCACGCGCACGAGCACGCGCTGCTGTCCCTCGCGACGACGGGGTCCGGACCCCGCACGCCCGACGACGTGGCCCGGCTCGCCGCGCGCGCCGGGTGGCGCGTCGTCGGGCACGACGCCCTCGGCTGGGGCGTCGCGCGGGTCGAGCTCGCCCGCTGACCCACGGCACGGCGGGGCGGACCGCGGTCCGCCCCGCCCGCTCAGGACCGGCGTGCCAAGCCCGGCGCGGCCGCCGCGACGAGCAGCGCGGTGGCCGCCGCGAAGACGACGACCATGAGGCGCAGCGGCTCGACCGTGAGCGAGAGCCCCAGGAGCAGCACGGGGACGGCGAGCCCCAGGTACGCGACGAGGAAGACCCCCGCCAGGACCTCGCCCCGGCGGCCGGGCTCCGCCAGGGCCCCCGCCGTGGCGAGCGCGCCCCGGAAGAGGATGCCCACGCCCGCGCCCGCGACGACGGCGCTCGCCACGAACCCGGGCAGGCTCGCGGTGCCGACGGAGACGGCGAGCACGGCGAGCCCGGTGAGCGTCAGCGCGACGGCGAGCGCGACCTGGCGCCGGCGGGCGAGCCGGCCCGTGGCGAGCTGCGCGACGGCGGCCGCGGCGAAGACCGTGGCCGAGACGAGCCCGGCGACGAGGCGCGACTCCTCGTGCATCACGGTCGCGAGCACGCTCGGGGTGAGGGACGTGAAGAGGCCGAAGACGGCGAAGCCCGCGAACGCGGCGGCACCCGCGGCGACGAAGGTGCCGCGCCCGCCTCGCGGCACGGCGACGCGCTGCGGGCGGTAGCGGTACGGGGCGGCGGCGGGCGGCACGGTCTCGGGCACGAGCGCGGCGGCGAGGACCGCCGCGGCGAGCAGGACGGCGAAGGCGACGTACGGCGTCGTGAGCGGCGCGGGCGCGGCCTGGGCGAGCAGCCCGCCGACGAGCGGTCCGAGCGCGAGGCCGCCGATGTTCGCCAGACCCGCGACGGCGCTCGTGTCCGTCGGGCCGCCGGGCCGGGCTGCCGCGCGGAGCTCGGCGAGGTGCGCGGTCGCCGTCGCGGTGACGGCCCCGATCCCCACGCCCGAGACGAGCCGCGCGACGACGAGGCCGCCCAGCCCGTCCAGCAGCAGGAACAGCACGGCCGCGACGAGCTCGGCCACGAGGCCGAGGACCAGGACGCGGCGGCGCCCGAACCGGTCGCTGAGGTGCCCGACGAGGTAGAGGCTCGCGGCGACCCCGACGGCGTACGCGGCGAAGACGACGGTCACGGCGACGGTCGGCAGGCCGTCGCGCGCCTGGTACAGCGGGTAGAGCGGCGTCGGGACCGTCGAGAACGCCATGGCCGTGGCGAACGCGAGCGCCACCACGAGGAACCCGGACCCGTGCGAGACGAGCGGCCGCGCGCGCCGCGCACGCGGCGGCCGGGAGGGCCGCTGCGCGTCGTCCGGTCGCGCGGGTGCGGGGCGGGTCGGAGGTGCCGAGGTCGTCGTCATGCGTCCACCGTGCGCCTGCGCGCTTGATCGTGTCCAACGACTTGTACCGATCCGTCTGATCGATGTCAGCGATGAGACGTCGTAGGGTGAGCGGCATGGAGACGCGCCAGCTCGAGTACTTCGTCGCCGTGGCCGAGGAGCTGAGCTTCACGCGCGCCGCCGCGCGCGTCTTCGCCGTCCAGTCGAGCGTCTCGGCGGGCGTGCGCGCGCTGGAGGCGGAGCTCGGCGCTCGTCTGTTCGAGCGCACGCGGCGCTCGGTCGCGCTCACGTCGCAGGGCGAGGCGCTGCTCCCCCGGGCCCGGGCGGTGCTCGACGCCGTCGACCAGGCCCGTGCCGCCGTCGCCCCCGGGCCGCACCACGTGCGCGGCACCGTGCGGCTCGGGGTGTTCACGAACCTCGGGTACCTCGGGCTGCCGCGCACCCTCGCCGCGTTCCGGGACCGCCACCCCGGCGTGGTGCTGCGCCTCACCCCGTCGCCCGCCGGGTCCACGGGGCTGGGAGAGGACGTGCGGCGCGGCGTCGTGGACGTCGCGTTCACCGGGCTCGGGCCCGAGGACCACCCCGGCCTGCGCTACACGCGGCTCACGTCGTCGACGTTCGTCGCGGTGCTGCCCGCGGGCCACGCGCTCGCCGGGGCGCGGTCGGTGGCGCCCGGCGACCTGGCCGACGAGCACGTCGTGACGACGCCGCGCGGGTTCGGCAACCGGGTGGTCGCCGAGCGCGCGTTCGCGCACGCGGGCGTCGCGCCGCGCGCGGACACGGAGGTGGCCGACGTCGGCGACCTGCCCGCGTTCGTCGCCGCCGGGTTCGGCGTCGCGGTGGTTCCCGCGGACATGTACGAGCCCGCGCCGGGCGCGGTCGCGGTGCCGCTCGACGCGCCGGAGGCGTGGTCGCTCGGGCTCGTGACGCGGCCGCACCCGGGCGCTGCCGTCGCGGCGCTCGTCGCCTCGCTCGTCGCCTCGCTCGTCACGGGCCGGGAGCAGGCTCCGGCGGGGTGACCGGACCCGCGCCCGCGAACCCCACGCCCGCGGACCCGGCCGGGCCGCGCTGCTAGCATCGGCACGTGCTCATCGAGGTCGACAGACTCTAGCCGCCGAGCCGTCGGCGGCCCGCCCCAGCGCACCCCTCGCCCCCGCTCCGACCCGTCGGAGCCCTCGTCGGCGACCCCTGCCCGGCTCGTGCCGCGGCCTCGGCGTGCCTGGACGACGCCCCACCGCTCCCGCCACCGGCGGCCCGTCCGCGCGCCCGCGCGACGACGGCCCGCCCGACCTTCCCGGCACGACCACGCCCGCGGCACCGCGGGCCGAGGAGCACACCCATGTCCACCCTGCACCGGTCCGCGGTGACGCTGACCGACCTCACGTTCGAGTGGCCCGACGGCACCGTCGCGCTCTCCCACCTCTCCGGCACGTTCGGCGCCGGCCGCACGGGCCTCGTCGGCGACAACGGCGCCGGCAAGTCGACGCTGCTGCGCCTCGTCGCCGGCCTGCTCACGCCCACGTCCGGGCGCGTGACGACCACGGGCGACGTCGCCTACCTCCCCCAGACGCTCACGCTCGGCCGCGACGCGAGCGTCGCGCGCCTGCTCGGCATCGACACCACGCTCGACGCCCTGCGCGCGATCGAGTCCGGCGACGTCGACGAGCGGCACTTCGACGCGGTCGGCGACGACTGGGACGTCGAGGCGCGCGCCGCCCAGGCGCTCGCCGAGATCGGGCTCGACGGCGTCGGCCTCGACCGACGCGTCGGCGAGCTGTCCGGCGGCGAGGCGATGCTCGTCGCGATCAGCGGCCTGCGCGTGCGGCGCAGCGCGATCACGCTGCTCGACGAGCCGACGAACAACCTCGACCGCGCCACCCGGGCCCGGCTCGCCGCGCTCGTCGACGACTGGCCCGGGACGCTCGTCGTCGTGAGCCACGACCTGGAGCTGCTCGAGCACGTCGACGAGACCGCCGAGCTGCACGCGGGCACGCTGACCACGTTCGGCGGCCCGTACAGCGCGTGGCGCGCGCAGCTGGAGGTCGACCAGGCCGCGGCGGCGCAGGCCGCGCGGAGCGCCGAGCAGACCCTGCGCGCCGAGAAGCGCCAGCGCGTCGAGGCCGAGACGAAGCTCGCGCGCCGCGAGCGGACGGCGCGGACCGCCCAGGCGAACCGCACCGGGTCGCGCATCTCCATGGGGCTGCGCGCGTCCGCGGCCCAGGTCTCGGCGGGCTCGATGCGCCAGGGCCTGGACGCCAAGGTCCAGGCCGCGCAGCAGGCGCTCGACGCGGCGGCGGCCCGGGTGCGCGACGACGAGCACGTGCACCTCGTGCTGCCGGACCCGGACGTCCCGCACGGGCGTCGGCTCGCCGAGCTGCACGGGACGAACCGCACGGTCGTCGTCCAGGGGCCCGAGCGGGTCGCGCTCGTGGGGGCCAACGGCACCGGCAAGACGACGCTCCTGGAGAACCTGCTCGGCGGGCGCGCGCCCGAGCCGGGACGCGCCGGCGGGATGCTCCTCACCGACCGGGTCGGCTACCTCCCGCAGCGGCGCGACGGGCTCGACGACGCGCGCAGCGCGCTCGACACCGTCCGCGACGGCGCCCCGGGCGTCGCACCGGGCACGGTCCGCAACCACCTCGCGCGCCTGCTCCTGCGCGGGTCGGCCGTCGACCGTCCGGTGGGCACCCTGTCGGGCGGCGAGCGGTTCCGCGTCGCGCTCGCGCGGCTCCTGCTCGCCGACCCGCCCGCCCAGCTCCTCGTGCTCGACGAGCCGACGAACGACCTCGACGTGCGCAGCGTCGAACGGCTCGTCGAGGCGCTGTCGGGCTACGCGGGCGCGCTGCTCGTGGTGAGCCACGACGACGGGTTCCTCGCCCGCCTCGGGGTCGACGTGCGGCTCGAGCTCGACCGGGACGGCGGGCTCCACGAGGTGGCGCCGGGCGCGGAGCACCCGGCCCGCTGAGCGGCGGCCCGGGGCGGCCGGGCCGTCAGGGCAGGTCGGGTGCGGCCCGCACGACGGCGGCCATCGCGGCGGTCGCCGCGGCGTCGGCGTCGGCGTGCCGCCAGCCCGGGCTCACGACCCGCGCGTGGTCGTTGAGCGCGGCGAGCACGTCGAGCACCGCGACGCCCAGGGCCCGCGCATGAGGGGTGAGGCCGCCGCGGATCTTCAGCTGGCCGAGCACGATCGCGATCTGCGCGCGGGCCTCGGCCGCGAGCGCCGCCTCGTCGACGTCGCCGCCGCGGAGCCGGTCCGCGGCGCCCTGCCGCCCGGACGCCCAGACGTCCTCGGGGACCCCGAGGTCCCACGCCGCCAGGAGGCCGTCGACGAAGGCGGGCAGCGCGTCGTCGCGCCCGTCGGCGGCGTACCACTCCTCGAGGTCGCGCAGCGCGTCGTGCCCGGCGTCGTTGCCGAACGGCGCGAGGTCCTCGCCCTCGTCGTAGAACGGCTCCGGCGCGAGGGACACGAAGGCGGGGTGGCTCGTCGCGGGCGACAGACCCTCGTCGGGGTCGTCGAGGAACAGCGTCATGGGGGCGACCCTAGACCGGCGCGGGCCGTGCCGTCGCACGCGCCCGTCGTCGGGGCCGCCGCCCGGGCCGACGCTCCCGCGCCGCGGGAATCCCCTCGATGCGCAGGCCACGCACGTGCCAGGGTGGGCGCATGACCGACGCCACCGACGTGCGCCCCGACGCCCTCGAGCGGGTCACGTGGCCCGTGCGGACCGCTCGCCTGACGCTGCGCCGCGCCCGGCCGGACGACGCGGACGCGTTGTTCGCCTACCGCGGCCTGCCCGAGGTGGACCGGTGGCTCACGCAGCGGTTCACCGCGGTCGAGGAGTGGCGCGAGCACCACGCCGAGCCGGGCCGGCTCGCGACGACGCTCGTCGTGGAGCGCGGGGGTGCCGTGGTCGGGGACCTCTACCTCGCGGTGCGCGACGGGTGGGCGCAGCGCGACGTCGTCGACCGCCCGCACGACGACGAGGCGGAGATCGGCTGGGTGCTCGACCCGGCGCACCAGGGGCAGGGCTACGCGACGGAGGCCGTGCGCGCGCTGCTGCGGGTGTGCTTCGAGGACCTCGGGCTGCGGCGCGTCGTGGCGAGCGCGTTCCTCGCGAACGAGCCGTCGTGGCGGCTCATGGAGCGCGTGGGGATGCGGCGCGAGGGCGTGGGGGTGCGCGACTCCCTCCACCGGGACCTCGGCTGGGTCGACGGCGTCGTGTACGCGCTCCTGGCCGACGAGGCGCGCGCGGGCACTTGACCCTGACGCGACGTCAGGGCGCAGGCTGCCCGCATGACCGACACGTTCCCCGCCTTCGACCTCTCCCCCGTCCCCGCCCCGGGGCCCGACGCCGTCGCTCCGGAGCCGTTCCGCGGCATCTACGGGATGCCGCAGTTCGTGACCGTCCCGACGGACGACCTCGCGGCGTCCGTCGAGCTCTGGACGCGCGGGCTCGGGTTCTTCGACCTGTTCTCCGTGCCGGGCGGCATGGTGCACCTGCGCCGCTGGGCGTTCCAGGACGTGCTCCTCGTCCCGGGCACCCCCGCGCCCGACCTGCCGGCCCTGACGGTGAGCTTCTCGTGCGTGCTGTCGCAGGTCGACGCGATCGTCGCCGCGTGCGAGGCCGTGACGCCCGGCTGCACGACGGGCCCGCGCGAGATGCCGTGGGGGTCCGTCGAGGTGGAGGTCCGCACGCCGGAGAACGCGCGCGTCGTCATGACGGCGGCGCGCCCGTTCGTCGCCGGGAGCGACTCCGCCCGGTTCCTGGAGGGCATCGGGATCGAGGCGCCCGCCCCGTGAGCAACGCGGCTCCGCGGTGGACACTGGGTCACGTGACCACCGACCCGACGCCCGGCCGCGTCGCCCACCCGCTGACGGTCGGCGACGCGGCCGCGGCCGCGGGCGTCACCGTCCGCACGCTGCACCACTGGGACGCGGTCGGGCTCGTGCGCCCCTCGGCGCGTACCCCGGCGGGCTACCGGCTCTACGCGGCGGCCGACGTCGCGCGGCTGCGGCGGGTGGTGGCGTACCGGGAGCTGGGCGTGGCGCTCGAGGACGTCCCGCCGCTCCTCGACGCGACCGGCGCCGAGGCGGTGGACGCGCTGCGCCGGCACCGGGCGCTGCTCGGGGAGCGGATCGCCCGGATGGAGCGCACCGCCCGCGCGCTGGACCGCCTCGTCGCGGCGCGCGAGCGCGGGCTCCTGCTCACGCCCACCGAGCAGGTCGCGCTGTTCGGGGAGGGCTGGGACCCCGCGTGGCCCGGGCAGGCGCGCGAGCTCTGGGGCGACACCGCGCAGTGGGCGCAGTACGCCGAGCGGTCGGCGGAGCGCACGCCCGAGGACTGGCAGCGCCTGGCCGACGACGTCGCGGCCCTGGAGGCCGACCTCGCGACGGCGTGCCGCGCGAGTGTCGACCCGGCCACGCCGCGGGCGGCCGCCCTCGCCGAGCGGCACCGCGCCTCGATGGGCGCGCACTTCGACTGCTCGCCCGCGCGGCACGTGTGCCTCGCGCGGCGGTTCGTCGACGACGCCGGGTTCCGTGCCCACTACGACGGCCTCGCCCCGGGCCTGGCCGCGTGGCTGCGCGCCGCGGTCGAGGCGAACGCGCGCTCCCGCGGCGTGGACCCCGCGACCGCCACCTGGGACTGACCCCCTGCGCCGTGCCGCAGGGGCACGGCGGACGGGCTCGCGGGACGAACACGTCGGGAGGCGCGACGACGAGCGCGACGAGCGCGGCGGGAGGCGCCACCACGTGCGCTCCCGGTGGACGGGCGTGCGAGCGCGACGCCGGGGTGTGAGGCTGTGATCCCCGCCGCCGCACCACCCTCCCAGGAGCACCGCATGCCCGCCTCCCCCGCCCCCACGGCGGGCACCTCCCTCGCCGCCCCGGCACGCGGCGCGATCCTCGCGGGCGACGCGGTCCGGGCCGGTGCCGCGCTCAGCGTCGTCGTGGCCGGCGCGACGCTCGACGGCGTCGGCGTCGCGCTGTTCCTGCTCGTGCTCGGCGGGACGATGGTGCCGCGCGCCCTCGGGGTGACCGGCATGCTCGACGTCGGCTACGGGGCCGCGCTGCTCGCCTCCGCCTGGGCCGCCCAGCTCGAGTGGTACCGCGCGGTGCCGTGGCTCGACCTGCCCGTGCACGCCGTCTGCACCGGGCTCGTCGCGGCGCTCGCGACGGTGACGCTCGTCCGGGTCGGGGCGCTGCCCGCTCCGCACGACGACGACCGGCCGTGGCGCACGGGCGTCGCCGTGGTGACCACGGGCCTCGGGGCGGTCCTCGCGATCCTGTGGGAGCTCGGCGAGTGGGCCGGGCACACGTTCCTCGACGACCGGATCGGCGTCGGCTACGGCGACACCGTCACCGACCTCGCGACGGGGCTGCTCGGCTCGGTCGTCGCCGGGGTCCTCCTCGCGCGCGGCACCGCGGCCCGGGAGCACCGGCCGTGACGCCCCGCACCGCCCCGACCGTGTCCGTCGTCGTCCCGGTCCGCGACGACGCCGCCGCGCTCGACCGCTGCCTGGCGCGCATCGCGCGGCAGACCGTCGCGCCGCTCGAGGTCGTGGTCGTCGACAACGCGTCGCGCGACGACTCCGCGCTCGTCGCGCGCCGCTGGGGCGCCGTCGTCGTGCGCGAGGAGCGCGTCGGCATCCCGGCCGCCGCCGCGACCGGGTACGACGCCGCGCGCGGCGACGTCATCGCGCGGCTCGACGCCGACTCGCTCCCCGACCCGGGGTGGGTGCAGCGCGTCGTCGACCGCATGGCCGCCGACCCGACGCTCGACGCGATGACCGGCACGGGCACGTTCGACGACCTGCCGCGCGGGGCGCGCGCCGCCGTGGCGATCGTCTACCTCGGCGCGTACTACGTGCTGTGCCACCTCGCGCTCGGCCACACCGCGCTCTGGGGCTCGTGCATGGCCCTGCGCCGCTCGGCGTGGACCGCCGTGCGCGACGCCGTCGTGCGCGACGACCCCGAGGTGCACGACGACCTCGACCTGTCGTTCCGCCTCGGCCCGGGCCGGCGCACGGTGCTCGACCGGTCGTGGCGCGTCGGGGTGTCGGCGCGCTCGCTGCGCGGGCGGCGCCAGCGCCGTCGGCGCATGGACCGCGCGTGGCGCACGCTGCGCGTCAACTGGGCGGTCGCGCCACCGTGGGAGCGGTGGCGCGACCGCTGGCGCTGACGCGCACGACCCCGCCCGGCCCGCGACGGGCCGGTGACCGGCCGACGACGGGCCGTCGACAGGCCGAGCGCTCAGTCCGCGCTGCCGCGCCAGGTGCGCCGCCGCGTCGCGCCCGGTGCCTCCTCGCGGTCGAGACGGGCCAGCAGCGCCGCGAGCGCCGCGGCGATCGGCTGCCCGGTCGCGTACTCGACGAACAGCCACTGCCCGGCCGGGTTGATCTCGAGGAACACGTAGTCGCCCTCGGGCGTGCGGCGCAGGTCGACCGCGCCGTACCAAAGACCCAGCACCTCCATGAGCCGCAGGAGCGCGGTGGCGACGTGCTCGGGGAGGTCGTGCACGGACGTCGGGCAGTGGTGGGTGTCGACGCGGAAGTCGTACGCGTACGCCGACTCCTCGGTGCGCAGCTCGGCCGCGAACAGCTGCGTGCCGACGATCGTCACGCGCACGTCCGACCCCGCGACGGCCTCCTGGAAGATGACCGGCGCGTACCGCACGCTCTCGATGAGCGCGAGGTCCGAGTCCCGCACGGGGCGGGTCTCGCGCCACGTCGCCGGCGTGCCGCTGAACGGCTTGAAGATCACGCGACCCGGTTCCCGGTGCAGGAACTCCCGGGCGCGTGCCGGGTCGTTGGTCATGCACGTGCGCGGCACGCGCAGCCCGAGGCGCGCGGCGACCTGGAGCTGCCACATCTTGCGGGAGCCGGCCTCGTCGCGGTCCGGGTCGTTGACCCAGGTGGCGGGCAGGCACGACCACAGCCCGGACACCGCCGCGGCGACCTCCCCGTGGGCGAACCCGCGGTCCTGGGCGGAGCGCAGGTCGTCGTGCAGCGCGAACGGCTGCGGTCGGCGCCACCACACGGCGCGCAGCGTGGTGGTGTCCACCGCGCTCACGCCCTCGGCGCTCGTGTCGACCCAGTCGGCGCGCCACCCGGCGGCGTCCTGGGTCGAGGTCAGCGCCACGTCGCGGGGCGCGTGCCCCGTGTCGAGGAGCGCGTGGGGCGCGCCGAGCGCGTCCAGGTGGCGGACGACCTCCGTGGTGTGGAGGTCGTCCGCGTGCGACACGATGCCGATCATCGCGGGCTCCCGGTCCGGTCCGTGGGCGAGGTCGCCCGGGTCACTGCCCGGCCTGGAGCGCGGCGAGGGTCGCCTCGACGGCCTCGAGGGTCGCGCGCGCCTCGGCGACGGCCTCGACGAGGGCGCCGACGACGTCGACCGCCTCGCCCGGACCGTCCTCGTCCACGAGCGACTCCGCGCCCTGGACGAACGGCCGCGCCCCGGCGAGCGCGCCCGCCTGCACGAGCCGCCCGATCACGGGGTTGACCACGGGGTCGAAGAGGTCGCCGGGGTCGACGATCCCCTCCTGGAGCGTGTCGCCGGGTCCGGAGCCGACGTCACCCGCGAGCCCGGTGCCGACGGGGTTGTCCGCGGCGAAGCGGGTGTCGCCCTGGAAGACCGAGTCGAGGGCGCGCGGCGTGCCGCCCTGGTCCCGGAGGAACGACGTCCCGATCTGGTCGGCGACCGTGTGCGAGTCGGCCTGCCGGATCGTCAGCACGTCGACGGCGCGGGCCGTGTCGGCGCCCAGGAGCGTGCCGACCTGGTCGGCGGCCTTGACGGTCGCGATGACGTCCTGCGCGAGGGAGGTGAAGCCGTCGTCGGCGGTCGCGGTGCGCGCCCCGTGGGGCAGGGCCTGGAGCGTCGGCGACACCGCGCGGATGCCCGCGATCGCCGTGCCGAAGTTCGACCCGGTCCCGGCCGCGTTGCAGCCACCGTTCGTGTGGACGCCGACGAGCTCGCCCGCGGGCCCGAGGATCCCGGACCCGGAGTTGCCACCGAGCGTGTCGATGTCGTCGTAGCGGACCTGGTTCGTCGTGACGACCGTCGCCGGGCCGGCCTCGACGCGCTTGGGCATCCCGGCGGGGTGGCCGATGATCGCGAGCATGTCGCCCACGGCCGGGTTGGCGGTGGCCACGGCCGTGAACCCGTAGGTGCTGCCCGGGTTGCCGCCCACGCGCACGACGGCCATGTCGAGGCCGCCGAGCCGGTACTCGACGAGCGCGACGATCGGGAAGCTGTGCTCGGTGCGCAGGACACCGGACGGGTCCACCTGGAAGAGCACGTTGATGTGCATGCTCGTCGCGATCTGCTGCGGCGTGAGGACCTGCATCGACCCGTTCTGCCGGGGCAGGACCCAGCCGTCGGCGCTCTGGTCGAACAGGTGACCGCACGTGAGGACGAGGTCGGGCGCGATCAGGGTGCCGCTCCCCCAGCGCACGCCGTCGACGTTGCCGGGGTTGGTGAAGACGCCGCCGAGCCCTGCGTTCCACTGGACCTGCACGGCCTGCTTCTGGTGGGCGTCCACGTACGCGCGCGTGACGCCGAGCGTGCCGTCGTACTGCTCGACGGGCTGGGAGTCGTCGGTCGCGCCGCAGATGGACTCGAGCATCTCCGCGTACGTGGGCTCGTCGCCCGCGATGGACTCGAGCGTCAACGGGATGCGTTCGGGCAGCGGCGGGTACAGCGCGTCGACGGTGTCGGGCGTCTGCGGCACCTCGCGCCGGCTCGGCTTCCGCGGTGCCGACTTCTTGCTTCCGGGCATGGGTTCCCCCTCGGTTCGGTCCCCCTGCACCTGGAGGGAGGCCCCTGTGCCTCGGCACGTACACCGCGCCCCTCTCGCGCCCGAGCACGGGACCGGCGACCGGATCCGGGGAGATCCGGTCGCCCGTCCCGTGCTCGCCGGTGGACGTTGCCGGCCGGTGGCCGGTGGCCCAGGGTCAGCGGGGCGCTGCGACGTCCAGGACCCAGGTCACGCCGAAGCGGTCGGTGAGCATGCCGTACGCGGGCGCCCAGTCCGACGACGCGAGCGGCGCGACGACGGTCGAGCCGTCGACGAGCGCGTCCCAGTAGCCGCGGACCTCCTCGACGTCGTCGCCGCGCACGGACACGAAGAACGGCGCCTCGCCCGGGCTCCACGGCCGGTCGGAGGGGACGTCGTAGGCCATGACGCGGAACCCGCTCGGGGCGCTGACCTGGCCCCAGACGACGAGGTCGGCGGCCGCCGGGTCGGCGGCCTGGCCGAGGTCGCCGTACGTGGTGACGACGAGTTCGCCCCCGAACACGGACCGGTAGAGCTCGAGCGCGGCACGGGCGTCGCCGCGGAAGTTGAGGTGCGGGGTGGTCTGGACGGACATGGGCTCTCCTCGGGAGGCTCGTGGCCCGCGACGGTCGCCGGGGGCCGTGCGCCGGGCCGACGACCCGTGCGCACCCCACGACTCTCGCGCTCCATCAGGACGGATGGTGTCCGCATTCTGCGCGAGCATGGAGCCATGACCGAGACGTCGCGCCGCACCCTCCTGCTCCTCGCGCTGCTCCAGGCGCGCCCGGACCGCACGGGGCCCGAGCTCGCCGCCCGCCTCGGCGTCGACGCCCGCACGGTGCGGCGCGACGTCGACCGGCTGCGCGAGCTCGGCTACCACGTCGTCGCGACGCGGGGACGCGTGGGCGGCTACCGTCTCGACGCGGGCGCCGAGCTCCCGCCGTTGCTGCTCGACGACGAGCAGGTCGTGGCCCTCACGGTCGCGCTGCGCACGATCACCGCGAGCGGCGTCGGCGACGACCTCGCGGAGGCCGCCGTCCGCGCGCTCACGACCGTGCGGCAGGTGCTCCCCGCACGGCTCCGGCACCGCGTCGACGCGGTGGACGTCACGACCGTCGCCGCGGCACCCGGGCACCCCGCCGCGCAGGTCGACCTCGACGTCCTGCTCGCCGTAAGCGCGGCGGCCCGCCGCCGGGAGGTGCTGCGCTTCGACTACGCGCCCGCGGCGCCGGGAACGCCGCCCGACGCCCCACCCGGCACCGCGCTCCCCGACGACCCGCGCACCGCCCTGCCGCCGCGCCGCGCGGAGGTGCACCACGTCGTCGTGCGGGGCGGCCGCTGGTACGCGGTCGCGTGGGACCTCGACCGCGACGACTGGCGGACCTTCCGGCTCGACCGGATGACGTCGCGCACCCCGACGGGACCGCGGTTCGCGGCACGCGAGGTGCCGGGCGGGGACGTCGCCGCGTTCGTCGCCGCGCGCTTCGTCGGCGCTCTCCCGAGCACCGACCCGGGCGCGGGTCCGCAGACCCTCCGGGACGCCGGCAGCACGGCGCCCCGCGGCTCGGGCGCGACGCGGGCCCCGGGGACCCCGGCTCCCGGGTGGCCGTGCGAGGGCTGGGTCGAGCTCGCCGCCCCGGCGCGCGCGGTCGCGCCGTTCGTCGAGGACGGCGCGGTCGAGGCGGCGGGCCCGGAGCGCTGCCGGGTCCGGCTCGGGTCGTGGTCGTGGGTGGCGCTCGCGGCGCGCGTCGCGGCCTTCGACGCCGACGTGCTCGCCGCGGGCCCGGCCGAGCTCGTCGCCGCGTGCGACGCCGTCGCCCGACGCCTCGGCGCGGTCGCCGCGTCGTGACGGTCAGTCGGGCACCGCGCCACCGGTGAGGTTGACGATCGTCCCCGTCATCGCCGCGGCGCGGTCGGACGCGAGGAAGGCGGCGGCGTCGGCCACCTCCTGGACGGTCGGGAGCCGTCCCCGCAGCGTCCCCGCGGCGAGGGAGCCGTCGTCGAGCAGCTCCTGGACGGTCTGCCCGGCCGCGGCCGCGGCGGGCGCGAACAGCTCGCGCGTGTACGAGCCGTGGGCCGGCCCGTCGACGACCGCGTGGGGCCGCAGCCCGACGACGCGCACGCCGGCCGGGGCGAGCTCCGCCGCGAGGAGCCGGGTGAGCGTCTCCTTGCCCGCGGCGCTCACGCCGTGCCCGAGGATGCCCGGTACGACGAGCCGCGCGCCCGGCTCGGACAGGGTGAGGAGCACGCCGGGCCGGTCGCGCGCGAGGTAGGGAGCCACGGCCCGGCTCGTGAGGAACAGGCCGCGCAGGAAACCCTCGACCGGGCGCCAGAACTCCTCGAACGAGAGGTGCCCGAGCAGGGTGCCCTGGTCGTGGGGGACGCTCACCGCGTCGAGCACGACGTCGATCCCGCCCGCGGCCGCGGCGACGGCCGCGGCGTGGGCCTCGACCGCCCGCTCGTCGAGCACGTCGAGCCGCGCCGTCTCAGCACGACCGCCCGCCGCGGCGATGTCGCGCGCGACGGCATCGAGGTGGTCCTGCGTGCGGCCCGCGAGGAAGACGCGCGCGCCCTCCCGCGCGAAGGTCCGGGCCACGGCCCCGCCGATCGCGCCTCCGCCGCCGTAGACCACGGCGACCCTGTCCTCCAGCAGTCTGGTCATGTCGCCCTCCCGGTGCGTCCCGTCGAACGGGTCTCGGTCCCGCCGGCGCGACCCGCGACCGGCGCTCGTGCTGCAACCTCAGGGTTGCACATCGCCGCGGTTCAGCGCAACCCCCTGGTTGCATCCGTCTGACAGGGCGTGCGGGCGGCCCCCGCCGTAGCGTGGAGCGACCCGCCCCCGGCAGATCGGACCCGCCATGACCGCACCGGCACGCCACGACGTGCTCGTCCTCGGCGGCGGCAACGCCGGGCTCTCGCTCGCCGGGCGCCTGCGCCGCGACGGTTGCCCCGACGTCGCCGTCGTCGACCCGCGGACCACGCACCAGTACCGGCCGCTGCTCTCCTACGTCGCGTCGGGCATGGCGACCCTCGACGACCTCACCCGGCCGCAGGAGGACGTCGTGCCCGACGGCGTGCGCGTCTACCCCGACCGCGTCGTCGGCGTCGACCCCGAGCGCTCGCTCGTGCACCTCGCGGGCGGGCGCACGCTCGGCTACGGGGACCTCGCGGTCTGCCCCGGGTCGGAGGTCGACTGGGACGCCGTGCCCGGCGCCGAGCAGGCGATGGGCACGCCGTTCGCCGCGACGAGCTACCTGCCCGACCTCGCGCCGAAGACGTGGGAGCTGCTGTCGTCGCTCACCTCCGGCACGGTGGTGTTCGCGATCTCGGCGCGGCACGTGCCGTGCTTCCCCGTGGGCCTCAAGCCGCTGTTCGTCGCCGCCGACCACTGGCGCCATGCCGGCGTCCTGGACGCGATCCGGGTCGAGCTCGCGGTCGAGTCGCCGCGCCTCGTCGACGACCCGCGCGCGGAGCCCGCGCTGCGTGCCGCCGCCCGGCGCTTCGGCGTGCGGGTGCGCACCGCGACGTCGCTCGTGTCCGTCGACGCGACCCACCGTACGGTCCGGCTCCGCGGGCCGCACGGGACCGACGAGCTCTCCTACGACGCGCTCTACGTCGCGCCGCCGCACCGCGCCCCGGCGTGGGTCGCCGCGAGCGGGCTCGCGACCCCCGAGAGCGACGGGTTCGTCGCGGTCGACCCCGAGACCCTCCAGCACGTCGCGCACCCGCGCGTCTGGGGGCTCGGCGACGCCGCGGCGCTCGACGCGATGCCGTCGGGCGGCGCCCTGCGCCGGCAGGTGCCCGTCGTGGCGCGCAACATCCAGGCCCGACGGCGCGGCACCCCGATGCAGCGCTACGACGGCTACTCGGTCGCGCCCGTCACGACGTCGCGCGACCGCCTCCTCCTCGCGGAGTTCGACCGGGACCGTCGGCCCGACCCGGGGTTCGGCGTCGTCGACCTCGCGCGCCCGCGCCGCAGCCTGCTGCTGTTCGACCGCTACCTGCAGCCCACGATCTACTGGCGGCGGCTGCTCCAGGGCAAGGTGTCCTGACCCGCGGCACGCCGCAGCACGAAGAAGAACGGGCGGCCCATGCCGCGCGCCTCCATGCACCCCACGAGCGTGTCGTCGTCGACGGCGCGCAGCGCGTCCTCGACCGGGAGCGCGTCGTAGGTCATCGCCGCGGTCACCACGCCCCGGTGCACGACGGCGCGCACCCGCGCCCGGGGCGCACGCGTCCGGGTGAGCGGCAGGAGCGCCCGCGCGATCCGGGCGACCGGTGGTCGGCGCAGCGTCGGCGCCGCCCGCAGCACGAGCGGGAGCGGGACGAACGCGGGGTTGACGTCCACGAGGCCGCCGCCCGCGCCGTCGAACAGGAGGGGGTGCGCGTCGCCGCCGCGCTCGAACCGCTTGCCCGCCCAGCCCAGCGCCTCGAGCGCGCCGTCGAGCACGTGCCCCGTCGGCAGCCCGGACCCCCACCAGAACCCCGGGAGCGCCTCGCCGTCGACGGGCGCGAGGCCGTCGAAGAACGCGAGCGCCCCGGCCGTCGTCGTGCCGCGCGCGAGGTCGTCGAGCATGCCGGCTCCCCGCGGGGCGTCGGGGTGGGTCATGTCTCCTCCTCCTGCGGGCGGACGGCGACGCGCACGTCTCGCTCCGATCCTGGCGCGGCGGCGCGGGACCCGCCCGCCGATTGCCGGTGCGGCGGCCCCGCCGCACGCTGGGACGATGACCGAGACCCGACCGACCACGATGCGCCGCGGCACCCTGACGTTCGACGTGCACGACGACGGTCCGGCCGACGGAGCGCCCGTCGTGCTCCTGCACGGGTTCCCCGAGGACTCGTCGACGTGGTCCCGCGTGGCGCCGCTCCTGCACGAGCGAGGGCTGCGCACGGTCGCGCTGGACCAGCGCGGCTACTCCCCCGGCGCGCGCCCGCTGGCCCGAGCGGCGTACCGGCTGCCCTTCCTCGTCGCGGACGTCCTCGCCCTCCTGGAGCGCACCGGGCCGGCGCACGTCGTCGGGCACGACTGGGGCGCCGGCGTCGCGTGGGCGCTCGGGGCGTGGGCGCCCGAGCGCGTGCGCAGCCTGACCGTGCTCTCGACGCCGCACCCGCGCGCGATGGCACGCGGGCTCGTGCGGTCGGACCAGGCGCTGCGGTTGCTCTACGTCGCCCTGTTCCAGCTCCCCGCGCTGCCTGAGGCGTTCCTGCGGCCGCGGTTGCCCGCGCTGCTGCGTCGCTCCGGCCTGCCCGCCGAGCAGGCGGAGCGGTGCGGGGCGCTCATGCGCGAGCCCGGCGCCCTGACCGCAGCCCTGGACTGGTACCGCGCGCTGCCCCTGGGCGCGCGTCCCGTCGGAGCCGTCCGGGTCCCCACGACGTACCTGTGGGGCGCGTCGGACCCGGCGCTCGGGCGGTGGGCCGCCGAGGACACCGAGCGGCACGTCGAGGCGCCGTACCGCTTCGTCGAGCTCGACACCGGGCACTGGCTGCCGGCGCACGCCGCGGTCGAGGTGGCGTCGGCGGTCGCCGACCGGGTCGCGGCCTCCACCGCGGACGTCGCGACCTGAGCCCGCCCCGCGCCCGCCGTCAGGACGACGACGCCGGCGCGCCGTCGACGGTCTCGTGCCGCTTCTGGCGCGCGAACCGCGCGGGGAGGTCGGGGCCGTCCCAGACCTGGATCGCGCGCCAGATCGACGCCGCGATGGGCACGGCGAGCACGGCGCCCGTGAGGCCCGCGAGCACGGTGCCCGCGGTGAGGGCGACGAGGATCACGAGCGGGTGCAGGCGCAGCGTGCGGCCCATGACGACGGGCTGGAGCAGGTCGCCCTCGAGCTGGTTCACCGCGATGACGATCGCGACCACGATGAGCGCCTCGACCGGCCCGACGGCGACGAGCGCGACGAGCGCGCACAGGACACCCGCGAGCGTGGCCCCCACGAGCGGGATGAACGCGAGCAGGAACACGAGCACGGACAGCGGGAGGACGAGCGGCACCCCGACGATCGCGAGGCCGATGCCGATCGCGACGGCGTCCACCGCGGCGACGATCGCCGTCCCGCGCACGTAGCCGCCGAGCGTGCGGACCGTCGTCTCGCCGATGCGCTGCCCGCGCGCGTACCGGGCGCCCTCGAACGGACGCAGCAGGAACTCCCAGATGGCCGGGCCGTCCTTGAGGAAGAAGAACAGCACGACGATCATCACGAAGAACCCGGCGACGAAGTCGACCGTCTGGGAGGCGCCCGCGAGCGCCCCGGCGCCGACCGCGTCGGACTGGAGCAGGCCGACGAGCGAGTCGCGCACCGACGCGATCTGCTCCTCGGTGATGTCGAACGGCAGGTTCTGCACGTAGGTCTGGAGCTCGTCGAAGCCGTCGACGGCCTGGTCGCGCAGCTCCGGCCACTGCTTGACGACCGCCGCCGCGACGAGCCACACCACCACGCCGAGCACGACGACGAGCGCGAGCAGCGCGACGACCGTCGCGAGGAACGACGGCACGCCCTTGCGCCGGAGCAGCCCGACGAGCGGCGAGATCGCCGCGGCGAGCACGAGCGCGATGAGGACCGGGATGACGATGAGCGTCAGCCGCGTCACCGCGAACACCGCGACGGCGACGAGCGCGACCAGGGCGAGCACCTGCACCGAGCGCGTGCCCGCGCGACCGAGGCCGTCCGACCAGAGCGCGGACGCTCCCGCCGGGCGCGCGGGCTCGACGGCGTCGGCCCGGTCCGCAGCGGTGTCGGTCTCCCCGGTAGGGGCACGCTCCGCGACGGCGACGCGCTCCGCGGCGGGAGCCTCCTCGGCGCGCTCGTCCGCCCGCTTGCCCGACCGCCGTCTGCCCAGACCCATCCCGCTCCCTCTCTCGCCGCACGTGTGACGGCCAGGGTGCCACGATCGGGCGTCACCCGCCGGGTGCCGGGACGGGGCGCCCCGTAGGCTGCGAGGCATGGCGTCCCGCATCAGCGAGCTGGTCCTCGACTGCGCCGACCCGGAGCTGCTCGCCCGGTTCTGGTGCGACGTGCTCGGCTACGTCGAGCTCGACCGCGAGGAGGACGGCTCGATCGAGATCGGCCCTCCCGACGTCGGGTTCGGCGGCCCGCAGCCGACCCTGATCCTCAGCCCGAGCACCGACCCGCGCGCGGGCAAGCTCCCGCTGCACCTCGACGTGAACCCGACCGACCGCGACCAGGACGCCGAGCTCGAACGACTCCTCGGCCTCGGCGCGCGGCCCGCGGACGTCGGCCAGACGGGCGACGAGCCGTGGCACGTCCTCGCCGACCCCGAGGGGAACGTGTTCTGCCTGCTCCGCCAGCGCCTCGACCCCTGAGCCGTCAGGAGGGCTGCGGGGGTGACGGCACGGCGAGGTCCTGCGTGCCCACGACCCCGAGCAGGCGGATCCTGTCCGCGGCCTCCGTGCCCGGCGCCGCCGTGAGCACGAGGAGCACCTGGAGCTGGTCCTCCGTGGTGAGCGCCTGGCAGTCCACCTCGATCTCCCCCACCACCGGGTGCACGAGCGTCTTGTGGTCCACGAACCGGCGCGCGACCTCCTGCCGGTCCCACAGCGCGACGAACTCCGGGCTCGTGCGCGACAGCACCCGCACGAGCTCGCCCGCGCGCGACGACGCGCCCAGCACCGCCACGGCCGAGCGCAGGCTCGCGACCAGCGCGCGGCCCTGCCGGTCCCGGTCGTCGGCCGGGTAGATCGCCCGCGCCGTCGTCGGGTGGGCGAACCACCGGTAGATCTCGCTGCGGTCCCACCCCGCGTACGCCGACGCGTCCCCGTAGAGCGCGCGCGCCAGGTCGTTCTGCGCGAGCGTCTGCGCGAGCGGGTCGAGGATCAGCGCCGGGGTGTCGTCCAGGCGGTCGAGCACCCGCTGCAGCGCGGGAGCCACGCGCCCGGGATCGGTCGCCCGGTCGGGCACCCCGTGCCCGGCGACCCGGTAGAGGTAGTCGCGCTCGTCGTCGGACAGGCGCAGGGCCCGCGTGATCGACGCGAGCATCTGCGTGCTCGGCTGCGGCCCGCGCTGCTGCTCGAGGCGCGTGTAGTAGTCCGTCGACATGAGCGCGAGCTGCGCCACCTCCTCGCGGCGCAGGCCCGGTGCCCGACGGCGCGGCCCGGCCGGGAGCCCCACGTCGCCCGGCTGCAGCGCCTCCCGGCGACGGCGGAGGAAGTCGGCGAGCGCGGCGCGGTCCATGCGCCCATCGTCCGCGGTGCGCGGCGCCCGTGCCAGGGATCGCCGGTCCCCCGCCCACCGGACTCTGCCGCGCCGCGCGCACGGCGTTCAGGATCGAGGCATGGACATCACGAGCAGCACCGTCTTCATCCCCGGCGCGACGAGCGGCATCGGGCTGGCGCTCGCCGTCGCGCTGCACGAGCAGGGCAGCACCGTCGTCGTCGGCGGGCGCCGCACCGACCTCCTGGAGCGGATCGCCGCCGAGCACCCCGGCCTCGACACCGTGCGCATCGACACCACCGACCCCGAGAGCATCGCCGCAGCCGCGAAGGAGGTCCTCGACCGCCACCCCGACCTCGACACGCTCGTCACCATGGCCGGGATCATGCGCACCGAGGACTGGCACCACCCCGAGGGCTTCCTCGACACCGCGGAGCAGATCGTCACGACCAACGTGCTCGGCCCGATCCGGCTCGTCGGCGCGTTCGTCGAGCACCTGCAGACCCGGCCGCGCGCGACGATCGTCACCGTGTCGTCCGGGCTGGCGTTCGCGCCGCTCGCGGCCACGCCGACGTACGACGCCTCGAAGGCCGCGATCCACATGCTCAGCGAGGCGCTGCGGCTCCAGCTCGCCGACACGAGCGTCGACGTCGTCGAGCTCGTCCCGCCGTCGGTGGCGACCGACCTCATGCCGGGTCAGCGCGAGAGCGCGATCGCCATGCCGCTGGACGAGTTCGTCACCGAGGTCGTCGAGCTGCTGCGCACGCAGCCCGACGCGCACGAGATCCTCGTCGAGCGCGTGAAGTTCCTGCGGTTCGGCGAGGCGCGCGGCGACTACGACGACGTCGTGCGCACCCTGAACGCGTCCGACCCCCACGGGCGCTGAGCGGGCTGGTCCGTGACGGCGCAGGACGGGCGACGCGGGAGCCTGGTCAGGAGCGCGTGCCAGCAGGCCGGGACGCGAAGAGGTCGAGCCCGAGAGCGCGCGACAGGAGGGCGCCCGCGCGGCGGCCGCGCACGGAGTTCCCCGCGTCGTCGAGCCGCGGGGAGAACGCCGCCACCGCGCCCTTCCCCGGCGACATCATGACGATGCCCCCGGAGATGCCGCTCTTGGCCGGCACCCCGACCTCGAAGAGCCACTCGCCCGACCTCTCGTACATGCCCGTCGAGGCCACCACGCTGAGCGCGTCGCGGGCCATGCCCGCCTCGACCACGCGCTCGCCGGTCGACGGGTTGACGCCGCCGTTGGCGAGCGTGGCGCCCATGACGGCGAGGTCGTGGGCGTCGACGCGCAGCGCGCACTGCCGGGTGTAGAGATCGACGACGGCCCCGGGGTCACCGTGCAGACGCCCGTGGCTCGCGAGCAGCGAGGCGAGCCCCTCGTTGTGCCGGCTCGTCCGGGACTCGGACCGGTAGACCTCCTCGTCGACGTCGAGGGCGCGCCCGGCGAACCGCGACAGACCGTGCACGAGGAAGTCCCACCGGGCGTCGTCCGTGTCGCCGGGGACCAGACCCGTCGTCGCGAGCGCGCCCGCGTTGACCATCGGGTTCATCGGGTGCCCCTCGCCGTGCTCGATGGCCAGGACCGAGTCGAACGGCACGCCCGTGTTGTCGACGCCGACCCGCTCCAGCACGGCGTCGTGCCCGATCTCCTGGCAGACGAGCGCGTACACGAACGCCTTCGATATCGACTGGATCGAGAACCGGTGGCGCACGTCGCCGCGCGCGTGCTCCGCACCCGCCGTGTCGGTGAAGACCACACCGAACAGGTCCGGCTCCGCACCCGCGAGCGCCGGGACGTCCTCGATGACCGTGCCCTCGTCGAGGTCGCGGAAGCGCTCGTACGCGTCGTCGAGAGCGGCCTCGACGACGTCGCGCCCGGGCAGGGTACCGGTGGAGACCCACGGGTCGGGGAGATGGCTCATCCGTCGTGACGCTACCCGGGGCGCGTGCCGCTCGCCCGGGAGGTCAGAACAGCGGCCACGGGACGGCGGGCATGTCGCCCTCCGGTGCGGGGAACCGTGCCGTGCGCAGCAGCCGGTCGCAGCGCTCCGCGAGGGCGGCCACCTCGTCGGGTGCGAGGAGACCGCGCAGGCGGTGGGCGAGGTCGCCGTCGAGGCCCGCGCGCACGCGCTCGACGCCCGTGAGCTCGTCGTCGGCGAGGGGCTCACCGAGCCAGCCCCAGAGCACGGTGCGCAGCTTGGGCTCGACGTGGAAGGTGACGCCGTGGTCGACGCCGAGGCGCCGCCCGTCCGCCAGCGGCAGCACGTGCCCGCCCTTGCGGTCGGCGTTGTTCACGACGGCGTCGAGCACCGCCATGCGCCGCAGCGCCGGCGAGTCCTCGTGCACGACGCTCACCGGGCGGTCGTCCTCGTCGACGCCCTCCAGCACCGTCCGCACGCCGTCGGGCGGCACCTCGTCGGTGGGCACGACGTCGACGGGCGACTGTGCCGCGTCGACGTCCTGCCAGAGCTGCACCATGCCCGGACCGAGCGGCCCGTCGCGCAGCCACGTGCGCGGCACGACTCCCCCGCCGAACACCTCCGAGACGAGGTACGCGGCGACCTCGCGGCCCGCGAGCGTGCCGTCCGGGAAGTCCCACAGCGGCTTCTCGCCCGCGACCGGCTTGTACACGACCGAGACGTCGCCCAGCCGGGCGAGGAACGTCGCGTTGGACGCGACGCGGATCCGCCCGACGACGTCGAGCGGCACCTCGGTCAGGACGTCGTCGAGCGGAGTGTCGGCAGGGTCGAGACCGAACGGCGCGATGGCCGGGTCGAGGCCGGACGGTGGGACGGCGGGCTCGACGTCGGACGGCGCGGCGGCGTCGTCGTGCGGGGTCGTCACGCCTCGCCGGGCAGCGCGCACTCGTGACCGTCGGGGTCGACCGGCCGGCCGCACAGCGGGCACAGGGGGCGGCCCGCGCTCACGACGGCGCGCGTGCGCTGCGCGAACGCGCGCGCCGTCCCCACGGGCATCTTGACGAGGAGCGACTCGGCGGGCTCCGGCTCGTCCGCCTCGGGGTCGAGGTCGTCGTCCACGAGCGGGAACGCCTCGACGATGACCTGCGCCGTGCGCGGGTCCCAGGTCAGGCGCATCGCGCCCGTGCGGAACTCCTCCTCGACCGGGAGGTCCAGCGGGTCGTCGTCGACGAGCTCGGCCGGGACGTCGGCGGGGACGCTGTACCGGTTGTCGGGCTCCTCCATGAGCTCGTCCAGCAGGCGCTGGATCGTGTCCGCCAGGACGGCGGACTGCTCCTTCTCGAGCGCGACGCTCGTCGTCCGCGTGCCTTCGCGCGCCTGCAGGTAGAACGTGCGGGAGCCGGGCGACCCGACGGTCCCCACGACGACGCGGTCCGGCCAGTCGTACTCGTGGACGAGAGTGGGCATGACCTCACTCTACGAGCGCACGGCCCGTCCGCACGGGACGGCCACGGGTCGGACGTCGGCTCGGCTACCGCGCGGCGTCGGCCTGGCCCGGCCCGGCGCCGCCGCCCACCGGCGCGTCGCCCGCGGGCGCCGCGCTGCGCAGCCAGGAGAGGTCGCCCGCGTCGGTGTTCACCGCCACGACCTCCGGGCGGTGCGGCCCGTACCGGACGACGGAGATCGATGCCGGGCCGACGACGATGCGCTGGAAGAGGTCCAGGTGCACCCCCAGCGCGTCGGCGAGCACGGACTTGATGACGTCGCCGTGCGAGACCGCCGCCCACACCGCGTCCGCGCCGTGGCGGGCGGCGACCTCCGCGTCGTGCCGCCGGACCGCCTCGACGCCCCGGGCCTGCATCGCGGCCAGCGACTCGCCGCCCGGGAAGACGGCCGCCGACGGCTGCGCCTGCACGACCGACCACAGCGGCTCCCGGGCGAGGTCCTTCAGCGCACGCCCCTGCCACTGCCCGTAGTCGCACTCGGTGATCCCGTGCTCGGTCAACGACTCCAGGTCGTCCGCCTGGTGGTCGAGCACGGCTTGCGCGGTCTGCCGGCACCGCTCCAACGGGCTGGTGACGACCCGCGCGAGCGGCACGCCCGCGACGCGCTCGGCCGCCCGGGCCGCCTGGTCACGCCCGACGGCGTCCAGCGCGACGCCGTCGGCCCGCCCGGCGAGGATGCCGCTCGCGTTCGCGGTGGTGCGGCCATGACGGACGAGCAGGACGGTCGGCATGCCCCGAGCGTAGGTGACCGACGCTCAGCCCGCGGCGGCGGCGTCCGGGGGCGGTGGTACCTCGGCCTGGGTCGAGATCACCCGCGGGGCCAGCTGGTCGGGCAGGGGCGCCAGGCCCGGCCCGCCCGCGCGGATCCAGGAGTGCAGGGCGGCGGTGAGCTCGTCGCCCGCCAGCTGCTCGAACCAGGCGGGGCCGGCGGCGCGCGCGGAGGGCACCGGCCGCACCACGACGACGTCCCCGCGCTCGCACGCGTCGAGGCAGTCGACGACCGTCAGGCGCGCGTCCCCGCTCTCGGCGATCCGGCGCAGACGCTCGAGCTGTCCGCCCGGGCGGGTGTCGGTCGCGCCCAGCGTCTCCCCCGCGCACAGCCCGCACGCCGTGATGCCGGGCACCGTGCGCGCCGGGCGGGGACGACGCCCCCGCTCGTCGGTCGGGATCGACGCCGTCACGCGCCAAAACCTCGGTCACGAACCGCCGTCGCGCCGTGCCCGCTGCGATGTGCTCGGGACATCCTGGCTGTCCTACTTCCTGTCGTGCTGGCGGAACCCGCGGCCCACCGCCGCATATACCCGGTAAGGGTATATGCCTGAGGGGAGGGCCCGCTCGCTCGACCGGCCTGACGCCGTCCTGGATCGGCTTGCCCTGGGTTCGAACCCCCGAAATTGGCTCCGATGAGCAGTGAAGGGTCGCCGCGCACGACCTGAACGCCGTGCACGTTCGGCGCGCTGCTCGACCCTCCGGCATGGGCCGCGGGGCGCGCGCACGTCGGTGCGCACGCCCCGCGGGGCGGGATCAGCTCGAGGCGAGCAGGTCTTCCATGGTGGAGATCTCGGCCTGCTGGGTCTCGACGATCTGCTGCGCCATCGCGACCGCGTCCGCGTTCTCGCCGTCGTCGACCTGGATCTGCGCCATCTCGACGGCACCCTCGTGGTGGACGATCATCTGCTCGAGGAACAGCTGCCCCGCCTCCGCGCCCTGCGCGGCGTCCAGGGCCTGCATGTCCTCCTCGCTCATCATCCCGTCCATGGACCCGTGGCCCATCGCCTCGTGGTCCATGCCGCCGGACTCCTCCATCGGGGAGCCCCACTCCTCGAGCCACGTGGTCAGCTGCTCGATCTCGGGCCCCTGGGCGTCCTTGATCTGGTTCGCCAGGTCCGTGACCTCAGGGTCGACGCCGTCCTTGGCCAGGATGACGTCGGACATCTCGATCGCCTGCTCGTGGTGCGGGATCATCATCTGGGCGAACATCACGTCCTGGTCGTTGAACGTGCCGTCCTCCGCCGTGCCGTCCTGCTCCTCGGCCCCGGTCGTGGCGGACGACGGCGCCGTCCCGCTCCCGGGCTCGTCGTCGGTCGAGCACGCCGCCAGGCTCGCGACGGTCACCAGCGCGATCGCCGGCACCAGCACACTCTTGAACTTCATGGGACAGACCTCTCGTCTCGGTATTCAGGAACCACACGCGCCCCGGTGCGGGGCGTGTCGGTCGACGCAGGGTGCGTCGACGGCGTGCGGCTCCTACGTCCGAGAGATGCCGAGAAGGTGCAGCGACGGCGCGAGGCCGACGAAGGGCTGAGCGCGCCCCGGTTCGACGAGGCGGGACCAGACGGGGGTGAGGCGTGCCAGGAGGCCGCGCCCGGGGCGCACGAGAGCGAGCAGCACGACCAGCACCATGAGGCACATGGCCGACGCCATCTCGTGCCCGCCGCAGTCGAGGCAGCCACCCTGCTCGTGGTGCCCGGGGTCGTCGTCGGCCACCGGTGCGCCCGCGGGGTGGCTCGTCTCGGCGATGACCGCCGCAGGCCCGACGTGGGCCGTCGACGACCCGCTCATCGCGTGCATCGTCACGACGCCGAGAAGCAGCGCAGCGATCAGCAGGGCACCCGAAAGCCCTCGCCGGCGCCCGGCGAGCAGCGAACGGAGTGCGGCCATGAGCTGCATGTCGCCGCCACCCTAGCAAGCGGCCACCCGGTCCGGTCACGGCACGACGAGAAGAGGGACCGGCGGGTGCCGGCCCCTCTTCGTGTGTCGGGCTGACAGGATTTGAACCTGCGACCCCTTGACCCCCAGGCGTCCAGATGGCTCCCGCGAGACCGATTTCCGCGTAACTCCGGGCGTCAGATCATGCAGAGCACGTCACGACATGCATGGTCTCCATGACTCTGGTCCCCTTCTGGTCCCCCTCGCAGAGGACTCAGGGGGCTCTCTCGAGGTGCCTCGTCCGCCGACTTCTACGTACGACCCCGTCGCGCGGCGAGCGGCTACTTGACCCAGTCAAGGGGTAAGCACTCTCCCGTGCTTCTGCGGGCCAGCCGACGCCTGCGGTGTCGGTGACCCTCGCTATCGTCGTTCTATGGGTCGAGCGCAACCCGCGCTCGATCGACCGGAGTAGACCTTCGCGAGGGAAGCACCATGGGTTCGTCTGGCAAGGGTCGAAAGAGGCCACGTAGACGAGGCCCGACCGCGCCACGAGATGCCACCGCTCCGACGCCGCCACACTCTGCGGACAGCGACGCCCGCGAAGAGCTGTGGGGGAAGCTGAGGCACGGCTCGCGCAACGTCGCAGGCGTCACTTGGCAACTTGCCGTCTCGGTGCACGTGCTTGTGATGTCTCGTGCAGGCGTCCTGCCCTTCACCACGCTCGTTCCCGAAGGCTTCGAGGACCTCGACTGTCGCACAGCTGCAGGCGACGAGACTTTGGTGCAGGTGAAGGAGGTCAGCGCTGGAGCGGGACAGCTAGAGACTTCCAGAATCCGCGACGCGATCTTGCATGCTATGAGTGCGACGACCGGCCCGATCGTTATCGTCACCGATGGCAGCGTCGGTTCGGGCCTGAAGTTCACCGGATGGGACGAACCACTTGCCGCACAGCCTGAGCGGTGCATCGCCCTAGTTGACGCTCTCGTCGCCCAGGGCCTGACCCGAACAGACGCAACCACTGCACTGGGACGTGTCCACCTCGTGTCGTTGCCGTGGAACCTACGCGAGCAGACCGAAGCGCTCCTCAGCGACAAACAGGGTGTTCATCCATCCGTTGCGTCATTCACTGTCGGCGCGCTCTACGAAGCCTTCGGGATGGCGAGTGCAGACCAACGTCATCTAGGCCTCGGTCAGGCTCGAACGCTAACGCTCGGCGACGTTGACACCGCGCTGCATGTGGTCCAGTCAGCAGTCAACGTAACCGGCTTGGACGCTGCGGTGTCCGCAGGCGTGTGCCGTCCCGCGGATTACTCGACCGCAAGGGTGGCGTCCGCCAGCCGGTTCTATCTGGGCGTGGACGGGGCGCCTATCCACATCGCACAGGGTCTGGATGTGATCAGGGCCGACGAGATGGATCAGATCACACAGGCGGCTCAAGAAGGCGAGTACACCGTCATCGTCGGCCCGTCCGGTTCGGGCAAATCGGTGCTCCTCTGGCGCGCAAGCCGCGACGTGATCCTGGGGGCTCGCGTCGTTCGTGTCGCCCGCGTGACTACTGATGATGACGCCCAACTGCTGCTCCGACATGTCGAGCTGCTTCGCGCTACTGCCACCTCACCGGTTGTCGTCGCAGCGGATAGCCTCGGCCGACCTTCTACCAGCGCGTGGCCGAATGCTGTTGCCTCCCTGCGCGAGATTCCCCATGTCTTCGTCATCGGCGCGGCACGTGAAGAAGACTTCAGCCCCCGTCTACTGAACGGCAGCACACGTGTCATCAGGCCCGAGCTCGACCGCCTCACCGCTGAGCTGATTGCCGAGCGCATCGAGCGCGCGGGCCTCACGACGAAGATGGCCGCCGCAGAAGCCCTTGCGCGCAGTAACGGCCTGCTCATGGAGTTTCTCTCCTTGCTGCGCGAAGGCAAGCACCTGGAACAGGTCCTCGCCTCACAGGCCGCCGAACTGGCGGCTCCTGGACGAGAGATTCAGCGAGAGGCTGCTCGCCTTGTTCTCGCAGCTCACGCAGTTGGCCTGTCGTTGACTGCCCGAATGCTCGGAGATGCACTCGCGACCGTTGCTGGGAGCAATCGCGCGGTCGGTGACGCCTTGTCGACACTGAAGAACGAGCATGTCATTCTCGACCACGGCGACGTCTGGACAGGCCTCCACGAGCTTCGTTCACAGACACTGACCACTCTGCTTCACGACGCCCCACCCCCCACGCTCGGTGACACCCTTAGCGTCATAGCTCGGTTGCTACCTGCCAACGAAGCTGGCTGGTTGCTACGTCGATCAGCCGAACGCTTTCCAGAGACCGTCGTCGCTGTTGCCGACGCGGTTGCGGGTCATCTCAACGCGCCGGATACCACCACCTCGGGGGTGGCCGAACTCCTCGAAGGAGCCGAGCGCGCGGACAACGTCGCCTACGCCAAGACCTGTCTCCCGATCATTCGACGCCTCGCGCCTTCTGGGGTCTCGCCGAATCTGATAGCTCCATTCGTCTATGGAATTCGCAACCAGGACACGACCCTCGATCCGATCGGCTCGCCGGCGTTCGATCGTGCGGCTACGCAGATGACCCGGATCGCGCGGGCGCCGCCGCCGCGTACTTCGCCAATACTGGAAGCCATCACCACGCATCTCGATTCGGCCCTCGTCATGCGCCTGCTCAATGCGGGAACTCTTGTCGAGGCCGTGCGTCTCTTGGAAGCTCTGGCGGGAACGGTGCCGCTCAATGCATCGGAGGCTACGACGGTATTCCGGGAGTTCGACGAGCCGACCGACGCAACGCAAGCCGACGCGTGGGCGCGTCTGATCGATGCTCTGACTCCCTTCGTCTCCGCCGAGGACCGAGAAGCTGCGTTCGGACCGGTGGGGCACCGTGCCCTGGTGGTCGCGCGATCCGAACCTTCGGCCGTGGCGCTGACGACGCAGGCGGAGGCTGATCCGTCCGTGACGGTCATGCATGGTCTTGATATTCAGGAGCAGTCGCCCGGCATGACCTGGGACGCACCGTGGGCAGGCAGCAGCGATGCCCTCAACGATTTCGTCGTCACGTTGGCGCGGCAGTTGGCGTTCGCGTGCCCTGAAGCAAGTCATGTCGAGGTCATCACCATCACGCCATCAGGACGGCGCTATAAGGCTGGCGGGTTTGAGCCGGGCTACAAGCACATAGCACGTGAGGTCTTCAAGGAGCGTGCTGGAGTCCGACATAATGTCGGCTTCCAGGGAGCCATCCGGATGTTGTCAGCGGCACCGACATGGACAGCCCTGCTCCTCGAACAGGCGCAGATTGCCCAGGCACTGGTCGATCTTGCAAGGGAGGGCGCCTTCCGCCTACGGGCCAACGACCCGTCTCACCAGGCACAAGCTTGGGCCGAGCGTGTGCAAGCTGCAAGCGAGCGAGCCGGCGAACTAGCCTCCAAACCGAAGGACGGTTTGAAGGAAAGAGCCAACTCCCACGCCAGCGAGGATGATGCTCAACGACAAAACGACCCGGTCTCGCAAGCACTCGGGGCCGCCGCGCAGGCACTGAGTAATCTCAGGACGAACGACAATCGAGTCGCGGTAGCGATGTCGCTTCGAGATGCAGCCGCCAAGGTCGAACACGCGCGATCGCTGACACCGACATACTTCGGCCTCGATCAACCGGTCCCCGACGCACTCGGCAGTGAACTCGAACGGCTGGCGCGGGCCGCGATCAGCGCCGCAAAGGACCCCGACGCCTGGCGCTCAGTTCGATTCGGCGACCACACCACAGTTGATGCCATCACGGCATCCTCGGCAATCGCAGCCCAGCAGCAACAACGCACGGTGTTGTCCGTGATCGAAGCCGCCGTTCCCGGCGCCGTTCTGCGCACGGTGTCGGATCCCGCGCCCTTCCCCAGCAACATCGATCAGACAGGATGGTTGGTGACAGCGGGGCTACAGGATTGGGATCAAGCAGTTGGTGCTTTGGCCAACATCGACGCTGAAGCGCGTCGCGCTCTCGACTGCAACGTATGGGTGCTCGCAGTCGATGGCGTCCGACCGCTTCCGCTAGCCGTGATCATGGCGCACTACGGTGAGCAACCTGTTCTCCCACTGGCGGGCGAATCTCTCGAACAGCACCTCACGGCAGCCGGACTCCCGTTGGCACCGACGGTAAATGCCGCGACCGCGAAGGTCCACGAGCTGGCCACTTGCGTAGCCCGCGCCTCATGGGCGTTAGCCCTGCATCGAAGGCGGCCGACCGAATGGCCGTCCACGGTACCGGCGCCAGAGATCGACGAGCTGGACAGAATAGGGATCACTGCCCACAGCGCAGTCGCACAACTTCCAGGTTCCGTGGGGCCGGTCCTGGGGGCCGCCCTAAACACGTTGGTCACACAAGTCGAATTGGAGCTGCAAGAGGCTACCGGCCTGACACTCGCCGGGGAGCTACTCGAGGTAGTCGATCGGGGACCCACCCCCGCAGCCATCGATGCGGGTCTCTGGCAAGCCCTGACCGACCTTTCCCTCACTCCCGCCGTTGATCTCCAGGCCAGCGAGGGGTCCGTATGAACATTCCGGATATCGACTTCGCGCGCGTGCGCTCGCTGGGCGCGGGAGGCCAGCGCGACGGATACGAGCAACTCATCTGCGAGCTGGTCGCGCAAGAGCCCCCGCACGCCGCCGCGAAGTTCGTGTCCCTTCACGGAGCCGGAGGCGATGGAGGCGTCGAGTGCTACTGGACCCTTCCCGGCGGCGCCGAGCACGGCTGGCAAGCGAAGTATTGGGCCAGCCACGCCGACGTCGATAAGTCGCAGCTCGACGCATCCGTCAAAGCAGCCCTCACCAACCACCCGGATCTCACCAAGTACACCATCGCCATCCCCGCCGACCCGACCGGCCCACGGGCGGCAAGGGAAAGTCGCTACTGGAGAAGATAAATGACCCTGGTGGTTGGCTCGAGGGTTGGCAGACGATGGCGGCCGACCGCGGCATGACCGTCACCTTCGAGTTCGAATGGGCGACGAACACTGCTGCACGCCTAACCCGCTTGGACACCTCCGGTGCCCAGCGGCGGTACTGGTTCGACGCCGACGTGCTCTCCCAACAGTGGTGGATCGACCGACTGCAGGACGCGACCGACGCTGCTAGACCTCGATACACGCCAGAGTTGAACGTGAACGTTCCCGCCGCTCGAAGCATCGCTGCGCTCTGCTCTGACGATGAGTGGTGGCAGGCCGTCCTCGGCCAAGTCGATGAGCTCACGGAAGCGACACGACGCCTGCAGCACGCCGGAAACGATGCAACGGCCGCTGACCTGGGCGCCGCGCGCAGCGCCGCTACGACCGTCATCGACGCCCTCAAGGCCTGGGAGCGCACCCGGTCCGACGCTGAGTTCCGAGGTCTCGACGAGACGCTAACCGACGCCATCGCTGTGGTCAGGGAGCAGGAGGCCGTCGAGGTCGAACGGATGAACGCCACGCACGAGAACTGGGACACCGCCGGTTGGAGGCAGTACCAGAGCGAATACATGGTCCATTTCCCGGCGGAAGCCGTCGATGCTCTCCGTGACTTGGACGGCAAACTCGAAATTGCAGCCGAGCTCCTCATCAGCCCCCTCGGGACGCTCGCCGGCTCTCAAGTTGCGCTGATGACCGGACCCGCCGGCATCGGCAAGACCTACCTCGCCCTCGATGCCGCCGCCCGCCGTCTTCAGAGAGGCCTGCCCAGCATCGTGATGCACGGTCGCTGGTTCAATGACCACGACCTACTCATCCACCTCCGCGACGTTCTCCAGATGCCGGCCGACCTGACCACCGAGGAGACGATCGCTCTCCTGGACCAAAGTGCGCGCGCCGCAGGAGCACCCACCCTCCTCGTCATCGACGCGCTCAACGACACGCGCCCCCGGTCGATGTGGCGGGACAACTTCGATCGCCTCATCTCCATCGTCACCAGGCACCCGCACATTCGGCTGCTGCTGACCGCACGCACCCACTACGTCAATCAGGTCCTTCCGCCGGGCGTGTGTATTCCTCGGTTCGAGCACACGGGGTTTGAGGGTGTCGAGTTCGAGGCGGTCAGCGAGTACGCCGCGTTCTACGGTCTCGAACCTCCGACGTCACCACCGATCCACGGCGAGTTCGATAACCCGCTCTACCTCCGGTTGGTCTGCGAAGCACTGCAATCCGATGGCCGACTCTCGCTCGACCAGGCCAATATGGGGCTGGGCGAGCTCACCAAAATGGTCCTCGACCACGCGAACGAGGCCGTCAGTAATCGCGTCGACGCATCGGTGTCCGACCAGATCGTTCACCGCGCGATGCACGCTTTGGCCGGCGCTATCGCAGACCAGGGCGGAGCCCCGCTCACCCGCCTCGCCGCGCAGGCCGCGCTGAACCCGATCTGGTCTGACAACAGTGCGGAGAAGTCGCTGCTCGATGGACTCATCGCACAGGGTCTTGTCGAAGAAGACGTTATACCGGACAGCAGCCCTTACGGCACCGACATCATCACCATCACCTTCGAGCGCATCAGCCACCACCTGATCGTCTCCGATGCGCTCGCTCATATGAATGACGCAGATGGCGTCCGCGCCCAGTTGTCCGGTCGCCTCGGGGAGCTCATCGGACTCGACGCGACCATCGACGTCGGACTCCTCGAAGCGACCTCGGTCGTCGTCGCCGAACGCTTCGGGCTCGAACTGACCGCCTTCACCGCCGTGATCACCGACACCGTCGCGCGCGACGCTGCCGTCATCGCCGGCACAGCGTGGCGATCTGTGTCCTCCATCACTCCCGACACGGGCAGCATCATCACCAACGCTTTGCATCGCCGTGACACCTTCGACGCAGGCCTCACGATGCTGTTCAGGCTCGCAGCTCGCCCCGGCCACCCGCTCAACGCCCACTTTCTCCATGAGTTCTTCAGTGAACTCACCATGTCGACCCGAGATCAGTTCCTCGCCGGGTGGCTGCACACGAGTCACGGCACCAGCGGAGCGGTCGACCGCCTGATCCGCTGGGGAGGCGAGAAACCGCTCGACCAGGTCGGCACGGAGACCACCCGACTGTGGATCACCGCACTGCTATGGACGACTAGCGCCTCTGATCGCCGCGTTCGCGAGCCAGCCACGATCGCCGCAGCCCGCCTGCTTGCGCATCACCCTCACCAGGCTGCCGCCCTGCTCGAACGATTCTGCACCGTCGACGACGAGTGGATCGTCGAGCGCGCGCTTCAAGTCTCCTACTCGGCGCTGCTGGCTAGCGGTAGCGACGCGGACTGGGGCGCTGCCGCCGAGATCGTCTCGGCCGCCTTCTTCGCACGCTCCGCAGACCTCACCCCCAACGCCGCCGTTCGCGACGCCGCCCGCTGCATTCTCGAAGCGGCACTCGATCGCGAAGCGCTCCCCGTAGAGGTGACGCCCGAACATTTCCGCCCCCCTTACACCAGCACCTGGCCACTGAACTGGCCCACGGAAGAGGACATCGCCACCTACGACAATCGCGACTACCCGAAGCTCGTGCACTCCACCACGACAGACGACTTCTTCACCTACCAGCTCACGCCCGAGTTGCGTGACCGGCCAGGTGTCGACGTCGCGGCCAGCGCGCGATGGGTGGTGGCAGAGGTCATTCGGCTCGGATACCGACCCCGGCTGCATTCAAACTTCGACGACTACGTCCTGGGAAAATACGGGCCTGGACGTGGGAAACCAAAGTGGATCGAACGGATTGGCAAGAAGTACCAATGGATCGCACTCAACCGGCTCATCGGGCATCTGTCCGACCACGCACCCAAGACCAGGAGCTCCTGGGAAGCCCCGCCGCCGGCTGTTCCCGGACCCGAATCCTCCATCGTCCGGCAGGTCGACCCCACAGTAACCGAGTTCGAACCCGCGAGCGATGCGCCCCGTCTCTGGGTTCCGGCCTACAACTGGGATGCGAAGATCGGAAGACCTGACGCCCAATGGGTGGCCGATGACTCCGACCTGCCCACTATCGACGTGACCTCCGCCGAACGAGACGGACGCCCCTTTATCGTCGTGTCGGGCTCATACAGTTGGGACCTCACCGGCGACAGCATGAAGCGCACCCACCACGTCTGGACCAACCTCTACACCCACCTGGTGAGCACCGACGATCTTCCCGTTGCCCTTGGCGAACTCGAAGGACGTGACTTGATCAACAGCCTCGGGATGTCCCGGCTACCCATGAGCTACAACGGGTACGTCGGCGAGTACCCGTTTGGGCACCACCACCGTGCAACGCTGAGTGTGGTGGAGCACGAGTGGACGGACCCTCTCAGCGTTCCGACACGCCCAGCGGTGTGGGAGCTGCTCGGCGAAAACGAGTACGCGCCAGGCAACCTCGAAACGATCTCGTTCGACGCCCCCGCTCCCGAGTTCTTCGGCCCCGCACCGGGCACTCTCCACTGGAACGGCCGCAACGGATGGACCGACACGAGCGGCCGGCTCATCGCCGTTCTACGGCATTCCGTCAACGTCGGCCAGAACGAGCTCCTGATCGATGCCGATTTCCTGCAGGTCTGGCTCACCACCGAGCGGAAATCGCTGATCTGGGTCGAGAACACAGGAAAGGACGTCTACCGAGAGATGGGTTGGGGCACCTCCCATCCGGGAGCGCTCGTTCGTTCCCAGGTCCGAGCGTGGACCCCCGGGCAGGACCTACGGACCGTGACACCCGGCTGGCAGCGCATACCCGCCCGCGATGATTGATATCGCGATCGACTCGGCTGACAAGCACGATTTGCCGGTGCGATTGCCCTGGCACGAAGTTGAGGACGGTGAATGAGCCCTCAGAGCGGCAGATCGATGGCGGCTCCAGCCGGTGCAGTCGCATCGCCCGGCGCATTTCGAGCAATGACAGAGAAGAGTGCGACCTGCACCTTGCGCCGGTCCGCGCTCCCGGCGACAAACATGTCCTGCTCCGACGCCACTTCCATCTTGACATCGAAAGCAGTCGTGGTCACGCTCGCCGCATCCTTGACGCAGGTGTCTCGCCAAGTCTTGTCGGTCGCGGTGACACCCGATTCGCGCGTCCGCCAGAGCATGACAAAGTTCGAGACATCGTGCGGTTCCGGCGCCGACAGATCTATCGCTAGCTTCTTCGCATCGCTCCTCAGTTTACTGAGGGTGTATAGCCCGAACTCGACTCGTGCTTCCTCTTTTCGTTTGCCGTTGAAAAGACAGACATCAACCGATAGAGGTCGCCCCTTCTTCCCTGTTGGAAAGGTACGCTCCCAAACTGCTTCCGAACCATGTGCCGCAAAGCTGATGGCGCCGAGGCGCATGAAACCGTCAACCACAGAGACCTCGTACGAGTCGCGCTTGCCGGTATTCTTGATTGCGTCCGTCAGAATTGATGAGCCGGTCTTCGCGCGAGCCGCGGCAGACACAGATTCCTGCACCCAGCGCTCGACGTTAGCGAGTGCGACGGCCGCCTCCATCAGCATCACCAGCTCGTTCAAGTTCCCGCGCGCGGTCTGTGTCGGACGACCTGACCCCTGACGGTACGAGACAATGCGCACCAGTCGCCTCCGTTGATCCTTGCGGTCATCCGAAGCCTCGGAGCCCGCTCTGCTGAGCCCACGCTATCTGCCCGTCGCCCTGCGCGACGCTCAGCGTGATCCGCACCGCGCGTTGAGATCCGTGACGGTAGCGAGTGGAGCGTCTCGGAGCCCGGTTCACCTCGACGGAAGCCGGCCATCCCTCGTAAGAGCGCGCAGCCGATCGAGGCGGTCCGGCCGTCCACAGGCGGTCGTCTCGAACCGCGCCGGGGGGACCAGAGGGGGACCACAAGAAACGACCCTCGGACATGACGAAGCCCCGGCGAGAAACCTACTCTCACCAGGGCTTTTACGTCGGGCTGACAGGATTTGAACCTGCGACCCCCTGACCCCCAGTCAGGTGCGCTACCAAGCTGCGCCACAGCCCGTGGCTGGATCACCGAGCCAGATCCGACCGGATCGGACCCCGTGAAGCCTCGGATACTCTACCCCATCCGTGACGCCTCCAGAGCACCGTTTGCCCCGGTCGGGGCTGTGCGGTCGGTCTCGCCGGAGGTCGCCGCGGCGTCCCGCTCCCCCGTCGGCAGGTGCGCGCGCCACGCGCTCGCCACGATCACCAGGCAGACCGCGGCGATGACCAGGCCGCCAAGGAACATCTGCGCGTACGTCCACCGCACGGACAGCGCGGCGAGCGCCACGGGTACGCAGAAACCGATGTACGTGAGCGAGTAGTAGACGGCCGTCAGGCCGGCGAGGTCGTCGGGCGTCGCGATGCGCTGGACCTCGCTGAGCCCGGCGACGAGTGCGAGCCCGTAGCCGGCCCCGAGGACCATGGCGGCGACGAGCGCCGTCGGGAGGTCGAGCCGCGCCGAGGCGTAGGCGCCGAAGCCCATGCCGACGACGACGATGGACATCGCGACGACGGACGCCCGCGCGCTGTGCCGGGTGTCGATGAGGCGGCCGAGCACCTGGATGCCGACCCCGCAGCCGAGGCCGAGCACGGTCATGAGCCCGGAGAACGCGATGGGGGCGCTGCCCGCGCTGGCGGACACGAGGCCCGGCAGGACGGCGTAGGCGCTGCCGGCGCACCCGAACACCCAGGGGGCCACGGGCACGACGACGCGCAGGAACCGCCGGTGGGCGGCCGCCGGCACGCGCAGGTCGTCGCGCAGCCGGCCCCGGGCCCCGCCGTCGGGCACGACGCGCGTCTCCGGCACGCCGAGCAGCCAGACGCCGGTCGCGACGGCGAGCGCCGCGTGCAGCAGGTAGGCGGTGTGCGTGGGCCAGGGTGCCCACTGGGCGAGCACCGCCGCGACGCCGGCCCCGACGAGGAAGCCCAGCGTGAGGGCGAGGCCCGCGCGGCGGGCGCCGGAGCCGCCGTCGGGCACGCCGGACGCGCGGGCGGCCGCGTCGCTGAGCTCCTTGACCCAGGTGGTGCCGACGGCCATGACGAGGCCCAGCGCGACGCCGCACAGGACGCGCCCTGTCGCGAGCAGCGCGGCGGACGACTCCCCCGCCGCGAGCACGAGCGACCCGGCCAGCGCGATCGGCGCGGCGGGCAGGAGCAGCGGGCGGCGCCCGTACCGGTCGGAGAGCGGCCCGCCGAGCAGGAGCGCGGGGACGATCCCGAGCACGTACGCGGCGAGCAGCGCGTCGACGGTCACCGCGGAGAAGTGCCCGACCTCGCGGTACATGACGAGCAGGGGCGTGAACTCGTTGCCTCCCCACGCGACCGCGAACATCACCGCCGCGACGGCGAACCACGCCCGCGGCCCGACGGCGGCACTCGCCCCTGGCGCGGAGGCCTCGCTCGTGGGGCCCGAGGCAGTCGCGCTCACAGGCCGGCCCTCGCGTCCTCAAGGTGGCGCTGGACGCGGCGCTTGTAGGTGCGAGTGTCGCGCACCTCGAGCGCGTCGACGAGCGCGCGGTGCCCGGCGACGAACGTCGTCGCGCGGCCCGGGTCCCACCGGACGCTGTGCGCGACCATGCGCTGCTGGCGCTCGCGCAGGCTCACGAAGAACGTGGTGAGCAGCGCGTTCCCGCCGGCCGCGACGATCTCCTGGTGGAACCGCGCGTCGAGGGTCGCGTACTCCGCGACGTCCCCGTCGGCGACGGCGGCCTCCTGGGCCGTGACGAGGTCACGCAGGAGCGCGACGAGGGTGGCGAGCTCGGCGTCGGACAGACGGACGACGGACTGGGCGGCGTGGGTCTCGACGAGCAGGCGCGCGTCGAGGACGTCGTCGGCCTCGCCGGGCGCGACCGGCACGACGAGCGCGCCGCGCTTCGGGTAGAGCCGGAGCAGGCCCTCGGCCTCCAGGCGCAGGAACGCCTCCCGGACCGGCGTGCGGCTCACGCCGAGCTGTTCGGCGATCTCGCCCTCGCTCGTCATGGACCCGCCGGGCAGGCTTCCGTCGAGGACGAGGGACTTCACGTGCCGGTACGCCTGTTCCGTGGCAGAAGCGCTGGTGGTGCGTGGCATAGATACATGATGCATCTATCGTGTGCACGCCATCGACCGCAACCGCTCTCCGGGGCCGTGCGGTTCGACACACCGAGCGGGGAACCCTCAAGTGATAGTTGACGCCGTCCGTTACTTACAGTTTCGCCGAAACTGTAAGTAAGGTGACGTCATGGAAGCAGTTCAGGCGCTCGCCGTCCCAGCGGTGGCTCACGTGAGCCACTACTGGACAGCAGAGAACGACGGCCTCTCGACGCGCGCGCAGGTGGCGGCTGGCTCGGGGCCCTACGAGTCCACCATCCCGACCGCCATCGCGGACTACTCCCCCGTCCTGACGCCGCAGCAGTCCGCCGATGCCGAGGAAGCAGCCGCCGCTCTCGCACGCTTCGACTCGTACGCCAGCGCAACGCTCGGGCCGGACAACCCCGCCCTGGGTCCGATGTCCTCGATCCTGCTGCGCACGGAGTCCGCTTCCTCGTCGCAGATCGAGAACCTGACGGTCGGCGCCAAGCAGCTCGCGCTCGCCGAGATCGACCTGACGGCGAGCACCAACGCACGCACCGTCGTCGCGAACGTCCGGGCCATGCAAGCCGCGATCGACCTCGCCGACCGGCTCGACGAGGCCTCGATCCTCACGATGCACCGCGAGCTCCTCGCCGGGCAGCCCGGTTGGGAGGACCACGCGGGGCGCTACCGAGGCACTCTGGTCTGGGTCGGCTCGTCGAGCATCAGCCCGAGAGGCGCGACCCACGTCGGGCCCCAGCCAGAGCTCGTCCCTGGAGCGATGGCGGACCTCATGGCCTTCGTCCGCCGGGAGGACCTTCCCGTCCTCGTCCAGACCGCCGTCGCGCACGCGCAGCTCGAGACGATCCACCCGTTCACGGACGGCAACGGCCGCACCGGCCGGGCCCTCGTGCACGCCATGCTGCGCTCGAAGGGCCTCACGCGGAATACCATCGCCCCGGTCTCCGCGGGCCTCCTCATCGACACCGAGGCCTACTTCGACGCGCTCACCGCGTTCCGCGCCGGTGACGCCTGGCCGATCGTCGAGCAGCTCTCCCGCGCGAGCCGGTTCGCCGCGACGGCCGGAGCGCGGCTCGTCGACGACCTCGCGGGACAGGTCGCCACAGCGCGGGAACAGCTTTCCGGGCTGCGGCCCCAGGCCTCCGCCTGGAGCGTCGTGCCGCACCTCGTGGCCCATCCGGTGATCAACGCGGCGTTCCTCCGCGACCACCTCGGCTTCAGTGACGTCACCGCCCAGCGAGCGCTGAGCCAGCTCTCCGACGCGGGGGTCCTTCGCGAGCGCAGCGGCCTCCGGCGCAACCGGGTCTGGCAGCACGAGGGGATCCTCGCCGTCCTGGACCTGTTCGCCCAGCGGATCCGGCGCAGCTGACGATGCCTGGAGGTCCCGGCGGGTGCCGACTACGTCCGCTCGTCCGTCCCGAGGCCCTCCGACGGCCCCGTGCCGTCCCGCAGCTCCGCGTCGAGCCGTCGGACCAGCTCGCCGACGCGACCGCCGCCGCCCGGCGCGGGCGGGTAGCGACGCAGCACCGCGACGACCTCGGGCGTCGCGAGCGCCCGCGCGGTGTCGAGCCACCTGCTCGCGACGCTCTCGCCGGACCCTGCCGCGCCCGCGGCGAGCGCGGCGGCGTGCGCCGCGTGGGCGGCGGAGCCGAGGACGTGCTTGACCTGGTGGGCGTCGGCGATCGGGTGCAGGTACGCGGCGCCGGCTGCCGCCATCGCGGCCCGGGCGGCCTCGGCGGCAGCGGGGTCGCCCGCCTCCTTCGCCGCGCGCAGGGCCGCCCAGGCGGTGTCGCGCAGCGCCTTGCCGCGCGCGCCGCCGTCGGCGAACGCGCGGGCCGCGTCGACCGCCTCGCGGGGGCGTGCGTCGTCGGGCCGGACCGCCTCGACGAGCTCCAGCGCCGGCTCCGCGCACCGGACCGCGTACCCCGTGACCGCCCGCAGGTCCTCGATGCTCAGCTCGACCGCAGCCGCCGTCGTCGTCACCGCTCGCTCCTCGCTCTCGCGCTCTCCGTCCGCGCCGGGACACGGAACGCCCCACCGAGCACCGTACCGAGCCGGGCACCCTCCCGTCCCGACCCACGACCCGGCCCGCGGTTCACACGACGGCTCACACGACCGGCCCGGCCCCCCGCGCGACCTGGAGCACCCGCGCGACGCCGGGCTCGTCGGGGTCGTCGGTGATGTCGCGCCCGTCGAGCCAGCACCCGACGACGTGCGCGAGCTCGCCGGGGTGGCTGAAGTTCATGGCGTGCGGAGCGCCCTCGATCGCCGCGACGGTCACGTGCGGGGGCGCGAGCGCCCCGACCTCCCGCACGCGCCACGGCGGCGGCATGAGCGGGTCGCGCGTGCCGAGAACGGCGAGCGTCGGTACGGGGACGCGCAGCACGCGTTCGAGCGAGGGGAACCGGGCGAGCTCGGCGAAGAGCTGGAGCGCGTTCACCGGCCCGAACCGCACGTAGTCGGGCACCGCGACGCGCGCCATGCGCGGGCTCTCGCGCACGGCGTCGCGCGCGAGCTGGGTGAGGGCGCGCCCGAACGGCTGGTTGTGCACGCCCCCGGCGGGCGAGGCGAGCACCACACCGGCGACCCGGTCGGGGGCGGCGTGCGCGACCTCGAGGCTGACGGGCCCGCCCATGGAGTTGCCCAGGAGGACGACCCGGTCGAGCCCGAGGGCGTCGAGCGTCGACAGGAGCGCCCACGCGAGGGCCGGGATGCCGAGCGGGTGGCCCCACTCCTCGCTGCGCCCGTACCCGGGCAGGTCCGGCACGACGGCGGTCGCGCGGTGGGCGAGACGCTCGGCCGTCGGGAGGAGATACGTGCCGGAGATGGCGAAGCCGTGCACGTGCACGATCGGCACGGCGCCCGCGACCTCGGGTCCGGAGCGCACGAAGACCTCGCGGCCCTCGACGGTGACGTGGCGCGACGTCCACCCCTCTGCGGCCATACCGCGATCCTCCCAGTCCCCCGCGCCGACCTCGGCGGCGCGGGCGGCGGAGCACCCGCGACGGGTGAGGCGCCGGGACGACCCGGGCGGCGAGCATGGACGCCGGACGGGGGTCGACGTGGAGCACAGCACGGGTCGCACCGCGGGTCGGCCGACGGCGGCCGACCGGCGCCTCGCGCTGCTCCTGGCCGCCGCGATGTTCGTGCTGGTGGTCGACACGTCGTTCATGAACGTGTCGATCTCGGCCGTCGTGCGCGACCTGGGCACGACCGTGAGCGGCGTCCAGACGGCGATCGCGCTCGAGGCGCTCGTGTCGGCGTCGTTCATCCTCGTGGGCAGCAAGGTCGGCGACCTCGTGGGCCGGCGGCGCGCGTACGTCGTCGGGCTGCTCGCGTACGGGGCGGGCGCGGTGGCGATGACGCTCGCGCAGAGCCTCGTGGCGGTCGTGATCTTCTGGTCGGTCATCGGCGGGCTCGGAGCCGCGCTGCTGCTGCCGGCGATGCAGTCGCTCGTGCACGGCAACTTCGAGGGCACCGCGCGCAAGGCGGCGTACGCGCTCGTGGGCGCGGCGGCGTCGATCGCGGCGGCGGTCGGGCCGCTGCTCGGCGGCGTCATCACGACGACGCTGTCGTGGCGCGTGGCGTTCGGGCTCGAGGCCGTGGTGATCGTCGTCGTCCTCGTGGGCGTGCGGCTCGTGCGCGACGTCCCGTACACGGGCGACCGCGCGGTGGACGTGGTCGGGACGGTCCTGTCCGTCGTCGGGATGGGCGGCGTCGTGCTGGGCGTGCTGGTGTGGCAGGAGGGCGGCGAGGCGGTCGGGGCGCTCGTCCTCGTCGGTGCGCTGGGCTTGGTGGGCCTCGCGTGGTGGCTCGTGCGCCGCGCGCGGGCGGGGCGGACGACGCTCGTCGACCCGGGGCTGTTCCGCTCGCCCGCGTTCCGGATCGGGGTGTCGCAGCAGCTCCTGCAGCAGGTCGCGCTGGGCGGGGCGATGATCGCGCTGCCGATCTTCCTGCAGATGGCGCTCGGGTACGACGCGCTGCTCGCGGGCCTCTCGCTCGCCCCGCTGTCGCTGACGATGTTCGCCGCCGCCCTCGTCGCGGGCAAGCGCCCCGGCCGACGGCGGCCGGCCTCCCGCGTGCTCGCGGGCTTCCTCCTGCTCGTCGTGGGCGTGGTGGCGCTCGTCGCGGTGGTGCCGCGGGCGTCGTCGGGCTGGTGGCTCGCGCTGCCGCTCGTCGTGGCGGGCGCCGGGCTGGGGCTCCTGATCTCCCAGCTCAACGCGTACACGCTCTCCCCCGTGCCGGAGGAGCGCGCGAGCGAGGCCGCAGGCGTGAGCTCGGCCGCCGGGTCGTTCGGCCTCTCGCTCGGACTCGCCGTCGCGGGCGCGGTCATGCTGGCGTCGCTCGCGGCGGGGTTCACGGCGCGGGCGGAGGCGAGCGACGTGCTGCCCCCGGACGACAAGGAGCAGGTCGCCCGGGTGCTCGAGGACGACGCCGAGATCATGAGCGACGCCCAGCTCGTCGAGCTCCTCGCCGACGAGCCGCCCGCGGTGCGGGCCGAGGTCGTGGCCATCAACGACGACGTGCGGGCGCGGGCGCTGCAGGTCGCGCTCCTCGTGCCGCTCGTCGCGGGGCTCCTCGGCGTCGTCGCGGCGCTGCGCATGCGCCGCCTGCCGGATCCCGAGGTGCGCGAGGGCGAGCCGCCGGTCCTCGGCTGACCCGCGTCGTCGGGATCGTGACCGGACCGAGACCCGGTTCGTTGCTCGTGCTAACCGTCGCGAAACGCCGGGGAAACAGCGACTTGTGAGCATCGCTGACGGCAGGGGGCCCCACCACACGACCGCCGGTCGCGCCGTACCTCCGCGCGCCCGGAGGAAGGACCGCTCGCCCATGACCCGTCCCGTCCCCCGCAGACGGCTCCGCGCCCGCGCCGCCCTCGTCGGCGGTCTCGCGGTCGCCGCGGCGGCCCTCGCCGCCCCCGCGCACGCCGCACCGTCCGTCGCCCAGGTCTCCCTCACGGCGCCCGCGTCGGTCGAGGTCGGCGCGGAGATCACCGTCACGGTCGCCGCGACCGGTGTCGTCGACCTCTACGCCTACGACCTCGCCGTCGCCTACGACCCCGACCTCGTCGCGCTCGTGGACGACTCCGTCGTGACCCCGGACGGCGGCTTCGCCGACGCGACCGACGACGCGGCCGGGACGGTCGCCGTCACGCACACGCGGCTCGGCACGTCGCCCGGCCTGGAGGGCGACGTCACCCTCGCGACCCTGACGTTCACCGCCGTGTCCGACGGCGCGGCGGCCTTCGCCGTCCCGACCGCCACGCTCGTGGGCGTCGACGCCGGGACGGCGACGCTCACCGACGCCGCGAGCGCCACGACGACCGTCACCGCGGCCGACGTCCCACCCACGGCGGAGCCGACGGACGGGACCACCACGCCGCCCGTCGACGACGGCGGCACCACACCCCCCGGGGACGACGGCGCGTCCGACTCGTCGTCGTCCCCGTCCGGGTCGGCCTCGGGCGGCGCGCTCGCGTCGACCGGGGCGAGCGTCGCGTGGTTCGTCGGGGCCGCGCTCCTCGCGGTCGCCGTCGGCACGGGCATCCTGCTCGCGCGGCGTCGGGCGGCCACGCGATGACCGGCCCGCTGCCCCGCCCCGACCAGCCGCTCGCGCACCTCGCGCCCGTCCCCTCGAAGGAGCCGTCCGTGACCACCACCCACCGGCGCGCCGCCACCGGCGGGCTCGCCGCCCTGACGATCGGCGGCCTCGTCCTCGGCGTCACGACGGCGCCCGCCGCGACCGGTGCCCCCGGCGCCGAGCCCGCGCCGCTCCTCGCCCCCTACTGGACCGCGCTCGACCTCACGGGCGACCAGCAGGTCACGACGGACGACCTCGCGGTCGTCGCCGCGGCCCTCGGCGCGACGTCGGCGGACGCGGTGTGGGACGACGTCGCGCCCGCCGACACGGACGGGGACGGCACGATCACCGTGACCGACCTCGCCGCCGTCTCGCAGCGCATCGTGTACGACGACGGCCCGTTCGAGCTCGTCGAGGCGTCCGTGCTCGACATGCAGGCCGCGATGAACGCGGGCACGACGACGTCGGTCGCGATCACCCAGGAGTACCTCGACCGGATCGAGGCGTACGACACGACGCTCGTCGACACGGGCGCGGGCGGGCGACCGCTGCACTCGATCATCAGCACGAGCGACGTCGCGCTGGAGGCCGCCGCGCGCGCCGACGCGGTCCGCGCAGCGGACGGCATGACGAGCCTGCTGCTCGGCGTGCCCGTCGCGGTGAAGGACAACTACGACACGAAGGACATGCCCACCACGGGCGGCTGCGGCTGCTGGGACGACAACCGGACGACGACCGACGCGACGATGGTCGAGGGCCTGCGCGCCGACGGCGCGGTGATCCTCGCGAAGGCCAGCCTGGACGAGTTCGCGTTCGGGTTCGCGTCGGAGTTCTCCTCGTTCCAGGACGCGGGCACGAGCACGCTCGTCGCGAGCCCGTACGTCACGAGCCGCACGGCCGGCGGGTCCAGCGGCGGTACGGGGGCGGCCGTCGCGGCGAACCTCGCCGGGCTCGGCCTCGGCACGGACACGGGCGGGTCGATCCGCGTCCCGTCGTCGTACAACCAGCTCGTCGGCGTGCGCCCGACGGTCGGCCTCGCGAGCCGCGACGGCATCATCCCGCTCGCGCTGAGCCAGGACACGGGCGGGCCGATGGCGCGCACCGTCCTCGACGCGGCCGTCGCGCTCGACGCCGTCGCGGGGGTCGACGCCGCCGACCCGGTGACGTCGCGCCAGGAGGGCGAGGTCCCGGCGTCGTACACGCAGTACCTGGACGAGGGGGCGCTCGACGGCGCCCGCATCGGCTACGTGCCGTCCATGCTCGGCAGCAACGCGGCGACGCTCCGCCTGTGGGCGCAGACCCGCGCGACGCTCGAGTCGCTCGGCGCGACCGTCGTCGAGGTCACGCCGCCGACCACGTGGTCGCCGGTCCTGCCGAACGGCTTCGCGAGCGTCCTCTCCGAGGGGTCGGGCTCGACGAACGAGTTCAAGCACGACCTCGACGCGTACGTCGCGACCCACCTCGCCCCGCAGGTCGAGGCCCGCACGCTCCAGGGGATCGTCGACTCGGGCCGCTACGTGCCGTCCCGCCGCAGCACGTACGTCTCGCGCGACGCGGTCACCGAGGAGACGTACCAGGCGTGGGCGGGCCCCGAGGGGTCGCACACGAAGGTCCTCGCCGAGGGCAAGGTGCTCGTCACCGCGATGCTCGACGACGCCGACCTCGACGCGCTCGTCTACCCGAGCGCCAACCCGTACGGGACGATCGGCACCAACCTGCGGCTCAGCCCGAACACCGGGCTGCCCGCGGTGACCGTCCCGGTCGGCCAGGCGGTCGCGACCGACGGCACCGTCACCGGCGGCGGCGTCAACCTCGAGCTGCTCGGCCGCGACTTCGACGAGGGCCCGCTGCTCGGCCTCGCGTACGCGCTCGAGCAGGCCACGCAGGCCCGCACCTCCCCCGCGCTCTACGGCCCGCTCGGCTGAGCGGCCCACCACCAGCGCCGACGGCGGCCGTCCCCTCCCGGGGGCGGCCGCCGTCGTCGGTCAGGAGAGGTCGCCCATCACGGCGACGACGCGTCAGCGGCGCGGTGTCCGACGGCGCTCGTCGTCGCCACCGAGCGCGGCACCGAGCGCCGCGAGCACGAGCAGGTCCACCACGAGACCCGCGACGCCGACCCACTGCAGCGCGCGGAACACGAGGAGCTGGGTGAGCAGGAGCGAGACGAGCACGCCGCGCCGGACCCACACGGCGCCGGCCCGACGGTCCTCGGGCCGCCCGCGGCGGGACACCACGACGCACGCGACGACGCACGCGACCGTCGCGGCGACGCCCGCGGCGATGCCGGCCCCGACCCAGGTGGGCACGTCGACGTCGCCGACCAGCACGCGCAACCCCGCGAGCAGCGAGCCCAGCGCCGTCCCGAGCACGAGCACGACCACGACGACTGCGGCCCAGCGGCGCTGGAGCGTCTGCGCGAACCAGGCCGACGAGCGCCGCACGAGGGCGCGCACCGGGTCGGGCACGTCGACGTCGTCGCGCGGAACGGCCTCGACGAGCGCCGCGACCTCGTCGGCCGTCGGCTCGCCGCGGCCCAGCGCGACGAGCGCGCGGGCCTCCTCGCGCGCGTCGTCGGTGAACCCGCCGGCGACGCCCGCGACGGCGCGGTCGGTGGCGACGGCCAGGTACTCGGCCGGGTGGTGGCGCCGCCACCCGTGCAGCGCCTCGACGACGAGGACGAGCACGACGACCGTCGCGTAGATGAGCGCCGCCGTCGGCTCGTAGAAGTAGTCGTTGTCCGCGGTGACGAACTTGCCGATCTCGTCGACGAACAGCCCGAACCCGATCCCGCCCACGAACGCGCCGAGCGAGCGCAGGGCCGGGCCGACGAAGGAGAGCAGCAGCACGAGGGCGAGCGCCATGCCGAGCCCGCCCCACAGCACGTGCGCGACGTGCAGGTCTCCCCCGCCGACCTGCGGGTACCCCGACGCCGCGAGGAAGAACCGCGTCACGAGCACCGTCGCGACGGCGACCACGAGGAACGTCACGACGTGCCGCACGGCCGCGGTGTCCCGGGCCGCGCCCAGGCGCAGGGCGCGGCTCCGCCGGGAGGCCCCGGCGGAGGCGCGCCCCGTGCCCGTGCTCACCGCTTGCGCTTCTCCCGCACGCGGACGCTGATCTCGATGGGCGAGCCCTCGAACCCGAACGTCTCGCGCAGGCGGCGCTCGATGAAGCGGCGGTAGCCCGCCTCGAGGAACCCGGTCGCGAACACGACGAACCGCGGCGGGCGCGTCGAGGCCTGCGTCGCGAAGAGGATGCGGGGCTGCTTGCCGCCGCGCAGCGGGTGCGGGTGGGCGGCGACGAGCTCGCCGAGGAACGCGTTGAGGCGGCCCGTCGGGATGCGCGTGTCCCAGGAGTCGAGCGCGCGCTCCATCGCCGGGGCGAGGCGGTCGGTGTGCCAGCCGGTGCGGGCCGACACGTTGACGCGCGGCGCCCACTGCACCTGCACGAGGTCCTTCTCGATCTCGCGCTCGAGGTACGGGCGACGGTCGTCGTCCATGAGGTCCCACTTGTTGTACGCGATGACGAGCGCGCGGCCCGCGTCCACGACCTGGGAGATGACGCGCGTGTCCTGCTCGGTGAGCGGCACGGATGCGTCCACGAGCACGACGGCGAGCTCCGCCTTCTCGATCGCGGCCTGCGTGCGCAGCGACGCGTAGAAGTCGGCACCCTTCGTCTGGTGCACGCGGCGCCGGATGCCGGCGGTGTCGACGAGGACGTACGGGACGTCCTTGATCGTCACGAGCTCGTCGACCGGGTCGCGCGTCGTGCCCGCGACCTCGTCGACGACGACGCGGTCGGCGCCCGCGAGCTTGTTCAGCAGCGAGGACTTGCCGACGTTCGGGCGCCCGACGAGCGCGACGCGACGCGGCCCGGTCGGCCGCACCTGGCCGTGCTCGGACTCCGTGGGCAGCGCCGCCATCGCGGCGTCGAGCAGGTCGCCCGTCCCGCGGCCGTGCAGCGCGGACACGGGGTGCGGCTCGCCGAGGCCCAGGCTCCACAGGTACGCGGCGTCCGCCTCGCCCGACTGCCCGTCGACCTTGTTGGCGCACAGCACGACGGGCTTGCCCGACTCGCGCAGAAGACGCACGACGCGCTCGTCCGTCGCGGTCGCGCCGACGGTCGCGTCGACGACGAAGAGCACCGCGTCGGCGAGGGAGATCGCGACCTCGGCCTGCTCGGCGACCTTGGACTCGATGCCCGCGACGTCGACCTCCCAGCCGCCGGTGTCGACGAGCGTGAAGCGGCGTCCGGCCCAGTCGGCCGGGTAGCTCACGCGGTCGCGCGTGACGCCCGGCTTGTCCTCGACGACGGCCTCGCGGCGGCCGAGGATGCGGTTGACGAGCGTCGACTTGCCGACGTTCGGGCGCCCGACCACGGCGAGCACGGGCAGGGGCGCCTCGGGCGCCGCGCCGTCGAGCGCGTCCTCGTCGGCGTCGAGCAGCGCGAGGTCGGCGTCCTCGAGCTCGTAGTCGTCGAGTCCGGCGCGCAGCGCGCGCTCGCGCGCCTCGTCGTCCGCGGCGTCCGCGGGCGCCAGGGGCTCCTCGGCCTGACCGACGGCGTCGGTCTGTCCGGGCGTGCCGGGCTGGGCGGGGTCGGGTGTGGTCATGGGGTCTATTCTCCCAGGCCGCGGGCCAGGCTCCGAACCGGGCCGCGGGCGCGTCGTGCGGGCACCCGTCCGGCACGCCCGGCGTCAGCCCGCGGCACCGTCCCGGCGGGCGGCGAGCCGCGCGACGACGGCCCGCACGACGTCGTCGGGCACGGGCTCCGCGAGCGGGAACCGCAGCGTGCCCTTGCCGTCCTGGTAGCGCGCGATGCGGCGCGCGAGCGCGTCGTCGACCTCGGGCACGGGGTAGAGCGAGACGTGGTGGGCCCAGCCCGCGAGGTAGACGACGTACCGGCCGTCGCGCGTGAACGTCGGGATGCCGTAGCTGATCCGCTCGCCCAGGCCGGGCACCGTGTCGTGCACCACGGCGCGCAGGTGCGCGACGACCTCGCGCGCGTCCGGGGCGAGCGTCGCGAGGTACTCGTCGACGGTCGTGGGCTTGCCGGGCGGCTCGGCCATGCGTGCTCCCTCCCCCGCGGGCGGCGCCTGCCCGGCCCTGCGACGGGGCGTCGGCGCCTGAGCGCGAACCTACCGCGCGACGGGCGTGCCCGCGAGACGCACGAGCACGACCCCGGCGACGACGAGCACGCCGCCCGCGGCCTGCACGAGGCTCGGCACCTCGCCGAGCAGGAGCCACGCGATGGCGACGGCGAACAGCACCTCGGACAGCCCGACGAACGACGCGAGGCGCTCGCCCATGCGCACGGTCGCGGCGACGCCGGACACGTAGGCGAACGCCGTCGCGACGAGCACGACGACCGCGAGCGGGACGTACCAGGGCGCCGACGAGCCGAGGAGCGTGACGTCGACGAGCGGGGCGGCGAAGGGCAGCACGCCCGCGAGCGCCGCCGCGCCGAGCGCGAGCGCCCCGACGCCGAGCCCGCTCGCGGCGAGCGCGACGGGCGGCAGGCGCGTCGGGCGCGCGGACAGCACGAAGTAGGCGCCCAGCCCTACCGCCGCGCCGAGCGCGAGGAGGACGCCGAGGAGGTCGGGGCGGGCGCCGCCCGGGTCGACGACGAGCACGAGCCCGAGGACCGCGACGGCGCAGCCGGCGAGCGTGAGCCGGGGCGGCACGTGGCGCGTGCGGGCCCAGGCGAGGCCGACGAGGAGCACGGGCGCGAGGTACTCGACGAGCAGCGCGATGCCGACGGGCATGCGCGCGACGGCCGCGAAGTAGCACAGCTGGGTCCCCGCGACGGCGACGAGGCCGAACCCGAGGACGAGCCGCCACTCCTCGCGCAGGAGGCGGTGGCTGCCGCGCAGGGCGACGGCCGCGACCGGGGCGAGGACGAGCGCCGAGCACAGGGCGCGCGCGAGGACGGCGGCGCCCGGCGTCCAGCCCGCCTCGAGGAGCGGCTTGACGAACGGGCCGCTCGCGCCGAACGCGAGGGCGGACGCGAGCCCGACGAGCAGACCGGTGCCCGGGCGGTCGCCCACCACGTGCGCCACCGGGCGGTCCGGCCTCACGGCGTCGGCCGGTCCCCGCGCGGGTCGTCCAGCGGCAGCGCCACGCCGGTCAGCGCGACGGTGTCGGCGACCAGCTCGGCGAGCGCGGTGCGGATGCGCTCGTTCGCGTCCTCGAGCGCCTGCTTGCCGCTCACCCCGGGCGCGCGCTCGACGGTGAGCGGCTCGCCGAAGCGGACGACGAGCCGACGGCGCAGCCCGGGGATCCGGTTGACGCCCTCGCCCGCGCGGCGCGTGCCGAGCACGGCGACGGGCACCACGCGGGCGTGACCGTTGAGCGCGAGCCACGCGGCCCCGGCACGCGCAGAGGTGGCGTCGCCGCGCCCGCGGGCGCCCTCGGGGAAGACGCCGACCGCGCCGCCGCGCCGCAGCACGCCGAGCCCGGCCGCGAGCGCGGGGCGCCCGCCGGTGCGGTCCACGGGGATCTGCCCGGCGGCGCGCAGCACCCAGCCGACCGGCCCGGTGAACATCTCCTCCTTGACGAGGACGTGCAGCGGGCGCGGCGCGACCCCGAGGACGAGCGGCCCGTCGACGACGCCGGTGTGGTTCGCGGCGAGCACGACCGGACCCTCGGCCGGGACGTGCTCCGCGCCGACGACCTCCGTCGCCCACACGACGCGCGCGAGGAAGCGGCCCACCCAGCGCGACCACGCCGGCCCGGCGGGCGACGGGACGCCGTCTCCCGTGCCGCGGCTCACGAGCCCTGGCGCGGGCCGACCACCCGCCCGGTGACCTGCTCGACCACGGAGAGCACCGCGTCGATCGTCTGCTCCAGGTCGAGGTCCGACGAGTCGACGGTCACGACGCCGTCGGCCGCGACCTGGAACTGCGAGACCGTCGCGTCGTCGCGGTCGCGCCGCAGCACCTGGTCCTTCGTCGCCTCGACGGCGGCCGCGTCGGCCGTCCCGTGCACGTCGAGCGAGCGGCGCGCGAGGCGGGCCTCCTCGCTCGCGGTGAGGAGCACGCGCACGTCGGCGTCGGGGGCGACGACCGTCGTGATGTCCCGGCCCTCCGCCACGACGCCGCGGCCGCCCGCGAAGCCCGCGGGCGTGCGCTCGGCCTCGATGGCCGCGCGCTGGAGGCGCCGCAGCTCCGCGCGCACCGCGAGGTTGGTCGCGACGGCGCTCACGGCCGTCGAGATCTCGGTCGAGCGGATCGCCTCGCCGACGTCCGTCCCGTCCACGTGGACGGTCGGACCGGACGGGTCGAGGCCCATGACGAGCGGCATGACGCGCACGGCGTGCGCGACGGCGTCCTGGTCGGCGAGGTCCTCGCCGCGGTGCAGGCACCACCAGGTGGCGGCGCGGTACATCGCGCCCGTGTCGAGGTAGGCGAGGCCGAGGCGGCGCGCGACGCCCTTGGACACGCTCGACTTGCCGGACCCCGACGGCCCGTCGATCACGACCGTCAGCGCGCCGTCGGCGCGACCCTCCCCCGCGCCCGGCGTCCCCGCGCTCACTGGGCGAGGTCCTTGCGCAGCGCCGTCGCCCCGTGCAGGTAGACGTGCTGGACCGCCGCGCGGTCGACGTCGAGCTCCGCGTGCGCCATGAGGCGCACCACGCGGGGCAGCGCGCCGGGCACCGCGATCTCCGTCGCGCACATGAGCGGCACGTCGCCGAGACCCATCTCGCGCGCCGCGGCGGCCGGGAAGTCGGCCACCAGGTCGGGGGTGCACGTGAAGAGGATCGAGATGAGCGCGCCGGTGTCGACGGCGTTCGCGTCGAGCACCTCCTGGACGAGCTCGCGCGTGCGCGCGAACAGGTGCTCGCGCTCGTCGGCGTCGAGCTGGGTCGCGCCCCGGATCGCCCGGACCGGCATGGATGGTGCTCCTTCGTGCGGGACGGCCCGCCTCGCGGCGGTCCGTCGGGGTGGTGGTGCGGGACGCGCGGACCTAGAGCCCGACGCCCGCCATGAGCGTGCCGAGCTCGGTGCGACCGAGCACGCGCGTCGTGCCTGGGCGCAGGTTGCCGAGCGCGATCGGGCCGATGCGCGTGCGCACGAGGCGCGTCACGGGGTAGCCGACCTCCTCGAACATGCGCCGCACGACCCGGTTGCGGCCGGAGTGCAGCACGACCTCGATCATCGTCTGGTCCGCGACCTGGTCGACGACGCGGTACGCGTCCGCCTGCACGACCCCGTCCTCGAGCTCGATCCCGTGCAGGAACTTGTTCGCGACGTTGCCCGCGACCTTGCCGCGCACCGTGACGAGGTACGTCTTGGCCACCTCGTGCGACGGGTGCGCGAGGTGGTTCGCGAGCTCGCCGTCGTTCGTGAGGAGCAGCAGGCCCTCGCTGTCCGCGTCGAGGCGGCCCACGTGGAACAGGCGCTCGGGCCGGTCGGCGACGAGCTCCGCGATGGACGGGCGGCCGTCCGGGTCGTGCATGGTCGACACGACGCCGCGCGGCTTGTTGAGGGCGAGCGTCACGCGCGAGGAGTCGAGCTGCAGGCGCATCCCGTCGACGTGCACGACGGCGCGCGCCGGGTCGACCCGCACGCCCAGCTCGGTGACCCGCACGCCGTCCACCTCGACGCGGCCCTGCGCGATGAGGTCCTCGCACGCGCGGCGCGACCCGAGCCCGGCCGACGCGAGCACCTTCTGCAGGCGCACGCCGTCCTCGACGTGGACGTCGCGCTGGGGCTCGCTGGGCTGCCCGCGCACGGGACGGCGCGGCCGGCCCGCCGCCTGGCCGGCGCGGGGCGCCGACGTGCCGCGACCCGCGGCAGGGCGACCCCGACCGACAGCCGCGCCGCGGCCCGCGCCGGTCGCCCGACCGGCACCCTGGCCACGACCGGCGCCCTGCTCCCGGCCCTCGCCCGCGCCGCCGCCCGCGGACGAGCCCTGCGCGGACGAGCCGCCGCGCCGGGGCGCGCCGCCCGCGCGTACGCCGTCGCCGCCCCGCGGGCCGCCACGACGCGCGTCGCCGTTCCCGCCGCGGCGTGCGTCGCCCGCCCCGTCGCGGGGCGTGCGCCCGCGCCCTCCGTCGCCGGAGCGGCGTCCGTCCTTCGAGCTCATGCGTGTCCTTCGTCCGTCGGTCCGTGCGTGACGTCGTGCGTCACGCCGGGTGTCGTGGCGGTCGGCGCCGGTGCGCCGTCCGCGTCGTCAGCCGCGACGCCGGGAGCGTCCGTCGGCGCCGCGACGCCCGTCGGCCGCGCGGGAGCGCGCAGGTCGGCGAGCCCGTCGAGGCCCTCGAGGTCGTCCATGTCCGGCAGGTGCGGCGCGAGCGGGGGGAGCTCGTCGAGCGACGTGAAACCCATGCGCTCGAGGAAGTACCCCGTGGTGCCGAAGAGGCCGGCGCCGGTGTGCGGGTCCTGGCCGACCTCGGCCACGAGCCCGCGCGCCACGAGCGTGCGCACCACGCCGTCCACGTTGACCCCTCGCACCGCCGACACCTGGCCGCGGCTGACCGGTTGACGGTACGCGATCACGGCCAGAGTCTCCAACGCCGCCTGCGTGAGCCGGGCCGTCTGGCCGCCCTGCACGAACCGACCCACGACCTCGGCGTGCGCGGGCGCGGAGTACACGCGCCACCCGCCGCCCGCCGCGCGCAGCTCGAACCCGCGAGGCCGACCGCCGTCGTCGCCGCGGTACTCGGCCGCGAGCTCGTGCAGCGCGTCCAGCACCTCGTCGACCGGGACCGCGAGCGCCGCCGCGAGCTCGACCGGTGGGATCGGCTCGTCCGCGACCATGAGCACGGCCTCGAGCGCGGACGGCAGACCGCCCGGGAGGTCGTGCACGGCGGGCGGGCGGGCGTCGTCCGGGGCCGGGCCGTCGTCGGGCTGCGTCACGCGGGGACCTCCTGGTCGGTGGTGGCGAGGGCGTCCGCCGGGTCGGGCTCGTCGCCCTCGTCGAACTCGCTGCCGACGTCGGCGAGCGGCGGCTCGGCCGCGTCGTCGTCGCCCGACCACCGCACGGTGAGCTCGCCGAGCGGCGTCACCTGGTCGAACGCGACGAGCGCCTGGCGGAACAGCTCGAGCAGCGCGAGGAACCGCGCGACGACCACGGCGGTCTCCCCCGCGTCCGCGACGAGGGCGCGGAACGTCGTCGTGCCGTGGCTGCGCACGCGGTCGACGACGATCCCCGCCTGCTCGCGCACGCTGACGGCGGGGGCGTGCAGGTGGTCGAGCGAGACGCCGGGCGGCGGCGCCTTGGGGGCGAGCGCGCGGGCCGCGAGCACGGCGAGCTGGTCCGGACCCATGGTCCACACGAGCTCGGGCAGCAGGGCGGCCAGGTGCGGCTCGAGCTGCACGACGCGCGGGAACCGGCGCCCGGCGCTCTCGAGCCGCTCGGCGAGCAGGCCCGACACGTCCTTGTACGCGCGGTACTGCAGCAGCCGCGCGAAGAGCAGGTCGCGGGCCTCCAGGAGCGCCAGGTCCTCGTCGTCCTCGACGCTGCCCGTCGGCAGCAGCCGGGCCGCCTTGAGGTCGAGCAGCGTCGCGGCGACGACGAGGAACTCGCTCGCGGTGCCGAGGTCCCAGCCGGGGTGGTCCTCCCCCCCGGCCCGCGCGACGGCGGCGGCGCGCTCGGCCGCGCGGATGTACGCGATGAAGTCGTCCGTCACGCGCGCGAGCGCGACCTCGGTGATGTCGAGCTTGTGCTTCGTGATGAGCGACAGCAGCAGGTCGAAGGGCCCGCTGAAGTTGTCGAGCCGGACCTCGAACCCGGCCCGCGCGGGCGGCTCCGTCGGTGGTGGCGGCTCAGGCGGCGTCGCCACGGGCGACCAGCTCCCGGGCGAGCTGCCGGTACGCGACGGCGCCCGGGTGGTTCGGCGCGTACACGGTGATGGGCTCGGCCGCGACGGACGCGTCCGGGAACTTCACGGTGCGCCCGATCACGGTGTGGAGCAGCTTGTCGCCGAACGCCTCGTGCACGCGCGCGACGACCTCGCGCGAGTGCAGCGTCCGCGAGTCGAACATCGTGGCGAGGATGCCGTCGACGTCGAGGCGCGGGTTGAGCCGGTCACGCACCTTCTCGATCGTCTCGACGAGCAGAGCGACGCCGCGCAGCGCGAAGAACTCGCACTCGAGCGGGATGAGCACGCCGTGCGCGGCGGTGAGCGCGTTCACGGTGAGCAGGCCGAGCGAGGGCTGGCAGTCGACGAGGATCACGTCGTAGTCGTCCACGACCGGGCGCAGGACGCGCGACAGGACGGACTCGCGCGCGACCTCGCCCACGAGCTGCACCTCGGCGGCCGAGAGGTCGATGTTCGCGGGCAGCAGGTCGAGGTTCTCGACGTCGGTGCTCACGAGCACGTCGTGGATGTCCGCGCCGCGCTCCATGAGCAGGTTGTAGACCGTGCGGTCGAGCTCGTGCGGGTTCACGCCGAGGCCGACGGACGCGGCGCCCTGCGGGTCGAAGTCGACGAGCAGGACCTTGCGCCCGTACTCGGCGAGCGCGGCGCCCAGGTTGATGGTCGTCGTCGTCTTGCCGACGCCGCCCTTCTGGTTGCACATGGCGATGATGCGGCCCGGGCCGTGCGCGGCGAGCGAGGCCGGGACGGGGAACTCCGGCAGGGTGCGGCCGACGACGTCGACGCGCGGTTCGGCGGCGGCCGAACGGTCCGCGGGCTGCTCGACGGGGCGGTCGGCGGGAGGCGCCGCGTTCCCCTCGGCGGAGGTCTGCGGGACGACCGGACGGACGGCGTCGCCGTGCGAGCCGTGCGCGCCGCGCGTCTCGGGCTGGGTCTCGGCCTGGCTGCTCACGTCCGCCACGGTATCGCAGGACCTCGCCCGGTCCCGTGCGTACGCGCCCGCGCGCCGCGTTCCGGGACGACGCGGCGCGGCGGTACTGGCGGCGGTGCTGCGGCGGTGCCGGGGGGCGCTATGGCCCCGTCGCGGCGCGGGATCAGCCCAGCGCGCGGGGGTGCGCGGCCGCGTAGACCTCGCGCAGCGTGTCGGGCGTCACGAGCGTGTAGATCTGGGTCGTGGTGACCGACGCGTGGCCCAGCAGCTCCTGCACGACGCGCACGTCCGCGCCGCCGGCGAGCAGGTGGGTCGCGAACGAGTGCCGCAGCGTGTGCGGCGAGATGCGTTCGGGGTGCTCGATCCCGGCGCGCTCGGCCGCGGTGCGCAGCACGGCCCACGCGCTCTGCCGGGACAGGCGCGCGCCGCGCGTGTTGAGGAACACCGCGGGCGTCCCCCGCCCGTTCGCGGCGAGCGCGGCGCGCCCGCGCACGAGGTAGGCGTCGAGGGCGCGGCGCGCGAACGACCCGACGGGCACCACGCGCTCCTTGCCGCCCTTGCCCAGGAGGCGCACGGCGCCGCTGTCGAGGTCCAGGTCGTCGACGTCGAGGCTCACCGCCTCGGTGATGCGCGCGCCGGTCGAGTACACGAGCTCCAGGAGCGCGCGGTCGCGCAGGGGGCCGGGCCCGTCCCCGACGCCGGACGCCTCGAGGATGCGTGCGACCTCGTCGGTAGAGATGGCCTTCGGCAGCCGCCTGCCCTGGGCGGGCGGACGGACGTCGGCCGACGCGTCGGCGTCGGCCAGGCCCTCGGCCGCGCAGAAGCGGTGCCAGCCGCGCACGGCCGCCACCGACCGGGCGGTCGACGACGGCGACAGGGGCGCGCCGCCGTCGGCCCCGGTGCGCAGCGCGGTGACGTAGTCGGCGACGTCGTCCGCCTCGACGTCGCGCACGGCGTGGTTCCCGCGCGACGCGAGGAACGCGACGTAGCGCGCGAGGTCGCGGCGGTAGGCCGCGACCGTGTTGGCGGACAGCCCGCGCTCGACGGCGAGGTGCGCCAGGTACTCGCGCGCGGCGCGGTCCAGCGCCTCGGGCACGTGGGCCTCGCCGGGGCTCATGGCGTCACTGCCCGCCCGGGACGACCGGGCTCACAGTGGCAGGAAGACGTCGACCGCCACCGCGACGAAGAGCAGGGTCAGGTACGTGATGGACGCGTGGAAGACCTTCATCTCCCCCACCTTGCCGCCCTTGCCGTCGGCCTTGTCGCGCGCCCGGCGCAGCATCGTCACGCACGACGACAGGAACCAGGCGCCCAGGGCCGTGGCGACGACGCCGTAGACCCAGGTCATCCCGGCGAGCGGCCACAGCGCGAGCGACGAGGCGACCATCGCGACGCCGTAGAGGATCATCTCCCGCGCGACCCGGCTGTCGTCCGCGACGACGGGGAGCATCGGGACGCCCGCGTTCGCGTAGTCGCGCTTGAACTTCATCGACAGCGGCCAGTAGTGCGGCGGGGTCCAGAAGAAGATGACGAGGAACAGCGCGAGCGCCGCCCAGCTCAGCGAGCCCGTGACCGCCGACCAGCCGATGAGCACCGGCATGCAGCCCGCGATGCCGCCCCACACGATGTTCTGCGGGGTGCGGCGCTTGAGGATCATCGTGTAGCCGACGACGTAGATCGCGATCGCCCCGAACGTCAGCCACGCGGAGACGACGTTGACCAGCAGCGCGAACCAGACCAGCGACACCACGCCGAGGACGGTCGCGAACACGAGCGCCGCGCGCGGGGTGATCTCGCCCGTGACGAGCGGGCGCCGCTTGGTGCGGTTCATGACCTCGTCGATGTCGCGGTCGAGGTAGCAGTTGTAGACGTTCGCGGAGGCCGCGGCGAGCGTGCCGCCGACGAGCGTCGCGAGGATGAGGCCCAGCCCGGGCAGCCCGCCCTGTGCCAGGAACATCGTCGGGACCGTCGTGACGAGGAGGAGCTCGATGATGCGCGGCTTGGTGAGGGCGACGTAGGCGCCGACCCGCTCGCGCAGCGCGCGGGTCGCGCCGGCGACCTCGGCCGTCGGGGCGACGGAGGTCGCGGGGGCCGTCGGAGAGGACGGCTGCTGGGTCGACGCGGCGCTCGACGGGCTTCCGGTCCCGTCGATCGGTGCCTGGCTCGTGGTGTGCACGCGCTTCGGTGTTCCGTTCTGAGGTGGGGGGCGAGCTGGGACGGACCGCCGGCCGTCCTCGCTCATCGTACGTCCCCGCCTGCGCGGGGGCCGACCGGACGGGCCGGGCGATTGTGTGACATCCGACCGAAATCCAGCACGTGGGCACCGCCCGGCCGGGAACGGCCCACGCGTATAGGCTGGTGCCCGCGACCGTCCCGCGTCGGACCGCCCGCCACGGACGTGGCCTCCGGGCCGCGCGACGGGCACCGGGCCGCCCCGCCCCCTGAGGCGTGAGGCCGGGAAATGTTCAACGGTTGCTTCGAGTTGTCGCGAGGATCCGGGGCGCGCGCTCCGGACGGGAATGAGGTTCGGTGAACGCGTTGTCCCCTGCTCACACGCCCCTGGACTGGACGGACCTGGACGACCGGGCCGTCAAGACGATCAAGGCGCTCGCCGCCGACGCCGTGGAGAAGGTGGGCAACGGCCACCCGGGCACCGCGATCTCGCTGGCCCCCGCCGCGTACCTGCTGTTCCAGAAGGTCATGCGCCACGACCCGTCCGACGACCACTGGGTCGGTCGTGACCGGTTCGTGCTCTCCGCGGGCCACTCGTCGCTGACGATCTACCTCCAGCTCCTCCTCGCCGGGTACGGCCTCGAGATGGAGGACATCGAGGCGCTGCGCACGTGGGGCTCCAAGACCCCCGGCCACCCCGAGTACAAGCACACCCGCGGCGTCGAGATCACGACCGGCCCGCTCGGCCAGGGCCTCGCGTCGTCGGTCGGCATGGCGTTCGCGGCGCGCCGCGAGCGCGGCCTGCTCGACCCGTCGACCACGCCGGGCGAGTCGCCGTTCGACCACCACGTCTACGTCATCGCCTCCGACGGCGACCTGCAGGAGGGCGTGACGAGCGAGGCCTCCTCGCTCGCGGGCCACCAGCAGCTCGGCAACCTCGTCGTGATCTGGGACGACAACAAGATCTCGATCGAGGACGACACGGACATCGCGTTCACCGAGGACGTCCTCGCGCGCTACGCGGCGTACGGCTGGCACACCCAGCGCGTCGACTGGACCAACGGCGGCACGGGCTACGCGGAGGACGTCGACGCGCTGCACGCCGCGATCGAGGCCGCCAAGGCCGAGACGGGCAAGCCGTCGATCATCGCGCTGCGCACGATCATCGGGTACCCGTCGCCCACGAAGCAGAACACCGGCGGCATCCACGGCTCCGCCATGGGCGCCGACGAGATCAAGGGCCTCAAGGTCGAGCTCGGCCTCGACCCCGAGGCGAGCTTCGCGATCGACGACGAGGTGCTCGCGTACACGCGCGCCGTCGGCGAGCGCCAGGCCGACGCCCGCGCCGCCTGGGACCGGGCGTTCGAGGCGTGGAAGACCGCCAACCCGTCCGGCGCGGAGCTGCTCGACCGCCTCTCGCGCCGCGAGCTCCCGGCCGGCTGGGAGGACGCGCTGCCCACGTTCGAGGCGGGCAAGGCCGTCGCGACGCGCTCCGCGTCCGGCAAGGTCCTCACCGCGCTCAAGGACGTGCTGCCCGAGCTCTGGGGCGGCTCCGCCGACCTCGCGGGCTCGAACAACACGACGATGGACGGCGAGCCGTCGTTCGTGCCGGCCGAGCACGCGACGAAGAAGTTCCCGGGCCACGAGTACGGCCGCACGCTGCACTTCGGCATCCGCGAGCACGCCATGGGCGCGATCCTCAACGGCATCGTCCTGCACGGCGGCACGCGCGCCTACGGCGGCACGTTCCTCCAGTTCAGCGACTACATGCGTCCCGCCGTCCGGCTCGCCGCCCTCATGGAGATCCCGACGACGTTCGTGTGGACGCACGACTCGATCGGCCTCGGCGAGGACGGCCCGACGCACCAGCCCGTCGAGCACCTCGCGGCGCTGCGCGCGATCCCGGGCCTCGACGTCGTGCGCCCGGCCGACGCGAACGAGACCGCGTGGGCCTGGCGCACCGTGCTCGAGAACACCGAGCGCCCGGCGGGCCTCATCCTCACGCGCCAGAACGTGCCGACGTTCCCGCGCGGGACCGACGGCTACGCCGACGCGTCCGGCACGGCGCGCGGCGGCTACGTGCTGCTCGACACCGAGGGCACGCCGGACGTCATCCTCATCGGCACCGGCTCCGAGGTGCAGCTCGCCGTCGAGGCGCGCGAGATCCTCGCGGCCGAGGGCGTGCAGGCGCGCGTCGTGTCGCTGCCGAGCCGCGAGTGGTTCGACGGCCAGGACGACGCCTACCGCGAGTCGGTCCTGCCGTCCGCCGTCCGCGCGCGCGTCTCGGTCGAGGCGGGCGTCGCGCAGGGCTGGCGCGAGCTCGTCGGTGACGCCGGCCGCTCCGTGAGCCTCGAGCACTACGGCGCGTCCGCGGACTACCAGGTGCTGTACCGCGAGTTCGGCATCACGTCCGAGGCCGTCGCGACGGCGGCGCGCGAGTCGATCGCCGCGGCGCGCGGCGACGACGCCCCGGGCGCCGAGCCCACCCCCTCGGAGGGCGGCACTGGCGACCTGCGCTGACCCTTCGTAGATTCCGAGGTGGGGCCGTGCACGCGGCCCCACCTCGGGACACCCCGGACGACCGTCACGAGCGGCGACCCGGGCGCACGCCCGCAGCGAGAGCACCACGAGAGGAAGTCCGATGACGCAGCCCACCACCGTCCCCGGCCCCATCGAGCAGCTCACGGGAGCGGGCGTGTCGATCTGGCTCGACGACCTCTCCCGAGAACGGCTGCGCACCGGCAACCTCGCCGAGCTCGTGGCGACGCGCGGCGTCGTCGGCGTGACCACGAACCCCACGATCTTCGCGTCGGCGCTCGCGAAGGGCGACGCCTACGACGCCCAGCTCGCCGACCTCGCGGCCGCGGGCACCGACGACGCGGCCGTGGAGGCCGCCGTCGAGCGCATCACCACGGACGACGTGCGCACCGCCGCCGACCTCCTGCGCCCCGTCTACGACGCCACCGACGGCGTCGACGGGCGCGTCTCGATCGAGGTCGACCCGCGACTCGCCCACGACGCCGACGCGACGGTCGTCACGGCGGAGCGCCTGTGGCGCACGATCGACCGCCCGAACGTCTACATCAAGATCCCGGCGACGGTCGCGGGCCTCGACGCGATCACGCGCACGCTCGCGCAGGGCATCAGCGTCAACGTGACCCTCATCTTCTCCCTCGCGCGCTACCGCGCGGTCATGGAGGCGTTCGCGATCGGGCTGGAGCAGGCGCGCGCCGACGGCGTCGACCTTGCGCCCGTGGGCTCCGTCGCCTCGTTCTTCGTCTCGCGCGTCGACACCGCGGTGGACGCCGCGCTCGAGAAGGTCGGGACGCCCGAGGCGCTCGACCTGCGCGGGCAGACCGCCGTCGCGAACGCGCGCCTCGCGTTCGAGGCCTACGAGGAGTTCCGCCAGACGGACCGCTGGCGCTCGCTCGTCGCGTCCGGCGCGCAGCCCCAGCGTCCCCTGTGGGCCTCGACGGGCGTGAAGAACCCCGAGTACCGCGACACGATGTACGTCGACGAGCTCGTCACGGACGGCGTCGTGAACACCATGCCCGAGGCGACGCTCCAGGCGTTCGCGGACCACGGCGTCGTGACGGGCGACACGGTCACCGGCACGGCGACCGCGTCGCGGCGCACGATCGAGACCGTCGAGTCGTTCGGCGTCTCCCTCGTCGAGGTCACCGACCGCCTCGAGGCCGAGGGCGTGCGCAAGTTCGAGGACAGCTGGACCGAGCTCCTCGCCACGACGCGCGACAACCTCCGCCGCCTCGCCTCCTCCTGACCTCCGGCGCGCGGCCGGCGTCCCGGCCGCGCGTCCGACCTGCGGGAACGGCGGCGCACCCCGTCGCGACGCCCCTATGATCCGCAGACGCCCAAGCCCTTCTGCAGTCCTCCGACCCCTCCCCGAACGGAACGGTGCCACCAGGTGAGACCGGCCAAGATCACGCCAGAGCACAACCCTCTGCGCGACCCCCTCGACCTGCGCCTGCCCCGGATCGCGGGCCCGTGCGGGCTCGTCATCTTCGGCGTCACGGGCGACCTCGCCCGCAAGAAGCTCATGCCCGCCGTCTACGACCTCGCCAACCGCGGCCTGCTCCCCCCGGGCTTCGCGCTCACGGGCTTCGCGCGCCGCGACTGGGAGGACCAGGACTTCGCGCAGGTCGTGCACGACGCCGTCAAGGAGCACGCGCGCACGCCGTTCCGCGAGGCGACGTGGCGCCAGCTCTCCGAGGGCATCCGGTTCGTCCAGGGCTCGTTCGACGACGACGAGGCGTTCGAGCGCCTGCGCGAGACGGTCGAGACGCTCGACGCCGAGCGCGGCACGGGCGGCAACCACGCGTTCTACCTGTCGGTCCCGCCGAGCGCGTTCCCCGTCGTGTGCCGCCAGCTCGCCGAGTCGGGGCTGTCCCGCTCGGCGGAGGACGCGTGGCGGCGCGTGGTCATCGAGAAGCCGTTCGGCCACGACCTCGCGAGCGCGCGCGAGCTCGACGCCGTCGTGTCGGAGGTCTTCCCGCCCGACTCGGTCTTCCGCATCGACCACTACCTCGGCAAGGAGACGGTCCAGAACCTCCTCGCCCTGCGCTTCGCCAACCAGATGTTCGAGCCCATCTGGAACGCGAACTACGTCGACCACGTGCAGATCACGATGGCCGAGGACATCGGCATCGGGGGCCGCGCCGGCTACTACGACGGCATCGGCGCCGCGCGCGACGTCATCCAGAACCACCTGCTCCAGCTGCTCGCGCTCGTCGCGATGGAGGAGCCGGTGTCGTTCGACGCGCCCTCGCTGCGGGCCGAGAAGATCAAGGCGCTCTCCGCCGTGCGGCTGCCGCGCGAGCTGTCCCGGCACACGGCCCGCGGGCAGTACGCCGCCGGCTGGCAGGGCGGCGAGGAGGTCATCGGCTTCCTCGAGGAGGACGGCATCCCCGACACCTCCACCACGGAGACGTACGCGGCGGTCCGCGTCGACATCGACAACCGCCGCTGGGCGGGCGTCCCCTTCTACCTGCGCACGGGCAAGCGCCTCGGGCGCCGCGTGACCGAGGTCGCCGTCGTGTTCAAGAAGGCCCCGCACCTGCCGTTCGAGAGCTCGCAGGCGTCGGACCTCGGGAACAACGCGCTCGTGATCCGCGTCCAGCCGGACGAGGGCGTGACGATGCGCTTCGGCGCCAAGGTCCCGGGCACCGCGATGGAGGTCCGCGACGTGACGATGGACTTCGGCTACGGGCACGCGTTCACGGAGTCGTCGCCGGAGGCGTACGAGCGCCTCATCCTCGACGTCCTGCTCGGCGACCCGCCGCTGTTCCCCACGCGCGAGGAGGTCGAGCTCTCCTGGAAGATCCTCGACCCGATCACCGCGCACTGGGCCGCGAAGGGCAAGCCCGAGCCGTACCGGTCGGGCACGTGGGGGCCGGAGTCCGCCGACGCGATGCTCGCGCGCGACGGCCGCGCCTGGCGGCGCCCGTGAGCGCCCCGGCGCCCGCCGAGCGGGCCGCGCGCACCCGAGAGACCCCCCGACCCCGTCGTGCGCCGGTACGCGGCACGACCCTCCGACCGGCGAGGACCCCGCGATGATCATCGACCTGCCCGACACGACGACGAACGCGGTGAACAAGCGCCTCGTGCGCCTGCGCGACGAGGGCGGCGCGATCGCGCTGGGCCGCGTCCTCACGCTCGTCGTCATCGCGCGCGAGTCCGACGTCGAGACGTCGATCGAGGCCGCGAACGACGCGAGCCGCGAGCACCCGTGCCGCGTCATCGTCGTCGCGCCGTCCGGGCGCAGCGCGACGCCGCACCTCGACGCGCAGATCCGCGTCGGCGGCGACGCGGGCGCGTCCGAGGTGGTCGTGCTCCGCACCGCCGGGCCGCTGCTCGAGCACGCGGACACGCTCGTCATGCCGCTCCTGCTGCCCGACGCGCCCATCGTCGTGTGGTGGCCGGGCCAGCCGCCCGCGTCCCCCGACGACGACCCGGTCGGCGCCATGGCGCAGCGGCGCATCACCGACTCGATCACGGCGAAGGACCCCGAGGCGACGCTCGCGCAGCTCGCGCAGACGTACGGCCCGGGCGACTCCGACCTCGCGTGGGCCCGCGTTACGCTGTGGCGCGGCCTCATCGCCGCGGCGCTCGACCAGCCGCCCTACGAGCCGGTGACGAGCGTCGTCGTCGAGGGCCAGGCGAAGCACACGTCGCTCGACCTGCTCGCCGCGTGGCTGGGCTCCCGCCTGCGCTGCCCGGCGCAGGTGGTGCGACGGCGCGGCGCCGAGGCGATCACGCGCGTGACCCTCGAGCGCAAGAGCGGGCCGATCGTCCTCGACCGCCCCGACGGCCGCACGGTGACGATCAGCCAGCCGGGCAAGCCCGACCGCCGCGTCGCGCTGCCCATCCGGACGCTCAGCGAGGCCCTCATCGAGGAGCTGCGACGCCTGGACCCCGACGAGATCTACGGCGAGGTGCTCACCAAGGGCCTGCAGAAGGTGGGCGCGTGACCGCCGCGGGGCCGGGCACCCCGGCGCGCCTCGTCGTCGTGCACCCCGACGCCGGCGTGCTCGCCGAGGCGGTGGCGTCGCGGCTCGTGACCCGCCTGCTCGACGTGCAGTCGGTCCGCCGGCCCGTGCACGTCGTGCTGACGGGCGGGACCGTCGGGATCGCGAGCCTGGCCGCGCTCGCGCGCCACCCGGCGCGCGACGCCGTCGACTGGTCGGGTGTGCACGTGTGGTGGGGCGACGAGCGCTTCCTCGCGTCGGGCGACGGCGAGCGCAACGAGACGCAGGCGCGCGCGGCGCTGCTCGACCACCTGCCGCACCTCCCGCCCGAGAACGTGCACCCGATGCCGGCCGCGGACGCGGCCGCGACCCCCGAGGAGTCGGCGACCGCGTACGCGGCCACGCTCGCGGAGCACGCGCCGGACGGCGAGCGGGTCCCGGCCTTCGACGTCCTGCTGCTCGGCATGGGCCCTGACGGCCACGTCGCGTCGCTCTTCCCCGACCACCCCGGGCTCGACGTCACGGGCACCCCGACGGCGGGCGTCCACGGCTCCCCCAAGCCGCCGCCCGAGCGCGTCACGCTGACGTTCGAGGCGATCGCGCGGGCCCGTCAGGTGTGGGTCGTCGCGGCGGGAGCCGAGAAGGCGCCCGCGGTCGCGTCGGCGCTCGCCGGCGCGCCGACGCGCGAGACCCCGGCCGCCGCGGTCGCGGGGACGGAGGCCACGCTGTGGCTCGTCGACGTCGCCGCGGCCGGCACCGGGACCCCGACCGAGATGGACGAGGGTCGCGCGTGACGACCGGCGGCGAGCACCCGGCGGACCCCGCGGCCACGTGGGACGCCGTCGACGCGTACTTCGCGCCCCTGGTGGCCGAGGACGACGTGCTCGCCGCCGCGTCGGCGCGCGCCCGGGACGCCGGTCTCCCCGAGATCCAGGTCTCCCCCGCCCAGGGTCGGCTGCTGCAGCTCCTCGCGCTCGCGTCGGGCGCGCGGCGCATCCTCGAGGTCGGCACCCTGGGCGGCTACTCGACGATCTGGCTCGCCCGGGCCCTTCCCGCCGACGGCACGCTCGTCACGTGCGAGATCGACCCGGCCCACGCCGCCGTCGCGCGCGAGTCCCTGGCCGCGGCCGGGCTCTCCGGAACGGTGGACGTCGTCGTCGGACCGGCCGCGGACACGCTGCGAGGGCTCGTCGCGGACGGCGCCGCGCCGTTCGACCTCGTGTTCGTCGACGCCGACAAGCCCTCGAACCCGGTCTACCTCGACCTCGCGCTGCGGCTCTCGCGCCCCGGGACGCTCCTCGTCGTGGACAACACCGTCCGCGGCGGGGCCGTCGCGGACGCGGCGAGCACCGACCCGAACGTGCTCGGCGTGCGGGAGATGGCGGATCGCGTCGTCGCGGACCCGCGCCTCGACGCCACGGCCGTGCAGACCGTCGGGTCCAAGGGCTACGACGGCTTCGTGCTCGCGCGCGTGCGCGGCTGAGCCGCTACCCGGACCGTCCCGGCCGGGTTCAGCGGCCGCGGCGGGCGCGCAGCGCGGCGAGCGCCTCGTCGAGGATCGCGACGCCGTCCTCGTCGCTGCGCCGCTCCTTCACGTACGCGAGGTGCGTCTTGTAGGGCTCGTTGCGCGACGGCGTCGGCGGGTGCTCCTGGTCCTGACCGGCCGGGAACCCGCACCGCGGGCAGTCCCAGGTCTCCGGCGCCTCGATGCCCGCCTCCGACGAGAAGCTGGGTCGCGTCTCGTGGCCGTTGGCGCACCAGTACGACACCCAGAAGCGCGGCGCGATCTCGCCGCGCTCCGACTCCCCGAGCGGTCCCGCCCCGACGCGCGACCCTCGGATCGCGTTACCACCTGCCACGTGCTCTCTCCCCCGTCCGTGCCGCCGTCGGCACTCGTTCCTGCCCGGACCGCGCGACCGTGCGCGGCTTGCCCCCTGCCGACTGCGGACTCTCCTGCCGTCCCGACGACGCCCCGGTGGGCGCGTGCGGTCAGACGACCTTCTGGAGGAGACCCAGGAGCACGATGACGACGGCCCAGACGAGGGCGAACGCCACGGTGATGCGGTTGAGGTTGCGCTCGGCGACGCCGGAGCTGCCCACGGAGCTCGAGATCCCGCCGCCGAACATGTCGGAGAGGCCGCCACCCTTCCCCTTGTGCATGAGCACGAGCAGGGTGAGGAAGGCGCTGGTCAGCACCAGCAGGATCTGGAGGATGATGCGCAGCACGTCCACGAGTACGTCCTTGAGGCTCAGGGCCGGCCCGACCGATGTCGGGACCGACCGCACGGTTGTCGTGCGCGGGCGTGACCCGCGGCACAGGGGACAAGAGTAGGCGACGTGGGGCCGCCGCGGCCAACCCCGTCCGCCGCCGTCCCCGGACGGCGGCCGACGGCCCCGGGACGCGGTCCCGGGGCCGTCGGTGCGGGGTGCGAGGCGGAGGTCAGGCGCCGGTCGCGTGCGACTGGTAGCGCGCGATCTTCGCGAACTCCTCGGGGTCGAGGCTCGCGCCGCCGACGAGCGCGCCGTCGACGTCCGGCTGGGCCATGATCGCGGCCACGTTCGACGACTTCACCGAGCCGCCGTACAGGACGCGCGTCGCGTTCGCGAGGTCCGCGTCGTACAGGTCGCCGAGGGCGCCGCGGATCGCACCGCAGACCTCCTGGGCGTCCTCGGGCGTCGCGACCTCGCCCGTGCCGATGGCCCACACGGGCTCGTACGCGATGACGAGCGTCGCGAGCTGGGGGGCGGGGATGCCCGCGAGGGCGCCCTCGACCTGGGCGAGCGTGTAGGGGATCTGCTCGCCAGCCTTGCGCACGTCCAGGCCCTCGCCCACGCACAGGATCGGGGCGATGCCCTGACCCACGGCGGCGACGATCTTCTCGTTCACCAGGGCGTCGGTCTCGCCGTGGTACTGGCGGCGCTCTGAGTGCCCGATGGCGACGTAGCTCACGCCGAGCTTGGCCAGCATCGACGCCGAGATCTCGCCCGTGTACGCGCCCTCGGCGTGCGCCGAGACGTCCTGCGCGCCGTACTTGAGCTCGAGCTTGTCCGCGTCCACGAGCGTCTGCACCGACCGGAGGTCGGTGAACGGCGGCAGCACGGCGACCTCGACGGCCGCGTAGTCGTGCTTCGCGTCCTTGAGGGTCCACGCGAGCTTCTGCACGGTGTGGGTCGCCTGGTGGTGGTCCAGGTTCATCTTCCAGTTGCCCGCCATGAGCGGGGTGCGGGTGTTCGCCACGGGTCCTTCTTCTCTCTGTGGGGCCCGCGCCGCCCGCGGGAGCGGGCGGCGCGGAGGGGTACGGGGGGCGGTCAGCCCTCGAGGACGGAGATCCCCGGCAGGTCCTTGCCCTCGAGGAACTCGAGGCTCGCGCCGCCACCGGTCGAGATGTGGCTGAAGCCCGCCTCGTCGAAGCCGAGGATGCGGACCGCGGCGGCCGAGTCGCCGCCGCCGACGATGGTGAACGCGCCGTTCGCCGTCGCGTCGACCAGGGCCTGGGCCACGGCGCGCGTCCCGCCCGAGAACGCCTCGAACTCGAACACGCCGGCGGGGCCGTTCCAGACGACGGTCTTCGCGTCGACGATCTTGCTCGCGAAGAGCTTGGCCGACTCGGGGCCGATGTCGAGGCCGATCTTGTCGGCCGGGATCGCGTCCGCGGCGACGACCTCGTGCGGCGAGTCCGCGGCGAACGCGTCGGCCACCACGATGTCCGTCGGCAGGACGATCTCGACGCCGTTCTTCTCCGCGTCCGCGAGGTAGCCCTTGACCGTGTCGATCTGGTCCTCCTCGAGGAGGGACTTCCCGACGCCGTAGCCCTTCGCCGCGAGGAACGTGAACACCATGCCGCCGCCGATGAGCAGGCGGTCCGCCTTGGTGAGCAGGTTCGCGATGACGCCCAGCTTGTCGGAGACCTTCGAGCCGCCGAGCACGACCGCGTAGGGGCGCTGCGGGTCCTCCGTCGCCTTGCGCAGCGAGTCGACCTCCTTGAGGACGAGCTCGCCCACCGCGGACGGGAGCACCTGCGCGACGTCGTAGACCGACGCCTGCTTGCGGTGCACGACGCCGAAGCCGTCGGAGACGAAGACGTCCGCGAGCTGCGCGAGGTCGCGGGCGAGCGCCTGGCGCTCCGCGTCGTCCTTCGACGTCTCGCGCGGGTCGAACCGGATGTTCTCCAGCAGCGCGACCTCGCCGTCGCCGAGCGCGGCGACCGTCTCGCGCGCCGAGTCGCCGACGACGTCCTGCGCCAGGTGCACCGGCACGCCGAGCAGCTCGCCCAGGCGGGCCGCGACGGGCGCGAGGGAGTACTTCGGGTCCGGCTCGCCCTTGGGGCGGCCGAGGTGCGCGGTGACGATGACCTTCGCGCCCGCGTCGGTCAGCTTCTTCAGCGTCGGGAGCGCGGCGCGGATGCGCCCGTCGTCCGTGATGGTCGTCCCGTCGAGCGGGACGTTGAAGTCGGAGCGGACGAGGACGCGCTTGCCGCGCAGGTCGCCCAGGGAGTCGATGGTCTTCATGCGGTCTCCTACGGTTCTGTCGCCGTCGTGCGGGACGCCTGCCGGCAGCCGGCCCGGCCCGCACATGAGGACGTCCGCGTGCGCGTCACCGGGCGGTGCCGGGACGCGCACGCGGACGCATGGTGCTACGCAGGGATGTGCTGCGTCAGCAGGTGGCTCAGAGCTTCTCGCCGACCAGGGCGGTCAGCGCGACGAGGCTGTTCGAGTAGCCCCACTCGTTGTCGTACCAGGAGACGACCTTGACCTGGTCGCCGATCACCTTCGTGAGCTTCGAGTCGAAGATGCTCTGGTGCGGGTTGGTGACGATGTCGCTCGACACGATCTCGTCGTCGACGTACTCGAGGATGCCCTTGAGCGGGCCCTCGGCCGCCGCCTTGAGCGCGGCGTTGACCTCGTCCACCGTGACCTCGCGCGAGGCGGTGAAGGTGAGGTCGGTCGCCGAGCCCGTGATGACCGGGACGCGCAGCGCGTAGCCGTCCAGCTTGCCCTTGAGCTCGGGCAGGACGAGCGACACGGCCTTGGCCGCACCCGTCGAGGTCGGGACGATGTTCTGCGCGGCGGCGCGGGCACGACGCAGGTCGCGGTGCGGGCCGTCCTGGAGGTTCTGGTCACCCGTGTAGGCGTGGATCGTGGTCATGAGACCACGCTCGATGCCGATCGAGTCGTTGAGCGCCTTGGCCAGCGGGGCGAGGCAGTTCGTGGTGCACGACGCGTTCGAGATGATGTGGTGCGCGGCCGGGTCGTACTGGTCCGAGTTCACGCCCATGACGAACGTGGCGTCCTCGTTCTTGGCCGGGGCCGAGATGATGACCTTCTTGGCGCCGGCGTCGATGTGCGCCTTCGCCTTGGTCGCGTCGGTGAAGAAGCCGGTCGACTCGATGACGATGTCGGCGCCGAGCTCGCCCCAGGGGAGGTTCGCCGGGTCGCGCTCCGCGAGCGCACGGATCTTCTTGCCGTCGACGACGATGTTGTCGTCGTCGAAGTCCACGCTCAGCGGGAAACGGCCGAGGACCGTGTCGTACTTGAGCAGGTGCGCGAGCGTCTTGTTGTCCGTGAGGTCGTTCACGCCGACGATCTCGATGTCGGCGCCCGACTCGACGATGGCGCGGTAGAAGTTCCGTCCGATACGACCGAAGCCGTTGATACCGACGCGGATGGTCACAATGCCCTCCTCAGGGCGCGCCGGTTGTCCCGACGCACACGGTTGATGCCGAACGATCACGTACGCCGTCGTACGCAGGTGGTGATCGCGCCCGTGCCCCGCTGCCCGGATCCCGGCACAGCACCCTCCGTGCTCGTGGACCGTCACGGCGACAGCCGGGACCACCCACGCCCACGAGGGGTGTCAGCGAAGGAGCACGTCGTTGTCACCTGACACTGACGAGCCTATACCAACACCACTCCGTCATGTGACCTGAATCCCATGCTTCGGGACCATCGTCCCGCCGGTGCGTGACGTCCAGGGGACGGGCGCCGCGGCGTCGGGCGCGCGGCGCGACGGTCGCGGGCGGAGGGCCGCGCTCCTCAGAGGTCGAGCAGCTCCGGGCTCAGCCCCGCCTCGGTGTCCGGGATGCCGAGCTCGGCGGCGCGCTTGTCCGCCGTCGAGAGCAGGCGCCGGATGCGCCCCGCGACGGCGTCCTTGGTGAGCGGCGGGTCGGCGAGCTGACCGAGCTCCTCGAGCGACGCCTGCTTGTGCGCGAGGCGCAGCTCGCCGGCCTCGCGGAGGTGCTCGGGCAGGTCGGGCCCCAGGATCTCGAACGCCCGCTCGACCCGGGCGCCCGCCGCGACGGCGGCGCGCGCCGAGCGGCGCAGGTTGGCGTCGTCGAAGTTGGCGAGCCGGTTCGCCGTGCCGCGCACCTCACGACGCGCGCGCCGCTCCTCCCAGACGAGGACCGCCTCGTGCGCGCCGAGGCGCGTGAGGAGCGCGCTGATCGCGTCGCCGTCGCGGATCACCACGCGGTCGATCCCGCGGACCTCGCGCGACTTGGCGGACACCCCCAGGCGCCGGGCCGCGCCGACGAGCGCGAGGGCGGCCTCCGGGCCGGGGCACGTGATCTCGAGGGCTGACGAGCGCCCGGGCTCCGTGAGGGACCCGTGGGCGAGGAAGGCGCCGCGCCACGCGGCCTCGGCCTCCTCCACCCCGCCGGAGACGACCTGCGGGGGCAGCCCGCGCACGGGCCGGCCGCGCTGGTCGAGGAGGCCCGTCTGGCGGGCCAGGGACTCGCCGTCGCGCACGACCCGCACGACGTACCGGCTGCTCTTGCGCAGCCCCCCGGCGGACACCACGATCAGCTCGCTCGTGTGGCCGTAGACGTCGGCGATGGTCTCGCGCAGGCGCCGCGCGGCGATGGCCGTGTCGAGCTCGGCCTCGATGACCACACGACCGGAGATGAGGTGCAGGCCGCCCGAGAAGCGGAGCATCGCGGACACCTCCGCCTTGCGGCACGAGGTCTTGTCCACCCGCAGTCGTGCCAGCTCGTCCTTCACCTGTGCCGTGAGCGCCATGCGGGACATCCTGCCACCGATGGGAGCGTGTCGCGGCGGCGTCCGGGAGCGCGCGGGCGGCCGTCGCGATGTCCGGTGCGCACCCGGGCCCGGGCCCCTCGCGCGCCGGTCCACGACGGGCGCCGGAGGCGGCGAGGGCTCAGCGGGCGGGCGAGCCGACGTCCCCGAGGACGTCGTCGAACACGTCGCGGTAGGCGGCCGCGAGCCGCAGCGCGTCGTGCCGCGGCGTGCCGTCGCCCCGACGGACCTGGCGCAGCAGGAGCCGGGCGCCCATGCGCGCCGCGGCCTCCGCGAGCTGCTCGGTGTCCTCGACGGCGGACGGGTCGGCCACGACGGCGTCGATCCGCAGCTCCGGCGCGTGCTTGTGCAGCACCTCCAGGTGCTCCGTCGCGGTGAGCCCGAACGTCTCCCCCGTCTCGCTCGACAGGTTGAGCGTGACGCACCGGCGCGCCGACGTCTCGTGCAGCGCGCGTGCGAGCTCGGGGACGAGCAGGTGCGGCATCACCGACGAGAACCACGATCCCGGACCGAGCACGACCCAGTCCGCCTCCTCCACGGCCCGCACCGCCTCCGGGCACGCGGGCGGGTCGGCGGGCACGAGCCGGAGCTGCTCGATGCGGTCGTGGGTGACCGCGACGCGGCTCTGCCCGACGACCGTCTCGAGCCGGCCCTGCGTCCAGACGTCTGCCTCGATCCGCAGCGGTACGGCCGCCATGGGGAGCACCCGGCCCCGCGCCCCGAGGAGCTTGCCCACCCAGTCGAGACCGGCCACCGGGTCGTCGAGCAGCTCCCACAGCGCGACGATGAGCAGGTTGCCCACCGCGTGGTTGTCGAGGTCGCCCTCCGACGTGAACCGGTGCTGCAGGAGCGCGCTCCACGTGCGGCCCCACTCCGAGTCGTCGCACAGGGCCGCGAGCGCCATGCGCAGGTCCCCCGGCGGCAGGACGCCGAGCTCCTCGCGCAGGCGCCCCGAGGAGCCGCCGTCGTCGGCGACGGTGACGACCGCCGTGAGACGGTCGGACATGAGCCGCAGCGCCGACAGGCTCGCGGAGAGCCCGTGGCCGCCGCCCAGGGCGACGACGGCGGGGTTGCGCAGGCTGACCACGGCGCCGGTCACTCCTTGCCGAGGTCGCGGGCCGTGACGATGACGCGCTGCCCCTGGGCGCGCAGGCGTGCGGCGATCGCCTCGCTGATCGCGACGGACCGGTGCTTGCCGCCCGTGCAGCCGACGGCGATGGTCACGTACCGCTTCTCCTCGCCCAGATACCCGGCCAGCACCGGCTCGAGCGCGTTCACGTACCGGTCGACGAACTCGAGCGCGCCGGGGCGCCCGAGCACGTAGTCGCGCACGGGCGCGTCGCGGCCGGTGAGGTGGCGCAGCTCGGTGATCCAGTAGGGGTTGGCGAGGAACCGCACGTCGACCACGTGGTCCGCGTCGAGCGGCAGCCCGTACTTGAACCCGAACGAGACGACGTTGATGCGCAGCGTCTCGGGGGTGCCGTCGGCGACGGCGGCGCGCACCTCGCGCGCGAGGTCGTGCACGGTGAGCTCGGACGTGTCGATGACGACGTCGGACCGCTCCTCCAGGCTCGCGAGCAGACGGCGCTCCTCGGCGAGGCCGTCGAGGATGCGCCCCTCCCCCTGCAGCGGGTGCGGGCGCCGGACCTGCTCGTAGCGCCGCACGAGCACCTCGTCGGACGCGTCGAGGAACAGGATGCGGTAGAACACGCCGCTCTGGCGCAGGTGGTCGAGCACCTCGACGAGGTCGGTGAAGAACTCGCGCCCGCGCACGTCGACGACGGCCGCGATGCGCTCGAGCGTCGAGCCGGACCGCGTCATGAGGTCCACGAGCGGGACGATCATGCGCGGCGGCAGGTTGTCGACGACGTACCAGTCGAGGTCCTCCAGCACGGCGGCGGCCCGGGTGCGGCCGGCACCCGACATGCCCGTGATGATGAGCACCTCGGCCTCGCTCGGCTCGGGGGCGTGGGTCGCGGCCTCGATCGCGGGGATGCCGCTGGGGACGGTGGTCGGGGAGGGCTCCGGCACGCGGGCAGGCTGGCCCTGCGGGCTGAGGTCCGGGGTCGGCTCCGAGGTCATGCCCCCAGCATGCCAGCCGTCACGCGCGGGCCGCGGCCTCGTCCTGCGCCGGAGTGTCCTGCGAGGGCCGGTCGTCCGTGGTCCCGCCGCCGAGCGCCGCGACGACGGCCTGCGCCGTCCGCTCGCCCATGCCGCGGACGCTCGCGATCTCCTCGACGCTCGCGGCGCGCAGCCGCTTGAGGGAGCCGAAGTGCTTGAGGAGCGCGGTGCGCCGCGCCGGGCCGAGGCCGGGGACGTCGTCGAGCGCCGAGGCCGTCATGCCCTTGCTGCGCTGCCTGCGGTGCTGGGCGATCGCGAAGCGGTGCGCCTCGTCGCGGACGCGCTGGAGCAGGTACAGGCCCTCGGAGGAACGCTGGAGGATGACGGGGTACTCCTCCCCCGGCAGCCAGACCTCCTCGAGCCGCTTGGCGAGGCCGCACAGCGCGACGTCGTCGATGCCGAGGTCGGCCAGGGCGCGCGCCGCGGCGGCGACCTGCGGCGGGCCGCCGTCGACGACGACGAGGTTCGGCGGGTACGCGAAGCGCGCGCGCCGGTCCACGGGCGCGTCGGGGTCGACCTCGCCGCTGCGCGGCACGTAGCCCGCCGCCTCCGCGGCACGCTCCGCCCGGCGCGCCGCGGCGTCGGACCCGTCGGCGACGTCGTCCGCCTCGAGGTCCAGCTCGACCTCGCCCGAGCGCGAGCGGTCGGACAGGTAGCGCTTGAAGCGGCGCGAGATCACCTCGTACATCGCCGCCGTGTCGTCGGCCGCGCCGTCGCCGTCCGGGCCGCGGACCGTGAAGTGCCGGTACTCGCTCTTGCGCGCGAGCCCGTCCTCGAAGACCACCATCGAGGCGACCTGGTACGTGCCCTGGTTGTGCGAGACGTCGTAGCACTCGATGCGCAGCGGCGCCGTCTCGAGCTCGAGCGCTTCCTGGATCTCGCGCAGCGCCTGGCTGCGGGTCGTGAGGTCGCCCGCGCGCCGCGTGCGGTGCAGCGCGAGCGCGTGCTCCGCGTTGGCCCGGACCGTCGCGGCGAGCTCCTTCTTGTCGCCACGCTGCGGCACCCGGACGTCGACCCGCGCGCCCCGCAGCCCGGAGAGCCACGTGGTGACCTGGTCGGTGTCCGGCGGCAGGACGGGCACGAGGACCTCGCGCGGCACGGCGTCGCGCGCGAGGTCGCGCCCGGCGCGCGTCCCGGCGTCCGCCGCCACGGCCTCCTCCGCCGCGCCGTACACCTGCTGGAGCAGGTGCTCGACGAGCTCGGCGTCCGTGACGTCCTCGACCTTCTCGACGATCCAGCCGCGCTGACCCCGGATGCGACCGCCGCGCACGTGGAACACCTGGACGGCCGCCTCGAGCTCGTCCCCCACGAGCGCGAACACGTCCGCGTCGGTGCCGTCGCCGAGCACGACCGCGTTCTTCTCCGTCGCGCGCTGGAGCGCGGCGATGTCGTCGCGCAGCCGTGCCGCGGCCTCGTACTCCATCGCGGCGGCGGCCTCGTTCATCTTGCGCTCGAGCCGGCGCACGAACCGCTGCGTGTCGCCCGCCATGAAGTCGCAGAAGTCCTCGGCGAGCGCCTTGTGGTCCTCGGGCGTGATGCGCCCGACGCACGGCGCCGAGCACTTGTCGATGTAGCCGAGCAGGCACGGCCGGCCCGTCTGGTGGGCGCGCTTGAAGACCCCCGCGGAGCACGTGCGCACGGGGAACACCCGCAGCAGGAGGTCGAGCGTCTCGCGGATCGCCCACGCGTGGCCGTAGGGCCCGAAGTACCGCGTGCCGGGCCGCTTCGCGCCGCGCATCACCTGGGCGCGCGGGAACTCCTCGCCCATCGTCACCGCGAGGTACGGGTACGACTTGTCGTCGCGGTACTTGACGTTGAACCGCGGGTCGAACTCCTTGATCCACGTGTACTCGAGCGCGAGCGCCTCGACCTCGGTGCCGACGACCGTCCACTCGACCGACGCGGCCGTCGTGACCATCGTCTGGGTGCGGTGGTGCAGGTTCGCGACGTCCTGGAAGTAGTTCGACAGGCGCGCGCGCAGGTTCTTGGCCTTGCCGACGTAGATCACACGGCCGTGCTCGTCGCGGAACCGGTAGACGCCCGGCGAGGTGGGGATCTCCCCCGGCGCAGGGCGGTACGTCGCGGGATCTGCCATGTTCTCCAGCCTAGGTCAGGCCACCGACGCCGGTGGCTCGGGTGTGGGGCGACGCGGGGACGCGGGACGACGGACGCGGTGGCGCGGGGACGGCGCCGTGTGACGCGCGTCACCGGCCGTTAGGGTGGCGGCCATGAGCGCACAGCACGGCTACGCCGCGACGACCCGCTGGACCGGCGCGGGCGACCGCGGCACCGCGTCCTACACCGCCTACAGCCGCGACCACGAGGTGCTTCTCGACGGGAGGCCGCCGCTGCCCGGCTCCGCGGACCCGGCGTTCCGCGGCGACCCGACCCGGTACAGCCCCGAGGAGCTGTTCCTCGCGAGCCTGTCGCAGTGCCACATGCTGTGGTTCCTCCACCTCGCGGCCGCGGCGGGCGTCGTCGTGCGCGAGTACGTCGACGACGCGACCGGCACCATGCGGGTCGAGTCCGGGGGCGAGGGCCAGTTCACGGACGTCACGCTGCACCCGCGCGTGGTGGTCGACGACGGACCCGGCACGGACGAGGCGGCGCTGGCGACCCTCCACCAGCGCGCGCACGACCACTGCTTCATCGCGCGCTCGGTGAACTTCCGCGTGCTCGTCGAGCCGGCGCCCGCCCGGCGCGCCGCCGCCTGACGCCGGGCACGGCGAGCGCGCGGCCCCGACGCGGCGAGCACCGAGCACGCCGCGCGGGTGCGGGCCCGCGCAGGTACGGGCCTGTTCGAGCCCGCACCCGCGCCGCACCGTCGTTACGCCGCGGACGCCTTGCGGCGCCCCGTCTTCGGCTTCTCGTCGGTCGCCCGACGCGCCGCCGCGGACCGGCCCTTCGTCGACTTGCCGGCCTTCGCCGCAGGCGCCGACGCCCCGGAGGACGCCGACGGCGCGGGCCCGACGGGCACGGGGTCGTGCCCCTCGAGGATCTCCGCGAGGAAGCGCCCGGTGTGGCTCGCCTCCACGCGCGCGACCTGCTCGGGCGTCCCCTGCGCGACGACCTTGCCGCCGCCGGAGCCGCCCTCGGGGCCCATGTCGACGACCCAGTCCGCGCTCTTGATGACGTCGAGGTTGTGCTCGATGACGAGGACGCTGTTGCCCTTGTCGACCAGCGACTGGAGCACGCCGAGCAGCTTGCGGATGTCCTCGAAGTGCAGGCCCGTCGTCGGCTCGTCGAGCACGTAGATCGTGCGGCCCGTCGAGCGCTTCTGCAGCTCGCTCGCGAGCTTGACGCGCTGCGCCTCGCCGCCCGAGAGCGTCGGGGCCGGCTGCCCGAGCCGGACGTAGCCCAGGCCGACCTCGACGAGCGTCTTGAGGTGCCGCGAGATCGCGGGCACGGCCGCGAAGAACTCGGACGCCTCCTCGATCGGCATGTCGAGCACGTCCGCGACGGTCTTGCCCTTGAAGTGCACCTCGAGCGTCTCGCGGTTGTAGCGCGCGCCGTGGCACACCTCGCACGGCACGTAGACGTCCGGGAGGAAGTTCATCTCGATCTTCAGCGTGCCGTCGCCAGAGCACGCCTCGCAGCGGCCGCCCTTGACGTTGAACGAGAACCGGCCCGGCGTGTACCCGCGCACCTTGGCCTCGGTCGTCTCCGCGAACAGCTTGCGCACGTGGTCCCACACGCCGGTGTACGTCGCGGGGTTCGACCGCGGCGTGCGCCCGATCGGGCCCTGGTCCACGTGCACGACCTTGTCGAGGTGCTCGAGGCCGGTGACGCGCGTGTGGCGGCCCGCGACCTGCCGGGCCCCGTTGAGCTCGTTGGCGAGCACGGTGTAGAGGATCGAGTTCACGAGCGTGGACTTGCCGGAGCCGGAGACGCCCGTCACCGCGGTGAACGTGCCGAGCGGGAAGCTCACGTCGATGCCCGTGAGGTTGTGCTCGCGCGCACCGACCACCTTGATCTGACGGCCCGGGTCCGTCGGGCGCCGCTGCGCCGGGAGCGGGATGCTGCGCCGCCCCGACAGGTACGCGCCCGTGACGGACTCCGGCGCCTCGAGCAGGCCCGCGTAGTCGCCCGAGTGCACGACGCGCCCCCCGTGCTCCCCCGCCCCCGGGCCGATGTCGACGACCCAGTCCGCGGTGCGGATGGTGTCCTCGTCGTGCTCGACGACGATGAGCGTGTTCCCGAGGTCGCGCAGGCGCGTGAGCGTCTCGATGAGCCGGCGGTTGTCGCGCTGGTGCAGGCCGATGCTCGGCTCGTCCAGCACGTAGAGCACGCCGACCAGGCCCGATCCGATCTGCGTCGCGAGCCGGATGCGCTGCGCCTCGCCGCCGGAGAGCGTCGCGGCCGGTCGCTCGAGCGAGAGGTAGTCGAGGCCGACGTCGAGCAGGAACCCGAGGCGCGCGTCGATCTCCTTGAGGACCTCGGTCGCGATGGCGCGCTCGCGCGCTCCCAGCTCGAGCGACCCGAGGAACGCCGCGGCCTCGCGCAGGGGCAGGCGGCACACGTCCCAGATGGACCTGCCGCCGACCTTGACCGCGAGCACCTCCGGCTTGAGCCGGGCCCCCTGGCACACGGGGCACGGGACCTCGCGCATGAAGGCCTCGTACTTCTCCTTCGACCAGTCCGACTCGGTCTCGGTGTGCCGGCGCTCGAGGAAGGTGATGACGCCCTCGAACCCGGTCGAGTACTGCCGCTCACGGCCCCAGCGGTTCTTGTACCGCACGTGCACCTGGTGGTTCTGGCCGTGGAGCACGGCCTTCTTCGCCCGCTCGGGGAGCGCGCGCCACGGCGTGTCCATGGAGAAGCCCAGGTCGTCCGCGAGCGCCGTGAGGACGCGCTCGAAGTACTCCGACGAGATCTGCGCCCACGGCGCGACCGCGCCCTCGCGCAGAGACTTCTCGTCGTCCGGCACCACGAGGTCCGGGTCCACCTCGAGACGGAACCCGATGCCCGTGCACTCCGGGCACGCGCCGTACGGCGCGTTGAAGGAGAACGTGCGCGGCTCGATCTCGTCGAGCGCGAGCTCGTGGTCGTTCGGGCACGCGCGCTTCTCCGAGAAACGGCGCTCCCGGGCCGGGTCGTCCGCGTCCGCGTCGACGAGCTCGACGACGACGAGCCCGCCCGCGAGCCCGAGGGCCGTCTCGACGGAGTCGGTGAGCCGGCGCTGGACGCCCTCGCGCGCGACGAGGCGGTCGACGACCACCTCGATGTCGTGCTTGAGCTTCTTCTCGAGCGCCGGGACGTCCGTGAGGGTGCGCACCTCGCCGTCGACGCGGGCACGGGCGAAGCCCTTGGTCTGGAGCTCCTTGAAGAGCTCGGAGTACTCGCCCTTGCGGCCGCGCACGACCGGGGCGAGGACCTGGTAGCGCGTGCCCTCGGGGAGCTCGAGGAGGCGGTCGACGATCTGCTGCGGGGTCTGCGCGGTGACGCGCTCGCCGCACACCGGGCAGTGCTGCGTCCCGGCGCGCGAGAACAGCAGGCGCAGGTAGTCGTAGACCTCGGTGATGGTGCCGACGGTCGAGCGCGGGTTGCGGTTCGTGGACTTCTGGTCGATCGAGACCGCGGGCGACAGGCCCTCGATGAAGTCGACGTCCGGCTTGTCCATCTGGCCGAGGAACTGGCGCGCGTACGCGGACAGCGACTCGACGTACCGGCGCTGCCCCTCCGCGAAGATGGTGTCGAAGGCGAGCGACGACTTGCCCGAGCCGGAGAGCCCCGTGAAGACGATGAGCTTGTCGCGCGGGAGGTCGAGGTCGACGTTGCGCAGGTTGTGCTCGCGGGCACCGGAGATGACGAGGCGATTGCTCACCGCAGCATCGTACGGCCGACCACCCACACTCGCACAGGTGTTCGACGTCACCTTCGCACGGCACCCGACGAACGCACACGAGCGCCCCACGTCCGGGCTCTCCGCCGTGACCCGGGTCACCGCGGCCCGGGGTCGCGGCGCACTGCCCGCCGCGAGCGGACGGCACACTGGGCGCATGACGTACACCGGACAGGTCGCCGTGGGCGGCCCGCACGACCTGCGACGCCTCGACGAGGTCGAGATCCGCAAGCTCGCCGTCGGGCCGCTCGCGAACGGCGTCTACCTCCTCACGTGCCGGCGCACCGGTGCCCAGCTCCTCGTCGACGCCGCCGACGCGCCCGACGACGTGCTCGACCTCGTGCGGGCGGGCTCGCCGTCGGGACGGCTGGACGGCGTCGTCACGACGCACCGGCACGCCGACCATCTCCGGGCGCTCGCGCCGGTCGTCGCCGCGACGGGCGCGTCGTCGGCTGCCGGCGAGCCCGACGCGGACGCGGTCGCCGCGGCGTCCGGCGTGGCCGTCGCCCGCCGCGTGCGGCACGGGGACGTGCTGCGGGTGGGCGCGATCGACCTCGAGGTCGTGGCGCTGCGCGGGCACACGCCGGGCTCCGTCGCGCTCGCCTACCGCGAGCCGGACGACGTCGCCGAGCCCGAGGCCGTGCCTGGCCGGGTGCACCTGTTCACCGGGGACTCGCTCTTCCCCGGCGGGGTCGGGAACACCGACCGCGACCCGGCGCGGTTCGCGAGCCTGCTGTCCGACGTCGTCGGGCGGGTCTTCGACCGGTTCGACGACGCCACGTGGGTCTACCCCGGTCACGGCGCCGACACGACGCTCGGTGCCGAGCGGCCGCACCTCGCCGAGTGGCGCGAGCGGGGCTGGTAGCGCGGGTCAGGTAGCGGCCGGCCGGTAGCGGGCGGCAAGGAGCACGGGGCGCAGCCGAGGCGCGGACCGGACCGCACGCCGTCGGGACGGCCTGGTTCACTGGCTCCATGCCGATCCACGCCGTCACCTACGTCTACGCCGACCGCAGCGCCGAGCTCGACGCCCTGCGACCCGAGCACCGCGCGTTCCTCGCCGCCCTCCACACCCGGGGCACGCTCCTCGCGTCCGGTCCGCTTCCGGCCCACGAGGGCGCGCCCGCCGGAGCGCTGCTCGTCCTCGACGGGGAGACGCCCGACGCCGTCGCCGCGGTCCTCGACGAGGACCCCTTCGCGCGCGCCGGGCTGGTCGCACAGCGCGCGGTCCGCCCGTGGTCGCCGGTGATCGGCGACTGGGCGGACCGCGTCTGAGCCGGGCCGCGCGCTAGCGCGCGGCACCCCCACGGGGGACCCCGCCGCCCTGCGGCGGGGTCCCCCCCGCGGCGGGCGCCTCGTCGGTCACGGTCTCCGTGGCGTCCTCCGTGACGTCCTCCGTGGACGACGCCGCGGTCCCGGGCTGCTCGCCGTCCGCCGGCTCGCTCCGTGCGTGCAGCGCGCGGGTGCGCAGCAGGCTCGCGACGGTCGTGACCGCGAGCGCCCCGACGATCACCACGAGCGAGAGCCAGATGGGGACCGTCGGCACCGCCTCGAGGTGCTCGCCGCCGTTGATGAACGGCAGCGTGTTCTCGTGCAGGGCCTCGAGGATGAGCTTGACGCCGATGAACCCGAGGATGACGGCCAGGCCGATCGGCAGGTAGACCAGCCGCTCGAGCAGACCGCCCAGCAGGAAGTAGAGCTGGCGCAGCCCCATGAGGGCGAAGACGTTCGTCGTGAAGACGATGAACGGGTCCTGCGTGAGCCCGAAGATGGCCGGGATCGAGTCGAACGCGAACAGCAGGTCGGTGCTGCCGATCGCGAGGAACACGACGACGAGCGGCGTGAAGACCCGCTTGCCGTCCTCGACCGTGCGCAGCCGGCCGCCGTCGTACCGGGTGCCGAGCGGCAGGACCCGGCGCAGCGCCCGGACGGCGCGGTTCTCGTGGTACTCCTCGGGCTCGTCGCCGCCCGCCACGAGCTTGATCGCCGTGTACACGAGGAACGCGCCGAACAGGTAGAACACCCAGACGAACTGCGAGATGATCGCCGCGCCCGCCAGGATGAACGCTCCCCGCAGGACGAGCGCGACGATGATCCCGACCATGAGGACGCGCTGCTGCTGCTCCCGCGGGACCGCGAAGCGCGCCATGATGATCACGAACACGAACAGGTTGTCCACCGAGAGGCTGTACTCGGTGAGCCACCCGGCGTAGAACTCCCCGGCCGGTGCCGCGCCCCCCACCGCTCCGACGACCGCCCCGAAGACGAGCGCGAGCGCGACGTAGAACCCGACCCACAGCGCGCTCTCGCGCATGGACGGGACGTGCGGCCGGCGCCCGACGACGAACAGGTCGACGAGGAGCAGGACGGCGAGCGCCGACAGCGACGCCCACTCGAACCAGACGGGAAGTTCGTGAACCATCGGTGGTCAGCCCTCCGAGATCTCGGCCTCGCGTCGACGGTCGGCGCGGTCCTTGGCGAGGCTCGCGACCGTGGTGATCGTGAGCACGACGACGATGAACCCGAGGGACAGGGCGGTCGGGATCTCCGGGATGACGGTGATGTGCTCACCGCCGTTGATGAACGGCACCTCGTTCTTGTGCAGCGCGTGGATGAGCAGCTTCACGCCGATGAAGCCGAGGATCGCGGCGAGGCCGTAGGCGAGGTAGACGAGGCGGTCCAGCAGGCCGTCGATGAGGAAGTAGAGCTGGCGCAGGCCGAGCAGCGAGAACGCGTTGGCCGCGAACACGAGGTACGTCTCCTGCGTGAGGCCGAAGATCGCGGGGATCGAGTCGACGGCGAACAGCAGGTCGGCGCTGCCGATCGCGATCATGACGATGAGCATCGGGGTGATGAAGCGCTTCCCGTCGATCTTGGTCGTCATCTTGTCCTCGACGTACGTCTCCGTCGTCGGGAACAGGCGGCGGGTCAGCTTGAGCGCGCCGTTCTCGTGGAACTCCTCGTCGTGACCGGAGCCCGCCTTCACCTGCGTCCACGCGGTGTACAGCAGGAACGCGCCGAAGACGTAGAAGATCCAGCTGAAGTTCTCGATGAGCGCGGCGCCCAGGAGGATGAAGATCGTCCGCAGGACGAGCGCGATCGTGATGCCGATCAGCAGGACCTTCTGCTGGTACAGCCGCGGGACGCGGAAGCTCGTCATGATGAGCACGAAGACGAAGAGGTTGTCGACCGACAGGCTCTTCTCGGTGATGTAGCCGGCGAAGTACTCGCCGCCGTACGTCGACCCCCAGACGGCCCAGACGATGCCGCCGAACAGCACCGCGACGGCGACGTAGCCCGCGGACCACCAGCTGGCCTCGCGCAGGCTCGGGGCGTGCGGCGTGCGCACGTGGCCGACGTAGTCGACGGCGAGCATCGCGAGGATCACGCCGATGGTGACGAGCCAGGCCCAGACGGGGACGTCCATGCAGAAACCTCCGGTACGTAGCACTGAGTACCGAAGGTCTCTTCCGCCACGCACCGCCATGCGCGCGCGTCCGAGACGCGGGCTGGTGGTTGCGGGACCGGTGACACCGGGCCGACGACTGCGCCGACCGTGATGACGACATCACCGCGGAGGAATACTCCCCTTCAACGAGGAGCCAGCATAGGCCATCGCTCCTGCTCGTGTGACAACACCACGCCACCGTGGACTGTTCCGCGGGCACGCCCGCGGCGACGCCCGGCCGGTCCCCCAGGACCGGTCAGGCCGTCGCGGCGTGCATCTGGCGCAGCTCCTTCTTGAGCCCCGAGATCTCGTCGCGCAGCCGGGCCGCGAGCTCGAACTGGAGCTCGCCCGCGGCCGCGTGCATCTGGTCGCTCAGCTCCTGGATGAGCTCCGCGAGGTCGCTCGCCGCCGCGCCCGCGAGCCGGTTCCCCGACGACGCACCCTCCTTCGGGCCGCCCGGCACCGGGGCCTTGCCCTTCGCGCCCTTGCCCGGCTGGCGGTAGCCACCGGCCAGGAGCTCGGCGGTGTCCACGTCCTCGCGCGCGAGCATGTCGGTCACGTCGGAGATGCGCTTGCGCAGCGGCGTCGGGTCGACGCCGTGCTCGGTGTTGTACGCGATCTGCTTCTCGCGGCGACGCTCGGTCTCCTCGATCGCCGCGGCCATCGCCGGCGTGATCCGGTCCGCGTACATGTGCACCTGGCCGGACACGTTGCGGGCCGCGCGCCCGATCGTCTGGATGAGCGACTTGGGCGAGCGCAGGAAGCCCTCCTTGTCGGCGTCGAGGATCGCGACGAGCGAGACCTCGGGCAGGTCGAGGCCCTCGCGCAGCAGGTTGATGCCGACGAGGACGTCGTACTCGCCGAGGCGCAGCTCGCGCAGCAGCTCGACGCGGCGCAGCGTGTCGACCTCCGAGTGGAGGTAGCGGACCCGCACGTCCTTCTCGAGCAGGTAGTCCGTGAGGTCCTCGGCCATCTTCTTGGTGAGCGTCGTGACCAGCACGCGCTCGTCGCGGTCGACCCGCTCTCGGATCTCGTGCAGGAGATCGTCGATCTGGCCGGTGGTCGGCTTGACGATCACCTCGGGGTCCACGAGACCCGTCGGGCGGATGATCTGCTCGACCACGCCGTCCGCCATCGAGAGCTCGTAGTCGCCCGGCGTGGCCGACAGGTACACGGTCTGGCCGATGCGCTCGACGAACTCCTCCCACCGCAACGGGCGGTTGTCCATCGCGCTCGGCAGGCGGAACCCGTGGTCCACCAGGCTGCGCTTGCGCGACATGTCGCCCTCGAACATCGCGCCGATCTGCGGCACGGTCACGTGCGACTCGTCGATGACGAGGAGGAAGTCCTCCGGGAAGTAGTCGAGCAGGGTGTTCGGGGGCGACCCCGCCTCGCGGCCGTCGATGTGCCGGGAGTAGTTCTCGATCCCGGAGCACGTGCCGATCTGGCGCATCATCTCGATGTCGTAGGTGGTGCGCATGCGCAGGCGCTGCGCCTCGAGCAGCTTGTTCTGCCGCTCGAGCTCGTCGAGCCGCTCCGTGAGCTCGGCCTCGATCGAGGAGATCGCGCGCTCCATGCGCTCCGGCCCGGCGACGTAGTGCGTCGCGGGGAACACGTGGATGCTCGGCTCGGAGCGGATGACCTCGCCCGTGAGGGGGTGCAGCGTCTGGATGCTCTCGATCTCGTCGCCGAAGAACTCGATGCGAACCGCGAGCTCCTCGTAGACCGGGATGATCTCGACCGTGTCGCCGCGCACGCGGAACGTGCCGCGCGTGAACGCCATGTCGTTGCGGGTGTACTGCATCGTGACGAACTGCCGCAGGAGGTCGTCGCGCTCCACCTGCATCCCGACGTCGAGGCGCACCATCCGGTCGACGTACTCCTGCGGGGTGCCGAGGCCGTAGATGCACGAGACGGACGCCACGACGACGACGTCCCGGCGCGTGAGCAGCGAGCTCGTCGCGGAGTGGCGCAGCCGCTCCACCTCGTCGTTGATGGACGAGTCCTTCTCGATGTAGGTGTCCGTCTGCGCGATGTACGCCTCGGGCTGGTAGTAGTCGTAGTACGAGACGAAGTACTCGACCGCGTTGTTCGGCAGCAGCTCGCGGAACTCCGTGGCGAGCTGCGCGGCGAGCGTCTTGTTGGGGGCCATGACGAGGGTCGGGCGCTGCAGCTCCTCGATCAGCCAGGCCGTCGTGGCGGACTTCCCCGTACCGGTGGCACCGAGCAGCACGACGTCCTTCTCGCCCGCGCGGACGCGTTGCGAGAGGTCCGCGATGGCCGTGGGCTGGTCGCCCGACGGCTGGTACTCGGAGATGACCTCGAACGGAGCGGTGGCGCGCTGGAGATCGGTCACGGGACGCATGTGTCCACGGTACGTCCAGCCACCCACATCGTTCGCGGGAGCGCCTCGCCGGGCCGCTCACCCCATACACCCGACTTCACCCGCGCGCAATTTGGAAGGCGTGGTGCCGAACCCCTAGTGTTCCCTCGACCTGCCCGCTCCCCGACGCCCGTGGAGCTCCGGCGACCGGCCGGCCACGGGCGTGGAGGCCCGCGCGCAGCTCTCGTCAGCACGGCCAACGACCCCTCGACCTGGAGCCCTCATGCGCCTGCACCCCGCGCGCCCCCGCGGAATTCCCCTGATCGCCCTCACCACCCTGGCCCTGTCGGTCGGCTTCGTCGCGCCCGCGAGCGCGACGCCCGCCGTCGGCGCCGACGACGTCTGCTCCGCGGACGCCACGACCCGTCCCGTCGGCGTCTACGAGCTCACCGCGGTGGAGGACGCGGGCGTCGGCATCTGGGCGGGCGGCGGGCTCACCGTCGCCACCGCGACCGAGCTCGAGGGCCGCGTCGTGGTCGGCGGGGACGCCGACCTCGCGGGGGCTGGCTCGCTCAACGTCGGGACCGCGGGCGGCGGCGGGTCAGCGATCACCCCCGCAGGCGGGACCGACATGCTCGTCGTCGGCGGCGACCTCACCACCGCGCGGAACACCCAGGTCGGGTTCCACGCGTCGCGCGGCGGCAACGTCGTCGTCGGAGGCACGATCACGGGCTCGGCCCCGAGCACCGAGAGCGCGAACGCGCTCGGCACGCACGGGTCCGTGCGCCAGGGCGTCGGCCGGGACGCGGCGCTCGCGCCCTACGACGAGCTCCCCGCGCTCGTCGCCGGCATCGCCGCCGACGCGACCGACGGCGCCGAGCAGGTCGACCCGCAGAACGGCGTCCTGACCGTCGAGGCGGGCGCGCGGTACGCGCTCACGGCGGAGGGTGCCGCCTCGCTCCGCGAGCTGCACGTCTCCGGCACCGGGCCGGTGCTGCTCAGCGTCAGCGGGTCCACGGTGCGCATCCCGTCCCTTCAGTACGTCGCGTACGGCGGCGTGCGCCTCTACCAGGCGACGCAGTACCTGTCGTCCCACTTCCTCTGGGCGTTCCCGGACGCGACGCAGGTCGCGCTCGGCACGAACGACCAGTTCCCCGGCACGATCGTCGTCCCGCGCGCCGACGCGACGCTCACGGTGTCCACGTCGACGAACGGGCGCGTCCTCGCGAACGGCGCGGTCGCGTACACCGGCGGGGCCGGCATCGAGCACCACAACTACCCGTTCGCGGGCCCGTGCGAGCCCGTCCCGGTCGCCGCGGAGCCGGAGCCGGAGCCGACTCCCGAGACTCCGACCCCGGGTGGCACCGAGACGACGACGCCCCCGACGACCACCGAGACCCCCGGCGCCGAGGTGCCCGGCGAGCCCGCCGCGGAGAGCACGCCCGCTCCGGAGGCGACGCCCGTCGCGAGCACGGACCCGACGCCGTCGGCGGCCCCCAGCAGCGAATCGACGCCCGGGGGCGGGCTGGCCTCGACCGGTTCCTCGGTCGTCGTGCTCGCCGTGGTGGCGGCGCTCCTGCTCGCCGGGGGCGCGACGCTGCTCGTGGTCGTCGCCCGTCGTCGCGCGGCGGGCTGACGGTCCGCGGCGCCGGGGCCGGCAGGGCGACCTGCCGGCCCCGGCGCCCGCTCAGCTCTCGGTGCCCGCGGCGACCCGCGGCTCGGGGGCGCCACGGAGCGCCTGCCGCACGACGGCCGCGACGGCGGTCACCTGGTCCTCGACGGGCACTGCGCCGGCGTCGGGCACGTGCACGAAGCCCGCACGGCGGCCCGCCACGGAGCCCCAGTGGTGCATGAGGGCGTAGAACACGTCGTTGCACACGTACGTGCCGGCCGTCCCGGACACCTCGACGGGGACACCGGCCTCCCGGACGGCGACGAGCGACGCCTTGAGCGGGAGCGTGGACCAGTGGCCGACGGGCGCCCCCGGCACGACGGGCACGTCGACCGGCTGCGCCCCGGCGTTGTCGGGGATCCGGGCGTCGCGCACGTTGACGGCCACGCGCTCGAGGCGCACGCGCCCGGCGCCGCCCGCGAGCCCCAGCGCCACGACGACCTCCGGGTCGTGCTCCCGGACGACGGCGTCGAGCGCGGGCCACGCCCCGGCGAACGTCACGGGGAGCCGGACGGCGACCACGCGGTCCCCCACGAGCTCCTCGCCGCGCTCCGCGAGGAGCTGGGCGGTCTCCCACGAGGGGTTCGTCGCGTCGCCGCCGAAGGGCTCGAAGCCGCTCACCACGACCGTCACGCCTCGCGCTCCTCGAGCTCCGCGAGCGCCTCCGCGTCGACCTCCGCGCGCACGCGCGCCCAGAGCGCGTCGACCTGCGCGCGCAGCGCGTCGGGCTCGCCCGAGCCGTCGAGGGTGACGTCCGCGGCCGCGAGGCGCGCCGTGTCGTCGGCTTGCGCGGCGATCCGCGCGCGCGCCTCGTCCTCGCTCAGCCCCCGCGAGGTCACGAGGCGGTCCACCCGGACGTCCTCGGGCGTGTGCACGACCACGACGCAATGGAACCGCGCCGGGTCGCCCGTCTCGACGAGGAGCGGGATGTCGTGCACGACGACGGCCCGCGGGTCGGCCGCACCGGCCGCGGCCTCGCGCTCGGCGGCGAGGCGGCGCACCTCGGGGTGGACGATCGCGTTGAGCCGCTCGCGCGCGGCGTCGTCCCCGAACACCACGCGCCCGAGCGCGGGCCGGTCGAGCGCGCCGTCCTCCCCGAGCACCCCGGGGCCGAAGGCCTCGACGACCTCGTCCAGGCCGACGGTGCCGGGCGCGACGGCGTCGCGCGCGAGGGCGTCGTAGTCGACGACCACCGCGCCCAGCTCGGCGAAGCGGGCGAGGGCGACGGACTTCCCCGCCGCTATTCCTCCGGTCAGGCCGATGCGAAACATGCGTCCCATCCTGCCAGCCGGCGCACCGCCCCGCGTCGGGGCGTGAGGTGGCCCCACGTCCGGCCACCGCTCAGCGGGAGGACCCCGCCCCCGGGGCGCCCTCGGCCGCTTCGCCGTCGTCGGGCCGCTCGCCCGCGACCGCGCGCAGCAGTCGGAGCAGCTCGGCGCGCTCGTGCGCGTCCAGGCGGGCCAGCAGGGTGCCCGCGCTCGACGACCTCTCCGCCCCGACCTGCTCGACGACCTCGCGCCCGCGCGGCGTCAGCTCGACGAGCGTGGCGCGACGGTCCTGCGGGTCGGGGGTGCGGCGCACGAGACCGGCCTGCTCGGCGTCGTCGACCTTCGAGGTGACCGAGCGCGGTGCGACGTCGAGCGCCGACGCCACCGCGCCGAGCCGGCACGGGCCGTCGCAGCGGGAGAGGAAGCGCAGCATCCGGAACTGGCCGGGCGTCGTGCCCGCGGGCTCGAGCCGCTCGCTCGCCTCGCGGCGCACGCTGCGCAGCGCGGCGTGCAGGAGCGCGAGGAACTCCCCCGCCTCGTCGGTGGAGGTGGCTCGGCCGCCCGGGGCTGCGCCCGGCGTGGCAGGCTGGCTCGCGTCGGTCGTCACGAGGCCGAGCGTACCGGGACCGGGCCCACTTGTGGTATCGGCTCATTGTGAGTTAGACTCACTATCGTTGTCGCGCGAGCGATCCTCGGACCGCGCCCGCCGGACGGCCACCGCCGCCGCGGACGACGCGCCCCTCCCCCACCCAGGAGGCCCCATGTCCTTCCCCTCATCCCTCCCCGGCGCCGGCGGCGGGCGCGGCATGCGCTCCTTCCGCCAGGACGCCTCCGTCACCTCCCGACGGTTGCACCGCGGCACGATCCGCCGGGTGCTCACGTTCGCCCGGCCCTACCGGCGCCAGCTCGCCGCGTTCCTCGTGCTCATCTCCGTCGACGCCGCCGCCGGTGCCGTCACCCCGCTCCTCTTCCAGCGCATCATCGACGACGGCATCACCGCGGGCGACGTCGGCCTCGTCGTCGCGCTCTCGGCGGTCGCCGCCGGCCTCGCCGTGCTCTCCGGCGCGCTCGGCGTCGCGCAGCGCTGGTTCTCCTCCCGCATCGGCGAGGGGCTCATCGTCGACCTGCGCACCGCGGTCTTCGACCACGTCCAGCGCATGCCGCTCGCCTTCTTCAGTCGGACGCGCACCGGTGCGCTCGTCCAGCGCCTCAACGGTGACGTCCTCGGCGCCCAGCAGGCGTTCACGTCGACCCTGTCGAACGTGTTCTCCAACCTGCTCACCGTCGTGTTCGTGCTCGCCGCGATGCTCTCGATGTCGTGGCAGCTCACCCTCCTCGCGCTCACCCTCCTGCCCGCGTTCGTCCTGCCCGCCCGCTGGGTCGGCAAGCGCCTCGCCGCGATCACGCGGGAGAGCTACGAGCTCAACGCCGAGGCGGCGCAGACGATGAACGAGCGCTTCAACGTGGCGGGCGCCCACCTCGTCAAGGTGTTCGGCGACCCGGACCGCGAGTCGTCACGGTTCGCCGCCCAGGCGCGCCGGGTCCGCGACATCGGGGTCCGCCAGGCCATGTACGGGACGGTCTTCCGCGTCGGTCTCACGGTCGTCGCGTCCGTCGCCGTCGCGATCGTCTACGGTCTCGGTGGCGTCATGGCCATCTCGGGCTCGCTGACCGTCGGCACGGTCGTCGCGCTCACCGCCTACCTGGGCCGTCTCTACGGCCCGCTGACGGCGATGTCGAACGTCCAGGTCGACGTCATGACGGCCCTCGTCAGCTTCGAGCGCGTGCTCGAGGTGCTCGACCTCGAGCCCACCGTCACGGACGCCCCCGACGCTCACGACCTCGCCGCGGACGTCGCGCGCGAGGGCGCGAGCCTCGAGCTCGACGGCGTGACCTTCCGCTACCCGAGCGCGGCCGAGGTCTCCCTCGCGTCGCTCGAGTCCGTGGCCGTCGAGGGCACCGACCCGACCACCGACACGCTCCACGACGTCTCGTTCTCCGTGCCCGCGGGCGCGATGGTCGCGCTCGTCGGGTCGTCCGGCGCGGGCAAGACCACCGTGTCGCAGCTCGTGACGCGCATGTACGACCCGAGCGCCGGCCACGTCCGGATCGCCGGTCGTGACCTGCGCGACGTCACGCAGGAGAGCCTGCACGACGCCGTCGGCGTGGTCACGCAGGAGGCGCACCTGTTCCACGACTCGATCGCGGAGAACCTGCGGTACGCCAAGCCCGACGCGACCGACGCCGAGCTCGAGTCCGCGCTGCGGCGCGCGCACGTGTGGGACGTCGTCGCCGCCCTGCCGTCCGGCATGGACACCGTCGTGGGCGACCGCGGCTACCGGATGTCCGGCGGCGAGCGGCAGCGCCTCGCGATCGCCCGGGTGTTCCTCAAGGCCCCTCAGCTCGTCGTCCTCGACGAGGCGACGGCGCACCTCGACTCGGACTCCGAGGCGGCGGTCCAGGCCGCGCTCGCCGAGGCGCTGCGCGGCCGGACCTCGCTCGTCATCGCGCACCGCCTCTCCACCGTCCGCGAGGCCGACCTCATCGTCGTGCTCGACGCCGGCCGGGTCGTCGAGACGGGCACGCACACCGAGCTCCTGGCTCGTGGCGGGCGCTACGCCACGCTCTACCGGACGCAGTTCGCCGACTCGCCCGCGCCGTCGGGCACCGACCCGGCCACCGTCCCGGCCGCTGCCACGGCCCCCGAGCCCGCGCCCGCGACCGCCTGACGTCCGACCGACCGCCGAGCAGGCGGTCCCGGGGCGTCGACCAGGTGGTCCTGGCTCGTCCGGGGCCGTTGACGGACCAGGACCACCTGGTCGGCGCCGTGAGCGCCAGGGCACGTGCCGGACATGGCGAAGGCCCGCCACCCCGAGGGGTGGCGGGCCTTCGTCTGCTCAGCGTGGCGTCCCGCGCGGGGCCGCCGGCCGGGTCAGTTGCCCGTGAGCTTCTCGCGGAGCGCGGCGAGCGCCTCGTCCGACGCGAGCGTGCCCGTCGCCTCGGCGGCCGGGGCCGACGAGTAGGACGTGCTGGAGGACGACGAGCTCGAGGAGCTCGTGGTCTCGCCCGACGCGGCGTCGTAGTCGGCCTTGACGGCCTCGGCGACCTGCTTGCGGTGCGCCTCCCAGCGCTCGTGCGCCTTGGCGTACTCCGCCTCCCACGCCTCGCGCTGCGCCTCGAAGCCCTCGAGCCACTCGTTGGTCTCCGGGTCGAAGCCCTCGGGGTACTTGTAGTTCCCCTGCTCGTCGTACTCGGCGGCCATGCCGTAGAGCGCGGGGTCGAAGTCGTCCGACTCCGGGTCCACGCCCTCGTTGGCCTGCTTGAGCGACAGCGAGATGCGGCGGCGCTCGAGGTCGATGTCGATGACCTTGACGAAGACCTCGTCACCGACGTTGACGACCTGCTCCGGCAGCTCGACGTGGCGCACGGCCAGCTCCGAGATGTGCACGAGGCCCTCGATGCCGTCCTCGACGCGCACGAACGCACCGAACGGGACGAGCTTGGTGACCTTGCCCGGGACGACCTGACCGATCGCGTGGGTCCGGGCGAACGTCTGCCACGGGTCCTCCTGCGTCGCCTTCAGCGACAGCGAGACGCGCTCGCGGTCGAAGTCGACGTCCAGGACCTCGACCGTGACCTCCTGGCCGACCTCGACGACCTCGGACGGGTGGTCGATGTGCTTCCAGGACAGCTCGGAGACGTGCACGAGGCCGTCGACGCCGCCGAGGTCCACGAACGCACCGAAGTTGACGATCGAGGAGACGACACCGGGGCGCACCTGGCCCTTCTGCAGGGTCTGCAGGAAGGTGGAGCGGACCTCGGACTGCGTCTGCTCGAGCCAGGCACGGCGCGAGAGGACGACGTTGTTGCGGTTCTTGTCGAGCTCGATGATCTTCGCCTCGATCTCCTTGCCGACGTACGGCTGGAGGTCGCGGACGCGACGCATCTCCACCAGGGAGGCCGGGAGGAAGCCACGGAGGCCGATGTCGAGGATGAGACCACCCTTGACGACCTCGATGACGGTGCCGGTGACGACGCCGTCCTCCTCCTTGATCTTCTCGATCGTGCCCCAGGCGCGCTCGTACTGGGCGCGCTTCTTGGACAGGATCAGACGGCCTTCCTTGTCCTCCTTCTGGAGGACGAGGGCCTCGACCGCGTCGCCGACGTTGACGACCTCACCGGGGTCCACGTCGTGCTTGATGGACAGCTCGCGGGAGGGGATGACGCCCTCGGTCTTGTAGCCGATGTCGAGGAGGACCTCGTCGCGGTCCACCTTGACGATCGTGCCTTCGACGATGTCGCCGTCGTTGAAGTACTTGATGGTCGCGTCAACGGCGGCGAGGAAGTCCTCCTCGGTGCCGATGTCGTTGACGGCAACCTGGGGTGCGGACTTCGCGGGGGTAGAGATGGTCATTGAGTTCGATGCTCCGATGCGGACAGGTGTAGTCGAGCGGGTAGGGTTTTCGGCGCGTCTCCCGCCGACGCCCCCGGACGCTCCGGCGTCATGGTCGACGTCGTGGCTCGGGATGAAGGCAGGCGCAGCGCACCGCCGTCCACCTTATCCGGGTGTCACCCCGGCGGTCAACGCGTCTTGCGCGCCCCGCCGGGGCGTCCCGACTACCGGTTCCACGTCACGCGAGCACGCGGGCGACCCGCAGCAGCTCCTCCGGGACCCGCTTCGGCCGGCCCGCGACCTCCGCGAGCGGCACGAGCTCGACCCGCTCGCCCCGCAGCGCCGTCATGACGCCCGACGTCCCCGCGCTCACGGCGTCCACGGCCGCGACGCCGAAGCGGCTGCCGAGGATCCGGTCGGTCGGCGTGGGCTCGCCCCCGCGCTGCACGTGGCCGAGCACCGTGAGCCGGGTGTCGAACCCGGTGCGCTCCGCGATCTCGGCGCTCACGCGCTCCCCGATGGAGCCGGCGACGATCTCCCCGAACCGGCCGAGCTGCTGCGTGAACTCCATCGACGACCCCTCGCGCGGCACGGCGCCCTCGGCCACGACGACGATCGAGAAGTTCGCGTGCGCGCGGTGCCGGTGGCGGAGGAACTTCACGACCTGGTCGATGTCGAACGGCTGCTCCGGCGCGAGCACGACCTCGGCGCCGCCGGCGATGCCCGCGTTGACCGCGATCCAGCCGGCGTGGCGGCCCATGACCTCGACCACCATGACGCGGTTGTGGCTCTCCGCCGTCGTGTGCACGCGGTCGAGCGCCTCCGTCGCGATGTTCACGGCGGTGTGGAACCCGATCGACAGGTCCGTGCCCTCGACGTCGTTGTCGATCGTCTTGGGGATGGCGACGATCTTCACGCCCGCCTCCGCGACGCGGCTCGCCGCGTGCAGCGTGCCGTCGCCGCCGATGCAGATCAGGGCGTCGAGGTGCTCGGCCTCGACCGTCGCGAGCACGGCGTCCATGCTGCCGTCCTCCTCGCGCGGGTGGAACCGCGCGGTGCCGAGCAGCGTGCCGCCCACGGGCAGGACGTTCCGGATGTCCTGGCGGCCGAGCGGGTGCACGTCGCCGTCGACGACGCCGCGCCAGCCGTTGCGGAAGCCGATGATGGTGTGCCCGTACTCCCCCGTCCCCTGCTTGACCACGGCCCGGATCGCCGCGTTCAGCCCGGGGCAGTCGCCCCCGCCGGTGAGAAGTCCGATGCGCACCTGTTCCTCCGTCTCGTCGTCGCGTCGCGCGGCCTCGCGCGCATGCCGGGCGTCGACGGAGGTGCCGACCTCCGCGGCACCGCGTCGCCCTCAACCCTAGCCACCCCCGCGCGACGGGTCATCGCCCGTCCCGGTCCGCGGGCACGCCGACGACCAAGGTCCCGACCGGACGGGCCGTGCGGCGGGACCGGGAGAATGGGGGCATGAGCGCGTCCTCCTCGCCCGAGCCGCCCGTCGTCGCGCCCTCGGGCGCGACCCCCGGTCCGACCGCCGACGCCGGCTACCGCGACGTGCCCGCGACCGAGGGCGGCCGCGCCGGCCGCGGCTGGTGGGACGCCAACGCGCAGGAGTACCTCCACGAGCACGGGGCCTTCCTCGGCGCGGCGGACTTCTGCTGGTGCCCGGAGGGCCTGCGCGAGCGGGACGCGCGGCTGCTCGGCGACGTCGCGGGGCGCCGGGTGCTCGAGGTCGGCGCGGGCGCGGCGCAGTGCTCGCGCTGGCTCGTCACGCAGGGGGCGGAGGTCGTCGCGACGGACGTGTCCGGCGGCATGCTCGCCGCGGGGGCGGCGCTGGACCGGGCGACGGGCGTGCGCGTCCCGGCCGTCCAGGCCGACGCGCGCCGGCTCCCGTTCGCCGACGCCACGTTCGACGTCGCGTTCACCTCGTTCGGCGCGATCCCGTTCGTGCCCGACGCGGCGGCCGTCCACCGCGAGGTCGCGCGCGTGCTGCGGCCCGGCGGCACGTGGACGTTCTCGGTGACGCACCCGACCCGGTGGGCGTTCCCCGACGACCCGAGCGAGCACGGGCTGACCGCGAACCGGTCCTACTTCGACCGCCGGCCCTACGTCGAGACCGACGCGGCCGGCCGTGTCGTCTACGCCGAATACCACCGCACCCTGGGCGACCACGTGCGCGAGGTGGTCGCCGCCGGGCTGGAGCTGCGCGACGTCGTCGAGCCCGAGTGGCCCGCCGACAACGCCGAGGTGTGGGGCGGATGGGGACCGGTGCGCGGCGCCTACCTGCCCGGGACGGCGATCTTCCGCACGCGCCTCCCGGGCTGACACGCGCGGGTCAGTGACCCGCCTCGTGCCACGTGGCGCCGACGCCGACCGAGACGTCGAGCGGCACGTCGAGGTCCGCTGCGGCACCCATCTGCGTGCGCAGCACCTCCTCGACGGCGTCGCGCTCTCCCGGGGCCACCTCGACCACGAGCTCGTCGTGCACCTGGAGGAGCAGCCGTGAGCGCAGCCCGCGCTCGTCGATCGCGCGCTGCACGTTGAGCATCGCGACCTTGATGATGTCGGCCGCGCTGCCCTGGATCGGCGCGTTGAGGGCCATGCGCTCCGCCATCTGGCGGCGCTGCCGGTTGTCGCTCGTGAGGTCCGGCAGGTACCGGCGGCGCCCGAGGATGGTGGCCGTGTAGCCCGTGGCCCGCGCCTCGTCGACGACGCCCGTGAGGTAGTCGCGCACGCCGCCGAAGCGCTCGAAGTAGTCGTCCATGAGCTTCTGGGCCTCGCCCACCTCGATGGTGAGCTGCTGCGAGAGCCCGAACGCCGACAGCCCGTACGCGAGGCCGTACGACATCGCCTTGATCTTCGAGCGCATCGCGGGCGTGACCTCGGCCGCCGGGACCTCGAACACGCGCGACCCGACGTAGGAGTGCAGGTCCTCCCCGGACCGGAACGCCTCGATGAGACCCTCGTCGCCCGAGAGGTGCGCCATGATGCGCATCTCGATCTGGCTGTAGTCGGCCGTCATGAGCGTCTCGTAGCCCTCGCCGACGACGAACGCGCGCCGGATGCGCCGGCCCGCCTCGGTGCGGATCGGGATGTTCTGGAGGTTCGGCTCGGTCGAGCTGAGCCGGCCCGTCGCCGCGATCGTCTGCTGGAACGTCGTGTGGATGCGGCCGTCGTCGGCGACGGACTTCAGCAGCCCCTCGACCGTCTGGCGCAGCCGCGACGCGTCGCGGTGGGCGAGCAGGTGCTCGAGGAACGGGTGCTGCGTCTTGACGAAGAGGTCCGCGAGCGCCGACGCGTCGGTCGTGTAGCCCGTCTTGATCTTCTTCGTCTTGGGCATCCCGAGCTGGTCGAACAGCACCTCCTGGAGCTGCTTCGGGGAGCCCAGGTTCACCTCGCGCCCGATGACGGCGTAGGCCTCCGACGCGGCGGTCGCGACGAGGTCGCCGAAGTGCTGCTCGAGCTCGCGCAGGTACGTGACGTCCGCCGCGATGCCGCGCTGCTCCATGCGCGCGAGCACCTGGGACAGCGGCAGCTCGAGGTCGGCGAGGAGCGTGGTGGCCCCCCGGTCCTCGAGCTCGCCCGCGAGGACCTCGCCGAGCTGGGCGACGGCGAGCGCGCGCACCGCGTCGCGCTCCTGCTCGCCGCTGCCGTCGAGCGAGAGGTCGAGCGCGCCCTGCGCGTCGTTGCCCGCCTCCGTGTCCGGGCGCAGCTCGCGGTGCAGGTGCCGCACGACGAGGTCGCCCAGGTCGTACCCCCGCTGGTCGGGGTGGCACAGGTACGCGGCGAGCTCGGTGTCGAACGTGACGCCCGCGAGGTCGTAGCCGCGCGCCGCGAGCTCGTGCCAGGCCGACTTCACGCCGTGCACGACCTTGGGTCGCTCCGGGTCGGCGAGCCACGCGGCGAGCGCCTCGTCGTCGGCGCCTGCGACGTCGGCGAGCTCGAGCGCGACGGCCGCCCCGGCGTCGTCGGACACCGCGAGGCCCCACGCGTCCCCGCCGCCCGGCACGACCTTGCCGGCCACCTCGACGCCCAGCGGGCGCGTGCCGTGCTCGGCCAGCCAGGCGCCCAGGCCCCCCGGCAGGACGTCGGCGAGCGCGACGTCGAACCCCGCCTCGGCCGCGACCTCGCCCTCGGGGGCGATCGCGAAGAGCCGGTCGCGCAGGGCGCGGAACTCCAGGGCGTCGAGCACGCGGTGGGCGGCCTCGCGGTCCCAGGGACGGGTCGCGAGGTCGTCGGGGCCGACGGGCAGCTCGAGGTCGCGCAGGAGCGCGTTGAGCTGCCGGTTGAGGCGGACCTGGTCGAGGTGCGCCCGCAGGTTCTCCCCCGCCTTGCCCTTGATCTCGTCCGCGTGGTCCAGCAGGCCGTCCAGGTCGCCGTACGCCGTGATCCACTTGGCGGCCGTCTTGGGACCGACGCCGGGGATGCCCGGCAGGTTGTCGGACGTCTCGCCGACGAGGGCGGCGAGGTCCGGGTAGCGCTCGGGCGGCACGCCGTACTTCTCGACGACGGCGGCGCTGTCCATGCGCGCGAGCTCGGAGACGCCCTTCTTCGGGTAGAGCACCGTGACGTCGGGGCCGACGAGCTGGAACGAGTCCCGGTCCCCCGAGCAGACGAGCACCTCCATCCCGGCCGCGGCCCCCTGCGTCGCGAGGGTCGCGAAGATGTCGTCCGCCTCGTAGCCCTCGCGCTCGAGCGTCGGGATGTGCAGCGTCTCCAGGATCTCCTTGATGAGCGGCACCTGGCCCCGGAACGGTTCGGGGGTGGACTCCCGCGTGCCCTTGTAGCTGGGCAGGATCTCGGTGCGGAAGGACTGGCGCCCGGCGTCGAACGCGACGGCGACGTGCGTGGGCTCCTCGTCCCGCAGGAGGTTGATGAGCATCGAGGTGAACCCGTAGACCGCGTTCGTGTGCTGCCCCGTGGTCGTCGAGAAGTTCTCCGCCGGGAGCGCGAAGAACGCGCGGTAGGCCATGGAGTGTCCGTCGATGAGCAGGAGGCGAGGTCGCGCGGAGGTCGTCACGGGTGCCAACCTATCGCCCATGACCCACACGCACGGTTCCGACCAGAACGCCGCCCCGACCGGGACGCCGACCCCCGCCACCCCGTCGACACCCGACGTCCCGCGTCACGCCTACGAGGCGATGGGCCTGCGCACCGAGGGGACGCTCATTGAGCGCATGGGCATCGAGCTGGGCGAGGTGGGGGCCGACCGCGTCACCGCACGCATGCCCGTGGCGGGCAACACGCAGCCCGCGGGGCTGCTGCACGGGGGCGCGTCCGTCGTCCTCGCCGAGACGCTGGGGTCCATCGCCGCGCAGCTGCACGGCGGGCCCGGGCGCGCGGCCGTCGGCATCGAGGTGAACGCGACGCACCACCGGGGCGTGCGCGACGGCTGGGTGCACGGCGAGGCGGTCGCGGTGCACCGCGGGCGCACGACGGCGAGCTACGAGATCGTCGTGTCCGACGACGAGGGTCGCCGCGTGTGCACGGCGCGCCTCACGTGCATGATCCTCGCGCAGGGCTGACCGGGGCGACGCCGGTCGCAGGGCGCGGGAGCCCGGCTCAGCCGGGCAGGGTCTCGCGCGTGTCGGCCGGCGTCACCACGCCCGCACGGCGGTTGTACTCGGCCTGGAACTCGCGCAGGTCGACCGGCCCCGACATCGTCTCGGTGCGGGCGCGCCGACGGCGCGCGATGAGGTCCTCGAGAGAGCGGGTGCCCCGGCGGGCCGGGGTGAGGTCGGCCGCGAGCCGTCGCTGCAGGACCGCCGTCGAGACGACGCGGTGCCCGGCCACCGGGCCGAAGCCCAGTCGCGCGAGGAAGCGCTGCACGCCGCGGGAACCGGGGATGGGCACGGAGTAGACGTGCGTCGCGCCGGACGACGCGGCGAGCTCGGCCGTCGCGCTGAGGAGCGCGTGGCCCACGCCGCGCCGCCGGGCGTCCTCCCCCACGTACACCGCCTCGACGTACAGGCTCGGCTCGTCCGCGAACAGGTGCGGGTCGAGCACGCGAGCCAGGACGAACCCGACGGGGCGGCCGTCGTGCAGGGCGACGAGCACGTTGCCGCCGGGCAGGGTGAGCAGCACCGACAGGTGCCGGACCAGGCGGTCCTCGTCGGGCGCGCAGATCTGCGCCCCGGACGCCGACTCGCGGCGTGCCTCCGAGCACAGCACAGCGATCCCCGGCAGGTCGTCACCGACCGCGGGCCTGACCTCCACTGCTGGGCGCACTGCGCTCCTCCTCGTTCGCACCGTGGGACCGGCGGCGGCACCGAGGGACGTGGGGCGTGAGAAGGTCCACGTCGCTCGGACAGCACCGTCGGCCGTCGACATGAGCACTACGTGGCGACCGTGTTCACCGCCCCGGAACTGCTGGACGCCAGTCCAAGACGATAGCCCGCCCGGAGCCCCGTGACAAAGGTCCTGATCAGGACCCCCGCGCGGCGCACCGGGCGCGGCGGGCGGCTCAGGCGCCGCCGACCTGCTCGATGACGGCGTCCGCGACCTCGCGCATCGTGAGGCGGCGATCCATCGACGTCTTCTGGATCCAGCGGAACGACTCCGGCTCGGACAGGCCCATCTTCGTCATGAGCAGGCCCTTCGCGCGGTCGACGCGCTTGCGCGTCTCGAAGCGCTCCGCGAGGTCGGCCACCTCGGACTCGAGGGCCGAGATCTGCGAGTAGCGCGAGATCGCAATCTCGACCGCAGGCAGCAGGTCCGCCGGGGTGAACGGCTTGACGACGTACGCCATGGCGCCGGCGTCGCGCGCCCGCTCGACGAGCTCCGCCTGCGAGAACGCCGTCAGCAGGACGACCGGGGCGGCGTGCGCCTTGCCGATCTGCTCCGCCGCGGAGATGCCGTCGAGCTCGGGCATCTTCACGTCCATGACCACGACGTCGGGCTTGAGCTCGAGCGCCAGCTTCACCGCCGTCGCGCCGTCGCCGGCCTCACCCACGACGTCGAACCCGGCGTCCCGCAGCGTCTCGACGACGTCGAGACGGATCAGGGCCTCGTCCTCCGCGACGACGGCGCGGCGCGCGGCGCGACCCGACGGGGCGGGGGCGGCGGCGGGCTCGGGCTCGATCATCGGGGGCAGGTCGAGCGGCTGCTTGTCCTCGGGCTGCGCTGTCTGGTCACTCACGGGACTCATCGTAGTGCGCCGCACCGGGTGCCGCCCCCGCGTTTCACCCTCCGAGGAGTGTGATTCTCGTGAAGGCGCGCGCGTGTGGTTCGATGGTGCCCGCGCGGCGGAGCCCGGCTGGACACCTCCGCGCGCGGCCCCGGTAGCCCAACCGGCAGAGGCGTTCGGCTCAAACCCGATCCAGTGTGGGTTCGAATCCCACCCGGGGCACCCCTCATCTCGGCAGGCGTACGGTGCTCGACGTCACGGCTCCTCGCGGTCGAGGAAGTCCCGCGTCGTCGTGACGAAGGACTCCACGCTGGAGTACGGCAGCCCGTGCGGAGCCCCCGGGACCGTGACGAGCCGCCCGTCGGGCAGCGCGTCGACGAGTCGGCGGGCCCACGTCCCCGAGACGAGCGGGTCGCGGTCCCCGACGACCACGAGGACGGGCTGCGTGATGCTCTGCACCAGGTGGCTGACCTCGGCGCGGCGCGCCTGCTTCAGGGCCCGCACCGCCGCGACCGGACCGGCACGCAGGTAGTCCACGACGGCGATCGGCAGCAGCGACCACCTCTCGCGCGGACCGTCGAGGAGCAGGCGCCACGCGCTCTGCCACCACCGGGGGTGCTCCGGGTCCCGGGAGGGGCCGACGAGGACGACCCGCCGGACCAGGTCGGGCCGCTCCGCGGCGAGATGACTGACGATCTGGCAGCCCAACGAGTGCCCGACGACGTCCGCGCGCGTCATGCCGAGCCCGTCCATCCAGCGGGCCACGACGTCCGCCATCTCGGCCATCGACGGCAGGTGCGGCGGACGGCCGCTGCGCCCGACGCCCGGCAGGTCCAGGGCGGCGGTGCGACGGTCCGTCCCGAGCCGGCGGACGCCCGGCTCCAGGTACCGCGTCGACAGCGCGAGCCCGTGCACAAGGACCACGTCTGCGGGTACGGTGCGACCCTCCGGGCGCTCTGCCCGGTCCGGCTCCGCGACGACGGAGTACACCCGCACCCCGTCGATCAGGTCGTATCGCTCCTGGAGGGCCGGAAGGACCGTGCTCCCCGAGGAGCGCCCGCGCCGGTGCGCTCGGGCCACGACGGACCTCGCTCTCCCACCGTCGACCGGTGGCTGGATGGTCAGCACCGAGCGGACGCCGAGCGCTGGGCCCAGGGTAGAGGGCGAGGACGAGCGGTGCCGCGGGACTCGGGACGGCACGGACGGACCGCGGGCCCCGCGCACGGACCGACGCCGTCTAGAGCTCGGGCCGCGCCGTGTCCAACACGACCGCCTCGCGCGCGGCCTCCCGGGCGGCGGCGCTCGCGTCGCGCGCCGCCTGCCGGGCGATCGCCTCGTCGCCGAGGAGAGCGGCGGAGTGCGCGACGGTCGCGGACGTCAGCGCGTCCTGCGCGCTGCGTTCGGCGGCCTCCGCCACCTGCTGGACCTGCTCGCACACGGTGGCGGCCGCCTCCGCGGTCTCGCGCGCGTCGCGGCGCGCGACGAGCGCGCGGAAGGTCGCCTCGCGCGCGGCGGCCGCCGCGCCGTCGGCGTCGGGGTCGCTCGCCGCCGCGTACAGGTCCTGGTCGACGTCCTCGATCTGGTCGCTGGTCACCCACGTGAGGGTAGGGCCGACCCGCCGCGCTCGCTCGAGCGAGGCGCGCGCCCGTCGGTCACCGCCACTCCCCCGACGCGGCGCCCGGCGCGCCCGCAGCCGTCGTCGACCGCGACCCCGCCGGGCCGTACCGCGCGACCGCCGACCGGAAGAACTCCCCCGCCACCGAGCGAGCGGTCAGGGCCCCGGCCCCCGCCACCGTCACGGCCGCCGTGGCGGCGGCGAGCTCGTCGTCGACGAACCGGCGGAGCACGGCCGGGACGGGGCCCGCGCCCATCTCGCGCGAGACCGCCTTGAGCGCGACGAGCCCGGACGCCTCCTGCACCACCGCGCTCGGTGCCTCGCCCTCGTCGAGCAGCGTCGCGAGGCGCATGGGCGGGACGGCGTCCGGCCGCACGCGCAGCCAGCGCAGCGTCGCGGCCGGGCGCAGGACGTAGAAGAGCTTCTTGAGCGGCACGTCGTCCGCCGTCCACCAGCGCTCCCGCTGGCCGAGCGCGACGTGCAGGTAGTGGCGCCGCACGGTGTCGCGGTCGACGACCCGCTCGGCGAGCGCGAGCAGGTCCGCGCGGAACGCGGGGTCGCCGCGGTAGACGATCGGCGAGCGCAGCCACTCCAGCAGCGTCGCGTTCCCGCGCACGAGCAGCCGCACGGCCTTGACGAGGTCCCACCCGTTGACGTCCAGCACCGCGTCGAGCGGCGTCTCGACGACGTCGCGCCGCGGCCAGGGGTCGAGGTAGTCGGCCCCCGGGCGCACGTACACGAAGCGGCAGTCCTAGTCCGAGTCCGGCGACGGGAACCCCCACGCGCGGTTGCCGCTCTCCACCGCGAGCGGGACCGCGACGCCCTCGTCGCGCACGACGGCGTCCAGCCGCGCGTCGACCCGACGCACGACCGCGGGGTCCAGGGACGCAGGCACGGCTCGCATCCCGCGAGGGTAGGGGCGCGCCGGGGGCCGTGTCGCGGGCTTTCCCGGGCGCGCAGGACGACCGACGGCGGCGCCCCCGCGCAGGGGGCGCCGCCGTCGGGCAGCACGAGCGCCCGTGGCGGGCGCGCGGCGTCAGCTCCGGTGAGAGCTCCGGACGTCAGTTCCGGGTGTCGGAGTGGTCGCCGATCTTGTGCACGAGGATCGAGTTCGTCGTGCCCGGCTGGCCCACGGGGGCGCCGGAGACGACGACCACGAGGTCGCCGACCTCGGCGAGGCCGTTGGCCTGCAGGGTCGTGTCGACCTGGCCGACCATCGCGTCGGTGTTCTCCACCTCGGGCACCTGGTACGTCTGGGTGCCCCACGTGAGCGACAGGACGTTGCGCACGTGCTCGCGCGGCGTGAACGCGAGCAGCGGGATGGACGAGCGCAGGCGCGACATGCGGCGCGCCGAGTCGCCCGACTGCGTGAACGTCGCGAGGTACTTCGCACCGAGGATCTCGCCGATCTCGGCCGCCGCGCGCGTGATGGCGCCACCGCGGGTGTGCGGCGTCGAGCCGAGCGGCGCGATGCGCTCGCGGCCCGCCTCCTCCGTCGCCTCGATGATCCGGGCCATCGTCTGGACCGTGAGGATCGGGTACTCGCCCACGCTCGTCTCGCCCGAGAGCATGACCGCGTCGGCGCCGTCGAGGACGGCGTTGGCGCAGTCGGACGCCTCGGCGCGCGTCGGGCGCGGCGAGTTCGTCATGGACTCGAGCACCTGCGTGGCGACGATGACGGGCTTCGCGTTGCGACGCGCGAGCTCGACGATGCGCTTCTGGACGAGCGGCACCTGCTCCAGCGGAAGCTCGACCGCGAGGTCGCCGCGGGCGACCATGACGCCGTCGAACGCGTCGACGATCTCGGCGAGGTTCTCGACGGCCTGCGGCTTCTCGATCTTCGCGACGACGGGGACCGTGCGGCCCTCCTCGTCCATGATCCGCTTGACGTCCTCGAAGTCCTTCGCGGACCGCACGAACGACAGCGCGATGATGTCCGCGCCGAGCGCGAGGGCCCAGCGCAGGTCGTCCTGGTCCTTCTCGGAGAGCGCCGGCACGGAGACGGCGACACCCGGGAGGTTCAGGCCCTTGTTGTTCGACACCGGGCCGGCGACCTCGACGCGCGTGACGACGCGCGGGCCCTCGACGGCGGTGACGCGGACGAGCACCTTGCCGTCGTCGATGAGGATCGGGTCGCCGACGCGGGCGTCGCCCGGCAGGCCCTTGTGCGTCGTGGAGACGAGCTCCTTGGTCCCGACGACGTCCTCGGTCGTGATCGTGAAGGTGTCACCCTCCTCGAGCCAGTGCTTCTCGTCGCCCGCGAAGCGGCCCAGACGGATCTTCGGCCCCTGGAGGTCGACGAGGACGGCCACGGAGCGGCCCGACTCGGCGGCGGCCTCGCGCACGCCGTGGTAGACGGCCGCGTGCTCCTCGGCGCTGCCGTGGCTGCGGTTGATCCGCGCCACGTCCATGCCCGCGTCGACGAGCGCGCGGAGCTGCTCCTTCGACTCGGTCGCGGGTCCGATGGTGCAGACGATCTTTGCTCTGCGCATATCTCCAGCCTCTAGTCTTCCGACCGGCCAGGAGCCGGTCGTCGCGGGGTGCCCCTCCCTAGGATGCCCCGCTCATCGTCCCGGCGCCGGACATCCGGCGTCGGGGTGCACGTCAAGCGCGCAAGGACACGGTGTTCGCGCGCACGGGCGCGGGCAGCTCGGTCCCTCCCTGAAGGTAGGCGTCGACGGATGCCGCCGCCGCCCGCCCCTCGGCGATCGCCCACACGATCAACGACTGCCCACGACCGGCGTCGCCGGCCACGAAGACCCCGGGCAGCGACGACGCGAAGTCGTCGCCGCGCGCCACGAGGCCGCGCCCCGTGAGGTCCGCGCCGGTCTGGGTCGTGAGGGCAGCCGTCTCCGGTCCGGTGAAGCCCATCGCGACGAGCACGAGGTCCGCGGGGATCTCGCGCTCGGTGCCCTCCTTGGGCACGCGACGGCCGTCGGGCAGGTACTCGGTCTCCGCGACGCGCAGCGCGCGCACGGCCCCGCTCTCGTCGCCGAGGAACGCGACGGTCGACGCGAGGAACTCGCGCTCGCCGCCCTCCTCGTGGGACGAGGACACCTCGAACACGATCGGGTCGGTCGGCCACGGCTGGGTCGCGGACCGCTCGAGCGGCGGCTGCTTGCCGATCGCGAGGGTCGTGACGCTTGCGGCGCCCTGGCGCAGCGAGGTGCCGAGGCAGTCCGAGCCCGTGTCGCCGCCACCGATGACGATGACGTGCTTGCCGGTGGCCGTGATCTGGTCGGGCACCTCGTGCCCCGCCACGACCGCGTTCGCCTGGTGCAGGAAGTCCATCGCGAAGTGGATGCCGCCGAGCTCGCGCCCGGGCACCGACAGGTCGCGCGGCACCGTCGCGCCGGTCGCGACCACGACGGCGTCGTAGCGCGCCCGCAGGTCGTCCCACGTGATGTCCACGCCGATCTCGACGCCGGGGCGGAACCGCGTGCCCTCGGCCTCCATCTGCGCGACGCGGCGGTCGATGTGGTGCTTCTCGAGCTTGAAGTCGGGGATGCCGTAGCGAAGCAGGCCCCCGACGGCGTCGTCGCGCTCGTACACCGCGACGGTGTGCCCGGCGCGCGTGAGCTGCTGCGCGGCGGCGAGCCCGGCGGGGCCGGACCCGACGACCGCGACGGTGAAGCCCGTGAGCCGCTGGGGCACCTGGGGCGTGACGTACCCGCGGTCGAACGCCTCGTCGATGATCGAGACCTCGACGTTCTTGATCGTCACGGGCGGCTGGTTGATGCCGAGCACGCAGCTCGACTCGCACGGCGCCGGGCACACGCGACCGGTGAACTCCGGGAAGTTGTTCGTCTCGTGGAGGCGGTCGATCGCGTCGGCCCACTGCTCGCGGTAGACGAGGTCGTTCCACTCGGGGATGAGGTTCCCGAGCGGGCAGCCCTGGTGGCAGAACGGGATGCCGCAGTCCATGCAGCGGCCTGCCTGCTCCTTGAGGAACGGCTGGCCCTCCTCGAGGTGCGCGTGCACGTCCTTCCAGTCCCGCAGGCGCACGGCCACCGGGCGGTTCGGCGGGAGCTCGCGCTCCCGCACCTTCAGGAATCCGCGGGGGTCAGCCACGGGCCACCTCCAAGATCTGGTCCCACACGCCGGGCGCGGCCGGGTCGAGACCGGCCGACTCGGCCTTCTCGAGCGCCGAGCGCATGCGGGCGAAGTCGGTCGGCAGGACGCGCGTGAAGCGCTGCACCGCCGTGGCGAAGTCCTCGAGCAGCTCGGCCGCGAGCGGCGATCCGGTCTCCTCGTGGTGACGGCGGACGAGCCGCTCGACGAGCGCGACCTCGGCGTCCTCGAGCGGACTCAGCCCGAGCTCGCCGGTCGCGAGCGCGCTCGTGTTCACGGCGCTCTCGCGCAGGTCGAGCACGTACGCGGTGCCGCCGGACATGCCGGCGCCGAAGTTGCGCCCGGTCGGGCCCAGCACGACGACCGTGCCGCCCGTCATGTACTCGCACCCGTGGTCGCCCACGCCCTCGACGACGAGCGTCGCGCCCGAGTTGCGGACGCCGAAGCGCTCCCCGACGCGACCGCGCAGGAAGATCTCGCCCGACGTCGCGCCGTAGCCGATGACGTTCCCGGCGACGACGTTGCTCGACCCGGTGAGGACCGCGTTGCGGTCCGGCCGCACGACGATCCGCCCGCCCGACAGACCCTTGCCGACGTAGTCGTTCGCGTCCCCGAACAGGCGCAGCGTGACGCCGCGCGGGAGGAAGGCCCCGAGCGACTGGCCGGCGGACCCCGTGAGGGTCACGTCGATCGTGTCGTCCGGCAGGCCCTCGCCGCGGAAGCGCTTGGTCACCTCGTGGCCGAGCATCGTGCCGACCGTGCGGTTGACGTTGCGGACCGGCAGCGAGATCCGCACCGGCTCACGCCGCTCCAGCGCGTCCTCGGCCAGCGCGACGAGCTGGTTGTCGAGCGCCTTCTCGAGGCCGTGGTCCTGCGTCGTCGTGTTCCGCAGCGACGCGCCCTCGACGGGGACGGGCTTCTCGAGGATGGGCGCGAGGTCGAGACCCTGCGCCTTCCAGTGGTCGATCGCCTGGCGCGTGTCGAGGTACTCGACGTGGCCGATCGCCTCCTCGATGCTCCGGAACCCGAGGCGCGCCAGGTACTCGCGCACCTCCTCCGCGATGAACTCGAAGAAGTTCACGACGAACTCCGGCTTGCCCGTGAAGCGGGCCCGCAGCTCCGGGTTCTGCGTCGCGACGCCCACCGGGCACGTGTCCAGGTGGCACACGCGCATCATGACGCAGCCCGAGACGACCATCGGCGCGGTCGCGAAGCCGAACTCCTCGGCCCCGAGCAGCGCGGCCACGACGACGTCGCGCCCGGTCTTCATCTGCCCGTCGACCTGCACGACGATGCGGTCGCGCAGGTTGTTCAGCACGAGGGTCTGCTGCGTCTCGGCGAGGCCGATCTCCCACGGCGTGCCCGCGTGCTTGAGCGACGTCAGCGGGCTCGCGCCCGTGCCGCCGTCGTGGCCCGAGATGAGGACGACGTCCGCGTGCGCCTTGGACACGCCCGTCGCGACCGTGCCGACGCCGAACTCGGAGACGAGCTTGACGTGGACGCGCGCCGCCGGGTTCGCGTTCTTCGCGTCGTGGATGAGCTGCGCGAGGTCCTCGATCGAGTAGATGTCGTGGTGCGGCGGCGGCGAAATGAGGCCGACGCCCGGCGTGGAGTGCCGGGTCTTCGCGACCCACGGGTACACCTTGTGGCCCGGCAGCTGACCGCCCTCGCCGGGCTTGGCGCCCTGGGCGAGCTTGATCTGGATGTCGTCGGCGTTCGTCAGGTACTCGCTCGTGACGCCGAAGCGGCCCGACGCGATCTGCTTGACCTTCGAGCGACGCTCCGGGTCGTACAGGCGCTCCGGGTCCTCGCCGCCCTCGCCCGTGTTCGACCGACCGCCGAGGCGGTTCATCGCGATCGCGAGGGTCTCGTGGGCCTCGGCCGAGATGGAACCGTAGGACATCGCGCCGGTGTTGAAGCGCTTGACGATCTCGCTCACGGGCTCGACCTCGTCGAGCGGCACCGCGGGGCGCTCGCCCTCGCGCAGCTCGAGGAGGCCACGCAGGGTCATGAGCCGCGAGGACTGCTCGTCCACGCGGTGCGTGTACTCGCGGAAGATGTCGAACCGACGCTCGCGCGTCGAGTGCTGGAGGCGGAACACCGTCTCCGGGTCGAACAGGTGCTCCTCGCTGTCGCGGCGCCACTGGTACTCGCCGCCCGTGGTCAGGCGGACGTGCGGGCGGTGGTTGCCGGAGCGCGGGTACGCGTCCACGTGGCGCGCCGCGACCTCGGCCGCGACGACGTCGAGCCCGATGCCGCTGAGGCGCGACGTCGTGCCCGTGAAGAACGCCTGCACGAGGTCGTGCGAGAGACCCACGGCCTCGAAGACCTGGGCGCCGCGGTAGGAGGAGATGGTCGAGATGCCCATCTTGCTCATGACCTTGAGGACACCCTTGCCGAGGCCCTTGATGAGGTTCGCGACGGCCTTGGCCGGGTCGACCGCGAGGTAGCCGCGGCGCGCGAGGTCCTCGACGGTCTCCATCGCGAGGTAGGGGTTCACCGCGGCGGCGCCGTAGCCGATGAGGAGCGCGACGTGGTGCACCTCGCGCACGTCCCCCGCCTCGACGACGAGCGACACCTGCGTGCGCGTGTGGCGCCGCAGGAGGTGGTGGTGCACCGCGCTCGACAGCAGCAGCGACGGGATCGGCGCGTGCTCGGCGTCCGAGTCGCGGTCCGACAGCACGATGAAGCTCGCGCCGGCCGCGACGTGCGCGTCGACCTCGGCGAAGATCTCCTCGAGCCGCGCGAGCAACGACTCGCCGCCGCCCGCGACGCGGTACAGGCCCTTGATCGTCACGGCGCGGAAGACGCCCGCGAGGTTCGGGTCCTTGTCGACGCGGATGATCTTCGCGAGCTGGTCGTTGTCGAGCACCGGGAACGGCAGCATGAGCTTGCGCGCGTGCTCCGGGGTGTCGACGAGCAGGTTCGGCTCGGGGCCGATCGCCCCGCCGATCGACGTGACGAGCTCCTCGCGGATCGCGTCCAGCGGCGGGTTCGTGACCTGCGCGAACATCTGCGTGAAGTAGTCGAAGAGCAGGCGCGGGCGCTTCGCGAGGACGGCGATGGGCGTGTCCGTGCCCATGGCGCCGAGGGGCTCGGCGCCCGTGTTGGCCATCGGGGTGAGGATGACCTTGAGCTCCTCCTGCGTGTACCCGAAGGCACGCTGGCGGCGCTCGACCGACGCGGGGCTGTGCGCGACGTGCTCGCGCTCGGGGAGCTGGTCGAGGTAGACCGCGTTCTCCGCGACCCACCGCGCGTACGGGCGCTGCGCCGCGAGCTGGGACTTGATCTCCTCGTCCTCGATGATCCGGCCCTGGCCGGTGTCGACGAGGAACATGCGGCCCGGCTCGAGACGGCCCTTGCGGACGATCGTCGCGGGGTCGAGGTCGAGCACGCCCGCCTCGCTCGCGAGCACGACGAGGCCGTCCTCGGTGACCCAGTAGCGCCCGGGGCGCAGACCGTTGCGGTCGAGGACCGCGCCGATGAGGGTGCCGTCGGTGAAGTTGAGGCACGCGGGGCCGTCCCACGGCTCCATGAGCGTCGAGTGGTACTCGTAGAACGCGCGCAGGTCCGGGTCCATCTCGGCGTGGTTCTCCCACGCCTCCGGGACCATCATGAGCACGGCGTGCGGCAGCGAGCGGCCCGACAGGTGCAGCAGCTCCAGCACCTCGTCGAAGCTCGCCGAGTCGCTCGAGCCGTCGGAGCACACCGGGAGCAGCGGCGCGAGGTCGCCGAGGGCGTCGCTCGCGAGCGTGCCCTCGCGCGCGGCCATCCAGTTCCGGTTGCCGCGCACCGTGTTGATCTCGCCGTTGTGCGCGATCATCCGGAACGGCTGCGCGAGCGGCCAGGACGGGAACGTGTTCGTCGAGAACCGCGAGTGCACGAGCGCGATCTCGCTCGCGTACCGCGGGTCGGACAGGTCCGGGAAGAACGGCTCGAGCTGCGCCGTCGTGAGCATGCCCTTGTAGGTGAGCGTGCGCGCCGACAGCGACGCGAAGAAGAGTCCGAGCTCGTTCTCCGCGCGCTTGCGCAGACGGTACGTCCGGCGGTCGAGGTCGACGCCGGCCAGCTCGCGCGACGGGTCGGCCACGACGACCTGACGGAACAGCGGCATCGACGCGCGCGCGCTCGGGCCCACGAGGTCGGCCGTCACGGGGACGTCGCGCCAGGCGAGGACCTCGAGCTTCTCCTCGGCGGCGATCGCCTCGACCGCGCGGGCCGTGGTCGCGGCCGCCTCGGGGTCCTGCGGGAGGAACGCCATGCCGATGGCGTAGTGCCCGGCGGGCGGGAGCTCGGCGTCGACCACGTCGCGCACGAAGGCGTCGGGGATCTGCGTGAGGATCCCCGCGCCGTCGCCGCTGTTCTCCTCGGCGCCCACCGCGCCGCGGTGGTCCAGGTTGAGCAGGGCCGTGAGCCCCGCGTCCACGATGTCGCGTCCGGGCGTGCCGCGGAGCGTCGCCACGAAGGCGACGCCGCACGCGTCGTGCTCGGCGGCGGGGTCGTACAGACCGGATGCCGTGGGAGGGGCGGACAGGGCGGGTGCCCGGTGCGCGTCCCGATACTGCGGCGTGGTCATCAACACCGTCCTCACAGGCGCCCGACCGAGACGGCCGGGCTGGTTCCAGCTGGGGGGGGTTCGGGACGTCGTCGGCCCTGGTGGACATGACGGAACCACCGGGCGGTCGCCCGGCGGATTCGCCGTTGAGTGACGGAGGCTCAGCGACCGGGGTCTGGTCGCGCGGCATCTGCCTGCTCGGACTCCTCCGAGTCGTCGGAGTCCGCGGTCTTCTCGGGGTCCGCGGCGTCGGTCGACTCCTCGACCGGCTCCGTGGGCTCCGTGGCGGGCGCCTCGCCCGGCGCGTCGAGGGACACCGTCTCCTCGCGCCCGGGGTGGCGACGCCCGACAACGATAAACGCTACCAACGCACCGACACCGACCAGGATCGAGGTCCAGACGTTCAGCCGGAGACCGAGGACGAGCTCGGCCTCGTCGATGCGCAGCATCTCGATCCACACCCGACCGAGCGTGTAGACGAAGACGTAGAGCCAGAATACCCGACCATGACCGAGCCGGAACCGACGGTCCAGGTAGATCAGGAGCAGGGCAGCGGCGATGTTCCAGACCATCTCGTAGAGGAACGTCGGGTGGAACAGCGTGCCCGGCGGGTAGCCGGCCGCGGCGGCGACCGAGTCGTCGACCCGCAGGCCCCACGGCAGCGTCGTGGGCGAGCCGAACAGCTCCTGGTTGAACCAGTTGCCGAGGCGGCCGACGGCCTGCGCGAGGAGCAGCCCCGGGGCGAGCGCGTCGGCGAACGCCGGGAAGCTCACGCGCTGGCGACGGCACCCGATGTACGCGCCGACCGCGCCGAGCGCGACCGCGCCCCAGATGCCGAGGCCGCCCTCCCACACGTACAGCGCGCGGACGGGGTCCCCGTTCGGGCCCCAGTACGGGTCGGGCGTCGAGAAGACGTGGTAGAGCCGCCCGCCGACGATCCCGAACGGGACCGCCCAGAACGCGATCTCCAGGACGTCGTCGGCCTCTCCCCCGCGCTCCACCCAGCGACGCCGCGTGAGCCACAGGGCGACGCCGATCCCGGCGAGGATCGCGAGCGCGTAGGCGCGGATCGGGAACGGCCCGAGGTACCAGGTGTGCTGGGGCGGGCTCGGGATCGCCGCGGGCAGGACGCCCGCGGCCTCCACGAGCTGCCCGACGGCGAGCGCGGCGCTCATGCGACCACCCCGCCGGGCGCCGTCGTGCCGGGCTGCTCCTGACGGGCGGACCGCACCCCGGCCGCAAGCGAGGCGGCGACCGTACGGAGCGCGGCGAGTCGCTCGTCCCACGGGGCGTCGCCCAGCAGGGGCCGGACGAACGCCGAGCCGACGATGACGCCGTCGGCGTAGCGCGCGACCTCCGCGGCCTGCTCGGCCGTGGAGACGCCGAGGCCGACGCAGACGAGCTCGGCGCCCGCCGCGCGCGTGTCGGCGACGAGCCGCGCGGCCTGGGGCCCGACGGCGGCGCGCACGCCCGTGACGCCCATCGTCGAGGCGGCGTAGACGAAGCCGCGCGACGCGCGCGCGGTGAGCCGGAGGCGCTCCGGCGTCGAGCTCGGCGCGACGAGGAACACGCGGTCGAGACCGTGCGCCTCGGCGGCGTCCAGCCACGCGCGCCCCTCGTCGGGGACGAGGTCGGCCGTGATGAGCCCGGCTCCCCCGGCCGCAGCGAGGTCGCGCGCGAACGCGTCGACGCCGTAGCGCAGCACGGGGTTCCAGTACGTCATGACGAGCACCGGCACGCGCCGGCCCGTGCGCTCCGTGACGGCCGCGACGACGCGGAAGACGTCCGCGACGCGCGCGCCGCCGTCGAGCGCCGCCTGGGCCGCGGCCTGGATCACCGGGCCGTCCATGACGGGGTCCGTGTACGGGATGCCGAGCTCGAGCACGTCCACGCCCGAGTCCACGAGCGCGAGCGCCGCCTCGACGGAGCGCTCGACGGTCGGGAAGCCGACGGGCAGGTAGCCGACGAGCCCCGCGCGGCCCTCCGCGCGCAGCTCGAGCAGGCGGCTGGCGGTGGCCGACGCCGTCCCCGGCGTCGACGCCCCGGGTGCGTCCTGGGTCTGGGCGGCGCTCACAGCTGTCCCTCCGTGCCCGTCGCCGTCTCGGCGATCGCGTCGTCGTCCACGAGGTCGAACCACCGGGCGGCGGTCGCCACGTCCTTGTCCCCGCGCCCCGAGAGGTTCACGAGGATCACGTGGTCGGTGCGGCCCGCGGCCGCGGCCTCGCGCCCGATCCGCAGCGCGCCCGCGAGGGCGTGGGCCGACTCGATCGCGGGGATGATCCCCTCGGTGCGGCACAGCAGCCGGAACGCGTCCATCGCCTCGGCGTCGGTCACGGGCAGGTACGTCGCGCGGCCGAGGTCGTGGAGCCACGAGTGGGCCGGCCCGACGCTCGGGTAGTCGAGACCCGCCGACACCGAGTGGCTCGGCAGGGTCTGGCCGTCCTCGTCCTGGAGGAGGTACGAGCGCGCGCCGTGCAGGACGCCCGGCGCGCCGCCGCTGAAGCGGGCCGCGTGGCGGCCCGTCTCGATGCCCTCGCCCCCGGCCTCGAAGCCGAAGAGCTCGACGCCCTCGTCGTCGAGGAAGGCGTTGAAGAGCCCGAGCGCGTTCGAGCCGCCGCCCACGCACGCGGCGAGCGCGTCGGGCAGACGCCCGATGCGGTCGAGGATCTGCGTGCGCGCCTCCTCGCCGATGACGCGGTGGAACTCGCGCACCATCTCGGGGAACGGGTGGGGCCCGGTCACGGTGCCGAGCAGGTAGTGCGTCGTGTCGACGTTGGCGACCCAGTCGCGCAGCGCCTCGTTGATCGCGTCCTTGAGGGTGCGCTGGCCGATCGTCACGGGGACGACCTCGGCGCCGAGGAGGCGCATGCGCGCGACGTTCAGCGCCTGGCGCCGCGTGTCTTCCTCGCCCATGTAGACGACGCACTCGAGGTCGAGCAGGGCCGCGGCCGTCGCCGTCGCGACGCCGTGCTGGCCGGCGCCCGTCTCGGCGATCACGCGCTTCTTGCCCATGCGCTTGACGAGCAGCGCCTGGCCCAGGACGTTGTTGATCTTGTGCGAGCCGGTGTGGTTGAGGTCCTCGCGCTTGAGGAACACGCGCGAGGCGCCGGCGTGCTCCGCGAAGCGGGGCACCTCGGTGAGCGGGCTCGGGCGGCCGGTGTACTCGCGCTGCAGGCGCGCGAGCTCGGTGACGAACGCCGGGTCGTCGAGCGCCTTGCGGTACTCGGTCTCGAGCTCGTCGAGGGCGGCGACGAGCGCCTCGGGCACGTAGCGCCCGCCGAACTCGCCGAAGTAGGGACCCTCCTGGGTCGCGAGGGAGCGCGTCAGGTCGGCGCGGACGGAGTGCGCGCCGCTCGGAGGGGTGGTCGATGGTGTCGAGTCGGGCACGGGGCCGGTCCTCCTGCGTGGTGGGGTGTGCTGGGCCGGGGCGCGGCGCCTGCGACGTGACGGACGGTGCCGTCGTGCCTCAGGGCCGCACGGACCACAGCGACGGGTGCGACCCGGCCGCGACGAGGTCGGCGACGGACGAGCGCGGCGCGTCGTCGGTCACGAGCGCCTCGCCGACCAGCACGGCGTGCGCGCCGGAGCGGGCGTAGTCCATGACGTCGTGCGGCCCGCGCACGCCGGACTCGGCCACGCGGACGACCTCGTCGGGGATCGCGGGCGCGAGGCGCGCGAAGGTCGTGCGGTCGACGTCGAGCGTCTTGAGGTCGCGCGAGTTCACGCCGACGACCCGCGCCCCGGCGTCGAGCGCGCGCGTCACCTCGTCGAGCGTGTGGACCTCGACGAGCGCGGTCATGCCGAGCGAGTGCACGCGCTCGACGAGCGACGTGAGCACCGTCTGCTCGAGCGCGGCGACGATGAGGAGCACGATGTCCGCGCCGTGCGCGCGCGCCTCCCACACCTGGTACGGCGTCACGACGAAGTCCTTGCGGAGCACCGGGACGTCGACCCGCGCCCGGACGGCGTCGAGGTCGGCGAGGCTCCCGTTGAACCGCCGCTGCTCGGTGAGCACCGAGATCGCGGCCGCGCCGCCCTTCTCGTACTCCCCCGCGAGCTCGGCCGGGTCGGAGATGGACGCGAGCGCACCCTTGCTGGGGCTCGACCGCTTCACCTCGGCGATGACGGCCACGGCGTCGTCCGCCTTGAGGCGGCTCACGCACTCGAGCGCACCGGGGACGCGGGCGGCTCGTTCCTTGAGCTCGTCGAGCGAGGTCGTCGCCTGGCGTGCCGCGAGGTCCTCGCGCACACCCGCGACGATGTCGTCCAGCACCGTCATCGTCCCACCACTCCCCGTGTCGTCCCGCCCCCTGCCGGGCCGGTCGGCCGGCGTGCACCCACAGGTTCGGGCCGACCCGTTGACAGGGAGGTACCTGCCATCGTAGAGCCGCCCCCGAGTGACGATGACCACGGCCCAGCCCCCGAGACGCGCGCGGCGCGGCCGGTCGCGGTCACGGCCGCCGGCTCAGGCAGCCACCGGGCCGAGCCACGGGACCAGGGCGGGCACGTTGCGCAGCACCCCGAAGAGCACGAGCACGGCGAGCGACGTCCACGCCACCCCCGCGGGCACGCGCGGCGCGGGACGGCCGCGCCAGGCACGGGCGAGCCACAGGCCCCACAGCACGACGAGCAGCGGCGCGACGACGACCCACAGCGGGTTCATGGACCAGGCCGCGGCGAGGTCGAGGTGCACGAGGTCGTGCGTGGCCCGCAGGCCGCCGCACCCGGGGCACGCCAGGCCCGTCAGGGCGAGCAGCGGGCACGTGACGTAGTGGCCCGGGCGGTTCGGGTCGACGGCGCCCACGTACGCCGTCGCGGCGGCGACGAGCGCACCGACGGCGAGGGGCGCCACGGCCTCGCGCGGCACCCGCCGTCGGCGCACCGCCTCGGACGTCACGTGACCGCCCCGTCAGTACTGGTCGGGGATCGTGCCGACCCAGGCGAGGACGGCGGGGAAGAACACCAGCAGGAGCAGCAGACCGATCGCGGACAGGCCGATCGCGACCCAGCCGAGGATGATCCCCGCCGTCGCCATGCCGTCGTTGTCCGCCTGGCCCTCCGCGACGGCACGCTTCGCCGCGTTGCCCACGATGACCGCGGGGATGCCCGTGAAGAAGCCGCAGCTGAGCACGAACGCGGCGATGCCCAGGACGAGCGACCAGATCGCGAGGTTGTTCTTCGGGTAGTACGGCGGCGGCGCGTACGCGCCGGCCGGGTACTGCTGACCGGGGTACTGCTGGCCCGGGTACGCCTGCGCCGGGTGCTGCTGCTGGCCCGGGTACGGCTGGCCGGGCTGCTGCTGGCCCGGGTACGGCTGGCCGGGCTGCTGCTGACCGGGGTAGCCCTGGTCAGGACCCTGCGGGCCGGGGTGCTGCGCGCCGCCGGGCACCGACGAGCCGTACGGCGCCTGCGACCCGTCCTGCGGGGGCGTGGCGTCGTGCGGGCCCGGTTCCGGCGGCTGCGTCACCGCGCGTCCTGCTTCTTCTGCCCGTAGCCCATGTTGCGGAGCACGAGGCCGCCGACGAGCGCCACGGCCACGACGCCCATGCCGACCCAGAACAGCCAGACGGCGGCGACCACGACACCGATCGCGGCCACGAGGGCGCCGACCATGATGCCGATCATGGTGAACCACGCGGCGACGGTGTGGCCGTGGTTCGTGGGCGGTGCCGCGGGCGGCAGGTAGGCGATCTCGGTGGTCTGCTGGTTCTCGGCCATGAGGGTCGTGCCTTTCGTCAAGATGTGGTCAGAGCCTATCGGACCGGGCCGGGGCCCGTCCCGTCGCGGGACGTCGGCGGACGTCGCGTGGGACACGTCCGCGCTGCTCAGCGGTCCGTGGGGTCCTCGCCGCGGGACAGCGCGTCCCACGCGTCGTGGTCGGAGACGTCCTCGGCGTCGGCGGGGCCCGCCGCGCCCGCGACCTCGGAGGTCCCGTCCGCGGGCGTGCCGGCTGCCGTCGCGGGCGTCGCCCCGGCCCGCTCGTGCCGCGTCGAGGCGCTCGCCCACGACCGCGCGCCGAGCGCCACCCACACCACCACGAGCACGGTGAGCACGCCGAGCACGGCCGCCACCCACGGCGCCGCGGTGAGCTCGACCGGTGCGGTCAGCTCCGTCACGCCCGTCGCCTCGGCCACCGCCGACCGGGCGGTCGGCTCCGGGTCGATCGCGACGCTCAGCGCCGACACCGTCGCGACGACGCCGCTGGCCGCCGCGACCGCCAGGACGACCCACCGGCCGACCCGTCCCACGAGGCCGAGCGCGAGCGCGGCCGCGACGAGCACGAGCGCGGCCGCGCTCACGCCGGGTGCGGCCGACGCGCCGGCCACCGCGACGTCGACCTGCGGGTCGAGCGCGGTGGCCCCCGTCGTGCGCAGCCACGTGGGCACCGCCGCCGCGAGGGTCGCGCCCCCGAGGAGCAGCAGGACCCAGATGGCCGTGCGGCGGGCCGGGCCGCCCGGGCGGCTCACGCGAGCCCCCGCAGCCGCGCCGCGACCTGCACGGCGCGGACCGCCGCGGCCGCCTTGTTGCGCGACTCCGCGTACTCGAGCGCCGGCACGGAGTCGGCGACGATCCCGCCCCCGGCCTGGACGCTCGCGCGCCCGTCGCGGATCAGCGCCGTGCGGATGGCGATCGCCATGTCCATGTTCCCGTCGAAGTCGAAGTACCCGGCCGTCCCACCGTAGATCCCGCGCGAGGCGGGCTCGAGCTCGTCGATGAGGGCGATCGCGCGCGGCTTGGGCGCGCCCGAGAGCGTCCCCGCGGGGAACGTGGCCCGGAAGGCGTCGAGCGCCGTCGCGCCGTCGCGCAGCGTGCCGACGACCGTCGAGCACAGGTGCATGATGTGGCTGAACCGCTTGGTCGTCATGAACTCCACGACCTCGACCGACGTCGGCTCGCAGACCTTGACGAGGTCGTTGCGCGAGAGGTCGACGAGCATGATGTGCTCCGCGAGCTCCTTGGGGTCCTCGCGCAGCTCCTCCCCGAGCGCGACGTCCTCCTCGGGCGTCGCGCCGCGCGGCCGCGAGCCCGCGATGGGGAACGTCGTGACCCGCCCGTCCTCGACCTTGACCAGCGTCTCCGGGCTCGACCCCACGACCGCGAAGTCGCGCCCGTCCGCGTCCGTGAGCTGGAAGTAGTACATGTACGGGCTCGGGTTGATCGTGCGCAACGCCCGGTAGACGTCCAGCGGGTCCGCCGGGCAGTCGAGGTCCAGGCGCTGCGAGAGGACGACCTGGAAGACCTCGCCCTCGCGGATCGCGTCCTTGCCCGCCACGACGGACGCCTCGAACTCGTCGCGCGTCGAGCGGAACTCGAGCTCCGGCTCGGCGGCGTCGGCGGCCACGACCGACGCGACGTGCGCACCGCCGGCGACGAGGCGCGCCTGCATCGCGTCCAGGCGCCGCACCGCGTCGGCGTACGCCTCGTCGACCCGCTCGTCCGTGTCGTCGAAGTTGATCGCGTTCGCCACGAGCCACACGCTGCCCTCCGCATGGTCGACGACCGCGAGGTCCGTCGCGAGGCACAGCGTGAGCTCCGGGACGCCCAGCTCGTCGGGCGCGTGCGCCGGCAGCGTCGGCTCCCAGTGCCGGATGACGTCCCACCCGATCGCCCCGGCGAGCCCGCCCGTGAGCGGCGGGAGGCCGTCGACCGCGGGCGTGCGCAGCACGTCGAGCGTGGCCTCCAGCACGTCGACGACGTCACCCTCGCGCGGGACGCCCGCGGGCACGTCGCCCGACCACACCGCCCGGCCGTCGCGCGCCGTGAGGGTCGCGCGGGACGCGACGCCGACGAACGAGTACCGGGCCCAGCGCCCGTCCGACTCCGCGGACTCCAGCACGAAGGTGCCCGGGCGCCCCTGCGCCAGGGTGCGGTAGAGCCCGACGGGCGTGACGTCGTCGGCCAGGAGGCGCCGCACGACCGGGACGACCCGGCGGGAGCGGGCGAGCGCGCGGAAGCCGTCGAGCACGGGCCACGTCGTGCCCCACGCGGGACCGCCCGCAGGGACGGTGGTGGTGCCGGCCGGGTCGACGGTCGTGCTCACTGGTTCTCCTCCTCGGGGTCCGGTCCGACGGCGGGCGCGGCCCCGGCGTCCGGGGCACCGGGCGCGGACGGCAGCTCGCCGACGACGGCGCCCAGGTCTCCCCCGGCCTCGAAGCACGTGCGGGTGCCCGTGTGGCACGCGGCGCCGACCTGGTGCACGCGCACGAGGAGCGCGTCGCCGTCGCAGTCGAGCGCGACCGAGCGCACCACCTGGACGTGGCCCGACGTGTCGCCCTTGCGCCAGTACTCCTGGCGCGACCGGCTCCAGAACGTCACCCGGCCGGTCGTCAGGGTGCGGTGGAGCGCCTCGTCGTCCATCCAGCCGAGCATGAGCACCTCACCGGTGTCGTGCTGCTGGACGATCGCGGCGACCAGTCCGGCGTCGTCGCGCTTGAGCCGCGCGGCGACCTCGGGGTCGAGCGCGGACGGGGTCGTGGTCTGCGGGCCGGTCGTGGAGTCGGGCACCCGAGAATCCTGCCAGACGCCGGGCCGCCGCCGGTCCCCCGTCTCGCCCGACCCGGCGTGACGTCGGTCGCCTGGCCGGGCAGGTCAGCGGGTCTGGGAGACCCAGGCGTCGTGCATGCGGGCGTAGACCCCGCCCGCGCGGGCGAGGTCGTCGTGGTGGCCCACCTCCACGACGTGCCCGGCGTCGACGACGACGACGAGGTCGGCCGCCTCGGCCGTGGAGAGGCGGTGCGCGATCGTCAGCGTCGACCGGCCCGCGGTGAGCGACGCGAGCGCCCGGGCGATCCGGACCTCGGTCGCCGGGTCGACGGCGGACGTCGCCTCGTCCAGGACGAGCAGGTCCGCCTCCGCCAGGTAGGCCCGGACGAGCGCGACGAGCTGTCGCTCGCCCGCGGAGAGGGACTCGCCCCGCTGGCCGACCGAGGAGTCGAGCCCGTCCGGCAGGTCCGCGACCCAGTCGGTGAGGCCGAGCCGCTCGACGGCCGCCTCGATCCGGGCGCGACGCACGGCGGCCGGCTCCTCCTCGGCGGCGCCCCGGAGCCCGTAGGCGACGTTGTCGGCGAGCGTCCCGTCGAACAGGAAGCCCTCCTGGGGCACGAGCACGACGCGCTCGCGCAGGGACGCCACGGACAGGTCGCGCAGGTCCGTGCCGTCCAGGAGCACGCGCCCGCCCGTCGGGTCCATGAGCCGCGTGACGAGCTTCGCGATCGTCGTCTTGCCCGAGCCGGTCGCGCCGACGACGGCGACCGAGGCACGCGCCGGCAGGTCGAGGTCGACGCCGTGCAGCACCTCGGGCCCGTCGGGGTAGGCGAACCGGACGCCCTCGAGGCGTACGTGGGCCGGGCCGCGCGGGCTGCGCACGCCGTCGGGGCCCTTGTCGACGACCTCGACCGGCGTCTCCAGGACCGCGAGGACGCGGCGCCAGCCCGCCACGGCGTTCTGCAGCTCGTTGAGGATCTCCGTCGCCATCTGGACGGGGCCGGTGAAGAGCTGGACGAGGAACAGGAAGGCGAGGAGCTGCCCCACCGAGATGTCGCCCGCCACGCCGAGCAGCGACCCGACGACCACGACGACCGCGAGCACGAGGTTCGCCACGAGCACGCCGCTCGAGAACACGACGGCGACGAGCTTCTGCGCCCGGACCATCGCGCGCCGCGTCGCGTCGACCGCGGCGTCGATGCGGCGGGCCGTCCGGGCCCCGGCGCCGTACGCGCGGATGGTCTCCGCGCCGACGACGGACTCCGAGATCGCGCCGAGCATCGCGCCGACCCGCGCGCGGACCTGGGTGTACGCGTCGTTGACCCGCGCCTGCGCGGGGCGCAGGACGAGGAACAGCGGCACGAAGCACGCCCACACCACGAGCGTGAGCTGCCACGAGTAGACCGCCATGAGCACCGTCGCGACGCCGATCTGCAGCACCGAGACGAGCAGCATGATGCCGCCCCACTGCACGAACAGGGAGATCGTGTCGACGTCGCTCGTGACGCGCGAGACGAGCGACCCGCGCCGCTCGGAGTTCTGGGTGAGCACCGACAGGTCGTGCACGTGCCGGAACGCGCGCACGCGCAGCGCGGCGAGGCCCGCCTCGGTCGACCGGAACAGGCGCACGTTGACGAGGGCCGAGCACAGCCCGGCGAGGACGAGGATCCCGGCGGCGACGCCCACGAGCACCGCGACGCGCGTCGTGTCCGGACCGCCGTCGGCGAGCACGCCCGTGTCGATGGTCTGCTGCACGGTCACGGGCACGACGACCCGGCCCAGCGCCGCGGCGACGGCGAGGCCGAGGGTCACCCAGATGCCGGCGAGGATCTGCGGCGACGCCTGCACGCCGCGACGCAGCGTCGCGAGGACGCCCAGGGAGCTCGCCGAGGCGATGCGCGCGTCGCCGGTGCGGACGTCCGCGCCGCCGTCGACGGCGGGACCCGCGCCCCGGCGGGGCGACCGTCCGGGTCGTTCGGTCGTGGTCCGGGTCATTCCTCCAGCGCCCCCGTCTCGACGTGCCGCACGACGTCGTCCTCCTCCGTCTCCTCCTGGCGCGCGAGGTCGTCGTCCCGGTGACCGTCGCGGACCTGCTCGTCCTCGCCCGCCTCGCGCACGGAGTCGTCCGTCGCGTCGGCGCGCTCGTTCTCCCGGCGCTCCGCCTCACGCGCGTACGCGGTCGCGAGCTCGCGGTACCCCGGGTCGCGGGCGAGCAGCTCGTCGTGCGTCCCGACGTCCACCACCCGCCCGGACTCCACGTGCACGACGACGTCCGCGAGCGCGACGCTCGACATGCGGTAGGCGACCATCACGACCGTCGGGCGGTCGTCGCCGCCCCGCGCGACGCCCGCGAGGATCTCCTGCTCGACCCGCGGGTCGACGGCCGAGGTCGCGTCGTCGAGGACGAGGAGGCGAGGACGCCGGACGAGCGCGCGCGCGATCGCGAGACGCTGGCGCTGGCCACCGGACAGGTTGGCCCCCCGCTCCCCGAGCGGGGCGTCGAGGCCCTCCGGGAGCCGCTCGACGACGTCGTCCACGCGCGCGAGCCGCAGGGCCGCCCAGACCTCCGCGTCGTCCGGGCCGGGATCGCCGTCGTCGACGAGCGTGACGTTCGCGCGCACGGTGTCCTCGAACACGAACGCCTGCTGCGCGACGAGAGCGACCTGCGTCGTGAGGTCCGCCTCGCGCACGTCGCGCACGTCGGTGCCGTCGAGGAGCACGCGCCCGCGCGTCGGGTCCGAGAGCCGCGCGAGGAGCGAGACGAGCGTCGTCTTGCCGGCGCCCGTCGGGCCCACGACGGCGACCGTCGTCCCCGGCGCCACGGTGAGGTCCACGCCGTCGAGCAGCGTGAGCTCGCGGCCGCCCGCCCGGACGTCGACACCGACGCCCTCGAGCCGCACGCCCAGCCCGGCATCCGTCCCGCTCAGGGCCGACGTCCCGGGACGCAGCACGCCCCCGGCGTCGACGACGCGGCTGATGCGCTCGTACCCGACGAGCGCGCGCGGGAGCTCGCCGAGGACCCAGCCGAACGCGCGGACCGGCACGGCCATGACGGTCAGGAGGTACGCGGCGGTGATGATGTCGCCGGGCGCGACGTCGCCCGCGGTGAGGCGCACGGTCCCGACGCCCAGCACGAGGAGCGTGCCGAGCGACGGCAGGAGCTCGATGACGGGGTCGAAGAACGCGCGCACGACGCCGACCCGCACGTTCGCGGCGCGCAGCTCGTCGGTGCGCTCGGCGAAGCGGCGCTCCTCGCGGTCCGCGGTGCCGAGCGACGTGACGAGGAGCGCGGCCTCGAAGCTCTCGTGCGCGACGTCGGACACCTCGGCGCGCAGCTGCTGCGCCCGCGTGATGGCGGGCGACATGTAGCGCTGGAACACGATGTTCACGGCGACGGCGACCGGGATGACCACGAGCGCCGCGCACGCGAGCCAGACGTCCACCCGGAAGAGCATCACGGCGGCGACGCCGATCATGACGACGACGCCCAGCGCGAACGGCAGCGGGTTGAAGACGCCCGTCGCGGCCTCGACGTCGGAGTTCGCGTTCGACAGGAGCTGCCCGGCCGGGTGCGAGCGGTGCCACGACATCGGCAGGCGCAGGTACTGGCGGGTCACCGCTGTGCGGTGGCGCGCCTGCAGCGCGGCGTACCCGTTGCCCGCGAAGATGCGCCGCGCGGCGACGCTCACCGCGAGCGAGAGCGCGATCCCGGCGAGCACGAGGCCCGCGACCCAGATGCGGCCGCGCGCGGCCTCGTCGCCCGCGAGCGCGGGCACCACGACCTCGTCGGTGACCTGGCCGACCGCGCCGCTCACGGCGACGGTCAGCGCGCCGAAGAGCGCGGAGGACCCGATCGCCAGCACGTACGTGCGGGGCTCGTCGCGGATGCCGCGCCCCATGAGCGCGAGCGAGCGGCGGACGCGGGAACCGGTGAGCGCGTGCGGTCGCCGGACCGACGGCTCGGCAGGGAGCCGGTCGCGGGGGCGGTCGTGCCGGGCGTCGGTGGCCGGCGGGTCGGTCGGGGCGGGCGGGGCGTCGGCGCCGGTGGGGCGCGTCCTGCTGCCGGGCACGGGACGGTCCTCGTCTTTCGTTCAGGGGGTGGCCCGATCCTCTCACGGGCTCCCGACACCGCCGCCGGGCGTCCGCGCCGGTCAGCGCACCTGCACGCCCTCGGCCCGCATCGCGTCCTTCACCTGACCGACGGTGAGGGCACCGAAGTGGAAGACGCTCGCGGCGAGCACCGCGTCCGCCCCGGCGCGCGCCGCCGCCACGAAGTGCTCCGGCGTGCCCGCCCCGCCGCTCGCGATCAGCGGCACGCGCACCTCGGAGCGCACCGCGGCGAGCATCTCGAGGTCGAACCCGGCGGTCGTGCCGTCCGCGTCCATCGAGTTGAGCAGGATCTCGCCCGCGCCCAGCCCTGCGGCCCGTGACGCCCACTCCACGGCGTCGATCCCCGTGCCGCGACGCCCGCCGTGGGTCGTGACCTCATAGCCGGACTCCGTCCGCACGTCGCCGGTCGTGCGGCGGGCGTCCACCGAGAGCACGAGCACCTGGCTGCCGAAGCGGTCCGCGATCTCCGCGATGAGCTCCGGGCGGGCGATCGCCGCCGTGTTCACGCCGACCTTGTCCGCGCCCGCGCGCAGGAGACGGTCCACGTCGTCCGCCGAGCGGACCCCGCCGCCGACCGTGAGCGGGACGAAGACCTGCTCGGCGGTCCGCCGCACGACGTCGTACGTCGTCTCCCGGTTGCCGGACGACGCCGAGACGTCGAGGAACGTCAGCTCGTCGGCGCCCTCGGTGTCGTAGCGCGCGGCGAGCTCGACGGGGTCGCCCGCGTCGCGCAGGTTCTCGAAGTTCACGCCCTTGACGACGCGTCCCGCGTCGACGTCGAGGCACGGGATCACGCGGATCGCGACGGTCATGGGGAGTCTCCTCGGTCGGCCGGCGCTCCGCCGGTCGTGTCGGTGCCGGCCGTGCCGGTCGTGTCGGTGCCGGCCGTGTCGTCGGCCGCGCCGGTGTCGCCCGCGCTCTCCTCGGTCACGGGGAACTGGGCGTCGAGGATGTCGACGACGTAGACGAGCGTCTCGCCGGCCAGCGGGTTGGCGGTGGCGCCGTAGGCCAGGTCGGGCGGCACGACGAGGAGCACCTGGCTCCCCACCGACTGCTCGAGGAGCCCCTGCTCCCACCCCTCGATGACCTCGCCGATACCGATCATCACCGACAGGGGCGCCGCGCCGTCCGTCCACGTCGAGTCGAAGACCTCGCCGTCGGACCAGCGCACGCCCGAGTACCGGACGGTGACCACCTGACCGACCTCGACCTGGCGCCCGTCGCCGCGGACGAGCGGCTGCACCACGAGGCCCGCGGGCGCCGCGGCCTCCGACGGGACGGTCACGCTCGGTGCGCCCTGCTCGTCGAGCGTCACCGTGGGCAGGCCCTCGACCGGCTCGACCGGCTCCCCGGACGCGCGTGTCGGCAGGACGTCGACGACGAGGGCGACGGGGACGCCGTCGTCCACCTCGAGGCGCAGCAGGCGCGCCCCCACGCGCTGCCCCCGCAGGAGGTCGCGCAGCTCGCGGCCGACGGACTCGTCGGTCAGCGTGCGCCAGCGCGGCGCGTCCGTGTACGTGTTCTGCAGGACGGTGCCGTCGCGCAGGTCCTCCGCGTAGAGGTTGAGCAGCAGCGGGCCGCCGTCGACGAGCTCCGCCCCGGCGCCCGGCCACACGACCTCCGACCGCGCGTCCGGCACGTCGAGCGGCGCGCGGTACTCCAGCGCGGGCGGGGCGCCGGACGAGCCGGCGACCGTGAGGTCGGTGTTGAGCGGCGTCTCCGTCGCGTCCTCCGGCTCCGTGCACGCACCGAGCACGAGCGCCGCGAGGAGCGCCACGAGCAGCACGAGCGCGGCCCGGGACGCGGGCGCACGACGAGCGCGCCGGACGCCCCGAGGGCGCCCGGCCGCGAGGGCCAGGTTCGTCACATCACGTCCTGCATCACATCGACTCGATGAGGCGCTCCACGCGCTCGTCGACGTTCCGGAACGGGTCCTTGCACAGCACGGTGCGCTGCGCCTGGTCGTTGAGCTTGAGGTGCACCCAGTCCACCGTGTAGTCGCGGCGGGCCTCCTGCGCGGCGCGCACGAAGTCGCCGCGCAGCTTGGCGCGCGTGGTCTGCGGCGGCACGGCCGTCGACTCGAACACCTCGAGGTCGGTGGTGACGCGCTCGACCATGCCGCGCGCCGCGAGCAGGTTGTACAGCCCCTCGGTGCGCGAGATGTCGTGGTAGGCGAGGTCGAGGCGCGCGATCCGCGGGTCGTCGAGCTCGAGACCGTGCTTCGCCTGGTAACGCTGGATCAGGCGGTACTTGATGACCCAGTCCAGCTCGCGGTCGACGAGCGAGAGGTCGCCCGTCTCGAGGGCGCGCAGCCCGCGCTCCCACAGGTCGAGCACCTGCTTGACGACGGGCGTCGGCGCGACGTCCTGCTCGACGAACTCGCGCACGCGCTGGAGGTACTCGCCCTGGAGGTCGATCGCGGTGACCGTCCGGCCGCTCGCGAGCTGGACGGGCTGCTTGCCCGTCATGTCGTGGCTGATCTCGCGGATCGACCGGATGGGGTTCTCGAGCGCCAGGTCCCGCATGGGGACCCCCGCCTCGACCATGCGCAGGATGAGGTCGGTCGAGCCGACCTTGAGCATGGTCGTCGTCTCCGCCATCGAGGAGTCGCCGACGATGACGTGCAGGCGCCGATAGCTCTCGGCGTCGGCGTGCGGCTCGTCGCGCGTGTTGATGATCGGGCGCGACCTGGTCGTCGCGCTCGACACCGCCTCCCAGATGTGGTCGGCGCGCTGGGACAGGCAGTACACGGCGCCGCGCGGCGTCGCGAGGACCTTGCCGGCGCCCGTGAGCACCTGGCGCGTGATGAGGAACGGCACGAGGACGTCCGAGAGGCGCGCGAAGTCGCCCTGGCGTCGCACGAGGTAGTTCTCGTGGCAGCCGTACGAGTTGCCCGCCGAGTCGGTGTTGTTCTTGAACAGGTGGATCCGGCCGGGCAGTCCCTCGTGCTCGAGCCGCTGCTGCGCGTCCGCCACGAGGCCCTCGAGGATCCGCTCGCCGCCACGGTCGTACGCGACGAGCTGACGGACGTCGTCGCACTCCGCCGTCGCGTACTCGGGGTGCGAGCCGACGTCCAGGTACAGCCGCGAGCCGTTGCGCAGGAACACGTTCGACGACCGGCCCCAGGCGACCACCTTGCGGAACAGGTACCGCGCGACCTCGTCCGCCGAGAGCCCGCGCCCGTCGTCGGACGCGCACGTCACGCCGTACTCGGTCTCCAGCCCGAAGATCCTGCGGTCCATGCGGCGCTACCCCTCGTCCGTCGGGCCGGCGCCCGTCGTGTCGTCGGGCGCGCCCTCGGCGGTCCCGTCGGTGGTGGACGCCGCGTCGTCGTCCGCGAGGAGGCCCTCGAGGACGGAGCCCGTGAGACGGCGGAACGCGCGCCGGGGCCGGGTGCGGTCCAGGACGGCCACCTCGAGCTGCGCGGCCGGGATGGTGCGGGTGTCGTCCCCCTCGCCGCCGGACGCGAGCGCGTGCACCGCCAGGCGCAGCACCTCGGCGAGCCCGAGACCGGGCCGCCACGCGTCCTGGAGCACGCGACCGAGCTGGTCGGCCTGGCCGCCCATGACGACCACGCCCTGCTCGTCGGCGACGGAGCCGTCGTAGGAGATGCGGTAGAGCTGGTCCTGCTCCGCCGTGCGACCGACCTCCGCGACGACGAGCTCGACCTCGAGCGGCTTCGACTCCGTGGTGAACACCGTGCCGAGCGTCTGGGCGTACGCGTTCGCGAGACCGCGCGCGTTGACGTCCGTGCGGTCGTAGGAGTAGCCGCGCAGGTCCGCGTACCGCACCCCGGCGACGCGCAGGTTCTCGAACTCGTTGTACTTGCCCACGGCGGCGAACGCGATGCGGTCGTAGATCTCCGAGATCTTGTGCAGCGCGCGCGACGGGTTCTCCGTCGCGAACGCGATGCCGTCCTCGTAGGCGAGGACCACGACCGACCGGCCGCGCGCGATGCCCTTGCGCGCGAAGTCCGCCCGGTCCTTCATCAGCTGCTCGGGCGAGACGTAGAAAGGCATGTTCACGCGTCGTCACCTCCGGTCGGGCCGTCCTGCGGGCGGTCGTGCGGGACGGCCTCGGCGTTCGTCACCGGGGGACGGCCACGCTCCACGCCCGCCCCGGAGCGCTCCGCCACGATCTGCTCGACGACCGCCGCGAGCTCGTCGCCCGGCACGCGCTCGTAGCCGTCGGCCGTGACGACCGCGACCACCGGCCAGATGCGGCGGACCGGGTCCGGGCCGCCGGTGGCCGAGTCGTCGTCCGCCGCGTCGTAGAGCGCCTCGACCGCGACGCGCACGGAGGCCGCCCGGTCGAGACCGGTGCGCCACAGCTTCTTCAGTGAGCCGCGCGCGAACACCGAGCCCGATCCCACCGAGTGGTACGCCCGCTCCTCGTACCGCCCGCCCGTGACGTCGTACGAGAAGATCCGGCCGGCGCCGCGGTCGAGGTCGAACCCGGCGAAGAGCGGCACGACCGCGAGGCCCTGCATGGCGAGGCCGAGGTTCTGGCGGATCATCGTCGACAGGCGGTTCGCCTTGCCGTCGAGCGAGAGCAGCGCGCCCTCGATCTTCTCGTAGTGCTCGAGCTCGAGCTGGAACAGGCGCACGAGCTCGACGGCGATACCCGCCGTCCCGGCGATACCCACGGCCGAGTACTCGTCGGCCGGGAAGACCTTCTCGATCTCCCGGTTCGCGATCATCGAGCCCATCGTCGCGCGGCGGTCCCCCGCCATCACGACGCCCGCGCCCACGCCCTCGGCGCCGAACGTCAGCGCCACGATCGTGGTGGCGTGCGGCGCGTCCGGAAGCGTGCCGGACGCCGCGTGCCCGGCCACGCGGTGCGACGGCAGCAGGTCGGGGGCGTGCCCGGACAGGAACTCCAGGAAGGACGACGACCCGGGGGTCGTGAACGCGTCGGGCAGGCGCCCGGGCTGGTCCGTGCTCATCGGGTTGCCGTCACCCTTCCTACTCGCCGCCCTTCTGCACGAAGCCCCGGACGAAGGACTCCGCGTTCGTCTCCAGGACCTCGTCGATCTCCTCGAGGAGCGCATCCACCTCGGCGTCGCGCGACTGCGCCTGCGGCGCGACCGGGGTCGCCGGGGCCTCGGGCTCGTCGTCGGGACGCCGGTCCTCGTGCGACGCGTGCGTGCGTTCGGTACCCGCCATGGCTGCCTCCTCGTCCGTCGGCCGGCCTCGCGCCGACGCTCTGTCCGTTCCAACCCCGTCCGGGCTCGCGCCCTTCCCGGCCCTGCTCGCACGCGGCGTCCCTCCCACGGAGGGCGGGCGCCGTCGTGCGCCCAGCCTAGTCGCCGCCGGTCACGACGGGCCTGCCAGACCCGCCAGCAGCGCGGCGGCGTCCGGGCTCGCGTCGAGCAGCGCCCCGATGTGGGCGCGCGTCCCGCGCAGCGGGTCCATCATCGGGACGCGCTGGAGCGACGGCGCGCCCGGCACGTCGAAGATCACCGAGTCCCAGCTCGCCGCGGAGACCTCGTCGCCGTAGCGCGCCATGACCTCGCCGCGGAAGAACGCGCGCGTGTCCTCGGGCGCGTGGTGCACCGCCGCGCCGACCTCGCGCTCGGTGACCACGCGGTCCACGGCGTCGGCGGCGAGGAGGCGGTGGTAGATGCCGCGCTCGGGCCGCACGTCGGACCACTGGAGGTCCATCGCCGCGAGGCGCGAGTGGCCCCAGTCGAGGCCGTCGCGCTCGCGCAGGCGGTCGAGGAGCCGGAGCTTCGCGACCCACTCGACGTCGCGCCCGCACGCGTCGCGGTCGGTCGCGAGGCGGTCGAGGACCGAGCGCCACCGCGCGAGCACGTCGCGCGTCGGGGCGTCGACCCCGTCCGGTCCCGCGAGGCGCTCCGCCGCGTCGGCGGCGACCTCCAGGTACTCGCGCTGGACCTCGAGCGCCGTCAGCTCGCGCCCGTCGGCGAGGGCGAGACGACGCGTCAGGTCGAGGTCGCGGCTCACGCGCTGGACGTCCGCGACCGGGTCAGCGAGGCGCAGCCCGGCCAGGCGGGCGCGCACCTCCGGGCCGAGCTCCTCCAGGTGCTCGACGACGAAGAGCACGAGCGACGTCGTGCCCGTCTTGAGGTAGGTCGCGGTCTCGAACATGTTCGCGTCGCCGATGATGAGGTGCAGCCGGCGCCAGCGCTGCCGGTCCGCGTGCGGCTCGTCGCGCGTGTTGACGATGGGGCGGCGCAGCGTCGTCTCCAGCCCGACCTCCGCCTCGACGTAGTCGGCGCGCTGGGAGATCTGGAACCCGTGCTCCTCCCCCGCCGGGCCGAGCCCCACGCGCCCCGAGCCGGCGAACACCTGCCGGGTCACGAGGAACGGCGTGAGCATCTCCACGAGGACGCCGAACGGCACCTCGCGGTCGACGAGGAAGTTCTCGTGGGTCCCGTAGCTCGCGCCCTTGCCGTCGACGTTGTTCTTGTAGAGCACGACGCCGCCGCCCGGCACCTGGGCCAGCTCGCGCGACGCGGCGAGCATGACCCGCTCCCCCGCGACGTCCCAGCACACGACGTCGTGCGGCACGGTGACCTCGGGCGAGGAGTACTCGGGGTGCGCGTGGTCGACGTAGAGCCGGGCGCCGTTGGTGAGGATGACGTTCGCCGCGCTCGGGTCGTCGTACTCCTCCGTCGTCGGCCGCGCGACCTCCTGGAGGGAGGCCCCGGCGGCGCCGCCCTCCGCCGTCCGGTCGACCGGCCCCGACGGCGCGGGGCGCGACGGGTCGTCCGTGAGGAGAGACGGGTGCGCCGACGCGCGCGGCACGTGGAACCCCCGCGCGTCCTGCAGCGGGTCCTCGTCGTCGTAGTCCCAGCGCGCCCGGCCCCGGGCGCCGTCGCTGCGCGCGGCGAGCGCCCGGTACGTGGTGACGACCTGGCTCGACATGAGCATCGGGTTCGCCATCGGCTTCCCCGGCTGCAGGACGCCGTACTCCGTCTCGATCCCCATGACCCGTCGTACGCTCACGCGCTCACCCTATGTCCGCCCTCCGACGCCGCGCCGCGCCGTCCACGGGGCGGCGCGACCGCGCCCCGCTAGAGGTACTGGCCGGTGTTGGTGACCGTGTCGATGGTGCGCGGCGAGCCGCCCTCGCCCTTCTTCTGGACGATCGTGCGGATGAAGACGATGCGCTCGCCCTTCTTCCCGCTGATGCGCGCCCAGTCGTCGGGGTTGGTGGTGTTCGGCAGGTCCTCGTTCTCCTTGAACTCGTCGACGCACGCGGCGAGCAGGTGGTCGACGCGGATGCCGCGCTGCCCCGTGGCGAGGAGGTCCTTGATCGCCGACTTCTTCGCCCGGTCCACGACGTTCTGGATCATCGCGCCCGAGTTGAAGTCCTTGAAGTACAGGATCTCCTTGTCGCCGCTGGCGTAGGTGACCTCGAGGAACTGGTTCTCCTCCTCCTCGGAGTACATGCGCTCCACGACCGAGCGGATCATCGCGTCGAGGGCCTCGCGCTGGTTGCCGCCGTGCTCGGCGAGGTCGGCCGCGTGGATCGGCAGGTCCTCCGTGAGGTACTTGGCGAAGATCTCCTTGGCGCCCTCGGCGTCGGGCCGCTCGATCTTGATCTTCACGTCGAGGCGCCCGGGCCGCAGGATCGCGGGGTCGATCATGTCCTCGCGGTTCGACGCCCCGATGACGATGACGTTGTCCAGCCGCTCGACGCCGTCGATCTCGGCGAGGAGCTGGGGCACGATCGTCGTCTCGACGTCGGACGACAGGCCCGTCCCGCGGGTGCGGAACAGCGACTCCATCTCGTCGAAGAACACGACGACGGGCGTCCCCTGCGACGCCTTCTCCCGAGCGCGGGCGAAGATCAGCCGGATGTGCCGCTCGGTCTCGCCCACGTACTTGTTGAGCAGCTCGGGGCCCTTGACGTTGAGGAAGTAGCTGCGCGCCACGCCCGAGCCGTCCTCCACCTGCTCGCCGCGCGCCCGCGCCACGGTGTGCGCGAGCGAGTTGGCGACGGCCTTGGCGATGAGCGTCTTGCCGCACCCGGGCGGGCCGTACAGCAGGACGCCCTTCGGCGGGTGCAGACCGTGCTCGCGGAACAGGTCGGGGTGCGTGAAGGGCAGCTCGACGGCGTCGCGGATCTGCTCGATCTGGGGCCCGAGACCGCCGATGTCCTCGTACTCGATGTCCGGGACCTCTTCGAGGACGAGCTCCTCGACCTCGGACTTCGGGATGACCTCGAACACGAAGCCGCTGCGCGTGTCGATGGTGAGCGAGTCGCCGACGCGGAGCGTCGTGCGCGCCACCGACCCGGCGAGCCGCACGACCCGCTCCTCGTCGGCCCGGCCGACGACGAGCACGCGGTCGGCGTCGAGGATCTCCTTGACCGTGACGATCTCGCCCGTGCGCTCGTAGCCGCCCGCGGCGACGACGGTCATCGCCTCGTTGAGCTTGACCTCCTGGCCCGGGCGCAGGCGCTGGACGTCGAGGCTGGGGCTCGCGCCGACGTGCATCTTGCGCCCGGCGGCGGACACGTCGACCGACCCGTCCGGGTGCGCGGCGAGGAACACCGCGTACGTCCCCGGGGGCTTGGCGAGGTCGTCGATCTGCCGCTTGAGGTCGAGGATCTGGTCCCGGGCCGCGCGGAGCGCCTCGGCGAGCCTCTCGTTCTTCGCGGACAGCAGCGCGAGCTCGCGCGCGCCGTCCTGCGGGGCCTGGTCGCTACGGCCGAATGTCTCGCTCATCGGGTGTCCCTCTCGCCGCCGGCTCGCCCGACCACGGGTGGACGGCGGACGACGGGCCTCGCGAGGCGCCCGTGCCGACCATCGTCCGGCGGTCGGGTGTAGACCTTAGGCACAAGTCTCGCCCGTGCACACGGACGACACCCAGGGTGAGACGGCGGCGCCCCGATCGTTACCGGACCGTCACGCGCCCGACACGTCGGGCGCCCCGTCGGCGTCTTCCGCGCCCTTCTGCACGCCGTGCTCCGCGCCCGGACCGGTCGTCTGCTCGGGGCCCTGGCCGACGTCGCGCCGCACGCGCCGGATCTTCTTCTCGGAGACCGGGCGCTCGCCCAGCTCCTCGGGCGACCACTGCTCGGCGTCGGTCGGGTACGCGCCCTTGGCCGGGCGGCGCTTGCGCTCGGGCGGCGCGACGCCGTCCGCGAGGCGCCGTGCGGTGAGCAGGAACCCGGTGTGCCCGATCATGCGGTGCTGCGGCCGCACCGCGAGACCCTCCAGGTGCCAGCCCCGCACCATCGACTCCCACGCGACGGGCTCCGCGTAGCGGCCGTCGGCCCGCAGGTCCTCCGCGAGGCGTGAGAGCTGGGTCGTCGTGGCGACGTAGCACACGAGGACGCCGCCGGGCACGAGCGCGCGCGCGACGACGTCGAGGTTCTCCCAGGGCGCGAGCATGTCGAGCACGACGCGGTCGACCGTGCCGTCCTCGGCGACGGTCGGGAGCACGTCGGCGAGGTCGCCCACGGAGAGCGTCCAGGCCGGGTGCTCGCCACCGAAGAACGTCTCGACGTTGCCGCGCGCGATCGCGGCGAAGTCCTCGCGCCGCTCGATCGAGTGGAGCTCGCCCGCGTCGCCGACGGCGCGCAGCAGCGACATCGTCAGCGCGCCCGACCCGACGCCCGCCTCGACGACGCGCGCGCCCGGGAAGATGTCCGCCATCGCGACGATCTGGCCGGCGTCCTTCGGGTAGACGACCGCCGCGCCGCGGGGCATCGAGAGCACGTAGTCCGCGAGGAGCGGGCGCATCGCGAGGTACTCGATCTCGGCGGTGTTGCGCACGACGCTGCCCTCGGGGCGGCCGATGAGGTCGTCGTGCCGCAGGTAGCCCTTGTGCGTGTGGAACGTCGCGCCCGGCGCGAGCGTGATGGTGTGCAGGCGACCGCGCGGGTCCGTGAGCTGGACCTTGTCCCCCACGCGGAGCGGGCCGCGGCGCTCGTCCGCGCCCGTCGCACCGGGGCGGTCGGACGCGCCGTGCGCGGGGGCGGCTGCGCCGTCCCCACCGGGCTGCGGGGTCGGGTGGCCGGGCGTGGTGGCGGGCTCGGAGGTCACGGGCGACCATCCTACGGGCCGCCCGCCCCACGCCCGACGCCGGTCGGTCGTGCGCGCGGACGACGCGCCGGTCACCGCCCGCGCCGGGCGTCCCGCAGCGCCGCGACGACCCGGGCGACCTCGAGCGCGCCGACGACGCGGCCGCCGTCGGTCAAGACGACGACCGCCGCGTCCCGCCCGACGCGCGAGAGCTCGGCGAGCATGTCCTGCCCCGCACTGCGGGCGTCGATCGTCGCGGCCCCGGGCAGGGGCACGGCGACGGCGCCGACCGGGGTCGTCTCGGCGGCGTCGGGGGGCACGGCCGCGGCCGCGCCGGGGTCCACGTACCCGAGGGGCCGGCCTGCGCCGTCCACCAGGACGGCCACCACGTGCGGGCCGCCCGCGAGCGCCACCGAGCGCCCGACCGCGCCGACCGTCGCCGTGGACGGCACGGCGACCGCGGGGCGCGCGAGGCTGCGGACGGTGAGCCCGGACACCGCCTCGCGGGTGCGCCCGACGGTGATGGCCTGCCCCGCGCCGCTCCACAGGAACGCCCCGATCAGCGCCGCCCAGGCGACGGTCCACAGGTCCGGCCGTCCGCCGTAGGCCAGCGGCCAGATGAGCGCCCACGCGACGACCCCGACGGCGACCGCGCGCCCGACCCATCCCGCTGCGACCGTGCCCTTCGTCCGCGACCCCGTCGCGGCCCACACGGCGGACTCGAGGATCTGGCCGCCGTCGAGCGGGAGGCCGGGCAGGAGGTTGAAGAACCCGACGAACGCGTTGGAGAACGCGCCCGCGTACAGCAGGAGGGCGGGCACGGAGAAGGTCGGCTGCGCCTGGAAGGTCACCCAGAACACGACCGCGAGCGCCAGGTTGGTCAGCGGGCCGACGACCGAGATGAGGAAGCCGTCGAGCGGGCGCGCCGACGTCCCGGAGTACGCCGTGTGGCCGCCCCAGAGCGTCACCGCGAGCTCGGTCACGTGCTGGCCCCGGGCGCGCGCGACGAGCGCGTGCGCGACCTCGTGCAGGAAGACGGACGCGAACAGCAGCAGCACGAACGCGAACGACACGAGGTAGATCTCGGGGCCGAGGTGCGGGGCGAGCCGCTGCACCGTCGGCGCGAACAGGACCGTGAGGATCGCCGCGGCGAGGAACCACGACGGTGTGAGGATCACCGGTGCGCCGACGACGCGGCCGATCACCCAGCCCTTCGTGCGCGGGCCTGCCGGTGCGGGCGTGCGGGGTGCTCGAGGTTCGGGTCCGTCCACCCTGAGAGCCTATGCGCTCGGCGGCTCCGTCCCGACGGCCCGCGCACCGCCGGGCAGGCCGTCCGGGCGCCTCAGGCGGCGTCGTCCTCCATGAGGTCGACGACGTCGCCCGCGACGAGACGCGACAGGAGCGCGACGTCGACGAGCTCGAGCGACGGCGTCCGGCTCAGGCCCGGCGCCGGGAGCACCGGGACCACGGCCTCGACGCCCAGGGTCGCGGCCCCCGCGGCGCGGGCCGAGGCGATCCCCGCGGGCGAGTCCTCGATCGCGACGCAGCGCGTGACGTCGACGCCGAGGCGCTGCGCGGCGAGGAGGTAGGGCTCCGGGTCGGGCTTGCCGCGCTCGACCTCGTCGCCGCAGACCAGCACCTGGAACGCGTCCGGCGGCGCCATCTCGGCGACGGGCTGGGCGAGCTCGCGGTAGGACATCGTGACGAGCGCGCACGGCACGCCCGCCTCGCGCAGCGCCGTGAGGAGCTCGCGCGCGCCGGGCTGCCACGGCACCTCGACGCGCACCTGCTCGATCACGCGCCCGATGAGGAACGCGACGATCTCGTCCACCGGCAGGTCGACACCGCCGCGCTCGCGCAGGATGCGCGCCGACTCGCGCAACGGGTTCCCGACGAGCGACATCGCGTCCTCGTGCGTCCACGTACCGCCGTGCGCGGCGACGAGCTCGTGCTCCGCCGCGATCCAGTAGGGCTCGGTGTCGACGAGCGTCCCGTCCATGTCCCACAGGACGGCCTCGGGCAACGCGGGGACCTCGGGACGCTCGGCAGAGCGCTGACCTGCGGACGTGCTGTCAGGACGAGAAGGCAAAGCGGTCTCCATCAACGGTCGTACGACGAACCCCTGCACCCTCGACCCTAACCGGACGCCACCGCCGCGGGCGCGCCGCCGTTCCTGGGCGTGCGGTCGCGCGCGACGGCTTCTGGCGATCCTGCTCCCGAACTCGCGCGCCGGTCGACAGAAGCGCGCGGCTTCCCTAGGCTGCTGAGCGCCCGCCACCGCCGTCGGGCCCGACGAAGGAGTCGCCATGTCCGCACCCCCCGTCCGCCGCCCGCTCGCGCTCGCCCTCGCCGGGGTGCTCGTGCTCGCCGGGACCGCGCTCCCCGCGAGCGCCGCCGTCCCCGACCCCGTGGTGACCGGCCCGGTGCCCACGACGACGGCGCCCGGCGACCCTGCCCACGGGTACCCCTTCCTCGCGACCGACTACGACCTGGCCGCGCGCGGCTACGTCGAGGAGGAGTTCTTCGTCGAGGGCGAGGCGACCCGCTACCAGGCGGACGGCGTGACGGACGCGACGGTCCTCAGCACCGGGCACGCTTTCCGCACCCGCGTCGTGGTGCGCCGGCCCGTCGACCCCGCGACGTTCAACGGCACGGTGATCGCCGAGTGGTACAACGTCTCGAACCAGTGGGACCAGGAGGTCGACTGGTTCCAGACGCACGAGCACCTGGTGCGCGAGGGCTACGCGTGGGTCGGGGTGTCGGCGCAGCGGGCGGGCGTGCACTCGCCCACCGGCCTGCGGGCCTGGAGCCCCGAGCGCTACGGCACGCTCGACCTCACCGACGGCGGCACCGTGACCGACGACACCCTCTCGTGGGACGTCTTCAGCCAGGCCGTGGCCGCGGTGCGCGACCCCGCGGGCACGGCGCCGCTCGGTCCGCTCGAGGCGGAGCGCGTCGTCGCGACCGGGCACTCGCAGTCGGCGGGGCGGCTGTGGTCGTACGTGAACTCGGTCGACCCGCTCGCGGGGGTCGTCGACGCCGTCGTGCTGCACGGCGGGGGCGGGCTGCTGCGCGACGGCCTCAAGACGCCGGTGTTCAAGATCAACAGCGAGACCGACGTCGCGATCGACCTCCTCGGGGCGGCGCAGCGCCAGCCCGACACCGACGTGCGGCGCACGTGGGAGGTCGCGGGCGCGTCGCACGGCGACTGGAAGCTCATCACCGACTACGGGCGGCTGCGGATCCGCGACGTCGGCTCCGCGCCCGGCGGCTATCCCGGGACGCCGCAGACGTGCGAGGAGCCGTCCGGCTCCCGCGTGCCCCAGCACCTGGTCCAGGCGTCGGTGTACGACCACGTGGCCGCGTGGGTCGCGGACGGGACGACCCCGCCGTCGGCGGCCCCCATCACGCTGTCCGACCAGGCGCCGCGCCAGGTGGTGCGCGACGAGCGCGGCCTGGGCCTGGGCGGCGTCCGGCTCGCGCAGCAGGACGTCCCGACGCGGATCAACTCCGGCGCCAACACCGGGCCCGGGTTCTGCTTCCTCGACGGCGGCTCGCGCCCGGTGGACGACGCCACGCTCGCGGCCTGGTACCCGGACGCCGAGGACTACCGCGACGCCGTCGTCGCGTCGACCCGTGCCGCGGTGGAGGCGGGCTTCGTGGGAGCCGACGTCGCGGCCGACCCCTCCTGGTACACCGACGTCGTCGACCTCGTCGACGAGCGCGTCGCCGCGGGCACGGTCGAGCCGGAGGCCGGGGCGCAGGTCCAGGACCGGATGCGGCGCGCGCTCGAGGCCGCGGACCGGCGTGACTGGGACGCGGCGCAGACCCTGGTCCAGGAGGCGCTCGCTCTCGGCTCCACGGCGATCGAGGACGCCGACGCGTCGGCGAGCGTCGTGCGGTCGACCACCGCCGTGCTCGGCGTCCTCGCGCTGTCCGCCGCCCTCGACGGCCCCGACACCTCCGCGACCGCCGTCCCGCGGTGCCTGGCCGGGCGGGCGTACGTCGCGGTCCGCGCGACGAACGACGGCGCGGTGCCCGCGGACGTCACGCTGAGCACGCCGTTCGGCGAGCGCACCGTGGCGGGCGTCGCGCCCGGCGCGTCCGCGTACCAGTCGTTCTCGGCGCGCTCGGACACGCTCGACGCGGGCAGCGCGCGGGTGACGGCCACGGGAGACGGGCGGTCGTCGTCGGACGACGTCGCCTACCCGGCGCTCGACTGCGGCTGAGGCGGCTACGCCGGGCGCGAACCCGCCCCGACGCCGTCGGGCCCGGCCGCATAGGCTGGGGTGATGACCGAGAACGCGACCGAGGGCACCCGCCAGACCGTGATGATCGCGGCGTTCGAGGGCTGGAACGACGCCGGGAGCGCCGCCACGGCCGCCCTCCAGCACCTGCACGAGGTGTGGGGCGCCGAGGACGTCGACGAGCTGGACCCGGAGGAGTACCACGACTTCCAGGTGAACCGCCCGGTCGTCACGACGGACGACGACGGCCGCCGCGAGATCACGTGGCCCACGACGACGATCGCGTCGGCGGTCCTGTCGCCGACGGGTCGCCGCGTGGTGCTCGTGCACGGCATCGAGCCGTCCATGCGCTGGCGCCGGTACTGCCGCGAGCTGCTCGACGTCGCGGAGGAGCACGGCGTGCGCACGGTCGTCACGCTCGGCGCGCTGCTCGCGGACGTGCCGCACACGCGGCCGATCCCCATGACGGCGACGTCGGAGAGCGTGGGCCTGCAGGCCGTGCTCGACGTCGAGCCGAGCACGTACGAAGGGCCGACGGGCATCGTCGGCGTCCTCCAGCACGCCGCGGCCGAGCGCGGGATGCAGTCGGTGTCGCTCTGGGCGGCCGTGCCGCACTACGTGGCGCACCCGCCGTCGCCCAAGGCGACGCTCGCGATCCTCGCGCGCATCGAGGAGCTGCTGTCCGAGCCGATCCCGCTGGGCGACCTGCCGGAGGACGCCGAGGCGTGGCAGCACGGCGTCGACGAGCTCGCCGCGGAGGACGCGGAGATCGCGGAGTACGTCCAGCAGCTCGAGGAGGCGAAGGACACGGCCGAGCTCCCCGAGGCGAGCGGCGAGGCCATCGCGCGCGAGTTCGAGCGCTACCTGCGCCGCCGCGACCGCGGCAACCCGGGCAAGGGCCCGACCGTCTGACGCACGGCCCGCCTCGCGGGCGGCGGTGCCAGCGCGGGGCGGCTCGTCAGAGCCGGACGCCCAGCAGGGCGTTCACCGCGCGCGCGACGACGCCCGGGGCGCCCTCCTCGTCGCGCGAGGTGTCACGACCGGGGCGCAGCGACTCCGCGGCCCAGGCGTCCACGGCGGCGAGCGCCGTCGGGGCGTCGAGGTCGTCGGCGAGCGCGGCGCGCACGGCCGCGAGCGTCGCGGTCGCGTCCGGGCCACCGTTGCCCGACACGGCGTCGCGCCACGTCTCGAGACGTCGCACGCCCGCGGGCAGGTCGTCGTCGGTCCACTCCCACTCGCCGCGGTAGTGGTGCGCGAGCAGCGCGAGGCGGATCGCCATCGGGTCGACGCCCGTGGCCCGCAGGTTCGACACGAGCACGAGGTTGCCGCGCGACTTGCTCATCTTCTCGCCCTCGTACGCGACGAGTCCGGCGTGCACGTGCGCGCGGGGCGCACCGCCGCCCGCGAGCATGCGGTCGTGCGACGACGACATCTCGTGGTGCGGGAACAGCAGGTCCGCTCCCCCGCCCTGCACGTCGAACGGCAGGCCGAGCCCGTCGCGCGAGATGACGGCGCACTCCACGTGCCAGCCGGGGCGGCCGGTGCCGAGCGCGCCGCCGTCCCACGCGGGCTCGCCCGGGCGCTCGCGGCGCCACAGCAGCGGGTCGAGCGCGTCCTTCTTGCCCTCGCGGTCGGGGTCGCCGCCGCGCTCGGCGAAGAGGTGCTCCATGACGTCGCGCGCGAGGCGTGAGACCGAGCCGAACGCGCGGTCGGCAGAGAGGTCGGCGTAGACGTCGCCCAGCCCGGGGTCCGTGCCGCCGGCGCCGGGCTCGACCGGGACGCGGTACGCGAGGCCCGCGTCGAGGAGCTGGGTCACCGCGTCCACGACGGCGGGGATCGTCTCCACCGCGCCCTCGTAGACGTCGGGCGGGACGACGCCGAGCGCCGTCATGTCCTCGGCGAACAGCGCGGTCTGCTCGACGGCGAGCGCGCGCCAGTCGACGCCGGTCGCGGCGGCACGCTCCAGCAGCGGGTCGTCGACGTCGGTGACGTTCGACGCGTAGCGCACGCGGTGCCCGGCGTCCGTCCACGCGCGCACGAGCAGGTCGAACGCGACGTAGGTGGCCGCGTGGCCGATGTGCGTCGCGTCGTAGGGCGTGATGCCGCACACGTACAGCGTGGCGTCCTCGCCCGCGGCGGCGACGACGAGCTCACGGGTCGACGAGTCGTGCACCCGGACCGGGAGGCCTCGTCCGGGGAGCTCGGGGATCTGCGGGGCGGGCCAGCTGTGCACGCGTCAACCTTAGCCGCCGGGGCGCCGCCGTCGGACCGCCGTCCGGCACGCGGGCGACGCGCGGCGCCGCTCCCGGCGGCGACCGGGCAGGTCCGTGCGGGGCGCGGGACAATGCGGACGTGACGAACCCCACCGAGCCACGGACGGGCACCCCGCCCGACGGCGCACCCGCCCCTGCGCTCCGACGACCGACCGTGCGCGCCGTCGCGGCGTGGACGGTCGAGCCCGGCGCCGACGGCGTGCACCCGGCCGATCCCGGCACCCTGGACACGCCCGGCGACCGGCACACCGCCCGCGCCACGGTGACCTGGGCGCGCCTGGAGGACCTCGACGCCGTGCTCGACGCCGCGGCCCAGGTCACGACCGGTGTGGGCCCGACCCGACAGGACCTCGCGCGGCACAACCGCCACCCCCTGGCGCACGTGCGCCGGGTCGCAGCGGACTGGCTCCTCCTGGTGACGCCGACGGCATGGTTCACCGAGTCGGACCGCCAGGTGCACACGGGCCAGTTCGCCGCGCTGCTCGGCGCGGGGCTCGTCCTCACCGCCGAGGAGGGCGACGCGGACGTGCACGCGATCATGCTCGACAAGGTCGCCGCGCCCGGCGACCCCCACGGCTCGCCCGTCCAGCGGATCGTCTCCGCCGCGGTCCTCGCCATCGTCGGCGGCGCCTCGCAGGTCGAGCTGGGCCTGGGCGACGCCGTCGCCGACACCGAGCGCGTGGTGTTCGACCAGCAGCGCGAGGACCCGGTCGAGCGCATCTACGACCTCAAGCGCGAGATCACCGAGGCGCGGCGCGCCCTCATGCCCGTCACGGCGGAGCTGCCCGAGCTGCTCGACCCGGACGTCCCCGACCACCTCGGGGTGAACCGGCGCATGCTCGAGCGCGTCGTGACGACGGTCGAACGGATCGACCGGCACCTCGACGCGCACGACGACCTGCTCTCGGACATGCTCCAGGTCCACATGACCCAGGTCTCGGTGCGGCAGAACGAGGACATGCGCAAGATCTCGGCGTGGGCGGCGATCCTCGTGTACCCGACGATCGTCGCGGGCGTGTACGGGATGAACTTCCGCAACATGCCGGAGCTGCACTGGGCGTTCGGCTACCCCTTCGCGCTCGCCCTCATGGCGGGCGGCTGCGTCGTGCTCTACCGGGTCTTCAAGCGCGTCGGCTGGCTCTGACCGCGGCCCGAGAGGGTCACGGCGTCGAGACGGCCGTCCCGCCCGGCTCCAGCACGCCCACGAGCAGGAGCAGCACGACGAGCGCCGCGAGCACGAGGCGGTAGACCACGAACGGCGTGTAGCTGAAGGTCGAGACGATCTTGAGGAACGCGATGATGACGAAGTACCCGACGACGAACGCGACGAGCGTCGCGATGAGGGTCGCCCCGGCGCCGGGGGCCCCGGGGGCCGGCTCGTCCGCGGACTTGAAGAGCTGGTAGAAGCCCGAGCCCATGACGGCCGGGATCGCGAGGAGGAACGAGTAGCGCGCCGCCGCCTCGCGCGTGAAGCCCATGAGCAGGCCGGCGGTGATCGTGCCGCCCGAGCGCGAGACGCCGGGGACGAGCGCGAGCGCCTGCGCGAAGCCGAACGCGACCGCCTGCCCGGCCGAGAGCTCGCGCAGCGTGCGGCGCTTGGCGCCGACCCGGTCGGCCCAGCCGAGCAGGAGCGCGAACACCGCGAGCATGAGCGCCGTCAGGTAGAGGTTGCGGAACGTGTTCTCGATCGCGTCCTGGAACAGCAGGCCGAGCAGCACGATGGGCACCGAGCCGAGCGCGATGTACCAGGCCATCGCGGCGTCGTGGTCGTGCCGGCCGAGCCGCGCCCGCCAGTCCGTGCCGTGGTCGCCGCGCACCGAGCGCCACCACGCGGCGCAGATGCGCGCGATGTCCCGCCGGAAGTACAGCAGCACCGCCGTCTCGGTCCCGATCTGCGTGATCGCCGTGAAGGCGGCACCCGGGTCCTGCGACCCGATCAGCTCGCCGACGATGCGCAGGTGGGCGCTCGACGAGATCGGGAGGAACTCGGTCAGGCCCTGGACGAGGCCGAGGAGGACGGCTTCCCACGCGTTCACGAGCGGTCACGATACCCGCTCGGGGGCGCGGTGGCCGCGCACCTGCAGGCCCGAGGCCGAGCGGGTGAACCTGGGCCGACCAGGTCCCCGACCGCGCGCCCCGACGGTCGCCCGCGGGCCCCCGCCGGTACCCTCGGCAACCATGGAGAACCGCCACCTCGGCAGCACCGGCCTGCGCGTGTCCGAGCTCGGGCTCGGCACCATGACGTGGGCCCGGGACACGGACGAGCTCGACGCGGCCGAGCAGCTGCGGGACTTCGTGGACGCCGGCGGCACCCTCGTGGACACGGCCGCCTCCTACGCCGACGGCGACGCCGAGTCGCTCCTCGGGTCGCTGCTCGGGGCGAAGGTCGACCGGCGCGACGTCCTGCTGTGCACCAAGGCGGGGGTGCGCCACACGCCGTCGGGCCCCGTGGTCGACGCGTCCCGCGGTGCGCTCCTCGACTCGCTCGACGACTCGCTCGCGCGCCTGGGCACCGACCACGTCGACCTGTTCCTCGTGCACGCGCCCGACCCGCGCACGCCGTTCACCGAGACGCTGTCGGCGCTGCGCCACGCGGTGACGTCCGGGCGCGCGCGCTACGTCGGGCTGTCCAACCACCCGGGGTGGGCGACGGCGCGGGCCGCGACCCTGCTCGGCGGGACCGACGACGTCGGCCTCGCCGCCGTCCAGCTCGAGTACTCGCTGCTCCAGCGCGGTGCCGAGCGCGAGGTCGTCCCCGCCGCCGAGTCGCTGGGCCTGGGCCTGCTCGCGTGGTCCCCGCTCGGGCGGGGCGTCCTCACCGGCAAGTACCGGCGCTCGCTCCCCGCCGACTCGCGGGGCGCGTCCCCGCACCTCGCCGCGTTCGTCGAGCCGTACCTCGACCACGCGTCGTCGGGGATCGTCGAGGCCGTCGTGACCGCCGCGGAGGGCCTGGGCCGCGCGCCGCTCGACGTCGCGCTGTCCTGGCTCCTGGGGCGCCCCGCCGTCGCGAGCGCGGTCGTCGGTGCGCGCACCCCCGCGCAGCTGCGCACGTCGCTCGCCGCGACCGACCTCGTGCTGCCCGACGCCGTGCGCGCGGCGCTCGACGACGTGAGCGCGCTCGACGTCGGCTACCCCGAGCGGTGGTGACCCCGCCCCTCCGTCGGCGACCTCGGGCGGCTCAGCGCGCGCCGTCGGTCTCGAGCTCGCCGGAGAGGACGTCGTCGTCGAGCGTGTCGTCGAGGTCGTCGTCCTCCTCCGCGTCGTCGTCCTCGTCGTCCTCGTCGTCGTCCTCCTCCGCGAGGTAGAACGGCGTCGCCTCCCCGTGCACCTGTCCCAGCGCCTCGTCGTACACCTCGAAGGCGTCCCCGAGGACGTAGTAGGCGTCGTCGACCGCGGGGTCGTCCTCCCCGCGACGTGCGGCGACGGCGTTGTAGTGGGCTTCGAGCGCGGCGATGAACCGGTCGAGCGCGGCACGCGGGTCAGCGGTCATACCCTGACGGTAGCGCCGAGAGGGGCACAATGGCACTCGTTGGCCGGGTCGGTCCCACCACCCGGCCCGCGACCGAGACAGGCGAGAGAGGACGGTGGCACGTGGAGGAGAGGCCGACGTCACGCCGGAGGTCCGGATGGGCCGCGCACGGCGGGCAGTACGAGTACCGCGTCCTGACGATCGACCGCTCCACGAGCCGGTCGGACGCGAGCAGGCTCCTCACCGACGAGGCGGAGTACGGGCGCTGGGAGCTCGCCCGCACCCGGCTGTACGTCGGGGGCGAGCGCCGGGTCTGGCTGCGGCGCAAGATCATCCGGGTCAGCTCGACGCTGTGAGCACGACCCGGTGAGCGCGGCGCCATGAGAGCGGCCCGGTGAGCGGCGAGCACGAGGCGGCGCCGGCCGTCTTCACGAAGTCGCGCGCCGTGGCCCCGGCGGGGTTCTTCCGCTGCGAGGCCGCCGGGCTGGCGTGGCTCGCCGTCCCGGGCGGGCCGCGCGTCGCCCGCGTGCTCGACGTCGGCGCCGACCACCTCGACCTGGAGCGCGTGCCGACGACCGCGCCGACCCGCGCGGCGGCCCGGGCGTTCGGGCGTGCGCTCGCCGTCGTGCACGACGCCGGGGCGCCGGCCTGGGGCTCGGCCCCGCCCGGGTGGTCGGACGAGGCGTTCTTCGGCCCGCTCGACGACCCGCTGCCGCTGCCCACGGGTGCGTGGCCGGACTGGCCGACCTTCTACGCCGAGGCGCGCCTCCTGCCGGTCGCGCGGCAGGGCCGCGACCGGGGCGCGCTCGACGCCGAGGACGCGCGGCTCCTCGACCGCCTCGCCGCGCGCCTGCCCGACCTCGCCCGCCCGGCGCTCGACGACGCGCCGGCGCGCGTGCACGGCGACCTCTGGTCGGGCAACGTGCTGTGGGCGCCAGGCCGGGGCGGCGGGCCGGACGACCGCACGGGCGGCTCGGCGGGCGCGGTCGAGGCGGTGCTCATCGACCCGGCCGCCCACGGCGGGCACCGCGAGGCCGACCTCGCGATGCTCGCGCTGTTCGGCGCGCCGTTCCTCGACGACATCCTCGCCGCGTACGACGCCGCGCACCCGCTCGCGCGCGGGTGGCGCCACCGCGTCGCGCTGCACCAGGTGTACCCGGTCGCGGTGCACGCGGTGCTGTTCGGCGGCGGGTACCGCGCGCAGCTGCGCTCCTCCGTCCGGGCGCTGCTCGGCGAGACCTGACCGCGCGACGCCCGTCGGTCAGCAGGTGCGCAGGAGCCGGTCCAGGACGCGCACGCCGAACCGCAGCGAGTCGACGGGCACGCGCTCGTCGACGCCGTGGAACATGCCGGAGAAGTCGAGGTCGGCGGGCAGGCGCAGCGGCGCGAAGCCGTAGCCCGTGATCCCGAGGCGGGCGAGCGACTTGTTGTCCGTGCCGCCCGACAGCGTGTACGGCAGCACCGTCGCCTCCGGGTCCTCCGCGAGCAGCGAGTCCACCATGGCGTCCACCAGGTCGCCCTCGAACGGCACCTCGAGCGCGATGTCGCGGTGGATCTCCTCGACCCGCACGTGCTCGCCCGCGAGCGCGCGGAGCGTCGCGAACCCGTCCTCCTCGTGGCCCGGCAGGAGGCGCGCGTCGATCGCCGCCTCGGCGCGGCCGGGGATGACGTTCGCCTTGTAGCCCGCGGAGAGCTGCGTCGGGTTCGACGTGTGCCGCACCGTGGCGCCGACGAACCGCGACGCCGGGCCCAGCGCGGCCACGAGGGCCTCGATCGACCGGGAGTCCTCGGGGTCGTACCGCAGACCCGTGAGGTCCGCGACGCCGCGCAGCAGCTTGTCGACCGTCGGCGTGAGCGTGTTCGGCCAGTGGTGCGTCCCGATGCGCGCCACCGCCTCGGCGAGCCGCGTCACCGCGTTGTCGTCGTTCACCTGCGACCCGTGCCCGGCGCGGCCCTCCGCGACGAGGCGCAGCCAGGCGATGCCCTTCTCCGCCGTCTGGAGCAGGTAGGCCCGCCGCCCCCCGACCTCGACCGAGAACCCACCGACCTCGCTGATCGCCTCGGTCGCACCCTCGAACAGCTCGGGCCGGTGGTCGACGGCGTAGCGCGCCCCGTAGGCGCCGCCCGCCTCCTCGTCCGCGAAGAACGCGACGACGACGTCGCGCGCGGGCTTGCGGCCCTCGCGCACCATCTGGCGCACGACCGCGAGGATCATCGCGTCCATGTCCTTCATGTCGACGGCGCCGCGCCCCCACAGCAGGCCGTCGATCTCCTCGCCCGCGAACGGGTCCACCGACCAGTCCTGCGCCTGCGCGGGGACGACGTCGAGGTGGCCGTGGAGCACGAGCGCCGGTCGCGTCGGGTCCGCTCCCTCGAGCCGCACGACCACGCTCGCCCGGCCGGGCTCCGACTCGAACAGCTCCGGCTCGAGCCCGACCTCGTGCAGCAGCCCCATGACGTACTCCGCGGCGGCCCGCTCCCCCGGGCCCGACCCGTCGCCGAAGTTCGACGTGTCGATCCGCAGCAGCTCGCGGCAGATCCGCACGACCTCGTCCTCGGCGCGCGGCACCGCGCCGGGGGTCGCGTCGGTCGCCGCGGGGGCGCTGGCCAGGGAGTCCGGGTGCGGAGCGGTCATGAGCGACACGCTACCCGTCGCCGTCGGGCGTGCGGACCGCCCCGCCCGACCGCCCGTACGCCGGACACGCCGAGCGAGGACCCCGGTGGGCTGAGGTAGAGCCCTGGTCACGCGAGATAGAGCCCTGGTCACGCGAAGTAGAGCCGTGGTCCACCGAAGCAGAACGCTGCCCGGTCGGGTAGAGCCGTGGTCGTGTCCGACGGCGGCCGGTCGCCCGTCGCGGTCGGGGCCACCATTGCGGCTGGGTCACCATCCGAGGTGGTCGGCCCCGCCGAGGGCCGTCGGGTCGCCCGGGCTGAACCCGGGCGGTGAGCGGCGCGGATCGGGCAAGCACCCGAACGCACCAGACGCACGAGACGCACGAGACGCGTCAAGATCACCTGCGCGCCGCCAGGGCGCGGCACCACGGTGCAGCCGTGAGCGCCGCTGTGCGACGCGAGAGAAGTGGACCGCGAAGCGCAAGTCGCGAGATCGACGGTCCCGCGGGCAGCCACCCGGGGCGAGCACAGACCGAGGCAAGACGACGCCGGGCGGGGTGGGTGGTGGTGCCGCGTCGTGGCGGGCTTGGCGGGAGCCGCGAGGAAAGAACGGCGGATGGTAGACGCGGCACCACCACCCACCACGACCACCCAGGGCGACCACACGCCGTCGGGCAGGGTGACCACGGCTCTACCTCGCACAACCACGGCTCTACCTCGACGGGTCAGTGGTCAGGGTCGTGCTTCCCGTCCCGTGCGAGGGTGTGGCGGGGGCCGGTGCCGTCGCCCGGGAGCGCGTCGGCGTCGTGCTCCTGATGGGTGCCGCCGTCGGGGACGTCGATACGGGACGGCGCCTGCTCGCCCGGGGCGACGACGACGAGCTGGCCCATCATGCCGCGGTCCTCGTGCGTGAGGAGGTGGCAGTGGAACATGTACGGGGTGGTCGGATCGGTCGTGCCCTCGGCGGCGTCGAACCGGACGAGCAGGCGCGTCACGTGCCCCGGCTGGACGTAGACCGTGTCCTGCCACCCGGCGAGGTCCGGCCCGGGCCGCTGTCCTGCGACGTCGAGGACGCGGAACCGGACGTCGTGCACGTGGAAGTTGTGCGGGGTGTCGTCGAGCCCGGTGACCTCCCACACCTCGGTCTCGCCGACCGTGACGACCTCGTCGATCCGCGCCATGTCCATGGAGCGCCCGTTGATCGCGGTACCGGCGAGCTGGAAGCGGCGGGTGCGCACGGCGTCGGACTCGTCGAGCGCGTCCGCGGGGTCGGCGGCGCCGAGCGTGCCCGGGATGTCGGGGCTCGGCTCGAGCGTGCCGGCCGCGCGGAGCTCGAGGAGGTCGAGGGTGTCCTCGCCGCCCGAGAAGCGCTCGAACATCGGGTTGACGCCCAGCTCGGGCGGGAAGCTGCGCAGGACCGCGCGCTGCCCCGGGGTCATGGTCACGACGACCTCCGCCCGATCGCCCGGGGAGAGGCGCACGCGCTCGACCAACTGCGGAGCGGGGAGCAGCCCACCGTCGGTCCCGATGAGCTGGACCGTGCCGCCGTCGGCGAGGCCGACGTCGTAGACGCGTGAGTCGGAGCCGTTGAGCAGGCGCAGACGGACGCGCTCGGTCGCGACGTCGAGGTAGGGCCCCGGGGTGCCGTTGACGAGCACCGTGCCACCGAGCGGGCCGACCGGCGAGAGGAAGGAGACGGCGTCGTCGAGCCGCCCGTCGGCGTGGAAGCTCTTGTCCTGGAGGATGACGGGGACGTCGTCGACGCCGTACTCGTGCGGCAGGTCGGCGGCCAGGCCGTCGGCGGCGGCAGGGTCGTCGAGGAGGAACATCCCCGCTAGCCCGCGGTACACCTGGCTCGCGGTCTGCCCGTGCAGGTGCGGGTGGTACCAGAGCGTCGCGGCGGGCTGGTCGATCGTCCACGTGGGCGACCACGTTTCGCCCGGCTCGACCATCTGGTGGGGGCCGCCGTCCATCGCGGGCGGCAGGTGCATGCCGTGCCAGTGGAGCGTCGTCGTCTCGTCGAGAGCGTTAGTCACGTCGACGCGCACGCGCTCCCCGCGCGCGGCCCGCAAGGTGGGCCCCAGGTAGTCGCCGTTCAGCCCGATCGTCGGAGTGGGGGCGGACGCGCCGAGGTCGGCGACGCCCTCGCGCGCCTCGAGCTCGAAGACGCGCACGCCGTCCTCCACGCGCGACTCCGCGAGCGGCGGGACGGCGAGCGGCCGCGTGAACTCCACGGCTCCCGCCGTGCTCGTCGCGGCGCGCGCCCACGCGACGCCCACGACCACTGCGACGGCCCCGACGAGCAGGACGACGACGAGCCCGAGCACGAGGAGGACGCGGACGAGCGGGCCACGCCGCCGTCGCGGGCGACGTCCGGGCGGTCCGCCGGGTGCCCCGGGGGTCGGGGGACGGCGGGCGGCGGGGTGGTGTGCGTGGTCGTCATCGGGTCTTCTCCAGGGTGGACGACGGCGGGCGGCGGGTGCGGTTCGACGGCGGCCCGGCGGTGCGGGCGACGCTGTCGACGCTAGGTACCGGGCGGTGCCGGGCGCGTCCGCTCGGCAGCGTACGCATGCCCGGAGCCGACCCCGAGCGCGCGCGGCCGCGGCTCGGGGTGGTGCCAGGGACGGGGCGGTCTCGGAGTCGGGGAAGCGGGGTGGCGCGGCGAGACGTCGGCTGGTGGGGCCTCAACGACGTCGGGCCGCGAGGAGACCGAGCGCCATGGCTCCCGCGAACGCGCCCCAGGCCGCGTTGGTGAGCAGCATCGGAACGATCGCGACGGGGTGCGCGACGGGGCCCTGGAGCTCGCCGGTGAGGATCGGCGACAGCAGGGCGCTGAGGATCAGCGCGAGGACACCGTAGGCGAGCCCGACGGCCACGCCGGTCGCGAGCGGGTGCGCCGGGCGGGCGACGACGATCGCGCCGACCCACAGGATCGTGAGCACGAGGGTCGCGAGCAGGGGCGCCGCGGGCCGTCCGATCGCGTCGTCGAGGCCGGTGACGCTCAGGAGCGGTCGGACGAGCGCGAGCGCGCCGAGCCCGAGGACGAGCGGCCAGCTCAGCGAGCGGACCGTCTCGCCGAGCGTGGGGCGCGGCGGGCCGGGCGGGACCGGGCGGTGGGGTGCGGGTCCGGGAGTCGGGTTCATGACGTCGACGCTAGGGAGCGGCGGTGCGGCGCCGCGTCCGCCCCGGCGCGTGACGCGATGCGTCGTCCCGCGCCCCGGGCGTACGCGTCTCGACGTAGCCGACCCCTGACCTGGACCCGCCCCACGACGGACGCGCGTCAGGGTGTGTCTTCCTAGACTCGGTGGTCGTGACGTCTCGCGATCTCCCGCACGACCGGCCCGCCGGGTCGCCTCCCGCGACCCGGCCGTCGCGCTCGTCGCCCCCGCCGTGGCTCGTCGACGTTCTGCTGGGGTTCGCGGTGTTCGACGTCGTCGCGTTCGCCATCGCCGCCGACGTCGGGGGCACGCGGGCCGACCCGTGGGTCGCGTACCCGATCGCCCTTGTGCTGGGGCTGCTCGTGCTCGGCCGGCGCCGCTTCCCCGTCGGGGTCCTCGTCGCGACCGCGCTCGTCATCTGCGCCTACTACACGCTGGACCTGCCCGCGATCGGCCTCGCCCTGCCCGTCTCGGTCGCCCTGTACTCGGCGGCCGTCGCGGGCCGGCTCGGCTGGGCCGTCGGGGTCGCGGCGGCGCTCGTCGTCACCTCGACGTACTTCCGGCTCGCCGAGGGCGACGACGTCCGGTACGTCATCGGCTACGAGCTGGCGACGACCGTGGCGCTCATGGCCGCGGCGATCGCCCTCGGGCACGGGTCGTTCACCCGCCGGCAGCGCGACGAGCAGCGGCGCCACGCGGACGCGCTGCTCGAGCAGACGCTCCACCTCGAGGCCGCCGACCGGCTCGCGCACGACCGGGAGGCCGTCGCCCGCGACCTGCACGACGTCGTCGGGCACCACCTCGCCGTCGTCTCGCTGCACGCGAACGTCGCCCGCGAGGCACTCGACGACGTGGACACCGTCGGTGCCGCACAGTCGGACGCGCTCGCGACCGCGCGGGCCGAGCTCGAGCTCGTCCGGACGGCCACGACGACCGCCTTGGCGGACCTGCGCGCCACGGTGCGCGCGCTGCGCGGGACGGCCGCGCCCGCGGGGCTCGCGGAACAGGCGCGCATCGACCGGCTCGACGACCTCGCGCTCACGGCCCGGGCGGCCGGGCTCGACGTCACCCTCGACGTCGACCTGCCCTCGGGGACCGCGGAGGGTACCGCCGCGGGCGCGGCGGCGTACCGGGTCGTCCAGGAGGGCCTGACCAACGTGCTGCGGCACGCCGGAGCGCACGCCGCCGTCGTCCGCGTGGCGTTGGAGCGTGCGCCTGGTGCACCGGGCGACGTGCTCGCGGTCGAGGTGCGCGACGACGGCCCCGGGGCACGGGGCGGGGGTGACGCCACGGACCGTGGCGGGCTCGGGCTGCGCGGGCTGCGCGAGCGCGTCGCGGTCCTGGGCGGCACGGTCGAGACCGACGCACCCGACGGCGCCGGGTTCCGGCTGCGGGCGCGCGTGCCGGTCACGCCCGGCGCCGCGGTGCGCGGGACGGCCGCCGTGCGGGGCCCGCACTCCTCAGGCGGGGGTGCCCCGTGATCCGCGTCGTGCTGGTCGACGATCAGCCCCTCGTACGGACGGGCATCCGCGCGCTGCTCGAGCGCGCGGACGACGTCGAGGTCGTCGGCGAGGCGGCCGACGGTCGCGAGGGCGTCGCGCTCGCGCGCCGCGTGCGCCCCGACGTCGTGCTCATGGACCTCCAGATGCCCGTGCTCGACGGGATCGCGGCCACGCGGCAGATTGTCGACGACGCGGCCCCCGGCTCGGGGCTACCGGACGGCGCGACGGGCGCGGACGGGGCGGCGGCCGGACCGCGCGTCGTGGTCCTCACGACGTTCGACGACGACACGAATCTCTTCGCGGCGCTACGGGCGGGGGCGTCGGGCTTCCTGCTCAAGGACGCGAGCCCGGACGAGCTGCGCGGCGCGGTGCGCACGGCCGCGGCGGGCGACGCGCTGCTCTCCCCCGCGGTGACGGCGCGCGTGGTCGCGCAGGCGGTGGACGCCGGGCGACGGGACGAGGCGCTTGTCGCCGCGGTCGCCGACCGGCTCACGGACCGCGAGCACGAGGTGCTCGCGCACGTCGGCCGCGGCCTGACGAACGACGAGATCGGCGCGGCCCTGTTCATGAGCCCGGCGACGGCCCGCACGCACGTGGGCCGTATCCTCGCCAAGCTGGGGGTGCGGGACCGGGCCGGCCTCGTCGTCGTCGCCTACGAGACCGGCCTGGTCCGCCCGGGCACCCCGCCCAGGTAGAGCCGAGGTCCGCGAGGTAGAGGCGTGGTCATGACCAGGCCTCTACCTCGCGCTACCACGGCTCTACCTCGCGACGGGAGGGGCCCACACCTCAGGCGTCGAGGCCGCGGCGCGCGAGGAGCGGCGCGATGTCGGCGTCGCGGCCGCGGAGCTCACGGAACGACTGCAGCGGGTCCTGCGAGCCGCCGCGCGCGAGCAGCACGCGGCGGAAGCGCTCGCCGTTCTCGCGCGACAGGCCGCCGTTCTCGCGGTACCACTCGACCGTGTCGGCGTCGAGGACCTCGGACCAGATGTAGGAGTAGTACCCGGCCGCGTACCCGCCCCCGAACACGTGGTTGTAGTACGTCGTGCGGTAGCGCGGCGGGACGGGCGCGAACGCGACGCCCGCCGCCTCGAGCGCGGCGGCCTCGAACGGTACGACGTCGGCCTCCGACGCGGGGACGCCGTCGGGCCCGACCTGGTGCCAGGCCTGGTCGAGCAGCGCCGCGGCGAGGTACTCGGTCGTGCCGAAGCCCTCGTTGAACTGGCGCGAGGCGAGCATCGTGTCGACCCACTCGGCGGGCATCGGCTCGCCCGTGACGTGGTGCACCGCGTAGGAGCGCAGGACCGACGGCTCCCACGCCCACATCTCGTTGACCTGCGAGGGGTACTCGACGAAGTCGCGCGGCACCTCGGTGCCGGACTGCGACGGGTAGCGCACGTCGGAGAACAGGCCGTGCAGCGCGTGCCCGAACTCGTGGAAGAGCGTGATGACCTCGTCCCACACGAGCAGCGTGGGCTGGCCGGCCGGCGGCTTGACGATGTTGAGGTTGTTGACGACGACCGGCTTCTGCCCGAGCAGGTGGTTCTGGTCGACGAGGTTGTTCATCCAGGCGCCGCCGCGCTTGGACTCGCGCGTGTACCAGTCGGCGAGGAAGAGGCCCAGGCCCTGGCCCGGCTCCCCCGGCGTCTCGGCGTCGAACACCTCGAAGACGCGCACGTCCGGGTGGTACCCGACGAGGTCGTGGCGCTCGGCGAAGGAGATGCCGAACAGGCGGTTCGCGGCCAGGAACACGCCGTCGTGCACGACGCGCTCGAGCTCGAGGTACGGGCGCAGCAGCGCGTCGTCGAGCGCGTAGCGGTCCTTGCGCACGCGCTCGGCGTAGAACGACCAGTCGGACGCGCGCAGCGTCGCGCCCGGCTCGTCGGCCCGCAGCGCCGTCTCGAGGTCGGCCGCCTCGCGGCGCGCGTTCGCGACGGCGGCGGGAGCGAGCCGCCCGAGCATCGCGTTCACGGCCTCGGTCGTCTTGGCGGTCGCGTCCTCCGCGACGTACGCGGCGTGGTGCTCGTAGCCGAGCAGGCGCGCGCGCTCGGCGCGCAGGCGCACGGTCTCCAGCACGATCTCGCGCGTGTCGTGGTCGTCGCCGGTCGCACCGCGCGACTCCGACGCCTGCTGCACGCGCTCGCGCACGTCGCGGCGCGCGAGCGAGGCGAGGACGCCCTGCTGGGTGGGGAGCTGCATCTCCAGCAGCCACGCGCCCTCGTGCCCGCGCGCGGCGGCGGCCGCCGCCGCGCCCGCGACGGCGTCCTCGGCCAGGCCCTCGAGCTCCGTACGGTCGGTGACGAGCACGCTCGCGGCGTTCGCGCCCGCGAGCAGCTTGCGGCCGAACGCGGCCTCGAGCGTGGTCAGGCGGCCGTTGAGCGCGCGCAGGCGCTCCTGCTGCTCCGTGTCGAGCTCCACGCCCGAGCGGCGGAACCGGACGAGCAGCGTGCGGAGCAGCCACGCGGCGTCGGGCTCGAGGGTCTGCTCGCCGGCGTCCACCGCGTCCTGGAGCGCGCGGGCGCGGGCGTAGAGGCGCGCGTCCATGTAGATCGCGTCGTGGTGCGCGGCGAGCTCGGGCGCGAACTCCTCCTCGATCTGCTCCAGGCCCGGCGTCGCGTCGGCCGAGAGCTGGTTGTAGAACGCGTTGAGCACGCGCGCGAGGTCGCGGCCCGACCGCTCGAGCGCCTCGAGCACGCTCGCGGCGGTGGGCGGCGCGTCGTCGCTCGCGATCGCCTCGATCGCCGCGCGCTGCGCGGCCGTCGCGGCCCGCAGCGCCGGGAGGTAGTGCTCCTCACGGATGGCGTCGTAGTCGGGCAGCTCGTACGGCAGCACCGACGGCGCCGCGAACGGGTTGGCGGGGTCGAGGTCGAGAAGGGCCGGCGCGGTGGTGGGCGCGGGCGCGTCGGCGCGCGTCGTGGGCTCGGAGGTCATGGTGCCCATCTTGACCCCGCCGGCAGCCACGACGGAAACGGACACCCCGCCGCCCGGGAGCGCGGTGGCGGTACGGCGTCAGGCCGCGCGGCCCGACGGCGACGCGTCCGCCGGCCACGGCTCCGCGGGCTCGCGCGGATCGCCGGGCAGGAGCGTGCCGAGCCACGCGTCGCGTCGCTCGCCGCGCTGCAGCGCGAAGCCGCGCACCGTGCCCTCGACCCGGAAGCCGAGGCGCCACGCGGTCCGGCGCGAGGGCCAGTTGCCGACGTACGCCTGCCAGAAGAGCCGCGCGAGACCCGCCCCCTCGGGGTCGAACGCCCAGTCGACGACGAGGCGGCCCGCGGCCGTCATGAAGCCCCGGCCCCGGGCGCCGGGTGCGGTCCAGTAGCCGATCTCGGCCGACCGCCGTCCCTCGGGCGCGTCGTCGAGGCTGAGGCCGATCATGCCGAGGAGCGGGCTCACGCCGTCGGGGCCGGGGATGCCCGATCGGCCCGCGCTCTCGCGCACGCCCCACGTGAGGACGTCCCCGCGCTCCCACCCGGGACCGACGTACTCCTGCACGAACTGCACCGCATCCGCGCGCGTGTACGGCGACGGCACGACCGTCCACGCGGCGACGTCCGGGTCCTGGCACGCGGCCGTGATCGCGTCGACGTCGTCGAGGGTCGGGGTGGACAGGTGGACGCGGCCGTCGTCGAGGGCGAAGGGGTGCACCCGCCCGAGCCTGGCACGCCGCGCCGCACGGCGTCACCCCGATTCCCGGCCCGGGGCCGCGCGGCGACGGCTGCTCTCGACCGTCCCGGACCCGGGTGCGTCACCGGCGCAGGGCGTCCTCCACGGGCGTCCACGGCAGGTCGTGCGCGGCGGCCACCGCCGCGTTGAGGAGCGTGCCGCGGTGGGTGGACGCCCCCGACCGCAGGAGCGGGACCTCCCGCAGCGCGTCGACCCCGCCGTCCGCGAGCGCCGCGAGGTACGGGAGCGTCGCGCTGGTCAGCGCGAGGGTGCTCGTCACGGGGACCGCTCCGGGCATGTTCGCGACGCAGTAGAACGTGGTGCCGTGGACGGCGAAGGTCGGGTCGTCGTGGGTCGTGGGCCGCGACCCCTCGAAGCACCCGCCCTGGTCCACGGCGTCGTCCACGAGCACGGCGCCGGGCCGCATCCGCGCGACGAGGTCGTCGGTGACGAGGCGCGGGGCACGCGCCCCCGCGACGAGCACGGCGCCGACGACGAGGTCGGCCTCCAGCACCTCGCGCTCGATCGCGTACGCGTTCGACACGACGGTGCGCACGTGCCCGGAGAACTCCTGGTCGACGGCGCGCAGCACGGGCAGCGCGAGGTCGACGACCGTGACCTCGGCGCGCATGCCCACGGCGATCTCGGCGGCGTGGCGCCCCGCGGTGCCGCCCCCGAGCACGACGACCCGGCCGGGTCGCGTCCCGGGCACGCCGCCGAGCAGGACGCCGCGGCCGCCTGCCGGGCGCTGGAGGAGCCACGCGCCGACCTGGGTCGCCATGCGTCCGGCGACCTCGCTCATGGGCGCCAGGAGCGGGAGGGTGCCGTCCGGGGCCCGGGCGGTCTCGTAGGCGACCGCGGTGGTGCCGGCGTCGAGCAGGGCGCGCGTGCACGCCGCGTCGGCCGCGAGGTGGAGGTAGGCGAAGAGCAGGAGGTCGTCGCGCAGGAAGCGGTGCTCGCTCGCGACCGGCTCCTTGACCTTGCAGACGAGCTCCGCCTCGCCCCAGACCTCCTCGGCGGTCGGCACGATGCGCGCTCCCGCGCTCTCGAACTCCGCGTCGGGCAGGTGGGAGCCGGTCCCGGCCCCGGACTGGACGAGCACGTCGTGCCCGGCCCGTACGAGGTGGTGCGCGCCGGCGGGGGTGAGCGCGACGCGGTCCTCGTGGTTCTTGACCTCGGTGGGTATCCCGATCCTCATGGTCCAGTGTGGCCGCAGGCTGCCGTCGTGCGCAGGGTGGCCGAATCTTGTGCCTGCGTGTCCTGCCTGCCACTCGTCCGGCCCCGCCGTCGTTGCCAGGGTGGGCGGGTGGACCCGACGACCTCCCGCACAGCCCGGCCCGCCCCGACGGGCGGCCCGGCCTCCCCCTCCGGACGGGATCTGCCCGCCAGCCCGCTCGACCGGTCCCCGACGGGCACGCTGGGCCTCGCGCGCGGCAGCGCGCTCTACGTCGCGAGCGTCCTCGGGACCGGCGTCCTCGCGCTGCCGGGCCTCGCGACGCGCGTCGCCGGGCCCGCGTCCGTGCTCGCCGTCGCGCTCGTCCTCGTGGCGAGCGTGCCGCTCGCGGGGACGTTCGCCGCGCTCGCCGCACGGCACCCCGACCGGGGCGGGGTCGCGAGCGCGGTGCGTGCGGCGCTCGGCCCGACGGCGGCCCGCGCCACCGGGTACTGGTTCTCCTTCGGCGTGTGCGCGGGCGTCCCCGTCGTCGCGGTGCTCGGGGCCGAGTACGTCGTCGCCGTCGTCGGGGCGGACCGCGCCGTCGTCCCGGTCGTGGCGGTCGCGCTGGTCGTCGTGCCGGCGCTCGCCGTCGCGCTCGGGGTGCGCGTGGCCGGTGCCGTCCAGCTCGGTCTGACGACGCTCCTGCTCGCGGCCGTCGTCGCGGTCGTCGCGGCGGCGGCGCCGGCGGCGAGCGCCGAGCGCTTCACGCCGTTCCTCAGCGAGGGGTGGTCCGGCGTGGGGTCCGCCGTGAGCCTGTTCGTGTGGGCGTTCGCGGGGTGGGAGGTCGGCACGCACGTCTCGGCCGACTTCCGCGACCCGCGGCGCACGATCCCCGCCGCGACGGGCGTGGCGCTCGTCGTGGTCGGCGTCGCGTACCTGGCGCTCCAGGTCACGACGGTCGGGGTGCTCGGCACGGACGCGGGGACGGGGACGGTCGCGCTCCTCGACCTTGCGCGCGTGGGCGCGCCCGGCGCGGGTCCGGTGCTCGTGGGCGTCGTCGCCGCGGTCGTCACGTCCGGGGTGCTCACCGCCTACCTCGCCGCGTTCGCGAACCTCGGGCAGGCGCTCGCCAGGGACGGCGACCTCCCGCGCCCCCTCGCCGCGCTCGCGGGCCGTGCGGGGGTCCCGCGCCGCGCGCTGGCCGTCACGCTCGCGCTCGCGGCGGGCTACCTCGCGGTGCTCGTCGCCACGGGGCTCGACCTCGAGCCCTTCGTCCGCGTCCACACGAGCAGCATGGTGGCCGTCTACGCGCTGGGCATGGTGGCGGCGCTGCGCCTGCTCCCCCGGCGCTCTCCCGGCTGGTGGCTCGCCGCGGTCGCGACGGCCCTGACGGCGGTGCTGCTGCTCCTCGCGGGGGCGTCGCTCGTCGCACCGGCGCTGCTCGCCGCGGCCGCGGTCGTGGTGACGCTCGTCCGCCGCGGCGCCGGGCACGCACGGACCGACGGCCGGTCGTCCGGGTCCGAGGCCGGCTGACCGGCCGCGCGGAAATCGCCCGGGCGGCCCGTTCCCCGCGTCCGCGCTCTCCGCTACGGTCGACGCCATGCCCACGTGGACGGACCCCGGCCCGGTGGAGTTCGACGCCGTGGTGGTCGCCGCCGGGTCACGGTCGGGAGCGTTCGTCGCGCTCCCCGTCGACGTCCTCGACCTGTTCGGGACGCGCGGCCGGGTCCCCGTCCTCGCGGCGGTCGACGGCGTCGCGTACCACGCGTCCCTCGTCGCCTACGGCGGTCCGCACCTGCTCGCCGTGCTGCGGTCCGTGCGAGCCGCGACCGGCAAGGACGTCGGGGACACCGTGCACGTCTCGGTCCGGCTCGACGCGGGGGTCTCCGCCGTCCCGCGGTGATCCCGGTCCCGGCCGCCCGGGCAGGGACGGCGCGAGGTCAGCTCGTCGCGCCCTCCGGGGGCGGCGTCACGCCCGGGCCGATGTCCCCGAGGGCGATCTCCTTCGCCGTCGGCAGCTCGTCCTCCATCGGTGGGTCCTTGTGCCGCAGGTGCGAGAACACCGACCACGCGACCGCGACGAGCGGCACCGACACGACCGCGCCGAGGATCCCGGCCAGCAGCGTGCCCGCCGTCACCGCGATCGCGACCACCACCGGGTGGAGCGACACCTGCTTGCCCATGACGAGCGGCTGCAGCACGTGGCCCTCGAACTGCCCGATGAGCGCGATGCCGATCGTCACGATCAGCGCGATGAGGAAGCCCTTGGCCGCGAGCGCGACGATCGCGGCGATGATCATCGCGAGCGGGGCGCCGATGATCGGGATGAACGCCCCGATGAACACGAGGACGGCGAGCGGGGCCGCGAGCGGGACGCCGAGGATCGCGAGGAAGATCCCCGCGAGGATGCCGTCGACGAGCGCGATGATCACCGTGCCGCGCGCGTAGCCGGAGAAGGTGTACCAGCCGGCGCCGCCCGCGATCTTCCAGCTGTCGCGCGAGCGCGACGGGAGCTGGTTGAGGAACCACGTCCACATGTCCTTGCCGCGGGCGAGGAAGAACACCGTGCAGAAGATCGCGAGCGCGATCGCCGCGAAGGCCTCGAAGACCGAGCCCGCGCTCGCCGCGGCCTGGCTCGCGATGTCGCCGCCGTGCTCCGTGAGCCACTGGCGCCCGTTGTCGATCCAGCCGTTGACGTCGTCCGCGGTGATCGTGACCGGCAGCGGGCCGTTCTCGAGGAAGTCGAAGATCTGCTCGATGCCCTGGTCGAACTGCTCCGCGAGGCTCTGCCACTGGCCCGCGACCGACGTGATGACGTACGTCAGCAGGCCCGCGAAGAAGAGCAGGGCCGTGAGGATCGCGAGCCCCGTGGCCAGGCCGCGCGGCATGATCCTGCTGTAGAAGTCGGTCACCGGCCGCAGGACGGACGTGATGACGAGCGCGAGGAAGACCGCCACGAACACGAGCTGCACCTGCGCGGTCGCGAAGAAGACGAGCGCGACGGCCGCGACGATCATGAGCAGGCGCCACGACCAGCCGGCCGTCGTGCGCAGCCAGGCGGGGACCGTCTCGTCGTACCCCACCACCGACGGGTTGCGACGCGCCCCGGCGACCTTGCGCGCCGCGCTCGACGCCCCGGCGAGGTGCTTGACCGACGCCGCCGAGCGGTCGGAGCCGGAGCCCGGCCGAGGTGTCGGTGCCGGGCCTGCTGCGGGTCGCTGCTCGTCCGTCACGCGTGCCTCCGTCGCGTCGTGGCCACCATCCGCCCAGTCTGCCCCAGGTCGTCCCCGCACGCCGGGCGCCGCGCACGGCCTCGGCCGAGGGCACGTCGAGGTCGCGGTCGAGGTCGCGGCCCTGGTCCGGGCCGTGAGGGCGATGTGAGGACCACCCCCGAACCGTGCTATGTTTTTCCCCGCACCCGAACGGCGGAAACGCCGGGAAGGTCCACTCGTCCGGGTGGCGGAATGGCAGACGCGCTAGCTTGAGGTGCTAGTGCCCTTTATCGGGCGTGGGGGTTCAAGTCCCCCTCCGGACACCATGATCGAGGCCCCTGGCCTGCGGAGACGCAGACCAGGGGCCTTCGTCGTCCCCGGGCACGCACCAGTCCCCCGGCGCGCACGTGGTGTCAGCGCCCCGGCGGGAGGACGACGTCGTCGCCCGAGGTGAGGATCGTCACGGACTCGTCCGCGGGCAGGCCGGGCACGACGACGACGCTCGTCGACGGCGCGGTGTCGAGCGTGCAGGGGCGCTCGTCGGTGCCCGCCCGGCGACCGAGGCGGAAGCTCAGCCAGCGCCCCTCGGCGTCCCACGTGTAGTCGACCGGGACGAGCGGGCACGAGCTCGACCCGAACGTCACGACGTTCACGGTCTGCGGCTCGCCGCCGCGCGCGTAGCCGACGGCCGGGGTCTCGGCGTCGGACCACGGGTGCACCTCGCCGCCCTCGGCGGGCAGCCCGAGATACGTGCGGTCCGCGACGGACGGGTCGATGGGGTCGGTGGCCGCCGCGCACGCGACGAGGGCGACCGTCGCGCCGATGCTCAGCACCGAGGTGCCGACGAGACGGGCCGTGCGGACGAGGACGGGCAGCTGCGGGTCGATGGCGGGCATGGTGCTCACGCTCGTCCTGAGGCGCCCCGTCCCGGATCGGTCGAACGCGCCGTCCCGACCCGCCCCCGGGCCTCAGCGCGCGCCGCACCCCCTCAGGACCGGCCGCTCCGAGCCTGAGGTGCCTGAGCACCGGGGGCGCCGCGCCCCGCGCGTCGGCTCATGCCGTGACGTTGGCGCTGTCGCCACCGGTGACGGCGAGGCTCGTGCCGCTGATCATGGACGCCTCCGGCGAGGCGAGGAAGACGACGGCCGGGGCGACGTCGTCCGGCGCGAGCCACGGCACCCCGAGGGGGAGCTTGCTCGCCAGCCCGGCGGCGGCCGCCTGCTCGTCGCGGGCGACGTCGCCGGTGGGCGCCTTCCCCGACGACTCCAGGGCCTGGGCGTACCGCTCCTCGTGGCGCGTCAGGGCGGTGTCGATCAGGCCGGGGATCACGGCGTTGACGGTGATCCCGTGGGGGCCGAGGTCGAGCGCCGCGGACTTCATCAGGCCGATGAGCCCCCACTTGGAGGCCGAGTACGCGCTGCCCTCGAGCGTGCCGTGCTGACCCTGGGTCGACGAGGTGAGGATGATCCGCCCGCCGCCGCGCTCGACGAGGAGCGGCGCCGCGGCGCGCAGCACGTTCGCGGTGCCGGTGAGGTTGACGTCGATCGTGTCGTGCCAGAGCTCGTCGCTCATGTCGAGGACCGAGGCGAAGCCCTGGATCCCGGCGTTGGCGAACACGACGTCGAGGCCGCCGAACCGCTCGACGACCTCCCCGAGCGCCGCGCGCACGGCAGCGAGGTCGCGCTGGTCGGCGACCAGCGGCAGCCACGACGCCCCGGCCTCCTCCACGAGCTCGCCGGTCCGCGCGAGATCGGCCGGGCTCGCGGGCTCGTACTCGAGCGCGCGGCTCGCGACGGCCGCGATGTCGAGGCCGGCGACCCGATAGCCCGCCCGCGCGAACGCGACCGCCGTCGCGCGCCCGATCCCGCGCGCCGCGCCGGTGACCACGACCACTCGTCCCTGGCTCATCCCGCTCTCCCTCCGAGGGTGCCGTCCCGCGAGGCTAGCCGCGGGACCGAGGGCTGGCAGCCGGAGCGCGGCTGACGCGCCCGGCGAGCCCGTCGGGCGCGTCAGCGCGGCGCCACGGCGTCGTGGCGGCGGGCCAGGGCGAGCGTCGTCGTGCCGACCGCGACGAGGACGCCCGCCAGCAGCAGGCCGGCCGCACCGGACCACGACCGCACGACGACGGCGCCGACGGCCGCGCCCGTGCCCATCGCGAGCACGGCCCCCGCGCGTCGGGCCGCGCCCTCTCCGGAACCGCCCGCGAGCGGGCTGCTGAGGGCGAGGTTCACGAGCGTCGTGGTGACGACGACGGTCGAGACGTCCTGGACGTGGGCGCCCCGCGCGGCGACCGCCTGGGCGCCCATCACGAGCGCGAGGGCGGCGGTGAGGGCCAGGACCGCGGGCGCGGGCAGGCGCCCGACGGCGAGCCACAGCGCGCCGCCCGCGACCACGAGCACCGCTCCCCCGGCGAGCACGCCGAGCGCGCGCCGCGGCATCCGCGCGTCGTCGGCGCGCCCCCGGAGCAGCACCCCGCACAGGGCGGCGCCGAGGACGAAGGCGACGAGCGCGACGACGTTGTTGAGCAACGGGATCCCGCCCGCACCGGCGGCGGCGAACCCGACGAAGAGCACGTTGCCCGTCATGTTGCCGGTGAACACCTGGTCGAGCGCGAGGTAGCTCACCGCGTCGACGACGCCCGTCGCCACGGTCAGGACGAGCAGCCCGGCCACGTACGGCCGGTCGCGCGGGTCGGTCATCGTCCGACCGTACGGGCCGGGACCTGCCGCGGCGCGGCGGCCGGGCGCCGCCCCGAGCCCGCGCGCGGCGTCACGCGCCGGCCGCGCGGTCCTCCACGTCGTCCGCCGGGCGGTCGGCGACCACGACGGCGTCGTCGACGAAGCGGGGTCGGCAGGCGAACCAGCCGGCCACGACCCCGGGGACGGCGGTCGCGGCGAGCACGACGAGCGGGACGGACCACGAGCCGGTCGCCTCGCGCAGCAGGCCGAGCCCGAGGGGCCCGAAGCAGGCGATCCCGTACCCGATGCCCTGGACGAAGCCGGACACGGCCGACGCCGCCTGGGCCGTCCGCGTGCGCCGGTTGATGAGCGTCATGCACAGGGGGAAGGTGCTCACCCCGATGCCGAGGGCGCACACCCACACCACCGTGCCGTCGAGCGGGGAGAGCAGGAGGCCCAGGTACCCGGCGACGAGCACCACCGAGCACGCGACCACGACGACGAACGGGTTGGTCATCCGGGTGGCGACCTGGGGCACCACCAGCGCCGCGAGCACGCCCCACGCCGAGTACAGCGCGACCATGGAACCACCGAGCGCCGCGCTGCCCCCTGCGTCGGTGAGGACGGCCGGCACCCACGTGATGATCGCGTAGTTCGACAACGACATCATGGCGAAGAGGCCGACGAGGCCCCACGCGGTGGACGACCGGCCCACCCGGAGGCGCGTGCCGGCCGCCGCGACGGGTGCGGGCGCGTGGTGGGCGGCGGGCAGCCGGAGCGCGAGCAGGAGCCAGACGACGGCGGCCACGGCGGCGGGCCCGGCCCAGAGCCCCACGGACACGCGCCAGCTGCTCGCCTCGGCGACCGGGACCGCGAGCAGCGGGGCGACGAACTGCCCCGTCTGCATGAGGAGGAGGTAGAGCGAGGTCCACAGCGCGAGCCGGTCGGAGAACCACGCCTTCACCAGCGGCACGATGACGACGTTGGCCGCCCCGATGCCCGCGAGCGCGAGCACCGTCGACAGGACGAGCACGGTCGTCGTCGGGGAGGCCGCGCGCAGCACGAGGGACAGCGCGGTGAGACCCAGCGCCACGGTGGCCGTGCGCTCGAGCCCGAACCGCCGCGTGACCGCGGGCGCGAGGAAGCCGAACACGGCGAACGACGCCGCGGGGACCGTGCCGAGCACCCCCGCGACGGCGACCCCGAACCCGAGGTCGGTGCCCACCATCTCCAGCAGCGGGGTGAACCCGGTGACCGCCGTCCGGAGGTTGAGGGCCGTCAGCGCGACGGCGAAGCCCGCCCAGAGCGTGAGGCGTCCGAGGCGCACGCGGGGTCGGGAGGGAGAGAGGGTGGTCACGCTACACTCCACACTGAGGTCGGCGGATGATGGGATCATGGGATGAATCTGGAGCAGTCTGGCACAGGCGGACCGATGCGTCGAGTAGGCCTCATCGACCAGGCCGCGGCGCGCTTCCGGGACGAGATCGTCTCGGGTCGCTGGGCGGTCGGCGAACGGATCCCCACGGAGGCCGCGCTCGTGGCGGAGTTCGGCGTCGGGCGCAACACGGTGCGCGAGGCGCTGCAGTCGCTCGTGCACGCCGGGCTGCTGCGCCGCGAGCAGGGCCGCGGCACGTTCGTCATCTCGAGCTCCGAGCTGAACGGCACCCTGGAGCGCCAGCTCGCGGGCGGCAGCCGCCGCCACTACCTCGAGCTCCGCCTCGCCCTCGACAGCACCGCCGCCTCGCTCGCCGCGGCGAGCCGCTCGGACGACGACGTCGAGCACCTGCGCGAGCTCCGCGACCGGCGGGAGGCGGCCTGGGGGGCCGACGACCGCGACGCCCGCGCGCGCGCCGACCTCGACCTGCACCGCGCGATCGTCGCCGCGACGCACAACCCGCTCTACGTCACGCTCTACTCGAGCATGCTCGACGTCTTCACCGTGCACATGCGCGACGAGGAGAACGCGGACGACGAGGCGGCGCACCGTCACCACCACGAGCTGGTCGAGGCCGTCGCACGGCAGGACGCCGCCGGGGCCGCGGCAGCGGTCGCCGCGATCTTCGACCCGTTCCTGCCGCTCGCGGACGCCGGACCCTCCCCCATCCGCTGAGGCACGGCGCCCGGCCGGGCGGCAGGACGCGCCGGGACAGCGAGAGGCCCCGTCGTGTGGAGCGACGGGGCCTCTCGATCCGCTGTCTCATTCGGATCCCGCCGGCGCTCTCACGCCGGAAGCATGGCCCCGAGCCTACCGCTCCCGTCCGGGTTCGCGTGCCGTAGCGTCGGGGCGTGACCGCGCCCACCCCCGGCGACGACCGGGCGGAGCTCCTCTGGCTGCCCGTCGGGGCGGGGGCCACGTCGTCCGCCGCACGAGCGCCGCGTGGGAGCGCGCCGCCGCGCTGCTCGCGCGGCGGCGCCCCCGCCGGCTGTTCCACGCGGCGCTGGGGCTGCGGTGCGACGGGTTGCCGTACGTCGTCGAGATGACCCCTGCGTGGGGCGGCCCGCCGTGCGACCGTGGCGTCGTCGTGACCGGCCCCGTGGGTCTGCGGCCGCTGGGCCGCTCCCGCTGGTTCCGGTACGAGGTGCGCTGCTGGGCGCACGGCGCGATCCCCGACCGGGAGCACGCCGTCGGGCCACCCGTCCTCGTCACGCGCGACGCCGCCGCGGTCGCGCGGATCCTGCGGGCGGTGCGTGGCGTCCCGCCGCTCACGTGGGGTCGGCGGCCCTCCGGCGGGAACGGGATGTGGAACTCGAACTCGCTCGTCGCGTGGTCCCTCGCCCGGGCAGGGCTCGCGACCGACCACGTCCCCCCGGGCGGCGGGCGCGCACCGGGATGGGACGCGGGCGTCCGGGTGGCCGCGAGGACCGCCACGGCCTGACCGTCGTCGTGCCCGCAGGGGCCGCGCCCCCCGTCCCGCCCGGCCGCACCGTCCCACCCGGGCACGACCTCCTCCTCCCCGAGGAGGAGGCGGGAGGGTCGCGGATCTCGGCCGACCGCCCGAGCCGGGGTTCCCGCAAGCGTCCGTAGCGTCGACGACGGCGGTGCCCGACGACCGGGCCCGCGGACGACGGGAGGACCGATGATCCAGGTGGAGGCGCTGACGAAGCGCTACGGACCCACGACGGCGGTGGACGGGCTGACGTTCACGGCGCGGCCCGGGACCGTGACGGGCTTCCTCGGCCCGAACGGTGCCGGGAAGTCCACGACGATGCGCGTCGTCGTCGGGCTGGAGCGCCCGACCTCCGGCACGGCGACCGTGGACGGCCGCCGGTACGCGGACCTGCCGGCGCCCCTGCGCGCGGTCGGGGTCATGCTCGACGCGCGCTCGGTGCACCCGGGCCGCACGGCGTTCCGCCACCTGACGGCGCTCGCCCGCACCCACGGGATCGGGCGGGCGCGCGTGGACGAGGTGATCGGGATGACCGGCCTCGAGAGCGTCGCGGGGCGGCGTGCAGGCACGTTCTCGCTCGGGATGGGCCAGCGCCTCGGCATCGCGGGCGCGCTCCTCGGCGACCCCGGGACGCTCGTCCTCGACGAGCCCGTCAACGGCCTCGACCCCGACGGCGTGCTGTGGGTGCGCGGGCTCGTGCGCGGCCTCGCGGCGGAGGGCCGCGCGGTGCTGCTGTCGTCGCACCTCATGCACGAGCTCGCGCTGTGCGCCGACCGCGTCGTCGTCATCGGCCAGGGCCGGCTGCTCGCCGACGCGCCGGTGCAGGAGCTCGCGGGCGCGGCGGGCTCGCTCGAGGAGGCGTACCTGCGGCTCACCGCCGACGCCGTCCAGTACCGCGGCCGTGCCGCGGGCGAGACCGGTCTGGCGTCGGCCGGAGGTGCCCGATGACCGCCCCCACCGCACCGACCGCGTCGTCGCGGCGTGCGCACCCGGCGGTGCCCCGGCCCGCGAGCGCCGGTGGCCCCACGCTCCCCCGCGCCGTCGCCGCGGAGTGGACGAGGCTGACGAGCCTGCGCTCGTCGTGGTGGGCGGCCGCTCTCACCGTCGTCGTCTCGGCCGTGCTGACGTACCTCTCGGCCCAGGCGTCGTCCGTGGACCCGGGGTTCGACCCGCTCGGCTCCCTCACGTCGGGCCTGCTGCTGGCGCAGGTGCCGCCGCTCGTCCTCGGCGTCCTCGTCGGGACGGGCGAGTACAGCACGGGCACGTTCCGCACGACGTTCGTCGCCGAGCCGCGGCGCTGGCCCGTGCTCGTGGGGCAGACGGCGGCGACCGCCGCGTTCGCGCTGCTCACCGCGGTGATGGCGGTCGCGGCGGCGGTGCTCGCGCTGCTGCCGTCGGCGCGCTCGCGCGACCTCGCCCTCGACCTCGGCGGCGACGGCACGCCGCAGGTGCTCGTCGGCATGACGCTCCTGCTCGCCGGCATGGCCCTGCTCGGCCTCGCGATCGGCGCGCTGGTGCGGCGACCCGTGCCCGCCGTCACCGCCGCGGTGCTCGTCGTGCTCGTCCTGCCCGTCGCGCTCGTCCTCGCGGCCGATCTGTCGGGCGACCCGCTCGCCGCGCCCGCGGGGGTCTCGTCCGCGCAGGCCGCGGTGAACACGGTGGTCACGTTCCTGCCCACCGGGGCGGCGTCGCTGCTTACGGGCGAGGGTGCCGTCGAGGGCGCGCCCGACCTGGGCGCCGTCGGCGGCGGGCTCGTCCTGGCGGCGTGGGTCGTCGTGCCGCTCGCGCTGGCCGCCGTCCGCCTGCGCACGCGGGACGTGGTCTGACGTGGCGGCGACGATCCCCCCGCCGGACCCCGCGCCGACCCGCACCGCGCGCGCGCCGGACCGTCCGCAGGTGACCCTGCTCCGGGTGCTCGCGGCGGAGCGGGACAAGCTGACGAGCCTGCGCTCGACGGCCTGGCTCGCGCTCGCGACCGTCGCCGCGGCGGCGGGGACGGCGTGGGCGCTGGGCGCGTTCGCCCGGCCCGACGCCGGGTCGTCGGGCGCACCGCTCGCCGTCGCGGGGTTCGTGCTCGCCCAGCTCGGCTTCCTCGTGCTCGGCGCGGGCGTCGGCGCCGGGGAGTTCCGGACCGGCACCGCGCGCGTGACGTTCGTCGCGGTCCCTCGCCGCCTGCCCGTGCTCGCGGCGCAGGCGCTCGTGACGGCGGCGGCCGCGCTCGCCGTCGCGGTCCTCGCGCTGGGCGCGGCGCTCGCCGCGACAGCCGGGCAGCGCGCCGACGCCGCGCTCGTGCTCGACCTCGCGGACCGGGAGACGCTGCGCGTCCTCGCAGGCTTCGTGCTCTACCTGACCGGGGTCGCCCTCGTGGGCCTGGGCCTGGGGTCGCTCGTGCGGCGACCGGACGGGGCGCTCGTGGGTGGGGTCGTGCTGCTCGTCGTGCTCGACCACGTGCTCGCGACGAACCCGGGCCGGGTCGCGGACACGGCACGCGCGCTCCTGCCCGGGGCAGGGGCGCGCCTGCTGCAGGACGACGCCCGGCTCGCCGCGCTCGACGCGACGACCCTGGGCCCGCACCTCGGCACGTGGGGCGGGGGTCTCGTCCTCGCGGCGTGGGCCGCCGCGCTGCTCGCGGCGGCGGCGTACCGGCTGCGGCGCCATGACGTCGTCTGACGCGCCGCGCGACGGCCGATGGGAGAGTAGGCCCGTGCCCTCGTCGCCCCTCGCCCTCCCCTCCGCGCCCGGGGCGCACGACGGCGGACCGCGCGCGGAGCCCGACGTCCGGCGGCGCGGCGCCGTCGGCCGCGTGCTCGCGCGGCACCCCTGGGCGACCGACCTCGCGCTCGCGGGCGCGGTCGCGCTGCTCGGGCTCGTCACCGCGGCGGTCGCGCTCATGACCGTCGAGGGCTCCACCGGGCTGGGGCTGTTCCACGCCGACGCGCCCGTGGCGCAGGTGGTCGTCACGGCCTGGCTCGTCGGCGCCGCCCTCGGGGCGGCGCTGCTCCTGCTCCGGCGGTCGCGCCCGCTGACCGTCACGGCGATCCTCACCGTCCTGGCCGTCGTGTCGCTCGCGACGGCGGGGGTGCTCGGCGTGCTCGGCGTGTGCCTCGCGTGCGCGGTGCACGCCGTCGCCGCCGAGCGCCCGCCCCGCACGGCATGGGTCGTGTGCGGTGCGGTGCTGTGCGTCGTCGTGGCCGCGCTGTGGTGGAGCCAGGACATCGGGGTCGCCGAGATGCTCCTGTGGAGCGACCCCATCGTCCTGCCGGACGGCGACCCGGTGCGCGACCTCGCGCAACCGCCCTTCTCCCCCGGCAGGCGCTCCGCGTCGGTCTTCCTCCTCGTCGCGCTCCTGCTGCTGGGGATGGCCACCGGCTCGGGGGTGCGGGCGCGCCGGCTGCACGACGAGGACCTCGTCGCGCGCTACCGCGCCCTGGCGCGCGACCGCGACCAGAGCGCGGCGCTCGCCCGGGCCGCCGAGCGGGCGCGGATCGCGCGCGAGATGCACGACGTCGTCGCGCACAGCGTGTCCGTGATGGTCGCGCTGTCCGACGGCGCGGGCGCGGCGCTCGACCGGGCGCCGGACCGCTCGCGCGAGGCCCTGCACGAGCTGTCCCGCACGGGACGGGACGCGCTGGCCGACATGCAGCGCGTCCTCGGCGCGCTCGACCCCGAGGAGGGCGGCGACGGGGCGGGCACCCCGGTCGAGCCGACCGGGACGGACCTCGCGGCCGTCGTCGCACGGTTCCGCGCGGCGGGCGTGCCCGTCGCCGCGAGCGGCCTCGACGTCGCGCTGCCTGCGGACACGTCGCTGCGGCTCGGGGCCGTGCGCATCGTGCAGGAGGCCCTGACCAACGTGCTGCGGCACGCGCCCGGGACGCCCGCGGCCGAGGTCGTGGTGCGGCGCACCGCGCGCGCGGTCGAGATCGACGTCCGCGACGAGGGCGGAACGCGTCCGGCGACCGGCGGCGGGACCGGGCGCGGGATCGTGGGCATGCGCGAGCGCGCCGCGCTGCTCGGCGGCGTCGTCGAGGCGGGGCCGCGACCGGGCGGCGGCTGGGCGGTGCACGTCGTCCTGCCCTGCGACCCGGCCGAGGGCGGAGCCCGGAGCGCCCCCGCCCAGGAGCACCCGCACCGTGACGTGCACGACGACGAGGGAGGACGACCGTGACGACCGTGCTGCTCGTCGACGACCAGGCGCTGCTGCGGATGGGCTTCCGGCTCGTCATCGAGTCCGAGCCCGACCTCGAGGTGGTGGGCGAGGCCTCCGACGGACGCGTCGCGCTCGACCAGGTCGCGGCCCTCGCCCCCGACGTCGTCGTCATGGACGTCCGGATGCCCGGCATGGACGGCATCGAGGCGACCCGGCGCGTCGTCGCCGAGCACCCCGGGACGCGCGTGCTCGTGCTCACGACGTTCGACGTGGACGAGTACGCGTTCGCGGCGCTGCGCGCCGGGGCGAGCGGGTTCCTGCTGAAGAACGCGCGCCCGCACGAGCTCGTCGAGGCGATCCGCACCGTCGCGGCAGGGAGCTCGGTCGTCGCGCCCCGCGTGCTGCGCCGCATGCTCGACCTCTTCGCGCCGCACCTGCCCGCGGGCGAGCAGCCGGCCGTCGACGACGGCCTCGACCCCCGGCTGCGCTCCCTCACGCCGCGCGAGCTCGACGTCCTGCGGTGCGTGGCCGAGGGTATGTCGAACGCCGAGATCGCCGACCGCCTCGTACTGTCCGCGACGACCGTGAAGACGCACGTCGGCAACCTGCTGGCCAAGCTGGGCGTGCGCGACCGGGTGCAGGCCGTGATCGTCGCGTACGAGAGCGGGCTCGTGGGGTCGCGCGGCTGAGGCCCGGGCGGCACGCGCGTCGAGCGCGGGCGTCGGCGGCACGTCGCGCACCGGTGCCGCGCCGCCGCGGGGCGTTCACCCCCGCCGGGTGAGGACCCCGCCCGAGCCCGCTGCGACGGTGGGACGAGCGCCCGAGAGGAGCCGAGGATGACGGCTGCACCGATCCCCCGACAGCAGGCACCGGCCCCCACGGGCCCCTGGCACACGGCACCGCCCGAGGCGGTGTGCGCGGCGCTCGACGTCGACCCGGCCGTCGGGCTGACGTCCGCGCAGGTCGCCGAGCGGCGCGCGCGCTACGGGCCGAACGCGCTCGCGCAGGAGCGCAAGGAACGGCCGTGGCAGGCGTTCCTGCGCCAGTACCGCGACCTCATGCAGCTCGTCCTCGTCGGCGCGGCCGTCGTGAGCATCATCGCGCTCGGGGACGTGACGACCGGCGTCGTCGTGCTCGCCCTCACCGTCCTCAACGCGCTCATGGGCCTGCACCAGGAGGGCAAGGCGGCCCAGAGCGTCGCCGCGCTCCAGCAGATGCTCGTCATGACGGCCACCGTGCGCCGCGACGGGCGCCAGGAGCAGGTTCCCGCCGAGGAGCTCGTGCCGGGCGACGTCGTCGGGTTCGAGGCGGGCGGCAAGATCCCCGCGGACGGGCGGCTGCTCGTCGCCGCCTCGCTCGAGATCGAGGAGGCCGGGCTCACGGGCGAGAGCACGCCCGTCGCGAAGGGCGTCGCGGCGGTCACGGCCGACGACGCCCCCCTCGGCGACCGCACCGACATGGCGTACATGAACTCCCAGGTCACGCGCGGCCGCGGCGAGATGGTCGTGACCGCCACGGGCATGACGACCGAGGTGGGCCGCATCTCCGGGATGCTCAGCGGGGTCGAGCAGGACAAGACCCCGCTCACGCGCCAGCTCGACCGCATCACGGTGATCATCACGGTCATGGCGGCGGTCGCCCTCGTCGTGGTCGTCGTGCTGGGGCTCGTGCGCGGCGAGGACTTCGACAGCCTCTTCGTGGTCGGGATCAGCCTGGCGATCGCCGCGATCCCGACAGGGCTGCCCGCCGTCGTGACGATGCTCCTGTCGCTCGGCACGCGCCGGCTCGCCGAGGAGGGCGCGATCGTCAAGCGCCTCAAGTCCGTCGAGACGCTCGGGTCGACGTCGGCGATCTGCTCCGACAAGACCGGGACGCTCACGCTCAACCAGATGACCGCGCGCCGGCTCGTGCTCGCCGGGCGCCGGTTCTCCGTCGACGGCGAGGGCTACTCCACGACCGGCCGCATCCTCGCGGCGGCCGGGTCGACCGACGTCCCGCTCGAACCGGTCGCGCTTCCCCTGGCGCTCGCGAGCGACGCCGTCGTGCGCGACGGCGAGTGCATCGGCGACCCCACGGAGGGCGCGGTCGTCGTGCTCGCGGCCAAGGCCGGGCTCGACGTCGAGGAGACGCGCGCCGAGCACCCGCGCGTCGCGGAGGTCCCGTTCGACGCCGCGTACAAGCTCATGGCGACGTTCCACGAGATCGACGGCGAGCTCGTGTGCTTCGTCAAGGGCGCCCCGGACGTGCTGCTCGCCCGCTCGGCCCGGTACCTCACGGCCGACGGCGGGTCGGCGCCCCTCGACGACCAGGGCCGCGCGCGCGTCCTCGCGGAGAACGACGCGCTCGCGGGCGAGGGCATGCGCGTGCTGGCCGTCGCGCGGCGCACCGTCGCGCGCGACGAGCTCACGGGTGACCTGCTCGACGCGGTGCGCGACCTCGAGCTCCTCGCGCTCGTCGGGATCGTGGACCCTCCGCGCCGCGAGGCGCGCGACGCCATCGCCGAGTGCCGCGACGCCGGCATCCGGGTACGGATGATCACGGGCGACCACGTCACCACGGCCGCCGCGATCGCCGGGCAGCTCGGGATCGAGGGGCGCGCGCTCACGGGCGCCGAGTTCGCCGCGATGTCCGACGCGCAGCTCGAGGCGGAGGTCGGCGAGATCGGCGTGGTCGCACGCGTGGCGCCGGAGGACAAGGTGCGGCTCGTCGACGTGCTCAAGCGCAAGGGCGACGTGGTCGCGATGACGGGCGACGGCGTCAACGACGCCCCTGCCCTGACGCGCGCGGACATCGGCGTCGCGATGGGGATCACGGGCACCGAGGTGACGAAGGACGCCGCCGAGATGATCCTCACCGACGACAACTTCGCCACGATCGTGGCGGCGGTCGAGGGCGGCCGCGGCCTCTACGACAACCTCATGAAGTACATCCGCTTCCAGATGGTCGTCCTCGTCGGGTTCATCCTCACGTTCGTCGGCGCGGGCATCTTCACCGTGGCCGGGGGCACCCCGCTCACGCCGCTGCAGATCCTGTGGGTCAACTTCGCGATCGACGTGCTGCTCGCCGTCGGCCTCGGCTTCGACGCCGCGACGCCCGGCCTCATGCGGCGTCGGCCCCGCCCGCCCACCGAGCCGGTCATCGGGCGCGCGCTCGGCGTGCGGCTCGCCGTCGGGGGCGTGCTCATCGCCGTCGGCACGCTCGTCGCCGTCGCGTGGGGCGAGGCCGACGCCGACCTCGCGGTCGCGACGACGATGGGCCTCACCGCGATGTCGCTCCTGCACGTCGTCGCCGCGCTCGAGTGGCGCGACCCGCGGGCGAGCATCCTGTCGTCCGAGACGCTCGCGAACGGCCGCTTCGTCGTGCTCCTGCTCGCGTCGCTCGGGCTCACGTTCCTCGTCACGACGCTCGACGGGCTGCAGCGGATCTTCGGCACCGTCGACCTCGACGGCGGCCAGTGGGGCGTGTGCGCGCTCGTCGCGCTCGCCTTCCTCGTCCTCGTCGAGCTCGGGAAGCTCGTGCTGCGCACGGTGGACCGGCGCCGCGCCTGAGCGCGTCTCCTCGGCAGACCCGTCAGGGCACGACGCCGAGCTCGCGGCCGCGCCGCACGGCCTCGCGCCGCGAGCCGACGCCGAGCTTGCGGTAGACCGACTTCAGGTGCGCCTTGACGGTGTTGACCGACACGAAGAGGTCGGCGGCCACCTCGGCGTTGCTCGCCATCGACGGCAGGACGGCGAGGACCGCGAGCTCGCGCTCGGTGAGCGGCTCGACGAGCGGGACCGGCTCCGGTGCCCGGCCCGGTGCGTCCAGGTGGGTGCGCAGCAGCGCGGCGAGCGCGTCGTCGCGGCGCGCGACGGCGCGCGCGAGCGGCTCGTCGAGCTCGGTGCCCCGGACGGCGAGGAACGGCCGGACGACCCGCTCGGCGGCGGCCAGGTCGAGGGCCCGCCCGAGCGGGGCGTCGACGCGGCGCGTGCCCGCCCGGGCGAGCGCGGACGCCTCGACGAGCGCCGCCTCCACCCGCACGACGACGTCCGCCTCCTCCCCCGGCGCGTCCCCGAGGCCCGCCACGGCACGCTCCGCCGCCCCGGTGCGGCCCGCCGCGAGGAGCTCGCGCGCGCCGCAGACGGCGACGACCGCGGCGCTCCCGAGGCGTTCGCGCGCGAGGCGCGCCCCGAGCGCCGGGCTTGTGCCGTCGTCGACCAGACGCGCGGCCGCCGTGGCGCGCACCCACAGGTCCGCGAGCACGGGGGGCGTCGCGGACCGCCCCAGGGCGCGGTCCGCGGCGACGAGCGCCTGCCGCGCGGCGCGCGCGTGCCCTCGGTCCGCGGCGACGAGCGCCTGCAGCAGCCGCACGGCCGCCTCGGACGCGGGCTCGCGCCCGCCGGCGTCCGCCGCGAGGGCGTGCGCGAGGTGCCGGTCGAGCCCGTCGTCCGACGCCCGGAGGTACCGCACCCACGCGCGCGCCGCGTGCGCGGGCCGCACGTGCGCGTACCCGTCCCAGCCGCGGCGCTCCGCCTCGACGAGCACGTCGCGCGCGGCACCGTCCCCCGCGTCGAGCCGACCGGCCGCGACGGCGAGGAGCGCCGCGGCGGCGCGCGCCCCGAGGACGTAGAGCTGCGGGGCGCGCCACGACCGGCCACCGGGGGCGGCGAGCGTGCCCGACGTCGTCTCCCCCGGCGGCTCGGGGCCGACGGCGCACCACGCGAGCCCTGCCGCACGGTGCGCCCGCGCGAGGCCCCGGTACGTCTCGAGGGCGGGGAACGGGTACGGCACCGCGTCCGCCGCGGCGAGCGCGGCGCCCGCGGCCGTCGCGAGGCCCCGCACGTCGCCCGTCGAGCGCGCGACGGACGCGGCGAGCAGCTCGAGGAGCACCGCCGCCGCCGGGTCGGCCACCAGGTCCGCGGCGGGGGCGAGCAGGTCGCGCGCCCGCGCGACGTGGAGCCGCACGGCGTCGAACCGCTCGTCGACGGAAGCGAGCGCGCCCGCGCACAGGTGCAGGCGGGCGTCGGGCCGCAGGGTCGCGTACGGCACGCGCCGCAGGACCTGGGCGACGGTCTCGCGGTGCGGCCCCGCGAGCTCCGCGGCCGCGCCCTCGACGAACACCTCGCCGAGCAGCGGCCAGTCCTCCGCGGCCGCCGCGTGCTCCAGGGCGCGCAGCGCCTGCCCGTCCTGCGCGAACCAGCGCGCCGCGGCCTGGTGGGCCTCGCCCAACCCCGGCGGGTCCTCGATCCGCAGCTGGTGCAGGAGCATCTCGCGCAGGAGCGGGTGGTAGCGGTACCAGGTGCGTCGGCCGCCCGACGTCATGACGAAACCGTCCGCCGCGGCGAGACCCGGGAGCAGCCGGTCCGTCGGCGCCCCCGGGTCGAGGACGGCCGCGAGGTCGGGGCACACCGCCGACGCCACGCTCGTGCGCAGGAGGAAGCGCCGGGCCTCGGGCCCCTGGCTGTCGAGGACCTCGGCGAGGAGGAACTCCGCCGCCGAGCGGGCGGCGCGCGCCCGGCTCGTCGCGTCGTGCTCCTCGACGCGCAGCCGCACCCCGACGGCCCAGCCGCCGGTCTCGCCGACGACGCGCCCGGCGTCGTCCGCGGCCAGGTCGCGTCCCTGCGCCGTCGCCAGCGCCGCGACCGCGGGGGCGTCGAACGCGAGCTCGGCGGCACCGACCTCCGTCATCTCGCCCTGCGCGCGCAGGCGCTGCAGGCGCAGGAGCGGGTCGACGCGGGTGAGGACCACGAGGTGCAGGGGCAGCCGGTAGCGCAGGAGGTCGTCCACCGTCGCCGCGACCTCGACGCACGCGGCGTGGTGGAAGTCGTCGAGCACGAGGACCACGGGCTCGGGCAGCGCCTCGATCGCCGCGAGCACGCGGCGCAGGAGGGCGGGCGTGAGGCGCGGCGGCACGACGAGGGTCTCGAGCGGGTGTCCCGCGGGCACCGCCCCGGCCGCCCGCAGCGCCGCGAGCACGTCGGCCCAGAAGGCCGCCGGCTTGTCGTCGAACGGCTCGAGCGTCAGCCACGCGACCCGCGGGCCGGTGCCGCCCCGCGCCCACCGCGCCGCGACGGTCGTCTTCCCCCAGCCCGGGCCCGCCGACACGAGGGTGAGGCGGCGCGTGGCCGCCGCCGCGACCAGGGCCTCGACGACCGGGCGGCCCACCGTGGAGGGCGGCAGCTCGGGGACGGTGGTGCGGGCGCGCGAGGTCCCGGAGGCGTCCGTGACGTGCGCGACGTCCTCCGGCTCGGCGCGGGGCTCGACCGAGGCCATGGGGGCAGGGTATTCCCGGGGCCCCCGGACCGCAGGGCGAGCGGAGCGCGCCCTCGCCACGCGCCTCAGGCCGGCCCGGGGCCGGGCGGCGAGGCGACGACGGCGGGCGGCCGGGCGAGGATCTCCACGACGACGAGCACGAGTCCCGCGACGAGAGCGACCCCGACGACGAGGCCCGGCGTCAGCGTGCCCGCGAGCAGCAGGACGAGCGCAGCCGCCGCCACGACGACGACGCGCACGAACGCCTTGTGCCGGCCGAGCCAGTCGCCGACGGGACCCGTCGAGACGCCCCGGCCCTCGCCCCAGCCGCGCACGGCGGCGCCCGCGCGCCCGAGCCCCGCGCGCAGGCTGCGGGCCGACGCGCTCGGCCCGCCCACGTACGCCGCGAGCGCGACCACGAGGCCCAGCACGCCGACGGTGCGCAGCGTGAGGCGCAGGTAGCCGACGGTCTGGTCGAACACGACCTCCGCGGCGTCGAGCCGCACCACCTGCCCCGAGAGCGCGCCGAGGTACAGGCCCCGCGCGACGGCGAGCCCGACGCCCAGCGCGACCATCGCCCCCGAGAGGGCGAGCCCGGCCACGACGAGCGCGCGCGAGCGGTGGTTCGCGACGAGGACGCCCGCGGCCAGCAGACCGAGCACGACCCAGGGCAGCCACGTCGTGAGCGTCACGACCTGGGCGTACCGGTTCTGGAGCATGACGAGCTCGGCGGACTGCGCGACGGTGAACGTCGCGTCGACCGACGGGATGCGGGCCGCGACGTCCAGGCCGCGGTCCACGAGGCGTTCCTTGAGCAGGTCGATCAGGCCGGAGAGCTGGATGGACAGGCGGCCGTCGTCGCTCACCTGCAGGACGTCCCCGCCCTCGCCGCGCATCACGGCGACGAGCTGCTCGTGCGCCACGCGGTTCGCCTGGAGCCAGGCGCCCTCGAACGCGTCGCTCTCCACGAGCCGCGTCGCCGTCTCGTGCACGAGCGACTCGACGCCGCTCGTGAGCGGCGCCTCCAGCGCGGCGAGCGCGCGGGTCGCGCGCGGCGGGACGTCGCGCTCCTCGAGCCCGCCGACGAGGTCGTCGACGAGCGCGGCCACGTCGATGCGCGACATGACGACCTCGGTGAGCCGCCCGGCGACCGCGGACTGCACGACCGGGTCGCCCGCGAGCGGTCCGACCGTCGCGACGTAGCGGTCGGTGTCCGTGAGCTCGCGCTGCGCCCACGCCGACACCGCGCCGAGCGGCGCGAGGAGCGCCCCGAGCGTGATGAGGACCGCGCACGCGGCGGCGCGCAGCCCGCGCCGGGGCCGCCGCGCCGCCTCCGGCGCGGTCGCGTCGCCGTCCGGGCCCGCGGGCGCCGCGGCGGCCGGCCGCTCCTCGAGCCGGCGCCGCAGCTCCGCGTTCTCGCGCTCGAGCGCGGCGAGGCGCGCGGCGACGTCGGACGCCTCGCGGCCCGGCGCGGTCTCGTCAGCCATCGCGCGTCCTCAGGCGAGCGCTCGTGCCTTGAGCCGGGCGAACTCGTCGGCGTCGATCGTGCCGGCGTCGTACAGCGCCTTGGCGTCCGCGATCTCGCTCGCGGGAGACCTGCCGGTGCCGGCGGTGGCCCGCACGTAGTCGTCCATGACCTGCCGGCGCGCCTGCTGCTCCTCCGCGTGCCGCTCCGCCATGCCCCGCCCGCGCGCGATGACGTAGATCAGCGCGGACAGGTAGGGGACGAAGATCAGCGCGATGATCCACAGCGCCTTCCACCAGCCGCTGAGCGTCTTGTCGCGGAACAGGTCCGCGACGATCTGGAACAGCACGACGAGGTAGGCGATGAAGAAGAACCACCACACCATGAGCCAGAACCAGTCCCAGAATCCGTCCATCGGGCACCCCTCGTGTCGGGTCACGGCGGTCCCGTGACGCTCCCACTGTGGAGCGGCCCCGGCGTCCGCGTGCTCACCCGTCGGGGGTAGTCGGTCGCCCGACGCTGCGGGCCACCCCCGCCGGGTGATCCGGCCCGGGTCCGTGCCCGCGCATCCTGGACCGACGTGGGCGAGCCGGGAGAAGGACGCATGGACCGCACGACGCTGGTCGAGGTGACGGTGCTGGGGCCGGTGGTGCTGCCCGAGCCCGACCTCGCCGAGCTCGGCGTGCGCCGGTCCGTGGAGTGCACGCGGCTGGAAGCGCGGGTCCGCGACCAGGCCGCGCTGTACGGCCTCCTCCAGCGGCTCGCGGCGCTGGGGCTCGACCTCGTCGAGCTGCGCACCGCGGCACCCGACGACCGGCCCGACGTCGAGCTCGTCGTCCGCGGCCCCGTGGGGGCGCTCGTGCAGCAGATGCTGGACGACGTCGGGCGCGCCCACCCGGCGTCGAGCACGACGTACCGCGTGCAGGACTCCGACCTCGTCGGCGTGCTCGGCGCCGTGACCCGGCTGCCCGACGACGACCGGTCCGGCGCGCACGTCGGGCCGCACGGCGGGGCGCACGACCCCGGGCACGGCGGGACGGCCTCCGGCGGCGCGTCCGCGATGGACGTGCGCATCGCGCAGCTGCGCGACCTCGCCGCGCTGCGGGACCGGGGCGTCCTCACCGACGCCGAGCTCGCGGAGCAGAAGGCGCGCGTCCTCGAGCCGTGACGACGGCGGGCCGGTCGGGCCGCGCACGGCCGACCGATGCCCCGTGCGGCGTTGTTTCGCGTTACGTCGTCCCACTCAGCGAGACGATGGGGACCACGCTGGGGCCAACTGATGCACTAGAGAATAGTGGCAAGCACATCACGGCGCGCTTGCTCGTGTGTCAGACCCCAGGAGGACTCATGGCCATCTCACGCCGCTCGTCGGTCACCATCTCGCTCGTCGCGGCGGCAGGGATCCTGGCGGGCTGTGCGGGCGGGAGCGACCCGTCCGGCGGCGGGGACGACGCCGCGCCGCAGATCTCGTTCCTCTACTCCCCCTACGCGGACTACGCGCCGTTCTTCCTCGCGGAGGACAAGGGGTACTTCGAGGAGGCGGGCGTCGACGTCGAGCTCCTCGCCAAGGGCGGGACGTCGGGCGAGACCTACCAGCTCGTCAGCACGAACAACGTCACGGCCGGTGGCGCGACGTGGGGCGCGGGGCTGTTCAACGCGACCGAGGCCGGCGCGTCGCTCTCGGTCATCGCGAGCGTCTCGCGCGTGCCGGAGAGCGGGCCGAACCCGGCCCCGTTCGTCGTCGCGGCCGACTCCGGCATCACGTCGATCGAGCAGGTCGCCGGCAGCCGCGTCGGCATCCCCGGCGACGGCGGCTTCGGCATCTACTCGGTGGCCAAGGCGCTGGAGGCCGGCGGCCTCACGCTCGACGACGTCGAGCTCGTCAACGTCGGCCCGCCGGAGACGGGCCCCGCGCTCGTGGGCGGCTCGGTCGACGCCGCCTGGTCGATCGAGCCCATCTCGTCGTCGCTCGAGAGCGAGGGCATCGCGTCCGAGATCCTCCCGATCGACTACCACGCGGGCACCGAGCTCGGCGCCCTGGTGTTCAGCACCGAGTACGTCGACGAGCACCCCGACGCGGTCGTCGCGTTCACGGCCGCGTACCTGCGCGCCGCCGCGGAGCTCGAGGCGGGCGGCTGGGACGACCCGGCGAACCAGGAGATCATCGCGCGGTACACCGAGCTGCCGGTCGAGACGCTCACGTCGCTCGCGCTCACGGAGCAGGACCCGACGGGCGAGATCGACTGGGAGGACGTGCACGCCCAGGAGCAGTTCTTCCGCGACCGCGGCACGCTCGAGTACGAGGGCGAGGCGGACGTCGAGAGCATCTTCCGCGCCGACCTTCTCGAGCAGGCGCGCGAGCGGGCCGCGGAGCTCGGCTCGTGACTGCCGTCTCCGTCGAGGGCCTCTGGAAGGGGTTCCACGACCGTCGCCGCGACGACGTGCTCGTCGCGCTCCAGGACGTGTCGCTCACCATCGAGGACAACGAGTTCGTCTGCGTGCTCGGACCCTCCGGGTGCGGCAAGAGCACCCTCCTGCGCATCCTCGCGGGCCTGGAGGAGGCCGACCGCGGCACGGTGACGATGGCGGCGCGCCCGTCCGTCGTCTTCCAGGACCACGGCGTGCTGCCGTGGCTCACGGTCGAGCAGAACGTCGAGTACCCCCTGCGCCTGCGCGGCGTGCGGCGCTCGGCCCGGCGCGAGCGCGTCGCCCCGCTGCTGGACATGGTGGGTCTCACGGAGTTCCGCGGCTTCTACCCGCACCAGCTCTCGGGCGGCATGCGGCAGCGCACGTCGGTCGCCCGGGCGCTGGCCGACGACGGCGCGACCCTCCTCATGGACGAGCCGTTCGGCGCGCTCGACGAGCAGACGCGCGTCGTGCTGCAGCAGGAGCTGCTGAAGATCTGGTCGCAGACCTCGCGGTCGGTGCTCTTCATCACGCACAGCGTCGACGAGGCGCTCGTGCTCGCGGACCGCGTCGTCGTCATGTCCGCGCGGCCCGGGCGCATCCTCGCCGACGTGCGGGTCCCCTTCGACCGCCCGCGCGACATCCTCGAGCTGCGCCGCGACCCGCGCCACGGCGAGATCACCTACGAGCTGTGGCGGCTCCTGCGGGACGCCGAGGCACAGGACGCTGCGGCGCAGGACGGGGCGGGAGCGGACGAGCGCTCCGCCGCGGGCGTCCGGGAGGCGGTCGCATGACGACCCCCACGGACGAGCGCGCCCCCGTCCGCCCGGGCGGCCACGCCGCGCCGGGCGGCGCCCCGGACGCGCCCCACGACGCCGACGACCGCACGGCCGAGATCACGCGCGAGCTGACCGAGGAGCTGCGCCGCCGGCGGACGGGTCGCCTCGTGCGGGTCGTCGGGCCCTTCACGCCGCTCCTGCTCCTCGCGGTGTGGGAGCTCGCGAGCCGGACGAACGTGCTCGACGCGCGGTTCTTCCCGCCGCCGTCGTCGATCGCCGAGACGTTCGCGCAGCTCGTCGGGAGCGGCGAGCTCTTCGAGCACGCGGGCATCACGCTCACGCGCATCGCGATCGGGTTCGTGCTCGGCGCCGTGCCCGGGCTGGTCCTCGGGATCGCGCTCGGGTCGGTCACGACGCTGCGCACGCTCCTCGGGCCGATCTTCGCGAGCCTGCTGCCCGTGCCCAAGGTCGCGATCTTCCCGCTGCTGCTCCTCGTGTTCGGCCTCGGCGAGGCGAGCAAGTACGTGATCGTCGCGATCGGCGTGTTCTTCTACGTCTTCTACAACGCGATGGGCGGCGTGCTCCAGACGCCGCAGATCTACTTCGACGTGGCGACCGCCAACGGCGCGGGCCGGCTCCAGCGCTGGCGGACGGTCGCGCTGCCCGCCGCGCTGCCGAGCATCTTCACCGGGCTCAAGCTCGCCGTGGGCGGCGCGTTCGTCATCATCGCGGCCTCGGAGTTCGTCGGGTCGCGCAACGGCCTGGGCTACCTCATCTGGAGCTCGTGGACGACGTTCGCCGTCGCGAAGATGTACGTGGGCATCGTCACCATCTCCGTGCTGGGCTACCTCTCCACGACCCTGGTCACGGTGCTCGAACGACGTCTCGTGCCCTGGTCCCGTCAGTAGGAGGCAGCATGAACCCACCCCACCACGACCCGTCCCGCGTGCCCGGGGCCGGCGCATGAGCGTCGTCCCGGCCGCGGACCGGATCTACCACGAGCTGCGGCGCCGGATCATCTTCACCGAGCTGCGCCCCGGCGAGGAGATCGACGTCACCGAGACGGCGTCCGAGTTCGGGACGTCGCGCACGCCGGTGCGCGACGCGCTGCACCGCCTCGACCACGACGGCCTCGTGGACGTGCGCCCGCGCGCGCTGTGCCGCGTCGCCCCGGTCACCCTCAAGACGCTCGTCGACGTGCTCGACGTGCGCGAGGCGACGGGACCGATGGCGACGCGCCTCGCGGCCGCCCATGCGAGCCCGGCCGAGGTCGACGAGCTCGCGGCGATCGCCGAGGGCACGTACCCGCAGGCGCAGGACGTGCAGTCGATCCTGTCGGCGTCGCACCTGTTCCACTGCCGGGTCGCGAAGTACTCGCGCAACCCCCGGCTGCACGCGATCACCGAGCTCGCGCTCGAGGACCTGGAGCGGGCGTTCCGGCTCTGCGGGCGCCAGCCGCTGGAGCCCGGGCCGCCGCTCGACGACCACCGGCTCCTCATCGAGGCGCTCCGCGCGGGCGACGGCGAGCGCGCGGCCCGCCTCGAGCTCGAGCACATCCGTCGCGGTCGCAGCGTCGTCATGGGCCTCGCGATCGACTCCGGGGCGTTCTTCGGCGACGACTGAGCGTCCCCGCGCGACGACCCGCGCGTCCCGCCCCACCCGCACGACCCGACCCACCGCCACCACCCGAGAGGACCGCCGTGCCCGCCACCCCCACCGTGCGCGTCGACGCCGCGGCCGCCCGTGCCCGCGCCCGCGCGGCGCTCGCCGCCCACGACCCCGCCGACGCCGACCTCGCGGCCCGCGCCGTCGTCGCGGGGGACGCGTCGGGGTGGCCGGAGTTCGGCCTCGCGCTCCTCGTCCGCGAGCTGCGGGACGCGCGCGAGCGGACGACGACGGGGCGCGCCGGGACCGGGGCGCCGTCCGCCGTCGTGACCGGGGCGACCGCGACGCTGGACGCGCACGACCTCCCCGGGCCGGTCGCGCTCGCCGCGGCGGTCCGCCGGGCGGCGGGGCTCGCCCGCGGCCTCGGCGTCGGCGTGGTCGCCGTGCGCCACGCGGGCGGGACGGGGCGCGTCGGCGCGTACGTCCGCGCGCTCGCCGAGGACGGGCTGGTCGGGGTCGCGCTCGCCCAGTCCCCCGCGACCGTCGCCCCGTACGGCGGGACCGCGCCCGTGGTCGGCACGAACCCGCTCGCCGTGGCGGTGCCGCGGGCCGGGCAGGGTCGTGCGCTCGTCGTGGACGCCGCGACGAGCGCCGTCACGCTCGCCGACGCGCGGCGCCGCGCCCGGGAGGGCACGCCCCTGCCCGACGGCGCGGCGCTCGGCCCCGACGGCGAGACCACCCGGGACGCGGGCGCCGTCGGCGCGCTGCTCCCCGCGGGGCTGCTCGGGTCCCTCCTCGGTCTCACGGTGGAGGCGCTCGCCGGGCTGCTGACCGGGGCGCGCGGCGACGCCGTGGGCCGCGGTCTCTGGGTGCTCGCGCTGGACCCCCGCGCGTTCGGCGCCGAGGACCTCGCCGACCGGGCCGACCGCCTCGGCGACGACTGGACGCGCGCCGGAGGGCGCGTCCCGGGCGACCGGCCGGACGCGGAGACGTTCGACGTCGACCGCGACGTCTGGGACGCGCTGGACCCGGCGACGGGAGGCACGCCGTGACGCTCCGGCTCACCGTCAGCCCCGCCGACGACCTGCTCGACGTCCCCCGCCGCATCGAGGTGACCGGCGCCGCCCCGGGCGCGCTCGTCACGGTCCGCGCGACGACGGACCGCTCCGGGACCGCGTGGTCCGCCCGCGCGACCTACCGCGCGGACCGGTCAGGCACCGTCCTGCTCGACCGCGACCCGCCGATGTCCGGCGACTACGGGCGCGTCGACGGGATGGCGCTCCTCACGTCGCAGCGGCCCGACCCGACGCCCGGCCGGCCGGCCGCGACCGACGTCTCGCGCCCGCTGCGCACGCGCCTCGAGGCGTGGGACGAGTCCGACGCCACGCAGCGCGCGACGGCCGACCTCGTGCAGCGCTGGACCGGGCCCGGGGTGCGACGGCGCGAGGTCCGCGAGGACGGGCTCGTCGGCACGCTCTTCGTGCCGCAAGGCGACGGTCCGCACCCGACGATCATCGTGCTCAACGGCTCCGGCGGGGGGATCAACGAGCAGCGCGGCGCGCTCTACGCGTCGCGCGGCGTGCAGGCGCTCGCGCTCGGCTACTTCGGCGTGCCCGGGCTGCCCGACCACATCACCCGCACGCCGCTGGAGTACTTCGAGACCGCGCTGCGCCACGTGCACCGCGAGCTCGCGCCGCGCGCCGGCGTCGTCGTGGTGAGCGGCCAGTCGCGGGGCGGCGAGCTCGCGCTCCTGCTGGGCGCCACCTACCCCGGCCTGGTGGGCGCCGTCGTCGCCTACGTGCCCGGGGCCCACGTGCACGGCTCCCAGGGCGCCGCGGACCCCGCGCAGGGGTGGGACTCCCCCACGTGGACGCTCGACGGCGAGCCGCTCCCGCACCTGTGGCAGGACAACCCCGGCGTGACGTGGCAGCCGTGGACCGGCGGGCCGCCCCCGGACCGGTACCGCGACGTCTACGTCGACGGCCTGCGCGACCGCCGGTTCGCCGCCGCGTCGCGCATCCCCGTCGAGCGCATCGCGGGCCCCGTCGCGTGCGTCTCCGGCATGGCCGACGGCCTGTGGCCGTCGAGCATGTACGCCCGCCAGGTCGTCGAGACGCTGCGCGCCGCGGGCCACGCCCACGAGACGCTGCTGCTCGACTACCCCGATGCGGGCCACTCGATCGCCCTGCCGCACCTCCCCGTCGCGCAGGGCCCGACGCGCCACCCCGTCTCCGGCATCGAGCTGTCGGCCGGCGGGACCCCCGCGGGCAACGCGTTCGCCGACGCCGACTCGTTCGCGCAGGTGTGCGCGTTCGTGGAGCGCGCGACGCGCGTGCCCTGACCTGCGCCCCGACCCTGTCCCGACCTGTGACCCGACCTGTGACCCGACCCGTGACCCGAAACACCGACGAGAGGACCGACATGTCCGCAGTGAGCGCCGAGTACCGCCAGGAGTGGGAGCGGTGGCACCGCGCCCGGATCGACGAGCTGACGAGCCCGTACGGGTGGATGTCCATGGTCAGCCAGGACTGGCTGACGGGCGACGAGCCGCTGCAGGTCGAGGGCGTGCCCGGCACCTGGTCGGTCCAGGACGACGAGGTCGTGTACACGCCCGACGGCAGCGGGGAGACGGTCACGCTCGACGGCGCCCCCGTGACCTCACCGACGCCCGTGTCGACCGGCCACAAGTACTCCCTCGTGCCCGCGTTCTACGGCGACCTGCGCGTCGAGACCATCCGCCGCACCGACGCGACCGGCCGCCAGATCTTCGGCGTGCGCGTCCGCGACCCGCGCGAGGCGGCCCGCAAGCGCCTCGACGACATCGAGACGTTCCCGCTCGACGAGCGGTGGGTCCTCCCGGCGCGGTTCACGCGGACGGCCGAGCAGGCGTCGGACTACCCGACGGTCGAGCGCGGCGTGTTCGAGGAGCAGCGCGTGATCGGCACCGTGACGTTCACCCTGGACGGGACGGAGCACACGCTCCTCGTCGCCGGGCGCCCGGACGACGACACGGGCATCGAGCGCGGCAACGCGCACTTCACCGACACCACGAGCGGCAAGGAGACCTACGGCAACGGCCGGCTCGTGCGCGTCCCCGACACCGAGCGGGACGGCGACACCGTGGTCGACCTCAACCGCGCCTTCTCCTTCCCGTGCGCGTTCACGAACTTCGTCACGTGCCCGCTCGCCCCGGCGCAGAACCGGCTGCCGGTCGCGGTGACCGCGGGCGAGAAGAAGCCACCGCTCCAGATCGACCGCATCCAGACCTTCGCGCAGGCCTCCTGACCCGTCCGCGCGACGCCCCCGACGGCGGGCGACCGGCGCGTCCGGTCGCCCGCCGTCGTCGTCCCGGCGGCCTCCCCGGCGTCAGCCGGCCGTCAGCACCGCCACGCCGCGCCGCAGGGCGAGCACGACCGCGCCCGCGACGAAGTAGTCCTGGTCGTCCTCGCGGCGCGCCGCCCGGACGCCGTCGTGCAGCTCCTGCGTCCGCGCCGAGAGCTCGCGCAGCGCGTCCGCGTCGGCGGGCTCCGTGCCGACGGACCGCAGCGCACCGGCGTAGGCGTCCAGGGCGCGGGCCGCGAGCGGCCGCAGGCGGGCGCCGAGCGCGGGGTCGTCGCGGTCCTCGCGCTCCCACTCGACGAGCAGCCGGACGAGCGACTCGACGACGTCGGCCGACCCCTCGAGCTCCTGCGCGCGCCGCACCTGCGACGCGGCCCAGTCGCGGTGGCGACGCAGCCGGATGTTGGCGCGCGCGGCCTCCCGGGTCCGCGCGACGGCGTCGCGCGCGCGGGTGAGCGTCGGCTCCACCTCGCGCCGCCGCTCCTCCCACTCCTCCGCCGACGGCGGGCGCTCGCCCGCGAGACCGTCGCCGAGCGCCTCGACCTGGTCGACGAGCGTGTCGCGCAGCCCGTCGAGGGCTTCCTCGGTCGGGGTGAGGGGCAGCGGGGGCACGAGCAGGTTGATGACGACGCCGATTCCCGCACCCACGACCACGAGACCGGCGTACGCGCCGACGAACTCGACCTTCGCGTCGTTGCCGATGATGAGCACGAACAGGGCCGACGTGACCGCCCACGTGCCCATCTCGCCGAACCGCCGCCACCCCGCGCACAGGAGCGCGAGGCCCACGACGACCGCCACGGACAGCGCGCTCGGGGCGAGGACGACGTCGACGCCGCGGGCGATCGCCGCGCCGACGAGGATCGCGAGGATCGCCTGGGTCGACTCGCGGACGGAGCGCGCGAGCGTGCTCGTCGTCGCGACGACCGCGCCGAGCGGGGCGTAGTAGGGGTACTCGGAGAACGGGGCCGGGGCAAGGACCCCGACGTACCACGCGACGGCCGCGGCGAGCGCCCCCTTGACGGCCAACGACCACCGGGGGTGGCGCACCCACTGCCGCTGCGCGGCCGTGACCGCGCGGCGCGCCCGTGTCCCTGCCTCCACCACCCGGGGTGCCCGGGCCGCGGGCGGGGTCGGTCCCGTCCTGCTCTCGTCTCGTGCCACGGGACGAGGGTGCCCCGCCCGGCGGGAGCCCGCACGCGCGCCCCGCCGTCCACGCGCCGGGCGCCGGGCCCGAGCAGCGGTTCGAGGTGTGAGCGGGCAGAGCCGGTGCTTCACTGGCGGCGTCGGTGCAGAGAAACGCCGACGCCGTCGAGAACACGGTGGCGTCGCGCACCCCTGCCGTCCGCCCCGTGGCTCCCACGAGGAGGCAGATGATGGTCCGCCGACGCGGCGCGGCAGCCGCAGGAACGAGCATGGTGGTCGCGGCCCTGGCCCTGACGGGCTGTGCGCAGGGCACCGGTGACGACGGCTCGGACGTCGACTTCACGGCCGACGGGTCGCCGTCGGGCGAGCTCTCGGTCATGGGTTTCGGGACCGGCGACGAGATCGGCGAGGTCCGCTACGACCGCGCCGTCGAGGGCCTCGACGGCGTCGACGTGCGCCTCTCGGAGGGCGAGCTCGACATCCAGGCCTTCCTCTCGGCGGTCGCGTCGGGCAACCCGCCAGACGTGGTGTACGCGAACCGCGACCAGATCGGCACGTTCGCGTCGCGCGACGCGATCCTCCCGCTCGACGAGTGCGTCGCGGCCGAGGAGATCGACATGGACGCGTTCGTGGACACCGCCGTCGACCAGGTGACGTTCGACGGCAGCGTGTACGGGATCCCCGAGTTCAACCAGGTCCAGGTGACGATGGCGAACGCCGACCTGCTCTCCGCGGCCGGGCTCACCGTCGAGGACGTCAACGGCTCGGACCGCGAGGCCGTCACGGCGGCGAACGAGGCGCTCCTGCGCACCGACGGCGGGACGCTGAGCGTCATCGGGTTCGACTCGAAGCTGCCCGAGTTCCTCCCGCTGTGGTCGAAGGCGGTCGGCGCCGACCTGCTCTCCGAGGACGGCCGCACCGCGCAGCTCGACGCCCCCGAGGTCGTCGAGTCGCTCGAGTGGGCGGTGGGGATCTACGACGCCCAGGGCGGCTTCCCGGCGGTCAAGACGTTCCGCGACTCCGCCGACTTCTTCGGCGCCGGGAACCAGTTCGCGACCGACGCGCTCGGCGCGATGCCGATGGAGCAGTGGTACATCAACGTGCTCAACGAGTCGTCGCCGGACGCCCCCATGGCGTTCGACGCCGTGCGCACGCCCGACGGCGACGCGATCGCGTTCGCGTCCGGCTCCGCCTGGGCCGTCCCGCGCGGGAGCGAGAACCCCGCGGCGGCGTGCCGGTTCGCGCGCCTCATGACGGAGACGGACGCCTGGGTCGAGGCGGCGCAGGCGCGCGCCGACGCGCGTGCGCAGGACGGCCTGGTCTTCACGGGCGTCCTCACCGGCAACGAGGAGGCGGACCAGCAGATTCGCGACGACCTCGTGCCCGACGACGCGCCCCAGCCGTGGCAGGACGCGATCGACGCGATGTACGAGGCGAACGACGCGACCTTCGCGCTCCCGGCGAACCCCGCGGACAACGAGTTCGAGACCGCGTGGCAGGACGCGGTGAACCGCGTCCTCAACGGCCAGCAGGAGCCGGCCGAGGCGCTCGCGCAGGCCCAGGACGAGGCGCAGAAGGCGCTCGACGACGCCTGGGCGCAGTGGGACGAGGAGGACTGAGGTGGCGGCAGCCGACGTCGCGCCGACCCTGCCGACCCCTCCCCCGGCGTCGGACGGCCACCGCACGGCGCCGGGCGGTCGCCGCCCGCGCCTGAGCGCGTCCGCGCGGCGGGAGCGCAACGCGGCGCTGCGCTTCATCAGCCCGTGGATCGTCGGGTTCCTCGTGTTCACGGCGTGGCCGATCCTCTACAGCGCCTACCTGTCGCTCACGGACTACGACGTCATCAACGACCCGACGTTCGTCGGTCTCGACAACTACCGGGAGATGGCGCAGGACCCGAAGGTCGCGCTGTCGCTGTGGAACACGCTCGTCTACACGGTGGTCCAGGTGCCCCTCTACACGGTCGTGGCGCTCGCGCTCGCTCTGCTCCTCAACCAGGCGGGCCGGTCGGCCGGCTTCTTCCGCACCGCGTTCTTCATCCCCAAGATGACGCCGCCGGTCGCCGTCGGCGTGCTGCTCCTGCTGCTGTTCAACGGCCAGTACGGCGTCGTCAACCAGGTGCTGTCCTGGTTCGGCGTCCAGGGGCCGTCGTGGACGACCGACCAGGCCTGGATCAAGCCAGGGCTCGTGCTCATCAGCCTCTGGACCGTCGGGTCGGCCGTGATCATCCTGCTCGCGGCCCTGCGCAACGTGCCGAACGACCTGTACGACGCCGCGCGCGTCGACGGGGCGGGGTTCTGGCGCCGGACGCGCGCCGTCACGGTGCCGATGATCAGCGGCGCGCTGTTCTTCGTCGTCGTCATCAACACGATCGCCGGGTTCCAGATGTTCACCGAGGCGTACTCGGCCTACTTCGGCGCCGGCAACTCCACCTACCGCAACGACGCCGCGCTGTTCTACGTGATCTACCTCTTCCAGGAGGGGTTCCAGGAGCTCCACATGGGGTACGCGTCGGCGCTCGCCTGGCTGCTGTTCGTCGTCATCATGCTCGTCACGCTCGTCCAGCTCGTCGTGTCCCGACGGCTCGTCTACTACGAGGGGGAGCAGCGATGACCACCGCACCCTCGTTCCCCCGCCCCGCCGTGAGCGGCCCGGGCGCCGCGCCGGACCCGGCCACGGGCGCGCCCGAGGCGCAAGGGCCGCCGCCCCCCGCCCGGACGCGCGGCGCCGGGCGCGGGCCGCGCCGCCGGTGGCTGCGCGCCGTCGTGCTCGCCGCGCTCGTGCTCGCCACGGTCGCGTTCGTGTACCCGCTGCTGTGGCTGCTCTCCGCGTCGTTCAAGCCGCGCGCCGAGGTGTTCGACAACCGGCTCGTGCCGCGCACGTTCACGCTCGACAACTACGTGACCGTCTGGCAGGAGGCGCCGCTCGCGCTGTGGCTCGGGAACACCGTCGTCGTCACCGTGCTCGCGGCGGGCCTCGTCACGGTGTCGAGCGCGCTGGTCGCGTGGGGCTTCGCGTTCTTCCGCTTCCGCGGCCGGGGCGCCCTGTTCGCGCTCGTGCTCGCGACCATGATGCTGCCGGGCGCCGTGACGATGATCCCCACGTTCCTCATCTGGAACCAGCTCGGGCTCGTGGGGACGAACGTGCCGCTGTGGGCGGGGAACCTGTTCGCGAGCGCGTTCTACGTGTTCCTGCTGCGGCAGTTCTTCCTCGGCCTGCCGCGCGAGCCGTTCGAGGCCGCGCGCCTCGACGGCGCGAACAACTGGCAGATGTTCTGGCGCATCGCGGTGCCGCTGTGCCGGCCCGCCCTCGTCCTGACGCTCCTCTTCGAGGCCCAGGCAGCCTGGACGGACCTCATGCGCCCGCTCATCTACCTGCAGGACTCGTCGACGTTCACCATCCCGCGCGGCCTCAAGGCGCTCATCGACCAGTTCGGCCCCGGCGGCGAGTCGCAGTGGGAGGTCGTCGTCACGGCCTCCGTCATCACGACCCTCCCGATGATCCTCCTCTTCTTCCTCGGCCAGCGGCACTTCGTCGAGGGGGTGGCGACGACGGGGAGCAAGGGCTGAGCCCGCCGTCCCCACCACGCACGCGCACCACGCACCACGCACACGCACCACCCACGGAAGGACGGCAGCACCATGCGAGCACTGACCTGGCAGGGACGCGAGAAAGTGAGCGTCGAGGACGTGCCCGACCCCCGGATCGAGCAGCCCACGGACGCGATCGTGCGCGTCACGTCGACCGCGATCTGCGGCTCCGACCTGCACCTGTACGGGGTGCTCGGGATGTTCCTCGACTCCGGCGACGTCCTGGGCCACGAGGCCATGGGCGTCGTCGAGGAGGTCGGGCCCGAGGCGGGGAACCTCCGGGTCGGCGACCGCGTCGTCGTCCCGTTCAACATCGCGTGCGGGCACTGCTGGATGTGCGAGCGCGGGCTGCAGACCCAGTGCGAGACGACGCAGGTCCGGTCGCAGGACAAGGGCGCCGCGCTCTTCGGGTACACCAAGCTCTACGGCCAGGTGCCCGGCGGGCAGGCCCAGTACCTGCGCGTGCCGCAGGCCCAGTACGGGCCGGTCGTCGTGCCCGACGACGGCTCCCCGGACGAGCGCTACCTCTACCTCTCCGACGTCGTGCCCACCGCGTGGCAGGCCGTCGAGTACGCCGACGTGCCGCCCGGCGGCACGGTCGTGGTGCTGGGGCTCGGCCCGATCGGGCAGATGTCCGCCCGGATCGCGCTGCACCGCGGCGCGTCCCGCGTCGTCGGGATCGAGCGCGTGCCGGAGCGGCGCGCGATGGCCGAGCGTCACGGCGTCGAGACCCTCGACCCGTCGGCGGTCGACGACCTCGTCGGCGCGGTGCGCGACCTCACGTCGGGCCGCGGTGCGGACTCCGTCATCGACGCCGTCGGGATGGAGGCGCACGGCTCCCCCGTCGCCGAGGCCACCCAGAAGGTCGTCGGCGTCCTGCCCGACGCGCTCGCCGCGCCCCTCACCGAGCGCGCCGCGACCGACCGCCTCGCGGCCCTCTACACCGCGATCGACCTCGTCCGCCGCGGCGGCACGATCTCGATCTCCGGCGTCTACGGCGGGGCGAAGGACCCGCTGCCCATGATGCAGCTCTTCGACAAGCAGGTGACCCTGCGCATGGGCCAGGCGAACGTGCGCCGCTGGACCGACGACGTCCTCCCCCTCGCCGCCGACGTCTCCGACCCGCTCGGCGTGCTGGACCTGCGCACGCACCGGCTGCCGCTCGAGTCGGCGCCCGACGCGTACCGCACGTTCCAGCGCAAGGAGGACGGCTGCATCAAGGTCGTGCTCGACCCGTGGGCCTGACCACCGTCGACGCCGTCGTGGTCGGGGCGGGGCCCAACGGCCTCGTCGCCGCGAACGCGCTCGCCGACGCCGGGTGGGACGTGCTCGTCCTCGAGGCGCAGGAGACGTACGGCGGCGCGGTCCGCTCCGCCGAGGTCGCGGCGCCGGGGTACGAGACGGACCTCTTCAGCGCGTTCTACCCGCTCGCCGCGGGGTCGCCCGTGATCCGGGGACTGCACCTCGAGGAGCACGGCCTCACGTGGTCCCGCGCCCCGGACGTCCTCGCGCACGCCCTCGACGACGGCGGTGCCGCCGTCCTGCGCGCCCGCGCCGAGGACACGGCCGCCGGGCTCGACGAGGTCGCACCCGGCGACGGCGACGCGTGGCTCGAGCTCGTGGCGGGCTGGGACCGCGTGCGCGACCCGCTCCTCGACGCGCTGTTCAGCCCGCTCCCGGCGGCCGGGCCGGTGCTGCGCGTGCTGCGCCGGCTCGGCGCGGCGGGCACGCTCGACCTGGCCCGGCTCGCCGTCCTGCCCGTGCGCCGCCTGGCCGACGAGACGTTCCGCGGCGAGGGGGGCGGCCTGCTGCTCACCGGCAACGCCATGCACGCCGACGTCCCGCCCGACGCCGCGGGCAGCGGCGTGTTCGGCTGGCTGCTCGCCATGCTCGGCCAGGACGTGGGCTTCCCCGTACCGACCGGGGGTGCCGGCCGGCTCCCCGACGCGCTCGTCTCCCGGCTGCGCGCCCGCGGGGGCGACGTCGTCACCGGCGCGCGGGTCGAGCGCGTGCACGTGGTGCGCGGTCGCGCGGTCGGCGTGAGCACGGCCGACGGGCGGCACGTGCGCGCCCGCCACGCCGTGCTCGCCGACGTCAGCGCGCCCGCGCTCTACCTCGACCTCGTCGGCGCCGACCGGCTCCCGGCGCGGCTCGTGCGCGACCTCGGCCGGTTCCAGTGGGACCACCCGACCGTGAAGGTGAGCTGGGCGCTCGACCGGCCCGTGCCGTGGACCGCGCCCGGGGCGCGCGGTGCGGGCACGGTGCACCTCGGCGTCGACCGGGCGGGGTTCGTCGACGTCGCGGCCTCGCTCTCGCGCGGCCACGTCCCCGAGCGGCCGTTCCTCGTCCTCGGGCAGATGACGACGTCGGACCCCACGCGGTCGCCCGCGGGCACGGAGTCGGCGTGGGCCTACACGCACGTGCCGCACGGCGTCCCGTGGACGCGCGAGCGCGTCACGGACGAGGTGCGCCGCGTGGAGGACGCGGTCGAGCGGGTCGCGCCCGGCTTCGCCGACACGGTCGTGGATCGCTTCGTGCAGACCCCGGCTGACCTGGAGGCGGCCGACGCAAACCTCGCGGGCGGGGCGATCAACGGCGGCACGTCGGCCGTCCACCAGGAGCTCTTCCTGCGCCCGACGCCCGGCCTCGGCCGCCCCGAGACGCCCGTCGCGTCGCTCTACCTCGCGAGCGCGTCCGCCCATCCCGGCGGCGGGGTCCACGGGGCGTGCGGGTGGAACGCGGCGCGGGCCGCTCTCGCCGCCGCCGGACCGCGCGGGTCGCTGCGCCGCGCGCTCGTGCGCACCGCGTGGGCACGGCTGCTGCGCGACCCCTGACGCGGGGGCGCCGCGGGCACGGTGCTGCCGCGCTACGGGGTCCGGCGCTCCGCGAGGTACGCGAGCCGGCGCAGGGCCTCGACGTTCCGGGGGCCGATCACCGCGCTGCGCACCGGCCGGGGCACGAGCGTGCCCGGACCCTTCTCGGCGTCCTCCGTGATCCGCACGGTGCAGCCCTGCTCCGTCGGGCGCACCTCGATCCGCACGCGCGCCTCGCCCGCGGGCCAGCCGCGCGCCTGGAGGTCGATCCCCCGGTCCGGGTCCCAGGCGCGCACGACCGTCTCGTCGTCGAGCAGCGCGGGCCACAGCCCGACCGAGTGCAGGATCCGCGACCCGGGCGCGGGCCACGTGTCGTCGACGGCACGGATGCGTGCCGTCCCGACGACCCACGTCGAGTACGACCAGCCGTCCGCGAGGACGCCGAGCACCGCGTCGGAGGGGCATCGCACGGCCCGAGTGACGGTCACCATGAGGCGACGCTAGTCGCGCGCCCCGCACTGGCAACCGCTCGCGCACCCCGGCGCGAGTGCGCGCGAGCGGGAGGCACCCGCCGTAGCGTGAGGACCTGCCCGCGTGGGCGCGGGCGCCGACCTCCAGGAGGGCACGATGGGCATCGCCAGCTTCCCGCAGGAGCTCGCGGACCGGGCCGCGACGATCCTCGGCCACGGCCTCGAGGTCAGCGTGACGATGCGCCAGGCCGGCGTGAGCGTGCGCGCGGGCAGCAGCACCGACGCCGCGGCGCGCTGCGACCAGGCCGAGGCGCTCGACGACGCCGGCCCCTGCATCGACGCGATGGACGACGGCGGCTCCCGGCTCGTGCCGTCCGTCGAGGAGTCGGTCGGCTGGGAGCGCTGGGCACGACAGTGCGCCGAGGAGGGCTTCGTCTCCTCGGTCGCCGTCCCCGCGATCGTCACCGCGGACGTTGCCGTCGCGCTCAACCTGTACTCGCGCGCACCCGACCCGTGGACGCCGGAGCTCCTGACCGCCGCCGACGCGTACGCCCAGCTCGTGGCGTCCGCGGTCGGGCTGCGGCTCGAGCTGGCGGTGCTCGAGGACTCGACCGCGGGCTTCTACCGGGACATGTCCGACGCCGTCGCCACGGAGCGCGCCGTCGGCGCGATCATGCAGACGAACCAGTGCTCCGCCGACGTGGCCCGCCGCATCATCGACTCGGCGTCCCGGCACCGGAACGTGAGCCCGCGCGAGGTCGCCGAGTCCCTCCTTCGCGCGCTCGTCGTCGAGGACGCCCCGGACCCCGCCGACGACGACCCGGGCCGCTCGTGAACGGCCCGGCCGACGCGGCGCGCGCGCACGACCGCCGGACCGTCCTGTCGGGCGTCCTGTTCGGTGCCGGGATCGCGGCGTCGATCATCGACCTGTTCGTGTTCCACCTGGGCCTGCAGTGGCACCACTTCTACGACCTGTCGACGACACAGGTCGCGCTCGCCGCGGACGGCGTCTTCCACGCGGTGGGCTGGTTCGTCACCGTCTGGGGGCTGTTCCTGCTCGCCGACGTGCGCCGCCGCACGGAGGTGTCGTGGTCGCGCTGGGTCGGGGCCGTGGTCGTCGGCGTCGGGGGCTTCCAGCTCCTGGACGGCGTCCTCAACCACAAGATCCTCGGGATCCACCAGATCCGGTACGGCGTCGACCTCCTGGTGTACGACGTCGTGTGGATCGGGACGGCGGTCGTCGCGCTCGTCGTCGGGCTGGTCGTCCTGCGCCGCGCGCGGCCCGCTCGTGCCGGCGCCGCCGGGACCGCGTGATGCCCCCGCACCATCACGCCGCGACCGGCGGGCCCGCCCTGCTGACGGTCGTCGCGGTCGTCGCGCTCGCCCTGGGCGCCGCCGCCTACGCCGCCGGGCTGCGGGCGGCCCGGTCGCGCAGCCCCTGGCCCGTGCGGCGCACGCTGTCCTGGTACGCGGGGCTCGCGTGCGCGGGCGTCGCGACCGTCGGGCCGCTCGCGGAGGCGTCGCGGTCGGGCTTCACGGCCCACATGGCCGGGCACGTCCTGCTGGGCATGCTGGCGCCGCTGCTCCTCGTGCTCGCCGCGCCCGTCTCGCTGCTCCTGCGCGCGCTGCCGCCCGCCCGGGCGCGTCGCGTCAGCGCGGTGCTGCGCTCCCCCGTGCCGCGCGTCGTCGGCCACCCCGTGGTCGCGGGCCTCCTCGACGCGGGCGGGCTCTGGCTCCTGTACACGACAGGGCTGTTCCACCTCGCCCACTCCTCCGCCGTCGTGGGCGTGGTCGTGCACGCGCACGTCCTGCTCGCGGGCTGGTTGTTCACCGCGTCGCTCGTCGGACCGGACCCGCACCCGTCCCGCGCGTCCTTCCGGGTGCGCGCGGGCGTGCTCGTCGCCTTCGTCGCCGCGCACTCCGTGCTCACGAAGTGGCTCTACGCCCACCCGCCGGCGGGCGTCTCCCCCGCCGACGCGCGCACGGGCGCGCAGCTCATGTACTACGCGGGCGACGTCGTGGACGTCACGCTCATGGTGCTCCTCGTGGCCGGGTGGTACGCGGCGACGCGGCCCCGGGAGATCCCGGCCGCGCGCGTGCGCACGCGACCCGGGCTCGCGTGACGGCGCCGCTCCTCACGTGCCGTCGTCGCCCGCGTCGAACGCCTCCCGGTAGAGCCGGCCCGCCTCCTCGACGACCCGCGGGTCGAGCGACGCGGCCGGCACGACGTCCACGAGGAGCGGCTCGCTGTCCGGGCCGCGCCCGGCGACCTCGCCCGTGAGGAGCCACGGGAAGCGCTCCGGCGTCATGAGGTGCGCGTACTGGCAGAGCTGGCGTGCCACCCAGTGCTCCACCGGGCGGTCCCACCACGGCTCGGGCGTCAGCGGGTTGACGCTGAGACCGGGCAGCAGGCACCCGCTCTCGTGGTCGCGGCTCACGCTCTCGGCATCCTGCTCCGGACCGCCGCTGAACCGCACGTAGAGGGGGCGCACCACCTCCACGAGCCCGGCGACCTCCGCGAGGCTCCGCAGGCGGGGCAACGTGTCGAGCATGCTGGGCGCGTCGGGCATCGGGACCTCCTGGACTGGCGTCGCTGCGTGCCGGCGGGGCCCCTTCTCGACTCTCCGTGGCGGACGGGACCTGCCGGTCACGCCCGCCGTCCCCAGGCTACGAGCGGGTCCGCGGCCAGGCATCCCCAGCCCTGCGAGCGCCGGGAGGTCGTGCGACGGTGGCAGGACGCGCCGCCCGTCCGGGGCGCGAGACAGCACGAGAGCCCGACCGAGGAGGCCGACATTGAGCGAGAACGACGAGCGCGGCTACGACCCCGCCGAGGACCCGGACGCCGACCCGCGGTCGCTCAACCCCCGCGAGGGGCGGCAGGCGAGCGGCTCGGGGTCGGAGGACACGGACCCGGACGCCGAGCCGGGGAACGTCAACCCGCGCACCGGCGGGGAGGCGTCCGGCGACGCCTGACGCACGGCAGCACGAGGGCCCGGGTGCGGCGCACCCGGGCCCTCGTGCCGTCCGGGCGGTGCCTAGGCGGCCGCGCTCGTGGCGAGCTCGCCCTCCCGACGGGCGGTCTCGCCGCGCAGCCCGAACCGCAGACCGAGGTGGTCCATCGTCGGCGGGAGCGGGTCCTGGGCGAGGTAGCGGCCGCGCGCGACGGCCAGGTCGAGGCGCACGACGCGCGCGAGCGTGTGCGACGCCAGGAGCAGCACGACGTTGCGGCCGGGGCACGACACGGGACCGCCGCTGAACGGGACGAGGCCCCAGTCGGCGTCGGCCCGGCCGTCGAGCCACGCCTCGGGCGTGAACGCGTCGGCGAACGGCAGGCGGTCCGCGTCCCGGTGGAAGAACGCGCTGAGCACGACGAACCCGGTGCCCGCCGGGAAGGTGCGCGCGCCCCAGCGCACGGGGGCGGTCGCGTCGCGCAGGATCGCGAGCGTCGTCGGCCACAGCCGGACGGACTCGAGCACGCACCCGCGGGCGTACGGGAGGACGGCCGGACCGTCCCCGGCGGTCGCCGGCTCCGCGAGCAGCCGGTCGCGCACGGCGGGCCGCGCCGCGGCGACCGCGAGCGCGCGGAACGTCGCGGCGCCCGCCGCGTCGAACGCGAAGAGCCAGTGCGGGATCTGCCGGCGCACGGCGTCCGCCCCGCCCGCGTCGCGGCCGCGCGCCGCGAGGGTCCCCGGCTCGGCGACGGCCACGTGCTCGGCGATCCGCCGTTCGAGGGCGGCGCGGAGCCAGGGCCGGCGCGGCCGGAACCACGACCAGTTCCCGTCGCGCCGCATCGCGTCGAGGATCGCGACGAGGCGCTCGTCGTCGCGCGCCGCCCGGCCGAGGACGACCGTCCGCACGGTGCGCCACCACGACGCGGCGAACGTGTCCCAGTCGAGCCGGCCCGACGCGTCGACGGTCGCGACGAGCGCGCGGGTCTCGCGCTCGACCGCGGCGACGAACGCGTCCCCGTCGCGGTGCACGGGCTCGGACATGTCGAGCACCGCCTCGTTGTACGGGCGGCGCACCAGCCGCTCCGGGAGCGGCGAGATCAGCACGCCGTCCGGCTGGAAGTGGGCGAGCGCGCCCCGCTTCTCCCAGGACGCCGGCGTGAAGGGCTCGGGCGAGCCCGCCAGGATGCGCTCGACGTGCTCGGGCCGCGTGGCGAGCACGAGCCGCCGGCCCCCGAGGCGCACGACGAGCGGCGCGCCGTCGTACCGGGCGCGCAGCCGCTCGAGGACCCGGCGCGACGTGCGGTCGACCTGGCGTCGCTCCGCCCAGGCGGTCGCGCGGGGACGCCGCACGATGGCGCCCTGGGCGACGAGCGGACCGAGCACGTCCCGCAGGACGCGCCCGGTCTCGCTCGCCGTCAGGTCGACCGGGGTGTCCGTCACGCGGCCGTCCTCGTGGTCGGCGTCGCGGGACCGGTCTCCCGGCGCGCCGGCCACAGCGCGATGGCGAGGCCCGCGGCCGCGCTCACCGCGTGCAGCACGTTGTCCGCGCCGTTGATGTTGAGGACGTTCGCCTCCGGGTCGTTCACGACGACCAGCCCGTAGACGAACGCGGCCCCGTAGCCGATCGCGAGGATCCAGCCGTACGTCCTGGCGCTCGACGACCGGCTCCACAGCAGCACGCCGAGGAGGCCGATGACGAGGTGGACGACGTTGTGCAGCGGGTTGATCGCGAAGACCAGCAGGGTCTGCGAGTGGTCGTGCACGGTCCACCCGTCGAACCCCGTGACGGCGAACCCGACGACGCCCACCAGCAGGTAGACGATCCCGATGACGAGCGCCAGGTACTGGTGCACGCCCCGCGCCGGGCGGTCGGCCCGCGCGGCGTCCCGTGGTGCGGATGCGGCGGTCATGTCGGTCTCCCCCTCTCAGTCCTTGTGCAGGGCGTCCTTGACGGCACCCTTCGCCTTCTCGAGCGTCGAGGGCTTCCCGGTCGTGCCGTGGAAGCGCTCGTCCGGCGTCGTGGGCGGCGGCATCGGGACGCCCGCGGGCGGCTCGGCGACGTACGTGAACTCGCCCTTGCCGTCGGGGGTCGGGCCGCTCGCCCAGCGCCCCTCGGACGCGTGCTCGCCGTCGGAGAAGTTGATGTACTGGTAGGACACGTCGCGGTCCTCCTTCGACAGCGGGAACGTGCTGGGCACCGGCAGCTCCTCGACGCCCTCGTCGCGCAGCTCCTGCGCCGCCGCGAGCCACTGGTTCTGGTGCATCGTGTCGCGCGCGAGCAGGAACGCCAGCAGGTCCTTCACCCCCGCGTCGTCGGTCATGTGGTAGAGCCGCGCCACCTGCACGCGGCCCTGCATCTCGGCGTTGGCGTTGGCCGTGAAGTCGGCGAGCAGGTTCCCGCTCGCGGTCACGTACCCGGCCGACCAGGGGTTGCCGTTCGAGTCGACGGGCCGTGCACCGGCCCCCGCGACGATCGCGTGCTGCGGGTCCGTGCCGCCGATGATCGCCGCCACGGTCGGGTCGTTCTGGACCGCTCCCTCGACGGCGCCGACGGGCGCCTTCTCGAGGAGCTGCGCGATCATCGTCGCGAGCATCTCGACGTGCCCGAACTCCTCGGCACCGATGCCGTAGAGCAGGTCGCGGTACTTGCCGGGGATGTGGGCGTTCCAGGACTGGAAGCCGTACTGCATGGCCACGGTGATCTCGCCGTACTGCCCGCCCAGCACCTCCTGGAGCTTGCGGGCGTAGACGGCGTCCGGGCGGTCCGGCGTGGCCTGGTGCTGGAGCTCTTGACGGTGGAAGAACATGTTCTCTCCCTCGGGAGGTCGCCTCCCCGCACGAGCGTGCGCGGAGGACCACGGCACGCGCCCCGTTCTCGACGCGTCGAGCGTCCTCCCACCCTGTGGCCGTCCGCCGCCGGTCGCATCTGGGGGCCGCCGAGACGCGACACGCCGGATTTCACCCCCGGCGGGGAACGCCGCCGCGGGAGCCGAGCCCCTAGCGTGGTGCCCGTCGCGGGGCAGCCGGTGAAGAAGACCGCCGCACGCCTGCCCCGCGGCGAACCGCCCTCGTCCGGGCCCGCCGGGACGAGGGCGACGTGCGTCCGGGCCCACGCGCGCGAGCGCGCGCGAACGTGCCTACGGTCGACGCAGCTTCGAGAACGGGAGCTCGACGAGACCTGAGGAGCCACCATGCCCGACGCCCCCGGCACCGCCGTCCACGACGACTCCCCCGTCCTCCTGCGCCTCGCCCGGCGGCTCGAGGACTCGCCCGCGCTCGACGGGCTCTCCGGCACCGTGCGCGGCGTCGCGCTCGCCCTCGTCCCCTCGCACGGACGGCTGCGCGAGGAGCTGCACGGCCGCTCGCTCGGCCACGCCCTGCACGCGACCCTCACCGACGTGCCCGTCGGTCTCTGGACCAGCGCCGCCGTGCTCGACCTCGTCGGGGGCGAGCGCAGCGCGCCCGCGGCGCAGCGCCTCGTCGGGCTCGGTGTCCTCGCGGTCGCGCCGACCGCGCTCACGGGCCTCGCCGACTACCTCGACGTCGACCGCCGCGCGCGACGCGTCGGCGCGGTGCACGCCGCGCTCAACTCCGGCGTCTCGCTGCTCTACGGCGCGTCGTGGCTGCTGCGCCGCGGCGGCCGGCGCCGGTCGGGCGTCGCGGTGTCGCTCGTCGCCTACGGGCTCGCCGGGGCGAGCGCGTTCCTCGGCGGCCACCTGGCCCAGGCGCTGCGCGAGCCGCCCGCCGAGGTCGCGCTCGGCGACGACGACGTCCCGGACCTCCCGTGACGCCGCGTCCCCCGGCGGTCGTGCGGGACCGCGCGAACGCGCTCGTGACGGGTGCGACGAGCGGCATCGGCCGCGCGCTCGCGCACGAGCTCGCCCGGCGGGGCCACGACGTCCTGGTCGTGGCGGACCGCGACGTCGACGTCACCGTGGGCGAGCTGGCCGCGCACGGCGGGACGCACGAGGGCCTCACGGTCGACCTCACGACGCCGCGCGGCGTCGAGGCCACCGCCCGGCGGGCGCGCGAGCTCGGCGTCTCGACCGTCGTCCTCAACGCGGGCGTCGGGGTGCACGGCGCGTACGCCCGCACCCCGCTCGAGGCGCAGCTGCGGCTCGTGGACCTCAACGTGCGCTCGGTCGCGCACCTGACGCACCTGCTGCTGCCTGACCTCCTCGCCGAGGGGCACGGGCGGCTGCTCGTCACGGCGTCCGTCGCCGGCGAGATGCCGGCGCCGCACTTCGCGACCTACGCGGCGTCGAAGGCGTTCCTGCGGTCGTTCGCGTGGTCGTTGCGCGGCGAGCTCGCCGGCACGGGCGTGACGGTCACCGCGCTCCTGCCCGGGCCCACCCGGACGCCGTTCTTCCGGGAGGCCGGCATGGAGCGCACGCACGTGGGGCGCCTGCCGAAGCCGAGCGCCGCCGCCGTGGCACGGCAGGCCGTGGACGCGCTCGTCCACGGCCGGCCCGAGGTCGTCCACGGTCTCCAGGGCAAGGCCATGCTGGCGGTCGCCCGCGTCCTGCCCCAGCCGGCGCGCGCCGCGTTCCACGGCTGGTTCTACGCGCCCGTCCCGCCGTCGCTGGCGGTCCCGCGCGCCCCGTCGTCGGGCTCGCCGCTGCGGTAGCCGTTCACCTTGTGCGTCCCGTCGCACCACGGGGGGATGGCCGTGCCGCCGCAGCGGCACAGGGCGACCGTCGCGCGGTGCCGCTCGATCTCACGACCCTGCTGGTCGACGAGCCGCGCGGGACCGCGCACGAGGAGCGGCCCGTCCGGGCACGCCGTGACGGTGACCTCCTCCGCCCGCGACCCCGCCCGGGACTCCTCGCGCGACGCACCCCCGGCGCCCGTCATGCGGCCACCGCCCGCGTCGTCGCGCCGCGCAGCGCGGCCGTCGGGTGCGCGGCCCCGCGGCGCCGCACCACGCCGACGACGCACGCGGCGAGGAGCGGGGCGAGCGCGAGCTCCGCGACGAGCCGCACGGGCTGGGCGAACGAGTCGTACGCCTGGCGCACGCGCTGCTCGACGAACTTCCGCGTCGACGGCGGGCGCCGGGCCACGAGGAGGTCGGGACGGTGCGCGACCGTCCCGCCGCGGGCGCGCACGGTGCGCTCCAGCTCGAGGTTCTCGGACAGCACGCGGGCGTCGTACCCGGCGGGGCCGAGCGCGTCGCGCCGCAGCACCACCGTGCCGGCCCAGTCGTGACCGAGCGCGCGGTTCACGAGCGAGCGCGCGGTGTCCCAGCGCGCGTGCCACGGCAGCGGGTCGAACACGTTCTGCGGCACGACGGCGTCGGCGTCGTCGAGCGCCGCGAGCGCCCGGTCGAGCGTCGCGGCGTCCCAGCGCACGTCGTCGTCCGCCACCACGACGCGCGGTGCGGTCGTCGCGGCCAGGGCGGCGAGGACGCCGACCACCTTCCCGTTGCAGCCCGGGGGCGGCGGGCCGACGGCGACGGTGCGCGCCGCGCCGCCCCACGCGGCGGCGTGGCGCTCGCGGACGGGACCGGGCGACCCGTCCGCCACGACGACCTCGACGTGGCGCGCGAGGTCGTGCAGGTACGCGGACAGCTCGGCCGTCGCCGGCTCGTCGGGCTGCTCGCGGCGCAGCGGCAGCACGTAGGTCACGTCAGCCACGCGGCGCGTCGCCCTCCTGCGCCGCGGCGGGGCCGGTGCCCGGCTGCGGCTCGACGGCGGGTGCGAGCGGCTCGCGCAGCGCCGACGCGCCCTGCTGCCAGCGCTCGAGCGCGTGGGCGGCCACGTCGCCCTCCACGGCCAGGCACGCGGCCGCGCCGAGCAGGACGTCGTCGCGCAGCGCGGGCTCCTGCTCGACGAGGCGCCCCGCGAGGTCGCGCGCCGCGATCTGCTCGTGCACCGCGTCCGCCTCGACGTGCTCGTCGAAGTACCAGGTGGTGTCCGCGTCGTGCCCGAGGCGGCGGAAGCCGTTGCCGTACAGGCGGCTCGGCACCGACGACGTCATCTCGAACGCGGCGAGGTGGCCGACGATCGCGCCCCGCAGGCGCCGGTGCAGGCCGAAGAGCGACATCGTGTTCAGGGCCGCGAGCACGACCGCGGGCACGGCGTCGACGTAGCGGCCGTACGTGTCGTCGAGCCCGACGCCGCGCATCGCCTGCGCGAACAGCTCGGCGTGCATGCGGCCGGGCCGACCGCCGCCGTACTCGTCCGCCTGGATCTCCACGAGCGCCGCCTTCGGCACGCCCGCGAGCCGCGGGACCGCCCACGTGTGCGGGTCGGCCTCCTTGAGCTGGTAGAGGGACTTCAGCGCGAGGAGCTCGCGCGCCTGCCCGGCGTCGGCGCGCTTGGCGACGTACCGCGACAGGCTCGGGCCGTCGTCGGCCGCCGCGAGCTCGAACAGCCGTCGCGCGACGCCCGCCGCGTCGGTCGCGTCGCACGCCGGCTGACCCGCGCGCTCGCGCACCGCGGCCTCGAACGGGGCCTCCAGACGTGCCCGCACAGCGAGCAGCGCCGGGTCCCACTCCCAGTCGTCGTCGACGCCCTCGACCCCGCGGTAGTGGAGCTCGTAGAGCAGGGTGAGCGTGAGCTGGACGTCCTCGTCGCGCAGGATCGTCCCGGCCGCGGCGTCGAGCGCCGGCCCGACCGCGTCCTCGACCGGGCGCAGGCGGTCGGCCGCACCGGGGGGCTCGACGAGCGCGGCGAGGAGCGCGGCGCTCAGCGGGCCCCGCGGACGGGGCCGCGGCAGGCGGCCCGACCCCGGTGCCGGCGAGGCTCCGGGCGCGGGCCCGTCCGCCGGACCGGTCGTGGTCGCCGACCCGGCGGTGGGGACGTGGGCGGGGAGGGCGGTGGAGGTCATCACGGGTTCCTGACGCTCGCGCGGACGGCGCCCCTGCTCGACGCCACCGCCATGCTCCCCACGGACCGCCCGACTCGCGAGCCGAACCGGCTCCCGAGCGGGCGGCCGACGGTGCATCAGCCCTGCTGGGAGCCCTGCGGGGACGTCGCGGACGTGCCGTCCTGGGTCAGGTCGGCGAGGAAGCGGTGGCACTGCTGGGCCCGCTCGGAGTCCTCCGCCATCACCTTCTCGAAGAACGCGGCGATCTCCTCCTTGCCCGCGTTCCGGGCGTCGCGCACGTACTGGCCGTAGTCGTGCCCGGCCTTGAGCGAGTGGTACTGCACCGAGATGAGGTCGAACGTGACGTCGTCGAACCCGGTCTCTCCTGTGGCCATGGTCGAAACCTCCTGCGCCCGGGGGCGCGGTCGTGCTGCCGGGCCCGGCCCGGCGGGGGCGGCCGGCTGCTGGACCTCCTCCCACGGTCGCAAGGCCCCGCTCGCTCGCAACCTGCGGGCGACCCCTCGTTCCAGTTGTGTGCGCGCGGCCCGCGCCTAGCGTGGGAGGTGGTCCAGGAGGTGGCCGTACCGGCGGAGCGAGAGCCCGGCACGGCTACCGCTCCGTCTTCAGTCACGCCGCACGAGCGGCGACGACGACGGGAGTCCGACCATGAGCGAGACGAACGTGCCGTACGGCTCGGGACCCGGTTCGCCGGGTGTCGGGACGGCGCAGGGCACCGGGGACGGCGGCGGCGCCGCGTCCGGGGTGAAGCAGCGCGCGAGCGAGGCCGCGTCCCACGCGGGCGACGCCGGCCGCGAGGTCGCGCAGGACGCGAAGGAGAAGGCGCGCGACGTCGCGCACGAGGCCACGGACCGCGCCCGCGGCCTGGTCGACCAGACGAGGACGGAGCTCAGCGACCAGGCGCGCACGCAGCAGGAGCGCCTCGCGGGCGGGCTGCGGTCCCTCGGTGACGAGCTCCGCCAGATGGCGGACGGCACCGAGGACCCGGGCTACGCGACCGACCTCGTGCGACGCGCCGGGGACGCCACCGGGCAGGTGGCGCAGTGGTTCGAGGACCGCGAGCCCGCGTCGGTGCTGCACGAGGTCGAGGACTTCGCGCGGCGCCGTCCGGGGACGTTCCTCCTCCTCGCCGCCGGCGCCGGCCTGCTGGTCGGGCGTCTCGTGCGCGGGATGAAGGACGCGCCGGACACCGGCTCCGACCGCGCGCAGAGCGGCGGCACCGGGTCGACGTCGTCCGCGACGCGCGGTGCGCACGCCGCACCGCTCGGCACGACCACGGGCACGGGCACGACCACCGGCTCGACGACCGGGAGCACCGGGACGGTCGGCGGGACCGGCACGCCCGGGACCACCGGCGTGCCGGGCACGACCGGCGGCACGGGCACGACGGGCGCGCCGGACATCGGCACGGCGGGCGCGTACCCGGGCCTCGCGAACGACCGCCTGGCGCACGACCCCGACGTCGCGACGTCGGCCGAGGGCGCTCCCCCGGCGCCGTCGTACCCGCCCACGACGCCCGGCTCGGGCGCCCGGCCGGGAGGTGGCCCCGATGTCGTACACCCCTGACCCGTTCGCCGCGGCGGGCACCGGCCGACACACGACGGGCAGCGGCCCCGACCCGGGTCTCGCGGCCACGCCGCAGCCCGTGCCGACGTCGGCGGACCAGCAGGCCGAGCAGCAGAGCCTCGGCGAGCTCGTCGCCGAGGTGAGCCGCGACCTGTCGACCCTCATGCGCCAGGAGGTCGAGCTCGCCAAGGCGGAGGCCAAGCAGTCCGCGCAGCGCGCCGGGAAGGGCGCCGGGATGCTCGCCGGCGCCGGGGTGGCGGGCCACATGGTCCTGCTGTTCCTCTCCGTGGCGCTGTGGTGGGCGCTCGGCGCCGTCATGGGCCGGGGCTGGTCGGCCGTCGTCGTCGCGGTGCTCTGGGCGATCGTCGCCGCGGTGCTCGCGGCGCGCGGACGCAAGGAGCTGCGCACGGTCGAGGGCATGCCCGAGACCACGGACACCCTCAAGAAGATCCCGAACGCCGTCCGAGGACACGAGGAGAAGAACTCATGAGCACCAGCGATCCGGAGGAGATCCGGGCGGACATCGAGCGCACGCGGACCGAGCTGAGCCGCGACGTCGACGCCCTCGGGGAGAAGGTCAAGCCCGGCAACGTGGCGCGCCGCCAGGTGGACCGCGTGCGGTCGGGCGTGACGAGCGTCAAGGACCGCGTCATGGGCAGCGCGCACGACACGGTCGGCTCGGCCCGGGACACGTCGCACGGCGTCGCCGAGCGCGGGCGCGAGGCGGCCTCGTCGGTCGCCGACTCGGCGCGCAGCACGGCGTCCTCGGTCGCCGACACCGTGGGCTCCGCCCCGCGGGCGGTGCGCGAGCAGACGCAGGGCAACCCGCTCGCCGTCGGCCTCGTGGCCTTCGGCGTGGGCCTCGTCGTCGCCTCCCTCCTCCCGTCGAGCCGCGCCGAGCAGCGCGCCGCCGTCGGGGTCAAGGAGAAGGCGGCCCCGCTCGTCGAGGACGTGAAGTCCACGGCGCAGGAGGTCGTGCAGGACCTCAAGGAGCCCGCGAAGGAGGGCGCCGAGGCCGTCCGCGACGCCGCGAAGGACGCCGCGCAGTCCGTGGGGCAGCACGGCAAGGAGGCCGCGGCGGACGTCCGCGACCAGGTGAAGGAGGGCTGACAGGCCCGCACGACGGCGGCCCGGGTGACGCGTGCGTCACCCGGGCCGCCGTGCGTCCGGAGCGGGTCGGTGCCCGGACGCGCGAGCGCCGGGTGAGGCGGCGTCGGACGTCCGCCTCACCCGGCGCTCCTGCGCGTCAGGCCGGTGTCAGCCGCACGACAGCGCGTCGTGCTCGGCCGTGACCGTGGCCGTCCTCCCCTCGGCGTCGGTGGCGGTGACCGTGGCGGAGCCGGCCTCGACCTCGCCGGAGCGGACCGCGAACGACTGGTAGGCGTTCGCGCCCGGGGCGACGTTCTCGACCGTCTTCGTGCCGTACGGCGTCTCGAGCGTCACCGTGAGCGGCACGTCGTCCTCGTTGAGGGCACGGACCGCGACGTAGGTCTTGCCCGCGAGGCAGCGCGCCTGCGCGGTCGCCGTGACGTCGGGCCCGGCCTCGCCGGCGGGGACGCCGGTGAGGTACTCGAAGCCGTGGGCCGCGAAGTCCTCGCCGTCGGGTGCCTGGTCCCACTCGAGGACGTAGTACGCGACGCCGGCCTCCTGCGCCGCCGTGAGGATCTCCTGGAGCGGCACCTCGCCCTCGCCCAGGTTGGTGAACGACGGGCGGCCGCCCGCGTTCAGACCCGTGGCGTCCTTGACGTGGAGCAGCTCGATCCGGTCGCCGTACTGCTCGATGAGCGCCGGGACGTCGACGCCCGCGTGGGCGGCCCACGCGACGTCGAGCTGGAACGTCACGTACTCGGGGTTCGTCTCGCGGACCAGGATCTCCCAGGCCGAGAGCGTCTCCCCCTCGTGCTCGTACGTCGTGCGGAACTCGCCGTCGTGGTTGTGGCCGAAGAACTTCGTGAAGCCGGCGTCGACCGCCCGCTCCCCGAGCCGGTTCATGGCCTCGGCCGTCGCGAGCGTGTTCTCGTAGGTGCCGATCCCCGGTGCGGGCCAGCCGCCCGAGCCGACGTACTCCTGGCCGAGCGTCCCCACGTAGTCCAGGGTCGCGTCGAACGTGGCCTCGTCGACGTTGTAGTGCGACGACTTCACGCTCAGGCCGTAGGAGTCGGCCAGCGCACGGAACTCCTCGGCGGTGTAGCCGGAGAAGTTGCCGCCGAAGGGCTCGATGTTCTTGAAGCCGATCTCCGACAGGCGCTCGAGAACGGCCGGGAGGCCCGCCTCGTTGACCCACGGGATGAGCGAGAACATCTGGATGGACACCTGCTCGGCCGGCACGACGACCGGCTCGGTGCTGCCCTCGCCCACGGCGAACGTCACCGCGTCGACGTCCACGCCGCCGGTGGTCGTCACGACGACCGAGCCGGTGCCCTCGGGCACGCTGCTCAGCGTCTGCGTGACGTCCTGCCAGCCCTCGCCCGTGAAGGCGAAGTCGGCCAGCGGCTCGGAGGACTCGGCCCCCGCACCCTGCCAGCTCAGCGTGACGGTGCCCTCGCCGCTGCCGCGGACGGTGACCTCGTCGACGGCCTCGCCCGTCGGGGCGTGGACGAGCGCGAGCGGCCGGTAGGTGAACGAGTCGCCCTCGTCGAACGAGGTGACGTAGCGGCCGGCGTTCGCCGCCGGGTCCTCGACGACCTCGACGCCCTCGGCCGCGTCGTACCACTCGGCCTGCTGCGCCTGCGGCTTGAGGATGTGCGTGGCCTCGCCGGTGATGGCGGGGACGTCACCCTGGGCCTTGTCCGTGTAGGTCACGACGAGCGTGCCGAAGATCTTCTCGCCCTCGCCGTGCTCGACGGCGTCGGGGCTCGTCTGGATCGTGAAGCCGCAGCCGTCGTCGGTCACCGCGGCGCGCCCGCTCACCTCGGGGTGGGCGTGCTCGTTGTGGCCGAGACCGAACGTGTACTGGATGTTGGTGCACACCGGCTCGTCGCCGTCCTCGGCGTCCTGCACCGAGACGGTGTACGGGACGGCGTCGCCCCAGTCGAAGACCGCGCCGTCCGGCTGGCTCAGCGTGATCTCCGGGGCGGTGTTGCCGACGGTGACCTGCTGGATCGCGAGGCCGAAGTTGCCCTCCGGGTCCGTGACGCGCAGCTGCACGGCGAACCGGCCGCGCTCGGTGAACGTGTGCGTCACCGTCTCGCCCTGGGCGTCGTACTCGCCGTCGGCGTCGAAGTCCCAGTCGAAGGTCAGGCCCTCGTTCGGGGTCTCGGCGTCCGTCGTCGCCGAGGCGTCGAACGTCACCTCGAGCGGCGCGTCGCTGCCCGACACCGGGGTGGCCGAGATCGCCGCGCGCGGGGTCTTGTTCTCCGACCCGTAGGTGATGCGGTACAGCCCGGCGTCCGGGTTCTGGCGGAAGAAGCCGTCACCGTACTCCAGGACGTACATGGACCCGTCCGGACCGAACTCCATGTCCATGACGTTGTCCCAGATCGGCTGGTTCACCGTCTCCAGGTGCGCGTTGGGCAGGAAGTCCTCGACCGCGGTGACCTCACCGGCCGACGAGAGCTCGTCGAGCGTGAACGCGACGACGTAGTCCTGGGAGAACTCTGCCATGAACGGCTTGCCGTCCCAGTACGCGGGGAACTTGCCCGGCGCGTCGGGGTAGTCGGCGGAGCGGAAGATCGGGCCGCCCATGGGCGCCTGGCCGCCGCCGCCCAGCTCGACCAGCGGGTCGAGCAGCTCCGGCTGGTCGCCGGGGCGGTCGCCGTAGTAGACCTGCGGCGCCGTGGCCGGCGGCACGACGTCCAGACCGGTGTTCCACGTGGAGTTGTTCTTCGCGCCGGCCTCGCAGTCGAACCACTCGCCGGGCGTGCCCGTCGCGAAGTCCCACTCGTTGTAGTTCGCGTTGGGGCCGTGGCAGTAGGGCCAGCCGCCGTTCATCGGCTCGGTCGTGAGCTGCCACTCGACGTAGCCCATGGGGCCGCGGTCGGGGTTGGCGTTCGCCGCGTCGGGGCCGTAGTCGCCCCAGACGAGCGCGCCGGACTCGAGGTCGTAGTCGATCCGGAAGGGGTTGCGCACCCCCATCACGTAGATCTCCTCGCGCACCAGGTCCTCGGAGCCCTCGTACTGCGGGTCGTCGAAGAGGTTGCCCTCGGGGATCGTGTACGTGGTGCCGGGCCCGACCTCGGTGCCGGGGGCGATGTCCTCGATCGGGTTGATCCGCAGGATCGCGCCGCGCAGGTCGTTCGTGTTGCCCGCGCTGCGGCGGTCGTCGAACCCGGGGTTCATGCCGGGCGCGTTGTTGTTCGGGGCGTACCCGTCGGCGCCGGGGGCGCCGGCCGGGGTGTTGTCGCCCGTGGACAGGAAGAGGTTGCCCTCCGCGTCCCACGCCATGTCGGCGCCGACGTGGCAGCACTGGCCGCGCTGCGCGTCGACCTTGAGGATCGCGCGCTCGCTGTCCAGGTCGAGCGTGCTGCTCTCCGCGTCCCACGTGAACCGCGAGAGCTGGTTGTAGCCCAGCCACCGGTCCCAGTAGCTCTCGTCCTCGCCCGCGGGGAGCGAGTTCGGCGCGCTGCCCTGCGGCGTCGTCTCGGGGTACTCGACCCCGGTGGGCGAGGTGCCCTCCATGACGCGGGGCGCGTACACGAGGTAGACGAACCCGTTCTCCTCGAAGTCCGGGTCCAGGGAGATGCCCTGCAGCCCGTCCTCGGAGTTGGCGTAGACGTCGAGCTTCGCGATCTGCGTCGTCCGCCCGGTCGCGGTGTCGGTGAGACGGACGACGCCGTCGCGCGCGGTGTGCAGGACCCGCGAGTCGGGCAGCACGGCGAGGTCGATCGGCTCACCGGTGTCCTTGCTCAGCAGGACCTTCTCGTAGTTGTTCCAGTCGAGTGCCGCGTCGTCCTGCGCGGCCTCGGCGGCGGTCTCGCTCTCGTCTCCGCCGTGGCCGGGGTGCGCGCTCGCCCCGCTCATCGCGAGCGGGACGAGCAACGCGGCGGACAGCGCCGCCGCGGCACCTCGGGCGAGCCTGCGTCGGCTCGTGGATGGTCTGTGCACAACGTCCTCCTTGACGTGGATCGAGGAGCCCGTGGTCCCCGACCAGCAGCGCGGCACCTGTGCTCGGTGCCGCTGCTCGACGATCGCCGCTGATCGGTCGACCCGGATGGGTGGACGGCCCCGGGGACCGGGGCCTGCGCGGCGCCGTCCTGGCCCCGCGCTGCGTTCGACCCTAAGCGCGACTTTCGCTGATGCCAAGTCAGAAGTTGAAATACTGAGACGAAAAGTTGGGCCGGACCCCTCACGAAAACCGACCACAAGGTCGCTGTTCCCGGCGGGTCGCCGGGCGGGCCCTCACGGTGGGCATCCGCCCGTCAGTCGACCCGGAGGTCGACCGTCGCGCCCCGCGCCACGGGCCGGATCTCGACCCCGGGAAGCTCCGGCGACCGCGCGAGGAAGTCGCGCAGCGGGCTGCGGAACACCCCGTAGTCGTCGTAGTGGATCGGGACGACGAGCGGCACGCCGACGCGCCGCACGAGGTCCGCCCCCTGCACGTCGTCCATGGTCACGGTCCGGCCGAGGATGCGCGTCCCGCCCAGGTGCGCGACCACCGAGTCCAGGTGCGGGAACGCGTCCCCGACGACGTCCACGTGGTCGCCCGTGAGCGTGTCGCCCGTGACGTAGACCTGGGTCTGGCGGTCGCCGTCCACGCGGTGCGTGTAGACGGTGCCCATGACCTCCGGCAGCAACGAGCGCATGACGCCGCGCGCGTGGATCGCCGGGACCGACTCCACGTCGAGCGTCTCCTTCCCCGAGCGGAACGTCTCGATCGTGCCGGTCGGCATGCCGACCGTCGCGAAGTGGTACCGCGCCAGGCGCCGCGCCGCGGACGGCGTGGTGAGGAGCGGCACCTGCCGCGTCAGGCCGCGCCGCGCGACCCGGTCGAAGTGGTCCCCGTGCAGGTGGGACAGGACGATCGCGTCGAGCGGCGGGAGGCCCGTCGGCCCGAGCGCGGGCTGCGTGCGGCGCCGCGACGCGAGGCCCTTGCCGAGGTAGGCCCACTGGCCGCGGTGCAGGAAGTTCGGGTCGGTGAGCACGGTGAAGCGCCCGAACCGCAGGAGCGCCGTCGCCGTCCCGCCGAACGTGAGCGTCGCGCTCGCGCGGCGGCTCACGGCTCCCCCAGCGCTTCGAGGTGGACGGCCTTGCGCACGGTCATCTCGTCGAGCAGGTCCGGCCCGTACCCGGCCCCGCCGCCGCTGCCGCGCCGCGGGTCGGCGGACCCGCCCGGCGCGCCCCCGAACACCGCGTTCACCTTGACCGTGCCGACGTCGAGCACGCCCGCCGCGCGCAGCGCGTGGGCGAGCGACGGCGTGAGCACGGTCGCCGCGAGCCCGTACGCCGACGCCGACGCGCGACGCAGGCCCTCGTCGAAGTCGGCGACGCGCACGACCGGCGCCACGGGGCCGAACGTCTCCGTCGTGAGCAGGTCCACGTCGTCCGGGCACCGGTCGAGCACCGTGGGCGCGTAGTACGACCCGGCCCGGTCGAGCCGCCGACCGCCGGTCACGACCTCCGCACCGGCCGCGAGCGCCCCCTCCACGTGCTCCTCGACGACGGCGAGCTGCGCGTCGTCGACGAGCGGTCCCATGGTCGTCGCGTCGTCGGCCGGGTCGCCCACCACGACCGCGTCGGCGAGGCGCGCGAGCTCGGCGACGACCGCGTCCGCGACCTCCTCGACGACGTACGCCCGCTCGACGGCGGTGCACAGCTGGCCGCCGTTGGTGAACGCGCCGGTCGCGATCTGCTGCGCGGCGAGCACCGGGTCGACGCCCGCGTCCACGACGAGCGGGTCCTTGCCGCCGTTCTCGAGCAGCACCTTCGCCCCGCGCGCGCCGGCGGCGGCGGCGATGCGCCGGCCCGCGGCCGTGGAGCCGACGTGCGCGACCAGGGCGACGTCGTCGTGCGCGACGACGGCCGCGCCCGTCCCGCCGTCGCCGCTGACGACGCGCAGGACGTCCGGCGGGAGCGCGCCCGCCACGATCTCGGCGAGGCGCACGCCGGGGGCGTCGCTGCGCTCGGACGGCTTGTGCACCACGGTGTTGCCCGTGACGAGCGCCGCGGCGAGCAGCCCGGCGGCCGCCGGGTAGGGGTCGTTCCACGGCGTGATCACCGCGACGACGCCGCGTGGCTCGCGGCGCACGACGTCCAGCGCGGCGGGGTCGCCCGCGAGCACCCTGCCCGCTCGGCCGAGGCCTGCCACGGCCGCCTCGTCGAGCAGGTCGGCGGCGACCTCGGCCGACGCGCGCGCCTCGGCCCGCAGCCGTCCGGTCGTCGTGCACAGGAGGTCGCCGAGCTCGTCGACGGCGGCGCGCACCGCGCGGGCGGCGGCGCGCAGGGCACCGGCCCGGTCCCCCGGCGGGGTCGCGCGCCACGCGGGCCAGGCGGCTGCGGCGGCGCGCACGGCGGCGTCGACCTCGTCGGCGCCCGCGCAGCGGACCGGGGCGGCGGACCGACCCGTGGCCGGGTCGGTCCGGTCGAGCCGGCGCTCGCCCGCGGCCGGCGTGGTCGGGTCGGGGTGGGGGGTGGGTGCGGTGGTCGTGGTCATGCAGGCCTCCCGGGAATCACACGAAGAGAACTACCCATAGGTGCGACGTCGGCGTGCGAGAACCGCTTCTCCGGGTCAGGGTGAAGTCGGGTTGCAGCAGAGCCGACCCGCACGCGTCAGGTGGAGTGCCCCCGGTTTCTCGAGGCGCACCACGAGCCTGACCCGAACGAGGAAGGCTCGCAGCCCATGCGCGTCCTCGGAGTCAACGCCCTGTTCCACGACCCGTCCGCCGCCCTCGTCGTCGACGGCCGGGTGGTCGCCGCCGCGGAGGAGGAGCGCTTCTCGCGGCGCAAGCACGGCAAGCGACCGCTGCCGTTCGCGGCGTGGGAGCTCCCCGAGAAGGCGATGGCCTGGTGCCTCGAGGAGGGCGGGCTGCGCCCCCAGGACCTGGACGCCGTCGCGTACTCGTTCGACCCGGCGCTGGCCAAGCCCGCCGAGGAGATGGGCCTGCCGGACCCGTGGGACTGGCTGCGCGTGCAGTACGCCGAGCGCGCGCCGCAGTTCCTCGCCACCGCCCTGCCGGGCCTGTCCCCCTCGACGGTGCGGTTCGTGCCGCACGAGGTGGCGCACGCGGCGTCCGCCGCGCTGGCGTCGCCGTTCCCGGTCGCGAGCGTCCTGTCGCTCGACGGCCGCGGGGAGCGCTCGTCGCACCTCGCGGGCCGCTACGACCACGGCCGCCTCGAGGTGCTCGCGAGCCAGGAGCTGCCGCACTCGCTGGGGCTGGTCTACGAGTCGCTCACCGAGCACCTGGGCTTCCTGCGGTCGAGCGACGAGTACAAGGTCATGGCGCTCGCGTCGTACGGCGAGCCGCGCTTCCTCGACGACCTGCGCGAGGTGCTCTACGCGACGGGCGACGGCGGCTTCGTCGCCGAGGTGCCCGACTGGGAGCGCTGGGCGCCGCGCCGCACGGACGACGGCACGTGGGGCACCGCGCACGGCGGCCGGGCCGAGCACGCCGACCTCGCGGCGTCGGTGCAGGCGCGGCTCGAGGAGGTGCTCGTCGACCTCGCCACGTGGCTCCACGGGCAGACGGGCGACCGCGTGCTGACCATGGCGGGCGGCACGGCGCTGAACTGCGTCGCGAACTCGCGGGTCTGGCGCGAGTCGCCGTTCGAGGAGGTGTGGGTCCAGCCCGCGGCGGGCGACTCGGGCACGGCGCTGGGCGCCGCCCTCCAGCTCGCCGCGGAGGCGGGCGACACCGTCGAGCCGATGGGCTCGGCGGCGCTCGGCCGGGCGTGGGGCGACGAGGCGCTCGCCCGGTGGCTGCGCACCGCGCAGGTGCCGTTCACGACGCCCGACGACCTGCCCGGCGAGGTCGGGCGCATCCTCGCGGACAACGGCGTCGTGGCGTGGTTCGACGGCCGCGCCGAGCTCGGACCGCGCGCGCTGGGCCACCGCTCCCTGCTCGCGCACCCGGGACCGGTGGAGAACCTTGAGCGGCTCAACGACGTGAAGGGCCGCGAGCAGTTCCGGCCCGTGGCGCCGATGGTCCTGCTCGAGGACGCCGCGGAGATCTTCTCCGGCGGCCCCGTCCCGAGCCCGTACATGCTGTTCGTGCACGAGGTGGCGCCCGCGTGGCGCGACCGGATCGCCGCCGTCGTGCACGTGGACGGCACCGCGCGCATCCAGACCGTCGACGACTCGACCCCGCGCCTGCAGGCGACGATCCGGGCGTTCAAGGAGCTGACCGGGCTGCCGGTCGTCGTCAACACGAGCCTCAACACCGCGGGGCGCCCGATGGTCGACGACCCGCGCGACGCGCTCGAGCTCTTCGGGTCGGCCCCGGTGGACGCGCTCGTGCTCGGCCCGCACCTCGTGCGCCGGCCCGACGTGTTCGCCGCTCCGTCCGGGGCGACGGCGTGAGCGCGCCCGCGGGACGCCCCGCTCCCCCGGTGCCGTACGCCGTCGTCGTGCCCTCCATCGGCCGCCCGTCGCTCGACCGGCTCCTGGAGACCCTCGTCGCCCAGGCCGACGGCCCGGACTCCCCGGGGCCGGCCGAGGTCGTCGTCGCGGACGACCGCCGGCTGCCGCGACCCGGCACGACCCACCCGGTGCCCGACCCGCTCGACCTCGGGGACGCCGGCCGTGCGCTCGGCGCGCGCGTCGTGCGCACCGGGGGCCGAGGGCCGGCCGCCGCGCGCAACGCCGGGTGGCGCTCGACGACCGCGCCGTGGGTCGTGCTCCTCGACGACGACGTCGAGCTCCCCGCCGGGTGGGCGCGCCACCTCGCGCACGACCTCGCGGCGGCGACGCCCCGCACCGGCGGCGTGCAGGGCCGCCTGCACGTGCCGCTGCCCGCGCACCGCCGTCCGACCGACTGGGAGCGCGGGACCGCCGGGCTCGAGCGCGCGGCCTGGGCGACCGCCGACATGGCGTACCGGCGCGAAGCGCTCGAGCAGGTCGGCGGGTTCGACGAGCGCTTCCCCCGCGCCTACCGCGAGGACGCCGACCTCGCGCTGCGCGTGCGCGAGGCGGGCTGGGAGCTCGTGCGCGGCACGCGCACGACGACGCACCCCGTGCGCCCCGCGGACGACGCGGTGAGCCTGCGCGTGCAGGCCGGGACCCGCGACGACGCGACGTTCCGCGCCCTGCACGGGCCGGGGTGGCGCGAGCGGGCCGAGACGGGCCGCGGCCGTCTGGCGTGGCACGTCGCGACCGTCGCGGCTGCCGCGGTCGGCGTCGGCGGGCTCGTCGCGCGGCGCCCGCGCGTCGCGGCGCTCGGCGCGATCGGGTGGGCAGCCCTCACCGCGCAGTTCCTCGGGCGCCGCCTCGCGCCGGGGCCGCGGCCGGGCGACGACGCGTTCGGGCCCGAGCTGCGGCGCATGGCGTGGACGAGCGCCGCCATCCCGTTCGCCGCCGTGCGGCACCGCGTCGCGGGCACGCTCGCCGCCCGGCGCGGGCTCGAGCCGTGGCCGCCGCCGCTCGCGGCCGTGCTCCTCGACCGCGACGGCACGCTCGTGCACGACGTCCCGTACAACGGCGACCCCGCGGCGGTGCGTCCCGTCGAGGGCGCCCGCGCCGTGCTCGACGACCTGCGCGCCCGCGGGGTCCGGCTCGGCGTGGTGTCCAACCAGTCCGGCGTCGGGCGCGGGCTCCTCACCCGTGCACAGGTCGACGCCGTGAACGCACGCGTCGAGGAGCTGCTCGGCCCGTTCGACACGTGGCAGGTGTGCCCGCACGCGCCGGACGACGCGTGCGCGTGCCGCAAGCCCGGTCCCGGCCTCGTGCTCGCCGCGGCGGCCGACCTCGGCGTCGAGCCGTGGCGGTGCGCCGTCGTGGGCGACATCGGCGCCGACGTGGGCGCCGCGCTCGCCGCGGGCGCGACCCCGGTCCTCGTCCCGACGCCCGTGACGCGCGCCGAGGAGGTCGCCGCTGCCCCGTGCGTCGTGCCGGACCTCGCCGCGGCCGTCCGCGCGCTCGACGACCGCCTGCCCGGCCCGCCCCGGGAGCACGACACCGCGTCCTCCCCCGGCGCGTCGGTTCCCGGCACGTCCGCTCCCGGCACGTCCGCGCCGGCGCCGGACGAGGAGCGTGCGGCATGAGCGCCGACGTGCTCGCCGTGCGCCTCGACAGCGACGGCGACGTCCTGCTCACGGGTCCCGCGGTCCGGGCGATGGCGCACGCGGCCGCGCGCGACGGCGGCCAGGTGGACGTCCTGGCGGCCCCGGCCGGGCGTGCGGCGGCAGAGCTGCTCCCGGACGTGCGCGACGTGCTCGTCTTCGACGCCCCGTGGTCCGGCTACCGGCCCCCGCCCGTCGACCGCGCGAGCGTGCTCGACCTCGTCGCGACCCTCGCCGAGAGGCGCTACGCCGCCGCGGTCGTCTTCACCTCGTTCCACCAGAGCCCGCTGCCCGCGGCGATGGTGCTCAAGGTCGCGGGCGTCGGGCGCGTCGCCGCGGTGAGCGAGGACTACCCGGGCTCGCTCCTGGACGTGCGGCACACCCGCGCGGACGGCCTGCACGAGGTCGAGGCCGCGCTCGACCTCGCCCGCGCCGCAGGGTTCGGCGCGCCGCCCGACGGCGACCGGCTGCGCGTGCGCGGGCCGCTGCCCGACGTGTCGTCGCTCGTGCCCGCGGGGCCCTACGTCGTCGTGCACCCCGGCGCGTCCGTCCCCGCCCGGGCCCCGGCGCCCGACCACGCGCGCGACCTCGTCGCGGCGCTGGTGCGCGCGGGCCACGAGGTGGTCGTCACGGGCGGCCCCGGCGAGACGGACCTCGCGGCGCACGCCGCCGCCGGGCGCGCGCGGGACCTGTCGGGGCGCACGGACCTCGCGGGCCTGGCCGCGGTGCTCGCGGGCGCCCGGTGCGTCGTCGTCGGCAACACGGGGCCCGCGCACCTGGCCGCCGCGGTGGGCACGCCCGTCGTGTCGCTCTTCGCCCCCGTGGTCCCCGCGGAGCGCTGGGCGCCGTGGGGCGTGCCGACCGTCCTGCTCGGCGACCAGGAGGCCGCGTGCCGCGGCACGCGCGCCCGGGTGTGCCCGGTGCCCGGCCACCCGTGCCTCGGCGTCGACCCGGACGACGTCGTCGCGGCCGTCGACCGGCTCGTCGTCCCGCACGTCGTGGGGACGCCCGCGCCCCGCGCGACACCGCTCCGGACCGTGGGGGTGACCCGATGAGGATCCTCGTGTGGCACGTGCACGGGTCGTGGGCGACGTCGTTCGTCGCCGGCGGCCACGAGTACCTGGTCCCGGTCGTCCCCGACCGCGGGCCCGACGGCCGCGGCCGCGCGCGCACCTGGGACTGGCCGCCCGGGGCGCGCGAGGTCGCGCCGGACGAGCTCGCCGACCTCGCGGCGGACCGCGCGATCGACGTCGTGGTGCTCCAGCGCCCCGAGGAGGTCGAGCTGCTGCGGCGCTGGACCGGGCTCGTGCCCGGCCGCGACGTGCCCGCCGTCTACGTCGAGCACAACGCCCCGACCGGCCACGCGGCCGCGACCCGGCACCCGCTCGCCGACCTCGACGTCGTCGAGGAGGGCCTCGTGCCGATCGTGCACGTCACGGCGTTCAACGCGCTCATGTGGGACACCGGCGACGCGCGCACGCTCGTCGCCGACCACGGCATCCCCGACCCCGGCCCGCTGTACACCGGGGAGCGGGCGAGCGTCGGCGCCGTCGTCAACGAGCCCGTGCGGCGCTGGCGCGTCGCCGGGACCGACGTGCTCGTCGCGCTGGGGCGGCACGTGCCGCTCGACGTCTACGGCATGGGCGTCGGCAAGCTCGCCGAGCACCTCGCGGCGCCCGGCGCCGCGTCGCACGACCTGCCGCACGACCTCCCGCACGGCCTGCACGACGACGTCCCCCAGGCCGCGATGCACGCGCGGCTCGCGACGTCGCGCGCCTACCTGCACCCCTACCGCTGGACGAGCCTCGGGCTCTCCCTGCTCGAGGCGATGGCGCTCGGGATGCCCGTCCTCGCGCTGCCGACCACCGAGGCGCCGGTCGCGGTGCCCGCGTCCGCGGGGCTCCTCAGCGCCCGTCCCGACGAGCTCGCCGCGACCGCGCGGCGCTGGCTCGCCGACCCCGACGACGCCCGCGAGCACGGCCGGGCGGCCCGCGCCCACGTGCTCGAGCACTACTCCCACGTCGCGTTCCTGCGGCGCTGGGACACGGTCCTGACGGAGGTGACCTCATGAAGATCGCGATGATCTCGGAGCACGCCAGCCCCCTCGCCGCCCTGGGCGGCGTCGACGCCGGCGGGCAGAACGTGCACGTCGCGTCGCTCGCCACGCGGCTCGGCGCGCAGGGCCACCGCGTGGAGGTGTTCACGCGCCGCGACGACGCGTCCCTCCCGGAGCGCGTCCCGCTCGCGCGCGGCGTCGAGGTCGTGCACGTGGACGCCGGTCCGCCCGTGCCCGTGCCCAAGGACGACCTCCTGCCCCACATGGACGCGTTCGGCGCCGACCTCCTGCGGCGGTGGATCGAGCCCGGGCCCCGGCCCGACGTCGTCCACGCCCACTTCTGGATGTCCGGGATCGCGGGCCTGCTGTCCGCGCCCCCGCTCGGGGTCCCGCTCGTGCAGACCTTCCACGCGCTCGGCTCCGTCAAGCGCCGCCACCAGGGCGCGCACGACACGAGCCCCGCCGAGCGCGTGCCCCGCGAGCGCCTGCTGTGCCGCGCGGTCGACCGGATCGTCGCGACGTGCGCCGACGAGGTCGCCGAGCTCGTCGCGCTCGGCGCCGACCCCGACCGCATCGACGTCGTGCCGTGCGGCGTGGACCTCGGCCGCTTCCTGCCCGACCCGGACCGCACCGAGCACCTGCACCGCGAGCCCGGCCGCCTGCGCCTGCTCTCGGTGGGCCGGCTCGTCGAGCGCAAGGGCGTCGACACCGTCATCGAGGCGCTCGCCGCGCTGCCGGGCGCGGAGCTCGTCGTCGCGGGCGGCCCCGCGCCGGGCACGCTCGACGACGACCCGGAGGTCCTGCGGCTGCGCGCCGTCGCGGTGGCCTCCGGCGTCGCGGACCGCGTGCGGTTCGTGGGCAGCGTGACGCAGGACGACGTGCGCGACCTCATGCACGCCGCCGACGCCGTCGTGTGCGACCCCTGGTACGAGCCCTTCGGGATCGTCCCGCTCGAGGCCGCCGCGTGCGGGCGCCCCGTCGTGGGCGCCGCCGTGGGCGGGCTGCTCGACTCGGTCGTCGACGGGCGCACGGGCCTGCTCGTCCCGCCGCGCGACCCCGGGGCGCTCGCCGCCGCGCTGCGCCGGCTCGCCGACGACCCGGCGTTCGCGGAACGCCTCGGCTCGGCCGCGCGGCTGCGCGCCGAGCACCTGTACGGCTGGGTCACGGTCGCCGAGCGCACCGCCGAGTCGTACGAGCGCGTCACCACGGCCCGCCGGGCCGAGCGCGGCCGAGCCCGGCCGGTGGCGGCCGGGCGCACCGCGCTGCGGGCGGTGAGCGCACCGTGACCGCGCCCCGGACGCCCTCCGGCGACACGCCCGGTGCCGGGTCCGGCGACGGCCCGCACGACGCCGCGCGCCGCTGGCTGCGCACGCACGCCGACGACCTGCACGACGGCCTCGACCTGCTCACCGCCGAGGCGGGCCGGATCGACGCGTGGGGCGCGCGGCTCGCCGACACCGTGCTCGCGGGCGGGCGGCTGCTCGTCGCGGGCAACGGGGGCAGCGCCGCCGAAGCGCAGCACCTCACCGCCGAGCTCGTGGGCCGCTTCGACGGCGAGCGCACCCCGCTGTCCGCGATCAGCCTGCACGCGGAGACGTCGAGCCTCACGGCGATCGTCAACGACTACGGCATCGCCGAGATGTACGCGCGCCAGGTCGCGGCGCACGGTCGCCCCGGCGACGTGCTCGTGCTCCTGTCGACCTCCGGCGAGAGCGAGAACGTCGTCGCCGCGGCCCGCCGGGCGCGCGAGCTCGGCCTCACGACGTGGGCGCTCACGGGCCCGCGGGACTGCGCGCTCGCCGCCGCGTGCGACGACGTGCTCGCCCTGCGCGGCGCGTCGACCTCGTCCGTCCAGGAGCTGCACCTCGTCGTCGTGCACGCGCTGTGCGCCGCGCTCGACGCGCACGTGCGCCACCGCGAGGCGCGCGCCGCGGCAGACCTCCCGGGCGCCGGGTCGGCCGACGACCGACCGGCCCCGGCACCCGTACCGGCCTCCGCGGCGACCGGACCGCAGGTCGTCGTCGTCGGGGACGTGCTCCTCGACCGCGACGTCGACGGCCAGGTGACCCGCTTCTCCCCCGACGGTCCCGTGCCCGTCGTCGACACGCTCGGCGTCCGGCGCAGCCCGGGCGGCGCGGGGCTCACCGCGCTCCTCGCGGCCGACGGCGCGAGCGTGCGCCTCGTCGCGCCGTTCGGCGACGACGACGCGGGCACCGAGCTGCGGGCCCTGCTGCGCCCGCACCTCGACGTCGTCGCGCTGCCGCAGGTCGGCACGACGCGGCGCAAGACCCGCGTGCGCTCCGGCGGCCAGACCGTCGTGCGCGTCGACGACGGCGGCCCCGCCCGGCCCGGCGACCTGCCGGAGCGCGCGGCGCGGGCGGCGCTCGCGGGCGCCGACGTCGTGCTCGTGTCCGACTACGGCGCGGGGACGACCCACGCCGGGCCGGTCCGCGACGCGCTCGCGCACGCGGCCCGCACCGGGACGCTCGTGTGGGACCCGCACCCGCGCGGCGGCGCCCCGGTCCCCGGGACGGCGCTCGTCACGCCCAACCTCGCGGAGGCGCTCGACGCCGCGGAGGCGCTCGGCGTGGACGCGACGCCCGACGACCCCGGGGGCCTCGCGCGGTCGCTCGCGGCCGCGTGGGACGTGGGGGCGGTGTGCGTCACGGCGGGCGACCGCGGGGCGTTCGTCGCGCGCGCGGACGGCGAGCCGGCGTACGTGCCCGCGACCGTGGCGCACGGCGACCCGTGCGGCGCGGGCGACCGCTTCGCCTCGACGGTCGCGGTCGCGCTCGCCCGGGGCGAGGGCCTCGTCCCGGCGGTCGTCGCCGCCGTCGCCTCGGCCTCGGCCTGGGTCGCGGCGGGCGGCGCGGAGGGCTACCGGCGCCGGGCCGACTCCCCCGCCGACCGCACGCCGGGCGCGGCACGGGAGCACGCGCCGGACCGCGCGTCCGGCGCGCCGACCCCCTCCGGCGCGACGCAGGACGTCCCGCCGTCGGACCCCGACGGGCCCGAGGCCGTGGCCGCCCGGCTGCGTGCCGCGGGCGGCACCGTCGTCGCCACGGGCGGCTGCTTCGACATCCTGCACGCCGGGCACGTCGCGACGCTCGAGGCGGCCGCGCGCCTGGGCGACCACCTCGTCGTGCTGCTCAACGGCGACGCGTCCGTGCGACGGCTCAAGGGGCCGCAGCGCCCCGTCGTCGGGCAGGCCGACCGGGCCCGGGTCCTCGCCGCGCTCGACTGCGTGGCCGCCGTCGTCGTGTTCGACGAGGACGACCCGCGGGCCGCGCTCGACCGCCTGCGCCCCGACGTCTGGGCGAAGGGCGGCGACTACACGGAGGAGACGCTCCCCGAGGCGGAGACGGTCCGGCGCCACGGCGGCCGGGTCGTCGTCCTGCCCTACGTCGACGGCCGCTCCACGACCTCGATCCTCGAACGCTCCGGGCGGTTCGCGCCCGGGGTCCCCACCCTGACGGAGGAGACCACCGCATGACCACCACCACGTCCGCCCAGCGGACCGACGTCCCCATGCCCCGCGAGCTCGGCACCGTCTACGTCACCGGGGGCGCGAGCGGCCTGGGGGCCGCGCTCGTCGAGGCGGTGACGGCGGCGGGCGGCAAGCCGGTCGTCCTGGACCGGGTCGCGCCCGCCGACGGCGTGCCGCACGCGGTCGTCGACCTGTCCGACTCCGCCGCCGCGGCCGCCGCGGTCGAGCGGCTCGCGCTCGAGGTCGGGCCGCCCGACGCCGTCGTCACGGCCGCCGGCACCGACGCGTGCGGGCGCCTCGACGAGATCGACGTCGAGACGTGGGAGCGCGTCGTGCGTGTCAACCTCTTCGGCACGGTCGCCGTCGTGCGCGCCGCGCTGCCGTTCCTCGAGGAGCGCCGCGGCACGGTCGTCACGGTGGCGTCGACGCTCGGCCTCAAGGGCGTCTCGGACGCGACCGCCTACTGCGCGTCGAAGTTCGCGGTGCGCGGGTTCTCCCAGGCGCTCGCCGCGGAGCTCGCGGGCCGCGTCGGCGTCACGTGCCTCGTGCCCGGCGGGATGCGCACCGCATTCTTCGACGGCCGCACCGAGCAGTACAAGCCGGGGCCGGACGCCGACCTCAACGACCCGCGCGCGACCGCGGCCGCCGTCGTGACGGCGCTGCGCCAGCCGGTGGGCTGCGAGATCCGCGAGATGCTCGTCATGGCGTCCGGCGAGACGTCGTGGCCGTGACGGCGGGCGCGACGGAGCTGGCGCCCGACCTGCCGGGGCTCGCGGGGCAGGACGAGGGGACCGTCCTCGTGCTGCGCGCGCTCGGGCTCGGGGACGCGCTGACGGCCGTGCCCGCGCTGCGGGGCGTGCGGCGCGCGTGGCCCGGCCGGCGCGTGCTCCTCGCCGCACCCGCCGAGGTCGGCGGCTGGCTGCGCGACCTCGGCCTGGTCGACGGCGTCGTGCCGACCCGCGGCCTCGAGCCGCTCGTCTGGGCGCAGGAGGCGCGGACGCTCACCGGTGCGGACCCCGGGCACGTGGCGGTGAATCTGCACGGCAGCGGCCCCGAGAGCCACCGGGTGCTGCTCGACACCGGCCCGGAGCGGGTCGTCGCGTTCGCGTCGGGCGACGCGGGGGTCGACGGGCCGGACTGGGACCCGGACGAGCACGAGGTCGACCGCTGGTGCCGGCTCGTCACCGCGGCGGGCGGCGCGTGCTCGCGCGAGGACCTGCGGCTCGACCCGCCGGGGTCGCGCGGGCGCCACGTCGTCGTGCACCCCGGCGCGGCGTCCGGCGCGCGCCGCTGGCCCGCGGACCGCTTCGCCGCGGTCGCGCGCGACCTCGCGGCCGCCGGTCACGACGTCGTCGTCACGGGCGGCCCCGACGAGCGCGACCTGTGCGCGCGGGTCGTGGCCGACGCGGACGCCGCCCTCGGCGGCCCCGCGGGGGCGCCGGACGGGACCGGCAGCGTGACCGACACGGCCGGGACGCTCGACCTGCCCGCGCTCGCCGACGTCGTCGCGACGGCCCGGCTCGTCGTCTGCGGGGACACGGGCGTGGCCCACCTGGCGACCGCGTACGGCACCCCGTCGGTGGTGCTGTTCGGCCCGACGCCGCCCGCCACGTGGGGCCCCGCCGTGGACCCGGAGCGGCACGCGGTGCTCTGGCACGGCGACACGGAGCAGAGGCCGGCGCACGCGCCCGACGACGCGGCGCGCGGCTACCGGGGTGACCCGCACGCCGCCGACCTCGACCCGGCGCTCGGCCGCATCACCGTCGCCGAGGTCGTCGCGGCCGCGCGGTCGCTCCTCGCGGGGCCGCAGGACCCCGCCGAGATGCGTGCGGGCGACGAGGCCCTGAGCGTCGAGGCATGACCTCCCCCGATCTCGACCCCCGCACCGACGGAAGGACCGCACCATGACCGGACCCGCCTCCCCCGACCCCGACCCGCTGGACGCCTCGCACCGCTCGTCCGCGGCCGACTTCTCGGCGAGCGGCGACGTGCAGCCCGGCGAGACCCCGCCCGCGGAGGACCAGGTGAGCGCGCCGCAGGGCCACGAGGAGCACGGCCCGCACCGGGCCGTGCCGTGGGTCTGGATCGGGGTCGTCGGCGTGGTCGCCGTCGTGACGGCCCTGTTCTTCGTGGGCTACGCCGTGGGGCTGCTCGACTGAGGTCGGGCCGCGCGCGGCGCGGCGACGCCGAGCGAGCGCACGTCCCACCCGGCGACACGCCACCGCGCGCCGTCGACGGCGTTGCGCGCGTCCACGAGGCGCGGCGACCGCACCACGTCGGCCAGAGCACCGGGGTCGAGGTCGCGGTACTCGTCCCACTCGGTCGCGAGGACCACGACGTCGGCACCGGTCGCCGCCTCGCGCGCGTCCGCGGCGTACCCGAGCTCGGGGGCGGCCGCCTGCGCGAGCGCGAGCGCCTGCGGGTCGGTGACGACGACGTCGGCCCCCTCGGCGGCGAGCGCCCGGGCCAGCGCGAGGGCGGGCGAGCTGCGCACGTCGTCGCTGTCCGGCTTGAACGCGGCGCCGAGCACCGCCACGCGTCGCCCAGCGAGCGAGCCGCCGCACGCGGTGCGCGCCAGCACGACGGCGCGCTCCCGGCAGCGGTCGTTGATGGCGTCGACCTCGTCGAGGAACGACACCGCCGGGCCGACGCCGAGCTCGCGCGCCCGGGCCGCGAACGCGCGGATGTCCTTGGGCAGGCAACCGCCGCCGAACCCCAGGCCCACGCCCAGGTACTCGCCGCCGATCCGGCGGTCGAGCGCCATGGTGCCGACGAGCGCGACCGCGTCGCCGCCCGCGGCCTCGCACACCTCCGCGACCGCGTTGGCGAACGAGATCTTCGTCGCGAGGAACGCGTTGGCGGCCACCTTCGCGAGCTCCGCCGTCGCGAGGTCGGTCACGAGGCGGGGCACGCCGTCGTCGAGCAGCCGCGCGTAGACGGCGTCGAGGCGCTCGACGAGCGCGTCGCCGTCGTCGGGCACGCCGTAGACGAGCCGGTCCGGGTGCAGCGTGTCCGCGACCGCGTGCCCCTCGCGCAGGAACTCGGGGTTCCAGGCGAGCCGGACGCCGTCGGGCAGGTCCGTCGCGAGCCGGGCCGCCGTGCCGACGGGGACGGTCGACTTGCCGACCACCACCGACCCCGGGCGCAGGTGGGGGCGCAGCGCCGCGAGCGCGGCCTCGAGCTGCTGCAGGTCCGCGACGCCGCTGCCCGCCGACTGCGGCGTCCCGACGCACAGGAAGTGCACGTCGGCGACGCCCGCGTGCGCGACGTCGGTCGAGAACGTGAGCGACCCCGCCCCGCCCGGCTCGGCGAGGAGCGCGGCGAGACCCGGCTCGAAGAACGGGGCGCGGCCCTCGGCGAGCGCCGCGACGCGCGCCGGGTCGACGTCGATGCCGACGACCTCGTGCCCCAGGCGCGCGAGGGCCGCCGCGTGGACCGCCCCGAGGTAGCCGCAGCCGTGCACGGAGACCCTCATGCCGGCTCACCCGCCCCGCCGGCGGCGCTGCCGCGCGCCGCACCGACCGCGACGGGCGTCTCGCCGCCGTCGGCGCGGAACCACTCGACCGTCCGGGCGAGGCCCTCGGCCCACGGCGTGCGGGCGCGCCAGCCGAGCGTGCGCTCGGCGAGGCTCGTGTCCGGCCGACGGCGGCGCGGGTCGTCCTCGGGCAGGTCGACGTGCACGATCCCGCCGTCGCTCCCCGTCGCCGCGAGCACGTCCCGCGCGACGCGCTCCACCGTGAGCTCCGTCGGGTCGCCGAGGTTCACCGGGCCCGGGTGGTCGGTGCGCGCGAACGCGAGGATGCCCTCGACGAGGTCGTCCACGAAGCACACCGACCGGGTCTGCGACCCGTCGCCCGCGACGGTCAGCGGCTCGCCCGCGAGCGCCTGGCGCACGAACGTCGGGACCATGCGGCCGTCGTGCCCGCGCATCCGCGGCCCGTACGTGTTGAAGATCCGCACGATCCCCGTGTCCACGCCGCGGCTGCGGCGGTACGCGGCGGTGGTCGCCTCCGCGAACCGCTTGGACTCGTCGTAGACGCTGCGCGGCCCGACGGGGTTCACGTGGCCCCAGTAGTCCTCGCGCTGCGGGTGCACCTCCGGGTCGCCGTACACCTCGGACGTCGAGGCGAGCACGAACCGCGCCCCCGCCCGCTCGGCCAGCTCGAGGCCGTGGCGCGTCCCCGCCGAGCCCACGAGCAGGGTCTCGAGCGGGAGCCGGAGGTAGTCCACGGGCGAGGCGGGCGACGCGAGGTGCAGCACGAGGTCGACCCGCTCGGGGTCGGGCACGTCGATCCCGGCGCTGACGTCTCCCTCGACGAACCGGAACCGCGGCTCGTCGCGCAGCGCGTCGAGGTTGCGGACCCGCCCGGTCGACAGGTCGTCGACGCACACGACCTCGACGCCCTGACCCACCAGCGCCTCGCACACGTGGCTGCCCACGAACCCGGCACCGCCCAGCACGACGGCGCGGCGCGCGGTGCGGGCCGCGCTCGAGGTCTCCGGGGTGTCGCTCATGCTCGTCTCCTCGCGACGGAGCGCGACGCAGGCACGCGGGGACGTTCCGTCCCGCCGGTCGCGCTCGTGCGGACGGGCTCGTGGCTGGACCCGGGGCTCCCACGCTCACACGCCTCCTGTCGGCTCGCACGGCGGCTCGCACGCCGTGCCCGTGCGGGTTCGTCCGGGCGCACGGGACGGGCGCACGTGGCGGGCGCACGGTCCGGCACCGGACGCGAGCGACCCGAGGTCGTGGCACGGTGACGCGGTGAGCGCACCGACCGCACCCCAGCAGCAGGCCACCGACCCGGACACGAAGCTGTCCCGCTCGGTCGGGGGACGGCTCCTGTACCTCTTCATCCTCGGCGACGTGCTCGGCGCGGGCGTCTACGCGCTCGTCGGCGAGATGGCCGGCGAGGTGGGCGGCGCCGTCTGGCTGCCGCTCCTCGTCGCCCTCGGCCTCGCCCTGCTGACCGCCGGGTCGTACGCCGAGCTCGTGACCAAGTACCCGCAGGCCGGCGGCGCGGCCGTGTTCGCGGACCGCGCGTTCCGCAGCCCGCTCGTGTCGTTCCTCGTCGGGTTCTCCATGCTCGCCGCGGGCGTGACGAGCGCCGCGGGCCTCTCCCTGGCCTTCGCCGGCGACTACTTCGCGACGTTCGTCGACGCCCCCGACCGCCTCGTGGCCGTGCTGTTCCTCGCCGTCGTGGCGGCGCTCAACGCGCGCGGCATCAAGGAGTCGCTGCGCGCGAACGTCGCGATGACCGCGATCGAGCTGTCCGGGCTCGTGCTCGTCGTCGTGCTCGCCGCCGTCGTGCTGGGGCGCGGCGAAGGGTCGCCGGGCCGCGTCACGCAGTTCGCGGAGGGCACGACGCCGGCGCTCGCCGTCCTCGCGGCCGCCATCCTCGCGTACTACTCGTTCGTCGGGTTCGAGACGTCGGCGAACCTCGCCGAGGAGGTGCGCGACGTGCGCCGCACCTACCCGCGCGCGCTGTTCGGCGCGCTCGTCACGGCGGGCGTCGTGTACGTCGCGGTGGGCGTCGCCGCGGTCGCGGTCGTCGACCCGGAGACGCTCGCGGGCTCGACCGGGCCGCTGCTCGAGGTCGTCGACGCGGAGGGGTCGGTGCCCGCCTGGGTGTTCTCCCTCGTCGCGCTGATCGCCGTCGCGAACGGGGCGCTGCTCACGATGATCATGGCGAGCCGGCTCGCGTACGGCATGGCCGAGCAGGGCCTGCTCCCGGCCACGCTCGGGCGCGTGCTCCCCCGCCGCCGCACGCCGTGGGTCGCGATCGTCGTGACGACCGTGGTCGCGATGGGGCTCGTGTTCACGGGCGACGTCGCGGGCCTCGCCGAGACCGTCGTGCTGCTCCTGCTGCTCGTGTTCGCCTCGACGAACGTCGCGGTCCTCGTGCTGCGGCGCGACCCCGTCGACGCCCCGCACTTCCGTGTCGCGACGGTCGTGCCGGTGCTCGGCGTGGCGTCGTGCGTCCTGCTCCTGACGCAGCAGGACGCCGTGACGTGGCTGCGCGCGGGGGTCCTGCTCGCCGTCGGCGCGGTGCTGTACGGCGTCATGCGCTGGACCCGCCGGGCCGCGGACGCACGCGCGGCGTGACGGCGCTCGGCTCGGCTCGGAGGAGGACCGTGGACCCGATCGGCCGAGAGCGTCGCCTGGTCCGTGCCGCCCGGCTCCTGGCCGCCGGCGTCGTGCTGCCGCTCCTCGCCTGGTGGCTCACCACCTGGGAGGGGAACTACCATCTCGGCTCGGTCTGGCACTACGTCAACCAGGCGGAGAGCCGGGCCGAGCCGTGGAGCGCGGCGGCGATCGAGTCCAACCGGGAGCACCTGGTGGCCGCCGCCCTCCTGGCCGTCGCGGGCCTCGTGTGCCTCGTCGCCGGCCTGACGGTGGCCGTCCGGGCACGGCGCGTCCCGGCGGAGGACCGCGAGCAGGACCGCTAGGAGAACGGGACGAACGGGGGTTGCTCCGGTCCTGACAGCGTCGACTGGAGCACGAGCGCCACGGTGAGCACCGCGACCGGGATCGCCGCACCGAGGAGTGCGCACCGAGCCGCGACCGAGGCCGTCAGCCCGGCGCGAGCCCCGGCGCGGACCGCCAGGCCGACGGCGGAGAGCGCGACGACCAGCAACAGGACGGCACCGACCAGCGCGCGGACGGCGACCGGCCGGTCGGGCACCCCGTCGAGCAGCCCGCTCGACCCGGCGTCCAGCCACCACAGCTCCCACAGGTACTCGCTGGCCGCCCGGCCCAGCAGCACGGTGGGCACGGCGGCGGCGAGCGCGGCACCTCCCACGACGAGCGCGGCACCCCGCCGACCTCGACCCGGCCCGTGCTCCGACCCTGCGCGTGACGTCATGGCGGAAAGGTACCAACAGCGCAGAACGGACGAGCCGCGCTGTTCCCGCGACAGCAGACCTCCGTCCCCCTGGGTGGCCCGACGTGCCGCCGTCAGAGAGGCGTCGCCCCGCCGACCGCCTCCGACGCGACGAGCTCGGCCTTGAACCCGGCAGAGTTCTCGAGCCATCCGGCGTAGTGGTCGGGACCACCGGCGTGCGGGTAGCGGTCGTGGTAGAGCGGGCGCCACCCGTGGCCGGGCGCGGCGACCATGAGCGCGTCGACCGTCGCGGGAGCACCGGCCCGGAACGCGAGGTGGTTGACCCCCGGGGCGCGGCGGTCGTGCGTCGCCCCGGTAAGGTTCGGGGACGTCGTGAACGTGAGGTAGGCCCCGCCACCGGCCCACGACTCACCGTCCGGCCACTCGCTGCGGCGCGAGAACCCGAGCGCGCCCAGCAGCCAGCCCCACTCGGCTCGGGCCGTCGCGAGGTCCGCGACCCAGATCTCGACGTGGTGCAGCCCGGTCACGGCACGCACCGCCCGCTCCCGGCGAGCACCCCTCAGCCGTCCGCGGGCCGGGCGACCGAGCCGCGCACGACGAGGTGCAGCGGCAGTACGGTACGCGCGGGCGGGACCGCGGGCGGGGTGCCGGCCATCGAGCGCTCGATCGCGTCCATCGCGGCGAGCGCGAGCGCCGCGACGGGCTGCTCCAGCGTCGTGAGCTTGGGGCGCAGCCACTGGCCGACGCGGATGCCGTCGCACCCGACGACCGAGAGGTCCTCGGGGATGGAGATGCCGTGCAGCTCGGCGGCGCCCAGCATCCCGACGGCGACGATGTCGCTGCCGACGAACACGGCCGTCGGCGCGTTCCCGGGCCGCGTGAGGTAGGGGAACGTCGAGGCGCCGAACTGCTCGGTGTACGGCCCGTGGCGCACGAGGTCCGGGTCGACGTCGAGGCCGGCGTCGTGCATCGCGTCGACGTAGCCGCGCAGGCGGTCCTGGGTCGTGGACAGCTCCGCGGGCCCGGCGACGTGGGCGATGCGCCGGTGCCCCTGCTGCACGAGGTAGCTCGTGGCCTGGTAGGCGCCGCCGTAGTTGTCGACGGTGATCGTCTCGACGGGCAGGTCGAGGTCGACCTCCTCGTCGATGACGACGACGGGCAGCCCGTCCGCGACGGCGCGCGCGAGCCGGTCGTCGGTCCGGGACATCCCCACGTAGACGATGCCGCCGAGCGAGCCGTCGCTCGCGAGGAGCTGGCCCAGGCCGGACTCGGCGTCGCCGTGCCGCGTCGACAGCGCGACGACGAGCGGGACGCGGCGGTCGCCCGCGAGGCGCGCGACCTCCTCGGCGAGGGCGGTGAAGAACGGGTTGACGAAGTCGGGCACGACGAGCGCGACCACCCCGGTGCGGCGCTCGTCGTCGCGCGCCGCGGGACCGGGCGCGGGGACGACGTACCCCACCTCGCGGACCGCGGCGTCGATCCGCGCCGCCGTCTCCGGCTGGACGTTGAGCTGCCCGCGCAGGTAGCGCGACGCCGTCGAGGCCGACACGCCGGCACGTTGCGCAACACGCGTGAGCGTCATGGCTCCCCTTCCTCGGGGCGGTCCCCCAGATCCCCTGCACTCTACCGGGAGCGTCGGGCCGCGCACGGTGTTGACAGCCGCGCCGCTCGCCCCCTACGGTCTTGCGCAAAGCTACACAACGTTGCGCAACGTCGTCGAGGACGTCGCCGCGCGACCTGATCGCAAGGAGGCCGGGATGAGCCGGGTTCTGCTCGCCGGGGAGTCGTGGATCAACGCGACCACCGACTACAAGGGGTACGACGCGTTCCCCCACGCCCAGCTCGAGATCGGGTGCGCGCGCCTGCTCGAGGCGCTGGCCGCCGAGGGCCACGAGGTCACGCACCTGCCCTCGCACCTCGTCGCCGAGGACTTCCCCTCCACGCTCGACGAGCTCGACGCCTACGACGTCGTGATCCTCTCGGACATCGGCGCCAACTCGCTCCTGCTCCCGCCGGTCGTGTTCTCCCAGGGGCGCCCGTTCCCGAACCGGCTCAAGCTCCTCGCCGAGTGGGTCCGCCGCGGCGGCGGCCTCATGATGGCCGGCGGCTACCTCAGCTTCCAGGGCTTCCAGGCCAAGGCCAACTACCACGGCACCGCGGTCGAGGCCGTCCTGCCCGTCGACATCCTCCCGTACGACGACCGCGAGGAGACCCCCGAGGGCATCGGCGGCACCCTGACCGACGTCGAGCACCCCGTCACCGCCGGCCTCGACCGCGAGTGGCCGATCCTCCTCGGCTACCAGCGCCTCACCGCCAAGGCCGACGCGACCGTCCTCGCCACCATCGAGGGCCGCCCGCTCGTCGCCGTCCGCAGCGAGGGCGAGGGGCGCACGCTCGCGTTCGCCTCCGACATCTCCCCGCACTGGGCCCCGCGCGAGTTCATGGACTGGGCCGGCTACGGCCCGCTGTTCGGCCAGGCCGTCACCTGGCTCGCGGGCTGATGACGCCCGAGGTGGTGGTCGTCGGCAGCCTGAACATGGACCTCAGGCTGACCGTCGACCGCCTGCCCCGCTCGGGCGAGACCGTCTCCGCGACGGGCCTCGTCCGCTCCCCCGGCGGCAAGGGCGCCAACCAGGCGGTCGCCGCCGCCCGGCTCGGCCGCCGCGTCGCCATGGTCGGCGCCGTCGGCGACGACGACGACGGCCGCGCGATCCGCCGCCGCCTCGCCGTCGAGGGCCTCGTCCTCGACGGCCTCGCGACGGCGGACCGCCCCACCGGCGTCGCCGTCGTGCTGTGGGAGCAGCCCGAGTCGACGATCGTCATCGAGCCCGGCGCGAACGCCGTCGTCGACGAGGCGTTCGTCACCGAGCGCGCCGACCTCGTCCGCGACGCGGCCGCCGTCCTGTGCCAGTGCGAGACGCCGCTCGGCGCCCTGCGCGCCGTCGCCGCCACCGCGGCGGGCACCACGGTGCTCAACCCGGCGCCCGCCGTCCCGCTGCCCGCCCCCGTGCGCGCCGCGTTCCGCGTGCTCGTGCCCAACCGGTTCGAGCTCGCGACCCTCGTCGGCGCGAGCGACGAGCCCGTCGGCACCGACGCCGTGCTCGCCATGGTCCGCGCGCTCGACCACCCCGGGGACGTCGTCGTCACCCTCGGGGCCGACGGCGCGCTCGTCGTCCCCGCGGGAGGAGCACCCGTCACCGTCCCGGCGGAGCGCGTCGACGCCGTCGACACGACCGCCGCCGGCGACTCGTTCTGCGCGGCGCTCGCGGACGGCCTCCTCCACGGCGGCGACCTCGTCGAGTCCGCCCGCTGGGCGGCGCACGTCGCCGCCTCCACCACCACCCGCCACGGCGCCGTCGACTCCCTGCCGCGCGCCACCGACCTGGCCCCCGAGGGCACCAGGATTCCGCTCCACAGCTAAGTCCGACGTACCGTCGGAGGAAGGCACGGTCACGCAATGAAGCACACCACGCCGGCGACCACCGGTTCCCCGTCCGGCACTCAGGGAGGTGCTGTGAGCCCGTCAGCCCGCCGCAGCAGGGTCAAGGACACCGCGACCGCCCTGCTCGTCGTCGCGACCGTCCTCGCGGGGGCCCTCGGCCCCATGCAGGCGGCCGTCAACGGCCAGCTGGGCAAGACGATCGGCGACGGGCACGCCGCCGCCCTCATCTCGTTCGGGACCGGCCTGGTCCTCATGTTCGTCGTCGTGTTCGCGCGCCCCGCGACCCGACGCGAGGCGCTCGCGATCCCCGGCCTGATCCGCTCGCGCACCATCCCGTGGTGGAACTACCTCGCGGGCCTGTGCGGGGCCGTCATCGTCCTGTCCGAGGGCGTGACCGTCGGCGTCCTCGGCGTCGCGACGTTCCAGATCTCGCTCATCTCCGGCCTCGTCATCTCGGGCGTCATCTGCGACCGCCTCGGCGTCACGGCGTCCGTCAAGCAGCCGCTCACCACCACGCGCCTGCTCGGCGCGGCGCTCGCCATCGCGGCGACCGTCGTCGTCATCTCGCCGAGCTTCTCCGTGCCGCACACGATCGTCCTCGCGATCATGCCGTTCGTGGGCGGTCTGCTCGCGGGCTGGCAGCCTGCCGGCAACGCGGCCGTCGCCGACGTCACCGGGTCGATGCTCGTCTCGATCGGCTGGAACTTCCTCGTGGGCTTTACCGCCCTGCTGATCGCCTACCTCGTGCGCGCGGCCGTGGGCGGCGTCGACTTCCAGCTCCCGAGCGAGTGGTGGATGTACCTGGGCGGCCCGCTCGGCCTGCTGTCCATCGCGCTCATGGCGCTGCTCGTGCGCGGCCTCGGGCTGCTCCTGCTCGGCCTCGCCTCGGTCGCGGGCCAGCTCGTCGGCTCGCTCGTCCTCGACGCCGCGATCCCGGCGCTCGGCCACACCGTGCACGTCGCGACCGTCGTCGGCACGGTCATCGCGCTCGTCGCCGCCGGGATCGGCATGATCCCGTCCGGCAAGGCCGCGCGCGCCGATGGCCCGGACGCCCCCGGTGGCCCGGACGGACCCGACGCGGGCGTCGCGGCGGCCGTCGCGGGCGGCGAGGCCGGCGAGACGAGCGCGCGATGAGCGTCACGCCCGCCGGCCACGTCCAGACGGTCACCGGCCGCGCCGCGGCCGCGGACCTCGGCCTCACGCTCCCCCACGAGCACCTCTTCAACGACCTGTCCGGGGTGCTCGACCCGCCGAGCTACCGCTTCTCCGAGGCGGTCGTCGAGGTCCCGGTCTCCGCGTCGGTCGCGTGGGCGCTGCGCCAGGACCCGTACTGCTGCGCGGACAACATCGCCGACAAGCCGGTCGCCGCGGTCGCGGCGGAGCTCGAGAGCTTCGCCGCGCTGGGCGGGCGCACGATCGTCGACGCGACGTCGAGCGCCGCGATCGGGCGCAACCCCGAGCGTCTCGCGGAGGTCGCGCGCCGCACGGGCCTGCACGTGGTCGCGGGCTGCGGCGCGTACCTCGAGAAGTTCGAGGGCGACCGCATCGCCGCCGCGGCCGTGGACGCCCAGGCGTCCGCGATCGTCGCGGAGCTCGCCGACGGGATCGGCGGGACCGGCGTGCGGCCCGGCATCATCGGCGAGATCGGCGTCTCGCCGTCGTTCACGCCGGGCGAGGCCGCGTCGCTGCGCGCCGCGGCCCTCGCGCAGCGCGAGCACCCGCACGTCGCGCTCCAGGTGCACCTGCCCGGCTGGCAGCGCCGCGCGCACGAGGTGCTCGACCTCGTGCTCGACGAGGTGGGCGTGCGCCCGGAGAAGGTCGTGCTGTGCCACATGGACCCGTCCGCCGACGACCCGGGCTACCAGCGGTCCGTGGCCGAGCGCGGCGTCTGGCTCGAGTTCGACATGGTCGGCATGGACATCACCTTCCCGAAGGAGGGCGTGTCCCCCGACCCGCACACGACCGCGACCGCGGTACAGCGCCTCGTCGAGGCCGGTCACGCGGGCCAGGTGCTGCTCAGCCACGACGTGTTCCTCAAGCAGATGTGGGTGCAGCACGGCGGCAACGGGTTCGCCTACGTCCCGACGGTGTTCACCGAGATGCTCGCCGCGCGCGGGGTGCCGCGCGACGTGCTCGCGCGCCTCACGCACGACAACCCGGTGGCGATGCTCACCGCGTGACGCGACGCCGTCCGCCACCCGCACGGCCGGGGCCCGCCAGGGTCCCGGCCGTCGGCGCGCCCGGGACCTCCGGCCCTGGTCACGGCGTCGCGCTCTGAGAGGATCGGCGCATGAGACGACGTGCCCTCCCGACCCTCGTGGCCGCCGTGGCCGCCACCGCCCTCGTGCTCGCCGGCTGCTCCGGCGGGTCCCCGGAACCCTCCGCGCTGGACGCCCTGCTCGACCGCCACGACCTCGCCGGGCTCAGCGGCCAGGAGGTCGTCGACCGCCTGGAAGGGCTCGAGACCGCCGACCGGCCGACCGACCTCGTGGCCTCCGTCCGCGCGGCGGAGCTCGTGCTCGCCGACGAGTCGTACGAGACCACGGTCCCGCTGCCCGAGGACACGTTCTACCTCTCCGTCGCGCCCTTCGTGGACGAGACGCACGAGTGCTTCTACCACTCGCTCACCACGTGCCAGGGCGAGCTCGCGGGCGAGCCGGTCTCGGTGACGGTGGTCGACGCGGCCACCGGCGACGTGCTCGTCGAGGAGGACACGACGCTCGGCGCCAACGGGTTCGTGGGCTACTGGCTCCCGCGCGACGTCGACGCGGAGCTGCGCGTCGAGCACGACGGCCGGGTCGGCACCACGACCGTCTCGACGCGCGACGACGACCCCACCTGCCTCACGACCCTCCAGCTCGCCTGACGCGCAGCGGGCGCGCCCGGCGGCGTCCCGCTCCGCGCACGACGACGCCCGCCGCACCGGGGTGCGACGGGCGTCGTGCCTGCTGGGCCGGGGAGGCGTCAGGCGGTGCCGCTGAAGTCGACCACGAGCTCCTCGGTGACCGTCTCGCCGTCACGCTCGGCGGTGGCGGTGACCGTCACCTGCCCCGCGGGCACCTCGACGAGGCGCGTCGCGAAGGCCTGGTAGGCGTTCTTGGTCGGCGCGACGGCCGCGAACTCCTTGGTCCCGTACGGCGTGGTGACCGTGAGGTCCACGGCCGTGTCGTCCTGGTTGACCACCCGGACCGCGAGGTACTGCTTGCCGCCCATGGTGCGCAGCTCGGCCTCGGCCGAGAGGTCGAGCGCGGGGCCGTCGTCGACGAGCGCCGACTGCCAGTCGACGAGGTCGTCGATCTTCGTGCCGAGCAGCGCGCGGTCGCCCGCCGCCGCCGACAGGTGGTCGACGAGCGACCGCGCGCCGCCGAGCACCTGGATGGCCGTCGCGGGGTCGTCCGCGTCGGCCGCGCTGCGCGCGCTGCCGAGCAGCGACGAGATCGCGCCGGCGATGACGCCGTCGCCCACCGCGGAGGTGTTCAGGCCCGCCACGAGCTCGTCGACCTCGCCGAAGGTGACGCAGTTGCCGCCGCCCTCGACGACGCCCGCGGTCCACTCGACGCCCTTGAGGACGTGCTCGAGGAACAGCGGGTCGGTCCACGAGGCGTCGGTGTGCCCGGCGCCCTCGTACCAGGAGCGACCGCCCTCGAAGTTCTGGCACCACGCGATCGGGTGGTCCTCGCCCATCGCGTTGTTGCCCGGGTTGTACGTCGACTCGTCGAGCGTGATGAGGACGTGGACGTCCTCGCGCGGGTTGGTCGTGTAGTTGTACCACTCGTCGAACCGCTCCCAAACGGCGGGCAGGTGCGCCGTCGAGGGGTGGCCCGGGCTCTCGACGCGCATCGTCGCCGTCTGCTGCTGCGGGTGGCTGACGAACCGCGCGCCGCCGCCCGTGAGCTGGCTGTACCAGGGCACGGTGTGCATCGTGTCCGTCGCCGCGTGCAGGCCCACGAACCCGCCGCCGCCCCGGATGTAGCCCTGGAACGCGGCGAGCTCGGCGTCGTCCAGGAGGCGCGGCGTGGCCGGGTTGAGGGAGTTGGTGTTGTCGACCGGCGACGCGAAGACGATGGTCGCGTACTGCGCGAGGTCCTCGGCGCTCGTGAAGGGCGAGGAGTCCATCGTCAGGTCCGGCTGACCGGGCGAGCCGTTGCCCCACCACCCCGCCGAGCTGTTCGGCGGGTCCCACACGTCGACCGTGAAGCCGTTGTCGGCGCCGAGCTCGATGAGCGCGCGCGTGGTGTCGTCGATGTGCGAGTGGCGGAAGCCGAGCGTCTCACCGACGACGAGGATCTTGTAGTCCTCCTCGTCGGCGGCCGCCGGGCCCGCGGTCATGAGCGTGGCACCGCCCACGAGCGGCAGCGCGGCGGCCGCAGCCACCGCCCGCCGGAACGTCATGCCGCTGAACAAATCCATGCGTGCTTCTCCCTCGTCGTCGAGAGCGCGAGCCGGAGGGTCGCCGACGGCGACCCCACGGGGCGACGCGCGCACTCCTGCGTGCGTGGACGTCGGCTGCTGCCGATGCAGCGAGTTTTGACGGCAGGCGCACAAAAGTCAAGGTTTCAACGACTCGCGACTGCGGTTTCTCACCCCGGCTCGCGGCGCGCGTCGGGCCGGGACCGGGCCGGCCGCGGGGCACAGCGAGCGCACAGGGTCACCACAGGCACGCCTCCGCGTCCCGCGCGACCCTGGGAGCATGACCGCAGCCCCCGCCCCCGTCGGCCGCCCGGACCAGCCGCGCCTCACGCGCCCGGACGGCTCCCCCGTCCGCGTCCTCGTGGTCGACGACGAGCCGAACCTCGCCGAGCTGCTCACCTCGGCGCTGCGGTACGAGGGCTGGGACGTCTCCACCGCGCTCGACGGGCACACCGCGATCCGCACCGCGCGGGAGACCGGGCCGGACGTCGTCGTGCTCGACGTCATGCTCCCCGACATGGACGGGCTCACCGTCCTGCGCCGCCTGCGCGAGCGCGACGCCGACGTGCCCGTGCTGTTCCTCACCGCGCGCGACGCCGTCGAGGACCGCGTCGCCGGGCTCACCGCGGGCGGCGACGACTACGTGACCAAGCCGTTCAGCCTGGAAGAGGTCGTCGCCCGGCTGCGCGGGCTGCTGCGCCGCGGCGGTGCGACCGCCCAGCGCGAGGACTCGGTGCTCGTCGTCGGCGACCTCGAGCTCGACGAGGACGCGCACGAGGTGCGGCGCGGGGGCGAGGAGATCCGGCTCACCGCGACCGAGTTCGAGCTCCTGCGGTACCTCATGCGCAACCCGCGCCGCGTGCTGTCCAAGGCGCAGATCCTCGACCGCGTCTGGAACTACGACTTCGGCGGCCAGGCCAACATCGTCGAGCTCTACGTCTCCTACCTGCGCCGCAAGATCGACAAGGGCCGCGCACCCATGATCCACACGCTGCGCGGGGTCGGGTACGTGCTCAAGCCCGCCGCCGACGCGGAGAGCGCCCGTGCCTGACCTCGGCGGGACCCGCCCGACGGCCACCGGCAGGGACCGGCGGCCCACCGCGCTGCGCCGGCGCCTCGTGCTCGTGCTCGCGGCCGTCGTGCTGCTCGTCACCGTCGGGCTCGCCGTCGCGTCCGCCGTCGTGCTGCGCACCCAGCTCGTCGCCCAGGTCGACCACGAGCTGCGCCAGGCGAGCGACCGGCTCGCCCGCGGCAACGGCCCCGCGCAGCCCCCGGACGGCACCGGCGACGCGTCCGGGCCGGAGCCCGGCGGGCCCGACGACCCGTCGCGCTTCCCCGCGGGCACCGGCCCCGGCAGCGCCGTGCTGCGGTACGACGGCGGCGAGCTCGTCCTCGCGGAGTACGTCACCCCGGACCTCCAGCGCGTGGCGCTCGACGACGCCCAGGTCGCGACGCTCAAGAACGTCCCCGCCGACGGCGCCGCGCACGACGTCGACCTCCCCGACCTCGGGTCGTTCCGCGCGGTGCACCGCACCACCGCGGACGGGCAGCCCGTCGTCGTCGCGTCGAGCACCGCCCAGGTCGATGCGACCGTCGAGAGGTACGTGCTCGTCGAGGCCGCGCTCGGCGCGGCCGGGCTCCTCGCGGCCGTGCTCCTCGGCACCTGGCTCGTGCGGCGCTCGCTGCGCCCGCTCGACGACGTCGCCGCCGCCGCGGGCCGCGTCTCCGAGCTCGAGCTCGCGCAGGGCGAGATCGACGCCATCCCCCGCGTCCCGGACGACCTCACCGACGAGCGGACCGAGGTCGGCCAGGTGGGCGCCGCGCTCAACCGGATGCTCGAGAACGTCGAGACCTCGCTCCAGGCGCGCCACGACTCCGAGACCCAGGTGCGGCGGTTCGTCGCCGACGCGAGCCACGAGCTGCGCACGCCGCTCGCCTCCATCCGCGGGTACGCGGAGCTCGTGCGCCGCTCCCCCGACGACGTGCCGCCCGCGACCGCGCGCTCGCTCGACCGCATCGAGGCCGAGGCCGTGCGCATGACCGGCCTCGTCGAGGACCTGCTGCTCCTCGCCCGGCTCGACGCCGGCCGGCCGCTCGACCGCGCGCCCGTCGACCTCGCCGTGCTCGCCGTGGACGCCGTCACGGACGCGCACGCCGCGGGACCCGACCACGACTGGGCCCTCGACCTGCCCGGCGCGGACGACCTCGACGTCGACCCGGCGTCCGGCGCCCCGGACCCGGACGACCTGCCGGACGACGCCGTCGACCTGGAGGTGACCGGCGACGAGGCCAGCCTGCGCCAGGTCCTGGCCAACCTCCTCGCCAACGCCCGCACGCACACCCCGCCCGGCACGCACGTGGACGTCCGGCTCACCGCGGACGCCGACGCCGTCGTGCTCGCCGTCGCCGACGACGGGCCCGGCATCCCCGCGCCCCTGCGGCCGACGCTCCTGCGCCGCTTCACGCGCGGGGACGACGCCCGCAACCGCACCGGCGGCTCCACGGGCCTCGGGCTCGCGATCGTCGACGCGATCGTCACCGCCCACGGCGGCACGATCACGGTGACCTCCACGACGGAAGTCGAGCCCGGCCCCACCGGCACCACCATCGCGGTCCGCCTCCCTCGAACCCACCCCTGACCGTCCCTCCGGGGCCGAGCAGGTGGTCCTGGCTCGTCCGAACCTCCGGACGCACCAGGACCACCTGCTCGCCGCGCCGGGACCGCCTGGTCAGCCCTTGACGCAGAGGAGCGTCGTGAGGCGGGCGACGACCTCGACGAGGTCGGACTGGGCACGGATGACCTCGTCGAGGTCCTTGTAGGCGGCCGGGATCTCGTCGAGCACCCCGGCGTCCTTGCGGCACTCCACGCCGGCCGTCTGGGCGGCGAGGTCGTCGAGCGTGAAGGTCTTCTTCGCCTTCGTGCGCGACATGCGACGGCCCGCGCCGTGCGACGCCGACCAGTACGACTCCGGGTTCCCGAGCCCGCGCACGATGTACGAGCCGGTGCCCATGGACCCCGGGATGAGCCCGAGGTCGCCCTTCCCGGCCCGGATCGCGCCCTTGCGGGTCACGACGAGCTCCTGGCCGTCGACGCGCTCGACCGCGACGTAGTTGTGGTGGACGTTCACGGCCTCGTCGAACGCGATCTCGCGGCCGGGGAACGACGCACGCACGGCGTCGACCACGAGCGTCATCATGACCGCTCGCGAGCGCGCCGCGTACTCCTGCGCCCACCACAGATCGGCGAGGTACGCGTCCATCTCCGGCGTGCCGCCGAGGAACACGGCGAGCTCGCGGTCGACGAGCCCCTGGTTGTGCTCCAGGCGCTTCGCGACCGCGACGTGCTGCTCCGCGAGCGTCTTGCCGATGTTGCGCGACCCCGAGTGCAGCTGGAGCCAGACCTGCCCGTCGGTGTCCGTGCACAGCTCGACGAAGTGGTTTCCCCCGCCCAGCGTCCCGAGCTGACGGCGCGCGCGGCCCTCGATGTCCGAGACGCGCCCGTGCAGCCCGGAGAACCGCGACCAGAACGCGTCCGCACCGCGCGCGACCTCGGCCGGGCCGCGACCGGAGATCGAGCGCAGCCGGTGCGGGTCGACCGGCTCGTCGTGCGCGTGGAAGCCGACGGGGATCGCGGCCTCGATGCGCGCGCGGACCGGTCCGAGGTCGTCGGGCAGGTCCTCCGCCGTGAGAGACGTGCGGACGCCGATCATCCCGCACCCGATGTCGACGCCGACGGCGTTGGGCGACACGGCGTCGCGCATCGCGATGACCGAGCCGACGGTCGCGCCCTTGCCCAGGTGGACGTCGGGCATGACACGCACGCCCTCGACCCACGGCAGCGCGGCGATGTTGCGCAGCTGCTGCAGCGCGGCCGGCTCGACGGCGTGCTCGTGCGCCCACATGAGGGTGGGTGCCTTCGCGCCCGACAACGGGACGGGGAACGCGTGGGCCTCGGTGCTCACGATGCTGACCTCCTCGGGTCGTCCTGACGATCATGACGCCGCCCCGGCGGGGCGGCGAGGTGCGCGCGGGAGGACTCGAACCCCCGCCGCCCGGCTCCGGAAGCCGGCGCTCTGTCCGCTGAGCTACGCGCGCTGGTGCTCCTTAACGTCGAGCAGACGGGACGCGAGGCGTCCAGGTGCCCTCGGAGGGAGTCGAACCCCCGTCTCCGCTTCCGTAGAGCGGCGTCGTGTCCGTTGGACCACGAAGGCAGTGCTTTTCACCGCAGGCGCACGACAAATGCGCGCCGACGGCGGAGAGAAGAGAAAGACAGCACGAGAAATGCACCCCGACCGGGTGCATTCCCGCACAAGAAAAAAGGCCGCCCCGGCGATGTCCGGGACGGCCTGTCGTGACGACGCTGTGGTCAGACGACAGGACCGCCGGGGTAGCCGACGAGGAACGAGGACACGCTGAGATACGCCACGGGCAGCACGACGCGCGGCTGCTCGCAGGGCAGGACGGGACGTCGCCGGTCCTGCTGGACGGGTTCGCGCACGGCACTGCTCCTCTCGGTCATGTCGGGTGGTCCACGCACCGGAATGTCGTCGACCGAGGTAGACCGTACGCGCCTTTCCTGAACCACACAACCCCATTTCCCGAATTCGTCGGAGAATCTTCGACCGCGGCCCGCGCACCACCCGGATATCCCGCCTGCCGGCCTTTCCTCACCGCAGACGAGCTCGCCCGCCCCCCGCCCCCCGTGCCACCCCCGGCTCCCCGCGCGCCCTCCGCGCAGGACACGGCCTCCGCCTCCCCGTCAGGGCTCGGCCGGTCGGGCTCCGGCGACCGGCCCCGGATGACGCTCGGCCGCTTGGCACACTTTTCTCGTCGTCGGCGCGCAGGTCGTCGGCCTTCCGGGCGGTCGACCGGGACTGTCGGCGGCACCGGGTAGGGTTCCGGACGTTCCGGACAGACCTCCCGACGCCGACGAACCGTGCGCGGGCCCGACGACAGGAGATGCGCCGCCATGATGGGTGCCAACCACGCCGCGACCGGTGCGGCGGCGTGGATCGCCGTGACGTCGACGGCCCCGTTCGCCCTCGGCTGGCACCCCGTGTCGTCGGTCGGGGTCATGACGGGTGCGGTCGTGTGCGCCGGGGCCGCGCTCCTCCCCGACGCCGACCACCACAACGGCACGTTCGCGCACTCGCTGCCGCCCGTGAGCGAGTGGGTGTCCGACGCCGTGGAGACGGTCGCGGGCGGGCACCGCCAGGGCACGCACTCGTTCCTCGGCATCGCGGTGTTCACCGCGCTCGCCTGGCTCGCGGGGCTCGTCACGGTCGAGACGGCCAGCTTCGGCACGGTCTACGTCGGCGGCGGGCTGCTCGCGGTGCTGCTCGTCGCGCTCGCGCTCAAGGCGCTCAAGCTCACGCGGCGCGGCAAGCTCGTGCCGTGGGTGACGTCGCTCACCGTCGCCGTGCTCGTCGCCCTGTTCTCCCCGGAGGAGTGGAACTGGCTCCCCGTCGCGGTCGGGCTCGGCGTCACGATCCACATCCTCGGCGACGTGCTCACGACCAACGGCGCCCCGCTGCTGTGGCCGGTGAAGATCCGCTCGCCGCGCTGGGTACGGCGCTCGCTCGTCGTCGATGACGTGTGGCGCCCGAGCGGGAGCTTCGCCCTCCCCCTGCTCGGCTCCACGGGGTCGGTGCGCGAGTGGATCCTCGCGACGGCCGTCGGGATGTACGCGACGGTCGGGTTCGTGTGGTCGGCGCTCGACCAGATGGGCTTCGACACCCTGGGCACGTACGAGCGCGTGGTGGCGGCGATCCAGGTCCTCGCGTCCGGGGCGGCCTGAGCCCGTCCTCAGCCGACGGCGCGGGCGCGGGGGACGCGCGCTGTCGACCACCGCAGCGCCTCGGTGAGGAGGATCGCGAGCGAGCCGCACGCCAGGCCGACGCCGAGCGCGGCGGGGTCGGAGACGTCGAGCGACAGGAGCTCCCTCGCGGCAGGGACGCTGAAGAGCGCCACGTAGAACACCGCGCAGAAGCCGACCAGGACCACCTTCCACGCCGTGTACGGACGCGCCACGACGGCGAGCACCCACAGGGCGCCCACGAGCAGCGTGACGAGCGCGGCGGTGGACGCGCGGACCTCCGCCGGGGCGAGCGTGTCCGTCGGGCCGCCCAGCGACGCCCCGCCCGCGCCCGGGTCCACCACGAGGTAGCACAGGAAGGTCAGGACGCCGATCGACACGCCCGCGGGCACCGCGAGCCGGAGCACCCTCGGCACGAAGCCCGGGCGCGCCCGCTCGTCGTTGGGCGCCAGGGACATGACGAACGCGGGTACCCCGATGGTGAACCACGCCGCGACGGTCACGTGGATCGGCAGGAACGGGTAGGACACGGGCGCTCCCCCGAGGAGCCAGGCACCGACCCCGGCGAGGCCGACGAGGACGGCCAGCACCACCGCGTACACGGTCTTGGTGAGGAAGAGGTGCGCGACCCGTTCGATGTTCCCGATCACCCGGCGCCCTTCCCCGACGACGGACGGCAGCGTCGCGAAGCGGTCGTCCAGCAGGACGATCTGCGCCACGGACCGCGCGGCCGGGCTCCCCGACCCCATGGCCACGCCGATGTCCGCGTCCTTGAGCGCGAGGACGTCGTTCACGCCGTCGCCCGTCATGGCGACGGTGTGCCCGCGCGCCCGCAGCGCCCCGACGACGGCCCGCTTCTGGTCCGGTCGCACTCGGCCGAACGTCGTGGCGCCCTCGACGACCGTCGCGAGCTCCTCGCGGTCGGCGGGCAGGGTCCGGGCGTCGACCGACGTCTCGGGGCCGCCCAGGCCGAGGGACCGCGCGACCGCGGCGACGGACACCGGGTTGTCACCGGAGACGACCTTCACCGTGACGCCCTGGGCGTCGAAGTAGTCCAGCGTCTGCCGGGCGTCCGCGCGCACCCGCTGCTCGAGCGCGACGAGCGCCCGCGGGACGAGGTGCCCCGGGGCGCCTCCGTCCGGGGCGACGGCGTCGACCGGGGCGTCGGTCGACGCGACGAGCAGCACCCGCAGGCCGTCGGCGCCGAGCGCCGTCGCCCGGCGGGCCACGTCGGACCGGGGGTCCAGCAGCACGTCCGCGGCGCCGAGCACCCAGCTCCCCTGCGGGCCGTCGGCGTCCGCGAACGACATGCCGGACCACTTCGTGGCCGACGAGAACGGGACGACGGCGGTCGCCCGCCAGCCCGGTGCGTCCGGGAACGCCTCCGCGACCGCGGCGACGGACGCGTTGGGCCGCGGGTCGAGGGCGGCGAGCGCCGCCAGGGCGCGCTCCACCTCGTCCCGGGGGCCGTCGAGCACGTCCACCCGGGCGAGGCGCATCCCGTTCTCCGTGAGCGTGCCCGTCTTGTCCGCGCACACCACGTCGACGCGCGCCAGCCCCTCGATGGCCGGCAGCTCCTGCACGAGGCACCGCCGCCGACCGAGCCGGACCACCCCGATCGCGAAGGCGACGGAGGTCAGGAGCACCAGGCCCTCGGGGACCATGGGCACGAGGGCCGCGACCATGCCGAGCACGGACTGCCGGAACCCCTGCCGCGAGATGACGAGCTGGTTCACCACCGTGAGGACGCCCGCGGGCACCAGCAGCCACGTGATGACCCGCAGGATCGAGTCGATACCGGACCGCAGCTCCGAGCGCACGAGCGTGAACGCGCTCGCCTCGTGCGCGAGCCGCGCGGCGTACGCGGCCGGGCCGACGTCCGTCGCCCGGTATGCGCCCGAGCCGGCCACCACGAAGCTCCCGGACAGGAGGCGGTCCCCGGGCCTCTTCACGACGGGGTCGGCCTCGCCCGTGAGGAGGGACTCGTCGACCTCGAGCGAGGCGGACTCGACCACCGGGCCGTCGACCACGACCTGGTCCCCGGCGCCGAGCTCGACGACGTCGTCGACGACGACGTCCGCCTGGTCGACCTCCGTCACCGCCCCGTCGCGGCGCACGCGCACGGGCGCCCGCCCCACGATCGCCAGCGCGTCCAGGGTGCGCTTCGCGCGCAGCTCCTGGACGATCCCGATGCCGGCGTTGGCGAGGATCGCGAGACCGAAGAGGCTGTTGATGAGCGAGCCCGTGCTCAGCGCCAGGACGAGGAGCACCCCGAGCAGGGCGTTGATCCGCGTCGCGGTGTTGGCCCGGACGATGTCCCAGGTCGTCCGCCCCGAACGGGGCGGCAACCGGTTGACCCTGCCGTCGGCGACGCGTTCTTCGACGTCCCGTGACGTCAGTCCCGCAGCCCTCGTCGACGGCGCCGTCATGGGCGCGATCGTATCCGCCGTAAATCCGTTGCGCCGGGCCGCGCGGCGATGAGACGGTCGCAGCACGTCGCCCGCGTCGTCGGGCACCGGAGGAGAGGAGGACCGCCATGAGCTGGACGACCCCCGCTCGCGTGTCCACCACCCCCGGGAGCACCCACCGCCGCTGACCGGTCCACGACCGCTCGCGACGACCGTCCCCGACCGCCGCCCGGCGGCCGCGGCGACGCGCGCTCCCCTCCCCCGAGGAGCCCCCGTGCCCGAGCACGACCTGCCGTACCCCGACCTCTCCCTCCCGCCCGCCCTGGCGCGCGACCCCCGCACTCCCCCGCCGCGCCGTCTGCGGCGCCTCGCCGACCTGGCCGACGCCGAGGCCGAGGCCGGCGTCCTCGACGCGGCGCTCGGCGACGACCAGCGCTGGTCCACGTGGTCCGCCGTCGAGAAGGGACAGCGCGGGCCGGAGCCGCGCCCGGACTGGGTGGTGACGGCCGACGCGGCCCTCGACACCGAGCTCGGCCTGCTCAAGACCGGCAAGGAGGCGGACGTCTTCCTCCTGGAGCGGGCCGTCCCCGGCGACCCCGCGCGCCGCAGCCTGCTCGCCGCGAAGCGCTACCGCGACCTCGACCACCGCTCGTTCCGGCGCGACACCGTCTACACCGAGGACCGCCGCGTGCGCCGGACGCGCGACCGTCGCGCCCTCGACCGCAAGTCGCGCTACGGCCGCCAGGTCGCGGCCGGGCAGTGGGCCGCGGCGGAGTTCGCCGCGCTGTGCGAGCTGTGGTCGGCCGGTGCGCCCGTCCCGTACCCCGTCCAGATCGACGGCGACGAGATCCTCATGGAGTTCGTCGGCACGTCCGACGGCGTCTCGCACGAGGCCGCGCCCCGGCTCGCGCGCACGCGGCCCGACCGCGACCTCCTCGCGTCGTGGTGGGACCAGGTCCGCGACGCCATGGCCGTGCTCGCCCGGCTCGGCTACGCGCACGGCGACCTGTCGCCGTACAACGTCCTGGCGGACGGCGAGCGGATCGTCGTCATCGACCTGCCGCAGGTCGTGGACCTCGTGGCGAACCCGTTCGGCACCGAGCTCCTGCTCCGCGACTGCCGCACGATGGCCGCGTGGTTCGCCGGGCGCGGGCTCGAGACGGACGCCGACGAGCTCTTCGCGGTGCTGCTCGCCCAGGCGTGGTGAGGACCGGGCCGCTCGGCCGTCCGTGCGACGATCGACCGCGTGCTGCGCCTCGCCCTCGTCGGTCTCGACTCGTCCCACGCCGACCACTACGTGCGGCTCGTGGCCGCCGAGCGGCGCTGGCCCGGCGTGCGGCTCGTGGCGCTCGTCGACGGGGAGCCCGGTCGCCGCGCGGAGCTCGCCGCGGCCGGCGGGCTGCGCCTGGACGCGGGCGACGCCACCGTGCCCGACGTCGTCGGGCGCGTCGACGCCGCCATCGTCGCCCACCGCGCGGGGCGGCGGCACGGCGCCGCGACCCGTGCGCTCCTCGCGGCGGGCGTCCCGGTGCTCGTGGACAAGCCGTTCGCCGCGTCGGTGGCCGACGCGCGGGCGACGCTCGACGTGGCGCGCGCGCACGGCACGGCCGTGACGACGGCGTCCGCGCTGCGGTTCGCGCCCGAGGTCGCGGCGGCGCGCGCCGCCCTCGCGACCGCCGACGGAGGTTCCGTCGCGCCGCGCGTCGCCGCGGCACCGTCGTCGCCAACCAAGCCAGCGGCGTCGCCGCCCGGGCCCGCCGTCGAGGTGTCCGGCCCGGCGGACCCGCACGACGAGCGCGACGGGCTGTTCTTCCTCGGCATCCACGTCGTCGAGGCGGCGCGCGCCGTCGTCGGTGCGCCGCCCGGGGCGGCGTGGTCGCCGCCCGCCGTGACGCGCTCGGCGGACGGCATCGTCGCCACGACGCGGCTGGGCGGTGTCGACGTCCGGCTGCTCCTCCTGGACCCGGGCGCCCACCCCACCGCGGGGTTCGCGGTCGCGGTGCGCACGCCCCGCGGCGTCGAGCGCACCGAGGTGGTGCTCGACGCCGACTACCTCGTCCCGGTGGTCGAGCACGGGCTCGCGGTCCTCGCGCCCGGGACCACCACGACGGCGCCTACCGCGGCGCGCACGACGGCGGACCCCGCCGACGACGCGGGCCGGGTCGCCGCCGAGCACGCGACGATCCTCGCCGACCTCGCGCTCCTCGAGCAGGTCGGCGCGGCCCTGCGGCCCTGACCCCGGGCCCCGAAGCTCCCGCCGCCCGCGCCGGGGCGCGGCGGACGGGGTAGAACGGGACCATGGAGCCCTCCACCGAGTCCTTCAACGCCGACGACGTCCGCACGTTCCTCACGACCTACGGCGTCGCGCTCTCGACGGGCGACCTCGACACGATCGGCGAGAGCTACGCCTTCCCGGCGCTCGTCGTCGGCACGACCGGTTCGGTGCTCCTCGGCGACCCCGAGGACGTGCGCGCGTCGACGGCCGAGCTCGCCCGGGGGTTCCGCGAGCGCGGGCTCGTCGGCGTGGTCGCGCACCTCGTCGGGGTCGAGGAGGTCGGCGACGCGCTCGTCTGGGCGCACGCGCGCTGGAGCTACCGCGACGAGTACGCGAACGAGCAGGAGGCGCAGGAGGTGCGGTACCTGCTGCGCCGCGCACGGGACACGTTCGAGGTGTGCGTCGCGGTGCCGGTCGGCCCGTAGGCCGCGCCGACCGCGCCCGCCGACCAGCCCGCGAGCGCCCCGGGTCAGGACAGCCGGTTGTCCCGGTCCTCCCACGGCGACGCGGCGGGCGACCGCCCGGGCGGGGTGACGTCGTCGGGCTGGAGCGCCCGCACGACGAACGACCCCGCGGCGAGCACGACGCCCCCGGTGAACGCGACCTGCAGCACGGTGAGCAGCACGCCCACGAACCAGGTGCCGACGAACGCGTAGGTGACGTTCATGAGCCCGATGTTCTGGACGAGCGCGCTCCCGACGGTCAGGCCGACCCCGGTCCAGAGCATCGTGCGGGCGGTGAGGCGGGGCGGCATCGCGGGCTTCCTCTCGTCGGCGAGACGGTCCGGGCCCGGGGGCGTCGTCGCCCGCGCGGTACCCGGTCCGTTCCTACCATGCCGCCCGCGGCGCCGCGGTCCCGCCTCGCGCGTCAGCGGAAGTCGCGCGAGGTCGTGCCGACCTGGAGCGAGAGCGGCGCGAGGTGCTCCGCGACGAGGTTCGTGGCGCCGTCGGCCCGCTCGAGCCGCCCGCGCACGACGAGCGCCGCGGACCCGCGCGCGACCTTCCGGAACCGCTGCCACAGCCCGGGCGAGCACACGACGTTGAGGATGCCCGTCTCGTCCTCGAGCGACAGGAACGTCACGCCTCCGGCTGTCCCGGGCCGTTGCCGGTGCGTGACGACGCCGCCCACGGCGACGCGCGACGGCGGGTGCGGGCGCGTGCCCGGCACCTCGCCCGCCGCGCGCTCCGCCTCGTCGACCTCCTCGATCTCGCGCGACACCGCCACGGCGCCGACGACGGTGAGCACCCCGGCCGCGGTGAGGCCGTCGCGGACGTACTGCGTCGGGTAGGAGTCGGTCGACACGCCCGTGGCCCAGACGTCGGCGACGGCGGTCTCGACGTCGGTCATGCCGGGCAGCGCCGGCGCGTCGACGCCGACGCTCACACCCGGCAGCGTCCCCGGACCCTCCTGCGCGAGCGCGCCGGCCGCCCACAGCGCCTCGCGTCGCGTCACGCCGAGGCCGTCGGTCGCGCCGGCGGTCGCGAGCCCTTCGAGCTGGGCGGTCGTGAGGTCGACGCGCCGCACGAGGTCGCGCAGGTCGCTGAACGCCCGCCCCTCCCCCGGTGCCCCGCGCGCCGCGACGACGCGCTCAGCCGCGTCCTTCCCGAGCCCGCGCACGCTCGCGAGCCCGAGCCGCACCGCGAGCCCGAGGTCGGGCTCCGGCCCGTAGCGGGTATCGACCCCCGCCTCCCCGCCGAGCATGCGGCTGTCGCCCGTCCAGGCGCCAGGGCGGTCCGTACCCGCATGCTCGGCGGGCGCAGCCGCATGGTCGGCGGGCAGCCGCTCGACCGTCGCCTCGACGTCGGACGCGTTGACGTCGGGGCGCAGCACGGTGACGCCGTGGCGGCGCGCGTCCGCCACGAGAGACTGCGGCGAGTAGAACCCCATGGGCTGCGCCGCGAGCAGCCCCGCGTAGAACGCGGCGGGGTGGTGCACCTTGAGCCACGAGCTCGCGTAGACGAGGAACGCGAACGAGTACGCGTGCGACTCGGGGAACCCGAAGTCGGCGAACGCCTTGAGCTTGTCGTAGATCTCCTCGCGCACGGCCGGGTCGGTGACGCCCTTCTCCCGCATCCCGTCCATGAGCCGCCCCCGCAGCTCCTCCATGCGCTCGACCGACCGCTTGGACCCCATCGCGCGCCGGAGCTGGTCGGACTCCTTCGGGGAGAAGCCCGCGACGTCGATCGCCATCTGCATGAGCTGCTCCTGGAACAGCGGCACGCCCTTCGTCTTGCCGAGCGACTTCTCCAGCAGCGGGTGCAGGAACGTCACCTCCTCCCGGCCCCGCGCCCGGTTGATGTACGGGTGCACGGAGCCGCCCTGGATGGGACCCGGGCGGATGAGCGCGACCTCGATGACGATGTCGTAGAACGTCCGGGGTCGCAGGCGCGGGAGCGTCGCCATCTGCGCGCGCGACTCGACCTGGAACACGCCGACGGTGTCGGCCGCGCACAGCAGGTCGTACACCGCCGGATCGTCCTCGGGCAGCGTGTGCAGCGCGAGGCGCGGGCCGCCCTCGTGCCGTTCCACGAGGTCGAACCCGATGCGCAGCGCCGTGAGCATCCCGAGGCCGAGGAGGTCGAACTTCACGAGCCCCGCGTCCGCGCAGTCCTCCTTGTCCCACTGCAGGACGGTGCGGCCCTCCATGCGCGCCCACTCGACGGGGCACACCTCGATGACGGGGCGGTCGCACATGACCATCCCGCCCGAGTGGATGCCCAGGTGCCGCGGGAGGCGCAGCATCCGGTCGGCGAGGTCGAGCACCGCGTCCGGGATCTCGCCCTCCTGCGCGGCCGACGGCGGCCGGTGCGCGGGCACGACGTCGTGCGTGTCGTCCGCGCGCAGGACGTCGCCCTCGTCCACGGCGAGCGGGTCGACGACGCGCGCGCCCCGGCCGGTGAGGTCGGGCGACCAGTCCCGGCTCCCCCACAGGCGCGACGTCGCGGCGTCCTTCCGGGCGGTGCGCGTCGTGACCCGCGGCGCGGCCGGGCCGGTGGGCCCCGGGGTCTTCGCCGCGATCGCCCGCTCCTTCGCCGCCCGGTCGGCCGCGGGCGACGACGGGTCGGGACCGCGCAGCGACCCCCACCGCTCGATCGACTTGCTCCACGCGTCGGCCTGCCCGACGTCGTACCCCAGCGCCCGGGCCGCGTCGCGCACCGCCGACTTCGGCCGGTAGGAGATGACGTTCGCGACCTGCGCGGCGTGCGTGCGCCCGAACGTCTCGTAGACGTGCTGGATGACCTCCTCGCGCCGTGCCGACTCGATGTCGATGTCGATGTCCGGCGGGCCGTCGCGCTCAGGAGCGAGGAAGCGCTCGAACAGCAGGCCGTGCTTCACCGCGTCGACGGCCGTGATGCCGAGCGCGTAGCAGACCGCGGAGTTCGCGGCCGAGCCGCGCCCCTGGGCGAGGATCCCGTTCCTGCGGCAGAACTCGACGAGGTCGTAGACCACGAGGAAGTACCCCGGGAAGTGCAGGTCCTCGATGACGCGCAGCTCGTGGTCGATCTGCGCCCACGCGCCCGTGATCTTCTCCTGGCCGCGCGGCCCGTACCGGTCCTCGCCGCCGCGCCGCACGAGCTCGCGCAGCCAGGTCGCCTCGGTGTGCCCGTCCGGCACCGGGTAGGGCGGCAGGTCGGGTGCGACGAGGTGCAGGTCGAACGCGCACTCGTCCCCCAGCGCCGCCGCGGTCGCGACGGCCTGCGGGTGCCGAGGGTGGCGCGCGAGCATCTCCGCCGCGGAGCGCAGGTGGGTCGTCGGGGCACCGGGCAGCCAGCCGTCGAGGTCGTCGAGCGACGAGCGCGCGCGCACGGCCGCGAGCGCCCCCGCGAGGTCGGCGTCGCGCGGGTGGGCGTAGTGCGCGGCGGTCGTCGCGACGAGCGGCAGCCGGGCGTCGGCGGCGAGGTCGGCGAGCGCCGCGTGCAGGTCGGCGTCGCGCGGGTCGTCGGTCGTGGTGATCTCGACGGCCACGTTGTCGGCGCCGAAGAGGGCGACGAGACGGTCGAGCTCGCGGCGGGCCGCGGCGCGCCCGGACGTGACGAGCGCGCGCCGCACCGCGCCCTTGCGGCACCCGGTGAGCACGAGCCACTGCCCGGCGGCCTCCGCCGCGAGCTGCTCGAGGCGGTAGTCGGCGGCGCCCTTGGTGCCCGTCGCGAGGTGCGCGGTCGCGATCGCGCGCGACAGGTTGCGGTAGCCCTGCGTGCCGCGCGCGAGCACGAGCAGGTGGGTCGAGCGCGGGTCAGGGACGCCGGTGGGCGGGTCGAGCACGGGCGCGCCGGTCGCGGTCGGCGCGGGCAGGTGCAGCTCGGACCCGAAGACGGTGGGGAGACCGACCTTGCGCGCGGCCTCGGCGAAGCGCACGACGCCGTACAGGCCGTCGTGGTCGGTGACGGCGAGCGCCGACAGCCCGAGCCGCGCGCCCTCGGCGGCGAGCTCCTCGGGGTGGGACGCGCCGTCGAGGAAGCTGAACGCCGAGTGCGCGTGGAGCTCGGCGTAGCGCGGGCCGGTGGTCCGGTCAGTCATACAGCCCCTCCACGGTCCACCGCCCGCGCGCGCTCGCGAGGAGCAGGCCGCGGCCGTCGTCGAGCAGGACCTGCACGTGCACGCGGCGCCGGGGCGCGGGCGTCCACCAGCGCTCGGCGAGCGGCCACGGCCCGGCCCAGTCCACGACGGCGCGCGCGGACCCGGGCCCGGGCAGCGCCGTCTCGTCCCGGGGCGCCGCCGCACGGCGCGGGCCCTCCTCCGGCGCGGGGGCCGGCCACCGCACGGTCGCGGGCTCGCCGCTCATCGCGAGGCGCGCGTCGACGACGACGGGCCGCCCGGCGTCGTCGAGCACGACGACGTCCTGCGGCTCGACGGGCACGAGCGCGGGGGCGGGGCTCGGCAGCGCGCCGGGCCACGGCAGGGCCGGGTCGCGCGGGCGCACGACGTCCTCCCCGAACGGCACGAGGTGCACGCGGTCGGTCGCGTCGCGGCCGCCCTGGACCTGGACGCGCAGGACGGCGTCGCCCCCGAGGATGCCCTGCACGCGCCCGAGCGCGCGGTGGGCCCGCGCGTCCTCGCCGCTCGACGCGCCCCACAGGCGCGGCTGCTCCGCCCCCGCGGGCACGACCTCCTCGGCCGTGAGGGACAGGCGGGCCAGCGGCGCGACGCCCGGGACGACGTCGGCCCCGCCGGGCGAGCCGCCCCGCTCTCCTCCGCGACCGGCCCGGGCCGCGCGCCCGGCGCGGACGGACGTGGTGGTGAGCCAGCCCTCGAGCTGCCACCGGACCTTGTCCGTGAGGCGCGCCGGGCTCATCGCGCCCGGCCCGTCGAGCCGCCAGGTGCGCTCGAGGTCGTCGCCCTCGACGGTCCGCGCCGTGATGCGCAGGCGCCCGGCGACGAGCGAGCGCGCGACGAGCTGGTCGTGCAGGTCCTCGGAGAGCCGGCGCGCGGCGAAGGTCGCGACGTCGACGCGCTCGGCGGGCGGGTCGAGCTCGGCGCTCACCGCGACGTCGGGCTCGACGCGGCGCCGCGCGGGCGGGCGCAGGTCCTCGCCGCGCGCGAGCCGGTGCGCCCACGCGCCGAGGTCGCCGAAGCGCCCCTCGACGGTCGCGGGCGGCAGGGCCGCGAGCGCCCCGAGGGTGCGCACGCCGAGCCGGCCCAGGAGGTCCACGAGCTCGTCGACCGCGACGGCGGCGTCCGGACGGGCGGTGACGTGCACGAGGTCGCGCGCGGGCCGCGGCGCGAGGAACGCGGCGGAGCGGCCGGGCGGGACGACGGCGGCGTCCCGCGCGGCGAGCACGGCGGCGAGGATGCCGTCGGCGACGCCCACCTGGCTCTCGTGGCCGGTGCGCTCGGCGACGCGCGCGACGAGCGCCTCCGCGAGCGCGGCGTCGGACCCGTGGTACCGGCTCGCACCGGCGGCGGGCAGGAGCAGCAGGCCGGGCCGGGTGATCTCCAGCCCCGCGACGACGGTCTCGGCCGCGAGCGCGACGGGCTCGAACTCGCGGGCGTCGCGCGCGTCGTCGACGTCGAGCAGCTCGAGCTCGGGGCAGCACTCGCGGGCCCGACGGCGGCGCATGCCCCGGCGCACGCCGTGGGCGCGCGCGGTCGCGGAGACGGCGACGACGCGGCGGCCGTCGTGCGTCGCGGCGGGGACGTGCGCGGGGACGTCGCGCACCGCCATCGCCGCGAGCACCGGCCAGTCCGGCACCCACAGGGCCGCCGTGCGGGTCGGGCTCGTGGTCATCCGACGAGCCGGAGCCGGGAAGGCCGGTCGGGGTCGTCGGCCCGGGCGGTCTCGTGGGCGGTCTCGGCGGTCCCGGCCGCGACGGCGCCGGTCCCGGCCGCGGGCCGGGGGCCGCGGGCGTCCTCGGCGAGGAACGCGGGCCAGTCCTCGTGGCCGAGCGGGAGCTCGACCTCGAGCCGCGCGGGGCGCGCGGCTCCCCCGCGGCCCGCGCGCTCGACGACGAGGGTGCGACGGCGCAGCCAGCCCGCGCCGCGGTCCGCCCCGGACCAGCCGCCGCCCGTCACGGTGAGCGCGACGTGCGCGCCCGGCCACGTCCCCGCGGCGACGAGCAGCGCCCCGCGCTCGCGCGCCCGCGCGGCCAGGCGCCGTCGGTCGGGGTCGGTGAGGGCGGCGTCGGGCCCGACGACCACGACGTCCAGGCCGTCGACGAGCGCCGAGATCGCGAGCGCCGCGTCCGGGCCGGGGCGCGGGACGAGCACGACGCGGTCGAGGTCGGCGCCGGCGTCGGCGGCCGCGAGCAGCCCGACGGCGGGGAACCCGACGGCGGCGGTCCACGCCCCGGCCCGCGACGGCCGCGCGACGAGCGCGAGCAGGAGGCTCGTCGAGCCGCGCACCGCCAGCACGGTGCCGCGCTGCAGCGCGCCGATCGGGAGGAGCGGCGCGAGCGCGTCGTGCACCGGCCACACCCGCTCGTCCGTGCCCGCGTCCCGGCTCGCGCCCGAGGTCCGGACGTGGCGGGTGCGGGCGCGCGCCGGAGGGTCGGACGGCGCGGGGACGGGCCGCACGACCGGCGAGGCGGCGGCGTCCGCGAGCGGGGCGACCTCGGCGAGGAGTGCGGTGCCGGCGCGCGGGACGGTGTCGGCACGCGGGGCGGTCTCGGTGCGTGGGACGACGGTCGGTGCCGCCGGGGCGGTGAGCGGTTCCGGGGCCGCGGGGGCGACGACGGGACGGTGTCGGCGGACGCCCGTACGCTCCTCCGCACGGCGCAGGACGGCACGGGCGCGCTCGGCCTTGTCGACGGCCGCAGCCGTCGGGCCTGGTGCCCCCGCCCGTTCGGCGGGGTCGGCGAGAAGGGTCATCTCGCCTCCCGGGATGCTGCTCGGACGGGACGCGCACCGCGCGTCGACTGCTGCGGGCGGTGTGCTGCACCCGCTGGGCGTTCGAACACACGTTCGAACACTTCCAGTGAACGACCGCCGCTCCGAGGTGTCAACTCCGCAGGTCGGAGGCGCCTGCTTCGTCCGAGATGCCCACCCCAACCTTCGACCCCCACTGGAGACTTGCCCGAAACCCTCGACCTCTACCTGACCCTCCTCCCCCGCCGACCATGCGGCTGTCGCCCGTCCGGCGGGCGGCACGGGCTGCGCCCGCATGCTCGGCGGGCTCGAGGGGCTCCGGGGGTGTGTTCGGCATCCGGCCTCTCCCGCGCGGCGGCCCGCCGGGGTGGCAGGCTGACGCCATGGACGCCCGCACGACCCTGCCCACGCTCGGCTCGCTCACCTGGGAGCCGGCGCTCGACCACCTCGACCTCGTCGCCCCCGTGACCGCCGACGCGCTGCGCCGGTGGGCCGACGTCGACCCGGACGTCGCGACGCTCGTCGCCGTGACGGAGATCGACCCCGACCTCGCGGACACCGCGACGCTCAACGCCGCGTTCGACCTGCCCGTCGAGGCGTCGGCGAACTGCGTCGTCGTGGGCGGCGCACGGGCGGGCGACGAGCGCGTCGCCGCCGCCGTCGTGCGGGCCCACACGCGCGCCGACGTCAACACACGCGTCCGCAAGCTGCTCGACGTGCGCAAGGCGTCGTTCCTGCCGACCGACCGCGCGACGGCCGAGTCCGGGATGGAGTACGGCGGCATCACGCCTGTCGGGCTGCCCGAGGGGTGGCGCGTGCTCGTCGACTCCCGCGTCGTGACGGACGGCGCGCTCGCGCTGATCGGCAGCGGCGTGCGGCGCTCGAAGCTGCTGCTCCCCGGCGACCTGCTGGGCCGCCTGCCCGGTGTCGAGGTCGTCGAGGACCTGGCCGTCCCGGTCGCCTGACCCGTCCCACCCTGCCGCGCACGACCTGAGGCACCCCGGGCACCCCGCCGGCCCTCAGGTCGTGCGCGGTGGTCAGCCTTCGAGGACGACGAGCCGCTGCGTCGCGCGCGTCATCGCGACGTAGCGGTCGACCGCGCCCTCGACGCCGTCGCCGAACGCCTGCGGTTCGACGAGCACCACGAGGTCGAACTCGAGGCCCTTCGCCGTCTCGGGCGTGAGCCACCGCACCCGCGCGGACCCCTCGCCCTCGCCACCGGCGCCACCGACCCTGCCGCCCGACTCCTCGCCGGACGGCCCGAACGACCCGGACGGCCCGGACGGCTCGGTGGCACCGATGACGCACGCCGTGCCGTCCGCGTGCTCGGCGAGCCACGCGCCGAGGACCGCGTCGAGGTCCGCGACCGCCCCGTGGGCCACGGGCACGCCCGTGCTGCGCACCGACGTCGGGACGTTCGCGCCCGGGATCGCGGCCCGGACGACGGGCTCCGCCTCGGCCATGATCTCCCGCGGCGTGCGGTAGTTGACGCTCAGCGACGCCTCCTCGACGCGGGCGAAGCCCACGCGCGCGAGCCGCTCGCGCCAGCCCTCGGGGAAGCCGTGGCGGGCCTGGGCGCGGTCCCCGACGACCGTGACGCTGCGCGACGGGCAGCGGCTGAGGACCATCTGCCACTCGGCGTCGGTGAGCTCCTGCGCCTCGTCGACGACGACGTGCGCGAAAGGCCCCGCGAGGCGGTCCGGCGTCGCGACGACGAGCGCGCCGTCGTCCACCAGCGCGTCGCGCAGGTCCTCGCCGCGGAGCATCTGCATGACCCCGAGCTCGCTGTCGTCGGTCGCCACGAGGTGGTCGACGACGTCGTCCATGCGCGCGCGCTCCGCCGCCACGGCGGCCTCGTTGCGGCGGCGTCGGCGTGACGCCTCCGGGTCGCCGAGCCGACGGCGCGCGGCGTCGAGCAGGGGCAGGTCCGCCGTCGTCCACGCGTGCGCGTCCGGGCGCTGGAGCGCACGCACCTGCTCGGGCGTGAGCGACGGCGCGCACAGCCGCAGGTAGGCGGGCACGGACCACAGGTCGGCCACGAGGTCCGTCGGCTCCACGAGGGGCCACGCGCGGTCGAACGCGGCACCGAGCCCGCGGTGGGCGCGCAGGGCGCGGCGCACGTCGTCGGCCTCGACGTCGACGCCGTCCTCCGCGGCTCCCCCGCACGCCTTGTCCACGAGGATCTCGACGAGCGCGGCCCAGACGTCGTCGCGCGCCTCGTTGTGCGGGGTGCCCGGGTCGACGGACTCGAACGCCTCCGCCCAGTCGGCGGTGGAGAGCCAGACGTCGGCCCACGGCGTCTCGACCTCCCTGCCCTCGGCGGGCGGGCGTTCGGAGAACCGCACGGCGGGCTCGATCGCGGCGACGAGCGCGGCGGACGCCTTGAGCCGGGCCACCTCGGGGTCGGCCTCCGCGCGCGCCGTCGCGCCCTCGGGGACGAGGTCGCGCAGCGTGCAGGTCTGCACGCCCTCCTCGCCGAGGCCGGGCAGCACGTCGGCCACGTACGCGAGGTAGGGACGGCTGGGCCCGACGACGAGCACGCCGCCGTGCCCACCACCGTGCCCGCCAGCGTGCCCACCACCGTGTCGGCCCCCGTGCCCGCCGCCCACGTGCGGGTCGGCGTACAGCAGGTAGGCCGCGCGGTGCAGCGCCACGACCGTCTTGCCCGTGCCGGGGCCGCCGTCGACGACGAGCGCGCCGCGCGAGCCCGCGCGCACGATCGCGTCCTGGTCGGCCTGGATCGTGCCGAGCACGTCGCTCATGCGCGGCGACCTGCTCGCGCCCAGGCTCGCGACGAACGCCGACTGGTCGTCGAGCGCCACGCTCGACCCCGCGCCGTCGGGCACGAGCTCCTCGTCCCAGTAGTCGGTGACGCGCCCGCGCGCCCACCGGTACCGGCGCCGCGCCGCGAGGCCGAGCGGCCGGGCGGGCGTGGCCGCGAAGTACGGCTCGGCGGCGGGCGAGCGCCAGTCGACGAGCAGGCGTTCCCCCGCGGGGTCGGTGAGGCCCACGCGCCCGACGTACACCGGGGCGGAGCCGTCGGCGAACGTCATGCGGCCCAGGCACAGGTCGACGCCGTAGCGCTGGAGCAGCCGCAACTGGCTGCTGAGGCGGTGGATCTCCTGGTCGCGCTCGAGCGCCTCGGTGCCGCTCCCACCCGGCGCGCGCCGGGCCGCGTCGAGACGCTGCGCGAGGTCGGCCACGGAGTGCTCGAGGCTCGCGGCGACCGCCGCGAAGTGGCGCTCGTCGGGGTCGACGAGCGCCGGGTCGGCCTTCGCGGCCAGCCGCGCGGGCAGGTCGAAGAACGGCGCGGGCTGCGGGTCCTGGTCCGCGGTGGAGTGGGTCGACGGGCGGCGGGACGGGTCGGTGGTGGCGGTCACGGGGGCGTCGGGCAACGTCATCAGCTCCGGTCCGGGTCCTGCGGAGGGACGCACGGGCCACGACGACCCGCGCACGAGCGGAGATTCTGCGCCCCCGAGGGGGCCTTGCCGCAAGACCCCCCGTGCGCTATACGTTGGAGAGGGAGGCCGGTCGGGCCTCTCTTTTCGTGCCACCCTGTGCGCATGACGCACGCCCCGCCGCTGCCCGCGGACGACACCACCGCCGCACTCCATGAGCTGGCCCTGCGCTGGCGCGATGAGCTCCGCGGCCGCGCCGAGGTCTCGCTGCCCCACGAGGACGGCGGCGCGGAGGGGTTCTCGGTCACGCCCCGAGCCGACGGAGCGGCCGAGGTCTGGGTCATGCACGACGCCGAGGGCATCGTCGTGGGCATCGATCGATGCCCGGGGTGGGAGCTCCCCCGCACCGCGTCGAGCGTGGCGACGATCGACGCGGTGGTCGAGGCCGCCGTCGCTGGCACGATCGAGGTGGGCTCAGGTCGTGGGATCCGGCGCTATCGGGTCACCACGAGCGGCGGCGACGTCCTGGAGGACGCGTTCGAGGGGTTCCTGGCCCTCGCCCTGTCCATGCCCTGGCGTCCGCGGCTGCGGTGGGAGACGACGACACCGTACTGAGCCGACGCCGCCCGACGACCGGGCGTCAGCTCTCGGCGCGGCCCTCGCGCCAGTAGCCCATGAACGCGACGGCGCGGCGGTCGACGCCGAGGTCGGCGACGAGGTGGCGACGCAGCGTCTTGATGGCGCTCGCCTCGCCCGCGAGCCACGCGTAGAGGACGGTCTCCTCGTCGAGGAGCCCCGGGACCTCCCAGAGGATCGACGCGTCGACGTCGACGTCCTCGAGGTCCTCCGCGGTGCGGCACTGGACGGGAGGGTCCGTCCCGAGGACGCCCGCACCGAGCATGCGGGCGGCGGCCTCCTTGACGGCCGGCACGAGGCGCGCGCCGTGGGCGTCGTGCGGCCCGCCGGGGACGTCGTCGCGCGCGAGGAACGTCACGCGCACCCCGGGCGGGGTCACGAGGTCGCGCGCGTCGCCCACGTGCGGGACCTCGACGTAGACCTCGCCCCACGCGTCGGCGGGCAGGTCCTCGCAGATCGCCGCGATGGCGGGCAGCGCGGTCTCGTCGCCCGCGAGCAGGAGCGCGTGCGGGCGGGTGGGCGGGCGGAACTCGATGCCGCCCGCGGGGCCGTCGAACGTGGCGTCCGGGCCGAGCAGGACGAGCGGCGTGCCGACCTCGGCGGCGAGCGCCCAGCGCGACGCGGGGCCGGTGTCGCCGTGCAGCACGACGTCGACGTCGACCTCGCGCGCCTCGGGGCGCACCGCGACGGTCGTGTAGGTGCGCAGCGGGTTGCGGCGCTCCTCGGGCTGGTCGCGCCACGCGGCGTACCAGGACTCGGCGTCCCGCACGAGGTGCTCGTAGCCGCCGTCGAGCGCGGGGAGCACGAACTTGATCCGGACGTCGAGCCCCGGGTCGCCGAAGAGGTCGAGCTCCGGGCCGGTGAAGGTGAAGCGGCGGAAGCTCGGCGAGAGCTGCTCGACCCGCGCCACCTCGACGTCGAAGAAGCGCCAGGGGGCGGTCGCACGGGCGACGGGACGACGAGCGCGGGTGCGGGGTGCGACGACGGTCTGGCTCACACAGGTGAGGCTAACCTACGCGCCCACGGCGGGGTCAACCCGTCCGGGACGCGGACCTGCGCCCGGCGGGGTGAGACACGTCACGCTCCGCGGCCGCGGCTGCGCCAGAGCAGGTGAACGAAGTACGGCGCGCCCAGCAGCGCGGTGCCGAGACCCGCGGGGATCTGCCCCGGCGCGATGACGACGCGGCCCAGCGTGTCCGCGACGGACACGAGGAGGGCCCCGAGCAGCATCGCGACGGGCACGACCCGGGAGTGCCGCGACCCGACGAGCGCGCGGGCGGCGTGCGGCGCGACGAGGCCGACGAACGCGAGCGCCCCGATGGCGCACACGGCCGCGGCGGTGAGCAGCGCGGCGACGCCGAGCAGGAGCAGCCGCGTGCGGTCGAGCGCGACGCCGAGGACGCGCGGCGTGTCGTCGTCGAGCGCCACGACGTCGAGGTCGCGCCGGAACACCGCGGTGAGCGGGGTGAGCACGAGCAGCGCGAGCGCGACGGGGATCAGCTGCTCGAGCGTGCGCCCGTACGTGGAGCCCGACAGCCACGTGAGCGCGAGGTTCACGTCCCACGGCGCGACGACGACGACGAGCAGCGTGATGATCGCCATCACCCCGGCCTGGGCGCCGATGCCGATGAGCACGAGCCGGTCGGAGCTCAGCCCGCCGCGGTAGGAGAGCCCGTAGACGAGCCCGAACACGGCGAAGGCCCCGATCGCTGCGGCGGCGGACATCGGCCAGATCCCGACGCCGGGGACGAGCAGGATCATCGTCACGGCACCGAGGCCGGCGCCCGACGTCACGCCGAGCAGGCTCGGCTCCGCGAGCGGGTTGCGGCACACGGCCTGCACGATCGTGCCGGCGAGCGCGAGCGCGGCGCCCGCGAGGAGGGCCGCGAGCACGCGCGGGACGCGCTGGTCGAGCACGAACGTCACGTGCCGGCCGGCGACGCCGGCCCACCAGTTGGCGACGTCGCCCAGCAGCACGACCCGGTCGCCGAGCAGGAGGCCCGCGACGGCGGCCGCGGCGACGGCGAACGACAGGACGACCACGACCACGACGACCGCGCGCCGCGAGCGCGGCCGGCTCAGCGCACCGTGCCCGCCGCGGGACGACGCGGGCCCCGAGTCGCGCAGGCGGCGCGCGAGCCACACGAGCAGGATCGCGCCGAGGACGGTCGTGACGATGCCGGTCGGCACCGCGATCGAGAGCGTCCCGGGCAGCAGGAGGCGGAGCAGGACGTCGGCGCCGAGCACGACGACCACGCCGACGAGGGCCGCGAAGGGCAGGAGGAGGACGTGCCGCCCGAGCCCGGGCACGCGACGTGCGACGAGGCGGGCCACGACGGGCGCCGCGAGACCGACGAACCCGACCGGCCCGGCGACGGTCACGGCGATCGAGGCGAGCAGGACGGCGACGAGCACCGAGGCGACGCGCGTGCGGCGCACGTCGACGCCGAGGACGGTCGCGGCGTCGTCCCCGAGGCCGAGGAGGTCGAGCCGGCGCGCGAGGACGAGCGCGGCGAGGACGCCGACCACGACGACGGGCGTGGCCATCGTGACCGTGCGCGTGCCCGACTGGACGATCGAGCCGCTCCCCCACGCGAACAGGCCCATCGTCTCCTGCTCGAACAGCACGAGGAGGACCGTCGTCAGCGAGTGGAGCGCGAGCATGATGGCGGAGCCGGCGAGCACGAGCCGGGTCGGCCCGTCGGCGCCGCCGCGCGCCAGGACGAGCACGAGCCCGGCCGCGGCGAGCCCGCCGAGGAACGCGAGGCCGCCCTGGAGGTAGAACGGGACGGAGAGGCCGAACGCGGCGACCACGACGACCGTGAGGTAGGCGCCCGCGTTGACCGCGAGCGTGTCGGGCGACGCGAGCGGGTTGCGGGCGACCGACTGGAGCACCGCGCCGGCGACGCCGAGCGCGACCCCCAGCAGCAGGCCGGCGAGGAGCCGCGGCACGCGCGACGCGACGAGGACGGCGACCGTCTGGTCGACCCCGTCTCCCCCGGTCGCGAGGCGCAGCAGGTCGAGCGGGCCGACGTCGGCCGTGCCCTGCGTGAGGTGCACGGCGGCGAGCGCGAGCGCGACGACGACCGCCGCGAGGAACGCGCCCGCGACCCCGAGGCGCGACGTCCGCGCGCGGGGGGCGGTCGCCGTCGGGCCCGGGGCGGCGCCGACGCCCGGGGGGACGCCGCCCTCCGGGCCGTCCGCGCCGGGGACGACGGCCGGAGCCGGGTCCTCCAGGAGGAGGGTGTCCGGCTCCGGCGCGGTGCGCTGCTCTCGCCTGCTCACAGTGGGTCTCGTCAGCCTTCTCGTCGTCCTGGCGGGGTGCGCGCCCGGGGGTGCCGCGTCAGGCCGTCAGGGCCTCGACGACCGCGTCGGCGTAGGCCGCGGCGGACAGCGGGCCGCCGAACATCCAGATGCCGTCGGGCAGACGGTGCACGTCGCCGGCCGTGACGAACGGGAGCTGCTCCCACACGGCGTTGCCGGCGAGGCCCTCCTCGAACGGGTTCGCCTCGGAGTCGCTCGCGACGTAGAGGAACTGCACGTCGCCGAGCTGGGTGAGGCCCTCGACGTCGGTCTGCGCGAGGCCGTAGTCGGGGTCGCCGCCCTCGGTCCAGGCGTTGACGAGGCCGATCTCCTCGCCGATGGCGCCGAAGAACGAGCCCGGCGTGTACATGCGGATCGAGACGGCGCCGTTCGTCACCCAGCCGTCGGCCATCGTGAACTCGGCCCCGGCGAGGCCCGCCTCGTCGAGCGCGGTGGTGGCCTCGGCGATCTTCGCGTCGTACTCCTCGAGCGCGGCGGCCGCCTCGTCCTCGCGGCCCGTCACGGTGCCGAGCGTCTCGACCGTGGAGCGCATGTAGCCGATGGGGTCCTCACCGTCGGAGCCGCGCAGCGCGAGCACCGGCGCGACCTCCTCGATCTGCGCGATGACGTTCTCCGGCAGGTCCGTGGTCGTCACGACGAGGTCCGGCTCGAGAGCGGAGATCGCGTCGAGGCTGGGCTCGCCGCGCGTGCCGACGTCGGGCGTGCTCGCGTCGATCGGCGCGACGGTGTCCCACGTGTTGTAGCCCTCGACGTCCGCCTGGCCGACGGGCTCGACGCCCAGCGCCACGAGGTTCTCCGTGAGGCCCCACTCGAGCGAGACGATGTCGGTGGCCGGGGCGTCGAGGGTGACCTCGCCGCGCTCGTCGGTGACGGTGACCGGGCCGGACGCGGCGTCGGTCGTCGCGCCGTCGGACGTGCCGTCGGTCGCGGGCTCCTCGGTCGTGCCGCACGCGGTGAGCGCGAGCGCGGTCGCGAGCGCGACGGCGCCCACGGCGAGGGAACGGGTGGTCGAGCGCATGGGTGTCCTTCGGGTTCGGTGCGGAGACGGTGCGGAGGAGTACGAAGAGGTGCGGAGAGTCGCGGCCCGGCGACGGACGCCGCGGTCAGACGAGGACGGCCGCGTCCAGCCGGGCGGCGTGCCGGCCGAGCGGCTCGCAGCACGTGCGCCCCGTGAGGGGGTGCGTGTAGACGTCGACGTGGATGCCGTAGACCTCGGTGAGGAGCTCGGTCGTGAGCACGTCCTCGGCCCGGCCCGTGGCGCGCACGACGCCGCCGTGGAGCAGGACGACGTGGTCGGCCACCGCGGCGGCCTGGTTGAGGTCGTGCAGCACGACGCCCACGGCCACGCCGTGCTCGCTCGCCAGGTCGCGGACCAGGTCGAGCAGCTCGACCTGGTAGCGCAGGTCGAGGTACGTCGTCGGCTCGTCGAGCAGGAGCACCTTCGTGTCCTGCGCGAGGCACGTCGCGAGCCACACGCGCTGCAGCTCGCCGCCGGAGAGCTCGTCGACGCCGCGGTCGGCCATCGCGGTGATGCCCGTGACGTCCATGGCGTGCGCGATCGCGCGCGGGCCGTCGGGGTCGTTCGAGCGGAACCGGCCGCGGTAGGGGTGGCGCCCGTAGGCGACGACGTCGCGCACGCTCACGCCCGACGGCGTGGGCCGGCTCTGCGACAGGAGCGTCACGCGCCGCGCGAAGTCCTTGGCGTGGAGCGCGAGCGCGTCGGGCTCGTCGTCCAGGGCGACGGTCCCGGCGTCGGGCCGGTGCAGGCGCGCGAGCGAGCGCAGGAGGGTCGACTTGCCCGAGCCGTTGGGCCCGATGAGGGCCGTGACGGCCCCCGGGGCGAGCTCGAGCGCGGCGCCGTGGACCACGGTGCGGTCGTCGTAGGACAGCCGCAGGTCGTGACCCGCGAGCGCCGGGGCGCCGGGCAGGCCCGGCGCGACCGAGGCAGCTGAGGTTCCACTCACAAAGGTGAGGCTAATCTATGTCGCCCGCCCGGAACCAGCCCCTCACGTCCGTGTGACGGGGCTCACGAACGGCGTGGTGGTCAGCCCTCGGCGGCCCGGCCGGCCCGCCGTCGCGGCTCTCCCGCGCCCGCGGTGGGCGGCGCGTGGTCCTCGTCCGCCGCGTGCGCGCGGGTCGGGGACGCGTGCCGCTCCCCGCCGAGCGCGACGGGCACGACGAGCGCCCGGTGGTCCGACAGCCCCGTGTCGACCGCGACGGCGGGCGCCGTCGCCCGGACCGGGCCGTGGGCGAGCACGTGGTCGAGCTGGCGCGCGGGCTCGCCGACGGGGAACGTCGGCGCGGAGGCGAGGGGGCGCCATCTGCTCGTGCGCGCGGCCTGGGGCGCCTCGATGTTGAGGTCGCCGAGCAGGACGACGGGCTCGCCGTCGGGCACGTCGGCGGCGAGCTCCCGGGTGAGCCGCACGAGCTGCGTGAGGTTGCGCCCGGGCACGAAGGTCAGGTGCGTGCACACGACCGTCACCGGCCCGCCCGGCGCCTCGACGCGCGCGACGAGGGCCGCGCGCGGCTCGTCGCGCACGAGCGTCGGCAGCCGGCGCCCGGGGAAGCGCACGGGCACGCGCGTGCGGGGCGCGGGCAGCAGGACGGTGCGCCACGCCGTGACGGGGTACCGGCTCACGACGGCGATCCCGTAGGCGGCGCGCCCCGGCTGGTGCTCCCCCGTCGGCGCGGTCCACACGCCCGGCTCGCCGACGAGCGTCGCGACGAACCGGTGGTCGACGGCGCCCGCCGCCTCGGCCGCGACCGCGGTGAGGTCGGCGCGGTGCGAGCGGGGCTGGTCCCGGTCCACCTCCTGGAGCGCGAGGACGTCCGCGTCGAGGGCCCGGACGGCACCGGCGAAGCGGTCGACGTCGACGCGGTCGTCGACGAGCGACCGCCCGTGCAGGATGTTGAACGTCGCGAGGCGCACCCTCCCGATTGTGGGGACCACGGCCCGACGCCGCACGCGCTCGGCCGGGCGGCCGCTCCCCCGTGGCGACGTGCCAGCACCCCCGGGGTGGTGTAGACCCTGGGCATGGTGGACGACAGGGACGCACTGCACGACGGCCTCCGGATGACCGCCGCGGCGCTGGCCGAGGCCGAGATCCCGCACGCGCTCGTCGGCGGCTACGCGGCGTGGGCGCGCGGGGCGCCGGAGCCGAGCCACGACGCCGACTTCGCGATCCGCGAGGTCGACGTGGACCGGGCGCGCGAGGTGCTGCGCGAGGCGGGGCTCGAGATCACGGAGCCGACGGAGAACTGGCTCTTCAAGGCGTACCACGGGGGCGAGCTCATCGACGTCCTGTACCGGATGGTCGGCGAGCCGATCGACGACGACCTGCTCGCGCGCACCGACGAGCTCGAGGTCCTCGCGGTCCGCATGCCCGTGCTGTCCGCGACCGAGATCATGGCGTCGAAGCTGCGCGTCCTCGGCGAGCACTACTGCGACTTCTCGCGGCTCCTGCCGGTCGCGCGGGCGATGCGCGAGCAGATCGACTGGTCCGACGTCCGGGAGCGCGTGGACGACAACCCCTACGCCCGCGCGTTCCTGTTCCTCCTCGACGAGCTCGCCGTCGTGGACGCGCAGGACATGGGCGACGACTCCCTCGGCTCGCGCACCGACGCGGCCGAGCCGGCGTCCGGAGACCCGTCGAGCGCGCTGGAGTGAGGCCGACCCCCGTTCGCCGCGCGAGCGGGACGGACCCCGGGAAGGGTGTGGTCGTACCGCCCGCCAACCACAGGAGGTATCACCGATGAGCACGGTCACCCAGTCGATCGACGTCGACGTCCCCGTCCGCACGGCCTACGACCAGTGGACCCAGTTCGAGGAGTTCCCCCGCTTCATGGAGGGCGTCGAGGAGATCCGCCAGCTCGACGCGACGCACACGCACTGGAAGACGAAGATCGGCGGCGTCGAGCGCGAGTTCGACGCGGAGATCACCGAGCAGCACCCCGACGAGCGGGTGGCGTGGAACAGCACGTCGGGCCCCGACCACGCGGGCGTCGTGACCTTCCACCGGCTGAACGACACGCAGACCCGCGTCACGGTCCAGCTCGACTGGACGCCGGAGGGGGTCGTGGAGAAGGTGGGCGACGTCCTCCAGCTCGACGAGCGCCGCGTCAAGGGCGACCTCGCCCGGTTCAAGGAGTTCATCGAGTCCCGCGGGGCCGAGACGGGCGCGTGGCGAGGAGACGTCAGCTGACGACCCGGAGCACGTCGTCGGCCACGGCCGGCGACGACACCCCGCACGTCACGGAGCGGGTCCGGTTCGCCCGGGCCCGCTCCGGCGCGTCGTCCGCGCCGTCGACGCCCTCGGCGGCAGCGTCGGCAGGCACCGCGGAGGTGCGCTGCGCGGTCGGCGACCTCACCGCCGTCGTGCACGTGTCCGGGGCGGAGGCGCCCGACGTCGTGGTCGTGCTCGTGCACGGCGTCGGGTCGTCGGCGCGCGCGTTCGACCCGGTGCGGCGCGCGCTCCTGCGGCCGGGCGCGCTCCCCCGGGTCGCGGTGCACGCGATCGACCTGCCCGGCTTCGGCGCGGCGCCCCGCGCGCCGCGCGACGTGTCGATCGAGGAGCACGCGGCCGTCGTCGCGGAGCACGTGCGCCGCCACGTGCTCGACCTGCCCGACGGCGCCCCGCGCCCCGTCGTCGTGCTCGTCGGCCACTCGATGGGCGCGCAGGTCGTCGCCCAGGCCATGGCCGACCACCCCCGCGAGGCGCCCGCCGGGGTGCTCGTCGGGCCGACGGCGGACCGCCACGCCCGCAGCGCGCCGCGCCAGGCGCTGCGGCTCGCGCGCGACGCGGTGGGCGAGCGGCCGCGCGCGCTCGCGACGCTCGCCGTCGACTACGTGCTGCGCTGCTCGCTGCCGCACTACGCGCGCCAGGTCCGGCACATGCTGGCGCACCGGCTCGAGGACGTCGTGCCGCACGTGCCGGGGCGTCTCGTCGTGGTGCGGGGCGCGCTCGACCCGATCGCGCCGCGCCGGTGGTGCCGCGAGCTCGCGCTCGCCGCGCCGCGCGGCATGTTCCGCGAGGTCCGGGGACGCCACCATGCGATGGACGCCGACCCGGAGGGGATCGTCGCCGCCGTGCGTGATGCCGGTGGACTGCCGCGCGGACTGCCGCGAGACCTGCCCCAAGGCCTGCCCCGGGACCTGCCGTGAGGGCGCCCCGCTGGCCCCGCTCCCTGCGGCTGCGCGACCGCGCGGTGGACTACGCGTACGTCGCCGCGCGCCAGGTCCAGGGCGCCCTGCGCGCGCGCCGACCCGTCCCGACCGGCCCCGGCGGCGCGAGCCCCGTCGTGCTCCTTCCCGGCGTCTACGAGACGTGGCAGCTCCTCGGGCCGATCGCGACGGCCCTCGCCCGGGCCGGGCACCCCGTGCACGCCGTGCCCGGCCTCGGCTACAACCGGCGCCCGTTCGCCGAGGCGGCCGACCGCACGGCGGCGTTCCTCGAGCGGTCCGACCTGCACGACGTCGTCCTCGTCGCCCACAGCAAGGGCGGCCTCGTCGGCAAGCGCGTCATGCTGTCGGCCGCCGGGCCGCGCGTCGCCGGCATGGTCGCCGTGGCGACGCCGTTCCGCGGCTCGCGCTACGCGCAGTACCTGCTCGGGCGCACCCTGCGCGCGTTCTCGCCACGCGACGCCGCGCTGGTCGCGCTCGCCGCCGAGCGCGGGGTCGACGCGCGCATCACGGCCGTCTACCCGCGCTTCGACCCCCACATCCCCGAGACCGGCCGTCTCGAGGGCGGCCGGAACGTCGAGCTGCCGCTCGCCGGGCACTTCCTCCCGCTCGGCGACCCGACGCTCGTCGAGGTCGTGGTGCGGGAGGTCGACCGGTTCGCCCGGTCGGCCCCCACGGACTGAGCGCGGCCCTCAGGCCGAGCGGGCGGGCTCGCCCACCGCGACGCGCACGAGCTCCTGCGTGCACCGGGTCATCGCCACGTACAGCCCGTTCCACCCGCGCGGCTCGGCGGCGACGCCGTCGGGGTCCACGACGACGACCGCGTCCCACTCGAGGCCCTTCGCCTCGGACGCCCCGAGGACGGGCACGCCCTGGACCGTCGCACGCAGCGCCGCGAGGCGCGCGTGCGGCGCCACGACGCCCACGGTCCCGCCGTCGTACCGGGCCGCCAGGCGTGCGACCTCGGCGGCGACCGCATCACCCAGGCGTCCCGGCGCACCGTCCGGCACGACGACGTCCCGCGGCTCGACGCCCGCGTCCCGCACCGCGCGCGGCGGGTCGTTCCGGCTGCCCGCCGCGCGCAGCACCGGGCCGACGAGCGCCATGACCTCGCGCGGCGTGCGGTAGCAGATGGTGAGGTCCGCGCGCCGCCAACGCTCACCGAGGACCGGCCCGACGGCGTCCGCCCAGTCCGTGTGGCGGTGCGGCGCCTCGGTCTGGTCGACGTCCCCGACGGCCGTCACGGACCGCGTCGGGCAGCGGCGCAGCACCATGTGCCACTGCATGGGCGAGAGCTCCTGCGCCTCGTCGACCACGACGTGCCCGTAGACCCAGTCGCGACGTGCGGCCGCCCGCTGCGCGAGGAACTCGCCCTGCTCGCCGGGCGCGTCGGGAGCCCCCAGCGCGTCGGCGAGCGCGTCGAGCAGCGGCACGTCGCTCGGTGCGAGCGCGGGCGGCTCGCTCGTGACGCGGCGCGCCTCTGCCGCCGTCAGGTCGGGCGCGTGGCGCGCGAGGAGCGCGGCGTCGCCCAGCAGGTCCGCGAGCGCGGTGCGGACGCCCGTGACGGGCCACCAGGCGTCGACGGCGGCCGCGAACCCGGCGTCGCGCGCGAGGTCCTCCCGGAGCCGGTCGAGGTCCTCCTCGGTGAGCTCGCCGTCGACGTCGCCGCCGCGCGCGCCGGTCGTGGGGGCGCGGTCGTCGCGCGCGGCGAGCCCGGCGTCGAGCTTCCCGAGCACGTCCTCGAACCCCTCCTCGACCCGTTCGAGCAGCTCGGCGTGGCGTGCCGCGGCCTCGTCCACGAGAGCGTCGAGCAGCAGGTCCACGGCCCGGCCCCGCGCGGCCAGCACGCTGCGACCTCCCGCGCGAGAGGCACGGAGGACCTGGGCGACGCGGGCCGCGTCGAGCGTGAGCGGCTCGCCGTCGAGGCGGACCGTCAGTTCTCGCGCATCCGGGACGAGGGAGTCCGCGTACCGGGCGACGACGCCCTGCCACAGCGCGCGCCCCTTGATCTCCGCGACGTCGCGCGCCTCGTCACGCTCCGGCGCGACGCCGGGCACGAGCGTGTCGCACGTCGCCGAGACGACCGCCGTCTCCCCGAGCGCGGGCAGCACCTGCGCCACGTACTCGAGGAAGCGCGACGACGGCCCGAGCAGGAGGACGCCCCGCTCCGCGAGGTGCGGGTGGGTGAACAGCAGGTACGCGACGCGGTGCAGCGCGACGACGGTCTTGCCCGTCCCCGGGCCGCCCTGCACGACGAGCACCTGGTCCGCCGGGGCGCGCACGATCGCGTCCTGCTCCGTCTGGAGGGTCGCGACGGCGGTGCCCATGCGCCCGGTACGGCGCTCCGACAGCGCCGCGAGCAGCGCGCCTTCGCCGACGAGCCCGTCCTCCTGCTCCGCCCCGGTCACCGAGCCGTCGAGCGGCTCGTCGTCCACGCCGGTGACCCGGTCCCCCGCGGTCCGCACGTGCCGACGCCGCGCGAGACCCTGCGGTTCGCGCGCTGTCGCGGTGTAGAAGGCGCGTGCACCGTCAGCACGCCAGTCGAGCACGAGCGGGTCCGCGTCGTCCTCGGGCGCAGTGATCCCGACGCGCCCGACGTGGCGCGTGACCCCGTCGACGGTGTCGACGCGGCCGAAGACGAGCCCGCTCTCCGCGCGCTCGAGCTCCGTGCGACGGCGGCGCAGCCCGGCGCGCCGCGCGCGCTCGACGACGGCCTCGGCCCCGGGCGGGCCCGCGGCCGGGACCCGGTCGGCGACGTCGTCGGCAGGGGCGGCGAGCTGCGCGTCGAGCTCCGCGAGGAGCTCCGCGCGGCGGGTGAGCGCGGCGTCGAGGTGCTGCTGCTCCTCGGCGACGGCATGCGCCGCGGCGTCGCGCAGGCGGTCGGGACGGGTGGTGGCACGCAGGGACGGGGAGGGCTGGACCGGCACGGGACCTCTTCTCGTACGACGTACGGACACGGGCCCAACGCGTCGGGGAGCACCGTTGTTCCCGTCGCTCCCGCCGCGACCGACGAGTCAGGGGACGCGCGTCGCCCAGAACGCGACAGCCGACGCCGCGGCGACGTTGAGCGAGTCCACTCCCCCCGCCATGGGGATCGTGACGACCCGGTCCGCCGCCTCGATCGCACCGTGCGACAGGCCGTCGCCCTCCGTGCCGAGCACGAGCGCGAGCCGCTCGGGCGGGTCGGCCACGATGTCGTCGAGGCTCACCGCGTCGTCGGCGAGGGCGAGCGCGGCGACGACGAAGCCCTCGTCACGCAGCAGGTCGAGGCCGCCCGGCCACGTCTCGAACCGCGTCCACGGCACCTGGAACACCGTGCCCATGCTCACGCGCACCGAGCGGCGGTAGAGCGGGTCGGAGCAGCGCGGCGAGACGAGGACGGCGTCGACCCCGAGCGCGGCGGCCGACCGGAAGATCGCACCGACGTTGGTGTGGTCCACGATGTCCTCGAGCACCGCGACCCGGCGCGCGCCCGTCCCGCCGCGTGCCGCGGAGAGCAGGTCGTGCACGGGCGCGAGCGGCGGCCGGTGCATCGCCGCGAGCGCCCCGCGGTGCAGGTGGAACCCGGTGATCGCCTCGAGCACGTCGGGCGCACCGACGTAGACCGGGACCTGCTCGCCCGTGCCGCCCGGGGCGTCGTCGACCGGCAGCGCGGCGATGTCGTCGGCGAGGTCGTCGAGCCAGCGCTCGGCCATGAGGAACGACCGCGGGCGGTGCCCCGCGGCGAGCGCGCGCCGGATCACCGTCGAGCTCTCGGCGATGTACAGCCCCTTCTCCGGCTCGTGCTTGGACCGCAGCGCGACGTCGGTCAGGCGGTTGTAGTCCGCGAGGCGGTCGTCGGCGGGGTCGGTGACGTGCACGACCCTCAGGCCGGCTCGGGTGCTGGTCTCGCTCACGTCGTCGATTCTCCCAGGCATGCCACGCGCCTTGATCCCCGGCTCCGTCCTGTCTAGTCTGTCCAGACAGGACGAGGAGCGGGGGCCCCATGAGCTGGCAGGTGCAGGACGCGAAGCAACGCCTGAGCGAGGTCTTGCGAGAGGCCGAGAACGGTCCCCAGGTCATCACCCGGCACGGCAAGGAGATCGCCGTCGTCGTCGGGATCGACCTCTACCACGAGCTCGCCGGGGTCCGGGTGGAGCTCGCCGACTATCTCCTCGAGGCACCCACGGCGGACGACCTCGACCTCACCCGTGACCGGACTCCGTTGCGCGAGCTCGATCTCGGGGCCGACGCGTGAGGTACCTGCTCGACACGAACGTCGTCTCCGAGCTCGTGCGAACCCGCCCGGACGAGCAGGTCGTCGCGTGGCTCCGCGGGCTGCGGACGCACCAGATCTACCTCTCGGTGCTGACCGTCGGCGAGATCCGCACCGGGGTCCAGCGCCTCATGTCTCGCGACGCCGCGCGGGCGACCGCGCTCGAGACGTGGGTCCACGGTCTCGAGGAGACGTACGGGGACCGCATCCTCCCCGTCACGCTCGAGATCGCGCAGCGGTGGCCGGCCGTGCACGCGGCGCGCCCGCTGCCCGTCGTCGACTCTCTGCTCGCGGCGACCGCCCTCGCCCACGGGCTCACGGTGGCGACCCGGAACACCCGGGACTTCGTTACCTGCGGCGTCCCCGTCGTCAACCCGTTCTCCTCACCCTGACCGCTCACCGCTGACCGCTCGCCGCTGGCGTGTCGCGGGTCACGGTCCTTCGCCCCTCGCGCGATCCGGGCATCGGGGGTCGAATAGGGGCATGGGATCCGCGCCGGACGCTGCACCGACCCCCGCCACGGCGGCCTCCTCGACCTCGGCGAGCACGACCGAGCGGTCGCTCGACGCGCCGTGGTCGCGCCCGCCCGACGCCGTCCTCGCCGAGCTCGGCACGGACGCAGGCGGCCTCTCCAGCGCCGACGCCGCGACACGGCTCGCGGAGGTGGGGCCCAACCGGCTGCCGCCGCCGCAGCGCGACCCGCTGTGGAAGCGGATCCTCGTCCACTTCGACGACATCCTCATCTACATCCTGCTCGTCTCGGCCGTGCTCAAGGCGATCCTCGGCGACTGGGTCGACTTCACGGTGATCCTCGCGGTCGCGGTGATCAACGCGGCGATCGGGTTCATCCAGGAGGGGCGCGCGGAGAGCGCGCTCGAGGGCATCCGGAACATGCTGTCCGTCAACGCCGAGGTGCGGCGCGACGGTGCGTGGGCCCGCGTGGACGCCGACGACGTCGTGCCCGGCGACGTCGTGCGCGTGCGCTCGGGCGACCGCGTGCCCGCGGACGTCCGGCTGATCCAGGCGACGAACCTGCGCGTCGAGGAGTCGGCGCTCACGGGCGAGTCGGTCGCGGCGGCAAAGTCGGTGGCCCCGGTCGGGGCGGACGCGGGCGTGGGCGACCGGTCGAGCATGCTCTTCTCGAGCACGCTCGTGGCCGCGGGCCAGGGCGTGGGCGTCGTCACCGCGACCGGGACGGCGACCGAGATCGGCCGGATCCAGACGATGATCTCCGAGGTCCGCAGCCTCGCGACGCCGTTGACGCGCCAGCTCGACCGGTTCGGCAAGCTGCTCGCGGTGCTCATCCTCGCGATGGCCGTCGTCATGGTGATCATCGGCCGCGTCTTCCACGACTTCACCGTCCCGGAGCTCATCTCGGCGTCCATCGGCTTCGCGGTCGCCGCGGTGCCGGAGGGCCTGCCCGCGCTCGTGACGATCACGCTCGCGCTCGGGGTGCAGCAGATGGCCCGGCGCCGCGCGATCACGCGCAAGCTCCCCGCGGTCGAGACGCTCGGCTCGGTGACCACGATCTGCTCGGACAAGACCGGCACGCTCACCAAGAACGAGATGACGGCGCGCACGGTCCGCACGAGCGGGCGCACGTTCGCGGTCGCGGGCGCGGGGTACGCGCCCGTGGGAGACGTGACCGTGCCCGACGACGCACCCCGCCCCGGGGCGACCGGCGCACCCGGCGAGGTGGACGGCGCGGGCGAGGGACCGGCGTCGGGCACCCGGCACGCGGACCTCGCCGACGACCGCGACCTCGCGGCCCTCGCGACGGTCATGATGCTGTGCAACGACGCGCGGATCGTGCCCGACGGCGAGGACACCGACGGCTGGCGGCTCGTCGGCGAGCCGACGGAGGGGGCGCTGCGCACGCTCGGCATGAAGGCCGGCGTCGACCCGACGGGGTGGCGGCGCGTCGCCGTCGTGCCGTTCGAGTCCGAGAACAAGTTCATGGCCACGCTCGACGCCGACCCCGACGGCGGCCTGCACGTGCACGTCAAGGGCGCGCCCGACCGCGTCCTGGACCGCTGCGCGACCCAGCTCGACCTGGACGGCGGCAGCGAGCCGCTCGACCGGGCGTTCTGGGACGCGCAGATCGACGCGCTCGGCGGGCAGGGTCTGCGCGTGCTGGCAGCCGCGCGACGCCCGGCCGCCGAGGGCACGGCGGACCTCGACGTCGCCGACGTCGCGGACGGCCTGGAGCTGTGCGGGCTCGTCGGCATCGTGGACCCGCCGCGCCCCGAGGCGATCGAGGCCATCGCCGAGTGCCGCGACGCGGGCATCCGCGTGAAGATGATCACCGGCGACCACGCGGGCACCGCGCTCGCGATCGGCCGCGAGATGGGCATCGTCGACGCCCACGACGGCTCGTCCGCGCCGGCCGTGCTCACCGGCCCCGAGCTCGAGGAGATGAGCACGGAGAAGCTGCGCCAGGTGGTGCGCGACGTCGACGTGTACGCGCGCACGAGCCCTGAGCACAAGATCCGCATCGTGTCCGCGCTCCAGTCGCACGGCGAGGTCGTCGCGATGACGGGCGACGGCGTCAACGACGCCCCCGCGCTCACCCAGGCGGACGTCGGCGTCGCGATGGGCATCAAGGGCACCGAGGCGACCAAGGAGGCCGCGGAGGTCGTGCTCGCCGACGACAACTTCGCGACCATCGAGCGGGCCGTGAAGGAGGGGCGGCGGATCTACGACAACATCCGCAAGTCCGTCCTGTTCCTGCTCCCGACCAACGGCGCGCAGTCGCTCGTCATCCTCGTCGCGGTCCTGTTCGGCCTCACCCTGCCGCTCCAGCCGGTCCAGGTGCTGTGGATCAACATGATCACCGCGGTCACGCTGTCGCTCGCGCTCGCGTACGAGAAGGCGGAGCCCGACGTCATGCGCCGCGCCCCGCGCGACCCGAAGGCGTCGATCCTCGACGGCGCGTACGTGCGCCGCATCCTGCTCGTGTCGCTCCTCATCGGCGGCGCGACCATCCTGCTGTTCTACGTCGAGCGGGCGCAGGGCGTCCCGCTCGCCGAGGCCCAGACGACGGCTGTCACGATGCTCGCGCTCGGCCAGCTCGCCTACCTGTTCAACTGCCGGTTCCTCGACCGGTCGAGCCTCACGCTTGACGTGCTGCGCGGCAACCGGGTCGTCTGGGTCTCGGCGGCGACGCTGCTCGCGCTGCAGGCCGTCTTCGTCTACGCACCGTTCATGCACTCGTGGTTCGACTCGGCGCCCATCGCGCTCGCGGAGTGGGGCAAGACGCTCGGGCTCGCGCTCGTCGTCTTCCTGCTCGTCGAGGTCATCAAGTGGGTCGGCCGGCGCTGGACGGCGCGCGACCACGTGCCCGCCCTCGTCGAGCGGGACGCCGGTCAGCGCTGAGAGGCGCGAACACCACGCGCCGCTGCACCTCGTAGCTCGTCGCGACGAGCACGGCGTCGGTGCCGACCTTGGCCGCGAGGAGCGGCAGGCCGATCCCGGTCAGCAGCGCGAGCAGCCCGTAGCTCGCCGCGAGCAGCACGGCCGCGAGCGCCACGTACCGGGCCGCCGCGACGCGCAGCGGGAGATCGCGCCCGCCCGGGAACACCAGGCGGCGGTTCACGGCGAAGTTCACGCCCGCGCTGAGCAGGCGCGCGCCCACCACGGCCGCGAGGAGCGACCCGGTGCCCGCGTGCAGCGCGAGCAGCGCGACGACGTCGACCGCGGCCGAACCGAGCGACGACGCCGCGAACCGCAGCAGCGGCGCCCACACGCGCAGCGAGTCGGCGACGGGCCGGAAGTGCGAGGACGCGTTGTCGTCGAGGTACACCGTCGCGACGTCCACCTCGACGATCCGGCGGCCCGCGCGGGTCGCCTCGAGGAGCGCGCGCAGCTCGTACTCGTACCGGTCCCCGCGCACGGCGAGGAGATCGCCGAGCAGGCCCGGCCCGTAGGCGCGCAGCCCGGTCTGGGTGTCCCGGACACGCGTGCCGGTCGTCGCGGCGAACGCCCAGCGGGTCGCGGCGTTGCCGATGCGGCTGCGCACCGGCACGTCGCCCGCGAAGCGCCGCGCGCCGAGCACGACGGCCTCGGGCTCGGCCTGCGAGCGCGCAGCGACCCGCAGCACGTCGACCACGGTGTGCTGCCCGTCCGCGTCGGCGCACACCACGCCGTGGCCGGGCAGCCGGTCGCGCACCCACCGGATCCCGGTCCGCAGCGCGTAGCCCTTCCCACGGTTCACCGGGACGGTGAGCACCACGGCGCCCAGCGCCCGCACCGCGCGGAACACTCCCCCGCACCGCCGGTCGCTGCCGTCGTCGACCACCACGACCGGCGACTCGGGGACGGCCGCCCGCAGCGCGTCGACGAGCGCGACGAGCCGCGCGTCGGGCTGGTACGCAGGCACCACGACGGCGGTCCGCGCGACGCTCGTCGCCGGGTCCGCGGGCTGCTCGCGCGTGGTCGCGGCGGCCATCAGGCACCGTCCGCGACGTAGAGGACGTCGGACGTGCCACGCTCACGACCCTGCGACGGGCTGTTGACGACCTCGCCGTCGAACCAGAGTGTCGAGGACCCGCCGCCGTCGATGTTGTAGGCGGTCTTCGCGCCGAGGTCCTGCAGGATCCCGGCGAGCTCGGTCGTCGTCGCGCCGCGCGAGTAGCCCTCCTGACGGCCGTCCACGACGACGAGGACGAGGTGGTTCTCGTCGACGACCCCGATCGCCGTACGCGGCTGCTCGCCCTGGATCGAGTGGTTCCCGACGTTCGTGTCGACCTCGACGTCGTCGATCCCGGCCACGACCTCGCCGTCCTCGACGAGCGCGGGCCCGAACGACAGCGTGTTCCACACCCCGGCGTCGACGAGGCTCTGCGCGTCGGTCGTCGTCTCGTCGTAGACCTCGACGTGGCCGTCGCGGTAGATCGCGAGGCCCTCGCGCGCGCCCTCGTCCCGGTACACGACGCCGTTGCGGATGACGATGCCGGTGTCACGGAACCCGTAGTAGTCGCCGTTGACCGCGAGGACGGCGCCGTTGTCGGCAGCGATGTCCGACGTCGTCTCCGTGATGTTCGTGCCGAACGCGTCCTGCGCGAACGCGGAGCGCAGGTCCGTCATGTCGGAGAGCACGACGTCGGCCACGTAGTACGTCAGGGTGTCGTCCCCCGACCCGGTGGTCACCCGGGAGACCGTGATGATCGTGCTGTCGGACGTGTACGTGTCGCCGTCGACCGTCCCGGTGCCCGCGGAGGTGCCCGCCGAGGTCCCGGTCGAGGCGCCCGCGCCATCGTCCGCGGTCGCCCCCTGGCCCGACGCCCCGCTCACGTCGAGACCCTGCGAGGCCTCGTACGCCGACACGTCGGCGATCTCGACGTGCTCGACGACGAACCGGTCCAGCGCCCACGCCGTGGCGCCACCCAGCGGGAGCAGCACGGCAAGGGCCGTGACGATCGCGGCACGCCACCGTCGTCGGCGTCGGGACACGGGCGGCGGGGACGAGGCGGGAGGGGCGGGGTGCGGGGCAGGGGTGCTCATGGGCCGTGTCTACGGAGCGGGCGTGTGCTGTCCGGATGCCACCGCTGTCCGTCCGCTGTGAGCGGCCGCGCGGCTCCCGGGGCGTCCCGTGACCGACCTCTCAGCCCGTCGGCTTGCGTCGACAGATACCCCGGGGGGTATCGTCGGAGCATGATCCCCTCGCCCCCCGGCTCGACGACCCACCCGTCCGACCCCGACGGCGCCCGCCGCATCGTCGTCGTCGGCGGCGTCGCGGGCGGCATGAGCGCCGCCGCGCGCGCCCGCCGCCTCGACGAGCGCGCGTCGATCATCGTGCTCGAGCAGTCCGACCACGTCTCGTTCGCGGGCTGCGGCCTGCCGTACCAGGTGGCGGGCGAGATCGCGGAGCGCGACGCCCTCCTGCTGCACACGCCCGCCTCGCTCCGCGCGAGCCTCGACCTCGACGTGCGCACGCGTCACCGCGTCACCGCGGTCGACCGCGCGGCGCGCACGGTCACCGTCGCCGCCGAGGACGGCACGTACGAGCTCGGCTACGACGCGCTCCTCCTCGCGCCCGGCGCGACCACCGTCCTCCCGCCCGTCGCGGGCCTCGACCACCCGGCCGTGCACACGCTGCGGACCATGGCGGACCTCGACGCCCTGTCGGCCCGGCTCGCGCAGCTCGAGGCGGAGGTCGCCGCGGGTCGCACGGCCCCGCTGCGGGCCGTCGTCGTCGGCGCGGGCTTCATCGGGCTCGAGGCCGTGGAGGCGCTCGTCGGCCGCGGCCTCACGGTCGACGTCGTCGAGCGCGCCGACCAGGTGCTGCCGCCGCTGGAGCCCGACCTCGCGCCGCTGCTCGCGGACGAGCTCCGCGACCACGGCGTCGGGCTCCACCTCGGGACCTCCGCGAGCGCCGTCGTGCCGCAGCCCGAGGGCGCGGACCACGCCGTCGCGCTCGAGCTCACGGACGGCAACGCCCTCGACGCCGACGTGGTGCTCGTGAGCGTCGGGGTGCGGCCCGCGAGCGACCTCGCGGCGGCGGCCGGGCTCGCGCTCGGGGAGCGCGGAGGGATCCGCGTCGACGCCGACCAGCGCACGTCCGACCCGCACGTGTGGGCCGTCGGCGACGCCGTCGAGGTCGTGCACGCGGTCACCGGAGCGACGGGCCCCGTCCCGCTCGCCGGCCCGGCCAACCGCCAGGGCCGGCGCGCCGCGGACTCGATGCTGGGCCACCGGACGACACCGCAGGCGCCCGTGCTCGGGACGGCGATCGTGCGCGTGTTCGGGCTCACCGCCGCCGTGACCGGGCCGAGCCACGCGACCCTGGCGGCGGCCGACGTCGTGCACGAGCAGGTGCGCGTCCATGCGGCCCACCACGCCGGCTGGTTCCCCGGCGCCGAGCCGGTCCACGTGACGGCGAGCTTCGCGCCCGACGGCCGCCTGCTCGGCGCGCAGGCCGTGGGCCGCGCGGGGGTGGACAAGCGCATCGACGTGCTCGCGACCGCGCTGCGCGCCGGGCTCACGGCCGACGACCTCGCCGAGCTCGAGCTCGCGTACGCCCCGCCCTACGGCGCTGCCAAGGACGTCGTCAACATGCTGGGGTTCGTCGCCCAGAACGTGCTCGACGGCACGATGCCGCAGTGGCACGCGGCCGACCTCGACGAGGTCGTCGCGACCTCGCTCGTGCTCGACGTCCGGTCGCGCGCCGAGCACGCCGGGGGCCACCTCGACGGGGCCCTCAACGTGCCGCACACCGAGCTGCGCGAGCGGCTCGACGAGGTGCGCGCCGCCGCGGCGGGGCGCCACGTCGCCGTGCACTGCGCGAGCGGCGTGCGCTCCTACCTCGCGACCCGTGTCCTGCTCGCCGCCGGGCTCGACGCGCGCAACCTCTCCGGCGGCTGGCTCACCCTGACCACCACGCCGCGCGCCGCGCGCACCCTCGAAGGAGTCCCCGCATGATCGACCGCCTCCGCCGCCTGTTCTCCCGCTCCTCCGACGACGGCGGCGTGCGCCCGACCGTCGACGCCACCACCGCGGTGCAGCTCGTCCGCGACGGCGCGACGCTCCTCGACGTGCGCGAGCGCGACGAGTGGCGCGCCGGGCACGCGCCCCAGGCCGTGCACGTACCGCTCGCCGACGTCCCGTCGGTCGCGCCGCGGCGCCTGCAGGACGGCGCGACCGTCGTCGTCGTGTGCGCGTCGGGGATGCGCTCGCGCACCGCGGCGCGCCAGCTCCGCTCGCTCGGCTACGCCGCGACGAGCCTGTCCGGCGGGCTCGGCGCGTGGCAGGCCGCGGGCGGAGCCGTGCGACGCTGATCCTGCGCCACCACGCACGGCCGCCCCCGGCCCCGCCGAACCCCGACCCTCGCACCCCCGATCGACCCCCACACCCGAGGAGACCCACCATGTGCAGTCCCGCCCTGTGCCGCACCTGCGGCAAGACCACCTGGACCGGCTGCGGCATGCACGCCGACGAGGTCATGGCCGAGGTGCCGCCCGAGCAGCGCTGCACCTGCGCCTGACCAGGCACGCCGCGACGAGAACCGACAAGAACACCGACGAACGCAGGAGGACGACCGTGGAGCTCGACCCCACCGACATGAGCAAGGTCGCCAACCGGCTCAAGCGCGCCCAGGGCCAGCTCGCGGCCGTCGTGCGCATGCTCGACGAAGGGCGGGACTGCGAGGACGTCGTCACGCAGCTCTCCGCCGTCTCGCGCGCCCTGGACCGGGCCGGGTTCGCGATCATCGCGTCCGGCATGCGCCAGTGCCTCACCGAGCCGACCGAGGACGGCGAGGACCCGACGCTCGACGTGGCCAAGCTCGAGAAGCTCTTCCTCTCGCTCGCCTGAGCGCGACGGCCGGGACGCACGCGGCCCGCACCTCGCCTCACCCCTCGGGTGGGCGCGGTGCGGGCCGCGGCGTGTCAGCGTCCCGCGGGACCGCCCGCGGGAGCGACCACGCCCTCCGGGTCCTCCGCCTCGGCGTCGAGCGGCGCCGCGAACTGGCTCTCGTACAGCCGGGCGTACGCGCCGCCGGCCGCGAGCAGCTCGTCGTGGGACCCCTGCTCGACGATCGAGCCGTGCTCCATGACGAGGATCGTGTCCGCGTCGCGGATCGTCGACAGGCGGTGCGCGATGACGAACGACGTGCGGCCCTCGCGCAGCGCGTTCATCGCCTGCTGCACGAGCACCTCCGTGCGCGTGTCCACGGAGCTCGTCGCCTCGTCGAGCACGAGGATCGCCGGGTCGGCGAGGAACGCGCGCGCGATGGTGAGGAGCTGCTTCTCCCCCGCGCTCACGCTCGAGCCCTCGTCGTCGATCACCGTGGCGTACCCGTCGGGCAGCGTGCGCACGAACGGGTCGACGTGCGTCGCACGCGTCGCGGCGAGGAACGCCTCGTCGTCCACGGTGCGGCCGTCGCGGACGCCGTAGCGCAGGTTCTCCTCGATCGTGCCCTGGAAGAGCCACGTGTCCTGCAGGACCATCCCGATGTCGGAGCGCAGGTCGTCGCGCGTCATGTCCCGCGTGTCCACGCCGTCGAGCGTGATCCGGCCCCCGTCCACGTCGTAGAACCGCATGAGCAGGTTGACGAGCGTCGTCTTGCCCGCGCCCGTCGGCCCGACGATCGCGATCGTCTGCCCCGGCTCCACCACGAGGTCGAGGTGCTCGATGAGCGGGACGTCCGGGTCGTAGGAGAACGAGACGTCCTCGAACGCGACGCGGCCACGCACCGGGTCGACCGTCTTCGCGGGCGACGGGTCCGGCGTCTGCTCCTGTGCGTCGAGCAGGTCGTACACGCGCTCCGCCGACGCGACGCCCGACTGGAGCAGGTTCATCATCGACGCGATCTGGGTGATGGGCTGCGTGAACTGCCGCGAGTACTGGATGAACGCCTGCACGTCGCCGAGGGTCATCGTGCCCGACGCGACCCGCAGGCCGCCCACGACCGCGACGATCACGTAGTTGAGGTTCGCCAGGAAGCCCATCGCGGGCTGGATGGTGCCCGAGATGAACTGCGCGCGGAAGCTCGCGTCGTAGAGCGCCGCGTTCTCGCGCTCGAAGTCGTCGATCGCGGCCTGCTGGTGGCCGTACACCTTGACGAGCGTGTGGCCGGTGTACATCTCCTCGATGTGCGCGTTGAGGCGGCCCGTCGCGGCCCACTGCCGGATGAACTGCGGCTGGGAGCGCTTCGCGATCTGCGCCGTGACCAGCACGGACAGCGGCACGGTGACGAGCGCGACGACCGCGAGCAGCGGCGAGATCCAGAACATCACACCGAGCACGCCGACCACCGTGAGCACCGACGTCACGAGCTGCGACAGCGTCTGCGTGAGCGTCTGGGAGATGTTGTCGATGTCGTTCGTCACGCGCGAGAGGATCTCGCCGCGCGCGTTGCGGTCGAAGTACGACAGCGGCAGGCGCGCCAGCTTGGCCTGCACCTCGCCCCGCAGCCGGTAGACCGTGCGCTGCACGACGATCGCCGTGATGCGCCCCTGGAGCCAGCCGAAGAGGAACGAGCCGACGTACACGGCGAGCACCCACGCGAGCACGGTCGCGAGCGCGGTGAAGTCGATGCCCTCCCCCGGCACGAGCCCCGGCACGCCGGAGACCAGGTCGGCGACCTGGTCCTGGCCCTGCGCCCGCAGCGCCTCGACGGCCTGCTGCTGGGTGACGCCGGCCGGGAGCTGCGAGCCGACGACGCCGGCGAAGATGATGTTCGTCGCGTTGCCGAGGAGCTTCGGCCCGGCGACCGCGAGCGCCACGGACACCACGCCGAGGATCACGACGGCGACGATCGGCACGCGCTCGGGGCGCAGCGATCCCACGAACCGGCGCAGGGAGCCCTTGAAGTCGAGCGCCTTCTCCCCGGGGACGCCCATGCCGCCCATGGGGCCGTGCCCGCCGCCACCGCGGGGTCGGCCCGCGAGCCGGGTCGCGGCGACGTCGCGCCCGCCGCCCGCCGCGGGTGCGCCGTTCTCGGGAGCGCCGTCGCCCGACGTCGCGGGCGTGCGCGAGGCGTCCTGCTCGCCGCTCATGCTGCCTCCTCGATCGAGAGCTGGGAGTAGACGATCTCCTGGTACGTCTCGTTGGACTCGAGGAGCTCGGCGTGCGTGCCGCGACCGACGATGCGGCCGTGGTCGAGCACGAGGATCTGGTCGGCGCCCCGGATCGTCGCGACGCGCTGCGCCACGACGATCACGGTCGAGCGCCGGGTGCGGGGCGCGAGCGCCGCGCGCAGGCGGGCGTCCGTCGCGTAGTCGAGCGCGGAGAACGAGTCGTCGAACAGGTAGACCGCCGGGTCGCGCACGATCGCGCGGGCGATGGCGAGCCGCTGACGCTGCCCGCCCGAGAAGTTCGTGCCGCCCTGCGCGACCGGTGCGTCGAGGCCGCCGTCGAGCGCCTCGACGAAGTCGCGCGCCTGCGCCACCTCGAGGGCCTCCCACATCTGCTCCTCGGTGGCGTCCGGTCGGCCGTAGCGGAGGTTGTCGGCGACCGTCCCGGAGAAGAGGTAGGCCTTCTGCGGCACGAGGCCGAGGAGGGAGCCGAGGTCTGCGCCGGTGAGGTCGCGCACGTCGGTCCCGTCGATCCGCACGGCGCCGCCCGTCACGTCGAACAGCCGCGGGACGAGGTTGAGCAGCGTGGTCTTGCCGGAGCCGGTCGAGCCGATGATCGCCGTCGTCCGCCCGGGCTCGGCGACGAACGACACGTCGTGGAGCACGGGCTCCTCGGCCCCCGGGTAGCGGAACTCGACGCCGTCGAGCTCGACACGGCCCGTCCGCGTGGTGAGGGCGACGGGCCGCTCGGGCTCGACGACCGTCGCGCGGGTCTGCATGACGTCGGTGATGCGCTCCGCGGAGACGGCCGCGCGCGGCACCATCATGAACATCATCGTCGACATCATCACGGCCATGAGGATGTACATGAGGTACGACAGGAACGCGGTGAGCGCGCCGACCTCCATGTCGCCGGCGTCGATCTGGCGCCCGCCGAACCACAGCACCGCGATGCTCGACGCGTTCATGACGAGCATGACGGTCGGGAACATGAGCGCCATGAGCTTGCCCGCCTTGAGCGAGACGTCGAACAGGGCGTCGTTCGCGACGTCGAACCGCTCGGCCTCGCGACGCTCGCGCACGAACGCGCGGATCACGCGGATGCCGGTGATCTGCTCGCGCAGCACGGCGTTGATGCCGTCGATCTTCTTCTGCATCTGCCGGAAGTAGGGCACCATCCGCCAGATGATGAGCCCGACGCTCACCCCGAGGACGGGCACGATGACGAGCAGCAGGCCGGAGAGCTCGACGTTCTCCTGCAGCGCCATGACGACGCCGCCGACCAGCATGATCGGCGCCATGACCATGATGGTCAGCGAGAGCAGCACGAGCATCTGCACCTGCTGCACGTCGTTCGTCGTGCGGGTGATGAGGGACGGCGCCCCGAACTGGCCCATCTCCTGGGCCGAGAAGCGCTGCACGTTGGTGAACAGCCCGGCGCGCACGTCGCGGCCGAACGACATGGCGACCCGCGCGCCGAAGTAGACGGCCGCGACCGCGCACACGACCTGGCCCAGGCTCACGAGGAGCATGAGGCCGCCGGTCCGCATGATGTAGGCGGTGTCGCCCTGCGTGACGCCCTGGTCGATGATGTCGGCGTTGAGGCTCGGCAGGTAGAGCGACGCGAGCGTCGCGAGGAGCTGGAGCACGAGGAGGACGACGATCGGCGTCCGGTAGGGACGCAGTCGTGTCCGCAAGAGGCTGACGAGCATGGGCTTCCTGTCCGGGTGGGGGCTGCGGGACGAGGGCGCGAGCCGCGGGTCGCGGGTGCGCGGGGCGGGCGGCACCGGGCGAGGGTGCGCGCGCGTCGTGGACGGGCCGCCGGTCAGGGCGACGGGTCGGTCGTGACGTCCGCCCCGATGCCGCCGAGGATGAGGTCGGCGAGCTGCACGGCGTCGAGCCTGTCACCGCCCGAGAGGTGCGGCAAGGCGTTTCCGAAGACGAGCGAGAACAGCGCCCGCGCGGCCAGCGCCGGGTCCACGCGCAGCTGCGTCCGGTGCGCCGCGAGCTTGCTCTCGATCGCCGCGACGATCTCGCGCGCCGACCGCTCCCGGGCGTCGAACCCGGCCCGACGAGCGTCCCGGCCGTCCCCGGCCCGCATCCGGCGCACGGCCTCGGCGCGGTCCGCCGTCGCGCGGTGCGGGTCGAGCACCTGGTGCGCCGCGGCGAAGATGCGCATCCCGACGCGCTGCGCCTCGAGCAGGAACTCGACGATGCTCACGACGAGCGGACGCAGCCCGTCGCCGTCCGGGAGCGTGCCGATCGCGGCGACGGCGGGCGCCGGGTCGAGCGAGCGCACGACCGCGGCGTGGAGGATCTCGTCCTTGTCCGCGAACGCGCGGAACAGCGTGCCCTCCGCGACGCCCGCGGCGTCGGCGATCTGGCGCGTCGTCACGGCGGCGCCGTGCTGGACGAGCAGCGGGATCGTCGCGGCGGCGATCGCGTCGCGGCGCTCCTCGCGCGAGAGCGGTCGCGCACGCGTGCGCTCCGGAGCGGGCGCCTCGGACGGCGCGCCCGAGGGCGCGTCGAGAGGAGCGTCGGGCGGGGCGTCGGAGGGCACGGAGACGGGGACCACGCCTCGACGGTAACTGAGTGAGCACTCACTCTCAAGGCCGTCCGCTCCCGGCGAACCTCCCGCGGGCGGCACGACGACGCCCCCGCACCCGGGTGGGTGCAGGGGCGTCGTCGTGCGTGGCCGGGGCCACCGCGGCCGCTCGGGCTGCGCGGTGGCGCCCCGTCAGTGCCGCGGCGAGAAGGACGGCGGCGGGCCGCCGGCGGGCGGCTCGTCGCGCGGGGGCTCGTCCGTGGTCGGCGCGTCCTCGACGATCGGCTGCGGAGGCGGCGCGTACTGCGACGGCCCGCCCAGCGGACGCGGCGTGGCGGTCCCGGGCTCCGGCGCGGCCGCGTGGTGCTCGCCGGGGCCGCCCGGGTGCTGGCCCCGCTCGGTCTGCGGGTCGAACGGCAGGCCCGACCGCGTGCCCGAGCTCGTCGCGTCCGCGGTCGCGGCCTCCGCCTGACGCCGCGCCTCGGCCAGGGCCTCGGCGGGGTCGGTCAGCGACGGGACGCCGAACTTCACGCGGTCACGGTCGCGCTCGCGACGCGCCTCGGCGCTCGCCTCTGCCGCCTCCGCGTCCTCGGCAGGGCCCCCGCTCGGCACTCCCCCGCCGTCGATCCCCGGCACGCCGCCGAACCCCTTGGCGATCGAGCCGAGCGCCGCCGTGAACTCCGTCGGCACGACCCACAGCTTGCTCGCCGTGCCGTTCGCGATCTGCGGGAGCATCTGGAGGTACTGGTAGGCGAGCAGCTTCGGGTCCGCGTCGCCCTCGTGGATGGCGTCGAAGACCTGGAGGATCGCGCGCGCCTCGCCCTCGGCCCGGAGGATCTGGGACTGCGCGTCACCCTCGGCCCGGAGGATCGCCGCCTGCTTCTCACCCTCGGCCGTGAGGATCTGCGACTGCTTGACGCCCTCCGCGGTGAGGATCGCGGCGCGGCGGTCACGCTCGGCGCGCATCTGCTGCTCCATGGAGCCCTGCACGCTGGGCGGCGGGTCGATCGACTTGAGCTCGACGCGGTTCACGCGGATGCCCCAGCGGCCGGTCGCCTCGTCGAGCACGCCGCGGAGCTGGCCGTTGATCTGGTCGCGGCTCGTGAGCGTCTGCTCGAGGTCCATCGAGCCGATGACGTTGCGCAGGGTCGTGACGGTGAGCTGCTCGATCGCGGTGATGTAGTTCGCGATCTCGTAGACCGCGGACTTCGGCTCGGTGACCTGGAAGTAGATCACCGTGTCGATGCTCACCACGAGGTTGTCGGACGTGATGACCGGCTGCGGCGGGAACGACACGACCTGCTCGCGCAGGTCCACCGAGGCGCGGACGCGGTCGATGAACGGCACCAGGAGGTGCAGGCCCGGCTCGAGCGTGCGCGAGTACCGGCCCAGGCGCTCGACGATGATCGCGACCGCCTGCGGCACGATGCGCACCGCCTTGACGAGCGCGACGATCACGAAGATCAGGATCAGCGCGAGGACGACGTACGCGAGGATCGTTCCGGGACTGGGATCGTTCATCGACTGCCTCCTGGTCGTCGGTCGCGCGACCGGTCGCCCGGCGGCGCGGTGCGGGTGTGCCGGCTGGTCACGACCCGGTGGGGTGCTGGGCGGGCAGCGGCGCGACGACGGCCGTCGCGCCGTCGATCCGGACGACGCGCACCTCCGTGCCCACGGGGATCTGCGGCGCGTCGGGCTCGGTCCGCGCGGTCCAGACCTCGCCGACGAGCTTCACGCGGCCGCCGAACTCGCTCACGCGGTCGACGGCGAGCGCCGTGCGGCCGACGTGCGCCGCGACGTTCGTCTCCGTGAGCGGGACGCGCGAGCGCAGGTGCCGCAGGAGCCACGGGCGCAGCGTGAGGAGCAGGATGACGCTCACGACCGCGAACGCGACGATCTGGAGCCAGAGCGGCCCGCCGGCGGCGTTGACGCCGGCCGCGGCGAGCGATCCCCCGGCGAGCATGATGAGCACGAGGTCGAGCGAGATGATCTCCACGAGACCGAGGAGCAGTGCCGCTCCGACCCACCACAGCCAGTCCATCTCGACCCCCGTTCCCACGTGCGCGCTTTACGCGTACTTTACCGTTCTTCCGCCCGCCGTGCACGCCCCCGGCGCACGTCGCGTGGAGGTCACGCCCGCGCGGCGCGCGCCATCCACCGGCCGCCGCCGTGCGCGACGAGCAGCGGCACGCCGAACGCGTCGCTGAGGTTCTCCGCGGTGAGCACCTCGCGGATCGGGCCGGCGGTGTGCACGACGCCGTCCTTGAGCAGCAGGACGTGCGTGAAGCCCGGCGGGATCTCCTCGACGTGGTGCGTGACGAGCACGAGGACCGGCGACGCCGGGTCCCCCGCGAGCTCCGCGAGCGCGCCCACGAGCTCCTCGCGGCCCCCGAGGTCGAGGCCCGCGGCGGGCTCGTCGAGCAGCAGGAGCTCCGGGTCCGTCATGAGGGCGCGCGCGATCTGCGTGCGCTTGCGCTCCCCCTCGGACAGCGTGCCGAAGGTGCGGTCCGCGAGGTGGTCGACGCCGAACGCGGCGAGCAGGTCGTCCGCGCGCTGCGCGTCGAACTCCTCGTACTCCTCGCGCCACCGGCCCGTGACGCCGTAGGCGGCGGTGAGCACGACGTCGCGCACGGTCTCGTCGCCGGGGATGCGGTCGGCCAGGGCCGCGGACGCGAGCCCGACGCGCGGGCGCAGCTCGAACACGTCGACGCGGCCGAGCCGCTCGCCGAGGACGTCGGCCGTGCCGGCCGTGGGGTGCATGCGTGCGGACGCGATCTGCAGGAGCGTCGTCTTGCCGGCGCCGTTGCGGCCCAGCACGACCCACCGCTCGCCCTCGTTCACCTGCCAGTCCACCGCGTCGAGGATGGTCTTGGGGTGGCGTCGGACGGTGACGCCCTTCAGGTCGAGAACCGCGCTCATGGTCACCGACCCTATAGGTTGGCCGTCGTGGTCTCACACTCGTCCGGGGGTCCGCACGACGCCCCGCAGCCCGCCCCGGGCCCCGGCTCCGCGTCGAGCACGGGCGCCCTCCCTCGCAGCGCCCTGCTCGCGCTCTGGCTGCGCGCCGCGCGCCTCGGCGACGACGACGGGACCGCCCGCCTCGTGCGCGCCGTGGAGCGCGACGACGAGCCGCACGTGGTGTCCGGGGCGCTCGGCGACGTCCGGCTCGCGGACCTCGCGGGCGCGTGGGCCGGCGACGCGCGCGAGGTCGTCGCGCTCGCACCCGTCCCCGGCGACGTGTCGGGCGTCCCGCCCGAGGCCGCCGCACGCGCGACGGACGCGGGCGAGTGCGTCGTGGTCACGACGTCGTCCGGGTCGTGGGCGATCGTGCCCGAGGTCACGGAGTTCGGCAGCGACCTGGAGCCGGGCCACCTCGTCACGTGGCACGTCACGCAGGTCGGGCCGTGGAGCGCCCGCGTGCTCGGCGCCGTCGGGTCGCTCCCCGAGGCCGAGCGCGACCTGCGCACGGCGCTGCTGCTGGCCACGCGCGCCCTCGACGAGCTCGACGTCGCCCGCTGGCGCGACGACGCCGCGGGCGCCATCGCCGACCTGCGCGCGGGCGGCGCCCCGACCTGGCAGCTCCCGCCCGGCGTCCCGCCGCGCGCCGTCCAGGTCCTCGTGCAGGCCGTGCGCCTGCGCGCGATCGTCGACCTCGCGACCGCCGACGACGGCGGGGCCGTCAACCTCTGGCAGGCCGACCAGCGCTCGACCGCGCTGCGCGAGGTCGACCGCGCGTCCCGCCACGCCGTGGGCGCCGCCACGTTCTGGACCGCCACCGCCTGACCCGGGCCACGGACCGCCGCCGCCTGGCCCGGTCCGCGCGGCGTCGGCCGTCAGGCGCGCGACGTCACGTACGCGTCGAGGTGGGCGAGCGAGGAGGCCATCCCGGCGGCGTGGTCCGCCGGGGAGATGCCTGGCGGCACGCCCGTCGCGCGGACCGTGACGCGCGCGCCGTCCCCGACCGGCTCGACGATCCACGTCATCGTCATGGTCCCGGCGAACGCCGAATCGTCCGCGGCGAAGACGACCTCCTGCACGACGCTCCGACCCGGGACGAGGTCCACGACGGCGACGTCGACGACGTCGGTCCCCTGGCCCGTCTTCCCGGGGTCGGCCTGCGGGTCGTCATAGGCGAGGACCATGCGGTAGCCGCCGCCGGGGCGCAGGTCGAAGCGCTCGAAGCTCCCCGTCATGCCGTCGGGCGGGAGCCAGGCCGCGAGCGCGTCCTGGTCGACGAGCGCGCGGTACACGGCGCGGGGCGCGGCGGCGACGAGGCGCGACGCCTCGTCGACCCGGTCGCTCCCCGCGGTGCTCACGACTGCCCCAGCACCGTCCGGTAGACCTCGAGCGTGCGCTCGCCGATCGCGTCCCACGCGAAGTGGTCCTCGACGCGCTGCCGCGCCGCGCGGCCCATGGCGGCGGCCCGCTCGGGTTCGCTCACGACCTGCGTGAGGGCGGCGGCGAGGTCGGCGACGAAGCGGTCGGGGTCGAGCGGCGTGCCCGTGCCGTCGTCCGCCTGGTCGATCGGCACGAGGAGGCCGGTGACGCCGTCGTCCACGACCTCGGGGATGCCGCCCGTGGCGGTCCCGACGACGGGCAGCCCGACGGCCATCGCCTCGAGGTTGACGATGCCGAGCGGCTCGTACACGGACGGGCAGACGAAGACGGTCGACGCGGCGAGCACCGCGACGAGCTCGGCGCGCGGCAGCATCTGCTCGATCCAGACGACCCCGCTGCGCTCGGCCTGCAGCTCGGCGACGGCGCCGCTCACCTCCGCGGCGATCTCCGGGGTGTCCGGAGCGCCCGCGCACAGGACGAGCTGGACGTCGTCGGGCAGCGAGCGCGCGGCCCGCAGCAGGTACGGCAGCCCCTTCTGGCGCGTGATCCGCCCGACGAACACCACGGCAGGCCGCCCCGGGTCGATCCCCAGGTCGCGCACGACGCGGTCGGCGACGTCCTGCTGCACGCCGGGCTCGGGGCGGCGCCAGCCGTCGAGGTCGATCCCGTTGTGCACGACGTGCACCTTCGCCGGGTCGACCTGCGGGTAGACGCGCAGGATGTCGTCGCGCATCCCGCCGGAGACCGCGACGATCCCCGCCGCACCCTCGTACGCGGTGCGCTCCGCCCACGACGACAGCGCGTACCCGCCGCCGAGCTGCTCCGCCTTCCACGGCCGCAGCGGCTCGAGCGAGTGCGCGGACAGCACGTGCGGGACGCCGTGCAGCAGCCCCGCGAGGTGGCCCCCGAGGTTCGCGTACCAGGTGTGCGAGTGCACGAGGTCGGCGCCCGCAACGTCGTCCGCCATCTGCAGGTCGACGCCGAACGTGCCGAGCGCGGCGTTCGCCCCGGACAGGACGCCGGGCACGGAGTACCCGGTCACGCCGTCGTCGCCGCGCGGGCCGTCGAAGCAGCGCACGCGCACGTCGACGTGGCGCCGCAGCACCGCGGACAGCTCGGCGACGTGCACGCCGGCCCCGCCGTAGACGTGCGGCGGGTACTCACGGGTCAGGAGGTCGACTCTCACGCGCCACACCGTAACCGAGTCGCCCGCCGCCGACCCCCGGTGGGCGGGGCCGACGCGACCCGCGCCCAGGATGCGGGTCCTGCTGCGTGGTCCCGCCCCGAGGGGCTACCGTCTGGGCATGGCCGCCGCACCCCGAGTCCTCGCCATCGTCCTCGCCGGGGGCGAGGGCAAGCGCCTCATGCCGCTCACCGCCTCACGGGCCAAGCCCGCGGTGCCGTTCGGGGGCATCTACCGCCTCGTGGACTTCGCGCTGTCCAACCTCGTGAACTCGCACTACCTGCACATCATCGTGCTCACGCAGTACAAGTCGCACAGCCTCGACCGGCACATCACGAAGACGTGGCGCATGTCGTCGCTGCTCGGCAACTACGTCGCGCCGGTGCCCGCGCAGCAGCGCGTCGGCAAGCACTGGTACCTCGGCAGCGCGGACGCGATCTACCAGTGCCTCAACATCATCGACGACGAGCGTCCGGACATCGTCGTGGTCGTGGGCGCGGACCACGTGTACCGCATGGACTTCTCCCAGATGGTCGACGCGCACGTCGAGTCCGGCGCGCAGCTCACCGTCGCGGGCATCCGCCAGCCGATCTCGATGGCGGACCAGTTCGGCGTCATCGAGACCGACCCGAAGGACCCGACGAAGATCGCCGCGTTCCGCGAGAAGCCGTCGGACCCGGTGGGCCTCGCTGACTCCCCGGACGAGGTGCTCGCCTCGATGGGCAACTACGTCATCGACACCGACGCGCTGGTCGAGGCCGTCACGTCCGACGCCGCGAACGCGGACTCCCGCCACGACATGGGCGGCGACATCGTGCCCGCCTTCGTCGAGAAGGGCACCGCGGCGGTCTACGACTTCATCCGCAACGACGTGCCGGGCTCGACGGACCGCGACCGCGACTACTGGCGCGACGTGGGGACGATCGACTCGTACTACGACGCGAACAAGGACCTCATCGCCGTCACGCCGGTCTTCAACCTCTACAACGAGGAGTGGCCGCTGCACACCGGCTACACCGGTCTGCCGCCCGCGAAGTTCGTGCACGCCGGGCGCGGCCGCCTGGGCCACGCCGCGGACTCGATCGTCTCCCCCGGCGTGATCATCTCGGGCGCGACGGCGGTCGGCTCCGTCCTGTCGCCCGGCACCTACCTGCACTCGTGGTCGTCCGTCTCGGACTCCGTGCTCATGGACGGCGTGCAGGTGCACCGCCACGCGCAGGTGCACCGCGCGATCATCGACAAGAACGTCGTCGTCGGGGAGCAGGCCCGCATCGGCCTCGACCCGGAGCAGGACCGCGCGCGCGGCTTCACGGTCACCGAGTCCGGGATCACGGTCGTCCCCAAGGGGACGGTCGTCGAGTGACGCCTTCCCCGACCGGCGTCGTGCACGTGCCCGACGCCGCGCCGAGCCCTGCCCCGCCCGCGACCGCCAGCCCGAGGAGCCCTCGCGTGACCCCCGACCCGCCGAGCGCCCCCGTGCGGCTCCTCGTCATGGACGTCGACTCGACGCTCATCGAGCAGGAGGTCATCGAGCTCCTCGCCGACCACGCCGGCACGCGCACCGAGGTCGCCGCGGTGACCGAGCGCGCGATGCGCGGCGAGATCGACTTCGGCGCCTCGCTGCGCGAGCGCGTGGCGACCCTCGCGGGCGTGCCCGTCGAGGCGTTCGACGACGTCCGCGAGCGCGCGACCTTCACCCCCGGCGTCCGTGAGCTCGTCGCCGAGGCGCGGCGCCGCGGCTGGGAGGTCGCGCTCGTCTCGGGCGGCTTCGAGGAAGTCGTGGCCGGGCTCGCGGCCGAGCTCGGCATCACGCGCTTCCGCGCGAACCGGCTCGAGGTCTCCGGCGGGCGGCTCACGGGCCGCACGACCGGGCCAGTGGTCGACCGTGCGGCGAAGGAGGCCGCGCTGCGCGAGTTCGCGGCCGAGCTCGGCCTGCCCATGAGCGCGACCATCGCCGTGGGCGACGGCGCGAACGACCTCGACATGATCGGCGCCGCGGGCGTCGGCATCGCGTTCGGGGCCAAGCCCGTCGTGCGCGAGCAGGCGCCCTACGGCGTCGACGGACCGCGTCTCGACGCGGTGCTCGCGGTCGTCGACCAGGTCGACGCCGCGCGCTGACGCCGGACGCACGAGAGCCCTGGCACCGTGGGGTGCCAGGGCTCTGTCGTGCGGGTGCGCCGGGACCGGGTCAGGACGGGCGGCCCACGTAGGTCAGCAGGGCGGCCTGCGGCTCCCACGCGTCCCACGACGCCCCGGACTCCAGCACCGAGTACGTCGCGGTCGGCACGCCGACGCGCACCTGGGCGAGCGCGCCGCCGTCGGACGCCGGGTCCGCCAGGTACGACGCGGTGGCCGCCATCGTGGGCTCGTGCCCGACGACGAGCAGCGTGCGGACCCGCGGGTCCGTGGTGCGCAGGAGGTCCAGGACGTCGGCGACGTCGGCCGCGTAGAGGCCGTCGCTCACGAGCACGTCGGGCGCGACGTCGCCCAGGTGCGCCGACAGGAGCTCCCACGTCTGACGCGTGCGCAGCGCGGAGGAGCACAGCACGCGCTCGGGGACGAGCCCCGTCTCGCGCAGCGCCGCGCCGACGCGCACCGCCTGCCGGCGGCCGTTCAGCGCGAGGGGGCGCAGCACGTCGTCGACGCTCCCGCCGCCGGGCTCGGCCTTCGCGTGGCGCAGCAGGACGAGGCGGCGCGTGCCGCCGTCGGGGGTCTGCGCGCCGTTGCGCTCCTCCGCGGTCACTGCCCCATGGCGTGCACGCCGCCGTCGACGTGCACGATCTCGCCGGTCGTCGCCGGGAACCAGTCGGACAGGAGCGCGACGACCGCGCGCGCGGCGGGCTCCGCCGTCGTCTGGTCCCAGCCGAGGGGCGCCCGGTTCGGCCAGGCGTCCTCCATCTGCGCGAAGCCCGGGATGGACTTCGCCGCCGTGGTGCGGATCGGGCCCGCGGAGACGAGGTTGGCCCGGATGCCGTCGGGGCCGAGGTCGCGCGCGAGGTAGCGGTTCGCGGACTCGAGGCCCGCCTTCGCGACGCCCATCCAGTCGTAGACCGGCCAGGCGAACTGCGCGTCGAACGTGAGGCCGACGACGGCGCCGCCGTCGGTCATGAGCGGCTTCGCCGCGACCGCGAGCGACTTGTAGGAGAACGTCGAGACCTGGAGCGCGGTCGCCACGTCCTCCCAGGTGCCGGAGAGGAAGTTGCCGCCCATGACGCTCTGCGGCGCGAAGCCGATGGAGTGCACGACGCCGTCGAGGCGGTCCGTGTGCTCGCGCACCGCGTCCGCGAGGCCGGCGAGGTCGTCGTCGTTCGTGACGTCGAGCTGCACGACGGGCGCCTCGACCGGCAGGCGCTTCGCGAAGGCCTGCGTGAGCTTCATCTGGCGGCCGAACGAGGAGAGCACGACCTCGGCACCCTCCTCCTGCGCGAGCCGCGCCGCGTGGAACGCGATCGAGGAGTCGGTGAGCACTCCCGTGACGAGGAGCTTCTTGCCATCGAGCAGACCCATCGGTTTCCTTCCGTCGTGCGCCCGCTGTGGGCGCGCTGAGGCGAGCGTACTGAAAGAGAGGTGGGGCGGGCGCGTCGGTGACGGCGCCGCGGGACGGGCGCGCGAGGCGCCGCGGGGTGCGGTCAGTGGCCCATGCCGAGGCCGCCGTCGACGGGGATCACGGCCCCCGAGACGTACGCCGCGTCGTCGGACGCGAGGAACTGCACGACCCCGGCGACCTCGTCCGCCTGGGCGAACCGGCCCGCAGGGATGGCGGACTTGTACGCGGCCTGGCGCTCCTCGGGGAGCTCGGCGGTCATCGCGGTGTCGATGAACCCGGGCGCCACGACGTTCGCCGTGATGTTGCGCGACCCGAGCTCGCGCGTGATCGAGCGCGCCATGCCCACGAGCGCGGCCTTCGAGGCGGCGTAGTTGACCTGGCCCGCGCCGCCGTAGAGGCCGATCACGGACGACACGAGCACGATGCGCCCGCGGCGCAGCCGGATCATGCCCTTCGTCACCCGGCGCACGCAGCGGAACGTGCCGGTGAGGTTGACGTCGATCACGGACTCGAAGTCCTCGTCCGTCATCCGCAGCAGGAGCTGGTCGTGCGTGACGCCCGCGTTCGCGACGAGCACCTCGACCGGGCCGAGCTCCTTCTCGATCTCGGAGAACGCGGCGTCGACGGCGGCGGTGTCGGTGATGTCCGCCACGGCGCCGAAGACGCCCGCGGGCAGGTCACCGCCGCGGTAGACGGTCGCGACGCGGTCGCCGTTCGCGACGAAGCGCTCGGCGATGGCACGGCCGATGCCCCGGTTCGCGCCGGTGACGACGACGGTGCGCGGGGCGGGGGCGGTGGCTTCGGACACGTGCGGCTCCTCGGGACGGTCGGGTGGGTCGGCGGCGGCCGGGGACGGGTCCCGCACGGCCGGTGCCGGGTGGGCCCTGCCGGGCCCGGCGCGACGGCGCCGCACCGACCGTACCGTGCGCGGGCCCCGCGGTGCGCGGTGCGGCCAGGTCACACCGCTCCCCCACACTTTGTGGGGTCCCGACAAACGTAGACTGGACGGGTGACCACACGACGCGCCGCCCGGAGGTCGGCCGAGGCGGTCCCGAGCATCACCGCCGCACCGGAACCGCTCGCCGCGGACCAGGCGCGCCGGGAGCGCAAGTACCTGATCCAGATGGGCATCCGGCTCGTGTGCATCTTCGGCGCCATCCTGGCGCAGGGCAGCTGGGTGACGTGGGTCCTCGCCGTCGGCGCGGTCGTGCTGCCGTACAGCGCGGTGCTCGTCGCCAACGCGGGCCGCGACCAGGCGCACTACGACACCTCCCCCATGGAGCACCGCGTGCTGCCCACGGCGGGTGCGCCCGGGAGCCACGGCATCGGGGGCGCCGAGCCCCGCGAGCCGCACGACGACGAGGAGGACCGCCGGTGACCGACGTCCTGGGCCTCGCCGACCCTGTCGGCGAGGACGAGCTGGTGTGCAGCGCCAAGGGCTGCCAGGAGGCCGCCGCGTGGGGCCTGCTGTGGAACAACCCCAAGATCCACACGCCCGAGCGGCGCAAGGTGTGGCTCGCGTGCGACGCGCACCGGGAGCACCTGGAGACGTTCCTCGGCGCCCGCTCGTTCTGGCGCTCGACGGTGCCGGTCGACGAGCTCGAGCGCCGGGCGGCCCCGTGACGCAGGCCGCACCACCGCAGGTCCCCGCGGGCCCGACGCCGCAGCGCGCCACCGCGGACGCCCACCAGCCGCGCACCCCGCGCCAGTGGGCGACGCTCGCGGTCGGGGTCCTCGTCCTCGTCGCGCTGTGCCTCGTCGCGGGCCGCTGGCAGTGGAACCGCTACGTCTCGCGCGACGCCGAGATCGAGCGCATCGAGGCGAACTACACGTCTGACCCGGTCCCGGTGGAGGACGTGCTGCCCGCCCCGGGTGCCGAGCTCGACGAGGCCGACCTCTGGCGGCCGGTGACCCTCGAGGGGCGCTACGAGACGGACGCCACGGTCCTGCTGCGCAACCGCCCGGTGGGCGGCAGCCCCGGCTTCCACGTGCTCGTCCCGTTCGTGACGAACCCCACGCCGTCCGCCCCGGACGGGCTCGTCGTCGTGGTGGACCGCGGGTTCGTGCCGCTGGGGACCGACGCCGTCACGCCCGGGGACGTGCCTCCGCCCCCCGCGGGCGACGTCGAGGCGACCGTGACGCTGCGCGGCGACGAGCCGCCGTCGGGCCGGGACGCGCCCGCGGGCCAGGTGCAGGCCATCGCGACGGACCAGGTCCTCGCCGCCGGCCCGGACGGCGGCGGCTGGGCCGAGGGCCGCACGGTCGGGGCCTACGGGCAGCTGCGCACCGAGGTGCCGACCGCGGCGCAGACCCTGGAGGCGCTCCCGAAGCCGGACACCGACCCCGGCTCGCACCTGTCGTACGCGTTCCAGTGGGCGGTGTTCGCCCTCGGCGCGGTCGCCGGCTTCTGGCTCCTCGTGCGCCGCGACCGGCGCGACGCGCGCGGGGAGGAGACCACGCTCACCGCCGGCGACCTCCTCGCGGCCCAGGACCCGGACGCCGCGCGGGCCCGGCGGGAGCCGCGCTCACGCCGTCCGAGCGCCGAGGACGAGGAGGACGCGCTCATCGACGCGCAGCTCGACGCCCGGCAGGGGCCCGCCCCGCGGTAGCCCCGGTCCCGGCGACGAGCGGCCCGGTCAGGCCAGCGAGACGAGGTCCGCGTACTCGTCGCTCCACAGGTCCTCGTCGCCGTCGGGCAGCAGGAGGACGCGCTCGGGCTCGAGCGCCTCGACCGCGCCGTCGTCGTGCGTGACCATGACGACCGCGCCCTCGTACGTCTTGAGCGCCCCCAGGATCTCGGCGCGCGACGCGGGGTCGAGGTTGTTCGTCGGCTCGTCGAGGAGCAGCACGTTCGCCGCCGAGACGACGAGCGTCGCGAGCGCGAGGCGCGTCTTCTCCCCGCCGGACAGCACGTTCGTCGGCTTGTCCGCGTCGTCGCCGGAGAACAGGAACGACCCGAGCACCGAGCGCACCTGCGTGTCCGTGAGGTCGGGCGCCGCGTGGCGCAGGTTCTCGACGACGGTCGCGTCCATGTCGAGCGTGTCGTGCTCCTGGGCGTAGTAGCCGATCTTCAGGCCGTGGCCCGGGTGCACCTCGCCCGTGTCCGGCTGCTCGACGCCGCCGAGGATGCGCAGGAGCGTCGTCTTGCCGGCGCCGTTGAGGCCGAGCACGACGACGCGGCTGCCGCGGTCGATCGCGAGGTCGACGCCCGCGAAGACCTCCTGCGAGCCGTAGGCCTTGGACAGCCCGCTCGCGGTGAGCGGCGTGCGGCCGCACGGTGCGGGCTTCGGGAAGCGCAGCTTCGCGACCTTGTCGCTCTGGCGCTCGCCCTCGATGCCGGCGAGCATCTTCTCGGCGCGGCGCATCATCTGCTGCGCGGCGACGGCCTTGGTGGCCTTGGCGCGCATCTTCTCGCCCTGGGCGAGGAGCGCGCCCGCCTTCTTCTCGGCGTTCTGCCGCTCGCGACGACGACGGCGCTCGTCGGACTCGCGCTGCGCGAGGTAGGCGTCCCAGCCGAGGTTGTACTGGTCGAGCTCGCCGCGGTTGGCGTCCAGGTGGAACACCTTGTTCACCGTCGCGCGCAGCAGCTCGACGTCGTGCGAGATCACGACGAAGCCGCCGCTGTACGACTTGAGGTAGTCGCGCAGCCAGACGATCGAGTCGGCGTCGAGGTGGTTCGTCGGCTCGTCGAGGAGCAGCGTGTCGACGCCGGAGAAGAGGATGCGCGCGAGCTCGATGCGGCGGCGCTGGCCACCGGACAGCGTGCTCAGCGGCTGCCCGAGCACGCGGTCGTCGAGACCGAGGTTGCTCGTGATGCGGTGCGCCTCGCTCTCGGCCGCGTACCCGCCGGCCGCGAGGAACCGCGCCTCGAGCTTGGGGTAGCGCTCCATCGCGGCCTCGTGGGTCTCCGCGTCCGCGCTCGCCATCGCGCCCTCGGTCTCGCGCATCTGGCGCACGATCTTGTCGAGGTTGCGTGCCGAGAGGACCCGGTCGAGCGCGATGACGTCGAGGTCGCCGGTGCGCGGGTCCTGGGGCAGGTAGCCGATGTCGTTGCCGCGCGTGATCTTGCCCGCCGTAGGCTGGGTCTCGCCCGCGAGGGTCTTGGTCAGGGTCGTCTTGCCGGCGCCGTTGCGGCCGACGAGGCCGATCCGGTCGCCCGCGGCGATCTGGAACGTCGCCTCGTGCAGCAGGACGCGGGCGCCGACGCGCAGCTCGACGCCGTGGGCGGTGATCACGTGCAGGTCCTCTCCGAAGGGTGACCCCGGTGGATCCAGCCTGGTGGGGCGATCCGATCGACGGGGCCCGACGATTCTACGGGCCGCGCGCCCGCTCCCGCGCGGTCTTTCTCTCGACGCCCCCCGGACCGCCCCACGGCGGTCCCACACGCAGGGAACAGAACGGGACAATCAGCCCATCGTGCTAGCCTCCGGACGTCCCGGACCGCCGAGGAGATGGCGGGGGGACCCGAGCAAGGAGAGCACGTTGAGCAACGCCGAAGCAGCACTGAGCAAGGTCCTCGAGCTGGACGGGGCGATCGCGATCGCGGTCGTCGACTACAGCAGCGGCCTGGCCCTGGTCCAGAAGCAGGCCGCCCCGTTCGACCTCGAGCTCGCCGCCGCGGCGAACACCGAGGTCATCCGCGCGAAGCTCCGGGCGATCGAGCAGCTCGGGCTCGAGGACGGCATCGAGGACATCCTCATCACGCTCGGCCGCCAGTACCACCTCATCCGCCTGTCGCAGCGCGAGAGCCTGCGGGGCACCTTCTCCTACCTCGTGCTCGAGCGCGGACGGGCGAACCTCGCGCTCGCGCGCCGCGGCCTGGCCCAGCTCGACGAGTCGCTGTCGCTCTGACGCCCGTGGTCGCGGACGCCCTCGACCAGCGCGGGCGGGTCGCCCCCCGCAGCGTGGTGGACGTGCTGCGGGGCATCGACGACGCCCTCGACCACGAGGCGCACGTGCTCGCCCTCGGTCCCGGTGGCCGGGTCCTCGGCAGTGCCGGCCCCTCTCCCGGCCCGGTCGTCGAGGTGGCGCGGGCCGTCGCCGCGGCCCTCACCCAGGGCCCGGCCGTCCCGGGCAGCTCGGCGCGCTGCATCCTCAACACCGCCGAGGCGTGCGTCTTCGTCTACCTGCTGGGGCAGGACCTGTCGGTCATCCTCGTGGGCCCGACGGACTGGAACATCGCCCTCACGGGCCGCCGCGTCGAGCGATTCCTCGTCGACTTCGTCGACACCTACCTGGCCGAGACCGTTGCCGAGGCACCCGGCGACGACCCCGGCACGCTGCCGCGTCGCGAGCCGCCGGCGCCCGTCGTCGGGCCCGTCGAGCGGCACGAGCACCGCGGCGACCACGACCTGCTCGCGCGGGTACTGCGCGCGCTGGTCCGCTTCTGAGGCCTGCGACCGCGCCCGGGGGTAGCGTTCCCCTGTGACATTCCAGGAGGGCGGATCGTTCGAGGGCGGACGCGTCCGCAAGGGTGGCGGCCGCGGGCGCGGCCCGATGATCGCGGGCGGCGGGATCGGCGCGGTGCTCGTCGCGCTGCTCATCGCGTTCGTCGGCAACCAGACGGGCGTCGACCTCAGCGCGCTGACCGGCGGCGACGGGTCGGACTCCGGCGCGTACGGCGACGGCCAGCAGGAGTACATCGACACGTGCACCGCCGAGCAGGCGAACACGACGCGCGAGTGCCGGCTCAACGGCACCGTCCAGTCGCTCGACGCCTACTGGACCGAGGCCCTCCCCCAGCAGGCCGGCGTCGAGTACGCGCTGCCGGAGGTCGTGAGCTTCACCGGGCAGGTCTCGACGGGGTGCGGCGCGGCGACGAGCGCCGTCGGGCCGTTCTACTGCCCGCCCGACCAGACGGTGTACATCGACCTCGGCTTCTACGACGACCTGACGAACCGCTTCGGTGCGAACGACGGCGGCCTCGCGGAGATGTACGTCGTCGCGCACGAGTTCGGGCACCACATCGAGCAGCTGACCGGCGCCATGGACTCGGCGGACCGGCAGGGCACGGGCCCTGAGTCCGACTCCGTGCGCATCGAGCTCATGGCCGACTGCCTCGCCGGCATGTGGGCGGGCCACGCGGCGACCACCGTCGACCCGGACACCGGCGTGACGTTCCTCGCACCGATCACCAAGCAGCAGCTGGACGACGCGCTGTCCGCGGCGTCCGCCGTCGGCGACGACCGCATCCAGGAGGCCGCGACCGGCCAGGTGAACCCCGAGGGCTGGACCCACGGGTCGAGCGAGCAGCGCCAGCGCTGGTTCACGACCGGCTACGAGGGCGGCACGCTCCAGGACTGCGACGCGCTCTCCGCCTCGACGCTGTGACCGCTCTGGCCGAGCTCGCTCAGAGCTCGATCGAGTACATGCGCGAGCCGGTGACCTTCTCGTAGCCGAGGCTCGCGTAGAGGCCGTGCGCGCCGGACGGGTTCTCCGTGTCGACGTCGAGCGCGGCGTACTGCATGCCGTCCGCCGCGAACGCGCGCATCGCGGCCGCGAGCGCCGCGACGGCGACGCGGCGGCCCCGGTACGCGCGCCGGACGCCGAGGAGCTCGGTATACCCGAAGGTGTACCCCCGCACGGGGAAGTCCTCGTCGTACCGGCCCGCCATCTCGTAGCCGACGACGAGCGGCTCGCCGGCGCGCAGCGCGGCGGCGGTCTCGGGGTCGGTGGCCGGGTCGGCGAGGAGCGCGTCGACGTCGGGCGCGTCGTCGACCACGAGGAACGACCACTGGGGCGCGAACTCGCTGCGCCCGTGCGTCCACGCCTCGGCGGTGCGGGGCTCGCTCCCCCAGTGGTCGCGGAAGGCGTCGTTGTGCGCGAGGCGCGTCGCCTCGTCGAGCTCGGCGGACCACGGGACGACGCGCAGGGAACCGTCGAGCGGGACGTCGGGCACCGGGGCCGCGAGGTCGCGGCGCAGGTCGGAGTAGAAGCGGCGGGCGACGAACCCGAACCGCGCGTAGAGCCGCGCCTTCTCGGGCGGGTCGGTGTCCTCCCCGAAGACGGCGAGCCGCGCGGGCAGCTCCTTGCCGCTCGCGGCGAGCACCTGCCGGGCGCGTGCCACCTGCCAGGCGAGCACCTCGCGTCCGATCCCGCGCCCCCGGTGGGTCGGGTGGACGCCGCCGCCGAGGAACGCCCGCACGGTGCGCGCGTCCCCGGGGTTGGTGTCGACCATCCCGTAGGCGCGCAGCGTCCCGTCGGTGTCGACGCCGACGATCGAGTCGGCCGCGACGTCGCGCCACGGCGCGGTGAAGATCTCCTCGATCTCCGCGAGCGTCTCGCGGTACGGCTCGTCGTCCACCTCCGCGATGTCGTTGCGCAGGGTGAGCAGGGCCGGCGCGTCGGCGGGCGTGGCGGGGCGCCACGTGAGCCCGCCCGCGGTCACCGGCGGCAGGGTCGAGGGCGCGGCAGCGCGCTCGGCGATCGGGGCGAGCGTCGAGGGCGCCGCCTCGGCGCGGTCGGCCGTCGAGGGAGAGGACATGGCGACCACGGTAGGGGGGCCCGCGCCATCGGGCACGTGCTTTTCCCAGGACGTCCGCGCGACGCGTCGGCCCGCTGAGACGGCTCCCCGTGCCCTGCCGCACGCGATCTACGCTGCGAGCATGCCGACCGTCGTTCCTCAGGATCTAGCCGACGCCCGCTCCCGGGCCCTCGCGGAGGCGCTGCGCACGCGCGTCGTCGTCGCGGACGGCGCGATGGGCACGATGATCCAGGAGCAGGACCCGACGCTCGAGGACTACCAGGGGCTCGAGGGCTGCAACGAGATCCTCAACGTCTCGCGACCCGACATCATCGCCGCGGTGCACGACGCGTACCTCGAGGTCGGGGTGGACGCGATCGAGACGAACACGTTCGGCGCCAACTGGTCCAACCTGTCGGACTACGACATCGACGACCGGATCCGCGAGCTCGCCGCAGCCGGGGCACGGATCGCGCGCGAGCGCGCGGACGCCCACGCGACCGCCGACCACCCGCGCTGGGTGCTCGGCTCGATGGGGCCCGGGACCAAGCTGCCGAGCCTCGGGCACACGACGTACGCGCACCTGCGCGACACGTTCGCCGAGCAGGCCGCGGGCCTCCTGGAGGGCGGGGCCGACGCGATCCTCGTCGAGACGAGCCAGGACCTGCTCCAGGCGAAGGCCGCGGTGACGGGGTCGCGGAACGCGATGCGCGACGTCGGGCGCGAGGTGCCCGTGATCGTCCAGGTGACGGTCGAGACCACGGGCACGATGCTCATGGGCTCCGAGATCGGGGCCGCGCTGACCACGCTCCAGGCGCTCGGCGTCGACGCGGTCGGTCTCAACTGCGCGACCGGCCCGGCCGAGATGAGCGAGCACCTGCGGCACCTGTCGCGGCACGCGGAGATCCCCGTGACGTGCATGCCCAACGCGGGCCTGCCGGTGCTCGGCCCGAACGGGGCGACGTACCCGCTGACGCCGGACGAGCTCGCGGCGGCGCACACCCAGTTCGTCACCGAGTTCGGTCTGGGCCTCGTGGGCGGCTGCTGCGGCACGACGCCCGAGCACCTGCGCCGCGTCGTCGAGGCGGTGCGCGCGCGTCCGGTCGTCGTGCGCCAGCCGGAGCGCGAGAACGGCGTCGCGAGCCTGTACTCGCACACCGACCTGCACCAGGACGCGTCGTTCCTCGCGATCGGCGAGCGCACGAACGCGAACGGGTCGAAGGCGTTCCGCGAGGCGATGCTCGCGGAGAACTGGGACGAGTGCGTCGAGATCGCGCGCGCCCAGACGCGCGACGGCGCGCACCTGCTCGACGTGTGCATCGACTACGTGGGGCGCGACGGCGTCGCGGACGTGCAGCAGGTCGTCTCGCGTCTCGCGAGCGCGTCGACGCTCCCGCTCGTCATCGACTCGACGGAGCCCGAGGTCATCGCGGCGGGCCTCGAGCTCGTGGGCGGGCGCGCCGTCGTGAACTCGGTGAACTTCGAGGACGGCGACGGGCCGACGTCGCGATTCGCACGGATCATGCCGCACGTGGTCGAGCACGGGGCGGCCGTCGTCGCGCTGACGATCGACGAGGAGGGCCAGGCGCGCACCGCGTCGGGCAAGGTGGAGATCGCCACGCGGCTCGTCGAGACGCTCACGCGTGACTGGGGCATGCGGGTCGACGACATCATCGTCGACGCCCTGACGTTCCCCATCGCCACGGGCCAGGAGGAGACGCGTCGCGACGCGATCGAGACGATCGAGGCGATCCGCGAGATCACGCGCCGCTACCCCGGCATCCACACGACGCTCGGGGTGTCGAACGTGTCGTTCGGCCTCAACCCCGCCGCGCGCACCGTGCTCAACTCGGTCTTCCTCCACGAGGCGGTCGAGGCGGGGCTGGACTCCGCGATCGTCCACGCCGCGAAGATCCTGCCGCTCGCGCAGATCCCCGCCGAGCAGCGCGAGGCCGCACTCGACCTCGTGTGGGACCGGCGGCGGTACGACGACGAGGGGAACCTCGTGCACGACCCGCTCGCCCGGCTGCTCGAGCTGTTCGACGGCGTGGACTCGGCGGCGCTCAAGGACCAGCGCGCGGCGGAGCTCGCGGCGCTGCCCGTCGGCGAGCGGCTGGAGCGGCGGATCGTCGACGGCGCGCGCAAGGGTCTCGAGGAGGACCTCGACGCGGCGATGGCGTCCGGGATCAAGGCGCTCGAGATCGTCAACGACCACCTGCTCGAGGGCATGAAGGTCGTGGGCGACCTGTTCGGACGCGGCGAGATGCAGCTCCCGTTCGTGCTGCAGTCCGCCGAGGTCATGAAGACCGCGGTCGCCTACCTCGAGCCGCACATGGAGAAGATCGAGGGCTCGAGCGGCTCCAAGGGCACGATCGTGCTCGCGACCGTGCGCGGCGACGTGCACGACATCGGCAAGAACCTCGTCGACATCATCCTCACCAACAACGGCTACACGGTCGTCAACATCGGCATCAAGCAGCCGATCTCCGCGATGATCGAGGCCGCCGAGGAGCACGACGCCGACGTCATCGGCATGTCCGGGCTGCTCGTGAAGTCCACCGTCGTGATGAAGGAGAACCTCGCGGAGCTCACGTCGCGCGGGCTCGCCGGCCGCTGGCCGGTCCTGCTCGGTGGCGCGGCGCTCACCCGCACGTACGTCGAGGACGACCTCGCGGGCCAGTTCCCGGGCGTCGTCCGGTACGCGCGCGACGCGTTCGAAGGCCTGCGCCTCATGGAGCCGCTCGTGCGCGTCGCGCGCGGCGAGTCGCCCGACGACGTCGGGCTGCCCGCGCTGAAGAAGCGCCGCCACGCCGTGGTCACCGTGACCGAGACGCCCGTCGAGGACCTGCCCGCGCGGTCCGACGTCGCGGCCGACAACCCGGTGCCGGCTCCCCCGTTCTGGGGCACGCGTCTCGTCAAGGGCGTCCAACTCGCGGAGTACGCGGCGTTCCTCGACCAGCGCGCGACGTTCATGGGCCAGTGGGGGCTCAAGCCCGGCCGGGGTGACGACGGAGCGTCGTACGAGGAGCTCGTCGAGACCGAGGGGCGCCCGCGCCTCAACGCCTGGTACGAGCGGATCCGCACCGAGGGCGTCGTCGACCCGTCGGTCGTGTACGGGTACTTCCCGGTGTGGTCGGAGGGCGACGACGTCGTCGTCGCGCACCACGGCGCCGGGCTCGCGGGCATCGGCGCGCCCGACGGCGGGTCGGGCGGCGAGCCCGGGACAGAGCGGCTGCGCTTCACGTTCCCGCGCCAGCGCCGCGACCGGCACCTGTGCCTCGCCGACTTCGTCAAGCCGCGGTCGTGGGTCGAGGAGACGGGCCGGTACGACGTGCTGCCCGTCCAGCTCGTCACCATGGGAGCGAGCGTGGACCAGCACACCGCGAAGCTCTTCGCGGGGAACCACTACCGCGAGTACATGGAGCTCCATGGCCTGTCGGTGCAGCTCACCGAGGCGCTCGCCGAGATGTGGCACTCGCGCGTGCGCGCCGAGCTCGGGTTCGCCGACGAGGACCCGACCGAGGTCGAGGGCATGTTCAAGCTCGAGTACCGCGGCGCCCGCTTCTCGCTCGGGTACCCCGCCTGCCCGGACATGGAGGACCGGACGAAGGTCGTCGAGCTCCTGCGGCCCGAGCGTGTGGGCGTCGAGCTCTCCGCGGAGCTCCAGCTCCACCCGGAGCAGTCGACGGATTGTTTTGTGTTCCATCACCCCGAGGCCAAGTACTTCAGCGTCTGACGATCGCCAGCCGCGGGGCGTCCTTCCGGGGCGACCGGGGAGCAGCGTCAGGACCACGTCCACGTGCCCGTGACCTGCTCGATGAGCTCGTCGCCGTTGTCGTAGGGGGTGACGATCGCGATCACGAAGAACTGGACCTCGTCCGTGCCCGACGCGAACCGCTCAGGTGCGAAGGCGGTGATGAAGGCCTTCGTCCGCGTCTCCTCGAAGGTCCCCTCGACCCGGGTGATGTTCGCCGGAACGCCGTCGAGGGTGGTCGCCTCGTGCAGGTTGAGCATGCTGCCGTTCTCGGCGAAGTACGAGTCCGCGAGGAGGTCGACCGCTCCCCCGAGATCGGTCCCGACCCCCCACGCCTCGGACGTCGCGACCCGCACCGGTTCGACCGACACCTGCCCGTAGACCGCCCCGACGCCCGTGGGCACCACCGCCCCGTCGACGACCTCGCCCCAGAGCTCGAGGGCACCGTGGCAGTGTTCCTCCTGGTCCGAGGAGACGTTGTTCACGAACGCCTTCGGACCCTCGTAGGACCAGCAGTGCGTCCGCACCGGCTGGCCCGAGACGATCTTGTACCCGGCCCCGGAGGGGGTCGCCGGCTCGCCCTCGCTCTGGGGCGTCACCGCCGCCGCAGGGGTCGCGCCGTCGTCGGTCTCGACGAAGGGCAGCGCGCAGCCGGGAACGACCGTGAGGACGACGGCGACCCCGAGTCCCGAGAGCACGCGACCGACGGTGGCTCTCCGACGCGTGGCGAGGCGAGTACGGGAACGGTGCCCCGTGCGAGGGACCGCGGTCGTTCGCTCGTGCTGGCACGTGCGCTCATGCTGGTCGAGCATGATGATCCTCCTGGTCGTGGGCTCCTGGACCGGACGGTAGACGCCGCGACGGCGAGGGCACCCGTTATCCACAGGCCAGGATCCGCAGGATCTTGGGACGCCACGCTGTGACTCGGCTGATCGACCGCTCCGCGGACGAGAGAGCACCCGGGGCCGACGCCGCCGGCGGACGGGTACAGCGGATACCGCCCGGCCGCGCGCTTCCCCCTTCGCGCAACGGGTCGTGCCTCGGTCATTGACAGGGCCGTCTCATCTATCGACAATCGATAGATGAGACCTCCCCTCGTCGCGTGCACACGAGCGCTCCTCGTCCTCGTGGTCCTCGGCACCGCGCTGTCGATGTTCCTCGCCCCCCTCCTCGCGGCCGAGGTCGGGGCGCAGTACCCGGAGGTCCGCAGCCTCGTGGTCCCGTACTCCGTGCTGGCCGTGCTGGCGCTGCTCGCGGTCGAGGTCGCCCTCGTGGCGGTGTGGCGCCTGCTCGGCCTCGCCGCCCGCGACGAGGTGTTCGACCCGCGCGCGCTGCGCTCGGTCACCGTGGTGATCGGGTGCGTGGTCACGGTCGCGATCCTCGCCGCGACGGTGTTCGGTCACCTGACGTTCGGGGCGCAGCTCGGCGGGCCGCTCGTGCTCCTCGGCCTCCTCGGCTCGCTCGTGGGCGGGGGCGCGCTGGCCCTGCTCGTCGTGGTGCTGCGCGCGCTGCTCCGCGCCGCGACCGCCGACCGCCGCGAGCTGGCCGCGGTGATCTAGGTGCCGATCGTCATCGACCTCGACGTCCTCCTGCCGCGGAGGCAGATGTCCGTCGGCGACTTCGCCGCCGCGGTCGGCATCACGCCGGCGAACGTCGCCGTCCTGAAGAACGGGCGCGCGAAGGCCGTGCGCTTCTCGACGCTGGACGCCGTCTGCCGCGTCCTCGGGTGCCAGCCCGGAGACGTCCTGCGGTGGGTCCCGGACGAGCCCGACGACGCAGGACCGCCCGCCACCTGACCCGCCCGGCCGCCGCGTCGATGAGTTCGGCGACCGGACGACGTCTTACCCGTGACCGAGACCACGACGCCGCGGGAGCCGAGCCATGGGAAGCATCGAGATCGAGCTGTTCACGACCCTCGACCTCGTCGGGCAGGCGCCCGGCGGGCCGGAGGAGGACTCGGAGGGCGGGTTCGCGTTCGGCGGGTGGCAGGCGCCGCTGCTCGACGACGTCGCGGGCGAGCAGATCGCTGCGGCGTACGAGGGCACGGACGCGCTGCTGCTCGGGCGCCGCACGTACGACATCTTCGCGTCGTACTGGCCGTTCCAGGAGGGCGGGCAGGACGACGACTTCGCGGCCCTGTTCAACCGCATCCCCAAGTACGTCGCGTCGCGCGGCACGCCGGACCTGTCGTGGGCCGGGTCGACGCTGCTCTACCCGGACCTGCCCGCCGCGGTGCGCGAGGTGCGCGACCGGCACGAGCACGTCAAGGTCGTGGGCAGCCTCGACCTGGTGCAGACGCTGCTGCGCGAGAGGCTGTTCGACCGCCTCGACCTGTGGGTGCACCCCATCGTGCTCGGCGCGGGCAAGACCGTGTTCGACGGCGGCGCAGTCCCCACCAACCTCACGCTCCTCGAACCGCCGTCGCCCAGCCCGACCGGCACGGTCCTGCTGCGCTACGGCCTCGCGGACGGCACACCCGGGACGGGCGACATGAGCGAGCCGGGACGCGGCGTCGGGCAGGACGGCTGACGCCCTGCTCGGCGCCGGACCAGCACCCCGGACGACCCGCCGTCCCCAGCACCTCAGGAGGCACCCGTGGCGATCCAGCGCCTCGACAACGTGGCCGTCGTCGTCGACGACCCCGACGCGGCCGTCGCGTTCTTCGCCGAGCTCGGGATGGAGCTCGAGAACCGGATGACGATCGAGGGACGGTGGGCGGAGCGCGTCGTCGGGCTCGACGACCTGCGCTCGGAGATCGCGATGATGCGCGTCCCCGGCGGCCCCGGGCGGCTGGAGCTCACGCGGTACCACGCGCCGGCGCCGCTCGACCTGGGGCTCGGCACCGCCCCGCCGAACGTCGTCGGCCTGCACCGGGTGATGTTCGCCGTGGACGACCTCGACGACACGGTCGAGCGCCTCGCCCGCCACGGCGGGGCGGTGCTGCGGGAGATCGTGCGCTTCGAGGACGCGTACCGCCTCTGCTACCTGCGGGGACCCGGCGGCATCATCGTCGGGCTCGCGGAAGAGCTCGGGTGAGCCACAGGCGCCGCTAAAAGGCGGTGGCCGCCTCGCCGCGCAGGATCGACGACATCTTCTTGCCGCGCGCGACCTCGTCGACGAGCTTGTCGAGGTAGCGGACCTTCTGCATCAGCGGGTCCTCGATGTCCTCGACGCGGACGCCGCAGATCACCCCGGTGATGAGCGAGGCGTTCGGGTTCCACGCGGGCGCCCGGTCGAAGAACTCCTCGAGCGTGATCTCGTCGGCGATCGCCTGCGCGAGGCCGGCGTCGTCGTAGCCGGTGAGCCAGCCGACGACCTGGTCGAGCTCGTCCGTCGTGCGCCCCTTGCGCTCCACCTTGGTCACGTAGAGCGGGTAGATGCTCGCGAAGCTCGTCCCGAAGATCCGGTGTCCCGCCATGGATGGCCTCCTCCTGCCTCGGCTGCGCCCGTCACCGGCTCGGCCCGTGCGGCCCTCCGGCACGAACCACGCTACCGGGCGGCAGGGACGGCGTGGGCGCCGACCATCCCGTGCGACGCCTCGAGCCGGTCCACGAGCAGCGTCCCGGCCGCGACCAGCGGCACGAGCACGAGGTTGCCGAGCAGCATGGTGCGCAGGAACGGCAGACCCGCGACGTAGCTCGCGACGAGCCCGTCCGCTCCGGCCGGGTACCAGACGCCGCGGCCCTGCAGCCAGACGCCGAAGTTCGTCCACGCGAAGAACCACAGCGAGCCCGCGACGCCGAACGCCGCGCCCGCGCCGACGCGGCGCCAGCCGGTCGTGTCCCGCGCGAGCAGCGAGCCCAGCCCGACGACGAGCCACGCGCTCCACGTGAACAGCGCGATCGCCGTGTTGCCGAGCACGACGTCGGACACGACCGTCACCGCGAGCGGCACGACGAACGCCCACCGCGAGCGCAGCAGGATGGTCGCCGCGAACGTCGCCGCGGTGACGAGCTCGAGGTTCGGGGGTGCACCGAGGTCGGCGCGCACGAGCCGCCAGACGACGGCGAGCGCCGCGAGCGTGACGACGAGCGCCGGGCGCCACCAGCGCAGCGCCGTGCTCTCCGAGCGCGTCACGAGGTGAACGTCTCGAGCTTCCACGTGATCTCGTCCCCGTCCTTCGTCTCGAGGGAGCCTGCTCCCACGGTAGCCATCTCGTCGTTCACGTACAGGGCCCAGAACTCGCTGTCCGGGTCGGCGGCGACGCCGTCGATCGCCGTGACGAACGCGTTCTCGCCCTCACCGGTCACCTGGGCGGACGGGTCCGCCTCGAGGAGCAGGTCGAGGGCCGTCGCGCCCTCGCGCCCTTCGTACGAGAGCTCGGGCGCGTCCTCGTCGTCGCCGGACTCGTCGTCGGGCGCCTCGTCCGTCGTGTCGTCGGCCGGGGCGCTCGACTCCTCGCCCGCGGTCGCCGTGGAGGTCGACGTGGTGTCGGCGGCGGGCTCGTCGGCGGACGAGCACCCGGCCAGCAGGCCCGCGGTGAGCAGGACGGCGGTCAGGGCGGTGAGCGGGCGCGCGGACGTGGCGCGAAGCGTTCGGAGGGTCACATCGTCAGCGTACGGAGCGCCGCCCGGCTCGCGCCGGGTCGCCCGCCTGTCGGACGACGGCCCCTCACCCGATCTCCTCGCCCGCGACGGCCTTGGCCGCCAGCCGCTCCTCCTCGCTGACCTCCCACACCTCGTACGCGGAGTGGCCCGCGAGGAGGATGATCCCGCACCCCAGGACGATGTCCGGCCAGCCGGACCCGGTCCACGCGGTCACCAGCCCCATCGCGATGACGGCGACGTTGACGAGCACGTCGTTGCGCGCCGACAGGAACGCCGCACGGCTCAGCGACCCGCCGTGGTGGCGGACGCGGACGAGGAGCCACGCGCACACCCCGTTGACCACGACCGCGCCGAGCGAGGCGAGGACGATCGGCAGCACCTCGGGTGCGGGCGGGTCGCCGAACCGGCGCACGACCTCCCACGCCGCGAACAGCGCGGGGACAAGGATGAGCAGCGCCAGCGCCTTGCCCAGGACCGCGCGCCGCGCGAGCGGGAAGCCCAGCGCGACGGCGATGAGCAGGTTGATCGCGGTGTCCTCGAGGAAGTCCACGCTGTCGGCGAGCAGCGACACCGAACCCGCCGCGAGCGCGACGGTGAGCTCGACGACGAAGTACGCGAGGTTGAGCCCCGCGACCAGCAGGACGGTGCGCCGCAGCAGCCCGACCAGGTCGGGGTCGCCCGCCCGTCGCGCGTCCCGCCCGGCGGACATCGTCAGACGTCGATGCGGGCGTGGTCCAGCTCGGCCGCGCCGGCGACGATGAACTCCTTGCGCGGCGCGACGTCGCTGCCCATGAGCAGCTCGAACACGCGCTCCGCCGCCTCGGCGTGCTCGGCCGTGACGCGACGCAGGGTGCGGTGGCGCGGGTCCATCGTCGTCTCGGCGAGCTGGTCGGCGTCCATCTCCCCCAGGCCCTTGTACCGCTGGATGTCGTCCTTGTAGCGGCGGCCGGCCTTGTCGAGCTTCTTGAGCGTCGCGGCGAGCTCGGCCTCGGAGTACGTGTAGATGTACTCGTTCTTGCGGCGCCCGGCGCCGATGACCTCGATGCGGTGCAGCGGCGGCACGGCAGCGAAGACGCGGCCCGCCTCGACGAGCGGCTTCATGTACCGGTAGAAGAGCGTGAGCAGCAGGGTGCGGATGTGGGCGCCGTCGACGTCGGCGTCCGTCATGAGCACGATCTTGCCGTAGCGCGCGGCCTCGAGGTCGAACGACCGCCCCGACCCGGCGCCGAGCACCTGGATGATCGCGGTGCACTCGGCGTTGCGCAGCATGTCGCTCACGGACGCCTTCTGCACGTTGAGGATCTTGCCGCGGATGGGCAGCAGCGCCTGGAAGTCGGAGCTGCGCGCGAGGCGCGCGGTGCCGAGCGCGCTGTCGCCCTCGACGATGAACAGCTCGCTGCGCTCGACGTCGTCGCTGCGGCAGTCGACGAGCTTGGCCGGCAGGGACGACGTCTCGAGCGCGTTCTTGCGCCGCGAGATCTCCTTCTGCTTGCGCGCGGTGATGCGCGCGCGCATCTCGGCGACGACCTTGTCGAGCAGCAGCGCGGCCTGCGTCTTCTCGTCGCGCTTGGTGGAGGTGAGGAGGGCGTTCAGCTCCTTCTCGACGACGCGCGCCACGATGCCGCGCACCGGCGCCGTGCCGAGGACCTCCTTCGTCTGGCCCTCGAACTGCGGCTCGGCGAGGCGCACGGTGACGACGGCCGTCAGGCCGGCGAGCACGTCGTCCTTCTCGATGCGCTCGGACGCGTCCTTCGTCGACACCTTGAGGCGGCGCGCGTTCGTCTCGACCGCCTTGCGCAGCACCTTGAGCAGACCCTGCTCGAAGCCGCCGAGGTGGGAACCGCCCTTGGGCGTGGCGATGATGTTGACGAAGCTGCGGACCTCGGTCTCGTAGCCGGTGCCCCAGCGCAGCGCGACGTCGACCTCGCAGTCGCGCTGCACCGCCTGCGGGGTCATGTGACCCCGGTCGTCGAGCACCGGGACGGTCTCCGTGAACGAGCCCGAGCCCGTGAGGCGCCACGTCGCGGTGACGGGGGTGTCCGGCGCGAGGAAGTCGACGAAGTCGACCGACCCGCCCGTGTGCACGAACGTCTCCTCGTGCGGCCCGGACTCCCCCGGCGTCCCCGGCACGCCGCGCTCGTCGCGCACCGTGATCTCGAGACCGGGGACGAGGAACGTCGTCTGGCGCACGCGCGTGACGAGCTCGTCGTAGGAGAAGACGGCCGTCTTGAGGAAGATCTGGCGGTCCGCCCAGTAGCGGACGCGCGTGCCGGTGACGCCGCGCTTCGTCTTCCCGACGACCGCGAGCTCGGACCCGGACACGAACGGCTCGAACGGGGCGTCCGGCGTCGGGCCCGTCTTCGGGTCGCTGAACACGCCGGGCTCGCCGCGGTGGAAGGTCATGCGGTGCGTCTTGCCGCCGCGGTCGACCTCGACGTCGAGACGCGAGGACAGCGCGTTGACGACGGACGCGCCGACACCGTGCAGGCCGCCCGACGCCGTGTACGACCCGCCGCCGAACTTGCCGCCCGCGTGGAGCTTGGTGAAGACGACCTCGACGCCGGACAGGCCCGTCTTCGGCTCGATGTCGACGGGGATGCCGCGACCGTCGTCCTCGACCGTCACGGAGCTGTCGGCGTGCAGCACGACCCGGATCTTCGAGCAGTTGCCCGCGAGCGCCTCGTCGACCGAGTTGTCGATGATCTCCCAGAGGCAGTGCATGAGACCGCGCGAGTCGGTCGTGCCGATGTACATGCCCGGGCGCTTGCGCACGGCCTCGAGGCCCTCGAGCACGGACAGGTGCCGAGCGGTGTAGCTGGACTCAGCGGAGGTGGTCGTCACGGCGGCAAGCCTAGACGAGGGCGCCCACAGCGCGGTGCTGCCCCGCCGCGCTGCCGCGGACGCCGCGCGATCCGGCGGGATGCGGCGGGATCCGGCGGGATGCCGATGGGAGGCCACGGCGCGGGTGAGCGCGCTTCGCGGGTAGCGAACCCGGCGCTCCCCCGGGACGAAACCTCAGGAGGGGATGGTTTGATGTTCATGTGACTGCTACGACGACCACCACCGAACCGCTGACCGCGGCCGACCGCTGCGACCGCTGCGGGGCCCAGGCGTACGTCCGTGTGGTCCTGCCGAGCGGCGAGCTGCTGTTCTGCGGCCACCACGCGCGGGCGCACGCGGATGCCTACACCGACCTCGCGACGTCCATCCAGGACGAGACCGACAAGCTGCTCGCGGAGCACGGCGCGCGCTGACGCGCCGGTCCGCCGAGCACGTCCCGCGCCAGGAGCGCACGACCGCGGGGACCGGCTCCACCGCCCGGTCCCCCGCGACGACCACCTCAGAGACAGACCTCAGACACGACGAAGGCCCCGAGGAGATCTCCTCGGGGCCTTCGTCGTGCGACGGCGGCGGGCGGTCGGTGGTGCCACCGGCCGCCCACCGCGACGCGTCAGTCGAGGTAGTCGCGCAGCACCTGCGAGCGGCTCGGGTGGCGCAGCTTCGACATGGTCTTCGACTCGATCTGACGGATGCGCTCACGCGTCACGCCGTAGACCTTGCCGATCTCGTCGAGCGTCTTGGGCTGGCCGTCCGAGAGGCCGAACCGCATGGAGACGACGCCCGCCTCGCGCTCGCTCAGCGTGTCGAGCACCTGGTGCAGCTGCTCCTGCAGGAGCGTGAAGCTCACCGCGTCCGCCGGGACGATGGCCTCGGAGTCCTCGATGAGGTCGCCGAACTCGGAGTCGCCGTCCTCGCCGAGCGGCGTGTGCAGCGAGATGGGCTCGCGGCCGTACTTCTGGACCTCGACGACCTTCTCCGGGGTCATGTCGAGCTCCTTGGCGAGCTCCTCGGGCGTGGGCTCCCGGCCCAGGTCCTGCAGCATCTGACGCTGCACGCGCGCGAGCTTGTTGATGACCTCGACCATGTGCACCGGGATACGGATGGTGCGCGCCTGGTCTGCCATCGCTCGCGTGATCGCCTGCCGGATCCACCACGTCGCGTACGTCGAGAACTTGTAGCCCTTGGTGTAGTCGAACTTCTCGACCGCACGGATCAGACCGAGGTTGCCCTCCTGGATCAGGTCCAGGAACAGCATGCCGCGACCCGTGTACCGCTTGGCCAGCGACACCACCAGACGCAGGTTCGCCTCCAGCAGGTGGTTCTTCGCCCGCTTGCCGTCGTGCGCGATCCACTGCAGCTCACGCTTGAGCTTGCGGTCCAGGTCGTCGCCCTCGGCCGCGAGCTTCTCCTCCGCGAACAGACCGGCCTCGATCCGCTTCGCGAGCTCGACCTCCTGCTCCGCGTTCAGCAGCGCGACCTTGCCGATCTGCTTGAGGTAGTCCTTGACCGGGTCGGCCGTCGCGCCCGCGGTCACGACCTGCTGGACCGGGGCGTCGTCCTCGTCCGCGTCGGAGACGACGAAGCCGGTCTCCTCGGGCTCGTCGCTCGGCGCGGCGGCGGCAGCCTTCTTGGCGCCCGGCTCCGCAGCCTCCTCGTCCTCGGTCACGTCGATCTCGAGGTCCTCGATCTCGACCTCGGCGTCGTCCTCGTCGTCGTCCTTCTTCTTGGCGCGCGCGGGCGTCGCCTTGGACTTGGCGGGGGCCTTGGCCGCGGTCTTGCGGGCGGCGGGCTTCGCGGGGCCGGTCGACGGGGTCTCCGCACCCTCGGCGTCGGCCGCCGGGGCGGCCTTCGTCGTGGTCGTGCGCTTGGTCGCCGACGCGGACTTCGTCGCGGCGGGCTTGGTGCGCGCCGTCGTCGTGCTGCGCGGGGAAGCCGCCGCGGCCACCTTCGTCGTGGTCGGGATGTCGACCTCGACGCCGGCGCCCGCGAGCGCGCGGAAGACCGCCTTCAGCCGCTTGGCGTCGTTGACGGCAGCCTGCTCGCACGCGGTGCGGAAGCTCTCGGCGTCGACGCGACCGTTCGCGCTGCCGCGCCGCAGGAGCTCCTGCAGGGCGGGGTGCTCGAACTCTCGCGGGAGTGCGGAAATCGGGGTTGAGGGCGCCACAAACCGACCTTTCGGCAATCATGGGGGGCGGTAGGGCCGCCGGAGCGGGGACGTGAACCGTGAAGTGCGGGCTGCTCTGGACTCTCACGGTGAGTCGTCGGGCTCTGGCGGACTACCTATATTGTACCGGCGATCCGTGCGCCGGACGCCGCGACACGGGGTGATGTCGGACCTGACCGCCTCCCGACGGCCCGGCGCACCACGTCGTCACGACGTTCGTCACCCGGTTCGTGACGTGTACAACGGGTCGGGACCCTGGAAGATTCCCCCGCCCACCCTGGCCCTCACCCGGCGCCCACCGCGCGCCGGACCGCAGGGATCCACGTCCGCGCGCCGACGCGCGGCGGCTCAGACGCCGGCGGGCCGCTCGGGCTTGACGGCAAGCACGGGGCAGGGCGCGTCGAGCAGGATGCGCTGGGCGTTCGAGCCGAGGATGAGCTTGCCCACGGGGCTGCGCCGACGCAGCCCGATGACGATGAGGTCCGCCGACGACCGCTCCGCGGCGCCCACGAGGTCGTCCGCGAGGTCCGACGAGCCCTGCTCGCGGCGCAGCGTCGTGCCCGTCCCCTCGAGGCGTGCCTCCACGCGTCGCAGGTCGTCCTCGTGCGCGGCGACGAGCTCGGGAGTCGCCATGGAGGCCTCGGTCACGACGACGACGAGGTCGGTGCCGCGCCGGACGGCCTCGGTGGCCGCGCTGTCGAGAGCCTCGCGACCCTCGGGCGTGCTCAGGTGCGCGACGACGACGCTCATGTGTCCTCCGGAGACGGCTCGTGGGTGCGGCCGGCCGCGGGGGCGACCGCAGGTCGTGTTGCGTCGAACCTACCCGACGTCGTGCGTGTCGGCGCACGCGTCCGCGCGGACCCAGCCCGGCGGGACCCCGGCGTCGAGCGCGCTCGCGAGCAGCAGCGCGAGCCGGTACGTCGGGTCCTCCGCGAGCGCCTCGGCCAGCCGCCGACGGGCCCGGCCGCCGTCGCCGTGCCACCAGGCCACGAGCGCCAGGAGCGTCAGCGCGGGCGCGGTGCTCCCGCGCGGCGCGTGGGCGACCACGCCCTCCAGCACGGCCCTCGCCGGTCCGGTGACCGCCGGGTCGGGCGCGAGGCCCGCGCCTGGGTCCACGACGGCCGCGATGGCGCGGCCCGTCCCGGCGTCCACGTCGCCGCCCCGCACCGTGCGGTCCGGCAGGTCGTCGGTCCCCGGCACGAGGGAGAGGAGCACGGCGTCGCGCACGGGGACCGACTCGAGGCCCGCGGCCAGGCGCCCGAGGACCGTCGCGGCGGGCACCGCGGCACCGGCGCCGTCGTCGACCGGCCCGCCGTCCCGCGCCCGGTCGCGGGCGACGACCTGCGCGACCGCGGTCCGCCACAGCGCGAGGGCGGAGACCCGCGCCGCGACCCGGGACGCGACGTCGTCGCCGGCCGCCACGGACCGGGCGCGGTCGCGCACCCGCCGTGCCGCGCGCGCCGCACGGCGCCGCGCGTCCGCGCCCGCGGGCGGGATCCGCAGCGCCTCCTCGCGCGAGTCCGCGAGCGCCGCCCCGGACAGCACCATGTGCGCGCCGACCTCGCTCGACTCGAGCTCGCGCAGCGACCTTCCCTCCGGCGGGCAGCAGTCGTCCTCGGTGCAGTCGAGCGCGTACCAGCCCGTCGACGACACGACCCACGCCTCGACGGGCCCGTGGTGCGGCTCGGCGGCCTCGCGGCAGTGCTCGACGGCGGCCCGCACCCGCGCGGCCGCGACGCCCGCCGCGCGCAGCGGCGCGTCGGAGTAGACGACGAGCACGACGCGGCGTGCGCCGTCGGCCGCGAGGTGCCCCACGACGGACCGCGCGAGCTGCGGCCCGTGCTCGACGTCCGCCGCGTCGGCGACGTCGACGCGCACGACGAGACCGATGCGGCCGCGCGGTGGCCGCAGCCCCACGAGGACGACGCTGTCCTGCGGTCGGTAGCCGAGCCGGAAGGGGACGTAGGCGAGGAGCTCGCGCGGGCCCTGGGCCCGGATGAGGGTCGTCATGCGCCCATCCCAGTCGGTCGGGGCGGCGTGCGGGGCGCCCGCCGCCCGGCTGTGGACGACGCGGGGCGGGCACCCGGGGCTGTGGTCGGCCCCCGACCTCGGTGGTGGCTCGCGCACGCGCGGGTGACTACGGTGTGCGCGTGCCACCACGAACCCGCGCCGCCGCGCACCCGGCGCTCTCCCCCGCCGGCCGGGCCGCCGTCGTCCTCGTCGCGGCCGTGCTGGGCTCGACGCTCGCGGGGTGCCAGGCGGACCTGGGCGACGTGCAGGGCGCCGCGGCACCCCGGGAGGAGCAACCGGCGCCGGACGCCGACTCCGGCGCGCCGGGCACGCCGCTGCCCGACTACGACGCCGCCTCGGCGGTCGGGGACCTGGTGGAGGGGTTCCCCGCCGCGCTCGTCCCGGTGGCGCCGGGCGCCGAGGTGCTCGCGAGCTCGGCGCGGCCGTCGCAGGACGGCGCGCTCGTGGACGTCACGCTGAACCTGCGCTCCACGGACACGGTCGAGGCGCTCACCGCCTACTACACCGACACGCTGGGCGTGGCCGGTTTCGCGGTGTCGCCGTCGACCGTGCCGAGCGCGCTCACCTCGCTCACCACGTTCGTCCGCACGACGGCGCCCGAGGCCCCGACCGAGTCGGTCGCCGTCGGCGTCTTCGACGACGAGACGGAACGCCTCGTGACGATCAGCGGCCAGGTCGCCGCCGGCTGAGGTGCCGCGCCGCCCGACCGCCACCAGACCGGGCGGGCAGGGTGGCGCTCGCTCCGCATAGGCTGCCCCCGTGCCCAACCCGTCGCTGCCGACCTCGCCCTCCGTCCCTCCCCAGGCGTCCGAGGACCTCACCGACCCGAGCCCCGCCGCGCTCGTCGACCGCGAGGGGGTGCGCACCGGCGTCGACGACGCCCTGCACGCCTCGACCGCGGCGCTGCGCGCCGAGCTCGCCGGGACCCACCCGGACACGGACCTGCTCGCCGACGCGACGCAGGAGCTGCTCGCGGGCGGCAAGCGCCTGCGCGCCGCGTTCTGCTACTGGTCGTGGCGCGCGCACGGCGGTGACGCCGCGGGCCCGCACCGGACCACGGTGCTGCGCGCCGGCGCGGCGCTCGAGCTGTTCCAGGCGGCGGCGCTCTTCCACGACGACGTCATGGACTCCTCCGACACCCGGCGCGGCCGCCCGACGGCGCACCGCGCCTTCGCGGCGCGCCACCGCGACCTCGGCTGGTCCGGCGACGGCGCGCGGTACGGCGAGAACGCCGCGATCCTGCTCGGCGACCTCGCGCTCATCGCGAGCCACCGGGAGCTCGGCGACGCGCTCGACGACCTCGCACCCGCGGTCGCCACGCGGTCGCGACGCGTGTTCGGCCGTATGCAGACGGAGGTCACGGCCGGCCAGTACCTCGACGTGCACGCGCAGGTCCTGCCGTGGGGCGAGGACCCGGCGGCCGACGAGGAGCGGGCCCGGGCCGTGATCCGCTCGAAGTCCGCGCGCTACAGCGTGGAGCACCCCATCGCGCTCGGCGCGGCGCTCGCCGGTGCCGACGACGACGCGGTCGCCGCGACGAGCGCGTTCGGCCTGCCCGTGGGCGAGGCGTTCCAGCTCCGCGACGACGTGCTCGGCGTCTTCGGCGACGCGCAGGTCACCGGCAAGCCGGCCGGCGACGACCTGCGCGAGGGCAAGCGCACGGTGCTCGTCGTGCGCGCGCTGGCCGCGGCGACGCCCGCGCAGCGCGAGCTGCTGCTCACGCACCTGGGCGACCCGGACCTCGACCCGACCACGGTGGAGGACCTGCGCGCCGTCCTCGTCGAGACGGGCGCGCGCGACGCCGTCGAGTCGCTCATCGCGGAGCTCACCGAGCGCGCCGCGGCCGCCCTCGACGGGGCCGGGCTCGCGGAGCCGGGCGCGACGATGCTCGCGCTGCTCGCGCGCGCCGCCGTCGAGCGCACGGCCTGACCGCACTGCCGCCCGTCGGCCCGGCACAGGCCCGGCACAGGCCCGGACGATCGGGGCGGCGGGCGGAACGCGTCAGAGCTCGGACTGCGCCACGCGGCGCACGCGCGCCTTGTGCCCGCTGAGGAGCGTGTCGAACGGGGCCTCGCCGAGCTCGTCGTGCGGGGTGAAGAGCCACTCGAGGATCTCGGCGTCGTCGAAGCCGGCGTCGGTGAGGACGACGATCGTGCCTTGCAGGCTCGACAGGACACCCACGCGGCCGCTCTCGTCCGGGCGGCCGGCGTTCGCCGGGTCGACCAGGTGCAGCGGAACGAGGAAGCGCGCCGGGACCTGGAACGTCGTGCGCTCGCCGCGCTTCACGCCCACGACGCGCCGCTCCTGCACGAGACGGCGCACCTTGCCGACGTCGGTGCCGAGCGCCTCGGCGACGTCGGGGAGGGTCAGCCACTCGCCGACGAGGTCGTCGAGCGTGGGGCGGGGGCTGGTGTCGCGATCGGTCACCGGGCAAGCCTACGGCGTGCCTCCACACGACACCCACGCCGTGCGCGCCGCGCTCACCGGATCGTGACACCCGGCCACCTAGACTCTCCCCGTGGCCACCGTGACGACCGATCCCCTCGTCGGCCGCCTGGTCGACGGGCGGTACGAGGTCGTCTCGCGCATCGCGCGAGGCGGCATGGCGACGGTGTACCTCGCGGTCGACCGTCGGCTCGAGCGCGAGGTCGCGCTCAAGGTCATGCACCCCCACCTCGCCGAGGGCGCGTCCGGCGCCGACTTCGTCTCCCGCTTCCGCCGTGAGGCGCGCGCCGCGGCCCGCCTCACCCACCCGGGCCTCGTCGCCGTGTACGACCAAGGCCTCGACGGCGACACCAGCTACCTGACGATGGAGTACGTGGCGGGGTCGAACCTGCGCCGCACCATGCTCACCGAGCGCACCCTGACGCTGGGTCGCACGCTCGACGTGCTCGACCACGTGCTCGACGCGCTCGCCGCCGCCCACCGCGCAGGGCTCGTGCACCGCGACATCAAGCCCGAGAACGTCCTGCTCGACACCGAGGGCCGGCTCAAGGTCACCGACTTCGGTCTCGCCCGCGCCGTGAACGAGGTGACCGCGACGACGACGGGCACGATCCTCGGGACCGTCGCCTACCTCTCCCCCGAGCTCATCGCGACCGGCACGTGCGACGCCCGCACCGACGTCTACGCGGCGGGCATCCTCGCGTACGAGATGCTGCTCGGCACCGTCCCGCACACCGGCACGACGCCGATCCAGGTCGCGTTCCAGCACGTGAACAACGACGTGCCGCCGCCGTCGGACGTCGCCCCGTGGATCCCGCCCGAGGTCGACGACCTGCTGTGCGCGCTCGCCGCGCGCGACCCCGCCGACCGCCCGGCCGACGCCGGCGCCGCGCTCGCGCTCGTGCGCTCGACCCGCGCGGCGCTCGACCCGGCCGACCTCGAGCGGCGCGTCGACCCGCCCGCCGGGGGGTCCGCCGTCGTGCCGCCCCCGCCGGGTCCGGGCCCGCGGACCGAGCCCGACGACCCGTCCGCCGCCGCGACCGCGTCCCTCGCGGCGCTCAGCCTGCGCGACCGCGAGGCCGCGGGCCTCACCGAGCCGCTCGCCGTCGGGCACGTCGTCGCGCCGACCACGCGGCCCGGCCCGCCGCCCCCTGCTGCCCAGGCCCCGGCGCGGCGACGCGGTCACGGCCGCGTGGTCGTCTGGTCGCTCGTCGTGCTCCTCGTCCTCGCGGGCGTCGGCGGCGGCGCCGCGTGGTGGTTCTCGTCCGGGCCGGGCGCCTACACCCAGGTCCCGGACGGCCTCGTCGAGGCGGCGCGCCCGGAGGCCGTCGCGCTCCTCGACGACGCGGGCCTCTCCCACACGGTCGAGGAGCGCTACGACGACGCCGTGCCCGAGGGCGCCGTGGTGGCGACCGACCCGGCGTCCGGCGAGGACGTGCGCAAGGACGGCAGCGTGCGGCTCGTCGTGTCGAAGGGCGTGCGGATGCTCACGGTGCCGACCGGCCTCGTGGGCGCGACGCAGGAGGAGGCGACCGCCGCCATCGAGGGCGCCGACCTGACGCTGGGCGACCCCGTCGCCACGCCGCACGACGAGGTGCCGTCGGGCCAGGTCATGGCCGTGAAGGACCCCGACGGCAACGTCATCGAGGAGGGCGCCACGATCCGGCACGACGTGCCGGTGGTGCTCACCGTCTCGTCCGGGCCGGCGCCCGTCGTCGTGCCGCAGGTCACGGGCTCCGCGAAGGACGCCGCGGTCGCCGCGCTCGAGGAGCAGGGCCTCGTCCCCGCCGTCACCGAGGAGTACTCCGAGACCGTCGGCGCAGGGCTCGTGATCCGCCAGGACCCCGAGCAGGGCTCCGACGCCCACCGGAAGGACACCGTGAACGTCGTAGTGTCGCTCGGACCCCCGCTCGTCGAGGTCCCGAACGTGAGCACCCGCAACGTCGCCGACGCCGAGAAGGCCCTGAAGGACGCAGGCTTCCAGGTGGAGATCCGCTACCCGCAGGGCATCCACCCGCTCAACATCGTCTACGCCCAGGACCCTCCGGGCGGCGACGGGCGCACCGCGCCCAAGGGCTCGACGATCGTCCTCAACGTCTTCTGACCTCCCGCGCCGCGCAGACGGCCGTGGCCCGCCCCGACCACGGGACGGGCCACAGCCCTGTGCTCGACGGGAGACGCCGTCTCCCCCGCGCCCTCAGCCGCGCAGCATCTCCGCGACCTGGAAGGCCATCTCCAGCGACTGCTGGTGGTTGAGGCGCGGGTCGACGAGCGTCTCGTAGCGCAGGGCGAGCCCCGCGTCGTCGATCTCCTCGCTCCCGCCCAGCACCTCGGTCACGTCGTCGCCCGTGAGCTCGACGTGCAGCCCGCCCGGCACGGTCCCCGCGGCGCGGTGCACCTCGAAGAAGCCGCGCACCTCGTCGAGGACGTCGTCGAACCGGCGCGTCTTGTAGCCGCTCGCGGACGTGATGGTGTTGCCGTGCATGGGGTCCGTGACCCACGTGACGGGCACGCCCGCGCGCGCGACGGCCTCGACGAGCGGCGGGAGCGCGTCGCGCACGTTGCCCGCGCCCATGCGCGTGACGAAGGTCAGGCGGCCCTCGACGTCGTCGGGGTTGAGACGGCGGGCGAGCTCGAGCGCGACGTCGGGCGTCGTCGTCGGGCCGAGCTTGACCCCGATCGGGTTCGCGACGCGCGAGAGGAAGTCGACGTGCGCGCCGTCGAGCTGGCGCGTGCGCTCCCCGATCCACAGGAAGTGGGCGGAGGTGTCGTACGCGTCCCCCGTGCGCGCGTCGCGGCGCGTGAGCGCGCGCTCGTAGTCGAGCACGAGCGCCTCGTGGCTGACGAAGAACTCGACGGTGCGCAGCGCGTCGAAGTCGGCGCCGCACGCGTCCATGAAGCGGATCGCGCGGTCGATCTCGGACGCCGTCCGCTCGTACCGCGCGTAGGCCGGGTTGCGCATGAAGCCGCGGTTCCACTCGTGGACCTGGCGCAGGTCCGCGAAGCCGCCGGTCGTGAACGCGCGCACGACGTTCCACGTCGCCGCGGAGATCTGGTACGCCTGGACGAGGCGCTCCGGGTCGGGCATCCGCGCCTCGGGCGTGAAGGCGTGGCCGTTGATCATGTCGCCCCGGTACGCGGGCAGGGTCACGCCGTCGCGCGTCTCCGAGTCGGAGCTGCGCGGCTTGGCGTACTGCCCGGCCATGCGGCCCATCTTCACGACGGGCATGCTCGCGCCGTGCGTGAGGATGACCGCCATCTGCAGGATGGTGCGGATCTTGTTGCGGATCCGGTCGGCGTTCGCCTCGGCGAACGTCTCGGCGCAGTCGCCCCCCTGCAGGAGGAACGCCTCGCCCCGCCCGGCCGCGGCCAGGCGGGAGCGCAGCGTGTCGGCAGCCGCCGGCACCACGAGCGGCGCGGAGGCCGCCAGCCGGTCACGGACGGCGTCGAGCGCCGCCTCGTCCGGCCACGTCGGCTGCTGGAGCGCGACGAGCGTGCGGAAGTGGTCGAGCCCGGAGTCGGTCCCCGGCTCGCTCGTGGTGGTCATACGGCGTCCCCTGACGAGGTTCCTGGTGCGGTGGTGCCGGTCAGTGGGCCGCGGGCGCCGCGGGCACGAGCGGCTGGCCGATGCCCTCGAGGAGCTCGCCGAACCACTGCTGCGACACGTCGAACGCCTTGCCGCCGGCGATGCGCGGGAACTCGATGGCGCGCAGGCGGTCGCCGTTCTCCTCGTCATGGCCGATGACGCCCGACTCGCCGCGCAGCGCGCACTCGACCGCGAGGTCGGTCATCGACTTGATGAGGCGCAGGTCCTCGGCGTTCGCGGCGGCCGCGCGCGAGAAGTAGCCGGACTTCTGGACCATGACCTTCTCGGCGCCCAGCTTGTCGGCGAACTGCTTGGCGAACCACTGACCCGGGTTGACCGTGTCGAGCTTGACGTGGCCGAACGGGTCGCGCTGGACCTCCTCGCCCGCCGCCTCGAGCTGCGCCACGATCTCGTGCATGCCGGCGCCCTCGGACAGGAAGATGTTCACGTTGCCCTGCTCGTCCATGATCGCCTTGAGGCGCTCGGCCTCGGCGTCGATGTCGAGCGCGAGCTCCGGCAGGAAGACCGCGTGGACGTCCCAGCGCTCGCGCGTCAGGCCGAGGGCCGGGGCCCACTCCTGGGCGTCGAGCCACTTGCGGTACTCGGCGGCGGACGCCGCGGTGAGCCAGCCGCAGTGCCGGCCCATGACCTCGTGCACGATGAGCATGCGCGGGCCCGAGCGGTGCTCGCCGATGACGTTGGCGGCGAAGCCCGCGGCCTCCTCGGCGGCGGTCCACGCACCGAGCGACTGACGGATCGGGATCACGTCGTTGTCGATCGTCTTCGGCAGGCCCACGACCGTGAGCTCGTAGCCGTTCTCGTGGAGGTACGCGGCGAGGTCGGCCGCGGTCGTGTTCGTGTCGTCGCCGCCGATCGTGTGCAGCACGTCGACGCCGTCCGCCTTGAGCTGCTCCGCGGCGACCTGCAGCGGGTCCTGGCCCTCCTGGACGAGGCCGCGCTTGACGCAGTCGGCCGCGTTGGTGAGCTTGACGCGCGAGTTGCCGATCGGCGAGCCGCCGAAGCGGTGCAGGATCCCCGCCTGCTTGCGCCCCTCGGAGTCCACGACGATCTTCGTGCCGGTCAGCAGGCCGTGGTAGCCGTACTGGTAGGCGATGATCTCGATCTCCGGGTCGAGCTCCGTGTACCGCTCGATGAGACCCCCGACCGCGGAGGACAGGCACGGGGCGAAACCGCCCGCGGTGAGGAGGGCGACGCGACGAACCGACATGTGAACTCAGAACCTCTCGTAGGACGGATCCTGGCCGGACGGACGCGGTCCGGCGGGGTGGCGGCGACGGGGCTCGGGCCCTGCACGGGCCCGGCGCGACCGGCCGTCGCTCAGTCTACTGACGCCGCGCCGGGCTCCGGCGGCGGTTCCGGGACCTGGACGTCCGGGGCGGGACGCCCGCCGGGGGCTCCGCCCGCCACCTCGGACTCGGTGTGGCCCGCCGCGAGGCGCGCCTTGGCCGTGGCCGCGTAGATGTCGACGTACTCCTGCCCGGACAGCCGCATGATCGCGTACTGGATCTCGTCGGCGACGGCGCGCAGGATGAAGCGGTCGTTCTCCATGCCGCGGTAGCGCGAGAAGTCGAGCGGCTCGCCGATGACGACCCCGATGCGCATCGGCGTGGGGATGACCTTGCCGATCGGCTGCGCGATGTTCGTCCCGACCATCGCGACCGGGACCACCGGGGCGCCCGACTCGAGCGCGAGGCGCGCGACGCCCGTCTTGCCGCGGTACAGCCGTCCGTCCGGGCTGCGCGTGCCCTCGGGGTAGATGCCGAACAGGTCGCCCTCGCGCAGGACGCGCAGGCCCGTCTCGAGCGCGGCCTCGCTGGCCTTGCCGCCCGCGCGGTCCACGGGGATCGTCCCGACGCCGCGCATGAAGCCCGCGGTCAGGCGGCCTTTGACGCCCGTCCCCGTGAAGTAGTCGGACTTGCCGAGGAACTGGACCTTGCGGTCGAGGACGAGCGGCAGGATGAACGAGTCGATCACCGCGAGGTGGTTGCTCGCGAGGATGGCACCGCCCTCGTCCGGCACGTGCTCGACGCCCCGCGTCCAGGGACGGTACAGGAGCCGCAGGATCGGGCCGACCATCACCTGCTTCATGAACCAGTAGAACAACGTTCCTCCTCGCGGGGTCCCGGCGCGGGACGTGCATCCGACTCTAGAGTGATTCCCATGGCCGCACCGAACGCCCAGCCGGACTCCCCGCAGCCCGACGACGTCCCCGACCCCACGCCCGACGACGCGGCGCCGGGTGCGGACCACCCTGCCGCCGACGACGGGGAGGCGACGGCGCCGCGCGACGAGGCGCCCGAGCCCGCCCTCGACGTGGACGCCCGGTGGGCCGGCATCGTGGCCGAGCTCGCGGACCTGTCCGAGCTCGACCGGTCCGACCCGGGCGCCCGGCCGGGCGATGCCGACCCCCGGGCCGCGCAGGACCCGGCGGCCGGAGCGCCCGAGGGCTCCCCGCGCAGCGGCCGCGACGTGCTCGGGTCCGTGCCCGTGGCGCCCTGGGTGCGCCCGACGGGGCCGCGCGACTGGCCCACGACGCCCGAGGTCGAGGACCTCGAGGAGGCCGAGAGCCACTTCGTGCCCCCGGACCCGCCGCTCGTCCTCGGTCGCGACCCGCTCCTGACGATGGCGTGGGCGCTCGTCGTCGGCGTGCCGATCCTGCTGCTCGTCGTGCTGGTCGTGGCGCGCCCGTACCCCGTGCTCGTCGCGCAGGTGGGCGGCGGCGCCTTCCTCGTGGGGCTCGCGATCCTGCTCTGGCGCATGCCGCACCGGCGGGACGACGACGACCGGGGGCCGGGCGCCGTCGTCTGACGCCCGCGCCTCCCCCGCACCGCGCCCGCGCCGCCCGTCAGCGGCGCGCGAGGTCCGCGGCGCCGACGATGCCCGCCTCGTTGCCGTGCTCGGCGAGCTCGATCCGCGCCTCCGGGCGGTGCCCGCGCGCGGAGAGCTGGTCGGCGAACGCGCGCCGCACCGGCTGGAGCAGGAGGTCGCCCGCCGCACCGACGCCGCCGCCGATGACGATGAGCTCCGGGTCGAGCAGCGCCGTGACCGACGCCGCGCCCTCGCCGATCCAGCGGCCGAGGTTCGCGAGCAGCTCGACCGCGAGGTCGTCGCCCTCCTGCGCGGCCTGGGTGATCTGGGGGCCGTTGAGCTTGTCCGGGTCGCCGCCGCAGATCTCGAGCAGGCGCGTCGCACGGTCCGGCTGGGCGATGAGGGCGTTCTGCCCGTCGCGCACGAGGGCGCGCCCGGACGCGTACTGCTCCCAGCAGCCCTCGTGGCCGCAGCCGCAGTAGTGCCCGCCGGGGACGACGCGCATGTGGCCGACCTCCGCCGCGACGCCCCACTTGCCGCGCACGAGCTCGCGGTCGACGACGATCGCGCCCCCGAGCCCCGTGCCGACCGTGAGCATGAGCATGTCGGTCGCGTCGCGCGCGACGCCGAACTGGAACTCCGCCCAGCCCGCCGCGTTCGCGTCGTTCTCCACGACGATCGGGACGTCGACGTCGCCGATGAGCTCGCGCACGTTGCGCGCCAGCGGGTACTCGCGCCACGCGATGTTCGGCGCGAAGAGCACCGAGGTGCGGTCCGGGCTGACGAAGCCGGCCGCCGCGAGGCCCATCGCGCCGACCTCGTGGTCGGCGGTGAGCTCGGCATAGACGTCGGCGATGGCGCGGTCGATGCTCGCGACGTCGTCGGGCTCGGTGTCGCGGCGCGTCTGGACGAGGATCTCGCCCTTCTCGTCGACGACCCCGGCCGCGATCTTCGTCCCGCCGATGTCCACCCCGATGGCGTGCATGTCCCGTCCTCTACTCGCTCGGTTCCGCTGACTGCAAGGTCTCGCTGCGGGTGCTCGCCCGCTCACGGACCACGCACGACGACGGGGCCTCGACCCCGCGCCACGGGTCGGGCCACCGGAACTCCGCGCCCGCGCGAAACGTTGCGCAAGCAGCGCACAGCACCTGAAGCCTACCGACAACGGCAGGTCTCGGGCACACGTCGCCACTGGGTAGGGTTCTCCCACCGTCGACTACTGCCACTGGAGCCAGAATGGACGAGATCAGCGCCCCACGGATCGTCGAAGTCGATCCCTCGAAGAACCTCAACGACCTCCTCGCGAGCCGCGTCGCGGCCGACCCGGCCGCGCCGATGGTCGAGCGCCGCACGGGTGCCGACGGTGCGTGGCAGGCGCTCAGCGCGCGCGAGTTCGACGCCGAGGTCGTCGCCGTCGCGAAGGGGCTCGTCGCCCGCGGCATCCAGCCGGGCGACCACGTGGGCATCATGTCGCGCACGCGCTACGAGTGGACGCTGCTCGACTGGGCGACGTGGGCGGCGGGTGCCGTGCCCGTGCCGCTCTACGAGACGTCGAGCCCGGAGCAGGTGCAGTGGATCCTCTCGGACGCGGACGTGCGCCTGCTCGTCGTGGAGACCGAGGCGCACGCGGCGACGGTCGAGGAGGTGCGCGATCAGGCCCCGGCCCTGCAGGACGTGCTGGCGATCGACGCGGGCGCGATCGCCACGCTCACGGCCGACGGCGCCGGCGTGGACGACGCCGAGATCGTGCGCCGACGCGGCCTGGCCGACCTCGCGGACGTCGCGACGATCATCTACACGTCCGGCACGACCGGCCGCCCCAAGGGCGCGGAGCTCACGCACCAGAACTTCTACTCCCTCACGGTCAACGCCGTGGCCGCCGTGCCCGAGGTCTTCGGGGAGCCGGGCGGCCGCACGCTGCTGTTCATGCCGCTCGCCCACGTGTTCGCGCGGTTCATCGGCGTGCTCGTCGTGGCCGGCGGCACGGTGCTGGGCCACACGCCGGACACCAAGACGCTGCTCGAGGACCTCGGCACGTTCAAGCCGACGTACATCCTCTCGGTGCCGCGCGTCTTCGAGAAGGTCTACAACTCCTCGGAGCAGAAGGCGGCCGCGGGCGGCAAGCTGAAGATCTTCCACTGGGCCGCCGCGACCGCGATCGCGTACTCGCGCGCGCTCGACGAGCCGTCGGGGCCGGGCATCGGGCTGCGCCTGCAGCACAAGGTCGCGGACGCGCTCGTCTTCAAGAAGCTCCGGCACGCGCTCGGCGGTCGCGCGAAGTACGCCGTCTCCGGCGGCGCGCCGCTCGGCGAGCGCCTCGGCCACTTCTACCGCGGCATCGGCGTGCGGATCCTCGAGGGCTACGGCCTCACCGAGTCGACGGCGCCGACGAGCGTCAACCGCCCGGGGAACACGAAGATCGGGACCGTCGGCGAGCAGCTCCCCGGCTGCGGCGCCCGGATCGCCGAGGACGGCGAGATCCTCCTGCGCGGGGACCACATCTTCCGCGGCTACCACAACAACGAGCAGGCGACCGCGGACGCGTTCGTCGACGGCTGGTTCCGCACCGGCGACCTCGGCTCGCTCGACGAGGACGGCTTCCTGCGCATCACCGGGCGCAAGAAGGAGATCATCGTCACCGCGGGCGGCAAGAACGTCGCGCCCGCCGTCCTCGAGGACCGGATCCGCGCGCACGCGCTCGTCTCGCAGTGCGTCGTCGTGGGTGACCAGAAGCCGTTCATCGGCGCCCTGGTGACTCTCGACCCGGAGGGCCTGCCCGGCTGGGCGAGCATGCACGGCAAGGAGCCGCTGACCGTCGAGCAGGCGGCCAAGGACCCGGACGTCCTCGCCGCCCTCGACGCCGCGGTCACGCGCGCGAACCAGGCGGTGTCCCGCGCCGAGTCGATCCGCAAGTTCACGGTCCTCACGACGGACTTCACGGTCGAGAACGGCTACCTCACGCCGTCGCTCAAGGTGAAGCGCAGCGAGGTGCTCAAGGACTTCGCGGTCGACGTCGAGGCGATCTACGTGGACGGGCCCGCACCCGTCCGCTGACACGGCCCGGGGCCCTCGTCCCCGCGCACCACGGCCCTCCCCGGCAGCACGCCGGGGAGGGCCGCGTCGTCAGCGGCGGGCGAGCCGCGCCAGGAGCGCGTGGGCCGGGACGCACGCCGCGCCCATCGCCTGCACGTCGTCGGCGACGGCGCGGTCGCTCGTCACGACGACGACCGGGCGCCCGGGCGGCTCGGCGGCGACCAGGCGCCGGATGAGGTCGTCCGCGATCTCCCCCGACGAGAACAGCACGCGCACGCCGCGCGGGGCGTGCACCGGCCGGGGGCCGCCGTCGGCGCCGTCGAAGCACACGGTGACCTCCGTGCCGGCGGCGGCCACGCGGAGCAGGCCGGCGAGGAGCCGGTCGCGCTGGTCCGCGAGCGACAGCTCGCCGTAGCCCGTCTTCGTCACGTTGTAGCCGTCGACGACCAGGTGCGTCCGCGGGACCGACAGCAGGTCGTCCACGAGCGCCGGGTCGTCCGCCGCGCGGCCGCGCGAGCCCGGCCGGGGACGCACCACGTCCGGCAGCCCGGCCGCGACGTCGTCGGCGGGGGTCGTGGTCGACGGGCCGAGCGCGAGCTCGCGCCGGAGCCCCGCCGCCGCGTCGACCACCGTGTCCAGCAGGAGCCGCGCCCGGGCCGTCGCGCGGTCGGCCGACGACGTCCGCGCCCGGCGTGCCTCGTCCCGCTCCGCGCGCGCCCGGGCCAGCTCGACGGCGGCCGCGCGACGTTCCTCGCGTGCGTCCCGCAGCGCGACCTCGGCGGCGTCCCGCACCCCCTGCGCCGCCCGCTCGGCGGCCCGCGCCTCGGCACGCGCCCGGTCCGCGTCGGCGCGCAGCCGCCGCTCGGTCCGGCGCACCGCGGCGAGCTCGGCCGTCGCGGCCTCCGCGCGCGCGTCGGCGTCGCGGGCACGCGCCCGGAGCTCCTCGACCTGGCGGGCGAGCCGGTCGCGCTCGCCGCGGAGGCGGGCCGCGTCGTCCCGGGCCGACCGGTCCGCCCGGAGGGTGTCGTCGAGCGAGCGAGCGCGCTCCACCTCCGTCTGCCAGCCGTCGGGCCGCAGGAGGAAGGCACCCGCCGCCCGCTCGCGCGCCTGCGCCGGGGACAGGCCGTCCGGGGGCGCGGCGTCGGGCTCCGGCCCGCTGTCGTGCTCGCGGGACCAGGCCGCGGCGACCGCGTGCCGGAACCCCGCGTCGTCGACGAGGGCCCGCCACAGGGGTGCCGCGCCGGCCGTCGCCCGCCGCCGGGGCGCGAACGCCCGCACCCGCTGGAGCGCGACCGGGACGAGGGCCGCGTCGAGCGCCCCGAGCGCGTCCGCCGCGGCGGCCACGAGGAGGCTGCGGACCGACGGCGGCACGTCCGGTTCCCCGGGCAGGGCGTCCTCCGGTCCGTCGGCCACCATGCGCCGCGCCTCCTCCGCACCTCGTCCGCGGGTCACCACGGGCGCTTCGTCCCTGATCGTCCTGATTCTCTCGGTCCCACCCTATGCCGCCGGGGACGCGCGCCCCGGCTCCCGGCCTTCGTGTCGGCGGGCGACCGACGGACCTCGCGGCGGCGGTGTCGGTGGCCCTCGCTAGCCTCGCCGCCATGTCGTCCGGACCCGCCCTCGCCGCACCCCGCGCCGGGTCCGCACCGCAGGGCGTCCCCGTCCAGCCCACGCTCGAGGACCTCGGCACGCCGCTGCACGAGGTGACGTTCGTCGTCGTCGACCTCGAGACGACCGGCGGCTCCCCCGCCGGCGCCGGGATCACGGAGATCGGCGCGGTGAAGGTGCGCGGCGGCGAGGTGCTCGGCGAGTTCCAGACGCTCGTCGACCCCGGGGTGCCCGTCCCCGCCTTCGTCGCCCGGCTCACCGGCATCACGTCGTCCATGGTCGCCACCGCGCCCCGCATCGAGGCCGTGCTGCCCAGCTTCCTCGAGTTCGCGCGCGGCGCCGTGCTCGTCGCGCACAACGCCCCGTTCGACATCTCGTTCCTCAAGGCCGCGTGCCGCGCCGCGGGCTACGACTGGCCCGGGAACCAGGTGCTCGACACCGTGCCCCTCGCGCGGCGGGTCGTCACGCGCGACGAGGCGCCGAACCACAAGCTCGCGACGCTCGCGGCCCTCTTCCGCGCCACGGTCACGCCGGACCACCGCGCGCTCGCCGACGCACGCGCCACCGTCGACGTGCTGCACGCGCTCCTCGGCCGCCTCGGCCCGCTCGGCGTGACGCACCTGGAGGACCTCGCCGGGGCGACGGACCCCGTGCCGCAGGACGTGCGCCGCAAGCGCCACCTCGCCGACGGCCTGCCGGACGCGCCCGGCGTCTACCTCTTCCGCGGCCCCGGCGACGAGGTGCTGTACGTCGGCACGTCGACGTCGATCCGGCGCCGCGTGCGGTCGTACTTCACGCGCTCGGAGAAGCGCGGGCGCATCACCGAGATGGTGCGCATCGCGCACGCCGTCACGCCCGTCGTGTGCGCGACGCCGCTCGAGGCGCAGGTCCGCGAGCTGCGCCTCATCGCCGAGCACGCGCCGCGGTACAACCGCCGGTCGCGGCACCCGGAGCGCATGACGTGGGTCCGGCTCACCGACGAGGCGTACCCGCGCCTCTCGCTGGTCCGCGACGTCCGCGCACCGGCGGCGCACATCGGCCCGTTCGCCTCGCGGCACCAGGCCCAGGCCGCCGTGGACGCCCTGCACGACGCCTTCGCGCTCCGCCAGTGCACCCGGCGCCTCCCCGTCGTCGCCTCGCCCGGCGCGACGGCGTGCGTGCTCGCCGAGATGGGCCGCTGCTCCGCCCCGTGCACGGCGACCGAGCGCGACGCGGGCTACGGCGACGTCGCGGCGGGCGCGCGCGAGGCCTTCGAGGGCGACCCGTCGCGCGTGGTCGCCGAGCTCGGGCGCCGCATCGTGGCGCTCTCGCGCGACGAGCGCTTCGAGCAGGCCGGCGAGCTCACCCAGCGCCTGCGCGCCTTCCTCACGGGTGCGGCGCGTGCGCAGCGGCTCGCCCCGCTCGCCGCGTGCGCCGAGCTCGTCGCCGCCCGCCCGACGGATGCCGGCGGGTGGGAGGTCGTCGTCGTGCGGCACGCGCGGCTCGCCGCGACCGGCGTCAGCGCCCCGGGCACCGACCCGTGGCCGCTCGTGCACGCGCTCGTCGCGACGGGCGAAACGGTGGCACCACCCGTGCCGCCGGCCCCCGCGAGCCATCCGCACGAGGCCGAGATCCTGCTGTCGTGGCTCCAGGAACCAGGCGTGCGGATCGTCGACGTCACGGGTCCCTGGGCGTGCCCGGTCCGCTCGGCCGGGTCGCACGTGGACCTCGCGGCCACGGCCCGCCACGTCGCGCGCCACGCGGACGCCGACGGCGCCGACCTGGCCCACGCGTCGGCCGGGCCGACCGTAGAGTGGTCGCCTGACGACGACCCGTCCCCGGAGGAACCATGCTCACCGCCATCGTCCTGATCGACACCGACCCCGCACGCATCCCCGAGGTGGCGTCGGAGGTCGCGGACCTGCGCGGCGTCAGCGAGGTCTACTCGGTGACGGGCAAGGCGGACCTCGTCGCGATGGTGCGGGTCCAGGAGCACGACCAGCTCGCCGACGTCATCGCGGACCGCATCAGCAAGGTCCAGGGCGTCGTGCGCACCGAGACGTTCATCGCGTTCCGCGCCTACTCGAACGTCGACCTCGAGCAGGCGTTCGCCCTCGGCCTCGACGACTGACCGGCGGTCAGTCGCGCGCCGGCTGACCGGCGGTCAGTCGCGCGCCGCGGCCTCCGCCCAGCGGGCGAGCGCCGAGCGCGCGGCGCCGGAGTCGACGCTGCGCGCCGCGACGTCGTAGGCCGCGCGCAGCCGCTCGACGAGCGAACCCTCCGCGGTACCGGGCAGCGTGCCGTCGGCGACGAGGCCAGCGGCCGCGTTGAGCAGCACGGTCTCGCGCACCGCGCCCGGCTCGCCCGCGAGGAACCGCCGCGCGACGTCGGCGTTGTGCGCCGCGTTCCCGCCCCGCAGGTCCTCGACGGTGACGGGCGTCAGCGCGAGGTCGGCGACGGGGTCGAGGCGGTGCTCCGTCACGGCGCCGTCGCGCACCTCCCACACCGTGGCGCCGCCGGTCGCCGCGAGCTCGTCGAGGCCGTCGTCGCCGCGGAACACGAGCGCCGACGTGCCGCGCCCGGCGAGCACGCCGGCGATGAGCGGCGCCATCCGGGCGTCGGCCACCCCGATCGCGGCCGCGCGCGGCTGCGCGGGGTTCGTCAGGGGGCCGAGCACGTTGAACGCCGTCGGGATGCCGAGCTCCTTGCGCGCGACGCCCGCGTGCCGCATCGACGGGTGGAACACCATGGCGAAGCAGAAGGTGATCCCCGCCTCCTGCACGATGCGCGCCACGCGGTCGGGACCGTGGTCGAGCCGGATCCCGAGCTCCTCGAGCACGTCTGCGGCCCCGGACGACGACGTCGCGGCGCGGTTGCCGTGCTTGACGACGCGCACGCCCGCGCCCGCGATGACGAGCGACGCCATCGTCGAGATGTTCACGGTGTGGGCGCGGTCGCCGCCCGTGCCGACGATGTCCACGGCGGGCCCGTCCACGGAGAAGCGGCTCGCGTGCGCGAGCATCGCGTCGGCGAGACCGGTGAGCTCGGCGACCGTCTCGCCCTTCGCGCGCAGCGCGACGAGGAAGCTCGCGAGCCTCACGGGCGAGACCTCGCCCGACATGACCTGGTCCATGGCCCACGCGGTGCGCTCGGCGTCGAGGTCGTTCCCCGCGACGAGCTCGGTGAGCAGACCGGGCCAGGTGAGCCCCGCACCCGTCGAGTCGCTCGTGGTCGAGGCGGCAGGGTGCGGGGTGGCGGTCACGGGTGGCCCTTCGGCTGGTCGGTCTCCTGGTCGGCTACCGCGTGCCGGAGGCGCGCAGCAGGTCGGCGACGGCGCGCTGGAGGGCGACCGCGTCGAACGGCCGGGGCACCGCGTCGTCGGCGAGCGACCACGATGCTAGCCAACCGTCCTGCGGCCTGCCGGTGAGGACCAGGACCGGCGGGCAGGCGTAGATCTCGTTCTTGAGCTGGCGGCACAGACCCATGCCCCCGGCCTTGTCGGCCTCGCCGTCCAGGACCAGCAGGTCCCACCCGCCGGCGTCCGCCGAGGCCACGACCGCCGCCGGGGTGGCCACCTCGTGCCACTCGATCTCCGGCTGCCCCGCGCCCAGCCGCCGCCCGACGGCGAGCAGCACCTGCTCGCGCACGGTCACGTCGTCGCTGTAGAGCAGGATGCGCGGCGCGCGCGGGGTCACGTCCGTGTCCCCGTGCGTCGTCGTCACGGTCGTCGTCATCGTCGTCACCGTCGCCTTCGTCGTTCCCTCGGGTGGGCCCGGGAGCGCGCGGCGCCGCGGGTGGCGGACGCACGTCCCGACTGGCATCTTGGCACGTCGGAGCGCTCCGCAGCACCCCTGCGGCGGGTCGTGCGCCGACCGGCGGCGGACCGGGGACCAAGGGCCCTGGCCCGCGCCCCGGACGCCCGGGTTTCATGGCACTCGGACGGTTTCCGTCACCAAGTGCAGGTCTCCGTGGGAAGTTCTGGAGACATTGTGAGATTCACCGCCTCCGGGCTGCCGTCTGCGTGCCGCGAAGCTGAGGTTCGTCGGCCATAATGGCTCCTGTGTCGACCGCAACGGCTGCCCCCCACGCCCATCAGCACGTGAGCGTCAACCGACCGAACCCCGTCTCGGTCGGGACGATCGTGTGGCTGGCCAGCGAGCTCATGTTCTTCGCCGGCCTCTTCGCCATGTACTTCACGGTCCGCGCCGTGATGCCCGCCGACGAGTGGGCCCTCGAGGCGGACAAGCTCAACCTGACCTTCGCGGCGATCAACACGACCGTCCTGGTGCTGTCGTCGGTGACGTGCCAGATGGGCGTGTGGGCCGCCGAGCGCTTCCAGCCCGTCCGCACCGGCTCGATCTTCCAGGTGAACCGCTGGGGGATGAACGAGTGGATGACGCTGACGTTCCTCATGGGCGCGTTCTTCATCGGTGGTCAGATCTTCGAGTACGCCGAGCTCGTCGAGCACGGCGTGTCGATCTCCTCCACGCCCTACGGCTCCGTCTTCTACATCACGACCGGGTTCCACGGCCTTCACGTCGTCGGCGGCCTGATCGCCTTCCTGTTCCTTCTCGGCCGCTCGTTCTCGGCCAAGAACTTCGGGCACCACGAGGCCACGACGGCCATCGTGACGTCCTACTACTGGCACTTCGTCGACGTCGTGTGGATCGCGCTCTTCTTCGTGATCTACATCTTGCGCTGACGTCGCGCCCGGGGTCCGCCCCGGACCGCCCACCCGCCCCCTGCTCCCCCACCTGCGAGACGAGGATCATTTCGTGAAGGCACTCGCCGCCCGCAGACACCACCGCTTCGCGCCGGTCGTGCTGCTGCTGCTGGCGCTGCTGGTCACCGGTGGCGTCTACGCCGCCTTTGCCCCGACTTCGGCCAACGCCGAGACCGCCAGCACCGAGGACATCGAGACCGGCCAGAAGCTGTTCCAGGCCAACTGCGCCACGTGCCACGGGCCGAACGCCGAGGGCACGGCCACCGCGCCCTCGCTCGTCGGTGTCGGCGCCGCGTCGGTCGACTTCCAGGTGTCCACCGGCCGCATGCCCATGCAGATGGACGGTCCGCAGGCCATCCAGAAGCCGCGCCAGTTCGACGAGGAGCAGACGGCGCAGCTCGCCGCCTACGTCGCGTCGCTCGGCGCCGGCCCCGCGATCCCCACGGACGAGCAGGTCGACGCAGCACTGGGCGACCCGGCCAACGGTGCCGCGGTCTTCCGCACCAACTGCGCGATGTGCCACAACGCGATCGGTGCAGGCGGTGCCCTCTCCGAGGGCAAGTTCGCTCCCCCGCTGTGGGACACCTCGGAGCGCAACATCTACCAGGCGATGCTCACCGGCCCGCAGTCGATGCCGGTCTTCAACGACGCCACCGTGACGCCCGAGGAGAAGCGGGACGTCATCGCGTTCCTCGCCGAGCAGCGCGACGGTTCCGCCGGCGGCCTGTCGCTCGGGTCGCTCGGTCCGGTCAGCGAGGGCCTGTGGGCCTGGATCGTCGGAATGGGCCTCCTCATCGGGGCCGCAGTGTGGATCGGAGCGAAGTCCTCGTGAGCGACTACCAGAGCCCCCGCTCGTCCGAGTCCTCGCACCGCGAGGTCGGGCACCGCGAGGAGCACGGCACCCTCGACACGTTCCCGGACCCCGGTCTGCCGGAGCACAAGAGCCGCATGGCCGACCGCGACCCGAAGGCGTCGAAGCGCGCCGAGCGTCAGGTCGCCGCCCTCTTCGGGATCTCCGTCATCGGCACCATCGCGGCCCTCGTCGTCTACTTCGTGATCCCGCCGGACGGGACCACCGCGGGCGTCCGCCTCTCGACGGTGGCGCTCGGCGTCGCCATCGCGTTCGCCCTGCTCGGCATCGGCTTCGGCGCGGTGCACTGGGCCAAGGTCCTCATGTCCGACCACGAGAAGGTGGACGAGCGCCACCCCATCGCGAGCGACCCCGAGACGCGCACCGCCGCGCTCGCCGAGCTCGACGCGGGCGTCAAGGACTCGGGCATCGCCCGCCGCGGCGTCCTCAAGGGCGCGGTCATCTCCGCCCTCGCGCTCTTCCCGCTCACCATCGCGGTCCCGCTCGTCGGGAGCGTCGGCGGCGACTGGAACGTCTCCAAGTTCAAGCACACCCTCTGGCAGCGCGGCACGCGCCTCGCGATCGACCCCTCGGGCCGGCCCATCAAGGCCGCCGACGTCACCATCGGCTCGGTGGTCCACGTCATCCCCGAGGCCTCGCAGGAGGCGATGCAGTCCCACGAGTGGATCACGGAGAAGGCCAAGGCCGTCGTCCTCCTGGTCCGTCTCGACCCGCGCGACATCGTGTCCGAGCAGGCCCCCGCCGGGGAGAGCTGGTCGTACGACGGCATCGTCGCGTTCTCCAAGATCTGCACGCACGTCGGCTGCCCCGTCGCTCTCTACGAGCAGCAGACGCACCACCTGCTGTGCCCGTGCCACCAGTCGACGTTCGACGTGGCCGACAGCGCCAAGGTGGTCTTCGGCCCCGCGAAGCGGCCCCTGCCGCAGCTGCCGATCACCGTTGATGACGAGGGCTACCTGGTTGCGCAGAGCGACTTCCACGAGCCCATCGGCCCGAGCTTCTGGGAGCGTCTGAAGTGACCACCAGCACCGGAACCGCCGCACCTCGGGCGGCCGCACCGAAGTCAGCCGCGCCGACGACCCCCGCCGGGAAGGCCGCGGACTACCTCGACCAGCGCACCGGCATCGGTGTCGCCGTCAAGGAGTTCGCCCGCAAGGTCTTCCCCGACCACTGGTCGTTCCTCCTGGGCGAGATCGCGCTCTACTCGTTCGTCGTCCTGATCCTCACCGGCATCTTCCTGACGATGTTCTTCGTCCCGAGCATGTCCCTGGTGACCTACCACGGCGAGCCCGCCTCCATGGACGGCGTGCTCATGTCCGACGCGTTCGCGTCGACGCTGCACATGTCGTTCGAGGTCCGCGGCGGTCTGCTCATGCGGCAGATCCACCACTGGGCCGCGCTGATCTTCATGGCGTCGATCGTCACGCACATGATGCGCGTGTTCTTCACGGGCGCGTTCCGTAAGCCCCGCGAGGTCAACTGGCTCGTCGGCATGCTGCTCATGATCATGGGCCTCGCCGCCGGCTTCTCCGGCTACTCGCTGCCCGACGACGTCCTGTCGGGCAACGGCCTGCGCATCACCGACGGCGTCGTCAAGGCGATCCCGCTCATCGGCTCGTACATGTCGTACTTCATCTTCGGCGGCGAGTTCCCGGGCGAGCACATCATCCCGAGACTGTTCACGGTCCACATCCTCCTGGTGCCGGGCCTGATCCTCGCGCTCGTCGCGCTCCACCTGTTCTTCGTCGTGCTCCACAAGCACACGCAGTACCCGGGTGGCGGCCGCACGGACACCAACGTGGTCGGCTTCCCGCTGTTCCCCGTGTACGTCGCGAAGGCCGGCGGCTTCTTCTTCGTCGTGTTCGGCATCCTCGCCCTCATGGGCGGCACGATGGCGATCAACAACGTCTGGAACTACGGCCCCTACGACCCGTCACCGGTCTCCGCGGGAGCACAACCCGACTGGTACATGCTGTTCCTCGAGGGGTCCTTGCGACTCATGCCGGGGCAGACGGAGTTCGTGATCGGCGGGTACACGCTGTCGCTGAACGTCCTCATCCCCGCGGTCGTCGTGCCGGGCCTGCTGTTCACGTTCCTCTTCGTCTACCCGTTCCTCGAGTCCGCGGTGACGAAGGACAAGCGCGAGCACCACGTCCTCGACCGCCCGCGCAACGTGCCGGTTCGTACCGGCCTGGGCGTCGCGTTCCTCACGGCGTTCATCATCCTGGCGCTCGCCGGGTCGAACGACCTCATCGCGACGCACTTCCACATGTCGATCAACACGATCACCTGGGCCTTCCGGATCCTGATCTTCGTGGGCCCCTGGTTCGCGTTCTGGGTGACCAAGCGCATCTGCCTCGGGCTGCAGCGCAAGGACCGCGAGCTCGTGCTGCACGGCCACGAGACCGGGCGGATCGTCCGGTTCGCGCACGGCGAGTACATCGAGGTCCACCGCCCGCTCGACGAGCAGGAGCGCTGGCTGCGGGTCAACTACTCCGCCCACGCCCCGCTCGAGATCGAGCCGGCGACGGACTCCCGCGGCGTGCGTCGCAAGGGCTACAAGAAGGACAAGCGTCTCCAGCGCCTGTCGCGTTTCTTCTACGAGGACCGCATCGAGCCCGTGACGCCGGCCGAGCTCGCCGCCGCGCACTCGCACGGTGAGCACGACGCCCTCGAGAGCACGAGCCACGAGCAGATCGAGGCCGGGACCGCCCCCGTCGGCGGCGGTCGGGACCTCGTGGAGCCGGAGAAGGGCGCCGACGAGCGCTGACCTCCGGGTTCCTGCACAGTAGGACGATGACCCGCGACCAGCCCCCTCTTCCAGGTGGGCAGGTCGCGGGTCATCGTCGTCTCTGCCCCGGGGGCGCGACAGCGCCCGCGTGAGGCGGCAGGGACACCGTCAGTTCACTGCCCAGGGACCGTCGGACGACCTCCGGCGGTCCGTACCAGGAGGTACATCCGGATGCCCGCTTACACCCTGCCCGAGCTGTCCTACGACTACGGTGCGCTCGAGCCGCACATCTCCGGGCGGATCATGGAGCTGCACCACTCCAAGCACCACCAGGCCTACGTCACCGGCGCGAACACCGCCCTGGAGAAGCTCGCCGAGGCCCGCGAGTCCGGCGACTTCGCCGCGATCAACCTCCACGAGAAGAACCTCGCGTTCAACCTCGGCGGCCACGTCAACCACTCCGCCTTCTGGACCAACCTCTCCCCCGAGGGCGGCGGCGAGCCCACCGGCGAGATCGGCGCCGCGATCGACGAGCACTTCGGCTCCTTCGACGCCTTCAAGAAGCAGTTCGCCGCCGTCGCCGCCGGCGTCCAGGGCTCCGGCTGGGCCATCCTCGCCTGGGACTCCATCGGCCAGAAGCTCATCACCGTCCAGCTCTACGACCAGCAGGGCAACCTCACCCTCGGCCTGACCCCCATCGTCCTGCTCGACGTCTGGGAGCACGCCTACTACCTCGACTACCAGAACGTGCGCGCCGACTACGTCACCGCCTGGTGGAACCTCGTCAACTGGTCCGACGCCGAGGCCCGCCTCCAGCGCGCCAAGACCCAGACCGCCGGGCTCATCGTCCCCTGACGACCCCGCCGCACGACACCCGGTCGGCGAGCACGACCCCTGCTCCCCCACCACAACGAGGTTGGTCCCGCTATCCACCGGATAGCGGGACCAACCTCGTTCTCGGCGGCCGCCCAGGGCCACGACCCGGTCAGTCCGCGGTCGCCGACAGGTGGCGCGTCATGTCGCTGGGCGCAGAGCGTCACCGACGCCGTCCCAGGCCGTCACGATGCTCCGGCGCGCTCCAGCGGCTGCCCGACCCCGCCCACCACGCACCACGCACCACGCACCGTCCCGCGCTGAATGTCTGGACGAACATGCCCCAGCCACGCGGAGAGCGACCCGGTCCGTGCCCGGAGCGCCGTCGTGACGGCTTCCCACCTGCGCCCGGCGGGAGGCCACCCTGGCGCGAGGCCACCCCGGCACGGGCGCTCCCGCACCGGCGTAGTCGCTCCCGCCCTGCGTGGGCGCTCCCGCCCCGGCGTGGACGCTCCCGCCCCGGCGTGGACGCTCCCGCCCCGACGTGCACGCTGCCAGCCTGACTTGGGTGCTTCTGCGCCGCCCTGCGCGGCTCCAGCCCAGGCGTGGGTGCTCCTGCGCCGCCCTGCGCCGCTCCAGCCCCGGCGTGGGCACCAGCCCGGCGTAGAACGCCACCACGCTGCCGGAGCGCGCCACAAGGAACGGCTCCGGCACTCACACACACGTGCCTTCGACCCCATGGGCGCGCCCCACGACCCTCCGCAGACAGCAGGACGGCCCGACCCCCGCGAGGGGATCGGGCCGTCCGGAAGAGGTGCGTCAGTGCGCGTGCTGGCCGCGGGAGAACTCGAAGACCCAGCCGACGAGGGCGACCGCGCTCATCGCGATCCCCACGTAGACCAGCCACCAGCCGACCGCGAGGCCCAGGAAGACGATCGCAGCCGACGCCGCGATCGCGAGCGGCCACCAGCTCCACGGGGCGTACACGCCCTGGTCGCCGGCACCCTGCTCGATGAGGCCGTCCGGGTCGTCCTCGGGCCGCGCGTCGATCCGCTTGGCGGTGAGCGCCAGGTAGGCGCCGATCATGCCCGACAGACCTGCGGTCAGGAGGAGCGCGGCGCTGCCGACGGGCTCCCAGCCGCTCCAGAGCCCGTACACCACGCCGATGAGCGCGAAGAAGGGGGTCAGGAAGATGAACAGCTTGTACTCGACCTTCACTTGCCGGCCTCCTCGTCCGTGTCACCCGTGCGCGGCTCGTCGATGATGATCGTCGACGTCGAGTCGCTGCCTGCCTGCTTGTCGCCGAGGCGGTCGAGCGCGACGCTCTTCTCACCGCGGCGGTCGGCCTCCCCGTAGACCTTCTCCAGGACGTTGGGGTTCGGCTCCGCGTGGTCCATCGCCGCGACCTCGGGGTGGTGCAGGTCGAACGCGGGCGACTCGGAGCGGATGCGCGGCAGCGACGTGAAGTTGTGCCGCGGCGGCGGGCAGGACGTGGCCCACTCGAGCGAGCGGCCGTAGCCCCACGGGTCGTCGACCTGGACCTTGGGCGCGTTGCGCCAGGTCGTGTAGACGTTCCAGAGGAACGGCAGCGTCGACGCGGCGAGGATGAACGCCCCGACCGTCGAGACCTGGTTCTCCCACGTGAAGCCGTCGGACGGCGCGTAGTCCGCGTAGCGGCGCGGCATGCCTTCGACGCCCAGCCAGTGCTGGATGAGGAACGTCATGTGGAAGCCGATGAAGAGCAGCCAGAAGTGGACCTTGCCGAGGCGCTCGTTGAGCATGCGCCCGGTGAACTTGGGCCACCAGAAGTAGAAGCCGGCGAACATCGCGAACACCACGGTGCCGAACACGACGTAGTGGAAGTGCGCCACCACGAAGTACGAGTCGGACAGGTGGAAGTCGAGCGCCGGGCTGGACAGGATGACGCCCGTGAGACCGCCGAAGAGGAAGGTCACGAGGAACCCGATCGACCACAGCATCGGTGTCTCGAACGTCAGCTTCCCTCGCCAGAGGGTCCCGATCCAGTTGAAGAACTTCACGCCGGTCGGCACGGCGATGAGCATCGTCATGAAGGCGAAGAACGGCAGGAGGACCGCGCCGGTCACGTACATGTGGTGGGCCCACACGGTGACGGACAGCGCCGCGATCGCGATCGTCGCGTAGACGAGGCCCTTGTAGCCGAAGATCGGCTTGCGGGCGAAGACCGGGAAGATCTCGGACACGATGCCGAAGAACGGCAGCGCGATGATGTAGACCTCCGGGTGCCCGAAGAACCAGAACAGGTGCTGCCACAGGATGGCGCCCCCGTTCTCGGGGTTGAAGATCTGGGCGCCGAGGCGCCGGTCGGCACCGAGTGCGAAGAGCGCGGCGGCCAGGGGCGGGAACGCCATGAGCACGAGGAGGCTCGTGATGAGCGTGTTCCACGTGAAGATCGGCATGCGGAACATCGTCATGCCGGGCGCGCGCATCGTGATGATCGTCGTGATGAAGTTGACCGCACCGAGGATCGTGCCGAAGCCGGCGAGCGCGAGCCCGAACACCCAGAGGTCTCCCCCGAGCCCTGGACTGAACGTCGTGTTCGACAACGGCGCGTACGCGAACCAACCGAACGAGGCGGCGCCCTGCGGCGTGAAGAAGCCGGCCGAGGCGATGAGACCGCCGAAGAGGTAGAGCCAGTACGCGAACATGTTCAGTCGCGGGAACGCGACGTCCGGCGCACCGATCTGCAGCGGCATGATCACGTTCGCGAACCCGGCGAAGAGCGGGGTCGCGAACAGCAGCAGCATGATCGTGCCGTGCATCGTGAAGAGCTGGTTGTACTGCTCCTTGCTCTGCACGATCTGGATGCCGGGCTCGAAGAGCTCCGCACGGATCACGAGGGCCATGAGGCCGCCGATGCAGAAGAAGATGAACGACGTGATCAGGTACATGTACCCGATCGTCTTGTGGTCGGTGGACGTGACCCACTTGATCACGGTCCGCCCGAGGGTCTGACGCCGCGGCGCGAGACCGGGGATGACTTCGGCCTGCGCGACCATCAGTTCTCACCCTCCGTGGTAGCGGTGACAGGGTTCGGGTCCTGGAGACGGCTGAAGCCCTCCACCGGGATCTGACCCTCCTGGCCCTTCTCGCGGAGCGCCTCCATCTGCGCGTCGTACTCCGCGCGGTCGACGACCTCGACGTTGAACAGCATGCCGGAGTGGTGCTCGCCGCAGAGCTCGGCGCACTTGCCGGCGTAGACGCCCTCGCGCTCCGGGGTGACCACGAACTCGTTCGTCCGGTGCGGGATCATGTCGAGCTTGTAGAGGAACGCGGGGATCCAGAAGGAGTGGATGACGTCGCGCGACTGCAGCTCGAACCGCACCGACTCACCGACGGGCAGGTAGAGCGTCGGCAGCGCCGCCGCCGTGCCCGGGGCTCCGTCGATCGTCGCGTCGTCGGTCATGGTGTCGCCGACGTCCGCCAGGTGCTGGCCCGTCTCGTAGACGTCGTCGTCCACGTAGTTGAAGTCCCAGCTCCACTGCTTGCCGATGACCTGGACCGTGAGGTCGGACTCGACGTCCTTGTCCACGATCGCGCTCATGTCGCGGTCCGTGTAGAAGAAGAGGACGAGGACCATGAGGATCGGCACGGCCGTGTACATGATCTCGAGCGGCAGGTGGTAGCGCGTCTGCACGGGGAGCTGGTGGTCGTCCTTGCGCTTGCGGTACGCGGCGACGCACCACAGCATCAGGCCCCACGTGATCACGCCGACGATGAGGGCCGCGATCCAGGAGCCGGTCCACAGCGACGTGATCCGGGCGGTCTGGTTGGTCACCTCCCCGTCCTCGTAACCGGGCAGGAACCCGCGCTGGACGGTGTCGGTGGCGCAGCCGGACGCCACCGCGGCGACGGCGACGGCGAGGGCCGTCGCCCGCAGGATGGTGCGCCGTGTGCGGCTAGGGGGTTGCGAGTGCAAGGGGGGCCTTTCACGTCACGTCCTGCCCGTGCCCGTCTTTACGAGCCCAGCACAGGACCTTCGTCCTCGACACACGAAGCCTAGCGCGGGATTCCGCCCTTCGTGGCCCGGAACGCGCTGCGGACGGGCGAGATGCGGCACACGTCGTGGCCGGTCAGGGGTGGGTTCGCCACACCCGTCCCGAGTCTGTCAGATCCTTGCCACACCGTCGGCCCACCGAGCAGCACGGTAGCGTGCCGGTAGGACCTTCGGACTCCCGGAGGCACCTCGTCGCGGGGCGCGCGAGCGCAACGATCCGACGCCGTGCGCCGGACCCCGACCGGCGCCCCGCGCCCGCTCGGGCCGTCTCAGCCCGGCCGTCCTTCGCTCCACGACGGCCCCGCCCGCGCCCTGGAGGCCATGTGACACACACCACCCCCGATCGCCGAGTCCTGCTCGACAACGGGGGGCACGCCCCCTGGCACCCGCTCGCGCGCGAGGCCTTCGACCGCGCGCTCGACGACGGCTGGGCCGACCCCCGACGTCTGCACGCGGAGGGCAGGCGTGCCGAGGCCCTGCTCGACGGCGCCCGCGAGGCCGTCGCCGCCGCGCTCGGCGCGCGCACGGAGGAGGTCGTCTTCACCGCCAACCACACCGCGTCCCTCCACACGGCCGTCGCCGCGCTCGCCGGCGCGCGTCACCGCGCGGGGCGACGGGTCGTCGTCGGCGCCGTCGAGCGTGCCGCCGTCCTGCACGCCGCCGAGCACGGTGGCCTGGAGCGGGAAGTCGTCGGGGTGGACGGGTCCGGCCGCGTCGACGCCGCGGAGATGACCGACGCCGTCGGTCGCCCGGGCGTGGCGCTCGCCGCGCTCCAGGCCGCCAACGGCGAGGTGGGGACGCGTCAGCCGGTCGCGGCCGTGCACGAGGCGGCGCGGCGGGCGGGGGTCCCGCTGCTCGTGGACGCGGGGGCCGCGCTCGGGCACGACGTCGTCCCCGAGACCTGGGACGCGCTCGCCGCCGACCCGGCGGACTGGGGCGGCGGGCCCGGCATCGGTGTCCTCGCGGTGCGTTCCCGCGTCCGACGGCGCAGCCCGTTCCCGGAGGACGCGGACCCGTGGGCACCCGGCGGGGTGTCCGTCCCGGCGGCGTTCGCCGCGGCCGTGTCGCTGCAGGCGGTGCTGGCCGACCGGGACGCGCAGGACGCGCGGCGTCGGGCGCTCGTCGACCGCGTGCGGGCACGGGTCGCGCAGATCCCCGACGTCGAGGTGGTCGGCGACCCGGTCGACCGGCTCCCCCACGTCGCGACCTTCTCGTTCCTCTACGTGGACGGCGAGGCGCTGCTCACGGACCTGGACCGCGAGGGCGTCGCCGTCGGGTCCGGGTCGGCGTGCACGTCGAGCTCGCTCGAGCCCTCGCACGTCCTCGCGGCGATGGGCGTGCTCACGCACGGCAACGTGCGTGTCGCCCTGGACCGCTCGACGACGGAGGACGACGTCGAGCGGCTGCTCGCCGCCCTGCCGGACGCCGTCGCCCGCGTGCGCGCGGCGCTGGGGGTGCAGGGCCTGTGACCGGCGCTCCCCCGCCCGGGGCGTCGTCCGGCACGTCCGGCGACGCGGGCGCGGCCGGCGACGTGGTCGACGCGCGCGGGCTGCGCTGCCCGCTCCCCGTGATCCGGCTCGCCGCGGCGGCGCGCAACCTCGCACCGGGCGCCCGGCTCACCGTGTGGTCGACCGACCCGGCCGCGCGCCTCGACGTCCCCGCGTGGGCGCGGATGCGCGGGCACACGGTCGTGGGCGAGGAGCAGCTCCCCGGTCAGGGAGAGGCCGAGGCCTGGGCGATCACCGTCGAGATCGGCGGCTGACCCCGCCCGAGCTGGGCGGCCCGACCCGCGGACGACGCGAGCCCGGCCACCCGCGGACGGGTGACCGGGCTCGTGCGGTCCGGTGGCGTGCGCGCGGCACGCCGGACGGCTCAGCTGAAGGAGCCGCCGCAGGCGCAGGCGCTGCCCGCGTTGGGGTTGTCGATCGTGAAGCCCTGCTTCTCGATCGTGTCGGCGAAGTCGATCGTCGCACCCTCGAGGTACGGGACGCTCATCTTGTCGACCACGACCTCGACGCCGTCGTAGTCGCGCAGCGCGTCGCCGTCGAGCACGCGCTCGTCGAAGTAGAGCTGGTAGATCAGGCCGGAGCAGCCGCCGGGCTGCACCGCGACCCGCAGGCGCAGGTCGTCGCGACCCTCCTGCTCGAGGAGCGTGCGGACCTTGTCCGCGGCCTCGTCGGTCAGGTTGACGCCGTGCGTGGCAATGTCGGTGGTCTCGCTCATCTCGTCTCCGCGCTGTCGGGGGCAGTGCTGCCCCGGTGGTGGCCGGCTTCTCGGATCTCTCGAGAGAGATCCCGTCAGGTCCTCAACACCACACGTGCCGGTGGTGTTCCCGAGTCTACGACCCCGCGCGGGACTAGGGTCGAACGGGCCTCGCCGCACGGGGCGCGAGGGTGACGACGGAGGACCCATGGACCAGGCGGTGCACTTCGTGACGGTCGCGACGCGAGACCTCGGCGCGGCCCGACGCTTCTACGGCGCGCTCGGCTGGGAGCCTCGGCTCGACGTGCCGGGCGAGATCGTGTTCTACCGGTCCGCGGCCGGCCAGCTCCTCGGCTTCTTCGACGCGGCGAGCTTCGCGCGCGACGCCGGTTCGGTCGGGGCGCCGGCCGCGACCACGGGTGTGACCCTGTCGCACAACGTCGGGTCGCGCGACGCCGTCGTCGAGCTGGTGGACGCGATGGTCGCCGCGGGCGGGACCGTCCGCAAGGAGCCGCAGGAGGGTGAGTTCGGGGGCGTCTTCCACGCCCACGTCGCCGACCCGAACGACCTCGTGTGGGAGATCGCGCACAACCCCGCGTGGTCCGTGCGCGCGGACGGCGACGTGGAGCTCGGCTGACTCAGCCGCGCGACCACGTGCGCGCGACGCGCTCCACGAGGTCGCGCGGGTCGCCGTCGCCCCACGCGTACGCGCCGCTGAGCCCGGCGGCCGCCTGCTCGCGGCGGCCCGCGACGACCGCGCGCGCGACGACCACCACCGGGAGCGCGTGCCGCGCCGCCCGGCCGGCCACCTCGCGGACGGTCCCCTCGCCGAGCTCGTGCGCCCCGAGCTCGTCCGCGAGCACGACGACGACGTCCGCGGCCGCGAGCCGCGCGTCGAGCCCGACGTCGTCCGCCACGACCCGCAGCGCGGGGACGAGCCTGCCGCCCAGCGCCGCGACGGCGAAGCCCAGCCCTCCCCCGCTGCCCGCCCCCGGCAGCCCGGCGAGGCGGCGGCCTGCCGTCGCGCCCGCGAGCAGGTCGCGCCCGACGATCCCGTGCTCCCCCGGCCCGGCCGCGTCCGCGCGGTCGACGGCGGCGGCGACGTCGTGCGCGACCGCGCCGAGCGCGCGCTCGAGGTGCTGGGCCACCAGCGGGTCGACACCGCGCGCGTCGAGGGTCGCGCTCGCGCCGTGCAGACCGAGGAGCGGGACGTCGGACGCGACGGCCGCCACGAGGTGCGAGCCGCCCAGCGCGGCGCGCGCGGCGCGCACGACGTCGACCAGCCCGGCGGGCGTGACGTCCGGCGCGCCCCCGGACGCCGGCGGCTCGCCCGCGAGCGCGAGGAGCGCCCCGAGGCCCCCGTCGTGGCTCGTGCTGCCCCCGGTCGCGAGCACGACCCGGCCGGGATCCGTCCCCGCCCGAGCGGCGTCGACCGCGAGCGCGAGCAGGTGCCCGACGGCGGTCGACGAGCGGGCGGGCACCGTCGTCGGCGTCCCGTCGGCATCGACGACGACGGCCTCCCCGGTGGCCGGGACCTGGGACACGTCGACGACGACGGTCCGGGCCTGCGCGCCCTCGCGCGAGGAGGACGCGCGCCGTCGGACGGCGACCGGGACCTCCGCGCCGCCCGGGCCCGGCACGACGCCCGCGAGGACCTCGGGCGCGACGGGAGCGAGGGCGTCGAGGAGCGCGGGCCCCGACGCGGCGAGGGGCACGGTGTCCACGGCGCCGTGCGCGGACCACCACGAGGCGACGTCGGCGAGGCTCGGTCCGGCGGCAGTCGGCACGACGTCGCGGCCCGGCCACGCGCCGTCGGGCGGGGGCGGGACGGCGGACCCGGTGAGCAGCACGCGCATGCCCGGATTGTGCCAGCCCGGGCGCGGTCCGGCGGGTCGCGCCCGGCGCGCCGATCCGCGGTGGGAGGACCCTCTCCGTCTCCGCGTCGCTGTGCGACGATGGTCCCGTGAGCACCGGGAGCACCTTGTTGTCGTCCGTGGGCGGTCCGAGCACCGCACGCCCGGGCGGTTTCGTCGAGCCCAGCCCGTCGGCCCTGCTCCTGCTGGGGCAGGGCCGCGACCTCGCGTCCGAGCGGGGCGTCGAGTGCGTGGGCGACCTGCCCGCGCCGAGCGACCCCGACCTGGTCGAGCGCGCCCGCGCGGCGCGCGCCGCGCTGGGCGAGCGGGCGTTCGTCCTGGGCCACCACTACCAGCGCGACGAGGTCATCGACTTCGCCGACGTCACGGGCGACTCCTTCAAGCTCGCGCGCGAGGCGGCCGCCCGCCCCGAGGCGGAGTTCATCCTGTTCTGCGGCGTGCACTTCATGGCCGAGAGCGCGGACATCCTCACCTCCGACGCGCAGCAGGTCGTGCTGCCGGACCTCGCGGCGGGCTGCTCGATGGCGGACATGGCCGCCATCGACCAGGTCGAGGACGCGTGGGACGTGCTGCAGGAGGTCGGCATCGCCGACTCGACGATCCCCGTGACCTACATGAACTCCTCAGCCGCGATCAAGGCCTTCACGGGGCGCCACGGCGGCACGGTGTGCACGTCGTCGAACGCGGAGGTCGCGCTGCGCTGGGCGTTCGACCAGGTGGGCGGCGTGGACGGCACGGGCAAGGTCCTGTTCCTCCCCGACCAGCACCTGGGGCGCAACACCGCGGTGCTGAAGCTGGCGATGTCGCTCGACGACTGCGTCGTGTTCGACCCGCGCAAGCCGAACGGCGGCCTCACCGACGCCGAGCTGCGCGACGCGCGCATGATCCTGTGGCGCGGGCACTGCTCGGTCCACGGGCGGTTCTCGGCGAAGAACGTCGACGACGTCCGCGCGGCCGTCCCGGACGTCAACGTGCTCGTGCACCCCGAGTGCAAGCACGAGGTCGTCACGGCGGCGGACTTCGTCGGGTCGACGGAGTACATCATCAAGATGCTCGACGCCGCCGAGCCGGGCTCGGCATGGGCGATCGGGACCGAGCTCAACCTCGTGCGCCGCGTCGCGCGGGCGCACCCGGACAAGCAGGTGCACTACCTCGACTCGACGGTGTGCTTCTGCTCGACGATGAACCGGATCGACCTGCCGCACCTCGTGTGGGCGATGGAGTCGCTCGTCGCCGGTCGCGTGGTGAACCGGATCGTCGTGGACGCCGACGACGCGCACTGGGCGCGCGTCGCGCTCGACCAGATGCTCGCCCTGCCCGGCCTCTAGGCGCGCGGGCAGGAGCGGTCGAGGCCCTCGGGACGCGGGGGCGCGCGGAGGTGGCCATGGGAACGGGTAACGGGACGAACGTCGGGATCTTCGTCTTCGACGAGGCCGAGGAGCTCGACGTCGCCGGGCCGTTCGAGGTGCTGTCGGCATGGGCCGAGCACTCCGCGCTCAAGCCCCAGGTGTCGACGTTCTCGTGGGACGGCGGCGGCGTGCGGCTGGCGAAGGGCCTCCGGCTGCTCCCCGACCGCTCGGCGGACGACGTCGGCCCCCTCCACCTGCTCGTGTACCCCGGCGGTCGCGGGACGCGCCCGCTGCTCGCCGACCGCGTGCACCTCGAGTGGCTGCGCGCGATGCGGTCGCGCACCCCGGTGATCGCGAGCGTCTGCACGGGTTCGCTCGTCCTCGCTGCGGCGGGGCTCCTCGCGGGCCGGCCCGCGACGACGCACTGGGCGCACTACGACGAGCTCGCGCGGATCGACCCGAGCGTCGTGGTCGACACGGAGGCGCGCTACGTCGACGACGGCGACGTCGTCACGTCCGCCGGCGTGTCCGCGGGGATCGACATGGCGCTGCACCTCGTCGCGCGCCTGGAGAGCGCCGACGTCGCACGCGCCGTGCGGCGCGGGATCCAGTACGACCCCGACCCGCCGGTTTGAGCGGTCAGCCGGTCTGGGGTCAGCCGACCCGAGCGGTCAGCGGCGCGCGTAGCGGCCGGTGCGGTGCGCCCGGATGTCGAAGAGGACGGTGCAGAACGGCGGGACGGTCGCGGCGAGCGCGAGGAAGGTCGTCCAGAGCGACCAGCGGACGCGCACGGCGACGAGCACGGCGAGCGCGACGTACGCGAGCACGAGCGCCCCGTGGACGGGCCCGAAGATCTCCACGCCGCGCTCGGTCGTCCCCGCGACCCACTTGAGGTACATGCCGACGAGCAGGCCGGCCCAGGAGAACGCCTCGGCGATCGCGACCGCGCGGAACGCGCGGACCTGCCACGGGTGCGGGGCGGGCGACCCGGTGTCGGCGGTGGCGGTGGGGCGAGGGGCGGGGCTCGTCGTCGTCACGGCGCGCATCCTCGCACACCGACCTGGAGGGGCGTCCCCCGCCGTCGGTGCCGGATACCCGATACCGCTGGTGCGGGGTAGTAGCCTGCCCCGGTGACCCGCCAGATCCAGCTCCTCGTCGCCAGCACGATGCCGCGCAAGGCCGTGCCGGGCCGCGGCGTCCTCGAGCCGTCCGTCACCCGCATGCGCGTGCGCCCGGGCGACCTCGACTTCTACCTGCACGTGAACAACGGCGTGTACCTGCAGATGATGGACGTCGCGCGCAGCAACTTCATCGCCGACCTCGGCGGGTTCCCCCTGCTCAAGGACAAGGGCTGGTACCCCGTCGTCGCGGCGTCGACCATGAAGTACCGCCGCTCCCTGCAGCTCGGGGACCGCTTCGAGATCACGACGCGCGTGCTCGGGTGGGACGAGCGCGTCGTGTACCTCGAGCAGGTGTTCACGCGCCGCGGTGACCTCTGCGCGCGCGGGCTCGTCGCCGGGCGCTTCCTCGCGCGCGGGTCCGGCGACCGGATCGCCGCGCCCGACGTCGTCGGGCTCCTGGGCGGCGACGTCACCTCCCCCGAGCTCCCGGACGACGTCGCGCGGTGGGCCCGGGCGGTCGACGTCGCGCACCGTGCCTGACGCCTGACGCCGCACGGCGGCGCTCCCCGGCCGACCGGGGAGCGTCGCCGCGTGCGGTCCGGCGGGCGCGGGTCAGGCGACCGCGCCGCCGAGCCGGGCGAGCAGGAGCGCCTCGGCGAGCACGACCTTCTCCAGCTCGCCGAGGTGGACCGACTCGTTCGCGCCGTGCGCGCGCGAGTCCGGGTCCTCGACGCCCGTGACGAGGATCGCCGCGTCCGGGAAGACCTCGAGCAGGTCGGCGATGAACGGGATCGACCCGCCGATGCCGATGTCGACGGGGTCCGTGCCCCACGACGTCGCAAACGCCCACCGTGCGGCCCGCATCGCGTCGGAGTCGCCGGGGGCGAGGAACGGCTTGCCCTGCTCGCCGTCGCGCACGGTCACGCGCGCGCCGAACGGCGCGTGCGACTCGAGGTGCGTGCGCAGCGCCGCCATCGCGGCCGCCGGGTCCTGGCCGGGCGCGAGCCGCACCGAGAGCTTCGCGGTCGCGCGGGGCGTGAGGGTGTTCGACGCGTGCGCGACGCTCGGCGCGTCGAGCCCGATCACGGCGATCGCCGGCTTGGTCCACAGCCGCCCGGCGATGCTGCCCTCGCCCGCGAGGACCGTGCCGTCGAGGAGCGAGGAGTCGGCGCGGAAGTCGGCCTCGGCGTAGTCCACGGTCGGCTCGTCCGCGGTGGCGAGCCCGGGCACGGCGACGTTGCCCGCGTCGTCGTGCAGCGTCGTGATCAGCCGCGCGAGCAGCGTCACGGCGTCGAGCACGGGGCCGCCGAACATGCCCGAGTGCACCGCGTGGTCGAGCACCGCGACCTCGACCTCGCAGTCCACGAGCCCGCGCAGCGACGTCGTGAGCGCAGGCACGCCGATCTTCCAGTTCGAGGAGTCGGCGACGACGATGACGTCGGCCGCGAGCAGGTCGCGGTGCTGCGTGAGGAACGACAGGAACGTCGGCGAGCCGATCTCCTCCTCGCCCTCGACGAACACCGTCACCCCGACGGGGAGGTCGCCGATCTCCAGGAGGGCGCGCAGCGCGCCGAGGTGGGCCACGACGCCCGCCTTGTCGTCGGCCGCGCCGCGGCCGTAGAGACGGCCGTCGCGCTCGGTCGGCTCGAACGGGTCGGTCTCCCACGTGCCGGCGTCGCCCGGGGGCTGGACGTCGTGGTGCGCGTACAGCAGCACGGTCGGGGCGCCGTCGGGCGCCGGGCGGCGCGCGACGACGGCGGGCGCGCCCTCGGTGCCGTCCTCGGCCCGGGCGCGCAGCACCTGGACCTCGGGCAGTCCGGCGTCGCGCAGGAGCGCGGCCACGGCGTCGGCGCTGGCGGCGACGTGCGCCTGGTCGAACGCGGCGTTCGAGACGCTCGGCACGCGCACGAGCGACTCCAGGTCGGCGCGCAGCGCCGGGAAGAGCCGGGCGACGGTCTCGCGGAGCGTGGTCGCCAGGGCGGTGCCGGGCGCGGGGGCGGTGGGTTCGGGTGAGTTCGTCACGACCAGCACGGTACGACACCGTGCGGCCCCGGACCCGCGTCCAGGCACCCCGTCGGCTCGACTACCCTGGAGGGGTGTTCTCCCGCAACAAGGCCGCCGCGACCCCCGCCGCCCCCGACCCCGTCGAGGAGGCGGCCGAGATCGAGCGCGCCGGCAAGGGCCGCCCGACCCCCAAGCGCAAGGTCTCCGAGGCCGCGAACAAGCGTCCCCTCGTGCCGAACGACCGCCGCGCCGCCGCGAAGTCCGCGCGGGAGAAGCAGCGCGAGATGCGCGACCGTCAGTACCAGGCCATGCAGACCGGCGACGAGCGCTACCTGCCGCCGCGCGACAAGGGCCCGGTCAAGCGCTACGTGCGCGAGTACGTCGACGCCCGCTGGAACCTCGGCGAGTTCTTCCTGCCCGTCGCCCTCGTCTTCATCGTGTTCTCGTTCCTCACGGCGCGGAACCAGGAGCTCGCGTTCCTCACGGTCATGACGCTGTACGTCATCGTCCTGCTCACCGTCGTCGACGGCTTCATCATGTGGCGGCGCCTGCGCAAGCGCCTCCTCGCGAAGTTCGGCGACATCCCCAAGGGCACGGTCATGTACGCGGTCATGCGGGCGTTCCAGCTCCGCCGCGCGCGCCTGCCCAAGCCCACGCACAAGAAGCACGGCGTCTACCCCGAGTGACGACGGCGCCCGGCCCCGCGAGCGGCCGGGCCCGCGGCTAGGTTGGGTCCATGCCCACCTACCGCTACCTCGGCAACTCGGGTCTCAAGATCTCCGAGATCACCTACGGCAACTGGCTGACCCACGGCTCCCAGGTCGAGAACGACGTCGCGACCGCGTGCGTGCACGCAGCCCTCGACGCCGGCATCTCGACGTTCGACACCGCGGACGTCTACGCCAACACGAAGGCCGAGCAGGTGCTCGGCGACGCCCTCAAGGGCCAGCGGCGCGAGTCGCTCGAGATCTTCACGAAGGTCTACTGGCCGACCGGCCCCGGCGGCCCCAACGACACCGGCCTGTCGCGCAAGCACGTCATGGAGTCGATCAACGGCTCCCTGAAGCGGCTCGGCACCGACTACGTCGACCTCTACCAGGCGCACCGGTACGACACCGAGACGCCGCTCGAGGAGACGATGCAGGCGTTCGCCGACATCGTGCGCCAGGGCAAGGCCCTGTACATCGGCGTCTCCGAGTGGACGGCGGACCAGATCCGCGCGGGCCACGCGCTCGCGCAGGACCTCGGGTTCCAGCTCATCTCCTCCCAGCCGCAGTACTCCATGCTCTGGCGCGTCATCGAGGACGAGGTCGTGCCGACGTCGCGCGAGCTCGGGCTCTCGCAGATCGTCTGGTCGCCCATGGCGCAGGGCGTGCTGTCCGGCAAGTACCGCCCTGGCGAGCCGCTGCCGGCGGGGTCGCGTGCGACCGACGACAAGGGCGGCGCGCGCATGATCCAGCGCTTCCTCACCGACGACGTGCTCACGCGCGTGCAGAACCTCCGGCCCGTCGCGGACGAGCTGGGCCTGAGCATGGCGCAGCTCGCGATCGCGTGGGTGCTGCAGAACGACAATGTCGCCGCGGCGCTCGTCGGGGCGTCGCGCCCCGAACAGGTCGCGGAGAACGTCAAGGCGTCGGGCGTGACGATCCCGGCCGAGCTCATGACCCGCATCGACGAGATCCTCGGGGGCGCCGTCGAGCGCGACCCGGGCAAGACGGCGGAGAACGCCCCGCAGGGCCGCGTCGCCTGACGCACGCCACCGCACGCGACGACGGCCCCGGCAGCACGCCGGGGCCGTCGTCGTCTCCTCACCGGCCGGACGCGGGCATGCCTCCCTCGTCCGGCCGGGGGCCTGCGGTCGCGGGGACGGGCTCCCGTGACGCGGTCTCGATGTCCGACGCGGGCTCGCCGTCCGACGCCCCCTCGACGTCCGCCGCCGCCTCGGAGGCCGCGGCGGCGACGAGCCCGCGCGGCGCGAACCACCGCGCCGTGAGCTGGACGATCGGCCCGACGGCGAGCGCGTAGGCGACCGTCGCCCAGCCGAGCGTGCCGCCGAGCGCCCAGCCCAGCGTCACGACGACGACCTCGAGGAGGGTCCGCACGAGCCGCACCGACCAGCCCGTGCGCGCCACCAGGCCGGTCATGAGCCCGTCGCGCGGTCCCGGGCCGAGCCGCACGCCCAGGTAGGCCGCCGTCGCGAGGCCGTTGAGCACGATGCCCCCGACGGCCAGGGCCACGCTCGCGGCGACGCCCGGGTCGGGGACGAGGCGCGTGACGAGAGCGATGGCCGGGTCGATCGTCAGCGTGATGACGACGACGTTCGCGACCGTGCCGATCCCGGGCCGCTGCCGGAGCGGGATCCAGGCGAGCAGGGCCAGCACGCTGAGCGACCCGACGACGACGCCGAACGGCAGCCCCGTGCGGCGGACGACGCCCTGGTGCAGCACGTCCCACGGCATCCCGCCCTGGCCCGCGTGGATCAGCATCGCCATGGACAGCGCGTAGCCGAGCAGGCCGAGGAGGAGCTGGGCGGTGCGACGGGTGGGGCTCATGGGTGTCATCCTGACCGCCGAGTGGCATCGACATCCATAGCCAATCGCGAGAGAGTGGCCCCATGAGCCTCGCCCCGGCCGGGACGGTCGACGTCCACCGCCACCTGTCCCCCGCTGCCGCCGCCCGGCTGCTCGGCCGGTGGCACGCGGGCGGCCCCGCGTACACCGCCCTCGCCGACGCGCTGCGGGCCGCCGTCCTCGCGGGAACCCTCGCGCCCCACACGCGCCTGCCGTCCGAGCGCGACCTCGCCGTCGCGCTCGGCGTCTCGCGCACCACGACCGCCGCCGCGTACGGGCGGCTGCGCGAGCTCGGGTTCGCACGCTCGCGCACCGGCTCGGGGACCGTCGTCGTGCTTCCCCGCCCGAGCGCGCGCCGGCCCGCGGACCGCGCGGCCGGCGGCGACGCCCCGCCCGGGCCCGCGCCGCGCACCGCGCCGATCGACCTCGCCGACCTGTCGCAGGCGACCTCCGCCGCCCCGAGCGGCCTGCACGCCGCCTACTCGCGCGCGCTGGAGCGGCTGCCCGAGTACCTGTCCGGCGGCGGCTACGAGCCGTACGGCCTCGGCGTGCTCCGCGAGGCCCTCGCCGACCACCACACGCGCCGCGGCACGCCCACCACGCCCGACGAGGTGCTCGTCACCACGGGTGCCCAGCACGCCATCACCACGCTCGCCGACACCCTCCTCGGGGCGGGTGACCGCGCCGTCGTGCAGTCGCCCACGTACTACCACGCGATGGAGTCGCTGCGACGGGCGGGCGCGCGGCTGGTGCCCGTCCCCGTGGGCCGGGGCGACAGCGGGGCGCGGGGCGGCCACGACCACGACGCGCCGGGGTTCGACGTCGACCTGTTCGACTCGACGCTGCGCCAGGTCGCGCCGCGCCTCGTCTACCTCGTGCCCGACTTCCACAACCCGACCGCCTACACCCTCACGCCCGAGGAGCGGGCGGGCGTGCGCGACGCCGCGGCGCGCCACCGCGTGACCGTGGTCGGCGACGAGACGCTCACCGACCTCGACCTCGACGGCGACCCGGACGCCACCGGTCCGGTCGTGGAGCCGCTCGCGGGCGACGGCACCTCGCCGTACGTCGTCACGGTCGGCTCGGCGTCCAAGTCGTTCTGGGGCGGGCTGCGGGTCGGCTGGGTCCGCGCCCACCCGGACCTCGTCGCGCGTCTCGCGCGCACGCGCCAGTCGGCGGACATCGCCACCGCGGTGCTGGAGCAGCTCACCGTCGTCGAGCTGCTCGACGACGCCCCCGCGGTGCTCGCCGAGCGCCGTCGGAGGCTCCGCGCGCAGCGCGACCTCCTGTGCGGGCTGCTCGCCCGGGCGCTGCCGCAGTGGCGCGTGGACGTGCCCGAGGGCGGTCTCTCGCTGTGGGTCGACCTGGGCGCCCCGGTCGCGCAGGCCCTCGCCGCCGCCGCGGCGGCCGAGGGCGTGCTCGTCAACGCCGGCCCGACCTTCACGCCCGACGGCAGCGCGGCCGACCGGCTACGCCTGACGTTCTCCCGACCGCCCGAGCAGCTCGAGCACGCCGTGGCACGGCTCGCCGCCGCGTGGGCCCGGGTCGCGGGCTGACGGTACCCCCGGGACGACGGCGCGCGACAGGCTCGCGCGCCCGCGTCGCCCGCGTCGCCAGGGGCGGACCCGCCGGCCGTGCGTCCGGGTCAGGAGGCGGGCGACCCGGTCAGGGGACGCGCAGCTCCACCGTCGCCGTCGCCTGGCTGCCGTCGTGCAGGAGCCGGGCGGCGGCAGCGCCCTCCGCGGCGAGGCTCCGCCAGGTCTCGCCGAGCCACTGCTCGGCGTCGTACTGCGTCGTGAAGACGGGGCTCACCGGCGAGGCGAGCGCGCGCCCCTCGGCGTCGTCGAGCTCCCAGACCCACTGCGGCCGGATCATCGTGCCTCCTTCGCGTCGGCGCCCCGCACGTGCGCGCCGGGCTCGGGGTGCCGCGCGAGCGAGCGGTTGATCCGCGCCGCCCACAGCGGTCCCTGGTAGAGGAACCCGGTGTACCCCTGCACGAGGTCCGCGCCCGCGTGCAGGTAGTCGCGCGCGTCGTGCGCGGTGGTGATCCCCCCGACGCCGATGATCGCGCGCTGCGGCCCGAGCCGCTCGCGCAGGCGCGCGACGACGGCCAGGCCCCGCGCGCGGACGGGCGGGCCCGAGAGGCCGCCTGGCCCGCGGTCGTGCCCGATCGTCGTGTTCACGGCGACGACGCCGTCGAGGTCGAGCTCGTCCACGAGGTCGGCGACGGCGTCGACGTCCTCGTCCGCGAGGTCCGGGGCGATCTTGACGAGCAGCGGCACCCGGCCGACGCCCGCGTCCGCCGTGGCCGCGTCGGCCGCCTCGCGCACGGCCACGAGGATCGGCCGCAGCGACTCGACCTCCTGGAGGTCGCGCAGGCCCGGGGTGTTCGGCGACGACACGTTCACCACGAGGTAGTCCGCGTACGGCGCGAGCAGGCCCGCGCTCGTCGCGTAGTCCGCGGCCGCCTCCTCGGCGGGCGTGACCTTCGTCTTGCCGATGTTCGCCCCGACGAGCACGGCACGCCCGCCCCGCGTCGAGCGCAGGGCCGCGAGCCGGCGCGCGGCCGCCGCGGCGCCCTCGTTGTTGAACCCCATGCGGTTGCGCACGCCCTGGACGTCGAGCTCGCGCCACAGGCGCGGCCGCTCGTTGCCGGGCTGGGCGTGCGCCGTCACGGTGCCGATCTCGACGAACGCGAAGCCGAGCATCGTCAGCCCGCGCACCGCCCGGGCGTCCTTGTCGAAGCCGCCCGCGAGCCCGAACGGCGCCGGGAAGACCTTGCCGAGCACCTCGACGCTCCCCCGGCCCCCCGCCGCGCGGCCCAGGTAGGGCGCGAGCGCCCCCTGGACGACGTCGCGCAGCACGGGCACGCGCCCGGCGAACCCGATGAGGTCGAACGCCACGTGGTGCGCCCGCTCGGGGTCCATCCGGCGGAACACGGTGTCGAAGAGGAGGCCGTAGAGGAGCGGTCGGCGGCGGGTCATGCGGCGTCCTCCGGGGCGTCGGTGGCGGGGGTGGTGGGGGGCGGGGTGGTCGCGCCGGGCGCGGCGGGCCGGGTGCGCCAGAGCCACCAGAGCCCGACGAACGGCAGCACGAGCGGGACGTAGCCGTAGCCCTGGCCGAAGCCCGACCAGACGGTCGCGCGCGGGAAGGCCTCGGGGTCGGCGAGCGAGAACGCGCCGACGGTCAGGACGCCGACGAGCTCGACGCCCACGGCGAGCCACGCGACGCGGCGCGCGACGCGGCCGCCCCGCGCGAGGGCGATCGTCGCGACGACGTAGACCGCCGCCGCGAGCGCCGACAGCGCGTAGGCGAGCGGCGCCTCGTGCCAGTCGCGCAGGAGCTGGACCCCCGCACGGGCGGTCGCGGCGAGCGCGAAGATCCCGTAGACGGCGACGAGCACCCGGCCGAAGCCGCCGTTGGTGCGGCGCTGCCCCGACCGTGGGTCCGGGCGACCGCCCGCTGCGGGCGTCGCCGCCGGGTCCGCCCCGTCGGGGGCGGCAGGTGCGCTCATGGCGTGGGCCTCCAGGTCAGGCGTTCCAGATCTGCCACAGCCGCCACTCGAGGAACGCGACCGTGAGCGCGGCGACCGCGAGCACGACGGAGCTCCAGCGCGAGCGCTCCGCGAACGCCCACAGCGCGGCGACGGGCAGGATGACGAGTGCGGTCACGAGGTAGCCCCACAGCAGGACCGGGTCGGTGGGCGCCGTCCCGGTCGCGCCGAGCACGCCGAGCACGACCGCCTGCACGAGGATCAGCCCCTCGATCACCGCGGCGCCCCACAGCTGGCGCAGGATCACCGCGCGGTCGCGCGCGACGAACACGACCGCCCAGGCGGCGAGCGCGACGCACGCCGCGACCACGAGGAGCAGGAGGGGGAGGACCACGCCGCCGAGCGTACCGGGGGCGGTGGGCGCCGCGGGAATCGTCCACAGGCCCGGCGGACCCCGCGGGCGGCCGGGGATAGCATCGCGGGGTGGCTGAACTGACCGTCTCCAGCAAGAATCCCGCCGGTGCCAAGGTCGACGCGCTCGTCGTCGGCACCCACACGACGTCCGACGGCGTCGCGATCGTCGGGGGCGACCTGCCCCGTCCGGTGGTCGCCGCCCTCGAGGACCTCGCACCCGCGCTCGGCATCACGGGCGCCGCCGACGAGGTCCGCAAGGTCCCCGCCGGTCCCGACCTCAAGGCGGGCGTGCTCGTGCTCGTGGGCCTCGGCGCCCGTCGGGCCGACGGCACGTTCGGCGCCGAGGCGCTGCGCCGTGCGGCAGGGGCCGCGCTGCGCGCGCTCGCCGGCACCGCGTCGGTCGCCGTCGCGCTGCCCGTCGAGGACGACGCGCAGCTCGCCGCCGTCGCCGAGGGCGCGCTCCTGGGCACGTACACGTTCGCGCGCTACCGCACGGGCGAGGCCGCGACGTCGGCCGGGAGCCGTCCGCCCGCGACCGTCGAGATCCTCGCGGCGAACGCGCGCAGCGCCGCCGCGAAGGCCGCGGTCGAGCGCGCGACCGTCGTCGCCGCCGCCGTCAACGCGACGCGCGACCTCGTCAACGCGGCACCGAACGACCTGTACCCGGCCGCGTTCGCCGACGTCGCGAAGCAGGCCGTCAAGGAGTCCGGCGCCAAGGGCCTCAAGGTCACCGTGCTCGACGACAAGGCGCTCGCCGCGGGCGGGTACGGCGGCCTGGTCGGCGTGGGCCAGGGCTCGGCGCGCGGGCCGCGCCTCGTCAAGGTCGCCTACACGCCGTCGCGCCCTGCGGCGAAGGTCGCGCTCGTCGGCAAGGGCATCACGTTCGACTCGGGCGGCATCTCCATCAAGCCCGCGAAGGGCATGGAGGCGATGAAGTCCGACATGGCCGGCGCTGCCGCGGTGCTCCAGACCGTCGTCGCCGCCGCGCGCCTGGGCCTGCCCGTGGCGGTCACGGGCTGGCTGTGCCTGGCGGAGAACATGCCGTCCGGCACCGCGCAGCGCCCGTCCGACGTCATCACGATCCGGGGCGGCAAGACGGTCGAGGTGCTCAACACCGACGCCGAGGGCCGCCTCGTCATGGCCGACGGCCTCGTCGCGGCGGTCGAGGAGAAGCCCGACGTCGTGCTCGACGTCGCGACGCTCACCGGCGCCCAGATGGTCGCGCTCGGCAACCGCGTCTCGGCGGTCATGGGCGCCGACGACGTGCGCGCGGAGGTCGTCGCGGCGGCCGACGCCGCGGGCGAGCAGTTCTGGCCGATGCCGCTGCCCGAGGAGCTGGGCGCGTCGCTGAAGTCGAAGGTCGCGGACCTCGCCAACATCGGCGACCGGTTCGGCGGGATGCTCGTCGCCGGGCTGTTCCTCCAGGAGTTCGTCGGCGAGACCCCGTGGGCCCACCTCGACATCGCCGGCCCCGCGTTCAACGAGGGCTCCGCGCACGGGTACACGCCGGTCGGCGGCACGGGCGTCGCCGTCCGCACCCTGCTGGGCCTGGTCGAGGGCCGCGCCCGCCGCTGACCCAGCCCCGCCGAGCAGGTGGTCCTGGTCCGTCCGGTCGCTCCGACGGACCAGGACCGCCTGCTCGCCCGGCGGACAGCCCCTCAGGAGCTCCTGCGCTGGCGCGAGTTCCAGTCCCGCATGCGCTGCGGGTACCCGGTGAAGCGGACGTTGTAGACGGGCACGCCCAGCGAGCCGGCGACGTCGAACGCCGTCTTCTCGTCCGGGACGCGCCGTCGCGTCCACTCCCCCGTCGTCGCGATGAGCAGGAGCGTCGCGCCCGTGTCCGGCGTGGGCGGCTCGACGTACGCCTCGACGCCCACGCGCGTGCGCACGAACTCCTGCAGGTGCGCGAGCGTCGCGCGGCGGGCGTCCGACGGCGCGGCCGCGGCGCCGCCCGGCGACGAGGTCGTCGCGGGACGGCGGGAGAACAGGCTGGACAGCTTGGGCAGCCGGGGCACAGCGGCAGGGTACAGCGTGACCCTGGTCATACGGTGGGCACGCTGTCTCCATCGTCACAGCCGTACGGCCCAGGTTTCGATTGGGGAGCCCGTCCCCGAGGTGCCAAGATGGCTCCCGGAGAACGTTCACGCACCGTGGGTCAGCGGTTCCCGTCCGGCCCGCCGTCGTGCCGTGGACGCCCGCTCTCGCTCTCCCCTCGCTGAAGGAGTCGCACGTGGCCGAACCCGGCACACCATTCGACGTCGTCGTCCTGGGCGGAGGCAGCGCCGGCTACGCCACCGCGCTGCGTGCCGCCCAGCTCGGTCTCGACGTCGCGCTCGTCGAGTCGGGCCGGCTCGGCGGCACCTGCCTGCACAACGGGTGCATCCCCACCAAGGCGCTGCTCCACGCGGCCGAGCTCGCCGACGGCGCCCGCGAGGGCGCGAAGTTCGGCGTGCGCAGCACGCTCGAGGGCATCGACATGGCAGGGGTCAACGCGTACAAGGACGGCGTCGTCGCCGGCCTGTACAAGGGCCTCCAGGGACTCGTCTCCTCGCGCGGCATCACGTACGTCGAGGGCCACGGGCGCCTCGTGTCGCAGGACACGGTCGAGGTCGACGGCACCCGCTACACCGGCCGCCACGTCGTGCTCGCCACCGGCTCGTACGCCCGGTCGCTGCCCGGTCTCGAGATCGGGGGCCGGGTCGTCACGTCCGACCAGGCGCTGCGGCTCGACCGCGTGCCGAAGTCGGTCGTCGTGCTCGGCGGCGGCGTCATCGGCGTCGAGTTCGCGAGCGTGTGGAAGTCGTTCGGCGCCGACGTCCAGATCGTCGAGGCGCTGCCCCACCTCGTGCCGAACGAGGACGTGGCGCTGTCGAAGGCGCTCGAGCGCGCGTTCCGCAAGCGGGGCATCGCGTTCTCGCTCGGCGACCGGTTCGCCGGCGTCAAGGAGACCGACTCCGGGGTCACCGTGGCCCTCGAGTCCGGCAAGACGTTCGAGGCCGAGCTGCTGCTCGTCGCCGTCGGGCGCGGCCCGCGCACCGCGGACCTCGGGTTCGAGGAGCAGGGCCTCACGCTCGACCGCGGCTTCGTGATCGTCGACGAGCGCCTGCACACGGGCGTCGGCAACATCTGGGCCGCGGGCGACATCGTCCCCGGCCTCCAGCTCGCCCACCGCGGCTTCGCGCAGGGCATCTTCCTCGCGGAGCAGATCGCGGGCCTCGACCCGACGCCGATCGTCGAGTCGTCCATCCCCCGGGTCACGTACTGCGAGCCAGAGGTCGCGTCCGTCGGCGTCACCGAGGCCGACGCCGCCGAGACGTGGGGGGCCGACCAGGTCGAGTCCCTCGAGTACAACCTCGCCGGCAACGGCAAGAGCAAGATCCTCGGGACGAGCGGCTTCGTCAAGCTCGTGCGCCGCAAGGACGGTCCCGTCGTCGGCGTGCACATGATCGGCGCCCGCGTCGGCGAGCTCGTCGGCGAGGGCCAGCTGATCGTGGGCTGGGAGGCGTACCCCGAGGACGTCGCCGCCCTGGTCCATGCCCACCCCACCCAGAACGAGGCACTCGGAGAGGCGCACCTGGCCCTGGCCGGCAAGCCTCTGCACGCCCACAACTGACCCCAACGATCGAAGGAGACCAGGCAGGTCATGTCTGAGAACGTGCAGATGCCGGCCCTCGGCGAGTCCGTCACCGAAGGCACCGTCACCCGTTGGCTCAAGTCGGTCGGCGACACCGTCGCCGTCGACGAGCCGCTGCTCGAGGTCTCGACCGACAAGGTCGACACCGAGATCCCGTCGCCCGTCGCGGGCACGCTCGAGCAGATCCTCGTCCAGGAGGACGAGACCGTCGAGGTCGGCGCGAACCTCGCCGTGATCGGCGACGGCTCGGGCGGTGGCGGCTCCGCGCCGGCCCCCGCCGAGGCCGAGACCGAGGCTCCGGCCCCGCAGGCCGCGCCGGAGCCGGAGCAGCCGGCCGCCCAGGAGGCGCCCGCCGCCCCCGCGCCCGCCGAGCAGCCCGCGCCGTCCGGCGACTCCGCCGGTGGCGGTGAGGAGATCAAGCTCCCGGCGCTCGGCGAGTCCGTCACCGAGGGCACCGTCACGCGGTGGCTCAAGTCGGTCGGCGACACCGTCGAGGTCGACGAGCCGCTGCTCGAGGTCTCGACCGACAAGGTCGACACCGAGGTCCCGTCGCCCGTCGCGGGCACCGTCCAGCAGATCCTCGTCCAGGAGGACGAGACGGTCGAGGTCGGCGCCGTGCTCGCGATCGTCGGCTCCGGTGCCGCCCCGGCCGCGGCCCCCGCCGCTCCGGCCGAGCAGCCCGCGCAGGAGGCGCCGAAGCAGGAGGCTCCGAAGCAGGAGGCTCCGAAGCAGGAGGCTCCGAAGCAGGAGGAGGCGCCGACCGAGGCGCGCACCCCGGCGAGCGAGGCGGACGTCCCCGCGCAGGCCGCGCAGGAGGAGACGCCCGCCCCCGCGACGAGCGCCCCCGCTCCGGCAGCCGAGAAGCCGGCCGCGCCGTCGGCTCCTGGCGCGACCCCGGCCCCGGCCGCCAAGGCCGGCGGCACGTACCTCACGCCGCTCGTGCGCAAGCTCGCCGCGGACAAGGGCGTCGACCTCTCGTCCCTCACGGGCACGGGCGTCGGCGGCCGCATCCGCAAGGAGGACGTGCTCGAGGCAGCCCGCAAGGCCGAGGAGGCCAAGGCGGCGCCCGCCGCTGCCGCACCGGCGGCTCCCGCGGCCGGTGGCGCCCCGAAGAAGGCGTCGGTCCCGGCGGTCTCCCCGCTGCGCGGCACGACCGAGAAGACGAGCCGCCTGCGCAAGCTGGTCGCGAGCCGCATGGTCGAGGCGCTGAGCACGCAGGCCCAGCTCACGACGGCGGTCGAGGTCGACGTCACGCGCGTCGCCGCCCTGCGCAACCGCGCCAAGGCGGACTTCAAGGCACGCGAGGGCGCGAACCTCACGTTCCTGCCGTTCTTCACGCTCGCCGCGGTCGAGGCGCTCAAGGCCTACCCGAAGCTCAACGCGACCTTCGCCGAGGACGAGATCACCTACCACGGCCAGGAGAACGTGGGCATCGCGGTCGACACCGAGCGCGGCCTCGTCGTCCCCGTCATCAAGGACGCGGGCGACCTCAACCTCGCCGGCATCGCGCGCAAGATCGCCGACCTCGGCGCCCGCACGCGTGCCAACAAGGTCGGTCCGGACGAGCTCGCGGGCGCGACGTTCACGATCACGAACACCGGCTCGGGCGGCGCCGTCTTCGACACGCCGATCGTCCCGGTCGGTCAGGTCGCGATCCTCGGCACGGGCACGATCACGAAGCGCCCCGTCGTCGTGACGGACGTCGACGGGAACGACACGATCGGCATCCGCTCGACGTGCTTCATCTTCCTGTCCTACGACCACCGCTTGGTCGACGGTGCGGACGCCGCGCGCTTCCTCACCACCATCAAGAACCGCATCGAGGAGGGCGCGTTCGAGGCCGAGGTCGGCCTCTGACGGACCCGCTCCGCGGTACCCGCCGCGGACGGCGCCGGCCTGCTCCGGCGCGACGCTGACGAGGGCCCCGACCGCACGCCGGTCGGGGCCCTCGCTCGTCCCTCCGTCCCGGCCGCGGATCCGTCGCGCGGACCGTGCCGAGTCCGCCGCAGACCCGTAGCGTGTCCCCCATGGACATCGTCGTGGCGGGCTCGCACGGGCTCATCGGCACCGAGCTGCTCGAACGTCTGCGCGCGGACGGTCATCACGTGCGCCGCCTCGTGCGCCGCGCACCGCAGACCTCGGACGAGCACGAGTGGGACCCCGACTCCGGCCGGCTGGACCCGGGCGTGCTCGCGGGGGCGGACGCCGTCGTCAACCTCGCCGGAGCGGGCATCGGCGACCACCGCTGGACGACGGCGTACAAGCGGACGCTCGTCACGTCCCGCACGCGCACCACCGGGCTGCTCGCCCGGACGATCGCCGGCCTCGACTCGCCGCCGCCGGTCTGGCTCCAGGGCTCCGCCATCGGGTACTACGGCGACCGGGGCTCCCAGGTGCTCACGGAGACGTCCGCGTCGGGAGACGGCTTCCTCGCGCGGCTGGTCCGCGAGTGGGAGGCCGCGACCGCTCCCGCCGAGCAGGCAGGGGTCCGCGTCGTGCACGCCCGCACCGGCATCGTCCTCTCCCCCGACGGCGGCGCGCTCGGCCGGCTGCTGCCCCTCCTGCGGCTCGGCGTGGGCGGGCGCCTCGGCCCCGGGACGCAGTACTGGAGCTGGATCACGCTGCGCGACGAGGTCGCCGCGCTGCAGCACCTCCTCACCGCGCCCGTGCACGGCCCCGTCAACCTGTCCGCCCCGCACCCGGCGACCAACGCCGAGATCACCCGGGCGCTCGCGCGGGCGCTGCACCGTCCTGCCGTGCTCGCGGTGCCGTCGTTCGCCCTGCACGTCGCGCTCGGCGAGCTCGCGTCCGACATCCTCGGCTCCCAGCGCGCCCTGCCCACCGTGCTCGAGGCGAGCGGGTTCACGTGGTCCGACCCCATCCTGGAGGACGCCGCGCGCGAGGTCGTCGAGAGCCGCTGACCGGCGGTCCTCACAGCCGGGCCTCCCCGCGGACGGCACCCGGCGCGCTTGACGACGGCTCGCCCTGCGGCACGGGCGAGGTCATCGCGCCTCGGCGACGCGCCACCCCGCGTCGGTCCACCGCAGCACCAGGACGGCCGTGGTCCGCGGCGTGGCGGGCACCGCCACCTCGCCCGCGGCCGTGCGCTGGTGGTGGGCCGACACCGTGTAGTCCACGGCCACCGTCGCGACCTCGTCCCCGTGCCCCTCGTCGGCATCCGGCCGCCGGGGCTCGACGTGCCGGGCGTCGAAGACCTCGGCCCGTGCCCCGACCACGTCGACGCCGTCGAGCGCGGCGAGCAGCTCGGCGTCGCGGGCCTCCGCGGCCGAATCGGCGACCACCACCGCGGACAGCTCCCCCGCACCGTCCGCGAGCAGCTCCAGCCGCCGCGCCGTGAGGGTGCGCGCCGCACCGAGCGGGTCGGCCCGGTCGAGCGTGGGGTCGGTCGCCGGATCCGCGGCCGACGCCGTGCGGGTGGTCGCGGGACCGTCGTCGCGCACGGGCGAGGACCACGGCGTGCCGACCGCGAGCGCGACGACCACCGCCACGACGAGCACCGCGCCGCCGAGGAGGGCCGTCGTCGTGCGGCCGGACCACGGGAGTCGCCGCCGGTCCGGCCGGCGGGCGTGCGCACCGGCCCTCGCCCCGCGCCCGAGGCCGGACAGCGGCGCCCCGCGCCGCGGGCGCTCCGGGATCGCGCGCACCCCACGACGGCCGGGCGCCGCGGCCACGTCGTCGCGGGCCGCTCGCCGCCCCGGCACCGCCGGGCGGGGAGCTCGCCGACCCGCCAGGGCGCCGGCGACGAGCCGCGCGGGGTCCGGCATGACGATCGGCTGCGGCTCGACCGCGTCGTAGCAGCGCGCGGCGAACGTCCCGACGGCGGGACGGGCGGCCGGGTCGTCGCGGAGCGCGACGGCGAGCTCCGCGTGCAGCGCGGCGAGGGCCCGCGCCTCGTCGGGGTCGGGCGGCGCCGCGTGCGCGGGGTGGCTCGACGCGGGCGGAGGGACGAGACCGAGGACCGTGCGGGCGAGGTCGCGGACGTCGTCGGCGCTCGACGCCGTCGTGGGCGCCAGCGGCGGGCGCAGCACCGTCCGGCCGTCCGGGGCGACGACGACCGACGCGGCGTCCAGGACGCCGTGGCTGCGACCCTCGCGGTGGAGCGCCGTCAGCGCCTGGGCGACCGGGACGAGGACCGTCACCGCCTCCCCCGCGCGGAGCGGCTCGCGCGCGGCGGCGAGCTCGTCGAGGCGCAGCCCGCCGACGTGGTCGACGAGGACGGCGAGCGACGAACCGTCCGCCGCCACGACGCCGCGCACCGCCGCGAGGTGCTCGTGCTCCCCGCCGAGCCCGCGCAGGTGCTCGACGAGCGCGGCCCGCGCCCCCGGGTCCGCGGGCGCCGCGAGCAGCGCGACCTCGCACACCGTCCCGGCGGCGTCGCGGGCGACCACCCCGCCGACCGCGCCCGGCTCCCGCCGCAGCGACCACCCCGCCGCGGCGAGCGCCGGCCCGAGGTCGGCGACGGACGGCCCGGGCGGGCGCGGGCGGCGGGACGACGACGGCATGCCCCCATCCCACCGCACGACACGCCCGCGCGAGCCGTCGTCCACAGGACGAGTCTGCCCCGGGCCAGTTCCGGGGACGCGCGCCGTCACACGTCGAGCAGGCGACCCTCCCGCGCGCTGCGGCGCGCGGCGTCGAGCACCTCGGCCGTGCGGACGGCGTCGCGCGGGTCGACCGGCACGGGGCCGTCGTCGAGCAGCCATGCGGCGACCGCGCGGTAGAAGTCCGCGTGCCCGCCGGGGGCCTGCGGCACGGGCTCGCGCTCGCGACCGCGCGTGACCCAGCCGAGGGTGCCCGCGGGCGCGGCGTCGTCGAACACCTCGAAGGGCGACGCGTCGTTCTCGAACGTCGTGACGACGTACGCCCCGCCCGTGCCGAGCACGCGCGTGCGCGGGCCGGGCGCACCGACGACGGACCCCGCCCACAGGCGGCTCACGACGGCGTTCCCGTCGGCGTCCGGGGCGTGGTGGAGCACGAGGAACACGTCGTCCTCGGTGGGGGTCGTGTGCGAGCGGAGCTCGGCCCACACCCCGGTGACGGGGCCGAAGAGCTGGGTGGCGGAGTCGACGAGGTGCGGGCCGAGGTCGAGGAGCAGGCCGCCTCCGACGAGGTCGTTCTCCTTCCAGCGCTGCTGCGGCACGGGACGCCAGCGCTCCCAGCGGCGCTCGAACGTGTGGACCCGGCCGAGGTCGCCGCGGCCGAGCACGGACCGCAGCGTCAGCTGCTCCGGGTCCCACCGGCGGTTCTGGAAGACGGTGAGCGGGGTCCCCGCCTCCTCCGCGGCGTCGACGACGGCGCGCGACGCCGTGGCGCCCAGGGCGAGCGGCTTGTCCACCACGACGGGGACGCCCGCGCGCACGAGCGCCGTCGCGTGGTCCGCGTGGAGCGCGGACGGGCTGGCCACGACGACGACGTCGTAGGCCGCGCGGTCGGCGAGGAGGGCCTCGACGTCGTCGTGCAGGTGCACGCCGGGCCAGTCCTCAGTGGCGGCGGCGCGTCGCACCGGCGAGCGCACGACGACGGCCGCGACGGTGTGCCCGGCCTCGCGCACGAGACGTGCGTGGATGCCGCGGCCGGCCCCTCCGTACCCGACGATCCCGACCCTGAGCGTGCGTGCGGCGGTGTCCATGCCGACCAATCTAGCGGCGTCGTGGCCGGACGCCCGGGGGTGCACGGGGCACGTCGGCGCGGGCCGGAGCACTCCGGGCGACCTGGCAGAATGTGCGCGTTGGTCCGATATGGAGCGCTGCGTACCGTCTCGCGGGGGTCGGGCCGAGATTCGGTTTCGGGAAGGTCGACCCTTGAGCACCACGAGCCGCCAGGTCCCTCGTCGGAGCGTCCTGCGCTACGTCCTCATCGCCCTGGCGATCGCGATCGTCGTCGCGAACGTCATCAACCAGCGGTCCGTCGCGGCGGACACCGACCCGGAGCCGGTCGCCGGGAGCGCGCTCGAGGCCCTCGCGGGCCTCGAGGTCAAGGGCCCCGGGCCGGACACCGGCTACGAGCGCGCGCTGTTCGGCCCGGCGTGGGCCGACGTCGACGGCAACGGGTGCGACACCCGCAACGACATCCTCGCGCGCGACCTCACGGACCTGACCTTCTCGACGCGCGGCGACGTCTGCGAGGTCCGCACCGGGACCTTCGACGACCCGTACACGGGCGAGACGATCGACTTCCGCCGCGGCAACGCGACGAGCGCGGCGGTCCAGATCGACCACGTCGTGCCGCTGCTCGACGCGTGGCGCAAGGGCGCTCGCGCCTGGGACGACGAGACGCGTCGGCAGTTCGCGAACGACCCCCTCAACCTGCTCGCGTCCGACGGCCCGGCGAACCAGTCGAAGGGCGCGCGCGACGCGTCGGCGTGGCTGCCCCCGAACCACGCGTTCCGGTGCCCGTACGTCGCCCGGCAGATCGCCGTGAAGGCGGCCTACGAGCTCTCGGTCACGCCGTCGGAGTCGGAGGCGATGGCGCGCGTGCTGTCGGACTGCCCCGCCGAGCCGCTCCCGGCGGGCTGAGCAGGCTCCCCCGGACCGCGGTCCAGACGCCCGAGGGCGCTCGGCCACCAGGCGCGACGCCCGACGTCGTGCACGAGGGCGGGCACGAGGAGCGACCGCACCACGAGGGTGTCGACGAGGACGCCGAACGCGACGATGAACGCGAGCTGGGCGAGGAAGAGCAGCGGGATGATCCCGAGCGCGGCGAACGTGGCCGCGAGCACGACGCCCGCCGACGTGATGACCGACCCCGTGACCGCGAGGCCGCGCAGCACGCCGCGCCGCGTCCCGACGCGCAGGCTCTCCTCGCGCACCCGGGTCATGAGGAAGATCGAGTAGTCCACGCCGAGCGCGACGAGGAAGCAGAACGCGTAGAGCGGGACGGCCGGGTCCGCGCCGGGGAAGTCGAGCACGTGGTTGAAGACGAGCGCGGCGACGCCGAGCGCGGCCCCGAACGACAGCACGTTCGCGAGCATGAGCAGGACGGGCGCGAGCACGGACCGCAGCAGCAGGATGAGGATCAGCAGGATCACGACCAGCACGACCGGCACGATGACCCGCAGGTCGCGCTGACCGGCGAGCTGGGTGTCCAGTCGCTCGGCCGCGGCCCCGCCGACGACGGCCTCGGGCGAGACCTCGTGCACGGCGTCGCGCAGCGCCGAGACCGTCTGCACGGCCTCCTGGCTGTCGGACGGCGCCTCGGTGGTGACGTCGACGCGCACCTGCCCGTCGACGACGAGCGGGTCGCCCTGGGCGGGCGCACCGGGGGCGACGGCGGGCTGGTCCGTGACGGGCGTCGCCGCGGCGACGCCGTCCGTGCCCTCGGCCGCCGTGACGACGGCGTCGAGGTCCGCCTCGGGGGCGATGACGGTCGCCGGCTGCGCGGACACGCCCTCGAAGTGCGCGGTGAGCGCCTCCTCGCCCGCGACCGAGTCGACGTCCGCGAGGAACACCTCCGAGTCGCCGGTCCCCTCGGCGTCGAGGGTCGGCACGAACGCCGCGCACGCCGCCAGCACGAGCGCCGTGACGATCCACACGCGCCGGTCGTGGCGTCCAACGAAGCTCGCGACGCGCGACCACACGCCGTGCCCGTCGATGCTGACGCGGTCCTCGCTCTCGGGCGACGCCTCGGCCGCCGCGGCCTCGTGGGCCGCGTGGTCGGCGTCGTAGCGCGGCATGCGCGGCCAGAACAGCGCGCGGGACCGCTGCCCTGCGACGAGCAGGAGGGCGGGCAGGAGCGTGAGCGCGGCGACGAACGCGGCGGCGATGCCGATCGCGGCGACCGGGCCGAGGCTGCGGTTGGACGACAGGTCGGACAGGAGCAGGCAGAGCAGGCCCGCGACGACGGTGCCGGCGCTCGCGGCGATCGGCTCGACCGAGGCCCGCACGGCACGGCGCAGCGCCGTCGTCGTCGACCGGACGAGACGCAGCTCCTCCCGGTAGCGCGCCACGACGAGCAACGAGTAGTCGACCGCGGCCCCGACGACGAGGATCGAGAGGATGCCCTGCGACTGGCCGTTGAGCGTCAGCACGTCCGCCGCCGCGAGCTCGTAGACGACGAGACCGGCGAGGGTCAGCGCGAGCACGGCCGTGAGGATGACGATGAACGGCAGGATGGGCGACCGGTAGACGACCGCGAGGATGACGAGCACCGCGCCGAGCGCGACGAGCAGCAGGACGGTGTCGATCCCGCCGAACGCGGTGACGAGGTCGGCGACGAAGCCGGCGGGGCCGGTGACCCACACGTCGAGCGACGTGCCGGCGAGGCCCCCGTCGGCCGCGTCCGCGGCGGCGAGGTCGCGCAGCGCGCCGACGGCGAGCTCGCTCACGCTGCTCTCGTCCGCCCCGATGCGGTCGGACGCGACGGACGCGTCGAGCGAGACGACGACGAGCGCCGCCTCCCCGTCCTCGGACGGCACCACGACCGGGTCGGCGATCGAGACGTCGCCCACGGTTGCGGGCTCGTCGCCCGAGGTCCCCTCGAGCGGTGCCCCGGGCACGGCCTGCGCGTAGGCGTCGAGCGCCGCGAGGTCGTCGGGCGTGAGCGCGCTCCCGTCACCGGTCGTCGCGACGACGAGCGCGGGCAGCGTCTCGGAGTCGGTGAACTCCTGCGCGACCTCGGCAGCGCGCGTCGACTCGGCGCTCGCCGGCAGGAACGCCGCGGCATCGTTGGTCTGCACGCTGCTCAGGCGACCCTGCGCCTGGCCGCCCAGTGCGCCGATGGCCATCCAGAGACCGATGACTGCGACAATGATCAGTCCGCGGAGGAACCCGCCCGTCCGATTGCTCAGCATGCTGAGGAATGGTGCCATGGTGGAAGGAGGAATGCACGTTGGAGCTTGCACCGAGGGATCGCACCGGGCCGCACGTCGACCCGGACGTCGGCGACCCCACCCCCAGAGACCCGCAGGAATGGGCCACCGGCCGCCTCCTCTTCGCCGTCGCGCGCCGGATCGAGCGGGAGTGGAACGCGCACCTCGGGCAGTGGGACCTCAACCACGCCGGCTTCCCCGTCCTCATGCACCTGCTCGCCGGGCCACGGTCCCAGCGCGTCCTCGCGGACGAGTCGGGCGTCACGGAGCAGACCATGAGCCGGATCGTCGCGCGGCTGGAGCGGGCCGGCTACGTGACGCGCACCGGCGACCCCACCGACCGCCGCCGTCGGGCCGTGGCCATCACGGACGCAGGGCGCGCGGCCGGGTTCGCCGCGGCGCGCCGCCGCCCCGCCGAGGACCTCGCGGCGCGCGGACTCGACGACGACCAGGTCGCCGCGCTGCGCGGTGCGCTCCTCACGCTCCTCGAGACCCTCCCGCGCTCACCCGGCGACGAGCGTTAGCCTGGCCCGATGGACCTGCTCGCGCTGCCGGGGATCACGGACTACCACGAGGCCTGGGACCTGCAGCGCGCGGTGCACGACGACGTCGTCGCGGGCACGCGGCCGGACACCCTGATCCTCGTCGAGCACCCGGACGTCTACACGGCCGGGCGTCGCACGAACCGCTCGGACCGGCCCGACGACGGCACGCCCGTCGTGGACGTCGACCGCGGCGGCAAGATCACCTGGCACGGCCCGGGCCAGCAGGTCGTCTACCCGATCGTCCGGCTCGCCGAGCCCGTGGACGTCGTCGCATACGTCCGGGCGCTCGAGGACGCCGTGATGGCGGTCTGCACCCGCCTCGGGCTCGCGACGATGCGCGTCGAGGGCCGCAGCGGGGTCTGGGTCGCGGCCGACGCGACCCGTCGCGAGCGCAAGGTCTGCGCGATCGGCGTGCGCGTCGCGCGCGGCGTGACGATGCACGGGCTGGCGCTCAACTGCGTCCCGGACCTGTCGCGGTTCGAGCGGATCGTCCCGTGCGGCATCGAGGACGCCGACGTGACGTCCCTCACGGCCGAGCTCGGGCGCGAGGTGACGCTCGCCGAGGTCGCGCCGCTCCTCGTCGACGCGCTCGGGACGGCGCTCGTCCCGCTGCTCGCCGCAGACGCCGCGGACACCCCTCCGGCCGCGCTCGCGGGATAGGCTGGAGGCTCCAGGGAATCCTCGCGCGCCGGAGTACGGGTGGGTCGGCGCGCGGTAGGACGTACCCCGAGGACCTGGACCGCATGACCACCACCCCCGCGCGCGCGACGTCGCGCCCCCGTACCCCCGCACCTCCCCCGCCCGGCGGCGCTCCCGTCCGCACGAGCTACGCCCGGCTCCCCCAGCTCGCGGGCCGCGCGTTCCTCCCCGTCGCGTTCCTCGCGCGCCTGCCGTTCTCCATGCTGACCATCGGGACGTTGCTGCTCGTGTCGTCGACGACGTCGTCGGTCGCGCTCGGCGGCCTCGCCTCCGCCGCGACGGCGCTCGGGACGGCACTCGGCGGCCCGACCCAGGGCGCGCTCGCCGACCGCGTCGGCCAACGCCGGGTCCTGCTCGTGTGCGTGCCGGTCGCGACCGTCGCCGTGCTGGCGCTCGTCCTCTCGGCGTCCGCGCCCGGCGCCACGGCCGCGGTGCTGCTCGCCGCGGCGGCGACGGGCGCGAGCGCTCCCCAGGTCGGTCCGCTGGCCCGCGTGCGCTGGCTGCGTCTCGCGGCCGACGAGCCCCGCACCGTCGAGGCGGCGATGAGCTACGAGAGCACGGCCGACGAGGTGAGCTTCGTCCTGGGGCCCGCCCTCGTGGGCGTCCTCGCATCAGCAGGCTCGCCCCAGGTCGCGGTGCTCGCCGCGGCCGGCGGCATCGCCGTGTTCGGCGCCGCGTTCGCGCTCCACCCCACGGCGCGCGCGACCACGCCGCACGGCCACGGCCCGCACGCCGCGACGTCCGGCGCGGCGGACGGCGGGACGGCCGCGCTGGTGCGTCGCGAGGCGGTCGTGCTCGTCGGGATGCTCGCGATGGGCCTGCTGTTCGGCGGGACCCAGGCCGCGCTCACCGCGCTCACGCGCGACGCGGGCGTGCCCGGCAGCGCGGGGCTCGTGTACGCCGTCATGGGCGTGGGCTCCGCGATCACCGCGCTCTCCGTGGTCGCCCTGCCCCGGCGCTGGGGGCTGCGCAGCCGCTGGAACACGTTCGCGGCAGGGCTCCTGGTGGGCACCGCCGGTCTCGTGCTCGCGGCCGCGGGCGGCTCGTTGACCGCGGTCGTCGTCGCCGTGGCGGCGACCGGCCTGTTCGTCGGGCCGGTCATGGTCACGGTCTTCACGGTCGCCGGCGAGCGCGCGCCGGCCGGGCGCACGGCGTCGGCCATGACCCTCGTGGCCAGCGCGAACGTCGTCGGTGTCGCGATCGGCGCGTCCGGGGGCGGCGCGCTCGCCGACACCGTGTCGACGACGAGCGCGTTCGCGCTCCCCGTCGTCGCGGCGGTCCTGCTCGTCGTGACCGGGGTGTCGCTGACGTCACGTCCACAGGGTGAGCGACGCACGGGAGACGACGAGCGCGAGCGCGTAGTCTGACCGGAGTCCGGCGTCGTACCAGGGCGCGCACCCGAACGGTGCGCCGCCCGCCCGCTTGGTGGGCGCGACGTCGGCGCTCACTCGCCACGACGACCGGGAGACACCCGTGACGATCGCACCTGAAGGACGGCGCATGCTGCGGGTCGAGGCCCGCAACGCCGCGACGCCGATCGAGAAGAAGCCCGAGTGGATCAAGACCCGCGCGACCATGGGCCCGGAGTACTCCGAGCTCAAGGGGCTCGTGAAGCGTGAGGGTCTGCACACGGTCTGCGAGGAGGCGGGCTGTCCCAACATCTTCGAGTGCTGGGAGGACCGCGAGGCGACCTTCCTCATCGGCGGCGACCAGTGCACGCGCCGGTGCGACTTCTGCCAGATCGACACGGGCAAGCCGGCCGACTTCGACGCGGACGAGCCGCGTCGCGTCGCGGAGTCCGTCCAGGCGATGGGCCTGCGCTACTCGACCATCACGGGCGTCGCGCGCGACGACCTGCCCGACGGCGGCGCCTGGCTCTACGCGGAGACCGTCCGCCAGATCCACGCGCTCAACCCGGGCACCGGCGTCGAGCTGCTCATCCCGGACTTCAACGCGATCCCCGAGCTGCTCGACGAGGTGAACGAGTCTCGGCCCGAGGTCCTCGCGCACAACCTCGAGACGGTGCCACGCATCTTCAAGCAGATCCGGCCCGGCTTCCGGTACGAGCGCTCGCTGTCCGTGCTCACGCGGGCGCGCGAGGCAGGGCTCGTCACCAAGTCGAACATCATCCTCGGCATGGGCGAGACGATCGACGAGGCGAAGGAGGCGCTGCAGGACCTGCACGACGCCGGCTGCGACCTCGTGACGATCACGCAGTACCTGCGCCCCTCGCTGCGGCACCACCCCGTGGACCGCTGGGTGAAGCCGGAGGAGTTCGTCGAGCTGTCGGACGCCGCCGAGGCCATCGGGTTCCTCGGCGTCATGTCCGGCCCGCTCGTGCGGTCGTCGTACCGCGCCGGGCGGCTCTGGGGCCAGGCCATGACGCGCCGCGGCATGGAGATCCCCGCCGCGCTCGCGCACCTCGCCGAGCCGACGACGTCCCGCCAGGAGGCCGCGAGCCTGCTGGCCCGCTCGCCCCACTAGACTGACCGGCATGGCCCGCAAGAACTCGGACAGCACCGGCGCGCCCGCCGCCGGCGAGCAGGTCGCGAAGCAGAAGAAGCCCAAGAAGCAGCGCTGGTACCACCAGGTGTGGGCCGCCTACCAGATGACCCGCAAGCAGGACCCGGCGGTCACGTGGGTCATGCTCGGCGTGTTCGTCGGCATCCTCGCCGTCGCGCTGGGCATCGGGCTGTGGTGGGGCCAGTGGGTGTACACGCTCATCGTCGGCATCCCGTTCGCGGCGCTGGGCGCGATGTTCGTCCTCACGCGCCGCGCCGAGCGCGCCGCCTACCAGCAGATCGAGGGCCAGCCCGGCGCCGCGCGCGCCGCGCTCGGCACGATCCGCCGCGGGTGGACGTTCGACGAGGAGCCCGTCGCGATCGACCCCCGCACGCAGGACCTCGTGTTCCGCGGCGTCGGGCGCGCGGGCGTCGTGCTCGTGAGCGAGGGCCCGCCGCACCGCGCGAAGCGCCTGCTCGACGCCGAGCGCAAGCGCGTCGCGCGCGTGCTGCCGAACGTGCCGGTCACCACGATCCAGGTCGGCGACGGCGAGGACCAGGTGGCGCTGCCCAAGCTCCCCCGCGCGGTCCAGAAGCTCAAGCCGACCCTCACGAAGCCCGAGACGGCGGAGGTCTCCAAGCGCCTGCGCGCGCTCGGCGTCTCGCGCCTGCCGATCCCCAAGGGGATCGACCCGACGCGGGCCCGCCCGGACCGCAAGGGCCTCAAGGGGCGCTGACGCACCCCCTGCACCACGACAGACGCCCGGTCGGCGAGGATCTTCCCTCTGCCAGCCGGGCGTCGTCGTGCGTGGGGGTGGGTATCCGGCCGCCCCGGCCGCCCGGGGTCAGGAGCGGACGAGGACCGTGCCCGCGGCGCGGTCGTGCAGGCCGCGACCGTCGGCGTCCCACACGACCGCCGGGATGACGAGGCAGAGCAGGACCGTGCGCAGCACGCCGCGGCCGAGGCCGACCATGCGGGCCGGCTCGGCGAGACGCCGGACGCGGATCCCCATGACGCGGTGGCCGACGGTGAACCCGAGCGTGCTCACGAGCAGCACGTTCTCGATCGCGAAGACCAGCGGTTGCGACCAGACGGGCAGCGCCGAGATGCCCTCGAAGAACCCTGGGGCGGCGGGCCGGAAGAAGAGGAACGCGACCAGGGTCGCGAGGACCCAGTCGATGATCAGCGCGACGACGCGCCGCCCGAGCGTCGCGAGGGAGCCGGGGCCGTCCGGCGGGAGTCCCAGCCGCGCACCGCGACCGCTGTTCTGGCCGCCCGGGGCGCCCTCGAGCCACGAACCCATGTCCTCGCGTGAAACCACGGGACCAGCGTACGTGCCACGCGGTGGACGGGACCGCCCGCCGGCCGCCGGACGGCGGTATCGTGCCGAACGGCACACCGACCCCACGTCGGCTGCCGCGCGCCCTCGTGTCGCACGATCGTCACACGGGGACGCGGGACGTAACACGACCGAAACAAGGGGTACACCGTAGGGAAACCGCCCCGGCCTAGGTTCGTGGGCGCCACGTCAGCGGCTCGTCCGCCGCGCAGCCCGACGGCACCACCCGATCAAGGAGCAACGGATGTTCAACAACGCGGAGGAGGCAATCGCCTTCACGCGGAACGAAGGCGTCGAGTTCGTCGACGTCCGGTTCTGCGACCTGCCCGGCATCATGCAGCACTTCAACATCCCCGTCTCGCAGTTCGACGAGTCGGCGTTCGAGGACGGCCTGATGTTCGACGGGTCGTCGATCCGCGGCTTCCAGGCGATCCACGAGTCGGACATGAAGCTCGTGCCGGACGTCAAGACCGCGTTCGTGGACCCGTACCGCAAGCGCAAGACGCTCGTCGTGAACTTCTCCATCGTCGACCCGTTCACGGGCGAGCCGTACTCGCGCGACCCCCGCAACATCGCGGCCAAGGCCGAGGCGTACCTGCGCTCCACCGGCATCGCCGACACGGCGTTCTTCGCGCCCGAGGCCGAGTTCTACCTCTTCGACGAGGCGCGCTTCGCGACGAACCAGCACTCGAGCTTCTACTACCTCGACTCCGTCGAGGCCGCGTGGAACACGGGCCGCGAGGAGGAGGGCGGCAACCTCGCGTACAAGACGCGCTACAAGGGCGGCTACTTCCCCGTCTCCCCGTCCGACCGCTTCGCGGACCTGCGCGACGAGATGTGCGCGACGCTGGAGAAGGTCGGCCTCGAGGTCGAGCGCGCGCACCACGAGGTGGGCACCGCCGGCCAGCAGGAGATCAACTACCGCTTCAACACGCTGCTGCACGCGGCCGACGACCTGATGAAGTTCAAGTACGTCATCCGCAACGAGGCGTTCGAGGCCGGCAAGTCGGTCACGTTCATGCCGAAGCCGATCTTCGGCGACAACGGCTCGGGCATGCACTCCCACCAGTCCCTGTGGAAGGACGGCAAGCCGCTGTTCTTCGACGAGAAGGGCTACGGCGGTCTCTCCGACCTCGCGCGCTGGTACATCGGCGGCCTGCTCAAGCACGCGCCGTCGCTGCTCGCGTTCACCAACCCGTCGGTGAACTCCTACCACCGCCTGGTCCCGGGCTACGAGGCCCCGGTCAACCTGGTCTACTCGGCCCGCAACCGCTCCGCGTGCATCCGCATCCCGGTGACCGGCTCGTCCGCCGCCGCGAAGCGCGTCGAGTTCCGCGTGCCGGACCCGTCGGCCAACCCGTACCTCGCGTTCGCCGCGCAGCTCCTCGCCGGCATCGACGGCATCAAGAACCGCATCGAGCCGCCGGAGCCGATCGACAAGGACCTGTACGAGCTGCCGCCCGAGGAGCACGCGCAGATCCAGCAGGTCCCCGGCTCGCTCGCCGAGGCGCTGGACAACCTCGAGGCCGACCACGAGTTCCTCACGCAGGGCGACGTGTTCACGCCGGACCTCATCCAGACGTGGATCGACTACAAGCGCACCCACGAGATCGACCCGATCCGCCTGCGCCCGCACCCGCACGAGTTCGAGCTCTACTACGACATCTGATCGGAGGGCCTCACGGCCCTGCCCAGGATGACAGCGAACGGCGTCCGTCCTGCACCTCTCCGGTGCAGGCCGGGCGCCGTTCCGCGTGGTGCGACCAGCATGCCCTTGTCGCCGGAGCACCCCTCGCGCTAGGTTTGCGAGCGGCGGTAACGATGCTGCCCGCAACAGCAGGGAGATTCATGAGCACTCGCTTCCGGCGCGCCCTCACCACCGTCGTCTCCGTCCTCACCTCGGCGGTCCTGGCCGTGTCCGTCACCGCCCCGGCGGGCGCGGGGACGGGCCCCTCCCCCACGAGCACCGACCAGGCCGCGAGCGTCGCCGCGTGCGCCGCGACGTGGTCACCGACGACCGCGTACTCGGGCGGGAAGACGGCGTCGCACCACGGGCGGAACTGGACGGCCCGGTGGTGGACCCAGCGCGAGACGCCGGGGTCGACGAGCGTCTGGGTGGACGCGGGCCGGTGCACGGGGGGCGGGGACGACTTCGTGGTGAGCCGCGCGGAGTTCGACGCGATCTTCCCGAAGCGGCACCCGTTCTACACGTACGACGGGTTCGTCGACGCGCTGGGCGCGTACCCGGCGTTCGCCAGCACGGGGACGCCGGAGACCCGGACGCGCGAGGCCGCGGCGTTCCTCACGCACGCGGACTTCGAGTCGGTCGGGCTGCGGTACGTGAAGGAGATCAACGAGGCGAACTACTGGATCAAGTGCGACTACTCCCAGCCGTTCGGCTGCCCGGCGGGCCAGACGGCCTACTACGGGCGCGGGCCGATCATGTTCAGCTGGAACTTCAACTACAAGGCTGCCGGCGACGCCCTGGGCATCGACCTGCTCAACGACCCGTGGCTCGTCGAGGAGGACCCGTCCGTCGCCTGGCAGACCGCGCTCTGGTACTGGAACACCCAGAACGGGCCCGGCGTGATGACGTCGCACCAGGCGATGGTGTCCGGCGCCGGCTTCGGCCAGACGATCAACTCGCTCAACGGGGCGCTCGAGTGCGGCGGGGGCAACCCGGCGTCGGTGCAGTCGCGCGTGGACCGCTACGTGCGGATCACCGAGGTGCTGGGCGTGGCCCCGGGCTCGGGCCTGACCTGCTGAGCAGCCCGGACCGCGGCGTGGGCGGCCGGTCGGCCGCGGCACGTCCGGCGGCGTGAGCGGCGGGTGCGGTGCACGCAGGGGGCGCACCGCACCCGCCGGTCAGCCGCCGAGCCCGCCGGTCAGCCGCCGACCCCGGCGGCCACCGGCGCCTCCTCGGTCCCGGACACCGAACCGGCGTCGGGCACAGCCTCCGGGTCAGCCTCAGACCGCACGACGTGGGACGACGGCAGCCCCGCGCCGGGGCGGAACCCGGCGTAGTGCTCGGCCGCGGCGCGGGCGCACTCGTCCTGGTAGACGTGCCCGCCACCGAGGTACACGGCGATCTCCTCGCGCTTGCCCGGCACGTTGCCGCCGACGAACCAGGCGCCCGCCTTCCTGCCCTCCTCGTACATGACGGTCGCGCGGGCCGCGCGGTCCGTCTCGGCGCGCCACCACTCCTCCGCCTCGGGCGTGGCCTCGAGCCGGTCGACGCCGTGCTCTCGCGCGTACGCGAGCGCGCGCTGGAGCCACTGCGCGCCGCGCTGGACGGGCACCGTGAGGTTGGACAGCGGCGTCTGCGGCCCGAGGGACATGAAGAAATTCGGGAAGCCGTGGACGGAGATGCCGAGGTAGGTGCGCAGACCGTCGCGCTCCCAGCGCTCGCGCAGGGTGACGCCGTCCCGCCCGACGACGTCGAACGCCGTGAGCGCCCCGGTCATGGCGTCGAAGCCGGTGGCGAGCACGAGCACGTCGAGCTCGTGCTCGACCTCCCCCACGACGACTCCGCGCGGTGTCACGCGCGTGATCGGCGTGGTCAGCACGTCGACGAGCTCGACGTTCTCGCGGTTGTATGCCGCGTAGTAGCCGTGGCCCGTCGGGGGTCGCTTGCCCATGAAGCGGTACGTCGTCGGGGTGAGCAGGCGGGCCGTCCGTGGGTCCTCGACGACCTCGCGGATCTTGCCGCGCAGGAACTCGGACGCGAGCTCGCTCGCCTCGGGGCTGGACACGAGGTCCGTGAAGCACTCGTTGGCGAACCGGAAGCCGCCCGCCTCCCAGCGGGACTCGAAGACGCGGCGGCGCTCCTCGGCGTCGACCTCGAGCGCGGACCGCGTGGGGATCTCCATGGGGACACCGAAGGGGTGGCGCGTGGCGCGCTCGAAGACGTCGTCGTAGCGGGCGCGCAGGGCGGCGAGCTCGTCGGCCGTCACGGCGGGGCTCGTCGTCTCCAGCACGTAGTTGGGGGTGCGCTGGAAGACGGTGACGTGCTCCGCCACGGCCGCGAGCTCCGGCAGCATCTGGATCCCCGAGGCACCGACCCCGAGCAGGCCCACGCGCTTGCCCGCCAGGTCGACGCCCTCGTGCGGCCAGCGGGCCGAGTGGTGGACCGGCCCCGCGAACGTGTCGAGCCCCGGCAGGTCCGGGTACAGGGGCCGGGAGAGCAGGCCGGTCGCGGAGACGACGTACGTCGCCTGCAGCCGGGAGCCGTCCGCGAGGGTGAGGGTCCAGAGGTTCGTCGCGTCGGAGTGCTCGGCCCGCTCGACGGCGACGCCGAGCCGGATGTCGCGGCGCAGGTCGAGCCGGTCGGCGACGAACTCGAGGTAGGCGCGGATCTCCTCACCGCGCGGGTAGCGCTCGGACCAGTCCCACTCGTCGCGCACCTCGCGCGAGAACGAGTACGCGTACGCGAGGTACTCGGAGTCGGTCCGCACGCCCGGGTAGCGGTTGGCCCACCAGGTGCCGCCGATCCCGTCCGCGGCGTCGACGACAAGCACGGACAGGCCGATCTCGCGCAGGTGGTGCAGCATCGCCAGGCCCGAGTAGCCCGCCCCGATGACGACCGCGTCGTAGAGCGTGCCGTTCGTGGTCTCCGCCATGGACGACTCCCCCGTGTCAGGTACGTCGGCGCAGGCCCGGTGCCCGTGCGACGCGGTATACCGTGCCACGACCTGCGACGTCGTGCCACGGCGACCGCAGGACGGTCACGGGGTCACGGCTCAGAACGGCCAGACGAGCGGCACGTAGAGGACCGCGGCCGCGAGGAAGACGAGGGCGAGCGGCAGGCCGAGGCGCCAGTAGTCGCCGAACCGGTACCCGCCGGGCTGCAGGACCATGAGGTTGACGGGGGTGGCGATCGGGGTGAGGAACGCGGCCGCGCCCACGACCGTGAGCGCCATCATGAACGGCAGCACGCTCACGTCGAGCGTCTGCGCGAACGACACCGCGACGGGGGCCATGACGAGCACCGTCGCGACGTTCGAGATGAACTGCCCGAGCACGAGCGTGAGCACGCACACCACGAGCAGCGCGAGGCGCGGCGACCCGTCGCCCGTGAGCCGGAGCACGAGCCCGGCGATCGCCTCCGCCGCCCCGGACGAGACGAACGCCGCGGACAGCGGGATGAGCGCCGCGATGAGCACGACGGTGTCCCACGAGATCGCGCGGAACGCCTGCGGCACGGTGACCACCCCGCCGACCACCAGGGCGCCCGCGGCGAGCAGACCGGCGATGACGGGCGGCACGACGCCCGTCGCGAGCAGCACGACGGTCACGACGAGCACGGCGAGGCAGCGGCGCCACCCGCGGCTCAGCGGGACGCCGCGCTGCAGGCTGCGCGCCGAGTCGACCGCGAGCACGTCGGGCGACTGCGTGTACCGGTGCAGCGCGTCCCACGGGCCGCGCACGAGCACGGCGTCGCCCGGCTGGAGGGTCAGCGTCCCGGAGGCCCGCTCGGCATCGGAGGCCGACGCGTGCGCCTCGCCCCGCCGGAGGGCGACCACGACGAGCCCTTCGTCGCGCGTCGTCATGCCCGGGCTGACGGTGCGCCCGACGAGGGTCGATCGGGGCGCGATGACCACCTCCACGACCCCGGTGCCGCCGGTGAACAGGCGGCCCGTGTCGAGGTCGGGCGTGTAGCTCTCGCGCCACGAGCGCACGCGCTCGCGCGGGTCGGTCGCGGTGTCGGCGAGGTGCTCGGGGACGCGCTCGGGCAGCAGCCGGTCGCCGAGGGTCACGACGAGCACCGCGGTGGCGAGGACGAGCGGGGCGCCGACGAGCGCGAACTCGAAGTAGCCGAACTCGCGACCGCCGGCCTCCGCCGCCGCCTCGGAGACGATGATGTTCACCGGCGTGCCCGTGAGGGTGAGCAGCGACCCCGCGCCGGCGGCGAACGCGAGCGGGATGAGCATGCGCGACGGCACGATCCCGGCGCGCGCCGCCGCGACCACCGCGACGGGGAGCAGCGCCGCGACGGCGCCGTTGATGCTGATGACCGCGGCGAGCAGCGCGGCGACGCCCACCATGAGCGTGAGCAGGCCCGCGCGCCCGAGCGACGCGCGCCGCTCGAGCCACTGCCCGATCCACGCCGTGACACCGGTCGAGTCCAGCGCCTCGCTGAGCACGAAGAGCGACGCGATGAAGAGCACGATCGGGTCGCTGAAGCCGCCCAGCGCCTCGTCGAGCGGGAGCACGCCCGTCGCCCACAGCGCGACGGGCACGAAGAGCGCGACGACGACGAGCGGCAGGCGGTTCGTCATGAAGCCCACGACGGCGAGGGCCAGGATCGCGAACGTGGCGACCAGCGGATCGATCATGGGGCCCCCTCTCGGACGTCAGGATGCCACAGCGGCCCGGACGACGAGCCGTGCGGAATAGTGACGCCGCGGGTGCGTTGTCGAGACCATGACGACTCTCGGGATCATCGGCGCAGGCAACATCGGCTCCCAGGTGGCGCGGGCCGCCGTCGGGCAGGGGTACGACGTGGTCATCGCGAACTCGCGCGACCCGCGCACGCTCGACGACCTCGTGGCGGAGCTCGGGCCGCGGGCGCGCGCGGCGACGGCGGACGAGGCGGCACGGGCCGCGGACGTCGCCGTCGTGGCGGTGCCGTTCCACGCGTACCGCGACGTCCCGGTCGAGCCGCTCGCGGGGAAGATCGTGCTCGACACGAACAACTACTACTGGGAGCGCGACGGCCACGTCGAGGCGCTCGACCGCGGCGAGACGACGTCGTCGGGCCTGCTCCAGGAGCACCTGCCGGCGTCGAAGGTGGCGAAGGCGTTCAACCACATCCAGGCGCCGCACATCACGACCGACGGCACGCCCGCCGGGACGCCGGGCCGCCGCGCGCTGGCGACGTCGAGCGACTTCCCCGAGGCCGCCGCGTGGGTCGAGCGGTTCTACGACGAGCTCGGCTTCGACACCGTCGACACGAGCCCGCTCGCGGAGTCGTGGCGCGTCGAGCGCGACCGCCCGGCGTACGTGGCGCGCCAGGACGCCGACGAGCTGCGGGCCAACCTCGCACGCGCCCCGCGCACGATCTGACGTCTCCCGCGCGGCCCCCGTTCAGTCCTCGCCGTAGAAGACGCGCTCCATGACGGTGCGGGCCCGGCGGGCCGTGCGGAGGTAGTGCTCCTCCAGCTCGGCTCCCGTGTCCACGCCCGGCAGGTCGAGCACGCGCGCGAGGCCGTTGAGCGCGAAGCGGTCGTGCGGCAGCACGTCCACCGTCGTGCCCGTCGTGCGCCCGGACCACAGCACGAGCGCGCTGCGCAGGCGCGACGCGAGGTGCCACGCCTCGCCGAGGGTCGCGGCGTCGTCGGGGTCGACGAGCCCGACGTCGACCGCGGCGTCGAGCGCGTCCACCGTGGACGTGGTCCGCAGCGCGGGGACCTCGTGGGCGTGCAGGAGCTGGAGGAGCTGGACGGTCCACTCGACGTCGGACACTCCCCCGCGCCCGAGCTTGAGGTGCCGCGACGCCTCGACCCCGCGCGGGAGCCGCTCCGCCTCGACCCGGGCCTTGATGCGCCGGACCTCGCGCACGTGCGCGAGGTCGAGGCCCCCGGCCGGGTAGCGCCGGGCGTCCACGACGCGCGTGAACGCCTCGCCGAGCCCGGCGACGTCGCCCGCGACGGGCCGCGCGCGCAGGAGCGCCTGCGCCTCCCACACGCTGGACCAGCGCTCGTAGTACTCGGTGTACGACGCGAGCGAGCGCACGAGCGGGCCGTTGCGCCCCTCGGGCCGCAGGTCGGCGTCCACGGGCAGCGCAGGCTCCGGCCCGACGGCGGACAGCAGCTGCCGCAGCCGCGTCGCCGCGGCGAGCGCGTACGCCTGGGCGGCGTCGCCGGCCGCACCGCGCGCCGGGTCGTGGACGAACATGACGTCGGCGTCCGAGCCGTAGCCCATCTCGCGGCCGCCCAGGCGCCCCATCGCGACGACGAGCAGGCGCGCCGGCGCGGACGACGGGTCCGGCGCGTCGTACCCGAGCTCGTCGCGCGCCACGAACTCCGCGACCCGGAGCGCGCCCGCGAGCACCACGTCCGCCGCGTCGGAGATGCTGCGCGCGGCGTCGACCGGGTCGACGACCCCGAGCAGCTCGGCGGCGCCCGTGCGGGCCAGCTCGCGCCGCCGCACGGCGCGCAGGCTCACCGTGGCCGGCTCGACCTCGTCGGCGCGCGTGAGGATCGCGTCGGTCTCCGATGCGAGGCGCTCGATGCCGCGCGGGACGAGGTCCGCGTCGCCCGCGAGCCAGCGCACGGACTCGGGCGACCGGCCCAGCGCGTCGGCCATGTAGCGCGAGTTGGACAGGAGGTGCGCGAGCCGCTGGGCCGCGGACCCGGAGTCGCGCAGGAGCTGGAGGTACCAGTGCGTCGTGCCGAGCGTCTCGGAGAGCGTGCGGAACGCGAGCAGCCCGGCGTCCGGGTCGGCGCCCTCGGCGAACCAGCCGAGCATCACGGGCAGGAGCTGGCGCTGGATGGCGGCGCGGCGGCTCACGCCCTCGATGAGCGCGGTGACGTGCCGCATGGCACCCGCCGGGTCGCGGTAGCCGATGGCGGCGAAGCGCGCCTTCGCGGCCTCCGGCGCCAGGCTCACCTCGTCCGGCGAGAGCTGCGCGACGACCGGCAGGAGCGGCCGATAGAAGATCTCCTCGTGCAGGCCGCGCACCTCGCGCCGCGTCGCGCGCCACCGCTCGGTGAGGCCCGCCGCGCCCTCGGTCCGCATGCCGAGCGACCGGGCGAGACGGCGCAGCTCGTCGTCGGCCGTCGGGAGCAGGTGCGTGCGCCGGAGCCGGAAGAGCTGGATGCGGTGCTCGAGCGAGCGCAGGAACCGGTAGCAGACGCCGAGCCGCGCCGCGTGCTCGCGCCCCACGTACCCGGCGGCGGCGAGCTCGGCGAGCGCGGTGAGGGTGCTGCGGCTGCGGATCGAGTCGTCGGACCGCCCGTGCACGAGCTGGAGCAGCTGCACGGTGAACTCGACGTCGCGCAGGCCGCCCTTGCCGAGCTTGAGCTGGCGGTCGGCCTCCGCCGCGGGCACGTGCGCCTCGACGCGGCGGCGCATCGCCTGCGAGTCCTCGACGAAGTTCTCGCGACCCGCGGCCGACCACACGAACGGGGCGATCGCCTCCTCGTACGCGCGCCCGAGCTCGCGGTCGCCCGCGACGGTGCGCGCCTTGAGCAGCGCCTGGAACTCCCACGTCTTGGCCCAGCGCTCGTAGTACGCGACGTGGCTCGCGAGCGTGCGCACGAGCGGCCCCTGCTTGCCCTCGGGGCGCAGCGCGGCGTCGACCTGCCACAGGGCGGGCTCGCCGGACGTGCCGGAGCACACGCGCGCGAGGCTCGTCGCGAGGCGCGCCCCCACGGTCGTGGCGTGCTCCTCGTCGTAGCCGTCGGCGGGCTCGACGACGTAGATCACGTCGACGTCGGAGACGTAGTTGAGCTCGCGCGCCCCGCACTTGCCCATGCCGATGACCGCGAGTCGCACCCCCGCACCGTGGTCGTCGAGCTCCGCGCGCGCGACGGCGAGCGCGCCCTCGAGCGCGGCGGCGGCGAGGTCGGCCAGAGCCGCACCGACCGCGGGCATGCGCGTCAGGGGGTCGGTGACGGTGAGGTCGGTCGCGGCGATGCGCAGGATCCGCTCGCGGTAGGCGCGGCGCAGCGCGTCGACCCGCTCAGGCCCCGGCTCGGCCGCGACCGGGACGGCGGCGTCCGGGTCGGCGCCCACGGCGCGCAGCAGCTCGGCCCGCACGTCGCCCGCGGCCACCCCGGTGCCCGGCGCCGGGTCCGCGACGACCTCGAGCAGCGCGGGGCGCCGCACGACGTCGTCGCCGAGCGCGACCGACGCCCCGAGCACCGCGAGGAGGCGGTCGCGGGCCGGGCCGGGCCGCAGGGTGCCGCGCGCGAGGTCCGCGAGCGCACCGCGCGCCTCGACGTCGGGGCGCAGCGCGCCCGCGAGCCGCACGACCTGCAGGAGCGCGAGGTCCGGGTCGGCGGCCTGGCCGAACGCGGCGAGCAGCTCGTCGTCGACGACGCCCGCCGGGTCGGCGGCGCCGGCCTCGGGACCGTCGACGGACCGGGCACCCGGGTCGAGCAGCAGCGCCAGGTCCGGGTCCGCGAGCAGGCCGGCCGAGCGCGTGATGTCGGCGAAGCCGAACCGCGCGAGCCGACCCGTGAGCGTGGGCCGGCGGGACCCGCCGGACCGACCGGACGTCGTCGTGGACCCGCTCACAGGACCTGGAGGAACCGCTTCAGCTCGAACGGCGTGACCTGCGCGCGGTACGCGTCCCACTCCTGGCGCTTGTTGCGCAGCACGAAGTCGAACACGTGCTCGCCCAGGGTCTCGGCGACGAGCTCGGAGCCCTCCATGATGCGGATCGCCTCGTCGAGCGACTGCGGGAGCGGCTTGATGCCGAGCGCACGACGCTCCGCGTCGGTGAGCTCCCAGACGTCGTCCTCGGTCTCCTCGGGGAGCTCGTAGCCCTCCTCGATGCCCTTGAGCCCGGCGGCCAGCATGACGGCGAACGCCAGGTACGGGTTGGTGGCCGAGTCGAGCGCGCGGTACTCCACGCGGCTCGAGTTGCCCTTGCCCGGCTTGTACATGGGCACGCGCACGAGCGCGGAGCGGTTGTTGTGGCCCCAGCACACGTAGCTGGGGGCCTCGGCCCCGCCCCACAGGCGCTTGTACGAGTTCACGTACTGGTTCGTGATCGCGGTGATCTCCGCCGCGTGGACGAGCAGGCCCGCGATGAACTGGCGCGCCGTCTTGGACAGCTCGAACTGGGCGCCCGGCTCGTGGAACGCGTTGCGGTCGCCCTCGAAGAGCGACAGGTGCGTGTGCATGCCCGAGCCGGGGTGGTCGGCCATCGGCTTGGGCATGAACGACGCGAACACGCCCTGCTCGAGCGCGACCTCCTTGACGACCGTGCGGAACGTCATGAGGTTGTCGGCCGTCGTCAGCGCGTCGGCGTAGCGCAGGTCGATCTCGTTCTGCCCCGGCCCCGCCTCGTGGTGGGAGAACTCGACCGAGATGCCCATGGACTCGAGCATCGTGATCGCGGCGCGCCGGAAGTCGTGCGTGCTCCCGCGCGCGAGGTGGTCGAAGTACCCGCCCTGGTCGACGGGGACGAGCGGCGACCCGGCGTCGGCCGGCTGGTTGAACAGGTAGAACTCGACCTCGGGGTGCGTGTAGAACGTGAACCCCTTGTCGCTCGCCCGGGCGAGCGCACGCTTGAGGACGTTGCGGCTGTCCGCGAGGGACGGCTCGCCGTCTGGCGTGAGGATGTCGCAGAACATGCGGGCGGTACCGTGCCGCTCGCCGCGCCACGGCAGCACCTGGAACGTGGTCGGGTCCGGCTTGGCGATCATGTCGGCCTCGTACACGCGCGTGAGGCCCTCGATCGAGCTGCCGTCGAACCCGATCCCCTCGGCGAACGCCGACTCGAGCTCCGCCGGCGCGATCGCCACCGACTTGAGCATGCCGAGCACGTCGGTGAACCAGAGCCGGATGAAGCGGATGTCGCGCTCCTCGACCGTGCGGAGCACGAACTCCTGCTGCCTGTCCATGCGGTACATCCTGCCTGATCCGTGTGACGAACGGGTGACACGGTCGTGTCCTGGACGTCGTGCCGCGCGGCGGCCCCCCGGACGAGCCGTCCGCCCTGCTCGTCTAGGGTGGACGCATGGCTGATCTGCGCGTCGCGCTGGCACAGGTCGACACGTGCGTGGGGGACCTCGACGGCAACGCCGCCCTGGTCCTCGAGCGCACCCGGGAGGCCGCGGCCGCGGGCGCGCAGCTCGTCGCCTTCCCGGAGATGACCCTCACCGGCTACCCGATCGAGGACCTCGCGCTGCGGGCGTCGTTCCGGCGCGCGGCGTGGGACGCCGCCGCGGACATCGCGGCGCGGCTCGACGCCGAGGGGCTGGGCGCGGTCACCGTCGTGCTCGGCACCGTGGGCACCTCGGGCGCGCCCCGCGGTGCGGGCGCTGCGGAGCGCGAGGCCTCGGGCTCCCCCGCCGACCTCCCGACCAACCGCGCCGTCGTGCTGCGCGACGGCGCCGTGCAGGCCGCGTACGACAAGCACCACCTGCCCAACTACGGCGTGTTCGACGAGTTCCGCATCTTCGCGCCCGGCGAGACGACGACGGTCGTCGAGGTCGAGGGGCGCCGCGTCGGCATCGCGATCTGCGAGGACATCTGGCAGGACGGCGGCCCCGTCGCGGAGATGGCGACGCTCGACGAGGCGGGGAACGGGCTCGACCTGCTGCTCGTGCTCAACGGCTCGCCGTACGAGGAGGGCAAGGGGCACGTCCGCACGGACCTCGCCGCGCGCCGCGCGCGCGAGGTGAGCTCCCCGGTCGCGTACGTGAACCTCGTGGGCGGCCAGGACGACCTCGTGTTCGACGGCGGCTCGTTCGTCACCGACGCCGCGGGCACGGTGGTCGCCTCGTCGCCGCAGTTCGTGGAGGACCTGCTCGTCTGGGAGCTCCCCGCCGACGGCGCCCCGCGCGGGCCGCGCGCCCCCGAGCTGCACCCGGACGAGGAGGTGTACCGGGCGTGCGTGACGGGCCTCGCGGGCTACGTGCGCAAGAACGGCTTCCGCTCGGTCGTCCTCGGCGTCTCGGGCGGCATCGACTCGGCGCTCACCGCCGCCGTCGCCGCGGACGCGATCGGGGGCGAGAACGTCGTCGGCGTCTCGATGCCGTCGCGGTACTCGTCGGACCACAGCAAGGACGACGCGGCCGACCTCGCGAAGCGGCTCGGCGCGGACTACCGCGTCCAGCCCATCGCGCCCATGGTCGAGGCGTTCCAGGGCGAGCTCGAGCTCGAGGGCGTCGCGGAGGAGAACCTCCAGGCGCGCGTGCGCGGCGTGATCCTCATGGCGATCTCCAACCGCGAGGGCCACCTCGTCATCGCGCCGGGCAACAAGTCCGAGCTCGCGACCGGGTACGCCACGATCTACGACGCGGGCAGCATCGGCGGGTTCGCCCCGCTCAAGGACGTCGACAAGTCGCGCGTGTGGCAGCTCGCGCGCTGGCGCAACAACGCCGCGCTCGACCGCGGCGAGATCCCGCCCATCCCGGAGTCGTCGATCACCAAGCCGCCGTCGGCGGAGCTGCGCCCCGGCCAGACCGACCAGGACTCGCTGCCGCCCTACGACCTGCTCGACGAGGTCCTCGACGCCTACATCGAGCACGCCGAGGGACGCGCCGAGCTCCTCGCCCGCGGGTTCGACCCCGAGGTCGTCGACAAGGTCGTCACGCTCGTCGACCGCGCCGAGTGGAAGCGCCGCCAGTACCCGCCGGGCCCGAAGGTCACGGCGCTCGCGTTCGGCCGCGACCGCCGTCTGCCGATCACGAACCGCTGGCGCGAGCCGCTCGCCTGACGACGCCGGCACCCCGCGCGCCGTCCGCCCCCTCCCGCACCCAGGAAAGGCCGTCATGTCTGCTCACACCGCCCCCGAGCCCGCCGCGACCGGCGGCACGGGACCGCGCCGCGTCCGCGTGCACCACCTCGCCGAGGCCAAGACGCGCGGCGAGAAGATCACCATGCTCACCGCCTACGACGCGGTGACCGCGCGCATCTTCGACGACGCGGGGATCGACATGCTGCTCGTCGGCGACTCGATCGGCAACACGATGCACGGGCACGCGTCGACCCTGCCCGTCACGGTCGACGACCTCATCCCCCCGGCCCGCGCCGTCGCGCGCGCCGCGCGCCGCGCGTTCACCGTCGTGGACCTGCCGTTCGGCTCGTACGAGGCGGGCCCGGAGCAGGCGCTCGCCACCGGCGTCCGGTTCCTCAAGGAGACGGGCGTGAGCGCGGTCAAGCTCGAGGGCGGGCGCCGCGTCGCGGCGCAGATCCAGGCGCTCACGGACGCGGGCATCCCCGTCGTCGGGCACCTCGGCTTCACGCCGCAGTCCGAGAACCTGCTCGGCGGCCCGCGCGTCCAGGGGCGGGGCGACGACGCCGCGGAGCGCCTCAGCGAGGACGCGCTCGCCGTGGCCGAGGCGGGCGCCGTCGCGGTCGTGCTCGAGATGGTGCCGGTCGAGGTGGCCGCGCGCGTCACCGAGATCCTGCGCATCCCCACGATCGGCATCGGCGCGGGCGCCGCGTGCGACGGCCAGGTGCTCGTCTGGACGGACATGGCCGGGATGACGGACTGGTCGCCCCGGTTCGCCAAGCGCTACGCCGAGATCGGCGCCGCGCTCGGCCAGGCGGCGGCCGACTACGCCGCCGACGTGCGCGGCGGGACCTTCCCCGACGACGCGCACAGCTTCGCCCGCTGAGCACCCGGTGCGGGCGCCGGGTCACCCCGCGCCCGCACCGCCGTCGGCGACCCACGCGGCGACGCCGCTCGCGACGGCGTCCGCGTAGCGCTGGCGCCCCTCCTCCGACTCCATGACCGCGGCCTCGTCGGGGTTGCGCATCTCCCCCAGCTCGAGCATCACGGCCGGGCGCTCGGCGTGGTTGAGCGTCGCCAGGTCGGCGCGCCGCTGGACGGGGCCGTCGCCGGCCGCGACCGACGACGACGGCGCGAACCCGGCCGCCGTCAGCGCGGCCACGAGCTCGTGCGCGAGCGCGACGCTCGGCTCCCCCTGGGCCTCGTCCACGGGCGGGTCGGACACGATCGCGAAGAACCCGTGCGCGCGGCGGTCCTCCGTGCCGTTGGCGTGGAGCGAGACGAGCACGTCCGCGTCGTTCTCCTGCGGGAACCGGCCGCGCGCGTCGACGCACGGGCCCACGCCCGCGTCGTCCGGGCGCGTGAGCACGACGACGGCGCCCAGCTCGGTCAGGCGTGCCGCGAGCCGCCCCGCCACGTCCCACGTGAACGCGTGCTCCGGGTAGCCGGAGTCCGTGGACGTCCCCACCGTGTTGCAGGCCTTCGTGTCGCCCCGGCCGTCGGGGACGGGCGCGTTCACGACGAGCGGGTTCGCCCCGTTCCCGCCGTTGTGCCCCGGGTCGACGGCGACCGTCACGCCCGCGAGCGGGGGCGCCGGCCCGGTCTCCGTGGCGGTCAGGTCGGGCGACGCCGTCGACGGCGCGGGCTCGGGCGCGGCGGGCACGGCCCCGCCCGAGGGGGTGACCGTCGTCGGGCCGGCCCCCGACACGGCGCGGACCTGCAGCGCGACGAGGAACGTCAGCGCGCCCACCGCCAGGCCCGCGAGGAGGAGGCCGAGACGACCCGACCACACCCGGCGCGGGCCGGGCGGCGGGGCGTGGGTCACTCCTCGCGCTCGCGGCGGTCTTCCTCGTCCCAGGCGTCGGTGCGCTCGCGCGCCGTCTCCAGGGCCTTCTCGGCGGCCTCGCGCGTCGGGTACGGGCCCATGCGGTGCGACCACGACGCGCTCGGGCCGCGGTGCACCTCGCCGGTGCGCGTGTCGTAGTAGTACCCGTCCGCGGCCGCGGGCTCGCCGTCGTCGCTGAAGCGTGATCCGGTGCTCATGCCTCGATCCTCCCCCATCCCGGCCCGGCCGGCCGCCCACGGCGCCCGCGCGTTCGTAGACTGGCGGCCATGAGCACCGCCCCCGTCCCGCCCGACGCCGCCGCTCTTCCACGCCCCGGGCGCCGTGGCCCCCTGACGCCGGGTGTCGTGGGACCCCAGCGGCAGGTCCCGACGACGATCGAGCGCCCCGAGTACGTGGGCCGGCCGGGACCGCGGCCCTTCGAGGGGAGCGAGGTCAACAACCCCGCGACCGTCGAGCGCATCCGGACGGCCTCGCGTGTCGCGGCGCAGGCGCTCGTCGAGGTCGGGCGCCACGTCGCCCCCGGCGTCACGACGGACGAGCTCGACCGCGTGGGCCACGAGTTCCTCCTCGACCACGGCGCCTACCCGTCGACGCTCGGCTACCGCGGGTTCCCCAAGTCGCTGTGCACCTCGCTCAACGAGGTCGTGTGTCACGGCATCCCGGACTCCACCGAGCTCGTCGAGGGCGACATCGTCAACGTCGACATCACCGCCTACGTGGGCGGCGTGCACGGCGACACGAACGCCACCTTCACCGTCGGGGAGGTGGACCCGGAGTCGGCGCTGCTCGTCGAGCGCACGCGCGAGGCGCTCGCCCGCGGCATCAAGGCCGTCGCGCCCGGCCGCCAGATCAACGTCGTCGGTCGCGTCATCGAGCGCTACGCCGCCCGCTTCGGGTACGGGGTCGTGCGCGAGTACACGGGCCACGGCGTGGGGCGTGCGTTCCACTCGGGGCTCGTCGTGCCGCACTACGACGCGGCGCCCGACCACGCGACCGTGATCGAGCCCGGGATGGTCTTCACCATCGAGCCCATGCTCACGCTCGGCACGTCCGAGTGGCGGATGTGGGACGACGGGTGGACGGTAGTCACCGCGGACGCCTCGCGGACCGCGCAGTTCGAGCACACGCTGCTGGTGACCGACGACGGAGCGGAGATCCTCACACTGCCATGAACGCCCACCAGGACTCGCACGCCGCACCCCCCGCGGACCGCCCGCGCCCCCGCACCGCCTTCGGCATCGACGTCGGCGGCAGCGGCATCAAGGGCGCCCCGGTCGACCTCGCCACCGGCGAGTTCGCGCAGGAGCGGCACCGCATCCCCACCCCCCAGCCGTCGACGCCGCAGGCCGTCGCGGAGGTCATTGCCGAGCTCGTAGGCGCCTACGACCTCCCGCAGGACGTGCCGATCGGGGTCGCGTTCCCCGCCCCGCTCCAGCACGGCGTCGTGCGGTTCATCGCGAACCTCGACAAGTCGTGGACGGGCGTCGACCTCCCGGCGCTCGTCGCGCGCGAGACGGGACGGCACGTCGTCGCCGTCAACGACGCCGACGCCGCGGGCGTGGGCGAGGTGCGCTACGGCGCCGCGCGCGACGCGGACGGCGTCGTGCTCGTCGCGACGCTCGGCACCGGCATCGGCAGCGCGATCCTCGTCGAGGGCCACCTGCTCCCCAACACGGAGCTCGGCCACCTGGAGATCGACGGGTACGACGCCGAGACGCGGGCCTCCGACGCCGCGCGCGACCGCGAGGACCTCGACTGGGCGCAGTGGGCCGAGCGGCTCCAGCGCTACTTCGGGGTCGTCGAGGACCTGTTCTCGCCCGACCTCATCGTCGTGGGCGGCGGCGTGAGCAAGAAGCACGAGCACTTCCTGCCGCTGCTGCACCTGCGGGCGCCGATCGTGCCCGCCCAGCTGCGCAACGCGGCCGGGATCGTGGGCGCCGCGTCGCTCGCGGCCGACGCCGTCTGACGATCGTGCCACGGTCCGAGCCCGGTCCTGAGGGGCCGGGCTCGCCGGGGCCGTCAGGCCGGGCTGACCTCGTGGTGCTCGGTACCGAAGATCTCGATGACGCCGAGCATCTCGAGGACGTCCGTGACGACCGTCGGCGGGTTGCGCAGCGTCACGGACAGCCCCTCCTCGGAGCCGATCGTGTAGAACTGCACGAGGAACGCGATGCCCGTCGAGTCCATGAACGTCACCTTGGACGTGTCGATGACCACGGGTACGTCGCGTTCGAGAGCGTTGGCGAGCGCGGCGCTCGCCTCGCTGCGCAGGGCGACGTCGATCTCGCCCCACATGTCCACGACGCTCGCGTCGCGTTCCTCGAGCAGCCGGATGCCGCCCGTCCCTGCCCCGGTGTCGCTGCGTTCGAGCTCCTGTACCAACACTGCCCCGCCCTTCGTCCCGCCTTGCCTCGCCCACCCCGACGAGTGCCGCGCCTCCTGCCCGACGCCCCGACCTGTCGGCCCCCTGCTCTCGTACGTCGTCGGGCGACAGCAGGACTTCGGCGTGGTCGGTCGTCGCCAGAGTACCCCACGGATAGCGTCGGCTGGTAGGCCTCTGGCGAAGACTTTACCCAGACCCCCGCGGGCGGCCGTTCACCGGGGCGATGGTTGAGGATTCATTCAACAACTGGACGGCTGTCCAGACGACGACGGCCGCCACGGACCCGGTCGCGGGTCGACGTGACGGCCGTCGTGGCGGGCGCCGGACCTCAGCCGGTGTTCTGCAGGCCGGCCGCGACCCCGTTGACGGTGAGCAGCAGCAGGTGCTGGAGCTCGTCCTTGACAGGGCCCTCCGCGCCGGAGCGCAGGCCGCGCAGCGCGCGGACCTGGAGCAGCGAGAGCGCGTCGACGTACGGGCTGCGGAGTTGGACCGCGCGGCCCAGCACGCGCCGGCCGGCGAGCGGCCACGCGTTCTCCGTCACCGCGAGGACCTGCTCGCGCGTGAGGCGCAGCTCGTCGAGGATCGCCTGGGCGAGGTCGTCGCGGTCCCCGAGCGCCAGGTACCGCTCGGCGATGCGCTCGTCCGTCTTGGCGAGCGACATCTCGACGTTGTCCAGCAGCGTCGCGAAGAGCGGCCACTCGCGGTGCGCCTCGCGCAGCAGCTCGAGGTCGCCGAACTCGCGCAGCGCCGTGCCGAGCCCGTACCAGCCCGCGAGGTTGATGCGCGCCTGCGACCAGGAGAACACCCACGGGATCGCGCGCAGGTCGTCGAGCGACGAGACCGACAGGCCGCGACGTGCCGGGCGGGAGCCGATCGGCAGGAGGCCGACCTCCTCGAGCGGGGTCACCTGCGAGAACCACTGCGGGAACCCGTCCGCGCGCACCAGCTCGTGGAACCGGCGGCGCGACGACTCGTCGAGCGCGGCCGCGAGGTCGCGGTAGCGCTCGGTCGCCTCGGCGTTGCGCTTCTCCGTCGACGGCGCCGACGCGAGCAGCGTCGCCGCGGCGACCTGCTCGATGTGGCGCGACGCGATCGTCGGGTCGCCGTAACGCGCGAGGATGACCTCGCCCTGCTCGGTGAGCTTGAAGCGGCCGTCGACCGAGCCCGGGGGCTGGGCGAGCACGGCACGGTTCGCCGGGCCGCCGCCGCGGCCGAGGGCGCCGCCGCGGCCGTGGAACAGCGTGAGCGTGATGTCGTGGCGCTCGGCCCACTGCGCGATGCGGCTCTGCGCGTCGTGCAGGGCGAGGGTCGCGGACACCGGGCCGACGTCCTTCGACGAGTCCGAGTAGCCGAGCATGACCTCGACGCGGCGCCCGTTCTCGGCGAGCCGGCGCTGCACCTGCGGCAGCGTGAGCATGGACTCGAGGATGTCGACGCTCGCCCGGAGGTCGGCGAAGGTCTCGAACAGCGGGATCGCGTCGACCACGGGCGCCTCGTCGGAGCCCTCGAACGCGAGCTCCGCGAGCTCGTACACCGCGGCCAGGTGCTCCGGCTTCTGCGTGAACGACACGATGTAGCGGCGTGCGGCACGGATCCCGTAGCGCTGCTGGACCGCGCCGAGCGCGCGGAAGGTGTCGAGCACCTCGCGCGTACGGTCGGAGAGGTCGCCGTGCAGGCCCTTCTCCGCGATCTCGGCGAGCGCCCCCTCGTGGACCTGGGAGTGCTGGCGCACCTCGAGCTCCGCGAGGTGGAACCCGAACGTCTCGACCTGCCACACGAGCTGCTGCAGGTCCCCGTACGCCGCGCGGGGCGCGCCCGCCGCAACGAGCGACTCCTGGACGACGCGCAGGTCGGACTCGAGCTGCTCGGCGTTCGGGTAGGCGAGGTCGGCGTTGCGGGCCCGCGTCGCGGCGATGCGGTCCGCGACGACGAGCAGGACCGCGCGGTGCGGCTCGCGCGGCGACGCCTCCGACGCGGCGACGGTGACCGCCTCCGAGAGCCGGCGCTGGCGCTCCCACAGGGCGCGCAGGCCGTCCGACGGCGGCGTGCCGTCCTGGTCGAGCGTGAGCTTGCGCCCGACGGCGCGCGCCTGCTGCTCGAGCGCCGCGAGCGCGTGGTCGGCCGCGATTGCCGCGGCCTGGCGCGTCACGTCGGCCGTGACGTTCGGGTTGCCGTCGCGGTCGCCGCCGATCCACGTGCCCAGGCTGACGAACGGCCGCACGAGCGGCTCCTCGCGCCCCGCCTCGTCGCCCAGCAGCCAGTCGTCCAGGCGGCGGTAGACGGTGGGGAACGTGTCGAACATCGTCGCGTCGAACACGCCGAGCGCCGTCTTCACCTCGTCGAGGACCGACGGCTTGTGCTCGCGGATGGGGGCGGTGCGCCACATCGTGTCGATCTCGGCGAGGAGGCGACGCTCGTTCTCCGCGAGCGACGTGCCGCCGAGGCGCTGCGCGTCCCGCTCGTCGAGGAGCGTCGCGATGCGCCGCACCGCGCCGGAGACCGCACGACGGCGCGCCTCCGTGGGGTGCGCGGTGAGCACGGGGCGGAACTCGAGGCGACGAAGCCGGCGCAGCGCCTCCTCGCGCCCGACCTCGCCGACGAGCTGCTCGAACGCCTCGGGCAGCGAGTCGTCGGGCGTCGTGGCGCGGGTCGCGAACTCCGCCTCGCGCTCGCGCAGGACGCGCACGCGGTGGTACTCCTCCGCGAGGTTCGCGAGGTGGAAGTAGCACGTGAAGGCCCGGGCGACCTGCTCGGCGCGCGCCATGGACAGGCCCTCGACGAGCGCCTCGGCCTCGGCGAGCACCGCGCCCGACCGGTCGTCGTACGCACGGATCGAGAGCTCGCGGAGCCGCTCGACGTCGTCGAGCAGGTCCTGGCCGCCCGTCTCGCGCAGCACGGTGCCCAGCAGGCCGCCGAGGAGGCGGACGTCGTCGCGCAGCGGGCCCGGGACGTCGTGGCGCGCGAGGCCGCGCCCGGCGTGCCCGGTGTCGTCGGGGAGGTCGGAGACGTCGGCGGAGACCCGGTCGGGGCCGTCGGCAGCACCCGGGGACGGGGACAGTTCCGAAGGGGAGAGGTCGTTCACGGTGACGAGAGTATTCCTTGACCGTCAGGGGACGTCGAGACGTCCGAGGGGTGATCGCTGGTCGAGCACGGGTCGGCCCGGGGTCGCGAGGCCGCGGCCCGGGCACGCCGCAGGAGGTCAGCGGCGCGCGCCGACCCGTACCGCGTCGAACGGCGCGTTCGACGCCACGCGGTCCTCGATGGAGGCGGTGACGACGTCCTTGGCGACGCGCGCGGCGTCGAGCACCGAGGCGCCCTTCGCAAGCTCCGCGGTGATCGCGGCGGCGAACGTGCAGCCGGCCCCGCTCACGCGCTCCTCGCCGATCTTCGGGGTGCGCAGCACGTGCACCTCGTCGCCGTCGACCAGGACGTCGACCGCGTCGGGGCCGGGCAGCTCGACGCCCCCCTTCGCGACGACGGCGCGCGGGCCGAGCGCCTGGACCTTGCGCGCCGCCTCGACGAGCTCCTCGACGGTCTCGATCGACTCGACGCCCGCGAGCGTGCGCGTCTCGAAGAGGTTGGGCGTGACGACGGTCGCGAGCGGGAGGACCTGCGCGCGCAGCGCCGTGTCGGTGTCGAGGGCGGCACCGGGCTCCTGGCCCTTGCAGATGAGGACCGGGTCGAGCACGACGTGCTCCCACGTGCGCGAGCGCAGCGACTCGGCGACGACGTCGATCGTCGCGGGCGTGCCGAGCATGCCGATCTTCACGACCGAGGGCTCGTGCGTGACCGTCGCCGCCTCGAACTGGTCGGCGATCACCTGCGGGTCCACGGGGACGAAGCGGTGGCCCCAGTCGTTCTTCGGGTCGAACGAGACGATGCACGTGAGCGTGCCGACGCCGTAGGCGCCGAGCTCCTGGAACGTCTTCAGGTCGGCCTGGATGCCGGCGCCGCCGGTGGCCTCGGAACCGGCGATGACGTAGGCGAGCGGAGGCGTGTGCGAGTCGTGGTGCGACATGGTGCTCCTCGGCACGAGTAGGACGGGGCCCGTCCTCCCGGTGGTGCCGGGAGAGGCGGGCGGACGCGCCGGCGGACCGGCGTCTCCGCGGCGGGTGCGGCACGACAGCCTAACGCCGTACCGCGGCGCTCACGCCGTCCCGCCGCCTCGCGGCCGCCGCGGCCCGAGCCCGCCCGGGCCGCGCGCGGCCCTCCCGTGCCCGCGCACGAGCAGCGTCCCGAGGCCGAGCATGAGGGCGGCGAGCGCAGCCAGGCCGGCGGTCGTGGCGAGGGCGTACGAGGGCCCCGCGGACGGCCCCGGGGCGGCCGGGTGCGAGCCCGGCACCGCACCGGCGGGCGCCTCCCCCGGGCCCGACGGCGGGAGGCCGGGACCGGGGCCGGGGCCGGGGCCGGGAGGAGGCGTCGCTCCGAGCAGCAGACGGACCGTCGCGGCCGCGACGTCGTTCTCCGGGACGGTGTCCGGGGCGTCGTGCGCGACCCGCGCCGTGACGACGAGGTCCGTGCCCGGCGCCCCGGTGGCGGTGCCCGTGAGGCGGTACGTCACCGCGGCGCCGGGCGGCAGGTCGCCGACGACGCACGTGAGGACCGTCGCCGCCACGACGGCGAGCGCGGCGGTGGCCGCCGGCGTGCAGCGCACCTCGGCGGTCGTGCCCGCCGGGCCGCCGTTGCGCACGACGGCGTCGAGCTGCACGCGCTCGCCCGGTCTCGCCTGGCCCGACGGCGGGGAGAGCATCACGGACACGTCCGTCGACGGCGGCGCGGTCGCGGTCCCGCACGCCCGGTCGTCGTTGTCGTCCGCGACCGGCAACCAGGGCACCATCTACCCTGCGTTTTCATGACCACCCGAACCGTCGAGCAGTTCGCCCTCCAGTCGGCCTCCGACGGCAACGACGTGCGCGTCACCACCGACGGAGCGCAGATCCACCGCTGGGACGACAGGCAGTACGCCCCGCCGATCGTCCTGGACGTCGACGACGAGGACCTGAACCGCTTCCTCGACGCGGTCGCCGACGACGTCGAGGTGCTCTGGCCCGGACGAGAGCCTCGTTGGGCGGGCTTCGCTCTCCTGATGACTCACATCGACGAACTGCTCCGCATGCGCGAGACACCACCCGCCCGGCTGGGGTTCGACGAAGCAGGGCAGCTCAGAGCGCACTAGCCGTCCAGAGGCGGCTGACGACCCTCGACACGACGCGGTCGGGGACGCGTGTAGGTGCCCGGCTCGCGCCGTCTCTGATGCGAGGCGGCCGTAACTCTGTCGCAGAGCCCGGCGTGGACGGAGTGGAGGCGTCCGCGCTGGGCTCACCCCAGTCCGGGGACGGTCAGCGCCAGGGGGGGCAGGGCACAACCCGACGCCGTTGAAGTCGTCATCGCCGTCGTCGATGTCAGCGTCGATCGTCACGGCACCAGAGGAGGCGCCGCTGTCTCAGGTCGGGCGGTGCGATGCGGACGAGCCGGTCTGTACGCCGGGTTCTGTTCCCGCGCGAGGTCACCCTCGCGCGGGCGACGGTCATCCATCTAGGCCCTGCGTCGCCGCAGGGCTCGAGCGGTCTACCCGACTGTGCTTCTCCGTGGAGAATCGGGCGGGCAGCCCTCAGACACAGTCTGTCTGACCTTGCTCCAGGTGGGGTTTACCGAGCCGGACCGGTCACCCGGTCCGCTGGTGGTCTCTTACACCACCGTTTCACCCTTACCGCACCGGTCGGGGCCGGAGCCCTTCCCGACGCGGCGGTCTGTTCTCTGTGGCACTGTCCCGCGGGTCACCCCGGGTGGGCGTTACCCACCACCTTGCCCTTCGGAGCCCGGACGTTCCTCGGCGGGAGGCACGAGGCCTCCCGACGCGACCGTCCGACCGACTCGTCCGCGCCAGCAAGGCTACCGCTCCCGGGCGGCTCGGCGGACCAGCGACCGGTCCGCCGGCGGGTCGTGCCCCGTAGTATGGCCCGCCCCCCTCGAAGCCTGCTCCCGGAGGTCTGTCGTGCCCGCCACCGCCGAACCGTCCGCCCCCGACGCCCCGAGCGCGGCACCCGCCACCGACACGTCGGCCGAGCTCGCCCGGGAGCAGGAGTTCCTCGCCGACGCCCGCAGGCAGCTCGCCCGCATGCGCGAGCGGGCGGGGTCGCTCGACGCGCTCGCGGGAGACCGGGTCAGCGCCGAGTACCTCGAGGCGGCGCTCGCCCGTCGGCTCGCCCAGCTCGCCGACGACCCCGAGGTCCCGCTCTTCTTCGGACGCATCGACCTCGACGGCACCGGCCACGAGCCCGCCGAGGTCTTCCACATCGGCCGCCGCCACGTCTCGGACCCCGAGGGCGACCCGCTCGTCGTCGACTGGCGCGCCCCGGTGAGCACGCCCTTCTACCGCGCCACGCGCACCGAGCCGATGGGGGTCGCCGTCCGCCGCCGCTACGGCTTCCAGCGCGGCGCCCTCACGGGCTTCGAGGACGAGACGCTCACCGCCCCGGGTCCCGGCGCGGAGTCCTCCGCGATCCTCGAGGCCGAGATCGAGCGGCCCCGCACCGGGCCGATGCGCGACATCGTCGCCACAATCCAGCCCGAGCAGGACGTCATCGTGCGCAGCGGGATCGACCGGACCGTCGTCGTGCAGGGTGCGCCCGGCACCGGCAAGACCGCCGTCGGGCTGCACCGCGCCGCGTACCTGCTGTACTCCCACCGGGAGCGGGTGAGCCGCGCAGGGATGACCGTCGTCGGGCCCAACGCGAGCTTCCTGCGGTACATCCGCGACGTGCTGCCCGCCCTCGGCGAGGTCGACGCGACCCAGACCACCGTCGAGCAGATCGTCACGGCGCACGGCCGCCTGCGCGGCACGGAGCCCGCGGACGTCGCGCGGCTCAAGGGCGACGTGCGTATGGCCGAGGTGCTCCGCCGCGCGGTGTGGTCGCACCTCGTCGAGCCGTCCGAGGCGCTCGTGCTGCCCCGCGGTGCGCGCCGCTGGCGCGTCGCCGCGCACGAGGCCCGCGAGTGCGTGGCGCAGGTGGTCGGCCGGGAGCCGCGCTTCGACGCCGGTCGCGACCACCTGCGGCACGCGCTCGCGCACCGGATCCTCGTGCAGATCGAGGAGTCGGGCGAGGCGCTCGACGAGCGGGCGTGGGACGCGCTCGCGCGCACCCGCCCGGTCCGGGACTACACCGCCGCGGTGTGGCCGAAGGTCACGCCGACGGCGCTGCTGCACCGGCTCCTCGTCGACCCCGCGTTCCTCGCCGCGAGCGCCGACGGCGTCCTCACCCCGGCCGAGCAGGAGCTGCTGCGCCCGGCCCGACCGTCCCGGACACCGGGCACGGCCCGCTGGACGCTGGCCGACCTCGTCCTGCTCGACGAGGTCGCGGACCTGCTGGCCCGCGGCGCGTCGGTCGCGCACGTCGTGGTGGACGAGGCGCAGGACCTGTCGCCGATGATGCTGCGCGCTCTCGGGCGCCGGGCGCGTACCGGCTCGCTGACGGTGCTGGGCGACCTGGCCCAGGCGACGACGCCGTGGGGGGTCTCCTCGTGGACCGACGCGCTGACGCACCTCGGCAAGCCCGACGGCCACGTGGAGCAGCTCACCGCCGGCTTCCGCGTCCCCGGCGACGTCATCGAGTACGCGGCCCGCCTGCTCCCCTCGATCGCGCCGGACCTCGACCCGCCGGTCGCCGTCCGCCGGGCGCGGGGCGAGCTCGTCCTCACCACCGGGCCGCTCGTGGACCTGGTCCGCACGGCGCTCGCCCGGGAGGGGTCGGTCGGGCTGATCGTGCCCGACGCCGGCACGGACGCCGCGCGCGCGGCGCTCGCCGCGGCGGGCCTCGCCTTCGCGGTCGTCGGCGAGGCGTCGGACGACGACGGCGCGGTCGAGTTCGACGCGCGCCTCGACCTCGTGCCCGCGTCGCTCGCGAAGGGGCTGGAGTTCGACCACGTCGTGCTGGACGACCCGGAGGGCGTCGTCCGGGGCGAGCCCGACCGGGTCACGGGGCTGCGACGGCTGTACGTCTGCCTGACCCGCGCGGTGACGTCGCTCGCCGTCCGCCACCGGGACGACCTGCCCGCGGAGCTCCGCCGCCCGTGACGGGCGCCCCGGCGGTGGGGCGGACGCGCCGGGACCGTCGTGTCGGAACTCCTCGGTAGGGTGCCCGGGTGGCCACAGCGACTGCGACCGACCCCGCGCTCGACGTGCTCCGGCGAGTCTTCGGGTACGACGCGTTCCGGGGTGAGCAGGCGGCCGTCATCGACACCGTCGTCAACGGCGGCGACGCCCTGGTGCTCATGCCGACCGGCGGGGGCAAGTCGCTGTGCTACCAGATCCCCGCCCTGGTCCGTCCAGGGACCGGCGTCGTGGTCTCCCCGCTCATCGCCCTCATGCAGGACCAGGTGGACGCCCTCGCGGCGCTCGGCGTCCGCGCCGCGTTCCTCAACTCCACGCTGTCCTCGGAGGACCGCCGCGCCGTGGAGCGCGCGCTCGTGGCGGGTGAGCTCGACCTGCTCTACGTGGCGCCGGAGGGGCTCCGCAGCCGCGCCACCCTCGACCTGCTCGACAGGACGCCGATCGCGCTGTTCGCGATCGACGAGGCGCACTGCGTCTCCCAGTGGGGCCACGACTTCCGGCCGGACTACCTCGAGCTGTCGGTGCTGCACCAGCGCTGGCCGTCCGTCCCGCGCATCGCGCTGACCGCGACGGCGACGGCTGCGACGCGCGCCGAGATCGCCCTGCGCCTCGACCTGGAGGGCGCGCGGCACTTCGTCTCCAGCTTCGACCGCCCCAACATCACCTACCGGATCGTGCCCAAGGACCGGCCCGAGAAGCAGCTGCTCGACCTGCTGCGGACCGAGCACGCCGGGGAGGCCGGGATCGTCTACTGCCTCTCGCGCGCGTCGGTCGAGAGGACCGCCGCGACGCTCGTCGAGAACGGGATCCAGGCGCTGCCCTACCACGCGGGGCTCCCCGCGTCGGTGCGCGCCGCGAACCAGTCCCGGTTCCTGCGCGAGGACGGCGTGGTCATGGTCGCGACGATCGCCTTCGGCATGGGCATCGACAAGCCCGACGTCCGGTTCGTCGCGCACCTCGACCTGCCCAAGTCCGTCGAGGGGTACTACCAGGAGACAGGACGCGCGGGGCGCGACGGCCTGCCGTCCACCGCCTGGCTGGCCTACGGCCTCGCCGACGTCGTGCAGCAGCGCAAGCTCATCGAGACGTCCGACGGCGACGCCGCGCACCGGCGCAACCTGGGCCGGCACCTGGACGCGATGCTCGCCCTCTGCGAGACCGTGGAGTGCCGCCGCGCCCAGCTCCTCGCCTACTTCGGCCAGGAGCACCCGGGGGCCTGCGGGTCGTGCGACACGTGCCTCGCCCCGCCCGAGGCCTGGGACGGGACGGTCGCCGCGCAGAAGGTGCTCTCGACGGTGTTCCGCCTGGACCGCGAGCGCGGGCAGCGCTTCGGCGTCGGGCAGGTCGTCGACATCCTCCTCGGCCGGGACACGGAGAAGGTCCGGCGGTTCCGGCACCAGGAGCTGTCGGTGTTCGGGGTCGGGGACGACCTGTCCGAGAACGAGTGGCGGGCCGTGGTGCGCCAGCTCCTCGCCCAGGGACTGCTCACCGTCGAGGGCGCGCACGGGACGCTCGTGCTCACCGCGGCGAGCGGGGAGGTCCTGGCCCGGCGCCGCGAGGTCCGGATGCGGCACGAGCCGGCGCGTCCGGTGCGCGCGGCGAAGGGACGGAAGGCGTCGGCCGCCGCCGAGCTGGCCGAGGCCGACGTCCCGCTCTTCGAGGCGCTGCGCGCCTGGCGGGCGGGCGAGGCGAAGACCCAGGGCGTGCCCGCGTACATCGTGTTCGGGGATGCGACGCTCCGCGGGATCGCGACCGCCCGGCCCGGCTCGCTCGAGCGGCTCGCGCTGGTGAGCGGCGTCGGCGAGAACAAGCTCGCCCGGTACGGCGACGCGGTGCTGGCCGTCGTCGCCGAGGCAGGCTGAGCGGCCCCGCACGGGGCTCGGACCGCCCCCCGCCGCCCGAGGCAGGGGACGCGCGAGTCAGACGTCGACGCGGTACGACAGCGCGAGCTCGTCGCCGCTGACCCCGCGGATGCCCCAGTTCTCGCGCGGGCTCTCGAGGATCACGAGCTCCACGTCGTCCACCGTCAGGCCGAGGGCTGGCACGACGTCGTCGTACAGCGCCGCGACCAGCGCGCGCTTGGCCTCGCGCGTGCGGCCCGTGAAGCAGACGACCTCGACGACCAGGTACGCGTCCGAGCGCGGGGCGACCAGGTCGTCGTCGTCCAGGAGCAGGAAGCGGTGGAACCGCTTGTCCGGCGGGAGCTGCCACGCGCGCACGAGCGCGTCGTGCAGCGCGTCGGACACCTCCGTCCGCCGCGCGCCCCACACGCTGCGCCGTCCGTAGATCTTCACCTGGGCCATCGGGCGAGCGTAGCCGTGACGCACCCCACGCCGTCGGCCCCGGTCACCCGCGGCGGCGACGTCGCGCGCGCTCGTAGAGTGACCCGGTGCTCGTGCTGCTCCCCCCGTCCGAGGGCAAGACCCCCGCGCCCGACGGCGCCCCGCCCGTCGACCTCGACACCCTGACCTCCCCCGCGCTCACCGCGCACCGCGTGACGGTCCTCGACGCGCTCGCCGCCGCGAGCGCCCGGCCGGACGCCCACGAGGTCCTGGGCACGACGCCGGGGCTCGCCGAGGAGGTGCGACGCAACACCGTGCTGCGCTCGGCCCCGGCCGGTCCGGCAGCCGACGTGTACACGGGCGTGCTGTACGGCGCCGCGGACCTCGCGGGGGCGCTCGCCGCGGGCGGGGAGCCCGCGCGTCGGGCCCGCGAGGACGTGCGCGTCGTGTCGGGGTTGTGGGGCGCGCTCTCCCCTGCCGACCGGGTCCCGGCGTACCGGCTCTCCATGGCGGTGGACCTGCCGGGCGTCGGGAAGCTCGCCACGGCGTGGCGGCCCCACCTCGCCCCCGTGCTCGACGAGCGGGCCGCGGGCGACGTCGTCGTGGACTGCCGGTCCGCGACGTACGTGGGCGCGTGGAAGCCGCGGACATCGGGCCCGCGGGCGGCCGAGTGGGTCGCGGTGCGGGTCGTGCGCGAGCACGCCGGGAAGCGGACCGTCGTCTCGCACAACGCCAAGCACACGCGCGGCGTGCTCGCCGGGCACCTCGTGCGCCGGGAGGCGGCGTCGCCGTCGTCCGCGGCCGGGCTGCTGGACGCCGCGCGCGAGCTCGTCGGCACGGTGATCGGGACCGAGGTCGGCTCGGGCCTCACCTACCGGCTGATCGAGGCGACCCTGCACGACGCCACGACGCGCAGCGGGCCGCGCACGCTCGAGCTCGTCATCTCCTGAGCGGTCCGCCCGAGCGGTCCGGGCGAGCGGTCCGGCGCGGTGGTCGGCCCGGGCCGGCGCCGCGTGCCACTGCGCCGGGACGGGCAGGGGTCCACAGTGGACCCATGGCCGTCAGCCAGGACCTCGCCGACCGCGTCCGCGCGGTGCTGGCGCCCCGCGCCCCGTTCGAGGAGCGGACGATGTTCGGCGGCCTCGCGTTCCTCGTCGACGGGCGCATGGCGGTCGCGATCTCCGGGGACGCCCTCATGGTGCGGGTCGGCACGGGCGGACGCACCGCCGCCCTGGAGCGCGGCGCCCGGCCGATGACGATGGGCACCCGCACGATGGCGGGGTGGGTCGTCGTCGACGGTCCGCGCCTGGCGGACACGCGCGAGCTCGACGCCTGGGTGGAGACCGGTCTCCAGGCCGCCCGCACCGCGCGTCCGAGGCCGCCGAGGTAGAGCCGCGGTCACGACCATGCCTCTACCTCGCGCTACCAGGCCTCTACCTCGGCCGGGTCAGAGGTCGCTCGGGACGCCCTGGGCCGTGAGCTCGCTCGTGCCGTCGGCCCACAACCGCAGGATGCTCACCGACGCCGGAGGGACGCGGATCCGCGACCACTGCTCGGGCGGCGCGCCCACGGACGTCCCGATCGCGGCCCGCACCTGGACGGCGTGACCCACGACGACGACGGTGCGGCCCGCGGGCCCGGCACCCGGCAGCATGGTGTCGACGAGGTCGCGCAGCCCCTGCCGGACGCGCACGCCGACGTCGGCGGCGGACTCGCCGCCCGGGGCCGGCGTCGTCCCGGTCGTGTACCAGGCGGGCAGGAGGCCGGGCCACCCGGCGTCCACCTCCGCGGCCGTGAGCCCCTCCCACGCGCCGAAGTCCACCTCGGCGAACCGGTCGTCCGTCGTCACGGGCACCCCGAGGCGGCGGCCGACGGCGCGCGCGCTCTCCTGGGCCCGGACCATGGGCGAGGAGACGACGGCCGACGGGCGCGGCAGGTCGGGCCACGCCTGGCGACCGATCCGGAACACCAGGTCCGCGGCCTGCGCGGCCTGCGTCCGGCCGCGCGCGGTGAGGGACGGTCCCGGCACCGACGAGCCGCTGAACGCGCCCGCGACGGTGAGCGGCGTCTGCCCGTGGCGCACGAGCACGACCGTGAGCGCGGGCGCGTCGTCGAACCGGACGGTGGCGCCCGACGGCCGGGCGGGCGTGTCGACCGCCGCGCCCTCGGGGACGGCGGGGAGGGTCGTCCCGTCCACGGGGACGGGTGCGGTCTCGGTCGCGGGGTCGGCCGCGGCGTCGGACGGCACCTCCGACGTGTCCGCGGGCTCGTGGTCGCGCACGACGGTCCCGCGGGTGTCCATCGCCTCGTTGGCCAGGGCGTCGGCTGCCGCGTTCTGCGCGCGCGGCACCCACTCGTAGGTGACCTGCGCGGCGGGGAGCACCGCCGCGGCCTCGGCCGCCAGGCGGCGCATGTCGTCGTGCTTGATCTGCCACCGCCCCGACATCTGCTCGACGACGAGCCGCGAGTCCATCCGGACGGTCACGCGCGCGTCCGGGTCGATCTCCGCGGCGGCGCGCAGCCCGGCGACGAGACCCGAGTACTCGGCGACGTTGTTCGTCGTCGTGCCGAGGTACGCGGCCCGCTCGGCGAGCACCTGGCCGGTCGCGGCGTCGCGCACGAGCGCCCCGAAGCCCGCGGGCCCCGGGTTGCCGCGCGAGCCGCCGTCGGCCTCGACGACGAGCTGCCGACCGCTCGCCCCGCTCACGCGCCGGCGCCCTCCGGCCGCACCACGATGTGGCCGTAGTCCTCGAGCCGCACCACCTGGTCGGGCGCGGCCGACGTGATCGCCGCGAGCTCGGCCGGGCTCAGCGAGACGTTGAGCCCGTCGACGTGCTGGCCGCGCAGCGCGACGACGCCACGCCCGCCGTTCTGGTCGCGCACGCGCTCGTAGAGCGCGAGCAGGCCCGCGTCGAGACCGGCGACGGCGTCCGTGCGCCGCCCCGCGACCTGCGCGGCCTCGGCGTCGAGCTCGGCATACCGGGCGTCGCGCGCGGCCACGACCTCGGCCTTGGCGGACTCGAGCTCGGCGTGCGCCGACTCGAGCTTCGCGAGGGCCTCCTCGTGCGCCTCGAGCCGCTCCATGACGTCGAGCTCGACCTCCTCGAGGACGCCCTGCCGGCGGGCGAGCGACTCGAGCTCCGCGACGAGCGCCTGCGCGTCCTTCGCCCCGACCTGCCCGGAGTCCAGGCGCGACTGGTCGCGGGCGGCGCGCGTGCGCACCTGCTCGACGTCGCCCTCGGCCTTGGTCAGCTCGCGCCGGAGGTCGCTCACCGCGGTCCGCGACTCCACGAGCTTGCCGCGCAGGTCCTCGAGCTGGGCGTCGAGCTCGGCGATGCGCGCGTGCTCCGGCAGGTTCTTGCGCTGGTGCGCGAGCTGCTGGGCACGCGTGTCGAGCTCCTGGACGTCGAGCAGGCGGAGCTGGTCGGCGGGCGGTGCAGTGGCCACGGGTGGTTCCTTTCGTGGGCCCGATGAGGGCCGGCGTGCGGGTCGGTGGGGACGGGTGGGGGTCGACGCGCGCCGGGGGTCAGCCCTGCGCGGTGTCGCGGGGCGGTCCGGCGTCGGCTGCGGGGTCGGCGGGTGCGGACGGGAACCGCGCCGTCCACGGGTCGGTGACGAGCGTGCTGACCCGCGTCTCCACGGCCGCGCCGGAGCGCGCGAGGACGCGCACGAGGTCCTCGGCAGCGTAGCGGAGCCACGGCCACTCGGAGGCGTAGTGCGGCACGTCGACGAGGAACGGCGTCCCGGCCTCGCCGCCGTCGAGCCGCGCGCGCTCGCGCAGCTCGGACACGGGGTGGTGGCGCAGGTCGGACGTGAGGTAGACGTCGGCCCCGCTCGCGCGCACGGCGTCGAACAGCGAGTCGCCGGACCCGCCCACCACCGCGACCGACTCCACGCGCGCATCGAGGTCGCCCGCCACGCGGACGCCCTGCACCGTCGGAGGCAGCACCTGCGCGACGCGCTGCGCGAACGCGCGCAACGTCGTCGGCTCCGCGAGCCGGCCCACGCGGCCGGTGCCGGTGCGCGCCGCCTCGTGCGGCGACGGCGCGGGGTGCGGCACGAGGGGGACGCGGTGCAGCAGGTCGAGCGCGTCGGCGAGGGCGTTTGCGACCCCGCGCTGCGCGGCGTCGGCGTTGGTGTGCGCGACGTAGAGCGCGCAGCCGCCCCGGATGAGGCGGTGCACGAGCGAGCCCTTGAAGGTCGTCGCGGCGACGGAGTGCACGGGCCGCAGGAACAGCGGGTGGTGCGTCACGAGGAGGTCGGCGCCCCAGGCCAGCGCCTCGTCCGCGACCTCCTCCACGGGGTCGACGGCGAGCAGCACCTTGCCCACGGGCGCGTCCGGGTCCCCGGCGACCAGGCCGACGGCGTCCCAGTCCTCCGCCGTCGACGGCGGGTACAGCTCGTCCAGCGTCCGCACGACGCGGCCGAGCGTCGGGTGCCCCGCGCCCTCGGCCGCCGGGTCCGCAGGAGACGTGTCGGTGCTCGGGTCGGGCGCGGCGGTCATGGCGGCAGGCTATCCCGGGCGGGCCGCCGGACGCCGCTCGCCATGGTTTGATGGATTGCGCAAGCCATCATCCCGTAGCCCGGAGGACCCGTGCCCCGCCCACCCCGACCCGACGACGGCGCCCCGGCCACCGACGAGACCGCCCCCCTCTACCGCATCAAGGCCGAGCTCTTCCGGTGCCTCGCGCACCCCACGCGGATCCAGGTGCTCGAGGTCCTCGCTGCCGACGCCGACCACACCGCGCCCGTCTCCGTGCTGCTCGACGTCACCGGGTGCGAGGCGTCCCAGCTCTCCCAGCACCTCGCGGTGCTGCGCCGGGCGGGCGTCGTCACCTCGACGCGCAGCGGGAACGCCGTCGAGTACCGCCTCGCCGAGCCGCTCGTCGCCGAGCTGCTCGTCGTCGCGCGGGCGTTCCTCCTGTCGAACCTCGCCGGCGCGTCCGACCAGCTCGAGGCCGCGCGGCGGCTCCCGGCCCTGCCCGGCGCGTCCGCGCGCGCGGTGCTCGACGCGACCACGGCGTCGTCCCCCTCGGCATGAACCGCCTCGCCGCCGTCCGCGACCTGCTGCCCCGGCGCTCCGACTACGACCTGCGCCCCCGGACCCTGCGCGCCGACCTCCTCGCCGGCGTCACCGTGGGCGTCGTCGCGCTCCCGCTCGCGCTCGCGTTCGGCGTCAGCTCCGGGGTCGGGGCGGCCGCCGGGCTCGTCACCGCCGTCGTCGCCGGCGTGGTCGCGGCGGTCCTCGGCGGGTCGAACCACCAGGTGTCCGGACCGACCGGGGCGATGGCGGTCGTGCTCGCGCCGGTCGTCGTCACGCACGGCCCGGGCTCCGTGGCGCTCGTCACCGTCCTCGCCGGGCTCGTGGTCCTCGTCGCCGGGCTCGCCCGGCTCGGGCGCGTCGTCACGTACATCCCGTGGCCGGTCGTCGAGGGGTTCACGCTCGGGATCGCGTGCATCATCTTCCTCCAGCAGGTCCCGGCCGCGGTCGGCGTCGAGGTCGCGCCCGGCCACAACACCCTCGTGTCCGCGGTGGAGGCCGTGCGCGCCGCCGTCACCGACGTGCCCGCCGCCCCGGCACTGTGGACGCTCGGCTGCGTCGCGCTCGTCGCCGCGACCATGGTGCTGCTCCCCCGGCTCCACGCGGGGATCCCCGCGTCGCTCGGCGCGGTCGTGCTCGCCACCGTCCTCGTCGAGGTGCTCGGTGCGCCCGTCCCACGCATCGGCGCGCTGCCGTCGTCGCTGCCCGCGCCCGTTCTGCCGTCGGTCACGCCCGGCGCGCTGCGCGACCTCGGCGGCGCCGCGCTCGCCATCGCCGCGCTCGCCGCGATCGAGTCCCTGCTGTCCGCGCGCGTCGCGGCGACCATGGTCCAGTCCGGGCCGGGCGGCGGTTCCGTCTACCAGCCCGACCGGGAGCTCGTCGGCCAGGGCGCCGCCTCCGTCGCCAGCGGCCTCTTCGGCGGCATGCCCGCCACGGGGGCCATCGCCCGCACCGCGGTGAACGTGCGCTCCGGCGCCCGCACGCGGCTCGCCGCCGTCGTGCACGCGGTCGTGATCCTCGCGGTCATGTACCTCGCCACCGGCCCGGTCTCGCGGATCCCGCTCGCCGCGCTCGCCGGCGTCCTCATGGTGACGAGCTTCCGGATGATCGGCGGGCGCACGATCCGCTCCGTCGTCGGCGCCGGGCGCTCCAGCGCGGCGACCTTCGCCGTGACCGCCGTCGTCACCGTCGCGTTCGACCTCGTGCAGGCCATCGAGATCGGCATCCTCGTCGCCGCGTTCTTCGCGCTGCGGACCGTCGCCCGCGCCTCCGGGGTCCACCGCGAGCCGCTGCCCGGCCCCGCCGAGCCGGGCGACGAGCACGTCGCGCTCTTCCGCCTCGAGGGGTCCATGTTCTTCGGCGCCGCCGACCGCGTGCTCGCCGAGGTGACCGACGCCTCGGCGCACGAGGACGTCGCGGTCGTCGTCCTGCGGCTCTCCCAGCTCCGCATGGTCGACGCGACCGGGGCGAAGGCGCTCGGCGGGCTCATCGAGGGCCTCGAGGCGCGCGGCGTCACCGTCCTCGTCAAGGGCGTCCAGGACCGGCACCGCGCGCTGCTCACGAACGTCGGCGCGCTCGCCGAGCTCCGGCACGAGAACCATCTGTTCGACACGCTCGACGCCGCCGTCGAGCACGCGCGCTCCCACGTGCGCCGCGCGGCCACCGGCACCGACGTCCCGCAGGTGCGCGGTCTGCGACCCGCGACGTGAGTGCCTAGCCTGGAGGCGTGCACGAGTACGTGCGGGCCCTGCCGCGAACGCTGCCGCCCGGCGTCGTGTCGATGGTCGGCTACCGTCTGCGGACCGCGACGGCGGACGGCACGCCGTCCGTCCACCGCGGCCTGCCGTCGCCGTGGCTCACGCTCGTCGTGAGCACGGCGGGCGCCGTGCCGACGGCGGTCGGGCCGGACGACGCCCCGGTGGGCTACGCCTCGCTCGTCGGCGGGCTGCACACGCGGCCCGCGTACATCCACCAGCCGCCCGAGCAGGCAGGCGTGCAGCTCGCCCTCGACCCCCTCGCGTGCCGGGAGCTGCTCGGCGTCCGGGCCGGCGAGCTCGGGCTCGTCGAGGACGCGGACGCGGTGCTCGGGCCCGTCGCCGAACGGTTGCGCGAGCATGTGGCCGAGGCGGGCTCGTGGCGCGCGGCGTTCGACGTCGTGCGGGCGGTGCTCACGCAGCCCGGGGGCGTCGCGCCGGGTGGCTCCGTCGCCCGGCGCGACGGCGTGCGCCCCGACGTCGCGGAGGCATGGCGGGTGCTCGTGCGCACGCACGGGCGCGCCCGGGTCCGGGACGTGGCCCGCCACGTCGCGCTGGGCGAACGCCGTCTGGAGACATTGTTCCGGGCGGAGCTCGGGGTCTCGCCGCGCGCGGCCCGCGGGCTCGCGCGGTTCGACGCCGCCCGTCGCGCGGTGCAGCGCCTCGCCCTCGGCCGCGGGCCCCGCACGCTCGCGGACGTCGCCGCGAGCGCCGGGTACGCCGACCACTCCCACCTCGTGCGCGACTTCCGGCGGTTCGCCGGCACGACCCCGACCGGATGGGTTCAGGAGGAGGTCGGGAACATCCAAGCCGGGGGCCACACCGACGGCCCAGCCTGGGACCATGAGCATCCACGAGAGCACCCGGGACACCGCTGACCACACCCCCGCCGTCGACGCGGCCGGGACGCCGACCGGGACGCCGAGCCCCCAGGTCTGGCCCACCCTCCAGGCGCGCGACGCCCGCGCGCTCGTCGCGTTCCTCACCGACGTCGTCGGGTTCGTCGCGACGGCCGTCATGGCGGGCGACGACCGCGACGTCGCGCACGCCCAGCTCGACTGGCCGCACGGCGGCGGGATCATGCTCGGCAGCCACTCCCCCGAGCGGGAGTGGTCGCGCGAGCCGGGGACGTGCGGCACGTACGCCGTCGTGCCCGACGACGCCGCGATCGAGGCGCTCGACGCCCGGCTGCGCGAGCGCGTGCCGGGTACCGGCGGTCGCGTCGTCGTGCCGCTGCGGGACACCGACTACGGGAGCCGCGAGCTCGTGCTCCGGGACCCCGAGGGGAACCTCTGGTCCTTCGGCACGTACCGCGGCGAACCGCGACGGTGACTGCACCGGGCGTCCTGCCCGCCGCGCCTCACTTCGCCTCGGCGTAGTGGTCGACGACCGCGACCGTGAGCGGGAAGTCGACCGGGAAGTCGCCGAACAGGAGGCGACCCGCCTCGGCCGCTGCGGCGCGGACCTCGTGCGCGACCGTCTCGGCGAGCTCGGCCGGCGCGTGCACGACGACCTCGTCGTGCAGGAAGAAGACGAGGTGCGCCCGGTCGGCGAACGGGGCGGGCGCCGCCCCGGGGGTCGCGGCGAGGGGCAGGTCCCACAGCCGCCGCCGGATCGACGCGAGCCAGCACAGCGCCCACTCGGCCGCCGTGCCCTGCACGACGAAGTTGCGCGTGAACCGGCCCCAGGCCCGCGTGTACGACCGGGCCCGCGCCTGCGCGTCGGCCCCGGACCCGGCGTCCTCCGTGGCACCGACCTCCTCGACCGCGTACGCCCCGTCCTGCGCGGCGTGCCACGACTCGCCGGGGCGCGGGGAGCTGCGGCCGAGGAGCGTCGAGACGATCTCCCCGCGCTCACCCGCCTGGGCGGCGCGCTCCACGAGGCCGATGGCGTCGGGGAACGCCTTCGCGAGCCGCGGGAGCACGAGCGCGCTGTCGCCGGTCGTGCCGCCGTACATCGCGCCGAGCATCCCCACCTTCGCGTGGTCGCGGGTCGCGACGGCGCCCGACGCGACGATCCCCGCGTACATGTCGCCCCCACGGCCCGCGGCGGCCATGCGCTCGTCGTGCGCGAGCCCGGCGAGCACGCGCGGCTCGAGCTGCGCGGCGTCGGCCACGACGAGCCGCCAGCCCGGGTCCGCGACGACGGCGCGCCGCACCTGCTTCGGGAGCTGCAGCGCTCCCCCGCCGCTCGACGCCCACCGGCCCGTGACGACCCCGCCCACGACGTACTCGGTACGGAACCGGCCGTCGTGCACCCAGGTGTCGAGCCACGCCCAGCCGTTCGCCGTGAGGAGCCGTGCGAGCTTCTTGTACTCCAGCAGCGGCTCGACGACGGGGTGATCCGTGCGCTCGAGCTCGCCCTTGCGCAGGGACCGCACGCCGACGCCCGCGTACTGCAGCGCCTTGAGCAGGTCGGGGTGGGAGTCGGGGTTGAGCGTGGGCGGCGCGTCGAGCGCCGTACGGATGCGCGCGACGAGCTCCTCCATGCGCGCGGGCCGCTCGCCCGGCCGGGGCCGTGGTCCGAGCTCGCCGCTGAGGATCGCGTCGTGCACGTCGGCGCGCCACGGCACGCCCGCGTGGTGCATCTCGGCGGCGACGAGCGCGCCCGCGGACTCGGCGGCGAGCAGGAGCCGCAGCCGCCCGGCGGCGTCCGGCCCGTCCGCGGCGACGACGGTCGCGAGCTGGTCGCGGAGCTCGGCGACGGGGTCGAGCCGCACGCTCGGGCCGTCCTGCGCACCGAGCTCGAAGAGCCCGACGGGCTGCCGCGGCGCGGACGGGTCGCGCCCGGCCGGCACCGCGACGAGCGCGTCCCAGGGCCCGGGGTCACGTCGTGCGAACGGCGTGCCCGCGACGAGCCGCGAGCGTCGTAGCAGCACGTGGGACAGACGCAGGTCGTGCGACCGCTCCACGCGCCGCCCGGCCGTGAGCAGGGGCGGGTACCACCGGTTCGTGTCGTCCCAGGTCTCGCGGACCGGGTCCGGCGGACCGTCCGCGACGTGCTCGACCCGGGCCCGTCCCGGCGAGCCGACGTGGACGGCGTAGGTGCTCACGCGCTCGCCTCCCGTGCTCGGGGCCCGGGGTCGGGCGCGGCGGCCACGGCGCGCGCGAGCGCCCGGCCCCGGGACGCGATGAAGCCGGCGCGCAGGAGCCGGGCGGAGTCGGGCTCGTGCGCGACGAGGCCGACCGTGGCGGCGAGCGTCGTCGCCCCGAGGTCGTCGGCGGTGCGCGCGGCGCGCGCGAGCGCGCTCGCCTGGTGCGGCGTGAGGTGTCGGCGCCCCGTGGCGGCGAGCGCCACGACCGTGTCGAGCAGCGTGTCGCACACCTCCTCGACGGGCGTGGGCACGACCACCTCCCGCGCGTGCGCGCCGGCACGCCCGCGCAGCGACCGGACCCGGGCGCGGAGCCGGGTCCACGGGGTCGACCACGCCCGGTGGTCGTACGCCGGCGTCAGCGTCGGGACGACGACGTCGAGGCCCTCGCCCGGGCGGTCGACGAACAGCCCGACGGCCTCGTCGCGCCGCGACGCGAGGTCGCGCTCGACGGCGACGGCGACCACGCGCCGGCTCCCCGCCGCGACCCCGAGCAGGGTGTCGCACGCCGCCTCGTCCGCGGCGTCGACGCGCACGACCGTCTCCGCGCCGTCCGCCGCGACCAGCGTCCAGGTGAGCTCCTGGGCGACCTCGTCGAGACCGATCGCCCCTGCCTCGCGCACCATGACGACCCGCACGGCGGCGGGTGTCCGGCCGAACCCGGCCTCGACCCGCGGCGGGGTCGTCGCGGTGCGGGCCGCGACGTCACGGAGCTCGTCGGCGTCGAGCGCCCCGAGCGGCTCGACGGCGGGCCCCTCGCCCGCGCGCAGCCCCGTGTCCGCCCGCTCAGTCGCGCCGCGGAGCGCGAACGGGCCGCGGCACAGCGCCTCGACCGAGCGGCCCCAGACGAGCGGGAGGTCCCACGAGCGCCGGAAGGTCGGGTCGGCGCCCGGCGGGCGGCCGGTGGTGACCGACCGCACGCGCCCGGCGTCCGCGTCCCACAGGTGCACGGTCACCCCGCGCGCGCCCGACGCCGCGACCCACCACCGCGCACCGAGCGGCACGACCCGCGCCAGGTCGGTCGGGCGCTCGTCGGGCGTGCCGGCGTCGGGCGGCGGCTCCGCCTGCACGTACGCCCACAGCTCGGCCAGGGCCAGGAGGCAGTCCGTCTCGTCGACCGCGTCGCGGCGGTCCGCGAGCGCCTCGAGCCGCCCGACCGCGGACGTCACGAGACGCTGGACCGCGGGCCGTCGGCCGAGCCGCGCCACCACGCCCGCACCGCGCAGCTCCTCCAGGTCGTCGCGGCCGACGTGCGAGAGCCCGACGTCGAGCAGCCGCTCGACCGCGCGCACGACCTCGTCGGCCACCGCCCGGGCGTCGGGGACGCCCGTGACACGCGGCGTCGCGGCGGCCCGCTCGGGCCAGGGCCACGGCCGGCCGTGCGCACGCCACACGTGCACGAGCGCCTCCAGCCGCCACCGGCGCTCGTCGGCGTCGCTCCACGCCGCCCCCTCGCGGGCCACGAGCATCCCCGGGAACCCCGCCCCCGCGACGTACGTGACGCGCGGCGCGCCGGGCCACGAGACCTCCGCGCGCGGGCCGTCGACCGCCACCTCCACGGGCGGCCCCCGACCGCCCCCTCCACGGGCAGACCGTCGGCCGACGCCTGCGCGGGACGAGCGGGCACCGTCTCGGCGACCGCCCGCACGACGGCGGCGCCCGCGGCACGGTGCACGACGCGCGGGTCGAGCGCGAGGATCTCCGCCACCGGGTCCGGGGCGGGAGGGGACGGCGTCGCGCCGTCACCTGCCACGGCGGGAGGCGGCGCGGGTGCGGCACCCGTCCCCCGCGCCCACAGGCTCGCGGCCACGACGTGCTGGCACGTGCCCGGCGTCGGGCACGCGCACCGCGCCCCCGCGGGACCGCGCGCGTCGAGCTCGACCCGCACCCCGGCCACGGACACGACGACGCCGTCGGGGCGCGCCTCGACCGGCTCGACCCGCCCGGCGGCGACGTCCTTGCGGGCGCGCCGCACGAGGCCCGGGCTCGCGAGCGTGGCGAGGGCGTCGTCGTCGTACCCCGCGTACACCGCAGCCCACGCACCGGGCCCGGCGCCGACCCCGTTCACGGGAGCACCTCGCCCAGCCACTCGGCGAACCGCTCCGGCGTGAGCGCCGCGATCTCCATGCCCTGCTCCGCGAGCCGGCGCGCGACGCCGCGGTCGTACGCGGGGTTCGCCTGCCCGTCGAGGGCCGCGAGCCCGAGCAGCCGGACGCCCGACGCGTGCAGGCGCCCCACCGCGGACACCAGTTGCGACACCGAGCCACCCTCCTCGAAGTCGCTGACGAGCGCGACGACCGTGCGCCGCGGGTCGCGCACGTGCTGCTCCGCGTACCGCACGGCGCGCGCGATGTCGGTCCCGCCGCCGAGCTGCGCGGTGAGCAGCACCGTCACCGGGTCGTGCGCGAGGTGCGACATGTCGACGACCGCCGTGTCGAACAGGACGAGGCGGACCGTGATCCCCGGCAGCCCCGCGAGGATGCCCGCGCTCACCGCGCTGTAGAGCACCGAGGCCGCCATGGACCCCGACTGGTCGACGAGCAGCACGACGTCGTACGACAGCGCCCGGCGCCGCCGCGCCGAGAAGCGCAGGTCCGTGACGAGCAGGCGCCCGCGCTCCGTGTCCCACCGGCCGAGGTTCGCGCGGACCGTCGCGGCGGCGTCGAACGTGCGGCTGGATCGCACGAACGAGCGGCGGGACCGGTCCCGGCGCCCGTCGACGGCCGTCACGAAGCGGGGGCGCAGGCGGCGCACCACGTCCTCGACGACGCGCGCGACGAGCCGTCGCAGCCCGTCCTGGACCTGCGGCCCGAGCCTGCCTCGCACGCGCAGGAGCGCCGACGCCAGCTCGGTGCTCGGCTCGACGGCCTCGACCGCCTGCGGGTCCGCGAGCAGCTCCGTCATGCCGTACCGGCCGACCGCCTCGACCTGCATGCGCTCGAACGTCTCGCGCGGGAACAGCGCGCGCGCCGACCCCAGCCAGTCGAGCCCCTCGACGATCGACCCGCCGCGGCCGCCTCCGCGGCCCCTGCCCCGGTCGCCGTCGGGGTCTCCCCCGGTGCCGTGCCGGTGGCCCCGCGCGGTGTACTCGCGGTCATAGAGGTGCCCGAGCGTGCGGTCCAGCGACTGGTCCGGCGGCGCCACGGGCAGCGTGTCGCCCGCGTACCGGCCCAGCACGAGGCGCCAGCGCCGCGCGGCCTCCTGGTCGTCCGCCCGCCCGGCCACGCCCAGACCGCCGCCCGCCGTCACGAGGCGCTCCCGCGAGCCCACGCGCCCAGCCCGTCCCGCTCGAGGACGGCGACGAGCTCGCGCTCCACCACCAGCGCGGCCCGCAGGTCGTCCTCCGAGACGTGCACGCGCCGGTCCAGCGCGTCCGCGCGCGTCCCGGTGCGGGCGGCGACGCGCTCGGCGAGCCGGTGCGTCTCGGTCGGCCGCAACCACGTGAACGCGCGCCGCAGGTCCGGCAGGACCGCGCGGAACGCGTCCTCGTCGAGACCACGCAGGCCCTCGTCGACGGCGTCAAACATCTCCGGCGTGTGGAGCAGGAGGTCCGGGGCCGCGCGCAGGACCCCGCCGAGGAACGCCGTCGCCGCCACGGGGTCCGCGCCGGGTGCGAGCTGGGCCCGCACCCGCTCGACGAGCCCGCGGTCGCCGGGCTCGCCGCCGAGCTCGTCGTCGAGCTCGTCGTCGACGGCGGCGAACGCGGTGAGCGCGCCGCGCACCGCCGGGGACGCGTCGGCGTCCTCGCGCACGAGCGCGAGCGCCTGCCCCACCGTCGCGGCCGCCGAGCCCGGTCCGTCCCGGCCCGCGCCGCGCACGTCGCGCACGAGGGACCGCAGCGCGACGAGGCTCGCCAGGGCGTCGTCCTGCGTCGTCGCGTCGGCCGCCGCGAGGTCCGGGACCAGGTACGCGGCCGTGGCCAGCCCCTGCTCCGCGAGGTCGAGCAGGGCCTCCGCGTGGTCGCCCAGCTCCAGCTCGACGCGCGCCCGCCACAGCGCGACGAGCCGTCGCATGCCCGCGACGACGGACGCGAGCGACGGGTCCACGTCGAGCGTGGAGCGCACGAGCGCGACGAGCGGGGGCAGCCGCTCCGGCAGGCCGACGACGACGCACTGCGCGACGAGGCGCGCGACGGCGTCGCTCGAGCGCTCCTCGCGCGCCCGGTCGCGCGCGTCGTCGAGCAGCGCGACCGCGACCGCCTCGAGCGTCGCCCCGCGGTGGGAGAGCTCGACGAGGCGCGCCTCGACGAGCGGCGTCCACGCGTACGTCCACTCCTCCAGCACGAGACCCAGCCCGCGGCCCGCGACGTGGTCGGGGCCCGAGACCCGGCGGGCGAAGCCCAGCTCGAGGAACGCGCACAGCGCGAGGAACCGGCGCCGGTCGCGGTGCGCGGCACGACGGCGGGCGTCGAGCCGCACGGTGCGCGGCACGGCGTCGGACACGTCGAGACGCAGCGCCCGGGCGCGGGCCCGGGCCTCCTCGACGAGCGGCGGGGCCGCACCGCCCGGGGCGACGTCACCGAGCGCGCGCCCGGCGAAGACCTCGGCGACCGCGAGACCGAGCGGGCGGTCGCCCGCGGCGTCCAGGTCGTCCGGGTCCTTCACGTAGCACGAGGTGATCGCGTCGAGCAGGTCGGTGCGGCACGGCCAGGGCCGTTCCCGCAGGGCCGCGAGCCGGTGCGCGTGCTCGACGGCGGCCTGGGACTGGGCCACGCTCACGAGGGCCCCGCGCTCCGACGCCCCGCGCCCGACGTCGACCAGCACCCCGGCCGCGGCGGCAGCAGGCCCGGCCGGGTCGTGGTGCGCGGCCCAGAGCCGGTCGTAGTAGCCCGGCGCGGGCATGCCCGCGCCGTACCCCCGCAGGGCGTCGAGCCGCTCGTCGTCGTAGCGGACGAGCCACGCGGGAGCGTCGGCGAGGTCGCCGTACCCGTCCGCGGGGCGCCGCGCCACGACCGTCGCGCCGTGCTCGCTCCCGACGAGCGCCTCGACGAGGGCGAGCGTGTGGAACGCGCCCGTCACGACGACGACCGGCCCGTCCGCACGCGCGGCGTGCTCCGCGACGCGCGCGGACATGCGCGCCTCGCGGTCCAGCGAGCCGTCGGCGGCGAGCGCCTCGTCCTCGTAGTCGAGCCGCGCGAGCGCGGCCCACGCGAACACGTCGTCGACGAGCTCGCGCCAGTCGTGCAGGCGCGCCGTCTCGCGCGCCTCGAAGAGGTGGTCCCACAGCTCGTCGTGGTCGCGGCATCCGAGCCGCTCCGCGAGCCGGGCGACCGTGCGCGAGTGCGCGAGGTGGCGCTCCGCGAGGACGGTCCGCGCGGCCGCTCCCCGCTCGTCGTCCTCCTCGGCCGTCCGTTCCCCCCACGGGGAGTCGACGAACGCGAGCTCCGCGCCCGCCGCGTGCCCCGCGCGCAGGGCGACCCACTCGGGCGAGTACCGCGCGAGCGGGTAGAAGCCCGCGGCGCGCACGCCGCCTCCCGCGGCGTCCGCGAGGTCGCCGGCGAGGCTGAGGACCGCGACGGGCGGGACCGTCCGCTCGTCGAGCAGCGCGGGCAGGAGGCGCGTGTACTCCTCGGGCCCCTCGACGAGCACGACGGACGGCCGGACCTCGGCGACCAGCGCGGCCACCGCGACCGCGCAGGCGGGACTGTGGTGGCGCACCCCGACGAGGTGCACGCCGTCCCGCTCGCGCAGCAGCGCGAAGTCGTGGGCCGCCTGGCGCAGCCGCGGCGGCGCGGCGCCCCACGCGGCGCGCAGGGCTACCGCCACAGGTCGCCCGCCGCCGTGAGGAAGTCCTTCCAGCGTGCGTCCGACCGCGCGCGCTCCCGCACGACGTTGTCCACGTAGTGCCGCAGCCGCCGCGCGTCCTCCTCGTCGCCCTTGAGCGCGACGCCGCCCACCTGGCGCGCGACCTGCCCGGCCGTGACCGTGCCGTCGCCGAGGTAGCGCGCCTCGAGCGACGCCGCGATCGCGACGTTCACCGCCTCCGCCGTCGACATCACGGTCTCGGGGCGCTTGACCGGTGCGCCGCTCGCCGTCGTGCCGGTGCGCAGGTCCTGGAACACGGTGACGAGCACCTCGAGCACGTCACGGTCGAGCACGGGACGGTCCGCGGCCGGCCCCAGTTCCGCCGTGAGGCGCGTCTCGACGAGCTCGATCTCGAACGCGCGGTCGCGGATCGGCGCGACCGTCTCGAAGTTGAAGCGCCGCTTGAGCGCGGCCGACATCTCGTGGACCCCGCGGTCGCGCAGGTTCGCCGTGGCGAGCACGTTGAATCCGGGCCGCGCCGCGACACGGGCGTCGGCGCCGAGCTCGGGAACCATGAGCTGCTTCTCGGACAGCACGGAGACGAGCGTGTCCTGGATCTCCGGGGCGCAGCGCGTGATCTCCTCGAACCGCGCGACGCGCCCGCTCTCCATCGCGCGGTAGACGGGCGACGGGACGAGCGAGCGCTCGCTCGGCCCCTCCGCGATGAGGAGCGCGTAGTTCCACGAGTACCGCACGTGGTCCTCGCTCGTGCCCGCGGTGCCCTGCACCGTGAGGGTCGACGTGCCGCTCGCGGCCGCGGCGAGCAGCTCGGACAGCAGGGACTTGGCCGTGCCGGGCTCACCGACGAGCATGAGGCCCTGCCTGCCGAGCAGCGACACGACCGCGCGGTCGACGAGCGGGTCGTCACCGAAGAACTTGCGGCTCACGCCCAGCTCCCGGTCGCCCACGACGAACGCCCGCACGGCGCGCGGGCTCAGGCGCCAGCCCGGCGGGACGTCGGCCCCGCGCCGGGCGTCGGCCTGCGCGAGCACCGCGAGCTCGTCGGCGTACCGGACCTCCGCCGGCGGTCGCAGCTCGGCGAGCGCCAGGGGCGCCTGCTCGTCACCGGTCGTCGTGCTCGTCACCCGGGCTCCTCCTCGGTCCGGTCGCGGGCACCGTGCCCGTGGTCCTGCAGGTCAGCGTAGGAGCCGCGTCCCACACGGCCGGCGCCGGTGCCGCGGGAGCGGTCGTCGACGGGTTCGGCGGCCGTGCCCGTCACGGGGGCGCGCTCCCCACCGGCCCAGGATGCGCCCGTGGCACGTCCCGCCGGGACCACGCGGTGCGGGTCGGCCTCCGCGTTCACGACGCCGCCCACGAGCACGACGATGCTCGTGAGCCAGCCCCAGAGGACCCCGGCGAGGACGAGGCCGAGCATCTGCCCGGCCGCCTGGACGACCGCCGTCGTCCCCGCCTCGGAGCCCGGCGCCGCCGGTCCCGCGAGCCGGACGTAGAGACCGAACCCCCAGGACACGAGGAGGACGCCACCGGTCCCGACGGCCGCGCCGGGCAGGCACCGCCGCCACGTCGTGTCGACGTTCGGTGCGTAGCGGTAGAGCAGCGTGAGGTACGCGCCGCAGACGAGCACGACGGTCGGCCAACGCAGCACGTCCCACGTCTGCCGGAAGGCCGCGTCGAGGCCGAGCCGCTCGGCCAGGTCGGCGCCGTCGCCCAGGAGCGGGCCGACGACGACGAGAGCGACGACGGACACCGCCGTGACGATCGCGCCGAGGGCGAGCGCGACCCCCAGGACGTACTGCGCCACGACCCCGCGGCGCCGCTCGACGCCATACGCGTCGTCCAGGGCGCGGACCGCGGCGCGGAAGACGCGGCTCGCGAGCCAGAGCGCCACGAGGAACGACCCGACGGCGAACCCGGTGCGCTGCTCGTCGAGCAGGCTGTCGACGAGCGGCGCGACGACCGAGGTCGACACGTGCTCGGCGAACACCGTGGTGAGCCCGCCGACGATCGACGAGCGGATCGAGTCGACGGTGTCGTCGCCGAGGAGCGGGCGCAGGAAGCCGAGGCTCGACCCGATCGCGGTCGTCAGCGGGATGAGCGAGATGAGGCCGTAGTACGACATCTCGGCGGCGAGGCCCGTGACGCGGACCCCGGCGACGCGGAACGCCGAACGGGCGGCGACGTCGGCGACGCGCACGCCTCGCACGCGCGGCCCGGTGCGCGCCGCGGCGGCGAGCACGCGGTCCTGCCACGCGACCCGGCCCGCCGCGCGCTCGCGCCGCCGCGCCGTCCACGGGCGGACCACCGCTCGCGCGCACCACGTCCCGGCGGCGACCGCGCCGGCCGCGGCGGGCACGCTCGCGAGGGCGCCGAGCGCCCGGGTCCCGCCGTCGTCCGCGGCGACGGCCACCACGACGACGACCGCCCCGACGCCCGCGAGGGCGAGCAGCGTCGACGTCGCCGTGCTCACGGCGGACCGGACCGCCGTCGACCGACGCGCGAGCACGGCGACGAGCAGCCAGGCGAGCGTCGCGACGACGATCACGGGGCGGCGCCGCCGCTCACGGGAGCGTCCGGCGGGTCACCACTGGCTCTTCCGCTCCCAGTCGGGGTCGAACGAACCCGCCTCGGCCACCGCCACATAGTCCCGGTAGGCCTCCGCGACGAGGACGGGCGGCAGGTCCGCGATCCGCGCGGTCCCCCGTCCGGAGCCGCGGCCCGTCCGCTCGAACGTCAGCGCCGTCACCGCGGCCGGGATGTTCTCCTCCGGGACGAACGACCCCGTGAACTCGATCTGCACGACGATCCCCGCGCTCGTGAACGCCTTGGTGTACGCGCTGAACCACCCGGCGTCCTCGGCCTGCGAGCGGGAGTAGCCCCGCTTCGTGGCGCGCCCGCGGATCGAGAAGCTGTCGGAGAACCAGCCCTTGTGGTCGTCGATCGCGGTCGCGCCCGCGGGGACGTCGGGCGTCGCGACGTCGAGCTGCGCGAAGAGCGGGGTGACCTCGTAGTCCGCCAGGTGCGCCGTCCAGGCCGCCGTCGCCTCCGGGCCGAGCAGGACGGCGTGCGCGAGCCCGACCGTGGACCCCTCCCCGAGCTCCACGTCCTCGTCGTCGGCGTCGACGAGCGCGCCGCCGTCGGGCCGGAACGGGCGGGCACCCTCCGTCCCGGGGTTCTCGACCCAGACGAGCCGCTCGACGAGGCGCGACATCACGGGGTGACCGAGGAGGTACTCCTGCCACTCCGACGCCGTCCACGTGCGGCCCACGCACATCGCCTCGTAGAGCCGCTGGTTCTGCAGGGCGACCACGGCCTTGAGCTCCTTGCGGCTCGCGGTGAGCTGCTTCTTGGCGGCCGCGACGAGCTCGGGGTCGTCCTGCGCCCGGGGCGCCGGGAGCGCCTTGACCACCTTGCCGGCGTCGCTCGTGAGCTCGAGCGTGAACGCGGGGGTGATGCGCCCGACGTACTCCCGGGAGCCGAGGTCGAGGTGGAGCAGGCCATCGTCCTCGAAGCCCGCGGTCTGGACGGTGCGGTCGGCGAGCTGGTCCGCCGTCCAGCCGCGCCGCTCCGCGAGCTCGCCCGCGAGCCGCTGCGCGGTCTCCTGGACCGTCGCCTGGCGGAACCGCCGCGAGACGGCGAGGAGCTCCTGGATCGCGGCCGGCTGCCCGTTCGCCGCGAGCGCGTGCACGAGCGCCTCGGTCTGCGCGCGACGCCCGACGTGCGCCTTCGCGTAGCGCTGGAACGTCGCGGCGAGCTCGGCGCCCGGCATCGCGACGGTCAGCGCGAGCAGACCCTTGTCCTTGACCGCCGAGCCGACGTACGTGGCCTGGTGCTCGCGGTACAGGTCGCGGTGGTGGTCCTCGAGCGTCTTGGACGCCTCGACCGAGTAGTGCTCGGGCGAGCGCTTGGCCCAGGCCTGGTACTGGTCGTACCGCAGCTGGGCACCGGCCGTCGCGTACCCGTCGCTCTCCTGCGGCGAGGGGTTGCGCGTGTCCTGCGCGACCCACGCCGCGAGCACGTGGCTGCCGAGCCGTGCGCGGTCCTCCTCCTGGAGCAGCGACAGGTACCGCTCCAGCAGCCCGGCACCGCTCGGGTCCTTGAGCTTGACCGCGAGCACGACCCACCAGCGCAGGACCGTCGGGTCCACCGGCGAGCCGTCCGCCGCCCAGCGGGCCGCGGGCAGCGCGTCGAGGTCGAACCACGCCATGCTGACCGGCTTCTTCGCGCGCAGGCCCTTGGTCGCCTCCGCGAGCAGCGCCTCGGGCGCGAGGTCGGCCGAGATGTCCTCGCCCAGCGCCTCGAGCGCCGTGAGGAGCGCGGCGCGCACGACCTCGCTGCGCTCCTTGCCCAGCGCGGCGCGCAGCGCAGGCACCGCGTCGACGTCGCCGAGCCGGGCGAGCCACTCCGCCGCGCTGCGGCGCACCTCGGACCGGCCGTTCCCCAGGCCCTGCTCGGCCAGCCCGCGCACCCCGGGGTGCGTGCTCAGGGCCGCCTGCGCCGTCGCACGATAGGTGCGGCCCTCACCCAGTGCGAGCTCGGTCAGGCGCGGCAGGAACCGGCGCGGGACCTGCGGCAGCTGGGCGAGCACCGCGAGCGCCCGGGCCGGCTTGGCGCTGCCGTACGTGCGCTCGCGGTCGTCGAGCGCGGCGGCGAGCCGGTCGAGGTGCCCCGCGTAGTAGGGCCACGCGTGCTCGGGCGTCACCGTGTCGGTCGCCCACCAGGTCGAGAAGTACAGCTCGTCGACCAGCGCCCCGGCGTCGTCGCGTCCGACGCGCCGCAGCGCCTCGTCGAGGACGCGCAGGTCGACGTCGAGCAGGTCGCCCTCGTGGAGCCGGTACCAGCCGAACCGCTCGCTGCGCCCGCGTCCCTCGTTCCCCTGCAGCCGCAGCCGGTGCAGGAGCGTGATGCCGGGGAGGCGCGAGAAGACGCCCGGCGCGGACAGCCGGCGCATGACGACGCCGCCGGGGCGCCGGGCGCTCGTCCCGGACAGGAACGCCGCGAAGACCCGGAGGTCGTCGTCGGTGATGCCGGGCAGCTCCTTGAGGTCCTGCTCGACGGTCAGACGGCGCCACCGCGGCCACCCGTCGTCGTCCTTCTTCCCTGCGTGCGCCGCCTGGTCGGCGCGGGCGCGCTCGAGGGCGGTGTCGATCGCGGCCCGCGCGGCGCGCACGAACTCGTCGCCGAGCACCGTCTCCGGCAGCGGCGCGAAGGGCGGCACGTCGATCTCGGGCTCGTCCTCCTGCGCGGCGTCGAGCACACGCGCTCGCTCGACGGTGTCGCGCAGCAGCGTCGCCCGGGCGCCCGTCGACCGCTCGGCCGCCTCCTCCAGGGCGGCCAGACCGCCGTCGACCTGGGCGAGCCGCGTCACCACGGCGCCGACGCGCGAGGCCGGGAGCGACGTGAGCAGAGGGGCGAGGAGCTCGCGCTGCCGCGCCGCGGGGAGCGGGACGAGCGCGGCGACCGCCGCCTCGCGCACCGCCTTGCTCGTGTCCGCGGCGAGCACGGCGAGCAGCGGGGCGAGCGTCTCGGTCGCCGCCGGGTCCGCCGCGACGAGCGCCACGAGCTCACCACGCCCCGCGGCGCTCACCCCCGGCAGCACCCGCGTCGCGACGTCCAGGTGCGCGACGACGAACTCCCGCGCCGGGTCGCCCAGCAGCGCCGGGCCCAGGTGCCGCGACGCCCAGCCTGCCGACGCCGGCCGCTCGAACAACTCGCGCAGCACCACCGCCGGCGCGTCCGCCTCCGGCACGCCGCCCTCGACCGCGAGGGCCACGAGCAGGTCCGGCGTCCAGCGGTCGGGCGCGCCCTTGCCCTTCTGGCCGTGCCGGCGTTCGTTCGCGCGCCGCGACATGTCGTTGACGAGCGTGGTGAGCCAGCGCGGGTCCGACGCCCGCTCGCGGTCCACCTCGGACGAGACCGCGCTGAGGACGCGGCCGAGGCGCACGAGCTCCGGGACGGTGACGGAGTCCGAGAGCGTGTAGAGGTTGGAGCGCGCGGTGACCGCCTTCGCCGACGTCCACCCCGGCACGGCGGCCTTCAGCCGGTCGTCCTGGGCGGGGGTCGTCCACGAGTAGACCCCGGACTGGCCGGGACGGCCGAGGAGGGCTTCGACGTCGCCGCCCCGCAGCGCCTCCAGCTCGAGCAGCACCTCCGGTCCCTCACCCCGGTGCACGTACGCGACCGCGCGGTCCGCGAGCTCCGGCGAGGCGACGGCGAGCACCTTCAGGGCGTCGACGAGCCGAGCGCTCGGGCGGTCGCCTCCCGTCTGCCCCTCGTCACGCCGGAACAGACCCTTGACCTTCTCGAGCACCCTCTACCTCACCGTCACGTCGTCGCTGCTGGTGGGCCCGATGCTAGGGGCGGCCGCCGACACGGCGCGCTGCGCTCGCACGGGCGACGGGTGCCATGTCGCAGCACGGCACGACCATGACCGGCGGGGAGGGAGGTGTGGGTGGGCCCGGAGGGACTCGAACCCCCGACATCCACGGTGTAAGCGTGGCGCTCTAACCAGCTGAGCTACAGGCCCTGGAACGGCGGAGCACAGCCTACCGGGTCGGCACCCCGCCACCGGCCACGACCGCCGGGCACTCGGGGCTCAGAGCTGTTCCAGCGCCCGTCGGTAACCGTCGAGGTCACGACGCTGCCCGCGCGGGTTGACGACCGACCACCGGACGATCCCGTCGGCGTCGAGCAGGAACGAGCCACGCAGCCCGAGGCCGTTGTCCTCGTCGAGGACGCCGTAGGCCCGTGCGACGTCCCCGTGCGGCCAGAAGTCGGAGAGCAGGTCGAACTCGAAGCCCTCCTGCGCCGTCCACGCCTTCTGCGCGAACACCGAGTCGCACGAGATGCCGAGCAGGGTGACGCCGGCCGCCTCGAACTCCTCGAGGTTGTCGCGCAGCTCGCACAGCTCGCCCGTGCAGATCCCCGAGAACGCGAAGGGGTAGAACACGAGGAGCACCGGCCCACCCCGCAGGTCCGCGAGGTGGACGGGCGTGCCGTGGGTGTCCGGCAGCGTGAAGTCGGGCGCCGGGTCGCCCGGACCGGGCGGCGTCGTGCGCCCGGTCGTCGCGGCGTCGTCAGCGACCGCGGCCACGGGTCCCGAGCTTCGTCGCGGACCAGTCGGGCGCGATGGCGAACGTGCTCGTCGCGTGCAGCCCGGCCGTGGTCGCGGCCTCCTGGATGTCGTTGTGGCCCACGTGGCCGGGCCGGCCGGGCTTCGGGGTGAGCACCCAGATGAGACCGCCGTCGTCGAGCACGGTCTGGACGTCCACGAGCAGGTCGGTGAGGTCGCCGTCGTCCTGGCGGAACCACACGACCACGCCGTCCGTGACGTCGTCGTAGTCCTCGTCGACGAGCTCGCCGCCGACGAGCTCCTCGAGCTCACCGCGCAGGTCGTCGTCGACGTCGTCCGCCCAGCCGAACTCCTGGACCACGTTGCCGGGCGCGAACCCCAGTCGGTCCGCCCCGCTGGGCCCTACGGTGTCGGTCACTGTCGTGTCGTTCCTTTCCTCGTCCTGTCCGTGCGGTGGGCCGTCGCGCGCGCCCGGGCGGGCGCCCGCGCGCACGACGACCTGCCGTGTCTGGCAAAGGTAGCCCACCGCAGGGTGCGGTGCTTGGCAAGGCACCGCCCACGGACGGCCGTCGCGCGGGTCGTCGGCCGTGGCCGGGCACGGCCGGGCGGCCGCACGACGGCGGCGCGCACGCCGTCCGCCCCGTGTCGCCGAAATCACGCCCTCTTGACCACCCGATGGTGTGACTTACGCGCGCGTTGTGAACACAATGGGTAGACCACCCTGGTCTCGTGAAGAGGCGCGGTCGCCACCAGCGGCCGCGGCCGCGTGCCCGGAGTGGGCCCGAGACGGGTGTCGGCCGTGTACCGCGCGGCCGAGCGCCCGGCATCCGACGAGATATGAGGTTGCTGGTGGCTTCGTACGACGAGACCGGACCGCTGATCAACGGTCTGCTCAGCCAGGTTCCGGACTTCGACCCCGCCGAGACCGGCGAGTGGGTCGAGGCCCTCGACGGCCTGATCGACGACCGCGGGGGCCCGCGCGCCCGCTACGTCCTGCTGAACCTGCTCAAGAGGGCCCGGGAGCGCAACGTCGCCGTCCCGACCTCCCTGACCACCCCCTACGTGAACACCATCGGTGTGCACGAGGAGCCCTACTTCCCCGGCGACGAGGCGCTGGAGCGCCGCTACCGCTCGTGGATCCGCTGGAACGCCGCCGTCATGGTGACGCGGGCGCAGCGGCCCGGCATCGGCGTCGGCGGCCACATCTCCTCCTACGCCTCGGTGGCGACGCTGTACGAGGTGGGCCTGAACCACTTCTTCCGCGGCAAGGACCACCCCGGCGGCGGCGACCAGGTCTACTTCCAGGGCCACGCTTCCCCCGGCGTGTACGCGCGCGCCTTCCTCGAGGGCCGCCTCTCCGCGGACCAGCTCGACGGGTTCCGCCAGGAGAAGTCGCACCCGGGCGGCGGCCTGCCGTCGTACCCGCACCCGCGGCTCATGCCCGACTTCTGGGAGTACCCGACCGTCTCCATGGGTCTCGGCCCGGCGAGCGCGATCTACCAGGCGTGGACGGACAAGTACCTGCACAACCGCGGGATCCGTGACACGGAGCAGCAGGACGTGTGGGCGTTCCTCGGCGACGGCGAGATGGACGAGCCCGAGTCGCGCGGCATGCTCCAGCTCGCGGCGCAGCAGCAGCTCGACAACCTGACCTTCGTCGTGAACTGCAACCTGCAGCGCCTCGACGGCCCGGTGCGCGGCAACGGCAAGATCATCCAGGAGCTCGAGGCGCAGTTCCGCGGCGCGGGCTGGAACGTCATCAAGGTCATCTGGGGCCGCGAGTGGGACGTCCTGCTCAACGCGGACAAGGACCGCGCCCTGGTCAACCTCATGAACGTCACGCCCGACGGCGACTACCAGACGTACCGTGCGGAGTCCGGCGCGTTCATCCGCGAGCACTTCTTCGGCCGCGACCCGCGGACGAAGGCGCTCGTCGAGAACATGACCGACGACGACATCTGGAACCTCAAGCGCGGCGGCCACGACTACCGCAAGATCTACGCGGCCTACGCGGCGGCGCGCGCCCACACGGGCCAGCCGACCGTGATCCTCGCGCACACGGTCAAGGGCTACGCGCTCGGGCCGTCGTTCGCGGGCCGCAACGCGACGCACCAGATGAAGAAGGTCGGCCTGGCCGACCTCAAGGCGCTGCGCGACTCCCTGCGGATCCCGATCACGGACGAGGAGCTCGACGCCAACCCGTACGAGCCCCCGTACTTCCACCCGGGCCCCGACGCGCCGGAGATCCAGTACCTGCTGAACCGGCGCCAGCAGCTGGGCGGGTTCGTGCCCGAGCGCCGCTCGTCGCCGAAGCCGATCACGCTGCCCGGCGACAAGTCCTACGAGATCCTCAAGAAGGGCTCGGGCCAGCAGGAGATCGCCACGACGATGGCGTTCGTCCGCCTGCTCAAGGACCTCATCAAGGACAAGGAGTTCGGCAAGCGCGTCGTGCCGATCATCCCCGACGAGGCCCGCACGTTCGGCCTGGACTCGATCTTCCCGTCGGCGAAGATCTTCAACACCCAGGGCCAGCACTACCTCGCCGTGGACCGTGAGCTCATGCTGAGCTACAAGGAGTCCGAGGCCGGGCAGATCATGCACACCGGCATCAACGAGGCGGGCTCCGCGGCCGCCTTCCAGTCGGTCGGCACGTCCTACGCCACGCAGGGCGAGATCATGGTGCCGTTCTACATCTTCTACTCGATGTTCGGCTTCCAGCGCACCGGCGACCAGTTCTGGGCGGCGGGCGACCAGCTCACGCGCGGCTTCATCATCGGCGCGACCGCGGGCCGCACCACGCTCACGGGCGAGGGCTTGCAGCACGCCGACGGCCACTCGCCGCTCCTCGCGGGCACGAACACCGCGATCGTCCAGTACGACCCGGCGTTCGGCTACGAGATCCGGCACATCGTGCGCGACGGCATCGAGCGCATGTTCGGCCCCGGCGAGCACGGCGTGGGCGCGGACGGCCGCGACCAGAACGTCATGTACTACCTCACGGTGTACAACGAGCCGATGGTCCAGCCGGCCGAGCCGGAGGACGTGGACGTCGAGGGCATCCTCAAGGGCATCCACCGCATCTCCGTGGGCGAGGGCGACGGGCCGCGCGCCCAGATCCTCGCGTCGGGCGTCGGCGTGCCGTGGGCGCTCGAGGCGCAGCAGCTCCTGCGGGAGGACTGGGGCGTCGCGGCGGACGTGTGGAGCGTGACGAGCTGGAACGAGCTGCGACGCGACGCGCTCGCCGCCGACCAGGCCGCGTTCCTCGACCCGGCCGCGCCCGCGCGCGTCCCGTTCGTCACGGAGAAGCTCTCCGGTGCCGAGGGGCCGTTCGTCGCGACGAGCGACTACGACCACCTGGTCCCCGACCAGATCCGCAAGTGGGTCCCGGGCGACTACGAGGTGCTCGGCGCCGACGGCTTCGGGTTCTCGGACACGCGCGCGGCGGCCCGCCGGCACTTCAAGATCGACGGCCCGTCCGTCGTCGTGCGCACGCTCCAGGCGCTCGCCAAGCAGGGCAAGGTCCCCGCGGACGCGTCGGCCCGGGCGATCGAGAAGTACCGCCTGATGGACGTCACCGCCGGCACGTCCGGCAACGCGGGCGGCGAGGCCTGACGGCCACCGCCTGAGACGACGACGGCCGGTCACCCCGCGGGGTGACCGGCCGTCGTCGTCTCCGGAAGGTGCCGGACGCCGTAGGTCAGGTCCCGGCGCGGTGCTGCTCGGCCTGGGCGACGGCGCGCTCGAGGTCCGCGCGCAGCGGCGCGACGCCCCGGGGGTCGCCGTACTCGACGAGCGACTCGAGGTGATGGCGGGCGTCGAGGGGCCGGTCGGCCTCGATGGCCGCGAGGACGAGCTGGCGCCCGACCTCGGCCTCGTGCTCGCGGGCGCGCCAGTGGCCGACGCCGAGGCCCAGCGCCTCGACCGGCAGGCCCGCCGTGCGCAGCACCTCCATGGACTGCGCGAGCGCGTGCCCCGAGGGGTCGCGCTCCGCGGCCGTCGCGAAGCGGCGCAGGGCCGCCTCCGGGTCGTCGTCGAGGGAGAGGCGGCCGAGCTCCACGAGCGGGTACCACCCACGGGGGTGCCCGGCGAGCTCTTCGGCGAGCGCCCAGACCGCGAGGTCGGCGGCGCGCTGCTTCTCCGTCTCGTCCGCCGGGGCGGCGAGCGGGTCGTCCGTGGTCGGTCCCTCCGCGGCGCGACGGCGGACCAGCTCCGCGAGCGCGCGGAAGGCCCGCTCGTCGTTGGGGTCGTCGACGAGCATCGCCCGCAGCGCGTCCTCGTGGACCGTGTCGCCACGCTTCTCCCCGGACCGTGGGCGGCGCGTGCCGACGGTCGACGCGGACGTCGGCCGACGCATGAGCTGTCGAAGTCGGGGCATGAGTGCCATTCCCCGACCCTAGCGGGTCGTCCGGGTGCTCACCCAGCGACCCGGTCCCCCGGCGACCCGGCGGCCGCCACGGCGCACGCTTTGTGGACTGTCCACAACCCCGGCCGTATGCTCGGCGCGTGACGGCCACCCCCAGGACCCCGGCGACCGCGCCGACCCCGACGAGCCCGGCCGGCAACGCGGACAACCTCCAGCGCCTGCGCGACGGCAGCGGCCTGCTCATGTCCGCCGCGCTGCGCCGGCTCGACGACGAGATCCGCTGGTACCGCGAGCTCCCGGCCGAGGACCGCTCCTACGTGGGTCTCGTCGCGCAGTCCGGCATCACGGCGTTCGTCACGTGGTACGCGGACCCGCAGGCCCCGCCGCACGGCGTGAGCGACATCTTCGCCGCGGCCCCGCCCGAGCTCACGCGCTCGATCTCGCTCCAGAACACGCTCCAGCTCGTCCGCATCGTCGTCGAGGTCGTCGAGGCGTACTCGGACCAGCTCGCGGCGCCGGGCGGCGAGCGCGACCTGCGCGAGGCCGTGCTGCGCTACTCCCGGGAGGTGGCGTTCTCCGCGGCCGAGGTCTACGCCCGCGCCGCGGAGGTCCGCGGCGCGTGGGACGCGCGCCTGGAGGCCCTCGTCGTGGACGCGCTCATCCGCGGCGACGGCGACGACTCGCTGCGGTCGCGCGTCTCGGCGCTCGGCTGGGGCGGCCACGGCTCGACGCTCGTCATGGCGGGCACGATCGCCGCGACGCTCGACGAGGTCCGGACGGCGGAGCTGCGCCGGGCGACGCGCCGCGCGGCGGGCGACGCGCTCGTGGGCATCCACGGCGACCGGCTCGTCCTCGTGCTCGGCGGCGAGGGCGACCTCCAGGCCGCCGCGGCGTCGCTCCTGCCCCGCTTCGGCCCCGGCCCGGTCGTCATCGGGCCGACGGTCCCCGGGCTGGAGGAGGCCGCGCGCTCGGCGCAGGCCGCGCTCGCGGGGCTGCGGGCCGCGCCCGCCTGGCCGCAGGCCCCGCGCCCGGTGCTCGCCGACGACCTGCTCCCGGAGCGCGTCCTCACCGGTGACACCACGGCGCGACGCACGCTCGTCGCCCAGGCGTACCGCCCGCTCGCCGAGGCGACGGGCTCGGTGCTCGAGACGCTGTCCGCCTACCTCGGCACGGGCCGGTCGCTCGAGGCGGCGGCCCGGTCCCTGTACGTGCACCCCAACACCGTGCGCTACCGCCTGCGCAAGGTCTCGGAGATCACCGGCTGGGACCCGCTGGACGCCCGCGAGTCGTTCGTGCTGCAGGTCGCGCTCGCGCTCGGGCAGCTCTCGACGGTCCGCTGAGGAGCCGGGCGCCCCCCCACGTCCCGCGAGCTCCCCGCCTGCGACGCCTTGTAGGTTCGGCACAACCACCCTCCGCAAGGTTGGTGCGCGTCGTGACGTGGCGCACGGCCCTCGCGTTGGCACAGTTGACGGGTGCTCGCCGTCTTGTGCCCTGGACAGGGCTCCCAGTCCCCCGGAATGCTCGCCCCCTGGCTCGAGCTGACCGGCGTCGCCGACCAGGTCTCCGCGTTCGGCGAGGCCGCGGGCCTCGACCTGCGCGCGCACGGGACGGAGTCGGACGCCGACACGATCCGTGACACGGCCGTCGCGCAGCCGCTCATCGTCGCGTCGTCGCTCGTCGCGCTCCGCGTGATCCTCGACGGGCGCGACACCGCCGACGTCGTCGACGTGACCGCCGGGCACTCGGTCGGCGAGCTCGCCGCCGCGGCCGTCGCGGGGGCGCTGACGGACACCGGCGCCGTCGGGCTCGTCGCGCACCGCGCGCGCGCCATGGCCGCGGCCGCCGCCGCGACGCCCACCGGCATGAGCGCCGTCGTCGGGGGCGACCCGGAGGAGGTCCTCGCCGCGATCGAGGCGGCCCACCTGTGGCCCGCGAACGTCAACGGCGGCGGGCAGGTCGTCGCCGCCGGCGCCCTCGACCACCTCGCCGCCCTCGCGGAGAACCCGCCCGCGAAGGCGCGCGTCATCCCGCTCCAGGTCGCGGGCGCCTTCCACACGCCCTTCATGCAGCCGGCGCTCGAGGAGTTCGAGCCGGTCGCCGCGTCGTGGGACGTCGCCGACCCGCGCCTGCCGCTCCTGTCCAACGCCGACGGCGAGTCCTACGGGACCATCGACATCGAGGGCAGCACGTACGGCAAGGCGCGCGACGTCGTCCGCCGCCTCACCGCGCAGATCGCGGCGCCCGTGCGCTGGGACCTGTGCCAGGAGACCCTCGCGGAACTCGGCGTCACCGCGCTGCTCGAGCTCGCGCCCGGAGGCGTCCTCACGGGTCTCGCCCGCCGCTCGCTCAAGGGTGTCGAGGCCGTGGCCGTGAAGTCGCCCGACGACGTCGAGGCCGCTCGCGACCTCGTCGCCCGGCACTCGGTGGCGGCCGGCGCGGCCACGGGCGTCGACGCGTGAGCGGCGCGACCCTGCGCCAGGCCACCGGGCCGGCGCACTCGCGCATCCTCGCGATCGGCGGGGTGCGCGGCGAGAACGTCGTCACGAACGACGACATCGCCGGCCCGATCGACTCCTCCGACGAGTGGATCCGCCAGCGCACCGGGATCGTCACGCGGCGTCGTGCGGGCGCCGACGTCGACGTCCTCGACCTGTCCGAGGCCGCGGCGCGCGACGCGCTCGCCCGGGCGGGCCTCCAGGGCGCCGACGTCGACGCGGTGATCGTCTCCACGGTCACGTACTTCCACCAGACCCCCGCAGCCGCGGCGGTGCTCGCGGAGCGCCTCGGCGCGACGCCCGCCGCCGCGTTCGACGTCTCCGCCGCGTGCGCGGGCTACGCCTACGCCATCGCGCAGGCCGACGCCCTCGTGCGTGCCGGCATCGCGACGCACGTGCTCGTGGTCGGCGCGGAGAAGATGAGCGACTTCATCGACCCGACCGACCGCTCGATCTCGTTCCTCCTGGGCGACGGCGCCGGCGCCGCCATCGTCGGGCCGTCCGACACCCCGGGCATCGGCCCGACGGTGTGGGGCTCCGACGGCGGCAAGGCGCAGGCGATCCGCCAGACGCACGCGTGGTCGGACCTGCGCGAGGACCCCTCGCTCGGGTGGCCCACGCTGCGCCAGGACGGTCAGAGCGTGTTCAAGTGGGCCGCGTTCCAGATGGCCCCCGTCGCCGCCAAGGCGATGGCCGAGGCCGGGGTCGCCCCGGCCGACATCGGCGCGTTCGTGCCGCACCAGGCGAACATGCGGATCATCGACCAGATGATCAAGCAGCTCGAGCTCCCCGCGTCCGTCGCGGTCGCCCGGGACATCGCGGAGACCGGCAACACGTCGGCCGCCTCGATCCCCCTCGCGACCCGGCGCCTGCTCGACGAGGGGCAGGTCCGCTCCGGCGACCTCGCCCTCCAGATCGGGTTCGGCGCCGGGCTCGTCTACGCGGCGCAGGTGGTCGTGCTGCCGTAGGGGAGAATCACCCTGGACGGACGGCCGCCCTCCCCGCGGGGAGGACCCACGCCGTCGGCGGACCCGTCCGTCGCGCGCACCGTCTGACGAAGTACCGCCCGGCACACCCACCGGGCACCGCCACCGGGACCGGTCGCCGCCGGCCCCACGACAAGGAGAAACCATGGCCTACACCGAGCAGGAAGTCCTCGCCGGCCTCGCGGAGATCGTCGCCGAGGAGACGGGTCTGCCGACCGACGCCGTCGCGCTCGAGAAGTCCTTCACCGACGACCTCGACATCGACTCGCTGTCGATGATGACGATCGTCACCCACGCCGAGGACAAGTTCGGGGTCCGCATCCCGGACGACGAGGTCAAGAACCTCACGACGGTCGGCGACGCCGTGTCCTTCATCACGGGCGCCCAGGCCTGAGCACGCCCCGCCTGCCTCGCAGGCCTGCGGGCGGGCCGGCGTCACCCACGCCGGCCCGCTCGTCCTCCCGCCCCCGCCGCAACCCCCGAGGAGCACCATGTCTGCCGCTACTGAAGTCGTCGTCACCGGCCTCGGCGCCACCACGCCGCTCGGCGGCGACGTGCCCTCCACCTGGGCCGCGGCACTGGCCGGCGAGTCCGGCGCGCGCACGCTCGAGAACGACTGGGCGGAGCGCTACGAGATCCCGGTGACGTTCGCCGCGACGATCAAGGTCGACCCGGCCGAGGTCCTCGCGCGCCCCGAGATCAAGCGCATGGACCCCTCCACGCAGTACGCGATCATCGCCGCGCGCGAGGCGTGGGCGGACGCGGGCAGCCCCGAGGTCGACGGCGACCGGCTCGGCACGGTCGTGTCGTCGGGCATCGGCGGCATCTGGACCACGCTCGACGGCTGGGACACGCTGCGGGAGCGCGGCGCGCGCCGCATGCTGCCCATGACCGTGCCCATGCTCATGCCGAACTCGCCCACCGCGTACGTCTCGCTCGAGCTCGGTGCCCGGGCGGGCGCCCACGCTCTCGTCTCCGCGTGCGCGTCCGGCGCCGAGGCGATCGGCTACGGCGTCGACATGATCCGCGCGGGCCGCGCGGACGTCGTCGTCGCCGGCGGCACCGAGGCCACGATCCACCCCATGCCGATGGCGGCCTTCGCCGCCTCGCGCACGCTCTCGCTGCGCAACGACGACCCCCAGGGCGCGTCGCGCCCGTACGACGTCGACCGCGACGGCTTCGTCATCGGCGAGGGCTCGGGCGTCGTCGTCCTCGAGAGCGCCGAGCACGCCGCGGCCCGCGGCGCCCGCGTCTACGCGCGCCTCGCGGGCGTCGGGCTGTCCTCCGACGCCTACCACATCACCTCTCCCGACCCGGAGGGCCGGGGCCAGGTCGCGGCGATGCGCCGTGCGCTCGAGGAGGCCGGTGTCACCGGGCGGGACGTCGTGCACGTCAACGCGCACGCGACCTCGACCAAGGTGGGCGACCTCACCGAGACCCGCTCCATCCGCTCGCTCCTGGGCGACGACGCCGACCACGTGCTGCTCTCGGCCACCAAGTCGATGACCGGGCACCTCCTCGGCGGCGCCGGCGCGCTCGAGTCGATCTTCACGATCAAGGCCGTCGCGGAGCGCCTCGCTCCCCCGACGATCAACGTGACGAACCCCGACCCGGAGCTCCAGGTGCCGCTCGTGCGCGACACGCCCGCGCCGCTGCCGAGCGGCAACGTCGTCGCGATCAACAACTCGTTCGGCTTCGGGGGCCACAACGTCGCCCTCGCCGTGGCCAGCGTCTGACCACGCACCACGACGACGCGAAGGGCGCCTCCCCGACCTCGGGGAGGCGCCCTTCGTCGTCCCTGCGGACGGGCGTTCGTGGGCAGTCGCTGCCGACAGGCGCGCGCGAGCGTCAGCCGACGCGGTGCAGCCAGCGCACCGGCGCGCCCGCGCCGGCGTAGCGGAACGGCTCGAGCTCGTCGTCCCAGGCCTTGCCGAGCGCGAGGTGGAGGGCGTCGCGCATGGCCCAGGGCTCGCTCACCTGCTCGAGCGCGGCCCGGATCCGGTCCTCGGGCACGACGATGTTCCCGTGCACGTCCGTCTGGGCGTAGAAGATGCCGAGGTCGGGCGTGTGGGACCAGCGGCCGCCGTCGACCCCGTGGCTGGGCTCCTCGGTCACCTCGTACCGCAGGTGGGACCACCCGCGCAGCGCGGAGGCCAGCCTGGCGCCCGTCCCCTGCGGCCCCTGCCACGAGTACTCGGCCCGGTAGAGGCCGCGCGCGGCGGGCTGCTCGGTCCAGTCGAGCGACACGCGCACGCCGAGGACGTTGCCCGCGGCCCACTCCATGTGCGGGCACAGAGCACGCGGTGCTGAGTGCACGTAAAGAACACCGCGGGTGATGGCACCGGCCATGTCTGCCTCCCTAGGTCGAGGTTTCGTCTTCCCCAACGTCCTCACCCAGGGCGGGTCCACAGCGCTCGCACAGGTGTCGCGGCGTGTCTCGTGCTCATCTTGCACGACATCGCGCGTGCGCGCGAGAGATCGGGCGGGCGTGCCCGGGACCGACCGGGCACAACCCCGTCAGAGGTGCTCGCGCAGCTCGCGCATCGCCTTCTTGCGCACGGAGCGGTCGAGCCGGTCCAGGTAGAGCATGCCGTCGAGGTGGTCGCACTCGTGCTGGAGGCACCGGGCCATGAGCTCGGTCCCCTCGACCACGACCTCGTTGCCGTCGAGGTCGGTGCCGACCACGCGCGCGTACCAGGCGCGACGCGTCGGGTACCAGAGGTCGGGGACCGAGAGGCAGCCCTCGTCGCCGTCCTGGTAGTCGTCGGACAGCTCGACGATGCGCGGGTTGAGCACGTACCCGATCTCGTCGTCGATGTTCCACGAGAACGCCCGGAGGTTGACGCCGATCTGGTTGGCGGCGAGCCCCGCGCGTCCCTCGTGGTCGACCGTCTCGACGAGGTCGGCGACGAGAGAGCGCACCCGGTCGTCGATGGTGGTGATCTCGTCGCAGGGGGTGCGGAGCACGGGGTCCGGGATGGTCCGGATCTCTCTCATCGCCATGGTCACCATTCTTCCATGCGCACGACGACGTCCGGCCGTCGTCCCCGGCCTCGCACCGGGGCGCGCGTCACATCCGCGCGTACCGCGCCCGCGCGAACGAGTAGAGCCCGTAGGCCGCGAAGCCCAGACCGACGGCGACGAGGAGCGCGACCCCGAACGGCTGCGCCGCGAGCGTGGCGAACGCGCTGTCGAGGCCGCCCGCCTGCTGCGGGTCGTGCTGGACCGCGGCCACGACGAACAGCACGCCCAGCACGCCGAGCGCGATGCCCTTGGCGATGTACCCGACGCGCCCGAGCGTCACCACGGCACGGCCCAGGTGCCCGCTGGTCCCGCCCTGGAGGTCCTCGAGGAACTTCTTCCGCCACCCCTTGACGACGTGGTAGACGCCACCGGCGATGATGCCCACCCCGACCGCGCCGACGAGCAGCACGCCGCCGGGCTTCTCCATGAGGGTCGCGGTCATGCTCTCCTCCTGGCCGGAGCCGCCGGCGGACCCGGTCACGACCTGGAGGGCGATCACCCCGAGCGCCAGGTAGAGGACGGCCTTGCCCGCGGCCTTGAGCCGGTCGGACGTCTCGGCCGCGCCGCTCAGCGCGACCGTGACCTGCCACAGGGCGAGCGCCGCGAACGCCACGACGGCGAACCAGAGCAGCGCGGTGCCGCCCGGCGTCTGCGCGATCGCGGTGAGCGCACCGGTCTGGTCGGCCTGCTCGCTCGAGGCCGAGCCCGTCGCCACCTGCACGGCGAGGACGCCGACGACGAGGTGGAGCAAGCCGCTCACCGCGTAGCCCCCGCGGGCCAGGAGCTCCAGGGTCTTGCTGCCGCGTGCGCCGCGTGCTGCCGCCTTGCCGGTCGAGCTCATGCTCGGTGCCACAGGACCTCCTCGGTCGTCGGGACGCCGCCCCCACCGCGCCGCCGGGTTCTCCGGCCCGCACACGGTGCCAGAACTGCGCACTCCGCGCACGCCGGACGCCGTTCCCAGGCGGCGTTGATCACGATTCGGTAACGTGCCGCGGATGCCCACGCAGAACCCCCGCCTCGCCGTGCTCGACGGACTCCGGTTCGCGGCAGCAGCTGCGGTGCTCGTCTACCACTTCGTCGCCGTCAACCACCACGCGTGGGGCGCGCGCACGAGCGCCTCCCTCCCCGACGCCCAGGCGGTCACGGCCTACGGGTCCCTCGGGGTTCAGCTCTTCTTCGTCGTCAGCGGCTTCGTCATCCTCATGACGGCGTGGGGCCGCGACGTGCGCGGCTTCGTCGCGTCGCGCGCCGGGCGGCTCTTCCCCGCATACTGGGCCTCCGTGCTGCTCACGGTGGTCCTGCTGGTGCTCGTGGTCCCCGGCCGGCGCGACGTCGACCTGCCGCAGGCGGCGGCCAACCTCACCATGGTCCAGCGCGCGTTCGGGATCCCCGACCTCGAGGCCGTCTACTGGACGCTCTGGTCCGAGCTGCGGTTCTACGTCCTCGTCGGCGTGCTCGTCGCCGTCGGCCTCACCCGGGCGCGGGTCCTCGCGTTCGTCGTGCTGTGGCCCGTCGCCGGCGCGGTCGCGACCCAGACCGGCTCCGAGCTGGCAGCGACGGTGCTCGTCGCCCCCGACGCCCCGCTCTTCGCGGGCGGCATGGTGCTCTACCTGCTGACCCGCGAGCGCCGCTCCCCCGTCCTCTGGCTCGCGCTCGCGCTGAACGTGCTCCTCGGTGCGGCGCTCTCCGGCCGGATCCAGTCCGGCCGCATCGAGAACAGCACCGACGTCGTCGTCTCCCCCACCGCGTGGTGGGTCGCGATCGTCGTGTGCTTCGCGCTCGTCGCCGTGGCGACGCTCACCCCGCTCGCCCGCGTCTCCTGGGGCTGGCTCACCGCCCTCGGCGCCCTCACGTACCCGCTCTACCTCGTGCACTCGTCCTGGGGGCGATGGGTCATCGAGTCCGTGCACCCGTACCTCTCGCGCGCCGCGACCCTCGCGGTGGCGGTCGCGGTGTGCCTCGCCCTCGCCTGGGTGATCCACCGCGCCGTCGAACGCCCGCTCGGGCCCCGGCTGCGCCACGCCCTCGACCGTGACCTGCGCCGCGACCTCGACCGCCCGGACCAGGTTCCCGCGTCCCGGGGCGCTCAGGACGAGGCGCTCGCCGCGAGGTAGTCGCGCAGCACCACGGCCTGGTTGTGCTGCTCGTCCCTCGCCCCGTACACCAGCGTCACCACGGGGTGCTGCCCGACGACGTCCCGCAGCTCCGCGACCGCGTCGCCGTGGGCGTCGAGCTCGGCGCGGTACCGCTCGGCGAACTCGTCGAACAACCGCTCCTCGTGGTGGAACCAGCGCCGCAGGTCCGTCGACGGCGCCACGTCCCGGAGCCACAGATCGACGTGCGCCGCCTCCTTGCTCACGCCGCGCGGCCACAGGCGGTCGACGAGCACACGGAACCCGTCCTGCTCCTCGGCCGGCTCGTACACGCGCTTGGTCCGCACCGTCATGAGGCCATGACACCGCGCGGACGCTCGCGCCGCACGCGCGACGCGGAAGGGTGCCCCGTGCAGGACTTGAACCCGCGACCGAGAGATTATGAGTCTCCTGCTCTGACCAGCTGAGCTAACGGGGCGCGCGGGCGAGCATACCGCCCGTGCGGCAGGCGGTCGGAGAGCCGCTACGGTGGGGACGTGTCCTGGTTCCGCCGTCCCGCGCTGCCCGACCCTGTCCGCCGTGCGCTCGACCTCCCGGCCACCGATCGTGTCCTCGCGTCGGCGGAGCTCGCCGACGGGTCGTGGGCCGTCGCGACGCGGGCCGGGCTCCTCACGAGCGACGCCGGCGGGACGACCGTCGTCCGGCGCCTCTGGTCGAACGTCGACCGGGCGGGGTACGACCCGGAGAGCGCGACGATCACGGTCTCGTGGGTCGACGGCGCCCCTCCCCTGGCCCTGCGCCTCGCCGACCCGCGCCGCACGTCGCTCGCGCAGACGCTGCGTGAGCGCGTGCAGTCGTCGGTCGTGCTCTCGGAGACCGTGACGTTCGCCGCAGGCCTCACCGCGCGCGTCGCCGTGCGGCGGGACGCGGACGGCGAGCTCTTCTCGCAGGTCGTCGCCGACCCCGGGCTGGACCTGACGGACCCGGAGGTCGAGGCACGGGTCGACGCGGCCGAGGGTCGGGTCCGGTCGGCGTCCGGACTACCCCTCTGAGCCTGCTAGAGTTTTCCCCGGTCGCTGCGGTGCAAACCCCGACGGCCATGGTCGATCCCGCGTAGCTCAGCTGGCAGAGCATCCGACTGTTAATCGGACGGTCGTAGGTTCAAGTCCTACCGCGGGAGCCATCGCCCCCATCCGGATCCCCGGGTGGGGGTTTTCTTTTCCTCGAGCGACCCAGACGCACTCATCGCACCCGTCCGCTTGCTCGTGTCCGTGTCTCCGGAGGTCGGGTCGCTGTCCGGTCGGCGGACCGGGGGCGGCGAACCTTCGCGGTGGTGGCCGGTTGAGGATCGTTACGCTCACGTCCATGCATCTGCCGTCAGCGCTCGACTCGCTCCGCGCCGGGCTCGAGTCCAAGGCCGTGGAAGCGCGTGGTGCCGCGAGGAGCCGCTGGCGGCGCCTGCAAGGGCGCCACGGTGCGTTCGCGCACGGAGAGGTCAGTGCGCGGGCGACGCGCCTCACCGAGCTCTGGGAGCGCAGGTGGCCCGGTGTCGAGCCGCTCGCGCACGTGCTGCGAGTCGAGCACCCCGACAGGTGGGTCCGGTTCCACAGTCTCCCCGAGTCGAAGCGATGCGCCGAGAACGCGACCGACGACGAGGAGATCGTGCGGCGGCACCGCACGATCCTGCACGAGCTGCTCGGCTCTTCCGACTCCCGCGCCTTCCACGGCGTGTACGTCGTCGGTGTCGACTGGGACTGGCGGGACCTGGCTGCGGGCTGGACGAAGCGCCGTCTGCCCGGAGCGTGGCCCTGGCGGAGCAGCACCCCGGACGGCGACGACGCCCCTCAGTACTTCTGGGCGGTGTCGGATCGGTCCCCGCAGGAGATCGACGCGCTCCTGCTCGGGGCAGCGGACGACCAGTGCCACCTCGTCATCGGCGCGCACGACCTCTCGTGGCTCTACTGCCCGTACGACGGGGGCGCCGACGTCCTGCTCCCGACCGAGGCCGAACGCGACACCCTGCGGGAGCGCCATACCGACTGGCTCTCGCCGCACCCGGGCGGGCTCTGAGCCGCACCCGGTATCGGCTGCGCCGCGGCCCTCGCCGGTCGAGCGGTGGGGGTCAGGCGATCTCGCCCTCGCGCAGCGTGCGGCGCTCGGCCTCGACGGCGAGGAGCGCGGCGAACGCCTCCTGGTACGCGGCGAGGTCGACCGACGGGTCGAGCCGCTGGAGCCGGCTCTTCGCGTCGGCGACGCGGCGCGTGAGGCCCAGGTCGACGAGGCCGCGCACGACGCCCGCGACGTAGCCGCCGACGACGTTCTCCCGGTCCTCGGGCAGGGGCGCGACGGCGAGCTCGGTCACGAGGCCGCGCACGGGCTCGGCGGCCTGCTCGACGACCGCCTCGACCCAGTGCCCGGCGCCGAGCGACCTGCCCTCGCGCACGCCGCCCGCGGCGCGGATCGCGGCGTGCACGGCACGCCAGGCCGGGACGGCGAACGCGTCCTCGCCGAGGTCGTCGAACATCGGCGGCACGTGCTGGGGGTACTGGAGGACGGCGGCGAGCGCGAGACGCTCCCGGCGCGCGACGGGGTCGCGCGGGTCGGGCGAGGGCAGCGCGGGGACCTCGGGCTCGGGCGGCCGGGCCTCGGCGCCGGGGCGGGCGTCGTCGGGCCGGGCGGTCCGCACGGGCCCGGGCGCGCTGCCGCGCTTGGCGGCCGCGGCGACCTCGCGCCGGACGCGCTCCGCGTCGGTGCCGATCCAGCCGGCGAGCATGCGCGCGTACTCGGGCCGCAGCGCGGTGTCGCGGATGCCGGCGACGACGGGAGCGGCCGCGCGCAGGGCGCCGACGCGCCCCTCGGCCGTGTCGAGGTCGAACGAGGCGAGCGTCGTGCGGATGACGAACTCGAAGAGCGGCTGGCGGCCGTCGACGAGCGCGCGCACCGCGTCCGGCCCGCGCGCCATGCGCAGCTCGCAGGGGTCCATGCCGCTCGGCTCGACCGCCACGAACGTCTGGGCGTAGAAGCGCTGGTCCTCGCCGAACGCCCGCACGGCGGCCTTCTGGCCCGCGGCGTCGCCGTCGAACGTGAAGACGACCTCTCCCCCGACGGACGCGCCCGACGCGAGCTGCATGCCGCCGCCCGCGGTCGTGTCGCCGAGGAGGCGCCGCACGATGCGCGCGTGGTCCGAGCCGAACGCGGTGCCGCACGTCGCGACGGCGGTCGTCACGCCGGACAGGTGCGCGGCCATGACGTCCGTGTACCCCTCGACGACGACGACGCGCTTCTGCTTCGCGATCTCGCGCTTGGCGAGGTCGATGCCGTAGAGCACGTGCGACTTCTTGTAGAGCGTGGTCTCGGGCGTGTTGAGGTACTTGGGGCCCTGGTCCTCGTCGTAGAGGCGGCGCGCGCCGAACCCGATGATCTCGCCCGTCACGTCGCGGATCGGCCACATGAGCCGGCCGCGGAACCGGTCGTAGATGCCGCGCTGCCCCTGGCTCATGAGGCCGGAGGCGACCAGCTCCGCCTGCGTGAAGCCCCGGCCCTGGAGGTGGCGCTGGAGGTTGTCCCAGCCGGTCGGCGCGTACCCGACGCCGAAGTGCTCGGCGTCGGCCCGCTCGAAGCTGCGCTCGGCGAGGAACGCGCGCGCGGCCTGGGCGCCCGGGGCGAAGAGCTGCTCGGAGAAGTACTGGGCCGCGACGCGGTGCGCCTCGAGCAGGCGCTGGCGGCGGCCGGGCTCCTCGCGCGGGCGCTGCGGGCCGCCGGAGTCCTCGTAGCGGAGCTGGATGCCGATGCGGTCCGCGAGGTACTCGACGGCCTCGACGAACGTCAGACCGTCGATCTTCTGCACGAACGAGATGACGTCGCCGCCCTCGCCGCAGCCGAAGCAGTGCCAGCGCCCGACGCCGGGACGCACGTGGAACGACGGCGAGCGCTCGTCGTGGAACGGGCACAGGCCCTTGAGCGAGCCGACGCCTGCGGTCTTGAGCGTGACGTGCGCGGAGACGATCTCGTCGATCCGCGCGCGGTCGCGGACGGCTTCCACGTCCTCGCGTCGAATCAGACCTGCCACGAGGCGAGTCTATGCGCCCCGGGCCGGCCCGGCGGGTGCCCCGGCGGCGGCGTCCGTCACCCCGGCGCCGGTCCCCGCCGCCGCCCCCACGAGGGCCGCGCGCGACGCCGCGCAGCGGCGCGCGTACGCGCCCGGGGTGACGCCCGTCGCGCGCGCGAAGTCCGCCCCGAGGTGGGCCTGGTCGTAGTAGCCGACGGCGGTCGCGAGCGCCGCGAGGTCCTGGCCCGGGTCCGCCGCCAGGAGGTCCGCGGCGAGGTGCACGCGGTGCCGCTGGAGCACCCACTTGGGGCTCACGCCGACGGACGCGGCGAACAGCCGCTGCAGCGAGCGCGCGGACGTGCCGACGACGTCCGCGAGGTCGCCCACGCCCGCCCCCGGCCCGAGCTCGCCGCCGACGAGCGCCGCGAACGCCCGCGCGACCCGGTCGAGGTCACGCGTCACGCGCGCGGTGCGGACCCGCTCGGCCCGGGCGCGCAGCAGGGGCTCGACCGTCCGCGCGGCCTCCTCGTCGCGGCCGGTGACCGCCAGGGCGAGCGCGGCGGCGCCGGTGCGCTCCGCCGTCGGGCCGAGCAGCGCCGCGGCCGGGACCTGCACGCCCGGACGCACGGCGTCCGGGTGGCCGAGCAGCACCCGGAAGGCGCCCGGCCGGAGCTTGGTGCCGACGACGGCGCCCGACCCGGTCAGGGTGCGCTCGAACAGCCCGGGCGGGATCCCGTGCGCGACGTACCCCGACTCCTCGGCCACGACGTTCGCGACGGGGTGCGGCACGAGGACCTGGGTGAACTCCGTGCCGGGCGGCAGGTCCCACCGCACGACCCAGTGCCGCTCCACGAGGTCGGCGAGGTCGGGGGCGGGCTCGACGCGCACGAGCTCGAAGCCGCGCCGCGCGGCCGCGGGGTCGACGAGGCCGCGGACGGACGTCGTCGGGCGCCGGGGACCCGCGGGGGCGCCGGCACCGGCGGGTTCGAACACCTGTCGCATTCCTCCAAGACTGGCACGGCCCGCCGACACGAGCATGGGGGGACGGCCCGCCCCGGGTCGGTGGGGAACCACGAGGAGGAGGACACCATGGAGATGTCGGCACTGCACCCCAACGTCACGGTGAGCGGCGCGCGCGAGGCCATCGCGTTCTACGAGGCCGCGCTCGGCGCCGAGGTGGTCGACACGATCACGGCGGGCGACGCCGTCATCCACTCCGACCTGCGGCTCGTCTCCCCGGCGGGGACCAGCACGTTCACCGTCGCGGAGGCGTTCCCGCCGGACTCGGTCGCGCCCGAGCCCGGCGCCCCGACGCACGCGTCGTTCACCGTCCCGGTCGAGGACGCCGACGCCGCGTACGCGCGGGCGCTCGCGGCCGGCGCGTCGAGCCTCGCGGAGCCGTCGGACTGGTTCGAGGGGTTCCGCCAGGCGGCGGTGCGCGACCCGTTCGGGCACCGCTGGTACTTCGCGACCGTCGCGGAGTCGGTGACGGCCGAGGACGTGCAGCGCGCGAGCGACGCGTGGGTCGCCGAGCGCGGCTGACCCGGCCCGTGCGCCCGCCGGTCAGGCGGGCGGGCGCACGAGGCGCGCGTGGAGCTGCATCGCGGAGACGTCGGTGAGCGACGCGACCTGGTCGATCACCACGCGCAGGCGGGCGGCGTCGTCGGGCGCCGCCTCCCAGTCCGCCGCGAACGACGGCTCGAGCGCGACGGGCGCGCGGTCGCCAAGCACGTGCACCAGGTCGGCGATCACCTCGCGCTGGCGCTGGTAGAGCGGCTCCTGCTCGCGCGGCGCCATGACGTACGCGACCGCGACGCCCTTGAGCACGAGGATCTCGGCGACCGTCTCGTCGGGCACGACGAGACGCGCCGCGTACCGCGTGAGCGGGCCGTCCCCGAACAGCGCCCGCGTCGCGTCCTGGGCCGCACCGGTGAACCGGCCGATGAGCTGGCTCGTGGCGTCCTTGAGCGCGGCGAGCGCGCGGCGCGACCCGTCGAAGCCGGTGACCAGGTGCCCGGTGCCCTGGAGCCGGGTGATCGCGGCGTCGAGCGCCGCCTCGTCGTACGCGGTGCCGTACCACGAGTGGACGGCGCGCACGACGCGCGCGCGCTCGTCGGGGTCGTCGAGCACGGCGAGCTCGATGCGCCCGCCGACGACGGCGTCCTCGACGTCGTGCACGGAGTACGACACGTCGTCCGCCAGGTCCATGACCTGCGCCTCGAGGCACTTCACCTGCGCGGGTGCCCCGGCGCGCAGCCAGTCGAACACCGGGCGGTCGTCCTCGTAGACGCCGAACTTGTGCGTGGGCCGACCGTCCGCGCGCAGCGGGGCCTCCCCCGCGCCCCACGGGTACTTGACGCTCGCGTCGAGGCTCGCGCGCGTGAGGTTGAGCCCGTACGACCGGCCGTCCTCCACGACCTTGGGCTCGAGCCGCGTGAGGAGGCGCAGCGTCTGCGCGTTGCCCTCGAACCCGCCGACGTCGACCGCGAGGTCCGCGAGCGCCCGCTCGCCGTTGTGCCCGAACGGCGGGTGCCCGAGGTCGTGCGCGAGGCACGCGGTGTCGACGATGTCCGGGTCGCAGCCGAGCGCCTTGCCGATCTCGCGGCCCACCTGCGCGACCTCGAGCGTGTGCGTGAGCCGGGTGCGGACGAAGTCGTCGCTGCCCGGCCCGAGCACCTGCGTCTTGGCGCCGAGACGGCGCAGCGCCGACGAGTGCACGATGCGCGCGCGGTCACGCTCGAACGGCGTGCGGGCCCGGGACTTCGCGGACTCGACGAACCACCGCTCGGTGTCGGCGTCGGAGTACGACGCCGTGCCCTCCTCGCCGCGCGCCGGGCGCGGGCCGGTCCCCACGACCGCGGGGTCGAACGCCTGCTGCTCGAACGTCTGCACGGGCCCCAGCGTAACGACGCCGGTCGGCACCCGGCGGACGGCGGGCGGGCCGCCGTGGGCGTACCCTCCGGCGTATGGGTGCAGCGCGTGCGCTCGAGCTACGGGCCGTCACCGTCGACGGCCTGGTCGAGGTCGTCCCGTACGTGGACGGCCGGTCGCTCGTGGACGTCGTCGGACGGTTCGAGTCGGCGCGCGGGTACTCCCCCGCGGGCGCGTACGGCGGGCTGGTCCCCGCGTTCTTCCGCTACGGCGACGCCGCGCACCAGTGGTACGGGCGGGGTCGCGTGCCCGCGGGCGGGCGGGCGTGGGTGCTCGCGTGCGACTGCCACGAGGCGGGGTGCTGGCCGTTCGAGGTGGCGGTCGACGCCGACGCGACGACCGTCACGTGGCGCGACCTCACGCAGCCGTTCCGTCCCGAGTGGGACTACTCCGCGCTCGGGGCGTTCACGTTCGACCGTGCGCAGTACGACGACGCGGTGCGCGCGGTCGCGCACCTGTTCGGCTAGGGCAGGCGCCACACCCCGACGGCCGGGCCGTCGCCCGCGAGCCGGGCGCCGCCGTCGTGCGGGGCGAGGGTCAGCGCGCCGTGCAGCCGCTCGGGCTCCCCGCGCCCCACGAGCGCGGGGTGCAACGTGACGCCGCCCCACGGCGCGCGCGCGAGCGCGACGAGGACACGCTCCTCGGGCGTCTCCCGGAGGTAGACGAGCGCGTCGTCGGCGACGTGCACCCAGCGCAGGCCGCCGTGGCGCAGCGCGTCCGAGCCGCGGCGCACCGCGATGAGCGCCCGGTACAGGTCGAACGTCGCGCCGTCCCAGCGCCCGTGGCCCGAGCCCGCGTCGTCCCACGGCATGGTCGCGCGCGCGTGCTCGCCGTTGAGGCCCGTGAGCCCGACCTCGTCGCCCGCGAAGACGACGGGCGTGCCCGGGTAGGTGAGCAGGAGCGTCGCCGCGACCTCGACCATCTCGCGCGAGCCGACGATCGAGCGCAGCCGCGGGGTGTCGTGCGAGCCGAGCATGTTCCACTGCGACGCGGTCACGCGCCACGGCAGCACGGCGTCGAACTCGCGCATCGTCTCGACGACCGCCGGCCCGGCCCGGCGCGGCGTGCGCACCGGCAGCCCGAGGTAGGGCACGGGCGAGTGCGCGGGAGACAGCCAGGTCCACGCCGGGCGCGTGAACGCCGAGTAGTTCATGTTCGCGTGCCAGCCGTCGCCCGCGAGGTCACCCGAGGCGTCGTGGAAGTGCTCGGCGACGAGGGCGGCCTCCGGGCTCACGCCCCGCATCGTCGTGCGCAGGCGCCGCGCGACGTCGAGCGTGCGGTCCTCGGCGCCGAAGCGGCCCGTCATGTTGGCGACGTCGATGCGCCACCCGTCGAGACCGAACGGTTCGCGCAGGTAGCGCCCGACGACGGACCCGGGCCCGTCGATCATGCGCGCCCCGAGCTCGGCCGAGCCGTACGACAGCTTCGGCAGCGACGCGTGCTCGAGCCAGCCCACGTACCCGGGCTCGCCGTCGGTCCAGTAGTAGAAGTCGCGCTCCGGCGCGCCGGGGTCCGCGAGCGCCCGCGCGAACCACTCGTGCCCGGCGCCCGTGTGGTTCGTCGTGAGGTCGCCCATGACGCGCAGCCCGCGCGCGTGCGCGGCGCGGATCAGCGACGCGTACGCCGCGTCGCCGCCGAGCAGCGGGTCGACGTGGTCGAACGTGCTCGCGTCGTAGCGGTGGTTCGAGCGCCCCGGGAAGACGGGCGTCGTGTAGAGCGTCGTGACGCCGAGCGCCACGAGGTGGTCGAGCCGCTCCTCGACCCCGGCGAGGTCGCCCCCGTAGTACTGCGTGCCGACGTCGGGCCCCGCGCCGTGCGGCTCGTCGTCCCAGGCGGCGGGGACGGCCCACTCCGGGAGCGGACGCCCGTCGGCCCCGGCCGAGCGCGCGAACCGGTCGGGGAAGACCTGGTACACGACGCCGTCGCGCATCCACGCGGGCGCGCCCTCGTGGACGGTGAGGCGGAAGTCCGCGGCGTCGGGCACGTCGCGGTCCCACACCCCCCGGCCGTTGAGCCAGCGGTAGCCGCGCTCGCCCTCGTCGAGGAAGAACCGGTAGCCGGTCACCGGGTTGTGCACGAGGACCTCGGCGACGTACCAGTCCTCGTGCTCGTCCGAGCGGTCGAGGCGCGCCGGGGCGAGGCGCGGCTCGCCGTCGCGCACGGTGCGCAGCCACACGTCGCGCACGCCGGCCGACCGGGGCACGCGCACGCGGACGGGGACCGTGTCCCCGAGGGCGGGGACGCCCTCGGGGACGTACAGCGCCGAGCCGTCGTGGTGCGGGACGGGGGTGGCGACGTCGTGCACGCGGTCAGCCCTTCACGGAGCCGGCCGTGAGGCCGCCCACGATGTACTTCTGCAGGTAGAGGAACAGGGCGAGCACGGGCAGCGCCGAGATGACGGCACCGGCCGTGAAGAGGCCCCAGTTGGCCTCCTTGAGCGACGACACCCACCCGTACAGCCCGACGGCGAGGGTCCAGTTGCTCTCGGACGACAGGACGATGCGCGCGATGATGAACTCGCCGAACGTGCTGATGAACGACAGCAGCGCGACCACGGCGAGGATCGGCGCGACGAGGCGCAGGATGATCGTCCAGTAGATCTGCGTGTGGGTCGCGCCGTCGATCTTCGCGGCCTCGTCGAGCTCGCGCGGCACGGTGTTGAAGAACCCGTACATGAGGAACGTGTTCACGCCCAGGGCTCCGCCGAGGTACACCGCGACGAGCGCGATCTTGCTGTTGAGGCCGAGGACCGGCACGACATTCCCGAGCCCGATGAGCAGCAGGAAGATCGCGACGAATGCGAGCATCTGCGGGAACATCTGGATGATCAGCAGGGACGTGAGGCCGGCGCGCCGGCCGCTGAAGCGGAACCGCGAGAACGCGTACGCCGCCGCCGCGCCCATGAGCACGGTGCCGACCGACGTCGCGACCGCGATGACGAGCGTGTTGCCCATCCACGTCCAGAACATCGTGGTGCCGAGCTGGGCGTAGTTCGCGGTGCTCACGTCGGAGAACAGCGAGTTGGAGCCGGTGAGCGTCCCGTTCTCCGACAGCGACGCCGACAGGACGTACACGAGCGGGAACGCGGCGTAGACGACGGCGATCACGCCGACGACGTGCCGCCAGCCCAGCTCGGAGAACCAGCGCCCCGGGCGCATGCGGTTCCGGGACGCCGGGACGGCGGTGCCGCCGACGACGGGGGGTGCCTGGGTGGTCGCCATGTCAGCTGATCTCCTCGAACTTGCGCGTGCTGCGGAAGGCGATGGCCGAGATCGTCCCCACGATGACGAAGATGACGATCGACAGGGCGCTCGCGAGCCCGAAGTCCTTCTGCGCCGAGCCGTCGACGCCGGAGATCGAGTACACCATCGAGATGAGGATGTCCGTGTGGCCGAGCGGCACGGACGCGTCGGCGAAGCGTGGCCCGCCCCCGGTGAGCATGTAGATCAGGGTGAAGTTGTTGAAGTTGAAGGCGAACGACGAGATGAGCAGCGGGGCGGTCGAGATGAGCAGCAGCGGCAGCGTGATCGCGCGCCACGTGGTCCAGCGGCCCGCGCCGTCGATCTTCGCGGCCTCCATGACGTCGGACGGCAGGGACTGCAGCGCGCCCGTGCAGATGAGGAACATGTAGGGGAAGCCCAGCCACAGGTTCACGCCCAGGACGGACAGCTTCGCCAGCCAGGGGTCGGTGAGCCACGGGATGTGCGCGCCGCCCAGGATCACCTCGTTGATGAACCCGAACCGCGTGTTGAGCAGCCCGGACCACAGCAGCGCCGCGAGGAAGCCCGGGATCGCGTACGGCAGGATCATGAGCGTCCGGTAGACCTTGCGCCCGCGCATCCGGGTGTCGTTGAAGACGATCGCGAGGAACAGGCCGAGCAGGAACGTCGTGGCGACCGAGCCGATCGCGAACACGAACGTCCACAGCAGGATCTTGACGAACGGCTGGGCGTAGCGGGCGTCCGAGAACGCGGTGACGAAGTTGTCGAACCCGACCGGGACGCGCCACCCGACCGCGAGGGTCGAGCCGTCGGGCGCCTGGAACTGGCCCTCGTCGTTCGGCGTGTAGACCGTGCCCGTCGTCGTGTCGGTCATCGTGTCGGCCGCCGCGTCCCACTCGAGGGCGGACGTGTACACGTAGCCGGTGCGGGCGTCGGTGGTGCGGATCGAGCCGTCCTCGGGGTCGTCCGAGACGGGGACGCGCAGCTCGGTCACCTCGGCCTGGCGCTGCAGCACCTGGTCGCGCGGCAGGACCGTGTACCCGGGGACCTCGGTCGCGCGGCCGTCCTCGACGGTCGCGCCGTCGACGACCGACAGCGGCCGCTCGGCCGTGCCGGCCTCGACCTCGCCGTCGTCGGTGACGACCGCGAACCCGAGCGCGTCGCCGTCCTCGACGACGGTCAGCGCGGAGGACGCCGAGCCCTCGACCCGGCGCTCGTTCTGGATGAGCAGCGCGGAGACCGCCTGCTCCTTCGTCGAGTTGTGGCCCGTGCCGTAGTTGGTGAACGCCACGTAGCCCGTGTACCCGACGACGAAGATCTGGTAGACGAGCAGGAAGATCAGGCCGGGCAGGATGTACTTCAGCGGCAGGGACCGCTTGGAGAAGTACACCCAGTTCGCCGCGACGAGCATCGCGAGCGTCGCGGCGAGGATGCCGTACGAGCCCGCCGTCCACGCGGACCAGACCACGTACACGCCGAGCGCGTCCACGACCGCCATGAGGGCGAGCTTGACGAAGAACCCGGGCCCGTAGTCGCGCGCGTGCGAGGCGTCGCGCGGCCGCAGGCGGCGCTCGCCGCGCGGCGGCGGGCCGTCGGCTCCGGAGGTGCCGACGCGCTCGTCGCCGGCCGTGGTCTGAGGGGCGGACATCGTGGTGCCTCCGAGGTCGTCGGACGCGCGGGGTGCTGCGTCTTCTGGAGTGTCGTCGTGCTGCGTCGCGGCCCGTTCCGGGCCGGAGGTCGGGACGCGCCGTCGCGGTGCGCAGGAGCCCTGCGCACCGCGACGGCGGGCTGCACCCGGATCAGGAGTCGATCGCGCCCTGGATGTCGGCGATCATCTTGTCCCAGCTCGAGACCGGGTCGGCACCGGCGACGATCGCCGCCTCGGTGACGCCCCAGAAGCTCCACACGGCAGCCATCTCGGGGATCGACGGCATCGGCACGGCCTCGGCACCCACGGCGCGGAAGCCCGCGACGATCGGGTCGTCCGCGGCGGCGGTGTCGGCGGCGGCGGTCAGCGCCGGCGGACGGTTGCCCGCCTCGTACAGCGCGAGCTGCGCCTCCTCGGTGGACAGGAAGTTCACGAGGAAGTCGTTCGCGACGATCGCGTTGTCGCTCTCCGCGCTCAGGTAGAAGCCCTGGACGCCGACGAACGGCTGCGCGGGCTGGCCGCCCGCGGTGGGGATCGGGTCGATCGACAGGTCGAGGCCCTCGAACGAGTCGATCATCCACGGACCGCCGACGATGAACGGCGACTGGCCGTTCTTGAACGCCTCGACGGCGATGTCGTAGGTCGTGTCCTGGCTGAGCACGCCGGCCGCACCCTGGGCGCCGAGCCACTGCGCGAACGCCTGGCCCTCGGGGCCGCCCATCGCGAGCTCGGACGAGTAGCTGCCGTCCTCGTTCTGCGCGAAGACAGGGGCGCCGAACGACGTCTGGAACGGGTAGTGGGTGTACGGGTCACCCTTGTCGCCGTCCGACTGGACCAGGATCGGGAACTGCGTCCCGGCGGCCTGGCCCGCGGCCACGGCCTCGTCCCACGTGGCGGGGGCGGTCGGCGCGAGCGCGGTGTTGCGGATGAGGGCGATGTTCTCGATCGCGTAGGGCAGGCCGTAGACCTGGCCGTCCTGCGTGAACGCCTCGATGGAGACGTCCTCGAACTCGGCTGCCTTGTCGCCCAGCTCGAGCGGCGCCACGACGCCGTTCGTGGTGAGCTCGCCCAGCCAGTCGTGGGCGCCGACGGTGATGTCGGGGCCCTCGCCCGTCGGGACCTGGGCGAGGAAGTCCGCCCGGATGTCCTCGAAGTTCTTGAGCACGACGTCGACCGTCGTGCCCGTCTCGGTCTCGAACGACTCGGCCGCCGCGGTCACGGCGTCCTGACGGGTCTCGTCGACCCAGACGGTCAGCGAGCCACCGGCGGACGAACCCTCGGCGCTCGGCTCGTCGGTGGTCTCGTCGCCCGAGCCGCCGGACGAGCAGGCGGTCAGCGCCAGCGTCGTGGTCAGCGCGGCGGCAAGAAGGATGCTCCGTCGCATCAGTGGTCACTCCAAGCGTGTCGTGATGGGCGGCCCGCTCCGGCGTTGGCACCGGCGCCGGACCCTGATGAGCACGACGGTAGAGCGGGAGGTGGCACAGGTGCAAGTCGTTGCGGTAACTTTCATGCAACGCTTTGCAGGGCGTCGACCGGCGCCCACCCGCCTCCTCCGGTCGACGGGTCCGCGCGCCTCCGCACAGGGGATCGCGGCTCGCCGACCGGACGACCAGGACGAGGAGGTCCGGTGTCCCCTACGCTGCCCCATGTGCGTACCCGTCTCAGTGATCTCGCCGCCCAGGCAGGCGTCTCCACGGCGACGGTCTCGCGCGTCCTCAACGGGAAGCCCGGCGTCGCGAGCGAGACCCGCCAGGCGGTGCTCGCCGCGCTCGACGTGCTGGGCTACGAGCGACCGTCGACGCTGCGCACCCGCTCCGCCGGCCTCGTCGGCCTCGTCGTCCCGGAGCTGACGAACCCCGTCTTCCCCGCGTTCGCCCAGACGATCGAGTCGCTCCTGTCCGAGCACGGGTACACGCCGCTGCTGTGCACGCAGTCGCCGGGCGGGACCACGGAGGACGACTACGTCGACATGCTCATGGACCACGCGGTCGACGGCATCGTCTTCGTCTCGGGCCTGCACGCGGACACCCAGGCGAGCCACGAGCGCTACGAGCGGCTGCGCAGCCGGGGCATCCCGATCGTCCTGGTCAACGGCTTCGCCGAGGGCATCGACGCCCCGTTCGTCTCGCCCGACGACGTCGCGAGCGTCGAGCTCTCGGTGCGCCACCTCGTCTCGCTCGGGCACCGCAGCGTCGGCCTCGCGATCGGCCCCGACCGCTTCGTCCCCGCGCAGCGCAAGCTCGCGAGCTTCGCCGAGTCGCTCGTGCGGCACGGCCTCGTCAGCGACGAGACGGAAGCGGCCCAGCACGTCGTCGTGACGCTCTACACCGTCGAGGGCGGCCAGGCCGCAGGCGGCGAGCTCATCGACTCGGGCCACACCGCGATCGTCTGCGGCTCCGACCTCATGGCGCTCGGCGCCATCCGTGCGGCGCGCTCGCGCGGGCTGCGCGTGCCGCAGGACGTCTCGGTGCTCGGCTACGACGACTCGCCCCTCATCGCCTTCACCGACCCGCCGCTCACCACCGTGCGCCAGCCCGTGAGCGCCATGGCGCACGCCGCCGTGAGCGCGCTGCTCACGGAGATCGCGGGCGAGCGGGCACCGCGGACCGAGCTCCTCTTCCAGCCGGAGCTCATCGTCCGCGACTCGACCGGGGCAGCCCCGGCCCGCGCGGCGTCCGCGACGGACGCGAGCACGGTCGCCGCGGCGGGCTCGCCGACCGCCTGAGACCGGCGCCCGGAAGTCCACGCACCTCGCTGCGGGCGTCCGCCGACCCCTCGTCGGCACCGCACCGCAAGCGCTTACACTCGACGGAGGGTCGGCGACACCCCGCTCCGCCAGCCGAGTGACCACCACCGGAAGATCCCCTGAAAACCCCAGCACCACGTACGTGAGGACCGACAGCTCGATGACTCGTATCGATTCGACGCCGACCGCCGCCGCGACCAGCACCGGGCTGGCCACCGCCCCGGCGCCCTTCAGCACGGGCGCGCTCGTGCACACCGGGCCGGGCGAGGCCCCCGAGTGGTGGCGCGACGCCGTCATCTACCAGGTGTACCCGCGCTCCTTCGCGGACGGCGACGGCGACGGTGTCGGCGACCTGCCCGGCATCACCTCGAAGCTCGACCACCTCGCCGAGCTCGGGGTCGACGCCGTCTGGCTGAGCCCGTTCTACCGCTCGCCCCAGAAGGACGCGGGCTACGACGTCGCGGACTACCGCGACGTGGACCCGCTGTTCGGCACGCTCGCGGACTTCGACGAGCTCCTCGCCCAGGCGCACGCGCGCGGCATCCGGATCATCGTCGACCTCGTCCCGAACCACACGTCGGACCAGCACGCCTGGTTCCAGGCGGCGCTCGCGTCGCCCGAGGGCTCGCCGGAGCGCGCGCGGTACATCTTCCGCGAGGGCGAGGGCGAGCACGGCGAGCTGCCCCCGAACAACTGGCAGTCCATCTTCGGCGGCCCCGCGTGGACCCGCGTCACGGCCGGTGCGAACGCCCGCCCCGTGACCGGCGCCGAGGGCGAGACGCCCGGGCAGTGGTACCTGCACCTCTTCGACTCGACCCAGCCCGACCTCGCGTGGGACAACCCGGAGGTCCGCGAGGAGTTCGAGCAGGTCCTGCGCTTCTGGCTCGACAAGGGCGTGGACGGGTTCCGCGTCGACGTCGCGCACGGCATGATCAAGGCCGACGGCCTGCCCGACTGGGACGGCACCGTCTCGATGGTCGAGGGCACCGAGGCCGCCGACGGCGAGGAGGGCACCGACCCGGGCGCCCCCGAGGACGGCTCGACGGGCGCCGGGAACTCCGGCCCGATGTTCGACCAGGACGGCGTCCACGAGATCTACCGCGCGTGGCACCGCGTCCTCGCCGAGTACGACGGCGACCGTGCGCTCGTCGCCGAGGCGTGGGTCGAGCCGCTCTCGCGCCTCGCGCGCTACGTGCGCCCGGACGAGATGCACCAGGCGTTCAACTTCTCGTTCCTCACCACCGGCTGGGACGCCGCGCCGCTGCGCACCGTGATCGCGGCGTCGCTGCACGCGAACGACGAGGTCGGCGCGCCCACGACGTGGGTCCTGTCGAACCACGACGTCGTGCGCCACGCGTCGCGCCTCGGCCTGGCCGACCCGGGCCTGCGCCCCAACGGCATCTTCGCCCACGACCCGCAGCCCGACGAGGAGCTCGGCCTGCGCCGTGCGCGCGCCGCGTCGCTGCTCATGCTCGGCCTGCCCGGGTCGTCGTACCTCTACCAGGGCGAGGAGCTCGGTCTCCCCGAGCACACCGCCCTGCCCGACGACGTCCGCGAGGACCCCGCGTTCTTCCGCACCCAGGGCGCCGAGGCGGGCCGCGACGGCTGCCGCATCCCCCTCCCTTGGCGCGCCGACGCCGAGGGCTTCGGGTTCGGGCCGTCCGGCAAGACCTGGCTCCCCCAGCCGCAGTCGTACGGCCGCTACGCCGCGGACGTCCAGCGCGGCGTCGAGGGCTCGACCTACGAGACGTACCGCACGGCCCTCGCCACGCGTCGCGCGGAGCGTCTGGGCGCGGGCACGCTCGCGTGGGTCGAGGAGTTCGCCGGCTCGGCGGACGTCGTCGCCTTCCGCAACCGCGACGTCGTCGTGCTCGCGAACCTGGGCGCCGAGCCCGTGGTCCTGCCGCACGGCGCGGAGGTCCTCGTGGCCTCCGGCCCGGTCCTGACCGACCGCTCCGCGGACCCGCAGGTCCGCGTCCCGTCCGACACGACCGTCTGGCTGCGCGCGCACTGACCGACGCCGCCGCGTCGTGCACGACGGCCGGGACCCCCGCGGGGGTCCCGGCCGTCGTGCTTCTCGTCCCGTCGGCGCAGGGCAGCGCGGAGCGGTCGGCGAGGAGGCGGCGCTCAGCCGCCGGAGACGCTCAGCTCGGCCTCGCGCAGGCGCTCCTCGTGCTCGGCGTCGAGCTCGCGCGAGTCGAGCCAGCCGTACGGCAGGTGCGGCGTCTTGGGCGACCCGGCCCGGCCGCGCTGACCCTCCGCGGCCTCGCCGGGGTAGGGCGCGACCTGGTCGAGGTCGCCGAGCAGCGCGCGCAGCTCGGCGAGCGTCGAGACCATCGCGAGCGCGCGGCGCGCGTCGCCGCCCACCGCGTAGCCCTTGAGGTACCAGGCCATGTGCTTGCGCAGGTCGCGCATGCCCTTGCCCTCGTCGCCGTCGAAGTACTCGATCATGAGCTCGCCGTGGCGGTAGATCGTGCCCGCCACCTCGCGCAGCCCGGGGCGCACGCGCTCCGGGCGGCCCGCGAACGCCGCGGCGAGGTCGGCGAACAGCCACGGCCGGCCCTGGCAGCCGCGCCCGACGACGACGCCGTCGCACCCGGTCTCGCGCACCATGCGCACGGCGTCCTCGGCCGACCAGATGTCGCCGTTGCCGAGCACCGGCACGCTCGTCACGGCCTCCTTGAGCCGCGCGATCGCGGACCAGTCGGCCGTGCCGGAGTAGTGCTCGGCGGCGGTGCGCGCGTGCAGCGCGACGGCGGCGACGCCCAGGCCTTCCGCGATCCGACCCGCCTCGAGGTACGTGAGGTGGTCGTCGTCGATGCCCTTGCGCATCTTCACGGTCACGGGGACCCCGTACGGGCGGGCGGCCTCGACCGCGCCCTGCACGATCGCCGTGAACAGGTCGCGCTTCCAGGGCAGCGCCGCTCCCCCGCCCTTGCGCGTGACCTTGGGCACCGGGCAGCCGAAGTTCAGGTCGACGTGGTCGGCGCGGTCCTCGGCGACGATGATGCGCACGGCCTCGCGGACGGTCGCGGGGTCCACGCCGTACACCTGCGCGGACCGCGGCGTCTCGTCGGCGCCGAACGTCACGATGCGCAGCGCCTCGGGGTTGCGCTCGACGAGCGCGCGGCTCGTGACCATCTCGGCGACGTAGAGGCCGGGGTCGTCGCCGCCGGACGCGCCGGCCTCGCGGCACAGCGTGCGGAACGCGCGGTTCGTGACGCCGGCCATCGGGGCGAGGACCACCGGCGTCCGGACGACGATCGGGCCGATCCGCAGCGGCGCCACGAGCGGACCGGTCCGCGGGTCGGGGCGGTCGGTCGTCGTGCTGAGGGCAGGAGCGGGTGCAGTCACGCGCTCCATTGTCCCACCCGGCTCCCGCTGCACGACGAGCCCCGTTTCGACGAGCGAGCAGCGCACGGTCGTGGCAGTGTTGAGGAGGTCCGGCAATCCAGGCCGGACACGGACGAAAGGGACGACATGCCTCTCTGGCTCATCCTGGTCATCGTCGGCGCCGTGCTCCTCATCCTCGGCGTCGCCATCGAGGCCGCGAAGATCCTCATCTGGATCGGCATCATCGTGCTCGTCGTGAGCCTGGTGATCGGCCTGCTCAACAGGGCTAAGGGGGCGGCCCGCTAGCGCGAGGCCGCTGGGGGCGACGCGTCCCGACGAGACGCGACAGGAGGGGCGGGACCGTACGGTCCCGCCCCTCCTGCGTGCCCGGCGCCGGTGCGCCGGGCCGCTGACGCGTCAGGCGCCGAGCAGGTGCCCGGCGAGGTACTCGGTGACCTTGTCGAGCGCGACGCGCTCCTGGCTCATCGAGTCGCGGTGGCGGATCGTCACGGCCTGGTCGTCGAGCGTGTCGAAGTCGACCGTGATGCAGAACGGCGTGCCGATCTCGTCCTGGCGGCGGTACCGGCGGCCGATGGCGCCGGCGTCGTCGAAGTCGACGTTCCAGTACTTGCGGAGCTCCGTCGCGAGGTCCTTCGCCTTGGGCGAGAGCTGCTCGTTGCGGCTCAGCGGGAGCACGGCGGCCTTGACCGGCGCGAGGCGGTGGTCGAGGCGCAGGACCGTGCGCGTGTCCACGCCGCCCTTCGCGTTCGGCGCCTCGTCCTCGGTGTACGCCTCGACGAGGAACGCCATGAGCGAGCGCGTGAGACCCGCGGCCGGCTCGATGACGTAGGGCACCCAGCGCTCGTTCTTCGTCTGGTCGAAGTACGACAGGTCCTTGCCGGAGTGCTCGGCGTGCGTCTTGAGGTCGAAGTCGGTGCGGTTCGCGATGCCCTCGAGCTCGCCCCACTCCGAGCCGGAGAAGCCGAAGCGGTACTCGATGTCGACCGTGCGGGTCGAGTAGTGCGAGAGCTTCTCCTGCGGGTGCTCGTACAGGCGCAGGTTGTCGCGCTGGATGCCGAGGTCCACGTACCAGTCGGTGCGCGTGTCGATCCAGTACTGGTGCCACTCGGCGTCCGTGCCGGGCTCGACGAAGAACTCCATCTCCATCTGCTCGAACTCGCGCGTGCGGAAGATGAAGTTGCCGGGCGTGATCTCGTTGCGGAACGACTTGCCGATCTGGCCGATGCCGAACGGCGGCTTCTTGCGGCTCGCGCCCATGACGTTGGCGAAGTTCACGAAGATGCCCTGCGCCGTCTCGGGGCGCAGGTAGTGCAGGCCCGACTCGTCCTCGACGGGGCCGAGGTGCGTCTTGAGCATCATGTTGAAGTCGCGCGGCTCGGTCCACTGCCCGCGCGTGCCGCAGTTCGGGCAGACGATCTCGGCGAGGCCGCCCTCGGGCGCACGGCCCTTCTTCTCCTCGAACTCCTCGATCATCTGGTCCTCGCGGAACCGCTTGTGGCAGTGCAGGCACTCCGTCAGCGGGTCGGTGAAGACGCCCACGTGGCCCGACGCGACCCACACCTGGCGCGGCAGGATCACGGACGAGTCGAGGCCCACGACGTCGTCGCGGCTCGTGACCATCGCGCGCCACCACTGCTTCTTGATGTTCTCCTTGAGCTCGGTGCCCAGGGGCCCGTAGTCCCACGCGGAGCGGGTGCCGCCGTAGATCTCGCCCGAGGGGAAGACGAACCCGCGCCGCTTGGCGAGGGAGACGACGGCGTCGAGACGGGCGGTGGGTGAGGGCGCTGCGGCCACGGACATCACTCCTGGTGCTCACGGCCCCGCACGTGGCTCGTGGGGGCTGGACGGGTGGGCGACGCCCGCACGGGCGCCGACCGACCAGCGTACCCGGCCGTGACCCGGCTCACCGGGAACGGTTTTGACATTCATTCTCAAGAAGGCGGAGACTGGTGGTCATGCACCGCTCCCCCGCCCGGCGCCGTCGCGCCCTCGCCACCACCGCCGCCCTCGCCACGGCCGCGCTCGTCGCGGCGTGCTCCCTCGGCGACTCCCCCGGAGACGGCGGCTCGGGAGGAGGAGGCGGCGACGACGGCCGGCTCCAGGTGCTCGCGTCGTTCTACCCGCTCCAGTACGTCGTCGAGCAGGTCGGCGGGGAGCACGTCGACGTCGCGAACCTCACGCCGCCCGCGGCCGAGCCGCACGACCTCGAGCTCGCACCCGCGCAGGTCCGCTCGATCGGCGACGCCGACCTCGTCGTCTACCTCTCGGGGTTCCAGCCCGCGGTCGACGAGGGCATCGAGCAGCGCGCCCCCGAGCACGTGGTCGACGCCGCGGCGTCGGCCGGGCTCGAGGAGCACCCCGGCGGCGAGGGCGACCACGCGGACGAGACCGCGGAGGAGCACGCCGAGCACGCGGACGAGTCCGGCGACGGTCACGACCACGGCCCCACGGACCCGCACTTCTGGCTCGACCCGACCCGTCTGGCCTCGGTGGGCGACGCCGTCGCCGACGAGCTCTCCGCGCTCGACCCCGACCACGCCGACGACTACGCGGCCGGTGCCGCCGCCCTCACCGCGGACCTCGACGACCTGGACGCCGAGTTCGCCGAGGCGCTCGCCCCGTGCGCGGGTGCGACGCTCGTCACCTCCCACGAGGCCTTCGGCTACCTCGCCGAACGTTACGACCTGCACCAGGTCGGGATCTCCGGGATCGACCCCGAGGCGGAGCCCTCCCCCGCGCGCCTGCGCGAGGTGGGCGAGGTCGTCCGGGAGAACGGCGTGACCACGCTCTTCTTCGAGACGCTCGTCAGCCCCAAGGTGACCCAGACGCTCGCCGACGACCTCGGCGTCCGGACCGCGCTGCTCGACCCGCTCGAGAGCCTCGCGGAGGGCGCGACGGACTACCGTGAGGTCATGGAGTCCAACCTCGAGGCGCTCACGTCCGGCCTCGCGTGCGCATGACGGACGCACCGGAGCTGATCGCCGCGCGCGACGTCCACGTGACCCTCGGCGGGAGCGAGATCCTGCGCGGCATCGACCTCTCGGTCCGCGCGGGCGAGGTCGTCTCGCTCCTCGGCGCGAACGGCTCGGGCAAGTCGACGCTGGTCCGCGCGCTCGTCGGGATCGTGCCGCTCTCCCGCGGCTCCGTCGACCTGTTCGGCGCGCCGCTCGGCCCGCGGCTGCCGTGGCGGCGGCTCGGGTACGTGCCGCAACGCGTGAGCGCACCCTCGGGCATGCCGTCCACCGCGTCGGAGGTCGTCGCGTCCGGGCTCCTCGGCGGGGGCCGCCTCCGGCTCCCGCGCGGGTGGCGCGACCGCACGGTCGAGGCGCTCGAGCTCGTGGGCCTCGCGGACCGCGCCGACGACTCGACGGCCGAGCTCTCGGGCGGGCAGCAGCAGCGCGTGCTCATCGCGCGCGCCCTCGTGCGCCGGCCCGACCTGCTCGTGCTCGACGAGCCCGTCGCGGGCGTCGACAAGCCGAGCCAGGAGGCGTTCGCCGCGACGATGACGCGGCTCGTGGGCGACGGCCTCACGGTCCTCGTGGTGCTGCACGAGCTCGGGGCGCTCGCCCCGCTCGTCGAGCGCGCGGTCGTCCTGCGCCACGGGCGCGTCGTGCACGACGGTGCCCCGCCCCGCGCGTCGTCCACGCACGCGGGCGCGACGCACCAGCACCTGCACCCGCACGAGCCCGTGGACGGCGACACCCGTCCCGCGGGCCCGGAGACGGGCCTCACCGACACCCTGAACCCCGACCTCTCCGCAGGCCACGCACCCAGGACGGCCTCATGACCACCCTGTTCTCCGAGATCTCCCTGCTGCTCACCGACCCGCTCATGCAGCGCGCCCTCCTCGCGGCGCTGCTCGTCGGCGTCAGCGCCCCCGTCGTCGGCACGTACCTCGTGCAGCGCAAGCTCTCGCTGCTCGGCGACGGCATCGGGCACGTCGCGCTCACCGGCGTCGCGCTCGGGTGGCTCGTCGGCGCGGCGATGGGCGTCGTGCCGAACGACGCGCTCGCGATCCCCGGCGCGGTCGTCGCGGCGGTGCTCGGCGCGGTCGCGATCGAGGTCGTGCGCGAGCGGGGCCGCACGAGCGGTGACCTCGCGCTCGCGCTCCTCTTCTACGGCGGCATCGCGGGCGGCGTCCTGCTCATCGGCCTCGCGGGCGGCTCCTCCGGCAGCCTCATGCAGTACCTGTTCGGCTCGATCTCGACGGTGACGTCGTCGGACCTCGTCCTCACGGTCGTCCTCAGCGCGGTGATCCTGCTCGTCGGCGTCGGCCTGCGGGCCGCGCTGTTCTCGGTGAGCCACGACGAGGAGTTCGCGCGCGCGTCCGGCCTGCCCGTGCGCACGCTGAACATCGCCGTCGCCGTCGTCGCCGCGCTCACCGTGACCGTGTCGATGCGGGTCGTCGGGCTGCTGCTCGTCAGCGCCCTCATGATCGTCCCCGTCGCGGTCGCCCAGCTCGTCACGCGCTCGTTCCGCCGCACGATGCTCGTCGCCTCGGTCGTCGGGGTGGTCGTGTGCGTCGTCGGGCTGTCCTTCACGTACTGGAAGAACGTCTCGCCGGGTGCGACGATCGTCGTCCTCGCGATCGCGACGTACCTCGTCGTCGCCGTCCTGCGACCCCTGTGGGTCCGCCGGCGGCCGCGCGTCGCGCGGGACCCGCACCCGGACATCCCCGACGACGTCGAGCTCGACCTCGTACCCTCGGGGTCGACCCACCGCACCACCGGAGGTGACCCGTGCAGCGCATGACCCGCCAGCGCGCCGCCGTCTCGGACGCGCTGGAGGACCTGGAGGACTTCCGCAGCGCGCAGCAGCTCCACGAGATCCTGCGCACGCGCGGCGACAACGTGGGGCTCGCCACCGTCTACCGCACGCTGCAGAGCCTCGCGGACGGCGGCGACGTGGACGTGCTGCGCACCGAGGAGGGCGAGAACCTCTACCGCCGGTGCGAGCGCCGCGAGCACCACCACCACCTCGTGTGCCGGGCGTGCGGCCGGACCGTCGAGATCGACGGCCCGACGGTCGAGGCCTGGGCCAACCAGGTCGGCACCTCGCACGGGTTCGTCGACATCCAGCACACCATCGAGCTGTTCGGCACGTGCGCGGGCTGCGCGCGGGCCACCGCCGTCCAGGACTGAGCGGTGCCCGACGCGCTGGACGGCGCCCCGTTCGCCGCGCTGTTCGCCTTCTTCTTCGCGATCGCGTTCGTGCGGACGCAGGCGACCTACTGGATCGCGCGCCTCGTCACGACGTGGACGCTCGACCGCACGCGCCCCGTCAAGCCGTGGGTCGCGCGCGTCCACGCCTGGCTGTCCGGGCGGTCGGCCGCACGCGGGATCGAGACCGTGCGGCGGTGGGGCGTGCTCGCGGTGCCCGCGTCGTTCCTCGCGACCGGGACGAAGACCGTGATCAACGCCGCCGCGGGCGTCGTGCGCATGCCGTTCGGGCGCTACCTCGCGGCCATGATCCTCGGGTGCGCGGTGCACGCGACGATCTACGCGACCGTCGGGTGGGCGGTGTGGACCGCCGCGTTCGCCGCCGCGACGGGCTCGCCGACGGGCGTCGCGGTGCTCGTCGCGATCGTCGTCGGGGTCGTCGTGGCGGTGGTCCTCATGGCCCGCCGTCGGGCCGCCCGGGCGGGCGCCGACACCGCGGTCGCGCCGACCGGCGAGCCCGCCGAGGACGTCCCCGCTCTGGACGGGCAGGCGACGCTCCCCCGTGACCAGGACGCGCCGCGCACCGACCGATGAGATGAGCGGTCCCGGACCGTCCGAACCCCCATGACGACGTTCCTCCTGCTGCCCGGCGCCGGCGGCGACCCCGCGTACTGGGACCTGCTCGTCCCGGAGCTCGACCGGCTCGGCCACCGGCCGGTCGCCGTCGACCTCCCCCAGCACGACGAGGGCCACGGCTGGGCGGACCTCACCGACGTCGCGGTCACGACGCTGCACCGGGCGACGGCGCCCGCCGAGACGGACGACCTCGTCGTCGTCGCCCAGTCCATGGGCGCGTACGTCGGGCCGCTCGTGTGCGAGCGCGAGGCGGTCCGCCTGCTCGTGCTGCTCAACCCGATGATCCCGCGACCGGGCGAGAGCGGGGGCGACTGGTGGCGGGCGACGGACCACGCCGCGCGTCGTGCCGCCACGGGCCTGGGCCCGTTCGACCCCGTGGACGACTTCTTCCACGACGTGCCGGAGCCGGTCGCGGCCGTCGTGCAGCGCAGCGACCGGCAGCCGTCCGAGCGGTCCTTCGCCGAGCCGTGGCCGGCCCGCGCGTGGCCCGCCGTGCCCACGGTCGTGCTGCAGGGCGACGACGACCGGCTCTTCCCGCCGCCCTTCCAGCGCGCCGTCGCGCGCGAGCGGCTCGGCGCGGAGGTCGAGACGATGCCGGGCGGCCACCTCGTGGCGCTCAGCCGCCCGGCCGAGCTCGCCGCCCGGCTCGACGCGCTGGCCCGCTGACGGGCTGCCCTGACGGGACGACCCCGCCTCAGCCGACGCTCGTCGGCTCCTCGGGCGCGCCCACGCAGAACTGGTTGCCCTGCGGGTCGGCCAGCACCGCCCAGCGGTACCCGGGGATGGTGTGCTCGCTGACGAGCGTCGCGCCGTCCGCCACGAGCGCCGCGACGTCCGCCTCGCGGTCGGACGTGCCGAGGTCCAGGTGCAGCCGGTTCTTGCCGGGCGTCGGGTCCTCGACGCGCTGGAACCCGAGGACCGGAGCCGTCACCCCCTCGGCAGGCACGACCTCGAGGAACCACCCGTCCGCCTCGTCGACGAGCCGCCCGCCGAGGCGGCGCGCCCACCACTGGGCGAGCGGCCGCGGGTCGGTGGAGTCGACGGTCACCATGCCGATGCTCAGAGTCATGCCGCGCACGCTACCGGCCGCCTCCCACGGCGTCCCGGCGACAGGGCGCGCGCCGCCCCGCGCACGACGTCAGGCCGTGCCGTCCGCCGTCCCGCCCACCGCGTCGACCGCGCCGCCGTAGCGGCGGTCGCGGCGCGCGTACTCCTCGACGGCGCGCCACAGCGAGCGGCGGTCCACGTCGGGCCAGGGCTCCGGGAGGAACACGAGCTCCGCGTACGCGGCCTGCCACAGCATGAAGTTCGACGTGCGCTGCTCGCCCGAGCTGCGCAGGAACAGGTCGACGTCCGGCAGGTCGGGCTCGTCGAGGTGCTGCTGGACGGTCCGCTCCGTGACCTTGCGCGGGTCGAGCCGCCCGGCGGCGACCTCGCGCGCGATGGCGGCCGCGGCGTCGGCGATCTCGGCGCGACCCCCGTAGTTGACGCACATCGTCAGCGTGCAGACGTCGTTCTGCTTCGTCTGCTCCTCCGCGACCTCGAGCTCCTTGATCACGGACGCCCAGAGCCGCGGACGACGCCCCGCCCACCGCACGCGCACGCCCCACGAGTCCATCTCGTCGCGGCGACGCCGGATCACGTCGCGGTTGAAGCCCATGAGGAAGCGGACCTCGTCGGGCGAGCGCTTCCAGTTCTCGGTCGAGAACGCGTACGCCGACACGTGCTTGACGCCGATCTCGATGGCGCCCGCGACGACGTCGAGCAGCGCCGCCTCGCCGGCCTCGTGGCCCGCGGTGCGCGGCAGCCCGCGCGCGTTGGCCCAGCGGCCGTTGCCGTCCATGACGACGGCCACGTGGTTCGGCACGAACTGCGCCGGGATCGCCGGGGGCCGCGCACCGCTGGGGTGCGGGAACGGCGGCTGGTACGTGCGCCGCGCCATCAGGCGTCCGCCCCGGCGCCGGCGCGCGGGTCCGCGGAGGCGGCGGCCTCGTCGGCGTGCGGGACGGCGGGGACGTGCGGGGCGGGGGCGTCCCGCTCCACCATGCGCAGTGATCGCAACGTTCTCTCCAGGTGGTATTGGCTGTACGCGGCCACGAGGCCGCTCGCTTCCTTGCGGTGCCGGGCGTCCGACGCGTCGGCCGCGTCCCACTCCCCCGCGAGCAGCGCGGCGAGCAGGGCGAAGGTCTGGGGGGCGGGCGCCGTCGAGCCCGGCGGGCGGCAGCGCGAGCACACGGCCCCGCCCTGCGCGACGGCGAACGCGTGGTGCGGGCCCGGCTCGCCGCACCGCGCGCAGTCGACGAACGACGGCGCCCAGCCCGCGACGGCGAGCGCGCGCAGGAGGTAGGAGTCGAGCACGAGCCCCGGCGCGTGCGCGTGCTCCGAGAGCGCCCGCAGCGCGCCCGCGAGCAGCCAGTACTGCTGCACGGCGGGCTCGCGCTCGTCGGCGACGAGGCGCTCCGCGGTCTCGAGCATCGCGGCGCCCGCCGTGTACAGGCCGTAGTCCTCGCAGATCCGGCGCGCGTACGGGCCGATCGTCTCCGCCTGCGTCACCGTGTCCAGCGACCGGCCCGCGTAGAGCTGGACGTCCACGAGCATGAACGGCTCGAGCCGCGCGCCGAACCGGGACGACGTGCGGCGCACGCCCTTGCCGACGGCGCGCACCTTCCCGTGCTCGCGCGTCAGGAGGGTGACGATGCGGTCCGCCTCGCCCAGCTTCTGGGCGCGCAGCACGATCGCGTCGTCTCGGTACAGCACCACGCCCCTATTGTCCGTCACGCCGCCGACACGGCGCGCACCACCCGCCGACGGCGGTCACGCGGGCGCGAGGCAGCCGAGGACCGCGCGGACCCGGGCCAGCGTCGTGCGCGCGTCCTCGCCGGCCTCGACCTGGCGGGCCGCGGCGAGGACCACGGCGTTGACGAGCTCCGCGGAGCGCGCGGCGTCCGGGACGCCGAGCTGCTCCAGGGCCTCGACGAGCGGCACGAGGATCGTCGCGTGCATCGCGGCGCTCTGCTGGGCGAGCACCTCGCGGCCCGCCTCGGCGCGCAGCGCGGCGACGACGGCGTGCTCGCCCTCGGCCACGAGGAGCAGGTTCTCGCGCGCGTAGGCGACGATCGCGTCCTCCGGCGACGCCGCGGTGGCCACCGCGGCGGTGATGCGCGCGGACCACCGCGGCACGACGTCGGCGACGACCGCGTCGAGCAGCTCCTCCCGCGACCGGAAGTACTGGTAGACGCTCGACCGGGCGAGCCCGGCCCGCGCCGCGACCGCCGCGAGCGTGAGCCCGCTGCCGTCCTCGCGGATGAGGTCGCGGGCGGCGTCGAGCAGGGTCCGGAGCTGTGCCGCGCGGTGCTCGGCCACCGTCGGGGCGGCGATCTTGGGCACGAGGGTCCTCCTTCCCGGAGCGCTCTGCGGAGCGCTCCCCCGGGAGCGCGACGGCCCCCGGCCGGACCATCATGCCCGACCGGGGGCGGTGGAGCGGCCCTCCGGGGCCGCCCGCCGGCGTCAGCCGGCCACCGCGGGCAGCCCGAGCCGCCCGTCGACCATCTCGACGACCCGGTGGCAGTGCTCGAGCACGTCGTGGTCGTGCGTGACCATGAGCGCCGCAGCGCCGTAGGCCTCGACCTCGCGGGCCAGCAGGCTCACGACCTCGTGGCTGCGCGCCCGGTCGAGCGCCGCCGTCGGCTCGTCGACGAGGAGCAGCGCGGGGCTCGCGACGAGCGCGCGGGCGATCCCCACGCGCTGCCGCTCGCCGCCCGAGAGCTGGTCCGGACGGCGGTCGGCGCGGTGGCTCATGGACACCGAGCCCAGCAGCTCGCGGGGGTCGCGGGCGCGGGGGTCGCGCTCGTCGATCCCGGCGATCCGCAGCGCGAGCCGGAGCTGGTCGACGCTCGTGAGCGCCGGGAGGAGGTTGCCGGACTGGAAGACGAAGCCGATGCGCTCGCGCCGCAGCCGGGCCCGCTCGCGGTCGTTCGTCGCGCCGAGGTCGACCCCTTCGAGGCGGACGGTCCCGGACTCCGGCGCCGTGAGCGCGCCGGCGACGGCGAGCAGGCTCGACTTGCCGGAGCCCGAGGGCCCGACGACACCGACGAGCTCGCCCGCGGCGACGCTCAGGCTCACCGCGTCGAGCGCGACGACCGTGGTGTCGCCGTCGCCGTGGCGGACGGTGACCCGGTCGATCTCGAGCACGGGCGTGGCGGGGGTGGTGGTGCTCATCGCTGCCCTCCCAGGGCGGTCAGGGGGTCGACGGAGGTGATGCGCGCGACGGCGACGGCCGCTCCGGCCATGCCGAGGACGAAGAGCAGGACGCCGGCCAGCACGAGGTCGGGCGCCTGGAGCGCGAACGGCATCGGCGACGCGCCGAGGCCCGCGCCCGCCGCGACGCCGAGGGCGAAGCCCACGCCGATCGAGGCGAGCAGGAGCACGGCGGCCTGGCCGAGGGAGTCGGCGAGCAGGAAGCGGCGTCGCGCCCCCATGGCGCGCAGGACGGCGATCTCGTGCCGGCGCTGGATGACCCACACGGTGAAGAACGCCCCGACGACGAGCGCCGAGATGGCGTAGAGGAACACCTGGATGAGCAGGAGGGTCGCGGTCTCGGCCGTGTACCCGGGCGAGGCGTCGAAGGACTCGGTGAGCGTGCGCGTCACCGTGCCCGACGCCGCGTCGGCGGCCTCGCGGTCGAACGACCCGGGGTCGGTGCGCAGCGCGACGGCGGTCGCGACGTCCGGCACGTCGGCTCCCGGCTGCTCGGCCCCGGCGAGGAGCTCCTGCCACGTGCCGAGCGGGAGGTAGGCGATGTCGACGTGGCCGAACGTGTGCTGGTCCTCGAGGACGCCCACGACGGTGAGCGTGCGCTCCGGGCGGGCGAGGGCCACGGTGTCGCCGACGGCGAGGCCGTCCTCGGCGGCGGTCGCCGAGACGACGATGCCGTCCGCCGCCCCGACGGCGTCGCCCTCCGCGATCGCGGCCGGGGCCACGAACGAGCCGGGCTCGACGCCCACGAGGGTGAGGTCGACGGGCGAGCCGTCCTCCTGGTGCGCGTTCGCCAGCAGCAGGCCGTACGGGGCGGCCTCGAGCACGCCGGGCTGCTCGGCCATGGTGCCGACCTGGTCCGTCTCGATGACGGAGCGCGTGAACGCGGCGTCCGTCCCGGTGCCCTCGGCGAAGGCGAAGTCGGTGACGGGCGTGCGCTCGAGGCCGGAGACGCCGTCGTTGACGAGGCCGGCGGACAGCCCGGAGAGGAGGACGACGAGGACCGCGACCAGCGCGACGACACCGCCCATGAGCAGGAAGCGGGTGCGCGCGAAGACGAGCTCGCGCAACGCGAGGAACATGAAGAGCCTTCCAATGTTGTCGACAGTGCGTCGGTATCTTACCAACATGGTGTCGACAAAACGCCGACGGCCCGGACGACGAGGTCGTCCGGGCCGTCGGTGAGATCGGCGGGAGGGCGGTCAGCCCTGGGCACGCTCCGCGCGGTTCACGGCGGACACGATGGCCTTGAGCGAGGCGGTCGTGATCGACGGGTCGATCCCCACGCCCCACAGGACGTCGTCGCCCACCTGGCACTCCACGTACGCGGCGGCCGTGGCGTCCCCGCCCTCCGAGAGCGCGTGCTCCGCGTAGTCCAGGACGCGGACGTCGACCCCCACCTGCGCGATCGCGTCGACGAACGCCGCGACCGGGCCGTTGCCCGTGCCCTCGAGCGTCAGCTCCTCGCCACGGTCGAGGACGTCGACGCTCAGGGTGTCGGGCCCGTCCTCGCTCGACGACGCGCGCGTGGAGCGCAGCTTGAGCCGGCCCCAGGGCTCCAGGCCGGAGCCGGGCTCGACGGGCAGGTACTCGTCCGAGAAGAGGCGCCAGATGTCCTCGCCCGTGACCTCCGTGCCGTGCGCGTCGGTGTGCTGCTGCACGGACTGCGAGAACTCGATCTGCAGACGGCGCGGCAGGTCGAGGTGGCGCTCCGACTTCAGCAGGTAGGAGATGCCGCCCTTGCCGGACTGCGAGTTGACGCGGATCACGGCCTCGTACGAGCGGCCGACGTCCTTGGGGTCGATCGGCAGGTACGGGACCGCCCACGTGATGTCGTCCACCGTGGCGCCCTCCGCCTCCGCACGGACGGCCATCGCGTCGAAGCCCTTCTTGATGGCGTCCTGGTGCGAGCCGGAGAACGCCGTGAAGACCAGGTCGCCGGCGTAGGGGTGCCGCTCGGGGACGCCGAGCTGGTTGCAGTACTCCACCGTGCGGCGCACGTGGTCGATGTCGGAGAAGTCGATCTGCGGGTCCACGCCCTGGCTGAACAGGTTCATGCCCAGGGTGACGAGGCAGACGTTGCCGGTGCGCTCGCCGTTGCCGAACAGGCAGCCCTCGATGCGGTCCGCGCCCGCCTGGTAGCCGAGCTCGGCGGCCGCGACCGCCGTGCCGCGGTCGTTGTGCGGGTGCAGCGACAGCACGACGTTCTCGCGGTGGTGCAGGTGCCGGTTCATCCACTCGATCGAGTCGGCGTAGACGTTCGGCGTGGCCATCTCGACCGTGGCGGGCAGGTTGATGATGACCTTGCGGTCGGGGCGGGGCTCGAAGACCTCCAGCACCTCGTTGCAGATGCGGGCTGCGAACTCGAGCTCCGTGCCGGTGTACGACTCGGGCGAGTACTCGTAGTAGACCGTCGTCTCCGGGACGGTCTCCTCGAACTTCTTGCACAGCCGCGCGCCGTCGACGGCGATCGCGATGATGCCGTCCTCGTCCGAGCGGAACACGACCTCGCGCTGCAGGACGGACGTCGAGTTGTAGAGGTGCACGATCGCCTGCTTCGCGCCCTTGATCGCCTCGTACGTGCGGGCGATGAGGTGCTCGCGGGACTGCGTGAGGACCTGGATGACGACGTCGTCCGGGATGCGGTCCTCCTCGATGAGCATCCGCACGAAGTCGAAGTCGGTCTGCGAGGCCGAGGGGAAGCCGACCTCGATCTCCTTGTAGCCCATCGCGACGAGCAGCTCGAACATGCGCAGCTTGCGCTCCGCGTTCATGGGCTCGATGAGGGCCTGGTTCCCGTCGCGCAGGTCGACGGCGCACCAGCGGGGCGCGGTCTCGATGCGCTTGTCCGGCCACGTGCGGTCGGGCAGGGAGACGTCGATCTGCCGGTGGAACGGCAGGTACTTGTGGATCGGCATGCCCGACGGCTGCTGCGGGTTCGGGTCCGCGGCGGTGGGCGTCGAGGTGGGGGCGGAGGCGTTCATCGTCGGTCCTTCGGGGTCGTCCTGATCGGTGTCAGCCGGCACACCAACCACCGCGACGAGGAACCGGCTACAGGGCCTCGCCGCGGCAACGAAGGAGGAGATGCCGCATCAGGTGCACGACGCCACTGTACTCCTCCGCCGTCCGCGCGCCCGGGACGTCCGCTCCTCGGGCACGGCGTGGGTGCGCCCGGCCGGCCCTCGCGCGGAGGGCCGGCCGGGCGCCGGGGTGCGTCAGCCGCGCCGCGAGCGCAGCGCCGCGTCGACCGCGGGGTCGCCGAGGTTGCCGAGCCACTCGAGCAGCGCGGGGTACGTCGACGGGTTCGCCGCGACCTGGGGCCGCAGGTGCGGGGCGTCCTGGACGATCTGCGCCAGGACCTCGAGCGGCGTGCCCGGGTCGAGCGCCTGGGCCGCGGTGAAGCCCGCCGGCTGGGCCGGCGGGGCGTACGACGGCTGCTGCGCCGCGGGCTGCTGGGCGTACCCCTGCTGGCCGTAGCCCTGCTGGTCGTACCCCTGCGGCGCGTAGCCCTGCTGCCCCGGCCCGGAGGACGCGTAGCCCTGCTGCTGGCCGTAGCCCTGCTGGGGGTACCCCTGGCCGGGCTGCTGGGCGGTCGGCTGCGGGCCGGTGCCCGGCTGCTCCTCCTGGTAGGCGGGCAGGACCGCCGTCGACGGGCCCTCGTCGGGCGTGAGGCCGGGACGCGCGGCGTACCCGCTGCGCTCCGGCTCCGCCGGCTGGACCGGGAGCACCTCGGTCGCGTCGGACCCGGCGGCGAACCGCCGGTCCGGCGCCTGCTGCGTCGGGACGGGCCCCGTGTGCCCGGCCGGCGGGTAGGTGCCCGTCGGTCCGGTGGCCGGGTAGGCACCCGAGCCCGGGTAGGCACCCGTGTGCCCGGCCGTCGGGTGCGCGCCGGCCGGCGGGCCCGCCGGGGCGGGCGCGGGCCGGGCCGGCTTGGGCTGCTTCGGCGCGGGCGGCTGCCACACGTACGCGCGTGCCGCCTCCGCCCCGGTGGCCGCGGGCACGGGGCGGTGCTCGGCGAAGTAGGCGCGCACCTCGCGCGGCACGGTGAGCGCCCCGACGACGAGCAGCGGGAGGCCGAAGGCGAGCAGCACGTGCTCCACGCCGCCGCCGAGCACGACGCGGTTCGAGGTCACGACGAGCAGCACGATGCCGAGCAGCGCCACGACGCCGGCGCCGCCGAGCGCGAGCGGGCGCCCGGTCGCGGCGTCGCGAGCGAGCGAGCGGCGCGCGACGAACGCGACGGCGGCCGCGAGGACGCCGACGACCACCGCGAGGACGACCGGGACGCCGCGTGCGCCGTCGGCCAGGGTGAGCACGGCGCTCACGGCGACGTAGCCCGCGACGACGAGCACGAGGTCGAGGGCGTTGACGGCCACGCGCACCCAGGTGGTCACCGGGTCCGCGGCGGCCATCGCGCGGTGCACCGCGGGCGCCGCGGCGACGGCCGCGAGCGCCGGGACGAGCACGAGCCCGAACCGGCCGCCGTGCGTGCTCTCGATCGTCACGAGCCCGTTGTTGCCCGAGCCGAGGACGAACCCGACGGCGAGCATGACGCCCAGCCCGACGAGCGTGAGGCGCGCGGCCTCGGACCGGCGCCACGTGCCGTACGTCGGCAGCCCGGCGAGCGCGAGGACGAACACCGCGGCCACGATCACCAGCAGCACGAACAGGGCGCCGCCGAGGCGCGTGCCGGTGGCGGTGAGGATCACCGTGAGCAGGACGGTGAGGGCGAGGAGCGCCGCGAGCGCGAGGAGCGCCTGGAGCCACCGGTCGGTGACCGCGCGGTCCTGGTCCTGCGGCCCGAGCTCGCTCTCGCGCGGCTGCGCCGCGAGGAGCGCGCCCGCGAGGCCGAGCGCGGCGGCGGAGCCGACCCCGCCCCACCCGTCGGCGAGGTCGCCGCCGCCCACGACGTCGACCACGAGGTAGACGAGCACGAGCAGCACGTACGGCGCGTTGGCCAGCAGACGGACCTTGCGCGTGGTGTGCACGGTCCAGGTCGTCGGGAGCACGCCCGTGCGCGCGAGGTACGGCAGCGCGAGCGTCAGCAGCGAGAGGATCGTCAGCAGGACGACCTCGATCTTGTCCGACGCGCGGCTCGACACGTCCCACGGCAGCGCGAGGGAGACGAGGAGCAGCAGCGCGGCGACGCCGTCGCGCACGTAGTCGCTCACCGGGATCCCGGCGAAGGGCGACGCGGTGGCGGTCGTCGTCGCGGTCCCGCCGGCCTCGCGGGCGGAGCCCGTGTCCTTCTCCGTGCCCGTGTCCGCGGCTCCCGCCGCGTCCGGGTCCGACCCTGCCGAGCCCGTCGCACCGTCCGGTGCGCGCTCGGCCGTGGAGTCCCCGTCACCCGCCGTGACGCCCTGGGGCGCCGGGGTCGGCCCGGTGCCCGCAGCACCGGGCTGCGGGTCCTCGGCCGGCTCTGTCTGGTTGGTCATCGTGCACTCCCTACGCTGTCGCGCGGTGCCGGTCGCACGCACGCCGGGCCGAGGGGCCCCGACCGTTTCTACCGGTTCATCACGTGCGGCTCAAGCGCCCACGCGGCCCGGGGCCACCATCCGGACGGTGCCGGCGGCGACACCGGAGGGCGTCGCGCGCGCCCCGGCACCTCACGAGACCGCCGTCAGCCCGCCGGTCCCGAGGAGGAAGAGCCGGCCCTCGACCGCGAGCACGTCGTAGGTGCCCTCCGGCAGCGTCCAGTGCCACTCGACCGCCCCGTCGTCGAGCGCGATCGACACGAGCCCCGGCTGGCGGCGCTGCCGCTCGGTGACGAACAGCGACCGGCCGTCGGTGAGCACCGGCCCGGGGCCGCCGTCCTCGAGCGTGACGGCCCACGCCTCCTCGCCCGTGCGGGCGTCGACGCTGCGATAGGCGGAGTCCGTCTGGACGACGACGCGGCCGTCGACCCGCGCGACGGCGCGCATGCCCGTGCCCGGCAACGACCACAGCTCAGAGCCGGTCGCGGCGTCCACGCCCACGATGCTGCCGAAGGTGTTCGTGACGATGACGCCCGGCGCGGACCCGTCCGACAGGGGCGCCTCGAGCACGCGGCCGGAGATCCGGAACGCGGGCTCGCCCGCGGCGGTGAACACCGTGGCGGTGCCGCGGCCGTACTCGTTGCCGACGTAGCGCCCGTCCTGGAGCCGGACGATGGTCCACACGTCGTCCTCGACGAGCGACAGGCCGTCCTCCGTGAGCGCCGCCGCGACGCCCGGCGCGAGGACGTCGACGACGCCGCGGCGCACGTCGAGCACGACGTCGCCACCGCTCCCGAGGCCGTCGTGCGCGAGCGTGCGCTCCCACCGCACCTCGCCGGTCGCAGCGTCCTCGCGCACCACCGCGACCTCGTCGCCGCGCCACCACGCCCGCACGACGTCCGTCGCGCCGACCGGCACGACGGACAGCCGCCCCGCCGTCGCGGCCGTGCGCTCCCCCACGACCTCGCCGGTCGTCGCGCGCACGGTGGTGAGCCGGGCCGCCTGCTCGCGCCACCCCGTCGGCACCGCGCACACCACCACCTCGCGCGCGGGCTCGCCCGAGGCCGGCAGGCACGTGGCGCGGTCGCCGAGACGCTCGGACCGCCAGAGGACCGAGCCGTCCGCGACGGCGTACGCCGTGAGCGACCCGTCGACGGTCACGACGGCGCCGACCGCGGGGACGACCTCGGTGCCGGGCTCGACGGGGACCGACCAGCGCGGCTCGGGCGGGTCCTCGAGCGGCCGCAGCCCGCCGGCGAGCGCGGTGACGTCGACGGGCCGCGCGTCCTCCATCGACGCGGTGAAGGCGACGGAGCCGGCGAACGCGACGGCGACCGCGAGCGCCACCCACGGGACGGGGTGCAGGAACCAGCGGCGCCCGGGCGCACGCACCTGCGGGGACTCGCCGCCCCCGGCGGACCGGGACGGCCGGGGCGCGCCGGACCGCGCGGGGCCGGGCATGTCGGGGGCCGTGGGCGGGCGCTCGTCCTGCGGGCGCGACAGGGGCAGCACGTCGCGGGCCGCCCGGTCGTGGTGCCCGCTCCGCGTGGCGGGCGGACCGTCCCCGTCCCGGGGTCGCGGCCCGTCGGGCGGACGGCGGACGGGCGCCTCGGCAGGACCCGCGAGCGCGGCGTCGAGGGCGGCGTCGAACCGGTCGTCGGACCGCAGCTCGGGCGGCAGGAGCTCGAGGCCGCCGGCCGCCGTCCCGGCACCGTCCGTCGTCGGCTCGTGGGTGACGTGCCCGGCACGAGCCGCCCGGTCCTGCGCGAGCCGACGGCGCCTCACCCGTCCACGATACGCACGCCCGTCGGGCCGCGCCGGGCGAGCGGCGGGACCGCCACGCCCGGACGACGGCGCACGAGCAGGGTCAGATGCCGAGCTGGTAGACGCCCCAGTACGCGAGGATGACGAGCAGGACCGTCGACCCCGCGATCACGCACCACAGCATGACGCGGGGGGTCACGCCCCGCGCGACCTGCAGCACGCTCCCGCCCTCGTCCGCGGCGACCGCCTCGTCGGTGCCCCGGCGCTCGTCGTGCGCACGGCGCGCGGAGCGGACCTCGGCGGCCCGGTTGACCAGCAGGGCGCCCGCGACGAGCGTCGCGAGCCCGACGAGCCGCACCCCGATCCAGCCGCCCTGCACGACCCACGCGTCCTTCTCGTAGTCGAGCGCGAGCCGCGCGGTGGCCACGAGGTAGACGACGAGCGCGACCGTCGTCGCGAACGCGCCGACCCCGAGCCCCACCAGCGGCACGCGGAAGCCGGGCGCGAGACCGGCGGGCGCTCCGGGCCGGCCCGCGACCCGTCGCAGCCGACGCACGAGGCCCCCGACGAGGCCGACGAGCGGGCCGAGCACGAGCAGCCCGACGGCGGCGAGGACGAGGGCGACGAACAGGTCGCCGTTGCCCAGCCAGCGCGGCGACGGGACCGGCCCGGCGAGGTACTGCTGAGTGGGCTCGGCGCCCGCGACCTGCGGCAGCGCGGTCGCGCTCGCGGGCAGGGACGTCACCCACGCGCTCACGTCGCGCGGGAAGTCGGGCACGAGCACGTCGTCGATCTTGATCCCGTGGTTCGCGTCCGCGTAGTACCGCACGGTGACGTCGGCCCCGCCCGGCACCTGCGACGACGGCCCCGTGGCGTCGAGGATCTGCCGCGCGCCCTGCTCGACGGGCATCGACGGGTCCGCGGTGCCGTACACGACCAGCACCGGCTGGGTGAGCCGCTCGAGGAACGGCTCCACGTCGAAGTCGGCGTACTCGAAGCCGCCGCCGGGGATCGCCATCCCGACGGCGCGCGGGATGGCCCGGAACACCCCGTGGGGCACATCGGTGTTGCGCAGGTAGCTGTCGACCGCGAACGCGGCCTGCTGGCGCGGCGGCACGACGGGCGCGGACACGAGGACGGTGAATGCGATGGCCGGGTCGTCCGCCGCCATCACGGGCACGATCCACGTGCCCTCGGACTCCCCGTACAGCCCCACGCGCTCCGGGTCGACGCCGGGACGCGCCCGCAGGAGGTCCACGGAGTGCGCGTAGTCGCGCGCCATCGCCTCGTAGTCACGGTGGCGCGTGGTGTAGGTGTCGAGGCGCTTGTCCGGGACGAGGGTCACGACGCCCGCGCTCGCGAGGTCGGTCGCGACGTCCACGAACGCCTCGGACGCCAGGCCGGTCCCCGCACCGTGCACGAACACCGTGCCCGGGAGGTCGTCGCCCGCGTCGACGGGCTCGCGCAGCACGCCTCCGACGGTCGCGCCGTCGAGCCGGACGGTCACGTCGGTCTCGCGCACGTCGTAGGTGCCGACCGGGGCGGCCCCGCCGGGCGGCTGCCCGCCGACGGTCGTGTCGGGCGTCTCGGGGACGAGGTGCTCGGTCACGGGCACCGGGTCCCACTGCGGCCCGGTGACCGCACCGACGATCGCGAGGACGATCGCGAGGGCTGCCGTCGTCGCGGCGGTCCGGAAGATCACCGAGGAATCGTACGCCGCGGGCCGCCGGCCGGTCCCTGGTGCCCTCCCGACGGCGGCACGGGGGACGTCCCCCCGGGTCAGAACCCGAGCCGGTGGAGCTGCTTGGGGTCGCGCTGCCAGTCCTTGGCGACCTTCACGTGGAGGTCGAGGTAGACGCGCGCGCCGAGCAGCGCCTCGATGCCGTGCCGCGCGCGCGTCCCGACCTCGCGCAGGCGCGAGCCGCCGCGGCCGATGACGATCGCCTTCTGCGAGTCGCGCTCGACGAAGAGGTTGACGCGCACGTCGAGCAGCGGCGGCCGGCCCGTGGCCTCGTCGCCGCTGCCCTCGCGGGGCACGATCTCCTCGACCTGGACCGCGAGCGAGTGCGGGAGCTCGTCGCGCACGCCCTCGAGCGCCGCCTCGCGCACGAGCTCGGCGACCATGACGGCCTCCGGCTCGTCCGTGAGCTCGCCGCCCGGGTACAGCTCGGGGCCCTCGGGCAGGTGGGAGACGAGGACGTCGGTGAGCACGTCGACCTGGTAGCCGTCCTGGGCCGAGACGGGCACGATGTCGGCCCAGCCGCCCGCCGTCTCCCCCAGCCGGTCGACCGCCAGCAGGTGCGCGGCGAGGGTGCCGCGGTCCACGAGGTCGGCCTTCGTGACGACCGCGACCACGGGCGTGCCGCGGCGCCCGCGCATGAGCTCCGCGAGCTCGTTCGCGATGAAGCGGTCTCCCGGGCCGATCTTCTGGTCGGCGGGCAGGCAGAACGCGATAACGTCGACCTCGGTGAGGGTCTCGCGCACGAGGTCGTTGAGGCGCTCGCCGAGCAGCGTGCGGGGGCGGTGCAGCCCCGGGGTGTCGACGAGGACGAGCTGCGCGTCGGGGCGGTGCACGATCCCGCGGATCGTGTGGCGCGTCGTCTGGGGGCGCCCGGAGGTGATCGCCACCTTCTGGCCGACCAGCGCGTTCGTCAGGGTCGACTTGCCCGCGTTGGGCCGCCCGACGAGGCAGGCGAAGCCGGAGCGGTGCTCGGGGGTGGTCGTGCTCACGGGGTGTCCTTCACGGTGGGGAGGGGCTGACGGGTGTCGGCCGCGGGGTCGGGCTCGTCCGGCGCGGGGACCGGAGCGTCGGGCGAGGTCGCCGTCGAGACGAGGACGGTCGCGAGCTGCTTGCGGCGGCCCTGGACGCGGTCGGCCTCGAGGCGCAGCCCGTGGACCTCGGCCACGGAGCCGGGCAGCGGGACCTTGCCGAGCGCCTTGGCGAGCAGGCCGCCCACGGTGTCCACGTCGTCGTCGTCCAGGCCGAGGCCGAAGAGCTCGCCGAGCTCGTCGACGCCGAGGCGGGCGGGCACGCGCAGGACGCCGTCGCCCAGGTCCTCGACCTCGGGCTCCGGCCGGTCGTGCTCGTCCGTGAGCTCGCCCACGATCTCCTCGAGCGCGTCCTCGATCGTCACCAGTCCCGCGACGCCGCCGTACTCGTCGACGACCATGGCGATGTGCGAGGACGACGCCTGCATCTCGCGCAGCAGGTCGTCCACGGGCTTGGACTCGGGTACGAAGATCGCGGGGCGCGCGACCTCGCCCACGGGCCGCGCGTCGGTCCCGGGACCGCCCTGCAGGACGCGCACGACGTCCTTGAAGTAGGCGACGCCCACGAGGTCGTCCGCGGACGTGCCCGTGACCGGGATGCGGGAGAAGCCGGAGCGCAGGAAGAGCGAGAGGGTCTTGCGCAGGGGCGTGTCGCGCGCCGTCGTCACCATGTCGGTGCGGGGCACCATGACCTCGCGCGTGAGGGTGCTGCCGAGCTCGAAGACGGAGCGGATGAGCTCGCGCTCCTCCTCCTCGATGACCTCGGACTCGTTGACGCGGTCCACCATGTCCTGGAGCTCGCGCTGGTGGGCTCCCTCGTCGGGCGCCGGGGCGAGCCGCGTGAGCCAGCGTGTGGCCCCGACGACAACCGTGAGCAGGCGCGACAGGCTCAGCAGGACGCGCACCGCGTGGCGGCGGCCGAGGGACCGCGGGCTCACGCGCACGACGAGGAGCCCGACGACGACACTCACCGCGAGCGCGACGAGCAGGACCTGCCACCACGGTTCCAGCCACGCCGCGACGAGCAGCGTGAGGCACGTGACCGCCGCGACCTCGGCGACGACGCGCACGAAGCCGACGGAGCGCACGGTCGCCGCCGGGTCCGCGAGCAGCGCCAGCGCCCGGCGCCCCTCCGGGCGGGCGGGCACGGCCGGGTCGTCGCCCAGGGCGGCCTCCGTGACGGCCGCCCGCGTCACGCGCAGCACCGCCGCCTCGCCCGCGCTCAGCGCGGCCGCGAGCACGACCGTCAGGACGGTCAGGGCCGCCAGGAGCGCGACGGGTTCGCCGCTCACCGGCCCGCGAGGAAGGTCAGGAGCAGCTTGCGCTGCAGCGCGAACATCTCCTTCTCCTCCTCCGGCTCGGCGTGGTCGTAGCCGAGCAGGTGCAGGATGCCGTGCGTCGTGAGCAGCAGCATCTCCTCCGCCGTCGAGTGGCCCGCCGTCACCGCCTGCTGGGCGGCGACCTCCGGGCACAGCACGACGTCGCCGAGCTGGCCGGGGCCGGCGACCTCGCCGTCGCGCCCGGGCCGCAGCTCGTCCATGGGGAACGACAGCACGTCCGTCGGGCCGGGCTCGTCCATCCAGCGCACGTGCAGCTCGCTCATCACGTCCGTGTCGACGAAGAGGATCGACAGCTCGCTCTGCGGGTGCACGCGCATCGCGTCGAGCACGTACCGTGCCAGCGCCGCGAACTCGGCCTCGTCGACCTCGGCCTCGGTCTCGTTGTTGACCTCGATGCTCACGCGTCGTCCCTCGTCCGTCGTTCTCGTGCCGCGGGGCGTCCGCGGCGGTCGTCGTCGCGGCGGCGCGACCCGGAGCTCCCCGAGCCCCCGCCGCTCGCCAGGTCCCACCGCGCGTACGCGTCGATGATGTCGCTCACCAGCCGGTGCCGCACCACGTCGGACGACGTGAGCCGGCAGAACTCGACGTCGTCCACGCCGGTGAGGACGTCCTCGATGACGCGCAGGCCGGACTGGGTGCCGCCCGGCAGGTCGACCTGCGTCGCGTCGCCCGTGATGACCATGCGCGACCCGAAGCCGAGGCGCGTGAGGAACATCTTCATCTGCTCGGTGGTCGTGTTCTGCGCCTCGTCGAGGATGATGAACGAGTCGTTGAGGCTGCGCCCGCGCATGAACGCGAGCGGCGCGACCTCGATCGTGCCGGCCTCGATGAGCTTGGGGATCGAGTCCGGGTCGATCATGTCGTGCAGCGCGTCGTACAGCGGGCGCAGGTACGGGTCGATCTTCTCCGTCAGCGAGCCGGGCAGGAACCCGAGCCGCTCCCCCGCCTCGACGGCCGGGCGCGTGAGGATGATGCGGTTGACCTGCTTCGACTGCAGCGCCTGCACGGCCTTCGCCATCGCGAGGTACGTCTTGCCGGTGCCGGCGGGACCGATCCCGAACGTGATGGTGTTCGCGTCGATCGCCTCGACGTAGCGCTTCTGGCCCACGGTCTTGGGCCGGATCGTGCGGCCGCGGCTCGACAGGATGTTGAGCGTCAGCACCTCGGCCGGGCGCGACGCCGTCGCGGCGGTGAGCATCGCGATGGACCGCGTCACGACGTCGGCCGTGAGCTGGGTGCCGGCCTCGACGACCTCGACGAGCTCGTCGAGCAGGCGCGCGGCGAGCGCGACCTCCCCCGGAGGGCCGGCGACCGCGATCTCGTTGCCCCGCACGTGCACGTCGACGGCGGGGAACCCCTCCTCGACGGCCCGGAGCACGGAGTCGCGGCTACCGAGGAGCGCCACCATCGGCACGTGGTTCGGGATGACGATGCGGTGCTCGACCCGGTGCGACGAGGGGTCGGGTTCTCGGGACAGAGAGGTCATGAGCCGGCTTGCGCCGCTGCGCTCCTTCGGTCGGGCAGTGGGTCCGGGACGGCCACCGCCCCGCAGATCGCTTCCATCGTACCGAGCGCGGCCGGGCGTCACACGCGCTTTCGCGCAGGGCTCAGGCGGGCGACCAGCCGAGCTCGGCGCCCGCGATGACGTGGCCGTGCACGTGGAACACGCTCTGGCCGGCGCGCGGCCCCGAGTTGAAGATGAGCCGGAACTGGCCGTCGGCCAGGTCGCCCGCCACCTCGTCCGCCAGCGCGACGACGTCGCCGAGCAGCTCCGGGTCCGCCGCCGCGAGCTGGGCGATGTCGCCGTGGTGGTCACGCGGGACCACGAGCACGTGCACGGGCGCCTGCGGGTCGATGTCGCGGAACGCGATCGAGCGCTCGCTGGTCGCCACGACGTCGGCCGGCACCTCCCCCGCGACGATGCGGCAGAAGAGGCAGTCCGGGTCGGTGCGCAGGTCGGTGCTCGTCATGCCCCCGAGGCTAGACCACGCGTCCCGGCCACGCCCCAGCGGCCGAGCCGCTCCGCGAGCAGCGCCACGGCCACCGGGCCGGCGGTCGACGTGCGCAGCACGTGGGGCCCGAGCCGCGCCGCGACCGCGCCGGCCGCCGTGAGGTCGGCGAGCTCGCGGTCGGAGATCCCGCCCTCCGGGCCGACGACGACGAGCACCTCGGGCGCGGGCGCGCCGTCCGTGGCCGGACCGGCGGGCAGCCCGACGTCGGCGAGCGGCGTCGTCGCCTCCTCGTGCAGGACGATCGCCCGACCGCCCGCCGCGACGACGTCGACGACCCGCGCCGCGAGGCCGCGCGAGTCGAGCGCGACCTCGACGCGGGGCAGGCGCGCGCGCCGGGCCTGCTTGGTCGCCGTGCGGACGGTCGCGAGCCACCGCGCGCGGGACTTCGCCGCGCGCTCGCCGCGCCACACGACGACGGACCGCTCCGCCTGCCACGGCACGACCGCGTCGACGCCGATCTCCGTCGCCGCCTCGATCGCCATCTCGTCGCGGTCGCCCTTGGCGAGCGCCTGGACGAGCGTCACGACGACGTCCGGCGCCGGCTCGCGGTCCACCTCCTGCACGAGGAGCGTCACGCGGCCCGACTCGGCGTGCTCGACGACGCAGCGCAGCCGGAGCCCGTCGCCGTCGACGACGTCGACGCGCTCCCCCGCGCCGCGCCGCTGCACGACGCCCGCGTGCCGGCCCTCCGCGCCGTCGAGCACGTACCGGTCGCCGGGCGCGACGCCGTCGATCCCCGTCTCGGCGAGGAACACCGGAGCACTCATGCGCGCGCCCCGCTCAGCGGCCGGAGAGCTTGTCGCGCAGGCGCGAGAACACGCCCGGGTGCGCGGCGGCGAGCCGGGGCTCGGGCCGCTCCTCGCCGCGCAGCGCGGCGAGCGAGCGCAGGAGCTGCTCCTGCTCGGGGTCGAGGGCCGTCGGCACCTGGACCTCGATGTGCACGTTGAGGTCGCCGCGCCCGCTGCCGTGCAGGTGCCCGACGCCGAGGTTCTTCAGCGTGACGATCTGGTTCGGCTGCGTGCCGGGGCGCAGGTCGATCTCCTGGAGCCCGTCGAGCGTCTCCAGCTCGAGCACGGTGCCGAGGGCGGCCGCCGTCATGGGCACCTGGAGGGTGCAGTGCAGGTCGTCGCCGCGGCGCACGAACGTGTCGTGGTTGCGCTCGCGGATCTCGACGTACAGGTCGCCCGCGGGGCCGCCGGCCGGGCCGACCTCGCCCTGCGCGGTGAGCTTGATGCGCGTGCCCGTGTCGACGCCCGCCGGGACGTTGACCGTGATGCTGCGGCGGCTGCGCACGCGGCCCTCGCCCGAGCACTCCGCGCACGGCTCGGGGATGACCGTGCCGAAGCCCTGGCACGCGGCGCACGGCGCGCTCGTCATGACCTGGCCGAGGAACGAGCGCGCGACGCGCTGGACCGTGCCGCGGCCGTGGCACACCTCGCACGTGCGGGGCGAGGTGCCCGGACGGCAGCAGGTGCCGCCGCACGTGCCGCACACGACCGCCGTGTCGACCTGGAGCTCGCGCTGCGCGCCGAACGTCGCCTCGGAGAGGTCGATGTCGAGCCGCACGAGCGCGTCCTGGCCGCGGCGGGCGCGCGGGATCGGGCCCTGCTGCGCCTGGGCGCCGCCGAAGAACGTCTCGAAGATGTCCTGGAAGCCGAAGCCGCCGCCCATGGGGCCGCCGCCCCCGCCGCCGGGGGCGCTGGGGTCGACGCCGAGGTCGTACTGCTGGCGCTTCTCCGGGTTGGACAGCACCTCGTAGGCGCGCGCGACGTCCTTGAAGCGGTCGCCCGCCTCCTCGCCCGCGACGTCCGGGTGCAGCTCGCGCGCGAGCTTGCGGTACGCCTTCTTGATCTGGTCCTGGCTGGCGTCACGGGCCACGCCGAGGATCTCGTAGTAGTCGCTCACACGTCACTCTCTGCTGGTGCGGGTCGTGAGGCCGGCGCGGGGCCGGTCGGGAGGGGTCGGGGGTGGTCGTCGAGCGGGCCCGCCGCGGGCGGGGAGACCGCGGGGCTCACGTGCCGAGCACCCGTGACAGGTAGCGCGCGACCGCGCGCACCGCCGCGATGGTGCCGGGGTAGTCCATGCGGGTCGGCCCGATCGAGCCGACGAGCGCGACCGTGTCACCGTCGTTACCGTAACCGGTCGTCACGACGGAGGTCTCCGCGAGGCCCTCGAGCTGGGTCTCGCGACCGATCCGGACGCTCACGCCCGACTCGGCGGCCATCTCGGTGAGCAGCCCGAGCAGGACGACCTGCTCCTCGAGCGCCTCGAGGACGGGGCGCAGCGCGTGCTCGAACCGCATGCCCGCGCGCGCGAGGTTCGCCGTGCCCGCGAGGACGAGGCGCTCCTCGCTCTCCTCCGCGAGCGTCTGGGCGACGAGGTCGCCCACCGCGCGGACGAGCGGGGCGTCGTCGGGGTGGAAGCTCTCGGTCACGGCGGCGAGGCCGGGCGCGAGGTCCGTGAGGCGCTTGCCCGCGGCCGCGGCGTTGAGCCGCGCGCGCACCTCGACGAGCGTGCCCTCGTCCGGCAGGCTCGCGACCTCGAGCGTGCGCTGCTCGACGCGACCCGTGTCCGTGATGATGACGACGAGGAGCCGCGACTCGCCGACGGGCACGAGCTCGAGGTGGCGCAGGCCCGACCGGCTCAGCGACGGGTACTGCACGACGGCGACCTGGCCGGTGAGCTGGGCGAGCAGGCGCCCGGCGCGCGCGATGACGTCGTCGAGGTCCACGCCCTCGGACAGGAAGGTCTCGATGGCGCGCTTCTCCGGCGCGGACAGCGGCTTGACGCCCGAGAGGCGGTCCACGAAGAGCCGGTATCCCTTGTCCGTCGGGATCCGGCCCGCGGACGTGTGCGGCTGGGCGATGTACCCCGCGTCCTCGAGAGCCGCCATGTCGTTGCGGATCGTGGCGGGCGAGACGCCGAGGCTGTGGCGCTCGGTGAGCACGCGCGAACCCACGGGCTCGCGCGTGAGGACGTAGTCCTCGACGATGGCCCGCAGCACCTCGAGCCGGCGCTCCTCGCTCACGTCCACCTCCCGCGTGCCGCACCGTCGCCGCCCGGGCGGGCGTGCGGGAGTCGGCACTCTCGACCTCCGAGTGCCAATCCTACGCGTCCGCGCGGCCCGTCCGGCGGTCCTCCGCTCGTCGCGAACGCAGGTCAAGGAGGCCGACGACGAGCGCGACCGCGACGAGGCCGATCGTCACCAGGAGCGCCCGCCCGGTCGCGTCCGCGGCCGAGTCGCCGCTCGCGAGCCCGCCGTAGTAGACGGACAGGACCACGGAGATCCCGACGGCCGACCCGATGCGCTGACCGAGCTGCAGCATGCTGCCCGCCACCCCGGCCCGGCTCACCGGCACCTCGGACAGCGTGAGCGTCTGGTTCGGCGCGATGACCGTCCCGCTGCCCGCGCCCGCGACGAGCAGAGCGACCGCGAGCGCCGGGCCGACGGCGCCCGGGTCGTCCCCGAGCGTGCGCACGACGACCTCCGCCGCGACCACCCCCACGAGCACGAGCACGACGCCGCCGACGACGAGCTCGCGGCCCCAGCGCGCGACCCAGCGGCCCGAGAACCACGCCGACACGCCCGACGCGACCGCGAACGGCGTGCCGACGAGCCCTGCCTGGAGCGGCGTGTACCCCAGCTCGTCCTGGAGGTAGAGCGTGACGACGAGGAAGATGCCCGTGAACCCGGCGAAGTACGCGAGGCCGAGCAGCGCGCCGTTGCGGAAGGACCCGAGCCCCACGACCTGCGGGTCGAGCACGGCCTCGCCCGTGCGCCGCTGGTAGCGCCGCTCCCACCCGACGGCGGCCACCACGGCGGCCGCTGCCGGCACGAGCCACCACCAGCGCGACGCGTCGTCGCCGCGGCCGGTCGTCGTGACGAACGGCATCATCACGCCGAGGGTCGCGGCGCCGAGCAGGCCCAGCCCGACGAGGTCCAGCCGGCGCGGCCCGCGCGCCGCGCCCGAGCCGGTGCGCGGCGGCCCGGGCACGAGGCGCCACGCGAAGGGCAGGAGCACGGCGACGACGGGGATGTTCACGAGGAACACCCACCGCCACCCCGTCTCCGGGCCCGCCGCGGCGATGATGAGCCCGCCCAGCAGGGGCCCGAGCGCCGTCGAGACGCCGATGGTCGCGCCGAACATGCCGAACGCGCGCCCGCGCTCGTACCCGCGGAACTGCTGCTGGATGAGACCGACGACCTGCGGGTTGAGGACGCCCGCGCTCACGCCCTGGAGCAGGCGCGCGACGCCGAGCCACGTGTCGGTCGGCGCGAGCCCGGACGCGAGGCTCATGAGCGCGAAGCCCACGAGGCCCGCGATGAAGAGCGGTCGTCGTGCGCCCGCGTCGCCCAGGCGCCCGGCGGGCACCAGCGCGAGCCCGAACGCGAGCGTGTAGCCGGCGACGACGAGCTGGAGCTGGGTCGGGCCCGCGTCGAGCGACGACTCGATCGACGGCAGGGCCACGTTGACGATCGACACGTCGAGCGTCGTGATGAAGCCCACCGCGAGGCAGACCGGCAGCACGCGCCAGCGGTTCGGGTCCGGCTCCGCGCGCTGCTGGCTCATCGGTCCGTGGTACCACCCCGCGCCGGGGGCGCGCGCGCCGGGAGCCGCCGTGCGCGGCCGGGCCGGGCGCCCGGGACCTCCCCGCGGGAGGCCGATCCCGCGACGCACGGGGCGATCTCGGTGGTGAGCGGCAGACGCTGGCCTAGGGTGACGCCGTGTCCTTCGACCGCTACGGCTCCGACGTCCTCGGCGGCACGCCCGCCCCCACCCACCACCGCGCGCGGCCCGTGTCGCGCCCGCAGCCCGCGGAGCGCGGCCTCGTCGTCGAGGAGGTGCAGACCGGGTGGGTCGGGGCCGTGGTCCGGGTCGAGAAGTCGGGCGGGATGCACGTCGTCGTGCTCGAGGACCGCGCGGGCCGGACCCGCACGTTCCCGCTCGGGCCGGGCTTCTGGGTCGACGGCGCGCCCGTCGAGCTCACCCCGCCCGTCACCTCCCGCGCCCCCGCCGCGCCGACGCGCACGGCCTCGGGCTCGCGGGCCGTCGTCGGGCAGCGGGCGCGCGTCGCGCGCGGGAGCCGCATCTGGGTCGAGGGCAAGCACGACGCCGAGCTCGTCGAGAAGGTGTGGGGCGACGACCTGCGCGTGGAGGGGGTCGTCGTCGAGCCGCTGCACGGCGTCGACGACCTCGCGGCGGCGCTCGCGGACTTCGGCCCGACGCCGCAGCGTCGCGTGGGCGTGCTCGTGGACCACCTCGTGCCCGGCAGCAAGGAGCGGCGGATCGCCGACGAGGCGCTGCGGCGGTCGCCCGCGGGCACGGTGCTCGTGCTCGGGCACCCGTACGTCGACGTCTGGCAGGCGGTGAAGCCGGCCCGGATCGGCCTCGAGCGGTGGCCCGTGATCGAGCGCGGCACGGAGTGGAAGCGCGGGATCCTGCGCGAGCTCGGCTGGCCGGCGCAGACCGCGGAGGACGTCGGCCGCGCGTGGCAGCGCATCCTCGGCACGGTGCGCACCTACGCCGACCTGGAGCCGTCGCTGCTCGGGCGGGTCGAGGAGCTCATCGACTTCGTCACCGCGCCCTGACCGGTCGCGGGCGCCCGGGACCCACCGCGCTCGAGACGCACCGCGCCCCGGTACCGACAGGCGGCACCGGGGCGCGGCGAGGGTTGCAGCCGGATGTCAGGCGGCGGGCACGCCGCCCGTGAGACGGCGGTAGGCGTAGCCGACGGCGACGTAGCTCAGCGGGAGCGTCACGAAGAGCCCGAGACCGCACGGGATCGCGCCGAGGATGTTGATCCCGACGAGGGCGAGCAGGAGCAGGAACACCTGCCCGAAGTTCTTCGCGACGAGCGAGAAGCTCGTGCGGATCGCCGTGATCGCGTCGACGCCCTGGTCGAGCGCGACGTAGTACACGAACGCCGAGAACAGCAGCATCGCGAGCCCGGGCAGGACGCACAGGAAGAACCCGATGCCGGACAGGATGCCGACGATGAGCGCCGCGAGCAGCACGTTGAGCACGTTGCCGATGCGGAAGAACGCGGCGACGTCGGGTCGACGCCCGTCCACCTCGTCGAGCGCGCCGCGCGTGAAGAACGCGGTGATGAGGTAGCCGATGGCGGTGCCGACGATCGCGAGCAGCGCCCTCGTGAAGGTGAGGCCGCCGAGGGCCGCGAAGTTCGTGTCGGAGTAGTCGAACTGGTCCTGGAGCTGGTCGAACCCGCCCGTGATCCAGCTCCACGCGATGTTGACGGCGAGGAAGATCAGCGCGACGAGGATCCACGGCCCCAGGTTCGACGTGACGCGGCGCCACCCGTAGGAGATCGCGTCGCCGACGCCGAACGCCGGGCCCGCGTAGCCGGGCTGGCCCCCGTACCCTCCGGCGGCGCCCGGGTACGACCCGGGCGGCGGCGGGTACCCCCGGCGGGAGGCGGGTATCCGCCGGCGGGCGGCGGGTACGCACCGGACGGGGGCGGGTACGCGCCCGACGGGGGCGTCGCCGGTCCCCCGGCCGCGCCGTCCGGCGCACCGGCCGGGGCGCCGTAGGCACCCGGCGCCCCGTACGCGGGCGTGCCCGACGGCGGTGCGGCCGGGTCGTGCGGCGCTCCCCCGCCCGGGCCGTACGGCGAGGCGGGCGGGACGTCGCCCCCGGACGGGGCGGCGTCGGGCCGGTCGGGTCCGGGACCGGACGGTGGCGTGGCGTCCGGTCGCGGACCGCCCGCGCCGTCGGCGGGGGTGTGCTCGTCGTCGCGGGGCGGCTCGCCGCCCGGGTTCGTGGGGTCCGTCATCGTGCACCTCGTTCCTCGTCGTCACGTGCTGCGGGCTGCACGCTCCGTCGACGTGCTGGGTCCACCTTGGCGGTTCCCGGCGCGGACCGCGCGGCGAGCACCGCGGCCGTCGCACGGCGGCGAGCAGGGTGGTGCCGCCAAGGGGCCTCGTCACCGCGGGGCGCGCCCGGGTCGCGGTGGACCCGGGCCGACGTCACTCGTCCGTGATCGTCCGGACGACCGTGTCCGCGAGCAGCCGCCCCCGCAGGGTGAGCACCGCACGACCGGCGACCGCTGCGCGGCCGTCGAGCAGCCCGTTCGCGACGAGCCCGGCGACGGCGTGGCGTCCCGCCGGGGAGAGGACCGCGAGGTCGAGTCCCTCGCGCAGCCGCACGCCGAGCATCGCCTGCTCGAGCCGGCCCTCCGTGCGCGTGAGGAGCTCGCGCCCCGCCGCGGGGCTCGTGCCCGCCTCGAGCAGCGCCGCGTACCGACGGGGGTGCTTGACGTTCCACCACCGCACGCCGACGCGGGCGTCCTCGGGCGACGCCCCCGCGGGCTCGGTACCGGCCGCCGCGACGTAGGAGTGCGCGCCGGGCCCGATCCCCCACCAGTCGTCGCCGCGCCAGTACGCGAGGTTGTGGCGGCAGCGGTCCGCGTCGGTACGGGCCCAGTTGCTCACCTCGTACCAGGTGAGGCCCGCCGCCGTGAGCAGCTCGTCGGCGAGCTCGTACTTCGTGGCCTGGTCGTCCTCGCTCGGCAGCGCGACCTCCCCGCGCCGCACCTGGGCGGCCATCTTCGTCCCCGCCTCCACGACGAGCGCGTACGCGGACACGTGGTCGACGCCGGTCGCGAGCGCGGCCTCGAGGCTCGCCCGCCAGTCGCCGAGGCTCTCCCCCGGCGTGCCGTAGATGAGGTCGAGCGAGACCTGGAGGCCGGCGTCGCGCGCCCAGCGCACGACGTCCGGGATGCGGCGCGGGTCGTGCGTGCGCTCGAGCGTCGCGAGCACGTGCGGCACGGCGGACTGCATGCCGAACGACACGCGCGTGAACCCGGCGGCCGCGAGCTCGGCGAGCGACGCGGGCGTCACGGAGTCCGGGTTCGCCTCCGTCGTCACCTCGGCGTCCGGGGCGAGCCCCCACGCGTCGCGCACGCCGCCGAGCAGGCGGACGAGGTCCCCGGCCGGCAGGAGCGTGGGCGTGCCGCCGCCGACGAAGACGGTCGAGACGGGCCGCTCGGGCAGCCCGGCGTCGTGCAGCACGCGCGCGGCGAGGTCGATCTCGCGCAGCGCCGTGCTCGCGTACGACGCCTGGCTCGCGCCCCCGCCCAGCTCGGACGCCGTGTAGGTGTTGAAGTCGCAGTACCCGCACCGCACCGAGCAGAACGGGACGTGCAGGTAGACGCCGAACCCGCGGGTCGCGGGCACGGTGCCGCCCGCGCCTCCCGCGACCCAGGAGGGCAGCGAGCCGTCGGGCGGGACCGGCTCGCCCTCGGGCAGCGCCGGGCTCACTTCTTCGACTTGTCCTTGGCGTCCTTGCCGCCCGCGGCGTCGGAGGAGAGCGCGGCGATGAAGGCGTCCTTCGGGACCTCGACGGACCCGATGTTCTTCATGCGCTTCTTGCCCTCCTTCTGCTTCTCGAGCAGCTTGCGCTTGCGGCTGATGTCACCGCCGTAGCACTTCGCGAGGACGTCCTTGCGCATGGCGCGCACCGTCTCGCGGGCGATGACGCGCGCGCCGACGGCCGCCTGGATCGGCACCTCGAACTGCTGGCGCGGGATGATCTCCTTGAGCTTCGCCGTCATCATGACGCCGTAGTCGTACGCCTTGTCCTTGTGCACGATCGCGCTGAACGCGTCCACCTGCTCGCCCTGGAGCAGGATGTCGACCTTGACGAGGTCGGCGACCTGGTCGCCCGACGGCTCGTAGTCGAGCGAGGCGTAGCCGCGCGTGCGGGACTTGAGCTGGTCGAAGAAGTCGAACACGATCTCGGCGAGCGGGAGCGTGAAGCGCAGCTCGACCCGGTCCTCGGACAGGTAGTCCATGCCGAGCATCTGGCCGCGACGGTCGTTGCACAGCCCCATCACGGTGCCCACGAACTCGCTCGGCGCGAGGATCGTCGCGCGCACGACCGGCTCGCTGACCTGCTTGATCTTGCCGCCGGGGAACTCCGACGGGTTCGTCACGTTGACGAGCGTCCCGTCCTCGAGCGTCACGTCGTAGACGACGTTCGGCGCGGTCGAGATGAGGTCGAGGTCGAACTCGCGCTCGAGGCGCTCGCGCACGATCTCCAGGTGCAGCAGGCCGAGGAACCCGACGCGGAAGCCGAAGCCGAGCGCGACCGACGTCTCCGGCTCGTAGTTGAGCGCGGCGTCGTTGAGCTTGAGCTTGTCGAGCGCGTCGCGCAGGACCGGGTAGTCGGTCCCGTCGATCGGGTACAGGCCCGAGAAGACCATGGGCTTCGGGTCGGAGTAGCCGCCGAGCGCGTCGGCGGCGGGCTTCGCCGCGTTCGTCACGGTGTCGCCGACCTTCGACTGGCGCACGTCCTTGACGCCCGTGATGAGGTAGCCGACCTCCCCGACGCCGAGGCCCTTCGTGACGATCGGCTCCGGCGAGATGACGCCGATCTCGAGCAGCTCGTGCGTCGCTCGGGTCGACATCATGACGATGCGCTCGCGCGGGTTGAGGTTGCCGTCGACGACGCGCACGTACGTCACGACGCCGCGGTAGGTGTCGTAGACCGAGTCGAAGATCATGGCGCGCGCCGGGGCGTCGGCGTCGCCGACCGGCGCGGGCACGCGCTCGACGATGCGGTCGAGCAGCGCCTCGACGCCGGCGCCCGTCTTGCCGGAGACCTTGAGCACGTCGTCCGGGTCGCCGCCCACGAGGTTCGCGAGCTCCTCCGCGTACTTCTCGGGCTGGGCCGCCGGGAGGTCGATCTTGTTGAGCACGGGGATGATCTCGAGCTCGTTCTCCATCGCGAGGTACAGGTTCGCGAGGGTCTGCGCCTCGATGCCCTGCGCCGCGTCGACGAGCAGCACCGCGCCCTCGCACGCCGCGAGCGACCGCGAGACCTCGTACGTGAAGTCGACGTGCCCCGGGGTGTCGATCATGTTGAGCGCGTGCGGCGTCTCCACGCCGTCCGCCACGACGGCCCACGGCATGCGGACCGCCTGCGACTTGATCGTGATGCCGCGCTCGCGCTCGATGTCCATGCGGTCGAGATACTGCGCGCGCATGGCGCGCGGCTCGACGACACCGGTGAGCTGCAGCATGCGGTCGGCCAGGGTCGACTTGCCGTGGTCGATGTGCGCGATGATGCAGAAGTTCCGGATCAGCTCGGGCGGCGTGGCCGCGGGCTGGATGCGGGTGCTCAGCTGGGCGCTGGGGATCGGGGACAACGCGGGTGCGCTCCTGGGAGTGGCGTGCGGGTCGGGGCCGCGCGCTCGGGGGCGGCGCGCCGACGGTCGCTCTCGGGCGGGCGGGAACGACCATTGTCCCACGTCCGGCGTCGGGCACCCGCCCGCCCTGCGGGGCACCGCGAGCCGACCTAGCGTGGAGGACCGGCCGGCCGCACCGGGCCGACCGGCGACGAGAGGAGCGCTCATGGCCCAGGACACCGAGCACCGCACCTCCGGCGGCCCCGAGGGGCGCCGCGTGCTGGCGATCGTGACCAACTACGGCGTCGAGCAGGACGAGCTCGTGGTCCCGCTCGAGCACCTGCGCGGCGAGGGGGTGCAGGTCGACGTCGCGGCCACGTCCGCCGACGACGTGCAGACCCTCGTGGGCGACAAGGACCCCGGCCGCACCGTCACCCCGAACCTCACGCACTCCGACGCCGACCCTGCCGAGTACGACCTGCTGCTCGTGCCGGGCGGGACGATCAACGCCGACGCGCTGCGCCTCCAGGACGACGCCGTAAGCCTCGTGCGCGCGTTCACGGCCGCCGGCAAGCCGGTCGCGGCGATCTGCCACGGCCCGTGGGCGCTCGTCGAGGCGGCCGCCGTCGAGGGCAAGACCCTCACGAGCTACGCCTCGCTCGAGACGGACGTGCTCAACGCGGGCGGCGCCTGGGTCGACCGGTCCGTCGTGCGCGACGACGAGGGGTACACGCTCGTCACGTCGCGCGACCCCGGCGACCTCGACGACTTCCTGCGCGAGGTGGACGCCGTCCTGGCCGGGTGACGTGCACCGTCCGGGCGGACACACGTCCGCCCGGTAGGGTGCGCGCGTGGCACGCAACCGATGGCTGGGACTTCTGACCGACGCGGCGCGCGCCGTGGTCTCCGGGCTTACGCGCTCGCAGGGCGCGGGGCAGGGCGGCGCGCGCCAGGGCACCGCGGCGACGCGGGCCCCGGGGCGGGAGCGGACGCCGTCGGGCCGCGGCCCCGCCGACCGCACGCCGTCGCCGCGGCCCGGCCCACGCCCCGGTGCTGCAGGTCCTCGACCCCGCCCCGCGGCGGGCGGGCGACCGGGCCCGGCCGGGACGACCGGCGGTCGAGGTGCTGCCACGGGCGCGTACCCGGGCGACTTCGAGGGCGCGGTGCGTGCGCGGTACGCGCCGCGGCCGGACGGCGACCCGGACCCCGGCGAGATCGTGTGGACGTGGGTCCCGTTCGAGGAGGACCACTCGCAGGGCAAGGACCGGCCCGTGCTGCTCGTCGGGTCGGACGGCGCGTGGCTCCTCGGCGTGATGCTCACGAGCAAGGACCACTCGCGCGACGTCCGGGACGAGGCGCGCTGGGGCCGGTACTGGCTCGACATCGGGTCGGGCCCGTGGGACGCGAAGGGGCGCGACAGCGAGGTCCGGCTGGACCGCGTGGTGCGCGTCGACCCGGCCGCTGTGCGCCGCGAGGGTGCCGTCGTCGGGCGCGACGTCTTCGACCGCGTGGTCGAGGGGATCTCGCGGCACCGCTGAGGCGGTGGTCCCGGCTCTCGCGCGAGCCTCGGGGCCGCGCGAGGCGCCGCTCCGGCGTCCGCACGAGCGATTAGGGTCACGGCCGGACCGCTGGTAGTCTTGATGGCTGCGTGTCCGCCCAGGTCGGCGGGCACAGCTCCAGCACCTCTCCACGGGTTCCCCACCCCAGTCCCGGAGCTGGAGTCGCCCTCTACGACCTATCCGCTCGCTCCGGCGAACAGAACCAGAAAGTCCACACGTGGCCAACATCAAGTCCCAGATCAAGCGCATCCGCACGAACGAGAAGGCTCGTCTGCGCAACAAGGCAGTCAAGTCCGAGCTCAAGACGTACGTGCGCCGCGTGCGCGAGGCCGTCGCCGCGGGCGACAAGGACGCGGCGACCACCGCGCTCCAGGCGGCGTCCCGCAAGCTCGACAAGGCCGTCTCGAAGGGCGTCATCCACGCGAACCAGGCCGCGAACCGCAAGTCGGCCATCGCGAAGTCCGTCAACGCTCTCTGAGCGCACGGTTCGCCCGCGGTGTCGTGACACGCTGATCGTCGCGACGCTCGCACAGGTTTCCCACGAGGGGCGCCGACCCGCACGGGTCGGCGCCCCTCGTGCGTCCGGTGTCGCGCGCCTCGTCCTGGCCGTCGACACCGCGCGGGACCGGGTCCCGGTCGGAGCCCGCCACCGACGCCGCCGTGCCGAGCCGGGACCCCGAGCCCGGGACCTGAGCGGGCGGCTGCCTGGTCAGCGGCCGTGGGCCCGCGCGATCGTCAGCACGGCCCGCTCGACGGCGAACACCGGGTCACGCCCCGCGCCCTTGACCTCGGCGTCGGCCTGCGCGACGGCGCTGATCGCGGTCGCGAGCCCTTCCGGGGTCCAGCCCGCGAGCTCGCGGCGCGCGCGGTCGACCTGCCAGGGCGCGAGCCCCAGGTCCTTGGCCGCCACCCCGCCACGGCCACGCATCGCGCCGACCTTCGCGAGGGCGCGGAGCTTCATCGCCAGGGCCGCGACGAGCGGCACCGGGTCCGCGCCCGTCGCGAGCGCGTGCCGCAGGAGCGCCACGGCCTCCCCCGCGTTCCCCGCGATCGCGGCGTCCGCGACCCGGAACCCGGTCGCCTCGACCCGGCCGCCGTAGTACCGGTCCACCACGGCCTCGCTCACGGTGCCGTCGGTGTCCGTGACGAGCTGGCTGCAGGCGGCCGCCAGCTCCCGCAGGTCGTTGCCGAGGGCCTCGACGAGAGCCCGCACGCCCGACGCGTCGATGCGTCGACGGGCCCTGCGGAACTCGGCGTTGACGAACGCCACCTTGTCGGAGTCCTTCTTGATCGCCTCCACCGCGACGACGGGCGCGCCGCTCCCCTTGATCGCGTCGAGCATGCGCTTGCCCCGCACGCCGCCCCCGTGCACGACGACGACCGTCGTCGCCGGGTCGGCGACCGGCACGTAGTCCACGACGTCCGCGACGAGCGCGTCCGTCGCCGACTCGGCGCCCTCGACGACGACCACCTTCGCCTCGCCGAACAGCGACGGGCTCGCCGCCACCGCGAGCATCCCGGCCTGGTACGTCGCGGCCTCGATCGTCACCTTCTCGACCTCGGGGTCGCGCTCTCGCGCCAGGTCGACGATCGCGTCGACGGCACGCTCCGCGAGGAGCGACTCGGGCCCCTGGACGAGCACCACGGGCGCGAGCCGGACGTCGTCCCACGCGAGGGACGGGCCGGCGGACGGACGGGCGGTGCGGGTCGGCGCGGGCATGGCCCAAGCCTGCCACGAGCCGCCCACCGGCAGTGCCGGTCGACGCACCCCGAGGCTGCGGTCCGCGACCCTCGCAGGAGTTCCGGCGACGCCGCACCGATGACGCCCTGGCGTCAGGGGCGCCCTGCCACCGGGCACCGGGGCACCGGGGCACCGGATGCTCGGCCGCTCGGGTGCCCGTGCGGGGGCGCGCTCGGGCGCGGTCATCCGCATCCCGCGGCGGAGAGGACGTCGTCGCGCACGACGAGCGCCACGGTGCCGCACGCGTCGGTCCGCAGCACGGTAGCCCCGACCCCGCGGTAGAGGTCGAGCGCCCGGTCGGTGGGGTGGCCGTAGGTGTTCTCGCCCGAGCTGACGAGCGCGACGGTCGGTGCCAGGACACGCGCGAGCCGGTCGGACTGGGTGGCCGAGCCGTGGTGCGCGACCTTGACGACGTCGACCGGGCCCGTGCCCCGCTCGCCCAGGGTCCGCGCGAGCGCCGCCTGCCCCGCGTCCTCCAGGTCGCCCAGCGCGACGACGTCCAGTCCCGCCACCCGGACGAGGAGCGCCACGCTCGCGTCGTTCGCGTCGCCCGGTCCGGCCTGCAGCACCTCCCACGAGGCGCCGTCGTCGACGCGCTCGCCGGATCCGCCGACACCCGCAGCGCCGACTGAGTCCGCCGTGCCCGTCGCGCCCGTCTCCCCGGGCCGCGCGACCTGTGCCGGGACGCCCGCGTCCGCGAGGTCCCCGAGCACGCGCTCGGCCTGCCCCGCGGGCTCCGCCGTGGGGCTCACGAGCGCGCGCTCGACCTCCCGGCCGCGGAGCACCGCCTCCAGGCCGCCGACGTGGTCCGCGTGGAAGTGGCTGAGGACGAGCAGGTCGACCCGCTCGACCCCGAGGTCGTCCAGGCACGACCCCGCTGCGGCGCCCGCGGGCCCGACGTCCACGACCACCGCGGCGCGCGGGCCCGAGCGCACGACGAGCGCGTCGCCCTGCCCGACGTCGCACGCCACGACCGCCCAGTCCGCGGGGACCGGCCCCGCGGTCACACCGAGCGGCCGGAGCACCACGACGAGCAGGACGGGCACCGCCAGGACCACGACGACCACGGCCGCGAGGCGCGCACGGGGCCGGGCTCTCGCCCGCGGAGCGAGGGCGGGGTGCGCGCCGTCGGCCCGTCCGAACGGCCCGGCGTCGGGGCGTGACGACCGGGTGACGCGACGCCACTCCCCGGCGAGGCGCGCCCGCAGGGACGGCGACGTCGCGCGACGCAGCGTGCGGCGCTCCCCCGCGTCCTGCAGGGCGCGCGAGCGGAGGACCACGGCGAGCCCGACGGCAGTCAGCGCGGCGAGCAGCGCGGCTCCTCCGAGACCTCCCGGCCAGGGCGCCCGTGCGCCGGGCGTGGCAGCGAAGACCTGGGCGACGCCCGCGATCCAGCCCGTGAAGAGCCCCGCCGTCCAGGCGAGCGCGGTCGCGGCACCAGGCCACCACGGCGCGACGAGCGTCGCGAGGACGCCGAGCACCGTCGCCGGACCCAGCGCCGGTGCGGCCAGGAGGTTCGCCGGGACGGACCACGTGCTCACGCTCGGGTCGAGCAGGACGACGATCGGGGCGCACGCCGCCTGCGCTGCCACCGGGACGGCGAGGACGTGCGCGGCGGTCCGTCCGCACCATGGTGCCAGCCGGCGGGCGATCGGCGCCGTGAGCAGGGCCAGCCCGGCGGTCGCGGCGACGGAGAGGACGAAGCCGTACGACCGCGCCAGCCACGGGTCGACGACCAGGAGCACGACCACGGCGGCCCCGAGCGCCGCCACCGCGCGCGACGGGCGCCCGAGCGCGATGCCGAGGACGCCGACCACCCCCATCGCCGCCGCTCTCAGCACGCTCGGTTCCGGGTGGACCAGCGCGACGAACCCGACCATCGCCGCACCCGTGACGACGACGCGGACGGCTCGCGTCGCCCGCAGCAGGACGCACAGTGCCGCGACGCACGCGACGACGATGACGAAGTGGCCGCCGGACACGGCCGTGACGTGCGTGAGCGACGTGGTGCGCATCGCCTCGTCGAGCTCCGGGTCCAGCCGCGAGGTGTCCCCCACGGCCACCCCCGGCACGAGCCCGCGCGCCTGCGGGCTGAGCCCGTCCGTCGCGTCGAGCAGGCTCTGCCGCATGGCGTGCACACCCTGCAGGAACCGCCCGGGGTCGTCGACGACGCGTGGCGCGCCGTCCGTGCGCAGGAACGTCCGGTCCCCCTGCACGTCGAGCCGGCCGGTGACCACGACGGCCGCCCCGTACGCAAGGTCGGTCCACCCGTCCCCTGTCCCGGACACGACGACGGGCCCCGCCGCCGGGACGGTCGCGCCGCGTGCGGTGACCTGGTCGACCGCCACCCGCACCTCGTGCCGGTCGGCCGACCCCGACCACGGGTCGGTCCGCGGCTCGACGGCGGAGCGCACCGTCCCGGCGAGGGTCGCCGTCGCGCGCTCGTCGGCCAGCGAGGCGAGCGGAGCCCGCGCGGCGAGCTGGGCCCCGCCCGAGAGGAGGACGGCGGCCACGCACGCGAGGACGAGCGCCACCTGCCCGAGCACGCGCACGCCGACCGATGACCCGGTCCTCGGCCCGACCGGCCGACCGTCCTGCGGCTGGGCGGGTACACCGAGCCGCGGGCCGTCCGACCGGCGGGGGCCCGCACCGGTCGCCGGGCCAGAGGGCACGGTGACGACGCCCCCGCCGAGACCCGCGTCGGACACCCCGGGGAAGGTCGCCCCGCGACGCAGCGCGACGAGGCCGGCGACGAGCACGCAGCACAGCACGACGGCCGTGGCACGCGCCGCGTGCAGCGCGTCCGCCGCCGACGCACCTACGGCGACGAACGCGGTGGCCCACGCCGCGAGCGCCGCCGGGACGAGCCGGAGGTCGGTCACACGCGCACGAGGTCGCGCACGTCCTCGAGCACGGCGGGGCCGATACCGCTGACCTCCCCCAGCTCGTCGACGGCGGTGAACGGCCCGTTCTCGTCGCGCCACGCGACGATGCGCTCGGCGAGCACAGGACCGATGCCTGGCAGCGTGTCGAGGGCGGCGGCGTCGGCGGCGTTGAGGTCGACGATCGCGCCACCCGCACCCCCGCCACCGGTGGCGGCCGCCCCCGGGGAGGCGGGTGGCGGTGCGGCGACCGCCTCGCCGGGGCGGGGGACGTGGATCTGCTCGCCGTCGGTCACGGCGCGCGCGAGGTTGAGAGCGGCGAGGTCGGCGTCGGGGGTCGCTCCCCCGGCCGCGTCGAGCGCGTCGGCGACTCGGGCGTCCGTCGCGACGGTGACGAGGCCCGGCGCTGCCACCTGCCCGACGACGTGCACGACGACCCCGCCCGACGTCCCCGCCGCTGCTGCGTCCGGATCGGGAGCGGACTCCCCCGCGCCGTCGACGGCGGCACCACCCGCCGCGGCGGGCGACGCGTCCGAACCGGCCGGGGCGCCGTCACCGGCCGCAGCGGCCGCGGCGGGGGCGTCCACGCGCGCCACAGGCTCGACGCCTCCGGCCGGCGCCCGCAGCACGGCGACGCCGACCGCGACGAGCAGCACCACGACGAGCGCGGTGACCGCGGTCCGCGGCCGCAGCGCCCACCGCCTGCCGCCCTCCTCGGCGAGGTCGCCGAACCCGGAGTGCGCCGTCGGGTGCCCGTGCGCGGCCGTGTACGCGCTCGCGGCCGTCTGCGCCGCGCGCCGCCGCAGGCGAGCCACCTCTCCGTCCGCCTCGACGTCCTCGTCTCCGTCCACGGTGGCGGCGGGCACCTCGTCGTCGGACCGCGCCGTCCCCCCGAGGGTGGCGGGACCGACGGCCTCGTCAGCCTCCGGCACCTCGGACGGCGGGGACGGCAGAGACGGCACGGACGGCGCACGCTCCTCCGGCTCCGGCCGCGACGGCAGCCACCCGTCGGCGCCGGACGACCCGGGGTCGCCCGGCGCTCCAGGACGCCGGTGCCAGGACGGGACGGCGTCCGACGCAGGGACGTCCGACGCAGGGACGTCCACCGCCTCGCGCGGCTCCCACGACCACCGCTCGCCTCGCACCGGGCTCGTCTCCGGCGGGTCGACCCGGGGCAGCGCGGCGGTCGCCGGGTGCCACGCGAGGGCAGGCCGCCCGGACCCGGCGACCGCCCGCAGGCGTTGCCGGACGACGGCGCCGTCCCTCCCGGGGTCGCGGCCGGGGCGGGCGTGCTGGCGGGGCTCGTGCCGAGGTGTGCTCACGCCGTGGACGCTAGGGCGGGGGTGCCACGCCCTGCCGGCGCCTCGAGCCGGGCTGTGGAGGGGACGACGAGGCGCCCGGCTTGTGCACGGCCACGCGCTTAGGGGCCGCGCGGTCGGCACCTCAGGTCGTCGTCGAGAGGTCCCCTGCCCCGGAGCCGCGGTCGGCGAGGTCCGCGACCACGACGGCGAGCACGCCCGGGCCGACGTGCGCCCCGAGCACCGCGCTCACCGGCGTCACGACGACGTCCAGGCCGGTGCGCTCGGTGAGCGTCACCGCGAGCCGGTCGGCGCCGTCGTCGTCCCCGACGTGGTGGACCGCGAGCGCGGGCCGCACGCGTCGGTCCGCCGACTCCACGGCGACCGTCGTGAGCCGCTCGACGGCGGCCGACCGGGTCCGGACCTTCTGCACGACGTCGATCCTGCCGTCACGCACCGCCAGCAGCGGGCGGACACCGAGCACCGTCCCGAGCGCGGCCGAGGCCGCGCTGAGACGGCCACCGCGGCGCAGGTGGTCGAGCGAGTCGACGAGGAAGACGGCACGGCTCGCGTCGGCGACCTCGATCGCCCGCCGCGCGACGACGTCCGACCCCGCCCCGGCTGCCGCGGCCGCCGCCGCCTCGCGCGCGGCGAAGCCGAGCCCCATCGCGACGGTCCGCGAGTCCACCACCCGCACGGGGACCGGGGCGTCGGCGGCCGCGAGCGCCGCCGCGTGCACCGTCCCCGACAGCTGCCCCGAGAGGTGCACGGAGACGATCTCGCGCGCGCCGACCGCGGCCGCCGCGGCGTACGCCTCGCCGAACGCACGCGGCGTCGGCTGCGAGGTGGTCACCCGGTGGCCGGCCTGGAGGTGCGCCGCGACGTCCTCGGCGGTGAGGCCGACGCCCTCCAGGTGCGACTCGTCGTCGACGATCACGTGCAGGGGGACGGCGCGCAGCCGCTCGTCGGGCCCGTCGGGCAGGGAGGCTGTGGAGTCGGTGACGACGTGGACGCGGTGGTCGGTCATGGCCGCGCCACCTTACGGCGACCACGCGTCGTCGCGCACCCCGGCCGCGCAGGGACGCGACCGGCCCGCGACACCGGAGCGGCGCCGGGGGCCGGTGGCCGGTGCGTCAGGCCGAGGTGGCCGCGACTCCCGCGGGCACGGCCTGCTCCGCAGGGCGCGCCGCGGGCCGCTCCGCGGCGAGCCGGCGGTAGGACGCGTGGTCGGCGTACAGCTCGTCGCGCAGCGGGTTGCGACGCCGCGAGACGATCACGTACGCCTGGTAGACCGCGACGGCGACGTTCGCGAGGAGCGAGACGAGGCTCACCACGAAGAGCGCCGTCGGGTCGTGGGAGGACTGCACCGCGAACGGCGAGTCGGAGACAAACGCCGGGACGGCCATGGTGAACATCATCCAGAACGCGAGGGTGTGGGCACGGTGCTGGAGCCAAGCCCCCTTGCGCAGGAAGAAGGCGGGGATGGTGCACGAGATCAGCAGGGCGGCACCGGCATAGAACGCGTGGTCACCGACGCAGTTGTAGACGTAGGCGAAGTTCCAGAGGTCGTAGGCGATGATCCAGAACCACATCATGTCGGGCCAGATCATGTCCTGGAACCGGTCACGGGTCACGAAGATCCCGACCCACCCGCAGATGGTGACGAGGTTGAGGATGCCGGCGACCCCGTTCATGACGTTCCACGGGCCGCCCACCATGACGACGCCGTCGACCACGCCGTCCATCCCCGTGACCTGGAAGTCCCGGATGACGGCCTCGAGGATGTTGAGCCCGAGGATCGCGGGCGGGAACAGCAGGGCGTACCGCATGGCGCGCAGCCGAGGGCTGTAGCGCAGGAGCATGAAGCCGATGCAGCCCGCGAGGGCCGAGTAGACCTTGACCCAGTGGAACCACGTCCCGGTCGAGGAGCCGGCGCCCGCCGTCTGCGGCCAGACGAAGATCGTCAGCGCCACGGGCAGGACCACGAAGATGCCGACGGCGGCGGTCTTCGACCAGCGCACGAGCTCGTTGAGCGCGATGAGCGCGGCCAGCACGACGAACCACATGACTGCTGCCTGCCACGGGATCGAGTCGAACAAGAACATGTCGTCTTCTCCTGGGGGACGACCGGGCGGCCCACGCCGCCCGGGACGGTGCGCGCTCGGAGGGCTTCCGGGTCCCGGCGCGCCGGAGGACCCGGGATCACCCGTCCGAGGAGCTCTCCTCGTCCAGGTGCAGCGTCTGGCGCACGATCGTCGCGAGGGCCGCGTCGTCCACGTCCGGGGAGTTCCGGACGAGTCCGACCAGCCCGTAGACGAGCACGTAGAACGTCTCCGCGACGTGCGCGATCCGGACGCGGTGCCGTGCCGCGTAGGCCTCGACCGTGGTTGCCTCGAGGCACGCGACGACCGCGCGGACGGCGCGGTCGAGGAACCGGTCGTAGAGCCCGCCGTTCTCGGGGCGCCGGAGGTCGTCGCGCAGCGGGTCGATCGCGCGCAGGTAGGTGCGGAACATCGCCACGCAGTCGACGAGCGCGGTGTCGATGTCGCCCGTCTCGCGAGCGGCGTCCCAGGCGCGGACGGCCGCGGTGAACTCCTCCACGTACTCGTCGAGCACGGCGTCGACGAGCGCGTCCTTGTCCGCGAAGTAGTAGTAGACGAGCCCGCGCGCCACGCCGGCGCGCTCCGCCACGTCCGTGGTGGACGTCTTCGCGATGCCTCGCTCGACGAAGAGCTCACGGGCGGCGCGGACGATCTCCTCGGCCCGCACCTCGGGTGCGGACCGGCGTCGCCGCGTCGGTGTCGTCGCGCTCATGGACGCTCCTTCATCAGGGGGACGTCTTCACGCTAGGGTCGCTATTGACAGACCGTCAATAAAGCCGAGCGCCGCGGGGACGAAAGTCCCCGAAGGTCGTGACGACCGTCCGGGCGCGGCCGGGCGGCCGCCCGCGCCGCGCCCTAGGATCCGAGGCATGGGCGACGACGCACCGACCGACCCGGAGATCCTGGCGCTGCGCGCGGCCGCCGCGCAGGCCGCCGCGGAGGCGGCCGAGGCACGCGCCGCCGCGGCGCGGGCGGCGCTCGAGGCCGCCGAGGCGGCGGCGCGCGGCGACGCCCCCGAGCCGGACGCCCCCGCTCCCCCGGCCTCCGCTCCCTCGACCGACGCGACCCCTGCCGACGCGCCGCCCGGGGACGCTCCCGCGGCCGAGCCGTCCCCGACGGACGCACCACCGGAGCCGGCGCCGACCGGCCCCGCCCGGGACGCACCGTCGCCCCCCGGCGACGGGTACGCCGCGCAGGTGGCGGCGGGCTACGCGTACGCCGGCGGCACGCTCCCGCTCGGTGCGCTGCTGGAGGGTACGGAGGGCGGCGACCCGTCCCCCCGCGCCGACGTCCAGGTCGGGTTCGCGCTCTCGATGCTCAACCGGCACGGGCTCGTGGCGGGCGCGACGGGCACCGGCAAGACGAAGACGCTCCAGGGCATGGCGGAGGGCCTGTCGGCGGCGGGCGTCCCCGTGTTCCTCGCCGACGTCAAGGGCGACCTGTCGGGGCTCGCCGTGCCGGGCACGTCGTCCGCGAAGATCGTGGAGCGCGCGGCGTCGATCGGCCAGGACTGGAGCCCGACGGCGTACCCCGTCGAGGTGTACTCGCTCGGCGGCCTCGGCACCGGGGTGCCGATCCGGACGACGGTCGCGGACTTCGGCCCGCTCCTGCTCGCCAAGGTGCTCGGCCTCAACGAGACGCAGGAGTCGAGCCTCGGGCTCATCTTCCACTGGGCCGATGCGCAGGGCCTCGCGCTGCTGGACCTCAAGGACCTCCAGGCCACCATCGCGTACCTGACGTCCGACGAGGGCAAGGCCGAGCTCCGGGGCATCGGCGGCGTGTCGGGCGCGACGGCCGGCGTGATCCTGCGCGAGATCGTCGCGCTGCAGGCGCAGGGTGCGTACGTGTTCTTCGGCGAGCCGGCGTTCGCGACGTCGGAGCTGCTGCGCACGACGCCCGACGGGCGGGGCGTCGTCTCCGCGCTCGAGCTCCCCGCGGTGCAGGACCGCCCGGCGCTGTTCTCCACCTTCCTCATGTGGCTGCTCGCCGACCTCTTCCAGGAGCTGCCCGAGGTGGGCGACGTCGAGAAGCCGCGGCTCGTGTTCTTCTTCGACGAGGCGCACCTGCTGTTCACGGGCGCGTCGAAGGAGTTCCTCCAGCAGGTGGTGCAGACGGTGCGCCTCGTGCGGTCCAAGGGCGTCGGCGTGTTCTTCGTGACGCAGAGCCCGAAGGACGTCCCCGCCGACGTGCTCGCGCAGCTCGGGAACCGCGTCCAGCACGCGCTGCGCGCCTTCACGCCCGACGACGCCGCGGCCCTGCGCGCCGCGGTGCGCACCTACCCCACGTCGCCGTACGACCTCGAGCGGCTGCTCCAGTCGCTGGGGACGGGCGAGGCCGTCGTCACGGTGCTCACCGAGAAGGGCGCGCCCGCCCCGGTGGCGTGGACACGGGTCCGTGCGCCGCAGTCGTCGATGGATCCCGCGCCGGCGTCCGTGCTCGACGGCATCGTGGCGGCGTCGCCCGCGACGGCCCGGTACGGCACCGCCGTCGACGCCGAGTCCGCGTTCGAGCTCCTCCAGGTGCGCGTCCAGGAGCAGGCGGCGGCGCGCGCCGCCGCCGACGCGGCCGAGGCCGAGGCGGCCGCGCAGGAGAAGGCGGCGAAAAAAGCCGCCCAGGAGGCCGAGCGCGAGGCGAAGAAGGAGCAGGCCGAGCTGGAGAAGATGCGGGCGAAGCTCGAGCGCGAGGCCGCGACGGGGCGCTCGCCCTCGTCCGGGTCCTCCCGGTCGCGGTCGTCGAGCCCGCTCGACTCGTTCCTCCGCTCGGCGGGCGCCCAGCTCGGCCGCGAGCTCACCCGCACCATCTTCGGCACCCGCCGCCGCTGACCCCCACCCAGTGGGTGCGGGAGACCGTCGCGCCAGGACCGGTCCAGCGCGGCCGTCTCGACCCGTGAGTGCCGGAGATCGTCGCGTCCGGCTGTCCGGGACGCGACGATCTCCTGCACTCAGCGAACGAGGTCAGACGACGATGTTGACCAGCTTCGGGGCGCGGACGATCACCTTGCGGACCTCGGCGCCGTCGATCGCGCGCACGACGTTCGGCTCGGCGAGCGCGGCGGCCGTGAGGTCCTCCTCCGAGATCGACGGCGGCACCTCGATCCGCCCGCGGACCTTGCCCTTGACCTGCACGATGCACGTCACGGTGTCCTCGACGAGGTAGCGCTCGTCCGCCGTCGGGAAGGGCTCGTGCGCGAGCGAGCGCTCGTGTCCCAGGCGCTCCCACAGCTCCTCCGCGATGTGCGGCGCGACGGGCGCGGTCATGAGCACGAGCGGCTCGACGGCCTCGCGCGGCACGCGGTCGAGCGACGTGAGGTGGTTGTTCAGCGTGATGAGCTTCGCGATGGCCGTGTTGGGGCGCATGTGCTCCATCTCGACGCGGACGTCCGCGATCGCCCGGTGCACGGCGCGCAGCGTCTCGGGCGACGCCGGCTCGTCGACGACCGTCACCTCGCCCGTCTCCTCGGAGACGACGTTGCGCCACAGACGCTGCAGGAACCGCTGCGACCCGACGACGGCGCGCGTCTCCCACGGGCGCGACAGGTCCAGCGGGCCCATCGACATCTCGTACACGCGGAACGTGTCGGCGCCGTACTCGGCGTACATCTCGTCGGGCGTGACGACGTTCTTGAGCGACTTGCCCATCTTCCCGTACTCGCGCTGCACGACCTCGCCGTTCCAGCGGTACACGACCTCGCCCGAGCCGTCGGGCGCGGGCTCCTCCGTGACCTCGGTGGCGGGCACGTACTGGCCGCGCGCGTCGGTGAAGGCGTACGCCTGGACGTAGCCCTGGTTGAACAGCTTGTGGAACGGCTCGACGCTCGACACGTGGCCCAGGTCGTAGAGGACCTTGTGCCAGAACCGCGCGTACAGCAGGTGCAGCACGGCGTGCTCGACACCGCCGACGTACAGGTCCACGCCCCCGGCGCGGCCCGCGCTCGGGTTGTGCTCCGGGCCCATCCAGTAGCGCTCGAGCTCGGGGTCGACGACCGTGTCCTGGTCGCCGCCGTCCCACTGCGGGTCGAGGTAGCGCAGGTAGTACCAGCACGACCCGGCCCAGTTGGGCATCGTGTTCGTGTCGCGGCGGTACTGCTTCGGCCCGTCGCCGAGGTCGAGCGTGACGTTGACCCACTCGTCGTTGCGGCCCAGCGGCGCCTCGGGCGACGAGTCGGCGTCGTCCGCGTCGAACGTGCGCGGCGCGTAGTCGGGGACGTCCGGCAGGTCGACGGGCAGCAGAGCGTCGGGGATCGCGACGGGCTGGTCGTTCTCGTCCCAGACGATGGGGAACGGCTCGCCCCAGTAGCGCTGGCGGCTGAACAGCCAGTCGCGCAGGCGGTACGTCGTCGTGCCCTCGCCGATGCCCTTGCCCACGAGCCACTCGGTGATGCGGCGCTTCGCCTCGGGCACGTCGAGCCCGTCGAGCGAGATCTCGTCGTTCGCCGAGCCGACGACCACGCCGTCGCCCGTGTACGGGCCCGTGAAGTCCTCCGGCAGCCCGTCCGCGGGCTCGACCGTGCGCACGACCGGCAGCCCGAACGCCTCGGCGAACGCGAAGTCGCGCTCGTCGCCGCCGGGGACGGCCATGATCGCGCCCGTGCCGTAGCCCATGAGCACGTAGTCGGCGGTGAAGACCGGGATCGCCTGGCCGTTCACGGGGTTCACCGCGAGGTGCCCCGTGAACACGCCCGTCTTCTTGCCGGCGTCGGCCTGGCGCTCGACAGCGGTCTTCGCGGCGGCCTCGCGGCGGTACGCCGCGACGGCCTCGACCGGCGAGCGGTGCCCGCCCGTCCACGCGCTCGACGTGCCGTCCGGCCAGTGCGCCGGGACCTCGTCGAGCAGCGGGTGCTCGGGCGAGACGACCATGAACGTCGCGCCGAACAGCGTGTCCGGGCGCGTCGTGAAGACCTCGACCTCCGCGCCGGACTCCGCCGCGGCGTCGTTCGCCCCGTCGGGCGTGCCGAGCACGGCGAACCGCACGAGCGCGCCCTCGCTGCGACCGATCCAGTTGCGCTGCATCGCCGTGACCTTCTCGGGCCAGTCGATGAGGTCCAGGTCGTCCGCGAGGCGGTCGGCGTACGCGGTGATGCGCATCTTCCACTGGCGCAGGCTGCGCTGGAACACGGGGAAGTTCCCGCGCTCCGAGCGGCCGTCGGCGGTGACCTCCTCGTTCGCGAGGACCGTGCCCAGGCCGGGGGCCCAGTTCACGGGCGACTCGTCCACGTACGCGAGGCGCTGCGCGTCGACGACGGCGCGGCGCTGCTGGGGCGTGAGCGTCGCCCAGCCGGCCCCCTCCTCGACGCCCTCGACGCCGCCCGGCACCGGCCGGGCACCGGACGCGAGCTCGGCCTCGAGCTCGGCGATGCGGCGCGCGCGGCCACGACCACCGTCGGGGCGCAGGGCCTCGGGGTCGTACCAGGAGTCGAAGATCTGCAGGAAGATCCACTGCGTCCAGCGCACATACTCGGGGTCGATCGTCGCGAACGTGCGGCGCGAGTCGTGCGCGAGCCCGAGGCGGCGCAGCTGCCGGCGCATGTTGGCGATGTTCGCCTCGGTGGTCACGCGCGGGTGCTGCCCCGTCTGCACCGCGTACTGCTCGGCGGGCAGGCCGAACGCGTCGTAGCCGAGGGCGTGCAGCACGTTCTCGCCGCGCATGCGCCGGAACCGGCCCACGACGTCCGTCGCGATGTACCCGAGGGGGTGCCCCACGTGCAGGCCCGCGCCCGACGGGTACGGGAACATGTCCATGATGAAGTACGGGCTCGCGCCCTCGGGGCCGTCGCCCTCGCCGTCCGTCAGGTCGCCCGTGGGGTTCGCGGCCCAGAACGTGCCGCGCTGCTCCCAGAGCTCCTGCCACTTGAGCTCGATCTGCTCCGCGAGCGCCGGCGTGTAGCGGTGGGCGGGGCCGCCCGCGGCGGGGGCGTCCGGGGCGTGCGGGATCGAGGTCGTGTCAGGCGTGGTCACCCGGCCGAGTTTACCGGCCGTCGCACGGCCCGACGGCGGCCGTCCGCCCCGTGCGAGGATGTGCGGCGTGATCATCGTGACGACCAACGACGTGCCCGGCTACCGCATCGACGCGGTGCTCGGCGAGGTCATGGGCATGACCGTGCGCAGCGCCAACCTCGGGGCGAACTTCGTCGCGTCCTTCCGCTCGATCGGGGGCGGGGAGGTCAAGGAGTACACGCAGCTCGTCTACGAGTCGCGCCAGGAGGTCATGCACCGCATGGTGCAGGAGGCGCAGCGCCGCGGGGCCAACGCCGTCGTCGGGATGCGCTTCGACACCGGCGAGATCGCGGCCTCGTTCTCGGAGGTGTGCGCGTACGGCACGGCCGTCGTCGTCAGCCCGCTCGCCGCGGGCCAGCCCGGCGCGACGGCGCAGTCCGCCCACCAGGCCCAGGGTGCGCCGTCCGCTCCCCCGCAGCCGGGCGGCCACGGCTACCCGCAGGACGCCGCGCCGGACCAGCCCGCCTGGCGCTGACGCGGCGCCACCGGCGCCGCGGCGCCGCGGCGCCGGTCAGAACAGCGAGATGATGATCGGGCCCTTGACGAGCACGATCCACGCGACGAGCGCGACGTAGCCGATCGCCAGGATCAGGTGCCGGTTGCCGACGAGCGTGCGGCGCACGCCCTCGCCCGCGGGCAGGTAGCCCTCCTGCACCGCATGGACCACCTGGTACCAGAACAGCGGGAGCATGGCGAACCACACGACCATGCAGTAGGGGCACATCGCGGAGATCGCGTACATCGTCGTCCACATGAGGAAGACGATCAGGCCCATGCCGAGCGTCGTCCCGCCGAGGAGCGCGAGCCAGTACCAGCGCGGCAGGCGGGCGCCCGCGAGCAGGACGACGCCCGTGGTGATCACCACGGGGAACGCCGCGATCCCGAGCAGCGGGTTGGGGAAGCCCAGGAGCGCCCCCTGCCACGAGTCCATCGCGTCGCCGCAGTCGAGCAGGGCGTTGACGCTGCACGAGGCGACGTGGCCGGGGTCGGCGAGCTTGAGGTACTTCTCGATCGCGAGCGCCGCCGAGCCGGCGAGGCCGATCGCGCCCAGCACGACGAGCAGCCAGCCCATCGTGCGCGGCCTGATCGGGCGGGGGCCGGACGCGGGCAGCAGCTCGTCGTCGGGCTCGGCGGACACGTTCGCACCGGCGGTGGCGCTCTTGCTCACGGGGACGCTCCTCGTGGGTCTCCGGCTCCCGCCGGACGTGACGGCGCGCACGGCGGTGCGCGCACGGCACAACCTACCGCGCCCCGCTGGGACCTGGCTGGGAGACACCGGACCACCGCACGCGCGCCACCTCGGCCGGTCGGCGGGCTACCGCGGCGGCGGGGCGGCCGCGGACGGCGCGTGCGCGTCGTCGGGCAGCGTGGCGACCACGACGCCCGCGGGGCGGCGACCGACGACGAGGATGATGGCGAGCCCCGCCACGGTGAGCGCGACGCCCGTCCAGGCGGGCGCGAGGTAGCCCCAGCCGGCGGCGATGACGAGCCCGCCGAGGAACGCCCCGTTGGCGTTGCCGACGTTGAGCGCGGAGTGGCACAGCGCCGCGCCGAGCGACGGCGCCGAGGGCGACAGGTCCATGAGCCGCGTCTGGAGCGACAGGCCGAGGATCTGCGACGTGACGCCGAGGAGGAACAGCGACAGCACGGCCGGGACGGGGTGCTGCCCGGTGAGCGCGAAGAGCGCCAGCATCGCCCCGGTCGACACGAACCCGAGGTACACGGTGCGCATCACCGAGCGGTCGGCGAGCCGGCCGCCGAGCACCGTCCCGACGGTCATGCCGACGCCGAAGATCGCGAGCACGAGCGGCACCGCGCCGGACGCGAGCCCGGTGACGCGCGTGACGGTCGGCTCGACGTAGGAGTACACGGCGAACATGCCGCCGAACCCGATCGCGGCACCGACGAAACCGGTCCACAGCGAGCCGTTGCGCAGGGCGCCGAGCTCGCGCCGCACGCTCGTGTCCTCGTTGCCCGCCCCGGCGGGGATCAGCCGCCACAGCGCCAGGAGCGTCACGAGCCCGAGCGCCCCGACGACGACGAACGCGGCCCGCCAACCGAGCTGCTGCCCGGCGAACGTGGAGAGGGGGACGCCGACGACGTTGGCGATCGTCAGGCCGGCCATCATCGTCGCGACGGCGCGGCCGCGGCGGCCGGGACCGGCGACGGCCGCGCCCACCGCCGCCCCGACGCCGAAGAACGCGCCGTGCGGCAGCCCGGCGAGGAAGCGCCCGGCGACGAGGGTCTCGATGCTCCCCGCCGTGGCGGAGAAGAGGTTCCCGAGCGTGTAGAACGCCATGAGCGCGACGAGGAGCGTCCTGCGCGGCACGCGTGCCGCGGCGACGGTGAGCAGCGGCGCGCCGACGACGACCCCGACGGCGTAGGCCGTGATCGCGTGGCCGGCGGTCGGGATGGACGTGCCGAGGTCGGTCGCGATGTCGGACAGGAGCCCCATGGTCGCGAACTCTGTCGTCCCGATGGTGAAGCCGCCCATCGCGAGCGCGAGCAGCGCGGGTCCGGCGCCGCGCAGGCGGCCGGCGGCGCGCGGCTCAGAGGCGTCCGACGGCGGTGCGGTCGGGGTGGCGTCGGTCATGGGTGTCCTCGTGCGTCGGTCGGGCGGGTTGGGCGAGCGGCTCGGATCGAGGTGTCGAATCGATTCGAGCCCGGTCGGCGACATCGGCGACGAGAAGAAGGGGCAGGCGACCAGTCTAGGCGGAGACGGGCTCGGCGCGCACGACCCACACGTGGTCCGCCGCGCGCAGGCCGAGCTGGGCGGGCGGCGCCGGGCGCGGTTCCGGCGCCGGTTCGACGCCCTCCGTCGGCGGCGACCAGACGACCGAGAGGATGCCCGCGTACTCGCGGCGCTCGCGGACCTCGACGCCCGTGTCGAGGCCGACGCCGATCTCGGCGAGGTAGCGCAGCACGTCGGGGTCGGCGTCGGAGATCCGCACCACGGTGCCGCGGTCCCCGACGACGAGCTCCGCGAGCGGGACCGCGGGCGGGCGGACGACGGTCCCGTCGGCACCGGGGATCGGGTCGCCGTGCGGGTCGCGCGTGGGGTGCCCGAGGCGCGCGTCGATGCGCTCGATGAGCAGGTCGGAGACCGCGTGCTCGAGCACCTCCGCCTCGTCGTGGACCTCGTCCCACCCGTAGCCGAGCTCCGACACCAGGTACGTCTCGAGGAGCCGGTGGCGGCGCACCATCGCGAGCGCGAGGCTGCGGCCGCGCTCGGTGAGGGTGATCGCACCGTACGGCGCGTGCTCGAGCAGACCCTGGGCGCTGAGCCGCCGGACCGTCTCGGAGACGGTGGAGGCCCCGACGCCGATGCGCTCGGCGAGGAGCTTCGTCGTCACGCGCTCGTCCGCCCACTCCTGAGCGGCCCAGACGACCTTGAGGTAGTCCTGGGCGACGGGCGTCAGGTCGGTCGGGTGGTCCACCCGACCACCCTAGGTCACGGCGTCCGGCGGGGGCTCAGGGGGTCGCGGACCGGACGAGCTCGAGCCGCACCTCGACCGTCCCCTCGTCGCGCACCTGCACGGGCGCGTCGGGCGGCACCGCGATGCCGAAGTCGGAGAAGCGCACGCCGGTCGCCCCGGTCGCGAGCACCCCCTGGCCCGACCGCTGCACGTCGAGCGCGACCGTCACGGCCTGGGTCTCGTCGCGGATCGTCAGCGCCCCCGCGGCCTGGAGCCGGACCGTCTCGTCGGTGGCCGCGAGCTCGCTCACGTCGAGCGGCGACGTGAGCGAGAAGAGCGTGGTCGGGTACAGGTCCGTCTCGAGCGCCTGCTGGAGCTGGCGGTCCGCCACGGACGACCCGGTCCGGAGCGCGGTCGTCGCGACGGTCACCGTCGCGGTCTGCAGCTCGCCGTCCGCGACGCGCAGCGTGCCGGTGACGTCCGGCGTGGTGCCGAGGAGCACCGCCTCGTCCGCCGGGACGTCGAGGACGTCCGCGCGGAATCCCGCCTCGGAGCCCGGCGCGACGACCCACTCGCCGTCCACGTCGAAGGGCCCGGGCGCGGCCGGGGCCGCGGACGCCGTCTCCTCCCCCGGCGACTGCAGACCCAGCGGGGGCGGGGTGCGGCCCTCCTGCACCTCCGAGTACACGAACGGGGCGAGGAGCACCACGACGAGCGCGAGGACCACCGACACGACGATCCAGCGCGTCGACCTGCTCATACGCCCCATCCTGCCGTGCCGCGCAGCGCGCGGCGAGCACCGACGCGCAGCGGCTCAGCCCGCGCCCGCGGGTTCACCCCCGGCCGGGGTGTCGGCGGGCGCGTCGCCGTCGGGCACGTCGCCCTCGGTGCCGGCCTCGGTGCCGTCCTCGTCGGGCTCCTCGACGACCGGCTCGCCGGACGGCGTGGGCCACGCGATCCGCGGCCAGACCTTCGCGGACTCGTCCGTCCCGATCTGCACGAGCTGCCAGTCGACGATGCGCCGCCGCTCGGGGTCGAAGCGCAGCACCGTCATCTCCGCGGTGCCCTTGAGCGGGCCGATGCGGAGCTGGTCCTTGACCGCGCCCGCGGTGCTCCCGCTCACGTACCGGACGCCCCCGCCCGTCCGCTCCGGACCGGACCGGGTGTGCATGTGCCCGGAGACCTGGTTCGGGACGCAGCCGGAGTCGAGCGCCTCGTTCCCCATGCGGGGTGTGTGGATGAGGAGGAGGTCGATCGGGTCGCCGTCCTCCTGCTCGGCGCACGCGACCTCGGTCAGCCGGGCCGCGTACTCCTCCGGCGTCTCCTCGCGGGGCGGCTGGCTGCCGAGCCCGAGCCGCGTCTCGAGCGGGTCGCGGTCGCCGAGGATGCGGATCCCCTCGACCTCGACGACCTTGCCGTCCAGGACGGTCTGGCCGTTCGCGCGCTCCTGCGCCGAGGTCTCGACGCTGTCGTGGTTGCCGTCGGCGACGACCATCGTCACGCCCTTCGGCACCGCGGAGGCGAACGAGTCGACGCAGAACGACTCGACGGCCGTGCCGTTCATCGTGGTGTCGCCGGCGTTGAGGACGACCGACGCCCCCGACCGCTCCACCGCGGTCCGGATGAGCGGGGCCATGCCGGTGTTGCAGTGCAGGTCGCTCACCACGAGGAGCGTGACGAGGTCCTCCTCCGCCGCCGGGGCGGGCCGCGGCGTCGGCTCGTCGCCCGCCTCGGTGTCGGTCTCGCCGTCGGTCTCGGTGTCGGAGCCGTCGTCGGGCGCGCCGGGCTCGTCGGCTCCCGCGTCGGCCCCGTCGTCCGTGCCCGACGTCGTCCCCTCCGTCGCGTCCGGGGCGTCGCCCGTCGCGTCGGGGGCGTCGGAGGACGCGCCGTCGGACGGCTCGTCGGAGGCCCGGTCGTCGGACGTGCCCGCCGCGGCGGGCCGCGGCGCGGTGAGGCGCTGGATCCGGTCGCGCCGGTCCCAGGCCGCGACGAGGTGGGCGTCCGCGCGCGCGTAGAAGTCCTCGTTCTCGCGGTAGAGGTCGATGAGCATCGCGCCGTAGGTGTCGACGACGCCCGCGAGCCGGCCCGTGATGCGCGCGCCCTCGAGGGGGGTCCCGTCGAACACCGCCGACGCGCGCTGGGACGACCCGGCCGTCGTGCCCGGGTCGCTCGCGACGAGCGACGCCCCGACGAGCGAGACGAGCACGACGCCCGCGGTGATCTCGTACGTGCGCGGCGCGACCCGCTCGCTGAGCTCGCGTCGGCGCGGCGGGCCGAGCAGGAGGTAGAGACCCGCACCGGCGGCCGCGACGACGAGGATCGCGAACCCCGTGCGGCGCAGCGCGTCGACGACGAGGGCGCGCGCGACGGAGCCGATCGTCTCCTGCGGGCCGCCGAAGAAGCGGAGGTAGTCCTCGAGGTCCTGGGACAGGCCCTCCAGCGTGTCCGCCTGCCCGACGGCGGTGAGGTCGGCGGGGATCTCCTCGACCGTGACGTCGGCGCCCAGGCCGAGCGGTAGCGGCGAGTCGATCTGGATCGTCCCGAGCGGGCCGAGGTCGACGGTGACGAGGCCGTTCGTCGTGACCTCGTACAGCGCTTCGTGCGGGCCGAGGCTGCGCTCGGCCGTCGCCGTCGTGACCCCCCACACGACGCACGGCACGAGGGCGAGCAGGATGCCGAGGGTCCAGCGGACCCAGCGGGGCGGGGTGCGGTGCGGACGGCTCATCACCGCCCAGCCTCCCGGATCGCGGCTCTCGTCGCCAACCGCGAGCGCCGCGCGCCCCGCCGCGAGGGCGCGGCGGGGCGCGCGGGGCGGCGCGTCGTCAGGACTTCGCGCCCCGCAGCGTGACGAGCGCCACGCCTGCGGCGACGAGCATGAGCACCACGCCGATGAGCGACGTCGTGCCGACGCCGCTGCCGAACGCGGCGTGCGCGGAGTCGAGCAGCGCCTGCGCCTGCCCCGCGGGCAGGGTCGAGGCGACCTGGGTCGCGCCGCCGAGCGTCTCGGCCGCGGCGACGGCGTCGGCCGCGGGGACGCCCTGCGGGACGACGACGTTCGCGTGGTACGACGCCGTGAGGATGCTCCCCAGGACCGCCGTGCCGAGCACGGCGCCCACCTCGTACGCGGTCTCGGAGATCGCGGACGCGGCACCCGCCTTCGCGGCGGGGACGGACGACACGATGAGGTCGTTCGACACGGTCTCGGCCGCGCCCACGCCGAGCGAGAGCACGACGAACGCCACCATGAGCAGCGCGAGCGTGCTCTGCCCGGCGCCCGCGGCGACGATCGCGTAGCCCGTCGCGGAGAACAGCAGCGCGACGGCGACGACGTGCGCCGGGCGCACGCGCCGCACCACCCGGACGACGCCGAGCCCGGCGACGATCATGACGACCAGCCCCGGCAGGAGCGCGACGCCCGCCTGCATCGGGCCGAGCCCGAGCACGAGCTGGACGTCCTGCGACACGAAGAACAGGAAGCCGACGAGCGAGAACACGGACAGCAGGTTGACGAGCACCGCGCCGCTGAAGGCACCGCGCGTGAAGAGGCGGACGTCGATCATGGGGTCGGACCGGTGGAGCTGACGGCGCACGAACAGCACGCCCGCGGCGAGCCCGACGGCGACGCTCACGAGCGCGACCACGCTCGGGCCGGACTTCGCGAAGGTCTTGATGCCGTAGACGACCGGCGTCATGGTCGCCATAACGAGCACGATCGACAGGACGTCGATCCGGCCCGGCGCGGGGTCGCGCGACTCGGGCACGAAGAACGGCGCGAGCGCGAGCAGCAGCACGAGCACCGGGACGGCGAGGAGGAAGACCGAGCCCCACCAGAAGTGCTCGAGGAGGAAGCCGCCGACGATCGGCCCGAGCGCGGACCCGGCCGCGAACCCGGCGGCCCAGACGGCGATGGCGAGCCGGCGCTCCTCGCGGTCGGTGAAGACGTTGCGCAGGATCGAGAGCGTCGACGGCATGAGCATGGCGCCGAAGAAGCCGAGCGCGGCGCGCGACGCGACGAGCGCGCCGGCGCTGGGCGCGTAGGCCGCAACCACGGAGACGGCGGCGAAGCCCACCGCGCCGGTGAGGAGCAGCCGACGGCGGCCGACACGGTCGGCGAACGAGCCCATCGGCACGAGCAGGCCGGCGAGCACGAGCGGGTAGATGTCGATGATCCACAGCAGCTGCGTCCCGGTGGGGCGCAGCGACTCGGAGATCTGGGGCAGCGCGAAGCTGAGCACGGTGTTGTCGACCGACACGAGCAGCACCGGGAGCATGAGCACGGCGAGCGCGAACCAGCGGCCGGCGGCGCCGCGCGCGGGTCCGCGCGTCGCGGGCTCGTGCTGGGCGGCGGTCCCGGTCGGGGTCGTCGTCACGGGGGTCGTCACGGCGAGGGGTCCTTCCACGTCTTCCGGGCGGCCGGGGCGACGCGGTGGCGCCGAACTTCCAGACCGTCCAGACGGTATAGTAACGACGAGACAGCCCACCGTCATCCCGCCCGCGACTGTGACGCTCCGCACCGCACCGTCTCCCCCGACCGGCGCCCCCGCGCCGGCCGCGGGCTCACCGCCCACCGGCCTGCGGGTCCGCACGGGCCGACTACCCTCGGTGCCATGCCGCCGCCCCCCGCTGCTCGCGCCAAGGTCCTGCGGGCGTTCGCGTCCCTGCTCGTCGAGCAGGGCGAGCGCGCCGCCACGCTCGAGGCGGTCGCCGAGCGCGCCGGGGTGTCCAAGGGCGGGCTGCTCTACCACTTCGGCTCCAAGGACGCGCTCGCCGACGGCCTCACCGAGCACCTCCGGGAGCTCACCGCCGCCGACGTGGAGGCCATGCGCGCCGCCCCCGCGGGGGCCGTCGACTACCTCATCCGCACCTCGACGCTCGTCGACACGGAGTTCGAGCTCGTCTACCTCGCCGTGTCCCGGCTCGCGCAGGGGTCGTACCCGCGCGCCCGTGCCGCGCTCGACGGCGCGCACGACGCGTGGACCCGCGCCGTGCTCGACGAGGTCGGCGACCCCGTCGTCGCCCACGCGATCGTCCTGCTCAGCGACGGCCTCTACGCGCACGCCGCGCTGAGCAGCGACGTGCTCAGCCGCGTCACGGGCGGCGACGAGGGGGACGACGGCGACGGCACGCCGGGCGAGGACCTCGCCTTCCGCGGCCCCCGCCCCGGCGACGACGTGGACGACCTCCTCGGCCTCATCGGCGAGCTCGTCGCGCTCCGCCGGACGGCCACCGCCTGAGGCGCCGCCCGGAGGCACGAGAGAGGCCCGGCGGGGCGCCGCAGGGCGCCCCGCCGGGCCTCTCCTCGTAGACCGTCGCGAGTCGGGACTGCTAGCCCCCGAACGAGAACGGCACGGACCGCTCGCGCGTCACCGGCCCGCCGTCGACGTCGGCCGTGAACGAGACGTCCACCTGGCCGTCGACCGGTTCCGACGTCCGCACCGCGAACGCCTGGTACGCGCTCGCCCCGGCCGCGACGCGCGGGAAGTGCTTGCGCCCGAACGGCGTCACGACGCTCACGTCCGCGGCACCGTCGCCCTCGTTCAGGACGCGCACGCCGAGGTAGAGCTTGCCGGCGAGCCAGCGCGGGGTCACGTCGACCGAGAAGTGCGGCCCGGGGTCGTCGGCGCACGGGTCGGCCGTCGGCGCGTCCTCCACCGTGGCGCTGTGGAACACGGTGTACGCGCCGCCGTCCGCCGCGACGGTCGCGGAGAGCCGGAGGTCGACGTCGTCCAGCCGCCACGTGGGGTCGTACGTCGGCGACACGGTCCCGTCGTCGTGGGTGACGAACCCCGGCCACGGCTGGCGCGTCGTCCACGGGTGCCCGAACCCGGCGTCGCCGTAGACGACCTCGTACGGCCCTCCCGGGCCCTCCCACTCGATGAAGAAGGTCGAGTTGTCGTCGGTCGCACCGGCCGGCGGGGTCACGGAGATGTCGACGAGAGGCACGCCGGCGTCGCACGTCGGCACGACCGACAGGACCTCGAGCTCGCAGCGCGGTCGGACGGCCGATCCCCAGTGCAGGATGACCTGGCTCTCGCCGTAGAAGCTCCACTGGTCGCTGGCCAGGCTGTCGAACCGGTAGCCGGGCGCCGCCGTCGCGACGATCCCCTCCGCGGTCCGCTCGTACGTGATCTCGGCCGTGTCGTCCGGCAGGACGACGTCGTCCGGCGTCGCGTCGCAGTCCGTCGGCACCACGGGCATGACCGGTTCGACGACCGTCGGCTCGACCCAGCAGGGCTCGGTGCTCCCGGTCTCGGTCCGGTCCAGCGCGTCGTCCGCGGCGTCGAGGGCGACCTCCCACTCCTGGGTGCGCGAGCCGTCGATGGTCCACTCGCCCGAGAAGAACCCGCTCTCGTCGACGACCCCGTCGCCGAGGACCTCCCCGTCGAGCCGGACGGCGACGGCCGTGCCCGCCGGGTAGCCCGCGACGTCCACCCACAGCACCTCGCAGTAGGCGCTGACGTCGACGCGCAGGCTCGGGTCGAAGCGGCACGGCTCCGTCGTCCCGGACCAGCTCCGATCGAGCGCGTCCCCGGGCGCGTCGAGCGTGACCGACCAGTCGTGCGGGGTCCGCCAGTCCAGCGGCCAGCCGGTCCAGAAGGAACCGGTGAAGGTCTCGTCGCCGACCACGGCACCGTCGACGCTCACGACGACGCGCGAGCCCTCCGGGTACCCGCCCACGTTGGTCGACAGCTCACCGCACGAGGCCCAGGCGTCGGCCCAGACGTTCGGGTCGGAGTCGCACGGGACGGTGCTGCCGCTGTCGGAGAAGTCCCCGTCCGCGCCGTCCGGTGCGTCCACGACGACGCTCCAGTCGTGCGGGACGGAGAAGTCGAGATCGCGCCAGAAGGAGTAGGACGTGTCGAACGTCGTGCTCTCGACGGTCTCGCCGTCGAGGGTCACGACGACGGACGTGCCCTGCGGGTAGTCGTCGAGGCTGACGTAGAGGGAGTTGCAGGAGGGCTGGACGGAGGGGGTGGCGGCGGCTGCGGGGGTCGCGGTGGCGACGCCCAGCCCGCCGAGGGCCAGCACCGTCCCCACGGTGCCGGCAAGGAGCTTCTTCACTCGGTTCGTGATCCTTCACGAGAGGACGGCGCGCGCCGTCGCGGATGTCGAGCGCATTCAACCAGACCTGGGGACTGCCTGGACATCCCCGACGAGCCGCGCGTCCTCCGGGCTCACGTGCGGCGGCGTCCGCCTCAGCCCTCGTAGGCGGCGCGCAACGGCACCAGGTCGAGCTTGGACTGCGTCATCATCACGTCCACGACGCGCTGCACGCGGGCCGGGTCGGGATCCTGCAGCATGGCGAGGAACTCGAGCGGCACGACCTGCCACGACAGCCCGAACCGGTCCTTGAGCCAGCCGCACTGCGACTCCTGGCCACCGTCGGTGAGCGCCGCCCAGTACTCGTCGACCTCGTCCTGGGACTCGCACTCGACGACGAACGACACCGCCTCGGTGAAGGGGAACTGCGGACCGCCGTTGATGGCGTCGAACCGCTGGCCGGCGAGCTCGAAGTCCGCCGACACGGCGGTGCCGTCGGGCTGGCGGAACACGTCGCCGACCTTCGCGTCGGGGAAGACGCTCGAGTAGAACGTGATGGCCTCCTCGAGGTTGCCGTCGAACCACAGGCTCGGCACGATCGCACGCATCGTCGTCTCCTTCGCAGGGCCTCGCGGGCGGCCGGTCGACCGCCCACCCGTTCCGACGGGCGCCGGGCGCGGAACTCATCGCACCCGCCCCGAGGTCGCGCGGTGCGCGCCCGCCCGCCACCCGGTGCTAGGCGGACGCCTTCTTCCGGGTCGTCTTCGAGGTGGTCGACTTCTCCTTCGTGGAGGCGGCGCGGCTCGTGCTCTTCTTCGCGGCCGGCTTCGTCGCCGCCTTCTCCTTCGTGCCCGAGCTCTTGCTCGCGCTCGTCGACCGGGAACCGCTCGACCCCTTGCCCGACGACGAGCTCGCGCGGCCGGAGCCCGACTTCGCGGTCGATCCGGAGCCGGACTTTGAACCTGAGCCTGAACCTGAGGCCTTCCCCCCGCTCGCGCGCGAGCTCTTCGACGACGCGACCGACTTGCGCAGCGCCTCCATGAGGTCGATGACCTCCGCGCCCTCGCCCTCCTCCGCCTGCTCGCCGAAGGTCTCGGCGGTGTCCAGCGCGTCGCCCTGCTCGAGCTTGGCCTCGATGAGCTGACGGAGCTGCGCCTGGTAGTCGTCCTCGTACTCCTCGGGCGTGAAGTCCGCCTCGAAGCTCGCGACGAGCTGCGCCGACATGGCGAGCTCCTTGTCGGTCACCTTCGCCTCGTCGTCGAGCGAGGGGAACGCGGCCTCGCGCACCTCGTCGGCCCACAGCAGCGTCTGGAGCACGAGCACGTCGTCCCGCACGCGCAGCGCCGCGAGCCGCGTGCGCTGCCGGAGCGCGAACTTGACGATCGCCGTCCGGTCGGTCTCCTCGAGCGTGCGCCGCATGAGCACGTACGCCTTGTTGGACTTCGAGTCGGGCTCCAGGTAGTAGCTGCGGTCGAGCAGGAGCGGGTCGATCTGCTCGCTCGGCACGAACTCCACGACCTCGATCTCGCGGCTGCGCTCGGCGGGGAGCGCGGCGAAGTCCTCGCTCGTCAGCACGACCGTGCGCTCGCCGTCGTCGTACGCCTTGTCGATGTGCTCGTACGGCACGACCTCGCCGTCGATCTCGCACACGCGCCGGTAGCGGATGCGGCCGCCGTCCTTGTCGTGGACCTGGTGCAGCGGCACGTCGTGGTCCTCCGTCGCGGAGTACACCTTGACCGGCACGTTGACGAGGCCGAACGTGATGGCGCCCTTCCAGATGGCCCTCATCCGTCCATGGTGGCGTCACCGGCGCCCGCCCGCGAGGGATACGGCGCGACGTCGGCTCCCGCGTGTGGGTGGCCCGCGGCACCATGGACGGGTGGCGGGGACGAGGTTCGAGTTCGAGGCCGAGCTGTGGCGCTGGGAGGCGCGCACCGACAGCTGGGTGTTCGCCGCGCTCCCGGAGGACGTGAGCGACGAGATCGCGGAGCTGCCGCTGCCGCCCGCGGGGTTCGGTTCGGTCAAGGTCGAGGTGACGCTCGGGGCGCAGCGCTGGTCCACGTCGGTGTTCCCCGACGCGCAGCGCAAGACGTTCGTCGTGCCGATCAAGGCCGCGGTCCGCCGCGCCGAGGGCGTCGACGTCGGCGACCGGGTGCGGATCGGCGTCGAGACGCTGGTCTGAGCGGCCCGACGTCGTCGCGCGGCCCGCGCGGGAGCGTCGCCTCAGCCGTCGTGGCGGCGTTCGTGGAACGCCTCGTCGGCGACCTGCGCCGTCCGCATGAAGCTCTCCATCACCTCGCGCGGCGTGGCGAGCTCGTCCGTGTTCTCGACCGGCTCCGGCACGCCGTCGAGGCTGCGCACCTCGTCGTGGATGCGCTCCATCGTCGTGTCGAGGGTCGCGGCGACGTCCGCCGCGAGCTTGAGCGCGTCCGTCAGGTGCTGAGGCACGTCGCGCTGGTACTTGTAGTAGATCTTGTGCTCCAGGCTCGCCCAGAAGTCCATGGCGATCGTGCGGAGCTGGATCTCGACGACGACGTCCTCGACGCGGTCGGAGAGGAACACCGGCACCTTCACGATGAGGTGCAGGCTCTTGTAGCCGTTGCCCTTCGGGTGCGCGATGTAGTCGCGCTCCTCCAGGACGGTAAGGTCGCGCTGGCCCACGAGCAGGTCGCGCACGCGGTAGATGTCGGAGACGAACGCGCACGTGACGCGGACGCCCGCGACGTCGAACATGTTCTCCCGCACGCCCTCCGGGGTGAGCGGGATCCCCTTGCGGCGCGCCTTCGCGACGATCGACTCGAGCGACTTCAGGCGCGAGCCCAGGTGCTCGATCGGGTTGTCGTCGTGCATGTGCCGGAACTCGTCGCGGAGCACGGTGATCTTCGTCATCACCTCGTCGATGCCGAACTTGTAGTTCATCATCAGGCGACGGAACTCACGGACGCGGGGACCGATCTCCGCGGGGAGCGGTACGTCGTCGGTCGTCAGGTGCGGCACGGTGATCCTCTCGGTCCGGCATCGACCCCGGGCGGGCTCCCCGGCCGGTCGGACAGCCCCACCCAGTGTCCACGGTCGAGGACGCCGAGAAGTTCCCGCCACGGCGGGCGACGCCGTCGGGCCCGCGCCACGATGGGCCCATGGCCACCACATCCAGCCGGGCGGGCGAGACGGTGAACGTCGGTGGTCACCGCCTGCGCCTCACCAACCTGGACAAGGTCCTCTACCCCGCCACCGGCACGACGAAGGCCGACGTCCTCGCGTACCTCGCGGCCGTCGCCGACGTCATGCTCCCCCACTGCGCGAACCGGCCCGCGACGCGCAAGCGGTGGCCCGACGGCGTCGACGGCCAGGTGTTCTTCCAGAAGAACGCGGGCCAGGGCGTCCCGTCCTGGGTGCGCACGCGACGCATCCAGCACAAGAGCAGCGCCAACGACTACGTGCTGGTGAACGACCTCGCGACCCTCACGTGGCTCGGCCAGACGGCGTCGCTCGAGCTCCACGTCCCGCAGTGGCAGTTCGGTCGCACCGGGGCGCACCTCGACCCCGACCGCCTCGTCCTCGACCTCGACCCCGGCCCGGGGGCCGGGCTGGCCGAGTGCGCGGAGGTCGCGCGCCAGGCGCGGCAGATCCTCCAGGGCATGGGCCTCGAACCCCTGCCCGTGACGAGCGGGTCCAAGGGCATCCACCTGTACGCCGCGCTCGACGGCAAGCAGGACGCGGCGGCCGTCTCCGCCGTCGCGCACGAGCTCGCCCGCTACCTCGAGGCCGAGCACCCCGACCTCGTCGTGAGCGACATGAAGAAGTCGCTGCGCGGCGGCAAGGTGCTCGTGGACTGGAGCCAGAACAACGGCAACAAGACGACGATCGCGCCCTACTCGCTGCGCGGGCGCGAGCACCCCACCGTCGCAGCGCCCCGCACCTGGGAGGAGCTCGACGACCCGGACCTGCGCCACCTCGACCTCGACGAGGTCGTCGAGCGCGTGCGCACCCTGGGCGACCCGCTCGCCGCGCTCACGCAGGGGCACCTCTCCGCGCTCGAGCCCACGCCCGCGCGCATGGCGACGTTCGAGCGCAAGGGGGGTGCGGCGTCGGGCGGCGACGCCGCGGACGGCGGGACGGACGACGAGCGGCCCGACCGCCTGCACCGGTACCGCTCCATGCGCGACGCCGGGCGCACGCCCGAGCCCGTCCCGGACGAGGCGCCGCCGCCGAGCGCGGGCAACAGCTTCGTCATCCAGGAGCACCACGCCCGCCGCCTGCACTGGGACTTCCGGCTGGAGCACGACGGCGTGCTCGTGAGCTGGGCGCTCCCGCGCGGCGAGCCGACCGACCCGAAGAAGAACCACCTCGCCGTCCAGACCGAGGACCACCCGCTCGCCTACGGCTCGTTCGAGGGCACGATCCCGAAGGGCGAGTACGGCGCCGGCGAGGTGACCATCTGGGACGCCGGCACGTACGAGCTCGAGAAGTGGCGCGACGGCGAGGAGGTCATCGTCACGCTCCACGGCGAGCAGCACGGCACCCGCCGCCTCGCACTCATCCACACGGGCGGCCGCGACGGCCGCGACGAGGACAACTGGCTGATCCACCTCATGGCGCCGAGGCCGAGCCGTCCGGGCGAGAGCGCGCGGGGTCGGGGCGCCGGGGGTGGGGAGGAGGCGCCGGGTCTACCATCCGCGGCTCGTCCCTCGCCGCTCCCGCCAGACCCGCCACGACCCGGCACCTCCTCCCCACCCCCGGCTTCGCGGTCGGCTCGCGGCGCGTCCTCGCCCGACCACGACGACACGCCGGAGCCACGGCCCGCGCGGACGGACTGGCGGCCGATGCTCGCGTCGCCCGCGTCGGCGGGCGACCTGCACGACGGCGACGCGTGGGCGTTCGAGATGAAGTGGGACGGGTTCCGGACGCTCGCGCACGTGTCCGAGGGGCGCGTGCGGCTCGTGAGCCGCTCGGGCAAGGACATGTCGGTGACGTACCCGGAGCTGCAGGCGCTCGCGGAGCAGGTCCCGGCCGAGGCGCTGCCGGTGGTGCTGGACGGGGAGATCGTCGCGCTCGACGCGCGGGGGCGGCCGAGCTTCCGGCGTCTCCAGCAGCGCGCGAACATCGCCAAGCCGGGGGACGTCGCCGCGGCGCGACGGCGCGTCACGGTCGACCTCATGGTGTTCGACGTCCTGGAGACCGGCGGGCGGTCGCTCGCGAAGCGCCCGTACGACGAGCGGCGCGAGGTGCTGGAGGACGTGCTGCGCGACGCCGTCGCCCCGGTGCACGTGCCGCCGGTCTTCGACGGGGACCTGGAGGCCGCGATGGAGACGTCGAGGCGGCTCGGGCTCGAGGGCGTCGTCGCGAAGCGGCGCGACGGGACGTACTCGTCGGGGCGCCGCTCGGCGCTGTGGCTGAAGCTCAAGCACGCGCAGTCGCAGGAGGTCGTCGTGGTCGGGTGGCGGCCGGGCCACGGCGAGCGGACGCACCTCGTCGGGTCCCTGCTGCTCGCCGTGCCCGACGACGGCCGCCTCGTCTACGTGGGCCGGGTCGGGTCGGGCTTCACGGACGCCGAGCGGCGTGACCTGGTCGCCGAGCTCGACCGGATCGGTCGCACGACGCCGCCCGCGGTGGGCGTGCCGCGCGAGGACGCGCGCGACGCGCACTGGGTGTCGCCGCGGCGGGTCGCGGAGGTCGTCTACGCCGAGTGGACGGGCGCCGGGGAGGGCGACGGCGACGACGTCCCGTTCGGCAAGCTGCGCCACCCCGTGTGGAAGGGGTGGCGCCGGGACAAGTCGCCGGACGACGTCGTGCTGGAGACGCCCGCGACGGTCGAGGGCTGAGCCGGCCGCGGTCCTCGGTCGGTCGCCGCATCATGCCCGCTGAGCGCTCGCACGATTGGTATACCATTTGGCCATGGCTGCCCCTCCCCTCCCGCGCCGCACCGACCGGCCCGGGGACCGCCGGCCGCGCCGCGCGGTGGCGTGGGCCGCGGCGCTCGGCGTCGCCGTCCTCGCCGCGTGCACGCCCGGCGGGGCGGGCGGCGACGCCACGCCCTCTGCACCGCCGAGCCCGGCCGCCACCCCGCAGGCTCCGGCGACGACGCCCGCGGACGGCCCGACGACCCCCGCGCCCGACCCCGTCCCCGCCGTCGAGACCCCGCGGTTCCTGCTCGCGACCGAGGCGGAGTCCGACGGCCTCGCGATCGTCGACCCGACGATCCGGGAGGGCAGCGCCGTCGTCGACCGCATCGAGGTCGGGGCCGCGCCGTGGGGCGTCGCCGTGCACGCCCCGACGATGCGCGCCTACGTCTCGACGGCCCAGGGCGTCGCCGTCGTGGACCTCGCGACGCGCGAGCGGGTCGACCTCCTCCCCTACCGGGACGCGCCCGCGCGGGTCGCGTTCGGCGAGTACCGCCGCGGCGGCATGGGCATCGCCGTCTCGCCCGACGGCGCCCGCGTCCACGTCGCCGTCCACCGCGGCGACTCGTCGACGCTCGAGACGATCGACGTCGCGTCGCGCGAGGTCGTCGCGAGCACGCCCGTGGGGCTGCGACCGTTCGACGTGCTCGTCGCCGCCGACGGCAGCGAGGTCTACACCGTCGACCACGACGCGTTCTCCGTGCACGTCGTCGACACCACGACGTTCGAGGCCCGACGGATCGAGGTCGCGCCGTTCGGCACGGACGGCGGCCTCGCGTCGTTCGAGAAGCCGCACTACGCGGTGCTCGACGACGACGGCTCGCTCCTGCTGCCCTACCAGGGCCGCGTGCTGGTCCGCCTCGACCCGGCCACCGGCACGACGACGACCGTCGCCTCGGTGGCGGACAGCCACCAGCACGGCGTCGCCCGCGCGCCCGACGGCCGCGTCGTCGTCGTGGGCAACGGCCCGTTCGGCAACGCCACGGGCGGGCCGAACGTGACGGTGCTCGACCCGGCGACCCGCGCAGAGCAGGTCGCCCCGCTCACGCGCCGCCACGAGACCGTGACGACGTGGACCGACCCCGCGACGGGCCGCCCGAGCGCCGTGCTCGCCGGCGGGTACACGCAGGCCGAGGCGTGGGACGGCGCGACCGTCGTCGACCTCGGCACGCTCGACACGTACGAGATCCAGATCCCCGGACGGCCCCAGGTCGTCGTCCCGCTGCCGGAAGGACCCGCCGCATGACCACCGCCCGCACCCCCGAGACCGTCACCGTCCTGCGCGACGTCCGCCCCTGGGGCGGCGAGCCGGTCGACCTGCACGTCGCGGACGGCCGCATCGCCGCGGTGACGCCGCACGACCCGGCGGCCGGCACGGTGCCGGAGGCCGGCGTGGTGGACGGCCGCGGCCTGCTCGCGCTCCCGGGCCTCGTCAACGCCCACGCGCACGTCGACAAGAGCTGGTGGGGCCGGCCCTGGGTGAGCTACGGCGGCGAGGCGACGACGCAGGGCCGCATCGCGCACGAGCGCGCGCACCGCGACGAGCTCGGCATCCCGGGCGTCGACGTGACGCTCACGGTGCTGCGCGAGTTCGTGCGGCACGGCACGACGGCGATCCGCACCCACGTCGACGTCGACCTCGGCCTGGGGCTGCGCGGCATCGAGGTCGTGCGCGAGGCGCTCGCCGCGCTGGACGGCGCCGTGCACGCCGAGATCGTCGCGTTCCCGCAGGACGGCGTGCTGCGCCGGCCCGGGGTGCTCGACCTGCTCGACGCGGCCGCCGCCGCGGGCGCCGAGCACGTCGGCGGCCTCGACCCGGCGTCGATCGACCGCGACCCCGTCGGCCAGCTCGACGGGCTGTTCGCGATCGCCGAGCGCCGCGGCGTCGGGATCGACGTGCACCTCCACGACGGCGGGGACCTCGGCGCTTTCCAGGTCGAGCTCATGATCGACCGCACCCTGCGCGCCGGCCTCCAGGGGAAGGTCAACGTGGCGCACGGATTCGCGGTCGGCGACGTCCCGGCGTCGCGCCAGGCGGACCTCGTCGCCGCGATGGGCGAGGCCGGCATCACCATGACCACGGTCGCGCCGATCGGCGCCGCTCCCCTGCCCGTGCACGCGCTGCGCGCGGCGGGCGTCGCCGTCGGGCTCGGCACGGACGGCATCCGCGACCTGTGGTCCCCCTACGGGACGGGCGACCTCCTCGCGCTGACGACCCAGCTCGCCCGCCTCTCGCGCTTCCGGTACGACGAGGAGCTCGTCACCGCGGCGCGCGTCGCGACGTCCGACGCCGCGCGCTTCGTCGGCCGCGACGTCCACGACCTCGTCGTCGGCGCGCCCGCGGACGTGGTGCTCGTCGACGCGGAGAACGTGCCCGACGCCGTCGTGCGCGCCCCGCGCCGCGCGCTCGTCGTCGCGGGCGGCCGGGTCGTGGCCCGCGACGGCGACGTGCTCGTCTGACGTCGCGCCGAGGCAGGGCGTCGTCCGGCCGCGCCACCGCGCGGCCGGGCGATGAGTTCCCGGGCGGGCCGTCGTCTACCCCGACGACACCCGCACCGGGCGACCCGCCCGCCACACCGGAGGACCGCATGAGCACCCAGATCTTCGTCAACCTGCCCGTCCAGGACCTCGACGCCGCGAAGGCGTTCTACACCGCGCTGGGGTACACGGTGAACGAGCAGTTCACGGACGAGAACGCGTCCTCGATCGTCCTCAGCGACACGATCTACGTGATGCTCCTCACCGCGGAGTTCGCGCAGCGGTTCACGAACAAGGCGATCGCCGACGCGACCGCCACGACCGAGGTCATCAACGCCCTGAGCGTCGGCTCCCGCGCCGAGGTCGACCGACTCGTCGACGCCGCGTTCGCCGCCGGCGCGACGGCGGTCAAGGACCCCCAGGAGGAGGGCGGTTTCATGTACTCGCGGAGCTTCGCCGACCTCGACGGGCACCAGTGGGAGGTCCTCCACATGGACCCCACCGCGTTCGAGGGCTGACCGCGCCGCGGGAATCCGTCGGGCGTCCGCGGGGTTGCCGCCCGTATGCGAGCCATCACCTACTCCCGCTACGGCGGCCCCGACGTCCTCGAGACGACCGACCTCCCGACCCCCAAGGTCGGCCCCGACTCCGTCCTCGTGCGCGTGCGCGCCGCGAGCGTGAACCCGGTGGACTGGAAGGTCCGGGAGGGGTACCTCGACCAGGTCATGGACGCCATCTTCCCCGTCGTGCCCGGCTGGGACGTGGCGGGCGTCGTCGAGCGCGTGGGCCTGGACACCCCCGAGCTCCAGGTCGGCGACGAGGTGTACGGGTACGTGCGCAAGGACGTCGTGGGCGGCGAGGTCTCGGGCGGCACGTTCGCCGAGCTCGTCGCGGCGCCCGTCCGGACGCTCGCGCGCAAGCCGGCGGCGTGGTCGTTCGAGGAGGCGGCGGCCGTGCCCCTCGCCGGGCTGACGGCGTACCAGACCATCCGGCGCACCGGCCTCGCGGCGGGCCAGACGGTGCTCGTGCACGCCGCCGCCGGCGGCGTCGGGTCGTTCGCCGTCCAGATCGCGAAGGCGCTCGGGGCGCGCGTCCTCGGGACGGCGTCGGAGCGCAACCACGACTTCCTGCGCTCGCTCGGCGCGGAGCCGGTGACGTACGGCGACGGGCTCGCGGAGCGGGTCCGGGCGCTCGCGCCCGAGGGCGTGGACGTGGTCCTCGACTACGTGGGCGGCGACGCGCTCGACTCGGTCCCGCAGGTGCTGCGCGACGGCGGCACGGTCGCCTCGATCACGGACGCACGGGCACGCGACGAGCTGGGCGGGCACTACGTGTGGGTGCGCCCCGACGCAGCCGACCTCACCGAGCTCGCGCGGCTCGGCGACGAGGGCCTGCTGCGCCCGGAGGTCGCCGAGGTCTTCGACCTCGCCGACGCCGCCGACGCGCACCGCGCGAGCCAGTCCGGGCACGTGCGCGGCAAGGTCGTCGTGCGGGTCTGACCCTCCGAGACCGGCCCGGGCGGCGCCCGATCGACCCGCGGCGGGCCGGTCCGGCACGTCCGGGCCGGTCGGGCTCCGACCGTCAGGCGGTCGGCGGCTCGCCCGGCAGCTCCCGCAGCGGCGACGTCAGGTCGCCGCCCGCGTCGCCCGTGTTGACCGTCCCCTGCCGCTCGACGAGCACCGCGGAGGTCTCGACGGCGGCACGCGGCCGGTGCTCGACGCCCCGCGGCACCACGAACAGGTCGTGCGGGCCCAGCACGACCGCGCGCTCGACGCCGCTGTCGCGCAGGTCGATCGTCAGCTCGCCGTCGAGGACGAGGAACAGCTCGTCGGTCTCGGGGTGCGTGTGCCAGACGAACTCGCCCAGCACCTTCACCACCTTGACGTCGGCGTCGTTGAGGCTCGCCACGCGGTGCGGCTGCCAGTGCCCGTCGAACGTGTCGAGGGCGGCGAGGAGGTTGCGCACGTCGGTCATGCGAGCAGCCTGCCACTCCAGGACCCGAGCCGGACCGCCCAAGCCGCGACGACCGGGACGGACCCGGCCGCCCGAGCGGACCTGCGGAGGGCCGTCGCCGGGCCGCTCGGGTCGATCTCGGCGGCGAGCGGTGCCACGCTGGGCTCATGTCGAGCACCGATGCCGCACGTCCGGGGGCCGCGTTCGGTCCCGAGGTCTACGCCGCGCGTCGCGAGCGCGCCGCCGCGCACGCGCGCGAGGCCGGTCTCACGGGGCTGCTCGTCTCGCCCGGCCCCGACCTCGCGTACTTCACCGGGTACGCGCCGCCGGAGACGGAGCGGCTGACGCTGCTCACGATCCCCGCCGAGGGGACCGGGACGACCAGTGGGGCGTCCGTCGTCGTGCCGCTGCTGGAGCGGGGCGACCTGGCCTCCGCCCCGGGCACGGAGGGCCTCGACGTCGTGACGTGGCGCGACGGCGACGACGAGCACGACGCCGCGGCGCGACTCCTCGCCGCGGACGGCACCTACGCCGTCTCGGACGCCACGTGGGCGCTGCACGTGCTCGGGCTCCAGCGCGCGCTGCCCGGCGCCCGCCTGACCGCGTTCTCCGACGCCGTCCCGACGCTGCGGGCCGTCAAGGACGCTGCGGAGGTGGAGCGCCTCGCCGCGGCGGGCGCGGCCGCCGACGCCGCGTTCGCGGACGTCCTGGGCGTCGCGTTCGCGGGCCGGCACGAGCGGGACGTCGCGGCCGACCTCGACCGGTTCCTGCGCGAGCACGGGCACGAGCAGGTCGACTTCACGCTCGTGTGCTCCGGCCCGAACGGCGCCGACCCCCACCACGACGGGGGCGACCGCGTCATCGAGCCCGGCGACCTCGTCGTGCTCGACTTCGGCGGGCTGCGCGACGGGTACGGGTCGGACACCTCGCGGACGGTGCTCGTCGCGGGCGGCACGGACGACGCCCTCGCCGACCAGCAGCGCGAGGTCTACGACGTCGTCCGGCGCGCGCAGCAGGCCGGGGTCGACGCGGTGCGCCCGGGCGCGACGTGCCAGGACGTCGACCGCGCCGCGCGCGCCGTCATCGTCGACGCGGGCTACGGCGAGCAGTTCGTGCACCGCACCGGCCACGGCATCGGCACGACGACGCACGAGCCGCCGTACATGGTGGAGGGCGAGGACCGCCCGATCGAGCCCGGCATGTGCTTCTCCGTCGAGCCGGGGGTCTACCTGCCCGGCCGCTTCGGCGTCCGGATCGAGGACATCGTCGTCGCGTTCCCGCCGGACGTGCCCGACGGCGCACGCCGCCTCAACACCTCGACCCACGACCTGCAGACGGTGCGCTAGCCGTCGGCACGGCGGGCGCGGGACCTCGAGCCGGCACTCCGCCTCAGCCGCTCTGGGCCTCTCCGGCGTCGGCGGCGCGCACACGGTCGTTGCGGATGCCGACCCAGCTGAGCACGCCGCCGAGGACGAGCAGGGCCGCCGTGACGAGGAGCGAGCGGTGGAAGCCGTCGAGGTCGAGCACGCCGCCGACGATCACCCCCGCGAACGCGATGACGACCAGCCCCGCGACGCGCGACACCGCGTTGTTCACCGCGGAGCCGATGCCGGCGTCGGCCGCGGGGATCGAGCCGAGGATCGCCGACGTCAGCGGCGCGACCGTCATCGCGAGGCCCAGGCCGAAGAGCACGAGACCCGGCAGGACCTGGGTGACGTAGACGGCGTCGTCGGTCGTCGTGAGCAGGAGCAGGTAGCCGGCCCCGCCGACGATCGGGCCGAGCGTCATGAACAGGCGCGGGCCGTAGCGGCCCGCGAGCGCCCCGAACCGCGTCGACAGGGCGAGGAGCACGAGCGTGACGGGGAGCTGGGCGAGACCGGCGGCGGTCGCGCTGTACCCGCCGACCTGCTGGAGGAAGAGCGTGACGACGAACCCGCCGAAGTACAGCGCGCCGTAGATCGCCGCGGTCGCGAGGTTGCCCCACGCGAAGTTGCGCACCCGGAACAGGCGCGGCGGCAGCATCGGGTCCGGGGCGCGGCGCTCCCACCCCACGAACGCGGCGAGGCACACGACCCCCACGGCGAACGGCCCCCACACCACGGGGCTCGCCCACCCGAAGCGGCCCTGCTCGATGAGCGCGAACACCGTGCCCGCGAGCCCGACGGCGGCGAGCGTCGCCCCGAGCGTGTCGATGCGCCGTCGCCCACCCGGGCCCGCCGCGGCGCCCGGCTCCTCCGCCGCGGACCGGGGCACGCCGCGCAGCAGCCACAGCGTGACGGCGACGGGGAGCACGTTGATCCAGAAGACCCAGCGCCACGAGATCGCGTCGATGAGGATGCCGCCGAGCAGCGGCCCGACGAGCGACGCGGTGCTGGTCCACGCGGTCCAGGAGCCGATCGCGCGGGCCTGCCGCTCGCCGTCGAACGTGGAGATGATCATGGCGAGCGAGCTGGGCACGAGCAGGGCGCCCGCGACGCCCTGGAGGCCGCGCGCGACGACGAGGACGAGGCCGTCGGGCGCGAGCGCGCACGCGACCGACGTCACGGCGAACCCGACGAGCCCGATCGCCATAATGCGGCGGCGCCCGTGGACGTCCGACAGCGACCCGGCCAGGAGGATGAGCGCGCCGAGCGTGATCATGTACGCGTCGACGACCCACTGCTGCAGCGCGAGACCGGTGACCGGCCCGGTGGTGAGCTCGGCGGAGATCGCGGGCAGCGCGACGTTGACCACCGAGCCGTCCAGGAACGACACGAACGACGCGAGGACCGCGACCACCAGCACCCGCTGCTGCACCGTCACGCCCTCACGCTACGACGGTCGCGGCGATCAGGCGTTGGGAGCGACGTCCGTCCCCGCCCCGCGGCGGCGCGGCACGACGCGCGACGGCGCCGTCCGCCCGGCGGGTCCGGGCACCTCCTCGACCTCGAGGCCGGCGTCCGCGATCATCGCGAGGTCCGCGGCGGCGTCCTGCCCCTCCGCCGTGAGGTAGTCGCCGAGGAACAGCGAGCTGGCGACGTGCAGGGCGAGCGGCTGGAGGGCTCGCAGGTGGAGCTCCCGCCCGGCGCCCAGGCGCAGCTCGGCCCGGGGCAGCGCGAACCGCGCGGCGGCGAGGATCCGCAGGCACCGTTGCGGCGTGAGCTCGTGCCGGCCGGCGAGCGGCGTCCCCTCGAAGGGCACGAGGAAGTTGACCGGGGCGGAGTCCGGGTCGAGCGCCCGCAGCTCCAGGAGCACGTCGACCAGCTGCTCGGGGGTCTCCCCCGCCCCCGCGATGAGCCCCGAGCAGGCCGACAGCCCGGCGCCCTGGACGCGCCGGACGGTCGCGACGCGGTCCGCGTGGTCGTGGGTCGTGCAGATCTCGGGGTAGGCGTCCTCCGACGCGTTGAGGTTGTGGTTGTAGGCGTAGGCGCCCGCGTCGCGCAGGCGCTCGGCCTGGCCGTCGGACAGCAGCCCGAGGCACGCGCAGACCTCGACGCCGGGGTGCTCCTCGACGATCTGGGAGACGACCCCGCAGACGCGGGTCACGTCGCGCTCCGTGGGGCCGCGCCCGCTCGCCACGAGGCACACGCGCGACGCCCCGGCGTCGATGCCCGCGCGCGCCGCACCGAGCGCCTCGGGCGCCCGGAGCCACGTGTACCGCAGGATCTCCGCCGCGGACCCGAGGCGTTGGGAGCAGTACGTGCAGTCCTCGGGGCACAGCCCGGACTTGAGGTTGACGAGGTAGGCGAGCTGCACGCGCCGGCCGAACCACCGGCGTCGGACCCGGGCGGCGGCCGCGACGACGTCCAGGAGGTCGTCGTCGTCGGTCGCGAGGACGGCGAGGAGGCTGTCCGCAGAGGGCACCGCCTCGCGCGTCGTGGCGGTGACGAGGTCGTCGAGCAGTGCGGCGAGGTCCTGGTCCATGGGTCGATCGTGGCGACGCGCACCGCGCGGGCCCGTGCACGATCTCTCCAGCGTCCGGCCGCACGGACGGGAGAGCCCGACGACGCGTTGGTGACGGCCCACAGCACCGGTGCGGCGGGACCGTCGCTCTCCCCCAGGTGCAGGCCGCACCACGCCCGCCGCCGCGGCTCATCCGCGACATACCTAGCGGTAGGTATGGTCGCCCGCTAGGCTGCGGACCATGCCGTCCGACACGCGACCCGAGTCACGCGCGGAGGCGCCCGGCTCGAACCGGGACCGCCTCGTCGCCGCCGCGCAAGAACTGTTCTGGGCCCAGGGCGTCGGCGCGACGAGCCCCCGCCAGGTCCTCGCCGCGAGCGGCGTCGGGCAGGGCAGCCTCTACCACCACTTCCCCACGAAGCACGACCTCGCCGCCGCGGCCGTGCACGCCACGACGACCGCGGGCCTCGACGCCGCGCGCCGCGACCTGGGCGCGCAGGGCTCCGCCGTCGAGCGCCTCGTCCGCTATCTCGAACGCCCGCGGCCCGCGCTCGCCGGCTGCAAGGTCGGGCGCCTCGTGAGCGACCAGGCCGTCATGGACGACGCCGCGCTCGCCGCTGAGGTGCGCGCCTACTTCCGCGGGCTCGTCGACCTGGCCGCCGCCGTCCTCGTCGAGGGCGGGCTGCCCGACGACGCGGCGCGCGACCGCGCGCACGCCGCCGTCGCCGTCGTGCAGGGCGGGTACGTCCTCGCGCGCGCCCTCGACGACCCAGACGCGATGTCCGCCGCCGCGCGGGGCTTCGTCGCCCTGCTCGACCCGCTCCCGACCACCTCGGAGGACGCATGACCGACGCCGACCGCCCGTCCCTGCGCGAGCGCCTGCGCGCCCTGCCCGTCTTCGGCCCCGACCTCCCCGGTCTCGACGTCGACGCCGCACCCGACGACCCGGGCACGCTCTTCGTCCGCTGGCTCGACGACGCGATCGACGCCGGGCTGCCCGCACCGCACGCCGCCACCCTCTCGACCGCCGACGCGAGTGGCCGCGTGGACGCGCGGACGCTCATCCTCAAGGACGTCGACGGCGACGGGTGGGTCTTCGCGACGCGCGCCGACTCCCCCAAGGGCGTCGCGCTCGCGCAGAACCCGAACGCCGCCCTGACGTTCTTCTGGCGCGAGCACGGTCGGCAGGTCCGCGTGCGGGGACCCGTCGTGCCGCTGGACGCCGAGACGTCCGCCGCCGACTTCCTGGACCGGTCCGACTTCTCCCGCGCGACCGCCCTCGCCGGGTCGCAGAGCGCCCCGCTCGCGTCCCGCGCCGCCTACCGCGAGGCGTGGGACGCCGCCCTCGACCGCGTACGGGCGGAGCCCGGGCTCGTCCTCGACGCCTGGACCGCGTACGCGCTCGAGCCGACGAGCGTGGAGTTCTGGGCGTCGTCGGGCGCGGGCCAGACCCGCCTGCGCTACACCGCGGCGTCCGGCGCGCCGACCACCTGGACGAAGGAGCTGCTGTGGCCCTGACCGACGCCCCCGCCCTCACCCCGCCCGACGTCGAGGAGGTCCGGCGCGACGCGCGCGCCGCCCTCGACGCGGTGACCGACGCGGCGCGCGGGCTCGACGCCGCCAGGCTCGACGCGCCGTCGGCACTGCCCGGGTGGTCGCGCAGCCACGTGCTCGCGCACGTCACCGCCATCGGCGAGGCCATGGCGCGCCAGGCCGAGTTCGCCGCGCGCGGCGAGCTCGTCGAGGTGTACGACGGCGGCGCGGCCGGGCGCGAGGACGGCATCCGGACGGGCGCGCTGCGCTCGGTCGCGCAGCACGTCGCGGCGCTCCACGCGCTGGCCGACCGCCTCGACGCCGCGTGGCCCGCCGCCGGGTCCGCCGGGTGGTCCGCGCCGGTGACGTACCGCGACGGCACGGTCGCGGACGCGCTCGTGGCCTGGTGGCGCGAGGTGCGGATCCACGCGGTCGACCTCGACGCGGGCGTCGGCCTCGACTCCTGGCCTCCCGCGCTCGGGCTGCACCTCCTCGACTTCCTCGGGGTCCGGCTCGCGGACGACGTCGTGGTCGAGCTCGACGGGGAACCAGGAGACCTCGTCGTGGGCGCCGGCGGCGTCCACGTCGGGCGGGGCGTTCTCCGCGTCGGACCGGGCGCCCTTCGCGTCGGACCGGGCGGCCTCCGCGTCGGACCGGGCGGCCTCCGCGTGGCTGCCGGACCTGAGCCCGCGGCCGAAGCCGAACCCACGCCCGGGGCCGCAGCCACGCCCGGCCGGGGTGCCGTCGTCGTCCACGGCCGCCTCACCGACGTCGCCGCCTGGCTCGCGGGCCGCACCCCCGGCGCCGAGCCCACCGCCCGCCTCGCGGGTGAGCCCGTGAGCCTTCCCGAGATCGGCCCGTGGCCGTCCCCGTACTCCCCGCCGCAGGAGAACCCCACCCCCGCGAGGTAGAGCCCCGGTCGGCCCAGGTAGAGCCCAGGTCCGCCCAGGTAGAGGCATGGTCGGCTCGTGCACGCGGACCACGGCTCTACCCCGCGAGACCACGGCTCTACCTCGGGAGACCACGGCTCTACCTCGCAGGAGGACGGCTCGGGACCCGTGCTCTCCCTCGCGAGATCGTGGTGCGACCCGGGCGAACGCGGCCGGATCGCGCGGTACGCGACGTCCGACCTGCCCGGCTCGGGACCGAGGTCCCGCGAAAGTGTGACGCACGCCCGTGACGCACCGCACAGTTAGTGCACTCTTTCACAAGCGTAGGATCGACATGTGTCGAGTCGAGCGAGCAACCCCGCAAGCAGCGCAGACCAGATCGACGTAGCCCTCATCGGCGGTGGCATCATGAGCGCCACGCTCGGGGCACTCCTGAAGGTCTTGGAGCCCACCTGGACGGTGCGCATCTACGAGCGCCTGGACGCCGTGGCGCAGGAGTCGTCGAACCCGTGGAACAACGCCGGGACGGGTCACGCCGCCCTGTGCGAGCTGAACTACACGCCGGAGAAGCCGGACGGCTCGATCGACATCACCAAGGCGGTGAAGATCAACGAGCAGTTCGAGGTGTCGCGCGAGTTCTGGCACCACCTGCTCACGACGGGCGCGCTGCCGCAGCCCGCGAGCTTCATCTCCCGCACCCCCCACATGACCTTCGTGCGCGGCGCGGGGAACGTCGACTACCTGCGTCGCCGCTTCGAGACGCTGCGCCGCCACCCGCTGTTCAGCGAGCTCGAGTTCACGGACGACCCGGCGGTCATCGCCGAGTGGGCCCCGCTCCTGGTCGCCGAGCGCGACGGCGACGAGCCGGTCGCGGCCACGCGCGCGACGAGCGGGACGGACGTCGACTTCGGCGCCCTCACCGAGCAGCTCGTCGACTACCTCGTCTCGGAGGGCACGCAGCTCTACCTCGAGCACGAGGTGAAGAACCTCAGGAAGACGAAGGACGGCCGCTGGCGCCTGACGGTCAAGGACCGCTCGTGGAACGCCCCGAAGCGCCGCTCGACCGTCGAGGCCCGGTTCGTGTTCGTCGGCGCCGGCGGCGGCGCGCTGCCGCTGCTCCAGGCGGCCGGCGTCCCGGAGGCGAAGGGCTACGGCGGCTTCCCGATCAGCGGTGAGTTCCTCCGCACGGACGACCCGGAGCTCGTGGCCCAGCACCAGGCGAAGGTCTACGGCAAGGCCGACGTCGGCTCGCCGCCCATGTCGGTCCCGCACCTGGACACGCGCGTCGTCGACGGCAAGACGTACCTGATGTTCGGCCCCTACGCCGGGTTCAGCCCCAAGTACCTCAAGAAGGGCAAGTACCTCGGGCTCTTCACGTCGCTGCGCCTGCACAACCTCGGCTCTATGGTCGGCGCGGGCCTGAAGAACCTCGACCTCACCCAGTACCTGGTGGGCCAGCTCCTCGCGAGCCCGGAGACCAAGTTCACCGCGCTCCAGGGCTTCATGCCCACCGCGCACCCCAAGCACTGGGAGACCATCACCGCAGGCCAGCGCGTCCAGGTGATCAAGAAGGACAAGGACGGCAAGGGCGTCCTCGAGTTCGGCACCGAGGTCATCGCGGCGTCCGACGGCTCGATCGCCGGCCTGCTCGGCGCCTCGCCGGGCGCCTCGACGGCCGTTCCCGCGATGATCGACCTGCTCGAGCGCTGCTTCCCCGCCCGCTTCACCAAGTGGCGCCCGGAGCTCGCGACGATGATCCCGAGCCTCGGCCACGCCCCGTGGGAGGCGCACGAGCTCGAGGGCCTCGACCAGCTCACGGGCGACGCGGACGTCGACGCGGTCGGCTCGCGCGCCTGACCCGAGCGACACCGCTCCCCCGCGAACGGCCCGGACCTCCACGAGGTCCGGGCCGTTCGTGCGTCCGGAGACGCCGCACGCGGTCGAGCGGCGCGTGGCCGGGCGGCTCCGCACGCAAGGGCTCAGCGCGCGAGCGGCGTGGCCGGGCGGCTCCGCACGCGAGGGCTCAGTGCGCGAGCGGCGTGCCCCGGGTCCCCGGCCGCCGCGGCGCGACGGGCGCGTTCGCCCCGGGGCGCCCGCCCGGCACGGCAGGAGCGGCGCGCACGCCGTCGCGCACGGCCGGGTTCGGCACGACGCGCCGCAGCACGAGCTCGGCCGCGACCTCGTGCGGGTCGACGACGGCGCCCGGCTCGACCGGGCGCGACGCCGCGGCGCGCAGGTCGGCGTCCAGGCGCTGCGCGTCACGGTCCCAGCGCTCGCCGTGCACCGACCGGTCCCCGCGCGCGTCCCACGCGGCGCCGTCGGGCCACGCGCCGTCGGACCCGGCGGGGAACCACGGACGGGCCGGGTCCTCGCGCCGGACCGCGAGGGCCGCGACCGTCGGGCCGACGACGAGGAGAAGAACCACCACACCCCAGAAGATGTCCATGGCTCCACCCTCCCGGGGCAGGAGCCGCGCCACGAGTGGCAGCACTGACACCTCTCGACAAGATCCTGCCAGCGGCGTAGCGTGCCGAGCATGGTGCGATCCGTCGCGGCCGTCGTGTGCGACGGCCTGGCCCCGTTCGAGTTCGGCGTCGTGTGCGAGGTCTTCGGCCTCGACCGCAGCGACGACGGCGTCCCGTCGTTCGACTTCCGCGTGTGCGGCCCGGTCGCGGGCCGTGCCGTCCGCACGTCGGTGGGCGCGCACGTCGTGCCCGACCACGACCTCTCCGCGACGGACGACGCGGACCTGGTCGTCGTGCCGGCGATCCGCATCGGGACCGACTACCCGCCCGAGGTGCTCGACGCCGTCCGCCGCGCGTCCGACCGCGGCGCCCTGCTGCTCAGCGTGTGCTCGGGCGTGTTCGTGCTCGCGGCCGCGGGCGTCATCGAGGGGCGGCGGGTGACGACGCACTGGATGCACGCCGACGAGCTGCGCCGTCGCTACCCGAGCCTCGACATCGACCCCGACGTGCTCTTCGTCGACGACGGCAACCTCATCACGAGCGCCGGCACGGCGGCGGGCATCGACGCGTGCCTGCACCTCGTGCGCCGCGAGCTCGGGGCGCGGGTGGCGAACACGATCGCCCGGCGCATGGTCGTGCCGCCCCAGCGCGACGGCGGGCAGCGCCAGTTCATCGAGCGCCCGGTGCCCGAGTGCGAGGAGGACTCGTTCGGGGAGCTGCTGGAGTGGATGACCGACCACCTCGACGAGCCGCTCACCGTGCGCGACCTCGCCCGCCGGGCCCACACCTCCGAGCGCACGTTCGCGCGCGCTTTCGTCGCGCAGACCGGCACGACCCCGCTCGCGTGGCTGACGTCGCAACGCGTCGCGCACGCGCAGTCGCTGCTCGAGGAGTCCTCGCTGGACCTGGAGGAGGTCGCGCGCCGCAGCGGTTTCGGGTCGGCCGCGCTCCTGCGGCACCACTTCCGGCGGGCGGTCGGGATCACGCCGACGGAGTACCGGCAGACCTTCCGGTTCGCCGCCTGACCCCTCCGGGCGAGGTGTCGCTCCTTCGCGACTCCTTCACCCGGCCCCCTCGCGCGCGCAACCTACGGTCCCGTAGGGTGGGGCCATCTGCACGACGAGCACCTGCTCACCTCCGCGGCTGGGAAGTCGACACCGACACCCCTGCGAGGACACATGACCTCTGCCGCAGTGCGCCCGGGCTTCCGGGCCACCCGCCCTCGGACCGACGAGCCCGGCGCCGTCACCAGTACCTACAGCTCACTGTCGCGCACGGTGCGCGACGCGGGCCTGCTCCACCGCACGCACGCCTACTACCTGTGGACCCTCGGGGTCCTCACGCTCGCGCTCGGCGGCGCGGTCGCCGGGTTCGTGCTCCTGGGCGACTCGTGGTTCCAGCTTCTCATCGCCGGGGCGCTCGGCCTGATCCTCACCCAGTTCGCGTTCGTCGCGCACGAGGCCTCGCACCGGCAGGTGTTCGCGTCCGGCCCGGCGAACGACCGCCTCGGGAAGGTGCTGGCCAACGGCGTCGTCGGCATCAGCCACTCGTGGTGGATGAACAAGCACACGCGCCACCACGCGAACCCGAACCGCCGCGGCAAGGACCCGGACATCGCTCCCGACGTCGTCGTGTTCCTCGAGGAGGACGCGGAGGTCGCGAAGGGCTTCCGGGCGGTCATCAACCGCTACCAGGGCTGGCTGTTCTTCCCGCTCCTCACGCTCGAGGGCGTGAACCTGCACGTGCAGGCGTTCCGCTCGCTCCTCGCCGGCGGCCGCGCGCGCGGCGACGTCCGCACGCGCGTCATCGAGATCGTCACCATCACGCTGCGCCTGTCGCTCTACGTCGGCGCGGTCGTCTGGTTCCTGCCGCTCGGCCTCGCGGCCGCCTTCCTGGGCGTCCAGCTCGCCGTCTTCGGCGTCTACATGGGGGCGTCGTTCGCCCCCAACCACAAGGGCATGGCGATCATCCCCGCCGACAGCAAGATCGACTTCCTGTCCAAGCAGGTCCTCACCTCGCGGAACATCCGCGGCGGCTGGTGGATGAACATCCTCATGGGCGGGCTCAACTTCCAGATCGAGCACCACCTGTTCCCGAGCATGCCGCGCCCGCACCTCGCGCGGGCCCGCGAGATCGTGCGCGAGCACTGCGCGCACCTCGGCCTGCCGTACACGGAGACGAGCCTCGTGCAGTCCTACGCGATCGTCGTCCGGTACCTCAACCGCGTGGGGCTCTCGGCGCGCGACCCGTTCGACTGCCCGATGTTCCGCCAGCTCCGCCGGGTCTGACCGACCCCCCTGCTGCACGACGACCCGCTGCACGACGACCCGCTGCACGACGCCCCGCGCCCGACGGCGCGCGCGGGGCACGTCAGGCGGACGCCGCGTGCCCGTGGCGCCAGTACCCGACGAAGTCGACGTGCGCCTTCGGCACGCCCCGGTCGTTGACCAGGTGGCGGCGCACGCCCGTCGCGAGCGCCGACTCCCCGACCGCGTACGCGTAGACGGGGCCGGCGGGCAGGTCGGCCGACCGTACGGCGTCGAGCGCGAGGTGGCCCGGCTGCAGGTCGAGGCCGCCGCCGCCCGCCGGCCGCGCGCCGTCGCGCGCCAGCCAGCGCAGCTCGACGCCCGCGGGCACGCGGAATTCCTGGGCGTCCGCCGCCTCGGGGACCTCGACCACCGCGAGGCCGCGCGCGTCGTCGGGCAGGGACTCGCAGATCCCCGCGACGGCGGGCAGCCCGGTCTCGTCGGCGACGAGGAGCGTCCAGTCGTGCGGGACGCGCGGGTGGTAGCCGATCCCCTGGTCGAGCAGGCCCACGCGGTCCCCCGGCTCGGCGGACAGCGCGAACGAGGACGCGGGCCCCGCGTCGCCGTGCACGACGAAGTCCACGTCCAGCTCGCGCAGGTCCGGGCGCACGGCCCGCACGGTGTAGTTCCGCACCCACGGCCGGCGCGCCTTGGGCGTGGCGAGGTACTGGACGTACCAGAGGCCCGACGCGCGGGTCGGCAGCCGCAGCGCGTCCTGGTCCTCGCGTGGGAGGAAGAGCCGGAACCACTGGTCGAACCCCAGCGGGGTGAAGAGGTCCAGCTCGTCTCCCCCGAGCGTGACCCGCACGACGTTGGGACTGACCCGCTCGCGCCCGACGACGCTCAGCGTGACGACGTGCGCGTCCTGGGGCTTGACGGTCTTGACGGACACCGGCTGCTCCTCGTGCGACGCCCGGCTCCCCGGGCGGAACGGCGGCCCCGCGAGCGCGTCGACCACGAGAGAGGTTAGCCTCACCTCACGCCCTCGTCGATGTGCTGGATCCCACACTCTGCCCGCGGCCGCCTCGCCCGAGGCACCCGACGCCTCCTGGCATGCTCGGGACGTGGAGATCCCCGTCGTCTGGTCCGTGGTCCTGCTCGTCACGGCTGCCTGGAACCTGCTCATCTGGCCGCGCTTCCTCCAGCGCGTCGCCAAGGACCCCCGCTCGCGCGACGCCGACGGCCGCGCGACGCGCTTCCTCACCGTGCACGTCGTGCTCATCGCCGTCTCGCTCGTGCTCGCCCTCGCCGTCGGGGTGCTGGGCGTCCTCACGCTCGTCTGAGCCGGGCCGTCGCGCGGCCCGGCCCGACGCCCCACCCCGCGCCCGAGCGCGGCCCGGACTAGCGACGTCGGACGAGGTTCGCGAGCGGTAAGTGCCGCGGCACCCACCGCGCGAGGGCGGCCGCCGAGCCGGCGCCGAGCGCCGCCGTCGCCCAGACGCCCGCGGCGAGCGACCCCAGCGCCGCACCGGCCGACAGCACGAGCGGGCCGAGCGCGTCGCCGGTGTCCTGGAACAGGCGCCACACGCTGAGGAAGGTCGGGCGCACGTCCGCGGGCGCGACGTCGGCACCGAGCGTCATGACGATGCCCGAGCCCATGCCGTTCCCGACCCCGAGCACCGCCGCGACGACCGCGAGCGCGGGGGCGGTGTGCGCGAGCGGCAGCACCGCGAGACCGACGGCCATCGTGAGCATGGACGGCACGGCGACCCACAGGCGCCCGAACCGGTCCATGACCTTGCCCGCCGGGTAGAAGAGCAGCATGTCGAGCGCGCCGGAGACGCCGAAGATCAGCGACGTCACCTCGGCGTCCAGCCCCAGGTGCTCGCCCCACAGGGGGATGACGGTCTGCCGGGCCCCGCGGACGGCGCTGACCAGGAGGATCGCCACGCCGAGCGTCGCGAACAGGTGGCGGTGGTCGCGCGCCACGCGGGCGATGCCGACCCGCGGCACGGCCCGCGCTCCGCGCAGTCGCACACGCCCGGCCTCCGCGGGGTCCGGCCGCACGACGGCGAGCACCACCACCGCGGTGAGGGCGGCGCCCGTCCCGAGCCAGTAGGCGCCGCGCACGTCGGTCGCGGCGATGACCGCCGCGCCCGCGAACGGGCCGAGGAACAGCCCGATCCGGTGCACGCCCGCGAGCGTCGACAGGACGCGCGCCCGGCGCAGCGGGGGCGTGATCTCGGTGAGGTACGCCTGGCGGGCGAGGTTGAAGACGGCGGTCGACGCACCGAGCGCGAGGACCCCCGCCGCGAGGCCCCACAGGGTGGGGGTGAGCGCGATCGTCGCGAAGGCGACCGCCGCGACGCCTCCGGCGAGCAGCATGGCCGCACGGTCGCCGAGGCGCTGGGCGAGCGCTCCGGCGGGCAGGTCGAAGAGGATCTTGCCGATCGGCACGAGCGCGGCCACGAGCCCCGCGACCGTGAGGCTCGCGCCCCGGCCCGTGGCCGTGACCGCGACGACCGGCAGCATGGCCCCCACGCCGATCTCGAGGACGAGCGTGGGGAGGAACGCGCCGAGGACGACGCTGCGCAGCGGGAAGAGCGGTGCGTCGGTGCCCGCGGGGGCGGTCACCGGGCCTCCGCCACGGCCTCGACAGCAGGGCTCGGCACCGCGACACCCGTACGCGACGCCGCGGCGCCCGTCCGGGCGACCTCGACGCCGCGGCACGCGGGGGCGTCGGCGAGGAGCTCCAGGAGCTGCGGCGCGGCCGAGGCGCCGCGGTCCCAGCGCCCCGTGACGACGGAGACGACCCAGCTCGGCGCACCGCCCTCCGGCAGCGCGAGCGTCACGAGACGCTCGGCCTCCGGCTTGCCCGCGACGTGGCGCGGCACGAGCGCGATGCCGAGCCCGCGGTCGACGAGCTCGAGGAGCGTGTGCACGTCGTTGACGGAGCACCGCACGCGCCGGTGGACGCCGTGCGCGGCGCACGTCGCGTCGTTGACCGGCCGCGCGCCCCACGAGGGGTCGAAGTCGACGAACTCCTGGCCCGAGAGGTCGGACCACTCGACCCGACCCCTCCCGGCGAGCGGGTGCTCCGGCGCGCACACGAGCACGAGCGGCTCGCTGCCCAGGACCGTCTGGGACAGCGGCCCCAGATGCTCGGTGGTCGCGACGAACGCGACGTCGAGGTCGCCCTCACGGACGCGCGCGAGGAGGTCGTGCGAGCCCGCCTGTGCGAAGTGGATCTCCACCTGCGGGTAGCGCCGGTGGAAGCGCTCGAGCAGGGCGGTCACGTCGAGGACGCCCAGGCACTGCTCCGAGCCGACGCGCAGCGAGCCGGACAGCGCGTGCGTCGCCCGCACGACCGCGTCGCGAGCGGCCGCCGCCTGCGCGAGCATGGAGCGTGCGTACGGGAGCAGCGCGAGACCGGCCTCGGTGGGCTCGACGCGCCGCGTCGTCCGCGTGAACAGGCTCGCGCCGAGCTCCTCCTCCAGGCTGCGGACCGCGGCGGAGAGCCCCGACTGCGAGACGCCGACGAGCTGGGCGGCGCGGGTGAACTGGCGTTCGTCCGCGAGCGCGACGAGGTACTCCATCTGACGAAGATCCATTGACCACTCACAGTTCTCTATTTGACAAATACTAGTTGTTGGACTTCTAGGTTATCGCTTCCTAGGCTCGAGCAGCCGCGGCCGACCGGGCTCGCTCGGGTCGTCCGGCACCCCGCCCCCGGGCGGACGACGTCCCTTCCTACCGCTGACCCGCGAGAACGACCCCCTGGGGCAGCGCACTCTCGGATCCCGGACACCGCCGTCGCGCACCCGACCCGCCCACCCCGCGAAGGAGCTCCACCGATGAAGACCTTCACCCTGACCGGCACCGACATCGTCGTCCCGGACGTCGTGCTCGGCCTCATGCGCATCCAGGACAAGACCGACGACGAGGTCCGCACCCTCGTGCGCACCGCACGGGACGCCGGCATCACGTTCCTCGACCACGCCGACGTGTACGGCTCCGAGCTCCACGGCTGCGAGCGTCGCTTCGCCGAGGCGCTCGACCTCTCCCCCGCCGAGCGCGCGGAGTGGGTCATCCAGTCCAAGGCCGGCATCGTGCCCGAGGGCCCGTACTTCGACTTCTCGTACGAGCACCTCGTCGCGTCCGTCGAGGGCTCGCTCGAGGCCCTGCGCACCGACTACCTCGACATCCTGCTGCTGCACCGCCCCGACGCCCTTGTCGAACCCGAGGAGGTCGCGCGCGCGTTCTCCGACCTGCACGCCGCGGGCAAGGTGCGGGCGTTCGGGGTCTCGAACCACACGCCGGGCCAGATCGAGCTGCTGCGCCGGTACGTCGAGCAGCCGATCGTCGCGAACCAGCTCCAGCTCTCCGTCACGCACGCCCCGCTCGTCGCGCAGGGCGTCGCCGCGAACATGCAGGCCCTCGACCAGTCGATCAGTCGCGACGACGGCATCCTCGACTACTGCCGTCTCCACGACATCACGATCCAGGCCTGGTCCCCGTTCCAGGCGGGGTTCTTCACGGGCGTGTTCCTGGGGTCCGAGAAGTACCCCGAGCTCAACGCCGTGATCGACCGCCTCGCCGCCCGGTACGACGTGCCGCCCATCGCGATCGCGACCGCGTGGATCACGCGCCACCCGGCGCGGATGCAGGTCGTGCTCGGCACGACGAGCCCCGACCGGGTCGCCGGCGCCGCGCTCGGTTCGGAGGTCCCGCTCACCCGTGCGGAGTGGTACGAGATGTTCCGCGCCGCGAGGTACACCGTCCCCTGATCCACGGGCGTCCAGGGCCCGGCACGAGCGCGTGCGGAAGGTCACGCGCTCGTCGTCCGAGGGGTCCCGCGGGGCGGTCTAGGCTCGTGCCGTGGCAACCTTCTCGGCAGTGACCCGGCAGCACATCCTCCAGGCCCTCGCGGACTGGGACGACCGGGGCCGGGACGCGTTCCTCGGGGTCTACGGGTTCACCGCGTCCCCCGGCACCCCGCTCGTCCACGAGGACCGCGTCTACGACGCGCAGGCGATCCTCGGCGTCGCGCACCGGTACGCGACCGGCCGCGTCGCGACCGCCGAGGAGTTCCGCAGCAGCCCCGTCGGCGTCGCGGACCTGCTGCGCAAGCGCGGGTTCGACGTGCCCGGTGCCGCCCCCGCGGCGCCCGCACCCGCACGTCGGGCCACGGCGAAGGCCGCGCCCGCGACGCGCACACCGCGCCGCACGACGGCCCGCTCCGCGGAGCCGGAGAAGCCGCCGGCCGTGTGCCCCACGTGCTTCACGGTCCTGCCCGCCACGGGCATCTGCGACGAGTGCGGCTGAGCCGACCTCCCACCTGCGCACGACGAGGGGCGCCGTCCGACCGGACGGCGCCCCTCGTCGTGCGTGCTGCCTCGCGGGAGGCCGCGGGCGACCGGGTCAGTTGACCTCGGACGGGTGGGCGCTCACGCGACCCGAGCCGTCACCCGTGTCGAGGGCGTCGATCGCGGCGACCTCGTCGGCGGTGAGCTCGAACCCGAAGAGGTCGAAGTTCTCCACCATGCGCTCCTTGCGGGACGACTTCGGGAAGACGATGAAGCCGCGCTGCAGGTGCCAGCGCAGCACCGCCTGGGCGGGCGTCACGCCGTGGGCGGCCGCGGCGTCGACGACGGCCTGCTTCTCGAAGAGCGGGTACTTGCCCTGGCCGAGCGGACCCCAGGCCTCGATCTTCGTGCCGTTCGCGTCGGCCCAGGCGAGCACGTCGCGCTGCTGGTAGGCCGGGTGCAGCTCGATCTGGTCGACGGCGGGGACGACGCCCGTGTCGGCGACGATCCGGTCGAGGTGCTCGGGCAGGTGGTTGGAGACGCCGATCGAGCGCGCGAGGCCCGCGTCGCGGATCTCGACGAGCTTCGCCCACGCGTTCGTGTACTGGTCCTGCTCGGGCGCGGGCCAGTGCGTGAGGTACAGGTCGACGTGGTCGAGGCCGAGCTTGTCGAGGCTCTCGCGGATCGCGTCGTGCGGCTGCTCGCCCGACTGGCGGTCGTTCCAGAGCTTCGTGGTGACGAAGAGCTCGTCGCGGGGGATGCCGCTCTTCGCGATGGCGGCGCCGACGCCCTCCTCGTTGCGATAGATCGCCGCGGTGTCGATGTGGCGGTAGCCGACCTCGAGGGCCTCGCTCACGGCCTTCTCGGCCTCGTCCGGCGGCACGAGGAAGACGCCGAAGCCGAGCTGCGGGATGGTGTGACCGGAGTTGAGCGTCACGGTCGGTACAGAGGGAACGGTCATGCTTCCAGCGTAGGAACCCGCCTTCCACCCGTCCAACGACTGCGGCGCATACGACTCAGCGCTGCCGCTCATGAGTCGAACGGGAGCGCTGCGCGGAATGTCCGACTGGACTTCTCAGATCACGGTTTGGTTACATTGGCGCGTCCTACCCACGAAGAACCGGAGCGCACCATGTCCCGAGGCCGCCACAGCGCAGCCCCCGCCACCGCGCGCTCCTTCCGGCTCCCGGCCCTGCCGACGCTGCCGGTCCGGTCGCTCAAGCTCCCCGCGCTGGCGCTCGTCACGCTGCTCGGCGCGGGTGCCGTGGGCGCGGGCCCCCAGCCTGCGGAGGGCAACCCCGACCTCGCTCCGCTGAGCGTCGAGCCCACCGCCGGCGCGAGCGTGGAGCGCGGCACGGGAGCCGCCAGCCGCTCGTCCGAGCGCGTCGCGCCGCCCACGGCGCCGCAGGAGCCCCCGGTCGTCGAGACCGCGGCGGAGATCGCTGTCGTGCCGGCCGCCCAGGCCGCCCCGACGCCCCCGCCCCTGCCGCCCGTGACCGGCCAACTCTGGACCACCGAGGCCGTCAACGTGCGCTCCGCGCCGTCCCCGGACGCCGAGCGCGTCGCGACCACCGAGTTCGGCGCCGCCGTCGACGTCACCGGCGTCACCGAGGGCGACTGGAGCCAGATCGTCTGGGACGGCGCGGCCGCCTGGATCAAGTCGAGCTTCCTCGCGCAGTCGCAGCCCGAGGCGCCCCAGGTCGCCGCCGCCGCGGCCGGGGGGTCGAGCGCCGGCGGCGTCTCGGACGCCGCGTGCTCGGTCAGCACCGGGATCGAGTCGTCGCTGCGCGCCAACGCGCGCGCCGTCTACCGCTCCGTGTGCGCCAACTTCCCCCAGGTCACCACCTTCGGCGGCATCCGCCCCGGCGACGACGGCGACCACGGCACGGGCCGCGCCGTCGACATCATGATCAGCGGCGAGACCGGCTGGGACATCGCGCGCTACCTGCAGGCCAACGCGGGCTCGCTCGGCATCACGTACCTCATCTACCAGCAGAAGATCTGGATGGCCGGCGACCCGGCGAGCGCGTGGTCCGGCATGGAGGACCGCGGCGGCGCGACCGCGAACCACTACGACCACGTGCACGTCAGCACGTCGTAGTCCCGCTCCCCCTCGCACGCACGCCCGGCCGGCACCTGCCGCGCCGGGCGTCGTCGTCCCGGCTCACGGCACGGCCGTCACGGGCCGGAACCGCACCGCGACGGCGCCCGAGCGCAGCTCCTGCCGGTCCACCAGCTCGAGCGTGATGCGCTCGCGCAACCCCGACAGCAGCGTCGGCCCGTGCCCTGCCAGGACCGGCTGCACGAGGAACGCGTACTCGTCGATCAGCCCGAGATTCGCGAGCGCGAGCGGCAGCGTCACGCCGCCGACGAACAGCGGCCCGCCCGGCTGCTCCTTGAGCCGCCGCACCGCGTCCCCCAGGTCGCCCTCGACGAGCTCGGCGTTCCAGTCGACCTCGCGCAGCGTGCTCGACACCACGTGCTTCCTCGCCCCGTCGATCGCCTCGGCGAACGGGACGTCGCGCTCCCCCATCCAGTCCGGCCACGCGCCCGACGCCGGACGGCGCCACGCCGCCTCCATCATCTGGTAGGTGACCCGCCCGAACAGCAGCGCGTCCGCGCGCTCCGTCTCCTCGGTCCAGAACCGCATCGACTCCTCGTCGGGCGGCAGTCCCGCCTCGTGGTGGCAGCAGCCGTCGAGCGTGACGTTGATCGCGTAGCGCAGTGGCCTCATCGCGTGCCCTCCCCCGGGTACCCGCGCGACGGGCGGAGCGCCGTCGCACCGCACCAGCGTGGCAGGCCGCGCCAAGACCCGCGGCCTCCACCGGCGAGCACCGGGCGGCGCGCAGGACGCAGAAAAGCCGGACGGGAGCCCGCCCATCGCTCGATGATGCGTGCTCCCGTCCGGCTCTACGGGTGGAGCTGAGGGGACTCGAACCCCTGACCCCCTGCATGCCATGCAGGTGCGCTACCAGCTGCGCCACAGCCCCGTGGATCCGTGAAGATCCAGGTCATGCACTCCTCCGGCCGGTTTCCCGTCCTGCGGAGCGTCGCTAGTCTACGCAGAAACTGGCTCCAGATTCCAATCCGGTCCCGCGTTCCACTCGTCGAGCGGGAACCCGGCCCCGACGTTGTGCGCCACGAGGCGCCACGCGGGCGTCGCGGCGGGCGCCGAGCGGTGCAGGTGGGACCAGTGGACGTTGTGCAGCCCGGAGATCCCGCGCCAGCCCTCCGGGTCCAGGCCGAGCAGCGCGGTGACCGCGAGCGTGATCGCGGCGCCGTGCGAGACGACGACGAGCGTGTCGTCCCGCTCCAGGGACTCCACGTGCTCGGTCAAGGACGCGACGAGGCGCGCCGCGACGTCGGCCTTGGACTCCGCGCCCGCGCGCACGGGCTCCTCGCCCTGGCGCCACGCCGCGTACTCCTCGGGCCAGCGCTCGGCGATCTCCGGGCCCGTGAGGCCCTCCCACTCCCCGAAGCCGCGCTCGCGCAGCCGGGGGTCGTACGCGACGTCCGCGCCGATCGCCGCCGCGTACGCGCGCGCGGTGTCGGCGGCGCGCACGAGGTCGGACGCGACGACGCGCGTCGCGCGGTGCGCGCTCGCGAGGGCCTTCGCGCCCTGCTCCGCCTGCCACCGCCCGACGGCGTCGAGCGGGATGTCGACCTGCCCCTGCAGGCGCATCGACGCGTTGTACGCGGTGCGACCGTGGCGCAGGAGGACGAGCGTGCCGGCGGTCACGCCAGGGGCTCCCCCGAGAGGCGGATGGCGCCGTCGCCGCGCGTGGTGTCGTCGGTGTCGTCGGCCGTGCCGTCGCCGCCGCGCGCGTCCTCCGGCAGCTCGACGACCGGGCAGTCCTTCCACAGCCGCTCGAGCGCGTAGTACACGCGGTCCTCGGCGTGCTGCACGTGCACGACGACGTCCCCGAAGTCGAGCAGGACCCAGCGGGCCTCCTGCTTGCCCTCGCGGCGGATCGGCTTGGACCCGGCCTTGTGCATGGCCTCCTCGACGGCGTCGACGATCGCCGAGACCTGGCGCTCGCTCGACCCCGAGGCGATGAGGAACACGTCGGTCAGAACGAGCTGCTCGCTCACGTCGAGCGCGATGATCTCCTCGGCCTTGCGGTCGGACGCCGCCCGGGCGGCGATGACGGCGAGCTCGAGGGCTCGGTCGGTGGCGGTCACGTGTCTCCGTTCGTGGTGCGGCCGCTCAGCGGCCGGTGTCGAGGGTGCCGGGGTCGTCCCACGTCCGCACGGCGGCGGCCGAGGCGCTCGCGTCCTCCACAGCCAGGCCCGGGTCGTCGCGGGACACGAGCGTCCAGACGAGCAGGCCGAGGACGAAGGCGACGGCGACGAGGATCAGGTAGTGCAGCCACGTGTACGACGGGCCGCGCCGCTCGTCCTCGAGGTCGTCGTCGTCCGACTCCTCGGGCTTGGCGGCACGACCGCGCACGCGGGGGAAGAGCGCGTCCGAACCGCCGGCGGGAGCAGGTGCGGACTCCCGCACGCCGCCGAAGGGCGAGGACTGCTCGCGGTCCGCGCTCGCGGGCTCGGGCGCGGAGCCTGCCGTGATCGCGGACCACGGCAGGGCCGCGCCGCCTGCCTCGGCGGGCGGTGCCGGGGCGGGCGCGCGCTCGGGAGCGGGCGCGCGCGTCCCCGCCCAGGGGGAGGTCGCCGGTGCCGGCGCGGGCGTGCCGGGCGGGGCAGTGCTGGTGGGCGGGGCCGCGAACGCCGAGAGGCGCGGCGGCTGCGTCGTCTCGGGACGCGCGGGGCCCGAGCCCGCGGCGAGACCGCCGACCGGAGCCGACGGCGTCGCGGGGCGCACGGGGCCGGACGCACCCGGCACCGGGGGCCGCGGAGTCGCGGCGGGCGGACGCGAGGACGTGCGCGTGGGCACGACGGGCGTCGGGGCCGGGGGGCGGATCGCGACGCGCTCGGCCGTCTCCTGGACCGGCGTGAGGCGGCCGGTCTCGTCCAGGCCGCGCATGCCGCCCGATGCGGCCGGGGGTCGAACGACCGAGGGCTGTGCCGGGTGCTCGGCCGGGCCGGTCGTCTCGCGCAGGGTGCGGCGCGACGGCGGCGGGCCGGACGGCGCGGCCGGGCGCGCCGGCTGCTGCCAGCCGCCCGCACCCGGTGCCGGGGCAGGCGGGGGCGCGGCGCTCTGCGCGGACCGCTCGGCGGCGGCCGCCTGCTCGCGCTCGCGCATCTCGCGCCGGGTGAGCGGGCGGACGGGCTGCATGTTGCTGCCGTTGTCACTCATCGTGCTGACCTCGATACAAACCGTGCTTGGCGATGTACTGGACCACGCCGTCCGGAACCAGGTACCACACCGGCTGCCCGGCCTCCGCGCGCCGACGGCAGTCCGTCGACGAGATCGCGAGGGCGGGGACCTCGAGCGTCGTGACCACGCCCGGAGGCAGGCCCTCGACGCTCAGCTGGTGACCCGGGCGGGAGACAGCCACGAAGTGTGCCATCTTCCAGAGCTCGTCGGCATCCTTCCAGGTGAGGATCTGCTCGACGGCGTCCGCACCCGTGATGAAGAACAGCTCGGCGTCCGGTCGCGCGGCCCGCAGGTCGCGCAGCGTGTCGACCGTGTAGGTCAGCCCGGGCCGGTCCACGTCCACACGGCTCACCGTGAACCGCGGGTTCGACGCGGTCGCGATGACGGTCATGAGGTAGCGGTGCTCGGCCGGGCTGACGGTCTGGTGCTGCTTGAACGACGGCTTGCCCGTGGGGACGAAGACGACCTCGTCGAGGTCGAACCGCGCCGCAGCCTCGCTCGCGGCGACCAGGTGGCCGTGGTGGATGGGGTCGAACGTGCCACCCATCACCCCCAGGCGGGGCCGGCGCGGGCTCATCGACGCGTCATCGGTCGCGGGCGCTTCCGTCGTCCGGGGCGGGTCAGTGCCGCGTGCCGACGCTGCGGAACGCGTAGGTCACGAGCAGCAGGGCCACGAGCCCGCCGAACCCGAGCAGCCCGTACGCGAGCGGCGGGATGGGCAGGTGCGACGCGGCCTCGGCGCCTTCCTCGGCGGCCAGCACGACGGCAGAGATCACGACGTCCTCCTCGAAGGTCGTCCCCGGGCCGGACGGGCACGTGCCGCGGGCCGGGGTGGTGCGATGGAACGGTACGCCCGCCGGGACCGGCCCGACGGCGGACCGGACGGGCGCCGGTCGCCGACCAGTCTCTCACGACCGTCCGGGGACCTCGTCCGGCGGGTATCAGGTACCCGCCGGGGGCCGTGCGTCAGGGGCGGACGTGGCCGTCCCCGTGCACGACCCACTTCGTCGTCGTGAGCTCCGCGAGGCCCATGGGGCCGCGCGCGTGGAGCTTCTGGGTCGAGATGCCGATCTCCGCCCCGAGGCCGAACTGGCCGCCGTCGGTGAAGCGGGTCGAGGCGTTGACCATGATGGCGGCGGAGTCGAGCTCGGCGACGAAGCGCTCGGACGCCGCGAGGTCGCGCGTGACGATGGCCTCGGTGTGGCCCGACGTCCAGGTCCGCACGTGCTCGATGGCGGCGTCGAGGTCGTCGACGACGCGCACGGCGATCTCGGGCGCGAGGTACTCGGTCGCCCAGTCCTCGTCGGTCGCGGGGAGCACCTCGGTGCCCGCGGGCGCGAGGCGGGCCGTGCGGTCGTCGCCGTGCACGACGACGTCCGCCTCGGTGAGCGCGGCGAGCGCGGCCGGGAGGAACTCGGGTGCGGCGTCCGCGTGGACGAGGAGCGTCTCCGCGGCGTTGCAGACGCCCACGCGCTGCGTCTTGGCGTTGAGGAGGATCTCGAGCGCCATGGCCCGGTCCGCGCTCGCGTCGACGTACACGTGGACGTTGCCGACCCCGGTCTCGATGACGGGGACGGTCGACTCGCGCACGACGGTGCGGATGAGGTCCGCCCCGCCGCGCGGGACGAGGACGTCGACGAGACCCCGCGCGTGCATGAGCGCGACGGCGCCCGGGCGCCCGTACCGGTCGATCGACTGCACGAGGTCGCCGGGCAGCCCCTGCGCCTCGAGCGCACGGGCCAGCACGCCGACGATCACCTCGTTGGAGCTCGCCGCCGCGGACCCGCCGCGCAGGATCACCGCGTTGCCGCTCTTGAGCGCGAGGCCTGCGGCGTCGACCGTCACGTTGGGGCGCGCCTCGTAGATCATGCCGACGACGCCCATGGGCACGCGCAGCTGGCGCAGGCGCAGGCCGTTCGGCAGGGTCGAGCCGCGCACGACCTCCCCCACCGGGTCCGGCAGGCCCGCGAGCGCGCGCAGCGCGTCGGCGATCGCGGCGACGCGCGGCGCGTCGAGCGCGAGCCGGTCGAGCAGCCCCTCGCTCATGCCGTTCGCGCGCTCACGCTCCAGGTCGACGGCGTTCGCGGCCACGATCTCGTCGGTCGCCGCGACGAGCGCGTCGGCGAGCGCGAGGAGCGCGGCGTCCTTCGTCGCGCGGGTCGCCGTCGCGAGCGTGCGCGACGCGACCTTGGCGCGGCGCGCGACGTCCTCGACGGCCGCCGCGACGTCGGTCGGAGTGTCGGTCGCGGCTGCGGCAGGACCGGCGGTCCCGGGCTCGGCGGCGCCCGCGACGACGGGCGCGTCCTCGGTGGTGGTCATGGTCCGAGCCTACGTCGGCGGCCGTCGCGCCGGGAGCGTCGTCCGGCCCGCGGTCAGCGCGCGCGCCGCCGCACGAGGACGAGGTCGTCGCGGTGCACGACCTCGCGGTCGTAGCCCTGGCCGAGCTCGGCCCGCAGCTCCGTGGTCGACCGGCCGAGGAGGTCCGGGATGTCGCGCGACTCGAACGCGACCAGGCCGCGGGCGACCACGCGCCCGTCGGACGTGACGAGCTCGACCGGGTCGCCGGCGTCGAACTCGCCCTCGACCGCGGTGATCCCCGCGGGCAGCAGCGAGGCGCGCCCGCCCTGCACGGCCCGCACCGCGCCGTCGTCGAGCACGAGGCGGCCGCGCGTGCGCGCCGCGTGCGCGAGCCAGAGCCGACGGCGCGTCGTCCGCCTGCCCGTCGCGGCGAACCAGGTCCCGACCGGCTCGCCGGCGAGCGCCGCGGCGGCGTGCTGCGCCTTGGTGAGCACCACGGGGATGCCCGTGCCGGTCGCGATGGAGACCGACTCGAGCTTGGTGAGCATGCCGCCCGTGCCGACCGCGCTCCCCCGTCCCGTCACCTCGACGCCCTCGATGTCGGCCGGCGAGCGCACCTCGGCGATCCTGCGCGCGCCCGGGCGCGACGGCGGGCCGTCGTACAGGCCGTCGACGTCCGTGAGCAGGACCATGGCGTCGGCCCGCACGAGGTGGGAGACGAGCGCGGCGAGCCGGTCGTTGTCGCCGAAGCGGATCTCGTCGGTCGCGACGGCGTCGTTCTCGTTGACGACGGGCACGACGCCGAGGTCGAGCAGGCGCTCGAGCGAGCGCTGGGCGTTGCGGTAGTGCCCGCGACGCACCGTGTCCTCCGCGGTGAGCAGCACCTGCCCGACGCGCAGCCCGTGCGCCGCGAACGCCTCGGCGTACCGGGCGACGAGCATGCCCTGCCCGACCGACGCCGCGGCCTGCGCCGTCGCGAGGTCGCGCGGTCGGGTCGCGAGACCGAGAGGGCCGATCCCGGCGGCGATGGCGCCCGACGTGACCAGCACGACCTGGCCGCCGTCCGCGCGTCGGGCCGCGAGGACGTCGACGAGCGCCCGCAGGGCCGCGAGGTCGAGGTGGCCGTCGGCGCCCGTGAGCGACGACGAGCCGATCTTCACGACCACGCGGCGGGCGGAGGCGATCTCGGAGCGGGAGGACAGCGCGTTCACGCGCCCATCATCGCCGCCGGAGGGCCGCCGCCGCGCACGATTTCACGGACCAGGACGCCTGCGCCCGCTCCCGGGCCGCGCCGAGGACGACCCGGGCACGGCCGAGGGCCCGGTCCCCCACGGGGAACCGGGCCCTCGGCGGCGCGGACGACTCCGGGTCGGTCGGCCTCCAGGTCAGTCGGACTCGGGGTCCGTCCAGGTGCCGGCCTGGCGCTCGGTCCACAGCTCGCGCCGCGCCTCCGCCTTGGCGTCCATGCGCTCGTGGTGCTCGCGCCGCTTCTCCGAGCGGGTCGGGCGCAGGCTCTCGTCGAGGCGGTTGTCGGAGCCGCGCGGGCCGCCGAGCAGCTCGGAGCCCGACATGAGCGTCGGCTCCCAGTCGAAGACGACCGCGTTGACGTCGCTGCCGATGCGCACCTCGTCGCCCGCGACGGCGCCCGCCTCGAACAGCTTGTCCTCGACGCCCAGACGCGCGAGGCGGTCCGCGAGGTAGCCCACGGCCTCGTCGTTGGAGAAGTCCGTCTGGCGGACCCAGCGCTCCGGCTTGGCGCCGCGCACCTCGAACCAGTAGTCGGTCGCCCCGCCCTTGCGCTTGACCGTGAACCCGGCCTCGTCGACCGCGCGCGGCCGCAGCACGACGCGCGTCGGCTCGGGCGCGGGCGCCTCGGCGCGCGCCTTCTCCACGAGCTCGGCGAGCGCGTACGTCAGCGGGCGCAGGCCCTCGTGGCTCGCGGTCGAGATCTCGAACACCCGCAGGCCGCGCGCCTCGAGGTCAGGCTTGACGAGCTCGGCCAGGTCGCGCGCCTCGGGGACGTCGATCTTGTTGAGGACGACGAGGCGCGGACGCTCGGTGAGCGGCACCCGCCCGCCCTCGATCTCGAGGTCCTGCGCGTAGGCGGCGAGCTCGGCCTCGATGACGTCGAGGTCGCTGATCGGGTCCCGGCCGGGCTCGAGCGTCGCGCAGTCGAGCACGTGCACGATCACCGCGGTGCGCTCGATGTGGCGCAGGAACTCCAGACCGAGGCCCTTGCCCTCGCTCGCGCCCGGGATGAGGCCCGGGACGTCCGCGACGGTGAAGCGCGCCGAGCCGGCCTGCACGACGCCCAGGTTGGGCACGAGCGTCGTGAACGGGTAGTCGGCGATCTTGGGCCGCGCCGCGGAGATGGCGGCGACGAGCGACGACTTGCCCGCGCTCGGGTACCCGACGAGCGCGACGTCCGCGATGGTCTTCAGCTCGAGGACGACGTCCCGCTCCTCGCCCGGCTCGCCGAGCAGGGCGAAGCCCGGCGCCTTGCGGCGCGGGGACGAGAGCGCCGCGTTGCCGAGACCGCCCCGGCCGCCCTCGGCCACGACGTACTCGGCGCCCTCGCCGACGAGGTCGGCGAGCACCGTGCCGTCGGGCGACTTGACGACCGTGCCGTCCGGGACGCGCAGGACGAGGTCCTCGCCGTTGGCGCCGTCGCGGTCGTCGCCCATGCCCTGGGTGCCCGACGTCGCGTGGCGGTGCGGCGAGTGGTGGTACTCGAGGAGCGTCGTGGTCTGGGAGTCGACGACGAGGCGGACGGTGCCGCCGTCACCGCCGTTGCCGCCGTCGGGGCCGGCGAGCGGCTTGAACTTCTCGCGCCGGACCGAGGCGCACCCGTTCCCCCCGTCGCCGCCGGAGACGTGCAGGACGACACGGTCGACGAAGCTGGCCATGGAGGGATCCTCTCAGAGGTGGGTCGTGCGGTGCCGCGGTCGCGGCGGGTGGTGCGGCCCGCGGGGACGGGCGCCGGAAACGGCAGGAGGGGCGCACCGCGTCGGTGCGCCCCTCCTGCTCGAAGCCTCTGTGGCTGTCGCTCAGCCCTCGGCGGAGACGATGTCGACGACCTTGCGGCCGCGACGGGTGCCGAACTGGACCGCGCCGGCGGCCAGGGCGAACAGCGTGTCGTCCTTGCCGCGGCCGACGTTCTCACCGGGGTGGAAGTGGGTGCCGCGTTGACGGACGATGATCTCGCCCGACTTGACGACCTGCCCACCGAAGCGCTTCACGCCGAGGCGCTGGGCGTTCGAGTCGCGACCGTTGCGCGAGGAGCTCGCGCCCTTCTTGTGTGCCATGACGAACCTGCTTTCGTGCTGGTCTGCTGAGGGAGGGTGCCGTCGGCGCGGCGCGGCGCGGGGCCGCTAGCTCGCGCCGGGCGAGATCACTTGATGCCGGTGACCTTGAGGCGGGTCAGCTGCTGACGGTGACCCTGGCGACGGCGGTAACCGGTCTTGTTCTTGTACCGCAGGATCGTGATCTTCGGACCCTTCTCGTCCCGCACGACCTCGGCGGTGACCTTGACCTTCGCGAGCTTCGCCGCGTCGGTGGTCACCTTCTCCCCGTCCACCAGCAGGAGAGCGGGCAGCTCGAGGGACTCACCGGCCTTGGCGGACACCCGGTCCACCACGAGGATGTCGCCGACGGAAACCTTCTCCTGACGGCCACCGGCCTTGACGATCGCGTACACCACGTTGCTGCTCATCTCTCCTAGTCTTGGCGTGCTCGTCACGGCGAGTTCGTCTTGGAGACTCCGACCACGCCGCGGCGTGCGAGTGCGAGTCGTCCGTGGGCACACGGGACCGGCGCGCCTGGGCGCGCCGACGTCCAAGATTACGGACCGCAGGGCGTCCTGGTCAAATGGCGCGCACCGACCCCGGCGCGGGCGACCGCTCCGGGGCTCCTACCAGGCGTCGCACCCAGGACCGCGGACGGCGGCGCCTCCGCACGACGAGGCCGCCGGCCGACCCTACTCGAGGACGAACGTGACCTCCAGCACGACCTGCCAGGCCGTGATGCGGCCGTCGGCCACGTCGACCTTCTGCTCCTTGACCCACGCGCCCGAGACGTTGCGCAGCGTGCTCGCGGCGCGCTCGACGCCGATCCGCACGGCGTCCTCGAAGCTCGTGTCCGACCGCGCGCTGATGTGCGTGATCCGTGCCACCGTTCCGCTCATGCCGGCTCCCCGGTCCAGGGCGGGCGCACCGATGCGCCCGCGCACCCGTCGAGCATCCCGCCGTCCCCGCGGCCGCGCCACCGGGCGCCTCCCGCTCGGGGCTCCCGGCTCGGCTCACCCGGGCGCGCGGGTAGGCCGTCGTGCCTACGCTGGCCGTGGAGGTGGTCGCATGCGCCCCGCGGTCCCGCCCGACGCCGAGCGCCGGGACGACGCCGTCGCCGCGGCGATGCGCACGGTCGACCGCCGCGGCTTCCTCCCCCGCGCGCAGCGGCGCTGGGCCGCGCAGGACCGACCGCTCGCCATCGGCCACGGCCAGACCAGCTCGCAGCCGTCGACGGTCGCCGCGATGCTGCGCCTGCTCGACGTCGTCCCGGGCGCCCGGGTGCTCGACGTCGGCGCCGGGTCGGGCTGGACGACGGCGCTGCTCGCACGGCTCGTCGGCCCGACGGGACGCGTGCTGGGCGTCGAGCGCCACGCCGACCTCGCCGCGTGGGGCGCGGCGAACCTCGCCGCGGTGCGCGCGCCGTGGGCGCGCCTCGTCCTCGCGACGCCCGGCGTCCTCGGCACGCCGGGCGAGCAGTACGACCGGGTGCTCGTGTCCGCCGCCGCCGAGGCCCTCCCCCGCGCCCTCGTCGACCAGCTCGTGCCCGGCGGGCGCCTGGTCGTCCCCGTGCGGCACACGATGCTCGTCGTCGTGCGCGACCCCGACGCCCCGGACGGGGTGCGGGTGAGCGAGCACGGCTCCTACTCGTTCGTCCCGCTCGTCGAGGACCCGGCGGGACCGGCCTCGCCACAGTCCTGACGGCGCCACGGGGCTCCTGGCAGGTGCGCCCGGCAGCGCGCCTCGTAGCTCTCGGCGCCGCCCACGTGCGCGGCGACCGGCGCGAGCGGGTCGCCGGCCCCGCGGCCGTCGGGCTCCGGCTCCCGGACGACGCGCACGTGGAACGCGGCGTCCTCGCCGCACACGGCGCACACCGCCGTGAGCTTGTCGACCCGCTCGGCGAGCGCGGCGAGCGCGGGCAGGGGTTCGAAGGGCCGCGCGTCGAACGTGACGTCGAGCCCGGCGACGACCACGACGAGCCCGTCGTCGGCGAGCCGCTGGACGACGTCGACGAGCTCCGGCCCGAAGAAGTGCGCCTCGTCGACGGCGACCAGGTCGAGCGGCCCGGCGCCGCGGACGATCCGCTCGAGGTCGTGCGCGTCGCGGGCGGTGCGCGAGGGGATCGCGAGACCCGAGTGCGAGCTCACCGTGCCAGTGCCGCGCCGGGTGTCGAGGACGTGCCCGACCACCTCGACGCGGCGCCCCGCGACCTCCGCGCGCCGGACCCGGCGCAGGAGCTCCTCCGTCTTGCCGGCGAACATCGGGCCGCACACGACCTCGACGCGCCCGCCGGGGCGGGGCGTCCGGAGCGCTGCGTCAGCGCCCCCGGGAACGGTCCCGGGGACGCCCGGGCGTGCCGCGTCGCTCATGCGAGCAGTGAACCACCGGCTCAGTGGTGGCGCGCGCCGCCGTTCGACGACGGCCGGACGGGCAGCGGCTTCGGCTCCCCGGCGGGGCCGAGGACGGAGACGCGGTCGGGGGCGCCGGGCCGCGCGTCCCGGCGGCTGAGGAGCGTCGTGCCGGACGGGGCGGGGGTACCCGCGTCGGTCGGTGCGTCGACCTGCTCGTCGCCGGGCGCCGCCGGGGACGCGGCGTCGGCCCGGGGGTCGGGAGCGGGTGCCGTCTTCTCCCCCTCGGGCGCGGGCGTCGGCTCGGCCGTCGGCACCCCCGCCGCGATCCCGGCGAGCCCGGGCCCGCCGATCCCCGGGACGGACCGGACGAGCGGGAGCTCGCGCGTCCCGGTGCCTGACGCACGGCCGCCCTCCGCGGTGCGTTCGCCCGCCGGGTCGAGCGTCGGCCGCTCCCCCGCCGGGTCGTGGGCCGGCCGCTCGTCGTCCGCGTCGCGCTCCGCCGACGCGCCGGGCGCGGGCGGGGTGGCCGCCTCGCGGCGACCGGGCGCGGGCGGCGCGACGTCGGCCGCGCGCGTCGGCCGCGGGTCGAGGGCCGGGTCGGCCGGCAGGACGCCGCGGTTCAGCTCGCCGTACGGCACGTGGACCGACGGCGCGACCCGGCGCGCCGCCTCGACCACGGCGCGCTGGTCGTCGAAGAAGATGTGCGGCCGCAGCACCTCGAGCACGCCACCCTTGTCCACGCCCCCGAGGAAGAACGCGTCGTCGACCGTCACGCCCCACGAGGAGAGCGTCGCGACCGCGCGCTCGTGCGCCGGGGCCGAGCGGGCCGTGACGAGCGAGACGTGCACGCGCGGCCGGTAGGACGGGTCGGTCGCGTGCCGCTCGCGCTCGACGACCTGCACGCGGTGGATGCCGACGAGGAGCTCGCGCAGCGGCCCCCGGCCGAGCGGCACGTCGGCGTTGAGCACCTCGTGCTCGCGGAACGACGCGAGCCCGCCGTCCTGGTAGCGGCGCTCCGAGGAGTCGTCGGCGAGGACGCCGTCGAAGTCGAACGCGATGCGCAGCTCGTCGCCCTCCTCGTCGGCGAACGTCGGGTCGAGCACGTACCCCGCGGGCAGGCCCAGGTCGACGGCGTCGCGCACGGAGCGCTCGTCGGCCGAGAGGAAGAGGTCCACGTGCAGGGGACGGATGAACTCGTGCGGGCTGCGCCCCTGGCGGAAGACGGCGCGCGTGATGTCGAGGTCGTGGTGCCGCACGGAGCGCATGACGCGCAGGCCGGTCTCCGGGGAGTTGCGGGACATGACGATGACCTCGACGAGCGGGTCGTCGGCGGAGGGAGCGAGGTCGTTGAGCGCGAGCAGGCGGCGCACGAACCCGAAGGCGACGCCGGGGGCCAGCGCGTCGTCGCGGTGGCGCTCCTGGAAGTCGCGGTACGCCGCCTCCCCCTGCGTGCGGAACACGCGGTCGGACTCGGTGAGGTCGAACAGTGCGGACGAGGCGACGCCGACGACGAGGCGGCCCGAGAGGTCGTAACCCATGCGCGCATGATGCCAGGTGCGGGTGACGTGCACGAAGACGGCCCGGGGACGCGGCAGGGGCGAGGGTCCGCAGACCCCCGCCCCTGCCGCACCGCTCAGCTCTCGGTGGGCTCCGACCCGCTGTCGTCGCCCGCCGTGGGCGCCGAGCCGTCCGCCGGTGCTTCGGCGCCGTCGTGCTCGTGGGCGTGCGCCGCGGCCGCCGCGATCGTCGCGAGCGTGGCCTTGACCGCGGCCCGCGCCTCCGACGTGACCTCCGGCAGGACCGGGACGGCGGGCTGCGGGAGGGTGATCCCGGTGTCCTTCGGCGCCGAGGCGCCCGAGCCGGAACCGCGCTTGCGGCGCGACCGCGAGCGGCCGCCCTCGGCGGGCTCGTCGGCGGCGGCGCCGCCCCCGTTGCCCCCGGCGTTCCCGTTGCCGTTGCCGTGGTTGCCGTGGTCGTGGCCGCCGCGGTTGCCGCCCGACTTCTCGATCGGGTCGGTGTGCACGATGAACCCGCGCCCGTGGCAGTGCTCGCACGTCTCGCTGAACGCCTCGACGAGGCCCTGGCCCACACGCTTGCGCGTCATCTGGACGAGGCCCAGCGACGTGACCTCCGCGACCTGGTGCTTGGTCCGGTCCCGGCCCAGGCACTCGACGAGGCGGCGCAGCACGAGGTCGCGGTTCGACTCGAGCACCATGTCGATGAAGTCGATGACGATGATGCCGCCGATGTCGCGCAGCCGGAGCTGGCGGACGATCTCCTCGGCCGCCTCCAGGTTGTTGCGTGTCACCGTCTCCTCGAGCGTGCCGCCCGAGCCGGTGAACTTGCCGGTGTTGACGTCGACGACGGTCATCGCCTCGGTGCGGTCGATGACCAGCGACCCGCCCGAGGGCAGCCAGACCTTGCGGTCCATGCCCTTGGCGAGCTGCTCGTCGACGCGGTGCACCGTGAAGACGTCCTGCGTGCCCGTCCACTTCGAGACGCGCTCGCGCAGGTCGGGCGCGAGCTCCTCGACGTACGTCGAGATCTCCGACCACGCCCCGTCGCCCTCGACGACGAGCGAGCTGAAGTCGTCGTTGAAGATGTCGCGGACGACGCGGATCGCGAGGTCCGGCTCGCCCTGGAGCAGGGCGGGTGCCGACGCGCTCTTCGACTTCTTCTCGATGGCCTCCCACTGGCCGCGCAGGCGCTCGACGTCGGCGCGCAGCTCCTCCTCGCTCGCACCCTCGGCGGCGGTGCGCACGATGACGCCCGCGCCGTCGGGCACGACCTCCTTGAGGATCTTCTTCAGGCGGTTGCGCTCGGTGTCGGGGAGCTTGCGGCTGATGCCGGTCATGCCGCCGCCGGGGACGAACACGAGGTAGCGGCCCGCGAGCGTGATCTGCGACGTGAGGCGTGCGCCCTTGTGCCCGATCGGGTCCTTGGTGACCTGCACGAGGACGGAGTCGCCCGACTTGAGCGCCTGCTCGATGCGGCGCGGCTGGCCCTCGAGCCCGGCCGCGTCCCAGTTCACCTCGCCCGCGTACAGGACGGCGTTGCGTCCCTTGCCGACGTCGATGAACGCGGCCTCCATGCTGGGCAGCACGTTCTGGACACGGCCCAGGTACACGTTGCCCGCCATCGACGCCTGCGACTGCTGCGAGACGTAGTGCTCGACGAGCACGCCGTCCTCGAGCACGGCGATCTGCGTGCGGCCGCCGCGCTCGCGCACGACCATCGACCGCTCGACCGACTCGCGGCGCGCGAGGAACTCTGCCTCGGTGATGATCTGGCGACGACGACCCGCGTCGCGGCCCTCGCGGCGGCGCTGGCGCTTCGCCTCGAGCCGCGTGGAGCCCTTGAGGGCGGTGACCTCGTCGGCCAGGCTGCGCTCGCGCGGGCGGGAGCGCGTCGTGGTCGTCTCGCCCTCGCCCCGGCTCCCGCGGCGGCGGCGGCGACGGCGGCGGCTGCCGCCCGCCTCGTCCTCGCCCTGCTCGTCCCCGGCCTCGTGGTCGGTCTGCTCGGCGTCGGCCGGCGCGGCCGCGTCGGCCGGCTCGTCGTCCTGCGCCGACGGCGTGGCGTCGTCCTCGTCCTCGTCGCGGTCCTGCTCGCGGTCCTGGTCACGTCCCCCGTCCGGGCGACCACGACGCCCGCGGCCACCACGACGGCGGCGGCGGCGCGGGCCGGCGTCGGAGTCGGAGTCGGCGTCGTCGGCCGCAGGCTGCTCGTCGGGCTCCTCCGCCTCGTCGAGCTCGACGAAGTCCTCCGGCCCGAACGCGTCCTCGGGCACCTCGACGCCCTCGGCGACGAGCTCGGACTCGATGGCCTCGATCTCCTCGACCGCGGCCGCGTCCTCGCCCGTGAGGACGAGCTCGGCGGCGGCGGGCTCCTCGACGGGGGTCGACGGCTCAGCCGTCTGCGACTCGGGCGTGCGCGGCTCGGCCGTGCGGGACGCGGGCCCCGACGCCCTCCGGCCGCGACGGCCGCGGGTCCCGGTGGTGGGCTCGGGCGTCGCCGTCGGCTCCGTCGTGGCGACCGGCTCCGTCGTGGCGACCGGCTCCGTCGTGGCGGCTGCCGGGGCTGCGGGCTCGACGTGGCGCGGCGGCCCGGCCGGGCTCTGCGCGCGACGCGGACGGCGCGGCGCCGCGGCCGGGTCGGGCGCCTGGAAGAGCAGGGCGGTCGTCGCCAGGCGCGGGGTGCTGGTCCCCGCTCCCGTCGCGGCGGGCGACGCCGGGCCGCCGGCCGGGGCCGACGACGCGGCAGCGGCCGGGGCCTCGGGCGCGGCCGTGCTGTCGGCCGCGGCGGTCGCCTCCGGTGCCGCCTCGGCGGGCTTCGAGGTGGCGCGGCGCGAGCGGCGCGCCGGCTTCTTCGCGGGCTCCGCGGACGCCGGCGTCTCTGCCTCGGCGGGCGTCGGCTCGGCGGCGGACGGCGCGTCGGCCACCGCCGGGGCAGCAACCTCGGCGGCCGGGGCCGCGGTCTCGGCGGTCGGGGCCGCGGTCTCGGCGGCCGGGGCCGCTGCCGCGGAGGTCGCGCGGCGCGACCGGCGCGCGGGCTTCTTCGCGGCGGGTGCCTCGACGGGCTCGGCCGTCGTCGGCGCGCCGGACGGCGCGGTGTCTGCGGCCGGGGCGTCCGGCTCGGCGACCGGCGCGGCCTCGACGGCCGGAGCCTGCGCGGTCGTGCGCGTCGCCCGGGTGCGCTTCGCGCGGCGCGGGGCGTCGGCGGCTCCCAGCAGGGCGTCGGCGTCGGGCGCCACCGTGGCGGCCGGGGCCTGCTCGGCGGCGGGCGGTGCGCTGAGGCCGAACTCGGAGAGGACGTCGAGCGGCGCGTCGCCGGCCGGGGCCTTCGCCTTCTTGCCGCCACCCTGGGCGCGGCGCGGCGCGCGGGCGCGCGGGGCGGGCTCTGCCGCCGGCGGCTCCGCCGCGGCGTCGGCGGCCGCGGGGCTCGCGTCCGCCGGGACGTCGGCCGGGGCGGACGCAGCGGGAGCCGCGTCTGCCGCCGGAGCGGCGACGGACGGCGTGGTGCGCGTCGCGCGACGCGAGCGGCGCGCGGGCGGGGTCGTGGCCTCGGCCACGGGTGCGGTCACGGGCGCCTCGGGCGCCGGGGTCGCGTCCGCGATGGCCGCCGCGGACGCGGCGACGTCGGAAGCAGCGGTCACCGCGGGGGGCGTCTGCGGCGGTGCCGCGCTGCGCGTCGCGCGGCGGCGGGCGGGCTTGCGCGCCGGGGTCGTCGGGCTCTCGGCCCGGTCCGCGGCGGCGTCCGCCGTCGACTCTGAGGGGATGCTGTCGGAGGTGCTGTCGAGCGTCACGCGTCGTGCTCCTGCTGCCACAGGGACCGCCCCGCACCGTGCGGCCCGTCGGGCGGTCGGTCGTCGCTCGGGACGAGCGCACCGGAGCGCGTCGTCCGGCGACGGAAGTCGTCGGTCACGGCCGCGGTCCGCGTGCGCGGCGCGGGCGCCTGCCACCGGGCCCTTCGCCCCGGTCGGCGCGCCGACTGCCGCGGTCCGCTGGTGCCGCGATCTCGTGCTCGCCGGGTGAGCGATGCGGAGCCCGCCCGGCTCCGCCCAGTATCGCACAGGGGTGCGGACGAACCCGGGCGACACGCACCGCGCCCCGGGCCGCCCGTCCCGCCCGTCCGGGACCAACGTCCCGGGACCTTGTGAACATAGTCACAAGCGGCGTGTTTTCAGTACTCCTCGTCATTTCCGGCCCTGCTGATACGGCAGATTGGAACTACCGTCGGAGGAGGCGACCGGTCGCCCGGCCGTCTGCTCCGGCAACACTCCCCTACGCCGTTGTCCCTTCCCCGACCCGGTCGGGCCCCCCGAGGAGCGCACGTGGATGCCCTAGCCCTGGCGCGGTGGCAGTTCGCCATCACGACCGTCTACCACTTCATCTTCGTCCCGCTGACGATCGGCCTGTCGCCCCTCGTCGCGATCATGCAGACGGCGTGGGTCCGCACCGGCAACGAGCGCTGGCTGCGCCTGACGAAGTTCTTCGGCAAGCTGCTGCTCATCAACTTCGCGCTCGGCGTCGTGACCGGCATCGTGCAGGAGTTCCAGTTCGGCATGAACTGGAGCGAGTACTCGCGCTTCGTCGGCGACGTGTTCGGCGCGCCGCTCGCCATGGAGGCGCTCGCCGCGTTCTTCATCGAGTCGACGTTCCTCGGCCTGTGGATCTTCGGGTGGGACCGCCTCAACAAGAAGGTGCACCTCGCGTGCATCTGGGCCGTCGCGATCGCGACCAACCTCTCCGCGTTCTTCATCCTCGCCGCGAACTCGTGGATGCAGCACCCGGTCGGCGCGATCTTCAACCCGGAGACCGGGCGCGCCGAGATGAACGACATCGGCGCCGTCCTCACGAACAACACCCTCTGGGCCGCGTTCCCGCACCAGATCACGGCGACCTTCCTCACCGCGGGCACGTTCGTCACGGGCATCGCGGCCTGGTGGATGGTCCGTCTCGTGCGCACCCGCAAGGCGGAGAACGTCGAGCTCGCGCGCGACGTCTACCGCCCGGCCGTCACGCTCGGCGTCATCGCCATGCTCGTCGGCGGGCTCGGCGTCGCCGTCTCCGGCGACATCCAGGGCAAGATCATGTACGAGCAGCAGCCCGGCAAGATGTCGTCGGCCGAGGCGCTCTGCCAGGGCTCGGAGGGCGCCGCGTTCTCCATCCTCACGATCGGCGACCTGTCGAACTCGTGCGAGAACGTCAGGCACCTCATCGAGATCCCCGGTCTCGCGTCCTACCTCGGCACGGGCCACTTCTCCGGGCCGGAGAGCTACCTGCCCGGCGTCGAGGACGTCCAGGAGCAGATGACCGAGCGCTACGGGGACGTCACCGCCTCCGGCGACCCCGTCACGTACACGCCGAACCTCGCGATGACCTACTGGTCCTTCCGGCTCATGATCGGCATGGCCGCCGGCTCCGTGCTCCTCGCGCTCATGGCGCTGTGGCTCACCCGCAAGGGCCGGGTCACGGACAACAAGTGGTTCGCGCGCGTCGGCCTCATCGCCATCCCCATGCCGTTCCTCGCGAACTCGTTCGGCTGGATCTTCACGGAGATGGGCCGCCAGCCCTGGGTCGTCGCGCCGAACCCGACGGGCATCGACCAGATCCGGCTGCTCACCGAGCGCGGCGTGTCCACCGTGGTGAGCCCCGGCGTGGTGCTGACCTCGATGATCGTCTTCACGCTCGTCTACGGGGCGCTGGCCGCGGTCTGGTTCACGCTCATGCGGCGCTACGCGATCGAGGGCGTCCCGCTCACGGTCCGCGACGAGTCCCCGGAGGCCCAGGAGCCGCCGGACGAGGACTCCGAGTCCGCCGACCGTCCGTTGTCCTTCGCGTACTGACACGACGCGCCTGAACCCGCCCAGAAAACTCAGGAGACACCGTGGATCTCGCCGTCGTCTGGTTCGTGCTCATCGCGGTCCTGTGGACCGGCTACCTCGTGCTCGAGGGCTTCGACTTCGGGGTCGGCATGCTGCTGTCGATCCTCCCGCGCGGTGACAAGGAGCACCGCGAGAAGGAGCGCCGCGTCCTCATCAACACCATCGGCCCCGTCTGGGACGGGAACGAGGTGTGGCTGCTCACCGCGGGCGGCGCGACGTTCGCCGCCTTCCCCGAGTGGTACGCGACGCTCTTCTCCGGCTTCTACCTGCCGCTCCTGCTCATCCTCGTCGCGCTCATCGTGCGCGGCGTCGCGTTCGAGTACCGCGGCAAGATCCGCGACGAGGGCTGGGCGCGCCGCTGCGACGTCGCGATCCAGGTCGGGTCGTGGGTCCCCGCCGTGCTGTGGGGCGTCGCGTTCGCCAACCTCGTGCGCGGCGTGCAGCTCGACGCCGACCACCAGTTCGTCGGCGGCTTCTTCTCGCTCCTGTCGCCGTTCGCGCTCCTCGGCGGTCTCGTCACGCTGAGCCTGTTCCTGCTGCACGGCTCGGTCTTCGTCGCGCTCAAGACCGACGGCGAGATCCGCGCCCGCGCCCGTCAGCACGCCTCGGTCTTCGGCGTGGCCGCGCTCGTGCTCGCCGGCGGCTGGGCCGTCTGGGCCCAGGTCGCGTACTCGGTGCCCTGGACGTGGGCCGCCGTCGTGCTCGCCGCGGCCGGGCTCGTGACGACGCTCCTCGCGAACCGCAAGGGCTCCGAGGGGCGCGCGTTCACGGCGTCGGCCCTGACGATCGTCGCCGCCGTCGTGCTGATCTTCGGCTCGATGTACCCCGACGTGATGCCCGCCGTCGACCCGGCGAACTCGCTGACGGTGCACAACGCGTCGTCGACCGACTACACGCTCACCGTGATGACGTGGGTCGCCGTGATCCTCACGCCGCTCGTCATCGCCTACCAGTCGTGGACGTACTGGGTGTTCCGCCGCCGCCTGTCGACGAAGGACATCCCCGCGCCCGCCGGCCTGTCGCTCAAGAAGGTCCGCGAGGCGGCGTTCGGCGGGGCGTCCTCGGGCGGCTCGACCGGCCGCGGCCTGACCGACGGCGGGGGCTCCGGCTCGTGAAGCCGCTCGACCCGCGGCTCCTGCGCCACGCGCGGGCCGCGCGAGGGTACGTCGTCCTGACGGCGGTGCTCGGGTTCGCCACGGCGGCCCTGGTCGTCGCCCAGGCCCTCGTCCTCGCGTCGGTCCTCGCGCCGGCCGTCCAGGGGACGGCCGACCTGGCCGACCTGGGACCGCGGGTCGGGCTGCTCGCCGCCGTCGTCGCCGCGCGCGCCGGCACGTCGTGGGCGCAGGAGCGCTTCGCGCTGCGTGCCGCGACGCGGACCGTCGCCGAGCTGCGCGAGCAGGTCGTCACGCACGCCGTGGCGCTCGGCCCGCGGTGGCTGGCCTCGGGGCGCGGCCCCGAGGTCGCGACGCTCGCGACGCGCGGGCTCGACCAGCTCGAGCCCTACATGGTGCGGTACCTGCCCCAGCTCCTGCTCGCCGCCACCGTCACGCCCGCGACGCTCGCCGTCGTGCTGGGCCTGGACTGGGTCTCGGCCGTGATCATCGCCGTGACCATCCCCCTCGTCCCGATCTTCATGACGCTCGTCGGGCGCCTCACCGCGGGGACGTCGGAGCGGCGCCTCGTCGTCATGCAGCGGCTCGGCGCGCAGGTGCTCGACCTGCTCGCCGGTCTGCCGACGCTCCTCGCGTTCGGTCGCGCGCGCGGCCCCGAGCGGCGCGTGCGCGCGCTGGGCGAGGCCAACCGCCGCGCGACCATGGGCACGCTGCGCGTCGCGTTCCTCTCCGGCATGGTGCTCGAGCTCCTCACGACCCTGTCCGTGGCCGTCGTGGCCGTGGGCGTGGGCCTGCGCCTCGTGCACGGCGGCATGGAGCTCGAGCCGGCGCTCGCCGTCCTCGTGCTCGCCCCCGAGGTCTACCTCCCGCTGCGCCAGGTCGGCCTGCACTTCCACGCCTCGACCGACGGCATCGCCGCGGCCGAGCAGGCGTTCGCCGTCCTCGACGAGGACGCGCCCGCGCCGGGCACCGCGCCCGCACCCGCGCTCGCCGGGACGACGCTCGCCCTGCGCGGCGTGAGCGTGCGGGCCGGGGAGCGCGACGTGCTCGCGCCCGCCGACCTCGACCTCGAGCTCCGGCTCGGGACGTCGAGCGGCCGCGTCGTGGCCCTCACCGGGCCGAGCGGCGCGGGCAAGACGACGACGGCGATGGTCCTGCTCGGCCTCGTACGGCCCGACCGCGGCACCGCGACACTCACCGGGCCCGACGGCGACCGTCTCGACCTGGCCGACGTCGACCCCCAGACGTACTGGCCCCAGGTCGCGTGGCTCCCCCAGCGCCCCGTGCTCGCGCCGGGGCGGCTGCGCGACGTCGTCGCCGGCGGCCTGGACGTCACCGACGCCGACCTCGACCGCGCGGCGCGCACCGCCGGCCTCGACACGGTGCTCGCCTTGCTGCCCGCGGGCTGGGACACCGAGGTCGGGCGCGGCGGCGTCGGGCTGAGCGTCGGCCAGCGCCAGCGCGTCGCGCTCGCCGCGGCGCTGCTCGGCGACCCGGCGCGCGTCCCGCTCGTCGTGCTCGACGAGCCGACTGCGCACCTGGACGCGCGCGGCGAGCAGGTGGTGCTCGACGCCGTGCGCGCGTTCCGCGACCAGGGGCGCACCGTCGTCGTGGTCGCGCACCGCGCCTCGCTCGTGCGCGCGGCGGACGACGTGGTCGAGGTCCGCTCCGCACGGCTCGAGCCATCCCCGGCGAGCCCGGGCGCCGACCCGGCCGACCCCCAGGGCACCGCCCTGGCGGTCGGCGCCGCCACCTCCACGACCCCCGAGGGGAGCGTCCCGTGACCGGACCTCGCGCCCGCCTCGCCGCCGACCCGCTGTGGCGGGCGGTCGGGCTGCTCGACGTGCGCTGGCGCCGCGTCGTGTGGGCGGTCGTGCTCGGCACGCTCTCGCTCGGGAGCGCCGTCGGCCTCGCGGCCGCCGCGGCGTGGCTCATCGCGCGCGCCTCGCAGATGCCGCCGGTCCTCACGCTGTCCGTCGCGGTCGTCGGCGTGCGCGCGTTCGGCATCTCGCGCGGCGTCTTCCGGTACCTGGAGCGGCTCGCGTCGCACGACGTCGCGCTGCGCGGCATGGCGTCCCTGCGCGCCAACCTCTACACCGCGCTCGCGCAGGGCTCGCCCGCCGCGCTCGTCGGGCTGCGGCGCGGCGACCTGCTCGCGCGCGTCGGCGCGGACGTCGACGCGGTCGGCGACGTGGTCGTGCGCGCGTTCGTTCCCGCCGGGGTCGCGCTCGCCGTGTCGGTGGGGTCCGTCGTGCTCGTGGGCGCCTTCCTGCCCGCGGCCGGGGTCGCGCTCGGGCTGTGCCTGCTGCTCGCCGCCGTCGTCGCGCCGTGGCTCTCCGCCCGGTCGGCGCGCGAGGTCGAGGCACGCGGCGCCACGACGCGCGCGGCGATGACCGCCACGACGCTGGAGATCCTCGAGGAGTCCGGGCCGCTCGCCGTGTCCGGACGCCTCGGCACGCGCCTCGACGACCTGCGCGCGACCGACCGGGCGCTGGCCCGCGTGACCGACGACGGCGCCCGCCCCGCCGGGGTCGCCGCCGGGATCGCCGCGCTCGCCGTCGGCCTCGCCGTGCTCGCGTCGCTCCTGCTCGGCATCCCGGCCGTCACCGCCGGCACGCTCGCGCCCGTCGAGCTGTCCGTCATCGTCCTCACGCCCCTCGCGGTGTTCGAGGCGGCGAACACGCTGCCCGCCGCCGCCGTCCAGCTCCACCGCTCGCGGCAGGCCGCCGCGCGCGTGGTCGGGCTCCTCGACGGGCCGGCGCCCGCGGCCGGCCGCGCGCCGGCCCCCGCGCCCGGCGAGGCGGGCCGCGCCCCGGACCCGCGCACGTCCCTCGTGCTCGACGACGTCGCGGCCGGCTGGCCGGGCACCGGACGCACCGTCGTCGAGGGCGTGGATCTCGCGCTCGCTCCGGGCCGTGCGGTCGCCGTCGTCGGGCCGTCGGGCGTCGGCAAGACGACGCTGCTCGCGACCGCCGCCGGGCTCGTCCCGGAGGTCGCGGGGCGGGTGCTCCTCGATGGCGTCCCGACGGCCGACCTCGCGCGCGAGGACGTGGCGCACCACGTCGTGCTCGTCGCGGAGGACGGGCACGTGTTCGACACGACCGTGCTGGAGAACCTGCGCGTCGCGCGCGGCGACGTCACGACCGAGGAGGCCGAGGCCGCTCTGCGTGCCGTCGGCCTCGACCCGTGGCTCGCCGCGCTGCCCGACGGCCTGGAGACGTTGCTCGGCCCCGACGCCACCACGGTCTCGGGCGGCGAGCGCCGCCGTCTGCTCGTGGCGCGCGCGCTCCTGTCCCCCGCGCAGCTGCTGCTGCTCGACGAGCCCGCGGAGCACCTCGACGCCGCGGGTGCCGACGCGCTCGTGCGGCACCTCGTCGCGACGACGCGCGCCGCGCAGGACCGGCGCGGCGTCGTCCTCGCGACGCACCGGCTGAGCGCGCTCGAGGCGGTCGACGAGGTGCTGCTGCTCGGCGTCCCCGACGACGCGCCGGACGGCGCCCCCGCACGCGTCGTCGCGCGCGGGACGCACGCCGAGCTGCTCGCGCTCCCCGCCTACCGCTGGGCGCTCGACCAGGAGGCCCCCGCGGTGCGGTGAGCCCGCAGGGTCAGCCCTCGCCGAGGCGCGCGAGGAACAGCGCCTCGCCGACCGCGAGGTTCTCGATCTCGCTGGGCGCGACCGACTCGTTCGGCGCGTGGATGAGGCACGCGGGCTCCTCGACCCCGAGGAGCACGATCTCCGCGTCCGGGTACTGGCCCGCGAGCACGTTGCACAGCGGGATCGAGCCGCCCTGGCCCGCGGTGACCGTCTCGCGCCCGTAGGCGTCCGCGAGCGCCCCCGTGAGCGTGTCGAACACGTGCCCGCTCGTGCGGGCCGCGAACGGCTGCCCGACGGCGTCGCGCTCGACCCGTACGCGCACCCCCCAGGGCGCGTGGGCCTCGAGGTGCGCGACGAGCTTGTCCTGCAGGTCCTGGGCGTCCGCACCGGGCGGCACCCGCAGGTTGAGCCGGGCGGCCGCACGCGGCTGGATCGCGGCCGCGGAGCCGACGACGCTCGGCGCGTCGATCCCGAGGATCGTCACGACGGGCCGCGCCCACAGCCGGTCGGCGACGCTGCCGGTCCCGACGAGCCCGACGCCGTCGAGCACGCCCGCGTCGCGGCGGAACTGGTCCTCGTCGTACGCGACCCCGTCCCACGTGCCGTGCGCGACGGCGGGCGGCACGCCGTCGATGGTCGTGTCGCCGTGCTCGTCGCGCAGGCTCGCGAGGATCGCGACGAGAGCCGCGAGCGCGTCGGGCGCGGCGCCGCCGAACATGCCGGAGTGGATCTCGCCCTCGAGCGCCTCGACGTGCACGACGACGTTCGCCGCGCCGCGCAGGGTGACGGTGAGCGTCGGGAGGCCGAGCTCGGCGTTGCCGGTGTCCTGGACGAGCATCGCGTCGGCCGCGAGCGCCCCGGGGTTCTCCTCGACCCACCGGTCGAGACCGCCCGTCCCCTGCTCCTCGGAGCCCTCGACGACGAGCCGGACCCCGACGGGGAGGTCGTCGCCGCCGAGCGCGCGCAGGGCCCGCAGCGCGGTGAGGTGCGTGACGACGTTCCCCTTGCAGTCCGCGGCGCCGCGCCCGTAGAGGCGACCGTCGCGCTCGGTGAGCTCGAAGGGCGGGCTGGTCCACGCGGCGTCGTCGAGGGGCGGCTGAACGTCGTAGTGCGCGTAGAGCAGGACGGTGGGCGCGCCGTCGGGCCCGGGACGGTGGCCCAGGACGACCTGCGACCCGTCGGGCGTGACCTCCAGGCGCGTGTCGATCCCCTCCGCGCGGAACGCGTCGGCCACCCAGCGGGCGGCGCGCTCGCACTCGGCGCGGGGGTAGAGGCGCTCGTCGGCGACGGACGGGATGGCGACGAGCGTGCGCAGGTCGTCGAGCGCGCGCGGCAGGAGGCCCTGCACGGCGGCCCGCACCTCCTCGACGTGCCCGGTGGCGTCGGGTCGTGCTCCGGTGCTCGGCTGGCTCACGCGTCCTCCTCGGTCGTGGTTCCGGTGGTGGCGTCGGTGCCCTCGCCGCCCTGCTCGGTGGTGCGGCCGGGGTCGAGGTCGAGCGAGTCCACGTACGCGTCGAACGCGGCGAGCTGGTCGGGGCAGTAGACCTCGATGACGAGCCGGTCGCCGGCGAGGCGGCGCTCGTCGAGCACGGACGGCCGCAGGCCCGGGCCGGCGGCCCCGTTCGCCGCGCCGAGGTCGGCGGTCGCCTCGACGAGGGCGGCCGGGTCGGCACAGAAGCCGCCGCCGTCGTCGCCGAGGACGTCGGCGATCGTCTCCTCGCTGAAGGCGGTGATCCCGATCGCGGCGAACTGCTCGTGCAGCTCGGCCGCCTTCTGCTCGGCCTCGCGCGCGTCGCGGTTCGACCGCACGTCGTCGAAGACGATCAGCATGACGGCGCCGAGGGCGACGAGGAGCAGCGCGGCGGCGGTGTACGTGACCCACCGCTTCGACGAGACCGGCTCGGGCTCGTGCTCGGGGACGTGGGAGGGACGGGTCGTGGTCATGCCGCGTCGCCCTCCCCCGCCTCGTCCGCCGCCGCGAGCGCCGCGGCCTCGGGGTCCCTCCAGGACGGCTTGCGCAGCAGGTAGAAGAGCGCCGGGACGAGGATGCCGATGATCCCGAGGCCGCCACCGACGATCAGCACGTAGACGCCCACGTTCCCGCTGGAGAACTGCGCGGGCGGCACGAACCCGATGATCATCGCGGCCACCGAGGCGCAGAACCCGACGACGCACAGGAGCGTCAGCGCGGGCGCGCGGTAGCCGCGCGGGTGGTCGGGTGCCCGACGGCGCAGCCGCACCGCCGCGACGAACAGCAGCAGGTACATGACGAGGTACACCTGCGTCGTGATGACGGACAGGATCCAGTAGGCGCTCGAGACGTCGGGGATGAAGGCGTACAGGAGCGCGATGCCGGTCGTGATGACGCCCTGCGTGACGAGGATGTTCTGCTGCACGCCGTGCTTGTTGAGCCGCTGCAGGAACGGCGGGAGGTAGCCCTCCTCGCGCGCGACGGTGAGCAGGCCCTTGGACGGCCCGGCGAGCCACGTGAGCATGCCGCCGAGCGACGCCGCGATGAGCATGAGGCCGAGGATCGGCGTCAGCCAGCTCACGCCGAAGTTGGCGAAGAACGCGTCGAACGCCTGCATCACCCCGGCGGTCAGGCTGAGCTGGTCGGCCGGGATCACCCAGCTGATCGCGACGGCCGGGAGGATGAAGATCACGAGGACGAGCCCGATCGCGAGGAACATCGACCGCGGGAACTCCGTCGCCGGCCTGCGCAGGCTCGTCACGTGCACCGCGTTCATCTCCATGCCCGCGTACGACAGGAAGTTGTTGACGATGAGCACCAGCGACGCGAGCCCGGTCCAGGCCGGCAGCAGGTGCTGCGCGTCCATCGGCGCGGCCGACGGGTTGCCCTGGGCCAGGAAGACGACGCCGAGCACGACGAGGATCGCGGCCGGGACGAGCGTCCCGATGACGAGGCCCCAGCTCGACAGCCCCGCGACCGTCTTGGTGCCCTGGGAGGAGAGCCACACGCCCGTCCAGAAGAGCACGACGATGACGATCGCGACGTAGAGCCCGTTGCTCGCGAGGCTCGGGTTGATGACGTAGGCGAACGTGCTCGCGACGTACCCGAGCAGGCTCGGGTAGTAGAAGATCGTCATCGCGAACTGGCACCAGATCGCGAGGAACCCGAGCGGCTTCGACACGCCGTCCGCGACCCAGCGGTACACGCCGCCCGACCATCCCGACGCGAGCTCGGCCGACACCAACGACGTCGGGAGCAGGAACACGAGCGCCGGAACCACGTAGAGGAACACGGCCGCGAGGCCGTAGACCGCCATGGTCGGCGCGGCGCGCAGGCTCGCGACCGACGACGTGATCATGAACGCGAGCGTGAGCCACGTGATGTAGTTCTTCGGTGTCCGTGCCGTGATCGCCGCGCGCACCTCAGCGTGCGTCGGCGCGCCCGTGGACGTGCCCATCCCCCACCCCCGAAGCCGTGACCCCGCCAGGGCCGACCGGGACGGCGCGCGGACGGCGCGTCGTCGGAACACCGCGAACATATCGCCGCAACGCAGGTCGCGCCTGGGGAGTCGTCCGGGGCTCTGCCGGGGGCGCGGACCGGGCGCCGCACCCGCGCGGGTCGGCGCCGGGCCTGCTCAGAGGTGGCGCGAGGGCGGCTCGGTGGCGGCTCGGTGGCGGCTCGGTGGCGGCTCGGACGCGGTGATACGTTCGCGAGGCGGCCCGTCCCGCGCAGCGCGAGGGCCGTGACGACACCACGGACGACCCTCAGGAGCAGCGGTGAAGATCCTCGTGCCCGGCACCATCGCCCTCGACGTGCACGCGGGCCCGGACGACGAGGTCGTCGTGTACGACGGCGCGGCCCCGATCCGCCCCGAGGACGCCGACGCCGAGGTGCTCGTGGTGTGGGGCAGCTCCGCGGAGAACCTCGCCGACGCCGCGGCGCGGCTCCCGCGCCTGCGCTGGGTCCAGACGCTCGCCGCGGGCCCCGACGCCGTGCTCGCGGCCGGGTTCGGGCCGGACGTGACGATCACCTCGGGCCGGTCCCTGCACGACGGCCCCGTCGCCGAGCACGCGCTCGCGCTGGTCCTCGCCGTCGTGCGCCGGCTCGACGTGCTCGGGGCGGCGCAGCGCGAGCACCGGTGGGACACCGCGGTGAACCAGGCGCAGGCGGACCCGGCGACGGCCGCGCGCTACACGCTCGACGGCGCACGCGTGACCGTGTGGGGCTTCGGCTCGATCGCCGCCCGGCTCGCGCCGCTGCTCGCGGCGCTCGGCGCCGACGTGACGGGCGTCGCGAGCCGCCGCGGCGAGCGGGACGGCTTTCCCGTCGTGACCGACGACGACCTCCCCGACGTGCTCGCCTCGACCGACGTGCTCGTCTCGCTCCTGCCCGCCCTCGACACGACGCGGCACGCGTTCGACGCCGCGCGGATCGACCAGCTCCCCGACCACGCGGTCTTCGTCAACGTCGGCCGCGGCGCCACGGTCGACGAGGACGCGCTCGTCGCCGCGCTGCACGACGGGCGCCTCGGCGGCGCCGCGCTCGACGTCACCGGGTCCGAGCCCCTGCCCGCGGAGTCACCCCTGTGGGACGCGCCGCGCCTGGTCCTCACGCCGCACGTCGCGGGCAACCGGCCCCAGCGCGCGTCCGAGCTCGTCAACGCCAACCTCGACGCGCTCCGCGCGGGCCGCGAGCTCCGCAACGTCGTCCCCCGCTGAGGGGCGCTTCCGGGGTCTACCAGCGGCCGTTGCGGGGGCGCGGCTGGCACCGCGGGCACGTGTACGACGAGCGGTTCATGAACTCGTCGCGCCGGACGGGCGTGCCGCACCGGGGGCACGGCTCGCCCTCCTGCCCGTACACGGCGAGCGACCGCGAGAAGTAGCCGGACTGCCCGTTCACGTTGACGTACAGCGCGTCGAAGCTCGTGCCGCCCTGCGCGAGGGCCTCGGTCATGACCTCGGCCGCCGCGTCGAGCAGACGGTGCGCCTCGGGACGGCGCAGCGTGTCCGTCGCGCGGGCGTAGTGCAGCCGGGCGCGCCACAGCGCCTCGTCCGCGTAGATGTTGCCGACCCCGGACACGACGGTCTGGTCGAGCAGCGCGCGCTTGACGCCCGTCCGACGACGCCGGATCGCGTCCACCACGTCGTCGCGCCGCAGCGACGGGTCGAGCAGGTCCCGGCCGATGTGCGCGACCGGCGCCGGGACCGCGGCGAGGTCGGAACCGAGGCCGCCGGGGGCTCCGTCGGGCGTCGGGACGAGGTCCTGGACGGACAGGTGCCCAAACGTGCGCTGGTCGACGAAGTCGAGCGCCTGCGCACCGTAGGCGGTGCGGTCGTCGTGCTCCAGCACGACGCGCACCCGCAGGTGCGGCGAGCGGTCGGCGAGCGCGACGCCGGAGCGGACGAGGAGCTGGCCCGACATCCCGAGGTGGGCCAGCAGGGCGGCGGCGGGGCCGTCGACGGACCCGGCGGCGGGCTCGAGCGGGAGCCAGAGGAACTTGCCGCGGCGCACCGCGGCACCGAGCCTCTGGCCGAGCAGCTCGTCGCGGAAGCCCGCCGGCCCGCCCTCGTGGCGCCGCACGCTGTAGTCGCGCAGCACCTCCACGTCGACGACGCGGGCGCCCACGACGTGGCGGGCGAGACCGTCACGGACGGTCTCGACCTCGGGCAGCTCAGGCACCGGCGTCCTCGGCCGCGACCGGCGAGGCCGCGGACGCCGCCTCGCGCTCGGCCTGCTCCGCCGCGAGCGCGCGGTACGCACGCTCCGCGGCCTCCTGCTCGGCGTACTTCTTCGCCGTCCCGCTGCCCGTGCCGTAGAGGCGGCCGTCGAGGTGCACGTACGACGTGAAGACCCGCGCGTGGTCCGGTCCGACGGCGTCGCTCGAGTACGACGGCGCGCTCAGCCCGGCCGCGGCCGCGGCCTCCTGGAGCGACGTCTTCCAGTCGAGCCCGGCACCCAGACCCGCCGCCGCCGACAGCGTCGGCTCGACGAGCCCGAGCACGAGCCCGCGGGCCGGCTCCAGGCCGTGGCTCAGGTAGACCGCGCCGATGATCGCCTCGACCGTGTCGGAGAGGATCGAGTCCTTGTCGTTGCCGCGCGTGCGGATCTCGCCCTTGCCGAGCAGCACGTACTGCCCCAGGCCGAGCCGGCGCGCGATCGCGGCGAGCGACTTCTGCGAGACGGTCGCGGCCCGCATCTTGGCGAGCTCGCCCTCGGACAGGTCGGGGTGGCGGCGGTAGAGGGTCTCCGTGACGACGAGGCCCAGGACGGTGTCACCGAGGAACTCGAGACGCTCGTTCGTGGGGATGCCGCCGTTCTCGTGCGCGAACGACCGGTGCGTGAGCGCAAGCACGAGAAGCTCGGGGTCCAGATGGACCCCGAGCTTCTCGAGAAGACCGGATGCCGGTGCAGCCGGTGCCACGCGCCTCAGCCTGCGTGCTCGGTGCGCAGCGCCTCGGCGTACTGGCGGCCCTTGTAGGTACCGCACGTCGGGCACGCCGCGTGCGACAGCTTGTCGCCCTTGCACTGCGGGCAGGTGGTGAGGTTCGCGGCGGTCGTCTTCCACTGCGAACGACGCGCACGGGTGTTGCTGCGCGACATCTTGCGCTTCGGAACAGCCACGGCTAGCTCTCTTTCGTCTCGTCGGACACGTTCGAGGTGTCGAACATGCTCTCCAGCGCCGACCACCGAGGGTCGACAAGTTCGTGGGTGTGGCCCGGGTCGTCCGCCAGGCGCGCACCGCACTCGGAGCACAGCCCCGGGCAGTCCGCTCGGCACACCGGACTGAATGGTAGTGCAGTGACGACCGAATCCCGTAGCGCGGGCTCGATGTCCGCGAGGTCGCCGTCCAGCTCGTAGACGTCCTCGGCGTCCTCCAGGTCGTCGCCCGACTCCTCGGCGGCCTTCGCGCGCTCCGGGTAGGCGAACAGCTCGCCGAGCTCGACCGAGACGTCCTCGTGCACCGTGTCGAGGCAGCGCACGCACTCCCCGACCGCGCGCCCCGTCACCGTCCCGGAGACGAGCACGCCCTCCATGACGGCCTCGAGACGCAGGTCGAGCTCGAGCTCGCTGCCCTCGGGGATGCCGATGACGGCGGTCCCGAGGTCGGCCGGCGCGGGGACGGTCCGGCGGACCGTCAGCATGCTCCCGGGTCGCCGACCGAGCTCGTGCGTGTCGAGCACGAGCGGCGACGTCTTCTCGGCGGTGATGGTGCGCTCCAGGATCGGAGCCCGCAGGCGTGGGCGCCCGCGGACGGTGGTCAACGATGGTCGGGGGCCGGCGACCGCTCGACGGCGGCTGCCAGGCACGGGTCGACGCGTGACGCGACGAGCCAAACATCGATCTTACGTCACCCGACGCTGTGGTCGCCACCTTCGCGGTGGCGACCACGACGGTGGTCGCGCCCGGCGACCGGCACGCCCGTCAGCGGGCCGCGCGCTCCCCGCCGCGCTCGCGCATCGTCGCCGGGAACGGCGACTCGTCGGCGTCGCCGAAGCGGTCGCCGAGCCGGTCCGCGAGCTTCGCCCGGCCTGCCTGGACCTGCGCGAGGAGCTTGCCGAGGTCGACCTCGAAGTCCGCGAGCCGCCGGTCGCAGTAGTCGTCGGCGTCGCGCTGCAGCACGGCAGCCGCCTCCTGCGCCTCGTCGACGATGTCGCGGGCGCGCGCCTCCGCCTGGACCACCACCTGCTCCGTCTGCACGAGCTCGATCGCCCGGGCGCGCGCCGTCGTGAGGATCTCCTCCGCCTGCCGGTGCGCGTCCTCGAGCACGGCGTCCGCCTGCGCGAGCACCTCGTCCGCGTGCGCGAGCTGCTCCGGCAGCGCGCCCCGCAGCTCGTCCAGGAGCGCCAAGGCGTCGCCCTTGTGCACCAGCACCGACGCGGACATCGGCATCGTGCGCGCCGACTCGACGAGGTGCGTGAGGTCGTCGAGGATCGCGTTCAACCCGACCTGCGCCTCCTCGCCCGCGCGGTCCTCGTGCGTCGGCCGTCGGCCCTGCTGCTCGCTCACGTACCCGGTCCTTCCCGTCGTGCTCACCTGCCGGTCCCCTGCGTCCGTGCCAGCGCCGCCCGGACGGCGTCGCCCACCCCCGGCGGGACGAGGTCGTCCACCGGTCCCCCGTACCGCGCGATGTCCTTCACGAGCGACGACGCGACGTGCAGGAGCGCCGCGTCGCCCGCGACGAACACCGTCTCGACCCCCGCGAGGTGCCGGTTCATGAGCGCCATCGGCAGCTCCGCGTCGAAGTCGGCACCGCCGCGCAGGCCCTTGACCACCGCCGTCGCACCGACGTCGCGGCAGAAGTCGACGAGCAGCCCCGGCACGACCTCGACCCGGACGCCGTCCAGCCCCGCGTCCCGCACCGCGGACCGCGCGAGGTCCACGCGCTCGTCGACGCTCAGGAGCGCCGACTTCGACGCGTTCCGCGCGACGCCGACGACGACCTCGTCGAAGAGGGCGCGCGCACGGCGCACGATGTCGAGGTGGCCCAGGGTGATCGGGTCGAACGACCCGGGACAGACGGCTGTGGTCACCTCGTCACGGTAGTACACGGGGGCCGCCGGACCCGGGCGGCGCGGCCGGGCGCGCGCCGACCGGCGTCGGGCGCGACGATGGTCGACGTGACCACCCCCGCCGTCGTCCCGCTCACCGACCCCGCGCTGCTGCGCTCGCTGCACCGCGACGTCCTCGTGCCGTCGTTCCCGCCCGCCGAGCTCGTCGACGAGCAGGAGCTGCTCGACGCCCACGCGAGCGGGCGGCTGCGCAGCCTCGGCGTGGTCGAGGAGGGCCGCGTCGTCGCCGGCGTCGTCGGCGAGTGGTTCGCCGACGCGCGCGTCCTCCTCGTGCTCTACCTCGCGATCGCCCCCGGACGCCGGGGCGGCGGCGTGGGCCGCCGTCTCGTCACCACCGCGCTCGACGACTGGCGCGCGCTCGACCCGCTCGTCGTCGTGGGCGAGGTCGAGCACCCCGCGCACCACACCGGCAGCGAGGCCCACGGCGACCCGGTCGCGCGGCTCCGGTTCTACGCGCGCCTCGGGGCGCGTGTCCTGGCACTCCCCTACTTCCAGCCCGGCGACGGCCCGGGCGGCGAGCGCGTGCCCGCGCTCCTCCTCGTGTCGTTCCCCCTCGGTCCGCACGCCGCCGAGGACGACGTCCCGGCCGCGCCGCTGCGCGCCTTCCTCGCGGAGAACCTCCACGAGAGCGAGGGCACGCTCGCCGACGACGCCGCGACCCGCCGCCTGCTCGACGCCGCGGGCGGGGACCGCATCCGCGTCGTCGACCCCGACGACCCCGCCGCCCTCGCGACCGTGCCCGTCGGCACCCTCGCCCCGGCCGAGACCCGAGCCCCGACGGCCTGACCCTCCGGTCCTGCGGACGCCCCCACCGACCAGGCAGCCCCGGCAGGCCGAGCAGGCGGTCCGGGTGCGTCAACCGACCCGGACGAGCCAGAACCACCTGGTCGACGGGCTATGCGTCGTCGGGGAGCTCCGGGCCGACGAAGAACACCGCGGTCTCGCCGTAGTCCTTGTGCGCGACGAGCTCCCAGCCGGCGGGCCACGTCGGCTCGGGCGTGCGCGTCGAGCGCTCGACGACGACGACGGCGGCCGGGTCCAGCACGCCGGGCACGGCGAGGTGCGCGAGGACGCGCTCGAGCGCCTCGGCCGTCACGTCGTAGGGCGGGTCCACGAGCACGAGGTGGAAGGGGCCGTGGCCGGCACGCCCCGGGACCGGCGCCCCGGCCGCGTCCCCGGCCGCCGACCGCTGCGCCGTGGCCGCCGCCACGCCGGCGACGAACGCCTCGGCCGGCTGCGCGACGACGTGCACGTTCGACAGGCCGAGGGCGGCGACGTTGCGTCGGGCGACGTCGGCCGCGACCCGCGCGGAGTCGACGAGCGTGACGTCGGCCGCGCCGCGGCTCGCCGCCTCGAGGCCGAGCGCGCCGGAGCCCGCGTAGAGGTCGAGGACGCGCGCGTCGTCGACGACGCCGAGGTGCTCGAGCCGGGAGAAGATCGCCTCCCGCACGCGCTCGCTCGTCGGTCGCGTGCCGCGGGGCGGGACCTGCAGCGTGCGCCCACCGACTGTTCCCGCCACGATCCTCGTCACGCGCCCACCCTACGCAGACGCCGCGGCGCCCCGCCGTCACGCACGCTCGAGGAACTCCTCGCGCTCGGGGTCGAGCTGCTCGCGGATCGCGGCGGCGAGCGCCGGGTGGTCCGCGAGCTCCGGGTCCTGCGCGACGACCTCCGCCGCGTCCGCCCGCGCGGTCTCGATGACGTCCGCGTCCTTGACGACGCGCAGGAGCCGCAGGGAGCTCGCGCGCCCGGACTGGGCGGCGCCCAGGACGTCGCCCTCGCTGCGCAGCTCGAGGTCGACGGTGGCGAGCTCGAACCCGTCCGTCGTGCGCGCGAGCGTCTCGACGCGCGTCGCGGCGGGCGTGCCCGGCTGCGCGGTGGACACGAGCAGGCACAGCCCGGCGGCCGACCCGCGCCCGACGCGCCCGCGGAGCTGGTGGAGCTGGGAGATGCCGAACCGGTCCGCGTCGAGCACGACCATCGCCGTGGCCTCCGGGACGTCGACGCCGACCTCGACGACCGTCGTGGAGACGAGCACCTGGACCGCCCCCGACGCGAAGTCGGCCATCACCGCGTCCTTCTCGGCCGGCGGCATCTGGCCGTGCAGCACGCCGACCGTCAGCCCGGCGAGCCGCGGGTGGGCGCGCAGCTCCTCCGCGACCTCCAGCACGGCGCGCAACGGCGCCCGCTCGACGGCGTCGGGCGCCTCGGGGTCGAGCAGGAAGTCCGGGACGTCGTCGAAGTCGTCGTCCCCCGTCGCGCCCGCGTCGGCGTCCGGCTCGTCCGGGTGGATGCGGGCGCACACCACGTACGCACGGTGCCCGGCGTCGACCTCCTCGCGCACGCGCGCCCACGTCCGCTCCATCCAGGTCGGGTTCCCGGCGGGCACGACGTGCGTCGTGATGCCCGACCGCCCGGCGGGGATCTCCGTGAGCGACGACGTCTCGAGGTCGCCGAACACGGTCATCGCGACGGTGCGCGGGATCGGCGTCGCCGTCATGACCAGCAGGTGCGGGGAGGTGCGCGCCTTCGCCCGCAGCGCGTCGCGCTGCTCGACGCCGAACCGGTGCTGCTCGTCGACGACCACGAGCCCGAGGTCGGCGAACTGCACGTTCTCGGAGAGCAGCGCGTGCGTGCCCACGACGATCCCCGCCGCGCCGCTCGCGGCGTCGAGCAGGGCCTCCTTGCGCGCCGCGGCGCCGAGCGAGCCGGTGAGGAGCGCGACGCGCGTCCCGTGCTCGGCGCCCCCGAGGAACCCGCCCTCGGCGAGCGGCCCGAGGAGCGCCCGCAGGGTCCGGGCGTGCTGCGCGGCGAGCACCTCGGTGGGCGCGAGGAGCGCCGCCTGGCCGCCGGCGTCGATCACCTGGAGCATCGCGCGCAGCGCGACGACGGTCTTGCCGGAGCCGACCTCGCCCTGGAGGAGCCGCTGCATGGGGCGCGCGAGCGCGAGGTCGTCGGCGATCTCCCGGCCCACCTCGCGCTGTCCCTGCGTGAGCGTGAACGGCAGCGCCGCGTCGAAGTCCGCGAGGATGCCCGGCTCGCCCTCCGGCCGGGGCGGGCGTGCGGTCGCGGGCTCGGCGGCGGCCCGGGCACGCCGCTGCGCGAGCGCGGCCTGGAGGACGAACGCCTCCTCGTACCGCAGCCGGTCGCGACCGCGGCGCCACTGCTTCTCGTCGTACGGCTCGTGGACGTCGCGCAGCGCCTCGAGCCGGGTCCCGAGCCCGCGCCGCTCGCGGACGGCGTCGGGCAGCGGGTCGGGGACGTCCTCCTCGCGCAGCGGGTCGAGGACGGTCCGCACGGCGGGCTGGATCTTCCAGCTCGGGATGCTCCCGCTCGCGGGGTAGATGGGGATCGGCCTGCTCGCCTCGAGGACGGCGCTCTCGGCGTCCTCGGCGTCGTCGTCCATGCCGATGATCTTGTAGTCGGGGTGCGTGAGCTGGCGCGTGCCCCGGTAGAGGCCGACGACGCCCGTGAACAGGCCGTGCCGACCCGGCGCGAGCCGCTGCTCGTGGTAGCGCAGCACGTTGGGGCTCTTGGCGAAGAACGTGAGGGAGAGCTGCTGCGGGCCGTCCGTCACGATCGCCTCGAGGATGGCGCCCGCGCGGTTGCGCATGCGTCGGACGGTCGCGCTGCGGACCTGGGCGACGATCGTCACGTGCTCGCCGAGGGCGAGCCCGCCGAGGTCCGTGAGACGGCCGGGGTCGCCGTAGCGGCGCGGGTAGTGGCGCAGCAGGTCGCCCACGGTCTCGAGGCCGAGCTTCGCGAGCGGCCCCGCGCTGCGCGTCCCGACGGCGCGGGTCAGCGGCTCGGCCAGCCGGTCCGTCATGCGCCCACCGCCTCGTCCGTGCCGTGGTGGACGACGGCGCCCTCCGCGGCGAGCGCGATCGTGCCGCCGTCCCGGCCCGAGCGCAGGAGCACGAGCTCGGCCCCGGCGCGGGCGGCCGCGGGGGCGAGCGCGTCGAGCGCCGGGAGGGGGACGTCGTCGTCCGCGAGGACCGTGACGACCTCGGCGGGACGCTCGAGCAGGCCCTCCAGCAGCCCGACGAGCCGGCGCGCGGCCTCGGGGTCGTCCGTCCCGGCCGCCGACGCCCGGGACGTCCGCACCGTGGCGAGCGCGGACCGCACGGCGTCCACCCGCCCGGGGCCGTCGACCAGCTGGGCGGCGGCGAGCGCGACCGTCACGTGCAGGTCCGTCGGCGCCGCGAGCACCTCGAGCGACTCGACGCCGTCCTCGCGCAGGGCCGCGCGGAGCGTCGCGACGTCCCGCTCGGGAAGGTGGCCGCCGGGCAGCACGACGACGTGCGCCGCGCGCGCGTCGACGGCGACGCGGTGCAGCGCCGCGAGGTCGGGCGCACCGGGCTCGTCGCGCAGGAGCACGACGGCGCCCGCGCGCGCGAGGTCCGCGACGAGCCCCGGTGCGCTGGTCACGGCGACGAGCCCCGGCTCGTCCGACGGGCCGCCGTCCGCCGTGATGCCCGCCGCTTCCGGAAGGTGGCCGTGCCCGTGCGCCCCCGGCAGGTGGCGCACGCGGACCTGCCGCAGCGCGACGAGCGCCCCCGCTCCCTCCCGCGACGCGCGGCCCTGGGCGTCGGCGAGCACCGCCCGTCCGGCCACGACCGCCGCCATCGGGTCGTCGGTGTGGACGTGCGCCTGCCACAGCCCCGACCCGTCCTCGCCCGCGCCGCCGACGACCACCACGGAGTCCCCGATCCGGGACAGGTCGGACCGCAGCCGCTCCCCCGGTCCCGTCGACGCGCCCACGGCGTCGCCGAGGGCACCGCCCGGCAGGTCGACCACGTACATCACCTCGAACTCGCCCCCCTCGTGCGCGGCCTCGGTCCCCGACGCCGCCCCCGCGGACGACCCGGTGACCGGCGCCATGCCGGACATCATGCCCAGCACCTCCGACACGACCGGCGCGGGGGTCTCCGGCGCCGCGCCGGGCTCGTCGAGGCGCGCGTCGACGGTCCCGCGGCCCGGCTCGTCGATCTGCGTGCGGTCCGGTCCGCCGGTCCGCTCGTCGAGCGCCGCGACGAGCGCGCCGAGCACGAGCACGAGGCCGAGGGCCCCGGCGTCGAGCACCTGCGCCCGTGCCAGCGCGTCGAGCTCGTCGGTGCTGCGCAGCGCCGCGGCACGGGCGCCGTCCCGCGCCGCCGCGGCGACGGCACCGGGCGAGGGGTCGCCGTCCGTGACCACGTCCGCGGCCGCGCGGGCCGCCGCGTCCGCCGCGGTGAGGATCGTGCCCGGCGCCGGGCGCGCGACGGCACCCCGCGCCGTGCGCGCGGCGCGGTCCAGGCCGACGGCGAGCGCCGCCCCCGAGACCGTCCGGTGCTCGGCGAGCTCGAGCGCGAGCCCGCGCAGGTACTCGCTGAGGATGACGCCGGAGTTGCCTCGCGCCCCGACGAGCGCCCCGCGCGCGAGACGCACGAGCACGTCGCCCGCCCCGCCCGCTGGGCCCGCGGCGTCCGCCGTGCCCGCGGGCAGCGCCCGCACGGCGTCGAGCAGCGTGAGGTACATGTTCGTGCCGGTGTCCGCGTCGGCCACGGGGAATACGTTCACGCGGTCGAGCGACGCACGCGCCTGGGCGAGGGCGTGGACACCGCCACGACCCCACGCGACGACGACGGCGGCGTCGACCACGTCGGCTCCGGGGCTCACGTCGGGACGGCTCCTCGTACGCTGGGGGACGGCCCGGCCGCGCGCGACGGGTCGGACGACCCGGCGGTCGTCGGGACCACGGTAGTCAACGCGGCCCCCGGTCGTGGGGCGAGCCGCCCCGGGTCCGGCGTGATCCGCGCGACGCGGACCCGGTTTGAGCTGAGGGCATCGGATCGGCTACCCTGACGAGGTTGCCCGGGTGCTTCGCGCGCCCTCGACGTCGTCGAGGAGCCGCCGAGGGACACCGGGCCGGACACCCTACAGACCATTCAGGACGTCGCCGCTGCGTGCGCGACGTGCACGACGATCAGGAGAAACCGTGGCTGCCAACTGCGACGTCTGCGGCAAGGGCCCGGGCTTCGGGCACAGCATCTCGCACTCCCACATCCGCACGAAGCGCCGCTGGAACCCGAACATCCAGCGCGTGCGCGCCGTGGTCGCGGGGACGCCCAAGCGCCTCAACGTGTGCACCTCGTGCCTCAAGGCCGGCAAGGTCACCCGCCCCGCCTGAGTCGCGCGACTCCTCCACGAGAGCGCCCGCCGGTCCCCGGCGGGCGCTCTCGTCGTCTGTGCCTCCGGACGCCCGAGCTCCGAAGTTCTCCTGAGGATCCGGACAAACGGGCTTGGTGTATCCCCGCCCGGGTGGCAGTCTTTGTCCATGGTGACGGAACTGAGCGAGGTAACGATCCGCCCGGCCGGCCCCGCGGACGCGCGCGCCATCGCGGCCGTGCACATCGCGTCGTGGCGCGGCGCGTACGCCGGCATCGTGCCGGACGAGTACCTCGCCTCGCTCGACCACGACCAGCGTGAGAAGCACTGGGTCCAGAGCCTCGGCACCGCCGGGGCGCGCACCTGGCTCGCCGACGCCGACGGCCGCACCATCGGCTTCGCCACCCTCGGCCCCGGTCGCGACGAGGACGCCGAGCCCGGGGACCTCGAGATCTACGCCATCTACCTCGACCCCGAGTCCTGGGGCCGCGGCGTCGCGCGCGACCTCATGCGCACCATGCTCGGCGAGGTGGGCCCCGGCACCACCGTCACGCTCTGGGTCCTCGAGGACGCCGAGCGCGCGCGCCGGTTCTACCGTCGGCACGGGTTCAGCCCCGACGGGGTCGAGCGCCGCGACGACATCGGCGGCAAGGACCTCACCGCCGTCCGCTACCGCCGCCGGAGCTGACGCCCGCGCTCAGGCGCGGAAGTGGTCCCACCCCGACGACGGGCGCGGCACCGCGCCGTCCAGGCGCACGCCCGCGCCGTCGTCGCCCGCGGGACGCACCGTGCCGAGCCGCCGGAACCCGGCCGGGAGCGGTGCCGCCGCGGGGAACGTGGCGAGCAGACCGTGGTCCTCTCCCCCGGACAGGACCCACCCGTCGACGAGCTCCGCCCCGTCGCCCTCGCCCGCGAGCGCGGCGCCCGCGTCCCGCAGCCGGGCACGGTCGGCGTCGAGCGCGCCCGGGTCCAGGTCCACGACGACGCCGCTGGCCCGCGCGACCCGCCCCGCGTCCCGCAGCAGGCCGTCCGAGACGTCCATCATCGCCGTGGCCCCGGCGTCGGCCGCGACCGGGCCCGCGGCGAGCGGCGGGTCGGGACGCAGGTAGGCGGCGACGAGCGCGTCGTCGACGTCCGCGCGACCGGCGTCGAGCAGCGCGAGACCCGCGGCGGACCGCCCGAGCGTCCCCGCGAGCGCGACGACGTCACCCGCCCGGGCCCCGCCCCGCAGCACAGGCTCGCGACCCTCCAGGTCCCCGTGGACGGTCACGGCGACCACGACCTGGTCCCCTCCGGACAGGTCGCCGCCCACGACCGCGGCACCGAGCGGGGTGCACGCGTCGGCCAGCCCGCGCGCGAACCCGGTGACCCAGTCGACCGGCAGGTCGCCCGGCATGACGAGCGAGACGACGAGCGCCGCGGGGCGCGCGCCCATGGACACGACGTCGGCGAGGTTCTGCACGGCGGCGCGGCGGCCGACGTCGTAGCCCGTCGACCAGCGCCGGCGGAAGTGCCGGTCCTCGACGAGGACGTCGGTGGACACGACGTAGCGGCCGTCGGGCGCGGCGACGACCGCGCAGTCGTCCCCCGGCCCGACGAGCGTCGAGGGGGCCGTGGGCAGCAGGGGAAAGATCCGGGCGAGGAGCGCCTCCTCGGGCACGTCGCGGACCAGCAGGGGCGTCTCGCTCACGCGGCCACCCTAGTCGCCGCCCGGGCGGTCACGGGCACCCGTCGCGGGCCGCTACGGTGGTCGCGTGCTCGACGTCGTCCCTCCCCGCTCCCCCTCCGCCCGCCCCGGGTCGTCCCGGCCGTCCCGGCGCCGGCTCGTCCGCGCCCTGGCCGTCCCCGCGCTCCTGGGCGTCGTGGCCGCGACCGCCGCGTGCGCGCCGCGCATCGGCGTCCCCGTGGCGGACGACGCCCAGAACCCGCTGTGCGCGGACGTCGTGCTCGCGCTGCCTGACTCGCTGGGCGAGGACCTGCCGAAGGTCGGCACGACGAGCCAGGCCACGGCCGCCTGGGGCGAGCCGGGCGCCGCGGTGACGCTGCGGTGCGGCGTCGAGGTGCCCGGGCCCACGACCACGGCGTGCCAGAGCGTCGTGTCCGAGGGGGGCAGCGTCGACTGGCTCGTCGTCGAGGACGAGGGCACGTGGACGTTCACCACCTACGGGCGCGACCCCGCTGTACAGGTCGTCGTCCCGCCCGCCGTGACGGAGGGACACTCGACGTCGTTCATCGCGGACCTGGGCCGCGCGGTCATGGAGGTCCCGCAGACGCGCGCGTGCGTCGGGGTGGGCGACGTCGGCTGAGCCGGTGCCCGTCCCGGGGCCGCCCCCGGCCCGTCGCCCGCGCGGTCAGCGCAGGCCGGTGGGCCGCTCGAGCGCGAGCGCGACGAGCTCGTCGATGAGGTCGGGGTAGCTGAGCCCCGACTTCTCCCACATGCGGGGGTACATCGAGAACGGCGTGAAGCCCGGCATGGTGTTGATCTCGTTGACGACGACCCGCTCGTCGGGCGTGACGAACACGTCGACGCGCGAGAGGCCCTCCGCGCCGACCGCCTCGAACGTGCGCACGGCGATCTCGCGCACGCGCTCGACGAGGTGCTCCGGGAGGTCCGCCGGGCACGACAGCTCCACCCCGGCCTCGTCGAGGTACTTGGCCTCGAAGTCGTAGAAGTCGTGCTGCTCGCCCGTGACGACGATCTCCCCCGGCAGGGACGCGCGCGGCCGCGCTCCACCGCGCCCGCCGAGGACGGCGCACTCGATCTCGCGACCGACGACGCCCGCCTCGACGACGACCTTCGGGTCGTGCTCCTGCGCCGCCGCGATCGCCGCGGGCAGGTCGGCGAGGTCGTCGACCTTGGAGATGCCGAGGCTCGACCCGGCGCGCGCGGGCTTGACGAAGACGGGCAGGCCGAGCGCGGCCACCGCCTGCGTCACCGTCTCCGGGTCGCGCTCGAACGCTCCCGGCTTGACGACGGTGTACGGCGCGATCGGCAGGCCCTCGCCCGCGAGCACGAGCTTCATGAAGTGCTTGTCCATGCCGACCGCCGAGGCGAGGACGCCCGCGCCCACGTAGCGCACGTCGGAGAGCTCGAGCATGCCCTGGAGGGTGCCGTCCTCGCCGTAGGGGCCGTGCAGGAGCGGGAAGACGACGTCCACCTCGCCGAGCACGCGCGGCACCTCGCCGGGTGTGAGCACGCGCAGGTCCCGGCGCCCGGTCGACAGCGGGAGGATGACCTCCTCGCCCGTCGGCTCGACCTGCGGCAGCCGGCCTGCCGTGATCTCCCAGCGCGACGGCTCGTCGGCCGCGAGGACCCACTCGCCCGACGGCGTGATCCCGACCGGGACGACGTCGTAGCGCGTCCGGTCGATGGCGCGCAGGACGCCCGCGGCGGTCGCGGCGGAGATGGCGTGCTCGCCCGAGCGCCCGCCGAACAGCACGAGGACGCGGGGCTTGCGGGGGGCGCCGGTGGGGTGCTCGTCGGTGGACGGCACGGACCGGTCGGGGCTCTGGCTGGACATCGCGGACGACCCTACCGGACGCCTGCTCGCGCGCGGACGCGCGCCGGTGCGAGATCCCGGCGAGCATCCCCGCGAGATCCCGGGAACGATCCGGGAGGCTCCGGCGTTGGGAGTGCCGTGGAAGACACGACTCTCGAGGCCCCCGCGGCCGACGACCCCGACCATAGTCCCGGCCGCACCGGCCCCGGCAGCGAGCGGACGCACCCACGCGTCCCCGTCGACCGCAGGGCGGTGCGGGCACGATGACGACCTTCCTCTCCCTCCTCCTCGGGCTCCTCGTGGTCCTCGCGATCACGGCGGCGACGGCCTACTTCGTCGCGCAGGAGTTCGCCTACATGACCGTCGACCGCTCCCGGCTGGGGGCCAAGGCGGAGGCCGGCGACGAGTCGGCCCGGCGCGCGCTCGCCGTGACCCGGCGCACCTCCTTCGTCCTGTCCGGCGCGCAGCTCGGCATCACGGTGACGGGCCTGCTCGTCGGCTACGTGGCCGAGCCCCTCATCGGGCAGTCGCTCGGCACCATGCTCGGCGGCGTCGGCGTCCCGACGGGTGTCGGCGTCGCGGTGGGCACCGTCCTGGCGCTCGTGCTGTCGACGATCATCCAGATGCTCTTCGGCGAGCTGTTCCCCAAGAACCTCGCCATCGCGCGGCCCGAGCCGCTCGCGAAGGGTCTGGCACGCTCGACGTCGGCGTACCTCACGGTGTTCGGCTGGCTCATCGCGGTGTTCGACAAGGCGTCCAACGCGCTGCTGCGGATGCTCAGGATCGAGCCCGTCCACGACGTCGACAACACCGCGACCGCGCGCGACCTCGAGCACATCGTGGCCGACTCGCGCGAGAGCGGGAACCTGACCGACGAGTTGTCCGTGCTCCTCGACCGCGTGCTGGACTTCCCGCAGCGCGACGTCGAGCACGCGATGATCCCGCGCTCGCGCGTGGGAACCGTGCGGCCCGAGGCGACCGTCGCCGAGGTGCGAGAGCTCATGGCCCGCGCCCACACGCGCTACCCGGTGGTCGACGACACGGACCAGCCGCTCGGCGTCGTCCAGCTCGCCGACGTCCTCGCGACCGACCTGCCCGCGGACGCCCCCGTCACGGCGCTCATGCGCCAGGCCGTGGTGCTGCCGACGGCCATGACGCTCCCGGACGCCCTCGCGCAGCTCAACTCCACGCGCAACCAGCTCGCGTGCGTCATCGACGAGTACGGCGGCTTCACCGGCGTGCTGACCGTCGAGGACCTCGCCGAGGAGCTCGTCGGCGAGATCACCGACGAGCACGACCCCGAGCAGCCCGCCACGGTCACGGCCGAGGAGGACGGCGTGTGGGTCATGGGCGGCGACGTCCACGTCGACGAGGCGGAGCGCGCCCTCGGGCACGACCTGCCCCGCGGCGACCACGAGACGGTCTCCGGGCTCCTCATCGCCCAGCACGGCGCCCTGCCGCGCGCGGGCGACCAGATCGAGGTGCCGCTGCCGGACGACCCGGCCGACCTCGTGCACGACGAGCCGGTGCACCGCGCCCTCCTCGTCGACGTCCTGTCGGTCGAGCGGCACGTGCCGCGTCTCGTGCGCGTCCGGCTCGTCGAGCGGCGGGGCGACGTCCCCGTCGACGTCGTCGTGCACCCGACCGCGCGCGAGGTTGCGCACCCGACCGACGCCGCGGAGGAGACCCGATGAGCAACCCCTGGGTCGTCGTCACGGCGACCGTCGCGATCATCGCGCTCAGCGCGTTCTTCGTCGCCGTGGAGTTCGCGCTCCTCGGCGCCAAGAGGCACCGCCTCGAGGACGCCGCCCCCACGAGCCGCGCCGCGCGCGCCGCGCTGCGCAGCTCGAACGAGCTCACGCTCCTCATGGCCGGCGCCCAGCTCGGCATCACCGCGTGCACGCTCGCGCTCGGTGCCATCACCAAGCCCGCCGTCCACCACTGGCTCACGCCCGTCTTCGAGACGTGGGGCGCGCCCCTGTGGGCCGCCGACGTCGCGGGCTTCGTGCTCGCGCTGATCGTCGTGACGTTCCTGCACCTCGTCGTCGGCGAGATGGCACCGAAGTCGTGGGCCATCGCCCACCCCGAGCGGTCTGCCACGCTCCTCGCGCTGCCGATGCGCGGGTTCATGTGGGCGTTCCGCCCGCTCCTGCGCTGGCTCAACGAGCTCGCGAACCGCTGCGTGCGGGCCGTGGGCGTCGAGCCGGTGGAGAACGTCGAGGGTGGCGGGCAGGACGCCGCGACCCTGCGGCACCTGGTCGAGCACTCGGCGAACGTCGGCGCGCTCGAGGCGTCATACCGGGCGCAGATCTCGGGCGTGATCGAGCTCGAGACCCTCACGGTCGACGCGCTCGTGCCGGCCGGGAGCCGGCCCACGTCGGTCCCCGCCGACGCGACCGCGGCCGACGTGCGACGCGCGTCGGCCCGCTCGGGCCACCTGCGCATCCTCGTCCAGAACGGGAGCGTGGTCCCGAAGGTCGTGCACGTGCGCGACACGCTCCTCGAGCCGGACGACCGGCTCGCCAAGGAGCTCGCGCGCCCCGGGTTCGTCCTGGAGTCCGGCACCACGGTGCACGCCGCGCTCGCGCGCATGCGCGAGTCGAGCGAGCAGCTCGCGGTCGTCATGGACGGCGAGCGGTTCGTCGGCGTCGTGACGCTCGCGGACGTCCTGCGCCGCATCCTCCCCCACCCGGAGGACCCGGTGCCCGTCCTCGTGGGCTGACGGCCGGCCACCGGCCGCCGTACGGTGGAGGGGCCCCGGCGACGCACGTCGCCGGGGCCCCTCCCCGTCCACCCCTCCACCGTCCGTCCCGAGACCGAAGGCAGGCCATGCCCACGCCCGTCCCGTCACCCGCCCCGTTCCCCACGCCGCGCACGCTGCTCTCCGACGAGCTGCTGGAGCAGATCCGCGGCCGGGCCGCGGGCTACGACCGCGACAACGCGTTCTTCACCGAGGACCTCGCGGCGCTCACCGAGGCCGGGTACCTGCGCGCGCTCGTGCCGGAGTCGTTCGGCGGCGCGGGCCTCACCCTGCGCGAGGTCGCGCACGAGCAGGCGCGGCTCGCGGGTGCCGCCCCCGCGACGGCGCTCGCCGTGAACATGCACCACGTGTGGACGGGCGTCGCGCGCTACCTCCACCTGCGCGGCGACGCGTCGCTCGACTGGCTGCTCGAGGACGCCGTCCGCGGGGGCGTCTTCGGGTTCGGGTACTCCGAGGGCGGCAACGACCTCGTGCTGCTCGGCTCGCGCACCGAGGCCCGCCCGGACGAGCGGGGCGGGTACACGTTCCACGGCCGCAAGATCTTCACGTCGAACTCGCCCGCGTGGACGCGGCTCGGCGTGCTGGGGCTCGACACCCAGTCGCGCGACGCCCCGCGCCTCGTGCACGCGTTCGTGTCGCGCGACGCCGGGGTCCAGGTGCTCGACGACTGGGACACGATGGGCATGCGCGCGTCGCAGTCGCGCTCCACGGTGCTCGACGGCGCGTTCGCCCCCGTCGAGCACGTCGTCCGGCGGCTGCCGCCAGGCCCGACGCTGGACCCCCTCGTCGTCGGGATCTTCACGACGTTCGAGACGCTGCTCGCGTCGGTGTACACGGGCATCGCGGACCGTGCGCTCGAGCTCGGCGTCGCCGCGGCCCGCCGTCGGACGTCGATGAAGAACGACGGCGCGCCGCTCTCCGAGGACCCGGACGTCCGCTGGCGCCTCGCCGACGCCGCGCTCGCGCTCGACGCCGTCTGGCCGCAGATCGACACCGTCGCGGCCGAGCTCGACGCCCTCGTCGACCGCGGCGCGGGCTGGTTCCGCGCGACCGCAGGGCTCAAGGTGCGCGCGACGGAGACGGCCAAGACCGTCGTCGACCAGATGGTGCGGGTCGCGGGCGGCTCGAGCTACTTCGCCGGCAACGAGCTCGGCCGTCTCTACCGCGACGTCCTCGCCGGGATCTTCCACCCGTCCGACGACGAGTCCGCCCACTCGACCGTCGCGCAGTCGCTCCTGGGCCCCCTCCCCTGACGGACCACCGGCCGCCGAGCAGGTGGTTCTGGCTCGTCCCGGCCGCAGGACGAGCCAGGACGGCCTGCTCGGCCGACCGTGATCGCCTGGTCGCCCGGCCAGGGGGTGGTCGGCCGGGGCACTCGTCGGGCGGCCGGGCGTACGCTGCCGCCATGAGCGACCCGCACGTCCCCGACGCCCTGTCCCCCGCGACCGTCGCCGTCGCCGCGGGACGCCCCGAGCGGTCGCAGGGCGCGCCCGTGACCCCCCCGATCGTGCTGTCCTCGACGTACGTGTCGCAGGGCGTCCAGCAGCCGGGCGAGCTCCTGTACACGCGGATGGACACCGAGACGTGGCACCCCTTCGAGGAGGCGCTCGCCGCGCTCGAGGGCGCGGAGCACCCCGGCGTGGTGTTCGGCTCCGGGATGGCGGCGATCGCCGCGGTGTTCTCGGCCGTGCCCGCGGGCGGGAAGGTCGTGCTGCCGCGCCACGCCTACCAGGTATCGCTCGGCTTCGCGGACGACCTCGCGGCACGGGCCGGCGTCGAGGTCGTGCGCGTCGACGTCGCCGACACCGACCAGGTCGTCGCGGCCCTCGACGGCGCGTCGCTCCTCCTCGTCGAGTCCCCGACGAACCCCATGCTCGAGGTCGCCGACCTTCCCGCCCTCCTCGCGGCGGCGCGCGAGCGCGGGGTCCTGTCCGCGGTCGACAACACGTTCGCGACCCCGCTCGGCCAGCAGCCCCTCGCGCACGGCGCGGACGTCGTCGTGCACTCGGTGACGAAGTACCTCGCCGGGCACTCCGACGTCGTGCTGGGGGCGGCCGTCGCGCGCACGCCGGAGCTCACGACGGCGCTGCGTGCCTACCGCACGCTCCACGGCTCGATCCCCGGGCCGTTCGAGGTGTGGCTCGCGCTGCGCGGCCTGCGCACGCTCGCCCTGCGCGTCGAGCGGTCCCAGCAGAACGCGGCGGAGCTCGCGCGCCGGCTCGCCGAGCACCCCGACGTCGTCGAGGTGCGGCACCCGAGCCTGCCCGACGACCCGGGTCACGAGCGCGCGACGCGCCTCATGACCGGGTACGGCTCGATCCTCGGCGTGCGCCCGCGGGGTGGTGCGGCGGGCGCGGACGCCGTCGTCGCGGCGGTCCGGCTGTGGGTACCCGCGACGAGCCTCGGGGGCGTCGAGTCGAGCCTCGAGCGCCGACGCCGGTTCGCGACCGAGTCGCGCACGGTCCCGGAGGACCTGCTGCGGCTCTCGGTGGGCGTCGAGGACGTCGAGGACCTCTGGCGCGACCTGGACCGGGCGCTGCGCAGCGCGGTCGGCTGACGCGCGCCACCGCCCGGCCGCGCGGTGCCGCGGCGGCGGGTGCGTCGGTCCGGCTCCGCACCGCACGCTGCGACCCCTCAGAGCAGGTCGTTCTCCGCCTCCTCGAGGGGACCGCTCCACCAGGAGCCCGGCCCGGTCGCGGCGCGGTCGATGGCCCGCAGCCTCGTGCGGAGCGTCCGCAGCCGTGCCCGGTGCGAGGGAGCCCTGCGCCCGGACGGACGGGAGGGCGGGCGGATCTCCCCCGCACGGAAGGCACGCAGACGCTCCGCGGCCTGCTCGGCCGTCATCGTCGTCGGTCCGGGGGCGGGCCGTCCGGAGCTCAGGTACTCCGCGAACGCCTCCAGGAACCCCTCGGTCGCCGCGCGGTCGCGGTTGAGGGGGACGAGTCGCCCGTCGCGACGTCCCGCACCCAGGTCGACCCGTCCTCGTGCTCCACGACCAGAAGCTCTCCGTCGTGGACGACGCCGATCTCGCGGGCCCCGGGGTCGAGGTCGGTCCTCGCTGCCACCGGGTGCAGGCGGATACCGAACAGATGCTCGTCACGCACGCCCTGGATCCTCTCCGCGCAGGCCGCCACGGCCCGCGCACCACCACCTGTGGGTCACCGCACCCTAGCCCGCGTCGGGTCAGGTGCCGGGGAGTCGCGGCGGGACTGCTCCCGGGGGACGTAGAAGACCCCGCCGTCCAGGTCGACGTCGAACGGTCGGCCCTCCGCCGGACGCTGCACGATGTCGAGCCGCTGACGTTCCTTCTCCTCGGTGAGGTGCGTCCGGCTCGGCTGGAAGATCTCGACGATCTCGCCGAACATGCCGGACGACGCGCTCTCGCCCGCGCCCTCGGAGCGCCGGGCACGCGCCTCCGCACCGGAGGTGAAGCGGACGATCCCCACGACGACCAGTCCCGTGAGCGCGACCGCGAAGGACGCACCACCGATCCCCTGCAGCATCCCCCGAGGGTAGCGGCAGCCACCTCGTCAGGACAGGGTGCACGGTCCCCGAGACCGGGCCGTGACACGACCGTCGCCGGACCGTGGCCCGCCCGCCGCGCGCGCGTGACCTGGGCTTTCTAGGATCGACGGCATGACGACACGACGAGCGGTGCGGACGCGGCAGGCACGACCGACGGGCCGCGCGGTGCCCGGAGGACCGGCCGCCGTCGCCGGCGCGGTCCTCGTCCTCGCCCTCGCGGCGTGCAGCCCGGGCGAGTCGGACGAGTCGCCCTCGCCGTCGAGCACCGCGACGAGCGCGTCGCCCAGCCCCACCGACTCCCCGAGCACCACCCCGGAGCCCGGCGCCGAGCCGTCCGACGGCGCGTCCACGCCGTCGGACGACGCGACGGAGGCACCGCTGCCGTTCCCCGCGAACACCGAGCCGGACACGCAGGACCCGTCCGCGGACGCCGCGCTCACGGTGACGGACGTCCGGGTCGGGCACCACGACGGGTTCGACCGGGTCGTCTTCGAGCTCGGCGGCACGGGGACGCCCGGGTGGCGGGTCGAGTACGTGGACCAGCCGACGGACGACGGCAAGGGTGACGTCGTCGCCGTCGACGGCGACGCCTACCTGCAGGTCATGATCTCCGGCTCGGGGTACCCCATGGACACCGGGGTCGAGGAGTACGCGGGCCCCAACCCCGTCCGGGCCGGGGACGACGGCGAGGTCGAGGAGGTCCTGCTGCGCGGCGTGTTCGAGGGGTACACGCAGGCGTTCGTCGGGGTCGACGACGAGCAGCGCCCGTTCCGGGTGTTCTCGCTCGAGGACCCGACCCGCGTCGTCGTCGACGTCCGCGACGACGGCTGACGGCCCGCCCGGAGGCCGAGGGCCTCAGCGCTCCGCCGAGACGCCCTCGGCCTTCTGCGGCCGGGAGAGCAGGCCGCGCGCCATCTCGTCGACGGGCATGCCCTCGTGGAGCACCGCGACGACCCCGGCCGTGATGGGCATGTCGACACCGACCTTGCGCGCGAGCTCGAGCACCGAGCGGCACGACTTCACGCCCTCCGCCGTGCCGCCGGTCGCGGCGATCGCGTCGTCGAGGCTCAGGCCCTGGCCGATGTGCTTGCCGAGCGTGTGGTTGCGCGAGAGCGGCGACGAGCACGTCGCGACGAGGTCGCCCATGCCCGCGAGCCCGGGGAACGTCTCGGCGTCCGCCCCGAGCGCGAGCCCGAGGCGCGTGATCTCGACCAGGCCGCGCGTGATGACGGTGGCGGTCGTGTTGTAGCCGAACCCGCGGCCCTGGGCGATCCCCACGGCGAGCGCGATGACGTTCTTCACCGCGCCGCACAGCTCGACGCCGACCACGTCCCGGTTGGTGTACGGGCGGAAGTACGACGACGAGCACGCGCGCGCCACGTAGCGGGCCACGTCGTCGTCGGCGCACGACACGACGGTCGCCGTCGGCTGCCGGTGCGCGATCTCCCGCGCGAGGTTCGGCCCCGAGACCACGGCGACGCGCTCGGGCGCCATGCCGAGCGACTCCGCGACGACCTCGCTCATGCGCCGGTCGGTGCTCAGCTCGACGCCCTTCATGAGGGACACCGCGACGGCGTCGGGCGCCACGTGCGGGCGGAGCTCGGTGAGCGTCTCGCGCGCGACCTGGGAGGGCACCGCGACGACGACGAGCCCGGCGCCTGCGAGCGCCTCGGCCGCGTCGGTCGTGGCGCGGATCCCCGCGGGGAGGTCGATGCCCGGCAGCCGCTTCTCGTTGCGGCGCGAGGTGTTCACCTGCTCGGCGACCTCGGCGTCACGGCCCCAGAGACGCACCTCGCACCCGGCGTCGGCCAGGACGGCGGCGAACGTGGTGCCCCAGCTGCCGGACCCGAGGACGGCGGCGACGATGCGCTCGGCGCTCACGCGCGGTCCTCCGTCCCGGGCCGACGGCGCAGGTCGAACCGTTCGGCGGGAGCCTGCTCGCCGCGGATCTCCTCGAGCTGGCTCGTGATCGCGGCCATGATGCGCTCGGTCGCCTCGCGCAGCGTCGCGGTGTCCTGCGGGCGGTCGTAGAGGTCGGAGAGGTCGACGGGCGGCCCGGCGTGGACCGCGACCTGCTTGGGCGGGATCGGCTTGAACACCTTGCCGTACGGCGCGAGGAGCCGGTGCGCGCCCCACTGGGCGATGGGGACGACGGGCGCCCGGCTCGTGAGCGCGAGGCGCGCGACGCCCGTCTTGCCCACCATGGGCCAGCCGTCCGGGTCACGCGTGAGCGTGCCCTCGGGGAAGAACACGACGCACTCGCCCTCGTCGAGCCGCGCGGTGGAGTCGACGAGCGACTGCGCGGCGCCCGCGGTGCCGCGGTGCACGGGGATCATCCCGGTGCGGGTGAGGAGGCCGCCGAGCACGGGCACCTTCCAGAGCGACGCCTTCGCCGTGATCTTGGGGGCGCGGCCCTGGTCGTAGAGGAAGTGTGCGAGCGTCACCGGGTCGACCTCGGTGACGTGGTTGGCAGCGGCGATGAACCCGCCGTCGGGCAGGTTCTCCGCACCCTGCCAGTCACGTCGGGTGATCGCGAACAGGATCGGGCGCAGCAGGAACGCCAGGGTCTTGTACGCGCGCGGGGTCTGGGGCTGGCTCGGCACGGTCACCGAGCCTACCGGGCGGAGCCCGCCCTCAGATCCAGCCGTGCCGCCGCGCGGCGTGCGCGGCCTCGTGCCGGTTCGCGGCGCCCAGCTTGGCCGCCGCGGACGAGAGGTAGTTGCGCACCGTGCCGGGCGCGAGGTGGGCGCGCGTCGCGATCTCCTCGACGGGGGCGCCGTCGGCCGCGAGCTCGAGCACGTCGGCCTCCCGCGGCGTGAGCGGGCTCGCGCCCGCGGCGATCGCCTCCGCGGCGAGCTCCGGGTCCACGTAGCGGCCGCCGTCGCGCACCTGGCGCACGACGTCCGCGAGGACGCGCGCCGAGACGGTCTTCGGCAGGAAGCCCCGCGCGCCCGCCTCGAGCGCGCGCTTGAGGTAGCCCGGGCGCCCGTGGCTCGTGACGATGACGACGCCGCACGACGGCAGCTCGCCGGCGAGCCGCTGCGCGACCTCGACGCCGTCGAGGCCCGGCATCTGGAGGTCGAGCACGGCGACGTCGGGCCGGAGCTTGAGCGCGGCCGCGACGGCCTCGGGGCCGGACGCCGCCTGCGCCACGACCTCGAGGTCGTCCTCGAGCGCGAGGAGCGACGCGACGGCGTCGCGGATGAGGTTCTCGTCGTCGGCGAGGAGGATGCGGATCACGCCGGGGTGGTCCTCTCGGGGAGCGGGGACGGGGACGTGCGGTGGGGACGGGCGGCGTCGGGCACGCGGGCCACGAGCCCGAACCGCCCGTCGTCGACCCACGTCTCGAGGCGACCGCCGGCGCCCTCCAGGCGTTCACGGAGCCCGACGAGGCCCGACCCGCCGCCGGTGCGCGGCGTCGTCGGGACGCCGTCGTTGACGACCTCCACGACGCTCGACGCCCCGTCGCGGTGGACCGTGATGGTGCAGGTGCGCGCGGTCGAGTGCCGCACGACGTTCGTCACGGCCTCCCGGACCGCCCACGCGAGCGCCTCCTGCGCGTCCTCGCCCACGGGGGTCTCGTCGCCGTGCACGGTCGTCTCGATCCCGGCGGACCGCAGGACGGACCGCGCCCCGGCCAGCTCGGCGCCGAGGTCGGCCGTGCGGTAGCCCGCGACGACGGCGCGCACCTCGCGCAGCGCGTCCTGCGCGATGCGGCGGACCTCGAGCATCTGCTCCTCGGCTCCGGGGCGTCCGCGGGCCGCGAGCTCCGCCGCGAGCTCGCTCTTCACGGCGACGACGGACAGGGTGCGCCCGAAGACGTCGTGCAGGTCGCGCGAGAACCGCAGCCGCTCCTCCGCGACGGCGAGGCGGGCGTGGAGCACGCGCGTGCGCTCCTGCTCCCACACGACGCTGAGCATCCAGACCGAGGCGCGGTACGAGCCGAAGACGCCGAGCAGCATGACCAGGACCGAGAGGCCGAGGCCTACCGCCATGCCCGCCGTCCGCGCCGTCACGGGCCCGGTGCCCATCCACACGGAGCACCCGGTGACGACGGCGAGGACCAGCGCGACGAGCGCGACCCGCCGGAAGGTGAGCAGGGGGACGAGCGCCAGCACCCCGTACCCGAGGCCCAGGAGCATCGCGTAGTAGCGGCCGCTCGCGGCGACGTCGTCGGCGCCGTCCACGGGGAACGTGCCGACGGCGAGCGCGGCGACCGCGAGCGAGAGGACCCCGAGGAGGACGAGCAGCACCGGGTGGACGCGGCGTCCGCCGAGGAAGTGCCCGATCCCGGCGCGCAGCGTGAGGATGCAGACGACCGTGTGCACGAGGACGAGCGCCAGCCAGAACCGCGCCACCGACGGGTCGAACGTCCGGTCGCTCCCGATGAGGGCGAGCGCGATGAACGGCTCGGTCCCCGAGAGGAAGTAGAGCGACCATCGGGTGTAGGAGTCGAACCGTTCGGGGCCGGTCCGACGGCTCCACACGTCGAGGAACGTGCGCGGTCGGGTGATCACGACGACCAGCCTCGCACGCGGACCACGTGCGAGGCCGTGACAGTCGTCATGAGGTGGGTGCCCCGGGCACCCGTGGACGGCTCAGTCCCGACGGACGTCCGCGCCGAGCGCGACCAGCTTGTCCTGGAAGTTCTCGTAGCCGCGGTCGATGAGGCTGATGCCGCGCACGGTCGACGTGCCCTTCGCGGCGAGCGCGGCGATGAGGTGGGAGAAGCCGCCGCGCAGGTCGGGCACCTCGATGTCGGCCGCGGTGAGCGGCGTCGGGCCCGAGATGACCGCGGAGTGGTGGAAGTTGCGCTGCCCGAACCGGCAGTCGCGCCCGCCCAGGCACTCCTTGTAGACCTGGATGGTCGCGCCCATGCCGCGCAGCGCGTCCGTGAAGCCGAAGCGGTTCTCGTAGACCGTCTCGTGCACGATCGACAGGCCCTTGGCCTGGGTGAGGGCCACGACGAGCGGCTGCTGCCAGTCCGTCATGAAGCCCGGGTGCACGTCCGTCTCGAGCACGATCGGCGACAGGTCGCCGCCCGGGTGCCAGAACCGGATGCCGTCGTCCTGGACGTCGAACCGGCCGCCGACCTTGCGGAAGGTGTTGAGGAACATCATCATCTCGGGCTGCGTCGCGCCCTTGACCGTGATGTCGCCGCCCGTCGCGAGCGCGGCCGACGCCCACGAGGCCGCCTCGATGCGGTCGCCGAGCGCGGTGTGCGTGTAGCCGTCGAGGCGGTCGACGCCCTCGATGCGGATCACGCGGTCGGTGTCGACCGAGATGATCGCGCCCATCTTCTGGAGCACCGCGATGAGGTCCATGATCTCGGGCTCGATCGCGGCGTTCGCCAGCTCCGTGATGCCCTCGGCGCGCACGGCCGTCAGCAGGAGCTGCTCGGTCGCGCCCACCGACGGGTACGGCAGCGCGATCTTCGTGCCCTGGAGGCGACGCGGGGCACGGATGTGGATGCCGTTCTCCCGCTTGTCCACCACCGCGCCGAACTGGCGCAGGATGTCCAGGTGGTAGTTGATCGGCCGGTCGCCGATCCGGCAGCCGCCCAGGTCCGGGATGAACGCCTCACCGAGACGGTGCAGCAGCGGGCCGCAGAACAGGATGGGGATGCGGCTCGAGCCCGCGTGCGCGTCGATGTCCGCGACGTGCGCCGACTCGACGTTCGACGGGTCCAGGTCGAGGATCCCCGCGTCCGGGTCGGACTTCACGGTCACGCCGTGCAGCTCCAGCAGCCCCGTCACGACGCCGACGTCGCGGATCTGCGGCACGTTGCGCAGCACGCTCGGCGACTCCCCCAGCAACGACGCCACCATCGCCTTCGACACGAAGTTCTTCGCGCCGCGCACGGTGATCGTCCCGTCCAGCGGGGTCCCGCCGTCGACGTACAGCACATCCTTCATGAGCTCTGGTCGCCCTCTCGCCAAGCCGGTGGTCGTGGTGCCCCTGCGGGCAGGGCCCGCGTGCGGGGCCGCGGACGGCCGTTCCGCGCGCGCGGGTCCCGTGCGTGCCAACGTGCGGCACCCGGAGATTATTCACCCCCTGCGGGGGTGCTCGCCGCCGAACCGACGGCGGCGGCCGTCGCCGACACGTTACTCCCCGGTACGTCCGCGCGGGACGAACGCCCAGAACCGCGAGACAGAGCCTCGGCCGCCCGAGGTAGAGCCCCGGTCCCGCGAGGTAGAGGCGTGGTCGTGACCACGCCTCTACCTCGGCGGACCAAGGCTCTACCTCGGCGGGGTGGGGGGCCGGGTCAGACGGCGTTCGCGTCGAACGCCGCGACGTACCGGTCGATCTCGGCGAGGTAGGCCGCGCGCTGCGAGTCGCCGAGCCACGACGCCTCGAACGAGTTCCTCGCGAGCTGCACGACCTCCTGCGTCGTGAGGCCCGCCGCCTCCGCGAGCGCGACGTAGTTCTCCGCGACGTAGCCGCCGAAGTACGCCGGGTCGTCGGAGTTCACGGTGACGCGCACGCCCGAGCGCAGCAGGCCGGCGATCTCCGTCGCCTTCATGTCGTCGGTGACGAACGAGTTCGAGATCGGGCACGTCGTGAGGCCCAGCCCGCGCTCGCGCACGACGTCGACGAGCGCCGGGTCCTCCACGACGTTCGTGCCGTGGTCCACACGGTCCACGCCGATCTCGTCGAGCACGGTCCGGATGTTGTCGATGCTGCCGACCTGGTCGATGTCGCAGTGCATCGTCAGCCGGTACCCGAGCTCGCGGGCGCGCGCGAACACGTCGGCGAACTTCTGCGGCGGGTTGTCGCGCTCGTCGGAGTCGAGCCCGACGCCCAGGATCTTGTCGCGGAACGGGACCGACGCCTCGAGCGTCTCGGCCGCGCTCTGCGCGGAGTGGTCGCGCAGGAAGCACAGGATGAGGTGCGCGTCGATGCCGTGCTTGCTCGGAGCCTCGGCCGCGGCGCGGTGGTACCCCGTCACGACCGCCTCGAACGGCACGCCGCGCGACGTGTGCGCCTGCGGGTCGAAGAACATCTCGGCGTGCTTCACGCCGTCCGCCGCCGCGCGGGCGAGGTAGGCGTCGGCGAGCTCGTAGAAGTCGTCCGCGGTCTGCAGCACCTCCATCGCCGGGTAGTACACGGCGAGGAAGCTCGTCAGGGAGTCGAACGCGTACGTCGCGCGCACCTCCTCGACCGTCGACTGGCCGATGTCGATGCCGTTGCGCTGCGCGAGGCGCAGCTTGAGGTCGGGCTCGAGCGTGCCCTCCAGGTGCAGGTGCAGCTCGGCCTTCGGCAGGCCGGTGACGAACTCGCGGGTGGGCGTCGTGGGCGCGGGCATGGGTCTCCTTCTCGGTCGGTGTCCCCCGAGACCATCTTCCACCGCGCACGACGACGGCGGCGCACCCGGGTGGGGTGGCCGCCGCCTGGTCGCGCCGGGGACGGAGAACCCGTCAGAGCAGCCGACCGCCGGTCACGCCGATGCGGTCGCCGGTGATGTAGCTCGACTCCTGCGAGGCGAAGAACACGTACGCCGGCGCGAGCTCGGCGGGCTGCCCGGCGCGGCCGAGCGGCGTGTCGGCACCGAACTGCTCGACCTTCTCCTCGGGCATCGTGGCCGGGATGAGCGGCGTCCAGATCGGCCCGGGCGCCACGGCGTTGACGCGGATGCCCTCGGGTGCGAGCTGCTGCGCCAGCCCCTTGGTGAAGTTGAGGATCGCCGCCTTGGTGCTGGCGTAGTCGAGCAGCGGAGGGCTCGGGTCGAACGCCTGGACGGAGGTCGTGTTGATGATCGCGCCGCCGCTGGGCAGGTGGTCGAGCGCCGCCTGCGTGATCCAGAACAGCGCGTAGACGTTCGTCTTGAGGACCCGGTCGAGCTGCTCGGTCGTGATCCCTCGCAGTCCCTCGTCCTGCGCCATCTGGTACGCGGCGTTGTTCACCAGCACGTCGAGCCCACCGAGGCCCGCGACGGCGTCCGCGACGAGCTGCCGGCAGAACTCCTCGTCGCGGATGTCGCCCGGCAGCAGCACGGCCGTGCGGCCCGCGTCCTCGATCCACCGGGCCGTCGTGCGGGCGTCCTCCTCCTCTTCCGGGAGGTACGAGATCGCGACGTCCGCGCCCTCGCGCGCGAACGCGATCGCGACCGCCCGGCCGATGCCCGAGTCTCCGCCGGTGATCAGCGCCCGCTTCCCGTCGAGCCGGCCGGACCCCCGGTAGGTGGTCTCCCCGTGGTCGGGCTCCTGCGACATGTCGCCCGTGCGTCCCGGCGGCTGGAGCTGGTCGGCGGGCTGCTCCGGCTGCGGCTCCTGCGTCGTGGGGTCCTGCGGCGTGGTCTGGTCGGACATGAGCAACTCCCCTGTCGTCGTTCGGCGGAACGTCCAGCATGGGGGCGTCCGCGCGCGCTCGCAGCGCGCCCGCCCCGTGCGCCGACGACGAGCGCCCTGGTCCGCCGAGACCGGACCCACGCGGTACGCGAGCCCGACGGCCTGCAGAGCCCGGCCGCGAGCTGCTCGTGCACCTCTCGCTCGCGCCGCGTCAGCGCACGCACGACCTCACCCACGGAGCCCGCTAAGGTACTTCGCATGCGAAACGACAGCCCGGCGACGGTGGGCTCCGACGAGCTGCGGATCCAGATCCCGGCGGGCGGCTGGGTCGTCGGCACGGTGCGCAAGCCCGCCGAGGAGTCCCCCCGCGGTGTCGTGGTGATCCACCCCGCGACGGCGGTCCCCGAGCGCCTGTACACGGGGTTCGCGGAGTTCCTCGCCACCCATGGGTATGTCGCCGTCACCTACGACTACCGCGGCACGGGCCGGTCCGGCAGCCCCCGCGACCACCGCGGCCTGCGCATGCGCGACTGGATGGCCGACGACGTCCCCGCGGTCGCCGCGTGGGCCCGCCCGCGGTTCGGCGACGTGCCCCAGCTCGCCGTCGGGCACAGCATCGGCGGGCACGCGCTCGCGCTCGGCAAGGGCTCACGGGGCCTGGCCGGGTTCGTCACGGTCGCGTCCCACGTCGCCGCGACGTCCGCGATCCCCGACCGCGCCGAGCGAGCGCGCGTCCGACTGATCCTGCGGGCGCTCGGCCCCGCGACGGCCCGGGTGCTCGGCCACGTCCCCGGCCGTCGTCTGAGCCTCGGGGAGGACATGCCCGCCGCCGCGATGCTCGAGTGGAGTCGCTGGTCGACCATGCCGGGCTACTTCTTCGACGACCCGACCATGCGCGCCGCCGCGGACGCGGCACGCGTCACGGGCGACGTCCTCGCCGTCGGGTTCACCGACGACCCGTGGGCCACCCCCGCGCAGATCGACGCGATCACCGACCGCCTCACGGCCGCCCACGTCGAGCGCCGCACCTGAGCCCCGCCGACGGCGGCGTGGAGGCGATCGGCCACATGGGCTTCTTCCGCCGCGGGCTGCGGGACACGCTCTGGCCCGAGCTCCTCGCGTGGCTGGACGCCCGCGCCGCGGCCGCCCCGTCGCAGCAGGACGGGAACGTCCACTTCCCCGCCAGGAAGCCGCGACGATGACGGGCCGCCCGCCGCGGCTGGTGTTCCTCACCACCGCGGCGGAGCGCCAGATGCGGCGCTGGATCGCGCGCCGCGGCAGCACGCGCACGACCGGGGACGGCGGCCCGGGGCTCGGGTCCGCCGCCGCCGGTGTGCTGCTGCACCTCGCTGCCCACCCCGGCGCGACGATCGGCGAGGTGACGGCCGCGCTGCAGGCCTCTCCCGCCGGCACCAGCGGCCTGCTCGCCCGCATGGAGCGCGCGGACCTCGTGCGCCGTCGCCCCGACCCCGACGACCGGCGCACCGTCCGCCTGGACCTCACGCCCACCGGCACCGCAGCGCTCGACGACGTGCGCGCCGCGCTCGCCGAGCTGAACGACCGCCTCACCGAGGGCTTCACCCCCGACGAGCTGGCCACCGTCGCCCGCTGGCTCGAGCACGTGACGCGGACGCTCGCCTAGCCGCACCGGCGGGTCGCCCGGCGGACCGTCCGCCTCCCCTGCGAGGGGGCGCGGGGGCACGTTCGTTCCCAGGCGGGCGCACGCCCGCCGGACAGCACGAGGCCCGGACCTGGAACAGCAGGTTCGGGCCTCGGCTCGGGTGGTCGCCCGCGCGGGCGACCGCGTCTGACGGGTCAGAAGTTGATCATGTGCCCCGCGAGGCCGTGGATCGACTCCTGGACGGCCTCGGACAGCGTCGGGTGGGTGTGCACGTTGCGCGCCACCTCGTTGACCGTGAGGTCCCACTTCTGCGCGAGCGTGAGCTCGGGCAGCATCTCGGAGACGTCGGGGCCGATGAGGTGGCCGCCGAGGAGCTCGCCGTAGGTCTCGTCGGAGATGAGCTTGACGAAGCCGACCGGGTCGCCGAGGCCGTGCGCCTTGCCGTTCGCCATGAACGGGAAGGTCGCGACCTTGACCTGGTAGCCCTCGTCGCGCGCCTGCTGCTCGGTGAGGCCGAAGCTCGCGACCTGCGGCTGGCAGAACGTCGCGCGCGGCATCATGCGGTAGTCGCCGAGCGTGAGCGTCTCGGCGCCGCCGATGGTCTCCGCCGCGACGACACCCTGCGCCTCCGCGACGTGCGCGAGCATGAGCTTCGCGGTGACGTCGCCGATCGCGTAGATGTGCTCGACGTTGGTGCGCATGACGTCGTCGATCGCGATGGCGCCGCGCTCGGTGAGCTGGACGCCGGTGTTCTCCAGGCCGAAGCCCTCGACGTTGGGCGCGAAGCCGACGGCCATGAGGACCTTGTCGACGACGAGCTCGCCCGGCTTGTCGTCCTTGACGCCCTTGTAGCTGACGGTGACGCCGTCGGCGCCGTTGTCCTTGACCGTCTGGACGGCGGTCGAGGTGAGCAGGTTGACGCCGAGCTTCTTGTACTGCTTGGCGATCTCCTTCGACACGTCGGCGTCCTCGTTGGGCAGCGCGCGGTCGAGGAACTCGATGATCGTCACGTCCACCCCGTAGTTCTTGAGGACGTAGGCGAACTCCATGCCGATCGCGCCCGCGCCGACGATGGCGATCGAGCGGGGCAGGTCGCGCGTGAGGATCTGCTTCTCGTACGTGACGACGTTCTCGGACAGCTCGACGCCCGGGAGCAGGCGTACCTTCGAGCCGGTCGCGATGATGACGTTGTCGAACGTCACCTGGTCGGTCGAGCCGTCGGCGAGCTTCACGTCGAGCGTGTGCGCGTCGCGGAACGTGCCGCGGCCGTCGTACTCGGTGATCTTGTTCTTCTTCATGAGGAAGTGCACGCCCTTGACGCGCCCCTCCGCGACGGTGCGCGAGCGGTCGAACGCCGCGCCGAAGTCGAAGCTGACCTCTCCGGAGATGCCGAAGGTCTTCGCGTCGTGCTGGAAGATGTGCGCGAGCTCGGCGTTGCGCAGGAGCGCCTTGGACGGGATGCAGCCCACGTTGAGGCACACCCCACCCCAGTACTTCTCCTCCACGACCGCGACCGACAGGCCCAGCTGGGCTGCACGGATCGCGGCCACGTAACCACCGGGACCTGCACCGAGGACGACGACGTCGTAGTGGGATGCCATGGCCTCAAGCCTACTGGCGCAGCATCGGCCGTGGCGCGCCCGCGTGCGCGACGTCCGCCACACCGCCGGGGGGTGCGGTCCTGCGACGCGTGGTGGGGGCGGAGTCGCTACGATGCTGCGGCCGCGTCCACTCGACCAGCGGGCCCGTGCGCGGCGACACGGGCCGGCGCACGGAGCACCCACCCATGGCCTTCGGACTCGCTGCCCTCCTGGACGACATCGCCGCGTTCGCCAAGCTCGCGGCCGCCTCGATCGACGACGTCGGCGCGGCCGCCGGGCGTGCGAGCGCGAAGGCGACGGGCGTCGTCATCGACGACACCGCCGTCACGCCCCGCTACGTCGAGGGCCTGGCCGCCAAGCGCGAGCTGCCCGTCGTCAAGCGGATCGCGACCGGGTCGCTGCGCAACAAGCTGCTGTTCATCCTCCCGGCGATCCTGCTCCTGAGCCAGTTCCTTCCCGACCTGCTCACACCGCTGCTCATGCTCGGCGGCACGTACCTCGCGTTCGAGGGCGCCGAGAAGGTGTGGGAGCTCGTCTCGGGGCGGCACCACGCCGAGGTCGAGACGAAGACCGAGAAGAAGGCGGTCGACGAGGACTCGGTGGTGTCGAGCGCGGTCCGCACCGACTTCATCCTCAGCGCGGAGATCATGGTCATCGCGCTCAACGAGGTCGCCTCGGAGAACTTCTGGTCGCGTCTGATCATCCTCGTGATCGTCGCGATCCTCATCACGGTCCTCGTCTACGGGGTCGTGGCGCTCATCGTGAAGATGGACGACATCGGCCTGCACCTCGCGAAGCGCGACACGCCCTGGGTCCAGTCGTTCGGGCGCGGGCTCGTGAGCGCGATGCCGAAGGTCATGTCCGTCATCTCGATCGTCGGGATCGTCGCGATGCTCTGGGTGGGCGGCCACATCCTGCTCCAGGGCACGTACGACCTCGGCTGGCACGGCCCGTACGACGTCGTGCACCACCTCGAGCACGCCGTGACCGGCGTCGCGGGCGTGGGCGGGTTCCTCGGCTGGCTCGTCAACACGGCGTGCTCCGCCGTCGTCGGGATCGTGGTCGGCGGCGTCGTGGTCCTCGTGGCGCACCTGATCCCGCGCCGCAAGCACGGCGAGCCCGCCACGACCGAGCCGACCACGCCGGACGGCCCCGCGACAGCCGGCTGAGCCCACGCCGGGCCGAGCGGCCTGGTTGGATGAGGCATGGACTCCGGCACCTGGACCAACATCGGCCTCGTCCTGCTCTTCATCCTCGTCGGCGGCGTCTTCGCCGGGACCGAGATCGCGCTCGTCTCGCTGCGCGAGAGCCAGGTCGCCCGCATCGAGAAGCAGTCGGCGCGCGGCGCGCGGGTCGCGGCGGTCGCGCGCGACCCCAACCGCTTCCTCGCGGCGGTGCAGATCGGCGTCACCGTGGCGGGCTTCTTCTCGGCCGCGTACGGCGCGTCGACGCTCGCGCCGGACCTCGCGCCCGCGCTCGAGGACCTGGGCCTGTCGAGCGGGCTCGCGGACACCGTCGCGCTCGTGGGGCTCACGCTCGTCATCGCCTACCTCTCCCTGGTGCTCGGCGAGCTCGTGCCCAAGCGCATCGCGCTCCAGCGCTCGGCGGGCGTCGCGCTCGTCGTCGCCCCTCCCCTGGACCGCTTCGCGACCCTCATGCGGCCCGTCATCTGGCTGCTGTCGCGCTCGACCGACGGCGTCGTGCGGCTGCTCGGCGGCGACCCCTCGGCGCGCAGCGAGGAGATGAGCGAGGAGGAGCTGCGCGAGATCGTGCTCGCGCACGAGTCGCTGCCCGAGGACGAGCGCCGCATCCTCGACGACGTGTTCGCGGCGGGTGACCGCTCGCTCGCCGAGGCGATGACGCCGCGCGGCGAGGTCGCGTTCCTCGCGGCCGACACCCCCCTCGCGGACGCCGCCGAGACGGTCGCGGCGGGCCCGTACTCGCGCTACCCGGTGACGGGCGACGACTTCGACGACGTCGTCGGCTTCCTCCACGTGCGCGACCTGCTCGGCCGGGACTGCCCCGACCACCCGCCGACGGACCCGGCGACGGGGCGCGCCCTCACCGTGCGCGACGTCGTGCGGCCCATCCTCGCGCTGCCCGCGACGAACACCGTGCTGCCCGCGATGTCGCAGATGCGGCGCGAGGGCGTGCACATCGCCGTCGTCGTCGACGAGTACGGCGGCACCGACGGGATCGTCACGCTCGAGGACCTCGTCGAGGAGCTCGTGGGCGACATCCGTGACGAGTACGACGCCGACGAGCCGTCGCCCGCTCGCGAGCACGGCGCGACCACGAGCGTGGACGCCGGACAGACGATCGAGGAGTTCGCGCGCCGCACGGGCGTCGAGCTGCCCGACGGCCCGTACGAGACCGTCGCCGGCTTCGTCCTGGCGCAGCTCGGGCGCCTCGCCCTCGTGGGCGACCACGTCGACGCGGACGGCTACCGGCTCACGGTGACCGACGTCGCGGGGCGGCGCATCGTGCGCGTGGACGTCGTCCCGCTCCCCTGACCGCTGAGCGCACGACGCTGAGTGCGGGAAACAGTCGCGTCCCGGCACCTCGGACGCGACTTTTTCCTGCACTCAGCGGTGTGGGTGGGGCCGCGTAGCGTCGGGTGGATGAGCGCAGCGACGACGGGGACACGGTCGGGGATCAAGGTCGGGGTGGTCGGGAGCTTCGGCTCCGCCGCCCAGGTGCTGGAGATGGCGGTCGGGGCGGAGGACGCCGGCTGGGACGGGTTCTTCTCGTGGGACGGGCTGAGCCTGCTGTCCATGCCGGTCGACACGTTCGACCCGTGGGCGGTGCTCGCCGCGGCGGCGGTCCGGACCGAGCGGATCACGCTGGGCGCGATGGTCTTCGCGCTCCCCCGCCGCAAGCCGTGGGAGGTCGTGCGCCAGGCGCTGACCGTCGACCACCTGTCGGGCGGTCGCCTCGTGCTGCCGGTCGGCGTCGGTGTGCTCGACGACGGCGGCTTCTCCGCCGTGCCGGGCCAGCAGCAGTCGCTGCGCGAGCGCGCGGAGCTGCTCGACGACGCGCTCGCCTACCTCGACCGCGCATGGACCGGCGAGCGGTTCACGTTCGAGGGAACCCACGTGCGGACGGGGGAGATGCAGTTCCTGCCGCGCCCGGTCGAGCGCGCCGTCGTCGGCCACCACGTGCCGGTCTGGCCGGTCGGCGTGTGGGACGCCGAGCGCCCGCCGGTGCGCTCGCTCGACCGCACCCTGCGCGCCGACGGGATCGTGCTCCAGCTCCGCGGCGACCGCGGCTTCGACGTGCCCACGCCCGACGACGTCTCCGCCCTCGTCGGCTGGCTCACCACGCGTCGCGCCGAGCTGGGCCTCGACGCGGCCCGGCCGTTCGACGTCGTCGTCCAGGGCGAGCTCCCGGCGGACCGCTCCGCGGCGGCCGACCAGCTCGCCGGCCTCGCCGACGCCGGAGCGACTTGGTGGGTCGAGTCCCGCTGGAACCCCGAGACCGCGACCCCGGAGTCGCTGCTCGCCGCGATCAATGCGGGCCCACCCCGTCCCTGAGCAGGGACGGGGCGAGGCGACGCACGCACGGGCTCGGCCGCGCGACGTGTCGGCGACACGATCACGGGCGGGCTCTGGGGTGGTGACGACGGGTCGTGGCGGGCCCGGCGGGAGCAGGGCGAGGGACGAGCCCTGCGGATGGTAGACCCGTCGTCACCACCCCAGAGCCCGCCCCCGGCCCCGCGTCGCAGAACCGTTAGCCGACGGGCCGCGCCGCCTCGATCTCGACCTTGGGCAGCGTCTTCGCCGGCAGCGTCTTCGGGCGCCACGACGCGCGCGTCGCCTCGAACGCGGAGATCTCGTCCTCGTGCTGGAGCGTGAGGCCGATGTCGTCGAGGCCCTCCATGAGACGCCAGCGCGTGTAGTCGTCGATCTGGAACGGCACGGTGACGTCGAGCGCCGACGCGGTGCGGGCGACGAGGTCGACCGTCACCTCGGTGCCCGGGTTGGTCTCGAGGATCTTCCAGAGCAGCTCGACGTCCTCCTGCGCGACGATGCCCGCGACGAGGCCCTGCTTGCCGGAGTTGCCGCGGAAGATGTCGGCGAAGCGCGACGCGAGGACGACGCGGAAGCCGTAGTCCTTGAGCGCCCAGACGGCGTGCTCGCGCGACGAGCCGGTACCGAAGTCGGGTCCGGCGACGAGCACGGAGCCCGCACGGTAGGCGTCCTGGTTGAGGACGAACGTGGGGTCGCCGCGCCAGGCGGCGAACAGCGCGTCCTCGAACCCGGTGCGCGTCACGCGCTTGAGGTAGACGGCGGGGATGATCTGGTCGGTGTCGACGTTGCTGCGGCGCAGCGGGACGCCGACGCCGGTGTGGGTCGTGAACTTCTCCATGGCAGGAACCTCTTCGGGTCTTCGGGGCGACGAGTGGGGCAGCGCGGCGCGGGTGGCTCAGACCTGCACGAGGACGCGCGGGTCGAGCGGCGCGAGCGGCGTGCCGTCGAAGGACGTGATGTCGGTGCCCTCGGGCAGGTCGAGGTCGCTCAGCGAGGAGAGCGTGCCCCGCAGCGCGGTGGCGGCGGCGACGAGCGGCGACACGAGGTGCGTGCGCCCGCCCTTGCCCTGGCGGCCCTCGAAGTTGCGGTTCGACGTCGAGGCGGCGCGCTCGCCCGGCTGGAGCTGGTCGGGGTTCATGCCGAGGCACATCGAGCAGCCGGCGTTGCGCCACTCCGCGCCGAAGTCGAGGAAGATCTGGTCGAGACCCTCGGCCTCGGCCTGGAGGCGCACGCGCGCGGACGCCGGGACGACGAGAACCCGGACGCCGTCGGCCTTCTTCTTGCCCTGCACGACCTTCGCGACCGAGCGCAGGTCCTCGATGCGGCCGTTGGTGCACGACCCGATGAACACGGTGTCGACGGGGATCTCGCGCAGCGGCTGGCCGGGCGTGAGGCCCATGTACTCGATCGCACGCTCGGCGGCGACGCGCTCGTTCTCGTCCGCGATCTGCTCGGGGACGGGCACGGTCGCGGAGATGGGCAGGCCCTGGCCGGGGTTGGTGCCCCACGTGACGAAGGGCTCGAGGTCGGACGCGCGGAGCGTGACCTCGGTGTCGAACACGGCGTCGTCGTCGGAGCGCAGCGTGCGCCAGTACTCGACGGCCGCGTCCCAGTCCGCGCCCTCGGGCGCGTGCGGGCGGCCCTTGAGGTACTCGAACGTCGTGTCGTCCGGGGCGATCATGCCGGCGCGTGCGCCCGCCTCGATCGACATGTTGCAGATCGTCATCCGCGCCTCCATGGAGAGCTTGCGGATGGCCTCGCCGCGGTACTCCAGGACGTAGCCCTGGCCGCCGCCCGTCCCGATCTTGGCGATGATCGCGAGGATGATGTCCTTGCTCGTGGCGCCGGGCGGCAGCTCGCCGTCGACGTTGATCGCCATGGTCTTGAACGGGGCGAGCGGGAGCGTCTGCGTGGCGAGCACGTGCTCGACCTCGGACGTGCCGATGCCGAACGCGAGCGCACCGAACGCGCCGTGCGTCGAGGTGTGCGAGTCGCCGCACACGACCGTCAGGCCGGGCATGGTGAGCCCGAGCTGCGGCCCGACCTGGTGCACGATGCCCTGGTCGGCGTCGCCGAGCGAGTGGATGCGGACGCCGAACTCCCGCGCGTTGTTGCGCAGCGTGTCGATCTGCGTGCGGCTCGTGAGGTCCGCGATCGGCAGGTCGATGTCGAGCGTCGGGGTGTTGTGGTCCTCGGTCGCGATGGTGAGGTCGGGGCGGCGGACCGGGCGGCCCGCGAGGCGCAGCCCCTCGAACGCCTGGGGGCTGGTGACCTCGTGCACGAGGTGGAGGTCGATGTAGAGGAGGTCGGGCGACCCGTCGGCGCCTCGTCGCACCAGGTGCGCGTCCCAGACCTTCTCCGCCAGCGTGCCGGCCATGTAGCTCATCTCCTCGTCGTCTGTCACGGTCCTCCTGGGGGGTACGGAGAGCCGCCTGGGTCGATGGTCCGCCGTCCGGCATCCTGCCGGGGAAGACGTCCAGCGGGTGGAACATCCGTGCCGGACTTGCATCTCAGTGCGTGAGACGTCAATATCGACCTATGGACAATACTAGCGGAGTCGGAGTGCTGGACAAGGCGGCCTCCGTCCTGGGCGCCCTGGAGTCCGGACCTGCCACCCTCGCCCAGCTCGTCACGGCCACGGGCCTGGCCCGCCCGACGGCGCACCGCCTCGCCGTCGCCCTCGAGCACCACCGCATGGTCGCGCGCGACATGCAGGGCCGGTTCGTCCTCGGCCCCCGGCTCAACGAGCTCGCGACGGCGGCCGGCGAAGACCGCCTGCTCGCCGCCGCGAACCCCGTGCTGACGGCGCTGCGCGACCACACGGGCGAGAGCGCCCAGCTCTACCGCCGCCAGGGCGACCACCGCATCTGCGTCGCGGCCGCCGAGCGCCCCGTCGGCCTGCGCGACTCGATCCCCGTCGGCGCGACGCTCACCATGAACGCGGGCTCCGCCGCCCAGGTACTGCTCGCCTGGGAGGAGCCGGACCGGCTGCATCGCGGGCTGCGCGAGGCCGTCTTCACCGCCACGATCCTCTCCGGCGTCCGACGCCGCGGGTGGGCCCAGTCCGTCTCCGAGCGCGAGCTCGGCGTCGCGTCGGTCTCCGCGCCCGTGCGCGGCCCGTCGGGCCGGGTCGTGGCCGCCGTCTCCATCTCGGGCCCGGTCGAGCGCCTGAGCCGTCAGCCCGGGCGGCTGCACTCCGGCTCGGTCGTCGCCGCCGCGAACCGCCTCACCGAGGTGCTGCGCCGCGCCGGCGAGTGAGGACGGCGACGCCGGCCCGCACCGGGCCGGCGTCGGCGTGCCGCGGGCCGCAAACGGGACGCGCCCTGTCAAAATGTCCCCGGCTGCTGCCATGCTGTGCGTGCCCGACGCCCGGACAGCGCAGCGGTCGCGGGGGCGACCGCTGACCGTCCGATCCCGAGACACGAGGAGTTCCGATGCACCCGAAGCTGAAGGCCGCCCTGATCTGGGTCCTCGTGATCTTCGCCGTGTACGCGATCGTCACGAGCCCGGACCGCGCGGCCGACATCGTCGAGGGCATCTGGGACGTGATCGTCGGGGCGTTCCGCTCGATCGGCCAGTTCTTCAGCTCGCTCCTGGACTGACCGTGGCCCGCGGCGGACCTCGCAGCAGGATCCTGGACCGCTACGTGCTCAACGGCGAGCGGGTCGTCATCGCGACGCGCCACCACTGGGGGATGCTCGTCGAGCCCGTCGCGACGACGGTCGCGGGCGCGGTCGTGATCGCCTGGCTCGTCGCGCAGGCCGGCCCCGCGGTCGGCGACGGCGTGCTCGCGCTGTGGTGGCTGTGGCTGATCCTCGCCGCCCGCCTGGGGTGGAAGGTCTTCGAGTGGCGCAACGAGTGGTTCGTCGCCACGGACAAGCGCCTGCTCCTGCTCTACGGCCTCATCACGCACAAGGTGGCGATGATGCCGCTGACCAAGGTGACGGACATGAACTACGGGCGCTCGCTCGTCGGGCGCGTGCTGGGCTACGGCCAGTTCCTGCTCGAGTCCGCCGGGCAGGACCAGGCGCTGCGCCAGATCGACTGGGTCGCGCACCCGGACCGGACCTACCGCCTGCTGTGCGACACGCTGTTCATCCCGGGCGTCCGCGCGGGCGGAGCGCCGGTCGGCCCGGGCGGGGCCGCCGCGACTCCGGGTGGTGCGCTGCCGGCGACCGTGCCGCCGCCCGCGCCGCGCCCGCCGCAGCCCGCCGAGCCGCCTCCCGTCGAGCCCGCGCCCGCGTGGGACGGGCGCAGCCCGGCCGCCACGACCCCGCCTCCCCCGGCACCGCTCCCGACGGACCCGCGGGTCGTCGTCGTGCCCGGCCGGTCCGCCGGTGCGTCGAGCGGGCCCACGCAGCCCATCCCCGTGACCGGCGACGCTCACGCGGCGCGGGACACGGTGCGTCCCGACGGCGGGCAGGCGGGGGCCGGCGAGGACGAGCAGGGCTGGACGGTCTCCGGCGAGCACCGCGCGACGTACGTGCCGGTCACGCCCCCACGGCTGTCGTCGACGCCCATCCCGAAGCCGTACGAACCGGGCCCCGGGCGCGACGGCGCTCCCTGACCCGGCCGCGCCACCCACCCGACGGCACGCCCCGAGACGAACCCCCGCGGGGTCTCGCCCGCTACGCGACGTGCGTCACACCGGGCATCGGCCACGCCCAGTCGTCGATCGACGCGCGGGCATCGGGCATCAAGACGAAACGACGAAGGCCCGGTCACCGTGATGGTGACCGGGCCTTCTTCTGTACCCCCAACGGGATTTGAACCCGTGTTACCGCCGTGAGAGGGCGACGTCCTAGGCCGCTAGACGATGGGGGCCTGTGGAGCTTCGTACCGTTTCCGGTCCGTTTCTCCGGTGAGAACTCTACCTCATGTTTCTCGCGGTCTTGACCGCGAGCTCCAGAGCCGGAGCTCTTCGCTGGGGTACCAGGACTCGAACCTAGACTAAGTGAACCAGAATCACTCGTGCTGCCAATTACACCATACCCCAAGGGGGTAACCGATCCGCGTCGGGAAGCCGGGACGACGAGTCATAGACCCGTCCCCTGGCTCCCTCCCGTGGAGGTCCCACCGGCCGAGAACATTACCGGACATGCCGACGCGGACCAAATGCGCTCCGCGCGCCCGAGCGGCCCGGCGACGCGCGCGTCCTGCGGTCGACGGGCACGGCCGCCGTCTGGCACCGTCGGGGCATGAGCCCTGGAGACTCCCTCGACCCCGGTTCGCGCGCCGACCGGGCCGCGTCGTTCGAGCACGGTGCCGCGCAGTACGCCTCCACCCGGCCGTCCTACCCGGACGCGGCCGTCGACTGGCTCGTGCCCGACGGCGCGCACCGCGTCCTGGACCTCGCCGCCGGCACCGGGAAGCTCACGGAGCGGCTCGTCGCGCGCGGCCTCGAGGTCGTCGCCGTGGAGCCGTCGGACGCGATGCGGGGCCGTCTCGCGGAGACCGTCCCCGAGGCCGAGGCGCTCCCCGGATCGGCGGAGGCCGTCCCGCTGCCGGACGCGAGCGTCGACGCCGTGCTGGTCGCCCAGGCGTGGCACTGGTTCTCCCCCGCGGCCCAGCCGGAGATCGCGCGCGTGCTGCGGCCCGGCGGCCGGCTCGGCATCGTGTGGAACGTCCGGGACAGCTCGGTGGACTGGGTGGGCCGGTTCACCGAGATCATCCACCGGGGTGACACGCTCGAGCACAGCTACCGGGAGCCCGCGCTCTCCGAGCGCCTCTTCACGACGCCCGAGCACCGCACGGTGCCGTGGGCCGACCGGGTCACCACGTCCTCGCTGCGCCCGCTCGCCGCGTCGCGCAGCTACCTCCTGACCCTCCCGCCGGCGCGGCGCGAGGAGCTGCTGGACGAGATCGACCGGCTCGTCGCGACCCACCCCGACCTCGCCGGCCGCACCGAGGTGGATCTCCCCTACCTCGCCCAGTGCTGGCGCGCGGACGTGCGCCCCGACGCACCGGGCGCAGCATGAGCGGCACGGGCGCACGCGGCACGATCACGGGCGACGACGTCCGGGTGGCCGTCCGATGGCTCGCCGACCGCCTCGTGGACCAGCCCGTGTCGGCGTTCGACGCGCAGGCCGGTCCGGTCCGCTGGTCGTGCTGGACGACGACGGAGCACGTCGTGGACGACCTCCTCGCCTACGCGCTCCAGCTCGCGGCGCTCCCCGCGCTCGCGTACGTGCCGCTCGTCGGGCCCAAGGGCGAGGGCGAGATCGCGCACGTCGACCGCGCGGCCGGGACGGCGGGGCTCGTCGAGGCGCTCGTCGGCGGCGGGGAGCTGCTCGCGACGCTCGCCGAGACGCGGCCCGCGGGCGCGCGCGCCTTCCACCCGTACGGGGTCTCGGACGCCGACGGCTTCGCGGCGATGGGGGTCGTCGAGGTCCTCGTGCACGGCCACGACGTCCTGCTCGGGCTCACGGACGCACCCACCCCGTTCCCCCCGGGTCTGGCGGCCCGGGCGCTGACGCGCCTGTTTCCCGACGTCGAGACGGGTCCGGACGAGGGCCCCGACGCTGTGCTCCTCTGGGCGACCGGCCGGGACGAGCTCCCGGGTCGGCCCCGGCGCACGCGCTGGCGCTGGGACGCGAGCGTGCGCGCGGACACGCCGGGCTGAGCCGGCCCGTCAGCCCGACGCCGCGGCCGCAGCCGCCGCGATGCGGCGCGCGGCCGAGGAGAGCGCCGTGCCGTCCTTCCAGACCATCCGCAGCCGGCGGTCCAGCTCGAGCCCCGGCACCGCGACCCGCACGAGAGCGCCCCGCGCGACGTCGTCGGCGACGGCGAGGCTCGACAGCACGGCGACCCCCCCGCCGTGCTGCACGGCCGTCTTCAGCGCCGCGGTGGAGCCGAGGTAGGGCAGGTGGTCCGGCAGGCGCTCGCCGAGCGCCGCGAGGCCGCGCTCGAGCGTCTCGCGCGTGCCCGAGCCGCGCTCGCGCACGACGAGCCCCCCGGACAGCAGCTCGTCGACGCGCACGGCGCTGCGGCGCGCCCAGGGATGTGCGGGGCCGACGACCACGACGAGCCGGTCGTGCGCGACGGTGCGGCTGCGCAGCCCGCGCCGCAGCGTCGCGCTCTCGACGAACCCGAGCTCCACGCCGCCGTCGAGCACGAGGTCGGTCACCTCGCGGGAGTTGCGGACGACGAGCTCGACGTCGGGAGCCCCGCCGCCCGGCGCCCCCTCGAGCGCGAGCCGCGCGAGCCAGCGCGGCGCCAGGTACTCCGCGACCGTGAGGCTGGCCGCGACGCGCACCCGGGCCGCCGGGGCGTCGCGCAGCGCCGCGACGGAGGTCTCGAAGCGGTCGGAGGCCTCGATCACCTCGCGCGCCCACGCCGCCGTCGCGCGGCCGGTCTCGGTGAGCCGGGACCCGCGCGTCGTGCGCTCGAGGAGGTCGAGGCCGAGGCGGCGCTCCAGCGCGCGCAGGCCTGCCGACGCCGTGGGCTGGGCGACGCCGAGCGCGCGGGCCGCCGCGCTGATCGACCCGTGCGAGTCGGTCGCGACGAGCAGCTCGAGCGCGGAGAGGGACGTCCTGTCGCGGGCGGTCGGGGCCATAGGTCCACTCTATGCCTCGCGAGGGAAGTCGCTCTTCTGCCGCCGCACCGGCCGCAGCACGCTGGAAGCATGAACCACCCTGCACCCCCCTCGACGCGCGCGGGGGCCCTCGCGACCCGAGGCGTCCCGGCGGTCACGGCCGCTCCCCCGGCGCCCGCCTCTGACCGGCGCCCCGACGCACCGCGCGGGCCGCGCGCGCTCGTCCCCGGGCTCGTCCTCGTCGGCGCGGCGACGCTCCTCGTGCTCGCGGGCGCGCGCCTGGTCCCGACGGTGTCCCCGCTCGTCGTCGCGCTCGTCCTGGGCGCGCTCGTCGCCCCGGCGCTCGGCCGGCTCGCGACGACCCGGCGGGGCGGGGCGACGGTCGCCGCGACGCGTCCCGGCGTCGCGTGGACGTCGCGCGTCGTGCTTCGGGTGGGCGTCGTGCTGCTCGGCTTCCAGCTCTCCCTCCCGGAGGTGCTGGGGCTGGGCTGGCGCGGGCTCGTCGTCGTCACGACGACGCTCGCCGTCACCTTCGCGGGGACGCTCGCGCTCGGCCGCGTGCTGCGCGTGCCGCGCGTGACGACGCTGCTCGTCGCGACCGGCTTCTCCGTGTGCGGGGCCGCCGCGATCTCCGCGATGCAGGGCGTCGTGGACCGGCCGGGTCGCACGCCCGACGAGGTGCGCGAGGACGACGACGGCGTCGCCACCGCGCTCGCGCTCGTCACCGTCTACGGCACCCTCGCGATCGTCGTGCTGCCCTGGCTCGCAGGACTGCTCGGGCTCACCGACGACCGGGCCGGGCTCTGGATCGGCGCGAGCGTCCAGGAGGTCGCGCAGGTCGTCACCGCGGCCGGGACGATCTCCGCGCCGGCGCTCGCCACGGCGACGGTCGCGAAGCTCGCGCGCGTGGCCCTCCTCGCGCCGCTCGTCGCCGTCGCCGGGGTCGTCGTGGCCCGCGGAGCCCGACGCGCGGCGCCGGCGCTCGCGACCACGAGCGCGCTCGGGGCGCCGGGCGCCGCGCCGTCGACCGGTGCGGAGGTCGGCGAGTCCCGCGGCGTGGGCACGGGTGCGGGGGCCGCTGCGGGGGCCGGGAAGCGACGCGTCGCCCCGGTGCCGTGGTTCGTCGTGGGGTTCGTGGCGGCGGTCGCGCTCCGCAGCCTCGGGGTGGTGCCCGCGCCGGTGCTCGCCGTCCTCGTCACGGCCTCGACGCTCGCGTTCGTCGCGGCGATGTTCGCCCTCGGGCTCGGCGTGGACGTGCCAACGCTCGTGCGCACCGGGCGGCGGTCGCTCGTGCTGGGCGCCCTCTCCGCGGTGCTCGTCACCGCGACGGCCCTCGTGGGCGTCCTGCTCCTCGCCTGACCGCCCCACGAGAAAGCGGCCCGGTCCCGCGAGGTAGAGGCATGGTGGGCCGAGGTAGAGGTCTGGTCATGACCAGACCTCTACCTCGCGGAACCAGGGCTCTACCTCGCGGGACCAGGGCTCTACCTCGCGGGACCAGGGCTCTACCTCGCGGGACCAGGGCTCTACCTCGCGGGACCGGGGCTCTACCTCGCGGAGCGGGGGCTGTGCCTCGCAGGGCCGGGGGTTACCTCGGCGCGGGGGTCTGCGCGGCCGCGACGCCGAGCGTCGCGGGGAGGTCGTCGAGGCCGTGGACGACGTGCACGCCCGACGCGCGGGCCGACGTCGGGTCCTCCGGGTGCGGGCCGCCGCGACGGGTGCCGGGGCGGTCGAGCCACACCCCGACGAGGCCCGCGGCGAGCGCGCCGCGCGCGTCGACGTCGAGCTCGTCGCCGACGTACGCGGTGCGGGCCGGGTCGGTGCCGAGACGACGGCACGCCTCCGCGAACACGCGCGGGTCGGGCTTGCCGAAGCCGAGCGTGTCCACCCCGACGAGCAGCGGCACGTCGGCCAGGCCCGCGGCCGCGAGCTTGCGGGTCTGGAGCTCGACGCGCGCGTTCGTCAGCGAGCCGACGCGCACCCCGGCCCCCGCGAGCGCGTCGACCACTCCGCGGGAGTCGGCGAACGCCGTCCACGACGCCTCGAACGTGCCCCAGAAGAGGTCCTTCCAGTCGACGTACGCCGCGTCGTCGAGCAGCTCGCCGCCGAACGCCGCCTGGAGCTCGTTGGCGCGCGCCATGCGCTGGGCGTCGAAGTCGACCTCGCCGCGCGTGTACGCGCGGTAGTGCCCGTTGGGGTCGGCGCGCCACAGCGCGAGGACGTCGTCGTAGCGCTCCTCGGGCAGGTGCGGCAACCACACGCGCGACGCGGCGGCGATGGCCTGCGCGAACGCGGCACGCGTGTGGACGAGCGTGTCGTCGACGTCGAACAAGACGCCCTCGAGCGGCGCGCCCGCCGAGGCCGCGGCGTCGGTCACAGCGCGTCCCGCAGGCGCACGAGGCGCTCCAGCGTCGAGCCCTTGCCGAGCAGCTCCATCGACTCGAACAGCGGCGGGGAGACGCGGCGGCCCGTGAGCGCGACGCGCAGCGGCGTGAACGCGAACCGCGGCTTGACGCCCATGCCCTCGACGATCGCGTCGCGCAGGCGCTCCTCGATGGCGGCGGTGACGAACTCGTCGTCCTGCAGCATGTCGAGCGCGGCGATCGCCGCGGCGAGGATGTCCTTCGCGTCGTCGCGCAGGGCGCCGCGCGCGTCGTCCTCGACCGTGAGCGCGTCGTCGGCCGTGAAGAGGAAGCCCAGCATCCCGACCGACTCGCCCAGCAGCACCATGCGCTCCTGGACGAGCGGCGCGGCCGCCGTGAGGATCTCCTGGTTGCGGGGCGACAGGTCGGCGAACGAGTCCGCCGGCACGAGCCCGCCCGCGTGCAGGTACGGGACGAGGCGGTCGCGGAAGTCCTCCGGCACGAGCATCCGCACGTGCGTCGCGTTGATCGCCTCGGCCTTCTTGAGGTCGAAGCGCGCCGGGTTCGGCAGCACGTCGTGCACGTCGAACGCCTCGACCATCTCGGTGACCGTGAAGATGTCGTGGTCCGGCGAGATCGACCAGCCGAGCAGCGCGAGGTAGTTGAGCAGGCCCTCGGGCGTGAACCCGCGCTCGCGGTGCAGGAACAGGTTGGACTCGGGGTCGCGCTTGGACAGCTTCTTGTTGCCCTCCCCCATGACGTACGGGAGGTGGCCGAACTCCGGCATCACGTGCGCGACGCCGATCTCCAGCAGCGCCCGGTACAGCGCGATCTGGCGCGGCGTCGAGGACAGCAGGTCCTCGCCGCGCAGCACGTGCGTGATGCCCATGAGCGCGTCGTCCACCGGGTTCACGAGCGTGTAGAGCGGCTGCCCGTTCGCGCGCACGAGCGCGTAGTCCGGGACCGAGCCCGCCTTGAACGTGATCTCCCCGCGCACGACGTCGGTGAACGTGATGTCCTCGTCCGGCATCCGCAGGCGCAGCACCGGCTCGCGGCCCTCGGCGCGGAAGGCGGCCTTCTGCTCGTCCGTGAGGGTGCGGTCGAAGTTGTCGTAGCCCTTCGTCTTGAGCCCCGCGGCGGCGTTGCGCGCGTCGGACTCCTCCGGGGTCGAGAACGACTCGTACACGTACCCGCCCTCGACGAGCCGCGCGATGACGTCCTGGTAGATGTCCGCGCGCTGCGACTGCCGGTACGGCTCGTGCGGGCCGCCCACCTCGACGCCCTCGTCCCAGTCGAGCCCGAGCCAGCGCAGCGCGTCGAGGAGCTGCTGGTAGCTCTCCTCGCTGTCGCGCGCGGCGTCGGTGTCCTCGATGCGGAACACGAACGTGCCGCCCGTGTGCCGCGCGTAGGCCCAGTTGAACAGCGCGGTGCGGATGAGCCCGACGTGCGGCGTCCCGGTCGGGGACGGGCAGAAGCGGACGCGGACAGGCGAGGAACCAGGTGCGGGGATCACGGCTCCCAGCCTAGTTGCCCGACGCCGTCCGCCGCCCGGGCGTCCGGAGTCGGGCCCGTCCTCGTCTCAGTCCGGGACGGTCCCCGCCGCGCCTCCCGCGCGTCCGGCCCGCCACGACCGCGTCGCCACGACCGCCGCCCCGAGGGCGGCGCCCGCGAGCGCGCACCCCGGGACCAGGATGATCGCCAGGACGACGGCGTACGCCAGCACCTCGCCCGGGGGCACGTTCCCGGAAGCGACCGCGAGGACCGCGAGCACGACCACGACGACGCACGGGACGACGGCGCCCCAGCCCGCCCACCGCGCGACGACGCGGCCCGGACCGCGCCCCACGGTCAGCCGCGCCGGACGACCGGGTTGCTCAGGACGCCCAGCCCCTCGACCTCGCACTCGACGCGGTCGCCGACGTCGATCAGCCCGACGCCCGCGGGGGTGCCGGTGAGGATGACGTCACCGGGCAGCAGGGTCATCGCCTCGGAGACGTACGACACGAGGAACGGGATGTCGAAGATCATGTCGCTCGTGCGGCCGTCCTGCTTGACCTCGCCGTTGACGCGGCTGCGGACGCCGACGTCCTCCGGGTTCAGGTCGGTGTCGATCCACGGCCCGAGGGGGCACGCGGAGTCGAAGCCCTTGGCGCGCGCCCACTGGCCGTCGGTGCGCTGCGCGTCGCGCGCGGTGACGTCGTTCGCGACGGTGTACCCGAGCACGTACGCCGGCGCGGCCTCGGGCGACACGTCCTTCGCGAGGCGCCCGATGACGACCGCGAGCTCGGCCTCGTACGAGACCTCCTGCGAGAAGTCGGGCAGGACGATCGGGTCGTCCGGGCCGACGACCGACGTGTTCGGCTTGAGGAAGAGCAGCGGGCTCGTCGGGACGTCGTTGCCCATCTCCTTCGCGTGGTCCGCGTAGTTGCGGCCCACGGCGACCACCTTGGAGCGCGGGATCACCGGCGCGAGGAGCCGGACGCCGTCGCCCAGCTCGACGCGCTCGCCCGTCGGCGTGACGGGCATGTAGAGCGGGTCGCCCGTGAGGACCGCGAGGTAGGTGCGGTCCCCCTCCTGCTGGACGAGGGCGTAGCGGGGGTCGTCTCCGGTGGTGAATCTCGCGATGCGCACGGGCCCAGGCTATCCGGCCGTGCCCGGTCGATCACGCGCGGGCGAGGACCTCGCCGTTGAGGACGGCGAACCAGCCCGCGGGCTCCTCGGCCCAGCGCAGCCAGTCCTGCGCGAGCTGCTCGAGCGCGACGTCGTCCGCGAGTGCCGACTCCTTCGCCTGGACGGCGAAGTTCGACGCGACGCACCGCTCGGCCCACAGGCCGCCCCACCACGTGCGGTCGGCGGGGGTGGCGTAGCACCAGGTGCTCGCGCTGGGCTCGATCCCGTCGAGCGGGAACCCGGCGTCCTGCACCCAGGAGAAGAGGCGACGGCCGGCGTCGGCCTCGTACCCGTAGGCGTGGGTGACCTCGTGGTAGAGCGTGTTCCACTCGGTGAGCCCCGGTGACTCGGGGTACCAGGTCATGGCGGCGTAGTCGGCGTCGCGCACGGCGACGAGGCCGCCCGGCTTTGTGACGCGCCGCATCTCGCGCAGCGCGCCGATCGGGTCGGACAGGTGCTGCAGGAGCTGGTGCGCGTAGACGACGTCGAACGTGCCGTCGGCGAACGGCAGCTCGTAGGCGTTCGCGTGCTGGAACGAGATGTTCGCGGTGCCGCGCTGGGCGGCGAGCTCGCGCGCGCTGTCGAGGACGGCCTCGGACGCGTCGACGCCGACGACCCGCCCGTCGCCGACGCGGTCGGCGAGGTCGACGGTGACCGTGGCCGGGCCGCAGCCGACGTCGAGGAGGCTCATGCCGGGGCGCAGGTGCGGCAGGAGGAAGCCGGCCGAGTTCTCGGCCGTGCGCCAGCGGTGCGAGCGCAGCACGGACTCGTGGTGGCCGTGGGTGTACGACTCGGACTCCTGCGCGGGGTCGCTGCCTGCCCCGGTGGGGGCGTCGGCGTGGTGCTCGGCGGCCTCGTCGGCGCCGTGGGGGGTGTGCGTCATACCCGCACCGTAGGCCGCGGGTGCGGCGTTCTCGACCCCGTTCTCACACTCTGGGCGCCGGTCGCCGCGCGGCTCCTCCCCGGCGTGGCGGCGGGGTGGGAGCGCGCCCGCGCACGGACAATCCCCCCATGACGGCCGCGACCGGCACGACCTCCGCCCCCGGCGACCCCGCTCGCCCCTCAGCCGGCTTCGCGCGGCGCCACGCCGCGCTCCTGCTCGGCGGGCCGGGCCGCGTCACGGGGCTCGACGTCGCGCGCGGGGTCGCGGTCCTCGGGATGTTCGCGGCGCACGTGGGCTTCACGACGGACGACTTCGGCGAGGTCTCCGGCTGGCTCTCGCTGTCGCACGGCCGCTCGTCGGTCCTCTTCGCGCTCGTGGCCGGGGTGTCGCTCGCCCTCGTCTCGGGCGGACGCACCCCGCTCGACGGGCTGCCCGCGCTCCAGAACCGCACCCGGGTCCTCGTGCGCGCGGTGCTCCTGCTCGCCCTGGCCGGGCTGCTGGACCTGCTCGGCACGCGCGTGCTGCTCATCCTCGGCTTCTACGCCGCCTACTTCGTGCTCGCGCTGCCGTTCCTGCGCTGGCGGCGCCGGGACCTCCTGGTCCTCGCGGGCGTAGTAGCCGTCGTCGGCCCGGTGCTCGCCCTGTGGCTCCCGGAGGTGCTCGCGCGCGGCGGGCTCCACCTGCCCGACGACGGGTCGGGCGCGCTCACGGACTTCCTCGTCTCGGGGCACTACCCGGCGGTGGTGTGGATGGCGTACGTGCTCGTCGGGATCGCGATCGGGCGGTCCGACCTCGGCGCGAGGACGACGCGCGTCGCGCTGGTCGCTGGCGGGCTGCTGGCGGCCGGGCTCGGGTACGGCGTCTCGGCGGCGCTCACGGGTCCGCTCGGCGGGGCGCAGGCCGTGGAGGACGCGGCCGCGGTGTGGTCGAGCGCGTACCGGCCGGAGCCGCTCGGGTGGGAGGACCCGTGGCCGACGAGCGCGTACCTCTGGCTCGCGGGCCCGCACACGGACACGCTCCTCGAGGTCGTGGGGTCGGGCGGGTTCGCCGTCGCGGTGCTGGGGCTGTGCCTGTTCGCGGGCCGGGTCGGTCGCTGGGCGCTCGCCCCCGTCGCCGCGGTCGGCGCCATGGCGCTCACGGTCTACTCGGCCCAGATCGTCGTCCTGTGGGCGTGGGGCGACGCGGCGTACGAGCAGACGACGAACGGGCCGCTCCTCGCGCTCGTGCTCGCGACGCTGGTGGTCGCGACCCTGTGGCGCTGGGCGATCGGGCGCGGCCCGCTGGAACGGCTCGTCGCGTCCGTCGCGGCGCGCGCCTCCGCCGTCACGTCGTCGCGCGGGCCGACGTAGGGTCGGCCGCATGACCACCACGAGCGACGACACCGCACCCCGCCCCGCCCTGCGCCGCCTGGGCCGGTCCGGCCTGGCGGTGTCCGCCGTCGGGCTGGGGTGCAACAACTTCGGGCGCCCCGCGACGGCGACGGAGACCCTGGAGGGCACGCGCGCCGTCGTCGACGCCGCCCTCGACGCGGGCGTGACGTTCTTCGACACGGCCGACACGTACGGCGGCCGCCCGGGCCTGAGCGAGGAGCTGCTCGGCCAGGCGCTCGGGTCGCGGCGCGACGACGTCGTCGTGGCGACGAAGTTCGGCATGTCGATGCGCGGGGCCGCGGGGGCGGACTTCGACGCGCGCGGCTCGCGCCGCTACGTCGTGCGGGCGGTCGAGGGCTCGCTGCGCCGCCTCGGCACCGACCGCATCGACCTCTACCAGTTCCACACCCCCGACCCGCAGACGCCGATCGACGAGACGCTCGCGGCGCTCGACGACCTCGTGCGCGCGGGCAAGGTTCTCTACGTGGGTCACTCCAACCGGGCCGGGTGGCAGATCGCGGAGGCAGAGCTCGTCGCGCGCGCGGCGGGCACCGTGCGGTTCGTGTCCGCGCAGAACCAGTACAACCTTGTCGACCGCGCGGCCGAGCTCGAGGTGCTGCCCGCCGCGGCGGCGTACGGGCTCGGCGTCCTGCCGTACTTCCCGCTCGCGAACGGCCTGCTCACCGGCAAGTACGCGCACGGCGCGCGGCCCGACGACGGCCGGCTCGTGCGCAGCAAGCCGCACCTGCTCGAGTCCGCGCCCTGGGAGGCGCTCGCGCGGCTGGGCGCGTTCTGCCAGGTGCGCGGCATCACCGAGGTGCAGGTCGCGTTCGGGTGGCTGCTCTCCCGGTCCCAGGTGTCGAGCGTCATCGCGGGTGCGACGAAGCCCGAGCAGGTGCGGCAGAACGCCGCCGCGGGTGCGTGGCGGCCCACGGCCGACGATCTCGCGGAGCTCGACGAGATCTTCCCGCCGCTCGGGAAGGTCGCACCCTTCTGACCCGTCCCGCCGCGCTCCCGCGGGCGCGGCGGCCGGTCGTGTGGCCCGACCGCGACCGGCTGCCTACCGTGGGGGCATGGCCTCGTGGGAGGACGTCGGACGGGTCGTGGCGGTGCTGCCGGGCACGGACCTCAAGGACGCGCGCCGGTGGACGGTGCACGGCAAGCTCTTCGTGTGGGAGCGCCCCCTGCGCCCGCGCGACCTCGACGAGCTGGGCGACGCGGCCCCGGCGGAGCCGCCCGTCGCGCTGCGCGTCGCGGACGAGGGCGAGAAGGCCGCGCTGATCCAGGACGACCCCGGCACGTTCTTCACGACGAGCCACTTCGACGGGTACCCGATCGTGCTCGCGCGGCTCGACCGGGTCCCTGTGCCGGAGCTCGAGGAGCTCGTGCAGGACGCGTGGCTCGCCCGCGCCCCGCACCGCCTAGCGCAGGAGTACCTGCGACGCACGGAGTGACGCCTGCGCACGTCGGAAGAGGCGTCACCAGGAGAAGACGGCCACCGCGTAGTTCGCCCACGTCGGCTCCAGCGCCACCGTGACGTCCTCCGGGTCGTGGACGGCGTACACGAGATCCCACTCGCCGCTCGACCCCCGCGCCACGAGGTCGGGACGCTCGAGCAGGACGTCCGGCGCGTAGTCGTACACCCGGCGGGCCACGAGGCCGCCCGACACCGGCTGCACGTCGATGCTCCCGGGGTCGACGGCGCGGCCCGTGCCGTTCGTCAGGCGCACCCGGACACGCACGGAGTCCGGCGGGTCGCCGTCGCGCACCGCCGCGTGCTCGCTCGGCGTGTACGCCTGCGGGGCCGAGACCGAGACGACGAGGCCGTCGGCGTACCGGACCGAGTCGCCGAACCAGACGCGGTCGGACACGGCCGTGATCTCCGGGCCGTCGTCGGACCCGCCGCCGAGCGGGTACCCGCGCAGCGAGCTCCCCACGCCGTAGCCGGGACCGGCCGCGGGCACGACGTCGACCGCGACCCAGGTCGTGACGACGACCGTCCCCGCGAGCAGCGCGACGAGCGCGCGCGTCGCCCCCGGCACGCCGCGCGTGCCCCGACGCCAGGCGACGGCGCCGACCGTCAGCACGACGGCTCCGGCGACGGGGTAGAGCCAGCCCACGTGCGCCCAGCCCCAGCGCGCCGTCATGGCCTCGGTGACGAGGACGGCCCCGACGAGCAGGACGCCGAGGCACGCCGTGACGAGCACGCCCGTCCCCGGCCGTCGGACCCGCGCGGGCTGCGCCGTCGGTGCGGGCTCGGGGTCGCCGGGGGCCGGGCGTTCGCCGCCGTCCGCGGGCGGCGAGGGCTCCGCAGGGCCGGGTGCCGACGGCGCGGGCTCGCGCTCCCCCGCCGCGCCGGGCGCCGTGCCCCAGGCGGGTGCGGGCGCCGCGTCGTCGGGCGGGGTCCTGGGGTCGCTCGTGCTCACCGGTCCGTCCCTCGGTCCCGTGCGTCGGTCAGTACGCGCTCACGCGCGTGACCTCGAAGGTCGCCGTCTTCATGGCCTCGAGGTTCTCGGAGTCGATGAAGTCGAAGGCCTCGACGGTCGTCGACTCGCCCGGGGCGAGCTGGTCGGTGTAGACGAAGTCGGACTCGACGACCGTGCCGTCGGCCGCGACGGCGTCGACGTCGAGGTCGAACGTCAGCGGCTCGTCGGAGGTGTTGGTCAGCGTGAGCGGCAGGGCCGACTCGACCCAGCCGAACTCGTCGGCGGTGCCCTCGAACGTGCCGACCTCGACACCGAGGTCGTTCGCGAGGATCTCGTCCGTCGACTCGCCGAGCGCGCGGTCGGAGTCCTCCTGGATCTCCGAGAGCGTCTGCTCGTACTGCGACGAGGCCTCGTTCGCCGCGACGACGAAGAGGACCCACACGAGGATGGTCACGAGCACCGAGACCACACCGAGCACGATCGCCGCGATGGAGAAGCCCTTGCCCGACCGGCCCTGCTTCGCCTGCGACAGCCCGACGAAGCCGAGCACCACGCCGGCGATGCCCATGACCGCGGCGAAGATGTTGACGAACGGGATCCAGCTGCCGAGGAAGCCGAGGATCGCCAGCACGAAGCCGACGATCGCCATCGTGCCCGTCGACGGCGCCGGCGCCGTGTACGCGGCGTAGCCGTTCCCGTACGGGCTCCCGTAGGGCTGCTGTGCGGCGCCGTAGGGCTGCTGGGCAGGGTCGCCGTAGGGCTGGCCGTACGGCTGCTGCGCCCCGGCGTCGGGGTAGGGCTGCGCGTACCCCTGCGCCGGGGACCCGGCAGGCTGGCCGTAGCCCTGCTGCCCGTACGCGGCCTGAGGATCGGCACCGTAGGGCGGGTGGCCGGGGTCTCCGTAGGGCGCCTGCTCCGGCGTGCCGCCGTACCCGGGCGCGGCGTCGGGCGAGCCGTACGGCTGGGGCTGCGGCTCTCCCTGCGACGCCCACGCGTCCTGCCCCTGTCCGTGCCCCTCCTGCGCCGGGTCGGAGCCCTGCGGCCGGTAGGGGTCGAACTGGTACGGGTCCTGCGGTGCCGTGGGCGGCTGCGACATGGTGCTCCTCCGCGGCCTCGCCGCGAGATCGGTCGTTCGGGTCGGGGTGGCCGGCCGACGCGCGGTCGGCCGGCCGGACGCGCCGGGTATTCACAGCACGTTCACGGCCATTCTTCCCGGTCGCGCCCACATCGGGAAAACCGCGCGGCGGGTGAAAGTCCGCCGCGCCGACGCCCCATAGCCAGGCCGCCGAGATCTCCTCCAGCTCCGACCGCGACGACGGTATGTCCCCCGCGAGCTCACGCAGCTCGCCCCCGACCCAGCCGCGGCCTCCGCGCCCAGACATACCGCCCCCGACCCGGAGCCGGCTCCCGGCCGCGAGCGCCGCGGGGGTGGCTCGACAGCCCCCGCACCCTCGAAGCGAGGGCCCCGACCGGGGCCCCACGACCCGAGAGGACGACCATGCCCGAGCACCACAGCCCCCGACGACGCGCCCGCCACCAAGGACGCCCCTGGTGGCACCGAGAAGCCGCGACCACCGCCCTACGCCTCGCCCTGATCGCCCTCGCCCACCACTGGCCCTGGTAGCCCACGCCCGTGACCCCACGCCCGACGTCGACGAGCACCCCCTCGACGACCAGCCCACCGAGATCCCCACACCCCCGAGCTCACGCAGCTCACGCAGCTCACGCAGCTCACGCAGCTCACGCCCGACGGTATGTCCCACCAGCTCCCCGTCGACGAGCAGCTCGAGCCCGACCAGCAGCTCGACGACCGCGGCCACCCCCCCAGACATACCGCCCGGGCCCCGGCCCGACGAGCCCCCACCCCGACGGCCGCCCGCGAGCGCCCCACCAGCCGCGAGCGCCGACGTCGACGAGCGACCGCCGCGGCCGCGAGCGCCCCACCAGCCCGCGCACGACGACCGCGACGAGACCCGGAGCACGACGACGTCGCCCCCACCGAAGCCCCGCGTCGACGCGGGCCCCCAGCAGCAGCCCGACAACCCGGGCGCGCGCTCGAGCTCGAGGAGAGCTCGAGCCAGACCAGCGCGACGGTATGTCTCCCCCTAGCTCGACGAGCTCGCCGCCCAGCTCGACGACCACGAGCCCCCGGACATACCACCGCCGGCTCAGCTCGAGGAGATCCCACGGCGGTATGTCTGCCTGGGGGCTAGCTCGACGAGCAGCTCACCCGGGGACCGCGCGGGCCAGGGCCAGAGCCAGGACATACCGTCCCCCAGACCCCAGCCGGCGAAGCTCCGACGCCCGACCCCGCGGGACGGCCGGGTCACCCCAACGCAGCGACCGTCGCCACGAGCCCGCCGACCGTCACGACGACCCCCACGACGTCGACGACGAGCTGGAGCACCGCGAGCGCCCGGCTGTCTCCCCCGTCTTGGACCTGCGACCCGCCGCGGACGGTCTGCGAGCGAGGGCCGCCGCCGCGGTCGACCTCGACCGCGAGCACGGCGCCTTCCTCGACGACCTGCTCGAACTCGTCCCCCGCGGCCGTGCGCGTCCAGGTCCACGAGCGCCGCGGGCCCCGCGCGCTCACCCGCACGCGCTCCGCGTCAGGAGGCCCCCAACCGGGCCACCAAGGATCAGTGCCCCCAGGCTCCTCCCACGAGGGCTCCCACGGCTCCCACGTCTCCCACGGGCCCTCTGAGGCCCCTCCCGGGCCGCGAGCGCCACCCAGGCCGTGATCCTCCGGAACGCGGCCACGCGCGCGCTCCCCTACCTGCTGAACCTGATCTGCGATCACCATGGCGCGCATGGTGGAGCACGTCGGACCGTAGCGTCGCGCCCTGCTCCAGATTCACCCGTACTGCGGGCCCTTTCGGGGCTACCTTCGGGACATGCCGGATGGAGCCGAGGTCGTCGCTGCTACTGCTGCCTGCGTCGCAGCAGCAATCGTCGCTTGGCAGTCGTGGGAGACGCGGAAGAGTGCGAATGCCTCGCGCGAGGCGGCCCAGGCAGCAGCAGCAGGTCTAGAAACCGCGAATGACGCGCTCGAGATCGCGCGGCAGGAGGAAGGCCATAGCAGGGCACTCGTCGTAGAGGCTCATCGAGCTCGCATCGACGCGACACTTCCAGCTATCTCGGTCATCCCTCAGCAGACGATCTTCTGGCCACCGACGCTCTCGCCGAATCCCTACCAGGCCAACTCCTGGGAACGCTGCCCACTGGACGCGTCTTTCACGCTCCCCGCCGACGCACGCAAGGCGCTCGGTGTCCAGGGCCGCATTGGGATCTACAACGGCAGCCAGAGAGTCGTCCAACTGCGAGTCGACTACCTGCCGATGGACGGTGGAGAGAGGGTCTACGACCGGGTCGTCACGCTGGCCCCAGGTGCAGATCACTCGATTGAGTTTCTCGCCTGGACCTGGATCGAACACTGGGTGACCCAAGAGGATGCCGCAACGCGGTCATTGGAGGGGCAGCCACCTGGAGTCTCCTACTCTGATCAGCTCGACAGTGGGGGGAGCATCAGCTGGTCGTTTGCGATCAGCCATGCCCCGATCTACCAAACGCACGATTCAGAGCCCGGGCGCTACCGCCTCATTTCGGCCGAACCTTCGCCCGGCCGAAGCAGTCCCGGCTCACCGAGCCTCATCGTTCAACGGGAGTACCGAACGTACTGGCTCTCACGACCGGATGGCATAGAACTTCCATCCCCTGAAGTGGCCGAGTAAAAATCTACGGTTCCGGACTCTCCTCTGGCGCATCGTTGGGAGAGGTACGTGGCAGGTCTTCGGGGCGAATGTGGTCGCCGAGCCCATGTACCATCCATTGCCCGAACTCAGGCCTCCAGACAAGCGTCACCACCGCTGCTGCGAGGACCACCTGCTCCTCTGTTACCTCGTACGATTGTTCGATGTTGGAGAGAATCTTGACGTACGCAACGTCCGAGGCATCGTGAGCCCTGTTTGCCCTGCTTCCAAAGCCCGGGTTCTGAATAGCCTCGAGGCCTTTCGCGGCCTCTGAAAAATCTCCCCAGGCGTCGAGCGACTCCGGAGTGACAAGATTGTGGAGCGCATTCGAGTACTGCACCGGGTCTCGCAGCGCTTTGAGGAACAAGATGCCCACGGCGACTGGGTCGTCGAGACTCGGTTCAGGCAATGCCGCGGCGGCTTCTTCGTCGCTAGCGAACCGTCGACCCTCGTAGTCAGGGTCACGCGGGTCCTCCGGTTGGTTGCTCATGCTTGACCATAGCCAGCCCCCGCCCGAGGGCTCAACGCCGGACGACGCCAGCGCGCAGGAAATCACCCGAGCCTCTGCCTGAGGGCCACTTGCGAAGCGCTGGGACGGGGCCAGCACCGTTCTGGTGCGTCCATGGGCGCCGATGCCCGATCATGGGGCGCATGGTGCAGCAGAAGCGCGTGATCGTGACCGACGACTTGGACGGCACGGAGGGTGCGAAGCCCTACCGGTTCGCGTGGCAGAACACCGTCTACGAGATCGACCTCAACGACGAGCACCGCGACGAGCTCCTGCGCGCGCTCCAGCCCTTCATCGACGCCGGACGACGCGCTGGACGGCGCACCGTGCCCGCCGCCAGTGGCGACGACCGGGCAGCGATCCGTCAGTGGGCGCGCGAGAACGGGCACGAGGTGTCTGACCGCGGCCGCATCTCGGCCGCCGTCGTCGAGGCGTACAACAACCGCTGACCCGGGGCCGCGAGCGCCGAGCGGCGAGGCCCTACCCGACGAGGCGCAGCCGCGTGCGGCGCGTCGACGCTGCCGGGCGCGCTTGGCCGTCGACGGCGTCGACGAGCGGGCTTCCCGGCATGGGCAGGGTGAGTGTCCAGCGGTCCGTCATGCCGCGTGCCGTGCGAGCGACGTCGAGTTCGCAACGACGCAGGTAGCCGGCCCCACGGTCCGGCCCCGCCCAGCGGCGCTCGACGACGTCGAGACGCACCGCGGCCTGATCCCACGGTGAGACACTCACCAGCCCCGAGCCGCGTTCTCGCGCGCGGGCGAGCAAGCGGCGTCGCTCGGATGGGCTGAGGTGGGCGTCGGGGCCTACTACGACGTAGGTCATACCGTCCAGGAGGGCCGCGACGACCCAGGAGGGCCGCGACGACGCCCGCAGGGTCCTCCCCTACCTTGGGGACCAGGGCGACGCGGTCGAGCGCCACGCCCGCGTCGTTGGCCGCGAGCATCCCGACGTCGGGCGCGCCGACGACGGCGAGCCAGTCCGAGGTGCCCTGGGAGGTCGCGAGTAGCGCGAGCAGGAGCGACGTCGAGCCCGTCACGACGCTCGCTGTGCCACGCGGCAGGCGCCCGTCGTCGAGAATCGCGCCGAGCGGCCGCAGGCCGTCGTCGAGGTCGACGACGCCCGGCGTCGACGCGCGCACGCCCGTGCGTAGCTCGGCGCGACGCAAGGTCGCGCGAGCCACCTCGAGCGGGTCGAGCGCGGTCGTCGTCACCCGTCCAGGCTACGCCGCTGTTCGAACACGTATTCCCCTGAGCGAGACGCGAGAGATCGTTGGGAATGCTGGCTTTCTGCATCGTGGACGGTGTCTGTCACGCGGCAGGCAGTGCGAGGGCGCGGGCCCGTGTCTGCGGGCCCGCGCCGGACACTATCGGGGTAGCGGCGTTACCTCGATCCCGATCCACTTGTAGCCGTCTTGGTCGGGGGTCGGCTCGTAGGTGAGGTGCACTCGCTTACCGACGTAGAGCTGGTCGGTGCGCAATCCGCCGCGGAGCATCGGGAAGAAGATCCAGACCTCATGGCGATCGGTGTCGGTCGTGGCGACCCCATGGGACTCCTCGGGGAGCCAGGTCGTGATGGTGGCGAGGTCCGCGGCAGGGGGCTTGTCGCTGGCGCTCATGCGGTCAGCCTGACGGTCTTGCAGACGTAGAGCGAGGCAGGCAGGGTCTTGCCTCCCGAGCGGATGGTGAACGTGAACTGGTCATCGAACTTGAATGTCGCAGGCACGCTGTTCATCGAGAACCCGCCGTGGAACCAGTAGGTCTTGCCCACGTTGGCGTGGCGGGCGTTCATGCCGAGGGAGATCCCGTTACGCCAGCCCTTGGCACCACGCTCAGTGACGGTTGAGTTGATGATGCTCTTCAAGCCGTCGCTCAGACGCAGCCCCCAGTGGACCTTCTTGACGGGGCAGTTGTTCTGGATGCTGAGCCGATTGTTGGCGTCGACGAACTCGCGGTCAGCCTTGCACTTGATCGAGACTGTCGCCGCGGTCTTCATCGCGGTGACGACACCCCCGCCGCCCTGGGGTGCGCCCGCCTCGCGCAGCGCCGCCCCGACTGTTGTGTCGAGCGCGAGCTGGCTCTCAGCCTCACCGGCGGGCAGCACCTGTGCGGTGGCGTCAGCGTCGAGCATGATCTCAAGGTCGCTCGCCACCTCGTGCTGCTCACGTTCGGTCAGGTCGTTGACGTCGACGACAAGGGTGCTCAGGTCTCCGGGCCCCTCACCGACGTCGATCACTAGGACCTCGGCCTGAGGATCGAGGCCATCAAGCACGGCCACGTCCGTGGTCGGGTCTTGTGTGGCGGTGCTCGATTCCTGCGCGGCAGCCGTGGGAATGGATGCGGCGCAGAGCGCCATCACGGTGACGAGTGCTGTGGTCGAGCGCCTCATCTGCTGCTTCATGCCTGGCGGTCTCCTTCGACTGAAGCGTCTGGCCCCCTGCGGGCCGACGCGCCCCACCGTGGCAGTCACCTCGGCCAGGTGCTCGCCCAGACACAAGATCGAGGACCTTTGTCACCCGTTCGGGGCTGAATGGCCTTCGGGCCGTCTTCCGGCCTCGTACCCCCGCTACGCGCCGCTGGCCGCGGGCTCCTCTCCTCCTCGTCAGGCCCGCGTCGACAACAACACCCTGGAGAACATCCGGGTGCGACGAGATGTGCGGGCTCAGCAGTTGCGTCGCCTACGTCGACGACGCCTTGGCGAGAACCCAATAGAACTGGTGTTCGACTACGATTGTGTCGTGGGTACTCGTCGACGTCCGCCTCCGGGCGGCTGACCGTCCGGCATCGAGACGGTCCCGATGCGCGACCACGCCGATGAAGCGCCCGAGCTCGCGCGGCGCGGCGAGCGGATCGTGCGACCGGCCGAGGGCATCCCGGTGCGCGCGTGGGTCACGCAGCGCCAGAGCGGCGAGGCCCGCGTCGACGGCGAGGCCGTCGCATGGGCGGGCCGCCAGGTCCACGTGCGCTACCTGTTAACCGGCTATCGGATCTGTTTGTGCAGGTCAGGTAGTTGAGTGGAGCCTCGAGTTGCCCGTAGCGACTGCTGCAGAGCCGGGCGGGCCGAGGTATCCCGAGACAAGGAACACGTTCGGGCGTACCGTCCCAGGCACCAGCAGGGGGCTGCAGGAGTTCGCGCACGCTCCCGACGAGAGAGGAGCGTGGAAATGAACGAATCGATCGCTTTGCGTACACGCAAGGGGTTGATCCCCCTTGCCGTGCTGGCAACGATCCTGGTTGCCCTACTTGTCGGCGCTCGCCCGGCAGCCGCAGCAGCGGCGTGCGCAGCTGCTGAGAACGCCCAGGCCGAGGTTGCCCAGCTTCACGTCGCCAGCGAGCTCCAGGGCATCGATGAGCGGGGCGCTGTCGACACTGATGACGGCGGGGTCATCGTCACGCCGCAGGTCATCACCTGGACGCCCTACGACGGTTTCCACATCACGTCGTCTGCGAACTGTCAGTCTCGTATGGCGTACCTGAAGAAGGTGGCACCGGACTTCAAGTCATGGAAGTGCCAGCGGTTCTACGTGCCGGGCTGCCCGACCGGGTACTACTACTGGATGGTCATGGTGGGGACGAACTACTGAGCGCCATCACCGTGATCGAAGGGCTGCAGCCGGGGTCACGAGTGGTGGCCGCCGGACTCCCCATTGTGGTCGAGGGCGAGACAGGCCTCGCCCTCGACCCGGAACATGCGCAGACTGCCCCTTACGACTCGCCATGGACGGTAAGGACCACGTGGCCCGATCCACCCGAGCCCACCCTTCGACCTGACGAGCTGCTGAAGGTGCACGGGATCTGGGACGGCTCCGGCATCGCCGTCTCCCGCGTGACCGTCACGCGCGAGGAACCCAAGCCCCTCCAGCAGAGAGCCTCTGCCGGCAGACCGATCGAGCCATCGCGCTACGCCATCCTGAGAAAGGCGCTCGACGCGCTCACGGCCGCAGACCTGCTCGCCGCAGCGCACACCACGCCAGGGAGCGACCTCGTCGGCGACTTGTGCGTGTTCGACGCCCCCACCGCCCAACGCGTGCTGCGCGCGGAGGGCATACCAATCACCCAGTTCCGGATCGTCCGGTGCCAATGGACCCGAACCGAGCTGGGGACGGCCCGAGGCCTGTACGCGCACGTCCCCGACGAACTGCTCAGCGCCTTCGGCGAAGCGGTAACAGAGCAGGTGCAGCCGCAGGTCCTCCTCGAGGTGAAACTCGTGACACCAGACCTTGCGCGAGCGGTCTCTGATCTTCCAACGGGCCTTGTCAAGGTGACGCCGTACATCCGACCTGATGCCTGAGGGCACGGGCGTGGCACCGACGCATGAGCCCGACGAGGACCGAATAGCCGGGGAATACGTCTCGCGCGAGGGAAGCGAGGGCTGGGCGTGGCTCTGGGCAGACGCCGTCGAGCGCCGCTGAGCCCAGACGCGACGAGCCCCGACCAGCTCAGGGGGTAGCCGGTAGGGGCGTCGCCGTGCGGGAGCGTATCGGCCCCCACCGACAGCGAGCGCCGAGGGCGTAGCGTGTGCGCGTGCGAACCCAGTTCAGCCACCACTACGAGCGGCCCGACGACGACGAGGTCAACACCGCCCTGCGTGAGGCGACGGTCGTGCTCGACACCAACGTGCTGCTCGGCCTCTACCGCGTCTCCCCTGACCCTGCGCGCCACGCGACTCAAGGTACTGAAGGCGATCGGCCCCCGGCTCTTCCTCCCCCACCAGGTGGGCATCGAGTTCCACCGCAACCGTCGCGAGGTCGCGGCCGGGATCGGCACCGCCTACGAGACGGTCCGCGCGGCGGCGGACGCGCTCCAGAAGTCCGTGAAGACCTTCGGCGGCGGCGAAGGCCGCTACGACGAGACGACCACCCGCGTGAAGGAGCTCATCAACCCGCTGGTCAAGGCGATCGTCGACGGACTCGATGAGCTCGAGAAGGACGACCCGCACCGCATCGACCAGAGCGACGACCCTGTCCTCGCCGAGCTCGAAACACTGCTCGACGACGACCAGGTCGGCCGAGCCCCTCGGGCGAAGAAGGTCGCGAAGCGTGCCCGCGACTTCGAGACGGTCCGCGTCCCCTTGCGCCTACCCCCGGGGTTCGACGACGCGCACAAGATCACTGGCCGCGGCGTGTCCGCGGCGGCGGGTGACTACCTGCTGTGGTGCGAGGTGCTCGCCCACGCCAGGAAGAACGGGACCGACGTCGTCCTCATCACCGACGACGCCAAGACGGATTGGTGGCAGAAGGTCCCGGGCGGGCGCGACGTGCCGCACCCGCTCCTGGTGTCGGAGTTCCAGCGCGAGACGGGACAGAGGTACTACCAGCTCTCCACGCGCGAGCTCTTGAGGAAGGCTGACGACGCCCTCGCCATCTCCGTCACGTCCCAGAACCTGGAGGAGGAGGACGAGCTCGCGGCGGCGGTCGAGGCCGAGCGGGCCCTGGAACGGATCACCGACTTCCGGGGCCGTCTCACCGTATCCGCGGCAGCGTCCGCCGTCGAGAACGATCTTCTCCGGACCTATGGCCCCAGTTGGAACCTCTCTGACAGCGACCGGGAGCGTCTGATCGCGGCAGCGAGCCGTGGGTTGAGCTCGCAGATCCACGAGGTGGGTCACCTCTTCGGCAGCCACTACAAGGTGCCGTTGACGCCCGAGATGGCGGAGGCACTCCGGGCGCTGCGCCAACAGCTCACGCACGCAGACTTCATCCGACACGAACGCTCAGAGCAAGAACCACCGCCCGAAGAACCGGATGACGAGGGCACAAGCTGAGCGAGATTCAGCAGCCCTCCAGTACACGCTCGATGGCGTCGGCCTCGGCCGCGGTGACCCACAGGCCGTACGCGCTCTTCACCGCGACCTGCGCAGCGACGTACTCACATCGGTAGCCCTTGGCCGGGGGGAGCCACGTGGCGGCGTCGCCCGCTCCCTTCTGCTGGTTCGTCGGTCCGTCGACCGCACGCAGGTTCAACGGGTCGTTGGCGAACTGCTCGCGGGTCTCAGCACTCCACTTCTGGGCGCCCTTCTGCCATGCGTCGGCGAGGGCGACAACGTGGTCGATCTGGACGGCCGAGGACGTGTCCTGCCCGCGCTCGAAGTTGATCGACTGCCCGGTGTAGGGGTCCTGGAGCGTCCCGCTCAGGACGACGCAGCCGTTCGTGCCCTGCTTGAAGGTGACGGCAGTGAGGTCGCGGCGCAGCACGTCGTTGCGGGTGTCGCATCCGTTGCGGTCGGTGTCGGCCCAGGCAGGCCCGAAGAGGTCTCGGTCGTAGCCGGCCTTGGGCGCGCGGCCCTTGACCTCGAGCTCATCGAGTAGCGCCCGAACCTCCTCGACGTCGACGGAGGGGTCGGGTGATGCGGTGGCGTCCGGCAGTTGCGCGGAGCTGCCCGCCGTCTCGCGGAGTTCGTCGAGCAGGGCTGGGAAGTCGTCGCGCGCCGTGGCGATGCCTGCGCACGCGAGCGCGGCGACGACGAGGGTCGAGATGGTGACGGTTCGTTTCCGTGGCACGCGTCCTCCTAGGGCTTCCCCGTGGGCTCTCGTACCCTGGGTGCGTGCCTGCGACCGCCACCGCGACCCACCGGACGACGCCCGTCGTCCGCCCCGTCGTGCTGCCTGTCGCGGAGTGGGCGGAGCTCGACCGCGCCCACGCCGAGCGCGCGGACGCGCTCACGGCCGGGTGGCGGCACCGCAAGCCGCTCGGGCAGAAGCACGCGATCGAGGACTTCCTCTTCACCTACTACCCCACGCGTCCGGCCCAGCTCCGGCGCTGGCACCCGGGGCCGGGCGTCGTGCTGGCTCCCCCGACCGCCGCGAGCGGTGCGGTACCGGGCACCGACGCGGCGCCCGACCCTTACGCCGACCGCGCCGGATGGCGCTGGTACCGGCGCACGCCCGACGGCCTCGCGCTCGACACCGACGCGTTCCTCGCCGACCGCGGCGACACCGTGCGGTACCTGCGCGCCCTGCTCGACGCCACCGCGTCGCGCCCGGGCCGGTTCGGCTGCTTCGGGCTCCACGAGTGGGCCATGGTCTACCGCGACAAGGCGGCCGGGCGCGACCACCGGCACCCGCTCCCCCTGCGGCTCGGGCACGAGGGGACGGACCGGGTCGTCGAGGACCACCCCGTGCAGTGCTCCCACTTCGACGCGTTCCGCTTCTTCACGCCCGAGGCCGGTCCGCTCAACCGCCTGCGGCCGACGCGCGAGACGCAGCCGGCCCTGGAGCAGCCGGGGTGCCTGCACGCGACGATGGACCTCTACAAGTGGGCGCTCAAGCTCACGCCGGCCGTCCCCGGGGACGTCGTGCTCGACGCCTTCGAGCTCGCGCGCGACGTCCGCGTCGTCGACATGCAGGCGTCGCCCTACGACGTGTCGTCGTACGGGCTGGAGCCGGTGGCGATCGAGACGCCCGAGGGCAAGGCCGAGTACGTGCGGCACCAGCGCGCGTTCGCCGCCCGCGGGGCGGCGCTGCGCGAGCGGCTCGTCGCCGCGTGCGACGCGCTGCTCCCGCCGGACGGCGTGGCCGCCCGCTCTCCCCGCTGACGCGCCGACGCGCAGACGAGACCGGCGTCGCGCCGGCGACGGCTGTGACCGGCGACCGGCCCGCGTGCGAGGATCGCCCGCGTGAGCCGCGCCGAGACCATCGCCGAGATCCCCACGGGCCCCGTGGCCGTCCCCGCCGTCGTCCGCGCGCTCGCGGGGGACGACGCCGTCACCCCGGTCTGGCGCAACACCGTCGGCGGGCTGACGTTCCGTCTCGACCCGCGCGGCGGCGAGGCCGCGCGACCGGTCCGGTACGCGAAGTGGGTCCCGGCGGGCGTCCCGGAGATCGACCTGGCGGGAGAGGCCGAGCGGCTCGCGTGGGTCGGCGACCGGACCCCCGTGCCGCGCGTCCTCGACCAGGGCGCGGACGACGACGGCTCGTGGCTCGTGACGCAGGCCGTCGCGGGGCGGTCGGCGGTCGAGGCGCGCTGGACAGGCGACCCGGCGGTCGCGGCGGTCGCGATCGGCCGCGGGCTGCGCGCGCTGCACGAGGCGCTCCCGGTCGCGTCGTGCCCCTTCACCTGGTCCGTCGCGCAGCGTGTCGCGAACGCCGACGACCGGCTCGCACGGGGGCACGGGCCCGACGAGTGGTTCCCCGAGCACCGCGGTCTGGCCGTCGCCGAGGCGCGCGCCCGGCTCGACGACGCTCCCCCGGTCGACCGCCTCGTCGTGTGCCACGGGGACGCGTGCGTGCCGAACACGCTCCTGCACGACGACGGCACGTTCGCCGCGCACGTCGACCTCGGGTCGCTCGGGGTCGCGGACCGCTGGGCGGACCTCGCCGTCGCGGCGTGGAGCACGGAGTGGAACTACGGCCCCGGGTACGACGGCCACGTCTACGCGGGCTACGGCATCGACCCCGACCCGGAGCGCATCGCGTACTACCGGCTGCTCTGGGACCTGTCCTGACGGCGGGGTGCGGCGCGCCGTGCGCCGTCAGCGACGCGGCTGGTGGGCGGCGACGCCCTGCTCGGCGAGCTCGGCGGTCTCCGCGATCCGGCGCGCCCGGGTGTCGGGCCGCTTCGCCTCGACGATCCAGCCGAGGATCGAGCGCCGCACGCCGGGCGTGAAGGCGTCGAAGCGGGCCCGCGCGTCGGGCCGCTCGCCGAGCGCCGCGGCGAGGTCGTCGGGGACGACGAGCGCCTCCGCGTCGTCGTGCCGGGTCCAGGACCCGTCCGCCCGGGCCGCTTCCACGACGGCGCGCCCCGCGTCCGTGAGGCGCCCGTCCGCCTCGACGCGCGCGACCCGCTCCTTGCTGAGGCGCGTCCACCGGGAGCCGGGGCGGCGGCGCGTGAACCACAGCGCATGCCGGTCCTGGTCGACGGTCGCGGCCTGCCCGTCGATCCAGCCGTAGGACAGCGCCTCCTCGATCCACGGCTCGTACCCGAACGTCGGCCGGCCGCTCTCGCGCCGCCACGTGAGGAGCCAGACCCCGGGCTCGGGGTCGTCGTGGTGCGCGGCGAGCCACGCCCGCCACTCCGCGGGGGTCTGCGCGTGGAACGCGGGCCGGCCCTGGTACTCCTCGGTCACGGTGGCGCCTCCGTCGTCGGTCGGGGCTCCAGCGTGCCCGGTCCGCCGCGGAGGCGCCAGGGTGCCGACCCGGAAGGCGCCCCGTCGGCGCCTCCCGGGTCGGTGGTGCGTCCTGCGGTCAGGAGCAGGACGGGACGGTGACGACCTGCTCGACGGTCTGCGTCCCGTCCGCTCCCGTCGCCGTGACGGTGACGTCCAGGTCGCCCGTCGCGGACCGCGCGGCGAACGACTGGTACGCGCTCGCCCCCGGCGCGACGCCGACGAACGACCTCGTGCCCAGTGACGACGCCAGCTCGACGTCGACGGCCGCGTCGGAGACGTTCACCGCGCGGACCGCGACGTAGGGCTTGCCGGCGAGGCAGCGCGGGCTGACCTCGACCTCGACGAGCACGACGTCGGCCGGCTCCTCCAGGGCGTCGACGGCGCCCTGGAGCGCGAGCCGCGCGTCGTGCAGCGCCTCGTCGGACGCCGCCGCGTCGTCGAGCGTCCCGGTCGCCGCGGCGAGAGCCGTGCGGAAGGCCTGCCAGGACTCGGGGCTGTACCCCTCGTCGGTCAGGGCCTCGGCGCTCGCCACGAGGTTCTCGAGCCGACGGCGCTCGGCGGGCACGAGCTGGTCGGTCGCCAGGCCGAGGCGCCGCGCCCGCTCGTCGGCCTGCGCCTGGGTGGCGCCGGCGTCGGCGAGCACGGACCGTGCCGCCGCGAGCTCGCGTGTGAAGACGCGCGCGTCGATCCGGCCGTACCGCGCGATCTCCGCCTCGGGCGTCCCGGCCGCGTCGACCACCGCCGCGAGCGCCGCGGTGTCGGTCGGCGGGACCTCGACGTCGTACGCGTCGGTGAAGAAGCGCATGCTGTCGAGGTTGGCGACGTACGGGTGGTCGGCGTACGCCTCGGTGGACAGGCGCACCCACACCTGGTGCTTGCCGCGCACCGTGCTCGGCAGGTCGACGACGGCGGTCCCGTCCGTGGTCCAGCTCGACCCGGTGTTCGCCAGCGGGACGGTGACGAACGGCTCGCCCGGGTTGGCCGGGTCGAACGCGTCGAGGTACACCGACAGGGCCGAGTTCTTCCCGGACCGGTTCGCGTTGTGCACGTAGCGCACGGAGAGCTGGTCGAGCGCGGCGGAGCCGAGGTCGATCTCGCCGTAGGCGAGCCAGTCGCCGTCCGCGGTGCCGCCGACGTTCGTCACCGGACCGCTCGTCCACGTCGAGCTCTCGTTCTTCAGCCCGCGGCCGGAGTTCGACGTCCAGGCCTCGGACTCGACGACGACCGACGTCGGGCCGCCCGGCGCGAACGTCAGGCTGTCGAGGTTCGCGACGTACGGGTGGTCGGCGTACGGCTCGGTCGACAGGCGCACGAACACCTCGTGCGTCCCCTGCACCGTCTCGGGCAGGACGACGGTCGCGGTCCCGTCCGCGGTCCAGCTCGACCCGGTCGTCGGCAGCGGCACGGTGACGAACGGCTCGCCCGGGTTCGCCGGGTCGAACGCGTCGAGGTACACCGACAGCGCGGAGTTGTTCCCGGACCGGTTGGCGTTGTGCACGTAGTGGACCGACAGCTCGCCGAGCGGGAGCTCACCCAGGTCGACCTCGCCGTAGGCGATCCAGTCGCCGTCCGCGGTGCCGCCGACGTTCGTCACCGGACCGCTCGTCCACGTCGAGGACTCCTTCTTGAGCCCGCGACCGGAGCTCGCGGTCCAGTCCTCGGCCTCGATCGTCACCGTCGGGGACTCGCCCGGCTGACCTGGGGCAGCCGGGTCCTCGGCGCTGAACCGGAACCAGTCGAAGTTGCCGACCCAGCTCCGCCCGGACGGCGCGAGCAGCTCGAACGTGACGACCTGCGCGTCGACGAGCGCCTGCACGTCGCCGAGCTCCGCCGTGACCTCGGTGTACTTGCCCCAGCCGCTCGTGCCCTTCAGGTCGACGGTCGCGACCACAGGGCCGCTCACGTCGCCCGCGTGCACGCGCACGGTGCTCGGCGTGTCCGTCGGGGCGAAGCTCGTGTCGTACCGGACCGTGAGGAAGCGCGGCGGGGTGTCCCCGGCGGCGGTCTCGAAGGTCATGTCGCGGTACTGCACCCACGACCCGGAGCGCACGCCGCCGAGGTTGCCGGACGAGCTGTTCGCCTCGTTCTTCAGCTCCCCGCCCGACCACGCCTCGGACTGCTCGGCCTCGAGCGTGCGGTACCCGCCGCCCGTGAGGTCGAGCGCGTCGGCCGCCGCACCGAGCCGGTCGGCCGCGAACCGCAGCGCGATGCTCGTCGCGGCCTCGTCACCGAGGGCCTCCTGCGCCTTCGTCAGCGCGGTGGAGAACCGGTCGAACGTCACCGAGGAGTAGTTCCCGTGCCGCACGAGCACGGCGTCGTCGACGAGCGCGGCGAGCGCGTCGCGCTCGGCGGACGCCACGGACAGCCGCAGGGGCGAGCGCACCGAGACGCCCTGTCCCTGGAGCGACGCCGCGGCGACGCCGTCGGCGAGCGCGGCGTCGCGCAGGTGCACGAAGAAGCGCGCGTCGGCGGACGCCGTCCCCGTCAGGGAGACGGTCAGCGCGGTCGGCGACGCGACCGTCACGGCCGCCGTGACGCCGTCGGGCAGCCCGACGACGCTCGCCGTCCCGCTCGTGACGAGGTCCGTGCCGGCGGGCGCGGCGAGGCGGGCGCCGTCGAGCGTGAGCGTCACGGTCGCGTCGAGCGCGCCGCCGTCGCCGGTCTGCACGGTGGTCGGTTCGGCGCTGACGCGCGGTCCCTCGGCCGGCTCGTCGGTCGCGGTACTCATCGAGAACGCGGGCGCGGTGTCCGTGCCCCAGTCGCTCGGCTGCTCGCCCATGCGGAACGCGAGGTCGGCTCCCCCGACCACGGTGGCGTAGTCGACCCACGTGTTGCCGAACGTCGCGCCGTCGAGCGTCGCGGACTGGACGTAGAACGCGTCCTCGGAGACGCCGTCGGCCGTGACCGTGAAGGCGCTGCCGTCGTCGTAGGTGATGGTCGTCGAGTCGAAGAACGGCGACCCGACCTGGAACTGGGACGAGCCCGCGGTCACCGGGAACAGCCCGACGGCCGCGGCGACGAACATCGTCGACATCGTCCCCGCGTCGTTGTCCATCGTGGGGAGCATCCCGCGCGGGTCGAGCCGGTAGACCTTCGTCCTCACGGGCGGCGTGAACTCGCCGCCGCCGCTCGGGACGGCGCTCGAGGAGCCGGTCGCGATGTACCGGTTCCAGGTCTCCTTCGTGTAGATCGCGCGCGCCCACTTCTGCGTGAGGCTCGGCTCGCCCGTGTAGTTGAACAGGTACGGCGCCTGCAGGTCGATCTCGTTGGCGTTCGAGTGGAGCATGGCCTTGCCGTCGTCCGGTGCGTGCTCCCCGAACATGTGGCGCATCGCGAGGCGGGCCGCCTCGGGGCCGCCCATCGCCTCGACGAGCGCGTCCATGTCGTACGCGTCGTACCAGTGGTACTGCCAGAGCGTGCCCTGGTAGAGGCTCGCGGCCTCGAAGCGCTCGTGGTCCGCGCTCTGCCACGAGCCGTCGGCGGCACGCGGGGTGAGGAGGCCGACCGGCGTGCCGTCGGCCGCGGTCCACGCGCCCGGCTTGGTGAGCTTCTCGATCGGCCACGACGCCTGCTCGCGCAGCGTCTGGGCCTCGTCGGTCAGCCCGAGCTCGTCCGCGATCACGGACAGGCCGTACTGGTCGTAGCCGCGCTGCACGGACGCGCCGGGGTTGCCCGCCACGTAGCCACGCCGGAGCTCGTCCGCGCTGTACTGCCCCACGAGGCGCTGCAGCGCCGGGTACGCCTCGTCGAGGCGGTCGAACCCGTCGAAGCCCTTGGCGATCGCGTCCGCGACCACGACCGACGACCGCTCCCAGCGCACCGTCGGGACGGAGTGCACGAACCCGCCGAGCCCGCCGCCGGTCCCCGTCGCCTCGGCGTCCGCGAACAGGTAGACCAGCGACTGCACCATGTCCCGGTACAGCGCCGGGTCGATGTACGCGATGACGGAGAACTTGCGGAAGTCGTCCCACGTGGCCCACGAGTCGTAGTACGTGAAGCCCTGCGCGGCGTGCACCGCGCCGTCGACGCCGCGGTACGTGCCCGAGGTGCTCGTCGCGTTCATCGGCATGGCGAACATGCGGTAGAGGTGCGTGTAGAAGAGCTGCTGGAGCTCGCCCGTCGGGTCCGTCGCCGTCGACGCGTCGATCGCGACCCGCCCGAGCGTCGCGTTCCACTCCGCGCGCGTGCGGTCGCGGATCGCGTCGAACGACAGGTCGCCGAGCTCGACCTGCTGGTCGATCCGCGCCTGCTCGACGCTCACCGGCGACAGGGTGACCTGGAGCCCGATCTCCCCGGCGTCCGCCGGGTCGAACGTGAGGATCGCGCCGGTGTCGACGCCGTCCTGGGCCGTCGCGTCGACGAGCCGGTCGTCGTCGCCCCAGGTCTGCACCGTCGCGGGCTGGAGCGTGCGCGCGGTGTAGTACAGCGTGTAGGCCGCGTTGTAGAAGTAGCCCGTGACCTGTCCGGACAGCTCCACGGTGCCGTCCGCGCGCGTCTCGACCTGCACCGAGGACGACCGGCGGCTCGTGTTGTTCGTCTCGAGGTCCACGACGAGGCTCGGCGTCGAGCCCGCGGGGAACGCGTAGCGGTGCACGCCCGAGCGGGTGGTGGCCGCGACCTCGGCCTCGATCGTGCCCGGCGCGCCAGTGATGGCGCCGTCCGTGCCCGCGACGTTGCCGAGTTCGACGGAGTAGAAGCCCGGTCCGGCGTCCTCGTCGTCGTGCGAGAACGGGTGCGCGTACGTGCCCGTGCCGGGGCGCGCCGTGTACGACCCGGACGTAGGCACCACGAGGAGGTCACCACCGCCGCCGGAGCCCCCGACCCCGTCGAGGTTGGTGTGCGTGAAGCCCGAGATCTTCGACTGCGCGTAGTCGTACCCGGTGTTGTTGCGGCCCGGGGTCGTGCGCGGGTTGACCTTCGCGAGGCCGTTCGGCGCCTGCGCGGCGGGCATGTCGTTGCCGTAGTCGCCCTCGGTGCCGACGAAGACGTCGACCAGGGACGCGTAGTCGGCCGACGGCGGCTCGGGGGCGGCGCTCGCGGCGGTCGTTGGCGCGAGGCCGACGACGGCGAGCGCCACGGCGAGCGCGCCCGCGACCAGCCGCGGGGCGGGTCGGCGCGGGCGGTCCGGGGTCGCGGGGGTCACGGGTCTGGGGTGCAGGGATCGGGGGGTCGGCAGGCTGGGGGCCATGGTGTCCTCGGGCAGAGGCCGCCGGCGGGGGCGCCGGGGCGGCAGGGTCGGTCAGGGGGTGGGATGGCGCGGAGGGCCGGGGCGGGCCCGCGCCACCCTGTCAGGGGCAGGTGACGAGCGGGTGATCTGCGGGTGACCGCAAGGGGTGCTCCCTCCGTCCCACGGCGGCGTGGGCTCGGTGGTCGTCGGTGACGCGGAGGCCGGACGCGCGTCCCGTGCACGTCCGGGGCTACCCTCGCACACGTTGACAGCGCTATCAACCCCCGTCTCGCTCCTCGCCTATCGCCCCGGGCTGCGGCCCGGCGACCCGCCTGCGCGACACCTGACAGACTCGTCCCGTGACCACCACGACCGGCCGCACCCCGGCTCTCCTCGCGCACGTGCCCGCCCCGACGGGCAAGGCCCCCGACCCGGACGCGCTCTACGAGGGGTTCACCACGTGGGCGACGGAGCAGGGCCTCGAGCTCTACCCGCACCAGAGCGAGGCGCTCATCGAGCTGGTCACCGGCTCGCACGTCATCCTCTCGACGCCCACCGGGTCGGGGAAGTCGCTCGTCGCGATGGGCGCCCAGTTCGCGGCGCTCGCCGCGCACCGCTCGGGCCGCGGCGGCCGCACCTACTACACCGCGCCGCTCAAGGCGCTCGTCAGCGAGAAGTTCTTCGCGCTCGTCGCGGCGTTCGGCTCCAAGAACGTGGGCATGACGACGGGCGACTCCGCCGTGAACCCCGACGCGCCGATCATCTGCTGCACGGCCGAGATCCTCGCGAACATCGCGCTGCGCCGCGGCGGCGAGAACGCCGGTGCGGACGACGAGGACGCGATCTCGCAGGTCGTCATGGACGAGTTCCACTTCTACGCCGACCCGCAGCGCGGCTGGGCGTGGCAGGTGCCGCTGCTCGAGCTGCCGAACACCCAGTTCCTGCTCATGTCCGCGACGCTCGGCGACACGACCCGGTTCGTCGAGGAGCTCGAGGAGCGCACCGGCCGGCCCGTCGCCGAGGTGACCACCGCGCAGCGGCCGGTCCCCCTGCACTTCAGCTACGTCGTCGAGCCGCTCACCGAGGTCATCGAGGAGCTCGTCAGCACGCGCCGCGCGCCCGTGTACGTCGTGCACTTCACGCAGAAGGACGCGGTCGAGCGCGCGCAGTCCCTGCTGTCGATGAACGTCGCGACGAAGTCCGAGAAAGAGGCGATCGCCGCCGAGCTCGGCGACTTCCGCTTCGGCACCGGGTTCGGCAAGACGCTCAGCAAGTTCCTGCGCCACGGCGTCGGCGTGCACCACGCGGGCATGCTGCCCAAGTACCGGCGCGTCGTCGAGCGCCTCACGCAGGCAGGTCTGCTCAAGGTGGTGTGCGGCACGGACACGCTCGGCGTCGGCATCAACGTGCCGATCCGCACCGTGCTGCTCACGAGCCTCGTGAAGTTCGACGGCGAGCGCATGCGCCACCTCACGGCACGCGAGTTCCACCAGATCGCGGGGCGCGCGGGCCGCGCCGGGTACGACACCGTGGGCGAGGTGCTCGTCATGGCACCCGAGCACGTCATCGAGAACCGCAAGATGCTCGCCAAGGCGGGCGACGACCCGAAGAAGCTCAAGAAGATCGTCCGCAAGAAGGCGCCGCAGGGTTCGGTCAACTGGACCGACGCGACGTTCGAGCGCCTGCGCGACGCCGAGCCCGAGCCGCTGACGAGCCACTTCACCGTCACGCACGCCATGGTGCTCAACGTCCTCGCGCGCACCGCGCAGCACGGTCGCGGCGGCCAGGCCGACGCGAGCGACCCGCGCCGCGACCCGGTCGAGGCCATGCGCCACCTCCTCCTCGCGAACCACGACACCGAGTCGCAGCGCCGCGAGCACGTGCGCCAGACGTTCCGCATCTACCGCTCGCTGCGCGTCGCGGGGATCGTCGAGCGCGTGCGCGTCCCCGACCCGTCGCGCCCTGCGGGCTACCGCCCGAGCGTGCGCCTTGTCGGCGACCTGCCGCGCGAGTTCGCGCTCAACCAGCCGCTGTCGCCGTTCGCGCTCGCCGCCCTGGACCTGCTCGACGTCGAGGGCGCGACCCACGCACTCGACGTCGTCTCCGTCATCGAGGCGACGCTCGACGACCCGCGCCAGGTCCTCTACGCCCAGCAGAACGCCGCCAAGGGCGAGGCCGTCGCCGCGATGAAGGCCGAGGGGTACGAGTACGAGGAGCGCATGGCGCTGCTCGAGGAGATCACGTGGCCCAAGCCGCTCGAGGAGCTGCTCGCGCCCGCGTTCGCGATGTACAAGCGGTCCAACCCGTGGGTCGCGGACGCCGAGCTCTCCCCCAAGTCCGTGGTCCGTGACATGGTCGAGCGCGCCATGACGTTCGCGGAGTTCGTGTCCGTCTACGGGCTCGAGCGCACGGAGGGCGTGGTGCTGCGCTACCTCGCGGACGCCTACCGTGCGCTGCGCCAGGTCGTCCCCGAGGAGCACCGCACCGAGGAGGTGCAGGAGATCGTCGAGTGGCTCGGCGAGCTGGTGCGCGGCGTCGACTCGTCGCTCCTCGACGAGTGGGAGCGCCTGGCGCACCCGGTCGACGACGACGCGGACACCGAGGTGGGCGACGGCCCGCTCTCCGGGGCGGGGGCCGAGGCGCCGACGCGTCCCGTCACGGGCAACCCGCGCTCGTTCCGCCGCCTCGTGCGCAACGCGCTGTTCAAGCGCGTGGAGCTCGCTGCGCGCGAGGACTACCGCGCGCTCGGCGCGCTCGACGGCGGCGCGGGCTGGGACGCGGACGCGTGGGGCGACGCGCTCGACCCGCTCTTCGAGGACCAGGGCGACGACGCGATCGGCATCGGGCCCGGGGCCCGCTCCGCGGCGCTGTTCCGCGTCGTCGAGGCGGGCGCCGAGCTGCCCGCGGGCCACGAGGGCCCGACGGCGGAGCACGCCCCCGGCGGCGTGGTGCCCGCGGGCACGTGGCTCGTGCGGCAGGTGCTCGACGACCCGGCGGGCGACCACGACTGGGCGATCACGGCGAGCGTCGACCTCGCGGCGAGCGACGAGGCGGGCGAGCCCGTGGTGACGGTGCTCGCCGTCGGGCCGCTGTAGGCCGGGCGAGACCGGAGGGCGCGCCGGCCCCCGCCCTCACTCGACCGGCAGGAGCCCGCGCCGCCCGAAGACCTCCTTCGCGACCGCGGTCGCGTTGAGCGCGCGCGGGAAGCCGCAGTACACGGCCGACTGCAGGAGCGCCTCGACGATCTCCCGGGGCGTCAGCCCGACGTCGAGCGCGGTCCCCACGTGGATGTCGAGCTGGGCCTCGCACCCGCCGAGCGCGGCGAGCATCCCGAGGGTGACGAGCTGGCGGTCCCGCGGTCCCAGGTGCGGGCGCGCGTACATCTCGCCGTACGCCCACGCCGAGATCTGGTGCTCGAGCTCGGGCGAGACGTCGGCGAGCGCCTCGGCGATGGCGGCGGGCGCCGCCTCGTTGACCGCGCCGAACACCGCCCGCCCGTGCTCGTAGCGCTCCGCGCGCGTCGTCGGCCGGTCGTCCGTGGAGTTCCCCTGCGTCACGCGGAGCAGGGTAGAGGACGCGCGGCGGTCGCGGTCGACGGTCTCGCGCCACCGGTCGCGCTCCGGCGGCGGCACCCTACGGTGAGACCATGAGCGACACGCCCCGTACCGGTCGGCACCCCGGCGAGCCCCACCACCCGGAGAGCACGGGCTCGCGGCTCAACCGGCTCCGGGCGGGGGTGCTCGGCGCGAACGACGGCATCGTCTCGACGGCGGGCGTCGTCGTGGGCGTCGCGGCGACGAGCACGTCGATCCCCGTCATCGCGACGGCGGGCGGCGCGGCACTGCTCGCGGGCGCGCTGTCCATGGCGGCGGGCGAGTACGTCTCGGTGAGCACGCAGCGCGACACCGAGAAGGCGCTGCTGGCGACCGAGCGCCGCGAGCTCGCGGAGATGCCGGACGCGGAGCTCGACGAGCTCGCCGGCATCTACGAGGCGAAGGGCCTGACGCCCGACCTCGCACGCCAGGTCGCCGTCCAGCTCACCGAGCGCGACCCGCTCGCCGCGCACGCCGACGCCGAGCTGCACATCGACCCCGACGAGCTCACGAGCCCGTGGGAGGCCGCGGTCGCCTCGATCGTGTCGTTCACCGTCGGCGGGCTGCTGCCGCTCGCGGCGATCCTCCTCGCCCCGGCGACCATCCGCATCCCGCTCACCTTCGTCGCCGTCGTGCTCGCGCTCGTCCTCACCGGCTGGGGGTCGGCACGCCTCGGCAACGCGCCGACGCGCCGCGCGACGGTCCGGACCGTCGTCGGCGGCGCGGTCGCGATGGGCGTGACGTACGCGATCGGCTCGTTGCTCGACGTGAACGTCTAGCGCGCCGCTGCGGCAGAATCGGGCCGTGGCCAAGAAGACGAAGTCCTCCGCGCACGCCGGCACGCCCGCGGTCGCCCTCCTCGAGCGCGAGGGGGTCGCGCACACGCTCCACCCGTACGAGCACGACCCGTCGAGCGAGCTGTCCTTCGGGCTCGAGGCGGCCGCGGCCATCGGGGTGCCCGCGGAGCAGGTGTTCAAGACGCTGCTCGCCGTGGTCGACGGCGGCCCGCTCGTGGTGGGGATCGTGCCGGTCGACCGACAGCTCGACCTGAAGGCGCTCGCCAAGGCCGCAGGCGGCAAGAAGGCGAGCATGGCCGAGCCCGCCGCGGCCGAGCGCGCGACGGGCTACGTCGTCGGCGGGATCTCGCCGCTGGGCCAGAAGCAGCCCCACCGCACGTTCCTCGACGACAGCGCGCTCGCGTTCGACGCCGTCTACGTCTCGGGCGGGCGCCGCGGGCTCGACCTGGGCCTGGCGCCCGCGGACCTGCTGCGCCTCACCGCGGGCACGGCCGCCCCGATCGCGAGGTAGTACAGCACTCCTGCGGCTCACCGCGCGTGTCGGGGGCGATGGCTACTCTCCCGACCAACACATGTGCCGATGGTCGGCCGTTCAGGAGCAGCAGGGGTGCACCGTGGAGTCTTCATCCAACGTGTCAGCGGGCTCGCGCGCGGTCGGGTATCAACGAGTCAGTCAGAGGCGTCAGGCAGCTCGCTTCGGCCTCGTTCGCCAGGAGAACGCAGTCCGTGCCTACGCGGACGACAGTTCCTGGCGCTACCTTCGATCCTTCGTCGACCTCGGTGTCTCACGACTCTCCGCGCCCTCCCGACGGCCTGGGTTCTCGGCGCTCGTGACCGCTGCCGAGCGACACGACTTCGAGGTCGTGGTGATCGACAGCATCGACCGGCTCGGTTCAGGACGAGACATCTGGGACACCGTGGACGCGTTGGCCGCCGCTGGGGTCGCGCTCGCCGTGTCGTCGCTGAGGGTCGACGACCTGTGCCGGTTGGGGCGCGCGGTGGTGGAGGTCCTCGCTGCACGCGCTGCTGCCGAGGTGGATGACATCCGCCGTCGGACGCAAGGTGGACTTCAGGCAAAGGCGCAATCGACCGGCGCCCCTCACATCGGCGGAAGACCGCCTTTCGGGTACCGCGTCGCCAGAGACCAGCTCTCGTCACCGCACCTCGAGATCGACCAGTCGGAGGCTCGGACGATCACCGAGACGGTCGACCTCGTTCTCCGCGACGGCGTGTCGTTCGCCGCGGCGGCAGCCAGGCTCAACATCGAGGGTCGACCAACCCGTTCGGGACGCCCCTGGACCGAGGGCAACCTGCGGAGCAGGGTCCTCTCCACCGCGACCATCGACGCCGTCATCCACTTCCGGGGGCGGCATGCTCTCCGTGGACGGGACGGCGAGCCGCTCTGGGGCGAGAGCGTCAGGATCTCTCTACCGAGAATCGTCAGCGAGAGCGACGCGGACGCGCTCGTAGCACGCTTTCGTCGAACAACCCCGTCGCGAAGGCGCTCGGCGTACCCACTCTCCGGGAGGATGACCTCTCCGTGCGGCAGGACGTACACGGGCGCCGACTCGAGCACACTCTCCTGGGGCTACCGTGGATATCGCTGCAGGGGCCGCTACCAGGCCGACGTTCCTCCGTGCGCATGCGCGTCACTCGATGCCGACCTCGTGGAAGACCACGTCTGGCTCTCAGTCTGCGACATGGTGGAAGCTCGTGGTGCCGACGACCTTGTTGAGCACGTGTCGAGTCTTGCAGCTGACGACGGGACGCTCGGGTCCTTGCGCGCGGTCAAGCGGCCCGAGCTCCGCCACGTCGCGTTGAACGTACTGGACGCCACCGTGGCGGTCCTCGAGGACCGCGAAGCCCGTCGCGGAGGAGCCCCGTGTGCCGCCGAGGTGTGGCACAGAGAGCACGGAATCGGCGTATTGCCCCGGGATCTGTCGGATGAGGAGTGGGGGGCCATCGCTCCTCTGTTCTCCCGAGGGCGAGGAGACCGCGCCCGCAGGAGCGTTGACGCGATCTTTGCCAAGGTCCGCACGGGCGCCTCCTGGCCGACGCTGCGCGCCGCCTACGGCTCGACGAGCACCGCGTCCCACCACTTCGCCGACTGGACGCGGGACGGGACATGGGAGAACGTCTGCCATGCACTCGGCGGAGCGCTGTGTGCGGACGTAGCGGCCTCTCGACAGCTACCCATACTCACCATCTCTCTCGGCGCGTGGAGGGAGGAGGGCTCGATCCAGTCGCTTGGCGATGCACGAGGAGTGACTACCTAGACTGGCCGCATGCCCCTCCCCGAGCCGTCGTCCGTGCTGCCCGCGCAGATCGCGCAGAACCTCGCCCGGGTGCGGACCCGGGTGGACGACGCCGCGCGCGCGGCCGGGCGTGCGGCGTCGGACTTGCGGCTGCTCGTGGCGACGAAGACCCAGCCTGCCGACGCGGTCCGCGCGGTCGTCGAGGCCGGTGCGGACCTGATCGGCGAGAACCGCGTGCAGGAGCTCGTCGCGAAGGCGCCTGAACTCGCCGGCCTCGTGGCGGCGGGGCGGGTCGAGGTCCACATGATCGGGCACCTCCAGCGCAACAAGGTGAACCAGGTCCTCGCCACCGCGACCGGGGTCGAGAGCGTGGACTCGCTCGCGCTCGCCGAGGCGCTCGCGGCGCGCTGCGCGCGCGACGGCCGCGTGCTCGACGTCCTGGTGCAGGTCAACGTCTCGGGCGAGGAGTCGAAGTCGGGCGTGCGGCCCGACGATGCGCCCGCCCTCGCGACGGCGGTCGCCGCGCTCGACGGACTGCGGCTCGCAGGCTTCATGACGATCGGCGCGAACTCGCCCGACGAGGCCGTGGTGCGCGCAGGCTTCGCGCGCCTGCGTGCGGTGCGCGACGCCGTCGTGGGGTCGGGCGCGCCCGGGACCGCGGACGCCCGCGCGCTGTCCATGGGCATGAGCGGCGACCTGGAGCTCGCGGTCGCCGAGGGCGCGACGATCGTCCGCGTCGGCACCGCCGTCTTCGGCCCTCGCCCCACCCCGCCGAGATAGAGCCCCGGTCAGCCGAGGGAGGGGCCCGGTTGACCGAGGTAGAGGCCTGGTCGCGACCAGGGTTCTACCTCGCGGTACCCGGCCTCTGCCTCGGCGGGGTGGTCATCGCGCGGGGAGTGCGCCCAGCCGGGCGAGCGCGCCGCGGACACCAGCCACGCCGTCGCCGGCCAGCGCCTCGCGTGCGGCGTCGGCCTCGACGCCCGCGAGGAGCATCACGAGCGCGACGTGCACCTCGCCGTCGGCCGCGCGCAGCACGTCCTCGCACTCCGCCGAGCCCAGCCCGGTCGCCTGCACGAGCATCCGGACGATGCGTGCGCGCAGCTTCTGGTTCGTCGGGCGCACGTCGATCATGAGGTTCGAGTACGTCTTGCCGAGGCGGATCATCGTCGCGGTCGAGAAGGTGTTGAGCACGAGCTTCTGGGCGGTCGCCGCCTTCATGCGCGTGGAGCCCGTGACGACCTCGGGGCCCGTGTCGACGAGGATCGCGACGTCCACCCCGGCCGCGAGCGGCGCGTCCGGGTTGGCCGAGACGAGCACCGTGCGCGCCCCCCGCTCGCGCGCGACGTCGAGCGCCCCGCGCACGTACGGCGTGCGGCCGCTCGCCGCGAGCCCGACGACGACGTCGCGCGGGCCGACCGCGTCGACGTCGGCGCGCCCGAGCGCCACGTCGTCCTCCGCCCCCTCGACGGCCAGCATCATCGCGCCCACGCCGCCCGCGAGGTGCGCGACGAACCACTCCTCGCCCACGCCGTACGTCGGCAGGAGCTCGACGGCGTCGAGCACGCCGAGGCGACCCGACGTGCCCGACCCCACGTAGTGCACGCGGCCGCCGGAGCGCAGCGCCTCCACGGCGAGGTCGACGGCCTGCGCGATGCGGCCGCGCTGGGCCCGCACCGCGTCCGCGACGACGGCGTCCTCCTCGGTGATGAGCCGGACGACGTCCGCCGTCGGGAGCAGGTCGACGTCGGTCGTGCGCGGGTTGCGCTCCTCGGTCGGCGAGGCGAGGCGCACCAGCTCCTGCCACTCGTCGGGGCTCGAGGTGGTGCTCGCAGCCCCGCTCGGAGTGCCGCTCGTGGCGACGGTCGGGTCGGTCATCGGGAGGTTCCCTTCGTCGGGTCCGGCAGCGGACCCTGGGTGCGCGGGCCCGGGTGCAGGCCGTGCGGGGTGTTGGCGAGCGCCAGACGGCGCACCGGGCCGCTCGCGGCGGGCCACGGCAGCGGCGTGGGCGGGGTGAGCGAGCCGAGGACGACCGCGCGGCGGGCCCCCGTCGCCCGACGGCGGTGCTCGCCGGCGGCGGTGCCCGGCAGCCCGTGGGCCGACAGGAAGCCGAGGAGCGCGAAGAGGTACGCCTCCTTCGCGTCGACCGGCAGGCCGAGCGCCTCGGACGTCACGACCTCGCACGCGTGCGGCACGCGCTCGGCGAGCGCCGCGCGCAGCCGGTCGAGGAGCACGGGGTTGCGCGCTCCCCCGCCGGACGCGACGACGCGGCGCACGTCGCGGCCCGCGAGCGCGTCGGCGACGCTGACCGCGGTCAGCTCGGTGAGCGTCGCGACGAGGTCGGGGCCGGTGAGCCCCGGGCGCACGGACGCGAGCCGGCGGGCCGTGTACGTCGTGTCGAAGAGCTCGCGGCCCGTCGACTTCGGGGCGGGCGCGGCGAAGTACGGGTCGTCGAGCAGGGCGGCGAGCGCCACCGGGTCGACCGTGCCCTGCGCGGCGAGCTCGCCGTCCTTGTCGTACGCGAGACGGCCGTCGGTGAGCTCCGCGACGGCCACGTCGAGCAGGCAGTTGCCCGGGCCCGTGTCCCAGCCGGTGACCGGGTCGTCGACGCGCCCCACGAGGGACACGTTCGCGATCCCCCCGATGTTGAGCGCCGCGGTGAGCCCGGCGTCCGCGGTCGCGTCGGCGCCCGCGTCCTCGCGCCCGAGCCAGAGCGCGTCGAGCACGCTGACGAGCGGCGCGCCGTGGCCGCCCGCCGCGACGTCGGCCACGCGGAAGTCGCTGATGACCGGGCGCTTGACGTGCTCGGCGACCCACGCGGCGTTGCCGAGCTGGAGCGTGCCGCGGGCCCGCGCCCCGACGACCCAGTGGTAGATCGTCTGGCCGTGGGACGCGACGAGGTCGACGTCGCCGCCGGCGACGTCGTCGATCGCGCGCCGACCGGCACGGCCGAGCTCCTGCCCGATGAGGGTGTCGAGCTGGGCCACCTCGGCCACGTCGACGGCGGCGGGCGGCAGCGCCTTGAGGATGCGCTCGCGCAGGGCGCGCGGCCACGCGTACTCCGTGTGGCCGAGGGGCCGCATGCGCAGCACGCCGTCGTCGCCGAGCGTGAGGTCGGCCGCGGCCGCGTCGATCGCGTCGACCGACGTGCCGGAGGACAGTCCGAGGACGATCATCGCTCTCCCTCCCGTTGCACGCCGACGGTCGGGTCGACTCGAGGTGTCTCCGTACCGGTGCGCGCGCGGGGGCCCGTCGTCCCCCGCAGGAGCGCGACGGCGGCGCGCGCGTTGGCGCGCCCCGTCCCGCACGCGACCACGACCGTGCGGCCCGCGCCGAACCACGAGCCGACGGCGCCGGGGAACCCGGTGTGCACGACGGCGGCGTCCGGCCGCGCGACGAGCAGCTCCGTGAGCCGCTCGTGCTCGCCCGAGCCGGGCACCGGCTCGCGCGTGAGGACGACGAGCGGGCGGTCGCCCGCGCGCACGGCGTCGAGCGTGCGCGCCCACGCCTCGGCGTCGGCCGGGCGCAGGTGCCGCACGTCGGGGCCGAACGCGTCGTCGAGCGCGCGCTGGACGTGCTGCGCGGTGCGGCCCGCGGCGTGGTCGAACCGCAGGCGCAGGTCGACGACGTCGGGTGCCGTGGGGACGGGCGGATCCTGCGGCGCGGGCCCGGCGAACCGGACGGCGCGCGCCGCGACGCGGGCGCCCACCTGGTCGAGGGCGTCGAGCGCGGCGCGCGCGGACTCCGGCGAGGGGACGACGCCGCTCGCGGCCTGGCGCGCGCGCACCGCGGCGAGGGTGCGCGCCGTGCGCGCGGCGGACGCGTGCAGGCGCTCGACCGTGACCCGGCCGGACGCGACGGCGTCCACGAGCGCGCGCTGCGCCTGGCGGAACAGGACCTCGTCGTCGCGACCGACGGTCGTGCCCAGGCACAGCAGGTCGGCGCCGGCCTCCACCGCGCGGACCGCGACCTCGCCGATGCCGTGCGGCGCGGCGTCGTCGGCACGGGACGAGGAGCCCGCGCCGTCCGCCGCGAACGTCGCGACCGCGCCCATGTCGAGCGCGTCGGTGACGATCGGGCCGTCGAACCCGAGCTCGCGCACGAGCGCGCCGACGGCGGGCTCGAGCGTCGCGGGCAGCGCGCCGAGCGCGGCGACGACGACGTGCGCCGTCATCACGGCGTCGAGCAGCACGTCGCCGGGTCCGGCGTCCGGGGCCATGGTCGCGACGAACGGGGGCAGGTCGCGCGCGCGGAGCTCGTCGAGGCTCGCGTCCACGACCGGGAGGGCGAGGTGCGAGTCGACGTTTGTCGCGCCGTGCCCTGGGAAGTGCTTGCCGCACGCACCCGCGCCGCCCGCGTGCAGTCCGCGGACGAACGCCGCGCCGTGGCGGGCGACGAGCGCGGGGTCCGCGCCGAACGAGCGCACGCCGATCACGGGATTGTCGGGGTCGGAGTTCACGTCGAGGTCGGGCGCGAGGTCGAGGTCGACACCGGTCGCGGTGAGCAGACGACCGAGCGCGGCGCCGACCTCCTCGGTGACCGCGACGTCGTCGACCAGCCCGAGGGCCGCGTTGCCGGGCAGGCTCGAGCCGGTCGCGGCCTCGAGCCGGGACACGTCCCCGCCCTCCTCGTCGACCGCGACGAGCAGGTCGGGCGACGCGCCGCGCAGGCGCGCGGTGAGCCGCGCGGTGGTCGCGACGTCGGGCGTGTTGTGCCCGAACAGCACGACCCCGGCCAGGCCGTCGCGCGCCGCGTCGACGAGCCACGCCGGCAGGTCGTCCGTGCCGGTGAACCCGGGCAGGAGCACGCCGTTCACGGCGCGCACCACGTCGGCCGCGCGCTGCGCCCCGGTCGGGGCCGCGGCCGGAGGCGTCGCGCCGCTCATCCCTTCACCGACCCGGCGGTGAGGCCCGAGGACAGGTTGCGCTGCACGAGGACGAAGAACACGAGCACGGGCAGCGTGATGATCGTCGACGCGGCCATGACGGCGCCCCAGTCGGTCGTGTTCTCGCCGAAGAACTTCTGCAGCCCGATCGGCACGGTGTACTTGCTCGACTGCTGGAGGAACGTCAGCGCGAAGATGAACTCGTTCCACGCGGTGATGAAGGAGAAGACGCTCGTCGCGACGACCCCGGGCGCGACGAGCGGCACCAGGACCTTCCAGAACATGCGCCCCCACGACGCGCCGTCGAGGAACGCCGCCTCCTCGAGCTCGACCGGCACCGCGGCGACGAAGCCGCGCAGCGTCCAGATCGCGAAGGGCAGCGCGAACGCGAGGTACACGACCGCCAGGCCCAGGAGCGAGTTGAGCATGTTGAGGTTGCGCATCTGGATGAACAGCGGGATGACGAGCGCCTCGAGCGGCACCATCTGCACCATGAGGATGAGCACGAGCATCGACTTGCGGAACCGGAAGCGGAACCGGCTCACCGCGACGGCGGCGAGCAGCGCCACGACCGACGACGCGAGCACCGTGCCGAGCGCGACGAGCACCGAGTTGCGCAGGTAGTGGCCGAACCCGCCGTCGTCGATCACGGTGACGAAGTTGTCCCACGTGACGCCGGCGGGAAGGAGCCGGGCGCCGCGCGTCGCGGCCTCCGGGTCGATCGCCGAGGAGAACATCCAGTAGGCGGGGAAGAGCGAGAAGACGAGGAGGGCGACGATCCCCACCGTCTTGGCCGCCGCGACGCCGGGACGACGGCGGCGGGCGCGCAGCACCTGCTCGGTGCGGGCGCCGGGCCCGGGGGTGGCGCGAGTGTCGACGACGGCGGCGCTCACAGCTCCTCCTCCTTGAACAGGGTGCGCATGTACACGAGCGTGATGCCGAGCAGGATGAGCGTGAGCAGGACCGCGATCGCCGCGCCCATGCCGTACTTGCCCTGCGCGAACGACTGGATGTACGACCACACGCCGAGGTTGAAGACGTCCTTGTTCCCGCCGTTGCCGCCGGGCATGAGGTAGATCTGCGTGAAGACCTTGAAGTCCCAGATGGTCGACAGGATCGTCACGACCGCGAACACGGGGCGCAGGATGGGCGCGGTGATGGCCCAGAACCGGCGCCACGCCGTCGCGCCGTCGACCTTGGCGGCCTCGTGCAGCTCGTGCGGGATCGTCATGAGCCCCGCGAGCACGGTGATCGCGACGAACGGGAACCCGTGGTGCACCACGTTGAGCGTCGCGATGGCGTAGAACGACAGGCGCTCCGTGAACCAGTTGACCGTGCCGGGCTCGATCGCGCCCACGCCCTCGAGCACCGAGGCGACGAGGCCGTTCAGCGGGTCGAAGATCCACACCCACACGTACGTGCCCGTGATCGCCGGGACCGCCCAGGCGACCATGATCGCCGTCGCGCCGACGCCCCGCCAGAACCCGCCGAGCGTGTTGAGGAACAGCGCGACCGCCGTCCCGAGCGCGACCGTGAGCACGACGCACGCGAGCGCGAACAGCACGGTGTTGGGCAGGACCGTGGTCCACAGGTAGCTGTCGCCGAGCAGGTCGGCGTAGTTCTGGAGCCCGATCCAGTTCGACTCGCCGCTCGCGATCTGCCGCAGGCCGTAGTCCTGCAGCGAGAGCAGCACGACGCGCACGAGCGGCCACAGGAGCAGGACGCCGAGGACGACGAGTCCCGGGGCCAGCAGCAGCCAGGGGCGCAGCGGGGAACGGTGGCCGAGGCCCGTGCGGCGCCGTCGTGCGGCGGTCGGCACGGTGCTCGACGGCGGCCGGTCGGCCGGGGCGGCCGGGGCCGGCGAGGCGCCGGGCGCGGCTCGAAGGTCTGCCATGGGAGAAGTCCTGTCGCGGGGTGCGGGGCGTGGTGCGGGCGCCGGCGGTCGGGTGCCGGCGGAGGCGGCGTCCGGCCGCGGGCGGGCTGCCCGCGGCCGGACGCGTCAGGTCAGGAGCCGAACGTCTCGTCCATGTCGGCGGCCGCGGTGTCGGCGGCCTCCTGGACGGTCGCGCTGCCCGACAGGACGGACTGGAGCATCGTCTCCAGCGTCTTCTTGCCCTGGATCTGGCCGTAGAGCGGCGTGACCGGGACCGAGCGGCCGGCCTCGACCATCTGCTGGGCGAACGGCGCGACGATCGGGTCGTCCTCCTCGATGACCTTCTCGAGGAGCGACGTCTGGCCCGGGAAGTAGCCGGACTGCTCGCCCCACGCCTGCGCGAACTCGCCGGTCGTCATCATCTCGACGAACTTCCACGCGAGGTCCTGCTTCTCGCTGGCCTCGAAGACGCCGAGGTGCGAGCCGCCGAGGAACGAGTCGGACAGGCCCTCGGTCTGGCCGGGGATCGGGAAGGCGCCGATCTTGCCCTCCATGTCCGGGACGTCGGCGAGGATCTTGCCCGGCGTCCAGCTGCCGGAGATCATCATGCCGACCTGGCCCTGCTCGAACGCGGCGAGGAGGTCCGTCTCCTTCCACGTCGTCGCGGCGGCGGTCGAGAAGCCGTGCTCGGTCGCGAGGCCGGTGTAGAACTCGAGGCCCTCGACCGACTCCGGCGAGCTGATCTCCGACGTCCAGGTGTCGCCGTCCTTCACCGCGAGGTCACCGCCCGCGCCCCAGACGAACGGCATGGCGCCGTACTGGCTGTCGCCCGCGACGGGGAACGGGATGATCTCCGGGTTCGCCGCCTTGAGCGCGTCCGCCGCGGCGACGAGCTCGTCCCACGACGTCGGGGTCTCGATGCCCGCGGCCTCGAAGAGGTCGGCGCGGTAGACGACCGAGCGCACGCCCGCGTACCACGGCATGCCGTAGACGCCGCCGTCGAGGGTCGCGGACTCGACGAGCCCGGGGACGAGGTCGTCCTCGAGGCCGGCGTCCGCGATGCGGTCGGAGAGGTCGGCGAGCGCGCCGACGTCCGCGAACTCGCCCGTCCAGGTGGTGCCCACCTCGGCGACGTCCGGCGTCGTGCCGCCGGCGATGGCGGTCGTGAACTTGTCGTGGGCGCTGGCCCACGGCTGGAACTCGATCTGGAGGTCGGCGCCGGTCTCGTCCTTGAACGCGGTCGTCACCTCGTCGAAGAACGCGTCCGCGTCGGGGTTGGTGCCCTCCATGATCCAGACGGTGAGGGTCTCGCCCGAGAAGTCGGTCGCGTCGTCGCCACCGGTCCCCTCGGAGCCGGACCCGCCGCCGGAGCTGCACGCGGCCAGGCCGAGCGCGAGGACGAGGGTGCCCGTGACGGCCACCGTGCTGCGTCGCTGCATGCCGTGACACTTCCTTTCTGGTCGGCCGTCGGGGGAACGGCCGGGTCGTGTGTCCTGACGGTCCCGCGCGGCCGGTCGGCTCCCGCGGTGTGAAACTTACTTCCATCAGTGGACGTATGTGTGGAGATTACTGCCACGCGTGCGCGAACGGAAGCCACGGCGGCAGATGTTGCACGTTCTTAACAATCGCCGGGCGTCGCCCGGCTCTGGCGACCGCTCAGGCCGCGGGGCCCTGCCCGCGGGCGGGCGTCACACTCCCGCGCCGGCCGCGCACGTCCCCGCGCAGCACCCCGCGCGTCACGGGACGCGCGCGGTCCACTCCGGCGTGGAGAACTTCGTCCGCGCGAGCTCCTGCGCGCGCTCGCGCTCCTCGGGGGTGACCGCACCCTCGACCGTGCGGTACCGCGAGCGGAAGTGGTCCTTGAACGCCTCGATGACGTCCTCGCGCGCCATGCCCGTCTGCGAGCGCACCGGGTCGACGCGCTTGTTGGCGCTCGTGGTGCCCTTGTCCGAGAGCTTCTCGCGCCCGATGCGCAGCACCTCGGTCATCTTGTCGGCGTCGATGTCGTACGCCATGGTCACGTGGTGGAGCACCGCACCCCCGCGCAGGCGCTTCTGCGCCGCGCCCGCGATCTTGCCGGCCGGCGACGCGATGTCGTTGAGCGGCTTGTACGTCGACTCCACGCCCAGGTCGGCGAGGGCGCCCAGCACCCAGTCGTCGAGGAACGCGTACGAGCGCTCGAAGCTGAGCCCCTCGACGAGCGACCCCGGCACGTACAGCGAGTAGGTGATGGTGTTCCCGGGCTCGACGAACATCGCACCCCCGCCCGAGATCCGCCGCACGACCGTCACCCCGTGCCTCTCCGCGCCCTCCGGGTCGACCTCGTTGCGCAGCGACTGGAACGAGCCGATGATCACCGCGGGCGACGCCCACTCCCAGATCCGCAGCGTGGGGCCGCGACGGCCCTCGTCGAGCTCCTCCGTGAGCACCTGGTCGAGCGCGAGGTGCATCGCCGGCTCCTCGGGCCCCTCGTGCACGATCTCGAACGTGTGGTCGCCCCACCCCGTCGCCCGGCCGAGCGCCCGGCGCACCGCGATCGCGACCGCCTCGGGCGAGAACCCGACCATCGTCACGTCGGGGCCGAGCGCGGCCTGCACGGCGCTCGCGAGCTGCGCGACCGTCGCCGTCTCCGGCATCCCCGTCAGGGCGCCGTCGATGTCCTCGAGCGCGCCGTCCGGCTCGAGGAAGAAGTCGCCGCTGACCGCGACCCGGGCGAGCCGCCCGGCCTCCACCTCGACGTCGACCGCCACGAGCTTGCCACCGGGGACCTTGTACTCACCACGCACGCGTCCACCCTAAGCCCGACGCGCGCACCTCCGGCTCAGCGCGGCTCGACGCCCGCGTGGACCAACCCGTAGATCGCCGAGTCGGTGAGCGCCTCCCAGGCCGCCTCGATGAGGTTGGGCCCGACGCCGACCGTCGACCACGACGTCGAGCCGTCGGTCGTCTCGATTAGCACGCGCGTGATGGCGTCCGTGCCCTGCTCGGTGTCGAGGATGCGCACCTTGAAGTCGATGAGCTCGAACACCTCGATCTCCGGGTAGACGCGCCCGAGCGCGAGCCGCAGCGCGTGGTCGAGCGCGTTGACGGGGCCGTTGCCCTCGCCCGTGGAGACGATGCGCTCGCCCCCGGCGTGCAGCTTGACGGTCGCCTCCGCCGTCGCCTCGGTGCCGCGCGACCCGGCGCGCTCGACGATCGTGCGCCAGCTCTCGACCCGGAAGTACGGCGGGCGCTCCCCCGCGATCTCCTCGCGCAGCAGCAGCTCGAACGACGCGTCGGCGGCCTCGTACGTGTAGCCGCGCGCCTCGTCGTCCTTGACCCGGTTCGTCACGCGGGTGAGGAGGTCGCCCTGGCCCGACAGGTCGAACCCGAGCTCGCGCCCCTTGAGCTCGATCGACGCCCGGCCCGCCATGTCGGAGACGAGCATGCGGATGTCGTTGCCCACCGCCGTCGGGTCGATGTGCTGGTACAGGTCCGGGTCGACCTTGATGGCGCTCGCGTGCAGGCCCGCCTTGTGCGCGAAGGCGCTCGCCCCGACGTACGGCTGGCGCGCGTACGGGGAGATGTTCGTGATCTCGCTGATCGCGTGCGAGATGCGCGTCGCCTCCTCCAGGCCCTCGCCCGTGAGCGTGCGCACCCCGTGCTTGAGCTCGAGGTTCGCCACGACCGTGAGCAGGTCGACGTTGCCCGTGCGCTCCCCGTACCCGTTCACCGTGCCCTGCACGTGCGCGGCGCCCGCCTCGACGGCGGCGAGCGTGTTCGCGACGGCGCAGCCCGAGTCGTTGTGCGCGTGCATCCCGAGCAGCGCGTCCCCCGGCAGCGCGTCGCGCCCGTGCGGGAGCCCGACGGCGTCGCGCAGCTCCGCGACGGTCTCGGCGACCCACGTGGGCAGCATGCCGCCGTTCGTGTCGCACAGCGCGACGACCTCGGCGCCCGCCTCGAACGCGGCCTGCACGGCCGCGCGCGTGAACGCGGCGTCGTACCGGTAGCCGTCGAAGAAGTGCTCGGCGTCGACGACGACCCGGCGCCCCTCGCCCACGAGGAACGACACCGTGTCGGTGATCATCGCGAGACCCTCGTCGGGCGTCGTGCGCAGCGCGCGCTCGACGTGCCGGACGTCGGACTTCGCGACCAGCGTGACCACCGGCGCCTCGGAGTCGACGAGCGCCCGCACCTGCGGGTCGTCCCAGGCCCGCAGCCCGGCCTTGCGCGTCGCGCCGAACGCTGCGAGCACCGCCCGGCGCAGGTCGAGCTCCTTGGCCGCGCGGCGGAAGAACTCGGTGTCCTTGGGCACAGCGCCCGGCCAGCCGCCCTCGATGAAACCGACGCCGAGCTCGTCGAGCAGCGGGGCGATGGCGAGCTTGTCGGCGACGGAGAGGTTCATGCCCTCCTGCTGCGCGCCGTCGCGCAGGGTCGTGTCGTAGACGTGGAAGACCCGGGGCTCGTGGGGACCGGTCCCGGGGGTCGTCGCCGAGGTCATGGTGCCTCTTCCTGCCGTTCGTCGTGTCGCGGGCGTCGCTGCGCCCGCCCCTGCGGTGCGTCTCCCGACGCCGGGCGGGGCCCTCGTGAGGCGGTGGGCCCGGCGTCCGTGCCGCCGGGCGGAGGTGGTGCCCAGCAACAAAAAAACCCCCCGAGGGTGCGGGAGGTCTGCGCGTCCGGTGGGTGCTACCGGGCGCGCTACTCGATAATGAGCTGGGAGACGAGGTGTGTCACAGGGCACATGGTGCCACAGGTTCCGCCAGGATGGACCAGAGCGTCCATCCACTGAGCCGCCCGCCGCCCGTCGGCGCGACGGCGACCGAGCGAGGAGTGACGATGAGCGACCCGACCCCGGGCGGTTACGACCCGCAGAACCCTCCGACGCGGCGCTACGGCCAGCCGCCGGTCCCCCCGCAGTCCCCGCCCCCGGCGATCCGCCCGACGGACCCGCAGGCCCAGTTCCCCGAGCCCCGCACCCCCGTGAGCCCGGCGGACCCGCGCCTCACGGTCGAGGCCGGCCGGTTCTGGGCGGGAGCCGCCGCGACCGCGCTCGTCGCCGCACTCATCGGGCTGCTCGGCGTGATCATCTTCGAGCGCATCTTCGCGATCACCCTCGTCCCGCCGCCCGACCTCTTCGCCACGGGGTCGCGCCAGGCGGCGTGGGCGATCGACGGCGCGATCCTCGCGCTGCTCGCCGCCGGGGTGCTGCACCTGCTCATCCTCAGCACGCCCCGGCCGCGCGCGTTCTTCGGCTGGATCATGGCGCTCGTCGTGGTGGCGATCGCGGTCCTCCCGTTCGCGTGGTCGAGCGACGTCACCGCGGCGGCGCTGTCCGGGCTCATCAACCTGCTCATCGGCGTCGCGGTGTGGTCGCTGCTCGCGGGCGTCGCGGGGCGGACGATCGTCGCGCGGCCCGCGCCCGTCGTCTGACCCGGAGCACCCGGGCAGACCCACCGCGCCGCAGTCCGTACGACGACGGGGCGCCCCTCCCGCGGAGGGGCGCCCCGTGTCGTGCGGGGGGGCTCGGGCGAGCCGACGCAGCCGGCGCTCAGGCGAGCCGGCGCAGCCAGCCGTGGCGGTCGGCGGCGCGACCGGTCTGGATGTCCGTGAGCTCGGTGCGGATCGTCCTGGTCAGCGAGCCCGCCTCGCCGGTGCCGATCGTGTGGTCGAAGTCCGAGCCGGCGAGCCGGCCGATCGGCGTGATCACGGCGGCCGTGCCGCACGCGAAGACCTCCGTGACGGAGCCGTCCCGGATCCCGGCGAGGACGTCGGTCAGCGGGATGCGGCGCTCGACGACCTCGTGCCCGCGGTCGGTGAGGAGGCGGATGATCGACGAGCGCGTCACGCCCTCGAGGATCGAGCCGCTGAGCTCCGGCGTCTCGACCGAGCCGTCCGCCTTGACGACGAACACGTTCATCCCACCGAGCTCCTCGAGGAACGTGCGCGTCGCGGAGTCGAGGAAGCACACCTGCTCGCACCCGTGCTGCTGCGCGACCACCTGCGGGAGCAGGCTCGAGGCGTAGTTGCCGCCGCACTTCGCGTCGCCGGTGCCGCCCGCGCCGGCGCGGCTGTACTCGCGGTCCACCCAGATGGACACGGGCTTCACGCCGCCCGAGAAGTAGGGGCCGACGGGCGACGCGATGACGAGGTACTCCGCCTCGAGCGACGGGCGCACGCCGAGGAACGCCTCCGAGGCGTACATGAACGGGCGCAGGTAGAGGCTCGCCTCCTCGCCCGACGGGACCCAGTCCACGTCCGTGCGCACGAGCGCGGTGATCGAGCCGACGAAGTCGTCCACCGACAGCGCGGGCAGCGCGAGGCGGTGCGCCGAGCGGGCGAAGCGCGCCGCGTTGGCCTCGGGCCGGAACGTCCACACGGAACCGTCCGCGTGGCGGTACGCCTTCATGCCCTCGAAGATCTCCTGCGCGTAGTGCAGGACGGCGGTCGCCGGGTCCAGGAGGAGCGGGCCGTACCTCTCGACGCGGCGGTCGACCCACCCGTCGGTCGAGTTCCAGCTGATCCGCGCCATGTGGTCCGTGAAGACGGTGCCGAACTTCGGGGCCGCGATGGCGGCCTCGCGCTCGGCGGGCGGCGTCGGGGAGTCCGTGGGGCGGACGTCGAACAGGGCGACGAGGTCCTCCGCCGAGGAGGACGGCTGGTGCTGCGCTGCGAGGGTGCTCATCATGAGGCCTTTCACCTGGCGACCCGGGTGGTCTCCGCCTAGTTTTCCACGCCGGTGCGGCTCGTGCGGGGATCCGCGCGAGGGCACGACGACGCGGGGCGCCACCGGGTCAGAACGGGAGGGATCCGGTCCTGGGGCGATGACGACCGAGGTGCGGGGACTGCGGCGAACCGGTGCCCGGGCCTGCGAGGGGCCCGTGACGGCGTGTCAGCCGGCGACGCGAGCGGCGAGCTCGCGGCCCACCTCGGCCGTCGAGCGTACTCGGCTCCCCCGCTCGGCGAGGTCGGCGGCGACGGCCGCCTCGACGCGCTGCGCCTCGTCGCCGAGGCCCAGGTGGTCGAGGAGCAGCGCGACCGACAGCACCGTGGCGGTCGGGTCGGCCTTGCCCTGCCCGGCGATGTCCGGTGCCGAGCCGTGCACGGGCTCGAACATCGACGGCGCGGTGCGGTCGGGGTTGATGTTCGCGGACGCGGCGAGGCCGATCCCGCCCGTGATCGCGGCGGCCTGGTCAGTGAGGATGTCGCCGAACAGGTTGTCGGTGACGATCACGTCGAAGCGCGAGGGCTTCGTCGTGAGGAAGATCGTCGCGGCGTCGACGTGCAGGTAGTCGGTCGTGACGTCGGGGAACTCCGCGTTGACGGCCTCCACCGTGCGGCGCCACAGGTGACCCGCGTGCACGAGGACGTTGTGCTTGTGCACGAGCGTGAGGTGCTTGCGCGGACGCGCCTGGGCGCGGGCGAACGCGTCGCGCACGACCCGCTCGACGCCGAACGCCGTGTTGAGGGAGACCTCGGTCGCGATCTCGTGCGGCGTGCCGGTGCGCAGCGAGCCGCCGTTGCCGACGTACGGGCCCTCGGTGCCCTCGCGCACGACGACGAAGTCGATCTCGCCAGGGTCGGCGAGCGGCGACGTGACGCCCGGGTACAGCTTGCCCGGGCGGAGGTTGACGTAGTGGTCGAGCGCGAAGCGCAGCTTGAGCAGCAGGCCGCGCTCGAGGACGCCGGACGGGACGCTCGGGTCGCCGATCGCGCCCAGGAGGATCGCGTCGTGCCCGCGGATCGCGTCGAGGTCCGCGTCGGTGAGCGTCTCCCCCGTCGCGTGCCAGCGGCGCGCACCCAGGTCGAACGGCGTCGTGGAGACCTTCACGTCCGAGCCGGCCACGGCGGCCTCGAGCACGGCGAGCCCCTGCTCGACGACCTCGGTCCCGATGCCGTCGCCGGCCACGACTGCCAGATCAATGGTGCGCGTCATGTCGGCGAGCCTACGCCGTGCCGCCACCCTTCGGGACGGTGGTCTCACGTCTCGGACGGGCGTCGAGTTGCGTTCCGCGCTCAGGCGGTCCACTATTAGTAAACTTTCCTAAAGCCCGTCGAAGGACCGACCATGACCGCGCCCGCCACGTCGAGGGTCCCCGGTACCCCGGGGCTCCTGCGCACCATCAACGACCGCGCGGCCCTGGAGCTCCTCCTCGACGTCGGGCCGCTGACCCGGTCCCAGATCGGTGACCGCACCGGCGTCTCGCGACCGACCGCCTCGCAGATCGTCGCACGGCTCGAGCAGTCGGGGCTCATCGAGCCCACGGGCTCCGTGCAGGGGGCGCGCGGCCCCCAGGCCACGCAGTACGCCGCCCGGACGGACGTCGTCGTGGGACTCGCGCTCGACGTCGTGCCCGGCGGGGTGCGCGCCAGCGTCGTCGACGCGCTCGGCCGCACGCTCGGCGAGACGACCGTCGCCGCCGGTCCCGAGCGCTCGGCGGCCGCCGATGTCCTCGCCGCGCGCGACGAGGCCTGCGCCGACGCCGGCATCCCCGTCTCCCGTGTCGCGACCGCGGTCGTCGGCGTGCAGGCCGCCGTCGCGCCGCGCACCGGCGACATCGCCCTCGTCGGAGAGCTCCCCGGCTGGCCGCGTCGCGGGCTGCGCGCACACCTCGAGGACGCGCTCGGCATCGACGTCCACGTCGAGAACGACGTCAACCTCGCCGCGATCGCCGAGCGCGACGCCGGCCGCGACGAGGAGAGCTTCGCGCTGCTGTGGCTGGGCGAGGGCATCGGCATGGGCGCGTGGCTCGAGGGCCGCGTGCACCACGGCACCGCGGGTGGCGCCGGTGAGATCGGCTACCTCCCCGTGCCCGCCGCCGGCATCGACGACTCGGTCAACGTGCAGGACCTCGTCGGCGGTCTCCGCCTCGTCGAGCTCTGCGCCGGCGCGGGGGTCCCCGGCATCACCGAGGAGGGCTCCGCCTACGGCGACGCCGTCGCCGCCCTCGCCGCGCACCGCGACAGCACCGCGGTGCACGACCTCGTGCAGGACCTCGCGCTCCGCGTCGCGATCGTCCTCCAGCCCGTCGTCGCCATCCTCGAGCCCGACGCCGTCGTGCTCGGCGGGCCCACGGGCGTCGCGTGCGGCGCGCCGCTCGCCGAGGCGACCGCCGCCGTCCTGCGCGGCACCGACCAGCGGACGGGAGCGGTCGTCGCGAGCGCCGTCCCCGAGCTCGCCGTCCTGCGCGGCGCGCGCTCCGTCGTCGCCGAGGACGTGCGCACCCTCCTGCTCGCCGCCGCGGGACGACCGGACCATCCGGTCGTCGCGCCCTCCGTCCCGGGGTAGTCCTCTTCACCTACCTCGCGAGCGGTGGCCGGCCGACCGTGGCACGGCCGGCCACCGCTCATCCTCGCCGCGCTCAGCGCGGGTAGCGCAGCTCGAACCGCTCGCACACCAGCGGCATGTCCCGCGCGAACTCGCGCGACAGGACGCGACGGAAGTACTTCTCGTGCTCGACGCGCCACGACTCCAGCGACCGGTCGTCCTCGCCCTCCGCGTGCGCGAAGTCCGCGTCGACGTCCTCGAACGCGACCACCTCGACCAACGTCGTGCGGATCAGCGCGCGCGGGTGGCCCGCGCCGTCGAGCAGGATCGACAGCTCACCGACGCGCGGCACCGCCTCGCCCGTCTCCTCGTACTCCCACAGGGCCGACGACGTCGCCGTCTTCTCCCCCGTGAGCACCGCCATGAGCAGGTCGTCCGCCAGCGCCGGGTTGTCCCCGAACGACCACGCGGGAGGCGGCACGCTCTCGGACACCGTGGTGCCCGTGACGACGCCGAGCCGCGCCATGCCCGCGCTGGGCCGCGCCAGCTCCCAGAACGCCAGGATCTCCGCCGCCCGCTCGTCCACCGTCACGTCGTCCGTCACCGGGTCTCCCTCGTCCGCCTGTCGGGTCATGCCCCCCATCCTGGCGCACGGGGCCGCGCACCACCCGCACCGCCCGCCCACCGGTCGTCGGCCGGTCGCGACGCGACGACGAACGGCCGGCCTGGGCCGGTGGGACGACGAAGGGGTGGGTGACCCCTGTCGCGCGACAGGGGTCACCCACCCCCAGAGGTGAGCCGAGCTCAGAGGTCGAGGATCAGCGCGCGGCGCTGCCCTCGGTGTAGTCGGCGTCCTGCTGCTTCCACGCGAACAGCGACCGCAGCTCCTTGCCGACCTTCTCGATCGGGTGCTGCGCGGCCTTCTCGCGGAGTGCCGTGAACTCCGGCGCGCCGGCGTCCTGGTCGTCGATGAAGCGCTTGGCGAACGCGCCCGACTGGATGTCGGCGAGGACGCCCTGCATGTTCTCCTTGACGCGGGCGTCGATGACGCGCGGGCCGGAGACGTAGTCGCCGTACTCGGCGGTGTCGGAGACGGACCAGCGCTGCTTGGCGATGCCGCCCTCCCACATGAGGTCGACGATGAGCTTGAGCTCGTGCAGCACCTCGAAGTACGCGATCTCCGGCTGGTAGCCGGCCTCGGTCAGCGTCTCGAAGCCGTACTGGACGAGCTGCGACACACCGCCGCAGAGCACGGCCTGCTCGCCGAACAGGTCGGTCTCGGTCTCCTCGGTGAACGTCGTCTTGATGACGCCCGCGCGGGTGCCGCCGATCGCCTTCGCGTACGACAGCGCGACGTCCCAGGCCTGGCCCGACGCGTCCTTCTCGACGGCGATGATGTCCGGGATGCCACGGCCCGCGACGAACTCGCGGCGCACCGTGTGGCCCGGCGCCTTCGGGGCGACGAGGATGACGTCGACGCCCTCGGGGGCCTCGATGTAGCCGAAGCGGATGTTGAACCCGTGCGCGAACGCGAGCGTCTTGCCCGTGGCGAGGTTCGGCTTGATCTCGTCGTTGTAGATCGAGCGCTGGTGCTGGTCCGGCGCGAGGATCATGATCAGGTCGGCCCACGCGGCGGCGTCCGCCACGGACTTGACCTCGAAGCCCTCGTCCTGGGCCTTCGCGACGGACTTGGAGCCCTCGCGCAGGGCGACGACGACCTCGACGCCCGAGTCGCGCAGGTTCTGGGCGTGCGCGTGGCCCTGGCTCCCGTAGCCGACGATCGCGACCTTCTTGCTCTGGATGATGGACAGGTCGGCGTCGTCGTCGTAGAACAGCTCAGCCACGATGGATCTCCTCGGTTCTTCGTTGCGGTGCAGGGGTCTGTTGCGGTGTCGCGCGGAACGGCGACCGGTGCGCGCCGACGCCCACGGGGGTCTCGGTGCGAGGGTAGGCGATGGTCAGGCGGAGCGGACGACTCGTTCCAGCGCACGGTCCGTGATGGAGCGGGAACCGCGCCCGACGGCGACGGTCCCCGACTTCACGATCTCGCGCACGCCGTAGGGCTCGAGGGCCCCGAGCAGCGCGTCGAGCTTCTCCCCCGTGCCCGTCGCCTCGATGGTCACGGCGTCGGGGACGACGTCGACCACCTTCGCGCGGAACAGGTTGACGACCTCGAGGACGCCGGTGCGGTGGGCGCCGTCGGCACGCACCTTGACGAGCAGGAGCTCGCGCTGCACCGACGCGGACGAGTCGAGCTCGACGATCTTGATGACGTTGACCAGCTTGTTGAGCTGCTTCGTCACCTGCTCGAGCGGGCGCTCCTCCACGTCGACGACCACGGTGATGCGCGAGATCTCCTCGTGCTCGGTGGGGCCGACGGCGAGGGAGTGGATGTTGAAGGCACGGCGGGCGAACAGGCCCGCGACGCGCGTCAGCACGCCGGGCTTGTTCTCGACGAGCACGGAGAGGGTGTGGCGGGACATCGGTCAGTCCTCCAGGGACAGGGGTCGGATCGAGGCTGCATTGCGCTGCAGCCGAGTGCCTTGCTTCACTGCGGCCCTCAACCTCCGCTGCATTTCGCTCAGTCCTCCCGGTCCCAGGCGGGCGAGATGCCCCGCGCGTACTGGATGTCGTCGTTGCTCACGCCGGCGGCGACCATCGGCCACACCATCGCGTCGCGCGAGACGTTGAAGTCGATGACGACCGGGCGGTCGTCGATCTCCATCGCGCGCTTGATCGCGGCGTCCACCTCGCCCATCGACTCGACGCGGATGCCCTCGCACCCGTACGCGTCGGCGAGCTTGACGAAGTCGGGCACGCGCGCCGTGCCGTGGCCGGTGTGCAGGTCCGTGTTCGAGTAGCGCTGGTCGTAGAACAGCGTCTGCCACTGGCGCACCATGCCGAGCGAGCTGTTGTTGATCAGCGCGACCTTGATGGGGATCTCGTTGATCGTGCAGGTGGCGAGCTCCTGGTTGGTCATCTGGAAGCAGCCGTCGCCGTCGATCGCCCACACCGTGGCGTCGGGGCGGCCGACCTTCGCGCCCATGGCCGCCGGGATCGAGAAGCCCATGGTGCCGAGGCCGCCGGAGTTGAGCCACGTCCGCGGGTGCTCGTAGCGGATGAACTGGGCCGCCCACATCTGGTGCTGCCCGACGCCCGCGACGTAGATCGACTCGGGGCCCGAGATCTCGCCCAGGCGGGAGATGACGTGCTGCGGGGCGAGGTGGCCGTCGTCGGGCTCCGTGTAGCCGAGCGGGTACGTCTCGCGCCAGTCGTCGATCTGGCGCCACCAGGCCTCGACGTCCGGCTTGCCCTTGGCCTCGTGCTCGCGCTCGAGCTCCGGCAGCAGGTCGGTGATGACCTCCTTGAGGTCGCCGACGATCGGCACGTCCACGTCGCGGTTCTTGCCGATCTCCGCGGGGTCGATGTCGGCGTGCACCACCTGCGCGTGCGGGGCGAAGCTGGACAGCGCACCGGTGACGCGGTCGTCGAAGCGGGCGCCGAGCGACACCACGAGGTCGGCCTTCTGCAGCGCCGCCACGGCCGGCACGGTCCCGTGCATGCCGGGCATGCCGAGGTTCTGGGGGTGCGTGTCGGGCACCGCGCCGCGCGCCATGAGCGTCGTCACGACGGGCGCGCCCGACAGGTCGACGAGGCGGCGCAGCTCGGCCGACGCGTTCGCGCGGATCACGCCGCCGCCCACGTACAGGACCGGGCGGCGGGCCGTCGCGAGCAGGCGCGCGGCCTCCTTGATCTGCTTGCTGTGCGGCTTCGTCACCGGGTGGTAGCCGGGCAGCTGCACGTCCTGCGGCCAGGAGAACGTGGTGCGGGACTGCATCGCCGACTTCGCGATGTCGACGAGCACCGGGCCCGGGCGGCCGGTCGAGGCGATGTGGAACGCCTCGGCGATGGTGCGCGGGATGTCGTCCGGGTCGGTGACCAGGTAGGAGTGCTTGGTGATCGGCATCGTGATGCCGACGATGTCCGCCTCCTGGAAGCCGTCGGTGCCGATCATCGACTCGGCGACCTGGCCGGTGATCGCGACGAGCGGGATCGAGTCCATGTTCGCGTCGGCGATCGGGGTCACGAGGTTCGTCGCGCCCGGGCCCGACGTCGCCATGGTGACGCCGACGCGGCCGGTCGCGTGGGCGTAGCCCTGCGCCGCGTGGCCGCCGCCCTGCTCGTGGCGCACGAGGATGTGGCGCAGGCGCTGGGAGTCCATGAGCGGGTCGTACGTCGGGAGGATCGCACCACCCGGGATGCCGAAGACGACCTCGGCACCGGCCTCCTCGAGCGAGCGGACGATCGACTGCGCGCCCGTCATCTCCTCGCCCGTCGAGGCGCCGTTCGAGGCGGTGGCCGGGCGAGCCGTGGCTGCGCGCCGGACGTCGCCGCGCGGGGCGACCGACGCGGGTGTCGGGGCGGGCTTCGGCGCCGCGGCGGCGGGCGCCGGGGCGCCCTGTCGCGGAGGTGCCGGGGTGGGACCCTGGGCCATGGTGTCTCCTGCGTGTCGTGGCCTCGGCCCGGCGGGCGCCCCGTGGGGCGCTCCGCCGGGAGCCGGAGCCGACCGTGGTGGTGCGGTCGTGCTGGTCGCGGTGTGCGGGTGCCGGTCCTCGCGGGTCTCGCGGGTGCGGCGCTCGCGGTGGCCGGGTAGGCCTGCCGCGGTCTGTCTGCCGTGCTGATGGCGTTGTGGTGGCAACAAAAAACCCCTCGAACCCGGGATGCCGGGCTGGACGAGGGGTGAGCGCGCTGACGAAGCCTGGTGGCGTGGCCTCAGCGGGCGCGCTCAGGAAGTACTACAAGGAGGATCGTCTGCACGTCTGGGACTGTACGCCCATGTCCCGGTGATGTCACGTGTCGAGGCGGCCGTCTCACGCACTGGGACGTGCGGGGCGCGGCCCGGTGCGCCGGAGCACCCGTCCCTCCCACGGCTCCAGGTGCCCGACGGCGCCCGGCCGGGCGCCGTCGTCGGCCCGCCCGGGGTGCGTGGTCACGAGGACCGACGCCGCCTCCCAGCCCGCGAGCGTCCCGACCGGGACGTCCTGCGGGACGCCGCCGACGTTGACGAGCACGAGGAGCTCGTCCCGGACGGTCGTGCCGTCGGGCCCGGGAGCGTCGAGGGCGCGCGTGAACGCGTAGACCGCCTCGTGGTCGGGCAGCAGCATGCGGAAGTCGCCGAGCGCGACGACCGGCTCCTCCCGGCGCAGCGCGACGAGCCGCCGGTAGAAGTGCACCACGGAGTCCTCGTCGGCCCAGGCGGCCTCCGCGTTGATCGTCGTGTGGTTCGGGTTGACCTCGAGCCACGGCGTCCCCGTCGTGAAGCCGGCGTTCGCGCTCGCGTCCCACTGCACGGGCGTGCGGGCGTGGTCGCGGCTCGCGTGCGCGAGCACGGCGAGCATCTCCCCGTCGGTCCGCAGGCGCGGGGCGCCCGTGCGACCGGTGAGCTCGCGGAAGTACCCGAGCGACTCGACGTCCTGGTACTGCTCGATCCGCGTGAACGGCGCGTTCGTCATGGCGAGCTCCTCGCCCTGGTAGACGTAGGGCGTCCCGCGGTGCAGGTGCAGCAGGAGGGCGAGCGCCTTCGCCGAGGCGACGCGGTGCTCCGGGGAGTCGTCGCCGAACCGCGAGACGACGCGCGGCTGGTCGTGGTTGTCCCAGTAGAGGGCGTTCCAGCCCCGGTGGGCGAGGCCCGCCTGCCACCGGCCGAGGGTCGCCTTGAGGTCGGCGAGGTTCCACCGGACCGGGTCGTACCGGGTCGCGCCGTGGTCGATGCCCATGTGCTCGAACTGGAACACCATGTCGACCTCGCGACGGTCCGGGTCGGTGTACCGCACGCCGTGCTCGACCGTCACGCCCGGCGTCTCCCCCACCGTGAGGATCTCCCGGCCCCGGGCGAGGTACGGCGCGAACACCTCTCGGTGCATCTCGGCGAGGAACTCGTGCACGCGCGGGCCGTCCGTGTAGTGCGGGCTCCCGTCCCCGTACGTGCCCCAGTGCACCTCGCCGTCGGGCAGCGAGCCGTCGGGCGCGACGTCCTTGGAGATGAGGTTGATGACGTCCATGCGGAAGCCGTCGACGCCGCGGTCGAGCCACCGCCGCATCATCGCGTAGACCGCCTCGCGGACGTCGGGGTTCTCCCAGTTGAGGTCCGGCTGCTTGGTGTCGAACAGGTGCAGGTAGTACTCGCCCGAGGCCTCGTCGAACCGCCACGCGCTGCCCCCGAAGAACGAGCGCCAGTTCGTCGGCTCGGCGCCCGGGGCGCCGGGCTCCATGCCCTCGCGCGCGGGACGCCACCAGTACCAGTCGCGCCGCGGGCTCTGCGCGGACGAGCGCGACTCGACGAACCACGGGTGCTCGTCGCTCGTGTGGTTGACGACGAGGTCCATGACGAGCTTCATCCCGCGCGCGTGCAGCCCCTCGATCAGGGTGTCGAGGTCCGCGAGCGACCCGAACAGCGGGTCGACGTCCTCGTAGTCGCTGATGTCGTAGCCGTTGTCCGCCTGCGGCGACCGGTACACCGGGGACAGCCACACGACGTCGACGCCCAGCCGCTCCAGGTGATCGAGGCGTCGCGTGATCCCGGGGAGGTCCCCGATGCCGTCGCCGTCGGTGTCCTGGAACGAGCGCGGGTACACCTGGTAGACGACCGAGCGCGTCCACCAGGGGGCCTCCGCCGGCGTCTCGGCGCCGGGCCACCCCCCGCGGCGTGCGTCCTCGGCCTCGGTCCGGGCGTGCTGCGACATCGTCGGTCCTCTCTGCTCCAGGTCTCGTCCCTCACCCTGCCCGACCGTGCCGCGGGGCGCGCGTCCGGCACGCCGGGCGGACGTCCCCCACGACCGGGTCGAAGGACGGGGCGAGCACCGGTGCATCGCTCACCACGCGTGCGCCCCGGCGAACGACGTCGGGGGCGGGTCGACGCCCAGGACGTCGCGCAGGACCGCGAGGTCGTAGGTGCGTTCCATCGCGAGGTGGCTCAGCGCGTACCGGGTCAGGCGCGGCGGCTCGCGGCGACGCAGCCGCCGGGCGACCGTCTCGACCGCGCCCGCGAGCGCCCAGGCGGGGCGGACCGGGACGGCGACGACCCGCACGGCGGTACCGCGGCGGCGCAGCGCGGCGGCGAGCGCGTCGCGCAGCACCACCGGCTCGGCGTCGGCGACGTTCACGACGAGCGGGCCTCCAGCCGCGCCGTCCCCCGCGGCGGGCGCGCGGGCCGCGGTGTCGGGCAGCACGACGGCGGCGCGTACCGCGGCGAGCAGCGTGCCCACGTGGGTCAGGGACTGGAGCACGCGTCCGCCGCCGGGCAGGACGAGCCGTCCGCCCCGTACGGCGGCCTCGACGCGCGGCAGGAGCGTCGTGTCGCCCGGCCCGTAGACGGCGTGCGGGCGCAGCACGACGACAGCGCCTCGGTCCGGGTGCCGCGCGACGTCGCGGGCGAGCGCGCGTTCGGCCTCTGCCTTCGTCGTGCCGTAGGCGTCGAGGTACCGGGCGACCGGCGCCTCGTCCTCGCGGGCGCGGACGCTCGGGCGGTACGGGTCGTACACGCTGCCGGACGAGACGTGCACGAACCGGGCGTCGGGGAACGTGTCGCGGACTGCGAGCGTCCCGGCGACGTTCGTGGCGCGCGCGACGTCGAGCGCGCACCAGTCGGACACGGCGGCGCCCGCGTGCACGACGGCGTCCACCGTGGGCGGGTCGGCGAGCGGACCGGTGGTGAGGTCCCAGGCGAGGTGCCGGGCGCCGTCGACCGCCGGGTCGCGGCGGGAGGACGTCCAGACCTCGTGGCCGTCGGCGACCAGCCCGCGCGCGACCGCTCCGCCGACGAACCCCGACGCCCCGGTGACGACGACCCTCACGCGCGGGTGCCGGGCGTGTCTCGGCCGACGGCGGTCGACGCGGCGGCTACCACCGGCTCGACGGGTCCGGCCGGAGCGGCGGGCACGGTCGGCGCGGCGCTCCCGAGCGGCGCGGCGGCCACCAACTGCGCGGCGGCGCGCGAGAGCGCGGCCCGGTCGGGCTTGCGCGAGCGACCGGCGAGCGGCACGCGGTCGGCGTGCAGCACGACGTCGGGCAGCGCGTCGTGGTCGAGAACGCTCGGCAGCGCGGTGCGCACCCGGTCCACGAGCGGGTGGTGCGGGTCCAGATGCACCGCCGCACCGGCGTCGGGCCGAGGGTCGGTCCCGGTGCCCGCGTCCGGCCGAGAGTCTTCCGACGCCGAGGTGACGACGAGCGCGACCCGCTCGTCGCCGTCCACCTGGGGCACCCCCACGAGCAGCGCCTCGCCGACGCCGTCGAGCGCCGCGACGCGCGGCTCGTAGAGGCCGGGGTAGATGTTCGTCGTGCCGCGGATGATCATGTCCCGCGTGCGGCCGACGAGGACGAGCCGCCCCGCGTCGTCGAGGCGCGCGAGGTCGCCGGTGCGGTGCTCTGCGGCCCGTGCGCCCGCGCCCCGGGCGGGGGCGTCGAGGTCGTGCAGGTAGCCCGCCATGAGCGACGGCCCGGACAGCACGAGCTCCCCGACGCCGTCCTCGTGCCCGGGCTCCCCGACGCCGTCGTCGCGGCCGTCCTCGGGTTCCTCGTCCTCGACCGGGTCGAGCCGCGCGACCGTGCCGGGCAGCGGCGCGCCGACGAGGTCGCCGTCGCCCGCGTACGCGAGCTTCGCGCGGGCCTCGACCACCGCGACCGGCAGGATCTCGGTCATCCCGTACACCGCGACCCACCGCGTGCCGGGCAGCACGCGCGTCGCGCGCTCCAGGAGCGCGCGGGTCACGGGAGCGCCGCCGACGAGCGCGACGCGCGGCCCGTGCGCGGGCACCGCCCCGGCCTCGATCGCGTCGAGCAGCGCCGTGACGTCCGCGGGCACGAGGTACGTGCCTGCGGCGCCGTCGAGCTGGCGCGCGAAGGTCGTGATGTCGCGGCCCGGCGGGTCGGCCGGCACGGACCACGTGGCGCCCGCCAGCAGCGCCGGGACGCCGAGCAGCATCTGGTCGGTGTGCACGACGTCGCCCGGCGCGAGCGCGAACACGTCGCGCAGCAGGTCGCACCCGGCGAGCAGCGACCCGGCCGTGTGCACGACGGCCTTCGGCTGCGCCGTCGTGCCGGACGTGAAGACGGTGAGCGCCTCACGGTCCGGATCGAGCGGCGGCAGCGCCGCGCGGTCGACCGGGCTCGCGGCGAGGCGGCGGGCGGCGCGCGAGCCGCGCGGCACCCCGGGGAGCCACGGGCCGGCGTGCACGTGCCGCAGCGGGAGGCTCGCGTAGTCGGGCAGGAGCAGGCCCCGTGACCGGGCCAGACGGCGCAGCGGCCCGCGCGAGACGGCGTAGAGGAGCGACTCGGTCGTCGCTAGCGACGGCCCGGCCGCACCCACGCGCGCGGCGAAGAGCTCCGGCGTCGAGCCGGGGTCGACGAAGACGACGGTCCCGCCCGCCCGGACCACCCCGAACGCGAGCACGACGCCCTCCGGCCGGGGCCGCACCGAGAACAGGGCGCGGTCGCCCGGCGCGAGGCCGTCGGCCGCGAGCGCCGTCGCGGTCGCCTCGACGCGCCGCGCGAGGTCGGCGTACGTGACCTCCTCGCGCACGCGCGCACCGCGGCGGCCCGGCCGCGTCCAGCGCCGGAGCGCGACCGCGTCGGCGGACGCGTGCCCGGCGGCCCCGCGGGCGAGGATCGGGGCGAGCAGGTGGCGGGGGACGGCGTCGGGCACGGTCACGCCGCCTCCCCCGCCGACGACGCGGCCGACTCGGCGACCGGACCCGGCGCGCGCACCTCGCCGCCGACCGCCCGCACGACGAGCGAGCGGTACGCCGGGATGAGCACCCCGCGCGCGACGGCGCGGTCGACGACCTCGATGCTCCGCCCCGCGGTGACGACGGGACGCAGCGCGTCCAGCACCGCGTCCACCTGCGCGACGGCGAGCGGCATGCCGAGGCAGAAGTGCGGTCCGGCGCCGAACCACAGGTGCCGCACCGCCGGGTCGACGGGGGCGTCCGGGTCGAAGGGGCCGGCGTCCTTGCAGCAGGAGATCGTCGCGATCACGACCCGGTCCCCCGCGCGGACGCGGACGTCGCCCACGGTCGCGTCGGTGCGCACCGAGCGCAGCATCGCGGGGGTCGGTGCCGTGACGCGCAGCGCCTCCTCGACGACGCGGCCGCGCAGCGCGGCGGCCTCCGGCCCTGCGCCGGGGTCGGCCGCGAGGAGCCGGTCGAGCCAGCCGGTGTCCGCGGTGAGCGCCACGAGGCGCGGCACGAACGACTGGATGGTCTCGGTGCCCGTGAGGACGAACGCGCCGACGGCGCCGAGCGCCTCGTCCTCCGAGAGCCCGAGCTCGCGCATGCGCCCGGGGACGGTCGCGGGGTCCCCCGCGCGGTACGCGTCGCGCGCCGGCGCGGACAGCCGTGCGAGGACGGCGCGCGCGTGCCGCACCTGGCTGGGCGTGAGGCTGCGCCGGTGCAGGCGCACGAGCCCGACCACGGACTGCGCGGCGGTCATCGCCTCACGGACGGCGGCGTCCGTCGGGGGCAGCCCGGTCATCGCGCAGACGACCGTCCCGGCCATGGTCGCCGTCTCCGCCACGAGGTCGACTCGTTCGCCCGCGAGCAGCCGCGGAGCGAGGCCTGCGAGGACGTCGGGCACGCTCACCGCGACGAGGTCGCGCACCGCTCGGGGCGTGAAGAGACCCGACAGCGCCCGGCGCAGGCGCGCGTGGTCGGCCCCCTCCATGTTGAGGAGCACGGACGGGCCGAGCACGGGCGTCCACAGGTCCGACGGCGACCCCGGGCCCACCTTGGAGAAGTGCTCGCTGTCGAGCAGCACGGCGCGCGCCGTCGCGGCGTCGGACACGACCACCCCGATCCCGGGGACGCGCACGACCGGGCCGCGGTGCCGCAGGGCCCGGATCGCCGGGTAGACGAGCGGGTGCGCCCCGCGCTGGACCCTCTCCTCCCAACGCATCGCCGCGGCGAGCCCGGCGGGCGCGGGGGCCAGCGCCGTGCCGGTCATCGGATGTCCACGAGCTCGGGCCGGTAGCGGTGGTCGGCATACCAGCCGAGCGTGCGGACGAGGCCCCACGCGTGCGCCCGGCGCGTGGAGGCCCGCACGACGACGTCGCGGTGCGCGCCGTACCGCCGCGTGAGGCGGCGCACCGCGTTGACGAGCGCCCGGTCCTCGTGGACGTCCTCGATCGCGGTGCGCGGGAACCCGCCCGCCGCCTCGTACAGCGCCGCCGTGATCGCCATGTTGCAGCCCGGCGCCATGACGTAGGGCCCGAGGTAGGACGGGTCCTGGTTGCCGGGGCGGAAGCGCCCGAACGTGCTCGCGACGCTCACCGCCGCGGAGAGCACGCCCTGCTGGACGCGCGAGACCGGGCGGTCGTCGGTGCGCGGCACGAGCCGTCCCGCGACGAGGTCGTGCCCGCTCGCGAACGCGGCGCGCACGCGTCGGGTCCAGTCGGGCAGCGGCAGGCAGTCGGCGTCGGTGCGCGCGAGGTGCGTCGCGCCCTGCGCGATCGCCGCCCGCATCCCCGTGTCGGCCGCCGCGCCCGTGCCCTTCTGCGGCTCGTCGACGACGCGCCACCGCGTCATGCCCCACGCCGCCGCGGTCGCGCGCGCCAGGTCGCCCGTGCCGTCCGACGACCCGTTGTCCACGACGACGAGGTCGAAGTCCGTGTCCTGCTGGTCGCGCAGCGCCTCCAGCGTCGCGACGATCCCGTGCGCCTCGTCGCGCGCGGGCACCACGACGGCGAGCCGCTGCGTGCTCGCCACTCCTCGCGTGAACCGCCGGGTGCTCACAGCCGCACCACCGTCGCGCCGATGCTGATGCCGCCCGCGAGGCCGACGAGCACGACGACGTCGCCCGGCCCGACCCGGCCCGTCTCGAGCGCGGTCGCGAGCTGGAGCGGGAGCGTCGCGGAGGCGACGTTGCCGTGGTCGGCGACGGTGACGAGCGTGCGGCCGGTCGGCAGGCCGAGCGCGGCGTGCACGTCGTCGAGGTAGGCGACGGCGACCTGGTGCACGGCGACGAGCGCGACGTCGTCCCACGTGAGCCCCGCACGGCCGAGCGCGTCGAGGACGACCCCCGGCCCGAGCGCGAGGAACGCGTCCCGGAGCCGCGACCCGTCGATCTCGAAGTAGGTGCGCTCGAGGTCGCGGGGGTGCGCGGTGCCGCCCCCGGGGAGCATGCCGACGTCCCAGTGCGTCGACTCGGCGCCGAACGCGCTCGCGAGGATGCCGCGGGGCGCGGGGGCGCCGGAGCCGTCGCGCGCGTCGGCCTCCGCCGCGGTGGTGCGGCGCACGAGGACGGCGGCCCCGGCGTCGGACATGGTGTAGCCCGGGGCGGAGAGCAGGTAGGTCGCGCGGTCGGGGACGTCCCAGCGCACGGCGCGCGACGGCGCCTCCCCGCACGCGACGAGCACGGTGCCGTACCGGCCCGTCGCGACGAGCGCCTCGGCGACCTCGATGGCGTTGAGCACGGAGTTGCACGCGTTCTTGACGTCCATGACGGGCGCCCGGACCCCGAGCTTCGCGGCGACGATGTGGCTCGTCGCGGGCTCGACCATGTCCTGGCTCGCCGACGCGAAGAGCAGCAGGTCGACGTCGTCGGGCGCGAGGCCCTGGGTCGCGAGCAGCTTCTCCGCGGCCGCGACGGCGAGGTCGGAGGCGTCCCAGTCGTCGGGGAGCACGCGGACCTGCCGCACGCCCGTGAGGCGCGAGACCATCGGCACGCGCGGCGCCGCGCCCGGGTTGCGCTCCGCGAGCGCGCGCTCCGCCTCGCGCACGTCGACCACGCGCTCGGGCAGGTGGACCCCGACGGCGGCGATCACCGCCGCGGGACGCATGGGAGCGGACCCGGGGGCTACCGGGCGGGGTGGGTTCTCTGGCACGCGCGACACAGTAGCCAAGCAGACCCCCTCGGACGGCGGTCGTCCACAGGTTCCGATGGGGTGAAGTGCCCATCCCCGGACGGCGGCGCGGCCGCCCCGTGGCCTCCCCGGTGCGCCACACTGACCCCGTGACTGCGACCACGACCGCCCCCGTGCCCGCCCGCGAACGACGTCGCGCCCTGCCCACGACCCGGCACGAGCTGCAGGTCCTCACCGCCGCACGCCCCGCGATGGCCGGTGTGCTGCTCGTGGGCGGCGCGCTCACCGGGCCGCGTCCGGGCGGAGGGCTGCGCCGGGTCCCGGGCCTCGGGTGGGTGACGGCCGACCCGACCGTGGGTCGCCGCATCCTCACCGACCACCGGCACTTCACGATCGTCGGCGAGGGCGGGGTCGGGCACCTCTGGGCCCAGATCCTCGGCGACTGGGTCCTCGACCTGTTCGACGGCCCAGGCCACCACGACCTGCGCACCCGCTCGCGCGAGCTCTTCACCGAGGCGAGCGCCGCGGCGCTGGTCGACGGCGCGTGGTCGCTCGCGCTCGACGACGCGCGCCGCACCCTCGCCGCGGGCGGGACGGTCGACGTCGGCCGGCTCGCGCGCGTGCTCGTCGGCCGGATGATGATCTCGCTGCTCGGCATCCCGTCCCCGGCGGCCACCGGGGCGGGCTCAGGGCCGGGCTCAGCGGCGGTCGCCGGGACCGGCGCGACGCCGGAGGCCGTTCCGACGGACGACGACGCGCTCGCGGCCTTCGCGACGGGCGAGCGCCTCGCGTCGATCGCGCTCGGGAGCGCAGGCTCGACGTACCTCGCGCCGGGCCAGGTCGCCGCGGCGCGGGAGATCGTCGCCGAGCTGACCCAGGGCGTCCCGGACGGGTGGCGGCACGCGCCGGCCGACCGCCTGCTCGGCCGGTGCCGCGAGCTCGGCCTCGGGCTGGAGGAGACGACCGGGCTCGCGAGCCTGCTCATGGTCGCGGGCACCGAGACGTCGGCGTCCGCGATGGCCCGCACCACCGCGCTCCTGATCGACACGGGCGAGCAGCACCGCCTGCTCCGGCTCCTGGCCGACGAGCGCGCCCACCCCGTCACGCGCGCAGCCGGCGAGCCGGACGCCGTCGAGAACGCAGTGCGCGAGGGTCTGCGCGTGACGAGCCCGGCGTCGGTGATCGGCCGGGGCGTGTCGGCCGACGTCGAGGTCGCGGGCCGCACCCTGCGCGCCGGGGAGCGCGTCATGATCCTCACGTGGGCGGCGAACACAGCGGCCGGGCCGTTCCGCGCCGACCGCCCCTACGTGCGCGAGACGCGCCAGCTCTGGTTCGGCGCGGGGCGCCACCTGTGCCTCGGCGCCGCGCTCGCCCGCGCCGAGATCGCCGCGCTCCTGCACGCGCTGTTCGACGACGGCGCACCCCTGCGCGTCGTCTCGCGCCGCGCCAAGCGGCGGGTGCTGGTGCCCGGCTACGACGAGCTGGTCGTCGCGCGCGCCTGACCTCCGGCCGGGGGCCACGCCGCCGTCGGGCCGGGAGCGACGGCTCGCGTCAGTCGCGCGCCTGCCAGGTGCACACGCACGCCTCGTTGCCCTCGGCGTCGGCCAGGACCCAGAACGCGGGCGCGCGACGGTCGGACACGAGGTGCCCGCCCGCGGCGATGGCGGCGGTGACGCGCGCCTCCGCGACGTCGTGCGGGACCGTCACGTCCACGTGGATGCGGTTGCGCTGCTCGCGCGGCGCATCCATCTGCTGGAACCAGAACGCCGGGGCGCGCCCGCTCGGGTCGCGGAGCTCGGGCGCGGGCAGCTCCGGGGCGCCCTCGTCGAACCCGAGAACCGCGCGCCAGAACGGCTGCACCGCCGTCCCGACGAGGGTGTCGACCGCGATCTCGAGGTCCTGCACCGCCGTCGGGTCCGCGACGAGGTCGAGCTCGCGTGCCGCCGCGGAGATCTGCCGGGCGAGGGCCACGTCGCGCTCGCTGACGCCCCCGACGTCGTGCGAGGTCAGCCGGACCGTCACCGACCCGTACCGCAGGTCGACGTCGGGGTGGTGGTTCGCCGCCTCGGCGAGCTCGCCGATCGCGTCGACCAGCTCCACCCCCGCGGTGAACGACCCCGTGCGGAACAGCGTCTGCACGGTCCTCAGGATGAACCGCCAGTCCTCGACGCCGTCGCTGTCGTGGAACTGGCGCGCGGTGATGCGGTCGTCCGCCGTCTGGGTCATGGCCGTCCTCCGGGGTCCGTCGCTGCGGCGAGGTGCGACACCACGCTAGTGCGCGCCTCCGACGCCCGCGCGCTCCGCGGTCACTCGAGGATCGCGCCGCGCGACGCCGACTGGACGAGCTTGGCGTACTTTGCCAGCACGCCGCGCGTGAACGTCGGGGGCAGCGGCGCCCACCCGTCGCGGCGCGCGGCGAGAGTGTCGGCGTCGACGAGCAGGTCGAGCGTCTTGTTCGCGACGTCGAGCCGGATCGGGTCGCCGTCGCGCACGAACGCGATGGGGCCCCCGTCGACCGCCTCGGGCGCCACGTGCCCGACGCACAGGCCGGTCGTCCCGCCGGAGAAGCGGCCGTCCGTGAGCAGCAGGACCGTCTTGCCGAGCCCCGCGCCCTTGATCGCGCCCGTGATGGCGAGCATCTCGCGCATCCCCGGGCCGCCCTTGGGCCCCTCGTACCGGATGACGACGACGTCCCCGTCCGTGATCGTGCCGTCCTCCAGGGCGTCGAGCGCCGCGCGCTCGCGCTCGAAGACGCGGGCGGTGCCTTCGAACACGTCCTCGTCGAACCCGGCGGACTTCACGACGGCGCCCTCGGGCGCGAGCGACCCGTGCAGGATCGTGATGCCCCCGGTGTGGTGGATCGGGTCGTCGAGCGCGCGCAGGATCTTGCCGTCCGGGTCCGGCGGGTCGATCTCGGCGAGGTTCTCCGCGACGGTGCGGCCCGTCACGGTGAGCGCGTCGCCGTGCAGCAGGTCGGCGTCGAGCAGGGCCTTCATGACGACGGGCACGCCGCCGATGCGGTCGACGTCGTTCATCACGTAGCGCCCGAACGGCTTGAGGTCGCCGAGGTGCGGCACGCGGCTCGCGACGCGGTCGAAGTCGGCGAGCGTGAGGTCGACCTCGGCCTCGTGCGCGATGGCGAGCAGGTGCAGCACGGCGTTGGTGGAGCCACCGAACGCCATGACGACGGCGATCGCGTTCTCGAACGCCTCCTTCGTCATGATGTCGCGCGCCGTGATGCCGCGCCGCAGCAGGTTGACGACGGCCTCGCCCGAGCGGTGCGCGAACGCGTCCCGGCGCCGGTCCGCCGACGGCGGCGCCGCCGAGCCGGGCAGCGACATGCCCATCGCCTCGGCGACCGACGCCATCGTGTTCGCCGTGTACATGCCGCCGCACGCGCCCTCGCCGGGGCAGATGGCGCGCTCGATGCGGTCCACGTCCTCGCGGCTCATGAGCCCGCGCGCGCACGCGCCGACCGCCTCGAACGCGTCGATGAGCGTGACGTCCTTCTCCGTGCCGTCGGAGAGCTTGACCCAGCCGGGCATGATCGAGCCCGCGTAGAGGAACACGCTCGCCAGGTCCAGCCGCGCGGCCGCCATGAGCATCCCCGGCAGGGACTTGTCGCACCCGGCGAGGAGGACCGTCCCGTCGAGGCGCTCCGCCTGGACGACCGTCTCGACCGAGTCCGCGATGATGTCGCGGCTCACGAGCGAGAAGTGCATCCCCTCGTGGCCCATGGAGATGCCGTCGGAGACGGAGATCGTCCCGAACTGCAGCGGGTACCCGCCGCCCGCGTGCACGCCCTCCTTCGCGCCCTGCGCGAGCCGGTCGAGCGACAGGTTGCACGGCGTGATCTCGTTCCACGAGCTCGCGATGCCGATCTGCGGCTTGGCGAAGTCCTCGTCGCCCATGCCGACGGCGCGCAGCATGCCGCGCGACGCCGTCGCCTCCAGGCCGTCGGTGACCTGGCGGGAGCGCGGCTTGAGGTCGGGTCCGGCGTCGGACCCCGAGGTGTGCCCAGTCATGACCCCACTCTAGGAACGGCACCGGCGCGGGGCGCGGCGGGACGCGCCGGACGCGCCGCGGCACGGACGCCCGCCCGGCCGGGCAGGCCCGAGACGGGCCGACCGCGGTGCGAGGCGCACGGCATCATGGGGCCGTGCACACACGCCCCGGAGCCGTCCGAGCCCTCCTGCCCGTCCTCGCCCTGGCCGCGACCGCCGCGTGCGCGGCTCCCGCGCCGTCGGGCACGAGCCCCGGCTCTCCCACCTCCGCGGCGTCCGCCCCCGCACCGGACGCGACGACCGGGACGCCCGACGACACCGCGACCGCGACGGCGACCGCGAGCGCCGAGGAGGCTCCCGAGGGGCAGGTCGAGACGCCCGAGGAGTCGTTCCGCGCGTGGCTGGCCGCGAGCCGCGCGCCGGAGGTCGAGGTCGCGTGCGGGTACCTCGCACCGGAGCTCGTCGACCGGATGGTCGCCGAGATGACGGCACAGGGGTGGCCGGGCATCACGGACTGCGCGTCGATGACCACGACCACCGCCGGTCTCTACGCGGCCGTGGGCGACGTGCCGGAGGTCGAGGTCGGCGTCCGCGAGGAGCGCGCCGACGCGACGGTGCTGTCCGTCGTCTACGACGGCGGCGACTGCGGCACCGCCGTCATGGTGCCGCAGGGCGCGCGGTGGGTCGTCACGGAGCAGTCCGAGGAGGAGTGCTGACCCTCGCCGCGGGGGGCTCCGCGCCCGCGCACGACGACGGGCCCGCACCTCGGGAGGTGCGGGCCCGTCGTCGTCGGGTCAGCGGCGCTTGATGAGCGACACGTCGCGGACGGCGCCGCGGTCGGCGGACGTCGCCATGGCGGCGTAGGCCTGGAGGGCCGGCGAGACGTAGCGGTCGCGGTCGACCGGCTGCCACGGGTTCTCGCGCGCCTCCATCTTGGCGCGACGCTCGGCGAGCACGTCGTCGGGCACGTTGAGGCGGATGAGGCGGGTGTCGACGTCGATCTCGATCTCGTCGCCGTCCTCGACGAGGCCGATGACGCCGCCCGCGGCGGCCTCGGGCGAGACGTGGCCGACCGAGATGCCCGACGACCCGCCGGAGAAGCGGCCGTCGGTGATGAGCGCGGTGACCTTGCCGAGGCCGCGGCCCTTGATGAACGACGTCGGATACAGCATCTCCTGCATGCCGGGGCCGCCCGCGGGGCCCTCGTAGCGCACGACGACGACGTGGCCGGGCTGGACCTGCTTGGTGAGGATCTTCTCGACGGCCTCGTCCTGCGACTCGCAGACGAGCGCCTTCCCGACGAAGTGGAAGACGTCCGGGTCGACCCCGGCGGTCTTGAACACGGCGCCGTCCTCGGCGAGGTTGCCGCGCAGCACGGCGAGCCCGCCCTCGACGGTGTACGCGTGCTCGAGGTCACGGATGCAGCCCTCGGCCGCGTCGGTGTCGAGCGACTCCCAGCGGTTCGACGTCGAGAACGCCTGCGTGGTGCGCACTCCCCCGGGCGCCGCGTGGAACAGCTCGACGGCCCGCTCGGTCGCCTTGCCGCCCCGGACGTCCCAGTCGTCGAGCCACTCGCGCAGCGTCGGCGTGTGCACGCTCGTGACGTCGTGGTCGAGCAGGCCCGCGCGGTCGAGCTCGCCCAGGAGGGCGGGGATGCCGCCGGCGCGGTGCACGTCCTCCATGTGGAAGTTCGGGTGGTTCGGCGCGACCTTGGACAGGCACGGCACCTGGCGGCTGATGCGCTCGATGTCGGTGAGGTCGAAGTCGACGCCCCCCTCCTGCGCGGCGGCGAGGATGTGCAGCACGGTGTTCGTCGAGCCGCCCATCGCGACGTCGAGCGCCATGGCGTTCGAGAACGCGGCCTTGGTCGCGATCGAGCGGGGCGCGACGGAGTCGTCCTCGTCCTCGTAGTAGCGCTTCGCGAGCCCGACGATCGTGCGGCCGGCCTCGAGGAAGAGCTCCTTGCGCGCGGCGTGCGTCGCGAGGGTCGAGCCGTTGCCGGGGAGCGACAGGCCGAGCGCCTCGGTGAGGCAGTTCATCGAGTTCGCGGTGAACATGCCGGAGCACGACCCGCACGTGGGGCACGCGTTCTCCTCGACCTGGGCGAGCGCGGCGTCGGACACCGCGTCGTCGGCCGAGTAGTTGATCGCGTTGACGAGGTTGAGCGGGGTCTTCGCGACGCCGTCGGCGACGACCGCCTTGCCGGCCTCCATGGGCCCGCCGGACACGAAGATCACCGGGATGTTGAGCCGCAGCGCGGCGTTGAGCATGCCGGGCGTGATCTTGTCGCAGTTCGAGATGCACACGAGGGCGTCGGCGCAGTGCGCGTTGACCATGTACTCGACCGAGTCGGCGATGAGGTCGCGGCTCGGGAGCGAGTAGAGCATGCCGCCGTGGCCCATGGCGATGCCGTCGTCGACGGCGATGGTGTTGAACTCCTTGGAGACGCCGCCGGCCTCGCGGATCGCGGACGCGACGAGGTCGCCCATGTCCTTGAGGTGGACGTGGCCGGGGACGAACTGCGTGTACGAGTTGGCGATCGCGATGATCGGCTTGCCGAAGTCCTCCGCGCCCATGCCGGTCGCGCGCCAGAGGGCGCGGGCGCCGGCCATGTTGCGGCCGTGGGTGGACGTCCGAGAGCGCAGGGGGCGGCTCATTCCGGGTCAGCTCCTTCGACGGGGTGCTGCGACCGATCCTCCGGCCGCCGGGTCACATTACGCCTCGTCCGGGCGGTCCGGCCGAGGCGTCCGTCTCGTGGTCGTGCGGCCTACGTACGTAGCCCCGAGGGACTTACGGGATGTCCACGCGATCCGGACGTAAGGGTTGAACCGCCTCCCGTACCCCTGCCACCGTGGGCGAGCACGTCACGGCCGGACGACCACCGCGACGCCTCGACGGGGAGCGGCACACCGCTCGGGTCGGGGTGGGTCCTCGCCGGCCCCGACCCGACCACTTCTCTCCCCGAGGGGGCACCTCCATGTCCACGTCCACCACGTCCGCGCCGCCCGGCGCCACCCCGGGGGCCGCAGCGCGCACCACCGGCCCCGTCACCCAGGACGACGTCGTCACGCGCTCGTCGGCCCGCCACGCCCTCGCGCTCACGCGGATCGGCACGGCCGTCGTCTTCCTGTGGCCGTTCACCGACAAGCTCGTCGGCCTCGGGTACGCGACCCCGCGCGAGCGCGCGTGGCTCGCGGGGGGCGCACCCACGCAGGGCTACCTGGAGAACGGCGCCCAGGGCCCGCTCGCGAGCACGTTCGCCGCGATGGCGAGCCCCGTCACCGACTGGCTCTTCATGCTCGGGCTGCTGGGCGTCGGCCTCGCGCTCCTGCTGGGGATCGGCCTGCGCGTCGCTGCGGTGAGCGGCACGGTCCTCTTCGCGATGCTGTGGCTCTCGCAGTGGCCGCTCGCGGCCGGTTCGACCAACCCGGTCGTCGACGACCACGTCCTCGTGATCCTGCTCCTCGCCGTCCTCGCGACGACGCTCGCGGGCGACACGTGGGGCCTCGGCCGCCGCTGGGCGGCCCTCCCCCTCGTGCGCCGGGCGGCCTGGCTGCGCTGACGCGCCGCGGGACGGGCACCACCACGGCGCAGCACCGGAGCGGGGCCGCGACGTCGCGGCCCCGCTCCGTCGTCGGGCGTCGCGCTCAGGCCCCGGCGGTGTGCGCGCCCTCGAGCTCGTCGGCGTGGCGGATGTGCCGCGTGACCCACGGCGCGAGCGCGAACAGCGCGAGCGCGAACACGAGGGTGATGGCGCCGATGCCGCCGAAGTACGCGGTGTCGGAGGCACCCTCGGTGACCTGCACGACCTGCGCGGTGATGGCCTGCCCGGCGGCGGGCGCGAGGAACCACAGGGCCATCGCCTGGGACCGGAACGCCTTCGGCGCGAGCAGGGTCGTCGCGGCGAGGCCGACCGGCGACAGGCACAGCTCGCCGAGCGTCTGGATCACGTAGACGAGCACGAGCACCCACGACGGCGCCTTGCCGTCGCCGACGACGGCCGACGCGGCCGCGAGGAAGAGGAACGACACCGACGCGAGGGTGAGGCCGATCGCGAACTTGTTGGCCGTCGTCGGGCGGTCGCCCGTCTTAAGCCAGATCCACGCGAACACGGGCGCGAGGACGATGATCGACAGCGGGTTCACCGACTGGAAGAACTCGGGGCTGATGCCCACGCCGAAGAACGTCAGGTCGGTGCGGTCCTTCGCGAACGCCGAGAGCGTCGTGGCCGCCTGCTCGAAGATCATCCAGAAGAGCATCGCCGCGACGAACAGCGGGATGTACGCGATGACGCGCGGCCGCTCGGCGTCCGTCACGCGCGGCGAGCGGTACATGACGATGAAGTAGGCGATCGGCGCGAGGAACGCCAGGTAGGACATCGTGTCGATGAAGGTCGAGATCTCGAACCCGCCGGCGACGAGGACGGCGACCAGACCGACGAGCACCACGCCGCCCGCGATGAGGAGGAAGATCCGCGCGATCTTCGCGCGCTCCTCGGGGCGGACGGGGTTGGGCACGTGCGCCCCCGCCTCGCCGAGGTAGCGCCGGCCCGCGACGAAGAACACGAGCGCGACCGCCATGCCCACCGCCGCGACGGCGAAGCCCGCGTGGTACCCGCCCCAGGCGCGCGCGGCGCCCACGAGGAACGGCGCGACGAACGAGCCGAGGTTGATGCCCATGTAGAAGATCGAGAAGCCCGAGTCGCGGCGCGGGTCGTCGCGCGCGTACAGCTCGCCGACCATCGACGACACGTTCGGCTTGAGCAGGCCGGTGCCGAGCGCGACGAGCGCGATGCCCACCATCGAGAAGCCCGCGCCGGGGACCGTGAGGCTCACGTGCCCGGCCGCGATGATGATGCCGCCGTACAGGACGGAGCGCCGGGACCCGATCACGCGGTCCGCGAGCCAGCCGCCCACGACGGACAGCAGGTACACGCTGGTGCCGTAGATCGACACGAGCGCGAGGCCCGTCGTCTCCCCGATGCCCAGGCCGCCGTTCGCCACGGTGTCCGTGAGGTAGAACAGCAGGATCGCGCGCATCCCGTAGTAGCTGAACCGCTCCCACAGCTCGGTGGTGAAGAGCGTCAGCAGCCCGCGCGGGTGCCCGAAGAACGCGTGGTCCCCGACGATGGCCCCCGCCGCGGGGCCCTCGGCGGCCCCTACACCGGCCGCGGTACCCGGCCCGAGGGGCGGCGCCCCGGCCTCCGGCTCGGTGCGCGCCTCGCGTTCGAGGGCGCGGCGTCGCGCGTCGTCCTGCTCTCGTCGGTCGTCACCACCCATCCTGCGATGCTCCCACCGGCGTGCACCGCCTGCGACCGTTAGCGTGGCCGGATGCCGACGCTCTGGTGGTGCCGCCGCGACCTCCGCCTCGCCGACAACCCGGCCCTCGTCGCGGCGGTGCAGGCCGCCCGGGACGCGGACGACGAGGTCGTCGCGCTCTACGTGCTCGATCCCCGCCTGTGGGGCGCCGCGGGCGACCCGCGCCGCGCCTACCTCGCGCGCAGCCTCGCCGCGCTCGACGAGGCGACGGGCGGCCGGCTCGTCGTCCGGCACGGCGACCCGCGCGCCGTCGTGCCCGCCGTCGCGCGCGAGGTCGAGGCGCGCGAGGTGCACGTCGCGGCGTCGTTCGAGCCCTACGGCGTCGCCCGCGACGTCGCGGTCGAGGAGGCGCTGCCCGACGCCGACGCGCACCTCGTGCGCACCGGCTCGCCCTACGCCGTCGCGCCGGGGCGCCTGCGCACGCGCACCGGGACCCCGTTCCAGGTCTTCACGCCGTTCCGCGACGCGTGGGTCGAGCACGGCTGGCGCGACCCGGCGCCGAGGCCGCGCGACGTGCCGTGGGCCACGCTCCGGTCGGACGGCGTCCCCGCCGACCCCGGTACCGACGCCCGGCTCCCCGCAGCGGGCGAGGCCGCGGCGCGACGGCGCTGGCGCGACTTCCTCGCGGACCACCTCGCGGGCTACGCGACCGAGCGCGACCGCCCGGACCGGCCCGCGACGTCGGGCATGTCGGTGCCGCTGAAGTGGGGCGAGCTGCACCCGCGCACGCTCCTCGCCGACGTGCGGAGCGCCCTGCACGACGGCTCCGCGCCGTCCGACGACGCGCTCGCCTACCGCTCCGAGCTCGCCTGGCGCGAGTTCCACGCGGACGTCCTGTTCCACCACCCGGGGGCCGCGCAGCGGTCGCTCCGGGACGTCGTGCCCGAGGACGCGTGGGCGGAGGGTGCCGCCGAGGACGCGTACCTCGCGGCGTGGGCCGAGGGCCGCACGGGCTACCCGCTCGTCGACGCCGGGATGCGCCAGCTCCTCGGCGAGGGGTGGATGCACAACCGCGTGCGGATGGTCGTGGCGTCGTTCCTCGTCAAGGACCTGCACGTGCGGTGGCAGCGCGGCGCGGAGCACTTCATGGCGCACCTCGCGGACGGCGACGTCTCGCAGAACCAGCTGAACTGGCAGTGGGTCGCCGGGACGGGCCGCGACGCCGCGCCGTACTTCCGCATTTTCAACCCCGTCACCCAGGCGAAGAAGTTCGACCCCGACGGCTCGTACGTGCGCCGGTGGGTGCCGGAGCTGCGGGAGGTCGAGGGCCGGGCGGTCCACGAGCCGTGGACGCTGCGCGAGCTGCCGGCCGGGTACCCCGAGCGGATCGTCGACCACGCCGTCGAGCGGAAGGTCTCGCTCGACGACTTCGAGCGGGCCCGGCGCGTCTGACGCCTCTTTCTCAACCAAAGGGTTGACGACTCTCCGAGTGCGGCGTAGCGTCGTTGTCAACCGATGAGTTGATGACCGGACGCCGCACCCCGGCGCCCCACGAGGAGGTCCCGTGACGGCCGACCCGCTCTCCCGCGTGTTCTCGGCGCTCGCCGATCCCACGCGCCGCGACATGGTGGCCCGGCTCGCGTCGGGAGACGCCAGCGTCGGCGAGCTCGCCCGGCCGTACGACATGTCCGTCCAGGCGGTGTCCAAGCACCTGCGCGTGCTCGAGGACTCCGGCCTGGTGACCCGCACGACGGACGCCCGGCGCGCCCCCGTGCACCTCGAGGCGGAGGTGCTGGACCTCATGACGAAGTGGATCGAGCGCTACCGGCGCGAGGCCGAGGACCGCTACCGCCGCCTCGACGACGTCCTGCGCGACCTGCCCGACCGACCGGGCACCACCGAGAACGACCCGACGACAGGAGCAGCACCATGACCACCACCGGCACCCACGAGACCGAGATCGTCGTCCCCACGGACCTCCCGATCGTCCGCATCGTGCGCGAGTTCGACGCGCCCGCGGCGAAGGTCTTCCGCGCCCACCTCGACCCGGAGCTCTTCGCGCGCTGGAACGGCCCGCGCTACCTCACCCAGCGCAACGAGCTCTGGGACGTGCGCACGGGCGGCGCGTACCGGTACGTCCAGGTCGACCCGGACGGCAACGAGTACGCGTTCTTCGGCAGCGTCCACGAGGTGCGCCCGGACGAGCTCATCGTCCAGACGTTCACGTTCGAGGGCTTCCCCGACGGCGTCTCGCTCGACCGCCTCGTGTTCGAGGACCTGCCCGACGGCCGCAGCCGGCTCACCGCGACGTCGCTCGTCGACTCGTTCGAGGGCCGCGACGGCTTCGTCGCGAGCGGCATGGAGGTCGGCGTGCGCGAGGGCTATGAGCAGCTCGACGAGCTCCTCGCGCAGTCCTGACCCCACGCCCTCCACCCCGCCGAGGTAGAGCCCTGGTCCGCCGAGGTAGAGCCCTGGTCCGCCGGGGTAGAGCCGTGGTCACGACCACGGCTCTACCCTGGGCGACCACGGCTCTACCTCGGCTGACCCGGGCTCTACCTCGCGCGCGACGAGGGGCGGCACCCACCAGCGGTGCCGCCCCTCGTCGTGCGCGGGTCAGGTGGTTCCCCGTGCCCGGCCCCCGCGGCCGGGCACGGGAGTCTCAGCCCCTCACGCGTCGCCGCGCGAGAGCAGGCGGCCCGTGGGGCGGTCGAGGGTGATCTCCTCGCCCCGCAGGTACGTCGCGACGACGGCGCCCGAGAGCGCGCGGTCGGCGTACGGCGTGATGGGGTTCTTGTGGTGCAGGGCCTTCGGGTCGACGACGAACGCCGTGTCCGGCTCGACCACCGCGAGGTCCGCGTCGAAGCCGAGCGCGATCGAGCCCTTGCGCCGCAGGCCCGCGACGGCCGCCGGGCGAGCCGACATCCACTCGACGACGCGCGCGAACGGCACGCCGCGCGTCCGCGCCTCGGTCCACACGATCGCGAGCCCGAGCTGGAGCGACGACACGCCGCCCCACGCCGTCCCGAAGTCGCCCGTGTCGAGCTCCTTGAGGTCGGGCGTGCTCGGCGAGTGGTCCGAGACGATGCAGTCGATCGTGCCGTCGAGCAGCCCCTCCCAGAGCAGCTCGCGGTTGTCGATCTCCCGGATGGGCGGGCAGCACTTGAACTGCGTCGCGCCGTCGGGGATCTCCTCGGCCGCGAGCGCCAGGTAGTGCGGGCACGTCTCGACCGTGAGGCGCACGCCCTCGCGCTTCGCGCTCCGGATCATCGGCAGCGCGTCCGAGCTCGACAGGTGCAGCACGTGCGCGCGCGCCCCGGTCCAGCGCGCCGCCTCGATCACCGCGGCGATCGCGACGTTCTCCGCGCCGCGCGGGCGCGACGCGAGGAACGTGTCGTAGTGGTCGCCGTGCGGGGTGGGCGCCCGCTCGATCGCGCGCGAGTCCTCGGCGTGCACGAGCATGAGCCCGTCGAAGTCGGCGAGCAGGCGCAGGTCGGCCTCCAGCTCGTCCGGCTCGAGGTACCCGAACTCCTCGACCCCCGAGTGCAGCAGGAAGCACTTGAACCCGAACACGCCCGCGTCCCACAGGGGCCGCAGCTCGTCCGCGTTGCCGGGCACGGCGCCGCCCCAGAACCCGACGTCGACGAACGCCTGGTCGCGCGCGACCTTCTGCTTGGTCTCGAGCGCCTCGACGTCGACCGTCGGGGGGATCGAGTTGAGCGGCATGTCGACGATCGTCGTCACCCCGCCCGCGGCGGCGGCCCGCGTCGCGGACGCGAACCCCTCCCACTCGGTGCGCCCCGGCTCGTTCACGTGCACGTGCGTGTCGACGAGCCCGGGGACCAGCACCTGGTGCGGCCCCAGCTCGACGACGCGCGCGCCGTCGAGCCCCGCGCCGAGCGGCTCGATCGCGCGGACCACTCCCCCGACGACACCTACCTCGCGCGGGTGCTCGCCACCGGCGACGAGCACGCGCTCGCCGCGCACGACGAGGTCGTACTCGTGCCCGCGACCGCTCACCTCACCCGTGCCCATCGCGCCCTCCGTCATGTCTCCTGCTCCCTGGGTGCGGCGTGCTCAGTCGAGCAGCGCGGTGGCGGTGGGGGCGTCCTCGGCCGAGATCGCGAGGTCCTCGAACTCGTTGACGCCCGTGATCTCGACGCCCATGGCGATGTTCGTGACGCGCTCGAGGATGACCTCGACCACGACCGGCACGCGGAACTCCGCCGCCATGGCCTGCGCCTTCGCGAACGCCTCGCCGAGCCCCTCGGGGTCGGTCACGCGGATCGCCTTGCAGCCCAGGCCCTCGGCCACCTTGACGTGGTCGACGCCGTAGCCGCCCAGCTCGGGCGAGTTGACGTTCTCGAACGAGAGCTGGACGTGGTAGTCCATGTCGAAGGCCCGCTGCGCCTGGCGGATCAGGCCCAGGTAGGAGTTGTTCACGACGACGTGCACGTACGGCAGGTTGAACTGCGCGCCGACCGCGAGCTCCTCGATCATGAACTGGAAGTCGTAGTCGCCCGAGAGCGCGACGACCGGCTCGTCCGGCACGGCCTTCGCGACACCGAGCGCCGCCGGCCCCGTCCAGCCGAGGGGCCCGGCCTGGCCCGCGTTGATCCAGTGCCGCGGCTTGTACACGTGGAGGAACTGCGCGCCGGCGATCTGCGAGAGCCCGATGGTCGTGACGTAGCGCGTCTCGGGGCCGAAGGCCTTGTTCATCTCCTCGTACACGCGCTGCGGCTTGATGGGGATCTCGGTGAAGTGCGTCTTGCGCTGCAGCGTCCGCTTGCGCTCGGCGCACTCGGCCGCCCAGCCCGCGTAGTCGCGCGCACGGCCGGCGTCGCGGCGCTCGCGCGCGACCTCGACGAACAGCTCGAGGGCCGCCTTCGCGTCCGACACGATGCCGTAGTCGGGCGCGAACACGCGACCGATCTGCGTCGGCTCGATGTCGACGTGGACGAACGTGCGGCCCGCGCGGTACGTGTCGAGGCCGCCCGTGTGGCGGTTGGCCCAGCGGTTGCCGATGCCGAGCACGAAGTCGGACGCGAGCAGGTTCGCGTTGCCGTAGCGGTGCGACGTCTGGAGACCGGCCATGCCGGCCATGAGCGCGTGGTCGTCCGGGATGACGCCCCAGCCCATGAGCGTCGGGATCACGGGGACGCCGAGCGTCTCGGCGAGCTCGACGAGCAGGTCCTCGCCGCCCGCGTTGACGATGCCGCCGCCCGCGACCAGCAGGGGACGCTCCGCCGCGAGCAGCAGGTCGATCGCCTTCTCGGCCTGGGCGCGCGTCGCCGTCGGGCGGTGCACGGGCAGCGGCTCGTAGGTCGCCGGGTCGAACTCGATCTCCGTGAGCTGCACGTCGATCGGCAGGTCGACGAGCACCGGGCCCGGGCGGCCCGAGCGCATGAGGTGGAACGCCTGCTGGAAGACCTGCGGCACCTGCCCGGCCTCGAGGACGGTCTTGGCCATCTTCGTCACCGGAGCGGCGATGCTCGCGATGTCGACGGCCTGGAAGTCCTCCTTGTCGAGCTTGGCGACCGGCGCCTGGCCCGTGATGCAGAGCATCGGGATCGAGTCGGCCCACGCGGCGTAGAGGCCGGTGATCATGTCGGTGCCCGCGGGGCCCGACGTGCCGATGCAGATGCCGATGTTCCCCGGCTTCGCGCGGGAGTAGCCGTCGGCCATGTGCGACGCGCCCTCGACGTGGCGGGCGAGCACGTGGTCGATGCCGCCGTGCGCGCGCATCGCGGAGTAGAAGGGGTTGATGGCGGCGCCGGGCAGGCCGAAGGCCTGGGTCGCGCCCTCGATCTCGAGGATCGCCACTGCGGCGTCCACCGCACGCATACGAGGCATGGTTTCTCTCCTTGCTGGAGGTGACGTCGTCGTCAGGGGGAAGGTCAGGAGCCGTCGCGGCCGGACAGGCGCTCGACGCCGCGGAACAGGCCGGAGTGGTCGAGGCCGCCGTCGCCGTTCGCGCGGGCGGAGGCCATGAGCTGGGCGACGAGGCCGCCGAGCGGCGCGACGACGCCCGCCTCGCGGGCCGCGGCGGTGACGATGCCGAGGTCCTTGTGGTGGAGCTCGATCCGGAAGCCGGGGCCGAAGTCGCGGTCGAGCATCTTGCGCGCCTTCTGGTTCAGCACCGCCGAGCCCGCGAGGCCGCCGCCCAGGACCTCGATCGCGGCATCGGTGTCGACGCCGTAGGCCTCGAGGAAGACGACCGCCTCGGCGAGAGCCTGGATGTTCGCGGCGACGATGAGCTGGTTCGCGGCCTTGACCGTCTGGCCGGAGCCGTTCGGGCCCACGTGCACGACCGTCTTGCCGACGACGTCGAGGAACGGCTTGGCTGCCTCGAAGTCCTCGGGCGTGCCGCCGACCATGATCGACAGCGCGGCGTTGATCGCGCCCGGCTCGCCGCCCGAGACGGGGGCGTCGACGATCCGCAGGCCCGCGTCCTTCGCCTGCTGCGCGAGCGCGACCGTGACGTCCGGGCGGATCGAGGAGAAGTCGACGACGAGCGCGCCGGGCTTCGCGTTCGCGAGGACGCCGTCGTCGCCGGTGAGCACCGCCTCCACGTCGGGCGAGTCCGGGACCATGATCGCGACGACGTCGGCGCCCGAGACCGCGTCGGCGACCGACCCGGCCGCGCGACCGCCCGCCTCGACGAGCGGCGCGGTCTTCTCGGGGCTCCGGTTGTAGCCCGCGACGTCGTGCCCGGCGTTCTGCAGGTGGACGGCCATGGGGCTGCCCATGATGCCGAGTCCGATGAAGGCGATGGAGGCCATGGTGTGCTCCTCTGGGTGGTTCAGGTCGGGGGTCGGGGCGGCCGACGGACGCCGGCACGCGGCCGGCGGACGGCCGGGGGTCGCGTCAGCGCTCGGCGGCGGGAAGCCACGCGAACGGGTCGGCGGCCGCGGTCTTGTACTCGAGGCCGATCCAGCCGTCGTAGCCGCCGGCGCGCAGGTCCTTGGTCCAGCGCTCGATCGGCAGGTCGCCCGTGCCGGGCTCACCGCGACCGGGCGCGTCCGCGACCTGCACGTGCGCGATGCGACCGCGGTAGGTCGACAGAGCCGCGTCGACGTCGTCGCCGTTCACGGCCAGGTGGTAGACGTCGAACAGGAGACCGAGGTTCGTCTCGCCGTGGTCGGCGGCGACCCGGTCGATGACGCGCACGGCGTCGGCCGCGGTCTTCAGGGGGTAGGCCGGCGCGCCGCTCACGGGCTCGACGAGCACCGTCCCGCCGATGCGCCCGACGGCCCGCGCCGCGAGCGCGAGGTTCTCGGCGCCGAGCTCGTCCTGCGCCTCGGGCGTCTCACCCTCCTGGCGGTTGCCGTAGAGCGCGTTGAACGCGCGGCAGCCGGTGCGCTCCCCGATCGCGGTGACGACGTCGAGGTTCGCGCGCAGGTCGGCCGAGCGCGCGGGCCACGATACGAGCCCGCGGTCGCCGCCGGGCATGTTCCCGGCGTCGAAGTTCAGGCCCGTGAGCTGCACGCCCGCCGTCTCGATCGCGCCGACGAACGCGTCCACCTCGTCGCGGGCGGGCGTGGGCGACGCGAACGGCCACCAGAACTCGACGCCCCGGAACCCCGCCGCCGCGGCGGCGGCCGGCCGCTCGAGCAGCGGCAGGTCCGTGAGCAGGATCGAGCAGTTGACGGTGTACGTCGGTGCGGGGCTCATCGTCGTCTCCCTGGGTCCGTCCGCGTCTCGCTGCGTTGCGATTCCATTCTGCGGAACTTTTCTTCTGCTGTATGGAAGTGTAGACACCGTTCGTGCAGAGCGTCAACCGTCGAAGAGGCCTCGGTGCGACGTCCAGGCAGTCTGCGTTTCCCGTAGCTGGTGCGATGGGAAGCCCGTCAGCGGAGTCTCACGAGGGCGCGCAAGGCTGAACCTCTCCCAGGCCTCGGGTGCAGACCCTGGCGACGACGGTGGCAGGAGAGGGCGACGAACTTGGGCTCGCGCGCTGCTCTCGTCCGCTCTCACACGACCCACGAAGGCGGGTCGTGCGACGGCTCCCGTCTCCGGCGTGCGCGCTCGAGTCGCGCTCGGCGACGTTCAGACGTCATGCATCATCGGGATGGCGAAGGCGAGACGCGCTGCCGCTCGGTCAGGAGGTCAGGGGCCGGTCGCGGTGCTCTTCGAGGAGTGGGCGGGCGTGGCCTTCATGGAGGCGCAGAACGCGAGGCTCGACGGAGGCGCAAACCTCGTCGCTACAGGGACGTCCGTCGCCAGGCGGGATCGACGTGCGGCCTGGTCCTCCACGACGCATGACGGCGACCGGTCGGGACCGGGCCTGACTCACAGTCCCGTGGTACTCACTCCGTACTCGGCTTGCTCCGGCGTGAATCCTTCGAAGAGCAACTGGTCGACGAGACCGGCTCGCGAGAACGACGTCAAGTCGAGGTAGCTCGCCGCGCTCTCGGCCGCCTCCGCGTTCCAGTCAACGCCGCCCTCGGCCTCGAGTCGAGCGATGGCGAACTCGGCGTCGGCCGTGCTGAAACCCTCGAACTCGAGCTGCCCGATGAGGCCCGAACGCGAGAACCCCGTCAGGTCGAGGTAGCTCACGGCCGACCGGTACGCATTCTGCTGCGCGACCGACCCGATCCTCGCCGCTTCGGCAGCGGCCGCCTCAGCAGCAGCCGCCTCGTCAGCGAGTCGCTGCTCCTCCGCCAGCCGCTCCTCCTCGGCTTCCGCCGCCGCCGCTGCTTCCTCCTCGGCGAGGCGCTCGGCCTCTGCCTGCTCGTCCGCAGCGATCTCGTCAGCCGACTTCTCGCCCTGATCGGCACCTTGCGTCGTCGCGACGACAACGGGATCTTCGCCTGCGCCGCCATTCCCGCCGACCAGCGCCGCGATGGCGACGATGAGCAGGACCACACCGCCTGCTCCCGTCAGGAGCTTGTGCCGCGCAATCCAGGACTTCCCCTGTGCCGCTCCCGCGGTCTCGTCACCGGCACCGACCTTGGGAAGCACCCCTCGGGGATCGGGAGAACCGGACTCGGTGTCTTCGACCCAGAACCTCCACCCCTGCGGCGCGGGTCCCCATGCGGGGTCAGGCGACCAGCCTGGCGGCGGTGACCACCCTGCAGGAGGCGGCGGCCAGTTGGGCGGGGAGTTGTAGCGCGGTGCCATGAACACTCCATTGGTTCACGTGATCCGTTGCCTTACACCCCACTGTGGCACCGCCGACAGGCCGAGAGACGTTCGGAGCCGGATGATCTTCGCGCCGCGGCGGGTGAAAACACCCGAAGCACGACGAGGGCCCGGCTCCGCGTGCGGAGCCGGGCCCTGGTCATGCCCTCGTCAGGTCTCGTCAGCGCCGACGGTCGAGCTTGACCTGCCGGTTCACGTCCTTGTAGAGCAGGTAGCGGAACGGCTTGGGGCCGCCCGCGTAGCAGGCCTGCGGGCAGAACGCGCGGAGCCACATGAAGTCGCCCTCCTGGACCTCGACCCAGTCGCCGTTGAGGCGGTAGACCGCCTTGCCCTCGAGCACGTAGAGCCCGTGCTCCATGATGTGCGTCTCCGCGAACGGGATGGACCCGCCGGGCTGGAACGTCACGATGTTGACGTGCATGTCGTGCGCGAGGTCGTCGGGGTCGACGAACCGCGTCGTCACCCACACGCCGTCCGTGTCCGGCATCGCGCGCGGCTCGACGTCCTGCTCGCGCGTGACGAACGACGTCGCGGTGTGGCCCGGGATCGGCTCGTACACCTTGCGGATCCACTGGAACGCGGCCTTCGCGTCCGACCGGTTGTGCAGCGCCCACCGCTCCCCCGCCGCCAGGTACGCGTACCCGCCCGGCTCGAGCACGTGCTCGACCCCGGCGAGCGTGAGCACGAGCGTGCCCTCGGTGACGAAGACGACGGACTGCACGGTCTCCTCGTCCTCGCCCTGGTCCGACCCGCCGCCGGGCGAGACCTCCATGACGTACTGCGCGAACGTCGTCGCGAAGCCCTCGATCGGCCGGGCGAGCACCCACAGCCGGGTCTTGTCCCAGCCGGGTAGGTTGCTCGTGACGATGTCGCGCAGCACGCCGCGCGGGATCACCGTGTACGCCTCGGTGACGATCGCGCGGTCGGTGAGCAGCTCGGTCTGGCCGGGCAGGCCACCCTGCGGGGTGTAGTAGGGGGTGGTCTGGGTCATGGGGTCACTCCTCGAAGGTCGTGGCCGTGCCGGTGGCGGTGCCACGGCGGCCGGCGGGAAGGATGGGAGGGCGGGCGCTCAGCCCGCGACGGGCTGCGGCGCGCGCCCGGAGACGCGGACCGCGTCGAGCCCGGGGCGGTCGAGGCCGGTCGCGGTGCGGACCTCGGTCTCGGTGAGCGCGCCGCAGTCGACGCCGCGTCCGAGGAACCAGGCCATCGCCTTGGCCGTCGCCGGCTCGTCGAGGACGCCCCCGGCGTCGGGCACGAACCCGACGTACGCCGCGAGGCGCGCGAGCGCCGACGCCGCGCCCTCGCGGTAGAACGCGTACGTCGCGGCGAACCGGCTCGGGAGCTGCGCGGGGTGCAGGTCCCAGCCCTGGTAGTACCCGCGCTCGAGCGAGCGGCGCACGAGCCGCCCGTGCAGCCGCCACGCCGCGTCGACGGCCTGGGGGTCGCCGACGGGCAGGACGTTCGTCGACCCGTCCGACAGGCGCACGCCCGTGCCCGCGACGGCGAGCTGCATGACCGACTTCGCGTGGTCGGCCGCGGGGTGCTCCATCGACTGGTACGCAGCGGCGATGCCGAGCGACGCCGAGTAGTCGTACGTGCCGTAGTGCAGCGCCGTGACACGACCCGGCGCGGCGTGCACGAGGCGGGCGACCGTCGCCGTGCCGTCGGCCGCGAGCAGCGCCTGCGGCGTCTCGACCTGGACCTCGAACCGCAGGGTGCCCGGCTCGAGGCCGTTCGCGTCCTCGACGTGCTCGCACGCGCGCGCCATCGCCTCGACCTGCTGCGGCGCGGTGACCTTGGCGAGCGTCACGACGAACCCGTCCGGCAGGGCGCGGGCCTCGCCGGCCGCGGCGCGACCCGCGACGAGCTCCGCGACGAACAGCGCGAGGGTGCGCACGCCGCGTCGGCGCGTCGCCTCCTCGAGGCACTTGATGCGGATGCCCGCGAACGGCGTCGCGGTGCCCTGCGCCTCGGCCCGGACGAGCTCGCGCGCCGCCGCGATCACCGCGGCGTCCTCCGCCGCGTCGCCGCGGTCGCCGAACCCGTCCTCGAAGTCGATCCGGAGGTCCTCGATCGCCTCGACCGCGAGCTTCGCGCTCACGCGCTCCGCGACGGCGTCCGCGAGGTCGCCCCCGGCTCCCTCCCCGACGCCCAGCAGGTCCACGAGGCGACGGACGCCGCCCGCGCCGTCGACCGCCTCGCGCGCCTGGGCCGCCCACTCCGGCGCGAGGCCCGCCGCGTACCGGTCGCCCGGCACGTAGACGGTGTGCACGGGCTGGCGCGAGCCGTCGTCGCCCGGGTAGCGGGCCGCGAGCTCCGCGTCCCAGGGCGCGAGCAGCCCGTCGAGCGACGCGTGCAGCGCCGCGACGCCCTCCTCGCTGAAGCCGCGGACCGAGCCCGCCTCGGGACCGGCCGGCATCAGGACGCGTCCTGCTCGTGCGCGACGACGTCCTCGTACGCGGGCAGCGTGAGGAAGTCGACGTAGTGCTCGTTGAGCGCGATGTCCTCGACGAGCGCCGCCGCCCGGTCGTACGGCCCGGCGTCGTAGGCCTCGTGCCCGACGTCGTCCCGCAGCCGCGCGGTCTCCTCGCGCAGGAGCGTGCGGACCAGGTCCGCGGTGACGGTCGTGCCCGCGCTCTCGCCCGCGGTGAACGACGCGCCCGAGCGCACCCACTGCCACACCTGCGAGCGCGAGATCTCCGCGGTCGCGGCGTCCTCCATGAGGTTGTGGATCGCGACCGCGCCGTTGCCCGCGAGCCACGCCGCGACGTAGGCGACGGACACGTAGAGGTTGTTGCGCAGCCCCGCCTCGGTGACGTCGCCCTGCGCGGACGCCACGTCGAGGAGCTGGTCGGCCGTGACGTGGACGTCGGGGCGCTGCCGGTCGAGCTGGTTGGGTCGCTCGCCGAGCACCCCGTCGAACACCTCGCGGCACACCGGCACGAGGTCCGGGTGCGCGACCCACGACCCGTCGAAGCCGTCGCCGGCCTCGCGCTGCTTGTCGGCACGCACCTTCTCGAACGCCTGGGCGGTGACCTCGGGCTCGCGGCGGTTCGGGATGACGGCCGCCATACCGCCCATCGCGAACGCGCCGCGCCGGTGGCACGTCTGCACCAGCAGCTCGGTGTACGCGCGCATGAACGGCGCGGTCATCGTGATGGACCCGCGGTCGGGCAGCGTGAACGACGGCCCGGAGTCGCGGAAGTACTTGATCACGGAGAACAGGTAGTCCCAGCGGCCCGCGTTGAGCCCGGACGCGTGGTCGCGCAGCTCGTAGAGGATCTCGTCCATCTCGAACGCGGCCGGGATCGTCTCGATGAGGACCGTCGCCCGGATCGTCCCGTGCGGGATGCCGAGCGCCTGCTCCGCGTGCGTGAAGACCTCGTCCCACAGGCGCGCCTCGAGGTGGGACTCCATCTTCGGCAGGTAGTAGTACGGCCCGGAGCCGCGCGCGACGAGCTCCGCGGCGTTGTGGAAGAAGTGCAGCCCGAAGTCCACGAGCGCGCCGACGGCGGGCGTCCCGTCCACGGTGAGGTGCACCTCGTCGAAGTGCCAGCCGCGGGGTCGCACGACCATGACGGCGAGCGGGTCGCCGTCGGTCTCCGGGCGCAGCGCGTACTGCTTGCCCTCGGGCGACGTGAACGCGAGCGTGCGGCGCGTCGCGTCGTGCAGGGCGACCTGGCCGCCGACGACGTTGCTCCAGTGCGGCGTCGACGCGTCCTCGAGGTCGGCGAGCCAGACCTTCGCGCCCGAGTTGAGGGCGTTGATCGCCATCTTGGGCGTCGGGGGGCCGGTGATCTCGACGCGGCGGTCCCGGAGGTCCGCGGGCGCGCCGGCGACCGTCCAGTCCCCCGCGCGCACGTCGGCGGTCTCGGGCAGGAAGTCGAGGCGACCCGTGCGGGCGACCTGCTCGCGCCGCGCGGCCCGGGCGGCGAGCAGCTCGTCGCGGCGGGCGCCGAACCGGCGCTGCAGGTCGGCGACGAAGTCGAGCGCGTCCGGCGTGAGAATCTCGTCGGACCGCTCGACGGCGGGTCCGTGGACGGCGACGGCCGTGGTGGTGGTCATGGTGGTGTCCTTTCTGCGGGGCGGGCCGGGCTGACGAGGGTGCGTCAGGACCGGGCTGCCGACCCGACGTGGTGGCCCGACGTGCTGCTCTCCTGAGCCTGGCCCGCGCGGTCGCGCTCCGCGACCTCGGCGACGGCGCGCGCGACGGCCGTGGAGACGGCCGGCTCGAAGACGCTCGGGACGATGTAGCTCGCGCTGAGCTCCTCGGGCGCGACGGCGTCGGCGATCGCGACGGCCGCGGCGCGCAGCATCTCGTCGGTGATCTCGCTCGCGCCGACGTCCAGCAGGCCGCGGAAGAGGCCCGGGAAGGCGAGCACGTTGTTGATCTGGTTCGGGTAGTCGCTCCGGCCCGTGGCGACGACCGTCGCGTGCTGCGCCGCGGCGATCGGGTCGACCTCCGGCGTGGGGTTCGCCAGCGCGAAGACGATCGCGTCGTCGGCCATGGTGGCCACGTCGTCGCCCGTGAGGATGTTCGGCCCGGAGACGCCGATGAAGACGTCGGCCCCGGCCAGGCCCTCGCGCAGCGAGCCCGTGAAGCCGTCGGGGTTGGTCGTCTCCGCCAGGCGGCGGCGGTACTCGTCGGTGAGGCTCGCGCCGGGGTGGATCGCGCCCTGGCGGTCGAACGCGACGATGTTGCCCGCGCCCTGGCCCTGGAGCAGCGCGATGATCGCGTTGCCCGCCGCGCCGACGCCGGAGACGACGACGCGCACGTCCTCGATGGCCTTGCCGACCACGCGCAGCGCGTTCGTCAGCGCCGCGAGCACGACGATCGCCGTGCCGTGCTGGTCGTCGTGGAACACGGGGATGTCGAGCTCCTCGCGCAGGCGGCGCTCGATCTCGAAGCAGCGGGGCGCCGAGATGTCCTCGAGGTTGATGCCGCCGTACACGGGCGCGATGGCCTTCACCGTGCGGATGATCTCCTCGGTGTCGGTCGTGTCGAGGCACACCGGCCACGCGTCGACGCCCGCGAACTGCTTGAACAGCGCGGCCTTGCCCTCCATGACGGGGAGGGCCGCGGCGGGACCGATGTCGCCCAGGCCGAGGACGGCGGTGCCGTCGGTCACGACCGCGACCGTGTTGCGCTTGACCGTCAGACGGCGCGCGTCCTCGGGCCGCTCCGCGATGGCGAGGCACACGCGCGCCACGCCCGGCGTGTAGGCGCGGGCCAGGTCGGCGCGGTGGCGCAGCGGCACCTTGGGGTTGACCTCGAGCTTGCCGCCGAGGTGCATGAGGAACGTCGCGTCGCTCACGTGCCGCACGGTGAGGCCGTCGAGCGCGCTCAGCGCGTCCCGGATCTGCTCCACGTGCGCGGCGTCGACGGTGTCGGCCGTGATGTCGACGACGAGGCGGTCGGCGCCCGACTCCGAGACGTCGACGCCCGTGATCGCCGCACCCGTCGCGCTCACGGCCGCGACGAGGTCGCTCGCCGTGCGGTGACCGCTGGGGGCCTCGACGCGCAGCGTGATGGAGTAGCTCGGGCTGGTCGCGGCGTTCTTCGCCGTCGCGGCCTGCGTCTCCGGGGCCTTCGTCTCGGACGTCATGTTCGTTCCTTCTTCTCGTATGCTGATGCGTGTCTTCCGTGATGCGGAAGGGAGCGCGGGAGGTTCCCGCACTGCTCAGGCGAGGTGCGCCCGCCGTCGGGCGGCACCTGGTGGACAGGAGATGGTGAGATGGCCGAGACCTCGGCGGCGACGGAGCCGACGGAGAGCGCCCCGGGCACGCGGCCGGCGAAGCCGGCCGGGGGCGTGCAGTCTGTGGACCGCGCGATCGACCTGCTCGAGCTGCTCGCCGACTTCGGCGGCGAGTCCGGCCTGAGCGAGCTCGCGCAGCACGCGGGGCTCCCCCTGCCCACGATCCACCGCCTGCTGCGCACGCTGCTCGCCCAGGGCTACGTGCGCCAGACGCCGTCGCGGCGGTACACCCTCGGCCCGCGCCTCATCCGGCTCGGCGAGTCGGCGGGCCGCCAGCTCGGCGCCGGCGCGCGCCCCTACCTGGAGCGCCTCGCCCACGACCTCGGCGAGTCGGCGAACCTCGCGATGATCGACCGCGACATGGCGGTCTACGTCGCCCAGGCGTCGTCGAGCCACTCGATGCGCATGTTCACCGAGGTCGGACGGCGCGTCTACACGCACTGCACGGGCGTCGGCAAGGCGGTCCTCGCCCAGCTCCCCGACCAGACGGTGCGCGAGATCATGGGCCGCGTCGGCATGCCGCCCGCGACGGACCAGTCGATCACCGACGTCGACGCGCTCCTCGCGGAGCTCGCCGCGACCCGCGAGCGCGGGTACGCGATCGACGACGGCGAGCAGGAGCTCGGCGTGCGCTGCTTCGCCGTCGCGGTGCCCGACGCCCCGACCCCCACCGCGCTGTCCGTCTCCGGGCCCGCGGCCCGCGTGACGTACGAGTTCGGCGAGCACGCGGTCCCGGTGCTGCACCGCGTCGCGAGCGAGCTCACGCGCGAGCTCATCACCGCGGCGCCCTGAGGCGGGCGCGCCCTGCCGGGCCGCGGGGGCTCCGCGGCCGGGCAGGGCGCGTCCGTCCGTCATGACGCCTCAGCAGAACCCGGTGACGGTCGCCCAGGCACGCGGCTCGGCCGGGACGTCCTCACGCAGGACGGTCGCCTCGATGAGGCCGTACGGGCGGTCGGCCGCGTAGAAGACCTCGTTCGGGTTGTCGAGGCCGAACGGCGCCAGGTCCACGAGGAAGTGGTGCTTGTTCGGCATCGAGAACTTGATCTCCGCGATCTCCGGGACGGCCTCCAGGACGGCCTTGCCCATCGCGAAGAGTGTCTGCTGGAGCGCGAGCGAGTGCGTCGTCGCGAACGCCTCGAGCTGGATCGCGCGGACCTTCGCGTACACCGCGTCGAAGTCGACGTCGGTGGTCGTGTAGCGCCAGCGCGAGGTGACCGACGTCGCGAGGATGCGGTCGTCCGTCTCGACGAGCGTCGTGTAGCGGTCGCGCGGGAACCCGTGGAACTCCGAGCCCGTCGACTTGAGGACGACGAGGTCCGTGAGGCCCGAGACGACGAAGACCTCGTCGCCGTCGCGCTGCACGACCGTGGTGCGCGTCTCCTGGTTGTTGCGGACGAACGCGTGGTCGTGCTCGCCGGCCGAGGTCTCGATGCGGTTCCAGGAGTACTGCTCGATCTCCCAGCGCCCGCCCTCGATCCACTCGAAGTCCTCGACGAAGTGCTGCCCGAGGCGGATGGCGAAGTCCTCGATCGCGCCGACGCCGTCACGGGCGAACGCGTAGATCGTGTTCTTCTGCGTGTCCGTCGCGACGCACCGGGAGTTGTCCCCCTCGCGGTGCGTGGCCTCCTGCCCGCCCCTCAGCTGTGAGGAGACGTTGACGTCCGTGATCTCGTGCCGGGGCGTGGAGCGGTCGACGCGCACGAGGCGCACCTCCGCCTTGCCCCACTGGTTGTCGCCCAGGACGATGGCCCCGCTGCTCTGCGTGGCCGCCGACTGCTCGGCAGTCGTGGTGGTGCTCATGTCAGCTCCCTCGATAGGTCGAGTAGGCGAACGGGCTGAGCAGGACGGGGACGTGGTAGTGCTGCTCAGCGCTCGCCACCCGGAAGACGATGACGACCTCCGGGTAGAAGGACACGGTGTCTCGCCGGTCGAAGTACTCGGCCGTGTCGAACACGAGCCGGTACGTACCGGGGACGAGGGTCTCGGGCCCAAGCTGGGGCACGCGACCGTCGTCGTTCGTGCGGGAGGACGCCACCAGGGACCAGCCCTGCCCCGTCGTCCCCTCCGCGATCTCCGGAGCCGCCTCCAGGCGGACGGTGATCCCCTCGGCGGGCCTACCGCTGGCCGCGTCGAGTACGTGCGTGGTGATGTGGCTGGCGTGGGTGCTCATGCCGTCAGCATTCCCTTCAGCCGCAGCGCGGCGATCTCGCGCAGGTTGCGGGCGGCGTTCGCCCGCTCGGTCTCGGCGTCGTTGCCCAGCCGCTCGGTGAGCTGCTCGAGGATCTCCTCGGCGCTGCGCCCGGCGGCCCGGACGAGGAACACGTGGCCGAACCGCTGCTCGTACGCGCGGTTCCCCTCGGCGAGCCGGCGCGTCACGTCGTCGTCGGAGGTGTCGACCCCGGCCTGCTCGGAGCGCGACATGCTCGCGTCCGCGGCCTCCCCCTCGGCACGCTCGCCGATCCGGGGGTGGCGCGCCAGCGCGGAGTCGACCTCGTCGTCCGTCCACGGGTCGGCGGTGGTGAGCGCCGCCTCGACGGCGTCCTCCACGGTCGCGTACGGGCGACCGGCCGCGACCTCCTCGGCCCAGCGGTCCACGTGGGCGCACGCGAGGAGCGCGTCCCGCGCCTCGTCCGGCGACCACCGGTTGAACTCGTCCAGCGTCATCGCTGCGTTCCCTCTCGACGACCGGGCCGGGCGGCTCGACCGCCCAACCTTCGGAGTGGATTCCACATCTCGGAAGTTTGTTTCCGTCTTATGAATGTACGTCGTGGGTCGGGTGATGTCAACCACGGTGCGGTCCGGCCGCGCGTCGGTAGTCCTGTCGTCCGCCGCGAGCCGGAGCCGCTACGTTCCTGCCCCATGATCGACGACCTCTGGACCGGCCGGCGCTGGGAGCGGCGGCTGCGCACCGCCGGCGTGCACGCGCTCGTCGTCGTGCACGCGGGGACCACCGAGCGCACGTGGTTCCGCCGCCACGACGGAGCGGACCGCCTCGCCAAGCTGAACTCGGTGACGAAGAGCGTCACCGGCATCCTCGCGGGCTTCGTCGACGTCGACCTGTCGTCCTCGGCGCTGGCGCACCTGCCGCACGTGCCGGTCGACGACGAGCGCAAGCGCGCCATCACCGTCGAGCACCTGCTGGGGATGACGTCGGGGCTCGAGTGGCCGGAGTTCGGCGTCTGGCGCGGCTCGGCCCCGCCGCTCACCGCGAGCAAGGACCTGCTGCGCGCCGTCGTGGAGCGGCCGCTGGTCGACGAGCCCGGACGCACGATGTGGTACTCCACGGGGTCCTCGCACCTGCTCGGTGCGGTGCTCCACCGGCGCACGGGTCGCAGCGTCGAGCAGCTGGCGGAGGAGCACCTCTTCCGCCCGTCGGGCATCCGCCGCTGGCGCTTCTACGCGGACCGGAACGGCTACAGCCACGCGGGCAACGGGCTGTGCCTCCTCCCGACCGACCTCGCGCGCCTCGGGACCGCCGTGCTGCGCGAGGAGGTCGCGCCGCTCGACTGGCTGCGCGAGTGCTGGCGCCCCCGCACCCGGACCTACCCCTGGATCGGCGCGTACGGCTGGCACTGGTGGGCCGACCCGGACCTCGGCATGGTCTTCGCCCTCGGCCTGGGCGGCCAGCTCCTGGCGCTCTTCCCCGACCAGGAGCTCGTCGTCGTCATGACCGGTGGCACCTCCTTCGAGGGCACGCAGGACGGCGTGGAGCTGCTGCGCCAGGCGTACCGCGCCTGACGGGCGCGTCCGCGCGGCGAGGAGCTGGTGCAGGACGGGACGACGAAGGGCCCGGCAGCGGATGCTGCCGGGCCCTTCGTGCGGTCGTGCCCGCGGACGGCTCAGGACGCGCCGAGGCCCGCCCGGAACTCGTCCTCGAGGATGCTCATGACCGTCGCGTCCGCCCACCCGTCGCCGTCGCGGTAGACGTCGCGCAGCCGACCCTCCTCGCGGAAGCCCAACGACTCGTAGAGCATCCGGGCGCGGGGGTTGATGCTCAGCACGTCGAGGCTCACGCGGTGCAGGCGCGGTCCCTCGTGCCGGACGCCGTCGACGTCCGTCGACCCGTCGAACGCGAACCGCAGCACCTCGAAGATTGCCTCGCGACCGTAGCCGCGCCCGCGGTAGTTCGGGAGCAGCGCGAGCCGCAGGTTCGCCGAGCGCGCGTGCTCGTCGAGGTCGTTGAGCACGATCTCGCCGATCAGCTCGTCGCTCACCGGCTGCCCGTCACGCACCGCGCCCGGCGTGATGGCCCAGTCGTACCGGCCGTCCCGGTCGCTGACGGTCGCCACCCACTCGTCGATCTGCTCGCGCGTGAAGGTCGCCGTCGTCCCCGTGAGCCGGTTGGCCTCCGGGTCCTGCAACGACTCCCACATGCGGTCCGCGTCCCGCGCCTCGATCGGGCGCAGACGCACCATCTCTCCCAGGACGACCGGTCCGCGCGTCACGGCGGTCAGCCGATCCGCTCGAGGACGAGCTCGCGCACGCGGCCCGCGTCCGCCTGGCCGCGGGTCGCCTTCATCACGGCACCGATGATCGCCCCGACGGGCCCGAGGTTCCCGCCCCGGACCTTTTCCACGATGTCCGGCTGCGCGGCGAGCGCCTCGTCGATCGCGGCGAGCAGCGCACCGTCGTCGGAGACGACCTCGAGGCCCCGGGCGGTGACGACCGCCTCCGGGTCCCCCTCGCCGGCGAGCACGCCGTCGAGCACCTGGCGCGCGAGCTTGTCGTTGATCCGGCCCGCGTCGACGAGGCCCTGCAGCGCGGCGATCTGCGCGGGCGTGACGGGCAGCGCCTCGAGCGCCACCTCGTCCTGCTTGGCGCGGCGCGCGAGCTCCCCCATCCACCACTTGCGCGCACCGGCCGGGCTGGTGCCCGCGGCGACGGTGGCCTCGATGAGGTCGAGCGCACCGGCGTTCACGACGTCGCGCATCTCGGCGTCCGCGTAGCCCCACTCGCCCTGGAGCCGACGGCGGCGCGCGACCGGCAGCTCGGGGAGCCCCGCACGGATCTCCTCGATCCACTCGCGCGGCGGCGCGATCGGGACAAGGTCGGGCTCCGGGAAGTACCGGTAGTCCTCGGCGTCCGACTTCACGCGGCCCGACGTCGTGATGCCCGTGTCCTCGTGCCAGTGCCGGGTCTCCTGGATCACCGTGCCGCCCGCGTCGAGCACGGCGGCCTGGCGCGAGACCTCGTAGCGCACGGCCCGCTCGACGGAGCGGAACGAGTTGACGTTCTTCGTCTCGGTGCGCGTGCCGAGCGGCGACTCGGGCGTCGGGCGCAGCGAGAGGTTCACGTCGGCGCGGACGTTGCCGCGCTCCATGCGCGCCTCGGACACGTCGAGCGCCCGGAAGATGTCGCGCAGCGTCTGTACGTACGCGCGCGCGACCTCGGGGGCGCGGTCGCCCGCGCCCGTGATCGGCCGCGTGACGATCTCGACGAGCGGGATGCCGGCGCGGTTGTAGTCGACGAGCGAGTACTCGGCACCGTGGATGCGACCGGTCGCCCCACCCACGTGGGTGTTCTTGCCGGCGTCCTCCTCCATGTGCGCGCGCTCGATCTCGACGCGGAACACGGTCCCGTCCTCGAGCTCGACGTCGATCCACCCGTCGTAGGCGATGGGCTCGTCGTACTGGGACGTCTGGAAGTTCTTCGGGACGTCCGGGTAGAAGTAGTTCTTGCGCGCGAACCGGCACGTCTCGGCGATCTGGCAGTTGAGCGCGAGGCCGATGCGGATCGCATACTCGACGGCCTTGCCGTTGACGACCGGCAGGGCGCCCGGGAGCCCGAGCGAGACCGGGGTCACCTGGGTGTTCGGCTCGGCGCCGAAGCTCACCTCGGCCGGGCAGAACATCTTGGTCAGCGTGCCGAGCTCGACGTGCACCTCGATCCCGATGACGGGGTCGTAGCGGCGCGTGGCGTCGGCGTAGTCGACGAGGTCGACGGTCGTGGCGGTCATCCGACCTGGCCCTCCTGTGCGTTCGTGGCCGTGGGCAGCGCGGGCGCGCGGTCGAGCAGCGGGCCACCCCACGAGCCGACCAGGGCGGCCTCGAGGGCCGCGCCCACCCGGTACATGCGGTCGTCGGCCTTGGCCGGCGCGAGGATCTGGAACCCGACGGGCAGGCCGTCGTCCGACAGGCCCGACGGCACCGACATCCCGGGGACCCCCGCGAGGTTGGCGGGGATCGTCGCGACGTCGTTGAGGTACATGGCGAGCGGGTCGTCGAGCTTCTCGCCGAACCGGAACGCCGTGGTCGGCGCCGTCGGCGAGACGAGGACGTCCGCCTGCTCGAAGGCGGCGGCGAAGTCCCGCTGGATGAGCGTGCGGACCTTCTGCGCGCTGCCGTAGTAGGCGTCGTAGTAGCCGGCCGAGAGCGCGTAGGTGCCGAGGATGATGCGGCGCTTCACCTCGTCGCCGAAGCCCGCGCCGCGCGTGGCGGCCATGACGCGCTCCGCGGTCACGGGGCCCTCCTCGGGCTCCACGCGCAGGCCGAAGCGCATGCCGTCGAACTTCGCGAGGTTGCTCGACGCCTCCGACGGCATGATCAGGTAGTACGCGCCGAGCGCGTACTCGAAGTGCGGGCAGGAGACCTCGACGATCTCGGCGCCGAGCCCGCGCAGGAGGTCGAGCGACTGCGCGAAGCGCGCGCTCACGCCCTCCTGGTAGCCCTCGCCCGTGAGCTCCTTGACGACGCCGACGCGCAGGCCCGAGAGGTCGCCCGTGGCGCCCTGGACCGCGGCGTCGACGAGCGCCGGCCCGCGCCCGGGGATCGACGTGGAGTCGCGCGGGTCGTAGCCGCCGATGAGCTCGTGCAGCAGCGCGGCGTCGAGCACCGTGCGCGTGACGGGGCCCGCCTGGTCGAGCGAGGACGCCATCGCGATGAGCCCGTACCGGGAGACGCCGCCGTACGTCGGCTTGACGCCGACGGTGCCGGTGACGGCCCCGGGCTGACGGATCGAGCCGCCCGTGTCCGTGCCGATCGCGAGGGGTGCCTCGAACGCCGCCACCGCCGCGGCGGAGCCGCCGCCCGACCCGCCGGGGATCCGGTCGAGGTCCCACGGGTTGCGGGTGTTGCCGTACGCGGAGTGCTCGGTCGACGAGCCCATGGCGAACTCGTCCATGTTCGTCTTGCCGAGGATCGGCAGCCCGGCGGCGCGGATCTTCTCGACGAGCGTCGCGTCGTACGGCGGCACCCAGCCCTCGAGGATCTTGGAGCCGGCCGTCGTCGGCATGCCCTTCGTCACGACGACGTCCTTGACCGCGATCGGCACACCGGCGAGCCGGTGCACCGGCTCGCCCGCGACGCGGCGGTCGTCGACCGAGCGCGCCGTCGCCAGCGCCTCGTCGGTGTTGACGTGGAGGAACGCGTTGACCGCGCCCTCGACCGCGCCGATCCGGTCGAGGTGCGCCTGGGTGGCCTCGACGCTCGAGAAGTCGCGCGCCTCGAGCCCTTCGGCGAGCTCGGCCGCGGAGAGCCGTGTCAGGTCCGTCATCTCACTCCTCCCCGAGGATCTGCGGTACGGAGAACCGGCCGTCCTCCGCCGCGGGCGCGCCCGCGAGGACGTCCTCGACGGGCAGCGGCGGCTCGGGGATGTCGTCACGGAAGACGTTCGACATCGGGATCGGGTGGCTCGTCGCGGGGACGTCGGGCGTCGCGACCTCGCTGACCTTGGCGATGGCGTCGACGATCACGTCGAGCTCGCCGGAGAGCCGGTCCAGCTCCTCGGGTCGCAGATCGATGCGGGCCAGCGCGGCGACGCGCGCGACCTCGTCACGGGAGATGGTGGACATGCCCCCATTCTAGTGGGGACACGCGCCGTGGCCCGCCTCCGGCCGGCCCGCAGCCCGATCAGCCTGCGTCTGCCGGCGCTCGGTGGCGCAGCCACACCGCTCTGCCCGGCGTCCGGAGAAGCGTGGTGCGAGGTGCGCGCCCGGGGGCGCTGCCTCTGCTCCGGCTCGACGCCGGCACACCCCCCGCTCCGCGACGGCTCGGGCGGACGCCGGGGCCAGCGCCGACGCCGACGAGAGGGTCAGCCACGACGGGTTCGCCCCGTCGCGTGGTGTGGGGGTATGCGGAAATGCCGAAGGCCCACCCCGTGTGGGGTGGGCCTTCGGTGAAGGGTTGTCCGGCGGCGTCCTACTCTCCCACCCCGTCTCCAGGGCAGTACCATCGGCGCTGAAGGGCTTAGCTTCCGGGTTCGGTATGGGACCGGGCGTTTCCCCTTCGCTGTGACCGCCGTAACTCTGTTGAACCTCCTCGACACCGGGGCACCCCCTGGTGGGGGTGTGGTGTTGGTGGTTCGGGAACCGCACAGTGGACGCGTAGCAAAGTGTGTTGGTGTTGAAGTTGTCGGCTGATTAGTACCGGTCAGCTGCACGGGTCTTTCGTCCCCGCTTCCACGTCCGGCCTATCGACCCAGTGTTCTGCTGGGTGCCTCTCACCCCGTAGGGTATGGAAACCTCATCTTGAAGCAGGCTTCCCGCTTAGATGCTTTCAGCGGTTATCCCTTCCGAACGTAGCCAACCAGCGGTGCTCCTGGCGGAACAACTGGCACACCAGAGGTTCGTCCGTCCCGGTCCTCTCGTACTAGGGACAGCCCTTCTCAAGTTTCCTGCGCGCGCAGCGGATAGGGACCGAACTGTCTCACGACGTTCTAAACCCAGCTCGCGTACCGCTTTAATGGGCGAACAGCCCAACCCTTGGGACCTACTCCAGCCCCAGGATGCGACGAGCCGACATCGAGGTGCCAAACCATGCCGTCGATATGGACTCTTGGGCAAGATCAGCCTGTTATCCCCGGGGTACCTTTTATCCGTTGAGCGACGGCGCTTCCACAAGCCACCGCCGGATCACTAGTTCCGACTTTCGTCCCTGCTCGACCTGTCAGTCTCACAGTCAAGCTCCCTTGTGCACTTGCACTCGACACCTGATTGCCAACCAGGCTGAGGGAACCTTTGAGCGCCTCCGTTACATTTTAGGAGGCAACCGCCCCAGTTAAACTACCCACCAGGCACTGTCCCTGGTCCGGATCACGGACCGAGGTTAGACATCCGAAGCGGCCAGAGTGGTATTTCAACGTTGACTCCACCCGCACTGGCGTACGGGCTTCACAGTCTCCCACCTATCCTACACAAGCCGCACCGAACACCAATACCAAGCTATAGTAAAGGTCCCGGGGTCTTTCCGTCCTGCTGCGCGTAACGAGCATCTTTACTCGTAGTGCAATTTCGCCGAGTTCGCGGTTGAGACAGCGGAGAAGTCGTTACGCCATTCGTGCAGGTCGGAACTTACCCGACAAGGAATTTCGCTACCTTAGGATGGTTATAGTTACCACCGCCGTTTACTGGGGCTTAAATTCTGAGCTTCACCCCGAAGGGTTGACCCGTCCTCTTAACCTTCCAGCACCGGGCAGGCGTCAGTCCGTATACATCGTCTTGCGACTTCGCACGGACCTGTGTTTTTAGTAAACAGTCGCTTCTCCCTGGTCTCTGCGGCCGTCCACGCTCCCACCGCGAGGGTGTTCACGCTTCGGGCCCCCTTCTCCCGAAGTTACGGGGGCATTTTGCCGAGTTCCTTAACCACGATTCTCTCGATCGCCTTAGTATTCTCTACCTGACCACCTGAGTCGGTTTGGGGTACGGGCGGCTAGAACCTCGCGTCGAGGCTTTTCTTGGCAGCATAGGATCACCCAGTTCGCGCTTGTGCGCTCACCGTCAGCTCTCAGCCTTGATGTCGGGCGGATTTGCCTACCCGACGGCCTACAGCCTTGGACGTGGTCTACCATCGCCACGCCGGGCTACCTTCCTGCGTCACCCCTGTTAATACGCTTACCTACTACCGGATTGGGTCCCGCGCGCCCCTGCCCGGTGACCCCGAAGGGTCGATGGGCAGGTTTGGGCGGTCAGCATCACCGGGCTCGGTATGGGCGGTTCTTCGCCGGTAGGAGAATATCAACTCCTTGTCCATCGACTACGCCTGTCGGCCTCGCCTTAGGTCCCGACTTACCCAGGGCGGATTAACCTGGCCCTGGAACCCTTGGTCATTCGGCGGACGGGTTTCTCACCCGTCTTTCGCTACTCATGCCTGCATTCTCACTCGTGTGGGCTCCACCGCTGGGTTCCCCCGCGGCTTCACCGCCCACACGACGCTCCCCTACCCACCTGCGCCTCTGGACCACGAAGGCCTGAGTTGAGCGCAGATGCCACGGCTTCGGCGGTGTACTTGAGCCCCGCTACATTGTCGGCGCGGAATCACTTGACCAGTGAGCTATTACGCACTCTTTCAAGGGTGGCTGCTTCTAAGCCAACCTCCTGGTTGTCTGTGCAACTCCACATCCTTTCCCACTTAGCACACGCTTAGGGGCCTTAGCCGGTGGTCTGGGCTGTTTCCCTCTCGACTACGGAGCTTATCCCCCGCAGTCTCACTGCCACGCTTTCACTTACCGGCATTCGGAGTTTGGCTGACGTCAGTAACCTTGTAGGGCCCATCGGCCATCCAGTAGCTCTACCTCCGGCAAGAAACACGTGACGCTGCACCTAAATGCATTTCGGGGAGAACCAGCTATCACGAAGTTTGATTGGCCTTTCACCCCTAACCACAGGTCATCCCCCAGGTTTTCAACCCTGGTGGGTTCGGTCCTCCACGCGGTCTTACCCGCGCTTCAACCTGCCCATGGCTAGATCACTTCGCTTCGGGTCTAGACCCAGCGACTATGGGCGCCCTGTTCGGACTCGCTTTCGCTACGGCTTCCCCACACGGGTTAACCTCGCCACTGAGCACTAACTCGCAGGCTCATTCTTCAAAAGGCACGCTGTCACCCCAGCCAAGGAGGCTCCAACGGATTGTAGGCACACGGTTTCAGGTACTATTTCACTCCCCTCCCGGGGTACTTTTCACCTTTCCCTCACGGTACTGGTCCGCTATCGGTCACTAGGTAGTATTTAGGCTTAGCAAGTGGTCTTGCCAGATTCACACGAGATTTCTCGGGCCCCGTGCTACTTGGGATCCCCTTCGGGAGGCCGCACCATTTCGTCTACCGGACTCGCACCGTCTATGGTCCGCCTTTCAATGCGGTTCGACTATGACACGGCTTTCTCACTCCCCGGTGGACTGTCAGATCCACCAGAAGGGTCCCACAACCCCGAACACGCAACGCCTGACAGCTTGAACACGCGCCCGGTTTGGCCTCATCCGCTTTCGCTCGCCACTACTCACGGAATATCTCTTCCTGTCGGTACTGAGATGTTTCACTTCCCGACGTTCCCTCCACACACCCTATATATTCAGGTGCGGGTCACACGACATGACTCGTGCGGGGTTCCCCCATTCGGAAACCCTCGGATCACAGCTCGTTTGCCAGCTCCCCGAGGCTTATCGCAGGCTACCACGTCCTTCTTCGGCTCCTAGTGCCAAGGCATCCACCCTGTGCCCTTAAAAACTTCAACAAAAACAACAAAACTGCAGAGAACCAAGAACCACACCCCCGAAAGGGTGCGTCTTGATCTTTACAAAGATGCTCGCGTCCACTGTGCAGTTCTCAAACAACCAACGACCCCGACCCCACCAGACCCGCCTACCCCACCCACACCCTCATACAAGAGCGCAGACGAAGCGGTTCGTGGTCCAAGGACCGGCCCGTACCAGGCACCCCACCAACCGGTGGCCGGTGACCTGAGGACCCAACAGTGTGCTCGACAAGCCCCCCAGTCTCACCCGTGATGTTCCACCACCACCCACACGCACCCCGAAGAGGCACGAGCGAGCCGGCAGGTACTGACACCAGCAAGACCAAGAAGCTCTTTCGTCAATGTTCCACCCATGAGCAACCACCCACCACACGGACGGCGATGGCGTGGCACCTGAACCACCCACCCACCAGCAAACACCAGCGGACGAGGGTTGGTAGCTCCTTAGAAAGGAGGTGATCCAGCCGCACCTTCCGGTACGGCTACCTTGTTACGACTTAGTCCCAATCGCCAGTCCCACCTTCGACCACTCCCCCGCGAACGGTTGGGCCATGGGCTTCGGGTGTTACCGACTTTCGTGACTTGACGGGCGGTGTGTACAAGGCCCGGGAACGTATTCACCGCAGCGTTGCTGATCTGCGATTACTAGCGACTCCGACTTCATGGGGTCGAGTTGCAGACCCCAATCCGAACTGAGACCGGCTTTTTGGGATTCGCTCCACCTTACGGTATCGCAGCCCTTTGTACCGGCCATTGTAGCATGCGTGAAGCCCAAGACATAAGGGGCATGATGATTTGACGTCATCCCCACCTTCCTCCGAGTTGACCCCGGCAGTCTCCCATGAGTCCCCGGCATAACCCGCTGGCAACATGGGACGAGGGTTGCGCTCGTTGCGGGACTTAACCCAACATCTCACGACACGAGCTGACGACAACCATGCACCACCTGTGCACGAGTGTCCAAAGAGACCACCATCTCTGGTGGCTTCTCGTGCATGTCAAGCCTTGGTAAGGTTCTTCGCGTTGCATCGAATTAATCCGCATGCTCCGCCGCTTGTGCGGGCCCCCGTCAATTCCTTTGAGTTTTAGCCTTGCGGCCGTACTCCCCAGGCGGGGCACTTAATGCGTTTGCTGCGGCACGGAACTCGTGGAATGAGCCCCACACCTAGTGCCCAACGTTTACGGCATGGACTACCAGGGTATCTAATCCTGTTCGCTCCCCATGCTTTCGCTCCTCAGCGTCAGTTGCGGCCCAGAGACCTGCCTTCGCCATCGGTGTTCCTCCTGATATCTGCGCATTCCACCGCTACACCAGGAATTCCAGTCTCCCCTACCGCACTCTAGTCTGCCCGTACCCGATGCAAGCTCGAGGTTGAGCCTCGAGTTTTCACACCAGACGCGACAAACCGCCTACGAGCTCTTTACGCCCAATAATTCCGGACAACGCTTGCGCCCTACGTATTACCGCGGCTGCTGGCACGTAGTTAGCCGGCGCTTCTTCTGCAGGTACCGTCACTTGCGCTTCTTCCCTGCTGAAAGAGGTTTACAACCCGAAGGCCTTCATCCCTCACGCGGCGTCGCTGCATCAGGCTTTCGCCCATTGTGCAATATTCCCCACTGCTGCCTCCCGTAGGAGTCTGGGCCGTGTCTCAGTCCCAGTGTGGCCGGTCGCCCTCTCAGGCCGGCTACCCGTCGTCGCCTTGGTAGGCCATCACCCCACCAACAAGCTGATAGGCCGCGAGCCCATCCCTGACCGAAAAACTTTCCAACCACCCCCATGCGAAGGCGGCTCATATCCGGTATTAGCCCCGGTTTCCCGGAGTTATCCCGAAGTCAAGGGCAGGTTACTCACGTGTTACTCACCCGTTCGCCACTAATCCGCCCAGCAAGCTGGGCATCATCGTTCGACTTGCATGTGTTAAGCACGCCGCCAGCGTTCGTCCTGAGCCAGGATCAAACTCTCCGTAAATGAACAACGCCCACCACCAGGACAAACCCAGCAGTGAACAATCCATACGAAGCGAACCCCAACAGGGTTCACAAAACTGGCATCAACACGAAAGATGACATCATCTTCCGAAATCAACCAAAGGAATCCCAGACACAACCAACCCAACCACCCGGACGGGCAACCAGGCCAGCCATGCCACAGGGACAAAAATTTGGCATTGACTAACAAGCACACTGTTGAGTTCTCAAACAACCGACACACACCAACTCAGCACCACCCGACCGGGTGGAACCTCGCTTGAGGCAACCCTTCAACCTTACCAGGTCCTCCCCGGCTCCTCAACCCCGGCTGTTCGCCGTGATCCAGTCGCCGTGGTCTTCCTCGTCGCGGGCAGAGAACACTCTACGCCATGCGGTGGAAGGGTTTCGACCCCGGGACCAGCCACCCTCGATCGTTCGAGGCGGTGTCTGTTCCTCCCTGTCGGGCCGACATCCAGAACATTACGCGGCCCCGCGCGGCATGGTCAAGCCGCTCCCCGGTGACCCGGCCCACAGGGACGCTGCCGCTCGCCGCACGGCACGACGTGCGGCCGTCCGCCCCGCCCTCCCACGCACCCCCGGCGCCGCGCTCAGACCGTCGTCGCGAGCCGCAGGATCACGCGGTCCCCCGGTCGGAGCTGGGCCGCGCGGTCGACGTCCCGCTCGCGGAGCACCCCGATGACGGGGTATCCCCCGGTGACCGGGCGGTCCGCGAGGAAGACGACGGGACGCCCGTCGGGCGGGACCTGGACCGCGCCGCGGACGAGCCCCTCGGACGCCAGCTCCCCCGGCCTGCGGGGCACCGCCTGGCCGTCGAGCCGCAGGGCGACGCGGTCGCTGTCCGGCGACACGGTCCGCAGCGCGCGCAGCGCGTGCCCCGCACCGGGGAGGAACCAGTCGGACCGCGGCCCGGGCAGCACCTCGAGCACCGCGCCCGCCCGCTCGCCCGGACGCGGCTCGCCGGGCGGGAACCGCACCGGTGCGACGTCGGGCCACGGCCACGTGCCCGACGGCGCGGCCCCCACCGCGACGACATCGCCCGGCTGCAGGGGTCCTGGGCCGAGCCCGGCGAGCACGTCCCGCGCGCGCGACCCGAGGACGGCGGGCGGCCGGAGCCCGCCACGCACCCCGAGGTAGGTGCGCAGACCGTGCGCCGCCAGGCCGAGGCGGAGGGTCCCGCCGTCGGGCACCCGGAGGGCCGCGTGCATGCCGACCGGGCTCCCGTCCACGCTCGCGGGGACCGCCGCCCCCGCCAGCGCGACGACCGCCCCGCCGGCGAACCGCACGGCGAGACCACCGAGGGTGACCTCGATCGCCGCGGCACCGTCCGGGTTGCCCACGAGCCGGTTCGCGAGCGCGTACGACGCGCGGTCGGCCGCTCCCGACGGCCCGACCCCGACGGCGGCGAGCCCCGGACGCCCCGCGTCCTCGACGAGCGCGAGGGGACCCGTCGCGAGCACCTCCAGGGCGCGCGGGGCCGGCGGCGAGGGGGTGGTGACCTGCGCAGGCTGCACGCGCGGCGTCCCCGCGCTCCCGTCCTGCCGCTCCGCTCGCGTCGGCACGAGCGCGCCGACGCCCCCGGCCACGGCCGCGCGGACCGGCACGAACCGCACGCGCGCGCCGGGCGCGACGAGCGCGGGCGGGTCCCGGTCGACGTCGAACATCTGCACGTCCGTGCGGCCGAGGAGGCGCCACCCGCCCGGGGACTCCCCCGGGTAGACGGCGGTGAGCCCGCCCGCGAGCGCCACGGAGCCGGCGGGGACGCGGGTGCGCGGGGTGGCCAGGCGCGGGGCGGCGATCGCGGGATCGACCCCGGAGAGGTACGTGAAGCCCGGCGCGAACCCGCCGAACGCGGCCTCGTACTCGCGGCCGTGGTGCCGCGCGACGACCTCCTCGACGCTCAGGCCCGCCCAGCGGGCGACGTCGTCCAGGTCGGGGCCGTCGTAGCGCACGGGGATCTTGACGAGCTCCCCGACGTGGGTGGTGGGGCCGGTCGTCGACGCGCGCCGCACCGCCGCGCGCAGCCACGCCCGGGCGGCGGGGACGTCCGAAGGCGCCGCGCAGCGCACGAGCACCGTGCGGGCGGCCGGGACGACGTCGACCACGCCGGGCGGCGCGTCGCCCAGGGCCCGGTGCAGCGCGCGCACGGCGGCGAGGTCCGGCAGGTCGACGAGCAGCGCGGCCTCGCCGAACGCGTGCACCGTCACCTCGCCGTCGGGGCCGTCGGCCGCGTCGCGGACCGGTGACCCGGGAGCGGGCGACCCTCCGGTCGTCACGGCACGGCGTCCGCGCCCGCCGACCCGCCGTGCGGGGCGTCGACGAAGGGCCGCACGACGACCCCGGCCTCCTGGAGCGCGGTCCGCAGCGCCCCGAGCAGCCCGACTGCCCCGGGGGTGTCCGAGTGGACGCACACCGAGTCCGCCTCGACGCGCAGCGACGTGCCGTCCGCGGCCTCGACCGTGCCGGTCGTCACGAGCCGGACGACGCGCCGGGCGACCTCGTCGCCGTCGTGCACGACGGCGCCCGGCTCCCCGCGCGGGACGAGCTCGCCCGACGGGAGGTAGCCGCGGTCGGCGAAGGCCTCACGGACGGTGGGCTGGCCCGCCGCGTCCGCGAGCCGCAGCACGGCCGAGCCGGGCAGCCCCACGACGGGCAGCGTGGGGTCGTAGGCGTGCACCGCGTCGACGACGGCCCGGGCCTGCGCCTCGTGGTGGACGATCGCGTTGTAGAGCGCGCCGTGCGGCTTGACGTACCGCACGCGGTCCCCCGCGAGCCGGGCGAACCCGTCGAGAGCGGCGAGCTGGTAGAGCACCTCGTCGGCGAGCTCGCCGGGGTCCACGTCCATGAACCGCCGCCCGAAGCCCGCCCGGTCCCGGTAGCTCACGTGCGCGCCCACCCGCACCCCGCGCGCGGCGGCGTCCCGCGTCACGGTCCGCATGGTCGTCGCGTCGCCCGCGTGGAACCCGCACGCGACGTTCGCGCTGGTCACGAGGCCGAGCAGGGCCTGGTCGTCGCCAAGGGTCCAGCGGCCGAAGCCCTCGCCGAGGTCGGCGTTGAGGTCGATGCGCGTCACGCGTCCATCATGCCCGGGACGCGCGCTCGGCGGGCTCCGCCGCGGACCCCACCGGTGCGCCACCGCTGCGCCACCGCGGTGCCCACCGTGCCGTGGGCGGAGACCGCGGGCGTAGATTTCCTGGCATGCCGGACGACACCACCACCGCCACGACGGCCGTGCGCCGCGCGACGACGGCCGACGCCGCCGCGCTCGCGGACCTGGCCGCGCTCACGTTCCCGCTCGCGTGCCCGCCCGGCACGTCGCCCGACGCGATCGCCGAGCACGTCGCGACGCAGCTCTCGCCCGACCGGTTCCGCGCGTGGGCCGCGAGCGCCGCGCACGCGCTGCTGCTCGTCGAGACGGCGGCGACGTCGCCAGGGACCTCGACCGGCACCTCGACCGGCACCTCGACCGCCACGGCGGGCACTGCGAGCGACGCCGGGTCGCCCGAGCCCGCGACCGGCCCGCTCGGGTACGCGCTGCTGGCACGGGGTGTCCCCGACGACCCGGACGTGGCGGCCGCCGTCGGGCCGGGCGAGGCGGTGGAGCTGTCGAAGATCTACGTGCACCCCGCCGCGCAGGGCACGGGCGTCGCGAGCGTGCTCATGACCGCGACGACGGGGGCCGCGGCGCTGCTCGGACCCGGGCTCCCCCTCTGGCTCGGCACGAACGGGCACAACGCGCGCGCCCAGGCCTTCTACCGCAAGCACGGGTTCGCCGTGGTCGGGAGCCGGACGTACGTCGTCGGCGGGGAGACCCATGCGGACGTCGTCATGGCCCTGCCCCGCCGCTGACGGACGGGAGTTCCCGGTCGGGCTCGGCCTGCACCCCGGAGGGCGCCCGACCGGGAGGTCGGTGGGCGGCCCGTGCGGGCCGCGGTCGTCCGATGGACGGTGGTCGGTCGGCTCAGTGGTCGTGCGCGTCCTCGCCGTCGGCGCCCTCGTGGCCGCCCTCGTCACCGCCCGTGTGGCCGAGGCCGAGGCCGCCGTCGAGCGAGTCGTCGGGGTGGACGGGCAGGAAGACGTGGACGTGGCCCTGGCCGCCGGCGGTCGAGCGCAGGTCGAGCTGGACGGCGGCGAGCCCCCACGTCTCGACGGCACGCGTGCGCAGGTCGCCCGCGAGGGCGTACAGGTCGGGGGCCGCGGCGGGGTCGGCGCTCGCGGCGAGCCCGACGGCGTCGAGCGCGTCCCCGACGAGCTCGAGCGACGTGAGCATGCCGTTGCGGACGATGTTGTGCTCGGAGGAGCCGCTCGCGAGCGACTCCGTCTCGGCGACGAGGCCGTCGACGGTCGCGCGCCAGGCGGTGACGTCCGCGGGGTCCGCGGGGACGGCGCTCGACCCGTCGACGGGGAGCACCGCGTGGAGGCCGTGCAGCACGGGGACGAGCTCGGTCTGGAGGTACCGGGCGTGGTCGATCGAGGCGACGAGGTTCTCGGCGTCGCGCACCTCCTCGGCCGCTTCCAGCTCCGCGACGCGCGCCGGGTCGACGGCGAAGCCCTCCTCGTCAGGTGCCGCGCCGCCGCGCGTGAGCGCGACGACCGCCGCGACCACGACGGCCACGAGCGCGAGCGCGCCGACGACGAGCAGGACGCGGCGCCACGGGTCGAGGCCCACGAACCACCGGCGCGCGCGGACGCGCGCCGGTGGCCGGGGTTCGGGGCGGCCGGCACCGCCCCGGTCGGCAGGGCGGGAGCGTGCGGGCGTCGTCGGGCCGCCGGTGCGGCCGGAGCCCGCCCGGGCTCCTCCCGCCGGGGTCCGGGTCGTCGCCGTCCGTGCCGAGGTGCGCTGTGCCACCTGTCGCTCCTGTCCTGTGGTCGTCCCGCCGGATCCGCCGGCCCGGCCCGTGAGCCGGGCCGGCGAGGCGGCCGGTGACGGGGGCGGGTCCCGTCACCGGCCCGCCGTCAGCCGCAGCTCACGGCGTCGTACGGCACCTCGATCTCGGTCGTGACGTCGCCGAGCGTCGCCGTGACCGTCGCCGTGCCCGCCTCGAACGCCGTCGCGCGCGACGCGAACGACTGGTAGGCGTTGGCACCCACCTCGACCGCGCCGAACTCCTTGGAGCCGAACGGCGTGGTGAGGGTGACCGCGACGGGCGCCTCGTCGGCGTTCGTCGCGCGCAGGGCGAGGTACGCCTTGCCCGCGAGGCAACGGGCCGAGGCGGTGACCTCGACGTCGACCGTGGGCTCGGGCTCGGAGTCCGTCGTGAGACGGAACCAGTCGAACGCCACCGTGACCGGCGTCTCCTGCTCCGGGCCGATCGCCATGAGGCCGACCTTCGTCAGCGCCGCGTCGTTGGTGACCGGGTCGCCCAGCGGCGTCCAGGTCACCCCGCCGTCGCTGACCCAGCCCTGGTACGTGCTGCCCACCTTCTCGAGCCGCAGGTACCAGTAGCCCGACTCGGTCGAGTCGGCGAGCTCGAGCTGACGGTTGCCGCCGTTGCCGAACTGGCCGCCCTTCTCCGAGACGAGCTCGCCGCCGAGGTTCAGCGCCGCGCCCGGGGCGTTCTTCGCGAGCACGTCGGCCTTGACGTAGTTGTCGTCGTCGCCGTACGCGATGAGGCCCGCGAGCTGCCACCGGTGCACGAGCGGCGCCTTGAACCGCGTCTCGACGACCCAGTCGCCCTCCGGTGCCGTCTGGAGGACGAAGTTGCGCGGGTCGTCGTTGTTGCCGGCGTTGATGTCGCCCGGCTGGGTCGTGATGCGCAGCTCGCCGTCGGCGACGGCGACCTTCGACCCGTCGTAGCGCACGACCGCGTCCCAGCGGCAGCCGTCGAGGGCGTCGCCCTCGAACTCGTCGCTCGGCTCGCGCTCGCCGTCGTCCGACCCGTCGCCCGTGACGCGCACGTGGTCGACCCTGGCGACCGAGTCGGCGGCCGCCGTGTCGCCGCCGGCCATCACGCCGAACGTCGCGCCCGGCTTCACGGGCGCCGAGCCCGCGAGCGCCGTCCACGTCTGGCCGTCCGCCGAGTACGCGGCCGTGATGGCGGAGCCGTCCGAGACGAGGCGCAGGTGGATCGCCGTCGGGAAGTCCCCGGCGACGTTCGTCTGGCCGTGCCACGTGCGGGCGCCGCCGGTCTCGGTCTGGAACTCGAGGAACCGGTTGCCGTTCTGGTTCTTCGTGAACGCGAGCTTGGTGTACTCGTCGTCGGTCACGTGGACCAGGAGGCCGGCGTGCTGCCAGTGCCGGGCGAGCGGGACGTCGAGCTTCGTCTCGAGCGTCCACGCGCCGGCGGGTGCGGGCTGACCGAGGTAGCTGATCGGCCCGGTCTGCGCCTCGTTGATGTCGCCCTGCACGACCGGCAGGACGGCGTGGCCGTCGGCGACGGTGATCGGCTTGCCGTCGGCCTGGCGGACGACCGTCCACCGCGGGTCGAGGGTGTCGCCGTCGAACTCGTCGGACGAGTCCGCGAGGCACTGCGGCGGGGTCTCCTCACCGGGTCCCCCGGTCTGCGGGTCGTCGTCGAACGCGAAGTCCTGGAACTCGACGGCGCTCGTGGCCGAGGTGCTGTGCGCGGTGACGAAGAGCCCCACGTCCTGCACGGACGCCGCACCCGGGAGGGCCTGGGGCTCCCCGATCTGCGTGAAGTTCTCGCCGTCCTTGCTCCAGGAGGCCGTGTACAGGTCGCCGTCGCGCACGATCCGCACCCACGCGGGGTAGCTCGTCGAGCTCGCGGCGGACGACGTGACGAGCTGACCGGCCGCGTTGCCGCGGAGCCACTCGAAGCCGCCGCTCGGGCGCATGCCCAGGGCGGCGTAGCCCGGCGAGTTCGCCGTCTGCGTCACGTCGTTGCGGACGATGATCCCGGCCTTGGCGGAACCGTTCGAGTTGCCCTGGCTGGTGATCTTCACCGTCGCCGACCAGTTCTCGTCGGCGCCCTGCTCGCGGTAGATGGTCGAGTACTCGTTGGTGCCCTGCCACATGTTCGCGCCGCCCGACGTGATGAGGTACTTGCCCTCGGCGAGCTGCTCGAACGTCCCGTTCGCGTTGGTGAAGGTCTTCATGCCCCCGAAGAGGTCGCCGACCTGCGCCACGACGACGCGGGACCGCGTGTAGAGGCCCTTGTCGTTGGTCGCGACCGCGGTCAGCTCGTAGTTGTTGTCCGCCGTCACCTCCCACGTGGCCTCGTACGGCGCCTCGGTGTCGGTCCCGATCGACTCGCCGTCGACGAAGAACTCGACCTCGGTGACCGTGTTCTCCGTGTCGTCGGCCTCGGCCGTGACCGTGATCTCGCCCTGCTCCAGGCGCACGCCCGCCTCGGGCGCGGTGATGCGCACCTTCGGCCGCGTGGTGGCGGAGACGCCCTTGCCGTCGGCCTCGACGAAGTTCAGGCGACGCTCGCCCGCGCCGGGGAACACGACGTAGAGCGTGAACGGCTCCCGGGGGTCGGTGACGTCCACGGTCACGTCGGTGAACGTGCCGAGACCCGTCTGCGGGATCTGGGCCGTACCGAGGAGCTCGCCGTCCGCGGCGTCGCGCCGCAGCTCGATCGTGCCCTCGGCCGCCGCGGCGACGCGCAGCGTGAGCGCCTGCACGCCGTACAGGCTCACCGGGTCGTACGACGTCCAGGCCCCGTTCGACCCGGTGATGACCGAGCCGCCGCCCTCGACGTCCCGGCTCGGGATCGTCGTGGTGCCGTCGGAGTCGGCGTGGAACTCCGCCTCGCGCTTCTTCGGGAAGATGAGCGTGGTGTCCGAGCCGGTGAGGGCCGGGACGTCGTCTACGCCGCCGCGGTCGGTGTAGCGCGCGTCGATCACGTAGAAGACGTTCATGTCCTCGCCGTGGCCGCCGCCGAGGCTCGTCGCGACCGTGCCCGTCCGGCCGTGCAGCGGCTCGGAGGGGTGCGCGTGCGCGTCGTGGCCGAGCGCGGGCTGGATGATGACCTGCTCGTCGTCGATGGTCTCGCCGTCCGGCGAGTCCTCGGCGTCCGTCACGGCCACGTCCCACGTGATGTCGTCACCGAAGGTGAAGAACGAGCCGGTGGGCGGCAGGCCGAAGTCGACCTCGGGCCGCGTGTTGCCGACCGTGATCGGCACGGTCGCCGTGCCCACCTTCCCGGCCGGGTCGGTCACCGTGAGGCGGGCGTCGTAGACGCCGTTCTCCGTGTAGGTGTGGCTCGGGGCGGCGGACGTCGAGTCCGTCGTGCCGTCACCGTCGAAGTCCCACGCGTACGTGAGCGCCTCGCCCTCGGGGTCGGTGCTCCCGGTCCCGTCGAACGACACCTCGAGCGGCGCGATGCCGGAGTCCGGCGTCGCGACCGGCTTCGACACCGGCGAGCGCGAGCCCGACAGGTAGTCGATGCGGTGCAGGCCCGAGTTGGGGTTGTCGCGGCCGAAGCCGCCGCCCCAGTCGAGCACGTACATCGCGCCGTCGGGCCCGAACTTCGAGTCGATCGGCGCCAGGAACTGCTCCTGCGGGAGGAACGGGTTGACCTTCTCGACGTCGGTCACGCCGGGAGCGGCCTCGGGGTCCTTGAGGTCGATCGTGTACATCTTGTTCCGGGCCCACTCGTAGAAGAAGGCCTTGCCGTCGTAGGACGACGGGAACTTCGTGTCGGAGTCGAGCTCCGGGTCGTACTCGTAGAACGGGCCGCCCATGGGCGCGAGGCCGCCGCCGGCGTTGATGACGCCGGGCACCGACGAGCGCTGGTAGCCGTACCAGAGGTCCGCCGGCTGCGCGGCGGGGAGCTCGGTGAGGCCGGTGTTCTTCACCGAGTCGTTGACCGGGGCGTCGCAGTCGAAGAAGTCACCGACCGTGACCGGGCTCGTGCGGTAGTCGACGTCGCGGAACGGCTCGTTGTTCCCCATGCACAGGGGCCAGCCGAAGAAGCCGGGCTCCTTGATGAGGTTCCACTCGGCGATGCCGGCCGGGCCGCGGTTCGCCGGGTTGTCCGACCCGTTGTCGGGCGAGTAGTCGGCGACGCCGAGGTTGCCCGTCTTCGGGTCGATGGTGAACCGGAACGGGTTGCGGAAGCCCATCGCGTAGATCTCGGGCAGCGTCTTCTCGGTGCCCGGCGCGAAGAGGTTGCCCTCGGGGATCGAGTACGTGCCGTCGTCCTCGGGGTGGACCCGCAGCACCTTGCCGCGCAGGTCGTTCGTGTTCGCCGACGTCGCACGCGCGTCGTGGAACGTGCCGTCGCGCTCGGAGATCGGCGCGTAGCCGCCCGACGGCTCGGAGTGCGGGTTCACGTCGTCGCCCACGCCGATGTACAGGTCACCGGTCTCGTGGTCGACGAGCAGGCCGCCGCCCGTGTGGCCCGGCTCGTCGGGCAGGCGCCCGGCCGGGATCTCCATCAGGACCTTCTCCGACGCGGGGTCGATCACGGTCGCGCCCGGGCCGTCCGACGACACCGTGAACCGCGAGACGCGGTTGAAGAAGTTCGCCGGGTCGGAGTCGTTCGAGCTCGCGGGCGAGTAGTACTGGTACAGGTACCCGTTCTCCGCGAAGTCCTTGTCGAGCGCGATGCCGAGCAGGCCGTCCTCGCCGCCCGAGTACACGGGGAGCGTGAGCGCCGTCGTCGTGTTCTGCGTCCGCGGGTCGTAGACGCGGACCTGGCCGCGCACGAGCTCGGTGTAGAACACGCGGCCGTCGGGCGCGACGTCCATGCCGAAGGGGGCGCTCGTGTTGGAGTCGAGCGCGACCTTCTCGAACGAGCCCCAGTCGGTGCCGCCGCAGTCGCCCTCGACGAGGCCCGCGGCCCACTGCACGCCGCCGACGACGTGCTGCACGAAGTCGGGCTCCTGCGTGTAGTGCGCCCCGAAGTGGCCCATGCCCGTCATCCAGGCACGACCGCCGTCGTACGGCTTGCACCAGGAGATCGGGTGGTCGTAGCCCATCTTGTTGCCGCCGGCGTCGTACGTCGTCTCGTCCATCGTGGCGAGGACGTGCGCGCTGCCGCGGACGTTGGCCGAGAAGTTGTACCACTCGTCCGCGCGCGTCCAGCGCTGGGACAGGTGCTCGGTCGACGGGTGCGTGCGGTCCTCGACGCGGACCGTGCCGGGCAGGCCGGGGCTGCTGCCCGTGGCGGCGTGACCGGGCATCAGCGCGCCGATCATGTCGTCCCACCACTGGTAGCTGCCGCGCATGTCGGTCGCGTTGTGGATGGCGACGATGCCGCCGCCCGCCTGCTGGTAGCGCTCGAGCGCCGCCTTCTCGTCCGCGTTCCACGGGTCGCCCGACGTCTGGAACATGACGAGGGCGTCGTACTGCGCGAGGTTGTCGTCGGTGAACACCGAGGAGTCCTCGGTGTGGTCGGACTCGATGCCGACCTCGGCGAACGCGGCCTCGAGCACGGGCGTGCCCTGCGTGATCGCCTCGGTGTGCCGGAACTGGGTCGTCTTGGTGAAGATGAGCACCTTGTGCTCTTCGTCCGCAGGGACGGGGTCGTCCGCGGCAGCGGCCATCGTGACGGGCGCAAGCGTGAACGCGAGCGCCCCGACGGTCAGTGCGGCGACCGATCTCGCCCTGCGTGGGCGTCGTGCAGTCATCGTGGTGCCTCCAGGGGCATGACGTGCGGGCCCGGACGTCGTCGTCCGGGCAGGGTGGTCGTCATCCCGCGGCGTGCCGGCGCCGGCGGTCGTCTGCGACTACGGCTACGTGCTCTCCGGCTCGGGCATCAGTCCCTTCAGGTAGGCGAGGCCATCGACGGCGATGGCGTCCTGGGTCGGCGCCAGCGGGCGCCAGATCGAGGCGGCCGTGGCGATCGTCGCGTTCTCGGCGGTGAAGGACTCGATGACGAGCGGTCCGTCGTAGCCGGTCGCGTCGAGCGCGGCGAGCAGGCCGCGCCAGTCGAGGTGGTCGGTGCCGGGTGCGCCGCGGTCGTTGCCGCACACCTGGACGTGCGCGATGCGCTCGCCCGCGCGCGCCACCGCGGCGGGCAGGTCCGTCTCCTCGATGTTCATGTGGTAGACGTCGAGCATGAGGCCGATGCCGGCCGCGGGCAGGCGCCGCACGACCTCCAGCCCCTGGTCGACGGTGTTGACGAGGCTCGTCTCGTAGCGGTTGAGCGGCTCGAGCCCGACGACGACGCCCGCCGCCACGGCGTGCTCGACGACCGGGGCGAGGTGCTCGGCGAGCTCCTCGTAGGTGGCCTCGCGCTCGGCCGGGCCGAGCCGCCACGTGCGCCCGACCGACGCGTACGCCGGGCCGCCGATCACCGGGGCGCCGACGGTCCGCGCGACGTCGACGACGTGGCGCAGGTAGTCCTGCGTGGCGCGCACCGTCGCGGCGTCCGTGGCGACGAGCTCGCGTCCCTCGCCCATGACGAGCGAGACGCTCGCGGCGAGGCCGTGGTCGGCGAGCACGGCGGCCGCCGTCGCCGGGTCCCAGTCCCCCGGGTTCTCGACGGGCAGCTCGAGCACGTCGAAGCCCCACCCCGCGACGCGCGGGGCGATGCCGCGCAGCGCGTCGTCGGTCAGGGGCGACGTCCACACCCACGTGTTGACGCCGAGCGCGCGCCGGCGCACCGGGACGGGCGCGCCGTCGGGCGCGAGCAGGTCGGTCGCGCGGTGCGCGGGGGTCGGGCCGGGAAGAGCCACGTCGCTCTCTCTCGTCGGGTCCGAGCACTCGGCCGTCCCGCCCGCGTGCCCGACGCCGCGGCGCGCCCCCGTGCGGGAGGTACGCCGCGCCGTCGGGCGGGCGGGCGGGGCGCCCGGCCGGTCGGACGGCGACCGGGCGGCCCCAGGTGGTCCGGCCGCGCGGCCGGACCGGGGTGGTGCTGGCGTCAGCGGTCGGTCCAGGCCTCCGGGAACCCGGGCAGGTCCTCGCCGCCGAACTTCGCGTAGTGCAGGGACGGCATGTCCTTGTTCGCCTCGAGGTAGGCGTCGAGGTCCTCGGCGACGACCGGCGACTGCGGCAGGACCCACTCGGACGGCACCTGCTCGCCGGCCCAGATCATCTGCGCCGCGAGGATCGGCGTGCGCCACTGGAAGTTGGAGTACACGGCGCCGATGGCGGTCATGTCCGTGTCCTTCCACTTGCGCAGGAAGCTCATCTCGTCCTCGCCCATGAAGACGGGGTACGGCTTGCCCGCGTCCTCGAACGCCTCGACGGCCGCGACGGCGCCGTCGCCGGCGTCCATCCAGATGCCGTCCACGTCCCCGCGCTGGAGGTACTGCGTGACGATGTCCTTGATCTTCGCCCCGTCGCCGCCGGTGAACTCGGCGCCCACGACCTCGAGCTCCGACTCGGAGAAGATCTTGTCGGCCGCGGCCCAGCGGTTCTCGAGCACGTCGACGCCGGGCAGGATGCGCAGCGCGAGGACCTTCGAGCCGGGCTCGAGGTTCTCGACGAGGAACTCGGCGCCGTCGGCGCCGTACGCGTAGCCGCCGATCGGGTGGATGAACGTCACCATGCAGTCGGTGTTGACGCCGCGGTCGAACACGATGACGGGCTTGCCCGACTCGCACGCCGCCTCGACGGCGGGCGTGAGGGTCGCGGTGGTCGACGGCGAGATGATGATCGCGTCGCAGTCGCCCGCCGCGACGAACGCCTGGATGTCGGAGATCTGCTTGTTGTCGTCGTCGGCGGCGTCGGAGACGCGGAACTCGCCGATCACGCCCTCCTCGGTGAGGACGTCGACCTGCTGCTGCATGGTGATGAACCCGGTGACGCGCCACGGGTTGGACACCGACGCGTTCGAGAAGCACAGCGTGTTGCCGCCCTCGGCGCTCGCGAACTCGGCCGTGTCCACGTACTCGGGCTCGATGGCCTGGAGCCACGGCTGGTCGGCCGGGCCCTCGGGCACGACCTCGCGCTGGGCGAGCTGGCGGTCGTAGTCCGCCTGGACGAACCACTCGGAGTCGGCGCCGCCGGACTCCTCGCCCGCGGGGCTCTCCTCGGCCGAGGTCTCCCCGCCCGTGTCGGTGGGGGTGTCGGTCGTGCAGGCGGCCGCGAGGAACAGCGTGGCCACCGCCGTGCCGGCCAGGAGTGCTCGTGTACGTCGCATGTCCTTCTTCTCCTTGGTGAGACGTCGTCGTCCCGCAACGTGCGGGGAAGGGGGTACAGCTCGGGTGCTGCCGCACGGCCGTGCGCGGGGGTCCGGCAGGGGTCGTGCGCGGGGAGGGGCGCGGGCGTCGTCGCCGGGCGCGCGGGGCTCAGGCGTTCGCGGGGGCGGGCTCCTTCGGTGCGGGGGTCGGGCCCGCCGCCGGCGGGGCGTCGGGGGTGGACGCGCGGCGCCGCGACCGGCGCGGCAGCGCGGCGTAGGCGACGGCCGCGATGATGATCACACCCTGCACGGCGGGGCGGATCGTCGACGGCAGGCTCAGCTGGTTGAAGAGGGTGAACAGCGCCTCGAGCGTGAGCGCGCCCGCCATCGCGGCGACCACGGTCCCCCGCCCGCCGCCGAGGACGACGCCCCCGAGCACGACGGCGGTGATCGCCATGAACTCCAGGCCCTGCCCGACCTGGGCGGTGACGCCGGCGTACCCGCCGATGAGGATCGCCGCGACGGTCGCCAGGAAGCCCGAGAGGAGGAACGCGCGCGTGCGCACCCACCACACCGAGCCGCCCGCGTAGCCCGCCGCGACGTCGTTGTCGCCCGTGGCGACGAGCGTGCGGCCGAACGGGCGGCGCATGAGCAGGGCCGCGGCCACGCCGAGCACGACGACGACGAGCAGCGCGTACGGCACCTGGAACTGGCCCGGGGTGTCGGGGATGCCCCCGCGTCCCCACTGCCGGAACCCGTCGGTGAGGGCGCCCGTGGGGGCGCCGCCCGTCCAGAGCCGGATCGCGCCGTAGAGCACGAGCATCATGCCGAGCGTCGTGATGAACGACGGCACCTTGAGCAGCGTGGTCACGAGGCCGTTGACGAGCCCGACCGCGAGGCCGAAGACGATCATGAGGGCCATGACGGGCCAGGTCATGGAGTCCTCGCCGTCCATGAGCTTCGCGGCGATGACGACCTGGGCGCCCACGAGCGACCCGACCGACAGGTCGAACTCGCCCGAGACGATGACGAAGTACTGCCCGATCGCGAGGATGACCAGCGGCGCGGCCTTCTTGACGAACGCCATGAGCGACATGGGCTCGCCGAACGACGGGTTCATCACGAGGATGACCGCGAAGACGAGCACGAGCAGAGCGAACACGGTCCAGCTGCCGCCCGCGGTGAGGCGCTCGAGCCAGCCGGCCCGCGGCGCGCGCGCCGGGATGGTCCGGCGCGTGGTGTCGGTGGTCATGCGGACGCACCTCCGGTGCGGGTCGGGCGGAAGCGGGCCCGGCTGCTCGCCGGGTCGATCTGGCGCCGGGCGTACAGGGCGACGGCGGCGATGATGATGACGCCGCGCAGCACGTCCTTGAAGAACGGGTCGACGTCGAGCACGTTGAACACCGTGTCGAGCACGGCGAGGATGAGCACGCCGCCCACCGTCCCGACGACCGAGCCGCGCCCACCCATGAGGAGCGTCCCGCCGAGCACGACGGCGGCGATCGAGTCGAGGTCGAGACCGTAGGAGTAGACGAGCGCGTTGCCGGTGCCGAAGCGCGCGGCGATGAGCAGACCGGCGACGCCCGCGCAGACCGAGCACAGCACGTGCGCGAGGACCAGCGTCCGGTCCGTCCGGATGCCCGAGAGCCGCGCGACGTCGGTGTTCCCCCCGACGGCGAACATGTGGTACCCGGGGCGGGTGCGCGTCAGGAGCACGACGCCCGCGGCCGCGACGAGCAGCATGACGATCGTCGAGACCGGGACCGGCCCGACACGCGTGTACCCGAACATCTGGAACGAGGCGGGCACCTCCCCCGCCGGGCCCTTGAACTGCGTGTCGAGGTAGCCCTTGATGATGAGCCCGACGCCGAGCGTCGCGATGAACGCGTTGACCCGCAGCTTCGCGATGACGAGCCCGTTGACGAGGCCGACGACCGCCGCGACGCCCACCGCCGCGAGGACGCCGAGCCAGACGCGTGACGGGTCGCCCGCCATGGTCGTCGCGCCGACGATCGAGCTGAGCGCGACCACGTAGCCGACGGACAGGTCGAGCGACTTGCACAGGACGGCGAACGTCTGCCCGATCGCGACGAAGCCGAGGAGGCTCGTCTGCGTGAGCATGTACGCCGTGTTCGCCGTGCTGAACAGGTTGCCGCCGCCCACGGCCACGAGGACGCCGGCGATCACGAGGATCCCGACGAGGGCGAGGTAGACGATCTCCGTCGAGCCCAGCCGGCGGCGGCGCGCGGGGGCGCGGCTCGCGGTGGGGGCGGCGGTCGCGACCGCGGTGCTCATCGGTGCTCCTTCGGGCCGTCGGGGGCGTGCGGGGCGCTGCGGGGCGTGGTGCCGGGGTCGGCGCCCGGGAGGTCGTCGGCGTCGGCGAGGGCGCCGAGGTCGACCTGGACGTGCTCGCCGGAGGTGTCCTCGCCCGCGCCCGTGGCGAGCGCCATGACGGTCTCCTCGTCGCTGCCCGCGGGGAGCTCGCCCGCGAGGCGGCCGTCCCGCATGACGAGCACGCGGTCGGCCATGGCGACCACCTCGGGGAGCTCGGACGAGATGAACAGGACGGCGACGCCGTTCGCGGTGAGCTCGCGCATGAGGTCGTAGACCGCGCGCTTGGCGCCCACGTCGATGCCGCGCGTCGGCTCGTCGAGCACGATGACCTGCGGGTCCGTGACGAGCCACTTCGCGAGGACGACCTTCTGCTGGTTGCCGCCCGACAGGTACTGGACCTCGGCCTCCTGCGAGCTCGCGACGAGCTCGAGCGAGGACAGGATGCCCGGGATGCGCTTCGCGCACCGGTCGGCCTGGCCGGGCACGACGGCGTCGAGCACGAGGCGCGCGTTGGCGAGGATCGACTGGCCCAGCGCGAGCCCTTCGGCCTTGCGGTCCTCGGTGACGAGCGCGAGGCCGGCGCGGACCGCCTGGCGCGGCGAGCGCACGTCGACCGGCTTCCCGCCGACGAGGACGCGGCCGCGCGTGAAGCCCGCGATGCCGAAGACGCCGTGCGCGATCTCCGTGCGCCCCGAGCCCTGGAGCCCGGCGAGCGCGACGATCTCGCCCGCGCGGACCTCGAACGACACGTCGTCGACCTGCGTGTTGCCGACGCCCTCGAGCGCGAGCCGCACCTCGCCCGGGACGATCGCGGGGTCCTTGTCCGGGAAGTACCCCGCGAAGTCGCGACCGACCATCGTGCGCACGAGGCGGTCCGCGTCGATGTCCGCCGTCGGCGTCGTCAGCACGTGGTTGCCGTCCTTGAGCACCGTGATGGTGTCGCAGAGGTCGAAGATCTCCTTGAGGCGGTGCGAGACGTAGAGGATCGCGACGCCGCGCTCCTTGAGCCGGTGCACGAGCTCGTAGAGGAGCTCGACCTCCTGGTCGGCGAGCGCCGCCGTCGGCTCGTCCATGGAGATGATCCGCGCGTCGTAGGAGACGGCCTTGACGATCTCGACGATCTGCTGCTGCGCCACGGACAGCGAGCCGACGCGCGTCCACGACGCGAGCCCCGTCAGGCCGAGCTCGGTGAGCAGGGCGGTCGTGTCCGCGTGCATGCGCCGCCGGTCGACGAGGCCCGCGCGGCGCGGCTCGCGGCCGAGGTAGACGTTCTCGGCGACGGACCGCTCGGGCAGGAGGTTGAACTCCTGGAACACCGTCGACACGCCCGCGTGCTGCGCGGCGAGCGGCGAGGCGAACGTCGTCGTCTCGCCGTCGAGCTCGAGCGTGCCCGCGTCGGGGCGGTGCACGCCGGCGATGATCTTCATGAGCGTGGACTTGCCGGCGCCGTTCTCGCCGACGAGCGCGTGGACCTCGCCGGGCCGCACGTCGAGGTCGATCCCGCGCAGCACGGAGTTCCCGAAGAACTCCTTGCCGATGCCGCGCAGGCGCAGGAGCGGCCGGTCGTCGCCCTCCCCCGCGGCGGGACGCGGCTCGCGCGTCGTCGTCGCGGTCACGACGCGACCTCGACCCAGCCGCCCGTGCGCACCGACGTGGCCACGGCGTCGGCGAGCCGCGCGGCGCGCAGGCCGTCGTCGAACGTGGGCAGGCCGTCCGGGACGGCGCCCCCGATGGCCGCGGCGGTGTCGGCGACGAGCGCGTCGAAGCAGTCCTGGTAGCCCTGCGCGTGCCCGGCGGGGAGGCGCGAGTACCGGGCCGCCGCCGGGGAGAGCGTCTCGGGGTCGCGCACGAGGAGGCGCGACGTCGTGCGCCGGCCCTCCCAGAGCGTCTCGGGCTGCTCCTGGTCGAACGCGAGGGTGGACTCCGAGCCGGAGATCTCCAGGTAGAGCCGGTTCTTGCGGCCGGCCGACACCTGCGAGATCACGGCCGAGCCGAGCGCGCCGCCGTCCGTCGCGTACTGGAGCGTCACGGCGTCCTCGGTCGCGACCTCGTGCACGACGCCGTCGGCGCCCCGGCGGTGCGGGTTCACCGTGGCCGACTGCGCGACGAGGCGCACGATGCGCTGGCCCGTCGTGAACTCCAGCAGGTCGCAGAAGTGGGAGCCGATGTCGCCGAACGCGCGGCTCGCGCCGCCCAGCGCGGGGTCGACGCGCCAGTTGTCGTCGGAGTCGCGCAGCAGCCAGTCCTGCAGGTACGAGCCGTGCACGAGCGAGACGGTGCCCACCTCGCCGCGGCGCACGCGCTCGCGCGCCTCGCGGACCATGGCGTGGAAGCGGTAGGTGAACGGCACGACGGCGACGCGACCGTCCCGCTCGCGCGCCGCGGCCGCGAGGCCGGCGAGCTCGACCGCGCCCGCGACGTCGGTCGCGAGCGGCTTCTCGCACACCACGTGCTTGCCGGCGGCGAGCGCCGCGCGCGCCAGGGGGACGTGCAGGTGGTTGGGCGTGCACACGTGCACCACGTCGACCTCGGGGTCCGTGAGCAGCTCCTCGACCGTCGCGACGGCGCGCTCGGCGCCGAGACCCGGCGCGGCGGCGCGCGCGATGTCGAGGTCGGCGGCGGCGACGCTCACGACGCGGCCTCCGCCCGTGCGCACGGCCCGGGCGTGGACCCCGCCCATGAACCCGGTGCCGAGGATCCCGGCGCGATACCCGGCGGCGGGCAGCCCGAGCTCGTCGGGGCTGCTGGCGGGGAAGGTGCTTCGGGCGGTCGAGGCCCCTGGCGTGGTCGCTCCCGGGAGGGGCGTCTCCGGCTCCAGCACCGGGGTACGCACGTCCTGCGCGACGTCGTCGGCTCGCATGGATGACAACGTAGGGGCACTTATGTCGAGGGTCAAGCAAAAGCCGAACATTGACCGTCACGGTTAGATAACCCTGGCCGCAAAACAAATGTGAAGGCTCACATAGTCGTGCCCGGACGCGCGCACGCCACCGCCCCCGGCCGTCGGGACGACCGGGGGCGGTGGCGCGTCGGACTGCCCCCACCCGCCGGCCGGCGACGCCGGCCGACGGGGAGACTGCGGTGCTACTTGGTCGAGAACGCGGCGTCGAAGGCCGCGTCAGGCGCGTCGAACGCGTACTTCTTGACGAACTCCAGGGCCTCGGGCGCGCCGACGAGACGGTCCATGCCCGCGTCCTCCCACTCGACCGAGATCGGGCCCTCGTAGCCGATCGTGTTGAGCATGCGGAACGCGTCCTCCCACGGCACGTCGCCGTGGCCCGTGGAGATGAAGTCCCAGCCGCGGCGCGGGTCCGCCCAGGCCAGGTGCGAGCCCATGCGGCCGTTGCGGCCGTTGTGCATCCGCTTCTTCGTGTCCTTGCAGTCCACGTGGTAGATGCGGTCCTTGAAGTCCCACAGGAAGCTCACCGGGTCGAGGTCCTGCCACACCATGTGGCTCGGGTCCCAGTTGAGGCCGAACGCCTCGCGGTGCCCGATCGCCTCGAGCGTGCGGACCGTCGTCCAGTAGTCGTACGCGATCTCGCTCGGGTGCACCTCGTGCGCGAACCGCACCCCGACCTCGTCGAACACGTCGAGGATCGGGTTCCAGCGGTCCGCGAAGTCCTGGTACCCGGCGTCGATCGCCTCCTGGGAGACCGGCGGGAACATCGCGACGTACTTCCAGATCGCCGAGCCCGTGAAGCCCACGACGGTCTTCACGCCGAGCTTCGCGGCGAGGCGCGCGGTGTGCTTCATCTCCTCCGCGGCGCGCTGGCGCACGCCCTCGGGGTCGCCGTCGCCCCACACGACGTCCGGCAGGATGTCGCGGTGGCGCTGGTCGATCGGGTCGTCGCACACCGCCTGGCCCTTGAGGTGGTTCGAGATCGCGTAGACCTTGAGGTCGTACTTGGCCAGCAGGTCGAGCTTGCCCTGGACGTACTCGTCGTCGTCCCAGCGCCAGGGGTCGAGGTGGTCGCCCCAGCACGCGATCTCCAGGCCGTCGTAGCCCCAGCCGGACGCGAGGCGTGCCACCTCCTCGAACGGCAGGTCGGCCCACTGCCCGGTGAAGAGGGTGATCGGTCGTGCCATGGTCGTGTCTCCTTCGGTCGTTCTCGGTTCGTGCCCGGGGTCACCGGGCGGACGTCTTGGTCAGGGGGCGGGGCGTGTCCCCCGCGGCCTCGTCGGTGCCCGACGCGCGCGCGCGGCGCCGCACGACGACGTAGCCCGCGGCGAGCAGCAGCGCGGCGACCACGGCGACGGCGACCCACACGAGCGCGCTCGTCGACCCGTCGTCCGTGGCGGTGCCGTCGCCCGCGGCGCCCTCTCCGGCGGCGTCGTCGCCTGCGGCGGCGTCGTCGCCGGCCGCGTCGGCGCCCGCCGCGTCACCCTCCGCGCCGGCGGCCTCGCCGCCCTCCTGCGCCGCCGCGTCGTCGCCCTCGCGCGGGGCGGGCTCCGGCAACGGCACGACGTCGACCTGCGCCGTCGCGGTGGCCTCGGCGGGGTGGGTGATCGTGGCGGTGAGCGTCCAGTTGCCGTCGGCGAGGACGCCGGGGTCGGACGTGTACCAGCCGACGCCCTCGGACGCCGACCGCAGCGTGAGGGGGCCGACGGTCTCGCCGGCCGCGGACTCCCCCGTCACCGAGACGTCGGCCGCCTCCTCCACGGGGTGGCCGTCGACCTTCCAGGTGAGGTTCGCGGACACGCCGCCCTGGCCGTCCGTGCCGAGCGAGATGACGACGTCGCCGCCGTGGGCGCCGGCCGGGGCCGCGCCGACGAGCGCGAGCACGCCGCCGAGCAGGAGGCCCAGCGCCGCGGTGAGGAGCGCGCGGGGGCGGCGCCGCACGGGGGCGGTCGTCCGGCGGAGCGGCAGGAGCCGCGTGCCGCCCGGAGGTCGGGGGCTGGTGCGCTGGCGGGGCGTACGGGACATCGGGTCATCACCTCGTCGTGGGTCCGTGTGCGGTGGGGGGCGGCGGTCGTCGCCGGTCCCCCGGGGTGCCCCGGCGCCGGGCCGGAGCGCCCGTTCCCGGGCGCCGGGGCCGGAGACCCGGAGGTCCCCGTCGTGCTCGTCGTGCGGGCAGCGTACGGTCGGCCCGGCCGATGGGCCGCCCGGACGCCCGAGCGCCCGCGCGCCGAGCGCGGTGCCCGGCGGGCCGGTGCTCAGCGCACCGACCCGCCGGAGCTCGTCAGGAGCAGGACCGGGCCGCGTAGTCCGCCGTCCCGGAGAACGTCCTCCCCTCGGCGTCCGTGGCGGTCACGGTCACGGTGCCCGCGTCGACCGCGACGGCGCGCGACGCGAACGACTGGTACGCGTTCGCACCCGGCGCGACGTCCGCGACCTGCTTCGACCCGTACGGGGTCTCGAGCGTGATCGCGAGCGGGACCGTGTCGTCGTTCGCCGCGCGGACCGCGACGAACACCTTGCCGGCCATGCACCGCGTCTCCGCGGTGATGGTGACGGCGATCGGCTCGGCCTCGTCCTCGACCACCCGGAAGTGGCCGAAGGACGCCGGAGCACCGGTGTCGGCCGACGCCCCGAGGGCGAAGAGACCGACCTTGGCGTCCGCGGCGGGCGCGTTGGTCACGCTCTCGTCGAACGTGGTCCACGTCTCGCCGTCCGCGCTGTACGCGCCGGTGAACGTGTCACCGGAGCGCGTGAGGCGCAGGTGCCACACCGACTCGGCGAGGCTCCCCGTCTGCGGCTGCGGGTTCTGCACCACGCCGCCGACCTCGCTGCGCAGCTCGATCCGGGCGTTGCGCGCCTGGCCGGCCTGGTTGTCGACCACGTAGTCGAGCTTCACGTAGTCGTCGTCGCCGCCGTAGACGATCAGACCGCCCTGCTGGTACTGACGGTCGAACGCGGAGCCGTCGACGACGGTCTCGATCGTCCACTCGTCACCCGGCTGGTCCTGCAGCACGATGTTCGGCACCGGGCGGTTGTCCGTCCCGTAGATGTCCGTGGGCGTCGTGTCGATCTGCAGGGAGCCGTCCGCTACGCGGTAGCCGGTCGGGTCCTCGCGGACGATCGACCAGCGGCACGTGTCGAGGGCGTCGCCGTCGAACTCGTCGTCCGGCCCGGGGGCCGCCGCCGTGTCGTCGGGCGTGATGTGGAACCAGTCGAACTCCGCGTCGACGACCGGGGTGGTCGTGTTGTTGCCCTTGAGGGCCACGAGCCCGATCTTCGCGTTCTCCAGGTCGGCGATCGACTTGGTCTGCGGCATCGTCGTGAAGTCGATGCCGTCGGCCGAGTACGCCGCCTGCAGGCTCGCGCCGTCGCTGACGAACCGCACGTAGACCGTGTCGGGGTAGTCGGCACCGAGCGCGGCCGAGTTGGACTCGTTGACCTCGTTCGGCTGGGCGTTCTCCTCACGGATGAACTGGAAGATCCGCGTCGCCGGGTCCGCCGTGGCCGACCGGCCCTGGAGCACCATCTTCGCGTAGTTGTCCTGGTCCTCCCAGATCAGCAGACCGGCCTGCTGGTACTGCTGGCGGGCCGGCAGGGTCACCTTCGCGGTGGCCGTGAACGGTCCGTCCGGGAGGTCCTGGAGCACCAGGTTCGGCACGACGGTGTTGTCCGTGCCGTAGAAGTCCCGCGTCGCCGTGGGGACCACCAGGCGCCCGTCGCGCACGACGAGGTTCTGGTCGCGGTTCGTCACGGTCCAGCGGTCCTCGTCGAGGTCGGTGCCGAGGAAGTCGTCCGAGCGGCCGGAGAAGCAGAGCCCCGGACCGGTCTCGGGCGCCTTGACGGTCACCGTCGTGTACTCGACCGAGTACGCGCCGCGCTCGTCGGTGGCCCGCACCTGGAGCCGGTAGGTGCCCGGCTGGTCGTACGTGACCGCGAACGAGTCGGTGCCGTCGACGAACCCGTCGCCGAGGCCCGCGTCCCACGCGAACGTGACGGCCTCGTCCTCGGGGTCGGTCGCCGTGACCGACGCCGTGACCTCCAGAGGAGCGGTGCCCTCCGTCGGCGTGACCTCGAACGTGTCGATGGTCGGGCGCACGTTGTCCGTGACGCCGCGGCCGTCGAACTCGAGCCAGTTGACGTTCATCTGGCCGGCCACGTTGACGAAGTAGAGCGTCCCCGTGCCCTCGGGCACGTCGGTGATCTCCGTCGTCGCCATCGTGTACGCCTGCCAGTCACCGGTGTTCGGCACGGTCACCCGGCCGATCTCCGGACCGTCGGGCGCGTCCCAGCGCACGGACACCGTGCCGCCCGAGGGCGACGCGACGCGCATGCCGAGACCCTCGACGTTGTAGAGCGACATGGGCTCGTAGGCCCACCAGTCGTCGACCTCGATGTAGCCGAGGTTCTGGCCGCCGCCCGCGCTGTCGCTGGTCTGCTCCGTCTGGACGCCCGGGTCACCGGTGCTCGCCGAGCCGGGGAGCCGGCCCGTCGAGGTGTAGTACTCGGCCTGGAGCAGCTTCGGCTGCAGGATCTGGAGCGAGTTCGTCGTGAGCGGGACGCCCACCTCGCCGCCGTCGTCGGTGTAGAACGCCTCGAGCACCCAGAAGATGTTGGCCTCGAGCCCGTGGCCCTCGTCGCGGGCCGTCTGCATGACGCCCTCGCAGCCGGTCAGCTCCTCCATCGGGTGCGCGTGGGCGTCGTGCCCGAGCGCGGTCATCATCTGCAGGTTGGAGCAGTCCACCTCGCCGTCGGGGTCCTCGACCTCGACGACGTAGCGCACCTGGTCGCCCCACTCGAACACGCCACCGTTGTCCGGGAACGTGATCGTCACGCTCGGCGCCTGGTTCCCGACGACGATGCTGACGTTCGCGAAGCCCGTCTGGCCGTTCGCGTCGGTCGCCACGAGCTGCGCGGTGTAGCTGCCGTTCTCGGTGTAGGTGTGCACCGGGTTCGCCTCGGTCGACGGGTCGGACCCGTCGCCGAACGTCCACTGCAGCGAGATCGGGTCGCCCGCCGGGTGGCGGGTGCCCTCCGAGGAGAACTGCACCGTGAGGGGCGCGGCGCCGCTGGTCACGTCCGCGCTGGCGCGGGCGATCGGCGTCGGATCACCCTGCACGTAGTTGACCTTGTAGATGCCCGACGTCGTGTTGTTGCCGCCGAAGCCCTGGCCCCAGTCGATGACGTAGAGCGAGCCGTCCGGACCGAAGTCGAAGTCCATCGCGCGGTAGAAGCCCGCCGCGGGGTCGAAGTGCTTCGGCAGGATCCGGTTGATGTCGACGAGCTCGTCGCGGTTCTCCCCGTCGAGCTGGAACGAGTACATCTTGCCCTGGTTCCACTCGCCGAAGATCGCCTTGCCGTCCCAGTACTCGGGCCACTTGACGTCCGAGTCGAGCTCCGGGTCGTAGTCGTAGACGGGGCCGCCCATGGGCGCGCCACCGCCGCCGATCTCCGGGAAGAGCGGGTTGCCGGCGTAGTTGTACCAGACGTCGGCCGCGACGGCCGGCGGGAGCTGGGTCAGGCCGGTGTTGTTCGGCGAGTCGTTCACGGGGCCGTTGGCGCAGTCGAACGCCTGGCCCGACTGGCCGGTCGCGAAGTTGTAGTCGATGTACGCCGCGTTGTCACCGGTGCAGTACGGCCACCCGTAGAAGCCCGGCTCCGCGACGATGTTCCACTCGACCGTGTTCCCCGGGCCGCGGCTCGGGTTGGCGTTCTGCGCGTCGGGGCCGTAGTCGCCGACGAGCACGTTGCCCGTCTTCTGGTCCACGCCGATGCGGAACGGGTTGCGGAAGCCCATCGCGAAGATCTCGGGCTTCGTCTTGTCCGTGCCCGGGGCGAACATGTTCCCCTCGGGGATCGTGTACGTGCCGTCGTCCTCCGGGTGGATGCGCAGCACCTTGCCGCGGAGGTCGTTCGTGTTCGCCGACGTGCGCTGCGCGTCGTACGACGTGCGGCCCGCGCGCTCGTCGAGCGGCGCGTAGCCGGCCGACTCGAACGGGTTGGTGTTGTCGCCCGTCACGATCACGAGGTTGTCGTCGCCGTCGAAGACCATGTCACCACCCGCGTGGCAGCACGTCTCGCGCTGCGTCGGGATGACGAGGACCTTCTCCTCGCTCGCGGCCGAGATCGTCCGGGTCGCCTCGTCATACGTGAAGCGCGAGACGCGGTTGTGCGGCCCGTCCGTCCCGACGTCCTGCGGCGACCAGAAGAGGTAGACCCAGCCGTTCTCCCCGAAGTCCGGGTCCAGGACGACGCCCGTGAGCCCGTCCTCGTTGGCCTGCGTGACCGCGAGGGTCATCGCCGTCGTGGTCTGGTTGCTCTCCGGGTCGATGAGGCGGACGCGCCCGTCGCGCTCGACGTAGAAGACCGTCCCGTCGGGGGCGACGTCGAGCATCATCGGGTTGGACGTCTCCTCGTCGAGCGAGACGACCTCGTAGCTGTCCGACTGCGACGCGGCGCAGTCCGACGGCACGACGCCCGCGGCGGTCTGGATGCCGCCGAGCAGGTGCTGGAGGAACTCCGGCTCCGCGTAGGACTCGTTCGTGTGGCCGCCGCCGGTGTACCACGAGCGGCCGCCGTCGTACGCCTGGCACCAGGCGATCGGGTGGTCGGCGCCCATCGCGCCCGACCCCGCGGTGTAGGACGTCTCGTCCAGGCTCGCGAGCACGTGGACGGTGTCACGCGGGTTGGTGCGGTAGTTGTACCACTCGTCGTAGCGGTCCCAGCGCGACGGCAGGTGCGCCGTCGACTCGTGGGCGTGGTCCTCGACCTTGACGGTCGCGTCCTGGTTCTGCGGGTGGCTGCTGAAGTACGCGCCGACCAGCTCGCCGTACCACGGCCAGTCGTACTCGGTGTCGGACGCCGCGTGGATGCCCGCGTACCCGCCGCCGTTCTGGATGTAGCGCTCGAACGCGGCCTGCTGGTCGTCGTTGAGGACGTCACCCGTCGTGGACAGCCACACGACGGCGTCGTACTGCGCCAGGTTCTCGTCCGTGAACGCTCCCGCGTCCTCGGTCGTGGTCACGTCGAAGTCGTTCTCCGCGCCGAGCTGCTGGATCGCCGCGATGCCCGCGGGGATCGACCCGTGCCGGAACCCGGCGGTCTTGCTGAAGACGAGCACGTCGAACGGTGCGGTGTCGGCGGCGGCTGCGACCGGAGCCGCCGGAGCGACGCTCCCGGCGGCGGGGGCCGCCGTGGCCGACACCGCCGTCGCGATGGTCAGGGGGAGAGCGATCGCCGCCGCGGCTGCTGCCGCGACCGTGCGCCTCATGGCGAGCGATCCTCCAAGCACGTTTCTCACAAGGTCTCCTCGTCGAGATGGGGAACTGTGCTGCGCTCCGCCGGGTCGGCGCCATCGGCCTGCCGTCCGTCCCGGGCTCGTCGGCGGACTGTCTCGGTGCTCCGCCGGGCACCTTCCTCGCCGCCAGCGCGGCGGTCGTACCTCCTCTCGTCGTCCGGTCGTCGGCCGTGCACCTGCGCGCGGCCGACGACCGGTCTGCCGTCCGTGCGGCGGGTCGAGACCTAGGGCTCGACCCAGCCGCCCGACGCCGCGCTGCGCTCGACCGCGTCGAGCACGCGCTGGACCACCAGGCCGTCCGCGAAGGTCGGCGCCGGGTGCGTCCCCGCGGCGATGCCCTCGACCAGGTCGACGACCTGGTGCGTGAAGGCGTGCTCGTAGCCGAGGCCGTGGCCCGCGGGCCACCAGTGCCCGACGTACGCGTGCTGCGGCTCCGTCACGACGATGCGGCGGAAGCCCGCGACGGCCGGGTCGTCGGCGGCGTCGAAGTAGTGCAGGACGTTCATGTCCTCGAAGTCGAACGCGACCGAGCCCTTCGACCCGTTGATCTCCAGCCGGATCGCGTTCTTGCGGCCGTAGGCGAACCGGGTCGCCTCGAACGTGCCGATCGCGCCGCCGGACATCCGGGCGAGGAAGATCGCGGCGTCGTCCACGGTGACGGGGCCGCGCTCGGTGCCGCCCTGTCCTGAGAGACCGGCGAACTCCGTCGCGACGGGACGCTCCTTGACGAACGTCTCGAGCAGGCCGGAGACGCTCGTGATCCGCTCGCCGGTGATGAACTGGGCGAGGTCGATCACGTGCGCGCCGATGTCGCCGAGCGCGCCGCTGCCGGCCTTGGTCTTGTCCAGACGCCACGACAGGGGCGCGTCCTCGTCCGCGATCCAGTCCTGGAGGTACTGCGCGCGCACGTGCCGCACGGTGCCGATGCGGCCGTCGGCCACGAGCTGGCGCGCGAGCTGGATCGCCGGCACGCGGCGGTAGGTGAAGCCCACCATCGCGACCTGCCCGCGCCGCGCGGCGGCCTCGGCGGCCGCGACCATCTTCTCGGCCTCGGCGACCGTGTTCGCGAGCGGCTTCTCGCAGAGCACGTGCTTGCCGGCCTCGAGCGCGGCGATCGCGATCTCGGCGTGGGTGTCGCCGGGCGTGCACACGTCGACGAGGTCGACGTCGTCCCGGCCGACGAGCGCCTGCCAGCTCGTCTCCGTGGACTCCCAGCCGAGCCGCTGCGCGGCGGCGGCGACCGCCTCCGGGTTGCGGCCGCCGAGGACCCGCATCCGCGGGTCGAGGGGGAGGTCGAAGAACCGGGGGGCGGTCCGCCAGGCCTGCGAGTGCGCTGCCCCCATGAACGAGTACCCGACCATGCCGACGCCGAGCTGCGCGCCGTCGTTTCCTGCCATGACGTTCCTTCCGTGCTTCTCACGGCGCACGCCCACGGTCCGGCCGGGCGGTACCCGGGCGGACCGTGGGCGTGGTCCGCGTGCTTCCTGCTGCGTGCTGACGGGTGTCAGCGGGTCCGTCAGGACTGGAACGCGGTGGGCAGGTACTGGTCGACGTTGTCCTTCGTCACGACGGGCGCGAAGAGCTGGACCGTGCGCGGCACGTCGGACGACGCGAGGTCGCTGAGGTTCTTCTCGTGCGCCACGAGGCGGGCGAGCTTGATGCCGTCCGCGGCCTGCGTCGACGGGTAGACGACCGTCGCCTGGAGGACGGAGTCACCGGCCTGGATGTGCTCCATGACCTGCTTCGAGCCGGCGCCGCCGACCATGAAGAACTCGTCACGGCCCGCGTTCTCGATCGCGGAGAGCACGCCGACGCCCTGGTCGTCGTCATGGTTCCAGATGGCGTCGATCTGCGGCGCGGCCTGGAGGAGGTTGGCCGTCGCGGCCTCGCCACCCTGGACCGTGAAGTCCGCGGCGACGCGGTTGTCGACGTCGAGGCCGCAGTCGGACAGCGCGTCCTCGAAGCCCTGGCTGCGGTCCTGCGTGAGCGGCAGCGAGTCGATGCCGGCGATCTCGGCGACCACGGCGTCCGGGTTGTCGCCCAGCTGCTCGCAGATGTACTGGCCGGCGCTCACGCCCATGCCGTAGTTGTCACCGAGGACGGTGGTCCGCGCCGCGAACGGGCTGGAGAACTCACGGTCGACGTTGATGACGGGGATCCCGGCGTCCATCGCCTTGGTCGCGACCTCGGTGAGCGCGGCGCCGTCGAACGGCAGCAGCACGATCGCGTCGACGCCGTCGTTGATGAAGCCCTCGATCTGGCTGATCTGGACGTTCACGTCGTTCGTGCCGTCGGCGACACGGAGCTCGACGTCCTCGTACTCCGCGGCCTCCGCCTCGGCGGCGGTCGTGATGGCGCCCATCCAGCCGTGGTCGGCGGCGGGGGCCGAGAAGCCGATGACGATCGGGTCGCCCGGGGCGTCGTTGTCGGAGACGGCCTGGTTGGCGCTGCCCCCGCCGTCGCCCTCGGCCGTGCCCTCGTCCTGCGGCGTGTTGGAGGTGCACGCCGTCGCGATCAGCGCGATCGAGGCGGCCGAGACCGTCGCGAGCGTGATGCGGCGGCGGAGGGTGGTGCGTGCGGACATGGGATCTCCTTCGATGCTGTCCTGCGGGTGGAACCTCAGGGGAACTGGCGGGGTGGGGGTGGTGCGGGGCTCGTCGGGCTGCGGCGTGGTGCGGGGGCGCCGCGGGGCCCGGGGTCGCTAGGTGGTGCGCCGGGAGAGGCGCTGCTGGAGCAGGACCGCGCCGACGATGATCGCGCCCTTGGCGATCTGCTGCACCGAGCTGTCGATGTTGTTGATGATGAAGACGTTCGTGAGCGTCGTGAAGATCAGGACACCGAGGACGGTGCCGACGATCGTGCCCCGGCCGCCCGCGAGGAGCGTGCCGCCGACGACGACCGCCGCGATGGTGTCGAGCTCCATGAGCAGGCCGTTGGTCGAGGAGCCGGCGCTCGTGCGGGCGAGGATCATGACGCCGGCGATGCCCGCGGTCAGGCCGGACAGCGCGTACACGTACAGCAGGTGGCGCTTGACCTTGATGCCTGCGAGCCGAGCGGCCTCGGCGTTGCCGCCGACGGCGACCGTCCGGCGGCCGAACGTCGTGCGGTTGAAGAGGAACCAGCCGAGCACGGCGACGACCGCGAAGATCCACACGATCTTCGGCACCCCGAGGAGGTTGCCGCGGAAGACGTCGTTGAACGCGTCGACCTGGACGATCTGCGTGCGCTTCTGCGCGATGAGCTCGGCGAGACCGCGGGCGGCGACGAGCATCGCGAGCGTCGCGATGAACGCCACGACCTTCCCGTAGGCGACGATCAGGCCGTTGAGGAGGCCGGCGCCGATGCCCACCGCGAGCGCGCAGATCACCATGACGACCCAGCCGTACGACTGCGTCGCGAGCGTCGTCGCCCAGACGGACGCGAGACCGAGCACCGAGCCGACGGAGAGGTCGATGCCGCCCGTCGTGATGACGAAGGTCATCCCGATGGCCACGACGCCCACGACCGACCCGAGGCTGAGGATGGTCATGAGGTTGCTGACGCTCAGGAACCGCTCGCCGCCCGTCGCGAAGCCCACGACGCACAGGAGGAGCAGAGCGACGACGAGGCCGATGTTCCGCCCCGCGGCGCCGGACATGAACCCGCTCTTGCGGCGTTCGCCCGCGGCCTTCTCGACCCGGGCCGACTCGTCGGCCTCCGGCTTCTTCGTCGGCATCGACGCCGACACCTGCTGCTCGCTCACGCGACACTTCCTTCCATGACCATGTCGAGCACCTGGTGCTCGTCGATGGAGCTCGAGGGCCCCTCGTGGACGACGCGACCCTCGGAGACGACGAGGACGCGGTCGGCGAGGCCGAGGACTTCGGGGATCTCGCTGGACACGACGACGACGGCGGCACCCTCGTCGGCGAGCCTGCGGATGAGGGCGTAGATCTCGGCGCGCGCGCCGACGTCGACGCCGCGCGTGGGCTCGTCGAGGAGCAGCACGCGGCAGCCGTGGACGAGCCAGCGGGCGAGCATCGCCTTCTGCTGGTTGCCGCCCGACAGCGTGCGGATGGCCCGGTCGACGCCGGTGGGGCGCAGCTCGAGCGAGTCGGCCTGCTCCTTCGCCGCCTTGCGCTCGGCGCTCTCGTCGAGGAGACCGAAGCGCGCGAAGCGCGAGAACGTCGAGAGCGTGACGTTGCGGTAGACGGGTTCGTCGAGGAGCAGGCCCTGGCTCTTGCGCTCCTCGGGCGCGAGCCCGATCCCGGCACCGACGGCGGAGGCCACGGACCCGGGCCGCAGCCTCGTGGAGTCGACGGTCACGGTGCCCGCGGTCGCCTTGCGCGCCCCGTAGACCGTCTCGATGATCTCCGAGCGGCCCGCGCCCACGAGCCCGGCGAGACCGACGATCTCCCCGGCGCGCACCTGGAACGACACGTCCGCGAACACGCCGCGCAGGCTCAGCCCCGCGACGTCGAGCACGACGGGAGCGGCGTCCACCGGGCCGTCGGAGTCCGGGAAGACGTACTCGACCGAGCGCCCGGTCATGAGCGTGATGAGCTTCGCCGTCGGGGTCTCGGACACCGGGAGGTTCTGCGCGACGGTCCGGCCGTCCTTGAGGACGGTGATGCGGTCGCCGATCTCGCGGATCTCCTCGAGCCGGTGGGAGATGTAGACGACGGCGACCCCCGCCTTGGTCAGCTCCTTGACGACGCGGAAGAGGTTGCCCACCTCCTCGGAGTCGAGCACCGCCGAGGGCTCGTCCATGATGATGACGCGCGCGTCGTGGGACAGCGCCCGGGCCATGGAGACGATCTGCTTGCCGGCGGCCGACAGCCGTCCGACCTCCGTGCTCGGCGAGACCTCCGAGTGCCCGAGCCGCTGGAGCAGCTCGCGCGTCTTGCGCACCGCCTCGCGGCGCTGGGAGAACCCCATGGTCGCGAGCTCGTGCCCGAGGTAGACGTTCTCCGCGACGGTCAGGCCGTCGACGACGTCGAGCTCCTGGTACATCGTCGCGACGCCGTGCTTCAGCGCTGCCACGGGGTCGGAGATGGTGATGGGCTCGCCGTCGAGGAGGATCCGGCCCTCGGTGGGCTGGTGGGCACCGGCGAGCACCTTGATGAGCGTGGACTTGCCGGCCCCGTTCTGGCCGAGGAGACAGTGGACCTCGCCCGGGAGGATCTCGAGATCGACGCCGTCGAGCGCACGAGCCCCGGGGAAGACCTTGACGATGCCCTGCATCTGCAGGAGCGGCTGGGGAGGGTCTGCGGTGACCATGCGGTGAACCTAGCGAACCTTTTGACGAGCGTCAATCATAAGGTTGTCGTCTTTTGCCACTGTTACCACTCCGTGACCGACAAAAGTGTGCGCGCCCTGATCGCCGGATGGGAACGCTCCCGCCGCTCCCGGGGTGCCCCGGGGTGCTGTGGAGGCGATAGTGTCCGGCAAGCCCTGTACGAGCAGGGATGCCGAAGATGCGACCTGCGATCGGGGACCAGGGGGAGCTCGTGGGGCGGTCGTCGCCCGGACCGGAGGCCCACCGTCGGGCCTCCACACCTTTCGACGACGTCCATGTCGCCTTGGGAGGGGACAGTAGGGTACCTTTTGGCGATCGTCAAGCAAAAGCCGATGACTCGTCCGCCTGGTACGGACGACCGACGAGAGGCTCCGTGATTCACTGTGCCCATGGAGGAACTGCTGAAGTTCGCGCCGCGCCCGACCGGTGCCGGCGACATGTTCCAGCTGCTCCGGGACGGTCAGCCGCGCACCCGTGCGGACCTCGCAGCGATCACGGGGCAGGCGCGGTCGACCATCGCCGCCCGGATCGACCTCCTCATGACGGCCGGCCTCATCGCCCCGGCGGGCGAGGCCAGCTCGACCGGCGGGCGCCCGCCCGTGACCTTCGCCTTCAGCCCTGAGGCGCGCATCGTGCTCGCCGTGGACCTCGGCGCGACCCACGCCCGCCTCGCCGTCACGGACCTCGCGTCCAACGTGCTCGCCGAGACCGACGCGGCCCTCGCGATCGCGGACGGTCCCGACGTCGTCCTGTCGTGGGTCGCGGACACCGGCGAGAAGCTCGTCGCGACCACGGGGCGCAGCATCGACGACCTGGTCAGCGTCGGCGTCGGCCTCCCCGGCCCCGTCGAGCACTCCTCCGGGCGGCCCATCAACCCGCCGATCATGCCCGCGTGGGACGACGTCGACGTCCCCGGGATCCTGCAGAAGCGGTTCGACGCCTCCGTGCTCGTCGACAACGACGTGAACATCATGGCGCTCGGCGAGCACCGCACCGCGTGGCCCGCGGTCACCGACATGCTCTTCGTCAAGGTCGCGACGGGCATCGGCTCGGGCATCATCGCCGACGGCGAGCTCCGGCGCGGCGCGCAGGGCGCCGCGGGCGACATCGGGCACGTCGCCGTCCCGAGCGCCGCCGACGTCCCGTGCCGCTGCGGGAACGTGGGCTGCCTCGAGGCCGTCGCGAGCGGCCAGGCCGTCGCCGCGGCCCTCGCCGCCGCGGGCCTCGACGCGACCACCAGCTCCGACGTCGTCGCGCTCGTGCGCGGCGGCGACCTCGCCGCGAGCCAGGCCGTGCGCCAGGCCGGGCGCGACATCGGCTCCGTCCTCGCGGCGTGCGTCAGCCTGCTCAACCCCTCGCTCATCGTCATCGGCGGCATCGTCGCCGAGGCGGGCGAGCACCTCATCGCGGGCATCCGCGAGATCGTCTACCAGCGCTCGCTGCCCCTCGCGACGCAGCACCTGCGCATCGTCACCTCGCAGGCACGAGGTCAGGCCGGCGTGCTCGGTGCGAGCGCCATGGCCGTCGATCACGTACTCTCGCCCGCAGCGATCGACGCGCTCATCGCCTGAGCGCGGTCGACGGGGGCCGCTGCCCGCGCGCGCGGGCGCGACGAGTGTGACGAAGCACGAGGAGGAGTCATGACCGAGCGGAACCGTCGAGCGCTCGTGGTCCGGGGCGGGTGGCCCGGGCACGCACCCGAGGAGGCCGCCGAGCTGTTCATCCCGTTCCTCGAGGCGTCCGGCTACGACGTGACGCTCGAGGGGTCGCTCGAGGCGTACGCCGACGAGGAGTTCATGACGAGCCTCGACCTCGTCGTGCAGTGCTGGACGATGGGCGAGATCCTCCCGGACGAGATGCGCGGCCTGCGCACGGCCATCGCGAACGGCACCGGGTTCGCGGGCTGGCACGGCGGCATCGTCGACTCGTTCCGGCTCGCCACCGACTACCTGCAGATGGTGGGCGGGCAGTTCGCCGCCCACGCGCACGACCTCGTGGACCACACGATCGAGATCGTGCCCGAGCGCGGGGACCACCCGATCGTCGCGGGGATCGACTCGATCGCGCTGCACTCGGAGCAGTACTGGGTGCTCGCCGACTCGTACAACGACGTCCTCGCGACCACGACGATCCTCCCGCGCGACGGCGACCCGTGGCACGAGCCCGTCGTCTCCCCCGCCGTGTGGACGCGACGCTGGGGCGCCGGACGCATCTTCGTGTGCGCGGCGGGGCACCAGCTCGCCGACCTCGAGGTGCCTCCGATCCGCACGATCGTCGAGCGCGGCATCCTCTGGGCGAGCCGCTGAGCCCGCGCGCATGACCGCCTTCCGCGGCCTGCTCGCCTACCCGATCACGCCCCTCACCGACGACGACGCCCCCGACCTCGACGCTCTCGGCCGCCTGGTCCGGGACGCCGCCGGTGCCGGGGTCGACGGCGTCGTGGTGCTCGCGTCGTCGGGCGCCGGGTCACGTTCGACCCGGACGAGCGCGACGCCGTCGTGCGGGCGGCCGTGTCCGCGGGGTCGACGGGCGCCACGGCCGTGCCCGTCCACGTCGCGGTGAGCGGCGCGTCGACGCGCGAGGTCCTCGCACGAGCCCGTGCTGCGCGCGACGCGGGCGCCGACGGGCTCGTGCTCGCGCCGTTCTCCTACCTCCCGCTCGACGAGGCGGAGGTCGTGGCGCTGTTCGAGGCGATCGCGGCGGACGTCGACCTGCCGGTGTGCTTCTACAACCGCAGCGTCCAGACCGCGTACGACCTCTCGCCGGGCGCCCTGGCGCACCTCGCCCGCACGACGACCGTGGTCGCGGTCAAGGACGCGGCGTCGACGCCCGCGCGACCGGGAGGGCGGGTCGCCGAGCTGCGGGCCGCGACCGACAGCCTCGGCGTGAGCGTCGGGCTGAGCGGCGACGTCCCTCTCGTGCGCGGCGCCGAGCCGGCCGACGCCTGGCACACCGGGCTCGCCGCGCTCGTCCCCGCGGAGTACGTCGCGCTCCGCCGCACCCGCACCGCGGGCACGGTGCCCGATGCGCGGGTCGCCCGCTGGCTGCACGACCTGACCGCCGTGCTCGCCGACCTGCGCCCGGTGAGCGGGTTCCACGCCCTCGCCACCCTGCTCGGCGTACCGACCGCTCCCCCGCGCGGGCCGTCGCTCCCCGTCCCGCCCGACGGCGTCGCGCGGCTGCGCGAGGTCGTCGGGCGGCGGCCCCGGGGCTGAGCCGTCAGACCGCCGCGAGCACCGCGGCGTGCAGGTCGAGCAGGCCGGTGGTGCGCTCGCTCGGGCCGCGGCCGAAGCCGCACTCCGTCGCGACGCCGACCGGGCGGTCGCCGAGCACCGACGCCGCCGCGGCGAGCCGACGGCGTGCGCCCTCGACACCGTCCTCGTGGTGCAGGAGCCCGAGGTAGAGCTCGGTCGCCGGGTCCAGGCGCAGGTCCGCCAGCGGCGCGACGTACGCGACGTCGTCGCGCGCGATAGGGACCGGCAGGTGGACCCACTGGACCGGCCGGTCGAGGTGCTCCACGAGGGCGTTCGCGACGCGGACGAGGTTCGCGGTGTCCGTCGGCTCGACGAAGTGCTTCTCCGCGACGTCGCCGTAGCAGAGGTGGAACCCCAGCTCGGCCCCGGCGGGGACGTGCCGGGCGAACGCCGCCGCCCGGCGCGCGCAGCCGACGACGACGTCCTCGTCTCCCCCGGCCTCGGCGTCGAACCACGCGCGCGCGGCCCCGCCGCCGAGGTTCGCGCCCTCGACGAACGCGAACTCGGTCGCGAGGTCGACCTGGACCGCGAGGTCCTCCGCGGGGATCGCGGCGCTGATCGCCGCGAGCTCGCGGACGAGCGCGGCCTCGTACGCCGGGTGCACCGCCGCGCGGTCCTGGGGCGCGACGAACGCCGTCACCGGCGCGAGCGGCGAGGGCAGGCACACCTGGAAGCGGGCCCCGGCCGGCAGGGCGCCCTCCTCGCGCAGCGCGACGAAGTCGGCGTACGAGGCGAGGGCCGCGTCGGCGTAGCCGAGCGGGCCGAACCGCAGGTCGGCCGCGTCGACGGAGCCGTCGAGGACGTGCGGGCGCACGTCGAACCCTGCGACGACGACCGGGTCCACCGGGACGCGCGCGAGTCCGTCGACGGCGGAGAACCGCTCACCCTGGAAGAGGATCCAGTGGAACCGCTCGCCGACCTCCCCGTCGGGGACGCGGCGCACGTGGTCGCCGAGGTGCTCCCCCACCGCACGGAAGGTCTCGCGCGCGGTCGGCAGGTTCACGGAGCCCACGAGGTGGGCGCCGCGCAGGGTCGGGAGGGTACGGGACGGGGCGGTGGTGGCGTCGAGCACCGGAGCATCGTAGGCGCCCGGCCCGACGCGCGGCTCAGCCGTCCGCGCCGGGCTCTGCCCCGCCGTCCGTGGCCGGGGCATCGCCCGCGTCGTCCGACGCCGGGCCCGCACCGAGGCGGTCGGCCACGGCGTCGGGCCCTCCGGCGAGGAGCGCGACGAAGCCCTCCTCGTCGAGGATCGGCAGCCCGAGGTCGCGCGCCTTGGTCTCCTTGGAGCCGGCGCTCGCCCCGACGACGACGTAGTCCGTCTTCTTCGAGACCGACCCGGACGCCTTGCCGCCCGCCGCGATGACGGCCTCCTTGGCGCCGTCGCGGCTGAACCCCTCGAGCGACCCCGTCACGACGACCGTCAGCCCGGCGAGCGGACCGGTCGGCTCCTGGCGCGCGCCGGGGCCGGGGTGGTCGGGGATCTCGAAGCGCACCCCGGCCGCCCGCCAGCGGTCGACGATCTCGACGTGCCAGCCGACGGTGAACCACTCGACGACCTGGTCGGCGATCACGGGCCCGACGCCCTCGACCGCGGCGAGCTCGTCGCGCGTCGCCGCCCGGATCGCGTCGAGCGAGCCGAACCAGTCCGCGAGGGCACGCGCCGCGACCGGGCCCACGTGCCGGATGTTCAGGCTGACGAGGATGCGCCAGAGGTCCTTCGTCTTCGCGAGCTCGAGCTCTTCCACGAGCTTCGTCGCGTTGGTCGACGCCTCGAAGAGGGGCTCCCCCGCCTCGATCGCCGCGCGCTCCGCGGCCTTCGACAGCTTGCGCTTCTTCCGGAACGGCCACACGGACTTCACGGTCGCGGTCGAGCCGTCGGGCATCGTGATCTCGGCCGGCTCGCCCGTGCCGTCGTACTCGCGCGGCAGCCCGGTCTCGGAGTCGCGCACGACGACCCGGATCGGGACGAGCTGCTCGACGCTCAGCTCGAACAGCCCGGCCTCCGTGCGCAGCGGCGGCTCGGCCGGCTCGAGCGGCTGCGTGAGCGCGGCCGCCGTCACCTCGCCGAGCACCTCGACGTCGAGGCCCCCGCGCGAACCGATGTGCTCGACGCGGCCGCGCACCTGGGCGGGGCACGACTCGGCGTTGGGGCAGCGCAGGTCGACGTCGCCCTCCTTCATGGGGCGCAGCGGCGTGCCGCACTCCGGGCAGTCCGCGGGCATGACGAAGTCCTCGCGCGGGTAGCCGTCGTCCGCGAGCGCCGCGACCGGGCCCAGGATCTCGGGGATGACGTCGCCCGCCTTGCGCAGCACCACCATGTCGCCGATGCGCACGCCCTTCGCGCGGACGACGTCCTGGTTGTGCAGTGTCGCCTGGCGCACCGTGCTGCCCGCGACCTTGACCGGCTCCATGACGGCGTACGGGGTCGCGCGGCCCGTGCGCCCGACGCCGACCTGGATCGCGAGGAGGCGCGTGTTGACCTCCTCGGGCGGGTACTTGTAGGCGATGGCCCACCGGGGCGCGCGGCTCGTGGCGCCGAGCCGCCGCTGGAGCGCGAGCTCGTCGACCTTGACGACGATCCCGTCGAGCTCGTGCTCGATGTCGTGCCGGTGCTCGCCGAAGTAGGCGATGCGGTCCATGACCTCGTCGAGCCCGTGCACGACCCGGTTGTGCGGCGACACCGGCACGCCCCACTGCTCGAACAGGGCGTAGGCGTCGGACTGCCGCGCGAGCTCGGCGTGCTCGCCTGCCTCCCACTGGAGCGCACCGACGCCGTGCGCGTACATGCGCAGGTTGCGGCTCGCGGTGACGGCCGGGTCCTTCTGGCGCAGCGACCCGGCCGCGGTGTTGCGCGGGTTCGCGTACGGCGCCTGGCCCGCGGCGACGAGCTTCTCGTTGAGCGCGGCGAAGTCCGCGACGCCCATGAACACCTCGCCGCGGATCTCGATGACGTCGGGGTGCGTCGCGGGGTCGCCGGCGAGGCGCTGCGGGATGCTCGGGATCGTCCGCACGTTGGCGGACACGTCCTCGCCCGTGCGCCCGTCGCCGCGCGTGGCGGCCCGCACCAGACGGCCCTTCTCGTAGAGCAGCGCGATGGCGAGGCCGTCAATCTTGACCTCGCACAGGTAGTCCACCTCGGCGTCCGCGGCCACGCCCAGGTCGCGGTGCACGCGCGCCGCCCACGCGGCGAGGTCCTCGGCGCTGAAGGCGTTGTCGAGCGAGAGCATGGGCTCGAGGTGCTGGACGGTCGCGAAGCCGGCCGCGGCCCGGCCGCCCACGCGCTGCGTGGGCGACTCGGGCGTCTGGAGGGCGGGGTGCGCGGCCTCGAGCGCCTGCAGCTCGTGCATCCGCGCGTCGTACTCCGCGTCGGACGAGACCGGCTGGTCCTCCTCGTAGTAGGCCCGCTGGTCGGCCTCGACCTGGGCGACGAGCTCGGCCCAGCGCCGCTGCGCCGCGGCCTCGTCCAGCTCGGCGGCGGACGACGCCGCGGGCGCGTCCTCGTCCGTCGGGGTCGGGGGGGTCGGCGCTGACGTCGCGGGGGTGCTCTCGCTCACCCGCACATCATCGCGCGGACCGCCCACATCCGCCGCCCCCGGACCGCACCCCGGCGGGCCCTCACCCCCAGCCGTGCGAGGCGTCCTCGTGCATCGGCGGGCACGTCCCGCCCGGCTCCGTCGCGGCCTCGAAGTGCCACATCTCGTTCGCGTACGTGCGGCACAGGCCGAACCGGGGGCCGTGCTCGCCGAGCCACAGTGCGCCGTCGGTCGGCCCGACGTCGATCGCGAGGCCCGCGACGTGCTCCGAGGTCTCGGGCGGGAGCACCCACCGGTGGGCCTCCTCGGGCGACCCGTAGCGCTCGAGCGCCGCCTCGACGAGCTGCTCCTGCTCCGCCGCGGTGCGCCACCCCGAGGTGAGCGTCAGCTCGACCCCTTCGGCGTCTGCGGCGGCCCGCGCCTCGTCGAAGCGGCGTTCGAGCTCGGGGTCCAGCCCGGTCGCGGTCTGGGGGCGCAGGGTGGGCGACGGGTCGGCGACGGCGTCGCCGTCGTGCGTCGTCACGGTGAGGTACGTGAGCGCGCCCGCCGCGCCGAGCGCGCCGACGGCGAGGACGCCGAGCACGGTGCGGGCGACGCGCCGCGGGCCGCGCGGGCCCGGGACGTGGCGGGCGGGCGGCGTGGGGCGCAGGGGTGTCGTGGTCATGGGACGAGGCTCGCCCGCGGCGACCTCGCGCCACATCGACCCGACGGCGACTCCTCGACCCCGCCGTGCGGTGCAGCCGGACGGGGAGCGTCCGCCCCCGGCCCGACGTCGTTCCGCCCTGGGGCGGAGGCGGCACGGTCCGGGTTCCCTCCCGGGGCGGTGCCGCGCACGACCCGCCCCGGCTACCGTTGACGCGTGCCCCAGCCGACCCGCCTGCCCGTGTGGGCGCAGGACCTCGCGACCGCGCTCGTCGCGGGCGCCGTGTGGTTCACCGTGGTCATGGTCATGGAGCGCGGCGACTACTGGTACCCGCGCTTCCCCGACTCGTACCGGGTCGCCGGGCTGGGGATCGTGCTCGCGCTCGCGCTGCGGCGCGTCGCGCCCGGCCCGCTGTTCTGGGGCACCGTCACGCTCTACCCGCTCGCGATCCCCTGGATCATGCAGACCCCGTTCGAGCTCGTGCCGCTCATGATCGCGGCCTTCGCGGCGACCCGGTCCGGGGCGGTGCCGCCGGTCCTGGCGACGGTCGGCGCCGGCCTCGCGGCGTTCGCGCTGCAGCTCGCGGGGCGCCCGGGCCTCGTCCTGCCTCCCCGGCCCTTCTTCGTCGAGGAGCTCTGGGTCGCGAACTCCCCCTCCGACGTCGTCCTCGCGCTCGCCCTCGTGCTCGTCGCGGTCGCCGCCGGGTACTTCTTCCGCCGCCTCGCCCTCACGTCCGAGAGCCTGCGCGAGCGCAACGCGGAGCTCCAGGAGCTCCAGGCCGAGCTCGCGGAGCGCGCCGTGCTCGCCGAGCGCACGCGGATCGCGCGCGAGCTGCACGACGTCGTCGCGCACCACATGTCGGCGATCGTCGTGCGCGCCCAGGCGGCGGACCGCGTCGCGGCGAACCGCCCGGACGCGCCGGCCGAGGCCGTGCGGTGGATCGCCGACGAGGGCAAGCAGGCGCTCACCGCGATGCGGTCCGTCGTGCAGGTGCTGCGCCGCGGCACCGAGGCCGACGGCGGCACCGCGGCCCTCGCCCCGACGCCCGACGGCGACCGGGCCGCGGACGAGCTACGCGCGGCCGCCCGCCGCCTGCGCGACGCCGGGCGCGCCGTCGACCTCACGCTCCCCGACCCGTGGCCCGCGACGAGCGCCGAGTCCGGCCTCGCCGTCGTCCGCATCGCCCAGGAGGCCCTGACCAACGTGCTGCTGCACTCCCTCGCCCACGACGTGACCGTGACGCTGACCGACCGTGCGGGCGACCTGCGCCTGCGCGTCCACGACCCCGGGCCGCCGCTGCCGAGCACCGACGGGCGGCAGGGGCACGGCCTGACCTCCATGCGCGAGCGCGCGCTCGCAGCCGGGGGCGCGCTGTCCGCCGGGCCGGACGGGCGCGGCGGCTGGACGGTCGAGGCGCGAGTCCCCCGGGCGGCGGCGTGAGCGCCCCCGGCACGGGCACGACGCCGGTCCGCGTCGTCGTCGTGGACGACCAGGCGACCATCCGGCTGGGCCTGCGCATGATCCTCGACAACGAGCCGGACGTCACGGTCGTCGGCGAGGCCGGGGACGGGGAGACGGCGGTCGCCATGGCGCGCGCCCTGCGCCCCGACGTCCTGCTCATGGACGTGCGCATGCCCCGGCTGGACGGCATCGAGGCGACCGCGCGCATCGTGGCCGACCCCGAGCTCGCGGCGGTGCGCACGCTCGTCCTCACGACGTTCGACGACGACGAGTACGTGTACGGCGCGCTGCGGGCGGGCGCCGCGGGGTTCCTCCTCAAGGACGCGGACCCGCAGTCGCTCGTCGACGCCGTGCACCGCGTCCACGCCGGCGACTCCCTGCTCGACCCGGCGGTCACGGGTCGCATCATCTCGACCTACGTCGAGCTCGCCCGGCAGGCGCCGCTCGCGGCCTCCGACGCCGTCGAGACCGGGTCCGCGGTCACCGGCCTCGACGCGGCGACCCCGCGCGAGCGCGAGGTCCTCCTCGCGGTCGCGCGCGGCCTGTCGAACCGCGAGATCGGGGCGGAGCTGCACCTCACCGAGGCGACCGTGAAGAGCCACGTGCGGTCGCTGCTCACCAAGGTCGGGCTGACGAACCGGGTGCAGCTCGTGATCCTCGCGTACGAGGCCGGGTTCGTGCGGCCGGGCGGCACGGCCTGAGCCCTGCTCACGCCTCCGGGGGCAGGCCCTCGACCGCGCGCCCGAACGCCTCGACGATGCGCCACATGTCGCCGAGCAGCACCTCGAGGCGCTGCTCGAACCCGTCGCCCACGTAGACCCACGTGTCGTGCGACCCGTCCCTGCGGTGGAGCGACACCACGAGCTCCGACGCCGACCGCTCGTCCCGGTGCACGCCGTCCGGCGACGCGTGCGCCGCGAGGGTCGTGGCGGGCACCGTGAGCTCCGGGCCGAGGTGCTTGCGGTCGTGCGGGTGGTCGCCCTCCTCGTGGACGGCCACGCACCACGGCGGGCAGTCGTCCACCTGCCAGGACGGCCTCCCGAGCGGCGAAGCCCACACTGCTGATCCCCCTGTCGTGCTGTCGAGCACGTCGGTCATGCCGATCACCTCCCCGGCGACGGGACCATGATGCCGGGGGCGTCCGACACGCCGGACCGCGCCGTTACGAAGGCGGTGGACGGAGGAGCGAGACGGGGTCGACGTCGAGCCGCTCGGCGAGCTTCTCGACCGAGCGAAGGGTCAGGTTGCGCTCCCCGCGCTCGACCCCGCCCATGTAGGTCCGGTGGACGCCGAGGAACTCGGCGAAGTCCTCCTGGCTCATCCCGCGGCCGACCCGGAGGGTCCGCAGGTTCTCACCCAGCGCGCGCTGCAGATCTCCTTGCACGCGTGCAACCGTCACCCAGCGCTACTCCTCGGTCTACAGACTTATCGGTATCACCCCGTTCTCGAACGACCCCCTCCCCCCGCTCCGCGAGGGGCGCCCGCGCGACGCGTGCTACTCATAGATAGCACACTGAGAGCCCTCCCGTCACACGACGGAGCCCGACGGCGGAAGGGGACTCGCGCCGTCGGGCTCCGGGTTTCGTGGGGCCGGGAAGGGTCAGCCGGCCGCCACGCTCCCGGCAGGCGGGGTCGCCGCCTGCCCGTCCTCGGTGCTCGCACCCTCGTGGGCCGCGAGACGCTCTGCCCGCACGACCTCGCGGCTGCTGCCGCGGTAGGCCGCGACGAGGATGTCGCGCATGTCCTCCAGGACCGGCATCCGCGGGTTCGCCGGGGCGCACTGGTCCTCGAACGACCGGAGCGCGAGGTCGTCCAGGCGGCTCATGAACGCCCGCTCGTCGACGCCCTGCGCGGCGAACGTCGCCTCGATGCCCACCTTGGCGCGCAGCTCCTCGACCGCCCTCGCGTACGACTCGACGCCCTCCTCCGGGGTGGAGGCCGGCAGCCCGAGGTGCTTCGCGATCTCCTGGAACCGCTCCGGGGCCACGTAGCGCTCGTACTTGGGCCAGCTCGTGAGCTTCGTGGGCACCTGGCCGTTGTAGCGGATCACGTGCGACAGGAGCACCGCGTTGGTGCGCCCGTGCACGAGGTGGAAGGTCGAGCCCACGGTGTGCGCCATGGCGTGCACGATGCCGAGCATCGCCGAGCCGAACGCCATGCCCGCGATGGTCGCCGCGTTGTGCATCTTCTCGCGGGCCTTCGGGGCCGCCGCGCCCTGCGTGACCGAGTCCTCGATGTGCTCGAAGACCATCTTGATCGCCTGCAGGCACAGCCCGTCGGTGAAGTCGTTCGCGTAGACGGAGACGAACGCCTCGGTCGCGTGCGTGAGGGCGTCGAAGCCCGAGTCGGCCGCGAGCTTCGCGGGCATGGTGTCCGTGAGCACGGGGTCGACGATGGCGACGGTCGGGGTGAGCGCGTAGTCCGCGAGCGGGTACTTGAAGCCCGTCTCCGGGTCGGTGATGACCGCGAACGGCGTCACCTCCGCGCCGGTGCCCGACGACGTCGGGATGCACACGAGCTTCGCCCTGCCCCCGAGCTCGGGGAACTTGTAGGCGCGCTTGCGCACGTCGAAGAACTTCTCCCGCATGTCGGAGAACTCGATCTCCGGGTGCTCGTACCGCAGCCACATGACCTTGGCGGCGTCCATCGGCGACCCGCCGCCGATCGCGATGATCGTGTCGGGCTCGAAGTCGCGCATCGACTCGGCGCCGCGGTTCACGGTGCCGACGCTCGGCTCCGGCTCGACCGCGTCGATGATCTGGATCGCGACCTTCTCCTCGCGGCGGGCGAGGACGTCGAGCACGCGGTCGACGACGCCGATGCGGCTCATGACCTTGTCGGTGACGATCGTGACGCGGTGCACGTCGCGCATCTGCGCGAGGTACTGGATCGAGTTCGGCTCGAAGTACGTCTTGGCCGGCACCTTGAACCACTGCATGTTGTTGTTGCGCCGCCCGATCCGCTTGACGTTGATGAGGTTGACCGCCGACACGTTGTTCGACACCGAGTTCGCGCCGTAGCTGCCGCAGCCGAGCGTGAGCGACGGGAGCAGCGCGTTGTAGATGTCGCCGATGCCGCCGAGCGACGTCGGGCTGTTCCACAGCACGCGCACGGCCTTCACGCGCGACCCGTACCGCTCGACGAGCGCCTCGTCGGACGTGTGGATCGCGGCCGAGTGGCCCAGGCCGTCGAGCTCGACCATGCGCTCCGCGAGGCGGACGCCGTGCTCGGTGTCGCGGGCCCGCAGGACGGCCAGGACGGGCGTGAGCTTCTCGCGGCTCAGGGGCTCGTCGGGGCCGACGTCGTCGATCTCCGCGAGGATGATCGACGTGTCGTCGGGGACCTCGAACCCGGCCTCGCGCGCGATCCACACCGGCGACTTGCCCACGACCTTCGGGTTGAGCTTCGCCCCGGCGCAGTTCGTGCCGTTCGCCTCGACCCCGAAGATGAGGCGCTCGAGCATCGCCTTCTCGGCGGGCGTCACCCGGTAGGCGTGCAGGCGGGCGAGCTCGCGCATCGCGTCGTCGTAGATCACGTCGTCGAGGATGAGCGCCTGCTCCGAGGCGCACACCATGCCGTTGTCGAACGCCTTCGACATGACCACGTCGTTGATCGCGCGGCCGAGGTCGGCGCTCTTCTCGACGTAGGCGGGGACGTTGCCGGCCCCGACGCCGAGCGCCGGCTTGCCGGCCGAGTAGGCCGCGCGGACCATGCCGTTGCCGCCCGTGGCGAGGATGAGCGCGACGCCGGGGTGGTGCATGAGCGTGCTGGTCGCCTCGATCGACGGGTGCTCGACCCACTGGATGCAGTCGTCGGGCGCGCCGGCCGCGACCGCGGCGTCGCGCACGATGCGGGCCGCCTCGACCGACGAGCGCTGCGCGCTCGGGTGGAACGCGAACACCACGGGGTTGCGCGTCTTGAGCGCGATGAGCGACTTGAAGATCGTGGTCGACGTCGGGTTCGTCACCGGCGTCACGGCGCACACGACGCCGACGGGCTCGGCGATCTCGACGACGCCCGTGAGCTCGTCGCGCCCGATGATGCCGACCGTCTTCAGGTTCGCCATCGAGTTGGGCACGTGCTCGCACGCGAAGATGTTCTTGGTCGCCTTGTCCTCGAAGACGCCGCGCCCGGTCTCGGCGACGGCCATCTGCGCGAGGTGGCCGTGCTGGTGCAGGCCGGCGACGGACGCCTTGAGGACGATCCGGTCGACGTCCTCCTGCGTGAGGCTCATGTACTGGTCGAGCGCCTTGCGGGCCCGCTCGACGAGGACGTCGATCTCGTGCGTCGTGCGGGTGTCCTCGGTGCGGTTCTCGACCTTCGTGCTGGCGCTCTTCGCGCTCATGCGTCCCCTCCGGTGCCCGACCTCGCCGGGCGTCGGCCGCGGGTGTGCCGGGGCCGGGATGCCCCGGCTCCTTCGGCGGTCTCTCTACTTGTGAAGGTTTTCACAAGCCGCGCGTCCCCACAAGGGTCCGGCCCCGATGCGGGCCAAAGGTCCCCGCCTCCTCGTGACCTCCGCACCGCGGCCAGCGCGCCGTAGGGTGGGTGACCATGACCGCCGAGCAGACGACGAGCCCCTCGCCCGCGACCGAGAGCCGCGCCGCGACCGACCGACCGGACGGCACCCCCCACGACCCGTACCTCTGGCTCGAGGACGTCGAGGGCGACGAGGCGCTGGCCTGGGTCCGCGCCCGCAACGCCGAGGTCGCCGACACGCTCGAGACCGCCGACGAGTTCGCCGCGACCGAGCGTGCGATCCGCGAGGTGCTCGACTCCGACGCGAAGATCCCCGAGGTCTCGAAGATCGGCGACCGGTACTACAACTTCTGGCGCGACGCGCAGCACGAGCGCGGCGTCTGGCGGCGCACGACGCTCGAGTCCTACCGCACCGACGACCCGGAGTGGGAGACCGTCCTCGACCTCGACGCGCTCGCCGCGGCCGAGGGCGAGTCGTGGGTCTGGCACGGCGCGAGCGTCCTGCGCCCGACGCCGGAGCAGCTCGCCGCGGGCGAGCCCTGGCGGCACGCGCTCGTCGAGCTCTCCCCCGGCGGCTCCGACGCCGACGTCACGCGCGAGTTCGACCTCGTGGAGAAGCTGTTCGTCGCGCCGCAGGACGGCGGCTTCCACCGCGCCGAGGCCAAGGGCTCGCTCGGCTGGATCGACGCCGACACCGTGTACGTCTTCACCGACTTCGGCGAGGGCACGCTCACGCCGTCCGGGTACCCGCGCGTGGTCAAGCGCTGGACGCGCGGCACCCCGCTCGACGCCGCGGTGACCGTCTACGAGGGCACCGACGAGGACATGTACATCTCCGCCTGGCGCTCGCACACGCCCGGGTTCGAGCGCGACTTCGTGCACCGCTCCAAGGCGTTCTACTCCGACGAGCTCTACCTCGCCGAGCGCACCGGCACGCCCGAGCAGCGCCTGACGAAGATCGACGTGCCCGACTCCGCCGAGGTCGGCGTGCGGCGCGAGTGGCTGCTCGTCGAGCTGCGCGACGACTGGACGGTCGGCGGCGCGACGTACCGCGCCGGGTCGCTCCTCGCGGCCCGGTTCGACGACTTCCTCGCGGGCGACCGCGGCTTCACCGTGCTCTTCGAGCCGACGGCGACGACGTCGCTCGCCGGCGCCACGTGGACGCGCCACCACCTCGTCGTCAACGTGCTCGACGACGTGAAGAACCGGCTGCACGTGCTGACGCCGCCGGACGCCGCCGCGCCCGGGGGCGCCGTCGGGCAGGAGGCCGCGGACGCGCCGTGGGTGCGCTCGGAGATCCCGGGCCTGCCCGCGCTGGGCACGGTCGCCGTCGGGGCGGTCGACCCCGTCGACACCGACGACCTCTGGCTCGTCACGACCGACTACCTCACGCCGACGACGCTCTCGCTCCTGTCGCTCGGCGAGCACCCGGGCGACGCGGGCGCGCCCGAGGTCGTCAAGTCCAACCCCGCGTTCTTCGACGCCGACGGCATGACGGTCGCGCAGCACTTCGCCACGTCCGACGACGGCACCCGCGTGCCGTACTTCGTCGTGGGCCGCGCGGACCTCGTCGCGGGGGCGGGCGAGGGCGGCAGCGGAACCGGTACCGCGCCCACGCTCCTGTACGGGTACGGCGGCTTCGAGATCTCGCTCACGCCCGCCTACTCCGGCGCGCTCGGCCGCGCGTGGCTGTCGCAGGGCGGCGTCTACGTCGTCGCGAACATCCGCGGCGGCGGCGAGTACGGGCCCGCGTGGCACCAGGCCGCGCTCAAGGCGAACCGGCACCGCGCCTACGAGGACTTCGCCGCCGTCGCGCGCGACCTCGTCGCCCGCGGGATCACCACGCCCGAGCACCTGGGGATGGAGGGCCGCTCCAACGGCGGCCTGCTCGCCGGCAACATGCTCACGCAGTACCCCGAGCTGTTCGGCGCCGTCATCGTCGGCGTGCCGCTGCTCGACATGCGCCGCTACACGAAGCTCCTCGCGGGGGCGTCGTGGGCCGCGGAGTACGGCGACCCGGACGACCCCGAGCAGTGGGAGTTCATCCGCACGTTCTCGCCGTACCACCTGTTCGACGCCGAGCGCGAGTACCCGCCCGTGCTGTTCACGACGTCGACGAAGGACGACCGCGTCCACCCGGGCCACGCGCGCAAGCTCGCCGCGAAGATGCTCGGCGAGGGCAAGGACGTCACGTACTACGAGAACATCGAGGGCGGCCACGGCGGCGCCGCGAACAACGCCCAGGCCGCGCACATGGCCGCGGTGCACTACCGCTTCCTCGCCGAGCGCCTCGGCTGACCGGGCGCTCCCGCCGGGCCGAGCAGGTGGTCCTGGCGCGTCCGCGAGACCGGACGCGCCAGGACCACCTGGTCGGCGAGGTGCGGGCGGGCCTCAGGAGTGCGGCACCGTCGCGGTGATGAGGGTGCCGTCCTCGCGGCGGTTGCCGGAGAGGGCGCGCAGGCTCGGGCGGCCCGGCCTGACCGGGCCCTGGCCGTCGAGCGCGACGCGCGCGACCTCGCCCGGGACGACCTTCACCTGCTCGCCCCGCACGACGACCTGCGCGCCGTCGCCGGTCTCGGCGTCGAGCTCGATCGCGTCGGGCAGCACGGTGACGCGCAGCCGCGAGCCGCGCCACTGCACGCGGAACGTGAGCGACTCCCACTCCTGGGGCAGGCGCGGGTCGAACGTGAGGTCGCCCTCCGAGTCGCGCATGCCGCCGAACCCGTACGCGAGCGCGGACCACGTGCCGCCCGCGGACGCGACGTGCACGCCGTCGGACGCGTTGGCGTGCAGGTTCGCGAGGTCGACGAAGATCGACGACACGAAGTACTCGAGCGCGAGCTCGTGGTACCCCACCTCGGCCGCGACGATGGACTGCACGACGCCCGAGAGCGTCGAGTCGCCCGTGGTCAACGGGTCGTAGTACTCGAAGTCGGCGAGCTTCTCCTCGGCGCTGAAGTGCTGCCCCTGGAGGAACAGCGCGAGCACGACGTCGGCCTGCTTGAGCACCTGGTAGCGGTAGATGACGAGCGGGTGGTAGTGCAGCAGGAGGGGCCGCTTGTCCTCGGGCGTGTGCGCGAGGTCCCAGATCTCGCGCTCGAGGAAGTGCGAGTCCTGCGGGTGGATGCCGATGCTCTCGGCGTACGGGATCGACATGTGGTCGGCCGCGCGGACCCACTCCGCGGCCTCGTACGCGCCGAGCGAGAGCCGGTCCACGAGACGCGCGTAGTCCTCGGGGTGGTCGGCCTTCATGCGCTCGACGACGTACGCCGCGGCGCGCAGGTTGAAGCGTGCCATGACGTTCGTGAAGAGGTTGTCGTTGACGACGGTCGTGTACTCGTCCGGCCCGGTGACGCCGTGGATGTGGAAGTTGTCGTCGCCGTTGGCACGCCAGAAGCCGAGGTCCTCCCACATGCGCGCCGTCTCGACGAGGATGTCCGCGGCCTCGCGGCGCAGGAAGTCCTCGTCGCCGGTCGCGCGCACGTACTGCACGAGCGCGTAGCTCACGTCGGCGTCGATGTGGTACTGCGCCGTCCCGGCCGCGTAGTAGGCGGACGCCTCCTCGCCGTTGATCGTGCGCCAGGGGAAGAGCGCGCCCTTCTGCGACAGCTCCGCGGCGCGGCGCCGGGCGGCGTCGAGCATCTGGTAGCGGAAGCGCAGCGCGTTGCGCGCGTACCGCGGGCTCGTGTACGTGAGGAACGGCAGGACGTAGATCTCGGTGTCCCAGAAGTAGTGCCCGCTGTACCCGGAGCCGGTGAGGCCCTTCGCGGGGACGCCGTTGCCCTCGGCACGGGCCGTGGCCTGCGCGAGCTGGAACAGGTTCCAGCGCACGGCCTGCTGGACGCCCGGCTGGCCGGGGATCTCGACGTCGGAGCGGGCCCAGAAGTCGTCGAGCCACTCGCGCTGGAGCGCGAGCTGGGCCTCGACGCCGGTCTCGCGCGCCCGGTCGAGCGTGCGCCGGCAGCGGTCGACGAGCTCGCGCGACGGCACGCCGCGCGACGTGTGGTACGCGACGAGCTTGGTGAGCCGGATCGGCCGCCCGGGCTCGGCGTGCACGCGGAACACGTGCTTCGCGAGGTCGTCCTCGGCGAGCGTGCGCACGTCCCACTCGTTCTCGGTCTCGAGCAGGTCGTCGGCCGCGACGGCGAGCGTCATGCCGGAGTTGGTGCAGCGGTAGGACAGCACGAGGCGCTCGTCGTCGCCGAACTGCGTCTGCGGCTGCAGCACGCGCCCGGTGAACTGGTTCGTCTTGCGCGGGTCGAAGCCCTCCCCCAGCGACGCGGACCGCACGTGGTACTCGTCCTGGCCGTCCTGGCGGTTGAGGATCTGGGACGAGATCGCGACGGGCGCGGCCGCGTCGAGGAGCGTGACCTCGAACGTCATGACCGCGAGGTGGCGCTCGACGAACGACACCATGCGCTGCGAGCGGATCTGCACGCGCTTGCCCGACGGCGTGCGCCACAGCAGCTCGCGCCGCAGGACGCCGTCCTGGAGGTCGAGCGAGCGCTCGTAGTCGATGAGGTCCGCGACGGGCAGCAGGAGGGGCTCGTCGTCCACGTAGAGGCGGATGACCTTGGCGTCCGGGACGTTGACGATCGTCTGCCCGACGCGCGCGAAGCCGTACGCCTCCTCCGCGTGCCGGATGGGCCACGTCTCGTGGAAGCCGTTGACGAACGTGCCGTGCGAGTGGGACTCGCGCCCCTCCTCGACGTTGCCGCGCATGCCGAGGTAGCCGTTCGCGACGGCGAACAACGTCTCGGTGACGCCCAGGTCCTCCGCGGAGAACTGCGACTCGACGAGCCGCCACGGGTCGGCCGGGAAACGCAGGCGGTCGACGGTGCCGCGCTCGTCGGCGGTCCGGCGGATCACGCGCCCGCCTCCTCGTCGGCGGGGCCGGTGACGGCGGGACGGGCGGCGTCGGCGGTCGCCGCGCGCGGACGGTCGAGGACCGTCGCGTCGAGCTCGCCGAGGTCGGCCACGACGACGTCGGCCCCGTGCGCGAGCAGCGCGTCCGCGCCCACCCCGCGGTCGACGCCGAGCACGAGCCCGAACCCGCCGGCCGCACCGGCCTGCACGCCCGACAGCGCGTCCTCTACGACGACGGCCTCCGCGGCGGGGACGTCCAGCAGCTGCGCCGCGTACAGGTACGTGTCCGGTGCGGGCTTGCCGGCGACGTGCTCGCGCGCCGCGACGTTCCCGTCCACGACGACCGCGAACCGGTGCGTGAGCCCGGCCGCCGCGAGGACGGCGGGCGTGTTGCGCGACGACGACACGACGGCGACCGCCGCGCCCGCCGCGGTCACGGCGTCGAGGAACCGGACCGAGCTCGGGTACGGCGCGATGCCCTCCTCGGCGAACATGCGGTTGACGATCTCGTCCTTGCGGTTGCCGAGCGCGCACACGGTGGACTCCCCCGGCGCGTCCGTGACCTCGCCGCGCGGCAGCGTGACGCCCCGCGACGCGAGGAACGTCGCGACGCCGTCGTACCGGGGCTTCCCGTCGATCGACGCGAAGTAGTCCGCGGCGGTGTACGGGGCGAGGCCGTGCGCGGCGCAGTAGGGCGCGAACAGCCGTTCCCAGGCGCGCATGTGGAGCTCGGCGGTCGGCGTGAGGACGCCGTCGAGGTCGAACAGCACGGCTCGCAGGACGGGCATGGAGATCCTTCGCGGTGGGGGGACGAGGGTCTGCGCCCGGCCGTTCCCGCGCCGTCCGGAGGCCGCGGGACGGCCGTCCGCACGTCGCCGTCGTGACCGTCGCGCGAGGTCAAGCGTACGCACCCGGAGCCGTGCGCGGAAAGCGCTCAGGGCGTGTCCGGGCGACGCTCAGGCGTGGGCGCGCTCGGCCAGGACGTCGGCGACGCGGCCGAGGTTCGCGAGCAGCGCGCGGTGCTCGTCGGGCGTGCCGGCGACCCCGCGACCGGGCCCGCCGCCGACGCCGGACCGCGGCGCACCGAGGAGCGTCACGTCGTCGAGCGCGGGCAGCCCGAGCCCGATGCGGCGCCACGGCACGCTGACGAGGTCGGCGAGCTCGCCCAGCGCCGGCCCGGCGCACTGCGAGACCTTCGCGGGCGGCAGCGCGGCCCAGAGGCGTACGCCCCGCTCGACCGCGCGCGCGACCGTCTCCCAGGACCGCTCGTCCCAGGCGCCGAGCGTCAGGCCGACCGCGTCGGCGCCCGCGAGGACGACAGGCGCGACGCCCACCCAGGCGGGGCCCACGTGGACGACCGTCGACGCGGACGCGGCGCGCGCGGCGTCGAGCACCGGGCGCAGCCCGTCCACGAGGTCCGGGCCGGGGACGGCGCGCAGGCGCGAGTAGCCCGAGAACGTGGGCAGCACGCCCGCGCCCACCTGCGCGAGCAGCGGCTCGTCCACCTGCACGACGACGTCCGCCCCCGGGACCTGACGGCGCACCTGCGCGACGTGCTCGGTCACGCCCGCGGCGAGCGCCTCGACGACCTCGCGCACCGCGCCGCGGTCGGACAACACGCGGTCGCCGCGCGCGAGGTACACCTCGGCGGCGAGCGTCCACGGCCCGGTGACCGTGACGGCGAGCGGCCCCGCGTACCCGGCGCCCGCGATGGTGAGCGCCTCCACGTCCTCGCGCAGGTACGCCTCCGCGCGGCGCAGGTCCGCGCCGCCGTGGTCCGCGAGCTTCCAGCCGTGGGGGCCGAGCTCGACGGGCAGCCCGGGCAGCAGCGCCGCCGTCCGCCCCGTCGCGTCGGCGCCGGGCCCGCGGCCCGGGAGCTGGACGAGGAACGGCACTCCCCGCACGCCCGTCGGCACGGCGGCGAGGTCGCCGAGCACCGTGAGCTGCGCCTCGAGGACGTCCGCGCCCTCTCCGCCGGGCCACGGCCCGAGCCCGCTCACCGCGGTCATGCCGCACCCCCGGGGGCCGCCTCGCGCGGGAGACCGCGCACCTCGTCACGAACCACGTGCCGTCCACCTCTCTCCAGGAGCACACCGGAACACCGAGCCGTGCCGCGACCCCGCCGGGGTCCGGGGGCCGCACGGCCGTCCCGCGGAAGGACCCCGCCATGGGCACGCACGAGAACAAGGCCGCCGCCGTCGCCGTGCACACGCACGCGATCCCGGGCAACCACGCCGACGCCGTCGCGGCGCTGCTCGCGCCGGGCTTCCGCAACCACGACGCGGCACCGGGCGGCGACGGCGGCGACGAGGGCCTCGTCGCGACCATGCACTGGTACGCGGACGCGTTCGAGGACCAGCACGTCGAGGTGCTGCACGCGGTCGCGGAGGGCGACCTCGTGGCGCTGCACGTCGAGCTCAGCGCGCGGCACACCGGCTACTTCCGCGGCGTCGCGCCGACGGGCCGCCGGTTCCGCGTCCGCGAGATGCACGTGCTCCGCTTCGCCGAGGGACGCGCGGCCGAGCACTGGTGCGTGCGCGACGAGTCGGCGCTCGTGCGGGCGCTCGCTCACCCGGCGGCCGTCGGCGTCGGCTGAGCCTCCGGCTCGCGCGGGGCGCCGGAGCCTCGCCCGGCCCGGTACGCCCGGTCGACCGTGCCCTGCCCCAGCACGCGCGTGCCGGCGTAGACGACGAGCGACTGACCGGCCGCGACGCCCCGGAGCGGCGTGCCCGTGAGCTCGACCTCGATCGACCCGTCGGGGACGGCGCGCACGCGCGCGGGGACGGGCGCACCGTGCGCACGCACCTGCACCTCGACGTCGGCCGCCTCGCCCACGGGCGGGCGCGCGTCGTCGAACCAGACGGCGGACCCCGCCTCGATCCGGTCGACGCTCAGCAGCTCGGCCGGGCCGACGACCACCCGGTTGCTCGCGGGCTGGACGTCGAGCACGTAGCGCGGGCGGCCGTCGGGCGCGGGGCGGTCGATCCCGAGCCCCTTGCGCTGCCCGACCGTGTACGCGTAGGCGCCCTCGTGCTCGCCGAGCACCGTGCCCTCCGCGTCGACGATCTCGCCCGGCCGCGCGCCGAGGCGCGCGCGCAGGAAGCCCTGGGTGTCGCCGTCGGCGACGAAGCAGATGTCGTAGGAGTCGGGCTTCGCGGAGACCGACAGGCCGCGCCGCGCGGCCTCGGCGCGGACCTCGTCCTTGGACGCGAAGCCGCCGAGCGGGAAGACCGCCCGCGCGAGCCGCTCGGGACCCATGACCGCGAGGACGTACGACTGGTCCTTCGCCGCGTTCGGGGAGCGGTGCAGCTCGCGCACCGTGCGCACCCCGTCCGGCGCGGACGCGTCGGGGACCTCGCGCGTCTCGACGCGCGCGTAGTGGCCCGTCGCGACGGCGTCGAACCCGAGCGCCGTCGCCTTGTCGAGCAGCGCCTCGAACTTGATGTGCTCGTTGCAGCGCACGCACGGGTTGGGCGTGCGCCCGGCCTCGTACTCCGCGAGGAAGTCGGCGACCACCGTGTCCTCGAACCGCTCGGAGAGGTCCCACACGTAGTACGGGATGCCGAGCACGTCGGCCGCGCGGCGCGCGTCCCCCGCGTCCTCGATCGAGCAGCACCCGCGCGAGCCGGTGCGGAACTGGTCGCGGTCGCGCGAGAGCGCCATGTGCACGCCGACCACCTCGTGCCCGGCCTCGACCGCGAGCGCCGCGGCGACGGCCGAGTCGACGCCGCCCGACATGGCGGCCAGGACCCTCACGCGGCGCCTCCCGTGCGGCTCGTGACGCGCGTGCGCGCCGGGCTCGACGCGAGGCCCGCGGCCCGGGCGCGCTCGACGGCTCGGGGCAGGGCGTCGAGGAGGCGCGCGACGTCGTCGCGCGTCGACGTCACGCCGAGCGAGAAGCGGAGGGCACCCCGCGCGTCCGCCTCGGGGACGCCCATGGCGAGCAGGACGTGCGACGGCTGCGGCACGCCGGCCTGGCACGCCGAGCCGGTCGAGGCCTGCACGCCCGCGGAGTCGAGCAGGTAGAGCAGGGAGTCGCCCTCGGCCCCGGGGAAGGTGAAGTGCGCGTTGCCGGGAAGCCGGACGACGTCGTCGTGCGCGCCGGGCTCGGGCCCGCTGAGGTCGGCGTCCGGGACGCGCTCGCGCACGCCCGCGACGAGCTCGTCGCGCAGCGCGGCGAGGTGCGCGGCCCGCTCGGCCCGGTGCGCGACCGCCTCGGTGACCGCGACGCCGAACGCGCGGATCGCGGGGGCGTCGAGCGTCCCCGAGCGCACGCCGCGCTCCTGGCCGCCGCCGTGCAGCACGGGCGTGAGCGGGGCGTCGCGCCGGGCGACGAGCGCGCCGACGCCGACCGGGCCGCCGAGCTTGTGCCCGGAGACGGTCATCGCGTCGAGGCCGCTCGCGGCGAAGTCGACCGGCACCTGCCCGACGGCCTGCACGGCGTCGGAGTGCACCGGGATGCCGTGCGGCCGCGCGAGCTGCACGACCTCCGGCACGGGCTGCAGCGTCCCCACCTCGTTGTTGGCCCACATGACGGAGATCAGGGCGATCTCGTCCGCGTGCTCGGCGATCTCGGCGCGCAGGGCGGCGAGGTCCACGCGCCCCTCGGCGTCCACGGGCAGCAGGACGATCTCGGCGCCCGCGTGCTCCGCCATCCAGAACGCGGGGTCGAGCACCGCGTGGTGCTCGACGGCGGACACGACGATGCGCCGCCGGCGCGGGTCGGTGGTGCGCCGGCCCCAGAACAGGCCCTTGACCGCGAGGTTGTCGGCCTCCGTGCCGCCCGCCGTGAAGACGACCTCGCTCGGTCGCGCGCCGAGCGCGGCGGCGACCGACTCGCGCGCCTCCTCGACCGTGCGCCGCGCGGCGCGCCCCGCGGCGTGCAGCGACGACGGGTTGCCCGTGCGGGTCAGCTCGTCGACGAACGCGTCGCGCGCCGCCGGGGACAGCGGCGTCGTGGCGGCGTGGTCGAGGTACGCCGTCACGGGGACGGGGGTCGGCCCGCCGTGCGCGCCGGGGCGGGCGCCGGTCGCGGGGCCGGGAGCAAGGGTCACGGTCACCCAGTCTACGAACCGCAGGGCCGCGCTCGTGGTCCGAGGGGTGGGCGGCGCTGGACATCCCGGCGGAAAGCGCTAGGTTGTGGGACATCTACGCCCGGCCGTCGCCGGGCGCTCGCCCGGTCGCAGGACCGCCGTCGCGCGCCACACGTCGCCGCGGGACGGGAACGTGCCGCGGGCGGGACCGTCCAGCCACCGACAGGGGAAGTGGCCTCTCGATGCCCGACGACGTCGCGCCGCCCGCCGTCGAGGCCGCCGGGGACGTCCCGGTCGCCTCGGGCGGCCGGCGCCTGCTCTGGGCCGACCTGCCGCTCGCGCTGCGCGACGAGCTGGAGGCGGTCGCCGGGGGCAGGGTCGTGCACGAGCGGTCGGTCCCGGCGGGGTTCAGCCCGGGGCTCGCGTCCGTCCTCACGCTCGACGACGGCAGCCGCCTCTTCGTCAAGGCCGCACGGACCGCCGACGAGCCCGTGGCCGCCGACCTGCACCGCGCCGAGGCGAAGGTCGCGACGCGGCTGCCCCGCGCGGTCCCGGCGCCGCGCTTCGCCTGGGGCCACGGCGACGGCGACTGGGTCGCGCTCGCGTACGAGGCGGTCGACGGGCGCTCGCCCGGCACGCCGTGGGACCCGCACGAGCTCGACCGCGTGCTCGCGGCGCTCGTCCGCGTCGCGTCCGTGCCCGGCGCCCGGGCGATGCGCCTGCCGCCGACCGGCCCCGACTTCGCCGACATGGCGACCGGCTGGCGGGCCCTGCGCGCGCACCCCGACCCCGGCCTGGCCACGCTCGTGCCCTGGGCCGCGGCGCACCTCGACGCGCTCGCGGAGGCCGAGCGCGGGGCGCTCGTCGCGTGCGAGGGCGAGTCCTTCGTGCACGGCGACCTGCGCGCCGACAACGTGCTGCTGACCCCGGAGAAGGTGTACCTCGTCGACTGGCCGTACGCGTCGCGCGGCGCCGCGTGGCTCGACCTCGCGATGCTCCTGCCGAGCGTCGTCATGCAGGGCGTCCGGGAGGTGTGCGAGCCCGTCACCGTGAGCGCCGACCCGGCGCGACGCGCGCGGGGGGGCGCCTGGGCGGCTGCGACGTTCGCCGCGCACCCGCTCGGCCAGGACGTGCACCCCACGGACCTGCGCGCCGTCGTCGCGGGGATCGCCGGGTACTTCCTGCACTCCGCGCGGCAGCCCGCGATCCCGACCATCCCTCGCCTGCGACCGTTCCAGCGTGCCCAGGGCGTCGCGGCCGTCGCGTGGCTGGAGCAGCTCGGGCTCTGAGCGCGTGACGGCCCCGGCGCCGTCGTGGCGCCGGGGCCGTCGTGGCGTGGGGCCCGGGCGTCAGTCCTGCCAGACCTGCACGACCGCGGGCCGCGGCCCGGCGAAGGCTCCCGGCGGCACCGGGGCGCCCGGCGTGAGGTAGTCCGGGAAGTGCGACACCTGCGCGTCGAACGTCCCGTCCTCGCCGGGGTGCTGCACCGCGACGTAGACCATGCGGTCCGCCGAGTCCACGACGGGCCCGCACGTCTCGGCGCCGCGCGGCACCGAGAGGAACTGCTCGACCCGCCCGCGCTCGCGGCCGTCGAGCGTGACCTTGAACAGGCCGTCGCACTTCTGGATCGTGCTCGGCTGGCCGTCGGTCGAGATCCACAGGTTGCCCTCGGCGTCGAACGCGAGGTTGTCCGGGCACGAGATCGGGGAGACCTTCTCCTTCGGGTAGCCCGAGAAGTAGGTGGAGGTGTTCGTCGCGGGGTCGCCCGCGACGAGCAGCAGGTTCCAGCGGAAGGTCAGCGACGCGGCGTCGTCGCGGTCCTCGACGATCTCCACGACGTGCCCGTCGCGGTTGGTGTTGCGCGGGTTCGGCTCGGTCGCGGCCTCGGCCGCCGCCGGCCCGCGCGCGGTGTTGTTGGTGCACGCGACGTAGACGCGACCCGTGACCGGGTTGGGCTCGACGTCCTCGGGGCGGTCCATCTTCGTCGCCCCGACCTTGTCGGCCGCGACGCGCGTGTAGACGAGCACCTCCTCGACGCTCATGCCCTCGACCTCGCTGCGCCCGTCGACGACGAGCGGGACCCACTCGCCCCGGCCGTCGAACGCGCCGTCGGACGGCACCGCGCCCGAGCCGTCGATCTCGGACGCCGGCGAGTCGCCGCGGAACCGCGCGACGTACAGCGAGCCCTCGGTGAGCAGCGTCTTGTTGTGGCGGCGCGCGCCCTCGCTGTTCCCCGGGCGCATCGTGCGCGACGAGACGAACTTGTACACGTAGTCGAAGCGCTCGTCGTCGCCCATGTACGCGACCGCGTTCCCCCGGCGCGAGAGGATCACGTTGGCGCCCTCGTGCTTGAACCGGCCGAGCGCGGTGTGCTTCACCGGCGGCTCGTCGGGCGCGTACGGGTCGATCTCGACGATCCAGCCGAACCGGTTCGGCTCGTTCTCGTACCCGGGGTTGCGGGCGTCGAACCGCGGGTCGTCGAGCTCCCACCCGTACCCGGTCGCGGCGTCGCGCAGGCCGTAGCGCGCGTCGTGACCCGTGCCCGACGTGCGGAAGTAGCCGTTGTAGTTCTCCTCGCCCGAGAGCACGGTGCCCCACGGGGTCGTGCCGCCCGCGCAGTTGTTGAGCGTGCCGAGCACGCGCGTGCCCGACGGGTCGGCGACCGTCCTGACGAGGTCCGACCCCGCGACGGGCCCGGTGAAGCGGAACTCGGTCGTCAGGTGCACGCGGCGGTTGTACCGGCTGTCGGCCACGTAGTCCCATGGCGTCCCGGTCCGACGACGGCGCACCTCGACGACGGACATGCCGTGCGCCGCGCGCTCGATCGCGCGGCGGGTCGGGGCGTCGTACGAGGCGTCGAACATGATCGCCGGGTTCGTGTACTCGTGGTTCGCGACGAGCAGCCCGCGCGTCCCCCGGCCCGGCCCCTTGCCCGCGCCACGGCCGCCGGCGAGGGCGTGCTGGCGCTCGAACGGCAGGATGTCGAGGTAGTCGTTGTTGTAGCCGAACTGCCGCGCCTGCTGCTCCGGGGTCTGGCGCGAGACGTCGAACGGCGCACCGCCGCGCAGGATCGGGTCGCCCCAGCGGATCACCGGGCGCCACCGGTAACCCTCGGGGACGACGAGCGCGTCGCGCGTCGCGGGCTGGGGCGAGATCGCGCCGAACGCGAGGCCCTTCTGCGGGCGGCCCCCGCCGTGGCCGCCGTGCGCCACGACGCCCTGGGCGGCGGCGGACGGCGCGGCGACGGTCTGCGCGCCGAGCACGACGGCCGCGGCTCCCACCGCGAGCCCGCCGAGCAGCGCGCGGCGCGACAGCGCGCCCGCGACCACGTCGCGGAACGTCTCGTTCGCGCTCTCGTTGGGGACCGGGTGCGAGCACGCGTCCGCGCACTTCAGCCGGCAGGTGACGGGGCTGCGCTTGCCGCGCGCGTGCGGCGCGACGGAGAGCAGGGGGCGATGCTCAGGGGCAGGCGTGATCGTCATCGGTCGTCTCCACGGGTCGGGGGGCCTCCCCGTCACCGGGGAGTCGGCCCGACGCTAGGAACGATCGATGACCGGCCGGCCACCGCCCGGAGGACACCGGGTGAACTCTCGGCGCCGGCCGGGTGCTCAGCCCTGCGACGCCCGGTGCTCGCGCAGCACCTCGGCCGCCTGCGGCAGCACGTCCGCGAGGTCGCCGACGACCGCGAAGTCCGAGATCTCGAACAGCGGGCACTCCGGGTCGTTGTTCACCGCGACGATCACCTGCGAGGCCTGCATGCCGCCGCGGTGGTGCGGAGCGCCCGAGATGCCCGCGCCGATGTACAGGCGCGGCGCCACGGTGACGCCCGTCTGCCCGACGAACTGGTCGTGCCAGCCCTCGTAGACGGCGTCGCGCGTCGCGCCCACGGCGGCGCCGAGCGCGTCGGCGAGCTCGACCACCGGGCCGAAGTCGCCGTTCGTGCCGCGGCCCCCGGCCACGACGATCGCGGCCTCCCCGAGCGCGGGGCGCCCCGCGCCCGCGGACGCGTCTACCGTGCGGGACACGACGCGCGCCGCGGTCGCCGCCGGGGTCAGCTCGACGCGCAGCGCCTCGACCTCGGTCGCGACGGCGGCGTCCGCCGGCTGCGGCACGACCGAGTTCGCGCGGAGCGTCAGCACCGCCGGGTCGGTGAGGATCTCGCTGCGCACGTCCCACGAGCCCGCGAAGACGCGCTTGTCGGCCACGAGGTGGGTGCCGTCGTCGTGCAGCGCGGAGGCGTCGACGACGAGGCCGGCGCCCGTGAGGAACGCGAGGCGCGCCGCGGCCTCCTTGTTCGGGAACGACGACGTCAGCAGGACGGCGTCGGCGTGCGACGCGCGCGCGGCGGCTGCGAGGACCTCGGCGACGACGGGCGTCAGGTGCAGCGCGTCGCCGGTGACGACCTCCCCGCCCGACGACGGCTCGGCCTGGCGCACGAGCGCGACGCCGTGCGCGCCGAGCTGGGCGAGGACGCCGACGCTCGGCGCCTCGAGCGCGACGGCCTCCACGCGCCCGAGCGCGCGGCCGAGGGTGATCAGCTCCAGCACGGGCGTCCGCAGCTCGGTGGCCGCGGAGTCGAGGAGGACGAGGACGGTACGGGCCCCGGGGGTGCTCATGTGCGGACGCCTCTCAGACCAGGTCGTTGCGGATGAGGAACTCGGCGAGGGCGCGGCCGCCCTCGCCCTTGTCGACGACGATCTCGGCGTCGGGGCGCGGCGGCCGCGGCGACGCGTCGAGCACGCGCGTGCGGGCTCCGGCGTCGCCGACGAGCGCGGCGTCGACGCCGAGGTCGGCGAGGCTCCACGCCTCCACGGGGCGCGTGCGCGCCGCCATGATGAGCTTGAAGTTGGGCATGCGCGGGTCGTTCGCGTGGTCGGTGACCGACACGACGGCGGGCAGCGGCGCCTCGAGGACCTCCTCGACGCCGTCGAGCTCGCGCGTGACGCGCGCGGTGCGCGCGCCCGGCTCGCCCTCGACCTCGAGCTTCCCGGCCAGCGTGAGCTGCGGCAGGCCGAGCTCGGCCGACAGGAGCGCCGGGACGACGGAGCCCAGGCCGTCGAGCGCGGCCATGCCCGTGACGACGACGTCCACCGGGGCCTCGTCCGCGAGGCGGCGCACCGCGGCGGCGAGCACGCGCGCGGTGCCGAAGTAGTCGGAGCCCGCGATCGCGTCGTCGCTCACGCGCACGCCGCGGTCCGCGCCGAGCTGGAACGAGCGGCGCACGGCGCCGTCGGCGTCCGGCCCCGCGACGGTGAGCACGACCACCTCGCTGGTCTCGCGCTCCGCCTCCGGCAGCGCCTCCTTGAGGCGCAGCGCGGCCTCGACCGCGTTCTCGTCGAGCTCGTTGAGCGTGCCCTCGTCGGCCCGGCGCACCACGCGGCCGTCCTCGAAGCCCCGGTCGGCGTGGATGTCCGGGACGTACTTCACGGCGACGACGATCCGCATCGGCTGCTCTCCCTGTGCGCTGGGCGGTCGGCCGGAGAGGTACCCGGCCCGCTCCGCCGAAGCCTACCGGCGGGCGACCGGAGGAGCCGGTGACACCCGCCACAATGGACGGGTGCACGAGCCGTCGCCCGACCCGAGACCCGCCCCGCCGACCGCGCCCGGGAGCGTCGACCGGCACGCCCTCGTCCCGCCGCTCGGGGTGCGCCCCGCCGGGGACGGCGTCGACGTCGCCTTGCTCGCGTCGCACGCGACCGCCGTCGAGCTGTGCCTCGTGGACGTCCTCGACCCGGCGCTGCCCGCGCACGACCCGGCGCGCTACCGCGAGCGCCGGGTCCCGCTCGCCGGGCCGGCCTACGGCGTCTGGCACGCGCACGTTCCGGGCGTCCTGCCCGGCCAGCGCTACGGCTTCCGCGTCCACGGCCCGTGGGAGCCCGCGGCCGGGCTGCGCCACAACCCCGCGAAGCTGCTCGTCGACCCGTACGCGCGGGGCCTCGTCGGCGAGCTCGTCGACGACCCGGCGATCCGCGGCCAGGTCGGCGACGACCCGTACGGCCCGCCCGACCCCCGCGACTCGCTGCCGTTCGTCCCGCACGCCGTCGTGGTCGCCGAGCCGGCCGGGACGCTCGCTCCCCGCCCCCGCGTCCCGTGGCGCGACACGGTGGTCTACGAGGCGCACGTGCGCGGCCTCACGCAGCGCCTGGAGGCGCTGCCCGAGCGCCTGCGCGGCACGTACGCGGGCGTCGCGCACCCGGTGACGATCGAGCACCTGCGGAGCCTCGGCGTGACCACCGTCGAGCTGCTCCCCGTGCACGCCAACGTGCCGGAGCCGCACCTGCTCGCGAGCGGCCGCACGAACTACTGGGGCTACTCGACGCTCGGGTTCTTCGCGCCCCACGCCGCGTACGCGACGCGCGACGCGCAGGACGCCGGACCGGCCGCGGTCCTCGACGAGGTGCGCGGCATGGTGCACCTGCTGCACGAGGCGGGGATCGAGGTCCTGCTCGACGTCGTGCACAACCACACGTGCGAGGGCGGTGCCGACGGGTACCACCTGTCGTGGCGCGGCCTCGACAACGCCGGGTACTACCTGCACGACGGCGGCACGCCCGCGCGCCTCGCGGACGTCACCGGGACGGGCAACTCGCTCGACTTCCGCCGCCCCGCGGTCGTGCGGGCCGCGCTCGACTCGCTGCGGTACTGGGCCGAGGTCGTCGGGGTCGACGGCTTCCGGTTCGACCTCGCCGTGACGCTGGGCCGCGGCGCGACCGGGTTCGACCCGGACCACCCGTTCCTCGTCGCGCTCCAGACCGACCCGGTGCTGTGCGGGCTCAAGCTCGTCGCCGAGCCGTGGGACGTGGGCCCCGGGGGCTGGCGCACCGGCCAGTTCCCGCCGCCGCTCGCGGAGTGGAACGACCGGTTCCGCGACGCGGCCCGCCAGTTCTGGCTCGCGGACGCGCGCGAGGCGTCGCACGGGCGCCCGGGGCACGGCGTGCGCGACCTCGCGACGCGCCTCGCGGGGTCGGCCGACCTGTTCGGCCACTCGGACCCGCCGCTCGTGCGCGGGCCGGTCGCGTCGGTGAGCTACGTGACCGCGCACGACGGCTTCACGCTCGCCGACCTGGTCGCCTACGACCACAAGCACAACCTCGCGAACGGCGAGAACAACCGGGACGGCACGGACGACAACCGGTCCTGGAACCACGGGCTCGAAGGCCCGGTCACCCCGGACGCCACCGCGGGCGGCGTGCTCGACGGGCTCGGCGTCGAGATCGCCCCGCTGCGGCGCCGTTCGATCCGCAACCTCCTTGCGACGCTCGTGCTCGCCGCGGGCACCCCGATGATCACCGCGGGCGACGAGATGGGCCGCACCCAGCGCGGCAACAACAACGCCTACGTGCAGGACGACGAGACGTCGTGGGTGTCGTGGGACCTGTCCCCGTGGCGCAAGGACCTGCTCGCCACCGCGCGCCACCTCCTCGCGCTGCGGCGCGAGCACCCCGCGCTGCGCCCCGACGCGTTCTTCACCGGCCGCCCGCGCCCCACGGCGCCGGACGGCCCCGGCGGTGCGGTGTCCGGTGCGGCAGCCGGCACCGGGGCCGGGGCCGGTGCGGAAGGCGGCACGGGGTCCGGTGCGGAAGGCGGCACGGGGTCCGGTGGGGACGGCGGCACGGGGGCCGGCGCGGCGGTCGGCGGGGACCAGGCCCCCGCCCGACGGCGGTGCCCGACCTGGCGTGGTTCGACGCCGACGGCGGACCGCTGGACCACGGGGCGTGGCACGACCCGGGCGTCCGGACGCTCCAGATGCTGCGCACCGCCCCGGAGCCGGGCGACGCCGACGTGCTCGTCGTGCTCACCGGGGCGCTCGACCCGGTCGACGTGACGCTCCCGGGTCTGCGGGCGGCCGCGGGCGGCGAGCCCGAGCGCTGGGAGCTCGTATGGGACTCCGACTGGGAGCACCCGGACGACCCGGACCGCGCCCCCGGCGAGCGCACCGCCGGCCCGGGCGACGTCGTCGGGCTCGAGGCGCTGAGCCTGCGCGTGTACGTGTCCCCCACCCCGCAGAGGGAGAGCCCAGGTCTCCCGAGGTAGAGCCGTGGTCTCGCGAGGTAGAGCCGTGGTCGCCCCTGCCCGCCGAGGTCTGGACACGTGCTCTACTCTTCCCGCATGAGTGACAGCGCGGTCGACTCCTCCCCCACCTCTCCCACGATCGAGGACCCCGAGGTCGTCGTCGTGGGGGCCGGGCTCTCCGGTCTCGTCGCGGCGACCGAGCTCACGGCCGCGGGTCGCCGGGTGGTCCTGCTCGACCAGGAACCGGCGGCGAGCCTGGGCGGCCAGGCGTGGTGGTCGTTCGGCGGGCTCTTCCTCGTCGGCTCTCCCGAGCAGCGGCGCATGGGCGTCACGGACTCCGCCGAGCTCGCGTTCGACGACTGGCTCGGGTCCGCGCAGTTCGCGCCCGGCGCGGACCGCGGCGAGGGGCCCGACCGCCACGGCTACGCGTGGGCGCAGGGCTTCGTCGACTTCGCCGCCGGGGAGATGCGCGGCTGGCTGCACGACAAGGGCGTGCGGTGGTTCCCGCTCGTGCAGTGGGCGGAGCGCGGCGGGTACCCGGTGCGCTCGGGCGCCGACGGGTCCGCCGCCGGCGCGCACGGCAACTCCGTGCCCCGCTTCCACGTCACGTGGGGCACCGGCCCCGGCATCCTCGAGCCGTTCGTCCGCGCCGCCCTGGACGCGCGCACCGCGGGCCTGCTCGACGTCCGGTTCCGGCACCGGGTCACGTCGCTCGTCGTGACCGACGGCGCGGTGACGGGCGTGCGCGCGCAGGTGCTCGCGCCGTCGGACGCCGGGCGCGGGGTGCCGTCCTCGCGCGACGTCGTCGGGGAGGTCGAGATCGCGGCGAGCGCCGTCGTCGTGACCTCGGGCGGCATCGGCGCGAACCACGAGCTCGTGCGCTCGCGCTGGCCGCAGACGGCGGGCCGGCTCCCCGCACGCATGCTCTCCGGAGTGCCCGACTCGACCGACGGGCTCATGATCGGCGTCGCCGCCGACGCGGGCGCGGCCCTCGTGCACGAGGACCGCATGTGGCACTACCCGGAGGGGATCGCGAACCACTCGCCGGTCTGGACCGACCACGGGATTCGCATCCTCCCCGGGCCGAGCTCGCTGTGGCTCGACGCCGACGGCAACCGGCTGCCCGCCCCGCTGTTCCCCGGCTTCGACGCCCTCGGCGCGCTCCAGCACGTCACCGAGCGCGGCGACGACCACTCCTGGTTCGTGCTCAACAAGGCGATCATGGAGTCGGAGTTCGCGCTGTCCGGCTCGGAGCAGAACCCCGACCTCACGGGCAAGGACGTGCGGCTCCTCGCCCAGCGGGTGCTGCCCGGCGCCGTCGGACCGGTCGCACGGTTCGCCGAGCAGTCGCCGGAGTTCGTGTGGGCCGACACCCCCGAGGAGCTCGCCGCCCGGATGAACGCGCTCGTCGAGGCGACGCCGGGCTCGCGGGGGCACGTCGACCCGGCGGCCCTGGCCCGCGTCGTCCGCCTGCGCGACGAGCAGGTCCGCTCGGGGCTGGGCAAGGACCCCCAGGTCGTCGCGACGGCGATGGCGCGCCGCTACCGCGTCGACCGGCTCATCCGCGTGTCGCCGCCACGGCCCCTGACGACGCCGAAGGACGGGCCGCTGCTCGCCGTCCGCCTCTCCGTGCTGACGCGCAAGACGCTCGGCGGGCTGTGGACGGACACCTCCGCGCGGGTGCTGCGCGCGGACGGGTCCGTGCTGCCCGGGCTCTGGGCCGCGGGCGAGGCGGCCGGGTTCGGCGGGGGCGGCGTGCACGGCCACCGCGCGCTCGAGGGGACGTTCCTCGGCGGGTGCCTCTACTCCGGCCGTGTCGCGGGCCGCGCGGTCGCCGCCGACCTGGGCTGACCCGGGTAGGGTCGGCGACCATGACCGTGCCCGACGACGCGTCCCCGGCCCCCGCGCCCGGCGCCCCCGCGGCGGTCGACCACCTCGACGTCCCCGCGTGCGAGCGCCTGTTCCGCCGCAACGGTCTCCCGCTGCTCGTCGAGGGGCACTCGCTCGACCGCGACGTGTTCGGGCGGTCGGCGCCGTTCCTGCTCGTCGTGCTGCTTGCCGAGCTCTCCGGCGCGGTGCGCTCGGGCTGGCCCGCGTGGGCGAACGCGCTCGCGCTCCTCGGCGCCGCGGCCCTCGTCGCGGCCGCGTACGCGGGGCTCAACGTGGTGCGCGGTCGGCCGTGGTTCACGCTCCCCCAGTCCGTCGGCGTCCCTGAGCTCGCGTTCTTCGTGCTCGTGCCCGCCCTCCTGCGGGTCATGTTCGGCGGGCAGTGGGGCGACGCCCTGCTCACCGTCGTCGGCAACCTCGTGCTGCTCGGGGTCGTGCGGGTCGTCGTCGGGTACGGCGTGCTGTCGTCGCTGTGGTGGGGGCTCGCGCGCGTCACCGACGAGCTCGGCGCCGCCCTGCTGCGGCTCGTGCGCCTGCTGCCGCTGCTGCTCGTGTTCTCCCTCGTGCTCTTCTACAACGCCGAGGTGTGGCAGGTGTTCGACCGCACGCACGGCGTCGCCGACCTCGTGCTCGGCGCGTTCTTCGCGCTGCTCGTCGTGCTGTTCGTCGGGCTGCGCTCGCCCACGGAGGCGCGCGAGGCGCTCGCGGAGACCGCCGCGCGCCACCCCGGGCACGAGCGTGCGGCGCGCTTCAGCCGCGGCCAGACGGCGAACCTCGCGACGATGATCGCGACGAGTCAGCTCCTCCAGGTCCTCGTCGTGAGCCTCGGCATGGGCGTGTTCTTCATGGCGCTCGGGACGCTCACGGTGACCCCCGAGGTCATGGCGCTGTGGGACGTCGACGGCGGCACCTGGCAGCGCACGCTCTCGCTCGTCGGCGGGGGCGGCGTCGGCGGCGCGGACCTCGTCGTGACGCAGACGCTGCTGCGCGTCTCCGTCGCGATCGCGACCTTCACCGGCCTCTACTACGCGATCTCCGTGCAGGTCGACGCCGTGTACCGCGAGGAGTTCGTGGACGGCATCGAGACCCAGCTCGCCGACGTGCTGCGCGCGCGCTCGCGCTACCTCGACCTCCTCGCCCCACCCCCGTCCGCGAGATAGAGGCCAGGTGGGCCGAGGTAGAGGCCAGGTACGCCGGAGTGGAGGCCAGGTTCACGACCACGCCTCTACCTCGACGGACCAGGGCTCTACCTCGGCGAGGAAGGTCGCGAGCTGTCTGCGCGGCGTCGGAGCGCGAGGCGGAGTGACTCCGCGAGACGACAGCCGACCGCCACCGGGTCGCCCAGGTCCTCCCAGGTGAAGCGCACGACCGTCCAGCCCGCTGCCACGAGCGCCGCCTCGCGGACGTCCTGTGCGCGCCGGACCTCTGCCGGGTCCCCGTACTCCCCGCCGGAGTACTTCACCGCCCCGTCGAACTCGATCACCAGCCGGGCGTCGAGCCAGGCCAGGTCGACGACGTACGTCCCGCGCGACGTCAGGACCGGTACCTGCGGGCGAGGCGCGGGCAGACCGCCGAGCACGGCCGCGAGCCGCACGAGCGTCTCCCCCGGGGACTCCGACCTCGGGTCCGCGAGCTCGAGAGCACGCCGCGCCCGCACGACGCCCCGCTTGCCGCGCGACTCCTCGACGATCGAGTCGACCACGTCCCGGTCCGCACCCAGGCGCAACGCAGAGTCCACCACCACGAGGCTGCGCTCGAGCGGCAGCGACCGCGCACAGTCGACCAAGGTGCGCTCGAGGCTGGTGACAGGGACGCCGTCGAGGACCGCGCGGTCACGGACCGGTAGATCGGTCCAGTGCCGACGCACGGCTGCGTCCCGTTCTCTCGTCACGTTCGGGTGGCCGAGCTGGGTCAGGTGCGCGAACGGCGGGAGCCGCCAGGTCCAACAGCCCCAGAGCAGAGCCGCGGTGTCGTGGCTCACCCAGAACGGCGTCACGAGCCGGTCGACCAGTCCGCGCACCTCGCCGAGCAGCCACTCCTCGCGCTCCGACGGCGCGGAGTGCGCCGAGGGAAGGTAGACACCACGCCGTACCCGCACGAGCTCACCGGTGCGCGCACGCGCCGCCAGCTCCGCGCGGCGTCGACGTACGTAGGGCACAGCAGACGGAACCCTCCGAGGGCCGTTGCTGTCCGCGGTGTAGCGACCGGAGGGGCGGGTCGGGACCGGATTAGCCCCGAGCCTGCGCCGTGCTGTCGGGTCGTGGCCGGCCCGGGAGCTGCCCGTCGTCTCGTCCATCAACCCAGCGTGCCGGTCGCCACCCCGTCGCGGGGCGAGTACGGCAGATCTGTGGATGACGAAGTCGCCGCCCCTGCACGACGGTCCGCCGCCGTCGACCTCCGTCCATGGACGGACGAGCCGAGAGGGCCTGGCCGACGACGGCCAGGCCCTCTCGCACTCGCATGACGCATCCGCCTCACGCGACCACGCCTCGACCTCGCGTGACCGCACCTCTACCTCGCGCGACCGCACCTCTACCTCGCGCGACCAGGGCTCTACCTCGCGCGACCGCACCTCTGCCTCGCGCGACCAGGGTTCTACCTCGCGACCGGAGGCTCTACCTCGGCGGGGGTGTCAGGCGTTGGTGACGAGGCCCAGCTCGGCGACGCTCGGGAGGCCGTCGTGGGTCGGGACGACGCGGACGGTGTAGCCGAACGGTCCGGACGCGTCGAGCACGACCTCGCCCGCGAACGCGTAGCGGCCGGCCTCGTACGTCTCGGCGAGCGCGAGCGGCTCGGCCGTGAACTCCTCGATGACGTCGGCCTCGCTGACGCGACCGTGCACGACCTGCACCTGGACGTCCTCGGGGCGCAGGTCGCCGAGCGACACGTACGCGCGGACCGTGAGGCGGTCGCCGACCTGCGGCACCTCGCCGATGCCGGCCGAATCGACGTGGTCGACGCGCACGCGCGACCAGCCGTCGCGCACGGCGTGCTTCCACTGCGCGAGCTCCCGGGCGGGCGCGAGCCCGTCGGCGGCCAGCGCGCGCCCGGCCGCGGCGGCCGGGGCGTACAGGCGCGTGACGTACTCGCCGACCATGCGCGTCGCCTGGACCTTGGGGCCGAGCGTCGCGAGCGTGTGCCGCACCATCTCGAGCCACCGGCCGGGCACGCCGTCGGCGTCGCGGTCGTAGAACCGGGGCGCGACCTGCTGCTCGACGAGGTCGTAGAGCGCGGCGGCCTCGAGGTCGTCGCGACGGTCCGCGTCCTCGACGCCGTCGGCGGTCGGGATGGCCCAGCCGTTCTCGCCGTCGTACCACTCGTCCCACCACCCGTCGAGGATCGACAGGTTGAGGCCACCGTTGAGGGCCGACTTCATGCCCGACGTCCCGGACGCCTCGAGCGGGCGCAGCGGGTTGTTAAGCCAGACGTCGCAGCCCGGGTAGAGCGACTGCGCCATGGCGATGTCGTAGTTCGGCAGGAAGACGATGCGGTGCCGCACCTCGGGGTCGTCCGTGAAGCGCACGAGCTGCTGGATGAGCCGCTTGCCCTGGTCGTCGGCGGGGTGCGACTTGCCCGCCACGACGAGCTGGACCGGGCGCTCGGGGTGCAGCAGCAGCGCCTTGAGCCGCTCCGGGTCGCGGAGCATGAGCGTGAGCCGCTTGTACGTGGGGACGCGGCGCGCGAACCCGATGGTGAGAACGTCGGGCGAGAGCACGTCGTCGACCCAGCCGAGCTCCGCCGGGGTCGCACCGCGCTCGCGCCAGGACTTGCGCACGCGGCGGCGCGCCTCGTCGACGAGCCGGCCGCGCATCTCGCGGCGGATCGCCCAGAGCTCGCCGTCGCCGACGGCGCCCTCCCCGTCGCCGCGCAGCCAGCGCGACGACGCGTGCTCGGCCGTGAGCTCGTCGAGCCCGAGCCGCTCGGCCTCGAGGGCCGCGAGCGCCGGGTCGACCCACGTGGGCGAGTGGACGCCGTTCGTCACCGAGGTGATCGGGACCTCGCGGGCGTCGAAGCCCGGCCACAGGCCCTCGAACATGCCGCGCGACACCTCGCCGTGCAGGAGGGAGACGCCGTTCGCCCGTCCGCCGAGGCGCAGGCCCATGACGGCCATGTTGAACACGGTCGGGTCGCCGCCGTCGTAGTCCTCGGCCCCGAGGGCGAGGACGCGCTCGACGGGCAGGCCGTCGACCGCCATGTCGCCGCCGAAGTACTGCGTGACGAGGTCGCGGCCGAACCGGTCGATGCCGGCGGGCACGGGCGTGTGCGTCGTGAAGACCGTCGCGGCGCGGACGGCCTCGAGCGCCGCGTCGAACGTGAGGCCCTGCTCGACGAGCTCGCGGATGCGCTCGACGCCGAGGAACCCCGCGTGGCCCTCGTTGGTGTGGTAGACCTCGGGCTCCGGCGCGCCGGTGAGGCGCGACCACAGGCGCAGCGCGCGCACGCCGCCCACGCCGAGCAGCAGCTCCTGCTGGAGGCGGTGCTCGCCGCCGCCGCCGTAGAGGCGGTCGGTCACCTTGCGCGCGGCCTCGTCGTTGCCGGGCACGTTCGAGTCGAGCAGGAGCAGCGGCACGCGGCCGACGGCCGCGACCCACACGTGCGCGTGGAGCGCGCGACCCCCGGGCAGGGCGAGCGAGACGCGCGCGGGCGTGCCGTCGTCGTCGCGCAGGAGGGTGAGCGGCAGGCCGTCCGGGTCGAGGAGCGGGTACGTCTCGACCTGCCAGCCGTCGCGCGTGAGCGACTGCTTGAAGTAGCCGGCGCCGTAGAGGAGCCCGACGCCGACGATCGGCACGCCGAGGTCGCTCGCGCTCTTCAGGTGGTCGCCGGCGAGGATGCCGAGGCCGCCCGAGTACTGGGGCAGCACGGACGTGATGCCGAACTCGGGCGAGAAGTACGCGATCGCGGCCGGCAGGGAGCCACCGCCCTCCGACGCCTCCGCGGCACGCTGCTGGTACCACAGCGCGTCGTCGAGGTAGTGGCGCAGGTCGGCCGCCGCCGCCCGCACGCGCTCGACGAAGGCGCCGTCGGCGGCGAGCTCCGCGAGGCGCTCGGGACCGAGCGCACCGAGCAGCGCGACGGGGTCGCCGTGGACCGCCGCCCACGTCTCGGGGTCGATACCGGCGAACAGGTCGCGCGTGGGCGCGTGCCAGGACCAGCGCAGGTTGTGCGCGAGCTCGTCCAGGTCGCGCAGCTCGGCGGGCAGCAGGGTGCGGACGGTGAACCGTCGGATGGCTCTCACGGGGACGAGACTACGCAGCCTGACGCCGGTGCACACCCCCGCGCCGCAACCTGTGTGTAACGCTTGCATGAAATTTCACCCAGGTATCGTGCGCGACCCGTCCGCGACGCGCCGACCCCTCCCCCAGGTGCCTGGCCCCCGTGCCCCTCGATACGTTGTGCGTGTGACGTCGACCCCTCCGGCCCTCGCGCCGCACCGCCCCCGCGCCACCGGTGCCCCTCGCCCCCGAGGCGGCGCCCCCGCCCCCGCCCCCGCCGCACCCGTCGGCCGCATCCCCGTGCTCGAGGTGTCGCCCGTCGTCGAGGGCGGCCGGTGGCCTGCCAAGGCCGTCGTCGGCGAGATGGTGCCGATCGAGGCGACCGTCTTCAGGGAGGGCCACGACGCCGTCGCCGCGACCGCCGTCCTCGTCGCGCCCGACGGCACCGAGCGCACGGCACCCATGGTCGACGTCGCCCCCGGGCTCGACCGGTTCCGCGCCACGCTCCACCCGGACGCGGTCGGCGACTGGTCGCTGCGCGTCGAGGCGTGGAGCGACCCCTACGGCACGTGGGCGCACGACGCGACGGTCAAGGTCGCGGCGGGCGTCGACGTCGAGCTCATGCTCGCCGAGGGCGTGCGGCTCTTCGAACGCGTCCTCGCCGACGCCGTCCCCCTCCCCGGGCGCGACGGCACGCCCGGCCGCCGGACCCCCGCGGACGAGCGCACGCTCGCCGACGCGCTCGCCGCGCTCGCCGACGCGACCCGCCCCGCCGAGGCCCGGCTCGTCGCCGCGACGTCGCCCGAGGTGCGCGACGTCCTGGAGCGCGCCCCGCTGCGCGACCACGTCACGGCGTCGGCCACGTACCCGCTGCGCGTCGAGCGCCCGCTCGCGCTCGCGGGCGCGTGGTACGAGATGTTCCCGCGCTCCGAGGGCGCCCGGCGGCTCAAGGACGGGCGCTGGCGCTCGGGCACGTTCACCGCGGCCGCGCGCCGTCTGCCCGCGATCGCGGAGATGGGCTTCGACGTCGTCTACCTGACCCCCGTCCACCCCATCGGCACGACGCACCGCAAGGGCCGCAACAACTCCCTCACCGCGCTCCCCGGCGACCCGGGCAGCCCGTACGCCATCGGCTCGAAGGACGGCGGCCACGACGCGATCCACCCCGAGCTCGGCAGCGAGCGCACGTTCCGCGCGTTCGTCAAGGAGGCCCGGCGGCACGGGCTGGAGGTCGCGATCGACCTCGCGCTGCAGTGCTCGCCCGACCACCCGTGGGTCACCGAGCACCCCGAGTGGTTCACGACGCGCGCCGACGGCTCCATCGCCTACGCGGAGAACCCGCCGAAGAAGTACCAGGACATCTACCCGCTCAACTTCGACAACGACCCCGAGGGCATCTACGCCGAGGTTCTGCGCGTCGTGCGCGTGTGGATCGACCGCGGCGTCACCGCGTTCCGCGTCGACAACCCGCACACCAAGCCGCTCGACTTCTGGGAGTGGCTGCTCGCCGAGGTGCGCGCGACGAACCCCGAGGTCGTGTTCCTCTCCGAGGCGTTCACCAAGCCCGCGATGATGCACACCCTCGCGCGCATCGGGTTCCACCAGTCGTACACGTACTTCACGTGGCGCAACACGCGCGACGAGCTCGCGGAGTACCTCACCGAGGTCTCGGGCGAGGCCGGCGCCTACATGCGCCCGAGCTTCTGGCCCACGACCCACGACATCCTCCCGCCGTACCTCCAGCACGGCGGCGTGGCGGGCTTCGCCGTGCGCGCGGTGCTCGCCGCCCTCGGTGCCCCCACCTGGGGGATCTACTCCGGGTACGAGCTCGTCGAGAACGTGCCGCGCCCGGGCGTCGAGGAGCAGATCGACAACGAGAAGTACGAGTACAAGCCGCGCGACTGGGCGCTCGCCGACGAGATCGGGATCTCGACGCTGCTCGCGCGGCTCAACGAGATCCGTCGGGACCACCCCGCGCTGCGCCAGCTCCGGAACCTCACGGTGCACCCGACGACGAACGACCAGGTGCTCGCGTTCTCGCGCCACCTGCCGGCCGAGCACTCGCCGACCGGCGAGGCGGACACGGTCGTCGTCGTGGTGAACCTCGACCCCCACTCCCCGCAGGAGTCGAACGTGCACCTGGACCTCGCGGCCCTCGGCCTCCCCCCGCTCGCGGACGGCCAGGACCCCTGGGCGCCGTCGTTCGTCGCGCACGACGAGCTGACCGGCGAGAGCTACGGCTGGGGGCAGGACGTGTACGTGCGGCTCGAGCCGCTGCGCCAGGTCGCGCACGTCATCCACGTGAGGGCCTCGTGACGCTCCCCCGGGACGCGGCCCCGGTCCCCGTGCGGGGGCCCGCCGCCGGTCCCGTTCCCGTGCCCCCGCTCACCGCGCCCGTGCCCGTCGCGGCCCTCCCGCCGCGCCGTCAGCCGGCGCCGCCCGTCGAGACGCGCCCCGGGCTGTCCGACGACCCGGACTGGTACCGCACGGCGGTGTTCTACGAGGTGATCGTCCGCGCGTTCTCCGACTCCGACGGCAGCGGGACGGGCGACCTGCGCGGGCTCATCGACCGCCTCGACTACCTCCACTGGCTCGGCATCGACGCGCTGTGGCTGCCGCCGTTCTACCCGTCGCCCTTGCGCGACGGCGGCTACGACGTGTCCGACTACACCGCGATCGCGCCGCAGTACGGCTCGACGTCGGACTTCGCCGAGCTCGTGAGCGAGGCGCACGCGCGCGGGATGCGCGTCGTCATCGACCTCGTCATGAACCACACGAGCGACCAGCACCCGTGGTTCCAGGCGTCGCGCGCCGACCCGGAGGGCCCGTACGGCGACTTCTACGTGTGGAGCGACGACGACACGCGCTACCAGGACGCGCGCATCATCTTCGTCGACACGGAGACGTCCAACTGGACGTTCGACCCGGTGCGGCGCCAGTTCTTCTGGCACCGCTTCTTCTCCCACCAGCCCGACCTCAACTTCGAGAACCCGCGCGTCGCCGACGCGATGCTCGACGTCGCGCGGTTCTGGCTGCAGATGGGGGTCGACGGGTTCCGCCTCGACGCGGTGCCGTACCTCTACGAGGCCGAGGGCACCAACTGCGAGAACCTCCCGCAGACGCACGAGTTCCTGCGCCGCGTGCGGCGCATGGTGGACACCGAGTTCCCGGGCCGCATCCTCCTCGCCGAGGCGAACCAGTGGCCGCGCGACGTCGTGGACTACTTCGGCACCGAGGAGGAGCCGGAGTGCCACATGTGCTTCCACTTCCCCGTCATGCCGCGCATCTTCTACGCGATCCGCGACCAGCGCGCGAACCAGGTGCTGGAGATCCTTGCCGACACGCCCGACATCCCCGCGGGCGCGCAGTGGAGCACGTTCCTGCGCAACCACGACGAGCTCACGCTCGAGATGGTCTCGACGGAGGAGCGCGCGTCCATGTACGGGTGGTACGCGCCCGACCCGCGCATGCGCGCCAACGTCGGGATCCGCCGTCGGCTGGCGCCCTTGCTCGACAACTCGCGCAAGGAGGTCGAGCTCGCGCACGCGCTCCTGCTCTCGCTCCCGGGCAGCCCGTGCCTGTACTACGGCGACGAGATCGGCATGGGCGACAACATCTGGCTGCCCGACCGCGACGCCGTGCGCACGCCCATGCAGTGGACGCCCGACCGCAACGCCGGGTTCTCCACCGCGGACCCGGGCAAGGTGTACCTGCCGCTCGTGCAGTCGCTCGTGCACCACTACGGCTACGTCAACGTCGAGGCGCAGCTCGAGCAGTCGACGTCGCTGCTGCACTGGGTGCACGGCATGCTCAAGGTCCGGCGCCGCCACAAGGCGTTCGGCACCGGCGACTTCGTGGCGCTCGAGTGCGACAACGAGTCGATCCTCGCGTTCCTGCGGCGCACGCCCACGGAGACGATCCTGTGCGTCGCGAACCTCTCGGCGACCGCCCGGTCCGCGGCGGTGCACCTGCCGGGGCACGCGGGCGCGCCGCTCACCGACGTGTTCGGCGGCGCGCACTTCCCGGCGGTCGGGGACGACGGGCGCGTCGTCATGACGTGGGGGTCGCGCGACTTCTACTGGCTCGTCGTCGGGGGTCCCGAGGGCACGACCCCCTGACGCCCGGCGAGATCGGGCGCGTCGTGGTCGGATGGAGGCTGCCGCCGTCGTGACCCGACGGCGGGGCCCCCGGGGCACCCCCGGGGCACGACCTGCCGACGATCCGACGACCCAGCCACAGGGAGGCGCGCATGACGCTCCGACGGACGGACCTTCCCTCCTCGGAGCTCATGACGCTCCTCGACGCGTGGCTGCCGGAGCGCCGGTGGTACCCCGTCAAGGGCGTCGCGGTGCGGCACGTGCCGTGGCTGTCGTTCGCGCTCGACGTCCCGGCGACGGCCGGTCAGGACCCGGCGCGGGCCCCGCGCGTCGTCCTCCACCTGCTGCGGCTGCTCGGGGACGGCGTCGACCTCGTCGTGCAGGTGCCGCTCGTCCTCGAGCCGGTCGACGCGGCGCCCGCGGCCCCGGGCGACGTGCGCACCCCGGGCGGCGCGACCCCGTCCGCCGGTCCGGGGCGCGCGCCCGCCACGCCGCTCGGGACGGTGCACGACGCCGGGGGCGGCGCGACCGCCGGGACGGCCTGGCTCGTGCACGACGGCGCCGCGCACCCCGCGTGCTGGGCGGCGCTCCTGGCCGTCGCCGACTGGGAGACGACCCCCGCGGCCGGGGGCGCGGGCACCGATCCGCTCGACCTCGCGGGCGGACGCGCTCTGAGCGTCGAGCAGTCGAACAGCTCGGTGCTGCTGCCCGGCGTCGCCGGCGGCACGATGCTCAAGGTCCTGCGGGCCATCGCGATCGGCCCGAACCCGGACGTGACGATCCCGCGCGCGCTCGCCGCCCAGGGGTGGGCGGGCGTGCCGCGACCGCTCGCCTGGCTCGAGGTGGGCTGGGACGCGACCGACGACCCGGCCGCTCCCGGGCACGCGCCCGACCCGGCGTCGCCCCGGTCGGCGCACCTCGCGATCCTCAGCGAGTTCGTCGACGGCGCGCGCGACGGCTTCGACCTGGCGTGCGCCTACGCCGGGCAGGGTTCCTCGTTCGCCGACCTCGCCGCCGACCTCGGCCGGGTCCTCGCCGACCTCCACGCCGCGCTCCGGCGCGCGTTCGACGTGGGCTCCCCCGTCGACGCGCGCTGGCTCGTCGCCGACCTGCGGCGCCGTTCGGACGAGGCCGTCGCGTCGTCGAGCGCGCTCGGCCGGCGCGCGACCGAGATCGCCGCGTTCTGGGACCGCACGGCAGCACGGCTCGCGTCCGTCACGCGCGTCCCCGACGCCCTCCCGCGGCTCCAGACCGTCCACGGCGACCTGCACCTCGGGCAGGTGCTGCACGCCCGCCGGTTCGGCTGGAAGGTGCTCGACTTCGAGGGCGAGCCGCTGCGGCCGGTCGCGGAGCGCACCCGCCCCGACCTCGCCCTGCGCGACGTCGCCGGGATCGTGCGCTCGTTCGACTACGCGGCCGCCGTCGGGCGTGCTCCCGACGCCGCGTGGGCCGTCCAGGCGCGCGCCGCGTTCCTCGACGCGTACGAGCGCGCGGACACCGCGGGCGTCGACCACGCGACCTCGGAGGCGCTCGTCCGCGCGCTCACGCTCGACAAGGCGCTCTACGAGGTCGTCTACGAGTCGCGCAACCGTCCCGACTGGGAGCCCATCCCCCTCGCCGCCGTGGACCGCCTCCTCGCGGGCAACGCCTGACGTGCGCGGTCGCCCGGCCGCACGTACCGGACCGTCCGGCGAGCCCGTCCTGTGAGGGTGCGCGGGACGTGGAAAGGTTGCCCCATGACCGGGCCCGCCGCTTCCGCCACCCCGCCCCCCGTCGTCGTGCCGCAGGACGCGCTCGCCGCGGCCGCGGGCGGGCGCACGTTCGACCCGCACGCCGTGCTCGGCCCGCACCTCGCGGACGACGCCGCGGACGCGCGGGCCGTCGTCCGCGTCCTGCGCCCGCTCGCGGACGAGGTCGTCGTCGTCGCCGCCGACGGCGAGCACCCGGCGGTGCACGAGCAGGACGGGGTGTGGGCCGCCGTCGTGCCGGTGCACCAGGACGCCGACGGCACCCGGCACGCCCCCGACTACCGCGTCCGCGCCCGCTACGGGCACGAGTCCACGACCGTGGACGACCCCTACCGGTTCCTGCCCACGCTCGGCGACGTCGACCTGCACCTGATCCGCGAGGGCCGGCACGAGGAGCTGTGGCGCGCGCTCGGCGCGAACGTCCGCACCTACCCGAGCGCGCTCGGCGACACGACCGGCACGGCGTTCGCCGTCTGGGCGCCCAACGCGCGCGCGGTCCGCGTCATCGGCGACTTCAACGGCTGGGGCCCCACGCACCCGATGCGCTCGCTCGGGTCCACCGGGGTGTGGGAGCTCTTCGTCCCCGGCGTCGTCGCGGGCGCGCGCTACAAGTACGAGATCCTCGGGCCCGACGGCTCGTGGCGCCAGAAGGCCGACCCGCTCGCCAAGGCGGCCGAGGTGCCCCCGGCAACGGCGAGCGTCGTCGTCGAGTCCCGGTACGAGTGGTCCGACGACGCGTGGCTCGCCGAGCGCGCGGCGCACGACCCCCACACGCAGCCGCTCAGCATCTACGAGGTGCACCTCGGCTCGTGGCGCCAGGGCCTGTCCTACCGCGACCTCGCGGAGCAGCTCACGGCGTACGTCGTCGAGCAGGGGTTCACGCACGTCGAGCTCCTGCCCGTCGCCGAGCACCCGTTCGGCGGGTCGTGGGGCTACCAGGTCACGGGCTACTACGCCCCGACGTCCCGGTTCGGCCACCCCGACGACTTCCGCTACCTCGTCGACCGCCTGCACGCCGCGGGGATCGGCGTCGTCGTCGACTGGGTCCCCGCGCACTTCCCGCGCGACGAGTGGGCCCTCGCCCGCTTCGACGGCACGCCCTGCTACGAGCACGCCGACCCGCTGCGCGGCGAGCAGCCCGACTGGGGCACGTACGTCTTCGACTTCGGCCGCAACGAGGTCCGCAACTTCCTCGTCGCCAACGCGACGTACTGGCTCGAGGAGTTCCACGTCGACGCGCTGCGCGTCGACGCCGTCGCGTCCATGCTCTACCTCGACTACTCGCGCGGCCCCGGCCAGTGGCACCCCAACGTGCACGGGGGCCGCGAGAACCTCGAGGCCATCGCGTTCCTCCAGGAGGCCAACGCCACCGCGTACCGGCGCACGCCCGGCGTCATGATGATCGCCGAGGAGTCGACCGCGTGGCCGGGCGTCACCCGGCCCACCTCCGCGGGGGGCCTCGGGTTCGGGCTCAAGTGGAACATGGGCTGGATGAACGACTCCCTGCGCTACGTCGCCGAGGAGCCGATCAACCGCCGGTACCACCACCACGAGATCACGTTCTCCATGGTCTACGCGTACTCCGAGCAGTTCGTGCTCCCCATCAGCCACGACGAGGTCGTGCACGGCAAGGGCTCGCTCTACGGGAAGATGCCGGGCGACGACTGGCAGAAGCGCGCCGGCGTGCGCGCGTTCCTCGCCTACCAGTGGTCGCACCCCGGCAAGCAGCTCCTCTTCATGGGCAGCGAGATCGGCCAGCACTCCGAGTGGAACGAGGGCCGGTCGCTCGACTGGGACGGCCTCGCCGCCGACCCGGGCCGGCAGGGCGTGCAGCGTGTCGTGCGTGACCTCAACGCCCTGTACCGCGCGACCCCTGCTCTGTGGGAGCTCGACCACGACCCCGCGGGGTTCGAGTGGCTCGACGCCGACGACGCCGACCACAACGTCCTCGCCTACGTACGCCGCGGGCGCGACGGCAGCGAGGTCGCCGTCGTCGTGAACTTCGCCGGGACGCCGCACGAGGGCTACCGCGTCGCCCTGCCGTCGGGCGGCGCGTGGCGCGAGGTCCTCAACACCGACGCCGAGGTCTACGGCGGCTCCGGTGTCGGCAACCTCGGTGAGGTCGGGGCGGAGCCCGTCCCGTGGAAGGGGCGCGCGTACTCCGCGGTCCTGCGCGTGCCGCCGCTCGGCGCGCTGTACCTCGTCCCGTCGCCGAGGTAGAGGCCCGGTCCGCCGAGGCAGAGGCCTGGTCGCCGAGGTAGAGGCCTGGTCCCGCCGACGGCGAGTTGTCGTCACCCTGGGTGGTGGGTGGGGTGGTGGCGCCGGGTCTACCATCCGCCGCTCGTTCCTCGCGGCTCCCGCCAGGCCCGCCACGACCCGGCGCCACCACCCCACCCACCGAGTTCGTCGCACCCCCGGCGCTGCCTCCTCAGCGCGACGGCAGCCGGTCTCCTCGCGGTGACCTCCACGCACGACGGCGGCCGGTCACCTCGCGGTGACCGGCCGCCGTCGTGCGTGACGCGGGTGCGTCGGTAGAGCGCGGGTGTGTCAGTACAGGCTGATCGCGAGGCGCTGGCGGGCCTTGCCGACGCGGGGGTCGGTGGGGCCCACGACCTCGAAGTAGTCGAGGAGGCGCACTCGGAGCTTCTCCTTGCCGTCCGCGTCGGCGCCGGGCAGCAGGTCGAGGAGCCGGTCGAGGGCGTCGTCCACGTGCCCGCCGAGCAGGTCGAGGTCGGCGATGGCGAGCTGGGCGTCGACGTCCTGCGGTGCGGCGGCGGCCGCGGCGCGGACCGTCGCGAGGTCGGCGTCGCGGGTGCGCTGGAGGAGGCGGACCTGCGCGAGCCCCGCGACGGCGAGCGCGTCGCGCGGGTCCTGCTTGATCGCCTTCTCGTAGGCCGCGACCGCGGCGTCGAGGTCGTCGCGCTCGATCGCGTCGTACGCCTCCTGGTGCAGCGGCGGGAGCTCGGGCTCCGGCTCGGCGGCGGGCTCCGCGGGGCGCTCGGGCTCGCCGTCGGCGCCCTGGGCGGGCGCACGACCGGTCACGCCGTTCGCCTCGGCCGCCTGGAGCACCTGGTCGAGCACGGCGCGCACCTGCTCGACGGGCGCGGCGCCCTGGAACAGCGGCACGGGCTGACCCTGCAGGATCGCGACGACGGTCGGCACGCCCTGGACCTGGAACGCGGCCGTGATCTGCGGGTACGCCTGGGCGTCGACGCGGGCCAGGAGGAAGCGGCCGGCGTACTCGTCGGCCAGCGCGCCGAGGTCGGTGCCGAGCTGCGCGTTCGCCTGGTCCGTCGGGATCCACAGGAGCACGACGACGGGGTACTGCGCCGAGTCCTGGACGAGCTGGCCGAACGTCTCGTCCGTGACGTCGACGACGTACCCGCCCGCGGCGGGCGCGCCGCCCTCCTCGCCGGGCGGGGGTGACTGCGGCCTGGTCAGCGCGGACAGGTCGACCGCGCCGCGCACGTCGAACGTGGGCTGGGTGGGTTCGCTCATGGTCGCAATCCTACGGAGCGTCAGGCGTTCGCGACCGACGTCGCGACGTGCTCGTTGCCCACCACGCGGATCTTCTCCTCCGAGCCCGCGGGCGGCACGTAGAGCGCGACGACGTCGACGTAGCCGACCTTGAGCACGTTCGTCGGAGTCTTGTCCCCGTACAGCGCCTTGATCGACTCCGTGTCGGGCGGCACCTGCGCGCCCTCCTCGGCCGTCATCGACTCCTGCGAGGTCATCGCACCGACCACGAGCGCGCCGCCGTCCGCGGTGCGGACCGCGCGCACGGGCTCGTCCGGGTTGGGCGTGAACGTCAGGGCGTAGGCGCCCGCGGCGGGCTGGAGCGCCGTCGTCCAGTCCTGCGCGCGCTTGGCGAGCAGGGTGCGGAACGAGTCCTCCTCGAAGGACCCCGCGAACCCGGAGCCCGTGCCGAGGTTGAGCACGTCGGCGTACTGCGCGACGGCGTCCGTCGGCGTGACGAGCAGGCTCGAGTCGTCGGGAGCGACGTCCTCGCTGCCGATGCTCGGGTCCGCGAAGCTCGGCATGGTGACGCCCGGCAGGAGGCGGACCCAGGCCCAGAGCTGGTAGTCGCCGCGCGCGGTGTCCTGCTCCAGGACGGACAGGCGCGGCGTCTGCAGGTTCTCGGGCTGCACGCTCACGGCGAACGACGTGCGCGGCCAGGTCTGCGTCGTCGGGATGACGACCTGCTGCGCCTCCGTCGGGAGCTCGGTCACGAGGTCGGCGTTGCCGCGCGCGGCGGCGACGGCGAGCTGGCTCGTGCGAATCGCGAGGGCCGGGCCCGTGACGCGGCCCTCGAGCTGGGCCGCGTCGTTGGTCTCGCTCGCCGCCGCGAGCGCGGCGGCGACCGCGTCGAGGACGGCGGTCTCCTGCGCCTCGGTGAGGACGGGCGCGGGCGGGTCCTGCGTGGGGTCGGGCTCGGGCGTCGGGAGGGGTGCGGAGCAGGCGGCGAGCAGGAGCGCGCCGACCAGTCCCCCGGCCACCCCGCCGAGGTGACGACGGGCGCGGCGGGCGCGGGCCGTGTCGCGGGCGGTGCTGGTCATCGGGTGCTGTCCTTCGTCTCGTCCGGGTCGCTCTCGGGTGCAGGCGCCGGGGCGCTCTCGTCGCTGCCGGGCGTGAAGCCCCACGCCCGGCGCCAGGCGTCTGCGCGCGTGCTCGCGCTGTCCTCCGTGGTCGGGTGCGCGCTCGCGTCGACGGTCGGCTGGGCCGCGGTGCGCGGGCGGCGCTCGCCGCGCGCGACGATCGGGATCTGGCCGGTGAGCCACGCGCGGCGCGGCTTCTGGGCGCGGGCCTGCTGCTGCGCGAGGCGGTCGGCCTCCTCGCGCTCGCGCAGCTCACGCCGCGTGAGCATGCGCACCTGGGCCGTGTCGGTCGGCACCTCGCCGTCGGGCGCGTCGGCGTCGTCCGACGACGTCCCCGCCGTCGTGCCGGCCGGCGCGACCGCCGGGGTCGCGGAGGTCGTGGTGCCGCCCGAGGGCCCGCGGCGGCGCGGGCGCAGGCTCGCCGCCCCGATGCCGAGACCGAGGAGGATGAGCACGGCACCGCCGATGACGCCGGGCCACAGGAACGGCGTCTCGACCTGGCGCGGCCACGAGAGCTCGACGGTCGGGGCGACGGCGTCCTCGCCCACGCCGGCGGCGAGGAGCTGCCAGCGGCCGGGCTGGTCGGACCAGCGCAGGCTCGCCGAGCCGGCGCCCGTCGCCTCCTCCAGCCACATGTCGGAGCCGGCGGGGTCGACGCCGACGACGGGGGCCTCCGCGGCCGCGTCGCCCTCCGCGGGCGTCTCGCCCTCGGCGGGCGTCTCGCCCTCGGCCGGGCTCTCGGCGTCGGCGGGTGCCTCGGCGTCGGCCGGACTCTCGCCCTCCGCGGGCGACTCCCCGTCCGCGGGCGTCTCGCCCTCCGCGGGCTCGTCCTCCGCGGCCGGCGCGTCGACGGCGCGCGTCGCGAGCGCGTCCCAGTCGGACAGGCCGGTGACCAGACCGTGCGGGTCCTCGCCGACCCACCCGGTCACGTCGGCCTCGCGGCCGATCGCGAGGGTGACCTGCTGCTCACCGGGTGCTGTCGCGCGGATCGTCACGTCCTCGGCGACGAGGTCGAGGACCCCGGGCGCGGTGACGAGCACCGTGCCGTCGCCGGTGTACGCCGTGGTCGCCACGACCGTGTCGCTGTCCCGCCAGACGGTGGCGGACGCGACACCGAGGCCGACGGCGACCAGCCCTCCCACGAGCAGGAGGGCGGCGATGATTCGTTGCAGCACCGAGGTTCCCTTCGTCGATCGACGTTCAAGGATAGGTGCGAAACCCCTCGTGGATCGACCGAGACGCCTCGCCTGTGGATCCTCACGAACCGTTCACGCGCCCCTCCCGGGACGGTCTCACCGCTCCCAGGGAACGTCGTGCCCGGCGGCCGAGAGGGCCGCCGTTCCCGCGAGGGAAGACCGCGCGCGCAGCACTGCGACCATCGTCTCACCCCCACCAATCCGGGTATTCAGGACAGCGTGATCCCCGTATCCTGGTCGGAGCACGGCGGGGCCGTGGCACGACCGCCGCGCCCTCCCTCCCCGGGAGGGGACGCCGACCGGCGGCGGAAGCCGCGACGACTCAGCACCGGAGGTCATCGACGTGTCCGACGAGCGCACGCTCTTCCCCATCACGATGCGCGGGTACGACCGCGTCCAGGTCGAGGCCCAGCTCGCGAGGCTGGAGAAGGCCGTGGAGGACGCGCGGGCGCGCGTCGAGGCGGCGGACGCCCGCGCCATGCAGCTCACGAGCGAGCTCAACGACGCCCAGCGCCAGCTCCGCGAGGCGGACCGGCCGTCGTACGCGGGGCTCGGGTCCCGCATCGAGCAGCTCCTGCGCTCGGCGGAGGAGCAGTCGGCGGACATCCTGTCGCAGGCCAACGCCCAGGCGGCCGACATCATGGCCCGCGCGAAGCTCTCGGCGGGCCAGGTCCGGTCCCGCGCCGAGAACGAGGTCGCCGAGCTGCTCAACAGCGCACGCCTGGAGTCGGAGGAGATCCGCTCCACGAGCGCGTCCGAGGCCGAGGGCACGCTGCTCAGCGCCCAGCGCCGCGCGGAGGAGCTGGTCGGCTCCGCGGAGCGCGAGGCCGCGCGCATCCACAGCGCGCTCGCCACGGAGGAGAGCGAGCGCCGCGCGTCGCTCGAGCGCGAGCTCGGCACGCTGCGTGCGACGGCGGAGCGCGAGACCACGGAGCTGCGCGTCACGACCGAGCGCGAGGCCGCGGAGCTCCGCGCGCGCGTCGCGGCGGAGACGGCGGCGCAGCGCGAGGCCGCGGAGCGCGAGTCGGCCGAGCTGCTGGAGAACGCGCGTCGCGAGGCGCAGCGCCAGGTGGACGAGGCGCAGCGCAAGGCGACCGAGGCGGCGAACGCCGTCACGTCCGAGATGGAGACGCTGCGCGACCAGGCCCGCACCGCCCTCGCGGACGCCGAGCTCGAGGTCGTGCGTCGCCGCGAGGAGGCGGAGCGCGAGAACGCCGAGCGCCACGCCGCCGCCAAGGCGGAGACGGAGAAGCTCGTCGCGACGGCCGAGGAGCACGCCGCGGAGGCGGAGAAGCGTGTCGCCCACGCGCTCCAGCAGGCGGAGAAGGTCCGCAGCGAGTCCGACGCGTACGTGAAGGACCTCTTGTCGACGGCGCGCCGGAACGCCGACCAGGTCGTCGCCGAGGCCCGGGCGTTCGCCGACCAGACGGTGAGCGACGCGAAGGCCGAGGCCGAGCAGCAGCGCAACGTCGCCCAGCGCCAGCTCGAGGACCTCACGCGCCAGCACGACTCGATCAACACCTACCTCGACGAGCTCCGTGGTCTCCTCGGTAGCGAGAGCGAGGCCACCAAGGCCCCCGCGAAGAAGGCGGTGCCTGCGGGGACGCCCGCCCAGCAGGCGCGCGCCGCGACGCTCATGACGGCCGAGTTCCCGGTCGTCCCGGAGGAGTCCGGGCAGCGGGTCGGGACGGTCGAGGCACCGGCGGAGCGTGGCTCCGCGGCGTCCGCCGACGCCCGGCCGAGCGAGACGAAGCCGACCGGCGCGAAGCCGGCCGGCACGAAGACGGCCGACGCGAAGACGGCCGACGCGAAGCCCGACGCCCCCGCCTCGGCCTGACGCCGTGCCGGCCACCGCGGGCCCGTCGGGTCCCTCGGGGTCCGCTGCCGACGACTGGCGTCGGCAGCGGACCGAGGCCGCCGCGCACCAGCAGCGCGAGCTCGACCGGCAGCGCGCCCGCGAGAGCGACGCGGCCCGGGCCCTGCTCGCCGACTTCGTCGCGCGGGCGCGCGACCGGGGCCTGGCTCCCGAGCCGCTCCGCGCCCGCGCGTTCGACGGCACCGCGACGTACCGCACCCCCCTCCGCGGGTGGTACCTGCGCCGCAACCACAGCGTCGCCGTCGGCGAGGACGGCGAGTTCTACGTGCTCTCGGTGCCCGGCGGCGTGCGCGCGCGCCTGCGGGGGGTCGCGGTCGAGCCGTCCGACCCGCCGCTCGTGCTGGGCAAGGGCGGCCGGGACGGCGAGTCCATCGACCTCGCCGACGCGCTCGCGCTCGTGCTCGACGGGCGCTGACGCGCGGTCAGCGGCTCAGACGGTCGCCCGCGCCAGGAGGTCCGCGAGCGCGTCGGCCACCGCGGCAGGGTCCTCGACCGCGCTCATGTGGCCCGCGCCCGTCACCTGCACGAGCTGCGCGGTCGGCGCCGCGGCGACCATGTGCTCCGCCTCCGCCACCGGCGTGACCTGGTCCTCCTCGCCCACGACCACCGCGATCGGCCCCGCGAAGCCCGCGAGGACGGACGTGCGGTCGGGGCGGGCCGCCATCGCCCGCTGCGACCACGCGACGCCGTCGGGCCGCTGCGCACGGATCCACTCCTCGAGCCGCGCGGTCAGGTGCGGGCGCGCGGCCTTGCTCGTCTCGCCGAGGAGCACCCCCGGCATGCCGAGGACGGGCTCGACGGTCTGCGAGCTCGCCGCCTCGTCGGCGATGCGCAGCCGGTTCGCGCGCGCGTCGTCGGAGTCCGCGGTGGACTTGGTGTCCACCAGCCCGAGCCCCGCAACCAGCTCCGGCCGGCGCTCCGCGAGCGCGAGGGCCACGTAGCCGCCCATCGACAGGCCCGCGACGACCGCGCGCGTGATCCCCGCCGCGGCGAGCGCGTCCGCGGTCGCGTCGGCCGCCGCCTCGATCGACGGCGGCTCGCCCCCCAGCGGGCTCGCGCCCAGGCCGGGGAGGTCGACCGCGACGACGGTGGGCTCGCCCGGCAGCGCCTCCGCGACGTCCGCCCACATCCGGTGGTCGAGCGGGAAGCCGTGCAGCAGCACGAGCGGTGTCCCGTACCCCTCGCGCAGCGTGAAGGTCTCGAGCGGTGCCGTCGTCACGTGGTCCTCCTCGGGTCGGTCGGGTGCGCGCGGCGCCGCGCGCCGCGGCGGGGGTCAGTCGACGACGCCGTCGGACCGGCTCGCGTCGTAGCTCGCCTGGTCCGAGTCGGCCGTGTCGCGGTCGGCCGTGCCGCTCGCGTCGCCGTCCCACGTGGTCGGCAGCGGGAGCGGGAAACCGGGACGCACGTGCCCCACGATCTCGTCGAGCACGCGCCGCACCGACGACTCCCCCACCCACAGGTGCTTGGCGCCCTCGACGCCGATCACCTCGGCGTTCCGCACGCGCGCGAAGCGTCGTCGCGCCTCGTCAGGGCGCAGGTAGTCGTCGAGCTCGGGCACGAGGACCACGAGCGGCTTGCCGAACGCGTCCCAGCGGTCGAGGTCGTCGTCCGTCGCGCGGTGCAGCGGGGGCGAGAGGAGGATCGCGCCCTCCACCGCCGGGTCCGCGCCGTGCTTGAGCGCGAGCTCCGTGCCGAACGACCACCCGACGAGCCACCGGTTCGGGAGGTCGTGGAACTCGGCGAACTCGATCGCCGCCGCGACGTCGAAGCGCTCGGCCTCGCCGCCGTCGAACGCGCCCTCGCTCGTTCCCCGCGGGGACGACGTGCCGCGCGTGTTGAACCGCAGCACGGCGAGGTCCGCGAGCGCCGGCAGACGCCACGCCGCCTTCCGGTAGACGTGCGAGTCCATGTACCCGCCGTGCGTCGGCAGGGGGTGCAGCGTGACGAGGGTCGCGACCGGGTCGCGGTCCGCGGGGAGCGCCAGCTCGCCGACGAGCGTGAGGCCGTCCGCGGTGTGCAGCTCGACGTCCTCGCGCCGCGCGGGCAGGACGCTGAGCGACCGGATGGGGGTCGGCTCCGTCGAGGCTCGGGCGGGATCGGGCGCGGTCTCGGGTGCGGTGCTCATCGTCCCGAGCCTAGTGCGTCTACCGCGGCCGACGGCGGTCGCGCGCCTCCCAGCACGACCTGTGCCAGTGACGACGGTGGTCGAGCGCGGTCTCGGCCCCGAAGAAGGAGTCGTCCTGCCACGCCACGACGTGCCCGGTGCCGGGCGGGATCTCCTGCTGGCAGCCCGGGCAGAGGTAGGTCTTCGCACCGCCGCGCACCGTGCGGACCTGCCACTCGCCGTCGGCTCCCGACTCCCGACGCGCACCGCCGAGGGCGCGGTCCAGGTCGAGGGGCGCGGGCTCCGCGCCCCAGGGTCGCTTGCGGGACGGTCGACGGGACGGCATGGGCCCATTCTCCCCCGCGGCACCGCCGGGGACCTCCCAGCGGGCGTCCAGCCGCGACCGCTAGAGTGTCCGGGCCGGTGCTGCACCCGGCGTCCGACCGCGAGGTGGCCCGTCCCCGGGCGCCGACGACCGCCGTCGTGCGGGTGCGGCCCAGACCCGACGGCCCCGCCGTCCCCCCGACCGAAGGACCCTCCTCGTGAAGCACCGCACCCTGCGCGGCGTCGCCGCGCTCACCCTGGGCGCCGCCCTCGTCCTCTCCGGCTGCTCGTCGGAGGGCGGCGGCGACGAGACGTCGTCGAGCCCGTCCGCCTCCGACGGCGCGACGTCGTCACCCGAGGACGTCGCGGCGCTCGAGGCCGTGACGGTCACGGGTGACCCCGGCAGCGAGCCGACCGTCGAGTTCGAGGCCCCGCTCGAGGTCTCGGGCCCGGTCGCGCTCTCGCTCGGGGACGGCGACGGCGACGAGATCGCGAAGGGCCAGGAGGTGACGCTGCACCAGGCCGCGTACTCCGGCACGGACGCGTCCAAGCTCGGCTCGACGTGGGAGGACGACTCGGCGCAGCAGATCGTCCTCGACGACCAGGTGTACCCCCAGCTGCTCGAGGCGCTGGTCGGCAAGAAGGTCGGCACGCGCTTCCTGTTCGCCGCCCCGGGGCAGGACGGCAGCGCCGTCCTCACCGTCGCCGAGGTCACCGAGGTCCGGGACGCCCCGGTCGCGCCGGACCCCGCCGACGTGCCGGACCGCGCCGAGGGCGAGGCCGTGAACCCGGCCGAGGGGCTGCCCGTCGTCACGCTCGACGACACGGGCAAGCCGTCCGTCGAGATCCCCGAGGGCTACACCGCGCCGACCGAGCTCGTCGTGCAGCCGCTCATCAAGGGCAGCGGCCCCGAGGTCACCGAGGACCAGACGGTCATCGCGCACTACACGGGCTGGAAGCTCGACGGCGAGCAGTTCGACTCGTCGTGGGACCGTGGTGAGCCCTCCACCTTCCCGCTGAGCGGCGTCGTCGCCGGCTGGACCCAGGGCCTCTCCGGCCAGACCGTCGGGAGCCAGGTGCTCCTCGTCATCCCGCCGTCGCTCGGCTACGGCGAGAAGAGCGACACGAACACGAACGAGCTCGCGGGCGAGACGCTCGTCTTCGTCGTGGACATCCTCGCGGCCTACTGACCTGCCGCCGCCTCACGGAGGGCCGCACCCCGCTCGGGGTGCGGCCCTCCGTGCGTCCGGGCGTGTCGGGCGGGGCGTGGGCGGGTCGTAGGCTCGACGCATGACGGACGCCTCCACGACCTCGGTCCCACCCGTGCCCGACGACGCCGCGACCCCCTTGACAGCCCCGCCCGAGCGCGAGGTGCTCACGTGGGAGACCTTCGGCGTCGCCGCGCGCGAGCTCGCCGAGCAGGTCGTCGCGAGCGGGTTCCGCCCGGAGGTCGTCGTCGCGGTCGCCCGCGGCGGACTCCTGCCCGGCGGCGCGGTCGCGTACGCACTCGGGACCAAGGGCGTGGGCACGCTCAACGTCGAGTTCTACACCGACATCGGCCAGACCCTCACCGACCCGCGGGTGCTGCCGCCCCTCATGGACACGTCCGACCTGCCGGGCGCGCACGTGCTCGTGGTCGACGACGTCGCCGACTCGGGCCGGACGCTCGCCCTGGTCATGGACATGCTCAGCACCCATGGGGCCGAGGCCCGCTCCGCGGTGCTCTACACGAAGCCGCGCACGATCATCCAGCCGGACTACTCGTGGAAGGACACCGACCTCTGGATCACGTTCCCGTGGTCGGCCGACCCTCCCGTCGAGGGTGCGCAGTCCCGGCCGAACGACTGACCGGACGGCCGTCGTCGGTCAGCAGGTCCGGAAGGGCGCGAGCGTCGCGCGGACGGCGTCCGCCGCAGCCCCGGTCGGGGTCGAACTGCGCGACGACGGCTAGGTGCTGCCGGAGCTGGACGACGGGCAGGCGCTCCCGCCAGTCGTCGTCGAGGCCGGTGAGCTCCGCGTAGAGCCCGAAGAAGGCACCTGCCTCGGGCGGGGGCGCGGTCGTCCACACGTGGGCCAGGTCGACCTCCGGCCACGTGTAGGAGACGGCCGGGTCGATCAAGGCCGGGCGTCCGTCGGCGGTCGCCATGACGTTCGACGCCCACAGGTCGCCGTGCGTCAGGCAGGCTGGACCTCCCGGCAGCACCTCCGGGAGCCGCGCGCACAGACGCTCGAGCGCGGCGCGGTCCGCGGCGTCGAGGGCGGCGTCGACCCGCGGCTCGTCGAGCCAGCGCAGCAGGCGGTGCTGCGCGAAGAAGTCGAACCCGTCCTCCGTCCAGGTGTTCACCTGTCGACGGCGGCCGAGCCAGCCGTCCCGGTGCCAGCCGAAGCGCTCGCTGCGGGTCGTGGTGTGCACGTGCGCCAGCGAACGGGCGAGGTCTTCCCAGAAGGCCGGCGTCGAGGGCCGCGGGGCGAGCGCGGACAGCACGAGCAGGTCCGGGCCCGCGTGGACGACGTCCGGGGTCTCCAGCCCGGCGGCGCGGAGCGCAGCCAGGCCCTCGGCCTCGACCGTGAAGACGTCGTCGCCCGGTGCGTCCGTGTCGAACGCCTTGACGAACAGCGGCGCGCCGTCGACGCGCCGGGCCAGCCCGGCTGTCGCGGCGAGCCCGCCGCTCACCGGCTCGACCGAGGTCACGTCGTCGAGCCCTGCGGCGCGCAGCCGCTCCCTGAGCATGCCCATGGCGGGACTATGCCAGTCGCCGAGGGCCCGGACCCGCGGCTCTGCGCGGACCCGGGCCCTCGGCGCGAAGGCGGACGAGGGTCAGAAGTCCCAGTCGTCGTCCTCGGTGTTCACGGCCTTGCCGATGACGTACGACGAGCCGGACCCGGAGAAGAAGTCGTGGTTCTCGTCGGCGTTCGGCGACAGCGCCGAGAGGATCGCCGGGTTGACGTCCGTCTCGTCCTTGGGGAAGAGCGCCTCGTAACCGAGGTTCATGAGCGCCTTGTTGGCGTTGTACCGCAGGAACTTCTTGACGTCCTCGGTCAGCCCGACGCCGTCGTAGAGGTCCTCCGTGTACTGCACCTCGTTCTCGTACAGCTCGAAGAGCAGCTCGAACGTGTACGCCTTGAGCTCGTCGCGCTCCTCCGGGGAGAGCTTCTCGAGACCCTTCTGGAACTTGTAGCCGATGTAGTACCCGTGCACGGCCTCGTCGCGGATGATGAGGCGGATGAGGTCGGCCGTGTTCGTCAGTTTGGCGCGCGACGACCAGTACATCGGCAGGTAGAAGCCGGAGTAGAAGAGGAACGACTCGAGCAGCGTGCTCGCGACCTTGCGCTTGAGCGGCGAGTCGCCCTTGTAGTACTCCATGACGATCTCGGCCTTGCGCTGGAGGTTCGGGTTCTCCTCCGACCAGCGGAACGCGTCGTCGATCTCACGAGTGGAGCACAGCGTCGAGAAGATCGACGAGTAGCTCTTGGCGTGCACCGACTCCATGAACGCGATGTTGGTGTACACCGCTTCCTCGTGCGGCGTGATCGCGTCGGGGATGAGCGACACCGCACCGACCGTGCCCTGGATCGTGTCCAGCAGCGTCAGGCCGGTGAACACGCGCATCGTGAGCTCCTGCTCCTGCGCGGTGAGCGTGTTCCACGACTGGATGTCGTTCGACACCGGCACCTTCTCGGGCAGCCAGAAGTTCCCGACGAGGCGGTCCCACACCTCGAGGTCCTTCTCGTCCTCGAGACGGTTCCAGTTGATCGCGCTCACGCGATCGATGAGCTTGAGCTTCCCCGTGGGCGACATCTGCCTTCTTCTCTCCTGCTGACCCCGGACCGACCGGGATGACTTCGTGGGACCGGACCCTGCGCCGTCGGCCACGCCTCTCCGAGAGGGTGGCCGACGGCACCGGGCATCGAGGCAACCGGTGGCTGCCTCAGGCGACTACAGCATGCAGCTGACGCAACCCTCGACCTCCGTGCCCTCCAGGGCCATCTGACGGAGGCGGATGTAGTAGAGCGTCTTGATGCCCTTGCGCCACGCGTAGATCTGCGCGCGGTTGACGTCGCGCGTCGTGACCGTGTCCTTGAAGAACAGCGTGAGGCTCAGACCCTGGTCGACGTGCTGCGTCGCGGCGGCGTACGTGTCGATGATCTTCTCGTAGCCGATCTCGTACGCGTCCTCGTAGTACTCGAGGTTGTCGTTCGTCAGGTAGGGCGCCGGGTAGTAGACGCGCCCGATCTTGCCCTCCTTGCGGATCTCGATCTTCGACGGCACCGGGTGGATCGAGGACGTCGAGTTGTTGATGTAGGAGATCGAGCCCGTCGGCGGGACGGCCTGGAGGTTCTGGTTGTAGATCCCGTGCTCCATGACCGAGGCCTTGAGAGCCGCCCAGTCGTCCTGGGTCGGGATGTGCACGCCGGCGTCGGCGAAGAGCCGGCGAACGCGCTCGGTCGCGGGCTCCCACACGCGGTCGGTGTACTTGTCGAAGTACTCCCCCGTCGCGTACTTCGAGTCCTCGAAGCCGCCGAACGCACGCCCGCGCTCGATCGCGAGGCGGTTCGACGCCGCGATCGCGTGGTAGGCGACCGTGTAGAAGTAGATGTTCGTGAAGTCGATGCCCTCCTCGGACCCGTAGTGGATCCGCTCGCGCGCGAGGTAGCCGTGGAGGTTCATCTGGCCGAGACCGATCGCGTGGCCGGACTCGTTGGCCCGCTTGACCGACGGCACCGACTCGATGCTCGTCTGGTCGGAGACGGCGGTGAGCGCGCGGATCGCGGTGTCGATCGTCTTCGCGAAGTCGGGCGAGTCCATCGTCTTGGCGATGTTCAGCGAGCCGAGGTTGCAGGAGATGTCGCGGCCGACGTGGTCGTACGAGAGGTCCTCGTTGAACGTCGACGGCGTCGAGACCTGGAGGATCTCCGAGCACAGGTTCGAGTGGGTGATGCGGCCCTTGATCGGGTTCGCCTTGTTCACCGTGTCCTCGAACATGATGTACGGGTAGCCGGACTCGAACTGGAGCTCGGCGATCGTCTGGAAGAAGTCGCGCGCCTTGATCTTCGTCTTGCGGATGCGCGAGTCGTCGACCATCTCGTCGTACTTCTCGGTGATCGAGATGTCGGCGAACGGCTTGCCGTAGACGCGCTCGACGTCGTACGGCGAGAAGAGGTACATGTCCTCGTTCTTCTTCGCGAGCTCGAACGTGATGTCCGGGATCACGACGCCGAGCGACAGCGTCTTGATGCGGATCTTCTCGTCCGCGTTCTCGCGCTTGGTGTCGAGGAACCGCATGATGTCGGGGTGGTGCGCGTGCAGGTACACGGCACCGGCGCCCTGGCGCGCGCCGAGCTGGTTCGCGTAGGAGAACGAGTCCTCGAGCAGCTTCATCACGGGGATGACGCCGGACGACTGGTTCTCGATGTGCTTGATGGGCGCGCCGTGCTCGCGGATGTTCGACAGGAGCAGGGCGACGCCGCCGCCACGCTTGGAGAGCTGCAGCGCGGAGTTGATGCCGCGCGCGATGGACTCCATGTTGTCCTCGATGCGCAGCAGGAAGCAGGACACGGGCTCGCCGCGCTGCGCCTTGCCGACGTTGAGGAACGTGGGGGTCGCGGGCTGGAAGCGGCCCGAGATGACCTCTTCGACGATGTCCAGCGCCGCCTGCTCGTTGCCGTCGGCGAGGCCGAGCGCGACCATGCAGACGCGGTCCTCGAAGCGCTCGAGGTAGCGCTTCCCGTCGAACGTCTTGAGCGTGTACGACGTGTAGTACTTGAAGGCGCCGAGGAACGTCTCGAAGCGGAACTTCTTCGCGTAGGCGAACTCGAACAACGACTTCACGAACTCGCGGTCGTACTTCGCGAGGACGGCCGGGTCGTAGTACTTGTTCTCGACGAGGTAGTCCAGCTTCTCCGCGAGGTCGTGGAAGAAGACGGTGTTCTGGTTGACGTGCTGCAGGAAGTACTGCCGCGCGGCCTCACGGTCCTTGTCGAACTGGATCTCGCCGTTCGGGCCGTAGAGGTTGAGCATCGCGTTGAGCGCGTGGAAGTCGAGCTGGGTGCTCGCGAGCGGCACCTCGGTGACGGTGCCACCACCTGCCACGCTCACGCCGGAATCCGTGACTGTCGTTGCCAAAATCGTCCCAATCCGTCGCGGACGCGCGCGGCGTCCTCGGTTGTTCCCAGGAGTTCGAAGGCGTACAGGTAGGGCACCTGGCACTTCGCGGAGATGATGTCGCCGGCGATGCAGTAGGCCTCGCCGAAGTTGGTGTTGCCGGCGGCGATGACGCCGCGGATCAACGACCGGTTGTGCACGTCGTTGAGGAACTTCACGACCTGGCGCGGGACGGCACCGCCCTCGTTGCCGCCCCCGTAGGTCGGGACCATGAGCACGTACGGTTCCTCGACGCGCAGGAAGCCCTCGGTCGGACGCAGCGGGATGCGCTGGACGTCCATGCCGAGGGCCGGCAGGTCGAGCCGCTGGACGAACCGGTGCGTGTTCTCGCTGACGCTGGAGAAGTACACGAGCGACCCCACGGGGACGCACCTCCGTCCTGCCCTGCTCCGCCTGCTTCCTTACGGGTTTCCGGGCGCTCTCGCGGCGCTCCGGGGAGGCCGGTCAGGCGACGACCGGCGAGACCTTCTGCGCGAGGGCGGTGATCTGGTCGGGGCGGAACCCGGACCAGTGCTCGTCCCCGGCGACGACCACGGGAGCCTGCAGGTAGCCGAGCCCGCGCACGAGCTCGAGCGCCTCGGCGTCCTGGGTGATGTCCACGACGGAGTACTCGATGCCCTTCTTGTCGAGAGCGCGGTACGTCGCGTCGCACTGGACGCAGGCCGGCTTGCTGTAGACCGTGACGCTCATGGGGGTGGCTCCTCGTCTCGCGCTCTCGTCCGGGACGGTCCTCGGGGAGGGAGAAACATCCCTGACCTCGAAGGACACCGGTGGAACTACGTCTGTGTGATTCGCCAGGAGGCCTCCGGCCCCCTGGGTGTGCAACCACTATACCTAGTGGTCGAGACCGTGCCACTGCACTAGATGTCGTGGTGGAACTTCACCCCGGCGGGTGTGCTAGCCGTCATGGATCCATGGTCCCAGGCCCCTCCGACACTCCCCCGGAGTGCTCGTCCACAGCCCGTCGTCCACCGATCTGACCGGCCCGGAACGGCGTCTTCCCGCGGACGGCACGACGCCGTCCACAGGGTGGGGACGACGTCGGTCCACACCCTGTGCGGAGCCGTCGAGGCCTTTCCACCAGCCTGCACCCGCCTTCCTGAGGATGCGCCACCGCCCGCGCGAATCAGCCCAATCCGGACACGACGGCCGGTGAACTCGTCGGCGTGTCGTGCTTCTTCGGCGTGTCGCACCGCGCGCCGCGCCCGTGCGACAAAGGTCACCCCTCGGTGACGGCCCCCCGACGACCGCGCTCGACCGGGGCCGTGGTCGCGGACGAGCGCACGAAGGCCCGCCCGGCGGACCGGGCGGGCCTGTGAGGGGCGAGACGGCTCAGGCGGTCTCGTCGACCGTGGGGAGCGCGTTCGACGTCGCGAGCCGGCGGTACCAGTGCGCGGAGTCCTTCCACGTGCGCTCGAGAGTGTCGTAGTCGACGCGGATGATCCCGAAGCGGCGCTCGTACCCGTAGCCCCACTCGAAGTTGTCGAGCAGGGACCACGCGAAGTACCCGCGCACGTCGGCGCCCGCGTCGATCGCGGCGCCCACGGCGTCGACGTGGTCGTGCAGGTAGGCGACGCGGCGGTCGTCGTGCACGCGGGGGGTGCCGTCGGCGTCGACCGTGACCTCGTCGGCGAACGCGGCGCCGTTCTCGGTGACCATCATCGGCTGGTGCGGGTACGTCGTCGCCACGGACACGAGCAGCTCGGTCATGCCGGCGGGCTCGATGTTCCAGCCCATGGCGGTGTACGGGCCGGGCTGCTGGACGAACTCCACGTCGTCGACGCCGATCCACGGGCTGTGGCTCGACGCGCCGTGACCGTCGTTCTCGGACCGCTCGCCCTCGCCGGAGAAGTGGCGCACGCGCACGGTCGAGTAGTAGTTGACGCCGAGGATCGACAGCGGCTGGCGCACCGTCTCGAGGTCGCCCTCCCGCACGAACGACCAGTCGCTCACGTGCGCGGTGTCGGCGAGCAGGTCGGCGGGGTACTGGCCGTCGAGCATGGGCGCGAGGAACGCGCGGTTGGCGAGCGCGTCGATCTTCCGCACCGCGTCGAGGTCCGCGGCCGACGACGGGTCGTCGGGCCGGATGACGTGCAGGTTGAGCGTGACGGACGTCTTCGCGTCCTCGCCGAGCTCGTCGCGGATCGCCTGGACGGCGAGGCCGTGCGCGAGGTTGAGGTGGTGCACGGCCGCGAGCGCCGCGGCGGGCTCGGTGCGGCCGGGCGCGTGCACGCCGGAACCGTAGCCGAGGTAGGCGGAGCACCACGGCTCGTTGAGGGTCGTCCAGGTGTCGATCCGGTCCCCGAGCTCGCGCGCCATGTGGCGGGCGTACTCGGCGAACGCGTACGCGGTGTCGCGGTTCGCCCAGCCCCCGGCGTCCTCCAGCTCCTGCGGGAGGTCCCAGTGGTAGAGCGTGACGACGGGCTTGACGCCCTTCTCGAGCAGCGCGTCGACGAGGCGCGAGTAGAACGCGACGCCCTCGGGGTTGAGCGGGCCGGTACCGCCCGGCTGCACGCGCGACCACGAGATGGAGAACCGGTACGCGCCGAGGCCGAGGTCGGCGATGTGCTGCACGTCCTCCTGCCAGCGGTGGTAGTGGTCGTCCGCGACGTCGCCCGTGTCGCCGTTGAGCGTGCGGCCCGGGGTGTGGGAGTACGTGTCCCAGATGGACGGCGTGCGGCCGCCCTCGGCGGCGGCGCCCTCGATCTGGTAGGCGGCGGTCGCGGAGCCCCAGAGGAAGTCGGTCGGGAACGTGCGGCGGCCCGACGACGCGGGCGCGGCCTGCGCGTCGACGGCGACGGGGGCGGTGGTGTCGGTGGTCACGAGGGTCCTCGCTGGTCGGTCGTCGGACGACGTGGTCCGCGACGGTGGTCGGGTCGGTGGCCGGCGCAACGACGCCGGGCGGACGCGTCATGGGAGCGCTTCCATGGTGCGTCCGCCCAGGATACGTCCTCAGCCGAGGTCGAGAGTCACGCGCGTCGCGCCGTGCGCCTCGGCCGTCGCCGCGCCGGCCCGCACGGACCAGGCCGCGGGGGCGTCGTCGGACGAGACGGTGAGGGTCGCGCCCGACCGGCGCACGCGGAACGTGGCCCCGGCCGCGCCGTCCGACGGCGGGACGACCACGAGCTCGTCGTACCCGTCGGGCAGCTCGAACGCGTGCAGCGTGACGCCGTCGGCCCAGTCGTAGTCCGGCCGGTCGGCGCGGGCGCCGACCGGCAGGACGGTGCCCGGGCGCACGAGCACCGGGAGCGAGTCGAACCCGTGCGTCTCGGTGACCCAGCGCGGGCCGGTCACGGTCTCGCTCAGGGCGGGGCCGTCGTCGGGCTGGACGAGACGGGTCCACGTGCCCTCCGGCACGTAGTACTCCGCGCGGCCGTCCGCGCGGAACACCGGCGCGACGAGGAGCGCGTCGCCCAGCAGGTACTGCGTGTCCGCGGTGTACCCGGCGCGGTCGTGCGGGAGCTCGAGCACGAGCGGCCGCATCATCGGCACGCCGTCGGTGTGCGCCTCCTCGGCCACCCGCCCGAGGTACGGCATGAGCGAGAGCTTGAGGTGCGTGAACTTGCGCGTCACGTCGACGGCCTCGTCGTCGAACGCCCACGGGACCCGGACCGAACCCGAGCCGTGCAGGCGCGAGTGCGACGACAGCAGGCCGAACGCCGTCCAGCGCTTGAACACACCCGGGTCCGGCGTGCCCTCGAAGCCGCCCATGTCGTGGCTCCAGTAGCCGAAGCCCGACATCGACATCGACAGGCCGCCGCGCAGCGACTCGGCCATCGACGCGTACGTCGAGTCGCAGTCGCCGCCCCAGTGCACGGGGAACTGCTGGCCGCCCGCCGTCGCGGACCGCGCGAACAGCACCGCCTCGCCCTCGCCGCGCTTGCGCTCGAGCAGCCGGAAGACCGCCTCGTTGTAGAGCTGGGCGTAGTAGTTGTGCATCTTGCGCGGGTCGGAGCCGTCGTGCCACGCGATGCCGTCGACGGGGATCCGCTCGCCGAAGTCGGTCTTGAAGCAGTCGACGCCCTGGTCGAGCAGGCCCTCGAGCTTGCCCACGTACCACGCGGTCGCGTCGGGGTTGGTGAAGTCCACCAGGCCCATGCCCGCCTGCCACAGGTCCCACTGCCACACGGACCCGTCCTCGCGCTGCACGAGGAAGCCCTGCTCCGCGGCCTCCGCGAAGAGGGGCGAGCGCTGCGCGACGTACGGGTTGATCCACACGCACACCTTGAGCCCGCGGTCGTGCAGGCGCCGGAGCATGCCCTCGGGGTCGGGGAACGTGCGCGGGTCCCACTCGAAGTCGACCCACTGGTACTCGCGCATCCAGAAGCAGTCGAAGTGGAACACCGACAGCGGCAGGTCGCGCTCGGCCATGCCGTCGATGAAGCCGTTCACGGTCTGCTCGTCGTAGCTCGTCGTGAACGAGGTCGTGAGCCACAGGCCGAACGACCACGCCGGCACGCGCGCGGGGCGGCCCGTCAGCGCCGTGTACCGGCGCAGCACGTCCTTGGGCGTCGGGCCCTGGATGACCAGGTACTCCAGCGACTGCCCCTCGACGGAGAACTGGACGCGCGTGTTCACCTCGGAGGCGACCTCGAACGAGACCTTCTCCGGGTGCTCGACGAACACCCCGTAGCCCTTGGTCGTGAGGTAGAGCGGCACGGACTTGTACGCCTGCTCGCTCGACGTGCCGCCGTCCTCGTTCCAGATGTCCACGACCTGGCCGTTCTTGACGAACGGGCCGAACCGCTCCCCCAGGCCGTACACGAGCTCGCCCGGCTCGAGCGCGAGCTGCTCGTGCGTCCACGCGCCGCCGTCGTCCGACGTGACGTGCCCGACCGACTTCGGCAGCGAGGAGGTCAGCACCTCGCCGTCCGCCTCGAAGTCCACGCGCCAGCGGTCGCCCCGGTGCACGCGCACGGCGAGGTCCTTCGACCGCAGGACGGCGACGTCGTCGTGCACCTCGACCTCGGGCCGGAACCCGGGCTCAGCCGCCACCTGGAAGGCCGGGCCACGACGCACCGCGCCCTGGTGGTGCTCGACCCGCACGCGGATCACACCGGGCGCGGGCGAGGAGTACGTCGTCGTGAGCATCGGGCGGTTGAGCGTGTCGCCCCGGCCGCGGATCTTCGCCGTCGGCGCGTACACGGTGAGCGTGCCGGCCGCCTCGTCCGCGCGGACGTCGTCGACCTCGACCGCGTAGAGCGGGTGCATGCCGGGCCGGACCTGCCAGTACCCGTCGGTGAACTTCATGGGTGGTGCTTCCTTCGTCGGTGCGTATCGGTGTCTCGGGGCGTCAGGCCGGGGGCCTCACTTGACGGCGCCGGCCGTCACGCCGCGGGTGAGGGTGCGCTGGAAGATGAGGAAGAAGATCAGCGCGGGGATCAGCGAGACGAGCGCGCCCGCGTTGGTCGTCGGGGCGTCCATCATCCGGTCGCCCTGGAGCGACGCGAGCGCGATGGGGATCGTCTGGGTGTCGTTGGTCGTCAGCATGACCAGCGGGATGAAGAACTCGTTCCACGTCCAGATGAAGAAGAAGATCATGAGGACGCCGAGCGTCGGCCGCACGATCGGGTACACGACCTGCCACAGGATGCGCCAGCGGCCGGCGCCGTCGAGCTGCGCCGCCTCGAGGAGCGCGGGCGGGAACGTCCCGAGCACGGACGAGAGCAGGTACGTGCCGAACGCCGCCTGGATGACCGTGAAGATGATGATGATCGACCACTGCGAGTTCGACAGGCCGACCTTCTGCGCCATGTCGAACAGCGGGTAGATGAGCGCCTCCTGCGGCAGCATGTTCGCCACGAGGAACAGCGTGACGATCCACAGCCGGCCCTTGATGCGGCCGACGCCGATCGCGTACGCGCTGAGGAGCGACAGGAGCGTGCCGAACACGGCGACGAGCGCCGAGATGAAGACGGAGTTCCAGAGCTTCTGCGGGAAGTTCGTGCGCGTCCAGAAGTTCTGCACGCCGTCGAGGTAGAGCTCGCTCGGGAGGCTCAGCGGCCCGTCCTGGGAGTACTCGGCCGGGGACTTGAACGCGTTGAGCACCATGATGACGAACGGCGACAGCATGAGGAGCGCGACGAGCACCGCCGCGGCGAGCACGAACCAGCGGCCGATCCCGCGGCGGTAGCGCTCGTCCTGCCGCGTGGCGCGCAGGGCGCGGCGGGGGCGGGACGCGCGGGCGCCCGGCGCCACGGCGTCCGCGGGGGTGGTGGTGACGGTGGACATCAGCGGCCCTCCTGCTCACGACGCTCGGCGCGGCTCTGCAGCGCGAGGATCACGACGGCGACGACGATGATGACGAGGGTGAGCACGGTCGCCACCGCGGCGCCGTAGCCGACCTTCGACTTGTCGAAGAAGTTCAGGTACGAGTAGTAGCTCGGGACGAGCGTGGAGCTCTCGGGGCCGCCGCGCGTGAGCACGTAGATGGGCCCGAAGACCTTGAGCGCCGCGACGGTGCAGGTGAGCGTGACGACGAACGTCTCGGGACGGATCTGCGGGATCGTGATGGCCCCGAAGCGCCGCCACCAGCCGGCGCCGTCGAGCTCGGCGGCCTCGTAGAGCTCGGGGTCCACGCGCTGGAGCGCGGACATGAAGATGACGACCGGGTAGCCGATCTGCACCCAGATGAGCACGAGCATGACGCTCGGCAGCGCGGTCGAGGTGTCGCCTAGCCAGTTCGGCGGGTTCTCGACCCCGATCCCCCGCAGCATGACGTTGAGCGCGCCGGTCTGGGCGTTGAGGATCCAGTTCCACAGCACGCCGGCCACGGCGACCGGGAGGATCTGGGGCAGGTAGTACGTCGCGCGCAGGAACGCCGCGACACGGGGCCCGAACCGGCGGCCGAGGTAGTCGAACAGCACGGCGGCGAGCACGAGGCCGACGAGGGTCGGCACGACGACCATCGCGAGGATCATCGCGATGGAGTTCTGGAACGAGGTCCAGAACGCCGAGTCGTGCATCAGGTCGGCGTAGTTCCCCAGCCCGTACCAGCGCATCGGCGCCATGCCGCCGCGCCACTTGAACAGGCTGTAGTAGACGTTCATCGCGAACGGGTAGCCGATCACGACGACGAACGCCACCGCGCCGGGCAGGAGGTAGGGCAGGTACGGGAGCCAGGCGGGCCGGCGACGACGGCGGCGTGCCGTGCTCGCGCGCGACGCCTCGGGCGCGGGTCCGGGCCCGGCCTCGGGCACGGTGTCGGTGCGGGTGGTCATGACGGTCTCTTTCGCGGGAGGTCCTCGGGTGGTGCTCGGGTGGTGCCCGGGCGGCCGGCCGACGCAGGTGCCGGCCGGCCGCCCGGGACGGGCGGTTCCGCTCAGCTGTCGAGCAGGTCCGCCTTGCCGTCCACGTAGGCGGACTCGAGGCCGTCGAGCACCTCGGTCGGCGACTTCGACTGGTTGATGAGCGACTGGAGCTCGCTGACGATCACGTCGTAGTAGCCGGGCACGGGCCAGTCGGGGTAGAACGCGAGGCCGTCGTCGTCGAGGATCGCCTGGAAGTTCTCGGTGAGCTGCTGCGTGCGCTCGTCCGTGATGACGGACGCGTCACCGGCGACGGGCAGGCCGCCCTTCTCCGCGAGGATGTTCTGCACCTCGGGGCGCAGCGTGACGTCGATGAACTCCTCGGCGAGGTCGGGCGAGTCCGCGTTCGCGGGGACGACCCACAGGTTGCCGGACGAGCCGACCTGGAGCGTGTTGCCGGGGAAGTTGAACTGGCCCCAGTCGGCGTCCATCTCCTCGACGATGCGGCCGAACCACCACGAGCCGGAGACCATCATCGGGTAGGTGCCGTTGATGAACGAGACGCCCATGTCCTCGGCGGTGAGCGCCGCGGAGTCGGACGCGACGTAGCCGTCCTTGATCCAGGAGTCGAGCTTCTCGGTCGCCTGCGTCATCTCGGGACCGTGGAAGTCGGGGTCGCCGTCGAAGAGCTGGTACTGGTCGATGAAGTCCCGGTCCGAGTTCGCGAGCACGAGCTCGTACCAGAGCTGGCCCATCGGGTACTCGGCACCGGCCTCGGCGAGCGGCGTCACGCCCTGGGCCTTGAAGGCCTGCATGACGGCCTCGAGCTCCTCGAGCGTCGTCGGCACCTCGAGCCCGTACTGGGCGAACATGTCCTTGTTGTAGTAGACCTGCACGAACTCGCCGTAGTTCGGGACGCCGTACCACTCGCCCGAGCCCATGAGGCCCTGGTCGTCGTAGGTCGCGGTCGTCTGGAGCGAGCCGCTGAGCTTCTCGTCCCAGCCGCGCTCGGTCGCCGCGTCGGTGAGCGGGGTCAGCAGGCCCTGCGCGGCGAGCTGGCCGGCGGTCGCGTTGCCCTTGTTGTACTCCATGACGTCCGGCACGTCGTCGCCGGTGAGGACGATCTTGGCGTTCTTCTGGATCTGCTCGAACGTCTGCTTCTCGACGACGACGTCGACGTCCGGGTTCTCCTCCTCGAAGATCTCGATCGCCTTGGCCCAGGCCTGGCCCATGGCCGAGTCCTCGTTCTCGTAGTGCCAGATCGTCAGGGTCTGGTCGTCGGACCCGCCGCTGCCGCCGGAGCTCCCGCACGCCCCGAGGGCGAGTGGGAGCGCTGCCACGGCAGCGACGAGCGAGATCTTCCGGGATCGCAGCATGTGCGTGTCCTCCTCATCGAGTTCCGGCGGGGGCCGGAGGGCGGCCGGGCGTCGCCCGGCCGGTCGGTGTTCAGCGAGCCGCGGGCTCGGGGTCGTCGTCCGGTGCCCGGCCGGCCGCGGGGGCGACGCTGCTGCCGGGCTCGAGGACGCACGGGATGAGCACGTTCGGTGTGCTCGGACGGGAGCCGTCCACGAGGGACAGCAGCTTGTGCACGCCCAGGCGGCCGAGCTCGGCCCCGGGGGCGTGCATGGTGGTGAGCGGCGGGTTGCTCATCTCCCCGACGCCGGGCGACGTGACGATCGACAGGATCGACATGTCGCCGGGGATCGCGACGCCGCGCTGCTGGAGCTCGGCTACGGCGCCGAACGTCGCGATCTCGTTCATGGTGACGAACGCCGTGAGGCGGGGCTCACGCGCAAGCAGCGTCGCGACGGCGTCGCGGCCGGCGCTCGGCGACTCGTCGACGCGCAGCGCGACCGGCTCGAGCCCGCGACGGCGCATCGCCGCCTCGAAGCCCTCCTCGGCACGGAACGTCGGCGCGTAGCCGTCGTCCGCCGTCGCCTGCGAGTGGTTGACGAGCGCCACGTGCCGATGCCCCAGGTCGACGAGGTGCTGGACCGCGTCGTCCGTCGTGCGCTCGAAGTCGATGTCGACCGACGGCCGGTCGGAGACGTCCCGCGTCCGGCCGATCATCGTGTACGGGACCCCGGCCTCGTGCAGCACGTCGACCCGCGCGTCGTCGAGCGCGACCTCCATGAGCAGGACGCCGTCCGCCATCCCCTGGCGCACGAGGTCGCGGACCTCGGGCGCCTGGGTCGTGCGGAAGGGCCACAGGACCAGGTGGTAGCCGTTCTCGCGCGCGGTCTCCGCCGCCGACGAGACGAACTCCGCGACCGTGCCGCCGAGGCCCTTCTCCATCGCGGGGTAGATGAGGGCGAGCACGTGGCTGCGGCGGGACGCGAGGCCGCGGGCCATCGCGTTGGGCTGGTAGCCGAGCTCGGCCATGGCGTCCTCGATGCGCCGACGCGTGGCGTCGGAGACCGGACGCGTGCCGGACAGCGCGTACGAGACCGTGCTCAGCGAGACCTGCGCGCGTCGCGCCACGTCCTGCATCGTCGCCATCCTCACCACTCCCCTGTGGTCCGGTCCCGCACCTCGGCCGTCGAAGCGTTTCGTCGAAACGCATCGTCGAAGCGCTTCGATGTTACGAGTATTGGTTGAACAAATGGACGGAGTCAAGTCCGTCGGACGAGAGCACGCTCTCTCGTTTCCGCGGGGCGCCCCGACCTGCGACGACGTCCGGACGCGCACGAGCCGCCGGGCGGCAGGACCGCCCAGCGGCTCGATCGGTCCCCGGCGGGCCCGGGGTCAGGCGGAGAGGTCGACGCCCTCCCCGCCGCGCAGCACCTCGCGCACGCGCAGGTCGCCGTCCGTCACGACGACGTCGGCACGCAGCCCCGCGACCAGCCCGCCGCGGTCGTCGAGACCGAGCACCCCGGCCGGCGTCCACGACGCCGCACGTACCGCGTCGACGAGCGGCACCCCCGCCTCGACCGTCTCGCGCACGACGTCGAGCAGGTGGTACGTGCCGCCGGCGATGGCCCCGCCGTCGGTGAGACGCGCGACGCCGTGCGCGACCGTGACGCGCATCGGACCGAGCTCGTACGCGCCGTCCGCCATGCCCGCCGCGGCCATCGCGTCCGTGACGAGCGCGACGGCGTCCGGCCCGGCCACCGCGCCGTCCGCCCCCACGTGCGGCCCGACGAGCTCGACGACGCTCCGGATCGTGCCGTGCGCGAGGTGGGTGCCGTCGGCGACGAGCTCGACGACCATCTCGCCGCGCGCGGCCGCCGCGAGGCACGCGGCCACAGGCCCCGGCTCGCGGTGGTGCAGCGGGCGCATCCCGTTGAACAGGTGCGTCGCGGTCAGCCGCGCGCCCGGCCGGCCCGCCGCGGCGAACGCCGCGACGCCCGCGGCGATCGCCGCCTCGGTCTGCTCGGTCGTCGCGTCCGTGTGCCCGATCGAGGGCACGGCGCCGACCTCGACGAGCGTCTCGATCACTCCCCCGGGCCCGACGACGCCCGGCACCTCGGGCGCGACCGTCATGGTGCGCAGGTGCCCGCGCGCCGCGGCAGCGATCGCCCGGACGAGCTCCGGGTCGCCGTCGAGCATGTCGTGCGGGTTCTGGGCTCCGCACCGCACCTCCGAGAGGAACGGGCCCTCGAGGTGGATGCCGACGATCTCGCCCGCCTCCGCGAGGTCGGCGAGCGTCGCCGCGCGGGCGAGCAGGACGTCGCGCGGCGCGGTCACGAGCGACGCGACGAGGCTCGTGGTGCCGTGCCGCAGGTGCTCGCGCGCCCCGCCGAGCGCCTCGGCCGCGCTCGTCGCGTCGGGGAAGCTCGACCCGCCGCCGCCGTGGTCGTGCACGTCCACCAGGCCCGGGAGCAGGGTCACCCCGTCCCCGGCGGGCACGTCGGGGAACCCGGCGGCCGCCGCCTCCGAGCGCGGGCCGACCCACGCGACGAGTCCGTCACGGACGGCCACGACGCCGTCGTCGAGCACCCTGTCCGGGGTGACGACGCGACCCGCGAGGACGCGCGCGGTGCCGGGCTGTTGGTCGGGACGAGGGCTGCGGACGGCGTCGGTCATGGGGCCATTCTGGCGCACTTCGTACACCCGGCGTGCAAACCTCTCGGGTCAGCCGTCGGCCGCCTCGAGGAGCCGTCGCGCACCCCGTCCGAGGTGCAGCGCGAACAGCCGCTGGAACGTCGGCACGGCGAACGAGAACGGCCGCACCCACCACAGCACGGGGCGGCTGAAGACGTCGATGCGCCACCACAGGTCACCGGCGTCGTCGCGCTCGACGGCGAACCGCTCCTCCCCCACGAACGCGTGGCCCGGGAGCGTCCCGTAGGCGAAGCCCACGCGTCGCTCGGTGCGCTCGACCCACACGACCTCGCACGGCTCGTACAGCCGCAGGCGCCCGACACCGAGCAGGGTCGTGACCCGCACCCCCGGGGCTGCCTCGGCGGCGTCCGTCTCGAGCCGCACGCGTGCCGCGGCGTGCACCTGCCACGTGAGGAGCTGCTCGCCCAGCCGGGCGAGGTCCTCGGGCGGGCGGGCGCGGTCGGTGAGGCGGCGCCGCACGTGCAGGTGCCGGTACCCCGCGGGCCAGCGGTCCGTGCGCGTCGCCCCGACCTCGGGGTAGGTGAACGTCATGCCGTGCTCCTCTCGGCCCCCGGGCGGGGGCTCGTCGGGTCCGGGCCCCCTGCCGGGGACGGGGTCGTGCCGTCGCGGGCGAGCAGCCGGACGCCGAGCAGCGCGCACAGCACGAAGCCGAGCGCGTTCCCGACCCCGTGCGTCGCGGCCATGACGTCGAGGCTCGGGTGCGCGAACCCGAGGGCCTCGCCCCCCGCCCACCACAGCGCGAGCACCATCGACGCGCTCACGACGACGGCCGCCGTGCCGAGCAGCGCCCGGGCCGCGGCCGGCCGTCCGCCGGGGCGCGCGAGCGACCGCACGACGGCGGCCGCCGTCGCCCACAGCGCGAGCGTGAGGACGACCGCCCCGACGAGCTCGGCGACGTCGCCCACGAAGTACCCGACGAGGACGAGCGCCGTCCCGGCCGGGACGCCCCAGGCGCCCGCGGTCGCGAGCCGGTCGCCCGGGGCGAGCCGCGCGACCGCGCCGGCGACGAGGGCCGCCCCGAAGCCCGCGTAGAGCATGTGCGGCACCGTGAGGGCGAGGTACGTGCCCGAGAACCCGAGCAGACCCCACTCCGCGCGCTCGGCGACGAGCGCGCTCGCCCCGACCGCGGGCAGCACGAGCGCGGTCACGGTCGCGGTCCGGCTCGCGAGGTCGACGCGCGGCGGCACGTCGCCCAGGTCGGCACCGGGCCCGACGGCGTGCGCGCGCCCCGGGCGGGCGGGAGGCGTCACGTCGCGCAGCGTGCGCACGGCGAGGCGGACGCCCGCCCCGAGCAGGACGGCGGCCGCGAGGACGAAGGGCAGTGTCAGCACGACGGCCAGCCGGCTGTGCGGCAGCAGGAGGCTCACGACGGCGGCGGCGCCGGCGAGCGGCCACGCGGCGCTGCGCGGCGCCGGGACGACCTGCGGCCCGAGGAGCCGGAGGCCGAGCGGGAGCACGACCACCGCGCCGAGCGCCACGAGCAGCCCGACGACCGCCTCCCCCGTCGGGCTCACGACGACACCCCCCGGGTCGGGGCCGGCGCCGAGACGTCCTGGACGAGGCGCAGGGCGTCGTCGACCACCCCGCGGGCGACCGGGAGGCGTGCCAGCCGGACGAGGCTGCCGACGAGCGCCGCACCGCCGTCGACGAGGCGGCGCGTGCGCGCGAACCCCGGCGAGGAGTCGTAGACCCAGAAGAGCGTGATGCCGAGCTGCGCCAGCCAGAGCAGCTCCGGCAGGCGCGCCCGGAGGTGCGCCGGGACACGCGACGACGTCCCCGCCACGACCTCCTCGAAGAGGTCGCGCGAGAGGTCGCGCGCGTCGGTCGACGCGGCCGAGAACGGGCTCGCGTCGGAGCCCGGACGGATCGCGACCGAGACGAACTCCGCGCCGAACGCGTGGAAGGGGGCGAACGCGTCGATCGCCGCGCCCCACACGCCGCGCAGCCGGTCGGCGAGCGACCCGCCCGCCGCGAGGACTGGGGCGGCGAGCGCGGCGTGCTCGCGCTGCACGTCGAGGTAGAGCTCCTGGACGAGCGCGTCCTTGGACGGGAAGTGGTAGTACGCGTTTCCCGTGCTCACGCCCGCCTCCGCCGCGACGGCGCGCATCGTCGTGCGCTCGTAGCCGACGTCGCGCAGCATCCGGATCGCGACGTCGCGCAGGTGCGCGCGGGTCCGCTCGGACTTCGGCGTCGCGCTCATTCGTCAGGGCCTTTTTTGAACATGTTCAAAAACTACCACGGCACGAACCCGTCTCGTGCGGTGCGGTGATCGGGGGCGCGGTGCGATGACGGCGCGCGCTGAGAGGCCAGCTGCTGCTGTCAGCCGCCGAGCAGGCGGTCCCGGCCGGACGAGCAGGCGGTGGTGGCTCGTCCGGGGGTCGGGACGGACCACGACCGCCTGCTCGGCGCTGGGTCGGGCGTCAGAAGAGGCGCGAGTCGACGTCGTCGACGCCGCGCATCGCGTCGTAGTCGAGCACGAGGCAGCCGATGCCGCGGTCGGTCGCGAGCACGCGCGCCTGCGGCTTGATCTCCTGCGCGGCGAACACGCCGCGCACGGGCGCGAGCAGCGGGTCGCGGTTGAGCAGCTCGAGGTAGCGCGTGAGCTGCTCGACGCCGTCGATGTCGCCCCGGCGCTTGATCTCGACCGCGACCGTCGCGCCGAGCGGGTCCTTGGCGAGGATGTCGACGGGACCGATCGCCGTCGGGTACTCGCGGCGCACGAGGGTGTGGCCCGAGCCGAGCAGCTCGATCTGCGCGGCCAGCATCTCCTGGAGGTGCGCCTCGACGCCGTCCTTGACGAGCCCCGGGTCGACGCCGAGCTCGTGCGAGCTGTCGTGCTGCACCTCGTGCAGCTCGATCTCCAGCCGGTCGTCGCTCTTCGCGTGCTGCACGGCCCAGACCTCCGTGACGCCGCGCTCGCGCGCCTCGTCGGAGGGCGCGCGCACCGCGAGCGAGCACGGCGGGCTCATCCAGTTCAGCGGCTTGTACGACCCGCCGTCCGAGTGCAGCAGCACGCTCCCGTCGGCCTTGACGATGAGCACGCGCGTCGCGAGCGGCAGGTGGGCGGACAGGCGGCCCGTGTAGCGGGCGGAGCAGCGGGCGACGACGAGGCGCATGAGGCGGGTCCTCCGGGTCGGTGGTGGGCGGTCCGGTCACGGCGTCTGCCCCCGGGGCGACGCCTCAGACGACGACGTCGCGCCGCCCCGGAGGCGCGGCCTCCAGCCAGGAGGCGAGGCCCTCGTAGGCGGCCCGCGACATCGTGAGCTCGAAGTCCTGGCCGCGGTAGCGGCAGCGGACGAGGTAGGTGTCGGACGCCTCGCCGGCGAGCGGCTCACGGCCCGCGATGACGAGGTCGTAGCGGGACCAGGTGCGGGCGGGCCGCAGCGACACGGACCACAGCCGCCACCAGTCGATGCGGCCGACGCCGTAGTGCGCGATGCCCGCGACCCACGGGGCCCCGGGGGCGCCCGCGCGCCGCGCGCCGCACTCGAACGAGCCGACGCGGTGCGACAGGGCGCGCAGACGCCACACCCCCAGCCCGATCGCGACAAGGACGAGGACGAGCAGTCCGAGCGCGATCCAGGCCAGGGGCGTCATGGTCGGGCGGAGGTCAGCGGGCCGGTACGGACTCGACGGAGTCCGCCACGATCGTGACCTGGTTCGAGTCGACGGAGAGGAACCCGCCGGAGACGCGGACCTCGAGGGACTCCCCCTCGCCCGCGATGCGTACCGAGCCCTCCTGCAGCACGGAGAGCAGCGGCGAGTGGTCCGCGAGGATGCCGATCTCGCCGTCCGCCGCGGGGGCCGTGACCCGCTGCGCGCGGCCCGACCAGATCTTGCGGTCCGCCGCCACGAGGTCGACGTTCAGCTGTGCCACGGGAACTCCTTCATGGGCGGTTCATGCCCGGTGTGCTGTCCGGGACGACGCCCGGTCCGCGTGCGGCGGACCGGGTCGGGAGCGACGCCCACGGGGCCGGACCGTACGGCCCGGCCCCGTGCGAGCGTCGGGTCAGGCGCCGTACTCCTTCTGGATGCGGGCCCAGTTGCGCTCGAGGTCCTCGAGGCCACCGATGTTGTAGAAGGCCTGCTCGGAGATGTGGTCGAACTCGCCGTCGGCGATCTTCTTGAACGCCTCGATGGTCTCGCTCAGCGGGACCGTCGAGCCCACGACGCCGGTGAACTTCTCCGCCATGTAGGTGTTCTGGGAGAGGAACTGCTGGATGCGGCGCGCGCGCGCGACGACCGTCTTGTCCTCCTCCGAGAGCTCGTCCACACCGAGGATCGCGATGATGTCCTGGAGCTCCTTGTTGCGCTGCAGGATCGACTTCACGCGCGTGGCGACGTCGTAGTGCTCCTGGCCCACGTAGCGCGGGTCGAGGATGCGGCTCGTCGAGGCGAGCGGGTCCACCGCGGGGTACAGACCGCGCGAGGCGATCTCACGGGAGAGCTCGGTCGTCGCGTCGAGGTGCGCGAACGTCGTCGCCGGCGCCGGGTCGGTGTAGTCGTCCGCCGGGACGTAGATCGCCTGGAGCGACGTGATCGAGTGACCACGCGTCGAGGTGATGCGCTCCTGGAGCAGACCCATCTCGTCGGCGAGGTTCGGCTGGTAGCCGACCGCGGACGGCATGCGCCCGAGCAGCGTCGACACCTCGGAACCCGCCTGCGTGAAGCGGAAGATGTTGTCGATGAACAGGAGGACGTCCTGCTTCTTCACGTCACGGAAGTACTCCGCCATGGTCAGCGCGGAGAGCGCGACGCGAAGACGCGTGCCCGGGGGCTCGTCCATCTGGCCGAAGACGAGGGCGGTCTTGTCGAAGACGCCCGCGTCCTCCATCTCGTGGATGAGGTCGTTGCCCTCACGCGTGCGCTCGCCGACGCCGGCGAACACCGAGACACCGCCGTGGTCCTGCGCGACGCGCTGGATCATCTCCTGGATGAGGACCGTCTTGCCGACGCCCGCACCACCGAAGAGGCCGATCTTCCCACCCTGCACGTACGGGGTGAGGAGGTCGATGACCTTGATGCCCGTCTCGAACATCGTGGTCTTCGACTCGAGCTGGTCGAACGCCGGGGGCTTGCGGTGGATCGGCCAGCGCTCGGTGATCTCGATCGTCTCGCCGGGCTCGGCGTTGAGGACGTCGCCCGTGACGTTGAAGACCTTGCCCTTGGTGACGTCGCCGACGGGGACGCTGATCGGGGCGCCCGTGTCGGTGACCTGCGCGCCGCGGACGAGGCCGTCCGTCGGCTTGAGGGCGATCGCACGGATGAGCGAGTCGCCCAGGTGCTGGGCGACCTCGAGCGTGAGCGTGAACGACTTCTCGCCCTCGCCCTGCGACGACAGGTCGATGTCGACGGTCAGCGCGTTGTAGATGTCGGGGATGGCGTCCGCCGGGAACTCGATGTCCACGACGGGGCCGATCACACGAGCGACTCGGCCCACGCCGGGACCGCTGGAGTGCTCGACCTGTGCTTCCACGGTGGTGGCGGTCATTGCTGGCCTCGCTTCGCAGTGCCGGAGTGGTCCCCGGCGGGTTCGGTCAGGATGTCGGTGATGGTGCTGGCCGCGCGGGCCTCGCGGCCCGTCATGACGCCGCCAGGGCGTCGGCACCCGAGACGATCTCGCTGATCTCCTGGGTGATGTCCGCCTGGCGCGCCTGGTTCGCGAGCCGCGTGTAGTTGCGGATGAGGTCCTCCGCGTTGTCCGTCGCGGTGTGCATCGCCCGCTGCCGCGCCGCGAGCTCGGACGCCGCCGCCTCGAGGAGGCAGCTGAAGATCCGGCTGCGCACGTAGCGCGGGAGCAGCGCGTCGAGCACCGCCTCCGGCGAGGGCTCGAAGTCGTACAGCGGGAGCACGTCGTGCTTGCCGGCGGGGGCGACGCCCTCGACGACCTCGAGCGGGAGCATCCGCACGACGCGGGGGCGCTGCGTGACCATGTTGACGAACTGCGTGTAGACGATGTGCAGCTCGCTCACGCCACCCTCGGCGGCCGGCGCGAGGAACGCACCGAGCAGGGTCTCGGCGATCTCGCCCGCTACCTCCGCGTTGGGGGCGTCCGACCCGTACGACCACGTGCCCGCGAGCTCGCGCCCGCGGAACGTGTAGTACTGGATCGCCCGACGGCCAGCCGCGTAGAGCGCGACCTCCTTGCCCTCGGCGGTGAGCCGCTCCACGAGGCGCTCCGTCTCGCGGATGATCGACGCCGAGTAGGCGCCGGCCATGCCGCGGTCGGACGCGACGACGAGCACCGCGACACGGTTGGTGTCCGTGCGCTCGCTCGTCAGCGGGTGCTGCGTCGTCGTGTGCGTCGCGACGGCCGACACCGCCCGGGTGATCGCCCGGGCGTACGGCGCCGCGGCCGCGGTGCGGTCGCGGGCCTTGCCGATGCGCGACGCGGCGATGAGCTCCTGCGCGCGGAACATCTTCTTGAGCGACTGCGTCGACTTGATCCGCTGCTTGTAGACGCGCTGGGATCCGGCCATGCTCAGGCCCTCTTCTGCCGGACGATCTGCTCCTGCTCGATCTCCGTCTCGGTCTCGTCCTCGGTGTCGCCGCCGACGAGCGGCGTGCCGTCACCCTTGAGGAAGCCCGCACGGAAGGCGTCGACCGCCTCCGAGAGCTGCGCCTCGGTCGCGTCCTCGAGCTTGCCCGTCTCGACGATCGTCGAGAAGACGTCCGTGTTGCGGCGCAGGTGGTCGAGCATCTCGGACTCGAAGCGGCGCACGTCCTCGACGGGGACGTCGTCGAGCTTGCCCTTGGTGCCGGCCCAGATCGACGCGACCTGCTCCTCGACCGGGAACGGCGAGTACTGGCCCTGCTTGAGCAGCTCCATGAGGACCGCACCACGCTGGAGCTGGCCGCGCGACGCCGCGTCGAGGTCGGACGCGAACATCGCGAACGCCTCGAGCGAGCGGTACTGCGCGAGCTCGAGCTTCAGCGTGCCCGAGACCTTCTTCATCGCCTTGACCTGGGCGTCACCACCGACGCGCGACACCGAGATGCCGACGTCGACGGCCGGACGCTGGTCCGCGTTGAAGAGGTCGGACTGGAGGAAGATCTGCCCGTCCGTGATGGAGATGACGTTCGTGGGGATGTACGCCGAGACGTCGTTCGCCTTCGTCTCGATGACCGGCAGACCCGTCATCGAGCCCGCGCCCAGCTCGTCCGAGAGCTTCGCGCAACGCTCGAGGAGGCGGGAGTGCAGGTAGAAGACGTCACCGGGGTACGCCTCGCGGCCCGGCGGGCGGCGCAGCAGCAGCGACACGGCGCGGTACGCCTCGGCCTGCTTCGACAGGTCGTCGAACACGATGAGGACGTGCTTGCCGCCGTACATCCAGTGCTGGCCGATGGCCGAGCCGGTGTAGGGAGCGAGGTACTTGAAGCCCGCCGGGTCGGACGCCGGGGCCGCGACGATCGTCGTGTACTCGAGCGCGCCGGCCTCCTCGAGCGCGCCGCGGACCGACGCGATCGTCGAGCCCTTCTGGCCGATGGCGACGTAGATGCAGCGGACCTGCTTGGTCGGGTCGCCCGACTCCCAGTTCGCCTTCTGGTTGATGATCGTGTCGATCGCGATCGCCGTCTTGCCCGTCTGGCGGTCGCCGATGATCAGCTGACGCTGACCGCGGCCGATCGGGATCATCGAGTCGATCGCCTTGAGGCCCGTCTGGAGGGGCTCGTGGACCGACTTGCGCGCCATGACGCCGGGCGCCTGGAGCTCGAGGGCGCGGCGGCCCTCCGTCGCGACCTCGCCGAGGCCGTCGATCGGGTTGCCCAGCGGGTCGACGACGCGACCGAGGTAGCCGTCACCGACCGGGACGGAGAGGACCTCGCCCGTGCGACGGACCTCCTGCCCCTCCTCGATGCCGGTGAACTCGCCGAGCACGACGACACCGATCTCGCGGACGTCGAGGTTGAGGGCGAGACCGAGGGTCCCGTCCTCGAAGCGCAGCAGCTCGTTGGCCATCGCGCCCGGGAGACCCTCGACCTGGGCGATGCCGTCGGCGGCCAGGGTGACCCGGCCCACCTCCTCGGACACGGCGCCCTCGGGCTCGTAGGACTTCACGAAGCTGTCCAGAGCGGCCCGGATCTCCTCCGGCCGGATCGTCAGCTCAGCCATTGCTCTTCTCCTGTCGTGGCCGCACCTCGTGGTTCGGGTGCGGTCGAACGTTTGTCGGTTGTGCGGCCGGTGGCCGGCAGGACGGTCGTCGGTCGGAAGGGTGGGCCGGTCAGCTCACGAGACGTCGGCGCGCGTCGGCCAGCCGGGCCAGCACCGTGGAGTCCACGACGTCGGCACCGACCTGGACGCGCATCCCGCCGAGGACGGCGGGGTCGACTGTGACGTTGAGCTGCACGGCACGCCCGTAGGCCCGCTCGAGCAGCGCCGAGAGGCGGTCGAGCTGTGCCTGCGTGAGCACCGTCGCCGACGTCACGGAGGCGACGAGCCGCTGCCGACGCTCGGCCGCGACCTCACCGATCCAACCCAGCGTCGGGACGAACCGGCGCCCGCGCAGCGCGCGCGTCGCGTGGACCGCGAGCACCTCGGTCGCACGGTCGGCCTTCCCGCCGAGCAGCGCGTGCACGAAGGCGGCGCGACGCTCGGGGTCGATCGTGTCGTCGGAGAGGATCTGCCGTGCCTCGCGCTGCCCGACGAGCGCGCGCGACGTCCGGAAGAGCTCGTCCTCGACCTGCTCGAGCGCACCACGGGACTGGGCGGACGCGAGGACCGCCTCCAGACCGAGGCGCTCGGTCGCGTCCGCGAGGTCGCTCTCGCGCGACCACCGCGACCGGACGAGGCCGGCCATGAGGTCGACGACGCGCTCGTCGAAGCCCGACGCGAGGACGGCCGTGACCAGCGCCGCCTTGTCCGCACCGGAGCGGGACGGGTCCGCGAGCGAGCGCCGCAGCGGCGCCGACTCGTCGAGCGCCGCCGTGACCGCGAAGAGCTGCTCGCCGAGCGCGAGCGCGCTCTCGCCCGCCGAGCGCAGGACCGGCTCGAACCGGTCCCGCGCCTGCGTCAGGGACTCGCCGCTCGTTCCGCGCATCAGCGCTCCTCGGTGCCGGGACCGGTGCCCGCCGCGCTCGCCGCCGCGGGACCCGCGGCCTCGAGCTCGTCGAGGAAGCGGTCGACGACGCGGCTCTGGCGTGCCGAGTCGGCGAGCGACTCGCCCACGATCTTGGAGGCGAGCTCCGTCGCGAGCAGACCGACGTCGTTGCGCAGCGAGACCGCGGCCTGCTGGCGCTCGGCCTCGATCTGGCGGTGCGCCGTCTCGACGATGCGCGCGGCGTCGTCGGACGCCTTGGCCCGCAGGTCGGAGACGATCGCCGAGCCCTCGGCGCGCGCCTCCTCACGGATCTTCGCCGCCTCGGTGCGTGCCTCCTGGAGCTGCTGGTGGTACTCCGCCAGCGCCGCCGCGGCCTCGGCCTGGGCGGACTCCGCCTTGGCCAGACCGCCCTCGATCTTCGCGGTGCGCTCGTCCAGGACCGCCTGGAACTTCGGCAGGACCGCCTTGTAGAAGACGACCGCGATGATGACGAGGACGACGGCCGACCACAGGATGTCGTAGCCGGCGGGGAGGAACAGGTCGATGCCTGCCGGCTCCTCGCCGGTCTCCGCCGCGAGGGTCAGCGCGGCGTCAGCCAGCGCCGTCATCACTGGAAGAGGAAGCCGGCGACGAGCCCGAGCAGCGCGAGCAGCTCGACGAACGCGACACCGAGGAACATGGTGGCGCGGAGCTGGCCGGCGACCTCAGGCTGGCGGGCCATGCCCTCGACGGTCTTGCCGATGAGGATGCCGAGGCCGATGCCCGGGCCGATCGCGGCGATGCCGTAACCGATCGTGTTGATGCTGCCGGAGACCTCGGCGAGGGTGGTGACGTCCACGTGTGCTCGTTCCTTCCGTTGGGCGCCCGACCGGTCGGCCGGGCGTCACATTGAGTGGTGCGTGGTGGGAGAGGGTCGGTCGGGGCGCGCGGTGCGGCCTCGGGTCAGTGCTCCTCTTCGAGCGCGATGTTCAGGTACACCGACGCAAGGAGCGCGAAGATGTAGGCCTGCAGGGCCGCGACGAGGAGCTCGAAGAGCGTGAAGATCAGCCCGCCGGCGAGCGTCAGGACGCCGAAGGCCTTCATCGCGGGGACCGCCTCGAAGACGAAGTACTGCGTCGCGGCGAAGCACAGGACCAGCATGATGTGGCCGGCGACCATGTTGGCGACGAGACGGATCGCGAGCGAGGCCGGCCGGATGATGAGGATCTGGAGCAGCTCGATCGGGGTGACGATCAGGTAGATCGGCGCCGGGATCCCCGGGGGGAAGAGGCTGTTCTTGAGGTAGCCGCCGAGGCCGTGCGCCTTGATGCCCACGGCCCAGTAGGTGACGAGCACCCACAGCGCGAGCAGGAAGGGCAGGCCCATGCGGGCGGTACCGGCCATGTTGAGGCCGGGGATGATGCCCGTGAGGTTGAAGGCGAGGACCGCGAAGAAGATCGTCGTGATCATGGGGACGAAGCGCTTGGCGTGCTCCTTGCCCATGATCTCCTCGACGATCTGGACCCGGACGAAGTCCAGCATCATCTCGATCGCGTTCTGGAAGCGCCCGGGGACCAGGCGCGCCCGACGCGCGGCGACGACGAAGATCGCGAGGAGGACGATCGTGGCCACGATCCGGACGATCCAGATCCGGTCGATCTGGAAGATGGTGCCCTCGAAGAGGATCGCCGGCGGGAAGAAGTCGGCGATGGACGGCGCGTGGAAGCCACCTTCGCTCTCGGATGCAGCGAGGAGCACGGGGGTCGCAAGCGTGGACAGGGTGGACTCCCAATGGTCGTGTGGTCCGGGCAGCCGTCACCCGTGGGTGGGCACGCCGTCGGACCTGGCCGTCATGGATTCGCCAGTAGCCTAACGTATGGATCCGCGTGCTCTCGCCGTTCCCGGCCGCTTGTGACATTTTGCTCATGCTGCGGGACGAGGGTCCCTCCCCCCGCGCGGCGGCCCCGTGGTACGTCGGCGGCGCGCCGGTGGTACGTCAGCGCGCCGCGGGGTCGACGTACGGGATCCGTCCCCTGCTCACGGCCCGGTAGTCGAGCGCGGCGGAGCCGATCACGCCGACGAGCAGCACCCCGGCGAACACCCACCGGTCGTAGAAGTCCATGCCGCGCAGCACGACGAGGACGGCGATCAGCACCATCATCTTGCCGAGCCAGCTCGCCATGACGATCGCGGCCGTCGTCGTCGGGCTGGAGTCGACGGTGCGCAGCATCGTCCAGACCGTGGTCGCGGAGAAGATCAGGGCGACGCCCACGCCCAGGAGCGCGCCCCAGACGCCCGGCAGCCCCGCGACGAGCGCACCGACGGCGACGCCGAGCACGGTCAGCGCGCCGAGCAGCACCAGCACGTCGCGCAGGGCGGTGCGGAACACCGCACGCACGGCGCGGCCGTGCGCGCCGATCGTCTGCTCGACGGGGCCCTCGGTCGCCGTGCTGCCCGACCTGCCGTCCACCGTGCCGTCCGGCCTGCCCTCCGGCCTGGCGTCCGGTCGGTCGTCCGGGCGGGCGGGCTCGGGCTGGCTCGTCGTCATCTCAGGGCTTCCTTCGGCGGGGTGGGGACGGCGGACGACGCGGCCGGGTCGCTGGACCCGGGCGCGGAGGAGGTGGGGGGCGCGAGGGCCGGCGGGACGTCGACCGCCGCGGCGGCGTCGTCGTCGAGGAACCGCCCGCGCGTGCGCAGCGGTCCGAGCGTGAGGAGCGCCGCGGCCACGACGGCCCCGGCGAGCCCTGCGGCGACGCCGTGCCAGTGCCACTGGACCAGCGCGACGGCGGCGAACGCGAACACGGCCGTCCACACGTAGAGGATGAGCACGGCGCGCCGGTGCGAGTGCCCGATCGCGAGCATCCGGTGGTGCAGGTGCATGCGGTCCGGGTGGAACGGGGACTTGCCGCGCGCGACGCGGCGCACGACCGCCATGGCCATGTCGAGCAGCGGCAGGAGGATCACCGCGAGCGGCAGGAGGAGCGGGATGAACGCCGGGATCTGCTGCGCCCCGGAGAGCGTGGTCGTGTCGACCCGGCCCGTCACGACGATCGCCGCGGCGGAGAACACGAGGCCGAGGACCATCGAGCCCGAGTCCCCCATGAAGATCCGGGCGGGATGGAAGTTGTGCGGCAGGAACCCGACGCAGATGCCGACGAGGGCCGCGATGACGAGGGTCGCGAGGCTCGAGTAGTCGTCGGCGCTCGCCTTCTGCGTGAGCACGTACGAGTAGAGGAAGAACGCGGCGCCCCCGATCGCGACGAGGCCGGCCGCGAGGCCGTCGAGGCCGTCCACGAAGTTCACGGCGTTCATGGCCACCACGACCACGAGGATCGTGGCGACGAGCTGGAGGCGCGAGGACCAGATGAGCTGCTGCTCCCCGATGGGGATGGGCAGCGTGAACAGCACGACGCCCTGGCTCGCCATGAGCCCGGCCGCGAGCACCTGGCCCGCGAGCTTGGTCATCCAGTCGAGGTCCCAGATGTCGTCGGCGATGCCGAGCAGGCAGACGATCGCCGCGGCGCCGACGATCCCCCAGATCCGGGCGTCGGCGACCATCTGCCCCGCGACCTCGCCGACGAAGACGCTCTCGAGGAAGGGCATCTGCGACGCGAAGACGACCGCCACCACCAGCCCCAACAACATCGCGAGACCGCCGAGCCGGGGGGTCGGGATCGTGTGGACGTCGCGGTCGCGCACCGCCGTGATGGCGCCCGTGCGCAGCGCGACCCAGCGCGCGAAGGGTGTCGCGAGGAACGTCACCGCGGCGGCGACGAGCATCACGAGCAGGTAGACCCTCACCCGCCGTTCGCCTCCGGCTCCCCGGCGTCGCCGGAGCCTCGGGTCTCGGCGGGCGCGTCGGAGACGGCAGCCTCGGCGGGCACCGTCTCCGGCGGCTCCGGGGCGGCGTCCGCGGCCGGCTCGTCGTCGGGGCCGAGGACGGGCGCGACCTCGCGCAGCTGCTCGAGCGTCACGGCGCCCTGCCGCACGACGCGCAGCGCGCCGGACGTCGCGTCGACGATCGTGGACGCCACTCCCCCGGGCGCCGTCCCGCCGTCGAGGTAGACGCCGACGGCGCTGCCGAGCTGCTCGCGCGCGTCGTCGACGTGCAGCGCGGCGGGGCGGCCCGTCGCGTTCGCGGACGACACGGCGAGGGGCCCGGTGCGGCGCAGGAGCGCGAGCGCGGCCGGGTGGTCGGGCATGCGCAGCGCGACCGTGCCGTGCGTCTCGCCGAGGTCCCACGCGAGCGACGGCTGGGCCCGCAGGATGATCGTGAACCCGCCGGGCCAGAACGCCTCGACGAGGCGGCGGGCGTCGTCGGGCACGTCGGTGGCGAGGCCGTCGAGCGTGCGCGCGTCCGGGACGAGGACCGGCGGCGGCATGTGCCGGCCGCGGCCCTTCGCGGCGAGCAGCGCGGACACCGCCTCGGCGTCGAAGGCGTCGGCGCCGATGCCGTAGACGGTGTCGGTGGGCAGCACGACGAGGCCACCGCGGGAGATCGCGTTGACCGCCTCGTCGATGCCGGCGCCCCAGGTGTTCGGGTCGGTCACGGGGTGGACGGAGCTCACGGGTCCATCCTTCCACGCCCGTGCGGGGACCCTGGGTCATCGGCGGCACCGACGGCACCGGCTCGGCGCGCCACGACCATGCGGTCGCGGCCCGTGAGGTCCGTCAGGGTGCGCACCTCGACGAACGCGCCTGCGGCGCGGGCGGCGGCCCGCACGTCGGCCGCCTGCACCTCCGCGTGCTCCATGACGAACAGGCCGCCGGGCCGCAGCAGGCGCGCGGCGGCGCGCACGACGGCGCGCGGCACCTCCAGGCCGTCGGCGCCGCGCCCGTAGAGCGCCAGGTCGGGGTCGTGGTCGCGGACCTCCGGGTCGACCGGCACCGCGTCCGGCGGGATGTACGGCGGGTTCGACACGACGACGTCGACCGTCCCGTCGAGCTCGGCGAGCAGCGCCGGGTCGCCCACGTCACCGACGAGCGTGCGCTGGGTGCCCGACCCCACGCGCCCGGCGTTCGCCGTCGTGGCCCGCACAGCGTCGGGCGAGAGGTCGACCGCGACGACCCGCGAGCCCGGCACCTCGACGTCGACGCTGATCCCGATGACGCCCGACCCGCAGCACAGGTCCACGACGAGCGGCGGCCGGTCCGTGCGCTCCGGGTCGCCGCGGAGCCGTGCCGCCTCGTCGATCGCGACCTGCGCGACCGTCTCCGTCTCCGGACGGGGCACGAACACGTCGTCGAGCACCTCGACCGTGACGTGCCGGAAGACCGTGTGCCCGACGATGCGCTGGAGCGGCTCGCGCCCCCGTCGGCGCTCCACCGCGTCCGCGTAGTCGGCGAGGAAGCGGTCGGTCGCGCCCGTCGGGAGCGCGGGGGCGAGCGGGGCGTCGCCCGCGGGGAGCCGGTACCACTCGAGGCGCGGCAGGCCGAGGCTCCAGGCCGCGAGGGCCTCCGCGTCGTGGCGCGCCGACGGGACGCCGGCCTCCACGAGGAGCCCCTCGGCGGCCCGCACCGCGCGCCGCAGGTCGTCCGCGGTGAGCGCGGCGGGCACGGACCGCTCGGTGCGCGCGTCGCCCATCTCAGGCCTCGCCCGCGGCGGCGAGCCGGGCCGCCTCGTCCGCCTCCACGGCCGAGCGCACGACGGGGTCGAGGTCGCCGTCGAGCACCTGGTCGAGGTTGTACGCCTTGTACCCGGTGCGGTGGTCCGCGATGCGGTTCTCCGGGAAGTTGTAGGTGCGGATGCGCTCGGAGCGGTCGACCGTCCGCACCTGGGAGCGCCGCAGGTCCGCCGCCTCCGCGGCGGCCGCCTCCTGCTGCGCGGCGAGCAGGCGCGCGCGCAGCACGCGCATCGCCTGCTCCCGGTTCTGGAGCTGCGACTTCTCGTTCTGCATCGACACGACGATCCCCGTCGGCAGGTGCGTGATCCGCACCGCGGAGTCGGTCGTGTTGACCGACTGCCCGCCCGGGCCCGACGAGCGGTAGACGTCGATGCGCAGGTCGTTCGGGTCGATCTCGACCTCGCCCGCGTCCTCGACCTCGGGGAACACGAGCACGCCGGCGGCAGACGTGTGGATGCGGCCCTGCGACTCCGTCACGGGCACGCGCTGGACCCGGTGCACGCCGCCCTCGTACTTGAGGTTGGCCCAGACGCCCTCGGCCGGGTCGGACGGCGTGCTGCGCGCCTTCACCGCGACCTGGACGTCCTTGTAGCCGCCGAGGTCGGAGTCGGTCGACTCCAGGACCTCCGTCTTCCAGCCGCGGCGCTCGGCGTACCGCAGGTACATGCGCAGCAGGTCGCCCGCGAACAGTGCCGACTCCTCGCCGCCCTCGCCCGCCTTGATCTCGAGGATGACGTCGCGGCCGTCGTCGGGGTCGCGCGGGACGAGCACGCGGCGCAGGCGCTCGCGCGCCTCCTCCTCGGTGGCGCGCAGGCCCGGGAGCTCCGCGGCGAACGCGTCGCCGTCGTCGCCGCCCAGCGCGGCGAGCTCGGCCGCGGCCTCGGCGTCGTCGCTCGCCTCGCGCCACGCGCGGTACGCGCCCACGACCTGGTTCAGCTCGGCGTAGCGGCGCCCGAGCGTGCGGGCGCGGCCCGCGTCGGCGTGGACGGCCGGGTCGGCGAGCTGCGCCTCGATCTCGGCGTGCTCGGCCAGCAACGGCACGACGGCGGCGAACGACTCGGTCACGGACGGCTCCTCGGGCGGTACGGCGGTGCGGGACGGCGGTCGCGGCGCGGCGCGCGGGCGCCGGGCGTGCGGTCGCACGCGGGCGCGTCACCGGGTCCGGCGCTCCGACCGGCCCCCGACAACGCGACAGCGCCGGTGGTCCGAGCGCACCGACTGCCCCTGGAGAGGTTGTCGGGCTCGGACCACCGGCGCTGCGGTGCTGCTACTTGTCGGCGTCCTTCTTGCCGTAGCGCGCCTGGAAGCGGGCCACGCGGCCACCGGTGTCGAGGATCTTCTGCTTGCCCGTGTAGAACGGGTGGCAGGCGCTGCACACGTCGGAGCTGATCTTGCCCGACGCCTCGGTGCTGCGCGTCACGAACGTGTTCCCGCAGGTGCACGTCACCTCGGTGACGACGTACTCGGGGTGGATACCAGACTTCACGGTTTTCTCCTTGGGGTGACGTCTCCGGGTCAGGTGCGGCTACCGCACCTGTGAACCGGCGACAGGCGGCCTGACGAGCGCAGGCCGACGAACCATTGTGCCAGAACGCGCGGGGGCCCCGAGAACTTCCCGGGGCCACCCGCCGTCGGTGACCGGGCGACGCGTCAGATCGTGCGGCCGACGTTGTCGTCGTCGGCCAGCCCGCCGGGCGTCGTCTTCTGGACGTGCAGCAGGAACTCGACGTTCGTCTGCGTCTTCTTGAGCTGGCCGAGCAGCAGCTCGATCGCCTGCTGCTGGTCGAGGGCGCCCATGACGCGGCGGAGCTTGTAGATGATCTTCAGCTCGTCCTGCGACATGAGGATCTCCTCGCGGCGCGTGCCGGACGCGTTGACGTCCACGGCCGGGAAGATGCGCTTGTCCGCGAGGTTGCGGGACAGGCGGAGCTCCATGTTCCCCGTGCCCTTGAACTCCTCGAAGATGACCTCGTCCATCTTCGAGCCCGTCTCCACGAGCGCCGAGGCGAGGATCGTCAGGGAGCCGCCGTTCTCGATGTTGCGCGCCGCGCCGAAGAACCGCTTCGGCGGGTAGAGCGCGGACGCGTCCACACCACCGGACAGGATGCGGCCCGAGGCCGGCGCCGCGAGGTTGTACGCGCGCGACAGGCGGGTGAGCGAGTCGAGGAGCACCACGACGTCCTGACCGAGCTCGACCAGGCGCTTCGCGCGCTCGATCGCGAGCTCGGCGACGATCGTGTGGTCCGACGCGGGGCGGTCGAACGTCGAGGCGATGACCTCGCCGCGGACCGTCCGCTCCATGTCGGTGACCTCTTCGGGCCGCTCGTCCACGAGCACCACCATGAGGTGGACCTCGGGGTTGTTCGCGGCGATCGCGTTGGCGATCTGCTGCATGATGATCGTCTTGCCGGCCTTGGGCGGCGCGACGATGAGACCGCGCTGGCCCTTGCCGATCGGCGCGACGATGTCGATGACGCGCGGCGTGAGGCGCGTGGCCTCGGAGTTCTCGAGGCGCAGGCGCTCCTGCGGGTACAGCGGCGTGAGCCGGTTGAACTCCGGACGCTCGCGCGCCTCCTCGGGCGACATGCCGTTGACCGTGTCGAGGCGGACGAGCGCGTTGAACTTCTGGCGCGCGGTGTTGCCCTGGTTCTCGCCCTCGCGCGGCTGGCGCACGGCGCCCGTCACGGCGTCGCCGCGGCGCAGCCCGGCCTTCTTCACCTGGCCGAGCGACACGTAGACGTCGTTGTTGCCCGGCAGGTAGCCGCTGGTGCGGACGAACGCGTAGTTGTCGAGGATGTCGAGGATGCCCGCGACGGGGAGCAGGACGTCGTCCTCGTTGACCTCGATGTCGTCGAGGCCCGAGAGGTCCGGTCCCTGGCGGTTGCGGCCGCGCTTGCGGTCGCGGTCGCGACCGCGGTCGCGGCCCCGACGGCGGCGCCCGCCGCGCTCGTCGTCCAGGAGCTGGCGGTCGTCACGACGGTCGCCCTGACGCTCGCCCCGGCCCTGCTGGCCGGACTGCTGGCCGGACTGCTTCTCCGGCTGCTGCTCGCGCTGGCGCTCGCCGCCCTGCCCGTCACGCTGGCGGTCGGCGCGCGGTGCGTCGCCGTCGCCCTCGCCCGTGCGCGGGGCACCGGCACCGCGGCCCGCACGGCGCGAGCCGCGCTCGCCCGTGACCAGGCCGACGGCGGCCGCGGCGCGCGCCGCACGCTCGTCGGGCGACTCGTTCGCGGTGTCGCGCGTGCGCACGCCCTCGCCGAGGGCCTCGGCGACCGCGGCCGCGGCCTCCGACCGCGCGTCGCGGCGGCCGTCGCGGCGCTCGCCGCGCTGCTCCGTGCGCTGCTCGTCGGCGCGCACCGGGAGGTCGAGCACGGGAGCGGCGGTGCGCTCCTCGCGGCTCGCGGCCGACGGCGCGTCCTGACGCGTCGCCGGGGAGTCGGTGCCGGCCGCGGGGCTCGCCGCGGGCCGCTCGGCGCGGCGGCTGCGGCCGCGCCCCGAGGCGACGGGCGCCTCGTTCGTCTCACGCGACGCGGCGGTCGCCGCGTCCGTGTCGCGCCGGGACGCGGCGGGGCGCTCGGAGGCACCCTGCTCGCCCGTGCGGGCGCGGATGACGTCCACGAGATCGCCCTTCCGCATCTTGGACGTGCCCTTGACCCCGAGCTGCGACGCGAGCGCCTGCAGCTCCGGGAGGCGCAGCGTGGAGAGCGCGCCGTTCCGGGCGGTACCGCCGGCAGCGGTCGCGCTGCTCGTGGCGGTGTCGATGGTGTCTGTCACGAAGGACCCTTCCCCCTCGTTTGCGTCCGTCTCTCAGAGGGCGGACCGCGGGTGGTCGACGCCCGGCCGTGACGGCCGGTGCGCAGGTGTCACCACGCGTCAGTGGTACGACGACGTCATCTGACGCGGGCTGGATTGCCTTCTCTCGGACGGGCTCTGTCGCGGCACTTCCGCGCTGGAGAACGCTCGACTGCTGATGCGAGAGCGTGACCGAAGGCTGGGACCATCCTAGCACCGGCAGGACAGCGGTCAGAGCCGTTCGGCGACGACCCCGCGCGTGTCGACGTCGAGGCGGCGGACCGACCAGTCCGCGCTCCCCCCGACGAGCTCGTCCGCGACGCCCGCGACCTCGTCGAGGCGCTCCGCGGCGGACAGGACGAGGACCGTGGGGCCGGCACCCGACACCGTCGCCGCGAGCCCCCGCGCACGCAGCGCGCGGACGAGCTCGGACGTGGTCGGCATGACGCCGGCGCGGTACCCCTGGTGGAGCCGGTCGTCGGTCGCGTCGAGGAGCAGGTCGGGACGCCGCGTGAGCGCCTCGACGAGCAGCGCCGACCGCCCCGCGTTGAACGCCGCGTCGGCGTGCGGCACCTGCGCCGGGAGCACCCCGCGCGCGCGGCTCGTCGCGAGCCGGGCCGAGGGGACCAGCACCGTCGCCCGCAGGTCGGGGTGCACGTCGAGCCGGACGGCACGCGCCCCGGCCCCGGGCGTACCGCTCTCCCACGCGACGGTCGCGCCGCCGAGCAGCGCGGGCGCCGCGTTGTCCGGGTGGCCCTCGATCGCGGTCGCGAGGCCGAGCGCGACGTCGTCGTCGAGGACCGACGGGTCGGCGACGAGCGCGCGCGCCGCCACGATGCCCGCGACGACGGCCGCGGCAGACGAGCCGAGGCCCCGCCCGTGGGGGACGCGGTTGACGCACGTCAGGTGCAGGCCCGTCTGCGGCGCACCCGCCACGTCGAGCGCGGCCCGCAGGGCCCGCACCACGAGGTGGGACTCGTCGCCGGGCACCTCTCCGGCGCCCTCGCCCTCGACGTCGACCACGACGTCGTCGCTCGCGAGCGCGCGCACGTCGAGCACGTCGTGGAGCGCGAGCGCGAGGCCCAGCGCGTCGAAGCCGGGGCCGAGGTTCGCGCTCGTCGCGGGGACGCGCACCCGCACGTGGTCCGCGCCGAGCTGCATCAGTCGAGCCCGAGGGCGTCGGCGATGGACACCACGTCGGCGGTCACGCGCGTCGGCTCGACCTCGGTGCCGTCGAGCGTGCGCAGCGCCCACTGCGGGTCCTTGAGCCCGTGACCGGTGACCGTGACGACGATGCGCGCGCCCGCGGGCACGAGCCCGCGCTCGGCGCGCGCGAGGATCCCGGCGACGCCGGCGGCCGACGCGGGCTCGACGAAAACGCCGACCTCGCTCGACAGCACGCGGTGCGCCGCGAGGATCTGCTCGTCGGACACGGCCTCGATGACGCCGCCCGACTCGTCGCGCGCTGCCTCGGCGAGCTCCCACGACGCGGGGTTGCCGATGCGGATGGCGGTCGCGACGGTCTCGGGCTCCGTGATCGGGTGGCCCGCGACGATCGGCGCGGCGCCCGCCGCCTGGAAGCCCCACATCTGCGGCGTGCGCGTCGCGACGGCCGGCAGGCCCTCCCCCGCGTGCCCCGCGACGCCCTGGCCGGCGTACTCGCGGAAGCCCTTCCAGTACGCGGTGATGTTCCCCGCGTTGCCGACGGGCAGCGCGTGGATGTCCGGGGCGTCTCCGAGCGCGTCGACGATCTCGAAGGCGCCCGTCTTCTGGCCCTCGATGCGGTCGGGGTTGACCGAGTTCACGAGCTCGACCGGGTACGCCTCGGCGAGCTTGCGCGCCGCGACGAGGCAGTCGTCGAAGTTGCCGTCGACCTGGAGCAGGCGCGCGCCGTGGGCGATCGCCTGGCTCAGCTTGCCCATCGCGATCTTGCCGTCCGGGACGAGCACCGCGCACGTCATGCCCGCGCGCACGGCGTAGGCGGCCGCCGACGCCGACGTGTTGCCCGTGGACGCGCACACGACCGCCTGCGCGCCGCGCCCGGCGGCCGCGGAGATCGCCGTCGTCATGCCGCGGTCCTTGAACGACCCCGTCGGGTTCATGCCCTCGACCTTGACGAAGACCTGGGCACCCGTGCGCGCCGACAGGGCCGGCGCCTCGACGAGCGGCGTGCCTCCCTCACCGAGCGTGACGATGCGCTCGGACACGTGCGCGGGCAGCCGGTCACGGTACTCGGCGATGATGCCTTGCCACTGGTGGGCCATCTCGTGGGCCATCAGGCTCCCTCGACTCTCAGGACGGACGTGATCGTGCGGACGGGCTCGAGCTCGGCGACCGCCGCGACGGTGGCCGACAGCGCCGACTCCGGCGCCGCGTGCGTGGTGATGAGGAGCTCCGCGACGCCCGGCTCGGCGACGTCGGCCCCGCCGCGCGCCGTCGGCTGGCGGACCGCCTCGATGGACACGCCGTGCTCGGCGAGCGCGTGCGCGACCTGCGCGAGCACGCCCGGGCGGTCCTCGACGTCGAGGCGCACCTGGTAGCGCGTGACCGCGGCGCTCGCCGGGAGGATCGGGAGCTCGGCGTACGTGGACTCCTGCGGCCCCTTGCCCCCGAGCACGCGGTGGCGGGCGGCGGAGACGACGTCGCCCAGGACGGCGGACGCCGTCGGGGCGCCGCCCGCGCCGCGCCCGTAGAACATGAGCTCGCCCGCGGACTCCGCCTCGACGAACACCGCGTTGAACGAGCCGCGCACGTTCGCGAGCGGGTGCGAGGTCGGCACGAGCGCGGGGTGCACGCGCACGGACACGCCCGCCTCCGCGCCGGTGGCGTCGCCGTCGCGCCGCTCGGCGATGGCGAGGAGCTTGATGACGTGGCCCGTCTGCGCGGCCCACGCGACGTCGTCGGCCGTGACGGCCAGGATGCCCTCGCGCGCGACGTCGTCGAGGGACACGCGCGTGTGGAACGCGAGGCTCGCGAGGATCGCCGCCTTGGCCGCGGCGTCGTACCCCTCGACGTCCGCCGTCGGGTCCGCCTCCGCGTAGCCGAGGTCCTGCGCCTCGCGGACGGCCTCGTCGAGGCCCCTGCCCGTCGAGGCCATCTGGTCGAGCACGTAGTTGGTCGTCCCGTTGACGATGCCGAGCACGCGCCGCACGCGGTCGCCCGCGAGCGACTCGCGCACCGGGCGGACGATGGGGATCGCGCCCGCGACGGCGGCCTCGAAGTAGATGTCCACCCCGGCGGCGTCGGCCGCCTTGTAGAGCGTGGGGCCGTCCTCGGCGAGCAGCGCCTTGTTCGCCGTCACGACGGCGGCGCCGGCCTCGATCGCGCGCAGCAGCAGCGACCGCGCGGGCTCGGTGCCGCCCATCACCTCGACGACGATGTCGGCACGCTCGACGAGGCCCGCCGCGTCCTCCGTGAGCAGCGACCGGTCCACCGCGGCGTCGCGCGGCGCGGACGCGTCCCGGACCGCGATCCCGACGAGCTCCAGGGGTGCCCCGACCCGGGACGCGAGGTCGTCGGCCTGCTCCGTGAGCAGCCGCGCGACCTGGGTGCCGACGACGCCGCACCCCAGCAGGGCGACGCGCAGGGGCGGGTGGGACTCGGCGGCAGACGGCACGACGGACCTTCCTCGGGTGGTCAGGACGGGTGCGGCACCGCGCACGGTCCGGGTCGTGCCCGGGTGGCGCGGGAGCCGCAGGCACAGGATACGGCGACGGGTCCGCCCGCCCGGGGCGTGCCCACAGGTCGGATGCCGACCGGCGGGCACGACCCGGTGAGGTCAGCCCTCGTCGAGCGCGAGCAGGTCCTCGACGGTCTCGCGCCGCACGAGCACGCGGCTCGCGCCGTCGTGCACGGCGACCACGGGCGGACGCGTCAGCAGGTTGTAGTTCGACGCCATCGAGCGGCCGTACGCCCCCGTGGCGGGCACCGCGAGCAGGTCGCCCGCCCGCACGTCGCCGGGGAGCAGCACCTCGTGCACGACGATGTCGCCGCTCTCGCAGTGCTTGCCCACGACGCGCGCGAGCACGGGCCCGGCCTCGGACGCCCGCCCGACGACCTCCGCGTGGTACTGCGCCGCGTAGAGCGCGGGGCGGATGTTGTCGCTCATGCCGCCGTCCACCGACACGTACGTGCGCACGCGCCCGTCGTCGAGGGTCACGGGCTTCACGGTGCCGACCGTGTAGAGCGTGAGACCGGCCGGCCCGACGATCGCGCGCCCCGGCTCGATCGAGAACCGCGGCAGCGGAGTGCCGAGCTCCGCGGCCACCGCCTCGACCGCGCGCGCGACGTCCTTCGCGACGCGCTCCGGGTCGAGCGCGACGTCGCCCGGGAGGTACGCGATGCCGTAGCCGCCGCCGATGTCGACCTCGTCGACGAGCACGCCCGAGCGGTCCGCGAGCCGCGCCCGCAGCTCCAGCACGGCGCGCGCCGCGACCTCGAAGCCCGAGGGGTCGAGGATCTGGGAGCCGATGTGCGAGTGGATCCCGAGCAGGTGCAGCTCGGGGCGCGCGACGACGTCGAGCAGCGCGGTCATCGCCGGGGAGTCGCCGGCCGGTCTGCCGTCCGCGGGGCGCGACGACGCGACCGACAGCCCGAACTTCTGGTCCTCGTGCGCGGTCGAGATGTACTCGTGCCCGCCCGCGTGGACGCCCGTCGTCACGCGGACCATGACGGGCGCGACGACGCCGCGCTCCCCCGCGAGGCGTGCGACCCTCTCGACCTCGACGAGCGAGTCGACGATGATCCGACCCACGCCCTCGTCGAGCGCGCGCCCGATCTCGGCGTCGGACTTGTTGTTGCCGTGCAGGCCGATCTCGGGACCGGGGACGCCGGCGCGCAGCGCGACGGCGAGCTCTCCCCCGCTCGCGGTGTCGACGCGCAGGCCCTCCTCGCGCGCCCAGCGCGCGACGGCGACCGTGAGCAGCGCCTTGCCCGCGTAGTACACGTCGACGTCCGACCCGACGGCGCGGAACGCCGTCTCGAACGCCGTGCGGTACGCGCGCGCCCGGGCGCGGAAGTCCGCCTCGTCGAGCACGTACGCGGGCGTCCCGTGCTCGGCCGCGAGCGTGCGGACGTCGACGCCCGCGACCTCGACGACGCCGTCGTCCCGGCGCCGCACGCCGCGCGACCACGGCTCGCCGGGGTGACCCGGCAGGCTCGTGCTCACATGCGCTCCGGCGCGGTCACGCCGAGCAGCCCCAGGCCGTTGGCGAGGACCTGGCGCACCGCGTCGTTGAGCCACAGGCGCGTGCGGTGCGTGTCCGTGACCTCCTCGTCCGGGTAGGGCAGGACGCGCTGCGACTTCTGCTGGTACCACGTGTGGTAGTCGCCGGCCAGGGCCTCGAGGTAGCGCGCGACGCGGTGCGGCTCGCGCAGCTCGGCCGCCTGGGCGACGATGCGCGGGAACTCGGTGAGGCGGCCGACGAGCGCCGCCTCGCTCGGGTGGTCGAGCAGCGCGGGCTCGAACCCGTCGGCGCGCGCGACGCCGCGGTCGGCCGCGTTGCGGTCCACCGCCGCGGTGCGCGAGTGCGCGTACTGCACGTAGTAGACCGGGTTCTCGTTCGTCGCCCGCGCGAGCAGGTCGAGGTCGAGGTCGATGTTCTGGTCCGCGGACGAGCGCGCGAGGGAGTAGCGCGCGGCGTCGACGCCGACGGCGTCCACGAGGTCCTCGAGGGTCACCACGTTCCCGGCGCGCTTGGCCATGCGCACCGGCTTGCCGTCCTTGACGAGGTTGACCATCTGCCCGATGAGGAGCTGGAGGTTCTTCCCCGGAGTGTCGCCGAACGCGGCGCACACGGCCATCATGCGGCCCACGTACCCGTGGTGGTCGGCGCCGAGCATGATGATGACCTCGTCGAAGCCGCGCTCGCGCTTGTCGAGGTAGTAGGCGATGTCGCCCGCGATGTAGGCCGCCTCGCCGTCGGACTTGATGACGACGCGGTCCTTGTCGTCACCGAAGTCGGTCGTGCGCAGCCAGGTCGCGCCGTCCTTCTCGAACATGTGACCGGACGCGCGCAGGCGCTCGACGGCGCGCTCGACGGCGCCCGACTCGTGCAGCGAGTCCTCGTGGAAGTAGACGTCGAAGTCGACGCCGAAGTCGTGGAGCGACGACTTGATCTCGCCGAACATGCGCTCGACGCCGCGCGCGCGGAAGACCTCCTGCGCCTCGGCGTCCGGGAGCGTGCGCGGGTCGGGGTCGCCCGCGGCGACGGCGTCGGCGACGACCGCGTCCGCGATCTCGGTGATGTACTCGCCGCCGTACCCGTCCTCCGGTGCCTCCTGGCCGCGCGAGCGCGCGAGGAGCGAGCGCGCGAAGCGGTCGATCTGGGCGCCGTGGTCGTTGAAGTAGTACTCCCGCGTCACGTCCGCGCCGCTCGCCTCGAGCACGCGCGCGAGCGAGTCGCCGACGGCGGCCCAGCGGACGCCACCGATGTGGATGGGCCCGGTCGGGTTCGCGGAGACGAACTCGAGGTTGACCTTCTTGCCCGACTCGGAGTCGCCGCGCCCGTACGCCGGGCCGGCCTCGACGATCGTGCGCGCGAGCTCGCCCGCGGCGGCCGCGTCGAGCGAGATGTTGAGGAAGCCGGGACCGGCGACGTCCACGGCCCGGATGCCCGGGTGCGCGGCGAGGCGGCGCGCGAGGTCCTCGGCGAGCGCCCGCGGCGTCGTGCCCGCCTTCTTCGCGAGCTGCAGCGCGACGTTCGTGGCCCAGTCGCCGTGCTCGCGCTGGCGGGGTCGCTCCACGTGGACGCGCTCGGGGACCGCGGTCGGGTCCAGGGCGAGGGTGCCGTCGGCGACGGCGGCGGCCAGGGCAGCGCTCAGCGCTTCGGAGAGCTCGTCGGGGGTCACCGGGCGATTCTACCGAGGCACGGGGGCCGTCCGTCGCGCCATTTCACCGCCGCCCGTCCACCGCGCCGACGGCCGGGCCCGCTCCCCCGCGTCTCCGCGCCGGGCCGGAGCACCAGGGTGGCGCACCCGGTCGGCGCGCCCCGGTCGGCAGCCGACCGCGGCCGGGTCCGCGCACCCCCTGCGGGCTGGTAGTCTCGTGCATCGCGTCGGCGGTCACCGTCGGCGCTCGCCCTCGTAGCTCAGTGGATAGAGCGTCTGCCTCCGGAGCAGAAGGTCGTAGGTTCGAATCCTATCGAGGGCACCCGCACCGCTCCCACGAGCCCGGCCCGCCTCGCGCGGCCGGGCTCGCGCCGTCTCCGGGCCCGCTGCGCGAGGTCCCGCCACGACCCGCGCGCTCCCGCTACGGTGGGCCCATGACCGACGGCGGCTACGGGGACTTCGAGTTCGAGCGCCGGTTCCTCGTGCGCGAGCTGCCCGAGGACCTGCGCGACGCGCCCGCGCTCATCGTGCAGAGCTACTACCTGGCCGACGAGGGGTACGCGCTGCGGCTGCGCGCGAAGGTGCCCACGGTCGACGCGACGATGGACGCGACGACCGACCCGGTCCGGCTCCTCGACCGCTACGCCCCCGCCGTCGACCTGTGCACGCTCACCGTCAAGGGCCCGATGGCCGGCGGCACGCGCTACGAGGCGGAGCGCGAGGTCGACGTGGCGGTGGGCGTCCAGATGATCCGCCGCGGCGGTGCGCGCGTCGTCAAGACCCGCTACTCCGTGTGGGTCGGGGCCGACGGCTGGGTCGTCGACGTGTTCGGCGGGGCGAACCACCCGCTCGTCGTCGCGGAGTGCGAGCGCACCGGTCCCGTCACGGACCTGCAGATCCCCGCCTTCTGCGTCACCGAGCTCACGGACGATCCCCGGTTCTCCAACGACGCGCTCGCGGGCCGCCCCTACGGCGCGTGGCGCGAGGAGTTCGAGGCCGAGCTCGCCGCGTCCGGCCCGCGGTTCCTCCAGGACTTCGGCCGCAACGAGCGGCTCTCCGGCCCGTAGGCACCGCGCGGGCACGCGCCCGGACGCCCGGTCCTCGGGTCAGCGCAGCGCGTCCGCAGCCGCGCACACCGCGGCGACGTCGAACCGGACCGTGCGCCCGTCGACCGGCACCCACCCGGGCTCGTGCCCGAACAGGACCGCCCACGGCAGCGCGCCGGGCGACACGTGCTCGCGCGCCCGGTCGTGCGCGCGCGCCTCCGCGACCTCGCGCTCGACGGCGTCCTCCAGCGCGACGAGGTCGGCCCGCACCGCGTCGCCCTTCTCCGTGAGCCGGCGTGACCGTCCCGACTCCAGGTAGCCGTCGTGGCGGGCGCTGCGCACGACCCGGCGGGCGGCGTCGTGCACGCGGAGGCGCAGGGCGTCGTCGGAGGGGTCGAGCGCGACGCGCGCGCCCTCGCCCGCCGTCCCGCCGAAGAGGGTCGACAGCGCGAGGTGCTCGCGCTCGGAGGCACGCGACGCGTCGAGGAGGACGAGGACCGGAGGCTCGCCGGGCGCCGTCGGCTCCACGCGGACGAGGCCGCCCACGGCGAGGCTCAGCACCTGCGCGGCGAGCGCGTGCTCGGGACGGCGCAGGACGACCGCGGCGAGGAGCAGGTCGGCCACGGTCCGACGATACGGCGCGGGGCGGCCGGGCGCGGGGCGGCCGGCCGGGGGCGCGTCAGGAGTTCTGGATCTCCTCGACGCCCTGGACGAACTCGAAGTGCCAGGGCTCGTAGGCGCCGCTGCCGCCGCGCTTGGCCCACGCCGGGTTGGCCCAGCCGTACGTGGCGCCGTTCTGGTTGATCCACGCGTAGACCTCGCGCGAGCCGGTCTCCACGGAGCAGAGGTCGATCGCGAGCCCCCACCCGTGCATGGACCAGCCGGGGGGCGCCGCGAAGGCGCCGCGGGAGGACTTGAGCGAGACCTGCGTCGAGAGCGTGCGGTACGACGACACGAGGCAGAGGTCCCGGCCGAAGGTGGCCCGGAACGCCTCGTTCATCGCGGAGAGCGCGACGGCCGCGTCGGGTCGCAGGTGCTCGTCCGCCTGCCACAGCTCGCACAGGGCGTGCTCGTCGAGCTTGCCGTTCGTGCCCTCGGGCCGGACGGTCGGGTCGCAGCCCGGCAGCGGGTCGCGCGCGGCGGAGCGGGAGGCCGCCTCGCGGCGCACCTCGACGCGGGGCGCGGCGGCGACGCTCGGGGAGACGGCGGGTGCGGTCGCGGCGGCGGTCGCGAGGTCGAGCGCGCTCGGGCCGACGGGGCGGGTCTCCGGCTCGAAGGGCGACCCGCTGCCGAGCGCGTCGTCGGCGCCCGCGGAGAGCGGCATCGCGATGGTCGCGGCGGCGAGCGTCCCGAGGACGGCGACGCGCGGCACCCAGCGGTGCTGGCTGGAGACCTGTGCCTGGGGGCGGCGACGCCGGGAGCCCTGCTCCGCCTCGCGCCGGGCCCGTCGTGAGTCGAGGGCGGGTGCGCCGTGCTGCGACTCCACCCGCCACCTGCCTCTCACGTCGTCGGGGTGGCTCCGAGCCACCGATGACCGATCAATCACGGAACAGTAACGAAGGGCTCCGGCGATGCCAAGTCCCCTGCTCAGAGCCTCGGCGGAGCGCCCTCGGGCACCCTCGCGCCGGCCGGGACGCCGGCCTAGTGCCGGCGCTGCATCGCGTCGCGCACCTCGCCGACGAGCTCCTCGAGGATGTCCTCGAGGAAGACCACCCCGAGCGCGCCCCCGCCCTCGGGACCGTCGACGCGCGCCAGGTGCGCCCCCGAGCGCTGCATGGCGCGCAGCGCGTCCTCCACCTCGTCGTCGGGCGCGGCGGCCGCGAGCGCCCGCACGCGCCACGACGGGACCGGGGCCTCGCGCGTCGTCTCGTCCGCGTAGAGCACGTCCTTGACGTGCAGGTAGCCCACGAGGTCGCCCGTGACGTCCGCGACGGCGAACCGGGAGAAGCCGGTCTTGGCGACCAGGCGTTCGACCTCATCGGGCGTGCACCCCTCGGTGACGGTGACGAGGTCCGCGACGGGGACCATGACGTCCTGCGCGGTGCGCTCGGAGAACTCGATGGCCCCGGACAGCAGCCCCTGCTCGTCGCGCAGCACGCCCTCGGCCTGGGAGTGCTCGACGATGGACTGCACCTCCTCGGCGGTGAACGCCGACGCCACCTCGTCCTTCGGCTCGACGCCCGTGGCGCGCACCGCGTGGTTCGCGAGCCAGTTGAGCGCGACGATGACGGGGCGCAGCACGCGCCCGATCCACACGAGCGGCGGGCCGAACCACATCACGGCCGTCTCCGGCCCGGAGACCGCGAGGTTCTTCGGGACCATCTCGCCGAGCACCACGTGCAGGTAGACGACGATCGCGAGCGCCACGACGAACGCGATCGGGTGCGCGAGCGCGGTGCTCACGCCGAGCGCGTGCAGCGGGTCCTCGATGAGGTGCGCGATGGCCGGCTCCGCGACGACGCCCAGTCCCGTGGAGCAGACGGTCACGCCGAGCTGGGCGCACGCGAGCATGAGCGACACGTGCTCCATCGCCCACAGGACCGTCTGGGCGCGGCGGTTGCCCTGCGCGGCGAGCGGCTCGATCGCCGAGCGGCGCGCGGAGATCACCGCGAACTCGGCGCCGACGAAGAACGCGTTGCCGGCGAGCAGGAGGAGCGCGACGAGGAGCGCGGTGGTCGAGCTCATGCGTCCCCCTCCGTCGGTGTCGCGCGGACCGAGAGCCGCTCGACGCGCCGCCCCTCCATCGCCTCCACGCGCAGCACCACGCGGTGCCGGCCCTCGCCCGCGGCGATCTCGTCGCCGGGCTCGGGGACGCGGCCGAGGCGGGCCATGACGAGGCCGCCGAGCGTCTCGTAGGCGCCGTCCTCGGGGACGCGCAGCCCGGTGACCTCGGTGAGTTCGTCGGGCCGCATGACGCCGGGCACGAGCCACGAGCCGTCCGCGCGGCGGGCCGCGCCGGAGCGCCGGGGGTCGTGCTCGTCCGCGACGTCGCCCACGAGCTCCTCGACGACGTCCTCGAGCGTGACGACGCCCGAGGTGCCGCCGTACTCGTCGACCACGACCGCCATCTGGAGGCCGAAGCCGCGGAGCTCGACGAGGAGCGGGCCGAGCCGCACCGTCTCGGGCACCCGCGGGGCGTCGGCCATGAGGGCCGCCGCGGGGACCTCGTGGCGCCGCTCGTAGGGGACGGCGACGGCGCGGCGCAGGTGGACGAGGCCGACGACGTCGTCGCGGTCCTCGCCGATGACGGGGAACCGCGAGTGCCCGGTGCGCCGGGCGGCGTCGACGACGTCCGCGGCGGTCGCGTCCCGGTCCACGACGACCATGCGCATGCGGTCGGTCATGACGTCGACGGCGCTCAGCTCGTCGAGCTCGATCGAGTTGGTGAGGAGGGTCGCGACGGAGACGTCGAGCGTGCCCTCCTGGGCGGAGCGGCGCACGAGGGCGGCGAGCTCGGACGCCGAGCGGGCGCCCGACAGCTCCTCGCGCGGCTCGACGCCGACGCGGCGCAGGATCGCGTTCGCCGAGCCGTTGAGCACGGCGATGACCGGCCGGAACAGCTTGGTGAACTGCCGCTGCACGGGCACGACCTGCCGCGCGGTGGCGTAGGGCGCGCTGAGCGCGAAGTTCTTGGGGATGAGCTCGCCGAAGAGCATCGAGACGAAGTTCACGACGAGCAGCGCGAGCACGCCCGCGAGGACCGCGGAGGCCGCGTGGCCGAGCGGCGTCGAGCTCAGGGCGTCCCCGAAGAGCGCGAGGAGCGCGGGCTGCGCGGTGTACCCGAGGAGGATCGTGGTGAGGGTGATGCCGACCTGCGCCGAGGAGAGCTCGGTCGACAGGTGCTTGAGCCCGGCCCGGACGCTGCGGTCGCGGCGGTCGGGGCCGCCCGGCCCGCCCGACGGCGGGGAGCCGCGTCTGTCGCCCTCCTGGTCGGCGTCGTCCCCGGCGGGGAGGACGGCGGGGTCGAGGGTGACCAGGGAGAACTCGCTGGCCACGAAGACGGCGGTACCTGCGGTGAGGAGCACCCCGAGCGCGACCATGACCCAGTCGCCTACCACGAGGTGCTCCACCGATATCGGGAGGTGCTCTTCATCGTGCCGACGATGTTAGCGCTCGCCCGTCGCGCGGCGCCCGGGAGGGACGGCCCGGCGGCCCCCGGGCGGCACCGCACGAGCGCGCGACCTGGTCCCCCGACGACGACGAAATCCGGCCGACCTGGGCCGACGTGTGCCACGCTGTATCCCATGGCAGATCCGAGGGCAGCGAGCGCAGCACCGACCGGCGCGGGGGCCGGTCCCGTCCCCGGCCGCGGGCCCGTGCCCACGACCGCCCCGGTGGCCGGCGGCGGCACCCCGCAGCAGGCGGCCACGGTCCTCGTCGTCGAGGACGAGCCCGCGATCGCGACCGCCATCGCGCAGCGGCTGAGCGCGGAGGGCTGGCGCGTCGAGGTCGCGCGCGACGGCCTGTCCGCCGTCGACGCCGCGGCGCGCCTGCGCCCGGACGCGATCGTCCTCGACGTCATGCTCCCCGGCATCGACGGCCTCGAGGTCACGCGCCGCATCCAGGCGGAGCAGCCCGTCCCGATCCTCATGCTCACCGCGCGCGACGACGAGACCGACATGCTCATCGGGCTCGGCGTCGGCGCGGACGACTACATGACGAAGCCGTTCTCCATGCGCGAGCTCGTCGCGCGCATCAAGGCGCTGCTGCGCCGCGTCGACCGCGCCACGCAGGCCGCGAGCTCCGCCCCGAGCGACCCGCCCATGACGGTGGGCGACGTGACGATCGACAAGGCCCAGCGCCGCGTCTACCGCGCGGGGGAGGAGGTCCACCTCACGCCCACCGAGTTCGAGCTGCTCGTCATGCTCGCGAGCTCGCCGAAGACGGTCCTCACGCGCGAGCGCCTGCTCGCCGAGGTGTGGGACTGGGCCGACGCCAGCGGGACGCGCACCGTCGACTCCCACATCAAGGCGCTGCGCCGCAAGCTCGGTGCGGACCTCATCCGCACGGTCCACGGCGTCGGCTACGCGTTCGAGCCGCCCGCCGGATGACCTCCTCCCCCGCCGACCCCGCCGGCGGCACGGACCCGGGCCAGGCGCAGGCTCCCGGCCCGGCGCGGCCGGGACCGCACCGGGCCCACACGATCCGCCCGCACCTCCCCGACGTCCGGCCGCTCGACTCGTTCCGCTCGCTGAAGATCAAGCTCGGCGTGCTGGTCGCCGCGACGGTGACGCTCGCCGTCCTCATCACGTGGATCGGGCTGCAGAACCAGCTCGGGCCGTCACGCACGTTCCCGCTCGCGATCGTGCTGTCGCTGCTGCTCACGCAGCTCCTCGCGCGCGGTATGACGTCCCCCCTGCGGGAGATGACCGCCGCCGCCCGGGCGATGGCCGACGGCGACTACACGCGGCGCGTGCGCGCCACGAGCCGCGACGAGGTGGGCCAGCTCGCGGTCGCGTTCAACGTCATGGCGGAGGACCTCGCGACGAGCGACCAGGTGCGCCGCGAGCTCATCGCGAACGTCTCGCACGAGCTGCGCACCCCGATCGCGGCGCTCCAGGCCCAGCTCGAGAACGTCGTGGACGGGGTGACGCCCCCGACGCCCGCGACGATGGAGATGTCGCTCGCGCAGACCGAGCGCCTCACGCGGCTCGTCGCGTACCTCCTGGACCTGTCGCGCATCGAGGCGGGCGCGGCGGCGCTCAACATCACCCAGATCGACGTCGGCGACTTCCTCGAGGAGAACGCCGAGGCCGTGTCGATGGTCGAGGCGGGCAAGCAGCTGCGCTACGTCGTCGACGTCACGCCCCCGGACCTCGTGCTCGAGGCGGACCGCGAGCGGCTGCACCAGGTCGTGACCAACCTCCTGCAGAACGCGATCCGGCACTCGCCGCAGGGCGGGGAGATCCGGCTCGAGGCGTACCCGGTGGACGACGACGTCGTGCTGGAGGTCGTCGACGAGGGCCCCGGGATCGCCAAGGAGGACCGCGAGCGGATCTTCGAGCGGTTCGCCCGGGCCAGCGCGACGGGCGCGCACACGACGACGGGCGGCTCGACGGGCGGCACGGGGATCGGGCTCGCGATCGTGCGCTGGGCGGTGGACCTGCACGGCGGCCGGATCGAGGTCGCGGACTCGCGCCGGGGGGCGACGATGCGCGTCACGCTGCCCGCGCACGCGGGCTCCGCGCCGTTCCCGCCCGAGGACGGCGACGCGTCGTACCCGGCGCACCCCGACGTGCGGTGACTCCGTCCTGACAGCGCGCGCACCCGCCCGCGCTCGTGCGTGAGATGCGTCACACCGCCGCGCGGAGATACCTCGGGATGGCGTGGAATTCCGCGATCTTGCCCTCCGACGAGGTGCGCGTGGGGTCACGTTTGCCTGGCCCAGACACGGCGTGAAGAACCCGCGAACAGGCCGCGCCGGAACGCTCGGCCCAACGCCCGAGGCCGACGACGAGGGCCTAGGCTGGAGTGGTCCGGAACCCGGACGAGCCCGTGCCGACGTCGGGGGCGCCGCAGCAGCGGTGCGCCGTCGTGCCACGGTCGCGGGCTGTGACCGACAGCGACCTGTGTGTGAAAGTGGGCGATCCTCGCGTGTCCCCGAAGGCTGAGTCAGAGGCGATCAGCGACGCAAGCTCCGTGTTCGGAGCGAACGAGTGGCTCGTCGACGAGCTGTACGAGCAGTACCTCCAGGACAAGAACGCGGTAGACCCCGCGTGGTGGGACTTCTTCGAGGACTACCGCCCTGCGGAGCGCTCGGACGCCGACACCACGAGCGACGCCCCGGCGGCGCCCGCGAACGGGTCCGTCCCGGCCGCGGCACCCGCGAACGGGTCCCGCCCGGCCGCGGCGAACGGCTCGCCCGCTCCGGCGGCGCCCGCAGCGCCGGCACCCGCAGCGCCGACCGCCGTGACGGACGGCTCGGCCGCCGCCGAGGCCGCGCAGCGCGTCAAGCCGCCGAAGCTCCCGGCCGACCCGGCGGTCAACGCCGCGGTCGAGGCCGTGCACGCGTCGCGCCCCGTCGCGACCGCCCAGCCCGCGACGGCGCCGTACGCCCAGGTGCCCGCGCGCAAGGTCGCCGGCGCTCCCGCGCCCGAGGACCAGGCCACGGACGACGTGCAGAAGCTCCGCGGCCCGGCCGCGCGCGTCGTGACGAACATGGAGGCCAGCATCCAGGTGCCGACGGCGACGTCGGTGCGCGCGGTGCCGGCCAAGCTCATGGTCGACAACCGCATCGTCATCAACAACCACCTCGCGCGCGGTCGCGGCGGCAAGATCTCGTTCACGCACCTCATCGGGTTCGCGCTCGTCGAGGCGCTGGCCGACATGCCGGTGATGAACGCGAGCTACACGCAGATCGAGGGCAAGCCCGCGATCAACCAGCCCGCGCACGTGAACTTCGGGCTCGCGATCGACCTGGCGAAGCCCGACGGCTCGCGCCAGCTCCTCGTGCCGAGCATCAAGAAGGCCGAGACGATGGACTTCGCCCAGTTCTGGGCGGCCTACGAGGACCTCGTGCGCCGTGCGCGCGGCGGCAAGCTCGGCGTCGACGACTTCGCGGGCACCACGATCTCGCTCACCAACCCGGGCGGCATCGGCACCGTGCACTCGGTGCCGCGCCTCATGCAGGGTCAGGGCACGATCATCGGCGTCGGCGCGATGGACTACCCCGCGGAGTTCGCGGGCGCCTCGACCGAGCGGCTCGCCCGCCTGGGCATCTCGAAGGTCCTGACGATCACGTCGACCTACGACCACCGCATCATCCAGGGCGCGCAGTCCGGCGAGTTCCTGCGCATCCTGTCGCAGAAGCTCCTCGGCGAGGACGGCTTCTACGACCGCGTGTTCGCCGCGCTGCGCATCCCCTACGAGCCGGTGCGCTGGGTCCGCGACAACACGACGGACGCCGAGATCGAGGCGGCCAAGCCCGCCAAGATCGCCGAGCTGGTGCACTCCTACCGCTCGCGCGGCCACCTCATGGCCGACACCGACCCGCTCGCGTACCGCCAGCGCAAGCACGGCGACCTCGACATCCAGAACCACGGCATGACGCTGTGGGACCTCGACCGCACGTTCCCCACGGGCGGGTTCGGCGGCCGCACCAAGTCGACGCTGCGCGACATCCTCGGCCTGCTGCGCGACTCCTACTGCCGCACCGTCGGCGTGGAGTACATGCACCTCGCCGACCGCACGCAGCGCAAGTGGCTCCAGGAGCGCCTCGAGTCCGGGTACGCGCGCACGCCGCGCGAGGACCAGCTCCGCATCCTGCGCCGCCTCAACTCCGCCGAGGCGTTCGAGACGTTCCTGCAGACGAAGTTCGTCGGGCAGAAGCGCTTCTCGCTCGAGGGCGGCGAGGCGCTCATCCCGCTGCTCGACGCGATCCTGTCGAAGGCCGCGGAGAACGGCCTCGACGAGGTCGGCATCGGCATGGCGCACCGCGGGCGGCTCAACGTGCTCGCCAACATCGCGGGCAAGAGCTACGCGCAGATTTTCGCCGAGTTCGAGGGCAACCTCGACCCGAAGAGCGTCCAGGGCTCGGGCGACGTGAAGTACCACCTCGGCACCGAGGGCGTCTTCACGGCCGAGACCGGCGCGACGACGAAGGTCTACCTCGCGGCGAACCCCTCCCACCTGGAGGCGGTCGACCCGGTGCTCGAGGGCATCGTGCGCGCCAAGCAGGACCGCATCGACCTGGGCGGCGACGGCTTCTCCGTGCTGCCGATCCTCATCCACGGCGACGCGGCCTTCGCGGGCCAGGGCGTCGTGCCCGAGGTGCTCAACCTCGCGCAGCTGCGCGGGTACCGCACCGGCGGCACCGTGCACGTCATCATCAACAACCAGGTCGGCTTCACCACGGGTCCGTCGTCGTCGCGCTCGACGACGTACGCGACCGACGTCGCCAAGGGCTACCAGGTCCCGATCTTCCACGTGAACGGTGACGACCCCGAGGCGTGCGTGCGCGTCGCCGAGCTCGCCTTCGCGTTCCGCGAGCAGTTCGACCGCGACGTGATCATCGACATGATCTGCTACCGCCGCCGCGGTCACAACGAGGGCGACGACCCCTCGATGACGCAGCCGCTCATGTACAACCTCATCGAGGCGAAGCGCTCGGTGCGCAAGCTGTACACCGAGAACCTCGTCGCGCGCGGGGACATCACGCTCGAGGAGGCCGAGCACGTCCTCCAGGACTACCAGGCCCAGCTCGAGCGCGTCTTCACGGAGACCAAGGAGGGCGGTTTCACGCCCGCCGCGGACCGCGAGCCGGTCGCCGGTCTCGAGCGCCCGGAGTCCCAGCTCGAGGACGCCGGCACGATGGTCGGCTGGAAGACGGCGATCGACCGCTCGGTCCTCGAGCGCGTCGGCCAGGTGCACGTCGCGCCGCCGGAGGGCTTCACCGTCCACCCCAAGCTCGCGCAGCTCCTCGAGAAGCGTCGGCAGATGTCCGTCGAGGGCAACATCGACTGGGGCTTCGGCGAGCTCGCCGCGTTCGGCTCGCTCCTCGTCGAGGGCACCCCGGTGCGCCTCGCCGGCCAGGACTCGCGCCGCGGCACGTTCGTGCAGCGCCACGCCGTCCTGCACGACCGCGAGACGGGCGCCGAGTGGACGCCGCTGCTCTACCTGTCGGCGGACCAGGCGAAGTTCTGGGTCTACGACTCCTCGCTCTCGGAGTACGCCGCGCTCGGGTTCGAGTACGGCTACTCGGTCGAGCGCCCCGACGCGCTCGTGCTCTGGGAGGCGCAGTTCGGCGACTTCGTCAACGGCGCCCAGACGGTGATCGACGAGTTCATCTCGTCCGCCGAGCAGAAGTGGGGCCAGTACTCGTCGGTCGTCATGCTCCTCCCCCACGGCTACGAGGGCCAGGGGCCGGACCACTCGTCCGCGCGCATCGAGCGCTTCCTCCAGCTCGCTGCCGAGGACAACATGACGGTCGCGCAGCCGTCCACGCCGGCGTCGTACTTCCACCTGCTCCGCCGGCAGGCGTACGCGCGCCCGCGCCGTCCGCTCATCGTCTTCACGCCGAAGCAGCTGCTGCGCCTCAAGGCCGCCGCGTCGAGCGTCGAGGACTTCACGACCGGCACGTTCCGCCCGGTGATCCCGGACGCGTCGGCCGACCCGGCGAAGGTCGACCGCGTGCTCCTGTGCACGGGCCGCGTCTACTACGACCTGCTCGCCGAGCGCACCAAGCGCGGCGACGAGGGCGTGGCGCTGGTCCGCCTCGAGCAGCTGTACCCGCTCGACGTCGACGGCATCCGGGCCGAGCTCGCGAAGTACCCCGGCGCCGAGGTCGTCTGGGTCCAGGACGAGCCCGAGAACCAGGGCGCCTGGTCGTTCGTGCACATCAACCTGCCCGAGGACCTGCCGCGCGTGAGCGTCGTCTCCCGCCCGGCGTCGGCCTCCACGGCCGCCGGCACGGCGAAGAAGCACCAGGCGCAGCAGGCCGTGCTGCTGGAGCAGGCGTTCGCCCGCTGACCGGCTCGCACGACCCGCGCACGACGAAGGCCCCCTCCGCACGGAGGGGGCCTTCGTCGTCGGTGCGTCCGTCGCCTGCCGGCGCGGCTCGCGTGGGCCACGACGGGGAGCGGCGAGATCGACCCGAGCGCCCGAGATCGGCCCTCAGGAGGCCGACGTGGCGACGCGCGGGTCGATCTCGCGGGACTACCAGCGGTCGTGGATCTTCTCGCGCAGGTAGCGGTCGTAGATCTCGCGCACGCCCGACGTGAAGAGCGGGCCGAGGACGTCCGCGTCGCCCGCGGCGGCGTTCGACCGCGCCTGCTCGACGTTGCGCGCGCCGGGGATGACGGTCGACACGCCCGGCTGCTGCCAGACCCACGCGATGGCCACCTGGGCCGGGGTGAGGTCCTGCCCGACGACGTCGTGCACGAGCGTGGTGAACTCGGCCGCCGCCTGGACGCCGGTCTCGAAGTCGACGCCCGAGAACGTCTCGCCGACGTCGAACGCGCTGCCGTCGCGGTTGTACGTGCGGTGGTCGTCCGCGGCGAACGTCGTGTCCTTCGTGTACTTCCCGGACAGCAGCCCGGACGCGAGCGGGACGCGCGCGATGACGCCGACGCCGGCGTCGGACGCCGCGGGCAGCACCGCGTCGAGCGGCTTGAGCCGGAACGCGTTGAGGATGATCTGCACCGTGGCGACGTGGGGGCGCGCGATGGCCGTGAGGGCCTCGTCCACGGTCTCGACGCTCACGCCGTAGCTCGCGATCGCACCCTCGGCGACGAGCGTGTCGAGGCCGTCGTAGACCTCGTCGCGCGAGTAGACGGCGGTCGGCGGGCAGTGCAGCTGCACGAGGTCCAGCCGGTCGGTCCGCAGGTTGCGGCGCGAGCGGTCGACCCACTCGCGGAACTTGGCGAGCGTGTAGTTGTCGGCGTCCTGCGGCTCCCGGCGGCCCATCTTCGTGGCGACCGTGATCCCGTGGCCGGGGTTGTCGGCGAGGTAGGAGCCGATGATCTGCTCGCTGCGCCCGTCGCCGTAGACGTCCGCGGTGTCGAAGAACGTCACGCCGGCCTGCGCGGAGGCGTCGAGGACGGCGCGCGCGTCGTCCTCGCTCACGTCGCCCCAGTCGGCGCCGAGCTGCCAGGTTCCCAGTCCGACGACCGAGACGAGCCGTCCCGTCCGCCCGAGCACCTGTCGTTCCATCGTTCCTCCTCGTGCTGCGTCGGGTGCGCCGGAAGACACACCCGGGCACCGAGTCTGACGGGCGTGGGCGCATCGCGCACCCGCGCACGCCGAGTACCGTATGTGAGCGTGAACACCCATGCCCCCTCAGGAGCCCAGGTCCGCATCGCCCACGGCGACCACGCAGCGACGATCACCGAGGTCGGAGCGGCCGTCCGCGAGTACGCGGTGGGGGGCCGGCCGGTCTTCACGCCCTTCGGCGAGGACGAGGTGTCGCCCGCGTTCAACGGCGCCGTCCTGCTCCCCTGGCCCAACCGGCTGCGCGACGGGCAGTACACGGTCGACGGCACGACGTACCAGGTCCCGATCTCGGAGCCGGACCGCGGGACCGCGCTGCACGGCCTCGCGTGCTGGCAGCGCTGGACGGTCGTCGAGCACGAGGCCGCGCGCGCGACGCTCGAGCTGCACCTGCCGCCGTCGCCGGGCTACCCGTTCGACCTCGTCGCCCGCGTGACGTACTCGCTCGACGACGCGGGGCTGCGCGTCCACGTCCGCACGACGAACGTCGGCACGGCGACCGCCCCGTACGGCGTCGGCTTCCACCCGTGGCTCTCGGCGGACGGCGCGGACCTCGACGCGTGCACGCTGCGCCTGGACGCCGCGACGCGTGTCACGACCGACGAGCGGCTCCTGCCGACCGGCACCGAGCCCGCCACCGGCACGTTCGACCTGCGCGAGCCGCGCCTGCTCGCGGGCGTCGACCTCGACGACGCGTACGTCGACGTGCTGCGCGACGAGGACGGGCTGTCCTGGATCCGCCTCACCGCGCCCGACGGCCGCACGGCCGCCGTGTGGATGGACGGCTCGATGGACACGTGGCAGGTCTGCACGGGCGACCACGTCGGCGACGTCGCGTTCCGCCGCACCGGCGTCGCCGCCGAGCCGATGAGCTGCGTCGCGGACGCGTTCCGCACGGGCGAGCGCCTCGTCCGGCTCGAGCCCGGGGCGTCCCACGAGGTGACCTGGGGAGCGACGCTGGCCTGAGGCGTCCGGGCGCCGCGGCGACCCCCGCGCGGGTCGACACGCCGTCCGCACCGGCTCGGATCGACCCGCGCGGCCCGCGTCGGGGAGAATGGCGCTCGTGGAAGACGCGGTGAGTCGTGAGGTACGGATCTGCGTCGTCGGCGACGAGCTGAGCGCCGGCGTCGGCGACGCGAAGGCCCTGGGGTGGGCGGGGCGCGTCGTCGCGCGCACGCGCTTCCCCCAGCCGGCGTACGTGTTCCCGCTCGCCATCCCCGGCGAGACGACGACGGCGCTCAGCCAGCGCTGGGAGGCGGAGACCGCGCGCCGGTTCTCCCCCGAGCCGGACGTCGACAACCGCCTCGTCATCGGCCTCGGCCGCCACGACCTCGACGCGGGGCTGTCGGTCGCGCGCTCACGCCTCAACCTCGCGAACGTGCTCGACGTCGCGGAGTCCCACCGCCTGCCCACGTTCGTCGTCGGGCCGCCGCCGGGCCACGCGCAGGACGCGGAGCGCCTCGCGGAGCTGTCCCACGCGTTCTCGGACGTCGCGAACCGGCGCCGCGTCCCCTACGTCGACACGTTCAGTCCGCTCGTCACGCACGAGCAGTGGCTCGCCGACCTCGCGCAGAGCGGGAACGGCTTCCCCGGCCAGGCGGGCTACGGGCTCATGGCGTGGCTCGTGCTGCACACCGGCTGGCACGCGTGGCTCGGGCTGCCCGACGACACCGTCTGAGCCCGCGCAGGGACGCACGAGCGAGGGGGAGGCGTGGTCGCGGACCACGCCTCCCCCTCGCCGTCGGGGCGGTACCGCTCAGCCGCGCGAGACCGTGAGGTCGCCCGAGACGGTGCTCGCCGACACGTAGGCGCCGCCCGCGCCGTGCTGGTCGACGTGGTCGACGGACGTGGTGCGCTGCGCGCTGGAGTCGAGCCGCACGCCGTCGAGCACGGCCTTGCCGGTGACGCTGCGGGCCTTGAGGTTCACGGCCGAGCCGGCGCCGAGGCGCACGGCCACGTCGCCGGAGACCGTGCGCGCGTCGACGAGCGGGGTGCTCTCGCGCGCCACGACCTCGACGCCGCTCGTGACGGTGCTGACCGACACGCGCCCGAGCGTGCCGCCGAGCGTGACGGTGCCGGACGCGGTGGTCACGTGGACGTCGCCGACGTGCTCGCCGACGTCGACGGAGCCGGTGGCCGTGCGGACCGACGCCGTGCCCGAGACGCCCTGGACGCGGACGGCGCCGGTCCCGGTCGTGACGGACACGTCCGCCCGCGTCCCGACGACGGTCGCCGCGGCGCGCGCGGTCGTCACCTTGAGCGGGACGCTCGCGGGCACGGTGACCCGCACGACGGCGCGGTCCTTGTCGCGCAGGCCCTTCGCGCGGTCGACGAGGCCCTCGATGCCGGCGAAGTCGTACCCGACGCGCAGCTCGCCGTCGTGCACGCTCACCTGCAGCGGGCGCTCGGACACCTCGCTCACGTCGAGGTGCGCCCCGCTCTCGCGGCCGGGGTCGGCGACGACGTCGACCGACCCGTCCGTGAGCTGGACGACGACGCGCCGGACGTCCGCGACGTCGACGCTCCGGGGGGCGTTGATGACCCAGGACTCGGTGCTCATGCGCTTCTCCTCGTTCGGTTCTCTGGTGCGTGGTCGGTCGTTGCGGGTTCTGGGATCGTCCGTCAGGGCAGGGTCGCCCGCACGGCCCGGCGGGCGCTGTCGAGCACGGTGCGCAGCGTGTCGACCGTCAGCTCGGGCACGCCGCCGGCCGCGTCGGCCCGGCGCAGGTCCGCGCGGAGCTCGTCGCGGAACCGCTGGAGCACGGCCTCGGCCTCGGCGCGCCGCGCGGTCGACTCGCGGCGACGGGTGTCGGGCTCGCCGTCGCGCGGACGGGCGCGGGCGCTCTGGGCGGCGGCCGCGAGCTCGGCGCGTAGCCCCCGCAGCGACCCCTGCACGTCGGCGCGCAGCGCCTCGGCGCGCTGGCGCACCGTCTCGGCGATGCCGTGCTCGAGCGCGGCGACGTCCGCGCGCCGCGCCTCGATCTCGGCGCGCCCCGCGGGGGTCAGCTCGTACGTCGTCTTGCGCCCGTCGGCGCTGCGGTGGACCAGGCCCTCGTCCTCGAGTCGCGCGAGGCGCGGGTAGATCGTCCCGGCGCTCGGGCGGTACGTGCCCCCGAACCGCTCGGAGAGCTCGGTGATGAGCTCGTACCCATGCTTGGGGCCGGACGCGAGGAGCGCCAGCAGGTAGAGCCGGAGCTGGCCGTGGGCGAAGACGGTGGCCATCAGCGGTCCACCGGGCCGCTCGTGGAGGCCGGTCGCCCGGCGGGCGCACCGGGGCTGCCCCACGCCGGGGCGTCCGGGGCCGCGTCCTGCACCGGGGGCGCATCGACCGGGGCGGACGACGTCCCGGCCGTCCCCCGCAGGACCGTGACGTCGCCCGAGACGGCCGAGACGCGGACGGGCGCGCCCGCGCCGAGCCGCGCCGCACGGTGGAAGGAGCGCGCGGACCCGCGCTGCTCCTCGCCGTCGACGTCGAGCCGGCCGCTGAGGCAGCGCACGGCGTAGTCCATCGCGTCCGGGTCGGGCAGGCGCACGAGCACGTCGGCGGAGACGGCGCTCACCGTGATCTCGCCCGGGGTCGTGCGCGTGTCGACGGTCACGGAGCCGGAGACCGAGTCGAGCCGCAGCGAGCGCAGCGCGCCCGTGGCGGTGAGGCCGCCAGAGACGGACTCCATCCGGACCGGGCCGTCGTGCTCGCTCGCGGCGACCTCGCCGGAGACGGTGTCGACGCGCAGCGGGCCGCGCGTCCGGCTCGTCATGACGGCGCCGGACACGGTCGCGAGCCGCACGCCCTCGCGGGCGCCCGCGACGAGCGCCTCGCCCTGCACGGTCGCGACCTCGACCTGCGCGCCCGCCGGGACGGCGACGTGGACCTCCGCGGCGTCCTTGCCGGTGTACGTGCGGAAGCGCTCGAGGAAGCCCTTCCAGCCCGCCTCGAACGGGCCGTAGCCCACCCGGAGCGTCGTCCCGTCGAGCCGCACCTCGAGCGCGCGCCCGCTCACGGAGTGCACCTCGACGCGCGCGTCGGTCCGTGCCGGGTCCTCGTGCGCGACGACGTCGATGCGCCCGCCGATCATCGTCGCGTCGAGCCGGCGCACGAGCGCGAGGTCGATGGCCTGCGGACCGGTGAGGGCCCAGAGCTCCTGCGTCATCCCGCGCTCCGTCCTGGTCGCCGCGCGCCATCTCGACCAGGACGGCCGGAAGGCACTCGCGATATATCTCGTTCTGCCAGACACGATATATCGCGTGCTCGACCGTGACAAGGGGTCGCGTGTGGGACCATGGGAGACGGACTGGACACGCCGAGACCGGTCGTTCCACGTCGACACCCGTCGAGAACCGCCGAGACCGGCAGCACTCCCCGACCGTCAGGAGAACACCATGAGCAAGCGCGGACGCAAGCGTCGCAGCCGCAAGGGCAACGCCGCGAACCACGGCAAGCGCCCCAACGCCTGAGACGGCGCAGCCCCCGCGAGGGGGAGCACGGGAGAGGGCCCGGACCGACGTCGTCGGTCCGGGCCCTCTCTCGTGCGCGCGGGACCCAGGGGCTGGCCCCCGGGCTCGGGTCAGCGCGTCTCGACGACCGTCGTCGTCGTGACCATCACGGTGAGCTGCGTGTGGATGCGCTCCCGCAGCCCTGCCGGCGCCTTCTCGTGGCACGAGCGGCGCACGAGCTGCTTGACGAGCTCCTCGACGCTCAGCTCGGCCAGGCACGGCGAGCAGTGCGCGACGTGCTGGCGCATGCGCAGCTCGTCGTCGGGCGTCATCTCGGAGTCCAGGTACTCGTACAGGTGCGTGAGCGCGTGCTCGCACTCGGACTCGCCCGCGGTCGAGTGCGGGATCGGGGTCACCGGCTCCTCGACCGGACCCCGTCCGGGCTCACGGGTCTCTGACGTGCTCACGACTCACCTCCGGGGCTCTTCGCGCCCACCAGTCCTCGCCTCGCGGCGTAGTCGGCCAGCAGCTCGCGCAGCTGGCGCCTGCCTCGGTGCAGGCGGGACATGACCGTGCCGATCGGTGTCCCCATGATCTCCGCGATCTCCTTGTACGGGAAGCCCTCGACGTCGGCGTAGTACACGACCATGCGCCGGTCCTCGGGGAGCTCCTGGAGCGCGCGCTTGACGTCCGAGTCCGGCAGGCGGTCGAGCGCCTCCGCCTCGGCCGAGCGCAGGCCCTGCGACGTGTGCGACGCCGCGCGCGCGATCTGCCAGTCCTCGACGTCGTCCGTCTGCGCCTGCTGCGGCTCGCGCTGCTTCTTGCGGTACGTGTTGATGAACGTGTTCGTGAGGATCCGGTACAGCCACGCCTTGAGGTTCGTGCCCGGGCGGTACTGGTGGAACGCCGCGAAAGCCTTCGCGAACGTCTCCTGCACCAGGTCCTCGGCGTCCGAGGGGTTGCGCGTCATCCGCAGCGCCGCGGAGTACAGCTGGTCGAGGTACTGCAGGGCGTCCCGCTCGAACCGGGCGGCGCGCGCGGCGTCGCTCTCGGCCTCCGGGGCGCGGTTCGTGTCCTCGGCGTCCGTCGCGTCGGCGGGCGGCGTGCCGGCGGGCGCACCGTCGTCCGGCGTCGTTCCCGACGTCGTCGCAGGGCTGCCGGAGACGTCGCTGCCGGAGATTCGCTCTGTCATCAACAACGAGCCTAGTCCCCCGTTCGTCTGGGTGTTCGATGAGGCGTCCCGCGCACGGCTCGGCACCGACCACGCGGCGGCGAACGCGGCGTCCGGCGCCGGGGTCGTCGACGCGACCCGGGCGGCGGGTGCGGGAGTCTGGAGCAGGGCGGTCACGAGGGGTGCAACCCGCGAGCGCCTCTGGGCATTCCCGGCCCGGGCACCGCCGCGGGTGGCGCCGTCCCGGGGGGCGCGGCAGGCTGGGACCCACCGGAGGACGCCCGCCCAGGGCACCGGCGAGTCACCAGCGATGAGGAGAGAACCGATGCTGCTGCGTCACCTCGCGAGGCCCATGCTGGCCTCGTGGTTCGTCTACGACGGGGTCCAGGCCGCGCTCAAGCCGGCGGAGCACGTGCGGGCCGCGCGCGCGGGCGTCGAGCTCGTCGAGAAGCGCGTCGGCATCGAGGCCCCGCTCAGCGAGCGGCAGGTGACGACGCTCGTCCGCGCCCACGGCGCGGCGACGGCGGTCGCGGGCCTGTGCCTCGCCGTCGGCAAGGCGCCCCGGACCGCCGCGCTCGCGCTCGCCGCGCTCACGGTCCCGCTCGCCGTCGTCAACCAGCCGTTCACGGGCGGCGAGGCCACGCGCACCGAGCGGACGCGGAAGTTCGTCGCGAACGTCGGGGCGATCGGGGCCGCGCTCATCGCGGGCGCCGACTACGAGGGCCGCCCGGGCGTCCAGTGGCGTCTCGAGCGGGCGCGGCACGACCTCGCGCTCGCCAAGCAGGCGAAGCAGGAGGCCGTCGTCGCGGGGGCGAAGAGCACCGCGAAGGACGTGTCGCGCTCGGCTCGCCGCGCCGCGAAGGCCGCCCAGGACGCCGCGCAGCACGCCGCGAGCACCACCGCGGGCGCCGTGCACGACGCCGGGGCCGCCGTCCGCGCCAAGGTCGCCTGACGCGTCGCACCGCGCGGCCGCGCCCGTCCGCCGGCCGCGCCCGTCCGCCGGGCGGGACCGGCCGCCGTCGGGCGGCGACGCTCCACTAGCCTGGACGCCATGACGACGCAGCCCCCCGCGCCCACCGACGCACCGTCCCCCGCCCCGGCCGACGCCTGGGTCGCGCCCACGGCGCGCGGGCCGCTCGACGCGACGGTCGAGGTCCCGGGGTCGAAGTCGCTGACGAACCGGCTGCTGGTGCTCGCCGCGCTCGCCGACGGCCCGGGGACGCTGCGGGGCGCGCTGCGCAGCCGCGACGCCGACCTCATGATCGCGGCGCTGCGCGCGCTGGGCGTAGGGATCGAGGAGGGCGCGTCGCCGACCGAGCTGCACGTGACGCCCGGCGCCCTGCGCGGACCCGTCGACGTCGACTGCGGGCTCGCCGGGACGGTCATGCGCTTCCTCCCGCCGGTCGCGGCGCTGGCGGACGGCGCGGTGCGGTTCGACGGCGACGAGGGCGCGCGGGTGCGGCCCATGGGCCCGGTGGTGGCGGCGCTCAGCGCCCTGGACGTCCCGGTCGCGGGCGACGACGGCGGCAGCCTGCCCACGACCCTCCCGTTCACCGTGCGCGGGCGCGGCCGGGTCCGGGGCGGGTCCGTCGACATCGACGCGTCGGCGTCGAGCCAGTTCGTCTCCGGGCTGCTCCTCGCGGCGGCGCGCTACGACCAGGGCCTCACGGTCCGGCACGTCGGGCACACGCTGCCGAGCATGCCGCACATCGAGATGACGGTGGAGGTCCTGCGGGAGGTCGGGGTCGTCGTCGACGACTCGCGCCCGGCGATCTGGCGCGTCGAGCCGGGGGCGATCGCGGCGCGTGACGTGCAGGTCGAGCCCGACCTGTCGAACGCCGCGCCGTTCCTCGCGGCCGCGCTCGTCGCCGGGGGCACCGTGCGCGTCACGGGCTGGCCGACGGCGACCACGCAGCCCGGCGCGATGGTCCCCGAGCTGCTCGAGACCATGGGCGCCACGTCGTCCCTCGACGGCGACGTGCTCACCGTGACGGGCACGGGCGAGGTGCGCGGCGTCGACGTGGACCTGCACGCCGCGGGCGAGCTCGCCCCCACGATCGCCGCGCTCGCGGCCCTCGCCGACGGGCCCAGCCGCCTGCGCGGCATCGCGCACCTGCGCGGGCACGAGACCGACCGCCTGGCCGCGCTCGCAGCCGAGATCACGCGCCTCGGCGGGCAGGCCGAGGAGACGCGCGACGGGCTCGTCATCACGCCGCGCCCCCTGCACGGCGCCGTCTTCCGCACCTACCACGACCACCGCATGGCGACCTCGGCGGCCGTGATCGGGCTGCGCGTGCCGGGCGTCGGCGTCGAGAACGTCGCGACGACGGCCAAGACGCTCCCCGGCTTCGCGGGCATGTGGGAGCGGATGCTCGGCGGCTCGGGAGCGGCGGCCCGCTGATGGCCCGCGTCCCGGACGAGTCCGACTTCCGCTCGCGCCCCGGCAAGCGCGGCAGCCGCCCGCGCACCAAGCAGCGCCCCGAGCACGCGGACGCGGTGACCGGGTTCGTCACGGGCGTGGACCGGGGGCGGTACACGCTGCTCGTGGGCGGGACCGACGACGGGACGGTCGTCGGCGCCGAGGACGAGCGCACCGTCCTCGCCATGAAGGCGCGCGAGCTCGGGCGCACGCGGATCGTGTGCGGGGACCGCGTCGACCTCGTCGGCGACGTCACCGGGGACGACGGCTCGCTCGCGCGCATCGTCCGCATCCAGGAGCGGTCGTCGGTGCTGCGCCGCACCGCCGACGACACCGACCCGTACGAGCGCGTCATCGTCGCGAACGCGGACCAGCTCGTGGTCGTCACCGCCCTCGCCGAGCCCGAGCCGCGCACGCGCATGATCGACCGGTGCGTCGTCGCCGCGTACGACGCCGGCATGGACGTCCTGCTGTGCCTCACCAAGGCGGACCTCGCCGACCCGGCGCCGCTGCGCGCGCTGTACGAGCCGCTCGGCGTCTCCGTCGTCGTCACGCGGCGCGCGCCCGACGGCCTCGCGCCGGACGGCTGGGCCATCGAGCCGCTCGACGCCGTCCGCGAGGCGCTGGCCGGGCGCACGTCGGTGTTCGTCGGGCACTCGGGCGTGGGGAAGTCGACGCTCGTCAACGCGCTCGTGCCCGACGCCCGGCGCGCGACGGGGCACGTCAACGACGTCACGGGGCGCGGCCGGCACACGTCGACGTCGGCGGTCGCGCTGCGCCTGCCGGGCGGCGGGTGGGTCATCGACACCCCGGGCGTGCGGTCGTTCGGGCTCGCGCACGTGCAGGTCGACCACCTGCTGCGCGCGTTCGAGGACCTCGACGCCGTCGCCGCCGCATGCCCGCGCGGGTGCACCCACCTCGACGACGCCCCGGACTGCGCGCTCGACGACTGGGTGGCGGACTCCCCGGACGACGCCACCCGCGACGCCCGCGCGGCGCGGCTCGAGTCGTTCCGGCGCGTGCTCGCCTCGCGCACCGGCGCCGCCTGAGCCCGCACCCCGCGCGGCGCCTCCCCCGGCCCGTGCGCGCACCGCTACGGTGTGAGCCATGACGCCCCCCTCGACGCGCGGCTACGACGACGACCTGCGCCTCGCCCACGTGATCGCCGACCAGGTCGACGCCCACACCCTGTCGCGCTTTAAGGCGCTCGACCTGCACGTCGAGTCCAAGCCCGACTCGACGCCCGTGAGCGACGCCGACCGGACCGCCGAGGAGATCATCCGCGGCCAGCTCGGCCGGGCCCGCGGCCGCGACGCGATCGTGGGCGAGGAGTACGGCGAGACGGGCCACGGCGCCCGGCGCTGGATCGTCGACCCGATCGACGGGACGAAGAACTTCGTGCGCGGCGTCCCCGTGTGGGCCACGCTCATCGCGCTCGCCGACGGCGACGAGGTCGTCGTCGGGCTGGTGTCCGCGCCCGCGCTCGGCCGGCGCTGGTGGGCCTCGAAGGGCACCGGCGCGTGGACGGGCAAGTCGCTCGCCGCCGCGTCGCGCCTGCACGTCTCGGGCGTCTCGTCGTGGTCCGACGCGTCGCTCGCCTACGCGTCGCTCGACGGCTGGGAGGAGCGTGGGAAGCTCGAGCCGTTCCTCGACCTCATGCGCGGCGCGTGGCGCACGCGCGGCTACGGCGACTTCTGGTCGTACATGCTCGTCGCCGAGGGCGCGGTCGACGCGGCCGCCGAGCCCGAGCTCGAGCTCTACGACATGGCCGCGCTCGTGCCGATCGTCACCGAGGCGGGCGGGCGGTTCACGTCGCTCGACGGCGCCGACGGCCCGTGGGGCGGGAACGCCGTCGCGACGAACGGCCTGCTGCACGACGAGGTGCTGGGCCGCCTGGGCTGACGGGGCCCGTCACCCCAGCGGCGTCCCAGGTTCGGTCCGCCCCGGGTTCGTCCCGGTCTCAGCCGCGCGGCACGTCCTTGAGCTCGGACCAGTCGTACCAGAGCAGGTCGCGCTCGCCCACGCGCTCGATGGCCGCGTCGAGCGCCGCGTCCGCGTCGGGACCGTCGTCGTCCGCCGCGGTGAGCACGGCCTCGACGTCCGCGACCGCCTCCGGCTCGTCGACGTGCACGCACACGATCGCGACGTCGGGCACCGTGCGCAGCACCTCGACGGCGCTCGGGGCGGGCGCGTCCTCGTCGTCGGAGTCCTCGGCCCCCACGACCTGGACCGCGCCGTCGGGCACCTCGAGCGTGACGACGAGCCGCTGCCGCGGCGCGTCCGGGCGCGACGCGACGAGCGCGAGCGAGTCGTCCGCCGCCTCGAGCGCCGCCGCGTACTCGAGACCCTCCTCGTCCTCGTCGGGCAGCGCACGCGTCAGCGCGGCGGTCACGGCGTGGGCGCCGCGCGGGGCGACGGTCCAGCGGGCGGCGTCGGCGGTCACGGTGACGGCGTCGAGCTCGTCGAGCGTCGCGGGGAGATAGATGCGCATGGGTTCAGTGTGCCGCCTCGAGCACCGGTCCGGGCGCCGCACCACGCCCGGACGGGGCGGCCTCCCGCACTGCCTCCGCGAGCCGGGCCAGCGCGCGCCGGGCAGGGCTCGCCGGGGCGGTCTCGCCGAGCGTCCTCCCCTCCCGGAGCGCCACGTCGACGGCGGTGTCCTCCGGGACGACGTGCAGGTCCTCGACGCCGGCGTACCGCGCCATCGCGTCGCGCACCGCGCGCTCGGGCCGTGGCCCGACGACGCTCGCCCGCACCCGGTTCACGACGACGACGCGGGCCGCGGCGGCCGCCGCCCCGGACTCTCCCAGCTCGTCGAGCGCGCGGACGAGGCGCTGGAGCCCGACCGGGTCCCCGCCGCCCACGACCACGACCACGTCCGCGGCGCCCAGCGCGCTGAGCGTCGCGTCGTGGCGCTGCGGGGCGCGGGTGTCGTAGCTGAGCAGCTCGTCCTGCTCGATGCCGAAGCCGCAGTCGACGACGGTCCAGTCCCCGACCGACCGCGCCACCTGCCACACCGCGTCGAGCGACGGGCCCGGCAGCTCGGGCCAGCGCGCCGCCCGGGCGAGGCCCGTGAGGACGCGGACGCGGGGCACGAGCACCGGGGCCAGCGCGCGGAGGCCCGCGGCGTCGAGCACACCCTGACCGGCGCTGCGGGCCGCGGCGGCGAGCCCCGGGGACTCGTCGAGCAGCCCGAGGCGCTGCGCGACCGTCCCGCCGTACGTGTCCGCGTCGACGAGCAGCACCTCGGCCGGAGGCCCGACGGCGGCCGTGGCAGCCGCGTCGACCTCGTGCGCCCGGCGTGCGGCGCGGTGCCGCCGGGGCCGCCCCGCGGGTGCCGGGCCCGCGAGCTCGACCGCGAGGTTCGTCGCGACGGTCGTGCGGCCCGGCGCCCCGGTCGGGCCCCAGACGGCGACGGTCCGGCCGTCGCGCCGGTCGCCCTCGCCGTCGGCCGGCACGGGCGCCAGGACGCGGGCGGGCGCGCCGGGCGGGCCCGCGTGCGCGGTGCGGGCCGGCACGACCGCCCGGACGGCGTCGCACAGGGTGCCCGGGGACCGGTCCACGTCCACCACGGTGTCCACCCCGTGGGCCCGCAGCCGGTCCTCCTCCCACGTGCCCCCGGGGGCGAGCGCGACGACCCGGACGTCGTGCGCGTGCAGGTCGGCCACGGCCTGCCGGTCCAGCGCCGGGAGGTCGTGCGAGACGACGGCGACCCGCCCGGCCCCCGCGGCCGCCGCGGCGAGCAGCTCGACGACGTCCGCGCAGCGCCGCGTCACCCGCAGCCCCGACGCGTCGAGCGTCGTGACGACCTCCGCCTCGCGCGCCCCGCGGACCGCGCACAGGACCGTCGTGACCGTGGTCGCGCCGCTCACCCCGCACCGCCGACCGGGACCAGCGCGAGGGTGCCCTCCCCCGCGACGGCGGCGAGCACGGCGGGGAGGTCGTCGACCTCGACGAGCAGGTGCACCGTCGTCGGCCCGCCGACCACGAGCGTGCCCTCGCCCTCGTCGACCTGGGCGACCGTGACGCCGCCGACGAGCATCTCCGGCACGGCGCCCGATCCGTCCGGGGCGTCCTGCGCAGCGTCCGGGGACGGTGCGGCGGCGGCCTCCGGGACGTGCCAGAGGTCGACGTCGGCGCCGGGCACGATCCGCTCCGAGAGGCCCGAGGTGACCGGCACCGCGACCGCCCGCACCGCGAGGTCGGTGGCGGCGCCGAGCGCCGTCGCGGGGACGAGCTCGCCCGCGGCCACCGTCCGCAGGACGACCGCCTCGTCCGGGAGCCCGTCCTCGACGAGCAGGTAGCGGTCGGTCTGCGCGCCCAGCCGCACCTCGACCGTGCGCAGCTCGGCCGCACCGACGGTGGTGCCGGGCGTCAGCGGCGTCCCGGCCGCGTACACCGCGACCGTCCGGCTCGCGCTGCTCACGGCCCAGGACCCCAGCGCGACCGACAGCGCCACCACGACGACCCCCACGAGCAGCCGCGGGTCCTTCCAGCCCGGCCGCCGCAGCCGCGCGGCGGGCGGGGGCGTCGCGGCCCCCGGGACGGGTCGTTCCACGGTCGTCGTCATCCATCTCCCCCTCGGTGGTCGGCACGTCGCACGTGCCGCGGCTTCATGATTCCCGGTCGGCGGGGCGCGTGGCAGGGCCTGTGGACGAGCACCTCGACGGGGCGTGCGCGTGCCAGACTGACGCCATGCCCCAGCGGTTCCTCACCCTCGCCGACGTCACGGACGAGCTCAACATCTCGGCGGCGCAGGCGTACGCGCTCGTCCGGTCGGGAGAGCTGCCCGCGATCCAGGTGGGCGGACGCGGCCAGTGGCGGGTCGAGGTGAGCGAGCTCGAGGCGTACATCCAGCGCATGTACGCGCAGACGCGCCAGCGCATCGAGGCGGGCGACTTCGACGGCTGACGGCACGCCGTCGCGCCTCCGCCGCCCCGTGCCGCGTCCCCACGCCGTCGTGCGACGGCGTCCCCGCTCCCCCGGCTCCCCCTGCCGCGCGCTCACCTCGGTACGTACCCCGTCTCCGCCTCGCTGACGCACACGACGGCCGACCAGCGGACCACCCGCGCGCCGTGAGTGCTGCCGGGCGACGGCTCGAGGTCGAGATGGTCCTTCCCCACCCGGGCGACCCACCCGGAGTAGGACCCGGCGGCCGTCCGCACCTGGACCGGTCTCCGGTCACGCTGGAGCGCGCGCAGCGCGTGCCCGAGGCCGAGCGTCGCCGACCGGGACGAGCGCGGCGGGTCGGCGTGCCGCCCGAGACCTCGCACCGCGACCACGGCGTCCAGCGGGACGAGGTGCTGCCGGCGCCCGTCGACGACCAGCGCCCACTCCTGCGCGACCTCCCGCACCTCGCCGGTCACCGCCGACGCGTCGCGGAGCTCGAGCGTCACGGGCCCCGGCGCGGCGCGCAGCCGCTCGGTGAGGAGCACCGTCGCGTGCTCCGCCCGGGTCAGGTCGGCGACCGCGGCGACGCGGTCCTGCGACTCCGCCGCGGCGAGCTGCGCCGCAAGGTCGTCGAACAGGGCGTCCCATCGCATCGGCACACCGTAGCGGGGTGCCACCGCACCCGACGCTCCGTCGTCCACATCACGGGACGCCCCTGGACAGGTGTCGATCCTGCACGCTTAGATCGACGTGTCGTCATCAAACGACACCAAACAACATCAAATGCTGTCGAGTGCGCGACGGCAGGCAGGGGGCAACGATGGACCGGGGTACTGCTGGATCCCGACGAGCCGGGGGCCTGCTCGCCCTCCTTGCGCTCGTCCTCGTCCTGGGCGGCGCGACGACCGTCCTGTCGCTCCGGGCGCTGCACCTCGTCGCCGCGCTCCCGACGCACCGCGTCGAGCCCTGGGTGGAGCTCGGCACGGTGTCGGTGGGCGCGCTGGCCGCCCTCTGGGTCGCGCTCAGTGCGCTCGTCGCGCTGGCCTGCGTGGCTGCCGAGTCCGCCGGGCGGTCCTGGACGACGGGAGAACGCCTCCTGCGCCGCGCGGCGCCGGCCGTCGTCCGGCACGCGGCGCGCGCCGCCGTCGGCGCCACCGTCGGCGCGGGCCTGCTCGTCGCCGGCGGGACGGCGCACGCGGCCGCCCCGGCGGACGACCCGGGCGTCGTCGCCGTCGATCTCGGGTGGCGACCCAGCGGTGCTGTCGCCGGGGACGAGGGCACGGTGTCAGGGAACGGCGCCTCGGAGAGCGCCGCTTCGACGTCCGGGACGACCCCCGGCGCCTCGTCCGCCACGGCGGACGGCTCCACGGCGGGTTCCGACGGTTCGTCGAGCACCCGGGCGGACGCCGCGCCGGGCCAGCCCGCGCCGGTCACCTCGGTGCCGCCGTCTTCGGTGCCGCCGTCGTCCGTGTCGGCGCCCTCGGTGCCGCCCTCCGGGGTGCCGGCGGACGCCGGCACGTCGCAGGACCCCCACCGCTCGCACGGTGCCACCTCCGCAGCGACCGGCGCGACGCCGTCGACGAGCGCGGAGAGCGCTGGTACGGGCGACACCACCGACTCCGGAGGGGCGCGCGCCGGGGCGGGCGTCGTCGGCCAGGAGACGGAGGATTCCGGCGCCGCGGGACAGACGGTCGCTGCGGAGGGGGCCTCGTCGGACGCCGTCCGCCAGCGCGACGCGGCGCTGGCCGTGACTCGCGACGTGCCCGGTCCGGAGGCCGCGCCGGAGGTGGTCGTCGTGCGCGGCGACTCGCTGTGGTCGATCGCCTCCCGGCACCTGCCCGCGGGGTCCACCGACCGGCAGGTCGCGGAGGCGGTGGAGCGCTGGCACGTGACGAACGCCCATGTCGTGGGCGCGGACCCCGACCTCGTCCGGCCGGGCCAGGTCCTCGTCGCGCCGTCCGCCTGACCACCGCCGACCCCGAAGGAGCCCCACCATGACCGCTCCCCTGCTGGCCGGCGCGCACGCCCCGGTCACCACCGCGACACCCGCGGCCGCACCGACGGCCCCTCCCACGAACGGGACCACGGTCCGCCCGCTCCGCTCGACGAGCGTCCCGTCCGCCCCGCCTGCGCGGCTGCTCCGCTGCCTCGGCGACCCGACCGTCGCCACGGTCGACGTGACCGACCCGACGACGGCCCGCGCGCCGCAGCACGTCGTCCGGGGCCGTCCCCTCGGGCGCCCGACGACACCCGTGCCGCTGCCGGACCCGACCACGCTGTGCTGCGCCGTGGTCCGGGCGGCGGTCGAGGTCGTCCGGGGCGAGCGCACGGTCGGACAGCTCGCGCGGTGGGTGTCGCCGGAGATCTACGAGGCGCTCGCCCGGCGCGCCCGGCTCGTGGCCGACGGCCCGGGCGAGACCCCGGCCCGCCCGGTCGCCGTCCGCCGCGCGCGGGTCCTGCGCATCGGCGACGGCGTCGCCGAGGGGACGGTCGTCGTCCAGGACGGGGACCGGGTCCGCGCCGCCGCGGCGCGGCTGGAGGCGCGCCGCGGAGCCTGGCGCGTGGTCGCGCTCGAGATCGGCTGAGCCCTTCCCGGACCGGGCACGACCACGCCCCTTCCCGGACCCGACACCCCCACGGCCTTCCTGGCCGGGTACGACGACGGCGAGGCGCCCACCCGCAGGTGGACGCCTCGCCGTCGTCGTCAGGGTGCCCGGCGGACGGGCACCGGTCAGGCCTCGTTCTGGCCGTGGCAGACCTTGTACTTCTTGCCGGAGCCGCACGGGCACTGCGCGTTGCGGGGCGTGCCCGGGAAGGTCCGGCCGTCGCTCTCGACCGCCGTCGCCTCGCCGTGCAGCGCGCGGCGCGAGCGTCGGCCCGCGTCGCCGGATACCACGGCCTGGCCCGTGCCGTCCTCGCTCGGGGCGGTGTACGACAGCGGGACCTGGCGGTCGGGGCCGTCGAGGCCCTTCGCGATGAGCGTGCCGGGGCGGTCGCCGCCCGGGCCCTCGGCCGCGGCACGTGCCGCCACCGGCTCCGGCGCGACCGGCGCGTCCTCGACGGGCGCGTCCTCCACGGAGGCGTCCTCGACCGGCTCGTCCGCGACGGGGGCGCCGTCGACGGGCGCGTCCTGCGTCGGAGCCGCGTCGCGCTGCGCCGCCGCCGCGAGACCGGCCGCCGCACCCGCCGACGCGGCACCCGCCGCGCCGCCGAGCGCCTGGCCCGCGGCCGACTGCGCGGCCTGCGCCGCACCCGCGACGGAGATCGCCGGCGCCTGGCCCGTGGCCGCGCCCGGCTCGGCGACCTTGACCTCGAGGTTGAAGAGGTACCCGACCGTCTCCTCCTTGATGGCCTCGGTCATCGCCTGGAAGAGCTGGAAGCCCTCGCGCTGGTACTCGACCAGCGGGTCGCGCTGCGCCATCGCGCGCAGCCCGATGCCCTCCTTGAGGTAGTCCATCTCGTAGAGGTGCTCGCGCCACTTGCGGTCGAGGACCGAGAGCGTCACGCGGCGCTCGAGCTGGCGCATGTTCGCCGCGCCGAGCTGCTCCTCGCGGTTCTGGTAGGCGATGCGGGCGTCCGAGAGGATCTCCTCGAGCAGCATCTCGCTCGTGAGGCGCGTCTCGCCGCCGGCCTGCTCCACGACCTCGTCCACCGTGATGGAGATGGGGAACACCGCCTTGAGCGCGGTCCACAGCCCCTCGAGGTCCCAGCTCTCCGGGTTGCCCTCGGCCGTGGCGCCCTCGACGTACGCGGTGACCACGTCGGTGAGGAAGTGCTGCACCTGCTCCTGCAGGTCCTCGCCCTCGAGCACGCGGCGGCGCTCGTCGTAGATGACGGTGCGCTGGCGCGACAGGACGTCGTCGTACTTGAGGACGTTCTTGCGGATCTCGAAGTTGCGGGACTCGACCTGACCCTGCGCGCTCGCGATGCCGCGCGTCACCATCTTCGACTCGAGCGGCACGTCGTCGGGGAACCCGGCGCGGTTCATCATCGACTCGGCGAGGGTCGAGTTGAACAGGCGCATGAGGTCGTCCTGCATGGACAGGTAGAACCGGGACTCGCCCGGGTCGCCCTGACGGCCGGAACGACCACGGAGCTGGTTGTCGATACGGCGCGACTCGTGCCGCTCCGTGCCGAGGACGTAGAGACCTCCGAGCTCGCGGACCTCGTCGTGCTCCGCGGCGACCGCGGCCTTCGCCTTCTCCAGGGCGTCGGGCCAGGCGGCCTCGTACTCCTCCGGGTTCTCCGCCGCGTCCAGGCCGCGCGCCGCGAGGTCCGCGACCGCCATGAACTCGGCGTTGCCGCCGAGCATGATGTCCGTACCGCGGCCGGCCATGTTCGTCGCGACCGTCACGGCGCCCTTGCGGCCCGCGAGCGCGACGATCGCCGCCTCGCGCTCGTGCTGCTTCGCGTTGAGGACCTCGTGCGGGACGCCCTGCTTCTTCAGCTTGGACGACAGGAGCTCCGACTTCTCGACGCTCGTCGTGCCGACGAGCACCGGCTGGCCCTGCGCGTGGCGCTCGACGATGTCCGCGACGACGGCGTCGAACTTGCCCTCCTCGTTCTTGTAGACGAGGTCGGGCTGGTCGACGCGCTGCATCGGGCGGTTCGTCGGGATCGGCACGACGCCGAGCTTGTAGGTGCCCTGGAACTCGGCCGCCTCGGTGTCGGCGGTACCGGTCATGCCCGCGAGCTTGGAGTACAGGCGGAAGTAGTTCTGGAGCGTGATCGTGGCGAGCGTCTGGTTCTCCGCCTTGATCTGCACGCCCTCCTTGGCCTCGATGGCCTGGTGCATGCCCTCGTTGTACCGGCGGCCGGGCAGGATGCGGCCCGTGTGCTCGTCGACGATCATGACCTCGCCGTTGAGCACGACGTAGTCCTTGTCGCGCTTGAAGAGCTCCTTCGCCTTGATGGCGTTGTTGAGGAACCCGATGAGCGGCGTGTTGAGCGACTCGTACAGGTTGTCGATGCCGAGGTAGTCCTCGACCTTCTCGATGCCGGGCTCGAGCACGCCGACCGTGCGCTTCTTCTCGTCGACCTCGTAGTCCGTCCCGGGGTTGAGACGGCGCACGACCTTGGCGAACTCGCCGAACCAGCGGTTCGTGTCGCCCGAGGCCGGGCCCGAGATGATGAGCGGGGTGCGCGCCTCGTCGATGAGGATCGAGTCGACCTCGTCGACGATCGCGAAGTTGTGGCCGCGCTGCACGAGGTCGTCCGTGGACCACGCCATGTTGTCGCGCAGGTAGTCGAAGCCGAACTCGTTGTTCGTCCCGTACGTGATGTCGGCGGCGTACTGCTCGCGCCGCTGCGCCGGCGTCTGGCCGGACAGGATGACGCCGGTCGACAGGCCCAGGAAGCGGTACACGCGGCCCATGAGCTCGGACTGGTACTTCGCCAGGTAGTCGTTCACCGTGACGACGTGGACGCCCTTGCCCTCGAGCGCGTTGAGGTACGCGGCCGTCGTCGCGACGAGGGTCTTGCCCTCACCGGTCTTCATCTCGGCGATGTTGCCGAGGTGCAGCGCCGCGCCGCCCATGAGCTGGACGTCGAAGTGCCGCTGGCCGAGCGTGCGCCGCGACGCCTCGCGCACCGCGGCGAACGCCTCGGGGAGCAGGTCGTCGAGGGTCTCGCCCGCCTCGAGGCGCGCCTTGAAGCGGTCGGTCTCCTCTCGCAGCTCCTCGTCGGTGAGATCCTCGAAGCCGGGCTCGAGCTTGTTCACCTGGTCGGCGATGCCGGACAGCTTCTTGAGGATCCGGCCCTCGCCGATGCGAAGGACCTTGTCGAGGATCGAAGGCACGCAGGACTCCCGTATCGATCGGTGCCCGGGCCGGCTGGTCCGGGAGCAGAGCCGACGCTCTGCCGCGCGGGCGCGCACGGCAGCGGACGTCGGCAACGTCACACAACATCGTAGGGGAGTCGGGGCCGCGCCGGTCCCGTCCGGGTTTCGCCGACGACGAACCTCTCCCCCGCGACGTCGTCCGCCAGCCTACGGCGAGGGCCACCCGGGCCGGGCGCCTCGTCCACCGCCGATGCGACGGTCGGGACGACCGCGATGGCGACGGCAGCGACCGGAACGGCAGCGACGACGTCAGTGCGCCGCGACCTCGGCGGCGAGCGCGGGCGCCAGGTCCCCCGCCGGGGCGACGTCGACCTCCGGCACCCCGAGCCACCGGCCCAGCACGTGCAGCTCGGCGGCGAGGCGCGCCGCCGTCTGCGGCCCGGCCGCCTGCTCGCGGTGCGCCGACTGCACCCGCAGCACCCCGGCCCGACGGTCGGCCTTGAGGTCGACGCGCGCGGTGAGCGCCTCGCCCTCGAGGAAGGGCAGGACGTAGTAGCCGTGGACCCGCTTCGCCGCGGGCACGTAGATCTCGATCCGGTAGTGCACGTCGAACAGCCGCTCGAGGCGGGTCCGCTCGAACACGAGCGGGTCGAACGGGTTGAGCAGCGTCGTCCCCGTCGCGCGCCGCGGGAGCGCCGCGTCCGCGTGCAGGTAGGTCGGCTCGTCCCAGCCCCGCACGGTCACCGGGCGCAGGGTGCCCGCCTCGACGAGCTCGTCGAGCGCCGTCCGCACCGCGGGCCCCTTGAGCCGGAAGTAGTCGCGGAAGCAGCGCAGCGTCCCGACCCCGTGCGCGCGGGCGCCGATCTCCAGCAGCGCCCGGACGGCGTCGGCGTCCGCGACCGGCGGTGCCGCGACGACCTCCGGCGGGAGCACGCGCTCCGTGAGGTCGTAGCACCGCTCGAACGCGCCGTTGCGCCGCGCGGACGTGATCTCGCCCGTGAAGAAGAGGAACTCGAGCGCGCGCTTCGCGACCGTCCAGTTCCAGCCCCACTGCGAGCGGTCGCGCGGGTGCGCCCGCCCCTCGGCCTCGAGGATCTCGTGCACCTCGCTCGCGGTGATCGGGCCGCGCTCCGTGACGAGGCGCCGCACGTCCTGGACCGCCTCGGAGTGGCTCATCTCGACCGCGCTGATGGTGCCCCACGCCTCCGTGCGGTACCGGCGGCGGCGCCACTCGAGCAGCGGCCACGTGCTGGGCGGCACGTAGGACGCGACGTGCGCCCACGTCTCCACGAGCCGACGCGGCGCACGGCCCGCCGCGCGGTCGAGCAGCGCCGTGTCGTACGGGCCGAGCCGCGCGTACAGCGGCATGAGGTGCGCCCGCGCGAGCACGTTGACCGAGTCGATCTGGAGGAGCCCCAGGCGGTCGATGACCCCCTGGACCTGCCGCATCGTCGGGGCGCGCCCGCCGGACCCGGCACGCGCGCCGACGTCCGGGCGCTCCCGGTGCAGCCCTTGCGCGGCGAGCGCGACACGGCGCGCCTGGGACAGGGACATCGACTCGGACCTCGACGGCGTGGCGACCACCCCCCGATCCTGCCCGCCCCCACCCACACGCCCACCCGCCGCCCACCCGGCGTCCACCCGCCCCCGCCGACCAGGCGGTCCTGGCGCGTCCCGGCGGCCGGACCCGCCACGACCACCTGCTCGGCCGACCGGGATCGCCTGGTCGGCGGCGGTCGGCGGGCGGCGGTCGGCGGGCGGCGGACGGTGGGCAGCGGGCAGCGGGCAGCGGGCAGCGGGGGCGGGTCAGCGGGCGACGGGTCCGGACAGCACGACGCGCCCGGACCCTCGAGGGTCCGGGCGCGTCGGGTGCGGTCAGGCGCTCTTCTCGACCGTGGAGTCGGCGCAGTCGCAGGACGTGTCGAGCGCGACGACGCCGTACGTCCAGCCGCGGCGGCGGTAGGCGACGGACGGGCGCGACGTCTCGATGTCGACGAAGAGGAAGAAGTCGTGGCCGACCATCTCCATCTCGTACAGCGCGTCGTCCACCGTCATGGGCTCCGCGGTGTGCAGCTTCTGCCGGATGACGACGGGCGAGTCGCCGAGCGTCGTCTCGACGGCCTCCCCGGGCGCGGTCGGCGCGGTCGGCGCCGGCGGCGGGGGTGCCTCGTGCGTGGCCGGGTCGTAGGGACGCACGTCGACGGGCGGCACGACGGTGTGGTTGCGGTGGTCCTTGCGACGGTCGCGGGCGCGGCGCAGCCGTTCCGCGAGCTTGTCCATCGCGAGGTCGAGGGCGCCGAACCGGTCGTCGGCCGCGGCCTCGGCGCGGACGACGGGTCCCTTGGCCCGCACGGTGAGCTCGACGCGTTCGCGGACCCCCGAGAGCCTCGGGTTGTTCTCGTGGGTGACCTCGACGTCCACGCGCTGCGCCGTGGGCGCGAGCTGCTGGACCTTGGCGAGCTTGTCCTCCACGTGCCGGCGGAAGCGGTCTGCCACTTCCGTGTGCCTGCCGACGACGACGATCTCCATGTGAGCCTCCGCGAGGATCTAGTGCGACGCCCGGCCCGGTGCGTCCGGGCGCCTCGTTCGGATTCGGTAGGAGCACCCGCTGCCGGGTGCGGTGGGCTACCACCTCCTTGCGGCGCAGGGCCGCGCGCTCGGTACGCTCGCGCGGCGGCGCACGTGTCCTGCACGTCCGTCGTCCGCGGCGACTGGCCCTCAGCCTAACCCCGGGCCCGGGGTGTCGGCAGCACCAACGGAAGGTGAACGAGGGGACCTTCGACCCGCGCGGCGCGGACCTCACGGAGGCTGCCCGGCGGACCGCCGTCGTTCGCCCGGCGACGGGGTCGCGGCGAGCGCGACGGCGCCCAGCACGAGAGCGCCCGCGCTGGTCAGAGCCCTCTCGCACGCGGCGAGGGTGGCTCCCGTGGTGACGACGTCGTCGACGAGGAGGCACGCCACGACCGGTGCCGGTGCACCGGTCGACGGGCGCCGCCCGGGCCGTCCTCGACGCGCTCCGGCGGACGGTCCGACGAGCGGTCGGACGAGCCCTCCGGCACCGGCCCCGAGGAGCTTCCCGGGGGCGACGGCGACCGTGCCGAGACGGGCCCCGCGCGCCCGCGAGCCGAGCCCGACCTGGTCCCGGGCGCGCCCGCGGTGCACGAGGAGCGCGGCGCTCCGGGCGGGGGTTCCCGAGGTGTCGAGTCCGGCGGCGACCGCACGCGCGAGCAGAGCGACGGGGTCGCGCCCGCGGGCGCGACGCGCGGCCCGCGTCGTCGGTGCCGGGACGACGAGGACTGGGCACCCCCGGGACCCCTCCCCCGGGACCGCCCCGACCCCAGACCCGAGCGCGGGACCGAGCGCGGTGCCGCGCCCCTGCCCGAGCACGGCTCCGAGCACCGGCCCCAGCGCGGTGCCCGCGCGCCACGCGGCGTCCGCGAGCGGCCGGTCGAGGTCCGCCCTGCCGCGGTCCTTCCAGGCGACGACGACGCCGCGCACGGGCCCCGTGTACGCCGCCGGCGCCCACACCGGCAGGGGCGCGACGCCGTCGAGCCGGTCGAGGCGGGGCGCCCCACGCTCGCGCCGCCGGAGCGGGGCGCGCAGCGGCGCGAGGCAGGGCTCGCACCACCGGACGTCGGGCGCGTCGCAGCCGGGGCACGCGACGGGCAGGACGAGGCGGGCGACGTCGTCGAGGGCGGCGAGGAGCACCGGGCCAGCGTGCCCGGTGGCGCGAGCGTCCGGCACCGGCGGACCGGCCACCTGTGGACGACGCGCGCACCGCGGGCTCCCGACCCGCGCCGTCCGGGAGCCTGTGGTCGCCCGGCGCGCCTCGCGCCACCGGGCGCGCGGCGTCTCAGCCGGGGTACGTGGGCAGCCGGACCTCGGTGGCGATCTTGGTCCAGAGGCTCGACGTGCCCGCGGCGTACAGGCTGCTGTCGCTCGTCCCGACGAGCGTCGTGCCGACGCCCGTGGCCGACGCGAGCGAGACGGCGCCCTCGACGGGCGAGGCGGCGACCGTCGGCCCCCCGACGGGCACCCGCTGGACGACGACCTCGGACTCGCCGGACGCCCGGCCGAGCACCCCGAGGAGCGCGCGGTCGACCCACGTCACCTGTGTCGCGGCGGCGATCGGCTGCCCGACCCGGACCGGTGCGGAGAGCTGGGTCGGCCGGCCGGTCTCGTCGCGGACGATGCCCGCGACGTGGACCTGCGCCCCGGACCCCGAGTCGCTGACGACGGCCACCCGGGCGCCGTCGGGCGCGACCCGCAGCGACATCACGGTGCGCCCGTCGAGCCACGGCGCGGCCACCTCGGAGACCGCCGCGTCGCTGCCGGCCTCCCGCAGGTCCACGACCTGCAGCGACCCTGCCTGCACCTGCGGGCCGCTCCAGACGTACTGGAACCGGTCGATCGACGGCGCGACGAGGCTCGTCCCGGTGAGGAGCGTGACGGGCCCGGCCTCCGCCGTCGGCGCCGTGACGAGCCGCGCGGCGCCGTCCCGCACGACGTACGTGGCGTCGTCGGCCCGGCCGCGGAACGCGAGCGCGGTGGGCTGGAGCCCGGCGAGCGGGGCGGCCGACGTCACCGCGCGCGTCGTGCGCCCCTCCAGGCTCATGACCTGGTCGCCCGAGAGCACGACCGGCTCGTCGGGCGTGTTGGCGACGCCGATGGTCGGGACGTCGTCGGCCGAGAGCTCCGAGCCGCCGACGCCCACCGTGATGTCGACGGGCACGCCGAGCGAGGCCTGGAGCTGCGCGATGAGCATCGCGCGGTCGGCCGGCGACGCCGCGGTCACCGGGTCGGTGAGGGGCACCGCGACCCTGCCCTCCCCCGGGGGCACGGAGTCGATGCTCAGCGAGGTGCCCTCGGGCGCGACCGTCGCGACGGACCCCGCGAGCCAGTCCGCCGGGCCGCGCAGCGTCTCGCGGACCGCGAGCGCCTGCCAGTTCCGGCTCGGGAACCAGCGGGCGTCGGGCACGAGGTAGGCCCGGTCGAGGGTCGGGAAGTAGAGGTTGGCCTGCTTGAAGGTGCGGGCGAAGTTCGTGGCCGTGATCGTCAGCCCGTCGTCGACCACGTCGATGCGCCACTGGTCGTCGGCGTCGCGGACGAGGCCGTAGGAGACCTCGGTGGTCCGGCCGGGCGCCTGCTCCGTGTAGACGCCGCGCTCGTCGACGGTGCCCACGACGTCGGCGGTGGCGCGGACCGTCGTCGTGCCGCCCTCGATCGCGGCCTCGTCCACGTCGAGCTGCGGCACGTCCTCGAGGATCGCGACCTGGGAGACGGGCGACCAGTCGTCCTGCGCGTCGCGCGTGAGGAACTCGGACGCGACGTCGAACGAGCCGCGCGCGCCCTGGGCCTGGGCGGCCAGGAAGCCGCGGACGATCTGGTCCGGCGAGGCGTCGCGGCGGGGCGAGGCGGCGCTGACGAACGGCTGGCCCGGGTCCTCCGGCGTCGCCTCGCCCTCGACGACGGGCCCGGACGTGGGGATCGAGGCGCACGCCGCGAGGGCGGCGACCCCCACGGCCGCGAGCCCGGCCGCGAGCGCGCGCCCGACCCGGCGCCGCAGGTCCGCCTGCCCGGCGGTCGGACGCCGCACGGTCCCCGTCGTGGTCATCGCCCCTCCTGGACGTCGTCGGGGCCGGCGGCCGGACCGCCGCCGGAGCCGGGCACCGTCGCCCGGCCGGGCTGGGGCGCGTGGTCGCGCGGGATGACGACGGGGATGCCGCCCGTGACCGACGGCAGGTCGGCGGGGCCCGCCGTGCCCTCGACGTCCTCGACGACCGGCGTCCGCACGCTCCACTCCGCGGGCAGCCCGCGGCCGGTGGCCGCCTCGGAGACGAGCGGCAGGGGGGACGACTGGAGCCGGATCCCGGCGCGCCGCGGGAGCGTGAGCCGGAAGCTCGCGCCCCGGCCCGGGCGGCCCCACGCCTCGAGCCACCCGCCGTGCAGGTGCGCGTCCTCCAGGGAGATCGCGAGCCCGAGGCCCGTGCCGCCGGTCGTGCGGGCGCGAGCGGGGTCCGCACGCCAGAAGCGGTCGAACACGTGCTGGACCTCGTCGGTCGTCATCCCGACCCCGTGGTCGCGGACCGTCACCGCGACGGCGTGCCCGTCGCCGTCGACCGTGATCTCGACCGGCCGCTCCTCGGCGTGCTCGATCGCGTTGACGACGAGGTTGCGCACGATGCGCTCGACGCGCCGCGGATCGATGTCGGCCGTGACGGGCTCGTCGCCGAGGTGGACCGACAGCCACACGCCCTTGCGCTCGGCGAGCGGGGCGGCGTGGTCGACGGCGGCGTTCACCACGTCGCGCAGGTCGCGCCGCTCGGCGTCGAGGACCGCGGCGCCGGCGTCGAACCGGCTGATCTCGAGCAGGTCGGCGAGCAGGTCCTCGAACCGGTCGAGCTGGGCCTGCAGGAGCTCGGTCGAGCGTCGCGAGACCGGGTCGAAGTCCTCGCGCGACGCGTGCAGCACCTCGGAGGCCATGCGGATCGTGGTGAGCGGCGTGCGCAGCTCGTGGGACACGTCCGAGACGAACCGGCGCTGGAGCATCGACAGCTCCTCCATGCGCCCGATCTGCTCCTGGAGGCTCTGCGCCATCTCGTTGAACGAGTGCGCGAGGGACGCCATCTCGTCGTGGCCCTTGACCGGGAGCCGCTCGTCGAGGCGGCCGTCCGCGAGCCGTTCCGCGACGCTCGCGGCCTGGCGCACCGGGAGCACCGCCTGGCGCGTGACGAGCGCCGTGATCCCGACGAGCAGGGCGAGCAGCACGAGCGCCCCGACGAGCAGGACCGACTGGAGGAAGCGCAGCGTCTCCTGGTCGGCCTCGAGGTCGTAGAGGTAGTAGAGCTCGTACGTGCCCGCGACCGGCACCTCGACGGTCGAGCCCACGACGATGCCGGGCACCACCCCCGACGACTCCGGGTGGGCCGGGTCGACCGGGATCGCCACGGACTGGAGGTACTGCTCGCCGTCCGCCGCGACGGTCGCCGCGCGCATCTCGGGCGACACGAGGCCGTCGAGCTGCTGGTCGGTCGACTGGTCGAGGAAGCCGACCGTGCCCGACCCGCCGGACTGCCAGAGGAAGACGTCGCGCGACGACCCGGTGGTCTGGAGCATGGAGAAGAGGTCGAAGAGGAGCGACTGGGCCTCGGTCGGCGTCGACGCGGGCGACGCGTCGAGCGTGCGGCGCGCCTGCTGCGTGGACTGGGCGCTCTCCTGGTCGAGCTCGGCGGCACGCCGCTCGTAGAGGCCGTCGCGCATGGCGTCGGTGAGGTAGGCGCCGAGCGCCCCGACGGTCAGCACGCCGACGACGAGCGCCGACGTGACGACACGGAGCTGCATCGACGAGCGCCAGCGCCACACCACGCGGCGGACGGTCGCGCGCGCCCGGCGCCGGACGCGGCGCCAGAGCCCTCGCCCGCGCCCGTCGGCGGAGCCGGCCGTCGTGCTCACGTGCGGGTCGCGCCCGCCTTGTAGCCGACGCCGCGCACCGTGAGGACGATCTCCGGGTTCTCCGGGTCGTGCTCGATCTTCGAGCGCAGGCGCTGCACGTGGACGTTGACGAGCCGCGTGTCCGCCGCGTGCCGGTAGCCCCAGACCTTCTCGAGGAGCACCTCGCGCGTGAAGACCTGCCACGGCTTGCGCGCGAGCGCGACGAGGAGGTCGAACTCGAGCGGGGTCAGCGACACCTGCTCGCCGCCGCGCGACACGCGGTGCCCCGTGACGTCGATCTCGACGTCGCCGATGGACAGGTGCTCGGGGGCGGGCTCCTCGGTGCGGCGCAGGCGCGCCCGGATGCGGGCGACGAGCTCCTTGGGCTTGAACGGCTTGGAGATGTAGTCGTCGGCACCCGACTCGAGGCCGAGCACGACGTCGACCGTGTCGCTCTTCGCGGTGAGCATGATGATCGGGACGCCCGACTCCGCCCGGATGAGGCGGCACACCTCCGTGCCGTCCTTGCCCGGGAGCATGAGGTCGAGCAGGACCAGGTCCGGCTGCGTGGTGCGGAACGTCTCGAGCGCGAGGTCGCCGTCCGCGCAGAACACCGGTTCGAAGCCCTCGGAGCGCAGGACGATGCCGATCATCTCGGCCAGGGCGGTGTCGTCGTCCACCACGAGCACACGAACCTTCATGCGGACATCTTGCCATCGACGGGCCCGACGTCGGGGCGGCCGGGCCCCGCGGCGAGGGTGAACCCGCGGGCGGGGCGCACCCGGCGGCGCGAGCCGGTCGGCCGCCGCGCAGGGCCGCGTACTAGGGTGGCCTCGCCGCCGTTGCCGATCCTCGCCCGGCGGCCTGGACCGACGCCCGAGCCGATCGCGGGGGACCACGAGCACATGAGCACACCCGACACCTCCGGCACGCCGGACGGTGCCACGCCCGACCCGACGGCGGCCCCCGGCCCCACGCCGCCCGCCGCGCCCGGTCCGGGCGGCGACGCGAGCGGCTGGGGCGCGCCCTCGTACGGCGCCCCCGGCTACGGTGCGCCCGGCTCGTCGGCGCCCCAGCCGCGGTACGGCCAGTACGCGCCCGGCCAGGAGCCCGGTCAGCACCCGCCGACGGACCAGCCGCCCGCACCCGGCGCGTGGGGTGCGCCCGGCGCCGCTCCGGGACAGCCGGGGTACGGCCAGCAGCAGCCGGGGTACGGCCAGCCCGGCTACGGCCAGCAGCCGGGGTACGGCCAGCCCGGATACGGCCAGCAGCCCGGTTACGGCCAGCAGCAGTTCGGGCAGGGCCAGTACGGGCAGCAGCAGTACGGCGCGCCGGGCTACGGCCCGCCGCCCGGCCTCGCGGGCGCGCCCTACGCGCCGGCCGCGGCGAAGCCCGGCATCATCCCGCTGCGCCCGCTGTCGCTCGGCGAGATCTTCGACGGCGCGTTCGGCGCGATCCGCCACAACCCCCGGGTCGTGCTCGGCATGAGCGCGCTCGTCGTCGTGGTGGCGACGCTGCTCGGCACCTTCCTCGGCTGGGCGTTCTCCGGCTACGTCGCCCAGTACTTCGACGTCGTGCTGGACGAGGCCACCTTCCCCGGCTTCGACGAGAGCTTCGCCACGACGCTCGCGAGCTCCCTCGGCATCCAGGTGACCACGTTCTTCGCCGCGCCGATCATCGCGGGTCTCCTCACGGTCTCCGTCGGCCAGTCCGCGATCGGGCGCAAGGCCGGCGTCGGCGAGGTCTGGTCCCAGGTCGGACGGCGCACGTGGTTCCTCATCGCGTTCCCCCTGCTGACCGGCCTGGCCGCGTCCGTGGCGCTCGGCCTGGCCACGCTCCTCGTCGTCGCGGGCTTCGCGGTCTCCGAGGGGCTCGGCGCGTTCCTCATCGTCGTCGCCCTGCTCGCCTGGCCCGTGCTCCTCGTCTGGGTCGGGACGCGGACCGGCCTCGTGCCTCCCGCCCTGGCGCTGGAGGGGCAGCCGTTCTGGCAAACCGTCAAGCGGGCGTGGCTCCTCACCCGCGGCAGCTTCTGGCGGCTGTTCGGCATCTACCTGCTCGCCCTCGTGGCGATGAGCTTCGTCTCCGGCATCGTCGCGTACCCCGCGAGCCTCGCCGCGTCGTTCCTGCTCATGGCGGGCCAGACCTTCCTGTACCACCTCGTGCAGGCGATCGGCGTCGCGCTCTCGATGATCCTCACCTCGGTCTTCCTGGGCTGCATCGTCGCCCTGCTCTACATCGACGTGCGCATGCGCCGCGAGGGCCTGGACGTCGAGCTCGCCGCGGCGGCGAGCGAGCAGCCGCCCGCATGACCGTGCGGTCGCTCGCGGCCGACGTGCCCGTGCAGCCCGGCGCCGACGAGGCCCGGCGGTGGCTCGTCGGCGAGCTCGCCGGGCCGGAGTACCGCACGGACCCGTCGCTCCTGCAGCGGTTCCTCGAGTGGCTCCAGGGACTGTTCGACGGCGCGCCCACGCTCGACCTCGGCGGCCCGCTGACGGCGGTGGTCGTCGTCGTGGCGGTCGCCCTCGTCGCGGCGGTGGCCTACTGGGTCGCCGGCCCGGTGCGCCTGTCGCGCCGGGCGAAGGCCTCGGTGGTCGTGCTCGACGACGACGCGCGCACCGCGGCCGAGATGCGGGCCGCGGCCGACGCCGCCGCGGCCCGCGCCGACTGGGCGACCGCCGCGCTCGAACGCTTCCGCGGCGTCGTGCGCTCGCTGGAGGAGCGCGCGGTCCTCGACCCGCGTCCCGGACGGACCGCGTGGGAGGCCGCGCGGACGGCGGGCGAGCGCCTGCCCGACGTCGCCGACGGGCTCGAGCGCGGCGCGCACCTGTTCGACGACGTCGCGTACGGCGCCGTGACCGTGGGCCCGGAGGCGGACGCCTTCCTGCGCGCGCTCGACGAGCGGACGCTCGCGACGCGCCCCGCGCTCCGTGCGGAGCTCGCCGCGTCCGCGCCCGGTGACGGCGCATGAGCGCCCCGACGACGTCCTCCGTACCGCCCGGCGCGGCGCCCTCCGCGGGCGCGGCGGGCGACCCGCGGGCCGTGACGACCGCCTACGTGCCCGTCGTCGGCGACGGCACGACCGCCCGCTCGCGGGCCCGCAGCCGCTGGCGCCGGGCGCGCTGGCCCGTCGCCGTCGTCGGCGCGCTGCTGCTGCTCGCCGGGCTGACGGCGCTCGCGCGGCCCGCGACGTCGGCCACACCGCTCGCACCGGACAACCCGGGCCCCGCCGGGGCGCGCGCGGTCGCGCAGGTGCTGGGCGACCAGGGCGTCGAGGTCACCTACGTGCGCACGGTCGCCGACGCGGTGCGCGCCGCCGAGGAGGGCGGCACGCTCCTCGTCGCGCAGGGCGACTACCTGCTCGACGAGCAGGTGGACGCGCTCGTCGGGACCCCCGCCGACCTCGTGCTCGTCGCGCCGCCCGACCACCTGCTCGCCGCCGCGACCGACGGCGGCGCGGAGCTCGCGTACGACTGGGGCTCCGGCGGGTCGGCACGACCGGCGCGCTGCGCGGACCCGGCCGCGCAGGCCGCGGGCTCGATCCGCTCCGACGGTGTCGGCTTCGTCGCGCTCGACGACGCGACCGTCCTCTGCTTCCCCTCCCCCGACGACCCGTCCCTGGGCGCCTACCTCGTGCACGAGGCCGACGGGCGCACGGTGCGCGCGGTGGACACGCCCGCCGTCCTGCGCAACGACTCGGTCACCGAGGACGGCAACGCCGCGCTCGCGCTCTGGACGCTCGGCGCGCACGACCGACTCGTGTGGCTCGTGCCCGACCCGTTCGACACGTCGCTCGCCGACGACGGGAGCACGACCCCCGGCCTGTCCCTGCCGCCGTGGTTCGGCGTCGTCGCCCTCCAGGCGCTCGTCGTGCTGCTCGTGGTCGTGCTGTGGCGCGGCCGCCGGCTGGGCCCCCTCGTCACGGAGGACCTGCCGGTGATCGTGCGCGCCGCCGAGACGACGCGCGGTCGCGGCCGCCTCTACCGGCGCGCCGGGGCGCGCGGCCACGCCGCCGCGGGGCTGCGCGCGAGCGCCGCCGACCGCCTCGCGCACCGCCTCGGCCTGCCCCGCTCGGCCGACGCCCCCACCGTCGTCGACGCCGTCGCCCGCGCGACGGGTCGGCCGGGCGACCAGGTCGCCCAGCTCCTGTACGGACCACCACCCGCCGACGACGCGGCGCTGCTCGAGCTCGCGCGTCACCTTGACCGGATCGAGAGCGAGGTCTACCACTCGTGACGCACCACCCCGACGGCTCCGTGCCGCAGCCCGACCGCTACGCGCCGCCCGCCCAGGACCCGGGCGCCGCCGACCGCGTGAGCGCGGCCGCCGGCCAGCCCGCGCACCGGCCCGGACCGCAGGCACCCGCCCCGCAGGCGCCGTACGCCCAGGGCCATGCGCCCGCCACGCCGGCCCCGACCCCGACCCCCGCACCGGTGCACGACGCCCCGCCCGCGCCGTCGCCCGAGCTGCGGCAGGCGCTCGCCGCCGTCCGCAGCGAGGTCGGCAAGGCCGTCGTCGGGCAGGACGGCGCCGTGACGAGCCTGCTCATCGCGCTGCTCTGCAAGGGCCACGTGCTGCTCGAGGGCGTGCCCGGCGTCGCCAAGACGCTGCTCGTGCGCACGCTCGCCGCGTCGCTCGACCTCGGCACGAAGCGCGTGCAGTTCACGCCCGACCTCATGCCCGGCGACGTCACGGGCTCGCTCGTGTACGACGCGCGGACCGCCGAGTTCTCGTTCCGCGAGGGCCCGGTCTTCACGAACCTCCTGCTCGCCGACGAGATCAACCGCACGCCCCCCAAGACCCAGGCGTCGCTCCTGGAGGCCATGGAGGAGCGGCAGGTCTCGGTCGACGGGACGCCGCGCCCGCTGCCCGACCCCTTCCTCGTCATCGCGACGCAGAACCCCGTCGAGTACGAGGGCACGTACCCGCTGCCCGAGGCGCAGCTCGACCGCTTCCTGCTCAAGGTCGTGCTGCCGCTGCCGGAGCGCGAGCAGGAGGTCGAGGTGCTCGCGCGGCACGCCGCCGGCTTCAACCCGCGCGACCTCGCGGGCGCCGGGGTGCGCGCCGTCGCCGGGCGCGACGTGCTCGACCGCGCCCGCGCGGAGGTCGCGCGCGTCCAGGTCGCGCGCGAGGTGCTCGGCTACGCCGTCGACGTGTGCCGCGCGACGCGCCACTCCCCCTCGCTGTCCCTCGGCGTGTCCCCGCGTGGCGCGACGGCGCTGCTCGCCACGTCGCGCGCGTGGGCGTGGCTCTCGGGCCGCTCCTACGTGACGCCGGACGACGTCAAGGCCCTCGCGCACCCCACGCTGCGCCACCGCGTGCAGCTGCGGCCCGAGGCCGAGCTGGAGGGCGTGACGGCCGAGAGCGTGCTCGACACCGTGCTCGCGTCCGTCCCCGTCCCCCGCTGAGGCGTCGCTCGTGGCCCTGACGTGGCGCGCCGTCGTGCTGGCGGCGCTCGGGATCGTCCCCGTGCTGCTCGTCCCCGTGCCGGGGACGGTGCTCGTGTGGACGCTGCTCGTCGTCGCGCTGTGCGCGCTCGACGCGGCCCTCGCGGCGTCCCCGCGGCGTGTCGCGATCGAGCGGCGCGTCGCGGGCTCCGTGCGGCTCACCGACGCGACGGCGTCCCGGCTCACGCTGACGAACCTCGCCCCGCGGCGGCTGCGCGCGCTCGTGCGCGACGCGTGGCCGCCGTCCGCGGGGACCCAGGTCAACCGGCACGACGTCGATCTGCCGCCCGGCGAGGCGACGCGCGTGACGACCGTGCTCGTCCCGACGCGCCGCGGCGAGCGCGTCGCGGACCGCGTGACGATCCGCTCGTTCGGCCCGCTGCGGCTCGCCGCGCGCCAGGCGTCGATCCCCGTGCCCGGGCGGCTGCGCGTGCTCCCCGAGTTCGCGTCGCGACGCCACCTCCCGAGCCGCCTCGCGCGCCTGCGCGAGATGGACGGGCGCGCCGCGGTGCAGGTGCGCGGCGAGGGCACCGAGTTCGACTCGCTGCGCGAGTACGTGCTCGGCGACGACGTCCGCTCGATCGACTGGCGCGCGTCGGCGCGCGGCCGGGACATGGTCGTGCGCACGTGGCGGCCCGAGCGCGACCGCCGCGTGCTCATCGTCGTCGACACGTCCCGCACGTCCGCGGCGCGCGTCGGGGACGCGCCGCGCCTCGACGCGAGCATCGAGGCGGCGCTCCTGCTCGCCGCGCTCGCGGGGCGCGCCGGGGACCGCGTCGAGCTCGTCGCCTACGACCGCACCGTGCGCTCGCGCGTCGCGGGGGCCGCCGGGCCGCGCCTCATGCCCGCCATGGCGGACGCCCTCGCGCCGCTCGAGCCCGCGCTCCTCGAGACCGACTGGCCCGGCCTCGTCGGCACCGTCCACGAGCGCCTGTCGCAGCGCGCGCTCGTCGTGCTCCTGTCGACGCTCGACGCCGCTGCCGTCGAGTCCGGCCTGCTGCCCGTCGTCGGGCAGCTCACGGCCAAGCACCAGGTCGTGCTCGCCGCGGCGGGCGACCCCGAGGTCGCCGCCCTGCGCGACGACCGCACCGGGACCGCCGAGGTGTACGACGCCGCGGCCGCCGCGCGCGGCGAGATCGAGCGCGCCGCCGTGACGACGGTCCTGCGCCAGCGCGGCGTCGAGGTCGTCGACGCCCTCCCCGACGACCTCGCCCCCCGCCTCGCCGACACCTACCTCGCGCTCAAGGCGGCCGGCCGCCTCTGAGCCCCCGCCGGGGGCCACCGAGCCGGAGCCGGTGGTCGCGCGAGGTAGAGCCACGGTCGCACGAGGTAGAGCCACGGTCGCACGAGGTAGAGGCCCGGTCTCACGAGGTAGAGGCGTCGTCCCACGAGGTAGAGCCGAGGCCGCGCGAGGTAGAGGCCAGGTCTCACGGGACGAGGGTGCCCGGGTTCGCCGAGCAGGGATCCCGGCTCCGTCTGCGGCGCCGGGCCACCAGAAGCGCCCTGTCGGGCGCCACGACCGTCCGGTCGGCGCGCAACCCGTCTGAGGTGGCCCGACGTCGTCGTCCCTCCGAGCGTGGGCAGGCCCACCCTGGGCGACCACGCCTCTACCTGGCGGAACCAACGCTCTACCTCGCGGAACCACGGCTCCACCTCGCGCAACCACGGCTCCACCTCGCGCAACCCACGCCTCTACCTCGCGGAACCACGGCTCCACCTCGCGCAACCCACGCCTCTACCTCGCGGAACCACGGCTCTACCTCGGGAGGCCAGGCCTCTACCTCGCGGGAGGTGGTGCAGGGGCCCTCTCCCCCGACCGTCAGGGGCGGGAGGTAGGGTCGTCCAGCACGTCCATCCCGACCTCAGGAGACTCCCGTGGCCTGGCAGCCGACCGATCCCCGGCAGCGCGTCCGGCGCAACCGTCGCGTCGCGATCATCGTCGTGGTGGCGCTGCTTGCGACGTTCCTCGTCCCGGCGCTCGCGATCGTCCTGTCCTGACGGGCCGATGGCCGACGAGCGGTTCGGGCCGCGGCTGAGCCACGACGACCTCAACCGGGCGCTGCTCGCGCGCCAGCACCTCGCGGCCCCGCGCGACGCGACCGTGCTGGACGAGGTGCGGCACCTCGTCGGCCTGCAGTCGCAGGTCCCGTCGTCGCCGTACCCGGCGCTCTGGTCGCGCCTGGCGGGCTTCGCGCCGGACGACCTGGGCGACCGCCTGCTCGACCGCCAGGTGGTGCGCGTCGCGACGCTGCGCGGCACGGTGCACCTCGTCGCGGCCGACGACGCGCTCGAGCTGACGGCGCTCGCCCGACCCGGCCTGGCGACCTACCTGCGGTCGCGGAACCAGCACGGGACCGCGCTCGCGCACGTCGACCTCGACGACCTCGAGCGCGCGGCGCGCGACCTGCTCGCGGAGCCGCTGACGTCGGTCGAGCTGGGGCGGCGCCTCGCGGAGCGCTGGCCCGACGTCGACCCGAAGCACCTCGCGTACGCGGCGCGCTGCCTGCTCCCGCTCGTGCAGGTCCCGCCCCGCGGCCTGTGGGGCGCGAGCGGCGCGGGCACGACGACCACCTGGACGACGGCGCAGGCCTGGCTCGGTCGGGCCGACGACGCCCTCGACGCCGTCGCGCACGGCACGGACCCGGACGCGACGCTCGCGGCGCGCGTGCGGCTCGTGCGCCAGTACCTCGCGGCGTTCGGCCCGGCGTCGGTGGCCGACGCGCAGCGCTGGGCGGGCCTGACCCGGCTGCGCGCCGCGGTCGACGTGCTGCGGCCCGAGCTCGTGACGTTCACCGGCCCGGCCGGCACCGAGCTCCTCGACCTGCCCGACGCGCCGCGCCCGCCGGGCGACGAGCCCGTGCCCGTGGTCCTCGCGGGCGACTTCGACAACCTGCTCCTGTCCCACGACGACCGCACGCGCGTCCTCGGGGACCTGCCGGTCACGAGCGTCGTGAGCGTCAACGGTCAGGTCGCGGCAGCGGTCCTCGTCGACGGCCGCGTCGCCGGCGCCTGGACGGCCCGCCCGGCGGCACCGGCGGCGCGCAGCGCCCGAGCAGCGGCCCCGGGCACCCCCATCGCCCGAACAGCGGCCGCGCGCGGCGCCCGAGCGGCGGCCCCGGCCGACGGGACGCGCCCGGCCGACGGGACGGACGTCGTCGTGCACGTCGAGGTGCGGCCCCTGCGCGCACGGAGCGGCCCCGGCGCGTCCGGCGGCGAGGCGCCGAGCCTCGCCGACCGCCTGCGCGACCCCGCGGTGCGCGACGAGGTCGTCGCGCGCGCCGAGGACTGGGTGCGGTGCGGGTGGCCGCACGCGCGGGCGCGCGTCGTGCTCGACGACTGACGCCCGGCGTCGTGGGTCAGGCCGCGACGGGGGCCGCGTCGCCCGCGTGGTCGGCCGTGAGGTCGCCCGTCTCTCCGGCCCGGACCGCGCGGCGCCCGAGCACGATCGTGTAGACCCAGAACGCCGCGAGCGCGACGGCCCCGATCGCGATCTTGAGCCACCACGGCAGGTCCGACCCGGTGACGAACCCCTCGATGACGCCGGAGACCGCGAGCGCGATCGCGAGGCCGATCGCGACGGTGACGAGCGCCCGGCCCTCCTGCGCGAGGGCGCGCGAGCGCGGCAGCGGGCCGGGGTCGATCCACGCCCAGAAGATCCGCAGCCCGGCGGCGCCGGCGACGAAGATCGACATGAGCTCGAGCAGCCCGTGGGGCGCGATGAGCTGGAGGAAGAGCGGGAGCTCGCCGTGCGCGGCCATCATGCCGCCGATCGAGCCGACGCCGACCGCGTTCTGGAACAGCACCCACACGGGGAAGACGCCCGTGATCCCCAGGCCCACGCAGAAGGCCGCGATCCGCGCGTTGTTGGTCCACACGACGGCGGCGAAGTCGACGCCCGGGTCGTAGTAGGACGCGAACGCGTCGTTCACGTAGTCCTCCTGGACGCTGGGCGGCCCCATGGACGCGAGGCCCTCGGGCGTCGTCGCGACCCAGACGCCCGCGACGACCGCGACGAGGAGGAAGGCGGCGGTCACGCCGACCGACCACCACCGGATCCGGTAGAGCGCGGCCGGGAGGGACACGGTGAGGAACCGCACGACGTCCCGCCACGCGGGCTCGTGCGCCCCCGCGATGCGCGTGCGGGCGCGCCCGAGGAGCACGGACAGGCGCGAGATGAGCACCGGGTCCGGCGCGACGGAGCGCACGGTCGACAGGTGCGTGGCGACGGACTGGTAGAGCCGGACGAGCTCGTCGGCCTCCGCGCCGTCGAGCGTGCGGCGGCGGACGAGCGCGTCGAGGCGGTCCCACTCCGCGCCGTGCACGTCGGTGAAGGCGTCGAGGTCCACGACCGATACCCTGCCACACGGGGCGTGCCACCGGTGCGCCGACCGACGGGCGGGCAGGACCCGCGACGGCGAGGACGGGAGCGGGCGTGCGCGAAGGCATCGTGATCGGCGAGGGCGTGGTCCTGGACGCGCGACCGGCGTCGTTCGCGACGCGCGGGCTGGCGCTCGCGCTCGACCTGCTCGTCGTGCTCGTGTTCTTCGTCGCCACGCTCTTCGTGCTCGGCGCCTCGTTGGGGTCGCTCGAGCTGGACATGGTCACCGCGATCCTCATCGCCTTCTCGGTCCTCGTCATGGTCGTCATCCCGACCACGGTCGAGACGCTCTCGCGCGGGCGCTCGCTCGGCAAGCTCGCGCTCGGCATCCGGGTCGTGCGCGACGACGGCGGCCCGGTCCGGTTCCGGCACGCGTTCCTGCGGGCGCTCGTCGGGGTCGGGGAGATCTGGCTGACGTTCGGCTCGGTCGCGCTGGTCGCGTCGCTGACGAACGACAAGGGCAAGCGGCTCGGCGACATGGCCGCGGGCACGTACGCGATCCGCGTGCGGGGCGGGCGACCGACGCTCGCCCCCCTCGCGATGCCGCCCTACCTCGCCGCGTGGGCCGCGCACGCGGACATGCGGCGCCTGCCGGACGGCCTCGCGCTCGCCGCCCGGCAGTTCCTCGGGCGCGCCGCCCGCCTGCACCCGGCGTCGCGCGCGCGGCTCGGCCAGGAGCTCGCGGGGCAGGTCGAGCGGTACGTCGCGCCGGGCCCGCCGCCCGGCACCCACCCCGAGACGTTCCTGCTCGCCGTGCTCACCGAGCGCCGGGACCGGGACCGCGCGACGGCCCAGCGCGCGCAGGCCGCCGCGCGCGAGCAGGCCGAGCTGCTCCACCGGCTCCCCTACTCGGTGCCCGACCCGACGCGCTGACGCGTGCGGCGCCTCCCCGGGGCGTCCTCGAACCGCCCGACGACGCGCGCGATCCCGACGAGCACGAGGGCGAACGCACCGAACCAGACGGGTCGGCTCGCCCACCAGTCGGCGCCGCCCACGGCAGGGAGCTCCTGGCCGAGCACCACGAGGACGACCCCGACCACGACCACCATCGCGGTGAGGTGCCACAGGTACACGGTCATCGAGCGCCGTGCGAGACCGCGGACGACGGACCGTCCCCGGCCGTCGGCCCAGCGCACGAGCGGTCCCCGCGCAGCGAGCGCGAGCGCGACGAGCGCGACGGCGTGCAGCACGACGGGCGCGGTCGGCGGCCCCAGGTTGGACATCGTGTCGCCCGGCATGCCGATGAGCGAGACCGGGTAGGGCCCGACGGCCACGAGCAGGGCGGCGAGGGCCGCCGCGGCGAGCCCGACGGCCACGAGCACCCCGGGACGCGGCACGGCGGCGACGGGGACGAGGCGGCCCCGGCGCACGACCCGCAGACCGGAGCGGGCGTCGGCGTAGAGGAGCCCGACGGCGTACGGCACGGCCCACACGAGCACCACGTTCACGAGCGCGAGCCGCTCGAAGCCTGCGCCGAACCGCAGCGCCTCGACCGCGAGCGGGGCGGCGGCGAGACCGGCGACGGCCCACCAGCCGGCGGCGTGCAGCGCGCGGCGCAGGAGCGGCGTGAGCACGACGAGGCCGAGGTAGACCGCGAGGAACCACAGGAGCTGCGGCGCGAGCGTCGCGAGCGAGCGGACGGCGTCGGCCGGGAGCCCGACGGCCAGCAGGACGCCGACGGCCACCACCCACGCCCCGACGAAGACGGCCACCGGACGCAGCAGGCGGGGCAGCCGGGCGCCGGCGAGGCGGACGCCGTCGGCCAGGTCGGCGACGGCGCTCGGACGGGTCACGACCCGGCCCCGGGCCGCGGTCCCCGTGCGATCGTCGGCCCGCCGCAGCCCGTACGCCGCCGACGCGCCCGCCGCGAAGAACAGCAGGGCGAGCACCTGGAGCACCCACGTCACGGCCCACCCTCCGCCGTGCGCGAGCGCGTTCCCGATCCGGAGCTGCTCGCCGTCCCACGTCGCGTCCGCCATGAGCCAGTGCACCGTGAGGACGCTGAGGGTCGCGACGGCGCGCACCGCGTCGACGAAGACGTCGCGCGACGGGCGGCGAGGGCCCTCGCCCGCTGCGGCCGCCGTGCCGGGCCGGTCCCGGCGCGGAGCCGGCGGGGCGGTGTCCCGGAGCCGGGGCTGAGCCGGGCGGACGGGCGACGACGCGCGGGGTCGGGCGGGGGGTGGCGACAGGACGGCCACGGGATGCTCCTCGGTCGGCGGGCCCGGGAGGTCTCCCGGTGCTCACCAGTCTCGAAAAATCCCGTTCGTCCCGGTACGGGACGGTCCCCCGACCGCGTCGCGGTCGTCCACCGAGGTTCCGGGGGGTTGTCCCCCGCCGCTCGGACCGTGCGCCGCTGAGACCTGGAGCTGCTCAGACCTTGAGGTAGCGCAGCACCGCGAGGACGCGGCGATGGTCGCCGGCGTCCTGCGGCAGCCCGAGCTTGCCGAAGATCGAGGTGACGTTCTTCTCGACCGCGCCGTAGGAGAGGAACAGGGCCTCCGCGATGGCGGAGTTCGAGCGGCCCTGCGCCATGAGCTCGAGCACCTCGGTCTCGCGCGGCGTGAGGCGCGCGAGACCGTCGTCGGACCGCGACGCCCCCATGAGCTGGCTCACGACCTCCGGGTCGAGGACGGTCTGGCCCGCGGCGATGCGCGTGAGCGCGTCGACGAACTCCCCGACGTCCGCGACGCGGTCCTTGAGGAGGTAGCCGACGCCGCGCGCCCCGCCCGTGAGCAGCTCGCTCGCGAACCGCGTCTCGACGTACTGGGAGAACAGCAGCACCCCGAGGTCGGGGTGCGCCGCGCGCAGCGCGAGCGCGGCGCGCAGCCCCTCGTCGGTGAACGTCGGCGGCATGCGGATGTCGACGACGGCGACGTCCGGCAGCGCGTCCTGCGCCGCGAGCCGCGCGACCTGTGCGACGAGCTCGTCGCCGTCCGCGACCGCCGCCGCGACCTCGTGGCCGCGGCGGGTGACGAGCGCGACGAGACCGTCGCGCAGGATGGCGGAGTCCTCGGCGATGACGAGCCGCATGGTGTCCTTCCGGTCGGACGGGCCGGGCGGCCCGGGCGGGCGTGGTGCCCCGAGGACATCCTGCCCGACGCCGCCCCGCCGCCCGGGCAGGACCGTCCCGTCCGTGCGCAGCACGTCAGACCCGCACGGGCAGGAGGACCGTGACGACCGTCGGGCCGCCCACGGGGCTCGTGAGCTCGAGCGAGCCGTCCACGGAGCGCACGCGCTCCGCGAGACCCGCGAGCCCGGAGCGGTGCCCGTCCGAGCCCGGCTGCACGACGCGTGCGCCGCCCTGGCCGTCGTCGCGCACCCGCAGGCGCAGGCGCGCCCCGCGGCCGCTGCCCTGGCGCTCCACGAGCACGTACACCCCGGTCGCGCGCGCGTGCTTGACGGCGTTGGTCACGAGCTCGGCGACGCAGAAGTACGCGATGGACTCGACCGCGGGGGCGAGCCGGCCGGACGCCTCGACGGCCGGGTCGACGTCGACCGTCACCGGCAGGGGCGAGCGCGCCGCGAGGGTCTCGAGCGCGACGGCGAGGCCGTTGTCGAGCGCGGGCGGGTGGATGCCCCGAGCGAGCTCGCGCAGCTCGACGAGCGCCTCCTTGGTCGACGAGTGCGCGAGGTCGACGAGCTCGAGCGCGTCGCCCGCGTCGCCGCCCGCCGCGAGCTGCTCCTTGGCCTCGCCGAGCTGCATCGCGACCGCGACGAGGCGCGCCTGGGTGCCGTCGTGCAGGTCGCGCTCGATGCGGCGCAGCTTCGCGTCGGCGTCCTCGACCGTGCGCCCGCGCGACTCCTCGAGGTCGGCGACGCGCAGGCTGGACAGCGTGGGGCCGAGCAGCGCGACGGTGAGCACGCGGAAGAGGTGCGCGAACGCGCGGGTCACGTGCGGCCAGACCCACAGGAAGAGCGCCCCGAGGAGCACGAGGCCGAGCTGCCGCGCCGGCGTGTCGACGTACCAGTCGACGCCGATCTGCGCGCCACGGTGCCACGACCCGTCCGCGGCCTGCTGCGGGGGCAGCCACCGCGACCAGAGCCAGTGCGTCATGCCGCCCAGCCCGACGGCGAGGAGCACCGTGCTCACGACGAAGGACAGGATGGCGAGCGGGAACGTCACGAGGAGGAACAGCACGGCCCGCCACCCCGTGCCGTCGCCGATCCCGCTCCACAGCGTGCTCCAGAAGCCGCGGCGGCGCGTGTACGGGGCGGGGGCGGCGACGTCGACCCCGAGCAGGGACCGCGCGAGCGACCGGTACATCGAGCCCCAGCCGCGCCCGCCGACCACGACCCACCCCGCGACGACGAGGCCCAGGACGGGCACGATCATCGCGACGAGGAAGACCACGGAGAACAGCCCGTAGGAGAACGCGAAGGGCGCCAGCAGGAGCGCGAGCGAGAGGTACCCGTACTCGCGCCACGTGCGCCCCGCGAACGGTGCGCGCGCGAAGCCGACCCGCTCGCGGTGGTCCACGTACCGCGGGTCGGGCTGCGAGCCCGCGAACGCGCCCGGGACCCCGGGCGCGGCGGCCACGGCGGACGCCGAGGGGTCCGACGGCGCGGCGGGCGTCGACGGCACCGCGGAGGGGTGCGGCGTCGGCACGGCCGCCTCGGGCGCGCCGGGCGAGGGCTCGCCCGCGGGCACGACGCTCGGCTGGTCAGGGGTCACGGCAGTCATGGTGCCAGTCTGGGCGCGCGCGTGCGGCGACGACAGGGTGGCGTCCGCCGCACCCGGGTGGGGACAACCCCCGTGCCTGCCGTCAGTGCAGCAGGTACTTGACCGCGATGACCACGCCGCCGAACGCCGCGGCGAGCAGCGTCTCTCCCACCAGCAGGCCTCCGCGCGCCCCCGCGCGGTACGCGGCGAGGAACCCCACCACACCGAGCAGGACGACGGTGAACCACACCGCGACGAGGGCGGCGCCCTCGGCGTCGAGCCCGGCCGCGAGCGCCACGAGGTACACGACGATCCCGGGGAGCGCGCCGAGGAGCACCCCGACGTTGGACCGCAGCGCGACGACCGTGCGGCCCCACAGCGAGTGCCCGGTGTCGTGGAAGCGTCCGCTCACCGCGTCCACGTAGCAGTGCGCGAGCCAGTAGCCCACCGCCACGAGGGTCGTCGCGAGCACGACGCGGTCGCCCGTCGGCGCGTGCACGCTGGAGACCGCCATGACGAACCCCGCGACGATCGCGCCGTACAGGAGGTCGTGCGGGGGCTCGCGCTCCCAGCGGTCGCCCACGCGGTGCCACAGCGGCCGCACCCGGCCGGGCGGCGGCTCGTCGCGCACCTCGTCGGCCGGCCCCGCCGTGCCCTCGCCCGCGGGGGGCGAGGGCACGACCGGCGTGCGCTCGTCGGACGACGGGTCCATGCGACCTCCTCGGCGCGTGCCGGACGACTCGGGGCAGTGCTCAGTAGCGGTAGTGCTCCGGCTTGTACGGCCCCTCGACGGGGACGCCCAGGTAGTCCGCCTGAGACGGCGAGAGCTCGGTGAGCCGGACGCCGAGCGCGTCGAGGTGCAGGCGCGCGACCTTCTCGTCGAGCACCTTGGGCAGCCGGTAGACCTGGCGCGCGTAGGCGCGCTCGCGCCCCTCGCGCGCGGCGGCCGTCGCGTCCTGGTAGAGCTCGATCTGGCCGATCACCTGGTTCGAGAACGAGTTGCTCATGACGAACGACGGGTGGCCCGTCGCGTTCCCCAGGTTGAGCAGGCGGCCCTCGGAGAGCACGACGACCGAGCGGCCCGCGGGCTGGCCGTCGGGGCCCGGCTCCGCGAACGTCCACTCGTGGACCTGGGGCTTGATCTCGGTGCGCGACACCCCGGGCACCTCGGCGAGGCCGGCCATGTCGATCTCGTTGTCGAAGTGGCCGATGTTGCCGACGACGGCCTTGTCCTTCATCGCGACGAGGTGCTCGGCGCGGATGACGTCCTTGTTGCCCGTGGTCGTGATGAAGAAGTCGGCCTCGCCGAGCACGTCCTCGATCCGGGCGACCTGGTAGCCGTCCATCGCGGCCTGGAGCGCGCAGATCGGGTCGACCTCGGACACGATGACGCGCGCGCCCTGGCCGCGGAACGCCTCGGCCGCGCCCTTGCCGACGTCGCCGTAGCCCGCGACGAACGCGACCTTGCCGCCCATGAGGACGTCGGTCGCGCGGTTGATGCCGTCGGGCAGCGAGTGGCGGATGCCGTACTTGTTGTCGAACTTCGACTTGGTGACCGAGTCGTTGACGTTGATCGCCGGGAAGAGCAGCTCGCCCGACTCGGCGAGCTGGTAGAGGCGGTGCACGCCCGTCGTCGTCTCCTCGGTGACGCCCTGGATCTCCTGCGCGATCGTCGTCCAGCGCAGCGGGTCGGCCTCGAGCGCGCGGCGCAGCACCCCGCGCACGACGTTCATCTCGTGGGTGTGGTCCGGCTCGCCCGGGAGCGTGTCCGGCGGGACGACGCCCGCGCGCTCGTACTGCAGGCCCAGGTGGACGAGCATCGTGGCGTCGCCGCCGTCGTCGAGGATGAGGTTGGGCGACTCGTCCCCCGGCCACACGAGGATCTGCTCGGTGCAGTCCCAGTACTCCTCGAGGCTCTCGCCCTTCCACGCGAACACCGGGACGCCCTGCGGGTCCTCGGGCGTCCCGTGCGGTCCGACGACGACGGCGGCCGCCGCCTCGTCCTGCGTCGAGAAGATGTTGCAGCTCGCCCAGCGCACCTGCGCGCCGAGCGCGACGAGCGTCTCGATGAGGACGGCCGTCTGCACGGTCATGTGCAGGGAGCCGGCGATGCGGGCGCCCGCGAGCGGCTGCGACTCCCCGTACTCGGCGCGCAGCGCCATGAGGCCGGGCATCTCGTGCTCGGCGAGGCGGAGCTGGTGGCGGCCCGCCTCGGCCAGGGACAGGTCGCGGACCTTGTACCGGCCGGGGATCTCGTCGAAGCCGGGGGTGGCGCCGGAGGTCGGGGCCTGCGCTGTGGTGGACATGGTTCTCCTGTGCGTTCTCGGTGCCGGCGGGGCCGGTGGTGCCGGCTCCGCGGTGGCTGCCGATGACTGGTCGGTTGCTGCGCTGGGGGCTCCCGTCCGCGCGGGACGGGACCGCGGCCCGCCCGGCACCAGCCTACCGAGGACGACGCCGTCCGGCCGGGGCGCGGACCGCCCGGTCCCGGAGCACCACCGTTCGTCCGGCGCGCGCGCCCGGGCGCGCGCGTAACACGAACGCTTGACCATCTCAAGATCACGAAGGGATAACGATCCCGGTTCCGCCGTCATCCGCACCATTCCAACGATGCTCGGTCAAGAATCGTCCTGGAATCGCCCCCGGTGCGGGGGTCCTGGGTAGAAGTTGAACCTCGAATCAGGCAGGGTGGGCGCGAACCGATTGACATCGGATCAGCGTGAGGCCCTGTGTGCGCCGGCCCCTGCGGGGGCAACCGGCCGGACGCGCCACCCCAGGGAGGACGTCCTCGCACCCGGGGCCTCCTGCCGTGCCCTCTCGTCGAGCGCCCGCACCCGGGTGCTCCGGAGGGGCGTGACGCTGGTCCACGACCGGAAGGTGGCGACACCCACCGCATGACAGCTCTCAGCACACCCGTGCCGACCGACCCGGCCGCGCACGCCGGCGCCGCGACCGTCGGCACCGACGACCGCGCGACCGCGCTCTCGGTCCGCGACGTCTACAAGGTCTTCGGGCGCCGCCCCGTCGAGGCGATCCGCCGCCTCGAGCAGGGCGCGAGCCGCGACGACGTCAAGCCGCTCGGCACCGCCGCGGTCATCGACGCGTCGTTCGACGTGAAGCAGGGCGAGATCTTCGTCGTCATGGGCCTCTCGGGCTCCGGCAAGTCGACGCTCATCCGCATGCTCAACGGGCTGTGGAAGCCGACGTCCGGGCACGTGCTGCTCGGCGGCACCGACCTCGCCCAGGCCGACGCCAAGCAGATGCGCGCGCTGCGCCGCAAGCACGTGTCGATGGTCTTCCAGCACTTCGCGCTCCTGCCCCACCGCACGGTGCTCGACAACGCCGCCTACCCCCTGGAGATCCAGGGCGTCGGCAAGGCGGAGCGCCGCGAGAAGGCCCGCACCGCGCTCGGCCTCGTCGGGCTCGGCGGCTGGGAGGACTCCCTGCCCTCGCAGCTCTCCGGCGGCATGCGCCAGCGCGTCGGGCTCGCCCGCGCGCTCGCCGCCGACACCGACGTCCTGCTCATGGACGAGGCGTTCTCCGCGCTCGACCCGCTCATCCGGCGCGAGATGCAGGAGCAGCTCCTCGAGCTCCAGCAGACGCTCGGCAAGACGATCGTCTTCATCACGCACGACCTCAACGAGGCGATGCACCTCGGCGACCGGATCGCCGTCATGCGCGACGGCCGGATCGTGCAGATCGGCACCGCCGAGCAGATCCTGTCCGACCCCGCGAACGACTATGTCGCCCAGTTCGTCGCCGACGTGGACCGCACGCGCGTCCTCACGGCGTCGTCCGTCATGGTGCGCCCCGCCGTCGTCGTCCCGCTCTCCGGCGGTCCCCGCCAGGCGAGCCGCACGATGCGCGAGGCGCAGGTCTCGGCCGCGTACGTCGTCGACCGCCAGCGCCGCCTCCAGGGCGTCGTGCGCGACGAGGACGCGGTCGCCGCCCTGAAGAAGGGCCAGGACAGCCTCGACGGCCTCGTGCGCCAGGGCGTCGCGCCCGTCTCCCCCGACACCCCGCTCGCGGAGGTCTTCGCCCCCGCCGCGGAGTCGCCGCTGCCCGTCGCGGTCACGGACGAGCAGGGCCGCCTCGTCGGCGTCGTCCCCCGCGTCACGCTCCTCGAGGCCATGGTCCCCGGCGACCAGCCGAAGACCGGCGAGATCGACCTCGGGCAGACGCCCGTCGTCCAGGACGCGCCGGCGGAGGGCTCCGCCCCGCTCGCGGCCGCCCCGACGGAAGGCGGTGCCGCGTGAACGACACCCTCGTCCCCCGCATCCCGCTCGGCGAGTGGGTCGACGCCTTCGTCGGCTGGGTCACCACCACGTTCCGCCCGCTCTTCCGGTTCATCAAGGACGTCCTCGTGGGCGTCTACGACGGGCTCGACGCCGTGCTCTCCGGCCCGCCGTTCTGGGTCGTCGCGATCGCCCTCGCCGCGCTGGCGTTCTTCGTCAAGGGCTGGCGGCTCGCGGTCGGCACGCTCGTCGGCTTCGTCCTCATCGCGGGCGTGAACCAGTGGGACAACGCGATGGACACCCTCGCGCTCGTCCTGCTGTCCGCCGTCCTCGCGATCGCCATCGCGATCCCGCTCGGCATCTGGGCCGCGCGCAACGACCGCGTCTCCGCCGTCGTGCGGCCCGTGCTCGACTTCATGCAGACCATGCCGGCGTTCGTCTACCTCATCCCGACCGTCGTCATCTTCCTCACCGGGCCCGTGCCCGGGATCATCGCGACGATCGTCTTCGCCATGGCCCCCGGCGTCCGGTTCACCGAGCTGGGCATCCGGCAGGTCGACAAGGAGGTGGTCGAGGCCGGCCAGGCGTTCGGCTCGACCCCCGGCCGCATCCTGCGCCAGATCCAGCTCCCGCTCGCCCTGCCCACGATCATGGCGGGCGTCAACCAGGTCATCATGCTCTCGCTCTCCATGGTCGTCATCGCCGGCATGGTCGGCGCCGGCGGCCTGGGCGAGGACGTCGTCGCCGCACTCCAGCGCGTCGACGTGGCGCTCGGGTTCGAGGCAGGCCTCGCCGTCGTCATCCTCGCGATGTTCCTCGACCGCGTGACCTCCGCGCTCGGCGACCGCGCCCCCGTGGCGCGCGCCCTCGCCGCGGCGCGCGTCTGACCGCGCCACCCACCGTCCCCGGCCGCACGCCGGGACCCCGCCCCACGCACCCGCCGTCGGGCACCCCGACCGGGCCCCCCGGCCCACGGAAGGAACGCATGACCCCCGCACGCAAGCGCACCACCCGCACCGCCGCCGTCGCCGCGACCGCCGTCCTCGGCCTCGCGCTCACCGGCTGCGCGTCCGACTCCGGCTCGGGCGGCTCCGGCGACGGCGCCTCCTCCACCGGCGAGGACGAGACGTCCGTCTCCATCGGCATCCCGTCCGGCTGGGACGAGGGCATCGCCGTCTCCCACCTGTGGACCACCATCCTCGAGGACGAGGGCTACGACGTGTCGACGCAGACCGCCGACGTCGGCGTCGTCTACACCGGCCTCGTCGGCGGGGACTTCGACCTCACGCTCGACGTCTGGCTGCCCTACACGCACGCGTCGTACGAGAAGAAGTACGGCGGCGAGATCACCGACCTCGGCTACTGGTACGACGACGCCAAGCTCACCATCGCGGTGAACGAGGACTCCCCCGCGCAGTCCCTCGAGGACCTCGCGGCCATGTCCGACGAGTACGGCAACAAGCTCGTCGGCATCGAGGCGGGCGCCGGCCTGACCGAGATCACCCAGGACCAGGTCATCCCCACCTACGGCCTCGAGGACATGGACTACTCCATCTCCTCCACCCCCGCGATGCTCGCCGAGCTCAAGGGCGCGACCGACAGCGGCGAGAACATCGCGGTCACGCTGTGGCGCCCGCACTGGGCCTACGACGAGTTCCCCGTCCGCGACCTCGAGGACCCCGAGGGCGCGCTCGGCGAGGCGGAGAAGATCCACATGTGGGGCTCGTCCGACTTCGAGGAGCGCTACCCGACGCTGACGAAGATGCTCGGCGCGTTCTCCCTCGACGACGAGCAGCTGTTCTCGCTCGAGAACATGATGTTCAACTCCGACGAGTACGCCGACGAGCAGGCCGCCGTCGAGGCGTGGCTCGAGGAGAACCCGACGTTCGTCGACGACCTCAAGGAGGCCGCGGGCGTCTGACGCCCCGACCACCCGCGCTCCGACGGGCCCGGCAGGGCCCGTCCCGGACGGGCTGCGGTCCCGGTTCGCCGCAGCCGTGCGGGCACCCTCGGTGCCCGACGCCGAAGGCCGGCTCCCTGGCGGGGGCCGGCCTTCGGTCGTGCTGCGGGACGCGGTGCCCTCAGAGCTCGCGCGCGTCGTCCTCCAGCAGCACCGGGATGCCGTCGCGCACGGGGTACGCGAGCGGACGCCCCAGGTCGGTCGAGTGCAGCTCCGGCTCGCCGGAGGGGCTCGTCCCGTCCACGAGGCGGGCGCCCGTCACCGGGCACCGCAGCGCCTCGCGCACCCAGGGGTCGATCTGCAGGCTCATGCTCGCTCCTCGTCGTCGTCCGTGCGCACGAGCGACAGGACGTCGTCGCGCACCTTCTCCATGATGTCCTCGTCAGCGGCCTCGACGTTGAGCCGCAGGAGCGGCTCCGTGTTGGACGCCCGCAGGTTGAACCACCACTGCGGGTGAGAGCCCCAGTGGGAGACCGTCAGGCCGTCGAGCTCGTCGACCTCGACCGGGCCGGCCCCCTGCTGGGTTACGTACGCCTCGACGACGCGCGCACGCGCCGCCGGGACGTCCGCCACGGTCGAGTTGATCTCCCCCGAGGCGACGTAGGGCTCGTACATCTCCGCGAGGTCGGACAGCGCGTGCGGCTGCGACCCGAGCGCGGCCAGGACGTGCATCGCCGCCAGCATCCCGGTGTCCGCGAAGAAGAAGTCGCGGAAGTAGTAGTGGGCGCTGTGCTCGCCCCCGAACACGGCGTCGTGCTCCGCCATCTGCGCCTTGATGAACGAGTGGCCCACGCGCGTGCGGACCGTGCGCGCGCCGGCCGCCCCGAGGAAGTCGGGGACGGCGCGCGAGGTGATGAGGTTGTGGATCACCGTGGGGGTGCGCCCGGCCTCGAGCTCCTTCGCGACCTCCCGCAGGCCGACCAGCGCCGTGACGGCGGACGGGGAGACCGGCTCGCCGCGCTCGTCCACGACGAAGCAGCGGTCGGCGTCGCCGTCGAACGCGAGCCCGAGGTCGGCCCCGTGCTCGACCACGGCCGCCTGCAGGTCCACGAGGTTCTTCGGGTCCAGCGGGTTCGCCTCGTGGTTCGGGAACGTGCCGTCGAGCTCGAAGTAGAGCGGCACGACGTCGAGCGGCAGGGCGGGCAGTCCCGCGCCCGTGCCCAGCACGGCCGGCACGGTGTGCCCACCCATCCCGTTGCCGGCGTCGACGACGACCTTGAGCGGACGGATGCCCGACAGGTCGACGAGGCCGCGCAGGAACGCCGCGTACTCCGCGAGCATGTCGCGGTCCGTGACGGTGCCGGGCTCCTCGGCAGCGGGCGGGAGACCGCCGTCCAGGTACCCCTCCGCGAGGGTCCGTACGTCGATCAGGCCCGTGTCCTGGCCGACCGGGCGCGCGCCCGCGCGGCACAGCTTGATGCCGTTGTAGACGGCGGGGTTGTGGCTCGCGGTGAACATGGCCCCGGGGACGCCCAGCACCCCGGACGCGTGGTAGAGACCGTCCGTCGAGCACAGCCCGATGCGCGTCACGTCCACCCCCGCGGCCGTGAGCCCCGCGGCGAACGCGTCGACGAGCTCCGGGCCCGAGTCGCGCATGTCGTGCCCCAGCACGGCGCTGGCCCGCGTGCCGGCCGGGGCCTCCGGCAGCACCACGGCCCGCGCGAACGCCGCGCCGACGGCCCGGGCCACCTCCGGGTTCAGCTGGTCCGGGACGGTGCCGCGGACGTCGTACGCCTTGATGAGGTGGGAGAGGTCGGTGCTCACGCGACCCACCCTATCCGCGGGTGCACCGCGTGCGACGGCGACGGCTGCTGCGCGTGCTACTGCCCGGCCGCCGCGTACCGCTCCTCGGTCCGCGCCTTCGCCGGGCGCCACCACTCCTCGTGCTCGCGGTACCAGTCCACCGTCCGGGCGAGACCGTCGCCGAACGAGGTGAAGGCGGGCTCCCACCCCAGCTCGGTCCGCAGCCGCGTGGCGTCGATCGCGTAGCGCAGGTCGTGCCCCGCACGGTCCGCGACGAGCTCGTAGTCGTCACGGTCGCGGCCGAAGATCTCGAGCAGGTCCTGGACGACCTGCAGGTTGGACCGCTCGCCGTCCGCCCCGACGAGGTAGGTCTCGCCCACGGCGCCCCGCTCGACGATCGCCCACACCGCGTCGTTGTGGTCGTCGACGTGGATCCAGTCCCGCACGTTCGCGCCCGCCCCGTAGACCTTGGGACGCCCGCCGTCGAGCAGGTTGGTGATCTGCCGCGGGATGAACTTCTCGACGTGCTGGTACGGCCCGTAGTTGTTCGAGCAGTTCGAGATCGTCGCGCGCACGCCGAACGAGCGCACCCACGCCCGCACCAGCAGGTCGCTCGACGCCTTCGTCGAGGAGTAGGGCGACGAGGGATTGTACGGGGTCGTCTCCGTGAAGCGCGCGACGTCGTCGAGCTCGAGGTCGCCGTACACCTCGTCCGTCGAGACGTGGTGCAGCCGCACGTCGTGGCGGCGCACCGCCTCGAGCAGGGTGAACGTGCCGAGCACGTTGGTCCGGACGAACGGGGACGGGTCTCGCAGGGAGTTGTCGTTGTGCGACTCCGCGGCGAAGTGGACCACGAGGTCGGCCTCGCCCACGAGCCGGTCCACCAGGTCGGCGTCCGCGACGTCGCCCTCGACGAGCTCGACGCGGTCGCGCACCGGGTCGAGGGACCGCGCGTCCCCCGCGTACGTGAGGGCGTCGAGCACGACCACCGCGGCGTCGGGCCGCGTCTCGACCGTGCGATGCACGAAGTTCGCCCCGATGAAGCCGGCGCCGCCGGTCACGAGCACCCGCACAGCCGACCTCCTCGATACGTCCTCCTGGCGCGGCGAGTCTATCGACGGCGGGCCCCGGCCCCGGGGTCCGCGGCGGCATTTCACCCGCCGCGGCACGGGGCTGTCGTGAGAGCCTGCCGGGATGAAGGGGATCGTCCTGGCAGGAGGCGCGGGCACGCGCCTGCACCCGATCACGCTCGGGGTGAGCAAGCAGCTCCTGCCCGTCTACGACAAGCCGATGGTGTACTACCCGCTCTCCACGCTGCTGCTGGCCGGGGTGCGGGACGTGCTCGTCATCACGACACCGCACGACGCCGCCGCGTTCACGCGCCTGCTGGGCGACGGCTCGCAGTTCGGCATCTCCATCTCCTACGCGGTGCAGGCGGAGCCGAACGGGCTCGCCCAGGCGTTCGTGCTCGGCGCGGACTTCCTCGACGGGGACTCCGCCGCGCTCGTCCTCGGCGACAACATCTTCTACGGGCCCGGCCTCGGCGACCGGCTCCAGCGGTTCGCCGAGATCGACGGCGGCGCCGTCTTCGCCTACCGCGTCTCGGACCCGACGGCGTACGGCGTGGTCGAGTTCGACGGGTCGGGACGCGCCCTGAGCATCGAGGAGAAGCCCGTGCACCCGCGGAGCAGCTACGCGGTGCCGGGCCTGTACTTCTACTCGGCGGACGTCGTCGACGTCGCCCGCTCGCTGCGGCCCTCGGCGCGCGGCGAGTACGAGATCACGGACGTGAACCTGCACTACCTGCGCGAGGGCCGGCTCCAGGTCGAGGTCCTGCCGCGCGGGACCGCCTGGCTCGACACCGGGACGGTCGACTCGCTCCTCGACGCGAGCGACTTCGTCCGCACGATCGAGAACCGGCAGGGCCTGAAGATCGGGGCCCCCGAGGAGGTCGCCTGGCGCCGCGGGTTCCTCGACGACGACGGCCTGCGCGAGCGTGCGGCCGCGCTGGGCCGGTCGCGCTACGGCACCTACCTGCTGTCGCTGCTCGACGCGTGAGCGCCCGGGGCCGAGGCTCCGGCGAGCACGTCGGCCGCCGCGACGACCCAGCGCTCGCGCCAGTCGCCGACGGGCTCGACGCCGGCCCGGCGCAGCGCCTCGTGGCCGAGCACGGACCACGCCGGCCGCGGCGCGGGGCGGGCGGACGCGGCGCTGGGGACGGGGCGGACGATCGCCGGGTCGAGCCCGGCCGCGGCGACGACCTCGCGAGCGAGGTCCCACCAGGACGCCCGGCCCTGCGCCGTGCCGTGGTAGACGCCGCCCGGCGCCGGGGACCGCACCAGCCGCACGACGAGGTCGGCGAGGTCCCGCGCCCACGTCGGCTGCCCCACCTGGTCGTCGACGACCTCGAGCGCTCCGCGCTCGCGCGCCACCCGGGCGATCGTCCGCGGGAAGCACGCGCCGTGCGCGCCGTAGAGCCACGCCGTGCGGACCACGAGGGCGTCCGGGTGCTCGGTCCGCACGGCCCACTCCCCGGCGGCCTTCGTCCGGCCGTACGCGGACCGGGGCGCCAGCGGCGCGTCCTCGGCGTACGGGACCCCGACGGCGGCGGGCCCGCCGTCGAAGACGTAGTCCGTCGACACGTGCACGAGCCGGGCCCCGTGGCGAACCGCCGCGCGGGCGACGTGCTGGGCCCCGACGGCGTTGACGGCGAAGGCCGTCGCCTCGTCCGCCTCGGCGGCGTCGACGGCCGTGTACGCCGCACAGCTCACCACGACGTCCGCGCCGGCGAGCGCGCGCGCGACGGCGTCCCCGTCCGTGACGTCGAGCGCCGCGCGGTCGAGCGCGCGCACGGGCTCCCCGCCGGCGCGCAGCAGCGCCACCACCTCGGCCCCGAGCATCCCGCCGGCCCCTGTCACCGCCCACCGCACCACGACCACCTCCGCACGGCACCCTACCGAGGAGCACCATGAACGTCCGTGAGCTCACCGTCCCCGGCGCGTGGGAGCTGCTGCCGCGCCAGCACGCCGACGACCGAGGGGTCTTCCTCGAGTGGTTCACGGCCGCGGCCCTGCGCGAGGCGACGGGGCGCGACCTCGACCTCGCCCAGGCGAACGCCTCGGTGTCGAGGGCGGGCGTCGTGCGCGGGATCCACTACGCCGACGTACCGCCCGGGCAGGCGAAGTACGTGACCTGCGTCACGGGGTCCGTGCTCGACGTCGTGGTCGACCTCCGCGTCGGGTCGCCCACCTTCGGGCGCTGGGACGCGGTCCTGCTGGACGCCCGCGAGCGCCGCGCCGTGTTCCTCCCCGAGGGCGTGGGGCACGCGTTCATGGCGCTCGAGGACGGCGCGACCGTCGTCTACCTGTGCTCGAGCGGGTACGCCCCCGAGCGGGAGCACGGCGTCGACCCGACCGACCCCGAGCTCGCCATCGAGTGGCCGACCACCGGTCCGGACGGGCGCGCCCTCGTGCCGTCGTTCTCCGCGAAGGACGCGGCGGCGCCGTCCCTGCGGGAGGCGCTCGCGGCGGGATCCCTCCCCCGCGCGGACGAGGTCGCCGCGTTCGTCCGGACGCTGCAGGGGTAGGTCAGTCGGCCTCGGCGCGCAGGACCCGCAGGTGCCCTCGGCGTCCGACCTCGGTGACGTCCGGCGGCTCCGGCTCGGTGCGGACCTTGCCCGCCTCGCGGACGGCGTCGGCGAGCGCGGAGAGGTCGTCGTCGCTGGGACCGGTCTCGACGAACTGCGGCGACAGGCGCACGACCTCCCAGCCGCGCGGTGCGGTGAGCCGCTCCGCGTGCTCGGCGCACAGGTCGTAGCTGTGCGGCTCGGCGAGGTGCGCGAGCGGGCCCAGGACCGCCGTGGAGTCGGCGTAGACGTAGGTGAGGGTCGCGACGGCGGCACGGACGCACGCCGTGCGCGAGCACTGCCTGACGGATCTCACGGCCTGACCTTACGCCTTCCCGAGCGGTCCTGGAGACGCCACACGCCGTCCGCGCCCCGCGCCGGGCCGTGGCTGGTCCCGGCCGGGTTCGTGGGAGGGCCCGGCGAGCCCCGGTGCGCAGGGCGACGGCCGACTAGAGTCGTGGTGTGCGTGGCAACTCTCCGTCCCCCGGCTCGCGCCCCGACCCGGCCGGCGCAGGGCGCCGGGCCCGTGACCGCTGGTCGCGACGCAGCGCCGTCACCCCTCCCCCGGTCTCGTTCGACGAGCTCGTCATCCCGCCGCGCGCCCCGGGGCCGGGCGGCCACGGCCCGGTGCCGCGACGCCGCGACCGCCGGGGACGCGGCATCCGGGGTCCTCTCCTGCCGCCGACCGCGCCCGCGAGCCGCACGCGCGCGGAGAAGTTCGACGACGTCGTGCTCGACGTCGTGGAGCGCGTGCAGCGCTCGTGGGCGAAGCAGCTGCGCGGGACGGAGTTCGCGGTGGAGGACGTCCCGCCGTCGGACCCGGCGCCCTGGGAGGACGGCGGCGTGCCGCTCGGCCGGTGCTTCCCGGCCGAGTCGGGCCAGCCCGCCCGCATCGTGGTCTACCGGCGGCCCGTCGAGGCGCGCGCGTTCGACGCCGAGGACCTCGAGGACCTCGTCCGCGACGTGCTCGTCGAGCAGGTCGCGCACCTGCTGGCCCGCACCCCCGAGGAGATCGACCCGCGCTACACGGGCGACCGCTGACCGTCGCCTAGCGTCCGAGCCCGGCGGTGTCCGACGCGCGGACCGCGACCTCGTGCGCGGCGGGCGCCTCCGTGACCGGCAGGAGCACCGACACGAGGCTCGGCGCGCCGTCGCCCTCGTCGCCGCTCGGCGGGCCTGCGCTCGCCGTGAGCGACCAGACGGGGAGCAGGCCGTCGTCCTCCCCGACGACGTCGACCGTCACCGCCGCGGGGACGGCCTCCGACCCTTCTGCCCGCACCGTCGCCGGGTCGAGCGTCTGCGTCGTGCCCGCGCGGAGCGTCAGGGTCGTCGTGCCCGCCTCCGCGCCGCTCTCGTCGTAGACGCGCACGAGGAGCTCGAGCGAGCCCGTCGGCTCGTCCTCGTCGGCACGCGCCGCGGGGACGGCGGCGAGCGTCAGCGCGGAGGACGTGCCCGGGACGAGCGCCACCTGACCGGCGGGCGACGCGTCGTCGGCGGACCCGGCGCTCTCGTCGGCGCTCGCCGCGTCCTTCACGGGCGGCAGCGGTCGCGCCGCGACCCAGGCGCGGTCGTACTGCCGCTCCTCGTGGAGCAGGTCGGGGTCCGGCTCGCCGCGGCGGTCGACGGACGCGCCGCCGACGACGGGGACGTCGGCGTGCACGGAGACGGCGTACGCGCCCGCGGGCAGGCCGCCGAGCGACACGTCCGTGACGACGCCGGGCGTGAGCGTGATCTCCTCGGCCCCGCGCAGGGGCACGGCGCCGTCCTCGCCGTAGACCGTGACGCGCGCGTTCCCGGCCTCCTCGCCCGGGGCGAGCAGGCGCAGCTGCGGGGCGTGCGGGTCGTCGACCGCCTCCCCGACGCTCGTGACGCCCGCCAGCGCGAGGTCCGTCGTCGGTTCCGCGCCCGGGACCACGTGGTCGACGCCGAGCGGGACGAGGCCGTCGAGCGTCGAGTGCTGCAGGTACGCCGACACGAGGCCGCCCGACGCGGCCACGTGGACGACGAGGCGGCGCTGCTCGGGGGCCGCCGCCTCGACCAGGGTCACGACCTCCTGCCCCGGACCGACGAGCTGCTGCCCGCCGCCGGAGAGCACGACCTCGCCCCCCTGCCCCCAGACCTGCACCTGGACGACCGCGGGCGTGAGGCCGGGGTTCTGGAGCACGAGCTGGGAGCTGCTGCCGATCTCGGTGCTCCCGCCGACGAGCCACTGGCTGATGCCCGGCCGGGAGCAGCTCGCCGCGGCGAGCCCGCGCAGGTCGCCGTCAGTCGTCACGGAGCCGACGGACGCGGCCACGCGCGGGGACGCGTCCTGGGCGGGGCGCACCGTCAGGACGGCGCCGTGCGCGGGGTCCTCGACGTCGCCCACGGTGACGTCGGCGCCCGGCCCGGGCGCGAGCTCCTGCTCCTCGAGGTCGCCGCCGTCGAGCACGCCGAGCCCGGCGGTCCCCTCGCCCTCGACCACTGCCCGCAGGCGGCTGGTCGTGCCGACCGGCGCGGGACCGAACTGCGCGTCTCCGACCGTCTCGGGGTCGGTGAGCCGCGCCGGGCCCGGGCAGACCGAGACCTCCTGGGCGGGCTCGACCGTGACCTCCTCGACGGGGTCCGCCGGGGCCGGTGCCGCGGGCAGGAGCGCCGCGCCCGTGCTCCCGAGCAGGACGACCGCGCCCACCGCCAGGATGCCGACCAGCCCGGCGCCCGTCGTCGTGACGCGGCGCACCACCGCCCGGGCGCGCCCGGGACGCGCGTCCTTCTCCGGAGCCTCGTCGGGGCTCGTCCCGTTCGTCGTCGTCACCGTTCCTACCTCGTTCCCGCGCGACGGCGCCGGACCGGCACCGCGAGCAGCACGTACACGACCAGGGTCACGCCCGCCGCCGCCATCCAGCCGGACCGGTGGTCCGCGGCGTGGTACACCTCGAGCCGCCCGGCGTCGGTCCCGAGGGCGAAGGCCTGCAACCCGCCGGTCGTCGCCGGGTCGACCGCCTCCAGCGGGCGGCCGTCGAGCGTCGCGCGCCACCCGGACGACGCGTCCTCCGCGAGGACGACCTGCCGGTCCTCAGCCCCCTCGGGCACGGTCGTGACGACCGGGCGCAGCGCGTCGCGGTCCGCGGCCAGCGGCTCGACGCCCGCGCCGGACTCGACGCGCGCCCACGACGGCTCGCCTCCCTCGGGCACGACGCGCCAGAGCAGCGCCGAGCGGCCCTCCGTCATGCGCTCGAGCCCCGGCACCATGTCGAGCCGGGCGACGAGCTCGGCCCGCGCCTGGTCCTCCGGCGCGGACGCGGGCAGGAGCACGGCCCCGACGCCCAGACGGCCCAGGCCGTCGGCGACGTCCGCCGACGTCCCGGAGACGAGCTCCGCGACGAGCCGGGGCAGCTCGCCCTCGGTCACCGCGGGGTCGGCCGCCTGCCACGCGTGCACGACGACCGACGAGTCGACCGCCTGCGGACCGTCCGAGCGCAGCGCTGCGTACTCGACGACGCCATCCGGACCGTGCTCCAGGGTGAGCACGCGCGCCTGGCGCGGCGAGGACTGCATCTGGCGGCCGACCGGCGGCACCACCGGCTCGGTCGTGGCCACGACCGAGCCGACCCGGGCGTCGTCGCGGTCGAGCACGCCCACGGTCCAGGACGCGGCGGCCCCGAGGGGGAGCAGGGTGACGACGAGCGCGAGCGCGACGACGGCGCCCGAGCGCCAGGCCGGGGCCCCGGCGCCGGGCCACCGCGGGGCGCCCGCGAGCGCGGCGCCGAGGAGGGCGAGCAGCGCGAGCGACAGCCCGGCGCCGGGCCACCCCGTGACCGGGGCGTCGGGCGACGCCCCCGCGGCCACGACGGTCGACCCGGCGAGGACGGCGGCGGCCAGCCCGAGCGCCGCGACGAACCACGCCCCCACGGCCAGACGGCGGCCGCGCAGCACGGCGAGCACGGCGAGCGCCACGACGACCGCGCCGGCGGCGAACGGGGCCCAGCGCGCCAGGAGGTCACCGGCGCCGCTCCCGTCGAGCCCGAACCACGCCTCGGGCGCGGTCGGCAGCCCCAGGAGCTGCTGCCACGGCGCGGCGGGCGTCGCCGCGACCGGCGCGCCCGGGTCGGCGAGCAGCAGCCGCCACCCGCCGTCGCCCGCGGTGCGGGCGACGTGCACGAGGAACGGAGCGAAGAGCACGAGGGCCGGCACGGGGACGAGGGCGAGGTAGCGGCGGTGCGCCCGGACCCCGAGCGCCACGACGACGAGCACGACCACGCCGACGGGCAGGAGCACGGGCGCCCCGGCGACGGCGACCGCGAACAGCAGGCCCGCGGTGGCGGCGGCCGCGAGCGATCCCGGCTCGCGGCGCGCGCCCCGGCGGACGACGTCCTGCGTCGGGTGCGCGACGACGTCGAGCCGCTGGAGCCCGAGCGCGCGGACGACCGCGAGCGCGAGCCACGGGAGCGTCGCGTGCACGAGGACCGCGCCGACCCGGCCGGCTCCCACGGCGGTGAGGAGCGCGGGAGCGGCGACCCAGACGAGCGTCGCCCAGGCCCGGAGCGGCACGGAGCGCGTGACCGCGCCCGCGGCGAACCACGCCCCCAGGCCGGCCGCGAGGAAGCACGCGGGGACGAGCAGGTTCACGGCGGTCTGCGTGGCGCCGCCGGCGAGCAGGGACGCCGGGACCAGCGCGGACACGAACGGGTCCGCCGGCGCGGGCGCGCCGAGCCCCGTGGTGACCCAGCCGGTCGTCGCCGCGCGCCACACGTCCCCGAGCGTCCCCGTGGCCGGGAGGAGCGACCCGCCGACGAGCCGTCCGCCCGCGAGGAGAGCCCCCGCCAGCGGCCCGAACACGACGGCGGTGAACCCCGCCAGCACGACGGCGGCCCCGGCGAGCCCGGCCCGACGCCGCACCGCGAGGGCGCGCAGCTCGCGCCGCTCGATGTCGGTCGGCGCCCACGCGGTGCGCCGCTGCTCGGCGCGCGCGAGGCGGCGGTCGCGCCGCTCGACGAGCACCTCGCGCCACGTGCCGCGCAGCGGGCGCAGCGCTCGGCGCGGGAGCGTCCGGGTCCGGCGCGCCACGCGGCGCGCCCGCACGACGGGCCCGACCCGCACGAGCGCCCACAGCGGCGCGAGCAGCTCGTCCCGGGCCTGCCCCGGCTGCTTGACGAGCAGCCGGAACGCAGCGTGGAAGGGTGCGCCGACGACCATCGCGAGCGCGACGAACGGGAGCCACGGTGCCGCGACGCCGACGAGCCGCGCGTGGAGCTGGGAGTGACGGCGCGCCGCCGACGACGCGTCGGGGTCCGGGGCGGGGAGCGCCGTCGTCCCGCGCCGGCGCTCGCGCAGGCCGAGCAGGGAGGCCTGCGCGTGCCGCACCACGGCCGACGGCACGACGACGACCCGGTGCCCCGCGAGGCGCGCCCGCCGGCACAGGTCCAGGCCGTCGCCGAACGGGCCGAGCTCGGGGTCGGTCCCGCCGAGCTCCTGCCACACGGCCCGCCGCACGAGCGCCCCGGCGAGCCCGACGGCGAGCACGTCCTCGCGCGCGTCGTGCTGCCCCTGGTCGACCTCGTCCTCGTCGATGCCGGTCAGGCGGCGGCCGAGCGGCGTCGTGGTCACGCCCACCTCGACGAGGCGGCTGACCGTGCCCGGCTCGAACGGCGCCGCGAGCTGCGCGTCGGTGCCGGGCACCCAGCGCTCCTGCTTGGGGCCGGCCACCGCGACCGCGCTCGAGTGCTCGACGGCGCGCAGCAGCTCGGCGAGCGCGTCGGGCGCAGGGGCCGAGTCGTCGTGCAGGAGCCAGAGCCACGTGCCCGGCTCGACGTTCGCGAGGGCCGTGTCGACCGCGTCGCCGAACGAGCGGGCGCGCGGCGCCGCGACGAAGCGCGCGTCCCCGAGCTGCAGGCCCTGGTGCTCGCTGCTCGCGTCGCCGGTCGCGGCGTCGACGACGACGACCTCGTGCGGGCTCGTCGTCTGGGCGCGCAGCGCCGCCAGCGTGTGGGCGAGGAACGGGGTGCGGCCGCGCGTCACGACGACCGCCGTGACCGTGGTCACGACGGGCAGCGCGCCCGTCACGGCGGCGACGATCCCGGGTGCCGCGACGACGCCCGGCACGGCGGCGGCGCGCGCGGCGGCCCCCGGCGTGACGTCGCCGGGACGGGCGCTGCGCGCGGACGTGGTGAGGTCGGAGGAAGTCATGTCCCGTCGATCATGCGACGGACACGGCTCCAGGCGCGGCATTTGCGCGCCCCGGTGTGGCGGGTGTCGGCCACCCGTCACGACGGCACCCGTCGGCGACGCCGACGAGCCCTCCGGGCCGAGGCCCGGTCGTCAGACGACGCGGCGCTTGAGCTTGCGGCGCTCCCGCTCGGAGAGCCCGCCCCAGATGCCGAAGCGCTCGTCGTGCTCGAGCGCGTACTCCAGGCACTCGGCCCGGACCTCGCAGCCCGTGCAGACCTTCTTCGCCTCGCGCGTGGACCCGCCCTTCTCCGGGAAGAAGGCCTCCGGGTCCGTCTGGGCGCACAGCGCGCGCTCCTGCCACCCCATGAGCGAGTCGTCGACCGGCTCACCGAAGAGCGGCAGCACCGGTGCCACGCGCTCCACCTCTCGCTCAGCGTCGGAGGGGAAGACCCCGCCCGTCCCGTCCAGCATGTTCCACATTGCTCGCCCCTTCATGCCGTTCGCCGGGCCTCGAGCGAGAACCAGGCAGGAAACTGCATTGAAGAAATTACACGCGTGTCATCCGCGGGCGTCAAGCCGAAATGTGATAGCCCCGCGGAGGGCCCGGGTGAAACCACCACATCTCGGGTGTCGATATCAGCACCCTAGGGTGGTGTCCATGGTGACCGCTCCCCACTCCCGCACCCCTCGCGACGGCCGTCCTGCCCACGTCTCTGACCTGCTCCGACTCGTCACGCGCGACCCCGGTCGCCCCCGTCTCACGTGGTACGGGGACGACGGCGAGCGCGTCGAGCTCTCCGGCGCGGTGCTCGAGAACTGGGTCAACAAGACGACGAACCTGCTCGTCGAGGAATTCGACGCCGGTCCCGGAACGCGGGTCGTTCTCGATCTTCCCGTGCATTGGCGCACCGTCGTCTGGGCGTTGGCTGCATGGCGCGTGGGAGCCACCGTGGTCCTGGTCGACGAGAATGCCACCGCCCCGGGCACCACGCACGCCGACCTGGTCGTCACCCACCGTCCTGACGTGTGGACGAGTTCCGGCGCGGAGCTCGTCGCCGTGGCTCTCCCCGCCCTGGCACGCCGGTTCGACGGCGCGCTGCCCCCCGGGGCGATCGACGCCGCGTCGGCGGTGATGAGCTACGGGGACCAGCTCGGCTGGGCACCCGAGCCGGACCCGACGCTGGACGCGCTCGTGGACCCGCGCGCGGGCGGACCCCTCGTCGTCCGCCACGAGAGCCTCGTGCAGCCCTCCGCGGGCGTCGGGGACGCCGGGCCGGGGCCGCGCGCCCTCGTCGGGCTGGAGGTCGGCTCGGTCGCCTCCACGCTGCGCGAGGTTCTCGCCCTCCTGGCCGCCGACGGGTCCGCGGTCGTGCTCTCCCCTGCCACGGCCGGTCTGCTGTCGGCCGACGAGCAGCGGCTCCAGCGCCTCGTGTCGACCGAGCGCGTCACCCGCTGACGCGCTCGGCCGAGGCCGTGGACCGCGCAGGCCGTCAGTCGCCGCGCATCTTCTCCACGACGGCGTGCGACTCGCCGTCCGCGACGACCACACCCTTCTCGAGGAGGACGCCGCGGTCGCACAGGTCGGCGACCATGTCGAGGTCGTGGCTGACGATCACCAGCGTGCGGCCCTCGTCGCGCAGCTGGCGCACACGCTCGAGACACTTGCGCTGGAACGGCTCGTCCCCCACCGCGAGGATCTCGTCGATGAGGAAGACCTCCGGGTCGGAGTGCACCGCGACGGCGAACGCGAGCCGCAGGAACATGCCGGAGGAGTAGAACTTCACCTCGGTGTCGATGAACTTCTCGATCTCGCTGAACGCGACGATCTCGTCGAACCGCTGCTCCACCTGCTTCTCGGACATCCCGAGGATCGCACCGTTCAGCAGGACGTTCTCGCGACCGGTCAGGTCGGGGTGGAAGCCCGCACCGACCTCGATGAGACCCGCGACCCGCCCCCGCGTTCCGATCGAGCCCGCGTCGGGCTGCAGCACGCCGGAGATGAGCTTGAGCAGGGTCGACTTGCCGGAGCCGTTGAACCCCAGCAGCGCGACCGTCTCGCCCTCCTCGACGGTGAGCGAGACGTCGTCGAGCGCGAGGAAGGTGTCGGACAGGTCCTTGCCCCGGACCATCGCGACGGCCAGCTCCTTGAGAGAGCGGTTGTGCCGCAGCGTGAACCGCTTCTGGACGTGAGAGATCTCGATGGACGACGTCATCACAGCTCCTGCGCGAAGCGCCCCTCGAGGCGCCGGAAGACGGACTGCCCGAGGAACACGACCACGACCGAGATGGCGAGGCCGACGAAGCCCCACATCCACAGGTTCGGCGGCATCGCGGCGGTGCGCGACGTGGCGGGGAACCAGAAGCAGTAGTGGAAGAGCTCCACGGCGGCCGTGATGGGGTTGAGCTGGTAGACGGTGAAGAGCCAGCCGGGCAGCGTGTCCCGGACCATCTCCCAGCTGTACAGGATCGGCGACGCCCAGGTGGCGACCATCACGATGAGGTCGACGAAGTTCTCGGCGTCGCGATAGAAGACGTTGATCGCACCGGCCAGGAGCCCCAGCCCGAGCGCGAGCGTCGCGATGATCACCAGCCCCAGCAGACCCGCCGCGACCTCCGCCGGGTTCGGCCTCCACCCCGCGATCACCGTACCGACCAGCAGGACGACGAGCTGCGGGAAGAAGTGCACCGCCGAGACGTAGATCGACGCCACGGGGAACAGCTCACGCGGCAGGTAGATCTTCCGCACGAGCGGCGCGTTCCAGACGATGGAGCGCGTCGCGTTGCCGAAGCCCTCGCCGAAGAAGTTGATGACGACGATGCCCGAGAAGAGGTAGACCGCGTAGTCCTCGATCTGGTCGCCCAGCCGGAGGAACAGACCCATCGCCACGAAGAACACGGCGAACTGGGTCGCCGGCTTGACGTACGACCAGGCCATCCCCAGCACCGACCCGCGGTAGCGGACCCGGAGCTCCTTGCGGACGATCAGGCGGAGCAGGAACCGTCGGTCGAGGACGTCGAGGAGACCTCTGCCCTGCCCGGGGGCGACGAGCGGAGCCGGTGCGTTCACGACGACGGCGGGTTGTCGGAGAAGGTCCGCTCCCACGCCTCGACGGACGTGATGCGCGGGAGCGCGTCACGGTAGGTGGTCCGCAGGTCGCCCCACCGCGCGAAGAGCTCCGCGTGGAGCTTCACGGCCTCGGTGAGCATCGTGCGCACGACCCGCGGGTCCCTCCGGTGCCAGGAGACACCGGTGCCCTCGGCGTTGGAGACGATCGCGGAGTCGTACTGCGACAGGCGCCACCACCGGGCGTCCTGGTGCGGGACGACGGCCTCGGGACGCTCCCGCTTGTTCTCCGGGACCGGCTTGGCGATCTGCCGGACGACGGTCTTCGCCGCCCACGGCCCCAGCATCAGGCGGCTGGGCATCTGGACGCCACGCCCCTTGTTCCGGGGCTTCGCCGCCGCGGGCGCGGGGAACTCGTCGAGGTCGGGCTTGAGCTGGGCGTCCGTGAAGTCCTGCGTGAGCCGACGGATCTCCGGGAGCTTCGTCCCGATCATCCCGTGCAGGCCGTCCGGTCCGGCGAGGACGTCCCGCATCGCGAGGATGCGCCCCTGCTCGGTGTAGTACTGCATCGAGATCAGGTGCTTGACGTCCATGTACGTGGACTCGCGGAGCACCCGCCCGCCCCGCTCGTACAGGGAGTAGAGCAGCGCCGTGATGAGCCGGTTGCGCTCGTGGAAGTACGACTGCCATCCCACGAGGTCGTCCTTGTCCCCCCACGACACGTGCCAGACGGCCGCCCCGGGGAGCGAGACCGTCGGGAAGCCGTGCGCCCGCGCACGCAGGCCGTACTCGGCGTCGTCCCACTTGATGAAGACCGGGAGCGACAGGCCGATCGTCCGGATCACCTCGGTGGGGATGAGGCACATCCACCAGCCGTTGTAGTCCACGTCCGCGCGCCGGTGCAGCCACGAGGTGGCCCGGAGCCCGCTCTCGCGGAAGTCGTGGCCGTTCTCCATGTCCGGGTGCGGGACGCCGGGCTGGATGCGCCACGGCTCGACGATCTCGCCGAAGGTGTGCAGGACCGAGCGGTTGTACATGTCGAACATGTGCCCGCCGACGAGCGTCGGCACCCGCGTGAAGTCCGCGAACGTCACGAGCCGCAGGATGCTCTCCGGCTCGAGGACGATGTCGTCGTCGAGGAGGATCACGTAGTCGCTGCGGCCGGCGGTGACGGTCTCGTACATGGCGCGCGAGAAACCGCCCGAGCCGCCGATGTTGGCCTGCTTGATGATGCGGAGCTGGTCGCCCATCTCCGCCGCCACGTCGGCGAAGCCGTCCTCGTCCTCGACGCGCTGCGACCCCTGGTCGACGATGATCAGCTCGTCGAGGAGCGCACGTACGGAGTCGTTCTCGGCCACGCTGCGGATCGTCTCGAGGCAGAAGTCCGGTCGGTTGAACGTCGTGATGCCGAGCGACGTCCGGCCGTGCCGAGCCGCCTCGTCCTCGACCTCCCACACCGCGCGCTCGAGCACCAGGGGCTCGGTGCCGCCGATGAGGTCGAACCAGTACCACCCGCCGTCACCGAACCGGTCGAGCGGGAGGTCCACCGAGATCGTCTGGCGCCCCTCCACGTGGAACGACTCCACCCGGTGCTGGGCGCCCTTCGCGTTCGAGCGGTAGACCGTGAGGTTCCCGTTGCCCACGAGCTCGGCGGTCAGCCGGACGGAGCGCACCACGGTCCACCGGCGCCAGTACCCGGCGGGGAACGCGTTGAAGTAGCTGCCGAACGAGACGCGGCGCCCGGCCCGGACGCTCATCGACAGACGGCTGCGGATGTCCTGGGCACGGACGGACTCGGAGACGCGGGGGGCCGCGCCCGCGCCCGCGCCCGTCCGGAGCGACTCGAAGTCCGTCTTGGACGGTGCCGGTCGCGCCTCCCCCGCCTCGACGTAGAGGGCCAGGCTGTCGGAGTCGGACTCCACCGGGAAGATGACCCGCTGGACCGTCCGCATGGTCCCGCTCTGCGTCGTCGTCTGCTGCTCCTCGGTCGCCGTCACGCGTCGACCCCTCCGCTCTCGATTCGCGTGCCCCCGCCGAAGTGCGGCGCAAGCTTGTTGTCGACCACGGAGAGCGCTGCTCCGATGGCCATGTGCATGTCGAGGTACTTGTAGGTACCGAGCCGGCCGCCGAAGATCACGTCCGTCTCCCCCGCCGCGAGGTCGCGGTACTTGAGGAGGCGCTCCCGGTCCGCCGGCGTGTTCACCGGGTAGTACGGCTCGTCGGCGCGGTCGGCGAAGCGGGAGAACTCCCGCATGATCACCGTCTTGTCCGTGGGGTAGTCCCGCTCGGGGTGGAAGTGCCGGAACTCGTGGATGCGCGTGTACGGCACGTCCGCGTCGGCGTAGTTCATCACCGGGGTGCCCTGGAAGTCACCGACCGGGAGGACCTCCTCCTCGAAGTCGAGCGTGCGCCACGACAGGTCGCCCTCGGCATAGTCGAAGTAGCGGTCGACCGGCCCCGTGTAGACGACCGGCACGTTCCCCACCACGTTGCCCTTGCTCACCGGCTGGGACTCGTCGAAGAAGTCGACGCCCAGACGCACCTCGATGTTCTTGTGGTCGGCCATGCGCTCGAGCCACGCCGTGTAGCCGTCGACCGGCAGACCCTCGTGCGTGTCGTTGAAGTACCGGTTGTCGTACGTGTACCGCACCGGCAGCCTCGAGATGATCGACGCGGGCAGCTCGCGCGGGTCCGTCTGCCACTGCTTCGCCGTGTACTCGCGGATGAAGGCCTCGTACAGCGGGCGCCCGATGAGCGAGACCCCCTGCTCGTCGAGGTTCTCCGGCTTCTTGCCGCCGAGCTCGGCGGACAGCTCCTTGACGAGCGCGCGCGCGGCGTCGGGGCCGTGCGCCGAACGGAAGAACTGGTTGATCGTGCCGAGGTTGATCGGCATCGGGAAGACCTCGCCACGGTGCGTGGTGTACACGCGGTGCACGTAGCTCGTGAACGCCGTGAAGCGGTTGACGTACTCCCAGACCCGTTCGTTCGACGTGTGGAACAGGTGCGCGCCGTAGCGGTGCACCTCGATCCCGGTCGACTCCTCGGCCTCGCTGTAGGCGTTGCCACCGATGTGGGACCGGCGGTCGATCACGAGGACCTTCCGGTCGAACTCTGCGGCGATCCGCTCCGCGACGGTCAGGCCGAAGAAACCCGAACCGACAACGACAAGGTCGGCGTCCACTCAATCTCCTTAGGTAGCACGCTGGCCGGGACAGCCTACGTGACCGGCACGGCCGGGAATGCCTGCAGCGGGTCGCGGGGAACGGTCAACACGGAACGTTCACGCGCCAGGACTACCCGCAGGACGTGATCGCGTACACCCGCGCCGACCCGCCCTCGTCGACGAGCTCGAGACCGAGCGGCAGGTCCTCGGGGTCGTCGAGAAGAGCCTCGTAGCGGACCTGGTTCTCGTTCTCCGGCCAGTAGGGCCGGGAGTCCGTGTAGAGGTGCGTCACCCCGGTCCGCTCCAGCGCCGCGCAGACGTCGTCGACGTCGCTCCGCGAGTCGAGCTCCGTCGCGAGGAGCAACTCGTCCGGCCCCCAGCTCCCGCTGATGTGCGGGAACACGACGTCGTGACCGGTGAGCCCGTAGACGAACGGCGCGCCGGTGAAGGGGGACCCCAGCACGACCGCGTCGTCCGGCAGCTCGTCCTCGAGGCGGTCGATCATGTCGAGCTCGTCCTGCGTGACCATGCCCCAGCGGCCCTCGGGGTCGGCGTAGTAGAGGTCGTACATCCACTGCCGTCCGTCCGCGCGCAGCCACCCGCTGCCGACGACCACCGCGACGAGGGCGACGGCGGTCACCACCTCGGCCGCGACCGCGGCCCGACCGGCACCGCGGCCGTCCAGGGCGCGGCGGACCGCCTCGCCCGCACCCACCAGACCGAGCGCGGTCAACGGTGCCATCACCACCACGCAGAGCGCCCCGATGCGCAAGGGGTCCGAGTACCACGGGCCGACGACCCACTGGAGCGCGGGCAGCGGCGCGACGGTGAGCGTGTACATGCCCAGCACGATCAGCAGGCTGACCGTGAGCCACCGCCCCCGGCGCAGCAGGAACGTCGTGAGGATCCCCAGGACCACGAGGCCGAGCAGCCACCAGGCGCGGTCCGTGTTCCCGTAGAGCATGGCGCCCTGCTGGGAGTCGGTGACGACGCTGAGGACGGCGTCGAGGCGCCCTTCGAGATGCTCACGCCGGTACGACGACACCGAGCGGACCAGAGGGGAGAACAGGAGGACGACGGCGAGCACGACGACCGCGACGGGGATCCCGACCACGACCGACCGCACCGCCCGGGAAGCCTCGCGGTAGCCGCGTGCGGCACGCCACCACGCCGCCGCCCACAGCGGGGCGCTGAGCACCACGTAGGCGAGCAGCCCGTTGGGGTGGCAGACCGTGACCCCGCCGAGCACGGCCACGAGCCCCGTCAGCACCGCGGGTCTGCTGCCGGGGTCGGCCCCCGGCAGCACGGCACGTCGCATCCCCGTCAGCCGGACGGTCAGGGCGAGCGCGACCGGCACGAGCGCGAAGGCGAGCGCGTTGGGCCAGAGCGTCCCGACCGACTGGATACGAGCGGGGAACGCGATGAACGCACTGCCCAGGCACATCGCCACGACAGGTGCGAGGCGGCTCGTCGGCACGACCGCACCGACCAGGCAGGCCAGCCCCAGCGGCCAGACGACCGCGGCCACCACGATGGCCGTGACGTTCACCGCGGCGGGGATCGAGTCGCCGACGACGAGCGCGACGAGGTCGTGCCACCCGGCCGGGTAGAAGCGCTCGACCTGCGGGTTGCTCGACACCGCGCCGAGGTGGAGCGTCGACCCGTCACCCGTCTCCAGGATCCATCGCACCGCGTTCACGTGGAAGGGCGTGTCCCACGTCTGGGCGGGCATCCCGGGGTCGATCATGCCGCGCTTGATCGGGAGCGCCGCGAGGGGCGCCGACACGACGAGACCCACGAGGGTCCACAGCGTGGAGGGCGGGGAGGCTGCGTCGGTCGGCCAGCGGCTGCCGAGCAGGCGTCGCAGACCCAGCACGCACACCACCGCGACCACCGTGACCACGAGCGCACCGAGCCGGCCCCACGGCATCCCGACGAGATCGAGGAGCACCGCGCCGGCGCCGAGGACGGCGACGCTCGCCGCAGGGGCGACAGCGAGCAACCAGACGCGCCGCAGGCCGAGCGCCGCGCCGACGGCGAGGCCCGGCCCGAACAGGAACAGCAGCGCCCACCCGAGCTCGTCCAGGACGGACCACCAGCTCACCGAGCCCTCGATTCTTCACTCACGACGGGACCTCGCCCGGCGGTTCGCGTGCCGGGCGGGCATCAGCGGCTCCCGTCGGACCGCCACCGCGACCCATGCCCGATACAGGGCACGCCGGACCGGTTCGCCCAGGACACGATATCCGCCCCGGACGAGAACGTTGCGCACGAACTGCGCGAGCGTCGTGAACCCGATCGCCCGCATCCGCCGCTGCAGCTCGATCTCGGACCGCAGGAGCCGGCGTCCGCCGCGCCGTCGGTAGGCCCCGGCGTCGACGCGGTACAGCACGAGGGGGTCGGGGACGTTCGCCACCCGGGCACCGCGCGCGATCATGCGGGCGAAGAGCCAGTAGTCCTCGAGGAGGTCGAGGTGCTCGTAGCCACCGGCCTCACGGACCGCGCTGCGACGGAACACCACGGTCGGGTGGTTGAACGGGGACGCGAACCGGGCCCGTCGCACGATCTCCGCCTGCGTCGTGGGAGGCACGCGGACGAGCCCGTCGCCGGGCCGGCTGTCGTCGAGCTCCTCGATGGCGCTGCCCACGAGGTCGAACCCGCGCTCGAGGAGCGGCAGCTGGGCGGCGAAGCGCTCCGGGCGCGAGACGTCGTCGGCGTCCTGCCGGGCGACGACCTCGTGACGACAGCGCACGAGGCCGGCCTCCAGGGCGCGGGCGAGGCCGACGTTCGCCTCGAGCCGGACATGGTCGACCGGGACGGCGGAGGCGGCGACGAGCGCGAGGACGGCCTCGTCGAGCTCCGGGCCCGTCGGGCCGTCCTGCACCAGCACCACCTCGTCCGGCGGGAGCGTCTGGTCGGCCGTCACAGAGAGGAACGACCTCCGCAGGTGCTCGGGGTCGTCGCTGCGGTAGTACGGGAGAAGGACGGAGAACGGCGTCGTCGTCACGCCGTGGACCGTTCGAGCCGCTCGACCGAGGCGCTGACCGGACCGAGCCCGGCGAGGACCCGGCTGTTGGGCCGCGGGCGGCGGAACACCCCGTCCCGCAGCCCCTTCACCCCGGCCGCCAGGAGCGTGCGCCGGTCCTGCGAGCGCGCGGCGGTGCGCAGCCACCGTCGTGCGCTGGCCCCGGCGTACAGCACCCGCTCCGACGGCGAGAGCGACGACGAGCGGGTGAGCATCCAGATCTTGTTGCGCACCTCGTAGTAGAACCGAGGACCGGGGTCGGCGTCCGTCGCCCCGAAGGTCTTCGTCCGGTGCTCGACGACGCTCCGCGGCACGTGCAGACCGGTCCCCGAGCGCAGCAGGCGGGCGGAGTACTCGAAGTCGTCGTTCCAGATGAAGTAGTCCGCCACGGGCAGCCCGTGGTGCCGGACCGCGCGCGCGTCGACGAGCATCGAGACGAACGAGGAGGACCGTACCGGCACCGCCGCGACCGAGGCCGCGGACCGCACCTCGGCGCCCGCCGCGCCCGGCCGCCGCCGCGGCGTGTTCATCGGGTGGTCGCGGCCGTCGGTCCACACCACGCGGCTCCCCAGGAGCGCGACGGGCCCCCCGTAGCCGTCGCGCGCGGCCAGGAGCTCCTGCAGCGCCCCCGGCGTCGGGATCGTGTCGTCGTCCATGAGCCAGACCAGGTCGGCGGCCATCTCCTCGACCGCGTGCGCGAGGCCGACGGCGAAGCCCCCGGCACCGCCGGTGTTGCGTGCCAGCTCCAGCACGGTCGGCGCCACGCCGTGGGTCGCGGCGACGACCGCCGAGTCGTCCGGCGACGCGTTGTCCACGACGAGCACCGCGTCCACCGGCCGCGTCTGGACGGCGAGCGCGTCGAGCGCCTCCACGAGCAGGTCCCGGCGCGCGTACGCGACGACGACCGCGACGACCCGCGCCGGCGCGCCGTCCGAGGTGGTCACGCCGTCCCGCCCCCGAGCACGATGCGCGGCGTGCCGGACCAGCGCGCGGCGTCGGTGACCCGACGCCCGTCCACGACGAGGCGGACCCCCGGCAGGCGGTCCGGACCCAGCTCCGCGTACTCCGCGTGGTCGGTCTGCACGACGGCGAGGTCGGCGGCGTCGCCGTACGCGTACGGCTCGAGGCCCAGCGACCGCAGCTCGTCGTCGGAGTAGAGCGGGTCATGGACGACGACGGTCGCGCCTCGCTCCTCGAGCGCCCGGGCGGTGGCGAACACGCCGGAGAACGCCGTCTCCTTGACCCCGCCGCGGTACGCGGCCCCGAGGACCACGGCGCGCAGCCCCGAGAGATCGCCCAGCACCTCGGCGGCGCGCTCGACCACGCGGTCCGGCATCGCGGCGTTCACGGCGCGGGCCTCGCGGACGATCGACGCCTTCGGGTCGACCGACAGGTAGAGGCGGGGATACACCGGGATGCAGTGACCCCCGACCGCGATGCCCGGGCGGTGGATGTGGCTGTACGGCTGGGAGTTGCACGCCTCGATCACGGAGTACACGTCGATGGCGTGCTCGTCGGCGAACAGGGCGAACTGGTTCGCGAGGCCGATGTTGACGTCCCGGTAGGTCGTCTCGGCGAGCTTGGCGAGCTCCGCCGCCTCGGCGGACCCCAGGTCCCACACCCCGTTCGGACGGGCGAGGTCGTCGCGCTCGTCGAACGTGAGGACCGCCTCGTAGAACTCCCGGGCCCGCTGCGCACCGGCCTCCGAGAGCCCTCCGACGAGCTTCGGGTAGCGACGCAGGTCCGCGAACACCCGTCCCGTCAGCACGCGCTCCGGCGAGAAGACGAGGTGGAAGTCCTCGCCCTCGCGCAGGCCGGAGACCTCCTCCAGGAGCGGCTTCCAGCGGTTGCGCGTGGTGCCGACGGGCAGCGTCGTCTCGTACGACACGAGGGTCCCGGGGGTCAGGTGCTCCGCCAGCGACCGCGTCGCGGCGTCCATCCAGCCGAAGTCGGGCTGCGCCGTCTCCTCATCGACGAAGAGCGGCACCACCAGCACGACGGCGTCCGCACCCGGCACCGCGTCCCCGTAGTCGGTCGTCGCGCGCAGCCGGCCCGCGGGGACGAGCTCCGTGAGCTTCTCCTGGAGGTGGGCCTCGCCGGGGAACGGCTCCACCCCGGCGTTGACCTTCTCGACGACGGCGGGATTCACGTCGACGCCCACGACGTCGTGCCCCTGGTCGGCGAACTGGACGGCAAGGGGAAGCCCGATCTTGCCCAGTGCGATGACAGCGATGCGCATGGTGATCCTCAGTGGTGCGTCGTCAGGATGGTGGTCCGAGAGAACAATAGGCGTGCTCAGCGCGTCGCCAGAAACGAGGCCGCCATGAGTCGTGGCGGGGCCTCGCGGGCGAGGAGCCGTGTCAGGTCGCGCGGTGCCACCGTGTCCGGTCGCCCGTGCCGACGCCGACCGATCGATGCGGCGATCAAGGCCTCCGCGGCGACGTCGGGCGCGCGCACCGCGTCGAGGAGGCGACGGTCTGCGAAGGAGAGCACACGGTCGAAACCCGGAGCGGCCTCGTGCAGCGCGACGGCGACGGCCCGCAGGTGCCGACGCTCGTCCGTCGTCCAGAACTCGGGGGCTTGCCGGTGGAACACCGCCCCGAAGACATGGATCCTGAGGATCTTGACCGCGACCGACCGACGCGCGGTGAGGTCCAGCGCGGCGAACCACGGCATCGTCAGCAGGTCGCCGACGAACGCGAGCTCGTCCCCGATCGACCGGGGCGCGTACGTCACCCGCTCGACGGCGTCGTCACCGATCACGTACGAGGGCCCACGCCGGTCCAGCGCCACGCGGGCGCCCGCCCACAGCGCGGTCGCGAAGGCGACGTCCTCCCCGACCGGGAGGCCTGCGCGCATCCGCAGGCCCAGGCGGTCGATCGTCGGTCGTGCCATGAGCCCGAGCGGCGCGCTGCGGTACGCGAGACGGTCCTTGACGAGGTCCAGGTCCCGGGCACGGCCGGGCCGTGCGGGCGGTGTCGGCACGCGGCTCCCGCTCGCGTGCCTCAGGCGCGGTACCACCGCCTCCGCCCCGGTCGCCCGCGCGAGCGCGAGCCATGACGCCAGGGCACCCTCCTCGAGCCAGTCGTCCGAGCCCATGATGCCCACGAAGGGTGCTTCGGCGTGGTCGAGACCGAGGTTGAACGGTCCGGCAGGACTCGGGATGCCGTCGTGCAGCTCGAGCAGCCTGACGCGGCCCCCGACCTCGTCGAGGATCCCGCTCCCCAGACCGTCGGCGATGCGCGCGCGGTCGATGTTGTGGCACACGACGGTGAGCCGGACCCGCACGTCCTGGTGATCCAGCACCGACGCGGCGGCCCGGGCCACGGGCCGCCTCGCGTCGTGGACGGCGACGACGACGTCGACCTCGGGAGCAGTCACCGCCGCGTTCCGCCGCGTGTCCGCAGGGCGTCCCGGTACGCCCCCGCGTAGCCGTCCTGCACGGCCTCCGGGCTGAACCTGTCCCCGATGGTGCCCGCGATCTGCGCGGCGTCGAGCACGCGCGTCCGGTCGTCCGTCGCGAGGATGGCGTCGGCGTAGGCCCCGGCGTCCTGGACTCCCACGAGGCTCCCGACCTCCGGCTCGATGTACTCGCCCTGGCCCCCGGTCGCGCCGACCACGACAGGCCGCCCGTGCACCAGCGCCTCAGCCGCCGAGACGCAGAAGTTGTCCGCCCGTGTGGGCAGGAAGAACATGTCGGCGTCCGCGAGGACGCGCGAGACGCCCCGGGCGTCCTGCACGCCGGCCAGGTGGACGCGGTCCGCGACCCCCAGCTCGCGGGCGCGCTCGAGGACGCGGTCGCGGAGCGGGCCCGAACCGACCCAGGTGAGGTCCGCGACGACGTCGCGCTCCCGGAGCGCGGCGATCGTCTCGACCGCGAGGACGGGGTCCTTCCTGTCGATCAGACCGCCCACGGCGGCCAGCCGCAGCGCCTCGGTCCGCGCGGGGCGCCCAGGGAGCGGCCGGGGAGCGGGCACGATGCACGGGACGATCACGGTGCGGCCCGTGCGGACCGCACGGATCGGCCGCGCCAGGTAGTCGCAGACGGCGGTCACGACGTCGGGCCGCGCCAGGAGCGGCCGCAGCGCCGGGAGCGCGACCCGCCATGACGCGGGGAGCGTGGACGGGTTGGTCAGGCCCGACCAGTGCTCGGTGTGGACCCACGGCACGTCCGGACGACCCAGCCCGAACGGGAGGAGCGCGGAGAACGCCATCGTGTGGACGAGATCGGCGCCCCGGAGCAGAGGTCGGAGCTCTCGCGCCGCACGCACGACGTGATCGGGCCTCTGGGTCGACATCACGACGCGTCGCACCGTGACGCCGTTCCGCTCGACGACGGCCTCGCCGTCGTGGTGCGAGGGGGGCACGAGATGGACGACCTCGACCTCGTGGTCACGCGAGAGCACCTCGACGTCCTTCTCGACGAAAGCACCGAGGGAAGGGCTCGACCCGGTCGGATACCACGTGGTCACGGCGACGATCTTCATCACGGAGGACGGTACCAGGGCGACCGGATAGCATCGTCGCCCGTGAAGCTCCTCAGCGTCGTCGGCGCCCGCCCCCAGTTCGTCAAGCTCGCCCCGATCGCTCGCGCCGCGTCCGCGGCGGGTGTCGAGCACGTCATCGTGCACACCGGCCAGCACTACGACCCGATGCTGTCCGACGTGTTCTTCCAGGACCTCGAGATCCCGGACCCCGACGTGCACCTCGGCGTCGGGTCCGGGAGCCACGGCGTCCAGACGGGCGCCATCCTGGGAGCTCTCGACGGCGTCCTCGAGGAGCACCGCCCGGACTGGGTGCTCGCCTACGGAGACACCAACTCGACGCTCGCCGCCGCCGTCGCCGCCGTCAAGCTGCACTTCCGGCTGGCGCACCTCGAGGCAGGTCTGCGGTCCTTCAACCGACGCATGCCCGAGGAGCACAACCGGGTTCTCACCGACCACGCCGCGGACCTGTGCCTCGCACCGACCGAGGTCGCGATGGGGCACCTCGCGGCCGAAGGGCTCGCCGAGCGATCGGTCCTCGTGGGTGACGTCATGACCGACGTCCTGTTCCAGGTCCGCGACGCCGTCTCCGGCCAGCCCGCCGACCTCGTGACGGAGCTCTCCCTCGAGCGGGGCGGGTACTACGTCGCGACGCTCCACCGCGCGGAGAACACCGACGACCCGCAGCGCCTCCGCGCCATCGCCGACGCCCTGTCCTCGTTGGACCGCCCCGTCGTCCTCCTGGCGCACCCTCGTGTCGTCGCCAAGGCCGCGCTCCACGGCGTGACGCTGGACCAGGGCTCCCTGCGGGTGCACGCCCCGCTCGCCTACCCCGACCTCGTCGCCGCCGTGCTGGCGAGCGCCGGTGTCGTGACGGACTCGGGCGGTCTCCAGAAGGAGGCGTTCCTCCTGCGGGTGCCGTGCACCACCGTCCGCACCGAGACCGAGTGGGTGGAGACGGTCGACCTGGGCTGGAACGTCCTCGCGGACACGACCGAGGAGATCGCGGCAGCCGTCGGCCGTCCGGCGCCTCGGCCCACGGAGGCGGCGCCCTACGGCGACGGCGCGGCCGCCCGCCGGGTCCTGGAGGTCCTGGCGTCGGCGTAGCCGCCCGCGCCTCCCCCTAGTCCGGGACGTGCGGGTCGATCCACGCGTCGAGCAGGACGCGGGCGCTCATCTCGCCGTCGTGCACGGCACGGACGAACTCGCGCCCCGCGACCGCGACCTCCGACCGTCGGCTCGCGTCACGCGCGAGGTCCTCGACGACCGCCTCGATCACGTCCGGCGCCGCCTCCACGACCGGGAGCTCACGACCGGCGGCGGCACGCACGGTGGCTCGGACGTCGTCCAGGACGTGCCCGACGACGACGCAGCCCGCCGCCATGGCCTCGCACGCCGCCACGCCGTAGGACCCCAGCCGGAACTGGTCGAGCACGATGTCCGCGTCGGCCCAGAGCGAGGGCATCCGCGACGACGGGACACCGGAGATCTCGCGGTACTCGATGATCCCGCGGTCGTGCAGGCGCTGCATCGCCGGGCGGATCAGCTCCGTCCCCTTGATGCCCGCGTTGCTCGGGACGTGCGCGACGACGGGGACGGATCTCTCGTCACCTCGGGCGACGGACCAGCGGTCCGGCTCGACGACGACCGGTACCCACGCCGCGCGAGGCAGGTCTGCCAGGAGGTCCGGCGTCGAGACGAAGAGCGGTCGGCCCAGCCGGTCCAGCAGGTCGATGTTCCGCCGCGCCTCCGCCTCGTGGCGAGCGACGTACATGTCGGGGTCCAGGTAGGGCGACCAGGGCGTCCGCCGGACGTGCCGAGACGGCAGCCTGACGTCCGTGCCGTGGGCGAGGTAGGCCGTGGACACCCCTGCGGCGGCGAGCTCGGCCCCCTCCGCCTCGACGTCACGCCAGAACAACCGCCCGAACAGCGGTCGCTCCGCCTCGACCAGCGCGTGGGTGAATCGACGCACGGCGGCGAGCTCGGCCTCCTGCCAGGCACGGGACCTGTGGTACACCGCCTCGGGCACCTCCGTGTCGGAACGGAAGGCGAAGCCTCGCGGGACCTCGACGCTCATGTTGCGCGCGCCGACGTCGGGCCGGGCCCGCTCCAGGGCGCGCGCCCACGCGTACCCCTGCTCCGAGTAGTTGACGGGACCGATGTAGACCCGCGTCGGGGTCGGCGGGAGCGAGGTGGGCGGAGGCACCGCGTCGCGACGGACGGTGCCGAAGCGCCACGCGGCGACGCGTCCGGGGAGGCTGCGGGGGTGGTCCGCGACGTAGTCGACGGCCGCGTTGACGCGGGGTGGGAGCTGCGTGCGCGGGGGCAGTCCCTTGCGAGCCCACGCCGCACGGAGCGCGGTCGCCGTCGTGGGCGGGCGACCAGCGCGCGACGGCTCGGGCGACCCCTCGGTACGGGCGCTGCCGGGCGCTCGGACGGTGGCGCGTCGAAGGACGACCGCTCGCCGGCCCGGGCCGTCGACGTCGATCGTGCGCCACGGCGAGCGCGTCAGCGCGCGGTCGACCGGTGAGCCGTCGAGCCACCGGCGGGCAGCCGCCGCGACCACGTCGGCGCGGCGGCTGCGGGCCGCGCGGAGCAGCCGCGCGTCGGCCACGGACACCGCACCGGCCACCCGCGGCGCGAGCCGGACGATCCCCCGCACCACCCGGTCGAGGCACGCCAGGTCGTCGTCCTCCCACGCCTCCCGCTCCGGGCGTCGGGTCATCGCCGGGACGACGTGGAACCGCACGAGCTTGATCGCGACCGCGAGTCGTACGCGCGGGCCCAGCGACGCGACCGTCGAAGTCCCGAGGAGCCTCTCGACGGGCTCGAGCTCGGCGGCGGCCGGACGCGGCTCCAGCGTGACGCGCTCCGGCGCGTCGGCCCCCATGACGTACGCGGGGAGTCCGGGGTCGTGGTCGACGCGACCGCCCCCGGTGAGCAGCGCCAGCCCGAGCTCGATGTCCTCGCCGGTCCGTAGACCGGGCGTGAGCCTGGTCCCCAGCTTCTCCAGGTACGTCCGTCGCACGAGCCCCAACGGGGCGGTGCGGTACACGAGACGGTCACGGACCAGGTCGAGCGGCTCGGTGCGACCGCGGCGCACGAGGGGGTCGTGCGACCGCGCGCCGTCCTGATGCCGGAGAGGGACCAGGAGATAGTCGGTGGAGCGCTCCTCGGCAAGGGCCACCCAGGCGTCGAGGGCGTCCGCCTCGACGAAGTCGTCCGAGCCCATGATGGCGACGTACCGCGCGTCCGCGAGCGCGAGCCCGTGGTTGAACGGACCGGCGGGCGACCTCTGCCCGTCGTGGAGCTCCACGACGCGGAGCCGGTCGTCCTCGGCGACGGCGCCGAGCGCACCGAGCACCTCGTCGGCACGGAGGTGGTGGGCGACGATCGTGAGCCGCATCGGCACGCGAGCAGCCAGCACGGACGCCGCGGCACGGCCGATCTCCCGGCGGAGGTCGTGCACCGCGACGACCACGTCGACGACGGGCGTCATGCGCGCACGCCCCGGGCGATCGCGTCCACGGCACGGACCCACCCGGCCACCTGCGTCTCCGCGGAGAGGTCACGGGCGGCGGCCTGCGACGCCGCCTTGAAGGAGGCGACGCTCTCGGGCGTGAGCCTCCCCACCGCGTCCGCGAGGGCCCCGGCGGTGAAGTCCTCGGTCACCAGCCCCAGACCGCGCGCACGGACGACCTCGGCCATCTCGGGCGTCGGGCCGACCACGAGCGCCAGCCGCGCCTGGACGTAGTCGAAGAACTTGTTCGGCAGGGCGAACCGGTTGTTGAAGTTGACGGGCGGAAGGACGTGCACGCCGACGTCGTACGTGTTGAGGGTCGCGACGAGCCGCTCGTACGGCACGGCGTCGTGCACGCGCGTGCGGCTCCCCGCGGCGGCGAGGGCGCGGAGCTCGTCGAGGTAGGCGGGCTCGTTGGGCGCGAGGTAGAGGTCGAGGGTCACCGGGGCGGCTGCGCCCTCGACCGCCTCGATGAGGAGCCCGAGGTCGCGGTTCCTCAGCGCCGCACCGCTGTGGACGACACGGACCGTCTCCCCCACGGCGCCCGGAGCGAGGTCGGCGTACGGGGTCGCGTTGGTGACGACACCCGGGCGGAAGCCGAAGTCGTCCTCGTACTGCCGGGCGAGCCCCTGACCCACGGTCGTGGTCGACGCGACCCGACGCACGTACCGGCGGCACAGCCAGCGCACGTAGGGCGCCCGCCAGAACACCCAGGCGCGGACGTCGTCGTGCAGCCGCGGGGAGTACTCGTGCAGGTCGGCGTGGACGCGGCCGGGCGGTGCCAGCTCGAGCGCGAGCGGCACCGTCTCCACGTCGTCGGCGAGCACCACGTCGAACGACCGGCCCGCGAGAAGCCGACGCGCCGCACGGACGGCGCCGGTCGACGAGTACGCGGCGCGGTACAGCCGTGCCGCCAGGAGCCGGAAGTTCGTGTCGTCCGCGCGGACGTCGTCCGGGATCCGCAGGTGCTCGACGCCGCCCGGCGCAGGACCGTACCCGCACGTCGTCACCTGGTAGTCGTCCTGGAACGCGTGGACCTGCTTGAGGACCCGCGCGTCCGAGGCGATCGGCGAGAAGGACAGGATGAGAAGACGGGGACGAGACACAGGGCTCCTCGGCTGGTGGCTGCTCGGGTCAGGCGCGGCCGCGCCGGTCGACGATGGCGTCGATCGCCTCCGACCAGACGCCGACGACGTTCTCGGCCGAGTACGTCGTGGCGGCGCCGTCCGCCGCGTCCTTCCACCGCGCCACCTCGTCGGCCCCCAGGTCGTCGAGGACACGGCGCAGGTCTGCGGCCTCGAAGCCGTCGGCGACCGTCCCGGCACCCGTCGTCCTGACCAGGGCCGCCATCTCGGGCGAGGGCCCCACGACGACTCCGAGCCGTGCCTGCAGGAAGTCGAAGATCTTGTTGGGCAGCGCGAAACGGCTGTTCACCGTCTGCGGCTCGAGGAGGTAGACGCCGACGTCGAACCGGTTGAGCGAGCGCACGAGCTCCGGTTGCGGCACCGGGTCGTGCACGGTCACCCGCCCGTCCGTGCCGGCCGCCCGGGCACGGAGCTCGTCCACGTACGCCTTGTTCGTCGGGACGAGGAACAGATCGAGGGTCACGTCGGCCCGCGTCGTCAGCGCCGCCTCGACGAGCTTGTGGATCCCCCGCGAGGGTGCGCCGACCCCCGCGTGCACGAGGCGGAGGGGACGGCCGACGGCGCCGGGCTCGAGCGCGTGGAACGGCGGGACGTTCGGCACCACGGCGGGCTCGAACCCGCAACGGCTCGCGTACTCTCGCGCGATACCGGGCCCGACCGTGGTGGTCGAGGCGGCGCGGCCGGCGAGCCGGGTGCAGACCCAGGCGTTGTAGACGCCGGGAAGTCGCCGACGTCCCCGCAGCGCGGCCCCCTCGAGCGGCCAGAACTCGTGGAGGTCCACGTGGAGACGGTCGAGACCGACGAGGGTCCGAGCGAGGATGACCGTGTCCACGTCGTTCGCCAGCACCACGTCGAAGTCGCGGCCGCGGAGCCTCTGCCGGGCTTCCCGGGCCCAGGCGTTGCGCCAGTAGGCGGCGCGGTACAGACGGACGCTCTTGAGCGCCTCGGTGACGAGCCCTCGCACGCGCGCCCGCCGCGGGTCGGCGGGCACGACCGGGTCGGCGACCTGCACGTGCTCGACGTCGGGGTGGGGCTGCGGTCCGAACCCGCAGGTCGTGACGTCGTAACGCTCGGCGAACAGGCGGACCTGCTTGAGCACCCGGGCGTCGCTCGCGATCGGCGAGAACGAGAGGATGAGGAGGCGCGGCCGCTCAGACATCGGCCACCTCCAGGCCCGCCAGGCGCGCCTGCACCCGGAAGTCCGGGACGACCCGCTGGAGGTCCTCGAAGGAACCCGTGGCGAGGATGCGACCGCTGTCCATGTAGGCGATCGCGTCGAACGACCGGATGGTCGCGAGCCGGTGCGCGACCGCGATGATGGTGACCTCGCCCTGCAGGTTCCGGATGGCCTGCGCCACGGCGTCCTCGGTGCGTCCGTCGAGCGCGCTCGTCGCCTCGTCGAGCACGAGCACGAGCGGGTCGGAGTAGAGCGCCCGCGCGATACCCAGTCGCTGCCGCTGGCCGCCGGAGAGGTTGGCGCCCCGCTCCTCGAGCATCGCGTCGATCCCGCCCTCGCGGGTGTCGAGCAGCTCGTCGAGCTGCGCCCGTCGCAGCGCGCTGACCACGCGCTCGCGGTCGAAGTCGTCTCCCCACGTCAGCGCGACGTTCTGGGCGATCGAGGCGGCGAACACCGCCACGCTCTGCGGGACGTACGCCACCCGGGAACGCCAGCTCCTCTGCGCCTCGGCGATGGGGACGCCGTCGACCTCGACGGTTCCCGCGGTCGGCCTCGAGAGACCGAGGAGGATGTCGACGAGCGTCGACTTGCCGGCGCCGGACGGGCCGGCGATGCCGAGCGTGCTGCCGAACGGGATCGTGAGCGTCAGGTCCTCGAGCACGTCGGTCTGGGTGCCCGGGTACCGGAAACGGACGTCGCGGAGCTCGAGGTTCCGGGGCGCGTCCGGAAGCGTGCGGACGTCGGCCAGCTCGGCCTCTCGCGCGGCCGTCTGGGCGTCGGTGATGTCCGAGACGACGTTGCGGGCGTGGACCTCGTTCGAGCTCGCCTGCGTGAGGCTGGCCTGGACCCCGTTGATCGCCGGCAGCATGCGGAAGCCGGTGAGCGTGAAGAGCGCGATCGCGGCGACCGCCTCGTCCAGCCCTCCGGACGCGTACGAGATCCCGCCCACGATGAGCATGCCCACCATGAGCGCCGCCTCCATCGTGTACTTCGGCACGATCGACAGGAACGAGATGTTCGCGCGGGAGTGTGCGGCGTGCGAGCGGATCTCGCGCACGTGGAGGCGCACCGCGTCCAGCCGCCCGCGGAGCGTGAACTCCTTCAGCGCCTCGACGAGCTCGGTCATGACCCCGGCCGCGCGGTAGGCGTAGGTCCGGTTGGTGCGCCCGGCGGCGGCGACCTTGCGCGAGAGGTACGTCGACATGAAGACGCCGACGAGGACGAGGTAGGCCATCACGGCGAGCGCGCTGACCGGCTGCGCGACCAGCAGGACCGAGGCCACCGCGACGAACGTCAGGGCGTTCGTCGGGATCGTCGAGAGCGGGATGAGGAATCCCATGATCGTGTTGGCGATGCCCGTGTCGGCCACGCGCGTCAGGTCGGACGTGCTGCGCCGCGAACGCTCTTCCCACGTCAACCGGGTGTAGGCCTGGAAGAGGCGGTCACCGACCTCGAGCTCGTACCGGGCGAACCGGCGCGTCGCCCACCACTGCAGCAGCAGGGTCGCGGCGCCCTTCAGGACGATGAGCCCGCACGCGACGACGACGAACCAGACCGCCGCGTCGGGCGGGAACGTCCCCAGGACCGGCAGCTTGATCGGAGAGCCGGTGAGCGTCGGCGTCATCACGACCGCGAAGAGACCCATCGAGAGCACGTCGAGCAGTGCGAGGGCCGTGGAGGCAGAGATGAGTCGCAGGTAGAAGCGGGAGGTCCCTGGCGGGAGGATGCGCAGCACCTGCCGGGCGACGGAGTAGAGCGACAGCAACAAGGCTCCAGGGTCGGCACGGAGACGAGGAGCCACCATCGTCCCACACGACCGGGACGAATCAGGCCACGATCACGACGGCGGATCCACCCCGAGGAAGGGCGCCAACGCTGCGGCCGCGGCGCGCCCGTCGTGGAGTCGACGGACGAGCTCCGGGCCTCGGGACGCCGCGTCCCGGGCCGCGTCACGGTCGTCGAGGAGCCGCAGGAGCACGGCGCGCAACGACCCCGCCTCCGCCTGCACGACGGGCAGGTCCGTACCGGTGCTCCGACGTACCTCGTCGCGCACCTGGTCGGAGACGTGCGACACCACCACGCGCCCCGCCGCCATCGCCTCGCAGGCCGCGACGCCGTAGCTGCCCAACGCGAACTGGTCGAGCACGACGTCCGCCCGCCGGTAGAGCTCCTGCATGCCCGCGCGGTCGAGCCCCTTCGCCTGCCGGTACTCGATCATGCCGGACTCGTCCAGCTCGCGGAGCACCGGCTCGACGAGGTCGGTGCCCTTGAGCGACCCCCTGCTCGGCGCGTGGACGACCACCGGGACCCGGCGCACCATCGGCGCGGCCTCGACCGCCCAGGTGCTCGTGTCGACGCAGACGGGGAGCCACGTCGCCCACGGCACGTCGAGCAGGAGGTCGGGCGTCGACACGAACGCAGGGACGCCCCGGTCTCTCAGCTCCCGCAGCCGGGCCAGGTTGCTCGTCGCCACCGACTCGAGCACCGCGGCGTCGCCGTACGCGCCCCGGAACGGGGAGTGCTCCTCGCGCCGCGCGTGCGCGCTCGGCAGCCGGACCTCGCTGCCGTGGCTCAGCGTGGCCACGGAGACGCCGGCCGCGCGCAGCCGCGCCACCTCGTCCGCCGTTCCGCCCCGGGACAGTCGGGGGAACAGGGGGAGCTGCGCCTCGACGATGACGTGCGTGAACTTCTCGACGGCTGCCCGCTCCGCGCGCTGCCAGCTGCGGGACGTCCGGTAGACGTGGCCCGGCACGTGCTGGTCGGCCTGGAACCCGAACCCTCCGAGCGGAGCCATGTTCCGGGCCCCGACCCCGTCGAGGTGCCGCTCGACCGCACGGGCCCAGGCGTAGCCCTGACCGGCATAGTTGGCGGGCGCGACGTAGAGCCGGACGCGTGCGTCGGGGACGTCGACCGGCGGTGGAGGCGCGACGTACGGGCGGTGCGCGGCCCACGCCGCCAGTCGCTCCTCGACCGCCGGGGGCAGCGCCGACGACGCCCGCCCTGCGAGTCGGCGGAGTCCTCCCGGCGTGCGCTGGTAGATCCGGCCGAGGACGGACGTCAGTCGCACGGCGCGGCCCCCTCGTCCTGTCGGGCGGGAGCGACCGTCACGGCGGGTCGGACGCCGCTCACGGCCGGGCCCCGCGCGACGCCCCGCGGACGACCTCGGCGACCGTGCGCGCCCGAGCCCGTGCCGAGGCGTTCTCCTCGGCCCAGCGCGCGAGCCGCGTCCGCTCCGTCGGCGCCGGTTCCACGGCGAGAAGTTCGGAGAGGGCGCGGGCGACCTCGTCGACGTCGTGGTCCACGGCCGCACCCAGGCGGTCCTGACGGATCACCGTGCGCGCGGCGCCCGGTCCGGCGTAGAGCACCGGCGTGCCGGACGCCAGTCCCGCGTACACCTTCGTCGGGAAGGCGAAGTCGTACCCGAGTCCCGGTCGCAACGAGACGAGTGCCGCGCGCGCACCGCGGAGCCAGGCCGACGCCTCGGCGGGCGGGACGGTGCGGAGCATGCGCACCGCCTCCGCCCCGTCGGGGAGGGACCGCGCGACCCGCTCGATCTCCTCCCAGGCGCTCCCCTGGCCGAGGAAGACGAGAGTCGCGCCGGGGACCGCGGCTCGGACGGCGGGGAGCGCCCGGACGAAGACGTCGGCGCCCTGCCACTCGGAGGTGGTCCCGGCGTAGACGGCGTACGGCCCCGGCGGTCGGGACGCAGCCGGTTCGCCGTCTGGTCGGAACACCTCGGTGTCGATGCCGTTGCGCACGACGGCCACGTCGCGCGCCCCGAGCTCGCGGACCCGGTCCGCGACGCCGTCGGTCACGGCCACCACGCGGGCAGCGCCCCGCAGCACCCACGACTCGACGGCGCGCAGCGCGCGGACCACGGGCCCCGGGGCCGCTCCGCTGGTGTCCGCCGCGTCGGACCAGACGTCGGCGGCGTAGTAGACGTAGGGGATCCGACGCACCGCGCACGCGAGCCGCACCGCGACACCGGTCGTCGGGGGCGGCTCGGCGACGACGACGTCGAGCGACCGCGTCAGGAGGAGCCGGAGGAACAGCGGGACGTCGAAGCTCAGGTACTGGACGTACCCGCGCACGTAGCCCTGTCGATCGCGCAGGACGGGCCAACGACGGACACGCACCCGCTCCCCGACCGGTCCGGGAACCGTGCCCCGCGGTGCGGCGACCGTGAGGACCTGGACGTCGTGACCTTCCTCGGCCAGCGCCTCGGCCAGCGCGCGGAGCCGAAACGCTGCGGCCGCGGGCTCCGGGTCGTAGATCCTGCTGGCAAGCGCGACACGCACGCGGCGTCCTTTCCTCGCTGACGGGGCGGATTCATCCTAGGTGTTCGTGTCGCGCGAACCGGCGATGACGTCGTCGGATGCCTACGCTGGTCTCCGGATCGACAAGGAGCTCACACATGCATCGAAGGTCGCTCGTCGCGAGCGTCGTCACCGCGGCGATGGTCGCCGTCCTGGGCGTGACGTCGGCAGCGGCCGCTGCCGTCGTCACCACGTCCGAGAGGGTCTACCTCCCGCCGGGCGGCGCGGTGACGATCGCCGGGCACGGGTTCGGTCACGGCCGTGGACTGTCCCAGTGGGGTGCGCGCGGTGCGGCCACGCAGGGGGTCGGGTACCAGGACATCCTCGACTTCTACTACCCCGGGACGACGCGCGTCACGCAGAACAACGCGGAGATCCGGGTGCTCGTCTCCGCGGACGACGACAACGAGGTCCGGGTCGTCGCGCAGGACGGCATGACGGCGTCCGACACGCGGAACACGAGACGGCCCATCGGGTTCCCCGGAGAGACCGTGACGCAGTGGCGCATCGTCCGGCAGGCCGAAGGTCTCTTCCTCCACGGGCTCGTCAACGGTGCGTGGCGGCCCTGGTCGCAGGGGGCGTCGTCGTCCTTCCTCGGCATCGAGGCGCCGTCGGGCACCGTGCGGCTGCTCCTGCCGAACGGCACGAGCAAGCTCTACCGCGGTTCCGTCCGAGCTGTCGAGGACGGAGCCGCACCACGCCTGCGGACCGTCAACGCGCTCCCCATGGAGTCCTACCTCCGCTCGGTGGTGCCGTCCGAGTCCCCGTCGAGCTGGCCCGCCGACGCCCTGCGGGCTCAGGCCGTCGCCGCGCGGACGTACGCGTCGTTCGACCGTGCCGCTCGTCCGAGCGCACCGTGGCACACCTGCGACACGACGTCGTGCCAGGTGTACCCCGGGTATCGCACCTACAACAGCGCCGGCGTCGTGACGACGACGCACGAGGCGAGCACGACGGACGCTGCCATCGCGGGTACGGCCAACCAGGTGCGGTACTTCGGCGGCGCCCCTGCCTTCACCCAGTTCAGCTCGTCGAACGGGGGCTGGACCGCGTCGGGGTCGCTGGCCTACCAGGTCGCCAAGCCCGACCCGTGGGACGCGATCGGGAACCCGGTGCACAGCTGGTCGCTCCGCGTCACGACGGAGAGGCTGCGCACCGCGTACCCGCAGGTGGGTACGCCCCGCTACGTCGAGACGTCGCGCAGGACGGGGGACGGCGAGTGGGGCGGCCGGGTCGTGGACGTCGTGATCGCCGGCTCGTCGGGCAGCGTCACCGTGTCGGGGAGCGCGTTCCGTTCCGCCCTCGGGCTCCGGAGCGACTGGTGGAAGCTGACCGGGAGCACCCGCCTGGACTCGGACACCACCGCCGACGGCCGCCCCGATCTCGTGGCCGTGATGAACGACGGGAGCCTCCGGTCGTACGAGGGCACGGGCGACGGCGGGTTCGCGGGCTGGCGCCAGGTCGGCAAGGGCTGGTCGGGCATGCGGCTGGTGGTGCGGGCCAACGATCTGACGAGCGACGGGCGTACGGACGTCCTCGCCGTCGACCAGACGGGCGTCCTGTGGCGCTACGAACCGGACGGCAAGGGCGGGTTCGGCTCGGCCACCAAGGTCGGGCCCGGGTGGGGCGGCTTCCGGATGATCGTCATGCCCGGGGACATCGACGGTGACGGTGCCGTCGACATGCTCGCCATCGACAGCGGCGGGGTCATGTGGCAGTACCCCGGTCGCGGCGACGGCAGCTTCCAGTCCCGGTTCCGGGTCGGTCCGGGCTGGGGAGGCATGACCGCGGTCCTCGGCGGTGGCGACTGGACCGGTGACGGTCGGGTCGACTTCGTCGCCCGAGCGGCGGACGGCCGACTCTTCCTCTACCAGGGCGGCGTGAACGGAGGATTCTCCGGCCGGCAGATCGGCACGGGCTGGTCCGGGATGCGGCTGCTGACGGTGGTCGACGACTGGGACGGCGACACCCGGCCCGACGTCCTCGCGTCCGGCAGCGACGGCGCGCTGCGGATCTACCCGTGGCTGGGCGACCGCTTCGGGTCGCCCCGCGTGATCGGGAGCGCTTGGGACGTGGTCCGCGTCCTGAGCTGAACCCGCCGTGCGTCCCGGCGTCGTCGTGCGGCACGCCGTCGGCGACGCCGGGACGGCTCCAGGCCGCGGGCTCGGCGACGACGGTGCACGACCGCCCTGCCCCGGACGAACCGTCGGCTGTCTACGCGAACCCTGCGGCCCGGGCACCGACCGCCGCGCGGCAGCGCCGTCCCGGGTCGTCCACGACGACCCGGGACGGCGCACCGAGGACGGTCATGACGTCGCGGCGCCCTGGGGCACGCTCCCGAAGGGATAGCTCGCGAGGAAGCCGCCTCGGCCGTCCCCGGGGTAGAGCCGGACCGTGCCGTCAGCCGCCACGAGCGCGATGTCGGGCCGGCCGTCGCGGGTGGCGTCACCGACACCGATGATCGACGCCGCGCCGCCCCAGCCCTGACCGATCCTGCGCGGAGCGCCGAGCTGTCCGGCACCGTTGCCCTCGCGCAGGACGAGCGCGCCGCTCTCGCGCGTCACGACGTCGGGGACGCGGCCGGTCCACGCCCCGACGCTGACGAGCGTGTCGGCACCGGGGGCGGTGCCGATGACGAACGGTCGGCCGAAACCACCTCTGCCGTCGCCCGGGTAGACCCAGATCCGGCCGGAGCCCCGCTCGAGGCTGAGGAGCGCGGGACGGCCGTCCCCGGCGAAGTTGGGAGCGCCGACGATCGACACCATCCCGCTCCATCCGACACCGATCTGCGTGGCGGTCGGCGAGAAGGCGCCGTCGCCCGTGCCGGCGTGCAGGAACAGCCGCCCGTCGGACCCGCGCACCATCAGGTCGGGGCGCCCGTCACCGTTCCAGTCACCGGAGGGGACGACCGAGGCCCCCGCCCCGACACGCACCGAGGTGGGGAGGGTCGTGCCGAACCGGTCGTCCTTCGAGTACGGGTAGCGGCGCAGGTTTCCGGAGCGGTCGACCGGGTACACCTCGATGACGTCCCCCGACCGCGTCCCCACGACCGCGGAGAACGACTGCCAACCGTTCCCGATCTGGGTCCGCGCACCGAACGACCCCTGGCCGTCGCCGGGGTACCTCCACAGGAACCCGTCCCGGTCACGGGCGATCAGGTCGGCGTGCCCGTCACCGGACGCGTCCCCGACGCCGATCAGTGTCGTCATCGCGTTCCACCCCTGGCCCAGGCGCACGGTGCCGTTGAACCCGCCCCGCCCGTCGCCCCGGTAGGTCACGAGGCGGCCGGTCGCGTCGCGCGCGACGAGCGCCGGGCCCGAGCGGAGATTCCCGATCATCGTGATGGCCGACATGCTCTGCCAGCCCCAGCCGATCTGCCGCGGGCTGCCGAAGCCACCGCGTCCGTTGTTGGGGTAGAGCCAGAGGCCTCCGTCGCTCGCTCGTCGCGCGAGCAGGTCGGGATAGCCGTTGCCGTCCCAGTCGAAGCCGCCGACGATCGCGTTCATCACGGACCAGCCCTCGCCGATCTGCCGGGGTGCTGCCCAGCCGTTCGCCGTGCGGGCCAGGAGGAAGAGCCGACCGCTCGCGTCGCGCCAGACGAGATCGCCGCGACCGTCCCGGTCCCAGTCACCGGCCGCGACGAGCGTGCGCCCGGCCCAGCCCGTGCTGACGGTGGTCGGCGCCTCCCACCCCCAGCCGCGGGGTGCCCGGAGCGAGACCGTCCCTCGCTGCTCGACGACGAGCTCGGGCAGGGCGTCGCCCGCGAGGCTCCGCGAGGTCGTCCGGAAGGGTGCCGAACCCTGGAGGGAAGCCGCCTTCGAGCGGAGCTCACCGAGCCGCGGGTACAGGTTCGCGCCCGGGCACGACGTCTGGCCGACGTCCCGGTGGCCGACGACGGCCGACATGGTGCGCCCGTCGATGCTCGCCGTCCCGTTCGCGCTGACGCCGTGGAGCGAGAGCTTCCAGGCGATCAGTCGCGACATCGCGTCCATCGCCGCGGCGGGGACGCCGACCTGGTCGTAGTTCCCCATGAGCGAGAGGCCGAACGTGTGCGAGTTCACGCCTGACGCGTGCGCGCCGACGATCGCGCGCTCCACCCCGCCCGCGCGTCCTTCCCAGATGCGACCGAACTTGTCGACGAGGAAGTTGTAGCCGATGTCGCCCCAGCCGCGGGACTGCGCGTGGTAGGTGTAGATGCCCCGGATGATCGACGGCACCTGCGCCGCGGTGTAGTTGTTGGAGCCGGCGGTGTGGTGCACCACGGCGCCGTTGACGCGGCCGACCTGCGGCGTCCAGGTCATGATCGACTCGTCGGCGCCCCACTGCGCGCGCGTGTTGATCGTCGGACGGGACACGGCGGCCGCCGCGAAGCCGTCGGGTTCGAAGGTGGTGCCGCCGGACGCGGACTCGTCGACGATCGCGGGCGGCGCGACGTCCGGCTCCTCCACGAGCCTCGTCGTCGCCACGGTCGGCTCCGCGTCCGCCTCCCCCGGCTCGATCACGACGAGGCGGATGTCCTGGGGCAGGCTGTCGGCGGCGCCGCGCACCGCGACCTCGACCTCGTCGACGTCCCCGACGAAGGCCGGCTCCGTGCCGTCGCGGAGCACGGTCGCGTCGGACCCGACCTCGTCCTCCGTCCGGTCGTCGGAGACGACCTCCTCCTGGTCGAGGACCGCCCACTCCGACCAGGTCTTGGCCGTGCGCGTCCGCAGCACCACGGTCGCACCGTCGGGTGCGGTGCCCTGCTCCCAGGTGACGCCGACCACCGCGAGGCCCGTCGTCTCGCCGGAGGTCGCGACGACCGTGCCGTCCTGCTCGGGAGCACCTGCCTCCGTGAACGGGGCGTCGGCGTCCGTGGGCGCGTCCAGCGCCTGGGGGCTCTCGTCCACAGCGAGCTCCGCGACGTCGGACTCGATCCCCTCACCGCCCTCCGGCGCCTCGAGCGAGGCGCGAGCGGGTGCCGCGGTGGCTGGTGCCGCCGTGGCGGGCGCGGCGGTCGCTGCCGTGAACGGCAGCGCGAGTACCGCGGCGCCCGCCACGAGGGATCGAAGTGACGTACCGAACCGATGCGACTGCATCGTTCCTCCCCTGTGGTCGAGATGTGTGCCTTGGGCACTCTCTCGTCACCGTACGTTCCCGGGAGAAAGTCCGCAGTGCGGGCGAGCAGGTTCAGAGGGTGATCATCGTGCCCGTACGGGACGAATCGAGCACCGCCTCCGCGACCTCGAGGGTGCGCAGCCCCTCCTCCATGGTCACGACGTCGTGGCGCAGCCCCAGCACCGCGTCGCGGAACGCCTCGTGCTCGACGCGGAGCGGCTCCCGCTTCGCGAAGGCGTACCGCGTGACGTCCCCCTCGGAGACGCCCCGGAAGGCCGAGACGGCCTCCCACTCCGTCGGGATGACCCCGTTGGCGTAGAAGGTGAGGTCGGCGGTCCCCGTGTCGGCGACGAACGCGCCGCGCTCGCCGGTGACGATGGTGACGCGCTCCTTCATCGGCGAGAGCCAGTTGACGACGTGGTTCGTCACGACGCCGTTCTCGAGACGTCCGGTCACCGTGACCATGTCCTCGTGAGGACGGCCGCTGCGGTGGGTCGTCTGCGCCGCGACCGACTGGAACGGGCTCTGGGCGACCCAGGCCGTGAGGTCGATGTCGTGGGTCCCGAGGTCCTTGACGACCCCGACGTCGGCGATGCGCGCGGGGAAGGGGCCCTGGCGGCGGGTCGCGATCTGGTACACCTCGCCGAGCTCGCCCGCCTCCGTGCGGCGGCGGAGCTCCTGGAGCGCGGGGTTGAAGCGCTCGATGTGCCCGACGGCGCCCACCAGGCCGGCCTCCGCGAACGCCTGGGCGACCTTCCGGCCGGCCTCGCTCGTGGCGGCGATGGGCTTCTCGACGAGCGTGTGGATGCCGGCGGCGGCGAGGGCGAGCGCCACGTCCTCGTGGAAGACGGTGGGCACCGCGACGACGGCCATCTGGATCCCGGCGACGATCAGCGCGTCGACGTCGGGGAGGACGTCGAGGTCACCCGACACGCCGTAGGGGTCGCCGCCCGGGTCGGCGACGGCTACGAGGTCGACGCCGTCGATCTCGCGGAGCACCCGGGCGTGGTGCCGACCCATGGCACCGAGGCCGATGAGGCCTGCGCGGAGGTCGGCCATCACGCACCTGCCTTCACGACGGTGTTGACCGCGGTGACGATGCGGTCGAGGTCGGCCTGGGTGAGCGACGGGTGCACCGGCAGGGAGATCACCTGCTGCGCCGCGATCTCGGTCTCGGGCAGGTCGAGGCCCGGCGCGAAGTGCCGCAGGCTCTCGAGACGGTGGTTGGGGATCGGGTAGTAGACGCCCGAGCCCACGCCGTGCTCCTCGCGCAGCGCGGTCACCACGCCGTCGCGGTCGTCGGCGACCCGGATCGTGTACTGGTGGTAGACGTGCACCGCCCCGTCGGCGACGGGCGGCGTGACGACGCCCTCGAGGTTCTCGGTGAGGAACGCCGCGTTGCGCTGACGGTCCGCGGTCCAGCCCTGGACCTTGGTGAGCTGCACCCGGCCGATCGCCGCGTGGACGTCGGTCATGCGGGCGTTGAAGCCGACGACCTCGTTCGCGTACTGGCGCTCCATGCCCTGGTTGCGCAGCAGCCGGACGTTGCGGGCGACCTCGTCGGTCGCGCAGGACACCATGCCGCCCTCGCCCGACGTCATGTTCTTCGTCGGGTAGAGGCTGAACATCGCGAACGTGCCGAACGAGCCGACCGGACGGCCGTCGAGCGTCGCGCCGTGCGCCTGGGCCGCGTCCTCGAAGAGCAGCAGACCGTGCTCCTCGGCGATCGCTCCGAGCGCCGTCATGTCCGCCGGGTGACCGTAGAGGTGCACCGGCATGATCGCCTTCGTGCGCTCGGTGATCGCGGCGCGCACCGCGTCGGGCGACAGGCAGAAGTGGTCCGCCTCGATGTCCGCGAACACCGGCGTCGCGCCGGTCAGCGCGACCGAGTTCGCGGTCGCCGCGAACGTGAACGACGGGACGATCACCTCGTCGCCCGGGCCGATGCCCGCGGCGAGGAGGCCCAGGTGGAGGCCGGAGGTCCCGGAGTTGACCGCGACGCACGTGCGCCCGCCGACGAGCACGTCGGCGAACTCCTGCTCGAAGGCGGCGACCTCCGGGCCCTGGGCGATCATCCCGCTGCGCAGCACGCGGTCCACGGCCGCTCGCTCGTCGTCCCCGACGATCGGCTTCGCCGCGGGGATCAGTGTCTGGCTCATTCGGCCGCAACCTCTCTGATGGTGTCGTCGTTCTCTTCGTAGCGGGCCCCCGTCACCGGGCACACCCAGTGCTCGCCGTCGCGCTCCAACGGTCGGCCTGCTCGTCCGACCCAGCCGACCCGTCGCGCGGGAACCCCGACGACGATGGCGTGGTCCGGGACGTCCTTGGTGACGACGGCGCCGGCGGCCACGGTCGCCCAGGCGCCGATCGTGACGGGGGCGACGCACACGGCGCGCGCACCGATCGCTGCCCCCTCGCCGATCGTCACGCCGACGGCGTGCCAGTCGTCCGCGCTCTTCAGCGTGCCGTCGGGGTTCACGGCGCGCGGGTAGGTGTCGTTCGTCAGCACCACGGCGGGACCGATGAAGACGCCGTCCGCGAGCGTCGCCGGCTCGTACACGAGGGCGTAGTTCTGCACCTTGCAGTTCCGGCCCATCTGCACGCCGGTGCCGATGTAGGCGCCTCGTCCGACGACGCACGACTCCCCCATCGACACCCCCTCGCGCACCTGGGCGAGGTGCCAGATCTGGCTGCCGTCGCCGATCGCGGCACTCTCGGCGACGTCGGCGCTGGGTGCGATGCGCACACTCATGATGGGAGGAGCTCCTCGCTCTCGACAGCAGTGGGCGGGCTCACTCTAACCGCGGCACCGCACCGGCCAGCCTACCGACGCGGTCGGCACGGGACGACTGACCTTCGTCCTGACCTCGCTCCGGATGCTGCAAGAATGAGGGCATGGACTTTTCGGACGCGGCGACGGACGGTCGCGCGCCCACCCGCACCGTCACCGACGACGTCTGGCTCGTGATCCCGCTCTACAACGAGGACGCGGTGGTCGGCGACGTCGTCGCCGAGGCGCGCAAGACCTTCCCGAACGTCGTCTGCGTCGACGACGGCAGCACGGACGACTCCGCGGAGCGCGCCCGCGAGGCGGGCGCCGTCGTGGTCCGCCACGCGGTGAACCTCGGCCAGGGCGCCGCGCTCCAGACCGGCATCGAGTACGCGCGGGCGCAGGAGGGCGCGCGGTACCTCGTGACGTTCGACGCGGACGGCCAGCACCAGGTCGAGGACGCGCTCGCGATGGTGGAGCTCGCGCGCGCCGAGGACGTGGCGATCGTGTTCGGCTCGCGCTTCCTCGACGACCGCACGAGGCCGGGGCTCCTCAAGCGCCTCGTCCTGCGGACGGCGGTGTGGTTCACCAACCAGAGCACCGGGCTGCGGCTCACCGACGCGCACAACGGCCTCCGGGTCATCCGCGTGGACGCGGCGCGGCACGTCGACCTTCGCCAGGACCGGATGGCCCACGCGAGCGAGATCGTCCTCCAGCTCGGCCGGACGCGGCTGCCGTGGCGGGAGCACCCGGTCCACGTCCTGTACACGGACTACTCCAAGGCCAAGGGCCAGTCGCTCTGGAACTCGGTCAACATCCTCGTCGACCTCGTCTTCAAGTAGCAGGGATCGGTCATGCTCATCCAGGTCATCCTCGTCGCCGCGGTCGTCGTGGTGACCGTGCTGCTCACCCGGTCGACCGCGAACGCCCGGCACCAGGCGATCCGTCGTCTGCTGCTCGTCGCGTTCGTCATCGGCGCGGTCCTCGCGATCCTCTTCCCGGAGTGGCTCACCTTCGTCGCCAACCTGCTCGACGTCGGGCGAGGCACCGACCTGCTGCTCTACGCGCTGGTGATCGCGTTCGTCAGCTTCATCGCGACGAGCCACCGGCGCACGAACCAGCTCGAGCGGAAGATCACCGTGCTCACGCGCGAGCTCGGCCTGGCCGAGGCCACGCTCGAGCGCGTCGACGACTCGGTCGGCCAGCTCGAGCACGACGAGTCCGCGCGGACCGCCACGATCGACGACGGCGTGGTGCCCACGCGTCCCCGGTCGGAACCGTAGGTTCCACAACTCCTCCACGCCGCGAGCCCCGTGCACGCGCCAGCGCGTCGCGGCGTCCGCCTATGCTCGATGCCCGTGACCCCACGCTCCCGCGCCCAGAACCGCAGCGCCGCGGCCTCCCGGCCGTCGCGCGGTCCTGCGCACGCGAGGCGGCAGCGCACCCACCGGGTCGCGCGCTCGGTGGGCCTCGTCGCCACGGCCGTCCTCGCGTTCGGCGCGGTCGGCGGCGCCTCGGCGCTGTCGAACATCCAGGGCAACATCACGTCGTCGAGCGCGCTCGACCTGCTCGACGACCGTCCCGCGCAGACCACCCCGGACCCGAGCGACCCGAACGCCGGGAAGCCCCTCAACATCCTCGTGATGGGGTCCGACGCGCGCGGCGGGGAGAACGGCCACGACGTCGAGGGCGTCGAGGGCATGCGCTCGGACACGACGATCCTCGTGCACGTGTCCGCCGACCGCTCGCGCGTGGAGATGATCTCGATCCCGCGCGACTCGCGCGTCGACGTCCCGGCGTGCAACACGACGAGCGGGAAGACGACCGCCCCCGCCAACACCCGCTTCAACGCGGCGTTCGCCAACGGGGCGACCGTCGGCGGCGACGTGGACTCCGCCGCCGCGTGCACCATGCAGACCGTCGAGAGCCTCACCGACGTCTACGTCGACGGTTTCGTCGTCGTCGACTTCGCGGGCTTCCAGAACATGGTGTCCGCGATCGGCGGGGTGCGCATGTGCATCCCCGAGGCGATCGACTCCCCCAAGGCGGACCTGAAGCTCGCCGCGGGGTGGCAGACGCTCGACGGCGCCCAGGCGCTCGGCTTCGCGCGCGCCCGGTACGGGGTGGGCGACGGGTCGGACCTCAGCCGCATCGGCCGGCAGCAGCAGCTCCTCGCCGCGACGGTCAACCAGGTGCTGTCGAAGAACGTGCTCTCGGACCTCGGCCAGATCTACGGCTTCGTCGACGCGGGCACCAGGTCGCTGACGACGAGCGACAACCTCTCGTCGATCCCGAGCCTCGCCGGGCTCGCCTTCAGCCTCCGGGGCGCGACGAGTGGCAACATCACCTTCATGACCGTTCCCAACGCGCCGGACCCGCGGGACCCCGACGCGAAGGTCGTCTGGACCTCGGAGGCCGACGAGCTGTGGGCGAAGGTGCGCGCGGACGAGCCGATCGTGACGCCCGCCCCCGCGGCCGACCAGCCGGCGGTCGACGCCGCGACCGACGCGCCACCGGCGAGCGAGGGCGACGACGCCCCGGTGCCGGACACCGCCTCGGACGAGCCCGCGCCGGTGCAGACGAAGGAAGCCGGCAAGGAGGCGTTCTCCGCCGCCGACGAGACCGCGCAGTGCGGGTGATCCCATGACCGACTCCCGCGATCCCCGGTCGCTGCCCCCGAGCTTCACGCCCCAGGGCGGTCGCTCGCCCCGGCCTACGTCGGCCGACGACGCGATCGCCGTCGGGAACAGCGGTCGCCCCCGTCCGCCGGCCCGGCCCGTGCCCGACGACGCCGTCCGGGCCGAGCCACGCATCCGGCGCCAGTCGTCGCGCGAGATCCCCGTGACCCCGGCCCGCCAGGGCACGCCGCCGCCGGCGCCGCCCGCGGGGCGAGCACGACCTCGGAGCGAGCCCGCGGCCTCGGCGCTGCCCCCGTCCGTCGCGCCGGCGCGGTCGCCCGAGCGCTCGGCTCCCGCTCGCGTCTCGTCGTCCCCGCACGCGAGCGCGCGCGCCGCGACCGCGACCGCGGGACGTCGACCCACCGCGGCACCTCGCCCGCGCCCGGCCGGCCCCGGCGGCCCGGGCAGCGGACGCCCACCCACCGCCACCGGGGCGTCCCGTCCGGGCGGCGGCTTCCGCGTCCGCAAGGGCCGCATCGTCGGGCTCGTCGCCGGCGTCGTCATCGTCGCGCTCCTCGCCTGGCCCGTCGGCCTCCTCCTCTGGGCCAACGGCAAGATCCAGCACGTCGAGGCGCTCTCCGGCGCTCCCGGCACCGCGGGCAACACCTACCTGCTCGCCGGGTCGGACGCGCGGGGGGACGGTATCAGCGAGGACGGCACCGAAGGCGCCCGCACCGACACGATCATGGTCCTCCACGCGCCGCCGAGCGGCCCGGTCGCGCTCATCAGCCTGCCGCGCGACACGTACGCGGAGATTCCGGGCAACGGGTCGAGCAAGCTCAACTCGGCGTACTCCTGGGGCGGCCCGGCGCTGCTCGTGCAGACCGTGGAGCAGCTCACCGGCCTCACGGTCGACCACTACGTCGAGGTCGGGTTCGGCGGTGTCGAGGGGATCGTGGACGCCGTCGGCGGCGTCGAGCTGTGCCTCGACTACGACGTGGACGACCCGAAGAGCGAGCTCGTCTGGACGGCGGGCTGCCACGTGGCCGACGGGCACACCGCGCTCGCGTTCTCGCGCATGCGGTACTCGGACCCGCAGGGCGACATCGGACGGGCCGAGCGTCAGCGCCAGGTCATCGGCGCGATCAGCTCGCAGGCGGCGAACCCCAGCATCCTCTTCCGCCCGGGCGACCAGGTCTCGTTGCTCGACTCCGGGCTGGGTGCCCTCACCGTGGACGAGAAGACCGGCATCGTGGACCTCGGCAAGCTCGCGCTCGCCTTCCGCAAGGCCAACGGGCCGGACGGCATCACCGGCACCCCGCCGATCTCGAACCCCGACTTCCGCCCCGGCGGGAACCTCGGGTCGACCGTGCAGCTCGACCCCGAGACGGTCGGCCAGTTCTGGGTCGACATCCGGGACGGCAACCTCGCGCCCGGTCAGGTGGGCGGCCTCCCGCAACCGACGGGCTGACGCCTCGGCTCAGGCGCCGAAGCCGGTGCGCTGCTCGCCGGCGCGCGACGCGCGCAGCCGGCCACCCTTGGCACGCGCCTGCTCCCCCAGGTCCGCCTGGAAGGCGACCATGCGCTCGCGCAGCCGCGCGGCGTCGTCGTCGGTGCCCGCGGCGAGGATGCGCGCGGCGAGCAGGCCCGCGTTGCGCGCGCCGCCGACCGACACCGTCGCGACGGGGACGCCCGCGGGCATCTGCACGATCGACAGCAGCGAGTCCATGCCGTCGAGGTGGCGCAGCGGCACGGGGACGCCGATGACGGGCAGGGGCGTGACGGCGGCGAGCATGCCCGGCAGGTGGGCCGCTCCCCCGGCGCCCGCGACGATCACGCGCAGGCCGCGCTCCGCGGCGGTGCGGCCGTAGTCGATCATCTCGACGGGCATCCGGTGGGCGGAGACGACGTCGACCTCGACGGGCACGTCGAACTCGGCCAGCGCGTCGGCGGCGGCCTCCATGACGGGCCAGTCGGAGTCCGACCCCATGACGATGCCGACGACAGGGTTCTGGCTCATGCGCGCTCCTCGTTCGGGTCGGTCGCGGGGCGCTCGCCCCGCAGGGTCGCGGCGGCGGCCAGGGCCCGACGCCGGACGTCGTCCAGGTCGTCGCCGCTCACGTTGACGTGGCCGAGCTTGCGCCCGGGACGCACGCCCTTGCCGTAGAGGTTGACCCGGGCGTCGGGGAACGCGGCGAGGACGTCGGGCAGCGCGTCGGTGAGCTCGTCGAGGGTCGAGCCGAGGACGTTCGCCATCACGGTCCAGCGCGCGGTCGCCGCGGTGTCGCCGAGCGGGAGGTCGAGCACGGCGCGCAGGTGCTGCTCGAACTGGCTCGTCACCGCGCCGTCGATCGTCCAGTGGCCGGAGTTGTGGGGGCGCATCGCGAGCTCGTTGACCAGCACGCGCGGGCCCTCCTCCCCCGGGACCTCGAACATCTCGACCGCGAGCACCCCCGTGACGCCGAGCCCCTCGGCGATCCGCACGGCGGCGTCGCGTGCGCGCTCCGCCTCGGCGTCGGTGAGGCCGGGCGCGGGCGCGATCACCTCGGCGCACACGCCGTCGCGCTGGATCGACTCCACGACGGGCCAGGTACGCACCTCGCCCCGCCCGTCCGCGCCGCCGCTCGGGCGCCGGGCGACGAGCACGGCGAGCTCGCGCGTGAACGGGACCTTCTCCTCGACGAGGAGCTCGGGGCCGTCCGTCGCGGCCGACTCGATCCACTCCGCCACCTGCTCGGGGCCGCCCTCCGCGGCCGAGACCACGCGGACGCCCTTGCCGTCGTACCCGCCGCGCGCCGTCTTCACCACGGCCTCGCCCCCGACCTCGGCGAGGAAGTCGGTGAGCGCGGCCCGCGCCGCCGTCGGGTCCGTGGGGAGCGCGGCCCAGCGCGGGCACGGCACGCCGAGCTCGGTGAGCCGGCGGCGCATGACGATCTTGTCCTGGGCGTGGACGAGCGCGTCCGGGCCCGGGCGCACGGGCGTGCCGTGCTCGAGGAGGTCGGTGAGCAGCGCGTTCGGGACGTGCTCGTGCTCGAACGTCAGGACGTCCGCCGGGGCGGCGCCCGCGGGGGCGATGAGGGAGCGCACCGCGGCCTCGTCGGACGCGACGCCGACGGGCGCGTCCACGACGACCTGGGCCGCGGACGAGTCCGCGGCCTCCACGAGCACACGCAGGTGCACGCCGAGCTCTCCGGCCGCGGGGGCCATCATGCGTGCGAGCTGTCCTCCGCCGACCACGGCGATCACTGGGGCTGCCACGTGCACCCACCCTAGTGCCTGGCCGCGGGACGGCCCTCCTTCGACCGCCCGTCGGACGGACGGCGGACGGCACCCGGGCGGGGCCCAGGACCGGCCGGTAGCCTCGAGGGGTGGTGAACGACCTGGACCGGCGAGCGGAGACGTCCGCGACGTCCGGGTCGCGCCGCGAGCGCGTGCTGGCGCGGGTCCGCGAGCTCGCGAAGTTCGGGTCGGTCGGCGCGCTCGCGTACGTCGTCGACCTGGGCCTGTTCAACCTGCTGAGCTTCGGCCCGGGCGAGCTGCTCGGCCACAAGCCGCTCACCGCGAAGATCGTCTCCGTCGCCGTCGCGACGCTCGTGGCGTGGGTCGGCAACCGGTACTGGACGTTCTCGGACCGGCGCACGCAGTCGCGCGGGCGCGAGCTCGCGGCGTTCGTCGTCGTCAACGTGGGCGGCATGCTCATCGCCGTGGGGTGCCTCGCGATCTCGACGTACGCGCTCGGGCTGACGTCGCCGCTCGCCAAGAACGTCTCGGCGAACGTCGTGGGGCTCGCCCTGGGCACGGCTTTCCGCTACGTCGCGTACCGCCACCTCGTCTTCACGGGAGACCGCGCCGACGCCGCGACCCCGGCGAAGGCCGCGGACGGCGCGCCTCGCCCTCCTGCGGACGTGCGGACCGACTGAGCCGCACGCGTCCCGGAGGTGTCAGCCGCGTCGGCGCCGGCGTCGGCCACCGGCCGCGACGGCCGTCCCCGTCGGCAGCACGACGCGCGGGTCGAGGCGCCGCGGCACCCCCGCGAGGAAGAGCGCGAAGACCGCGGGCCGACGCTGCGCCAGCTCCAGGCGGCCGCCGTCGGACGCGGCGAGGTCCCGGGCGAGCGCGAGGCCGAGACCGGTCCCCGCGCCCGAGGTGACCTCACGCTCGAAGATGCGCGGCGCGAGGTCGTCGGGGACGCCCGCGCCCTCGTCGGACACCTCGGTGACGATGGCGCCGCTCGTGCCGGACGGGCGCGCGCGGACCGTCGTCGTGCCGCCGCCGTGCTTGAGCGAGTTCTCGATGAGCGTGGCCAACACCTGAGCGAGCGCGCCGGGCGTCGCGAGCACCTGGTACTCGGGCGGCACGTCGACGACGAGCCGGCGTCCCGCCTTGGCGAACGTCGGCACCCACTCCTCCTCCTGCTGGTGCACGACGTCGAGCAGGCTCACCGCCTCCGTCGTCCCGCCCTGCGCGCGCCGTGACGACGCGAGGAGGTCGTCGACGACCCCGACCAGCCGCTCGACCTGCTCGAGGGAGATCCGCGCCTCCTCCTGGACGGCCGGGTCGTCGGACGCGAGGGAGATCTCCTCGAGCCGCATGCTCAGGGCCGTGAGGGGCGTGCGGAGCTGGTGCGACGCGTCGGCCGCGAACTGACGCTCCGCGGCGAGCCGGCCCGCGAGCCGGTCGGAGCTGCGCGCGAGCTCGGCCGCGACGAGGTCGATCTCCTCGACGCCCGAGGGTTCGAGCCGTGGGCGCACCTGCCCCGAGCCGAGCTGCTCCGCCGACGCCGCGAGGTACACGAGCGGCGCGGCGATGCGGTTCGCCTGCCACACGGCCATCCCGATGCCCGCGGCGAACGCCACGATCGCCGCGGCCACGACGAGCAGCACGACCTGCGCGGCCCGGAGGTAGGCGTCCCAGTAGGAGACGGTGAGGGTCACGAGCGCGCCGGAGTCGGAGTGCAGGGGCTGCTCGATCTCGCGGCCCGTGACCTCGTCGCCCGCCGTGAGCACCGTGCCGTCGGGCAGCGCGACGTAGACGTGCGCCGGAGGGTCGCTCGCGCGGGGCTGGACCGCGTCCTCGATGACGTGGTCCGGGATCTCGTCACCCGTCGCGAGGCGCGCGTCGATGGACCGGGAGAGGCGCTCGACGCGCGAGGAGAGGTCGTCGACCTCGCCCTGGAGCACGAACCGGGCGCCGTAGAAGGCGAGGGGGAACCCGAGGAGGATCACGGCGACGGCCACGGCCGCCACCGTCGCCTGCAGCATCCGACGCCGCACGCTGCTCCTCGCTCCCCGTGTCCCTCGTCCCGTCAGGGGACGGTCAGCTCTCGCCGGTCTCGAAGCGGAAGCCGAGGCCCCGGACGGTCGAGATGTAGCGCGGCGCGTTGGCGTCGTCACCGAGCTTGCGGCGCAGCCACGACACGTGCATGTCGAGCGTCTTCGTCGAGCCGACGGGCTCCGAGCCCCACACGTCGCGCATCAGGGCGTCGCGGACGACGACCGAGCCCGCGCTCGCGACGAGCACGCGCAGCAGCTCGAACTCCTTGGTGGTCAGGTGGAGCTCGCGCTCGCCCTGGAACGCCCGGTGCGCGGAGACGTCGATGCGGACGTCCTGCGCCGCGAGCTCCTCCTCGTCGACCTGCTCGCCGTGCGAGCGCCGCAGGAGCGCCCGGACCCGGGCGAGGAGCTCCGCGAGGCGGAACGGCTTGGTGACGTAGTCGTCGGCGCCCGCGTCGAGCCCCACGACGAGGTCGACCTCGTCGGCGCGCGCGGTGAGCACGAGCACGGGCGTGGTCAGGCCCTTGTGACGGATCTCGCGTGCGACGTCGAGGCCGTCCATGTCCGGAAGGCCCAGATCGAGCACCACGATGTCCGCACCGCTGGCCGAGTCGATCGCCCCTTGACCAGTTCCTTGGACGACGACGTTGTAACCCTCACGTGTCAGTGCGCGCGCCAAAGGTTCGGCAATCGCCGGGTCGTCCTCCGCTAGCAGTACGTGGGTCATTCGCTCATGCTAGGGCATCAGTACGACTTCGGTCCCATCGTGCCCGATGAACTCTGCGACCCTGGTCGGACGCCACGGGAGCGCCCCCTGCCTAGGCTGGACGCATGGGTTGGTACGAGCGCCTCGGGCAGTGGTCCGACGAGCACCGCTTCGGTGTGGACCTCACCGTCACGCTCGTCCTCGCGGTGGTGTTCGTGCCCGCGTCGGCGGCGTTCTCCGCGTCCGGCGCGAGCGGCGTCGGCACGAGCGGCGGCTGGGCCGCGTTCTGGGCCGTGCTGCTCCTCGCCCCGCTCCCCTGGCGACGCTCGCACCCGCTCGCGTCGGCGGTCACGGTGTACTCGGTCGCGCTCGTGCACCTGCTCGCGGGCTACCTCCTCATCTTCCCCGCCGACTTCGCCGTGCTCGTCGCGCTCTACTCGGTCACGGTCTACGGGCCGCGCTGGGCGCACCGCACCGCGATCGTCGCCTCGCTCGTCGGCGCGGTGGTCCTGGGCGTCGCGCTCGGGCTGCTGTCGGGCCGGCTCACCGACCTCGCGCTCATGGTCTTCCTCACGTCCGCGTTCGGCGGGATGACGTTCCTCGCCGTCTGGGCGTTCGGCCTCGTGCGGCGGTCCCGGCGCGAGACGATCGCCGCGCTCGTCGACCGCGCCGAGCGCCTCGAGGTCGAGCGCGACCAGCAGGCCCAGATCGCGACCGCCGCCGAGCGGGCGCGCATCGCCCGCGAGATGCACGACATCGTGGCCCACTCGCTGTCCGTCATCATCGCCCAGGCCGACGGCGGCCGGTACGCCGCCGCCCACGACCCCGACGCCGCGGCCCGCGCGCTCGCGACCGTCTCGGAGACGGGCCGCACCGCCCTGGCCGACATGCGTCGTCTGCTCGGCGTGCTGCGGTCCGAGCCGCCGCGCCCGCCCGCGCCGGGGGCCGCCGTCGGGCCTGCGGGCACCCTGGCGCTGCCCGCGGGGCGCGGCGGCGTCCCCGGCCCGGGCTCGCCGTCCGGACCCGGTGCGGCCACGCAGCAGCTCCCGGGGAACCCCCCGCCGGCCGCGCTCGAGCGCGCGCCGCAGCCCGACGCCGCCGACCTCGAGAGCCTCGTCGCCCAGGTGCGCGACAGCGGGATGCGCGTGTCGTTCGTGCGCGTGGGCGAGGCGCGCACCCTGCCGCCCGGGGCCGGGCTCACGGTCTACCGCGTCTGCCAGGAGGCGCTCACCAACGTCCTCAAGCACGCGGGACCGGACCCGGAGGTCACGGTCGTCGTGCGCTGGGGCGCCACGACCCTCGACCTCGAGGTCGAGGACGACGGCCGCGGCGCCTCCAGCGCGGCGGAGGCCCGGCAGGACGCCCGCTCCGGCGGGTACGGCGTGCTCGGGATGCGCGAGCGGGCCGCGCTCTTCGGCGGGTCCGTCCAGGTGGGGCCGCGCGCGGGCGGCGGCTTCCGCGTGCACCTGCGCCTGCCCGTGCCGCCGGTCCCCGGTCGCTCGCCCGCGCCGCCCGGCCCCGCGCCGTCGGGACCTGTGCCGCCGGGCCCCGCGCCGTCTGGCCCCGTGCCGTCGGGGCCCGCGCTGCCGGGCAGGTCGGGACCGTCGGGCAGGATGGGACCGGGCAGGACGGCCACGGGACCGGCTCCGGGCCTGTTCGCCCCGCCCCCGCCGCCCCCCTGACCCGCGCGCGAGCCCTCCGACCGGACCGACCGACAGGACACCATGACCGACGCCCTCCCCGTGCCCGGCGACGCGTACGCCACCGAGCCGCACGCCCCCGTGCGCATCGCGCTCGTCGACGACCAGCAGCTCGTGCGCGCGGGCTTCCGCATGGTGATCGACTCCCAGCCCGACCTCACGGTCGCCGTCGAGGCGGGCGACGGGCTCCAGGCACTGCGCCTGCTCGCGGACCACCCGGTCGACGTCGTGCTCATGGACGTGCGCATGCCGCACCTCGACGGGCTCCAGACGACGGCCCGCCTCACCGCGGCGGCGGCCGACGGCGCGCACGCCCCCAAGGTCATCGTCCTCACGACGTTCGACCTCGACGAGTACGTGCTCGAGGCGATCCGCTCGGGCGCGAGCGGCTTCCTGCTCAAGGACGCGCCGCCCGAGGAGATGCTGGCCGCGATCCGGACGGTGCACCGCGGCGACGCGGTCATCGCGCCGTCGTCCACGCGGCGCCTGCTCGAGCACCTCGTGACGGCGCTGCCCGCCGAGCAGGTCCAGGACTCGCCCGCGCACGCGGCCGTCGAGGGCCTCACCGAGCGCGAGCGCGAGGTGCTCGTGCTCATGGCGCGCGGCCGCTCCAACACCGAGATCGCGAGCGACCTGTTCGTCGCCGAGGCGACGGTCAAGACGCACGTCGGGCGCATCCTCGCCAAGCTCGGCGCACGCGACCGCGTGCAGGCCGTCGTGACGGCCTACGAGACGGGGCTCGTGCGCCCCGGCGCCTGACCCGCTCCGCCCGCGCCCCACCGGTCCCCGACCGGTGGGGCGTCGTCGTGTCCACCCTGGGCGGGGCACTCCTACGACCAGAGGATGACCCGGCCCGCGGCCATGACCCGACCGTCGCCGGACGCGGCGGGCCGGGCCCTCTCCGTAGCGTCGTCCACGATCCCGACGCACGCCCGTGACCACCGGTCCGCGTGCGGCACGACGAACCAGGAGACGACGTGGACACGACCGTGTACCGACCCACCGACCCGGCCCCCGCCGGCCCGCCCGCGGTGCGGGCCCGCACGCTGCGCAAGACCTACGGCACGGGCGAGGCGGCGGTGCACGCGCTCGACGGCGTCGACGTGGACTTCGAGCGCGGGCACTTCACGGCCATCATGGGGCCGTCGGGCTCGGGCAAGTCGACGCTCATGCACCTGCTCGCGGGCCTCGACACCGCGACGAGCGGGCACGCCTTCATCGGGGACACCGAGGTCACTGGGCTCAACGACAGCGCGCTCACGCAGCTGCGCCGCGACCGCGTGGGCTTCGTGTTCCAGTCGTTCAACCTCCTGCCGATGTTCACGGCGGAGCAGAACATCACGCTCCCCGTGGAGCTCGCGGGCGGCAAGGTGGACCGTGCGTGGTTCGAGACGCTCGTGCGCACGCTCGGCCTCGAGGCGCGCCTGAGCCACCGTCCGAGCGAGCTGTCCGGCGGGCAGCAGCAGCGCGTCGCCATCGCGCGCGCCCTCATCGCCGGCCCGGAGGTCGTGTTCGCCGACGAGCCGACGGGCAACCTCGACTCGCGCTCGGGCGCGGAGGTGCTGAGCTTCCTGCGCCGCTCGGTGCGCGAGCTCGGCCGCACGATCATCATGGTCACGCACGACCCGACGGCCGCGGCCTACGCGGACCGCGTCGTGCTCATCGCCGACGGGCGCATCGCGGGCGACATCACGGACCCGACGCCGGAGTCGGTGCTCGCAGGGCTCGACGCGCTCCGCACGCTCGACGCCGGCACCGACGGCCCCGCCCCGCAGGCGGTGCGCGCCTGATGTTCCGGCTCACCCTGGCGCAGATGCGCCGCAGCATCGGCCGCCTCGTCGCGGCCGGCGTCGCGATCGTCATCGGGACGGCCTTCGTCACGGCGACGCTCATCGCGGGCAACGTCATCACCCAGACCACGAACGACTCGATCGCCGCGCAGTACGCGGACGCCGACCTCGTCGTGTCCGCCCCGGACGACCTCACGGCGCCCGACGTCGAGGCCCTGCGCTCCGTGCCCGGCGTCGAGGCCGTCGACGCCACGGCGTTCACCTACCTCGACCTCTCGCACGGTGCGAAGCGCGTGTTCCAGCTCGGCGTCCCGGCGCCGTCCGACCCGCGCTTCGAGGCGCTCGAGGTCGTCGAGGGCTCGATGCCCACCGCGTCGGGCCAGGTCTCGCTGCCCACCGCCGTGGCCGAGCGCCTCGGCGTCGGGATCGGCGACACCGTCACGAGCTCGCGCAACGTGTGGGACGAGACCGCGCCCGACGGCGGCGACTACACGGAGGTCCGCGACGAGCTGACCGTCGTCGGGACGACCGACGACCCGTACGGCGCGTACGCCCAGATGGGCGGCGCCGTCGTCGTCCCGGCCGAGGACGTCGCCGCCTGGGAGGCCGCACAGGCCACGCCCGACGACCCGGCCCGCACCTACTCGTCGGCGATGGTGGCCCTCGCGCCCGCCACGGACCTCGAGACGGCGCGCGCCGAGCTCGTCGCCGCCTCGCCGGACGGGGCGAAGGCCGTCACGCCGGACGAGCACGCGCAGGAGCAGGCGCGCAAGATGACCGGCGACCAGGACGTCTTCACGTACGTCATCCTCTCGTTCGCCGCCGTCGCGCTGCTCGTCGCCGCGCTCGTCATCGCGAACACGTTCCAGGTCCTCGTCGCGCAGCGCACGCGCACCCTCGCGCTCCTGCGGGCGGTCGGCGCGAACAAGTCGCAGCTCGCCCGGTCCGTCCTCACCGAGGCGACGATCCTCGGCGTCGTGTCGTCGCTCGCCGGCATCGTCCTGGGCGGCCTGCTCACGCAGATCGCGCTCCTCGTGGCGCGCGGCGCCGACCTGGGCGTCCCGGTCCCCGCGACCATCACGGTCACGCCCGTGGTGGTGCTCGTGCCGCTCGTGGTCGGCACGCTCGTGACGGTCGTCGCGTCGCTCGCCCCCGCTCGCGCCGCGACCCGCGTCGCCCCGCTCGAGGCGCTGCGCCCGGCCGACGCGCCGAGCATCCTGCGCGGCGGCGGCCGCGTGCGGCTCGTCATCGCGTCCCTGCTCACGCTGGGCGGCGTCGCCGTCCTCGCGGGCGGGATCTGGCTCGGGCTCACCGACAAGCCCGAGATCGGGCTCCTCGCCGGGGTCGCCGGCGGCGCGCTGTCGTTCGTGGGCGTCCTCGTCGGAGCGGTCTACTGGTTGCCCGCCGTCGTGTCGTTCGTCGGCCGGCTGCTCGCGGGCGCCGGGTCGACGGCGCGCCTCGCCACCGCGAACACGCTGCGCAACCCGCGCCGCACCACCGCGACGAGCACCGCGCTGCTCATCGGCGTCACGCTCGTCGCGATGATGTCGACCGGCGCCGCGAGCGCGCGCACCTCGCTCGACGCCGCGCTCGACGACCAGTACCCCGTCGACGTCATGGTCGCGACGGACGCGTACGGGTCGACCGGTGAGCCCGTGCCGTCCGACGTCGTGCGCGCCGTGTCCGGCACCGAGGGCGTGTCCCGCGTCGTCGAGCTGTACGCCGCGACGGTGACCATGCCGGACGGCACCGAGACGTCGTTCCACGGCGCCGACCCCGACGCCGCGCGCTCCGTGGTGCGGACGCCGGACGACCTCGCGGCCTTCGGGCCCGGGACGCTTCTCCTCTCGGAGGGCGAGGCGGAGAACTACGGCCTCGCGGACGGCGAGACCGCCGAGCTCACGGGCCCGACGGGCGAGACGCTCGACCTGACGGTCCGCACCGGGGGGATCGGCTCCGGCGGGCTGCTCACCGTCGACGACGCGCGTGCCGTCGACCCGACGAGCCTCATGTCCCGGCTGTGGGTCGGCCTCGACGACACCGGCGCCGCCGCGCAGGTGGTCCCTGCGATCCAGGACGCCGTCGTGGAGTCGGACACGCCCGTGGAGGTCGCCGGGATCGCCGTCGAGCGCGCGGCGATGCAGAGCGTCATCGACACGATCCTCGGGGTCATCATCGGGCTGCTCGCGGTCGCGGTCGTCATCGCGCTCATCGGCGTGGCGAACACGCTGTCGCTCTCGGTCATCGAGCGGCGACGCGAGTCCGCGACGCTCCGGGCGATCGGCCTGAGCCGCTCCCAGCTGCGCTGGATGCTCGCGATCGAGGGCATGCTCATCGCGGGCGTCGGGGCCGTCCTCGGGATCGTGCTGGGCGTCCTCTACGGGTGGGCCGGAGCGGCCACGGCGCTGAGCGTCATGGGCGACGTGTCGCTCGCCGTGCCGTGGCGCGACATCGCGCTCGTGCTCGTGGTCGCGCTCGTCGCGGGGCTCGTCGCCTCCGTCGTCCCCGGCCGCACCGCGGCCCGGACGTCGCCCGTCGCGGCGCTCGCCGTGGACTGAGCGAGACGCCCCACCGGCCGTCGGCCGACGCGCGCCCCTGTGGACGGATCCCCGTCCACAGGGGCGCGGTCGTGCCCGGCCCGTGCGGACCGCCGTCGGGCACGATCGCCGGGTGCTCTCCCCCGCCCCGCCCCTCGCTCCCGGTGCACCGCCGGGCGGCACTCCCGCGCCCCCGTCCGACGGCGGGGTGTGGGTGCGCGTGACGGTCCACCCGGGCACGGACGTCCTGCTCGCCGCGGGCACGCGCCTGGGCGACGCGCGACCCGCTCTCGCCGACCTCGGGTGCCGCCCCGAGCTGCGCACGGCACCGCTCGCCGTGGACGGCGTCCCCGTCGACGACGACCAGCGCTGCGGCACGCGCCCGCTGCTCCCCGGGGCGACGGTCACGGTCGTGCGGGCGGGGTCGGACCCGCGCGGTCGCGACGACGGGCCGGGTCCGGAGGGCGTGCTCGCGGCGCCCCGGCACGTCGCGGTCCTGGGCGGCCCGGACGCCGGGCGGCTCGTCGCCGTCGGGCACGGCGACCGGGGACGCACCCGCGTCGACCGGCTCGACGTCCGCTGGCGCACCACGCGGCGCGGGCCCCGGGTGCGGGTCCGCGTTCCGCGCGGCACGCGCCGAGTGCCCGACGACGCTGCCGTCCTTCGTACGCGCCCGGCCCGGGCCGGTCGGCGGGTGGGCTCGTGGCGCGCGGTGCGCTGGCGCGTCGGCCGCGCCCTGGTGACGCCCGACGGCGCGTACGCCCTGCGCGCGCGGCCCGCGCTCGTGCACGGTCCCCGGTCGGGACCGGCCGTGGGTCCGGACCGTCCCACCGAGGCCGGCCGCCTCGGGACGGCGCAGCTCGCGACCGCGCTCGTGCCGGCCGTCGCGTCGGTCGGGCTCGCGGTGGCGCTGCGCCAGCCGCTCCTCGCGCTGCTCGCGCTCGTGGGGCCGCTCGCGGTCCTCGGTCCCGCGATCGCCGAGGCGCGCCGCCGCCGCGTCGCGCAGCGCGCCGCGCCGTCCGAGGCCGCGGCGGACGTCGGCACCGCCCCCGGCACCGTGCCGGTGGACCCGCTGGGCCCCCGGCCCGCCGACGTCCTGCTCTGGGCGACGATCGCCCGGCTCGCCCCGGGCGCCGACCTGGCGCGGACGGGAGCAGCGGGGGCGGGGGCGGCGGGCGCTCCCTCGGCGCACGCCGGGTCGTCAGGGGCGGCGCCGGGAACGACGGTCGGCACGACGTCGGGCGGGTCCGTGGGCGCGACCGGTGGCGGGGCGTCGCTCGCGGCGTCGGGTGGGACGAGCCCGTCGCGGGTCCGGCTGCCGGACGGGTGCGTGGCCGTCGTCGGGCCCCGGGACGTCGCGCTCGCCGCGGCCCGGGCCCTGCTCGTGCAGGTACTCGCCTCGGGGGCGCCACTGACGGTGCGGCCCGCGGCGCAGGACGCGACCGCGTGGTCGTGGTGCCGCTGGCTGCCGCACGCCCGCGCCGTCCGGACGCTCGACGCCGTGGCCGCCGCCGACCCGCCCGGCCTCGTCGTCGTCGACGGCCCGGTGCCTGCGGGCGAGCTCGCCCGGGCGTGGGAGCGGTGCGCACCCGTGGGCACGGACGTGCTGCTGGTGCTCGGGGACCGGGCGCAGGTCCCGGCGTGGTGCCGGACGCTCGTCGACGTCTCGGGAGCCGTCGCCGTCGTCACGGGTCCCGACGGCGCCCGGACGCCGCGCGAGCACGTCGGCGTGAGCGCCGGGTGGGCGCTCGGCCTCGCGCGGCGGCTCGCCGCGGCCGAGCACCTCGGCCGGCTGGGCACCGGGGACGGGGACCGTGCGGGTGAGCCCGACCCGGGCGACCCCACGGCGCGGTCGCTGCCGTCGGCGGTCGCGCTCGGTCCCCTGCTGGGCGCACCGCGAGCGCCGGACCGGCTCGCGACGTGGGTCGCCGAGCGCTGGCAGGACGCGGCCCGCCGGGACGGGCACGGCCTGCGGACCGTGCTCGGCGTCGGGCCCGGGGGCGCGCCCGTCGCCGTCGACCTCGTCCGCGAGGGGCCGCACGCGCTCGTCGCCGGCACGACGGGCGCCGGGAAGTCCGAGCTCCTGCAGTCCCTGGTCGCCGGGCTCGCGCTCGGACGCTCGCCCGACGAGCTGTCGTTCGCGCTCGTCGACTTCAAGGGTGGCGCGAGCTTCGGGGCGTGCGGCCGGCTGCCGCACGTCGTGGGCCAGGTGACCGACCTCGACCCGGGGCTCGCGGGACGGGCGCTGGCCGGGCTCCGGGCCGAGCTGCACCGGCGCGAGCGGATCCTCGCCGCGGCGGAGGTCGCGAGCATCGACGCCCTCCCCCGGGGACGGCTCGCGCGGCTCGTGGTCGTGGTGGACGAGTTCCGCGCGCTCGCCGACGACCTGCCCGACCTCGTGCCCGGGCTGCTGCGTGTTGCCGCGCAGGGCCGATCGCTCGGCGTGCACCTGGTCCTCGCGACGCAGCGGCCCGCAGGCGCCGTCAGCGCCGACGTGCGGGCGAACGTCACGCTGCGGATCGCGCTCCGGGTCGTGGACGTCGCCGACTCGCGCGACGTCGTCGACTCGCCGCACGCGGCCCGCGTCCCGGCATCGACGCCCGGGCGCCTGGTCCTGCGCCGCGGCGCAGAGCCACCGGTGGCCGTGCAGTGCGCACGAGCCGGGGGGCCGCTCGCCCTGCCGGAGGTCCGCGTCCGGCTCGCCGACCCGTGGGGCCCGCACCGCAGCCCGGACGGGCCCGCGCCCGGGTCCGCGGACGACCACCTGCCGCTCCTCGTCGCGGCAGCACGCGAGGTCGCGGCGCGCTCGGGACTGCGCCCCCACCCCGCGCCATGGCTACCCGCCCTCCCCACCCGCGTCGGACCCGACGAGCTCGCCAGGTTCGACGGGATCGACGGGATCGCCAGGGTCGACGGCGAGGCGGTGCGCTCCGACGACCGCGCGCTGCCCGTCGCACTCGGTGACCTGCCGGCCCTGCAGCGCCGCACGGTGGTCCGCTGGGACCCGCGCGACGGTCATCTCGCGGTCCAGGGCCGGCCCCGGTCGGGCCGCACCACGGCCCTGCGCACCGTCGGGCTGGCCGCGCTCGACCGCGGCTGGGCGGTCCACGCGATCGGGCCGGGACTCGCGGACCTCGCGGCGCACCCCGGTACCGGCACGGTCGTGGACCGGAGCGACCCGCGCCGCGTCGTCCGCCTCCTCCGGCTCCTGGCCGGTCACGACGACGGTCAGTCCCGACCCGCGGGGCTCGACCGCACGACCGGACGCACCCTCCTCCTCGTGGACGACGTCGAGGCCGTGCGCGGCGTGCTCGCCGGCGTCGCGGGCGGAGCCGGCGCCGACGCCCTCGCGGACGTGCTCGCCGACTCCCCCACGGCGGTCGCCGTGAGCGCGAGCGGGCCGACGGTCGGCGGCCTGGCGTCGCTCGTCGGCGTCAGAGCGGTGCTGGCCTCGCGCGACCGCCACGACGACGTGTCGCTGGGCGTGCCAGCAGCGCTCGCCGGGCAGGGCGGACCGTCCGGCCGGGCGGTGTGGCTCGGGCCGGGCGACCCGCTCATGTGCCAGGTCGTGCTGCCACCGACCGTCGCGCGAGGACGATCAGGGCGCCCGGCGCCACCCCGCCGGGGCGCCTTCCGGCTGCACCCGCTGCCCGACGACGTCGACTCCGCCGATCTCGACGTGGCCGGGCACGCGCCGGGCGGTGTCGACCCGCGCCCGGCCGTCGTCGTGACGGACCCCGGCCCTGCGGTCGCCTCGGATGACGGTGACGACACGGACGTCGCGCCCAGCCCGGGACCCACCTGCGGCCCGGTCGGTCCATGCGCCGCGGACGGCGCGGTCGACGGTGCCGTCGCAGACACCGCAGACACCGCGGACGTCGCGGCCAGCCGTGCCGTCGCGGCCGTCGCGGTCGGCCGGGGCGGCGACGACGGCCGGACGCTGTGGATGGACGTTGCGCGGGGCGCGCTCGTCGTCGGGCCGCCCGGGAGCGGCCGCACGAGCACGCTCGCGCTGCTCGCCCGGCACGCGGCCGCCACCGGTTCGCTCCGCGCGGTCGTGAGCCGCGACCACGTGCTGGCGAGCGCGGCGATGCCTGCCCCCGGGCGCACCGCGCGCACCACCGGCCGGGCCAGTAGCGGGAACGGGAACGGCACGAAAGATGGGAGGGCGAGCAGCAACAGCCATGGCAACCGGGACGGGAGCGGCACGACCGACTGGCGAGCGAGCGGCAGCAGCAACGGGAACCAGAGCGGGAACGAGAACGGGACCGGGGCGATCGTCGTGCGGCGGTACGCTCCCGCGGACGTCGCGCGCCTCCTCGACACGCTGGAGGCAGGTCAGGGCGCTGCGACGTTCCCGAGCAGGGCGACGGCGCCGCGGGTCGTGGTGGTCGACGACCTGGACGCGCTGACCCAGCTCTGCGTGCTGGAGGCCGACCGGCTCGCGGCGCTGTGCCGGGACGGGCTCGTGCTGCTCGCGTCGGCGACCACGGGCGCCGCGGCCTCGGCGTTGCGCGGTCCGCTCGCGGACCTGCGCGGGGCGCGCAGCGGGATCGTCCTCGCGCCGCGGGAACGCGGGAGCGCCGAGGTGTTCGGGCACGGGTTGGAGTGGCTCACCGAACCCGGCCGACCCCGACCGGGCCGAGGGGTGCTGGTCCAGGGCGCGCGGCTGGCGCCGCTCCAGGTCGCCCGCCCGTGACGGACGAGAGCCGCGCCTGGCGCAGCGTCGGCCACGGCGGGGGGGCAGGGCCGGCCCTTCGGGGCCGTCAGGCGAACAGGCCGGGCCGCAGGCGTGCGCGCCGGAAATCGAGCAGCGCGCCGGGAGTCAGGCAGCCGGGCGGACGTCGCGCGTGGTCGCCTCGACGACGGGACGCAGCATGAGGAGGACGAGCACCACGACGGCGAGCACGAGCGCGACGACGACCCACGGGGTCACGCCCACCTGGAGCGAGCTGACCGCGACGACCCCCTGGAGGATCTGCCAGGTCGCGACGGGCGACCGCGCCCAGCGCTGCCCGCGCAGCAGCCCGCGCACGCTCGCGGCGAGCACGGCCCCCACGCCGAGGGCGAAGACGACGAGGAAGACGCTCACCCCGAACGACTGCGAACCACCGCGGAGGAGCTCGACGAGGATCAGCACGGCGCCCACCGTGAGCGCGGCGATCTCGATGCCGACCCCGGCGACGAGCGCCGTCAGCGCGGGCGGCCGCGACCCCCCGTCGGACGACGGTCCCGGGGGCGTCGGGCGGGGCTCGGGCGGGGTTCCGGAGGGCTCGCGGGAGGGCACGATCACCCAGCGTACGCGCCGACCTGCGGCTTCACACCCGTGTGACGAAGGCCTCACGATTCATGCGACGGAAACTTTCTCGTAACCCCTTGTGCTGTGCTTCACGAGGTGTGAACCTGGTTCAAGCATCAATCACCCCCGCCTCGAGCCCTTGGCCCGGGCAGCCCCCTGCCGGGTCGCCCAGCGACGAGTCATCACCTCGCGACCAGGCTCCCCTCTGCCCGAAGGAGACGACGAACATGGACTGGCGCCACCGCGCAGCCTGCCTCGACGAAGACCCCGAGCTGTTCTTCCCCATCGGGAACACCGGCCCTGCGCTCCTCCAGATCGAGGAGGCGAAGGCCGTCTGCCGCCGCTGCGACGTCGTCGACACGTGCCTCAAGTGGGCCATCGAGTCCGGCCAGGACGCCGGCGTCTGGGGCGGTCTCTCCGAGGACGAGCGCCGCGCCCTCAAGCGCCGCACCGCGCGCGCACGCCGCGCCGGCTGACACGCCGCTCCGCCTCCGGGCGTCGAGCAGCACGACGGGCCGTCACCCCCCGGGGTGGCGGCCCGTCGTCGTGCGGTGCCTCCGCTCCGCGACCCGTGCCGTGCGCGCCTCCGCGCGGCGGCCCCGGTCGTGCCGGCCGGTCAGCCCTGGCGGTTGCCGTCGCGCAGCACGAGCGCGAGCACGACCTGGGTGCCCCCGCCGGGCCGCGGCGACCACTCGATGGTGCCGCCGAGCTCGTTCGTCACGAGGGTCTGCACGATCTGCGAGCCCAGTCCGCTCTTGGCGGCCTTGCCCGCTCGCGCGACGTCGCCGTCGGGCATGCCGACGCCGTCGTCCGACACGACGATCCGCAGGGCCGAGCCGTCGCGCTCGACCGCGACCTCGACCGTGCCGGTCTCCTGCTTCGCGAGGCCGTGCTCGACGGCGTTCGTGACGAGCTCGGTGAGGATGAGCGCGAGGGGGGTCGCGTCCTCCGCGGGCACGAGCCCGAAGCTCCCCGTGCGGACGGTGCGCACGCTCGTGTCGGCGGAGGCGACGTCGGCCGCGAGGCGCAGCGCGCGACCGACCATGTCGTCGAACTCCACCTCCTCGTCGAGCGTCTGCGACAGGCTCTCGTGCACGAGCGCGATCGTCGCGACGCGGCGCATCGCCTCCTCCAGCGCCGCGCGCGCCTCGGGGACGTCCATGCGCCGGGCCTGGAGCCGCAGGAGCGCCGCGACGGTCTGGAGGTTGTTCTTCACGCGGTGGTGGATCTCGCGGATCGTCGCGTCCTTGGTGATGAGCTCGCGCTCCCGGCGGCGCAGCTCCGAGACGTCGCGGCACAGCAGGACGGCGCCGATGCGCTGGCCGGACTCGGTGAGCGGGAGCGCGCGCAGCGACAGCGCGACGCGCTGCGCCTCGATCTCGGTGCGCCAGGGCGCGCGGCCCATGACGACGAGCGGGAGCGACTCGTCCACGGGGGTCTGGTGCTCGATGAGGTCGGCCGTCACCTCGGCGAGCGACCGCCCGACGAGCGGGCCGATGACCCCCAGGCGGTGGAAGCAGCTCAGCGCGTTGGGGCTCGCGTAGAGGACCTCGCCCTCGGAGTTCAGCCGGATGAGGCCGTCGCCGACGCGCGGCGCGCCGCGACGCGGACCGGTCGCGGCGTTCGGGAAGGGGAACTCCCCGCGCGAGATCATCGCGATGAGGTCGTCCGCGGCCTCGACGTAGTTGAGCTCGAGGCGGCTGGGCGTGCGCCCGCTCCCGAGGTTGGTCTGCCGCGCGACGACGGCGATCGCCTTCCCGGAGTGCAGGACCGGGATGGCCTCCTCGCGCACGGCGTACGCGCCGAACCAGCGTGGCTCGCGCGAGCGCTGCGACCGCACCTCGGTGAGCGCGCGCTCGAGCTGCGGGCGCTGGCCCTCCGGGGCGAACGACCCGACGATGTCGTCGTAGTGGACGGTCGCGCCCGTCGACGGCCGGCACTGGGAGACGGCGACGAAGTTGCCGTCGCTCGTGGGCAGCCACAGCACGAGGTCGGCGAACGCGAGGTCGGAGATCACCTGCCAGTCGCCCACGAGCAGGTGCAACCACTCGTTGTCCGCCGGGCTGAGGTCGGCGTGGCGGGAGATGAGGTCACTCATGGCAGACACGGACCCCAGCGTAGAGGGGCGCGACCGGTAGAGTCCCCTCAGCGCCCGCGTGCGCGGTCGCCCGAACCGTCAGCCGTCCCGTCGGCCGGTCCGTCACGGGCCGGCGCAGGGCCCGAGGAGGTCCCGTGCACCTGAGCGTCGAGCTCCGCTACCCCGCCCCCGTCCACGCCGTCGGGGCGATGCTCGCGGACGAGGAGTTCGTCCGCTGGCGCGCCGCCCGCTCGGGCGGCGAGGGCGCCCACGTCGAGCAGGTCGACGTCACCGGCGGGCCGGACGAGGGGTTCACCGTCACGGTGCGGCGGACGCTGCCCACGGACCAGATCCCGGCGCACGTCCGCTCGTTCGTCGGGGGTCGTCTCGAGATCCGGCAGGCGGAGGCCTGGGAGCCGGAGCGCGACGGCGAGCGGTCGGGCACGGTGTCGCTCGAGATCACGGGCGCACCGGTGCGCCTCACGGGCACCGTGACGCTCTCCCCGGAGGGGGACGGCACCGTAGAGCGCTACGACGGCGAGGTCAAGGCCAACGTGCCGCTCTTCGGCGGGGCGATCGAGCAGGCCGCGGCCGAGGCCGTGCGGACGGCCCTCGCCGCGGAGGAGTCCGCCGGCCTCGCGTGGCTGTCGCGCTGACCACCGACCGAGCGGCGCCCGGCCGGACCTGACCGGCGACCCGGCGACGCCCGCCCGGCGACCGGTCTCGAACCGGTAACGATTTCCACAGAACCCGACCAACTGGTAGGTCGCTGCAACGCCCTGACCTGCGGCGATACCTGGGTGGGAGCGCGACCACACCCGTGCGGACCCGACCCAGGCTTGACACGGGTTCGGGCGGGAACGCACGATCAGGCCGTTGTGTGGAAGCGCTACCACATTGGAGGTGGGAGCGCTGCCACGACCCGCCCCACCGACAAGGGAGTCACCGTGCTGAGCAGCACCCGTACGACCCGCCGGCCCCGCAAGGCGATCGCCGCCGTCGCAGGCCTCGCGGCCATCACCCTCACCCTGACCGCGTGCTCGAGCGGCTCCGGCTCGGACGACGACGCGACGGGCTCCGGCGACGGAGACAAGATCACGCTCACCGTCGCGACGTTCAACGACTTCGGCTACACGGACGAGCTCCTCGCCGCGTACACCGCGGAGCACCCGAACGTCACCGTCAAGCAGACGAAGGCCGCCAAGTCCGAGGACGCGCGGACCAACCTCACCACGAAGCTCGCCGCCGGCGGCGAGGGCCTCGCGGACATCGAGGCCATCGAGGTCGACTGGCTCCCGGAGCTCATGCAGTACCCCGACCTCTTCACCGACCTCACCGACTCGTCGCTCGACGGCCGCTGGGTGGACTGGAAGGTCCAGCAGGCGACGACGACCGACGGCAAGCTCATCGGCTACGGCACCGACATCGGCCCGAGCGCGATCTGCTACCGCCAGGACCTCTTCGAGGCCGCGGGCCTCCCGAGCGACCCGGCCGGCGTGGCGGAGCTCCTCGGTGGCGAGGACGCCACGTGGGACGACTACTTCGCCGCGGGCAAGACCTTCGTCGCTGCGAGCGACGCGGCCTGGTACGACTCCGCGATGTCCATCTCGCAGGCGATGGTCAACCAGATCGACAACGCCTACGAGGAGTCCGACGGCACGCCCAAGGACCTCGCGTCCAACCAGCCGATCATCGACATCTACGACACGGTGCTCGAGCAGTCGACGACGAACGAGCTCTCCGCCGGCCTCGAGCAGTGGTCGGGCGACTGGGACGCCGCGTTCCAGAACGACGGCTTCGCGACGATGATCTGCCCCGCGTGGATGACCGGCCCGGTCGAGGAGCGCTCGGGCGGCGTCACCGGCTGGAACGTCGCGGACGTCTTCCCCGGCGGCGGCCTCAACTGGGGCGGCTCGTTCCTCACGGTGCCGGCCTCCGGCCCGAACGCCGAGGCGGCCAAGGAGCTCGCCGCGTGGCTGACCGACCCGGCGCAGCAGACGACGGCCTTCGAGAACGCGGGCACGTTCCCGTCGCAGCTCGAGGCGCAGGAGTCCGACGCCGTGCAGTCCTTCACGAACGACTTCTTCAACGACGCCCCGGTCGGCACGATCTTCGTCAACCGTGCGCTCGCGATCGACAGCGCGCCGTTCAAGGGCGCGAACTACTTCTCGATCCACACGACCGTCCAGGACGGCATCAAGCGCGTGGACGTCGAGAAGACGGACGACGCCGCCTCCTCGTGGCAGAAGACGCTCCAGTCCTTCCAGGACCTGGGCCTGTGACCTGACGGGGCCGGGGGCGGCACGATCTGCCGCCCCCGGCCCCGCGCGCGTCCGCCCGCGGACGACGCCCCGCACCCGCAGCCACCCAGCGCCACCGAGCAGCCCAGGAATCCCACATGGCCGTCCTCACGCCCACCCAGCCCTCGCCGGGGCTCAGCGGGCCGCCGCCGCGCACGCCGCGCCGCGTCGGCTTCTCCCAGCGCCTCAGCCGCTGGGACGTCAAGGTCTCGCCCTACCTCTACATCTCGCCCTTCTTCATCCTGTTCGCGATCACGGGGCTCTTCCCGCTCGTGTACACCGCCGTGGTGTCGGTCTACGACTGGAACCTGCTCGGCGGCCAGGGCGACTTCGTCGGTCTCCAGAACTACACGGACGTCCTCGCGCAGCCGACGTTCTGGAAGTCCCTGCGCAACACCGTCTCGATCTTCGTGCTCTCGTCCGTGCCGCAGGTCATCGCCGCGATCGCGATCGCGGCCCTGCTCGACCAGAACCTGCGCGCCGCGACGTTCTGGCGCATGGGCGTCCTGCTGCCGTACGTCGTCGCGCCCGTCGCGGTCTCGATGATCTTCGGCCGCCTGTTCGCCGACCAGTACGGGCTCATCAACGAGCTGCTCGGCCTCGTCGGCGTCGACCCGATCCGCTGGCACGCCGACGCCCTCGCGAGCCACGTCGCCATCGCGTCGATGGTGAACTTCCGCTGGACCGGCTACAACGCGCTGATCTTCCTCGCCGCGATGCAGGCCGTGCCGCGCGAGCTCTACGAGGCCGCGATCATCGACGGCGCCGGGCGCGTGCGCCAGTTCTTCTCCGTGACCGTCCCCCAGATCCGCGCCACGATCATCTTCGTCGTCATCACGTCGACGATCGGCGGCCTGCAGATCTTCGACGAGCCGCGCATGTTCGACGCGCAGGGCCTCGGCGGCGCCGACCGGCAGTGGATGACGACCGTGCTCTACCTCTACGACGTCGCGTGGGGCAACCAGAAGAACTTCGGCCGTGCGGCCGCCGTCGCGTGGCTGCTGTTCTTGCTCATCATCCTCGTGGGCATCGTCAACTTCCTCGTCACCCGGCGGATCGCCACGTCGAACGCGCAGCCGCGCCCGCCACGCTGGGTGCGTCGCCGCCAGGAGGCGCGCAAGCGCCTGCGCGCCGAGGACGCCATGTCCGCGCAGCGTTCCGCCGCGGGGACCGAGGCGTCCGTCCCGACCGCCGCCAGCCCGACCGACCGGAGGAAGCGATGAGCTCCGTCCCCGTCATCGCCCAGACCGCCGGCCCGGGCGCGGCCCGCGCCGCGTCCCGCCGCCGGAGCGCCGGGAAGAACGTCGGCGGCACGCAGCGCCGCCCGCGCTGGGTCACGTACACCATCCTCGGGATCGTCCTGCTGATCTCGGTGTTCCCGCTGTACTTCACGCTGATCCTCGGCTCCTCGACGCCCGAGGAGATCTCGCGCAGCGCGCTGCCCCAGCTCCTGCCCGACGCGAGCCTGTTCGACCGGTTCGCCGACGTCATGAGCTCGGACGCGATCAACTTCTGGAAGGCCGCCTGGAACTCCGTGGTCGTCGCGGTGCTCACGTCCCTCTCGGTCGTGCTGTTCTCGACCCTCGCCGGCTTCTCGTTCGCGAAGCTCCGGTTCCGTGGCCGCGGCCCGCTGCTCGTGTTCGTCATCGCGACGATGGCGGTGCCCACGCAGCTCGGCGTCATCCCGATGTACATCCTCATGTCGGACCTCGGGTGGATCGGCAAGCTCCAGGCCGTCATCGTCCCCGCGCTCGTCACGGCGTTCGGCGTCTTCTGGATGACGCAGTACCTCGGCGAGGCGCTCCCGTACGAGCTCATCGAGGCGGCCCGGGTCGACGGCGCGTCCATGATCCGCACCTTCTGGTCCATCGCGCTGCCGGCGGCCCGCCCGGCCGCCGCCATGCTGGGCCTGTTCACGTTCGTGCAGCAGTGGACGAACTTCTTCTGGCCGTCCATCGTGCTCAACCAGAACAACCCGACGCTGCCGCTCGTGGTGCGGTCCCTGCAGTCGAACTTCTTCGTCGACTACTCGCTCGTCATGGCCGGGATCTTCCTCGTCACGCTGCCGCTCATCGTCATCTTCATCTTCACCGGCCGCCAGCTCGTGGCGGGCATCATGCAGGGCGCCGTCAAGGGCTGACGCCCGGCGCCCCGCGCCGCACGACCCGCCCACCACCCGGTGGGCGCGGTCCGTGCTGCGCGCCGACCGTCGCGCGGGCGGGCCCGACCGGCCCGCCCGCGTGCCATCCCGCGACTTCTCGAAGGACAATCGACCATGACCAGCTTCGTCCCGTCCGCGCCCCTCCCCCCGAACCCGGCGACCGCGACCGGACGCGTCGAGATGCCCCCGGGCTTCCTCTGGGGCGCCGCGACGGCCGCGTTCCAGATCGAGGGCGCGGGGCACACCGACGGGCGCACGGACTCCGTGTGGGACGCGTTCGCCCGCGTGCCGGGCGCCGTCGTGAACGGTGACGACGGCATGGTCGCGTGCGACCACTACCACCGGTACCGCGAGGACGTCGCGCTCCTGCGCGACCTCGACCTGGGGACGTACCGGTTCTCGACGTCGTGGGCCCGCGTGCGCCCCGACGGCGGCGCGGTCAACCCCGCCGGGCTCGCGTTCTACGACCGCCTCGTGGACGAGCTGCTCGCCGCGGACGTCCTGCCGTGGCTCACGCTCTACCACTGGGACCTCCCCCAGGCGCTCGAGGAGAAGGGCGGCTGGACGTCGCGCGACACGGCGTACCTCTTCGCCGAGTACGCGGTGACGATGCACGAGGCGCTGGGCGACCGCGTCGGCGTGTGGACGACGCTCAACGAGCCGTGGTGCTCCGCGTTCCTCGGCTACACCGCGGGCGTGCACGCGCCCGGCCGGCAGTCGCGCGAGGACGGCCTCGCGGCCGCGCACCACCTGCTGCTCGGGCACGGCCTCGCCGTCCAGGCGCTGCGCGAGCGCGCGCCGGAGGCGAACCTCGGGCTCACGCTGAACTTCACGGTGTCCGACCCGGTCGACCCGCAGGACCCGGCCGACGTCGACGCCGCGCGCCGGATCGACGGCCAGTTCAACCGGATCTTCCTCGACCCCGTCTTCCACGGCGAGTACCCGGCCGACGTCCTCGAGGACGTCGCGCCCTACGGTCTGCTCGACCACGTCAAGGACGGGGACCTCGAGATCATCTCCACCCCGATCGACACGCTCGGGGTCAACTACTACAACGGCGGGGCGGTCTCGGCCCGCCCGCAGACGACGGCGCCCGGCACCGGGGGCGACGGCGGCGGTGGCACGCGCCCCGAGGGCGTCCGCGACGAGGAGGCCGACGCCGCGCCGGTGCGCCCGACGTCGTCCCCCTACCCCGCCGCGGACGGCGTGCACGCCCACTCGCGCGGCCTGCCGCGCACGGACATGGGCTGGGAGGTTCAGCCCGAGGGGCTGACGCGCCTCCTCACGCGCCTGCAGCGCGACTTCACCGGCCCACGCGGCGTCGCGATGTACATCACCGAGAACGGCGCCGCCTACCCGGACCAGGTGGGCCCGGACGGCTCGGTCGACGACCAGGACCGGCTCGAGTTCCTCGACGCGCACCTGCGCGCGACGCGCGACGCGATCGACGCGGGGGCGGACGTGCGCGGCTACTTCGCGTGGTCCCTCATGGACAACTTCGAGTGGGCGCTCGGCTACACGAAGCGCTTCGGCATCGTCCGCGTCGACTACGAGACGCAGGAGCGCACCGTCAAGGCGAGCGGCGCCTGGTACGCCCAGGTCGCGCGCGACAACGCGATCCCGGCGCGCGAGACGCCGGCCGCGGACGCCGCCCCGGCCGAGTGACGGCGACGGTGAGGGCACGGTGAGCGGGGCGGTGCGGACCGGGGAGCGCGCGCGCCATACTGTCCCGATGAACAGCCTGCGCTCCGCGCCGACCCTGGACGAGGTGGCCCAGACGGCGGGTGTCTCGCGCTCGACGGCGTCGCGCGCCATCAACGGCGGCCTGCGGGTGTCGCCCGAGGCGCAGGCGGCGGTCGACGCCGCCGTCGCGCAGCTCGGCTACACGCCCAACCGCGCCGCCCGCTCGCTCGTGACGCGCCGCACGGACTCGATCGCCCTCGTGGTCCCCGAGCCCGACGAGCGCATCCTCACCGACCCGTTCCTCGCGGGCACGATGCGCGGCGTGAGCGCCGCGCTCGGCGGCACGGACCTGCAGCTCGTGCTGCTGTTCGCGCGCCCCGACGAGCAGCCGGGCCGCATCGTGCGGTACCTCAGCAGCGGCCACGTCGACGGCGCGATCGTCGCGTCGCACCACCGCGACGACGACCTCGAAGAAGCGCTCCTCGCGGCGCGCCTGCCCGCCGTGTTCGTGGGGCGGCCGTTCCACCCGACGCCGGACCTCCTGTACGTCGACGTGGACAACGTCGAGGGCGGCCGCCTCGCGGCGCGGCGTCTCGTCGAGGCGGGCCGGCGCCGTATCGCGACGATCGCCGGCCCGCAGGACATGACGGCGGGCGTGGACCGGCTCACGGGGTTCCGCGAGGTGCTGCGCGACGCCGGCCTGCCGGACGACGCGGTCGAGATCGGCGACTTCGCCGTCGCGGGCGGCGCGGCGGCCATGGAGCGCCTCCTCGCCGCGCACCCGGACCTCGACGGCCTGTTCGTCGCGTCCGACCTCATGGCCGAGGGCGCGCTGCGCGTGCTCGCGGCCCACGGCCGCGACGTGCCGCGCGACGTGTCCGTCGTCGGCTTCGACAACCTCGCCACCGCCGCCACGACGTCGCCCCCGCTCACCACGGTCCAGAACCCCATGGTCGAGATGGTGCGCGGCGCGACCGACCTTCTGCTCGACCTCGTGGGGGGCCGCGGCGACGAGATCGCGTCGCAGGTCCTCGCGCCGGAGCTCGTCGAGCGCGACTCCGTCTGACCCCGCGCCGTCCGCGGCGCCGCGCGGCACCCGAGGCGTGGGGAGCCGAGACGCTGTGGGCGGTCGCTCGTAATCTGGCGTCGTGCACCCGTCCACGGAACCGGTGGTGGCCACGCTCTCGCGGGCCGACGTCCTCGCCGCGCGCTGGCACGCCCACGAGCTCGACCGGGCGCCGGGCGCGGCGGCCGCGCTGACGGACGTCGCCGTCCTCGACCTGGGCGTCCAGGACACGGGGTCCGACGGCGCCGCGTGGGCGCTCGCCGTCCGGGGCGCCCCGGACGTCGCGCCGGGCACCCTGCCGCCCGACCTCGCGCTCGCGTGGACGCTGCGCGGCGCCCCGCACGTCTACCGCCGCGCGGACCTCGCCGACGTCGCGACCGCGACGGCGCCGTTCTCCGAGGCCGACGCCGCCAAGCGGGTCTACGACGCGAGCCGACCGCTCCGCGCGGCGGGTGTCGCCGTGCTCGACGCCCTGCGCACCGAGGCGCGGCTCGAGCGCGAGCTCGTCGAGACCCCGACCGTCAAGGGCGACCTCTCGACGCGGCTCACCGCGCGGCTCCCGGAGCCGCACCTGCGCTGGTGCGGGCCGTGCGGCGCCACCCACAGCTACGAGCAGACGTTCCGCCTCGCGGCCCTGCAGGCCGGGCTCGAGCTCGAACCGGGCTCGTCCCCGCCCGTGCTGCGGCGCGTCCCCGGCCTCGAGCCGCCGCTCTACGGGCGCCTCGGCGGCGACGCCCTGCCGCGCCTGGACGTCGTCCGCGGCTACCTGCGCTTCTTCCCCGCCGCCAGCGTCCAGGACGTCGCCGCGTTCCTCGACGCCCCGGTGAAGGACGTCCGGGACCGGTGGCCCGACGACGCGGTCCGCGTCGAGGTCGCCGACGTCGAGCCCGGCCCGCGGCCGACCGAGCGCTGGGTGCTCGCCGAGGATCTCGGTCGCGTCACGGGCGCCGCCGCGCGCGAGCGCGACGCGCGACCCGCGCCCGGCGCCCCGGTCGTGCGCCTCGTGGGCCCCTACGACCTGTTCCTGCAGCTGCGCGACCGCGCGACGCTCGTCCCGGACGTGGCGCGTGCCAAGGACCTGTGGCGGGTCCTCGGCCGGCCCGGGGCCGTGCTCGCGGGCGGCGAGGTCGTGGGCACGTGGCGGCCCCGCGCGTCGGGCCGTCGCCTCACGGTCCTCACCGACCCCTGGGTCCCGTGGGACGCCGGGCTCGCCGACGCCGTCGCCGAGCAGGCGGAGCGCCTGCGCGCGTACCGCGACGCGGCGTCCGTGACCGTCTCGCCGGTGCCGGACGCGCGGTAGCGACCGGGGTGCCGCGCGGTCGTCGCGGGAGGGGCCCGGCGGTGGCCGAGCCTCTCCCGCGCGCCGGGAGCGGTCAGCGCTTCACGTGGCCGTACCGGTGCGTCGTGCGGCTGACGGCCTGCTCGTGGAGCACGGTGAGCAGCTCGCGGCGCCCGCTCGCGACGACGGGGTGGTCGAGCACCGTGACCTCGCCGACGCGCTCGGCCGCGGCCTCGTGCAGCCCCGGCGCGGAGCCGACGACGCGGACCCGGCCCCGGACGGCGCCCGACGCGACGCGGCGCGCGAACTCCTCGTCGCTCACCGCGGCGTCGCCCGTGCTCGGCACGACGACGGCCGGCACCCCCGCGGTGCGCGCGGCGTGGAGCACGCGCTCGACCTCGACGGGGAGCGCGTCCGCGCCGACGCGCACGGTGAGCACGTCGACCGGGCGGTAGCGGAAGACGTTCGCCTCGACGTGCAGGCCCGAGGGGTCGTGGCCCACGGAGAACTCCCGCTCCCACCAGCGCGCGTCGTCGGCCTTCGCCCACGCGAGCCACGCCTCGGGCGCGGCCTCGCGCGCGGGCGGTACCGCGTCGTGCGTGCTGTCGGTGCCCGACGCCGACGCGCTCGTCGAGGTGTCGGGCGCGTCGCTCCAGCGCCCGAGCTGCGCGACGTAGTTCGGCCCGCCCGCCTTGGCGCCCGGCCCGACGGCCGACTGCTTCCAGCCGCCGAACGACTGCCGCTGCACGATCGCGCCGGTGATGTGCCGGTTGACGTAGGCGTTGCCCACCTGGACGGCGTCGAGCCAGCGCTCGACCTCGGCGTCGTCGAGGCTGTGGATGCCTCCGGTGAGGCCGAACGGGACCGCGTTCTGCAGCGCGATCGCCTCGTCGAGGGTCGCGGCCGTCATGATCCCGAGGACCGGCCCGAAGTACTCCGTGAGGTGGAACGGCGACCCGGGCGCGACGCCCTCCTTGAGTCCCGGCGTCCAGAGGCGGCCTTCCAGGTCGGGGCCGCCGTCCAGCAGCCGCGGCCGGACGAGCCAGGACTCCCCCGGCTCCAGCGTCGTCAGGGCGTGCAGCAGCTTGCCCGACGCGGGCTCGGTGAGCGGGCCCATGGTCGTCGCGACGTCGGTCGCCGGACCGACGGCGAGCGAGCGCACCGCGTCCACGAGCTGGCGCCGCACCCGGCGTCCCGTCTCCGTCCGCGGGTCGCCCGCCGAGCCGACGAGGATCGCGAGCGACGCGGCCGAGCACTTCTGCCCCGCGTGCCCGAACGCCGACCGCACGAGGTCCGCGACCGCGAGGTCGAGGTCCGCCGACGGCGTGACGACGAGCGCGTTCTTGCCCGACGTCTCGGCGAGCACCGGGCGCGACGGCTTCCACCGCGCGAAGAGCTGCGCGGTCTCGATCGAGCCCGTGAGCACGACGCGCGCGACGTCGTCGTGCGTGACGAGGCGGGTGCCGAGCTCGTCGTCGGGCACGCGGACGTACTGCACGACGTCGGTCACCGAGCCCGCGTCCAGCCCCGGGAAGTCACCGGGTGCCGCCGCCACCGCGTCGCGCAGGCCCGCGTGGACCGCCTCGACGGCGACCTCGAGGCAGCGCGGCGTCGGCGGCGCGGGCTTGGCGAGCACGGCCGACCCGGCCGCGAGCGCCGCGAGCACCCCGCCCACGGGTATCGCGACGGGGAAGTTCCACGGCGGCGTGACGAGCGTGACGCCGTCGGGCGCGAACCGGGCGCCGGGCACGTGGTCCAGCTCCTCGGCGGAGCGCGCGTAGTAGCGCGCGAAGTCGACGGCCTCGCTCACCTCGGGGTCGGCCTCGGCGACGGTCTTGCCGGGTTCGTGCACCATCGCGGCGACGAGGTCGGTGCGCGCCTCCTCCAGGCGCCGGGCGACGGCCCGCAGGGCGGCGGCGCGGGCCGCCGGGGCGACCTGCGACCACGCGGCGGTCGCGCGCACGGCGGTCGCGACGGCGTCGTCCACCTGGGCGGTCGTGGTGAGCTCGGGCGTGCGGACGGGGACGTACCCGGAGCCGGTCCCGGTGACGTGGCGGGCCCAGTCGCGCGAGGCGGCGACGGCCGGGTCGGTGTCGGGGGCGTTCGCGAACCCGGCGTCGGTCCCGCCGCCGACGGCGGGCCGGGGCGTGCGGCGCGGCGCGGCGTCGGTCTCGGCGTAGTGCACCCCGTGGCGCACCGACGCGCGGAACGCGGCCTCCTGGCGCTCCATGGGGCTGCCCGCGGGCGACCCGTCGGGCGCGAACATGGCGTGCAGGAAGTTCTGCTCGGCGGCGTTCTCCTCGAGGCGGCGCACGAGGTAGGAGATGGCGACGTCGAAGTCCTCGTCGCGCACGACGGGCGTGTACAGCACGACGCGGCCGCCGCGGCCGGCGTGCGGGCCGCTCTCGACGCGGTCGGCCGCGACCTCGTCGCGCACGGCGCGCGCCTCGCCGGGGGCCATGCCCTGGAGCATCTCGACGTCGAGCGCGTGGCTCACGCCGCGGGCCCGGCCGAGGAGCACGGCGAGCGCGACGTGGAAGAGGTTGTGGCTCGCGACGCCGATGCGCACGGCGTCGGTCCGCGGCGCGCGCAGGGCGTGGTCGAGGAGGCGGACGTAGTTCGCGTCGACGTCGGGCTTCGTGGGGTAGGGCGCCTGCGGCCAGCCGTGCAGCTCGGCCTCGACGGCCTCCATCGCGAGGTTCGCACCCTTGACGAGACGCACCTTGATCGGCGCTCCCCCGGCGGCGACGCGCTCGGTCGCGAAGCGGGTGAGCCCGTCGAGCGCGCCGAGCGCGTCGGGCAGGTACGCCTGGAGCACGATCCCGGCCTCGAGGTCGTGCAGGTCGTCGTGCGCGAGGATCTCGCGGAAGACCGCGGTCGTGAGCGCGAGGTCCTTGTACTCCTCCATGTCGAGGTTGAGGAAGACGCCGTGGTCGCGCGCCGCCCGGTACAGCGGCAGCAGCCGCTCGACGACGCGGGCGCACGACCCGTCGAGGTCCCACGTGACGAGCTGCGACGCGACGGACGACACCTTGACCGACACGTAGTCGACGTCGGGGCGCCGCACGAGCGCGAGCGTGCGCTCGAGGCGAGCGTCCGCCTCGGCCTCGCCGAGCACGGCCTCGCCGAGGAGGTTGACGTTGAGCGCGTAGCCCTCCGCGCGGGTGCGGGCCAGGTGCGGGCCGAGGCCGCGGCCGGCGTCGGCCACGAGGTGGCCCACGAGCTGGCGCAGGCGCACGCGCGCGGCCGGCACGACGACGCGCGGCAGCACCGGCGCGACGCCCGCCCCGACGCGCAGGAGGGACCGGTCGACCGGCCCGAGGAACGACCCCGCGCTGCCCGCGAGCTCGCCGAGGCGGCCGAGCGCCCGTGCGGCGACGTGCACGTCCTGGGGGCGCGCGACGTCGTCGACGAACCGGACCGCGAGCTCGAGGCCCGTGGGGTCGGAGACGAGCGCGCCGAGCCGCTCGGCGGTCCGGCGGGCGCGCGCGTCGCCCGCTCCCTCGCTGGCGGCGAGCCAGCGGCGGGCCAGCGCGACGGCGTCCTCGACGAGGTCGTCCGGGGAGGTGAGGCTCGTGTCGCCGACGGCTCCGGGGGTGGGGAGCGGCCGGGCGGGCGCGTCGTTGCTCATCCCTCCAGGGTGCCTCGGGTCGCGGTGGCTCGTCTTGTACGATCCAGGGCGACATGGCACCCGTCCGCGACAACGCCGAGACCTCGCCGCCCGCGGCGGACCAGCTCCTCGCCGCCCTCAGCCCCGCCATGGTCGCGCTCATGGACGAGCTGCCGGACACGATGTTCTGCGCGAAGGACGTCACGGGCCGGTACGTCGCGGTCAACCCGGTGTTCGTCGCGCGGACGAACGAGCGCTCGCGCCGCGCGGTGCTGGGCCGACGCGCGCGCGACCTGTTCGTCGCACAGCTCGCCGAGCGCTACGAGCAGCAGGACGCCGAGGTGCTGCGCGGGCGCGCGCTGCGCGGCGAGCTCGAGCGCATCCGGCGGCTCGGCGGCACGTCGGGCTGGTTCCTCACGTCCAAGCTCCCCGTGCACGACGACGCCGGTCACCTCGTGGGGATCGTCTCGGTCTCGCACGACCTGCGCGCGGGCGCGGCGGACGACGCGACGATGGACTCCCTCGCCGCGCTCGTCGCCGCGGTCGAGGCGGACCTCGGGGCGCGCTGGACGACGGCGCGGCTCGCCGAGGCGGCGGGGTGCACGCCCGCGGTGCTCGACCGGCGCGTGCGGCGCGTGTACGGCGTGACGCCGCGCCAGCTCGTGCTGCGCACCCGGGTCGACCACGCGACGCGCCTGCTCGCGGGGAGCGCCGTGTCGATCGGCGACGTCGCGGCGGCGAGCGGGTTCTACGACCAGCCGTCGTTCACGCGCACGTTCGCGCGCCTCGCGGGCGAGACCCCGGCCCAGTACCGGCGCCGCACGCGGCGCTGACCCGTTCCCGCCCGCGCGACGACGGGCGGGCCCGCGGTGCCGCGCGCGCCCGCGGTGGCGAGAGACGGCGTCGGGCACGGAGACTGACGGCATGACCTCCGCAGACACCGCCCCCGTCCCCACGGTCGAGCTGCCCGGCGGCCCGATGCCCCTGCTCGGCCTCGGCACCTGGCAGTCCGAGGGCGACGACGCCTACCGCGCCGTGCGCCACGCGCTCGACGTGGGCTACCGGCACGTCGACACCGCGACGGGCTACGGCAACGAGGCGCAGGTCGGGCGCGCGCTCGCCGACTCGTCCGTGGACCGCGCCGACGTGTTCGTCACGACCAAGCTCCCGCCGGACGCCGCGGGCCGCGAGCGCGAGACGCTCGAGGCGTCGCTGCGCGACCTCGGCACGGACCACGTGGACCTGTGGCTCGTCCACTGGCCGCCGGCGGGCGAGGCGTCGCCGTGGGTGTGGGAGCGGTTCGTCGAGCTGCGCGACGAGGGCAAGGTGCGCTCGATCGGGGTGAGCAACTACTCCGTCGAGCAGGTCGACGTGCTGTCCGAGCAGGTCGGCGAGACGCCCGCCGTCGACCAGATCCCGTGGAGCCCGGCCGACTACGACCACCGGGTCGTGCACGAGCTCGCGCAGCGCGGCGTCGTGCTCGAGGGGTACAGCCCGTTCAAGCGCACCGATCTCGACGCGCCGGTGCTCGCCGAGGTCGCGGCCGCGCACGGCGTCACCCCCGCGCAGGTCGTGCTGCGCTGGCACTTCGACCACGGGTTCGTCGTCATCCCGAAGTCCGTGACGCCGGAGCGGATCGAGGCGAACTTCCGGGTCACCGGGTTCTCTCTCACCGCCGACGAGCTCGCGGCGGTCGACTCCCTGGGGCACCACCGGGGCGCGTGAGGGGCGAGCGACCGCGCCGGGGGTAGCGTGACCCTCGGTGCCGCACACCCCCGCGGCACCGAGGAGAACCTCGAACCGGAGGAACCGTGACGACGACGTCCGTGCCGCCCGCCACCACGAGCGGCGGCCCCACCCCGACCGACAGCACCGATCTCCCCCGCGGCACGCGCCGCTCCCCCGACGCGGGGGCCCCGGCGTCCGCGCTCGACACCGCGCACGCGCAGCTCGCCGGCGCGGTCCGCTTCCTCGGCTACGACGACGGCCTGCACGAGATGCTCGCGACCCCGCGCCGCGAGGTGAACGTGGCCGTGCCGCTGCGGCGCGACGACGGCCGCACCGTCCTCTTCCACGGCTACCGCGTGCAGCACAACGTGTCGCGCGGTCCGGGCAAGGGCGGCCTGCGGTACGCGCCGAGCGTCGACATCGACGAGGTCCGCGCGCTCGCCATGTGGATGACGTGGAAGTGCGCCCTCGTGGACCTGCCGTACGGCGGCGCGAAGGGCGGCGTCGCGATCGACCCGCGCTCCTACTCCGACGCGGAGCTCGAGCGCGTGACGCGCCGCTACACGTCGGAGATCATGCCGGTCATCGGGCCCGAGCGGGACATCATGGCGCCCGACATGGGCACGAGCGAGCGGACCATGGCCTGGGTCATGGACACCTACTCCGTCAACCAGGGCTACACGATCCCGGCGGTCGTGACGGGCAAGCCCATCACGGTGGGCGGGTCGCTCGGCCGCACGACGGCGACGAGCGCCGGGGTCGTGCACGTCACCGCCGCGGCGCTCGAGGAGGCGGGCGTGCCGCTGTCCGACGTGCGCGTCGCCATCCAGGGCTTCGGCAAGGTCGGGTCGCACGCGGCCGCGATCTTCGCGGCCCGCGGGGCCCGCGTCGTGGCGGTCTCCGACCAGTACGGCGGGGTGCACGCCCCGGACGGTCTCGACGTGCGCGCCCTGGTCGAGCACGTCGCCGCGACGGGGAGCGTCGTGGGCTTCGACCGGGCCGACCCGGTGGACAACGACGCGCTGCTCGCGCTCGACGTCGACGTGCTCGTCCCGGCCGCGGTAGAGGGCGTGCTCGACGGCGACACCGCTCGCACCGTGCGCGCGCGCTGGGTCGTCGAGGGCGCCAACGGCCCGACGACCGCCGAGGGCGACCGCGTGCTCGCGAAGAACGGCGTGACCGTGGTGCCGGACGTGCTCGCGAACGCGGGCGGCGTCGTCGTCTCCTACTTCGAGTGGGTCCAGGCGAACCAGGCGTACTGGTGGACCGCGGAGGAGATCGGCGACAAGCTCGAGCACCGCATGCTCCACGCCTACGAGGAGGTCGCGGGTCTCGCGCGCCGAGAGGACCTGAGCCTGCGCGACGCAGCGCTCGTCATCGGCGTCCAGCGCGTAGCAGAGGCCCACCAGATCCGAGGCCTCTACCCCTGACGGACCACGCTCGGCCCCGCCGAGCACGGGGTCCGCGACCGTCCTGGGCTCGATCCGGTCGCGGATCCCGTGCTCGGCGGGTGATCAGGGGCGTAGGTGGCGGGTTGTCGCCAGGAGCGCCGACAGGAGGGCGATCGCGGATGCTGCGACGGCGGCCCAGGCGACGGTGGGGTTCACGAGCTCGCCCTGGAACCGCCCGACGGCGATCCACGCGAGGCCCCACGACATCGCGAGGCCGATGCCGAGCACGACCGCGCGACGCCCGGCGGCGAACGCCGCCCACGCGACGGAGAGGGCGGCGGCCGCCGCGACGAGCACGACCGACCAGCCCGTCGCGCCGAGGCCGAGCTCGCCGACGCCCGCGTCGGTGAGGGCCGCGGCGACGTTGGCGAGCGTCGCGACGCTCACCCAGCCGGTGTACAGGCCCATCGTCCCGTCAAGCACGACGGCCTGCGCCGTCGACTCGGGCCGACGGCGCACGAGCCGCACGACGACCACCGCGTTGACGGCGAGCAGCGCCGCGATGACGACGACGCTCAGCGGCACCCACCCGGCCTGCACGACGCCGATCCACGCGGCGTTGAGGACCATGGACACCAGGACCCACCACGCGGTCGCGCGCAGGCGCGGGCTCGTCGCGTGCCGCGGCAGCACCTGGTAGACGGCGAACGCGAAGAGGCCGAGGTAGATCACCGACCAGATGCGGAACGCCGGGTTGTCGGGCGCGACGGGCGTCGCGGTCGAGGACAGCGCTCCCCCGGCGGTCTGCTCGACGGACGTGCCGCCGAAGGCGCCCGCGCCGTACGCGGCGGCCCCGGCCGCGACGAGCGACCCGACGAGGACGACGACCTGGCGGACCCGATCGGAGGGAGCGGGGGCGCGGACGCTTCCCGCGGGGACGGCGGCTGCGGTGGTCATACCTCCAGCCTGACATCACTCAGCATGCTGAGCACCTTGGGAGCGTCGCCGCTCCCCCGCCGAGAACGACGCTGCTCGCCGACGAGAACGACTCTGCTCCCCGCCGAGAACGACTCTGGTGTCGGTATCGCGGAGATACCGACACCAGAGTCGTTCTCGGCCGCAGGCCCGGGGCGGGGCCGGGCCTGCCGGGCGGGCGGGTGGGGTGGGCGGGGTGGGGTCAGGCCAGGGGCTGGCGGTCCGCCCAGTCGGCGAGCGTCGTGCGCGGGCCCGTGAAGAACGGGACCTCCTCGCGCACGTGGCGGCGCGCCTCGGTCGCGCGCAGCTCGCGCATGAGGTCGACGATGCGGTGCAGCTCGTCGGCCTCGAACGCGAGGATCCACTCGTAGTCGCCGAGCGCGAACGACGCGACCGTGTTGGCCCGCACGTCCGGGTAGTCCTTCGCCGCGAGGCCGTGGTCGCGCAGCATGGTGCGACGCTCGGCGTCGGGCAGGAGGTACCAGTCGTACGAGCGCACGAACGGGTAGACCGACAGGTAGTCGCGCGGCTCCTCGCCCGCGAGGAACGCAGGCACGTGCCCCCGGTTGAACTCCGCCGGGCGGTGCAGCGCCACGTTCGACCACACGGGCTCGAGGTGCGCGCCCAGGCCGCTCGCCCGCAGGTGCTGGTAGGCACGCTGCACCGACTCGACCGTCGGGCCGTGCCACCACACCATGAGGTCGGCGTCCGAGCGCAGGCCCGCGACGTCGTACCAGCCGCGCACGACGAGGTCGCCGTCCGTCGCGGACGGGTCGTCGCCGCCGCCGACGGCGGCCAGCGCGTCGGCCACGAGGCCCGCGCGCTCGTCCGCATCGGCGGGCAGGGGCGCCGCCGTGGCGAAGACGGACCACATCGCGTAGCGGATGGTGGTGTTGATCTGCTCGTGGTCCGCGGGTACGCGCGCGGCGTCGTTCATCGGGCTTCCTCTCGGGTCCGTGCGGGGGTGTCCGCCGGGGTTCAGCTGTGGATGTCCGTGCTGCACAGCGCCGGGACGCCGCTCGGCTCGCCGTCGCGGCGCAGGCAGCAGCCCGGCGCGCACACCGAGCGGAACGCGGGCAGCGCACCGACCGTGGCCTGCTCGACGTCCTCGCCGCGTGCGAGCGCCGCGCGCTCGACGAGCAGGTCCACGAGGCCGCGCACGAACGGCTCGCGCGTGCTCACGGTGCCCGCGCGGACGGCGGTCATCCCGAGCCCCGTCGCGGTCTCCATCGCCTCGGTGTCGAGGTCGTACGCGACCTCCATGTGGTCGGAGACGAAGCCGATCGGCGACAGCACGACGTCGCGGACGCCGTCCTGCGCGAGGGCCTCCAGGTGGTCGTTCACGTCGGGCTCGAGCCACGGCTGGCTCGGCGGGCCGGACCGCGAGCAGTACGCGAGGTCCCACGCGACGTCGTGGCCCAGGCGCGCCGAGACCTCCGCGGCGATGACGCGCGCGAGGTCGAGGTGCTGCTCGGAGTACGTCGCGAACGAGATGCGCGACGCCGCCTCCATGGTGTCCGGGATGGAGTGCGTGACGAACACGAGCCGCGCGGCCGCGCCGTCGCCGCCCTTGTCCGCGAGCGCCGCGTAGCCGTCGAGCACCGCGTCGACGTTCGCCTGCGCGAAGCCCGGGTGGTTGAAGTAGGAGCGCACCTTGTCGAACTGCACGCCCGTGGAGCCGTCGGGGCCGAGCTGGCCGCGCCCGTCGAGCACGACCGCGAGGTCCTCGCGGTACTGGCGGCAGCCCGAGTACGACGAGTACGCGGACGTCACGAGCGCGACGGCGTTCTTCGCGCCCAGCGCCTCGAGCTCGTCGATCGCGTCGGTCGTGTACGGCTCCCAGTTGCGGTTGCCCCACACGACGGGCAGCTCGACGCCGCGGCGCGCGAGCTCGGCCTCGATCGCCGCCTTGAGCGCGAGGTTCTGCTCGTTGATGGGGCTCTTGCCGCCGAAGCCGTAGTAGTGCTCGCCGACCTCCTCGAGGCGCGAGTCCGGGATGCCCTTGCCCGCGGTGACGTTGCGCAGGAACGGCACGACGTCCTCGGGCTTGTTGGGCCCGCCGAACGAGTACAGCAGCAGCGCGTCGTACGGGCGCAGGTCGGGCGCAGGGCCGGGGTCGACGGCGCTCGCGGGGGTGGCGGCGGGCTCGACGGGCTCGACAGGCTCGGCGGCCCGGCCCGTGTCGGCAGTGACGTCCTGGGGGGAGAACGGGGGCATGCTCCCGATCATGGCACCCGCTCCTGAGCCCGCTCGCCCGGAAGCGGGCACCTCGGACGTGACATTGACGGGACAGAGTGTCACCTCGTCCCTCGCGAGGCCGGTCGCACCCTAGACTCGGGCCGCTCGTCCCTCGGGCCGCGCCGCGGGCACCGACGCCCGCGCACGAGCCGCCCGAGCCGACCACGTGGAGGTGGAGCCGTGCCGCTCCCGGAGATCACCGAGCGCGTGCCGCTCACGCGCCCCGACGGCCGCCTCGACCGCCGGGCCGTCGGCTGGGCCCGCCAGCCGCTCGTCGGCACCGACGCGATCGGGCGCCGCGGGGCGGGCGGCCCGCGCCGGTTCGGCCGGAACAAGCGCTGGGAGTACTGGGGCGTCACCACCCCGACGCACGTCCTCGCCCTCACCGTCTCCTCGATCGACTACGCCGCGGTGCACGAGGTGTGGGTCCTGGACCGGGAGTCGGGCCGGACGTGGGGTGCCGCCGCGACCGTGGTGCCGGCGCGCGGCGTCGAGCTCCCCGGCACGCTGGGCGCCGGCCCGGCGCGCGCCCGGGCGAGGAACCTCGCGATCGACCTCGACGAGGTCGACGGCGGCACGCGTCTGCGGGCACGCACGCGCGACGTCTCGTTCGACGTCGTCGCCACGCTGCCGCCGGGTCACGAGCGGCTCGCGGTGGTGGTCCCGTGGAGCGACACGCGGTTCCAGTACACGGTCAAGGACGTGGCCCGCCCGGCGCACGGGACGCTGTGGGTCGACGGCCGGACGGTCGACGTGCCCGCCGGGTCGTCGTGGGCCGTGCTCGACCACGGCCGCGGGCGCTGGCCGTACGACGTCCGGTGGAACTGGGGCGCGGGCTCGGGCGAGAGCCACGGCCGGGTCGTCGGGATCCAGGTGGGCGGCCGCTGGACGGTCGGCACGGGATCGACCGAGAACGCGGTCCTCGTCGACGGGCGCCTCCACCACCTCCCCGACGAGCTCGTGTGGGACTACGACCTCGCCGACCCGGACCGGCCGTGGCGCGTCACCGGCGGCGGCCTCGACGCGACGTTCGTGCCCTTCCACACCAAGGTCACGCGCACGCACCTCGGGGTCGTCTCGTCGTCGACCGACCAGTGCTTCGGGCACTGGTCGGGCACGTTCACGCCGCCGGCCGCGCCGGGTGCGGGCGGCACCCCGCCCGCGCCGGTGCGGTTCGACGGGCTCGTCGGCTGGGCCGAGGAGGTCCACAACCGCTGGTGACCGCCCCGCACCCCGGTCCGGCTTGCCAGTCCCCCGCCCCTGCCTAGCGTGGGGAACGTCCCGACGGCACCGACGCCGTCGGGCGTGCCCCGCGACGACGGCGACCCCGTCCGCGGCGGCCGTGCCGGCACCGGAGCCGGCGCCGGTGGGAAAGGGGAGTCTCATGCAGGCACGACGAGGACGGTTCAGCGCGGGGACGACGGGGGTCGCGGCCGCCGCGGCGCTCGTGATGCTCCTGCCGCTCGGCGGCGGTGGCGAGCGCGGCGACGACCGGGGCGGCGACCGCGGCGGCGGCCAGGGCCACGGGAACGACCGCGCCCGCAACGTCATCTTCATCCAGGGCGACGGGCTCGGGCTCTCGCACCGCGAGCTGATCCGGCTCGCGACGGTGGGCAAGGACGGGCAGCTCGCGATGGACTCGCTCGAGCACGCCGGGTGGACCACGACGGACTCGGCCGACCCCGAGGAGGCCGTCACGGACTCCGCGGCGGGCGCCACGGCGTTCGCGTCGGGGGTCCGGACGTACAACGGGGCGGTGGGCGTCGACGTCGACGGCAACCCGGTCCCGACGCTCCTCGAGGCGGCCCGGGGCGCGGGCAAGGCCACCGGACTCGTCACGACGGCGCAGGTCACCGACGCGACACCGGCGGCGTTCGGCGCGCACGTGCCCGACCGGGGCGACCAGAGCGAGATCGCGCGCCAGCTCCTCGAGGGCTCACGGCCCGACGTCGTCCTCGGCGGCGGCGAGGACTGGTGGTACCCGGCGGGCGACCCCGGCGCGTGGGAGGACAACCCCGCGAAGGACCCGACCGAGCAGAGCAAGGGGACGAAGGGGAACCTGGTCGAGCGCGCGCAGGACCTCGGCTACACGTACGTGAGCGACGCCGAGGGGCTCGCGGACGCGCGCGGGCGCAAGCTGCTCGGCCTGTTCGCGAACGAGGAGATGTTCGAGCAGCGCAACGAGGGCGAGGGCGACCTCTACGAGCCGGAGGTGCCGCTCGTCGACATGACGGCCAAGGCGCTCGACGTGCTGTCGCGCGACCGCGACGGGTTCTTCCTGCTCGTCGAGGAGGAGGGCGTGGACGAGTTCGCGCACCGCTCCAACGCGACGCGCACGATCCAGGCCGGGCAGGCGCTCGACGAGACCGTCGCGCTGGCGCTCGACTTCCAGAAGCGGAACCGGGACACGCTCGTGCTCGTCGTGGGCGACCACGCGACGGGCGGGCTCGCGATCGAGAACGTCGACCCCGACGACGAGGGCGGCGAGGGCGCGACGGCCGAGGACGGCCCGTTCGACCTCGCGGGCTCCGACCTGCAGTTCACCGTCGACTGGACGACGGGCGGCCACACGGGCGAGGCGACGCCGATCACCGCGCAGGGCCCCGGCGCCGCACGGCTCGCGGGCGCGCAGCGCAACACCGACGTCCACGACGCCGTCCTGCGCGCGATGCAGCCCCGCGGCCGCGGCTGAGCCCCGGGGCCGCACGGCCCCGCGCCGCCGACCACGGCCCTGGCGCCGCCGAGCACGGGGTAGGCGACCGGAATCGTCTCGATCCGGTCGCCGACCCCGTGCTCGACGGAGAGGTGGGGGCGGAGAGGGGGTGCGGGGCGGGGACCGAGGGGGCAGAGCGCCAGGGGGGGTCAGCCCTTGACCGCTCCTCCGAGGCCGGCGCCCTGGAGGAACATGCGCTGGAAGGCGAGGAACAGGCCGACGGGGATGAGGGTCGAGATCGCGAGCGCGGCGAGGAAGACGCCGAGGTCGGTCGACGCCTCGATGGACGGCAGGCGCACGGACAGCGGCTGGATCGCCGGGTCCTTGAGGACGAGCAGCGGCCAGAGGAAGTCCTTCCAGGCCGCGATGACCGCGAACACCGAGACGACGCCGACGATCGGGCGCGACATCGGCAGCACGACCGACCAGAACAGCCGGTAGGGCCCGGCGCCGTCCATGCGCGCGGCCTCGAACACCTCGCGCGGCAGGCTGTCGAAGAACCGCTGGACGAGCAGCACGTTGAACGCGCTCGCGCCCGCGGGCAGCCACACGGCCCAGAAGCTGTTGATGAGCGAGCGCCCCAGCAGCGGCGGGTCGAGGATCGTCAGGTACAGCGGGACGAGCAGGACGATCGCGGGCACGAACATCGTCGACAGCACGAGCGCCTGCACGACCTTCCCGTACCGCGGCCGCAGCACGGAGAGCGCGTAGCCGCCCGTCGTCGCGACGAGTATCTGCGACGCCCACGACCCGACCGCGAGCCAGATCGTGTTGAGGAAGTACCGGCTGACCTGGACGTCGTTCCACGCCTTGTCGAGGTTGTCCCACGCGATGCCGTTCGGGAAGACGGCCATCGGCGTGCGCAGGATGTCCTGCGTCGGGGTGACGGCGTACTTGGCGAGCAACAGCATCGGCCCGAGGCCCGCGACCACGAGGATCACGAGCAGCAGCACGTGCGTGGTGCCCATCCCCCACCGGATGGACGGGCGGCGCCAGTCCGCCTCGGAGAGCGCGCCGCGGTCCTCGACGCCGTCGAGCGCCTTGCGGCGGCGCGCGCGCAGCCGTCGGCGGTCCGCCTCACGACGGGTGCGGCTCGCCTCGGCGGCGCGGCGGGCGGCGTCCGTCCCGTCCGTCGGGCCCGTCGGCGTGCCGTCGGCCGCCGCCGCGGAGTCCTGCGAGACGACGCCGATCTCGCTCGGGTTGTCGGTGGGCGAGAGGGTCATGACGTGCTCCAGGACCGGGTGAGCCGGAAGTAGAGGACCGAGAAGACGGCGAGGACGGCGGCGAGCATGATCGACAGCGCGGTCGCGGCCCCGTAGTCGCCGCCCAGGCTGTTCTGGAAGGCGTAGCGGTAGATGAGCAGCAGGATCGTCAGGGTCGCGTTGTTCGGCCCGCCCCCGGTGAAGAGGTAGGGCTCGAGGAAGACCTGCGCCGTGCCGATCACCTGGAGGATCAGGGTGATGAACAGGACGCCGCGCAGCGCGGGCAGCGTGACGTGCCAGATCTTGCGCCACAGCCCGGCGCCGTCGACCTCGGACGCGTCGTAGAGCTCGGGCGGCACGCTCGTGAGCGCCGCGAGGTAGATGATGATCGTCCCGCCCGCGCCGGCCCACGTGGCCGCGAGCACGAGCGAGGGCATCGCGGTCGAGGCGTCCTGGAGCCACGGGTACGGGCCGAGCCCGACCCAGCCGAGGATCGTGTTGAACACGCCCGTCGGGCTGCCGTTGTAGAAGAACTTCCACAGCAGCACCGCGACGACCGGCGGCACGACGACCGGCAGGTACGCGAGCGCGGAGTACAGCCCGCGCGCCCGGCGGACCTCGCGCATGAGCACCGCGGCGACGAGCGGGATCGGGTAGCCGAACAGCAGCGCGAAGAACGCGAAGTAGAGCGTGTTCTTCACGGCCTTGCCCAGGAGCGGGTCGCTCAGCACCTGGCGGAAGTTGTCGAGCCCGACGAACGTCGGGTCGCTCACGAGGTTCGTCTCCTGGAAGCTCATGATCACCGCGCGCACGATCGGGAACCACGAGAAGACGCCGAAGATCACGATCAGCGGGAGCAGGAACACGAGGTTGCTCAGGCCGCCGCCGCGGAACCACGTCACGGGGCTGCGGCGTCGGCCGCCGCGGTCGGCCCGCGCGTGCGAGGCGGGTCCCCGTCGCGGCGGGGCGGTGGTGGCGGTCACGGGCGGACGTCCTTCGGTGCGGTGGGAGGTGCCCGACGGCGCGAGGTGCGTCGCGCCGTCGGGCACCGGCGGGGTACGGGTCGGCCGGCAGGGGGTGCCGCCGGCCGACCCGGGTCTGCGGGCCGGGACGCGCGGACGGTGCCCGCGCGCCCCGACGGGCGTCAGCCCTGGTCGAGCAGGGCCTGCGCCTCGGTGTTCGCCTGCTCCAGCAGCGCGTCCACGTCGGCGTTCTCGTCGGTGAGGACGGCCTGGACGACGGGGTCGAGCAGGGCGTAGATCTCCTGCGTCTTCTGCGACGGCTCACCCACGAGCGGCAGGTCGAACATCGTGTCCGTGTAGCTCGTCATCTGGTCGAGCGGGACGTTGATGTAGTCCTTGATCCACTCCTGGTTCTGCTGGTACTGCTCCGGGGAGAACATCGGCAGGACCGGGGTGCCGACGGGCTGGTCGTTCGCGACGAGCGTCTCGGCGTCGGCGACGGCGCGCTTCTCGTCGACGAGCTTGCCGAGGTAGAAGAAGTCGATCCACTTGATCGCGGCCTCCTTCTTCGCCTCGTCCACGTCCGCCGGCATCGCGGCGAGCGTGCCGCCGGTGAGGACGCCCGCGTCGTCGCCCTCGAGCGGCAGCGCCGCGAGGCCGTAGGTGGCGGGGTCGATCGCGTTCGTCTGGACGAGCGACGTGAAGACGTCCGAGCCCGACGTGTACATGGCGACCTGGCCCGCGGCGAACGCCTGGTTCATGGTCCCCCAGTCGAGGAGGAAGTTGCTCCCGAGGGAGTTGTCCTCCCAGCGCATGGCCTGGAGCCACTCGAGCGCTTCCTTGGTGCCGTCGTTCGTGAGCGTCGACGTGGCGGTGCCGTCGTCGGCGACCTCCTGCGTCCGGCCGCCGCGCGCGAACGTGTTGACCGTGAGCTGCCAGCCGCCCGTGTTGTTCTGCGACATCTGCATGTAGCCCGCCACGCCCGGGTTGGCGTCCGCGATCTTCTTCGCGTCCTCACGGACCTCGTCCCACGTGGTCGGCGGCTGGTCGGGGTCGAGGCCGGCGGACTCGAACAGCTCCCGGTTGTAGTGCAGGCCCACGCCGTACACGTTCTTCGCGGGGATCGCGTAGACGTGGCCGTCGGAGCCCGTCCCGGCCTCGAGGATCGCCGGGTTGAACTTGTCGGCGTACGGCAGGGTCCGGAACTGCTCGTCGAGGTCGGCGAGCTGACCGTTCTCGACGAGCGTCTTGGCGTCGGTGAAGGGGATCTCGAAGACGTCGGGCAGCGTGCCGGCGGCGAGCTGTGGGGCGAACGTCGTCGCCTTCCACTCGTACTCCTCCGGCTGCACGTCGATGTCCGGGTTCGCGGCCTCGAACTCCTCGACCTGCGCGTTGAAGGCGTCGATCGCCTCCTGCTCGGAGCCCGGCAGGAGGGACACCACCTTGAGGGTGACCTTCCCGTCGCCGCCCGAGCCGCTGCTCTCGTCGTCGCTGCCCGAGCCGCCGCTCGAGCACGCGGCGAGCGTGCTGAACGCGAGCGCCCCCGCGAGGGTGAGGGCGGTCGCCTGACGTGTGGACTTCATCGTCGCTCCTGGGTTCCGGTGGTGCTGGGTGGGTTACGGGGTGCTGGGTAGCGGGTGCGGGTCGGGGGGCCGGGGCCCCGCGGCCCGGGTTCTCGTGGCGGTCGCCGCGGTCAGGCCCGGAGCCAGACGGCGGTGTCGGTGGGCAGGCGCGCCGCGCCCGGCGCGTCGCTCGCGCGGGACACGCTCCCGGGCGCGTCGCTGCGCAGGAGGACCTCGGCGTCCGCGGGGAGCGGGACGTCGTCGGGCCCGAGGTTGACGACGCACGCGACCGCGCGTCCGTCGCCGTCACCGTCGCCGGGAGCCTCGCGGGCGAAGGCGAGCACGTCGTCGCCGAGCACGACCCCGCCGAGGGAGTCGAGCCAGCGGAACCCGCCGGCCCGGAGCGCGGGCTCGGCCCGGCGGGTCGCGAGGACGCGCCGGTAGAGCGTGAGCACCGAGGTCTCGTCGCCGGTCTGCGCCTCGACGGAGAGCTCGCCCCAGCCGTGCGGCTGGGGCAGCCAGGGCGCCGCCCCGCCGTCGGGCCCGAAGCCGTGGCTCGTGCCGCCGCGCGTCCACGGGAGCGGGACGCGGCAGCCGTCGCGGCCCGGGTCGACGCCGCCGGACCGCGCGTGCATCGGGTCCTGGATCGCGTCGAGCGGGAGGTCCTCCACCTCGGGCAGCCCGAGCTCGTCCCCCTGGTAGAGGTACAGCGAGCCCGGCAGCGCGGCGGAGAGCAGCGCGGCCGCGCGGGCCCGACGCCGCCCGGTCGCCAGGTCCGTCGGCGTGCCGAACCGCTTGGTGGCGAACGCGAACGAGCTGTCCTCGCGCCCGTAGCGCGTCACGGGTCGGGTCACGTCGTGGTTCGACAGGACCCAGGTCGCGGGGGCGGCGACCGGCGCGTGCGCGTCGAGCGTGGTCTGGACCGACTCGCGCAGCGCCTTCGCGTCCCACGGGCGGGCCATGAAGTCGAAGTTGAACGCCGTGTGCATCTCGTCCGGGCGCAGGTACCGGGCGAACCGCTCCCGGTCCGCGAGCCAGACCTCGCCCACGAGCACGCGCGGCTCGTCGTACGCGTCGGCGACGGCGCGCCAGCCGCGATAGATGTCGTGGAGCTCGTCGCGGTCGACGTGCGGGTGCTCGCCGGGGCCGGGGTGGTCCGGGACCTCGGGCAGGGCCGGGTCCTTGACCAGCTGCGCCGCCGAGTCGATGCGGATGCCCGCGGCGCCGCGGTCGAACCAGAACCGCAGGATGTCCTCGTGCTCGCGGCGCACGTCGGGGTGGTCCCAGTTGAGGTCGGGTTGCTCGGGCGCGAACACGTGGAGGTACCACTCGCCGGGCGTGCCGTCGGGGTTCGTCGTGCGCGTCCACGTGCCGCCCTGGAACTCCGAGACCCAGTGGGTCGGGACCTGCGAGCCGTCCTCGCCCCGGCCCGGGTGGAACCAGAAGCGCTCGCGCTCGGGCGACCCGGGCCCGGCCGCGAGGGCCGCGCGGAACCACTCGTGCTCGGACGAGACGTGGTTCGGGACGACGTCGACGATCGTGCGGATGCCGAGCGCGCGGGCCTCCGCGATGAGCTGCTCTGCCTCGGCGAGCGTGCCGAACTGCGGGTCGATCGCGCGGTAGTCGGCGACGTCGTAGCCGCCGTCCGCGAGCGGGGACACGTACCAGGGGGTGAACCAGATCGCGTCGACGCCGAGGTCGCGCAGGTAGCCGAGGCGCTGGCGCACGCCCGCGAGGTCGCCCGTCCCGTCGCCGTTCCCGTCCGCGAAGCTGCGCACGTACACCTGGTAGATCACGGCGCTGCGCCACCAGTCGGGCGACGAGGCTGCCGGCCGTGCCGCCGCCGTGGGGGCCGCGTCGGGGGTGGGCGCGCCGTCGGCGGCTCGGGGGTGGTCGTTGCTCACCGCGTCCTCTTCCGTGAGTGCGTGGCCGGGTGGTCGGGTGGTCGGGTGGTCGCCCCGTCAGGTCGGCGCACGGCGTTCGATGCAGTCCGGGATGGTCCCGGGATGGTCCCGGGACGGCCGTCGTGCACCGGGTGCCGACCGCGCCGTCGGGCATGACAGTAACTAGTCGACATCATCCGCGCAAGAACCTGACAGCAGCGTTATCGAAACGCTATCTCGGCGCGTCCAGACCGCGACGCCTTCGGCCGGAGGTGGGAGCGGCTCCCGCCGCAGGGCAGACGACGAGGGCCCCGGCCCGGCGCGCACGAGGCGGCCGGGCCGGGACCCAGGAGGAAGAGGGTGCGGTCAGGCGACCGTCGCGTCACGACCCGTCGCGCGCGCGGCGGCCGTCGAGCCGCGCACGACGAGCTCCGGCTCGAAGAGCAGCTCGTCGCGGGAGACGTCGGCGCCCGCGATCATGCCGGCGAGCAGGTCGACGGCCGCGCGGCCCATCGGCTCGATCGGCTGGCGCACGGTCGTCAGCGCGGGGTCCGTCGAGTTCATGAGGTTCGAGTCGTCGTAGCCGACGACGGAGACGTCGGCGGGCACGTCGAGCCCCGCGCGGCGGACGGCGCGGACCGCGCCGAGCGCGAGGGGGTCGCTCGCGCACACGATCGCCGTCGCGCCGGCCTCGAGGAGCCGGTTCGCGGCGGCCTGACCGCTCTCGAGCGAGTACTGGCTGTGCACGACGAGCGCCGGGTCCAGCGCGTGGCCGTGCCGCTCGGCGAAGGCCTGCGCGGCGGCGAGCTTGCGCTCGGACGGCACATGGTCGGCCGGGCCGAGGAGCAGGCCGACCCGCTCGTGGCCGAGGGACAGCACGTGGCCCAGCGCCTGGTTCATGGCGACGAGGTCGTCGCACGAGACGCGGGGGAAGTCGAGGTCCTCGACGGACGCGTTCATCAGCACGACGGGCAGGCCGAGCTTCTCGAGCCGGCGGAAGTGCGCGTGGTCGGCCTGGCGCTCGGCGTAGAAGCCGCCCGCGAAGATCACGCCCGACACGTGCTGCCCCAGGAGCAGGTCGATGTACTCGGCCTCCGTCACGCCGCCCGCCGTGCGGGTGCACAGCACCGGGGTGAACCCCTGCTGCGCGAGCGCGCCCCCGATGACCTCGGCGAACGCCGGGAAGATGGGGTTGACGAGCTCCGGGAGCACGAGCCCCACGAGGCGGCCGCGCTCCCCGCGCAGCTTGGTCGGCCGCTCGTAGCCGAGCACGTCGAGCGCCGTGAGCACCGCGTCTCGCGTGGCCTGCGAGACGCCGGGCTTCCCGTTGAGCACGCGGCTCACGGTGGCCTCGCTGACACCGACCTTGGTGGCGACCTCCGCCAGACGTCTCGACATGCCGTCGACTATACGTCCGGCTGCAAGCGGCTTGCGTGATCCTCCCTGCGGTCGACGCACGTTTGCGGCAGCGCTGCCCGTCCGTCCACAGCCGGGTAGGACCACACGGCGCGGGCCCGATAGGCTCGTTCGGTGTCCTTCCAAAAGGTGCCCACCTCGTCCACGGCGGACCCCGCCGGGATCCTCCCCGCCCCGGTGACGCTCGAGCCCGGCGCCGGGACGACCGTCGTCGCGGACGGGACGTCCGTCGTCGCGGACCCCGCCCTGCGCCCCGCGGCGCGCTGGTGGCGGCGCGTCACCGAGGACGCGTTCGGCCTCGACCTCGTGCCCGCCCCGGCGGGCGCCGCGCCCGCCGACGGCACCCCGTCCGTGGTCTTCGCGGTCGACGACGACCTCCCGCCGTCGGGCTACCGCCTCGTCGTCGGCGACGACGGCGTCCGGGTCGGTGCGGGCGACCTCGACGGCGCGCACGCCGCGGCCCAGACCCTGCGCCAGCTCGCCGGCCCCGCCGCGTTCCGTCGTGCTCCCGCCGTGACGGGCGCGGGCGGTCGCTCCACGCTCGCGCTCCCCCACGTCGCGATCACCGACCACCCGCGGTTCGCGTGGCGCGGCGTGCTGCTCGACGTCGCGCGCCACTTCCTGCCGAAGGCCGACGTCCTGCGGTTCGTCGACCTCGCGGCGGCGCACCGGCTCAACGTGCTCCAGCTCCACCTCACCGACGACCAGGGGTGGCGCGTCGAGATCGCGCGCTACCCCCGGCTCACCGAGGTGGGCGCGTGGCGGCGCGAGTCCGGGCTCGGCACCTGGCGCGCCGGCGTCGCCGACGGCCGTCCGCACGGCGGCTTCTACACGCAGGACGACCTGCGCGAGATCGTCGCGTACGCGCGCGAGCGCGGCGTCACCGTGGTCCCGGAGATCGACGCACCGGGGCACGTGGAGGCCGCCGTCGCCGCGTACCCGGAGCTCGGCACGCGCAAGCGACCGCACGAGGTCCGCACCACGTGGGGCGTGAGCACCGAGGTGCTCGACCCGTCGGAGGAGTCCCTGACGTTCTTCCGGCACGTGCTCGACGAGGTGCTGGAGATCTTCGACGCGCCGTTCGTCGCGATCGGCGGTGACGAGGTGCCCACGACGCTGTGGCGCGAGAACCCCGCGATCGTCGCGCGCGCGGAGGCGCTCGGGCTCGACGACGTCGCCGGGCTGCACGGCTGGTTCCTCGCGCGGCTCGCGGAGCACGTCGCGTCCCGCGGTCGGCGGGCGGTCGTGTGGGACGAGGCGTTCGGCCCCGCGCTCCCGCGCGACGTCGTCGTGACGTCGTGGCGCGGCTGGGCCGTGGGCGCGGACGCGCTCGCGGCGGGCCACGACGTCGTCATGGCGCCCGAGCAGGTCGTGTACCTCGACCACCGCGGCGGCGACACCACGGACGAGCCCGTGCCGGTCGGGTTCCTCACCACGCTCGACGACGTGTACGCGTTCGAGCCCCTGCCGGCCGAGCTCGCGGGTGCCGCGCGCGGCACGGCGGGCGGTCCCGCCACGGCCCCGCGCCGGGCGCGCTGCTCGGCGGGCAGGCGGAGCTCTGGTCCGAGCACCTCGACTCCGCGCGCCGCGTCGACTACGCCGCGTTCCCGCGCCTCGCGGCGTTCGCCGAGGTCATGTGGTCCCCCGAGGCCGACCGCTCCCCCGGGTCCCCCGCGGCGCTCGCGTTCCGCGAGCGCCTCGTCGCGCACCACCTGCCGCGCCTCGACGCGGCCGGCGTGGAGTACCGGCCGCTCGACGGGCCGCACCCGTGGCAGACCCGGCCCGGGGTCGCAGGCTGGCCGCGCGACCGCGCCGAGGAGCTCGCCGCGGGCGGCCTGCGCGGCGTCGGCGGCTGGGTCGAGGGTCGCGACGAGGACGCGGGCGGCCCGGCATGAGCGCCCTCGTGGTGCGCGGGGCGCGCCTCGTCGAGCCCGACGACGGCCCCTCCGCCCCCGTCGACGTCACCGTGCGCGCGGGCCGGGTCGAGGGCGTCGCGCCCGCGGCCGGTACCGCTCCGGCGGGCGCCGACGTGCTGGACGCGGACGGCCGGCTCCTGCTGCCCGGGTTCGTCGACGCGCACGTGCACGGGGAGGCCGCCGTGCTCGACGACGACGTGCAGCTCGCCATGCTGCGCCAGGGCGTGACGAGCGTCGTCGTCGGGCAGGACGGGGTGTCCTACGCGCCCTCGCCGCGCCCGGACGCCGACGGCGGGCCTGCGGCGTCGGGCCTGCACGACGCCGCCGCCTGGGCGAGCGGGTACTTCGCGGCGATCAACGGCGAGCACCCGACGTTCCGCGGCGGGTCCGTCGCCGACCTCCTCGCCACGTACGACGGCACGACCCGCGTCAACGTGGGCTACCTCGCCCCGCACGGCACGATCCGCTACGCGGTGCTCGGCGCCGCCGCGCGCCCCGCGACGCCCGCCGAGACGGACCGGATGCTCGCACTGCTCGCCTCGGCGCTCGACGACGGCGCGCTCGGCCTGTCGACCGGCCTGGAGTACGTCCCCGCGACGTACGCCGACGAGGCCGAGCTCGTCGCGCTCGCGCGCGTGCTCGCAGCCCGCGGCGTGCCGCACGTGTCCCACATGCGCGGCTACGAGGACCGGGCCGGCCCGGCCTTCGCGGAGCTCGTGCGCGTGGCGCGCGCGTCCGGGGTCGCGACGCACGTCTCGCACTACCACGGCCCGGCCGCGGAGCTGCTGGGGTACGTCGACGACGCGCACGCCGCGGGCCTGGACGTCACGTTCGACTCGTACCCGTACCTGCGCGGCTGCTCGATCCTGTCGATGGTGTCGCTGCCGATGTGGCTCCCCATCGCGGACGTCGACGCGACCGTCGCGGCGCTCTCCGACCCCGCGGTGCTCGAGCGCCTGCACCGCGAGCACTTCCCGCACCTGGCCGACCTGTGGCCGCGCGTGACGATGGCCGCGGTCCCGACCGGCCCCCTCGCCGGGGCCGCGCCGGGCCCGGCCGAGGACCTGTCGTGGACGGAGGGCATGACGTTGCCCGACGTCGCCGCGCGCCTGGGGCTGTCCCCCGCCGAGACCGCGGTGCGGCTGCTCGTCGCGACGCGGCTGCGCGCGTCGTGCGTGTTCGCCCAGCCGCCCACGAACTCCCCCGAGTCCGTCCGCGCCCTGCTGCGCCACCGGGCGCACGTCGGCGGGTCCGACGCGATCTACGCACCGGTCGGGGGCGGCGGCCGCCCCCACCCGCGCGGCTGGGGCGCGTTCGCGCGCTTCCTCGCCGAGCACGTGCGTACGCTCGGGGACTGGACGTGGCACGACGCCGTCACGCACCTGTCCGCGCGGCCCGCCGCGCGCTTCGGGCTCGCCGGGCGCGGTGCGGTCGTCCCGGGGGCGGTCGCGGACCTCGCGCTCGTCGACCCCGACCGCGTGCGCGACGAGGCGACGTACGAGGACCCGCGCCGACCGGCGTCGGGCGTGGACGACGTGCTCGTCGCGGGCGTGCGCGTCCTGCGCGACGGCGCGCTCACCGGCGCGCTCCCGGGCCGCCCGCTGCGCCCGGGCGCCCCGGCGGCGTGAGCCGCCCCCTGCACCCGTCCACGAGAGCCCCGTCCCCGAGGAGGACCCCATGACCGGCACGACGCACGACGCCGCGCGGCCCGCACCCGACCGCCCCTGGGCGCGCGACGTCGTCGGGCCCCGGACCAAGGGGCTGCGGCTCCCGGCCGGGACCACCGTCGCGGACGTGCTCGCGGGCTCGCCGCGCGTCACCGACGACGCGTTCTCCTGGCCGCTGCTCACGCTCGACGACGCGGCGCTCGACCACAACGTCGGCACCGTCGCGCGCGTGTGCGCCGAGCGCGGGGTCGAGCACGCGCCGCACGTGAAGACGACGATGTCGCGCGCGCTCTACGCGCGCCAGGCCGCGGCCGGGGCGTGGGGCGCGACGGTCGCGACGCCGTCCCAGCTGCGCACGGTGCGCGACTGGGGCGTGCCGCGCGTGCTGCTCGCCAACGAGCTGCTCGACCCGCGCGAGATCGCGTCGCTGCGCGACGACCTGGCGCGCGCCGAGGCCGCGGGAGGCGACGACGAGGTGTGGCTGTGCGTCGACTCGCCGCACGGGGTCGACCTGCTCGCCCGCGGGTTCGCCGACGCCCCGACGGCCGTCCGCGCGCGCCTCGGCGTGCTCGTCGAGCTCGGCGTCCCCGGCGGGCGCACCGGCGTCCGCAGCACCGCCGCGGCGCTCGACCTCGCGCGCGCGGTCCGCGCGTCGGGCCTGCGCCTGCTCGGCGCGACGGGGTACGAGGGCTCGGTCGCGGGCGGCACGACCGCCGACGAGCTCGCCGCCGTCGGCGCCTGGTGCGACGGGCTGCGCGAGCTCGGCGCCGCGTTCGTGCGCGAGGGTCTCGCGGGCGTCGACGAGCCGCTCGTGCTGTCGGCGGGCGGCAGCACGTTCCTCGACGTCGTGCTCGCCGGGCTCCCCGGCCCGGTCCCCGGCGCGGACGGGCGCGAGGTCGAGGTCCGCGTCGTCGTGCGCTCGGGCGCGTACGTGACGCACGACCACGGCTTCTACTCGCGCACCGACCCGTGGAGCCGCATCCCCGGCGCGGAGCCGCTGCGCGCCGCCGCGACCGTCTGGGGCCAGGTGCTCTCCGTCCCGGAGCCCGGGCTCGCGGTCTGCGGCATCGGCCGGCGCGACGTCTCGTTCGACATCGACCTGCCCGTCGCGCTCTGGCTGCGCTCGCAGTCCGACGACGGCTGGCTCGCCCCGCGCGAGCTCGCCGGCACCCGTGTCACCGCGCTCAACGACCAGCACCTCTACCTCGCGCTGGACGCGGACGAGGCCGGCGGCGGGCAGGTCGGCGGTCCCGCCACCGCCCAGGTCCGCCCGGGCGACGTCGTCGGCTTCGGCATCTCCCACCCCTGCACGACGTTCGACCGGTGGCGCGTCGCCGCCGTCGTGCGGGGCGACGAGGTCGTGGACCTCGCGACGATCGACCTCTGACCCACCCCGACGACCCCGCACGAGACCCAGACACCCAGACGCTCCGAGAGGACCCCGCATGACCACCGAGAAGACCGCGATCTCCACCCCCGACGCCCCGGCCCCCGCGCACACGTTCCACCAGGGCGTGCGCAAGGGACCGTTCGTCCAGGTCTCGGGCCAGGGGCCCGTCGACCCGGCGACGAACGAGTACCTCTACCCCGGCGACGTCGCCGCGCAGACCACGCGCACGCTCGAGAACGTGCGGGCGATCGTCGAGGCGTCCGGCGCCACGTTCGACGACGTCGTCATGCTCCGCGTGTACCTCACGAAGCGCGAGGACTTCCCGATCATGAACGACGCGTACGGCGCGTTCGTCGCGCAGCACACCACGAAGGGCGTGCTCCCCAGCCGCACCACAGTCTTCACGGGTCTGCCGCGCGAGGAGATGCTCGTCGAGATCGACGCGTTCGCGATCACCGACTGACGCGCCACGCGGCCCGACGCCGCCTCGCCTCGCACCGCGCCGGGGCCCGCGCCGCCGCGTGGGACCCGGCGCGTAGCGTGCCGGGCGGGAGGTGACCGATGCTCGCGACGATCGCGGTGGAGGGCTACCGCTCGCTGCGGAGCCTCGTGCTGCCGCTCGGGCGGCTCACGGTCGTGACCGGGGCGAACGGGACGGGCAAGTCGAGCCTGTACCGCGCGCTGCGTCTGCTGTCCGGGTGCGCGCTCGGCGGCGCCGTCGGCGCGGTGGCCCGGGAGGGCGGCCTGCGGTCGACGCTCTGGGCCGGGCCCGAGCAGGGCGGTCGGGCCGCGCGCGCGGGCGGCGCGGTCCAGGGCACGCGCCGGACGGCGCCCGTCGCGCTGCGCCTCGGGTTCGCGGGGGCCACGCCGGACGACCTGGGCTACGCGGTGGATCTCGGCCTGCCGCAGCACCCGGGGTCGGCGTTCGCCCTCGACCCGGAGATCAAGGTCGAGACCGTCTGGTCGGGGCCCGTCCCGCGGCCCGCGACGCTCCAGGTCGAGCGGCGCGGACCGGCCGTCCGCGTGCGCGACGACGCGGGCCGCTGGCAGTCCTCGCCCGCACGCCTGCGGCCCTTCGACAGCGTGCTCACCGAGCTCGTCGACCCGGTGGGCGCGCCGGAGGTCGTCGCGGTGCGCGAGCGCCTGCGGTCGTGGCGCTTCTACGACCAGCTGCGCACCGACGCCGACGCCCCGGCGCGCTCGCCGCAGCTCGGCACCCGCACGCCCGTCCTCGCGCACGACGGCGCGGACCTCGCCGCGGCGCTGGAGACCGTGCGCGACCTGGGGCGCGGCGACGAGCTGGACGACGCCGTCGCCCGCGCCTTCCCCGGCAGCCGGCTCGCGGTGCACGCCGACGACGGCCGGTTCGAGGTCGCCTTCCACCAGGACGGGCTGCTCCGGCCGCTCACCGGCGCCGAGCTCAGCGACGGGACGCTGCGCTACCTGTTCCTCGTCGCCGCGCTGCTCTCGCCGCGACCGCCCGAGCTCCTCGTGCTCAACGAGCCGGAGACGAGCCTGCACCCCGACCTCCTGCCCGCGCTCGGCGCGCTCGTGCACGCGGCGGGCCGCGAGACGCAGGTCGTGGTCGTCACGCACGCGCCGCCGCTCGTCGAGGCGCTGCGCGACGCGGCCGCGTCGGGCCCGGCGGACCTGTCCGGCGCGGACGAGCTCGTGGAGGTCGAGCTCGTGCGGTCACCGTTCGGCGAGACGACGGTCGCCGGGCGCGAGGGGCTCCTCGACCAGCCCGCGTGGGCCTGGCCGAAGCGCTGACGGCGGCACCGTCCCCCGGGAGCCGGCCGAGGGCAGCGGCGAGGGACGCGCCGGTCAGCGCCGCGACGCGACGTGCAGGCTCGTGACGGTCGCCGCGAGGTCGACGAGGCGGGACGCCGTGCGGTCGAGCAGCTCGTCGAGCGCGATGGGCCCGGGCGCGATGCTGAACGCCGCGGCGATCCCGGCCTCGCGCGCCTGGTGGGCGGGCAGCAGCACCCGGCCCGCGAGCACGACGACCGGAGGCCGGTGCGGTGCCTCCGCCGCGAGGGCGCCCATCGCGTCCGCGACCTTCCCGTTGACGGACTGCGAGTCGAACGACCCCTCGCCCGTGACGACGAGGTCGGCAGCGCGGATGGCAGCGGGCAGCCCGACCGCCTCGGCGACGAGGCGCGCGCCCGGCTCGAGCTCGGCGCCGAGGACGCCGACCATGCCCGCGGGCACGCCGCCCGCGGCGCCCGCACCCGCGAGCTCCGCCACGTCGACGCCGGTCTCCTGCGCGAGGACTCCCGCCCAGCGCCGCAGCGCGTCGTCGAGGAACGCCACGTCCGCCGGCTGGGCGCCCTTCTGCGGTCCGAACACGTGTGCCGCGCCCCGCTCGCCGTGCAGGGGGTTGGTGACGTCGACCGCGAGGCGCCAGCGGACCTCGCGCGCCCGCGGGTGCAGGCCGGACAGGTCGAGCCGCGCGACCCGCGCGAGGCCCTCCCCGCCGTCGGGCACGGGCGCGGCGTCGGCGTCGAGGAGCCGCGCGCCGAGGCCCGTGAGGATGCCCGCGCCGCCGTCGGTGGACGCCGACCCGCCGAGGCACACGATCACCTCGTCGACCCCCGCGTCGAGCACCGCGGCCGCCGCGGCGCCCGTGCCCCGGGTGTGCGCGTGCAGGGGCTGGAGCGCGACGTCGCTCACCTGGGGCAGCCCGCTCGCCTCGGCGAGCTCGACCACGCCGAGGCGGCCGTCGGCCGAGACCCCGTAGCGCGCGGTGCGGGGACGGCCGATCGCGTCGACCGTGGAGACCTCCCGGGCCGGGACGCCCCACACGGCGAGCAGGGCCTCGAGCGTGCCCTCGCCGCCGTCGGCCATGGGGAGCTCGACGACCTCCGCGTCGGGGACGACGCTGCGCACGCCCGTCGCGACGGCGCGCGCGACGTCGGCGGCGCTCAGGCTGCCCTTGAACGAGTCGGGCGCGACGACGACGCGCAGCGGGCCGTCGGCGCGGGGCCCGGGGACGGGGTTCGGGATGGTGCTCGGCGTTGAGGACACGCTCGCATCCTAGGCAGGCCGACGTGCGACGGCCCGTAGCGGAAGGGACGGACCGGACGTGTTCCGCGCCACAGCGCCGAGCGTGCGAAGCCGGTGCTGAGGCGCCGAGGTGCCCGCCTCGTCCGTGGGCGCGCGCTCAGGCGCCCGGGGCGCCCGCCGCGCGTCCCGGCGCGGCGTCCGGGATGTCCGGCTGCGCGGCGCGCAGCCGCTCGAGCAGCTCGCCGAGCGTGGCGAGGTCGGTGTCGTCGAGCGCGCCGCCCACGTACGTCGCGATGGCCCGGGCGTGCGCGCGGCCGGTCGCGCGCTGGAGGTCCCGGCCCGCCGGGGTGAGCCGGACGAGCGTGCCCCGCGCGTCGTCCGGCGGGGTCGCCCGCTCGACGAGGCCGCGCGCCGCGAGCCGGTCCACCATGCGGCTCAGCGAGGGCTGGCTGAGCAGGATGTACGCGTTGAGGTCGCGCAGCCGCATCCCGTCCTCGGGGCCCTTCGTCAGCGAGAACAGCACGTCGTACTCGCGCAGGGTCAGGCCGTCCCAGACCGGGTCGGACTGCAGCCGCCGCATGATCGCGACCTGGGCCCGGAAGAGGGACTCCCACGTCTCGACGGCGAGGCGCGCGCTCCCGGGGCCCGGCTCGGGGCCCGCGTCGTCGGCGTGCTGCTGCGTCATGTCGCCCCCGGACGGATCGGTCGATGCATTCGCATCGACCCTACCCGCCGGGTGACCGATCAGCGGCCCAGCCGGCGTTCGCGCTGCGAGTACGCGCGCAGCGCGCGCAGGTAGTCGACGCGACGGAAGTCGGGCCAGTACGCCTCGCAGAAGTAGAACTCCGAGTGCGCGCTCTGCCACAGCAGGAAGCCGCCGAGGCGCTGCTCGCCCGACGTGCGGATGACGAGCTCCGGGTCCGGCTGGCCCTTGGTGTAGAGGTGCTCCTCGATGTGCTCGACGTCGAGGTTCTCCGCGAGGTCCTGCAGGCGCGCGCCCGCGGCGGCCTGCTCGCGCAGGTACGACCGCACGGCGTCGGCGATCTCGTGGCGCCCCCCGTAGCCGATCGCGACGTTGACCTGGAGGCCGTCGACGGCGGCCGTGCGCTGCTGGGCGTCGCGCAGCGCCGCCGTGAGCCGCTCGGGCAGCAGGTCGAGCCGACCCATGACCCGCAGGCGCCAGCGGCCCGTCTCGGCGAGGTCGCGCACGGCGTCCTCGATGATGTCGAGCAGCGCCGACAGCTCCTCCTGCGACCGCGACAGGTTGTCGGTCGAGAGCATCCACAGCGTGACGACCTCGACGCCGAGGTCCTCGCTCCAGCCCAGGAACTCCGTGATCTTGTCGGCACCCCGGCGGTGGCCGGTCGCCGTGGACTCCCCGAACGAGCGCGCCCACCGCCGGTTGCCGTCGAGGATGACCCCCACGTGGCGCGGGACGCTCTCGCGCGAGAGGGTCGCCGCGAGGCGACGCTCGTAGAGTCCGTAGACGGGGCGGGGCAGGCGCACGCTGGTTCCTCGGCGATGGGCGGACGGGGACGCCCGGCGGGCGCGCCCCGGTGCGGGGCGCTCGGGCCGAACCCGCACACGCTACCGCTCGTCCGTGCCCGGTCCGGCGGGCCCGGACCGCTCCGCGCGCCCCTGCCCAGGATCTTCACACCGCGAGGCGGGGACCGGTCGCGAACCTACGTTGGCGTAACTTACGATGGCGTAGGTTGGCGTGGGAGCCCCGCGCCGGCCTCTTCCGTGCACGGACACACCACCGAGGAGACGTCGTGGACCGACCGACCGACCGCGACCGCACCCCGAGCGCGCCGCCCGCCGACCCGGGCCCGGCGCACGCACCCGGCACCGACGCGCTCGACTCCGTCCGCGAGAACGTGGGCGACGCGGTCGCGAAGGTCGCCGAGGTCGTCAAGCCGCGCCTGCGCGGCTGGATCCACGCGGGGACGTTCCCCCTCGCGCTCGTCGCGAGCATCGTCCTCGTGCTCGTCGCGCCACCCGTCGCGGGCAAGGTCGCGTGCGCCGTCTTCGGCCTCAGCGCGTGCCTGCTGTTCGGCACGAGCGCGGTCTACCACCGCGGCACGTGGTCGCCCCGCGTCGCGGGCGTGCTCCGCCGCGCCGACCACTCGAACATCTTCCTCATCATCGCGGGCACCTACACGCCCCTCGCCGTGCTCCTGCTCCCCCAGCGGACCGCGACGATCCTGCTCGCGATCGTGTGGAGCGGGGCCCTGCTCGGCCTCCTCGCCCGGATCCTGTGGCTCGACGCCCCGCGGTGGGTGTACGTGCCCATCTACGTCGCGCTCGGGTGGGTCGCGGTGGGCTACATGCCGCAGTTCTGGACGACGACGAACGGCCCGGCGATCGTCTGGCTCGTCGCCGTCGGCGGCCTCGCCTACACGCTGGGCGCCGTCGTCTACGGCATCAAGAAGCCCAACCCCAGCCCGCGCTGGTTCGGCTTCCACGAGATCTTCCACGTGCTCACGGTCGTCGGCTACGGGTGCCACTACGCCGCGATCCTCATCGCGGCGCTCGCCGCACGCTGAGCGCCCGTCGCGCTGAGCGCCCACCCGGGCGCCCCGCGCGGCTCAGTCCTTCGGGACGACGACGTAGCGCCGGTTCGCGAGCGACGGATTGCGCTCGCGCACCGCGGCCAGCGCGGCCGGGTCGAGGTCCGCGCTGCGCAGCTCCGCGCGCTCGCCGAGCTCCAGCCCCACCTGGCCGTCGGGGCCGACGAGCAGGGAGCGCCCGGTCACGCCCCGGCCCGCCTGACCCACGGCGAGCACGACGGCGGTGTTCTCGATCGCGCGGGCCCGCGCGAGGGTGCGCCACTGGTCCGCCTTGAGCTCGCCCGCCGCCCACGCAGCCGGCACCACCAGCACGTCGGCGCCCGCGTCCACGAGGCGCCGCGCGCTCTCCGGGAAGCGCAGGTCGTAGCAGGTCATCACGCCGAACGTCAGGTCGCCGACGCGCAGCACGAGCGGCGGCGCGGCCGGGTCCCCCGCGTCGAGCCGGTCCGACTCGCGGTGACCGAAGGCGTCGTAGAGGTGCACCTTGCGGTACGTCCCCACGAGGTCGCCCGCGGCGTCCACCGCCACGACGACGTTGACCGCCCGGCCGGACGCGCTGCCCGGCACGAGGGTCCCCGCCACGACCGCGACACCGTGCTCGCGCGCGAGCCGGCGCAGCGTGCCGACGAACGGCCCGTCCAGCGGCTCCGCGTGCTCCGCGCCGGTGCCGCGCGGGTCGAACGCCGCGGCGTACTCCGGCAGCACCAGCAGGTCGGCGCGCACGCGCGCCGCCTCCCGGAACGCCGCGCCGACGGTCACGAGGTTCGCGGCGTGGTCGGCCGAGACCTCGAGCTGCCCGATCGTGACGCGAGCGCCGGTCGCCACGGTCAGCCCTGCCGCTCCGGGCCGCTCTCGTCCGGGCCGCGCCCGTCGTGGGTGCCGCCGGACGTGGAGCTGTCCGGCGCGGCGCCGTCGGACGCGGAGCCGGCGGACGCGGAGCCGGCGGGGGTCTCCGGGGCGGTCGCGTCGACCGGGCCGTCCGGGCCGATCCCCTGGGTCTCGGCGTTGTGCCGCATGCGTCGGAGCTGGCGCGAGAGCCCGAAGAACAGGGCCACGGTCGCGAGCGCCACGGCGAAGATCGCGAGGAACCCGGCGAGGCCGGGCGACACGTCGTTCGGGTCCAGGTCCTCGCGCAGCGGGTCGTCCGACGGGCTCGGCGTCGCGGTCTCCGCGACGACGTCCGCCGCCCAACCCGGGCCGCCCGCGAGCGTCGGCACGTCGAGGAAGGGTGCCGCGCTCATGAGGCCACCTCCTCGCCCGCGACGAGCTCCCGCACGCCGGCGAACAGGTCGTCCTCCGGCAGGTCCGTCGGGACGCGCGACTCCGCGAGCTCGAACTCCTCGAACGGCCACACGTCGACCTCGAGGTCGCGCGGGATCGCGAAGAAGAAGCCCTCCGGGTCGATCTGCGACGCGTGCGCGATGAGCGCCGCGTCACGCTGGGCGTAGTAGCGCGCCACGTGGACGCGCGTCGTGACCTCGCGCTCGGGGATCTCCCGCGCGGACCGCGACTCGACCCAGTCGCCGAACGGCGACTCCAGACCCGCGCCCTGCATCGCCTCGTGGAGCGTGCGGATGCGGTTCATCGAGAAGTCGTGGTTGTAGTACAGCTTGAGCGGCGACCAGGGCGCCGCGCCGCCCTCCCGGCGGTAGCGCTCCGGGTCGCCCGCGGCGTGGAACGCCTCGAACGCGACGCGGTGGCACATGACGTGGTCCGGGTGCGGATAGCCGCCCGACGGGTCGTACGTCGTGACGACGTGCGGACGGAACTCGCGCACGAGCTCGACCAGCGGCGCGGCCGCCTCCTCGAGCGGCACGAGACCGAACGAGCCCTCGGGCAGCGGCGGCAGCGGGTCCCCCTCGGGCAGCCCCGAGTCGACGAACCCGAGCCACTGCTGCCGGACGCCGAGCGCGCGCGCCGCGGCGGCCATCTCGACGCGGCGCAGGGCGCGCATGCCCTCGATGTCCGCCGGGCCCTCGCCGAAGCTCGGGTTGAGGATGTCGCCACGCTCGCCCCCGGTGCACGTGGCGACGAGCACGTCCACGCCCTCGGCCGCGTAGCGCGCCGTCGTCGCGGCGCCCTTGCTCGACTCGTCGTCGGGGTGGGCGTGCACGGCCAGGAGACGGAGCGTCTCCGGCTGCTCGCGGTGGGTGGTCGATCCGGCCGCGGGTTCGGCCACTGGTCCTCCCGGGTGCGTCGTACGTCTCCTCGCGCGGCCTGGGACGCGGCACAGGACGCCGTGGGTGCACGACGAGGGCCGGGGCTCTGCGAAGATGGGTCGAGGACATGATCCACCACCGCGCCCACACCTGACGAACCGCCGGCCACCGCCGGCACCCGCCGGGCCAGCGACCGGGGCGCGGCGGCACCGACCACGGGACCGCACCATGACGAACGAGACCACCGCCCCGCAGCCGAGCCCGAGCACGCCCCTGCGCCCTCCGGCGGGCCGGTACGGGCCCGAGCCCACCGAGCGGCGTCGGCGCCTGGCGGTCGTCGGGATCGTGCTCGTCGCGGTCGTCGGGCTCGCCGTCACGTTCGTCATCGGGCTGCGCTACGCGAACGAGCCGGTGCGCTACAAGGACTTCGGGTACACCGTCGTCAGCCCGGAGCGCGTGGACGTCACGTTCGAGGTGTACATGGACCCGGGCACGACGGCGACGTGCACCCTCGACGCGCTCGCCGAGAGCTACGCGCAGGTCGGCACGGTCGACGTCACGGTCGGTCCCGTCGAGGTCACGGAGTCGCGCTACACCGTGAGCGTCGCGACGTCGGAGCTCGCCACGACGGGGATCGTCCAGTCCTGCCGCCCGGCCCCCTGAGCCGCCCGGCCGTCGTGCGGCCCGGCCGCCGCACTCCCGTCCGTCGTGCCGCCGGACCGGCCCGCCCCGCGCCGTCGGCACCTCGTGCTTTGCTATCCTGAGGGATTCCCGCACCCGACCGCGTGCGGCCCGCGGCCGGTGCTCGTGACAGGCGACCGACCACCGGGCGACCCGGCGGTCCGGCGGGAACCAGTCCTCCGCGCTGCCACCCGGGCAGCGTCACCGACCCGGGCAGGCAGGCGCTCGCGTGAGCACGCGCCCCGGCTGCCCGTCTCTGCACGGCCGTGCCCGGCGCGACCGTCGAACCATGGAAAGGAAGGAGCGAACCGTGACCGACACCACCGTCACCTGGCTGACCCAGGAGGCGCACGACAGGCTGCAGGCCGAGCTCGCCCACCTGTCCGGCGAGGGCCGCACCGAGATCGCGGAGCGCATCGCCGCCGCCCGTGACGAGGGCGACCTCAAGGAGAACGGCGGTTACCACGCCGCCCGCGAGGAGCAGGCCAAGAACGAGGCCCGCATCCGCGAGCTCACCGAGAAGCTGCGCAACGTGCGCATCGGCACGCCGCCGGACGACGGCAAGGTCGAGGCCGGCATGGTCGTCACGGCCGTCGTCGCGGGCGACGAGATGACGTTCCTCCTCGGCTCGCGCGAGATCGCCGGCACGACGGACCTCGACGTGTACTCGCCGACGTCCCCGCTCGGTGCCGCGATCGACGGCAAGACCGTCGGCGACGAGACCAGCTACACCGCTCCGAACGGCAACGAGATCGCCGTGAAGATCACCGCCGCGAAGCCCTTCGAGGGCTGACGCGCCCCCGGCGGCCGCACGCCGCCGGGCGAGACGTGAGAAGTGGCCCCTCCGACACGTGTCGGAGGGGCCACTTCTCGCTTCTCGGGTCTCGTCAGACCCGCGGCGACCCGCCGTCGCTGCGCTCGACGCGGTAGCCCGCGGAGCGCAGGTGGGCGACGAGCTCGTCACAGTGCTCGGGGCCCTTGGTCTCGACCTGCATGCGCACCCACGCCTCGCCGATCGCGAGGCCCACGTCGGTGCGGTCGTGGTCGATGTGCATGATGTTTCCCCGCCTCGCCGCGATCGCCTCGAGCATGCGCGCGAGGGCGCCGGGGCGGTCGTCGAGCAGCACCTGGAGCTGGATGTACCGGCCTGCGGCGGCGAGGCCGTGCCGCACGACCCGCAGCAGCACGAGCGGGTCGACGTTCCCCCCGGACAGCACGACGACGACCGGTCCCTCGACCGGGTCCGCCGCGCCGGCGTCGACCGCGGCCGTCCCGGACAGGAGCGCCGCGACGCCGGTCGCGGCGGCGGGCTCCACGAGCAGCTTTGCGCGCTCGGCGACCATGAGCAGGGACCGGGAGATCTCCTCCTCGGTCACGGTGCGCACCTCGACGCCGTGGTGCGCGACGATCCCGAACGGCACCGCTCCCGGGGTCCCGACCGCGATGCCGTCGGCCATCGTCCCGGCGAGCCGGGCCGTCGTCGGCTCTCCTGCGGCGAGCGAGCCCGGGTAGGCGGCGGCGCGCTCCGCCTGCACCCCGATGACGCGCACGTGCGGCGCGGCCTGCGCGAACGCCGCGGCGAGCCCGGCGACGAGCCCGCCGCCGCCGAGCGGGGCGACGACGGTCCGGACGTCGGGCACCTGCTCGAGGATCTCGAGCGCGATGGTCGCCTGGCCTGCGACGACATCGGGGTGGTCGAACGGGTGGATGAAGACGGCGCCCGTGCGGTCGGCCTCGGCGCGCGCGGCGGCGAGCGTCTCGTCCACGTCGGCGCCGACGAGCCGGACCTCGGCACCGTACTGGCGCGTCGCCGCGACCTTGGGGAGCGCGGCGTCGACCGGCATGTACACGACGGCCCGGATGCCGAGCAGTCCCGCGGCGAACGCGACGCCCTGCGCGTGGTTGCCCGCGCTCGCCGCGACGACGCCGCGCGCCTTCTCGTCGGCGCTCAGGCGCGCCATGCGCACGTAGGCGCCGCGGACCTTGAACGACCCCGCGCGCTGGAGGTTCTCGCACTTGAGCAGGACGCGGACGCCCGCCGCCTCGCTGATGGCCCGGGTGGTGTGGACCGGCGTGCGGTACGCGACGCCGTCGAGCAGGCGGGCGGCGTCGCGGACGTCGTCGAGCGGGACGGGCACGGGACCCGAGGTCACCGCGCCTCTCCCGGCGTGCCCTCGCCCGGTGCGTCGGCGACGCCGGCGTCCTGCGTCTCGACGACCGCCGAGCCGCCGGCGTCGTGCGCCCGGCGACCGGGGCGGCGGGCGCCCGTGTCGTCGAGGTCGGACTCGGCGCGCGCGATGACGGGCGGCTGCGGGCTGCCGCGCACGACGACGCGGTCGTCGGTGCCGAGCTCGGGGAACTTGTCGTGGCCGTGCAGGTAGAGCACCACCGTGTTGAGCACCGCGGCGATCGGGACCGCGAACAGCGCGCCGACGATGCCTGCGGCGAAGCTGCCCGCCGCGACGACGAGCAGCACGGCGACGGGGTGCAGCGAGACCGCGTGCCCCATGAGGAAGGGCTGGAGGATGTGGCCCTCGATCTGCTGCACGAGCAGCACGATGCCGAGCATGACGAGCGCCTGCACCCAGCCCTGCGCGACGAGCACCACGAGCACCGCGATGGACCCGGTGACGATGGCACCGACGATCGGGATGAACGACCCGACGAAGACGAGGATGCCGAGCGGCAGCGCGAGCGACGGCACGAAGAACGCGGCGCCGACGCCGATGCCGACCGCGTCGACGGCCGCCACGAGGATCTGGGTGCGCGTGTACGCGGCGAGCGTCACGATGCCGCGACGGCCTGCCTGGTGCACGCGGTCGCGGGCGCGCAGCGGGAGCAGCCCCACGACCCACGACCAGATCGAGCGGCCGTCGAGCAGGAAGAAGAACGTGCAGAACAGGGCGATGAGGGCCCCGGCGAGCACGTGGCCGATGGTCGTCGCCGCGCCCAGCGCGCCCGAGACGATCGAGTCCTGGTTCTCGGACACCGCGGTCCCCGCCTGGTCGAGCCAGTGCGAGAGCGTGGTGGAGTCGAGGCCGAGGGGGCCGTCGGCGAGCCAGTTCGTGAACTGCTCGAAGCCCTCGACGGCCTGGTCGCGCAGGTCCTGGAAGCCGCTGACGATCTGCTGCCCCGCGATGGCGATGAGCCCCGCGACCACGACGATGAGCGCGATGAGCGCGGCGCCCGACGCGAGGCCGCGCGACATGCGCAGGTGCCGCCGGAAGAACCGCTGGACCGGCGTGAGGAGCACGGTGAGCAGCAGCGCCACCGCGATCGGCACGACGATCACCTTGAGCTGCGTCACGACCCACAGCCCGGCCGCGATCGCCGCGCCGATGAGCAGCAGGCGCCACGACCACGCGGCGGCCGAGCGCACGGCGTCGGGCACGGCCGCTGCGCCGGGACGCGCGGGAGGAAGCGGGTCGGGGGTGCGGTGCTGGTCCGTCTGCGCGCTCACAGCGCAACCCTAGGGGAGCGGCCCCCGCCGCGCGCCCCTGCGCACGGCGAGCCCGCGCGGTGTGCGCAGGATCTCCCCGTCAGGCGAGCGCCTGCCCGAGGTCGGCGAGGAGGTCCTCGACGTCCTCGATGCCGACGGACAGCCGGACGAGGTCGTCGGGGACCTCGAGCGCCGTGCCCGCGACGGAGCCGTGCGTCATGCGGCCGGGGTGCTCGACGAGCGACTCGACCCCGCCCAGCGACTCCGCGAGCGTGAAGACCCGCGTGCGCGCGCACACGTCGAGCGCCTTGGCCTCGCTGCCCACGCGGAACGAGACCATGCCGCCGAACCCGGACATCTGGCGCGCCGCGAGCTCGTGGCCCGGGTGCGACGCGAGGCCCGGGTAGATCACCTCGGTCACGGCCGGGTGCGCGTCGAGGAACTCCGCGACCGCGGCCGCGTTCGCCTGGTGGCGGTCCATGCGCACCGCGAGCGTCTTGAGCCCGCGCAGCGTGAGCCACGCGTCGAACGGTCCGGCGACGGCGCCCGACGCGTTCTGGTGGAAGCCCACCGCCCCCGCGACGTCCGTGCCGCCCGCGGGCGACGAGAGCCCGCCGGGGAGCTGCGCGCCCGTCGCCACGACGAGCGCTCCCCCGACGACGTCGCTGTGGCCCCCGACGTACTTCGTGGTCGAGTGCACGACGACGTCCGCCCCCAGCGCGAGCGGCTGCTGGAGGTAGGGGGTCGCGAAGGTGTTGTCGACGACGAGCAGCGCCCCGGCGTCGTGCGCGACGCCCGCGAGCGCCGCGACGTCGCTCACTCCGAGCAGCGGGTTCGTCGGGGTCTCGACCCAGACGACGCGCGTCTCGGGGCGCACGGCGGCGCGCACGGCCTCGACGTCCGTGAGGTCGACGGGCGTGTGCTCGACGCCCCACGGCCCGAACACGCGGGCGATGAGGCGGTAGGTGCCGCCGTACGCGTCGTCGGGCACGATCACGTGGTCCCCGGGGCGCACGACGGCCCGCAGCAGCGTGTCCTCGGCGGCGAGGCCGGACGCGAAGGCGAACCCGCGCGCGGCGGGCGAGCCGCCGTCGGGGCGCAGGCCCCCGGACTCCGCGGCCGCGAGCGCCTCCTCGAGGGCGGTGCGCGTCGGGTTCGCGGAGCGCGAGTACTCGTAGCCGCCGCGCAGCCCGCCGACGCCGTCCTGCTTGTACGTCGAGACCTGGTGGATCGGCGGCACGACGGCGCCGGTCGTCGCGTCCGGGTCCTGGCCCGCGTGGATCGCACGCGTGGAGAAGCCGGTGGTGGTCCAGTCGGGGTGCTCGCTCGAGGTGGTCACCCGACCAGCCTAGGCGCACCCCCTGCGCCGAGCAGGCGGTCCTGGTCCGTCCCGCTACCCGGACGAGCGAGGACCACCTGCTCGACGGCGGCCGTGGCGGGGGCGGTGGCGGCCGCGACCGCCGCGGGGCACGGTAGGGAGGCGGGCGGCGGCCGTCGTCCGACGACCCGGAAGGAGCCCGCGCATGAGGATCGACCTGGACGGCAGGAGGGCGCTCGTCACCGGCTCGGCGCAGGGCATCGGGCTCGCGATCGCGCGCACGCTCGCGGCGTGCGGCGCGGCGGTCGTCGTCAACGGGCGCTCCGAGGAGACGGCGCAGCGGGCCGCCGCCGACGTGCGCGAGCACGTGCCCGGGGCGGACGTGCTGGGCGTGGCCGCGGACCTCGCGACCGACGAGGGGACGGCGGCCGTGCTCGACGCCGTGCCGCACGTCGACGTGCTGGTGAACAACCTCGGCATCTTCTCGAGCGCGGACCCGCTCGCGATCGACGACGCCACGTGGCGCCGCTACTTCGAGGTGAACGTCCTCGCGGGCGTGCGGCTCACGCGCGCGTACCTGCCGGGGATGACGGAGCGCGGCTGGGGCCGGGTGCAGTTCGTCGGGAGCGACTCGGCGGTCGTGATCCCGGCCGAGATGATCCACTACGGCGTGACGAAGACGGCGCTGCTCGGCGTCTCGCGCGGGTTCGCCAAGGCCGCGGCGGGCACGGGCGTCACGGTCAACAGCGTGCTCGCCGGGCCCACGCACACGGGCGGGGTGGAGGCGTTCGCGCGCGAGCTCGTCGGCGACGACCTGCCGTGGGACGAGGCGCAGCGCGTGTTCATGCGCGAGCACCGCCCGCAGTCGCTGCTCCAGCGCCTCATCGAGCCGGAGGAGATCGCGCACATGGTCGCCTACCTCGCGTCGCCGCTGGCGTCGGCGACGACCGGCGCCGCGGTGCGCGTCGACGGCGGGTACATCGACTCGATCGTCCCGTGAGAGGCTCGGGCCGGACGCCTCCCTCGACCCCCTCGGTCGCGGCACGTCCGCGGAACACCGACCGCCCCCGCCGCGTTCTACCCCGTGCCAGGACGATGCGTCGTGGGCCAGCGCCCCGGTCGTCCGGGCACCTCAGGAGGTAAGCGATGAACTCGATCTTCGACGCGATCTTCGGCTCGTCCGGCAAGACGACGATGATCGCCCCGGAGGACGCGCTGCCCGGGCGCCAGTCGCCCGTGCTGCAGACGCCGCGTCCCCACACCGTGCTCGGCACCTCGATCACCGGCCCGTGGCCCGAGGGCACGCGCGTGCTCTACCTGGCGATGGGCTGTTTCTGGGGCGCCGAGGAGATCTTCTGGCAGGTCCCCGGGGTGGTGAGCACCGCCGTCGGCTACATGGGCGGCACGACGCCGAACCCCACCTACGAGGAGGCGTGCACCGCGCGCACCGGCCACACCGAGACGGCGCTCGTCGCGTACGACCCGACGAAGGTCTCCGAGGAGGAGCTGCTCAAGATCTTCTGGGAGCGCCACGACCCGACGCAGGGCTACCGCCAGGGCAACGACGTCGGCACCCAGTACCGGTCCGCCGTGTACTGGACGACGCCCGAGCAGGAGCGGGCCGTCCGTGAGACGGCGGCGCGCTACTCCGCGGTGCTCGAGGCCAAGGGGTACGACCCGGTGACGACGGAGATGCGCCCCGCGGCCGAGGCCGGGCCGTTCTACTACGCCGAGGACTACCACCAGCAGTACCTCGACAAGAACCCGAACGGCTACCGCTGCCACGCGACCACGGGGGTCCCGTTCCCGAGCGCCGCGTAGCACCCGCCGAGAGGTGAGAAGTGGCCCCTGGTCCCGCCGGATCAGGGTTCCACTTCTCGCGTCTCGCCCGCGCGACGTCCCGCTGGCGCGTCCCGCCGAGGTGCGGGGCCGCCGGGGTCGCCCGCACGATGGGCCCATGACGATCCCCACCCTCGCGGCGCAGGACGGCACGACGATCCCCGCGATCGGACTCGGCACCTACCGGCTCCAGGGCGAGGAGGGTGCGGACGCCGTCGCGCGCGCGATCGACGCGGGGTACCGGTTGATCGATTCCGCGTTCAGCTACGAGAACGAGGGCGCCGTGGGTGCGGCGGTGCGCCGCTCGGGCGTCGCGCGCGAGGACGTGCTCGTGACGTCGAAGCTCCCCGGGCGCCACCACGCGCACGACGACGCCGTCCGGACGGTCGAGGAGTCGGTGCTGCGCACGGGCCTGGACTACCTCGACCTGTACCTCGTGCACTGGCCCAACCCGCGCGTGGGCCGGTACGTCGAGGCGTACGAGGCGCTCGTGGAGTGCCGCGACCGGGGCCTGGTCCGGCACGTCGGCGTCTCGAACTTCCTGCCGGAGCACCTGGACGCGGTGATCGCAGCGACGGGCGTGACGCCCGTCGTGAACCAGGTCGAGCTGCACCCGTACTTCCCGCAGCCGCTCCAGCGCGCGGCCGACGCGGAGCGCGGCGTCGTCACGGAGGCGTGGAGCCCGATCGGTCGCGCGAACGACCTGCTCCGGGACCCGGTCGTCACGCAGGTCGCGGCAGCGCACGGCGTCTCCCCGGTGCAGGCGATCCTGCGCTGGCACGTGCAGCTCGGCGTCGTGCCGCTGCCGAAGGCGTCGTCGCCGGAGCGTCAGCGCGAGAACCTCGACGTGTTCTCGTTCGAGCTGACCACGCACGAGATGAACGCCCTGACCGGGCTCGCCCGGGCGGACGGGCGCACGAACGGCCAGGACCCGGCGGTGTACGAGGAGCTGTAGCGCCGGGACCGCACGGCCCGGTCCCGGCGCGGCGGCGCGCGCCCCGGCCCGCCGGTCGTGGCACCGTGTGCGCGTGACCTCCCCGGCGCTCAGCCCGCTGCCCGACGCCGCCCGCCCGCCCTGGGCGGTCGGGTCGCCCCTGCGGCTGCTCGCCGCGGTCCTCGTGTCCGGCTCCGCGGTGCTGCTCTTCGCGGTCCACGCGCGCCCGCTCGGGTACGTCCCGCTCGTCCTCGGGGTCGCGCTCGGGCTGCTCGTGGACCGGCGCCTCGGCCGCGACCTCGCGCTGGTCGGCGTCGGGATGGGGATCATCTCGACCATCTCGCTGAAGGCCGACCTGTCCGACGCCGGCATGGTGCGCTTCGCCGTCGTGCTCTCCCTCGCGGTGCTCGTCCCGTGGGCGCTGTCCCGCTTCGTCTTCCGCGAGGACGCCGTCACGTTCCCCGTCGCGACGGGGCGCCGCTGGACGCGGGGGCAGGTCGTGTACCTGGTCGTGGTCGTCGTGGCGGGCTACCTGATCCTGCCGTTCTACTTCATCGGGTCGGGCGCGTACCTCAACTGGCCGCCGATCACGGGCGGCGCGGAGATCGCGCGCCTGTTCGTCGGCGTCAACGCGGTGGGCATCTGGGACGAGCTGTTCTTCGTGTGCGTGGTCTTCGCGCTGTACCGCGAGCACTTCGGGGTGTGGACGGCGAACCTGCTCCAGGCGACGGTCTTCGTGTCGTTCCTCTGGGAGCTCGGCTACCGCGAGTGGGGCCCGCTGCTCACCGTGCCGTTCGCGCTCGTCCAGGGCTGGATCTTCTCCTGGAGCAAGTCGCTCACCTACGTCGTGGCCGTCCACCTGCTGTTCGACGTCGTGGTGTTCGCCGTGCTCGTGCACGCCCACCACCCGGAGCTGTTCGACGTCTTCGTCACCGCGCCGCGCTGACGGCGCGGCCCGCGGGCGAGGTCAGGACGGTCGGGCGAGCAGCACGCGGCGCACACCGTCGACGCGGCACGCCGCCGCGACGGCCGTCGTGGCGGGACCGGCGAGCACCGTCACCGCCGCCACGACCACGGCGACGCCCACGGCCGCGCCGGCCACGACGTCGTGCGGGAAGTGCACGCCCTGGGCGACGCGGGCCGCCGCGACCGCCACGGCCAGCAGGGCCGGCACGACGACCCACACCGCGAGGTCGCGCGTGCGGGATCGGGTCGCGTGCCGCGCCGGCACGGCGCCGGGAACCCGCACGGCCGGCGCGCCGGCGAGGACGACGGCGGTCGCGAGGGCGAACGCGATCGCGGTGTGGTTGCTCGGGAACGACCAGTCGCCCGCCGCGGGGCAGTGCGCGACCTCGACCAGCTCCCAGCAGCCGCGCGGCTGCTGCACGAGCGACTTCACGGCCTCGCTCGCGGCGTAGGCGGCGACGGCGCCCACGCCGGCGACGAGCGTCGTCGCGACCGCGGGCGGGCCGCCCCGGCGCGAGCGCCAGGCCACGAGCGCGCACCAGGCCACGAGCACGAGCACGCCGCCCTCGGCGACGAGCTCCGTCCCGGGGAGCTCGGCCGTGCGCGCCGTGACGGCGAGGTAGAGGGACTCGCTCGGCCCGCGCAGCATCCGGGCGGCGAGGACGACGAGCGCCGCCCCGACGAGCCACGACAGCGCCACGAGCGCCTGCCCCGCCAGCCCGGACGACGGCTCGGGGGCGGTGGGTCCGGCCAGCTCGCCGTCGCTCTCGTCACGCGTCGGGACGGGGTCGGGCAGGGTCGTGGTGCGGGACGAATCGGGCGAAGTCATCGGACGAGGGTATGCCGGGTGAACCACGGGTGAACATCCGCCCCGCGGCGGACGTCCGCCGCGGGGCGTCCACCCAGGGCGGTACCTCGCGGGACCGCCGGCGCGACCCGCGACCGGCGACCGCGGGGGCGGCCCTACCGGGTGCCGGAGGAGTCCTCGTCCGCGGGGACGTAGAACGCCGTCGTGGCGGCGACGCGGGCGGCGACGTCGTCCGCGTCGAGCCCGTCGGCCGCGGCGAGCGCCGCTCCCCACGCCTCGCTGCTCGCGACGTTGAACGCGCGCAGCTCAGGGCTCGCGAGTACGGCCTCGGGGTCGAGCGTCGCCCCGCCGTCGAGGTGCAGCCCGAGGCCCAGCAGCGCGCCGTCCCACCCCACGCCGACCGCCCCCGGGCCGAACTGGTCCCACATCTCCGGCGGCACGACGGCGGTGTGCTCGAGCGTGAGGGTCGTGCCGCCGTCCGGCGCGGGCGCGAGCCGGACCTCGACGACGGACGAGTCCTCCGGCGTCGGCGGACCCATGACCCACGTGAGCCGCAGGAGCCGCGGGGCCTCGCACGCGCGGATCTCCCCGCCGGCGTTGCCCTCGACCTGGTAGGTGCCGCCGACCCGCAGGTCGCCCGTCACGGGCAGGAACCAGCGCGGGATGCGCTCGGGGTCGGTGACGGCGTCCCACACGTCCTCGACGTCGGCCGGGTAGGTGCGCTCGAGGGTGATGACCCGTGCGGCACCGGCGGGCAGGTCTCCCGTCCCGACGGTGCGCCGCGCGGCCTCGAGCTCGGCGATGAAGTCCTTCATGCTGTCCTCCTCGTGGTGTCGGTGGGGCGCTCGTCGTCCTCGTCGGCGCCGGGTGCCGTCGCTCGACGGCGCTCGCGGGCACCCCGGGCGAGCTCGGTCCCGAGCGCGTCCAGCCGCTGCTCCCAGAACCGGCGCAGGCCCGCGGCCCAGTCCTCGACCTCGTCGAGGGCCGCCGGGTCGAGCGCGTAGAGGCGCCGGGTCCCGTCCGGGCGGACCGACGCGAACCCGCTGGTCCGCAGCACGCGCAGGTGCTGCGACACCGCGGGCTGGCTGATGCCGAACTCCTCCCCCACGCGCGCCGCGATCTCGCCGGCGGGCTGCTCGCCGTGCGCGAGGTGCTCGAGGATCCGACGACGCACCGGGTCGCCGAGGACGTCGAACGCTTCCATGACCCCCATCTTTCAGCCTGCGCTTATATAAGTCAATGCCTATGTTGCGAGCGCGCGTGCCATGACCCGCTGCGGCCCGGCGCTCCCCCCGAGGTACGCGCCGCGGTCGTGCAGCCCCGCGCGCGTACGCGCGCCGCCCCGCCGCGTTGCGGTCGTTGACCGTGAGGACGAGCGCCCCGTACGGCGCCGTCCGCCCGCGCAGCGCCGCGAGCGCCGCGACCGCGCCGGGAAGGTCCCGCACGACGCGCGACCCGACGCCGCCGCCCTGCGCCGCGACGTCGACGAGGAAGCCGCGGAACAGCACGACGTCGTCCGGGGCGACGCCGTCGAGCAGCGCCGCGACCTCGGCCGGGGCACCGCCGGGGTGCAGCACGCCGAGCGCGACGGGGTCGCCGCCCGGCGGCCGGGCGACCAGCAGGTGCCGGCCCGGGTCGGCGTGGGCCGCGGCGACGACGTCGGCCGCGGGCGGCACGAACTCCTCCTGCCCGGGTCCCAGCCGGAGCCGGAGCGCGGCGGCGAGCAGCCGGCCCCGCTCGTCCGGGGGCACCGCGTCGAGCAGCACGAGCTCGACCGGGCCACCCGGAGCCTGCGGCGCGGGCGGCGGAGCCGTCACCGCCGCTTCCCGCCCCGACCGCGGGCGCCCCGGCCCTTCGGCGTGCCGCGGCCCTGCGCGCCACCCCCGCCGCGCCCGCCACCCGCTCCCGCACGACCGGCGCCCGCTCCCCCGCGGCCCGCGCCACCGCGCGCGTCGCGGTCGCGGCGCTCGCGGGCGGGCGCGGCGTCCTCCGCGGGCGCCGTCGCGCGACGCCCGCGCGAGCTGTTGGCCGTGCGGCCCCGCACGATCCCGACCATCTCCTCGACGAGGTCGTCGTCGCGGTCCGCGACCCACGCGAGCGCGACGGGGGCCGACGGCGCCCCCTCCAGGCGGCGGTAGGTGACGTCCTTGCGGTGGTGCAGGCGCGCGAGCGACTGCGGCACGACGGCCACCCCGACGTTCGCGGCGACCAGCACGACCGCGTCGCCGGTCGTCGCGGGCCGCTCGTCGGCGGGCCGCCCCGGTGGCTGCGGCGCGTCGCCCTCAGCCCCGGCCTCGCCCGCCCACGGCACGACGTCGTCGAGCGGCCGCAGCAGCACGTCGTCGGCGAGGTCGTCGAGCGCGACCGGCTCCTCGGGCTCCAGGGCGGCGAGCAGGTGGTCGCGCGACACGAGCACGACCGGCGCCTCCTCGTAGAGGCGGATCGCGCTCAGCACGTCGCGGTCGACGGGCAGGCGCAGGATCGCGGCGTCGGCCTCGTCGTCGCGCAGCGCCCGCTCCGCGTCGCCGGGCTCGACGGCGACGAGCTCGAGCGGCACGTCGGGGAGGCGCTCGCGCCACGTGCGCACCCACTTGGCCGGGGTCGCGCCGGGGACGTACGCGAGCCGGAACCGGCGGCCGGCCCCGTCGTCCCCGCCGCCGTCGGTCGTTGCCTCGGGAGCCGTGCCCGCGTCGTCGTCCACCCGGACAGCCTAGGCGCGCGGTCCCGCGCGCTCCCGCGCGACGTGCACCGGGCCCGGCTCCGGTCCGTCGCAGGCCCGCCGGACGCCCGCCGCGCGCCCGACCGCGGGCCGCCGGCACCCGACCGGCCGACTACCCTGGAGCCCATGACCCCCAAGCAGTCCGCGCAGACCATGAAGCCCGCCACCGCGGCGAAGAAGCTCGGGGTGTACCTGCCCGCCACGCCGCAGGAGTTCCAGGAGGGCACCATCACCCGGGCGCAGCTCGAGGAGATGGAGAAGAACCCGCCCCAGTGGCTCGCGGACCTGCGCCGAAACGGCCCCCACCCGCGGCCCGTCGTCGCGGGCCGGCTCGGCGTCTCCATCTCTGGCCTCACGCGCGGCGGCCTCACCGAGCCGCTGACCACCGACGAGATCGACGCGCTGCGCCAGGACCCGCCGGAGTGGCTGACGGCCGAGCGCGAGGTGCAGAAGAAGGTCCGCGCCGAGGAGGAGCGGCTCGCCGCCGCGCGCGCGAAGAAGGGCTGAGCCGCGTCCTGCGGGACCGCGTCTGCCGGGCGGCCCGACCGGCCTCAGTCCGTGCGCGGCGCGTCCGTCGCGGCGTCCGTCGCAGCGTCCGTCGCGGTGGCCGCGCGGTCGGTGTGGCCGAGCGACAGGTCGGGCGCGACGGCGTCGCGCACCCGGCGCTTGAGGTCCGGGATCTCGGGGAACCCGCCGTCGACGCGGCGGTCCCACAGCAGCACCGGCCCGTCCCCGGCGTCGAGCGTGACGCGGAAGACGCCGTCCGTGCCGGGCACGAGGGCCACCTCGCCCAGGCGCGTGCGGAACGTCTGCAGGAGCTCCTGCGCGACCCACGCCGCGCGCAGCAGCCAGCGGCACTGCGTGCAGTACTCGACCGCCACGCGCGCGGTCCCGCGCGCCTCGGCGGGCGCGGTCGGAGCCTCTGCCCGCACGGAGGACTCCGCAGGCGCCTCGGCGGGCGCGGGGGCGTGCGGGCCGGGCTGAGCGGCGTCGTCCGTCATGGCGCCCAGCGTACGGGCGACGGCGGGGCGCGCGGGTGGCCGTCCACCGCCGTCGGACCGGCTCAGACGCCCCGCTCGGCCGGGAGGCGGCCGCTCGTCACGGCGGCCTCGAGCGCGGCGTAGTCGCCCTCGACGACGTCCGCGTACGCGCGCGACCACCGCGCGAGGGACTCGTCGAACACGTCGGAGCGGCCGAGGTAGCCGTGCGCCACGCGCGCGCCCGGCGACTGGCTGTGCGCGCGGGCGAGCACGCGCCCGCACAGCTCCCCGTACCGCACGAACTGCGAGGCCGAGAGCCGGCCGAGCTCGACGGACCCCTTCATGTCGCGGAACTGGCGCCAGTAGAAGTCGACGCGCGGGCGGCCTGTGCGGTCGGGCGCCTCGACGGTCGTCCACCCCAGGAACGGGTCGGACTGCGCCTGCAGGATGCGCTGGGCGGCGACCACCCGGCGGCCCTGGGCGGGCACGGCACCGGCGGGCACGAGCCCGGACGGCAGGGCGTCGACCATCCCGCCGTACGTCGCGAGGACCGACGACGTCGCCTCCTTCACCTGCAGCACGAGCGGCTCCCCCGCGGGCCCCTCGAGGAGCACGATGTAGCAGCGCGTCCCGACGCTCCCGACGCCCACGACGCGCAGCACGAAGTCCACGACCGTGAACTGGCTCAGCAGGAGCCGGGCGTCGGCGCGCAGCGGCTCGCGGTACGCCTCGAACAGCGTCGTGAGCTCGTCGACGCTCGCCGTGTCCACGTGCTGGGTGACCGGCGGCTGGTCGACGATCCGCGTGCGGCCGTCGGCGGTCCGGCTCGTGATCTTCCGCACCACCTGCTCCGACGTGCGCCGCCGCGCCTTGCGCACGGTCCGCTCGAGCTCCTCGCGCCCGCCGTCGAGCAGCAGGGGCTCGATGACCGCGGTGTCGACGAGGAACGCGTAGCGCTCGAGGGCGTCGCGCGCGAACGCCTCGGCGAGCGTCTCGCGGTACCCGCGCACCGCGCCGCGCGCGGCGTCCGCGCAGTCGTGCTCGGCCAGGCCCTTGTCCCGCCCGCCCACGTACATGCTCGCCGCGAGGCGCTTGACGTCCCACTCCCACGGGGCGTCCGACGCCTCGTCGAAGTCGTTGAGGTCGAACAGGACCCGCCGCTCGGGCGACGCGAAGAGCCCGAAGTTGGAGACGTGCGCGTCCCCGCACGCGACGACCTGGACGCCGGTCCGGGGGCCGTCGCGCAGGTCGTGGGCCATCGTCGCGGCGGTGCCGCGGTAGAACGCGAAGGGCGACTCGAGCATCCGGCCGATCCGCAGCGGGACCAGGTCCTGGAGCCGGTCGCGGTTCTGCTCCTCGACGATCGCCACCGGGTCGCGCTCCGGCAGCAGCAGCGCGCCCTGCGTGCGACGCGGCACCCGGTCGCGCAGCGCGCGCCCGACGGCACGGGACTCGACCAGGGTTCGCGGGACGTCCACGGGTGCCTCCTCGCTCTCCGCAGTCGCACAGTAGCGCTCCGCCGGGCGCGCGGCGCGGCGACCACCGGGCGTCGGGGAGACTGGGGCGGTGACGACCTCGCCCGACCTCGCCGCCCTCCTGGAGCGCCTGCGCACCCACGACGTCGGCCCGGACCGGGAGGACGCACCGGTCGCCGTCGACCCGGCCGACCGCCTGCTGCTCGACGAGGCGTCGCCCCTGCTCGCCGGCGTCGCGCCGGGGGCCGTGGCCGTCGTCGACGACCGGTACGGCGCCCTCACCCTCGGCGCGGCGCTGCTCACCGGGGCAGGACCCGCCGCGGGGCGCGTGCGCGTCCACCAGGACGCGTGCACCGCGGAGGCGGCGCTCGACGCGAACGCGCGCGCGGTGGGGACGGCGACGGCGTACGACCGCCACGGCCTCGACGCGGGGCTCCTGGCCGGGGCGCGGGTCGTGCTGCTGCGGCTCCCCCGCGGCCTCGCGGCGCTGCGCGACGTCGCGGAGCACGTCGCGCGCGAGGCCGGGCCGGACGTCGTGCTCCTCGGGAGCGCGCGCGTCAAGCACATGACGCGCGCGATGAACGACGTCCTCGCCGAGTCGTTCGGCGAGGTGCGCGCGAGCCTCGCCCGGGGCAAGTCCCGCGTGCTCGTCGCGTCGGCGCCCCGGCCGGCGCGCCCGCTGACCTACCCGGTCGTCACCGACCTGGCCGACGTCGGCCTGCGGGTCGCGGCGTTCGGCGCCGCCTTCGCGGGCGCGGGCCTGGACCTCGGCACGCGGTTCCTGCTCGACCGGCTCGGCGCCGACGACGGACCGACCCCCGGCGCGCAGGGTGCGGCGCCGCGCGACGTCGTCGACCTCGGGTGCGGGACGGGCCTGCTCGCCGCGTGGGCGGCCCGGCGCTGGCCCGACGCGCGGGTGGTCGCCGCCGACCGCTCGGACGCCGCCATCCGCTCGACAGTGCTCACGGCGCGCGAGAACGGCGTGGCCGACCGCGTGCGCACGGTGCGCGACGACGCGGGCGCGACCCTCGCGGACGCGAGCGCCGACGTCGTGCTGCTCAACCCGCCGTTCCACGACGGCGCGGCGGTGCGCACCGACGCGGCGCACCGCATGTTCGCGACCGCGGGGCGCGTGCTGCGACCGGGCGGCGAGCTGTGGTGCGTCTGGAACTCGCACCTGCGGTACCGCCCCGCGCTCGAGCGCGCGGTCGGGCCCACGACGCAGGTCGCGCGCGACCCGCGCTTCACGGTGACGCGGTCCGTGCGGCGCTGAGCGGCGGGCGCCCGTCGTGGGTGATCACCGCGACGACGGGCACCCCGCGCTCACGAGGTCACTGGACGTCGACGACGTCCACGACGAAGACGAGCGTGTCCGTGCCGCCGATGCCGGCCTGCGGCACGCCGCGCTGGCCGTAGCCGTGCTCCGGCGGGATCGAGAGCAGCACGCGGGAGCCGACGTTCTGGCCCACGAGGCCCTTGTCCCAGCCGCCGATGACGGCGCCGACGCCGATGGGGAAGGCGATGGTGTCGCCGCGGTCGTAGGAGTTGTCGAAGACGTGCCCGCCCCAGGTCTGGCCGAGGTAGTGCACGACGATGTTGCGCCCCGACGTGACGGCCGGGCCGTCGCCCTCGGTGAGCACGACCACCTGCAGACCGCTGGGCGCGTCCGTCTCGGGGAAGGTGAGCGTCGGCTTCTCGCCGAAGGATCCCGAGGCGGTGGGGAGGGTGGGCTGGTCGGTCACGAGGTTGCCTCTCGTCGGGTGCAGGAAGGCCCGCGCGGGCGCGGGTCTCCCTACCCTACGCGGGTCGCCACGACCCGGCCGGGCGCGATCGCCGGAGCTCTTGCGCTCGTTGACTAATGGCATTAGCCTTGCAGCTATGACCACGAGCCAGCACCCGACCGTGCGCCACCTCGCCCGCGCCGAGGGACGCCTCGCCTACACCGACCAGGGCTCCGGCCCGCTCGTCGTCGCCGCGCCCGGCATGGGCGACCTCCGCGCCACCTACGACGACGTCGTCCCCCACCTCGTCGCCGCGGGCCACCGCGTGGTCGTCATGGACCTGCGCGGCCACGGCGACAGCGACACGACCTTCGCGACGCACGGCGACGAGGCGACCGCGTCCGACTACGTCGCGCTCGTCGAGCACCTGGACGCCGGCCCGGCCGTCCTGCTGGGCAGCTCCATGGCGGCGTCGGCCGCCGTCGTCGCCGCGGCCCTGCGTCCCGACCTCGTGCGCGGGCTCGTCCTGCTCGACGGGTTCCTGCGCGAGCCGTCGTCCCCCGCGAGGCTCCGCGCGATGCGCGTGCTCTACCGCGTCGCGCTCGCACGACCGTGGGGCGCGGCGTTCTGGGCCTCGTTCTACGGCTCGCTGAACAAGGGCCGCACCCCCGCACGCCTCGCCGCGCACCAGGCCGCGATCCGCGCCAACCTCTCCGAGCCGGGGCGCCTGCGCTCCTTCCGGGACCTCACCCTCCAGCTCGACCACCGCGTCGTCGAGCCGCGCGTCGCCCAGGTCGAGGCGCCCGTGCTCGCGGTCTACGGCGCGCTCGACCCCGACTACGCCGACCCGGCCGCCGAGGCCGCGTGGGCCGAGCAGGCGCTCGGCGCGACCACGCTCCTGCTGCCCGACGTCGGCCACTACCCCCAGCTCCAGGCGCCCGAGGAGGTCGTGGCCGCGACCCTCGACTTCCTCTCGGGGCTGCCCGACGCCGACGCGCGCCCGGATGCCGAGCGGTCGGAGGACGCTCGTGGCTAGGGCCGGGCTGTCCCACGACGCCGTCGTCCGGATCGCGCTCGACCTCGTCGACGCCGGCGGCCCGACGGGCTTCGCCGACCTCACGCTCGCCAAGGTCGCCGCGCAGGCGGGCGTCGCGACGCCGAGCCTCTACAAGCACGTCGGCTCGCTCGCCGCGCTGCGCCGCGAGGTCGCCGTCGTCGCCGTGGAGGACTACACGCGCGCCCTCACCGACGCGACGGTCGGCCTCGCCGGGCCCGACGCCGTCGCCGCCCTCGCGCACGCGACCCGGCAGTACGCCCGGGCGCACCCCGGCCGGTACGCGGCCGTGCAGGTCGCCCCCGACCCGGACGACCCCGCGGACGCCGCGCTGTCGGCGGCCGCGGGGCGCAGCGTCCAGGTCGTCGCCGCCGTGCTGCGCGGGTTCGAACTCCCCGAGGACCGCACGGTCGACGCCGTCCGGTCCGTGCGTGCGAGCCTGCACGGCTTCGTCGCGCTCGAGCTCGGCGGCGGCTACCGCCTGCCCGACGACCTCGACCGCAGCTTCGACCTGCACGTCCGCGCGCTCCTCGCCGGGCTGGCGTCCCTCGCGCGCCCGCCGGCCGGAGCCTGAGGCGCGCGGGGGCCCGGTGGGGATCAGCGCGCGGCGACGAACCCCAGGAGGTCGTGCCGCGTGAGGACCCCGACCGGGTCGCCGTCCTCGACGACGAGCAGCGCGTCGGCGTCGTGCAGCGCGGTGCGCACCGCCTCGACGCCCTCGCCCGCGCCGATGAGCGGGAAGCGGGGCTCCATGTGCTGGTCCACGCGGTCGGCGAGCGACGCGCGGCCGGAGAAGACGGCGTCGAGCAGCGCGCGCTCGCTCACCGACCCGGCCACCTCCCCGCTCTTCACGGGCGGCTCGGCGCCGACGACGGGCATCTGCGACACCCCGTACTCGCGCAGGATCTCGATGGCGTCGCGGACCGTCTCGCTCGGGTGCGTGTGCACGAGGTCGGGCAGGCGGCCGTCCTTCGCGCGCAGCACGTCGCCCGCGGTCACGCCCTCCTCGTCGGGCAGGAACCCGTAGGACCGCATCCACGCGTCGTTGAAGATCTTGGAGAGGTAGCCGCGCCCGCTGTCCGGCAGCAGGACGACGATGACGGCCCGCGCGGCCGCCTCCGGGTCCTCCTCCTCGAGCCGGCGCGCGAGCCGCAGCGTCGCCTCGACCGCCATGCCGCACGACCCGCCGACGAGCAGGCCCTCCTCGCGCGCGAGGCGCCGGGTCATCGCGAACGAGTCCGCGTCGCTGACCGGGATGACCTCGTCGGGGACCGCCGGGTCGTAGGCGGCCGGCCAGAAGTCCTCGCCCACGCCCTCGACGAGGTACGGGCGCCCGTCGCCGCCCGAGTAGACCGAGCCCGCCGGGTCCGCGCCGACGACGCGCACGCGACCGCCGTCGGAGTCCGCGCGATCCGCGGAGACCTCCTTGAGGTACCGGCCCGTGCCGGTGATGGTGCCGCCCGTGCCGACCCCGGCGACGAAGTGCGTCACGCGACCGTCGGTGTCGGCCCAGACCTCGGGGCCGGTGGACTCGTAGTGCGACGCCGGGCCGTTCGGGTTCGCGTACTGGTTCGGCTTCCAGGCGCCCGGGATCTCGCGGACCAGCCGGTCGGAGACCGAGTAGTAGGAGTCCGGGTGGTCAGGGGCCACGGCGGTCGGCGTGACGACGACCCGCGCGCCGTACGCGCGCAGCACGTCGCGCTTGTCCTGGCTCACCTTGTCCGGGCAGACGAAGACGCAGTCGTACCCCTTGCGCTGCGCCACGAGCGCGAGGCCGACGCCCGTGTTGCCCGACGTGGGCTCCACGATCGTGCCGCCGGGCCGGAGCTCGCCCGACGCCTCCGCGGCCTCGACCATCTTCAGCGCGATGCGGTCCTTGACGGAGCCGCCGGGGTTCACGTACTCGACCTTGGCGAGGATCGTCGCGCTGAGGCCTGCGGTGACACGGGACAGCCGGACGAGCGGGGTACCGCCGACGAGCTCGGACACGTGCTCTGCGTATCTCATGCCCCGATCATCCCCGATCCGGCGCCGCGCGCGTGCTCGACCGGGCACCGTCCGGACCGACGCCCGGCATGAGGGTCGCTCGCGACGGGAATTCCCGTACGGTGTAGAGCGTTGAGGCCGCCGACATCCCCGACCGAGAGGTGACCCGTGCCCGAGCCCACGACCGCCGCCACCCGTCCCGCGTCCCCCGCAGCGGCCTCCGCGCCGCCCGCGCTCCCCCCGCTGCCCGACGTCGTCGCCCAGGCCGAGCGCCTCGTCGCGCTCGGCGTCCACGACATCGCCGGTCTCACCGCGGACGCGTTCCGCGCCGCCGCGGCCGACCTCGCGGCGACCGCCCCCGCGGGCGCGCTGCTCGTCGTCGACCCGGCGCTCGCGCCGCCGTCGGCGCTGGCTCCCCTGCTGCGGCTCCCGGCGAAGGACGGCGAGAAGGAGGGTTTCGTCGTCGTCGACATGACGGACGTGGACCGCTTCACGCCGATCGAGGGGATCGTCGTCCCGCCGGGGCCGCTCTCGCTCGTCACGGACGTCGACCGCGGCGACGACCTGGCGAGCTGGTCCCCGGACGAGGCGCTGCCGGAGCTCACGGCGCGCGGCCGGACGCCGCTCCTGCTGCACGAGGGGATCCACTGGGCGCTCCAGGCGCCGGACGTCCTCGCGCGCAACCACTGCTACATGACGGTCGGCTCACGGCTGCGCAAGCCCGACGGCCGCCTCGACACCCGCACCCCCGCGCTGTGGATCTCGAACGGCACCGGACGCGACGGGCGCGAGCGCCGCGGCGCCCCGAAGGTCGGCTGGTGCTGGGCCGGGAACCGCCACACGTGGCTCGGCTTCGCCTCGGCCGCCGGCCGCCTCCCCGCCTGACCCCCGCTGAGTGCGGGAGAGAGTCGCGGCGGAGACGCCCGACCGCGGCTCTTTCCCGCACTCACGGGGTGGGGCCGTCAGCCGACGAGACCCAGGATCGCGACGAGGACCACGACGACGCCGAGCACGACGACGAGCAGCGGGCGGTCGGAGGCCTCGGGCGCCACGAGCCGGCCGAGACCCGCGCCGACCGCGGCGGTGACCCCGACGACGGCGGCCGCACCCGCGACGAGCGCACCGCCACCGCCAGCGCCGGCGTCGGCGAGCTGCCGGGCGATCCCGCCCGCGAGCAACGACCCCCAGAGCGCTCCGGCCACGAGGCCGAGCGCCGCGAACACGAGCGCGGCGCGGCGCTCGGTGGCGCCGCGCGTGATCCGGGTGCCGAGCCAGGCGACGGCGGCACCCGCCGTCGGGACGCTGAGCAGGATGAGGAGCGCCGCGAACGACAGCCACGCGGGCGGCGCGCCCGAGACGACCATGTAGAGGACCTGGACGCCGAGCATCGCGGCCGCCGCGACGACGAGCCCGGCCAGAAACACCGGCACCCGCGGCGGGAGGTCCGCCGCGGGTGCCGGTTCACGGGTGCTGCGCGCCACCGTCAGTCGCTGCTCTGCAGGATCGCGAAGAGGCGCAGGAACTCGAGGTAGAGCCAGATCAGCGTGACCATGAGGCCGAACGCGGCCGACCACGCGAACTTGGCGGGGACACCGGCCTCGACGCCACGCTTGATCGAGTCGAAGTCGACGATGAGCGACGCGGCGGCCAGGCCGACCGCGATGAGCCCGACGACGATGCCGATCGTGCCGCCACGCATGCCCCAGCCGTCGAGGACGCCGAAGAGCACGAGGACGACGTTGACGAGCGAGAACGCGAGGTACCCGACCATCGCGATGAGCAGCCAGCGCGTGAACTTCGGGGTGACGCGCACCTTGCCGGAGCGGAACAGGAACAGCGCGGCCGCGAACGTCGCGACGGTCGCGAGGACCGCCTGGAAGACGATGTCCGTGAGGTTCCCGCCGTTGCCGACGGTCATGGTGCCGAACGCGAGGCTGATGCCACCGAGGAACAGGCCCTGGGCCACGGTGTAGGCGATGATCAGGGCCGGGCTGGGGTTCCGCTTGAACGCGTTGACCAGGCCGAGCACCAGGCCGGCGATCGCACCCAGCAGGTAGAGGAACGGCATCTGCGGCGTGAGGTACCACGACGCCGCCCCGACGACGACGAGCAGCGCGAGCAGACCGCCCGTCTTCATGATCACGTCGTCGTACGTGAGGCGCTTGGTGTCCGCCGTGGTCGCCGACGGCGCGCTGTACATCGCGTGGAGCTGCGCCGCGTCCGCGGTCTGGGCGCCGTACGCACCCCACTGCGCGCCCTGCGGGGGCGTGCCGTACGCGGGGCCCTGGCCCTGTGCGGGCGGGCTCCCGTAGGCGGGCGCGGCCTGCGTGGCCGCCCCACCGCGCCGGTTCTTCGGCTCGCCGAAGACCGCGCTGTTGTTGAAGACGGGGTTGCTCATGAGCTCCTCCTGGTCGCGGCGTCCACTACCTCTCAGCGGGCCTCGTCATCGGCGTCTCGCCTCGAGTCGGGTGTCGCTGGCCTGTGTTCATCCTAGGGAACGTGCGAGTCCCGGCCACTGTTCCCGCGGGTTTTCCGCGCCTCGCGGGCGAAGTCCCGACCAGCGGACCACGCGCCGGGACGTCGCGTACGCCGCGCGGCGTACACACTCCGGGTCACGACGGCGGCAAGATACGTCGCAAGGTGGCTGCCCGGCACCGAGCCCGTCCGTAGGCTCGAGACGTACCTCGCGGTGAGGGGCCCGGCCGGACCGGAGCGACCTTCCCGCGGTGCACCAGGACCATCCCGGACGAACGACCCTCGGAGGGGCGAAGTCATGATCGAAGCACGCGGCCTGACCAAGAGGTACGGGCCCAAGACCGCGGTGGACGGCGTCTCGTTCACCGTGCGTCCCGGGACCGTCACCGGCTTCCTGGGCCCCAACGGCGCGGGCAAGTCCACGACCATGCGCATGATCATGGGCCTGGACCGCCCCACCGCCGGGACCGTCACCGTCAACGGGCGCCCCTACGCCCAGCACCGCTCACCGCTGACCGAGGTCGGCGCGCTGCTGGACGCCAAGGCCGTGCACACCGGCCGCTCGGCCTACAACCACCTGCTCGCGATGGCCGCCACGCACGGCATCCCGACCCAGCGCGTGGACGAGGTCATCGAGATGACCGGCCTGCAGCCGGTCGCCAAGAAGCGGGTGGGCGGCTTCTCCCTCGGCATGGGCCAGCGCCTGGGCATCGCGTCCGCGCTGCTGGGCGACCCCAAGACCCTCATCCTGGACGAGCCCGTCAACGGCCTGGACCCCGAGGGCGTGCTGTGGGTGCGCAACCTCGCGCGCTACCTCGCCTCCGAGGGCCGCACCGTCTTCCTGTCGAGCCACCTCATGAGCGAGGTCGCCCTCACCGCCGACCACATCATCGTCATCGGCAAGGGCCGCATCATCGCGGACGCCCCGGTGAGCGACATCGTCAACGGCTCGCAGCAGCGCACCGTGCGCGTGCGCACCCCGCACGCCACGCAGCTCGCCGAGCTCCTCACGAGCGACGGCGCGACCGTCACGAGCGACGAGCCGAGCCTGCTCGTCGTCACGGGCGCGGACGCCCCCGGGATCGGCGAGCTCGCCGCGGCCAAGGGGTTCGTGCTGCACGAGCTCACGCCGGTCACGTCCACGCTCGAGGACGCCTACATGGCCCTCACGGCGGATTCGGTCGAGTACCAGACCGACTCCGCGCAGAACCACATCGGCCACGGTGCCGCGGGCGCGACCGCGGGCGCACCGGCCCCCACCGACTCCCTCGAAGGAGCGCAGCGATGAGCGCCACGACCCTCGCCACCGGCGCCGGCCCGACGGCGTCCCGCACCTCCCCCTACCGCCTCTCGTTCGGCCACGTGCTGCGCTCGGAGTGGATCAAGTTCCGCACCCTGCGCTCCACCTGGTGGACGCTCGGCATCACCGTCGTCGTCATGGTGGGCTTCTCGCTCATGTTCGCGGCCGTCATGTCCTCCATGCAGTCCGCGGGTGTCTCGGCCGAGGAGGCCGGCATGGGGTCGACCGACGGGGTCGGCATCACCGTGATCACCGTCGGCTACACGTTCGCGCAGCTGGCCGTGGCCGTGCTCGGGGCGCTCACCGTGACGGGCGAGTACTCGACCGGCATGATCCGCTCCACGCTCTCCGCCGTGCCGAGCCGTCTCCCCGCGCTCGCGGCGAAGATGATCGTCGTCGGCGTGGTGACCGCGGTGACGACCGTCGTGGCCGTCGGGCTGTCGTGGCTCGTGACGTACCCGATCCTGTCGGGCAAGGACATGACCGTCGACTTCTCGTCCGCGGACGACCAGCGCGCCCTGATCGGCGTCGTGCTCTACCTCACGACCGTCGCGCTCTTCTCCGTCGCGGTCGGCGTGCTGCTCCGCAGCTCCGCGGGGGCGATCTTCACGCTCGTCGCCGTGTTCTTCGTCCTGTCGATGGTCCTCGGGATCGTCATGGGCGTGACCGGTGCCGACTGGGTCCAGACGCTCTACAACTCCCTGCCCGCGTCCGCCGGCGAGCAGATCGTGCTCGGCGGCAACATGTCGGGCAGCGACACGATCGCGCCGTGGCCCGGCTACGCCGTGCTCCTCGGCTGGACCGCCGCGCTGGTCGCCGCGGCCGCGGTCGTCCTCAAGCGCCGGGACGCGTGACCACCCGGCCCACCACCCCGCCGACGCCGGACGAGCAGACCGCTCGTCCGGCGTCGGCCGTGGCGCGCCCGGAGCCGGTGGAGCCCGCCGCCCCGGGGAGCCCGGGCTCGTCGACCCACCCCCTGCGCCCCGCGCCCGCTCCCTTCACCGAGCTCGACGCGCGCCGGCTCGGCCCCGTCCGCCGGTACTTCGCGCGGCACCCGGTCGTCATGGACTGGGTCGTCGTGGCCGTCTTCGTCGTGCCCGGCGTGCTGTACGCGCTCACCGCGTCGCAGCCCCGCGGGACGACGGCGCTGTCGCTCGTGTTCTTCCTCGTCGGCGGCGTGCTCCTGTACTGGCGCCGCCGTCGGCCCGTCACGGTCGCGCTCGCGCTCACCGTGGTCGGGGTCGTCGCCATCGGCGTCACCGGCGACACGGCCGGGTTCGAGGTCGCGGCGATGTTCGCCGTCTACGCCGTCGCGGCGTCGCGGCCCTCGCGCATCGCGTGGCCCGTGCTCGCGATCACCGTCCTCGCGCTCTCCGGCGCGACCCTGCTCTGGTACGACGTGGTCACCACCCCGGAGGGGGAGGTCCTGCGCCAGAGCGTCGAGCCGGGCCGCGCGACCGTCGACCGCATCGTCGGCATGCTCGTGACCACCATCCTCTGCCTCGTCGCGCTCGCGATCGGCACGAACGTGCGCGCGCGCCGCCAGCACGTGTCCGACCTCGTCGAGCGCGCCAACTCCATCGCGCGCGACCGCGACCAGCAGGCGCAGCTCGCCGCCGCCGCCGAGCGCACCCGCATCGCGCGCGAGATGCACGACGTCGTCGCGCACTCCCTCACCGTGATGGTCGCCCTCGCGGACGGCGCCAAGGCGTCGGGCGCCAAGAACCCCGAGCTCGCGGGCCACGCGCTCGACGAGCTCACCGCGACCGGCCGCGCCGCGCTCGCCGACATGCGGCGCGTCCTCGGCGTGCTGCGCGAGCCGGGCGGCGAGCAGACCGTGCCCCTCGCGCCCGCTCACGAGACGCCCGAGCTCGAGGAGATCGTCGAGCGGTTCCGTACCGCCGGGCTGCCCGTCCGGCTCGTGCGCTCCGGCCCGCAGCCGACGCCCGGCCCCGCCCTGCGCCAGACCGCGCACCGCATCGTCCAGGAGGCCCTGACGAACGTGCTGCGCTACGCGCCCCTGTCCCCCGTGGTCCTCGTCGAGGTGTCGCGCCGCGCCGAGCCCGGCGCCGACTGGCTCGAGCTGCGCGTCGTCAACCAGGCGGGCCGTCGTCCCGGGGAGGGCGCGAGCGCCGACGAGCGCGGGCTCCCGCCGTCCGTCGCGGAGCAGCACCCGCCCGGCGTCCCCGTCGGCACCGGGCGCGGGATCATCGGGATGCGGGAGAGGGCCGCGGTCTACGGCGGTACCGTGTCCGCGGGGCCGAGCGGGACGGGCTGGGAGGTGCGGGCGAGCCTGCGCCTCGACCTCGACCCCGGCCGCCAGGCCGGCGCACGCGACGACGGACGGGAACGCACATGACGGGAACGGGGGCACCGATCCGGGTGCTGCTCGTCGACGACCAGGCCCTGCTGCGCATGGGCTTCCGCATGATCCTCGCCGCCGAGGACGACATCGAGGTCGTCGGGGAAGCCGGGGACGGCGAGACGGGCGTCGCGCAGGCGTCCGCGCTCGCGCCGGACGTCGTGCTCATGGACGTGCGCATGCCCGGCACGAACGGCATCGAGGCGACGGAGCGGATCGTCGCCGCCCAGCCCGGGTCGCGCGTCATCATCCTCACGACGTTCGACCTCGACGAGTACGCGTTCGCCGCCCTGCGCGCCGGGGCGAGCGGCTTCCTCCTCAAGGACGCCAAGCCCGGCGAGCTCGTCGGGGCGATCCGCGCCGTCGCGAGCGGCGACGCCGCCGTCTCCCCGCGCATCACGCGCCGCATGCTCGAGATGTTCTCCGGCCAGCTCCCGCAGGACGGCACCGCCGCCCCGGCCCAGGCACCGACCGGCCGGGACGACCCGCGCCTCGCCGACCTCACCGCGCGCGAGCTCGAGGTCTTCGAGGCCCTCGGTGAGGGGCTGACGAACGCCGAGATCGCCGAGCGCTTCGTGCTCTCGGAGGCGACGGTCAAGACCCATGTCGGGCGCGTCCTCGGCAAGCTCGGCCTGCGCGACCGCGTCCAGGCCGTCGTGCTCGCCTACGAGACGGGCGTCGCCCGCCCCTCCTGACTCTCCCGACCTCCGGCGCCGAGCAGGTGGTTCCGGCGCGTCCTGGACATCTGACGCGCCAGGACCACCTGCTCGGCCGCCGGGGATCGCCTGGTCGGCGGTCCCTACGGGTCCGGGGGGTCCGGGGGGTCCCGGGGGGGCCGGGGATGGTCGGGCGGTTCAGGCGTTCGCCGTCGCCTCCTCGGCGGCGGCGGCCTTGTCGGCCTCGGCCTGGGCCGCGGCCTCTTCCTTGGCCGCCTTCCTCGCTGCGCGCTTCTCGCCGCGGCGCTCGGCGAGCGTGTAGAGCACCGGGACGACGACGAGGGTAAGCAGCGTCGAGCTCAGCAGGCCGCCGATGACGACGAGCGCGAGCGGCTGGGAGATGAACGCGCCGCCGCCCGTGATCCCGATGGCCATGGGCGTGAGCGCGAAGATCGTCGCGGCGGCGGTCATGACGATGGGGCGCAGCCGCTTGCGCGACCCCTCCAGGACGGCGTCGTCGAGCGCCCGCCCGCGCTCGCGGTACTGGTTGATGAGGTCGATGAGCACGATCGCGTTCGACACCACGATGCCGACGAGCATGAGCAGGCCGATGAGGGCCGGCACACCCAGCGGCGTCCCCGTGGCGAGCAGCAGGAGCAGCGCGCCCGTCGCGGCGAACGGGATCGACACGAGCAGGATGAACGGCTGCAGGAGGCTGCGGAACGTCGCGACCATGACGAGGTAGACGATGAGGATCGCGACGAGCAGCGCGAGGCCGAGGTCGGCGAAGGCGTCGGCCTGGTCGGCGGCGACGCCCCCGACCTCGACCGTCGCGCCGCCCTCGAGCTCGAGCCCGTCGATCGCGGTCGTCAGCTCGGCGGTCAGCGCGCCCAGGTCCTGCCCCGCGGGGGTGACGGCGATCGTCGCGCTGCGCTCGCCGTCGACGCGCGTGATCGACGTGGGGACCTCGACCTCCGCGACCTCGGCGACCTGCGTGAGCGGCACGGGGCCCGCGGCGGTGGGCAGCACGACCTGCTCGAGCTCGGCGACCGTCGCCGGCGCCTCGCCCGCGACCACGCGCACCTGCACCGGGCCGTCGCCGAGGTTCACCGTGCCGACCGGGGCCGGGGACATCGCCCCCGCGACCGTCCCGGCCACCTGCGTCTCCGTGCGCCCGACGGCGGCCGCCGCCTCGCGGTCGACCGTCACCTGGACGGTGGCCTGGGCGGCGGCGAGGTTGTTCGTCACCTGCGCGGCGCCGTCGGTCCCCTCCGCGAGCTCCTGCACCTCGGCGGCCGCCGCGGCGAGGGTGTCGGTGTCGGGCGCGCGGACCACGAGGTCGACCGTGGAGCTGCCGAACGCGGCGTCGGCGCCCGCGACCTCGATGCCCTCGCTCGCGTCGCCGCCCAGTCCGGAGACGGCGTCGCGCACGTCCTCCTGGGCCGCGACGGCGTCGGCGTCCGCGTCGAGCGTGACGGCGAACGTCGCCGTCGGGGACCCGCCGCCGCCGAAGAACGCGGCCTCCGGGCCGCCCGCGGTGCCGACGGTCGTCTGGACCGTGGCGACGCCGTCGACGTCGAGGAGCGCCTGCTCGACGTCGCGCGCGGCGGCGTCCTGCGCGTCGAGCGACGTGCCCGGCGCGAACGACTCGGTGACGGTGAGCGTGTCCTGGCCGGTGTCGCCGAGGAAGTTGGTCTCGAGCCGCGGCACGAGCGCGAGCGTCCCGGCGAGGATCGCGACCGACACGCCGAGCGTGATCGCGGGGTGGCGCAGGGCCCCCCGCAGCGTCGGGAGGTACGCGCGCTGCCACAGCCCACGACGCTCCTTGGCCTCCGCGGCGGCGCGGGCGCGCTCGCCCGCGAGGCGCGCGGCCTCCGGGTCGGCCGGGACGGGCGGCGACGTGATGAACCAGTACGCGAGGACCGGGACGATCGTCAGCGCGACGAAGAGCGAGGCCAGCATCGCGATGGCGACGGTGAGCGCGAACGGCCGGAAGAGCTCGCCGACCATGCCGCCCACGAGCGCGATCGGCAGGAACACGGCGACGGTGGCGACGGTCGAGGCGGTGATCGCGCCCGCGACCTCCTTGACCGCGCCGATGATGGCGCCGACCTTCTCCTCGCCGTACGACAGGTGCCGCTTGATGTTCTCGATGACGACGATCGAGTCGTCGACCACGCGGCCGATCGCGACCGTCATCGCCCCGAGCGTGAGGATGTTGAGCGTGTAGCCCGTGGCGTTCATGACGATGAAGGTCACGAGCAGCGACAGCGGGATCGACACGGCGGAGACGAGCGTCGAGCGCAGCGACGCGAGGAACAGCAGGATCACGACGACCGCGAAGAGGAGCCCGAGCAGGCCCTCGGTCGCGAGCCCCTCGATGGACTCCTCGATGAACGGGGCCTGGTCGAACACGACCTCGACGCGCACGTCCTGGGCGTCGAGCACGCCGGAGAGGCCGTCGACCGCGTCCTGGACCGCGTGCGACACCTCGACCGTGTTGCCGGCGGGCGTCTTGGTGATGGCGACGGCGAGCGCGGGCTCGCCGTCGAGCCGGGAGAACGACGTCGCGGGCTCGGGGCCCGCGGTGACGGTCGCGACGTCGCCGAGCGCGACGGTTGGGGTGCCGGGCGCCGCGGTCGGGGACACGAGGGGCAGCGCGGCGAGCTCGTCGACGGTCGTGACGGCCGTGCCGACCTGCACGCTGAGGGTGCGGTCGCCCTCCGCGACGGTGCCCGCGGGCACCACGACACCGTTGTCCTGGAGGATCGTGGAGACCTGCTGCGGGCTGAGCCCGGCGGCGGCGAGCGCGGCGGGGTCGAGGGCGACCGTCACCTGCTGGTCGGCGACGCCGCTCACCGCGACGCTGCGGACCCCCTCGACGTCCTCGAGCGCGGGGACGAGGCTCGACGTCACGGTGTCCGCGAGCGCCGCCTCGTCCGCGCCGCCCGACACGGCGAGCTGGATGACCGGGAGGTCGTCCACGGAGCCGGTCACGACCTGCGGCTCGACGTCCTCCGGGAGCTGGGACTGCAGCCGCGTGACGGCCGTCTGGAGCTGCGAGGCCGCGGCGTCCATGTCCGTGCCGTACGCGAACTGGACGGTCGTCACCGAGAGGCCGGTCGACGACGTCGACGTGACGTCCTCGACCCCCTTGACCCCGCGCGCGGCCGTCTCGACGGGGACGGTGACCTGCTGCTCGACGATCGCCGGGGCCGAGCCCGGGTACGCGCCGACGACGGCGGCCGTGGGGATCTGCAGGCTCGGGATGAGCTCCTGCTTGAGCGATCCCATGCTGAGGACGCCGAAGATCGCGATCGCGACGGTGGCGAGCGCGACGAGCGCGCGGTTGGCCAGCGACAGCCGGGCGAGACGGGACACGGAGCCTCCAGGGGTTCCAGGTCGGGCGGGAGACGACGTCGGCGTCGCGATTTCGTTAGCGTAACGCGAAGCATCTCGGGATGGTTCCCGCGCCCACCGATAGAGTCGGCGCCGTGACCCACCCCGCCGACGACGAGCGCGCGGCGCTCGCCCGGCGCCTCGAGGACGCCCAGCGCCGGCTCGCCGACCTGCTGCTCGCGCAGCGCCTCGAGCCGCTGCTCCGCACGACCCTGACGGTCCCCCAGCTCCGCGCGCTCGCCGTGCTGCAGCTCGACGGGGAGACGAGCTCGCACCGGCTCGCGGACGTGCTCGGCATCTCCCCCGCGACGCTCTCGGGGATCGTGGACCGGCTCGAGGCGGCGGGCATGGCGTCGCGCCGCCCCGACCCGCAGGACGGTCGCGTGCGCCTCGTCGCCGCGACCCCGCGCGGCGCCGCGGCGGTGCGCCGGCTCGTCGCGCAGGAGGACGAGCCCCTCACGGACCTCCTCGACCGGCTCGACGTCGCCGACCTGCGCGCGCTGACGGCCGGGATCGAGGCCCTCACGCGGGCCGCGGAGTCGGCCGCGGCCGACCCCGACCCGGCGACCAGCGCGCCGTCGGGCACCTCGGGCGACGGCTCGGCCGACGCCGGGACCGACCCGGAGGGCTGAGGGTCCCGGGCCGCGCGGCCCAGGACCCTCTCCCCCCGTCGGTGCCGCCGGCGGCTCAGACCTCGCCGAGCGCCTCCTCGGGCGTCCCCTCGACGGTCCGGGCCGTGCGGTTCCACCGGGACCACAGGACGCGCTCGCCGAGCTCGCCCGCCATCCGGTGCCCGTACGCCACGAACACGACGACGCCGAGCACGAGGATCCCCGCCCCGAGCCAGAACGGCGCGGTCGCGGACACCGGGTGCAGGAGCCCCGCGATGACCGGGGCGGGGGCGGCGAAGCCCCAGCGCACCAGGTTGAACGCGCCGGTGGTCACGCGGCGGTCCGGGTCGCCGAGCGCGAGCGAGAGGTCCGTGAGGTTGGCGTTCGCGATGCCCATGAACACGCCGGCACCGACGAGCACGACGACGGACCAGGCCGTCCCGAGGTCGAGCGCGAGGAGCACGAGCGCGACGAGGACGCCCACGACGGCCACGCCCAGCGTCTGGACGGCGCCGACGCGGTGCGCGAGCCGGTGCCCGACGACGAGGATCCCGACCGCGAGCCCCACGCCCCACGCGGTGAAGACGAGACCGAGCGGCACGACGTCGAGCCCGAGGAACACGGGGGTGTACCCGAGCACGACGAAGAAGCAGAAGTTGTACGCGGCGGTGACCGCGGCGAGCGCGAGGAAGCCGGGCTTGCGGAACAGGCGGAAGACCTGGCCGACGCGCAGCGGCGCGGGCTTCTCGGCGGGGTCCTTGAGGCGCGTCACGGACACGAGCAGCGCCACGAGCATGAAGACGCCGCACACGAAGAAGGGCACGCGCCACGAGATGCCGCCGAGCAGCCCGCCGAGGAGCGGCCCGACGGCGAAGCCGAGGCCGACGCACGTCTCGAAGAGCTCGACGACCCACTCGCGGTCGTTCGCCAGGGAGACGAGGAGGACCATCGCCGTCGCGAAGAACATCGCGTTGCCGAGACCCCACAGGCCGCGGAGCGCGGCGAGCTGGCCGATGCTCGTGCTCAGCGCCGCGAGCACGGCCGCGACGGCCACCAGGCTGACGCCCGTGGCGAGGATCTTCTTGTAGCCGAAGCGCCCGGTCGCCATGACGGCGGGGATCATGCCGAGCGCCATGACGGCGATGTAGGCGGTGAAGAGGAGCTCGATCTGCCAGGTCGACGCCCCGATCTCCTCGCCGATCACGGGGAGGATCGGGTCGACGACGGCGATGCCGGCGATCGCGAAGAACGCGGTGAGGGCGGTCGCGTAGATGGCGGTGCGGTTCGGTTCGTTGCGTGTGGAGGCCACTCGGTCGCACTTCCTGGTGAGGGAGGCCGCCGCACGAGGGGCGGCGGCGGGAGAAGTACCTGTATCTAGCAGGTAACTATCTGTAGAATACACCCATGACGGTTGCCGAGGGAAACGATCAGCCGCAGGCGGAGGCGCGCGGGGACGCGAGCGCGCAGGACGTGCTGGGCGCGATCGAGCTCGAGGTCGCCCAGCTCCTGCGTCGCGCGGAGCGCACGCGCGCCTCGGGGAGCCCCGGGACGTCGCGCCGGGGCGGCACGCTCGACCGGTCGGGCTACCTGCTGCTCCACACGCTCGGCACCCACGGCCCGCTCCACGTCAACGCGCTCGCCGAGCGCCTCGGCCTCGACGCCTCCACCGTCACCCGCCAGGTGGTCGCGCTCGAACGGGCCGGGCACGTACGCCGGGCCCGGGACCCGCACGACGGCCGGGCGGTCGTCGTCGAGCCCACGGGCGCGGGGCTCGACGAGCTCGCCGCCCACCGCGCGGCGCGCACCGCGCTCTACGCGGACGTGCTCGGGGACTGGTCGCGCCTCGACCGGGCCCTCCTCGCCGAGCTCCTCGGCCGGCTCAACGACGACCTCGACGCCTACCGTCGCCGCCGCGACGACGCCTGACCCGCCGGGTGCGCCTCGCCGTCAGGCCCCGGGGAGCGCCCACCGCAGCAGCCTCGTGACCGCCTCCCCCGCCGGGTGCGCCCACCGCTGGGGCAGTCCTCGCACGCGCGGCATGCCCGCGCGCGCCCAGTCCGGCAGGGACGCCCGCGCGGCCACCGCGAGCCCCGCGTACACCCGACGCACCGCCCACGGCAGCGGCGGCTCGACGAGGAGGAACCGCGCGGCGTCGAGCGCTGCCGGGGTGAGTCCGAGCACCGGCCGGTACCCGGCGACGGCGTCGTCCAGCTCGCGCACCGTGACCGGCACGTCCTCGACGCCCAGGGCGCGGCCGACCACGGCCGCCTGCGCGACGTACTCGTCGCACCCGGCGGCGTCGAGCGGGCGGTGCCCGAGCTCCTGGTGCGCGACGAGGAAGCTCTGCGTCTCGGCGACGTGGACCCAGCGCAGCAGGTCCGGGTCGCTCGCGCGGTAGGGGCGGCCGTCGGGCGCGACGCCGCGGACCCGCTCGTGGACCGCCCGGACGGCCGCCACGGCGTCGGCGGCGTCGTCGGCCGTGCCGAAGGTCGTCGTGGCGATGAACGTCGAGGTCCGCTGGAGGCGCCCCCAGGGGTCGCCCCGGTAGCCCGAGTGCGCGGCGACCCCGGCCATCGCGAGCGGGTGCAGACTCTGCAGGAGCAGCGCGCGCAGCCCGCCGACGAACATCGACGCGTCGCCGTGCACCCGCTGGACCGCGGACCCCGCCGGGAACCAGCGGGGGCCGGGCGTCTCGTGGATGCGCGCCCGCGTCGCCGCGGCGTCCGGGCCCGCGACCCGCAGGAAGATGGCGCGCTCCGCCGCGCCGCGCACCCGCTCCGCCACGTGCGTCATGCGCTCGATGCTCGCACCTCCCGCACGCTCCCGCTCCCCGCGCGGGCCGTCCGACACGTGCCAACATCTCGCTGCAAAGGAAGTCTTGCAAACAGTCGTTTGCATCGCTACGGTCGTCGTATGCCCACCGACAGCGCACCGGCACCCGTCCCGGCCGAACGCCACCCCGCGCTCGGCCCCGCGCAGCTCAAGGCGCTCGCGCACCCGCTGCGGGTGCAGATCCTCGACCTGCTCTCGACGCACGGCGCGCTCACCGCGAGCCGCCTGGCCGACCTCGTGGGCGAGTCCAGCGGGTCCACGAGCTACCACCTGCGCCAGCTCGCGCGGCACGGCTTCGTCCGGGAGGTCGCGGGCCGCGGGACGGCGCGCGAGCGCTGGTGGGAGCGCCCGCCGGGCGGGTTCACGGTCGACGTCCCGCACGACGAGGAGGACGCCGCCGCCACGCTCGCGGGCGCGATGGTGAGCCGCGAGTTCGAGTCCGCGAGGGCGCGCAAGATCCAGGCGTTCCTCGAGCGCTCCCCCGAGCTGCCGACGCGGTGGCTCGACGGCAGCCGTCTGACGACGGCGAGCATGTGGCTCACCGCCGACCAGATGCTCGAGGTCGCGGAGGCGTGGGACGCGTTCGACGCGACGCTCCAGCGGTTCCAGGGCCAGGAGCAGGCGCCCGGCGCGCGGCCCGTGCAGATCCACTTCAACGTCTTCCCGACGATCGACGGCAAGGAGAACCCCTCATGAGCGCGTGCTCCCCCACCCTGCCCCGCACGGCCGAGCCCCGTGGCACGGACCGTCTGCTCGTCCTCGTGGGCTCCGCCCTGGCCGACCTCGGCCGCCGCCGCGCGGCCGCCCGGTCCCGGGTGTCGACCGCCCCGCGCGCCGCGGCGGCCGCCGTCCGCCCGGACGACGCGTCGCTCCGCACGGCCGAGGACCGCACGCGCGACCGGGCCGCCCTGTCCCGTGCGTCCCTTCTGCCCTGATCACCGGAAGATCCCACCCCCATGGGGACTCCTCCCCATGCCCTGAGCGACCCGGCCTCGGTTACCCTCGTCGGGGCGTTCTGCGGGCAGTCTGCGGGCACCGGAGCACCCGTTCCCCTCGTCACCGCCGCTCGGCGGGACCCGGAGGACGTGTGCCCCGCCCAGGCACAGAGGAGCACAGGTGGGTCTTCTCACGACCATCCGCGAGCATCGTCGTACCGTCGCGTCGGTGAGCACCGTGTCGGTGTTCTCGACGGCGCTGGTGGGCATGGCGCTGCTCTACGAGGGCGAGGCCACGGCGGACGTGGACCTCAACGACTCGGGCGTGTGGGTGACGAAGACGTCGGCCGGCCTGGTGGGGCGGTTCAACTACGAGTCCCAGGCGATGGACGGCACGCTCAACGCGGGCAGCGCGTCGTTCGACGTGCAGCAGGACGCGGGCCGCGTCCTCCTCGACGACCAGGGGACGAGCACGTCGTCCCCCGTGGACGTCGCCCACCTCAAGCTCACCGGGCAGATCCGCCTGCCGGCCGGGGCGCAGGTCGCCTCCGGCGGCGCGACGACCGCGATCCTCGACGGCGAGGAGGGCCTGCTGTGGGTCCTGCCGTTCGACGGCGCCACCTCGTTCGACGCCGAGAAGCTCGACCCGACGGCCGAGGTCGGCGGTGACGGCGCGCTGACGGTCTCCGAGGACGGGACGGTCTTCGTCGCGATCCCCTCGACCGGAGCGCTCTGGACGGTCGAGACCACGAGCAAGGGCGCCGTCTCCGGCGATCCGACGTCGACGTCCCTCCCGGTCGGGAAGGGCGCCGAGGTCGAGGTGACGGCCGTCGGTGACGAGCCCGTCGTCCTCGACCGCTCGGCCTCGCAGCTCGTGCTGCCCGGCGGCCGGACCGTCGCGGTCGAGGGCGCGGAGCAGGCGCGGCTCCAGCAGCCGTCCGCCGGGTCGGGCGACGTCGTCGTCGCGACGACCGACGCGCTCGTGACCCAGCCTCTGAAGGGCGGCGACGCCCAGCGCCGCGCCGCCCAGGGCGTCCCGGCCGCCCCGGTGCGCCTCGGGTCGTGCACGTACGGGGCGTGGGCCTCGACCGGCCAGGTCATCCGCGACTGCGAGGGCACCGACCGCGACGTCGACGAGCGCCTCGAGGGGCTCGACCCCCAGACCCGCCTGGAGTACCGGGTGAACCGGCAGGTGATCGTGCTCAACGACCTGTCGGCGGGGACGTTGTGGATGGCGGCGGACGAGTACCAGAAGGTCGACGACTGGGACGTCCAGATGCCCGAGGAGGCCGAGGGCGAGGAGGCCGACGCGGAGCTGACGAACCCCGAGCAGGTGGACCAGTTCATCGCGGACCGGTCCCAGCCGAACCGGCCGCCGCAGCCGAAGGACGACACGTTCGGGGTGCGTCCGGGGCGCACGACGATCCTGCCGGTGCTGGGCAACGACGTGGACCCGGACGGGGACGTGATGACGGCGTCGCTCGTCGGGGACTCGCCGTCGAACGCGACCGTGCAGACCATCATGGGCGGCGCCGCGCTCCAGGCCGTGGTCCCCGAGGACGCCGAGGGCACGGGGTCGTTCCGGTACTCCGTGTCCGACGGCCGCGGCGGCGTCGCCGAGGCGGGCGTCACCCTCAAGGTGTCCCCCTGGGGCGAGAACGCTCCCCCCGAGCAGACCGGGGACCCGGTCCTGCGCGTCGCCCAGGGCGGCGCCGCGACGATCAAGGTGCTGCCCTTCTTCAAGGACCCGGACGGCGACGACCTGTACCTCGCGTCGGCGGCCGCGACGGTCGCGGGCGACGACGTGCGCTCGCGCCCCGACGGCACGGTCGAGCTGCGCGACGGCGGCGGCTCGACCGGGCGCAAGATCGTGACCCTGCTCGTCTCCGACGGCGAGCTGTCCTTCGAGGGCAAGCTGCTGGTCGACGTGGTGCCCGGTCCGCAGCCGCCGGTCGCGGTGAGCGACCACGTGGTGGTCCCGGCGGGGCAGCCGGTGACGGTCGAGCCGCTGCGCAACGACACCGACCCGAACGGGGACGACCTGCGCCTGGCGTCGGTCTCGGAGTCCGCCCCGGCGCAGATCACGCCGAACTACGACGCGGGCACGTTCACGTTCCTCTCGATGGAGCCGCGCTCCTACGACCTGACGTACCAGGTGACCGACGGCCCGAACGCGACCACGGGCCTCGTCCGGGTCGACGTCCTGCCGCCGTCCGAGGCCGAGGGCGCGCCCGTCGTCGTCACCGACACCGCGCTCCTCCCGGCGGGCGGGTCCACGCTCGTGGACGTCCTCGCGAACGACACGGACCCCGCGGGCGGCGTGCTCGTCGTGCAGTCCGTGCGCGTGCCCGCCGACGCCGGGGTGTCGGTCGCGATCCTGGCCCACCAGATGCTGCGGGTGACCGAGATCCGGCGCCTGGACGCGCCGGTGACGGTGGAGTACACGGCCTCCAACGGCACCGAGACCGCGACCGGCCAGGTGCGGGTCGTGCCGGTGCCGGCGCCGACGCGGTTGCAGCCGCCGAACGCGGTCGCGGACGAGGTGACGGTGCACGCGGGGGACGTGGTGACGGTCCCGGTGCTGAAGAACGACACGCACCCGGACGGGTTGGAGCTGTTCCTGCAGCCGGAGCTGGAGCAGGACGTGGATCCGGCGCTGGGCGAGGCGTTCGTGTCGGAGGACTCGCTGCGGTTCAAGGCGGGTCCGGAGGCGGGCACGGCGTACGCGATCTACCGGGTGCGGGACGTCAACGGGCAGGAGGACTCGGCCCAGGTCACGATCCGGATCCGTGACGGTGAGGACAACGCCCCGCCGCAGCCGCGCGAGATCGAGGCCCGGGTGCTGTCCGGGTCCAGCGTGCGCATCGCGGTGCCGCTGGACGGCATCGACCCCGACGGCGACTCCGTCCAGGTCACCGGCATCGCCACCCCCGCGGGCAAGGGCACCGCCCGGGTCGTGGACGGGATGATCGAGTACGCCGCGTCGAAGAACGCGACCGGGGCGGACACGTTCACCTACTCCGTGCTCGACGCGCGCGGCGCCACCGCCACGGGCACGGTCAACGTCGGCATCGCCCGTCCCGCGGACACCAACCAGTCGCCGGTCGCGGTGGACGACGAGGTGACGGTGCGCCCGGGGCGTACGGTCTCGGTCGCGGCGCTGGCCAACGACACCGACCCCGACGGCGACCAGGTCGGCCTGGTCCCGGGCGGGATCGAGGACACCCACGACCTGGACGCCGAGGTCGTGGCCGACCGCATCGTGCTGACCTCGCCCGACCAGGACGGCTCGTACTCGTTCTACTACCAGATCCAGGACACCTACGGCGCCCGCGCGACCGGCGCGGTCACCGTGAACGTCTCGGCGAACGCGCCCCTGCTGCCCCCGGTCGCGCGCGACGACACCGTGCCCGTGGAGGACATCCTGGGCAAGACCGAGGTCACCGTCCCCGTCCTGGACAACGACGAGGACCCCGACGGCGCCGCGAGCGAGCTCACCGTCACCACCGACGCGACCACCGCGAGCGTCACCCCCGACGGCGAGCTCACCGTCACCCTCACCGAGGGCCGCCAGGTCATCACCTACACCGCGACCGACATCGACGGCCTGACCGCCAAGGCCTTCGTCAAGGTCCCCGGCCTCACCGACCAGGCCCCGACCCTCCGTCCCGGCATCACGCCCCTGGAGGTCGTGAGCGGCGAGCCGCTGCCCATCGACATCACGGACTACGTCCTGGTCGTCGAGGGCAAGACTCCCCGGCTCACCACGGAGGAGAAGGTCACCGCGCTCGAGGGCACGCGCGAGGTCCTCTCGACCACGGAGATCACCTACACGTCCGCGCCGGACTACGTCGGTCCCGCCGCCGTGACCTTCGAGGTCACCGACGGCTCCGGTCCCGACGACCGCGACGGCCACACCGCGCTGCTCACGCTGCCGATCAGCGTCGTGCCGCCGGAGAACCTGCCGCCGGAGCTGTCGACCCCGACGCTCGACGTCGCGGCGGGCGAGGAGGCCTCGATCGACCTCGCGCGCTTCGCGACCGACCCCGACGGCGACCCCCTGGCGTTCCGGGCCACCGGCCAGGCCCAGGGCGTGACCGTGTCCGTCGAGGGCACCACGCTGCGCGCCCAGGCGACCCCGGACGTGCCCAAGGGCTCGGTCGTGCAGGTACCGATCACCGTCACCGACGGCGAGCACCCCCCGGTCGAGGGCACCGCGACCCTGACCGTCGTGGCCTCGACCCGGCCCCTGCCGCGCGCCAACCCCGACACCGTCGACGACGCGCACCAGGGCAAGGCCACCACCGTGCCAGTCCTGGCCAACGACTCCAACCCCTTCCCCGACACGCCGCTCGAGATCGTGGCGGCGAGCGTCGAGACGGGCAGCGGCGACGTGTCGTACAGCGGGGGCGACGTCGTCGTGACGCCCGCCGACTCGTTCGTGGGCGTCATGGTGGTCGTCTACCGGATCCAGGACGCGACGAAGGACCCCGACCGCATGGTCGAGGGCCGCGTCCAGCTCAAGGTGCTGGGCAAGCCCGAGGCGCCCTCGACCCCGCAGGTCGTCGAGGTCCGCTCCAAGACCGTCGTGCTCACCTGGGACCCGCCGAACAACAACGGCGCCGACATCACCGGCTACACCGTGCGCTCCCAGAACGGCTACGAGAAGGCCTGCGGCACCACCACCTGCACCCTGGACGGGCTGACCAACAACGTCGAGTACACCTTCACCGTCTACGCGACCAACGCCGTCGGCGACGGACCCGCCTCCCCGGCCTCCGCCGTCGCGCGACCCGACGAGAAGCCCGACCCGCCCGCCGCACCCACCCTCGAGTTCGGCGACAAGTCCCTCACGGTCACCTGGACCAACAAGACCTACACCGACCGCTCGCCGATCGAGACGGTCGACCTCGAGATCTCCCCGGCGCCGAAGGGCGGCGCCGTCCAGGTCACGGCGCTCTCGGGCACCCAGTACGTGTGGAACGGGCTCGAGAACGGCACCGCGTACAGCGTCCGGGTCCGGGCGAACAACCTCGCCCCCGACCCCTCGGACTGGGGCGAGTACTCGGCCGAGGAGATCCCGGCGGGCCTGCCGGACGTCCCGGAGACGCCGACCGCGGCCCGCGCCGCGGACTCGCCGCTCAACGGCGGCTCGATCGACGTGTCGTGGAAGGCGCCGTTCGAGAACGGCGACGCGATCAAGGGCTACACCCTGCAGCGGTACAAGAACGGCTCCCGCGACGGCGCCGCGCTCTCCCTCACCGCGACGAGCCACAAGGCGACGGGCCTCGACAACGAGTCGTCGTACACGTTCACGGTGACGGCCGAGAACAAGGCGGGCCGGACGGCGGAGAGCGCGGCGTCCGCGGCCGTGGTCCCCTACGGGCGCCCCGAGGCTCCGCCCCGGCCGAGCGTGCAGAACGTGGGCGGCGGCGGGCAGGACAGCGGCATCCCGCGCGTGTCCTGGGGCGCCGCCGACGCGAACGGCAGCCCGATCACGAAGTACACCGTCACGGCGTCGCCCGGGGGCGCGAAGAAGGACGTCGACGGCACGTCCGTCGACTTCACGGGCCTCCCCGCCGGGAACTACACGTTCACCGTCACCGCGACGAACAAGGGCGGCACGTCCACGTCGAGCCCGGCGTCCGGGTCGATCAGCGCGTACGGCAAGCCCAGCGAGCCGGGCGTGTCCGTGTCCCGACTGAGCGCGACCTCGGGCCGCTTCTCGATCTCCGCGCCCTCGTCGAACGGCGGCAACGGCGTCTCGCGCTACAACTGGCAGATCGAGGGCGGGTCCAGCGGCTCGGGGCAGACGGTCGACGTCGGGAACGACTACGACCAGACGTTCCGCCTCCGGGCGCAGGCGTGCAACGCCGCCGGGTGCGGGCCGTGGAGCGGCTGGGCGACGCACCGCACCGACCCTCGCCCGGTCCCGCCGACCATCTGGGTCACGCGTGGGCCCGGGAAGGCCACCGGCTCGTGGGGCGACTGCCAGAACACCAGCGTCTGCACGGTCTTCCGCGTCAACGCGAACGCGACGTTCCCCTCCGGCACCTACACCTTCGCGTGCTACTACGACGGGAACCGCATCGGCAGCTTCACGTGGACCGAGCACCTCAGCGCGGGCGGCTACGTCGACCTCGGGTGCATCCTGGGCAACCCGTACGGCACGCGGGCCACGGCCAAGGTCTACGTGACGATCAGCCCTGCACCGAGCGGCATCGTGGTCGAGCACCGGGACTGGCCCATCAGATAGCCCGGCGACGGCCGATCTGCCGTCGGCGAATGTGCCGACGGCAGATCGGCCTCCTCACGGGGCCCGGCCGGGCGCAGGGTGGTCGCATGACCACGCACCTGACCGGCCGACCCGCCGTCGGCGACCACCACCGGACCCCGCGCGCGGAGGCCGCCGCCCCGGCGGCCTCGTCGTTCGACGACCAGCTCACGACGCGCCTGCTCCACCAGCGCATCGTCGTCCTCGGCACGGCCGTGGACGACGCCGTCGCGAACCGCCTGTGCGCCCAGCTCCTCCTGCTCTCGGCGGAGGACCCGCGCGCGGACGTCGCGCTCTACGTCAACTCCCCCGGCGGCTCGGTGAGCGCCGGCCTCGCGATCTACGACACGATGCGGCTCATCCCCAACGACGTGTCGACCGTCGCGATGGGCTTCGCCGCGAGCATGGGCCAGTTCCTCCTGTGCGCGGGGACGCCGGGCAAGCGGTTCGCGCTGCCGCACGCGCGGATCATGATGCACCAGCCGTCGGCCGGGATCGGGGGCACCGCCGTCGACATCGCGATCCAGGCGGAGAACCTCGTGTACACCAAGGGGCTCATGCACCGGCTGCTCGCGGAGAGCACCGGGCAGTCCGTCGAGACCATCGCCGACGACTCCGACCGCGACCGTTGGTTCACGGCGCAGCAGGCGCTCGAGTACGGGATGGTCGACCGGATCGTCGAGAGCGTCGACGACGTCCGCCCCGCCCGCGCGGCCCGGAAGGTGGGTCTGTGATGGCGAGCTACACGATCCCGACCGTGGTCGAGCGCACGCCGCTGGGCGAGCGCGCGTTCGACGTCTTCTCCCGCCTGCTGTCCGAGCGCATCGTGTTCCTGGGCACCGAGATCGACGACGGCGTCGCGAACGTCGTCATGGCGCAGCTCCTGCACCTGGAGTCGGACGCCCCGGACCAGGAGATCGGGCTGTACATCAACTCCCCGGGCGGTTCCGCGACGGCGCTCATGGCGATCTACGACACGATGCAGTTCGTCCGCTGCGACGTCTCGACCATCTGCATGGGCCAGGCGGCCTCCGCCGCGGCCGTCCTGCTCGCGGCGGGCACGCCCGGCAAGCGGTTCGTGCTGGAGCACTCGCGCGTCCTGCTGCACCAGCCGTCGGGCGGCGGGGAGGGCACGATCTCGGACCTGTCGATCCAGGCCGAGGAGATCCTCCGGATCCGGTCCGAGACGGAGGAGGTGCTGGCGCGGCACACGGGCCAGACCGTGGAGCGCCTGCGCACCGACACCGACCGCGACCTGGTGCTCACCGCGCGCCAGGCCGTGGAGTACGGCGTCGCGGACGCCGTCGTCACCTCGCGCAAGCTCGCCGCGGCGGCGTGACGCCCGACCGCGGGGGTGACCCGGGCGTCGTCAGCCGCGTCGTCGGAACCACGACCGGCGGCGCGGCTCGGGGGTCGTCGTCTCCGCGGTCGACGGCTCGGGCACGGCCGGTTCCGGCGCCGCGGCCGCAGGCTCGGGCGCGGCCGGCTCCTCCGCCGGCGGCTCCGGGACGGTGAGCGCGGGCGCCGTCGGCGCCGAGGCGGCGGGGTCTGCCGCGGCCGGCTCCGACGCCGCGGCCTCGGGCTCCGCCGCTGCGGCCTCGAGCTCGGCAGCCAGGGGCGCGGCGGTCCGCCCGGACGACGCGGAGATGCCCGCAATCCGTCCGCGCTCGTCGAACCGCACGGTCACGGTGCCGTCGGGCACGTCCAGCACGACGGCGCCGGTCCCGTCCTCGACGGCCGGCAGGCCGCGCGCGCTCGCGTAGGACGCGACGGCGCGCCGGTGGTCGACGACCGTGACGGACAACAGCCCCTCGCTCAGCGTCCGCACGACGCGCGGCACGCTCGGGGCGGGCAGGGCGAGGTCGGCGTCGTCCAGGAGGAACCACGCCCGCGTGCCGCCGCCGACGGGGGCGCTGTAGTGGGCGAACGAGCCGGTCACGGCCTTGGCCGCGAGCGCGAGCCGGTGGGCGAGGTCGTCGGCGAGCGGGAGCTCCGGCTCGGCGGCCTCGCGCAGCCCGGTCCGGCGCGTGCTCTCGGCGGCGGTGAGCACGGCGTCGGGGAAGCCGTTGACGTTCTGCCACGCCCACATCCACGTGCCCGGCCCGGGCGCGGCCGTGCCGAGGAACTGGAGGCGGCACGTCGCGGTCCCGCCGTCGGGCGCGGTGAAGGTGAAGACCCCGGTGGTCAGGTCCGCGGCCCAGGCGTCGTCGCCGTGGAGGTCCGTCAGGTGGAGCTGGTGCTCGTGGGAGAGGAACGCGGCGTCGTCGACGAGGTCCTGGAGGGCCGGGACGTCCTGGGCTGCCGTGCCGTGCGCGGTCTGCGGCTCCGTCATGGACCGACGGTAGCGGCGCGCACGGCGCCCGGCCCCCGCACGACACGCGGTGCGACGGGACCGCCGCTCAGGCCGCGAGGAGCAGGACGTCGCCGGCGCGCGCCGTCGGACGTCGGAGCGTCTCGGCGACGGGGAGGTCCCGCACGGGCTCGCCCACCGGGGCGACGTGCCGTGGCGCGGAGAGGGCACCGCGCTCTCGCGCGGAGGACAGCACGCGGACGGGCGCGAGCGGCCGCAGCTCCTCGCCCGTGCGGGCGACGAGGTCGACGAGGCGCAGGCCGAGGGCGCCGCACACGGCGGCGAGGACCTCGGACGACGCCTCCTTGCGCCCGCGCTCCACCTCGGACAGGTAGGCGGTGGAGACGCGCGCGGCGGCCGCGACGTCGACGAGCGTGCGCCCCTGCGCGAGCCGCGCCCGCCGCAGGATCCCCCCGATGACGTGGCGCAGGAGGGGCTCCGCCCGTCCGCCCGCCCGGGAGCGGGGGCTCGGCGTCACCCCGTCCGGCACCACGTCCGGCAGCGTGCCCGGCACCGCGCTCGTCGCGTCCATGCGTTCACGCTACCCGCGGCCCACCCGGGTGCCGAGGCACCCGGGTGGGTATCTGCTGCTGGCGTAAGGCCGGGCGCACGGCGCGACGCCGGCCGCGCGCCCGGCCGGACGGGTCACCAGCGCTCGAGCGACCAGGCCATCTGCCAGAAGCGGATCTCGTGGCGGCAGCTCAGCTCGAACGCGCGCTCCATGCGCGCGCGCTCCGCCTCGCCCGCGTCCGCGGCGAGCGCGTCGAGGCGGGCGCGCAGGTCCGTGAGGACGTCCTCGGTGCGCTCGGCCGCGTAGAACTGCCACCAGCCCGCGAGCGGGTGGTCGTCGCCGAGGGCGCCGGGCGTCGTCTCGCGCTCGCCGAGCCAGAAGCGCCGCGCGGACCAGATGTAGGTCCACGGGCACGGCAGCAGCGCGGCGAGCAGCACGCCGAGCGAGTCGCGGCCGGCCGCCGTCATGTGGTCGACGTAGGCCTGCGCGCTGGGCGCGAGGCGGTGCGTCTGCGCCTCCTCGTACGTCACGCCGAGGAAGTCGCACATCGCGTGGTGCGCGTGCGACTCGTCGTCGAGGAGGAAGCCGGCCTTGTCGTGGAAGTAGGCCGCCCACGACCGGTCGGGCGCGAGGGCCATGCCGAGGCCGTAGCAGCGCAGGTAGGCCGTGAGGTACTGGTGGTCCTGGCCCACGTAGTGGCGGACCGCGGCGGGCTCGACGGAGCCGTCGCGCAGCCCGGCCAGGAAGGGGTGGTCGTAGAACGTCTCGAAGAGGTCCGCGTACCGGCGGGCGAGGTCGGCGGTGAAGCCGGTCTCCTCCTGCCGGACGAGCGCGGTCGGGTCGTCCGCGAGGACAGGGTTCAGGGTGATGGCAGCAGGCGTCGTCATGCCCACGTTCCTCCGCTCGTGCTAGCGAGATCAGGTTCGACGGGTCCGGGCGGCCGTACCGCTCGTCTCAGTCCCTCGGCCCGGGCCGTGGCCCGGGCGGGACGCCCCGCGTGGTTCGCGCCGACCCTAGCAAGGACGGCGCCGGTGCGGGAGCCCTCGCCACGGTGTGGGAATATAGTTGTAGCGACAACAAGTTGGAGAAGACATGACCACGAGCACGCCGGGCGCGCCGACCGACCGCCTCCTGTCCCCGTCCACGAGCATGGACGCCGTCACGCTGCGCGTGGGCGACCTCGAGCTCATGACCTCGTACTACACGGGCGCGTTCGCCCTCGCCCCGCTCGAGGAGCGGTCGCGCGGCGCCGAGGTGCACCGTGTGCTGGGCCGCGGCCGCACGCCCATGCTGCGCCTCGTGCACACGCCCGGGCTGCCGCCCGTCGACCCGCGCCAGGCCGGCCTGTTCCACACGGCCTTCCTGTTCGACGACGGCCCGAGCCTAGCCGCGACCGTCTACCGCGCCGCGCAGGACCGCCGCGGCACCTTCGTCGGGTCGAGCGACCACCTCGTCAGCGAGGCGTTCTACTTCACCGACCCCGAGGGCAACGGCGTCGAGCTCTACACCGACCGCCCCCGCGAGACGTGGGTGCGCGAGCACGGTCAGATCCTCATGACGACGACGTTCCTCGACCCGAACGCCTACCTGCGCACGCACCTCGACCAGGAGACGTTCGACGCCGGCCCCTCGCTCGCGGGCCGCGTCGGTCACGTGCACCTGCAGGTGGGCGACGTCGCGACCGCCCACGCCTTCTACGTCGACGCCGTCGGCTTCGAGGCGACGCTCACCGGGTACAGCGGGGCGCTCTTCGCGTCCGCGGGCGGGTACCACCACCACGTCGCGATGAACGTGTGGAACAGCGCGGGCGCCGGGCCCCGCGCCGCGAGCCTCGGGCTCGGCGACGTCGCCGTCACGGTGCCGGGCCGCGAGGACCTCGACGCGCTCGTCGCGCGCCTCCGTGCCCGCGGGCTGGAGCACGCGGACGACGGCCGCTCCGTCGTCGTGCACGACCCGTGGGGCACGCGCGTGACGCTGTCCGTCCCCGGCACCACGACCGAGGAGCTGCTCGCGCGCTGAGGCGCGGCGCCCCGGGCACGGGGCGCGCGGCCGGGGCACGAGGCGCACGATGGGAGGACCCGCCGAGCGCACCGAGGAGCGACCGTGTTCCGCAGCCTCTTCCCCGTCCTCACCGTGGCCGACCTCGACCGGTCCCTCGGCTTCTACCGCGACCTGCTGCGCGGGACGGTCGAGTACGCGTTCCCCGACGACGGCCCGCCCGTCTACGTGAGCGTGCGCGTGGGCCGGTCGCCGCTCGGGCTCGGGCAGGGCGACCCGCCTCCGGCGGACACCCGCGTCGTGCTGTGGGTGGACGTCGACGACTGCGACCGCGCCGTCGAGCACCTCGCGGCCGCGGGCGTGCCCGTCCTGGAGCCGCCCGCGGACCAGCCGTGGGGCGAGCGCGTCGCGCGCGTACAGGACCCGGACGGCACCGTCGTGATCCTCGGCCAGGAGGCCGCTCTCCCGGCCAAGCCGGAGGGCCCGACGGGGCTGTCCTAGCCCGGGGAGGCCTGGCGCCTCGGAGCCGACCGCCCGTCGGCATGGTGCCCCCACCGGGACTCGAACCCGGAACACGCCGGGTTTAAGCCGGCCGCCTCTGCCAGTTGGGCCATGGGGGCGCGGGCCGAATCTACCGCGCGCGCGGCGCTCTCCGGGCCCGTCGGCACGACGGCCGCCCGCCCGGGACCTGGACGCGACGAGGGGCGAGCCGCACGCGCGGCTCGCCCCTCGTCGTCGGGCACGACGGCCGGGCCGGGGCCCGGCCGCGACCTCAGGAGGCCTTCGCCGCCGGCGTCCGGTCGTCGGCGTCGACGGTGCCCGCACCGGACTCCGCCGCGGCCGCCGAGCCCTGCGCGGTCTGCTTGACCGGGTCGCCGTCCTTCTTGGGCGGGACGGACGCGGCGCGGAACTCCGCGCGCGGGTCGTGCAGCGAGCCGAGCGACACGAGCTCGCGGCCCATGAGGAACTGGCCGATCCAGCCGATGAAGATGCGGATCTTGCGGTTCCCCGTCGGCATCGCCATGACGTGGTAGCTGCGGTGCATGAGCCACGCGAGCGTCCCGCGGAGCTTGAACACGCCGAACAGCTCCGCGACGCCCTTGTACAGGCCCAGCGACGCGACCGTACCGACGCTCTTGTGGCGGTACTCGACCGGCGGCTCGCTGTGCAGCTCGAGCGCGAGGTTGTCGGCGAGGCGCGTGGCCTCGCGGATGGCGTGCTGCGCGTTCGGCGGGCAGAACTTGCCCGGGTTCAGCACGTCCGGGACGGCGGCGCAGTCGCCCGCGGCCCACGCGTTCGGCACGACGTTGCCGTCGGCGTCCGCGACCTGGAGCGTCGGCAGCACGGTGATGCGGCCCAGCTTGTCGACGGGGAGGTCGGACGACTCCTTGAGGACCGGGTTCGCCTTGACGCCCGCGGTCCACACGATCGTGTCGGAGTCGAACTCGACCCCGGTCGACGTGACGACGTGGCCGTCCACGCACGACGACAGGAACGTGCTGAGGTGGAACTCGATGCCGCGCTTCTTGAGCTCGTCGAGCGCGTACTGCGCCATGGGCTCGCTCAGCTCGGGCAGGATGCGGCCCGCGCCCTCGATCATGACGAAGCGGAGGTCCTTCTCCTCGATCGTCGCGTAGTTGCGCGTCGCGTAGCGGGCCATGTCCTCGATCTCGGCGAGCGCCTCGATGCCCGCGAACCCGCCGCCGACGAACGTGAACGTGAGCATGCGGCGACGCAGCTTCTCGTCCCACGTGGACGACGCGACGTCCATGCGGTTGAGCACGTGGTTGCGGACCGCGATGGCCTCCTCCACGTTCTTGAAGCCGATCGCGTTCTCCGCCAGGCCCGGGATGGGCAGCGTGCGCGACACCGAGCCGAGGCCGACGATCAGGTGGTCGTACGTGACCGAGTAGTCGTCACCCTCCTCCGGGTGGATCGTCACGCGGCGGTCCGTGTGGTCGATCGAGACGACCTTGCCCTGGAGCACGTCGACGCCCTTGAGCGCACGGCGGTGCGGCGCGACGACGTCGCGGCCGTCGATCGAGCCCGCGGCCGCCTCGGGGAGGAACGGCGCGTACGTCATGTACGGGCGCGGGTCGACGACGACGATCGCCGCCTCGCGGCGACCGAGCTTCTTGCGCAGCCGGCGGGCGGCGTACAGACCCACGGAGCCGCCGCCGAGGACGACGACGCGGGGCACCTTGCGGGGCCGCGGCGAAGCGGTCTGGGCACGGCTGACCGAGGTCAGGTCATTCTGAGGCATGGTTCCAGAGTATTACCGGTTGCGGCACAGGCGAGCCGGAGCGTCCGCCTGACGGGCGTGACGCGCCCCACGCCGCGCGGACGGACGGGGGCAGAGGCGGGCACACGCGGGCAGAGGCGACATTCCGCAGGGCCCGGGACCGGGGTGGTGCGCCGCCGTCCGCCGTCGGCGCACCACCCCGGGCCTGCCGGTCAGCCGATCGCGCCGACGACGGGCGTCGGGCCGGTCGGTGCGGGCGGCACCCCGCCCGCGGGCGGGGTCGCGGGGGCCTCCTGCGACGGCGCCGGGTCACCCTCGGCCGGCTCGTCGGCCGGCGCGTCGCTGGCCCCGCCCGTGCCCGACGACGTCTCCCCCGCCCCCACGCTCGACGGCACCGCGGTCGGCGCCTGGAGGAACGGCCACGGCATGTCGCGCGTGCGCGTCCCCGTCGCCGGGACGGGGCGGCCGTCGCCCTCGGGGTACTCGACGTCCTCCTCGGCGACCGCGCGCAGCGGGTAGACGTTCCACCGCTCGCGCCCGTCCGTCGCCAGGGCGGGCTGGAAGTACCACGTGCCCTCGACGTCGGGCACCGCCCACGCCCCGGAGGCACCTTCCTCGGTGATCGTGCGGACCTGGCGGCCGCGGTCGTCGAAGACCTGGACGTCGCGGAGCGGCTCGCCCGCCGCGTCGTAGACGAAGAGGTTGGACACCTGCGCGCCGTCGACCCACACGCCCGCCGTGCCCGGGGAGTCCCCGCTCCCGAACGACACGCTGCTCACCAGGCCGCTGCTCGCGTCGCTGCGACCCTGCTCGTAGCCGCGGTCCCACGCGTACGGGCTCGACGCGCCGGCGGCCGCGGCGTGGAGGACCAGCGGTGCCGCGACGACCGCGGCCGCGACGGACAGCGGGCGCACGACCTTCGGCAGCCACGTGGTGGGCAGCCATCGGCCCCTCCCCCACTGCACGCTCACCACGACCGCCGCGAGCACCACGAACCGCGCCGACAGGTCCGGAGGCAGCATCGCGATCTCGTACCCGCCGAACATCCAGAGCAGGAGCGTCGCCACGACCCAGCCGCGCAGGATCCACCACGCGGGCGTGAGGGCGCGCAGGAACTCGGCCGTCGAGGCCCACTGCGGCGACGTGGTGACGGGCTGCCACCCCGCGCGCCAGTCCGCCGCGAGCATCGCGCCGAGCCCGGCCAGCCGACGGCGCAGCCCGGGGCGCGGGCCCCGCGCGGCGCCCGGGGCGACGGGAGGCAGGCCGGCCGCGGTGCGCAGCTCGGCGGCGTACTCGGCGGGCGGACCGAAGAACGCGACGAGGTCGAGGCCCGTGTCGTCGAGCGCCTCCGCGCCAGCCGCGCCAGCCGCGCCCGCCGCGCCGGCCGGAGCGCCGTCGGACGACGCCGAAGCGGGGGCTCGGCGCGGGAGCGCGCCGGGCGCGTCGACGACCGCCTCGGCGAGGTCGGCCTCGAGCCCGTCGGCGAGCTCCTCGACCTGGTCGGGGCGCAGGTCGGCGAGGTGCGCGCGCACCTGCTGGGCGTAGGCGTGGACGTGCCCGTAGAAGGCCCGTCCGACGGGCGCGCCGGCGGGCGGCTGCGCGGGGGTCGTCGTGCTCATCAGGCGGCCACCTCTCCGGTCCGCAGCAGCGCGGACACGGTGCCCGCGAACGTCTGCCACTCCTTGCGGTGCAGGTCGAGCATGGCCCGGCCCTGCGGGTTGATCCCGTAGTACTTGCGGTGCGGCCCGGCGTCGGACGGCACGACGTAGGTGGTCAGCGCCCCGCCCGCGTACAGGCGCCGCAGCGTCCCGTACACGGACGCGTCCCCCACGTCCTCGAGCCCCGCCGCGCGCAGGCGCCGCACGACGTCGTACCCGTACCCGTCCTCGGCCTCGACCGCGGCGAGCACCGCCGCGTCGAGCACCCCCTTGAGCAGCTGCGTGGTGTCCATCCGTCCCTCCGTCGGGCGTGGCCCCGGTCCGTCCCGGTGCTCGGCCACCGGGATCACGGGATGCACACTACCGCGCGATGCGCAGTACCGTGCACACGACACGCCCCTCGCGCGGACACGCCGGAGCCCGGGCCGCGGGCACCGGCGTGTCCGGTGCCGCGACGCCGGGCTCGGCGGTCGGGCAGGAAGGGCCGTCGGGGCGGCCCCGGGTCAGGCGAGCGACCAGGCGATGCCGTCGAGGATGTCGTGCTCACTCGTCACGACCTCGGTGAGCGACCCGCCCGCGGCGGCGACGTCGTCGCGCACGCGGCGCACGACCTCCGACCACACGAGCGCGCCCGCGCCGATGACGTCGACCCGCCCGGGGTGCATGAACCCCAGGGCGGTGCGCTCGGCGCGCGTGCGGTGCAGCAGGTCGTCGCAGGCCGCGAGCACGGTGTCGACCGGCAGCACGGACCCGTTGATCCGGTCGCGGTCGTACCGGGCGAGGCCGAGCGCGTGGGCCGTGACCGTCGTGACGGACCCGGCGAGCCCGACGAGCGTCGCCGCCTGCCCGAGCGGCACCACGCGGGCCGCGTCGTCGAGCGCGGCCCGCACGTCCGCACGGGCCGCCTCCTCCTCCGCGGGGGTCGGCGGGTCGGAGCGCAGGTGCCGCTCCGTCATGCGCACGCACCCCACGTCCATCGAGTACGCGGCGTCGGGCGTCGTCGTGCCGAGCACGAGCTCCGTCGAGCCGCCGCCGAGGTCCACCACGACGTAGGGGCCGGGGCGCACGGCCGCGACGGTCGACGTCGCCCCGCGGAACGACAGCGCCGCCTCCTCCTCGCCCGAGACGACCTCGGGCTCGACGCCGAGCGCGTCGAGGACGCCCGCGACGAACTCGTCGCGGTTCTCGGCGTCCCGCGTGGCCGACGTCGCGACGAAGCGCGTCCGCGTCGCGCCCAGGTCGGCGATCACCTGCGCGTAGCGACGCGCGGCGTCGAGCGTGCGCGCGAGCGCCTCGGGGGCGAGGCGGCCCGTGCGGTCGACGCCCTGGCCGAGCCGGACGACCTCCATGCGGCGGTCCAGGTCGACGAGCGTCCCGGCCTGCGGGTCGACGTCGGCGACGAGGAGGCGGATCGAGTTGGTGCCGCAGTCGATCGCCGCCACGCGCGAGGCGCCGGGCGGGACGGGGGCGGGCGAGGTGGCCGGCGCGGTGGTCGCGCCCGGGTCCCGGGTGAGCGGAGAGGTGGAGCCAGAGGTCATGCGTCCAAGCGTGCCACGCGGTCAGCAGGTGCAGCGGTCGGGGCGCCACACGTCGCGCACGCGCTCGAGCGCCTCGTCGCCCAGCGGGTTGACGCCCGGGCCGGCCGCGAGCGCGTGGCCCACGAGGACGTGCAGGCACTTCACGCGCGTGGGCATCCCGCCCGCCGAGATGCCGTCGATCTCCTCGACGTGGCCGAGCGCCTCGCGCTGCGCGAGGTAGTGCTCGTGCGCGCGCCGGTAGGCGGCGGCGAGCTCCTCGTCCTCGGTGAGCCGCTCCGACATCTCCTTCATGACGCCGTTCGCCTCGAGCGTCGACGCGGCCGCGACCGCGCCCGGGCTCGTGAGGTAGAAGGTCGTGGGGAACGGCGTGCCGTTCTCGAGCCGCGGCGCCGTGCGGACGACGAGCGGACGCCCGCACACGCACCGCGCGGCGATGCCGACGACACCGCGCGGCGTGCGCCCGAGCTGTTCCGCGAGCGTCTCGAGGTCGCGCTCGGAGACGACGGCGTCCGGGTCGTCGGCAGGGATGGCCAGGCGGGCGTCGGGCACGGGACTTCCTTCGGGTCGGTCGGCGGCGTCGGGACGACGCCTCACCCATTCTCCCCGCTCGGCGGAGCGTCCTCGTCGCCGGCCGGTTCCTCGCCCGCGGGCGCGGTCCCGTCGGGCGTTCCCGCGTCGTCGCCCGCGGACGCGCGCGGACCGCCCGCGACCTGCACCGACTCCCAGATGGCCTCGTACCAGGGCGTGCCCTCCTCGTACCCCCGGACGGGTCCGTCCGTGATCGTCCGCCCGGTCTGCGGGTCGGTGTCGTCGACGACCGTCTCCGGGTCGAGCACGCGCCACGGCCGCTCCCCCGGCATGACGAAGTTGAGCCGGTCCCGCGCCTCGCGCTCGACGTACGCCTGGTCGTCCCAGCGGGCGAGCTCGGCCTCGAGCTCGGTGTGCTCCGCCTGCGCCTGCTCGAGGCCGGCGCGCAGCTCGCGCAGCTCCCCCGTCTGGTTGACGTACGCGCGCAGCGTCGGCAGCAGGAGCACCGCGGCGAGGAGCACGACGACGGACAGGACCAGGGTCCGGACGGTCACCACCTCGGGCAGGAGGAAGCCGTAGCGGCTCCGACGCCGGTCCTCGGGCGCCGGGCCGGCCGCACGACGCGTCGACGTCGCGCTGCTCGGTCGGGCGGCGGGGCGGCGCGCGCCGGACGACGACGGGGTCCGGGCGGTCGAGCCGCCGCCCGGGGACTTCGCCGAGGAGCCCGACGCCGTCCGCGGGGCGCCCGTGGACGCCGGGCGCGGGCTCGCGGTCCCCGAGGACGCGGAGCGCTTCGTGGGCTTCGTCCCGGACGTGCCGCGCGCGGGCCCGGAGCCCGGCCGCGCGGGGGCACCGGGGCGCGGGGGACGACGCGAGGACGGCATGCCCCGATTGTGCTGCCGCGAGACGCGGCGCGCCGGGAGCACGCGCGGTGCGCCCGCGAACGTGAGGCGATCGACACGACTTCTTCACCCGCCCGGACGCGCCGGAGCCCGGCGGGCCGACGAGCTGCCCTCCGGGCTCCGGGTGCCGGGTCACCCCGGCGAGGTCGTGCGTGACCGACGGTCAGCCGCAGGTCAGCCCTGCACCGTCCAGCGCGGGAACGCGCCACGGCCGGCGTAGCGGGCGGCGTCGTCCAGCGCCTCCTCGATGCGCAGGAGCTGGTTGTACTTGTTGATGCGCTCGCCGCGGGCGGGGGCCCCCGTCTTGATCTGGCCGGCGTTCGTCGCGACGGACAGGTCCGCGATCGTCGTGTCCTCGGTCTCGCCCGAGCGGTGCGACACCATCGCGGTGAAGCCGTTGCGCTGCGCGAGCTCGACGGCGTCGAGCGTCTCGGTGAGCGTGCCGATCTGGTTGAGCTTCACGAGGAGCGAGTTCGCCGCCTTGAGCTCGATGCCCTTCGCGAGACGCTCCGGGTTGGTGACGAACAGGTCGTCGCCGACGATCTGCACCCGGTCGCCGACCTCGGCGACGAGCTGCGACCAGCTGTCCCACTCGTCCTCGGACAGCGGGTCCTCGATGGAGACCAGCGGGTAGTCGCGCACGAGCTGCTCGTAGTAGGCGATCATCTCGGCCGGCGTCTTCGCGCCGCCCTCGAACTGGTACGCGCCGTCCTTGAAGAACTCGGTCGACGCGACGTCGAGCGCGAGCGTCACGTCGGTGCCCGGCGCGAAGCCGGCCTTCTCGATCGCAACGAGGATGAGGTCGAGCGCCTCGCGGTTGCTCGCGAGGTTCGGCGCGAAGCCGCCCTCGTCGCCCAGGCCGGTGGCCAGGCCCTTCTCCTTGAGCACGGACTTCAGCGCGTGGTAGACCTCGGCGCCGGTGCGCAGCGCCTCGCGGAACGAGGACGCGCCGATCGGGGCGACCATGAACTCCTGGATGTCCACGTTCGAGTCCGCGTGCGACCCGCCGTTGAGGATGTTCATCATCGGCACGGGCAGGACGTGCGCGTTCGGGCCGCCGACGTAGCGGTACAGGTCGAGGCCCGCGCTCTTCGCGGCGGCCTTCGCGACGGCGAGCGAGACGCCGAGGATGGCGTTCGCGCCGAGCTTGCCCTTGTTCGGGGTGCCGTCGAGGTCGATGAGGGCGGCGTCGATGAGGCGCTGGTCCTCGGCCTCGAAGCCGATGAGCTCCGGGGCGATGTCGTCGATCACGGAGTTCACCGCGCCCTCGACACCCTTGCCCAGGTAGCGGGACTTGTCGCCGTCACGACGCTCGACGGCCTCGAACGCACCGGTCGACGCGCCCGAGGGCACTCCGGCGCGGGCGAACGTCCCGTCGTCCAGGACGACCTCGACCTCGACGGTCGGGTTTCCGCGGGAGTCGAGGATCTCGCGCGCTCCAACGGCTTCGATGCTGGCCACAGGTGCTCCTTCGGGGCAGGGCTGCGGGCGCTTCGAACGGTGGTGGCGGACCCGGGCAGGGAAACCCGGGACGCCGCGTGCGCGCCCGCGACGATGGTGGGTTTACGACCACAGCCTAGTGCCCGGTTGTGACCTGCGCCGCTGCGTCCGGTCCGTGGGCCCCGGGTCGGGGACCTGCGCGTCGACGATCGGGACGAACGTCCCGCCTCAGCCCTGCGCCGCCGGGCCGGGCTCCGCAGGCGTCCCTGCCGACGTCTCGGCCGCGACGATCCGCGCCTCGACGCGCCGCAGCTCGCCCCGCAGCGCGGCCTCCGCGTCGAGCCCGTCGGCCTCCGCGCGGGCCACGAGCGCGAGCAGCTCGTGCCCGAGCCGCTCGTCCGGCGTCGGGCCGGCGCCGTCCTCGCCGACCGCACCCGGCCCGGTGCCCGACGGCGCCGCGAGCGCCGCGCCGACGACGTCGCCGAGGCCGCCGCGCCCGGCCCGGGACAGGACCTTCTGCGCGCGGGCGAGCGCCCCCTGCGTGTGCGAGATGCCCTCGAGCACCGACGAGCGCTGCTTCTCGGCCTTCTTGATCGCGTCCCACTGCCCGTGCAGGTCGGTCGCGTCGGCGTCCGCGAACACGTGCGGGTGGCGCCGCACGAGCTTCGCCGCGAGGTCGGCGGCGACGTCGTCGACGGTGAACGGGTCCGGCTCCTCGCTCGCGATGCGCGCGTGGAACAGCACCTGCAGGAGCAGGTCGCCGAGCTCCTCGCGCATCCCGGCGCGGTCGCCGGTCTCGATGGCGTCCGCGAGCTCGTGCGCCTCCTCGAGGAGGTACCGCACGAGCGAGACGTGCGTCTGCTCGCGGTCCCACGGGCACCCGCCCGGGGAGTAGAGGCGGTCCATGACGGCGACGACGTCGCGCAGCGGGTCGGTCGCGGTGCCGGGCGCGCGGTCGTGCGTGGGCTCGTGCGGGTCCGGGGCGGCCGAGGGCTCGGGGGCGGTCACCGCCTCATCGTAGGTTCGCCGGGCGCACGGTCACCGCCGGTCGAGCGTGCCGTCGCTGCCTGCCGCCAGCACGCGGTCGTGGCCCGGGCCGGGCCACGACCGCGTGGTGGGGATGGCGGAAGCGCTACGACCGCCAGGTGTCCGACAGCGTCACGGAGCCGTCGGCGCCGACCGTCGCCGTGCGGTTGCCGCCGCTCTCCCAGACGACGTTCCCGCCGCCGTCGCGCTTGACGTACTTGTACTGGAAGGTCGTGCCGGCCGGGAGGTCGACGCGCGCGGTCCACACCGGGTAGGCCGACGACGACAGCGGGACGCCGCTCGCGGGCGCCCAGGAGCCGAGCGCCGGGATGCTGCCGACGACGTGGACCGTCTGGCCCCACGTGGTGGTCGCGGTGACGGAGAACGACGCGTCGCCCTGCCCCTCGACCGGCCCGCCCGGCGACCCGCCGCCGTCGCACGGGTCGCCCGCCGTGACCGTCCCGCCGGAGACGGCGACCGCGGCGCCGGACAGGGAGTAGTCCTTGCCGCCGTTGCTGTCCCAGGCGCCCGAGCCGTTCGTGAAGGCGGCGGTGACGGTCGCGGCCGCGCCCGTCGCCCCGCTGGGCAGGCTGATCTGCCGCGAGACCCAGCCCGTGCAGGCCGCCGTCATCGGGACCCCGGGGACGGCGGTCCAGGCGCCCGTGCCGACCTTGTAGTGGACGTTGTACGCGTTCCAGCCCTTGTCGGTCGCGTAGTAGACGGTCGTCGTGCCGGCCGGGTCGACGGGCCCGGGACCCCCGGTGCCGCCGTCGCCGCGCGCCCCGACGTGGAGCGCGAGCGCCCCGTACGCGGGCACCGTCGCCGTGAAGGTGCCCGAGCCGGAGACGGTGACGGTCTTCGAGCAGTCCTTCGACGCCACGACGTCGCAGTACGTCCCGGCGGGGAGCGAGGTCTGGTAGGTGCGCGTCACGGCGTTCGCGGAGTTGTTGATCGTCACGTAGCCCTTGGCGCCCCGCCCGTAGGCGATGTGGTTGTTCCCGTCGTCCCACCAGCCCGTCACCGGGGTCCCGGCGACCGCGTTGTGGAAGCCGACCATGCCCGCGATCTCGGTCCAGCGCTGCGTGCAGACCCACGCGCTGTCGGCACAGCTCGCGTCGGGCACGGAGGTGGCGGAGGCGCCGGGCGCACCCGCGTCCTTGTCGCTCCACGTGTAGCCCGAGTAGACGCTCGGCGCGCCGTAGGGCCACGAGAGCATGAACGCGTTGGCGAGCCGGTACTTGGCGCCCCACTTGTAGTTCATCGTCTCGCCGTTGCGCTCGGTGTCGTGGTTGTCGACGAAGACGCCCGCGCGGTCGGAGGGTAGCTTGTTGTCGCCGATCGTGCGCAGGTCCTTGATCTGGCCGTCGAACCGGGACTTGAGCTCGCGCGCGTAGAAGAACTCGTGCGAGTCGCCGGAACCGAGGTACTCCGAGGGCTGGATCGGCTCGCCGCTCGCGCCGATGACCTCGTGCACCCAGAAGACGTTCGGGTTCGTGAGTCGCGCCTTGATCGCCGCGAGGTCCGCGGCCGGGATGTGCTTCGCGGCGTCGATGCGGAAGCCCGAGACGCCGAGCGACAGGAGGTCGTTGAGGTAGCCCGCGATCTTGCCGCGCACGTAGTCGGAGCCCGTCCGCAGGTCCTGGAGCGAGACGAGGCGGCAGTTCTGGACGTTGTACCGGTCGCCGTAGTTGCTGATGTTCGACCGGCAGTCGTTGAAGTCGTTCGGCCCGTACGGGACGCCGGGGAAGCTGTCCACGGAGTAGCTCGTCCCGCCGGTCCCGGTGCCGGACCCGGTATCGGCGCCCGCCGTGTGGTTGACGACCGCGTCGACGATCACGCCCACGCCCGCCGCCTTGCACGTGCTCACCATGCGCTGGAACTCGGCGCGGGTGCCGAGCTTGGACTCGAGCTTGTAGCTGACGGGCTGGTAGGAGGTCCACCAGGCCGTGCCCTGGATGTGCTCCTGCGGCGGCGAGACCTGGACGTAGCCGAAACCGGCCGGGCCGATGGTGCTGGTGCACTCGGCGGCCACGGAGTCCCACGTCCACTGGAAGAGGTTGAGGATCACGTCGCCCCGGCCGTTCGGGGAGTCGACGACGGGCGTCGGCACGGGCGGCGCGGCCGCGGCGGGTGCGGCGAGCGGGACCGCGGCCAGCGCCGCGGTCAGCGCGAGAGCCGCCGAGGCGCCCGCCGCGAGGACGCGGCGCAGGCGGCCGCCGCGCGGGCGGGCGAGGCGTCCTGCGGGGACGGGGATGGGCGCCGGGGGTCCAGCGAGGTCGGTGGTGCGCGTCATTGCAGCTCCTTCGAGGATGCGGCCGCCCCTCGCTCGGCGTCGAGCACGGACGGGCCACGCGGTGATGACAAGCGCCCCGGGGTGGCGGGCGCGACCGGCACCTGCGGCTTTGCAGGATGTTTCCGGATGTTGCTGCAACCTTACAGAGACCGGCGCGGGCTGTCACGACCCGTGTCGACGGGTCGTGCGGACGGGTCGTGCCGGTGCGGCGGCGGCCCGGACGGCATAGCGTCGGAGGACGAACCGAGAGGAGACGCCATGGGAACCAAGCGCCGGTGGAAGGACCTGACGACGGGTCAGCGGATCGCCGTCGGGGTCGTGGGAGCCGCCCAGGTCACGCTCACCGCCGCGGCGTACCGGGACCTCGTGCGTCGGCCGGCGGAGCAGGTGAACGGGACCAAGCTCGCGTGGGGCCTCGCGCTCCTCGTCAACTGGGTCGGGCCCATCGCCTACTTCCTCGACGGCCGCAAGAGCTGACCGCGGGAGGGCTCAGCCCTCGACCGTGAGCCCGGCCGTCGGCTCCAGCAGCGTCAGCGCGCGCCGCAGCGCCGTGCTCGACGTGTGCACCGTGTAGGGGAAGTAGACGACCTCGACGCCCACCTCGGCGAAGCGACGCTCCAGCTCGGCGCCCTTCGGGGTGCCGCGCCAGTCGTCGCCCTTGAAGAACACGTCGAACGGGCGCTGGCGCCAGGTCTCGAGCTTGTCGGGCTGGGTCTCGACGAACACCTCGTCGACGAACCGGACGTGGCGGACGATCTCCGCGCGCTCCGTGACGGGGACGACCGGGCGCCGGCCCTTGGCGAGCTCGAGCATGTCGTCGTCCACGACACCCGCGACGAGGTAGTCGCACTCGCTGCGGGCGTGCCGGAGGACGTTGAGGTGCCCGACGTGGAACAGGTCCCACGCACCGGGGGCGTACCCGACCTTCATGCCCGTCCTCCCGTCCTCGGCCGCGCGCCCCGCACGGCGAGGGGGCCGCGTCCAGGCTAGGACCGGGAGGAGGCCCGCAACCACGCCCTGCGAGGGTGAAGAAGGCGGCCCACCGGGTGAATTGTGGGCTCGACGAGCGCGTGGGAGCGCACCCGCCCGCCCGCCCGGCAGGGGCCCGATCGCTGCGTGCTACCTTCGGTCGGTCGCCTTTCCGGACGACGTCCCCGCGCACCGGAGGGAGTGCCGACCTCAGTCATGCCGTCCCAGGTCCTCACCGTGTGCACCGGGAACGTCTGCCGCTCCCCCACCGCCGAGAGGCTGCTCAGCATCCGCAGCGACACGAGCGTCACGGTGTCGAGCGCCGGGACGCACGCGCTCGAGGGAGCACCGCTCGACGAGCCGATGGCGCGGCTGCTGACGGCACGCGGCCTGGAGGCGTCGACGCACACCGGGCGGCAGCTCACGGCGGCGATGATCGAGCAGGCGGACCTCGTCCTCACGATGTCCCGGGCCCAGCGGGCCGCCGTCGTCACCCTCGTCCCCCAGGCCGTCCGACGCACCTACACGCTCCTGGAGCTCGCCGCGCTGCTCTCGGCGATCGAACTGCCCGTAGACCCGGACGAGAGCGACGCCGACCGCATCGCCCGCCTCCCGGAGATCGCGAGCGCCCAGCGCGTCCGGACGATCACCCCGCGCACGCCCCTCGACATCCCGGACCCGCACGGCCGCTCCGAGCGGGCCTACCGGCAGGCGTTCACGACGATCGACACCGCGGTCGCGGCGGTCGCCCGCGTCGTGCACCCGCCCGCCGCCCGGCGCCTCGAGTGGTCCCCCACCCTCACCGAGCGGGGCGCGCGCACGCCGCCGTTCCCCGGCGGCGGCGACGGCACCGACCCCACCGGGCGCGGCGGCAGCAGCTCCCCCCGGCACGGCGGCCGGCGGAGCTGGCGCCTGCGCTGACCGCGCGTCAGCGGGCCGACGACGTCCCCACCGTCGCGGCCGCGCTCACCTCGCCGAGCACCACGGCGTCGATGAGCTGGCGCGCCCAACCGAGCACCTCCGCGCCGCGCAGCGGACGGCCGCCGATGCGTGCCGTCGTCGGGTACGGCACGAGGATCGCGCGGATCGCGGGCTTGAGCAGCGTGCCCGGGTAGAGGCGCTTGAGCCGCAGCTGCGCCGACTCGGGGAGGTCGACCGGCGCGAACCGGATGAACTTGCCCTGCGCCGTGACGTCCGTGAGCCCCGCCCGGCGGGCGTGGTTGCGGAAGTCCGCGACGTCGAACAGCGCGGACGCGACGTCCGGGAGCGCCCCGTAGCGGTCGACGAGCTCGGCCCGCACCTCGGCGAGCTCCGGCGCGTCCGCCGCGGCGGCGATCTTCTTGTACGCCTCGAGCCGCAGGCGCTCGGTCGCGATGTAGGACTCCGGCAGGTGCGCGTCGACCGGGAGCTCGATCGAGACCTCCGGCTGCTCCTCGGGCCCGTCGCCGCGGTAGTTCGCGACGGCCTCCCCCACCATGCGCACGTACAGGTCGAACCCGACGCCCGCGATGTGGCCGGACTGCTCCCCGCCGAGCAGGTTGCCCGCGCCGCGGATCTCGAGGTCCTTCATGGCGACCTGCATGCCTGCGCCGAGGTCGGTGTGGGCCGCGATCGTGGCGAGGCGGTCGTGCGCGGTCTCGGTGAGGGGCCGCTCGGGCGGGTACAGGAAGTACGCGTACGCGCGCTCGCGCCCGCGGCCCACGCGGCCGCGGAGCTGGTGGAGCTGGGACAGGCCGAGCATGTCCGCGCGCTCGAGGATCAGCGTGTTCGCGTTGGAGATGTCGAGGCCCGTCTCGATGATCGTCGTGCAGACGAGGACGTCGAGCTCCTTCTCCCAGAACGCCCGGATCACCTGGTCGAGCTGGTGCTCGTTCATCTTGCCGTGCGCGACGCCCACGCGGGCCTCGGGGACGAGCTCGCGCAGCCGCGCCGCGGTGCGCTCGATCGTCTCGACCTTGTTGTGCACGTAGAACACCTGGCCCTCGCGCAGGAGCTCGCGGCGCAGCGCCGCGGCGATCTGCTTCTCCTCGTACGCCCCGACGTACGTGAGGACGGGGTGCCGCTCCTCCGGCGGGGTCGCGAGCGTCGACATCTCGCGGATGCCCGTGACGGCCATCTCGAGCGTGCGCGGGATCGGGGTCGCGGACATGGCGAGCACGTCCACGTTGGTCCGCAACTGCTTGAGCGTCTCCTTGTGCTCGACGCCGAACCGCTGCTCCTCGTCGATGATGACGAGGCCCAGGTCCTTGAACCGCACGCTGCCCGTGATGAGGCGGTGGGTGCCGATGACGACGTCCACCGTCCCCTGGGCCAGCCCGTCCACGACCTCCTCGGACTCCTTGGGGGTCTGGAAGCGCGACAGCGCCTTGACCGTCACGGGGAAGCCCGCGTACCGCTCGGAGAACGTCTCGAGGTGCTGCTGCACGAGCAGCGTCGTGGGCACGAGCACCGCGACCTGCTTGCCGTCCTGGACCGCCTTGAACGCCGCGCGGATCGCGATCTCCGTCTTGCCGTAGCCGACGTCGCCGCACACGAGCCGGTCCATCGGGACCGTCTTCTCCATGTCGGCCTTGACCTCGTCGATCGTCGCGAGCTGGTCGGGCGTCTCGACGTACGCGAACGCGTCCTCCAGCTCGCGCTGCCACGGCGTGTCCGGGCCGAACGCGTGGCCCTGCGTGGCCATGCGCGCCGAGTACAGGCGGATGAGCTCACCCGCGATCTCCTTGACGTGCTTGCGCGCGCGGGACTTCGTCTTGGCCCAGTCCGACCCGCCCATCTTGTTGAGGCTCGGAGCCTCGCCGCCCGTGTACTTCGTGACCTGGTCGAGCTGGTCCATGGGCACGAAGAGGCGGTCGCCCGGCTGGCCACGCTTGCTCGACGCGTACTCGATCACGAGGTACTCGCGCGTCGCGGCGTTGCCGCCCGTGCCGAGCGTCCGCTGCACCAGCTCGACGAAGCGGCCCACGCCGTGCTGCTCGTGCACCACGAAGTCGCCCGCCTTGAGCTGGAGCGGGTCGACGACGTTGCGACGCCGGCTGGGCATCTTGCGCATGTCGCGCGTGCTCGTGCCGGCCCGGCCCGTGAGGTCGGCCTCGGAGAAGACGGCGAGCCGCAGCCCCGGCGCGACGAAGCCCTTGCCGACCATCGCCGGCGTGACGAGGACGATGCCGCCCTCGGGCTCGTCGTCGAGCCGCGGCACGAGGCGCGCGGGCGTGTCGGCCGCGCCGAGCTGCTCGACCATGCGCTTGGCCGGCCCGTGGCCCTCCGTCGTGAGCACGAGCCGCCAGCCCGCGTGCTGCAGCCCGCGCACGTCGTCGAGCGCGCGCGCCACGTCGCCGCGGTAGGACTCGACGTCGCGCGCGCCGAGCGTGAAGGTCGGCACGCCGTCGGCGCTCTCGCCGACGTGGGCGGCCGTCGTGCCCGCGCCGCCGCTCGACGTGGCGGCGTCCGCAGCGGCGCTCCCGTCGGCGTCCGGCGGGACGTCGAGGTCGGGGTTGTCGAGCGCGAACGACGACAGCGTCCACCAGCCCAGACCGCGGCGCTGCGCGACCGCGCGCACCTCGGAGAACGTCTCGAACGACGCCGCGGAGAGGTCAACCGGCGCCTTGCCGCCCGCCACCGCGCCCGTCCAGGCCGCGGCGAGGAACTCCTCCGTGGTCGCCACCAGGTCGTGCGCGCGACGGCGCACGCGCTCGGCGTCGTCGACGACGAGGAGCGCGTCGTCGGGCACGAGCTCGAGCACCGGGACCATGCGGTCCACGAGCACCGGCGCGAGGGACTCCATGCCCTCGACCGCGACGCCCGCCGCGAGCCGGTCGAGCATCTCGGTCGCGCCCGGCAGGTCCTCCACCAGCGCGGCGGCGCGCGCCCGCACCGAGTCCGTGAGCAGGATCTCGCGGCACGGCGGCGCCCACAGCCCGTGCTCGGCGATCTCCAGGCTGCGCTGGTCCGCGACCGCGAACCAGCGGATCTCCGACACCTCGTCGCCCCAGAACTCCACGCGCAGCGGGTGGTCCTCCGTGGGCGGGAAGATGTCGAGGATGCCGCCGCGGACCGCGAACTCGCCGCGCCGCTCGACCATGTCCACGCGCGTGTACGCCGCCGCGACGAGCCGCTCCGCGACGTCGGTGAGGTCCGCCGTCGTGCCCGCGTGCAGCTCGACCGGCTCGAGGTCCCCCAGCCCGTCCACGACGGGCTGCAGGAGCGCCCGGACCGGCATGACGAGCACCCGGACGGGACCGGACGGGCCGACCTCCGGGTCCGGGTGCGCGAGGCGGCGGAACACCGCGATGCGCTTGGCGACCGTGTCCGCGCGCGGGCTCAGGCGCTCGTGCGGCAGCGTCTCCCAGCTCGGCAGCACCGCGACGACGTCGCCCAGCTCGTCCGGCAGGTAGGCGCGCACGCTCGCGGCCAGCTCGTCCGCGTCGCGCCCCGTCGCGGTGACCACCACGAGCGGGCGCGAGCCCGCGGCCCACGCCGGGCCACCCCCGCCGCCCGACGCCGGGGCGTCGCCGTCCGGCACCGGCCCCGTCGCGCGCGCCCCCGCCATCGCCGCGAGGAGCGGCGGGCGGACGCCGGCCGGGCCGACGACGTCGGCCTCGCCGCGGGCGCGCACGTGCTCGACCGCGGCCGCCGCGGCCTGGTCGGCGAGCAGCGCGGGCAGGATGCCGGTGAGGTTCATGGAGGTCCTTCGAGGAGAGGGCACGACGACGGTCCCGACCGGGGCGGGCGATCGGGTCCGGCGTCCACACTACGCGCGTGGACCCACATCGTTCCGCGCGCGGGCGTGCGTCAGGCCCCCGCCACCGGGGCTTCCTCCGAGCGCCCCGCCGCCGCGGCCCGCCGTCGGGCGCGCAGGTCCCGGGCGACCCAGATCGAGTTCGGCACCACCTGGAAGACGAGGATCGCGACCGCCGACCCGACGACCGGCCCGGCCGCGCCCAGCGGCTCGATGAGCACCCAGGAGAGCGCCACGTTGCTCACGGTCATGAGCAGGACGGGGACGACCTGGAACCGCAGGCCGCGCTCGTCGGTCATGTACATGCCCGGCGGGTAGTTGAGCGCCTGGACCGCGACGAGCGCGCAGTAGCCCAGGACCAGCGCGAGCGGCACGGTGATCTTGCCGTCGGCGACCACGTCCTGGAGGAACGGCAGGCACAGCGCGAGCACCGTCGACAGCAGCACGCCCCCGGCGAGGAACGCGAGGGAGATCCGGAACGGGCTCATCACCTCGTCGCGCGCCCGCGCCTGCGCGAAGTAGGGCCACATGCTGACGCCCGCCGCGATGATCGCCTGCATGACGAGCCCGAAGAGCTGGGTCGCGAACGTGTACTGCGCGAGCGCCTGCGTCGTGGACAGGTGGGACAGGAGCAGCCGGTCGCTCTGCATCGCGACCGGCATCGCGACGGACTGCACGAGCATCGGCACCGCGACCGCGGCCACCGGCACCCCGGGCACCGCCCGGCGCCGCGGGACGTCGCGGAACGCCCGGCCGACCTGGGGCGCGAGCAGGCGCGCCGCGACGCTCACCGTGATCGCCGACGCGAGCCCGGCCGCGACGTAGGAGACGAGGGCGACGTAGTCGCCGCCCTGCCCCTTGCCGACAAGGACGAGCACGACGACGCCGACGAAGAAGAGCGGCGACACGACGCCCTGGAGGAACGTCTGGAGCACGTTCTGCTTGAGCCCGATGAGGACCCGGATGCCGATCCCCAGCGGGAGCGACAGCCCGAACACGACGAGGCACAGCGTCGCGACGACGTCCCCGCCCGCGACGAGGCCGTCGCCCAGCAGGAGGGGCCACCACCCGAGGAGCTGGATCGCCACGCACACGGCGGCGATGATCAGGCCCGAGACGGTGAGGACGCGCAGCGCCGTCGTCAGCGTCCGGTGGACCCGCTCCGACTCGCGCGGGGACGACGCCTCCGCGATGGCGTTGATGACGACCGCGCCGATGCCCAGGTCGGCGAACGGCAGGAGGTTGCGCAGCCCGTTGAGCAGACCGTACTGGGCGTAGGACGCGACGCCGAAGTGCTCGATGATCAGGCGGCTGGTGACGATCCCGAGGAGCCCCGCCAGGCCCATCACGGCGACCTTGGCGCCGGCCGTCCCGGTCACCGAACGCCAGAGGCCCACTCGTCCTCCTCGTGCTCCCGGTGCGTCGCCCGCAGGCCCGAGCGCCGGTCCGCTGCCCGGAATTCACGATCTTAGGACCTTCTCCACGAGATCCGACCGTCGCGGGAGGGTGAATCCCGCCCGACCTGCGGCGTCCGTCCGGTGCGCCCGACTACGGTGGACGGCAGGGCCCGTCGCCGACGGTGCCGACCGGCCGCGGAGGGCGAGAGATGACGCTGCGCGAGTACGTGACCGCGGTGCTGCGCCACTGGGTCGTGGTCGCCGTGTGCGCCGTCCTGGGGGCGGTCGCCGGGTTCGGCTACGCGCGCTCGGAACCGAAGGTGTACCAGTCGTCGGCGTCCGTGATGGTCGTCCCCGAGCAGGGCGAGAACGCCGCCGAGCTCGTGCAGGGCTCGAACTACGTGCAGAACCTCGTGGCGTCGTACGCGGTGCTCGCGCAGTCGCCGTACGTGCTCGAGCCCGTGATCGAGGACCTGGGCCTCGACACCACGCCCGCCCGCCTGGCCCGCAGCGTCAGCGTGAACACGCCGCTCAACACGGTCGTCATCGAGATCGCGGTGAGCGACACCTCGCCGGACCGCGCGCGGGAGATCGCCGACGGGATCAGCGACCAGCTCGCGCTGGCCGTCCCCGAGCTGTCGCCGCAGCTGGCCGACCGCTCGTCGGCCGTGCGGATCACGACGATCGCCCCCGCGCGCCAGCCCGTGAACCCCATCGCGCCCAACACGCGCATGCTCATGATGGTCGGCCTCGCCGCGGGGCTCGCCGTCGGCGTGACGTACGCCGTCCTGCGCGAGCTGCTCGCGCGCCGCGTCGTCAGCTCGTCGTCGATCCAGTCGATGCTCGGGGTGCCGTTCCTCGGCGAGGTGGTCAAGGTGCCGTCGCGCACGTCGCTGCCCGCCGTCGTCGCCGCCGGTCCGGGGAGCCGCCCGTCCGAGAGCGTGCGCACGCTCGTCGCCAACGTGCGCTTCGCGGACGTCGACCACGGCCGCCGCGTGCTCATGGTCTCCTCCGGCGACGCGGGCGAGGGGAAGAGCTCGATCGCGATCAGCCTCGCGCTCTCGCTCGCCGAGGACGGGAGCAGCGTGCTCCTCGTCGACGCCGACCTGCGCCGGCCCTCGATCGCGCGCGTCACCGGGCTGGAGGGGTCGGTCGGCCTGACGAACCTGCTCGTCGGCGACGTGGCCCAGGAGGACATCGTGCTCCCCTGGACGCGCCCCAACCTCTTCGTGCTGCCGAGCGGCGTCCTGCCCGCGAACCCCGGCGTGCTGCTGTCCTCCGAGCGGCTCGTCGCCGTGATCGGCGACCTGCGGACGCACTACGACTACGTCGTGATCGACACCGCGCCGATCCTCCCGCTGAGCGACCCGCTCTGGCTCTCGCGCGCCGTGGACGGCGTGCTCGTCGTCGCCCGGGCCCGCAAGACCCGCATCTCGCGGCTGCGCCAGACGGTCGACAAGTTCGAGCGGGGCGAGGCGGACGTCATCGGCATCGTGCTCAACGACGTCAAGCCGCGCGGGCGCAGCGCCTACTACGTCAACGACTCCCGGGTCGGCGTCCCCGGCGCGTTCTCGCGCGAGGCCGGGTCCCCCGACGTCAGCCCCGCCGCGACGGCCGACGACGCGGCGGCGCCGCGCGCCGTCGAGGACGCGGACCGCCGCACGACGCCGTGACGACCGGGTGACGACGCGATGACGGCGCGCGCCGGGGCCGAGCCCGGGACCGGGCCTTCGACGACCGTCCCGACGGCGGAGCCCCTCCCGGGGGTGTCCGACGTCGCGACGCGCATCGCGGCCGGCGCGGCCGCCCTCGCGTGCGGCGCCTGGATCCCGATCGTCGCGGGGATCACCCCGGCGATCGTCGTCGGGCTCGTGCTGCTCCCCGTGTGGCTCCCCGTCGTGCGCCGGTCCCGGCCCGGCCGGTGGTTCGTGGGGCTCGGCGTCCTCGCCCTGCTGAGCGGCGTCCTGCTCACCGAGCTCTCCGCCCCGGACCGCGTGCTGTCGTCGCTGGCCCTGCGAGACGGTCTCATCACGCTCTCAGCGCTCGTCCTCGGCGCCGGGGTGCTCCTGTGGTGCCGCGCCGTCCTCGAGACCTCGACCGTCGCCGTCCTCTTCGGGGTCGGCGCGCTCGTCGCGGCCGCCCTGCGCACCGGCGGCGCCGACAACCCCTGGAAGTACACGTTCGGCATGCCCGTGACCGTGCTCGTGCTCGCGCTGTGCCTCAGCACGCGGTCGCGCGGGCTGCAGGTCGTCGCCGCCCTCGCGCTCGCCGGGGTCTCCGCGGTCAACGACTCGCGCTCGGCCGCGACGACGATGCTCATGGTCGCTCTCCTCGTCGCCTGGCAGGCGATGCGCACCGGCCTGCGCGTGCGGTCCGGCGGGGTGCGCGTCGCGACGCAGCTCGGCGTGCTCGCGCTCGTCGTCTTCCTCGGGATGCAGACCCTCGTGCTCGACGGCTACCTGGGCGCGGACGCGCAGCAGCGCACGGAGATGCAGATCCAGACGTCGGGCTCCGTCTTCACGGGCGGGCGACCCGAGATGGGCGCCGCGACCGCGCTGGTGGCGGCCCGGCCCTGGGGGTACGGCGCGGGCGCCGTGCCCAACCTCCAGGACCTGCTCACCGCGAAGACCGGGATGGCACGTCTCAACTACGACCCCAACAACGGCTACGTGGAGAAGTATCTCTTCGGGTCGGGCTTCGAGGTGCACTCCGTGCTCGGCGACCAGTGGATCCGGTTCGGGCTCGTCGGCATGCTGTTCGCCGTCGCGTGCGTCGTCGTCGTCTGGCGCGGCACGCTGGCCGACCTCGGCCGCAACGCGGCGTCGGCGCTCCTGCTCTACCTCGCGCTCTCGTGCGCGTGGGACCTGCTCTTCAGCCCGTTCTACTCGGTGTCCGCCACCGTCCTCATGCTCGGCGTGGCGATCGCGACCCCGTACACGCTGCCCGACCGCGGCAGCACCGTCCCGGTCGGCTCCCCCTGAGCACGCCGGTGCCCCCGGGTCGAGGACCCGGGGGCACCGGCGGACGTGCGGGGCGGCGGGCCTACGGCTCGCGCACCACCTTGACGTCGTCGAACGACACGCGCGTCGTCGGGTTGGTGGACGCCGAGCTCACGGCCACCTTGATGCTCACCGTGCCGGGCGACTGGAGCGCCGCCGTCGTGTCGGTCGCCTCGAGGTGCCACGCCTGCGCCGGGCCGGCCGCCGTGGGCCACACCTTGGCGGAGAGCGTCGTCGGGGACGTCCCGACCGCCGAGATCGACACGGTGTACCGCGTGCCGGGTGCGTACGTCGCGGGGAGCAGCTGGTTCCCGAGGAGCGTCTCGTCCCGGAGCAGGTACAGCCGCATGAGCCCGTTGGGCTCGAGGCGGACGCGCGCGGAGTACGTGCTCGTCCCGACCTGCCGGCCGATGAGCGTGACCGACGTCGTCCCGCCCACCGACGCGACGTCCGACCAGAACGTCGTCTCGGTGCGGGCCCGCGACTCCGAGACCCCCGCCAGGCGCGCCTCGCGCGTCCAGGAGGGCGACATCGTCAACGTGCCGGCCGAGTCCGCGACCGAGAAGGCCGCGGCCCCGCCGAGCGCGGACCACGCCGCGCCCGACGTCGTCGTGCCCCAGCCGGAGGTCACCGCGCGGTCGAACGTGTCGCGCGCGACGACGTCCTCCGCCGGCGCGGTCGCCACGACGTCGTGCGACACGGAGGACGTGCCCCCGCGGTCGTCCGTCACCGTGAGCGTGACCGTGTACGTCCCGGCCTGCGCGTAGGTGTGCGAGGCCGTGGCGCCCTCCGCGGTCGCGTCGTCCCCGAAGCTCCACGCGTACGACGCGATCGTGCCGTCCGGGTCGCTCGACGACGAGCCGTCCACCGCGACGGTGAGGTCCGTCGTGGAGGCCGTGAACGCCGCCTGCGGCTTCACGTTCGGTGCGAGCACCTTCACCGAGGTCGTGGCGGTGGCCGTGGCGCCACGGTCGTCGGTCACGTCGAGCGTGATCGTGTACGTCCCCGGCGCGTCGTAGGTGTGGGTCGCCGTCGCCCCGGTGCCGGTCGCGCCGTCACCGAAGTCCCACGCGTACCCGGTCAGGGTGCCGTCCGGGTCGCTCGACCCCGAGCCGTCGACCGACACCGTGAGCCCGTCGGCCTGCGCCGTCACGACCGCCTGCGGCGGGACGTTCGGCGTGGTGCCGGAGCCCAGCTGGAAGTGCTGCTTCACCTGGGCCGGCGTGAGCACGACCGGGTAGACGGCCGCCTCGTCGAGGTAGCCCTTCCAGTAGGTGTCGCCCTCCCAGCCGTTGTCGCCGCCGAGCCGCCAGTAGCCGGTGTTGTTCTCCGGCACCGCCTTGTCGTTCGACCCGACGAGCTCGCCGTCGAGGTAGAGCCGCATGCCCGCGCTCGACTGCGTCGCCACGACGTGGTGCCAGGCGTTGTCCCGGTACGACCCGGTGGTGCTGAGCACCTGCTGCGCGCCGTCGTACGTGCCGAACTTCACCTTGCCGTCCGGCGACATGTACACGTGGCGGTCGTAGTTGGAGCTCGTGCCCGTCCGGCTGCTGCCGAACCCGATGAGCTTCCCGCCGGTCGTGGTGTCGGTCTTGAACCACGTCTCGACCGAGTACACCGTCGGGTTGGCGTAGCTGCGCTGGCTCGCGACCAGCCCGCCGTTCCAGGTGCCGAAGATGTTCTTCGTCGGCTGGAAGCGCACCGCCTTGTCCGTCACGCCCGTGAGCGCGCCGGTCTGCGACTTCGTCACGGGGCCGGAGTACGAGCCGTCGGACGCGTCGGGGCCGGAGTCCTTCGCGACCGAGCCCGAGGACTCGCCGAGCCGCCAGTAGAGCGTCGGCTCGAGCGAGTAGACCGCCTGGCCGTACGCGTCCTGCGGTGCGGCGGCCCCGGCCGCGGGACGGCCGCTCGCCGTCCAGTGGTCGGAGACCTCGCCGCGGGTGAGCGCACGGTCGTACACGGCGACGTCGGAGATGGTGCCGTTGAAGAAGTTCGAGCTCCCGCTGTTCGGCCAGCCCGACTGGCTGTCCCCACCGACGCGCCAGTAGCCCGAGTAGGACTGCGCCGACGTCGTGTCGCTGCGCTGACCCGCCTTGACGCCGTCGACCCAGAAGGTCATGCCGGAGCCGTCGAGCGTACCGACCACGTGGTGCCACGCGCCGTCGTTGTACGAGGCGGCGGTCGTGATCTCGCGGACCATCCCCGGGTGGACGCCGAACGTCAGGCGCCCCGAGTTGTTCATGTAGATGTGCCGGTCGTAGCTCGACGACGTGCCGGTCTTGGCGTTGCCGAAGCCGACGATCTTGCCGCCCGATGTCGAGGTCGTGCGGAACCAGGCCTCGACGGAGAACCGCTGCGGTCCGGTGGTCGCGGTCGGGGTGCTCCCGGAGACGCCGTTGGCGCCCGAGAAGCGCGTCGCCTTCGCGGTCGGCGGGACGTCCTTGCCGTCGACGCCGCGGGTCGTGCCGTTCGTGAGCGCGAGGTCGGACAGCGAGGCCCAGTCGGTCGCGCTGCTCCCGCTCGCCTCGTTCATCGGCCAGTAGCTCACCGGCGAGTCGCCGAGCACCGAGTCGTTGTAGGCCGTGCTCGACCCCTGCGCCGCGATCGTGACCGGCGTCCAGTTCGAGACCGTGGAGTTGCCGTCGCCGTCGATCACCTTGACGCGGTACTCGACCGTGCTGCCCGGCGCGAGGCCGGAGTCGGTGTAGCCCATGGTCGGGCGCACCCAGTACGTGGACGACGCCTTCTGCGTGGAGATCGGGGCGGTCGTGCCGCGGCGGTACAGCTCGTATGTCAGCTCGGCGTTGTCCTGGTCGATGTTCGCCGGCCAGGAGACGCGGGCGCTCCCGCTGATGAGCGACCGGGTCGAGATGGTGTACTGCCCGCCCTGGATCGTCGGGCCGATCTTCGTCGGAGCGACGTCGCGCCGCGCGAACCGGACCAGGCCCTGCTGCCGGGCCCCGGCGACGCGCGTGAACTCGCCGCCGTACACGACGTACTTGTCGTTGGCCGTGATGTCCCACCCGGCCTGCGAGATCCCGGACGCGCTGCCCGTGCTCCACGTCGGGTACCAGTGCAGCAGCTTGCCCGCCGTCTGGCCCGTGAAGCTGCGGTAGCCCCAGATGTCCGGGGTGATCTTGCGGTCCGACGGCTCCTTGGCGAAGGCCAGCGAGTGGTTCACCGTCCAGGGGTCCGTCTGCGGGAACTCGCCGATGTTGCCGCAGTAGTGCGCGTGGGTCGCGACGTAGACGGAGTCACCGGCGGGGTACACGGAGTAGGTGTCGCCGTGGCAGTCCTCCATCCAGACGAGCGACCCGTCGGACCAGCTCGCGCGGAACGAGCCCTCGAAGTCGTCCTCCGTCTTGCTGCCGCCGTAGTCGTAGCCCGACCCGTAGACGCTGTCGCCGTCGGACGCGAGCGAGTAGATCGCGGCGTTGTCGCCGCCGTTGCGGATCACGGAGTTGACGGCCCACGGGAGCACGGTGCCCGTCGTCGCGTCGAGGGCCGCCATGCCACGGCCGGGGTTCGTCGACCCGTTGGTGCTCGTGAAGGAGCCCGCGACGACCACCTTGGCGCCGTCGGGCGAGATCTCGATCGCGCGGCCGCCGTACCCGCCGGCGAGCTCCGGCGCGAAGCCGAGCAGCGCGCCCGTGGACGCGTCCAGCGCGGCGATGCGGGCGCGCGCGGTGTTGTTGACGTTGGAGAACTCACCGGTGATGTAGACCGTGGAGTTCGTCGCCTTGATGTCGTAGACCGTGGAGTTTGTGCCCGGGTTCCAGCTCGAGACGAGCGCGCCGGTCGCGGTGTCGAACGCCGCGAGGCGGTACCGCGTCTGGCCGGCGATCTCGGTGAACGCGCCCGCGACGTAGAGCCGCTTGCCGTCCGGCGACGACGAGATCGCGAGGACGCGACCGTTCGTGCCCGGGTTCCAGGACGCGTCGAGCACGCCGGTCTCGACGTCGTACCGCAGGATGTTGGCGCGCGGGGTCTCCCCCGTCCCGGCCGCCGCACCCGCGGGGCGTGCCGAGGTGAACTGGCCGCCGGCGTACGCGCGGCCGCCGACGATGGTCTGCGCCCAGACGATCCCGTCGATCTGGGTCGTGGGCAGGGGGTCGGCCGTGACCGGGACGGTCGCGTCGGCCGGGGTGGCGGCCGCGGCGACCGGCACGTCGGGCGCGACGGCGGCGGGGGCCGCGGCGGGCGCCGCGCTCTCGACCGCGCCGGCCGCCGGGGCGACGAGGGCCGTCGCGACGAGGGCGGCGACGGTCAGCCCGGCGACGCGGCCGACGACGCGTCGCCGTCCCGGCGGCGCGCCCCGAAGAGAGCCCTGGACGACCGTCCGACTCACATCATTGTTTTTCATGGGTCACTCTCTTCGTCGCGGACCCGCGGAAATGCCGGTCCATCAGCCGGACGTTGTGACTGTAGCGCCGGCGAACCGGCCGCAGAACGGCGCGAGCGGGCGAAATTTACCGCCCCTTCCCGCGCGGGTCAGGACAGATCGCCGCGAAATACCACGGTCGACGTGCCCGGCGCGTACTCCACCGCGACGGTGACGTCGTCGCGGTCGGCGTCGGGGATGGAGAACAGGACGACGCCCGTCCCGCTCTCGCCCGGGGCGAGCTCGCCCTCGAAGGGCCGGCCGCCGGGCTGCACGAGGCGCCCGGCCGGCGCGCGGTCCTCGCCCGTGTAGGCGTTGACCACGGCGTAGGAGAGGTCGAGCGGGGCGTCGGTCCCGTTCGTGACCTCGACGGTGAGGCGGACGGCCGGACCCGAGGTCTCGCCCGCGGCCACGGCCTCGCCCTCGACGTGCTCGACCTGCGCGAGCCGCACGGTGACGCCGTCGGGCGCCTGGACCGTCTGGTCGGGCGCGGCCGGCTCGAGCTCGGGGGCCACGGGCACGACGGCGGGGTCCGCCCCGTCGGTCTCGCCCGTCCCGGCGGCCGCGTCGCCGTCCGCCGCGGCGCCGCCGTCCCCGTCGCCCGCGTCGTCCGCGGTCGCGTCCGCCGAGGCGTCGCCGCTCTCCTCCGGGGAGGCGACCGGCGCGGGCGTGACCGTCCCGCCCGGGGACTCGTCGCCGTCGGACCGCCACGGCTGCAGCACGACGAGGGTGACGGCGACCGCGAGCGCGACCGCCGCCCCGATCACCGCGACGGCACGGCGGGAGGGCCGCCGCGTCGGGGTGGCGCCCTCGGGGGCGCCGTCGTTCTCCGCGTTCATCGTCCGCCTCCGGTCGTGCTCCGTGCCGGCTCGCGCCGGTCCGCCGTCGCGGCGCCCTGCCGGGCCGCCCGCCGGCCGTCGCGCAGCCCGCGCCAGGCCGCCCGCAGCGGGACGACCGGCCGCAGGAACTGGCGCCGGCCGCCGCGCCGCAGGACCGCGCGGGCGTTGCCCGGCGCGCTGCGCCGCCAGCGCCGCACGGACACCTCGTCGAGGTGCTGCGCGGCGAACAGCATCCGGTTGCGGATGTTGTAGTAGTAGTACGTCTCCGACTTGGCCTCCGGCCGCTGCCGGCCGTCGCGGTGGGTCCCGCCCTCGTCGTGGACCGCGACGGCGTCCTCGACGACGGCGACCCGGCCGCCCGCGCGCTGCAGACGGTAGGACAGGTCGACGTCCTCCCAGTAGAGGAAGTAGGCGTCGTCGAACCCGCCCGTGCGCTCCCAGACCTCCCGGGTGACGAGCAGGCACGCGCCGCTGAGCCACTCCACGCGCGCGGCGCCCGGGTGCTCGTCGCGGCGCGACGGCGCGCGGAACGTGCCGTCGTCGAGGTAGACGTCGAGGCCCCCGAACCAGCGGCGCCCGGCGGGCGTGAGGACGACCGGGGACACGAGGAGCAGGCGGTCGTCCTGGACGGCCGCCCGCAGGGTCCGGACGTCGGCCGCGGCGATCGTCGCGTCGGGGTTGAGCAGGAGCACCTCGGCGGCGCCCGCGCCGAACGCCGCGCGCATCCCCAGGTTGGCACCGCCGCCGAAACCCAGGTTCTCCGCCGGGGTCAGCAGGTCCCAGCCGCGCTCGCCCGCCAGGCGGGAGACCCGCTCGCGCTCCGGCGTCGTCGACCGGTTGTCGACGACGACCACGCGGGCCTCCCCGACCGCGCCGCGCGCGCCGAGGTTGCGCTCGAGGAGCGCGGCGGAGCCGTAGCTCACGACCACGATCGCGAGGTCGCCGGAGGCGTCCGAGACGTCGTCCACGGTCGTCACCTCCAGGTCCTGGCACGTCGGCCGTCGCGGCGATCCTAAGCCCGCCGTCGGGCCGTGACGCCGGAATTCACCCGGGCGAGATACAACCTCACCCGCTGTTCACCCGCCCCCGCCTGGATACGATTCTCGGCACGGTCGGGGGCGGGCAGACAATCCGTCGCCGCCGCTTCCCAGAAGCTCCCCCCGTCTCTTTCGCGAGGTGCCCATGTCCGAGTTCGGCGCGGCGATGACGCGACTGCACGACGCGCAGAAGTCCTCGAGCGGCGCGGCCGCGTACTCGCGCTTCGTCAACCGCCCGCTCGGCCGCCCGCTCGCCGCGGGCGCGTACGTGCTCGGCCTGACGCCGGACGCGGTGACGCTCGTCAGCGCAGCGACGACGCTCGCCGGGATCGCGACCATCGCGCTCGCCGAGCCGACGCTCGGGTCGTCGCTCGCGGCCGTCGTGCTCCTCGTCCTCGGGTACGCCCTCGACTCCGCGGACGGCCAGCTCGCGCGGCTCTCGCGGTCGGGGAGCGCGGCGGGCGAGTGGCTCGACCACTTCTTCGACGCCCTCAAGACGGTGGCCCTGCACCTCGCGGTGCTCGTCTGCTGGTTCCGGTACTACGACGTCGACGCCGGCTGGCTCGTCGTGCCCCTCGCGTTCTGCGTCGTGAGCAGCACGTTCTTCTTCGGGATCGTCGCGGTCGACCTGGTGCGCCGCGCCAAGGGCTCGCCGGGCGGGGCCGCGCACGGGACCGGGGGCCGGCTCCGCGAGCACCCGCTCTACACGCTCGCGGTGCTCCCGACCGACTACGGCTTCCTGTGCCTCTCGTTCGCGCTGCTGTGGCTCCCCTCCGCGTTCCTCGTCGTGTACACCGCGCTGGCCGTCGTGAACGCGCTCGTCCTGCCCCTCGCGGCCGTGCGGTGGTACCGGTCGCTCCAGGCCCTGGAACGCGGCGCGGCGACCACGGCGGGAGTCCCCTCGTGAGGCCCGTGCGGGTGATGCAGTCGTTCCGCGCGCCGCGGCCGACCACGAACCCGTACATCACCCAGCTCGACGCGGCCCTCGCGGCGGAGCCGTCCGTGGAGCACCTGCGCTTCGACTGGCGCACGGCGATCGTGGGCCGCTACGACGTCTTCCACTGGCACTGGCCCGAGGGCAAGCTCGAGGGCACCACGTGGTGGAAGGCCGCCGCGAAGCACGCGCTCGTCGCCGCGATCCTCGTGCGGCACCGCCTGAGCCGCGTGGTCGTCGTGCGGACGGTCCACAACGTCGAGCTGCCCGACGTCCCGCGCGTCTCGCGCTGGCTCCTGGTCCGCGTCGACCGCTCGACGGACCATCGCATCGTCCTCAACGAGACGACCGAGCTGCCCCCGGAGCAGCCGCGCACCACGATCCTCCACGGCCACTACCGCGACTGGTTCGCCCGGTACGCCCGGGACGAGCGGGTCCCGGGGCGTGCGGGCTACTTCGGCGGCGTGCGTCGCTACAAGAGCGTGGGCGACCTCGTGCGCGCCTACCGCGAGGCGCGCGCCCTGCGCGACGACCTGAGCCTGGAGATCGGCGGGCGCCCGTCGTCGGCCGAGCTCGAGACCTCGCTGCGCGCGGAGACCGCGGACCTGCCCGGCGTCGAGCTGACCCTGCGCTTCCTCCAGGACGACGAGCTCGTCGCCCTCGCCTCGCGGTCCCAGCTCGTGGTGCTGGCGTACCGGTTCATGCACAACTCCGGGAGCGTGCTCGCCGCGCTGTCGCTCGACCGCCCGGTCCTCGTGCCGCGCAACGCGGTGAACGAGGCCCTCGCGAAGGAGGTGGGCGACGAGTGGGTGCTCATGTTCGACGACCGGCTCACGGGCGAGCGCCTCGTCGGGGCGCTCGCCGAGGCGGCCGCGATCCCGGACGGCGCGCGACCGGACCTGTCGCGCCGCGAGTGGACGGACGCGGGGGCGGCGCACGCCCGCGCCTACCGCTCCGCCCTGGCGGGCCGGCGGTCGCGTCGACGCCCCGGGCAGGAGGGGGCCGCGTGATCGCCGAGGCGGCGTTCCGCGCCAAGACCGCCGTCGTGGGCCGGGACAGCACGGCGCAGCTCGACGCGTTCGTGCGGCACGACGCCCTCCCGGGGCCGGCGCTCGAGCAGCTCTCGCGCGAGCGCGCGCTGCGGCACGCCCGGTTCGCGTCCGAGCACAGCCCGTTCTACAGGGACCTCTACCGCGACGCCGGGATCACGGCCGCCGACCTCCACGACGACGCGGTGCTCGACGCGCTCCCCCTCGTCGACAAGCCCGCGCTGCGCGAGCACTTCGACACGATCCGCACCGACGAGGCGACGGACCGCACGTCCGCGACGTCGCGCACGGGCGGCAGCACGGGTCTCCCGCTGCACGTGCTGCGCGACCTGCGTTTCCCGGCGCGCGCGCTCGAGTGGCGCCTGTTCCGGTGGTGGGGCGTCGAGCCGTGGGAGGACCGCGGCATCATCACCCGGCACATGCTGGAGGGGCTCGCGCGCGTCCGCCACGACCTGCAGTGGCTCCCGAGCCGCCGCGTGCAGCTCGACGCGTTCCGCATCACGGACGAGACGGTCACCGAGTTCGCGCGCCGCTGGAACCGGCTGCGGCCGCCCTTCCTGCTCGGCTACGGCGGGGGCGTGCTCGAGCTCGTCCGGCGCACCGGGCGGCTCGGCATCGAGCTCGCGCCGCCGCGCGCGGTCGCGGTCACGGCCGCGCCGCTCGCCCCGGGCGTCCGCGCGGAGATCGCGACGGCGCTCCGGGCCCCCGTCTACGACCACTACCGCAGCGCCGAGGTGCCGTGGATCGCGGGCGAGTGCGCCGAGCAGTCGGGGATGCACGTGTTCTGGGACGTGCGCCGCGTCGAGATCCTCGACGACGACGACCGCCCCGTCCCCGACGGGCAGGAGGGCAACGTCGTCGTCACCGACCTGACGAACCGCGTGTTCCCCGTGGTGCGGTACCGCCTCGGCGACGTGAGCAGCATCCGCCGCGAGACGTGCGCGTGCGGGCGGTCCCTGCCCCGGCTCGGCGCCGTCTCCGGGCGGGCGTCCGACGCCGTCCGGCTCCCGGACGGGACGACCATCGCCGGCGCGCTGGGCCACATCTTCGACCACGCGCCGCTCTCGGTGCGCCAGTTCGAGATCGTGCAGGGCCGTGACTACGCGGTGACGCTGCGCTGCATCCCGGCGAGCGACGAGCGCGCCGACATCGAGCGGGCCCTCGCGACGCTGCGCCGCGCGACGCGCGGGCTCGTGCCGGTGACGCTCGAGCTCGTCGACCACATCCCGCAGGTGGGCGGGAAGATGAGGTTCATCCGCAGTGACGCCCCCTCCTGAGCTCCGGCTGGTCGTCGCGGTCCCGACGTTCCGGCGCCCCGCGACGCTCGCCGGGCTGCTCGCACGGCTGCCCGAGCGGGTGGCCGAGGTGGAGGGCGCCCGGGTGGAGGTGCTCGTCCTGGACAACGACCCCGCTGGGTCGGCGCGGCAGGTCGTGCGGGACGCCCCGCTGCCCGTGCGCTACGTCGTCGAGCCGCGCCCGGGCATCGCCGCCGTGCGCGACCGCGCGCTCGACGAGACGGCCGACGCCGACCTGCTCGCGTTCCTCGACGACGACGAGCGCCCGCGCGAGCGGTGGCTCGCGGCCCTCGTGGACACGTGGCGCGAGACGGGTCGCCCGGCGGCCGTCATGGGCCGCGTGATCTCCGTGTTCGCGCACGAGCCCGACCCGTGGCTGCTCGCGACGGGCGTGTTCCGCCGTCGACCGCGCCCGACCGGGATCGAGATCCCCGTCGCGGCGAGCGGGAACCTCCTGCTGGACCTGCGGCAGGTGCGGTCGCTCGGGACCCGGTTCGACGTCACGCTGGGCCTCGCCGGGGGCGAGGACACGCTCTTCTCGCGCGCGCTCGTCGCCGCGGGCGGCCGGATCGTGTGGTGCAACGAGTCCGAGGCGGAGGACCTCGTCCCGGCCGAGCGCATGACCCGGGCCTGGGCCATGCGGCGCGCGTTCAACGGCGGGAACGGCGCCGTGCAGGTCGACCTCCGCCTCGCCCGGGGCCCCGCGCGCCGGGCGCTCGTGCGGGCTCGCGCGCTCGTCGGGGGCACGGGCCGCACCGTCGCGGGCGCGGCCCGGCACGTCTGGGGCCGCTGGACGGGAGACCTGGAGAGCGACGCGCGCGGCCTGCGCACGAGCCACCGGGGCCGGGGCATGGTCGCCGGTGCGTTCGGGCACCTGCACCGGCAGTACGCCCGCGACGGCGCGACGCCTCAGGGGGCGAGGCCCGCCTCCTCGGCGACCGGCTCGAACGACGAGACCGCGGCGGGGATCTCCGCCTGAGCGACGAGCGCCCGCGTGAGCAGCACGTACCGCGCGACGTAGTCCTCCTGCCGCAGGCCCCGCGCCCGGACGTCCGCGGCGCTCGTCGCCTCCCCCGGGCCGAGCGCGTGCCGCACCGCGTCGGCGAGCGCTCCTGCGTCGTGCGGGGCGACGAGCCGGGCCCGCGTCCCCGCGACGTAGTCCCGCACCCCGCCCGCGTCCGTCACGACGAGCGCGCGGCCCGCCGCCATCGCCTCGACGCACGCCGTCGCACCGGACGCGTGCCGGTTCTCGCGCAGCGGCACGACGACGACCCGGCAGCCCTCGTAGAGCCGCGCGAGCTCGGCGCGGCCCGTCGCGGGCGCGACGTCGACCCGGCCCGGGACCGCGACCCGGGCCGCGGCCGCCGACCGCGACGCGACGCGCGCGGTCACGCCGGGCAGCAGGTCGAGCGCGGCGCGCAGCACGGCCCAGTCCCGGTCCCGGTCGTTGCCCACGGCCAGCACCTCGGGCGCGGTCCCGGGGCCGTCGGTCCCGGCGGCACTCCCCTCCCCCGTCGCGGGCGCCGTCCCGAACGGGACGAGGACGACCCGACGACCGGGCACCCGGTCCAGCGCCACGCGCCGGTTGACGTCGCTGTGCACCGCCTCGACCGCGTGCCCGCGCAGCACGGCCGCGAAGAGACGGCGGCGGGCGCGACCGAGGTCGTCCCACCGGTCCCAGAGCCACACGGACTGCGCGAGGACGGCGGGCCTGCGGCGTCGGGGCAGCGTCGCGCGCACGAGGCCGACCGCGAGGTGCTCGCGCTCGGTGTGCGTCCACACGACGTCGGCGCTCCCCAGGAGCGCGCGGTTGCGCCACGCGTGCACGACGTCGGTCCCGAGCCGCGCCGCGAGCGCGCGCCGCACGCGCGCCACGGACGGCCGCTCGCGGTGGGACACGCTCCACGCGAGGTCGACCGTGCCCGCGGCGAGGTCGTAGCCGTAGGGCGTGCGGTCCAGGGTCTCCCCCGCCGCGTACCGCGCCCGCCACGCCACCGGGTCCTGCTCGTGCGCGAGGTGCACGACGACACGGGGCCGCGTCACGGGACGAGCCCGCGGAGCCGCTCCACCACGCGGTCCCACTCGTACCGGGCGAGCAGCCGCTCGCGCAGCGCGGCGTCCGGGGTCGTCCCCCAGGCGGCGTCCAGCGCGGCCGCGACGTCGCGCGACGGCGCGTCGAGCGGGACGAAGCGCGCGAGGCCGTCGGCGAGCTCGCGGAAGACGGGGGTGTCGGCCAGCACGAGCGGCGAGCCGAAGTGCGTCGCCTCCAGCACGGGCAGCCCGAAGCCCTCGTCGCGCGACAGGAACGCCGTGACGGCGGCGCGGGAGTAGAGCCACGCGAGCTCGGCGTCGTCGATCGCGCCGAGCAGCCGCACCGCACCGCTCGCGAGGAGCGCGTCCGTGCCGGGCGGGAGGTCCGGGGCGACGCCGGAGTGCTCGGCTCCCCCGACGACCAGGAGCGGCGCCTCGGGCCCCAGCCGCGCGGACAGCGGGACGGCGCGCAGCACGGCCTCGAGGTTCTTGCGGACGTTGAGGCGCCCGACGCACAGCGCGAACGGGAGCCCCGGGTCGATCCCTGCGGGCGGGCGCGGGACGGCGTCGGTCAGGGTGCGCGGCACGCCCAGCCCCACGGGCGTGACCGGGCGGCCGGAGCGGCCCTCGATGCGGTCCGCCTCCGTGCGCGACGACGTCGCGACCGCGTCCGCCGCGCGCAAGAGCGGGATCATCGGCGCGAAGTACGCGCGCTCGGTCCGCGAGAACCACTCGGGGTGGTCGCGGAACATCACGTCGTGGACGAACGTCACCGCCGGGACCCGCCCGACCGGCGTGTAGTTGTGGGCGACGACGACGTCCGCGTGGACCGTCCGCGCGAGCCGGCCGAGCTCGACCGCGTTCGACAGCGCGTGCGGGTACAGGCGCGTCCCGATCGTCCGCGCGCCGGGCGGCAGGTCCGACGGCGCAGCACTCTCCCCGCCGCGGACGGCGAGCACGAGCTCGTCCTGCGGGAACCGCTCGTGCCAGTGGTGGATGAGCGCGCGCTGGACCGACCGGTTCGAGAACGGCCCCCGGTCCCACCAGTAGGCGTCGAACAGGACCCGGCGGGGCGGGTCACCGAGGGCCGGGTCACCGAGGGCCGGGTCACCGGCGGCTGCGGCGGGGCGAGGCGCGTCCTGCCGGTCCGCGGCAGCGGCGCGACGGCGCGCGGTCCGCCACGGCCCGGGCGTGCGCCGGGCCGAGAGGTCGCGCGCGAGCTGCTCGTACCCGTCGGCGACGTCGTCCCACGAGTAGTCCTCGGCCCGCTTGCGGTTCGCGCGGCCGCGCTCGATCGTCCCGAGCTCGTCGCGCTCGGCGTCCTCCAGGATCCCGGCGAGGTCGTGCGGGCCGCGGAAGTAGAGGCCGGGGTCGCGCACGACCTCGCGGTTGAAGTCCACGTCGAACGCGACGACGGGCGCGCCGGCGCCGATCGCGCGCAGGAGCGAGGGGTTGGTCCCCCCGACGGAGTGCCCGTGGACGTAGGTGAACGCGGACGCGTAGAGGTCGTCGAGCAGCTCCTGGTCCCACACCGCGCCGAGCAGCCGGACCCGCTCGTCCCCCTGCGCGAGCCGGTCGATCCGGTCGGTGTACTCCGCGGAGTACGGCGCCGAGCCGACGACCACGAGGGGCTTCGTCGCGGCGGACCGCACGTAGCCCTCGACGATCTCCTGCACGTGGTTCTCGGGCTCGAACCGCGCGACGACGAGGTGGTAGCCCTCGGGCTCCAGCCCGAGCTCGGCGACGCGCGCGCCGCGGTCGTCGTCGAGCAACGGGGCGCCGTACGCGATGAGCGACGACGGGACGCCGTACTCGCGCGCGTAGTAGTCCTGGATGCCCCGGGCGTCGGCGATGATCGCGTCGGAGCACCGGACGGCCGTCGTCTCGGCCGCGCGATAGTAGCGGCGGCCCGCGGGGCCCCACTTCGCGCGCCGCCACTCGAGCCCGTCCACGTGGGTCGCGACCGGGATGCGCGCCGCGCGCAGCAGCGGCAGGAACGGGGCGTTGGCCGCGTTGAAGACGAAGGCCGCGTCCGTGCGGTGCGCGACGAGGTGGGCGACGGACAGGCCCGTGTGGCTCAGCGTCTCGAGCGAGCGGCTGCGCAGCGCGCCCGCCGTGACGACCTCCATGCCGAGGTGCTCGCGGACGACGTCCTCGGTGTTCCCCGTGCGCGTGTAGACGCGGACGCGGTGCCCGCGCGCCGCGAGGCGCGAGCCGACCTCCTCGACCGCCGTCTCGAAGCCGCCGTACCTTGCCGGGACGCCGCGCGTGCCCACCATCGCGATGCTCAGCGTCGCCGCCACCGTCACTCCCGCCCTGCCGCCCTGTGCCTTCCTGCGAGGCTAGTGGTGCGCGGGGCCCGTGGGGCCGGGTTCCCGGAGCCTCACCCGGGTGATTTCCCCGGCGGCACGGGGTGGAGGGGCCGTGACGGGCGGGGCGGGTCAGGCTCGGGCGTGGTACTTGCCCTGCGCCGCGAGCAGCCCCTCGGTGAGCAGCATCTCGACCGCGTCGGCCGCGTCGTCGAGGAGGAAGGGCAGCTCCTTCGCCTCGGTGCCCTTGAAGTCCTTGAGCACGTAGTCGGCGGTGTCCATGCGGCCGGGCGGACGCCCGACGCCGCCTCGGACCCGCACGTAGTCCTTCGTGCCGAGCGCCTTGGTGATGTCGCGCAGCCCGTTGTGGCCGCCCTCGCCGCCGCCGATCTTCAGCTTGACCGCGCCGAAGGGGATGTCCACCTCGTCGTGGACCACGACCACGTGCTCGGGGTCGATCCCGTAGTACTTCGCGAGGCCCGCCACGGGCCCGCCCGAGACGTTCATGTACGTCGTGGGCTTCGCGAGCACGACGCGCGGCCCGGGGCGCCCGCCGGGCAGCATGCCGAGGCGCGCCTCCGCGACGGCGGCCTGCGCGCGCGGGTGCCGCGCGAACCGGGCGCCGGCCCGGCCCGCGAGGACGTCCAGGACCATGTGGCCGAGGTTGTGGCGGTTGCCGGCGTAGCCGGAACCCGGGTTCCCGAGCCCGACGACGAGCCACGGCTGGTCGCTCATGTGCACCGTTCCTTCGCTGACGTCCTGCACGGTCCCGGCTCCCGACGCGCACGAGGCGTCCGGCACCAGGGTGCCGGACGCCTCGACGAGAGCATGGCGCGGACGACGTCCGCGCGGGGGGTCACTCGCCCGCGGTCGCCTCGGCGGCGGCCTCGGAGCCGGCGGCCTGCTCGGCGGCCTCGGCCTCGGCGGCCTCGATGTCCGCCGAGTTGTCCTGCGGCACGGAGATCGTCACGACGACGAGCTCGGGGTCCGTCGTGAGCGTCGCGCCGGAGGGGAGCTTCACCTCGCCCGCCGTGACGGTCGTGCCGGCCTCGAGGCCCTCGATGGAGACCTCGACGGACTCGGGCAGGTGCGTCGCCTCGGCCTCGATGGCGAGGGTCTGCAGGTCGACGAGGTGGATGGTGCCGGGGGCGGACTCGCCGGTGACGGCGACCGGGACCTCGACGGCGACCTTCTCGCCCTTCTTCACGATGAGCAGGTCGACGTGCTCGATGACGTTGCGGACCGGGTCGCGCTGGACGTCCTTGGCGATGGCGAGCTGGCCCTTGCCCTCGAGCTCGATGGAGAAGAGCGCGTTCGAGTGCTTGAGCGCCAGCATCGTCTGGTGGCCCGGCAGGGTGACGTGCACCGGAGCGCTGCCGTGGCCGTAGAGGACGGCGGGGATCTTGTCGGCGCGGCGGATGCGGCGCGCGGCGCCCTTGCCGAACTCGGTGCGGGCCTCGGCGGCGAGCTTGATCTCGGACACGTGGATCACTCCTGGAAGATGCGTTGCGGGCCGGCCGCCAGTGGGGGACGGTCGGCTGTCCGGACGGTGAGAGGGCCTCCCGGACGGGCGGTTGCGTCGGCGCGGGACGTGTGACGGGCGCGCAGGAGGACGACCGCCCAGTCGATAACGGAGATCCAACAGGTCTGGCTGACACGTGCGGTCCCGCGCCGCCGGTGTGCTCACCGGTCCAGCGCTGCCGGCCGTCAGACGTCCCTCGCCGAGGCAACCTGATAACTGTACCCGGGCGCGGCGCGAGTCGGAAACCCGCTCCCCGCCGCCCAGCCCGGAGCCGCCGCCGCGAGGCGCGCGGCCGTCGACGGGAAAGGCGTCAGGGCGTCGCGTCGGCCCGGGCGGTCTCGGGACGGGGCGCGGGCCGGCCGGCGAGCCGGCGCGCGAGGCTCCGGGGCAGCTCGTACAGCCAGTAGACCGGGGTCCGGGAGACGACGGCGTGCACGCCGACCGAGGCCAGGGTCGCGACGAGCGCCAGCACGGGCGGCGCGAGCGCGGCCACCGGGGCGGGCACGGCGTCGAGCGCGTCGCCGCCGACGAGCAGGATCGCGTGGATGACGAGCATGTGCGTGAGGTAGACGGGCAGCGTCCGCGTCCCGAGCGCGCGCAGCGGCCGCAGGCCGCTCGTCGCGACGCCGAGCACGATGCCCGCGGCCACCCCGAGCACGCACACGACCCACAGCAGGACGCCCGACGCCACGTGCGCCGCGAGCACGCAGCCCGCGACCCAGAGCGCGACGACGCCCGCGCCGGTCCACAGCGTCAGGCGCTCGGTCAGCCCCAGGACGCGGTCGCGCAGGAGGAGGCCGCCCAGGAAGAAGACGAAGTACTTCGGCGCGCTGTCCCAGGCGTTGTTCGGCAGCTCGAGCGCGAACGCGAACGCCGCGAGCGACACGGCCGCCGCCCCGACGAGCTGCACGCGCGGGGACAGCCCCGAGAGCAGCTTCGCGACGACGAAGAACACCGCGAGCGCCCAGAGGAACCAGCGGATCCCTGACGGCCACACCCACGCCGAGAGCGCGGCAGTGCCGACCTGCAGGGCGGGTCCGCCGTCGTCGGCCAGGCCGGGCGGGAGCTCGAGCCCGACGAGCGCCTCGTGCACCGGGTCGGGGTCGCCCGCGACGACGGCCCCGAGGAGGTAGCCGAGCGCCCGGACGAACGGCCACAGGAGCAGGAGCCAGGCGAAGAGCGCGACCTTCGAAGCGAGCAGCGCACGCCAGGGCCCGCGGACCCACTTCCCGGCGAACAGGCCCGCGACGGCGAAGAAGAGCGGCATGCGCATCGTGCCGAGCGCCGCGTTCACGCGGTCCCACCCGGCCAGGACCGTGCCCCAGGCGCCGGAGAGGTCGAGGTCGCCGAGCGCGCGCGTCGCGTGCAGCACGACGACGAGCAGGATGGCGAGGCCGCGCGCGGCGTCGGGCCAGCGCAGGCGTACTCGCTCGGCGGTCTGCTGCCGGGGCACGTCGTCACCTCCGGACGCTGCGGGCGGGTCCGCGCGGGCGCTGCCACGACCGGACCGGGAGACCCCCGGCCGTCGGGACCGACGCGGACCGTGCGAACCTACCCTCGCCACGGCGACGGCCACGAGGGCCTCGCCGTCATTTCACCCGGGCGAGATCGCGCGCGCTCAGCCCGTCGCGGTGGTCGTCGCGACGGTCGTGGCCACGGTCGCGCCGACGAGGATCACCGCGGTGACCTCCTCGACGTACGCGCGCACGGCCTCGCTCGCCCAGCTCTCGCGCGCGATCTCGCGCGCCCGGGCATCGACGTCGCGACGCCCCGCGGGGGTGCGTCCGGGCCCGCCGTCGGCGTCGCTGCCGCCGCTCGCGAGCACCCGGCCCGCCTGGCCCGTCGCGGCGAGCAGCGCGACGATCGCCGCCGCGCGCGCGTCCGGCGCCTGCCCCTCGACGAGGACGCGTCGGAGGTCGGCCCGCACCGCGTCCTCGTGGCGGGAGTCCGCCGCGGGGAAGCGCGTCGTCGGGAAGATGCCGAGCACGCGGCCCTCCTCGCGCCGCAGGACGCCGCGCTCCGCGAGCGCCGCGACCGCGCGGGCGGCGGGCCGGAGCCTGGCGATCGGCGCGACGAGCGCCTTCGGCGTGGAGCCCTCGCGCGCCCGCACGACGTCGAGCGCCTCGTCGAGCAGCGCGTTGCCGGTCGGGGACGCGTCCCGCACGACGATGCGGCCCACCCGGCCGCCGTCGCCGTCGCCCGCGAGGTCGGCCCGCCCGAGCAGGGCGAGCTCGACGAGCAGCGCGCCCGCGGCGACCTGCTCGCGGTACGAGGCGTCGACGACGGCCTTCCCGGTCACGTCGTCGAGCGTGAGCAGCAGGTAGTCCTCGAGGATGAGCATGGGTCCACGCTAGGACCGGGCGACGGGGCCGGGCACCTGCCGTTTGTCACCGGTGCCCGGTGCAGGTCTCACGCCGTCGGCGACGCCGGGCCCCGGTCCGCCGGGTCGGCGAGCTCCCACCGGACGGTGACGGTCGCGCGGACCTCCTGGCTGCCCGGCTCGACGACGAGCGCGTCGCTCGTCGCCTTCGCCGCGAGGACGCGCGCCACCGGGGCGGGCGCGCCGTCGTCCTCCCGGATCTCGACGACCGGACCGAGCGAGCGTCCGGCGAGGCGGGCGTACTGCTCGGCGCGGGCGCGCGCGTCGGCGAACGCGGCCTCGCGCGCCGCTGCCGCGAGCGGGGCGGGGTCCCCCACCGCGAGGCTGGTCGAGTCGAGCCGGCCCGTCGGGCCGGCGGCGTCGAGCGCCGCGCGCACGACCTCGCCGCTCGCCCCCACGTCGCGCAGCGTCGCGCGCAGCGTGAGGCGGGCGGTCGTGCGGGGGCCGTCCTCGCGCTGCTCGGTCCACGTGGACGTCTGCGACGTGCGCAGGTCGGACGGCGCCACGCCGTGCGCGACGAGCGCGTCCCGCGCCGCGGCGAGCCCGGCGTTGGCGCGGTCGAGCGCGTCCTGGACGCCGGGCGCGCTCGCTTCGGCGCCGAGCTCGACGACGGCGACGTCCGGCGTGGCCGTCACCGCTCCCTGACCGGTGGTCGTCACCCCAGAGCCGTTCATGGCCGTCATGCTCGCACGGACCGCCCGGCGTCGCTCCCGTTTCACCCGGGTGAGGGCGGCACGGACGGCCCGCGGCCTGCCACTCTCGTGTCAGAGGGGCACGACGTCGTGCCCGTCACCGCACCCGGGAGGTCCGCGTGAGACGTCTCCTCGCGCTCGCCGTGCTGCTCGTCGCGCTCGCCCCGGCCCCGGGGGCGGCCGCCGCGGACGCTGCGGGCACCGACCCGGCGGCCGCCACGACGCCGCGCGCGTGCGCCGACGCGCTCGCGCTGCTCGACGACTCACGCCCCCGGGACGCGCTCGCCCTGATCGACGCCTACCGCGCGACGGCCACGTCCCCCGCGAACCCGGCGGCGCGGGCCACGGCGTGCGCCGACGTGCGGGACGCGGCGGTCGCCGCGCGGGACACCGCCGCGACGCTCGCCGCCGAGGCGGAGGCCCTCGAGCCCGGCGGGGCGCGGCCGACGTCCGGGGAGGCCGAGTCCTGGGCCGCCGCGCAGGCCCGCGCGGAGCAGGCGCTCGCGCTCGACGCGCAGGACGCGCGGGCCGCCGCCGTGGTCCGCGCGGCGCAGGAGGAGGAGACGACGGTCCCGGACCGCGCGGCGTCCGCCTGGGACGGGTTCGTCGAGGCGGTCTCCCCCCTGGGTCCGCTCCTGCTCGCGCTCCTCGTCGGCGTCCTCGTGCTCGCCGTCGTCGCGCGGCTCGTCGTCCCCGTCACGCTGCGCTGGCCCGTCCTGTCCGCGGGAGAGCGCGTGCGCGCGGGCGCCGCCGGGTGGGGCGCCCTCGTCGCCGGCGCGGCGCTCCTCGTGTGGGGTCCCGCCGCGGGCGCGAGCACATGGACGGGCTCCGGCGTCGCGGGCGTGACCCTCGCGGTCGTGGTCCTCGTGCTCGGGTTCGTCGCCGGTGTCGTGGCGGTGGCGCTCGCCCTCGGGCGGCTCGTCGCGCCGGGTGCCGGCCCCGACCGCACCCGCTGGTGGGCGTGGGCGACCGCCGTGGCCGGCGTCGCCGCGGTCGCGGCCGTCGTGCTCTCGGCCCGCGCCCTCGGGGGCCCGGGCACCGTCGCGGCAGGGCCCGTCGCGGCGGGGTCCCTCGCGGCGGGGGCCGTCCTGGCGGCGCTCGGCGTGCTCCTCGTCGCCACGGTCCTCGCGACCCGGCTGCGGCTGACGATCGAGGTGACGTCGGGCCGCTCGGGCGACCGGACGACGTCGCACGAGGGGACGGGCGGGGCGCGCCTCGTCGCGCTCCTGGGCGAGCTGGGCGCCGAGCCGCCGCGCGGCCTGGAGGTGCCCCGCGGCACGGACATCAGCGCCCTCAGCGGGTCCGCGCTGTCCGAGCTGCCCCAGGGCGCGTTCGTCAAGGCGGTCGTCAGCCTCGCCCAGGGCGTCGTCGGTTCGGTCCCCTGGCGGGTCACGGTCGAGGAGCGGGACGCCGACCACCTGGCCGTCGTCGTCACGAGGAACGGACGGGCCGCGGGCTCCGCCGCGCTCGACCGGGCGGGGCTCCTGCGGTTCGACCCCGACGACCCGGCGTCGGCCGCCGCCGCGGCGCAGGTCGACCTCTACCGCGCCGCGGCGGCCGTCGTGCTGCTGACGCTGGCACGCCACCACGCGGGCTTCGAGGGGCTGTGCGGGGCGACGTCGTGGCGCAGCCTCGCCCTCCAGTACGTCGCCCAGAGCGACCTCACCGACGCGCCGGACCGGGAGCGGGAGCTCCTCGCGCGCGCCGTCGACGTCGACCCGCGCAACGACCTGGCCCAGGTCGCCCTCGCGCACGCCGAGGGCCGGCACCACACCCTGCGCGAGGACCTCGACGCGTACGGCCGCTGGCTCGACGGTTCGTCGCCCGGACGGCGGGCCGCAGCGGGTACCGCTCGCTGCGGCTGCGGGCCCAGTACTCGCGCGCCGCGACGACGGTCAACGCATGCTTCGCCCCGGGCCGCGACGGGGACGACCCGGCGGGCAGGCTCGACGCGACCGCCGTCGACGCGGTCCGCGCGCTGCTGGAGGCGCTCGCGGTGGAGCGTGCCGCGGGGCGGGAGGACGCGCTCGTCGTCCGGCTCCAGGACGCCGTCGAGAGCCTCTACCGCCAGGCGGAGGCCGCGGCCCGGGCGCTGGAGCCCGTGGCACCGCAACGGGTGCCGACGGCACCGGGGACGGAGCCGGGCGAGCCGAGCGAGACGGCCGAGACGCCCCGGGAGCGCCTGCGGCGCGCCTACCGGGCCGCCCTGGCCCGCGACCCCGAGGGCGCGGACGCGCCGTCCCCCACGACCCCGACCGGCGAGTACAACCTGGCGTGCACGTACGCCGTCCGCACGACGCCGCTCGGTGCCGCGGACGCGCTCCGCACGACCGACCACCTGCGGCGTGCGGTCGTGCTCGCCGACCTGCGCGCGTGGCTCCACGACGACCCGATGCTGGCCGCCTACCGCGAGCGGCCGGAGTACGCCGCGGAGTTCGGGCAGGACCCGCTCGACCTGCTCGCGGTCGCCCCGTTCGCCCGGTACGCGCCGGCCCTGCGCGCGTGGGGCCTGACGACGGAGCAGCGGATCGTGGCGGCCCCCCCGCCCGACCTCGCGGCGCTCCTCGGGACGACGCCCGAGGAGGCCGCGAGGGTGCGCGCCGCCGCGCACCTCGCGGCGGACCTCCCGGCGCTCCCGGGCCGCTGCGACGTGCTCGACGTGCTGCTCGCGCACGACGTGGGCGCCCTGCCCCCGGCCGGGCAGGGCCTCCCCGACGACGTCGCCGGCGCCCTGCGGTCACGCGTCGGGCGCCTGCGGCTCACGCCGTCGGAGCGCGACCGGCTGTGCGCCGCGCTGGCCGGGTGGCTGGGCTGAGCCTCAGCTGTTGCCGTCGAACAGCGAGGTGACCGAGCCGTCGTCGAACACCTCGCGGATCGCGCGCGCGATGAGCGGCGCGATCGAGAGCACCGTGAGCTGCGGGAACTGCTTGTCCGCCGCGATGGGCAGCGTGTCCGTGATGACGACCTCGCTCGCCCCGCACTCGGACAGGCGCTGGGCCGCCGGGTCGGACAGCACGCCGTGCGTCGCGGCCACGATGACCGACCGCGCGCCCGCGGCGAGGATGACGCGCACGGCCTCGGCGATCGTGCCGCCGGTGTCGATGAGGTCGTCGACGAGCACGCAGTCGCGGCCCTCGACGTCACCCACGACGCGGTTCGCGACGGCCTGGTTCGGGCGCGTGACGTCGCGCGTCTTGTGGACGAACGCGAGCGGCCCGCCCCCGAGCTTCGCGGCCCACTGCTCGGCGACGCGGATGCGGCCCGCGTCGGGCGAGACGACCGTGACGTTCGACGTGTCGACGCGCGAGCGCACGTAGTCGGTGAGGATCGGCATCGCCCACAGGTGGTCGACCGGCCCGTCGAAGAAGCCCTGCGTCTGCGCGGCGTGCAGGTCGACGCTCATGAGACGGTCGGCGCCCGCGGCGGTGAACAGGTCGGACATGAGGCGCGCCGAGATCGGCTCGCGACCGCGGTGCTTCTTGTCCTGGCGGGCGTACCCGTAGAACGGCTGCACGACCGTGATCGTGCGGGCCGAGGCGCGCTTCGCGGCGTCGACCATGAGCAGCTGCTCCATGATCCACTGGTTGATCGGCGCGGTGTGGCTCTGGAGGATGAAGACGTCCGAGCCGCGGACCGACTCGCCGAACCGGACGTAGATCTCGCCGTTCGCGAAGTCGTACGCGGTCGTGGGCAGCAGGTCGATGCCCAGCTCCCGCGCGACGTCGTTGGCCAGCTCGGGGTGCGCGCGCCCCGAGGCGAGGACGAGGGACTTCTCCCCGTTGCCGGCGATCGTGCTGCTCATACCAGTGGGTTCCTTCGGTGGGGTTTCCGGGTGCGGGGTAGGTCTGAGGTCGGCTGGCCGGTCGCGGTCAGTCTGTCGTGGTGGCGGGGCGACCGCCACGCAGCGCCTCGAGCGTGTGCTCGAGCTCGGGCGCGGGCGGCGGCGGGGTGGGGCGGTCGGCCGTCGCGGCGGCGCTCTGGTCCGCGAGCTGGGCCTGCGCCTGTGCGCCGAGCGGGGGCGCCTCCGGGTCCGCGGCGCGCGCGGCGGCCGCGGCCTCGGCGGCGGGCGTGCCGGCGCGACGCCGCTCGACCCAGCCCTCGATGTTGCGCTGCTGGCCCCCGCTCACGCCGAGCGCGCCCGCGGGCACGTCGCGGCGGATGACGGACCCGGCGGCGGTGTACGCGCCGTCGCCGACGCTCACGGGCGCGACGAACATGTTGTCCGCGCCGGTGCGGGCGTGCGAGCCGATGACGGTGCGGTGCTTGTGCACGCCGTCGTAGTTGACCGTGACCGACGCGGCGCCGATGTTCGTGTGGTCGCCGATCGTCGCGTCGCCGACGTAGGACAGGTGCGGGATCTTCGACCCCTCGCCGATCTCCGCGTTCTTCGTCTCGACGAACGTGCCGATCTTGCCCTGCGCACCGAGCACGGTGCCGGGCCGCAGGTACGCGAACGGTCCGACGGACGTCCCCGCGCCCAGGACCGCGAGCGAGCCGTGCGTGCGGGTCACGGTCGCGCCGGCGCCGACCTCCGTGTCGGTGAGCGTGGTGTCCGGGCCGACCGTCGCGCCCTCGGCGACGACCGTCGCGCCGTGGAGCTGCGTCCCGGGGAGGAGCGTCACGTCGCGCGCGAGCTCGACGTCGACGTCGACCCACGTCGTGGCCGGGTCGACGACCGTCACGCCCGCGCGCATCCAGTCCTCGAGGATCCGGCGGTTGAGCTCGGCGCGCAGCGTCGCGAGCTGCACGCGGTCGTTGACGCCCTCGACGACCGTCGGGTCGTCCGAGACGAGCGCCCGCACGACGCCGCCCTCGGCGCGCGCCGCGGCGACGACGTCCGTCAGGTAGACCTCGCCCTGCGCGTTGTCGCGGCCGAGCGTGCCGAGCCCGCGCCGCAGGACGGCGGCGTCGAAGACGTAGATCGACGCGTTGATCTCGCGGATCGCGAGCTCGTCGGCCGACGCGTCCTTGTGCTCGACGATGCGCAGGACGTCGCCGGTCGTCTCGTCGCGGACGACGCGGCCGTAGCCCGTCGCGTCGTCGAGCTGCGTCGTCAGCATCGTCACGGCGTTGCCGTCGGCGACGTGCGCCGCGAGGAGCTGGGCGAGGGTGCCGCCGTCGAGCAGCGGGGTGTCGCCCGCGGTGACGACCACGGGGCCCTCGAGGCCGTCGCCGACGCCGCGCCCCTCCTCGCCGTCGGGCAGGCCGTGGACGAGCGCCTGCGCGTGCGCCTTCGCGTCGAGCGCGGCGAGCGCGCACTGCACGGCGCGGCCCGTCCCCGGGATCTCGTCCTGGTCCACAACGACCGCGTCCGGGTCGACCGACACGGCGTGCTCGGCGACGCGGTCGCGCTCGTGCCGCACGACCACGGCGAGCAGCGCCGGGTCGAGCGAGCGCGCGGCGACGAGCACGTGCCCGAGCAGGCTGCGGCCCGCGAGCGTGTGCAGCATCTTGGGGGTGGACGACTTCATCCGCGTGCCCTCGCCTGCGGCGAGGACGATCACGGCAGCGGGGGCGACGGTGGTGTCGGTGCCCTGCTGAGCTTCCATGGGTGTTCCCCTCGGGATCGGTGGCACGAGCTCCGCCCCCAGGACTCGAACCTGGACCAAGGGCACCAAAAACCCTTGTGCTGCCGATTACACCAAGGCGGACCGGACCCGGCGACGCCCTGCTCGTCACGTGCTCGTCACGTGCTCGCCACCTGCCCGTCGCCGCGCCCCGGTTCGACCCGGGCCGCGGCGGGCGGGCCGGGTCCGGGAACAGTCTGCCAGGTCGGTCCCCGTGCCCGACGCCGCGCGTGCCCGTCTCGCCCCATCCGCGCCGGACGCGGGGCGTGGCCCGCACCACACCCGTGCGCGCGCCCGCCCGACGACGCCCGCGCCGGCGGGCGCGGACCCTCCGGCTGCGGCGACCGCCCGCACGGCATGATGGACCTGTGGCCGACTCCAGACGCACCCCCCGATCCCGCATGACCGCGAGCCAGCGGCGCGAGCAGCTGCTCGCCGTCAGCCGCAGGCTGTTCGCCGAGAAGGGGTTCGAGGGGACGAGCGTCGAGGAGATCGCCGCGCGCGCCGAGGTGTCCAAGCCCGTCGTGTACGAGCACTTCGGCGGCAAGGAGGGCATCTACGCGGTCGTCGTGGACCGCGAGGTGCAGGCGCTCACCGCGGCGCTGTCGGGCGCGCTCGACGAGGGCGGCCACCCGAAGGTGCTGCTGGAGCGCACGGCGCTCGCGCTCCTGTCGTACATCGAGGCGTCCGAGGACGGCTTCCGGATCCTCGTGCGCGACTCCCCCGTCGCGCAGGCCACGGGCACCTTCTCGAGCCTCATCGGCGACGTCGCGACGCAGGTCGAGCACCTCCTCGCGCACCAGTTCCGCACGCGCGGCCTCGACCCGAAGGTCGCGCCCATCTACGCGCAGATGCTCGTCGGCATGGTCGCCCTCACCGGTCAGTACTGGCTCGACGCGCGCTCCCCCAAGAAGACGGAGGTCGCGGCGCACCTCGTCAACCTCGCCTGGAACGGCCTCGCGGAGATGGAAAAGCGGCCGCACCTCATCACCACGAGGTCCTGACGCAGATCCGCCCTCCGAACCCGCGTCATGACAGCGGGGTCAGCCCGTCTCTCTGGCGGCAGAGCAGAACGACGAAGCGGGGCAGCGGATGCACGGGCACGACCGGTCGGCCGACCAGGGGTACGGCGACCCACGGGACGAGATCCGTCCCACGGTCTGGGGGTACGTGACCTGGACGACCGCACGGTGTCTGCAGGGCGACGTCCCGGGCTCGCCCGCGCGCGTCGTCCAGCGCACCGACGTGCTCGTCCCGGGCCTCACCCCCCACGAGCTGGACCGGGTGCGCCGGCACGCGGAGTGGCGCGCGTCGGTCGACGTGGTGCGGATCGGCCTCGTCGCGGGCGTGACCACCGCGCTCGCCGCCCTGGTCGCCGGGCGGAACCTGGCGGCGCCCGAGACGCTGCTCCTCGCCGCCGTCCTCGGGCTCGTGGCGGCGCTCCTCACCGTCGTGCTCCTGCACCTGACGGGCCCGCGCCTCACGCGGGTCGAGCGTCGCGCGCTGCGCCGGGCCGTGGAGATCCGGCGCGTGCGGGTCGCGCCCCCGACGTCGGCCGTGATGCGCGTGCTCGTCGCGATGAGCGCCGTCGAGTCGGTGTCCGGGCGGCTCGACGAGCAGGACGCCGCGCTCGCCCGCGAGCTGCTCTGGGTCTCGCTCGACGCCGTCCGGCGCGACGACGCCGCAGCCGTCGACGAGGCGACCGGGACGATGCTGCGCCTCGCCGTGCGGGCCGCGCGGACGCTGCCCACGGTGCGCGACGAGCACCTCGGCTGACCGGCGGGGCCCGACCTCGGCAGGGGCGCATCCCCTGCCTCCGCACGGTCAGGACGTGACATCTGTCCCGTGCCGCGCGCGCTCGCGCGTGGTTGTGTGGAGCGCATGGCGACACTCGAGATCGACTCGCTGACCAAGTCCTACGGCGACGTGCGCGCCCTGCGCGGCACGTCGTTCGACGTCCGCGCCGGGGAGATCTTCGGCTTCGTCGGCTCCAACGGCGCCGGGAAGACGACGACGATGCGCATCGTCCTCGGCGTCCTCGCCGCCGACGGCGGCGAGGTCCGGTGGGAGGGCCGGCCCCTCGACCTGGCCGCCCGCCGCCGCATCGGCTACATGCCGGAGGAGCGCGGCCTCTACCCGCGCATGAAGGTCGGCGAGCAGCTCGTCTACCTCGCCCGGCTGCACGGGCTGTCCGCCGCGGCGGCGAAGGACGCGATGGAGCGCTGGACCACGACGCTCGGCGTCGAGGCGCGCCGCGGCGACGAGGTGCAGAAGCTCTCGCTCGGCAACCAGCAGCGCGTCCAGCTCGCCGCCGCGCTCACCCACGACCCCGAGCTGCTCGTGCTCGACGAGCCGTTCAGCGGGCTCGACCCCGTCGCCGTCGACGTCATGAGCGGGGTCCTGCGCGACCGCGCCCAGGCGGGCGTGCCCGTCGTGTTCTCCTCGCACCAGCTCGACCTCGTGGAACGGCTGTGCGACCGCGTCGGCATCATCAAGGACGGCGCGATGGTGGAGGTCGGCACGATCGACGAGCTCCGTCGCACCGAGCAGGAGCGCTGGGTCGTGGACGGCCCGCCCGGCGCCACGTGGATCGGTGCCGTGCCCGACGCGCGGGCCGTCAGCCTGGAGGGGTCGCGCACCGTCGTCGAGCTCGTGCCCGGTGGGTCGACCGGCGACGGGACCGGGGGCGTCCCCGGCGGGCGCGAGCAGGCCGTGCTGCGCGCGGCGCTCGCCGCCGGGCCCGTGCACGAGTTCGCGCTCGTCCGGCCGTCGCTCACCGAGCTGTACCGCGACGTCGTGAGCGCCGAGGAGAAGCCGGCCGCGACGGCCGCCGAGACCGTGGAGGTGGGGGCATGAGCACGGGGACCTCGTTGACGTCCTGGGGCGCGATCCGCCTCGTCGCGGGCCGCGAGATCATGACGCGGCTGCGCTCCAAGTCGTTCGTGTGGCTGACCGTGATCCTCGTCGGCGCCGTCGTGCTCGGCGGGGTCGTGCTCAATCTCGCGAACGGGTCGGGCCCGAGCGCCGAGCGCGTGGGGGTCACGCCGCAGACCGCGGCGCTCGCCGAGGCGATCGAGACCACGGGGAGCACGCTCGGGACCGACGTCGAGACCGTCGACGTCGCGGACGACGCCGCGGGCGAGGCCCAGGTGCGCGACGGCGACCTCGACGCGCTCGTCACCGGGAGCGTCGGCTCCCCCACGGTCGTCGTCGACACCGAGCTGTCGTCGGGCCTCACGGCCGTCTTCACCACGCTCGCCCAGCAGACCGCGCTGTCCGACGCCGTCGCGAGCCTCGGGGGCGACCCCGCCCAGGTCGCGGGCGACGTCGCGACCGCCGCGCCGGACGTGCGCACCATCGGCGAGCCGAGCGAGTTCGACCCGGCGCGCTACGTCACCGGCCTGGTCACCGGCATCCTGCTCTTCATGGCCATCATGATCAGCGGCCAGCTCATCGCGCAGGGCGTCGTCGAGGAGAAGACGAGCCGCGTCGTCGAGCTCCTGCTCTCGACCGTGCGACCGTGGCAGCTCATGGCGGGCAAGGTGCTCGGCATCGGCCTCGTCGGGCTCGGGCAGGTCGCGCTCGTCGTGCTCGCGGGCGTCGGGACCGCGCTCGGCCTCGGCCTCGTCGACACCTCGACGATCGACCTCGGGACCGCCGCGGCCTGGGCGCTCGTGTGGTTCGTCGTCGGCTTCGTCAGCTACGCGCTGCTCATGGCCGGCCTCGGCGCGCTGGTGTCGCGCCAGGAGGACGTCGGCGCGGTGACCACGCCCGTCACGTTCCTCATGATCGTGCCGTACATCGTGGGCGTCTCCGTCGCGCCGTGGGCGCCGGACAACCCGCTCGTCGTCTGGCTGTCGTACGTGCCGCTGTGCTCGCCGCTGCTCATGCCGGTCCGCATCGCGCTCGGCAGCGCCGAGACGTGGGAGGCCCTCGTCGCGCTCGGCCTCTCCGTCGCGGTCATCCCCCTCCTCGTGTGGCTCGCGGCGAAGATCTACTCCAACGCCGTCCTGCGCACCGGCGCCCGCGTCAAGCTCACGGACGCCCTGCGCACGTCCTGACGGCGGGGCACGGCCCCGCCCCGCCGAGATAGAGGCGCGGTTCGTCGAGGTAGAGGCCTGGTCCGCCGAGGTAGAGCCCAGGTTCGGCGAGGTAGAGCCCGGGTCGGACGAGGTAGAGCCGGGGTTCGGCGCGGTGGCCAGGTCCGGTGGCCGACGACGGTGGGTCGCCCCACCCTGTGCTCATGTCGCCCTGGTAGGTGCGCGCCCAGGCACGGCCCGCACGACCACGCCTCTACCTCGGCGGACAGCGGCTCTACCTCGCGGGACCACGGCTCTACCTCGCGGGACCACGGCTCTACCTCGGCGGACAGCGGCTCTACCTCGCGGGGCCAGGGCTCTACCTCGCGGCGACGGGTCTTGCGGCGCGCCGCGGTGACTCCGAGCCGTCAAGAGTCTTGACGTCGAGACACGTCGAGTACCCTCGCGTCATGGACCAGCAGCACGAGGACGAGGTCGACCGCATCGTCGCGGCGTGGCAGCGCGAGCGGCCGGACCTCGACGTCGAGCCGCTCACCGTGTTCTCCCGGGTCGACCGGCTCGCCCGGCACCTGGACCGGGCGCGGCGCACGGCGTTCGCGCGCGGGCACCTGGAGACGTGGGAGTTCGACGTCCTGTCCGCGCTGCGCCGCGCGGGCGAGCCGTACCGCCTCTCCCCCGGGGCGCTCGTCACCCAGACGCTCGTCACGAGCGGGACCATGACGAACCGCATCGACCGGCTCGAGGAGCGCGGGCTCGTCGTGCGCCGCCGCTCGCCCGACGACCGGCGCGGCGTGCTCGTCGAGCTCACGCCCGAGGGCCTGGAGCGCGTGGACACGGCGATGACCGACCTCCTCGCCGTCGAGGCCCGCATCCTCGACGCGCTCGAGCCGGGCGAGCGACCTGCGCTCGCGGCGCTCCTGCGTACAGTCGGAGGACAGTTCGACGACTGACCGACGGCCCGGACGACCGGGCGGGCGTCGCCGCACGCGCCCGCACCCGGAGGTCCCCGCCCGATGCCGTCGTCACGGCCGCCCCGCCCGAGCACGTTCCGCGGCGGGATCGACGGGGTCCTGCTCGTCGCCGTGCTGCTCGTGGCCGTCAACCTGCGGGCGCCGCTCACGGCGCTCCCGCCCGTCGTCGCGGACGTCGCGGCCGACCTCGACCTCACCGCCGCCGCGGCGGGCCTGCTCACCGGCATCCCGGTGCTGTGCTTCGCGCTCGCGACGCCCGCCGTCGCGGGCCTGCTCGGGCGGTCGTCGCTCCGGACGGCGATCGCCGTCGCGCTCACGCTGATCGTCGCGGGGACGGTCCTGCGCTCGGCGGACCTCGCGGCGCTCGGCGCGGCCGGGACGTTCGCGGGCACGGTGCTCCTCGGGCTCGGCATCACGACGGCGAACCTCGCGGTGCCGATGATCGCCCAGCGCGACTTCCCCGGCCACGTCGCGACGGTGACGGGCCTGTACACGGCGGCGATCAACGTCGGCACCGTCGCGACGACGGCGCTCACCGCGCCGCTGGCGGACGCCGTCGGGTGGCGCTGGGCGCTCGCGTCGTGGTCGGTGCTCGCGGTCGTCGCGCTCGTGTGGTGGCTGCGCGCGGTGCCGCGCGAGGCGCGCGAGCCCCGGGACGTGCCGGCGGAGACCGTGCCCGGCCCGGCGGCATCGGAGACGGAGGCCAGGGCGGCCGGGGAAGCGGCCGAGGCGGACGCGCTGGCGGCGTCCGCGGCGGAGGGCGTCACGGGCACCGACCCGACGACGGCCCGTGAGCGCCACGTGCTCGCGACGCCGTTCACGTGGTGGCTGTGCGCGATGTTCGCGCTCCAGTCGTCGAGCTTCTACGCGCTCACGGCGTGGCTGCCGCTCGTCCTCGAGGACCTCGCGGGCATCCCGCGCTCCGCGTCGGGCGGTGCGGCGTCGCTGTTCCAGGGCTTCGCGATCGTCGGCGGTCTCGCGGTGCCGCTCGCCGCGCGCCGCCTCAGCCTGCGGCAGACGTTCGTCGGGATCGCGGTGCTGTGGCTGACGCTGCCCGTGGGGCTGCTCGTCGCGCCGGGGCTCTGGGCGGTGTGGGCGTCCGCCGCGGGCGTCGCCCAGGCGGCGAACTTCGTCGTGATCTTCACGCTCGTCGCCCAGCGGTACCCGACGGTCCGGCGCGGCCGGCAGGCGTCGGCGACGGTGCAGTCGGTCGGGTACTGCCTGGCCGCCGTCGCGCCCACCGCGGCCGGGGCGCTGCAGACGGCGACGGGGACGTGGACGGTGCCGGTCGCCGTCGTGCTGGGTGCGCTCGTGGTGATGACCGGGATCGGGCTGGTCCTCACCGGCGCTCCCCGTCGTCGCGCGGGCTGAGCGCGCAGCCCTTTCCCCGTGGGGCCTCCTCGCCCTTGACCCCTTCTCGCGCACGTGTTTATGGTGTACACACAGTTTATGGCGCACACGAGCAGTGTGCGCCGCACACGAACGGCCGACGGAGAAGGAGAAGGGCGATGACCGGACCGATGATCGCCGCGCAGGGGCTGGAGAAGTCCTACGGCGACCACGCCGTGCTGCGCGGCGTCGACCTGACCGTGCGCCGCGGCGAGATCTTCGCGCTGCTGGGGCCCAACGGCGCGGGCAAGACGACGACCGTCAACATCCTCACGACCCTCGTCCGGCCCGACGGCGGCACGGCCCGCGTCGCGGGCGCCGACGTCGTGCACGACGCCGCGCGGGTGCGCGAGACCATCGCGCTCACGGGCCAGTACGCGTCGGTGGACGAGTTCCAGACGGGCCGCGAGAACCTCGTGATGATGGGCGAGCTCGCGCACCTCCCTCGCCGGGCGGTGCGCCCGCGCGCCGCCGCGCTGCTCGAGCGCTTCGACCTCATCGACGCCGCGGACCGGCGGGTCGGGACCTACTCGGGCGGCATGCGCCGCCGCCTCGACCTCGCGATCAGCCTCGTGGCCGACCCGGCGGTGCTCGTGCTCGACGAGCCGACAACGGGCCTCGACCCGGCGTCGCGCGCGCAGCTGTGGGAGGTCGTGCGGGGCCTCGCCGCCGACGGGACGACCGTCCTGCTGACGACCCAGTACCTGGAGGAGGCCGACCGCCTGGCCGACACGATCGCCGTCCTGCACGACGGCCGTGTCGCCGCGCGGGGCACGGCCGCCGAGCTCAAGGCGCTCGTCGCGGGCGACCACGTGCGCGTGGCGTTCGACGATCCGGAGAGCCTGGCCGCCGCCGTCGGGCTCGCGCCCTCGATCGGGCTGGCCCGCCCGACCGCCGATGCGAAGGACCTCTCCCTCACCGCACCGAGCGACGACCCCGTCCGCACTATCCGCGACGTGCTCGCGGCCGCCGACGCCCACGCGCTCGCGGTCGTGGGGGTCAGCGTCGTGCGGCCGACGCTCGACGACGTGTTCCTCGCCCTGACCCGGAAGGAGGGCGCCCGATGAGCGCCGCACCCACGACCACCCTGCCCCGGCCGTCCCGCACCACGCGGCCGCGCGTGCGGCAGACCCCGGCCACCGCGGCGCGCGACGTCCGCACGATGGTCGGCCGCGAGACCCGCCGCCAGCTGCGCAGCGTCGACGGGCTCGTCACGGCCTTCGCGCTGCCCGTGATGATCATGCTCGTCTTCGTCGTCATCTTCGGCGGGGCGATCGGCGGGGACGACTACATCGACTACGTCGTGCCCGGCGTGCTCGTGATGTGCCTGGGGTTCGGCTCGGCGACAGCCGCGGTCGGTGTCGCGCAGGACATGACGTCCGGCACGATCGACCGGTTCAAGACCCTGCCGATCTTCGGGCCGTCCGCCTTGTGGGGGCACGTCGTGGCGAGCGTCGTGCGCAACCTCGCGTCCGCCGTCGTCGTCGTGGGGGTCGCGCTCGCGCTCGGCTTCCGGCCCGACGCCGGGCCCGCCGACTGGGCGGGGCTCGTCGCGTTCGCGGTCCTCGCCGTGCTGACGTTCACGTGGCTGAGCGTGGCGCTCGGCCTCGTGCTGAGCGTCGAGGCGTCGCAGTCGGTGAACTTCCTCTTCCTGTTCGTGCCCTACCTCAGCTCGGGGTTCGTCCCGATCGACACGATGCCGTCGTGGCTGCACGGGTTCGCCGAGAACCAGCCGTTCACGCCGGTCATCGAGACGTTCCGCGGGCTGCTCGCGGGCGCACCCGACGCGTCGACGGCCCTCACGGCCGTCGCGTGGCTCGCCGGCTTCCTCGTCGCGAGCTGCACCGCCGGCTCCCTGCTCTACCGCCGGCGGACCGCCCGCTGACCCCCCACGCTCTTCCCCCTGGCCCTCCCGCGCGGCCGAGCAGGTGGTCCTGGTGCGTCCTGCCGACCGGACGCACCACGACCACCTGCTCGCGCCACCGGGAGGGGCTGCTCGGCACCGCTGCCCGGATGCGGCGCCGTCGGGGAGGATGAAGCCATGACGGACGCACCCGACCTCCCGCCCCGGCTCGCGCTCGCGTGGGGCGTGGCCGAACGCCCCGAGCGCGCGCCGAAGCGCGAGCTGAGCATCGAGCGGATCGTCGACGCGGCCATCGAGATCGCCGACGCCGACGGGCTCGGGGCCGTGTCCATGGCGAAGGTGGCGCAGAGCCTCGGCTTCACGACGATGTCGCTCTACCGGTACGTCACGAGCAAGGACGACCTGCTGCTCCTCATGCAGGAGGCCGCGCTCGACATCGAGTACCCGCCCGCGCACGAGCCCGCCGACTGGCGCGCCGAGCTGCGCGAGTGGGCGCAGTTCACGATGGCGGTGTTCGCGTCGCACCCGTGGTTCCTCGACATCCCGGTGACCGGCGCGCCCCTCACGCCGAACAACCTGCGCGGCGCGGACGCCGGGCTGCGCGCGCTGCGGTCCACGCCGCTCGACGACGAGGAGAAGATGTCCGTCATCCTCCTCGTCAGCGGGTACGCCCGGAACGCTGCGCGGCTGCAGACCGACCTCGCGCGCGCCGTCGCGGCGGCCGGGGGCGACGAGGCGGTCCAGGGCGGCGCGTGGGCCGACGCGCTGCGCGGGCTCGTGGACGAGGTGCGGTTCCCCTACCTGCGCCCGCTCGTCGAGGCCGGCACGTACGCGGGCGAGGGCGAGATCGACGACACCGCATGGGGCCTGGAGCGGGTGCTCGACGGCATCGCCGTCTACGTCGACGCGCGGGCCGCCGGGGCGCCCGGCGCGGGCCGCGCGCCCGGGCGGCAGGACGCCACGGTCGCGGAGCCCGCACCGGCGCCGGACCCGCGCGACGCCGTCGCGCCCGTGGAGGTCGCGGTGCACGTCAAGGACGCGCGGGTCAAGAAGGCGACGCTCCGGCGGCGCGACGCGGAGCGGCGCGTGCGCGAGGCCCAGAAGAAGGTGCGCGAGCTGGAGAAGGCCCTGCGGGACGCCCAGAAGGCGGAGCACGAGGCGGCCCGCGCGGCCGTCGAGAAGGCGCGCGGCTGACGCACCGCGCACGACGGCGGCCGGTCACCCCGCGGGGTGGCCGGCCGCCGTCGTGCGTGAGCGGGCGGGGTCACTCGGCGAGCGCGAAGCCCGTCGTCCAGGAGGTCTTCTCCCCCGCCGCGAGCGTGAGCTGCAGGAAGCCGAGGGCCTCGAGCTCGTGCGCGCGCTTCAGCGAGCCGGCGTCGACGACGCGGACCCCGGACACGGCGCCCGCGAGGGCGGCCTTCGCGTCGGCGTCGTCGCCCGCGACGAGGACCGTCGTCGGGAGCGGCCCGACCTGGCCGGTGGCGAGCGTCGCCGCGAAGTTCGTGTTGAACGCCTTGAGGACCCGCGCGCCCGGGACGCGCTCCTGGATCTGCGCCGCGGCCGACGAGCCGTCGGGCACGACGAGGGAGTCGAACGTCGCGAAGTCGAGCGGGTTGGTGATGTCGACGAGCACCTTGCCGTCGAGGTGGCCCTCGTAGGCGCCGAGGACGTCGTCGAGCGCCCCGTACGGGAGCGCGAGCACGACGACGTCGCCCGTGATCTCGTCGCCGACGGTGCCCGCCGTGACGCGCGGGTCGACCTCGGCGGCCTCGCGGGTCAGGACCTGCACTTGGCTGCCCGCGGCGAGCGCGAGACCGGCGATCGCCGAGCCCATGTTCCCGGCGCCGATGATGGTGATGCTGCTCATGGTGGCTTCCCTTCCTCCGCCGGCCCGACGGTCGGCTATTAGTTGTTGCTACAACTAACACCGTACGCCGCTAAAGTTGTACCGTCAACTATGCGGATCGCCGCACCGGAGGAGGCACGATGACGACGGAACCCCGCTGGCTCGACGACCAGCAGCTCGACGCGTGGAAGCGGCTCGTGGCGGTCGTGGAGCTGCTGCCGGGCGTCCTCGACTCCCAGCTCCGGCGCGACGCCGACCTCAGCCACTTCGAGTACTACGTGCTGGCCATGCTCTCGGAGGCTCCGCGGCGCACGCTGCGCATGACCGACCTCGCGGGCGCCACGAACGCCACGCTCCCCCGGTTGTCGCACGTCGTCGCGCGCCTCGAGAAGCGCGGCCTCGTCGAGCGCGTGCCGTGCCCCGAGGACCGCCGCGCGACGAACGCGCACCTCACCGACGCCGGCTGGGAGAAGGTCGTCGCGACGGCGCCCGGGCACGTCGCGACGGTGCGCGACCACGTGATCGACGCCCTCACCGACGAGCAGGTCGAGCAGCTCGACGCCATCGCGGGCGCCATCCTCGAGCGCGTCGACCCCGACGACCGCATGGGCTTCCTCCGGCGCTGAGCCGCGCGCCCGGACGCCCCCGGCGGTCAGCGGGTCCGCACGGGCCCCGCGAGGACGAGCCTCCCGCCCGGCGCGAGCGCGCCGAGCGCCGCGAGCGGGTCGTCCACCGCGAGCTCGACCCGCCCGGGCAGGGCGGCGAGCACGTCGTCCCACTCCGGGGCGGCGTCGTCCACCTCGACGCTGTGCCCGTTCACGAGGTCGAACGACACGTACCGGGCGGTGCCGCCCGGGGCGCCGAGCGCGAACGCGGTGACGCGGCGCACGTCCGCCCACGGCGCGAGGACGCCGCCCTGACCGTCGTCGACCTCGACGCCGCGCGCGGACACCGCGACGCGCATCCGGTCGGCCGTCACCCGGCGACCTCGGCCGCCTCGAGCCAGGCCGCCTCGAGCTCGTCCTTCTCCGCCGCGAGGGTGCGCAGCTCGGCGTCGAGCTCCGCGACCGCCGCGAAGTCGGTCGCGTTCGCCGCGATCTTCTCGTGCAGCCGGCCCTCGGCCTCCGCGATCTTGCTCAGGCGCCGCTCGATGCGGTTGATCTCCTTCTTCGCCGCCCGCACCTCGGCCGCGCTCGGGCCCGGGGCCGCCACGGCCGGCCCCGCGTCCGGTGTCGCGTCGGCGCCGCCCGTGGGCGCGAACCCGGTCGACGCCGCGCCCGCGCCCGCGAGCGCCGCGCGCCGCAGCTCGAGGTACTGCTCGACGCCGCCCGGCAGGTCGCGCACCTGGCCGTCGCCGAGCAGCGCGACCTGGCGGTCCGCGACGCGCTCCAGCAGGTAGCGGTCGTGCGAGACGACGATGAGCGTGCCGGGCCAGCCGTCGAGCAGGTCCTCGAGCGCGGCGAGCGTGTCGGTGTCGAGGTCGTTCGTCGGCTCGTCGAGCAGGAGCACGTTGGGCTCGGCGACGAGCAGGCGCAGGAGCTGGAGGCGGCGCCGCTCGCCGCCCGAGAGGTCGCGCACGAGCGTCTGCGACCGCTCGCGCGTGAAGCCGAGCCGCTCGACGAGCTGGGACGCCGAGAGCTCCTTGCCGTCGACGACGACCGAGCGCTTCTCGTCCTCGATCACCTGGATCACGCGCGCGCCGGCGATGTCGTCGAGCTCGCCGACGTCCTGCGACAGCTCCGCGACGTGGACGGTCTTGCCGCGCTTGACCCGCCCGGAGTCGGGCTCGCGCCGCCCGGCGAGGAGCGCGAGGAGCGTCGTCTTGCCGGCACCGTTGACCCCGACGACGCCGTACCGGTCGCCGGGCCCCAGGCGCCACGTGACGTCGTCGAGCAGCACGCGCTCGCCCTGGCCGTCCTGGCGCGGCACCGCGACCGTCACGTCCTCGAGGTCGAGCACGTCCTTGCCGAGGCGCTTCGTCGCGGTGCGCGTGAGCTCGAGCGTGTCGCGCGGCGGCGGGACGTCGGCGATGAGCGCGGCGGCGGCGTCGAGCCGGAACTTGGGCTTGGACGTGCGCGCGGGCGCGCCGCGCCGGAGCCACGCGAGCTCCTTGCGCAGCAGGTTGTCACGCTTCTCCGCCGCGACGACCGCGGTGCGCTGGCGCTCGGCGCGCGCGAGCACGTACGCGGCGTACCCGCCCTCGTAGCCCTCGACCTGGCCCGAGCCGTCGCCCCGCACCTCCCACATGCGCGAGCACACGGCGTCGAGGAACCAGCGGTCGTGCGTGACGACCACGAGGGCGCCCTTCGCGCCCGGGCGGGCGAAGCGGTCGCCGAGGTGCGCGGCGAGCCACGCGACGCCCTCGACGTCGAGGTGGTTCGTGGGCTCGTCGAGGAACAGCACGTCGTGGTCGGCGACGAGGAGGGCCGCGAGCGCGACGCGGCGACGCTGCCCGCCGGACAGCGTGTCCGCCGGGGCGTCGAGGTCGAGGTCGCCCAGCAGCCCCGCGTGGACGGTGCGGACGCTCGCGTCCGACGCCCACGCGTGGGTCGCGGCGTCGCCGTGCACGAGGTCGCGGATCGTCGCGCCGGTGCCGACGTCGTCGCGCTGGTCGAGCAGGCCCACCCGCAGGCCGCCCACGCGGGTGACACGGCCGCCGTCGGGCTGCTGCGTGCCCGCGAGGAGGCGCAGGAGCGTCGTCTTGCCGGCCCCGTTGGGGCCGACGATGCCGACGCGGTCGCCGTCGTCGAGGCCGAGCGAGACGTCGTCGAGCAGGGTGCGGGTGCCGACGGTCAGCGAGATGCCGTCGGCGCCGAGGAGATGAGCCACACCGTCGAGCGTAGCGACCTCGGCGGCGTCCTCGTGCAGGGCGCCGGGCGCTCAGCCCGACCGCGCGTCTCGGCCCGATGGGGACTCCTCCCCCTTGCGCCGGGCCGCGCCATGACGAAGGGTGACCGTGACAACCGTCCCCCTGCCAGCAGAGGTTCACCATGTCCTTCTACGGTGCCGACGTCGCCGCGCTGCGCGGGCTCGCCGACACGTTCCAGGGCGAGTCCGCGAAGCTCGAGGCGACGACCTCGGCGCTGCGCGCCGCCGTCACGTCGACCCCGTGGGCAGGTCCGGACGCCGAGGCGCTGCGGGCACGGTGGCACGGCGAGATGGAGGCGGCGCTGCGAGCGGCGTCGACCCTGCTCGACGACGGCGCGCAGAAGCTCCGCGTGCAGGCCGAGCAACAGGACAGCGCGAGCGCCGTCGACGGCGGCGGGAGCAGTGGCGGCGGTGCTGGCGGCGGCGGCGGTGGCGGCGGGATCCCTGGTCTGCCGGGCGATCGCACCCTGCCCGACCTGCCGCCGATGACCGAGCAGCAGGAGCCGCCGACGATCGTCGCGACGGAGCACGTGACGTACGAGCAGGGCATCGGGGCCGGCCCGGGGGAAGGGAGCGCCGGGTTCGAGTACCGCATCGACGAGCTCTCCGACGGGACGTTCCGGGTCACCCAGCTCGCCGGGGGCAGCCTGGGGGTCGGAGAGGGCACCCCGACCCCCTACGTCGAGGGGCACGTGAACGAGCACGGCGTCAACCTCGGCGCGCAGGCGGGCGCCTCGGGCGGGGCGGTGCTGAACGTCGGGAGCGAGTACACCTTCGCGAGCCAGGAGGAGGTCGACGCCTTCCTCGCTTACCAGCAGCGCCAGACGATGCACTACATGGGGCCGGAGCTCGGGTCGTACGTGCCGCCGAGGCCCGACGCCACGATCGTCGAGGCGGGCGCCTACGCGACCGGGTCCGCCGGGGGTGCGGTCGTCCCGCTCGCCGGAGGCAGGGCCGAGGTCGAGGTCGAGGGCCTGGTCGGCACCCGAGTGGACAACAACACGGGCACCACGACGGTCTACGTCCGCGGCGACGCCGGCGCAGGCATCGAGGGCACGGGGATCGTCCCGGGCAGCACGGACCTCGGCGGGCCCGGCGTGTACGCGATCACGTACGACGCGAGCGGCAACGTCGTGCCCAACCCGCCGAGCTCGCTCATCACGACGCCCCCCGGCGGGACGGTCGTGAAGGAGCAGGGTGCCGGGTTCTCCGCCGGGACGCCGCTGCCCGTGGTCGGCGGCGGGAGCGTCTCGGTCGGAGGGTCGCGCACCCGCACCGAGTACCCCGAGCAGGGCTGATCGGCGGCCTCTCCTACTTCAGTCCCGTGTGCGCCAGGCCCTGGACGAACTGCTTCTGCGCGACGAGGAACACCGCGAGGACCGGCAGCACCGTGAGCGTCGTCGCGGCGAGCTGGACGTTCCACATCGGGCCGCCGTAGGCGTCGACGTACTGCGTGAGCGCCTGCGGGAGCGTGAACCGGTCCTTGCTGGACAGGTACACGATCGGCTCGAGGTACAGGTTCCACGACTTGAGGAACGTGAAGATCGCGACGGCCGAGATCGCCGAGCGCGACAGCGGGAACGCGATCCGCCAGAAGATCCCCCACCGCCCGAGGCCGTCCATGCGCCCCGCCTCCTCGAGCTCGCCGGGGAGCCCGAGGAAGAACTGGCGCATGATGAACGTCGCGAGGACGCTCGGCGCCCCGAGGATCGGGATGACCACGAGCGGCCAGTGCGTGTCGATGAGCCCGAGCGAGTTGACCATCCGGAACAGCGGGACGATCGTCACCTCCGACGGCACGAGCAGCCCGACGAGCACGAGCAGGAACAGCGCGTTCGCCCCGGGGAACCGAATGCGCGCGAACGCGTACCCGGCCATCGAGGCCACGAGGATCGTCCCGACCGTCACGACCACGGCGATGTAGAGGCTGTTCCAGTACTGCTGCGCGAACGGCTGCAGCCGGAACACCTCGCCGTAGGCCGCGAACGACGGGTCCTGGGGCCAGAGCGTCGGCACGGCCCGCAGGATCTCGCTCATCGGCTTGAGGCTCGACGTCGCCATCCACCACGTCGGGAAGACGAACGGCACGCTGAGCACCACGAGGAGCGCCACGAGCGCCGCGCGCCCCCAGCGGCGGCGCGTGCGCGCGCTCCCCGTGCGGCGCGCGGGCCGCCCGCCGCGGGTCGCCGCGCCGTCGGCGCCGCCCGTGCCCGACGCCGCGGGCCGGGCCGGGCCGTCGTCCGCGCCCGGGAGCGTGGCCGGGCCGGGCATCACGTCAGACTTCATGGAAGACCCACCTCTTGCGCGTCTGCCACTGCACGAGTGTCAGGACGAGGACGATGACGAACAGCAGGACGGAGATCGCGCTCGCGTAGCCGAAGTCGTTGAACCGGAACGCCTGCTGGTACAGGTAGTAGACGAGCACGGTGGTCGAGTTCCCCGGCCCCCCGCCCGTGAGCACGGCGATCTGCGCGAACACCTCGAGCGAGCCGACGATCGTGAGGATCGAGACCAGCAGGACGGTCGGGCTGATGAGCGGGAGCGTGATCGACCGGAACCGGCGCCACGCGCCCGCGCCGTCGATGCGCGCGGCCTCCTGGATCTCCTCGGGCACCCCCTGCAGGGCCGCGAGGAACAGGATCATGTTGAGGCCCACGTTCTTGAAGACCTGCACGACGATCACCGAGAGCATCGCCGTCGTCTCGCCGCGCAGCCAGTTCGGGCCGTCGACGCCGAGCAGCGACAGGAACCCGTTGATGCCGCCGTCCGCCTGGAGCAGGAAGCTCCACACGATCGTCCACGCCACGAGGGACACGACGACGGGCGAGAAGAAGAACGTGCGGAACGTCGTCGTGCCGGGGAGCCGCTGGTTGAGCAGCACCGCGAGGACGAGCGCGAGGGAGATGTTGAGCACGACGAGCCCGACGGAGAACCACAGGCTCGCGAGGAGCGAGTCCCGCAGCCCGGGGTCGGCGAGCATCCGCTCGTAGTTGTCCCCGCCCGCGAACGTGAACGTGTTCGCGAGGACGTTCCACTCGTGCAGCGAGTACCAGACGACGGCGACCAGCGGCGCGACGACGAACGCGAGCGCGCCGAGCACGGCGGGCGCGACCATGGTGTAGCCCGCGGCCGCGTCCCGTCGTGCGAGTGCGGAGGACGCCACGCTCAGTCCCCGAGCAGGGGCTGGATCGCCGCGCACGTGTCGGCGAGGACGCCCTCGACGTCCGCGTCGGCGGTCCACAGCGCGTCGAGCTGGGCGCGCACCGTGTCCTGCAGCTTGGCGAAGTTCTGGTGCGACGGCTTCGTCACGGCGCCCTGGATGCCGTCGACGACGACCGCCTGGAGCTGCTCTTCGCTGAGCTTCGGGTTGGCTGCCCCGAGCGTCTCGGCGGTGAGCAGCGACTCGCGCGGCGGCGGGAAGTACGCGGCGAGCGTCTCGGCGTTCTCCGGGTTGGTGAACCACGCGAGGAAGTCGGCCGCGACGTCGGGGTGCTCCCCGGCCGCGAAGACACCGATGCCGGCCTGGCCGATGACGTTCTGCTGGCCCGCCGGGCCCGCCGGGAGCGGCACGACGTCCCACCCGAACGAGTCGTCGAGCGACGACGCGCGGCTGATCTGCGTGATCGTCATGGCGGAGTCGCCCGCGAAGAAGTCGGCCGTCGTGCCGGGACCGGGCAGCGCCTTGTCGACGAACGTCGCGTCGTGGACCCACGTGAGCGCGTCGACCATCTCGGGGTCGGTGAACGTGCACTGCGTGCCGTCCTCGCTCCACGGCGCCGCGTCCCAGCCGTCCCAGATCGTCGACAGGTTCTCCCAGACCTTGTAGTCGAAGTCGCGCACCACGAGGCCCTGCTTGCCCGACGTCGCGGCGGCCGCCGCCGCGATCTCGCGGACCTGGTCGTAGGTCCAGTCGCCCGACGCGACGAGGTCGGCCGGGTTCGGCTGGCCCGCCGCGGCGACCTGGTCGGTGTTGACGAACAGCGCGAACGGCGAGTTGGAGAACGGGTAGGCGTAGAGGCCGCCGTCCTTCTCCCACAGCGCGAGCGACGAGTCGAGCAGGTCGTCGTACGCGTACCCCTCGGTCTCCTGCAGCTTCGGGCCGACGTCGACGAGCGCGCCGCTCGCCACGAACTCGGGCGCGTAGCTCTCGAGGATCCACGCGAGGTCCGGCGCGTTGCCGCCCGCGAGCTGCGTCGTGAGGGACGTCGTGTAGTCCTCGAACGGGATGGTCTCGAACGTCACGCCGGACACGAGGTCGGGGTTCTCCGCGACGTACGCGTCGGCGATCTCCTGGAACTGCGAGAGCTGCGTCTCGTCGGCCGTCCAGACCGTCATGCGCAGCTCGACCGGCTCGCTCGGGGTGCTCGGCTCGCCCGCGACGTCGTCGCCGCCGCCGGAGCACGCGGTGAGGACGAGGGCGAGCGCGACGCCGCCGGCGGCCAGGGGTGCGCCGACGAGGCGGCGTCGGCGCGGGGCGGACCGAGGGGCCGACCGTGGGGTGAGGGGGTGCATCAGTTCTCCTTCGGACTGAGGGTGGGCGGGGGTGCCGGGCGCGGGGAGCCCGGGTCAGTAGGGGTGGGCCTCGGCGGGCCAGCGCAGCTCGACGCCCGCCCGGACGAGCTCGTCCTGGTAGTCGGCGAGGAGGTCGGCCTTCGACTGGACGGCGTGCGGCGTGCGCCCGGTCGCGAGGCAGTGGGCCGCGAGGTGGCCGGCGGCCTCGCCGACGTTCCACTCGACGGGGTGCAGGCGGTAGCACCCGTTCGTGATGTGCGTCGTGCCGATGTTCTTGTTGGCGGCGAGCAGGTTGGTCACGCGCTGCGGCAGCAGCGCGCCGAGCGGGATCTCGAACGGCGTCGACGCGACGTCGATGTACGTGTCGCCGCCCGTCGAGGGGTGCAGGTCGATCCGGTACATGCCGACGCCGACCGAGTCGTCGTAGCGCGTCGCGCCGCGGTCGCCGCGCACGGCGTACGAGACATCGTTCTCCGTCACCGTCGTCACGGCGCGCAGGCGGCGGGACTCGCGGTGGTAGGCCGCCTGGGCGAGGCCGTCGGCCGAGCCCATGACGTCGGGCCGCAGGCGCAGGCCCGGGAAGCCGGTCCCGCCGTCGGCGCGCGGCGCCTCGGTCTGCATCCAGTAGAGCATCGAGAGGCTGAGCTGCCGGGCGTCGGCGATCCGGGCCTCCTCCACGTCGCGCGGCACGTCGAGCACGGGCTCGAGGAAGTAGTCGATGCTCGGCCAGTTCACGAGGCACAGGTCGCTCGCGTAGTGGCCCGGCGCGAAGAGGTCGCGGGCCGCGATACGCCGGAACGTCCAGAGGTTCCCGTCGCCGGGGTTCTTCGACTGGTCGGCGTCGACGGCGCGCGGGTCGTCGCCCGGGTTCGGGGTGAACGACCGCACGTCCATCGCGAGCGTGCGCGGGTTGGGCGCCTCCCACGACAGCATCCGGCGCCCGTTCCACGGGCCGGGGGTGTACGTGCTCCAGAAGTCGTAGCGCTCGGGGCGGTCGATCGTGTGGTCGCCGTCCACGTGCTCGACGGCGAAGCACACGCTGAGGGCCTGCACGTTGTCGGGCTGCGCCTCGTCCGGCGCGCTCGGCTCCCCGGTCTCGCGGTTCGACTCGAACCCGGTGACGTACTCGGTGCCCGTCAGCGGCAGGAGCTCGCCCGTCTCGGTCGCGTCGACGACGAACGCCGCGTGCACCGTCACGGCCGCGCCCGCGGCGTCGGCGGTGACCGGGGTGAGCGTCACGGAGGTGACGCGGTCGCCGTCGGTGGTGGCCGCCGTCGGGCGCACGCGCTCGAGCAGGCGGATGCGGCCCGCGGACCGCCACGGGGCGAGCATCTCCTCGAGCACGCCCACCGCGACGCGGGGCTCGTGGCACAGCTTGGAGACCCAGCCCGCGCCGGGGTTGAGGGCGTCCCACGTGCGCGCGGCGTCCGTGAGCGGGTAGGAGCGGCGGTAGACGTCGCGGATGCCGTCGCGCAGCGCGCGGTAGCGCGCGGTCACGCCGAACCGCTCGACCCACGGGCTCTCGTCCGGCGGTACCGCCTGGGACGTGAGCTGGCCGCCGATCCACGGGTGCTCCTCGGTGAGGACGACGCGGGCGCCGCGCTCCGCCGCCGCGAGCGCGGCGGCCACGCCGCCGAGCCCGCCGCCGACGACGAGGACGTCTGCCTGGAGGTCTGCATGGGTCACGCTGGGGTTTCCGTTTCTCTGGTGCTCGGTGGTGCGGTCTGAGGTCGGTCAGGCGGGTGCCGCGACGCCCGACGGCGCGGCGACGGTCTCGCCGTCGACGTCCACGCACTCGAGGAGCTGGTGGAGCTCGTCCTCCGGGACGGCGACGGCGCGCGACGCGCGGCGGTCCGAGCGCCCCGAGCCGGACTCGGCCGCGACGAGGCGGGACAGCAGCACGAGGGCGCGCGCGCCCATCTCCTCGCGCGGGATGGAGAAGCCCGACCAGCGGCGCCCGCCCGGGCGCCCGTGGTGCGGCTGGCCGAGCAGGAGCACGGAGACGTCCGCCGGCACGCGCACGCCCCGGTCCTCGAGCTCGTCGACGAGCTCCTCCGGGGAGTTCTCGGGCGCCACGACGACGGCGGTGAGCCGCTGGTCGACGATCTCGGCCGCCGTCGCAGGGACGTCGTCCAGCTCGACGAACCGGACGGTCAGGCCGTGCGCCTTCATCGTCGCGCGGTAGGCGTCGACGCGGTCGAGCGTGGGCTGGTCGGTGCCGCGCGGACCGACGTACCCGATGCGCTCGTGGCCGAGCTCGACGAGCCGCTCGACCTGGCGCGCGGTGGCCGCGACGTAGTCGGCGCCGACGTAGGGCAGGCGTCCGCCGTCGCTGCCGCGCTTGCCGATGAAGACGAAGGGGTAGTTCGTGTCCAGCAGGTGCTGGAGCTCGCCGCGGTCCTCGTGCTGGCCGAGCAGCAGGCAGCCGTCGGCGATCCCGAGGCGCTGCCAGCCGTCGCGCGTGAGGCGGCGGCGCCCGTCGACGACGCGTGCGCTCGTGAACAGCAGGATGTCGATGCCGAGCTTCTCGGCCGCGTGCTCGATCCCGACGAGGAACGGCCCGTAGAAGTCGCGACCGGAGCGCGGGAACGTCGCCTCGTAGGTGAAGACGCCGAGGATCTGGTTGCGCCCGCCCGCCAGACGCTGCGCGACGGGGTTCGCCGAGTAGCCCGTGATCCGGATCGCGTCGAGCACGCGCTGGCGCGTCTCCTCGCTGATCCGCACCCCCGCGGGCGTGGAGTCGTTCAGCACGAACGAGACCGTCGCCTGGCTGACGCCCGCCATGGCGGCGACGTCGGCCTGGGTGATGCGGTGCCTCGGCATGGATCCTCCTCGATCACGTCGTCGATGACGTGGAAGGAGTCTCGCCAGGCGAGGCCCAGCCGGTCAACGAGGTAATACGCATTATTACGTCGGGACCCGCGCGGCTCCGCGGGTGGACGGGCGTCGGGTGATCCGCATAATGCCGCACGGTCGTCGCCGTGGCCGGGCGTGCGGCGCGGGACGCACGAGGGGCCCGGCGCCGCACCGTGGTGCGTCCCCGGGCCCGTCGCCCCCTGCTTGCGCCGCGCGCTACCCGCAGGTCAGCGCGCCGTAGGGCGCGGTCGTCGTGCCCCGCCCGACGCCGTCCGCCCCCACGACCTCGACCGTCGCCTCCCCCGCCGCGACCGTCGTGGCCCGCGTCGCGAACGACTGGTACGCGCTGCGCCCCGGCGCGACGTCGGCCACGGTGCGCTCGCCGAACGGCGTCGCGAGCCGGACCGCCACCGCGTCGTCGCCCACCGGGCGCGCCGTCACGGCCACGTACGCGCGGCCCGCGAGGCACCGCGTGACGGCCTCGACCTCGACGGCGGGCTCGTCGTCGTCGCACGCCGCCGCCTCCTGGGCGGTCGGCGTCCAGCGGAACCAGTCGAAGGACGCGACGATCTCCGGCGGCGTCGCCGAGCCGCGCATCGCGAACGGACCGACGCCGGTCGCCCGGAGCGCCGCCACGTCGACCGTGCGGCCCCACGGCGCGAACTCGACGCCGTCGACCGACACCGACGCCTGCACGGCGGTCCCGTCGCTCGTCAGGCGCAGCCAGAAGGTGTCGCCGAGGCCCGCAGGCGGGACGACCGAGTCGAAGCCGGTGTTGCGGTCCGTACCGTTCTGGCGCCAGATGAACTCGACCCGCGGGCCGAGCGACCCGTGCACCAGGTCGAGCTTCGCGTAGTTCGCGTCGTCGCGGTACAGCAGGAGACCGCCCTGCTGGAACCGCTCCGTCGGGGACACGGAGACGGCCGTCGTGACCTCCCACGGCCCGGCGGGCACGGCCTGGAGCGGCAGCGCGGCGCCCGCGACGCCGGTCGGGTACGCCGGGACGCGCAGCGCGCCGTCCACGAGCTCGTGCCGGGCCGTCCCCGGCCGGACCACGGTCCAGCGCGCCGGGTCGAGCGTCGTGCCGTCGAACTCGTCGGACGCCGCGCCGCTGCACCGCTCGCGCAGCGGGTCGGGGTCCTGGCCCGGCTCGGGGGGCCGCACGGCGTCGGGGTCGCGCTGCGCCCACGCGATCGTCGCGCCCAGGCGGTCGCCGGACTCGTAGAAGAGGTACGTCTCGTCGCCGTCGGTGACGATCTCGGGGGCCGCGACCCGGCCCGTGTCGTCGCCCACGCCGCTCGCGCGGTGCAGCTCCCACCGCGGGCCGACCTGCGTCATCGTCGGGTCGAGCGTGCGGGCGAACGTGATGCCCGTGGAGCCGTGGTAGATCACGTAGAGCTGACCCTCCCACTCCCACAGGTTGCCGCCGGACACGTTGGTGCCGGTCGCGGCGTCGGGCACGACGAGCGGGTCCGGCCGCACGACCCAGGTCTTGCCGTCGACCGACTCGGCCAGCTTGATCCGCCGGATGTTGTCGGTCCGGTTCTGCATGTACGTCATGGCGAACCGGTAGCCGGACGACGGGTCCGGGTGCTCGACGACGCGCGCGTACGACGTCTCCGTGGTGCCCGCGCCGCTGTCGGCGTTCGTCACGGCGACCCCGGAGTCGTCGAACGCGAGCCCGTCGGGCGACGTCGCCCAGCGCGTCGTGGAGTTCTCGCCGTGGAAGTACAGGAGCACCTGGTCCGTCGCGTCGTCCCACAGGACGTCGGGCGACGAGACGTGCGAGACGCGCTCGTAGAACGGCAGCCACTCGTCGGCGACGATCGGGTTGTGCGTGTACTCCGTCCACGGGCCCTCGAGCGAGTCGGCGTACATGACCGAGATGCCGCCCGGGGAGTCGTGCGGGGCGTAGTAGAGGTACCACTCCCCCAGCGGGTCGTCGAGGTGCGCGCCCGCGTGGAAGACGCTCGGGAAGATGAACTCGTCCGTCGGGTTGTAGAGCATCGACTCCTTGTCGGTGACCACGCCGCGGTACTCGAACACGGGCAGGTCGGACGCGGACGGGCCGTCGGTCGTCGCTCCGGTCGTCGCCCCGGTCGTGGTGGCGGCCGTGGCCGCGGGCGGCGGTCCCGCGGCGAGGGCTGTCGCGGGGACGACCGCCCCGGCGGCGAGGACCGCCGTCAGGGTGGCGACCGCCGTCGCCACGGCGCGCGGTCTGCGGCGTGGTGCTGCTGCTCGGGTTCTCACAGGGGACCTCCGTCGGTTCCTCGTCGGCGGCGTCGTCGCCGCCGGGCGCCACGTCGAGACGTGGGCTGGTGGCAGTGTCGCCGGACGGGCACGCCGCAGGTCAAAGGGATGATGCGCATTATTAGCGTGCTCACGGTGCGCCGGGCCGCGACGCTAGAGTCGTCCCGACCGCACCTGAACGTCGGACATCAGACGTATTGACCGGAGGATCGCCCCGTGCCGCTCTTCGACCTGCCCCTCGCCGAGCTCGAGACCTACGCCCCCGCGCTCGACGAGCCCGCCGACCTCGACGCCTTCTGGGCGCGGACCCTCGCGGAGTCGCGCGAGGCGGGCGGGGACCCGGCCGGGACGGTGCGGCTGGAGCGCGTGGAGACCGGCCTCGACCTGGTCGTCGTCGACGACGTGACGTTCCCCGGGTTCGCCGGCCAGCCCGTCAAGGCGTGGCTCGTGCGGCCCGCTGAGGCCGCCCGCGCCGCCGCGGCCGGCGACGGCGCCCCGCTCCCCGCGGTCGTCGAGTTCCTCGGGTACGGCGGCGGTCGCGGGCTGCCCCACGAGCACCTCGCGTGGGCGAACGCCGGGTACGCGCACCTCGTCGTCGACACGCGCGGGCAGGGCAGCCAGTGGGGCAGCGGCGGCGGCACGCCCGACCCGGCCGGGTCGGGGCCCGCCGTCCCGGGCGTCCTCACGCGCGGCATCGAGGACCCGCACGACCACTACTACCGCCGCGTCTTCACCGACGGCGTGCGCGCGGTCGACGCCGTGCGCTCGGTGCCCGGCGTCGACCCCGAGCGCGTCGCCGTGCACGGCGTGAGCCAGGGCGGCGGCATCGCCATCGCCGTCGCGGGCCTCGCCGACGGGCTCGTCGCGGCCCTCCCCGACGTCCCGTTCCTGTGCCACTACCGCCGCGCCGTCGAGATCACGGACCGCGACCCGTACCGCGAGCTCACGCGCTACCTCGCCGTCCACCGCGACGCGGAGGAGACCGTGTTCCGCACGCTGTCCTACCTCGACGGGGCGGTGCTCGGCCGCCGCGCCACCGCGCCGGCGCTGTTCTCCGTCGCGCTCATGGACCAGGTCTGCCCGCCGTCCACCGTCTACGCGGCGTACAACGGCTGGGGCGCGGCCGCCGGGGCGGCACCCGGCGCCGAGCGCGCGATCGACGTCTACCGCTACAACGAGCACGAGGGCGGCCAGGGCTACCGCTTCGCCCGTCAGCTCGCCTGGCTGCGCGAGCACATCCGGTAGCCGCCCGCGGGTACCGCTCGGACGGCGCCGGACCGGGGCCTTCCGCCAGCAGGCCGGGTCAGTGCGCGACGACGCGCGCGCCCGCCGCGGGGGCCGTGGTGCACCACACGGTGTCGCACGCGTCGTTCGCGGTCCACGAGGCCGCGATCGCGAGCGCGTGCTGGCGGCTGCGGGCCAGCGCGGCGACGGTCGGGCCGGAGCCGGACACGATCGCACCCAGCGCGCCGGCCTCCGTCGCGACGTCGATCGTCCGCTGGAGCTCGGGCCGCAGCGCGAGCGCCGGGCCCTGGAGGTCGTTGCGCAGCACCTGCCCGAGCCCGACGGCGTCGCCCGCGCGCAGGGCCTGCATGAGCGCGGTGTCCTCCGCGAGGTCCAGCTCGGCGGGCCCGCCCACGGTCTCGTCGAAGGTGCGGTAGACCTGCGCGGTCGACAGGCCCTCGGCCTGGACCGCGAACACCCAGTGGAACTCCCCGCGCGTCATCGCGGGGGTGAGCACGTCGCCGCGCCCCGTCCCGACGGCGGTGTGCCCGACGAGCCCGAACGCGACGTCGGCCCCGAGCCCCGCGGCGAGGCGGACGAGCTCGGCGCGCGGCACGCCCGCGTCCCACAGCGCGTCGCACGCGACGAGCGCGGCGGCGGCGTCGGCCGACCCGCCGGCCATGCCGCCCGCGACGGGGACCTCCTTGTGGATCTCGAGCCGCACGTCCGGGTCGAGCCCCACGTGCTCCGCGAGCGCGACGGCGGCGCGCCACGCGAGGTTCGTCTCGTCGGTCGGCACGGCGTCCGCCTGGAGGCCCGAGACGCTGAGCGAGACCCCGGAGCCGGGCGGCACCTGGTGCGCGACGACGTCCTCGCTGAGCCCGACGGCCTGGAAGATCGTCACGAGCGGGTGGTAGCCGTCGTCCTGCACCGCCCCGACGCGCAGCGAGAGGTTGACCTTGCCGGGCGCGCGCACGCGGACGGACGGGGGCGGCGCGAGGGAGATGCTCGGCGGGCGCGGGGGTGTCACGCGTCCACTGTGCCAGGTCGGCCGGTGGGCCGCCCCGCGGCGGGGGCGGCGCCGCGCGCCGGACGGTCGGCGAGTCCGACGCGACGGACGAGCTGCTCGGCGACGCGCGCGAAGGCCGCGACGTCGAGCACCTCGCCGCGCGCCTGCGGGTCGACGTCCGCGGCCTCCAGCACCTCGGCCGCGACGCTCGCCGAGCCGGCGAGGCCGGACAGCGCCGAGCGCAGCATCTTGCGGCGCTGCGCGAACGCGGCGTCCACGACGGCGAAGACCTGCTCGCGGGTCGCGGCGGTGGCGGGCGGCTCGCGGCGGTCGAGCGCGACGAGGGCCGAGTCGACGTTGGGGACGGGCCAGAACACGGAGCGCCCGATCGTGCCCGCGCGCCGCGCGTCGGCGTACCAGGCGGCCTTGACCGACGGCACGCCGTACGTGCGCGACCCGGGGGGCGCGGCGAGCCGGTCCGCGACCTCCGCCTGCACCATGACGAGCACGCGCTCGAGCGAGTCGAAGCGCTCGAGGAACGTGAGCAGCACGGGCACCGCGACGTTGTACGGGAGGTTCGCGACGAGCGCGGTGGGCGGCTCGCCGGGCAGCGACGTGACCTCGAGCGCGTCGGCGCCCACGACCTCGAGCCGGTCGCCGACGTCGGGAACGTGCGTCGCGACCGTGTCCGGGAGCTGCCGCGCGAGGACGGGGTCGATCTCGACCGCGACGACGCTCGCGCCCGCCTCGAGCAGCCCGAGGGTCAGCGAGCCGAGCCCGGGCCCGACCTCGACGACGCGCTCGCCCGGGCGGACGTCCGCCGCGCGCACGATCTTGCGGACGGTGCCGCCGTCGTGCACGAAGTTCTGGCCGAGGGTCTTGGTGGGGCGGACGCCGAGACGCCCTGCCAGGTCACGGATCTCGGCCGGACCCAGCAGGGCGCCTCGGGTATCGCTCATGGGACGCAAGCCTACCGACCCGGCGCCGACCGCCCCTCGCCGGGGACGACGAAGGGCGGGACGCCGTGCGCCCCGCCCTTCGTCGTCGTCCACCGGTCCGCCCTCAGGCGGCCGGGTGCGTGCCGTGCAGGCTCAGAGGAGCCCGAGCTTGCGCGCGCACGCGGGCCACTGGCCCCAGCCCGAACGGGCCTGGAGCGCCTGGGCACGCTGCGTCTGCTCGGCCGCCGAGGCCTCCGACGGGAGGCCGGAGCCGCCCATCGCCCGCCACGTGGACAGCGAGAACTGGTAGAGGCCGTAGTAGCCGTTACCGGTGTTCGTCGCGGGGTTGCCGCCGGACTCGCACTGCGCGAGCGCGGACCAGACCCCTGCCGGGGCCGACCCGAGGTCGGCGGCCGGGGCGGGCGCCGGGGCGGACGAACCGCCCGACGAGGAGCCGCCGCCCGACGACGAGGACGACGAGCGCTGCGGCGCCGCCGGCTTGGGCTCCGGCTTGGGGCGCTCCTTGGTGCCCTGCACGAGGATCTTGTTCACCGGCGGCGTCGTGACGCCCTCGGAGACGAGCTCGCGGGACTCCTCCACGCCGTCGACCGTCGTGACGCGGTGCACGGTCGTGTGGACGCCCTCGGCGCCCTCCTGCTTGACGACCGGGTCGAGGTCCTTGAAGCGGTCGGCGTCCTCCTCGGTGACCGTCTCGAACGGGACGGCCGCGTCGGTGGCCACCTCCTCGACCTTGACGCGCTGCACGACGAGCGAGACGGGCGCGGCGTCCGCCGCGGCCTCGGTGTCCTCGGACGTCGCGGCGGCGGCCGGCTCCTCGGTGGCGGCCGCGTCGGCGGCGGGCGCCTCCTCGGCCGGGGCCGCGGCGGCCTGGGCCGCCTCGACCTGCTCGGTCTTCTCGACGTGGACGCGGTCGAGCTCGCCGAGCTGGACGCCCTGCTGGTCGAGGATCGCGTCGATGCCGATGCTGCCGTCGGGGGCGACCTTGGTCTCGCCGTCGACGACGACGTTCACGGGGCCGTCCGCGTCGAGGCGGATCGGGAGGGAGGCGCGCTCGCCGGAGCGCGACGCCACGAGGCGCACGTCGCTGCCGCGCGAGGCGAGGGTCGTGAGCGCCTCGTCCGCGTCGAGCGACGTGAGCCACACGGAGGACTGGGAGCCGTCGACCTGCACGGGCACCTCGCGCCCGTAGCGCACGACGACGTCGCCGCCGCCGCGCAGGGCGGAGTCGACGTCCGGGACGACGAGGTCGCGGTCGCCCACGGCGACGTCCTGCTCGGCGAGCAGGCCCTCGACCGAGCCGGCGAAGGTCGTGACGGTGGTGATCTGGCCGTCGACGTCGAGCTCGACGGTCTTGCGCGCCTGGCCGTAGGCGACGGCACCGGTCGCGAGGAGCACGACGGTGGTCGCGCCGGCGACGAGCGGCCAGCGGCGGCGACGGTGCGCGGTGGTGGTCGCGGGGCTCTGGGGGCTCTCCGCGAGGGTCTCGGTGGTGTCGGGGGTGATGTCGGCGCCCTCGGGGGCGCCGGCCGCGTCAGCGGTCCGGTGGAAGGGGTTCTTCACTCGGGTCCAGTCGTCGTGCGTCCCGGGCACGGAGGCTCGACGGCGCGTGGCACCACCCGTGGCCCACGGCGGACTGACGTCCTCCGCGGCGGGCGCACACGTGCGACCACGGGTCTCGAGCGGCCGATCCGGCTGCCGGCGCCACCCTCGGCACCCCTTCCCCAGGGCCCGTCGACGGCGCACCGCTCGCGTCGGTCCGGGCACGTCCCGCCGGTCCGGGTGGACCGTCGGAGCACGCCGTTCACGCGCGAGCGACGATCGACCGTAACCGATCTGTTATCGAAGTCCAACCCCTGGGGGGATACGCTGGCGAGTTCTGTCCGGATTTCGGCGTGAATGTCGTGCGCTCTCCACGAGTCCCGCACGCCGCCTCACGCGCCCTCCCCCTCCCCGTGCCCGTCCCCGTGCCCGTCCCCGTGCCCCCGCGCGCGCCCGGCGCGCGCGGCGCGCGCCCCGAGCCGCGCCAGGACCGTCGCGAGCTCGGGCGGGTCCAGCACGGTGACGTCCACGTCCAGGCTCAGCAGGAACCCCGCGACCTGGGCGAGCGACGTGCCCCCGGTCTCGAGCACGCACGCGTCGGGGCCGTCGTCGGCGAGCGCGCCCGCGACCGGGGAGAGCCGCTCCGCCACGACGCCCGCCGGGGCGTGCAGCCGCACCCGTACAGGCCGCGCCCACGCGGCGGAGCCGACGCCCCGCACGACGTGCGCGACGGCGTCGCCGCCCGGCACGGGGCGCGGGACGAACCGCGGGCCGCCGGGCGTGCGCAGCGTCAGCCGGTCCACGCGGAAGGTGCGCCAGTCGTCCCGGTCGAGGTCGAACGCGAGCAGGTACCAGCGGCGCCCCACGTGGACGAGGCGGTGGGGCTCGACGGCGCGGGACGTCGTCGTGCCGTCGTGCGCGCGGTAGTCGAGGCGCAGCCCCGTGCGCGCGGCGACCGCCGCCGCGACGTCGGCCAGCACCTGCGCCCCGACGGCGGGACCACCGCCGGGTGCGCTCGCGACGGCGGCGCGCAGGGCGTCCGCCCGGACGCGCAGGCGGGCGGGCAGGACCGTGTCGAGCTTGACGAGCGCGCGCGCCGCGACCTCCTCGACCCCGGCGATCGACCCGGTGGCCGCGGCGCGCAGCGCGACCGCCACGACGGTCGCCTCCTCGTCGTCCAGCAGCAACGGCGGCAGCGCCGCCCCCGAGCCCAGCCGGTACCCGCCCGCCGCCCCCGGGGACGACCGCACCTCGTAGCCGAGCAGGCGCAGGCGCTCGACGTCGTTGCGCACCGTGCGGGTCGTCACGCCCAGGCGGTCGGCGAGCTCGGGCCCGGACCAGGACGCGCGCGCCGGCAGGAGCGCCAGGAGGCGCAGGAGCCGGACCGAGGTGTCGAGCACGTCCCCATCGTGCCGCACGATGCGGAACCGCACGTTCCGCAGCGGGGTCTACGGTCGACGTGTCGGCCCCGCCAGGGGCGACGGGAGGACGGGACCGGGCACCGCCCGACGACGGAGGAGACGACGATGCTGCGTGGGATGGCGACGCTGAACCTGTGGGCCGACGACCTCGAGGCCGCGGCCGCGTGGTACGCGGAGGTGCTCGGGACCGAGCCCTACTACGTGGTGCCGGGCGGGTACGTGGAGTTCCGCGTCGGCGACCGGCAGGACGAGCTGGGCATCATCGCCCGGTCGTGGTCGCCGCGCCCTCAGCCGGGCACGCCGGGTGGCGCGATCGTGAACTGGCACGTCGACGATGTGCGGGCCGCGTTCGCCCGCCTCCTCGCCCTGGGCGCGACGGAGTACGAGGGCGTCGTCGAGCGCGGGCAGGGCGAGGGCTTCGTCACCGCCTCGGTCGTGGACCCGTTCGGCAACGTCCTCGGGATCATGCAGAACCCGCACTACCTCGAGATGCTCGGGCGGTAGCGGCGCGACTGCGGAGCGGTCAGTACCAGCCCTTGGCGACGGAGTGGGACCACGCGGAGCACGGCGTGCCGTAGCGGCCCTCGATGTACCCGAGGCCCCACGTGATCTGCGTCGCCGGGTTGGTGCGCCAGTCGGAGCCCGCGCTCGCCATCTTGGAGCCGGGGAGCGCCTGCGGGATCCCGTACGCGCTCGAGCTCGGGTTGTCCGCGTCGACGCGCCAGTTGCTCTCCTTGGTCCAGAGCTTGTCGAGGCACACGAACTGGTCGTCGCCCCAGCCGCGCTGCGCGGCGAGGGAGCGGCCCACCGCGCGCGCCGAGCCCGGGTCCACCGAGACCGAGACGTCCATCGTCCCGACCTTGATGACCTCGTTGCGCGGCTCCGTCGTGACCGTGCGCGTGAGGACCGTGCGCGACACCTCGGCCCCGCCGAGCGTCTGCACCGAGTAGGTCGTGACCGCCTCGCCGACGCGACCGGACTGCACGACGACGCGGTGGCCCTGCGGGAGCGTCGGGTCCTCGCGCTCCTCCGTCTCGAACGGCAGGACCTCCGTGACCGTGTCCGCCGTGGCCGCCGCGCGGCTCACGAGCACGAGCATCCCGTCCACCGCCGCGGCGTCGAGCGGCGCGGAGGTGCCGTCGCCCTCCGCCAGCACGATGCCCGCGGTCGCGAGGACCCCGCGCACCGTGGGCTCGGCCGTCGTGATGGGCATGACGGCACCGTCCACCGCGACGTGGACCGTCTTGAGCGTCGAGACCCGGATCGGCTCGCGCCCGAGGGCCTGCGTGCGCGACACCTCGGTCACGGCACCCTCGGCGCGCGGGCCGAGGTAGGTGAGCAGCTCACCGACGGTGCGGGCCGTCGTCGGGATCGTCTGCACCTGGCCGTCGATCTCGACGGTGACGTCGTGGCTCGTGCGCACGACGATCGTGCCGCCGTCGCGCGCCGGGTCGGCGAGCGCGGGCTCGACGAGGTCCTGCTCGCCGACCGCGACGCCCTGGTAGTCGAGCACCGCGGCGACCGTGCGCCCGTACGCGGAGACCTGGTGCAGCTCGCCGTCCACGTCGAGCGTGACGTCCTTGTGGAGCGTGGCGAACGCGCCGGTGACCCCGACGAGGCTCGCGACGACGAGGCCCTGGGCCGCGAGGCGCTGCACGCGCCGCCGGCCGGTTCCGTCAGGTGCGAGCACGCGGGCGGTCCCTTCTGCGGGAGGACGCCCGCCGGCGAGCGCCGGGGGCGAGGTGCGGGACGTCGTCGGCGCGGGGCGCACGACGCACGGACCCGACCGTAGCCGAAACGTGACCTGGGGCGAAACCTCGCAGCCCTCGCGCACCGGACGCGGTCGTCCCGCCCGGGTGCGCGGTCGTCACCAGGGGCCGTACACCGCGACGGAGGTCGCGGTCAGGCGCTCGCACACGTCCGCGAGCGGTCGGTCCACGACCTCGGCGAGGGTACGGACCGTCGTCGGCAGGACGTACGGCGCGTTGGGGCGCCCCCGGTACGGGTGCGGCGTGAGGTACGGCGCGTCCGTCTCGACGAGGACCTGCCCGAGCGGGACGGCGCGCAGCGCAGCCCGCAGCTCGTCGTTCGCGCGGAACGTCACCGGGCCCGCGAACGACAGGTACCAGCCCTGCTCCGCGCAGAACTTCGCCATCGCGGCGTCGCCCGAGTAGCAGTGGAAGACCGTCCGCTCGGGGGCGCCGTCGCGCGCGAGGACGTCGAGCACCTGCGCGTGGGCGTCGCGGTCGTGGATCTGGAGCGCGAGGCCGAGCTCCTTCGCGAGCGCGACGTGCGCGCGGAACGCCTCGCGCTGGACGGCCTCGCCCCGGGCACCGGTCCGGAACAGGTCCATCCCGGTCTCGCCGATCGCGCGCACGCGGTCGTTCGCGCGCGCGATCGCCGCGATCTCCGCGACCGCGTCGTCGAGCGGCACGTCGTGGTGGGGCCGCGGGTCGGGATCGAGCCCGTCCGGCCCGACCTCCCGCACCCCGCCGTGCAGCACGGCCTCGTTCGGATGGATGGCCACGGCCCCGAGCAGCCGCCCGACCCCCGGCGCCCCCGCGCCGCCGACCAGGTGGTCCTGGCTCGTCCCCGCCTCAGCACGCGCCGGATCCGCCTGTTCGCGACCCCAGACCGCCTGGTCGCCGCGCAGGAGGGCGTCCGTCCAGCGGGCCGCAGGCAGGTCGCAGCCCACCTGCACGACCCGGTCCACGCCGACAGCCGCCGCCCGGGTGAGGTGGTCCGCGACGGTCGGGGCAGGGGTGCCCTCGGGGAGGACGTGCGCGATCGAGTCGAGGTGCGCGTGGTTGTCCACCACCGGGACCGGCAGCGGCTCCGGGTCCGGCGGCCAGCCGCGCTCGCGCTGCTTGGCCACCGTCAGGCGTCCTCGCGCAGGCGGTCGAGCTCCTCCTCGACGATCGAGTCGTCGAGCTTGGTGAACACCGGCGTCGGCTTGCCGACCGGGGTGCCCGGCACGACGGCCTTCGGCTCCCACGTCGCCAGGCCGTCGGCGCGGTAGTCGCCCGTGATGACCGGGTAGTGGCGCGAGTCGTCGTCGAGGTCGGTCACCTCGTCGATGCGCGGCTGGGCGGCGAACGTGCCCGTGCCGCCGAACGCCTCGTGCACCTGCTGCGCCGAGTGCGGCAGGAACGGCGACAGGATCGTGTTGAGGTCGCTCACGGCCTGGGTCACGGTGTGCAGCACGGTCGCGAGCCGGTCCGGGTCGGTCTTGAGCTTCCACGGCTCGGTGTCCGACACGTACTTGTTCACCTCGCCGACCGTCTTCATCGCCTCGGCGACGGCGGCGCGCTGGCGGTGCGTCGCGATGAGCTCGCCCACGCGCCCGAACGCGGTCGTCGTCGTCGCGAGGACGCCCTCGTCGATCGGCTGGCGCTGCCCCGGCTCCGGGATCGCCCCGAAGTTCTTGTGCAAGAGGTTCGCCGTGCGGTTCACGAGGTTGCCCCAGCCGGCCACGAGCTCGTCGTTCGTGCGGCGCTGGAAGTCGGCCCACGTGAAGTCGACGTCCTGCGTCTCCGGACCGGCGGACGCCACGTAGTACCGGAACGCGTCCGGCTGGTAGCGGGCCAGCATGTCGCGCACGTAGATGACGACGCCGCGCGACGACGAGAACTTCTGGCCCTCGACGTTGAGGAACTCGCTCGACACGACCTCCGTCGGGAGCTGGAGGTTCCCGTAGGCCCCCGGAGCCCCGCCCTTGCTCCCCCGGCCGTCGTAGCCGAGCAGCTCCGCCGGCCAGATCTGGGAGTGGAACGTGATGTTGTCCTTGCCCATGAAGTAGTACGACCGCGCCTCCGGGTCGTTCCAGAACGCGCGCCAAGCGTCCGGGTCGCCGCTGCGCCGCGCCCACTCGATCGACGCCGAGAGGTACCCGATCACCGCGTCGAACCACACGTAGAGGCGCTTGCTCGAGTTCTCCTCCCACCCGGGCAGCGGGACCGGGATGCCCCAGTCGATGTCGCGCGTCATGGCGCGCGGGCGCACGTCGTCGAGCAGGTTGAGCGAGAACTTCAGGACGTTCGGACGCCACGCGGTGCGCGTGCGCAGCCAGTCCCCCAGCGCGTCGACGAACGCGGGCAGGTCGAGGAAGAAGTGGTTCGACTCGACGAACTTCGGCGTCTCGCCGTTGATGCGGCTGTGCGGGTTGATGAGGTCGATCGCGTCGAGCTGGTTGCCGCAGTTGTCGCACTGGTCGCCGCGCGCGCCGTCGTAGCCGCAGATGGGGCACGTGCCCTCGATGTAGCGGTCGGGCAGCGTGCGGCCCGTGGAGGGCGAGATCGCGCCCATGGTCGTCTGCTCGACCATGTACCCGTTCTTGTGGACCGTGCGGAACATCTCCTGCACGACGGCGTAGTGGTTGCGCGTCGTGGTCCGCGTGAAGAGGTCGTACGACAGGCCGAGCTGGTGCAGGTCCTCGACGATGACGCGGTTGTACCGGTCCGCGAGCTCCTGCGGGCTCACGCCCTCCTTGTCGGCCTGGACGAGGATCGGCGTGCCGTGCTCGTCGGTGCCCGAGACCATGAGGACGTCGTGACCCGCCATCCGCATGTGCCGGCTGAAGACGTCCGACGGGACACCGAAACCTGCGACGTGGCCGATGTGGCGCGGCCCGTTGGCATACGGCCACGCCACGGCCGAGAGGATGTGGGTCATGGTGCCCGATCCTAGTCGGGCAGCGCCGCGCCCTGCGGCGGCGTCCACCGCCGGGGAACGAGCGCCGCCGAGCACGGGGTTGTCGACCTTCCTCAGCCTGGGAAGGTCGGCAACCCCGTGCTCGGCGGGAGCGCGCTCGTGCTCAGTACCAGTTGACGGCCTGCGAGTGCGACCACGCGCCGCACGGCGAGCCGTAGGAGCCGGCGATGTAGTCGAGGCCCCAGGCGATCTGCGTCGCGGGGTTGGTCGCCCAGTCGGCGCCCTTGCTCGCCATCTTCGAGCCGGGCAGCGACTGCGGGATGCCGTAGGCGCTCGACGTCGGGTTGTCCGCCGTCGGGTTCCAGTTGGACTCCTTGGTCCACAGCTTCTCGAGGCACGTCCACTGCGAGCCGGTCCAGCCACGCTCGGCGGCCATGGCCTGCCCGATCGTGCGCGGGTCCTTCGGGCGCTCCTTGGTGCCGGTCGTGACGACCTCGTCCACGGGAGCGGTCGTCACCTCCTGCGAGAGCTGCTCGCGCGACTCCTCGACGCCGTCCACGAGGGTGACCTCGAACGTCGTCGTGGTGACGCCGTCGGCACCCGCCTGGGTGACGGCCGACTCGTCCGTGTACTTGGCGTCGTCGGGCTGCTGCACGGTCCCGTGCGGCACGGGCGTCGTGGTCTGCTGCTGCTCGACGACGACGCGCTGCACGACGAGCGACACCGCCGGCGCACCCGGCTCGGGCGACTCGACGCGCTGGACGCTCACGCGGTCCAGGTCGCCGAGCTCGATGCCCTGCTGGTCGAGGATGGCGGGGACGCCGATGCTGCCGTCGGGCGCGACCTTCGTCTGCCCGTCGGCCACCACGTTCACGGGGCCGTCGGCGTCGAGGCGCAGGTCGAGCGACGCGCGCTCGCCGGACCGCGACGCGACGAGGCGGACGTCGCCGCCGCGCTCCGCGAGGGTGTCGAGCGCCTCGTCGGCGTCGAGCGCGGTGAGCCAGACGTCGGACTGCGCGCCGTCGGTCTGGACGGTGACCTTCTTGCCGAGGCGCACCACGACGTCGTCGCCGTCGCTGAGCGCGGAGCCGGGGTCGGGAGCGACCTGGTCGCGCGCGCCGACCTCGACGCCCGCGGCGTCGAGCGCGCCGCCGACGGAGCCGGCGAGCGTGCTGACGGTGGTCGTCTCGCCGTCGACGTCGATCGTCACGGTCTTGCTGGCCTCGCCGTAGGCGACGGCACCGGAGCCGACGAGCGCGACGGCGGTGGCCGCCGTGACGATCGACCAGCGGCGCCGGCGCGTGGAGCGCAGGGTCCGGGCCGCGCGGGCGGACCGACGGGTGGGGTTCTCGGGGCTCTCGGCGGTCGGCACCGCCTCGGGCGTGGTCTCGGGGGTGTGCGCCGTGACGTCGGCCGTCTCGGGCGCGCGGGAACGGAAGGGGTTGTGCACAGTGGTCCAAGTCGTCGGGGGCTCCCGGGCACGGGGGTCGACGGCGCGTACGCGCCCGCGAGGTGCTCCGCAGCGTGGCGGGCGCACCCGGTTCGACCGGCCGATCCGGCGTCCTGCGGCCACCGGCGCCCTGGGCGCCCGAGCGAGGCCGCGTCCCACGGCCGGCCAATACACCTGTCCCCGGTGAGCGGCTACGCGAGACACTCGACCGTAACCGATTCGTTATCGCACACCAAACCGCCTGGTCAGCTCGCGCGTCCGGCGCGCACACTCCCGGGCGCTCACCCCGCCGGCGTCACCGTGACCCGGAGCAGCCGGTCGTCGCCGTCGCGCGGCTCGCCCCGACCGTCGGTGTTGCTCGTCAGCACGTAGAGCACCGCGCTCCCGTCGTCGCCGGGCGGCGTCGCCGGGTCGACGAGGACCGCGCGCAGCCGCCCCCGGTCCGTGAGCACCGCGTGCGGCGCGCCGAACGCCGCGGCGTCGGTGCCGCCGTCGGGCGAGGCGAACGGCACGCGCCAGAGCCGCTCCCCGCGCAGCCCCGCGAGGTACACACCCTCACGGGTCACGGCGATCCCGCTGGGCGAGGCGTCCGACGTCGGCCACGTCGCCACCGGGTCGACGAACCCGGCGTCCGCCCCGCCCGTGCCCTCGACGTCGGGCCAGCCGTAGTTCCCGCCGGGCACGACGACGTTGAGCTCGTCGAACGTGTCCTGGCCGAACTCGGACGCGAGCATCCGGCCCGTCGCGTCCCACGCGATCCCCTGGACGTTGCGGTGCCCGAGGCTCCACACCGGCGAGACCGGGTCCGGATTGCCGGGGGCGGGGTCGCCGTCCGCCGTGACGCGCAGGATCTTGCCCGCGAGCGCACCCGGGTCCTGCGCCGCCCCGCGCTGCTGCGCGTCGCCCGTCGTGACGTAGAGGTGGCCGTCGGGTCCGAACGCGAGCCGTCCGCCGTCGTGCGTGGAGGCCGCAGGGACGCCCTCGACGACCGGCGTCAGGGCGGAGAGCTCGCGCCCCGCGAGCGTCCCCCGCAGCACCTCGTTGCCGTCCGGCGCGGTCCGGTACACGAACACCTCCCCCGCCGCGGCGCCACCTGCCGGGCCCACCGCGACGCCGAGGAGCCCCGACTCCCCGCGCGCGACCGTGCCGTCGCGCAGGTCGTCCGCCCCCGGCCCGGTCACCGGCTCGACGGCTCCCGTCGCCGGGTCGACGACGACCAGCCGGCGCTCGTCGCGCAGCGAGACGAGCAGCGTGCCGTCCGCGAGCGCCGCGAGCCCCCACGGCGCCGGGAACCCGGTCGCGACCTCCGCCACGTCGACGCGCACCTCCGGCACGACGAGCAGGCCGTCGGCGGCCGGTGCCTGCGACGAGCCCGACGCGTCGGGCGTGCCGGGGTCGGCCGGCGCGGACGTGGCGGTCGTGACCGACGGCGCGGGGGCGGGCGCGTCGTCCGGCGCCCCGCCCGAGCACGCGCCGAGCACGACGGCGAGCCCGACGGCGAGCACAGGCCCGCCGGCCCGCGCGGGCACGGGGGGACCTCGCCGGGCGGCCCGGGTTCCGTGGTGGCGTCGCACCTGCCCATCGTCACCCGGGGCGGCGGCTCGCGCCGGGTGACCGCCGGCGGGGGACGACGGACCTTCGGCCCGCGCCGCCGGTCCTTCGGCGGCCACCCGGGCCGGGACGGCGAGGCATGCTGGAGGTGTCCCCGAGGTCCGGGGACGTGGGCGAGGAGGCGTGTGCACATGTCGCGGACGTACGTGGTGACGGGATCGGCATCGGGCGTGGGGGCCTGCGTGGCCGGGTTGCTGCGCGAGCGGGGCGACCGGGTCGTCGGCGTGGACCTGCGCGACGCCGAGGTCCAGGCGGACCTCAGCACCGACGAGGGCCGCGAGCGTGCGGTCGAGGAGCTGCTCGCCGCGACGGACGGCACGGTCGACGCCGTCGTCGCGTGCGCCGGGATCTCCGCGCCCGTCCCGACGACCGTCGCGGTGAACTTTTTCGGCGTCACCCGGTTCCTCACGGGCCTCCTGCCCGCGCTCGAGCGCTCGCAGGCGCCGCGCGTCGCCGTCGTGTCGTCGATGGCGACGCTCCAGCCGGTGTCCGAGGCGATCGTGGACGCGTGCCTCGCGGACGACGAGGACGAGGCCCTGCGCGTCGCCGGCACGCTCGCCGAGCAGGGCCCGCAGGTCGGGTACCTCGCCTACCCGTCGTCCAAGCGCGCGCTGTCGCGGTGGGTGCGCCGCGAGTGCGTGACGGCGGCGTGGGCCGGGCGGGGCATCCCGCTCAACGCCGTCGCGCCCGGGACGGTGCTCACGCCCATGACGACCCAGCTCCTGTCGACCCCGGAGTCGGTCGCGATGGTCGACGCCGCGGTGCCGATGCCCCTCAACGGGCACCAGTCGCCCGAGTCGGTCGCGTCGCTCCTGCTGTGGCTCACCGACGTCGCGAACACCCACGTCACGGGGCAGACGATCTACGACGACGGCGGCGCCGACGCCGTGCTGCGCGGCGACGACGTGTGGACGGGGACGGTCCCTAGCCCAGTCGCGTGAGCCCGCGGCGCAGGCCCCGGACGGCCTGACCGATGCGGTGCTCGTTCTCGATGAGCGCGAACCGCACGAACTCGTCGCCGCCGGGGCCGAACCCGACGCCCGGGGACACCGCGACGTCGCACTCCTCGACGAGGTGCGTCGCGAACTCGATCGAGCCCATGTCGCGGTACGGCTCGGGGATGCGGGCCCACGCGAACATCGTCCCGCCGGGCTTGTGGATGTCCCAGCCGATGCGCTGCAGGCCGTCGTACAAGGCGTCGCGCCGCGACTCGTAGACGGACGAGATCTCCTGAGGAAACTCCGTCGCCTCGTTGAGCGTGACGGTCGCGGCGATCTGGATCGGCTGGAACGTGCCGTAGTCGAGGTAGCTCTTGAGCTTCGCGAGCGCCCCGACGACGTCGCGACGCCCCACGAGGAACGCGACGCGCCAGCCCGCCATGGAGAACGACTTCGTCATCGAGTACAGCTCGACCGCCACCTCGCGCGCGCCCTCGCACTCCATGATCGACGGCGGCTCGAACCCGTCGAACGTCATGTCGGCGTACGCGAGGTCGTGCACGAGCACGACGTCCTTGTCCCGCGCCCAGTCGACGAGGCGCTGGAGGTCCTCCTTGGTCGCCACGGTCGTCGTCGGGTTGTGCGGGAACGACAGCACGACGACGCGCGGCTTGGGCCAGCCGAGCTCCCACGCCTCGATGATGCGGTCGATGTACCCCGCGGCGTCGGTCCCGTCGCCGATGGGGACCTGGCGGGCGTCGGCGCCCGCGAAGTAGGGGCCCCAGATGTGGATCGGGTAGCTCGGGGTGGGGACGAGCGCGACGTCGCCCGGCTGCAGCAGCACCCACATGAGGTGGCTGAAGCCCTCCTTGGCGCCGATGGTCGAGATGATCTCGGTGTCCGGGTCGAGGCTCACGCCGAACCGGCGCTGGTACAGCCCGGCGACGGCCTCACGGAGCTTCGGGATGCCGCGCGACGCGGAGTAGCGGTGGTTGCGCGAGTTCTGCGCGGCCTCGGCGAGCTTGTCGACGGCGACCTGCGGGCTCGGGAGGTCCGGGTTGCCGAACCCGAGGTCCACGACGTCGCGCCCCGCTCGGCGTGCCTCGATCTTGAGCCCGTCGATGATCGTGAAGACGTAGGGCGGCAGACCGGGGATCCGGCGGAACTCCATCGCAGTGCTCCAGCTCTGTGCGGCGCTCCCGGGCGCGGGGGTGCGCACGGGTCGCGGGTCTCGCAGGGTACGCCTGCCGCCCGACGACGTGACACCGCGTCTCGCGACCGGCTCACCGGCCGCGGGTCAGCCGGACCAGCCGAGGTTGCGCGCCATGCGCTCGAGCGTCGCGACCGTCCGCGCGTACTCCTCGCGGCTCACGCCCTCCGCGACGCGCTCGCGCGCGACCGACACCGCGTCGAGCAGGTCGTGGTACGCATGGTTGCCCGCGACCGTCACGGACAGGCCCTGGTCGCCGCGCGCGACCCAGCCGCGGCGCACGAGGTCGTCGATCTCCGCCGTCACAGCGCTCGCGCCGCCCGCCCCGGCACCCGTGAAGGGTGACAGCACGCCGTCGACGCTCGTCTCCTCGCTCACGCCGTCACGGATGGTGTTGAGCACCTGCCAGTGCCGGCGCGTGAGGCCCGAGTGCTGGAACACGGCGTCGAGGCTCTCGTCGATGAGCCGGTCCACGAGCTTGAGCCAGTACCCGAGGGGGCGTCCGGCGTCCGTGCCGGAGGTCGTCGTGGGCGTTTCCTGGTCCTCGGTCATGGCTGCCTCCCGGTCGGATCACGGCTGGGCCCCACTCTCGCACCCGCGCTCCCCCGGTGCCCGCCGGGGTGGCAAAGTGGGCGCATGACCGAGAGCACCCCCGCGCGGCGCCGCGCGCTGATCGTCGTCGACGTCCAGCCCACGTTCTGCGAGGGCGGCGAGCTGGGCGTCGAGGGCGGGAACGCCGTCGCCGAGCGCATCGCCGAGCACGCGCGCGACCACCGCGACGCGTACGACCTCGTCGTGACGACCCAGGACTGGCACGTGGACCCGGGACAGCACTGGAGCCCCGACCCGGACTTCGTCGACACGTGGCCGCCGCACGGGATCGCGGGCACCCCGAACGCCGAGCTGCACCCCGCGCTCGCCGACCTCGCGCCCGACGCCGGGGTGAAGAAGGGCGAGTACCAGGCCGCCTACTCGGGCTTCGAGGGCGTGGACGTCGCGGGCCGACCGCTCGCGGACCTGTTGCGCGACGCCGGGATCGAGGCGGTCGACGTCGTCGGCATCGCCGAGTCCCACTGCGTGCGCGCGACCGCGCTCGACGCGCACGCGCTCGGCCTCGCGACGCGGGTCCTCACCGACCTCACCGTGCCGGTGACGCCCGAGCTCGGTGCCGCCGCGCGCGAGGAGCTCGCCGCGGCGGGCGTCACGCTCGTGGCGAGCGACGCCGTCGGGCGCTGACCACCGCGGTCGCGGTCCGGGCGACCCCGCGGGACGCCCGGACCCCGCTCACCCGCGGCGCGCGTCCAGCGCGGCGGCGTAGAGGTCACGCTTGGGCACCCCGGCGCCCTGGGCGACGTCCGCGACCACGTCCTTGAGCCGCTCCCCGCCGTCGACGCGCGCCAGGACGGCGGGCACGAGCTCGGCGAGCGGGACCGGCCCGCGCGGCGGCGCCCCACCGACGACGACGCAGATCTCCCCGCGCAGCTGCTCCTCGGCGGCGCGCTCCGCGAGCTCGGCGAGGGGGCCGCGCAGCACCTCCTCGTAGGTCTTGGTGAGCTCGCGCGCGACGGCGGCCGGCCGGTCCGGGCCGAACGCGCCTGCCATCGCGGCGAGCGTCTCGGCCACGCGGTGCGGCGCCTCGAAGAACACGAGCGTGCGCGGCTCGTCGACGAGCGCCGCGAGCGCGCGCGAGCGGTCCCCTGCCTTGCGGGGCAGGAAGCCCTCGAAGCAGAACCGGTCCGTCGGGAGCCCCGAGAGCGCGAGGGCGGTGAGCACCGCGCTCGGCCCGGGCGCCGTCGTCACCGGGAGGCCGCGCTCGACCGCGCGGCCCACGACGCGGAAGCCCGGGTCGGACACGCTCGGCATCCCCGCGTCCGACACGACCAGCACCGTGCCGCCGCCGTCGACGACGTCGAGCAGGTCGTCGGCCCGCTCCGCCTCGTTGTGCTCGTGGAAGCTCACGACCCGCCCGCCGACCTGGACGCCGAGACGGCCCGCGAGCGCGTGCAGGCGCCGCGTGTCCTCCGCCGCGACGACGTCGGCCTCCGCGAGCAGGCGGCGCAGGCGCGGGCTCGCGTCCTCCGCGTTCCCGATGGGCGTGCCGCCGAGCACGAGGTGCCCGGCCTCCCGCCGGGTCGTGGGCGCGTCGGGGCCGGGCACGTCGGTCGAGGAGGACATGGCTCCCAGGGTTCCACACGTGCGCGGCCCCTACGATGGCCAGCGTGTCCCAGCCGCCCGCCGACGCGACCCCCGGCCCCCGCCCCCCGGCCGACGCCACCGACGCGCCGCCCGGCCCGGGCGACGACGCCGAGCCCCGGCCGGCGCCCGACCTGCCGGTCGACGAGCCGGCCGCGGGTCACGACGGCGCACCGCCGTCGGACGTGACGACGGACGACGGCCCCGCGCCGAGCCACCGCGAGCGGCTCCTCCTCGCGCTGCTCGGCCCGCGGCGTCTCGCGCTCGGCGCGACCGCGCACGACCGGCTGTGGGGGTGGCTCGGCGTCGCGATCGTCGCCGTCGTCGCGGCCGTGCTGCGGCTGTGGAACCTCGGTCGGCCCGGCACGCTCGTGTTCGACGAGACATACTACGTCAAGCACGCGTGGACGCTGCTCCAGGTGGGGTACGAGGCCGACTGGCCCGAGGAGCCGAACCCGGCCTTCGAGGCCGGGGACGTGAACTCGTACCTCCCCACGGCCGACTACGTGGTCCACCCGCCGCTGGGCAAGTGGATGATCGCGCTCGGCATGAAGGCGCTCGGCGGGGCCGAGAACCCGTGGTCGTGGCGGATCGCGTCCACCGTCGTCGGGGTCGTCGCGGTCGTGCTCGTCGCGCGCATCGCGCGCCGGTTGTTCGCCTCGACGGCGATGGGGATCGTCGCGGGCGCGCTCATGGCCGTGGACGGGGAGGCGATCGCGCACTCGCGCACCGGCCTGCTCGACAACATGCTCATGCTCTGGGTACTCGTCGCGTTCGGGTGCCTCCTGCTCGACCGCGAGCAGGCCCGGCGACGCCTCGCCGAGCGCTGCGGGGCGATCCTCGACGCGGGCGGACGCATCGGCCGCTACGGCCCCGGGCTCGGGTGGCGGTGGTGGCGCTTCGCCGCGGCCGTCGCGCTCGGGCTCGCGTGCGGGGTCAAGTGGTCCGGCCTGTACTTCCTCGCGGTCCTCGCCGTCGTCTCCGTGCTCTGGGACGCGACGGCGCGGCGCACCGCGGGCGTCGGGCGCTGGTGGGAGGACGCGCTCGTGCGCGACGCGATCCCGGCCGCGCTCGTCATGCTCCCCACCGCTGCGCTCACCTACGTCGCGACGTGGACGTCGTGGTTCCGCTCGCCCGGCGCCTACATGCGCCAGTGGGCCGTCGATCACCCTGGCGAGGGCGTCCAGTGGCTGCCCCCGGCGCTGCGGTCGCTGTGGGAGTACCACCTGAAGATGTGGGACTTCCACACGGGGCTCACGTCCGAGCACACGTACGAGGCGCACCCGCTCGGCTGGATCCTCCAGTGGCGGCCCACGTCCTTCTACTGGCGCTCGTACGAGGCCGGCGAGGCGGGCTGCGAGGTCGAGCGGTGCGCGCGGGCGATCACGTCGCTCGGGAACCCCGTCCTGTGGTGGGCGGCGGCGCTCGCGATCCTCGTCGCGCTCTACGCGCTCGTGCGGCTCAAGGACTGGCGCGCGCTCGCCGTGCTCAGCGGGATCGTCGCCGGGTGGGCGCCGTGGTTCCTCTACGCCGAGCGGACGATCTTCACGTTCTACTCGATCGTGTTCCTGCCGTGGGTCGTGCTCACGCTCGTGTACGCGATCACGCTCGCGCTCGAGCGCACGGAGGGCCGGGCGGTCGCCCGGGCCCGCGTGCGCGTCGGGATCACGGTGCTGCTCACGACGATCGGCGCCGTGAGCGTGTTCTTCTACCCGATCTGGACGGCGTGGCAGGTCCCGTACTGGTTCTGGCGGATGCACATGTGGCTGCCCACGTGGATCTGACGCGCTGACCCGGCGCGCCGACCGGGCGCCCCGGAGCGAGCCGCGCCGGCGTCACTGGTAGCTGACGAAGTCCGGGGTCGGGCTGATGCCCCACGTCTGCTCGGGCGTGAGCATGGGCGCGTCCTCGTCGTAGAAGTTCTTCCAGCCCCAGAACAGCCCCGCCGGCGCGTCCTGGTGCAGCGTCGACCACGTGGCCGCCTTCGCCTCCTGGCCGCCCTGGCCGTCGGCGTGGACGACGGTCGCGAGCTCGGGGTGGGCGGTGTCGAGGCGGGCGCGGTCGGTGATCATCGACGTCCGGAACTGGTGCAGCAGGAAGACCTTCTGCGGCAGGTCGCGGTCGCGCACGAGGCCCGCGAGATAGTCGCCGACGGCGTTCACCTCGTCGACCCCGACGGAGCCGATCTGGGCGAGGTGCACCTGGTCGGGGCCGAGGCGCCACTCCGGGTCGAGCGCGACGCCGACGTGCGGCTGCGCGACGAGGTCCTCGTACGCGCGCACCTGCGTGAGGAAGTCCGTGCGGCCCGGCTGGAAGTCCAGCACGACGTACACCCCCGCCTCGCGCGCGGCGTCCACGTAGGGCCGCACGAGGTCGGCGGCGCGCTCGTTCGAGTAGTTGCCGTCGGAGCCCGCGGACCCCGACGCGACCGTCGTGATGATCTCGAGCGTCGGCACCACGGGCTCGTCCGTGAAGCCCTGGTACCAGGCCGCGTGCTCCTGGGCGCGCGCGATCGTCGCGGCGACGTCCTGCTCGCCGAGCACGCCGAGCACCGGCGCCCCCGGCGACCCGTAGAGCGCGACGTAGCGCTTGCCGGGCAGGGCGAGCTGCCCGCCGCCGGGCAGCTCCGTGCCCGTCGCGGCCGCCTCGACGCGCCACCCGAGGTCGTCGGGGCTGCCGAACGACGCCCCGAGGCCCACGGTCGCCGTCGCCTCGGCCCCCGCGACCGCCTGGACGGCCTCGGACGTGGTGCGCGGGTCGCCGCCGGGGGCGTCGACGACCGTCGCGCCCGACGCGCGGGCCGTCGCGGCCGCCGGTCGGGCCGCGGCCCCGGCGTCGGGGTCCGTCAGCGCGAGGACGCCGGTCGACGTCTCGGCGTCGCCCGACGCCGGGAGGTCCTGGACCGCGAGGTCGGCGGCGCCCGCGAGCGACTCCTCGTCGACGGCGCCGTCGGGCGCGACGGCCGCCGGGTCGACGTGCACCGTGGTCACGTCGTCGAGGCCGGGGACGCTCGTCCCCTCCGGCGCGACGACGACCGCCTCGGCGGCGTCGAGGCGGGCCAGCTCCTCGGCGAGCGCCGCGTCGTCCCCCGCGACCAGGACGGGCGCGACGACCCGCTCGGCGAGCGCCGTGGCGACGCCGACCGCGGTCGCGTCCTCGGCGGCGTCGGCCGGCACGACGACCGCGACCGGCGCGGTCGCGAAGAACGTGCGGCTCGCCGCGAGCGCGAGCGCGGCGGGGCCTTCCTCGGTGAGGGTGAGGACGCCCTCGGGCGTCGCGGCGCGGGCGCCGTCGGGTTCGGGCTCGGCCTCGGTGCCGGCGGCGGGCCCCGTGCTGCTCGCGGCGGGGTCCGGGTCGCCTCCCGTGCACGCGGCGAGCGCGGTCGCCAGGGCCAGCGTCGCGGCGAGCGCGGCCGCACGACGGCGCGGGCCGCTCCGGCGCGCACGGGAGCCGGGGCGTGGGGTCGAGGAGGGACTTCCGGACGGGTCGTCGTGGCGGGCGGCGGAGAAGGTCACGAAGGCCATCGATCGATGGTCCGTCAGCCGTCGCCCGCCTCGCGACCGCAGGACGGGTTTTCCCCGGTGACGTCCACCACCCCGCGGGCGTCGCCCGCCCGCGTCACCAGTCGACCTGCACCGAGGGATGGAAGGGGGTGCCCGAGCGGCGCCACGCGTGCGCCTCGCGGGCGACGCGTCGGCGGTAGTCGTCCCAGTCCTTGCGGTCGGGGGCCGTCCAGGCGACCTCCGCGACGGCGCTCAGGCGCGGCAGGAGCATCGTGAACAGCGCGTCGAGCGTGGGGATGCGCTCCGTCCAGACCGCGGCCTCCACGCCCTCGATCGAGTCGGCCGGGAGCCCGGGGACCACCTGCTCGGGCTCCCAGTCGTACGCGTCGCGGACCTCGACGAGGCCCGCCCACTCCTGCCCGAGCGGGAAGTCGGCCGTGTACTTCATGTCGAGGTAGACGCGGTTCGCGGGCGACATGATGACGCGCGCTCCCGCCCTGGCCGCGTCGACGAGGTACGTGAGGTCCATGGGGTGGGTGTCCCAGTACTGCACGAGGGTGCCCGGGCGCAGGGGCGCCTTCGCCGCCTCCTGCCACGCGACCGGCTTCTTGCCCGCCTCGAGGATCAGCCGCTCGCACAGCTCGACGAAGCGCGCGTACTCGGCGGGCTCCATCTTCAGCACCTCGTCGCCGCCGAGGTGCACGTGCTCGCCGTCGGTCGCGTGGGCGAGGTCCGTGAAGACGTCGCGCAGGAAGGGCTCGGTGGCCGGGAGGTCGAACGTCAGGCGCGAGAAGCCCACCTCGATGCCGTGGTAGGCGTCCGTGGGGACGCCGTCGGGCATGAGGTCGCCGTACACGTGGGTCGCCGCGTTGATGTGGCCCGGCACGTCGATCTCCGGCACGACGCGCACGAAGCGCTCGGCCGCGTGGTCCTGCAGGGCGCGGAAGTCGGCGAGGGACAGGTGGCCACCCGTCCCGCCGGACGTGTCGCCGCCCGAGGAGAGCTTGGCGAGCTCGGGCCGCGACGGCGACTCGATGCGCCAGCCCTGGTCGTCGGTGAGGTGCAGGTGCAGCACGTTGAGCTTGTACGCCGCCGCGACGTCGACCACGGCCCGCAGCGCGTCGAGCCCGAAGAACGTGCGCGCCACGTCCACGGAGAGACCGCGCCAGGGGTAGCGCGGCGCGTCGTGCACGACGACGTGCGGCACCCGCGCGGGCGCCCCCTCACCCGGCGCGACGACGAGCTGGCGCAGCGTCTGCACCGCGTGGAGCAGCCCGGCCGGCTCGGGCGCCGTCGCGGTGACGCCGGCGGCGTCGACGACGAGGCTGTAGCGCTCGGGGCTCGTGGAGCCCTCCGGCCCGGCCGCCCCGTCGACGCGCAGGACGAGCGCGGTGCGCTCCCCGTCCGCGGCGGGAACCGCGACGGCGGCGGGGTCGTCATGGGTCGCGGTGACGCCGTCGAGGCCGGAGAGGACGCTCGCGGCGAGGTCGGCGAGCCAGGGGGCGGCGCCGTCGAGACCGACCGCGTGGACCTCCAGGGCACCGACGGGCACGTGGCCCTCACCGGGCTCGACGTGCAGGGGCTGGGGGATGATCGAGACCATCAGGTACCTCGTCGTCTGGGTCTGGTCGAATCGATTCGGCTTTTGCGAGCGGCACACCCTAACCCGCGCGCACGGGACCGACCAAGTGCCCTGCGGAGCGGATCGTCAGCGCGACGGCGCCACGTAGCGCGGGCTCGGGTCGAGCGACAGGACGCCCTCGACGTCCCGCGCCGGGTCCGCCGAACCCGTGGTCCAGCCGCCCACCACGCCTGCCGGCACGTCGTCGAGCAGCGTGCCCCACTCGCGTGCGCGGGCGCCGAACCCCGCCTGCGCCGTCGGCTGCAGCACGACGGCCGCCTCGCCCGCACCCACGTCGAGCGTGGCGGCGTCGAGCACCGCGTCGGCGTCGGGTCGCTGCACGACGACGAGCTTCTGCGGCAGGCCCTGCGTGCGCACGACCTCCCCGACGGCGCCGATCGCGGCGCTGAGCTCCGCCGCGCCCACCGTGCCGGCCCGGGACCCCTCGCCCGCGCGGCGCGCGTCGACCGCGAGCGCGACGCCCACGGTCGGGCGCGCGAGCAGGTCCGCGTACTCGGCGACCTGCTCGTCGAAGCTCGCGCGGCCGGGCTCCAGGCGCAGCACGACGAGCACCCCCGCGGCCGCCGCGGTGTCGACGAGCGGGACGAGCTCCTCGGCCGGGATCTCGGTCGAGTAGTCGCGGTCCGCGCCCGGGTTCGACGACGCCCGCGTCGCCGGCACCTCGAGCACCGGGACCACCACGTCGCCCGGGGCGGCCTCGGCGTACGCCGCCGCCGCCTCCTGCGCACGCTCGACGGCCTCCGTCGCCGAGCGCTCCCCCACCGCGACGAGGCCCGACGTCACGGCGTCGGCCTCCACCGCGACGTACCGGACGCCGTCGGCCAGGACGAGCTGCGAACCGCTGGGGAGCAGGTCGCCCGCCTCGGCCGACCGCAGCCGCCACGTGAGGTCGTCGGCCGTGCCGAAGCTCGCGCCGATACCGACGACGGCGAGCGCCTTCGCCGCCGAGATCGCGTCCACGACCTCGGCGGACGCCCGCGGGTCGCCCTGCGGCACCTCGAGCGGCACGGCGCCCGCGGCGCGCGCGGTCGCGATGGCGGCGGACTGCGGTCCGCCCGGCACCGCGAGGCTGCCCGGCTCCGTGAGGGCCAGGACCTCGGTCAGCGTCTCCGGCTCGCCCCGATCGGGCAGCGCGGCGCGGACCTCGTCGAGGTCGCGCTCGTCGAGCGTCCCGTCGGGAAGGAGCGCCCCGACCTCCAGCAGGACGCGCTCGACGCCGTCGACGTCGCCCAGGGTCGCGCGCGCGGGCTCCTCGCCCGCGTCCTCCTGGCCGGGGGGCGCGGGCGGCTCGCCCACCTCGACGACGGCGACCGTGCCGAGCCGGCCCAGCTCCGTGCGCAGCCCGCCGTCCGAGATGGCGCCACCCACGAGCAGCACGGGCGCGGCGAGCTCGACGGCGGCCGCGGCCGCGGTCGCGCGCGCGGCCTCGTCGTCCGCCGTCGCGAGCACGACGACCGGCGCGTTGGTGAAGAACGCCTGGCTGCTCGTCAGCGCGAGCTCCGCCGGCTCGGTCGAGCCGAGCACGAGGACGCCGTCGCTCGGCTCGGCGGCACGGGCGACGAGCCCGGTCTCACCCGAGGACGGCCCGTCAGCCTTCGCCGTCTCCGCGGCACAGCCGCCCAGCGCCACGACGGCACCGAGCGAGAGGACGACGGGGAGGGCGACAGGGACGAATCGGACCTTCCGAGTGTTCACGCCCCCCATCATCGCGTACCCGGCGCGGCTCGCCGACCGAGGGATGTGAGGGACTCGTGATGGTCGGACCCGACCGGCCGCGGGGTGGCGTGACCCCCGCCACCCGGACCAGCCGCCGGGCGCGCCGCGGAATCACAGGGCGGGCGGCGCCTCCGACCGGCATACTGGGCAGGCCCTGACCGAACGCCGAGGAGATCGCATGTCGACCCCCGACCAGCCCGACCAGAACCCGCAGCAGCCCGGCGGGACGCCGTCCGGCCCGCCCGCCTACGGCGCGCCGCAGCCCGGCGAGCCGCAGCAGCCGCCGCAGGCCCCGCAGTACGGCGCCCCGCAGGCGCCCCAGTACGGCGCACCGCAGGCGGGCGCCCCGTCGTACTCCGCCCCGGGCCAGGACCCGGGCAAGACGATGGGGATCGTCGGCCTCGTGCTGTCGTTCCTCGGCTGCCTCTCGATCGTCGGCCTGATCCTCAGCATCGTGGCCTTCAACAAGTCCAAGAAGGCGGGCTACAAGAACGGCCTCGCGCTCGCCGGCATCATCGTCGGCGCGATCGTGCTCGTCCTGACGATCATCGGCTCGATCGTGTTCTTCAGCACCGTCGGCGCCGTGACGCAGGAGGTCCTCGACGCGTGCTCCGGCGTGCCCTCGGGCACGGTCGTCGAGGTGCGTGGCGAGCCCGTCACCTGCCCCTGACCTCGTCGCGGCCACGCCGCTCCGCGAAGGCCCTCACCGCTCGGTGGGGGCCTTCGTCGTCCCCGGGCGCCAGCGGGTCACCGACCCGCGGTCAGCGGACGTCCGCGGCGCAGCGGAACCCGAGGTGCGTCGTCGCGCTGTCGTCGGACTGCGCGGACCGCGCCGCGGGCCGGTAGCGGCGACAGTACTCGGGCGCGCACAGGTACGAGCCGCCCTTCGTCACGCGCAGGACCTCCGGCGACGTCGTGGGCGCCAGCAGGTTCGGTCGCCCACCGGCGTCCGGCCCGCGCGTGCCCGGGACGACGTGGCGCGGCGTGAACGTGTCCGCCGTCCACTCCCACGTGTTCCCGATCAGGTCCACGAGCCCGTACCCGTTCGGCTCGTACGAGCCGACGGGCGACGTCCCGCCCCAGCCCGCGTCGTCGTACGGGAACCGGCCCTGCCACGTGTTGGCCATCAGGCGTCCGCCCGGTGCGAGCTCGTCGCCCCACGCGTACTCCGCGTCGTCGAGACCACCCCGTGCGGCGCGCTCCCACTCGGCCTCGGTGGGCAGACGCCGTCCCGCCCACTCCGCGTAGGCCGAGGCGTCCTCGAACGCGACGAGCACCACCGGGTGGTCGGGCCGGTCGTCGACGCCCGACCCCGGCCCCTGCGGCGACCGCCACGACGCCCCGGGCTGCCACCGCCACCACTGCCGCCAGTCGCGCAGGTCGACCGGGCCCGCCGTCGGGGTGAACACGAGGCCCCCGGGCACCAGGTCCGCCGGGTCGGCCCCCGGGAAGTCGGCCGGGTCGAGCGGACGCTCCGCGACCGTCACGTACCCGGTGTCCGCGACGAACGCCGCGAACTGCGCGTTCGTCACCGCGTGCCGCTCCAGGAGGAACGGCTCCACCTGCCGGTCGTGGGCCGGACCCTCCTCCGGGTAGTGCCGGTCCGAGCCCATGCGGAACGTCCCGCCGGGGACCGGGACCAGCACGGTGAGGGTCACGTCGCCAGGATAGGTGCGGCGCGCACCGGCGGCGCGGCGGCCACCGCGCTCGCCTCCCTCGCGCGCCGCGGGGTCCACTCGACGTCGGCGGCAGCGCGAGGGCCGCGATCGGGGCAGGAGGCTCCGGGAAAAAGACGAGACCCTCGCCGTCTCAGGTCGTCGACCTGGTCTGGCGAGGGTCTCTCCGGTGGAGCTAGGGGGATTCGAACCCCCGACCTTCTCATTGCGAACGAGACGCGCTACCAACTGCGCCATAGCCCCTCAAGCGAGGAACAGATTAGCACCCCGAGGGCGGGGTCTCGCAAACCGGCCGCCCCCAGGGGGTCTACTGCCCTGCCGCCCGACGACGCGCCAGGATCTCGTTGAGGTCCAGGCCGAGCGTCTCCGTGGAGGGCTTGCGCTCGTCGCCCGCGGCCGGGGCCGGGGCGCCGGACCGGGTCTCGGCGGCCACCACCGGCTCGACGCGGGCCGGCACCGTGGGCGAGACGACGTCGTCGTCCGTGAGCGGGGCGGGCTCGCGACGGGGAGCCGTGGGCTTCATGGTGTACGTCGGCGGGGGCACGGGCACGGGGTCCCACGCGCGGCCCGTCGGGACGCGCTCCGCGTCGACGGCCTCGACCTCGACGACCGGGGTCGTCTCGCGAGCGGTGGTCGGGTCGTCGGCCGCTGGGGCGGGCTCCTCGGACGCGGGACCCTCGGCCGGACCGGACGCGGTGGCCCGCTCGCGGGACGACGCGCCCGTCGTGGTCGGCGCGCCGGCGTCCGCGGAGGCCGCGGCGTTCGCCCGCGCGAGGTCCTGCGGCGTGACGCGCGGGATCATCTGCGTGCTGACCTGCGACCCGTGGACAGCGCGACCCGTGACGCGCGGCCGCGCGCCCCGGGGGGCGGGCGGTGCGCCGAGCACGGCACCGCGAGCCGCGCGGGCCGCGGCACGACGCTCGGCCAGCCACGCGGCGTCGGACCGCTGGGCGGCGAGCACCGCACGACGGCCGAGCACGAGCACGAGCCCGAGGAACGCCGTCGGGACCACGCCCGTCCACCACGGGACGAGCCCGAGCGCGACGACGACCCACACCCCGAGGGTCGCGAGGAGCAGCACGACCGTGAGCGCGAGACGACGGCGCGCCGCGGCGGCGCGCCGCTCGAGGAGCTCGAGGCGCGACTGCTCGGAGGCCGGCTGACGGCGCGGCGGTGCCCCGCGCGAGGGTGACGCGCTGACGGTGCTCCCCATGGCGTGCGTTCCCTCCTCGTCGTGCGTCCGGCCCTCGGACCGGCTCTGCGTCCCGGCTGCCCCGAGCAGGGGGCGCCCTCCGGCTCCGGCGGGACCGGAGGCGATCGCCGCGACGGTCGTGACGCCGTCGAGCCGGGCGTCCCAGCGGTCGAACCCCCCGCCGCCCGGGCCGGCGACGGCCAGGACGCGCAGGGAGCCGGAGAAGCGGTCGTCCGTGCGCGCGTCCAGCAGCTGCTGCCGGTGACGCACCCGGTGCGGGACGTAGAAGCCGACCCACAGCAGGAACACCGCGAGCGCGACGATCCCCGAGGCCGATTCCACATCACGACCGTAGGCGAGGCCCGCGGCCACGCTCCGCACGCGCCCCGGCGTGTCGGGCGGCTCAGATGCTCTCGCGGCGTGTCGCCTGCCAGCGCGCGAGGAGGCCGTCCGGGACCTCCTCGCTCGTGACGGCGAACGTCCGGTGGTCGCGCCACTCCCCCTGGATGTGCAGGTAGCGCTCGCGGACCCCCTCGTCGCGCAGCCCCAGCTTCTCCACGACGCGCAGGCTCGGGCCGTTCTCCGGGCGGATGTTGATCTCGATCCGGTGCAGGCCGAGGATCGTGAAGCAGTAGTCCGTGGCCATCGCAACGGCGGTCGGGATGACGCCACGGCCCGCGACGTGCTCGCTCACCCAGTAGCCGATGCTCGCGCCGCACAGCGACCCGTACGTGATGGACGACACGGTGAGCTGGCCGACGAGCTCGTCGTCCAGCTCGACGGCGAACGGCAGCGACGACCCCGCGCGCGCCTGCGCCGAGAGGACCCGGACGTACTCCGCGAACGTGGGCGGCCCGCCCGGCGTGCCGGGGCGCGGCGACGTGCCCTCCCACCGCTCCAGCCAGTCCGCGTTGCGCGCGCGCAGCCGCATCCAGGCGTTCGCGTCCCGGCGCCGCAGCGGACGCAGGACCACGGACCCGCCCAGGGTGTCGTCCCGCAGCGTCACGGGCCACGGCTTGGCGACGGTCCAGCCGCGCGCGATCTTGTGGGTCATGCGGCGGTGTACCGTCCTCGGCCTGTCGGTGGGCTTGGCGACGAGGTCCGGCGGTGCGCCCGGCCCTCGGTGCACAGGGTGACACCACCGGGCGCCCGCGCGCCACCGACCGGTGACGCGGGCACCCGGTGGTGTCCCCGTGCTCAGACCCTGCTCAGCCCCGTCCTCAGCCCAGCGTGACGACGACCTTCGCCTCCGTGCCCGCGGGCAGCGCCGGGATCGGGGTCGCCGGGTCGTGCTCGACGCCGTCGACCGTCACCGAGCGCACGCCCTTCGACACGTGGTCCGGGTTGCGGACCTCGATGTCGTAGACGGCGCCGCGCCACTCACGACGCACCTCGAACCCGTCCCAGTCCTTCGGGATCGACGGGTCGACGACCAGGCCGTCGAGCGCGAGGCGGACGCCGAGCACGTACTTGGTCACGGCGGTGTACATCCAGCCGGCCGTGCCCGTGAGCCACGGGTTCTGCGCCTTGCCGAACCACTCGTGGTCGCGGCCGTAGAGGAACTGGACGTACGCGTACGGCTCCGCCCCGCGGACCTCGATGTTGTCGTTCTGGTGGTACGGCAGGATCGCGTCGTAGAACTGCACCGCCTCGTCGCCGCGGCCCAGCATCGCCTCGGCGATGATCGGCCACGCGTTCGGGTGGGAGAAGATGGCCGCGTTCTCCTTGATGCCCGGGTACACGCGCGTCACGAAGCCGACCGTGTCGTCGACCTTCGTGAACGCCGGCCAGTTGAGGTGGTTGCCGTACTCGGAGCCGAGGAGCTCGCGCACCGCGTCCATCGACGCCTCGCCGCGCTCCTGGCTCGTGATGCCCGCGATGACGGGCCAGGCCTGGTGCTCGAGGAAGATCTTGCCCTCGTCGTTCTGCGCCGAGCCGATCTTCACGCCGTCGCGCGTGTAGCCGCGGATCCACCAGCGCCCGTCCCAGAGCTGCGCGTCCGCGACCTTCGCGATGCGCTCGCGCTCCGCCGTGAACCGGACGACGTCCGCCTCGGCGCGCTCGTCGCCCGCCGCCGCGAGCGGCTCCGCGACCTCGAGGAACGCGCCGATCGCCCACGCGTGGAGGAAGGTCACGAGCGACGTCTCGCCGCCGCCGAGGTTGAGGCAGTCGTTCCAGTCGGCGCGCAGGCCGAGCGCGACGCCGTTCTGGCCCACCTGCTCGGCGGAGAACTCGAGCGCGCGGACGAGGTGGTCGTAGACGGTCGCGGGCGTGCCCTCGGCGAACGGGATCTCCAGGTCGAGGAACGCGCGGTCGCCCGTCTCCTTGACGTACTCCACGACCGACGGCACGAGCCACAGGTGGTCGTCGGAGCACGTGTCCTCGAGGCCGTGGATGAGGTCCTTCGGGTCGACCGTCGGGACGATCGTCGGCGACGGGACGTCGGGCAGCTTCTCCGCGTCGGGGTCGAACGCCTTGGGGTCGAACAGGTGCAGGCCGTAGCCGGCCTCCGTCTGGGCCCGCAGGAGCTCGACGATGCGCTGCCGCGTCTTCGTCGGGTTCGAGTGGATGACGCTCATGACGTCCTGCGCCGTGTCGCGGTAGCCGAGCCCGGCGCGCCCGCCCACCTCGACGAACGACGCGAACCGCGACCACACGACGCACGTCTCCGCCTGGAGCAGCGTCCACGCGTTGATCATCGTGTTCATGCCCTCGTGGGGCGTGCGGATGCGCAGCTTGTCCTGCTTGGCGCGCCAGTAGTCGCGGAGCCGCTCGCGCTCGTGGTCGACGGCCGCGACGTCCGAGTACTTCGCCTGGATCGCGCGCCCGGCCGCGTCGCGCGAGCCGTAGCCGAGCATGAAGACGAGGCGCTTGGTCTCTCCCGGCGCGAGCGTCACCTTGTGCAGCAGGGCGCCACAGTGGTTCTGCGTCGTCGCGCTCGCGTTGGAGCCCTCGCCCCGCTCGATCGCGACCGGGTTGCGCTCGGTGCGGTACGGGCCGATGAAGCTGTCGCGCAGCGAGTCGTACGACGACGGCGTCTCGCTCGACGCGAAGTAGTGGTACGTCCAGGGCTCGTAGTAGAAGTCGTACTCGATGATCCCGTCCTCGTACGAGGAGCCGGACGCGTAGAGCGACATCTGCAGGTTCTGGTTGTCGATCGTGATCGTGTGGAACGAGAACTCCACGTACGACCCGACGGTGAGCTCGCGCACCTCGTCCGTCGTGTTGGTGACGCGCACGTCCCACAGCTCGACGTCGTCGTCGAGCGGGATGAAGACCGTCTGCTCGGCGTCGATGCCCTTGTACTCGGAGCGGAAGGTCGTGTAGCTCAGGCCGTGGCGCGTGGTCCAGCGCCCCGCGCCGCCGGCCGGGTCGAGCTCCTCGTCCGGGCCGACGAACGGCTTGCCGACCGGCTGCCAGGACACCGACCAGTAGTCGCCGTCCGCGTCGTCGCGCAGGTAGACGTAGTGACCGGGGCGGTCGAGCGGCACCCCGTTCTGGCGGAAGCGCGAGATGCGCCCGTACTGCGAGCTCTTGTAGTACGAGTACCCGCCGCCGTGGTGCGACAGGACCGTGCACATGTCCCGGGTGCCGAGGTAGTTCGTCCACGAGACGGGGACGTCGGGGCGCTCGACGACGTACTCGTCGTGCGCGGTGTCGAAGTGGCCGTAGCGCATCGTTGCTCTGGTTCCTGTCCTGGGGTGGGGCTGGGGGCTGGGTGCGGCGGGGGTGCCGGGTGGGGGCGCGGGCGTCAGACGCCGGCGGTGACGAACCCCTGCAGCCACTCGAGGAGCTCGGCGGCCTTCTCGGGGGTGTCCGCCTCGACGAACATGCGCAGGACGGGCTCGGTCCCGGAGAACCGCAGGAGCGCCCAGTTGTCGTTCTCGAGGAGGATCTTGGTGCCGTCCAGGTGGGAGACCGAGACGACCGGGTACGGCCCGACGTGCGTGAGGGGCTGCGCCTCGAGCCGGCGCGGCACCTCGACGCGCATCTCCGGGGTGGCCGGCACGCCCGCCTCGAGCGTGTACAGGCGGCCGGTGATCTCGTAGAGCATCGCGCGCAGCTCGGAGATCCGCTTGCCCGTGCGCGCCAGCATCTCGGCCACGAGGGCGCACGCGAAGATGCCGTCCTTGCCGAGGATCCAGCCGCGGATCGTCAGGCCACCGGACGACTCGCCGCCGAGCACGGCGCCGATCTCCGCCATGCCCGCGGTGACGTGCTTGAACCCGACCCTGACCTCGCGCGACTCCTCGCCGAAGTGCGCCGCGAGCCGGTCGAGCAGGTGCGTCGTCGCGAGGTTGCGCACCACGCCGCCCTTCTCCCCGCGGACCTCGTGCAGGTACCAGTACAGGAGGAGGAGCAGGTCGTTCGTCGAGATGTACTCGCCCGTCTCGTCGACGATCCCGATGCGGTCCGAGTCACCGTCCGTCGCCATGCCGAGGTCGTAGCGGCCGCCGCCCTGCTGGATCATCGTCACGAGCGTGCTGAGGCGCTGGAGGTCCGGTGCCGGCGCGACGCCGCCGAACAGCGGGTTGTGCGCCGCGTGGATGAACTCCGACCGCACGCGCATGTCGGACAGGATGGTGCCGAGCGTGAGCTGGCTCGTGCCGTACATCGGGTCCACGACGACCTGCAGGTCCGAGCCGCGCACGGCCTCGACGTCGATGATCCGCTCGATCGCGTCGACGTACGGGTCCGTGAGCGACCGGTCGACGACGACGCCCGTGCGGCGGGCCACGTCGATGTCGAGCGTGATGACGTCGTCGACCGACAGCGCGTTCGCCTCGTCCTGGTAGCGGTCCGTCTCGTCGTCGAGCGGGAGCGAGCCGTCCTGGCGGAACACCTTCATGCCGTTCCACTCGGGCGGGTTGTGGCTCGAGGTGACGATGATGCCGTAGGCCGCCCCGAGGTAGGGCGCGGCGAAGGTCACGAGCGGGGTCGGCACGTCGTCGGGCAGGAGGGTCACCGCGATGTTGTTGCCCGCGAAGACCTCGGCCGCGGCGATGGCCGACTCGCGCGAGAGGAAGCGGCGGTCGCCGCCGATCACGACGCCCTTCCCGTCCAGCCCGCGGCGGATCGTCTCGTTCGCGATGGCCTGGCACAGCCGGCGCACGTTGGCGAGCGTGTAGCCCTCGCCGATGACCGCGCGCCAGCCACCGGTGCCGAACACGATCTTCGTGTCCGTGTTCTTCTTCGGCACGAACAGGCGCTTGAGGACGATGTCCGCCGCCTGGGCGAGCTCGTCCGGGGTGTTGATGCCGCGGACCTCGTCCACGTCGACGATGCGGTACGACGAGATGCGCTTGCCCGCCCCGATGACGCGGCGCGCGAGCTCGGTGAGCCGGTGCTCGCCGTCGGCCGCCATGCGCTCCAGCTCGCCGAACAGCAGGCGGGGCGCCGCGACGTACGCACCCACGTTGATCTCGGTGCGCGGCTCGGGCGCGGCGTCCGCGACCTCGGACGACTCGAGGATCGCCGTGATCTCGCCCCCGGCGCGGACGACGCGCCCGTAGCCGTCCGGGTCGTCCACGACGGCGGAGAGCAGCGACAGGTCCGCGCCCGTGAGGGTGTGGCGCGTCAGCAGCCCGAGCAGCGACTCGGAGCGCAGCAGCGGCGTGTCCGCGTAGGCGACGAGGACCGGCTCGTCGACGCCCGGCCCGAGCACCGACGCGATCGCCTCGCGCGCCGCGAGGACCGCGTCGCCCGTGCCGAGCGGCGACTCCTGCTCCACGTAGACGACGTCCTCGCCGAGCAGCTCGCGCACGGTCGGGTCGTCGGGCGACACGACCACGACGATGCGGCCCGCGTCGACGACGCGGCGGACGTTCGCGACCGCCAGCTCGACGACCGTCGCGTCACCCAGGGGCCGCGACAAGAGCTCGCGCGACGCGTCGTCATGGCCCGCGGCGAGCACGACGGCGGCACGACCGGTCCTCGGGTGGGCGCCCCCTCGCGGGGTGGTCTCGGTGGGGTTCGCGGTCGTCGCGGTCATGGCGTCCTCACTGTCGGCACCTCTGTCGGACGGCGACCCATTTGTCAGGAGTCCGAACTACTGGCTCCCTCCGATCATAGGCACCCGGGACGCGTCCGCGGAAGCCGCTCCGGGCCTCCGGGGCCGAAGGTCACCCGCGCGGCGTCGGCGCGGACGCGCGCGCCGGGTGACAATAGGGACATGAGTGGCCCGGTCCAGCCATACCCCCTGCACGGAAGCATCGAAGCCGAGGACGCGAAGGAGATCCTCCGCAAGGCCATCCGCACCCACCGTCAGGCGCGGTCGGAGCGGCTCCGCAAGGAAGCGGACGCCGCCATCGCCGACGTCGTCGAGACCATCCCCGAGGTCGCCGCCGCCAGTTGCGTCGCGACCTACGCCGCGCGCCCGGGTGAACCCGGCACGTCGGCGATGCTCGAGCGCCTCGCCGCGCGCGGCGTCCGCCTGCTGCTCCCCGTGCTCGGCGCGGGGCTCCAGCGGGACTGGGCCGTCTACGACGGCCCCGCCGACCTGCAGGTCCGCGCGCCCGGGCGGCCGCCCGAGCCCGGCACCCCCACCCTGGGTCCGGAAGCGATCGCCGAGGCCGACGTCGTCGTCGCGCCCGCGCTGGCCGTCGACTCGCGCGGCGTCCGGCTCGGCCAGGGCGGCGGGTGGTACGACCGCGCGCTCGAGCACGTGCGTCCCGGCACCAAGGTCGTGGCCGTCGTGTTCCCGGAGGAGGTCTACGACGCGAGCGACCGACCGCTGCCGGTCGAGCCGCACGACCGCACGGTCGACGCCGTCGCGACGCCCCTGGGCTGGCGCTGGCTGCCGTAGCGGGCCGCGCCGTCCGCCACCGCGCCCGCGCACGGGGCGGACGCGCCGGCGGCTCCGCTACGGCACGAGGGTGAGCTCGTCCTTGCTCGCCTCGGCGACCGCCTCGGTGGAGAACGGCCACGCGTACGTCTCGCCGCGGGACCAGGTCTTCAGCTGGTCCGCGTAGTGCTTCGACGCCGGGTGCCCGGAGGTGCCCGTGACGGTCACCCACGTCGAGCGGTCGAGGTCGCCGAGGTCGACGACCATGCGCATCGAGGGCCCGGCCGTCACGTCGAACGACCCAGACGCGGCGTCCCACGCGGTCGCGTTGACGATCGACGACCCACCGGGCATGCCGACCGGGGTCGGGTTGACGTAGTCGCGCACCGGCCCCGGGATCGACTCGCCGCCCAGCACGGGGTGCTTCAAGGCGAGCACGTGGATCTTGCCCCACGCCCAGTCCGACGGCTGCTTGCTCTGCTCGACGGTGAGGTCGAGGCGCGCGGAGACGAGCGCCTGCGTGAGCACCTCGTCGCGCGTCTCGACGACGCTGACCGTCTGGCGGTCGTCCCAGAACGGGTCGGTCGGGTTCTCGAGGAGGTTCTGCACGACGGCGAGCCAGCGGCTGCCGCCACCCGGCCGCGCCGACTCGGGCAGGTCGTCCCAGAAGGTGAGCTGGAGCAGGTTCCGCCACACGGCCGCGAAGTACGCCGCCGCGGCGGAGTCGGTGTCGGTCCGGTAGTCCCAGTCCGCGAGGAGCTGCTGGCCCTCGGCGGCGAAGTCGTCGTCGATCTCCTGCTCGAGCAGGGGCTGGACGAGCACCTCGGCGTACGGGCTGCGGTCGTCGACCTGGACCTCGTTCATCGTGTCGACGTCCACGGTGCGCCCGGCCGAGATCTCGGCCTCCAGGAGCTGGCGGATGCGCTGCGAGCGGTACCCGTAGTCCCAGTCGGTCGTGAGGAACGGCGCGACGCCGTCCGGCAGCACCGCCTGGTTGGCGGCCACGATGAAGCCCTCGGCCGGGTCCACGACGCGCGGCATCTGCTCGCTGGGGACGTAGCCCTGCCAGTCGTAGCGCTCGTCGGAGCCGTCGCGCGGCCACGTGCCGTCGGAGGGCACCTCGGCGTCGGGGACCGCCTGGCGGACCGGGATCTTCCCGGGCGCCTGGTAGCCGATGTGGCCGTCCGCCGTCGCGAAGACGATGTTCTGGGCGGGCACCTCGAAGAGCGCGGCGGCCGCCTGCATGTCCTCGGCGTCCTGCGCGAGGTTGAACGCGAAGACGGCGTCGGCGGTGCGGCCCGGCTCGAGCGCGGTCCACTGGAGCGCGACGGCGTACTCCCCCAGCCGCGTGTCCAGCGCGGGCGTGTCGACGGCCGCGTCCGTCGCCGGGATCGCCTCGGAGACGATCGGCCCGTGGAGCGTCGAGCGGACCTCGATCTCGATGTCGTCGCCCCCGGCGACGCGCAGCGTCTCGGTGCGGGACTCCAGCGGGACCCACTCGTCGCCGCGGAGGTAGGTGTCGTCGCGCACGCGCTCGACGAAGAAGTCGGTGACGTCGGCGCCCATGTTCGTCAGGCCCCAGGCGAGCTGGGCGTTGTGCCCGATGACCACGCCGGGGAAGCCGGCGAACGAGAAGCCCGCGACGTCGAACCCGCACGCCGGGGAGACCTCGTTGCAGTGCAGCCCCACCTGCGCCCAGATACCGGGTGCCCCGAGGGCGAGGTGCGGGTCGTTCGCGAGGATCGGCTTGCCCGACGCCGTGTGCTCGCCGGAGACGACCCACGAGTTCGAGCCGGTGCCCTCGCCGCGCCCGATGAGCACGGGGACGGCGCCGAGCGCGCGGTCCGCGGCCTCGAGCGCGGCCTGGAGGTGGTCGGAGCCGTACTCCGCACGGGCCTGCGGACCGAGGTCCAGCGCGACCTGCTGCGGGTTCTCCAGCTCGCCGGGGTCGAGGATCGGCGCGTTGAGCTCGGACGGGTAGGCGGGGAACAGCTCCGCCACGCGCGCCGTGTCCTGGAGCGTGCCGTAGGCCAGCGCGCGGTCGAGCTCGTCGTCGTAGTTGCCGCGCAGGTCCCAGGCCATCGCCTTGAGCCACGCGAGCGAGTCGACCGGGTCCCAGGGCTCGGGCTCGGCGACGTCGACCTGCAGCCCCAGCACCGTGTACTCGAGCGCGATCTCCGACGGGCTGCGGTCCTCCAGGTAGGCGTTCACGCCCTCCGCGTACGCCTGCAGGTACGCCTTCGTCTCGGGGGAGACGACGTCCCACTCCTCCTCCGCGACCTGGCGCCAGCCGAACGTGCGCGTCACGGTGTCGGCGGCGATCGCGTCCGGGTTGTCGCCGACGAGCTCGGCGAGCCGCCCCGACGTGACGTGCCGGCGGTAGTCCATCTCGAAGAAGCGGTCCTGCGCCTGGACGTAGCCCTGGGCGCGGAAGAGGTCCTCGGGGGTGTCGGCGTAGATCTGCGGCACGCCCTGGGCGTCGCGCAGCACGGTCACCTCGCTGCCGAGGCCGGGCACGGAGATCTCGCCGGACGCCTGCGGGAGCGGGCGCCGGACGGTGACCACGACGAACGCGGCACCTGCGACGAGCGCGACGACGAGCAGTGCCGCCACGCCGATCAGGACGCGCCGTCGCGTGGACCGGCGACGGCGCCGCGGCGGGGCCGCGGCCTCGCCCGGGGTCGCGGGGTCGGCACCGGTGGCGGGGTCACCGGCGGGGGCCTCGGCGGGTTCGTGCGCAGACACGGATGCGAGACTACCCCGGCCCTGCCCGGGCGCCGGTCCGCGTATGATTAGCACTCGGAAGTTTCGAGTGCCAGGCGGTGTTGACACCGTCGACCAGGCCGAGACCGTCCCGATCCCGACCCGCCGGTGGCCGCCTCGACGGCCGTCTCGTGAACGAGGAGAACCCGTGCCCACCTACGCCTACACCTGCACCGCCTGCGGTCACGCCTTCGACATCCACCAGTCGTTCAGCGACGACGCCCTCACGGTGTGCCCCGAGTGCTCGGGCCGCCTGCGCAAGGTGTTCTCCTCCGTGGGCGTGACGTTCAAGGGTTCCGGCTTCTACCGCACGGACTCGCGGTCCGGCGGGAAGACGTCGACGGCGCCCGCCGCCTCGACGTCCAGCACGTCCTCGTCCTCGTCGTCGTCGGCGGGGTCGTCCTCGTCGTCGGGCGGCACGGGCTCGGGCGGCGCGTCGAGCAGCTCTGCCGCGTCGTCCTGACCTGACGCGGCGCCGTCGGGTCGCTCTCCCCTGACGCGCCCGGGCTCCGTCGTGGCACCGCACCGGTGCGCGGCCGACCACAGCGGGTCGGTCGGCTCACGGTGCGCGGCCCGCGTGCCGCGTCGTCCACAGACCGCCGCGCACCGCGGCCACCGGCTCGCCGCGCGCGGCTACGGTCGCGCCATGCCTCGCTCCTCCCGCCCGCCCGACCCGTCAGCCCACCCCGGCCGCGCCGCCGCCCGACGGCGGCTGCTGCACGGCCTGTGGTGGCGGTCCCGGTTCGTGGTCGCCGCGCTGTGCTGCGGGCTCGCCGCGTCGGTCGTCGTCGGTGCGCTGCGGCCCCCACCCCCGCCGACGGCTCCCGCCGTCGTGACGGCCCGCGCCGTGCCGCCCGGCACCACGCTCGCGGCACCCGACGTGCGGGTGGACCACGTCCCGGCCTCCCTCCTGCCCGCCGGGGCACCGGCCCGGGCCGACGACGTCGTCGGACGCCGCGCGACCGTCGCCCTGCCGGAGGGCACGCTCCTCCAGGACGGCCTCGTCGGCGGAGGAGAGCTCGCCGCCGGGGCGCCCGACGGGACCGTGGTCGCCCCCGTCCGGCTCGACCCGGGCGTCGCCGCGCTCCTCGAGCCGGGCGACCGCGTCGACCTGCTGGCCGCGGGCGACCCCGCGCTCGCCCCGGCACCCACGGAACCCGCGGAGACGGGGTCCGCTCCCCCGGACGACCCGTACCTGGCCCGCGCCGCGGTCGTCGTGCCGGCACCCGAGCCCGACGACGGCGGCGGCCTGCTCGGCACCGGTGGGTCAGGCTCCGACGTCGTGACCCTCGTCGCGGTGCGCCCCGAGGAGGCCGTCCGGCTGGCGGCGCGGTCCGGGCACGCCCCGGTCACGGCCGTCCTGGTCCCGTGACGACTCCGTGAGACCGCCGACCCGCCGGGCGAAGCCGTTGCCGGTCGCCGCGCCCGTTGGCAGGATCACGCGTGCACGTGTCGTGGCGCCGCCGCCACGCGTGCCCGTCGACAGGAGAGGGAAGCAGCACATGAAGGGCGTGTTCCAAGGGTTCAAGGAGTTCGTGCTCCGCGGCAACGCGATCGACCTGGCGGTCGGCGTCGTCATCGGGGCCGCGTTCTCCGGGGTCGTCACGGCGATCGTCGAGGACTTCATCAACCCCCTCATCGGGGCGATCTTCGGCAAGCCCGACCTCACCGGCCTGTGGGACATCACGCTGCGCGCGGGGAACGAGGCGAAGGACATCCCGCCCTCCGTCATCTCCGTCGGCGGGGTCCTCAACGCGATCCTCCAGTTCCTCATCATCGCCGTCGCCCTCTACTTCGTCATCGTCCTGCCGATGAACAAGCTCGCGGAGCGCCGCAAGAAGGACGAGGAGCCCGAGCCCGAGGCACCTGCCGAGGACGTGCGCGTGCTCCAGGAGATCCGCGACCTTCTCGCCGCCCAGGCCGGCAGCGGCCCCGGCGCGGCGCCCGGCGGGACGACGCCCGGCGGGCCGACGCCCCCGCGGCACCTCTGACGCCGCTCAGCCGGTCGCCCGGCGAGCCGTCAGTGGCGCCCGTAGTGGGGCGGCACGTCGCCCAGCAGGCGGTCGTCGTTCTCGCCCGGCACGCCGCGGCGGGGGGCTGACTCGTCGCCCCAGCCCTCGGCCCGCTCGTCGGCGCTCGTGCCGGGCACCACCGTGCTCTCGGTCCCCCGCCGCACGGCCCGCCGCGGACGCCGACGGCGCCCGGCCTCGGGCTCGGGACGGTCGCGCCCGTCGTCGGGTAGGTGCGACGGGTTGGGGCTCGGGTCGGCGGTCGTGCTCACGCGTCCCATGGTCCCACCGGCGGGGTTACAGGTCCTCGTCGCCGTGCTGCTCGTCGTCGTCGAGCACCGGCACGACGACGATCCGGTCGCCCCCGCCCGTCTGCGCGACGCCGCCCGTCTCCGGGAGCCGCGCGTCGCGCACGGCCTGCACGACCCGCCGGATGCGCTCGGCCTCCTTGGCGGGGTCGAGGAACGCGGCGGCGGACCAGACCTGCGCGACCGTCCAGCCGATGCGCTCGAGCCGCTCGGCGACCTGCCGGTCGCGCACGCGGACGCTGCGCTCGGCGACGTAGGCCGCGTCGTCGGTGAGGACGGCGACGAGGAGCTCGCCGGGCAGGTCCGGGTGGCCGACGACGAGCGGGATGCGGTCGCCGTCGCCGATGCCGTAGTCGGTCTCGACGACGAGCCCCGCGCGCCAGAGCCGCTCGGCGAGGTCCAGGACGAGCCGGTCGGGGCTGCCGCCGAGGTCGACGCCGTTGCCCAGCGTGACCTGGTCGGCGGCGCCGCTGCGCTGCTCGGCCAGGTCGAGCACCTCGGCGAGCAGCCGGGCGCCCGCGCCGCGCAGTCGCTCCGGGTCGAGGTCGCCCGCCGTGAAGCACGAGACGACGTGGAGACGCCGGCGTGTCGCCCCGACGGCGTCGAGCAGCATGGCCTCGGCGCCCGGGGTGTTGAGGATGCCGAACCGGTGCAGCACGCGGCCGTGCGGGGTCTTCCCGAAGCCGACGGACAGCACGATCGTGTCGCGCACGAGCCCGGCGACGCCGGAGACGTCCGCGACGACGACCGGCTCCGCGCGGGCGCCGGAGAAGAACCCGGCGAGCGCCGGGTTCTGCCGGACCTCGACGAGGAGCGCGTCGCGGATGCGGTCGGCGTGCAGGGGCGTGACGGTGACGATCGCGAGGGACTCGTCCGGCCGGGTGAGCGCGTGCTCGATCGCGACCTCGACGACGCGGTCGACCTCGGCCTGCGTGCTCTCGACCGCGCCGGACGCCGTGTCGGGCATCCCGGCGCCGTCGACGACGTCGAGCTGGACGAGGACCTCCGCGCGCGGCAGCGGCGACGGGCGCAGGACGCCCGCGTAGCCGTGCTCGGCGAGGAACGTGGTGACGAACGGGTCGCGTCGCGAGCCGTCGGCGAGCAGCGCGACCGTGGGCAGGAGCTCGGCGAGCTCGCGCACGGTGTCCGTGGACGCCGCCCGCGGGTCGCCGACGGCGACGACCTGGCGCCCGCGCGCGAGCGCCGACAGCACGAGCTCGACGGGCGTGTGCTCGATCGCGTCGAGCACCACGAGGTCGACGGTGCGGGTCGCCGGCACGAGGTGCGGGACGAGCGTCGGCGTGGCGACGAGCACGGGGCGCAGCCGGCGCAGCACGGCCGGGTGCTGCTCCGCCGTCTCGCGCAGGCTCACGAGCCGCCCTTCGAGCAGCTCGGTGAAGAGGGCCTCCGCCTCGTCACGGTGCTCGCGCATCGCGGTCCCGAGGTGGTCGCGGACCGCCGCCCGGACGGGCGCCGCGAGGGACGCGACGTGCGCGCGGTCGAGCTCGCGGAACCGGCGCGCGAGCGCGTCGAGGCCCGCGCCGTCCTGCCCGGCGAGCGCCTGGTCCTGCGCGAGGATCTGCTCGAACACCGAGCTCCACCAGGCGAGCTCGAGCTCGGGGCCCACCTCGTCGGGCTCGACGCGGCGCGCCGCGAGGTCGGTGAGGAGCTCGCCGAGGCCGAGGTCGGTGAGCCGGTGCTGGATCGCGGTCCGCGCCGGGAGCGCGTCGAGCGCGGCGGCGTCCTCCGCGAGCGCGTCGAGGCGGGCGGCGAGCGCGTCGAGCGGCATGTCGAGCAGCCCGCCGCCCGCAGGCGTGCCCGCGAGCACCGGCTCCAGCTCCTCGGCGTCGATGCGGACGGCCTCGTGCGTGTCCTCGATGGCCGACAGCCCCTCGGGCAGCACGGGCCAGCCGCCACGGGGGCACTGCTCCTGCCAGACGGCGCGCTGCGCCTGGACCTCGACGAGCGCGGCGTGCAGGTCGGGCACGCGGACGCCCGGCCGCACCATGTCGCGCGCCTGACGACGCAACCGGCGACGCGCGAACCAGCCCATCTCGATCCCGTGCTGCTCGCGCCACTGCTTCGTCGCGGTCGCCTCCACCATGTCCTGCGCGGTGCGCTCGAAGATGAGCGGCTGGAACACGTCGAGCGTCCCGCGCATCCCGCCGAGCATCGTGAGCTGGTCGCCCCACTGGCGGAGCGTCGTCGCGGTGGTGAGCCCGGTGCGCTCCGCGACCTGCTCGACCTGCGCGCGCAGCTGCGGGAGCGTGTGGGCGCGCAGCCGCTCCACGCGCACGAGGGCGTCGTGCGCCTCCTGCGGCGTGGTGAGCGCCGCGCCGTACCAAGGGGTCGACGTCGCGCGGGCGGTGAAGGCGCCGAGCATCGCGGCCTCGCGCAGCTCGGCGGCGACCCGCTCGCGCTGCGGCCCGACGGCGAGCACGACCTCGGTCGTGAGCCGCACCCGCGTGTCCGGCGCCGGGCGCTCGGCGGTGAGCCGCGCGAGGGCCTGGAGCGCGTCGTACGCCGACACGCCCCACGGGTCGCGCACGAGGTGCAGCGCCTCGATGTACCCCGCGAGCCGGGCGCGTGCACCGAGCAGGGCGTCGCGCGTGCGCACGAGGTCGTCGTCCTCGACCGGCTCCGGCTCGGTCGCCATCGCGGCGAGCAGCCGGTGCGAGGCGGTCTCCCGCCACGTCGGCTCGGGGGCGACGTCGAGCGCGAGCCCGTCGAGGCCCAGCGCGTCGAGGCGGGCGAGGAGCGCGTCGGCGGCGCGACGGTGGCCCGGCACGTAGAGGACGTGGCGGCCCGACGCCGCGGCCTCGGCGACGACGGCGGCGAGCGTGCCCGCGACGTCGGACCCGGTGGGGGCGTCGACGAACAGGTGCGAGCCGCTCGCGAGGACGTCGACGACGTGCCGCTGGGACGGGTCGAGGTCGCCCGCGCCGCGCTCGAGCACGGGGTCGGCGTCGCCGACGCGCGGCGCCGGGAGGTCGGCCCGCAGCGCGGCGGCGGACCGCTCGTCCCCGGCGAGCGCCGCGACGACCTCGTGCCGCTCGAGCGCGGGCGCGAGCTCGTCGAGGTCGTCGACCAGCACCTGGCCCGGGTGCACGAACGTCCCGACGAGGACCCGGTGGGTGAGGTCGAAGTCGTCGAGGACCGCCTGCCCGAGGGCCGCGATCCGCCGGGTCGCGTCGCCCGGGTCGAAGCCCGCGCCGGTGAACGTGGACCGTGCCAGCGTCACGGGGTCGAGGAGCGCGCCGTGCGCCCGGAGGGTGCGCGCGAGGAGCGGGTTGATCTCGGCGGTGGGCTCGAGCGTCAGCTCGTAGTCCGTCTCGCCGTCGCCGCGGGGCGTGACGGTGAGGGGGCGCAGCAGGACGGGCGCGCGCACCGTCCGGGGCGCGAGCTCCTCGTCGAGGCCCGCCACGCCGTCGGACCGGTCGCCGGGGTGCGCGAGCGGGGCGTCCTCGGCGTCGGGTGCCGCCGCCGCGGGCTCCGGGTCCGTCGGGGCGCTCGCGTCCCCGTCGCCGGGCACCACCGTGGGCGCACGACCGGCAACGCGGGCGAGCGCGGCGACGTCGTCCTCGGCGAGAGGCGCCGTCGGGCTCTGGGTCCAGGTCGCGACGCCGATGGCGAGGTACGTGGGGGCGACGCCGTAGCGCTGCGCGTGCTCGGCGGCCCGCACGACGACGGCGCGCGCGCGGCGGCGCGCGGCGGGCAGGGAGCCGCCCTCGCGGAAGAGGTTGGACAACCGGGTCGGCCGTCCCGCGAAGAGCTGCGCGACGCCCGAGGGGTGCGCGGCGGTGAGATCGACGACGGCGTCGCCGAGGAGGGAGACGTCGGCGAGCGACGACCCCCCGGCGAGCTCGACGAGCCCGGCGCGCCAGCGGGCGACCGCCTCCTCGACGAGGTCGGACGTCGTGGGCTCGGGCACGAGCACGGGGCGCGACGGCATCACGTCGGCGGCCTCGGCGTCGGGCTGGTCGGTCCCGCCGGGAGGGGTCGAGGGCAGCCGAGCAGGATCGGCCACGCTCCGGGCGGCTGAGCTGGTGCGGGCTGCGGCATTCACCCTCCGACGCTAACCGTCCGCCTCCCGCCGCTCGACGCGGCGCGCCGGGGAGGACGCGACCCGCTGCGCCGCACGGCGCCGGGCCGCGACCACACCTGGGCGCGGGCCGGCGCGAGAACGACGAACGGCCTCGGATCACGAGAATTCGTGTTCCGAGGCCGTCGTTTCCGAGCAATTCCGAGATGTTCTCCCGGAGAAGTGTGAAACAGCGCGCACCGCGCAGGGGGCAGGCGATGCGCGCTGTCGAGAACTATCTTGCACGGCGCGCAGCCCAGGCGTCAACACGGCTCGGGGCCCTGGACGCACGACTACCCGGCGAGCCGCACAAACGCCTGAGAACGACCTGGACGGGCGTCCACCAGAAGGCGCGGCATTCCGCGGGTCTCAGGCCGCCGGCCCGCCGTCGAACCGTGTGGTGCGCATCACACGGCGCCCTGCTCGGCGGCCGCCGCACGATCATGACGACTCCCGGCAGGATACGACCCTCCCCGCCGTCCGGCGCACCAGGGGCGCTTGGGGTCCGGCGGGTGCGGCGTCCGGGGCGCTGACCGGCGGCGTCACAGGATCTTCCCGGTTCCTCTGAGGGCCGGGCACGGCCCCCGTGAGCGAGGTCCACACGGACGTCCTACCGTGGAAGGACGCCCGTGGCCCGACGCCGGTCCCTGGCGCGCGGCCGTCACGGCCGGTGGCGGCGGGCGGACCAGCCCGCCGACGACCGGAAACCAGCACCACGTGACCACGCCCTCCGAGAACCCCCGCCTCGACCGCGACGCCCCGCGCGTCCCGCGCGACGAGCCCGGCCCCGACGCCGGACACCCCGCGGGACGCACCACCGCGGAGCCGGCTCCCGAGAAGGAGCGCGAGGCCCCGGCCCGCCTCTCGCTCACCCAGGTCATCGCCAGCGCCCTCGCCGCGGTGAGCACCACCGTGCTCCTGTCCTACTTCGGGACCGCCGGGACGATCATCGGCGCCGGCATCGCCAGCGCGCTGACCGTCGTCGCGAACTACGTCTACACGCGCTCGATCCAGAAGACGCGCGAGCAGCTCGTGCCCGTCGTCGGCAAGGTCGTGCAGGCCACCGCAGGCACGGGCACCACCCGTACCCGCACCACCACGGCGGTCGCGTCGGTGCCTCGCGGGGCCGTCGAGCCCGACGCGCGGGCGGACAGCGTCGAGACGGCGGTGGCCACCGCGGTCGGCTCGGCAGGGGCCGACGGCGAGGCGGCCGGGGCGGCCGGGACGGACGACTCCGAGGGTGGGCAGAACCGCTGGCTGCGGCTCATCGACCGGTACGGGCGCGGCCGCGTGCTCACCGTGACGGCGCTCGCGCTGTTCGTCGCCGTGATGGGCGTGGTCCTCGTCGTCGAGCTCGTCCTCGGCAAGCCCCTCGCGGACGCCGTCCGCGGCGTCGAGGGGTCGGGCACGACGATCAGCCACCAGCGGACCCCGAGCACCGAGGACCCGACGACGCCGGCGCCCAGCACGCCCTCGCAGGGCCCCGCGACCGTGCCGACGCCGGGCCCGAGCCCCTCGCCGTCGACGACGCCGTCCGACGAGCCGTCCAGCACGCCCACGCCCACCCCGGAGCCGACCGTGGACCCCACCCCCGACCCGACGACGCCGGAGGAACCCGCCCCGACGCCCTCGACGGGCCCGGGCGAGGGGGCCGGGGGCACCGGCGGCGGTACCGAGTCCGAGGCGGAGACCGGCACGGGCGACGGGAGCACCGGGACCGCGCCGACGCCGTCGACGCCCGGTAGCGCGCCCGCCCCGACGCCCGCGTCGGCCTAGCCGGACCGGGGGCGACCCGACCGCGTCCGCACGCGCGAGAGCCCCGCAGTCCCGTCCGGGAGTGCGGGGCTCTACCGTCTGCGGCGCCTACCGCAGGATCGCGTCGATGCGCTCGGCGCAGTCCCCGCCGGCGCGTCCCGCCTCGTCGACGACGACGGACGCGAGCTCGCGCAGGCGGACGTTCTTGTCGTTCGAGACCTGCTTGAGGCGGGCGAACGCCTCGTCGGCGCTCACGCCGTGCGCGGCGATGAGGATGCCCTTGGCCTGCTCGATCGGGCCACGACCCTCGGCCGCCGCGGTGATGTCCCGGCGCGCACGCTCCTGCGCGCGCCCCGCGACCGTCGTCGTGATGTCGACGAAGTAGCCCAGCAGCTCGACGACCTCACCCGACTCGCGGTCCCGGCGCCCCTGCCCCACGAGGACGACGTACCGCTCGACGCCGTGGGCGTCCATGATGCGGTGCACGCTCGAGAAGGGCTCGCCCGTGGCCTCGGCGTGGTCGAGGACCGCACGGACGTGCTCGCGGTCGTCGGGATGCTTGTGCGCCAGGACGAGCTCGGTGGTCGGCACCACGTCGCCCGGCTCGAACCCGTGGACCCGGTACGTCTCCGACGACCACCACCAGGTGCCGGTCTTCAGGTCGAGGCGGTACTGGCCGATCTTCTGGCCCGTCTCGCGGGTCAGGGATGGGTCGATGGCATGGTCGTCTACGGACATGTCGGTGCTCCGTCTTCTCCAGAGGATGAGGAGCCAGGTCCAGACTCAACCCTTCGACCGTACTCCCGAACCGTGAAGTCCGACAGGTGGCGAGCACGGGGAGACGGTTCTTAGGGTGTCCTTGCGGCCGAGGTGCCGCAGGGGGCACCGGCCCGTGAAGAAGCCCGCAGCCGGTGCGCCTCTGACCGAGCAGTGCTCGGCCAGAGGCTGCCGCCCAGGCGGGCTCCGCGAGACGTCGCGCCGCAGGCACACGACCGGGCCCCCGGCCTGTCTACCTTGAGCGGGTGAACCACGTGCCGGACGAGGGACCGTTCTTCCACGGGACGAAGGCCGACCTGCGGGCAGGTGATCTGCTGACCGCGGGGTTCCGGTCGAACTACCGGCCCGAGATCGTCATGAACCACGTCTACTTCACCGCGCTCGTCGGCGGCGCCGCGCTCGCCGCCGAGCTGGCGGCCCGCGACGCCGCCCCGCGTGTCTACGAGGTCGAGCCGACCGGCCCGTTCGAGGACGACCCGAACGTCACCGACAAGAAGTTCCCGGGCAACCCCACGCGGTCCTACCGGAGCAGCGCGCCCCTGCGGGTGGTCCGTGAGGTCGCCGAGTGGCCACGCCTGAGCCCCGAGGAGCTCGCGAGCTGGCGCGCGCGCCTCGCGGCTCTGCGGACCGAGGAGCGCGGCGAGATCATCAACTGACCAGAGCGTGGTGCGGATGACGACCGGGCCGACGTCCCGCAGCACGCGCACACCTGCCAGGGTCGGTGACGGGCGTTCGACCTCTGTCCTGCTCGGTGCGCCTGGCCAGATTCGAACTGGCGACACCCGCTTTAGGAGAGCGGTGCTCTATCCCCTGAGCTACAGGCGCGTGGCCCCGGGTCAGGGCCGCAGCACAGCCTAGCCGTCACGGGCGCCCGGAGGCGAAGCGCCCTGGCGGCCGCCCCGGCCCCGGGGACGCGCGAGGATGGGTCGATGTCCGCTCACGTCCCGGCCCAGCCCGTCCCGCCGACCCCTGACTCCCGCACGACCCCGCCCCGCCGGATCGTCCTCGACTGCGACCCCGGCCACGACGACGCGATCGCGATGCTCCTCGCGCACGGGAGCCCCGCCGTCGACCTGGTCGCGGTGACCACGGTCGCCGGGAACCAGACGCTCGAGAAGGTGACGCGGAACGCGCTCGCGGTCGCGGAGCTCGCCGGGATCGACGTCCCGGTCGCGGCCGGGTGCGACCGTCCGCTCGTCCGGCCCCGGATCGTCGCGCCGGACATCCACGGCGACTCGGGCATGGACGGGCCGGTGCTGCCCGCCCCGCGGCGCGCCGTCGACGACCGGCACGCGGTGGACCTCATCATCGAGACGGTCCTGGCGGCCGAGCCGGGCGAGATCACGCTCGTGCCGACGGGCCCGCTGACGAACGTCGCGATGGCGGCGCGCAAGGAGCCGAGGATCGTGCCGCGCGTCCGCGAGGTCGTCCTCATGGGCGGCGGGTACCACGTGGGCAACCGGACGCCGGTCGCGGAGTTCAACGTCCTCGCGGACCCGGAGGCGGCGCACGTCGTGCTCACCGAGGCGTGGCCGGTGACGATGGTGGGTCTCGACCTCACGCACCAGGCCGTCGCGACGGCGGACGTGCGCGACGGCATCGCCGCGCTCGGCACCGCCCCGGCCCGATTCGTCGGCGAGCTGCTCGACTTCTACGGCACGACGTACCGCACCGCGCAGGGTTTCCCCTCCCCGCCCGTGCACGACCCGTGCGCGGTCGCGTACGTCGTCGACCCGTCGGTCATGACGACGCGCCGCGCGCCACTGGACGTCGAGCTGCACGGGGGCCTGACGACCGGCATGACCGTCGCCGACCTGCGCGGCGACGAGCCCGGCCCCGAGGAGTGCCGCACACAGGTCGCGGTCACCCTCGACCACGCCCGATTCTGGGACCTCGTGCTCGACGCGCTCGGGCGCGTCGGCGAGCCTGCCTGAGCCGGGTCGCCGACTGCTCAGGCCCCGAGGACGGCGCGGAGGAACTCCTGGGTGCGCTCGTGCCGCGGCGAGGTGAACATCGTCTCGGGGTCGGCCTCCTCGACGATGCGACCGTGGTCGAACATGAGCACCCGGTGCGAGACGTCGCGCGCGAACTGCATCTCGTGCGTGACGATGAGCATCGTGATGTCCGTCGTCTCCGCGACCTCGCGCAGGACGCCGAGCACGTCGGCGACGATCTCGGGGTCGAGAGCGGACGTCACCTCGTCAAGGAGGAGGATCTCCGGGTCCATCGCGAGCGCCCGCGCGATCGCGACACGCTGCTGCTGGCCGCCGGACAGCTGCGTGCAGCGGGCGTCGCGCTTGTCCGCGAGCCCGACCTGCTCGAGCAGCTCCTCCGCACGGACCGTCGCCTGCGCGCGGGTGAGGCCGAGCACGTGCATCGGCGCCTCGACGATGTTCTCCAGCACGGTCATGTTCGGGAAGAGGTTGAACTGCTGGAAGACCATGCCGACGCGGCGCCGGATCGGGCGCCGACGCTTCTCGGGGATCGCGACCCGCTTCCCGTTCCGCATCTCGTGCGTGTACGGGTCGCCGTCGACGAGGATGATCCCGCCGTCCGCCTCCTCGAGGGTCATGAGGAGCCGCAGGATCGTCGTCTTCCCGGACCCGGAAGGCCCGATGAGCGTGACCCGGTCGCCGCGCGCGACACGGAAGTCGAGCCCGTCGAGCACGGTGTTGTCGCCGAAGCGCTTGACGACCCCCCGGAACTCGATCATGGGGACCACGTCGGGGTCGACGGAGGCCGTCTGGGCGGGGGACGTCGCAGGGACCGGCGTGCGGGCACCCTCGGGCGCGGTGGTCTCAGGCAAGGCGATTCTCCAATCTGCGGACGAGGAGCGAGGTCGGGTAGCTCGCCAGGAGGAAGAGCAGGCCGACCATCGTGAGCGCCTCGGTGTAGACGAACGTGCGGGCCCCGAACTGCTGCGCGGCGGTGAACATCTCCACGACGCTGATCGCGAAGAGGAACGGGGTCTCCTTGAACATGGAGACGGCGTAGTTCCCCAGCCCCGGCAGCGTCTTGCGGATCGCCTGCGGCAGCACGACCGCGCGCCACACGCGCGACCGCGGCAGGTCGAGCGCCTTCGCGGCCTCCCACTGGCCGCGGGGGACGGCGTCGATCCCCGCCCGGTAGACCTCCGACATGTAGGTCGCGTAGTGCACGCCGAGCACCGCGCAGCCGACCACCAGCGCCGGGACGCCCGGCAGCATGAGATAGACGAACACGAGCTGCACGAGCAGCGGCGTCGACCGGACGAACTCCACGACGAGGCCCACGGGGGCGCTGACCCACCGCGACGGCGAGCGTCGCACCAACGCGACGAGGAGTCCGAGCACCGCGGCGATCGCCGTGCCGACGACCGTCGCGAGCAGCGTGATGCGAAAGCCCTCCAGGATCGGCGGGAGCGCCTGCGCGGCACGTTCCCAGCTCCAGACGTCGTTCACGCGGCACCTCCCCTCGCCGTGGCCGGGACCGGTGCGAGGCGGAGCACCTCACGGAGCGACGGTCCGCGGCCGAGCCGGTGCTTCGCCCGGACCTCGAGGGCGTTCATGCCGAGCGTCAGCGCGTAGGCGAGCGCGAAGTAGACGAGCAGGCCTACGGAGTAGGAGAAGAACGTGTCCTGCGTGCCGCGGCGGAGCTGCTCGATGAAGTAGTTGACGTCGTGCAGCAGGATGTAGGTGGCGAGCGCGGACCCCTTGAGGAGCTGGATCAGCAGGTTGGTCAGCAGCGGGATCATGAGCGCCCACGCCTGAGGCAGGATCACGCGGCGCAGCCGGTACACGGGACCGAGGTCGAGCGCGACCGCCGCCTCCCACTGCCCGCGCGGCACGGCGTTGATCGACCCGCGGACCACCTCGGCTCCGTACGCGCCGTAGTTGAGCCCGAGCGCGAGGATGCCGCACGCGAGGGACTCCATGCGGAAGCCGAAGACCGGCAGGACGTAGAAGAGCCAGAAGAGCTGGACGACGAGCGACGTGCCGCGGAAGAACTCCACGACGACGCGTGACGGGCCACGGACCCACAGGCGGTGCGCACGCGAGCCGAGACCGAGCAGCAGCGCCAGGACGAGAGCGAGCGCGGCACCGCCCAGCGTGAGCTGGAGGGTGACCAGCACGCCCTCGCCGAGCCGCGGCAGCGCGTCGAGCAGCGTGCTGAGGTTGTCGGACACCCGGCGTCCCTCAGGAGCCCGCGCCGAGCTCCGGGGCGAGCTCGGTGGCGAGGGCGTCGAGGTCGCCGGCGCAGAGCTTCTCCGTGGTGAGGCCCTCCACGGGACGCTCGGCCGCGGTGAAGCCGAACTCCCCCACGATCTCCAGATAGCGGTCCTCGTTGGCGACGATCTCGGCGAGCTTCTCGTTGTACGCCTCGAGCAGCGCGGTGTCGCTCGTGCGGAAGACGGTCCCGCCGGCACCGATCTGGGGGACGCCGTCGATCTCGGCGACGAACGACTCGGTGACCTCCACCGGGGCGTCGGAGCTGTCCGCGAGGTGGTTGAGCGAGATGCCGGTGAGGGCGAAGGCGTCCGCGCGCCCGGCGACGACGGCGTCGAGACCGTCCTGCGGCGAGCCGACCTCGAGGTTCTCGATGCCGAGCTCTCGGGCGTAGTCGCCCTCGATGGCACCCGTCATCGTTGCCAGCCGGACACCCGCGTCGGCGGCGGACTGCATGTCCGTCAGGCCGTCGGGGTTCCCCGCGGGCGTCATGAACGCGGTGGTGTACATGAACTCCGGCTCGCTGAAGGCGGCTTGCGCGCAACGGTCCGGGAGGATCGACATCCCGGCGCTGACGGCGTCGAACCGGTTCGCGGTGAGCCCCGGGATGAGGGAGCCGAACTCGGTGTTCACACCCTCGACCGTCTCGATCCCCAGCTCGGCGAAGATCGCGCGGTGGAGCGCGACGGTCGCCCCGGTGAGCTCCCCGCCCTCCTCGTAGCTGTAGGGGGCCTCCCCGGCGAAGCCGACGGTGATGGTGCCGCGGTCCTGGAGCGCCTCCAGCGCGCCGCCGTCCGCGGACGCGGTCCCGGGCTCGCCGGCGCCACCCCCGTCGACGCTCGTGCAGGCTGCGGTGGCGGCGAGGAGGACGACTGTGCCGGCACCCAGCAGGGCGCGGCGCCGGTGCGCGGTGGTTCGCGTGGAAGTCATGGTTCCCTTCGTGCCCGTCGACGCCGGGGCGTGACGGTCGTGGCTGGTTGGACGGTCGACCACGTTAGCCCTCTGTCGACCGTTCGACAATCGAACGGTCAGAGCGTCTGATTGTCTACAATCGATGCCCACGTGCGCGTTCGTCCGATCGAGCGTCGCCGACAGGGGATGATGTGATACCCGATCGTGACCTCGATCGACCGCACGACCACGACCTCGGAGGGAGAGAGCCGATGAGCCCGGCCTCGCGCGCACCGCTCACCGCACCGTTCCTCTCGCCGGTGACCCGACCGTCGACGGTCGACCTCATCGCGCGCGAGCTGCGCGACGCGATCTACTCTGGCGCGCTGCGCGTCGGCTCACCCATCCGCGAGGTCGAGATCGCCGGGCAGCTCGGGGTGAGCCGCGGCCCCTTCCGCGAGGCGGCCCAGCGGCTGGTCCAGGAGGGCCTGCTCACCGCGACGCCGGGACGCGGCCTGAGCGTCGTGACCATCGGGCGCGACCGCATCCCCGCGCTCTACGCCGCGCGCACCAGCGTCGAGACTGCCGCGGCGCGGCTCGCCGTCGCCCGCGCCTCCGAGACCGACGTCGCGTCCGTCCGCACCGCGTACGACGCGCTCGTCACGGCCGGAGCCTCCCAGGACCCTCGCCGCATCGGCGACGCCGACCTCAACCTGCACTGGGCGCTCGTCGCGGCGGGAGGGAACCCGTGGCTCCTGCGGTGGATGACCACCCTCATCGTCGAGGTGCGCGTCGCCAGCTTCACCGTGAGCGACGAGTACGCCGTGCGTGCCGACTCGGCGGCGTCCCACGAGGAGATCGTGACCCGCCTCGAGCAGCGGGACGCCGACGGCCTGGTCACGGCGATCACCGCCAACCTGGACGCGGCGGTCGCGCGGCTCACCGCCCCGCAGGACGCCGACGTCGAGACGCTCGAGGAGCCCCACCCCGTCCCGCCGCCGCGCCTCGACCCCATCGAACCGACCGGCCTGCTCTGAGCCGCACGCTGCGGTCGCGCGGGTCTGATCAGCGAGACACGACGACGACGCGGTACCGCGTGCCCGTCTGCGAGACCTGCCACTCCCCGACGTCGCGCACGCTGCCCGCGGGGATCTCGGGCGCGTACGTGTCACCCTCGACCACGGTGTCGATCTCGGTGACCACGCACCGGTCCGCGTCGGCGACGGTCGCGGCGTAGAGCTGGGCGCCGCCCATGACCCACACCTCGTCGGAGCCGCTCGCGCGGGCCGCGGCGCGAGCGTCCGCGAGCGCCGCGTCGACCGACCCGGCCACGCGCACGGGCGCGCCGCCCTCGCCGGCGGGGCGGCCGCCGTCGGGCACCCATGCCTCCTGGCGCGTGACGACGACGTTGAGGCGCCCCGGCAGGGGCCGGAACCGCGGCGGGAGCGAGTCCCACGTGCGGCGGCCCATGACCACGGGGTGGCCCGACGTGACGCGCCGGAAGTGCGCGAGGTCCTCGGGCAGGTGCCACGGCATGGTGCCGCCCGCGCCGATGACGGGCTGCCCGGCGGCGTCGCGCGCCTGGGCCCAGATCAGTCCGAGCATCAGACCGCGATCGGCGCCTTGATCGTCGGGTGGTGCTGGTACCCGACGACCTCGATGTCCTCGTACTCGTAGGCGTCGATCGAGTCGCGGGGCGCGAGGCGCAGGGTCGGGTACGGGTACGGGTCGCGCGTGAGCTGCTCGCGCACCTGCTCGACGTGGTTGTCGTAGATGTGCACGTCGCCGCCGGTCCAGACGAAGTCGCCGACCTCGAGGCCGGTCTGCGCGGCGACCATGTGGACGAGCAGCGCGTACGACGCGATGTTGAACGGCACGCCGAGGAAGAGGTCCGCCGAGCGCTGGTAGAGCTGGCACGACAGCTTCCCGTCGGCCACGTAGAACTGGAAGAACGCGTGGCACGGCGGCAGCGCCATGTTCTCGATCTCCCCGACGTTCCACGCGGAGACGATGTGCCGCCGCGAGTCGGGGTTCGCCTTGATCTGCTCGATCACCTGCGCGACCTGGTCGACGTGGCGGCCGTCCGGCGTCGGCCACGAGCGCCACTGCACGCCGTAGACGGGTCCGAGCTCGCCGTCGGCGTCGGCCCACTCGTCCCAGATGCGCACGCCGCGCTCCTGGAGCCAGCGCACGTTCGAGTCGCCGCGCAGGAACCACAGCAGCTCGTACGCGACGGACTTGAGGTGCACGCGCTTGGTCGTGACGAGCGGGAAGCCCTGCGCGAGGTCGAACCGGAGCTGGCGGCCGAACACGCTGCGCGTGCCGGTCCCCGTCCGGTCGCCCTTGGGCGTGCCGTGCGCGAGGACGTCGCGCAGGAGGTCCTCGTACGGGGTGGGCACGGGCCCGGGCGCGCTGCCCGACGGCGCACGCTCGCCCTCGGTCGCCACGGCAAGGGTCGAGGAGGGTGCGTCGGGGGCCACGGTCGCCAGTGTCGGTCGTCGCCACGGGGTGGGTCAAACACCGCGGCCGGCCAGTCCCCACGTCGACGGTCCGCGACCTCGCGGCCTCGCGGTCGGCGTGACGCACGTCATGTCACGCGACGACGTCCGGATCGGTCGGAGGGGTAGGGACGTCGGAGAGGCGCCCACAAGCACCGGGAGGCTCGTGATGGAACGGATCGTCGTCGTCGGCGGGGGCTACGCCGGGTTCACCGTGGCTCGGGAGCTCGAGAAGGACCTGCGGCGCGAGCTGCGGCGCGGCGAGGTCGAGCTCGTCCTGGTCGACCCCCGCCCGTACATGACCTATCAGCCGTTCCTGCCCGAGGTGGTCGCGGGCTCGGTCGAGGCACGCCACGCAGCGGTCTCGCACCGACGCCACCTGCGCCGGACGCGCCTCGTCGACGGCACGGTCACGCGCATCGACCACGCGGACCGCGCGGTCGTCGTGCAGCCCCGGTCCGGTCCGGCGTACCGGCTGCCGTACGGCACCGTGGTCGTCACCGCAGGCGCGGTGACGCGAGTCTTCCCCGTCCCGGGCGTCGCAGAGCACGCGATCGGCCTCAAGCACGTCGAGGAGGCCGTCGCCGTCCGAGACCGCCTGCTCACGTCGTTCGACCGTGCCGCGAGCCTGCCGCGGGGTCCGGAGCGCGAGCGCCTGCTCACCGTGACGTTCGTCGGCGGCGGGTTCTCCGGGGTCGAGGGCTTCGCCGAGCTCCTGTCGCTCGCGCACGACCTCCTGCACCTCTACCCCGAGATCGCGGCGCCCGAGGTGCAGTTCCACCTCGTCGAGCGGAGCCCACGGATCCTGCCCGAGGTCACCGACCGCCCCGGCCGCTGGGTGGTCGGCCGGCTCGAGGCCCGCGGGGCGCACGTCCACCTGGGCGCCGGGCTCGAGTCGGCCGAGGGCGGCGTCGTCCGGCTCTCGACCGGGGAGGAGTTCGCCTCGGGCCTCCTCGTGTGGACGGCGGGGAACGCCGCGAACCCCGTCGTCGCGACGCACACCGACCTGCCCGTGGACGCTCGGGGGTACGTCGTCACGCGAGCGGACCTCCGGGTCGGCACCGGCGACGAGCTCGTCCCGGACGCCTGGGCCGCGGGAGACGGGGCAGCCGTGCCGGATCTCTCGACCGCCCGACCGGGTGCGCTCACCGTGCCCAACGCGCAGCACGCCGTGCGGCAGGGGCGACGCCTCGCACGCAACCTGGTCGCCGTCCGGCGTGGGCGCCCGACCCACCCCTACCGGCACCGCAGCCTCGGTGTCGTGGCGACGCTCGGGATCGGGACGGGCCTGTTCGAGTACCGCGGGCTCGTCGTGCGCGGCGCGCTCGCCTGGCTCGCGCACCGCGGGTACCACGTGCTCGCGATCCCCACCTGGGAGCGGAAGGTCCGGGTCCTGGCGGTCTGGCTGACCGCGGCGGTCTTCGGACGCGACGTCGTCTCGCTCAGCGCCGTGCAGCGTCCGCGCGCCGCGTTCGTCGCCGGCGTGCCGCGGGCGGACGTCGGCTCCACCGAGGCGAGCACCGCCGGGCACGCCGACGCCGCGCCACGGGCTGCGGCGACGCACGGCGACGAGCCGGCTCGCGTCGCCTGAGGCGGTACGCGGCCGCGCGTCAGGCCGCGGCCGCGTAGCCGCCGAGCTTCTCCGGGTTCACCTGGAGATACACGTGCTCGATCCCTCGCGCCGTCACGTCGAGCGACACCAGGGCGAACGGCGCGTCGTCGACGACGACGAGGAGCGCGGGGCGACCGTTCGCCTCGACGTCGTGCACCACGGCGTCCGCCCAGTACTTGCGCCACACGTTGTCGAGGAACAGCGACACCCGCGCGAGCCCGACGAGCTCGACGCGCGACGCGCGGACCTTCCCGCCGCCGTCAGGGCGGGCGACCACGTCGTCGGCCAGGTACCGCTCGAAGCGGGCCAGGTCGCCGTCGTGCGCGGCGGCCACGAACTCGTCGAGCAGCCGACGGTGCTCTCCGGGGTCCACCGGGACCGCCGGGCGCGCGCCGAGCCGCTCCCGCGCCCGACGCGCGAGCTGTCGGGCGTTCGCCTCCGTCAGGTCGAGGATCTCCGCGACGCGCCGGTACGGGTAGTCGAACGCCTCGCGGAGCACGTAGACGGCGCGCTCGACCGGCGCGAGCCGTTCGAGGAGCACGAGGGTCGCGATCTCGAGCGCCTCGGCCCGCTCCGCGCCCAGCGCGGGGTCGTCCGAGGTGTCGACGGGCTCGGGCAGCCACGGACCCACGTACGTCTCGCGGCGCGCACGGGCGGACGTCGCGGCGTTGATCGCGAGCCGCGTCACCGTCGTCGTGAGGAACGCCGCCGGGTTCCGCACCACGGACCGGTCCGCGCCCTGCCAGCGGACCCACGCCTCCTGCACGACGTCCTCCGCCTCCGTCGCGCTGCCGAGCATGCGGTAGGCGATGCCGAAGAGCCGGGACCGGACGCTCAGGAACGCGTCGAGAGCCCCCTCGTCCTCCCGGACGACGGGGCTCTCGGGCGTTCGTGGGCCGAGACTCATGCAGCCACGCTACGACGCGGACCAGGCTCGCGCGGCCCTGCCGCACGACGACGTCACGCGACGCGCTCCGCGTGCTGCGCGAAGGTCGTGGCACCTCGCAGGGACTCCCCCCGGGGCACGAGCGCGTCCTCGACGAGCTGCGCCCCGAAGTAGGTCGCCTCCGGGTCCGCGACCACCTCCCGGTCGTCGCCCTGCGCCGCGAGCGCCTCGCGGACGAACTCGTCGAAGCGGAACCGCTCCGGCCCCGCGAGCTCGACGACGTCCGCGAGCGGCACACCCGTCGCGACGTCGGCCACGGTGCGCGCGACGTCCGCCGAGGCGACGGGCTGGAACGCGACGGGCGGGATGTGCACCACGCCGCCGACGGTCGCGCCGTCCGCGATGGAGCGCGCGAACTCGAAGAACTGCGTCGCGCGCACGACCGACCACCCGTGCCCGGAAGCACGCACGAGCCGCTCCTGGGCGACCTTGGCCCGCAGGTAGCCGGCGTCGGTCCGGTCCGTGCCGACGATCGACAGGACGACGTGGTGCCCGATCCCGGCGCGGGCCTCCGCGTCGAGGAGCGTGCGGGTGGACGTCTCGAAGAACCGCAGGACGTCGTCGTCCGCGAACGACGGCGAGTTCGACACGTCGACGACCACGTCCGCACCCGCGAGCGCCTCGTCGACACCCGCGCCGGACAACGTGTCCACGCCGGTGCTGGGCGCGGCGACGACCACCTCGTGCCCGGCGTCGCGCACGTCCTGCACGACCTGGCTCCCGATCAGCCCGGTGCCTCCGACGACGACGACTCTCATGATGTCTCCTCTCTCCGGCGCGGCGGGTGCCGCGCACCACCCTCACGACCGGACGACCGTCCCCGGTGTGACAGGCACGCGCGCGCGGGAATCGCGCGCGCCCGCCGCACGTTCCCCGGAGGGCGGACGCTCCGACGCCGCGACCCGACGAGTGCGAGGATTCACGCATGACGACGCAGCCTGCCGAGAACACCCTGAGCGCCGCCGACGAGGCCGCGCACGACGTCCCCGCGCCGTCGCCCGCCCCGGCCGACGCGCTCTGGGTCGAGCGCACGGGCACCCGCACGTACACGGGCCGGTCGGCGCGCGGCGCCGAGGTCTCGATCGGCCCGGCGAGCGAGGGTGCGGTGTTCACGCCCGGCGAGCTGCTGAAGATCGCCCTCGCCGCGTGCGCGGGCATGAGCACGGACCGCACGTTCGCCCGCCGCCTCGGCGACGACTACGCCGTGACGATCCACGTCCAGGGCGACAAGCTCCTCGAGGAGGAGCGCTACCCGAAGATCACGGGCACGTACGACATCGACCTCACGTCGCTCGACGACGACGCGCGCGACCGTCTCGTCACTGTCGCCGCGCGAGCGATCGACAAGGCGTGCACGGTAGGACGGACGGTCAAGGCCGGCGCCGAGGTCGAGTACCTGTTCCAGCCGGAGGGTGCCGGCCGCGAGGTCGAGACCCAGGCCTGACCACGGGATGACGGGAGGCGCCATGGCGCACCAGCAGGACCCCTCGAGAAGCCCCGTGCCGCGCGGCGGCGTGCCCGAGTACGGGACCCCGCCCCCGGACGCCGGGCGCAGGGACCTCTCGACGCAGGACGCGGTCGAGTGGTCCGCCTACCGGCCGACGCCGCTGCTCGACGCCGCGCTCGACAAGGCGGTGACGATCCCGTCGCACGTCATCCGGGCGCACGTCGACTCCGTGCGCCGTCGCAACCCCGAGGCGAGCCCCGCGCAGATCGTCCGGATCCTCGAGCGCGAGTACCTGCTCGTCATCCAGACGGCGGGCGGCGCCGTCGGCGCGGCAGCCGCCTTCCCCGCGGTCGGGACGGGCGTGGGGATCGCGCTGACGTCGAGCGACGTCGCGACGTTCTTCGCGTCCTCGGCGGCCTTCGCGCTCGCGGTGGCGGACGTGCACGGCATCGCGGTGGACGACGTGGGCCGCCATCGGGCGCTCCTGCTCGCGACCGTGCTCGGCGAGAAGGGCGCGCGCGACGTCGAGCGCGCGACCCAGGGGTCGGGCCTCGCGTGGGGCAAGGTGCTCCTGACGAGCATGCCCGCCGGGACGCTCGTCAAGGTCAACAAGGCGCTCGGCAACCGGTTCCTGCGCACCCAGCTCGCGAAGCAGTCCGGCCTCGCGCTCGGTCGGCTCGTGCCGTTCGGCGTCGGCGCCGTCGTGGGCGTGGCGGGGGCGCGGGCGCTCGGGCACGGCGTGATCGCCCAGTCGCGGCGCGCGTTCGGGCCGCCGCCGTCGGTGTTCGGCCGGCTCCTCGAGGTCGTGGAGTCGCCCGTGCAGGACGCACCGCCGCGGCTCGTCCCCGTCCCCGAGGACGCGGAGCCGCGCCGCCGTCGTCGGCTGCTGCCGGGGCGGGGACGGCGCGACCGCTCCCCCGCCCGCGACGCCGAGTGACGACCCGGGGCGTGCGGCGCGTCGCCGTCGCGCGCGAGCTCGACGTCGACGCGTCCGTCGCGTTCGCGTGGGTCGCGGACCCGCGGACCCACCCGCGGTTCATCCCCCTCACCGTGATGACGACCCCGGCGGGCCGGGGCCCCGAGGTGGGCGACCGGTTCACCATGGTGAGCGGCCCGCTCGTCCGGCGCACGGGCCGCGGATTCCCGGACCGCATGGTCGTCGAGTCGCTCGACCGCCCGTCCGTGGCGGCGGGCCGCCCGGGCAGCACGCGGATCCGCAAGCTGGGCCCGGCGCTGCTCGGCGACGCGGGCTTCGAGGTCGTGCCGCTCGGCACGGGCCGCTGCCGGGTCGTGTGGTGGGAGGAGGCGTACCTCGCCGGTCCCGTCCCCCGCGGGATCACGGCGCCCCTCGTCGGGGTCGCGCTGCGCGTCATGATGCACGTCTCGCTGCGCCGCCTCGACGCGCGCCTGCGCGCCCGCCGGTAGCCGCGAGCGGCCTGGCTGCCGGGCCGCGCCCCGCGCACGCGACGGACCGGGGCCCCACGGGACCGACCAGCGTCGGTACCGCGCGACCCCGGGTCCGGGGTGGTGGGTTCAGGCCGTCGGCCCGTCCTCCACCGGGGCGTCCTCCACCGAGGTGTCCTCCGTCGGGCTGCCCGACGGCGCACGGTCGCCCGCGGCGGTCGTCGTGGCACCCGGCGCAGCGCCGGGCGAGGTGCCGGGCACGGCCGGGCCCGCGAGGATCAGGTAGAGCTCGCGACGCGTGCGCTCCAGGAGCTCCGCAGCGGCCGTCGTCTGCTCGTCGGTGCCGGTGCGGGCGACCTGGTGGACCGCCGCGGCCACGGCCTCGACGCCTGCGCGCAGCTCGCGCCGCGGGCGGCCGCCGCGACCGGCGGCGTCGGCGAACGGGTCGCCCAGCTCGTCGGCGTGCTCCGCGACGTACGCGGTGCCCGCCTCGGTGAGCGTCGCGAGGCGGCGCCCGCCGTCGGCCGAGAGCTCGACGAGCCCCTCGTCCTGGAGCAGGTTCAGGGCCGGGTAGACCGCGCCGGGGCTCGGGCGCCACTGGCCCTCGCTGCGCTCCGCGATCTCCTGGATGACCTGGTACCCGTGCATGGGCTGCTCGGCGAGGAGCAGCAGGACGGCGGCGCGGACGTCGCCGCGGCCGGCACGCCCGGGGCCGCGACCGCGGCCTCCGTGCCGTCGACCGCCGTGACCGGGACCGAAGCCGGGCCCGCCCGGGCCGAACCCGGGGCCTCCCGGCCCGGGGCCGAACCCGCGACGGTCGTCGGCCGGACCGCCGGGGCCGAAGCCCCGGCCGCCGTCGGCCGGTCCGCCGAACCCGCGCCCGCCACCGCGGCGGGCTCCGCCGCGGCCGCGGGGGCCGTCGCCGCGGAACCAGGCCGCGTCGTCGGGCACGGGCGGGAAGCCGTCGCGACGACGGCGGTCCGGGCGCGGCCCGGGTCGCTCGCCGAACGGCTGGGACATGTTCTGGACGTTCTCCGGGGTCCTGCCCCGGTGCTGGTGTGCGTGGTGCATGAGAGGTGTCTCCTGTACGTGGATGCTCGAGGGCTCCGGGTGATCCGCGGAGCGTGGCGGGCCGGTCCGGCCGCGCGGTCGTCGCGAGCCGCGTCTCGGGCTCAGCGATACGGTAACGATATATCGCTAGAATATCGCTGTCAACACCCCCGCCGCTCGCGTGCCGTCCCAGGACGCGCCCACCTCCCGGACGTACGCTGACTTCCAGCAGCCAACCGGCAGCCCACCAGCAGCACCGGACGCATCCCCCGTCCGGCACCCACCCGGGCCGCACCACCCCGGCGGCCCGGCTCCCGCGAGGAGGCGGCGATGCGCCCAGGCCAGCCCCGGCACTACCTGATGTGCCGGCCGACGTACTTCACCGTCAGCTACGAGATCAACCCCTGGATGGACCGGCACACACCGGTCGACACCGCGCTCGCGGTCGCGCAGTGGGAACACCTGCGCGACACCTTCCGCGACCTCGGCCACACCGTCGAGACGATCGACCCCGTCCCCGGGCTGCCGGACATGGTCTACGCGGCCAACGGCGCGACCGTCGTCGACGGCCTCGTCTACTCCGCGCGCTTCGCCCACCCCGAGCGCGGGCCCGAGGGCCCCGCCTACCTCAAGTGGTTCGCCGACCACGGGTACGTCACCCACCTCGCGGAGCACGTCAACGAGGGCGAGGGCGACCTGCTGCTGGCCGGCGACGTCGTGCTCGCCGGCACCGGCTTCCGCACCGAGCGCGCCGCGCACGCCGAGGCCGCGGCCCTGTGGGGCCGGGAGGTCGTGACGCTCGAGCTCGTCGACCCGCGGTTCTACCACCTGGACACGGCGCTCACCGTGCTGCGCGGCAACGAGGGCACCGCCGGCGCGCACGCCGACGACGCCGCCCACCCCGACGATGCCGCCCACCCCGCGCTCACCGGCCCGCCGGCCGTCGACGTCGTCTACGTGCCCGCCGCGTTCTCCCCCGCCGCGCAGGAGGTGCTGCGCGAGCGCTACCCCGACGCGCTCCTCGCGACCGAGGAGGACGCCGCCGTGCTCGGCCTCAACGCCGTGAGCGACGGGACGCACGTCGTGCACTCGCCGCGCGCGGGCCGCCTCGCCGCGGCGCTGCGCGAACGTGGCTACGAGACGGTCGCGGTGGACACGTCGGAGCTCCTGCGCGGAGGCGGCGGGGCAAAGTGCTGCACGCTCGAGATCCGCGAGCCCGCCGTCCACGCCCCGGCGCCGACCGGGAGCGCGTCGTGACCGCCCAGGAGGTCCGCGCGTCGGACGGCGGCACGGGCGCGAGCAGCGCCACCGGCCCGCTCGACGGCGGCCGGCCCGCTGACGGCAGCGGCGGCGGCGCGCTCGCGCACAACTACCACCCGCTGCCCGTGACGGTCGCGAGCGCCGAGGGGTCGTGGGTCACCGACGTGACCGGTCGCCGCTACCTCGACCTCCTCGCGGGGTACTCGGCGCTCAACTTCGGGCACCGGCACCCCGCGCTCGTCGACGCCGCCACGCGCCAGCTCGGTCGCGTCACGCTCACGTCGCGCGCGTTCGACCACGACCTCCTGCACCCGTTCGCCGAGGCGCTCGCGGCGCTCGTCGGGCCGCTCACCGCGGGCGGGGCGGACTCCCTCGTGCTCCCGATGAACACGGGCGCGGAGGCCGTCGAGACCGCGATCAAGACGGCGCGCAAGTGGGGCTACGACGTCAAGGGCGTGCCCCAGGGCGAGGCGACGGTCGTCGTCGGCTCCGGGAACTTCCACGGCCGCACGACGACGATCGTGTCGTTCTCCGACGACCCCGACGCCCGACGCGGGTTCGACCCGTACACGCCGGGGTTCCGCCTCGTGCCGTACGGCGACGCCGACGCGGTCGCCGCCGCGATCGACGACACGACCGTCGCGGTACTCCTGGAGCCGGTGCAGGGCGAGTCGGGCGTCGTCGTGCCGCCCGACGACTACTGGCCGCGCCTGCGCGCGATCACGACCGCGCGGGACGTGCTCCTCGTGGCCGACGAGATCCAGTCCGGCCTCGGGCGCGCCGGGGCGACGCTCGCGACCGAGACGTGGGGCGTGCGGCCCGACCTCGTGACCCTCGGCAAGGCGCTCGGCGGCGGGATCGTGCCGGTCTCGGCCGTCGTCGGGCGGCGCGACGTGCTCGAGGTGCTCACGCCCGGGACGCACGGCAGCACGTTCGGCGGCAACCCGCTCGCGTGCGCGGTCGGGCTCGCGGTCGTCGAGCTGCTGCGCACGGGCGAGCCGCCGCGACGCGCGCGCGAGCTCGGCGCCGCGTTCCAGGACCGGCTCACCGGGCTCGTCGACGCGGGCCTGCTCGACGGCGTCCGCGGCCTCGGCCTGTGGGCGGGCCTCGACCTCGACCCGGCGCGCGGGACGGGCCGCGACCTCTGCGAGGCGCTGCTCGCGCGCGGCGTCCTCGCCAAGGACACGCACGGCTCGACCATCCGCCTCGCTCCCCCGCTCACCATCGCGGCCGAGGACCTCGAGACCGGGCTGTCCGCCCTGGAGGACGCCCTGACGGACCTGGCGCGGGGTCGGTAGAGTCCGGAGGGTGACCACGCCCGAGCCCACCGCACCCGGTACCACCACCCTCGCGTCGTCCCTCGACGACCTGCGTCGCGCGTACGCCGACCTGCAGGCGCTGGGGCTGAGGCTCGACCTCACGCGGGGCAAGCCCTCGGCCGAGCAGCTCGACCTCTCCGAGGCCCTGCTCGCGCTCCCGGGCGAGGGCGTGCACACGGACGCCGACGGCACGGACGTGCGCAACTACGGTGGCCTCGACGGGCTGCCCCAGCTCCGGCGCATCTTCGCCGAGCTGCTCGGCGTGCCCGTCGAGCAGCTCCTCGCGGGCGGCAACGCGAGCCTCACGCTCATGTACGACACGCTCGTGTACGCGACGCTCTTCGGCGTCCCCGGGTCCGAGCGCCCGTGGGGCCGCGAGGAGAAGGTCCGCTGGATCTGCCCCGTGCCCGGCTACGACCGCCACTTCTCCGTGTGCGAGGCGCTCGGCATCGAGATGGTCACCGTCCCCATGACGGCGGACGGCCCCGACGCCGCGGCCGTCGCCGCGCTCGTCGCCGACGACCCGACGATCAAGGGCATGTGGGTCGTGCCGACGTACGCGAACCCCGACGGCTCGGTCGTCACGGAGGAGGTCGCGCGGGCACTCGTGTCCGTGCCCGCCGCCGCCCCCGACTTCCGCATCCTCTGGGACAACGCGTACGCCCTGCACCACCTCACCGACGACGAGGTCCGCAGCGCCGACGCGATCGCGCTCGCCGCCGAGGCCGGCCACCCGGACCGCGTGCTCCTCTACGCCTCGACGTCGAAGATCACGTTCGCCGGCGCGGGCGTCGCGTTCCTCGCGTCGTCCCCCGCGAACGTCGCCTGGTACAAGAAGCACCTGTCCGCCCAGTCCATCGGCCCGGACAAGGTCAACCAGCTCCGGCACGCACTGTTCTTCGGCGACGCCGACGGCGTGCGGGCCCACATGCGCAAGCACCGCGACATCATCGCCCCCAAGTTCGACGCCGTGACGAGCATCCTCGCCGACCGCCTCGGCGGCACGGGCGTCGCGTCGTGGACCGAGCCGAAGGGCGGCTACTTCGTCAGCCTCGAGGTCGTGCCGGGCACCGCGTCGCGCGTCGTCGAGCTCGCGAAGGGCGCCGGCATCGCGCTCACGCCCGCGGGCGCCCCGTTCCCGTACGGCAAGGACCCGGAGGACAAGGTCCTCCGCCTCGCCCCGACCCTCCCCCCGATCGAGGAGGTCCGCGTCGCGATGGACGGCGTCGCGACGTGTGTCCTCCTCGCGGCCGCGGAGCACGCCGCGCGGTAGACGGCCCCGGACCCGCGAGGTAGAGCCTCCGGTCGCGACGTAGAGCCCCCCGGGTTCTCCCTCGCGGCCGGGGGCTCTACCTCGTTCCGGCGCGTCTCTTCGCTCCTGGCGCATCGCGCTGGTCAGCCTCCCCTCGTCCGGCGCACGATGGAGGAGGTGCACGACCGATGAGTTCTGCCGGCCCGGGCGGTCGGTGGGTGCGTGGGTGGCCCGGACGCTCCGGGCGGCCCGTCGGCAACGGCCAGGAGGGGACATGACCGAACCTGCACGCGGCGACCTCGCCGTCGAGGCGCGCGGCCTCGTCAAGCACTTCACGACCGGGAAGTCGGTGACCAAGGCGGTCGACGGCATCGACCTCCTCATCCCCGAGGGCACCGTGTTCGGCGTCCTCGGGCCGAACGGCGCGGGCAAGACGACCGCCGTCCGCATGCTCGCGACGCTCCTGCGCCCCGACGCGGGCACGGCGCGCGTCCTCGGCCACGACGTCGTGCACGACGCCGACAAGGTGCGTTCCGTCGTCGGGCTCACCGGGCAGTACGCGTCGGTGGACGAGGACCTCACGGGCACGGAGAACCTCGTCATGCTCGCGCGGCTGTACGGGTTCCTCGGCGGTACGGCACGCGGTCGCTCGGCGGAGCTGCTCGACGCGTTCGGGCTCGGGGACGCGGGCGACCGCCAGGTGAAGACGTACTCGGGCGGCATGCGGCGGCGCATCGACCTCGCGGCGAGCCTCGTCATGAGCCCGCGCGTCATCTTCCTCGACGAGCCGACCACCGGGCTCGACCCTCGGAGCCGCAACCAGGTGTGGGACATCGTGCGCGTGCTCGTCGCCGACGGCGCGACCGTGCTGCTCACGACCCAGTACCTCGAGGAGGCGGACCAGCTCGCCGACCGCATCGCCGTGATCGACCACGGCAAGGTCATCGCGGAGGGCACCGCGACCGAGCTCAAGCGGTCGGTGGGCGAGGGCGCGGTGCACCTGCGCCTCGCCGACGCGACGCAGCGGGGCCGGGCCGCGGAGGTCGTGGGCGCGCTGCTCGGCACGGACATCACGCTCGCGAACGACCCGTACGCGTTCACCGCGCGCGTGCCCGACGACGGCGCGGCGGACGTCGCGCGGATCCTGCCCGCCCTCGGCGACGAGGGGATCGTGGTGCCCGAGTTCACGCTGGGCCAGCCGAGCCTCGACGAGGTGTTCCTCGCGCTCACCGGCCAGCCCATGGACGACGACGAGACGATCGAGGAGGTGGCCTGATGGCCGCGGACCCCACGACCACCGCCGCGGAGCTGCGCGCCCCGGAGGCGAACGCGCTGCGCGCGGCGGTCGCGCTCGACCGGCGACCGGACCGGCCGTCGCCCGTCTCGGCGACCCTGACGTACACGTGGCGCGCGCTGCTCAAGATCAAGCACGTGCCCGAGCAGCTGTTCGACGTCACGGTCTCGCCGATCATCTTCACGCTGATGTTCACGTACCTGTTCGGCGGCGCGCTGGCCGGCGACGTGCAGAGCTACCTGCAGTTCCTGCTGCCCGGCATCCTCGTGCAGGCGGTGCTCTTCACGACGATCTACACGGGCTACACGATGAACACGGACATCAGCAAGGGCGTGTTCGACCGGTTCCGGTCGCTGCCCGTGTGGCGGCCCGCGCCGATCGTCGGCGCGCTGCTCGGCGACACCGTGCGCTACACGATCGCCTCGGTCGTGACCCTCGCGCTCGGCCTCGTGCTGGGCTTCCGCCCGCCGGGCGGCGTCGTCGGCGTGGTCCTGGGGATCGTGCTGCTGCTCGTGTTCGCGTTCGCGCTCAGCTGGGTGTTCACGGCCCTCGGGCTCGTGCTGCGCTCCCCCAACGCCGTCATGGGCACGTCGATGCTCGTGCTCATGCCGCTCACGTTCGCGTCGAACATCTTCGTCGACCCGTCGACGATGCCCGTCGTGCTGCAGCGCTTCGTCGACGTCAACCCGGTCACGCACCTCGTCACCGCGGTGCGCGGGCTCATGGCGGGCGAGCCCGCGACGGAGGGGATCGTGTGGGTCCTCGTGGCGTCCGTCGTGCTCACCGCGATCCTCGCCCCGATCACCATGCGGCTGTACCGCAACCGGAGCTGACCGCCCGCCCGGGCACCACGCGCCGTGGTGCCCCGGCGGGCCGGCGGCTCAGCCCTCCTTGGCCGCCGGCTCGTCGTCCTCGCACTTCTTGGTCACGACCATGACGGGGCACGCGGAGTGGTGCAGCACGGCCTGGCTCGTGGAGCCCAGCAGCAGGCCGCGGAAACCGCCCCGCCCGCGCGAGCCCACGACGATGAGGTCGGACGCCGTGGAGAACTCCGTGAGGAGCTCGGCACCCGTGCCGTCGAGGACGATGCGCTTGATCGTGAGCCCGGGGTGCTCCGCCTCGTGGCGGTCGATGATGACGTTCAGCCCCTCGGTGACGTCGGCCAGGACCTGCTCGTGGTCGATCGACGCGGGCAGCCACGCGAGGAGACCCGCACCGGCACCGACGGGCACACCGGCCACCGCGACGAGCTCGGCGTCCCAGGCGCGGGCCTGACGGATCGCGTGCCGCAGCGCGATCTCGGCGGACGGCGACCCGTCCACCCCGACGACGATCCGGCGCAGGTCCCGCACCGGCGGCAGCTCCTGCGCGCCACCCTCGTCGTCCTTCCCGCCCGCGCGGTACGGCACGACGACCGTCGGGCAGTGCGCGTGCGCGGGCAGCGCCGAGGAGACGGTGCCGAGCAGCCGCTCGGTGAAGCCGCCGCGCCCCCGCGTGCCGACGACGACGAGCGCGTGCTCGCGCGACATCTCGACGAGGACCCCCGCGGCGTCGCCGGTCGTGACCGTCGCCGTCGTGCGGACCCCGGCGCCCTCGGCGCGGGCGCGAGCCTCTTCCAGGACGGCGCGCGCGCCCTCCTGGATGGCCGAGTCGTCGAGGGCCGCGTAGCCGCCGTCGAGCGACGCCGCCGTGAACGACGGCAACGAGTAGGTGCACACGATGTGGAGGGGCCACCCCACGCGCAGCGCGTACGCCGCGGCCCAGTCCAGGGCGTGGAGGCTCGGCGCCGAGCCGTCGACACCGACGAGGACGGATTCCGTGCGGGTCATGAGCGACTCTCCTCTCGACGGCCCGGTGCCATCGGACGACCAACCTAGCCGAGACCAGGCCCGGCCGTCCGTCTGCCACGAGTCACGAACACGTCAAGAATGCCACGAACCCCGCCCGCTCGCGCAGAGTGCGAGCGGACGGGGTTCGTCCAGCCAGTGACCGCGGGGGTCCTGATCGGGTGAGCGATCAGGCCACGCGGATGAAGGTGGGGTTCGACTGCCAGATCTGGCGGAACTGGACCGACTTCCCGGGACGCGGGGCGTCGATCATCATGTTGTCGCCCGCGTAGATGGCGATGTGGCCCGGCGTCCAGATGAGGTCGCCCGGCTGCGCCTGGTCGCGCGACACCTTGGTGCCGACCGAACCCTGGGCGCCCGACGTGCGCGGCAGGTTGATGCCGACCTGCGCGTAGACGTAGCTGGTGAAGCCCGAGCAGTCGAAGCCGTCGGGGGTGGTGCCGCCGTAGACGTACGGGACGCCCACGTAGCGGGCCGCGATCGAGACGATCGACGAGCCGTGCGCCGACGCGGGGGCGCCGACGGACGCCTCCTGCTGGGCCGGAGCCTGCGACTCGTCGGACGACGACGACTGCGTGGACTGGCGCTCCTGCGTGCGGCTCGTCTGCGTGGTGCGGACGGGCTCGGGCTCGGGCTCCGGCTCCGGCTCGGGGGCCGGGGTCACGGTGACCGGGGCCTCCTCGATGGTGAACGCCGCGTCGGCCGCGACGGTCACGGCCGGGGCGGCCTCGAGGGCCTGGCGGGCCTGCGCGGTGAGGGCGCTGAGGTCGACGGCGTTGAGCTTGCCGGACTCGTTGTCGACCGGGGCGGCCGTCGCGGGGGCGGCGGCGCCGATCATCGAGACGATGAGGCCGGAGGACGCGGCGACGACGGCGGTACGACGACCGACGCTCGACATCTGGTCCGATGCGGCCTGGGCGATGGTGCTGAGTGGCGTCACGGGACGCCGCGCCGCGCGGTGGCGGGCGCGAGTCGTGCTCACGGTCACTGTTGCCTCTCCTGGACGCCTGCGAGGTCAGCTGTCGGGTTCGGGTGGAAGAGTCACCCGGCCTGGCGGACCGGAGTCCGTCGGGCTTCACCCCAAGGGCGCTGTCTCCAGCACCCGGAAGTGGGTCCCCCGTCCCTGTCATCGGGTCGTCGTGGGCCTCTCGCGGTGACAGGGTTAGGCGTTCCGCGCGAGGTCTCCGCCAGATGGGTATCCCGACGGAGCAGGACGACCGTACAGGACCCCTCGGCAAAAGTCACGTTCCCATCACGACGGAACGCGGCCCCGCGCATCGCCGCAGGTCACGGCGTTTCCCCCGGTGAACGGGCGGCTATCCGCGGGCGACGAAGAGGTGGCGCGCGACGTCGTCGGGCAGGTCGAGGACGACCGGCGCACCCTCTCCCTGCACGGTGACCCCGCCGGCCGGTGCCGGTCGCACGACGAGCGTGCGGCGCGGCAGCACCCCGGCCTGGGCGAACCGCGCGAGGAGCTCGACGTCGACCTGGACCGGCTCGGCGATCCGCTGGAGCACGACGCGCACCTCGCCGCCGCCGAGGCCGTGCTGGGCGAGGTGGACGGGGAGCGACACGACGCCGTCGAGGAAGTCGACCTCCTCGAGCTGCTCCCCGAGCTCCGGCAGGCCCGGGATGGGGTTGCCGTACGGGTCGAAGTGCGGGTGGTCGAGCAGCCCGAGGAGCCGCTCCTCGACGAGCTCGCTCATCACGTGCTCCCAGCGGCACGCCTCGGTGTGCACGTACTCCCAGTCGAGCTTGATGACGTCCGTGAGGAGCCGCTCGGCGAGCCGGTGCTTGCGCATGACGCGCGTCGCCTTCTCGTGGCCCACGGGCGTGAGCTCGAGGTGGCGGTCCCCCGTGACGACGACGAGCCCGTCGCGCTCCATGCGCGCGACCGTCTGCGACACCGTGGGCCCCGAGTGGCCGAGGCGCTCCGCGATGCGCGCGCGCAGCGGGACGATGCCCTCCTCCACGAGCTCGTAGATCGTCTTCAGATACATCTCGGTGGTATCGATCAGATCGGTCACGTCACGCTCCCAGTCGCTCGTCGGCTCGGGGCGCCCGGTCGTCGCTCCACGGGGCGCCTGCCCGCACCGGCGGGCCGCTGGGGGTCAGTCTATGGCGAGCCCGTGACCCGACCGCGGTGTCGTCCAGAGGCACCCGTGGTGCCTGGTGGCCCGCGCCTCCCCGCGGGCCCCGGCGCGGACCGTGCGGTGACGCACGGCCTGTGGACGAGGCTCCCGGGGCGCGCCGCGCGCGCGTAGGGTGACGCCGTGCCCGATCTCGCGAACACCTCGATCACGATCCCCTCGGACCTCCTGCCGGCCGACGGCCGCTTCGGGTCCGGGCCGTCCAAGGTCCGCGCCGCGCAGGTCCGGGCGCTGTCCGACGCCGGCACCTCGCTGCTGGGGACGTCCCACCGGCAGGCGCCCGTCCGGTCGCTCGTGCGCCGCACGCGCGAGGGCCTCGCCGCGCTGTTCGCGCTGCCCGACGGCTACGAGGTCGTGCTGGGCAACGGCGGCTCCACGACGTTCTGGGACGTCGCGACGGCGTGCCTCGTCCGCTCGAAGGCGCAGCACGCGGCGTTCGGCGAGTTCGGCGCGAAGTTCGCCGCCGCGACGACCGCCGCGCCGTTCCTCGCGCCGTCCCAGGTGATCTCGGCCCCCGCCGGGACCGTCGCGCTCCCGGAGCCCGCCGACGACGTCGACGTGCACGCGTGGCCGCACAACGAGACCTCGACCGGCGCGATGGCGCCCGTGCGCCGCGTCCCCGGCTCGCGCGAGCGCGGCGCGCTCACGCTCGTGGACGCCACGTCCGGCGCGGGCGCGATCCCCGTGGACGTCGCGGAGACCGACGTCTACTACTTCGCGCCGCAGAAGGTCTTCGGGTCGGACGGCGGCCTGTGGCTCGCGCTGTGCTCGCCCGACGCGCTCGCGCGCGCGGACGAGGTCGAGAGCAGCGGCACCCGCTGGGTCCCGGAGTCGCTGTCGCTGCGCACCGCGGCGGTGAACTCGCGCCAGGACCAGACCCTCAACACGCCCGCGATCGCGACGCTCGTCATGCTCGCCGAGCAGGTGGAGTGGCTCCTGGGCAACGGGGGCCTGGAGTGGGCGGCCGCCCGGTCCGCCGAGTCGGCCGCGCACCTCTACGGCTGGGCGGACTCGCGCGAGTGGGCGGCGCCCTTCGTCGCGAACCCGGCGGAGCGGTCGACGGTCGTCGGCACGATCGACCTGGACGACGCGATCGACGCCACGGCCGTCGTGGCGGCGCTGCGCGAGAACGGCGTGCTCGACGTCTTCCCGTACCGCAAGCTCGGCCGCAACCAGCTGCGCGTCGCGATGTTCCCGGCGATTGAGCCCGACGACGTCCGCGCCCTCACCGCGTGCGTGGACCACGTCGTCGACCACCTCGCCTGACGAGCACGAGCGAGGTCCCGTCGAGCACGAGGCCGGTGCCGCCCGGGAGACCGGGGCGGCACCGGCCTCGTCGCTCGGCGGGAGAGGCGGCGTCAGGCCGCCCGGGCGGCCTCCTGCGCGTCCTCGGTCTCGAGCCGGCGTCGCGTCTCGGCGCGCGCGGAGCGGTCGGTCGGCGTCCCGGCGTCGAGGTAGCGCACCACGAGGTGCGGGCGCTGCAGGACGCGGTAGCGGACCTCGAGGTGCCAGTTGCGCACCGCCCAGACGGCCGCACCCACGGCGACGAGCGCCGCGGTGATCGACCCGACGCCGATCGCCCAGCGCGGGCCCCATGCCTCGGCGATCCACCCGACGAGCGGGGAACCGACGGGCGTCGCACCGAGGAACACGATCATGTAGAGCGACATGACGCGCCCGCGCATGACGGGGTCCACGGACATCTGGATGGTCGAGTTGGCCGCGGTCATCATGGTGAGCGACGCGAGCCCCACGGGGATGCACGCGACGGCGAAGGTCGCGTACGTGGGCATGAGCGCCATGACCCCCGTGGCGACGGCGAACCCGAACGCGGACCCGATGACGAGCCGGACGCGCGGGCGCTCCCGGCGCGCGGCGAGCAGGGCCCCGGTGAGCGACCCGATCGCGAGGATGGACCCGAGGATCCCGTACTCCCCCGGCCCCATGCCGAACTCGACCTTCGCCATCATCGCGGACGTGAGCTGGAAGTTGAGCCCGAACGTCGACACGACGCCGACGACGACCATGATGACGATGATGTCCGTCCGTCCGCGCACGTACCGGATGCCCTCGCGGATCTGACCCTTTTCTCGCGGGGCGCTCGGCAGCACGTGAAGCTCGCGCGTGCGCATGTACAGCAGCGCGAGGATGGTCGCCCCGAAGGTGACGCCGTTGATGATGAACAGCCAGCCGGAGCCGACCGCCGCGATGAGCAGGCCCGCGACGCCCGGCCCGACGAGGCGCGCCGCGTTGAACGACGCGCTGTTGAGCCCGACGGCGTTGGAGAGCTTGTCGGCGGGCACCATCTCGGCGACGAACGTCTGGCGCACGGGGTTGTCGAACGCCGAGACGACGCCGAGCAGGCCGGCGAACACGTAGACGTGCCACAGCTCGACGTTCCCGGACAGCACGAGCGCGCCCAGGCCGAGCGCGAGCAGTCCCATCGCGCCCTGGGTGGCCATGAGGAGCCGACGGCGCGGGAGCCGGTCGGCGAGCAGGCCCGCCCATGCGGACAGGGCGAGCACGGGCGCGAACTGCAGCGCGGTGACGACGCCGACGGCGACGCCGGAGTTGTCGGTGAGGTCGCTGAGGACGAGCCAGTCCTGCGCGACGCGCTGCATCCAGGTACCGACGTTCGCGACGAGCGCGGCGCCGAACCAGACGCGGTAGTTGTAGTACTGGAGGGAGGAGAACGTGGTGCTCATCGGGCGGCGATCCGGGTCAACAGCTCACTGGCGCGGGCCAAGGTCTCTCTTTCGTCAGGGGTGAGGGAGGACAGCTGCTGCGTGAGCCACGCGTCCCGGCGGCGCCGCGTCTCCTTGACCTCGCGCACGCCGGCGTCCGTGAGGCGCACGACGACCTGACGGCGGTCGCTCGCGTGCTCCCCCTTCTCGACGAGACCCATCTCGACGAGGGCGTTGACGGCGCGGGTCATCGACGGCGGCCGGACGCGCTCGTGCTCCGCGAGCTCGCTGGGCGACATGGCGCCGTGCTTGTGCAGGACGGTGAGGACGCCGAACCGCCCCTCGGGGAGGTCCGCCTCGCCGCGCTGGGCACGCAGCCGCCGGGAGATCCGGGTGAGCGCGACCCGCAGGTCGCCGCCGAGCGTCGCGGGCCGGTACTGGTTCCGGGTGGGAGCAGTGAGGTCCGCAGCAGGCATGATAGTTACCCTAACTCATTACCTTGGGTAAGGAAAGGCCTGCGGGTGGAGATCCCCGTCACGAGCGGGCGTCCGAGACGTCCCGGACGTCCGCTATGGTGTGCGCCGTGCACCAGGAACTGACCCTCGCCGAGACGCTCCACCTGCTCGGCCTCATGGGCCGCAAGCTCCCCTCGTTCGTCACGTCCGTGTCGGGTCGCGGGGACGCGCTCGAGGTCGTCGCCGACCCGCGCCAGGTGAAGCGCCTGCCCGCGCCGCTCCGGCTCGCGACGCGTCTCGCCCCGACGGTCCGCGCCACGCTGCGCGTGGTCGACGTGCAGGACGGCGTCGCGACGATCTCCGTCGACGCGAGCGCCGGCGGCCTGCCCGCCCACAAGCTCCTCGGTCTCGCGGCGAGCCGGATCGAGTCCGTCGTCGCGGCGAAGGGCCTCCCCGCCGGGTCCGTGCGGGTGCTCCCGGACGCGCGCGTCGCCCTCGACGTCCAGCGCCTCCTCCAGGTGCGCACCCCGGGTGCACGGGTGAGCGGGGTGGCGTTCAAGGACGGCGTCGTCGTCCTCGACGGCGTCGCCTGACCCTTCCTGCGAGAGCCCGGCTCCGGGGGAGCCGCGCCCCCTCGGCGGGCCGGCGGTCCGCCGAGGACCGCGTCAGACGGCGGCGCGCGTCGCCTCGTCGAGGAGGTCGAGGAACGCGCGGTAATAGCCCTCGACGTAGTGGACCGGCGACGGTCCCCACCGGTGGGCCGGGTCGCCGACCACGAGCCGGTCCGGGACCCGGAGGAAGCGGGCCTCGGCCAGGTCCTTGCGCATGCGCGCGTAGAGATAGGTGAGCGTGCGGTTCGCCGACTCGACACGCTGCTGGTCGAACGCCCCGCCCGCCGCGTCGCCGCGCGCCCAGTACGCCTCGTGCACGACGACACGACCCAGTCGACCCTGCCGGCGCGCGGTGGCCACGAGCGCAGCCCAGCCGACCTCCCACCGGACGAGGAACTCCGGCGACCCCGACGCGACGCGACGCGACCGCACGCCGTCGCCACCGGCCCGCAGGAACTCCATGGAGCGCGTCGCCACGCCGCCGTCCGCCCCGACCACGAGGTCGTACTGCTCGTCGACGAGGTCGAGCACGACGACGTCCGCGTCCGTCGTCCCGAGCCGCGCCGCGAAGTCCTTGCCCAGGTCCCGTTCGACCATGCGGCGCTGGAACGGGGACTCGACGCGGGCGACGTCGACCCCGGAGAGCCCCTCGGACGCGAACGCGGACGCCAGCGAGCTGCGTGCGTGGTAGTCGGCGAGGCGGAACCGCGTCTCCTCCGGCAGCGCGAACGCGTCGCGGGTGACGCAGCTCCCGTGGACGAGGACACTGCGCTGCGGGCTGCTGGAGCGGTCGGTCACCGGCGCCCGATCACTTGACCGTGGGCGGCAGGACCTCGAGCGCCTCGGCGTTCTGGACGAGGTAGTCCCCGACGGAGTCGTTCGCGATCGACGCCATGAGCGGGTCGAACCGGGCACGGTCGAGCACGACGATCGACTGCCCGTCGGCGCTGCGCCCGGTCCCGGAGTTGGGCGCCGTCATGAACGTGACGTCGTTCGTGCTCAGACCGCGGGCGCTCATGTAGAGGTTCCGCATCTCGTCGATGGTCAGGCCGTCGTCGGTCGCCACCGACTCGCTCACCGCGGTGAAGAAGCGCGTCATCATCGCGACGTCGTTGCGGTTGTTGTTGATCTTGCCGAGCATCGCGCGCATCCAGTTCTGCTGGCGCTGCACGCGGCCGAAGTCGCCGTTCACCAGGCCGTGGCGCTGACGCGTGTAGGTGAGGGCCTCCTCGCCCGTCATCTGGTGCACGCCCGCCTCGAAGAACACCTTCTTGCCGTCGCCGATGTCCTCCGGGATGCGGATCTGCACGCCGCCCAGCGCGTCGGTGAGGGTCGTGAAGGACTCGAAGTCGGTCACGGCGAAGTGGTCGATCCGGACGCCGGTGAGGTCCTCGACCGTCTGGATCATGAGGGAGGGGCCGCCGTACGAGAAGGCGGCGTTGATCTTCGCCTCCCCGTGCCCGGGGATCGGGACCCACGCGTCGCGCGGGATGGAGACGACCTGCGCCGTCTGCCGGTCCGCCGGCAGGTGCACGAGCATGATCGCGTCCGTGCGCTGCGCGCCCGCCTCCCACTGGGAGGGGTCCCCGGCCGAGATGCGGCTGTCGGAGCCGAGCACCAGGAAGTTCACGGCCTCCGTCGCGACCGCCGGGTCGCTCGGCGCCGGGTCGGGGCGGTTCTCCAGGCCCTCGAACGGGTCGGCGAGCTTCTCGATGTTGCCGTCGAGCTGGCGCTGGAACCACCAGGCGCCCCCGACACCGGCCAGGACGAGCACGGCGAGGAGCGACACGAGCACGACGAGCGCCGTCCGGCCTCCACGACGACGGCGCGCGTGCCGCCGGTCGGCACGCGGCTCGGGCGAGGGGTCCGGGAACAGGGTGTCGGCCACGGCAGGCATCCTACGGCGCGCGACCTGCTTCGACGGCTGTTTCGAGCGCCTGCGCCGGCCTCTTCACCCTCGGTGCTCGGCCGTCTCACGACTTCACCACGTTCCGGAGCGGTACTCTCGTACCGCTCAGTTCCAGGAAGGCACCGGCGGAGGGCGCGCCCCGGAGAGCCGTCGATCGCAGGGGGCGACATGTCTACGAGTGCGGCACGGCACGCTCGCGCGCGCCGTCGACCGGCGCCCCGACCGCGGCGTCGGGACCAGCACGACCACCTTCTCCTGGTCACCCACCACTACGAGCCCGAGACGGGCGCGCCGCAGCGCCGCTGGGGTGCGCTCGTGCCCCGCCTGGTCGGCGCGGGCTTCCGCGTGACCGTCCTCGCCCCGCCTCCGCACTACCCGGCAGGCGTGCTCGACCCCGAGCACGCGCACCTGCGCCCCGGGCTCGTCCAGCGCGGTCGCCACGGCGAGCGGATCCTGCGCGTCCGCTATCGCGAGCACTCGTCGTCGCTCGTGTCCCGCACGGCCGACCACGTCGTCGCGGCCGCCCACTCGGTCGTCCTCGGGTGGCGGCACCTGCGCGCCCGGGCGCACCGCCCGACCGTCGTGGTCGGCACCGTGCCCGGCATCCCCAGCATGTTCGCCGCGTGGGCCCTGGCCCGGCTCTTCCGCGCCCGCTTCGTCGTCGAGATGCGCGACGCGTGGCCCGACCTCATCCGCCCGGCCGGCGTCGTCGCCGACGGGTCCGGCCGCCGGGCGCGGTCCGCGGTGGTCGCGCTCGCGCACCGCGCGATCGTCCGGCTGCAGACCCGCAGCGACCTCGTCGTGACGACGACGGAGACGTTCGCCGGGGTCGTCGAGAGCCGGGGCGCCCCGAACGTCGGGGTCGTGCGCAACGGCACCGCGTTCACCGACCGCCTCGCCGACAAGGTGGACGACGAGGTCGACGCTCTGCCCGACGACGACGCCCACCCCCTGGGCCCGGACCGGCCGCTGCGCGCCGTCTACGTGGGGACCATCGGCCGGTCGCAGGGTCTCGAGGTCGTCGTGGAGGCCGCCGCCGCGCTCGCCGCGCGGGGCGTGCCGCTCGAGGTGCACCTCGCCGGCGCGGGGGCCGACATCCCCCACCTCAAGGCCCTCGCCTCGACGCTCGGCGCACCGGTGACGTTCCTCGGTCGTGTGCCGCACACGGACGTCCCCGCGCTGTACGCGTGGGCCGACACCGTGCTCGTGTCGCTGCGCGACTGGGAGCCGTTCCAGTGGACGGTGCCCTCGAAGCTCTACGAGACGATGGCGACGCGTCGGCACGTCACGGCGTGCCTCGCGGGCGAGGCCGCGGAGCTCGTGCTCTCGCTCGAGGCGGGCGACGTCGTCCCGCCCGGGGACGTCGAGGCGCTGGCCGCGCTCTGGGCCGGCTTCGTGGCCGCGGGCTCGGTCCCGGAGATCGGTCCCGCCGCCCAGGAGTGGGTCGCGCTCAACGCGGACGACGACGCGCTCGCGGCCCGCTACGTCGAGCTGCTCGACGGGCTGCGTCGATGAGGGCGGCGGCACCGCGCGACGCCGTCCGCGCCCTCGTCCTCGCGCTGTCCTTCGGGGCGCGCGCCGTCGTCGACGACCCGGTGTGGCTCGGGATCCAGGCCGCACGGCGCGCGCCCGCCCCGGTCCGGAGCGGCGTCGTCCGCCTGCTCCTCGTGGCGCGCGACCCGTCCGCGCGCCGTGCGCTCGGCCTCTTCCTCGACGGCTCCCCCGACGACGCGGCCCGCACCGTCGCCGCGGTGCTCCGCGCGCCCGGGTCGCGGCTCGCGCGCCGCGTGGCCGCCGAGGTCGCCGTCGCGGTCGGCCACCCCGAGCTGCTCGACGGCGTCCCCCACCCCGGCCCCGCCCGACTGCGCGCGCTCTGGCAGGCGGGCGACGTGGACGCGCTCGATCGCGCGACCGTGTCGGGCCGCGGCGAGCGCCGGACCCTCCGCGCGATCCGCGCCCAGGTCGACGCGCTCCGGCCCGACCCTCCGGCCACCGGGACCTCGCAGCGCGCGGTGCGGGGCGACGTCGGGCAGCCGCGGGTGCTCCACCACCTGACGAACTCGCTCCCCCACACGCAGAGCGGGTACACGCTGCGCAGCCACGCGATCCTCCGCGCGCAGCACGAGGACGGGCTGGGCGTGGCGGCGACGACGCGCGGCGCCTACCCGGTGACGATCGGCGTGCTCGGCGCACGCGCCGCGGACGTCGTGGACGGCGTGCGGTACGAGCGGCTGCTGCCGTGGATGCTGCAGGGCGATCCGGCGCGGCGCGCCGAGGTCGAGGTCGACCTGCTGGTGCGCGCGGCGCGAAGGTTCGCGCCCGACGTCGTGCACGCCACCACCCCGCACACGACCGGCGCGACGGCGCGCGCGGCCGCCCGACGCCTCGGCGTGCCGTGGGTGTACGAGGTGCGCGGCCTGCCCGAGGAGACCTGGGCCGCGTCGCACCGCACGCCCGAGGCGCGGCGCGCCGCCGAGGCCTCGGGCCGTTACGCCCTCGTCCGGGCGAAGGAGACCGAGCTCGCGCTCGCCGCGGACCACGTGGTGACGCTCAGCGAGACCATGCGGGCCGAGCTCGTCGGCCGCGGCGTGCCGGGCTCCCGCGTCACGGTGGTCCCCAACGCCGTGCCGACGTCGCTCCTGGACGCGGCGCACCCCACGCCCGACGCCGCCCGCGAGCGCCTCGGCATCCCGGCGCGCGGGCCCGTGGTCGGCACGGTGAGCAGCGTCGTCGACTACGAGGGTCTCGACACGGTCCTGCGCACGGTCGCCGCGCTCCGGGCGGACGGCGTCGACGCGACCGCGCTCGTGGTGGGCGACGGCGTCGCCCGCCCCGGCCTCCTCCGCCTCGCCGACGAGCTCGGGCTCGGCGAGCACGCGATCCTGCCGGGGCGCGTGCCGCGCGCCCTCGCCACGACCTACCTCGCGGCGCTCGACGTCGCCCTCGTCCCGCGCCGGGACGACCGCGTGACGCGCCTCGTCACCCCGCTCAAGCCGGTCGAGGCGATGGCCGTGGGCCGGCCGGTGGTCGCGAGCGATCTCCCCGCGCTGCGCGAGGCCGTCGGTGCCGCGGGACGCCTCGTGCCCGCGGGCGACGTCGCCGCGTGGACCGCGGCCGTCGCGGACGTCCTGGGCGACGACGACGCACGTCGTGGCATGCTGACGCGCGGTCGCGAGCTCGCGGCCACCAGGACGTGGGCCGCGAACACGGCCCGGTACCGCGAGGTGTACGCCCGAGCACTGGCAGGAGGAACGCGATGAGCACCGCCCTCCTGCGTCGTCCCCTCGGTGCCCTCGTCGCGACGGCACTGCTCGCCGGCTGCACGACTGCGGCGCCGGAGCCCGCGCCGTCGGCGACGAGCGCGTCCCCCGCGCCGACGCGCTCCGCGGCTCCCAGCCCGACGCCCACGCCGACAGGACCGGCGGACCCGCTGCCCGAGGGGCCGGTGAACGCGCTCCTCGTCGGCACGGACTCACGAGACCCGGCCGACCTCACGGGCAACGCCGACACGATCCTGCTCGTCCACGTGCCCGCCGACCGGCAGAACCTGTACCTCGTGTCCTTCACACGCGACATGTGGGTCGACATCCCGGGGCTCGGCGAGGGGAAGATCAACGCGGCGTTCTCGCGCGGCGGGACGGACACGCTCGTCCAGACGGTGTCCGGCCTGCTCGGCGGTGCGGAGATCGACTACGTCGTCCAGTCGAACTTCGCGGGGTTCATCGCCCTCACGCGCGCGCTCGACGGGTTCGAGGTGGACAACCAGCACGCGAGCACGGTGACCGTGCAGAGCACGGGACGCGTCGTCGACTTCCCCGAGGGGCGCATCACGCTCTCCGGCACGGACGGCCTCATCTACGTGCGCGAGCGCAAGCGGCTTCCCCTCGGCGACCTCGACCGCACCGAGCGGCAGCGCGCCGCCGTCGTCGGGATGCTCGACAGGATCGCGGAGCGCGCCGACGATCCGGCGGTGCTCGCCGAGCTGATGCCGATGCTCGTGCGCAACGTGAAGATCACGGGCGACCTCGACGTGGACGACGCGTTCGCGCTCGTCCCGCTCGCCGCCGAGCTCGAGCGCGAGGACGTCGTCGGGCTCATGGTGCCGATCACCGGGTTCGGCGAGAGGGGCGGCGCGTCGGTCAACCTCGTGGACGCGGAGCAGACCGCCGCGCTCGGTGACGCGGTGCGCACGGACACGCTCGACGCCTACGTCGCGACGTACGGCACGGCGTACGCGCCGACGGGATCCTAGGATGCCGCGATGACCGGAGAGACGAGCACCACCGAGAACAGGTCGCCTCGCGGCGACCTGTACTCGATGCTGTTCGCGGGCCCGCCGTCGACGACGGAGGTCGTCTCCGCGGGTCGGCTCACCCGCGTCGGGGCTCGTCCGCCGCTCGGGGTGTACCTGGGGCAGCTGTGGAACCGTCGGCACTTCCTGTGGGCCGAGGCCCGCGCGAAGGTGACGAGCGGGACGCGCGAGAACCTGCTCGGCACCGTGTGGCTCGTGCTCAAGCCCGTGCTCGACGGGCTGACGTACTTCCTCATCTTCGGCCTGCTGCTGAAGTCGTCGCGCGGCATCGACAACTTCATCGGCTACCTCATCGTCGGGGTGTTCCTCTTCTCGTTCACGACGAAGGCCGTGACGGGCGGGGCCAACTCCATCAGGAACGGCCGCAACCTCATCCGGGCGTTCTCCTTCCCCCGCGCCTCCCTGCCCATCTCGGTGATCCTGCGCGGGATGCTCGACATGATCCCGGTGCTCGGTGCCATGGTGGTGCTGCTCGCCGTCATGCCCCCCGCCGAGGTGTTCACCTGGCGCGTCGTGCTCGTGCCCGGCGTCCTCGCGCTCCAGGTGCTGTTCACCACCGGCCTGGCACTGCTGCTCGCGCGGTGCGTCGCCGTCGTGCCCGACCTCAACCAGCTCATCAGCTTCGGCATGCGGCTGTGGCTCTATGGCTCCGCGGTGTTCTTCTCCTACGACCAGTTCATCGACCACCCGACGGCGCTCGCCCTCATGGAGGCGAACCCGATGTTCATGGTGCTGAGCATGGTCCGCGACTGCCTGCTCTACGGCGTGACGCCGGCGCTGTCGTCGTGGCTCGGGCTGGGCGCCTGGGCCGTCGGGACGCTCGTCGTGGGGTTCCTCTTCTTCTACCACGGGGAGGAGTCCTATGGCCGAGCTTGACCCCTTCGCGTCCGCCACCGTCGCGGTCCAGGACGTGCACGTGCGCTACCGCGTCCCGTCCACGGACGCGGCCGAGCGTCGGCGCTCGAACCGGCTCGTCCGGGCCGCCAAGACCGTGCTCGGCCAGCAGCCCATGGTGCTCGTGCGGGCGCTCTCCGGGATCTCCTTCGTCGCGCGCTCGGGCGAGCAGATCGGCCTCGTCGGCCAGAACGGCTCCGGCAAGAGCACGCTCCTGCGGATCATCGCCGGGCTCGAGCGGCCCGCGCGCGGGCGGGTGCTCGCCGAGAGCACGCCCGTCCTCATCGGGGTCAACGCCGCCCTCGTGCCCGACCTCTCGGGAGAGCAGAACGTCCGGCTCGGCTGCCTCGCCATGGGGCTCACCCCCGAGCAGACGGAGAAGGCGATTCCCGACGTCGTCGAGCTCGCCGGCCTCGGCAAGTCGATCTACCTCCCGATGAAGACGTACTCCTCGGGCATGGGTGCACGTCTGCGGTTCGCGATCGCGACCGCCGCCAACCCCCACATCATGCTCATCGACGAGGCCCTCGCCACCGGCGACGCCGCGTTCAAGGAACGCAGCGAGGCCCGCATGAACCGGCTGCGGGAGAACGCCGGCACGGTGTTCCTCGTGAGTCACGCGGCGCAGACCATCGAAGAGACGTGCACGCGCGCGATCTGGCTCAACTACGGCCGTCTCGTGCTCGACGGCCCGGCGGAGGACGTCGCGCTGCGCTACCGCAAGTGGGCCTGGGCGATCGCCAAGGAGAAGCCCGACGAGGCGAAGAAGATCATCGAGGACGCCCTCGCGGAGAAGACCGAGACGCACGTGCAGGTGGAGGAGTCCCCTGGACGCAGCTACCGCCCCCGGCACGTCCGGGGACACGGCCGGGACGCGGCCGCAGCAGAGAAGAGAGAAGCATGACCGCTCGCATCATGACCGTCTACGGCACCCGACCGGAGGCGATCAAGGTCGCTCCCGTCATCAAGGCGCTCGAGGAGAGCCCCGACTTCGAGTCGGTGACCGTCGTGACCGGCCAGCACCGCGAGATGCTCGACCAGGTGAACGAGCTCTTCGGCATCGTCCCCGACCACGACCTCGACATCATGAGCCACGGGCAGACGCTGGCGCAGATCTTCGCGCGGGTCATCGAGGGGCTCGACCCGATCCTCGAGAAGGAGAGGCCCACCGCGGTCATCGTCCAGGGCGACACCTCCACCTCGACGGCCGCCGCACTCGCCGCGTTCTACCGGCAGATCCCCGTGGTGCACCTGGAGGCAGGCCTGCGCTCCGGGAACATCCAGTCCCCGTTCCCGGAGGAGGCGAACCGGAAGATCACGACCCAGATCGCCGCCCTCCACCTCGCTCCCACCGAGACCAGCCGGGCGAACCTCCTCGCCGAGGGGGTCGACGACTCGAAGATCGTCGTCACCGGCAACACCGTCATCGATGCGCTGCTCACCACGGTCGGCAAGGAGATCCCCTTCACCGACCCGCGCCTCGAGGACCTCGCGGCGTCGGGGCGGCGCGTCCTCCTCGTGACCACACACCGCCGCGAGAACTGGGGCGGCGCGATGGAAGGCGTAGGGCGAGCGCTGGCACGCATCGCACGGTCGTTCCCCGACGTGGAGATCGTCCTCCCGGCACACCGCAACCCCGTCGTGCGGGAGGCCGTCCTCCCCCAGCTCGAGGGCATCGAGAACGTCACCGTGACCGAGCCGCTGCCCTACGGCGAGTTCGCGCGTCTGATGGCCGCGAGCATCCTCATCCTCTCGGACTCCGGCGGCGTCCAGGAAGAAGCCCCCAGCCTCGGCAAGCCGGTGCTGGTCATGCGCGAGAACACGGAGCGCCCTGAGGCGGTCGAGGCTCGGACGGTACGCCTCGTCGGGACAGACGAAGCCCGGATCGTCGACGAGGTCACCGCACTGCTCACCGACGATGACCGCTACGGCGCCATGGCACGCGCGAGAAACCCGTACGGCGACGGCGACGCGGCCGAGAAGACGCTCGCCGCGCTTCGCGACTTTCCGCTGTGAGCAGCGGCGTGACGACAAGAGACACGCCCATGCACTCCCACGGCGAGCCGGACCTCAGGCAGTGGGGCGTCCACGTCGAGGACTGGGACGAGGACGAGTTCATCACTGGCAATCCCGCCGACGGGATCCACCGGTTGCACGTCGCCGACAATGGAGTCGTGGACGTGCTGCTCCGTGGTTCACCGCTCGGCGTCTCCAGCACGGTCGCTCGAGTGCCCGTGTTCTTCGCCGGGGCGGTGACGAACCGCGCGAACCGGCCGGGCCCCTTTTTCTCCGGCCACACCATCTCTGCCTCGCAGGGCCTCCCTGCGATCCTCATCGCCGACCCCACCATCACGGACCACCCTGAGCTCTCACTCGGGTGGTACCTGGGGTGCGACCGGTTCGACGCGCTGGGAGCGATCGCCCGTCTGCTCAGGAGGCTCGCCGCACGGTACGGGTGCCGCTTCCTGCTCGTGGGCGGTTCCGGCGGAGGCTACGCGGCCCTGGCGATCGCGGAGAGGCTCGAGGGGTGCGCCAGCGTCCTGTGCTGGAACCCCCAGACCGATGTCCTCGAGTACAACCCGCGAGACGTAACCCGGTACGTCGAGTCCGCATTCGACCGTGAGAGTGGAACCGTCGACCTCGCCGAGGCACGAGATCTCCTGCGGACGGCCGACAAGCAGACGGTCGTCGGTCGAGCCGACGTCGCCCGGGACATCCTGTACCTGCAGAACTCCGGCGACTGGCACGTCGGCAAGCACGTGGCGCCGTTCGTCGATCGATTGGGCCTCTCGCTCGATGGTGGCAGGGCATACCACCCGGACGGGAGCACGGTGGTCGGGTTCGGCTCCTGGGGCGAAGGTCACGCCGTCCCGCCGCGTGACGTGATCCTGCGTGCACTGACACTGATGGCACTGGGATCGACGCCGTTCGAGTGCCTCGAGCAGCTGCAGAGAGACCATCCCGCACATTTCCCTGAGCTTCCCAGTGCGGAGGATCACGTGCCCCAGTACTTCTGGGAGCGCACGCACAGCGCGATCCGGATCTCGGCGAAGGGCCCGCACCCCCCGGGAATGACCTTCGCGTACTACGCGATGGACGGTACGCGACGTGCGAAGGTGCGCTGGTACGAGTCCGACGCCGACTTCGTCTTCGATCCTCGCGAGCTGGGCGGGGTGGACAGCGTGGCGTGCTTCGTTCGAGATCTCGCCGGCAGCCAGCGATCCACCGTCGTCACGCTGATCGACCCCGAGCAGGGCGCCACGGATCGCGACGACGTCCCCGCGTCACGACCCACCCTCTAGAAGGTCGTCGTCCCCGTCCCCGCACGATCGGCGATGTCTCGCTGACCCGGGCCGGGGACCCGCCGAGGCTGCTGCAGCACGCGGGGCCTCGCTCCTTCGCTCATCGAGCGTCCGGCCGCGGTCCGGCGCGACCGGGTCATCAGTCCTGCCGCAACCCGGGTCCTGGCACCGCGGCAAAGGGAGGTGGCGCCAGCAGCGCATCGATGGCCAGGATGCGCATCGCCAGCTGATAGCCACGGCGCGCCGAGGCGTCGAAGAGCGCATCCATCCGGCGCTGCAGGGCGGCGGCAAGCTCTTCGGACAAGCCGATCTCCTCGACGCGTTGCAGCGCGCGCGTCGCCTGCAGGTGAATCCTCCCGGCCATCTCCGCCCAGACCAGACTCTGCGGCCCCTGGCGACGACGTGACGTGTGCACATGACGACGCCGCGTGGCGTCCGACCACGCTTCGGTCGACGCAGACTCCTGGATGTTGAGCACGATCCGCTCCGGGCCGCTCCGGAGCTCCCGCTGCACCCGTCCGAAGGGGTAGCCCCCGCCGAACGGCACATCCACGAGCGCGGGGTGAAGTCGGGCGAGCACGTCGAAGATGACGCGATTGCTGGATCGCTCGCCATGGTCGAGGCTGCGCGCCGCAGCGAACAAGTTGCTGGACAACAGCGGATACCACACCGCGCGCTCGTGGACGAGGGTGAAACCGCGCATGCCACAGTGCGACCTATTTCGATGGCGCAGGTAGTGGTCCTCCACCATGTCCTCCAGCGTCTCTCCAGCACCTCTCTCGAGGTCGGCCGCGAGATCGTCGGCGACAGCATCCAGGTAGGCGTGCGAGCGCCACTCGGGCTGCGACGCCGCCGACACCAGGCGGGTGGCGAGCTCGGCAGCCGTGGCGGACGTCTGGATGTGGTCCTGGACGACCTCCGTCCAGAAACCACGGAACAGCTCGCCGCAGGCTCCCCCGACGCCCAGCTCTGTTCTGTTCGCCCCGAGCGGGCTGTGAGAGGCCGCGCCGAAGCGGTGATACTCCCCGGCGTAGTAGCTGAGCCAGAAGTCGGTGTTCCACTCGAGCGTGACGGGCCGGAGCACGCTCTCGTCGTGCCCGGTGTAGAACCGCCCTCCGACGAGGTCGACCAACGTCGACGCGATCCGCACGTCGGGGCTCGACTCGGCGCCGAGCGTGTTGAACGAGACGCGGTCCTTCCATCCCGTAGACCCGAGGAGCGCCCCCAGCACGAGACGACTGTCCTTGCCCGCGGTGACGTCGACGACCGTCTGCTCGACAGACTCGCAGGTGACGGCAGCGCGGACCGAGGAGACGATCTGCTCGACGCCGAGTTCCAGCGAGGTGCCGTAGGAGTCGCTGCTCGTCAGCAACCCGGCATCGGGGTGCTGTCGGCGGACCAGCTGCCCCGCACTCACCAGCAACGTGTCGGTCGCTTCGGAGGGGCGCACGCCCTCCACGGCTGTACGGCTCAGCGCATTCTGCTGCGCGAAGAAGCCGTGCTCGCTGAACAACGAAGCCGTCACGTAGACCCAGTCAGGCTTGGGCGGACGCCCCAGGGCAGCCAACAGGATCGAGACCATGTGCGCGCGGTTGCTGACGATGGCGACGCCGTCCCAGGCGTACTCGAAGACGGTCCCGAAGCCGAAGACGTCGGTCTGCACCGTGGCCTCGCCGTCGCGGATAACGAAGCGGCTGTACTGGCCCTGGTCAGGGCTGAGCGCTTCGATCTGCTCCGGGCGCGCCGGAGCCCGCGCCATGAAGAGACCGTCGTTGAGCATGCCGAGCCCGGACACGCCACAGGCACCGCCGGGCCACCGGTGCACGCGCGCCGGCGCAGAGGAAGCCAGCCACAGGCCGTCCTTCGCATCCCCTACCGGCTCGAGATACAACGTTCCATCGGTGAAGGGCTCCGGTGCCAGGAGACCGGCCCGGTGCGGAGCCAAGGAGATCACGGCGAAATCGAGCATCGGGGCCGCGAGCGGGACGAACGGCACCGTACGATGGCCCGCCTGTGCCTCAAGAGCGCGCAAGGTACCCCTCCGCTCTCGTGAAGGCGGAAGCGAGCGCCGATTCGAACTGCTCCCTCGAGGCCGGGACGTGCCCGGGACCGAGGTCCACGGGCACGATGCGCACTCGACGATCGACAGACTCCCCGCCCTCCGGCGACAGGCCGAACACCGCTGCGAACGGGGCGCAATGTTCCGCGACGTGGTGATGATCGTGACGGTTGATGACGTAGTCGACGAGATTCTCGGTACCAGCGCGATACCTCTCCACGGCCGATACCCGCCGGAGAACGGTCGGGTCTGACTCTACGTCCGTCGAGCCGAACACCACCCGCGCGGCACTGGCCCAGTCCTGCGTCTCATATCGCGACAGGACCGTCTGCGGGGCGAAGACGACGGCGATCGACCTCGGCATTCGCGCAGCGAGCTGGAGAGCGGCGAATCCGCCGCCGCTCCCGCCGGTGATGGCGGTCGATCGCGCCCCTGACACGGCGGCGACCTTCTCCACCACCTGCTGGATGACGTCCACCAGGTCGTGCTCCGCTGTCCCCAGGAACCAGCCAAGACTCAGCTCCGGGTCCATCGTGAGCGTGGGGTCGGAGAAGAGCACGAAGGACCACGGGCTGTCCTTTCGAGACGCCATCCGCTCGAAGTAGGGGTACTCCGTGGTGCCGCGATCGGCCGCTCCGTGAAAACCTACGGTCAGGCGCTCGCTCGTCCTGATCCCCGCGGCCGCCCACAGCGTCAGACTGTCGGCCACGACGGGGTACAGAGCAACGAGTCCGGGGATCGGGTTGAAGGCAGCAACCGACGACGTCTCAGCGATCGGCAGCTGATAGCGCGAGTGCCAACCCTCGATCCAAAGGGTCTCGCCGCTTCGGGAGGCCGTGCGCTCGGCCCGATACTCTGCGAGCTCAGCGGTCCTCACTTCCAGGACCGCCGTACTGCTGGCCGCTCGACCACTTACGTAGAACCGGACCGCATCGACGTCGCCCGTGGAGTCGATCGCGGCGTCGGGAGCCTTCAGCACCGCCCGCGGGACAGCGACACGGATCCACGTTCCCTGCTCGACGGGCGCGAGAAGGATCCGATAGTACGCGCCCTCGATCATGTACCCGAGACCAACGTAAGACACGTCAGCCCACCCAGAGAGACGAAACTCTGCGACGAGCACGTCTCCGGTCGCGTGCTCCGGCCGGACGTCGAAGACGAACCGGCGGTCCTCACCGGACCGGGCGTGGAAGGTCGCAAGGACGTCGAGGTCCGCCGACGACGAGGAGCCGAGGCTCCTGACGAGCGCCGATCGTAGATGATCGTAGAACGCGTCCTGATAGTGGAACGGTGACCTCCCCCACTTGTGGTCGCTCGCCGCTACACCGGCGTCCTTGGCACTGAACGAGACAAACTGGTCCGCGGAGATGTCCTCGCTCATCCTGCTGTAAAGGCGGTCCAAGAACTCGTTGGCCCGCCGGATGCGGTCGGGTGCGTAAATGGCCGGGAACTCTGATCCGTCGTCGAGCGTCGTGGCCCACTTCGCGGCGTTGACACGCAGGTGCGCGCGCCGACCGCGCGCGTCGAGCATGGCCAACAGGCGCACCCACCCCTGCTCCCACAGGACGTAGAACTCATCGGAGCCGGAGGGGATCGTCCGTGAGACGGGCACGTGCGCGGCTCGCGAGAGCTCGGCGGAGAGCGTGCAGACCGCACCGCTCACCGGATGGACCGCGAGGTCGAATCGTTCGTCGATGGGGTCGTAGACGACGAGGTCCGAGGTGTCCTCCGCGAGGTAGCTCGCGAGGCTCTTTCCTAGGTCTTGCTCGACCATGCGCCGTTGAAACGCCGATTCGATGCCCGTGAGGTCGACCCCCGCATACTCCACATCCGACATCGCGCTCGCGAGCCCCGAACGGGCGTAGTACGCGCTCAGCTCCCATCGTCGGTCCGAACTGAGATCGAAAGCATCCCTCGTCACGCAGCTGCCGATGATGGTGAGGCGGACGGCTCTCTGGTTCATCACGATGCCCCTGCAATCAGCCCGAGACCTCGGGGAACGACGGAGTTGACGCGCTGGATCGAGCCGCGCTCGATCCGCATCCGCGCGCTGGGACGAAGCACGGACTCGGGAGGCCGCTCCACTATCGCGCTCCGGTCTTGCCGATGAGGTTCAGCTCGGACTGCAGCACCAGCGACTTGTCGACCTGGGATCTCACCCGTTCCGCGGCACCGCGGGAGAGCCGCATGAAAAGACCCGGGTCGCGCGCCAGCCGGAGCAGTGCCGCCGCCAACGACTCTGCGCTCTCCGGATCGCACAGCATGCCCGACTCCGAGTCGACGAACTCCGGTACTGCGGCAACGCGTGACGTCACAGGTACCAGCCCAGACGACATCGCCTCGTCCCGAGACACTCCTTGGGCGTCCATGCGGGTCGGGACCAGGAAGACGCCGTACTGCCGGTGCATCCGCGCGATCTCGTCGTGCGACAGGAAGCGTCGCTCCACCCGCACGTTCGCAAGACCTCGTATCGGCTCCAGGGTCGCGTCGAACAAGGGGCCGTCACCCACGAAGCAGAAGTGCATGTTCTCGAACTCAGGCTCTCCTCGGAGGAGGTCGACCGCCGCGACGCTCAGGTCGTTCGCGTACTTGGGGGAGGCGAACGGCCGGATCGACAACACCTTGAGCCGCGCGTCCTCCTCCTTCTGCGTGAAGGCGAAGAGGTCCGTGTCGACGGGATTGTGCACGATGCTGTAGCGCGATGAACGGAGCGTCACGCCGACGTCCTCCATCACCTCGTCCGCGAAGTACTGCGACACGAAGACGAAGTGGACGTCGACCGCGGTGTCCTCGAAGACCTCGCGCCAGAACGCGATGCGCGCCTCCGACGCACGCTTCGCCGCATCGAGCTCGTGGTCGCTCTGGTAGTTGTACGACCTACGCCACCATGGCTGCACCTCAGCGCCGTGTAACCACACGACGACGCGTCGGCCCCGGTGGTGCGTGCGAACGGACTTCCACATGGCGGAGTCCAGGAAGTGGATGAGGATCACGTTGTCAGCACGCGAGCGCAAGGCCATGTCGAGGACCTCGGGGGAACCGACCGCGACGTCGACGCCCTCGTGCTCGTAAGTCCGATAGGTCTGCCCGGGTTGCACCGCTAGGACGTCGACACCGACACCGGCGCGGGCGTACGCCAGCACGCGTGAGTGCACGAACCCGTTCCGATAGCGGTCGTCTCTCGACGGGTACACATTCGTCAGCAGAAGGGCGTCGCCCCGCAGCGGCATGAAGGCCGGGGCTTCCGACCGGTGGTCGAACTCCACGCTTCGCAGCTGGGCCGTACCCTCACCCGCCACCCGGAGCGCGACCCGCAGCGTCCGCGCGCCGACGGGCGGCGTGCTGACGGCGTTCTGATTCGCGAAGTGGACCGACGAGCCGATCCTCTTCTCGGCCGCGTCGTAGTAGATCACCGCGATCTGCACGTTGAGCCCAGGCGTGCACTCTACGTACAGCTTCAGCTGGTCACCCTGAACGAGCGTCGCAGTCTCGTGCTCCGACCGAGAGAACAGATAGTCGTGCGTGCCGACCTCGAGTGTCGACTCGATCACCACGCTCGAGCCCTCGGCATCGGTGCGTACGGCGGAACGCCGGAACCCTCCGAACCCCGAGACGATGTCCTCCTCGGCGTCGACACCTCGTGACCGCGCCTCGGACTGCGCCCCCAGTGCTTCGGCCGCCGCGTAGAGCTCTGTCATCGACAGCCCTTCGTCGCTCGGCGAGGCTTCGACCGCATCCGAGACGTCCGCGCCGCGCGCGCCACGGCAGTAGCCGAACGGCTCGACGGCGAGCCCGTCCGCGACGAAGTCCCACCCCTCGACCAGGTCGGCGAACCCCATCTGATCGCTGAGTGCCGCCGTACTCACGACAGCCGCACGAAGAGCGCCTGGTCCGACGATTCGGTAGCGAGCGCCGGGCCTCTCGACGACCTCGTCGGCGACGAGCTCGAACCCGCCGTCGATACCAACCGCCTCCGCGGCGGTGTATCGATGCGCGAGAGTCAGGTCGCGGAGCAGGTGAGGACCGTGGTAGTCGCCGGGTCGCCACACCGTGACGTAGTCGAAGCGTCGTCGAAGACGGCCGATGCTCTCCGGCGCACCCGTGCGCGTACTCGCGTGCTCCTCGACGGCGCCGGGGCGAAATGGCTGCAGGTCGCTGCCCCTCCACAGGAACGCCGTCGCGTGCACGCCCTGCTGCGCGACCAGGTCCGCCGCGAGGCTCTCCGGCTCGTCTGCTCCGCGTGCATCGACGAGGACCGCCACGCTCGGCGCGTACGCCTCGAAGCGGTCACCGGTGATCCTGGAACGTAGGTAGGAGAACCTGTCTGCATAGGTGTGCTCGCCCAGGACCTTGCGCAGCGCGGCGTGGCGCTTCTTGCGGACGTCCAGCTCGCTGAGGCGATCGATCAGCTCTCTCGCGCTGCCCCCGTCGTCCACGGCGACCGTGAGGTCGCCGAACAACGTCCGTACGCCGCGCGAGTAGTTTCCCAGGACGAGCGTCCCTGAACCCATGAGCTCGAAGACGCGTCGAGCGAACATAGTCGTCGACTGCTTCACGGAATTCATGTTCAGACCGAAGCGATACCTCTTGTAGGCATCGGGGACGTCGCCCGGGGCGAGCGTGCCGCGGATGTGCTCGGCGTAGCGGTCCGGGAACCGGTAGTCCTCGAGGTCCGAGCCGAAGTTCCGGTCATAGATGTCGATGGCGTAGGCGGGCGCGAGCTCGTCGACCATCGACTCGAAATCTTGGTTCCGTTCGGGATACCTGCGGTAGAACGCCCCGGCGAACATGATGGCCGCCTGCCGCTCGACGGTGGCGACCGGGTTGTGGATCGCGGGCTGGCAGGCGAAAGGCATCAACCACACGCGGTCGTGCCCGACGGCGTGCTTGTAGGCGGGGATCGAGTCGATGTCCGTTGTGAAGATGTGATCGAAGCGCGACGCGACGTTGAGGAACGTCGAGAAGTGAACAGGGTCTTCCTTGTTCCAGAACACGGTCGGCGTGCCGTGGGTACGGCACCACTCCAGTATCCCGGCGAGCTCCCGCGGCATGTGCCCGACCTGGTTCTCCCACACGTTGTCGATCCCGCGCCACGCGGACTCGACGAAGAGGAGGTGGGGCTGCCCGCTCTCCAGCTCCTCGCGCCAGCGGTCAGGCGTCAGATGGATGGCCTCGCACTCCGGCTCGAGAGACATCCGAGTGAAGTCGTCGACGATCATGGCGACACGCGGTCGCGAGCCGCTTCTCAGCGCTCTGAGGGCGGAATTCCGAGGGAGAGCGACGTCACCGGCGTCGGGAGCTGCCTCAGCGAGCCGCGATGCTGCACGAACGGCCTCCAGCCGCTCACGGTGTGCCTCCGCGTGGCGTTGCACCTTCGCGACCGCCCGCGCAGAGTCGTCCGAGTCGCCCCGGTCCCGCAGGATCCGCAGGATCGCGACTGGCAGACCGAGGAGCGCACCGGGGCCGCGCGCGGCGTTCCGGGTGGCCCGAGCCATCTTCACCGGCCGGCTCGACCTCAGCTTCGCGAGCGCCTTCTCTGCTCTCAGCAGCTCCGAGACGACCTCACTCTCGTACTGGCGTCGTACGCGGAGCTCTTCCTCGGCACACTGCAGAGCCTGCTCGAGCTCCGCAGCCCTCCGCTTGAGCTTCTTCTCGACCTGCATCGCCCGCCGGTACTTTTCGTTGGCCGTGCGGAGCTTCGTACGAAGTCGGCGGAGCTCGGGCTCGAGCTCCGTGTCCTCGCTGCGAATCACCTCCAGACCCCCTTGGTATCGACGACGATCTTCTCCCGCAGACGAAGCGGCTTGCGGTCCGCCTGCTTGAACTCGGTGTGGTCGACGAGCACCAGGACGATGTCGGCGTCGTCGACGGCGCTGTTGAGGTTCGTCAGCCGGACGTCAGGTCGGTCCGCGAGGACGCGCGGCAGCTCAAGGATGTGCGGTTCGACCGCGTAGATCGTCGCGCCCTCGATCTCGTCGGCCAGGCGGGTCGTGATCGCGAGCGCGGGCGACTCGCGGAGGTCGTCGATGTCCGGCTTGAAGGCCAGGCCGAGCACCGCGATGCGCGGCGCCTTGAACCTGTCGGCGTGCGCCTTGACCCGGGAGATCACGTACTCGGGCTTGGCGTCGTTGACCTCGCGCGCCGTCCGGATGAGCTGGGCGCGGTCAGGCACAGCGTCGACGATGAACCAGGGGTCGACGGCGATGCAGTGCCCGCCCACGCCCGGGCCGGGCTGAAGGATGTTCACGCGCGGGTGGTGGTTGGCGAGGCGGATCAGCTCCCACACGTCGATGCCGAGGTCGGCGGAGATGAGGGAGAGCTCGTTGGCGAACGCGATGTTGACGTCGCGGTACGAGTTCTCCACGAGCTTCGCCATCTCGGCGGTGACCGCGTCGGTGAGCAGGATCTCGCCCTGGCAGAAGACCTGGTAGAGCTCCTTGGCCCGCTCGGCGGCGTCTGCCGTCAGACCACCGACGATGCGGTCGTTCGTGACGAGCTCGATCATGACCCGGCCCGGGAGCACGCGCTCGGGGCAGTGCGCCACGTGGATGCGCGCGCGTCCCTCGGAACCGTCGAGCGACAGGTCGGGGCGCGCGGCGAGGATCCACTCCGCCATCTGCTGCGTCGCCTGGGGAGGGGACGTCGACTCGAGGATCACGAGGGCCTCGGCGGACAGGTGCGGCGCGATCGCCTCGGCGGCGGCCTGGATGTAGGAGAGGTCCGGCCTGTGCCCGTCGGTGAACGGGGTCGGCACGGCGACGATGAAGACGTCGGCCGGCTCGGGCTTCGTCGTCGCACGCAGCGTGCCCTGGGTGACGGCGCCGGCGACGTAGGTCGCGAGGTCGGGCTCCACGAAGGGCACGTCGCCTCGGTTCACCGCCTCGACGGTGCGTTCGTTGATGTCGACCCCGATGACCTCCACGCCGTTCGACGCGAGGATCGCTGCGGTCGGGAGCCCGATGTACCCGAGGCCGACGACGCACACGCTGGTGCTGCTCATGTTTCCCCTTAGATCAGGGCGTGCCGGTCGGCACGCCCGTAGAACTGGACCTCACCGCTCGCGAGCAGCTCGGCGTCGGACACGTCCCACGTGTGTGCCGCGCCCGCGCGCACCTGGACGAAGTTGTACCGGTCTGCGGAGAAGACCCGCGCCCCGGCGTCGATCGCCGACCGGAGGAACCCGGTGTCCTCGCCCCGGCCGACGGACGCGAACGGCACCCGCTCGGCGAGACCGCGGGTCGCGACGATCGTCGGGCCCATGACGAAGTCCGTGTACCGGTGCTCCCGCTCGGCGAAGCGCAGCAGCGTCGCGTCGAGCGACGCCACGTACAGGTAGTGGGCCTGCTTGCCCACCACGTCGGCGTCGGAGTAGGCCAGGGCGTCGAGTTGGTCGGACAGGTAGTGCTCGCCGTACAGGTCGTCGTCGTCCATCTTCGCGACGACGTCGCCGTCCGACGCCGCGACGAGGCGGTTGAGGCACTCCCCCAGCGGCACGTCCTCACCTGCCGTGAGGAGGACGAGGTCCTCGACCCCGGCCTCCTTGGCGCGCAGCCGCACGTCCGCCTCGTCCACGGCGAACCCGTGCGTGAGGAGCGCGAGCTGCACGTCCACGTCGCGCTGCGCGCCGACGGTCCTCAGCACGTGGTCGAGCTGGCCCGGGCGGTTGGTCGAGACCAGCGCGGACACGCTCGGGCGGGCGACCGTTCCCGAGTCGGCCAGCCCGACGTCGTGCAGCACGCGCTGGACCCGCGCCCCGTACGTGTGCTCGCGCCAGATCCGCCGCTGCCCCCGGTGCGTGGCGCGGTCGCGCAGCTCGCGCGAGCGGACGAGCGCACGGATCGTCTGCGCCGCCTCGGCGCGCTCCGCGACGACGAACACCTCGTCGGGCGGGAAGAACTCGCGGATGGCCGCGCTCGGCGTCGTCACCACGGGCGTGCCGCACGCCGTGATCTCGAAGACACGGCGAGCGCACATGCTCGGCGAGTCGACGACCGAGTTCACGTTGAGGAACACCTTGTACTCGCGGTACGCGGTGAGCATCCGGTCGTAGTCGAGCGACCCGACGACGCGCGACCCGAACGGCTCCGGGAACTGGTACCGCTCGTCCCCGCCCTGGAATCGGGAGAAGATCTCGAGACCGTGCTCCATGCGCGGCGAGACGTCGACGGCCGCGCCCAGCAGCAGGTCCATCTGCGCCCGACGCTCCGGGTACTTGTGCGCGAAGTACATGCCGCCGAACGCGACGTCACCGGACGGCCCGTCTCCGTGCGCACGCACCGGGTTGTGGATCGCGGGCTGCGCCCCGAAGGCGAGCACGCCCACGCGGTCGTGGCCCAGCCGCTCGCGGTACGCGTCGATCCGCCCGACGTCGGTCGTGTACACGTGGTCGAACAGCGCCGCCGCGTCGAGGAAGTCCTCGAAGTGCGCGGGGTCCTCCTTGTTCCAGAAGACCGTGGGCACGCCGACCTCGCGGCACGCGGCGACGAGCTCGGCGAACGCGGGGCGGGGGGCCGAGGTCCCCGTGAGGTGGTACTGCCAGGCGCCCCCGTTCCCGTTCCACGCGGACTCGACGAACAGCAGGTCCAGCCCGGGGCGGCCGTCGCGGTCGCGGTCGAGCTCGTCGCGCCACGACGTCGGGGTGAGGGCGACCTGGTCCCACTCGAACCCGAAGGCGAGCCGGGAGAAGTCGTCGAGGATCACCCCGACCCGCAGACCGGGGCGGGCGGTCGCGCGCTGCGAGACCGTCCAGGGCTCGAAGGTCACCCCGTGGTCAGAGCGGATCGCCCCCGAGGAGCCCGCGGGACGCGGCACGCCACGACGGCGGAGATACGTACGGAACTGGGACAAACCACCCCGGCGAAGGTGCCAGAGGGCTCTGCGTGCGTCATCGAGGCGAGAGCCCCCCCGTGCGTCCATGCCACCATCTCGTCCGGCGTCAACCGGAGCTCACGTCGCGCCCCGGCCGCGCACATGGTACCGCTGTGCCGGTACCCCGGGAACACCGGTCCGGGCGCCGGTCACGGCACGTACGCGACGACGACCTCGCCCTCGCCACGCACGACGACGGCCCCCGTGCCGTGCGGGACGAACACGGACTCCCCCCGCACGAGCCGCGTCCCGGCCCCGGCGTCCGCGCTGGACGCGGCCGCGAGCGTCACCGCGCCGTCGAGGCACAGCACGACGCGCGGACCGGTGGCGGGCAGCGGCACCGCGCCCGTGACCCGGCCGGCCCGGAGCGCGAACTCCGCGACGGGCGGGCGGTAGGCGACGAGGCCGGTGCCGTCGTCGACGAGCCGCGGTCGCGCGGCCGGACCGGGCGTGCACGTGGCGCACTCGAGCAGGGCGTCGACGTCGACGAGCTTGCTCGTCAGCCCGGCCCGCAGGACGTTGTCGGAGCTCGCCATGATCTCGACGGCGCACCCGGACAGGTACGCGTGCACGTGCCCCGAGGGGACGAACATCGACTCCCCGGGCTCCAGGGTGACGCGGTTGAGCATGAGGGACACGACGGCGCCCGGGTCGCCCGGGTGCTGCTCCGCGAGCGCGAGGACGGTCGCGTCGGCGCGGCGCGACGTGCGTCGGCCGCCTGGCGCGGGCACCGCCGGCTCACGTTCGGCCCGGGCCCGCACGGACGCGACGGTCAGCGCGAGGTCGGCCGCGACGTCGGGCTCCGCGCGGGCGTGGAGCGCGAGGGTGAACGCCTCACGGACGCCCGCCTCGGTGGGGTGGGCGCGCAGGGTGTCGCGCATCCGTCCGGCGAGCGCACCGTCGAGCCCGTCGAGCAGCTCGAGGATGCGCGCGGGCCGGCGGAACCCGGAGAGGCCCTCGAAGCGGGAGACCGCCACGACCATCTCGGGCTTGTGCTGGTCGTCGTGGAAGCTGCGCAGCGGCGAGTCGCGCGCCACGCCCTCCCGGTTCTCGCGGTTGAACCCCTCACGGGCGCGGTGCGGGTGCGGGTGGACCTGGAGCGAGAGCGCGCGCTCGGCCGCGAGCACCTTGAGGAGGTACGGCAGCCGGGGCCCGTACTGGTCGAGCACGCGCTGGCCCAGCACCCCCGCCGGGTCCGCGCGCACCAGGTCCGCGAGCGTCGTGCCCGTCGCCGTCGCCGCGCCCGGGTCCGCCGTCCCGCCCGGGTGGGCGGCGCCGTCGGGCACGACGCGCGACGGCGCGAGCGGGTGCGCCCCCATCCACAGCTCGGCCGCCGGACGACCGTCCGGTGCCACCCCCAGGAGGTCCTGGATCGCCGACGTCGAGCCCCAGTCGTACCGCTGGACGGTGTTCTCCAGGCGGTAGAACGCGGGCGGACGAGCGCCGGGGAGGGCGTCGTCCACCGACGCCTCCCCCGACCGCTCGTCCGCCGCGCTCGTCATGGGCCGAGCCTAGAGGCCCAGGGCGTCCCGGATGGGGCCGAGGAGGAAGTACACGACGAACATCGCCGCCGCGACCCACATCAGCGGGTGGATCGCCCGGACCTTGCCGAGCGCGAGCTTGATGAGCACGAAGGCGAGGAAGCCCGCCCCGATGCCGTCCGCGATCGAGTACGTGAACGGCATGACGATGATCGTGAGGAAGGCGGGGATGCCGATCTCGACGTTCTTCCAGGAGATGCCGGCGATCTGCGTCATCATGAGGAACCCGACGAAGACGAGCGCGGGCGCCGCGGCCTCGTAGGGGACGAGCGCGACGAGCGGCGACAGGAACGTCGCGAGCAGGAACGCGACACCCGTGACGACCGACGCGAGGCCCGTGCGGGCGCCCTCGCCGGCGCCCGTCGTCGACTCGACGAAGCTCGTGTTCGACGACACGGACCCGGCACCACCGGCCGCCGCGGCGATCGAGTCGACGACGAGGATCGCGCGCGAGCGCGGCGGGACGCCCTCGGCGTCGTTGAGGCGCGCCTCGGCGCCGACGGCGACCATCGTGCCCATCGAGTCGAAGAAGTCGGCGAGCAGGAGCGAGAACACCAGCAGGATCACGGTGACGGTCGCGATGTTCTGGAACGAGCCCAGGAGCGAGAACTGGCCGAGGAGGCCGAAGTCCGGGACCTGCACGACGCCGTCGAACGTGGGCGCGTTGAGGTTGAAGCCGTCCGGGTTCGAGCCGTCGGGGGCCTTCGCGCCGATGTGGAGCGTGTTCTCCAGCACGACGGCGAGCACGGTCGCCGTGAGGATCGCGACGAGCAGCGCGCCCTTGACCTTGCGCACCCACAGCACGATCGTCAGCACGAGGCCCACGACGAACACGAGGATCGGCCACGTGCCGAGGTTGCCGAGCGCGAGGAGCGTGCCGCTGCCCGCGGTGACGAAGCCCGCGTTGACGAGGCCGATGAGCGCGATGAACAGGCCGATGCCGACGCTGATGGCGGTCTTCAGCTCGAGCGGCACGGCCCGGAAGACGGCCTCGCGGAACCCGGTGAGCACGAGCACGAGGATGATGAGGCCCTCGATGACGACGAGGCCCATCGCGTCCGCCCACGTGACCCCGGGCAGCGACGCGATCGAGTACGCGACCACCGCGTTGAGGCCGAGCCCGGCCGCGAGCCCGAGCGGGAAGTTCGCGAAGACGCCCATGGCGAGCGTCATGACGCCCGCGACGAGCGCGGTGGCCGCGGCGATCTTGCCGAAGTCCGGCTCGGCGCCCCCGCCGAGGAACTGGCCCGTGCCGTCCTGGACGGTCCCGATGATCAGCGGGTTCAGCACGATGATGTAGGCCATCGCGAAGAACGTCACGAGACCGCCGCGGATCTCGGTGCCGATCGTCGAGCCGCGCTCGGTGATCTTGAAGAAGCGGTCGATCGCGCCGCGCGCAGGCACGGGGGCGTGCTCGTCCTCACGGACGGAGGTGGGGGTGGACATGGGGAGAATGCTGCCAGAACCGTGTGACCGCGCGGTAACGCGCCGGACACGGTCGGGCATCGCCCGCCGGGGTCGTCCGTGCACGTCAGGCCGCGCCGACGGCGTCGAGCGCCGTCCGGGGTGTGCTCGACGCCACGTCAGCCGGCCCGGACGTCGCGTCGACGACGTGCTGGCAGGGCGCCCCGTGACCGTGCCCGAGGGACTCGGCCGTCGCGAGGTCGGTGACGCTGCGCGGCGCGCCCGAGGCGAGCTGGACCGCGTGGAGCCCGTCGAGGATCGCGTTCGCCCGCTCCCCGACAGGGCCCGCGGGGACGCCGTGCACGACCCGGGCCGGATGCAGGAGGTCGACGACGGCGTGGCCCGGCCGGTGCTCGTCGGGCACCCAGGCGACCGTGGCCGGGACGCCGTCCGCGGCGAGGCACGCGGCGAGCATCTCGGCGGTGCCTGCGGGGACGCGGGCGCGCCCGACGACGAGGTCGCCCGGGCCGAGGTGCGGGGCGAGGCCGTCGAGCGCGTCCCGCAGCGTCGCGACGCGCGCGGCACCGCCGGCGTCGGGCGTGGCCCCGGCGCCGACGCAGAGCAGGTGCACGCGCGCACCGGCGACGGCCGTGCGGTCGGTCGTCGGGCGCAGGCGCCCGCTCACGAGGCCGAGCGCGAGGAGCCGGGGCAGCCGTGGCTCAGCGGTCCTCGGCCCGGAGCGGAGCGCGGCGAGCGCGCGCGGGTCCGGGTCGAGGAGCACGACCTCGTGCCCGGCGGCGGCGAGGCAGGCCGCGTGCAGGACGCCGCGGCGACCGCCTCCCGAGACCGAGACCCGCACGACGCACCTCCTCCTGCCCGCCCCGACGTCCCGGCGGGCCTCAGTAGGCCCCGGAGCCGGAGAACACCGCGCGCGCCGTGCGTGCGAGGATGAGGAAGTCGCCGAACATCGTCCAGTTCTCCACGTAGTACACGTCGAGGCGGACGCTCTCCTCCCACGACAGGTCCGACCGGCCGCCGACCTGCCACAGACCCGTGAGGCCGGGCTTGACCAGGAGCCGACGGCGGACCTTCTTCTCGTACTTCTGCACCTCGCGCGGCAGCGGGGGCCGCGGGCCGACGAGGCTCATGTCGCCGCGCAGGACGTTGAAGAGCTGCGGCAGCTCGTCGAGCGAGTAGCGGCGCAGCACCCGGCCGACGGGCGTCACGCGCGGGTCGTCGCGCATCTTGAACAGGAGGCCGGAGCCGTCGTTCTGCTCCTCGAGGTGCTCGACCTCGCGGTCGGCGCCCACGCGCATCGAGCGGAACTTGTACATCGAGAACGTGCGGCCGTTGCGCCCGACGCGCTCCTGGCGGAAGAGGACGGGCCCGCGGCTCGTGAGCCGGACGGCGAGGGCGACCGCGACGAGCACGGGCAGGGCGGCGAGCGTGATGAGCGCCGCGCCCGTCCAGTCCACGACCGACTTCACGGCGAACTTGGGCCCCGTGAAGCGGGGCGCGTCCACGTGCAGGAGCGCGACGCTCTCGGCAGGCGTGATGGTGATGCGGGGGCCCGCGACGTCGGCGAGCTCCGCCGTGAGCATGAGGTCGACGCCGAACGGCTCGAGCTCCCAGCCCAGGCGGCGCACGACCTCGGCCGTGATGGCGTCCGAGCCGGAGACCGCGACGACGTCCGCGCCCACCCGGGTCGCGACCTCGCCCGCGTGCCGGAGCTCGCCGAGCACCGGGACGCCGTGGATCTCCTCGCCCGCCCCGAACCCGCCCGACGGGACGCACACGCCGACGACGCGGTAGCCCGACTCGTCGCGGGAGTTGAGGTCACGGATGAGGCGCTCGGCCTGGTCCCGGTGCCCGATCGCGAGCACCGCGGACCGCATGCCGCCGTGGGCGCGCTGACGGTGGAGCCACTGGCGCCACGCGTACCGGCCCGCGAGCAGCCCGCCGAGGCCGAGGGGGAACGCGAACGCGAGGTAGCCCCGGGTCTCCGGGAAGCGGAGCAGGAAGGCGAGGACGGCGAGCACCGCGAAGAGGCGCCACGACGCGTCGAACACGCGGTGGTACTCGGTAGGCCCGCTGCCCATGACGCGGGGGTCGCGCGTCCGGCTGGCCACGAGGGACACGGACCAGGCGACGCCCACGAGCACGGACAGGACGACGTAGGGCACGCGGGCCCGGCTCACGGGCTCGTCGATCACGGCGTCCCAGCGCAGGAAGTAGGCGACCAGCACGGCCACGACGATCACCACCGTGTCGGTGACGAGCAGCCGGCGGCGGTAGGCGACCTCCCAGCCCTGCGCGGCGAACGCGGCCCGGGCGGCGCGGATGCGCGCCGCGGGCGACGCGGTGAGAAGGGTGCGCAGACCTCGTCTCGTGTCGTCGGTGACGCTGTGGGACATGCGTCCACCTCCGGTCGGCTCCACACCCTGCATGGCGACTCATCCTAGGTTCGAGAATGTGCGATAACGAGGGTTGACGAGGGCTTTCACCCGGGTGAGAAGGCGTTCCGGACGACGGCTGTCCGGAAGGTCCTGAGCCGCAGGATCCTGCGGTTGGCGCACCGCTCGCAGGCCTCGGAGGAATTCACTGGACAGGTGTCCAGGTTCGACGTTCCCCCGCACGCGACGCAGCGTGCGGAGAAGTCACGGAGGAGTGCCCGCCCGGATTCCGGGGCGGTTCGAGCTGGACGGGCGACCACGAGCGGGAGAGCGTGGTGGGCCGCTTGCATCGTAGCGCGCGGTTGCGGGTGCTCCGGACGTGTGCTCACACCAGAGGGGAAGAGACGCAGGTCACGCCTGTGACGCGCCGTGGGGGTGAAAAAACCGACGCGTCGCTACGATGCTCGGGTGCCCTCGGTCGTGACCCTCCTCCTCCACCCCGAACGCCGGCGCCCCGACCCGGCGCCCTGGCGGGTCGACCTGCGCGTCGTCATCCTCGCCGGCATGGCGCTCTGGACGGTCGCGCTCGTCGTGTGCGCCGTCCTGCTCGCCACCGGGACGCTCGCGCCCCGCGCGGTCGCGACGTGCGCCGTCGGGCTCGCGCTCGGCGCCCTCGGGCTCGGCTGGGAGCGGCGGAACCGGACCCGCTACCGCGCGTCCGGCGACGACTGAGGGTCGTCCCAGGCCGTCCGCGCCACCGCGCCCTGCGCCCCGCGCGGGTCGCGGAGCACCTCCTCGAGCACGTGCCGCGCGCGGTAGCGCCCCGCGACGACGGCGAGCGCCGCCGCGAGCCCCGCCGGACCGGTCGCGTGCACGACGACGTCCGCTCCCCCACGACCCTCGACCCACCACGGGACCGCGACCCCGCCGACACGGAGGTCGTCGTGCCGTGCCCAGGTGCGCGGCACGGGCTCGCCGATGACGGTCCCCGCCTCGGTCGGGACGTCCTCGCGGTGCCCCGGGTCGTCCGGCGCGGGCGCGGGGCCCGTGACCGTCGCGACGTCGAGCAGGTCCGCGACCTCCTCGACCAGGCCCCGTCCGGCGGGCACGAGCGGTCGCAGTGGCGCCCACATCGGGTCCGGGGCCACCGCGACGTCGTCGGCCGCCGCGACGACGACCGTCCCGCCGTGCAGCGCGGGCACCCGCGCGGGGGCCGGGTCGAGCCGCACGCCGCTCTCCGCCAGCGTCTCCAGGGCGCGCCACAGGGCCAGCGCGGCCGCGGCGTCGACCGGTGACCCGACGGGCGACAGCCCGTCCAGCAGGTCGGCCCACTCCTCCGGGTCGAGCTCGGCGAGGTCGTGCACGCCCCCGACGGCGGCGAGCGCCGCGTCGTCGAGCCCCGCCACCTCCGGCGGTGCCGAACGCAGGAACGCAGAGGCGGGGCCGCCGTCGAGCGCGAACGGCCCGCCGAGCTCCTCGCGCACCCACCACGCCGTGTACGACCGGGCCGACGCCGCACGCCCGCCCTCCGCGCGCACGGGCGTCAGCAGTGCCTCCCGCGCCGCGGGGTCGCCCGCGAGCCGGGCGAGCACGTCGGGCCACGCGCCGTCGGCCACCGCGTCCAGGTCCGCGACGGCGAGCACGTCCCCCACGTACGCCTCGGGGCCGAGCGTCGCCGCGAGGTGCTCGAGGTACCCGGCCCAGTCGGAGAGCCAGCCCTCCGGCGCGTGCGGGTCCAGGTCGGGCTCGTCGTCGTCCGACGCGGGCGTGAGGACGTCGCGCACCCGCAGCACGGTCGGTCCCGCCGCGGCGCCCACCGCGCGCAGCGCCGGCTCGCCCCAGCGCGCGACGACCCCCGGGTCGACGACGTCGAGCCCGTCGAGCACGTCCGCCGCCCAGGTGCCCGGCAGGGCGCAGCCGCGCGCGGGCGACCAGCCGCCGTCCGTCGTCGGGACCGGGAGCTCGCCCCACCAGAACGGCAGCGCGTCGCTGGGGTCCCGAACGTCGCGCAGCGCGGCGGCGACCAGCGCGAGCAGCCGCTCGACCTCCGCCGCGGGGTCGTCGCCCGCGTCGGCGGCGTCGGCAGCGGCGAGCACGCGCTCGCGCACCGCGCCGTCGGCGAGCACCGCGCGCAGGTCCGTCGCGCGGGCGCCCAGCCGTTCGAGCAGCGGGTGCGCGGCCCGCGGGTCGACGACGCGCAGACCGAGGTCGACGGCATCCCGGGGGTCGAGCGCCCCGCCGTCCGAGCCGTCGTCCGTACCGTCGCCGATCAGCAGGAGGCCGCGGGCCCCGCGCACGACCTGACCGCCGAGGAGCGGGACCGGGAGCGCGCCCAGCGCCTCGAGCACCGACCGGTCCCCCGCGTGCGGCGCGAGCGCGTCGTACAGCGCCCGCCAGCGCCCGGGGTCGGCGACGAGCGGGAGGTCGTCCACGACGTCGGCCAGGTCCACGACCTGCGCCCCGAGCGACCGCGCGACCGCGCGCAGCGGGCCCGGCACGTCGACGAGGTGCGCCGCCCCGAGCTCGGCACGCACGCGTGCGTCGCCCACGTCCCCGGCGAGGACGCGCGCCTCGGCGGGCGCGAGGAGCCGCCGCTCGGCCCGCTGCGGCGCACCGTGCTCGTCGTGCTCGTCGTGCTCGTCGTGCTCGTCGTGCTCGTCGTGCTCGTCGAGGATCGGCGGGTCGTCCCAGGTCTCGTCCCCCGCGCGACCGGGCTGGTCGGGTGGCACGTCGAGCGGGAGGAGCGGCGTGCGGGCCAGGGCCGCCGTCGCCGCCGTGCGTACCGCCTCGTCGACCGCGCTCGCCGGCAGCCCGGTCGGGACGAGCGCGAGCACGTCGGCGCCGCGGTCGGCCGCGAGCGACCCGAGGAGCGCCGCGAACGCCCGACCCGCCTCGTGCGCGACGTGATCCGACACGGCACCGCGCGGGACGTGCCGGCGCGCGGGGTCGAGCGGGAACGTCGCCAGGAGCAGGGCCGGGAAGGTGAGCCGCTCGTCCGTCGGGGTGGGGGCGTGCAGCACGGTCGGTGCCACCGCGTCGTGGGGCAGCGCCCAGGTCACCGACCAGCGGCCCGCGCCGCGCTCCTCGACGGGACGGTCCGCGAGGAGCGCGGGGTCGAGCGTCCCCTCGCGCCGCAGCACCGTCCAGCGCTCGTCGACGTCCGCGACCCGGCGCTCCGCGACGCCGTCGCCCGCCACGACGACCTCCGTGAGCGCGGGCAGGGCGAGCAGCAGCGGGTCGCCGACGTCCGCGAGCTCGGCCCGCACGACGTCGAGCGCCGCGTCGTCGCGCAGCTCGACCTCGACCACGGTGTCGTACCCCGCCGGCACCTCGACGCGCGCCGGGAACGGGAGGCGCAGCACCGGGAGCCGGTCGCCGCGCCCCGCGACCTCGGCGGCGAGGTCCGGGCGGTCCGCCACGACGTCGTCGAGCGCGGCGCGCGTGCGGTCGAGCGAGAGCTCGACGGCGTGGTCTCCCGCGCCGACGCGCACGCGGTCCGCGACCGAGCGGACCGCCGCGAAGCCGACCCCGAACCGACCCACCGTGCGCGGGCCACCGGCTGCGCCCGCGCCCCGACCGGTAGCCGAGGCCCGCATCGCGACGAGCGACGCGACGCCCGCCGCGTCGAGCGGCTCGCCCGTGTTGGCCGCGCGCAGCACCCAGTGCCCGTCGGGGTCGGACGGCGCGTGCAGGCTCAGCCGGAGGCGACCAGGGACACCTGCGCGGACGGCGGCGTCGGCGGCGTTCTGCGCGAGCTCGACGACGACCCGCCCCCGGTACGACCCGTGGGCGTGGTCCTCCTCCGTGTTCGCGTCCTCGCGCAGGCGCGTCGGTGAGGACCGCCACGCCTCCAGGACCGCACGACGCAGCGCGGCCGTCCCGAAGACGTCCTGCGTCACTCCCGCGGCTCGTCCGGCGCGGCGTCGACGGCGGGGTCCGGCGCGGTCTCGGGCTCGTCCGGCGTGGCGTCGGGGTCAGGGGTGGTCTCCGCGTCGTCCGGCACGGCATCGACGGCGGAGTCCGGCGCGGTCTCCGCGTCGTCCGGCGCGTCGTCCGGCTCGCCTGCCACGGCCGCGGGGGCCTCCGGCGCGGTGTCGGTCGGCGTCGGGACATCGGCCACCGGCGTCGGCTGGTCCTGCGCCGCCGGAACCGTCTCGTCCGGGGCGGTCTCGTCCGCGGCAGTGTCCGTCGGCGCGGCCCCGTCCCGGGCCGCCTCCTTCCGGGCGACCGCGGACTCGAGGAGCGTGACGATCTCGACGTGCAGCTCGTCGACGAGCGGGTCCGGGTCCGGCCACTCGCTGCGCTGCGGCTCGACGTCCGTCTCCGAGTGCGCGCCGCAGCCGTGGTCGAGGCTCACGACCTTGCCGTCGTCGGGCGACCACTCGTTCGCGCACACGCCGAAGACCTGGCCGAGGCTGCCCTGGAGCGGCACGAGGAAGCCGCACGACCCGCAGTCGGCCGCGGCGGCGACGGCGCCGCGCGTCGTCGGGCCGCGCGACCCGCGATACCAGCGCTCCGCGGCCTCGTCGCGGCCCTGCGGCGACAGCACGCGGGCACGCGCGAGCGCGAGCTCCTCGATCGCGACGGCGTCCTGCTCCTCGTCGCCCGTGGGCACGTAGCCGGGCTCGAGGCGCGGGTCGTCGGCGCGGAAGGGCAGCACGTCGCCCGGGCCGACGTCGCCCGGGCGCAGGCGCTCGGACCACGGGAGCCACGACGGCGCGAGCAGCGCACCGTCACCGGGCAGGAGCTCGACCTCGCACACCGTGGCCGTCCGGCCGCGCGGCACGCGCGCGAGCGTCACGGTCCAGTGCCAGCCGCGGTAGCCGCGCATCGTGCACGCGAACCGGTGGGAGATGAGCCGGTCCGCCTCGGCGACCGTGCCGAGGTGCTCGCCCACGTCCTCCGGGCTCTCGGCCACCTCCTGCGCCGCGGCGCGCGCGAGCTCGACCGCGCCCGTGAGCACGGCGTCCCGCGCCGCGCGTGCGGAGACTCCTCGGACGCGCTCCTCTGCGGCTGCCACGGCGGACATCGTCAGGCCTCGATCTCGTCCGCGACCGCACGCAGGACCGCGGCGACCTTGGTGGCCTTGCCCTTCTCCGGGTAGCGGCCACGGCGCAGGCCGTTGCCGATCCCGTCGAGCTCCTTGATGAGGTCCTCCACGATGACCGCCATCTCGTCCGCCGAGCGACGCTTCGCCTTGACGACCGAGGGCGCCGGGTCGAGGAACGTGACGGCGAGCGCCTGCGGGCCACGGCGCCCGTCCGCGACGCCGAAGTCGACGCGAGCGCCCGGCTTCGGCGCGGGGGCGTCCGCGGGCAGCGCGGAGGCGTGCAGGAAGACCTCGCCGCCGTCGTCGTTGGCGATGAAGCCGAACCCGCGTTCGGTGTCGAACCACTTGACCTTGCCGGTGGGCACGTGGACCTCGTTCGTGCTCGTAGGAACCAGAACCCCCAGGTTACCGGCCACGCGGCGGCAAAGCCGCATCCATACCGCGGGCGAGCCCAGGGCGAGCCCGGACGACCGGCCGCGTCCCCGCCGTCGTCCCGGTCAGCGCGGGGCCGACCGCGGGACCACCCCGGCGTCCGCCCCCACCCGCAGCGCGACGGCGTCGAACCAGTCGGCGTAGTCGGCGACCGTGCGGTGGAGGTGGCCGAACAGCTCGAACGACACCGTGCCGAACAGGGTCGTCCACGCCATGAGCGTGCGCACGACGGCCTCGGGCGGGACGTCGGGCGCTGTGAGCCCGCGGGCGCTCACGTACGCGACGGCGGGGGCGACGAGCACGGCCGCGTCCCCGCCCGACGGCGGTGCGGGCGCCGGGCCCTCGCCGTCCGCCCAGGAGTCGGCGACGACCCGGACCAGGGTCCGCACGACGCGCGTCGCGGGCTCGACCGTGTCCTGCGGCGCCGCGTACCCCGGCACGGGGGTGCCGTAGAGCAGCCCGAACTCCCCGGGCCGCGCGACGCACCAGGTGCGCAGCGCGCGGCACGCGGCGAGCCAGCGGCCGGGCAGGTCGTCCCGCGCGACGGCGGCCTCCGCGGCCTCGACGGCAGCCCCGAGCTCGTCGTAGCACTCGACGAGGAGCGCGGTGAGCAGCGCGTCCCGGCTCGGGAAGTAGCGGTAGACGGCGGACGACACCATGCCGACGTCGCGCGCGACGGCCCGCAGCGAGAGCGCGGCGGGCCCGTCGGCCACGAGCCGCGTGCGGGCAGCGTCGAGGATCTCGCGCGTGAGGGTCTCGCGCGCCAGGGCGCGCGCCGTCCGAGGTGCCGTCATCCCGTCAGGGTCGCAGACGAGAGCGCCGCCCACCAACGAGAGCGGTGCTCTTGCTTTGTCGTGCCCGTCGTGCCAGGCTGCTGCCGAAACGAGAGCACTGCTCTCGGAAAGGAGCCCTCATGTCCAGCACCTCGTCCTCCGACGACCGGCATGTCGTCGTCGGCGCCGGCCCCGTCGGTCGTCACGTCGCCGCCGAGCTCGCGGCCCGCGGGTCGCACGTCACCGTCGTCACCCGCAGCGGGCGTGACACCGGGCTCGCTGGCGTCACGCACCTCGCGCTCGACGCGTCCGACGCCGACGCGCTGACCCGCGCCGCGGACGGTGCCGCCGTGCTCTACAACTGCGCCAACCCCGGCGACTACACGCAGTGGGAGAAGGTCTGGCCGCCGCTCGCCGCCGCGCTGCTCACCACGGCGGAGCGGACGGGAGCGGTCTACGCGATCACGGGCAACCTCTACCCCTACGGGCCGGTCGACGGACCTATGACCGAGGACCTGCCGGACGCCGCGACCGACCACAAGGGCGTCCTGCGGGCCCGGCTGTGGGCCGACGCCCTCGCCGCGCACCGCGCCGGCCGTGCGCGGGTCGTCGAGGTGCGCAGCTCCGACTTCGTCGGGCCCGGCGTCGGCGCCAACGGCCACGTGTCGCGCGTCGTCCCTGCTGCGCTGCGCGGCCGGGCCGTGACGATGATCGGCCGCACCGACCTGTCGCACTCGTTCACCGACGTGCAGGACGCCGCGCGCACGCTCGTCGCGGCGGCCGCGGACCCGGGCGCGCTCGGCCGCACGTGGCACACCCCGAGCAACCCGCCGCGCACCCAGCGCGAGGCGCTGACCGACGTCCTCGCGAGCGTGGGGCACCCGCCGGTCCGGGTCCGCTCGCTGCGCGGCCCCGGGCTCGCCGTCGCCGGACTGTTCTCGCCGCTGCTGCGCGAGCTGCGCGACCTCGCCTACCAGTGGGAGCACCCCTACGTCCTCGACGACACCGCGCCCCGCGACCGCTTCGGCATCGAGCCCACGCCCTGGGACGAGGTCTGCCGTCGGACCGCCCGCGGCTGACCGGTCGCGGCCCTCCGGGCGCGCGAGTCGGCACGTCGTGCGGCGTTCGGCACCCGGGGCTGCCGACGTCCCGCACGCGCTGCCGAACCGCGTCCGCCCTGCCGAAGCGTCTGACCGTCGCGCACAGGCGCCGTCGACCGGGGACCGTCCACAGGACCGGTCCGGACGACCCACGCGAGCTCCCGGACCGGGCACGCTGGCCCGGTGCACGACGACGACCCCCTCGCCCCCGGCGGCCCTCGACGACCCGCGTTGCTGCTCGCGGCGGAGCACCCGCCCCAGCTCGTGCGGCAGGCTGCGTCCTCCGGGTCCTGGGAGCGGGTGCGTCGGGGCGTCTACCGCGAGACCGGCACCACCAGGAGGATCGGGCCCGCCGACGAGCGCGACCTCGTGCTGGACCGGGCGACCGCGCTCCATCGCACCCTCCGCGCGGACCACGTCCTCAGCCACACCACCGCCGCCCTCGCCCACGGCCTGCGCCTGTGGACGGCGCCCCGTGACGTGCACGTGGTGCAGCCCTACCGGCGGTCCGGGCGCGCGGACCCCACGGTCGCGAGGCACCTCGGACTCGTCGACGCCTCCGACCGGTGCGTCGTCGGCGGTCTGCCGGTGACGACGCCCGCCCGCACCGTCGCCGACTGCCTGCGCACCCTGAGCCCGCTCGAGGGGCTGGTCGTCGCGGACGCGGCGCTCGCGCGGGGCCTCGCCCGCGAGGACGTCGCGGCCTGCCTCGCGCGACAGCCCCGGGCTGCCGGGACACCTCGCGCCCGGCACGTCCTCCGGCTCGCGGACGCCGGCGCCGAGTCGGCCTGGGAGACGTGGTTGCGGTACCTCGTCCTCCGGCTCGGCCTCCCCCGCCCGTCGACGCAGGTCCCGGTCCGCACCTCGGTCGGTCGGGTCCGCGCGGACCTCGGGTGGGAGCCGTGGCGGCTGCTGCTGGAGTTCGACGGGCTGGTGAAGTACCGCACGACGGGCGACGGCCTCGCTCCCCGTGAGGACCCGGGCCGCGTCCTCGTCGCGGAGAAGCGACGGCACGAGGCGATCGAGGCGACCGGACGTCGCGTGCTGCGGTTCACCGCGCGGGACGCGCCCGACACTGTCGGCGAACGGGTCCTGCGCTGGGTGCCGCCGGACGTCGTCGCGTCGCTGCGCCCTGACCGTCACCTTCCCCCGCTGCGCTGACCGGTCGGCACCCCGGCGGCGGTTCGGCACTCGCAGCACTCTTCGGCACCTCGAGGTGCCGACGAACGACAGGCGGTACCGAACCGTCAGCACAACCCGCGTAGCATCGGACGGATGGCCACCTCCCGGCCCGAGCGGGCTCCGACGTACAGCGAGTCGCTGCGCCAGCGCGACGACGCCGCGCTGGTCGCCCTGCTCGCGGGGCGTCCCGACCTCGCCACGCCCTCCCCCTCGACGCTGCTCTCGCTCGCCGCGCGCGCGATGAACCGCACGAGCCTCGAGCGCGCGCTCGCCGGTCTCGACGAGCTGACGCTGCACGTGCTCGAGTCGGTGCTCGTGCTCGACTCGGTGGGCACGCCCGCGACGGCGGCCGCGGTCGCGCGCGCGACGGGGGTGGACCGCGCGTCGGTCACCGCGGCGCTCGCGCGCCTCGACGAGCTCGCGCTCGTGTGGTCGCCGGGCACGCGCTCGGCCGGGTTCCGCCCGGCGCCCGGGACGACCGAGGTGCTCGGCCCGCACCCCGCAGGCCTGGGCCCGGTCTTGGGCGACGCGCGCGACGCCCCGGCACCGTCCGCCGTCCTGCCCGACGACGCACCCCCGGGCGCGCGCGCCATCCTCGACGCGCTCGCGTGGGGGCCGCCCGTGGGCGTCGCCCCGCGTTCCGACGCGTCGGCGCGCCGGGCGACCGCCTGGCTGGTCGAGCGGGGGTACCTGCGCGCGACCGACGAGCGGCACGTCGTCCTGCCGCGCGAGGTCGGGCTCGCGCTGCGCGGCGGGCGCACCCACCGCGACGTGCGCACGGCGCCGCCCGTGCCCGACGTGCTCGAGCTCCCCGCGGCGACGGTCGAGGCGGAGTCCGCGAGCGCCGGGCTGGAGGCGGTGCGCCTCGTCGCGCGCCTCGTGACGCACTGGACCGAGCACCCGCCCGGCGTCCTGCGCGCGGGGGGCCTCGGGGTGCGCGACCTGCGCCGCGCGGCCCTCGCCCTCGAGGTCGACGACGCGACGGCGGCCGCGGTCGTCGAGGTCGCCGCGGCGGCGGGCCTCGTGGCCGACGACGGCGACGACCCGCCCACGTTCGCCCCGACCCCGACGGCCGAGGACTGGCTCGACGACGACCTGGGCGACCGGTGGGCCGCGCTCGCGCGCGGGTGGTGGCGGTCGCGCCGGACACCGTGGCTCGTCGGGAGCCGTGACGAGAGGGGCGCCCTGCGCGCCGCGCTCGACCCCGAGCTGTGGCGGCCCTGGGTCCCACGGCTGCGTCGCTCGGTCCTCGACGTGCTCGCCCTCGCGCCCGACCGGCCGCTCGGCCCGGCGGACGTCGTCGCGGTCCTGCGCTGGCGCACGCCGCGCGCGGTGCCGCCGGAGCAGGCCGTCGCGGGGCTGCTGCGCGAGGCCACGCTGCTCGGCGTGACGGGCGCGGGCGCGCTCGCTCCCCCGGGCCGCGCGCTCGTCGCGGGCGACGACCCCGCGCCGTCGTCGGAGCCCGTGGACCTGGGGGCCGCGTTCGAGGCCGTGCTCCCGCCCGAGGTGGACGACCTCCTGCTGCAGGGCGACCTCACCGGCATCGTGCCGGGCCGGCCGTCGCGCACCCTCGAGCGTCTCGTGGAGGTCGCGGCCGACGTCGAGTCGCGCGGCGCCGCGACCACGGTCCGGTTCACGCCGGAGTCGGTGCTGCGCGCGCTCGACCGGGGCGCGACGGCCGACGAGCTGCTCGCCGAGCTCGCGTCGCACTCCCGGACTCCCGTGCCCCAGCCGCTGGAGTACCTGGTGCGCGACACCGCGCGACGTCACGGGCGCGTGCGGGTCGGGACGGCGTCGTCGTACGTGCGCGCCGAGGACCCGGTGCTCCTCGCGGGCATCGCGGAGGACCCTGCGCTGCGCGGCCTCGGTCTGGTGCTGCTCGCGCCGACCGTGCTCGCGTCCGGCGCACCGGCCGGGGAGCTGCAGGACGCGCTGCGGGCGCGCGGCGTGCCGTCGGTCGTGGAGGGCCCGGACGGGCGCGTGCTCGTCGCGGACCGTGCAGGCCGTCGCGACCTGCCCGACGCCGCGGGCCCGGCCCGGCGAGGACGGGCCGGGGCGGTCGTGGGCCGGCGCGGGAGCCGTGCCCGGACCGGCGTCGTGCCGGGCTCCGGGGCCCGCGTGGACGAGGCGCGGGACGGGGCCGGGCGTGGTGAGCAGCGGTTCGCCGACCTCGTCGCCCGGCTGCGCGCCGCCGACACGCGCTCGGCGGAGCAGGCCCAGGCCCGCGCGGCCGGCGGAGCACACGCCGAGGGCGACCGGTCGCGCCGGGGCGGGGGACGCCGTCGGGCAGGGCAGGACGCGGGGACGACGGCCCCGAGGGAACAAGCGACCCGGTGGCGGCGTTGGGGCTGCTGCGCGAGGCGATCGCGGACGGCGCCATGGTGTGGCTCGAGGTCGTCGGGTCGACGGGCGCGCCGGACCGCCGCCGCGTGCGGCCCCTCACGCTCGACGCCGGACGGCTGCGCGCGCAGGACCCGGCACGCGACGCCGAGCTCACGGTCGCGGTTCACCGCATCGCGTCCGTGACCCCGGACTGACCCCAGCCCGCCCCGGCACTACCCCGGACCGTCATCCGACCTACCCCGGACCACCACCGGCCCGCCCGGCGACCGACCGGACCGCACGACCCTCGGCCACCCACGGCAAGGAGAACGCATGACCGACGGACCTCTCATCGTCCAGAGCGACAAGTCGCTCCTGCTCGAGGTCGACCACCCCCGTGCCGACGACGCGCGGCGGGCCATCGCGCCGTTCGCCGAGCTCGAGCGTGCCCCGGAGCACGTCCACACCTACCGGCTCACGCCGCTCGGCCTGTGGAACGCGCGCGCGGCCGGGCACGACGCCGAGCAGGTCGTCAACACGCTCATCGAGTACTCGCGCTACCCGGTGCCGCACGCGCTGCTCATCGACGTCGCGGAGACCATGTCGCGGTACGGGCGGCTCACGCTCGCGCAGCACCCGACGCACGGGCTCGTGCTCGAGGCGACGGACCGCGCCGTCCTCGCCGAGGTGCTCAAGTCCAAGCGCACCGCGGGGCTGGTGGGCGACCGGGTCGACGACACGACCGTCGTCGTGCACCCGTCCGAGCGCGGCCACCTCAAGCAGGTCCTCGTGAAGCTCGGCTGGCCCGCCGAGGACCTCGCCGGGTACGTCGACGGCGAGAAGCACGCCATCGCGCTCAGCCCGACGACGCCGCCGCGCGCCGAGGGCGAGGAGCCGAAGCCGTGGGAGATGCGCCCGTACCAGGCGCAGGCGGTGGACGGGTTCTGGCACGGCGGGAGCGGCGTCGTCGTGCTGCCGTGCGGCGCGGGCAAGACGATCGTCGGCGCGGGTGCGATGGCGAGGTCCGGGACGACGACGCTCATCCTCGTGACGAACACGGTGAGCGCGCGCCAGTGGCGCGACGAGCTCGTGCGGCGCACGACGCTCACCGAGGACGAGATCGGCGAGTACTCCGGCGCGCGCAAGGAGATCAAGCCCGTCACGATCGCGACCTACCAGGTGCTGACGACCAAGCGGAAGGGCGTGTACACGCACCTCGAGCTGCTCGACGCCCGCGACTGGGGCCTCGTCGTGTACGACGAGGTGCACCTGCTGCCCGCGCCGATCTTCCGCATGACGGCGGACCTGCAGGCGCGCCGCCGCCTCGGGCTCACCGCGACGCTCGTGCGCGAGGACGGCCGGGAGGACGAGGTGTTCTCGCTCATCGGGCCCAAGCGGTACGACGCCCCGTGGAAGGACATCGAGGCGCAGGGCTACATCGCGCCCGCCGACTGCGTCGAGGTACGCCTCACGCTGCCGGAGTCCGACCGCATGACGTACGCCGTCGCCGAGCCCGAGGACAAGTACCGGCTCGCCGCGACCGCCACGGGCAAGAACCGGGTCGTGGAGCAGATCGTCGCGCAGCACCCGGACGACCAGGTGCTCGTGATCGGCCAGTACCTCGACCAGCTCGAGGAGCTGTCGCAGCACCTCGACGCGCCGCTCATCACGGGCGCGACGACGGTCCGCGAGCGCCAGCGCCTGTTCGACGCGTTCCGCACGGGCGAGATCTCGCGGCTCGTCGTGTCGAAGGTCGCGAACTTCTCCATCGACCTACCCGAGGCGTCCGTCGCGATCCAGGTCTCCGGGTCGTTCGGGTCGCGCCAGGAGGAGGCCCAGCGCCTCGGTCGCGTCATGCGCCCCAAGGCCGACGGCCGCACCGCGCACTTCTACGCCGTCGTCGCGCGCGACACGGTGGACCAGGACTTCGCGGCGCACCGCCAGCGGTTCCTGGCGGAGCAGGGGTACGCCTATCGCATCGTCGACGCGGAGGACCTGGGCGTCGTGCAGTGACGGGTGGGGCCCCGCCACGGAGGAGCGCAGCACCCGCCCGGCACGGAACGACGCCCAGGGCCGACCAGGAACACGAAGGACCCCGGCGCCGTGCAGTGACCGAGGGCCCCGCGGCACCGATTGCGGGTCCTGGGCGGCTGGGAAAGGATCGGCCCGTGAGCACGGCCGATCGTCCCTGGCACCCCCGCGCGGCCGGGGGCCGCGGCGCCCGCGCGTTCCTCGCCCTCGTCGTCTCGACGCTCGTCGGGCTGCTGACGTGCGTCGCCCTCGTCGCCCCGGCGGGCCTCGCGCACGCCGTCCCGCCGATGGACGTGACGGACGAGATCACCGACCCGTCCGGCGTCCTCGGGGACCGCACGGACGACGTGCGCGCGGCGCTCGACCGCCTGGCCCAGGACACGGACCTGCAGCTCTTCGTCGTGTACGTGGACGACCTCGACGGCATGGACGGCGTCGACTGGGCGAACGCGACGGCGAACCAGTCAGGGCTGGGGGTCGACGACCTGCTGCTGGCCGTCGGGACGCAGGACCGGCGGTACGGGCTGTCGTACGACAACAACGTCCCGCTGTCGGACGCCGAGCTGGACCGGATCACGTCCGCCGTGGAGGACGAGCTGCGTGCCGACGACTGGGCGGGTGCGGCCATCGCGGCGGCGGAGGTGGCGCGGGGTGCGAGCCAGGGCTCGGGCGGCGTGTCGTGGTTCTGGGTCCTGCTCGTCGGCGGCGTGCTCGTGATCGTGGTCGTGGTGGTCGCCCGAGCGGCGGGACGACGCCGCCGGTTCGCGACCGCCGTCGGGCCGGCGGGCGACCCGCTCGCGGCGCTGCCCACGGCCGAGCTGGACCGCCGCGCGAGCGCGGCCCTCGTGGCGATCGACGACGCCGTGAAGACGTCCGAGCAGGAGCTCGGCTTCGCGCAGGCGCAGTTCGGGATCGAGGCGACGCAGCAGTTTTCCGCCGCGCTCGCCGAGGGCAAGCGGCGGGTCGCGGAGGCGTTCGCGCTGCGCCAGCAGCTCGACGACGACCAGCCCGAGGCGGAGCCCCAGGCGCGGCAGATGATGGCGCGCATCGTCGCCCTGTGCGACGAGGTCGCGGACTCGCTCGACGCCCAGTCGCGCACGTTCGACGAGCTGCGCGACCTGCAGGCCCGCGCGCCGCAGGTGCTCGACGAGACCAACCAGCGCGCGACCGAGGTGTTCGCCCGCGTCGAGCCCGCGCGCGCGACGCTCGAGGCGCTCGGGCGCACGTACCCGTCGACGGCGCTCGCGTCCGTCGCGCAGAACCCCGAGCAGGCGCAGGCGCTCCTCGCGGGCGCGCGCGAGTCGGTGGCGCGCGGTCGGGAGGCGCTCGCCTCGAAGGACCGGGCGACGGCCGTCGCGCTCGCCCGGGCCGCGCAGAACGCGGTCGGGCAGGCGGTGACGCTGCTCGACGCCGTCGACCGCGCGGGCACCGACCTCGCCGAGTCCGGTCCGCGCCTCGACCGGGGCGTCGCGTCGATCACGTCCGACATCGCGGACGCGGGGCGGCTCGCCCCCGGGGACCCCGCGGTCGCGCCGGCGCTCGCGGAGGCGCAGGCCGCCGTGGCGGTCGCCGGGGCCGCGCGCGACGGCGGCGACCCGCTCGCCGCGCTCCGTCGCCTCACGGACGCGGAGGCGGCGCTCGACGCCGTCCTCGCCCCGTTCCGCGAGCGTGCCGAGCAGGCGGCGCGTGCGAACGCGCTGCTGCGCGAGACCCTCGCGCGCGTCGACTCGCAGGTCCGCGCGACGAACGACTTCATCGAGACCCGGCGCGGCGCCGTCGGCCCGGAGGCGCGGACCCGGCTCGCGGAGGCGATCCGCCTGCTCGGCGAGGCGCGCGCGCTCCAGCCGACCGACCCGGTCGCCGCGCTCCAGCGCGCGCAGCAGGCCGACGCGCAGGCGCAGTCCGCGGCCCAGCGCGCGCAGCAGGACGCGTCGAGCTGGCAGTCGTCCCAGGCTGGTGGGTTCGGCGGGGGTGGCGGCAGCAACGTCGGGGGCATGGTCCTCGGCGGGATCCTCCTCGACTCCATCCTCCGCGGCGGGGGCGGCGGCGGACGCTCGGGCGGGTTCGGCGGTGGCAGCTTCGGCGGCGGCTACGGGGGTGGCGGGTTCGGCGGCGGACGCTCCGGCGGACGGTCGGGCGGACGGTCGTCGGGCGGACGCTCCGGCCGCGGCGGACGCTTCTGAGCACGGGCGGCACCTTGACGCCCCGCACCACGGGACGACGGCACGACGGACACGACCAGCACCAGACGGCTCACCAGAGAGGGACGACCATGGCGGAGAAGCAGAGCATCTTCGGACGGATCGCGCAGCTCGCGCGCGCGAACATCAACGCGCTCCTGGACAGCGCCGAGGACCCGCAGAAGATGCTGGACCAGCTCGTGCGCGACTACACGAACAACATCGCCGAGGCGGAGCAGGCCGTCGCGCAGACCATCGGCAACCTGCGCCTCGCCGAGCAGGACTACAACGAGGACGTCGCCGCCGTCCAGGAGTGGGGCCAGAAGGCCGCGGCCGCGTCGGCGCAGGCCGACCGGTACCGCCAGCAGGGCGACGCCGCGAACGCCGACAAGTTCGACAACCTCGCGAAGATCGCGCTCGGCAAGCAGATCGCCGCCGAGAGCGAGGTCCGCCAGGCCGAGCCGCTCATCGCGTCGCAGCGCGAGTCGGTCGAGAAGCTCAAGTCCGGCCTCGCGATGATGAAGGACAAGCTCGGTCAGCTGAAGTCGAAGCGCGACTCGCTCGTGGCGCGGCAGAAGAGCGCGCAGGCGCAGCAGACCGTGCAGGGCGCGCTCAGCTCGATCAACGTGCTCGACCCGACGAGCGAGCTCTCCCGCTACGAGGAGATCGTCCGCCGCGAGGAGGCGCAGGCGCTCGGCCAGGCGGAGGTCGCCGCGTCGAGCATCGACGCCCAGTTCGCCGAGCTCGAGACGTCGGGCGAGGCCGTCGAGATCGAGGCCCGCCTCGCCGCGCTCAAGCAGGGCTCCGCCCCTGCCGCGCAGGTGTCGCCCACCCAGGTCACGCCCGCGATCGGTTCCGGGACGACCACCCAGGACGCCCCCTCGACCGACTGGTGACCTCGGTCCGGGTCAGGCGGGGACGCGTCGTCGGCTGACCCGGACCGCGGTGACGAACGACTCCGCGAGCCGGCGCCCGCCGTCGAGCAGCGCGGGGGCGTTGTCGTCGAACCCGGCGAGGGCCGCAGCGGTGTCGACGTCCTCGTACCGGTCGCACCAGGCCGCGAACCCGGCGCGCGACGCCTCGGGGTGGAACTGGACGCCGAGCGCGGACCCGAGGCGGAACGCCTGGTAGGGGTACATGTTCGACGACGCGAGCCAGACGGCGCCGTCCGGGAGCTCGACGATCGCGTCGCCGTGCATGCTCGTCACGCAGCGCACCGGGTCGTCGCCGGTCGCGAGCGGCGCCAGCACCGGGTCGGTGTCCGCCTCGGCACGCCAGAAGACGCGGGTCGCGCCGACCTCGCGCCCGGGCGGGGCGGCGACCGCCACCTGTCCCCCGCCCGCGACGGCGAGGAGCTGCGCGCCGAGGCAGATCCCGAGCGTGGGGACGCCCTGCGTCGCGGCGGCGACGAGGGTCTCGCGCAGGGCGGGCAGCCAGGGGGCGCGCGCGTCGTCGTACGCGGACACGTGGCCCCCGAGGACGACGAGGCCGTCGCCGAGCTCGTCGAGCCGGTCCGCGGCGGGGACGGGCTCACCCTCGTGCGCGCGGACGACGCGAAGCTCCGCGTCGAGGAGGTCGGCGTAGGCGTCGAGCGTGACGTCCGGGGAGTTCTCGACGACCGTGAGCCGGACGGTCCCGGTCGCGGTCGTGGCGTCGGTGTCGTGCGTGGTCACGAACCCTGACGGTACCCACTCGGGGGTGGGAGGACGCAAACACCCACGTCGTGGACAGTGCGGCGGGCGCACCGGGACGGAGCGCGGCGGGTCGCGCGCGGATAGGCTGACCGGCATGTCCGACCTCCAGACCTCCGACGGCCGAGCGCTGACGACGCCGCGCCGCACCTACCTCGTCGTCGACGGCGAGAACATCGACGCGACGCTCGGCATGAACGTCCTCGGCCACCGCCCCGCCCCGGAGGAGCGGCCGCGCTGGGACCGCATCGTGGACTTCGCGCGCCAGGCCTGGGGCCAGGACGTCACGCCCCTGTTCTTCCTCAACGCGTCGTCGGGCCAGATGCCGATGTCGTTCGTGCAGGCGCTGCTCGCGATGGGCTACCGCCCGATCCCGCTGTCGGGGTCGAGCAACGAGAAGGTCGTCGACATCGGTATCCAGCGCATGCTGGACGCGATCGCCGGCCAGCCGGGCGACGTGCTCCTCGCGAGCCACGACGGCGACTTCCTGCCCCAGGTCGAGACGCTGCTCGACGACAAGGACCGCCGCGTGGGCGTCCTCGCGTTCCGCGAGTTCGTCAACGTGCGCCTCACCGAGCTCACGGGCCGCGGTCTCGAGATCTTCGACCTCGAGGACCACGCGGGCGCGTTCACGGCCGTGCTGCCGCGCGTGCGGATCATCCCGCTCGACGAGTTCGACCCGATGCGCTACCTCTGACCGCCCGTACCGCGGGCTCCGTCGCTCACGCGTGGAGCTCGCGGTACAGCGGCGTCGGGAACGACGCCGTCACGCCGTCGCCGCCGAGGAGCCCGGCGATCCGCTCGGCCTCGGCCGCGACGGCCCGCTCGCCGTCGGCGCCGACGTCGTCGAGGAGCCGCCACGCGGGCTCGCCGCCCGGCCGCACGACCCAGGCCCCGACGATCCGGCCCTCCCACCAGACGGTCGCGCCCGCGTTGCCGATCGTGTCGAAGACGGCGGCCTTGTGCGCCCCGAGGTACCAGTCGCGCGCGGTCCAGCCCATCGTCGTCGGGTCGAGCGACGGCAGGAGCGCGACGCGGCCCTCGATCGGCACCTCGTCCGGGCCGGGCAGGTCCGTGCCCCGCAGCATGATGCCGGGGCGGGCGTCCTCGCCGCCCGCCGCACCGACCTCGACCTCCACTTCGACGACGTCGAGACCCGCGAGCGCCGCGCGCGTGTCGCGGCGGTTCCAGCCGGTCCACCACACGAGGTCCTCGACCGTCGCGGGCCCGAACACGTCGAGCCAGGCCCGCGCCAGCGCGGTGCGCGCCGCGGCCTCGTCGAGCACGGGGATGCCGCCCGGGAACCAGTCCTCGACGGGTGACCAGACGTGCCGGTTGGACGACCACGTGCCCCGCGGCTCGCCGCGCACCACCACGCCCTCGGCGGAGAGCAGCGAGAGCAGCGGGGACGTCATGGTGCGGCGCACGTCCCACGTCTTGGTGGTCGTGGGCAGGAACGCCGTGCGCAGCAGCGGCGCGGCCCGCGACAGGCTCGCGCCGTCGAGCGGGCCGTGCTCGGCGAGCGCCGCGTGCACCTGGGCCTCGACCGCGGCGAGGAAGGTCGCGGCGTCGTCGACGGGCGGGTCCGTGGGCAGGGTCGCGAGCTCCTTGAGCAGGCGCGTGCGCAGCCGTCGCGCGACGGCGAGGGCCGCCGCCGCGTGCACGACGGGCACCGTCTCGCGGCGCACGACGAACATCGTGCGTCGCATGGCGAGCACCTTGACGAGCGAGCGCCGCCGGAAGACGGCGTCCCGGACGTCGTCGAGCACGAGGCCGGGGACCCGCGCGAGCACCGACAGGTAGACGCTCGGGGCGTCGGTCGCGTGCAGCGCGAGCAGCCGGTCGACGACGTCCTCCGGGCTCCGGGCCGCCGGTCTGCCGGGCAGGTCCGCGGCGAGCGCGAGCTGCTGCGCGACGAGCCGACGCCGCCTCTGGTCCACCGTGATCCGCACGGCGGCCATCCTGCCCCGGACCACCCACGGGCGCCCGGCCGGGCGTCGCGCCCGGCCGGGCGTCGCGCCCGGCCGGGCGCCGGCGTCGCGCCCGGTGCCGCCGGGGTCGAGCACGTTCCCAGGCGTCTCCCAGACCGCGGGAGCACACTGGACGTATGAGCACCACCCCCGAGGCACGCCTCGTCGTCGTCGACGACGAGCCGAACATCCGCGAGCTGCTGGCCACGTCCCTGCGCTTCGCCGGGTTCGAGGTGCACGCCGCCGCGGACGGGCAGAGCGCCCTGCGGCTCGTGCGCGACGTCGAGCCCGACCTCGTCGTGCTCGACGTGATGCTCCCCGACATGGACGGGTTCACCGTGACCCGCCGCCTGCGCGAGAAGGGCCAGCACACGCCCGTCGTCTTCCTCACCGCGAAGGACGACACGCGCGACAAGGTCACGGGGCTCACCGTGGGCGGCGACGACTACGTGACGAAGCCCTTCAGCCTGGAGGAGGTCGTGGCGCGCATCCGGGCCGTGCTGCGCCGCACGCACGCCGAGCCGGTCGACGACGCGGTCCTGCGCTTCGCCGACCTCGAGATGGACGAGGACTCGCACGAGGTCCGCCGCGCCGGCGTCGACATCGACCTGTCCCCCACCGAGTTCAAGCTGCTGCGCTACCTCATGCTCAACGCGGGCCGCGTGCTGTCCAAGGCGCAGATCCTCGACCACGTGTGGCAGTACGACTGGGGCGGCGACGCGAACATCGTCGAGTCGTACATCTCCTACCTGCGCCGCAAGATCGACAACCTCACCGTGCCCGGCCCGGACGGCGAGCCCGTGACCCTCCCGCCGCTCATCCACACCAAGCGCGGCGTCGGCTACCTGCTGCGCCAGCCGCCCGCGGCGTCATGACGGCCGGCCCCGACCGCACGGCGGCCGGGTCCCCGCCGGTCCCGCCCCCTCCCCCGCCCCCCGGGGCGGCCTCGCAGCCCGGCCGCGCTCCGTCGGGCGAGCGCGCGACGTCCGCACCCGTCCCCGACGGCCCGACGGCGGAGCGCCCCTTCGGCCGGCCCGTCCCCACCGAGGGGTGGGGCTGGTTCGCGCGCGTGCCGCTGCGCGCGCGCCTCGTCGCGATCACCGTGCTCCTGCTCGCGGCGGGGCTCGGGCTGGCCTCGGTCGTGACGACGACGGTCGTGTCGAGCTACCTCGTCGAGCAGGTCGACCAGGACCTCCAGGGGTCGGCGACGACCGTCGCCCGCTCCTCGCTGCTCAGCAACCCCGAGACCGCGAGCCAGATCCCCAGCGAGTACTTCGTGCTGCTGCGGGAGTCGTCGGGTGCCGAGAGAGGCATCGGCTGGGGCGAGACCGTGTCGCGGTACGGGAAGCCGGACATCCCGGCGCTGTCCGACCAGGAGATCGAGCGCCTCGCGGGCGAGCCCTTCACGGTGCGGTCCGTCGGAGGGTCCGACCCGGCGCAGTGGCGCGTGGTCGGGAGGTTCCTCTTCGTGGACGGCCAGCAGGCCGGGACCGTCTTCGTCGCCCTGCCGCTCACGGGCATCCACGAGACGGTCAAGGTGCTCGGTCGCGCGCTCGCGCTGTCCGCGCTGGGCATCGCGCTGGTCGGCGGCGCGGTCGCCTACCTCGCGGTCCACCGCGCGCTGCGCCCGCTGCGCGAGATCGAGGAGACCGCCGCCGACATCGCCGCGGGCGACCTGTCGCGTCGCGTGCGCCCCGCGCCGCCGACGACGGAGGTCGGCTCGCTCGCGGCGTCGCTCAACGCGATGCTCACCCAGATCGAGGAGGCGTTCGCCGTCCAGGAGGCGTCGGAGGAACGGATGCGGCGCTTCGTCTCGGACGCGAGCCACGAGCTGCGCACGCCGCTCGCGACGATCCGCGGCTACGGCGAGCTGTACCGCATGGGCGCGCTCGACACCCCGGACAAGGTCGACGACACGATGGGCCGCATCGAGGACTCGGCGACCCGCATGGGCACGCTCGTCAACGACCTGCTCGCCCTGGCGCGGCTCGACGAGGGCCGGCCGCTGCGCCACGAGCCGGTCGACCTCGTCTCCCTCGCACGGGACTCCGCGCAGGACCTGCACGCGCTCGACCCCGCGCGCGACGTGCGGGTCGTCGGGCTCGCGCCGGGCGCGGACGCGCCGGCGTCGCTGCGCGTCGTGGGCGACGAGGACCGGCTGCGGCAGGTGCTCGCCAACCTCGTCGGGAACGTCGCGCGCCACACGCCGTCGGGCACGCCGGTGGAGATCGCGCTCGGTGCGGCGCCTGCGCCCCGGTCCGACGACGCGCCGTCGGGCGACGGCGCGGGCGGGAGCGGCGCCCCGGCCGGCGACGCCGCGCGCGACGTCGCGGTGCTCGAGGTCCGCGACCACGGCCCGGGCGTCCCGACGACCCAACGGGGCCGTCTGTTCGAGCGGTTCTACCGGGCGGACACGTCGCGCAACCGCTCGTCCGGCGGGTCCGGGCTCGGTCTGGCGATCGTCGCCGCGATCGTCGGGGCGCACCGCGGCCGCGTGTCGGTCCGTGAGACGCCGGGCGGCGGGCTCACCGTCCGCGTGGACCTCCCGCTCGGCTCCTGACGGCCCGCACCCCGCCCGACCTGCGGGTTCGTCGACGACCGTCCGCGACGTCGCGTGGGAGCCCGCCGGGGCGTCCCGACGCGCCGCCGACTGGGGCTACGATGGCGGGTCGTCCCGCGAGACCTAGGCTGAAGACGAGGCCGCGCGGCGACGCGGGGGCCTCCGCGCCGGGCAGCACGCCCGGCGACGACGACCTCCGTCCTGCTCGTCTCCGTCGAAGAAGGCTGAAGTTCATGGGCGTCAACAGCGCCGACGCACCGCAGTGGTTCCTCTCCTCGTTCGTCCGCAGCGCCCGGGGCGCCGGGGCGACCGCCCCGGACGACGAGATCCGCGCCGTCGGGCAGGGGCTCCTCGACCGCTGGGACCAGCCGGGACGCCACTTCCACAACCTGCGCCACCTGGCCGACGTCCTGGGCCGGGTCGACGAGCTCTCGCAGGAGACGCACGACCCCGACCTCGTCCGGCTCGCGGCCTGGTACCACGGCGCCATCTTCGACGCGAAGGGCCGCGCGACCTACGCCAACAAGGGCGGCGAGGACGAGACCGCGAGCGCCGCGCTCGCCGTCGCCGAGCTCACGCGGCTCGGCGTCCCCGAGCCCGCGGTGCGGCGCGTCGCGCACCTCGTCAACGCGCTCGTCCGCCACGCCCCGGACGCCTCCGACTTCGACTGCGCGGTCCTGTGCGACGCCGACCTCGCGATGCTCGCGGCCGAGCCGCAGCGCTACAAGGAGTACCTCAAGGACGTGCGCGACGAGTACGCGCACATCCCCAAGCCCGACTACGTGCGCGCCCGCATCGCGATCCTCACGAAGCTGCTCGACCGGCGCACGCTCTTCTCGAGCCCGCTCGGCGCGGCCTGGGAGGAGGCCGCGCGGCAGAACCTCGACGCGGAGCTCCAGCGCCTGCGCAAGGAGCAGGCCAAGCTCGCGGAGGCGTCGACGGCGTCCCCAGCCTCCGGCGCCTGAACCGCCGTCCACAGGCCTGACCGCCGCCCCTCCGGACCCGGGGAGGTCCGCCTACCGTCGTCGCCACGCCCCGGTGCTCACCGGGGCGAGGGACGGCCCGCGGGCCGAGGGACGACGGAGGTTCGGATGAGCCGGTACGAGGTGGACAGCGCGCGCGTCGCGCAGGCGAGCGCCGCGGTGCACGGGTCGGTCACGGCGATCCGTGCGGAGGTCGGCGCCATGATGCGGCACCTCACGGACCTGCAGACGTCGTGGCGTGGTGGGGCGGCGACGTCGTTCACGGGCGTCATGGCGCAGTGGCAGACGACGCAGACCCAGGTCGAGGTCGCGCTCGACGACATCACGGCCGCGCTCGGCGCCGCCGCGCAGACCTACGCCGACGCCGAGTCGCAGGCCACGCGCCTGTTCACGGCGCGGTAGGCCCCGCCCGGGAGCTCTCTTCAGGGCACGACGAAGGCCGCCGGCCGGGCGAACCCGGCCGACGGCCTTCGGTGTCCTACGACTCCCCGTGAGGGGAGGCGGGTCGGCTCAGAAGTCCATGCCGCCCATGCCACCGGTCGGGTCGCCCGCGGGGGCGGCCTTCTCCGGCTTGTCGGCCACGACGGCCTCGGTCGTGAGGAACAGCGCCGCGATGGAGGCGGCGTTCTGCAGCGCGGAGCGCGTGACCTTGACCGGGTCGTTCACTCCGGCGGCGAGGAGGTCCTCGTACACACCGGTCGCGGCGTTGAGGCCCTGGCCCGACGGGAGGTTGCGCACCTTCTCCGCCACGACGCCACCCTCGAGGCCCGCGTTGACCGCGATCTGCTTGAGCGGGGCGTCGATCGCGGCGCGCACGATCTGCGCACCGGTCGCCTCGTCGCCCTCGAGCTCGAGCTTCTCGAACGCCACGGCACCGGCCTGGATGAGCGCGACGCCACCACCAGCGACGATGCCCTCCTCGACGGCAGCCTTCGCGTTGCGGACGGCGTCCTCGATGCGGTGCTTGCGCTCCTTGAGCTCGACCTCCGTCGCGGCACCCGCCTTGATGACGGCCACGCCGCCGGCGAGCTTCGCGAGGCGCTCCTGGAGCTTCTCGCGGTCGTAGTCGGAGTCCGACTTCTCGATCTCGCCACGGATCTGGTTGACGCGACCCTGGATCAGGTCGGCGTCGCCCGCGCCCTCGACGATCGTGGTCTCGTCCTTCGTGACGACGACCTTGCGCGCCTGGCCGAGCAGGTCCAGCGTCGCGTTCTCGAGCTTGAGGCCCACCGTCTCGGTGATGACCTGGCCGCCGGTGAGGATCGCGATGTCCTGGAGCATGGCCTTGCGGCGGTCGCCGAAGCCCGGGGCCTTGACGGCGACGGACTTGAACGTGCCACGGATCTTGTTGAGCACCAGGGTCGCGAGCGCCTCGCCCTCGACGTCCTCGGCGATGATGAGGAGCGAGCGGCCGGCCTTCATGACCTGGTCGAGGACCGGGAGCAGGTCCTTCACGTTCGAGATCTTGGACTCGACGATGAGGACGTACGGGTCCTCGAGCACGGCCTCCTGGCGCTCGGGGTCCGTCTCGAAGTAGCGCGCGAGGAAGCCCTTGTCGAAGCGCATGCCCTCGGTGAGCTCGAGCTCGAGGCCGAACGTGTTCGACTCCTCGACCGTGATGACGCCCTCCTTGCCCACCTTGTCGAGGGCCTCGGCGATGAGCTCGCCGATCGCGGGGTCGCCGGCGGAGATGGCGGCCGTGGCGGCGATCTCCTCCTTGGTCTCGATGTCCTTCGCGGCGTTGAGCAGCTGCTCCGTCACCGCGTCGACGGCCTTCTCGATGCCGCGCTTGACGGCGATCGGGTTGGCGCCGGCCGCGACGACACGCAGGCCCTCGCGCACGAGCGCCTGGGCGAGCACGGTCGCGGTGGTCGTGCCGTCACCCGCGACGTCGTCGGTCTTCTTGGCGACCTCCTTGACGAGCTCCGCACCGATCTTCTCGTACGGGTCCTCGAGCTCGATCTCCTTGGCGATGGAGACGCCGTCGTTCGTGATGGTCGGCGCGCCCCACTTCTTGTCGAGCACGACGTTGCGGCCCTTGGGGCCGAGGGTGACCTTGACGGTGTCGGCGAGCGTGTTGAGCCCGCGCTCCATGCTCCGACGAGCCTCCTCGTCGAAGGCGATGATCTTGGCCATGGGGAATGATCCTCCGCTGGTGGCGTATGGCGGTCGGCCGGCGCCCGCGACGGACGGCCCACGACGGCGGCGTTCATGTCACGCCGCCAGGGCGGGCCTCACCTGTCGACCTGGTGGGTTGCGCCGCAGCCGCCTGAGCGGCTGCCTGCGCTGGTCACTTCTGTCACTCTCGTGACGAGAGTGCTAACGCCATTATTGGCACTCGCACGGTGCGAGTGCAAGACAGCGGCGCGCCACGCCGCCGCGTATCGCGAGGGGCGAAACCGAGCGCCGCGCGGCTCGCTCTAGGATGCGCGGTGTGATCCGCGCAACACCGTCGTGGCGCCCCCTCGCAGCCCTGGCCGGCTTCGTGCTGGTCCCTGCCCTCGGCCTGACCGCCGCGACCGCGGTCGCGGCGCCCTCGGGCGAGCACATCGACCTCTACCAGGACGGCGTCGCGGTGACGACCGGGCCCGACGGCGGCCCCGCGGTGCTGCGCCTCGCGCCCGGCGTGGGCGCGACCTACCTCGAGGGCAGCCGCGTGCTCGACCCGGCGGCGCTCGACCCCGGCGCGCTCGCCGCGGGCGTCGACCCCGCGGACGGCGAGGCGGACCGGCTCGCGCAGGTCGCCGGGGCGCGCCTCGACGCGACGGCCCTCCTCGACCCCGGTCTCGCCCACCAGACCGCCACCGCGTCGCGGGCCTGGCTCGCGTCCGGCGTCGTACCGGGGACAGGCGGGCCGTTCGCCGCGCTCGGCGAGGCGGCCCTCCTCGACCTGCGCGCGCTGACGCTCGACGACGGCGCCGCCCTCGCCGCGCCGTCGCCCAGGTGGCGCTACGTGTGGCCGCGCGACGCGTCGTTCACCGCGGCGGCGTTCGCACGCACCGGTCACGTCGACGACGCGCGCGCCGTCCTCGGCTTCCTCGCCCGGGTCCAGGAGGACGACGGCTCGTTCCACGCGCGCTACCTCCCCGACGGGTCGGGGGTCCCGGACGACCGGGGCATCCAGTCCGACGGCGTCGGCTGGGTCCTGTGGGCCACCGACGTCGTGCTGGAGGAGACGCCCGCCGCGGACCGCCCCGAGGTGGCCGCCGAGCTGCGCCCGCTGGTCGACGCCGCGACGGACCACGCGCTCGGGCTCGTCGACGGCGAGGACCCGCTGCCGCCGCCGTCGAGCGACTACTGGGAGGTCGAGCCCACGTCCCTCACGCTCGGGACCGCCGGACCGCTGCTCGCGGGCCTGGAGGCCGCGGCGGACGTGTACGCGGCCGCGGGCGAGGCGCCGCGCGCGCACGAGGCGACCCTCGCCGCCGCCCGTCTGCGCATGGCGGTCGAGCGCTCGTTCGGGTCCCAGGGCTACCCGCGCCACGTCACGGGCGGCGCGCGCGACGCCTCGACCGCGTTCGTGCTGCCGCCGTTCCAGCCGGAGCCGCTCGCCGGGGCGGACGAGGCCTGGCGCGCGTCCGTGCGCGAGATGCTGCGCCCGGCCGGCGGGCTCGCGCCGGGCGCGGGCTGGCGCGCCGACGGCATCTCGTGGACCCCCCAGACCACGCTGTACGCGCTGGCGGCGGCGTCGTCGTCCGACCCCGAGGACCGCGCCGACGCCGAGGAGTGGCTCCGCTGGGTCGACGACCACCGCACCGCGTCCGGGGCCATCCCGGAGAAGGTCCTCGCCGACGGCTCGCCCGCCGCCGTCGCGCCGCTGTCGTGGAGCTCCGCGCTCGTCGTGCTCGCGCTCGTGGAGCTCGGCAACCAGGGCACGCCGGGCGGCGCGGGCTGACGGTCCTCCTGGGCTCTCCCGGTCCGCCGCGGCCGGCGCGCCGGGGCTACCGGGTGGTCGCGCCGCTCGTCGCGACGGGCGCCAGGTCGGGCGCGTCGCGCACGTCGAACTCGCGCCTCAGCACCCGTTGCGCGGCGTACCAGCCCCCGAGGCCGTGCACGCCCGGCCCGGGCGGCGTGGACGCCGAGCACAGGTAGACGCCCTCCAGCCCGACGGCGTAGGGGTCGAACCGGGGCGTGGGCCGCGCGACCATCTGCCACATGCTCACGGCACCGCCCGCGATGTCGCCGCCCACGTAGCTCTCGTCGTGCGCCGCCATCTCCGCCGCGGGCACGCAGCGCGACGCCACGACGACGTCCCGGAAGCCCGGCGCGAACCGCTCGACCTGCGCGACGACGTCCTCCGTCACGTCGCGCGTCGACCCGGCGGGCACGTGCGCGTAGGTCCACAGCGGGCGCAGCCCGCCCGCCCCGCGCCCGGGGTCGACCACGGTCGGGTCGCTCACGAGCACCACGGGCCGGGCGGCGTGGCGACCGGCCGCGACGTCGGCCTCGCTGCGCGCCATCTCGGCGCGCGTCCCGCCGAGGTGCACGGTCCCCGCGCGCCCCACCTCCGGGTCGGCCCAGGGCACGGGCCCGGAGAGCACGAGGTCGACCTTCGCGGCGGCGTCGCCGTGCCGGAACCGGCGCAGCGCATCCTCCGCACGCGGCGGGAGCCGGTCCGCGAACACGTCCGCGACGACGCGCGGCGTCGTGTCGAACACGTAGGCACGGGCCCGCGGCAGGTCGGCGAGCGAACCGACCCGGTGGCCCGTGACGACGTCGCCCCCATGGGCGCGCAGGTCGTCCTCGAGCGCGGCGACGATCGCGCCGGAGCCGCCGCGCGGCAGCGGCCAGCCGCCCGGCGCGTGGCCGAGCGACGCCAGCAGCACCGCCGTCCCGGCCGCGGCGAGCGACGGGAGGCGCGAGATGGCGTGCGCCGCGACGCCCGTGAGGAGCGCGCCGGCCTCGTCGGTGCGGAAGCGCCGCGTCCACGCGGGGCTCCCCTGCTCCAGCACCGCCGCGCCGAACCGGGCCGTCACACCGGCGCCGCTCGGCGTGAGCACGCGCCCCGGCACCGAGCGCTTGTCACCGAGAGCGACCGCGACGACGTCGCGCCACCCCTCGGCGAGCGGGCCGAGCAAGGCGCGCCAGGCGGCGCCGTCGACCCCGAGCCGCTCGACCGTGCGCTCGAGGTCGTGATAGGCCACGCCCGCACGACCCCCGTCAAGGGGGTGTGCGTACGAGACCTCCGGCGCGAGCAGCTCCACGCCGCGCGCGCCGAGGTCGAACGCCTCGAAGAACGGCGAGGCCCACGCCATCGGGTGCACCGCCGAGCAGACGTCGTGCACGACGCCGTCGGCCAGCCCGAGGTCGAGCGTGCGGGCCCCGCCGCCCGACGTCGGCTGCGCCTCCAGCACGCGCACGGAGAGACCGGCGCGTGCGAGGGTCACGGCGGCGGCCAGGCCGTTGGGGCCCGAACCGACGACGACGGCGTCGAGATCCTCCGTCACGCGACCCTCGGAGCCGGGCTCAGAGCGGCCGCACCTGCTCGGCCTGCGGGCCCTTGCTGCCCTGGCCGAGCTCGAACTCGACCTCCTGGCCCTCGTCGAGCGTGCGGTAGCCGTCCGTCTGGATCGCGCTGAAGTGCACGAAGAGGTCCTGCCCACCCGCTGCGGGCGTGATGAACCCGTAGCCCTTCTCGGCGTTGAACCACTTCACGGTCCCCTGAGCCATGTACGTCTCCTCGTGCATCGTCGCCCGCGAGGCGACCGCCGCCCCGTGGTAGCCCGAGCCTAGCCCGCAGGCGGCGTGCACGGAAGGTCGAACGGCAGGTGGCGCTCGTCGGACTCCGGGCCGAACGAGCAGGTCACGCGGGTGCAGCGTCAGGTCGTGGTGCCACGGCCGGGGCGGCCCGGGGGTCCGGGTCAGCCGACCGGCGCCAGCTCGGACTTGATGATCACCGCGACGTCGCCCTCGCGCAGGCTGTCGACCTGGACGACGTTCTCCGCGGGGATGCCCAGCGTCGCGGCGACGGCGGCGGCGGTGTCGCTCCGCTCGGGCACGTACCAGACCGTGGTGACGTCGACCGGCGCCGGCCCGTTCGTGTAGTCCGTGGCGACGGTGTTGCTGAAGCCCTGCGCGTCGAGGGCGTCCTTGCCCTTGGCCGCCTCGCCGCCGATGCCGCTGTCGTTCAGCACGCGGACGTAGGCGCTCGGGTCGGCCGCCGCCATGAGCGTCGCGAGGTCCGGGGTCTCGGGCGTCTCCTCGGTCGCGGGCGGCTCCTCCGCGGCCGGCGGCTCCTCGGTCGCGGGCGGCTCCTCCGCCGCGGGCGGCTCCTCGGTCTCCGCGGGCGGCGGCTCCGTGGACTGCGCCTGCGGCGGGTCGTCCGTGGCACCGTTGTCGGACAGCAGCGCGACGCCCCCGTACGCGAGGCCGGCGAAGACGACGGCGACCAGCAGGAACGGCCACGTCTTGCTCCACCCGCTGCGCGGCGTGCGGTGCACCCCCACGGGCGCACCCTGCGGCGCGGGCGCGTCGAACTCGTCGGGCGCGTACGGGTAGCGGCTCTTCGTCACGGCGACAGGGTAGCCCGGTCGGGGCTCTCGGCTAAACGCCCTGTTCGCCCGGACTTCACGCGCGGCCCGTCGTCCCGGGTCAGAGACCCTCGAGCCGGCGCGCCGTGCGCGCCCGCTGCCGGGTGGACCGCATCCGCCGCAGCCGCTTGACGAGCATGGGGTCGTGCGCGAGCGCGGCCGGGGAGTCGATGAGCGCGTTGAGCACCTGGTAGTAGCGCGTCGCGGACATGTCGAACAGCTCGCGCACCGCCTGCTCCTTGGCGCCCGAGTACTTCCACCACTGCCGCTCGAACGCCAGGATCTCCTGGTCCCGCTCGCTCAGGCCCGACGCCGGCGCCTCCGAGGTTGTCGGGTCGCCGACCGCGTCGGGTCCGTCGAGCACGTACGCCGCCTCGCTCATCGTTCCCTCCCTGCACTCTCTCGTCACCGGACCTGCGCACTCCCGCGCGCGGCCGCCTCCCAGCCTACGCACGAACCACACCCGTGTCATTCGTCCTCGCCGCACGCTCCGGACGTGCCGAGGACGCCGGTTAGGCTCGGGGCCGTGGAGAGCGCACCCGCCCAGCCCGTCGCCGTCGACCCGGTCGCGACCGCCTCGACGGCCGACCCCCGCCCGGCCCTCGCGAGCATCATGGCGCCCGACTGGGCCGAGGCCCTCGCGCCCGTCGAGCCGCAGCTGCACGCGCTCGGCGACTTCCTGCGCGCCGAGGTGGCGGCCGGACGGGAGTACCTCCCCGCGCCGTCGGCCATCCTCAACGCGTTCTCGCGCCCCCTGGCCGAGGTGCGGGTGCTCGTCGTCGGGCAGGACCCGTACCCCACGCCCGGGCACCCGATGGGGCTGTCGTTCTCCGTGCAGCCGCACGTGCGCCCCGTGCCCCGCTCGCTCCAGAACATCTTCGCCGAGCTCGCGGACGACGTCGGCGCCCCGACCCCCGCGAACGGCGACCTGTCCGCGTGGAGCGACCAGGGCGTCATGCTCCTCAACCGCGTGCTCACGGTCCGTCCGGGCGAGCCCGGGTCTCACCGCGGCCAGGGCTGGGAGGCCGTCACCGAGGCGGCGATCCGGGCGCTCGTCGCGCGCGACGCCCCGCTCGTCGCGATCCTCTGGGGTCGCGACGCCGCGACCCTGCGCCCGATGCTCGGCGACACCCCCGTCGTCGCGAGCGCCCACCCGAGCCCGCTCTCCGCGCGCCGCGGCTTCTTCGGGTCGCGCCCGTTCTCGCGCGTCAACGAGCTCCTCGTCGCCCAGGGCGCCGCCCCCGTCGACTGGACCCTCCCCCCGGCGTGACCTCCGCCCGCCCCCGGCCCCCCGCCCCCGTCTCCGCCGAGCAGGTGGTCCTGGCTCGTCCGCGCCGCGTGACGCGCCAGGACCGCCTGCTCGACCCGCCAGGATCGCCGGGTCGACGGCGCACCGCCCTGCAGGAGCACAATGGGGCGGGTGACGACGCAGAACCCGACGACCACTCCCCTGGCCGGTGACACCGCCGACGCACGCCGACCCGACGACCCCGCTCCGCGCTGGACGAGCTACGTCGCGATCGGCGACTCGTTCACCGAAGGGCTGTGGGACCCGTACCCCGGCGAGGAGGACCACCAGCGCGGGTGGGCCGACCTTCTCGCCCAGCACCTCGCGACCCGCCGCGTCGCCGCCGGCGAGGACCCGCTGCGGTACGCGAACCTCGCCATCCGCGGGCGCAAGCTGCGCTCGATCCTCACGGAGCAGGTGCCGGCGGCGCTCGAACTCCGGCCGGACCTCGTGAGCGTCATCGGCGGCGGCAACGACATCCTGCGGCCGAACGCCGACGTCGACCGCCTCGCGCGCAACCTCGAGCACGCGGTCTCGCGCCTGCGCGGCGCGGGGATCGACGTGCTCATGGCGACCGGCTTCGACGCCTCGCAGTCGCCGCTCGTCGGCCTCACGCGCCCGCGCGTCGGCGTGTACAACGCCCACATCTGGTCGATCGCGCGTCGGCAGGGCGCGTACGTGCTGGACCTGTGGGGCATGCGCGCGCTCCAGGACTGGCGCGTGTGGTCGGAGGACCGCATCCACCTGACGCCCGCGGGGCACGCGCGGGTCGCCCAGGCGGCGCTCGTCGCGCTCGGCCAGGCGCCCGACGACGCCGCGTGGGACGACCCGCTGGCTCCCCTCCCGCCCGCACCAGCCCTGGACCGCGCGCGGCAGAACGCGCAGTGGGTGCGCACGCACGTCGTGCCGTGGGCGCAGCGGCGGCTGCGCGGGACGTCGTCGGGCGACGGGCGGCTCCCCAAGGCGCCCGAGCTCCTGCCCGTCCCGCTCGCCGACCGCTGAGCGCGGGCGACCTCGGCAGCACCTGCCGAGATCGGCTCGCGCCACCACCGATCCGGGCAGCGACTGCCGACCGACTGCTGACCCCGCGGTGCGCACCGGCACGACGACGCCCCCGGCTCCGTGGAGCCGGGGGCGTCGTGGTGGAGCCGCCTGTCGGATTCGAACCGACGACCGTTCGCTTACAAGGCGAGTGCTCTACCGGCTGAGCTAAGGCGGCGTTCCCGGGGCTGCCGGGCGAGCGAACAGACTACCTGCTCGACCGGCGCGCCCCGGTCGGCAGCCCGCGCCGGTAGGGCACGGGCGGCGCGGGTCAGGACACCGACGACGTGCCGGTCAGCCCTGGGCGGCGGTGACGGCCTCGGGCAGCGCGTTCGGGTCGTTCCAGTTGCCTTCCCACCGCTCGCCGTTGATCGTGATGGTCGGCGTGCCGAACCCGCGCTCGCCGTGCAGCGACGTGTCCTGGTTGACGAGGCTCGACGCCGTCGCGACCCAGTCGCCGAACGTCTCGACGGCGGTCCCGTCCTCGATGCCGGCGGCGACGTCGGCGGGCACGCCCGCCTGCTCCGCGATGTCGGCGATCTGGGCGTCGGTCAGGGTCCCGCTGCCCTCCTGGGGCTGGTTCTGGAACATCGCGGTGTTGAAGTCGTTCATCGACTCGGGCGCGCGGTCGGCGACCCAGGCCGCCGCGGCGGCGGAGCGGGTCGAGAACTGCTGCGACTGCGCGACGCGGTCGAGGATCGAGATCGGGTGCAGCACGACGGTCACGTCACCGGACTCGCGCAGCTGGTCGAGCGTCGCGCCGTTGGTCTCCTCGAACTGGCCGCAGATGGGGCACATGTAGTCGAGGTAGACCCCGACCTCGACGGCGCCCTCGTTCCGCGTCCCGGCGGCGCCGTCCGCGCCGATCGGGATGCCGCCGTCCTCGGCGTCGCTCGTGGCGGGGTTCGTGACGTCGGCGAGGTTGCCCGCCGCGACGGCGTCGATCGTCTTGTTCCGGTCGTTCATGGCCGGGATCCACACGGCGAGGAACACGCCGACGAGGACGAGGACGCCCGCGACGAGCGCTCCGATCGTGATGAGGCGGTTGCGCTTGTCGCGCTTGGCCTGCGCCTCGCGCAGCGCGAGCGCCTCTGCGCGCGCGGCCTCGCGGCGCTGGGCCTTGGTCTGGGTTTCGTTGCTGGGCATGGTCGTCCTCCGAGGGAGTGGCCGAGAGCTGGGGATGTGTCAGGGTGCGCGCCGACGGGGTCGCGCGGGCGGTGCGTCCGACGGCGTCGTCAGACGAGCGCGACCTGCGGCGGCCCGCGCCGGGTGCGTACCACCGCGTCGGCGAGGTGGTGCAGCGCGGTGGGGACGGCGTCGGGCACCGGGCGCACGACGCGGCGCGCGGCCCCGACGAGCGACCCCGCGGGGCGCAGCGCCCCCCGGAGCACGGCGCGCAGCGCACGCCCGGGACCGGTCACGACGGCGCGGGAGCGCTCGTGCGCGCGTCGCGCCCACGCGGAGAGCCCCCACGCGACGGCAGCCGCCGCCGCGTGGGCCACGACGACGGGCAGCGCGAGCGCGCCCACGACGGTGACCATGGCGGCCGGGTCGCCCCCGAGCGCGGTGCCCGACGGGCAGTCCGGCACCTCGTGGACGAGCGCGAGGTGCATCCCGGCGGCTCCCCACACCCCCGGCACCGTCACGCACTGGTGCACGACGGCGTACCCGCGGTCGGCGAGGTGCGTCACCACGGCGGCGAGGAGGGTGAGGAGCAGGAGCGCGGGGCCGAGCAGACGGCCGGCTGCGGGCACGACGGACGTGCGCGTCACGCCGCGCGACAGGGCGCGCGGCACCGTCGTCCGGAGCACGGCGCCCATCCTACGCGCGCGGCCTGGCAGCGGGCTGGGAAGGGCCGGTGCCGGCTCAGCGCAGCGACGGCGGGCCGGGGAACGGCCACCAGGTGACGCCCGGGTCGCCCCCGAGGAGCACGAGGGACACGACGGTGAGCACGAGACCCAGGCCGGCGAGCACGAGCGTCCCCGTGCGGCCGGGGGCGAGCCGCGCCAGCGCGGTCCGCGTCCCGTACCGCGTGAGGTGCGTCAGGGGCCCGACCCAGGCCAGGGTCACCGCCGCGACCGCCGCGAGGCAGAGCAGCACGGTCGTCACGACGGGCGCGTTGCCGCCGTCGGGCCCCTCGACGACGACCCAGCGGTCGGACTCGAGCAGCCACCAGCCGGCCACGACCACGAGCACCGCGGCGCACGCCGCGACCAGCAGGGACGGGAGCGCGCCGACGAGCGCGCGCACGACGTACCAGGGCGACGCCGCGACCGCGCGCACCGTGTCCCGCGACGAGACGCCGCGCCGCTCGCGCCGCGTGTGCAGCGACTCGGTCGTCACGCCGACGACGCGCGCGAGCACGACGAGCACCGACAGCACGACGAACGCCACGCCGGGGTAGGTCGCGCCGAGCAGCACGAGCGGCACGGCGAGCAGGAGCAGCGCGGTGCGCCGCGCGGCGGGCACCGGGCGCACGTAGAGCGGTTCGCCGTCCTCGCCGAGGGGCGGGGCGCCGAGGTCGTCCATGAGGTCGTGCCCGACGGGGACGGCCATCGTGCGGCCGTCGTTGACCTGCGCCTGCGACGTGGGCAGGGGCGGCGGCACGACCTGGGCCTGGCCGGTCCACGCGGACGCGCCGGTCCACGCCTGGGCCCCCGTGCCGCCCGGCACGACGGCGACGGGCGGCATCACCTGCGTCGGTCCGGTGGGCGGCGCGACCACCTGGGTCGCGGGCGCGGCGTCGCCGGTGTCGGCCGCGTGCCGCAGGGCGGCCACGACCTCGGTCGGCCCGAGGCGCTGCGCCGGGTCGGCGTGCAGCGCACGACCGATCGCGTGCGCGGTCACGGGCCCCAGGCCGGCGAGGTCGGGGCGTCCGCTGCGCGCGCGGGCGAGCACGACGTCCGTCGGGCGCACGCCGAACGGCGCCCGACCGGTCGCCGCGTAGGCGAGCAGGGCAGCCCACCCCCACCAGTCGGTGTCCACGCTGGGGGCCGCACCCTCGAGCAGCTCGGGCGCCAGGTACCCCGGGGTGCCCATGACGAGGCCCGTGGACGTGACGCGCGCGTCCTCGAGCCCCTGGGCGATGCCGAAGTCGATGAGCACCGGGCCTCGGGAGGACACCATGACGTTGCTCGGCTTGAGGTCGCGGTGCACGACGCCGGCCGCGTGCACGGCCTCGAGCGCGGCGGCGAGCTGGTCGGCGAGCTCGTAGAGGTCCCAGGCGTCGAGCGGCCCGCCCTCGGCGATCTCGTCCTCGAGGGTGGGCCCGTCGACGAGCTCGGTGACGATGAACGCGTCCGGGCCGTCGAGCTCCACGTCGAGGATTTGCGCGACGGCGGGGTGCCGCAGGCGCTGGAGGGCGCGGGCCTCGCGACGCAGCCGTTCGCGGCCCTGCGCGGCGGCGTCGAGGTCGACGTGCGCGTGCAGGAGCTTGATCGCGACGAGGTTGCCGCCGCCGTCGTGCGCGCTGTGGACGGTGCCCATGGCGCCGGACCCGAGCCGCGCACCGAGGTGGTAGCCCCCGACCTCGCTGCCGGGGGCGGGTCCGCGCGACGGCCCCCCGGCGACGTTCCGCGCCTCGACGCGCTGCGTGGGCTCCTCCATGGTGACAAGGTAGCCGCAGTGGACGGGCCGGCGCTGGAGGGTGCGGCCCCGACGGGCCCGGTGGGCGACCCGGCCCGGGGCGGCGTCCGGCATGTGACCGGCACCGGACGACCCGTCCATGCGCCCGACGAGCGGACTACCCTGGGCCGCCCAGGCGCGATTCATCGAAGCTCAAGGAGAGGTCCATTGACAGGCAAAGAGGGATTCGATCTCGTCGTGGTGGCCAACCGGCTGCCCGTGGACTTCACGGTCGGCCCCGGCGGTGAGATCGAGTGGAAGCGGTCGCCCGGAGGCCTGGTCACGGCGCTCGAGCCCGTCATGCAGGCGTCCGACGGCGCCTGGGTCGGCTGGTCCGGCGCGCCCGACCTGGCGAGCGAGCCGTTCGACGCCGACGAGATGCGCCTCGTGCCCGTGACGCTCTCGGCCGACGAGATCGAGCGGTACTACGAGGGCTTCTCGAACGACACGCTCTGGCCGCTCTACCACGACGTCATCTCGCCGCCCACGTACCACCGCACGTGGTGGGACGCGTACCGCCGCGTCAACCAGCGCTTCGCCGACGCCGCCGTCGCGCAGGCGGCGCCGGGCGCCGTCGTCTGGGTGCACGACTACCAGCTCCAGCTCGTGCCGCAGATGATCCGCGCCCAGCGCCCGGACGTGCGGATCGGGTTCTTCAACCACATCCCGTTCCCCCCGCTCGAGCTGTTCCAGCAGCTGCCGTGGCGCCGCCAGGTGATCGACGGCCTGCTGGGCGCGGACCTCGTGGGCTTCCAGCGCGCGGGCGACGCCGCGAACTTCATCCGTGCGGTGCGACGGCTGCGCGCCCACACGACGCGCGGGCCGATCATCACGGTCCCGGGCGAGGACGGGCGCGACCGCCACGTCCGCGCCGCCGCGTTCCCCATCTCGATCGACTCGCGCCGGTTCGACGAGCTCGCCCGCACGCCCGAGGTCCAGCAGCGCTCGCGCGAGATCCGCGCGGACCTCGGCGACCCGGACATCATGATGCTCGGCGTCGACCGCCTCGACTACACCAAGGGCATCCGGCACCGCATCAAGGCGTACGGCGAGCTGCTGCAGGACGGCCGCCTCGACGTCGAGCACGCCACGCTCGTCCAGGTCGCGAGCCCGAGCCGCGAGAACGTCGACGCCTACCAGGAGCTGCGCGAGCACGTCGAGGGCGCGGTCGGGCGGATCAACGGCGAGTACGCGGAGATTGGGCACGCCGCGATCCACTACCTGCACCACTCCTACCCGCCCGAGGAGATGGCCGCGCTGTACCTCGCGGCCGACGTCATGCTCGTCACGGCGCTGCGCGACGGCATGAACCTCGTCGCGAAGGAGTACGTCGCGGCCCGCTCGGACGACCGCGGGGTGCTCGTGCTCTCCGAGTTCACGGGCGCCGCCGACGAGCTCTCGTCCGGCGCGCTCCTCGTGAACCCGCACGACATCGACGGGATGAAGGACATCATCGTCGCGGCCGCGCACATGGACCACCGCGAGCAGCGCAAGCGCATGCGCCGGCTGCGTCGCAAGGTCCTCACCGACGACGTCGCACGGTGGTCGGAGTCGTTCCTCGGCGTCCTCACGGCGATGCCGTCCCGCGTGCCGCGCCGCCGCCCGGAGGACGACGAGCCGGGTGCGCCGCAGGACGCCCGCCAGGGCGCCGACGAGCCCGCGGAGCAGGGCGCGTGACCGCGACGCACCACCCCGCGCCCGTGCCCGGGCCGGTCGCCGACGCCGTGCGCGCCTTCGCGGCGGACGCGGACGGCCCACCCGCCGCGCGGCTCGTCGCGCTCGACTTCGACGGCACGCTCTCGCCGCTCGTCGACGACCCGCTCGCCGCGCGCATGGCGCCGTCCGCCCGGGCCGCCGTCGACCGGCTGGCCGCCGCGCTCGTCGGCACGACGACGCGCCTCGCCCTCGTCTCGGGCCGCAACCTCGCGGACCTCGCCGAGCGCAGCGAGCCGCCCGTCGGCACGTACCTCGTGGGCAGCCACGGCGCCGAGACCGGGCACGTGACCGAGGACGGGCTCGACGCCGTCCCGCTCGACCTCACGCCGGAGCAGGCCGACCACCTCGCCGCCCTGCGCACGGGCATGGCCGAGGCCGTCGCGGGGCGGGAGGGCGCGTGGGTGCAGGAGAAGCCGAGCGCCGCCGTCCTGCACACGCGGCTCGCCTCGGCGGCGGACACGCAGGCCGCCGAGCACCTGGCCGACGCGGTGGCCGCGCGGCTCGGGCTGCACGCGATGCACGGGAAGGACGTCGTCGAGGTCGCGGTCGTCGAGACGTCGAAGGGCGAGGCGGTGGACCGGCTGCGGGACGTCGTCGGGCAGGACGCCGGGTGCCCCGACGCGCGCACGCGCGTACTCTACGCGGGCGACGACACGACCGACGAGACGGCGTTCGCCGTGCTCGGCCCGGGCGACCTGGGCGTCAAGGTGGGCGACGGCGACACGCTCGCCGCCCAGCGCGTGCCCGACGCCGACGGGCTCGCCGCAGTGCTCGACCTCCTCGCGGACCTCCTGGAGCGCCAGGAGGCCTGACCCCGGGCAGGGTCCGCCGGGCGCGCGCCCGGCGGACCCTGCTGCCCGCACCGAACCGCTACCGGATCGTGACCGACGCTGTGACGAAGCACTCAGGACCGGGAGTAGGATCGGGTCACGATGACGTCGGGTCCCCTGCCCGTTCCGGAGGGGGTCCGACTTCTTCTGTGTCGTCGAAGACACGCTCGTCCGCCATCGCGAACAGCTACGTCGACGTGGCACGTCACTGCACAACGGATCGTCCGGCACGTACCTGCCGGTGGAGGGATGTACCAGTCATGGCTACGGTCACCTACGACCACGCAACCCGCGTCTACCCCGGGACCGAGCGTCCTGCCGTGGACCAGCTCAACCTGCACATCGAGGACGGCGAGTTCCTCGTCCTCGTCGGCCCCTCGGGCTGCGGCAAGTCGACCTCGCTCCGCATGCTCGCAGGCCTCGAGGACGTCAACGGCGGACACATCTACATCGGCGACCGCGACGTCACGGACGTCCAGCCGAAGGACCGCGACATCGCGATGGTGTTCCAGAACTACGCGCTGTACCCGCACATGTCCGTCGCGGACAACATGGGCTTCGCGCTGAAGATCGCCGGCACGCCGAAGGCGGAGATCCGCCAGCGCGTCGAGGAGGCCGCGAAGATCCTCGACCTCACCGAGTACCTCGACCGCAAGCCGAAGGCGCTCTCCGGTGGTCAGCGTCAGCGCGTCGCGATGGGCCGTGCGATCGTCCGTCAGCCGCAGGTGTTCCTCATGGACGAGCCGCTGTCGAACCTCGACGCCAAGCTCCGCGTCCAGACGCGCACCCAGATCGCGTCGCTCCAGCGCCGCCTCGGTGTCACGACGGTCTACGTCACGCACGACCAGACCGAGGCCCTCACCATGGGCGACCGCATCGCGGTCCTCAAGGACGGTCTGCTCCAGCAGGTCGGCACGCCGCGCGAGATGTACGACACGCCGGCCAACGTCTTCGTCGCGGGCTTCATCGGCTCGCCGGCGATGAACATCGGCACGTTCGCGGTCAGCAACGGCGTCGCCGAGGTCGGCCCCGCGCGCATCGCGCTCGAGCGCGAGACGGCCGCCAAGATCACCGAGGCCGACAACGGCAAGGTGACGATCGGCTTCCGTCCCGAGGCCCTCGACGTCGTGTCGCAGGCCAACGAGGCTGCGTTCCCGGTCGAGGTCAACATCGTCGAGGAGCTCGGCTCCGACGCGTTCGTCTACGGCACGCTCAAGGGTGACCTGGCCTCGCAGGCCGACGTCCACTCGGGCGCCGGCGACAACCAGGTCATCGTCCGCGTCGACCCGCGCAACGTCCCGGCCAAGGGCGAGCGCATCTACGTGACGATCCGCCCGGGTCAGTCGCACGTCTTCGGTGCCGCCTCGGGTCAGCGCATCAGCTGACACCTCGCACCACCGCCGCAGGGCGGGTCCTCCCGGTCGGGGGGCCCGCCCTGCGGCGTTCCGGGCTCGCGACGGCGAGGCACGCCCTCTCGCCGACCCGCCGGGTCCGTGCCCTTGACAGGGTCATGGGGGACCTCAAGACTGCTTTTGCACACACGACGCCAAAAGTCGTCTGTTCGTCACCCAAATCGACAACGCTGTCAATTGGAGCCTCATGCAGATCCCGACCCCCTCCCCGCGCGCCCGGCGCCTCGGCGCGGCGCTGGCCACCGGCGCGCTCGTCGCGACCGCGCTCGCCGCCGCGCCGGCCGTCGCAGCGCCCGTCGGGCCCGCGCCGTCCTCGGGTCCGTCGACCACCGCCGCCGTCACGTGCGACGCGGACGACGGCCTCCCCGACGCCAAGATCTCGATCCAGCTCTACACGCACGTGGGCGAGCTCGGCGGCTCGGGGACGCCGTCCCCCGAGACGCTCGACCGCGTGCTCGGCGAGGTGGCCGCGGCCGGGTTCACGAACGTCGAGCCGTACAACCAGCCCTACGCGATGCCCGTCGACGACTACCGGGCGATCCTCAACCGGTACGGCCTCCAGGTGTCGTCGAGCCACGGCAGCACGGACCGGGCCACGTGGCCCGAGACGGTCGCGTACGCCGTCGCGCTGGGCCAGGACTACATCGGGACCGGCGGCATGGCGGGTGGCTACGGCACCTACGACGAGGCGGTCGCCACCGCGGCGTACGTGAACGAGCTCGGGAAGTACGCGCACGAGAACGGCGCGAACAAGATCGTGCTGCACAACCACCAGAGCGAGTTCACCACGCGGTACACCCACCCGGAGACGGGCGAGACGGTCAGTGCCTGGGAGGTCATCGAGGAGAACACCGACCCGCGCTACGTCACGTTCGAGCTCGACGTCGGCTGGGCCGCCGACGCGGGCCTCGACGTCCCGGCGTGGATCGAGGAGCACGGGGACCGCATCGAGCTGCTCCACATCAAGGACGCCGTGAACGTCGACGCGCCGGGCGACATGCGGCAGGTCGCGCTCGGCCGCGGCGAGCTCGACCTCCCGGCGATCATCGCCGCGGCCGAGCCCTACGTCGAGTACTTCACCTACGAGTGGGACTGGGCATCGTCGTTCGAGACCTCCGCGGAGTCCTACCAGTACCTGCGCTGCTTCCGGTCCGACGACGGGGGCGGCGAGGAGGACGAGGACTCGCTCGCCCTGGGCCGGCCCGTGACGGCCTCCAGCATCGACGAAGCCGGCCACGAGCCCGAGAAGGCGGTCGACGGCAACGCCGGGACCCGCTGGAGCAGCGCGTGGAGCGAGCCCGAGTGGATCGCGGTGGACCTCGGCGCGAGCTACGACCTGAGCCGCGTCGTCGTCGACTGGGAGACGGCGTACGGGTCGGGCTACGAGGTCCAGACGTCCCCCGACGGCGAGACCTGGACCACGGTCCGCACCGTCACCGACGGTGACGGCGGGTTCGACGACCTGGAGATCACCGGGACGGGCCGGCACGTGCGGCTCTACCTCACCGAGCGCGCGACGCAGTGGGGCTTCTCCCTCTACGAGCTCGAGGTCTACGGCGCACCGGCCGGACAGCTCGACCTCGACGTCGAGGTGCAGGCCCGCTGCCTCGCCGGCCAGGCGTACGTCGCCGTCCGGGCGACGAACGGCGAGGACCAGCCCGTCGACGTGACGCTCGCGACGCCGTACGGCACCCGCGAGGTCGCCGACGTCGCCCCGGGCGCGAACGCGTACCAGTCGTTCGCGGTGCGCTCCACCTCCGTCGAGAACGGGTCGGTGACCGTCACCGGCACCGCGACGGTCGACGGCGGGGACGTCACGTCGACGGTCGAGGTCGACCACGACGCGGTCGCCTGCGCCTGACCTGCGGCACCTCGTCGCGGGGCGGGTCCGACCTCACGGGTCGGGCCCGCCCCGCCCGGGTCCCACGACCATGGACAATGGACCCGTGACGGTGCACAACCTGCAGATCACCGCGTCGGCCCCCGACCCGGCGCTCCTCGACCTGCCCTGGGACGTCCCGCTCGAGGAGTGGCCGGCGGAGACGCTCGCCGCCCTCCCCCGCGGTATCTCGCGGCACATCGTGCGGTTCGTCCGCCTCTCCGGGCGGGTGATCGCGATCAAGGAGATCGGCGAGACGGTCGCGTACCGCGAGTACGAGCTGCTCCGGCAGCTCCGCCGGCTCGAGGTGCCGAGCGTCGTCCCGGTGGGCGTCATCACCGGGCGCCAGGACGCGCACGGCGAGCGGCTCGAGGCCGTGCTCATCACCGAGCACCTGCAGTTCTCGCTCCCCTACCGCGCGCTGTTCAGCCAGTCGCTGCGCCCCGACACGGCCACGCGCCTCATCGACGCGCTCGCCGTCCTGCTCGTGCGCCTGCACCTCGTGGGCTTCTACTGGGGAGACGTGTCGCTGTCGAACACGCTGTTCCGGCGCGACGCCGAGACGTTCGCCGCCTTCCTCGTGGACGCCGAGACGGGCGACCTGCACCGCGAGCTCTCCCCCGGCCAGCGCTCGTACGACGTCGACCTCGCGCGCACGAACATCATCGGCGAGCTCATGGACCTCGCCGCCGGCGAGCTGCTCGACGAGGACGTGGACGAGGTCGCGATCGGCGACGCGCTCGTCGCGCGCTACGAGGAGCTGTGGGAGGCGCTGACGACGTCGGAGTCGTTCGACGCGAACGAGCGGTGGCGCGTCGCAGCCCGCATCGAGCACCTCAACAACCTCGGCTTCGACGTCGACGAGCTCGCGATCACGACCGACATCGACGGCACGACCGTGCAGATCCAGCCGAAGGTCGTGGACGCGGGGCACCACTCACGACGCCTGCTGCGGCTCACCGGACTCGACGTGCAGGAGAACCAGGCCCGCCGTCTGCTCAACGACCTGGACTCGTTCCGCGCGGCGGCCGAGCGGCAGAACGACGACGAGGAGTTCGTCGCGCACGACTGGCTGAGCGGTGTGTTCGAGCCCACGATCCAGGCCGTGCCGCGGAACCTGCGCCGCAAGCTCGAGCCGGCGCAGCTGTTCCACGAGATCCTCGACCACCGCTGGTTCATCTCGGAACGTGCCGGTCGCGACGTGCCGATGGCGGAGGCGACGCAGTCGTACGTGGAGAACGTCCTGCGCCACCGCCCGGACGAGAAGGCGATCCTCGGCCTCGCCCCCGGCGAGAAGGACCCCGAGTACTACGGCTGACGGACGAGCGTCGCCCCGCCGGTCCAGGGACCGGCGGGGCGACGCTCGTGACGGTGATGCGGCGGGCGGTCAGGCCTCGCGCCGCAGCCGCGCGACCTCGTAGAGGGAGATGCCCGTCGCGACGGCGGCGTTGAGCGACTCCGTGTCCGAGCCGATGGGGATGGACGCGACGACGTCGCACGCCTCGCGCACGAGGCGGGACAGGCCCTTGCCCTCGGAGCCCGCGACGACGACGAGCGGCTCGGTCGCGAGCTGGAGGTCGCCGATCGCCGTGGTGCCGCCCGCGTCGAGCCCGACGACGAAGCACCCCGCCTTCTTCAGCTCGCCGAGCGCGCGCACGAGGTTGGTGGCCCGGGCCACCGGGACGCGCGCGGCAGCGCCGGCCGAGACCTTCCACGCGGACGCGGTGACGCCCGCGGCGCGGCGCTCGGGCACGAGGACGCCGTGCGCGCCGAACGCGCCCGCGGAGCGGAGCACCGCGCCGAGGTTGCGCGGGTCCGTGACGCCGTCGAGCGCGACGACGAGCGGCGGCCGCCCGGACGCCTCGGCGGCGTCGAGCAGGTCGTCGACGTCCGCGTACTCGTACGGCGGCACCTTGATCGCGACGCCCTGGTGCACGGCCCCGTCGGTCAGGCGGTCGAGCTCGGGCTTGCCCACCTCGAGGAGGTCGTAGCCGCGGCCCGCGACGATGTCGACGATCTCGCGCGTGCGGTCGTCGGCGTCGAGGCGCGACGCGAGGTAGACCACCTCGACGGGGATGCGTGCGCGCAGCGCCTCCAGGACGGAGTTGCGCCCCGCGACGACCTCCTGGACCGACCCGCGGCCCTTGGGGCCGCCACCGCGCGAGGCCCCGCCGCGCGACGTGCCGGCACGCTCGGTGCCGCGCGCCGGGCCGCCGCGCCCGGTCGCGCGCTTCTCGTCGGCCACCTTGCGCTTGTGCGCCGCGTGGTAGACGCGGTCCTCGGCCTTCGGGGTCGGCCCGCGGCCCTCGAGGCCCTTGCGCCGCTGCCCGCCCGAGCCGACGGTCGCGCCCTTCTTGCTTCCGGGCTTGCGGGTCGCGCCGCGTCGTTGTGAGTTGCCAGCCATGGTGCACCGATCGTGTCGTCGTTCAGGTCAGTTCAGGTCAGTCCACGTCGGGTTCGGCGCCCGGCGTGCGTGTCTCGCTCCTGGGTCCAGTGTCCCCCAGACACCCCGCCGAGGGGGAACCGTGGTCGTCACCAGGGTTCTCCCGCGCGCTACCAGAGCTCTACCTCGCGTTACCGGAGCTCTATCTCGTGCTACCGGAGCTCTGTCTCGTGCGCCGGCGGGTGGCTCCCGGCCGTCGTCCGGTGGGCGTCAGGCGAGGGTCCAGCGCGCGCCGTCGGCCGAGTCCTCGACCGCGACGCCTGCCGCGGCGAGCCGGTCGCGGATCGCGTCGGCCGTCGCGAAGTCCCGCGACGCGCGCGCCTCGGCCCGCGCCGCGAGCTCCGCGCCCACGACGGCGTCGAGCACCGCCGCGTAGCGCGAGTCGCCGCGGTCGGCCCACTGCGCGTCGCCCGGGTCGAGCCCGAGCACGTCGAGCATCGCGCGCACCGCCACGAGGTGGTGGCGCGCGACGGCGTCCGCGGCCGTCGTCCGGTCCGCGAGCGCCGCGTTGCCCGCGCGCAGGTGCTCGTGCACGACGGCGAGCGCCGCCGGCACGTTGAGGTCGTCGTCCATCGCCGCGGTGAAGGCGGTCGGGAGCTCGGCGTCGCGCACGTCGTCGACCTCGCCCACCCGCTCGGTCGCCCGCTCGACGAAGCCCGCCAGCCGCTCCCACGTCGCCTCGGCCTCGACGACCGTGGCGGGGGTCCACTCGAGCATCGAGCGGTACTGCACGGACGCGAGCGCGTAGCGCAGCACGGCGGGGCTCGTGGTCGCGAGGACCTCGCGCACGAGCAGCCCGTTGCCGAGCGACTTGCTCATCTTGGCGCCGCCCTGCGTGACCCACGCGCTGTGCAGCCAGTGCTGGGCGAACCCGTAGCCCGCGGCGCGCGACTGGGCCTGCTCGTTCTCGTGGTGGGGGAACCGCAGGTCGAGGCCGCCCCCGTGGAGGTCGAACGTGTCGCCGAGGTAGCGGCGCGCCATCGCGGAGCACTCGAGGTGCCAGCCCGGACGGCCGCGCCCGAACGGCGTGTCCCACGACGCGGTCTCCGGCTCGCCCGGCTTCGGGGCCTTCCACAGCGCGAAGTCGCGCGGGTCGCGCTTGGCGGCGGCCTCCTCGGCGTCGGCGGGGACGTCGTCGGGCACGGGGTTGAGGTCCTCGAGGCGCTGGTTGGTGAGCGCGCCGTACTCGGGCCAGGACCGCACGTCGAACCACACGTCGCCGGGGCCCGTGGTGTAGGCGTGGCCGCGCTCGACGAGGCGCTGCATGAGCTGGACCATGTCCGGGACGTGGCCCGTCGCGCGCGGCTCGTACGTGGGGGGCAGCACGCCCAGGGCGTCGTACGCGGCGGTGAACGCGCGCTCGTACGTCGCGGCCCAGGCCCACCAGGGCTCGCCCGCGTCGGCCGACTTCGCGAGGATCTTGTCGTCGATGTCGGTGACGTTGCGGATGAGCGTCACCCGCGCGCCGCCGCGCCGGAGCCAGCGCACGAGCACGTCGAACGCGACGGCCGAGCGCATGTGCCCGATGTGGGGGGCGGCCTGGACGGTGGCACCGCACAGGTAGATGCCGACCTCGCCCGGGGTCAGGGGGACGAAGTCGCGCACGTCCCGCGTGGCGGTGTCGAACAGGCGAAGGGTCACGCCGCAAGGGTACCGGGGACGCACCGTCGCGGCCGAAGCGACGCCGGGGCGACGGCCGGCCCGTCCCCGCCGCGTCAGCCGAAGCTCTTGCCCTCCCCGCGGTACGTCGGGACGACGTCGACCACCTCGTCGCCGCGCACGAGGTGCACGCGGTCGAACCGCTCCATGGCCTCGCCGGCCTTGCCGTGGCGGAACCAGACGCGGTCCCCCACGCCCAGGTCGGGCGCCCCGGCGGCGCCGCGCGACCGGTGCAGCGGCGTCTGCACCTCGCCCGCGCCCTCGCGGCCCGTGAGCGACCAGCCCGGCGTCACGACGCGCGGCAGACGGCTGCGGGTCGCCGGGCCGGACGCGACGTACCCGCCGCCGAACGCCGTCGCCCAGCCCGGGCCCGGGACGCGCACGACGTCGAGGCCGAAGAACGCCGACGGCCGGGGCCGGAACGCGCGGTACTCGTCGAACAGGCCCGGGACGTACAGGCCCGACCCGGCCGTCACCTCGGTCACGACCGCGTCGGCGGACGACGTCTCGAGGGACCCCGTGCCGCCCGAGTTCACGAGCTCGAGGCCGTGCCCGACGACGTCCCGCACCGCCGCGACGACCTCGCCCCGGCGCTCGCCCAGCTCGAGCACCGAGAGCCGCTTGACCGCGCGGACGGCGAGGCTGGAGTCCGGCATCCCGGCGATCTGCGCCTCGTAGAACATGAGGCCCCGCAGCGCGAGACCGGGCGTCGAGACGACCCGGGCGGCGAGCGACGCGACGTCGCGCGCACCGTGCAGGGGCGAGCGGCGCGTGCCCAGGTGGACCGTCACGAGACCGAGGCCCACGCGCAGCGACGCGTCCACGTCGAGGCACACCCGCACGGGCGGCTCGTCCCCGGTGCCGGTCTCGGCGAGCGCGTGGCGCACGAGCTCCAGGTGCGCGGCGTCGTCGACCATGAGCGTGACCTCGCGCCGGCCGGCCTCGTGGCGGGCGAGCGCCGCGAGCGCCCCGCGGTCGACCGACGGGTAGCCCACGAGGACGTCGCGGACGCCCGACTCGACGAGCCACAGCGCCTCGCGCACCGAGTACGCCATGACGCCCTGGAAGCCCCGCTCGCCCGCGCGCGCGACGAGCGAGCGCACCCGCACGGACTTCGACGCGACCCGCACGGGGACGCCGCCCGCGCGCGCGAGCAGCTCGTCGGCGTTGGCGTCGAACCGGTCGAGGTCGACGACGGCGAGCGGGCCGTCGAGCGTCGCGGTCGCGCGGGTCAGGCGGGCCAGGAGCGACGGCGTCGCGCCCCGCTCGTCACCGTCCTGCGGGCCCGCGCCCTGGTCCGCCCCCGGTGCCGTGTGGGTCGTCATGGGGAGAACGTACGCCACCCGCCGGGCGTGAGACAGTACGACCTGTGAGCAGCGACGACGCCCTCTCCTGGACCAACTGGGCCCGCACGGCCTCCGCGACGCCGCGCCGTCGGGCCTCGCCGCGCGACGAGGCGGAGCTGGGCGGCCTCGTCGCCCGCGCCGCGGCGGAGGGCCTGCCCGTCCGCGCGGTGGGTGCCGGGCACTCGTTCACCCCGGCCGCGGTCACGGACGGCCTCCTGCTCGACCTCGACCGGCTCAGCCTCGTCGAGCGCATCGCGCGCGGCGGGGCGGACGGCACCGACGGCGACGCGATCCTCGTGACCGTCGGGGCGGGCATCCGCCTGCACCGGCTCAACGAGGCCCTCGCCGCCGCGGGGCTCGCGATGCGCAACCTCGGGGACATCGACCGGCAGTCGGTCGCGGGCGCGATCTCGACGGGCACCCACGGCACCGGGGCACGCCTCGGCGGTCTCGCGACGCAGGTGCGCGGCGTCCGCGTCGTGGGGGCCGACGGCGAGGTGCGCGAGGCGTCGCCCGCGCACGAGCCGGGCCTGTTCGAGGTCAGCCGGCTCGGGCTGGGGGTCACGGGCATCCTGTCCGCGGTGACGCTCGAGGTGGTCCCGGCGTTCCTCCTGCGCGCGCAGGAGGAGCCGTGGCCGCTCGACCGCGTGCTCGAACGGCTCGGCACGCCCGACGACCCCGACGGGCTCGTCGGCGGCAACGACCACTTCGAGTTCTACTGGTTCCCCCACACCCGCCGGGCGCTGACCAAGCGCAACAACCGCCTCGCGCCCGACGAGGAGGCCGTCGAGCTCGAGCGGCTGCGCACCACGGGCCCCGGGCCGGTCGCGCGGGCGCGCACGTGGGTCGACGAGGAGCTCCTGTCGAACGGCGCGTTCGAGCTCGTGAACCGGCTCGCGACCGCGGTCCCGCGCGTCACGCCGCGCCTCAACGCCGTCTCCGCGCGGGCGCTCGCGCCGCGCACGTACGTCGCGCCGTCGCACCACGTGTTCGTCACGTCGCGCCGCGTCCGGTTCCGCGAGATGGAGTACGCCGTGCCGCGCGAGCACCTCGTCGACGTGCTGTCGAGCATCGACGCGTGGCTGGACCGGTCCGGCGAGCACGTGCCGTTCCCCGTCGAGGTCCGGTTCGCGGCGCCCGACGACGTGTGGCTCTCCACGGCCCACGGTCGCGAGACCGCCTACGTCGCCGTGCACCAGTACGCGCGCCTGCCGCACGAGCGGTACTTCGACGCCGTCGAGCGCATCGTCGCCGAGGTCGGGGGCCGCCCGCACTGGGGCAAGATGCACGGCCTGGCGGCGGACCGGTTCCGGGAGCTCTACCCGCGGTTCGACGACGCCGTCGCCGTCCGCGACGCGACGGACCCCGAGGGCGTGTTCGCGAACGGCTACACCGACCGCGTGCTCGGCCCGGCCCCGGCCGCGCGGCGCTGACCGGCGACGTCCCGGACCCGTCTGGGGACGGGACGTCGTCCGTCCGTCAGGGGACGGGCTCGGGACCGTGCTCCCGCACCGGCGAGCCGTCGGGGCGCACCATCATCGACAGCACGTACTCGGCGAGCGCGTGGAAGCTGCGGACCGCCGTCTCGTCGTCCTGCTCGACGAGCCACGCGATCTCGATCCCGTCGATGTACCCCGCGACGACCCGGGACAGGAACCCCATGTCCATCGTGTAGCTGACGTTCCCCCGCTCGGCCACGTTCTCGAGGAACCCGCGCGTCATCGCCCAGGTCTGCTCGAGGTGCGTGTGCGCGACGGAGCGCAGCGCGCGGCTGCGCACGCCCGCCGTCGCGAACTCGAACGTGAGGAGCCGCATGTGACGACGCGGCGTCAGCCCGCTCCACAGGCCGTCGGCGGCGGCGTGGGCGAGCGCCACGACGTCGCCGTCGACGTCGAGCGCGGACCGGACGGGCTCGGAGGCCACGAGCGCGAGGCTGTTGCCCATCGCCTGGAGGAGCTCGTCCTTGTCCTCGAAGCAGTAGTGCACGACGCCGAGCGAGACCCCGGCCTCGGCCGCGACGCCGCGGATGGTCACGGCCTCGACGCCCTCGCGGACGGCGATGGTCATCGCGGCGTCGACGAGCTGGGCTCGGCGTTCCTCGACGGACATTCGGTTCATGTGCGATTCATCCCATGTGTCGTTCTTGGGAAAGTCAAACACATCGATGCGCTTCCAGCGATCGTAGAGGCAGGTGGCGGGCCTGGCACGCCGGACGGGAGCGGGCGAGAATGACGAGCCGGACCAGCCCCGGCCCCACCCCCGACGAAGGACTCCCGTGCCCCGACCGCGCCTGCCCCGCTCCCCCTGGACGCTCGCCCTCACGGCGGCCGTCGCGCTCGCCCTCGCGGCCTGCGGCGGGCCCGAGGACGCCGCAGGCGGCACGGAGCCGGTCGTGCACGACGTCCCCGAGATCCCGGTCCAGGTGACCGCGCCCCCGGACTGGGAGCGCGGCACGCGCGACGGCGCGTTCCTGCTGCGCGCGCCGAGCGGCACGGGTTCCGAGGACTTCCGGGCGAACGTCGTCGTCACCGGCAAGCAGTCGGCGCAGACCGTCGACGAGGCGGGCGCCGCGACGACGGCGGCGGTCGCCTCGATCCCCGGCTGGGTGCCCGATCCCGACGGGCAGGGCCCCACGACCCTCGCCGGGCTGCCCGCCTACCGCGTGGCCGGGACGTACGGCGCCGCGGGCACCGCCGTCGCGCAGGAGATCGTGGCCGTGCGGACGGGCGACGGGCCGGACGCGTGGGTCGTCGACCTCACGGCGTCGTACGCCGTCGACGACGCCGACGGCGCCGCGCAGGCGCGCGCGATCCTCGAGAGCGTCCAGGTCGCGCCCGCGGGCTGACGTCAGGCGGGCGGCGCGACCCGGACCACGAGGGCCGTGGCGACCGCCGCGACGCCCTCGCCGCGCCCGGTGAGGCCCAGCCCGTCGGTCGTGGTCGCCGTGAGGGTCACCGGGGCGCCCGCGGCCGCCCCGAGCGCCGCCTCCGCCTCCGCGCGGCGCGGTCCGAGGCGCGGCCGGTTGCCGATCACTTGGACGGCCACGTTCCCGATCGCGAACCCCGCGGCCCGCACCCGGCGCGCGGCCTCCGCGAGCAGGCTCGCACCGCTCGCGCCCGCCCACTCGGGCGCGCTCGTGCCGAAGTTCGAACCGAGATCGCCCAGGCCGGTGGCCGAGAACAGCGCGTCCGCGGCGGCGTGCGCCGCGACGTCGGCGTCGGAGTGCCCGGCGAGCCCGCGCTCGCCCGGCCAGTGCAGACCGCCCAGCCACAGCGCTCGATCCTCGCCCTCGGTCGCGAAGGCGTGGACGTCCACCCCGACGCCCGTGCGCGGGAGCGCCGGGACGGGGCCCGCGGCGGCCGGTGCGGTGGTGGGCGTCTCGGCCGGTGTCCCGGTGGAGCCTGCAGGGGTGGTCATCGGTCCTCCCGGAGCGTGAGCGCCGCGACCCGGAGGTCGTGCGCGGTGGTGATCTTGGCCGCCGCGGCGTCGCCGGGCACCACGTGGACCGGGACGCCCAGCGCCTCGACCAGCCCGGCGTCGTCGGTCGCGGCGACGGACTCGTCGTCCGCGCGGTGCGCCGCTGCCGCGTGCGCGCGGGCCAGGAGCTCGCCGTCGAACCCCTGCGGGGTCTGGACGGCGCGCAGCGCGCTCCGGTCGACCGTCTCGACGACGGGCTCCGCACCGGACGCGTCTCCCGCGCCCGCGGGCGCCACGCGCTTGATCGTGTCCGTGACGGGGAGCCCCGGCACGACGGCCCCGTGGCCCGCGCGCACGGCCTCGACGACGCGGCGGACCAGCGACGGCGGCGCGAGGGGCCGTGCGGCGTCGTGGACGAGCACGACGTCGGCGGGCACGTCGCCCTCCGAGAGGTCGCGGCCGGCCCGGAGACCGGCCGCCACGGAGGCCTGGCGGGTCCCCGCGCCCTCGACCACCCGGACCGGCCGGTCGACCGCGGGGTCGTCGGCCAGGAGCGTCGCGACGTGGTCGCGCAGCCCGGGCGGCGCGGTCACGACGAGCGCGTCCACGACCCCGGACGCGCACAGCCGTCGGGCGGCGTGCGCCACGAGCGGGAGGCCGTCGAGCTCGACGAGGGCCTTGGGCAGGTCCAGCCCGAGGCGGGTCCCGGAGCCTGCGGCGGTGAGGACGGCGAGAGTCGGCACGCGCACACGCTACCGGGCACGACGACGGGGAGGGCGCCGTCCGTACGGACGGCGCCCTCCCCGGTGGTCTGTGGCGCTGACTGCGCGGGCCGCGGCCCGGGACGTCAGGAGGCGAGCACCTCGTCGAGGATCGCCTCGGCCTTGTCCTCCTCGGTGTGCTCGGCCAGCGCGAGCTCCGAGACGAGGATCTGCCGTGCCTTCGAGAGCATGCGCTTCTCGCCGGCGGACAGACCGCGGTCGGCGTCGCGGCGGGAGAGGTCGCGCACGACCTCGGCGACCTTGATCACGTCGCCCGACGCGAGCTTCTCGAGGTTCGCCTTGTACCGGCGCGACCAGTTGGTCGGCTCCTCGGTGTAGGGTGCACGAAGCACCTCGAACACGCGGTCGAGACCCTCCTGGCCGACGACGTCACGCACGCCGACGAGGTCGACGTTCTCGGCTGGGACTTCGATGGTCAGGTCGCCCTGCGCGACCTTGAGCTTGAGGTAGATCTTGTCCTCTCCGCGGATGGTGCGCGTCTTGATCTCCTCGATCAGTGCGGCTCCGTGGTGCGGGTAGACAACGGTCTCGCCTACTGTGAACGTCATCTGCAGATGTCCCCTTTCGCGGTGGTCCACCTTACCACGCGGAAGGGCGGAAATCCGAGCCCCTGCGCCCCTTGACAAGCCCGTCACCAGCACGTTCGCCCAGGTCAGAGCCGTGTCAGCGCGCCTGACGAATCTCGGGAAGGGGCCCCTTCGGCCCCTCGGGAGCGCCCCGCGGGCCCTCTCAGGACCTTCACCTCGCCCGACGACCACCGTCCCGGCGCGCCCGGAGCCACGTGACGCCGCTCACGCCACGGTCGCGAGCCGGCCGTTCCGGCCGCCCCCGCCCTCCCGACGCACTAGGCTGGGCGCGGAATCCCGTCCCCCTTCTTGCAGCCCTGGAGTGCACGTGACCCGCATCCCGACCCCCGAGCCTCGACCCGTGCGGAGTCCCGAGCGACCGGCCGTGCGCGCGCCTGGGCCGTGCCCCTCCTGGTCGCCGGTGTGGCCCTCGCGTCCGCCTGCTCCCCCATCGAGACGAACCGCCCGTACTCCCCCTCCGACGGCCTGCGGGTCGACCTCACCAGCGAGCTGCGCGGGCTCAACCTGCTCGTCGTGAGCGCGGAGGACGGCGAGCCGGGCGCCCTCGTCGGGGCCTTCGCCAACGACTCGACGGAGGACGTGGAGTTCGACGTGACGCCCGAGGGCGGCGCGCCGGTGACGATCCCCGTCGCGGCGGGCGAGACGGTCTACCTCGGCGCCGAGGACGGCTTCGACGCGCAGATCGGCCGCGTCGACGCGGAGCCGGGTGCGATGCTGCCCGTCACCGTGAGCGCGACGACGGGCGAGGAGCAGACCCTCTCCCTCCCCGTCCTCGACGGCACCCTCGAGGAGTACGCGCACCTCCTGCCGTGACCGCGCAGGTCGCGCCGGAGATCGGCTCGGCTCGTGTCACCGCCCGGCGCTAGCCTTCGCGTGCCGCCCCACCACCCTGGTCGGGGCCTCGTACCGAAGGAACCCTGGTGACCCTCCCCCGCTCCACCCGCCGGCCGCTCGTCCTCGTCGTGAGCGCCGCCGCCCTCGCCCTGACCGCGTCGGGCTGCGGCGCGATCCTCGACGAGATCTCCGGACCCGCCGACGCCCAGCGCGACGAGCCCGGCGGCGAGGTGACCGAGGCGTCGGACGCCGACGTCTTCTCGGTCCAGGTCGGCGACTGCATCGTCTCCTCGAAGCTGGACGACGCGGACCTGGTCGAGTCCGTGCCCGTCGTGCCGTGCTCGGAGCCGCACGACGCCGAGGTCTACGCCGAGACCGAGCTCCCCGCGGGCGACTACCCCGGTGACGAGGCCGTGACCACGAGCGCCGAGGAGTTCTGCTACGGCGCGTTCGAGCCGTTCGTCGGGCTCCCCTACGAGGAGTCGGCGCACGAGTACTGGTACTTCACGCCGCGCGCGGACGGCTGGACCCGGCAGGGCGACCGCGTGGTCCAGTGCGTCCTCGACACGAACGGCACCGACGTCACGGGCTCGCTCCAGGGCAGCGCGACCTGATTCCCCTGATCCGTCCCGCACGCACGACGGCGCCCCTCCCCGCGGGGGGAGGGGCGCCGTCGCGCGTCGGGCCGGGGCCGTGACGGACGGGCTCAGGTCACCCGAAGCGGCCGGAGATGTAGTCCTCGGTGGCCTGCTGCGTGGGCGAGGAGAACATCGTCGCGGTGTCGTCCATCTCGATGAGGCGCCCGGGCTTGCCGGTGCCCGCGATGTTGAAGAACGCGGTGCGGTCGCTCACGCGCGCCGCCTGCTGCATGTTGTGCGTGACGATGACGATCGTGTACTCGTCCTTGAGCTCGGCGATGAGGTCCTCGATCGCGAGCGTGGAGATCGGGTCGAGCGCCGAGCACGGCTCGTCCATGAGGAGCACCTGGGGCTTGACGGCGATCGCGCGCGCGATGCACAGGCGCTGCTGCTGGCCGCCGGAGAGGCCCGAGCCCGGGCGGTCGAGGCGGTCCTTCACCTCGTTCCACAGGTTCGCGCCGCGCAGCGACGACTCGACGAGGTCCTCGGCGTCGGCCTTCGAGATGCGCTTGTTGTTGAGCTTCACCCCCGCGAGCACGTTCTCCTTGATGGACATCGTGGGGAACGGGTTCGGCCGCTGGAAGACCATGCCGACCTGGCGGCGGACGGCGACCGGGTCGACGTCGTCGCCGTAGAGGTCGACGCCCTCCATCGCGACGGTCCCCTCGACGCGCGCGCCGGGGATCACCTCGTGCATGCGGTTGAGCGTCCGCAGGAACGTCGACTTGCCGCAGCCGGACGGGCCGATGAAGGCCGTCACGGACTGGGGTTCGATCGTCATGCCGACGTCCTGCACCGCGAGGAAGTCGCCGTAGTAGATGTTGAGGTCCTTGACGTCGATGCGCTGTGCCATCGGGGCTGTCCTGTTCTAGCGGAGGGTCTTGGGCGCGAACCAGCGGGTGACGAGTCGCCCGACGAGGTTGAGCAGCATGACGATGAGGATCAGCGTCAGGGCGGCCGCCCAGGCCCGGTCGTAGTTGATGTCGGGGAGGCACACGGCGTCGGTGACGTTGCTGCAGGGCACCAGGCCCTGGCTGTACTGCCGGTAGACGTACACCGGGAGCGTCATCATGCGGCCCTCGAAGAGGTTGCCGTTGATCGAGTCGACGACGCCGACCGTGATGAGGAGCGGCGCCGTCTCGCCGATCACGCGCGCGACGGCGAGCATGACACCCGTCGTGATGCCGGCGATCGACGTGCGGAGCACGACCCGCACGACCGTGAGCCACTTGGGCACGCCGAGCGCGTAGGCGGCCTCGCGCAGCTCGTTCGGCACGAGCCGGAGCATCTCCTCGCACGAGCGCACGACGACCGGGATCATGAGGACGGACAGCGCGACCGAGCCGACGATGCCCATGCGCACCCCCGGCCCGAACAGCACCGCGAAGAGCGCGTACGCGAAGAGGCCCGCGACGATCGACGGGATGCCGGTCATGACGTCGACGAAGAACGTCACGGCGCGCGCGAGCGGCCCGCGCCCGTACTCGACGAGGTAGATCGCGGCGAGCAGGCCGATCGGCACCGAGATCACCGCGGCGCCGAGGGTGATGAGGAGCGTGCCGAGGATCGCGTGGTAGATGCCGCCCGCGTCCATGCCGCCGAACACGCCGCGCATGGAGTGCGTCAGGAAGTAGACGTCGAACCGCTCCATGCCGTGCACGACGACGGTCCACGCGACGGACACGAGGGGCACCATCGCGAGCGCGAACGCGCCCCACATGAGGACCGTCATGGTGCGGTCCTTGCGGCGGCGTCCGGCGTCCGCGCCGCGCAGGAGCGCGCGCACGGACGCGGTGCGCTCCGGGTCCGGTGCGGAGGCCCCGCGCGCGGGGCTGGTGCTGAGGGCGCTCATCAGTTGGCTCCCGAGAAGTCCTTGCGCCGCGCGACGATCGCGCGGGCGCCCATGTTGACGAGCAGGGTGATGACGAACAGCGCGAGGCCCGTCGCGATGAGGGCGCTCACCCCGAGCGGGTTCGCCTCGGGGAAGTCCGCCGCGATGTTCGCGGCGATCGTCTGCTGCTGCCCCGCCTGCAGGATCTTGAACGAGTAGAGGAGCCCGGGCGAGAGGATCATGAGCACGGCCATCGTCTCGCCGAGCGCGCGCCCGAGGCCGAGCATCGCGGCCGAGATGACGCCCGACCGCCCGAACGGGATGACCGCGGTGCGGATCATCTCCCAGCGCGTCGCACCGAGGGCGAGCGCGGCCTCCTCGTGGAGCTTCGGCGTCTGGAGGAACACCTCCCGGCTCACGGCCGTGATGATCGGCAGGATCATCACGGCGAGCACGAGCGCGACGGTGAGCAGCACACGACCGGTCGGCGACTCCGGGCCGGCGAAGAGCGGGAACCACCCGAGGGTGTCGGCGAGCCAGGACCACACCGGCACGACGACCGGCGGGAGGACGAGCGAGCCCCACAGGCCGTAGACGACGCTGGGGATCGCCGCGAGCAGGTCGACGACGTAGCCCAGGGTCGAGGCGAGCCGGCGGGGCGCGTAGTGGGAGATGAACAGCGCGATGCCCATCGCGACGGGCGTCGCGAGCACGAGCGAGAGCGCCGCCGCGAGCAGCGTGCCGAAGATCAGCGGCCCCACGAACGACAGGAGCGACGCGCCCTCGGGGAACCACGCCACCTGCTCGCTCAGCTCGGCCCCGCCCGCGCTGAGCGCGGGCCACGCCCGCAGCAGCAGGAAGATCGCGACCGCGGCCAGCACGGCGAGGATGAGCGCGCCGGCACCCGTCGCGGTCCAGCGGAACGCGCGGTTCACGCCCCGGTCGCTGTTGCGGGCGCGGCGGCGCGAGGTGCCCGCGCGACGCGCGGGCTCGGACGAGCCGCCCGGCGCGGGGCCCGGCGTCGTGGGTGGGGCTGTGGTGGTCACTCTCGTGCTCCCGGTGTGCTGTCCTGCGGCGTACGGTCTGGTCGCGGGTCGGGGGCGACGGGGCCCGCAGGCCCCGCCGCCCCCGGCGCCCGGCGGTCGTCAGCCGGCGGCGCCGACCGTGATGGCCTCGACGGCCGCGTGGACGTCCGTGCGCAGGTCCTCCGAGATCGGCGCGCTGCCCGCGGCCGACGCGGAGGCCGACTGGCCCTCCTCGCTCGAGACGTAGGTGAGGAACGCCTTGACGAGGTTGCCCGTCGCCTCGTCCTCGTAGTTGAGGCACGCCACCGCGTACGAGACGAGCACCAGCGGGTAGGCGCCGGCCTCGGTCGTGGTGCGGTCCAGCTCGACCGCGATGTCGTGCTCGTGCCGGCCCTCGACGCGCGGCGACGCGTCGACGACCTTGGCAGCGGCCTCCGGGGAGTAGGCGACCCACTCCTCGCCGACCTTGATCTTCGCGGTGCCGAGGTCGCCGGCCTTCGAGGCGTCGGCGTAGCCGATGGTGCCCTCGCCGCCCTGGACGGTCTGCACGACGCCGGACGTGCCCTGCGCGGACTCGCCGCCCTGCGTCGGCCAGTCGCCGCTCGGCTCGTGGCCCCACGCGTCGCCCGCGGTCGCGGCGAGGTACTCGGTGAAGTTCTCGGTGGTGCCCGACTCGTCGGAGCGGTGGACGGGCGTGATCGCCACGTCGGGGAGCGTCGCATCGGGGTTGTCGGCGGCGATCTCCGGCGCGTTCCACTGCGTGATGGTGCCGTTAAAGATGCCCGCGATCGTGGCCGGGGCGAGGTTCAGCTCGGCGACCTCCGGCAGGTTGTAGATGATCGCGATCGGGCTGACGTAGACGGGGAGGTCGATCGCGCCGTCGGGGCCGCACACGGCCTGCGACTGGGTGATCTCCTCCTCCTTGAGCACCGCGTCGGAGCCGGCGAACGCGACGCCGCCCTCGAGGAACTGGGTGCGGCCACCGCCGGAGCCGACCGGGTCGTAGTTGACCGTGACGTCGGGGTTCGCGCTCTGGAACCCGGCGCGCCACGCCTCCATGGCGGACTCCTGCGAGCTCGCGCCCGCACCGTTGAGCTCACCGCTGAGGTCGCTCGCGGTCTCGGACGAGCCCTCGGAGGAACCACCGGTGGAGCCGTCGGCGCCGCCGACGGGGTCGTCCGACCCGCACGCGGCGAGGGTCAGGGCGAGCGCGCCGACCGCGACGGCGGATCCTGCACGGGAGAATCGGCTGAGCTTCACTCTTCGTTCCATCCTGTTCACGCGTCTCGTGCCACCAGCGAGCGCCGGTGACGATCCCGACGCTAGGAGCGCCGGGTGACGCGTTCCCCGAGAGCGGGTGAACGACGGATGAACAGTGCACAGACCTTCCGTGCCGGGCTGCCGGCTCGCACGACGGGCTCCGCGGCGTCGGACGACGACGGCCCCGGTGCGTCCGCGAGGGACGCACCGGGGCCGTCGTGCCGGCACTCGCGCCGGTCGTTCGTGCCGGACGGGACCGCCGGACGGGACCGCCGGGTCAGGCCTGCCCGACGCCGTCGGCGATCTTGTAGCCGAGGCCCCGCACCGTGAGGAGGTAGCGCGGGCTCGCGGGCTCGGGCTCGATCTTCGACCGGATGCGCTTGACGTGGACGTCGAGGGTCTTGGTGTCCCCCACGTAGTCCGTGCCCCACACCCGGTCGATGAGCTGCCCGCGCGTGAGCACGCGACCGGCGTTGCGCAGGAGCAGCTCGAGGAGCTCGAACTCCTTGAGCGGGAACGGCACGACCTCGCCGTCCACGCTCACGGTGTGCCGCTCGACGTCCATGCGGACGGGACCGACCTCGAGCGCGCTCTCCGCGACCGGTTCGGCGCCGGCCTCCCCGCCCTTGCGCCGCAGCACGGCGCGCACGCGCGCGAGCAGCTCGCGGAACGAGTACGGCTTGGTCACGTAGTCGTCCGCGCCCAGCTCCAGGCCCACGACCTTGTCGATCTCCGAGTCCTTCGCCGTGAGCATGATGACGGGGACGTCGCCACGCTGGCGCAGCTCCCGGCACACCTCCGTGCCGCTCAGGCCGGGGAGCATGAGGTCGAGCAGGACGAGGTCCGCGCCGTCGGCGTCGTACCGCTCCAGCGCCTCCGTACCGGTCGCCGCCTCGACGACGTCGAAGCCCTCGCGCCGCAGCTGGTACGTCAGCGGGTCGCGGTACGACTCCTCGTCCTCCACCACCAGGATGCGCGTCACGCGCCTACCTCCTTGTTCCGTGCGCCCGCGTCCGGGGCGCCGTCGTCCGACGCGTGCTCGTGCGGCACGCGCTCGTGCTCGTCCGGTGCGCGACCCTCCGTCGCGTGCCCGTCGGGTGCCTGCTCGGCCACCCGGTCGGTCACCGTGCCGCGCGTCCGCGCGGCCGGGACGTTCGCCGCCGGGATGCGGAGCGTGAAGGTCGACCCGCGGCCCGGCTCGGACCACATCGTCACCTCGCCGCCGTGGTCGGCGGCGACGTGCTTGACGATGCTCAGCCCGAGGCCGGTGCCCCCGGTGTCGCGCGAGCGCGCCGGGTCGACGCGGTAGAACCGCTCGAAGACCCGCGCCTGCTCGTCGGCCGCGATCCCGATGCCCTGGTCCACGACGGCGATCTCGACGAGGTCGCCCGACCGCGTCACCCCGACGCCGACGCGCGTGTTCTCGCCCGAGTAGGCGACCGCGTTGTCGAGGAGGTTGCGCACCGCGGTGACGAGCAGGTTGTGGTCGCCGTAGACCGCGGCGTCCAGCTCGCCGCCCGTCGTGAGCACGATGCCCTTGCCCTGCGCGGTCGTGCGGGCGCGGTCGACGGCCTCCTCGACCACGCCGCGCACCGGCACGACCGTCACCTCCTGCAGGGCTCCCGCGACCTGGAGCCGCGACAGCTCGATGATCTCCTGCACGAGCGCGGACAGGCGCGTCGCCTCCGACTGCATGCGCGCGGCGAACCGGCGCACCGCCACCGGGTCGTCCGCGGCGTCCTGGACCGTCTCCGCGAGCAGCGCGAGCGCGCCCACCGGCGTCTTCAGCTCGTGGGACACGTTGACGACGAAGTCGCGGCGGATCGCCTCGACCCGACGCGCCTCCGTCCGGTCCTCCGCGAGCACGAGCACGTGGTGCGGGCCCACCTGGGCCACGCGCACCTGGAGCATCACCGTGCCCCGGCCGACGGGGCCGCGCGGGAGCTCGAGCTCCTCGTCGCGGATCACGCCGTCCCGGCGCACGTCGTCGATCATGTCGCGGATCGCGGCGTGCGCGATCGCGTCGCCGCGCACGACCCCCAGCGCGTACGCGGGCGGGCTGGCCCGCACGACCTCCCCCTCGCCGTCGAGCACGACGGCGGCGGACCGCAGCACGGCCAGCACCCGGACGAGTCCCTCGTCGAGCTCCGGCGCGGTCTCCTCGCGCGCGGCGCGCTGCTGCCGCTCGCTCACGCGGAACGCGATCGCGGCGATCACGCCGACGACGATGCCCACGACACCGGCGAGCAGCACGGTCACGCCCTCGATCAGACTCTCGGCTTGCACCCGTCCAGCGTACGGTCGCGCGCGCTCCCTCCCGGCCCCACCGGACCCTGGGCGGGCCCGAGCCGCCAAGAGTTCACCTGACGGCGCACTGGTGTTCACCGGCCGGTCGACCACGCCTGCGAGCGTGTCAGGAGCCGACGGCGTGCCCGGGCGCCTCCCGGCGCGTCGGGGCGCACGCCGTCACGGACCGGACCGACCGGTCACGACGAGAGGGAAGCGATGCGGGAGATCTTCGAGGCCGAGCTGAAGCAGGTCGGCGACGACCTGGCCGAGATGAGCCGGCTGGTGGAGTCGGCCGTGAACCGCGCCGGGCAGGCGCTCCTCACGGCGGACCTGCAGCTCGCGCAGTCGGTGATCGGCGACGACCACACGATCGACGCCCTCGAGCGCGAGCTCGACGAGCGCTGCGTGCTGCTGCTCGCGCAGCAGCAGCCCGTCGCGACCGACCTGCGGGTCGTCGTCAGCGCGCTGCGCATGAGCGCCACGCTGGAGCGCATGGGCGACCTCGCGCGCCACATCGCGCAGGTCGCGCGCGGCCGCTACCCGGGCCGCGCGATCGAGCCGTCGCTGCACCGCACGTTCGAGCAGATGCACGACGCCGCCGTCCGCGTCGCGCGGCGCACCACGACGCTCCTCACGACGCGCGACCTCACCGTCGCCGCGAACATCGAGCGTGACGACGACCTGCTCGACAAGCTGCACCAGGACACGTTCAGCGCGCTGCTCGACGGCACGTGGACGGGCACGCCGCAGGAGACGGTCGACGTCACGCTCGTGGGCCGCTACTACGAGCGCTTCGGCGACCACGGGGTGTCGATCGCCAAGCGCGTGACGTACCTCGTGACCGGCGAGTTCGCCGACGACCGCGGCGCCCCGGCGGGCACCACGCGCGCGACCGCCTGACCCAGCGCCGGGAGCACCCGCTCGACCGACGCAGACGACCGTGGCCCGTCCGGATCTCCGGACGGGCCACGGTCGTGCGCGGGGTGGGGCCGGTCAGCGGCCCTGGTTCGCGACCGCCGCGGCGGCCTCGGCGGCGGCCTCGGGGTCGAGGTAGCGGCCGCCCTTCGTGACGGGCTCGAGGTCCTCGTCGAGCTCGTAGAGCAGCGGGATGCCGGTCGGGATGTTGAGCGCGGCGATGTCCTCGTCGGAGATGCCGTCGAGGTGCTTGACGATCGCGCGCAGCGAGTTGCCGTGCGCGGCGACCAGGACGGTCTTGCCCGCCTTGAGGTCGGGGACGACCTCGCCGTCCCAGTACGGCAGGGCGCGCTCGAGCACGTCCTTGAGGCACTCGGTGCGCACGACGGGGGCGTCGGCGTAGCGCGGGTCCGTGTCCTGCGAGAACTCGGAGCCGAGCTCGATCTCGGGCGGCGGGACGTCGTAGGAGCGGCGCCAGAGCATGAACTGCTCCTCGCCGAACTCCTCGAGCGTCTGCTTCTTGTTCTTGCCCTGGAGCGCACCGTAGTGCCGCTCGTTGAGGCGCCAGGACCGCTTCACGGGGATCCAGTGGCGGTCGGCCGCGTCGAGCGCGAGGTTCGCCGTCGTGATGGCGCGGCGCAGGAGCGAGGTGTGCACGACGTCGGGCAGGACGCCGGCCTCCGCGAGGAGCTGACCGCCGCGCTTCGCCTCCTCGGTGCCCTTCTCCGACAGGGCGACGTCCACCCAGCCGGTGAACAGGTTCTTGGCGTTCCATTCGCTCTCGCCGTGGCGGAGCAGCACGAGGGTGTAGGTCATGCCTCCATCCTGCCGCACGGCCCGGCGCGGCGGCACGCGCGTCCCACGTGGTGGTGACCGTCGCCGCGCGGCGTGGGACGAAGGTCCGACCGTCCCGGGCCGCCCGAGCAGCGCCGCGCCACGGCCGGGGGCGCGGCCGGGAATCAGCGCGCCGTCGCGCACGTTCTCTCCCGCATGCCGATCGACGGAGAGTACGCACCGAGCCCGAGCACCTGGTCCCGCGAGCAGGCGGAGGCCTACGAGTCGTCCGGCGGGACGCGCAACACGACCCTGAACGGGATGCCCGTCGTCGTCCTCACGACGCTCGGGCGCCGCAGCGGCAAGGTCCGCAAGACCCCGCTCATGCGGGTCGAGCACGACGGCGCGTACGCGGTCGTCGCATCGCTCGGCGGCGCGCCGAAGCACCCGGTCTGGTATCTCAACGTGCTCGCGCACCCGCGGGTCGAGCTGCAGGACGGCACCGAGCGGCACGACTACGTCGCGCGCGAGGTCCACGGCGAGGAGAAGGCGCTGTGGTGGGAGCGCGCGGTCGCGGCCTACCCGCCGTACGCCGACTACCAGGAGAAGACGTCGCGGGAGATCCCCGTCCTCGTGCTGGAGCGCGCGGGCGACTGAGCCCGGCGTGACCCCGCGTACCGGTCCGCGCGGTCAGCGCGCCGCGCGGACCTTCTTCGCCTGCGCGTAGACGTCGAGCATCCGGACCGCCGCGACGTCCCACCCGAACCGCTCCCCCGCGCGTCGGGCGCCCTCGCCGAGGGTCGCGAGGCGGGCGTCGTCGGCGAGCAGGTCGGCGAGGACGCGCGCCCAGGTCGCCGGGTCGTGGTCGGGCACGAGGACGCCGGAGACCTGGTCCTCCACCACGGTCCGCAGCCCGCCGACGGCGGCCGCGACCACGGGCGTGCCGCTCGCCTCCGCCTCGGCCGCGACGAGCCCGAACGTCTCGTTGTGCGAGGGGACGGCGACGACGTCGGCCGCCCGGTACCAGCGCACGAGCTCGTCGCGCGGGACGGGCGGGCGGACGACGAGCCGGTCGCTCACGCCCACCTGGTAGGCGAGGGCCTCGAGCTCGCGGACGGCCGTCGGGCGGCCGCTGGGGCCGCCGAGCACGACGAGCGTCGGCACGGGCTCCCCGCGCGCGGCGAGGACGCCGAGCGCGCGGACGAGCACGTCCGGGCCCTTGAGCGGCTGCACGCGCCCGGCGAAGAGGACGAGGCCGCCGTCCGCCGGCAGACCCAGCTCGGCCCGCAGCGCGCGCCGCCGCTCGCGGCGCGCCCGGGCGTCGCCGGTCGCGGCGCCCGGAGCCGGGGAGAACAGCTCGAGGTCGACGCCCGGCGGCACGACGTGCACGCGCGCCGGGTCGGCCGCGTAGTCGCGCACGAGGTCCTGCGCCTCCGCGTCCGTGCTCGCGACGAGCGCGTCCGCCTCCGCGACGACCTGCTCCTCGCCGATGATGCGCCCGAGCGGCTCGGGCGCGTCGCCCGGCGCGAGCGCCGCGTTCTTCACGCGCGCGAGCGTGTGCATGGTGTGGACGAGCGGGACGTCCCAGCGGTCGGCGGCGAGCCACCCGACCTGCCCCGAGAGCCAGTAGTGCGTGTGCACGACGTCGTACCAGCCCTCGCGGTGCCGCGCCTCGGCCCGGAGCACCCCGGCCGTGAACGCGCAGAGCTGGCCCGGGAGGTCGTTCTTGTCGAGCCCTTCGAAGGGCCCGGCGGCGACGTGGCGCACCGTCACGCCGTCGGACACCTCGACCACGGGCGGCTGGCTCGACGCCGTCGCGCGCGTGAAGATCTCGACCTGCGTGCCGCGGCGCGCGAGCGCGTGCGCGAGCTCGGTGACGTACACGTTCATGCCGCCCGCGTCGCCGGTGCCCGGCTGGTCGAGCGGCGACGTGTGCACCGAGAGCATCGCGACCCGCAGCGGGTCCGACGGGTCGGGGGCGGTTCTGCCCGGCAGGTCGAGCGTCGTCACGGCGGGTCAGGCCTCCACGACGCACGCCGGGGCCGGGAGCGCGAGCACGTCGAGCACCTGGGCGGCGCCGTCCGAGCGGCGCACGCGCAGGAGCGCGACGTTCGACGTCGGGGCGTCCGGGCGGGCCACGGCGGGCCGCTCGATGAGCGGGTCGTCGTTCTGGTTCGCCACGACGACGAGGTCGTGCAGGGGCGCGTCGGCGTCCCCCTGGTCGGCCTCGGCGGCCGACTCCGCGCCGGTCGCGCCCCCGAGGATCGCGAAGTGGCGCGGCCACGCGCCGCCCACGGGCGAGTCGGCGAGGTGGCGCAGCGTCGGCACGCCGCCGTCCGGCCCCGGCTCGACCGCGTGCACCGCGAGCACGTCGGCGCCGCGCACCGCGGCGAGGACGCGCGTGCCGTCCGCCGTGACCGCGACGTGCGAGGGGTAGTTCCCGCCGTCGGCAGGAGCCGCGGCGTGCGTGACGTCGTAGCGCGCGACGACGTCGTAGGTGCGCACGCCGTCCGGCCCGTCCACCGGGGACAGCAGGAACAGCGCCGGGTCCAGCTCGCCGACGACGACGAGGTGCCCCGACGGCAGAGCCGCGAGGTGGCGCGGGCCCGTGCCGGGCGGGAAGGTCGCGACGACGCGGGCCGTCGAGCCGTCGGGCGCGGCCGGGTCGTGCCGGCGCAGCTCGTCGGTGCCGAGGTCGACGACGAGCACCGCGCCGCTGCCGTCGTCCGCCGCGCCGAGGTGCGCGAGGGGCGCGACGAAGTGCGCGTGCGGCCCCTCCTGGCGGTCGGCGACCGGGCCGGTCCCCGCGTGCCGCTGCCGGCGCGGCCCGACGTCGGACGCGGTCGCGTCGAGCGCGCCGTCGTCCGTCGTCGGCACGACCGTGAGGACGCCGTCGCCGTAGTTCGCGACGAGCACGTCACCGCTCACGGCGACGTGGCACGGGTACGAGCCGCCCGTGGCGACCGGGCCGCCCCGAGGGGCGAGGGCGCCGTCGGGCCCGACGGCGAACGCCGAGACCGAGCCGGCCTCCGTCTCCCCCACCGCGTAGAGCGTGTCGCCGTCGAGCGCCAGGAACGACGGCGACCCCGACGCGGCGGCGAGCGTGCCGCCCCCGAAGGAGCCGGTGCCCGCGGCCGGGTCGACGTCGAGCTCGACGCGCCACACGCCCTCCGCGCCGCTCGGGTGCGGGTAGGTGCCGATCCAGAGGGCGCGGGTCGCGGAGGTCATGCCCCGAGCCTAGTTCTCCGCGCGGGCGGCTCGGCACGAGCGCCCCCGGCGCACGAGAAGGGCGCCCGGCCGACGTGTCGTCGGCCGGGCGCCCCGGTGCTCGGTGAGACGACGCGTCAGTGCGCGGCGTCGTACGCGGTCTGGATCTCCTGGGAGATCCGACCACGGTCGTTGACCGTGTAGCCGTTGGCACGGGCCCACTCGCGGACCTCGGTCGCACGGGCCGAGCCGGACGAACGACCGCCGCCGCTGCGGCGGGCCGGCCGGGCCGAGCTCGTGCGGGACGAGACCTTGCGCGCGTTGCCGACCCACGAGGCAAAGGCGTCGCGCAGCTCTTGGGCATTCTTCGTGCTGAGGTCGATCTCGTAGGAGACGCCGTCGAGTGCGAACGTGACGGTCTCGTCGGCCGCACCCCCGTCGAGATCGTCGACGAGAATTACCTGGACTTTCTGGGCCACTGTGGTTTCCTCACGCTTCACAGGAATTGCTGTCGCCGTCAGGATGCCACCGCGAATGGCGAGCGTCAATTGAACACGCCGCGCCGACGGAACGTGCGCGCCGTACCCGACGGGCAATTCTTGGACGGAGGTCCATCATTTCGGGACGCCGCCCGAGGGCCTTCCGCGGAGATCAGGAGTCGTGCGCGGGAGCAGCATTCCCGCGCGCGGCGGATTCCTGTTCCGCGTCGAGACGCGCCAGCGCGGCGCGCTCGTTGCGGTCCGCGCGCACGATCGCGCGCATCGCGACATAGAAGAGCACGCCGACGCCGATCGACGGGATCAGCGCCGCGAGGGTGGGCCAGATGTCCATGCTGTCGGTCCTAGGTTCTCGGCCGCGCTACTGCGCGGGCTTCACGAGCGGGAAGAGGATGGTCTCGCGGATGCCGAGACCGGTGAGCGCCATGAGCAGGCGGTCGATGCCCAGGCCCATCCCGCCGGACGGCGGCATCGCGTACTCCATCGCGGTGAGGAAGTCCTCGTCGATGCGCATGGCCTCCTCGTCGCCGGCCGCGGCGAGCAGGGCCTGCGCCTCGAACCGCTGCCGCTGGACCACCGGGTCCACGAGCTCGGAGTACGCCGTCGCGAGCTCGACGCCGCGCACGTAGAGGTCCCACTTCTCGACCTGCCCGCGCACCGTGCGGTGGTCGCGCGTCAGCGGCGAGGTCTCGACCGGGAAGTCCCGCACGAACGTCGGTGCCACCAGGTGGTCTCCCACGAGGTGCTCCCACAGGCCTTCGACGAGCTTTCCGTGATTGACGTTCTTCGGGTCGAAGGAGAGCTCGTGCTTGTCCGCGAACGCCCGCAACGTCTCGACCGACGTCTCGGGGGTGATGTGCTCGCCCAGCGCGTCCGAGAGCGAGTCGTACATCTTCAGCTGGGTCCATTCCCCGCCGAGGTCGTACTCCGTGCCGTCGGCGAGCGTCACGAGCGTCGTGCCGAGAGCATCCTGCGCGGCGCGCTGGACGAGGTTCTGGGTGAGCACGGCCATCGTGTCGTAGTCGCCGTAGGCCTCGTACGCCTCGAGCATTGCGAATTCCGGCGAGTGCGTGGAGTCCACGCCCTCGTTGCGGAAGTTGCGGTTGATCTCGAACACCTTCTCGACGCCGCCGACGGCCGCGCGCTTGAGGAACAGCTCGGGCGCGATGCGCAGGAACAGGTCGATGTCGAACGCATTCATGTGCGTCTCGAACTGACGCGCGGCGGCACCCTCCGGACGCGTCTGGAGCATCGGGGTCTCGACCTCGACGAAACCGCGCTCCCAGAAGTTCTCGCGGATCGAGCGCACGACGGCGGCGCGCAGGCGCACGGTGTCGCGTGCGGCCGGGCGGGCGATGAGGTCGACGTAGCGCTGGCGCACGCGCGCCTCCTCCGAGAGCTCCTTGTGGAGCACCGGGAGGGGACGCAGCGCCTTCGCGGCGATCTGCCACGCGTCCGCGAACACGCTCAGCTCGCCGCGGCGCGAGCTGATGACGCGGCCGTGCGCGAACAGGTGGTCGCCGAGGTCGACGTCGGACTTGAACGCCGCGAGCGACTCCTCCCCGACCACGGCCTGGCTGAGCATGACCTGCAGGCGGTTCCCCTCGCCGTCCTGCAGCGTGGCGAAGCACAGCTTGCCGGTGTTGCGCAGGTACACCACGCGGCCGGCGACGCCGACCTCGTCCTGCGTCTCCTCGCCCGTCTCCAGGTGCGCGTACGCGGCACGGACCTCGGCGATCGTGGTCGTGCGCGGCACCGAGACGGGGTAGGGCTCGTCGCCGCGCGCGAGGATCCGCTCGCGCTTCTCGCGGCGGACCTGCATCTGCTCGGGCACGTCGTCGACGTGGTCCTCGGGCTCGGGCACGGCAGGAGAGGGAGTTCCGGCGGGGGAGGTCACCCCTGGATTCTACCGACGCTCCCGCGTCCCCGAGGTAGAGCCGTGGTCGCGCGAGGTAGAGCCGTGGTCCGCCGAGGTAGAGCCGTGGTGGTGACCGGGGCTCTACCTCGCGGGACCGGGGCTCTCCCTCGGCGGGAGGGTGGGGAGGAGGTCGAGCGCGAGGTCGAGGATCGGGGCCGAGTGGGTGAGCGCGCCGACGGACAGGTAGTCGACGCCGGTGCCCGCGACCTCGCGCGCGCGGTCCAGGGTGAGGTTGCCCGTCGCCTCGAGCTCCACCTTCGCCGGGACGCCGTCGGTCCCCTCGCGCGCCCGCACGGCCGCGACCGTGTCGGCGAGCACCGGCGTCGGCATGTTGTCCAGGAGCAGGAAGTCGGCGCCCGCCGACAGCGCCTCGAGCGCCTGCGCCGTGGTGTCGGCCTCGACCTGCACGAGCACGTCGGGGAACGCCCGGCGGATCGCCTCGATCGCGGCGCTCACCGACCCCGCGGCCACGACGTGGTTGTCCTTGACCATCGCGACGTCGTACAGGCCCATGCGCTTGTTCGTGCCGCCGCCCGCGCGGACCGCGTACTTCTCGAGCGCGCGCAGCCCGGGGGTCGTCTTGCGGGTGTCGAGCACCTGGGCGCCGGTGCCGGCGAGCTCGCGCGCCCACGCGCGCGTCGCCGTCGCGACGCCCGACGCGCGGCTCGCGAGGTTGAGCAGCGTGCGCTCCGCGGTGAGCAGCACCTGGACGGGGCCGGTCAGCGCGGCGAGGACGCGGCCGCGGCCCACGGCCTCGCCGTCGGACGCGGCGAACGTCACCTCGACGGGCGGGAGGCCGAACCGCTCCGCGACCTGTCGCGTCACCTCCTCGACCACCACGAGGCCCGCGACGACCCCGTCCGCGCGCGCCACGAGGTGCGCGGTCCCGGTGGCCGCGGCCGGCACCGTCGCCTGGGTGGTCACGTCGCGCCCGGGCACGGGGCCCAGGTCCTCGTCGAGCGCCCGGGCGACGGTCTCGGCGATCCACGCCGGGTCGAGCCCGGGCTCCACGCGGGACGGGACGGCGGACGACGCTCCGCCGTCGGCGGGACGGGCGGGCACGGGCTCGGCAGGGCTGCTCACGGTCCCCCACGCTATCCGCTCGCGTGCCCGCAGCGTGCCGCTGCCCGGCGGCTCCCGGTCGCCGCCCGCCCACGCCGTCGTGCAGGCCCGCGGTCGCCAGGTCGCGCGCCGCGCCTCAGCGGACGATCAGGGTCCCGTCCGCGCCGAGCGAGACGAGCACGCGCCGCTCCCACGCGGGGTCGCTCGCCGGGAAGTCGGTGCGGAAGTGGCCGCCGCGGCTCTCGGTGCGCAGGGCCGCCGCGACGGTGAGCGCGGTCGCGACCTGGTGCACGTTCGTCGTCTCCCACTCCGCGGCCTGCGGCTGCGCGACGACGTCGCTCGCCTCGTGCGCGTCGGTGCGGACCGCGGCGAGGCGGGCGGCGGCGGCCGCGAGCCCGTCGCCGTCGCGCAGGACGCCCGGGCCCGCGGAGGCGATCGACTGGATGCGCGAGCGCGCGGCCGCCGCCACGAGGGCCGACGGTCCGGGGCGGCCGACGGGCTCGCCTACCTCGAGCTCGCCCGCGGCCACCCGCTCCGTGATCTGCCGCGCCGCGCGGTGGGCGAACACGAGCCCCTCGAGCAGCGAGTTCGACGCGAGGCGGTTCGCGCCGTGCACGCCCGTGCACGCGACCTCGCCGATCGCGTAGAGGCCGTCGACGGTGGAGCGACCGTGCAGGTCCGTCACGACGCCGCCCGAGTGGTAGTGCTGGGCGGGCGCCACGGGGACGGGCTCCTCGGTCCAGTCGAGCCCGTTCTCGGCGAGCCGCTCGGTGATCGTCGGGAAGCGCGCGCGCAGGAACTCGGCGCCGAGGTGCCGCGCGTCGAGCAGCACGTGGTCCGAGCCGGTCGCGGACATCTGCCGCACGATCGCGTGCGCGACGACGTCGCGCGGCGCGAGCTCGGCCATGGGGTGCTGCGCGGGCATGAACCGGTGGCCGTCGGTGTCGAGGAGGATCGCGCCCTCGCCGCGCACGGCCTCGGAGATGAGCGGGAGCTGCCCCTTGGCGCCGAGGCCGAGCCACAGCACCGTGGGGTGGAACTGCACGAACTCGAGGTCGCCGAGCGTCGCGCCCGCGCGCAGCGCCGCGGCGATGCCGTCGCCCGTGGCCTGCGGCGGGTTGGTCGACGAGCGGAACACCTGCCCCACTCCCCCGGTCGCGAGCACGACGGCGCGCGCGAGGACCGCACCGACGCCGTCGCGCGAGCCCTCGCCGCGCACGTGGAGGGTCACGCCGCACGCGCGGGGAGCGCGGTCGCCGGAGCCGTCGGTCGTCAGCACGTCGAGCACGAGCGCGTTCTCGATGACCTCGATGCCCGGGTCGCGCCGCACGGCCTCGAGCTGCGCGACGAGCGCGCGCGAGATCTCCGCGCCCGTGGCGTCGCCGCCCGCGTGCGCGATCCGGTCGGCGTGGTGCCCGCCCTCGCGCGTGAGGGCGATGTCGCCGTTGGCCGCCCGGTCGAAGTTCGCGCCGCGCGCGACGAGCTCGCGCACGCGTGCGGGGCCCTCGGTGACGAGCACCTCGACGGCCGCCGGGTCGCACACGCCGGCCCCTGCGACGAGCGTGTCCGCGAGGTGCGCCTCGGGCGAGTCCTCGGGGTCGAGCGCGGCCGCGATGCCGCCCTGCGCCCAGACCGTCGACCCGGACGACAGCTCGCCCTTGGTGACGAGCAGGACGTGGGGCACGCGCGTGCGCAGCTCGAGCGCGGCGGTGAGCCCGGCGATGCCCGAGCCGACGACCACGACGTCCGCCGTCGTCGTCCACCCCGGTGCGGGGGCGGCGAGGGACCGGGCGAGGTGGGGCGCGGACGCCCCGCCGGCCCGGGTCACGCGGGGCGCACCGCGGAGGCCACGCCGCCGTCGTCGACCGCGCCGCGGAACGGGGCGAACGGCAGGCCGCTCGCCTCGAGGCCGTGGCCCGCGGGCACGAGCCCGGGCTCGTCGGAGAGCTCGACGATGCGGTTCTGCTCGTCCACGAAGACGACGTTCGGCAGGTAGGTGCGCGCGTCGGCGTCGTCGAGCATGCCGTAGGCGATGAGGATGACGACGTCGCCCGGACTCACGAGGTGCGCGGCGGCGCCGTTGATGCAGATCTGGCCCGCGCCGCGCTCGCCCGGGATGACGTACGTCGTCAGGCGCGCGCCGTTGGTGACGTCCACGACGTCGACCTGCTGGCCCGGGTAGAGGTCCGCGGCGTCGAGCAGGTCGGCGTCCACGGTGATCGAGCCGACGTAGTGCAGGTCGGCCTGCGTCACCGTCGCGCGGTGGATCTTGCCGATCATCATGGGTCGCTGCAGCGACGCCGGACGTCGCGGCGGGGTCTGCGCGGTCACGCGGTTCCTCCAGGTGCGGGGGCACGGCCCGCGGGGTCCGCCGCCCGGGTCGCGGGCGGCACGATCTCGACGGCCGTGTTGTCGATGAGACGCGTGGTGCCCACGCGTGCCGCGACCAGGAGGAGCCCGGGGCCGACGGCGCCGGGCGCCAGGTCCTCCACGGTAGCGGGATCGACGAGCACCACGTAATCGACGTCAACGCCGTCGGTGGCCTCCAGGATTCCCCGCGCGGCGGCGAGCACGGACGGCGCGTCCTCCCCCGCGGCCGCGGCGTCCCGCCCGGCGCGCAGCGAGCGGCTCAGCGCGAGCGCGTGCTCGTGCTCGGCCGGGGACAGGTACGCGTTGCGCGACGACCGCGCGAGGCCGTCCGCCTCGCGCACGGTCTCGACGGCCAGGACCTCCACGTCGAGGTCGAGGTCGGCGACCATGCGGCGCACCGCGAGGAGCTGCTGCGCGTCCTTCGCCCCGAACACGGCCACGTCCGGCCGCACGAGGTGGAGCAGCTTGAGCACGACCGTGAGCACGCCGTCGAAGTGCCCGGGCCGCGACGCGCCCTCCAGCACCGTCCCGATGCGCCCCGACGTCACCCGCACGATCGGGCCGTCGGCCGAGCCCAGGTCGGGGTAGAGCTCGTCGACGGGCGGCGCGAACACGACGTCGACCGCCGCGTCCGCGCCCGCCGCGGCGAGCAGCGCCACGTCGGCCGCGACGTCGCGCGGGTAGCGCTCGTAGTCCTCGCCGGGGCCGAACTGCAGCGGGTTGACGAAGTCCGTCACGACGACCTGGCCGTCGGGGCCCGCCTCCGCGCGCGCCCGGCGCACGAGCTCGAGGTGCCCGGCGTGCAGCGCACCCATGGTCATGACGACGACGCGGCGACCGTGCGGGTGCTCGGCGCGCCACGCGTCGAGCGCGGTGCGCAGCGCGGCGCGCGTCGTCACGACGGCCGGGGTCCCGGCTGCGGGGGGCCCGGCGTCCGGGCGGGGGGTGCTCGTCATGCTCGTCCTTCGTCGTGCGGGTCCTGCTGGTCGGGCCGGTCCTGCTGGTCGGGCCGGTCCTGCGGGTCGGGCCGGTCCTGCGGGTCAGGCGCGGGCGCGTCGAGCGCGTCGAGGAGCTCGCGGGCCGCCTGCTCGCCCAGGCGACCGCCCGCGAGCGCGCGGTGCGTCGCGGCGCGGCTCAGCGCCCGGTACGACGGCGGCACGTCCGCCGCGTCGCTCGTCGCGGCGAGCGCGTCCAGGGCGGCGAGGTGCTCGCGGACCGTGCCGACGTCGCCCCGCGCCACCGGCCCGGTGAGCCCGAGGAGCGCCCCGGCGCCCGCGCCCGTCCCCGACTCGGCGCCCGCGTCGGCGCCCCGCGTCGCGCCGTCGAGGGCGGCAGCGAGGAGCGGCGCGAGCGCGCGCCCGGGCTGGTCGACGCCCGCGGCCTCGAGCGCCTGCGCGGCCTGCGCGACGAGCACGACGAGGTGGTTCGCGCCGTGCGCGAGGGCCGCGTGGTAGAGCCCGCGCGACTCCTCCGCGACGACGACGGGCTCCCCGCCGAGCTCGACGACGAGCGCCTGCCCGATCGGCAGGACCGGGCCGGGCGCGGTGACGGCGAACGTCGTGCCCTCGAGCCGCGCGAGGTCGAGCGACGTGCCGGTGAACGTCATGGCGGGGTGCAGCGCGAGCGGGATGGCGCCGGCGGCGCGCGCGGGGTCGAGGACGGCCGTGCCGTAGCGGCCCGACGTGTGCACGACGATCTGGCCGGGCTGCCACGCCCCCGTGTCGGCGAGGCCGCGGACCAGGGCCGGGAGCGCGTCGTCGGGCACGGCGAGGAGCACGAGCTCGGCGCGCTCCACGACCTGCGGGACCTCGAGAACGGGCACCCCCGCGAGGAGGGTCTCGATGCGGTCGCGCGACGCGTCGGACACGCCGCTCGCGCCCACGACCGCGTGGCCGACGGCACGCAGGGCGCTGCCGAGGACCGCCCCGACGCGGCCGGCCCCGACGACGCCGACCCCGAGCCGCCCGGGGCGGCGACCGCCGTCCGCGGCGCTCACGCGTTCTCCTCGAGCGGGACGTCGTCGCGGCGCATCCAGAGCTCCGGTCCTGCGTGCGCGCGGGCCTCGCGGGCGCGCTCGGCCTGGGTGTCGAGGAGGCGCGCGGCATCGCCCGCGTCGAGGTGTCGCACCTGGGGCGAGACCGGACCCGGCGTCGAGTGCACGGTGAACGACGCGACCTCGAGCCGGCGCTGCAGCGGGCCCTGCTCGAGCCCGAGCGACTGGGTGCGCTCGTGGGGCACGACGACGAGGGTGCGGAACACGCGCCCGCCGCGCAGCAGGAGGGCGCGGTCGGTGACGCTGAAGCCGTTGCGCCGCCACGCGACGAGATCCAGCAGGCGCGCACGGCGCGGGGACGCGACGAAGTGCTGCCCGGCGTCGAGCCCGGACAGGCCCTCGTCGAGCAGGCCGCGGGGGTCGGGCGTGCCGAGGTCCGGCAGCACGAGCCACAGGGCCGCGAGCGCCTCGTCGCGCGTGCCGACGGGCAGGAGCACGCTCGTGCTGTCCGTCCCGTCGGTGCTGACGCCGTAGCCCGCGACGTTGACGTCGACGCGCCACCAGTCGGGCCCGCGCCAGAACGGGCCCTGCCGCAGCCGCACGGCCTGGACGCGACCGGGCGGGATCGTCTGCGAGCGGGTCTCCAGCAGGCCGTGGCGCAGGCGGATGCCGTCGGGCGAGATGGCGGACCGGAAGCCGAACTCGCCCGTGAACCGGGAGAACAGGAACCCGCCGAAGCCGAGCACGGCGGGCAGCGCGCTGAACAGGATCCCGATCTCGCGCGTGCCGACGACGACGCCCGCGATGCCGAGCACACCGAGGACGAGGCCGACCGTCGCGCCCGACCGCAGGAGCGAGGCGACGAGCCGACCCGGCCCGACGGCGGTCACGGGCTGCTCGGGCGCCTCGGCGACGAACGACGGCGCGTCCGTCGCGGGGACCGTGACCTCTCCGGCCGGCGTGCCGACGGTGCCGGGAGAGCCGGGGACCGCGGTCGCACCCGGGGCGCCCGTCGCCGTCGCGGCGGCCGGGCGCTCGCGCGCGACCCGCAGGCCCGCGGCGCGCGCGAGGAGGTCGTTGCGCAGCCGGTTCGCCTCCGCCTCCTTGAGGAAGCCGAGCTTCACGCCCGAGTCCGCTCCCCCGGCGACCTCGAGCTTGAGCTCCGCGAGCCCGAAGAACCGGGCGAGGAGCGGCTGCACGACGTCGACCGCCTGGAGCCGGTCGAGCCGCGCCTTGCGCTGCTGCCGGAACAGCACACCGGTGCGCAGGTGCACCGACTCGTCGTCGACCGCGTAGCTCGTCATGCGCCACGCGACCGCCGAGTACCCGAGCCCCACGAGCCCCACCACGAGGATGCCGAGGAGGATCATCCACCAGCGGTCGCCCTCGAGGAGGTTCTCCCCCTCGGGCAGCCCGTTGAGCGTCTGCTGGCCGACGACGACCAGGAGCACCGCGATGACAGTCCAGCCCCGCACGAGCGGGGTGACCGGGTGCACCCGGTGCCACACGAGGTCGTCGGTGGCCGGTGCGTCGTTCACAGGCCCGCCAGCCTCGCCTCGCCGCGCGACGCGAGCCGGTCGCGCAGGCGCTCCGCCTCGGCGGGCTCGAGACCGTCGATCGTCGCGTCGGTCGACGCGGACGCCGTGTGGAGCTGGACCTGGGCGATGCCGAGCTTGCGCGCGAGCGGCCCGGCCTGGACGTCGACGTACTGCATGCGGCCGTAGGGCACGACGACGAGCGTGCGGAACATGATGCCGTGGCGGATCAGGAGGTCGTCGTCACGCTCCGCGTAGCCGATCGCGCGGACCTGGCGCGGCACGAGGACGGCCGCCCACAGGCCCAGGAGCGCGAGCACGCCGAGCACGAGCCACTGCCACCAGTGCGGGAAGAGGATCGCGAGCACGACCACGGCGACGGCCGGGACCGCGAGCGTGATGCCCACGGACAGCAGGCGCGCCGTGACGAGCCGCGGCGACACGCGCGTCCACTCGATGCCGGGCGGGTCGAAGGGGCCGGTGCCGCGGGGGTCCTGGTCCCGTGCAGGGTCGGTCATGCGTCGATTCTCCCATCCCGTCCCGGTGCGGACCGGGTCGTGCACAGGCCGGGGCGGAGGGCGCGTCTCAGGCGGGCGTGCCCGCGCCCGGAGTCTCCGGGTCCTCGCGCGTCACCGAGCCCTCGCGGCCCTCCCGGCCCTCGCCGCGGTCGTCGGGCGGGAGCTGGCAGAACCGCTCGGCAACGAGCCCGACGACGGCCAGCACCACCGCGCACGCGGCGGCCACCCCGGCCGCGAGGGCCCGGTCGCGGAACGCGTCGATCGAGAGGTCGGGCAGGGCGGCGAGCACCTGCGCGCCGTACCAGCCCGTCAGGAGTGCGCCCGTCAGCGCGGCCGCCTTCGCGAGGACGAACGTGCGCGCCGCCCGGATCGCGTCGAGCGACGGACGCTTGCCCTGCTGGTACGCGCGCACGGTCCAGCCCGCCCAGAAGACGGCTGCCGCGAGCGCGAGGACGGTGACGTCCACGATCCACGGCACCGCCGGCAGGAGCGTGCCGCGGCTCTGGAGCAGGCGCACGACGAACCACCCGCCGACGGCGGTCGCGACCGCCACGAGCAGCAGGGTGCGGACAGAGGTGCGCCGCATCAGCGCTCGTCGTCGCGACCGTCGCCGGACACCGGCCCGAACGGCGGCCACGGGTCGTTCGCCGGGAGCCCCGCGTCCGCGAGCGGGCCGGGGGCGGACGCCGGTCCGCCGCCCGAGACCGGCGGGAACGGCACCGACCGGATGATGTCGTCACCGGACGACGCGGCGTCCGCGGGCGGCTGCGGGTGCGCGGGCTGCGCGACCGGCTGCTGCGGCGCCGTCGGCACGGGCTCGGGCGCGTGGACCGGCGGGAAGACCGGGTGCGCGGGTGCGCCGTGCTCGGGGAAGCGCGCCGCGTCCTGAGCCGGGGCGGGCCCGGCGTCCGGGGCGTGCCCGGCGTCGGGCGACGACGGCACGGGGTGCGACGGCGGCCGGTTCGACGGCCCGGGGAACGGGGCGACGGGGACGCCCGCGTCCTCGCGCGGGTCGAACGAGCCGTCGGGGACGATCGGCGGGGCCGCCCCCTCGGGCGCGACGCCCTCGGAGACGGGCGCGAAGACCGGCCGTGCCGGGAGCGCCTCGCTCGGCGTCACGGTCTGCGGGAGACCGGCCGGCTGCGGCACGACCGCGGGCTGCGGCGGGGCGGCCGGGGGCGCGGGCTCCGGTGCGGGCGGCTGCGGCGGCTCCGCCTGCTGGACGTGCGGCGGCTGCTGCGGGACGGGCTGCTGCGGAGCCGCGGGCTGCTGCGCGAGGGGCTCCTGCGCGAGCGGCTGCTGCGGCGCCGGGTGCGGCTCGTGCGGCGGCACGGGCTGCTGCGGTGCCGACTGCTGCGGTGCCGGGTGCTGCGGTGCCGGCGCGCCGTCGGAGGCGGGCACGCCGCCGCCGGGCGTCGCGGGACCGTCGTACGGGGCGGCGACGGGACCGGTGTGCGCCTGCTGGTAGGGGTCGGGCACGTCGACGGGCGCGGGCGGCGGCGCGGCGTCCGTGCTGCCCGTGGTGACGGGCACGGCGCCCGTCGGGTCGGGAGCAGGGTCCGTCAGCCAGTCGAGCGCGAGCCACCGGATGCCCCCGCGGTCGGGCGCGGTCGCCGCGAGGGCCGCGACGGGGCCGCCCCCGAGGCCTGGGAGCACCGCGTCCGGGTCGATCTGCGACCACGGCTCGAGCACGAACGCCCGCTCGTGCGCGCGGGGGTGCGGCAGCTCCAGGTCGTCGGCGACGGCCGTCAGCGTGCCGTAGACGATGAGGTCGACGTCGAGCGTGCGGGGGCCCCAGCGCTCGTCGCGCACCCGGCCGTGCGCCTGCTCGACCGCCTGGCACGCGTGCAGCAGGTCGCGCGCCGACAGGCGCGTGCGCGCGAGGAGGACGGTGTTGAGGTAGTCCGGCTGGTCGGGGCCACCCACGGCCTCCGTCCGGGCCAGCGGCGAGACCTCCGTGATCTCGAGACCGGAGATCCGGTCGAGGTCCGTGATCGCGTCGCGCAGCGTCTGCTGGGCGTCGCCGAGGTTCGCGCCCAGCGCGAGCACGACCTCGACGAACCCGGCGGGCACGTCGTCCATCCGGTCGTGCTCGACGGGCGCGGCCACCTCCGCGGCGTCGTGCGCCCCGCCGGGGGCCTCGTCGTGCGCCGGGACGGGCTCGGCCGCGGCGCCGTACGGCAGGGGCTCGGCCTCGGGGGCGGCGTGCTCGACGGGCGCGGCGTCGCCGGGGACGGTCTGCTGCTCGCCCGACGGCGCGCCGGGCGCGACCGGCGGCGCGTCGTGGTGCAGCACGTGCTCGGCGGGGCCGGCCGCGGGGACCGACCCCGCGACGAGCTCGTCGTACGACGCCGCCTGCTGCGGGTGCGGTGCCGCGTCGTCGTGCGCGGGCTCGCCGCGGTCGTCGTGCGCAGGCTCCGCGTACGGCGCCTCCCCGTACGGGGCCTCGCCGTGCGGTGCCTCCGCGGGGGTCTGCTGCTCGCCGCGGGCGTCGCCGGGGACGGCGGCGTCCCGGACGGCGGGAGCCTCGCGGGTCGCGTCGAGCGCGTCCTCCGGGGAGCCGGCCGCCGTCGCACCGGACTCGGCCGCGGTGCGCGCGTCCTCGACCGGGGCACCGGCCGAGCCCGGGAGGATGCTGGGCGGCATGACCTCGGGCGCGGGGGCGAGCGGGGCCCGGTCGTCGGGCGCGGGGACCTCACCGACGCCGTGGATGAGCGCGGGGGCGACCGACCCGACGGGGATCGGCCCGACGGGCTGCGCGTCGCGCGACCCCTGCTCCCCGCGGCGCGACAGCGGCGCGACGACGGGGACGACCACGCGGTCGCGGCGGATGACGACCTCGACGTCCTCGAACGGGACCGTGATCGGCGCCTGCGGCTTGTGCACCGCGACGTCGACCGCGACGACGTCGTCGTGCGTGAGGATCGTCGCGGCGATGCGCTCGGCGACGGTCTCGACGAGGTCGGCGGGCGAGCCGGCGAGGACCGCGACGACGTCCTCGGCGACGCCCGCGTAGCTGACCGTCCGGGACAGGTCGTCACCGCTCGCGGCGGCGCGCGTGTCCAGGTGGAGCACGACGTCGGCCCGGAAGAGCTGGCCCTGCGCCTTCTCGTGCTCGAAGACGCCGTGGTGGCCCGTCGCGCTCAGGCCCGTGAGGCGGATCCGGTCGAACGGCCGTCCGTCCGCGTCGAGGACCGCTCCTGCGAACGCTGTGGTCACGTCGTGCTCCCGTCCGGTGCTGCGTCGTCGCCCGCCGGGGCGGGTCGTCGTCACCGTGTCTCGTTGCGTGTGTCGTGCTGCGCCGGGCCGCCCGCGCCGCGGGGCCCCTCGCCCATCCTGCTAGGTCGTGGGCCGCGCCGTCGAGTCGCCCCCGACCCTCGGTCGGTCCGCCGGCTGCGCCGCGCCGCCGTCCGCGGGCCGCACGACCTCGTCGCGGGCCCGGCCCCAGGCGGCGGCGACCCGCACGGCGTCGGCGGACGCCCGGACCGCGTGGACCCGCACGCACCACGCGCCCGACGCCGCGGCGAGGGTCGTGACCGCGGCGGTCGCGTCGTCGCGCAGGAGCGGCGGGACGGGCCGACCGTCGGAGCGCGCGAGGAGGTGCCCGAGGAACCGCTTGCGGGACGCGCCCACGAGGACGGGCAGGCCCAGCGCCTCGAGCTCGCGCAGGCGCGCGAGCAGCGGCCAGTTCGACGACCCGGCCTTCGAGAAGCCGAGACCCGGGTCGAGCACGACCTGCTCGCGCCGTACGCCCGCCGCGAGGAGCACGTCCACGCGCGCGGCCAGCTCGTCGCGCACGTCCGTGACGACGTCGTCGTAGTCCTCGAGGTCGTCCATGACGTCCGCGTGCCCGCGCCAGTGCATGCAGACGTAGGCGACGCCCGTGCGCGCGACGACGTCGGCCATCGCCGGGTCCGCGAGACCGCCGGAGACGTCGTTGACGAGCCGGGCGCCCGCCGCGACCGCGCGCTCCGCGACGACCGCGCGCGTCGTGTCGACGCTGACGACCGCCCCCTCGGCCGCGAGCGCGGAGATCACGGGGAGCACGCGCGCGAGCTCCGCCTCGACGGGCACCCGGCCCGCCCCGGGGCGGGTCGACTCCCCGCCGACGTCGAGGATGTCGGCGCCCTCGCCCAGCAGCTCGCGCCCGTGGGCGATCGCGGCGTCCGGCTCGAACCACTCGCCGCCGTCGGAGAACGAGTCGGGCGTGACGTTGACGACGCCCATGACGAGCGTGCGTCCGACGTCCGCGAGCTCCTCGAGCCCCGCGACCACGAACCGGTCCACGGGCCTAGCGCCCCAGGATGAGGCTCATCGCCTCGGCCCGCGTCGCGCCGTCGCGCATCTGGCCCCGCACCGCCGACGTGACGGTGCGCGCGCCGGGCTTGCGCACGCCGCGCATCGACATGCACAGGTGCTCGCACTCGACGACGACGATCGCACCGCGGGGCTTGAGGTGCTCCACGAGCGCGTCCGCGACCTGGGACGTGAGCCGCTCCTGCACCTGCGGGCGGCGCGCGTACACCTCGACGAGGCGCGCGAGCTTCGACAGGCCCGTGATGCGGCCGTCCACGTTGGGGATGTACCCGACGTGCGCGACGCCGTGGAAGGGCACGAGGTGGTGCTCGCACGTCGAGTACACCTCGATGTCCTTGACGAGCACCATCTCCTCGTGGCCGAGGTCGAAGGTCGTCGTCAGGACGTCCGCGGCCTCCTGGCGCAGGCCCGCGAAGATCTCGCGGTACGCGCGCGCCACGCGGGCCGGCGTCTCGCGCAGCCCCTCGCGGTCCGGGTCCTCGCCGACGGCGAGCAGCAGCTCGCGGACGGCGGCCTCCGCGCGGTCCTGGTCGTACGGCGGGACGTCCGCGGGGGCGCGCAGGCCCTCCGCCGACCGGGCCGGGGTGATCGCGCCCGTGCCCGCCGAGGCGCCCGTGGGGGTGCCCATCAGTCCTGCCCCGGCTCGCGCACGTCCGTGACGTCCGTGGTGGTGTCGCGGCCGAGCGCGCGGTCGAGCGGGCTGTCCGCGGGCACCTCGCCGATCCGCTCCGGGGGGAGCTCGTCGTTCGCGGCCGCGGCCTCGTCCTGCGGGATCACGGGCGCGCCGTTCTGCGCCGCCTTCTCGGCGTCGGTGAGCACGGGCCCGCGCTGGGAGACGGCCCGCTGCTCGCTCGAGAGCCAGACGTCGCGCGGGGCGCGCTTCTCGACCGGGGAGAACACGCGCGCGAGCTCGGCCTGGTTCAGCGTCTCCTTCTCGAGGAGCTCGAGCACGAGGGCGTCGAGCACGTCGCGGTACTGCGTGAGCACCTCCCACGCCTCGTCGTGCGCGGCCTCGACGAGCTTGCGGACCTCGTGGTCCACCGTGCCCGCGACCGACTCCGAGTAGTCGCGCTGGTGGCCCATGTCGCGGCCGAGGAACGGCTCGCCCGAGCCGGAGCCGAGCTTGATCGCGCCGACGCGCTCGCTCATGCCGTACTCGGTGACCATCTTGCGCGCGATCGCGGTCGCCTTCTCGATGTCGTTCGAGGCGCCCGTCGTCGGGTCGTGGAAGACGAGCTCCTCGGCGACGCGACCGCCCATCGCGTACGCGAGCTGGTCGAGCAGCTCGTTGCGCGTCGTGGAGTACTTGTCCTCGGTCGGCATGACCATCGTGTACCCGAGCGCCCGGCCGCGCGGCAGGATCGTCACCTTCGTGACGGGGTCCGTGTAGCGCATGGCCGCCGCGACGAGGGCATGGCCGCCCTCGTGGTACGCGGTGATCTTCTGCTCCTTGACGTTCATGACGCGCGTGCGCTTCTGCGGACCGGCGATCACGCGGTCGATCGCCTCGTCGAGCGCCCGGTCGTCGATGAGCTGCGCCCCGCTGCGGGCGGTGAGGAGCGCCGCCTCGTTGAGCACGTTCGCGAGGTCGGCACCGGTGAAGCCGGGCGTGCGACGCGCGACGGCCGCCAGGTCGATCTCGGGGACGATCGGCTTGCCCGCCGCGTGCACCCGCAGGATCGCCTCGCGACCCTTGAGGTCGGGCGCCTCGACCGCGATCTGGCGGTCGAAGCGGCCCGGGCGCAGGAGCGCCGGGTCGAGGATGTCGGGGCGGTTGGTCGCGGCGATGAGGATGACGTTCGTCTTGACGTCGAAGCCGTCCATCTCCACGAGGAGCTGGTTGAGCGTCTGCTCGCGCTCGTCGTGGCCGCCGCCCATGCCGGCGCCACGGTGGCGGCCGACGGCGTCGATCTCGTCGACGAAGATGATCGCGGGCGAGTTCTCCTTGGCCTGGTTGAACAGGTCGCGGACACGGCTCGCGCCGACGCCGACGAACATCTCGACGAAGTCCGAGCCGGAGATCGAGTAGAACGGCACGCCCGCCTCGCCGGCGACGGCGCGGGCGAGCAGCGTCTTGCCCGTGCCGGGAGGGCCGTAGAGCAGGACGCCCTTGGGGATCTTGGCGCCGACGGCCTGGAACTTCTCCGAGTCGGAGAGGAACTCCTTGATCTCGTGGAGCTCCTCGACCGCCTCGTCGGCGCCCGCGACGTCCGCGAACGTCACCTGCGGGGTGTCCTTCGAGACGAGCTTGGCGCGCGACTTGCCGAAGCCCATGACGCGCGAGCCGCCGCCCTGCATGCGCGACAGCAGGAACCAGAACAGCACGCCGATGATGAGGAACGGGATGAGCAGCCCGAGCAGCGAGGACCAGAACGAGGGTTGCGCGACCTCGGAGTTGTACCCGTCCTTCGGCTCCGCGGCGACGACGGCGTCGACGACCGCCTCGCCCTGCGGCTGGACGTAGTAGAACTCGACGTTCTTGCCCTTGTTCTCCTCGGTGTCCGTGCCCTCGTCGGCCACGTAGTCCTCGGACAGCGTGAGACGCACGCGCTGGTCGCCGTCCACGATGAGCGCCTGCTCGACCGTGTCGCCCGAGAGCAGCTCGAGGCCCGCGGACGTGTCGATGCGCTGGACCGTGGGGCGCGACAACGTCGCGAACGCGATCCACAGGATCACGAGGCCCAGGACGATCCAGACGATCGGCCCACTGAGAATCTTCTTGATGTTCATCGGCGACGGGGCGTGCGCCCCGGATCCCTCCGCTCGCGCAAGTGTTCGGGCTCGAAACTACACTCTGGACCTTGGCGCCTGCTGGGGATCTTCCCTCTGTTCGCCCAGGGCGTGGTCCGTACTTCCTGAGCAGCTCCCTGGGCGGTCCGGGCGGGCTCGTGGCCCGCCGCCGCCCGGCTCAGCTCGAGTAGACGTGCGGCGCGAGCGTCCCGACGAACGGCAGGTTGCGGTACTTCTCCGCGTAGTCCAGGCCGTAGCCGACGACGAACTCGTTGGGGATGTCGAAGCCGACGTAGCGCACGTCGACCTCGGTCTTCGCCGCGTCGGGCTTGCGGAGCATCGCCGCGATCTCGACCGACGCCGGGCCGCGCGAGCGGAGGTTCGACAGCAGCCACGAGAGCGTGAGGCCCGAGTCGATGATGTCCTCGACGATGAGCACGTTGCGGCCGGTGAGGTCGGCGTCGAGGTCCTTGAGGATGCGCACGACGCCCGACGACTTGGTGCCGGAGCCGTACGACGACACGGCCATCCAGTCCATCTCGACGTGGCTGTGCAGGCGGCGCGCCAGGTCCGCCATGACCATGACGGCGCCCTTGAGCACACCGACGAGCAGGAGGTCCTTGCCCGCGTAGTCACGGTCGATCTGCGCGGCGATCTCGTCGAGCCGCGCACCGAGCTGGTCCTCGGTGAGCAGGATGTTCTCGAGGTCGCCTGCGACGTCCGATGCTTCCACGGGGGTCACTCCTGAGCTGGGGGGAGGGGGGAGGTGCCGGCCCGGCGCGTTGGCCCCGGGCCCAGGGAAAGCCTGCCACACGCGCGCGACGCCCTGCGGTCGCCCGGGAGGTGCACCGGCCCCTGGCCGCGCCACGCGGTGACGAGCGCGTCGAGCGCGTCGACGTGGACGGCGAACAGGTCGCTCCCCGGGCACCCCGCGCGCAGCGCCGCGGACCGCAGCGCACGACGCCGCAGCGCCGGGTGCGCGGCGGCGAGCGGGCCGACGTCGAGCACGACCGCCGGGCGGGGCGCCGCTCCCCTGCCGCGACCAGGGTCCGCGCCGGGGCCGGGGTCCGCGCCGGGGGCGGGGTCCGCGCCGGGTGGGACGAGCGCCGCCGCGAGGAGGTCGGCCGCGAGCGCGTCGAGGAGGTCGGCGTCGTCGCGCAGGAGGTCGGCGCTGCGCGCGAGCGCGGGCACCGCCCCCGGGCCGAGCACGTCGACGAGCGCCGGCACGACCCGTCCGCGGACCTGCGAGCGCAGCGGCGGGCCCGTGTTCGTGGGGTCGTCCCACCAGTCGAGCCCGAGCGTGCGGCACACCGCCTCGGTCTGCGTGCGCCGCAGGGCGAGGAACGGGCGCCGGTACGGCCCGCGCCGTGGTGCCATGCCCGCGAGCGAGCGTGCGCCCGCCCCGCGGGCGAGGCCGAGCAGCACCGTCTCGGCCTGGTCGTCGAGCGTGTGCCCCAGGAGCACCGCGCCGGCGCCGTGGGCCGCCGCGACGTCGTCGAGCGCGGCGTACCGGGCCGTCCGGGCGTGGGCCTCCGGGCCGTCGCCCGCCGTCGGGACGACGACGCGGCGTACCTCCACCGGGTCGAGCCCCAGGTCGCGGCACCGCTCGGCGGCGGCCGCCGCGACGGCGGCGCTGCCGTCCTGGAGCCCGTGGTCCACGACGACGGCGCCCGCCCGCAGCCCGAGGCGCGGCGCCACGAACGCCGTGGCGGCCGCGAGTGCCGTCGAGTCGGCGCCGCCGGAACAGGCGACGAGCACCGTCGCCCCTGCGGGAAGGTCCGCGAGCGCGCCGCGCACGGCGTGGCGCGCGGCGGCGACGACCGGCGCCGGACCGCCCACGGCTCAGCCGTGCACGCGGCGCACCCAGGCGCGCGCGTCGGCGATCTCACGGGCCGTGGGCAGGTTCTCCGGGGAGGCCCACACGGCGTTGAAGCCGTCGCGCCCGACGTCCTTCTCGACCGCGCGGACGAACGCCGCCCCGTCGCGGTACTGGGCGATCTTGGCGTCCATGCCGAGCAGGCGCCGCAGCACGACGTCGAGGCCGGAGCTGCCCTCGCCGTCGCGCCGCGCGTCGAACTTGCGCCGGATGCTGCGCACGGTGCGCACGGTGCGGGGCCCGACGGCGTCCATGGCGACGTCCGCGTGGCCTTCCAGGAGCGCCATGACGGCCGTGACGTCGGCGAGCCGGTCCTGCTCCTCGGGCGTGAGGAGGCCGTCGAGGAGGGTCGTGCCCTCGCCGCGCACCGCGTGCAGGACGGCGCGCCCCACGGCGACGAGCTTGTCGCGCAGGCGGGCCTCGGCGAGGCGTCGCGACGACGCGGAGAGCTCGGTGAGGAGGTCGCCCGCGCGCGTGCGCAGGTGGTCCGCGAGCCACGGCGCCGCCGCGAACTGGAGGGCGTGCGTCTGCTCGTGCAGGCACACCCAGAGGCGGAAGTCGGCGGGCCGCAGGTCGAGCGCGCGCTCCACCTGGAGCACGTTGGGCGCGACGAGCACGAGCCGGCCGGGGCCCGCCCCCGCGGCGGCCTGCCCGCTGTACGGGTCGAACTGTCCGAGGACCCGGCTCGAGAGGACCGCGAGGACCGACCCGACCTGCGCGGCGCCGACGAGGGCCGTCGCCTGCGGCACGCGACCGCTCTCCCCCACGAGCGCCTCGGTGACGCCCGTGGTGAGCGACGCCATGATCTCGGTGTTGGCGCGCGCCCAGCGGGGCCGGTCCACGACGTGCACCGTGCCCAGCGTCTCCGGGGTCCCCGCGACGGGCGTCATGCGGGTCACGTCGAGCACGTGCGGGACGGCCTCGCCCGCCGCGGTGCGCAGCCCCTCGACGAGGTCGGCCAGCTCGGCGCGCGACGCCTGGGGCCCCGGGCGCGCGAGGCGCCCGGCGATCTGCGCGGCGGCGGACCAGTCGACGACCGACCGGTCGCCGCGCGACGGGCCGTGGGGTCGGCCGTCCTGCTCGACGAGAGTCACCGGCCCACGGTAACCCGCTCGCCCGGCCGACGGGTTCGAGGACGACCGGAGGATATACTCTCGGGATATACGACGGGAGGTCGGCATGGTGCGCACGACGGTGTTCCGCAGCAACCGGACGCAGGCGGTCCGCCTGCCCAAGGCGGTCGCGCTGCCCGACGACGTCCGGGAGGTGGACGTCCGGGCCGTCGGCCGGTCACGGGTCATCACCCCGGCCGGCTCCGGGTGGGACGAGTGGTTCGAGCACGGCCTGCGCGTCGGTCCCGGCTTCCTCGCCGACCGTGACCAGGGCACCGCGGACGAGCGCGAGGCCCTGTGAGCACCCTCTACCTGCTGGACACGAACGTGCTCGTCGCCCTCCTCCGCGGGCACGGCGCGGCCGCGCGGCCGAGGCTGCGCGAGGCAGAGGGGCGCGTCGCGGTCTCGACCGTGAGCGAGATGGAGCTGGAGTACGGCGTGGAGCGCTCGCAGGACCCGGCCCGCAACCGGCAGGCGGTCGACGAGCTGCTGTCGCTCGTCGACGTGCTGCCCTTCGACAGCCTGGCGGCGATGCACGCCGGCAGGGTCCGGGCCGTCCTCGCGGCCCGCGGCACCCCTGTCGGCCCGTACGACGCGCTCCTCGCCGGGCACGCCCGGTCGCTCGGGCTCGTGCTGGTGACGAACAACGTGCGCGAGTTCTCCCGCGTGCCCGGCCTGGAGGTCGAGGACTGGCTGGCGGACGCGACGCACGGCCCCTGAACCGGGAGCCCTCCCCCAGACGTGGCGCGGCCCGTCAGGCGGAGCAGCCGCACTCCGCGAGCGACGCGACGAAGTCGTCGAGGATCAGGCGCGCGCCGTAGGTGCCGCCGTCCGGGACGGCGTCGGCCATGAGGGAGAACACGAGGAGGCGGTCGTCCGCGGTGACGACCGTCCCGGCGAGCGACGTGACGTTCGGCAGGCTGCCGGTCTTCGCGCGCACGACGCCGCGGCCCGCGTTGGCGAGGTAGCGCTCGTCGAGCGTCCCGGACAGCCCTGCGACGGGCAGGCCCACCGCGCCGGGCCGCAGCCGCGGGTGCGCGGGGTCGGCCAGGAGGCCCACGACCTCGTCGAGCTGCGCGGGCGTGACGACGGATCCGTCGCCGAGCCCGGACAGGTCCGCGAGCGTCGCGCCCGTGAGGTCGACGCCGAGGCCCTCGACCGCCGCCCGCACGGCCTGGGTCGCGCCGGCCCCGGACCCGGGCAGACCCGCGTCGAGCGCGACGACCCGGCCGACGACCTCGGTGATCGTGTTGTCCGAGTGCTGGAGCAGGTACGCGACGACGTCGCCGAGCGGGGCGGACTCCACCTCGCCCACCGTGCGCCCCTCGCTCGGCGCCGGGGCTCGCACGACGTCCCCGGAGACGGTGACGCCCTCCTGCGCGAGCGCGGCCACGAACGCGTCGGCCGCGGCGAGCGCCGGGTCCTCGGCGCGCGGCGCGTACTCCTCGTCGGTGAGGCGCGCGATGTTCACCGCGAGCGCCGCGACGGGCGCGACGTAGCCGTTGCGCACGCTGGCCGGGTCGACGGTCGGCGCGACCGCGGGCCCGGTGAACAGCGTGTCGTCGAGGCGCAGCGAGATCGTCGTGCGTCCCGTCAGCCGCAGCTCGCCCGCGACCTGCGCGGCCAGGTCGCCGAGCCCGGCCCGGCCGTTGACCGCCGTCGGGTCCCCGGCACCGGCCGCGAGCATCATGTCGCCCCCGCCCACGAGGTACACCGTCTCCTGCCCCTCGAGGACGGCTCGGGTGGGCAGCGTGGTGTGCGCTCCCGGCGAGGTGAGCGCCGCCGCGGCGGTGAACGTCTTGAGGGTCGACGCCGGGACGTGCCCCACGCTCTCGCCGGCGGCGCCCAGCACCTCGCCCGTCACCGCGTCGGTCACGAGGACGCCCACGCGCGGGCCGAGCCGCGTGTCCGCGACGAGCCCGTCCACGAGGGCCTGCACCGCGCCGGTCGCGGGGACGGGCGCCGCGTCGTCGAGCGCCGGCAGCTCCACCTCGAGCGGGGGCGCGGCGGCCGCGCCCGGCGCCTGCGGGAACGGCGGCGGCTCCGGGACGGGCGGCTCGAGCGTCAGCACGCCGGGGACGACGTCGTACGCGTCCGCCACGGCGTACCCGCCCGCGAGCGCGAGCACCACGCCGACGGCCACGCCCGTGCGCGTCGCCCAGCCCATACCTCTCCCTCGGTCCGCCCCGGTCACCGGGGCGCGTCGTCCGCCCGCCCGTCCCGACCGGTCGCCGGTCGTCCGACCCACCCCCGGGGCCGCGGGCACGTGCGCATTATCACTCACGGCGTCGCCCGCCCAGGGCCGTACGGACTCTTGTGGGCGGACGTCCCGTGTCACACTAGTTCCCGCACGACGGCGTCGTCCGTCGATCATCCGACACCAGCCACCGCCCGAGCGCCGCGGTGCCGGTACGACTGGAGGAAGCAGTGGAGTTCGACGTCACGATCGAGATCCCCAAGGGGCAGCGCAACAAGTACGAGGTGGACCACGCGACCGGTCGCATCCGCCTCGACCGCATGCTCTTCACCTCGACCCGCTACCCCGACGACTACGGGTTCATCGAGGGGACGCTCGGCGAGGACGGCGACCCGCTGGACGCCCTCGTGCTGCTCGAGGAGCCCACGTTCCCGGGCTGCCTGATCCGCTGCCGCGCGCTCGGCATGTTCCGCATGCGCGACGAGGCCGGCGGCGACGACAAGGTGCTGTGCGTCCCGACGGGCGACCAGCGTGCCGCGTGGCGCCAGGACATCGACGACGTGTCCGACTTCCACCGCCTGGAGATCCAGCACTTCTTCGAGGTCTACAAGGACCTCGAGCCCGGCAAGTCCGTCGAGGGCGCCCACTGGGTCGGCCGCGCCGACGCCGAGGCCGAGATCGAGCGCTCCCTGCAGCGCGCCATCGACTCCGGGTACCACACGCCGGGCCACTGACCGGCTCGTCCCCCCGTACGACGGCGGCCGTCCACCTCACGAGGTGGGCGGCCGCCGTCGTGCGTCGGGCTACGGTCGGCCCGCGTACGGCATCGCGTCGGCCCAGCGCATCGCGACCTCGTGCACGGGGCTGCCGGGCTGCCGCGCCTCGATCATCATCCCGCCGCCGGTGTACATCGCGACGTGACGGATGGTCGACGGGTTCGACGTGTCGTTGGCGTAGAAGATGAGGTCGCCCGGGCGCAGCCGGTCGTAGGAGATCTTCTGCACGCGCTGGTACTGCGAGCGCGACGTCCGGGTGATGTCGACGCCCGCGGCGGCCCACGCGCGGGACGTGAGGCCCGAGCAGTCGTAGCCCGGCCCGGTGCCGCCGAACACGTACGGCGCGCCGATCTTCGTGCGCGCCCACGCGACGGCGGCCTGGCCCTGGGCGCCGTTCCCCACGCCCGTGCCGGGCGGCGGCGTGACGACGGGCGGCGGGGCAGGAGTGGGCTGAGGCGCCGGAGCCGGGGCAGGCGCTGGGGCGGGAGCCGGCGCCGGGGCGGGAGCGGGGGCCGGGGCGGGAGCGGGGGCCGGAGCCGGCGCCGGGGCGGGAGCCGGGCTCTGCGGGACCGGGGCGGACGGCGCGGCGGGGGCGGACGGCGCCGCCGCCGGCGTCCCCGCGGCGGGCGGCGCGACCCGCTCCCGGGCCGCGCTCTCGCGCGCGCTCGCGGCCTGCGCGTCGAGCGCGTCCTGGCGCTCCCGCTCGACGTCGACGCTCGTGGCCCGGGCCTGCGCGAGCTCGGCGAGCAGCGTCTCCCGGCGTGCCGCCGACTCCTGCACGGCCTCGTCGAGCGCCCCGGAGGAGACCTGGGCGGCGGCCAGCGCGTCGCGCGCGCGGTCCTCGACCTCGGCCTGGTGCGCGAGCGCCGCGTCGGCCCGCGCGCGGGCCGTGCCGGCGACGGCGCGCGCCGTCGCGTGCGTCTCGACCGCACGTCCGGCGGTGCGGCCCGCGACGCGCTCGGCGTTCTCGCGCGCGACGACCTGCTCGACGCCGTCCGCGTCCAGGACCGTCCGCAGGGCGTCGAGCTCCGTCGAGCCCTGGCGTGACGCGCGGAAGAGGGCACCGACGGAGGCCCGCGCGTCGGACTCGCCCGACCGGGCCGTCGCGAGCGCCGCCTGGGCGTCGCGCACCTCGGCGTCGGCGGCCTCGAGCTCGCCCTGCGCCGCGGCGTACTCCTCCGCCGCCGTCTCGACGGCCGCGACCGCGGACGCGTGCCGGTCGCGCAGGGCCGCGAGCTCGCGCTCGACCGTCGCGACGTCCCGCGACGCGCCGTCGGCGGCCTCGCGCGCGGCACGCACGTCGTCGTCCGGCGGCGCGGACGACGCGGTGGGCGCGAGGCCCACGCCGAGCGCGAGCACGAGCGCTCCGGCGGCCCCCGCCGCGGCGACGCGACGGCGCGGCGCGCTCCGGGTCACGCGGTTCATCAACCCCTCCTCGGCGTGTCTCGTTGACAGCACTCGCACGAGTCTGCCCGGAAGGTCCGCTCCGCGCGATCCGAGCGACCGGGGCCTTCTCACAATGTGGTCTCGCATGGTGAGAAGGCCCTACCGGGTCGCCGACGACGCGCCTAGCCTCGGCCTCATGTCCCGTCGAATGTGTCGCTGACCCGAGCGGACGTTCGCCTGCCCGCGAGCCGTCGTCGACGACGCCCCTCGCCGCGGCATCCCGTCCCGCGTGCGCCTCTCGCCGCGGTCGACGACCCCGTCCCCGCCGCACCCGCCCCGGTGCACCCGCACGCCGCCGTCCCACCCCACCCGCAGGAGAGCAACCATGAGCACCGACACCGCCCCCGCCTGGTCCTTCGAGACGCGCCAGGTCCACGCCGGCCAGATCGCCGACCCGACGACCGGCGCCCGCGCGCTCCCGATCTACCAGACCACGTCGTTCGTCTTCCCGGACGCCTCGGTCGCGGCCGACCGGTTCGCGCTCAAGGACCTCGGCCCGATCTACACGCGCATCGGCAACCCGACGCAGGAGGTCGTGGAGAACCGCATCGCCTCGCTCGAGGGCGGCGTCGGCGCGCTGCTCCTCGCCTCCGGGCAGGCCGCGACGACGTTCGCGATCCTCAACGTCGCCGAGGCGGGCGACCACGTCGTCGCCTCCCCGAGCCTGTACGGCGGCACCTACAACCTCCTGCAGTACTCGCTCGCCAAGCTCGGGGTCGAGACGACGTTCGTCGCCGACCCGCACGACCCGCAGGCCTGGCGCGACGCCGTGCGCCCGAACACGAAGCTGTTCTTCGGCGAGACGATCCCGAACCCGCAGGCCGACGTCCTCGACATCGAGGCCGTCGCGGCGGTCGCGCACGAGGTCGGCGTCCCGCTGGTCGTCGACAACACGGTCGCCACGCCCTACCTGCTGCGCCCGCTCGAGCACGGGGCGGACGTCGTCGTGCACTCCGCGACGAAGTACCTCGGCGGCCACGGCTCCGCGATCGGCGGCGTAATCGTCGACGGCGGCACGTTCGACTACGCGGCGCACCCGGAGCGGTTCCCGAACTACAACACGCCCGACCCCTCGTACAACGGCCTCGTCTACGCGCGCGACCTCGGCGTGGGCGGCATCCTCGGCGCCAACCTCGCGTACGTGCTCAAGGCGCGCGTCCAGCTCCTGCGCGACCTGGGCTCGGCCATCTCGCCGTTCAACGCGTTCCTCATCGCACAGGGCATCGAGACGCTGTCCCTGCGCGTCGAGCGCCACGTCGCCAACGCGCAGAAGGTCGCCGAGTGGCTCGAGGCGCGCGACGACGTCCGGACCGTCCACTACGCGGGCCTGCCCTCGAGCCCGTGGCACGCGAACGCGCAGAAGTACCTGCCGCGCGGCGCGGGCGCGGTCCTCGCGTTCGAGCTCGACGGCGGCAGCGAGGCCGGGCAGGCGTTCGTCTCCGCGCTGCAGCTCCACTCGAACGTGGCGAACATCGGCGACGTCCGGTCGCTCGTCATCCACCCGGCGTCGACGACGCACGCCCAGCTCAGCCCCGAGGAGCAGGCGAAGTCCGGCGTGACGCCGGGCCTGGTCCGCCTCGCGGTGGGCATCGAGCACGTCGACGACATCCTCGCCGACCTCGAGCTCGGGTTCACCGCCGCCAAGTCCGCGCTGGGCTCCTGACCGGCCGACGACGGGCGCGACGATGACGGATCTGGACAGCCGGGGCGCCCTGGGCGCCCCGGCCGTACAGTGGCCGACGGTGACCCCGGTGAACGACGAGCTCCTCTCCCCCGCCCCCGACGCCCGCTCCGGCGCGCGGCCGGGCGACTCGTCGACGCACGGCGTGGCGCCGTCGCGCGCGCGGGTCAAGGCCCCGGTCCCGGCGACCGGGGCGTGGCGCGAGGGCGACCCGGCGGGCCGGCGACGCTTCGCCGACGTCGGCACGTTCGACCTCGAGTCCGGCGCCCGCCTGCCCGACGTCCGGGTCGCGTACGAGACGTGGGGCACGCTCGCGCCCGACGGGTCGAACGCCGTCCTCGTGCTGCACGCCCTCACCGGCGACTCGCACGTGAGCGGCCCCGCCGGCCCGGGGCACGTCACCGCGGGCTGGTGGGAGTCGCTCGTGGGGCCCGGCGCCCCGATCGACACCGACCGCTGGTTCGTCGTCGCGCCCAACGTGCTCGGCGGCTGCCAGGGCACCACGGGACCGGCCTCGACCGCGCCCGACGGCCGCCCGTGGGGCAGCCGGTTCCCGCGCGTCACGACGCGCGACCAGGTCGCGGTCGAGATCGAGCTCGCCCGGACGCTCGGCATCTCGTCGTGGGCGTTCGTCGTCGGCGCCTCGATGGGCGGGCACCGCGTGCTGGAGTGGGCGCTCCTCGGGCCCGAGGCGGGGGTCGACGTCGTCTCGCTCGCCGCGATCGCGACCGCCGCCCAGACCACGGGCGACCAGATCGCCTGGGCCCACCCGCAGCTCGGCGCCGTCCGCGCGGACCCGGGCTTCCGCGGCGGCGACTACTACGACGCCGCGGACGGCGACGGCCCGCACGTCGGGCTCGGCATCGCGCGGCAGATCGCGCACGCCACCTACCGGTCCGCGCGCGAGCTCGACGACCGCTTCGGCCGGCTGCCGCAGGGCGGCGAGGACCCGTTCACCGACGGCCGCTACGCCGTGCAGTCCTACCTCGACCACCACGGGGACAAGCTCGCGCGGCGGTTCGACGCGAACTCGTACGTCGTGCTCACCGAGTCGATGCTCACGCACGACCTCGGGCGCGACCGCGGTGGTGTCGAGGCGGCGCTCGCGCAGATCACCGCGCACGCGCTCGTCGTCGCCGTCGACACCGACCGGCTGTTCCTCCCCCCCGACTGCGCGCGCATCGCCGCCGGCATCCCCGGCGCCGAGCCCCTGCGGACGCTCACGAGCGACTTCGGGCACGACGGCTTCCTCATCGAGTTCGACCAGCTCGGACCGATCGTCGCCGACTTCCTCGGCGAGCGGGCGCGCGTGCGCGACTGACCCGCTCGTCGTCGGGGCAGGCCCTCGGGGCTCCCCCGGGCGGGCCCCGTGGTCGGAGCACGGGCCGGACCGTAGGTTGGTCCCATGCTCGCCGCCTACGCCGACCGCACCGATCCCGACGACCCCCTGGCCGGCCTCGTCGTCGGGGACCGCCCCGAGCCCGCGTCCCGCGAGCACTGGACCACGGTCGACGTGCGCGCCGCGTCGCTCAACCACCACGACCTCTGGTCGCTGCGCGGCGTCGGGCTGCCCGCCGACCGCCTGCCCATGATCCTCGGGACCGACGCCGCGGGCGTCGCCCCCGACGGCTCCGAGGTCGTCGTGCACGCGGTCGTCGGCGCGGACGGGCACGGCGTCGGGCCAGCCGAGCGTCGTTCCCTGCTGTCCGAGCGGTACCCGGGCACGCTCGCGGAGCGCGTCGCCGTCCCGACCCACAACCTCGTCCCCAAGCCGCCCGAGCTGACCTTCGTCGAGGCCGCGTGCGTCCCGACGGCGTGGCTCACCGCCTATCGCATGCTGTTCACCGCCGGTGGCGCCGCCCCCGGCGACCGTGTCCTCGTGCAGGGCGCGGGCGGCGGGGTCGCGACGGCGGCCGTCGCCCTCGGCGCCGCCGCGGGGCTCGAGACCTGGGTGACGTCTCGCTCCGCGGCGAAGCGCGCCGGAGCGGCCCGCCTCGGGGCGGCGGCGACGTTCGAACCCGGCGCCCGCCTGCCCGCGCCCGTCGACGTCGTCGTCGAGACGGTCGGGCAGGCCACGTGGAACCACTCGCTGCGGTCCGTGCGGCCGGGCGGCACCGTCGTCGTGGCGGGTGCGACGAGCGGCGACGCGTCGCCCGCCGAGCTCACGCGCGTGTTCTTCCACGAGATCCGCGTGCAGGGCGTGACCATGGGCTCGCGCGACGACCTCGCCGCGCTCCTGCGGTTCCTCGCGCGGAGCGAGGTGCGCCCCGTCGTCGACCAGGTGCTCCCCCTCGCCCGCGCGGGCGACGGCCTCGCGCGGCTCGCGGCCGGCGACCACTTCGGCAAGGTGGTGCTCACGCCGTGACGTCCCCGGCCTGGGCCCCCGACGTGCTCGGGGCAGGGTTCGAGCAGCGCACCGTCGAGCTGGAGCCCGACGACGAGGGCGACGTCGTCGTCACGGTCGTCCGGCACGTCCCGCCGACGGACGAGCCCCTGCGCCCCGCGCGCGCGGTGCTCTACCTCCACGGCTGGAGCGACTACTTCTTCCAGACCGAGCTCGCCCAGACCTGGCACGGCCTCGGCGCCGCGTTCTACGCCGTCGACCTGCGCAAGTACGGTCGCAGCCTGCGCCCGCACCAGACCCCCGGGTACGCGGACCACCTCGAGGAGTACGACGCCGACATCGCCGCCGCGCTGGACGTCGTGCGGGAGGACCTCGGAGCGCACGTCGCGATCATGCTCATGGGGCACTCGACCGGGGGTCTCGTCGCGGCGCTGTGGGCGCACCGGCACCCCGGCGTCGTGCGTGGCCTGGTGCTCAACAGCCCGTGGCTGGAGCTGCAGGGCTCGTCGGTGGCGCGGACCGTCTCCGGCCCCGCGATCCGCCAACTCGCCCGCTTCCAGCCCCGCGCCCCGCTCCCCAACGTCGATCCCGGCTACTACGCCCGGACGCTGCGGGACCGGGAGGACGGTACGTGGACCATCGACGACGCATGGCGTCCCGTTCCGTCGTTCCCCGTCCGCGCGGGATGGCTGCGCGCGATCATCTCCGGTCACGCGCGCGTCGCCGCCGGCCTGGCGATCGACTGCCCCGTGCTGGTGCTCCTCGCCGAGAGGTCGCTGTTCAGCACGCGGTGGACGGAGGACATGCGCGCCGCAGACATCGTGCTCGACGTCGAGCCGCTCGCCCGCCGGGCCTCGCACCTGGGGCGCGTCGTCACGCTGGTCCGCATCCCCGGCGGCATCCACGACCTGTCGCTCTCGGCGCCGGAGCCCCGGGCACGCTTCTTCGCGGAGATCGTCCGCTGGTCGGCGGCGTACGGCTGGTCCTGAGGGCTCCTCGGCCGCTCTCGCGTCCCGGTGCGACCGTCCGTGGGGCCGACGACGGCCCCGGACGTGCCGGCGCTAGCGCGTCCCTCGCGTGGTGTGGGGGTATGCGGAAATGCCGAAGGCCCACCCCGTGTGGGGTGGGCCTTCGGTGAAGGGTTGTCCGGCGGCGTCCTACTCTCCCACCCCGTCTCCAGGGCAGTACCATCGGCGCTGAAGGGCTTAGCTTCCGGGTTCGGTATGGGACCGGGCGTTTCCCCTTCGCTGTGACCGCCGTAACTCTGTTGAACCTCCTCGACACCGGGGCACCCCGTGTGGGGGTGTGGTGTTGGTGGTTCGGGAACCGCACAGTGGACGCGTAGCAAAGTGTGTTTGGTGTTGAAGTTGTCGGCTGATTAGTACCGGTCAGCTGCACGGGTCTTTCGTCCCCGCTTCCACGTCCGGCCTATCGACCCAGTGTTCTGCTGGGTGCCTCTCACCCCGTAGGGTATGGAAACCTCATCTTGAAGCAGGCTTCCCGCTTAGATGCTTTCAGCGGTTATCCCTTCCGAACGTAGCCAACCAGCGGTGCTCCTGGCGGAACAACTGGCACACCAGAGGTTCGTCCGTCCCGGTCCTCTCGTACTAGGGACAGCCCTTCTCAAGTTTCCTGCGCGCGCAGCGGATAGGGACCGAACTGTCTCACGACGTTCTAAACCCAGCTCGCGTACCGCTTTAATGGGCGAACAGCCCAACCCTTGGGACCTACTCCAGCCCCAGGATGCGACGAGCCGACATCGAGGTGCCAAACCATGCCGTCGATATGGACTCTTGGGCAAGATCAGCCTGTTATCCCCGGGGTACCTTTTATCCGTTGAGCGACGGCGCTTCCACAAGCCACCGCCGGATCACTAGTTCCGACTTTCGTCCCTGCTCGACCTGTCAGTCTCACAGTCAAGCTCCCTTGTGCACTTGCACTCGACACCTGATTGCCAACCAGGCTGAGGGAACCTTTGAGCGCCTCCGTTACATTTTAGGAGGCAACCGCCCCAGTTAAACTACCCACCAGGCACTGTCCCTGGTCCGGATCACGGACCGAGGTTAGACATCCGAAGCGGCCAGAGTGGTATTTCAACGTTGACTCCACCCGCACTGGCGTACGGGCTTCACAGTCTCCCACCTATCCTACACAAGCCGCACCGAACACCAATACCAAGCTATAGTAAAGGTCCCGGGGTCTTTCCGTCCTGCTGCGCGTAACGAGCATCTTTACTCGTAGTGCAATTTCGCCGAGTTCGCGGTTGAGACAGCGGAGAAGTCGTTACGCCATTCGTGCAGGTCGGAACTTACCCGACAAGGAATTTCGCTACCTTAGGATGGTTATAGTTACCACCGCCGTTTACTGGGGCTTAAATTCTGAGCTTCACCCCGAAGGGTTGACCCGTCCTCTTAACCTTCCAGCACCGGGCAGGCGTCAGTCCGTATACATCGTCTTGCGACTTCGCACGGACCTGTGTTTTTAGTAAACAGTCGCTTCTCCCTGGTCTCTGCGGCCGTCCACGCTCCCACCGCGAGGGTGTTCACGCTTCGGGCCCCCCTTCTCCCGAAGTTACGGGGGCATTTTGCCGAGTTCCTTAACCACGATTCTCTCGATCGCCTTAGTATTCTCTACCTGACCACCTGAGTCGGTTTGGGTACGGGCGGCTAGAACCTCGCGTCGAGGCTTTTCTTGGCAGCATAGGATCACCCAGTTCGCGCTTGTGCGCTCACCGTCAGCTCTCAGCCTGTGTGTCGGGCGGATTTGCCTACCCGACGGCCTACAGCCTTGGACGTGGTCTACCATCGCCACGCCGGGCTACCTTCCTGCGTCACCCCTGTTAATACGCTTACCTACTACCGGATTGGGTCCCGCGCGCCCCTGCCCGGTGACCCCGAAGGGTCGATGGGCAGGTTTGGGCGGTCAGCATCACCGGGCTCGGTATGGGCGGTTCTTCGCCGGTAGGAGAATATCAACTCCTTGTCCATCGACTACGCCTGTCGGCCTCGCCTTAGGTCCCGACTTACCCAGGGCGGATTAACCTGGCCCTGGAACCCTTGGTCATTCGGCGGACGGGTTTCTCACCCGTCTTTCGCTACTCATGCCTGCATTCTCACTCGTGTGGGCTCCACCGCTGGGTTCCCCCGCGGCTTCACCGCCCACACGACGCTCCCCTACCCACCTGCGCCTCTGGACCACGAAGGCCTGAGTTGAGCGCAGATGCCACGGCTTCGGCGGTGTACTTGAGCCCCGCTACATTGTCGGCGCGGAATCACTTGACCAGTGAGCTATTACGCACTCTTTCAAGGGTGGCTGCTTCTAAGCCAACCTCCTGGTTGTCTGTGCAACTCCACATCCTTTCCCACTTAGCACACGCTTAGGGGCCTTAGCCGGTGGTCTGGGCTGTTTCCCTCTCGACTACGGAGCTTATCCCCCGCAGTCTCACTGCCACGCTTTCACTTACCGGCATTCGGAGTTTGGCTGACGTCAGTAACCTTGTAGGGCCCATCGGCCATCCAGTAGCTCTACCTCCGGCAAGAAACACGTGACGCTGCACCTAAATGCATTTCGGGGAGAACCAGCTATCACGAAGTTTGATTGGCCTTTCACCCCTAACCACAGGTCATCCCCCAGGTTTTCAACCCTGGTGGGTTCGGTCCTCCACGCGGTCTTACCCGCGCTTCAACCTGCCCATGGCTAGATCACTTCGCTTCGGGTCTAGACCCAGCGACTATGGGCGCCCTGTTCGGACTCGCTTTCGCTACGGCTTCCCCACACGGGTTAACCTCGCCACTGAGCACTAACTCGCAGGCTCATTCTTCAAAAGGCACGCTGTCACCCCAGCCAAGGAGGCTCCAACGGATTGTAGGCACACGGTTTCAGGTACTATTTCACTCCCCTCCCGGGGTACTTTTCACCTTTCCCTCACGGTACTGGTCCGCTATCGGTCACTAGGTAGTATTTAGGCTTAGCAAGTGGTCTTGCCAGATTCACACGAGATTTCTCGGGCCCCGTGCTACTTGGGATCCCCTTCGGGAGGCCGCACCATTTCGTCTACCGGACTCGCACCGTCTATGGTCCGCCTTTCAATGCGGTTCGACTATGACACGGCTTTCTCACTCCCCGGTGGACTGTCAGATCCACCAGAAGGGTCCCACAACCCCGAACACGCAACGCCTGACAGCTTGAACACGCGCCCGGTTTGGCCTCATCCGCTTTCGCTCGCCACTACTCACGGAATATCTCTTCCTGTCGGTACTGAGATGTTTCACTTCCCGACGTTCCCTCCACACACCCTATATATTCAGGTGCGGGTCACACGACATGACTCGTGCGGGGTTCCCCCATTCGGAAACCCTCGGATCACAGCTCGTTTGCCAGCTCCCCGAGGCTTATCGCAGGCTACCACGTCCTTCTTCGGCTCCTAGTGCCAAGGCATCCACCCTGTGCCCTTAAAAACTTCAACAAAAACAACAAAACTGCAGAGAACCAAGAACCACACCCCCGAAAGGGTGCGTCTTGATCTTTACAAAGATGCTCGCGTCCACTGTGCAGTTCTCAAACAACCAACGACCCCGACCCCACCAGACCCGCCTACCCCACCCACACCCTCATACAAGAGCGCAGACGAAGCGGTTCGTGGTCCAAGGACCGGCCCGTACCAGGCACCCCACCAACCGGTGGCCGGTGACCTGAGGACCCAACAGTGTGCTCGACAAGCCCCCCAGTCTCACCCGTGATGTTCCACCACCACCCACACGCACCCCGAAGAGGCACGAGCGAGCCGGCAGGTACTGACACCAGCAAGACCAAGAAGCTCTTTCGTCAATGTTCCACCCATGAGCAACCACCCACCACACGGACGGCGATGGCGTGGCACCTGAACCACCCACCCACCAGCAAACACCAGCGGACGAGGGTTGGTAGCTCCTTAGAAAGGAGGTGATCCAGCCGCACCTTCCGGTACGGCTACCTTGTTACGACTTAGTCCCAATCGCCAGTCCCACCTTCGACCACTCCCCCCGCGAACGGTTGGGCCATGGGCTTCGGGTGTTACCGACTTTCGTGACTTGACGGGCGGTGTGTACAAGGCCCGGGAACGTATTCACCGCAGCGTTGCTGATCTGCGATTACTAGCGACTCCGACTTCATGGGGTCGAGTTGCAGACCCCAATCCGAACTGAGACCGGCTTTTTGGGATTCGCTCCACCTTACGGTATCGCAGCCCTTTGTACCGGCCATTGTAGCATGCGTGAAGCCCAAGACATAAGGGGCATGATGATTTGACGTCATCCCCACCTTCCTCCGAGTTGACCCCGGCAGTCTCCCATGAGTCCCCGGCATAACCCGCTGGCAACATGGGACGAGGGTTGCGCTCGTTGCGGGACTTAACCCAACATCTCACGACACGAGCTGACGACAACCATGCACCACCTGTGCACGAGTGTCCAAAGAGACCACCATCTCTGGTGGCTTCTCGTGCATGTCAAGCCTTGGTAAGGTTCTTCGCGTTGCATCGAATTAATCCGCATGCTCCGCCGCTTGTGCGGGCCCCCGTCAATTCCTTTGAGTTTTAGCCTTGCGGCCGTACTCCCCAGGCGGGGCACTTAATGCGTTTGCTGCGGCACGGAACTCGTGGAATGAGCCCCACACCTAGTGCCCAACGTTTACGGCATGGACTACCAGGGTATCTAATCCTGTTCGCTCCCCATGCTTTCGCTCCTCAGCGTCAGTTGCGGCCCAGAGACCTGCCTTCGCCATCGGTGTTCCTCCTGATATCTGCGCATTCCACCGCTACACCAGGAATTCCAGTCTCCCCTACCGCACTCTAGTCTGCCCGTACCCGATGCAAGCTCGAGGTTGAGCCTCGAGTTTTCACACCAGACGCGACAAACCGCCTACGAGCTCTTTACGCCCAATAATTCCGGACAACGCTTGCGCCCTACGTATTACCGCGGCTGCTGGCACGTAGTTAGCCGGCGCTTCTTCTGCAGGTACCGTCACTTGCGCTTCTTCCCTGCTGAAAGAGGTTTACAACCCGAAGGCCTTCATCCCTCACGCGGCGTCGCTGCATCAGGCTTTCGCCCATTGTGCAATATTCCCCACTGCTGCCTCCCGTAGGAGTCTGGGCCGTGTCTCAGTCCCAGTGTGGCCGGTCGCCCTCTCAGGCCGGCTACCCGTCGTCGCCTTGGTAGGCCATCACCCCACCAACAAGCTGATAGGCCGCGAGCCCATCCCTGACCGAAAAACTTTCCAACCACCCCCATGCGAAGGCGGCTCATATCCGGTATTAGCCCCGGTTTCCCGGAGTTATCCCGAAGTCAAGGGCAGGTTACTCACGTGTTACTCACCCGTTCGCCACTAATCCGCCCAGCAAGCTGGGCATCATCGTTCGACTTGCATGTGTTAAGCACGCCGCCAGCGTTCGTCCTGAGCCAGGATCAAACTCTCCGTAAATGAACAACGCCCACCACCAGGACAAAACCCAGCAGTGAACAATCCATACGAAGCAAACCCCAACAGGGTTCACAAAACTGGCATCAACACGAAAGATGACATCATCTTCCGAAATCAACCAAAGGAATCCCAGACACAACCAACCCAACCACCCGGACGGGCAACCAGGCCAGCCATGCCACAGGGACAAAAAATTTGGCATTGACTAACAAGCACACTGTTGAGTTCTCAAACAACCGACACACACCGCCTCCGACCTCGTTCCCGAGGCCCTTGCGCGGGGCGCTTCCTTCGTTCTGAATCCTACCAGACCCGGCCGTTCGTCCCGGACCGGTGAAAACCGGATTTCCGTTCAGAAATGTACCTGATCCAGACACCCTCACCGCACTCACGGGGCAGCACTGTGCTCCGAGAAATCTGGTGGGAGTTTCGCCCGGGGGACCAGCCACTTCGCATCTGCTCCGAAGAGCTGTGCCGTGGTGTCTGTTCCTCCCTGCCGGGCGACCTCGAGAACATTACGGGGTCGTGGGCCAGGAGGTCAACTCGCTCCCTCGTGACCCGGCTCACCCCTCGCCGCCGCTCGCGCGCGCTCCCCCAGCACGCGTACGGCGTCGCGCAGCTCGGGCGGCCCGACGACGTCGAACGGCACGTCGAACATCGCGCACCGGGCCGCGAGCCCGCCCCAGGACCAGGAGCCCGTCGTCAGGCGGCACCGCCCCTCCCCCGCCGGCTCGACGACCGCGTCCGCGCCTGCCCAGCGCGCCACCGTCGCGGCGTCCGCGTGGAGCTCGACGGTGCCGCGTACCGGGTAGCTGGTGGTGGCGAACCGCTCCGCAACGAACGTCGCGACGTCGGGCGCCGGCAGCGCGCGCGGCGCGAACCGTGCCCCCGTGCCCTCGCGCGGGACCATCCGGTCGACGCGGAACGTGCGCCAGTCCTCCCTGTCGAGGTCCCACGCGACGAGGTACCACCGGCCGCCCCACGTCGCGAGGTGATGGGGCTCCGCGCGCCGCGGGGCGCGGAACCCCGCGCCCTCCGGAGCCCCCGGCGCGCGCAGCACCTCGCCGGTGCCGCCGTCGTAGTCGAACCGGAGCACGCGTCGTTCGCTCGCCGCCGTCCCGACGGCGACGAGCACGTCGGGACGCACGGTGGGGAGCTCCTGCTCCCGGCGCCCCGGCACGGCGGTCACCTCCAGGGCGTCGATCCGCGTGCGCAGCCGCGCGGGCATCACCTGCCGGATGGTCGCGAGCGCCCGGGCCGCGGCGTCCTCGACCCCGGGCAGCGCGCCCGTGCGCAGGGCGACCGCGACGGCGACGGCCTGCTCGTCGTCGAACAGGAGCGGCGGCACGTCCGCCCCGGCGTCGAGCCGGTATCCGCCGTCGGGGCCCTTGGTCGCACGCACCGGGTAGCCCAGCGTGCGCAGCCGGTCGACGTCGCGCCGCACGGTGCGCGGGCTGACCTCCAGGCGCTCCGCGAGCGTGGCCCCCGGCCAGTCGCGGCGCGCCTGGAGCAGCGAGAGCAACCGCAGCAGTCGTCCTGAGGTCTCGAGCATGGCTCCAGCGTCGCACGAGGTAGAGGACCGGACCTGTCCGCTACCCGGAGCAGAGTCGTTCCCGACGCACGCACCGCACCCCAGGAGGAGCACCGTGATCCGGACCAGAGGACTGACCAAGGACTTCGCCGTCGGGCGGGACGAGAGCCGCACCGTGCACGCCGTGCGGGGCATCGACCTCGACGTCGCGCCGGGCGAGCTCGTCGCCGTCCTCGGCCCCAACGGGGCCGGCAAGACGACAACCCTGCGCATGCTCACCACGCTGACCCGGCCGACGTCGGGCACCGCCACCGTCGCGGGACGCGACGTCGTCGCCGAGCCCGACGCCGTCCGCCACCGCATTGGGTACGTCGGGCAGGGCAACGGGGCCGGGCACGCGCAGCGGGCCGTCGACGAGCTCGCGAGCCAGGGCCGCATCCACGGCCTGGACCGCCGGACCGCCCGGCGACGCGCCGACGAGCTGCTCGACTCCCTCGAGCTCACGGCGCACGGCACCCGCAAGGTGTCCGACCTCTCCGGCGGGCAGCGCCGTCGGCTCGACGTCGCCATGGGTCTCGTGCACGCGCCGTCGCTCCTCTTCCTCGACGAGCCGTCCACGGGTCTCGACCCGCACAACCGCGCGAACCTGTGGGAGCACGTCCTGCGCATGCGCGACGACGCCCGCGCGACGACGGGCGAGCCCATGACGATCGTCCTCACGACGCACTACCTCGACGAGGCCGACACCATGGCCGAGCGGGTCGTCGTCGTCGACCACGGGCGCGTCATCGCCGACGACACGGCCGCGAACCTCAAGGCCGAGCTCGCCGGGGACCGCGTCCTCGTGACGCTCGCGCCGTCGGGCGGTCGCGCGCACGACGACGCCGCCCACCTCACCGCGCTGGCCCGCCGCGTCGAGGGCTTCCGCGAGGTGGCCCGGACGCCCGAGGGCGCGGGCGCCGTCGGGCCCGACACCGGGCCGGATGCCCGGCCCGGTGGTGCACCCGCGCTCGAGGTCCGCGCCGAGCGGGGCGACGCCTACCTGCCCCGGCTGCTGCGCGCGGCGGACGCCGCCGGTATCGCCGTCGACACCGCCCAGGTGCGCCGGCCCACGCTCGACGACGTCTTCCTCGCCCTCACCGGGCGCAGCCTGCGCGAGGCGGGCGCCACCACGGGCGCCGACGCCCACCCCACCGAGAGGACCGCAGCATGAGCACCGTCACCACGAACCCGACCACGCCGCGCACGGCACCGAGCCGCGCGCACGCCCCGCGCCGCGGCCTCACCGCCTTCGCGCGCGACACCGGCATCGTGCTCGTGCGCGAGCTGCGGCCCGTGCTGCACGACCCGTTCTCCGTGCTCTTCGGGCTCGTCCAGCCGATCGTCTTCCTCGCGCTGTTCGGACCGCTCCTCGTCGGGTCGCTCGGCGGCACGACGACCGGGCAGGAGGTCCTGGGCGGCAACGTCTGGCAGTGGTTCGTGCCGTCGATCCTCGTCATGACGACGCTGTTCGGGACATCCACGACGGGCGCGAACCTCCTCGTCGAGCTGCAGACGGGGGCGCACGAGCGGATGCTCGTCGCGCCGCTGTCGCGCGCGTCGCTCCTCGTCGGGCGCGCGCTCAAGGAGATGGTCCCGATCGTCGCGCAGTCCGTCGTCGTGGTGCTCGTCATGCTGCCGTTCGGCTTCGAGCTGCACCCCGCCGGCGCCGTCGTGGGGCTGGTGCTGCTCGCCGTCTTCGGCGTGGGGATCGGCTCCCTCAGCTACGCGCTCGCGCTCGCCGTCCGCAAGCAGGACTGGATGTTCTGGGTCGTGCAGCAGACGCTCGTCTTTCCGCTCATGATCCTGTCCGGCATGCTGCTGCCGCTCGAGACCGGACCCCGCTGGATGCAGGTCGCGTCCGACGTCAACCCGCTGCGCTACGTGGTCGACGCCGAGCGGGCGCTCTTCGCGGGCGACCTCACGGCGTCCGCCGTCGCGTGGGGGTGGGTCGCCGCCGTCGTGACGGCCGCCGTCGGGCTCGCCGTCGGGATCCGGACCATGGTGCGGACGACCGACTGAGCACGGGAGCGCTTCGGCCCGGGCCTCCAGCCCCGGGGCACCCGGCGGACGACGTCGTCGCCGGGTGCGAGATGCGAGAAGTGGCCCCTGCGGCGAGTCCGCCAGGGGCCACTTCTCCCGTCTCACGCCGGGAGCGGTCCCGGCCGGCGGGCTCAGGCGGTGTGCTCGCGGAAGGCGTCGGTGAGGGTGGGGCCGTCGTCGGTGCCCAGGCGCCAGACGCTCCAGCCGTCGGCGGTGTGGGTGCCGGAGACCGCGACCGCGGCGAGGTCCGGGTGGCGGAACCGGGCGCCGTCGGACAGCTCGATGAAGCCGTCGGGCTGGAGCACCGCCTCGAAGCGCTGCCCGCGCCGGGGCCGCGACCACACGAGCTGGCGCGGGGCGCCGAACGCGCGGGCGAGCGCGACGAGGTCCGGGTCGTCCTCGGGGCCGAGCGGCAGGTCGGCCGCGGGCGGGGACGGCACCGGCGCGACGTCGCGGCTCGGCGACGGGAGGTCGGGCCCCGTGCCGAGGTCGACGGGCGGGTGGTACGACAGCGGGTCGTACGGGCGCTCCTGCGCCGGGCTGCGCTGGTCGCCGTACTCGTGCGTGAGGTACGACTCGCGCGTCCGGATCGACTCCCGGGTGCGGATCGACTCGCGCGTGAGGATCGAGGTGCGCGGGGCCGGTGCCTCGTCGGCGCTCTCGACCGGGCGGCGGTCGGCCCAGGCCGTCGGCGCGGGCTCGGGCGCCGTGCGCGCGGTGAGCGGGTCGTCCAGGGGGACGAAGTCGAGCACGGGCGGCTCGGCGCGGCGCGGCTCGCCCGTCGCGGTGAGCGGGGCGAGCTGGCCCGTCTCGTCGGCCGACGACGGCGCGACGCCGTAGGTGGTGCGGGGCTCCAGCTCGGCGGCCCGGCGGCGTTCCGCCCGGGACCTCGCGGCCTGACGCGTCACCACGGGAAACTTGCCGGTCAGGGCTCGGCCCACGGCGACGCCGTCCGCGAAGTCGGAACCGGGGGCGACGGCACGGCCCCGCGGGGGCTCGGGTACCGCGGGTGGCGCGGGGTTGTCGCGCGTCATCGCGAGCGGGGACACGTCGACGAAGCGGCGGCCGTCGGCCCCGTGGACCACGCCGAGGCGCAGCACCGCGACCGGCGAGCCGGGCTGGCGCAGGAAGTCGAGCGCGTCCTGGATGCCGGGCGCGGCGCTCGAGCAGATGACGACGAGGCGCGCGCCCGTGGCGCGCGCGGTCGCCTGCGAGCGCGTGAGGGGCACGTTGTCGTAGAACGCGGCGACGTCCTGCTGGAAGCGCGACGCGCCGCCCGTGTAGCGCGCGGCGAGCTCGGCGCGCGTGAGGCGACCGGCACGGCCCGCGTGGCTGAGCGCCGCGGTCAGGGCCTCCTCGGTGAGCTCGGCCGTGACCTCGATGACGACCGGGAGCCCCGCCGCGTCGAGCGCGAGGAGGTGCGGCTCGTCGTCGGACGTGCCCTGCGCGACCGGGAAGATCTGCTCGCCCAGCAGTCCTTCGAGGTTGCCGTCCACCACCCGCTGCGCGTCCGTCCCGAATGCTCCTGCCTGCTGGGGCGGCTGGACCAGTACGGGACGCTCGGCGTCCACCTCGAAGAGGGGCATCGGGGGTTCTCCTGCAGCAGCGGAAACGCGACCTGGGCGGGGGCGTATGCGCCATAGCCTACGGGGGCGGGTCAAGTCCCTCGAAGCGGGCGAACCGGTGTGCAAGGGCCGTCCGGCCCCGGTCTCCGGCCCGCGCGTCACCCGCCCGGTCAGGCGTGCCCGGTGTCCTCCGACTCGGCCGCGAGCCGCTCCTCGACGCGCTCGACCTTGCCCGTGAGCTCGCCCGTGCGACCCGGGCGGATGTCGGCCTTGAGGACCAGCGACACGCGGTGACCGCCTGCGCCGACGGCCTCGGTCGCACGCTGGATCACGGGCATGACGACGTCCCAGTCACCCTCGATCTCGGTGAACATCGACGTGGTGCGGTTCGGCAGGCCCGACTCGCGGACGATGCGGACGGCCTCGGCGACGGAGTCCGCGACGGACTCGCCGGCACCGAGCGGGGCGACGGAGAAGGCGAAGACGGCCATGGGTCCATCGTGGCACGGCGCCGCGCCACGGGCCGGGGCACCGGGACTCCCCGAGGGGACCGAGCTCCGACGTAGGCTCGTCGTCGTGACAGCAGAACACCGCACCGACCGCGTCACCGTGCTCGCGGGCGGGGTCGGCGGGGCCCGCCTCGCGCACGGCCTGGACCTCGCGGGGACGGACCTCACGGTCGTCGTCAACGTCGCGGACGACGTCGAGCTGCACGGGCTGTGGATCTCGCCCGACCTCGACACCGTCACGTACACGCTCGCCGGGCTCGCGGACGAGGAGCGCGGCTGGGGCGTCGTCGGGGAGACGTACGCGGCCCTGGAGGCGATGGGCCGGCTCGGCGAGGACACGTGGTTCACGCTCGGCGACCGCGACCTCGCGACGCACGTCGTGCGGACGGCCCGGCTGCGCGCGGGCGCGCCGCTGTCCGACGTCACCGCGCAGCTCACGTCCGCGCTCGGCGTCCGGGCGCGCGTGCTGCCCGTCTCCGACGACCGCGTCGCGACGCTCGTCGACACGCCCGCCGGGCGCCTGGGGTTCCAGGAGTACTTCGTGGGCCGTAGGCACGCGGACGACGTGCTCGGTCTCGCCTACGACGGCATCGACGCCGCGCGCCCGGCGCCCGGCGTGCTCGACGCGGTGACCGGCGCCGACGTCGTCGTGGTCGCGCCGTCGAACCCGTTCCTGTCGGTGGAGCCGGTGCTGGGCGTCGCGGGCGTGCGGGAGGCGCTCGTCGGGACGTCGGCGCGGCGCGTCGCGGTGAGCCCGATCGTGGGCGGTCGCGCGCTCAAGGGCCCGGCGGCGCAGATCCTTACGACCCTCGGGCACGAGGTCTCCGCGCTCGGCGTCGCGCGCCTCTACGCGGGGCTGGTCGACCTCATGGTCATCGACGACCACGACGCGCACCTCGCGGACGCCGTCCGCGCGCTCGGGATGGACGTCGTCGTGACGGACACGGTCATGGGCGGCGCCGCGGGCCGCGAGCGCCTGGCACGCACGCTCCTGTCGGGCCCCGCACGTGGCTGAGCCGCCCGACGCCGGCGCCCGCCCGGGTGCGGATGCCCGCCCGGGGCGCGTGGTCGCCGTCGTGCCGCTGCGCGACGGCTCGTCGGGGAAGTCGCGCCTCGCGCACGTGCTCGACCCCGCGTCGCGCAGCAGGCTGATCGGCGTGCTCGCGCGGCACGTCGTGGGCACGCTGCTCGCGAGCGAGGACGTGGAGCGCGTGGTCGTCGTGACGTCGGACCCGCGGTTCACGTGGCGGGCGCTGCGGGACGTCGTGGTGGACGGCGCCGCCGCGGCGACGGACGACGGCGAGGGTCTGCCCCTCCTCACCGCCGACGCCGACCGGCTGCGCATCGTGCTCCAGCCCGCGGACCGGCCCGGTCTGGACGCGGCGGTGGAGCTGGGCCGGGAGCTCGCGGCGGAGGACGCGGCGGCCCGGGGCCCGGTGCGGCTCCTCGTGGCGCACGCCGACCTCCCGGCGCTCACGACCGCGGACGTCGCGGCGCTGCTCGCCGAGGACGCCCCGGTCGTCGTCGCGACGGACCGGGTCGGGGCGGGCACGAACCTGCTCGTCCTCGACTACCCGGCCACCGCGCCGTCGAGCACGACCCTGCTGTCGGGAAGCGGCGCAGAACGCCAGGAACCTCGTGCTCGGCCCGACGGCGGTTCCGGCGGCGAGGGGTTCCGTTTTCAGTTCGGGACGGGCAGCCGCGCGGCGCACGTCGCGGAGGCCGAGCGGCTCGGGCTGCGGGCCGTCGTCGTGCAGCGGCCCGGGACCGCCGTGGACCTGGACACGCTGGACGACTGGGGCGAGCTGCCCCCGCCCGTGCGGGGCGCCGTCGGGCTGCACGTCCCGGCGCTGCGCGACCACGACGCCTGACCCGGCACCCGCCCGCCCCGCTACGACGGCCAGGTACCGAGCTCCTCGGCGGGCGCCGCGAGGCCGGCCCGCACGTCGGCGAGGAGGCGCTGCCACGCGCCCTCGTCGAGCGGCCCGGCGCAGTCCAGCGCGAGGACCACGGACTGCGTCGACGCGTCGCCCTCGAACGTCGGCACGCGCACGACGCGCGCCGCCCCGCGCACCCGCACCTCGCCGCGTGGGGTCGTCACCGTCCAGTCCTGGGCCGCGGCGTTCACCCCCTGGCGGGTCACGCCGTCGGCGAGGAGGGGCAGCAGGACGTCGCGGGGAGCCGTGAGGTCGCCGCCGTCCGCGGCGACCGTCTCCGCGAGGAGGGCGGCGGACGCGTCGCGCGGGCCCGCCGTCGGTGCCGCCGGGTCCGCCGTGGCACGTGACGACAGCACGCACGCGCCGCTCGCGCCGACGACCTGCCACCCGGACCGCGCGACGAGCGGTGTCGCGCCGGCCGCGCCGCCGAGGCTCGTGACCTCGGGGGGAGCGGCCGCGGCCGTGGCCGCCTCCCCCGGCTCGGCGGAGGTGCCCGCCGTCGGCTCGTCGGAGCCACCCGGAGGCCGCCCCGGGTCGCCCGAGGCGGTCGGGTCGTCGGCCGGGACCTCGGCGGGCGGCCGGTCCGTCCGCGTCGCGGACGCCGCGCCCGTCGGGTCCTCGGGCGTCGCGCTCCCCGTGCACGCTCCCGCGCCGAGGACGGCGAGCGCGAGCCCGACGGCGAGCGCCCCCGCCCGCGAGCGCGTCACGACCGGCCTCCCCAGCGGCCGCGGTGCACGACGTCGTCGAGCGGCTTGCGCGCGCGACGGCGCGGCGAGCCCGTGGCCGCCCGGTCGGCGGGGTGCCCGACGGCGACGACCCCCGTCGGCGCGTACGCGTCGGGGATGCCGAACGCCGCGCGCAGGCGCCCGACCTCGCCCGGCGCGACGCCGAAGAAGCACGCGCCGAGCCTTTCGTCGACGGCGGTCTGGAGCATGAGCAGCGCCGCCATCCCGGCGTCGACGTGCCAGTACGGCACGGCCCAGCGGTTCTCGTCGCGGTCCGCCCAGCCCTTGTCGTCCTCGGCGTACCGGTCGAGGTAGACGTCCTTCGACGTGAGGACCACGACGAGCACGGGCGCGGTGCGCATCCCGGCGAGCCACGTGCTCATGCTCCGCTCGGGCTGCTCGGGCGAGGTCGCGGACCAGAAGCGCGCGACGTCGTCGGGCTCCGTGAGCACGAGGAACGACCACCCCTGAGCGAACCCCGCGCTCGGCGCGCGGACGGCGTTGCGCACCAGGCGGTCGACGGCGTGCGGGTCGACCGGCTCGTCGGTGAACCGGCGCACCATGCGCCGGCGTCGGACGACGTCCTGGAACTCCACGCGGCCCCCTCGGCACGGTCCGGGATCAGGTCCCCGCACCCTATCCGGCGACGCGCCGCGTCATCCGCAGCTCGAGGAGGCGGGGGTCGCTCGGGAGGGGCTGGGTCTCGCCGGTCGGCGCGAAGCCTGCGCGCTCGTAGAGGCGGAGCGCGGGAGCGTTGGTCGCGGTGACCCAGAGCGCGAGCGTGCGCGCGCCGAGCCCGGCCGCGAGGTCGTCGGCGCGCGCCAGGAGCGACGCCGCCACACCGCTCCCCCGCGCGCCGGGCTCGACCCACACGGACACGAGCTCGGCCACGGTCGGGTCGTCGGGCGAGGGAACGACGGCCGCGACCCCGACCACGGGACCGGGCGACCGGCCGCTCCCGGGCGGGGCGCCGTCGTCGGACTTGCCGCGGTCGCCAGGCGGGCCGCCGTCGAACGTCGTCCGCGCCAGGAGCGTGCCCCCCTGCGCCGCGCGCTCTCGCCACACGTCGTCGGGGAAAGCGACCTCGCGCGCGAGGGTCGAGCCGAACGCGGACGGCGCGTCCGCGAGCGCCCGCAGGCGGACGTCCCGCAGGTCGCGCCAGTCGTCCGGCCGGGTGCGCTCGACGAGCGTGGTGGGCATCGGCCCATCGTGGCAGCCCGGCCCGACGTCGGTGCGCCGGACCGGGCCGCTCGCGCGGCTCAGGCCGCGTCGAGGCGTGCGCGCAGCTCGGGGTCGAGCTCGAGGTCGGCCGCGCCGAGGAGGTCGTCGAGCTGCTCGACCGTGCTGGGCCCGACGACCGGGATCACCGCGTGCTCGCCCCCGAGGAGCCACGCGAGCGCGACCTGGTTCGGCGTCGCGCCGAGCTCGCCCGCGACCTCGTGCAGGAGGCGGATCCGCTCGCGCGTGGTCGGGTGGTCGAACCCGTCCCAGAGCGGCTTGTCCCGGCGCACGTACGCGCCCTGGAGGATCGGCGAGTAGGCGGTGACGGCGAGCGGCGGGCGGCCCTCGACGCCCGTGGACGCCGCGTAGTCGAGCAGCTCGTACGACGCCCAGTTGTGCCGTCCCGGCTCGGGCGTCGGGTAGGCGTAGGTGTAGTTCTGCTGGACGAGCCCGTAGGGCGCGACGCCCTGGCGCAGCGCCTCCTCGCGCGCCTCGACGACGCGCCACAGCGCGACGTTCGAGATGCCCGTGATGCCGACGACGCCCTCCGCCTGGAGCTTGCCGAACGCGCCGACGGTCTCGGCGAGCGGCGTCCCGTGGTCGTCGACGTGCCCGTACAGGACGTCCAGGTGGTCGACGCCGAGGTGGCGCAGGCCCTCGTGCGCCTCGTCCGCGACGACGTCGGCGCCGAGCCCCTGGAAGTTCGTCGGCTCGACGTTCTGCAGCGGCAGGGCCGGGTCCTTCTTGGCCGCGCCCAGCTTCGTCGCGATCCGGACCTCGTCGCGGGCGCCGCGGCTCGCGAGCCAGCGGCCGAGCAGGTCCTCGCTGTCGCGGCCGTGGCCACCGGCCCAGAAGCTGTAGTTGTTCGCGGTGTCGAGGAACGTGCCGCCCGCCTCGCGGTAGCGGTCGAGGATCGCGAACGACGTGTCCTCGTCGACGAGCGTGCCCATGTTCATCGTGCCGAGGCACAGGGTCGACACCTCGAAGGAGGTGCGCCCGTCGCCGATGGTGCGGTACCGCATGGTGGTCTCCCTGGGTCTGTCGGTGGTCCGAGCGGTCCGTGGTGGACCCGTGGTCTCGGTGACGTGCTCCACGCTAGGGAGGCATCGGCACGGGTGTACGGTCCGATGCCATGGCCGTCGACCAGACCAATCTGCCGTCCGAGCGCCCCGGGCCGACGGCGGCGCTCGCCTGGGAGGCCCTGCTCGACCTGGGCGCGGGGGCGGGGTCCCGCGTCGAGCGGCTCGAGCGCGCGGTCCGCGACGCCGTGCACGCCGGCCGCGTCCCCGTCGGCGCGGCGCTCCCGCCGAGCCGACAGCTCGCCGAGTCGCTCGGGGTGTCGCGGTGGGTCGTCACCGAGGCGTACGGCCAGCTCGTCGCCGAGGGCTCCCTCGAGGCGCGCACCGGCTCCGCGACCCGCGTCTCCGCCGCAGCCGGGGCACGATCGACGAGCCCGAGGGGAACGAGCGCGCTGGGCGAGCGGCCCACGAGCCCGGCGGGAACGACGGTGCGCGCGGGTCGTGGCGGGCCTGGCGGGAGCCGCGAGGAACGAGCGGCGGACGGTAGACCCGCGCGCGCCGTCGTTCCCGCCGGGCGGACCGACACCGGCAGGATCCACGCCGCGCGCGCCCGGTTCGACCTCGCACCGGGCGTCCCCGATCTCCGGCACGTCCCGCGCGACGCGTGGCTCCGCGCGGCACGCGAGGCGCTCGGCACGTCCGGCGGGACGGCGTCGAACGACGACCTCGGGCAGCCCGCCCCCGCCGGGCACCCGCACGCGCGCGCCGTCGTCGCCGGCCACCTGCGCCGGGCGCGCGTCGTCACGGGGCCGGACGACGCCGTCGTGCTGACGCGCGGCGCGACGGACGGCATGGCGCGCGTCGCCGCCGTGCTCGTCGAGGCGGGCCACACGCACCTGCTCGTCGAGGACCCGAGCTGGTCGGTGCTGCGCGACGTCGCGGCGCGCGCCGGTCTCACCCCCGTCCCGGTCCCCGTGGACGCCGAGGGCGCGGACGTCGGCGCGCTCGTCGACGCGTCCCGGCGGACGGGCGCGCGGGCCGCGCTCCTCACGCCCGCGCACCAGTTCCCCACCGGCTCCGCGCTCGCGCCCGAGCGGCGCGAGGCCGTCCTCGCCTGGGCGCGGGACGTCGACGGCGTCGTCGTCGAGGACGACTACGACGCCGAGTTCCGCTACGACCGCCGACCCGTCGCCGCGCTCCAGCAGCTCGACCCCGACCGGGTCGTGCTGCTCGGCTCGGTGAGCAAGACGATGAGCCCCGCGTTCGGCGTCGGGTGGATGGTCGTGCCCGCCCGCTGGCGCGAGTCCGTCGCGCGCGCGGCCGCCCCGCACGGCCCGACGGCGGCCCCGTCCACCGTCGACCAGCTCACGTTCGCGCGGCTCGTCGCGTCCGGCGGCTACGACCGTCACCTGCGCGCCGCGCGCGGGCGCTACCGCCGCCGTCGCGACGCCGTGCTCGACGCCCTCGCCCGCGAGCTGCCCGGCGCCGCGGTGCGCGGCATCGCGGCGGGGATGCACGCGCTGCTGTCCCTGCCGGGCTCGCCGGACGGTCCCGCGCCCGACGCCGCGCACGTCGTGCGCGAGGCCGCGCGGCGCGAGGTGACCGTCGTCGACCTGCGCCGCTACCAGGTGCGCCCCGCCGAACAGTCGACGACCCTCGTGCTCGGGTACGGCAACCTCGCCGACGCCCGCGTCGACGACGCCGTCGCCCGGCTCGCCGACGCGGTGCGGAGCGCCCGCGGTAGCCTCGTCAGCCCTTCAGGACGGTGACGAGCGCGGGGAGCGGATCCGGGAGGTCGCGCGCCCGGCGCTCCTCCACCCACGCCCCCCGCACGACCTCGCTCCAGGTCGGCTCCGCCCGGCATCGCGCGGCGATGCGACCAGCCAGGTCGGGCCGGCCCACGATCGCCTCCTCGACGATCCCTGCCCCGAGCCGCGTGACGAGGCGCTCGTCCCCGCTCGCGACGGCCTGCGCGACGAGCGCGTCGAGCAGCGGCAACGGGTCGGCGTCGTGCTCCACAACGCTCCGTACCTCTCCCGCGACCCCGACCTCCGCCTCCGCCCGCAGACGCTCGGCCCGCGCGCCCTCGGTCAGCAGGAGCCAGCCGAGGTAGCGGCGTGCGAGGTCCTCCGGAGTCGACATGCGCCCGATGCTGCCACGCCGGGCCGCGAGGTCACTCGTCGTGGGACAGGAGGCTGAACTCGGCGAGGAGCTCGCCGATCTCGGTGGCGTCCACCTTCTTCTGGAGCCGGTCGCGCAGGATCCGCGGCCCGGGGATGTCGAGCTCCTCGCCGTCGCGCAGGGCGCTCACCGCGGCGAGCAGCTTGCGGACGTCGTACGTGCTGTTGAAGACCTCGGGCACGCCGCGCTCCAGGTCGAGCAGCTGGTAGGCCGCCTCCATGCCGGTGCGCACGGAGTACTCGGTGGTGAAGATCGTGTCCCGCGTCGTCTCGGCGAACTGGCCGATGAACGCGAAGTTGCGTGCGCCGTCGGGCACGACCTGGGGCCGGTCGCCCGCGTGCCGGGGCATGAAGAACGCCGTGACGTACGGCATCATCACGGGCACGCAGCTCGCGGCCTCGGCGGCGAGGGTCGGGATGTCGGCCTCCGGCACGCCGAGGTGGTAGAGCCACTCCTGCGTGATCTCCTCGCCCGTGCACTCCTGGAGCGACTTCTTCACGTAGTCGCCCGGGGTGTCCACGAACAGGCCGTAGACCCACACGACGATCTCGTCGGGCGACTGCGCCTTGAAGTGCGGCTGCCGGTTGACGGTCCAGCTCATCAGCCACGCCGAGTCGCGCGCGGTGACGATCCCGCCCGTGACGACCTTGCCGCTGAACGGGTCGCGCTTGCAGATGCGCTCGATGTGCTCGGGGATGCGTCGGTCGAGCGTCGTGACGGTCGCGGACTGCCACTTGGTGAGCGGGATGTCGGTGCTGAACACGTCGGGCCGGCCGAACGACGGGTCCTTGGCCGCGACGCGCCGCCACAGGTCCCACGCGGGCGCAGGCCCCGTGTCGAGGCGCGCGGGCGTGTGCTGGTCGCCGTTGTCGGAGTTCTCCGTGAGCGAGCCGATGGTCGCGATGACGAGGTCGTCCTCGCCGAGGTCGATCGTCCGCTCGACGGCGGCCCCGCCGGACTGGTGGGCCGCCGCGTGGTCCAGCAGGTGCAGCCGCGTGGCGACCTTGCGGTCCGGGGCGAGGTCGAAGTCGACGTCGGTGACCTCGACGTGGAACCGGAACGTCACGCCCCGGTCCATGAGCCAGCGCGTGAGCGGCAGCACCATCGACTCGTACTGGTTGTACTTGGTGAACTTGAGCGCCGAGAGGTCGGGCAGGCCGCCGACGTGGTGGATGAACCGGTGCAGGTAGAGCTTGAACTCGAGCGCGCTGTGCCACTCCTGGAACGCGAACATCGTGCGCCAGTAGAGCCAGAACTGGCTGTCGAGGAAGTGCCGCGACATGACGTCCTCGATCGACTTGCCCTCCATGTCCTCGCGGCGCGCGAGGAAGATCTTCGTGATCTCCTTCTGCGCCTTCTCGTCGAGGCGGAACAGGTTGTCGAAGTGCGCGTCCTTCCCGCGGTCCTCGGTGACGCGCTGGAGCGAGAAGTTCGGGTCGTCCTTGTTGAGCCAGTAGAACTCGTCGAGGACCGAGACGCCCTCGGTCTCGATCGACGGGACGGAGCGGAACAGGTCCCACAGGCACTCCATGTGGTCCTCGAGCTCGCGCCCGCCACGGATCACGAACCCGCGCCGCGGCTCCTTGATGCCGTCGAGCGCGCCGCCGGGGAGCCGGAGCCGCTCGTAGACGGTGATCTTCTCCCCCGGCACCTGGCCGTCGCGGACGAGGAAGCCCGCCGCGGAGAGCGACGCGAGGCCCGCTCCCACCAGGTGCACGGACCCGAGCCGGTCCGTCCGCTCCGGCCTGCGCGGCCGCGCGAACGCCTCGTAGTTGCCGCTGGAGTAGTACATGGCCTGCCCCTCACCGCCGACGACGTGGACGGAGCACCGCCCGCGGTGGTGCTCCCCTGCCATGCTCGCGCCGGGATCGACGGACCGCACCTCGGTGCCTGGACGCACCCCCCGGGGACGCGCGCCCGTGCGGGGCCGGGGCGGCCGTGCGCCGTCGGGCGGTCGGCCGCCCGACGGGCTCAGAGCCGCTCGGCAAGCAGCTCGACGAGCGCCTTGCCCTGCACGCCGGCGAGGTCGTCGGCCTGCGTGCGGCACGAGAAGCCGTCCGCGAGGTACACGTCGCCGGGGGCGGCGTCGCGCAGCGCGGGCAGCAGCGCGTTCTCCGCGACGGCGACCGACGTCTCGTAGTGGCCCTTCTGCATGCCGAAGTTCCCCGCGAGCCCGCAGCAGCCGGCGAGCACCTTGATCGTCGCGCCCGCGTCGCGCAGCAGCCGCTCGTCCGCGGCGAAGCCCATCACCGAGTGCTGGTGGCAGTGCGGCTGCACGACGGCCGTCACGTCCGACAGGTCGGGCACGCGCCACCCGGACTCGCGCCCGGGCGCGGTGTCGACCGACGTGAGGAGCTCGGCGAGCGTGCGCGTCGCGGCGGAGACCGCCTGGGCGCGCGGGTCGTCGGGGAACAGGTCCACGAGGTCGGAGCGCAGCACGGCCGTGCACGACGGCTCGAGGCCCATGATCGGGATGCCGTTCACGGCGTACGGGCCGAGCACGGACAGCAGGTTCTCCAGGCGCTTGCGCGCGCCGTCGAGCTGGCCCGTGCTGATCCACGTGAGGCCGCAGCACGCCTGCTCGTCGGGCACGACGACGTCGTACCCGGCCGCCGTGAGCACCTTGACGGCCGCCTGCGGCACCCCCGGCGACATGTTGTCGCTGAACGAGTCGGTCCACAGGACGACCTTCGGGCGCTCGTCGCGCACGGGGCGGCCGGGCCGCTGCCCGATGCGCAGGCCGGGCACGCCCTGGGTCGCGCCGCCGCGCCTCCACCACGTGCGGAACGGCACCTCGGCGAACTCTGTCATGGAGCGGCGCGTGTCCATGCCGCCCGCCCACAGGACCGCCTTCGCGAGCGGCCGGAACCCGAGCAGCTTGTTGGCCAGGCGCGGCATGCCCGTCGCGAGGCGCGCCCAGACCGGGAGCCAGCCCAGCGAGTAGTGGTCGACGGGGCGCAGCCTGCCGCGGTACGTCCGGTACAGCACCTCGGACTTGTACTGCGCCATGTCGACGCCCGCGGGGCAGTCGCTCGAGCACGCCTTGCAGGACAGGCACAGGTCGAGCGACTCGCGCACCTCGGGCGCCGCGAGACCGCCGACGAGCGTGCCGTTCACCGCCTCCTGGAGCACGCGGGCGCGGGCGCGCGTGACGTCCTTCTCGTCCTTCGTTGCCTGGTACGACGGGCACATGAAGCCGCCCGCGGCGCTGGTGTCGGCGCGGCACTTGCCGACGCCGACGCACCGGTGCACGGCCTGGGTCATGTCGCCGTGGTCGTGCGCGAACGAGAAGCCCTGGTAGCCGGCGCGACGCGAGATCTTCGTGACCTTCGCGGGCGCGGCCGTGCTCGTCCCGGGTGTCCCCGGCGCGCCGACCTTCGACAGCAGCGGGTGCGCGTGCGGGCGGCGCAGGTCGTCGTCGACGGCGCTCGGGCGCACCACGACGCCCGGGTTCATGACGTCCTGCGGGTCGAACAGTGCCTTGAACCGCTCCATGAGCGCGATCGCCTCGGGGCTGTACATGACCGGCAGCAGCTCCGAGCGCGCGCGGCCGTCGCCGTGCTCTCCCGAGAGCGAGCCGCCGTACTTCGCGACGAGCTCGGCCGCCTCCAGCATGAACGTGCGCAGCACCGACCCCGACGCCTCGAGCGGGATGTCGATGCGCAGGTGCACGCACCCGTCGCCGAAGTGCCCGTACGGCAGGCCGTCGACGCCGTAGCGCGCCATGAGCGCGTCGAGGTCGCGCAGGTAGTCGCCCAGCTTCTCCGGCGGGACGGCGGAGTCCTCCCAGCCCGGCCACGCCTGCTCGCCCGCGGGCGTGCGCCCGGCGAGCCCCGCGCCGTCGGCCCGGATCTGCCACATCTTGGTCGCCTCGGGGCCCGCGGGCAGGATCATCGTGGCCTCGCTGCCCGACGCCGCGACGATCGCCTCCGCGTTCGCCATCGCCTCCTCGGGGGTCGCGCCGCCGACCTCGACCATGAGCCAGCCGGCGCCCGGGGGCAGCGGCGGCACGGACGCGTCGCCCTTGGCGCGGCGCACGACGTCGACGAGCCGCGCGTCGAGACCCTCGACCGCGAGGGGGCTGAGGCCGAGGAAGGTCGGGACGTCGTCGGCCGCCGACGGCATGTCCGGGTAGCCCAGCACGACGAGGGTCGGCTTGGACGGCACCGGCACCAGGCGCACCGTGGCCTCGAGGATCGTCACGAGCGTGCCCTCGGTGCCGACGAGCGCCTTCGCGAGGTCCGACCCGTTCTCCGGCAGCAGGTGCTCGAGCGAGTAGCCCGACACCTGGCGCCCGAACCGCCCGAACTCCGTGCGGATGAGCGCGAGGTTCTCGCGGACGAGCTCCGCCAGTCCGGGGACCGCCGCGAACGTCGGGTCGCCCTTGCCGGCCGTGAAGCGGCGCCCGCGGCCGTCGACGACGTCGAGCGCGACGACGTTGTCGACCGTGCGCCCGTACGCGACGGCGTGCGGCCCGCACGCGTTGTTGCCGATCATGCCGCCGAGCGTCGCGCGGTTCTGCGTCGAGGGGTCCGGGCCGAACCGCAGCCCGTGCGGCGCCGCCTCCTGCTGGAGCGTCGACATGACGACGCCCGGCTCGATGCGCGCCGTGCGCGCCTCCGGGTCGACGTCGAGCACGCGGTTCACGTGCCGCGTGAAGTCCAGGACCACGCCCGGCCCGATCGAGTTCCCCGCGACCGACGTCCCCGCCCCGCGCGCCGTGACCGGCACCTCGAGCTCGCGCAGCACGTCCAGCGCGGCGACGACGTCGTCCGCGTCCTGCGGGTAGACCACGGCCTCGGGCACCACGCGGTAGTTCGACGCGTCGGTCGAGTACTCCGCGCGGCGTCGCGTCGCGGTGTCGACCGTGCCGCGCACGACCGTCCGCAGCGCGTCCGCGAGCGCCGTGCGCGCGGCGTCGGCCGCCCGTTCCGCCTCGCGGACGGCAGCGGCGCGCTCAGCCTCCGGCGACGTCGTCGCGCGGGAGCCGGACCGCCGCGAGCCGTTCCCGTGCTGCGAGGCGGGGGTCGTGGTGGCGTCGATCTCAGCGGACACGTCGCGATTGTCGCACTCCCTGCCCCCGACCCTCCGCCCCGTCCGCCCCCTGACCCCCGATCTGCCGAGGTAGAGCCCTGGTCTGCCGAGGTAGAGGCGTGGTCCGTCGAGGTAGAAGGGTGGTCCGCCGACGTAGAGGCCTGGTCATGCCAGACGGCGCGGGGTCACCGATCACGGCCGAGGTTGCGGCCGGCATGGGCACCTGATGCCCGACGGCGGCCGGTCGCCCACGGCGGGCGGGTCGCCGCTGCCCGACGTGAGCGAACGACGCCGCGGGTGGTTCGCCCAGGTGAGCGAAGACCACGGCGAGACGACGCCGGGCGGGGTGGGTGGTGGTGCCGCGTCGTGGCGGCCCTGGAACGAGGGATCGTCCGGAGTGAGCTTGCGAACGCAGGACGATCCCGACCGAGAAGGCGGGAGCGACGCGAGGAACGAGCGGCGCGGATGGTAGACGCGGCACCACCACCCACCCCGACCACCCGACGCAACCACACGCCGTCGGGCACGAGAACCACGGCTCTACCTCGGCAAACCACAGCTCTACCTCGGCAGACCACAGCTCTACCTCGGCAGACCACGGCTCTACCTCGGCAGACCAGGGCTCTATCTCGGCAGACCTGGGCTCTATCCCGTGAGTCAGAGGACGAGCTCCGGCTGGAGCTTCTTGATGGTCCAGACGCGCTGCTTGCGGGCGGCGACCGTCGTCAGGGCGAGGGCGGCGACCAGCACGACGACGAGCACCGTGACGTCGCGCGTGACCGTCGCCATGTTGCCGCCGTAGAGGAGCTGGCGCAGGCCCTCGACCGCGTACGTCATGGGCAGGAACCGGTGCATGGAGCGCAGCGGCTCGGGGATCGTCTGCCAGGGGAACGTGCCGCCCGCGGTGACGAGCTGGACGAGCATGAGCACGAGCCCGAGGAACTGGCCCGCGGCGCCGAGCCAGACGTTGAGCGCCTGGAGGATCGCGACGAACGTCGCCGACACCAGCACGAGGAACAGCGCGGTCCCGACGCCGTGGACCGGATCGATGTCGAGCGCGAACTTCGTCACCGTGAACATCGCGGCGACCTGCACGACGCCGATCGCGGCCGGGGTGAGCCACCCGCCCAGGGCGGTGGCCAGGCCCGACCTCCCGGCGGCGAGGGCCCGCGACGACAGCGGGCGCACGAGCAGGAAGAGCACGTAGGCGCCGATCCACGTCGCGAGCGACAGGAAGAACGGCGCGAGGCCGCCGCCGTACGTGCCCGCGGACGACAGCGCGTCGCTCTTCACGGACACGGGGTTGCCGATGGTCTCGGCGGTGTCCTGGCGGGTCTGCTCGTCGAGGTCCGGCACCTGGCCGAGACCCTCGGCGAGCCCGTCGCGGAGCTGCGTGACGCCGTCGACGAGCTCGCCCGAGCCGTCGCGCAGCTGCGACGTGCCGTCCGCGAGAGAGGTCGCGCCGTCGGAGACCTGGCGCGTGCCGTCGGCGAGCTGCGAGACGCCGTCCACGAGCTGCGGGGTCGCGGCGGCGAGCTGTCCGGTGCCGTCGGCGAGGCGGTCCGCGCCGTCGGCGGCGCTCGCGATGCCGGAGGTCAGCTGCGGCGTCGCGCCCGCGAGCCGGGCCGCGCCGTCGGACACCTGGCGCGACCCGTCGGCGAGCTGGTCGAGCTTCCCGGACGCGGCGGTCACCTGGTCGACGGCGCCCTGCACCTGCTCGCGCTGCTGGTCGAGCACGGGCCCGACCTGCGCCCGCACCTGGTCCGCGGTCGCCTCGTCGATGACGCCGTCGGCGACGAGCTGGTCGAGCCGGGCGTCGACGTCGCCGCGGATCGTGTCGAGCGTCGGGAGCACCTCGCCCGCGGCTGCGGCCGCCTGCTGCCCGTACTGCGCGACCTGCGCGTTCCCGTCCGCGACCTGCGCGGCGCCGTCGGCGAGCTGCTGGGTCTGGGCCGGCAGGGACGCCGTCGCGCCCCGGAGCGTGCCGAGCCCGGACGCGAGCGCCTCCGCGCCGTCGTCGAGCTGCCCGACGGCGTCCGCGAGCGTCCCGGTGCTCGCGTCGAGACGCTCGGCGCCGTCGGCGGCCTGGCCCGCGCCCTCGGCGAGGGTGTGCGCGCCGTCGTCCGCGGTGACGAGGCCGTCGCGGAGCTGCGTCGACCCGTCGAGGAGCTGGTCCGCGCCGTCCACGGCGTCGGCGAGGTTGGTGTGGATGGACGCGAAGCCGCGCAGGAACGTGTCCGCCGCCTCCGTGCCCACCTGCTCGGCGATCGAGTCGCGCACCTTGCCGACGATCTGGTCCGCGATCGTGCGCGCGAGGTAGTTGTTCGCGTCGTTGGTGATGAGCGTGAGGCTCGCCTGCTGCGGCTCGAACTCGCCCGCGGACGCGAGGTCCGCCGAGAAGGTCGGGCCGATGACGAGCGCGGCGTCGTACCGCCCGGACCGGACCCCGTACTCGGCGTCGACCTGACTGGTCTCGACCCAGCCGAAGCCGCCGTCGTCGAGCAGCTGGTCGGCGACGTCGCGCCCGAAGTCGCGCCGCGTCGTCGCGCCCGTCTGGGCGTCGGTGGTCGTCGTGCCCTCGTCGAGCACGACGAGCGCGGCGGGGATCTCGTCGAGCTTGTCGTACGGGTCGTGGTTCGCGAACAGGTAGAGGCCCGCGTAGAGCGTGGGGATGAGCGCCATCGCGAGGATCGCGAGGCGGGGCAGCGTGCCCGCGGCGAGGCGGCGCAGCTCGGACAGCCCGAGGCGGATCGCGGTCATCGGTCCTCCTCGGGGTCGTGCGGGGCGGCGGGTTCGTCGGTCGTGATGGGCGCGGCGGCGGGGACGGGCTGCTCGGGAGCCGGGTCCGGCTCGGGCGCGGGGTCCGGCCCCGGCGTGGGGTCGGGGTCCGACGCGAGGTCCGGGTCCGGCGCGAGGTCCGGGTCCGGGTCCGGCGCGGGGTCCGGGTCGCGCGGCGGCTCGGGGCGCGTGCGCAGCACGACGGCCGGCGGCTGGTGGATCGACGCGCCGCGCGCGGGCGGGAGGTCCACGCCGAGGTCGCGGGCCGAGGCGCGCGTGCACTGCACGAGCACGCCGTACCCGGCGCCGGCGAGGCTCTGCGCGACCTCCCACCAGCCCGACGGCTCTCCCCCGTGCCGGTCGGGGAGCGTGAGCACGAGGAACCGGACGTCCGGGTCCTCGGCCGCGAGCGCCGCGAGCAGCGCGGTGCGCACGACCCCCGGCACCTGGTCGAGGCGCCGCGCGCGGTCGGTGGTGAGGGAGTGGTCGGCGAGCCAGCGGGTCACGTCGGTGGGCAGCGAGCGGCGGCCGGCGAGCGCGAGACCCTCGGCGACGACGTCGGCCACGGTGAGCGCGTCGTCGGGTTCGCTAATGCCGGGCACGTCGACGACGGCGGTCACGTCCCGCAGGGTCGCGGCGGCGCCGCGCGCGGGGCGGCCGGAGCGGTGCGACGGCGTGCTCGCCGGGGTGAGGCGGACCTCGCCCGCGGACGGGTCGAAGCGGCCCGTCGCGACGAGGGCGAGCGCGGTGTGCCCGTGCCCGGGCTCCCCGGCGACGAGCACGCACTCGCCCGTGGACCAGGCGAGGTCCATCGGCTCGAGCATGGGCTCGCGCCGCCCGTCGACGCGCACGTCCGTCAGCGTGATCTGCATCCGGTTCTTCCCCTCCGTGGCGTCCCGGGCCTGCCCCGGGGCGCCGTTGACTCACGGTCAACAACGCTACGCCTCTTGTTGACTCGTGGTCAACAACAGCGTAGAACGGTGTCATGCCTCGCACGCCCACCCCCGCCGGACCCCTCGGCGCCGACGGCTCCGTGCGCGCCCGGCCGGGCGGCGCCCGCCGGCGGCGCGAGCCCGCCGACCGACGGCGCGAGCTGCTCGACGCGGCCGCGCGCCACGCCGACGAGCACGGCCTCGACGCCCTGACCCCGGCGGCCGTCGCGGCCCGCTCGGGGGCGTCGAAGGCGCTCGTCTTCCACTACTTCGCGTCCACGGCCGGGCTGCGCCGGGCCGTCGCGCTGGAGGCCGTGGCGGAGCTCGAGGCGGCGACGGTCGCACCGGACGATCGTCCCCTCGTCGAGCGCCCGGCGCTCGCCGTCGCCTCCTACCTCGACGCCGTCGAGGCGCGCCGGCTCGTCTGGCAGGACCTGTGGCGCGGGGTGCTCGCCGAGGACGACGCCACCCAGGAGGCGCTCGCGCGCGTCCGCGACAGCCTCGTCGCGCGCCTGACCTCGACCGTGAGCGCCACCACGACGGACGCGCTGCCCACGACGCCCCGCCTCCGGCTGCTCGCCGCGGGCTGGGTCGCGCTCGTGGAGAACGTCACGGCCGCGTGGCTCGGCGGCGGGGACCTGAGCCGCGCGGACATCGAGAGCCTCGTGCTCGCGAGCGCCGTCGTGCTCGTGCCCGAGCTCCCCGAGCCCGCGCGCGGCGCCGTCCTGGCCATCGCCCGGGCGAACTCGCCCGCGGCGGGCTAGCGTCGGGGCGACGGGCAGCGGACGAGGTCGGGAGGCAGCGCATGCGCGTGGTGGTCGTCGGAGCGAGCGGGAACGTCGGCACGGCGGTCCTGCGCCGGCTCGCGGAGGAGCCGGTCGTGACGTCCGTCGTGGCGGTCGCTCGGCGCGTGCCGCGCGCCGACGGGTCGAGCACGGTGCGCTTCCCGCACGACGTCGCGACCTGGCGGTACGCGGACGTCGCGGCCTCCGACGCGGACCAGCGGCTCGACGCCGCGTTCGCGGGGGCGGACGTCGTCGTGCACCTCGCGTGGGCGATCCAGCCCAGCCACGACCGCAAGCGGCTGCGGCGCGTCAACGTCGAGGGCACGCGCCGCGTCGTCGAGGCGGCGCAGCGGGCGGGCGTCGCGCACGTCGTCGTGGCGTCGTCCGTCGGCGCCTACTCCCCCGCCCCGTACGCGGGCGACGCGCGCGACACCCCGGTGAACGAGGGCTGGCCCGTCGAGGGCGTCCCGGGCTCGTCGTACTCGGAGGACAAGGCCGCCGTCGAGACGCTGCTCGACGACCTCGACCGGGAGACGGGGATCGTCGTCTCGCGCGTCCGCTCGGCGCTCGTGTTCCAGCGCGACGCGGGCTCCGAGATCGCGCGGTACTTCCTCGGCCCGCTGGGCACGCGCGTGCTGCGTCGCGACCCGCTCCCGGCGGTCCCGCTGCCCGACGGCCTGCGGCTCCAGGTCGTGCACGCCGACGACCTCGCGGACGCGTACGCGCGGATCGTCGTGGGCCGGCACCCCGGGCCGTTCAACGTCGCCCACCCCACGGTGCTCACGGCGCAGGACGTGGCCGACGTCGTCGCGGACGGCTCGCTGCGCACCGTGCCCTACGCGACGGCCCGGACCGCCGTCGCCGTCGCGTGGCGCGCGCGCCTCGCGCCCGTCGGCGAGGGCTGGCTCGACATGGCGATGCGCGTGCCCGTGCTCGACACCGAGCTCGCGACGGAGCTGCTGCGCTGGCGCCCCGTGCACGGCGCGAAGGACACGCTCGCCGAGCTCGTCGACGGCATCCGGGCGGGCGCCGGGACGTCCTCGCCCCCGCTCCTCCCCCGCTGAGCGGACCCGCTCGGGGCCTCCCGACACGACGGACCCCGGGTCGCGCGCCGTCCAGCGGTGCGCGGCCCGGGGTCCGTCGTGGGTGCCGGGGTCAGCTCTCGAGCGTGGCGTCCAGGGTGATCGTCGGCACGCCCGCGAGCGCCTTCGAGACGGGGCACGTGGCCTTGGCCGCCTCCGCCGCCTGCTGGAAGCCGGCGGCGTCGATGCCCTCGACCTCGCCGCGGACGATCAGCGCGATCTCCGGGATCTGGAAGCCGCCCGCCGGGTCCGGCGCGAGGGTGACCTCCGCCGTGACCTCGAGCGAGACGGGCGTCGCGCCGGCCTCGCCGAGCAGCGCGGAGAACTGCATCGCGTAGCAGGACGAGTGCGCGGCGGCGATGAGCTCCTCGGGGCTCGTGACCCCGCCCGCGTCGTCGGCGGCGCGACGCGGGAAGGACACGTCGTACGTCCCGACCTTCGAGCTCGTGAGCTCGACCTGGCCCTGGCCGTCCTGGAGGCCGCCGTTCCAGGCGGTGCGTGCGATACGGGTGGGCATGCGAGATCTCCTTCGACGTCGTGGGTCCCGGGCAGGACCCGGTGCCCCGACCGTAACCCGCCGCGCCGCGCCCCGCCGGGACGGGGTGCGTGAGGTCTGCGTCACGCGGCGCGCTCAGCCGAGCGTGCCCGCCGGGCGGTAGACGACCGACGACGCGCGGTCGTCGAACGAGCCCAGGGTCGCGCAGTGCGGCGTGCAGTTCTTCTTCGTCCCCGCGTAGGAGTAGGAGTCGTAGAGCGTCACCCAGCACCCGGCGTACGTCGACGCCGAGGAGACGACGTTGTTCATGAGGAGGTTCGCGAGGTTCGGGAACCCGTACGTCGACCCGGTGTGGCACCCGTTCGTACCCGACCCGTAGAGCACCTTCGACGCGCCCTTGTAGCTCGGGTCCCGCCACAGCACGCCGAGCACGATCGAGCCGGCCGCGGCCGTCGTCGCCCGCTCCGCCGCGGCCCGCGGGCCCGCCGTCGTGGTCGCGTTGAGCTCACCGACGAGGCCGTCGACGTCGGCCCGCGTGGCGCGCGCGAGGCGCGACGGCGCCACCTCGTCCCCGGACACGAACTCGAGCGCCTCCTCCAACGAGCCGAAGCACACCTCGGGTGCGGCGGGCAGCGCGGCAGGGTCCTCGCCGGGGAGGAGAGGCTGGGCCTCGACGGCGCAGCTCTCGCCGGTCGCGACGGGCTGGTCGGCGAGCGGGACCGCAGCGAGGTCGTCCCCCGGGGCGGCCCGGACGCCCGACGGCGAGGCGAGCGCCGGGCCGGCGACGGCGCCCACCAGCACGAGACCGGCGACGAGGCCTGCGGACAGGGCGCGGAGCGGAGTGCTGGTCATGGTTCTCCTTCTGCGTGGGCCACGCCCCCGGGTTCGCACCCCGTGGACCTGACGCGGGAAGGGGACTCCCACAGGACGGCCACGTCCCGTGACCCCGCCCGCATCCTAGGGCGGACGGTCCCCCGGGGCCCGGCAGAGGTCCCCTGCCGCTGGGCAGGTCGGGCGGTCGTTGGTTACCGTGCTCGGGTGGCCTCGGTCCCACCCGGGCGAGACCGCTGGGAAGGACCCATCCACGAACCCTTCGCCGAACCGGCACTGCCGGGGAGATGAGTGTCGATGAAGCACCGTTCTCTACCCGTGTCACTGACGGCCGCCGCCGCGAGCCTCGCGGTCGTCGCGGCCGCCGCCGCGCCCGCCGCCGCGGACCCGCCGCCCGACCCCGGCAACGCCTTCGGCGTGCAGTCGGGCGCGTCCCTCGAGCCGACCGAGAAGGTCGCGCCGTCGCTCGCCAAGGCGACCGGCACGGTCACCGCGTTCGTCGAGCTCGACGCGCCGTCGGCGGTCGACCTCACGGCGCAGGGCGCGAGCCCCGACGAGGTCGAGGCCAACGCGCAGGAGGTCGCGCAGCTCGCGGACGACGTCGTCCCGCAGCAGGCGACCGCCCGCAGCGCGGGCGCGCGCAACCCGCAGCAGGTGTCGGTCACGAGCACGCTCGTCGCGGGCGTCGTCGTCACGGGCGACGCGGCCCGCGTGCGCGACCTCGCGCGCGACGCCTCGGTCCGCACGGTCTACCGGATCATCCCCAAGAAGCCCGCGAACAAGGGCACGGACGTGTTCACGCGCGCGCTCGAGACGTGGCAGAGCACCGGCCTCACCGGCGAGGGCGTGCGCATCGGCATCATCGACACTGGCGTCGACTACACCCACAAGGCGTTCGGCGGCCCCGGCACGCAGGAGGCGTTCGACGAGGCCTACGGCGACCGCGGTACCGGCCCGGTCCCCGAGGGCACGTACGACGAGCTGAAGTTCCTCGGCGGCCACGACTTCGCCGGGTACGACTACGACGCGAGCGGCACCGTCCCCGGCACGACGCTCGTGCCGACGCCCGACGAGAACCCCATCGACTCGCTCGACTCGGTCGGCTCGGGCCACGGCTCGCACGTGGCCGGCACGACGGCGGCGTACGGCGTCACGGCCGACGGCGAGACGTTCGACGGCGACTACTCGACGCTCACGGACATCTCCGACTGGCAGGTCGGCCCGGGCTCCGCGCCCGAGGCGGGCATCTACGCGCTCAAGGTGTTCGGCGACCTCGGCGGCTCGACGGGCGTCGTCGTCGACGCGCTCGAGTGGGCGGCCGACCCGAACGGCGACGGCGACCTGTCCGACCGCCTCGACATCGTCAACCTCTCCCTCGGCTCCGACGGCTCGCCCGCGGACGACCCGGAGAACCTCTTCATCGACCAGCTCTCGCGCCTGGGCACGCTGTCCGTCATCGCGTCGGGCAACGCGGGCGACGTGACCGACGTCGGCGGCTCGCCCGGCAACGCGCGCACCGCGCTGACGGTCGCGAACTCGGTCGGCGACACGCAGACGTTCGACGCGGTCCGCGTCGAGGCGCCGGAGTCCCTCGTCGGCACGTACCCGGCGCAGAACTCCCAGGCGTACGCGGGCACCGCGGACGTCACGGCCCCGGTCGCGTTCGTCGCGGACGACTTCTCCGGCTGCGACCCGTTCACGCCCGAGCAGGCGGCGGCCGTCGCGGGCAAGATCGCGTTCCTCTACTGGGACGACGACGACGCGACCCGTGCGTGCGGCAGCGCCGCACGCTTCAACAACGCGGAGGCCGCGGGCGCCGTCGGCGTGCTGCTGTCCTCCGAGCTGTCGTCGTTCGTCGCGGGCATCGCGGGCAACCCCGGCATCCCCGGCGCGCAGCTCACGGGCCCGAGCCACGCCGCGCTGCGCCCGGCGATCGAGGCCGGCGAGGTCACGCTGACCGTCGGCCCGTCGCTCGCGCTGTCGTCGTTCGTCTCGATCCCGGAGATCGGCGACACGCTGAACAGCGGCTCGTCGCGCGGCGTGCACGGCTCGCTCGGCGTCGCCAAGCCCGACGTCGCGGCACCCGGCACCGGCATCGCGTCCGTCGCGTCCGGCCGCCTGGTCGGCGCGAGCATCAAGTCCGGCACCTCGATGGCCACCCCGCACGTCGCGGGCATCGCGGCCCTCGTCAAGCAGGCCCACCCGGGCTGGGCTCCGGCCGAGGTCAAGGCGTCGGTCATGAACACCGCGACGCACGACGTCTTCACCGGCCCGTCGGGCACGGGCACCGCGTACGGCCCCGAGCGCGTGGGCTCCGGCCGGGTCGACGCCGTCGACGCCGCCACGAACACGACCCTCGCCTACGCGTCGCAGGACTCCGACCAGGTGTCCGTCGCGTTCGGCGTCGTGCCCGTGGGCGCGGACCCGGTCACGGTCCGCAAGACCGTGACGGTGCAGAACACCGGCGACACCCCGAAGACGTACTCGACCGGCTTCACGCAGTCGAGCACGGCCGGCGGCGCCACCGTCTCTGTCGCGCCCGCGTCGATCACCGTCCCCGCCGGCCAGCGCACCGTCGTCACCGTGACCCTCACGGCCGACCCGGCGACGCTCGCCAAGGAGCTCGACCCGACGTCGTCGGCCGACTCCGGGGTCGGCGTGCCGCGCGACTTCGTGTCCTCGGTGAGCGGCCGCGTGGTCCTCACCCCGACGGACGGCGGCAGCGAGCTGCGCGTCCCCGTGCAGGCGTCGCCGCGGCTCGTGAGCGACCTCTCCGGCAAGCCCGTCGCCTTCCCGGGCACCGCGACGACCGCCGAGCTCGACCTCGACGGCCGCGGCGTCGACTCCGGCGGCTGGACGTCGCTCGTCGCGCCGTTCGAGCTCAAGACGACGAGCCCCCGCCTCGAGGCGGACGCGGCGGTGGGCGCCTCGGCGTCGGCCATCGCGGCGGCCGACGTGCGCGCGGTCGGATTCGCGTCCACGGCGCCGCAGGAGGCCGCAGCCGGGGGCGACCCGGCCGACGGCTTCATGGGCATCGGCGTCGCGATGGACGGGGAGTGGGCGAGCCTCGGCTCCGTCTCGATCCCCGCGGTCGAGGTCGACGTCGACTCCGACGGCTCGGCCGACTTCGAGGTCGCGGTGGTGAAGTTCGACACGGAGATCGACGTCACGCTGGCCGTGACGTACACGCTCAAGGACTGGACCGGCCCCGACGGCAAGGAGCGCAAGGCCGGAGCCGTCATCGACCAGCAGCCGGTCAACACCGTCTGGGGCGACGTCGACACCTCGGTGTTCGACAACAACGTCGTCGTCATCCCGGTCGGCATCGGGTCGCTCGGCATCGAGGAGGGCGACGTGCCGACCTTCCAGGTCCTCACGTACTCGCCGTACTCGCAGGCCGCCGACCAGCTCGTCGACGCGAGCGAGACGTTCACGGCCGACCCGTACGACCCGGCCTACTGGTTCGGGGGCGAGGGCGAGCTCGTGTACGCCGGGGCCGACGACGCGCCGATCACCGTGCACCGCTCGGAGTCGGCGGTCGAGGCCGGCAGCGGGAAGCTCCTGCTGCTGCACCTGCACAACGCGACCCCGACCTCGCGCTGGCAGACCGTGGACGTCACGACGTCCGCCGTCGTCGACGCGACCGTCACGGTCGAGGCCCGCTGCCTCGGCGGGAAGGCCCACGTCGCGGTGCGCGTGCTCAACGAGTCGGGCGCGACGGCCGACGTCGTCGTGACCACGCCGTACGGCGAGAAGACGTTCCCGAACGTCAAGGACGGCAAGAACGCCTACCGGTCGTTCTCGTCGCGCGCCGCGTCGTTCGACGCGGGCTCGGTGACGGCCACGCTCACCGCCGAGATCGACGGCGAAGAGGTCACCACGACCTACGACGCCGACTACGAGGCGCTGAGCTGCTCGTGAGGCCCGCCGCCTGAGCGCTCCTCGCGGACGCTCGAGCGACACCCCCCGACGGCGCCCGGTCCCCACGGACCGGGCGCCGTCGGCGTGTCCGGGGCCGCGTCGTGGTTCCCGCCGCCGCCGGGGTATGCCGGCCGCCGCGCGGTGGCCCCGCCGTCCGCGTGGGCGCGGCCCGCTACGCTCGCGGGCGTGAGCGACTTCCCCTCCCCCGACACGTTCTTCGCCCTGCGCCCCGGCCCCGCCGTCGGCACGGGCGCAGCCGACGGCCCCGACTACACCCTCACGGTCCACGACCTGGGCGAGCTCGTGCTCCCCAGCGGGCGCCTGGAGGCGTCCGACCCGTTCACGCTGCTCGGCCACGGGCTCGTCGTGCCGGTCGAGCCGGGGCGGTACCCGGTGCGCGTCACCGTCGCCGACGTCTCCGACGAGCAGGACGGCTCCCACCTGCGCGAGGCGTACCTGAGCGTCGTGCTCGCCGAGGGCGAGGTCGCCGCCGTCGAGCCCGTGGTCCCCGAGGGTGCGGACGGCCCGCCGGAGGCCGGCGCCGCCTACGGCGTGCCGGTGGACGCCGGGACGGTCGCGTTCGCCGACGCCGACGCCGTCGCCCGGCTCATGCCGGAGGGCGACTGGTACGACGAGGTGTTCGACGACGGCACCGACACGAGCTGGTTCGCGCTCACGGACTCCCCCGACCACCTGCGCGAGGGGTCGGCGAACATCCTGCTGCCCGGCGCGCAGGACGGCGAGAACGTCGTGCTCGCACACTCCGGCTGGGGCGACGGCTTCTACCCGCTCGTGCGGACCGTCGCCGCGGACGGCACGGTGCTCGGGCTGCACCTCGACCTGCTCGTCGCGCTGCCCGACGACGAGGACGACGACTAGGCGGGCACCGCTCCCCATGGAGCGGTGGCGCGCGGGCGGCTAGCGTTCCGGGGCAGGTGACGACCCGCGACGAAGGAGGGGCCGAATGGCCTGGTGGGAAGACGAGAAGCCGTCCGCGAGCCGGCTCGCGGACCAGCTCGCGGACTCGAGCCGTCCGGCGCAGCCCGCCTCGCCGTACGCCGACGACCGCTCGGGCTCCTGGGCCGTCCTGCCCCTGTGGCTGCTCCTCGGGGCGGCGCTCACCGCCGGCGGGGTGGCCCTGCTGGTGTCGATGCGGTCCGCGACGGGCGTCTGCCTCGGGACGACGGTGCTCGCGCTGGGCCTGTTCTACCTCAGCCAGTACGGCGTCCTCGCGGGGTACGTGCTGCAGGTCGGTCGCCTGCGCCGCCGTCGCGTCGAGGCGGCGCTCGCGCACCAGCCGCCGCCGGCGCTGACCGACCACGACGTCCGTCAGTTCCACGTGCCGATCCGGCCCTCGTACGCCGGGTCGGCGTTCGTCGGGTTCCTCGACCCGGGCGACGCGCCGGCCCCCGCAGGGCTGCGCGCAGCGCGGGTCGTGGGCGGCGTGTGCACCGCCGTCTTCGTGCTGGGCGTCGTCGCGACGCTCGTCGTGGGTGCCGTCACCCGCGCCTGACCCGCCGTCCTGCACCCCCGCACCGACCGCGCACGACCACGCGCGTCCGTCCCTCGCCGCGCGCCAGCGCCCGACCGCTCCTAGCCTGGGTGGGGTTCCGTACCTCCCAGGACGGCAGGGGCACCCCATGACCGGGCACGGCACACACCGGAGCAGCCTTTCCGGACGCTTCTCCCACGACCCCGACCTCGACTTCGAGATCCGCACGGTCCTCGGCGCCGCGTTCAGCGGCGCCGCCGACGTCGGCGAGGTGCTCGCGGCCGTGGCCGACGTCGGCACGGACCACCGCGCGTGGTTCCGCGCCTGGGACGCGCTCGGCGACCGCCTGGCCGCGACCGGCGAGTCGTGCGCGGCGCGCGGGCACCGCGTGAGCGCCGCCTCCGCGTACCTGCGTGCGGCGACCTACCTCGGCGTCGCGGTGAACGCGGTGTCCGGGCTCGAGGACGACGCGCCGCTGCTGCCGACGTTCCGCAAGCACCGTGCGGCGTGGGACCGCTGGGTCGACCTCGTGGACCTCGACGTCGAGCGCCTCCCGATCCCCTACGAGGGCACGACGCTCCCGGGGTACTTGTTCCGCGCCCCGGGCGTCGACCCCGGGGTGCGCGGGCCCGTCGTCGTCGCGGTGAACGGCTCGGACGGCTCGCTGCCGTCGCTGTGGTCGGCCGTCGTGTCCGGGGCGGTGCGCCGCGGGTACCACGCGCTCGTGTTCGACGGCCCGGGCCAGCAGTCGGTGCTCTTCGAGCACGGGGTCCCGTTCCGTCCCGACTTCGAGGCGGTCCTCACGCCCGTGCTCGACGCGGTCGTCGCGCGGGCCGACGTCGACCCCGGCCGCGTCGCGGTCTACGGGATCAGCCAGGGCGGCTACTGGGTCACGCGCGCGCTCGCGTTCGAGCACCGCCCGGCCGCGGCCGTCGTCGACCCAGGGGTGGTCGACGTGGCCACCTCGTGGGAGCGCGAGGTGCCGAAGAGCCTCCTCAAGCTCCTGGACAAGGGCGACGACCACGCGTTCGACCGCGACATGGCGCTCGGCCTGCGCCTGTCGAAGGGCGCCGCCCGCACGTGGCGCTTCCGCGCGCGCCCGTACGGCGAGCAGGGGTATGCCGCGACGCTGCGCGAGGTCCGCCGGTACGACGCCTCCGACGTCGCCGCTCAGGTCACGACGCCGCTGCTCGTCACGAGCCCGGAGGACGAGCAGTTCTGGCCCGGCCAGCCGGAGCGGGTGGCCGGGCTCGTCCCCGGGGCGACGCTCGTCACCTTCAGCGACGACGAGGGCGCAAGCGGGCACTGCGAGCCCCTCGGGCGGGCGCTCGTCGAGCAGCGCGTTCTCGACTGGCTCGACGAGCGCCTCGCCCGGTAGCGATCGCTCGTCAGACCCGGACGCCGAGGCCCTGCAGCTCGAGCACCAGGCCCTTGATCGCGGCGGCCGGGACCTGCCCGGACCCGCTCTCCACCACACCCGCGACCGACGCCGGCACCTCCGCGTCCGAGCAGATCACGAGCGGCGTGTCGGCGGAGGAGTCGGGGAGCCGCCCGTGCGAGCCCTTCACGTACGACGCGTCGAGCGGCACGGTGCTCATCGCGTACCGCAGGCCCACCTTCTTCTTCACGAGGTTGAGGCCGGCCTTCGCCTTCGCGAGCCGGTCCGCCGGGTCGAAGAACAGCTCGGCGGGGTCGTAGCCGGGCTTGCGGTGGATGTCGACGCCGCGCGCGTACTCGGGCGCGCGGGCGTCGTCGAGCCAGAAGTAGTACGTGAACCACGCGCCGGGCTCCGCGACGACGACGAGGTCGCCCGACCGCTCGTGGTCGAGCCCGTACCGCGCCTGCGCCTCGCGGTCGAGCACCTCGTCGACACCGGGGACGCCGCGCAGCAGGTCCGTGACGCGCCGCCGGAGCGCCGGGTCCTGCTGGTCGCCGAGGTACACGTGCGCGACCTGGTGGTCCGCGACCGCGAACGCGCGCGAGGTCCAGGGATCGAGCTGCTCCTTGCCGTCCTGCACGTAGACCTCGAGGAGGCCCTCCCGGCGCAGGATGCGGTTGAGGTGCACGGGCCGGTCGGCGTCCGCGATGCCGTACTCGGAGACCACGAGCACGGTGACGCCCTGGTTCGCGGCGTCGTCGAGCAGCGGCGCGAGCGTCGCGTCGAGCTCGGCCGCCGCGGCGTCGGCCTGCGGCGACGTGGGCCCGAACCGCTGCAGGTCGTAGTCGAGGTGCGGGACGTACGCCATCGTGAGGTCGGGCGCGTGCGTGCGCAGCACGTGCCGCGTCGCGTCGACGATCCACCGCGACGACGTGATGTCCGCCGTCGGGCCCCAGTAGGTGAACAGCGGGAACTCGCCGAACCGGCCGACGAGGTCGTCGTGGAGCGCCGCCGGGCGCACGTAGGCGTCCGGGGACTTGCGGCCGTCCGCGTGGTAGATCGGGCGCGGCGTGACGGTGACGTCCGTCGTCATGCCCATCGCGTACCACCAGCAGACGTTCGCCGACGAGTACTCGCCGTGCGCCCGGCGCGCGGCCTCCCAGAGCTTCTCCCCCTCGACGAGGCGGTTGTGCTGGCGCCACAGGTAGACGTCGCCGAGCTCGCGGAAGTACCAGCCGTTGCCCACGATCCCGTGCTCGGCGGGGCTGAGCCCCGTGAGCATCGTCGACTGGACGCTGCACGTCACGGCGGGCAGCACCGTCGCGAGCTCGGACTGCCAGCCGCTCGCGGCGAGCTGGCGCAGTCGCGGCATGTGGGCGAGCGCGGTCGAGGTGAGCCCGACGACGTCGAGCAGCAGCACGGGCTTCATGCGGTCCTCCTGGTCGTGCCCGGGGCGGCCGCGGCGTCGTCCGCGGTCGCCCCCGAGAGCGGTTCGGTGTGCGCCGTCGCTGCGGCAGCGACGGCGTGCGTCCCGGCGAGGTGGGTCGCGGCGAGGTGGGTCGTCGCCCAGCGCAGCTCGGCCGCGATGCCGGCGACGAGCGAGTCGGTCGCGGCCCCCTCGGGCAGCACGGCCCACGTGTACGTCTCGACGTCGAGGTGGGCCTCGTCCCCGTGCGGCGCCGCGCGGACGGCGTCGACCGCCGCGCGCAGCACGTCCGTCGTCGCGGCGAGCGGCGCGGCGGGCTCGTGGTGCAGGGGCACGTGGAAGTGCACGCGCCACGGTCCCTCCGCGGGCAGCGCGCCGCCCAGGGCGTCGGGCAGGTCGTCGGCGGCGAGCACGTCGCCCGCCGCGGTGAGCTCGCGCACCTGGTGGATGTACCGCTGCTCGGCGAACGCGCCGACGGCGGCGCGCGCCGCGTCGTCGGCCGGGTCCGCGACGTGCAGCGCGGCCGACGCCTGCACCTTGACGACCCGCAGGCCCGCGTCGGTGATGCGGCGCACCGTCGCGGCCGTCCCCGCGCGGCGGTCCGCGAAGGACACCGCGAGGTGGCACGTGTCGAGGCACACGCCCACGTGCTCGGGGTCGGTGCGCCGGTCCGCCGGCACGTCCGGCCCGGTGCGCGCCGCGAGCCACGCCACGACGTCGTCCACCGTGTCGAGCACGCAGCCCGGCTCGGGCTCGACCGCGACGCGCACCACCTTGCCCGTGCGCTCGCGCAGGTCGCGCAGGCCCTCCCCCAGCGCGGCGAACGCGCGCGTCGCGGCGTCGTCGTCGGCGTCCGTCCACGGCTCGCGCCACGCGAGCGGCAGCGTCGAGATCGACCCGGCGACGCCGTCGGGCAGGAGCTCCGCGAGCACCTCGGCGCACTCGAGCGTGTACGCGAGCCGCTCCGGGTCGGCCCACGTCGGCGTGTAGACGTCGAGCTTGACGACGTCGGCGTGGAAGCCGCCGTACGGGAACGCGTTGAGCGTGTGGACCTGGAGACCGTGCTCGTCGAGCACGGCGCGCAGGCGCACGCGGTCGTCGGGCGAGCCCGCGAGGCGGTGCGCGAGCACGGCCGGCATCCACAGCCCGACGCCGAGCACGTCGAGCCCCGCGGCCTCGCGCACGGGCGCGGCGTAGCGCACGAGCTGGTCGAGCACGCCGTCGAGGTGCTCGGCCGGGTGGACGTTGGTGCAGTACGACAGCAGCATGGTCGAGCCTTCCCGCGCTACGCCCGCGCGCCGCGCAGCACGGAGGAGCCCTCGAACTCCACGCCCGGGGTGGGGAGGTCGCCCTCGACGAACCCGGGGACCGGGTCCAGCACGAGGTTGCCCGACTGCCCGTAGAACTCGACCGGGTTGCGCCACAGCACCTGGTCGACGTCGTCCTCGGTGAAACCCGCGGCGAGCATCGCCTGCCCCGTCTTGAGCGTCTTGAGCGGGTCGGAGCGGCCCCAGTCGGCGGCGGAGTTCACGATCATCCGCTCGGTGCCGTGCTCCTGGAGGATCGCGACCATGCGGTCCTCGTCCATCTTCGTGTCCGGGTAGATCGAGAACCCCGCCCACGCGCCCGCGTCGAGCACGAGCGCGACGTTGGTCTCGTTGAGGTGGTCCACGAGCACGTGCTCGGGTGCGATCCCCGACTCGCGCACGACGTCCAGCGTGCGCCGCGTCCCCGACAGCTTGTCGCGGTGCGGCGTGTGCACGAGCACGGGCAGCGCCGCGTCGCGGGCCATCTGGAGCTGGCGCGAGAAGACCTCGTCCTCCTCGGGAGTCATCGAGTCGTACCCGACCTCGCCGACGGCGACGACGCCGTCCTTGAGCAGGTAGCGCGGGATCTCGTCGAGCACCTCGCGGCACCGCGCGTCGTTCGCCTCCTTGGGGTTGAGGGCGATCGTCGCGTGGTGCCGGATGCCGAACTGCGCGGCCCGGAACCGCTCCCAGCCCAGGAGCGCGTCGAAGTAGTCGAGGAACGACCCCACGTTCGTGCGCGGCTGGCCCAGCCAGAACGCCGGCTCGACGAGCGCGCGCACACCCGCGGCGTACAGGGCCTCGTAGTCGTCGGTCGTGCGGCTGGTCATGTGGATGTGGGGGTCGAAGATGCGCATCAGGCGGTCCTCCCGGTGGTGACGTCAGGGGCGAGGCGGGCGACGTCGTCGGGCACGACGCGGCCCGCGGCGCGGCGCTCGGCGGCGAAGTCGCGGGCCATGCGGGCGAGCTCGTCGTCCGCGCGGTCGTCGAGACCGGCGACGGCGTCGAGGCTCACGCCCATGAAGACGAGCTTGAGCACGGCGTGGCGCCACGCGTGCGGGTCGAGGTGCGCGGCCGCGAACGGCCCGACGGCCGCCGCGACGAGGCTCTGGTCGTTCGTGCGGAGCGCGTCCGCGGCGAGGTCCCGGCCCACCGCGACGACCGACGGCGCGGCGTCCTCCGCGAGCGCACCGCGCGCCGTGAGGGCGTCGAGACCGCGCAGGACGCCCCGCCGCTCGGCGGTGTCGCCGTGCTGGTAGAGGTCCGCGAGCCGCGCCGCGAGGGCGGCCTCGCCGTCGGCCCCGCCGCGACCCGCCCCCTCGGCGAGCGCGACCACGAGGTCGGCGCGGGCGGCGTCGTCGACCGTCCCGTGCACGACCCCCGCGGGGTCGGTGTCCGGGCGGACGGGCGCGCGGCCCACCTGGCGGCCCGCGAGCGCGAACGCGCGCGTCACGGCTGCGGGGTCCTGCGCGACGGCGGCGCGCGCCTCGGCGAGCCAGCGCTCGCCCGGGGCGGTCCCGTCCGCCGTGCGGGCGTTGGCGTCGGGGCGGGTGGTCTCGGTCATGGCACCTCCTGGGGGTGGTGGGGGCGGTCGTCCCACGCGCGGTGCAGCGCTGTCATGCTGCGGTGCGCGAGGCCGGGGGCGTCGTACGAGTGGCGGGGCAGCTCGACCGCCGCGACGCCCGCGTACCCGACGTCGGCGAGCGTGCCGAGCACGAGCGGGAGGTCGATCTCGCCCTCGCCGAACGGGCGGTGCTCGTGGTGGGTGCGCGGCATGTCGTCGAGCTGCACGTTGGCGAGGTACGGCGCGGCCGCGCGCAGCGCGCCCACCACGCCGTCGGGCTCGACGACGAGGCAGTGCCCGACGTCGACCGTGACCCCGAGGTCCGCGAGGTCGCCGCCGTCGCCGCCCAGCTCGTCGCGCAGCCGCAGCGCGTCGCCCACCGTCTCCACGAGCATCCCGGGCTCGGGCTCGAGCGAGAGCCGCACGCCGTGGTCGCGCGCGTGCTCGACGAGCGCGGGCAGGCGCTCGCGCAGGAGCGTCCAGCCCTCGGCGGGGGTCACGTCGTCGGGCAGGACCCCCGAGAAGAAGGACACGCACTCCGCGTCCAGCACGGCGGCGATCTCGACCGCGCGCCGCAGGAACCGCAGCCGCGCGTCGGCCTCGACGTCCACGAGCGTGGGGCGGTGCTTGCGGAACGGGTCCAGGAGGAACCGCGTGCCCGTCTCGACGACGACGCGCATCCCCGCACCGTCGTGCGCCGCGTCGAGCCGTGCGCGCAGCGCCGCGGCCTCGTCCTCCCAGCGGTCCGCGAAGGGGTCGAGGTGCGGGAAGCCGAGCGTGAGCGCGACCGCCCCGTACCCCTCGTGGGCGAGGACGTCGAGCGCGACGTCGAGCGGGTGGTCGGTGAAGCCGTTGGTGCCGTACCCGAGCGTGAAGGGCATCGCGCCCCCGGCGGTGCCGGGCGCGCTCACGTCTCGCTCATCTCGGCGCGGCCCGGGGCCCGCCCCGCGCGGCGCAGCAGCCGGCCCGCGACCTCGACGCCCGCGAGCACCCCCACCGACGCCAGGCTCCCCCCGCGCGCGGACCACGCCGCCTGCAGCGGCAGCATCGCGCGGATCCCGGCCTTGGTCGCGGCGAACGCGTTCTGGGCGGACGGCGTGATCGCGGCGTCGACCTGCCGGGGCAGGCACGTCCCGAGGTAGGCGCCCGCGGCCGCGACCCCGGCGACCGCCGTCGCGACGCGCGCCCGGCCGCTCGCGCCGCCGTCGGCCGCCCGCGCGCGGCGCACCGCGCCGGAACCGACGACCGCCCCGCCCACCGCGGTGGCGGCGGCCACGCCCGCGGCGAGGGACGACGTCGTGCCGTGCACCTCGCCGCGCGACAGGTACGTGACGCCCGCGGTGTGCACGGCCATCCCCGCGGCGGCCGGCAGCGCGGCGCGCAGGTGCCCGACGCCGGCCCCGAGCAGCACGTCGAGCCCGCGGCACGCGGCCATGACGAGCGGACCGGCCGCGCGCTCCTTGGCGACCGTGTCGTACGTCCACACGCTCGCGGCGAGCGGGACGGCGACGGCGAGCGCGCGCGCTCCCCCGCCCGCGGCGGCGAGACCGACGCCCGCGGCCGTGAGACCGACGGCGACCTGGAGGGCCCGGCGCTTCGTCACACGGCCCGACGGGATCGGCCGCTCGGGCCGCTCGACCGCGTCGAGGTGCCGGTCCGCGTAGTCGTTGAGCGCCATGCCGCCCGCGTACAGGCACGCCGAGGCGAGGGGCAGGAGCGCGCGGCGCGGCGTGAGCGCGTGCCCGGCCGCCGCCGCGCCCGCGAGCGTGTCACCGACCACCGAGAGGACCGCGGGGGCGCGGACGAGGTCCAGGTGGTCGTGGAGGGAGCCCGTCACGACCGGTCGGCCGCGGCGGTCGCGTCGCCGCCCACCTGGGCGGTCGCCTCGCGGACCCAGTCGGACAGCGCGACGGTCTGCGCGGCGAAGTCGTGCACGCCGCTGCCCCAGGGGTCCTTGAAGAAGAACCCGAGCTCCGGGACGGGGCCCGCGTACCCGGCCGCGTCCGCGAGCGCGAGCAGGCGCGCCAGGTCGAGCACGAGCGGCGCGGCGAGCATCGAGTCGTACGCCGACCACGTGGTCTGCAGCGTGAGCCGCGAGCCGAGGAAGCCCTCGACGTGCACGTGGTCCCACGCGACCTTGATGTCCCCGAGGTCGGGCACGTTGTCGATGTGCAGAGGCGTGACGTCGCTGCCCGTGAGGTCCTGGAGCCCGCGCGACTTGGACACGAGCTTGCTCTGCACCGCCTGCGGGTCGGCGAGCGTGGCGCCGTCCCCGCCGCCGAGCAGGTTGGCCCCCGCCCACGACAGGACGCGCAGCCCGCGGGCCCCGAACGCCGGGGCGAGGATCGTGCGCAGCCACGTCTGGCCGGTCTTGCCGTCCTGGCCCGCGACGGGCACTCCGCGCTCCTCGGCGAGCTCGAGCAGCACCGGCAGGTGCATGCTCGCCGACGGCGTGAACTCGGCGAACGGGGCGCCCGCGAGCAGCGCGGCGTACGCGGTGACCGAGCTCGGCGGCAGCACCGCGCGCTCCGGGTCCGCGAGCGCCGCGCGCAGCAGGTCGCGGTCGGCGAGCTCGGGCGCGGGCTCGGGCAGCGGCTCGGTCGACACGAGGTCGACGACGACGACGCGCGCGAGGCCGTGGCGCTCGCGGAAGTCCACGATGTCCGCGGCGAGGCGCTCCGCGGCGGCCTGCTGGGACTCGCGCGCGGCGCCCTCGGCGGGGTGGGCCGAGTAGCCGGGGCGCACCTCGGCGTCGGCCCGCTCGAGCGCGGCGTGCGCGGCGGTGAGCAGGCGCGGCGCGATCATGCCGGCCTCGACGAGCAGCTCGGCGCGCTTGACCATCGACACGTCGGAGATGTCGTGGCCGCCCACGACGAGGTCGCCGAACGCGGGCAGCGGGGCGGAGGCGAAGGGCTCGCCCGCGGTGACGCACCCGGTCGGCTCCGCGCGCCCGTCGGCGATCACCGCGAGGCCGAGGGCGGCGGTGGTGGCGACCGAGCCGCGGGCGCCGACGAGCCACAGCCCGGTGCGCGCGTCCGGGGCGGGGCGGTCCGACGATCCGTCAGGGGCGAAGTGGTGCATCGTTGCTCCCGTTCCGACGGCGGACGCCGCGGCGCCGCCGATCACGACGACGATGGCCTCCCTGCCACCGTCGGACCGCACGCCCCGGGAGAGGGTCGCTCTGCTCGCTCTCCGACCCGGTGGCGCTCGGTCTGCTGCGACCCTAACCACACTTTTGTCGGTGGTCAATCAAAAGCGTGGCCACTTTCGCGACCTCGGATGCTTGCAACGTGCAAAAGCGCGCAGGCGAAGCCGACCTGGCGGTCGGTATCACGATACCGACCGCCGGGTCGTGCTCGGTCACCCGACCGAGGGCGTGAAGTCGAGCTGGTCGTCCACCACCGCCACGACCGACCAGACGTTCCCGTCCGCGTCGGACAGCTCGTACGCGGGCAGCAGGACGGCCGCGCCGTCCGGCTGGTACTGCACCGCCAGGCCCAGGCGCGCGTCCGTGATCGTCACGTCCGTGACGGGCCAGGCGAACCGCGCCCCCTCCCCCACGGTGGGCGGGACCGTCGGGGCCTCGGGCTCGGACGCGGTCTCCGGGAGGGACTGCACGTCCTCGCGGGCCCACGCGATCATCCCGCCCCCGCCGAACCGCGGGTCGCCGAGCCGCTCGACCGCCTCGGCCGGGCTGACGACGTCGTACGCGCCGATCGCGACGCGCGGCGCGAGGCTCCCGTAGAGCGACGCGAGCCCCGCACCCGAGTACGTCGCGCTCCACTGCGTCCCGGTGCGCTGCCCGTCGACCACCTCGGCCGCCGTCACCGTCGTCGCGCGCGGGGCGCCCTGGTCCACGGGCTGCTCCTCCGCGACGATCTCGTAGCCGTCGGGATCGAGGCCGAGGGACCCCAGCACCTCGCGCAGCCGGTCGCCGGCCTCGGCGCCGCTCGGCGGGGCGCCGTGGTCGGCCTCCTCGCACGTGCCCGGCTCGGCCGACGGACCGGCCCCGTCGCCCTCCTCGGCGGGCATCGGCGTCACGACGACGCAGCCCCACGGGTCCTTGGCCGGGTCGTTGAAGCTCACGCTCGCGAGACCGTCCGGCTGGAGCGAGACCGTCGGTCCCGTCCAGTCGGCCGGGCCGACCGCGTACGACCCATACTCCTCGCGCACCTCGCCCGTGACCCCGAGGACGTCGGCGACGCGGCGCGCCGTCTCCTGCGAGAACACGCCCGCCGCGTCGTAGGCCCACGCGTCCGCGCGCGCACCGTCCGACGACAGCCCCTCGGCGTGGAAGACGGTGCGCCCGCCCCAGCCGCCGGGGTAGGCCATGTCCGTGGTCGCGCGGGAGCTGGTGGAGCTCTCCTCGGTGGCCGTAGCCCCCGCGAGCGCGTCCGCCAACGCGGGCGCGTCCGCGCTGCCGAGGCGGATCGGGGCGAGCGCCGTGCTCTCCGCGGCGGAGTCGCCCGCCGTGGTCCCCCACTCGCCGGCGCCGAGCGCGTAGCCGCCCGTCCCGATGACGAGCGCGCCCACCACGGCCGCCGCCACCTGGAGCGGCGCCCGACGGCGCAGCCGGCGCGCGCGGCGCTCGGCGAGCTCGTCGACGAGCGCGGCCGTCGGGCCGTCCGCCCCGGCGAGGCCGGCCGCGGCCGGGAGCTCCGCGGGAGCGGCGCCCGGGCCGGTCGCCGCGGGGCGGGCGAACGCCTCGGGGACGCGGTCGCGCACCGCGGCCTCCAGGGCCGTGGCGTCCGGGGTCGCGTCCGCGGCCGGGTCGGCGGCGCGCAGGCGCTCCAGGTCCGCGTCGTCGGGCTGCTCGGGGGTTCGGGTGGTCATGTCGCCCTCCAGGTACCGCAGGGGCCGTACCGCGCAGGTGCGGCCGGTCGGGTCTACCCGTGATGTGTGCTCAGGCGCCGGTCTCTTGCGCGAGCGCCGACTGCTCCGCCCACGCCGTGCGCAGGCGCGCGCGGGCCCGGGACAGCGCGGCGTCCGCGCCCCCGCGCGACGTGCCGAGGACGGCGGCCAGGTCCGCCCCGCCGAGCCCCTCCCACGCGTGCAGGAGCAGGATGCGCCGGTCGCGGTCGGACAGCGCGGAGAGCGCGCGGCGCACCTCGTCGTCCTGCACGACGACGTGCTCGACGTCGGCCCCGTCGTCCGGGCGCTCGGGCACCTCGGCCACGGGCAGGGCCCGCGCCTTGCGGCGGTGGTTGGCGAGGAGGAACCCCGCCGTGCGGTACAGCCAGGGCAGCTCGGCGCCGTCGGGCACGTCGTCGCGACGCCGCCACGCGGTCGCGAGGACCTCGGCCGTCAGGTCGTCGGCGTCGGGGGCGACGCCCCCGACGGCGCTCGGCAGGCGCCGGCGGAAGTAGCGGTACAGCGGTGTCGCGTGCGCGGCGAAGAGCGCGGCGAACCAGGCCTCGTCGTGGACGGCGGCCTCGGTGGTCTCGTCACTGCCCTCGTCGGTCGTCACGGCGGCTCCTCGTCGGCGGGGCGGGCTGTCAACCGCTCTGTGTCCCGGGGCGCGCGTTCCTTGCACGCCCCGCGGTTCACCCGAACCTCACCCGCGACGGCCCCGATCCTGCCATCCCCGGCCCCTACGCTGAGAGGCATGACGACGACGGAGCGGGACGCCCCGCCGCGCCACCCCCGCCGTCGGCGGAGCCGGGCGGCCTGGCTGGGCTGGGGTCTCATCCTGCTCGCGGTCGCGCTCGTCGTGTGCGCCGGGCTCCTCGCCCGGGACGCGCTCGCCGCGCGCGACGCCCTGACGCGCGCGCTGGACGAGGTCCCCGCCGCCGAGGAGGCGCTCCGGGACGGCGACGTCGCGGCCGCCGACGCCGCGCTCGATCGGGTCCAGCCCCTCACCGCTTCCGCACGGGCGCACACCGACGGACCTCTGTGGTCCCTGGCCGCGCACCTGCCGGTCTACGGGCAGGACGTGCGGGCCTTCTCCGTGGCCGCCGCGACGGCCGACGACCTCGCCGCCGTCGTGCTGCCGTCCCTCACGCAGACCCTCGGCAGCGTCGAGGGCGACGGGCTCGCGCTCACGGGCGACGGCGTCGACCTCGCACCGCTCGTCGCGGCCGCCCCGACGGTCGCGCGCGCCGCCGACGCGTTCGACGCGATCGACGCGCGCCTCGCCACCGTCGACCGCGACGCGCTGCACGCGGAGGTCGCCGACCCGTACGCCGCGCTCGTCGCGCGCACCGACGACCTGCGCACGGTGGTCCGCACCGCCGACCGGCTCACGGCGCTCGCGCCCGCGATGCTCGGCGCCGACGGCCCGCGCCGCTACCTCGTCCTCGCGCTGAACAACGCCGAGCTGCGCGCCGGCGGCGGGATCCCCGGCGCGCTCGCGGTGATCTCGGCGGACCAGGGCAGGGTGACGCTGGAGCGGCAGGCCTCGACGGTCGGCTTCCCGTCCTTCGACGAGCCGGTGCTGCCCCTCGACCCCGGGGTCGAGGAGCTCTTCACGGACCGCGTGGGCCGCTACCTCCAGGACACCCCGCTGACGCCGGACTTCCCCACGACCGCCGCGCTCGCGTCGACGATGTGGGAGCGCGCGCAGGGCGAGCAGGTCGACGGCGTGGTCGCGACCGACCCCGTCGCGCTCTCCTACCTGCTCGAGGCCACGGGCCCGGTGACCGTCCCGGTCGACGGCGGCGCGGTCGACCTCGACGCGGGCAACGTCGTGCAGACCCTCCTCTCCGACGCGTACGCCGAGCTCGAGCCCGGCGAGCAGACGGACACGTTCTTCGCGGCGGTCGCGGCCCAGGTCCTGGAGGAGTTCCTCGCGGGCGGGGCCGACCCGGCCGTCGCGCGGGACGCGCTCGTGCGCGGCGCGGACGAGCACCGCGTGCTGCTGTGGTCGGCGCGCGAGGCGGAGCAGGTGCGTCTCGCGGGCACGGTCGTGGCGGGCGACATCGACACCGCCGACCAGGCTGCCGGCTCCGTCGGCGTGTTCCTCAACGACGGCACCGGCGGCAAGATGGGCGTCTACCTCGGCAGCGACGTGCGCCTCGCGGGCAGCACGTGCACGGCCGCGGGCCGCGTGGACACGTTCGAGGTCGACCTCGCGTCGTCCGCCCCGGCCGACGCCGCGACGAGCCTGCCCTGGTACGTCACCGGCGGCGGCACGGCGGGCGTCGAGCCGGGCGTCACGCGCACGTTCGTCGTGCTCTACCCGCCGCGCGACGGGCAGGTCTCGGGCCTGCGCCGCGACGACGCCCCGCTCCCGGCGCAGCCCGGCGACGTCGCGGGCCGCGGCGCGCTCTCCGCGATGGTCGACCTCGCGCCCGGCCAGTCGACGACCCTGTCGTTCACGACGACGACGCCGCGGGACGCGGGGACCGCCGCCGCGACCTCGCTCGACGTGTGGAGCACGCCCACGACCACCCAGCCGGGCCTGCGCACGGTGGACGTCGCGCCCTGCGGCTGAGCCGCGGCGGGTCGCGTCACGGCGCGGTCACGATCCGGCGCACCGCCCCTTTTTCACCCTGGACAAGCGTCCAACTCGGGCGCCCGCCTCGCTAGCCTGGCAGGACGGAAACACCTCGCGCGCGTGTGGCACCTGCACGTATCAGGGACCTCGGGGCACGGCTCCCTCTCCACGAACAGCCTTTCCCGCCCACGGACAGGAATCACCATGAAGACGTCGGGAGGACGCCGCGCCGGGAGCCGCGCGCTGGCCGTCACCGCTACAGCCGCGACGGCGGTGCTGCTCACCGCACCGGTCGCGGGAGCCGCCGAGGACGACACGTACGTGCCGGAGCCGACGATCGAGCTCACCACCCTGTCCCCCGTCTGCGACGGGGACGTCCCGTACCTCGAGTACGCCATCGCCGTCACCGGCACGGACAACGACACCGCAACGATCACGTGGCTCAACCCGGGGGGCGCGGACGTCGTCCAGTCCGGCCTCCCCCTGCAGGGCCGCGTGCTGTGGCCCGGCGCCGTCGTCGGGGCGGACGGCCGCGGCGCCGACTGGCCCGGCTGGAGCCTGGTCGACGGGCAGTGGGTCGAGGGCGACGAGTTCGACTGGGTGCGCCCCAGCGTCCAGGTGCTCTTCCAGGTCAACCCCGAGACGGTCGTCAGCGTGGACTACCCGCCGTCGTCGCCGAACTGCGCGACGAACCCGCCGGGACAGGGGAACCCCACGACGACCACGACGGCGTCCCAGGTCTCGCGCACCGTCGCGACCGGCTCGTCGTCCTCGTCGCTCGCGACGACGGGCGCGACCGTGGGCCTGTACGCCGCCGTCGCCGCGGGGCTCGCCGCCGTGGGCGCCGCGGTCGTGCTGCTGACGCGCCGCACGCGCAAGAGCTGACCCGGCCGCCGGCACGGCCGGGTGCACGACGACGGCCTCGCACCCTCCCGGGTGCGAGGCCGTCGTGGTCGGTGCGGGCCGGGGTCCGTCAGGCGGACGCCCAGCCTCCCGCGGCGAGGCGCGACTCGAGCCCCTCGAACGCCCAGCGGTCGACGACGAGCACCGCACCGCCGGGGGCGTCGGGCACGTACCACTGGAGCTGCTCGACGGTCCGCACCTCGGTCCCGGCGGCGTCGACGCACGAGAGCGTCCAGCGCGCGAGCGTCGCGGGCGTGCCGGCGACCTCGACGTCCGACTCGGCGGGGTCGCCGACCGCGCGGGCCGCGAGCGCGTCCGTCCCGGGGCACGTGGCGCCGTCGGGCAGGAGCGCCGACGCGGGGTCGACGCCGTCGAGCGCCGCACCGGTCAGCACCTCGAAGCTCGGGCACGCCGCGTCCTCGGGGCACCCGCCCGCCCGGACCTGCGTGACGCCGTCGGCCGGCTGGAGCACCGACCAGTAGTCGGCGCCGGGGAGCTGGAGGGGGCCGACGGGCACCTTGCCCGCGTCGGCGTGGTCGCCGTGCGAGCCGTGGTCCTCGGCCTGGGCGGGTCCCGACCCGCCGTCGACGGCCGCCCCGGCGTCGGCGGAGCCGCTCGTGCAGCCCGCGAGGAGCGCGGCGCCGAGCACGGCCGTCAGGGCCACGGGCAGGGCGGAGGCCACGGAGGGCGGGAGGGGACGGGAGGTGCGGGGTCGGGTCGTTCGGTGACGCACGGGCACGCTGACCGCCTTTCACGGTCGGAGGAGCCCCGCAACCCACTGGGGAGGGCTGCGGAGGTCCTCGTCGGCCCCTTCACGCTAACGAGCGCGAGGGCTGGTCGAGATGCGGGAGAACCACACGATGGCGGCCCGCGGGTACGGGATTCCCCGTACCCGCGGGCCGCCCCGGTGGTCCCCCGTCAGGAGGGGCGGCAGGGCGTCAGCACGCGCCGAGGGCCTGCCACGGGCCGTACTGCTCCGCGCCCGGGACGTTGTTCTGCGTCCACCACTTCGCGCGGTACGACTGGCCCTGGTAGGAGACCGTCGCACCCCCGGTGTAGGCCACCGTCGCGGACCACGCCGGCGCGGTGCACGTGCCCGGCGTCGTGGGCGGCGTGGTCGGGGGGTTCGTGGGCGGCGTCGTCGGCGGGGTCGTCGGGGTGGTCCCGCCGCACGCGCCCGTCGCCTCCCAGGGGCCGCCCGCGCTCGGACGGTCGCCCTGGGTCCACCACTTCGCGCGGTAGTTCTTGCCCTCGAACGACGCCGTCGCCCCGCCCGTGTAGACCGTCGCGGCCGACCACGCGGCCACGCAGGCCGTCGGGTCCGTCGGCGGGTTGGTGGGCGGGTTCGTCGGGGGGTTCGTCGGCGGGTTGGTGGGCGGGTTCGTCGGACCGCTCGCGCCGTCGACGGGACCGGCCGGCAGCGTGCGGACCTTGTCCGTGAAGCCGCCGAGCAGCGTGCCGTCGTGGTTGCCGGACAGGTCCCACCACATGGCGCCTCCCAGGTTCAGCCGGTCGATGTACTCGGCCTTGGCCGCCACCGACCGGGCGTTGTCGTAGCTCCACCACTGGTCGCCGTCGTACCGCCAGGCGGAGACGGTCGTCGGGTCGTAGTAGTCCTGGCCCCGCGTGCGGAGCTTGTCGTAGTCCTCGTTGCCCGCCTCCCACGTGCCGGGGGCCGCCCCGTTCGCGGCCGACCACGGCTGCGACGACGTGACGCCCTTCCAGCCGCGGCCGTACATGGCGAGGCCGAGGCCGAGCTGGCTCGGGGCGACGCCGGCGCGGAGGTACTCCTGGACGGCCTTGTCCGCGCTGAACTGGCGGCTCGCGGCCCGCGGGTCGGCCGGGTCGTCGTAGAGGTTGCCCTGGTGGCCGGCCAGCGCCGGGTCCCAGGCGCCGTGGAGGTCGTAGCCCTGCACGTTGCCGTAGTCGAGGGACTGGAAGATGCGCGGGTCGTTCCAGCCGCCGGCCGCGATGTCGGCCGGGTTGGCGGGCAGGAACGCCGAGAGCAGGTAGTGCTTGCCGGTCTGCGCGCCGTATGCGTCGAGCTGCTTGCGGAACTCGGCGAGCAGGAGCCGGAAGTTCTCGCGGTCGTTCACGGGGTCGACCGAGTTGCCGACCTCACCGTTGTTCGAGCCCGGCCACTCCCAGTCGATGTCGATGCCGTCGAACACGCCGGCGGCCGCACCCGGCCCGCCGCGGCCGTCGATCACGGGCAGGTTGCCCTTGATGTAGAGGTCGATGCACGACGACACGAGCTTCTCGCGGGACGCCTGCGTCGCCGCCGCGCGGGAGAAGTTCTTCGACCAGGTCCAGCCGCCGATCGAGATGAGGGCGCGCAGCTGCGGGTTCTTCGCCTTGAGCTGCTTGAGCTGGTTGAACGAGCCCGCGAGCGGCTGGTCCCACGCGTCGGCGACGCCGCCGACGGAGTTCGCGGCCGTGTAGCCCATGCCGAAGTCGGCCCACGCGTCGCCCGCGCCGTCGGAGCCGTTGGGCCCGGTGCCCTGCGCCTTGTTCGCGATGAAGCACGTGAGGTTCTGGTGGTGGATGTTGCCGAACGAGTAGTTGATGTGGGTGAGGTCCGCGGCCGCGCCGGAGTCCTGCACCTTCTTGAGCGGGAAGGCGCGGCCGTACACGCCCCACTGGGTGAAGTAGCCGACGTTGCGGTAGCCGTTGACGTCGCTGTCGCCGGGGTTGCCGACCGCCGTCGTGGCGGTCGGCGCCGCCTGCGCCGGCGCGACGCCCGCGAGGAGGCCGCCGACGAGGGCGGCCGCCGTCGCGAGCGCCGCGAGGCGCGCGCCGCGCCGCCGGGCCGGGCGCGGTGGTCGGGTGGAGAGGGACACGTCCATGGGTCCTGCCTCGTGCTCGTACGGGGAGCTGCGGCGGCACGGTGCTCCGGGCCGCCCTGCCCTCAGGTCACCCCGAACGTAGCCACGCCGGACCCCGCGCGTGATCCGCGCTTCCCGCAGTGTTCGCGGCTCCTCCGCGCGGTCGGCGTAGGGGAAGACCCGTAGGACAAAAGCGGACAGATGCTGACGAACAACCCGGAATCGACCCCGCCTCAGCGGCCCACGCGGTGCGCCAGGACCGTGAGCTCGACGCGCGAGCGCACGCCGAGCTTGCGGAACACGCGCCCGAGGTGGACCTCCACGGTGCGCACGGACAGGTACAGCTGGTCCGCCGCCTCCCGGTTCGAGGCCCCCTGGACGACGAGGAGCGCGACGTCGAGCTCGCGCTCCGTGAGCTCGTCCGCCCACCGGCCCCGCAGCTCCGCGAGCGCCTCGTCCGTCACGTCGCTCTCGCGCACCGCGAGCCGGCACGCGTCCGGCGGGGCGGGCCGCAGCGCGGCCTGCGCCTCGACGCCGGCGCGCGCGACCCCGAGGGCGGCGTGCATGCTCCCGGCCCGCGGGGCCGCGGGCCACGTGCCGCCCGGGACGACGGCCCCGCCGCCGAGGACGCCGGGCACCCCCGGCACGACCGCGGTCAGGTCCTCGGGCACCGGGCCCCCGAGGAGGCGGACCACCTCGGCGTGCTCGTCGAGCGCGATCGTCGTCCAGGCGTCCGCGCCCGCGTCGTCGAACAGCTCGATCGCGGACAGGAACAGGCCGTGGGCGCGCTGCAGCTCGCCCGCGCGCACGAGGGCGCGCGCGGCGCACAGGTCGGTCCGCGCGTGCTCGTAGGGCGACGCGGTCGTGCGGTTCACGCGCGTGGCCCGCTCGAGCGGCGCGGTGAGGTCCTCGGGCGCGGCGAGCGAGACGTCGGCCCGCACGAGCGTCGCCGACCGCAGCGACGGCGGGAGCTCCTTGGCGTCCACCCGGCGCCGCGCGAGCGCACGCTGCGCCGCGTCGTGGCGCCCGGCGACGACCCACGCCTCGACGTCGTCCAGCCCGGGCAGCGGCAGCATGCGTGCGCTGTCGGGACGCTCGCGCTCCGCGGCGAGCTCGAGCAGCGTCGCGGCCTGGGTCACGTGGTGGGCGAACGCCGCACCCATGGCGCGGTCCACGAGCAGGCCGAGGCGCACGGGCCGCGACGTCGGGCTCGCGCACGTCTCCTCGAGCGCCGTCGCGACGGGCCCGACGACGCCCCGGGTCATCATGTCGAGGCGGCGCGCGGCGGCCACGCCCATCCCCGCGAACGGCAGGCCGAGCGGCAGGCGGAACGCGGCCTCCGCGAGCTCGTCCGCGGCTCGCGTGAGGGTGCCGCGCCACAGGTGCACGAGCGCCTGCGCGAGCCGGACGTGCGCCTCGGCGAGCGGCGTGAGGGCGGCGTCCGGGCCGTCGAACCACCGGCCGCCGTCGCGCACCGGGGCCAGGGAGGCGACGACGCTCGCGAGCGTCTGCGCGGCGTCGTCCAGCCGGTCGTCGGCGGCGAGCCCGAGCGCCCGGCTCACCTGGAGCGCGGCCTCGTGGTCCGGGCCCAGGTCGACGTCGGGCACGACGCCGCGCTCCCCCACCCCGAACACCGCGGCCCAGGAGCGGGCGAGCGCGAGACGGGCCGGGGTCGCGTCGTCCTCGCACCACGACGCGAGGAACGTCGCGGTGTCGAGGAGCTGGGAGGTGCTCACGCCGTCGCCCCGCTCGGCGTGCAGCCGCGCCGCCGTGAGCACGCCCGTCACGACCCCGGCGACGGCGTCCGGGGGGAGGCCGTCCGGCCGGCCCCCGCGCAGGTAGGGCGACAGGACGTCGTCGGGCACCTGGCCCTCGGCGAGCGTGAGCGCCGCGACGAGCGGGCCGAGCGTGCACGCGCGCAGCGCGTCGTCCCCGCTCCGCGAGGCCTTGCGCAGCCAGTCGGCGGCGTCCTGCACGTGGCCCGAGCGCAGGGCCGCGACCCCGGCGATCGCGAACGCCTCGGCGCGGTGCTCGGCACCCGCCTGGCTCGCCGCCTCGCGCGCGACCTCGTGCGCCCAGACGACGTCGCCGCGGTCGAGGTGGCGGCGCGCGATGCGCAGGAGGCCCGGGACGAGCGCCGGGTCGCCCACGAGGGTCGCGAGCGCCGAGTGCCACACCGCGACGTCCTCCTCCCCCGCCCGCCGGTGCGCCTCGGCGAGTGCGACGTGCGCCGCCGTGCGCTCGGCCAGGCGGGCGTCGGCGTGGACGAGCGAGCGCATGCGCGGGTCGACGAACGCGAAGCGGCCCCCGCGAGGACGAGGTGCTCCGCGAGCGGGCCGTCGAGGACCTGCTCCATCGCGAGCCCCGTCGCGGACAGCACGAGCTCGGTGCGGTCGACGACGGCGACCGCCGCGACGAGCAGCGCCTGGCGCTCCGCCTCGCTGAGCGCGGCGAGCCGGTCGGCGAAGAGCGACCGGACGGCGGGGACGGCGGGCAGCGGGTCGGGCAGGATCGACCCGCCCGAGAGCTGCTCGGGGGTGAGGAGCGCCGCCGTCTGCGTGATGGCCGCGGCGTTGCCGCCGAGGAGGTGCGCGAGCCGCGCCGCGACGTGCGGGGCGACGGCGAGCCGCCGCTCGACGAGCAGGAGGTGGAGCGCGTCGGCCGGCGCGAGCGGCGGGACGGCGCGCAGCTCGAACGGGCCGGCGGACGGGTCGAGCGCGCCCGCGGGCGCCGTCCCCAGCAGGACGACGGGCGCGTGCCGCTGCGCCACGAGGCTCGCGAGGACCGACCGGCTCAGCTCGTCCTGGAGGTGCAGGTCGTCGGCGACGAGGACGACGGTCGCGCCGTCGAACGTCGCGACGAGGAGCTCGGCGAGCGCGACCGCCGCCACCTCGGGGAGGTGGCCGAAGCCCGGGTCGACCGGCTCGAGGACCCGCGTGAGCCGCTCGGGGACCACGCCGCCCGCGAGCTGCGACACCTGCGACACGACGGAGACGACGGCCGACCCGGGAGCGGGGACGCCCGCGGGCGGGCGACAGCGGAGCGTGACGGTCGGCTGCGCGAACTCGTGCGTCGCGACGGCCTCGCACACGAGCTCGAGCGTCGCGCTCGCGCCCATGCCGTGCTCGGCGGTCCACACGAGACCGCCCTTGCCCTCGCTCACGGCGGCGAGCGCGCGGTCGACCTCCTGCGCGCGGGACGAGAGCCGCTCGAGCCGTCGCGCGAACCGCGAGTCCGCGCGACGGACCGGCTCGGGAACCATGTAGTCCTGCTGTTCTGACATGTCGGGACCCTCCGTCCGGGGGCTTCGTCGCCCGTCGACCGGATGAAATGTTAACAACCCTCCGTAAACAAGGGATCACCTCATCGTTTCCCGCTCGTCACACGGCCGCCACCTGGGCCGACGCCCGCACCTCGACGGTTGCTGCCCGCTGCCCGGAGGACTAGCCTGGCCTCGATCCCCGTCGCGGCCACGACCCTCGTGCGCCCCGACCCGGGTGCGGCGCCCGCGGCGCCGCCGCCACGAGAGCGAGGTGAGCCCCATGCCTGACGGCAGCAGTCATAGATCCGTGCACTGCGCGCTCACCCCCCGTGGCTCGCGACCCGACGCCTGAGCCCGGCCGACGCAGGTCCCTGCGTCCCCGGCCGTCGTCCGTCCCGCGCGGGGAGGTCGCCAGTGCGCTCCGCGCGCGCCTCGCGCGCGCCGCCGGACCTCCCCCGCCGACGCACCCGCGCCGCCCGCCCGTGGCCGCGCCCGTGCCGTCCGCCCGCCGGAAAGGACGACCACCATGACGCAGCGCTCCCCTGCGACCACGCCGACCACCACCCCCGCCGCCCCGGTGCGGACCCGCCCCGCCCGGACGCCCCTGCGCGCCCCGCGCGAGGAGCGGCGCCGCACGCGCCGGCCGAACCTCGAACGGCAGTCGATCTCCTTCACCGTGGGGCTCTACCTGTTCATCTGCGCCGCGCTCCTCACCGCGCACTTCACGGCCGGCGGTGCGTGATGACGACGATGCTGCCCGAGACCCCGGGCCTCGCCCCCGGGACGGAGACCCGCCTGCCCGCCCCGGCGCGCGGCGGGCTCGACCTGCACGCCCGCGCGCACGGCGACGGCTCGCCCCGGTTCGACCCGCGCGTCCTGCGCTCGCGCTGGGTGCAGGTCGCGGTCGGCGACCCCGACTCCGCGGCCCGCGCGGCCGAGCACGGCGTCGACTTCGCGGCCGCCGGAGGGCGCGTCTGGGAGACGGACGCGCACGTCTACCTGCCGGTGACGGCGACCCGGCGCGACGGCGACCGGGTGGTGGACGAGCGCATCGTGCTCGCCCTGTCCGCCGACGTCGTCGTGACGGCCCAGCCGCAGCGGCACTACGCCGTCTTCGACAAGGCGATCGCCCGCATGCGCCGCACGCCGTGGCTCATCCGCTCGTCGTACGGCGTCGCGTACGCGCTGCTCTACGCGCTCAACGAGGCGGCCGACCGCGTCGTGTCCTACGCGAGCGACCTGCTCGAGGACATGTCCGACGAGATCGACGAGGCCACGCGCGGCGTCGACTCGCGCGGCCGGGAGATCGGGGTGAGCGACATGCAGGACACGATCACGCGCATGAACCGCGCCGAGGAGATCGTGTCGCGCGCCCAGGAGTCCCAGCTCTCGCTCGCGCGCGCCGCGCGGCACCTGCGCAGCGAGATCGCGGACTCGGACCCCGTGCTCGCGGGGCTCGTCGAGACGCTCGTCGCGGACGTCGACGGCGTGAAGCAGCACGCCGGGTTCGAGCACGACAAGGTGCGCTACCTGCAGCAGGCGATCATGACGTCGCTCGACGTCAAGCAGGCGCAGATCGTCAAGGTCTTCACCATCATCACCGCGGTGTTCCTGCCCCCGACGCTCATCGCGTCGTTCTACGGCATGAACTTCACGCACATGCCCGAGCTCGACCGGCCGTACGGGTTCACGCTCACGGTCCTGGTGACGCTCGTCGCCGCCGTCATCCCGCTCGCGTACATCAAGCGCCGCGGCTGGCTGCGCTGAGCGACGGACGGTGCGGTGCGCGGCCGAGGCCGCGCACCGCACCGTCAGGTCGTCAGGCGCAGGTGCCGACGACGCGCCAGGCCGGGTACCACTTCTCCGTGCCCGGGACGTTCGTGCGGACCCACCACGCGGCGCGGTAGTTCACGCCCTCGTGCGAGACGACGCGCCCCCCGACGTACGAGGTGCTGCGGTCCCAACCCGGGAAGCACGAGCCGGGCGCGGTCGGGTCGACCGGACCGGCCGGGGCCGCGCGGTAGACGTCGGCCGCCGTGCCGACGAGCTCGTCCTCGTCGTCGCCCGCGAGGTCCCAGAACATCGAGCCGCCGAGGCCCTTCTCCGTGATCCACGACGCCTTGAACTCGACGGCGCGCGGCGTGTCGACGCTCCACCACTGGTCGCCGTCGTAGCGCCACGAGGCCCCGCTGACCTCGTCGAAGTACTCGGTCCCGTGGTCGCGCAGCTCGAAGTACTGCTTGTTCCCGGCCTCGTAGGTGCCGGGGGCGACGCCCGCGGCGGGCTGCCAGGCGCCGTTCGAGTCGCCGGCCCCGACGCCGGACCAGCCGCGGCCGAACGCCGGGATGCCGAGCGTGAGCTGGGCGGGGTCGACGCCGCGCGACAGGTAGAGGTCGATGCCGTCCTCGAGCGAGATCGTGCCGGGCTGCGAGGTGTCGTGCAGGTTCGCCTGGTGCCCGGCGAGGTTCGGCGACCAGCCACCGTGCAGGTCGTAGCCCTGCATGTTGCCGTAGTCGAGGTAGTCGAAGATCGTCGGGGCGTCCCAGCCGGCGTTCACCACGGTGGGGCTCACCGGGATGTAGGCGGAGAGCAGGTAGTCCTTGCCCTGCGCGGCACCGCGCTCGTCGAGCTGCTTGCGGAACTCGGCGAGGAGGGCGGTGAAGTTCGCCTTGTCGTTGACCGGGTCGACGTGGTTCTCGGGGTGCTGCGACCAGTCGGGGGCCCCGGGCCACTCCCAGTCGACGTCGATGCCGTCGAACAGGCCCGCGGCCGCGCCGGGGCCGCCGCGGCCGTCGATCACGGGCAGGTTGCCGTCGATGTAGAGGTCGATGCACGACGCGACGAACTTCGCGCGGCTCTCGGGCGTCGCCGCGGCCTTCGAGAAGAACTTGGACCAGGTCCAGCCGCCGAGCGACATGAGGACCTTGGTGTCGGGGTGCTCCTCCTTGAGCTTGCGGAGCTGGTTGAAGTTCCCCGCGAGCGCCTGGCCCGGCTCGTCCGCGACGCCGTCCACCGAGTCCTCGGCGGAGACGGCTCGCACGAAGTCGGCCTGCGCGTCGCCGGCGCCGTCGTTGCCGCCCGGCTCGGGCGTGCCCGGGGCGTCCGCGAGGAAGCACGTGAGGTCGGTCGGGTGGATGTTGCCGAACGCGTAGTTCACGTGGGTGATCTGCTCGGCCTGGCCCGACTCGACGAAGTCGCGCACGGTGTAGCCGTAGTTCTCCGGGGCCCAGGACATGAAGTAGCCGACGTTGCGGTACCCGTTGAGGGCGGCGTCGCCGTTCGGGGAGTCGGGCGTCGGGATGGTGGCCGCCGTCGTGGCGGTCAGGTGGGCGGTCGGCGCGGCGGCGGCGGTCGTCGCGGCGGCGACGGCCCCGCTCGCGGCGAGCGCGAGGGCGGTGAGGCCGGCGGCCGCGCGCGTGGCGCGGGCGCGGCGCGGGGCGGACGGGCGAGGACGGTGCATCGAGAGGACCTCTCGTCGACGAGGTCGGTCGCCGACCCGCGCGGACGCGCGGCGGTGCGGCCTCCTGCGGGGCCTGAGCGACCGGCTGACGTGAGCGACCGTAGCCGTGGGCGGGGCCCGCGGGACTACGTGCTTCCCACACTCTTCGCGTCACGCGCGCCGCGCGGGGTACGCGGTCCTCCGTACGCAGGCCCCGTACGGGACAGCCCGTACGACGCCGCGTCAGGCCTCGAGGATCAGCGTGACCGGGCCGTCGTTGACGAGGTCGACCGCCATGTGCGCGCCGAACCGCCCGGTCGCCACCTCGACCCCGCGGGCGCGCAGCGCCTCGACGACCGCGTCGACGAGCGGCTCCGCGACAGGACCGGGCGCCGCGCCGTTCCACGACGGCCGACGGCCCTTGCGCGTGTCCGCGTAGAGCGTGAACTGGGAGACGACGAGCACGGGCGCGCCGTCGTCGAGCACGGACCGCTCCCCCGCGAGGATCCTCAGCTCGGCGATCTTGCGCGCGATCGTCTCCACCTGCGCGTCGCCGTCGTCGTGCGTGACGCCGACGAGCGCGAGCAGGCCCGGTCGGTCGATCGCGCCGACGACCTCCGCCGTCCCGTCGTCGGCCACGACGCTCACGCTCGCGCGCGTCACGCGCTGCACGACGGCCCTCACGGCCGTCCCCCGTCGTCGCGCCGCGCGGCGGCGGACGAGAGGCCCTGCGAGGCATCGTGCGCCGCGTCCGTCCCGGGCTCGTCGAGCACGGCGCGCACGGTGCCCACCGGCTGCCCGGCACCGAGCACGGGCACGTCGCCGAGCGCGTCGAGCGCCGACCCGTCCGTTCCCTCGACGTCGAGCGCGCCGAGACGGCGCAGCGCCGCGGCGAGCACCGCCGGGCGGGGCCGGGACGCGCCGTCGAGCACCTTGAGGGCGAGGGCACGGCCGTCGGGCAGCCCGGCCCCGTACACCCCGTCGGCCCCGTCCTTGGCGACCAGGCCCGGGACGGCGCGCATCGCGAGGGTCGCGTCGCGTCCCGTGCCGCCCACCATCTCGGGGAACGCCGCCATGGCGCGCGCGACCTCGGCCTCGGCCGAACCCGGGTCGTGCTGCGGGGCCGCGGCGAGGCGCCCGAACGCGCGGGCGAGCCCGCGCACGGTCGTCGAGAAGAGCGGCGCGCCGCAGCCGTCGACCGTCACGTGCTCGACGGCGACGCCCGTCGCCTCCGCGACGGTCTCGCGCACCGCGACCTGCAGCGGATGGTCGTGCTCCAGGTACGTGCGCGGGTCCCAGCCCGCGACGACGCACGTCGCGAGCATCGCCGCGTGCTTGCCGGAGCAGTTCTGGGTGATCGACGACGGGCCGTTCCCCGCCTCCTGCCACGCGAGCGCGGCCGGCGGGTGCAGCGGGAGGTCCGGGGTGTTGCGCAGCGCGGACTCGTCGAGCCCGACGCCCGCCAGGATCTCGCGCACCCCCGCGAGGTGCTCGGGCTCGCCGTTGTGGCTCGCGGCGGCGAGGGCCAGGAGGCGCGGCGGCAGGCGCAGGCCGTGCCGCAGCATCGCGACGGCCTGGAACGGCTTGACGCTCGAGCGCGGCCAGACGACCGTGCCGGCGTCGCCGCGCTCGAGGAGCGTGCCGCCGTCGGGCTCCAGCAGCACGAGGTGCCCCGTGTGGACGGACTCCACGAGGTCGCCGCGCACGACCTCGGCCAGCGGGACGGCGGCGCGCGCGACCCCGGTGCGGACGTCGTCGGTCACCGCGGCGCTCACCAGCCGCCGGGCCGGCCGGACGACCCGTTGCCGCGCCCGTTCCCGTACGGCTGGAGGCGGGGACGCACGTCGACGAGGTACACGATCGCCGCGACGACCGCGATGATCCCGATGAAGCCGAGGTTGATCCCGCCGCCGAGCGGGATGGAGAGGAAGCCGAGCGCCGCGGCGACGCCGAGGATCGCGAGCCAGATCGGCTTGCTCAGCTTGCCCTCGGCTGTGAACGCGCTCGCGGGCCGCCGGATCGCGTCGACGAGCGCGAAGAGCTGCGTCCCGAACACGACCAGCGACAGGAGGAGGTAGACGATCCACTGCAGCGACCCGAAGATTCCCACGGGCACGAGCCTACGGTCTGGCGAGCGGCCACGGCACCACGCGCAGCCCGGCGGCACGCGCCGCGGTCACGACGTGCGGGTCCCACGCGGCCACGACCGTGTCGTCGTGCGCGACGGCGAGCGCGCTCGCCACGTGCACCGCGTCGTTGCTGCGCAGCGACCCCGCGGCGACGAGGCGCGACGCGCGGTCGGTGACGGCGCCGGACACCTCGACCACGTGCAGCGCGGGTCGCAGCGTGTCCCACGTGCCGAGCGCGCGGGCGTGCGCCGGGCCGTCGATGACCCCGCCGCGGGCCCCCGCGGCGAGCGCGGCGCGGACCTCGACGTCGGCGAGGCGGCTCGTGACGACGACGTCCGCACGGTTCCACAGGCGGCTCGCCAGCGCGGAGCCGGCCTCGGGGACGCACAGCTTCACGAGCGCGCTCGCGTCGAAGTAGACGAGGGCCACCGCGGGCCCCTCAGCGCCGGATCCGGCGCACGAGCGCCGCGACCCCGCCGCCGCGGGCGGCCCGGGCGCCGTCGGACGGGCGCGGGCCGTCGGGACCCGCCGGACGTGCCCCGTCCGTCGCCGCGACGAGCGCCGGCGCGGGCACCGCGTGCACGGGGCGCTCCCCCGCCGGGGGCACCAGGACGCCGTCGCGCACGAGCTCGGTGACGAGGTCCGCCGTCGCGACGCCGGTCAGCCGGGCGACGGGGACGCCGCGCTCGGTGATGACGACCTCCTCACCGTCCCTGGCCCGCTCGATCCACGACTTGAGCTCGGCACGCAGCGCGCTGACAGGGACCTCCATGCCCCGACCGTACCGGCCCGCGGTACCGCTGTGCAGGGGTCGGTCGTCCCGGGTGCGAACGCTCTCAGAGCTCGGGGAGCGCGTCGCGCGCCTGCTCGGGCGTCGCGCCCGCCGCCTCCAGGGCGTCGACGATCGGCGACCGCACGAGCATCACGAGCGACTGCACCTGCCAGTCGCCGTCGCCGAGCGCGTGGGGGTCGGCGCTGCGGGCCACCTCGAGGAGGACCTCGCGCGCGACCGCCGGGTCGCGCCCCGCGCCGACGGCCTCGGCGAGCACGTGCACCCCGGCGCCGAACCGGGCGACGAGGTCCGCCACGGCGTCGAGCTCGTGGTGGTCCGGGCCGCTCGCGACCGGCCGCGCACGCCGCGCCAGGACGCGCACGCTGCGCATCGCGCGGTCGACGAGCACCGCCTGCCGCTCGAGCCCGCCCAGCTCGTCCCGGTGCCGCAGCCCGGCGGCGCTCACGCGCGCGAGCTCGCGCGCGGAGGTCGCGGACGACTGCCACTCCTCGAGCGCGCCCTCGGACGCCCGGCCCTTGACCAGCGCCGCGTCGAGGTCCGCGGGGTCGCGCGCTCGCAGACCGCGCGCGAGCACGTCGAGCACGCCCGCGAGCTCCGACGTCGCCTCCGCCCCGAGGAGACGGGGGCGCCGCCGCGGGTCGCCCGGGGTGAGCGCCGCGACGGCGAGCGCGACGGCGCCGCCCACGAGCGCGTCCGTCCACCGCCCGAGCGGGCCGCCCGCCTGCGCGGCCGGGAGCCCGACGATGACGATGGCCTGCACGCCCGCCTGCGTCGTGAGCATCGCGCCCCGGTCGATGAAGCGTGCGGCGAGGGCCGAGACCGCGAGAACGACGGCGACCTGCCACCAGCCCGACCCGATCGCATGGACCACGAGGTCCCCCAGGCCGACGCCGATCGCGACGCCCACCGCGAGCTCGAGCACGCGGCGGAGCTGACGGTCCTGGCTGAAGCCGAGGCAGATCCACGCGGAGACCGGCGCGAAGAAGGGGGCCGTGTGCCCGAGCCCGTACCGGGCGATGCCGAACGCGAGACCGGCGGCCGCCGACGCCTGGAGGATGGGCCACAGCGCCACGCGCACGCGCGACGCGCCCTGCCGGACCCGGGCCCGCAGGAGGAGCCGGCGCCACGCCGTCCGGGCGACGTCGACCGCCCCCGGGGACTGCCCGCGCGCCGGCCCCGACGTCACAGCATGCTCGTGGGTGCGCCCTCGCCGCGCGGCGTGACGCCGCGCCCGACGGGACCGCGCGCGGCCGGACGGTCGACGGAGACGCCCTCGCCGGGCACCACGACCTCCTGCGCCGCGGAGATCGCGCCGCCGTCGCAGTCGACGAGGAGCTCGGCGTCGACCGGCGCGCTCCGCTTGAGGACCGCGAGCGCGATCGGCCCGAGCTCGTGGTGACGCGCGACCGACGTGACGGCCCCGACGGCGCGGCCGTCGAGCGTGATTTCGGCACCCGGGGCGGGCAGCAGGTGGCCCGAGCCGTCGAGGTGCAGCATGACGACGCGCCGCGGCGGACGCCCGAGGTTGTGCACGCGCGCGATGGTCTCCTGCCCGCGGTAGCAGCCCTTGTGCAGGTGGACGGCGGTGCGCAACCAGTCGGTCTCGTGCGGGATCGACCGGTGGTCGACCTCCGTCGCGAGGCGTGGGCGCCAGGCCTCGACGCGCGCGGCCTCGCTCGCCCACGTGCCCACGAGGCGCCACCCGGCGGCCTCGCGCGCCGCGACGGCGTCGGCCAGCTCCGCGCGCGGGACGAGCACGAGCCGCCACGGGCGCTCGCGTCCCGGGTGCTCGTCCTCGGGCGGGCCGTACCGCGTGCCGCCCGCGAGGACGCGCGGCCACGGGTCGCGCCACGTCACGGGCTCGTCCTCGGCGCCCTCGGCGTCGACCGGCTCGCCGAGCGCGGCCCACTCGTCCGTGGCGTCGGCGATCTCGACGCGGAGCATGAACTTCATGCGGTCCAGCCACGCGGCGAGGTCGGCCGCGTGCGAGCGCTCGGTGACGAGCCAGGTCGTGGTGCCGTCGTCGACGACCGACGCGGCGTGCTCGACGTGGCCCTGCGGCGAGAGCACGAGCAGCTCCGTCGAGGTGCGCGGCGCGAGGTCCGTGAGGTCCTGGGACGTGATGGAGTGCAGCCAGCTCAGCCGGTCCGGGCCCGTGACCGTGACGACGCCCAGGTGCGACTGGTCGACGACGGCGCCGCCCGTGCGCAGCGCGCGCTGCTCCCCGGTCGGGTCGCCGTAGTGCCAGGCGACGCCCTCGTCGGGGCCCGTCGCGGGCACGGCGCCGTGGCGGGACAGGAGCGGGCTGGTGTAACCGGTGGTCACGGGTGGTCCTCCTTCGTCGACGCGTCCGGACCGGGCGGGCCCTCGGGCCGCCCGGTGGCCTGCGTCAGGCCGACGGGCGCCGGGTCAGCTTCGCGGACGCGTACGACTGCAACGGCTGACCGAAGGCCGCCAATTCCCACACCCACAGGAGCTGGCCCTCGACGAACCCGTAGAGCCGCTTCGAGGCCGTGACCTCGGACGCGGTGGACGTGCGCGCGATGAGGTCGCTCGCCAGGTCCACGCGGCCGTTGCCGACGGCGCCCAGGTACACCGACACGCGGCCCGCCGGGTCGGCGACGAGTACCTCGAGGGGGTGGCGGTCGTCCTCCAGGCCCTCGGGCCGGTCGGTCGACACGCGCCAGTAGCCGGTCTCCGTGGACCAGACGGGCGACGCGGCGGCCGCGGCGTCGAGGGTGGCCTCGTCACGCTCCGGCCACTCGCCCTCCGCGGGCACCGTCTCGGGGACCGCGGCGTCGAGGACGCGCAGCGTCGACTCGTAGCGCAGGTAGGGGCCGCCGTCGTGGTCGAACACGACGTCGTGGACGAACGGCGTCTCCTCGATGCCCGGGTACTTGACGACGCCCTCGCCGCGCCAGCTCCCGACGAGCCAGGCGAGCGGGTACACCTCGGGAGCGAGGCCTTCGGGGAACTCGAACGGCATCAGCGACCACCTCTCGGAGTCGGGCGGCGCGCGGCGCCCGCGCGGGGACGGGCCCCGCGCGGCGACGTCAGCGCTGGCCCTTGAAGAGCTTGTAGACGACGTACCCGGCGAACCACGTGATGGTCACCGTCGCCGCGAGGAGCAGGCCGAGGAAGATCAGCTCGAGAGTGTGCGGGCTCATGCGGGCGATCCTACCGGCCGGACGGCGCCCGCACGCCGTGGCCGTGGTCACCCGCGGGGCTACGCTCGGCCGCGTGACCGACTCCTCGCTCCCTGCCCCCGCCCGCTCCCGCTCGCTCGTCGTCAAGACGACCTCCGGGCTCGACCGGCCCGAGTCCGCGAACCAGGCCTTCACGGTCGCCGCCGCCGCGGTCGCGGCGGGCGTCGAGGTGAGCGTGTGGCTCACGGGCGAGGCGGCGTGGTTCGGGGTGCCGGGCCGCGCGGCGGAGCTCGAGCTCGAGCACGCGGCGCGGCTGCCCGACCTGCTCGACGCGGTCCTCGCCGCGGGCACGCTGACCGTCTGCACGCAGTGCGCGGCGCGCCGCGGGATCACCGCCGACGACGTCCTGCCCGGCGTGCGCATCGCGGGGGCGGCGGTGTTCGTCGAGGAGGCGCTGCGCGAGGGTGCCCAGGCGCTCGTCTACTGAGCGAGCCGCGCCCGCGGGCGCTCGCCTGCCGGGCGGGCGCGCGCCGGGCCGTCAGCGGGCCGGCGCGACCCGGCGCAGCAGCAGGTACAGCTCGCACCCGAGGCACAGGCCGAACGCGGCGTTGAGGACGGCGGCCACGAGCGCGAGCGCCGCCGCGGCCGGCACGGCGCCCGCGACGCCGATCAGCCCGAGCACGACTCCGGCACCGGTGATCACGAGGCCCACCGCCTGCGCGAACCGCGGCGGCCTCGGGTCCTCGCGCTCCGTCGTCGGGCCGATGCGCGGGAGCAGGACCAGCCGATAGACGGCCGCCTGCCACGTGCCCTGCGCGCCGCGGACGGTGCCGAGCAGGAAGCTCGCCGCGACGACCGCGAGCAGCACGAGCGCCGCGGGCGACGTCCAGAGCAGGATCACCACGGCGAGCAGGACGGCCGTCATGCCCGCCCCCGCGCGCGGCCCGCGCGGGTCGATGCCGGCGGGCGCGCCGCCCGGCTCGGTGACGGTGGCCTCCGGGCCTGCCTGGTCGCTCACTCGGGTCTCCTCCGGTCGGGCCGTCGGAGACGGCGGTCAGCTGCCTGGCACGCTCGCGGGCCGCGCGCCCGGGTCCGCGACGGCGAGCGCCGCGAGCGCCTGGGCGCGGTTCATGCCCCCGCTCGCGCGGGCGACCTCCCGGCCCTCCGCGTCGAGCACGAGGACGGTCGGCGTGCGCAGTATGCCGAATGCTCGCACCAGGTCGAGGTGGTCGTCGACGTCCATCTCACGATGCGTCACGTCCGGGTGCGCGGCGCTCACGTCGCGCAGGACCCGGGCGGTGGCGCGGCACGGCGCGCAGAGCTCGGCGGAGAACTGGACGAACGTGCGGCGCTCCGCGAGCGCGACGCCGTGCGCCGACCAGTCCACGGGCGCGGGCCCGGCGACGGCGGCCGCGGGCGACGCGGACCCTCTCCCCCGCGCGGCCCGCACGACGCCCTGACGGCGCTGCCACCACACGCCGAGCGCGGCCGTCGCGACGAGGGTCACGACGAGCAGCACGACGGCGAGCGGCGACGGGGTCACCCGACGATCACCCGGCCGACGACGAAGATCAGGGTCCCGCCGACGGCGACGGGCAGGGCGGTCGCCGAGAACGCGCCCAGACGACCGCGCAGCTCGGGAAGCTGGTCGAAGAGCGCGTGCAGTGACGCGACGAGCAGGCCCGCGACGACGCCCGCCCAGACGCCGCCCAGCAGCTCGAGGTCGGGCATGACGTAGCCGACGGCACCGCCCGCGAGCACCGCGAGGCCGAGCGTCAGCGCGGCGTTGAGCCAGCCGCCGAGCGGCAGCGCGGACACCGCGGACGCCACGGCGAGCGCGACCGCCGTCGTGACGACGAGGGACTCGCCGGCGTCGGTGCGGCCCGCGGCGATCCAGCCCGCGCTCGACGTCGCCACGACGATCCCGCTCACCGTGCCGATGAGCGACTCGACGAGACGCGGGCGGCCGTCGCGCCGCAGGAGCTCGGCGACGAACGCGAGGACGACGGAGAGCGCGAGCACGACGGGCAGGTGGCGCAGCGCGGGCTCCCCGCGCGTCGCGGCGGTCGCGGCCACGGCGCCGAGCCCGGCGATCGCGATGACGACCCGGGTCCCGCCGTGGACGGGGATGTCGAGCAGCCGCGGCCAGCCGATCGCGACGCTCAGCGCCAGCGCGCCCGACGCGATCGTGAGCGGCAGCGGGCCGAAGAACGCGGCGACGGCCACGACCGCCGCCAGGCATGCCGTCACGACGGCACGGGTCGAGAGGTCCACGCGGTCAGCGCCCCGTTCGGGGGTCGCGGGAGGGCGTCGGGTCGTGCAGCACGCCTCAGAGTGTCGCAGAGACTCGCCGCGGGCCGCTCACCGGCTGCCCGTCGGCGGCCGGGCGGCGGTCTCGCGAGCGAGCCGCGGCGTCGCTGCCGGGCAGCGCTGTCACCGGCCGGGGAGTGCGGACGCGCGCGATGTGAGACACGCACCGTGCGCGCGGCCGGCACGCGATACGGTAACCGTCCACGGACCGCGGACGTGGCCGACGACGTGGCGTGCCCCGTAGAGGTCCGTCCCGCCCGGTCGCCACGCGTCGACGCCCGGGGGCGCCGCCCGCGCCCCGCGACCCGGAAGGAGGTGCCGGATGGCCGACCTGCTCATCCTCACCCCCGCCACTGGCGGTTCCGTCGAGGTGCTGCCCGCGCTCGGCCTGCTCTCGCACCGCATCCGGGTCCTGCCCATGGAGCCGTCGGCGCTCGTCGACGCACCGGACTCGGACGTCGTGCTGCTGGACGCGCGTCGCGACCTCGTCGCCGCCCGCACCACGTGCCGGCTCCTGCACGCCACGGGCCTGACGGTCCCGCTCGTGCTCGTGCTCACCGAGGGCGGGCTCACCGTGGTGACCGCCGAGTGGGGTGCCGACGACCTCCTCCTGGAGGGCGCAGGACCGGCCGAGGTCGAGGCCCGGCTCCGGCTCGTCATCGAGCGCTCCGCGCGGGGACCGGCCGAGGACGGCCCGCAGGAGATCGCGGCGGGCGAGCTCGCGATCGACGCGAGCGGCTACACCGCCCGGCTGCGCGGCCGCCCGATCGACCTCACGTACAAGGAGTTCGAGCTCCTCAAGTACCTCGTCCAGCACCCGGGCCGCGTGTTCACGCGCGCGCAGCTCCTCCAGGAGGTCTGGGGCTACGACTACTACGGGGGCACGCGCACCGTCGACGTCCACGTGCGCCGTCTGCGCGCCAAGCTCGGGCCGGAGCACGAGCAGCTCATCGGCACGGTGCGCAACGTCGGCTACCGGTTCGACCCGCCGAAGGACCGCCGTCCCGCGGCGGCCGCGGAGGCGTCCGGAGCGGACGCCGCCGGTGCCGACTCCGGGTCGTCGGCCGACAGCGGGTCCGGGACGCCGGTAGGTTCGTCCGGGTGACGCCCGACCCCTCCGACTTCACGTCCGCCCTCCTCGACGGCCCCTGGCGCCACGAGTTCGTGCCGGCCAACGGGGCCCGCTTCCACGTGGCGCTCGCCGGTCCCGAGGACCGTGGCGTGCGGGACCCCGGCCCGCCGCTCGTCGTGCTGCTCCACTCGTTCCCCCAGTTCTGGTGGGCGTGGCGGCACCAGCTCGAGCCGCTGGCCGCCGCGGGCTACCGCGTCGCCGCGATGGACGTGCGGGGCGTCGGGGCGTCCGACAAGCCGCCGATCGGCTACGACGCCCCGACGCGCACGCGCGACATCGCCGGCGTGATCCGCTCGCTCGGGTCGGGGCGCGCGGTCGTCGTGGGCCACGGCACCGGCGGCAGCCTCGCCTGGGCGATGGCCGCGCTCCAGCCCGCCGTGACGGCCGGGGTCGCCGCGTTCTCCGCCCCGCACCCCGCACGCCTGCACACGTCGGCCCGGCGGCTGCTCACGCCCGCGGCGCAGCGCCAGCTCGCGTTCTACCAGGTGCCCACGCTGCCCGAGCGCGCGCTCGTCCGCGGCGACCTCGTGGCCGACGTGCTCGCGACGGGCGCCGCGCAGCCCTTCGCGCCCGACGTCGTCGACACGTACCGCACCGTCATGCGCATCCCGTTCGCGGCGCACACCGCGATGGAGTCGCTGCGCTGGGCCGTGCGCTCCACCCCCCGGCCCGACGGGCGCCGCTTCCTCGCCGCGCTCCGCCACCCCGTCGAGGTCCCCGCCCTCCAGGTGCACGCGGCGCGCGACGGGCTGCTGCGCCGCGACCTCGCGGACGCCGACGGCGCCGCGCTCGCCCGGGACTTCCGGTTCGAGGTCGTGGACGACGCCGGGCACTTCCTCCCCGAGGAGGCCCCGGGCACCGTGACGGACCTGCTCCTGGACTGGCTCCCCACGACGCAGCGGCCCGCGGGCTGACCGCGCCCTCGCCCGGCCGTCCGCGCGAGACCCTCAGCTCGTCTTGACGAGCGCGGCCGCCTTGACCGGGTCGACCTCGCCGACGCCGAACGACGGGCACCACCGCGCGATCGTGCACGCGCCGCACGCCGGCTTGCGCGCGAAGCACACCCGCCGGCCGTGGAAGATCAGCCGGTGGGAGAGCATCGTCCACTCCGACTTCTCGATGAGCCCGCCGACGACCTGCTCGACCTTGACCGGGTCCTCCTCCGTGGTCCACCCCAGGCGGCGCACGAGGCGGCCGAAGTGCGTGTCCACGGTGAGCCCCGGCACGCCGAACGCGTTCCCGAGCACGACGTTCGCCGTCTTGCGCCCCACGCCGGGCAGGGTGACGAGGTCCTCCAGGCGGGCGGGCACCTCGCCGTCGAACCGCTCGACGAGCGCCTGGCCGATCCCGATGACCGACTGCGCCTTGGCCCGGAAGAAGCCCGTGGGCCGCAGGATCTCCTCGAGCTCGGCGCGGTCCGCCGCCGCGTAGGCCGCGGCGTCCGGGTAGCGCGCGAAGAGCGCGGGCGTCGTGAGGTTCACGCGCTTGTCCGTCGTCTGGGCCGAGAGGACCGTCGCGACGAGCAGCTCGAGCGGCGTGGTGAAGTCGAGCTCGCAGTGCGCGTCCGGGTAGGTGACCGCGAGCTCACGGTTGGTGCGGCGCGCGCGCCGCACGAGCGCGAGGTGCGACTCGGGCTTCGGGGCCCGCGCGCGGGCCTGCTCGGTGGTGGTCACGAAACCCACCGTAGCCGCCGCCCCTGACACCCGAGTTGCAGCCGTAGGGCAGACTTGTCCTGGAACATTTCCGAGGACGAGACGATAGGACACCCCGCGTGGACGACGACGTTGTGCTCTCCGCCCCCCTGTTCGCGACGATGGACGCGGACGAGACGCGCACCCTCTTCGAGTCGATGCAGCAGATCGAGCTCTCGCGCGGAGACGTGCTGTTCCGCGAGGGCGAGCCGGGCGACCGCCTCTACGTGATCGCGAGCGGCAAGATCAAGCTGGGGCGCCGCTCCAACGACGGCCGCGAGAACCTCCTGTCGATCCTCGGCCCCGGCGAGATGTTCGGCGAGCTCTCGCTCTTCGACCCGGGCCCCCGCACCGCCACCGCGAGCTCCGTCGCCGACTCCGTGATCTACGAGCTCGGCCACGACCAGCTCGTCGAGTGGATCGAGAAGCACCCGAGCGTCGCCAAGCACCTGCTCAACGCCCTCGCGCGCCGCCTGCGCCGCACGAACGAGACGCTGGCCGACCTCGTGTTCTCCGACGTGCCGGGCCGTGTCGCCAAGGCGCTCCTCGACCTGTCGACCCGCTTCGGCGAGGAGACGGACGAGGGCATCCGCGTCGCGCACGACCTCACGCAGGAGGAGCTCGCGCAGCTCGTCGGCGCGTCGCGCGAGACCGTGAACAAGGCGCTCGCCGACTTCGCGACGCGCGGCTGGGTCCGCCGCGAGGGCCGGGCCGTCGTCCTGCTCGACATGGACCGCCTGGAGCGCCGCGCGCGCTGACCGGCCACGCCGGCCGAGATGCCGACGAGAACGGGGTCGGCGACCGGATCCTCACGGACCCGGTCGCCGACCCCGTTCTCGTGCGGGCGTCGCGGGCTAGTCCGCCAGCTCGACGACGAGCTCGACCTCGACCGGGGCGTCGAGCGGCAGGACCGCGACGCCGACGGCGCTGCGCGCGTGCACCCCGGCCTCGCCGAAGATCTCGCCGAGGACGGTGCTCGCACCGTTCACGACGCCGGGCTGGCCCGTGAACGACGGGTCGCTCGCCACGAACCCGACCACCTTGACGACCCGGACGACGTCGTCGAGGTTCCCGACGACGTCGTGCACGGCCGCGAGCGCGTTGAGCGCGCACACGCGCGCGAGGTCCGCGGCGTCGGCGGGCGCGACGAGGCCCTCGCCGTCGCCCACCTTGCCCGTCGCGAGCAGCGCGCCGTCGACGAACGGGAGCTGGCCCGAGGTGTGGACGTAGCGGCCGGTGCGCACCGCGGGGACGTAGGCGGCGACCGGCGCCGCCACCCGCGGCAGGGTGATCCCGAGCTCCGCGAGGCGCGCGGCGACCGTCCCGGCGGGGACGCCCGCCACTACTTCTCCCCGGTGGGGCGCTTGAGGTAGGCGACGAGGCCGTTGCCGTCCGGGCCGGTCACGACCTGGACGAGCTCCCAGCCGTCGGAGCCCCACTGGTCGAGGACGGCCTTCGTGTTGTGGATGATGAGGGGGATGGTCGCGTACTCCCACGTGGTTGCCATGGGGCGAGCGTAGTCGGACGGCGCGGGCCGCGGCGCGGCCGGACGGGCGCGCCGTCCCGGGATGCTTACACAACCCGCACACCCGGGAGAGGCGGCTCTCCGGGCCTCTCCTGGGGTTGCTCCCGTAGGGTTGGCACCATGGCTTCCCCTGTGCGTCCTCGCGGCCGGCAGATCAACGCGTACCAGCTCGTCGCCCTCTTCCTGGCGTTCGTGCTGGTCTCCGGCGTCGGCGGCGTGCTCGCGGCCGGGCTCCTCGTGCCGCTGGCCGCCGGGGCGAACACGGCGACGGACACCGCGGTCGAGGTGTTCGACGAGCTGCCGGCCGACCTCGAGCCGGGCCCGCTGTCCGAGCAGTCGCGCATCTACGCGAACGACGGCACGACGCGGCTCGCGACGTTCTACACGGAGAACCGCATCGTCGTCCCGCTGGACCAGGTCTCCGAGCCCATGAAGAACGCGGTCATCGCGATCGAGGACAAGCGCTTCTGGGAGCACGGCGGGGTCGACGTCGAGGGCATCCCGCGCGCGTTCGTCAACAACCTCACGGGCGGCTCGACGCAGGGCGCCTCGACGCTGACGCAGCAGTACGTGAAGAACGTCCTCATCGAGCAGGCCGTGCGCGACGGCGACGTCATGGCGCAGCACGAGGCCAAGGCCGACACGCTCGGGCGCAAGGCGCGCGAGGCGAAGCTCGCCATCTCGCTCGAGAAGAAGATGGGCAAGGAGGAGATCCTCCAGGGCTACCTCAACATCGCGCAGTTCGGGCGCTCCGTGTACGGCGTCGAGACGGCGGCACGGCACTACTTCGGCGTCTCGGCGAAGGACCTGAACTACCTCCAGGCGGCCACGATCGCCGGGATCACCAAGGCGCCGTCCACGTACGACCCGACGGCCGACCCGGAGAAGGCCCAGAACCGCCGCAACGTCGTCCTCAACACGATGTACCAGCAGGGGTACATCACCAAGGAGGAGTACGACGCCGGGCTGGCCACCCCCATCTCGGACACGCTCGCCATCCAGCCGCTCGAGGCGGGCTGCCAGGCGTCCGGCGGCTCCGCGTTCTTCTGCGACTACGTCACGAAGGTCATCATGTCGGACCCGGTGTTCGGCGAGACGAAGGCCGAGCGCGAGGCGCTGCTGTACCGCGGCGGGCTGGACATCTACACGACGCTCGACCCGAACATGCAGGCGGCCGCGGAGCAGCACGCGGCGGCTGCGGTCCCGGCGGACGACCCGAGCCAGATCGAGGACGCGATCGTGTCGATCGAGCCGGGGACGGGCAAGATCCTCGCGATGGCGCAGAACCGCGCGTTCGACAACACGCAGGACCCCGCCCCCAACACGACGGCCGTGAACTACAGCACCGACGAGGCGCACGGCGGATCGCGCGGGTTCTCGCCCGGCTCCACCTGGAAGCCGTTCGTCCTCGCCGAGTGGCTCAAGGAGGGGCACTCGCTCTACGACACGGTCAACGCGAACAAGCGCACCTGGATCGGCAGCCGGGACTTCCACGCGAGCTGCAAGCGTCTCGGCAACGACCCGTGGACGCCCGCGAACTCCGACGGCCCGGGCAGCGGCTCGATGACGGTGCTCAAGGCGACCTACAACTCGGTCAACACCGCCTACACGACCATCGCCTCCCAGCTCGACCTCTGCGGCGTCGCGAACACCGCGAAGGCGGCCGGTTTCACGCCGTCGTCGAAGGACAAGACCGACATCGAGATCGTGCCGTCGATGATCCTCGGCACCCAGAACTCGTCGCCGATGCACATGGCCGCCGCGTACGCGACGTTCGCCGCGGGCGGCACGTACTGCCAGCCGATCGCGATCACGAAGGTGGTCGCGGGCGACGGCGAGGAGCTGCCCGTCCCGTCGGCGAACTGCCAGCCCGGGGCCATCGACCCCGCGGTCGCCAACACGGTCACGTACGCGCTCCAGCAGGTGCTCACCCAGGGCTCGGGCCGCGGCAACGCGCTCGCCGACGGCCGTCCGGCCGCGGGCAAGACCGGTACCGCGAACCTCAACAAGCACACGTGGTTCATCGGCTACACGCCGCAGGTCGCCACGGCCGTGTGGATCGGCAACGCCGAGAACGACGTCGAGATGAACGGCCGCTTCACCATCAACGGCAAGACGCGTCCGTACTGGTACGGGTCGAGCCTCGCCGCCCCGACGTGGCGCGACTACATGAACCAGATCCTCGCCGGTCAGCCCGCCCCCGGGTTCGCCGAGCCGGACTGGGGCCGCGTCAACGCCCCCAAGCCCCCGCCGCGCACCCCGTCGACGCCCGAGGGCGGCCAGGACGGCGGTGACCAGGGCGGTCAGCAGCCGGGTGGCGACGAGCCCGACGACGACCAGCCCGACAGCGAGGCCGACGGCCGGGGCGACCGCGGCGACCGCAGCAACGGCGCGGGCCGCGAGAGCGACCTCGGCGCGTGGCTGGAGGGCCTCGGCGGCGGGGGGAACGGCTGAGCGCCGACGGGGCGCGCCGGGCCCTGCGCGGGCTCGGGGCGCTGGCCGCCGTCGGCGTGGCGGGCGTCGCGTACGCGCACGTGGAGACGAAGCTCTTCACGCTCCGCGAGGCGACCGTCCCCGTCCTGCCGCCCGGCTCGCGCGACCTGCGGGTGCTGCACGTCTCCGACCTGCACCTCGTCCCGACCCAGCAGCGCAAGATCGAGTGGGTGCGCTCGCTCGCCGAGCTCGAGCCCGACCTCGTCGTCGACACCGGGGACAACCTCGCGCACGTCGACGCGCTCGAGCCGCTGCTCGACGCGCTCGCCCCGCTCCTGGCGGTGCCCGGCGCGTTCGTCCTGGGCTCGAACGACTACTTCGCGCCGGTCCCGAAGAACCCGGCGCGCTACCTCCTGCCCGACGCGCGGCTGCCGTTCGCGTCGCAGCCCCGCCTCCTGCCCGCGGCCGAGATGGCCGGCGCGATGCGCGGCGCCGGGTGGGTCGACCTCACGAACCGTCGTGACGTCCTCGACGTCGGCGGCGTCCGCCTCGACCTCGTGGGCGTCGACGACCCGCACCTCGACCGCGACGTCTTCCCCGCGCCCGCGTCGCAGGCCCCGGCCGCTCCGCCGGAGGGCGGCGTGCTCCGGCTCGGGGTCACGCACGCGCCGTACCGGCGGGTCCTGGACCGGATGCACGACGACGGCGCGGAGCTCGTGCTCGCCGGCCACACCCACGGCGGGCAGCTCTGCGTCCCCGGGTTCGGCGCGCTCGTGACCAACTGCGACATCGACCGCAAGCGGGCCAAGGGCCTGCACGGCTGGCCGGGCCCCCGCCCCGACGGCGCGGGCGGCCAGGACTCGACGTGGCTGCACGTCTCCGCCGGCGCTGGGACGTCGCCCTACGCGCCGGTCCGGTTCGCGTGCCGCCCCGAGGCGACGCTGCTCACCCTGACGTCGCGCTGACGGCTCCCCCTTTCCCCACCGCTCCGCCGAGCACGGGGTCAGCGACCGCGATCCCGAGTTTCCGGTCGCCGACCCCGTGCTCGACGGGCGCGGGTCGGGGTGTCGAGGGGGGTGTCGTCGGGGTGGCAGGGATCGGGTTTCGTGGCACGGCACTTCGTCGGCTATTCTGGGCAGGCTTCCTGCGGGGAAGACGAGGTTTCCTCGTCGACCGTCACGTAGGCCAGCAACCGGGGTGTGGCGCAGCTTGGTAGCGCGCTTCGTTCGGGACGAAGAGGTCGCAGGTTCAAATCCTGTCACCCCGACCAGCCGAGAGGCCCGGGATCCGCGAGGATCCCGGGCCTCTCGTCGTTCTCGCGCCCGCCGCTCCCCCGGCGGTGCGACCCGGTTCGCGCGAGACTGAGGCCGTCCCGCTGTCCCGAACCACCGCGGAGGTCGCCATGAGCGCTGGACGTCACGTCGTCGTCGGAGGAGGGCTCGCCGCGGCGAAGGCCGTCGAGACGCTGCGCGCAGAAGGCTACGACGGCGGGATCACCGTCGTCGCGCGCGAGCCGCACCGCCCGTACGAGCGGCCGCCGCTGTCCAAGGACTACCTGCGCGGCGAGGCCGAGCGCGAGGCGGTGTTCCCGCTCGCGACCGACTGGTACGCCGAGCACGACGTCGAGCTCCTCACCGGGACCCAGGCGACCGCGCTCGACCTCGCCGGACGGAGCGTGACGCTCGACGACGGCCGCGCGCTGTCGTACGAGAAGCTGCTGCTCGCGACCGGCTCGGACCCGCGCCGGATCCCCCTGCCCGGCGGCGACCTGGCCGGGGTGCACGAGCTGCGGACGCTCGACGACAGCGACGCCCTGGCCGCGGCGCTGCGCGCGGCCCGGGGAGACGGGGTCGGGCGGCTGGCGGTCGTCGGCGACGGCTGGATCGGGCTGGAGGTCGCGGCGTCCGCCCGCACGCTCGGCCTGGACGTCACGGTGATCGGGCTCGGGACCCACCCGCTCGAGCGCGTGCTGGGGCCCGAGATGGGTGAGCTGTACGGGCAGGTCCACGCCGACCACGGGGTGCACCTCCACCGCCGCGCGCAGGTCACGGGCGTCTCCGGCGACGGTCGTCGGGCCACGGGGGTGGACCTCGCCGACGGCACCCACGTCGACGCGGACTTCGTGCTCGTCGCCGTGGGCGCGGTCCCGAACGTCGGGCTCGCGCGGGACGCCGGGCTCGCCCTCGACTCCGCGACGGGTGGCGTCGTCGCGTCGGCGACGCTCCAGACCACCGACCCCGACGTCTTCGTCGCGGGTGACGTCGCGAGCGTGCCGTCGGCGCGCTACGGGCGGTCGCTGCGCGTCGAGCACTGGGCGACCGCCCTCCACCAGGGCCCGCACGCCGCGCGCGCGATGCTCGGCGCGACCGACCCCTACCCCGAGCTGCCCTACTTCTTCTCCGACCAGTACGACGTCGGCATGGAGTACCTCGGCTTCGTCGCCGGCCCGGACGCCTACGACGAGGTCGTGGTCTCCGGCTCCGTCCCGGACCGCGAGCTCGTCGCGTTCTGGCTCCAGGACGGCCGCGTCGAGGCCGGCATGGCCGTCAACGTCTGGGACCGCATGGAGGAGATCAAGGCCCTCATCCACCGCGACGGCCCGCCCGACCGCGCCGAGCTGGAGTCGTTCGTCGGCTGACCCCCTCCGTCGGCCGACCAGGCGATCCCGGCGGTCCGAGCAGGTGGTCCCGGTTCGTCCGGGGGACGGGACGCGCCAGGACCACCTGTTCGACGCAGGGCCGGGAGTAAGGGGCAGGGTCAGGGGAGGTCGCGCTGCTCCGGGCCGACGTACTGGCTGAGCGGGCGGATGAGGGCGTTGGCGGCGCGCTGCTCCATGACGTGCGCGGTCCAGCCCACCACGCGCGACGCGACGAACAGCGGCGTGAACATCGGGGTGTCGAAGCCCATGAGGTGGTACGCCGGGCCGGCCGGGTAGTCGAGGTTCGGCAGGATGTTCTTGCGCTCGGTCATCGCGCTCTCGAGCGCGGTGTAGAGCTCGAGGAGGTCCGGGCGGCCGTAGTGGTCGACGAGGTCGTCGAGCGTCGCGCGCATGGTGGGGACGCGCGAGTCGCCGTGCTTGTAGACGCGGTGCCCGAAGCCCATGATCTTGCGCTTGTGGGCGAGCGCGTCGTCGAGCCACGCGGCGGCGCGGTCGGCGGTGCCGATCTCGGCGAACGTCGCCATGACGGCCTCGTTCGCGCCGCCGTGGAGCGGGCCCTTGAGCGCGCCGACGGCGCCCGTCACGGCGGAGTGCAGGTCGGACAGCGTGGACGTGATGACGCGCGCCGTGAACGTGGACGCGTTGAACGAGTGCTCGGCGTACAGCACCATCGACACCTCGAACGCGCGCACGACGGCGGGCTCGGGCTCCTCGCCGAACGTCATCCACAGGAAGTTCTCGGCGTAGGAGAGGTCGTCGCGCGGCTCGACGAGCTGGAGGCCGCGACGACGACGCTGGTCGAGCGCGACGGCGGCCGGCAGCACGGCCCACAGGCGGACCGCCTTGGCCTGCTCGGCCTCGGGCGAGGAGTCCTCGGCGTCGGGGTCGTGCGCGCCGAGCTGGGAGATCGCGGTGCGGACGACGTCCATGGGGTGGCACGTCGTCGGGAGCTCGAGGATCGCGTTGCGCACGTGGCCGGGCAGCGCGCGGTGCGCCCGCTCGACGGCGGTCTGCTCGGCGAGCTGCTCCGGCGTGGGCAGCTCGCCGTGCCACAGGAGGTACGCGACCTCCTCGAAGCTGCGGCGCGCGGCGAGGTCCTGCACCGGGTAGCCGCGGTACAGGAGCGAGTTCGTCTCGGGGTTGACCTTCGAGATCGCGGTGACGTCGACGACGACGCCCGCGAGGCCCTTGCGGATCTCGGGCGCGTCGGTGGTCGGTGCGGTGGTGGTCATGCGGTCACTCCTTCGTGCAGCACGGGTCGCGGGGAGATACCGGTGCCGCGGCCGACGGGCGCGCGGCACCGGCCGGTCGTCAGGGCCGGTAGGTGAAGATGCCCTCGTCGAAGGTGTTGTAGGCGGCGTAGTCGAGCAGCTCGTAGAGGCGCGCGCGCGTCTGCATGCCCTCGACCTGCCCCGCCTGGGTGCCGGTCGCGGCGATCTCGTCGAGCGCGCGCTCGGCGGCGCCCATCGCGACTCGCAGGAGCGTGACGGGGTAGATGATCAGCCGCACGCCGGCGTCGCCGAGCTGACGGCGCGTGAAGAGCTCGGACTTGCCGAACTCGGTCATGTTGGCGAGCACGGGCACGTCCACGGCCGACGCCACGGCCTCGAACTCCGACAGGTCCTTCATCGCCTCGGGGAAGATCGCGTCGGCCCCCGCGTCGACGAGCGCCTTCGCGCGGTCGATCGCGGCGCGCAGCCCGGCGTCGCCGGGGATCGTGCCGCGGACGTCGGTGCGCGCCATGATCAGGAAGCCGGGGTCGCGGCGCGCGTCGGCGGCCGCCCGCACGCGCTTCGCCGCCTCGTCGAGCCCGACGACCTCCTTGCCGTCGAGGTGGCCGCACCGCTTGGGGTTGACCTGGTCCTCGACGTGCGCGCCCGCCACGCCCGCGTCCTCGAGCGCCTGGACGGTGCGCGCGACGTTCATCGGCTCGCCGAAGCCGGTGTCGGCGTCGACGAGCGCGGGCAGGTCCGTGACGCGCGCGATCTGCTGCGATCGCCCCGCGACCTCGGTGAGGGTCGTGAGGCCGATGTCGGGCAGGCCGAGGTCGGCCGACAGCACGGCCCCCGATACGTACACGCCCTCGAAGCCCTTGTCCTGGATCAGGCGCGCGGACAGCGGGTTGAACGCGCCCGGGAGCCGCAGCGGCTCCCCCGTGGTCGCCGCGGCGTCGAGCGCCGCGCGGAACGCGCGCCGCTTGTCCGACGGCGTCACCTGGCTGTACAGCATCAGCGCGCCTCTCCCTCGGTGGTCGCGTCGGCCTCGTGCATGGTGAACCCGTCGCCTTCGACCTCGGGGTGCGCGGGGGCGTCGTCGCGACCGAGCTCGAACAGGCCGGTCGGCGTCGGGACGGAGTCGAGGAGCCCGGGCCGCCCCACGATCGTCAGCTCGCGCACCTCCGCGGGCGTGAGCTCCGGGAGCCGCTGCGCGAGGTCGAGGAAGCGCTCGATCTCGGCGTCCTCGAGGACGCCCGCGGCGAGCGTGCGGAACTTGTGCACGTACTGCTCGCGCCCGAACGGCCGCGCGCCGAGCGGGTGCGCGTCGGCGACGGCGATCTCGCGGACGAGGCGGCCGCCGTCGGCCAGCTCGATCTCCACGCGCCCGCCGAACGCCTTCTCCGCCGGGTCGGTCGAGTGGTAGCGGCGCGTCCACTCGGGGTCCTCGGCCGTCGTGACCTTGGCCCACAGCGCGACGGTGTCGGGGCGGCCCGCGCGCTCGGGGGCGTACGAGTCGGCGTGGTGCCAGCCGCCGTCCTGCAGCGCGACCGCGAAGATGTAGGGGATCGAGTGGTCGAGCGTCTCGCGCGACGCCGTCGGGTCGTACTTCTGCGGGTCGTTCGCGCCGGAGCCGATGACGTAGTGGGTGTGGTGGCTCGTGTGGATGACGATCGACGTGACGTTCTCGGGGTCGGCGAGCCACGGGTGCTCGTCGTGCAGCGCGCGGGCGAGGTCGATGAGCGCCTGCGACTGGTACTCCGCGGAGTGCTCCTTGGTGTAGGTGTCGAGGATCGCGGTCTTCGGCTCGCCGGGGGCCGGGAGCACGACGTCGTACGCCGCGTCCGGGCCGTCGAGCAGCCACGCGACGACGCCGTCCTCGCCCTCGTAGATCGGCTCGGGCGACGTCTGGCCGCGCATCGCGCGGTCGACGGCCTCGACCGCGACCTTGCCCGCGAACGCCGGGGCGTGCGCCTTCCACGTGGAGATCTGGCCCTTGCGCGACTGGCGGGTGGCCGTCGTCGTGTGCAGGGCCTGACCGATCGCCTGGAACACCGTCTCGGTGTCGAGGCCGAGCAGCGTCCCGATGCCCGCGGCGGCCGACGGCCCGAGGTGCGCGACGTGGTCGATCTTGTGCCGGTGCAGGCTGATCGCGCGCACGAGGTCGACCTGGATCTCGTAGCCGGTCGCGATCGCCCGGACGACGGCGGCGCCGTCGGACCCGGCGTGCTGCGCGACGGCGAGGATCGGCGGGATGTTGTCGCCCGGGTGGGAGTACTCCGCGGCGAGGAACGTGTCGTGGAAGTCGAGCTCGCGCACCGCGACGCCGTTCGCCCACGCCGCCCACTCGGGGCTCGTGCGGGTCTCGAGGCCGCAGCCGAACACCGTCGACCCCGGGGTGTACGGGTGCGCGAGCGCCTGGCCGCGCGCCGCCACGGCGGGGCCGCGCGTGAGGCTGGCCGCGGCGACGGCCGCGTTGTCGATGACCCGGTTGACGACCATGTCGACGACCTCGGGCGTGACCTCGACCGGGTCGGTCGCGAGCTCGGCGAGCTTCCACGCGAGCTGGTCGGTGCGGTCGAGCGGCTCCGCGCTGGGGTAGACGCGCAGGTGGTGGGTGTACGGCATCGGTGTCTCCGTCGTGCGGTGGGCGGTGGTCAGGGGAGGTCGTCGGTCGCCGACCCCGCGCCGCGCAGCGACTGCTCGGCGAGGGCGGCGCTGCGCTCGATGTGGGCGCGCATCGCCGCCTCGGCGGCGGCGGCGTCGCGGCTCGCGATGGCGTCGGCGACGGCGCGGTGCTCGTCGACGTGGTCGGTGGTGCCGACACGGCGGCGCGCGGCGAGCGCGCGGTACCGGTCGACGTGGCCGCGGATCTGGCGCAGGAGCGCCGACCCCCAGCGGTTGTCGGCGAGCGCCTCGATCTCGCCGTGGAACTGGGCGCCGATGCGCAGCACCTCGTCCTCGTGGTCGCGCACCGCGTCCATGAGCGTCACGAGGCGCGCGAGCCGCGCGACGTCGTCGGGCGTGGCGCGCTCGCACGCGTCCCGGGCGAGGAGGCCCTCGAGGCGGGCGCGCACGTCGTAGACGCGCCGCGCGTCGGCGAGGTCGAGCGGCGCGACGCGCACTCCCCCGGTGGGCAGCTCGACGACGAGCGCCTCGGCCTGGAGCAGCCGCAGCGCCTCGCGCACCGGGGTCCGCGAGACGCCGAGCTCGGCGGAGAGCACGGGCTCGGTGAGCCGCGCGTCGGGCGCGAGGGAGCCGTCGATGATGCGGCCGCGCAGCAGGTCGTAGACCGCGCGGGCCCCGGACTGGCGGCGCGCGAGGCCCGCGTCGCCGGGCGCCGAGGACGGCCCGACGGCGGTGCGCAGCTCGGGCGTCGTCGTCACCCGGCCATCGTGCCACACGTCCTGCGCACTTGTATACAACTCTCGACGCGGCTGGGATGTCACATCGGCGGGCGCCGCGTCGTCGTCCGGGTATGAGGATCGCTGTGGTGGGTGGGACGGGGACCGTCGGTCGGCACGTCGTGGCAGGGCTGGCCGCGCGCGGCCACGAGGTGCGGGCGCTGAGCAGGCACGCGCGGGAGCATCCCGTCGACCTCACGACGGGCGCAGGGCTCGCGGCGGCGCTCGACGGCGTCGACGTCGTGGTCGACGCGAGCAACACCGCGACGTCGCTGCGGCACGTGCGCGCGGCGGTCGTCGACGGCACGCGGCGCCTGCTCGCCGCCGAGCGCGCCGCGGAGGTGCGGCACCACGTGCTCGTGTCGGTGGTGGGGTGCCACGATGTGCCGATGACCTACTACGCCGCCAAGGTCGCGCAGGAGCGCGAGGTCGCGGACGGGCGCGTGCCGTGGACGGTCGTCGCCGCGACCCAGTTCCACGAGCTCGTCGCCGGGGCGCTCGGGGCCGCGGCGCGCCGGGGCGTCGTGCCGCTGCTGCGCGCCCCGGTCCAGCCGGTCGCGGCCGCCGAGGTAGGCGCCGCCGTCGCCGACGCCGCCGTGCGCGACCCGCGCGGCGGCACCACGACCGTCGCGGGTCCCGAGGTGGTCGACCTGCGGGACGCGGCGCGCGCCTGGCGCGACGTCACCGGCTCGCGCGCCGTCCCCGTCCGGGTGCCGCTCCCCGGCGCGCTCGGCCGCGCGCTGCGCGCCGGCGGCCTCACCGACGCACAGCCCGACGTGCGCGGCACCACGACGTTCCGCGACTGGCTCGCCGCGCAGCGCGCCGAGCGGGCGGCGGCCCGGTGACCGGCCCGGCCGCCGACGACCTCGCGCGCGCGTTCGAGGCCGAGCGCCCCCGCCTCCTGCGGCTCGCGTACACGACGACCGGCTCCTGGTCCGACGCCGAGGACTGCGTCCAGGACGCGTGGCTGCGGCTGCGCACCCAGGACGCGGGCTCGATCCGCAACCTCGCGGCCTGGCTGACGACGACGGTCGGGCGGCTCGCGCTCGACGTGCTCGGGAGCGCGCGGGCGCGCCGCGAGCGCTACGTCGGGACGTGGCTGCCGGAGCCGGTCGTGACGACCCCGGGCGCCGCGTCGCCGGTCGCCGCGGGCGCCGTCGACGCGACGGACCCGGCCGACCGCGTGACGCTCGACGAGGAGGTGAGCATGGCCCTCCTCGTCGTGCTCGAGCGCCTCTCCCCCGCGCAGCGCGTCGCGTTCGTGCTCCACGACGTGTTCGGGCTGCCGTTCGACGAGGTGGGCGACGTCGTCGGGCGCTCGCCCGCCGCCGTCCGCCAGCTCGCGGCGCGAGCCCGCAAGGACGTGGAGGCGGGGCGGCCGCGCGGGACCGCGACGCGCGCCGAGCAGGCGCGCGCCGTCGAGGCGTTCGTCGCGGCCTGCTCGGACGCCGACCTGCCGGCCCTGCTCGCGGTGCTCGACCCCGACGTGGTGCTGCGGGCCGACGGCGGCGGCAAGGTCCGGGCGCTGCGGCACACCGTGCGCGGGGCGGGGACGGCAGGTCCCGTGCTGCTCAGCTACCTGCGCCGGCCGCCCGAGGCCGTGCGCGCGGTCGACGTCAACGGCGCGCCCGGGCTGCTCCTGCGCGACGGGACCGGGGTGCTCACGGTGATCGCGTTCACGGTCGTCGGGGGGCGGGTCGCGGCGCTCGACTTCGTGCGCAACCCCGACAAGCTGAGGACGGTGCGCGCCGACCTCCTCGACGCGGACCCGGCATGACCCAGGGCGTGACCGGGGCTCAGGGGCGGTAGCCGTCGGTGGGCCAGGCGCCGTAGCCGTCGAGGTGCTCGTCGGCGTCGCGCACGTAGTCGTCGACCGGGGCCATGCGCTCCGCCATCTCGAAGTGCCAGTCCACGAGCTCGCCGAGCGGCACCGGGGTGCGCGACGACCGGGCGACGTCGCGCCCCTCCTCCGACCACAGGGGCGGGTAGACGCTCAGGCCCTCGTCGAGGCGCACGGAGCCGATCTCGTCGTACCAGCCGGGCCAGCGCACGGGCGCGTAGAACTCGGCGGTCCCCCCGCTCACGGACCACTCGAGGAACGCCGCCTGGCCGAACCCGAGGTCGAGCCAGGAGAGCGAGCCGGGCGCGAAGTAGTGGACGTTGCCGAGCGGGCCGGGGAGCCCGCCGCCGTTGATCGCGAACGTGCCGCCGAGCACGTCGTACGCGACGACGAGGACGGACGGCGCGACGCTGTCCTCGCCCGGCTCGCCGAGGCCGTTGACGGTCGCGAGGTCCGGCAGCCCGGCCCCGCCCCCGCCGATGATCCGGAGCCAGCCGCCGTCGACGAGGACCCCGCCGGTGTGCAGGGCGAGCGCGCCCAGGGTCGAGCGGACGGTGACCTGGAGCCGGTAGAGGACCTCGAGCGACCAGGCGGGCGCGGGCACGACCTCGACGCCGCCGCGACCCAGCATGCGCGAGAGCGTCGGCCACGCCGGGTCGTCGACCGCAGCGAGCTCCGCAGCCGTCCGCACTGTCATGGCCGGATCATGCCAGATGTTGCCCGTCAGCAGGAGTCCTGGTAAAAGCGCGGGGTCCCTGTGCGCCCGGCTCGTCCGGCGATGCGCCGAAAAGACCGGTTCCCCCTCGCGTCGGCCCGGGTAGACCCTGGCACGGTGAAGACGACGGGCGGACCCTGGGGAGGACGTCGGCGCGCCACCCCGCGCGGTGGCGGCGACCGGTACGGTCACGGCCGTGGACGACGACGGCACACCCTCCCCCGAGCCCGCCACCGACCCCGGCGCCGGGACGGCCCCGCCACGGGCACGACGGCGCAGCCCCCTCGTCGCGGTGGCCGCCGCGGGCGTGGGCGGCGTCCTCGCGGTGGTCGCCGCCGTCGTCGGGCCGGCGGCGCTGCGCACCGCGGCCGAGCAGCCCGCCCCGGCCACCTCGTCGGTGGCCCCGACGACCCCCGCTCCCGGTGCGACGCCCGCGCCGACCTCCCCCGAGAGCGATCGCGAGGCCGTCGCGGCGCGGCTGCGCGCACTGCCCGGCGTCGCGGCCGTGGAGGCCCTGGGGACCGCGGGCGAGTCCGCGCGCGTCACGCTGGTCGGCCCGCTGCCGACACCCGAGGAGGCGCAGCGCACCGCCGACGACGCGAGCGCGATCGTCGCCGCCGTGCCCGGCGGTGGTGCCTGGTCGCTCCGCGTCGAGGGCACGGGTGGGGCCGGCGGGACGTTCGCCGTCGCGCACGGCCCCGGCGCGGACACCGACCGCGGCGTCGACCCGGCCACCGGGGAGCCACGCCCCGAGCTCCTCGGGGCCGACGCCGTCGCCGACGCCGTGCGCCTCGTCGCCCACGACCCCGTGCGCCGCGTGTTCCTGTCGCCGGGGTCCGCGTCGGTCGACGTCGGCACGGCCGACGACCTCGTCGGCGTCGCCGCGCTCGTCCGTGCCGAGGGCCGGGGGCTGACGAGCCTCGGCGTCGAGGGCTCCGGCGTCGGCACCTACGACGGCGACGGGCTCACCGTCCCCGACGACGCCCTGCTCACGCTCCTGGCCGACGTCGCCGCGGAACCCGGCGTGACGCAGGTCGTGCACGAAGCCGCCCGCGACACGTTCCAGCAGGACCCCCTGCTCACGGTGATCACCTCGGGCGACGCGGCCGTCGTCGCGCGCACGCTCGACGGCGCGGCCTACCCCGGCCCCGTGCTCGCGTACCAGGTCCACGGCTCGACCGACGGCGGCGCGTCCGCGACGCGCTCCGGGTTCGTCGCGGGAGCCGCCGCACCGACGACCGGGACGCGCCCCGCGGGCGCGTGCGCCCCCGGCGACCTCACGCTCGGAGCCCTCGGGTTCGACGCCGCGGCGGGGCGCCGGTTCCTGACCGTCACGGCTCGCAACGACGGCACCGCGGAGTGCGTCCTCGCGGGCGCGCCCGCGGTCCGCTTCGTCGCCGACGACGGCTCGGAGACGGACGTGCTCCTCGAGCCGGACGACGACGGCCTCGCCCCGATCACCCTCGCGCCGGGCGCCACCGCCTGGGCCGCGCTCTCGTGGCGCGGCGGGTCGACGGCCGACGACCCGCCGCTCGTCACGACGCTGCTCGTGGCCCCGCACCCGGGCGACCCCGAGTCGGTCGTCGGGCTCGCGGGGATCCCCGGCGTCGGGGACGGCCTCGACCTGCTCGGCGGCGGGACCGCGACGATCGGGTCGTGGACGCCCGCGCGGGAGCTCGCGAGCTGACGCGTCACCCGAACGTCGCGGTGAACACCTGGACGCCGGGCGGGACGTCGAGCTCGACGAGACCCTCCGTCGGGCCGTCGCCCTCCAGGACGGGGTAGAGCGTCGGACTGCCGGACACGTCGATCTCGCGGGTCGTGGTCCGCCCGTCCGTCGTGACACGGGCCATGACGGTGCCCTCGCCGCCGAGCACCGTGAACACGTCGGTCGAGCGGTACGCGAGACGCACGCGCGCGTCGTCGGACACGGCGGTCGCGCCCTGGAAGTCGACGTCCCACGTGCCGCCGAGCGAGAACGTGTCCTGCCGCTGGTCGTCGGCGAGCGTGAAGTCCTGCTGCCCCGCGGCGTAGCGCGGCTCGCCGGCGTAGTTCACGACGCGCTTGATGGAGAAGTAGGTCTCGGGCGTCGTCTCGTCCTGCGGGGTGGTGTCGCCGACGGTGGTGGGCTCGGGCAGCTCGACGCCCGGGTTCGCGTCCTCGAGGAGCTCGCGCACCAGACGCTCGGTGTCCTCGTACCCGCCCTCCCCGAAGCGGATGTGGCGCACGGTCCCGTCGGCGTCGACGAGGTACTGCGCGGGCCAGTAACGGTTCCGGTAGGCCGTCCAGGTCGCGTACGCGTTGTCCTGGGCCACGGGGTAGGTGACGCCGAGGTCCTGCGCGCCGGCGACGACGTTGCGCGTCTCGCGCTCGAACGCGAACTCGGGCGTGTGGACCCCGACGACCTCGAACCCCGCGCCGACGTCGCGGTAGCGGTCGTACCAGGCGTTGACGTGCGGGATCGCGCGCTGGCAGTTGATGCAGGAGTAGGTCCAGAAGTCGACGAGCACGACCTTGCCGCGCAGCCCCTCGAGCGTCAGCGCCTCGCCGTCCGGGGTGTTGAGCCACGTGTCGATGCCGCGCAGCTCCGGGGCGGTGCCGCAGTCCTCCAGCACGGGCGCGCCGTTCGAGCAGTTCGACAGCTCGCGGTTCTCGTCGGTGACGAGCCCGCCGAGGTCGAGCGCCTCGCGCACGGCGTCGTTCTCGTCGACCCGCTGCTGGAGCGCACCCGTGTAGTCGGGCAGGGCGCGCTGGAGCGCGGCGGGGAGGTTCAGCGCGAGCGCGCCGGCGAGCGCGATCATCACGACGCCGCCCGCGACGCGGATGCCGCGCGTGTGCCGCTGGAACCCGCGGACCCGCTCCGCGACGCGGCGCCCCGCGAGCGCGAAGACCAGGAGCGGGATCGCCGCACCGACCGCGAACGACACCGTGAGGGCGACGGTGCCTGGGCCGATGTTCCCCGTCGCCCCGGCCACGGTGATCGCCGCGAGGACCGGCCCGGCGCACGGCACGTACAGCACGCCGAGGCCGAGGCCGAGCACGAACGCCCCGCGGTCCTGGCGGGCGGCGCCGCGCCGTGCCCCGAGCGCCGCGACCCGCCGGAACGGCCGCTCCAGGACCTCCTCGACGCGCGGCACGATCATCCCGACGCCGATCGCGACGAGGAGCACGATGCCCGCCCAGCGCAGCAGGTCCTGCGGGAGCCCGAGCGCGGTCAGCAGGAGAGAGCCGAGGAGCGTGAAGACGCTGAAGCTGAGGACCAGGCCCGCGATGACGAGGTAGGGGCGCCACGAGCGGCGCGTGGTCCGCCGCGTCGCGCGGCTACCGGGGCCACCGTCGGCCGGGGCGGCGGGCTCCGCCGCGTCCCCCGTCGGCAGGTCGAGGGCGAGCGTCCCGCCGCGCGTCGGACGCGCCGCGACCTCCCGCGACCCGGCGGCCTCCGGCGCGCCGACCGGGCCACCCCGGCCACGCAGCCCCGCGGCCGGGCGACCGCCGACGCGGACCGCGTCCGGGACGCCCGCGAACAGCCCCGGGGAGACGCCGCCCGTCCCGGTCTCCGCGGTGCCCGACGGCGTCGCCCCCGTGCGCGCGCCCTGCACGCCGCCCGCGAAGAAGATGACGGGCAGCATGGGCAGGATGCACGGCGAGATCCCCGTGATGAGTCCGCCGAGCAGGCCGATGACGATGAGCGTCTCCATGCCCGGGGTTCGGACCGGCGGCCCTCGCGGATGGGTCCGCCGCGCGCCGAGGGGACGTCGCCGGGCGCACGACGACGGCCCCGACCGTCCGGTCGGGGCCGTCGGGACCCGCTCTCGCGGGTCCACCGCGCGCCCGCTTCTGGACGCGCAGGGAGGATCACATCGTCGGCATGAGCACCGTGTCCACGAGGTACACGGTCGCGTTCTGCGTCATCACGCCACCGCACACGACGGCCGCGTCGTTGACCATGAGCTCGTCGCCCGATCCGGTGACCTCGACCGTGCCGCCCTCGACGGTCTCGTGCTCGCCGGCGACCTGGTCGGGCGTGAGCTGGCCGGGCACCACGTGGTACGTGAGGATCTTCGTCAGCGTGTCGGAGTCCGTCTTCAGCGAGTCGAGCGTCGCGGCGTCGATCTTGGCGAACGCGTCGTCGACGGGGGCGAACACGGTGAACTCGCCGCCGTTGAGCGTGTCGACGAGGTCGACGTCCGGGTTGAGCTCACCCGAGACGGCCGCGGTGAGCGTCGTGAGCAGCGGGTTGTTCGACGCCGCCACGGCGACGGGGTCCGTCGACATCCCGGTGATCGACCCGGCGCCGTCGGGCACCTGCTCCGCGTAGGCGGCACAGCCGGGGCCCACGAGGTTCGCGGCGGGGTCGGCCGCCATGTCGTCCGAGCCCTCGGTCGAGTCGTCGGTCATGTCGTCGGACGTCGAGTCGTCCGTCATGGTGTCGGACTGGGAGTCGGTCGTCGTCGAGTCGGACCCCGTGTCCGAGTCCGAGCTGCACGCGGACAGGCCGAGCACGGCGAGCGTGGCGATGCCGGCGACGGCGTACGACGTGCGGGTGCGAACGTTCATCGGTCTCTCCTCGGGTCGTCGCCCCGCCGGTGCGGGGCGTCATGCCGAGGGTTCGGAGCGCCGCCCCGGGTGGATGGGTCGGGATCGGCACGAGTTTTCCCGCGCGCGTCCCGACCCCTCCGGGCCGCGGCGCTCAGCCGACGAGCGCGACCACCGGGTCCGTCGTGGGCTGCTCCGAGCCGCCCGCCGGCTCGACCGTCACGGCCATGCCGACGCCCGGCTCGCCCTGGACGAGCCGCGACGTGCTGCCGTCCTGGACGTCGAGGACGCCCGCCGAGACGACGGCGCCGTCGGGCTCGACCACCCAGAGCTGGTAGTCCCGGTCGTCGCCCGCGTCCGGCAGGTCGGACGCGCGGAAGTACATGTCGTCGCCCGCCGCGAGGACGGACGCCTGCCCGCCGCCCGCCACGTCGCCGTGCAGGATCGTCGCGTCGGGGTCGGCGAGCATGCGCTCGATCGCGTCCGCCCGCGCCTCCAGGCGGGACTGCTCCTGCGTCGCGCGGACCGCGACCGTGGTCGGGACGGCCACCGCGACCACCGCGGCCACCGCCGCCGCGAGCCCGGTCCAGCGCCGACGGCGGGCGCGGCGCGCGGCCGCGAGGTCGACGACGACGCCCCCCGTCCTCTCCCCGGCGGGCGGGAGCGTGGCCTCGGACGCGGCCACCCGGGCCAGGACGGTGTCGCGCAGCGCGGGCGGCGGGGCGCTCTCGACGGTGAACGCCGCCACGACGTCGCGGTACTCGTCGAGCTCGCGCCGCGCGTCGGGGTCGGCCGCGAGCAGGCGCTCGACGGCGCGCCGCTCGACGTCGTCCACCGCGTCGAGCGCGTAGGCGGGGAGCAGGTCGCGGACGTCCGGACGGTCGTGCGCGCCGTCGCCGCGGGGCGTGGTCGGGTCAGCCACGACGCACCCCCAGGCAGTCGCGGAGCCGCAGGAGCCCGTCCCGGATGCGGGACTTCACGGTCGGCAGCGCGGCGTCGAGCCGCTCGGCGACCTCCCGGTAGGTGAGCCCGCCGTAGTACGCCTGCACGACCGCCTCCCGCTGCGTCGCCGTGAGCGAGTCCAGGCACCGCCGCACGGCCGCGCCCTCGAGACGTCGCTCGACGTCCTCCACCACCACGTCCCGCGGTGCCGCGGCCGTCGAGGCGTCCACGTCGCGCTGGTCGCGGTCACGGCGCGCCTGCTCGGCCCGCACGCGGTCCACCGCGCGCCGCCGGGCGAGCGTGGCGACCCAGGTTCGCGCCGAGCCGCGGGTCGCGTCGTAGCGCGCCGCCGTCTGCCACACCTCCACCATCACCTCCTGCACGACCTCCGCCGCGTGGTCCGGGTCCCGCAGGACCCCCAGGCACGTGCCGTACGCGACCGGCGCGAGCGCGTCGTAGACGGGCGCGAACGCGGCGGGGTCGCCGCCGGCGCACGCCGCGAGGGCGGCGTCGACCGCCGGGTTCGTCGTCACGGGAGGTGGCACCCGGTCAGTGTGCAGCACGGGCGCCTCCCGCACGCGCTGCGGCGCGTCGACCACGGCTCTCGGCACCCGACCTCCCGTCGCCAGCGCCGTCCCGGTCCGTCCGGGACACCCTGGGTTCGGCGCCGACGCGCGGACGGATGGGTCCTCGTCCCGCGGGCACCGCTCAGAGCGCGCGCCGGGCGCGGACCGCCGCCGCGAGCTCCTGCAGGAGGTCGGCCGTCGTGTCCCAGTCGATGCACGCGTCCGTGACGGACTGCCCGTAGACGAGGCCGCTCGGCGCGGGCTTCTGCGCACCCGCCACGAGGAAGCTCTCCATCATGAGGCCCGTGATGCCCTGCTCGCCCTCGGCCAGCCGCGCGGAGACCTCGCGCACGACCTCCGCCTGGCGCACGTGGCTCTTGCCGGAGTTGCCGTGCGACGCGTCGACGACGAGCCCGTGCTCCGTGACCCCGCCGCGACCCGAGGTGCGCGCGACCGCGAGCGCCGCCGCGACGTCGTCGGCCCCGTAGTTGGGACCCGAGCGCCCGCCGCGCAGGATGACGTGGCAGTCGGGGTTGCCCGCGGTCTCCACGGCGGCGGCCCGGCCGAGCGAGTCCATGCCGAAGAACGTGTGCTCGCTCGCCGCGGTGATGCAGCCGTCGACCGCGATCTGCACGTCGCCGTCGGTCGCGTTCTTGAACCCGACGGGCATGGACAGCCCCGAGGCGAGCTGGCGGTGCACCTGCGACTCGGCGTTGCGCGCGCCGATCGCGCCCCACGACACCGCGTCGGCGATGTACTGCGGGCTCGTCGGCTCGAGGAACTCGCACGCGGCCGGGACGCCGGCGTCGAGGACGCCGAGCAGCACCTCGCGCGCGAGCCGCAGGCCGTGGTGCACGTCGTGCGAGCCGTCGAGGTGCGGGTCGTTGATGAGGCCCTTCCAGCCCACGGTCGTGCGCGGCTTCTCGAAGTAGACGCGCATGACGACCATGAGGTCGTCCGCGAGCTCGTGCGCGACGGCGGCCAGGCGCCCCGCGTACTCGAGCGCGGCCTCGGGGTCGTGCACCGAGCAGGGGCCGACGATGACGAGGAGGCGGTCGTCGTCGCCCGCGAGGACGTCACGGACCTCGCGGCGCGACGTCGTCACGAGGTCGCTGCGCGTCGCGCCGAGGGGCAGGTCGGCGAGCATGGCGCGCGGCGCGGGGAGGGCGTCGAGCGCGCGGACCCGCAGGTCGCTCGTGCGGGCCTGGAGCTCGGGGCTGTCCACGGGGTCGACGGTACTCGTCGCGCCGTCGGTCGTCGCGGTCTCGGGCGAGGTGGTGGTGCTGGTCACGGGGGGCTCCTGGTCTGTGCGGCGGGGTCTGGGGAACGCCGTGAGTCGGGATGCCCAGCGGCGCTCCACCGGCCTGCTGCCGCCCGTGGTCCCGGAGCGGCCCGTCTCACGACGAAGGGCCCGGACGCGGTCCGCGTCCAAGGCCCTGTGCTGGCTCCGGGTGGTGATCTGTGGTCAGGCTGACGCCCGCACGGCCCCACCGGGAGCCTGCGTAAAGCGCCAATACCACTGAGAAGTCACGAGCCGACCGTAGCACAGCGGCTCCGAGGGGCGGACGGCCCGTCTCACGGGCCGGTCGGGCAGCGCCTACGCTCGGGGCATGCCGATCCCCGACTTCGTCGCCGCCCTCCGCTCCCGTGTCGGGACCGACCTGCTGTGGATGCCGGGGGTGTCGGGCGTCGTCGTGGACGACGCCGGCCGCGTGCTGCTCGGGCAGCGCGCCGACTCCGGCCAGTGGGCCGTGATCAGCGGGATCCTCGAGCCGGGCGAGGACCCGGCGGTCGGGCTCGCGCGCGAGGTGCTCGAGGAGACGGGCGTCGAGGTCGTGGTGGACGCGCTCGTCGCGGTGACGGTCACCGAGCCGATGGAGTACCCGAACGGCGACCGGTCGCAGTACCTCGACCTGGCGTTCCTGTGCCGCCCGGTGTCGCCGGCGGCCGCCGCGGCGGCGCACGTCGCGGACGACGAGTCCCTCGCCGTCGCGTGGTTCGCCCCGGACGCCCTGCCCGACGACGTCGCGCGCTCGTCGACCGAGCGCCTCGACCACGCCCTCGCGCGGCTCGCCGACCCCTCAGCCGCCCCGTTCTTCGTCCGCTGACGCGGCGGCCGGAGCGTCGGGCACCGCCCGTCCGTCCTCGGCGGGACCGAGCCAGCGCACCGCGAGCAGGCACGCGTCGTCGTCCTCGGGCGCGCGCGAGACGACGGCCTCCAGCAGCCGGTCGTCGCGCAGGCCGACGTCGAGGGCGCGCGTGACGACGTCCGCGAGCTCGTCGAGCGCCAGCGCGAGCGGCCGGTCGCGGCGCTCGACCACGCCGTCCGTGAAGAGCAGCAGGAGGTCGCCCGGGGCGAGCCGCACCGCCTTGGCGACGCGCGGCGTCGTGCCCCGCACGCCAAGCGGCGTCGACCGCGCCTCCCACAGGTACGCCGCGGAGCCGCCGGCCCGCACGAGCAGGGGCGGCAGGTGGCCCGCGCACGTGTAGCGCAGCACCCCGGCGCGCAGGTCGAGCTCCCCGTAGACCAGGCTCGCCATGAAGCCCGTGCCCGTCCGGTCGACGAAGCGGTCGACGCGCTCGACCACCTCCTCGGGCGGCAGCCCCGTGTCGGACGCCGCCCGGACGGCGGTGCGCAGCTGCCCCATCGACGTCGCCGCCTTGAGCCCGCGGCCGACGACGTCCCCCACGCTGAGCGCGACGACGTCGGGCGCGACCCGGAAGGTGTCGTACCAGTCGCCGCCGACCTGGAGGTCGTGGACGCCCGGGCGGTAGCACGCCGAGACCTCGACCTGCGGGTCGGCGACGATCCCGTCCGAGAGCATCGCGCCCTGGAGCTCGCTCGCGACCGAGACGCTCTGCTCGTGGACCCGCGCGCGCGAGAGCGCGAGCGCCGCGAGCTGGCCCGCGGCGGCGGCGGTGCCCAGGTCGACGGGGTCGGAACCCGCGGCGCGACGTGGTTCGAGCGCGAGCACGCCGAGCAGCGCGCCCGCGGTGCGCAGCGGCACGACGACCGTCCCGTCGTCCCGCACCGTCGCCTCGGTGAGCTCGTCGATCGACGGCGCCAGGACGCCGACGGCGCCGCCCCACCGCCGCAGCGGGCCGCGCTCCTGCGCCGTCCACAGCGCGGCGTCGCCCGCGCCCAGCATCGTGACGGCCGCGCGGAGCAGGACCCACGCGACGCCGTCGAGACCGGCGACGCTCGCGAGGTCGGCCGCGACGCCGTGCAGCAGCCGCACCCGGCGCTCCGCCTCCTCCGCCGCGCGGCGCGCCTCGACGAGCTCGTGCTCGAACCGCGACCGCTCGCGCGCGCCCAGCATCGCGACCTCGATCAGCCGCTCGCCGCGCGCCTCGCGCTCGATCGCCGTGAGCAGCACGGGCTCGCGACCCCCGGGCGTGCGGAGCTCGACCGCGACCTCGTCCACGCGGCCCTCGATGTGCAGGCGCGGGCCGACGTGCGTCTCCCAGAAGATGCGCCCGCCCACCGTGAGCAGGTCCGCCAGCCGGCGGCCCGCGACCGCCTCGACGTCCGGGACCTCGATCGTCCGCAGGAACTCGTCGTTGGCGTCGAGGACGCGCGCCTCGGTGTCGAGGAGGAGCAGCGCGACGGGGGCGAGCGCCCAGCGCTCGGCCCGGGACATCGCCATCAGGCGGCGCCCAGCCAGTCGCGCATCGCGCGCACGAGGAGGTCCGGGTGCGAGAGGTTCGGGCAGTGCCCCACCGAGTCGATGACGACGAGGTCGCTGCCGGGCAGGTGCTCGTGCACGTAGCGCCCGACCTCGGGCGGCGCGATGACGTCCTCCCGGCTCTGCACCACGAGGCTCCGCGTGCGCACGCGCGCCAGGTCGGCCCGGTTGTCGCCGAGGAACGTCGCCCGCGCGAACTGGCGCGCGATCGCGGGGTCGTTGCGCCGGAACACCGCAGCGAGCTCGTCGCCGAGCGCCGGGCGGTCCGGGTTCCCGGCGATCACGGGCGCCATGACCTGCGTCCAGCCGAGGTAGTTCGCGTCCATCGTCTCCAGGAGCTCGTCGATCTCCTCGGCCGTGCACCCGCCGCGGTAGCCGTCGTCGTCGACGTACCGCGGGCTCGGGCCCACGAGCACCAGCCGGTCGAACAGGTCCGGGCGGTCGGCCGCCGCGAGCAGCGCGATCACGGCGCTCACCGAGTGGCCGACGAGCACCACGGGGCCGCGCCCGTCCCCGGGTCCAACGGCCTCGACGATCTCCACCACGTCCGCGGCGTAGCCCGCGAGGTCGGCGTGCCGGACGGCGTCGTGCGCGGTCGGGTGCGACGCCCCGCACCCCGAGTGGTCGAACAGCACGACCCGGTGGTCCGTCGCGAAAGCGGGCGCGACGAAGCGCCACATCGACTGGTCGCAGCCGAAACCGTGCGCGAAGACCATCGTCGGGCCGTCCTGCGCCCCCATGACCCGCACGTTGTTGCGCTCGTGCACGTCCACGCGTCACAGCGTAGGGGGGAAGGGGTCGCGAGGGGCAGCGGCGCCCCGGGGTGAGACCCGCGCACGGCACAATGTCCTCATGCGTGTCTCGGCGAAGGCGGACTATGCGGTGCGGGCGTGCGCCGAGCTCGCGGCGTCGCCGCACGGCGACCCGGTGCGGGCGGAGGACCTCGCGACGGGTCAGGGCCTCCCGGTGAGCTTCCTCGAACGGATCCTCGGCGACCTGCGCCGGGCCGGGATCGTCGCGAGCGTCCGCGGGCGCTCCGGCGGCCACCGCCTCGCGCGCCCGGCGTCCGAGGTGACGCTCGCCGACGTCTTCCGCGCGGTCGACGGCCCCCTCGTCACGGTCCGCGACGAGCGCCCCCCGAGCCTCGAGTACGACGGCTCCGCGGCGGGCCTGCTCGAGGTGTGGATCGCCCTGCGCGCGAGCGTCCGCGACGTGCTGGACCGCGTGACGATCGACGACGTCGTGCGCCGCGACCTGCCCGACGACGTGCACGCGCTCGCGGCCCGCGCCGACGCGTGGGAGAACCCCTGACGGGACGCTCCCGTTAACACTGGCCCACGATGCGGTCGGCGCTTCACATAGTGGACCCGTCCGGTCAACCTTGTCAGGACACGTCGGGACCCTCCCGACGGCCCGAGCAAGGAGGCCCCGGTGCGGACCCTCGTCCTGCTGGCCCTCGTGGGCCTCGGTGCCCAGCTCGTCGACGGCAGCCTCGGCATGGCGTACGGCGTGACGTCCACGACGCTCCTGCTCGCGATCGGGACCAACCCCGCGGCGGCGTCGGCGACGATCCACCTCGCGGAGATCGGGACGACGCTCGCGTCCGGCGCGGCGCACTGGCGGTTCGGGAACGTCGACTGGAAGGTCGTGCTGCGCATCGGCGTGCCGGGCGCGCTCGGGGCGTTCGCGGGCGCGACGTTCCTCGCGAACCTGTCGACCGAGGTCGCCGCCCCCGTCATGTCGCTGCTGCTCCTCGCGCTCGGCGTCTACGTGCTCTCACGCTTCACGTTCGCCGGGCTGCCGACGGGTCGCCTCGGGCTGCCGCTGCGCAAGCGGTTCCTCGCGCCGCTCGGCCTCGTGGCCGGCTTCGTCGACGCCACGGGCGGCGGCGGCTGGGGCCCGGTGGGCACGCCCGCCCTGCTCGCGTCGGGCCGGATCGAGCCCCGCAAGGTCATCGGGTCCGTCGACACGAGCGAGTTCCTCGTCGCGGTCGCCGCGTCGCTCGGGTTCCTCTGGTCGCTCGGCTCGCAGGGGATCGACCTGACGTGGGTCGTGGCGCTCCTCCTCGGCGGGCTCGTCGCCGCGCCGATCGCGGCGTGGCTCGTGCGGATGCTCCCGCCCCGGATCCTCGGCTCGGCCGTGGGCGGCGTCATCGTGCTCACCAACGTCCGCACGCTGCTGCGCTCCGACTGGGTGGACGCGAGCAGCGCGGTCCAGGGCGTCGTGCTGGCGCTCGTCGCGGTCGTCTGGGCCGCGGCCGTCGTCTGGTCGGTGCGGGCGCACCGCCGCGCCGTAGCGGCGGAGGCAGCGGCCGACCCGACACCCGCCGACGCCCCCCACCCGGCGCCCGCCACCCGCTGACACGCTCCGCCGAGCAGGTGGTCGTGGTCCGTCCTGGCGGCAGGACGGACCACGACCACCTGCTCGACCTGCGGGGAGCGGGACCGGCTCGGTCTCAGTCGGTTGCGTAGCGGCGGACGAAAGTGGCGAGGATGCGGTGGGGCTCCCGGACGTCGCCGCGCCGGACGGCCGCCTCGACGTCGCCCGCAGCCTCGGGCGGGAAGTAGCCGTAGTCCCGGTAGACGCCGATGCGCGTGAGGATGCCCTCCAGGTCGAGCTCCGGGTGGAACTGCGTCGCGTAGAGGTTCTCCTTGACGCGGAACATCTGCACCGGGCACGCGTCCGACGTGGCGAGCAGCACCGCGTGCGGCGGCAGCTCCCGCACCGCCTCCTTGTGGCCCACGTACGCCTCGAACGCGTCGGGCAGGCCCGCGAGCAGCGGGTCGGCCCGGCCCTCCGGGGTGAGCCGGATCGTCACGGGCGAGATGGGCTCGGCGTACGTGTCGTCCAGCACCGCGCCCTCGTGCAGGCCGAGGGTCCCGACGCCGTAGCACGCCCCGAGGAAGGGGACGTCGCGCTCGACGATCTCGTCCAGGAGCGGCGCGAGCTCGCGCTCGACCCGGCGCTGCGTCGCCGACTTCTCCGCCTCGGGCCGCGACGAGTCGAACGGGCTGCCGCCGACGATCACCCCGAGTACGCGTCGAGGTCGATCGCCGGCAGCGGGCCCGCCTCCATCCGCACGCGGTGCAGCTCGTGCGGCGCGAGGCCGGAGTGACGCAGCACCGCCGCGTGCTCGCCGTCCGCGGCCGGGTCCTCCGCCCGGGACGCCAGCAGCAGGAAGGGCTTCATGCCGGTCAGGCTAGGGGCGCTCCGGCGGCCACGCCCGCGGGGCCGGGCCGCCACCCGGACGAGGCCGAGCGGTGGCGCGGACGGGGCCGAGGGCCCGGCTCCGCGGTCGGTCCCGCCTCAGCTCCAGCGGAAGAGCCGGATGCCGAGCGGCAGGAGCACGGCCGTCCACACGACCATGACGACCACCTGCACCGTGGGGAAGCCCTCCTCGAACCACCCCGCCGTCATCGCCTGCGACGCGGCGCCGAGCGGCGTGAACCTGCCGACCTGCGCCACGGCCTCCGGCATCATCGGCCCCGGCGTCCACAGCCCGGAGAGGAACAGGAGCGGGAAGTAGATCAGCGTCCCGATCGCGGACGCCGTGCTCGCCTTGGGTGCGCGCGCCGCGACGAGGGTGCCGAGCGCGTACATCGACGCGACGCCGAGGACGAACGCCAGCACGACCGTCGCCGCGTTCTGCGGCGCCGGCAGGCCGAACACGAGCTGCCCGACGACGAGCGCGACGGCCGACGCGACCACGACGGCCACGAGGTTGATGACGAGGTGCGCGACGACGATCCCCTGCGGGCGCATGGGCGTCGTCGACAGCCGCCGCAGCAGGCCCTTCTCGCGGAACGTGGCGAAGTAGACCGGCATGGTCGTCAGGGCCGGGGTCGCGATCGCGGCGGCGAGCACCACGGGCGCGTAGAGCGCGACGGGCGTGAGCCCGCCCCACGGCGGGGGCGCGTCCTCGATCGGCACGCGCATCCCGGGGATGGCGAACCCGACCCCGACGAGCAGGACGGTCGGGAACACGAGCGCGAAGAACACCGTCCCCGGGTCGCGCAGCCAGAGCCGCGCCTCCGTGGCGAGCAGGACGCCGAACCCGCGCCAGCCGCTGCTGCGGCGGACGGGCACGGCGGACGGGGTCAGGGTCGTGGCGGTCATCGGGACTCCCCTCGGGTCGGCCGGGCGTCGGTCGCGTCCGAGACGTCGGTCGCGTCCGGGTCGTAGGTGCGGCCGGTCACGGCCACGAAGACGTCCTCGAGCGTGCGGGAGACGGTCCGGACGTCGTCGGGCACGACCTCCTGCTCGGCGAGCGCGAGCACGACGGCGGGCAGCACCCGCCGGGAGCCCGTGACCTCGATCTCGCGCCCGCCGCTCGGCGACGCCTCGACGCGCTCGACGTCCGCGAGCCCCGCGATCGTGTGCAGCGCGAGGTCGTGGTCCGCGGGCGGCACGCGCAGGCGCACGGTGCGCGACGTGTCGACGGAGTCGACGAGCTCCGCGGGCGTGCCCTGCGCGACGACCCGGCCGCGGTCGATGATGACGAGCCGGTCGCACAGGCGCTCCGCCTCGTCCATGAAGTGCGTGACGAGCAGGATCGTCACGCCGCGGTCGCGCACGCGCTCGACGAGCTCCCACGTCGCGCGGCGGGCCGCCGGGTCCAGCCCGGTGGTCAGCTCGTCGAGGATCGCGACGCGCGGGTTCCCCACGAGCGCGAGCGCGATCGACAGGCGCTGCTTCTGCCCGCCCGAGAGCTTGGCGAACGCGACGCGCCGGTGCGCGGCGAGGTCGAGCAGGTCGAGGAGCTCCTCCACGTCGCCGGGCGACGCGTAGAACGACGCGAAGAGCCGCATCGCCTCCTCGACCGTGATCTTCTCGTTGAGCGCGGCCTCCTGGAGCTGGACGCCGACGACGTCGCGCACCGCGGCGGGGTCGGCCTGCGGGTCGACGCCGAGCACGCGCACCGTGCCGCCGTCGGCCTGGCGCAGCCCGGCGAGGCACTCGACGGTCGTCGTCTTGCCGGCCCCGTTGGGCCCGAGGATGCCGAAGATCTCGCCCTGCCGGACGGTGAGGCTCACGTCCTCGACCGCGACGGTGCGCGTGCCGGAACCCTGCGGTCCCGGGTACGTCTTGCGCAGGTTCCGGATCTCGACGACCGGGGCGGGCCCGGCCGTGCGGCCGGTGGGCGGGGCGGGCGACGTCGCCGTCGTGCCGCCCGGGGGCGGTGCTGCGGTGCTCATGGTGACCTCCAGGAGGGTGTGCGGCACCCACGGACGGCGCCGTGCGCCGCCCGGACGGGTGGGGATGCGGTCGGGAGGGTGCTGCCGGTCAGGCGCTCGCGGTGCCCGCGAACTCGACCGGACGGATCGCGACGCCCCGCAGGACGACGCGCAGGAGCAGTGCGGCGAGCACGACCCCGGCGAGCCCGCCGAGCACGGCGAGCCAGACGGGGGTGCCGTCGAGACCGACGACGCGCGAGAGCGCGTGGCCGAAGAACCCGGAGCGGAGGAACACCTCGCTCACCACGACGGTCGCGAGCGACGCGACGACGAGGAGCACGCCGCGCAGGAACCCGAAGCCGTAGAAGCCCGCGGCGACGACCATGCCCGCGAGGTAGTAGACGACGCAGAACGTGCCCTCGACGAGGATCATGAGCCCGACCTCGGACCCGTCCGCGTAGAGCTGCGTGAGGTCCTGCTCCGTCGGCCAGCCGGCCCGGCGGAACAGCGCCCACTCCGCCCACCGCACGAGCGCGGTCGCGATCCCGAACGTGAGCCCGGAGACGGCGGCGCCGATCCACAGCCCGTGCGTGTACGACCGCCGCGTGCCGCCGGCGGCGACGTGCAGCGCGATCGACATGAGCGGCAGGAGGATGCCCATGACGAAGAGGAAGAATTTTGCCGAGCCCGCGACGCCGCCCACGCCCTCGATGCTCACGTCGTCGTTGCGCAGCATGATCCACAGGACGAGGGCCCCGATGGCGAGCGCGATGAGCCAGAACCACACGCCGACGTACCAGGTACCGCCGATGAAGTACCAGGCGACGGCGCGGACGCCGCGCCGGTGGGCGGCCTTCTCGAGCGCGCGGCGCTCCGCGGCGCGCGGGGTCGTGGCGGTCATCGTGCCTCCTGAGTGCGGGTGCGGGCGAGCGCGCCGTCCTCGGTGCGGTCGTTGCGCGTGAGGTGGACGAACAGGTCCTGGACGGGCACCGCCCCGACCTCGAGCCCGGCCGCGGCGGCCGCGGCCCGCTCGTCGGGGGCGAACGCGCCGAAGAGGGTGACCTGGGCCGTGCTGCCCAGCCGCTGCCGGGCGAGCACCTCCCGGCCCGCGGTGTGGCGCTCGACCACGTCCGCCGGCCCGGTGAGGCTGACGCCGCGCGCGCGGACGTCGTCGGCGTTCTCGGCGAGCAGGACCCGCCCGCGGTCGATGATCACGACGTCCTCGAAGAGCCGCTCGACCTCGGCGATCAGGTGGCTCGAGAGCAGGATCGTGCGCGGGTGCTCGGCGTAGTCCGCGACGAGCGCGTCGTAGAACGCGTAGCGGCTCGGGGCGTCCATGCCGAGGTAGACCTCGTCGAAGATCGTCAGGGGCGCGCGGGCGGCGAGCCCGACGACCGCGCCGAGCGCCGAGCGCTTGCCGCGCGAGAGCTCGTTCGGCTTCTTGCGGACGTCCACCTCGAACGTGTCGAGGAGGCGCCCGGCGAGGTCGGCGTCCCAGTGCGGGCGCACGTCGGCGTAGTACTCGAGCGTGTCGCGCGCCTTGTCGGACTCCCCCACGTCGCCGCTCTCGCGCACGAGCTGGGTGTGCATCGTCGCCCAGACGTTCTCGAACGGGTCCTCGAGCTCGCCGTCCAGGCCGACGCGGACCGTGCCCGACGTCGGGCGCCGGAACGCGGCGAGCAGGGCGGCGAGCGTCGTCTTGCCGGCGCCGTTGCGGCCCAGGAGGCCGGTGATGACGCCGGGCCGGATCGTCAGGGTCGCGCCGTCGAGCGCGGGGTCGTCGCCGCGGGAGTACCGCACGACGACGTCGCGCACCTCGGCGCCGAAGGGCGCGGTCGCGGCGGGGAGGTCGGTGGGGTGGCTGGTGGGCCGGGCGGTCACGGGTCTCACCTCGGGGTGGGGTCGGTGTCGGGGCCGGTACGGGGTGCGTCGCCGGTCCCGGGACCGGCGGGCCGCGGGCGGCCGAGGACGTGCTCGACGATCTCGGCGGCCGGGATGTCCAGGAGGTCCGCCTGCGCCAGCGCGGGGTCGAGGACCTCGTCGAAGAACCGCGCGCGGTGCTCGGCGAGCAGCCGTTCGCGCGCGCCGGGTGCGACGAACATGCCGAGCCCGCGCCGCTTGTAGAGGACGCCCTCGTCGACGAGGCCGGCGAACGCCTTGGCTGCCGTCGCCGGGTTGATCCGGAACGTCGTCGCGAACTGCGTCGTGGACATGACCTGCTCCTCCTCCGCGAGCTCCCCCGCGAGCACCTGCGCACGGATCATCTGCGCGATCTGGAGGTAGATGGGTTCAGGTCCGTCGAACATGGGTCCCATCCTCTCCCGCCTCGCGCGTTCTGTGGTTCATTACTTGAGTAATGAACCACAGATGGGCTGCCCGGCGCAACCCCTCGTCCGGACGCGCGGCGACCGACGCCGGGCGGAACGATGGGGGATGTCAGTGGCAGGGCCGGTGCCGGTCGGGCCCGTCCGGCGGACCGCGAGGCGGAGGAGGCGGGGTGGGCGGAGCGTGCGAGCTCGCGGGCGGGACGCCCTGGGCCGAGCCGCTGAGCACGTGGACGAGCCTCGCGTTCGTCCTGGCCGGCGCGGCCGTCGTGGTGGCGGCGCGGCGGTCCGGAACCAGGACGCACCCAGCCCCGGGCGTGGCCGACGCCGTGGGTGCGGCGTCGCGCCTGCGCGTGGCCTTCGGGGTGCTGGTCGCCCTCATCGGGGTGGGCTCCGTGGTGCAGCACGGGCCGTCGCCGTCGTGGAACCCCGTCGCGCACGACCCGCCGCTGCTCGGCGCGCTCGCGCTCGTCGCCGCCGACGCCGTCGCGGACCTCACCGGGCGTCGCCTGCGGACGTGGTGGTGGCTCGCGCCGACCCTGCTCGGGGTCGTGCTCGCGACTTTCCCGGTGCCGGCGTCCACCGCCGCCCAGGTGGTCGCGGCGGGCGTCGCCGTGGCCGCGAGCGCCGCGCGCGCGTGGCGACGGCCCGCCGTCCGACGCCGTACGGTCGTCGCGCTCGTGCTGCTCGCCGTCGGCGGCACCGTGGGGACCCTGACCCGACCGGGCTGGCCGCTGTGCGACGCCGACGGCGCGCTCGGCCTCGCGCTCCCGGGGCACGCCGTCTGGCACGTGCTCGCCGCCACGGCCCTGTGGGTGCTCGCACCGACGCTCGGGACCCGCCCCGCGCCCGCACGCTCGCCCTGACCCGCTCCCTTCACCCGCCCCGGGCGGTACCCACGGCGGACCGGCGGTGGGACGCTGGGAGGATCCGGCGTCCGCGGCGGGCCCCGCCCTCCGGCCGCCGGCGGTCCCGAAGGAGTGAGGCAACGATGGTCACCATCAGGCGCGGGTTCTCCAGCTTCTCGGCGGACGACCTCGACGCGGCGCGCGCGTTCTACGGGGACACCCTCGGGCTCCCCGTCACGGCACTCGACGGCGGGAACGGTCTGGTGCTCCACCTCGGCGGCGGCTCGGACGTGTTCGTCTACCCGAAGGAGGACCATCGGCCGGCCGCCTTCACGGTCATGCACCTCACCGTCGACGACGTGGACCAGGTCGTCGACGAGCTCACCGCGAAGGGCGTGACGTTCGAGCGCTACGAAGGGTTCGACCAGGACGAGAAGGGGATCGCACGCGGCTTCATGGAGGGCGGCGACGGCGCCTGGTTCACCGACCCGGCCGGCAACATCGTGGGCCTCGCGGACGGGGACGACATGGCCCGGCTCGTCGAGGGCTGAGCGCACCCCGCTGACACCCCCTGCTCGCGAGGTAGAGCCCTGGTCACGACCAGGGCTCTACCTCGGCGGACCAGGGCTCTACCTCGCGGGACCGGGGCTCTACCTCGCGAGGGCGGGGGCGAACGCGGCGCGGACGCCGTCCAGGTCCTGCGCGACGAGCTCGGCGAGCTGCACCGCGTTGAGCGCGGCGCCCTTGCGGAGGTTGTCGTTCGAGACGAACAGCACGAGGCCGCGTCCGCCGGGGACGGACTGGTCGGTGCGGACGCGACCGACGAACGACGGGTCCTTGCCGGCCGCCTCCAGCGGGTTCGGGACGTCCGCGAGCGCGACGCCGGGAGCAGCAGCGAGGATCTCGCGTGCTCGGTCGGGCGTGATCGGGGCGCCGAACTCGGCGTGGATCGCGAGCGAGTGCCCGGTGAACACGGGGACGCGCACGCACGTGCCCGCGACGGCGAGCTCGGGCAGCCCGAGGATCTTGCGGGACTCGTTGCGGAGCTTCTTCTCCTCGTCCGTCTCCTCCTGCCCGTCGTCGACGATCGACCCGGCGAGCGGGACGACGTTGAACGCGACGTTGCGCGGGAAGACGGTGGGCTCGGGGAGGGCGACCGCGCCGCCGTCGTGCACGAGCCCGACGAGCCCGGCACCCGTGCCCTCGGCCGCCGCGCCCGCGACGGCCTGGGCGCGCAGCTCCTCCGCGCCGGCGAGCCCGGCCCCGGAGACGGCCTGGTACGTCGCGACGACCAGGCGCTCCAGCCCGGCCTCGTCCGCGAGCGGCTTGAGGACGGGCATCGCGGCCATCGTCGTGCAGTTGGGGTTGGCGATGATGCCCTTGCGCGCCTCGCGCAGCGCGCCCGGGTTCACCTCCGAGACGACGAGCGGGACGTCGGGGTCCATGCGCCACGCGGAGGAGTTGTCGATGACGACGGCGCCCGCGGCGGCGAACCGCTCGGCCTGCGCCTTCGACGTCGCGCCGCCCGCGGAGAAGAGCGCGACGTCGATCCCGCGCAGGTCCTCGGTCGAGGTCGCGGCGACGTCCTCCACGACGACGTCGGTCCCGCGCCACGGGAGCGTCGACCCGGCGGAGCGCGCCGACGCGAAGTAGCGGACGCTCGCGACGGGCAGGTCGCGCTCCTCGAGGAGGCGGCGCATGACCGCGCCGACCTGGCCGGTCGCGCCGACGACGGCGAGGTGTAGACCGGGGGTGCTCTGGGTGCTCATGGTGGGTCCTCTCCTGCGTCGGGTCAGCGGCCGGTGCCGGCGTAGACGACGGCCTCGCCGTCGGCGGCGTCGAGCTCGAAGGCGGTGTGCACGGCGCGCACCGCGTCGTCGAGCGAGTCCTCGCGCGTGACGACGGAGATGCGGATCTCCGAGGTGGAGATCATCTCGATGTTGATGCCCGCGTCGCGCAGCGCGCCGAACAGCTTCGCGGAGACGCCGGGGTGCGACTTCATGCCCGCGCCGACGAGCGAGAGCTTGCCGATCTGGTCGTCGAACTGGAGCGAGTCGAACCCGATCTCGGCCTGCAGCGCCGAGAGGGCGGACATCGCGGCCGGGCCGTCGCCCTCGGGCAGGGAGAACGAGATGTCGGTGAGGCCCGTGCGGGCCGCCGACACGTTCTGCACGATCATGTCGATGTTCACGCCCGAGCCCGCGACGACCTCGAAGATCCGCGCGGCCGTGCCCGGGACGTCGGGCACGCCGACGACGGTGATCTTGGCCTCGCTGCGGTCGTGCGCGACGCCGGAGATGATCGGGTCTTCCATGACGGTCTCCTCGGGAAGGTCTGCGGTGCTGCCGGCGGTGCCGGCCGGGGAGGCGGCGCTCGCGCCGGGGCGCGCGGTGTACGCGTCCGCGCTGACGAAGGTGCCGTCCTTGCCGCTGAAGGACGAGCGCACGTGGATGGGGACGCCGTACCGGCGGCCGTACTCGACGCAGCGCAGCGCGAGGACCTTCGCGCCGCTCGCCGCCATCTCGAGCATCTCCTCGTACGTGATGCGGTCGATCTTGCGCGCGGACGGCACGATGCGCGGGTCGGCCGTGAACACGCCGTCCACGTCGGTGTAGATCTCGCACACGTCGGCGTCGAGACCGGCCGCGAGCGCGACGGCGGTCGTGTCCGACCCGCCGCGACCGAGCGTCGTCACGTCGTTCGTCGACTGCGTCACGCCCTGGAACCCCGCGACGATCGCGACCTGGCCGCGGTCGAGGGTCTCGCGCACGCGCGTCGGGACGACGTCGACGATGCGCGCCTTGCCGTGCACCGCGTCGGTGATGAGACCGGCCTGCTGCCCGGTGAACGACTTCGCCTTCACGCCGAGGCTGGTGATCGCCATCGCGAGCAGCGACATCGAGATGCGCTCGCCCGCGGTGAGGAGGATGTCCATCTCGCGCTGCGGAGGGAGGGGGCTGACCTGCTGGGCGAGGTCGATGAGCTCGTCGGTCGTGTCGCCCATCGCCGAGACCACGACGACGACGTCGTTCCCGGCCCGCTTCGCCTCGGCGATGCGCTTGGCCACCCGCTTGATGCTCTCGGCGTCCGAGACGGACGAACCGCCGTACTTCTGCACGACAAGTGCCACGTGCTGCTCCATCTGTCGCCGGCCTCCGTCTCTCTCAACGGCCCGCCGGGTGCTTGTGGGTCGGTCGATGATAGGCACGCGTCCCACGCCCCGGCCAAGCCCGTCCCGCCCTGCGGACCGTGACGACCGACGCCGGGGTCACACCTCCGGCAGCACGCGCGCCCGCGGACCGGCCACGACGACGTACGCCAGCCCGACGACGACGGCCCCGCCGACGAGGTTGCCGAGGCCCACCCAGGTGAGGTTGCGGCCGAAGTCGGCCCACGTCGTCGGGCCGAGGTCGCCGAAGAGCCCGAGGGAGAACGTCGTCATGTTGGCGACGACGTGCTCGAACCCGGACGCGATGAACGCGAGGATCCCCCAGAACAGGATGACCGCCTTGCCCGCCTCCGAGCGCAGGCGCCCGCAGGCCCAGATCGCGGCGCACACGAGGACGTTGCACAGCACGCCGCGGAAGAACAGCTCTCCCCCGGTCTCGTGCGCCTTGGCCCGCAGCATCGAGGCGACCATCTCGCCCGCGGCCGCGTTCGAGCGCAGCACCCCCGCCTGCGTGACGGCCCAGGCGAAGAGCATCGACCCGGCCAGGTTGCCGACGAGGCACAGGCCCAGCGTGGCGACGGCGTCGCGCACCCGGACGGCGCGCGTGGCGACGCCCTGGGTGAGGACCATCATCGCGGACGTGGCGAGCTCGGCCCCGGCGAAGACGACGAGGGTGAGGGCCGCGGCGAACACGCCGCCGGCGACGAGCCGCTCGCCCGGCGCCCCGGCGGCGAGGAACGGGCCCGCCGTCGCGACCATGAGCACGACGCCGACGCCGATGTACGCGCCCGCGAGCATCGCCGCGACGAGGTAGCGCCCGGGGCGTCTGGCGAGGAGCACCTTCTCCCGGGCCGCCTCCGACTGGGTGGTCACCGCCTGGGCGAGGGTCTGCACGCCCTCGATCCTCGCGGCCGGGCGGCGTCCCGGACAGGGCCGGTGGTCGCGACGGGGCGGGACCGAAGGTCCGCCCGCCGGCTCCGGGCCGCACGGTGCGGGAACGCCCGAGGGGCCGCGCGCGGTCTCCCGCTCGCGGCCCCTCGGGCGTCGGTCCCGGTCGGTCGTCAGCCGACGCGGCGCCGGTAGATCGCCGTCGCCCACGCATAGGCAAGGACGAGGATGCCGACGAGCCACGCGAGCGCGACCCAGATGTCGCTCCCGACGGGCTGGCCGGCGAAGAGGGACCGCAGGGTGTCGACGATCGCGGTGACGGGCTGGTTCTCGGCGAACCACGCGACCGGCCCCGGCATGCTGTCCGTCGGGACGAACGCCGAGCTGACGAACGGCAGGAAGATCAGCGGGTAGCTGAAGGCCGACGCGCCGTCGACCGTCTTGGCCGAGAGCCCGGCGACGACCGCGAGCCAGGTCAGCGCGAGGACGAACAGGACGAGGATGCCGAGCACGGCCAGCCACGATCCCACCGACGCGCTCGTGCGGAACCCCAGGAGGAGCGCGACCCCGACGACGAGCGTCACGGAGACGAGGTTGGCCACGAGCGAGGTGAGCACGTGCGCCCACAGGACGCTGGACCGGGCGACGGGCATCGACCGGAAGCGCTCGACGATGCCGCCCTGCAGGTCCAGGAACAGCCGGTAGGACGTGTACGCGACGCCCGACGCGACGGTGATGAGCAGGATGCCGGGCAGCAGGTAGTCGACGTACGACCCGCCGCTCCCGGTGTCGATCGCGCCCCCGAGCACGTAGACGAACAGGAGCATGAGCGCGATCGGGGTCACGGCGGTCGTGATGATCGTGTCGGGGCTGCGCAGCACGTGGCGCAGCGAGCGGCCCGTGAGGGCTCGGGTGTCGGCCAGGGCGTGGGTGGTCATCGGGCTTCCTCTCCTGCCGGGCGGGCGCCGTCGACGCTCGTCCGGTCCGCGGTGGGGGCGCTGTCGCCGGCGTCGCCGACGAGCGCGAGGAACACGTCCTCGAGGGAGGGCTGCTTCTCGACGTACTCGACGGTCGCCGGGGGCAGCAGGGCCTTGAGCTCGGCCAGGGTGCCGTTCTGGATGATCGTCCCGCGGTGCAGGATCGCGATCCGGTCGGCGAGCTGCTCGGCCTCGTCGAGGTACTGGGTGGTGAGCAGCACCGTGGTGCCGCCCCGGGCCAGCTCGCGCACCGTGGCCCAGACCTCGTTGCGGGCCTGCGGGTCGAGGCCCGTCGTCGGCTCGTCGAGGAAGATGACGGACGGGTCGCCGACGAGGCTCATGGCGATGTCCAGCCGGCGCCGCATCCCGCCCGAGTAGGTCCCGGCGCGGCGGGCCCCGGCGTCGGTGAGGGCGAACCGGGCGAGCAGGTCGTCCGCGACGCGGCCCGGGTCGGCCAGGTGCCGCAGGCGGGCGACGAGCACCAGATTCTCCCGCCCGGTGAGCACCTCGTCGACCGCGGCGAACTGCCCCGTCAGCGAGATGGACTCGCGCACCTGCCCGGGCTGGGCGACGACGTCGTGCCCGTCGACGGCCGCGGTCCCCGCGTCCGGCGCGAGCAGGGTGGACAGGATCCGCACGAGCGTCGTCTTGCCCGCACCGTTGGACCCGAGCAGCGCGACGATGCTCCCGCGCGCCACCTCGAGGTCGACACCGCGCAGCACGCGCAGGTCGCCGTACGACTTCTCGATGCCTCGCACCCGGACGGCCGGGGCGAGGGTCTGGTCAGCAGACATCTGCGGATCTCCGATCCTGAGGTTGGTGGGTTCAGGGCCGGCGGACGACGACGTCGCCGAACCCGGTGCTGGCGTGGATCTCCGCGGTGGCCTCGTCCTCGACGGGGCCCTCCGTGGGCGTGAGGTGGTTGCGCACGCTGCCGTGCTCGGAGCTCGCGTCGAGGAACGCGGCGGTGCCCTCGGGCACGCCCACCTCGATCGAGCCGTACGACGTCGCGAGGGTGACGCTCCCGGAGTCCAGGCGCTCGACCCGGATGCCGGCGTGCGCGGACTTGGCCGTGAGCGTGCCGCTCACGCGCGCCACCGCGATGTCGCCGTGCGCGCCGTGCACGGCGAGCGAGCCGGTGACGGCGCCGACCGTCGTCGTGCCGTTGGTCGCCTTGATGGTGCCCTCGCCACGGACCTCCTCGACGCGGACCGACCCGGCGCTGACGCGGGCGTCCAGCGAGCCCCGCACGCGGCGCGCCGCCACGGAGCCCGCCGAGGCCTTGACGTCGAGCCGGTCGACGTCCTCGACGCGGGCGTCCCCGGCGGAGAGCGCCATCTCGACGGTGCCGAGCCTGCCCTCGGCGTAGAGCGAGCCCGCCTTGCCGCGCACGTCGGAGCCCGCGGGCAGCTCGACGGTGATGTCGGCGGTGCCGGACGCGAACGGCAGCACGTACTGCTTCCACGACCCGGGGTAGGAGATCGTCAGGGCGCTGCCGTCGCCGTCGACGCGGACCGCCTCGGCGGCGCGGACGCTGCCGGACTTCGCGGGGTCGGTCGGCAGGACCGTGACGACGACGTCGTCGCGGTCCCCGGCGACCACGTGCAGCTGGGCGAACGGCACGTCGACGACGACGGGCAGGGGCTGAGGGGCAGGAAAAGTGGGCATGACGAAGCTCCAGGAGTGGTGTCGTGGTGGTGTCAGGTGCGGTCGGAGGAGGCGGGGGCGGGGACCGTGGGGGTCAGCGCACCCAGCCGGTGACGCGGGCGGAGCCGCGTTGCTGCGGGCGGGCCTGCGCGGCGGGGCGCCCGGTGGACTGCTCGAGCGCCGCGGCGACCGCGCGCACGAGCCACGTGTTGACGGAGACGCCGTCGCGCGCGGCGGCGGTCTCGGCCTGCGTCTTGAGGTGGTCGGGCAGGCGCAGGGTCGTGCGGGTCGTGGCCCCCGCCTCGACGTCGGCCGCCGCGGGGCCGGCCGGCGCGGTCGGGGCGCTCGCCGGGACGAGCGCCTCGGGCGGGGCGGGCGCGACGGCGGGGACGGCGACCACGAACTCGGGGGCACCGCCGCGCAGCCGCACGTCCACCGACCCGGGGGCGAGCTCCGCGGAGATCTCCCCCGCCGCGGCGGAGAGCGCGTCGAGGAGGACGAGGCGCACGGCCGCGTCCAGCGGAGCGGTCAGGCGCTCGGCGAGCCGACGGCCGTCGTCACCGGCGGCGTCCGCGGCAGCGGCGAGGCGGTCCTGGAGGTCGTCGACGTACGGGGTGAGGTCCATGACGCCATCATGGCACCACTCGTGGTGTCACCGCAACCCCTTGATGACAACACGTTGACACCACGGATGACACCGGCCGCGATGCGCCGAGATCTCAGGCCGTGAAGTCGTGGACGACGTCGTACCCGAGCTTGACGATGAGCGCGCCGACGACGACCACGAACACCACGCGCACGAACGCGCTGCCCTTGGCGACCGCCATCCGGGCGCCCACGTACGCCCCGAGCAGGTTGGCCGCGCCCATGACGAGGCCCAGCCCCCACAGCACCGCGCCGTACGGCACGAAGAAGATCAGCGCGCCGGCGTTCGTGGCGAAGTTCGCGATCTTCGCGAGCGCCGACGCCGGCAGGAACGCGTACCCGAGGATGCTCACGAGCGCGATGACGAAGAACGTCCCCGTGCCCGGGCCGAGCAGGCCGTCGTAGGTGCCGATGACGAGGCCGATCCCGGCCGCGGCCCAGCGGTGGCCGTTGCCCTCCCAGCGCAGGTTCGTCGTGTGCCCGAGCTTCGGCTTCGCGATCGTGTAGGCCGCGACGCCGACGAGCACCACGAGGATGATCGGCTTGAACAGGTCGGCCGGGATGCGCGACGCGAGCGCCGCTCCCCCGACGGCGCCCACGAGCGCCGCGAGCGCCATGGGCCCCGCGGTGCGCAGGTCCGGCCCGACGCGCCGGTAGTACGTCGCGGCGCTCACCGACGTCCCCATGATGCTCGCGAGCTTGTTCGTCGCGAGCGCCTGGACGGGGCTGATGCCCGGGACCAGGAGGAGCGCCGGGAGCTGGACGAGCCCGCCCCCGCCCACGACGGCGTCGATCCACCCCGCCGTGAGCGCGGCGAGGACGAGCAGGAGGACGGTCACGCCGTCGATCTCGAGCCCGCCGGAGACCGGGAGGGAGAGGGCGGGAAGCACCCCCCAGTGGTACCACGCCCACGGGGCGCGCCCGGGCCGGGTCCACGTCCGGTTCGCGGCACGGAGGACGCCACGACCCTTCCCTATGCGTAACCGTGCGGTTACGCTTGACGGATGGACGTATTCGAGGCCGTCGCCGACGACGTGCGCCGCGACCTGCTCCGCGCGCTGCGGGCGGGGTCGCTCAGCGCGGGCGACCTCGCGCGCGTGCGCGACGACGTCTCCCGCCCGGCCGTGAGCCGCCACCTGCGCGTGCTGCGCGAGGCGGGGCTCGTGGAGGCCGTCGTCGCGGGACGCCGTCGCGTCTACTCGCTGCGGCCCGCCGCGCTCGACCCCCTCGCCGCGTTCGTCGCGGCGCTCACCAGACCCGCCCCGCCCGTCCCGGCGCGGGCGCTCGACGGCCTCGACCTCGAGGTCCGCCGCACGACCCGAGAACGTCGTGCCGAGCGCGGCACGACCCGGCACGAGGAGAGCGCATGAGCGACCCGACGACCCCATCGGCAGCGCCCGTCCCGCCAGCACCCGGTCTGCCGACACCCGGCGGGACGGTGGAGCGCGGCCCCGCGGGCGACGAGCTCGTCGTCACGCGGACGTTCCGCGCGCCGGCCGACGACGTGTGGGCGAGCCTCACGGAGCCCGGCCGGCTCGCGCGGTGGATCGGCTACTGGGAGGGCGACCCCGCGACCGGCCGCGTCGAGTTCTTCATGACGGCCGAGAGCGACGACCCCGATCCCGAGGAGTACCGCATCACCCGGTGCGAGCCGCCGCACCGCTTCGCCGGGGTGACGTCCTCGGGCGACCAGACGTGGCACCTGTCCTTCGAGCTCACCGAGCAGGACGGCGTCACGACGCTGACCTTCCGCCAGCTCCTCGGCCCCGGCGACGACGCGCGGAACGTGGGGCCCGGGTGGGAGTACTACCTCGACCGGCTCGTCGCCGTGCGCGAGGGGCGCGACGCCGCCACCGTGCCGTGGGAGCCGTACCTCGCCGGGCTGGCGGACCACTACGGCCGGGCGGCCGGCGCCGTCTGACCGCGGGACGCCCGCGGCGCCGGGACCGACGGCTCAAGACTGAAGGGCGTCGTACTCCGCCTCGGTCGCGACGTCGTCCTCGACGTCGAGACGCAGGTGCGCGAGCGCGAGCTGCAGGACGCGCAGCGCGCTCGCGGCGCGCTCCCCCCACAGTGAGACGTAGGAGAACTGCCACCACCACAGGCCCTCGAGCTCACGGCCGCCGTCGTAGTGCTGCAGGCCCTTCGCGAGGCACTCGGCCACGCACGCCAGGTCGCCCGAGAGCGACGCCGCGCCGACCTCGGCACCGACGAGCGGGTCGGTGATCTCGGCGTAGTCGTCGAACCCGTCGAAGAGCCGCGCGAGCGCCGTCCGCAGCGGGTCCACGTCCGTGTCGCGGCCGGCGTCGGGCTCGAAGCGCTCCACCGGTACGACGTCGCCCACGGCCCCCAGGCGGGCGCCCGCGGCGAGCGCGTCGGACAGCGCGAGGAGCAGGAGCGGCAGCACCGCGCCGGGGGCCGCGCCGGACGCGACCTGCGTCGTCGTGGTGAGGTAGGCGCGGGCCTGCTCCGCCATGCCCTCGGCGATGTCCCGCAGGTCGGGGTCGTTGTGGATCTCCCCCATGCTCGTCACCTCCCGTCAGCCGCCGACGAGGCGGCGGCCCTCGAACGCCCGGCCGAGCGTCACCTCGTCCGCGTACTCCAAGTCTCCACCGACCGGGAGGCCCGACGCGAGGCGGGTCACGCGCAGGCCCATGGGGCCGAGCATGCGCGCGAGGTAGGTCGCGGTGGCCTCGCCCTCGACGTTCGGGTCGGTCGCGAGGATCACCTCGGTCACCTGACCGTCCGCGAGCCGGCTCATGAGCTCCGCGATCCGCAGGTCGCCCGGCCCGACGTTCTCGATCGGGTTGATGGCGCCGCCGAGCACGTGGTACCGGCCGCGGAACTCGCGCGTGCGCTCGATCGCGACGACATCCTTGGGCTCCTCGACGACGCAGATCACCTCGGGCGAGCGGCGCGGGTCCGCGCAGATGCGGCACTGCTCCGACTCCGCGACGTTGCCGCACGTCTCGCAGAAGCGGACGCGCGCCTTGACCTCGGTGAGCGCGTCGGCGAGCCGGCGCACGTCCACCGCGTCGGCGGCGAGCAGGTGGAACGCGATGCGCTGCGCGCTCTTGGGCCCGACGCCGGGGAGTCGGCCGAGCTCGTCGATCAGGTCCTGGACAGCGCCTTCGTACACACCCCCAGCCTACGGGGCGCGGCCCACACGGCGGACCCGGCCCGCCGCCGTCGCGGCCGGGGCCGCCGATCGTCGCCGGGTCGCAGACCTCCCCGGCCACCAGGCCCTGTCTCGGGGGGCGTCAGCCCTGGTCCTGGATCTCCTCGATGATCTTGCCGTCGAGCAGGCTCACCACGAGCGCGGTCCCGACGAGGCCTGTCGAGACGATGTCGGGGTCGTCGGCGGACGGGAGGTCGTCCATGGGGTCGGCCGTGGACGGTTCGCCCCGCCGGGCGGGTTCCTCGGCGGGCCGCGGGACGCGGGCCGCCGCGATCGCCGCGCGCGCGGCGGAGACGCCGCGCAGCGGTGCGGCCGACGTGCCTGCGGACGCCGGTGCGGCGGGGGCCGCCGCGCGGGCGGGCGCCCCCTGCGGCGAGGCCGCGGGCGACGCGGCGGGCGGCCGTCCCGGCGCCGTCGGCGCGGGGGCGGCGGACGGCGCAGTGCGGGCGGGGGCCTGCGTGGGGGTCGGGGTGGTCGGCGGGGCCGGTTCGAGCACGGGCTCCGGCTCGGGGCCGTCGTCGAGGTCGGCGGGCGGCTCCGCGGGCAGCCCCGCGAGCCACGCCTCGTCCGCGCTGTCCACGCGCGGCTCTGGCGCCGGTGCGGACGCCGGGACAGACGCCCCGGCGAGCCACGCCTCGTCGGCGGCGTCCACCACGGTCGAGCGGGCCGGCGGCGCGGCAGGTGCGATCTCGGTGCTCGGTCGCTCCTGGAGCGCGACGGCGGCGCGCGGGGTCTCGTGCGCCTCCGCGGCCTCGTCCGCCGGGCGGGAGGCGCTCGCGGAGCGGGCGGCGCCGGGCGCGCTCGGCGCCGCGACGGTCGCGACCGGCACTCCTGGCTGCGCGCCGCCCGAGCCGTGGAGTGCGGCAGCCCCGGCGCTCGCCGAGGCGGACCCCGCGGGGCCGGACGCGGCGGGAGCCGCTGCCGTCGGGGCGCTCGCCGCCGGGCCGGACGACGTGGCGACGGGCGACGCAGGGCCCGACGGCGCGGGGCCGGCGGACGGCACGGGCGAGACCGGTGCAGGGCCGGACGACGGTGCCGAGCCGCCGCCCGCCTGGCCACCCTCGTCGAGGCGCGGCTCGACGCGGACCTGGAGCCCGAGCGTCTGGTAGACGACGTCCTGGACCGCGCTCGTGTGCCGGGACGACGAGAACGTGCGGGCCAGCCCGGGCGACGGGAAGGCGAGGTAGAGCACGTCGGCACCGAGCTCCGCGACCTGCGCGTTGGCGCTCACCAGCGACCACGTCACGGGGCTCGCGCGCAGGTTCTCGAGGACCTCCGGCCAGCGTCGCCGCAGCTCCTCCGTCGTCAGGGCAGGGCTCACGCCACCCGCCGCCGGAGCAGACGACGCAGCCGCCTCCTGCCGGGGAGCCGCCTCGCGCGGCGTCGACGGCCGCGGGGTCTCCTCGCGCGGCGCCTCCTCGCGGGACGTCTCGTGGCGCGAGGCCTCGTGGTGCGGTGCCTCGGGGGCGTGGGAGGGAGCGTCCGCCGAGGCAGCAGAGGCAGCGGTCTCGCGGGCGCGGTCGTCCGGGGCGTCGGACTCCGCGACGGACGTCGTGCCGGACACGGCGCCCGACGTCGCGTCGGACGCGGTGCGGGGCGGAGCGCTCGCCGCACCGGACACGGGACCGGTCCGCTCGGGGGCGGACGCCTCGGCGGGCGCGGTCTCCTCGCCCGGCGCGGACGAGTCCGTGGGAGCGGACGACCCGACGGCCGACCCGGCGCCGTCGGCCGCGCGCGACGCGGCAGCAGGTGATGCGGCAGAGGGTGATGCGGCGGCAGGAGACGCGGAGGCGTCGCCGGACGGGCGCTCCTGCTCCGGCGCGGCGGGAGCCGCGACGTGCCCGACCGGCGTCGGGTCCTGCGCGGCCGGCGCGCTTGCAGGTGCCGCGGCGGGCTGGCCCGGTCGCGCGGGCCGGAGCGCCGCGCGGACGGCAGCGGCACCGGTGAGGCCCGAGGAGGGCGCGCCGGCCGGAGCAGCAGCCGGGGCCGTCGCGGTGGCCGTGGCGCCGTCGCCCGGGGCGGGCGTCCCCGTGGCCGGCGGGACCACGACGTTGCCCAGGCCCCCGCGCTCGAGCCGGTCGAGGCGCGCCGCGAACCCAGCCGCGCCGTCGTCCGCCCCGGGCAGGAGCAGGCGGGCCATGAGGAGCTCGAGGTGCAGGCGGGGCGACGTCGCGCCCGTCATCTCGGTGAGCGCGGCGTTAACGAGGTCGGCGGCCCGGGACAGCTCGGCCACCCCGAGGTGCTGCGCCTGCGTGCGCATGCGCTCGAGCTGGTCGGCGGGCTGGTCGCGCAGGACGGCCTGCGCCTCGTCGCCCGAGACCGCGATGACGATGAGGTCGCGCAGGCGCTCGAGCACGTCCTCGACGAAGCGCCGCGGCTCGTGCCCCGTCGCGATGACGTGGTCCACCACCCGGAAGATGCTCGCGCCGTCGCGCGCGGCGAGCGCGTCCACGACGTCGTCGAGCAGGGTCGCGTGCGTGAAGCCGAGGAGCGCGACCGCGCGCTCGTACTCGACGGCGCCGTCCTCGGCACCCGCGATGAGCTGGTCCATGACGGACAGCGAGTCGCGGACCGAGCCGCCGCCCGCGCGCGTGACGAGCGGGACCACGCCGCTGCCGATCGACACGCCCTCGGCCGCGCACAGCTCCTCGAGGTAGGGGCCGAGCACGTCCGGCGGGACGAGGCGGAAGGGGTAGTGGTGCGTGCGCGAGCGGATGGTGCCGATGACTTTGTCCGGCTCCGTCGTCGCGAACACGAACTTCACGTGCTCCGGCGGCTCCTCGACGAGCTTGAGCAGGGCGTTGAAGCCCTGCGGCGTCACCATGTGCGCCTCGTCGAGGATGAAGATCTTGTACCGGTCGCGCGCGGGGGCGAACGCGGCGCGCTCGCGCAGCTCGCGCGCGTCGTCCACGCCGTTGTGCGACGCCGCGTCGATCTCGACCACGTCGAGGCTGCCCGGGCCGCCGCGCGCGAGCTCGACGCACGACGGGCACTGCCCGCACGGCGTGTCGAGCGGGCTCTCGGGGGTGTTGCGCTCGCAGTTGAGCGTGCGCGCGAGGATGCGCGCGCTCGTCGTCTTGCCGCACCCCCGGGGCCCGGAGAACAGGTAGGCGTGGTTCACCCGACCGCTGCGCAACGCCTGCATGAGCGGTGCGGTCACGTGGTCCTGACCGATCACCTCGGCGAAGGTCTCGGGCCGGTAGCGGCGGTACAGGGCGGTGCTCACCCCGGTCACTCTAGACGTCGCGACCCACACGCACGAGGTCGCTCCGCCGTCGGTCCCGCCGGTCCCGGCCCGGCCACCTCAGCGGTGCAGCGCCTTGCGCGCGAGCCAGTTGCCCAGCAGCTGCGCGACCTGCACGATCGCGATGATGACGAGCACCGTCACGACCACGACCCCCCAGTTGTAGCGCTGGTAGCCGTAGACGATCGCGAAGTTCCCCAGCCCACCGCCGCCGATGATGCCGGCGATCGCCGACATGTCGAGCACCGCGATGAAGAGGAACGTGTAGCCGAGGATGAGCGGCGCGAGCGCCTCGGGCACGAGCACCGTCGTGATGATGCGCCACGACGACGCGCCCATGGCGCGCGCCGCCTCGATCACGCCCGGGTCGATGCCCACGAGGTTCTGCTCGACGATGCGGCTCGTGCCGAACGCCGTCATCACCGACAGCGGGAAGATGAACGCCTCCGTGCCGAGCGTCGTCCCGACCACCTGGAGCGTCACCGGCCCGAGCAGCGTGACGAAGATGATGAACGGGATCGGCCGCACGATGTTGACGAGCACGTTGAGCACGCCGAACACCCAGCGGTTGGCGAGCAGGTTGCCGCGCCGCGTCACGTAGAGCGCGATGCCGAGCGCGAGGCCCGCGACGCCGCCCGTGAGCAGGGCGACGGACACCATCTGGAGCGTCTGGCCGAACGACTCGACGAGGATCGGCCACAGCTGGGACCAGTCGCGGTTCATCAGCGGCCTCCGAGGTTGCCGTGGCGGAAGAGGGTGTCGCGGGCGAGACCGTACGGGTCGCCCGGGTCGTCGTCGGGGTCGGGGGCGTCCTCGTCGGCCGGAGCCGCGGCGAGGCGCGCGACGCGCGGGTCGTCGAGCGGGTGCTCCGCCGTCCCGAGGTCGACGACGTCGGCGCGCTCGCCCAGCGCGAGGAGGAACGGCGCGATGCGGTCCTCGGGCGCGTCGAGCTCGACGGTGAGCGACCCGAACGGCCGCTCCCCCACCTCGGAGATGCCGCCGTAGACGACGGACCCGTCGACGTCGTGCTCGCGCAGCAGGCGGAACAGGTCCGTCCCGGTGCTCGCGCCCTCTCGCACGCCGACCGTCACGAGGCGGCCCGGGTGGCGCTCGCGCAGGCGGGCGAGCGTCTCGCGCGACGGCCGGTCGTGCAGCGCGGTGCCGACGAACCGCTGCGCGGCGTCGGCGCGCGGCGCGGAGAAGACGTCGTACACGTCGCCCGTCTCGACGACCCGCCCGTGCTCCATCACGGCGACGCGGTGGCACGTCGAGCGCACGACCTCCATCTCGTGCGTGATGACGACGATGGTGATGCCGAGCTCGGCGTTGACGCGCCGCAGGAGCGCGAGGACCTCGCGCGTCGTCTCGGGGTCGAGCGCGGAGGTCGCCTCGTCGGCGAGGAGGATCGTGGGCTGCGCCGCGAGCGCGCGGGCGATCCCGACGCGCTGCTTCTGCCCGCCCGAGAGCTGGCGCGGGTACGCCTTCGCCTTGTCGGCGAGCCCGACGAACGCGAGAAGCTCCGCGACGCGCGCCGCGCGCTTCTCGCGCGACCAGCCCGCCACCTTGAGCGGGTAGGCCACGTTCCCCGCGACGGTGCGCGACGAGAGCAGGTTGAACTGCTGGAACACCATCCCGATGCGCGAGCGCACCTCGCGCACGCGGCGCTCGGACAGGCCCGTGATGACCTGCCCGTCGACGACGACCTCGCCGCTCGTCACCGTCTCCAGCGCGTTGACGAGCCGCACGAGCGTCGACTTCCCGGCGCCGGAGTAGCCGATGACGCCGAAGATCTCGCCGCGGCGGATGGACAGCGAGACGTCGTCGACCGCGTGCACGGCACCGTCGCCCTCGCCGAAGGTCTTGCTCACGTGGCGCAGCTCGATCGCGGGCTGCTCGTCACCACCCGGGTCGCGGGGGACGTCGGTCACGTCGGAATCCTCTCGTCGGAGGCCGGGCCGCAGGGCCGGCCGCCTGGCGCGGTCGGGCGCCCGCCGTCGGGCGAGCCGTCCGCCTGCCATCGTCTCTCCCCGGCACGACGGCGCGCGAGGGCGGGCGCGTCGTGCGCGCCCGCCCTCCCGTCGCCCGGGACGTGCCGGGGTCAGCCGCGGATGTCGTCCTCGATGCCCGCGAGGATCTCCTGGAGCTCCGCCGGGGAGTTCTCCTTGATGACGGCGGTGCCGCCCGACGCCTTCTTCTCGGCCTCGACGACCTCCGGCGAGTGCGAGAGCTCGGCGAGCTTGAGCAGCGTCTCGTCGTCCTTGTCCTCGGCGCGCGCGACCCACACGTTGATGTAGGGCTTGGCGGCGTCGGAGTCGGGGTCGTCCTGGAAGAGGGCCTCGTCGGGCGAGAGGCCCGCGTCCTCGACGAAGTCGTTGTTGATGATCGACGCGTCGACCGACTGGAGCTGGATCGGCGTCTGCGCGGCGTCGACGGGCGTGACGGTCACCTTCGAGCTGGGCAGCACGTCGGCCTCGGTGGAGATGGAGCTCCCGCCGTCCTTGAGCTCGACGAGGCCGGCCTCCTGCAGCACGAGGAGCGCGCGGGCGAGGTTCGTCGGGTCGTTGGGCACGGCGACCTGGCCGCCGTCGGGGATCTGCTCGAGCGACGTGTGCTTCGTCGAGTACAGGCCGAGCGGGTAGACGGCGGTCGCGCCGATGGGCTGCAGGTCGTCGTTCGCGTCCACGTTGTAGCCCGCGAGGAACTGCAGGTGCTGGAACTGGTTCACGTCGAGCTCGCCCTGGGACAGCGCGGGGTTCGCCTGCGTGTAGTCCTGGAGGTCGACGAGCTCGACGTCGATGCCCTCGGCCTCGGCCTGCTCCTGGAAGACGGCCCACTTGTCGTCGGACGCGCCGACGACGCCGACGCGGATCGGGCCCTCGTCGCCGCTCTCGCCGGAGGCGCCGCCCGAGGAGTCGCCGCCACCGCACGCGGTGAGGGTCAGGGCGGCCGTCGCGGCGATCGCGGTCCAGGTCAGGCGCTTGCGGGTGGTGGAGAACGACATGGGGGTTCCTTCCGATGACGGCGGCGCGGTCACGGGTGGCGACCGGCACGGCCGGGGGTGCAGGGGGTCCCTGCGAGGCGGTGGGGTTCGGGGTGCTTCCGGCGGGCCATCAGCCACGCGGCGAGCGGGGGCCGGTCGTCGTCGAGGACGACGCGGCGGGTGCGGCGCAGGTCTCCCTGCGGGTCACGACGGCGTCAGCAGCCGCACATTCGCCCGGTGCGCACGCGGCGACAGCACGACGAGCCGGCGCAGGCTGCTGCGCGCGGGATCGTGGTCACGACGTGCTGACGGGTCATGCCGACATCATGGGCACGACGACGGCCCGCACGCCAATCTCCGACCGCGAAAGTCCACGATGTGGACCGGAAAGTGATCGCATGCCGGGAACGGAAGCGTCTCGACCGGGTTAAAAGGGGCGAATGCCGCAGGGTGGAGGCGACTCGGCCCGACGGCGGAGCGGGCGGTCCGGGGACACAAAGGACCCCTCGCACACCCACCAGAGCTCACCTACCCTTGCTGCCTTCCGGCCCTGGGGGAGTTCGGCGAGATGATGCCGCACGAGGGGTCTGCACCCACCCTAGCCCAGGTCGGCGCCGCGCTCGAAACCCGCTCCACCGCGCGCCGCACCGCGCGCCCCGGCACAGGCTCCCCGGAGGCGATTCGGCCGGGGCGCCGCCGTCCGGTATCCTCGTTGCGCTGCTGTCGGTGCGCATCCGTGCGTCGCCGACCGTCGCCAGGAGGATTCGCCTAGTGGCCTATGGCGCACGCTTGGAAAGCGTGTTGGGTTAACAGCCCTCGGGGGTTCGAATCCCCCATCCTCCGCGGACCGAAGGGCCCGCCGCACTCGCGGCGGGCCCTTCGTCGTCGTGGTGCGGGCGCACACCGAAAAGGCCCGTCGCACAGGTGCGACGGGCCTCTCGACGTCCCGACGGTCCGACGCGCCGGGACGTGGCGCCGGCGGTGCCGCCGACGGCTCCCCCCAGCCTACGGGTGTCCGGCCCGGAACGGCAGGGGTGGAGAGCCCCGGAGTCCCGGATCTTCGCCACATCCACCCACCCTGGGAGCACCCTGGACCCCTGGACAGGCGTTGAACGCGTGTTTAGTCTATTGAACATGCGTTCAGAGCAGCCTCCGCGGGCCGGTCGGGCCACGCCCGCGCCGTCGGGCACCGACGACCTCACGACCCGTGCCCGCATCCGGGACGCCGCGATCTCGCGGTTCGCGCGCGACGGGTTCGGCGCGCCGCTGCGCACCATCGCGGCGGACGCGGGCGTGAGCGCGGCGCTCGTCGTGCACCACTTCGGATCCAAGGACGGGCTGCGCCGGGCGTGCGACGCGTACGTGTTCGACGCCGTCCGCGCCGCGAAGACCGACGCGATCTCGCCGCAGGACCCGGCGGCCGGGCCCATGGCGCTGTTCACGCAGCTCGCCGGGATCGAGGACTACGCGCCCGTGTTCGAGTACACGCTGCGCAGCCTCCAGGCGGGCGGCGACCTCGCACGGTCGTTCGTCGAGCACCTCACGCAGGTCACGCTCGAGTACATGGAGGACGGCGTCGCCGCCGGGGTGATCCGCCCGAGCCGCGACGAGCCCGCCCGCGCGCGGTACCTCGTCTCGCTCTCCCTCGGCTCGCTCCTCGTCGACGGCGCGCTGCGCGACCGGACCGAGCCGCGCGAACCCGAGACCGACCTCCGCGAGTACGTCGAGCGCGTGATGCTGCCCGCGCTCGAGGTCTTCACCGAGGGGCTCTTCGTCGAGCCGACGCTGCTCGACGCGTACGTCCGGCACACCACCCACCAGGAGGAGACGCGATGACGAGCACGACCCCCGCCGTCGAGGTGCACGACCTGCGCAAGGCGTTCGGCCACGTGCAGGCGCTCGACGGCCTCGACCTGACCGTCCGCACGGGCGAGGTCGCCGGGTTCCTCGGGCCCAACGGCGCCGGCAAGTCGACCACGATCCGGGTGCTGCTCGGGCTGCTGCGTGCCGACTCGGGGACCACCCGGCTGCTCGGCGGGGACCCGTGGCGCGACGCCGTCGACCTGCACCGCCGCCTCGCGTACGTGCCGGGCGACGTGAGCCTGTGGCCGAACCTCACCGGCGGCGAGGCGATCGACCTGCTCACCCGGCTGCGCGGGCGCGTCGACCCGCGCCGCAAGGCGCTCCTGCTCGAACGCTTCGAGCTCGACCCGTCGAAGAAGGCGCGCACGTACTCCAAGGGGAACCGGCAGAAGGTCGCGCTCGTCGCGGCGTTCGCGTCCGACGTCGAGCTGCTCGTGCTCGACGAGCCGACGTCCGGCCTCGACCCCCTCATGGAGTCGGTGTTCACGCAGTGCGTGCGCGAGGTCACGGCGGAGGGCCGGTCGGTGCTGCTCTCGAGCCACATCCTCGCGGAGGTCGAGAAGCTGTGCGACACCGTGACGATCATCCGGGCCGGCCGCACCGTCCAGTCCGGCACGCTCGCCGAGCTGCGGCACCTCACGCGGTCGTCGGTCACCGCGGTGACCGACCGCGACCCCGCCGCCCTCGACGCGCTCGACGGCGTGCACGACCTCCTCGTCGAGCCCGGCGCCGACGGGACGCGGGCGCGTTTCGACGTCGACAACGACCACGTGGAGCCCGTGCTGCGCGCGCTCACCGACCTCGGGCTGCGGTCCGTCACGGTCACCCCGCCGTCGCTCGAGGAGCTGTTCCTGCGCCACTACGGCGACGAGCTCGCCCAGCTCGACGGGGCCGGTGCGCTGTGAGCGCCCCCACCGCGACCCCGCCCCGCGGACGAGGCGCCGCCGTCGCTCCCGAGCCCCCGGGTCCCGGCCGCGCGGCGACGGGCTGGCTCACCCTGCTGCGCTTCGTCCTGCGCCGCGACCGCGTCCGCATCCCCGTGTGGACGGCGTCCGTCGCGCTCCTCTTCGGGTACGCGGCGGTCGCCCTCGACACGCTCTACCCGACGGCGGCCGACCACCAGGTGCGCGCGGCGCTCGTCTCGAGCCCGGCCGGGATCATGCTGTCCGGGCCGCAGTACGGCATCGAGGACTACACGCTCGGCGCGATGATCGCCAACGAGATGGCGCTCACCGTCATGGTCGCGGTCGCGATCATGAGCATCTTCCTCGTCGTGCGGCACACGCGCGCCGAGGAGGAGACCGGCCGGGCCGAGCTCGTCCGGGCGGGCGTCGTGGGGCGGCACGCGCCCGCGACCGCGGCGTTCGTGGCGGCGGTCGTCGCGAACGCGGCCATCGCGCTCGCGACCGGCGTCGTGCTCGTCGCGACCGGGCTCGACGCCGTGGACTCCCTCGCGCTCGGCGCCGCCGTCGGGGTCACGGGCCTCGTGTTCGCCGCCGTCGCCGTCGTGACGAGCCAGGTCACCGAGCACGCGCGCGGCGCGAGCGGGCTCGCGCTCGCCGTGCTCGGCGTCGCGTTCCTGCTCCGCGCCGTCGGCGACGTGCAGGAGGAGCACGGGAGCTGGGTCTCGTGGCTCTCCCCCATCGGGTGGGCGCAGCAGATCCGGGCGTTCGTCGACCTGCGCTGGTGGCCCCTCGGCCTGTCCGTCGCGCTCGTGGTACTGCTCCTCGCCCTGGGCGCGGCGCTCGCCGCCCGGCGCGACCTCGGCGCCGGGCTCGTGCCGCCCCGCGCGGGCCGGCCCGACGCCGCCCGCTGGCTCGCGAGCCCGCTCGCCCTCGCGTGGCGTCAGCAGCGCGCGTCCGTGCTCGCGTGGGCGATCGGGATCGGCGTCACGGCGCTCGCGTGCGGGACGTTCGTCGACTCGGTGGGCGACATGGTCGCGGCCAACCCCGAGGTCGCCCAGATGATCGGCGACGCGTCCGACCTCGTGGCCGGCTTCGTCGCCGTCATGGCGCTCTTCCTCGGGCTCGGCGCGGGCGGGTTCGCCGTCGCCTCGGCCCAGCGTGCGCGGGGCGAGGAGACCGCGGGGCGGCTCGAGCCGGTGCTCGCGACGGGTGTCGGGCGCGTGCGGTGGCTCGCGGGCCAGCTCGTCGTGACGCTGGTCGGGACGTGCGTGCTGCTGGCCGTGAGCGCCGTCGGGCTGTGGCTCGGCGCCCTGAGCGTCGGGGAGGACGCGTTCGGCCTCGGTGACCACCTCGCCGCGTCGTTCGCGTACCTGCCCGCGGTCGCGGTCGTCGCGGGGGTCGCGGTGGCGGCGTTCGGGTCGCGCCCGGGCCTCGCGGCGCTCGCGTGGGCGCTCCTCGCCTACTCGTTCGTCGTGACGATGTTCGGCGCCCTGCTCGACCTGCCGTCGTGGGCGAGCGGGCTCTCGCCCTTCTGGCACGTGCCCCAGCTCCCCGGGGCCGACGCCGAGCCGTGGCCCTTCGTGTGGCTCACGCTCCTCGCCGTCGTGCTCGTCGCGCTGGGCCTCGCGGGCTTCCGCCGCCGCGACGTCCCGCGCCCCTGACGCGTGGCCGTCGTGGGCTCCGGCTAGGCTCGATCCACCTTTTCCGACCACGGAGGTGACGGTCATGTCCACGCCCGACCGGAGCGACGCGACGCGCTCGGCCAGGGCCACCCTGCACGAGTGGGTCGACGCGATCCCCACGCGGGAGCCGACCGAGGGTGCCGGAGCGCGCGAGCCGCGCACGTGGGTCGCGGCCCTCGCGCTCGAGGGCACGTGGCTGGGCCTGTACCAGGACGCGTACCGGTTCACCGAGACGGAGTGGGACGAGCTCGTCGACGACCTCTCCCGGTACGCCGACGTCCGGCCGCCCGCGCGCGCCGTCGTGTTCCGCGACGTCGAGCTCGACGAGGACCCGTTCCGCGACGACGAGCGCCCGCTCGTGGACGCGGTGCTGCGGGTCGCGCTCGAGGAGGGGGTCGAGAACGTCACCTTCGCCGCGGTCGCGCGGCGGTGCGACCGCAGCGAGTCGACCCTGCGGTCGATGTTCGGGGACGCGGAGACGCTGGTCGACGACGTCGCGATCGAGGTCGTGCAGTCCGGGTTCGACGACCTCTCGCCGCTGCGGCTCGACCCGTCGCGCGCCGCGGTCGCGGCGTCGGTCGCGGCGCTCGACGACTCGCGCAAGGCGGCGGCGCTCCTGCGCCTCTACGCCCTCGGCGGGGTGGCGCGCGACGACGTGCCCGAGGGCCAGCACACCGTCCACGCGGACGTGCTGCGCGCGTGGCGGGAGGAGGGCGCGCCGTCGTCCCTCGTGCTCGCGGCGCTCGCGTGCGACGGCTGGCGGGCGGGCGAGCGGCAGCGCGCGCTGCTCTTCCCTCCGGCCCTGCCGGGTGCGGTCGTGCGCGAGCTCGCGCGCCTCGTCGACGACGCCGCGGGCCCCGTGACACCGTAGCGGTCCCCTCACGGCCCGCGGCTCCCGCTCAGCGCCGGAGCTCGCGCTCGTGGACGACGCCGGGGCACGGGACCGCGACGACGTCACCACGCCGCAGGTCCTCGGGGAGCCGCGCGACGCCCCCGGCGCGACCGGGTGCGGGGTGCACGGTGAAACGGCGCAGGGGCGTCGCCGAGACGCGGCCGACGAGCCGGGCCTCCTCGACCACCGCGCCGCACGCGTCGAGGTCGGCGTCGAGCCACACCTGCCGGTGGTGGCCCCCGAGGCGCGGGACGACGTCCTCCACCCCGGCGAGCACGACGCACCGCGGCGACGCCTCCCACAGCCGCCCGACGCGGCCCGGGTCGGCGCTCGCGGGCACGTGGACGGTCGGGGTCGCGCGCAGCCGGGCGCAGGCGGCGAGGCTCGTCCCGTCGACGAGCACGTCGTGCGGGGCGAGGACGGTGCCGCCCGGCCAGGCCGACGAGGGAGCGCCGCGCAGCGCGGCGAGCCGGGCGGAGAACGCGGTGTGCACGAGAGTCATGACTCCGGTCTACCGCGCGCGGCGGGGGCGGGAACCGGGCCTGACGGAACGCACACGGCCCGCGCCCGGATCCTCACGGCCTCCCGACGGGCGTGGTCGCCGCCCGTCGGGAAGCCGCCCGCGGACGGCCCTCAGGACGCCGCGGTCGGCGCCCCGGGGTCCGGCTCGAAGCGGTAGCCCATGCCCGCCTCGGTGAGCAGGTAGCGCGGGGCCGCCGGCTCCGGCTCGAGCTTCTTGCGGAGCTGCGCGACGTACAGGCGCAGGTAGCCCGTGTCGCTCACGTGCTGGGAGCCCCAGATCTCCGTGAGCAGCGTCTGCCGCGTGACGAGCTTGCCCGGGTTGCGGACGAGCCGCTCCAGCACCTGCCACTCCGTCGGGGTGAGCCGCACCTGCTCGGTCTGGCCGTCGCGCACGCGCACGACGCTGTGGGCCGACAGGTCGACCGTCACGTCGCCCAGCACGACGACCGGCGCGGAGTCCTCGTGCGCGACGCGGCGCGTGAGCGCGCGGATGCGGGCGAGCAGCTCCTCGATGGAGAACGGCTTCGTGACGTAGTCGTCGGCTCCCGCGTCGAGGGCCTCGACCTTGTCGGCGGCGCCCGTGCGCCCGGACACCACGAGGATCGGGGCGTCCGACCAGCCCCGGACGGCGTGGATCACGTCGAGGCCGTCGAGCTCGGGCATGCCGAGGTCGAGCATGAGGACGTCGGGCCGGTGGTCGATCGCGCGTGCGATCGCCTGCGAGCCCGAGGTCGCCGTGATGATCTCGTAGCCCTGCGCGGTGAGGGTGATGCGCAGGGCGCGCAGGATCTGCGGGTCGTCGTCGGCGATGAGGATCTTCATGGCGCGCTGGTCTCCGGTGCGTCGGGGTGGGGCGTCGGGCCCGCGGCGGGCAGGGCCACGACCATGGTGAGCCCTCCGCCGGGGGTGTCCTCGGGGGTGAGCGTGCCGCCCATGCCCTCGACGAACCCCTTCGACAGCGCGAGGCCGAGCCCGAGGCCGGTCGTGTTGTCGGTGTCGCCGAGGCGCTGGAACGGCACGAACACGTCCTCGCGCCGCTCGGGCGGGATGCCCGGGCCGTGGTCGACGACGCGGATCTCGACCGACCCCCCGAACGCGCTCGTCGAGATCCGCACGCGCTCGTCCCGCGGCGAGTGCCGCGTCGCGTTGGCGAGCAGGTTGACCAGCACGCGCTGGAGCAGCACGGGGTCGGCGACGACCGCGGGGACGTCGAGCTCGAGGTCGAGCTCCACCTGGGCGGGCCCCAGGCCGAGCTCGTCGAGCGCGGGCAGCACGACGTCGGCCGGCTCGACCTCGGTGCGCGACACCCCGAGGACGCCCGCCTCCAGCCGGCTGACGTCGAGCAGGTCGGTGATGAGCGTGCCGAGCGCGCCGAGGCTCTCGTCGGCGGTCGCGAGCAGCTCGTCCCGGTCGGCAGGGCTGAGCGCGCCGCGCGTCGAGCGCAGGCCGCTCACGGCGGCGGTCGCGGCGCTCAGCGGACGGCGCAGGTCGTGGCTCAGCGCCGACAGCAGCGCGCTGCGCACGCGGTCGGACTCGGCGAGCTGGTCCATCTCGCTCGCGACCTCGGCGAGGTCGCTGTGCTCGAGCGCGGCCTCGAGCTGGACCGCGATGACGTTGAGCAGGCGCCGCTCGGACGCGGCGAGGTCCGGCCCGAACAGCTCGAGGTCCGCCCGGTCGTCCACGCGCACCGTGGTGCTGGGCGCGCCAGCCCCCGGGTCGCCGTCGGCCGCGAGCTCCGTCCCGGAGACGACGAGCCGCGCCCCCACCATGCCGAACGCCTCGCGCGCCCGGCTCACGAGGGCCTGCACGGCGTCCTGCCCGCGCAGGACGCTGCCCGCGACCGTGGCGAGCACCTCGGACTCCGCGGCCGCCCGCCGGGCCGCGCGCGTCGTGCGCGCCGCGCGGTCGACGACGACGCTCACGAGCACGGCGATGACGACGTACAGGACGAGGGCCACGAGGTGGAACCGCTCGCCCACGGTGATCGTGTGCAGGGGTTCGACGAAGAAGTAGTCGAGCGTGACGCCCGACAGGACCGCGGCGTAGACCGCGGGCCAGACGCCCCCGACGAGCGCGACGACGACGACGAGCAGCTGGTACGCCAGGACGTCGGTCACGAGCGTGTCCTCGTCGCGCGCCGTGACGAGGAGCCAGGTGAGCAGCGGTCCGCCGACGAGCGCGAGGACGAACCCCGCGACGCGACGCCGCAGGGTGAGCGCGCCGCCCGAGCGGGGCAGGCGTGCCCCTCCCCCGGCGGCGGCGTGGTTGACGATGTGGACGTCGATGTTGCCCGCCTCGCGCGTGACCGTCGCGCCGATGCCGGGGCCGCTGAGGGCCGACGCGAGCCTGCCCCGGCGCGAGACCCCGATGACGAGCTGCGTGGCGTTGACGCCCTTGGCGAACTCGACGAGCGCGGTGGGGACGTCGTCGCCCACGACCTGGTGGTACGTCCCGCCGAGCTGCTCGACGAGCGCGCGCTGGTGCGCGAGCGCGCCGGGGGCCGCGTCGCGCAGGCCGTCCTGCGTCGTGACGTGCACCGCGAGGAGCTGGCCGCCCGCCGACCGCGCGGCGATCCGGGCGCCGCGCCGCACGAGCGTCTCCCCCTCCGGGCCGCCCGTGAGCGTCACGACGACGCGCTCCCGCGCCTCCCAGGTGCTGTCGATCCCGTGCTCGGTCCGGTAGAGCCGGAGCGCCGCGTCGACCTCGTCGGCGAGCCAGAGCAGCGCGAGCTCGCGCAGCGCGGTGAGATTGCCGAGGCGGAAGTAGTTCGACAGCGCCGCGTCGACGCGCTCGGCCGGGTACACGTACCCGCCCGCGAGGCGGTCGCGCAGCGCCTGGGGCGCGAGGTCGACGACCTCGATCTGGTCGGCGCCGCGCAGGACGGCGTCGGGGATCGTCTCGCGCTGCACGGCGCCCGTGATCTTCTCGACCACGTCGTTGAGCGACTCGATGTGCTGGATGTTGACGGTCGAGATGACGTCGATCCCGGCGTCGAGCAGCCGGTCGACGTCCTGCCAGCGCTTCTCGTGGGCGAGGCCCGGCGCGTTCGTGTGCGCGAGCTCGTCGACGAGCGCGACGTCCGGGCGCCGCGCGAGGACGGCGTCCAGGTCGAGGTCCGTGAGCGCGACGCCCCGGTGGGTCACGCGGACGCGCGGCACCACCTCGAGGCCCTCCGCCATGGCCGCCGTCGCGGCGCGGCCGTGGGTCTCCACGACCGCGACCACGACGTCCCGGCCCTCGTCGCGCAGACGGCGGCCCTCCTCGAGCATGGCGTAGGTCTTCCCGACGCCGGGCGCCGCGCCGAGGAGGACCCGCAGCCGTCCGCGCGCCATGCTCAGCCTCCGATCCGGTCCAGGTCGACGTTGAGCTCGAGCACGTTCACCGTCGGCTCGCCGAGGTACCCCAGCGCACGCCCCCCAGTGTGCCGCGCGACGAGCTCCTCGACCTGCGCGGTGGTCAGACCGCGCGCCGCCGCGACGCGGTCGACCTGGACGGCGGCGTAGGCCGGGCTGATGTGAGGGTCGAGCCCGGAGCCCGAGGCCGTGAGCGCGTCCACGGGGACGTCGGCCGGGTCGATGCCCTCGAGCTCCGCGACCTGGGCGCGCCGCTCCGTGATCGCGGCGACGAGGTCCTCGTTCTCGGGACCGAGGTTCGAGCCCGACGACGCCGCGGCGTCGTACCCGTCGCCCGCGGCCGACGGCCGGGGCTGGAAGTACTCGGGCAGGGGGTCGCCGTCGGCGTCGGTGAACGCCTGCCCGAGCAGGGCCGACCCGACGACCCGGCCCGCGCCGTCGTGCACGAGCGAGCCGTCGGCGCGCGCGGGCAGGACGAGCTGCCCGACGCCCGTGACGACGAGCGTGTACCCGACGCCGAGGAGGAGGGTGAGGACGAGCATCGCCCGGGTCGCGACCCAGACGACCCGCCCGGTGCTGCGTGCCGTGGTGTTCATGGGGGTTCTCCTGGTCGTCGTACGGGTCAGTAGCCGGGAAGGAGGCGCACGACGAGGTCGATGAGCCAGATGCCGACGAACGGGGCCACGAGGCCGCCGACGCCGTAGACGAGCAGGTTCCGCCCGAGGATCGTCGAGGCGTCGGCGGGCCGGTACCGCACGCCGCGCAGCGCGAGCGGGATGAGCAGCACGATGACGATCGCGTTGAAGACGATCGCCGACAGCACCGCCGACGACGGCGAGCTGAGGCCCATGACGTTGAGCACCTCGAGGCCGGGGAACACGCCCATGAACATCGCGGGGATGATCGCGAAGTACTTCGCGACGTCGTTGGCGATCGAGAACGTGGTGAGCGCCCCGCGCGTGATGAGGAGCTGCTTGCCGATGCGCACGACGTCGATGAGCTTCGTCGGGTCGGAGTCGAGGTCGACCATGTTGCCGGCCTCCTTCGCGGCCGACGTGCCGGAGTTCATCGCGACGCCCACGTCGGCCTGCGCCAGGGCGGGCGCGTCGTTCGTGCCGTCGCCCGTCATGGCGACGAGATTGCCGCCCTCCTGCTCGGCGCGGATGAGCGCGAGCTTGTCCTCGGGCGTGGCCTCGGCCAGGAAGTCGTCGACGCCGGCCTCCTGCGCGATCGCGGCGGCGGTGAGCGGGTTGTCGCCCGTGATCATCACGGTGCGGATGCCCATCGACCGCAGCTCGGCGAAGCGGTCCGCGATGCCCTCCTTGACGACGTCCTTGAGGTGGACGACGCCGAGCACGCGGCTCACGCCGTCCGGCGTCCGCACCGCGACGACGAGCGGCGTGCCGCCCGACTGCGCGACCTCCTCCACGACGTCGTCGAGCTCCGCGAGCACGCTCGACGCCGCCCGCTCGCCGCCCTGCTCGACCCACGCCGTCACGGCGGAGCCGGCGCCCTTGCGGATCTGGGTCCCGTCCGGCTCGTCGAGCCCCGACATCCGGGTCTGCGCCGTGAACGGCACGATCTCGCCCGGCGCGGTCGGCCCGACGTCGAGGCCCCCGCGGCGCGCGAGCTCGACGATCGACGTGCCCTCCGGCGTCGGGTCCGCGAGCGAGGACAGCGCGGCGGCCCGGACGAGCTCGCGCTCGTCGACGTCGCGCAGCGCGACGAACCGCGCGGCCTGCCGGTTGCCGTAGGTGATGGTGCCCGTCTTGTCGAGCAGGAGGGTCGTGACGTCGCCCGCCGCCTCGACCGCGCGGCCGGACATCGCGAGCACGTTGCGCTGCACGAGGCGGTCCATCCCCGCGATGCCGATCGCCGAGAGCAGCGCGCCGATCGTCGTCGGGATGAGGCAGACGAGGAGCGCGACCAGCACCGCGACGCTCACCGGGCTCGCCGCGTACGACGCGACGGGGTTGAGCGTGAAGGCGACCACGACGAACACGATCGACAGCGACGCGAGGAGGATGCTCAGCGCGATCTCGTTCGGCGTGCGCTGCCGGCTCGCGCCCTCGACGAGCGCGATCATCCGGTCGACGAACGTCTCGCCCGGCATCGAGGTGACGCGCACGACGATGCGGTCCGACAGGACGCGCGTGCCGCCGGTGACGGCGGACCGGTCGCCGCCCGACTCGCGGATCACCGGTGCGGACTCGCCCGTGATCGCGGACTCGTCGACCGACGCGATGCCCCAGACGATCTCGCCGTCGCCGGGGACCAGCTCCCCCGCCTCGACGACGACGACGTCCCCCAGCCGCAGGTCGGCCGAGGACACCTCGACCGCGCGGGCGCGCAGGGCGCCGGGGTCGCCCGTCTCGTCGTACGCGGCGACCCGGTGCGCGACGGTCGCGGTGCGGGTCCGGCGCAACGAGTCGGCCTGGGCCTTGCCGCGGCCCTCGGCGACCGACTCCGCGAGGTTGGCGAACAGGACCGTGAGCCAGAGGAACACGGCGATGACCGCCGTGAAGGACCCGGGGACGGGCGTGCCGCCCGACTCCTCCGGGCCGCCGAGGAACGGCTCGACGACCGCGATCACGGTGGTGAGGGCGGCCCCGACCCAGACGAGGAACATCACGGGGTTGCGCCACATCTGGCGCGGGTCGAGCTTGCGGAACGCGCCGGGCAGCGCCTGGCGCACCTGCGACCAGGTGAACAGGCCGCCGGTGGTCGCGGCCGGCTGGCGCACGGCGCGCGGGGAGGGGTGGGTGAGCGTGGACATGGGTTACAGCAGCCCTTCAGCCAGGGGACCCAGCGCGAGAACGGGGAAGTACGTGAGCGCGGTGAGGAGGACCACCACGCCGATCAGGAGCCCCACGAACTGGGGGCGGTGGGTCGGCAGCGTGCCGACGGTGGCGGGCACCTTGTCCTGCTGCGCGAGCGAGCCCGCGAGCGCGAGGACGAGGACGATCGGCACGAACCGGCCGAGCAGGATCGCGACGCCGAGCGCGGTGTTGAGCCACGGGGTGTTCGCGGTGAGCCCGGCGAACGCCGACCCGTTGTTGTTGGCCGCGGACGTGAAGGCGTACAGCACCTCGGTCGTGCCGTGCACGCCGGGGTTCCAGATCGACACCGTCTCGACGCTCTCGCACACGGGCGGGATCGCGAAGCTCAGGGCCGTGCCGGCGAGCACGAGCGTCGGCGTCACGAGGATGTAGAGGCTCGCGAGCTTGATCTCGCGCGGCCCGATCTTCTTCCCCAGGTACTCCGGCGTGCGACCGACCAGCAGGCCCGCGATGAAGACCGCGATGACGGCGAGCACGAGCATCCCGTACAGCCCGGAGCCGACGCCGCCCGGGGCGACCTCGCCGAGCATCATGTTGAGCAGCGGGAGCATCCCGCCCAGCGCCGTGTAGGAGTCGTGCATCGAGTTGACCGCGCCGGTCGACGTCGTGGTGCTCGTGGTGGCGAAGAGGGTCGAGCCGATGATCCCGAACCGCGCCTCCTTGCCCTCCATCGCACCCCCGGCGAGCTGCGGCGCGGTGCCGTTCCCGGCGGACTCCAGCGCGGTGAGCGCGACGAACGACGCCACGAAGAGCACGCCCATCGTCGCGAGGATCGCGTAGCCCTGGCGGTCGTCGCCGACCATGCGGCCGAACGTGCGCGGCAGGGAGAACGGGATGACGAGCATGAGCAGGACCTCGACGACGTTCGTCCACGCCGACGGGTTCTCGAACGGGTGCGCCGAGTTCGCGTTGAAGAACCCGCCGCCGTTCGTGCCGAGCAGCTTGACGACCTCCTGCGAGGCCACCGGCCCGCCCGGCACGCTCTGGGTGCCGCCCGCGAGCGTCGTGACCTGCGTGAAGCCGTCGAAGTTCTGGACGACGCCGCCGACCAGCAGCACGACCGCGCCGACGAGGGAGATCGGGAGCAGGATGCGCAGGCACCCGCGCACGAGGTCCACCCAGAAGTTGCCGATCGTGCCGACCCGGCGGTACGCGAAGCCCCGCACGAGCGCGACGGCGACCGCCATGCCGACCGCCGCGGACACGAAGTTCTGCACCGCGAGCCCGGCGAGCTGCACGGTGTAGCCGAGCGTCTGCTCCGGCGAGTACGACTGCCAGTTCGTGTTGCCCACGAACGACGCGGCCGTGTTGAAGGCGAGGTGCTCCGACGGCGCGGGCAGCCCGAGCGAGTACGGGAGCCACTGCTGCGTGCGCTGGAGCAGGTAGAGCAGCACGAGACCCACGGCCGAGAACGCGAGGATGCTGCGCAGGTAGGCGGGCCACGTCTGCTCGGAGCGGGGGTCGACGCCCAGGACGCGGTACAGGCCCCGCTCGACCCGCCAGTCCTTCGGCGAGGAGTAGACCCGCGCCATGTGGTCGCCCAGCGGGCGGTAGAGCGCCGCGAGGACCAGGGCGACGGTCCCGAGCGCGAGGAGCGCGAAGATCCAGGTCATCAGAAGCGCTCCGGTCTCACGAGCGCCACCACGAGATACACGATCGCCGCCGCACCGAGAGCCACGGCGAGGAGCTCGAGCACGATCACAGCTTCTCCACCGCCTTCCCGATTCCGGCGACCAGCACGAACACGGCGATCACGCCGAGCACGTAGACGATGTCGAGCACGAGACGTCCCCAGGTCGAGACCGACGGCCCCCGGTCGGGGGGCCGGGCGCCCACCGGACGGGGCGCCGACGACGATCGAACACCCGCTCCGGCGCGGCGGAGCCCGTCCTCACGGGACCCATACGGGTGGGGGCGCGACGCTAACGATCTCCTGACGCCCGGCCGCCGGTCCGGGCGGTCGCGGACGAGCCCGTCGGTTCCCGTGGGGAGTTCGTGACGAGTGCGTGACCGGCGCCCCGCCATCGGGGGCGGTGCGCGCCGTCGGGCACCTAGGATGTCCCGCATGATCTTCAAGGCCGTCGGCGACGGGCGCCCCTACCCGGACCACGGCCGGGTCACCGCCCGCGACTGGGCTGAGGTGCCCCCGCGTCAGGTGCGCCTCGACGAGCTCGTCACCACCAAGCGCACGCTCGACCTCGACGCGCTCCTCGCCGAGGACTCCACGTTCTTCGGCGACCTCTTCGCGCACGTGGTCGAGTTCGACGGCGTCCTCTACCTGGAGGACGGCCTGCACCGCGCCGTCCGCGCCGCGCTGCAGCAGCGGGCGATCCTGCACGCGCGCGTGCTGACGCTGCGATGAGCGGCCGGTCCGGTAGGTTGCTGGCGTGACACTCCGCCCCGACACCGCGCGCGCCGTCCGCCGCCGGCGCATGCACGAGCGCCAGGCAGTCGTGTTCGGGCTGCTCATCGCGGCGCTCGCCGTCGTCGGGATCGGCGCCCTCGCCGTGTACACCGGCGCGATCGAGGCGCCGTTCGACCGGGAGCTGTCCTCCCCCGAGGCCGTCGACGACCTCGCGGACGTCAAGGTCCCCTGCCTCGCGGACGGCACCCTGCCCGTCGCCACGGGCGACATCCAGGTCAACGTCTACAACGCGTCCGGCAAGGACGACCCGTTGGGCCGGCTCAACCAGGACATCCTCACGTCGCGCGGGTTCGCGGTGCTCTCGACGGGCAACGCCCCGGACCTCGACGGCGACGGGAAGTCCGACGTCGTGTCGCGCACGCAGATCCACTTCGGTGCCGCGGGCGTCGCGCAGGCGTACACCCTCGCCGCGCACTACGAGAACCCGGGTCTCGTGCTCGACGCGCGCGAGGACGCGACCGTCGACCTCTACGTGGGCGCCGACTTCGAGAACATCGTGGACCCGGAGCTCGTCGGCCTGTCCGGCGACGTCCCGCTCGAGAGCCGTGCAGGGTGCGTCCCGATCGAGGAGATCACGCCCCGCCCGCTGCCCGTGCCCCCCGCCGAGGGCTAGCACGTCCCGGCCCGGCGCCCGCCGGGCACCCTGACCGCCGAACGGTACCCATGAGCACCCTGCCCCTCCGGCCCGCCCGGACCACCGACCCCGCCGAGGTCGACCGCCTGTACGAGATCTGCCTGCGGACCGGTGCGTCCGGCGCCGACGCGAGCGGGCTCTACACCGACCAGCGCCTGCTCGGCGAGGTCTACCTCGGCGCGTACCTCGCGCTCGAGCCGGGCCTGGCGTCCGTCGTCGAGGCCGACGGCGTCGCCGCCGGCTACGTGCTCGGCGCCCGCGACACCGCCGCGTTCGAGGACCGGTGCGAGCGCGAGTGGTGGCCGCCGCTCCGGGAACGCTACCCCCTCGGGAGCTTCCCCGCGGGGTCGCGCGACGAGGCGCTCGTCGAGCAGATCCACCGCCCGCACCGCACGGACCCGTCCGTGCTCGGCGACTACCCGTCGCACCTGCACGTCGACCTGCTGCCGTCGGCCCAGGGCGGCGGCAACGGCCGCCGCCTCATGGAGGTCCTCTTCGACGCGCTGCGCGCCGCCGGGTCGCCCGGGGTGCACCTCGGCGTGGCGGAGGACAACGCGTCCGCGATCGGCTTCTACGAGCACCTCGGCTTCACCCGGCTCGACGTCGCCGAGGGCCTCGTCCTGGGCCTGCGCCTCTAGCCGACGGCCCGGCAGGCTCGCGCCTGCCGGGCCGTCGTCTCCGTGGAGCCTCCGAGGAGGCCGCTCCCGCGCGTCGCGTCAGCGGGCGTCCTCGACCGTCTCGTGGACGGCGGGCTCGTCGCCCCCGGGGGCCGACGCCGGGCTCGCAGGCTCCTGCGTCGTGCCGCGCCACCGCGAGAGGTTCCGCATCACGTGGTAGATCACGAGCGCCGCGGCGGTGCCCAGCGCGATCCCCTCGAACGTCAGGTCGCCCACGGCCCACGTGAAGTTGGCGATGCCGACGACGAGCGGCACGGCCGCGGTCGTGAGGTTGACCGGGTCGGAGAAGTCGACCTTGTTCTGCACCCAGATGCGCGCACCGAGGATGCCGATCATGCCGTAGAGCATCGTCGCGGCACCGCCCAGGACGCCAACCGGGATCGTCGCGATGAGCGCGCCGAACTTCGGCGACAGGGAGAGCACCAGCGCGGTCGCCGCCGCGACCCAGTACGCCGCGGTCGAGTACACGCGCGTGGCGGCCATGACCCCGATGTTCTCGGCGTACGTCGTCGTGCCCGAGCCGCCGCCGACCCCCGCGAACGTCGTCGCGAGGCCGTCGGCGAAGAGCGCGCGACCGGTGAGGTCGTCGAGGTTCTTGCCCGTCATCGCGGCGACCGACTTCACGTGCCCGACGTTCTCCGCGATGAGCACGAGCACGACCGGGACGAACAGGCCGAGCACGGCGACGTCGAACGTCGGCGTGACGAACTCCGGGAGCCCGACCCAGGCAGCCTTCCGCACCTCGTCGAACGACACCTCGCCCTGGATCACGGCCACGATGTAGCCGACGACCACGCCGACGAGGATCGACAGCCGCCCGAGGATCCCCTTGAACAGGACGCTCACGAGGATGATCGCGGCGAGCGTGACGACGGCCGTGACCGGCGCCTGCTGGAAGTTGCCCCACGCCGCCGGGGCGAGGTTGAGCCCGATGAGCGCGACGATCGTGCCCGTGACGATCGGCGGCATGACGACGTCGATCCACCGCGCGCCCGCGACGTGGACCAGGAGACCGACGGCCGCGAGCACGAGGCCCGTGACGAGGATCCCGCCGACCGCGACCGACTGACCCTGGGACGCGGTCGCCGCGCCGATCGGCGCGATGAACGCGAAGCTCGACCCGAGGTAGCTCGGGAGGCGGTTCCGCGTGATGAGCAGGAACCCGACCGTGCCGATCGCCGAGAAGAACAGCGTCGTCGCGGGCGAGAAGCCCGTGAGGAGCGGCACGAGGAACGTCGCGCCGAACATGGCGACGACGTGCTGCATCCCGATCCCGATGGTCCGCGGCCAGGTCAGACGCTCGTCCGGGTCGACGACGTCCCCCGGTCGGACCGTCTTCCCGTCACCGTGCAACCGCCACCCGATGGCGCTCATGTCTCTCCCGTCCGTGAAGCCCGTGTGAAAAAACCCCCGGTGCAGGGTAGTGGCCCGACGTCACGGCGGTGTTTCCGGGGCGACCCGTGGGCGCCGACGTCACGGCAGCTGCGGCACGACCTCGCTCGCGACGAGCTCCAGGTGGTCGAGGTCGTGCAGGTCGAGCACCTGGAGGTAGAAGCGCGTCGCGCCCTGCTCCGCGGCGGCCGCGATCTTGTCCGCGACCTCGCCGACCGTGCCGGCCAGGCCGTTGCGGCGGACCTCGTCGGGCTCGCGCCCGATCGCGTCGGCCCGACGGCGGAACTCCGCCTCGTCCTTGCCCACCGCGACGACGAACGCCGCCGAGTACACGAGCGAGTCGGGGTCGCGGTCGGCGTCGAGGCACGCGGCGCGCACGTTCTCGAACCGGTCGGGCAGGACGCCCGGGTCGGGGAACGCCGCGTTGAACTCGCTGGCGTACCGGGCCGCGAGCGCCGGGGTGCGCCGGGGCCCGTGTCCGCCGACGATCACCGGGACGCGCTCCTGGGCGGGCTTCGGCAGGGCCGGGGAGTCCGTGAGCGTGTAGTGCTCGCCGCTGAACGAGAACGTCTCGCCGACCGGCGTCTCCCACAGCCCGGTGATCACCGCGAGCTGCTCCTCGAGGATCCCGAACCGCTTCTCCGGGAACGGGATGCCGTACGCCTCGTGCTCACGGGCGTACCAGCCCGCGCCGAGGCCGAGCTCGACGCGGCCGCCCGACATCTGGTCGACCTGCGCGACCTGGATCGCGAGCACGCCGGGGTGGCGGAACGTCGCCGACGACACGAGCGTGCCGAGCCGGATGCGGCTCGTCTCGCGGGCGAGGCCGGCGAGCGTCGTCCAGGCGTCGGTCGGGCCGGGCAGCCCGTCGCCGTCGCCCATGACGAGGTAGTGGTCGGAGCGGAAGAAGGCGTCGAAACCGAGGTCCTCGGTGGCCTTCGCGACAGCGAGGAGGTCGTCGTACGACGCGCCCTGCTGGGGCTCGGTGAAGATGCGCAGGTCGATCTGGGTCATGCCGTCACCCTGCCACACCGCGCGCCCGCCCCCGCCCGCACGACGCCCTTCCGCGAGGTAGGACGTGCGGTCGCGAACGAGGACGCGCAGAGCTCTACCTCGCGCCCGGACGTCCTACCTCGCTGGTCACGGCGGACGCGGTGCGGTCAGTCCGCCAGAGGGACGAGGTCGAGCTCCTGGAACTCCGCGACCTCGGGGATCCACCGCTCAGCGACGAAGCGGCGGTGGTCCGGGTGGGCGTCGTACGCGGCGTACGCGGCGTCGTCGTCGAACACCATGGAGAACTGGAACGTCAGCGGGCTCTTCGGGCTCACCTGGCGCGAGACGGTGAAGTCCCGGACGCCCGGGACCCCGGTGAGCGTCGTGCGGGCGGTGCCGAGGAACTCGGCCTCCTCCGCGCTGCCGGCGGGGTGGACGAGGCGGAAGGCAACGGTGTGCTGGATCACCTCGCCACGGTAGACGGGGCACGTGACCGGCGCCCGCTAGTCTCGCCGCGTGCGCATCCTCTGGCGTGACCTCGCGAGGTCCTTCGACGAGAGCGTCGAGGGGCGCCTGCCGGACGGGTTCGTGCGCGGCAGCCGGGCGTCCGACGGCGCGCGGCTCGTCGAGCGGTACCGCGCGCTCGGCTGGTCCGTCGAGCGGGACGGCCGGCCGTGGGACGGTGGCGCACTCCACCGCGCCGCGGACCACGCGCTCCCGACGGCCTTCGTCCGCCTCGCCCCCGGCGTCTCCGTCAACCTGTTCCTGTGGCCCGACGACGAGATCGCCTTCGACGTCGACGCCCGGGAGATCCACGACCAGCACACCCTCGACGCGGTCTGCCGCTTCCTCGCGCAGACGGGCCGGGCGCTCGCCACGGACGTCGACCTGTGCCCGGAGGGGACGACCACGCCGTTCCTGCGATACACCCGGCAGGCGGACAGCGTGGGCCGCTGTCCCTAGGCTGGCGACCATGCGCGTGAGCACCGTGATCCTGCCGATCTACCCGTGGCGCGAGGGCCGGGACGTGTGGCGGTCCGCCGACGACCTCGGGTTCCACGCTGCCTACACGTACGACCACCTGTCGTGGCGGTCGTTCCGCGACGGCCCGTGGTTCGGCGCGGTCCCGACGCTCGCCGCCGCGGCGGGCGTCACCGAGCGGGTGCGGCTGGGCACGCTCGTGTCCTCGCCGAACTTCCGCGAGCCGGTGACGTTCGCGAAGGACGTCATGACGCTCGACGACCTGTCGGGCGGGCGCGTGACCGTCGGCCTGGGCGCGGGGACGACGGGCTTCGACGCGACGGTCCTCGGCGGCGAGCCGTGGTCGGCCCGGGAGCGCGCCGACCGGCTGCGCGACTTCACGATCCTGCTCGACCGCCTGCTCACCGAGCCCGCCGTCACGCACGACGAGGGTCACTACCGGGCGCACGAGGCGCGGACCATCCCCGGCCCGGTCCAGTCGCCCCGGGTGCCCTTCGCGATCGCCGCGACCGGCCCGCGCGGGCTGCGGCTCGCCGCGCGCTACGGGCAGGCGTGGGTGACGACGGGCGACGGCCGCCTCGGGGACGACGCGACCCCGGCGCAGTCGCGTGCCGCCGTCCGCGACCAGGTGGAGCGGCTCGACGCCGCCTGCCGCGACGCCGGTCGCGACCCGGCGTCGGTGGAGCGCATCCTGCTCACGGGCTTCACGCCCGACCCCGCGCTGGAGTCGGTCGACGCGTTCGTCGAGACGGCGCACGGGTACGCGGAGGCCGGCATCACGGAGATCGTCGTCCACCGGCCCATCCCGGGCACCCAGTTCGCGGCCGACGAGCGCGTGTTCGAGCAGATCGCGACCGACGGCGCCGCGCAGGTCGCCCAGCTGTAGGGCGCGGGCCGTCACGCCTCGGGTGACGGGCTAGAACAGGACGTCGAGCACGAACCGGACCGGGGCCGTCACCGTCTCCCACAGCACACGCCCGGCCGACCTCTGCTCGAGGCGCGCCAGGCGCGCGGAGAAGACGGCGGCGGCGATCCCCCCGAGGACCGCGGCACCCAGGCAGACGCCCACGAGCCACGGCGGCAGGTCGACCAGGTAGCCGACGAGCGACAGCACGGCGGCGACCCCGCCCAGCACGAGGCTGACCACGAGGCCCCACGCCCCGACCGGGTCGAGCTCGGGGCCGCTGCGCGCCTCCGGGGTGTCCTCCACGCGCACAGTGTGCCGCACCTCCTCCCCGTCCTCCCGCTCGGGTGGAACCTCTCGGGGCGTCGCTGCGTGTCAGAGACAGAGGGCCCGCGACACATGTCGTGCGAGGGCTCACCGGACCGGGACGCGAGGAGGCGACGTGCGCAAGGCACCGGCGGGGTGGTACGCGGACGCACCGGGCTCGGGGAGCGAGCGCTGGTACGACGGCGCGGCGTGGACCGACCGGACGCGCGAGCGCCGGGCGCGGGACGACGTCGGCCCGTGGCGGCGGGTCGTCGTGCTCGGATCGGTGGTCGTGCTGGTCGTCGCGGCGCCGCTCCTCCTCGCCGTGCTCGGCTGAGTCCCCTGCCGGGACAGCCGCCCGCCGGGAGACGCGTCAGCCGAGCGGCCCCCGCACGCGGTAGGTCACGTGGGTCACCTGGGACGCCGCCCGCACGGCGACGGTCTCGAGCGCGAGGGGCGGGACGCCGTCGAGCACGCGGTCGCCGTGGCCGAGGACCTGGGGCACGACGTGCAGCCGGAGCTCGTCGAGCAGCCCCGCCGCGATCACCTGGTTGATGGTCGCGGCCCCGCCCGCGATCGCGACGTCCCGGTCCCCCGCGGCCTCCCGCGCCTGCGCGACGGCTGACGCGACGCCGTCGGTGACGAAGAAGAACGTCGTCCCGCCCTCCAGGACGAGCGGCTCGCGCGGGTGGTGCGTGAGCACGAACACCGGCGCGTGGTACGGCGGCTCCGGGCCCCACCAGCCCTGCCAGTCCGGGTCCCACTCCCCTCGCCCGGGCGTGAACATGTTCCTGCCCATGACGAACGCCCCCGCGTCGACGATCGCGGCGATCTCCGCCGCGTTCTCGTCGGCGGTCTCGACCATCCACCGATGCAGGTCCACGCCCGCGCCGAACGGGTGCTCCAGCGTCTGGTCGGGGCGCGAGGAGTACCCGTCCACCGACACCGCCACGTCGCACGTCACGTTCCCCATGCCGCCCTCACCCTCCGCGGCCCGCGTGCGCCGCGGCCGCCGTCGTCCGTCCTGACGACACGTCCGACCGCGGGCGGGCGCGGAACTCATCGCCGCACCCGGGTCAGCGCGGTGCGGGGGCCTCCTCGGTGGCGATGCGGAGGGCGGCGACGAGCTCGCGGTAGAGCTCGTCGGTCGCGAGGAGCTGGGGGTGCGTGCCGCGCGCGCGGACGCGGCCGTCCTCCATGACGAGGATGACGTCGGCGTCGATGACCGTGGACAGGCGGTGCGCGATGGTCACGACGGCGCGGTCGCGGGCCAGGTCCTCGATGACGGCGTGCACGGCCGCCTCGGTGAGCCCGTCGACCTGGGCGGTGGCCTCGTCGAGGAGCAGCACGTCGGGCGCGTGCAGGACGGCGCGCGCGAGGGCGACGCGCTGGCGCTCGCCACCCGAGACGGTCGTCCCGACGAGCGACGTGTCGAGGCCGTCGGGCAGCGAGCGCACCTTGGCGTCGAGACGCACCTGCGCGAGCGCCGCCCACATCGCCTTCTCGGTCGCGGCGGGGTCGGAGAGGCGCAGGTTCTCGCGGATGGTGCCCGGCACGACGGGGGTCTCCTGCTCGACGTACGCGAAGCGGCGCCGCACGTCGTCGAACGTGAGGTCGTCGTAGGGCACGCCGTCGAGGAGGATCCGCCCCGACTCGGGCTGCAGGAAGCGCAGCAGGAGCGAGAAGGTCGTGGTCTTGCCCGCCCCGGACGGGCCGACGATCGCGACCTGCCCGCGCGCGGGCACGTCGAGGTCGAGGTCGCGCACCACGGGCTCGCCGCCCGGCAGGTAGCGCGCGGTGACGCCGCGCAGCGACAGCCGCGGCGCGTCGTGCGGGGCCGCCGTGCCCGACGCCGCGCCCACCCCGGCCGGACGACGCGCGGCGGGGTCGTCGTCCTCCTCCGGCTCGATGGCCTGGACCTCGCGGATCCGCCCCGCGGCCGCGATGCCGGCCTGGAGCTGGGTGACGTTCATGGTCAGGCCCGTGACAGGCTCGACGATCTGGAACGCGTAGAGCAGGAACGCGACGAGGCTCGACACGGCCAGGAGCCCCTGGTCCACGCGCCAGGCGCCGAGCGCGAGGATGACGATGATCGCGAGCTGGATGCCGCCCCCGGCGATGCTCCAGGCGACCGCCTCGGTCCGCACGGCCCGCACGCTGTGGCGCGCGGAGTCCTGCGCGTCGTCGAGCACGCGGTCGATCTGGCGGCCCTCCGCGCGGCTCGCCTTGATGGTGCGGATCGCGCGCAGCCCGCCCTCGAGCGTGCCGCCCAGGCTGCCGAGCGACTCCTGCGCCTTCTCCTGCGCCTTCGCGATGCGGGGCATGAGGGCGCCCACGAGGACGCCGATGGCGACGATCGCCCCGAGGGTCGTGCCGAGCAGGACGAGGTCGAGCACGCCCATGAGGACGACCGTCCCGACCAGGGACACCGCCAGGTTCACGAGGTTGACCAGGCTCGACGACGCCGCCTCGCGCAGTAGCACCGTGTCGGACGTGACGCGCGTGACGAGCTCGCCCGTCGGACGGCCGGTGAGCGCGCCGATCCGCGCGCGGAAGAAGCGCCGCACCATGGACGACCGCGCGTCGAGCACCACGCGCTCGGCGAGCGTGCCGAGCAGGACCCACTGCCACAGCCCGAGCACGAGCCCGACGACGAGCAGCCCGACGAGCGTGAGCACGGCCGGGGTCAGCGACTCCCCCGTGCCGAGCGTGTCGAGCACCCACTTGGTGACCATCGGCGTCGCGAGGGTCGCGGCCGTCGTCCCGAGACCGAGCACGAGGCCGAGCAGCAGGGTCCGGCGGTGCGGGCGGACGAACTGCCACAGCACCGCGAGGCGCGGGAGGAACGGGCCCCGAGGGGTGGCGTCGCGAGGAGCGGGTGGGGCCTCGGGCGTGGTGGAGGTCGGGGACATGTCGTCAACCATGGTTGACATCCTCTCTCGCGTCAACCGTCGTTGACGCGGCGCGGGAGGTCGTGCGCCGGGGCGCTCGACGCCCCTAGTGGAACATGGGTGTTCCATCCGTGACAAGCGGCGTTCCGTCACGGCGCGGGCTATCGTGGGCCGCGTGACGGCACGAACGAGCGCGCGGAGCACCCCCGCGGCCACGCCCTCCCGAGCGGCTCCCGACGCGCCGCCCACGAGCGGCACCCGCACCCGGACCCGCCGCGCGATCCTCGACGCGGCCGTCTCGGTGCTCAGCACGGACAAGTCCGCGTCGCTCGGCGACGTCGCGCAGGCCGCCCAGGTGGGCCGCACGACCCTGCACCGCTACTTCCCCGAGCGTGCCGACCTCGTCGAGGCGATCGGTGCCGAGACCGTCGAGCGCACGCGCGCGGCGATCGCCGCCGCGCGGCTCGACGACGGACCCCCGGCCTCCGCGCTGCGCCGCCTCGCCTTCGAGTACTTCGACCTCGGCCCCTGGTACATGGTGCTGTTCACCGAGCTCGCCGACGCCGAGTCCGCGTTCTGGGCCGAGTCCGAGCAGGCCGAGGAGCCGGTGCGGGAGATGCTGCGCCGCGGGCAGGAGGCCGGCGTCGTCGACGACCAGCTCAGCGTGGCGTGGATCGTCCGCACCCTGTGGTGGATGCTCTTCAACGCGTGGTCCATGGCCGACGACGGCGAGATCTCGCGCGCCGACGCGCTCCGCATGGCCGTCCGCAGCATCGAGGGCGTCGCCCTCACGCGCGAGGCCCGCGCATGAGCGTCAGCCCGGGGCCGGCACCCCGCCCCGGCCTCGGCGAGCGGCTGCGCCGCTGGTGGCAGCGGGCCGACGACGTCCGGAGCGGCGTGCGCTGGGCGAGCGTCGCGACCGTGCTCGGCGGGATCGTCGTCGCGGTCGTGTGCCTCGTGCTCGTGCTGCGCGGCCGCGTCTGGGCGTGGGTCCCGCTGGTGGTCGCCGCGGCCGTCGCGCTGCGCGAGGTCCGCTACCTGCAGCGCGCCGCCCGGGGCGGCCGGCCCCGGTACCAGGAGAACGCCCCGCGCTGACCGCCGGGCGGTCGCTCGTCCGGGCCGCCGTGCGGTCGGCCGTGGGGTCGCCCGTGCGGCCGGCGGTGCGAGAGCGTGCACCTCGCGGGCCACGAGGACCACGCACTCGTCATCCGGAGGTCGCACCCCGGCGGGCCGCAGGATCCACCGGACGGGCGACGCGCCCGGGGTGCGCCGCGGGACAGACTGTCGGTACGGCGCCGGTCAGCGGCGCCGGCCAACCTCCGGAGGCGCACCGTGACCCCCACCCCCGCCCGGGACACCGCGTTCCCCGCCCACGACGGCGCACCCGAGCAGCCGTCCGCCCGCGCGGCCGCGCGCGGCCTGCGCTTCACCGCGCGCCGCGCGTCCCGGGCCCGACGGCGGGGCGCGGCCCCCGCGCGTCGGCCTGCCGTCCCCCCGGTCGAGCGGGCGAACGGCTGGGTCGTCGCGCTGGCCGTGGCCGCAGGAGCCGTGCTCTTCTCGACCCTCGCGATGAAGGCGTTCCTCGGCGGCTGACCCTCGGTCCGGCGCCCGCGGCCCGCGCACCAGGGATCTCGCCGACGCCCGCGGTCTCACCCGCCCCAGCCGTCGACGCGGGGCCACCACGGGTCTACCGTCGAAGCACGGGCGCCGCTGCCGACGGCACGCGCCCGGCCACCGTAGGGCCGGAGGCCGCCCCGGGGCTCAGGCCCCGCCGGCGGCCGCCTCGTCCCACACCACGACGTCGCCCGCCCGGACCGTGCCGGACGACAGCAGCCGGCACACGACGCCGCCCCGCGCGTGCATCGCGCGCATCGCGCCGGGCGCGATCCAGTCGTCGAGCAGCCGGCACGGCGCGGCGATCCGGAGCACCTGGAGCTCGACGTCCCCGATCCGCAGGAACGACCCCGGCTTCGTGGGCAGGTCGCCGTGGGTGAGCGTGACGTTGCGCCGGGTGAGACCGGGGTCGATCTCCTGCCCGAGGTCCGCGGAGGCCGCCGCGAGGTCGGTGAGCGTCTGGATCGTCACGTGCCGGTGCTTCGACCCGTGGTACCGGTCGCCGACGAGGCCCTTGCCCTCCTCCGCCTCGACCGACGCGACGACCCGCGTCGGCAGCCGACGGGCCTTCGCGACGTGGATCGCGTGCACGCGAGGCTGGTCCGGCATGGCCCCAGCCTCGCACCCGGCGCCGCCCCAGGGCCACCGCCCCGGGCCGGGCGAGCGCCGGGTACCGGTGTACCGTCCGGTGCATGACCGACGTCCGCAGCCGCACCCATGCCCAGGCCGTCGACGCAGCGATCGAGCTCTTCACCCGCAAGGGGTACGAGCAGACGACCGTCGAGGAGATCGCCGACGCCGCCCAGGTCAGCCGCGCCACCTTCTTCCGCCGCTACGGGTCCAAGGAGGACGTGGTCTTCGCGGACCACGAGCTCCTGCTCGACGAGGTCGTCGTCATGCTCGCCGCGACGCGGCCCGTGCCCGACGCCGAGGGGCACCTCACGCCCGACCCGACGGTCGACCCGTACCTCGAGGTGTGCCGCGCGGCGCGGCTGGTGTTCGACCACCACGTCGGTCAGCGCAAGACGTCCCTGGCCCGCTGGCAGCTCCTCCAGCAGGTGCCGGCGCTGCGCGACCGCGAGCTCGTCACGACCCACCGCTACGAGCGCGCGTTCACCGCGTACCTGCGCGACGCGCTCCCGCCGGACGAGCGCCGCTCGACGGCGTCCATCGCGTTCGCGGCGTCCGTCGTCGCCGTGCACAACGCGCTCCTGCGCCGGTGGTTGCGCTCCCCCGAGCAGGACCTGCGCCCCCAGCTCGAGGAGGCGTTCGCGGACCTGCGCCGTGCCGCCGTCGGCCGGTACGCCGCGCCAGACGCCGCCGCCCAGGAGCGCAGCGGGGACGGCGTGCCCGCGGCGCGCCGCGTCGTCGTGACCGTGGTGGACGCGGACGCGGACGCGCAGGGCGTCGCGGACGACGTCGCGCGCGCCGTCCGCGACGCCCTGGCCTGACCCCTCCCGCCCCGCCCCGCCGAGCAGGTGGTCCTGGTTCGTCTGCGCCCGCGGACGGACCAGGACCACCTGCTCGGCGGCGCAGGGTCGCATCGTGTTTCAGTCCGTGGGACGGTGCGGTGCGAGTCCCGTGCCCGGGGAATGCGCGAGTAGCATCGGCGGTTGCAGAACGCAGTACGCACGAACGTGCTCCGGGGTCGGTGCAATTCCGAGCCGGCGGTGACAGTCCGCGACCCGCGCCCACGCGCGGTTGACCTGGTGGAACTCCAGGACCGACGGTGACAGTCCGGATGGGAGGAAGCACGTGCGGCGCGGCCGTCCTCGGCCGGGCTCTCGCGAGCCCGCGCGACGGGGCGCGGTCTCGCCGTGGTGAGCGACGCCGTCGGGCCCTCGTGGCCCGGCCCGGCCGCCCGCCCTCACCCCGGAGCGCCCGTGCCCGGGAGGACGAGGACATCCGATGGACCTGATCCACGCGCTGTTCGACGCGCAGCTGACGATCGGCGACCAGCATCTGCTGTGGCGCGAGATCGTGGGCAACGGGTTCGGCCTGGCGTCGGCGCTGGGCGGCATGCGGCGCAAGGTGTGGGCGTGGCCCGTGGGCATCGTCGGCAACCTGCTGCTGCTCACGGTGTTCCTCGGCGCGGTGTTCGCGACGCCCAACCCCGTCAACCTGCTCGGCCAGGCGGGCCGCCAGGTGATGTTCGTCGTCGTGTCGGTCTACGGGTGGGTGCAGTGGCGCAAGACCCAGGCGCGGCTCGGTGACGCCGACGCGGACAGCCACGGCGTCGCCGTCGTGCCGCGCTGGGCGTCGTGGCGCCAGCGCGTGTTCCTCGTCGTCGCGCTCGTCGGCGGCACAGCCCTCCTGACCCCGGTCTTCCGCGCGCTCGAGTCGTACGAGCCCGTCTGGGCCGACGCGTGGATCTTCATGGGCTCGCTGCTCGCGACGTACGGCATGGCGAAGGGCTGGGTCGAGTTCTGGCTCATCTGGGTCGCCGTGGACGTCGTGGGCGTGCCCCTGCTGATCTCGGCCGGCTTCTACGCGTCCGCGTTCATGTACGTGTTCTACGGCGCGTTCACGCTCGTCGGGTTCTTCGTGTGGTGGCGCGTCAACCGCCGCGCGGCCGCCGCTGCCGAGGCGGACGCCGCGGCGGCGGGCGCGCCCGCCTGACCCGCCGGTCACCCGACCCAACCCAACACCGATACCCCGTCTCGATTGACTGAGACGGGGTATCGCTGCACTATGGGAGGGACCGCCGCCGACGCCGGGCCCGCACCCCGGGCAACCGCGTCGAGGACGGTCGACCGACCGCAGCCGCCCTCCCAGGGGAGCACCGATGCCCACCACCCCGATCATGCCCGGCGTCACCGAGCCCACCTACGACCTCGCGACCCCGCTCGACCTCGACTACGCCGGCGCGTTCGCCGACGCGACCGAGGAGGACCGCGCCCACCTGCAGCGCGTCCGGCAGTTCGTCCAGGACGAGGTGCTGCCCGTCATCGACGACTACTGGGAGCGCGCCGAGGTCCCGTTCGACCTCGTCAAGCGCATGGGCGAGCTCGACCTGCTGCGTGACGGCGTCGACGTCGACGGTCGTCCGCACGTGAGCCAGCTCGCCGCCGGCCTCGCCGCCATGGAGATGTCGCGGGGCGACGGCTCCGTCGCGACGATCTGCGGCGTCCAGGGCGGTCTCGCGCTGCGCAGCATCCAGATGCTCGGCTCCGACGAGCAGCGGGCGAAGTACGCCGAGCCCATGGCGCGCGGGGAGATCCTCGGCGCGTTCGCGCTCACCGAGCCCACCCACGGCTCGGACTCCGTCTCGCTCGAGACGACGGCGCGCAAGGAGACGCGCGACGGCGTCGAGGGCTACGTGCTGAACGGCGAGAAGAAGTGGATCGGCAACGGGTCGTCGGGCCACGTCACGGTCGTGTGGGCGCGCCTCGTCGGCGACGACGGCGACGGCCAGGTCCACGGGTTCGTCGTGCCGCAGGACACCCCGGGCTACACGGGCACGACCATCACCGGCAAGGTGTCGCTCCGCGCGATCTGGCAGGCGCACGTCGTGCTCGACGACGTGTTCGTCCCCGCCGAGAACGCCCTGCCGGGCGCGCGGTCGTTCAAGGACACCTCGCGCGTGCTCTTCGCGACGCGCCTCGGGGTGGCGTGGGCCGCCGTCGGGCACGCGGTCGCGTGCTACGAGGCCGCGGTCGCGTACGCGAAGCAGCGCGTCCAGTTCGGGCGCCCGCTCGCCGCGAACCAGATGGTGCAGGAGCGCCTCACGCGGATGCTCTCGACGATCACGCAGCTCCAGCTCCTCGTCGCGCAGATGACGCGGCTCGACGAGGCGGGGACGCTCACCGGCCCGCAGGCGTCGCTCGCGAAGTACACGTGCACCCGCGGGGCGCGCGAGGTCGCGGCGAGCGCGCGCGACCTGCTCGGCGGCAACGGGATCCTGCTCCAGAACCGCGTCGCGCGGCACTTCGCCGACATCGAGGCCCTGCACACGTACGAGGGCACCGAATCGGTCCAGGCGCTCATCGTCGGGCGCGACATCACGGGCGTCTCCGCGTTCGTCTGACGGTCCCGAGGGCGCATGCCCTCCCCCGCTCCCCGGCGCCGCTCGCCCCTCCTCGCGGCGCCGGGGCTCCTGTTCGCCCCGTCTCCTCGCCCTCCCGGATCGGAGTCCCATGAGCACCGACGCCAGCCCCATGCCCGACGCCGCCGCCGTCACCCCCGAGGACGAGGTCACCCCGGTCCTCCTGCACGGCGCGCGCACCCCGTTCGCGCGCTTCCGCGGCGCGCTCGCCTCGCTCTCGGCGGCCGAGCTCGGCGCGCACGCGATCCGCGGCGCGCTCGCGGCCGCGGGCGTCGCGCCGGAGCAGGTCGACACGGTGATCGTCGGGCAGGTCGTGCAGGCGGGCGCCAAGCAGGGCCCCGCGCGCCAGGCCGCGATCCTCGCGGGCCTCGGCTGGGACGTGCCCACCGTGACGATCAACAAGCTGTGCCTCTCGGGCCTCACCGCGATCATCGACGCGGCCCGGCTGGTCCGCACGGGCGAGGCGAGCGTCGTCGTCGCGGGTGGCCAGGAGTCCATGACGAACGCGCCGCACCTCGTCGTCGGGTCGCGCTCCGGGTTCGCGTTCGGGGACGTGACGATGGCCGACTCGCTCACGCACGACGGGCTGAACGACCCGTTCAGCGGCGAGGTCATGGGCGAGCTCACCGACCGCGGCTGCGCGACGCGCGGCATCGGCCGCCCCGAGCAGGACGCGTTCGCGCTGCGCTCGCACCAGCGGGCCGCCGCGGCGCGCGACGCCGGGCGGCTCGCCGAGGAGATCGCCCCCGTCGAGGTGCCGCAGCGGCGGGGCGAGCCGGTCGTCGTCGAGCACGACGAGGGCGTGCGCGCCGACACGACGCTCGAGGCCCTGGAGCGCCTGCGCCCGGCCTTCGTGCGGGACGGGACCATCACCGCCGGGTCGAGCTCGCCCCTGTCCGACGGCGCGGCGGCGGTCGTCGTCGCGAGCCGCGCCTTCGCGAAGCGCAACGGCCTGCCGTGGCTCGCCGAGATCGGCGCGGCGGGCCAGGTCGCGGGGCCCGACAACTCGCTGCACTCCCAGCCGGCGCGAGCCATCGAGGCCGCTGTGAAGCGCGAGGGGATCGCCGCGGCGGACCTCGACCTCGTGGAGATCAACGAGGCGTTCGCCGCCGTCGCGCTGCAGTCGGTCGCGGACCTCGGCATCGACGCGGACGTGGTCAACGCCGACGGCGGCGCCATCGCGCTCGGCCACCCGGTCGGCGCGTCGGGCGCTCGGCTCGCGCTGCACCTCGCGCTCGCGCTCCGTCGCCGCGGGGGCGGCGTCGGCGCGGCGGCGCTGTGCGGCGGCGGCGGTCAGGGGGACGCGCTCGTCCTGCGCGTCTGACCCTCCGGGCGGGCCCCCGTCGGGGCTCCGCCGCGCGAGCCGACCAACCCTGGTGCACGATGCTGCACCAGGGTTGGCGCGTTTCGGCCGCCGCGGTGTGACGCAGATCGCGCCACGACGGCCGGGTTTCGCGTCATGGATCGCGTCTGACGTGGTCCCTCTCCCTGGAACCGCCCCCCCCACGAGAGGACCGTCATGACCACCGTGACCGACGCAGCCCGCCGTACCGCGAGCCGTGCGCGCCGCTCGCACCTGTCCGCCGTCGCCGTCGCGCTCGTCGGGCTCGCCGCAGGCTTCGCCGCGGCGCCCTACCTGCTCGGCTGACGCCTCCCGCTCGACGAGCCCGGGACCGCGGTCCCGGGCTCTCGTCATGCCCTGGTCGCCTCGTTCGCCGCGGGCTCGCGCGCGAGCAGCTCCTCCAGCCGGTCGAGCAGCGGGACCTGGCCCGCGACCACGAGCCCGCGGGCGCGCGCGAGCGCGAACCAGCCGGCCCGGTCGAGCTCCGGGAACTCCTGCATGCGTCCCGAGCGCGGCGGCCACTCCAGCGCGAACGTGTTGCTCGCGATCGTCGTGACGTCGAGGTCCGCCTCCCGCGCCCACGCCGCGACGAGCTTGCCCGCGCGCTGGCGCACCGTGCCGAGGTCGAGGTCCGGTGCCGCGCCGGCGGGAGCCGGGACGCCGAGCTCCTCGGCGAACTCGCGCAGCGCCGCCGCGTGCTCGTCCTCCCCCGGCTCCACCTCGCCCTTGGGGATCGTCCACCCGCCCGCGTCCTTGCGCGCCCACAGCGGGCCCCCCATGTGCCCGAGGAGCACCTCGACGACGTCGGCACGGAACCGGTAGAGCACGAGCCCTGCTGACTGCTTCACCCCTCCTTCCTACACAGCCGACGCCGGACCGGCCCGTCGGGGCCGCGCGGACCACCCGCCGAGGGCGTCTCGGGGTCGTGTCCGGGGGCCTGTCGGGGGTCTGTCGGCGGCACGGCGTAGCGTCGGCAGCACCAGGACCGGGACCGCAGAAGGGGACGACCATGGCCACGCAGAGCGTCACGCACCTCAACCCGCCCGGGCTGCACCGCAACCCCGCGTTCTCGCAGGGCACCATCGTCGAGACGAGCCGCACGCTCTACGTCGGCGGGCAGAACGGCACGGACGCCGCGGGCGCGATCGTCGAGGGCGGCATCGCGGCCCAGACGGCGCAGGCGCTGCGCAACGTCCTCGCCGTGCTGGCCGAGGCAGGCGCCGGGCCAGAGGACGTCGCGCGGCTCGCCGTCTACCTCGACCCCGAGGCCGACCTCATGGAGGGCTTCGCCGCCGTCGGCGAGGTCTGGGGCCCGCACCCCGCCGCCGTGACCGTCCTGCGGGTCGGGATCGGGCGGCCGGGCGCGCTCGTCGAGATCGAGGCGGTCGCGGCGCTCCCCGCCTGACGCGAGGCACCCGCTCCCGCGCGCGACGTCACGGGGGTGCCGCTACTGTCCGGGGGTGCCAGCCGACCGGACCCCGTACCGCGCCCTGTGGCGGGCGGCGGCGTACGGGGTCGCGGCCTCGCTCCCCGTGCTCGCGCTCGCCTGGCTCGTGCGCGCGGAGTCGGGGGTCGTCGTCGACGCCGACCGCGCCGCCGTCGCCGCGGCGACGCGGTTCGCCGGCGAGCGCCCCGCGCTCGAGCGCGCGCTCCTCGTGGGGCAGGAGGCGCTCGCCGCGCGGTGGATGAACCTCGCCGCGATGGGCGTGTGCGTCTGGGCGTGGCGACGCCACGGGCTCGGGTCGCGCGCGGCCTGGGCGGCCGGGACGATCTGGGGCGCGTGGGCTCTCGGCCTCGGCGCGAAGGAGGTCGTCGGCCGCGCGCGGCCCGTCCTCGAGGACGCCGTGTCGACCGTGCCGGGCGCGAGCTTCCCCTCCGGGCACGCGATGAACGCGGCGGCCGTCGGGGTGACGCTCAGCGTGCTCGTCTGGCCGCTGCTCGGGCGGCGAGGCCGCGTCGCGGTGGTCGGCGGTGCGACGGCGCTCGCCCTCGTCACCGCGGCCGACCGCGTGCTGCTCGGCGCGCACTACCCGTCCGACGTCGTCGGCGGGATCCTCCTCGGCGGCGCGGTCGCGGGGGCGTCCGCCGTCGGCTACCACGGGTGGACCGCCGCGCGGTCCGGCCGTCCCTCCGGTGACACTCCCAGGAACGAGGTCTGATGCAACCCTTCGTGCACCGCTACGAGCTGGACACGACCCGCCCCACGGCGAAGGAGGTGCTGCGCGACGTCGGTCTGCGGGCGTTCCTCCCGGGGGCGGTGCTGTGGGTGGTCATCGTCGCGACGGGCTTCCTCGTCACCGGACCGCTCGGCGACCTGCCGGGCGAGGTCGCGGTCAACCGGTGGTTCGAGCAACGGCGCACGCCGTTCTGGGACACCGTCACCGACGTGCTCTCCCTCATCGGCACGACCGAGTTCATCATCGGCGGCACGCTGCTCACCGTCGCGCTCGTGTGGTGGCGCACCCGGCAGTGGTGGTTCGCCCTCGTGCCCGCGCTCGCCGTCGCACTGCAGGCGCTGATCTTCCTCACGTCGTCGATCGTCGTGGGGCGCGAGCGGCCCGACGTCTCGCGGCTCGACGAGGCGCCCCCGACGTCCAGCTTCCCCTCGGGGCACACGGGCGCGTCGGCGGCGTTCTACCTGACGCTCGCCCTGCTCGCGCAGCGCATCACGAACCCGGTCCTGCGCGTCGTCGTGACGGTGCTGTGCTGCCTCGTGCCGCTCGGCGTGGGGCTCTCGCGGCTCTACCGCGGCGCCCACGGGCCGGCGGACGTCGTCGTGGGGCTCCTCAACGGCATCGTGTGCTGCGTCCTCGCGTGGCACTATCTGCGCCGCGACCTGCGTTCGAAGCGCTGAGACCCCGGGGGGACGCGCTCCCGGCACCCCGTCGGCGCCGCTCTCCCCCACCACGACGACGGCGGGCCCGGTCCGAAGACCGGGCCCGCCGTCGTCGTGCGGGGGCGGTCCGGGCGCGCGCGGCACCCGGACCAGCCGTCAGCTCAGGCGCACAGACCCACCGGGTCCCACGAGCCCCACGTCACGGAACCGGGGAGCTCGCCCTTCGTCCACCACTGGGCCGTGTAGTTCACGCCGGCGCGGGACACGGTCTGGCCGCCGGTGTAGACGGCCTCGCGCGACCAGGCCGGGGCGCAGACCGCCGCCTCGACCTCGGGCGCGGTGCCGCAGGGGCCGATCTTCTTCCAGGCGTTGCTGGCACCCGGCTCCTGGTTGCGGGTCCACCACTGGGCCTTGTACTCCGAGCCCTCGTGCGAGACGACCTCACCACCGGTGTAGACGCCGGTGCCGTACCAGGGCACCGCGCACTCCTCGGCCACGCCGGGACCGGGGGTCGCCGCGCGCAGCGTCGAGCCCAGGGCGTCGCCGAGCTCGTTGCGGTAGTCGCCGGAGAGGTCCCACCACATCGCGCCGCCGTAGCCCTGCGTCGCGACGAACTCGGCCTTCGCCGTCACGGACGCCGGGTCGTCGTAGCTCCACCACTGGTCGCCGTTGTACAGCCAGCTCGCGCCGATCTTCGGGTCGAAGAACTTCTTCCCGCCGAACGAGCGCAGCTCGGCGTACGTCTTCGTGCCGACGTACCCGGCGGCGGGCTGCCAGCCCTTCGTGCCGTCCTTGACGCCGTACCAGCCGTGGCCGTAGGCCGCGAGGCCCGCGTTGATCTGCGACGGGTCCGCGCCCGCCTTCACGTACATGCCGAGCGCGCCGTCGAGGCCGAGGCCCCAGTTCTCCGCGCCGTCGGGGTGCAGGTTGCCCTGGTGGCCCGTCTTGTTCGGGACCCAGCCGCCGTGGAAGTCGTAGCCCTGGACGTTGAGGAAGTCCACGACCGCGAACAGGCGCGGGTCGAGCCAGCCGCCCTGGCCGGCGTTCCAGCCGCCCGCGGGCGCGAACGCCGTCAGCAGGTAGTCCTGGCCCGTCGTCGCGCCGCGCGCGTCGAGCTCGGCACGGAACTCCTCCATGAGGAGCAGGAAGTTCTCCTTGTCCTCCGGGCGGACGTTCGCCGTCTCGCCACCGGTGACCGGCCACTCCCAGTCGATGTCGATGCCGTCGAAGATGCCGGCCGCGACGCCGGGGCCGCCCTTGCCGTCGACGACCGGCAGGTTGCCGTCGATGTAGAGGTCGAGGCACGAGTCGACGAGCCGCGTACGACCCTCGGCCGTGGACGCCGCCTCGGAGAAGTTGTCCGACCAGGTCCAGCCGCCGAGGGAGACGAGGATCTTCGTCTCCGGGCTGACGGCCTTGAGCTTCTTGAGCTGGTTGAAGTTGCCGGCGAGCTTCTGGCCCGGCTTGTCGGCCTTGCCATCGACGGAGTCCGCGGCGGGCACCTCCGCGACGAAGTCGTTGAGGGGGTCGCCCTCGCCGGGGACGTCGGCGATGTCGCACACCAGGTCGGTCGTGACGTTGCCGAACGCGTAGTTGATGTGGGTGAGGTCCTCGATCGCTCCGGTGCGCACGAGGTCGGCCACGTGGAAGTCGCGGGTGACGCGCGAGTCGGCCATGACGTAGCCGACGCTGCGGAACCCGTTGATGTCCGACGGCCCGGCGACGGAGGCCGCCGGCTTGGCCGTGGGCTGGGGCGCCGCCGCGGCGGGCGACGCGAAGGTGGCGGCCGTGAGGGCGAGCGCCCCGACGACGGCGGAGGCCGCGACCACGCGCGAGCGCGCTGGCGAGGTCCTGGCGAGCGAGCGGCCGGGGGCAGCCGCGCTGGGTGTCGATCGATCGGTCATGAAGGCCTCGTTGCTCTTCGGCCCGGGCTGGGGATCCCGGGATTTGTTCGGTCTCCTGCAAGATACCCGCGCGCGTCCCCGTCACGCCAGGGTCCGAACGAAACTCTTACCGCTGTCGGTGGCAGGGCGCAGAGTAGGGCGGTGAGCTTCGACCGTGCGCCGCACGCCCCCGTGCTGCGCGCCCGTCCGACGATCGCGCACCTCGACGCCGACGCGTTCTTCGCCGCGGTCGAGCAGCACCAGCGCCCGTCGCTGCGCGGGCGCCCGGTGCTCGTCGGCGGCGTGGGGCCGCGCAGCGTCGTCGCGACGGCGTCGTACGAGGCCCGGCAGTACGGCGCCCGCTCGGCGATGCCGATGGAGCAGGCGCGGCGGCTGTGCCCGCCGTCGACGGTCGTCGTCGTGCCGCGGTTCGCCGCGTACTCCGCCTACTCGGCCCGCATCATGGCGGCGCTGCGCGAGGTGACAGACCTCGTCGAGCCCGTGAGCATCGACGAGGCGTTCGCCGACGTCGCCGCGGCCGTCGGGCCGGAGACCGACCTCGAGGCGCTCGCCACGGGGATCCGCGAGCGGGCGCGCGAGCTGAGCGGCCTGCCCGTCTCGCTCGGGCTCGGGCGGTCCAAGCTCGTCGCGAAGCTCGCCTCGGAGGCCGCGAAGCCGGGCGGCGTCCGGGTCGTCGGGGCCGACGACGAGGACCCGTTCCTGCTCGACCTGCCCGTGCGAGCGCTCTGGGGCGTCGGCCCGGTGTCGGCCGCGCGGCTCGACGAGCTCGGGGTGCGCACGGTCGCCGACCTGCGCCGTCAGCCGCTCGACACCCTGCTCCTCGTCGCGGGCGAGGCGGGCGGCACCAACCTCTACCGGATCGCGCGCGGCTGGGACGACCGCCCGGTCTCCACGGTCCGTGAGCGCAAGTCCGCGGGCGCGGAGCACACGTTCGACACCGACCTCCACGGCCGGTCCGCGATCGCCGCGGCGCTCGATCCCGTGGTCGACGCCGCGCTCGCCCGCCTCGAGCGGCACGCCGTCGCGGCACGCACCGTCGTGGTCAAGGTGCGCCTCGCGTCGTTCACGACCCTCACCCGCTCGGTCACGCTGTCTCGCCCGACGACCGACGAGGGCGCCCTCCGCGACGCGGCCCACCGCGCGCTGCGCCTCGCGGACGTCACCGAGCCCGTCCGCCTGCTCGGGGTCGCGTTCCACGCGCTGTCCGAGCACGCGCAGCTCATGCTGCCGCTCGGCGCGGACGCGGCGGAGGACCCCGCCGTTCCGATCGCCGCGGAGGTGGTGGGCGCCGAGGCGGCGGGCGATGAGGCGGTCGGCCCCGGGGCGGTCGGTGCAGAGTCGGTGGGTGCAGAGTCGGTGGGTGCCGAGGCGCCCGGCGCCGCCGCGACAGGACCCGTCCAGGCGACGGCCGCCCTCCTCGCCCCCGGCCTCGACGTCGCCACCCCGGCTGACGGGCGCGGGTGGGTCGTGCGCGTCGGCGACGACGGCCGCGTCGCCGTCCGCTTCGAGACGGCGCGGACCGGCCCGGGCTACCAGCGCTGGGTCGACCCGGAGGCGGAGGCGCTCGCGCTCGTCGAGCCGCTCGGCCCCGACGGTGAGCCCGTGCGCGCCTCGCCCGCCGACGACGACGTGTAGCCGCGAGCCGCCGCGCCCGCGCGTGTGTCGTCCGTGCTCGTCCCGTCCGCGCTCGTCTCGCCCGCGCTCGTCTCGCCCGCGCTCGTCTCGCCCGCGCTCGTCGCGCCTCTGTTCGTCCCGTCCGTGCTCGCCCTGTCCGCGCTCGTCCCCTCCGTCCCGGCCCTGCCCGACGACGGGCGGTCGGCGCGCTCCCGACCGGGCCCCGCGCCGTCGGGCACGCGCGGGACGACCCCGGCCGCGACGAGGAGGAACGCCGCGCCCACCCAGAACGCGGCCTGCGGCCCGACGACGTCGCTCAGCCCGCCCGTCGCGAGCGCGCCGACCGCCTGCCCGGCCGTGAGCGTGACGAAGAGCGCGGCGGTCGCGCGTCCGGCGGCGTGCGGGCGCAGCACGGTGCCCCACGCGATGAGCACGCCGCTGAGGGCGGTGTAGGCGCCGCCGAAGAGCGCGCCCGCCACCGCGACGACGGGCACGCTGCCCGGGGCGAGGGCCAGGGCGGCGGTGCCGACCGCCGTCGCGACGGCCGTCACGACCCAGGCGCCGCGCAGACCGAGCACGCGGACGGCGTCGCCGCTGAGGGCACCGAGGACCGCCGCCGCGCCGAGGAGGCACCAGAGGGCCGCCGTCGTGCGGCCGGGGAGGCCACCGGTCACGGTGACGAGGTCGCGCCCGAACGTCCAGACCGCAGCGCTGCCGATCCCGGCCACCGCGGCCGCGAACCCGGCGCGCCCGAGCGACCGCCCGCCCGCGCCGCCGGACGCGGGCGGCGACTCGGGGGCCGCGGGCCAGCGCGCGCTCCGGTCGGCGACCGCCGCCGTGACCACCGCCCCGACCGCGGCGGCGCACCACACGGGACGCCAGACGTCCGGCGCGACGAGCGTCGCCGCCCCACGAGCGCCACGCCGACGCCCGTCCCGGAGTTCACGACGGCCTGCATGCGCCCGGCCCGGCGGCCGTCGGCCGTCGCGCCGACCGCGGCGACGAGCGCGGGCGACGCCGCACCGGCGGCGCTGCCCGCGACGAGCACGCCCGCCGCGAGGCTCGCGGACGACCACGACAGCCCGACCAGGACCGCCCCTGCCGCGGCGAGCGCCGCTGCGGCCCAGACGACCGCGCGCGGGGAGCGTCGGGCCATCGCGCGCTGCGCCCCGAGCGCGGCGGCGCAGTACGCGGCGAAGCTGCCCGCGGCGATCGCGCCCGCGGCGGCGGACGAGAGGCCGAGCTCGGTCGTGAGCGTCGGGAGCTGGAGACCGTACCCGTAGCGGACGACGCCGTACGTCACCGCGACGAGGCCGGTGCCCGCGGCGACCACGCGGCCGGGGGCTGGTGCGGCGGGGTGTAACGATCGTTTCAGCATAGTGATCGTTACGCTATCCCCATGCCCCGGACCGACGCACGCCGACCGGCCCGCGACCGCCTGCTCGATGCCGCGGAGGCGCTGTTCGTCGAGCACGGGATCGCGGCGACCGGCGTCGACGCCGTGCTCCGCCGCGCTGAGGTCTCCCCCGCGACCCTGTACGCGCACTTCGCCGGCAAGGACCACCTCGTCGCGGCCTACCTGGAGCGGCGGCACGAGCGCTGGCGGGCCGCGTGGGACGTGGCGCTGGATCGCTGCGGGGACGACGCGGACGCACGGGCGCTCGCCGTCTTCGACGCGCTCGACGGCTTCCCCACCGCGACGAGCACCCGCGGCTGCGCGTTCCTCGCCGCCGCGGTCGAGGTCACCGACCCCGAGCACCCCGCGTACCAATGGCTCGCCGCCGACACCCGGCTGCTCGTCGACCGGCTGCGCGACCTCGCCGCCGCGACCGGCGCCGCAGACCCCGGCGCCCTCGCGGCCGAGCTCCTCGCGCTCTACGACGGCGCGCTCGCCTCCCGCACGCGCCGCGCCGTCGCGGGCGACGACGGCCCGGCGTCCCTCCCGTGGCGCGACCTCGCGGCGGGAGCGGTCGCGCGCTACCGCGCCTGAACTGCCCGGCGCTGCTGATGCGCTCCCCCGCGTGCGCGGCGATCCTGGACGCAGGGCCGCGTCACGACACCAGGGAGGCCCCGTGGAGTCCGTGCAGGGGAACGCGCCGCAGACCGAACCACCCGAGGACGACGAACCCGCGGTCGACCCGCGGGCCCACGCCAACCGGTGGCGCGCGCTCGTCGTCCTGGCGGTCGCGCTGTCGATGGTCGTCATCGACGGGACGATCGTCGCCGTCGCCGTCCCGGACATCGTCGCCGACCTGAACCTCGGGCTGAGCGAGGCGCAGTGGATCAGCGCCTCGTACGCCGTCGTGCTGGCCGCGCTGCTGCTCTCGTCGGGGCGTCTCGGCGACCGGCTCGGGCGACGGCGGCTCCTCGTGGTGGGCGTCGTCGTCTTCCTCGCCGGGTCGCTGCTCGCCGCCGCGGCCGACGACGGCGGCTCGCTCATCGTCGGGCGGCTCGCCCAGGGCCTCGGCGCGGCCGCGATCCTGCCCTCGACGCTGTCGACCGTGAACGCGACGTTCCGCGGCAAGGACCGGGCCGCGGCGTTCGGGGTGTGGGGCGCTGTCATCTCCGGCGCCGCCGCGGTCGGCCCGCTCGCGGGCGGGTGGATCACGACGTCGTTCACCTGGCCGTGGATCTTCCTCGTCAATGTCCCCGTCGGCGCGCTCGTCGTGGTCGGCGCCTACCTCTGGGTGCCCGAGACCCGGGCGCACGCGTTCGCCCCCGGGCTCGACCTCGTCGGGCTCCTGCTGTCCGCGCTCGGGTTCGGCGCGCTCGTGTTCGGGCTCATCGAGGGCCAGACGTTCGGCTGGTGGAGCCCGAAGGGTGACGTCGAGCTGCTCGGGGCGACCTGGCCGGCGTCCGCGCCCGTCTCGCCGACCCCGGTCTTCCTCGCCGCCGGGCTGCTCCTGCTCGTGCTCTTCGTCGTGTGGGAACGGCACCGCGCGCGCGTGCGGCGGTCCGCGCTGCTCGACCTCACGCTCTTCCGCATCCCGACGTTCCGGTGGGGCAACGTCGCCGCGACGACCGTCGCCGTCGGCGAGTTCGGCATCATCTTCGTCCTGCCGCTCTTCCTCGTGAACGTGCTCGCGCTGTCCACCATGGGCGCCGGGCTCGTGCTCGCGGCGATGGCACTCGGCGCGTTCCTCTCCGGCGCGTCGGCGCGTCACCTCGCCGCCGCCGTCGGCGCCCCGCTCGTCGTGGTCATCGGCCTCGCGCTCGAGATCGTGGGGGTCGCCGCCGTCGCGCTCACGGTCACCGCGACCGTCTCGCCGTGGCTGCTCGCGGTCCTGCTCGTCGTCTACGGCGTCGGACTGGGGCTGGCGTCGGCACAGCTCACCAGCACGACCCTCGTGCAGGTCCCCGCCGAGGAGTCCGGCCAGGGCTCCGCCACGCAGTCGACGGCGCGGCAGGTCGGCTCCGCGCTCGGGACCGCGCTCGTCGGGACCGCGCTCGCCGTCCTGCTCGCGAGCGCCGTGCCCGCGGCCCTCGACGGCGAGGGCCTGCCCGACGCCGAGGTCACGCGCCTCGCCGACGCGACGAGCGGCTCCGCCGGCGACGTCATCGCGAAGCTGCGCGCGGAGGGCACGCACGGCGAGCTCGGGCCGCAGGAACCCGAGGTCGTCGACGCGCTCGCGTCCGGGTTCGCCGACGCGACGCGCGGGTCACTGCTCGTCGCCGGAGCGTTCCTCGTGCTCGGCCTCGCGTCCGCGACGGCCGTCGTGCGGGCGTCGCGCCGGTCGGGGTGAGGGTCGGGCCCGACGCCGGAGCGGGTCGAGCCGGGCCCAGGGACGGGTTGCGCCGGCGCGGGTTACGCCAGGCGGTGCCAGACGCCCTCGGACACGACCTCGACCGCGCCGTCGACCACGAACGCGGTCTCGTCGTCGACCGCGTAGGCCGGCCCGCCCAGGGCGGCGACCCACCGCCGTGCGGCCGCCTCCGTGTTGTCGGGCAGGTCCGGGTGGCCCAGGTGGGGGAACATCGAGAAGTCGACGAGCCCCAGCGTCGTCGCGTCCTCGCCGTCGGGCGGCTCCCACCCCACGAACTCCTCGCCGATGCGCGGCGTCAGGGCCATGCTGCCGCCGCTCATCCCGACGTAGACCGTGTCGGTGAGCGACGGCACGAGGTCCGCGAACCCGGACCGCCGCATCCAGTACGCCAGGTAGCCCGCGTCACCGCCCGCAGCCAGCAGCACGTCCGTCTCCCGGACGAGCGGCACCCAGCGGTCCGCCGGGATGCTCGGCAGCGCCGTCAGCTCCAGCACGCCGACCGACCCCCACCCCAGGCCCGCCATGTGGTCCGACTCCCCCGTGATGAAGTCCCGGGCGTTCTTCCCCGGCCCCACCCACGGGTGGCCGTACAACGCCGTCGGGATGCACAGCGCCGAGCACTCACCGATCGGCCGGCCCAGCAGCCCGACGAGCGCCCCCTCGATGGTCGGGTTCGTGCCTCCCTCTGACGTGAGCAACAGCTTCATCGCGTCCTCCTCGGCTCCGGTGGTCTGCACGACAGACCTCCGTGCGGGCGGGAACTCATCGCGCCACGTCGGCGGCGCGCGTCTCAGCACGACCGAGTGACAATGAAGGGCCCGACAGCCGCAGGTTCCGCGAATGGGACCCTCCGGGCTGGTAGCGGTGGCTTGGATGGTCGCCTGTCATGCCCTCGGTCGAGACTGCATGGGATCGCCGCTGACCCGCACCGACGCGCGGCCTCACAAGAGTTCCGCGGAGATCCGGGTCAAGGGTGGCCGCAGGCCATCGCGCAGCGACCGCGCAGGCGCCCTTGACGCAAGCCGGAGCTGGCCGGATGCTCGGCTGTCGGTTCGGGGCCGGACAGTGACGGATGGACGCAGCTCCTTCCGCGCCCCTACGATCGCGGCATGCACACCTCCACGAAGGGACATGCCGCGTAGGCGTCCTTCCCAGCTGCGCGCGGAGGCGCAGTTGATCGCGCGAGCGACGACTCCGCTCCGAAGACCGAAGGTCGGTGGCGGCAGCCTGTCCGGGTCAGCCCGAGCGGCGGTGCTCCAGTACGAGCATCGGGCAGGCCTGATGCGCGGATCGCTCCTCGTCGCGTTGTCGGTCTGGACACGCGCCGATGCCGTGGTCGAACCGACCGTGACCAGCTGCGGCATCTGGGAGTGCTGCGGCTTCCACAGGCCCCTCGCTGAGACACGCGACATCATCGAGTCCCTGATGCGTCAGTCATCGTCGGGCGCCGGGCGAGAGCTGCGGCGGCTCGTGCGCGACTCCGATGTTCGGATGGTCGGCGATCTCGACGGCTACTGGTGGCGGGACCCTCGCTACTGGACGTGAGCGCGGCTGTGTGACGACGAGGCGGTCTCGGAACGACTCCTGGGCCCCTCCGCAATGTGAGCCGCCGGACGATGGGGTGCGCGAAGCGAGCGCAGCGGGCGGAGCGCGGGGCCCCGCCGGGAGGCGGTCAGCAGGGCAAGACGGAGTGAAACCGGAGGGCGGCGTACGACGAAGGGCCCCACCGCCGCAGAACTCTGCGGGTGGGGCCCTTCGGGTGGCGGTAGCGGTGGGATTTGAACCCACGGTGGACTTTCACCCACACACGCTTTCGAGGCGTGCTCCTTAGGCCGCTCGGACACGCTACCTCGCCGGGATACCCGGCCCAGGAAGGATACCTGGTCCCACCCCCGGACACCGAATCGGCCGGTCAGCCGGTCCTGCGCCGGGTCACTCACGCCCCGCTCGACGCCCGCGCGGAGCCGGACCACCCGGCCCGCCCCACGCCGTCGGGCATCACCCGCCGCCGGACCGCGCGGGCATCACGAACCCCGCCAAAAGGCACGGGCGTCACTTCCCGGCGAGCGCCTCGGCGAACAGCGGGGTGACGTTGTCGATCGCGTAGATCACGGCCGTGGGCGTGCCGAGCGAGAAGGCGTTGGAGAGGTCCCTGTCGTCGAACACGACGTAGCGGCCGTCGGCGACGGACGGCACGGTCTGGAAGATGGGGAGGGCCTCGACGTCGGCGGCGGTGAAGCCGATGGGCTGGATGACGGTGAGGTCGGCGTCGAGCAGGTCGACGTTCTCGGTGCCGAGGGTGGCGGAGAACTCCTCGCCGGCGGCCTCGTCGATCTCGGGCTTGGTGTCGAACCCGAGGCCCTGCATGAACTCGCCGCGGCTGGAGGTCGAGACGTAGGCGCCGAAGCCCTCGGCCCAGTAGGACCCGATGACGGCGGTCTTGCCCGCGAACTCGGGGTGCTCGTCGCGCGCGGCGGCGAACGCGTCGTCGACCTCGGCGAGCAGCTCGTCGCCGGCCTCGCTGCGCCCGAGGGCGGCGGCGATCATGCCGACCTGGTCCTCCATGGGCGTGAGGTAGGCCTCGCCGCCCTCGGGAATGGCGACGGTCGGGGCGATCTCGGAGAGCCGCTGGTACCGCTCGGGGTCGCCGGACGACTTCACGTCGAGGATGACGTCGGGGTCGAGCACGGCGATCTGCTCGTACGACGGCTCGAGGGTGCCGATGATCTCGGGCGACTCGTCGTACGCGTCGGCGAGCCACGGGCCGACGCCGTCGCCGCCGAACGCGAGCCAGTCGCTCGCACCGACGGGCTGGGCGCCGAGCGCGAGGGCGGTCTCGGCGTCGCCCCACCCGAGCGCGACGACACGCTCCGGCTCCTCGGGGATCTCGACGTCGCCGAACGCGGTGGGGATGGTCACCGGGAAGGTGTCGGCGGCGCCGTCGGCGGTGGTGCTGCCGGAGGGCGTGGGGTCCCCGGAGCCGTCGCCGGACGAGCACGCGGCGAGCGCGAGGACGGCGAGCGCGGACACGGCCGCGAGCGCGCGGCGGGGGCGGGTGGTGCTGGTGCGGTGCATGGGACTCCTCAGTCCTCGAAGATCTGGCCGACGGGCTCGCGCTTCTCCGCCTGGAAGCGGTCCTCCGCGCGGCCGTAGGCCCAGTAGCCGGAGAGCGACAGGTCGGAGCGGGGCACGCCGCGCTCGGTGAAGACGCGGCGCAGGGCCTTCATGGCGCCGCGCTCGCCGTGCGCGAAGACGTGGACGCGGCCCTCGCGCCACGGGAGGTCGGCGACGGCGTCGGGCAGGAGCGTCGTCGTCCCGGCCGGCGCGTCGCCGCGCAGCACCCAGGTGACCTCGACGCCGTCGGGCGCCTCGAGCGGCAGGCGGTCCGCCTCGGTCCCGACCTCGAGCACGGCGTGCCCGACGGCGTCGCGCGGCATGGCCTCGAGCGCGGCGGCGATCGCGGGGAGCGCGGAGTCGTCGCCGGCGAGCAGGTGCCAGTCGGCGGCCGGGTCGGGCAGGTACCCGCCGCCCGGGCCGGAGAGGACGAGGCGGTCGCCGGGCTTCGCGCGCGCGGCCCACGGCCCGGCGAGGCCCTCGTCGCCGTGCACGACGAAGTCGATCGCGAGCCGCTGCGCCGCCTCGTCGACCCAGCGCACGGTGTACGTGCGGGTGACGGGCACGTCCTCGGGCGCGAGCGTGTCGCGCAGCGCCGCGACGTCGTAGGGCGGCTCGAGGCCGAGCTCGGGCGTGGCGAAGTAGATCTTGACGTACTTGTCGGTGTGCTCGTTCGTCGTGAACGCGGCGAACCCGTCGCCCCCGGCGACGACGCGCACGAGGTGCGGGGAGAGCCACGCGGTCTCGAGGACCTCGAGGACCGTCTGGGGGCGGGCGCGCCGCGGGGCGGGCGCGGTGGTGGTCGACATGACAACCTCTCGTCGGTGACTTAGGTGAGGCTAACATCACCGCCTGGGCGCGGGGTCGTGACGCCGGTCACCGCCCTGCGGAGCAGCGCGAGTCGCGCGCTCGTGGGCCCGAGGGAACTCATACACGCACCCTGTGCCCTCCACAGCGACCGCACAGGCTCGCCCGGCGGAATGGGGACTTCCTCGACCACGGCGCCCAGCGCCCCGGCACCCGGAGGCCTCGTGTCCCAGCCCGTCCTGTACCTCGTCGACCTCGTCGCGGTCACCGTCCTCGCGTTCGGCCTCTACTTCCCCCGGCACCGCCGCCGTGACCTCGTCGTCGCGTACCTCGGCGTCAACGTGGGGGTGCTCGCGGTCGCGGCGACGCTCGCGACGAGCAGCGTCGGCGCCGGTCTGGGGCTCGGGCTCTTCGGCGTCCTGTCGATCATCCGCCTCCGCTCGACCGAGCTCTCGCAGACCGAGGTCGCCTACTACTTCGCGGCCCTCGCGCTGGGCCTCCTCGGCGGCCTCGGCGCGACCACCGGCTGGCTGTCCCTCGCGGGCATGGCACTCGTCGTCGGGGTGATGGCCGTCGTCGACCACCCGCGCGTCCTGCGCCGCGCGCAGAGCCAGACCGTCGTCGTCGACCGCGCCCTCGCCGACCCGGCCGAGCTCACGCGCTACCTGGAGGAGCTGCTCGGCGCCGAGGTCCGCGGGGTGAGCGTGCAGCGGCTCGACCTCGTCAACGACACGACCTGGGTCGACGTCCGCTGGACCGCCCCACGGACGCCGCGTCGGGGCGCGCGCCCGGCCCGTCCGGCCGTCCTGCCCGACGACGTCCCCCCGCTCGCGGCCGACGCCGCGCCGCTCCGCGTGGCCGCCACGGCCCCGGACGGTCTCCCCGCCCGGACGGGGGTGCGCGCGTGAGCCCGCAGACCCTCCCGGCCGACGACCGCGTGCGCGCCGCCCTGCAGCCGCTCGCCGGGGTGGACCTCGACGAGCTCGTCGGGACCGCCGCACTGCTGACCCGGGTCGACCGCAAGTACGTCCTGCCGGTGGACGACGCGGTCGCCGTGCTCGACGCCCTCGCCCGCACGACCGCCGCGCGCGTCCTGGAGATCGACGGCGCGCGCAGCGCGGCCTACGAGTCGGTGTACTTCGACACGCCCGACCTCGCGTCGTTCCGCCTCACGGCGACGCGCCGCCGTCGGCGGTTCAAGGTCCGCACGCGCACGTACCTCGACTCCGGGACGAGCTTCCTCGAGGTCAAGACGCGCGCCGCGCGTGGCACGACGCTCAAGCAGCGCGTCGCGCACGAGTGCCCGACGACGCTCGACGGCGGGCAGGAGTTCGTCCACCGGACGCTCGCCGCCGAGGGCATCGACGGCGTGCCGGAGCACGCGCTGGCACCCGGCCTCGTGTCGCGGTACCGCCGCACGACGCTCCTGCTCCCCCGGCCCGACGGCGCCGCGCGCGCCACCGTGGACACCGGGCTCACGTGGGAGCTCGACCGGCCCGACGGCGCCCGGCCCCTCTCCTGGCCCGTCACCCACCTGGCGGTCGTCGAGACGAAGGGCGGCTCGACGCCGTCGGACCTCGACCGGCTGCTGTGGCGGCACGGGCACCGCCCCGAGCGGATCTCGAAGTACGGCACCGGGCTGGCGCTGCTGCGCCCCGACCTGCCCGACGGCCCCTGGCGGCGCGTGATCCGCCGCCACCTCACCCCCTCCCCGGGCGGCACGACGTCCGGCCGGACTCCCGGCCACGACCTCGCCCGACACCCCGCCCGCACCCCCGGGCACGACGACAGGAGCCTGTGATGCGCATCCGACGACCCCTCACGTACCTCACCGCGGCCGCGGCGGCCGCCGTCCTCGCCGGCTGCTCGGTCCTGGGCAGCGACGCCGCCACGGACGACACGTCCGCGAGCGCGAGCACCACCGGCTCGACCGCCGCGTCCGACGCCGTCGCCGGCCTCACCCCCGAGGAGGCGCGCGCCGACAACGCCGAGGTGACGGTGGACGACGCCGACCTCGCGGTCGACGAGGCGTCGGCGACGACCGTCGCGCTCGACGGCGGCACCGCCACCGTGGACGGCGACGGCGTGACCGTCGACGGCGCGACCGTCACCGTGACCGCCCCCGGCACGTACGTGCTGAGCGGCACGCTGGAGGGCCAGGTCGTCGTCGACACCGCCGAGGACGGCCTCGTCCAGCTCGTGCTCGACGACGCCGACATCACCTCGACGACCAACTCCGCCGTGAACGTCCAGGACGCGGAGAAGGTCGCGGTGGTCCTCGCCGACGGCTCGACGAACAGCCTCACCGACGCCGAGGAGCCCTCCGAGCTGGACGCCGACGGCGAGCCCGACGGCGCGCTGTTCTCGACGGCCGACCTCGTGATCGGCGGCGACGGCGCGCTCACCGTCACGTCGCACGCGAACGACGGCATCGTCTCGAAGGACGGCCTCGTCGTCGCGGGCGGCGACCTCACCGTGGACGCGGGCGACGACGGCCTGCGCGGGAAGGACTACCTCGTCGTCACAGGCGGGACGCTCGACGTCACCGCCGCGCAGGACGGGCTGAAGTCCACCGAGGACGGCGACGCGGCCCTCGGGTTCGTCGACGTGCGCGGCGGGGACGTCACCGTCACGTCGGGCGACGACGGCGTGCAGGCGGTGACGGACGTCGTCGTCTCCGGCGGCACGCTGACCGTCACCGCGGCCGGCGGCAGGGGCGCCGACGTGAGCGAGGACGCCTCCGCGAAGGGCCTCAAGGGCGACGTGGGCGTCGTGGTCGGCGACGACGCGACGGTCACCGTCGACGCCGCCGACGACGCGCTGCACTCGGACGGCGCCGTGTCCGTCTCGGGCGGGACCGTCGAGCTGTCGTCCGGCGACGACGGCGTGCACGCCGACGGCGACGTCACCGTCTCCGGCGGTGACCTCACGGTCACGACGTCCGTCGAGGGCATCGAGGGCGCGACCCTCACGATCTCCGGTGGTGACGTCGACGTGACGGCGAGCGACGACGGCCTCAACGCGACGGTCGGGTCGACGACCGGCACCGGCGAGGGCGACGCGGCAGCAGGCGACACGGCCGCAGGCGGCTCGGCAGCGGGCGGCTCGGCGGGCGGCTCGGCCGCCGGCACCATGCCGGAGCCGCCGGACGGTGCGCCGGGCGGGACGACGGGCGGCACCCCGCCGGAGATGCCGGCCGACGGCGAGATGCCCGAGCCCCCGCAGGGCGGCGACCTGCCCGACGGTGTCGAGCCCCCCGACGGCGCCGACCTGCCGCAGGGCGGCCCCGGCGGCGGAGCGGGCGGCATGGCGGGCGGCGGCATGGACGCCGACGACGGCTCGTCGCTGACGATCTCCGGCGGCACGCTCACGATCGACGCCGGCGGCGACGGGATCGACTCGAACGGGTCGCTCACGGTCACGGGCGGCGAGACGGTCGTCCAGGGCCCGACGAACGACGGCAACGGCGCGCTCGACGTGAACGGCACGTTCACCGTCTCCGGCGGCTCGCTCGTCGCGGCGGGCAGCGCGGGGATGGTCGTCGTCCCGGCCACCGACTCCGAGCAGGGCTGGCTCGCCGCCGACGTCTCCGCGAGCGCCGGCGACACCGTCACCGTCACGGCGGCCGACGGCACCGTCGTCGCCGAGCTCACCGTCACCAAGGAGACGGCGAACGTCGTTGTCTCCTCCCCCGACGTGACGACCGGCGAGACCTACACGGTGACCGCGCCGTCCGGCTCGGTGACCGCCGTCGCGGGCGAGTGGTCGGGCACCGCAGGCCCGGGCGGCGCCGCGCGTCGGCCCGGCACGGCAGGGGACGGCGCTGCGGAAGACGGCGCTGCGGAGGACGGCGCGACGACGGAGGGCAGCACGACCTCCGGCACGATCACCGAATCCTGACCGCATGTCGCCCCGGCCGGAATCCCGGCACGCGCGTTCCACCGAGGTAGAGCCCAACCATGGCTCTACCTCGCGTGACCTGGGCTCTACCTCGCCCAACCACGGCTCTACCTCGCGTGGACCACGCCTCTACCTCGCCCAACCACGGCTCTACCTCGCGTGGACCACGCCTCTACCTCGCCCGACCACGGCTCTACCTCGCGGGACCTCGGGGCTCCCTCGGGGTGACCAGGGCTACCTCGGCCGGCCGGGGTTCTGCCCCCGCTCTCGTCGTACCGTGGGAGACGTGCCCACCGACCCGACCGCGCCGTCCCCGACCGACCCGACCGAACCGACGACCGCCTCCCCCGCGCACGTGGCGACGTCGGCCGCCGACCTGCCGTCCGCCGTCCCGACCCTGTCGTCGCGGCTCGCGTGGCGGCCGAGCCAGCCGCCGGCGGGCGCGGAGCCCGCGCCGCGGACGGGGACGGTCGAGGACGCGGTGGAGCTGCTGCGCGGGCTGCGGGTCACGGCGCTCACGGGCGCGGGCGTGTCGACGGACTCGGGGATCCCGGACTACCGCGGCCCGGACTCGCCGCCGCGCAACCCGATGACGTACCAGCAGTTCGTGCAGGACGAGGCGTTCCGCCGCCACTACTGGGCGCGCAACCACGTCGGGTGGCAGCACGTGCACCGCACGCACCCGAACGCGGGCCACCGGGCGCTGGCGCGGCTGGAGGACGCGGGCGTGCTCGTCGGGCTCATCACGCAGAACGTGGACCTGCTGCACGAGGACGCGGGCAGCCGCAACGTCATCGACCTGCACGGCCGCTACGACCGCGTGATCTGCCTGCAGTGCGGGCGCGTCATCTCGCGCGAGCACCTGGCCGAGCGCCTGACCGCGCTCAACCCGGGGTTCCTGGAGAGCATCGGCGACGTGGGCGACGTGGAGATCGCGCCGGACGCGGACGCGGTGATCGAGCAGACGTCGCACTTCCGGCCCGCACCGTGCGAGTTCTGCGGCGGGGTGCTCAAGCCGGAGATCGTGTACTTCGGGGAGAACGTGCCGCGCGAACGGGTCGACCGCGCGTTCGCGATGGTCGACGAGGGCGACGCGCTCCTCGTCGCCGGGTCGTCGCTCACGGTGCTGAGCGGGCTGCGGTTCGTGCGGCACGCGGCGAAGGACGGCAAGCCGGTCGTCATCGTCAACCGCGGCTGGACGCGCGGCGACCCGCTCGCGACGCTCAAGATCGAGGCCGGCACCACGGAGACCCTGACCGCCCTCGCCGAGGCGCTCGCGCGCTGAGGCGACCGACCCACGAGCGGTGGGGAGGAAGGACGGCGCCGGGTCGTGGCGGGCCTGGCGGGAGGCGCCGAGGGACGAGGCGCCGGATGGTAGACCCGGCGCCGTCCTTCCTCCCCTCCGCGACCGCGACGACAGGGGGTGCGCTCAGCGCTGCGCGCCGAAGAAGTCGCGGAGCAGCCGTGCGCACTCGTCCTCGCGCACGCCGCCGACGACCTCGACGGCGTGGTTCGCGCGCTGGTCGCGCACGAGGTCCCACACCGAGCCGGTCGCGCCGGCCTTCGGGTCCCACGCCCCGAGCACGAGCCGCTCGACGCGCGCCAGCACGAGCGCGCCCGCGCACATGACGCACGGCTCGAGCGTGACGACGAGCGTGCAGCCCTCGAGGCGCCACTCCCCCCACGTCGCGGCGGCCTGGCGCAGCGCGAGCACCTCGGCGTGCGCGGTCGGGTCGCCCGTCTCCTCGCGCCGGTTGCGCCCCACGCCGAGCAGCCGCCCGTCGGGCCCGACGACGACCGCCCCCACGGGCACGTCGGCGCTCGCGAGCGCGTGGGTCGCCTCGTGCAGCGCGAGGCCCATGAGGGCGTCCCACGTCCGACGGCGCCCCGCGACCGTGGCGGGCGGGAACGCGCCCTCCGTGGCAGGGATCGCGAGCCCGCGCGGCACGGTGCCCGACGCCGTCCCCTCCTCCGGGTGCGCGATGTCGCCCCGGTGCGCGGGGTCGCCCGAGCGGGCGGGGCAGCCCGGGTGGGCCGGCTCGCCGGGGTGGGCGGCGTCGTCGGGCACGGGACCTCCGGTCGGTAGGAGCGGGCCGCACCAGGCTAGCGACCGGGCGCCCACCCCGTGCACGGATCGGTTACCGGCCGGTACGGCGGACGGCCCGCGGTCCGATACCGTTGTCACCATGCGCCTGCACGTCGCCGACCACCCGCTCGTGGCCCACAAGCTGACCGTCCTGCGGAACAAGGAGACGACGTCCTCGACGTTCCGGCTCCTCGTCGACGAGCTGGTCACCCTCCTCGCCTACGAGGCGACGCGGGACGTGCGCGTCGAGCCGCACGAGATCGAGACGCCCGTGACCAGGACGGTCGGCGTCCGGCTCGCGGAGCCGCGCCCCCTCGTCGTGCCGATCCTGCGCGCGGGCCTCGGCATGCTCGAGGGCATGACGCGGCTCCTGCCCACGGCGGAGGTCGGGTTCCTCGGGATGCAGCGCGACGAGGAGACGCTCGAGGCGGTCACCTACGCGAACCGCCTCCCCGACGACCTCACGGGCCGGCACGTGTTCCTGCTGGACCCGATGCTCGCGACCGGCGGCACGCTCGTCGCGGCGATCGACTACGTCTTCGCGCGCGGGGCGCGCGACGTCACGGCCGTGTGCCTGCTCGCCGCGCCGGAGGGCATCCAGGTGCTGGAGAAGGCGGTCGGCGAGCGCGTGGACGTCCAGCTCGTGGTCGCCGCGGTCGACGAGCGCCTCGACGAGAAGGCGTACATCGTGCCCGGCCTGGGCGACGCGGGCGACCGCCTGTACGGCGTCGTCTGACCCCCCACCTGCACGAACACCCGCCGGGACGCCCCGGCGCCCGCTCGGCACGCCCGGAACGCGAGATCGCCGCGGTCCGCATGCTGAGAACTTCCACGGCTCCTCTTGGCGTGCCGTGCGCTCCGCTGCCATGCTCGCTCCCGTGAGCACCTCGACCCGTCCCGTCAGCGCGCCGTCCGGCGTGCTCCCGGGCGCGGTCGTGTGCGTCTGTTGTCAGGCCTGAACCCTCTCCCGCACCTCGGTTCAGCCCTCGACCCCTGCCGACCCGCCGGACTCCCGGCGTCGCCGTCGGCCCGACGCACCCGGAGCCACCCATGACGCTCACCGCTACCCGCACCGCACGCCGCACGCCGTCGGCCCGCGTCCCCGCCGCCCGGGCGACGACGCCGCGCCCCACCGCACCGCGGCCCGCCCCCGCACCCCGCGCGGCGGCGCCCGAGCCCGCCGCCCCGCGGCGCAACCCCGGCTTCGTGCTCTACGTCGGCGTCGACGCCGCACCGGGCGAGCAGCCGCAGGCGCAGCTCGTCGAGCTCGCCGAGGCCCTGGGCGAGCTCGCGCGCGACTGGCTGCCGAGCGCCGAGACGTACACGGCGCTCGCGCTCGCCGAGCCCACGACCGCGACGACGTCGCCCGTCCAGGACATCGCCGCGTTCCGCGAGCGGCTCGCGACCCTCTCGCCCGTGCCGCGCGTCGTCATCGACCCCGCGGGGCGCACGGTCACCGTGGAGGGCCGCTCGGCGCGCCTGACCTTCCGCGAGCTCGAGCTGCTGTCGTACCTCGCGCGCACGGCGCACCGGGTCGTGACGCGCGCCGAACTGCTGGAGACCGTGTGGGCCGACCACGAGGTCGCGAGCGGCAGCCGCACCATCGACGTCCACGTGCGACGCCTGCGCGAGAAGCTCGGGCTGGAGCACGTCATCACCACGGTCCGCGGGCTCGGCTACCGGTTCGACCCGCAGACCCCTGTCGTCCTCGGCGGCTCGGGGGACGCCGCCTGAGGACCGCGCTGCCGGGCCGCGGTCGACGTGGGGGTACGTGGGGGACCACGCGCCCGGCAGCGCAACCCCCTCCTGTGACGACCCTCGCACGCCGCCCGCTCGCCGGGCGCGGACGCGCGTGCGGCGATACGTTCGGCCCATGCGCACAGTCATCGCGGGAGGTCACGGCCAGGTGGGCCGTCGCCTGGCCCGGACGCTGGTGGAGCGCGGGGACGACGTCGTCGCCTTCGTGCGGTCCGCCGCGCAGATCACGGATCTCACGGAGCTCGGCGCGCACGTCGCGCTCGTCGACCTCGAGAAGGACGACGCCGTCGCCGTGTCCTTCGAGCTCGAGGGCGCGGACGCCGTCGTGTTCGCCGCGGGCGCCGGACCCGGCAGCGGGGCGCCGCGCAAGGACGCGGTCGACCGCGCGGGCGCGGCCCTCCTCGCCGACGCCGCCGAGCGCGCCGGGGTGGGGCGCTACGTCCTCGTCTCGTCGCGGGGCGTCGAGGCGGCCCGCGCCGACGAGCGCCCCGACGGCGTCGACGACGTGTTCTGGGCCTACCTGCGCGCGAAGGCCGCCGCGGAGGACGACCTGCGCGCCCGCACGGACCTGCAGTGGACGATCGTCCGGCCCGGCCGTCTCACCGACGACCCGGGCGTCGGGCTCGTGGCCCTCGCCCCCGTGGGCGACGGCGACAAGCCGCGCGGCAAGCGGCGCAAGCCCGGCGCCGCCGTGGGCGAGCGGTCCGACGTGACGCGCGACGACGTCGCGCTCGTGCTCGCGGCGGTGCTCCACGAGCCCCGCTCGGCCGGACTCGTGCTCGACCTCGTGGGCGGCGACCGCCCCGTCGAGGACGCGCTCGCCGACGTCCTGCCCTGACCGCCCGGCCCGGCGACGGACGTCGGGCGCGTCAGCCCTCGCAGCGGGCCTCGCGGTGCCAGATCACCCCGAGCGGGTCACGGTCGGGCCGGATGAGGACGTTCGCGATCCGCGCCGTGTAGTTCCAGCCGCCGTAGGACACCTCGTCGCCGAAGCCGTACCACTCCCCCGCTTCCCACGCGGCGTAGCACGCGGGCGCCGCGCTGAAGGGGTCGACCACGAGCTGCTCGGACCACGACCCCGCGTGCAGGACGTACTTCGCCCCGGACCCGGAGGCCTCGCCCAGCGCCACCGTGCGGCGCTCGCCCGCCGCGAGGTCCCACTGCCCCTTCGCCTGCCCGGTGACCCGGAAGGTCAGCGGGACGTTGGAGCCCGCGTTGTCGAGGAGCACGGACACCGTGCGGAACGAGTCACCACGCTTCGCGTCGTAGTACGGGTCGCCGAGGACGAGGCTCCCGCCCGGCGCCACGACCGCGCAGTCGAGCGCGTCGAACCGGGCCGTCACCGTCTCCGCGAACGGGGTGCCGAGGACCGTGCGCGAGAGCTCGAACGTGACCGCACCGGACCGCACCGCGAGGGCACCCGCGGGCAGGTCGACGCTCGCGCTCGCACCCGGCGCGACCTCGCCGAGGTCGCGCGTGCCGAACGGGGTGCGGACGACGACGCGGGTCGGCTCGTCGGCGTCGTTCCGCAGACCGGTCGTGAGCACCACCCCGCCCCCGCCGGACGCGCACTGCGTCGTCGCCGTGAGCGTCGCCGCCCAGTCGGGCACGTACGCCGCGCCCCGGTAGGTCGCCGCGAGGGCGGAGTCCTGGAAGCCCTTCCCGAGCACCCAGCGGTACTGGCGGAAGGTCACCTTCCCGGCCTTGACGTCGAGCGCGCCCGTGTCGATCGTGAAGGTCGCCGTCTCCCCCGGCTTGATGCCGCTCACCGGGGCGGAGTCCCCGAGCGCTCCGCCGAGCATCCGGGCGTCGAGCGTCTCCGCCGTGTCGTTCGTCAGGGTGCCGACGAGCCGGATCGAGCCGTCCTGCCAGCGCGCCTCGACCGTCGCCGTGCGCGCCCACGACGGCGCGTAGGTCGTCGCGGCGTACGCCGCGGTCAGCGTGCTCCCCGCCAGGCCGGGGGCGTGGGCCCGCTCGACCGCGAACGTGGCCGTTCCCGCCGGGACGTCGCGCAGGCGGGTGTCGACGGCGAGCGTCGCGGTCGCGCCCGGGGCGACCTCCACGGGCGCGGCGACCCCGTACGGCGTCGTCATCGTGACCCGCAGCGTCGTCGCCCGGTACGGGTTGTGGAACGTCCCGCGCACGACCGTCGAGCCGGCGCCCGCGCCCTTCGGCACGACCCACGTGGCGGTCGCCGACGCGGAGCCGTCCGCGACGGACCAGTCGAAGCAGTCGACGCCCGGGACCTCGTGGCTCGCGAGGGCCGCGCTGTCGGCGAGCACGTCGAGCGTCAGCGACGCCTCCCCGACACCGCCGGGCAGGTCGACGACGGCGTCCCGGCCGCCGTCGACCGTGCGCGTCAGGTCGTCGCGACCGGCGACGGCGAACACCACGGGGACGGTCGAGCGCGTGTTGTCGTAGCGCAGCGCGACCGGGGCGGACGACCGCTCGGTCGCCGGGTCGAGCCGGCACGCCCCGACGGTCGGCGAGTCCACCGCGGGCGCGTGCCGTACGGCGTCGTACGCGGCGGTCACGACGTGCGACCGGCCCGAGCCGTCGAGCCGGGAGACGCGGAACGCGACCTCGCCCGCGGCGACCTGCCGGGAACCGGTGTCGAGGGTCAGCACGGCCTCCGCGCCGGGTGCGACGTCGACCGCGCGCGTCGTGCCGAGCTCTCCGCCGTCCAGGGCCACGCGCAGCGTCGCCGCCGCGTGGTCGTTGCGGAAGGTCCCGCTCACCACCACGGAGCCGCCGCCCTCGGCGGGCGACCACTCCGCCGTCGCCGAGCCCTCGACGCGCCACTCGAAGCAGTCGACGCCGTCGACCACGTGGCGCGCGACGGTCTCCCCGCCCGCGACGACCGCGAACGTCGCGCCCTGCGCACCGACACCACCGGGCACGACGACGTCACGCGTCTCGCCACCCTCGAGCGTCGCCGTCAGGTCGTCCCGGCCGACGACCGAGAACGTCACCGGCACCGTCGACGCCGCGTTGTCCAGGTGCAGCGTCACCGGCGCGGACGACGTGTCCGTCGCCGGGTCGAACACGCACGCGCCCACCGTGGGCTGCCGCGACGCCGACGGCGCGTGCCGCGCCGCGTCGAACGACGCCCGCACCTGGTGCGGCTCCGCACCGGGCGCACCGACGCGCGCCACCCGGAACGTCGCGGACCCCGCCGGAACGTCCCGCGAACCCGTGTCGACGGCGAACGACGCCTCCGCGCCCGGCGCGACCTCCACGGCCTCCGCGGCGCCGTGCCGACCCGCGGACATCGAGACGCTCAGCGCCGCCACCGCGTGGTCGTTGCGGAACGTGCCCTCGACGACGAACGAACCGGTCTCCGGCGACCAGCGCGTCGTCGCCGAACCCTCGACGTCCCACGCGAAGCAGTCGACGCCGTCGACCACGTGCCGCGCAACGGTCTCCCCGTCCGCGACGACCGCGAACGTCGCGCCCTGCGCACCGACACCACCGGGCACGACGACGTCACGCATCTCGCCACCCGCGAGCGTCGCGGTCAGGTCGTCACGGCCGGCGACCGAGAACGTCACCGGCACCGTCGACGCCGCGTTGTCCAGGTGCAGCGTCACCGGCGCGGACGACGTGTCCGTCGCCGGGTCGAACACGCACGTGCCGACCGTGGGCTCGCGCGACGCCGACGGCGCGTGCCGCGCAGCGTCGTAGGACGCCCGCACCTGGTGCGGCTCCGCACCGGGCGCACCGACGCGCGCCACCCGGAACGTCACCGACCCCGCCGCGACGTCCCGCGAACCCGTGTCCACGGTGAACGACGCCTCCGCGCCCGGCGCGACCTCCACGGCCTCCGCGGCGCCGTGCCGACCCGCAGACAGGGCGACGCTCAGCGCCGCCACCGCGTGGTCGTTGCGGAACGTGCCCTCGACGACGAACGAACCGGTCTCCGGCGACCAGCGCGTCGTCGCCGAGCCCTCGACGTCCCACTCGAAGCAGTCGACCGCGCCGACCGTGCGCGAGACGAGCGCGTCGCCGTCGGCCCGCAGCGCGTACGTCGCAGGCGCGGCTCCCGCCGGAGGAAGCTCGACCTCGGCACGGGCCCGCGCCGGGACCGTCTGCGCGAGGCCCGGGTGCCCGTCGACCGAGAACTCGACCGGGAGGGTGGAGGCCGAGTTGTCGAAGGCCAGCGTCGCGGCGGCTGACGACGTGTCCGTCTCGGGGTCGAACACGCACTGCGCGACCGCAGCGTCCGGGACGACCGGCGCGATCGTCTGGCCGTCGAGCGCGAGCGCGACGTCGCTCGGCGGCCGCGAGACGACCGCCTCGCCGCCCGGCCCGACGAGCAGCCGCTCCTGCGAGAGCACGAGCATGCTCGCGGGCACCGCGGGCGCGTTGACGTCGACGACCAGCGAGGCGTTCTCACCGACGCTCGTGCGCGCGGGGAGGTCGGCCGCGTGCCACGCGGGCGTGTCGGGCGCGGCGAGGCCGACCGTGACGGGCGCGCCCGTCCGGTTCGCGACGTCGGCGGTGTACCGCACCGTGCCGTCCGCGTTCTCCGCGCGGACCTGGACGCCGTCGGCCCCGAGCCACGCGAGCGGCACCGCCGCGCTCAGGGTGCGGCTCGCCGTGACCGCCTGGTCGTCGGCTCCGGCCCGCACCTCGACGGGGACGTCGGCGGGGAGCACGCGGAGCGCGCCGTCGTCGCGCTGCTGGATTTCGGGCACGAACGCACCGTTCGCGCGCAGCTCGACCGCCAGCTCGACCGACCGTCCCGCGGACGCACCCCGGGCCGGCGCGGGCAGCACGGTGTCGCTCGCGCACTCGAGCGCGGCGCCCCGCGCGGGGGTGGTGCAGGTCCAGCCGTCGTCGACAGGTCGGAGGGACAGCCCCTTCGGCAGCTCGGGCACGGTGAAGCGGACGCCCTGGGCATCACGGTCGCCGGTGTTGGCGGCCGTGAGCGTGAGCGTCGCGGACCCGGGGTTCGCCGCGAGCGTCACGCGCTCGTCGTCGAGCCGGACCTCCGCGCCGACGTACTTCAGGGGCGGCGGCGTGAGGTTGCGCTCCACCGTGCGCAGGCCCTCCGCCTTCACGCGCGCCGGGAACTCGTAGACGCCGCCGCCCCGGGCCGTGACCGTGACGACGAGGTCACGCGCCTCGCCGGGCGCGAGCACGCCCACCGCGCACGCGAGCGTCCCGCCCGCGGCGGCAGGCCCGCACGGGAGCGCAGCCGTGCGCAGCGCGGGGGCGACCGACGCGCCGCGCGCGACGACCGACGACGTGACGGCCTCGACGCCGGCCGGCAGGTCGACCTCGACCGTGACGTCCTGCGCCGCCCTCCCGCCCGAGTTCGACACCGTCAGGCGCACGTCGGCGGGCTTGCGCGCCTCCATCTCGATGCCGGTCCCGAGCGCAACGTCGAGCGCGGCCGGAGCCGGCTCGGGCGGCGGGTCGACGGGCGTCGGCTCGCCGGTCCCCGGGTCGACGGGGGTCGAGCCGCCGGGAGCCGGGTCGGTGGGCGTCGAGCCGACCGGGGTCGTCCCGCCGGGCGCGCCCCCATCCGCAGGTGGAGCCGTCGTCGCGTCGGGGGTGGCGGAGTCCGTCGGCGCCGGCGGGATGTTGGTGGGGGACGTCGGGTCCGTCGTGGGGTCGGGCGTCGGGGCGGTCGTGCCCGAGCTCGGCGAGGGCGACGGAGACGGAGAGGGGGACGAGCCGGACGGCGCCGGGGACGACTGCGAGGTCGGTGACGGCGTGGGCTCGGGAGTGAAGGCCCCGAGCGCGCCCGCGACGCCCAGCCCGGCGACCGCGAGCACGCCCACGGTGACCGCCGCCGCGGCGATCGGCGCGGACGCGACCAGCGCGAGCAGGCCTCCGGCCCCGGCCGCGGCCAGGGCACCGCCGCCCGCTGCCGCACCGCCGACGGCCGCTGCTCCACCCACTGCGGCGACCCCCGCACCCGCGCCCGCACCGGCCGCTCCCCCGGCGACGCTGCCCGCGGCACCGACGGCTCCCGCCGCCGCACCGGCCCCGCCGATCACCCCGGTCCCGGCGGCACCCGCACCGGCGCCGCCGCCGACGCCCGCACCGGCCCCGGCACCGGTCGCCGCACCGGATCCGCCCGCCGCGCCAGACCCGCCGGCAGCACCCGAACCGCCCGCCGCGCCAGACCCACCGGCGCCCGATCCTCCGGCGCTCGACCCACCGGCGCTCGACCCGCCCGCGCCGCCCGACCCACCGGCGCCCGAACCGCTCGCCGTCCCGCTGCCGGACGCGCCCTGGAGCGCGGCCACGAGCCCGCCGGCGACCGCCGCGCCACCCGTGGTGGGCAGCGCCGTCCCGACGAGACCGAGCGCGCCCACGCCGAGCACGAGCGGGGCGATGACGGCGCGCATGCCGTGGGAGACGTCGCCCAGCTCGAGCACGAGCCCGCGGCAGTCGTCGCAGCCCTCGAGGTGCGACTCGACGCGTGCCGTCTCGCGCTTGGCGAGGCCCCCGCGCACGTACGACCCGAGGAGCGCGTTGACCGTGCGGCACTCCTCAGCGGGCACGGACGTGAGGTGCTGCTGGAGGTACGCCTGGCGCAGCCCCTCGCGGGCGCGGTACGCGAGCGCGGAGACGCCGTTCGCGGTGAGGCCCAGCAGCGGGGCGATCTCGGCCGGGGACAGGTTCTCGACCTCGGTGTACCAGAGCACGGCACGCCACCGCTCCGGCAGGTCCTGGTAGGCGCGCGTGACCGTCGAGCGCTCGAAGCCCTCGAGCGTCGGGTCCTCCGTCGAGGCCATCGGGCCGAACGCGGACTCGAACGTGCGCTCGTCGTCGGTCGGCTGCGTGCGCCGCGCCCCGCTGACGAGGTCGTACGACAGACGGCGCACGACCGTGAAGAGGTAGGCGCGGAACGTGACGTCCGGGCCGCCGCCGTTCTGCAGCACGGAGAGCGTGCGGGCGAACGCGTCGGACACGACGTCGTCGGCGTCGGCGCCCGAGCGGACGTACTGGCGCGCGACCGTGCGCGCGGCCCCGGCGTGCCGCTCGTAGAGCACCCCGTAGGCGCTCGTGTCCCCTGCACGTACGGCGGTGATGAGCTCGGCGTCGCTGAACGCCTCGCTGTCCACCCGTTGTGCCTGCGTCATCGTCACCCGCCCCGGAGACCGCCCCGAACCGAGGCTACGGTGGCCATAGTAGACGCCCGTCCATCTCACGGGCAGAGGGTTCCCGCCACCGGAACAGGAACGACGGTGCTTTCTGGCTTTCGTCCCCTTTCACCCGGGACGTGAGGTCCTGGAAACTTCTCGCCGTTCCCGCGTCATGGACGGCTCGTCCGGACGTCTCATCTACATGGACCACCTCCCGGGGTACGCCGTGCCCGCGACCGACGCCGTGCGCGAGCGGTGGCGGCGCGCCAGCGCCGACAGCGTCTGGCTACGGCCGGGCGACTGGTACCACCCTGCCGTCGACGCGCTCGTCGAGGCGTTGTGCGAGGAGCGGGACACGACGCCCGCCGCCGAGCGGCTCGGCCGCGTCCGCGCGGAGGCCGGGGTCGGGATCGGCGAGGCCATCGACGACGTCGTCTGCCTGTACCGCGCCCACGACCGCGAGCCGGTCGTCGACCTGGTCCGCGGCGTGGCGGTCGGCTGGTCCGAGGGGTACGAGGCCAGCCCCGTGACACCCGAGGTCCTGGACCCGGAGTCCGGCCTCGCGACGACGCAGTACCTGGTGCACCGGCTCCGCGAGACGTACGGCGCGGCCGAGCGCGCGGGCCTGGACGCGACCCAGACCCACGGGCTGCTCGTCGTCGACGTCGCGCTCGACGACCTGACGGGATGGCAGCGGTTCGCGCGCTCGGCGGCGATGGGCCGCGCGCTCACCCACACGTTCGGCGAGGGCCACCCCATGGCCTCGATCGGCAACGGGCTCTTCGTCGTGCTCGGCGAGCGGGACGCGGACGACGCGATGGTGCGCACCGTGCTCCGCCACAACATCGAGCGCACCGGTCTCGCGCTGGGCGTCACGGCCATCCTGCGCCGGCCGCCGCGCGTCTGGCTCGAACCGCTCCCCCGCACCCACACGGCGGCCGTCCAGCTCCTCGACACGCTCCAGCGCTGACACGACGACGCCCCGTCCCACGCGGGCGAGCACGTGGTCCGGGGCGTCCGGGGGCGTCTGCGGCCGGCGGGTGACCGACCGCCCGCGAGCAAGGCGGCGACCGCGCGTCAGCGCGGCGTGAAGGTGAGGCAGTCGGCCCGGTCCTCGCCGGACGCGCCCGCCCCGACGCGGATCGACGGCGCGGAGCACTCGAGCGAGGCGTTGTGGACGCACTCCGTGCGCTGGCAGGCCCCGACGTGCGCGAGCACCTTCTCCAGCCCGCCCTTCGTGCCCAGCGGGATGAAGGTCGCGCACTCGGCGTCGCCCGTGTGACCGGCGATGGTCACGGCGCCCGCGTGGCACCCGTGGTCGTGGTTGTAGCCGCAGCCGTCGATGGAACACTCGACGACCTGGGGCATCTCCGTGAGGCTGCTCATCGCGATCTCCTGTCTCCGAGGACCCGCCGTGGGTCGGTCTCCGCGTTCCACGGTATTCCCGGAATTCCTCGGTGTATAGCAAGGAAGGCCTTGCTTAGAAATGCAGGAATGCGCAGCAATTAGCGCACGGCATTCTTGCGGAAATGCCGCGTCGCAGGTCAGTTGTCGGTGCCGTCGGCCCGGGGCCGCCAGATGACGAGCGCGCGCGCCTCGCCGTGCTCGACGAGCGTCTCGCGCAGGGCCTCCTCCACCCCGCGCCGCACGCTGCGCCCGCGCGGCACGACGACGACGTCGCCGCTCGCCGCGGCGGCGAACACGCGGCCGCCCGGCTCGACGCGCGCCGAGAGCGCCTCGATGCGCCGCTCGAGCCGCTCGACCTGGGACTCGAGGGCGAGGATCCGCTGGATGCCCGCGAGGTTGATGCCCTCGTCGTGGCTGAGGCGCTGCACCTCGAGCAGCTTCGCGACGTCGCGCAGCGAGTACCGCCGCCCCCGGCCCGCGGTGCGGCGGGGCACCACGAGGCCGAGGCGGTCGTACTGGCGCAGCGTCTGCGGGTGCATGCCCGCGAGCGCGGCCGCCTGCGAGATGACGAGGACGGGCGCGTCCTGGTCGACGTCGCTCGCGGGAGCGCGTCCGACGCCGCCCGAGTCCCCACCGATCGAGAGATGATGAGTTTCCTGCTGGAGCATCATGGTCGCCCCCCTCACTCCGCGGCCTGGCGGACCAGGTCGGCGCGCACGTCCTGGCCGGCGGTCTCGGCGGCGAACGTCTCGACGGCCTCGCGCGCGGCCTTCGAGAGCTTCTGCGGCACGGCGACCTGGACCGTGACGAGCAGGTCGCCGGTCGACTTCGCGGTCTTCACGCCGCGGCCGCGGACGCGCAGCGTGCGCCCCGAGGGCGTGCCGGCCGGCACCTTGACCTTGACGGTCGAGCCGTCGAGCGTCGGGACGGCGATGGTGGCGCCGAGCGCGGCCTCGGGGAACGTCACCGGGACCGTGATCCGCAGGTTGTTCCCGTCGAGCGAGAACACCGGGTGCGGGGTGACGTGCACGGTGACGACGAGGTCGCCGTCGGGCCCGCCCGCCGTGCCGGGGCGGCCCTTGCCGCGCAGCCGGATCTTCTGGCCGTCGCGGACGCCCGGCGGGATGCGCGTGGTGACCGTGCGGCCGTCGACGGTGAACGTCACGGTCGACCCCTCGACCGCCTGCCGGAACGGCAGGGTCGTGGCGGCCGCGAGGTCGGCGCCCGCACGGGGGCGGGGGCCGCCGAACTGCTGGCCCGCCGCGCCGCCGCCGAACATCGAGCCGAGGATGTCCTCGAACCCGCCCGCGCCCTGGCCGCCGGTCGAGTAGCGCACCCGGGTGCCGCCCGGGCCCCCGCCGCCGCCGAACATGCCGCCGAAGACGTCCTCGAAGCCCGCTCCCCCGGCACCGCCGGGGCCCGCGGAGAAGCGCGCGCCGCCGCCCGCCATCGCCCGGATCGCGTCGTACTGCTCGCGCTCCTTGGGGTCCGACAGCACGGCGTACGCCTCGCCGATCTCCTTGAACTTGGCCTCGGCGCTCGCGTCACCCTGGTTCTGGTCAGGGTGGTACTTGCGGGCGAGCTTGCGGTAGGCCTTCTTGATCGCGGCGTCGTCGGCGTCCTTGGGGACGCCGAGCGCGGCGTAGAAGTCCTTCTCCATCCAGTCCTGTCCGGTCACGGCGCCTCCCTCCTGTCGGTGGTCGTGGTCCTGGTCCTTCGTTCCGTGGCTGCTGCCGGTGGGTCTGCTGCTGGTGATCCTCGCGTGCCCGACGGCGGAGCGCACCTCCGCGCGGGAGGTGCGCCCGCGCCGTCGGGCACGAGGAAGGGGTGGCTACTGCGGGCCGACGACCGAGACGCGCGCGGCGCGCACGACCCGCTCCCCGATCCGGTAGCCCGGCTCGATGACGAGGTTCACCGTGGTGGCGGTGGCCTCGGGGTCGGGCTGGTGCATGAGCGCCTCGTGGACGGTGGGGTCGAACTCGTCCCCGACCGCGCCGTAGCGCTCGATCCCGAACTTCTCGAGCGACGCGTCGAGCTTGTCGGCGATGGCCGCGAACGGCCCCGTCAGCTCGCCGTGCTGCCGCGCGCGGTCGATGTCGTCGAGGACCGGCAGGAGCGCGGTGAGCACGTCCTCGATCCCCTTCGTGCGCGCGGCCTCCTGGTCGCGCAGCGACCGGTTGCGGTAGTTCGTGAAGCTGGCCCGCTCGCGCTGGAGCGCGTCGAGGTGCTCCGCGGCCTCGGCCTTCGCCGCGAGGACCGCGGCGTCGACCCCGGCCTCGTCGGACGGCTCGAAGTCGAGGCCCGCGAGCGGGTCCGTCTCCGCGTCGTCGCCCGCGGAGCCGCCGGCCTCGCCCTCGGGGCGGGGCCGACCGCTCTCCGGGTCGACCTTACGCTTGTCCGTGAACTGGAAGGGCTTGTCGTCGGAGCCCTGGCCGGGCTCGCGCCCGGCCTGCTCCTCGGGGCCCTGCGGGTCGGTCGGTCCGTCGGCCGTCACTTGCGCTCGTCCTCCTCGTCCACGATCTCGGCGTCGACGACGTCCTCGTCCGGGGCGGACGTCGCGCCCGCCGCGGCGGTGGCGTCGTCCTGCGCGGCGCCGGGGTTGCCGGCGGCCTGCTCCCGCTCGGCCGAGGCGTAGAGCGCCTGGCCGATCTTCTGCGAGGACGCGACGAGCTTCTCGTGCGCGGTCTTCACGGCGTCGGCGTCCTCGCCCTCGAGCGCGGACTTGACCGACGCGATGTCGGCCTCGACCTCGGTGACGACGTCGGCGGGGAGCTTCTCCTTGTTCTCGGAGACGAGCTTCTCGGTCGAGTAGACGAACGCCTCGGCCTGGTTGCGGGTCTCCGCGTCCTCGCGACGCTTCTTGTCCTCGGCCGCGTGCTCCTCGGCCTCCTTGACCATGCGGTCGATGTCCTCCTTGGGCAGCGCCGAGCCGCCCGTGATGGTCATCTTCTGCTCCTTGCCGGTGCCGCGGTCCTTCGCGCCGACGTGGACGATGCCGTTCGCGTCGATGTCGAAGGTGACCTCGATCTGCGGCACGCCGCGCGGGGCCGGCGCGATGCCGGTCAGCTCGAACGTGCCGAGCGGCTTGTTGTCGCGCGCGAACTCGCGCTCGCCCTGGAACACCTGGATGAGCACCGACGGCTGGTTGTCCTCGGCCGTCGAGAAGATCTCGCTGCGCTTGGTCGGGATGGCCGTGTTGCGCTCGATGAGCTTGGTCATCACGCCGCCCTTGGTCTCGATGCCGAGGGACAGCGGGGTCACGTCGATGAGCAGGACGTCCTTGCGGTCACCGGAGATGACGCCGGCCTGCAGGGCCGCGCCGACGGCGACGACCTCGTCCGGGTTGACGCCCTTGTTCGGCTCCTTGCCGCCCGTGAGCTCCTTGACGACGTCGGTCACGGCCGGCATGCGGGTGGAGCCACCCACGAGCACGACGTGGTCGATGTCGGAGACGGAGACGCCCGCGTCGGAGATGACCTTGTGGAACGGGGCCTTGGTCCGGTCGAGGAGGTCCTGCGTCATCTGCTGGAACTGGGCGCGCGTGAGCTTCTCGTCCAGGTGGATGGGGCCGTTCTCGCTCATCGAGAGGTACTGCATCGAGATGGTGGTGCTCGTCGCGGACGAGAGCTCCTTCTTCGCCTGCTCGGCGGCCTCGCGCAGACGCTGGAGCGCGATCTTGTCCTTCGACAGGTCGACGCCCGAGCTGTTCTTCACCTGCTTGATGAGGTGCTCGACGATGCGGTTGTCCCAGTCGTCGCCACCGAGGCGGTTGTCGCCCGAGGTCGCGCGGACCTGGATCGTGGAGAAGTCGTCCTCGTCCTTGCCGACCTCGAGGAGCGAGACGTCGAACGTGCCGCCGCCCAGGTCGAAGACGAGGATGAGCTCGTCCTCCTTGCCCTTCTCCAGGCCGTAGGCGAGCGCGGCCGCGGTGGGCTCGTTGACGATGCGGGTCACGTTGAGGCCCGCGATCTGCCCGGCGTCCTTGGTCGCCTGGCGCTCGGCGTCGTTGAAGTACGCCGGGACGGTGACGACCGCGTCCGTGACGGGCTCGCCCAGGTACTCCTCGGCGTCTCGCTTGAGCTTGCCCAGGATGCGCGCGGAGATCTCCTGCGCGGTGTACTTCTTGTCGTCGATCTCCACCGACCAGTCGGTGCCCATGTGGCGCTTCACCGAGCTGATGGTGCGGTCGACGTTCGTGACCGCCTGGCGCTTGGCGACCTCGCCGACGAGGACCTCGCCGGTCTTGGAGAAGGCGACCACCGACGGCGTCGTGCGCGACCCCTCGGCGTTCGCGATGACCGTGGGCTCTCCGCCCTCGAGGACGGCGACCACCGAGTTGGTGGTGCCGAGGTCGATCCCGACTGCTCGTGCCATGTGTGTGCCTCCGTCGTTCTGGGTGCCCGACGGCGCTGCTGCGCCTCGGCACACCGGGTTGAGTCTGCTTCACTCAAGGTAGATCCGTGGTCGGTGCTCGCGCAACCTCACCCGGCTCAACTTGAGTCCATCAGGCTCAACCTTCACGCGACCCGCACTATTCCCCGCTCGCGGCCGCCCGGGACCGCGCCTGCTGGCGTGCACGCTGCTCCGCGTAGCCCTCCTGCCAGTCCGCGGCGAGAGGCATGTCGCGGCGGCGGACCTCGTCGACCGCCAGCTCGACGGGGAAGCCCCAGGTGTCGGCGAGCACGAACAGGTGGTCGCCCGTGACGGTCGTGCCATGGAGCCTCTCGAGCTCTCGGAGGCCCCGGTGCACCGTGCGCCGGAAGCGCGACTCCTCGTCCCGGAGCACGGCACTCAGGTCCTCGCGCCGCTCGACCAGGTTCGGGTAGGCGTCGCGGTACGACTCGGCCACGACGGCGACGAGGTCGTCGACGAACCGGTCCTCCAGCCCGAGCCGGAGCGCGTGCACCACGGCCCGGCGCACGAGCCGCCGCAGCACGTACCCGTGCGCCTTGTTGCTCGGCCGCACGCCGTCGGCGGCGAGGAACGTCGCGGCGCGCACGTGGTCCGCGATCACACGGAACGGGCGCGGGTCGTCCTCGTAGGTGCGACCGCTCAGGTCCTCGAGACGGTCGACCAGGGGGCGCAGCAGGCTCACGTCGAACACGTCGGGGGTCGCCGTCGCGGCGGCGGCGATGCGCTCCAGCCCGCCCCCGAAGTCGATGCTCGGCTCGTCGAGGAGGACGAAGCCCTCGCTCGTGCGGCGGTAGCGCATGAACACCTGGTTGCCGATCTCGACGAACCGTCCTCCCTCGCTCGCCGGGTGGGGTTCCCCGGTCGACGGGTCGTGGAGCTCCGGTCCGAGGTCGTAGAAGACCTCCGAGTCCGGTCCGCAGGGGTCGCCGACGGGCGTGCCCTCCAGACCACCTCCCCGGCTCCACCAGTTCTCCTCGGCGTCGTAGAGGAAGACCCGGCCGCCGCGCATGCCGTCGCGGTCCCCGTCCGCACACGACCCGACGTCCACGACCGACGCCTCGATGCCGTGCTCGGCGAACACCGTGACCCAGGCCTGGGCCGCCACCTCGTCCCGGGGGATCCCGTGCTCGACCGACCCGCGGAAGCACGTGACGTAGAGGCGCGAGAGGTCGACGCCGACGAGCGCGAGGAAGTCGGCGAACCACCGGACCTGCCGCTCGACGTCGGCCGACCCCAGGCTCCAGTTGCCCAGCATCTCGAAGAAGGTCGTGTGCCGTGGGTCGCCGACCTCGTCGATGTCCTGCGACCGCAGGCACGGCTGCGAGTCGACCAGGAGCCGCCCGGCGGCGTGCGGGCGCACGCCCAGCAGGTAGGGCATCAGCGGCTGCATGCCCGCGCCCGTGAACAGGGTCGTCGGGTCCTCGCGCAGGACCAGGGGCGCTCGCTCGATCACGGCGTGCCCCCGGGAGGCGAAGAAGTCGAGGTAGGCCGAGCGGATCTCCTGAGCGTCCATCCGTCGACCCTAGGGACGGGGACCACCGACTTCCAGGGCAATCCCCGCAGCCCCCGGCGAGGAGGACCGCGCCCCGCCGCGGTGGGGGGCACCGGGGCGGGGCGGGCAGGGTGGCGCGGGGCGGCAGGTGGGGCACACCGGGGCGGGGTGGCTCGGCGGGAGCCGCGCCGCCCCTCGCTCAGATGAGTTCGACGCCGTCGGCCTGCGGCCCGCGGTCGCTCTGCCGGATCTTGAACCGGACCCGGTCACCCTCCTCGAGCTCCTCCCCGCCGCGCACGACGGACACGTGCACGAACAGGTCCTCGCCCCCGGCGTCGGGCGTGATGAAGCCGAAGCCGCGGTCCGCGTCGTAGCGCGCGACCGTGCCCTCGCCGCCGCGGACGCGACCGCCGGACGCCGGACGACCGCGGTCCGCGCCCGGGCGGCCACGGTCGGCGCCCGGTCGGCCGCGGTCCGAGCCCGGGCGCCCGGAGCCGCCCACGAGCTGCACGTTCCGGGCGTTGGGGCCCTTGTCGCCCTCGACGACGTCGTACGTCACGCGCGCGCCCTCGGCGAGCTCGGTGAGCCCGCGGCCCAGGGCGCTGACGTGCACGAACACGTCGTCGCCGCCGCCGTCGGGAGCGACGAAGCCGAAGCCCTTGACGTCGTCGTACCAGGACACGGTGCCGTCGGCGCCGTCCGCCGCGGGCTGCGCGGCCTGCGCGCCGAGCGGCAGCAGGTGGTCCGCCTGCGGGCCCTTCTCGCCCTCGACGACGAGGAACGCCACGCGCTGCCCCTCCGTGACGACGCCGCCCCCGACGATGGCCGAGCTGTGCAGGAAGATCTCGTCGCTGCGCCCGTCGGGCGTGACGAAGCCGTAGCCCTTGGCCGGCTCGTACCAGACGACGGTGCCGAGCACGCCCAGGGGCGCGTCGGCGGCGCGGTCGCCCGTCACGCGGACGCGCCGTGCCTGCGGGCCCCGGTCGCCGGTGCCCATCTCGAACTCGACGACCTGCCCCTCGCGGAGCTGCTTCGGGCCGTCGTCACCGACGATCTCGGACGCGTGCACGAACAGGTCCTCGGCCTCGTTCCCGAGGTCGATGAAGCCGAACCCTCGGTCGGCGTCGAACCATCGGACTGTTCCCTGGGGCACCTAGGACTCCTTGCATCGACAGACAGTGCTGCTCCTAGTGTCCCCGACGCCGCCGCGCCCCGGCGCCGCGGGACCGCTCGGCCGGCCTCAGCGGCCGGTGCCCGACGCGCCGGCGCCCGGCTCCGCGCCCGGGTCGTCGACGTCGTCGCCGCTCCAGCTCCGCTCGTCGCCCGGGTCGACGTCGGTGGGGACCTCGGGGTCCTTCGGCAGCGAGTCGTTGGCGAGCGCGGGGAACGCGCCCGCGGTGCCGATGTCCGGCTCGCCGCGGGCCGGTTCCTGCTCGTCCCGCCAGTCCTGCTCGTCGCCGGTGCCCCGGCGGTCCTGCGGCTGCGACGCGGTCATGAGCGGGCCCTCCTGGTCTCCGGCCCGGCCGCCTGGTCGACCGGGCGCACTCCCTCGACCGTACGTCGCCCCGCCGGGCTCACCACCCGGGCCGCGGGCTACGGCGCCGCGGCGGGGACGGCGGGCTTCCCCTCGTCCGCGGGGTCGTCCGTCTCGTCGACCGCCGAGTCCCGCTCGACCGCCGGGTCCGCGTCCGGCGCGACGGGCGCGGCGGCGGCAGGTGCGGCGGAGGCCGCCGCACGACGGCGGCGCACCACGAGCACGACCGCACCGGCGAGCGCCGCCACGACGAGCAGCACCGCACCGATCCCGACCCACGGCGCGACGGCGGCGCGCGACGACGCGTCGTCGGCCGCGGCGGCGGCCTCGTCGAGGCGCCCGGCGTCGAGCGCGGCGCGGGCGTCGGCGGTCGAGCCGCCGACGTCCAGCAGGAGGCGGCCGAGGTCGGCGAACGGCCCGCCGCCAGCGCTCGCGGCGACGGCGTCGCCGACCGTCCCGACGACCTCGACCGTGCGCGGCAGCACGGTCGCGAGCGCCGCGTACTCCTCGGCGGTGCGGGCGCTCTCGTACTGCGTGCGCACGGCGGCCGGGTCGGGCAGGCCCGCGTCGTCGGCGGCCTCCTGGACCTGGCCGGCGGCCGCGGCGGCGTCGGGCCCGATCGCCTCCCGGGCCGCGTCGGCGTCCGTGAACGCCCAGTCCGTCATCGCGGTGCGCAGCCCCGCGGGCGGCAGCCACGCGCCGTCGGCCGCGTCGAGGGCGACGTAGGCCTCGCGGGCCGGGCCCCGCGCGTCGAGCAGGGCGGTCTCGTCGGCGTCGGCGACCCACGTGCGGTAGGCCGCCTGGGCGTCGGCGACCTCGCCGCGCACCTCGACGAGGTCGAGGAAGCGACGCCCGTCGGTCAGGCCGGGGCGGCCCGGCTCGCCGGGGGCGTCGTAGGCGCTCTCCCCCGCGTACGCGGCGGCGACGAGCGACCCGAGCGCCTCGTCGTCGAGCCCGCCGACGAGCGCGGACACGGCCGTCCACGCGGCGGCGTACGCGTACTCCTCGGTGGCGTCGGCGCCGTCCTGCACGTCGACGTCCGCCCAGGCGACGAGCGGGAGCGCCTCGGCCGCGTCGCGCGCGGGGGCCGGGAACGTCTCGGTCGGGCCGCCCGTCTGCGCCGCGACGCGCTCCCCCACGACCTCGGCCAGGCCCTCGGACACCCACCGGTCCGCGAACCGGTCCCCGGCGAGCCACGCGTGCGAGAGCTCGTGGAAGAGCAGCCCGGCGTCGAGGTCCTCGGGGATGACGATCTCGCCGGAGCCGCGGTCGAACCACGCGTACCCCAGCACCTCGGGCGACACGTCCTCGCGGATGCGCTCGAGGTTCCCCGGCCACGGCATCCCGACGACGCGCTCGAGCGTGGGCAGCCCGGCGGCGACCTGCTCCGCGACGAAGGCGCTCCACTCCGCGTCGCCCGGGAAGCTCTCGAGCACGAGCTCCGTCCCCGCGGCGTCGACCGTCGTCGTGTCGACCTGCGCCGGGTCCCGGAGCGAGACGAACGACCACGTGCCGAGGTCGTCGGTGCTCTCCGTCGCGCGGTGCGTCCGGGTCGTGCCCTCGAGGATCGGGGTGAACCCGTCCCACGTGCTGTCGAAGTCCATCGACGTCGGGGTGACGATCTCGACGGTCACCTGCCCCGGGTCGCCGGCCGCGTTGACGGCGAACGTCGCGTACCCGGGCCCGACGCGCGTGTACCCCTCCGAGCGGATGGGCTCGCCCGGGATCGTGTAGGCCCACTCCACGGTCCGCTCGCGCCCGTAGTTGAGGGGCGAGAACGAGACCCGCGCGGCGCTCGTGGCCGGGTCCTCCGTCGGCTCCAGCGTGACGGGGAGGCTGGCGCCGCCGCTCGTCGCGGTGACGTCCGTCGCGCCCGCCGGCACGGGGATGCCGTAGGCGTCCCAGTAGTAGAAGTACTGGCCGCTGTCGGGCTGCTCGTTGCGCAGCGTCGTCGTCACCCGGACCCGGACCGGGCCGGTGCCGTCCACCTCGTAGCGGACGTGCGACGTCTCCGACAGCCCGTCATCCGGGTCCGCGCTCGCGACCCCCGGCGCCCCCACCACGACCGCGCCCGCGAGCACCCCCGCGAGCACTGCGCGCGACGCCGTCCGCCCCGCGCGCCGCCCGTCGCCGGACCCTCCTGAGACCACCCCTGCACCGCCGTCCTCGCCGAAGCGCACAGCCCGTCGCCCCCCGCTCGTCGGGACCGGTCGACGACGACCGGGACGGGACACCGGCGGGAACTGTACCGGCTCCCGGGGACGCTCCGGACCACGCCCCGGGGCGGGTGGCGGGGCCGCCGTCGGACACCTCGTGGACACCTGGTCCTGGCACGCTGTGCGGGTGACCACCGCACCCGGCCAGCCGTCGCTCGCCCGCCGCCTCGGCACGACGGACGCCGTCGTCGTCGGGCTCGCGTCCATGGTCGGCGCGGGCGTGTTCTCGGCGTTCGCCCCGGCGGCGGCCGCGGCGGGGACGGGCCTGCTCGTCGGCCTCGCGCTGGCCGCCGTCGTGGCGTACGCGAACGCGACGTCGTCGGCCCAGCTCGCCGCGCAGCACCCGACGTCGGGCGGCACGTACGTGTACGGGCGCGAGCACCTCGGCCCCTGGTGGGGCTACGTCGCGGGGTGGGGCTTCGTCGTCGGGAAGACGGCGAGCTGCGCCGCCATGGCGCTCGTCCTCGCCGCGTACGCCGCACCGCCCGGGTGGGAGCGTCCCGTCGCCGCCGCGGCGGTCGTCGTGCTCACCGCGGTCGGCTACCGCGGCGTGACGCGCACGGCCCGCCTCGCGCGCGGGATCGTCGCGGTCGCGCTGCTCGCGATCGCGACGGCGGTCGTCGCGAGCCTCGCGGGGACGACGCCGCGATGGTCCGTCGTCCTCGACGCCGACGGCGCGCACGGCGGCTGGTACGGCGTCCTCCAGGCCGCAGGGCTGCTGTTCTTCGCGTTCGCCGGGTACGCGCGCGTCGCGACGCTCGGCGAGGAGGTGCGCGACCCGCGCCGCACCATCCCGCGCGCGGTCCTCGTGTCGCTCGGGACGGTCGTCGTGCTCTACGCCGTCGTGGCGGTCACGCTCCTCGCCGTGCTCGGGCCCGCCCGGCTCGCGACGTCCGCCGCGCCGCTCGCCGACGCCGTCGCCGCCGGATCGTGGTCGTGGGCGGGACCGGTCGTGAGCGTCGGCGCGGTCGCCGCGAGCGCCGGCGCGCTCCTCGCCCTCCTGGCCGGGGTGAGCCGCACGGGGCTCGCGATGGCCCGCACCGGCGACCTGCCGGGCTGGTTCGCCGCGGTGCACCCCGTGCACCGGGTGCCGCACCGCGCGGAGCTCGCTGTCGGGGCGGCGGTCGTGCTGCTCGTGCTCACGACGGGCCTGCGCGGCGCGATCGGGTTCTCGTCGTTCGGGGTGCTCGTCTACTACCTCGTCGCGAACCTCTCGGCGCTGCGCCAGACCGCGCCGCACCGCCTCTACCCGCGAGTCCTCCCGGTGCTCGGCGCGCTCGGGTGCGTCGCGCTGGTCGTCACGCTGCCCGTCCCGAGCGTGGTCGCGGGGGTCGCCGTGCTCGCGGTCGGCGTCGTGCTGCGGGCGGTGCGCGTCCGGTCGTAGCCGCGGGTCAGGACGCCTCGGGCTCGGGCTCCGGGGGCGCGCCCGTGGCGTCGTCGGACTCGACGACGCGTGACGACTCGCCCTCCTCGCCCGCGGGCGGCAGGCCGCGCTCGTCGGGCTCGTAGTAGCGGCCGGTGTAGCGGGGACGCAGGAAGTTCTCGGTCGTCAGCACGGCGTCGACCTCCTCGGCCGTGAGCAGGCCGCGCGCGACCACGACGTCGCGCACGGAGGCCCCGGTGCGGGCGGCCTCCGCGCCCACGAGGTCGCCGTTGCGGTGGCCGATGATCTCGTTGAGGTACGTGACGATGCCGATGGAGTCGAGCACGTGGCGGCGGCAGACCTCGACGTTCGCCGTGATGCCCGTGACGCACTTGGTGCGCAGCGCGACGCACGCGTTGGTCAGCAGGTGCAGCGACTCGAACATCGACTGCGCGAGCCCGGGCTCCATGACGTTGAGCTGGAGCTGCCCGGCCTCGGCGGCGTGGGTGATCGTCACGTCGTTGCCCATGACCTTGAAGCAGACCTGGTTGACGACCTCGGGGATGACGGGGTTCACCTTGGCGGGCATGATCGACGACCCGGCCTGGAGCTCGGGCAGGTTGATCTCGCCGAGGCCCGCGCGCGGCCCCGACGACAGCAGCCGCAGGTCGTTGCAGATCTTCGACAGCTTGGCTGCGAGCCGCTTGAGCGCCGAGTGGACGGCGAGGTAGGCGCCGTTGTCGTAGGTCGCCTCGACGAGGTTCTCGGCCGGGACGGTGTGCAGGCCGCTCACCTCGGCGAGCCGGCGCGTCGCGACCTTCGGGTAGCCGGGCGGGGTGTTGAGCCCGGTGCCGATCGCGGTCGCGCCGAGGTTGACCTCGAGCAGCAGCTCGCCCGCGACCTCGAGCCGGCGGATCTCCTCCCCGACGTTCACGGCGAACCCGGCGAACTCCTGGCCGAGGCTCATGGGGACCGCGTCCTGGAGCTGCGTGCGCCCCATCTTCAGGACGTCCGCGAACTCGGACGCCTTCTCGTCGAACGCGCGCTCGAGCCGCCGCACCTCGTCCTGGAGCCGCGCGACGAGCTCGTGGACCGCGAGGCGGAAACCCGTGGGGTAGGCGTCGTTCGTGGACTGCGAGCGGTTGACGTGGTCGTTGGGGTTGATGACGTCGTAGCGGCCCTTCTCGAACCCGGCGAGCTCGAGCGCGAGGTTCGCGACGACCTCGTTGGTGTTCATGTTGACGCTCGTCCCGGCCCCGCCCTGGAACACGTCGACCGGGAACTGGTCGAGGCACCGCCCGTGGCGCAGGATCTCGTCGCACGCGGCGACGATCGCGTCGGCGACGTCGCGCTGGATGGTGCGCAGCTCACGGTTCGCGAGCGCCGACGCCTTCTTGACCATCACCATGCCGCGCACCATCTCGGGGACGTCGCTCACCGTCGTCCCCGAGATGCGGAAGTTCTCCATGGCGCGGACCGTGTGGACGCCGTAGTAGGCGTCCGCCGGGACCTCCTTCGGCCCCAGCAGGTCCACCTCGGTGCGTGTCCGTTCGCTCGACATGCCCCGACCGTAGCCCGGCCGCACGCTCCCGCACGCCCGGGCGACGCGTCAGGCCACCGGCTCGTACACGAAGCGCTCGACGCGCACGACGGACGCGCTCGGGCGGCCCTCGCTCGTCGCGTGCACGCCGAGCCAGAGCCCGAGGAACCCGCCCGCGGCGGCGCTGTCGAGCGTGCGCCCGTCGACCGTCGCGACGTCCACGACCGGCCCGTCGGCGGGCCCGGCGACGAGCCCGTAGTCCTGCCCGCGCACGCGCAGCCCGACGACGACCGGCTCCACGGGGGCGGCGGTCACCGTCGTCTCCCCGACCACCGCGTCCGTGCCGCCGCGCCGGTGCACGGCGACGACGCGCCGCTCGTCGCCCGGGCCGCCGTCGACGAGGAGCCGCACGTGGTCGTCCTCGGACTGGCGCACGACGACGCCCGCGCGCTCCCCCGCCGCGGCCGGGACCTGCACGGTGACCGTCACGTCGACGTCGCGGTGCTGCTGGCGCACGCCGAGGAACGCGGGCGCGCCCGGCTCGGCGAGCGTCGTCGGGCGGACCGGGAGGTCCCAGCCCTCGCCCGCCGGGGTCGCGACGTCGCGCGGCAGGGCGCGCACCGCCGTCCAGCGCGGGTCGTCCGGGCGGACGACGCCGCTCGCCCCGCCCTGGACCGCCGTCCGGGGCGCCGGGCTCGCGAAGGGGACCTCGACGGCGTCGGGCACGCGGCCCTCGCCGGGCGCGAGGACGGGCCAGCCGTCCTCCCACACGACAGGGACGAGGAAAGTCTCGCGGCCGAGCGGGTAGTGGTAGCCGCCGTAGACACGCATCGCGAGCAGCACGGCCCACCACGAGCCGTCGGGCGCCTCGACGAGGTCGGCGTGGCCCACGCCGACGACGTCCACCCCGCGCCCGAGGTGCCGGTGCGTGAGCACGGGGTTGGCCTTGTTGCCCTCGTACGGCCCCGTGACCGACGACGCGCGCGCCACGGACACCGCGTGGTGGAAGTCCGTCCCGCCCTCGGCCGCGAGCAGGTAGTACGTGCCGTCGACCTTGTACAGGTGCGGACCCTCGGCCCACACGGCACCGCGCACGGCCCCCGTCCACACGACGTGCTCGGGGCCCACGAGCGTGCACGTCGCGGGATCGAGCTCGCGCACCCACACCTCGGTCTGGTGGAACCACTCCGGCTCGGGCGCGAGGCGCGTGCCGTGCAGCCAGACGCGACCGTCGTCGTCGAAGAAGATCGACGGGTCGATCCCCGCGACCCGCTCGCCGTCCTCGTCGCGCAGCCACACCGGGTCGGACCACGGCCCGGCCGGGTCGGTCGCCGTCATGACGAAGTTGCCGCCGCGGGAGTCGTCGTCCGGGTCCACGAGCGTGCACACGAGCCAGAACGTGCCGTCGTGGTGGCGCAGCGTCGGGGCGAACAGGCCGCCCGACGACCGGATGCCGTCGTAGTCGAGCTGCCCCGACCGGTCGACGACGTCCCCCACGTGCTCCCACGTCGCGAGGTCGCGGCTGCGCAGCACCGGCAGGCCGGGCAGGTACTCGAACGTCGAGGTGACGAGGTAGAAGTCGTCACCGACGCGGCACACCGACGGGTCGGGGTGGCACCCGGGCAGCACGGGGTTCTGGACGCGCGTCATGCGCGCTCCCCCGCCTCGACGCGTGCGGACACCTCGACGGCGACGAGCCGCTCGTCCGCGGCCGTGACCTCGTGCAGGGGGCCGGTGACGGCCAGGGTCGCGCGCGCGGTCGCCGCGCCCGGCACCACGTGCCGCGCGGCCGGCGCGGACTCGTTGACGATCGCGCCGCCGGTCGTCGACCCGAGGTCGCCCGCTCCGGGGGCGGAGTCGACGGCCGCCGCGTGCGCGCCGACCCACACCTCGACGTCGCCCGGCTCGACCACGCGCACGAGGCGGCGGTCGGAGAACGCGAGGCGCGTCGTCGGGACGCGGAACGTCACGCGGCGCGACTCGCCCGCGGCGAGGTCGACGCGCGCGTACCCGAGGAGCTGCGCGACGGGCCGCGGCACGGAGCCCACGACGTCGCGCGCGTACAGCTGCACGACGTCCGCCCCGGCCACCGCGCCCGTGTTGGTCACGGTGACCGCGGCGCGGAACGTCCCGCCCGCCGCCACGGCCGCGTCGACCTCGAGGTCCGCGTACGCGAACTGCGTGTACGACAGCCCGAAGCCGAACGGCCGCACCGGCGTCGGGTCGGTGGACGTGACGTCGGACGGCCCGCCGAGCACCGGATGGAGGTAGGAGTAGGGCTGCGCGCCGCCCGCGCGGGGCAGCGACACGGGCAGGCGGCCCGAGGGGTTCACCGCGCCGACGAGCACGTCCGCGACGGCGCGCCCGCCCTCCTCCCCGGGGAAGAAGCCCTGCACGACGGCGGCCGGGACGCCGCCGCGCGACGACCCCGCGTCGAGGGCCCAGCCGATCGCGTAGGGGCGGCCGGTGAGCAGCACGAGCACGACCGGCGTGCCCGTCGCGACGACCTCCTCGACGAGCCGTCGCTGCACACCGGGCAGCTCGAGCGACTCGACGTCGTTGCCCTCGCCGACGGTGCCGCGCCCGAACAGCCCGGCCTCGTCGCCCACGACGACGACCGCGACGTCCGCGTCCCGCGCGGCGTCGACCGCGGCCGGGATCTCCGTGACGTCGTCGCCCTCGACCGCGCACCCGCGCACGTACGTGAGGTCGGTGCCCGCCCCGGCGAGCGCGTCGCGCAGCGACTCGAGCACCGTCGGCAGCTCGATGCCCGCGGGGGTGCCCGGGTGGTGCGCGAGCACGTGGTTGACGAACGAGTAGCAGCCCATGAGCGCCTCGGCCGAGTCGGCGTCCGGGCCGACGACGGCGACGCGCCGCGGGGCGGCCGGCGCGCCGTCGGCCCCGGGCCGCACGAGCGGGAGCACGCCGTCGTTCGCGAGCAGCACGAGCGACTCCTGCGCGAGGCGGCGCGCGGTCGCGCGCTGGCGCGGGGTGTCGAGGTCGACGGCGGTCGGCGGCTCGTCGGCGTAGGCGCCGGGGTCGAGCAGGCCGAGCTCCTCCTTCTGGGTGAGCAGGCGCAGCACGGCGCGGTCGACCCACGCCTCGTCGAGCGCTCCCGACCGCACGCGCTCGGCGAGCGGCGCGAGGTAGGCGTCGCCCGTCGGCAGCTCGACGTCCAGGCCCGCCCGGAGCGCCTGCGCCGCCGCCTCGCCGCGGTCGGCCGCGACGCGGTGCATCACCTCGAGGAACGCGACGCCGAAGTAGTCGGCGACGACGACGCCGTCGAACCCCCAGCGCTCACGCAGCACCTCGGTGAGGTGCTCGGTGCTCGCGTGCAGCGGCACGCCGTCGACGTCGACGTACGACGCCATGACGGACCGGGCGCCGCCGTCGCGCACCGCCATCTCGAACGGCGGGAGGTAGACGTCGGCGAGCTCGCGCGGCCCCGCGCTGACGGGCGCGTGGTTGCGCCCCGCGCGGGAGCCCGAGTACCCGACGAAGTGCTTGAGCGTCGCGTGCACGCCCGCGTCCTGGAGGCCGCGCACGTACGCCGTGCCGACCGTGCCCACGAGGTACGGGTCCTCGCCGACGCACTCGTCGACGCGGCCCCAGCGCGGGTCGCGCACGACGTCGAGCACGGGCGCCAGGCCCTGGTGGACGCCGAGCGTGCGCATCGACTCCCCCACCTCGCGCGCCATCTCCTCGACGAGGTCCGGGTCGAACGACGCGCCCCACGCGAGCGGCGTCGGGTACGTCGCGGCCTGCCACGCGGCGAGGCCCGTGAGGCACTCCTCGTGCACGATCGCCGGGATCCCCAGCCGCGTCCCGGTCCGCAGCCGCCGCTGCTCCGCCCACAGCCACGCCGCGCGCTCCGCCGGGTCGACGGGGCGCGTGCCGTACACGCGCGTGTAGTGCCCGATCCCGTGCTGCGTGATCTCCGCGAGCCGGCCGCCGTCGGCCTGGCCGGCCGTCATCTCCGACTGCATCGGGGCGACGGTGCCGTTCTGGTCGAGCCAGTAGCCGACGAGCTGCGCGAGCTTCTCATCGAGGGTCATGCGCGCGTGGAGCGTGCGCACGCGCTCGGAGACCGTGGGCATCTGCGGGGGTGCGGGGCGGGGGGTCGGCGCGGGGCCGGCGCCCGGGGCCGGGCTGCCGAGGGGTGCCGTCGGGACGGCAGGGACGACGTCGGTCACGGGACCGTTCTCCTTCGGTGGTGGCCCCGTCCCGCGCGCGGCGCGGGACGGGGCAGGGTGCGGACGGGCGTGGTCAGCCCTTCACGGCGCCGGTGAGGCCCCCGACGATGCGCCGCTCGAACAGCGAGAAGAAGACGAGCGCGGGGATCATCGACAGGGAGGTGAAGGCGAGCACGCGGGCGGTGTCCACGGAGTACTGCGACGCGAACGCCTGCACGCCCAGCGGGAGCGTGTACGACGTCTCGTCGTTGAGGATGAAGAGCGGGAGCATGTAGCTGTTCCAGCTCGCGACGAACGCGAGGATCCCCACGGTGATGACGCCCGGCAGGGACAGCGGCACGACCATCCGGAAGAAGAAGCCGAGGCGGCTCGCGCCGTCGATCGACGCGGCCTCCTCGATCTCGCGCGGGATGGCGCGCAGGAACGGCACGAGGATGATGACGGTCGTCGGGAGGGCGAACGCGATCTGCGGGAGCACGAGGCCGCCCACGGAGTTCATCAGCCCGAGCGAGCGGATCATGATGTACAGCGGCGTGATCGCGACCGTCATGGGGAACATCAGGCCCGCCGCGAACAGCGCGTAGAGCGCGCCGCGGCCCACGAACGAGTAGCGGGCGATGACGTAGCTCGCCATGAGGCCGAGCACCACGACGCCGAGCGTCGTGAGGAGCGCCGCGACGAGCGAGTTCCCGAGCTGCTGCCAGAACAGCGAGCTCGACAGGACCTCGACGTAGTTGACGACCTGCCACGGGTCGGGCAGGCCCGACGGGTCGGCCGTGATCTGCGCGTTGGTGCGGAACCCGCCGACGACGATGTACGCGATCGGCGCGAGGCACACGCCCACGAGCAGCCACGCGACCACGTAGGTCAGCGGGCCGCCCCGGCCGATGCCGGAGCCGCGGGGCTCCTTCGGGGTCTTGACGCCGGCGGGACGCTCGGGCGCGGGTACGGCGGTGACGGTGGCCATCACTTCTTCCCTTCCGTGATCGCGCCCTCGGTGTCACGGCGCAGGACGTACCGCTGGTACACGAGCGCCACCGCGAGGGAGATGAGGAACAGCACGACCGCGACCGCGCTGCCGTACCCGTAGTTCCCCGCGTTGCGGCCGTTCGCGACCATGTAGGTCGCCATGGTCGACGTGCCCGCCGTCGAGGCCACGTACTGGCCCCAGATGATGTAGACGAGGTCGAACAGCTGGAGCGAGCCGATGATCGACAGGAACGCCCAGATGCGGACCGTCGGGCCCAGCAGCGGGAGCGTGACGTAGCGCTGCGCCTTCCAGTAGGACGCGCCGTCGATCGCGGCGGCCTCGCCCAGCTCGTCGGGGATGCCCTGGAGGCCCGCGAGGAAGAGGATCACGGCGAAGCCGATGTACTTCCACGTGATGATGAGCAGCAGGGTCCAGATCGCGACGTCGGGGTCGGCGAGCCAGTCGACCGCGAGGAACCCGAGGCCGATCTTCTCCAGCAGGTCGTTCACGGCGCCGGTCGTCGAGAGCATGAGGCTGAACCCCGTGCCGACGATCACCTCGGACACCACGTACGGCACGAACACGAGCACGCGGACCACCGAGCGGCCGCGCATGCGCCGGTTGAGCATGAGCGCGACGACCACCGCGACCGGGCCCTGGAGCACGAGCGACATGAGCACGATGAACCCGTTGTGCCGCAGCGCCGCGAGGAACTCGGGGTCCCGGAAGATCGTGAGGTAGTTCTCGAACCCCACGAAGTCCGTCGGCGGGCCGAAGCCCTTCCACTTGAAGAACCCGTAGTACGCCGCCATCAGCACGGGGACGATGACGAACGTGAGGAAGACGACGAGCGCCGGCCCGGCGAGCACCGCGATCTCGGCTCGCTGGCCCCAGCGGCCGCGGCGCGGGCGGCGGGCCCGCGCCGCGGCGGCCGGGGGCGGCCCTGCCACGGCGCCAGCGCCGCCCCCGGCCCGGTCCTCGGGCGTCGTCGTGCTCGGCGAGGTCTCGCCCTGGGACACGGTCATGGCTCCGGCTACTCCTTGGCCGCTGCGGCGTTCGTCGTGTCGACGATGTCCTGCGGCGTGCCCTTGCCGGCGAGCAGGTTGACCACGGAGGTGTTGAGCGCGTTGCCGACGTTCTGCCCGAACAGCGTGTCCAGCCAGACGGTGACGTACGGCGCCTCGTTGTAGGCCTCGAGGATCGAGACGAGCGCGGGCTCCGTCACGACGCCCTGCGCCTCCTTGCTCGCGGGCAGGGTGTGGAACGCGGTGGCGTACGCCTCCTGCGACTCCTTCGACATGATGAAGTTGAGGAACTCCGCGCACTCGGCGGGGGCCTGGGCCGAGCAGGAGAAGCCGTCGACGCCGCCCATCATGGCGCCGGGCTCGCCGTCACCGCCCTCGACCGCCGGGAACGGGAACCACTGCAGGTCCGCGAGCGGCTTCTCGTCCGGCGTGAGCGACGCGATGACGCCGGGGTTCCACGCGCCCATGAGCTCCATGGCCGCCTGGTGGTTCGCGATGAGGCCCGCGGACGAGCCCGCGCCCTGCTGCGCGGAGGTCGTGAGGAAGCCCTGGTTGAAGGGCTCCGTCTCGGCGAAGGCCTGGAGGTCCTCGCCGGCCTTGAGCCAGCACGGGTCGTCGAAGCTGCGCTCGCTCGCCGCCGTGTTGATGGTGTCCTGCGAGCACTCGCGCAGGGCGAAGAAGTAGTACCAGTGCGCAGCCGGCCACGCGTCCTTCGCGCCGAGCGCGATCGGCGCGACGCCCGCGGTCTTGAGCTGGTCGACGACGCCCTCGAGCTCGTCGATCGTCGTCGGGTTCGCCGTCACGCCGGCCTGCTCGAACAGGTCCTCGCTGTAGTAGACGCCGCCCGGGAGGATCGAGACCGGCATCCCGTAGACCTTGCCGTCGACCGTGAAGGCGCTGAGCGCCGCGTCGCCCACGGCCTCGCGCGTGGTGTCGTCGATCGCGTCGGTGAGGTCCATCGCCTGGCCGGCCTCCACGACGTCGGCCAGCTTGCCGCCGCCGCGCGCCATGAAGATGTCGGGCGCGTCGCCCGAGTTGAGGGCCGTCTGGAGCTTGCCGTCCATGTCCTCGTTCTGGATGGCCTGGATCTCGATCGTGACGCCGGGGTTCGCCTCCTCGAACGCCGCGACCGTCTCCTCCCAGTAGGCCTTGCCCTCACCGGTCGTGGAGTTGTGCCAGAAGGTCATCGAGACCGAGCCGTCGTCCGAGCCGGAGTCGCCTCCGCCTCCGCAGGCCGTGAGCACGAGCGTGCCCGCCAGGGCGACGGCGGTCGCCGTCAGGAGCTTCCGAGACTTCATCGTTCCGTCCTCTTCGTCGAGTCGCACCGGGGCGCACGCTGCCTCGAGCGCGCCGGGCCGCCACCGCTGTGGGGCCGCCGGTAGCGACTCTGGCAGGCGCGACCCGGTCGTGTCAATCGATATCGATAACGTTTTACACACGACGTGGCGCGGGCCGCCGGACGCCCTCGCCAGGGGCTACTGTCATCCCCATGCGCTCCACGGGAAGAGTCACGATCGGCGACGTCGCGCGCACCGCCGGCGTCTCCGTCGCGACCGTCTCCAAGGTGATCAACGGTCGCTACGGCGTCGCGCCCGAGACCTCCCGCCACGTCCAGCAGGTCATCGACGACCTCGGGTACGAGTCGTCGATCGTCGCGAGGAGCCTGCGGAGCAGCAAGACCAACGTCATCGGGATCCTCGTCGCCGAGTTCGAGCCGTTCTCGACCGAGCTGCTCAAGGGCATCTCCGAGGCCGTCGACGGGACCGGGTACGAGCTCCTCGCCTACTCCGGCGGCCTGCGCCGCGACGACCGCGTCGGCTGGGAGCAGCGCTCCCTGTCCCGCCTCGGCGGCACCCTCATCGACGGCGCCATCCTCGTCACGCCCACCGTCGTCGCGCGCGGCAGCTCGATCCCGGTCGTCGCCGTCGACCCGCACCGCGGCCCCTCCGACCCCCCGACCGTCGACTCCGACAACCTCGCCGGCGGCCGCACCGCGACGCAGCACCTCCTCGACCTCGGCCACCGCCGCATCGGCTTCCTCGCCGGCCGCCCCGACCTCGAGTCCGCGCGCCTGCGCGAGCAGGGGTACCGCGAGGCGCTCGCCGACGCGGGCATCGCCTTCGACCCCGACCTCGTGCGCGTCGGCGGCTACCGCCCCGACCTCGCGGACTCCCCCGCGCACGAGCTCCTCTCGCTCCCCGAGCGCCCCACCGCGATCTTCGCCGCCAACGACCTCTCCGCGATCCGCACCATGGAGGTCGCCGCCGAGCTCGGCCTCCGCGTGCCCGACGACGTCTCCGTCATCGGCTTCGACAACGTGCCCGAGTCCGCGCTCACCACCCCGCCCCTGACGACCGTCGACCAGCCCATCCACCGCATGGGCACCGAGGCCCTGCGCCTCATCGTCGACCTCGTCGAGGGCCGGACGCGCGACCCCCACGTCCGCCTCCCCACGACCCTCGTCGTCCGCGGCACCACCCGCACCGTCTGACCGCCCCCCGCCGCGAGGAGGTGCCGCCGTCGCGAGGTAGAGCCGTGGTCCCGCGAGGTAGAGCCCTGGTCGGCCGAGGTAGAGGCGAGGTCCCGCCGAGGTAGAGGCGAGGTCCCACCGAGGTAGATCCGTGGTCCCACGGGGTGGAGCCCTGGTCGGCCGAGGTAGAGCCCTGGCTCCGCGGGGTAGAGCCCTGGTCGGCCGAGGTAGAGCCGTAGTCGGCCGAGGTAGAGCCGAGGTCACACCCGACGCCGCGGCCTCGCCGCGGCGTCCAGGCTGACCGTGCCCGACGTCGGCCAGGCACCCGGGGCGGCCAGGTCGCCCGTCGGGACCGGGGGCGGGCCGACCAGGCCATCCGGGCAGCGCGAGCAGGCGATTCCGGCGCGTCCGTCGGCCCGGACGTGCCGGAACCACCTGCTCGACACGACGGCGGTCGGTCCGCGCCCGGCGACCGTGGCGCCGCCGCGGGAGGTCGCCCGGGCGGTTCTCGCCTGCGGGGCACGAAAGGCGGGGCGACCTCCGCCGTCGGCCCGGCGACCAGGGCTCTACCTCGCGGGACCGCGGCTCTACCCCGCGGGACCAGGGCTCTACCTCGGAGGGGTGACGGCGTCGGAATCCTGGGCGCCTCGTCGTCGTTATGTCACCAGTACCACTGTCGACAGACCTTGAGGAGGTCAGGTGGCCCGCCTCGCACGCCGCGTCCAGGTCGAGAACGACTTCGGCGAGATCATGCACTACGACCGTCACACCGGCGGCGGCTTCGTGTCGCCCCACGCCCGCGTCCCCGAGTCCGTGCCCGTCGGGTGGGGCACCTACGTCGAGAAGGGCGCCGTGGTGGGCCACGGCTGCCGGCTCGGCGACGGCACCTGGATCGACCGGGACGTCGTCCTCGGCCGCGACGTCCGCGTCGGCGACAACGTCCGCATCGCCCCCGAGGCGCGCGTCGGCGACCGCGCCCGCGTGGGCAGCGGCGCGCGCGTCGGGCGCCGGGTGCTCGTGGAGGCCGGCGCCGTCGTCCCGCCGGACGAGATCGTGCCCGACGACGCGACCGTCCGCCGCCGGGGCGGCCTGCGCTCCGGGTACGACGTCGCGGCGTAGCCCCACCCCCCGGCCACCGCGCGGCGCGACCTCCCCCGGCCCCCGCGCGGCGCGCCGGGCGGACGCCTTCCCGCGTCGCCCACCGGGTGCGTAGCCTTACCGCCCGTGACCTTCCCGCCGCACGGCCCGGCCGTCCCCCCGCCCCAGCAGCCGCCGCACCCGTTCGGCCCGGCGGGTGCCGCCGTCCCGCTCGACCCGCGCGCGGTGCTCGAGGGCCGGCCGCCGGGCCGCGCGCGCGTCGGCGTCATCGTGACGATCGCCGTCGCGAGCCTGTGCCTCCTCGTGGGCCTCGTGCTCGCGGCACTGTCCGGGGTGGGCACGTTCACGGTCGGGCTGCTGCTCGCGCTCGTGCCGCTGGGCATCTGGGTGCCGGTCGTGCTCGCGCTCGACCGCCTCGAGCCCGAGCCGCCGAGCGCGCTCGTCGTCGCGTTCCTGTGGGGCGCGGGGATCGCGACGCTCGTCGCGGGGATCCTCAACACGCTCGGCCTGGAGCTGCTCACCGCGCCGCTGTTCGGCGAGGAGGTCGGCTGGTACGTCGTCGCGTCGTTCGGGGCGCCGTTCGTGGAGGAGATCCTCAAGGGCGCGGTGCTGTTCGGGATGCTCTGGTTCCGGCGCCACGAGATCGACGGCTGGACCGACGGCGTGATCTACGCCGCGATGGTCGCCCTCGGGTTCGCCGCGGTCGAGAACGTCACGTACTTCATCATGGCCGCGCAGGACGGCACGCTCGGCCCGACGTTCGTGCTGCGAGCCATCGTCACCCCCCTGCTGCACCCGCTGTGCACGGCGCTCACGGGCCTCGGCGTCGCGAGCGCGGCCACGAGCCCGCCCGGGCCGCGCCGCGTGCTCGCGCCGCTCGGCGGTCTCGCCGCGGCGATCGCCCTGCACATGCTGTGGAACGCCTCGACCGGCTTCGGCCCGCTCGCGCTCGGGGTCGCGTACCTCGCCGGGCTCGGGGTGCTGGTCACGCTCGTCGTCCTGCTCGTCCGGGACCGACGCCGCACGGTCGCGACGATCCAGCGCCAGCTCGTGCCGTACGTCCCGACGGGCCTCGTCACGCCCGCCGACCTCGCGATGCTGTCGACGCTCGCCGCGCGCCGCCAGGCGCGCGACTGGGCCCGCCGCACCGGCGGCGCGGGGGCCGCGCACGCGATGCGCGACTACCAGCAGGCCGCGACCGAGCTCGCGCTGCTCCACGACAGGGTCGAGCGCGGCGCGGTCGAGGCGTGGCGCGTCGAGGGGCAGCGGCGCGCGCTGCTGCAGCTCATGCTCACGGCGCGCCAGGCGTTCCTCGTCCGGGCCCCGCAGCCGCCGCCGGCCCCGTGGTCGCCGGGAGCGCCGTCGGGGTTCACGTCCGGCGCGTGGGCACCGGGACCGGGCCTGCGGTAGCGGGCCGCTCGCCGCGTCGCGGGGGCGTGCGGATGACGAGCACCGCGTCGACGGGTGCCCCGTCGAGCGCCCGGTAGGAGTGCTCGGCGTCCGACACCCAGCGCAGCTCGTCGCCCACGGTCACCACGGCCTCCGCGCCACGACGCCCCGCGCGCAGGCGGCCGGACGTCACGAGCAGGTGCTCGACGACGCCCGGCCCGTGCGGCGGCGACGTGCGGTCCGCGGAGGGCTCGAGGTGCAGGTGGTAGACCTCGACGGCGGTGCCGTCGGGCAGGTGGTGGGCGTCGAGGAGGCGGGCCCGGACGCCCTCGGACGACACCTCCGACCCCGGCCGCTCGGCGAGGAGCGTCGCGAGCGGGACGCCGAGCGCCCCGGCGAGCGCGTAGAGCGTCGCGAGCGTGGGGTTGCGCGCGCCGTGCTCGATCTCGGAGAGCGAGCCCTTCCCGACGCCCGCCGCCGCCGCGAGCGCCGACAGCGACAGCCCGCGCTCGGCCCGCAGCGCCCGGATCTGGGCGGCGACCGCGGCGAGCGTCTCGTCCCCGCGGCGGTCCGACGGCGCGGGGGCACCACCACCCGGGGCGTCGTCCGGCCCTGCGCTCGCCCCTGTGCCCGCTCCTGTGCCCGCTCCTGCGCTCGCCTGCGCTCCCCCGTCGCTCACGCGCGGCAGCCTACCGGCCGTGACCCAGGCCACTCTGGTAGCGTTCCGCAAACAGAACGGCTCGGCACGTCCGCTGGAGCAGCATGGAACCCGACCCGGAGCGCCTGCGCCCCGTCCTCGCCGGGCTCGTCACGGCCCTCGTCGGCTTCACGAGCTCGTTCGCCGTCGTGCTTGCCGGCCTGCGCGCCGTCGGCGCCACGCCCGACCAGGCCGCGTCCGGGCTCCTCGCCCTGTGCGTGACGCAGGCCGTCGGCATCCTCTGGCTGACGACGCGCCACCGCACCCCGCTCACGCTCGCCTGGTCCACGCCCGGGGCCGCGCTGCTCGTCAGCACGGGCGCGGTCGCGGGCGGCTGGCCCGCCGCGGTCGGCGCGTTCTGCGTCGTCGGCGGGCTCGTGCTGCTCACCGCGCTCTGGCCGCGCCTCGGCGACCTCGTCGCCGCGATCCCCACCCCGATCGCCCAGGCGATGCTCGCGGGCGTGCTGCTCACGCTGTGCCTCGCGCCCGTCCGGGCGTTCGTCACGACGCCGCTGCTCGTCGCGCCCGTCGTGCTCACGTGGCTCGTGCTGCTGCGGTTCGCGCCGCGCTGGGCCGCGCCGGCGGCGCTCGCGGTCACGCTCGCGATCGTCGGGTACGAGGCCGTGGGGAGCGGCACCCTCGCCTGGGCCGACGCCGTCCCCCGCCTCGACCTCACCGTCCCGACGCTGTCGTGGCAGGCGGTCGTCGGGCTCGCCGTGCCGCTCTACGTCGTGACGATGGCGTCGCAGAACGTCCCGGGCGTCGCGGTGATGGCCTCGTTCGGCTACCGCGTGCCGTGGCGCGAGACCATGACCGTCACCGGCCTCGCAACGCTCGCGGGCGCCACCGCCGGCGGGCACGCGATCAACCTCGCGGCGATCTCCGCCGCGCTCGCCGCGGGACCCGAGGCGCACCCCGACCTCCGACGGCGCTGGGTCGCCGCCCACACCGCGGGGTGGGCCTACCTGGCGCTCGCCGTGGGCTCGGCCGGGCTCGCCGCGCTGGTCGCGGCCGCGCCCGCCGGGCTCGTCGAGGCGGCCGCCGGGCTCGCGCTCGTCGGGACGCTCGGGGCCGCCGTCGCGGGGGCGGTCGCCGAGCCGCGGGGCCGCGAGGCGGCCGTCGTGACGTTCCTCGTCGCCGCGAGCGGGACGGTCGTCGCGGGCATCGGCGCCGCGTTCTGGGCCGTGCTCGCGGGCCTCGCCGTCCACGCGGTGCTCACGCTGCGCCGTCGGGCACCCACCCCGGGGCAGAGCCCCGGTAGCCCCCAGGTAGAGCCCCGGTAGCGCGAGGTAGAGCCCTGGTAGCGCGAGGTAGAGGCGTGGTCGTGACCACGCCTCTACCTCGGCGGACCGGAGCTCTACCTCGGCGGACCGGAGCTCTACCTCGGCGGACCGGGGCTCTACCCCGGCGGACCCGGGCTCTACCTCGGCGGGACGACGGCGGGCTCGGGCTCGTCCGTCGGGTGCGGCCCGAGGACGGGCAGGTTGTCGCGGAAGACGTTCGTCGGGTCCACGCGGCGCTTGACCTCCCGCAGCCGCTCCAGGGTCGCGGGCGGGAAGGCGTCCGTCACGCGCTCGGTGCGCAGGTCCGTGTCGAAGCTGAGGTACATACCGTCGAACACGTCGGCGAGCGCGTCCCACCGCGCGTCGAGACGAGACCGGCTCGCCCCCATCGCGACGACCGAGAAGTTCGCGGACCGGTGCGCGTACGCCGTGGCGTCGGCGGGGACGTCCGACGCCGCACCGCCCGTCGAGCGGATCTGGAAGAAGTACGTGTCCCCGCTCGCGACGAGGCCCGCGAGACGCGCCGACGCCTCCGGCGTGAGGTGCTCCAGCAACCCGGACCGCGACACGGGCTCGCCCTGCCCCCCGTGCGGGCCGGGCGGGGGCGCCGAGACGACGGCGTCGTACGGCACGATCTGCGCCGTCGCTCGGGCGAGCAGCGGGGAGATCGCCGCGAACGGCTGGAGCCGCGCGAGGACGGTGTCCGGGTCGTCGGAGTCGACCATCGTCATGGACTGCGCGACGAGGGGCTGCCCGGGCCGCGGCCGCCCCACGATCAGGAAGCTCGTCGTGTCCCGCGGCGAGGCCTCCACCGTGGCGCCCCAGCGCTCGAGGAACCCGGCGAGGTCCGACGCGTCGTGCACCATCTGGGCGAACCCCACCGCGGACACCTCGTCCGCGACGAGCTCGAACGACGTGACGATCCCGACCTGCGCCCCGGCGCCGCGCACGGCCCAGAACAGGTCCGTGTTCTCGTCGTCGCTCGCGCGCACGACCGAGCCGTCCGCGAGGACGACCTCGACCGCGCGCACGTGGTCGATCGTCAGGCCGTGCGCCCGGCCGAGGAAGCCGATGCCGCCCGCGGTCGCGAGACCGCCCACCCCGACGCCGCCGGAGTCGCCCGACGTGATCGCCCAGCCGCGCGGGGCGAGCGCCGCCGCGACGCCGCCCCACCGCGCGCCGGGGCCGACGCGCACGAGGCGCGCGGCGTCGTCGAGCACCTCCACCTGGTCGAGCGCGGCGAGGTCGAGGACGATGCCGCCGTCGTTCGTCGAGCGCCCGCTGATCCCGTGCCCGCCCGAGCGGACGGACAGCGGCACCCGGCGCGTCACCGGCTGGGCGCGCGCGAAGGCGAGCGCCTCGACGACCTCCGCGGTGTCGCGCGGGCGCAGCACGAGGCCCGGCGAGCCGCCGCGCAGGTAGTTCGAGCGCACGCCCGCGTACGCGGCGTCGCCCGGCTCGACGGCGCGCTCTGCGAGCGAGGCGGGGACGTCGTCGTAGGCGATGCCGTCGCGACGCGCGGCCCGCACGGCGAGCGGCACGACGCGCGACGTGTCGGTGCCCCGCTCCGCGCGCGCGGCGTCGACGGCGTCGCGCAGGGCGGGCGCGACCTCGTCCGCGAACCGGCGGGTGCTGCGCTCGTCGTCGGTCGCGAGGATCAGCGTGGAGACGCCCTCGTCGAGGACGAGCGGCAGGAGCCGCTCGACCCAGGCCTCGGGCGGCCCGGAGAGGTCGGGGGCGCCCCCGAGGCCGGACGCTCCGGCGTCCGCCTCGAACGTGCCCGACACGTTGAGCAGCCGCGTCACCTCGCGCGGGTCGCGCCCGACGGCGGCCGCCGCCTCGTCGATGCGCGCGTTGCCCGCGCGCAGCCCGTCCAGGCCGACGCGACCCAGCGACGGGAGCCAGCCGTCCGCCTTCTCCCCCACGAGGCGCAGCATCCGCGGGCCGAGCGCGCCCAGCCACAGCGGGATGCGGCGCGTGGTGCCCGGGCCGGGCGTCGCGCCGTCGAGCCGGTGGTGGCGGCCGGGCACGAACAGCTCGCCGTCGCCGTCCTCGCCCCAGATCGCACGGATCACCTCGATCGCCTCGGCGAGCGCGTCGACGGACTCCCCCGGCGCGAGCCGACGCGTGCCCATCGCCGCCATCGCGTCCCAGAAGGCCCCCGCCCCGAGGGCGAGCTCGACGCGCCCGTCGGAGAGCAGGTCGAGGCTCGCCGCCGCGCGCGCCAGGACGGCGGGCGGGCGCATCGGGACGTTGACCACGTCGGGCGCGACGTGGATGCGCTCCGTCGCGGACGCGACGTACGACAGCAGCGTCCACGTGTCGAGGAAGCGCGGCTGGTACGGGTGGTCCTGGAACGTCACGAGGTCGTAGCCGGCGTCCTCCGCGACGCGCGCGAGCCCGACCGTCGCCTCCGGGTCCTGCGCCGACGGCGTGACGAACGTGCCGAACCGGAGCGGGTGGCCGTAGTCGGTCATGCGCGGGCCCCGCCGTCGGACGGTGCGACCGGTGCCGGGCCGTCGGTCGTGCCGCGCGCCGCCGCGACGAGCTCGCGCGCGGCGGGCGCGACCTCCTGCCCCACGACGGCGAGCGTCGTCGGGTCGTCCCCGCCGACGATCCACGTGGACACGCCGTGCTCGAGCGTCACCTCGGCGACCTGCTCGGCCCACTGCCGGGGCGACCCCTGGAGGAACCCGGCGCCGCCGTCGGCGGTGAACCGGCCGCCGACGTTGAGCAGGCGACGCACCGCGCGCGGGTCGCGGCCCGCCTCCTGGGCGGCGGCGTCGATCGTCGCGTTGCCCTGCGCGAGCGCCTCGAAGCTCTGCAGGTACGCGAGCGACGGGAGCCAGCCGTCGGCCTGCGCGCCGACGAGGCGCAGCATGCGGGGCTTGAGCGCCCCGACCCAGATCTCGACGTCGTGCGCGGGGGCGGGGCCTCGCTTGGCGCCGTCGACGTGGTGGTACGTGCCGCCCACCTCCAGGCGTTCGCGCGTCGTCGTGTCCCACAGCCCGCGGATGACGTCGATGCCCTCGGAGAGCGCGTCGACGGACTGCCCCGCCGTGAGGCGCTCGCCGCCCATCGCGACGATCGGGTCCCAGAACCCGCCCGCGCCGAGGCCGAGCTCGACGCGCCCGCCCGAGAGCCGGTCGAGGCTCGCGACGGCGCGCGCCAGCACGGCCGGCGGGCGCAGCGGCAGGTTGAGCACGTTGCCCGCGAGGCGGATGCGCTCGGTGCGCGCCGCGACCCACGACAGCAGGGTCCAGGTGTCGAGGAACGCCGCCTGGTACGGGTGGTCCTGGAAGGTCACGAGGTCCAGGCCGACCTCCTCGGACAGCTGCGCGAGCGCGACCGCCTGCTGGGGCGCCGCGGCGGTAGGCGTGACGAAGGACCCGAAGCGCAGGTCGTGGCCGTAGTCGGGCATAGCTCCTCGCGATCTCAAGATACGTTGTTAGACAGAACATATCGAGAACAGATAGGTGGTGCAACCGCATTCCCGCGGTACCCTGAGCGGATGAGCACGAGCGCGACGACCGCCGCACCCACCGGCCCGGCCGAGCTCCCCGGCCGCCTCGAGGACCTCGGCTGGCACCTCGGCGTCCTGCTGCGCGCCTACCGCGCGACCGTCGAGCAGGCGCTCGACGACGTCCCGCACGGCACGCGCGGCTACCAGGTCCTCGTGACCGTCGCGCAGGGCGACCACCCCACGCAGCTCGCGCTCGCCGAGCACCACGGCATCGACCGCACCGTCATGACGTACCTCGTCGACGACCTCGTCGCGTCCGGCCTCGTCGAGCGGCAGCAGAACCCGGCCGACCGGCGCGCGCGCCGCGTCGTCGCGACGCCCGAGGGCCGCCGTCGTCTCGCCGGGTGGGCCGCCGCCGTGCACGACGCCGAGGAGGAGCTCCTCGACATGCTCTCGCCCGACGAGCGCGGCACCTTCCGCACCCTCATGCGCCGCGTCGCGTGCGACCTCCGGGACATCGACGCCAGCACCGACCCGTGCGCCGTCGCCGAGCACACCCTCCGCGGCACCACCACCCCGCCCAGGTAGAGGCAGGGTCCGCCGAGGTAGAGCCAGGGTCAGCCGAGGTAGAGCCGTGTGCGCCTCGCGCGCGACCACGGCTCTACCTCGCGCAACCGGGCCTCTACCTCGCGCGACTCCGGCTCTACCTCGCGGGGCGGGGGGCTACCTCGGGAGGGGGTCCGCGGCGGTCGGTGACGCGTCGGCGTCGGCGAGGGCGGCGTCGGTGCCCTCGGGGTCACGGCCGCGCAGCGGGTAGAGCCAGAAGCACACGAAGGCCAGGGCGGCGATGAGGACGGGGACGCCGCCGAGCAGGAGGCGCACGCCCGTCGCGACGCCATCGGGCTGCACGACGTCGCCCGCGCCCTCGACATACCCGCTCGCGGAGAGCACGGCCGCGACGAGGACGGCCTGCACGATCACGGACCCGCGCACGACGAACCCGTTCGCCCCGAAGTACATGCCCTCGCGGCGCAGGCCGGTGCGGCGCTCGTCGTCGTCGATGACCTGCGCGAGCGCGACCTCGAGCACCTGCATGAGCCCGGCCACGCCGACGCCGACGGCGAGGCCCGCGAGCGCGGCGCCGAGCACGGTGGTCGGCACGAGGTAGAGGCACGTCGCGAGCCCGTACACGGCGACGACCCACAGCATCGTGGAGCGCGGGCCGATGCGGCGCACGACCCACGACCATCCGACGATCGCCGGGATGGCCGCGACGAAGATCGGCGCGAGGAGGAACGTCGCGTCGGCCTCCGCCCCGCCGAGCACGTAGCGCACGTAGAACGGCACGGCGGCGAGCACGATCGCGGTGGTGCTCTGCAGCAGCAGCGAGCCGAGCACGTAGGTGACGAACGCCCGGTTCGCGAACGTGTAGCGCAGCTGGGCGCCGAGCCCGACGGCGGCCTCGCGCTCGCGCACCGCCGCGACGTCGACGGGGCGCTCGACCATGCCGGCGAGGGACCACGCGAAGAACCCGAGGCTCACGACGGCGAGGAGCAGCGCCATCCACGTCCACCCGAGCGTCCCGTACAACAGCGGGGCGCCGGCGGTGCCGAGGATCATGCCGACGAGGCCGAACATCTGGCGCGGCGCGTTCCCGCGGGCGCGCTCCGCCGTCGTGCGGAAGATCTCGGGGAACAGCGCCGAGACGTTGAGCACGACGACGACGTACGCGACGTCGTACACGGCGACGACGACGAGGAACCACACCACGAGCCCGGTGGGGCTCAGCGCGGGCGGCATCCACACGAGCGCGAACGCGACGACGAGCGGCACGACGCCGAGCCCGATCCACGGCACGCGACGGCCCCAGCGGGTGCGCCGCCGGTCGGAGGCCGCGCCGACGAGCGGGTTGAGCACCGCGTTGAGGACGCCGTGCGCGACCATGGCGCCCGCGACCCAGCCGGCGGGCACGCCGAGGTGGTCGACGTAGAAGTAGACGACGAACGCGGAGAACGTCTGGAGCAGCAGGTTCGCGGGGAACGCAGACGCGCCGTAGGCGACGGTCTGCGCGCGCGTGGCCGCGCCGACGAGGCGGCGGTCGCGCACGCGGGCGAGCAGCCCCCCGCTCGGCACCGTGCCCGATGGCGTCCCGGACGGCGCGCTCATCGCTCGCCCCGCTGGACCGCGCGCAGGTCGCGCCAGCCGACGCGGACGAGGCCCTCCTCGGCGACCACGGCCGCGACGGCCGGGTCGGCGAGGAGGCGGTGCTCGAACCCGCGCTTCGGCGCGGCGTAGTCGGCGACGTCGCCGAGCTCGTCGTCGTCGAGCATGGGGTGCAGGTAGATCTCGGTGACGCCGGCCGGCACGCGGCGCAGCAGGTCGAGGAAGCCGTCGCGGACGTCCTCGTAGCCCTCCGCGTCGTCCGTGCCCTCGCCCGCGAGCTCGAACGGGTGCGTCCACAGGCGGTCGACGAGCACGACGCCGAGCGCGTCGGCCGCCGCGGTCGCCTGGTCGAGGAGCGGCTGGAAGTCGCCGGGCGGCAGGAGCATCCCGTCGGTCGTGCGCGGCAGGCGGAACGGCAGCCCGTGCCGGGCCGCGAGCTCGAACACCTGCGGCAGGAACGAGCGCCCCGTCTCGAGCCCGTAGACCGAGCCCATGTGGTTGTCCAGGTGCGAGACGTCGACCCCCGCGGCGAGCGCCGCGTCGAGCTGCGCCGCGAGCTCGACCGCGACGTCCTCGGCGCGCGCCTGCTGCTCGACGGTGCGCACGTCGCGCGGGAAGTACCCCGCGTCGTCGACGAGCGACGTCCCCGTCCCCGTGAGGGGCCGCCACCGGTAGCGCGTCCACTCGCTCGTGAGCACGAGGTGGACGCCGACGTCGACGGGGTGGGCCGCGGCGAACGCGAGCGCGTCCGGCGCCCAGCCGCACGGCACCATGACGGTCGCGGAGTCGAGGTGCCCGGCGAGGAGCAGCTCCGAGATCGCGCGGTTCGCGGCCCGGCACATGCCGTAGTCGTCGGCGTTGAGGATCACGGCGCGCGCGTCGTCCGCGAGGCCCAGCCGGGACACCAGGTCCGACGGCGGGCCGCCCGGCTCGGTCACGACGCGGCCTCCGCGCGCTCGTCGTCGGCGTCGCCGCCCTCGCCCGGCGCGGAGTGGGCCGCGGCGGCGCGGAACACCTCGTCACGCAGCGCGTCGCTCGCGGACCGGGCCGCACCCACGACGACGGCGTCGCTCGTGAGCTCGGACGGGACGACCCGCACGGGCAGCACGGCCAGCTTCTCGCCGAGGAAGCGCTGCACGCGCTCGGCGATCGGCGGGCGTGCGGCGTGGTTGGTGAGCACGAAGAGCTCCGGCTCGACGACGAGCGCGACCGCCGCCGCGACGACGCCGATGCGCTCCGCGACCTCGTCGAGCACGTCGCACGACGCGCCGTCGCCGTGCTCGGCGCGGTCCACGAGGTCCTTGACGGCGATGTCGTCCGGGAGGCCGTTCTCCTTCGCGATGGCCGCGATCGACGACGCCCCGAGCGTCTCCGAGCCGAGCGACCGCCCCGGGTGCGGGAGGAAGGACACCTCGCCCGCACCGCCCGCCGCACCTCGGTGGAGGCGACCGTCGAGGACGAGTCCGGCCCCGAAGCCGTCGCCGAGCCCCAGCACGACGAAGGTCCGGACCCCCGCCGCGACGCCGTCGCGCTGCTCCGCGAGCGCCGCGAGGTTGAGGTCGTTCTCGAGCGTCACCGGGCAGCCGAGCGCGTCGACGAGCGCGTCGTGGAGGTCCGTGCCGCCCTTCTCGAAGCCCGGCACCCGGCGGATCGTCGCGTGGTCCGGGCTGACGATCGACGGCACCGCCGCGACGGCGCGCGTCACCTCGACGCGCGCGCCCTCGGGCAGCCGGGCCTCGACGTCGGTCACGCACGCGCGGGCCAGCTCGGCGGCGGCGCGGGCGCGCGCCGTCGGGGTCGGCCTGACGTCGCGCCGCTCGGCGCGGGCACGGATCGCTCCCGTGACGTCGACGAGCGCGACCCGCACGCGGTCGCGCGCGACGTCGATCCCCAGCCCGAACGCGTAGTCCGGGTCGACCCGGTACAGCGTCGCGGCCGGGCCGCGACGGTCCCGGTCGAGCCCTGCCTCCGTGACGACGCCCGTCGCCTCGAGCGCGCGCAGGGTCTGCGCGACGGTCGTCTTCGACAGGCCGGTCGCCGCGACGACGTCGGGTCGGGCGACCTGCGCGCCGGTGCCGAGGACGTCGAGCACGGCGCGCGCGTTGAGGGTGCGCAGGAGGGCGGGGGTTCCGGCGGGAGTGGTGTCCATCTGGTCTCCGTCGAGCAGTGGGTGGTCGAGCAGACATGTCCGGGCCGAGCAGGTAGGGCGGGAAGTTCCCTACCCGCCGGAGACTAACCGCGCTGCCTGTGGTTGTCGACGGCGGCCCCGCGCTCCCACCCTGTACCGTGACGTGGTGATCCGCCGAGCCCTCGCCCGCGCCTTCTGGGCGACCAGCCGGTGGCGGCTGCGCTCGCAGCCGTACGACACGAGCCGGCCCACGCTCCTCGTCGGCGCCCCGCACACGTCGAACTGGGACTTCGTGCTCATGCTCGCGATCGCCTGGAGCACCGGCATCCACGTGCGCTGGCTGGGCAAGCACACGCTGTTCGCCGGTCCCGCGGGCCCGGTCATGCGCGCGCTGGGCGGCATCCCCGTCGACCGGCGCGACCCGAGCCGGGTCGTGGCGGACGTCGTCGGCCGCCTCCAGGCGGGCGAGGTCTTCTCGCTCGTCGTCACGCCCGAGGGCACGCGCGGCGCCGGGTCGTACTGGAAGTCGGGCTTCTACCGGATCGCGCGCGAGGCGCACCTGCCGGTCACGCTCGGCTACGTGGACCGCACCACGATGACGACGGGCCTCGGCCCGACGATCGACCTCACCGGTGACGTCCGCGCCGACATGGACGTCGTGCGCGCGTTCTACGCCGACAAGTCCGGCCTCCGGCCCGCGCTGCGCACCGAGCCGCGGCTGCGCGAGGAGGACGCGCCCGCCTGACGGGCCGCGGACCCGAACGCGCCTCGGACGCGTTCCCGCGCAGGGGCGCACCGGGCCGTCCGACGCCCTCGTTCCCAGACGCTCGTCCAGCTCGGGCCGCCGTCTCGTCCGGCGTCCCGGCGCCCTACGTAGTCCCCACACTTTTCACCCGCCGGACGGATGCCCGAGGCACGTCGCGAGGGGGTCGCGGACCCCGGTCCAGCCGCACGAAGACGCCCTCCGCAGGTCGTCGCGTACGGGACATCCCGTACTCCGGAGCGGCCCTGCGTAGGCGTTGGAGCCTCGTCCTCCACCTGCTTACGGTCCCCCTCGTCACGGTCGACGGTGCGGGCTCCGCACGACGTCGGCCCTCCCCGACCTAGGAAGCGAGTCCCCCGATGAAGCGACTCCGCGCGGCGCTCCTCGCCGCCGTCGTGGGCGCGACCGCGATCATCGCCCCGATCGCGATCGCCCCCAGCGCCTCGGCGCACGGCTGGATCACCTCTCCCCCCAGCCGGCAGGACAACTGCGCGAAGGGCACCACGTCCTTCGACTGCGGTTCCATCAAGTACGAGCCCCAGTCCGTCGAGGCCCCCAAGGGCTCGATGAAGTGCTCCGGCGGCAGCGGCTACGCGATCCTCGACGACGCGAGCAAGCCCTGGCCCCGCACGACCACGGGCCGCGACGTGACGTTCCAGTGGAACCTCACGGCGAACCACGCCACGAGCGTGTGGGAGTACTTCGTCGACGGCCAGCTCTTCGCGACGTTCGACGGCGGCGGCGTCCAGCCCCCCAAGAACATCTCGCACACCCTCAAGGGCCTGCCGCTCGGCAACCACACGATCCTCGCGCGCTGGAACGTGTCGAACACGGTCAACGCGTTCTACAACTGCGTCGACCTGACCGTCACGGCCGACGGCACCAACCCCGGCGGGGGCACCCCCGGCGGTGGCACGCCCGGTGAGGGCGGCACCCCCGGCGGCGGCACGCCGGGCACCTGCGCGGACCCGGCGTGGGCCGCGACGTCGACCTACACGGGCGGCGCGAAGGTCTCCTACGCGGGCAACGTGTACGAGGCGAAGTGGTGGACGCAGAACAACGTCCCGGGCTCCGAGGCATGGGGGCCGTGGACGCTGATCGGCGCCTGCTGACCTGCTGAACCCCGCGACGGCGGGTGGTCTCGTCCCACGGGCGAGACCACCCGCCGTCGTGCGTCGCCGACCCGGCGACGAGGGCGCGCCCGGCGCGCGTACGCGGAAGCACGTACGGGCTTTGCCCAATTGTCCGGCTCTCCGCCCGTTTCGTAGCGTCGAGGTGCCCGATCCGAGAGGCGGCCCGCGAGGAAGCGCGCCGCAGGACCCATGCACCACCGGATGGAGAGCGAGACATCTCATGCGAAGACTGAGAGCGGTACTCCTGGCAGCCGTCGTCGGCGCGGTCGCGATCATCGCGCCCGTGGCCGTCGCGCCGAGCGCGAGCGCCCACGGCTGGATCACGTCGCCGCCGAGCCGGCAGGACCACTGCGCGAAGGGCACGACGTCCTTCGACTGCGGCTCGATCAAGTACGAGCCCCAGTCCGTCGAGGCGCCCAAGGGCTCGATGCAGTGTTCGGGCGGCAGCGGCTTCAGCATCCTCGACGACTCGAGCAAGCCCTGGCCGCGCACGCAGACCGGCACGTCGGTCACGTTCCAGTGGAAGCTCACCGCGGCGCACAACACGAGCACGTGGGAGTACTTCGTCGACGGCGTGCTGTTCAAGACGTTCAACCAGAACGGCGCGCAGCCGCCCAGCAACATCTCCCACACCCTGACGGGCCTGCCCGAGGGCAACCACACGATCCTCGCGCGCTGGAACGTGTCGAACACGGTCAACGCGTTCTACAACTGCGTCGACCTGAAGATCGGCAGCGGCGGGACCGACCCGGGCAACCCCGGGAACCCCGGCAACCCCGGGAACCCGGGCAACCCCGGCACGTGCACGGCTCCCGCCTGGTCGGCGAGCGCCGCCTACGTCGGCGGGGCGAACGTCTCCTACTCCGGCCGCAACTACCAGGCCAAGTGGTGGACGACGGGCGAGAACCCGTCGCAGAGCGGCCAGTGGGGCGTCTGGAAGGACCTCGGAGCCTGCTGACCTGTTGATCCCGGGAGCGATCCCGACAGCACTGCCGACGGCCGGCGGACGCGTGCTCGCACGCGACCGTCGGCCGTCCTGCGCGTCGGGCGTGCGGGGCCGCACGGGGCGCGGTCGCGCGGGTCGGCGGCTGCGGGAGGTCAGCCCCGGCCCCGCAGCCGGTCGAGGTCGCGGCGCTCGCGCTTCGTGGGGCGCCCGGCACCACGGTCGCGGACGGCGACGCGCACGGTGAGCTCGCGCGGCGGCGGGGGCGGGCTCTGGTCGTCGACGGCCGTCGCGGCGAGGGTCGCGGACACCCGCTTCACGAGCACCTTCTCGACGACGAGGATCCGCTCGACCGGACCGCCCCGCACGACGACGCGGTCCTTCACCTTCACGCTCGTCGCGGGCTTCGCGCGCTCGCCGTTGACGCGCACGTGCCCCGCCTTCACGGCGGCGGTCGCCTGCGAGCGGCTCTTGAACACGCGGACGGCCCACAGCCAGCTGTCGACGCGCGCGCTCGTCGCCTCGGTCGTCACCACCCTCCGAGCCTACGAGACCGCGCAGTGCGCGGTGCCGGCGGGGCCGCCCGCCCCGGCAGACCGCCGTCGACGTGCGAGGACCGGGCGCCCGTGCCACGGTGGTGTCAGGTCATTCGGGGCAAGAGTCCTTTTGGCCGGATCTGTCCCTACGGGAAACGGAGCGTGACATGGGCATCATCGGCTGGATCCTCATCGGCCTCATCATGGGTGCCATCGCCCGCGCGATCGTGCCGGGCAAGCAGAAGGGCGGCTGGATCGTCACCCTTCTGCTGGGCATCGTGGGCGCCCTGCTCGGCGGGTTCATCGCCTCGGCGGTGTTCGGCACCGACGTCAACGAGGAGTTCTTCGACCTCGGCACGTGGGGCTTCGCGCTCATCGGCTCCATCATCGTGGTGTTCATCTGGTCCTGGTTCACCAACCGCAAGCGCGCCTGACGGCGTCGGCCGCACCGGCGGCCCGCTTCCCCGGACGGCCCGGTCCCCTCAGGGGGACCGGGCCGTCCGTGCGTCCCGGGCGTATTGCCGTGGACGCGCCGCCCGTGCGCCGGACACGCTGGACCCATGAGCGCCGTCGCCCCTCCCGTCCCGGACGTCTCCCTCCCGCGCGGGTACACGCTCGTCGAGGCCCCGCACCCCGCGTCGCTCGACGCGCCCGAGGCGTGGGCCTACCTCGCCGTCGCGGACGTCGGACGCGAGCACGAGCTCGAGGTGCACGGCTACGACGACCTCGCGCTGCCGCCCCGCGAGATCTTCACGGGCATGGCCCACCAGGAGTACTCCACGAAGCGCCGGTTCGTCGTCGTGCGCTCCGCCGCGGCGTCCGCGTGGCACGAGCAGGGCGTCCCGCCCGCGGTGGCGGACGTCGTCGCGCACCTCTTCGTGACCCGCCCGGTCACGAGCAACGAGCACCTGGGCGAGTCCTACGCCGTCGTGCGTCCCGCCGAGCGGGGCCGCGGCATCGGGGGCGCGCTGCTCGCGCTCGGCGAGCGGCTGAACCTCGACGCGGGGCGCACCGTGCTCTTCTCGGACACGAACCACGGCGAGGAGCCGCCGCCCGGGCCCGGCGCGCTCGAAGCCACGACGGGCGCGGGCCGGGTCCCCGCGGACGCACCCGGACCGCGCTTCCTGCGCGCGCACGGGTACGTGCTCGAGCAGGTCGAGCGGCACTCGGTGCTCGACCTCCCGGTCGCGCCCGCGGTCCTCGACGCGCACCGCGAGGACGCCCGGGCCGCGGCGGGCAGCGACTACCGCCTGCACACCTGGACCGACGAGGTCCCGGAGGCCTGGGCCGACCAGGTGGCGGTCCTCTTCACGCGCATGAGCACAGACGCGCCCACGGGCGGCGTCGACTACGGCGAGGACCCGTGGGACGCGCGGCGCGTGCGGACGTGGGTGCAGCAGCAGGCGGAGAACGACGACGCGTTCCTCGTGTGCGCCGCCGAGCACGTGCCGTCGGGCACGCTCGCGGCGTTCACCGTGCTCGTCCACCCGCGCGGCCGCGAGGACTTCGCGATCCAGGAGGACACGCTCGTGCTGCGCGAGCACCGCGGGCGCCGCCTCGGGATGCTCGTCAAGGTCGCCAACCTCGACGCGCTCGCGGCACAGCGCCCGGGCGCCCGACGCGTCCACACGTGGAACGCGCAGGAGAACGACCACATGCTCGCGATCAACGTCGCCCTCGGCTTCCGCCCCGCGGGCGTGTGGGCCGCGTGGCAGCGCCGGACGACGCCGGGGGGCGCCGAGTGAGCGCAGGACCGACCACCCCCACGACCCGCGACGGGCGCGTGCGCATCGAGCCCGTCCCCGGCCGCCTCGACGCGCCCGACGCGTGGGCCGTCCACGGCACGGTCCTCGTGGGCGACGCGATCGACCGCGCGATCCACGGCCACACCGACCTCGCGCTCGACGCCGCCACGGTCGCGTCCACCGTCGCCAGCGCTGGCTACCGCCGCGTGCTGCGGTGGGTCGCGGTGCTCGACGACGCCCCCCCCCGCGGGGCACGACGCCCCGGCCCGAGGACGTCGTCGGCCGGTCGATGGTGGCGCTCCCGCAGCAGGGCAACACGCACACGGCGCTCGTCTACGTCGGCGTGGACCCGGCGCGCCGGCGCCGCGGCGTCGGCACGGCGCTGTGGGAGGCGGCGCTCGACGTCGTGCGCGCGGAGGGGCGACGCGTGGTCCAGTCCGACTCGTCCTTCGCGCCGGAGCCGCCGCCCGGCCCGGGTGCGATCGAGGCGCCCACGGGCAGCGGACGCGTCCCGGCGCACGACGACGCCACGACCTTCGCGCTGCACCGCGGCTTCACGCTCGAGCAGGTGATGCGGCACTCCGTGCTCGCGCTCCCGGTGCCGCCCGCCGTGCTCGACCCGCTGCGAGAAGCGGCGACGGCGCGGGCGGCCGGGTACCGCGTGCACGTGTGGACGGACGACGTCCCCGAGGAGTGGCTCGCGCAGCTCGCGGTGCTCGAGACGCGCATGAGCACCGACGCCCCGAGCGGGGGACTCGACCTCGCGGAGGACCCGTGGGACGCGGAGCGCGTCCGGACCTTCTCCCGGGAGATCCGCGACCGGGGCCGCGGCTACGTCGTCGCCGCGGCGGAGGACACGGCGACGGGCACGCTCGCCGCGTTCTCGATGGTCGCGTACCCCCGCGACCGGCCCGAGGTCGTGTTCCAGGAGGACACGCTCGTGCTGCGCGAGCACCGCGGGCGCAGCCTGGGCCTGCTCGTCAAGGTCGCCGTGCTCGACGAGCTGGCGCGCGCCCGGCCGTCGTCGCGCCGTGTGCACACGTGGAACGCCGAGGAGAACCGGCACATGCTCGCGATCAACGTCGCGCTGGGCTTCGCGCCCACGGGCGTCGAGGCGGAGTGGCAGCTCGTCCTCGACGCACCGGACCCCGGCAGCGCGCCCTGACCCCGGGGGCCGCCGCGGCCCGACCGCTCAGCGGATGCCGTCGAGGAAGCGGATCACCCGCTCGGTGACGAGCGCGGCGGCCTCCGGCTCGTACGACGGCAGGCTCGGGTCCGTGAAGAGGTGACGGTCGCCGGGGTAGACGAACAGCTCGGCGTCGGGCGTGGACTCCACGAGCTCGCGCGCCGCGTCGAGGTCGCCCTCGCCCGCGAACGACGGGTCCGCGTCCATGCCGTGCACCTGGACGGGCACGGCGTCGGGCCAGGCGTCACCGAACTCGGAGACGGGCACGCACGCCTCGAGGAGCACCGCGCCCTTGGCGCCCGGCTGCGTCTGGGCGAGCATCTGGGCCGGGAGGACGCCGAGGGAGACCCCGGCGTACACGACGCCGAGGTCGTAGCCGTCCACGGCCCCCCGGGCGCGCTCCAGCACGGTCCCGAAACCGAGCTCCTGCACGTGGGCCATGCCCTCGTCGAGGGTCGCGAACGTGCGCCCCTCGAAGAGGTCCGGCGTGTGCACCACGTTCCCCGCGCCGCGCAGGGTCTCCGCGAGCGTCCGCACGCCCTCCGTCAGTCCCTGCACGTGGTGGAACAGCACGACCTCCGCCATGGTCCCTCCTCCGATCGTCGCTCGTGGGCCGTGCGACGGCACCGCCGCCCGGTGCGCGCCCGACGGCGCACGACCCCCATCGTCGCGCGACCCGCCCACGCACGCCCGGGGTCCAGGGACCTGCGGCGGCCGTTCGTCAGGCCGCCGGACCATGGACCGCGGGACGGTCGGGGTGGGCGAGGGCCGACGTCGGTCAGTAGTTTGGTGGTCATGACCTCGCAGCCCGTGCCGCCCCCGATCGACCCCACCTCCACGCCGTCCTGGACCGCGCTGACCGTGCACCGCGACACCGTGGAGCCGGACCTGCGCACCTGGTTCGCGGCCGACCCGGACCGCGCGCGCCGCCTCACGCACCAGGCGGCCGACCTCACGGTCGACCTGTCGAAGAACCTGGTCACCGACGAGACGCTCGAGCTGCTCGTGCGCCTCGCCGAGGAGGTCCACCTCGACGACCGCCTCGAGGCGATGTTCACGGGCGAGCACATCAACGTCACGGAGGACCGCGCCGTCCTGCACACCGCCCTGCGCCGGCCGACCCCGCTGGGCGACGACGAGCACCTCGTCGTCGACGGGCAGGACGTCGACGCGGACGTGCACGCCGAGCTCGCGAAGGTCTACGCGTTCGCGGACAAGGTCCGCTCGGGCGAGTGGACGGGCGTCACGGGCGAGCGCGTCCGCACGGTCGTGAACATCGGCATCGGCGGCTCCGACCTCGGACCGGTCATGGCGTACGAGGCGCTGCTGCCGTACAAGCACCAGGACATCGAGGTCCGGTTCGTCTCGAACATCGACCCGACGGACGTCGCGGAGAAGACGGCGGGCCTCGACCCGCGCACCACGCTGTTCATCGTCGCGTCGAAGACGTTCGGCACGCTCGAGACGCTGACCAACGCGCGCCTCGCGCGCGACTGGCTGTGGACGGAGCTCGCGGCGGTCGGCGCGATCGAGGACACGGACGAGTCCCGGCAGGCCGCCGTCGCGCAGCACTTCGTCGCGGTCTCGACCGCGCTCGACAAGGTCGCGGCGTTCGGGATCGACCCGGCGAACGCGTTCGGGTTCTGGGACTGGGTCGGCGGGCGCTACTCGGTCGACTCCGCGATCGGCACGTCGCTCGCGATCGCGATCGGCCCTGACCGGTTCGCCGAGCTGCTCGCGGGCTTCCACGCGATCGACGAGCACGTGCGCCGCACGCCGTTCGAGCGCAACGTCCCGGTCCTCATGGGGCTGCTCAACGTCTGGTACGTGAACTTCCTCGACGCGCACACGCACGCCGTGCTCCCGTACGCGCAGTACCTGCACCGCTTCCCGGCCTACCTCCAGCAGCTCACCATGGAGTCCAACGGCAAGCGCGTGCGCTGGGACGGCTCCCCCGTGACGACGGAGACCGGCGAGATCTTCTGGGGCGAGCCGGGCACGAACGGCCAGCACGCGTTCTACCAGCTCATCCACCAGGGCACCCGCCTCATCCCGGCCGACTTCATCGCGGTCGCGAACCCCGCGCACCCGCTCGTCGACGCGGTGGGCGACGGCGGCGCGGTCCAGCCGGGCGCCGACGTGCACGGCCTGTTCCTCGCGAACTTCTTCGCCCAGACCAAGGCGCTCGCGTTCGGCAAGACGGCGGACGAGGTCCGGGCCGAGGGCACCGCGGAGCACCTCGTGAGCGCCCGCACGTTCCCGGGCAACCGCCCGACGACGTCGATCCTCGCTCCCGCGCTCACGCCGTCGGTCCTGGGCCAGCTCATCGCGCTCTACGAGCACATCACGTTCGTGCAGGGCGTCGTGTGGGGCATCGACAGCTTCGACCAGTGGGGCGTCGAGCTCGGCAAGAAGCTCGCGCTCGAGATCGCGCCGGCCGTCGCGGGCGACGAGGACGCCCTCGCGGCGCAGGACCCGAGCACCGCGGCCCTCATCGACCGTTACCTCGACCTGCGCAGCTAGCCCGCGCCCCGCCCGGGCACGGGGACGACCGTGCTCGGGCGGCTCGCGGGGGGCGGTCGTGCGCACGGGGACGGGCCGAGCGCCTCCGCGGACCGCGTCCCGCGGTGTGTCCTCCGCCTCACGGCGGGGACGTGTCGCGCGGTCGCGGCGCTGTGCGCGCGACCGCGCGTCCACAGCCGCGCTGCGAGCGCCCGCGCCCTGCGTACACTGGCGGGCGCGCGACCGCCGCGAGCCCGTTCGGCGTCGCTCTCACCGTGGAAGGAACCCCGATGGCCGACGCCGCCACCCCCGAGACTCTCGCTCGGACCCTGATCGAGCACGCGGACGCCGTGCGCAGCGCGTGGCTGGAGGCTGCAGCGAACGAGCTCCACGGCCGCACCTCGCGGGGCGAGCTCGAGCGCGAGCAGGGCGAGATCCTCGACGCGCTCCTCGAGGGCCTGCGCGCCGGCGGCGTGTCGCTCGCCGAGCCGGCGTTCGACCAGCTCCGGGGCATCCTCGCGGACGTGTCGTCCGCACGCGCGCGCCTCGGCTTCACGCCGCGCGAGACCGCGATCGGCGTCTTCGCCCTCAAGGAGGGCCTGTACCGGCTCGACTCCGCGACCGGTGCCGACACGGACGTCACCCCGCTGCTGCGCCTCGTCGACCAGCTCGGGCTCTTCACGTTCGAGACGTTCGCTGCCGCGCGCGAGGCGATCATCGCCGAGCAGGCCGAGCAGCTGCTCGAGCTCTCCACACCCGTGGTCAAGCTCTGGGAGGGCATCGTCGCGGTGCCGCTCGTGGGGACGCTCGACTCCGCGCGCACCCAGGTCGTCATGGAGAAGCTGCTCAACACGCTCGTCGACACGGGCAGCGAGCACGCGATCATCGACATCACGGGCGTGCCCGCGGTGGACACCCAGGTCGCGCAGCACCTGCTCAAGACGGTCGTCGCGGCGCGCCTCATGGGCGCCGAGTGCACGATCAGCGGCATCCGCCCGCAGATCGCGCAGACGATCGTCGCGCTCGGCATCGAGTTCGGCGACATCCGCACGCGCGCGACCCTCGCCGACGCCCTCGTCGACGCGCTGCGCGCGAGCCGCGACACCCGGCAGGCCGGGCTCCCCGCATGACCGACGGCGTCCCCATCCTCAAGATCGGCTCGACGCTCCTCGTCTCGATCCAGATCGACCTCCAGGACGACACGGCGCTGCAGCTCCAGGAGGACCTCGCCCAGCGGATCACCGACACCGGTGCGCGCGGCGTGATCATCGACATCTCCGGGCTGGAGATCGTCGACTCGTTCATCGGCCGCATGCTCGCGTCGGTCGCCGGGATCTCGCACGTGCTCGACGCGACGACGGTGGTCGTGGGCATGCGCCCGGCCGTCGCCATCACCATGGTCGAGCTCGGCCTGTCGCTCGGCGACGTCCGCACCGCGCTGGACGTCGAGCGCGGCCTCGCGCTCCTCGCCCCCGAGGAGCGGTCCGCCGAGGACGTGCTCCTCGCCGCCGCCGAGCGCGAGGAGAGGTGAGCACGACCACCCCGCCGCCGACGACCGCGGAGCGCGTGCCGGTCCGCACGGACTCCGACGTCGTCAAGGTGCGCCAGCTCGTGCGGTCGCTCGCGCAGCAGGCACGCCTCTCGCTCGTCGACCAGACGAAGCTCGTGACGGCGGCGAGCGAGCTCGCGCGCAACACCCTCGTGTACGGGGGCGGTGGCGAGGCCGAGGTGCAGCTCGTCACGGAGGGGGCGCGGACGGGCGTCCGCGCCGTCTTCTCGGACGAGGGGCCGGGCATCCCCGACCTCGACCTCGCGCTCACCGACGGCTGGACCAGCGGCGGCGGGCTCGGGCTCGGGCTCTCGGGGTCACGACGCCTCGTCCAGCACTTCGCGATCGACACCGCGCCGGGCGTGGGCACGCGCGTCGAGATCGCGACCTGGTCCCGATGACCTCGGCGGAGCCGGACCGCCCGGACGACCGCCGCACGCTCGTCGAGGACGGGACCTGGTACACCGTGGACCACCCGTCCGCGGTCGGCAGCGTGCGGCGCGGCGCGAGCACCGCCGCGCGGAACCTCGGGCTCGACGACGAGCGCGCGGCGGAGGTCGGCCTCGTCGTCTCCGAGCTCGCGACCAACCAGTGCCGCCACGCCGGGGGTGGCTCGGTGCTCGTCCGCGTCCGGCGCACCGGCGCCGAGGCCGCGCTCGACGTGCTCGCCGTCGACGCCGGGCCCGGTATGCGGGACATCACCGCGGCGATGCGCGACGGCGTCTCGAGCCGCGGCACGCTCGGCATCGGCCTCGGCACCCTCCCCCGCCTCGCGTCGGCGTGGGACGCATGGACGTCGCCCGGGCAGGGGACGGTCATCGCTGCGACGTTCGTCGCGCACGGCGCGGCCACCGACCTGGCAGCACCCACGGGCGTGACCCGCCCCATGACCGGGCAGGACGTGTGCGGCGACGCCCTCGCGGTGCGCCACGACGACGGCGCGCCCAGCCTCCTCGTCGCCGACGGGCTCGGCCACGGCCCGCTCGCCGCGGTGGCCTCCGGCGCTGCCGTGCGGGCCTTCCTCGACGCGCCGCCCGGGAGCGCGGTCGCGCTCCTGGAGCGTGTGCACGGCGCCCTCGGCGGCACGCGCGGCGCAGCCGTCTCGGTGGTCCAGGCGTCGGGCGGCGTGCTGCGGCACGCAGGCCTCGGCAACATCGCCGGGACCGTCCACGGGGCGCGCTCGCGCGGGCTCGTGAGCCACCCCGGCATCGCCGGGACGCGCGGCCGGCCGCTGCGCGAGACGACGTACCCCGTCGAGCCGGGCGACGTCGTCGTGCTGCACAGCGACGGGCTGACGGCCCGGTGGTCGCTCGCCGACTATCCGGGCCTCGCCGTCCGCTCCCCCCTCGTCGTCGCGGGCGTCCTGCTCCGTGACCACGCCGTGCGCCGCGACGACTCGTGCGTGGCGGTGCTGCCGATCCCCCGGGAGGCCGCGTGAGCACCACCCTCCTCATCACCCAGCTGCGCTCGGACTCCGACGTGCTCGCGCTGCGCCGGGCGGGGCGGGAGATCTGCCGCCTGCTCGGCCTCGACACGCAGGACCAGGTGCGCGTCGCGACGGCGCTGTCCGAGATCGGGCGGTCCGCGGTCGGTTCCGGCACGGCCGACGTCGTCGTGGGCGTCCTGCCCGGGCTGCCGCAGGCCACGCTGCGCGCCGAGATCGTGGCGGGGACGCCGTTCCTCGTCGAGGGCGACTCGAGCGACGGCGGCGTCCCCGCCGCCCGGCGGCTCGTCCCCGGCCTGCAGGTCGACCCGACCGGTACGCGCGTGCTGCTCACCAAGGCCCTGCCGGCGACCGCGCGCACGGACGAGGCGACGCTCGCGGGCGTGCGCCGCTCCACCGCAGCCGCGCACGTCGCCGACGCGAGCGACGAGGTGCGCGTGCAGAACGCCGAGCTCGTGCGGACGCTCGACGAGCTGACGCGCCAGCAGGACGAGCTCCGGCGCTTCAACGAGGAGCTGGAGGAGACGAACCGCGGCGTCCTCGCGATGTACGACCAGCTCTCGGCGGAGCTCGAGGAGACCAACACCGGCGTCGTCGCGCTGTACGCCGAGCTCGACGAGCGCGGCCGCGAGCTCGCCGCCGCGAACGAGGCGAAGACCCGCTTCCTGCGGAACGTCAGCCACGAGCTGCGCTCGCCCGTGAACTCGATCATCGGCCTCACCTCGCTCCTGTCGGACTCCCACCTCGACGCCGACCAGACGCAGCAGGTCGGGTTCCTGCGCGAGAGCGCGACGACGCTGCTCACGCTCGTCGACGAGCTGCTCGACCTCGCGCGCGCCGAGGCGGGCCACGACGACGTCGAGCCCACGCCCGTCGACCTCGGGGCGCTGCTCGACGAGCTGCGCGGCACGACCCTGCCGCTCGTGCGGTCCGGCGTCTCCCTGCGGGTCGCGGCCGAGCCGGGCCTCACGCTCGTCACCGACCGCCGGCTGCTGTCCCGCGTGCTGCGCAACCTGCTGACGAACGCGGTGAAGTTCACGGACGAGGGCGAGGTCGTGCTGCGGGCGGCGGCCGACGGCGACGTCGTGCGGTTCGACGTGCGCGACACGGGTCTCGGGATCCCGGCCGACCAGCTCGAGGCCGTGTTCGAGGAGTTCGTCCAGGTGCCCAACCGCCTCCAGCCGACCGTCCGCGGCACGGGCCTCGGCCTGCCGTACGCCCGCCGCACCTCCGAGGCGCTGGGCGGCACGCTCGTCGCGACGTCGCGCCCGGGCGCCGGGAGCGTGTTCACGCTGCGCCTCCCGTCCCTCTCCGCGGTGCCCGAGGACGCCCCCGCCGCGCGCCCGGAGCCCGAGGAGGCCCCCGGCCGCGACACCCCGCTCGGGCACGTGCTCGTCGTCGACGACGACCGGGCCTACGCGTCGGTCGTCGCCTCGATGCTCCGCGACGCCGCGGCGCGCGTCAGCGTCGCGCACGACGCCACGCACGCGCTCGCCCTCCTGCACGACGGCCCGGCCGACGTCGCGCTCCTCGACGTGTGCCTGCCCGGCACGGACGGCCTCGCGCTGCGGTCGCGGATCCGCGACGTCCACCCGGCCACGGCCGCCGTGCTCATGTCGAGCGCGCCACCGCCGCCCGGCATCGGCGACGTGCCGTTCCTCGCCAAGTCCGAGATCGACCGCGACCGCCTGGTGGCGGCCCTCGGGCGCGAGGTGCGGAGCCGATGAACGCCGACCGCACCGTGCTCGTCGTCGACGACACGCCCGCGCACCGGTACGTCATGGCGAGCTGGCTGCGGCGGGCCGGGTTCGGCGTCGTCGAGGCCGGGACCGGCCGTGACGCGCTCGCGCACGCCACGACCCCGGTCGACGCCGTCGTGCTCGACGTGAACCTGCCGGATCTCTCGGGCCGCGAGGTGTGCCGGATCCTCAAGAGCGACCCCGCGACCGCGCACCTCCCCGTGCTGCACGTCTCCGCGACCGACGTCGACGCCGCCGCCCGCACCGCCGGGCTGGAGGGCGGCGCGGACGCCTACCTGCCCGAGCCGCTCGACCGCGACGAGTTCCTCGCGACGATCAGCGCGCTGTGCCGGCGCGTCGACGCCCAGCGTGGTGCCGGGCGCACCGCCCGCCGCCTGGAGGCGCTCACCGACGCGCTCGTCCCCCTGCACGAGGCGCGCTCCCCCGAGGCCGTCGCCGACCACGCCGCCCGGGGCGCGTGCGCCGTCCTCGGTCGCGCCGTGATCTCGATGGTCGTCGCGGACGCCGGGGTCGTGCTGCGCTCCGTCTGCGTCGCGGAGGGCGCCGCGCTCGTGCGCGGTCGCGGCCCGACGGCGGTCCTCCCGCCGACCGGGGTGTCGACCGCCGTGTTCGGCCCGGACGAGGTCCCCCTCCCCTGGCGGCCGCTCTTCGACGAGGCGGGCGTCGGGCCGTCGGCGTGGTTCACGCACTGGCTCGTCGACGCGTCGGGGGCGCTCGTCGGCGGCCTGGGCATCGAGGTCGGCGACGAGCCGCTGTCCGACGAGGAGCAGGAGGCCGCCGCGCGCTTCACGGAGGCCGCGACGGTCGCGCTGTCGAACCTGCGCACGTTCACCGAGGAGCACCGGATCGCCCTCGCGCTCCAGCGCGCGCTCCTGCCGTCGGGGCTGCAGGTGAGCGGCGGCGTCGAGGTCGTCGCGCGCTACGAGGCGTCGGACGACCGGCTGGACGTCGGCGGCGACTTCTACGACGCGTTCGACCTGCCGGACGGGCGCGTGGCCGTCGTCATCGGCGACGTCCAGGGGCACTCGCTGCGCGCGGCGACCGTGATGGCGGAGGTGCGGGTCACGCTGCGCGCCTACCTGCGCGAGGGCCACGACGCGGCGTCCGCCCTGGACCTGCTCAACGCGGCGCTGCGCGAGGACCACCCCGAGTTCGCGACCGTGTGCGTGTGCGTGCTCGACCCCCGGACCGGTGCCCTCGAGCTGACGGACGCCGGCCACCTGCCCGCGCTCCTCGTGCGCGCCGACGGCACGGTCGACCGGGCCAAGGCGGGCTCGCGCCTGCTGGGCGTACCCAGCCCGCGGTCCCGCCCCGCGCACCACGACGTGCTCGCCCCCGGCGACCTCCTCGTGCTCGTGACCGACGGTCTCGTCGAGCGCCGCGGGGCGTCGCTCGTGGACGCGCTGGACCGGCTGGCCGAGGTCGCCGGGCGGAGCGCCGGCGCGAGCCCGGCGCTCCTGTGCGAGCGCGTCGTCGCGGCGTTCGACGACCCGGGCCGCGAGGACGACGTCGCGGTGGTCGCCGTCGCGCGTCACGCGTCGCCGGACGGCACCTTGTCCTTGACGTCGTCGTAGCCGACGTCCCCGGGGATCTCGCCCGGGGCGTAGACGAGCCGCACGACGCCCGTGGGGAACGTCTCCGAGCGCAGGAGCGTCAGCGGGTAGACGGGCTCGCCCTCGTCGAACAGCCGCTCGCCCGTGCGCGCCGCGACGGGGTGGACGAGCAGGCGCAGCTCGTCGAGCAGCCCCGCCGCGAGGAGCTGGCGCACGACCGAGATCGACCCGGCGACGAGCACCTTGCCGAGTCCCGGCTCCTCCTTGAGGGCGCGGACCGCGTCGACGAGGTCGCCGTCGACCCGCTCGACGTGCCGCCACCCGAGGTCCTGGTCGCCGCGCGTCGCGACGATCTTGCGCAGGTTCCCGAGGCGCGCGGCAAACTCGGCGTCCTCCTCCCCGGCGGTCTCCCGCTCGGGCCACGCGCCGGCGAAGCTGTCGTACGTGACGCGCCCGAGGAGGAGCGCGTCGACGTCCCGGTAGTCCTCGTCCACCGCCGCGGCCATGTGGTCGTCGAAGTAGGGGAAGTGCCACGCCGGGTCGATCTCGGCGACGCCGTCGAGCGAGAGGAACAGGGTGGACACGAGCGTCGCGGTCATGGTGGGCCTTCCGGTCGGGAGGGATCGACGAGAAACAGACCGTAGCCGCAGCGGAATCTCATCGTCCCCGGCCGAACACGCCCCCAATCCCCCGTCGAACACGGGGTCAGCGACCAGATCCGGCGGATAACGGTCGCCGACCCCGTGTTCGACGGGTGGGGCGGGGCGGGGGGCGGGCGGGGCGGCGAGGTGGGGGCGGGGGTCAGCGGCGCAGGCCCAGGGCCAGGGTCGCGCCCACCGTCAGGTGCTCGACGACGAGCAGGGCCACCGCACCGGGCGTCACCGCACCGAGCGGGCCGAGCAGGGAGACGAGCAGCACGACGCCGCACGTCACGAGCCAGGGCCGTCGGCCGCCCGAGGACAGGCGGCCGAGCAGCGCGCGCACGCCCCACCCGGCGTACCCGACGACGAGCGTCACGACGACCGCCGCCATGACGCCGACCATCTGCGTCCCGGTCGCGGTGCGCACCGCGGGGTCGACGCCGAGCGCCGTCCCGACGAGCAGCACGACGGCGGCGACGACCGCCGCGGCGGGCGGGACGAGCCAGCGCGGGCCGCGCCGCGTCGTCCGCCCGTCCGGCACGGACGCGCGGGGGTGGCCCGGGACGTGCGAGGTGGCGTCCGAGGCGCTGCTCGACGTGCTCCGTGTCGTGGACATGACGTTCCTCCTTCGTCGCGCGGCGGGGCCGCCTCTCGTGCGGCCTGGGCCGCGGCCGGCGGGTGCCGACGTCCCCACGCTCGCGGCCCGAGCGCCTGCCTCGCGTCGGCCGGAGGGCGGCGGCCCGGCCGACCGGCGTCGGGCCTCGACCCTCCTGCCGGACGGCGACCCCCGACCTTGGTCGGTGGTCGGGCGCGCACCGGCCGCCTAGCGTCCGGAGCATGACCACCACCGACTGCCCTCCCCTCGCCGGGCGCCCCGTCCTCGCGACGGCCGCCGCGCGCCGCGCCGGCACGCGCCCGCTCGTCCCCGGGTGGGTGGTCGCGCTGGCCTGGCTCGCCGTCGCGGTGCTCACGGCGCTCGCGACCGCCGGGGTCGTCGCGCAGGACGACGCCGGCGCAGCCCCGTGGCTCGACGTCGCCGTCGCGGTCCTCGCCCTCGCGGCGCTGCCCCTGCTGTGGTCGCGGACCCCGCGCGACGCCCCGGTGGTCGGCGCGCTGGTCCTCGCCTCGCTCGCGGCGTACTCGGGCGCCGCGACCCCGGCCTCGACCGTCGCGACCCTGCAGGTCGCGCGCTGGTACCCGCTGCGCACCGCGCTCCCGGTCGCGGTCGCCGGGTTCGTGGGTCACGCCGTGCAGGCGCTGTGGCGGCCGCAGGCGCTGCCGCTCGGCTGGTGGCTCCTGTGCGACCTCGCCGTGCACGCCGCCCTGCTCGGCTGGGGCCAGTACGCGCGGGCGCGCGACCAGCTGCTGTGGTCGCTGCGGGACCGCGCGCGGCGCGCCGAGCGCGAGCAGGAGCGCCGTGTGGCCGAGGCGCGCGTCGCGGAGCGCACCCGGATCGCGCGCGAGATGCACGACACCCTCGCGCACCGGCTCTCGCTCCTCGCCGCCACGGCGGGCGCGCTCGAGTACCGGCCGGACGCCGACCCGGAGCGGCTCGCCCGCGCCGCGGGCCTGGTGCGTGCGGGGGTGAGCTCCGCGCTCGACGACCTGCGCGACGTCGTGCGGGTGCTGCGCGCCGAGCCCGGGCCCGGCGGGGTCGACGCGCTGTCGCCGCAGCCGACGCTCGACGACGTCGAGCGGCTCGTCGTCGAGGCGCGGGACGCGGGCGGCGACGTGACGTACGAGCGGACGGGGCCCGTCGACGTCCCGCCGACGGTCGCGGTCGCGGCCTTCCGCGTCGCGCAGGAGGGGCTGACGAACGCCCGGCGGCACGCGCCGGGCGGTCCGGTGACGCTCCGCGTCGTGGCCCGGGCGGGCGAGGTCCGGGTCACGGTGTCCGACGGCGGCCCGCGTCGCGTCCCCGTCGGCGCCTGCGGCGGTGTCGGCCCGGAAGGTGGCGGCGTCGGTGACCGAGCGGGCGGCACCGGCACCGGGCTGGTCGGGCTGCGGGAGCGCGTCGACCTGCTCGGCGGGACCCTCGACGCCGGGGCGCGGGACGCGGGGTTCGTGCTCGACGTCCGGCTACCGTGGGACGCGTGACGGAGCAGGGTGGGCGCGGGGACGCCCCGCGCGGGAGCGACCACCACGACGACGGGCAGGCCCTCCCGGACACCGCGCGCACCCGCCTGGTGATCGTCGACGACGACGCGCTGGTCCGCGCCGGGCTGCACCTCATGCTCGACGGCGCGCACGGCATCGAGGTCGTCGGCGAGGCCGCCGACGGCGCGGAGGTGACGGCCGTGCTCGACGCCCACCCGACCGACGTCGTGCTCATGGACCTGCGCATGCCGCGCGTCGACGGGATCGAGGCCACGCGGCGCGTGCGGGCGCGGCCGGACGCGCCGGCCGTCGTCGTGCTCACGACGTTCGACACGGACGAGGAGGTCGTCGGCGCCCTGCACGCCGGCGCGTCCGGCTACCTGCTCAAGGACATGCCGCCGGAGCGGATCGTCGCCGCCGTGCGCGCGGCCGCGACGGGCGAGCCCGTGCTGTCACCGGAGATTGCGCGGCGTCTCATGACGTCGGTCGCCGACGCGGGCGGCCAGCGCGAGCGGGCCCGGGCCGCGCTCGACGCGCTCACCGGGCGCGAGCGCGACGTCGCGGTCGAGCTCGGCCGCGGCGCGACGAACGCGGACATCGCCGCGCGCCTGTTCCTCAGCGTCCCGACGGTCAAGGCCCACGTGTCGAGCGTGCTGCTCAAGCTCGGGCTGGAGAACCGCACCCAGGTCGCGCTGCTCGTCCACGCCGCGGGCCTCGACTGACCGTCAGTCGCCGGGCCACTCCCCCGTCCAGCGCTCGAACGCGCGCGCCCCGCCGCGGTCGATGAGCGCCTTCACCACCGCGTAGATCGCGCCCTGCAGGAGCGCCGCGAGCACGATCTCCTTGAGCGGGTACTCCGACTGCAGGGGTGTCGGGGCGTCCTTGCGGTGGCCGGGCGAGACCCGCTTGTAGATCTGCTTGAACACCTGCCCGGCGACGAGCCCGCCCACGACGGAGCTGACGATGCCGACGGGGCGGTACAGGATCTTCGCGGACTTGCTGCCGTTCTTCTCCGGGGGTGGTCACCGGTCGTCACGTCGTCCATCCCCCGACGCTAGGTCGGCTGCGGCGCTCTCGCTCGTCGCACGGCCCCGGGCGGCCCGCCCGGGACGTCAGTCCGGCACGACGGCGCACCCGGCCGGGTCGACGACGACCCGCACCCGGTCGCCCGGCTCGACGACCGCCGCGGCACCCGCGAGCGCCACGAGCCGCGCGGGCGCACCGCCGGAGCGCCCGGGCAGGTCGACGTCGACGGTCACCTCGACCGCGCCGCGGCGGAACACGCTCCCGACGACGGTCCCGTCCCACGCGTCGTCCGACACCGGCACGCCCTCGGCCGCGAGCCGCAGGCCGCGCGGACCGACCGCGAGCAGGCTCCCCGGCCCGTGCGGCACGAACGCCTGGTAGCCGAGGAACTCCGCGACGCGGCGCGACCCGGGCGCGCGCCAGAGGTCCTCGGGCGGCGCGACCTGGAGGAGCCGGCCCGCGTCCATGACGGCGACGCGGTCGGCGACGGTGAACGCCTCGTCGTGGTCGTGGGTGACGAAGACGGCCGTCGTGCCGGTGGCGCGCAGGGCCTCGCGCAGGTCGAGCGCGAGGCGCTCGCGCAGCCCCCGGTCGAGCGCGGAGAGGGGCTCGTCGAGCAGGAGCAGCCGGGGGCGCGGCGCGAGCGACCGCGCGAGCGCGACGCGCTGGCGCTCGCCGCCGCTGAGCGTCGCGACCGCGCGCCGCTCGTACCCGGCGAGCCCGACGACGTCGAGCAGCTCGGCCACGCGCGCGTCGCGCTCGGCGCGCGGCAGCCCCGCGATCCCGTAGGCGACGTTGCCCGCGACGTCGCGGTGCGGGAAGAGCTGGCCCTCCTGGAACATGAGCCCGAACCCGCGGCGGTGCACGGGGACGCCCGTGAGGTCGCGGCCGTCCCACGCCACGGAGCCCGCGGCGACCGGCTCGAGCCCCGCGACGGCGCGCAGCAGGCTCGACTTGCCGCAGCCGCTCGGCCCGAGCAGGGCGAGCACCTCGCCGGGCGCGACGTCGAGCGTGACGCTCGCGACCGCCGTCGTGCCGGGGTCCGTGCGCGCTCCCCCGGCGCCGCGCCCGCCGTACCGCACGACGACGTCGCGCACCGCGAGCCCGGCGGCCTCCCCGGTGCCGGGGCCCGAGCGCGACGGCTCCGGCGTGCCCGCGCGCGCGGGGGCGGGGTCGGTCTGCACCATCAGAACTCTCCTCCGGGTCGGTCGCCGCGCAACCGCTCGGCGAGCAGCATCACGGTCGCGGTGAGCAGCGCGAGCACCACGCTCGCCGCGAGCGCCATGCCGTAGTTCTCGGCGCCCGGGCGCCCGATGAGCCGGAAGATCACGACCGGCAGGGTCGCGCTGTCCGGGCGGGCGAGGAACGACGTCGCGCCGAACTCCCCGAGCGAGACGGCGAACGCGAACCCGACGGCGAGGCCGAGCGACCGGGCGGCGATCGGGCCGTCGACCGTGCGGAACACGCGCCCGGGCGCGGCGCCGAGGGTCGCGGCGGCCTCGCGCAGGCGCGGGTCGATGGCGCGCAGCGTCGGCAGGACCGTGCGCACGACGAGCGGGGTCGCGACGACCGCCTGCGCGATCGGCACCAGCAGCCCCGACGTGCGCAGGTCGACGTCGAGGCCGAGCGGCCGGTCGAGCGTGATCAGGAAGCCGAAGCCGACCGTCACCGCGGAGACCCCGAGCGGGAGCATGAACACCGAGTCGAGCACCGAGATCGCGCGCCGCCCGCCGCGCGAGCGCGGGCGCCGGGACACGACGAGCGCCACGAGACCCCCGATCACGACGGCGAGCACGGTCGCGAGCGCGGCGGTGCGCAGCGAGTTGCCCGCCGCCTCCCACACGGTGACGGACAGCGCGTTGCGCCCGCCCGTGGTGCCGAGGTTCGCGTAGTTGTCGAGTCCCCAGCCGCCGCCCGGGACGCGGAACGAGCGCACGACGAGCGTGCCGAGCGGCAGCCCGACGAGCACGACGACCACGGCCGCGGTGAGCGCAGCGGGCGCGAGGTCGCCCGTCGGGCGGCCGTCGCGCCACAGGCGCAGCGGGTGGGCGGACGACGCCGACGACGACAGGTTGAGGGCGCGCTCGCGCCGGGCCCGCGTGCGGTTCGCGACCGTGAGCGCCGCCGCGACGACCACGAGCTGCACGACCGACAGCACCGCGGCGGTGCGCAGGTCGAGGAACTGCGTGGTCTGGATCCAGATCTCCGTCTCGATCGTCCCGTAGCGGATGCCGCCGAGCACGAGCACGACGCCGAACGCCGTCGCGCAGAAGAGGAAGACGATCGACGCGGCGCTCGCGATCGCGGGCGTGAGCGCCGGGAGCGTCACGGTGCGGAACGCGCGCCACGGCGTCGCGCCGAGGGCGCGCGCCGCCTGCTCGGCGCGCGGGTCGAGGTGCTCCCAGAGGCCGCCGACCGTGCGCACCACGACGGAGTAGTTGAAGAACACGAGCGCGACGACGATCGCGGCGAACGTCTCGTCGAGCCGCAGGAACCCGAGCGGGCCGCCCTGCACGAGCAACGACCGGAACGCGACGCCGACGACGACGGTCGGGAGCACGAACGGCACCGTGACGAGCGCGCGCACGACCCGGCGCCCGGGGAACCGGCACCGGTACAGCACGTACGCGCCGGGCACGCCGAGCAGCAGCGACAGCGCCGTGCCGAGCACGGCCTGCCAGAGCGTGAGGCCGACGATCCGCCACGTGCGGGGCTCGGAGAAGACCTCCGCGAACCCCGAGAGGTCGAGGCCGCCGTCGTCCCCGACGAACCCGCGCGCCACGAGCGTGACGACCGGCCACGCGAAGAACACCCCGAGGAACGCGAGCGGCACCGCCGCCGCCAGACCCCACAGCACCCCGCGCCCGACGCCGCCCCGCCGGACCTCCCGACCCCTCACCACGGCTCTCCCCCGCGCAACCACGGCTCTACCCCGCGCGACCACGGCTCTACCCCGCGAGGGAGAGCCGTGGTCGTTCGTGGACCGGGGGTTCGGGGACCGGGGGTCAGTCGACGACCGTCGCCGTCCATGCCTTGATCCACTCGTCGCGGTGCGCCGCGACGTCGGCGGGCGCGACCTCGAAGGGCTCGTCGGCGAGCGGCGCGAACTCGGCCCAGCCGTCGGGCAGCGCGACGGAGTCGTCGGCCGGGTACATGTACATCTGGTCGGCGACGTCGGCCTGGAACGTCTCGCTCACGAGGAAGTCGAGGAGCTGCTGCGCGCCCTCGGGGTTCTTCGCGTTCGCGAGCACGCCTGCGTACTCGACCTGGCGGAAGCACGTGTCGAGCAGCGCACCCGTGGTCGACGCGGAGCCGTCCTCGGTGAGCGTGAACGCGGGCGACGTCGAGTACGACAGCACGAGCGGGCGCGGCCCCGCGCCCTCCGAGCCGGAGAAGTCGACGTAGTACGCGTCGGACCAGCCGTCGACGACCTTCACGCCGTTGGCGCGCAGGTCCGCCCAGTAGTCCTCCCAGCCGTCCTCGCCGAACGCCCCGACGGTCGCGAGGAGGAACGCGAGGCCCGGCGACGACGTCGCGGGGTTGGTCACGACGAGGAGGTCCCGGTACTCGGGCTTCGCCAGGTCCTCGAGCGTCACGGGCTCGGGGATCCCCGCGTCGGCGAACCACGCGTGGTCCACGTTGACGCACACGTCCCCGAGGTCGACGGCGGTGAGCTCGCCGCCGTCGCCGACCGCGTACGACGCGGCGGACTCCGAGACGTCGGCGGGCGTGTACGGCTCGAGGACGCCCTCGTCGATCGCGCGCGACGCGAAGGTGTTGTCGATCCCGAACACGACGTCGCCGAGGGGCGAGTCCTTCGTGAGGATCAGCTGGTTGACCAGCGCGCCGCCGTCGCCGGGCGCGACCTGCTCGACGGTGAGCCCGCTCTCCTCCTCGAACGCGGCGAGCACGTCGTCGCTCACCGCGAAGGAGTCGTGGGTCACCAGGGTGACCGTGCCCCCGCTGCCCGACGACGCGTCGTCGCCCCCGGCGCCGTCACCACCCGAGCAGGCCGCAAGGGCGAGGAGCGCGAGCGTCGCGCCCACGCCGGTCGCGAGGGCCCGGCCGCGGCGGGCGAGGGTGGTCGTGTGCTGCATGTGTCCTCCCTGGACGTTCAGGAGGGGTCCACCGGCCCGACGAGCCACGCGCCGGGTGGGCGCGACGGACCGCGCGAGCAGGTGATCGAGATTCCCGACTTCCTCCACCGGTGCTAACCGGATCAGGTTCGAGGGTCTGCGGTGGTCCGCACTCTCAGCTCCTCCAGGAGCTCCCCTGTCGTTCACCGCGAGCCTACACCGGCCCCTCGCCCGGAGAGTCCCCTGAGAGAACCCTGAGCGCCGGCGCCCGCGGACCAGGGACGGTTCGGGGCCCGCCCCCGATGCCGCGGGCAGGCGCGCCGCGGGAGGGTCGGTACGGCCGCCGGGAGCCCCGGCGGCCACCACAGGACGACGCCGCCCGGCGAGCCACGACGCTCCCGCGCAGCGGCACGACGAGAGGACGGACGAGGACGTGACGACGACAGGTGCGGCACAGCGGAGCACCCCGCGCGAGGGCCCGCCCGCCGAGGGCGCTGAGGGCGCTGCGCGACCCGCGATCGCGACCGCGCGCGGGCTGGTGAGGACGTACGGGCGCGGCGAGGCCGCGGTGCGTGCGCTCGACGGCGTGGACGTCGACCTCGAGCGGGGGCGCCTGACCGCGATCATGGGCCCGTCCGGCTCGGGCAAGTCGACACTCATGCACTGCCTCGCGGGGCTCGACTCCCCCACGGCGGGGACCGTCGTCGTCGACGGTGAGACGGTCTCCGCGATGAGCGAGCGCCGGCTGACGCGTCTGCGGCGCACGCGCCTGGGGTTCGTCTTCCAGTCGTTCAACCTCGTGCCGACGCTCACGGCGGAGGAGAACATCGTGCTGCCGCTCGCGATCGCCCGGCGGCCCGTCGACCAGGAGTGGTTCGACCGCGTGGTCGACGCCGTGGGCCTGCGCCCCCGGCTGGGGCACCGACCCGCCGAGCTGTCGGGCGGGCAGCAGCAGCGGGTCGCGTGCGCGCGGGCGCTGGTGTCGCGACCCGCGATCGTGCTCGCGGACGAGCCGACGGGGAACCTCGACTCGCGCGCCGCCGCGGAGGTCCTGGGCTTCCTGCGCGCGTCCGTGGACGACCTCGGTCAGTCCGTCGCGATGGTCACGCACGACCCGACCGCGGCGTCGTACGCCCACCGGGTGCTCTTCCTCGCGGACGGCCGCCTCGTGACCGAGCTCCACGACCCCACGCCGCAGGCGGTCCTCGACACGCTGGGCTCCCTCACGCCCGCCGCGCCGACCCCGGCGCACGCCGCCCCGGCGCCGACGACGGCGGCCGCCCGATGATGGGCCGGATCGCGCTGCGCGGCGTGCGCGCGCACGGCGCGCAGCTCGTCCTCTCGGTGCTCGCCGTGACGATCGGCGTCGCGTTCGTGACCGGCACGTTCGCGCTGCGCGCGATGCTCGCGACCACGTTCGACGGCATCGTCGCCTCGTCGGTCCAGGCGGACGCGTACGTGCGCGGCGCGTCGTCGGCCGGGGACGCGCTGATGTCGACGTCGGCCCAGGTAGGCGGTGCGCGCAGCCTCGTCCCGGCGGACCTGGCGCGCGACCTCGGCGCGCGCGACGACGTCGCGCTCGCGCTCCCCGAGGTGAGCGGTCCCGCGGTGCTCGTGGGCGCGGACGGGACCGCGGTCCTCGGCAGCCAGGCGCCGAGCATCGGCGTCGCCTACGACCCCCGCGACCCCGGTCCCCAGGTGGTCGACGGCCGCGCACCCCGCGACGGCAGCGAGGTCGCGCTCGAGTCGGCGACGCTCGCGGCGTCGGGCCTCGCGGTGGGCGACACGACCGACGTCGTGCTGGGCGACGCCGTGCGGCCGGTGCGCGTGGTCGGCGAGCTCTCGCTGTCCGCGCCGATGGCGGGCGCGACGATCGTCCTGCTCGACGCCGGGACCGCCGCCGCGACGTACGCGCCCGACGGCCTCGTCCCGTCGGTCGCGCTGTACGCGGCCGACGGCGTCTCCCCCGAGGCGCTGCGCGACGCCGTCGCGACCGCGCTCCCCGCGGGCGCCGAGGCGCTGACGGGCGCGGAGCTGCGCGCGGAGTCGAGCGAGGCGATCACCGACCAGCTCGGGTTCGTCTCGACGTTCCTGCTGGTGTTCGCCGCGCTCGCGCTGTTCGTCGGCACGTTCATCATCACCACCACGTTCTCGATGCACGTCCGACGCCGCACGCGCGAGCTCGCGCTCCTGCGCGCGGTGGGCGCGTCGCCCGGGCAGGTGTTCGGTTCGGTGGTGGGGCAGGCGGCGGTCGTCGGGGCCGTGGGCGCGCTGCTCGGCGTCGGGGCCGGGTTCGGCCTCGCGCAGCTCGCCCGCAGCGGGCTCGGCGCCGTCGGCATGGAGCTCTCCGGCTCGCTGCCCGTCACGGCCACGGGGGTCGCCGTCCCGCTCGTGGTCGGCGTCGTCGTGTCGGTGCTCGCCGCCGCCCTGCCCGCGCGGCACGCCGCGCTCGTGCGCCCGGTGGAGGCGATGCGCGCCGACGTCGTCCGGCCCACCGGAGCCGGGCGGGCCCGTGCCGTCGCCGGGACCGTCGCGCTGCTCGCGGGCGTAGGGCTCGTCGTCGCGGCGGCCGTGGTCGGCAGCGGGGGCGCGCCCCTCCTCGGCCTCGGCGCGGCCGGCGTCGTCGCGGGCGTGCTCCTCCTCGCCCCGCTCGCGGTCGGCCCGGTGCTGACCGTCCTCGCCGCGCCGTTCGTCGCGCTGGTCCGCCCGCTCGGCGGTCTCGCGCGCGGCAACGTCACGCGCCAGCCGCGGCGGACCGCGGCCACGGCGGGCGCGCTCGTCGTCGGGATGGCGCTCGTCTCGACGACGTCCGTCCTCGCGCTGTCCACCCGCGTCTCCGTGCAGGACATCGTCGACCAGGAGACCGCGGCCGACCTCGTCGTCCGCTCGGCGATGCCGTACCTCCCCGACGGGGTCCCGGACGACGTCCGCGCCGTGCCCGGCGTCGCGGCGGTCGACGTCACGACGTACGGGCAGGTCGTCGTCGACGGCGAGCCGCAGCTCGTCGTCGGGTTCCCCGCCGAGGGCTTCGGCCGCTCCGTGCGCACGACCGCGACCGAGGGGGACCTCGACGCGTACGCGCGGGGCGAGGCCGCCGTCATGGCGGACGCGCTCGACGAGCACGGCTGGGCCCTGGGCGACGTCCTGACGCTCGCCGACCCGGCACGGCCCGACCTCCCGGCCCGGGAGGTGCGCATCGGCGCGGTGGTCGACTCGCACGCGTTCTCCGTCGACCTGCTCCTGCCGCCCGACGTGGCCGCCGCGGTCGGCGCGACGACGACGGAGATGCTGTTCCTCGACACCGAGCCCGGCGCGGACCTCGCGGCCGTCCGCGCCGACGTGACCGACGCCGTCGCGCCGTACGTCGTGGCGTCCGTGCTCGACGCCGACGAGTTCGCCGCGGACGTCGCCGGCCAGGTCGAGTCGGTCCTCGCGATCGTCTACGCCCTGCTGGGGCTCTCCGTCCTCGTCGCCGTGCTGGGCATCGTCAACACGCTCGCGCTGTCCGTCGCGGAGCGGACGCGCGAGATCGGGCTGCTGCGGGCCGTCGGGCTCGGGCGGGCCCAGCTCGCGACGACGATCGTCATCGAGTCCGTGCTCGTCGCGGTGTTCGGCACGGCCGTCGGGCTCGCCGTGGGGACCGGCCTCGCCGCCGCGCTCCCGTCGGTGCTCGCGGACCAGGGCTTCACGACCCTCGCCGTGCCGTGGGCCCAGCTCGGCGCCATGCTCGTGCTCGCCGGCGTCGTGGGCGTCGTCGCCGCGGTGTGGCCTGCGGTGCGCGCCGCGCGCCTGCCCGTCCTGGACGCGGTGAGCCACGACTGAGCCGGGTGCGCGCGCCGGGCGACGCGTGGGCGGCGACTTCGCACTACGGTGGTCGTGCGAGCACGCCCGGCGCCGCCCGGCGCCCCGACCGACGGAGGAACCCCTCGTGGCCGACACGAACGAGAACGAGCAGACCCTGGCCCTCAAGGTCGGGACCGTCGCCCTGACCTTCGCCGCGGGCTGGGCCGCGCAGAAGCTCGTCACGTTCGTCTGGGCCAAGGTCACCGGGCACGACGCCCCGAAGGACCTCGACGACGAGGAGGTCGGCGTCGTCCAGGCCGTGACCTTCGCCGCCGTCGCCGCGGGCGTCGGCGTCCTCGCCCGCCGCTTCGCGGGCAAGGAGGCGAAGCGCGTCGTCGCCCGCCTCGCGTCGCGCGCCTGACGCTCGGCCCGCTCCGTCCGCGCGAGGGAGGCCGGGCCGCCGGGTAGCCTGGCGCGCGTGACCGCCCCGCCGGCGAGCCCGACGACGCCCCCTCAGGACTCGATCCTGCGCGCCGGCCTGCGCGTCCTCGCCGACGCCGGCCGGCTCCTGGCCCGGCACTGGCCCGCGCTCGTCGCGGTCGCCGTCCTCGCGCAGGTGCTGCACGAGCTCGCGCTGCGGGCCGCGCTCGCCGTCGCGCCGTCGTCCGGGGTGCTCGGCCTGCTCGTGCTGTGCTTCTCGCCGCTCGCGACGGTCGTCGGGATCGTCGTCATGCTGCACGTCCTGCGCCGGGAGCCGCGCACCGAGCGCGACCGGCTCGAGGTCCGGGCGCTGCTCGGCTCGATCGCCTCGGTCCTCGTGCCCTACCTCGTCATCTACGAGTTCTACGGCGGGCTGTCGTCCGACTGGCAGGCGTACATCGACTCCGCCGCGCTCGACCACGCGTTCGCCGCGGGCGCGGGGATCGAGACCGCGAGCCCCGTCCCCGAGGGCTTCGGGCTCACCGTCGTGCTCGTCGTCGCGGGCGCGCTGCTCGCCCGCACTCTGCTGGAACGGCTCGCGCGGCGCCTCGACCGCGGCGTCCCCGCGCGCGACGGCGACGCCCGGCACAGCGCCCGCTCCGCCGCGGTGCGCATCGCCGCGGGCTACTGCGAGGTCGTCTGGATCGTCGTCGGCGCGTTCACCGTCACGGCCCTCGTCGGGCGCGTGCGCGAGTGGTGGTCGACACGCGTCGTCGTCGTCGAGGTGACGACCTGGTGGGACGGCGTGGTCGCGCGCGTGGACGCGCTCAAGCCGCTCGTCGACGCCGTGGGCCCGACGACGTCCCTCCTCGTCGCGGGCGTCGTCACCGGGCTCGTGGTCCCGCTCGCGTGGCTCACGCTCGGGACGATCGTGTACGGCGTCGAGGCGATCGACGTCGTCGACCCTGCCCACGCGGTGCCGGGCGACGGCGGGGCGACCGGCCGCACGGCCCGCGCCGTCGACCGGTTCAATCGGACGCTCGGCGAGAGCGGCGCCCAGCGGGCGTGGGCGCTCATGCTCGACCCGGGCCGGCGGTTCGGCGGCCTCGTCGGCGCCCTCGGGATGCTGTGGCGCAGCCGCTGGGGCGCGGTGCTGCTCTTCTGCGTCGCGTTCGCGCTCCTCACGCTCGCCGAGCAGGTCGTGCTCACCGCCGCGCAGGCGGTCGTCGGCCAGCCGGGGATCGTCGCGTGGCGCGCGCTCGTCGGCCCGCTGGAGACGGTCGCGACCGTCGTCGTGCAGGTGCTCACGACCGTCCTGCTCGCCGCCGCGGCCGACGCGCTCCTCGCGAGCCTGGGCCTGCCGTCCGCCCTGCGCACGCGGCGGGCGGCGCGGCGGGCCGGGGAGCCGGACACCGGCGCCGGCACCGGGGCGCCGAGCACGCCGACCACGGTCGGCGCGGCCTCAGCTCCCTGACGTGACGGGGTGCTCGACCTCGGTCCGAGCGGTGGCGTCGCCCGCCTTCTCCTCGCGCCGGTCCCCCAGCAGCGCTGCCGCGACGACGTCGCGGATCTCCCCGTCCGTGAACGCGTGGTCCCGCGCCAGCCGGACGAAGCGCGCGGCCGCCTCCGTGACGGCGGCCCGGTCGAGCGTCGCAGGCGGCGCCGTGACGAGCGTCCCGACGCGGCGGCGGGTGGTGACCAGGCCCGCGGCCTCGAGGTCGCGGTAGGTGCGCGCGACCGTGCCCGGCGCGATGCCGAGGTCGTTGGCGAGCGCGCGGACGGTCGGGAGCCGCTGCCCGTCCACGAGGTCGCCCGCCGTGACGAGCGCGGCGAGCTGCGCGCGGAGCTGTTCGTAGTGCGGGGTCGTGGAGTCGAGGTCGATCCGGACGGCGAGGCTCACGCGGCGACCGCCTCGGGAGCGAACGGCGCCCGCGCGGCGGGTGCCGGGTCGCGCGCGGGCCACACCGACGCCACGAGGACGACGAGGACGAGGCACGCCGCGACGGCGAGGAGGACGTTCCCGGCGACGATCTCCCCTGCGCTCGGCCCGGGCCCGAGCCGGGCGCCGTCCCCGTTCCCCAGGCCGAGCCAGCGCAGCGAGAGGCCCGCGAACGCGACGAGCCCTCCCAGCGTGAGACCCAGCACGAGCTGGGTCGCACGCTCGACACGGCGGGCGACCCGCCGCCGCAGCCACATGTCCCACTCCTCGCCGACGTCCTCCACCGCGGGACGCGAGCGGACGAGGCGCAGCACCGCTTCGGAAGCGACCAGGGCCACCGCGGCCACGACGAGCACGGGCCCCGTCCACAGCCAGCCGGGGAACGGGGTGACGGTGTACGCCTCGGCCGGCCCGACGACGCGCGAGACCGCGCGCGGCCCCGACGCCACGAGCCCGAACGCGACCGCGGCGACCACGAGCAGGGCCGTCCACGCCCAGGCGAGGCGGCGTGTGAGGGTGGGAGCGACGTCCGCGACCGACCGGACGGCGAGGCGCGCCTCGCGCTGCCGGTGCCGTGGACGAGGCCACGTCAGCTCGCCCACCGCGTGGACGGCCAGGGCGCCGAGGAGCGCGACGAGGGGCAGCACCGCCGTCCCGCGCGCGCCGAGCGTCGCGACGCCCAGCACGAGGTAGGCCGGGGGCAGCAGGAGCCCCGCCGCGACGACCAGACCCGCCCCGGCGCTCGTGAGGGCGGCGTGCCGCACGGCACGACGCCCCGCCGAGCCGGTGACCACCGCCCGACGGCCGTCGGACCACACCAGCCCCACCGCGACGACCAGCGCGAGCAGCGCGAGGTCCGCCCCGAGCGCGACCGGCAACGGCAACGGGTTCCCCAGCATCCACGACACCACGCCCACGGCGACCACCTCCGTCGAAGTTTATTGATCATGAACTATGATCATTAAACCGTGGAATGTCAACCGGTCGGGCCGACGGCGGCGGTCAGCCGACGTCCGCGACGGGGAGCGCCCAGTACGCCGGCAGGAGGCTCGGCTCGACGAGACGCACCTCGGCGGGCTCGGCGTCGTCCGGGGTCAGGAAGTGCTGCGTGCTCCGGCTGGAGACGGCGCCCGTGCAGACCGGCGCCTCGGGGTACGGCATCCCGGGGAGCGCCGCGGCGCCCGCCGCGTACTCCCGCCCGGCCGTGTCCCGGAGCAGCACCGCGCACGACGAGAAGGTCTTCTCCGCGCCCTCCGGGGCGGGCGGCGCGTCGGAGCGGAACGACACGTCGGCCGCCCAGAGCGTGTAGCCGTCGGGCACCTCGATCCGGCCGCCGTACCCGTCGTCGAGCCCGTCGACCGCTTCGACGCCCAGCAGCCGGGCCCGCACGTCACCGACCTGGGCCCAGCCGTCGGCGTCCGGCGCGTGCGCGACGCGCGGTTCGCCCGACCACCAGGCCTGCACGTCGTCCGACCGCCAGGTCAGCCAGCCCAGGGCGCCGAGCGCCACGACCAGCACGGGCAGCCACCAGCGGTTGGTCCGCCACCAGCCGGCGCTCACGCGTCCCACCCGCCCGGGACGAGCGCGGGCCGCACCGTCTCCAGGGAGTCCCCCGCGGCGGGCGGCGCGACGCGGCCGAGGTCGACCTCGGCGATCGCCTGGGGACGGTCGAGGTCCGCGTCCTGGTGCTCCGTGAGCACGCGCAGCACGAGGTCGCCCTCCAGCGCCCGCGCGGGCACCTCGACGGCGACGGTCCCCGCCTCCGGGACGTCCGGGTCCGCGAACGTGCTGAGGACCTGGTTGCCCACGCGGCGCGACGCCTCGTGGTCCCGCCCGGCGGCGTCGCGCAGCTCGACCACCTCGACGCTCGCCTCGCCCGTCGTCCCGGACACCGCGAGGTCCACGACGACCCAGACGCCGTCGGTCGTCAGCGGGCCGGACCCGTCGTCGAGCGTCGTTCCGGTGCGGACGTCGTCGACCCGCACGCGCACCGGGCCGGCGGTCACGACCTCGCCCACGGTGCCGCGCGACGTCGTCGGCGTGAGCGTGGGCCACCACGTGTCGACGCGCGACACCGCGGCCCCCGCCCCCACGGCGAGGACGAGCAGCACCACGGTCACGGCCCGGCCGGTCCGCCGCGGGCGCCCGTCCGGCGCCTCGGGCCCGTCCGGCGCCACGGCGGTCGCTTCCTCGGTCACCAGCCGTCCTCCGTCTCGGGCGGGTCGACGATCTCGGGCGGGACGGCCCCCGCCGGGACGTCCACGAGCGTGACCGCGCCCGTCTCGGCCCACCGCCGGCCACCGCCGACCGTCATGTCGCGGTACCGGAACGTCGGGACGGTCACGGTCAGCGGCTCGTCGGGGGTGCTCACCGCGCCGCCCTCCCCCGGTACCGACACGGGCCACAGGAGCGCGACGTCGTCGGCGAGGCCCGGCGAGAGCACGGGGTACGACGACGCGTCGCGCACGAGGAGCGTGGGGTCCGGGCGGTCCGGCTCCGCGTCGCCCGCGAGCGCCAGGCCGCCGGGCAGCTCGTCGGGGAGCGTCACCGCGGTGCGGTCGAGCCGGCGCGACTCGCGGTCCGTGTCGAGCGCGCCGACGACCACGACGAGCCACGCGTCCGCCCCGGAGTCCTCGAGCGCCGAGACCTGCACGGCGTCCGTCACGGACCACGAGCGCACAGTGAGGTCGAAGGGTCCCGTGGCGACCGGCTCCCCCGCGGCGGCCCGGGCCGGGCCCGCGTCGGCGGCGTCGTGCCGGGCGAGGCCGCCGGCCGCCGTCGTGCCGACGACGGCCCCCAGGACGACGGCGAACGCCACGCGGCGCGGCCACGTGCCCACGACGGCGCGGAGCAGCGGCACGCCCCGAGCGGCCTTCGGCGCGGTCGACGTCACGGCGCGCATCCTACGGGGCCGTCACGGGCCGTCGCCGGAACCTCACGGGCCGTCACGCCCCGCGCACGAGGAGCGTCGTGACCGGCCCCATGACGATCGCGTACATGACCGCGAAGAACAGCGTGTGCAGGAGCACGAAGAGCAGCGCGTCCAGCACGGCGCCGCGCGCCCGGAAGTGGCGCACGAGCTTGCGCACGAACTGGACCGGGTGGGCGAGGTCCCAGCTGTTGAACCGCACGTACCGGCCGAGGTAGATCCCGACGGAGACGAGCGCCAGCACGACGAGCACCACGACCCACGACACGGGACGGCGGAACGGGGCGTCGTCGTCCGGGTAGAGCACGATCGCGAGCAGCGCCTGCGCGAGGAACACGTTGACGAGCGTGTTCATCACCCCGGACAGGGCGAGCGTGAGCACGGCCACGATGTCGTACCAGAGCGGGACCTCCTCGCCCTCCTGCCGGTGGCTGTAGTTCAGCTCGGTGACGAGGTAGCCCGCGTTCGGCAGGAGCAGCAGCCAGACGCCGAACCCGACGACGGCGCACGTCACGACCGCCCACGACGGGGCGCCGCCCGCGATGAGCACGGCGTCGACGAGGACGACGAGCCCGAGCACGATCACCGGCGCTATCGAGAGCCCGATGTTGAGGAGCATCGGCCGGTACACGCGCGTGCGGTACAGCGGCGCGCGCAGCACCACGAGGGCGAGCGCGTACACGTTGAGCAGGGCCACGCCCCCGAAGAGCCAGTCGAGCACGACCCCACGGTACGGGGGGTTCCCCGCGCGCGGCGCGGGGAGCGTCGTTAGCGTGGAGGTGCTCGACGCAACGATCTCCCCCCGTGCCCGACGACGGGCACCTCCCCCAGGAGTCGCCATGGCGCAGCAGGACGCGGGCAGGGCCGCCGGGCCCGCCGCGACGACGACGACGACGTCCACCTCCCCGACCCTCATGCTCGTCCTCGCGACCATCGGGTTCGCGGTGAACTTCTGGGCTTGGGCGCTCATCAGCCCGCTCGGCGCGGCGTACGGGCAGCAGTACGACCTCACCGACGTGCAGGTGTCCGTGCTGGTGGCCGTCCCGGTCGTCGTCGGGTCGCTCGGCCGCATCCCGGTAGGGGCACTCACGGACCGGTACGGCGCCCGCATCATGTTCCCCCTGGTCAGCGCGCTGACGATCCTGCCCGTGCTGTTCGTCGGGCTCGTCGCGGACAGCTTCGCCTGGCTGATCGTCGGCGGGTTCTTCCTCGGTCTCGGCGGCACCGCGTTCGCCGTCGGGGTTCCGTTCGTCAACGCGTGGTATCCGCCCGCGCGGCGCGGCACCGCCGTCGGGATCTTCGGCATGGGCATGGGCGGCACCGCGATCTCCGCGTTCACCACCGTCCGCATCCGCGACGCGTGGGGCGACGCCGCCCCGTTCCTCCTCGTCGCCGCCGTCCTCGCGGTGTTCGCCGTCGTGTCGTGGCTGCTGCTGCGCGTCCCGCCCGGCCGGGCGACCGCCCCCGCCGGCGGGTTCTGGTCCCGCACCTGGGCGACGTTCCGCCTCCCCGCCACCCTGCAGCTCTCGTGGCTGTACGCCGTCGGGTTCGGCGGGTTCGTCGCGTTCTCCGTCTACCTGCCGACGTTCCTCGTCAACGCGTACGACCTCACCGCGTCCGACGCCGCGGCCCGCACCGCCGGGTTCGTCGTGCTCGCCGTCGTCATGCGGCCCGTCGGGGGCGCGCTGTCCGACCGGTTCGGCGGCGTGCCGGTGTCCGTCGCGTGCTTCGCCGTCGTCACGGCGCTCGCCGCCGTCGTCGCGTTCCAGCCGTCGCTCGTGCCGGTCGGGACGATCGCGTTCCTCGGCCTCGCCGCCGCGCTCGGTGCGTCGTCGGGCGCGACGTTCGCCCTCGTCTCGAAGGTCGCGCCGGTCGAGAAGGTCGGGGCGGTCACGGGCCTCGTCGGCGCGGCGGGCGGACTCGGCGGGTTCATCCCGCCGCTGCTCATGGGCGCCGTCTACCAGCTGGAGGGCACCTACGGCCTGGGCTTCGGGCTGCTCGCCCTCACCGCCCTGCTGACCCTGCTGTTCACCCTCGGTCCCGTCCGTCGGGGCGTCCAGGCCCGCGCCGCCGCTTCGTCGTCCTGACCCACCCGGGAGAAGTCCCGCGCTCGCGAAGTAGAGCCGTGGTCACGCGAGGTAGAGCCGGGGTCACGCGAGGTAGAGCCGTGGTCATGCCCGACGGCGCGTGGTCGCCCTGGGTGGGCGGGTGGGTGGTGGTGCCGCGTCTACCATCCGCCGCTCGTTCCTCGCGGCTCCCGCCAGGCCCGCCACGACGCGGCACCACCACTCACCCCGCCCGGCGTCGTCTCACCTCTGGGTCTCCCCTGCCCGAGCGACTGCCTGCGGGGTCAGGTGCGCTCGCACCGCACCGCCCACCGGGTCACCGCGGTCGCGCCGGAACTCGGCGGCGAGCAGGTGATCTGGGCTCGTCGTGGTCGGCTGACGGGCCACAATCACCTGCTCGCCGGAGGCCGCGGCCTATGGTGGACAGGGGGTGTCGCTCGACCCTCCGGCCCGGCGCGGGGCGGCCGGGGAGGGTGGTGCCTGGTTCCACCATGGTCTTCGCCATTGACCACGGCTCTACTTCGCGTGACCACAGCTCTACCTCGGCGAGCCACGGCTCTACCTCGCATGACCACGGCTCTACCTCGCGTGACCACGGCTCTACCTCGCTACCTCGTGTGGCGAGAGGTCTTGATCGCGAGGTCAGTCCGACGCCGCGGTGCCGCGGGCGACGAGGCGCGGGAGGACGAACCAGAGGCCGACGAGCAGCACGAGCGCGCTGCCGCTCGACCACAGGGCGGCGGTGCGGTTCACGACGACGTCGACCACGAGCAGCACGGTCCCCGTGACGACGAACGCGAGGACGAGCACGCCGAACCGTGCGATCCGGTCGCTCAGGGTCACGAGCGTCGTCTTGCGGTGCCGGCGGAAGAGCGTCCGGTGGAGGCTCACGGGCGTCACGAACAGGCCGGTCGACAGCACGGCCAGCGCGACGAGCGCGAGGTAGACGTCGGTCTGGAAGGTGTCGAGGTCCCCGAAGCGCTGCTGGAACGGCAGCGTGAGGAGGAACCCCGTGAGGATCTGCACGCCCATCTGCATGACGCGCAGCTCCTGGAGCAGCTCTGCCCAGTTCCGGTCGGACCGTTCCTCGGCCGACTCGTCCCGCCCGTCGCTGACCTGGGTGGTCACGGTTTCCTCCCTCGCGCCGACGCTGGGATAATCTTCAGTCTGCTGGGGTCAGGAATCGGCTCCGTCCTGCTCGATCTCCGGGGACCCCCATCGATGGACGCTGCCCTGCCCTCCGACGCCACCGAGCCCGACGACGTCGTCCCGCCCGCTCTCGCCGACCTCCTCGCCGCCCTCGGCCCGGGTGACCCCCAGCCGGTCGGCCGCTTCCGCGTGGACATCGCGACCGACTCGTGGTGGTGGTCCGACGAGGTGTACGAGATGCACGGTTTCGCGCCGGGCGAGGTCGTGCCGACGACCGCCCTCGTCCTGTCGCACAAGCACCCCGAGGACCGCGAGCGCGTCGCGAGCGAGCTCGCGCAGGCCGCGCGGACCGGGGAGCCGTTCGGGTCCATGCACCGCATCGTGGACGCGACGGGCGCTACTCGCACGCTCGCCGTCGCGGCGCAGGGGAAGAACCCGGGCGCGGAGCTGCCCTGGGCGCACGTGGTGGGCTACTTCGTCGACCTGACGACGGCGCACGCCGAGGCCGCGCGGCGCGAGGCGACCGCGTCGATCCGGGCCGCGGACGCGTCGCGCTCGGTGATCGAGCAGGCGAAGGGCGTGCTCATGGCGGCGCTGCGCACGGGACCCGACGACGCGTTCGAGGTGCTGCGCCGGCGCTCGAACGACGTGAACGTCCCCGTCCGCGAGCTCGCCCGTCGCCTCGTGGAGGGCGTGGTCGGCGGCGCCGAGCCGGCCGGGCCGCTGCTCGACGAGTCGGTCCGACGCCGGGTCGACGCGCTGCTCGAGGCGCCGTGCGCCGACGAGCCGGCCACCGGCGGCTGAGCGCCGGGGCTCAGTCCCCCGCGGGCGCGCCGACGCCGGGGATGCGGCGGGTCTCGACGATCTCGCGGGCGACGTCGACGAGCTTGATGTTCGCGTCCTGGGACACGCGGCTCATCACGGCGAACGCGCGGCCGGGCGTCAGGGAGTACCGCTCCATGATGATGCCCTGCGCCTGCCCGATGAGCGTGCGGGTCTGGACGGCGGACTGCAGCTGCTCCTCGGTCCGCGCGGCCGAGATGGCCGCGGCGGCGACGGCCGCGAACGTCGAGGCGAGGTGGTGGGAGTCCGGGCCGAACGCGTCGCGCGAGCCGGAGTACATGTTGAGCGCGCCGTGCGCGTTCTCGGACGTGTAGAGCTGGACGCACAGCATGGAGCCGACGCCGAGCTCGCCCGCCGCGCGCGGCGCCCACCGCGGCCAGCGCGGGTCCGCAGCGACGTCCCCGGACTCCACGAGCGCGTGCTCGCGGATGGCATCGAGGCACGGGCCCTCGTCGAGCTCGTACTGGAGCGCGTCCCCGCGCGCCACGACCGGGTCCGACACGGCCGCGCTCTCGATGCGGCGGCGGGTCACGAGCGAGATGCCGGCCTCGTCGCAGCCGTCGACCATCGCCACCGCGAGCTCGACCACCCGGTCGAGCGTCTGCTGGAGGGTGGGCTCGTCGGCGAGCGCGCGGGCGGCGTCCGCCACGAGGCCCGCCACCGTCGCCTCCTCCGCCATCAGGTCGACGACGGGGACCTCGGTCAGCGGTGCTCCGGACCCTCCCGGGGTCGGCTCGCCGCTCGTTCCGCGATCGGTGCTCATGGTGCTCTCCTTGTCTCCGCCGCAAGCCTACGTCGCGGCGAGCCGGAGCACGTACGGCGTCGGAGGCCCCGCCCGGGCGTCACCGGGGCGGGGCGGGGGCGGCGGCCGTCTCGCCCGCACAAGGCGTGGCGGCTGTGACCCTCTCACGGGCGCCGTCGCTCTCGCGGCGGTCCCGCCCCCGGGCGGGCGCGGACGCCCACCCTCCGACCCTCCCGGGCGAGCCGCGGTCTCACCGTCCGCGGCTCCCCCGGCGAGGAGGGGCCCGTCAGAACACGGGCTTGCCTCCCGTGACACCGAGGACGGTGCCGGACACGTAGCTCGCGTCCGTCGGGGAGGCGAGGAAGACGAACGCCGGCGCGACCTCCGCGGGCTGGCCCGCGCGCCCCAGCGGGGTGTCCTTCCCGAACTGCTCGATCTTCTCCTCGGGCTGGGTGGCCGGCTGGAGCGGCGTCCAGATCGGTCCCGGCGCGACGGCGTTCACGCGGATGCCGCGCGGGCCGAGCTCGGCCGCGAGGTTCACCGTGAGGTTGTTGATCGCCGCCTTCGTCGACGCGTAGTCGAGCAGGGACGTCGACGGCTGGAAGGCCTGGATGGACGAGTTGTTGACGATCGCCGCGCCCTCGCCCAGGTGCTCGAGCGCCGACTGCGTGATCCACAGCAGCGCGTAGAGGTTCGTCTTGAGCACCCGGTCGATCTCGTCGGTGGTGACGTCCTCGATCGACTCGCGCCGCGCCATCTGGAAGCCGGCGTTGTTGACGAGCACGTCGAGCCCGCCGAGCTCGTCCGCGGCGCGTCCGGGCAGGGCCCGTGCCGTCGCCTCGTCGGTGACGTCGCCGGGCAGGAGGGCGCACGTGCGGCCCGCCTCGCGGACCCAGCGCGCCGTCTCCTCGGCGTCCTCCTGCTCCTGGGGCAGGTAGCCGATGGCGACGTCGGCGCCCTCGCGCGCGAACGCGATGGCGACGGCGCGACCGATGCCCGAGTCACCGCCCGTGATCAGCGCCCGACGGCCCTCGAGCCGCCCGGTGCCGCGGTAGGACTGCTCGCCGTGGTCGGGCACCGGTTCCATGCGTCCGGTGAGGCCCGGGGGTTCCTGCTGCTGGGCCGGGAAGGTGGTCTCGTCGGTCATGTCGTTCCTCCTTCTCGTCGTGCGCCTCGTCGTGCGCGGGGCCGCCCGGCTCAGGAGCGGGCCGGCTCGCGACGGCGTGCGAGCTGCGCCTCGTGGGCGCGGGGCCGTGCGACCGGACGGACGGCGGCGAACGCGCCCGCGACCGTGGCCTCGGCCGTCGGGCCGACCCCGCCGGCCTTGCTCAGCGCGCGCATGACCTGCGCGGCGGTCTCCTGGACGGGCACGCCGGCCTCGCCGGCCGCCTCCGCGAGGAGCTGGCCCGCCGCGACGTCGTCGACGCCGTGCACGGCCATGAGCACGCCCTTGACCTGCTCGACGGCGGCCTGCGCGACGAACGCGCGCGTGACGGCGCGCTGCGACTCGCGCTCCAGCGCCTCCTTGTGCGTCGGGGTGACGTCGACGACGTACCCCGCGATCTCGACGACGCGACCGCGCGCGTCCCGTCGGCCCTGTCCCGTCACGACGACGGACCGGGCCTTGCCGTGCCCGTCGACGATCCGGTGGGCGCACGAGAACGGGCGACCGGAACGGATCGCCTCCGTGGCGGCGCGCACCACGCGGGCGCGGTCGTCCGGGTGCTTGCGCGAACGCAGCGCGTCGAGGCTGGGCTGGACGTCCCCCGGCGCCCAGCCGTGCATGGTGTACACCTCGTCCGACCACCACCACGTCCCGGTGCCGAGCTCGACGCGGTACTGCCCCACGAGGAGGTGCGTGCCCACGGCGAGCACCTCCGCAAGCGCTGCGGGGCGCACGGGCGCCGTCTGGTCGGGGCTGAGGGTGGTCACGGGGATCGAGGCCATGTCGTCCTCCCAAGGTTCGGGGGGCTTCGGGCCGCTTCATGACTCCGGTGCCCAACGTAGCCCACCCTCCCGAGGTCGGCACCCGGGCTCGGCTACGGTGCGGGCATGACGCGCGACCCGAGTCGGACGATCGTCCAGCACACCGCGGAGGCGCTCGCGCTCGTCCGCCCGACGCCGCCTGCGGACACCCCGCTCGAGGACGCCGTGGGCGCCGTCCTGGCCGCCGACGTCGTGTCCGTCCTGGACGCCCCCGCGTTCGACGCGTCCGCGATGGACGGGTACGCGGTGCGCGCGCAGGACGTGGCGGGGGCGACGCCGTCGGCCCCCGTGGTGCTGCGCGTCGTGGGCGACGTCGCGGCCGGGGACGCGGGTCCGGCCGGGCTCGACGCCGGCCTGGGACCGGGCGAGGCGGTCCGGATCATGACGGGCGCGCCCGTGCCGCCGGGGGCGGACTCCGTCGTGCCCGTCGAGCGCACGTCGACCGGTCGCTTCACGCCGGGCGCGGCCGGGAGCGGGCCGACGACGGTCGCGGTCCACGACGCGTCGCGCACCCACGTGCGGCCCCGCGGGGAGGACGTGCGCCAAGGCGACGTCGTCGTCGCGGCGGGCACCGTGCTCACCGCGCGGCACGTCTCGGTCGCGGCGTCCGCCGGGCACGCGGCCGTGCGCGTGCACCGCGCGCCGCGCGTGGCGGTGCTCTCCACGGGCAGCGAGCTCGTGGCCCCCGGCACCACGCCGGGGCCGGGGCGGATCCCGGACTCCAACTCGGTCCTGCTCGCCGCGTCCGCGCGGGCCGCGGGCGCGCGCGTGGTCCGGCGCGGGGCCGTGGGCGACTCCGCGGCCGCGCTCGTCGCGACGTTGGACGGGCTCCTCGACGCGTTCGACGGCGCCCCGCCCGACCTGCTCGTCAGCACCGGCGGGGTGAGCGCGGGCGCGTTCGACGTCGTGCGCGAGGTGCTCGACCCCGCGACCCGCGCGGGCACGCCGTGGCAGGACGCGGTCACCGACGCCCGGCTCGTCGCGGTCGGCATGCAGCCCGGCCGCCCGCAGGGTCTCGGACGCTGGCGGGGTGTGCCGTGGCTCGCGCTGCCGGGCAACCCCGTGAGCGCGTACGTGTCGTTCGAGCTGTTCGTGCGGCCCGTCGTGGACCGGCTGCGCGGCGTGCCCGGCACGGGCCGCCCGCTCGTCCGGCGCGTCGCCGCCGCGGGGTGGTCCTCGCCGCCTGGGCGCGAGCAGCTCGTCCTCGTGCGCCACACCGAGCCCGACGGCGCGCACGTCGTCCCCGCGGGCCGTCACCCCGACGAGCGCACGACGGCGCGCGGCTCCGGCTCGCACCGCGTGAGCGCGCTCGCGCACGCCGACGCGCTCGCCGTCGTCGGCGCCGACGTCACGGCCGTGGCACCGGGCGACCCCGTGCAGGTGCTGCTGCTCTGAGCCCGAGGTCGGCCTCGATCACTTCGCCGCGGGCGGCGGGTGCCCCTCCGACGCCTGCACGACGACGATCCCGCGCCCCGAGAGCGCGAGCTGGTACGCCTCGCCGGACCCGCGCCCGATCGCGGCCCCGAGCTTCGCCGTCTTGCGGATCGAGGACTGCAGCGACGTCGACCACAGCACCGCGGCCTGCATGTCGACGAAGGTGGGGACGTCGACGTCGAGCACGACGGGCGTGCCGAACGCGGTGACGGCCAGCGCCCCGGTCCCGGTGAACGTCGTGTTGAACAGGCCGCCGCTGAGCATCGACGCGCCCTCGACCCGGTTGATGTCCCACGCGAGCGAGCTCTCGAACGCGAGCACGTTCGCGCCGTTGACCGTCACGCCCTCGTCCTCCAGGTGGAGCACGAAGACCTGGTCCGCGTCCTGCGCGAGGAACACGTCGCCGCTGCCCGAGACCTTCATGAGCGACATGCCCTCGCCCGTGAACGCCTTCTTGAACATCTTGCCGAGCCCGCCGCTGCCCTCGTACGCGAAGTCGACGTCGCCCTGGTAGGCGACCATCGAGCCCTGCTTCGCGAAGAAGAACCCGCCCGTGCCGCGGAGGTCGACCTTGAGCATGCGGTCGTTCTGGAGCTGGAAGCTGCCGGGCTCGACGGAGCGCTCGGCGTGGTCGAGGAGTGAGCTGCGCATGGGTCGATCCTCGCGGTCGCGGGCCGCGAGCGCACCCGAGCCCGCGGCCGACCCCGGGCGTGGCGCCGCGCGCTGCCCCGCGTGCGAGAGTGGCGGCATGAGCTTCACGCACCTCGACGAGCGCGGGCGCGCGCGCATGGTCGACGTCACCGCCAAGCAGCCCACCGTCCGCTCCGCGACGGCGACCGGGACCGTGCGGTGCTCCCCCGACATCGTCGCCGCGCTGCGCGACGGGACCGTCCCCAAGGGCGACGTGCTCGCCGTCGCGCGCGTCGCCGGGATCGCGGGCGCCAAGCGGACGGCCGAGCTCCTGCCGCTCGCGCACGTCATCGGGGTCCACGGGGCGGTCGTCGACCTCGTCGTGGGCGACCACGGCGTCGACGTCACCGCGACCGTCCGGACCGCGGACCGCACCGGCGTCGAGATGGAGGCGCTGACGGCCGTCGCCGTCGCGGGCCTCGCTGTCGTCGACATGGTCAAGGGCCTCGACAAGTCCGTCGAGCTCACGGACGTGCGGCTGGTCGCGAAGACCGGTGGCAAGTCCGGCGACTGGCACCGCGAGCCGTGACGGCCCACCCCGACGACGGGTCGGCACCCGACGCGCCGGGTCGGCACCTCGAGCTGCCGATCCCCGCGCGGGGTGCCGAACCGTCCCTCGCGTTCGACGCCGTCGTGCTGGCCGGGGGCCGGGCGGAGCGGCTCGGGACGCCCAAGCCCGGGCTCGTCGTCGGGGGTCGGCCGCTGCTGGAGCACGCGCTCGCGGCGACGGCGGGCGCGGGGCGGACGGTCGTCGTCGGGCCGGCGGAGCTCGCCGCCCCGGGGCGCTACGTCCGCACGCGCGAGGACCCGCCGTTCGGGGGGCCCGTCGCCGGGATCGCGGCCGGGCTCGCCGCCCTGCCCGACGACGGCCGTGCCCCCTGGGTGCTCGTGCTCGCGTGCGACGTCCCGCGGGCCGCGGAGGCGGTGCCCGCGCTGCTCGCCGCCGCCCGCCGCCGGAGCGGCGAGGTCGCCGTGCACGCGGTGCGCGACGGACGGGAGCAGTGGCTCGTCGGCCTGTACGAGCGCGCGGCGCTCGACGCCGCGCTCGCCGCGCTGCCGACCGTGCACGGCGCGTCGGTGCGGCGCCTGCTCGCCGGCCTGCCCGCGATCGGCGTCCCCGACGACACGGGTGCCACCGACGACGTGGACACGTGGGAGGATGCCCGCGAGCAGGAGCGCCGCCTGGCCGCAGGCGCGCCCGCGGTGCCCGGCGCCCCGCCCGCCGGCACCCCCGACGACGGCCGGAGGCCACGATGACGAACCTCGAACGCTGGGTCGACGCGCTCGCGCAGGACCTCGACCTCGACCCGGAGGTCGTCGACATCGGCGCGGTCCTCGACCTCGCGCGCGACGCCGCGCACGGCATCGAGCGCCCCGCGGCGCCCCTCACCACGTTCGTCGCGGGCTACGTCGCCGGGCTCGCCGCGCACGACGGGTCGGGCCGCAGCGTGCAGGACGTGCTCGACCGGGCGACCGAGCTCGCGCTCGCGTGGACGCCCGAGCCCGAGCTGCCCGGCACCGCGGCCCCGGCCGAGACGCAGGACTGAGAGATGGCCACCGTCCGCTACTTCGCCGGCGCGCGCGACGCCGCCGGCACCGAGTCCGAGACCGTCGACGCGACGACGGTCGGCGAGCTGCACGCCGCAGTCGTCGCCCGGCACGCGGCGCTCGCCGACGTGCTCCCGCGCTGCTCGCTCCTCGTGGGAGGCGTCCGCGCGGCGGACGACGACACCCGGATCGCCGAGGACGAGACGGTCGACGTCCTCCCCCCATTCGCCGGCGGCTGACTGACCCACCCCGCTGCCCCGCCCCGTGCCGAGCAGGCGATCCTGGCTCGTCAGGGCCCCAGGACCCGCCACGACCGCCTGGTCGGCCCGCCGGGAGGGCCTGGTCGTCAGTGGTCGCCGCCGTCGAGCTGGGCGAGGACGTGCGGCAGGAGCGGCTCCAGGACGGCCCAGCCGTCGCGCACCCCGCCCGTGGAACCGGGGAGGTTGACCACGAGCGCGCGCCCGTGCGGGCCGGGCGCGACCCCCGCGACGCCGCGCGACAGCACCGCCGCGGGGACGTGCTCCGCGCCCCGGCGGCGCAGCTCCTCCGCGATGCCCGGGACCTCCTGCGCCAGCACCTCGCGGGTGCCCTCGGGCGTGAGGTCGCGCGGCCCGACGCCGGTCCCCCCGGTCGTGAGCACGACGCGCGCTCCCCCGGCGACCGCCCGGGCGACCGCGTCGCGGACGGGGGCGACGCCGTCGGGCACGAGGTCGGTGACGACCGCCCAGCCTGCCGCCGCGAGCAGCCCCGCGAGGAGCGGTCCCGAGCGGTCCTCCGCCTCGCCGCGCGAGCAGCGGTCGGACACGGTGACGACGGCGACGGTCACGTCCGCGGGCCGTCCGGTGGGTGCGGTCATGGCGCCACGGTAGCGAGCCGGGCGGGGCGGGACCGCGGCGTGCGCTCGCCGCGCGCGATCCGGACGGTCTGGGCATAGTGGCTGTGGACCGACCGCCGCACCTGTTCGCCCAGGAGGCCTCATGTCGTACCTGTCCGTGCCGTCGTCGCTGCCGGCGCGCCGCCCCGGGTGGCGCCCGGTGGTCGCTGCCGCTCCGAGCGACGGGAGCGCCGCATGACGACGACGTCGGAGGGACCGGTCGAGGACGCGCTGCTGCGGCTCGGCAAGCACCTCAAGCGCGGGACGGTGTCCGACGACCTGCGGCAGGTGTTCCTCACGGGCGGTCGCCAGGGCGACGTGTTCTACCGCGACCGCTGGTCCCACGACAAGGTCGTGCGCTCGACGCACGGCGTGAACTGCACCGGGTCGTGCTCGTGGAAGGTGTACGTCAAGGACGGCATCATCACGTGGGAGACGCAGCAGACCGACTACCCCTCCGTGGGGCCGGACTCGCCCGAGTACGAGCCGCGCGGCTGCCCGCGCGGCGCCGCGTTCTCCTGGTACACCTACTCCCCCACGCGCGTGCGCTACCCCTACGTGCGCGGCGCGCTGCTCGACGCCTACCGCGCGGCCCGGGCCGCGACGGGCGACCCGGTGCTCGCGTGGCGCAAGGTCACGACCGACCCGGAGACCGCCCGCGCCTACAAGGCGGCGCGCGGCAAGGGCGGCCTCGTGCGCGCCACGTGGGACGAGGCGGCGGAGATCGTCGCCGCCGCGCACGTGCACACCATCGCGGCGTACGGGCCCGACCGCATCGCGGGGTTCTCGCCGATCCCGGCCATGTCGATGGTCTCCCACGGGGTCGGTGCGCGGTTCGTCCAGCTGCTCGGCGGCACCATGCTGTCGTTCTACGACTGGTACGCCGACCTGCCCGTCGCGTCCCCGCAGGTGTTCGGCGACCAGACCGACGTCCCGGAGTCCGCGGACTGGTGGAACTCGACGTACTGCATCATGTGGGGCTCGAACGTCCCCGTGACCCGCACGCCCGACGCCCACTTCATGACCGAGGCGCGCTACCGCGGTCAGAAGGTGATCGTCGTGTCGCCCGACTACGCGGACAACACGAAGTTCGCCGACGAGTGGCTCGCCCCGCACCCGGGCACCGACGGCGCGCTCGCCCAGGCCATGGGCCACGTGATCCTCACGGAGCACTACGCGCAGCGCCGCACCCCGCAGTTCGCGCAGTACGCGGCCCGCTTCACGGACCTCCCCCACCTCGTCGTGCTCGAGGAGCACGACGACGGCTCGGGCACGACGTACGTGCCCGGGAAGTTCCTCACCGCGGCGGACCTGCCCGACGGCGTCGGGCGCCCCGGCGACGACGACGCCGGTTCGGCGAACGCGCGCTTCAAGACCGTCGTGCTCGACGCGGACGGCACCCCGCGCGTCCCGCACGGCAGCCTCGGCCACCGCTACGGCGAGGCCGACGCCGGGCGGTGGAACCTCGACCTCGGCGACATCGACCCGCTGCTCTCGGTCGCCGACCCGCACGGCGTCTTCTGGGGCTCCCCCCAGACGCCTCCCAGCCGCGACACCGTCCCCGAGCGCCCGCTGTCGCCCGACCAGGGCTCTACCCCGGCGGACCGCGGCTCTACCCCGGCAGACCAGGGCTCTACCCCGGCGGACCAGGGCTCTACCCCGGTCGGGCTCTCGTACGAGACGGTCGCCGTCGGGCTGCCGCGGTTCGACCTCGACCCGGCCCCGGGCGACGACGCGGGCGCGCACCTGGGCGGTGCGGGCGTCGTCGTGCGCGGCGTGCCGGCGCGGCGCGTCGGCGGGCGGCTCGTCACGACGGTGCTCGACCTGCTGCTCGCGCAGTACGGCGTGAACCGGCCGGAGCTCGGCCTGCCGGGCGAGTGGCCCGCCGGCTACGACGACGACGCGACGCCCGCCACCCCGGCGTGGCAGGAACGGTTCACGGGCGTCCCGGCCGCGGCCGCCGCGCGCATCGGGCGGGAGTTCGCGCAGAACGCGCTCGACTCGGGCGGGCGCTCGATGATCATCATGGGCGCGGGCACCAACCACTGGTTCCACTCCGACACGATCTACCGCGCGATGCTCGCGCTGACCACCCTCACGGGCTGCCAGGGCGTGAACGGGGGCGGGTGGGCGCACTACGTGGGGCAGGAGAAGTGCCGTCCCGTCACGGGGTGGGCCCAGTACGCGGGCGGCCTCGACTGGTCACGACCGCCGCGCCAGATGATCGGCACCGCGTTCTGGTACCTCGCGACGGACCAGTGGCGCTACGACGGCCTGCCCGCGGACGCGCTCGCGTCGCCGCTCGCGCAGGGCCAGTTCTCCGGGCGCACGACGGCGGACACGCTCGTCGAGTCCGCGCAGCGCGGCTGGATGCCGAGCTACCCGACGTTCGACCGCAACCCGCTCGACCTCGTGGACGAGGCCCGCGCGGCGGGCAAGGAGCCGGCGCAGCACGTCGTCGACGAGCTCAAGGCCGGGAACCTCCGGTTCGCGTGCGAGGACCCCGACGACCCGGCGAACTTCCCGCGCGTCGTCACGGTGTGGCGCGCGAACATCCTCGGGTCGTCGGGCAAGGGCAACGAGTACTTCCTCCAGCACCTCCTGGGGACGGACGCCGCGGTCAACGCCGCGGAGTCCGGCCCCGAGCGGCGCCCGCGGTCGATGACGTGGCGCGAGGAGGCGCCGCGCGGCAAGCTCGACCTGCTCGTCACGCTCGACTTCCGGATGACGTCGACGACGCTGTTCTCGGACGTCGTGCTCCCCGCCGCGACCTGGTACGAGAAGCACGACCTGTCCTCGACGGACATGCACCCGTTCGTGCACTCGTTCAACCCGGCGATCGACCCGCCGTGGCAGACGCGCACGGACTTCGACATCTTCCACACCGTCGCGGCGAAGGTCTCCGAGCTCGCGGTGACGCACCTCGGGGTGCGGGAGGACCTCGTCGCCGCCCCGCTCGCGCACGACACCCCGGACGAGATGGCCGTCCCGCACGGCGCGCTCACCGACTCGGGGCAGCCCGTGACCGAGCGCGAGCTCGTGCCGGGCGTGACGATGCCGAAGCTCGTGGTCGTCGAGCGCGACTACCCGGCGTTCGCCGCGCGCATGGCCGCGCTCGGCCCCCTCACCGAGAAGGCGGGCATGGCGACCAAGGGCGTGCAGTTCTCGCCCGGGCCGGAGGTCGCGGACCTCGGCCGGCGCAACGGCCTCGTGCCCGACGGCCCCGCCGCCGGACGTCCGCGCCTCGACCGCGACACGCACGCGTGCGAGATGATCCTCGCCCTCTCGGGCACGACGAACGGTCGCCTCGCCGTGCAGGGCTTCGAGCACGTCGAGCGCCGCACGGGAACGCCCCTGGCGGACCTCGCCCGGGGCGAGCAGGGCAAGCGCGTGACGTTCCCGGACGTCCAGTCCCGCCCGACGCCGGTCATCACCTCGCCCGAGTGGTCGGGCTCGGAGCACGGCGGGCGCCGGTACTCGGCGTTCGTCGTCAACGTGGAGCGGCTCAAGCCGTGGCACACCCTCACGGGTCGGCAGCACTTCTACCTCGACCACGACTGGATGATCGAGCTCGGCGAGCACCTGCCGGTCTTCCGGCCGCCGCTCGACATGCACCGGCTGTTCGGCGACTCGCCCGTCGTGGGCGACACCTCGCCGTCGGGCTACCCGGGGTCCGCCGGGCACGCGGAGGTCGCGGTGCGGTACCTGACCCCGCACAACAAGTGGGCGATCCACTCGGAGTACCAGGACAACCTCTTCATGCTGTCGCTCTCGCGCGGCGGGCCGGGCATCTGGATGAGCCCGGCCGACGCGGCCAAGATCGGCGTCGTGGACAACGAGTGGATCGAGGCCTACAACCGCAACGGCGTCGTGGTGGCGCGCGCGATCGTCAGCCACCGGATGCCCGAGGGCACGGTCTACATGTTCCACGCGACCGACCGCACGATCGACGTCCCGCTCGCCGAGACGTCGGGCCTGCGCGGCGGGATCCACAACTCGCTCACTCGCATCCTGCTCAAGCCGACGCACCTCGCGGGCGGGTACGCCCAGCTGTCGTACGCGTTCAACTACCTCGGGCCGACCGGGAACCAGCGCGACGAGATGACGGTCGTCCGGCGCCGGAGCCAGGAGGTGCGGTACTCGTGACGCGGACGGACGCAGCAGGCGGCCTCGGGCCGGCCGGCCGGGAGGGGGTGACGTCGTGCGGGTGATGGCGCAGATGTCGATGGTCATGAACCTCGACAAGTGCATCGGGTGCCACACGTGCTCGGTGACGTGCAAGCAGGCGTGGACGAACCGCACGGGCGTGGAGTACGTGTGGTTCAACAACGTCGAGACGCGTCCCGGGCTCGGGTACCCGCGCACCTACCAGGACCAGGAGCGCTGGCAGGGCGGCTGGGTGCGGACGAAGAAGGGCCGGCTCAAGCTCCGCGCCGGCGGCCGCCTGAAGAAGCTCGCGACGATCTTCTCCAACCCGAAGCTCCCCTCGATCCACGACTACTACGAGCCGTGGACCTACGAGTACGACATGCTGCTCTCGTCGCCGCAGGGGCAGCACACGCCCGTCGCCCGGCCGAAGTCGCTGCTCACGGGCGGTGACATCAACATCTCGTGGTCCGCGAACTGGGACGACGACCTCGGCGGCTCGACCGCGACCATGCAGGACGACCCCGTGCTCCAGCACATGTCGGAGCACGTCGCCACCGAGCTCGACAAGACGTTCATGTTCTACCTGCCGCGCATCTGCGAGCACTGCCTCAACCCGGCGTGCGTCGCCTCGTGCCCCTCGGGCGCCATGTACAAGCGGGCCGAGGACGGCATCGTGCTGGTCGACCAGGACCAGTGCCGGGGCTGGCGCATGTGCGTCACCGGGTGCCCGTACAAGAAGGTCTACTTCAACCACAAGACCGGCAAGGCCGAGAAGTGCACGCTCTGCTACCCGCGCATCGAGGTCGGCCTGCCGACCGTGTGCTCCGAGACCTGCGTCGGACGCCTGCGCTACCTCGGCCTCGTCCTCTACGACGCCGACAAGGTCACCGAGGCCGCGAGCGTCGAGGACGAGCACGAGCTCCTCGCCTCGCAGCGCGCCGTCTTCCTCGACCCGAACGACCCCGAGGTCGTGGCCGCCGCGCGTGCCGAGGGCATCCCCGACGACTGGATCACGGCCGCCCAGCGCTCGCCGATCTGGGACCTCATCTCGCGCTACGAGGTCGCGCTGCCCCTGCACCCCGAGTACCGCACGCTGCCGATGGTCTGGTACATCCCGCCGCTGTCCCCCGTCGTCGACGTCGTCGCCGCCTCCGGGAACGACGGCGAGGACGGGCGCACGCTGTTCGCCGCGATCTCGAAGATGCGCATCCCGCTCGAGTACCTCGCCGGACTGTTCACGGCGGGCGACACCGCCCCGGTGGAGCGCGTGCTGCGCCGTCTGGCCGCCATGCGGTCGTACATGCGCGACATCAACCTCGGCCGCGAGGCCGACGAGCGGACCGCGGCCGCGGTCGGCATGACCGGTGCCCAGGTCGAGGAGATGTACCGCCTGCTCGCCGTCGCGAAGTACGAGGACCGGTACGTCATCCCGACCGCGCACACCGAGATCGCGCGCGAGCTCGACGAGCTGTCCTGTTCCCTCGACTACGACGGCGGCCCCGGCATGGGCGGCATGGGCCTCACGGGCGGCGGCCCGTTCGGCGAGACGTCGGGGAGCCCGGTGCCGGTCGCGGTCGAGAACTTCCACGTGCTCCAGGCGCGGCAGACGGCGGACTCGCCCTACGGGCCGTCGACCCCCGGCCGCGTCAACCTCCTCAACTGGGACGGGAACGGCCGACCGCCCGGCCTCTTCCCGCCGGGCGAGGGGCCCGAGCCGGGCGACGTGTCGGGCGCACCCGGCGGCGTCACGCCGGGCGGCCCGGGCTCGCTGCCGGGCGGGCGCCAGGACGCGCGGCACGACACGATCCCCGGTCCCCCGCCGCCCGGTGGACCTGCGCCGGGCGGTCGGGCGGGTGGTCCGGCGGGTGGTCCCGGCGTCGAGCCTGACGGGGGCACCCGATGAGGGCGCGCTCCCTGCTCCCGACCCCCGCGCTGCGGCCCGGGGCACGACCTCGGGGGCCGCAGCCCGACCACCTGGCCCCGGTCGCGACGTCGGCCGCCCAGCGCCGCACCGCCCACATGGCCGCGTCGCTGCTGCTGGCCTACCCGGACGAGGACGTGCTCGCCGCGGTCGACGCCGTCCGCGCGTCCGCCCCGAGCCTGCCCAGCCCCGTCCGCGAGCGCCTGGAGGACTTCTGCGACGTGCTCACGACGCCGGGCGGGCCGGGCCTGCGCGAGCTCCAGGCGCGGTACGTCGCGACGTTCGACCTCAAGCGGAAGTGCTCGATGTACCTCTCGTACTACGCGGCGGGCGACACCCGCCGGCGCGGGACGGCGCTCGTCGCGTTCGTCGAGGCGTACCGCGCGGCCGGGTGGGAGGTCACGGGATCGGAGCTCCCCGACTACCTGCCGACGGTGCTCGAGTTCTCGGCCCGGACCACGGGCGACGACGCGACGATCGCGGCCGGTCTGCTCGCGTCCCACCGCGACGGCATCGAGGTGCTGCGCACGGCGCTCGAGAGCGCGCGCAGCCCTTGGACCGGGGTCGTCGAGGCCGTGTGCCTCACGCTGCCGCCGCTCGACGAGCGCACGCAGCAGCGGTACGTCGAGCTCGTGACGGCGGGGCCGCCCGCCGAGCTCGTGGGCATGGAGCCCTTCGCGCTCGAGCCGTACGGCACGGGCGCGCCCGACCGGACGGGAGGTGCGGTGCGATGAGCGGGGTGAGCACCGGAGAGGTCCTGCTGTGGGTCGTGTTCCCGTACGTGACGTTCGCGGTGTTCGTCGTGGGCTCGGTCTGGCGGTACCGGTACGACAAGTTCGGGTGGACGACGCGATCGAGCGAGCTCTACGAGAAGCGGCTGCTGCGCCTCGGCTCGCCGCTCTTCCACTTCGGCCTGCTGTTCGTGATCCTCGGGCACCTGATGGGGCTCGTGGTCCCGGAGTCGTGGACGGAGGCGGTGGGGATCCAGGAGGTCGCGTACCACTTCGTCGCGACGTACATGGGGTCGGTCGCGGCCGTCGTGCTCGTCGCGGGCCTGCTCATCCTCATCTACCGCCGCCGCACGTCCGGGCCCGTCTTCCGCGCGACGACGCGCATGGACAAGACGATGTACGTGTTCCTCGCGGCGTCGATCCTGCTCGGGTCGTGGGCCACGGTGCAGACGCAGCTCCTCGCCGACGGGCTCGGGTACGACTACCGCCAGACCATCTCGCCGTGGTTCCGCTCGCTCTGGTACCTCCAGCCGCAGCCCGAGCTCATGGCGGGCGTCCCGGCGGCGTTCCAGCTCCACATCGTCGCGGCGAACCTGCTGTTCGTCCTCTGGCCGTTTACGCGGCTCGTGCACGCGTTCTCCGCCCCGGTGCCGTACCTGTTCCGCCCGTACGTCGTGTACCGCTCGCGCGACGCGTCGGTCGCCGCGCGCGCCCCGCGCCCGGGCTGGGACCCCTCGGAGCGCCCGCGCTCGCGCTGACCTTCGGGGTCCCGTTCGGCCGGTCCGGCTGGCCCGGGTCGGCGCCCGTCGGCGGGTGAATTCGGCCCGACGCCGTCCCCAGGACCCCCTGCGACGCCCTCCCTCCCGGGGCGGTCACCCCGACCGCGACCGTCTCCGGAAGAGGTTCCCGCATGTCCACCACCGCCCCGACGACCGCCGGTCGTCCCCGCGCCACCCGCCCGTCCGCGCCGTCGGCGGCGGACGCCACGCCCGCCCGCCGCCGTCGCGCCGCCCTCGTGCCCGCACGTCTCGCGGGCCGGGCGGACGCCGCCGTCGCCGCGACCGCGCGCGTCCTCACCCGCTGGTCCGTGCCCGCCCTGCGCGTCGCCCTCGGCCTCGTGTTCCTCGGCTTCGGCGTCCTCAAGTTCTTCCCCGGCGCGAGCCCGGCGGAGACGATCGCCGCCCGGACCGTCGAGACGCTCACGCTCGGCCTCGTGGGCGGGACCACGGCCGTGGTGCTCACCGCGGTCCTGGAGACGTTCATCGGCCTGACGCTCCTCACCGGCCGGCTGCTCCGCGCGGGGCTGCTCGCGCTCGCCGTCGCGATGGCCGGGATCCTCTCGCCGATCGTGCTGTTCGCGGGCGAGCTGTTCGGCCACGGCATGACCCTCATGGGCCAGTACGTGCTCAAGGACCTCGTCCTCGTGGCCGGCGCGGCCGTCGTCGCCGCCGTCGCGCTCGGGGCGCGCCTGCGCCTCGAGGCTTGAGGCGTGGCGCTCCCCCGCCACCGCACGGTCGCGAGGTAGAGCCCCCGGTCGTGACGTAGAGCGCGGCGGGCTCTACCTCGCGATCGGAGGTTCTACCCCGGTGCAGGGCGGCCGCGTCAGGCGAGCGAGAGCGTCAGGTAGGTGCTGTTCGGGTCGTCGGTGTAGTCGGCGAACGGCTCGCACGGCACGAACCCGTGGCGCGCGTAGAGCCGTCGCGCCGCCGCGAAGTAGTCCTCGGTGCCCGTCTCCAGGCTCACGCGGTCCAGGCCGCGGTCGCGTGCGGCGTCGAGCAGGTGCGCGAGGACCGTGGCGGCGACGCCCCGGCCTCGCGCGGCCGCCGTCGTGCGCATGGACTTGAGCTCACCGAGCGTCGCGTCGTGCTGCTTGAGCGCGCCGCACCCGAGGAGGCCGCCGTCCGCGGACCGCGCGGTGACGAACGTGATGTCCGGTGCACGCAGGCGCTCGACGTCGAGCGCGTGCACGCTCTCGGGCGGCGACGTCGCGTGCATGTCGTCCAGGTGCTCCTGGAGCAGCGCCAGCACGTCGGGGGTCGTCGGGTCCTCCACGACGACGCGGACGTCGTCCCGGGTGGTCGTCTCGCTCACGCGCCGAGCGTGCCACACCCGGCGCAGGAGACGTTCCGCGCGTCCGGGTCGGGCGCCGTGGGCGGCGTCGGAGCGGGAGACGGGTTCGTGGTGGCTGGCGAGCCGTCTGCGATCATGGGCCGCGCGTCGTGAGGCGGCGGCGCGGGCGTTCGAGGGCTCGCCGTCGTCGATGGGGTCGGGCGTACCCGCACCGCCACGGTGCCTCGAGTCGGAACACGATCGGGCAACCGAGGCGCGCACTGACGACGGCTGCTGGACCTGGTGACCGACCACCGCCGAAGCGGCGAGTGTGAGAGGTTGGAAGCCGACAGTGTTCCCGCGTCGGCCGGCCTCAACGGAAAAAGGCACCCGCATGGCTCACGAGAGCGACCCGGCCACCTATCCCCCCGTCCCGTTGCACGGAGGCCTGCGATCCAGCCCCGACTCGTGGGAGCTGTGGGGCGAGATCGACTACGCCGTCGTCGAGTCCGCGCAACCTCGCCCGAGCCCGGCCCATGGGGCGCTGCACATCGATGCCTCGCGCGTCACGTTCCTGGACTCCGCCGGTGTCAGCCTCCTCCTGCTCGCCGCCAGCGCCCCTCTGCGGCCGATCATCCTGGGCTGCAGCGACTACGCCCGAGACGTGCTCGAGCTCGCAGGAGCGTCGGACCTCTTCGTGTGGAGCACCACGCGACCCTCCGCGTAGCCGATCGACCATGCCACGCCCGACCAGCGTCGCCCAGCCGTGAGTCCTGACGACGGCACGTCCCGTGATCGCCCTTCGCCCGACGACCCGCTGCTCGATACCGCGAGGAACGACGGCGGTCTCACCCACGCTGCACCGCCCAGCGCTGCGAGGACCGACGGTCGGGCGCGCTCCCCCGGTTGTCGCCTTCGCGACCGACGTGCTCCACCTGGAGCTCGAGCACCAGGCGGTGCGTCAGGCTCGCGGTCACCGAGATGGTGGCTGGGTGGCTCCCACGCGCTGGTTCCATGCGGCGACGGCCGTGTCGAGGCGCGCGCGTGCGGCGACGTAGAGGACGAGCTCGACGGGCGCCCCCTGGTCGACGACCGAGATGACGTCTTCCATCTCGCGCTGGGAGGCGTCGATCTCGCCCACGAGGTCGACGGGTCGGTGGATCGAGGTCTCTCGGTCGTCGGTCATCGGCACACCGCGGTGCTAGACCTGGCGTGCGAGGCGTCGGCGGAGCTGGTGGATGCGCAGGGTACCGACGACGAGGGCGACGATCCCGACGCCGATGCCTGCGATGAGCAGGGCCAGGGCGAGCGGGACGGAACCTTGCCAGCCGAGGAAGGAGACGATCACGAGCTGGGTGTTCTGGAGCATGAACACGATGAGTGCGACCAGGACGAGGGCGGCGACGCACAGGCCGACCCAGGTGGCTCCGGTGCGGGTTCGGGGAGTTCTTGTCGGGTTGCCCGACGTGCGGGACACGCGTGAGTCGGGACGGCTGCCTGACACGGCGGCGGTGGGCTGTCCGTTCGTCGCGGAGCTGAGCGGGGTGGTGGCCATGGTGGCCTCCTTGCGGTTCCGGGCCCGCGCACCTCATATGGGGCACGTTCGCCGCGGATAGCCCGACCCTACGCCCTCAACCTGGGAACGAACCTGGGAGCGGCTGTACGCGCGGCCCGGTGTCCCTAGCGGCCGAGGCTGGCGGCCAGGGGGCAGGAGAACGGATCGCGGGCGCGTCCGGGGACGTCGTTGAGGTACTGGACGACGATCCGGTAGGAGGTAAAGAACCCGACCTCGGTGTAGGTCACGCCGAGCTGGGAGCAGTACTCGCGCACGAGGGTCTGGACGCGCTTGAGGTTCGGGCGGGGCATGCTCGGGAACAGGTGGTGCTCCACCTGGCGGTTGAGGCCGCCCATGAAGAAGTCGACGACCGGGCCGCCGCGGATGTTGCGGGACATGAGGACCTGGCGGCGCAGGAAGTCGACGTCCGCAGTCGCCGGGACGATCGGCATGCCCTTATGGTTCGGTGCGAACGCGCCGCCGAGCAGGATGCCGAAGACCGCGAGCTGCACGGCGAGGAACGCCGCCGCGAGGGTCGGGGGAAGCAGGAAGCCGAGCACCACCAGGTAGAGCGCGAGCCGTAGGAGCAGGACCGGGACCTCCACGCCACGGTGCGGCACGGGCCGACGGCCGAGCACCCGGCGCACGCTCGCGACGTGCAGGTTGAGGCCCTCCAGGGCGAGCAGGGGGAAGAAGTACCAGCCCTGCCGACGTGCCAGCCACCCTCGCCAGCCGTGACGGCTCGCGATGACGGCGGGCGTGAACGCGATCACGCCCGGTGAGATGTCAGGGTCGTGGCCCTCCTGGTTCGGGGCTGCGTGGTGGGCGTCGTGCTTCATCGTCCACCAGGCGTGGCTGAGCCCGACGAGCGCGTTCGCGAGGATGCGAGCGGTCCAGTCGTTCCAGGCCCGCGACCGGAACACCTGCCGGTGGGAGCTGTCGTGGCCCAGGAACGCGAGCTGGGCGAGAACGAGTGCGAGCACCACGGCCAGCAGGAGCTGCCACCAGGAGTCACCCACGAGGACGATCCCGGCCCAGACGGCACCGAACGCGGCGACCGTCACGACGAGCCGGGTCCAGTAGTAGCCGTACCGCCGACGCAGCAGCCCCGACTCGCGCACGATCTTCGCCAGCACCGAGTAGTCCCGAGCCGTCGCCCGCGCCGCAGGCAGCCCGCGGCCCGCCAACGCCAGGGGCTGCGGTGTCTCACTCGAAGCGGACACGGTCGGCCTCGGCCTTCACGCTCGCGGCACGCACGGCCTCGGCCGCGCGCCAGGCCTCGAGCTCGTCCGCCCGCCTGGTCCGTTCCGTCGCGATCGCCTCCTGGGTGTCCCGGATCACCGTCGCGATCTCGTGGGCGAGCCCGCCGGAGAGCATGGCGAGGTTCGTGTTCTCGATGAGCAGGCGCCGGTCCTCCACCCGCAGCCTGACCCCCGCATAGCCGTGATCGGCGAGCAACGTCGTGACGGCGGGCAGCTCGAGCAACGCTTGCTCCGGGCCCGACACGCGGCGGGAGAACACGGCGGTCACGGTGTAGAGGGGGGGCTCCGCGTCGGTGCCGAGCTCGCGCGGCAGCGCAGTGTCCAGGACGCCCCGCAGCTGCAGTGCGGTGTCCTGCACCCGGCCGAAGGACGTGGCAGTAGGGGTGGTGGTGCTCATGGTGACGTCCGATGCTCGGAACCGGCGGGCCGGCTCGCATCCGCTGCCGTCGCGGCAGTCGGTGAGGCGTCAGGCGCCCCACTCAAGGAGATCGGTGCGTCCTCCAGGTCGGGTTCATAACCCCCGTCGTCGTCCCACCGCGCGCCCGAGGTGTCCTCGTCCGGGGCATCCATCTCGCCCGGCGTCCGAGAGCCTTCTCGATCGGCGTCGCGTGGGCCGATCCGGCGATCAACCACACTTCGACACTACACCTGGACGGGTTGCTCGCTGTGTCCACGAGAGACTTTCCAGCCGTCAGTGGGAGGATGAGCAGATGGCCTTGACGGAGTTCCTCCTCGCTCGGATCGACGAGGACGAAGCAGCGTGCGCGACCCTCGAGGACGGGCCAGGACCTCCAGCGCCGTGGTCATGCTCACGCATCCTGACGGAGTGCGCGATGAAACGACGCATCATCACCCTCGCCTACGAGGCCACGGGGTACGACATGACCGCCGACCTGGAGCGCGACACCGACGAGCGCGCCCAGAGCGGCATCGCCTTCGTCGGTGACCGCATCCTGCGAGCACTCGCCACGCCCTACGCCGAGCACCCGGACTTCGACCCCACCTGGCGCACCTGATGACTCGCCTCACCAGGTGTGGCGAGCGGGCCACGGAGGGCGCATCGTGAGAGACGCGTCCACGTGTCGCGGGGAATGCCGGTCGTGAAGCAGCCCGCTGCCGGCGGACCTCCCGGGCCACGACGGCGTACTGCAACCATCAGGGTCGCGAAGACTGCGCCGAGAACGTGAGCCGCCATGAGCGTCATCGAGAAGTGGATCGCCGTGGACTGTCCGGGCTGCGGTGGCCCAGCCCGTGCCCGCGTCCTGCACATCATCGCCTGGGGCTCGATCCCCGGCTCCCGCGTCCCGCACCGAGTCAGCATCCTGTGCCCGCATCATTGCTCGATCACTCGCGACGAAGCGGCCTCGGCCGTACTCGTGTGCCCCGAGTGCCAGCTGCACGTCGCCTAGCCGCACGCCAGGGGCGTGCTCGGGGAAGCGGGAAGACTGCACTTCGCCAGCCGGGCCGCGAAGCCCAGCGCATCCCCGCCGGTGACAGTCCGCAGATGCGGGCCTACGGTTGCATTCATGCCGCACTTTCGGATCCGCGAGGCCGCGAACCTGCTCGGGGTCAGCGACGACACCGTCCGCCGCTGGGTCGACGCCGGGGACCTCGCCGCGAGCGCCGACGACGCCGGGCGCAAGGTCGTCGACGGCGCGGAGCTCGCGCGCTTCGCCGTCGCGCAGTCGCACCCGACGCCCGACCCGTCGGGCGTCGCCCGCTCGGCCCGCAACCGGTTCGTGGGGATCGTGACGGACGTCGTGAGCGACACCGTCATGTCCCAGGTCGAGATGCTCTGCGGCGGCCAGCGCGTCGTGTCCCTCATGAGCACGGAGGCCGTGCGCGAGCTGCGGCTCGAGCCCGGCAGCCTGGCCGTCGCGGTGGTCAAGGCGACGACCGTCATCGTCGAGACCCCCGGAGGAGCCGCGTGAGCGCGCCCGCCCGCACGACCACCCGCCGCGCCACCGGGGGCCCTCTCGCGGCGCTCGGGGCGGCGGCCCTGGTCGCCGGCCTCGCCGCGTGCGCCACGGACGCGGGGACCGACGACGGCGCCGCCCCGGACGCCGCGCGCACGACGGCCGCGGACCGCACCCTCACCGTGCTCGCCGCGGCCTCGCTGCGCGACGTGTTCACCGACCTCGCGACGGACTTCGAGGACGAGCACGACGGCGTGACCGTCGCCCTGTCGTTCGCCGGGTCGTCCGACCTGGGCGACCAGATCCTCGCCGGCGCGCCGGCCGACGTCTTCGCGTCCGCGGACGAGCGCTCCATGACGCGCGTCGTGGACGCGGGGGACGCCGCCGACCCCGTCGCGTTCGCGACGAACACGCTGACGATCGTCACGCCGCCCGGCAACCCCGCGGGTGTCGAGACGTTCGCCGACCTCGCGGGGGACGACGTCAAGGTCGTCGTGTGCGCGCCGCAGGTGCCGTGCGGCAGCGCGACCGACACCGTCGCCGAGGCCGCGGGCGTGACCCTCCACCGCGTGAGCGAGGAGGCCAGCGTCACCGACGTGCTCGGCAAGGTGACGGCGGGCGAGGCCGACGCGGGGCTCGTCTACGTCACCGACGCGACGCTCGCGGGCGACGACGTCGAGGTCGTGGACGTGCCCGAGACGAGCGCCGCGCTCAACGTCTACCCGATCGCGCTCGTCGCGGCGGCCGAGGACGCCGGCCCGGAGCAGGTCGCGCTCGCGCAGGCGTGGGTGGACCTCGTGACCGGCGACGCCGGGCAGGCCGCGCTCGCCGCCGCGGGCTTCGGCACGCCCGACGCACCGTGACCCCCGTGCCTCCCGGCGGCTCCTGATGCGCGGCCTGCCCCGCTGGGTCCTCGTCCCCGCGCTGCTGGGCGCGCTGTTCGTCGTCGTGCCCGTGGTGGCGATGGTCGGGCGCGTGGAGCTCACGCCGGGGCCGGACGGGACCGGCGGCTTCTGGGCGCTCGTGACCTCTCCGGCGGCTCTCGACGCGCTCGGCCTGTCGCTGCGCACGGCGCTCGCCGCGACGGCGTGCTGCGTGGTGCTCGGCGCGCCCATGGCTCTCGTCCTCGCGCGCACCACGTTCCCGGGGCAGCGCGTCGCACGCGCCCTCGTGCTCCTGCCGCTCGTGCTGCCGCCCGTCGTCGGCGGCATCGCGCTGCTGCACACGTTCGGGCGGCGGGGCCTGATCGGCCGGCACCTCGAGGTGCTGGGGATCGAGGTCGCGTTCACGACGACGGCCGTCGTGCTGGCGCAGACCTTCGTCGCGCTGCCGTTCCTCGTGCTCAGCCTGGAGGGCGCGCTGCGCAGCCAGGACACGCGCCTCGAGGACGTCGCCGCGACGCTCGGCGCTCGGCCCACGACCGTCCTGCGCCGGGTCACGCTCCCCCGCGTCCTGCCGGGGCTGCTGTCGGGCGCCGTGCTCGCGTTCGCGCGCGCCCTCGGCGAGTTCGGGGCGACCCTGACGTTCGCGGGCGCGCTGCAGGGCGTCACGCAGACCCTGCCGCTCGAGATCTACCTCCAGCGCAGCGCGGACCCGGACAGCGCGGTCGCGCTGTCGTTCGTGCTCGTCGTGGTGGCGGTCCTCATCACCGCGGTCGTCCACGGGCCGCGCGTGCTCGGGGCCTCGTGCCCGCGGCGGGGCGTCGAGGGCTCCCTGCCCGACGGCGGCCCCCGCCCCCGCGCCGTCGTCTCCCCTGCCCCGCAGGCCGGCCCGCCGGCCGACCGGGCCCCGGCACCCGCCGGGCCTGCGGCCCCGACGCCCCCCGCCGCGCTGACCGTGCGCGCGGTCGTGCCGGAGCGCGGGCTCGACGTGGAGCTCACCGTCGCGCCGGGCGAGGTCGTGGCGGTGCTCGGCGAGAACGGCGCGGGCAAGTCCACGCTCGTGCAGGTCGTCGCGGGCCTGCTCACGCCCGGCGAGGCCCCGGGTGCGCGCGTCGCCGTCGGGCACGACGACGTCTCGCGCCTCCCGCCGCGCCGTCGCCACCTCGCGTGGCTGAGCCAGCGCCCGCTGCTGTTCGAGCACCTGTCGGTCGAGGACGACGTCGCGTTCGGCCTCCGGTCCCGGGGCGTGCCCCGCGCTCGTGCCCGCGAGGAGGCCCGGGACGCGCTCGCCCGCGTCGGCGCGGCGGACCTCGCGCGGCGCCGCTCGACCGACCTCTCGGGCGGGCAGGCGCAGCGCGTCGCGATCGCCCGGGCGCTCGTGACCGACCCGCGCGTGCTCCTGCTCGACGAGCCGCTCGCGTCGCTCGACGTCGGCGTCGCGCAGCACGTCAGGACCGTGCTGCACCACGCGCAGCGCGAGCACCCGCGCACGACCCTGCTCGTGACCCACGACCTGCTCGACGTGCTGCTCCTCGCGGACCGCGTCGTCGTGCTGGGGGGCGGCCGCGTCGTCGAGGACGGCCCGGTCGACGCGGTGCTCACACGGCCGCGGTCCCGGTTCGCCGCGCGCCTCGCGGGCGTCAACCTGCTCGCGGGGAGCGTCGCGCACGTCGCCGTCCCGGAGCCGGCGCGGACGGCGGGCGGTGGTGCGTCGGAGACAGCGGGCGGGACCGCGGACGGGACGGACCTGGTCGAGGTCGCGGCGGACGGCCCGGGCGCGGAGACCATCGCGCGCGAGGTGACCGTCGCCGTCGACGGCGCGGAGGTCCGCGTGCACGGGACGGCGGACGAGCCGCTCGCGGTCGGGGGCGGCGCCGTGGCGGTGTTCGAGCCGCGCGCGGTCGCCGTGCACCGCACGACGCCCGAGGGCAGCCCGCGCAACGCGTACCGGGTCGTCGTGACGAGCGTCGAGCCGCACGGGCCGCTCCTGCGCGTGTGGGGACGCGCGGTGGACGACGACCCGGGCGACCCGACCGCGGGGGCGACGACCGCCGTCGGGCACGACGCGCCGCGCCTGGCCGCGGACCTCACGCCGCGCGCGGTCGCCGAGCTCGGCCTGGTGCCGGGCGAGCGCGTCTGGTTCGTCGTCAAGGCGGCCGAGGTCCGCGTGCACCCGCGCTGAGCCCGCGGGACCTGCCAGCCCCGACGGGACCGGGACGCGCCGCTCAGGCGGGGCCGGGGCGTGCCGCTCAGGCGGGAGCAGGCGGGACCCCGTCGAGCGCGGTGCGGACCTCGCCGACGATCGCGGCCATCGCGGCCTCGGCGGCCTCCGGGTCGCCGTCCGCGACCGCGCGCGCGACCGCCTCGTGCTGGTCGAGGGCCTCGGGGACGGGCGAGGCGGGCATGAGGCCCAGGTGCGTCCGGCCGCTGAGGACGGCCGCGACGACCCCCGCGAGCGCGCCGAACATCTCGTTGCCGCTCGCGCGGAGCAGGATCTCGTGGAACCGGACGTCGAGGGCGAGGAACTCCTCGAGGTCGCCCGCCTCCCCGAGCAGGCGCATGCGACCGGCCGCGGCGACGAGCTCGGCGCGCTCGGCGGGCGTGGCGTGGAGCGCGGCCCCGGCGGCGGCCAGCGGCTCGACGGCGTGCCGCAGCTCGGTGAGCGTGCGGAGCTGCGGGTCACGGCCGGGGCCCTCGAGACGCCAGCGGATGACGCGCGGGTCGAGCACGTTCCAGTCCTCGATGCCGAGCACGACGATCCCGACGCGGCGCCTCGACCGCACGAGCCCGAGCCCTTCGAGGAGCCGCATGACCTCGCGCGCGACGGTGCGCGACACCCCGAACTCGGAGCCGATCGACTCCAGGGTCAGCGGCGTGCCCGCGGGGACGTCGCCGCTGGTGATGCGACGTCCGAGAGTGTCGAGCACGGTGGTGTGCAGGACCGTCGTCGCCATGTCTCGCAGCCTAGTGGCGGCCAATGGTGCTATCAATCACTTGCCAAAGGTGCTACCAATGCCCCACAGTGGAGGCCGAGGACGACCACGACGGTCGCCACCGGGACGGCCGGGCCCCAGGCACCGCCCCGACCGGACGCCCCCACCCGACACGGAAGTCGACACATGGACACGGACGTCAGCTCCACCGACCGGCCCGACGACGCCGGGAACCACCCCCTGCCCCAGCACCTCGTCGTGATGGGCGTGGCCGGCTCGGGCAAGACCACCGTCGCGACGCTGCTCGCGCAGCGCCTCGGCACCGAGTACGCGGAGGCCGACCGCTTCCACCCGCAGGCCAACATCGACAAGATGAGCGCCGGGACGCCGCTCACCGACGACGACCGGTGGCCCTGGCTCGAGGCGATCCGCGACTGGCTGAGCAGCGAGGCGGAGGCCGGCCGGTCCGGCGTCGTCACGTGCTCCGCGCTCAAGCGCACCTACCGCGACCTGCTGCGCACGGCCCGCGGCGAGGTGTGCTTCGTCCACCTCGACGGCACCCCCGAGCTCCTCGCCGAGCGCATGCAGCACCGCAGCGGGCACTTCATGCCCACGTCGCTCCTGCCGTCGCAGCTCGCCACGCTCGAGCCCCTGGCCGACGACGAGCCCGGCTTCACGCTCGACGTCTCCGCCACGCCCGAGCAGGTCGTGGAGGAGATCCTCGCCCGGACCCGCCTGAGCGACGCCTCGGGCACGCGCTGAGCGACGCCTCGGGCGAGCGCTGAGCCGCGCCGCCCTCCCTGACCCTCACCCCTGCACCACGCACCACGCACCACGCACCCGACCCGACCGTCGACGGAGACACCATGCCCCCGAGGACTGGACCCAGACCCTGACCGCCGGACCGCTGCTCGCCATCGCCGCCGGCGCGATCGCGATCCTGCTGTTCCTCATCATCAAGCTCAAGCTGCACGCCTTCGTGGCGCTCATCCTCGTCAGCCTGCTCACCGCGGTGGTCGCCGGCATCCCGACGGGGTCGATCGTCGAGGTGCTCACCGCCGGGTTCGGCTCGACGCTCGCGACCGTCGCGCTCCTCGTCGGGCTCGGCGCCATGCTCGGCAGGCTCGTCGAGACGAGCGGCGGCGCCAAGGTCATGGCCGACTTCCTCATCGAGAAGTTCGGGGAGAAGCGGGCGCCGTTCGCGCTCGGTCTCGCCTCCCTCATCTTCGGCTTCCCCATCTTCTTCGACGCCGGTCTCGTCGTCATGCTGCCGATCGTCTTCTCCGTCGGGCGTCGGCTGGGCGGCTCGCTCCTCCTCTACGGCCTGCCCGTCGCGGGTGCGTTCTCCGTCATGCACATCTACGTGCCGCCGCACCCCGGCCCCGTCGCCGCGACAGAGTTCCTCGGCGCGAACATCGGCATCGTCATCCTGCTCGGCCTCGTCGTCGCCATCCCGACGTGGTACGTCACGAGCTACCTGTTCGGCCGCTTCGCCGGACGCCGCATCGAGCTACCCATCCCCGCGATCCTCGGCGAGGCCGACGAGGACCAGCTCGAGAACCCGCCGAAGTTCGGCACCGTCGTCGCGATCCTCCTGCTCCCGCTCGTGCTCATCTTCGCCAACACGGGCCTCGACGCGCTGCGCGCGGCCGGAGCCGTCGACGGGGACAACCCCGCCGTGCAGACGCTGCGCGCCATCGGCGCGACGCCCGTCGCGCTGCTCATCACCGTGCTCGTCGCCGCCTGGGTCCTGGGCCGCCGCCGCGGCGTCTCCGGGACGGCGCTGGAGAAGACCCTCGACTCGGCGCTCGGCCCGGTGTGCTCGGTCATCCTCATCACCGGCGCGGGCGGCATGTTCGGTGGCGTCCTGCGTGCGACCGGGATCGGCGACGCGCTCGCCGACGTGCTCGGCGACCTCGGCCTGCCCGTCATCGTGGCCGGGTTCCTCATCGCGGCGATCCTCCGCGTGGCGCAGGGTTCCGCGACCGTCGCGCTGACCACCGCGGCAGGGCTCATCGCCCCGGCGGTGGAGGCCGGCGGGTTCAACGCGATCGAGCTCGCCGCGGTCGTCGTGGCCGTCGCAGCGGGCTCGGTGGTGCTCAGTCATGTGAACGACTCCGGGTTCTGGCTCGTGGGCCGGTTCTTCGACATGGACGTCAAGACGACCCTCCGCACGTGGACGGTGATGGAGACGGCCATCGGCGTCATGGGCTTCGCCATCGCGGCCCTCGTCTTCGCCGTCGCGTAGCGCGCGACGAGCGCGGCCAGGACCGCCCGGGCAGCTGCCCGGGCGGTCCTGGCGTCTCTGGACGTCAGCTCCGGTCGGTGAAGACCGGGGTGTAGGCGTCCGGGTCCGCGACCCAGGACTTCCGGCGGAAGCGCTGGAGCGACAGACCGAGCAGCGTCAGCAGCCCGGCCATGACGAGCAGACCCAGGTCACCGCCCGCGCCCGTCGTGGCGAGGGCGGTCGGGCCCGACGCCGTGACGGCACCGGACGCGGCGGTCACCGCACCGGTCGCGGCACCGGCCGAGGTGCCCGTCCCCGTGCTCACCGGGTTGAGCACCCGGGTCACCGAACCGCCGGTCGTCCCCGGGTCCGCCGGGCCGGTCGGGCCCGTGGGGCCCGTGGGGTCGGTGGGGTCGGTGGGGTCGGTGGGGTCCGTCGGGTCGGTCGGGTCCGTGGGGTCCGTCGGGTCGGTCGGGTCCGTCGGCACGACGGCGGACGTCGGGCACCCCGCCGAGGCGTCGCCCAGGAGGCCCACACCCACGCCGCAGACCGTCACGGGCACGGTCACCGGCAGGTCGACGTCCAGGTCGGGCAGCGCCCCGAGGACGCCGTCCTCACCGAGCACGCCGTCCAGCACGCCGCCGTCGCCCAGCAGCCCGTCCTCGCCCAGCACGCCGTCGAGCAGACCGTCGCCCGACGAGCCGCCGAGCAGGTCGTCCACGAGACCGTCCTCGCCGAGCACGCCGTCCAGCAGGCCGTCGCCCTCACCGAGCAGACCGCCCCCGAGGAGCCCGTCGCCCAGCAGGTCGTCGACGAGGCCGTCCTCGCCGAGGACGCCGTCGAGCAGGCCCGAGCCGTCGGTGCCGGTCGAGCCGGTCCCGTCGCCCGAACCCTCGCCGGCCGTCCCGCCGCCGACCGTGGCGTCACCGCCCACACCGACGGCGACACCCGACACGTCCACCGGGACGGTCACCGGCACGTCGAGGTCCACGCCGGACGCCTCCTCGCCGGTCGAGCCGTCGGCGCCACCACCGGCCGCGGGAGCCGACGGCTGCGCCGGAGCCGGCGTCACCTCCGCGTCGCCCAGGACACCGGCAGCGACCCCCGACACGTTCACCGGGACCGCCACCGGCACGTCGACGTCCACCCCGGACGCCTCCTCGCCGGTGGAGCCCTCGGCCCCACCACCGGTCGCCGGAGCCGACGGCTGCGCCGCCGGAGCCGGGGCCACCGTGGCGTCCCCCAGGACACCGGCAGCGACCCCCGACACGTTCACCGGAACCGTCACCGGCACGTCGAGGTCGACGTCCGCCGGGTCCGCCCCCGTGGCAGGAGCAGGCTCCGGCGCGGGCGCCGGCTCGGCCGGTGCCTGGGTCACCGCGGCGTCACCGAGGACACCGGCAGCGACACCCGACACGTCCACCGGGATCGTCACGGGTACGTCCACGTCCACGTCCGCGGGAGCCGCCGGGGCGGGCTCCCTCGTGGGCGCGGGCGCGGGAGCCGGAGCGGGCTCCGGCGCGGACGTGACGGCGGCGTCGCCCAGGGCGCCCACCGCGACGTCGGACACGGTCACGGGGACGTGCACGGGCACGTCGACCGCGACGTCGGGCAGGACCTCGGTCACTTGGCTCAGCGGAGCCTCGACCGACACGTCCAGTCCGAGATCGCCGAGGAGGTCGCCCTCGGCTGCGTGGGCCGCTCCGGCCCCGACGACCACGAGGCCGCCTGTGACGAGCGCTGTGCGCAGCGCGCGCCGGACGAAGGTGTGCATGGTCGTTTCTCTTTCCTGCTCAGAAGTGGCTGGCGCACGACGGCGCCGGGTCGCGTCTGCCGCGCTCGGGGCGCGACGCGAGCCACGTCAGGCAGGAGAGACGGGGACCTCGAAGAAGGTCGAGGGGTGCATCGACCGCGCGTCGTCCACGACGGCGGTCCAGGAGGAGAGCGCGGGAGCGTCGGCACCGCTGCCGACCGCCGCGAGCTCGCCGCCCGCCCCGGCGCGCTGCGCGCTGCCGGAGGGCGAGGGAGTGGTGCCGGGGCCGCCGTCGGAGGGGACGCCCCCGGGGCCGGCCGGCCCGTCGGAGGGCAGCGCCGCGCCCGGCGGCGCGCCGTTCGGTGCGACGTCGACCGCCGCCGTCCGGGCGCGCGCGTCCCTCGCGGCGACATCCTCGGGGCCGTCGCGGCCCGTCGTGGTGGCGCTGGGCTCGGCGGCCGCCGGTGCGGCGGGCGGGAGCGAGGGGACGGCGGTCACCGACGGCGCGGCCACGGCGCCGCCCGGGTCGACCGTGCCCGGCGTCGACGGGACGCCGACCGGCGGGTCGTCCGCGCCGGGGGTGCCCGTGCCAGGGGTCCCGGGGAGCAGCGGCGTCAGCGGGTCCAGCGGAGCGAGCGGGCTCGTGATCGGGCCGAGCACCGGGTCGGTCACGGGGGCCAGGACGTCGAGGACCGGCGTCAGCGCCTCCAGGACCGGGGTCACCGGGTCGAGCGCGGGCGAGACCGTCTCGAGCACGGGGTTCACCACGGGGGCGACCGCCTCGACGACGGGCGTCGCGGCCGGCACGACGGCGTCGAGCACCGGCGTCGTCACGGGCGCGACGGCGTCGGTCACCGGCTGCACGACGGGCGCCACCGGCTCCACGACCTGCTCGACCACGGGGGCGACCGGCTGGACGACCTGCTCGACCACCGGCGCGACGGGCCGCGCGACCTCCTCGACCACCGGGGCGGCGGGGGTGACGACCTTCTCCACGACCGGGGCGACGGGCTGGACCACGGGGGCGACGACGTCGCGCACGACGGGCTTGACCACGTCCTGGACGACCGGGTCGACGACGGTCTGCACCGTGGACGTCACGGGCGAGAGGGCCTTGCCGAGTCCGAGCGGGTCGTCCGCGGCGGACGCGCCGCCCGCGGTCGCGACGGCGAACGCGAGGCCGGCACCGAGACCGCCACCGGCGACGAGCGCGCGCACGAGCCAGCGACGGGCGGCCGGTGCGCGCCTGCCCTGCGCGTCGTGAGTCGCGTCCATCGTGTGCCCCGTGGGTCGTCGGTGCAGCGAAGGGGCGGGCCGTGGGGCCCGTCCGAGGTCACGGTAGGCACGGGAGTGTGACGCTCACCACTCGACGCGCCGGATTTCACCCGACGGTTGCCCCGAACACCAGGCCGAGCGCGTACGTGGCCGCGGCCGCGCCGAACCCGATGGCGATCTGGCGCAGGGCCCGCGTGAGCGGGGACGTCCCCGAGAGGAGGCCCACGGTCGCGCCCGTCGCGAGCAGCGCGATCCCGACGAGGAGCGCCGCGACCCCGACCGCGAGGAAGCCCGTCATCCCGAGGAGGTACGGCACGACCGGGATGAGCGCACCCGACGCGAAGAAGAGGAACGACGAGACCGCCGCCCCCATCGCGGTCCCGTGCGTCTCGTGCTCGTCGATGCCGGGCGGCGGCGCGATCACGGTCTGCTGCGTGTACGTCGCGAGGACGTCGGCCGCGTGCTCCTCGGCCTCGGCGGGCGCCATGCCGCGCGCCCGGTAGACGAGCGCGAGCTCGTTCGCGTCCACGTCGAGGTCGGGCAGCGCCGCCGACGCCTGCGGGCTCGGCGTCGACGCGTCGAGGAGCTCGCGCTGCGAGCGCACGGACACGTACTCCCCCGCGCCCATCGAGAGGGCCCCCGCGAGCAGGCCCGCGAGGCCCGAGAGCAGCACCGTGCTGTTCGACGCACCCGAGGCGCCGATGCCGAGGATCAGCGCGAGGTTCGACACGAGGCCGTCGTTCGCGCCGAACACCGCCGCGCGGAACGTCCCGGACATGCGGTTGCGCCCGCGCGTCGCGAGGCCGCGCACGACCTCCTCGTGGATCCGCTCGTCGGCGGCCATCCGGGGCGTCGCGTCGGCGTCGGTCGCGTACGTCGAGCGCGCCTCGGCCCGCTGGGCGAGCGCGAGCACGAACACGCCGCCGAAGCGCCGCGCGAGCCACCCGAGCGTGCGGGTGCGCCAGTCGCCGCGCAGCGGCCGTCCCGTGTCCTCGCCGAGCAGGTCGAGCCAGTGCTGCTCGTGACGGCGCTCCGCCTCCGCGAGCGCCAGCAGGATGTCCCGCTCCTCGCCCGTCCGGCGGCTCGCGAGGTCCCGGTACACCGCGGCCTCGGCGCGCTCGTCGGCCAGGAAGCGGCGCCACCGCCGCACCTCCTGCGGGGAGGGCCGGTGCCCGACGGCGGTCGGCGGCACCGCCGTCGGCGGCACCTCGGGTGCGCCCGGGCGCGCGGGGTCGGCGGGCACGCCGGAGGGCGGCTCAGGTGTGGTGGGCATGCCTCCATGATGGCGATTTTCGGGCTCGCGGTGTTGCGCGTCGCCGAACGGGACGTGCGGGGCGCCCCCGACCGGGGTTGCGGACGACCCCAACCTCGACCCCGCGCCGGAGCGCCGTCCGGCTCCGCACGCCGGACCGGGCGCCCGCCGCCGTGGTTGGATCGGAGCATGACCACTGGAGAGAACGGACTGTCCCGTCCCGAGGTCGACGCCCCGGAGGGTCCCGCGCCCACCGAGCTCGTCGTCGAGGACATCACCGTGGGCGACGGCCCCGAGGCCACGCCCGGCGCGACCGTGAACGTGCACTACCTCGGCGTCGAGTACGAGACGGGCGAGGAGTTCGACGCGTCGTGGAACCGCGGCGAGTCGATCAACTTCCCGCTGCGCAGCCTCATCGCGGGCTGGCAGCAGGGCATCCCGGGCATGAAGGTCGGCGGGCGCCGCAAGCTCGTCGTGCCGCCGGAGCTCGCGTACGGCCCGGCGGGCGGCGGGCACCGCCTGTCCGGCAAGACGCTGATCTTCGTCATCGACCTGCTCGGCGTGTCCTGACCGACGCGTCCAAGAGCGAGCGGGGGGCCCCGGCCGTCGGCCGGGGCCCTCGTGCGTCCCGGCCCGTCCGGGGCGTCTCGGGCGTCACGGGACGGGTCGACCGTCACAGGGCGGGGCGGGGCGGGTCGGCCGTCCCGGGGCGGGTCTGGCGGGCCCTAGCTCCCGGCGCCGGGGCACGGGACGAGGGCAGGGTCCGTCTCCTCGGGCGCGCCGCCCGGCCCCGCGAGCGCCGCGACGGCTGCCGGGATCGGGACCGGTCCGGTCACCGGGGCGAGGGCCCGCTCGCGCCGCGCCGCGCGGAGCCGGACGACGGTGTCGACGAGGACGCCCAGCAGGATGCCCCCGACGACGCCCACCACGACGGCGAGCAGCGGGCTGTCGCCGACCCACGCGGCGGCGAGCGTCCCGATGACCACGGAGTACGTCGCCCACGTCGCAGAGGCGACGGCGGAGAGCGCCATGAACCGCCGCCGCGAGAACCCGACCGCGCCGGCGGTCACGTTGACGGCCGTGCGCCCGACGGGGACGAACCGCGCCCCGAGCACGACGGACGCGCCACGCCGGTCGAGGGACCGCGTGGCCCACTCGACCGCGCGCCGCCCGCGCGCGCCCCGCAGGGCGGGCAGGGCACGGGTGCCGAGCGCGCGCCCCAGGGCGTAGGCGAGCTGGTCGCCGCACCAGGCGCCGAGCGCGGCGACCGCGAGCACGATCCCCCACGCGACCCCGCCGCCCGACTGGGCCGCGACGGCGAGCATGACGATCACCGTCTCGCCCGGGATCGGCGGGAAGAACCCGTCGCCGGCGGTCGTCGCGAAGAGCACGGGGAGCGCCCACGCCGAGTCCACGAGCGCGAGCAGCCACGACTCGACCTGTCCCCACAGCTCCACGACCCACGCGACCATGCGTCCCAGCCTCGACGGCGCCGCCCCGCCGCACCATGGGGTATCCCCCGGTTCTCCCCTGAGGCGACCCCGAGCGACGACGAAGGACCGGGACCGCCGGAGTTCCCGTACGTCGTCCCGGGACGCCCCGGAACGGCCCGCGGGGGGGTGGGCCGCGCGCCTCCCGGAGGGGCGTCGTCGGACACGTGCACCACGACCCTCCCGGGCGGGGGACAATGGCGCCGACGCATTCGCCTCCCCGCGCCGCAGCCGGCGGGCGGGATCGTCCGTGATCGAGGAGCGCTGTGATCACTGTCAGCACCGACGGCTCGTGCCTGAGCAACCCGGGCGGAGCCATCGGGTGGGCGTGGATCAACCACGACGGCACGTTCGACTCCGGCGGCGCCGTGAGCGGGACCAACCAGGTCGCCGAGCTCACCGCGCTGCTCCAGGCGGTGCGCGCCCACCCGGGCGCAGAGCCGCTGCTCATCGAGTCCGACTCGCAGTACGCGATCAAGTGCGCGTCCGAGTGGGTGGTCGCCTGGAAGCGCAAGGGGTGGCGGACGGCGGGCGGCCAGCCCGTGAAGAACCTCGAGCTCGTCCAGGCGATCGACCGGGTCATCGCCGAGCGCGCGGGGCCCGTCCGGTTCCGCTGGGTGCGCGGCCACGTGGGCGACCCGTTCAACGAGCGCGCGGACCAGCTCGCGGGCCTCGCCGCCCAGGACTGGGCCGCGGGCCGCGGGGACCTCGACGGCACGCTCGTGCCCGAGCTCGGCGACCCGACCCGGTCGCCGGGCCGCGTGCCCGCACCGGCCGCCGCCGACCGGGGTGCACCCGCGGCCCGGCAGGCCGCGCCCGAGCCGGCGTGGGACATGGACACCCTCTTCGACTGACCCCTCCCGCCGAGCACGACCCTGCTCCGGGTCGAGCACGACCCTGCTGTCGCGAACGGGCCGATACCGCCAGCAACGTCGTGCTCGACGGCCGGGCGGTGAAGAGCGGTGAGGGCGGCGGGGTCGGGGCGTCGGCGGCGGGTGCGACCATGGACGGGTGACCGTCCTGCCGAGCACGGGCCGCGCGCCCGCCGAGCGCACGGTCGGCGACCTCGCGCAGCCCGGGCCGACGGCGCAGGCTGGCCCGACGACGCAGGCTGGCCCTCACGCGCCGGCTGGGCTTCCGGCGCGACCCGGTGCGAGCGCGCAGTCCGGCGCGCCGCTCGCGCGTCGCTTCCGGTCGGGGCGGCCGCTCGACCTGCACCTCACGCTCGACCGGCTCGCGCGGGGCCCCTACGACCCGACGTTCCGCCGCACGCCGTCCGGCGACGTGTGGCGCACGACCCGCGCGGAGAGCGGGCCCGCCGCCTACCGGCTGGTGCAGACCGGGCCGTGCGACGTCGTCGGGCACGCGTGGGGGCCGGGCGCCGCGGAGGTGCTCGACGGCCTGCCCCGCCTGCTCGGCGAGGACGACGACGACACGGGCTTCGCCCCGCCCGCGGTGCTGCGCGACGCCCACCGCCGCAGCCCCGGCCTGCGGATCCCGCGCACGGGGCGCGTGCTGGAGGCGCTCGTGCCGGCGATCCTCGAGCAGCGCGTGCAGTCCGTCGCGGCGTGGCGCTCGTGGAGCTGGCTCCTGCGTCGGCACGGCGAGCGCGCCCCGGGGCCCGCGGGCGACGCCGGGATGCTCGTCGTGCCCGACGCGGCCACCTGGGCGCGCGTCCCCACGTGGGACTGGCACCGCGCGAACGTCGACCCTGGCCGCGCGCGGACGGTCGTCGCGGCGGCGCGCGTCGCCCGGCGCCTCGAGGAGTGCGACCGCCTGCGCGACGTCCAGGGCGCGCCGGCCGCGCAGGCGCGGCTGCAGGCCGTGCCCGGCGTGGGCGTGTGGACGGCGGCCGAGGTCGCGCAGCGGGCGCTGGGCGACCCGGACGCCGTGTCCGTGGGCGACTACCACCTGGCCAAGGCGGTCGGGTGGGCGCTCGTGGGCGAGCGCGTCGACGACGAGCGCATGCTCGAGCTGCTCGCGCCGTACGCGCCGCACCGCTACCGCGTGGTGCGGCTCCTCGAGGTCTCCGGCCGGGCGCAGGCCCCGCGGCGCGGCCCGCGCCTGTCGATCCAGGACCACCGCCGCAACTGACCGGCCCCCGCCCCTCGCCGGGTGCAGGAAAGAGCCGCCGGAACGAGGCGTTCCGGCGGCTCTCTCAGGCACTCACGGTTACTCGGGGAGCGCGCACGACCCGTCGACGCACACCGCGGCGTCGTCGGCGCCCACGAGCGTGAGGCCCGGCGCGGGCTCACGGTGCGGGGCGGCGGCGTCCGCGGCGCTCACGGTCATGAGCGTCGTGCGGCGCGGGTTCGCGATCGAGTGGTAGAGGTTCGTGGTCGTGTCCGTCATCTGAGGCCTCCTCGTGGGATTCACGGGCGCCGGTGCACGTGTGGGCCGGCGTCGGTGCGGGCTGCGTCCAGTCTGGGTGATACCGAGTCGCAGTTCCACCGCACCGGGTGTGAGATGCGTCGCTTCCACGCCGCATCCCGATGTCGTCCGGGACGCCGCGGCTCAGGCCGCGTCACGCTCCGCGACGGCCTGCTGCAGCACCTGGACGAACACGGCCGGGTCCTGCGCACCCGAGACGCCGTACCGCCCGTCGACCACGAAGAACGGCACGCCGTTGATCCCGTAGGCGCGCGCCTGGTCGATGTCGGCCTGGACGTCGTCGGCCCAGCGCCCGTCCTCGAGCGCCGCGACGACCTCCGCGCGGTCGAGCCCGACCTCCGCCGCGAGGTCCGCGAGCTCCGCGACCCGGCCGACGTGACGGCCCTCCTCGAAGTACGCCTTGAGCAGCCGCTCCTTCATCTCGACCTGCTTGCCGTGCGCCTTCGCGTGGTGCAGCAGCTCGTGGGCCGTGAGCGTCTTGGTGTGCTGGAGCGCGTCGAAGTCGTAGCGCAGCCCCTCGGCCGCGGCGAGCTGCGTCATCTGCCCGAGCATCTGCTCGACCTGAGCGCGCGGCATCCCCTTGTGCCCGGCGAGGAAGTCCACCTCGGTGCCGTCGAAGTCGACGGGCGTGTCGGGCGCGAGCTCGAACGAGTGGTACTCGATGTCGACCTGCGGCCCGTCACCCGACTCCGCGAGGCGGCCGAGCGCCGTCTCGAGGCGTCGCTTGCCGACGTAGCACCAGGGGCACGCGACGTCGGACCAGATGTCGATCTTCACCGTAGGGGCGGCGGCGTCCGTCGGCGCCGGGCTGTTCGTGGTCATGTGACGCTTCAACCATCTGGGCGGCCGCGCGATTCCCGCGGCGGGCGGTCAGTGGGTGCCGTGCGCCGCGCGGTACAGGTCCTGGAGCACCATGATCTCGGCGCCGTGGTGCACGAGCTCGCGGTTCATGTGCGCGACGAGGTGGGCGAACGGCGCCTGCGCGTCGATCTCCGTCGCCTGGCTGAGCCCGACCGTGAATGCTCCGTCCTCGGGCAGGCCGTCGACGCCCGCGCGCCACCGCTCGACCTCGTGCCGCAGCCCGTCGACGGCGGGCCCGACCTCCCCCGAGAAGGTCACCGCGTCCCGGCGCCGCTCGTGCGGCCCGAACGTCCACTCCCAGCGCTCGAAGAACGCCTCGGTGAGGTGCGCGACGAGCCACGCCACCGTGCGCGGCTGCGGCGAGTCCGGGCCCTCCGGCCACTCCATCACCCACTCGCCCGCGCCGAGCGTGCGCGGCGTGCGCTCCGACCCCCGCCGCACGACCCGCAGCGCGTCCGGGCCCGGCTCCCACTCGAGCTCCGCCTGCGTCAGCGTCGCGAGCCGGTCGCTCAGCTCGAGCCACGAGAAGCCGAGCTGCCCCCGCACGACGGCGAGCGCCGTCGGCACCGTGAGGATGGACCAGTCGAACTCCGGGCTGCCGTACGCGGTCTGCCCGTCCGCCGTCTCGTGCACCATCGCGGTTCCTCCCCCGGACCGGCACGTCGGCGTCCCGCCGCGGCGCGGTCGCCGACGTCCTCGTCCGCGCGGTCTTTCCGACCACGCGTCCGGCCACCCTGCCGGGCCTCGCGGGGCGTGTCAACGCGGGCCGCACCCCGACGGCCGCACCCTGGCCCACCCCGGCCGGCCGCACCCCGGCGCACCCCGGCACGCAGCACCCACGGACCGCACCGCCGCGGCGCTGCGCGAGAATGGGGAGGTCCGCCCGTCCCCCAGGCCCGGAGTCCTCGTGCGCGTCCGCCCCCGTACCGTCCTGCTCGTCGCGACCGGGTTCGCCGTCGTCCTGCTCGGCGCTCTCGTCGTCTTCCTCGCCGTCAACGGCCTCGACGGCATCCCCGGCTGACCCCGGCCGCGCCCGTCGACCGAGGTCCCGGCACCACCCGGCAGGGCCGTCGCCGCGCGCCGTCCGCGCGCCGGGGTGATCCTGCTGAGGAACCCCGCGCAGGAAGGCCGCCCCGTGACCCCGACCGCCCCCTCCCCCGACCCGCAGCTCGTCCTCGTCCGCCACGGCGAGACGGAGTGGAGCGCGAGCGGGCGCCACACGGGCCGCTCGGACGTCCCGCTCACCGTCGCCGGCGAGCAGCAGGCGGTCGCGGCCGGCGTGTGGCTCCAGGGGTGGGCCGACCGCCGGGGGCGACGGCCCGCCGTCGTGCTCACGAGCCCCCGGGAGCGGGCGCGCCGGACCGCCGACCTCGCGGGCTTCCCCGCCGCCACGACCGACGACGACCTCGCCGAGTGGGACTACGGGCCCGTCGAGGGGCGCACGTCGGTCGCGGTCGGCGAGCAGCTCGGGCGCGAGTGGCTGCTCTTCCGCGACGGCGTGAACGTCCTCGCGGCGCCGGACGGGCACCGCGGCGAGGAGCTCGACCAGGTGGCGGCGCGGGCCGCCCGGGTGCTCGGGCGCGTCGAGCCGACGCTCCAGGACGGCGACGACGTGGTGCTGTTCGCGCACGGCCATCTGCTCCGCGTCCTCGCGACGGTCTGGCTGGGGCTCGACCCGACCCTGGGTGCGCGGTTCGAGCTCGGTACCGCGGCGATCTGCCTCCTCGGCTACGGGCACGGGCTGCGCACGGTCGAGGGCTGGAACCTGGCCGCGCAGGGGTAGCGCGGGTGGCACGATGCTGCCCATGGGACTGAGCGAGAAGCACCTCACCGAGGGCGAGCACGTCGTCATGGAGCTCAAGGAGCACGCCAAGGCGCTGTTCTGGCCGTTCGTGCTGCTGCTCGTGCTGGTCGCCGCCGTCGTGGTCACGGTCCTGCTCGTCCCGAACGACGTCGTCCGGTGGGTCGTGGCGGGTCTCGCGCTGGTCGCGGCGGTGGTCTGGGTGTTCGTGCCGTGGCTGCGCTGGCGCACCACGGAGTACACGGTGACGAACAAGCGCATCGCCATGCGCTCGGGGATCATCACGCGCACCGGCCGCGACATCCCGCTCTACCGGATCAACGACGTCAACTACGAGAAGGGTCCGATCGACCGGATCTTCGGCTGCGGCACCCTCGTCATCTCGGACGCGACCGACAAGCCCGGGCTGAACCTCCACGACGTGCCGGACGTCGAGAACGTCCAGGTGCGCCTGCACGACCTGCTCTTCACCGCCGACGACGGCTCCGACGACGGCGAGTGGCCGCCGAACGAGCCGCCCCGCGGCCGGCGCGGCCCGCGCATCCCCCGCGCGGAGCGCTGACGCTCAGTCCTCGATCCGGCGTCCGGCCGCGATCTCGGCGCGGGCGCGCAGCTCGTCCGTGAGCGTGACGTCGCCCTCGAGGTGGGCGGCGAGGAGGCGGCGCGCGAGCCCGGCCGCGCGCTCGGGGTCCGCGCCGCGCCCGTTCCAGGCGCCGAACCAGTCGGCGAGCGTCACCCCGTGCTCGGGCCGGTAGCAGACCGTCACCGCGTCGCCCGCGCGCAGCTCGCCGTGCTGCACGACGCGCAGGTACGCGCCGGTGCGGTTCGCGACCGTGAACCGCTTGACCCACCGGTCCTCGCCGAGGCGGCGCGCGAACGTCGAGCAGGGCGTGCGCGGCTGGGTGACCTCGAGGAGCGCGGTGCCCACGGCCCAGCGCTCGCCGACGACGGCCTCCGTGACCGGGATGCCCTCCACGCGCAGGTTCTCGCCGAACAGGCCCGGCGGGACGTCGCGACCGAGCTCGCCGGCCCACCAGTCCGCGTCGTCCTGCCCGTACGCGTACACCGCCTGCTCCTCGCCGCCGTGGTTCGCGCGGTCCGCCTGCAGGTCCGCGTAGAGCCCGAGCCGGCGCACCTTCACCGGTCCGGTGACGGGGCGCTTGTCGATCGCCGTGACGCCGACGGGCCCCGCGTCCGGCAGCAGGGCGTGCACGCGGCACACCGCGAGGATCTCGCCCGTGGGGGCGCTGGAGGCGAGGTCCGTGACGGGTGCGGTCCCGGTGGTCACGGCGGCTGCGGTGGACATCCCTCGATTCTCGCAGGGTCGGCCCCGGGTGCGTCACGCGAGGGCCGCGGCGGCCTCCCGCCAGCGCGCGAGGTGGTCGACGACGTCCGCCCGGCCCGGGCCCGGGAGCTCCGGCTCGTCCGCGGCGACGACCGGCTCGACCGGGTCGCCCGTGCCGCGCGCGGCGAGCAGCGCCGCGCCGACCGCGGTCGCGCTGCGGAGCCCGACGCGGTGGACGGGCCGGCCGAGCGCGTCGGCGAGGAGCCGGCGCACGAGCGGGTCGCGCGACCCGCCGCCCGTCACGACCACCGCACCTGGCTCGCCCTCCGGACGGCTCACGGGCGGTCCCGCGACGGGCGCCACGACCGGGGCCGCGGGCGCCGCGTCGAGCAGGTCGACCGCCGCCGCGACCGCGAACACCATGCCCTCGACGGCGGCGCGCACGAGCTCGGGCCGCCCCGTGTCCTCGCGCAGCCCGGTCCACGCCCCGCGTGCGTCGGGACCGGCGACCCCGCCGCGCTCCCCGGTGAGGAACGGCAGGAACGACACGCCGCCCGCGCCGTCGGGCACGGTCCGCGCGAGCGCGAGGCCGTCGGACCACCCCAGCCCGAGGACCCGCAGCGCCCAGCCGAGCGCGAGACCCGCGTTCTGCACCGCCGCGAGGCGGTACCACCGCGCGGCGGGGCCCGCGCCCGTGTCCGCGAAGGTGTGCACGAGGGGGTCGAGCACGGGCTCGGGCCGGTCGAGCGCGGCCATGACCTGTGCCCCCGTGCCGAGGTTGACGTGCAGCCCGGGCGCCCCGACGGCGAGCCGCGCGGCCGGGGTGTCCCCGCCGCCCACCACGACGGGCACCGCGCTCCCGCTCGCCGGGAACCACCGCGCGAGCCGGGCGGTCGTCCCGGCCACGGCGTCCGACGGCGCCACGCCCGGCAGGAGCCGGGCCGGCAGGTCGAGGTGCGCGACGACGTCGGCCGCCCAGGCGTCGCGGGGCACGTCCCACAGGAGCGTGCCCGCGGCGTCGGACCGGTCGGTCGTGGCGACGGGGAGTGCAGCGTCGTCGACGAGCCACGCGCGCACGACGTCCTTGGGCAGCAGCACGTGCGCCGCGCGGTCGAGCGTCGCGGGGTCGTGCGCGGCGAACCAGTCGAGCACGGGCCCGGTCATCCCGGGCACGAGGGGGTTGGCGAGCGGGGCTCGCACGGTGTCGGGCAGCGCGCGCCAGCGGTCGAGCCGGTCGGCCGCGCGCGCGTCCGTCCACAGGACGGCAGGCACGACGGCGTCCCCCGCCGCGTCCACGAGCACCGCGGCGTGCATCTGGCCGGCGACGCCGACCGCGCGCACCGCGACCTCGCCGAGCCCGGCCGCGCGGGCGGCGAGGTCGTCGAGGGCGGTGCCGAGCGCCGTCGTCCAGGTCGCCGGGGCCGACTCGGAGCGGCCGGGGCGCGGGTGCTCGACGTCGTACGCCGCCTCGGCCTCCGCGACGACCGACCCGTCCCGGCCGAGGAGGACGAGCTTGAGCCCGCTCGTCCCGAGGTCGATGCCGAGGGTGGTGCCGAGGGTGGTGGGGACCAAGGTCACGGGACCGACTCTCCCACGCCCGGGTAGCGTCGGCGGCATGAGCGCCACCCGTCCCTCGCGCTGGGAGCAGAAGACCGCCGCCGACCCCTCGCACTCCACCTGGTACGTCGAACGCTTCCGGGCCATGGCCGCCCGGGGCGCCGACCTCGCGGGCGAGGCCCGCCTGGTCGACGCCATGCTGCCGCGCGGCTCCCGGGTCCTCGACGCGGGCTGCGGGCCGGGGCGCGTGGGCGCCGAGCTGTTCGCGCGCGGGCACGCCGTCATGGGCGTCGACGTGGACCCCGTCCTGATCGACGCCGCGCGCACCGACCACCCAGGCCCCGACTGGCGCGTGGGCGACCTCGCGGAGCTCGACCTGCCCGCGGAGGGCGTCACCGAGCCGTTCGACCTGATCGTGTGCGCGGGCAACGTCGTGACGTTCCTCGCGCCGGGCACCGAGGTGGAGGTGCTGCGCCGCTTCCGCGCCCACCTCGCGCCCGGCGGTCGCGCCGTCGTGGGCTTCGGCACCGGTCGCGGGTACCCGCCCGAGCAGTTCCTCGCCGACGCCACGGAGGCGGGCCTGCACCTCGACCTCGCGCTCGCCACGTGGGACCTGCGCCCCTGGACCCCGGACGCCGACTTCCTCGTCGCCGTGCTCAGCGACGCGGCGCCCCGGCCGGGCGTGGCCTGAGCCGTGCCGTCCTACCGCGTGACCCTCGCCGTCGGACTCCTGCACCCGGGCGCCGACCCCGAGGCCGTGCTGCCCGCGGCCGCCGCCGCGGCGCGCGCCCTCACGACCGTCGAGGCGTACGACGTCGGCGTCGTCCGCGGCGAGGCGCGCGTCACCGTGCGCTTCCTCGCCGACACGGACGCGTCCGCGCACGGCGTCGCGGACGCCGTGGAGGCGGGCGTGCGGGCCCACGCGGCGACGTCGGGCGGACGCCTGACCCGCCGCTGGGGAGCGCGCTGGCACCCCGCCTGAGCAGCGGCCGACGGCGCGTCGGTACCGTGGGCGCGCATGAGCGCCCCCGAGACCGCGATCACCGCCGACCTCGTCCGCGAGGCCCTCGCGGAGCAGCACCCCGACCTCGCCGGGCTGCCGCTCCGCGAGGTCGCGGGCGGCTGGGGGAACCAGATGTGGCGGCTCGGCGACGACCTGGCCGTGCGGGTGCAGCGCATGGACCCGACGCCGGAGCTCCAGCTCAAGGAACGGCGGTGGCTGCCCGCGCTCGCGCCGCGCCTGCCGCTCCCCGTGCCGACGCCGGTGCGGCACGGCGAGCCGGGCGCGCGTCTCCCGCGGCACTGGACGGTCATGACCTGGATCCCCGGCGAGCCGCTGGACCACGGGACGATCACCCGGGGCGAGCACGCCGCCGACGCGCTGGCGGGCTTCCTCCGGGCGCTGCACGTCGCAGCACCCGCCGACGCGCCGTCGTCCACGGACCGGGGCGCTCACCCCCGCGACGTCACGGACGGCTTCGAGGGCTTCCTGCGCGCCGTCTCCCCCGCGGACTCCGCCGCCGTCCGGTCCGTCTGGGCCGACGCCGTCGCTGCCCCCGCGTGGGAGGGTCCGCCCGTGTGGGTGCACGGGGACCTTCACCCCGCAAACGTCGTCGTCGCGGACGGGACGCTCGCGGGCGTCGTCGACTTCGGCGACCTGTTCGCGGGCGACCCGGCCTGGGACCTCGCCGCCGCCTGGGTGCTGCTGCCCGCTGGCACCGCGGCGCGGTTCTTCGACGCCTACGCGCCGGCCGACGACGCGGCGGTCCGGCGTGCCCGCGGTCTGGCCGCGCTGAAGGCCCTCTTCCTCCTGCTCATGGGGCAGAACGGCGACCGTGGGCTGCCCGGCGGCAAGGCCCACTGGGGTCCCGTGGGGCGCGCGGCGCTCGACCGCGTCCTGGCGGGCTGACGCGTCACCGGAGGTGACAGGGCTTCGGTCGGAGCGAGCCGCGCCGCACGCTCGGCAAGATGGCGACCTCCCGTGGTGACCACCTCGGCTCGTCCATATAACGGACATATCTCACCACTCCTGCCATCCGCACGATACTTCCTCGGACGGTTATCGCTTCAAGGGGGAATCTCGTGCGAAAGATCATGACGGCGGTCATCACCGCCACGCTCGTCGCTGGTGTCGCGCTCGGAGCCGCTGGCCCTGCCAGCGCGGCGATCAGCTACCCGTCCGTGGGCGGCACGTGGGACCACGGCGCCGACGCCAAGGACGTCTGGTCGCTCTACCACCACGGCTCCAGGGTCCACAAGGCCTCGACGTACGGGGACAACGGCCTCCGGAGCAGCGGCTGGGTTGCCGCGGGACTGTGGGCGAGACAGTGGGACGCGGTCCGCTTGTTCGGGAACAAGGCGTACTACGACGTCAAGTAGAACAGCTCGCGCGCTGCCGGTCGTCACGCTGACGCGACGACCGGCGGAGCGCGGGTCCGCTCGATCCCGACGAACGCCCAGCCACCGGAGAATCATGTCTCGATGCAAGGCGCCGCGGCTCTTCGCCGCGGCAGCACTCGCCGCGTTCTCGCCCCTCCTCGTCGCGTGCGGCACCTCGCAGTCCGCGGGGTCGAGCGCGGCCGAGGGTGCGGGGGCGGAGGTTCCCCTGTTCGACGGGCCCTACGCCGCCGAGTTCGCCGCGTTCTACGCCGACGCTGAGTCCGAGTTCGCCCGCCAGGCGATCGCCGACGAGGAGATCACCGACGCCGAGTACGCCGAGATGGAGGAGAAGTTCCGTACGTGCCTCGACGGCGAGGGCGTGACGTTCTCGGGCTTCGAGCCCGACGGCTCGTATGAGGCCTCACACCTGCCGGACGGAGGCGATCCCTACGAGGTGGTGAAGGTGTGCGAGCGCGAGTCGGGGGCAGACACGGTCGGGGCGCTGCACGACATCATGGCGTCGAACCCGGCCAACCTCGACGTCCCGACCATCATGGCGGAGTGCCTCGTCGGCAAGGGGGTCGTCCCTGCCGCCTACTCCGCAGACGACTATGTCACGGACACGGAGGGCCGCTTCTCCGACCTCGCTGCTCTCACGACCGAGCTCCGGGACGCCCTGATGACGTGCTCGGACGACCCCCTGGGCCTGGCCGGTGGCTGAGCGCAGCCCTGCGAAGGCCGGACTGTGGGTGCTCGGGGGGCTGACTCTCGTCGCCGTCGGGATCGCCCTCGGTGCCGCGTGGGCCTCCCCGGCCGTCCCTTCGGCCCTGCGACCGCCCGCTCCCCTCACCACCTTCACCGTCCAGGCAGCCACGTTCGACGACGTCCGCTCCGTGCGGCTCGCCGTCGCCCGCGGCGAGGATTCAGGGCTGGTATCGCCCGGTAGCGGTCTCGTCACACGCTTCGACTGCCGTCCCGGCTCGGCCATCGAGTCCGGGACCGCGCCGCTCTGGCTCGACGACGCGCCGATCGTCGCGCTCGCGACGACGCTCCCCCTCTGGCGGGACCTTCCGGTCGGCGCCGAGGGCAACGACGTGCGGGCGCTGCAGGAGGAGCTGACGCGCCTGGGGCACCCCGTGGAGATCACCGGGACGCTCGGCAGGAAGACGCTCCGGGCGGTCAACACGCTCCTCGACGACCTCGGTGCCCCCTCGGCACTCACCTCCGTCCCGCGATCCCGCATCCTGTGGATCCCCGGACCGTCGGTCACCCTCTCGGAGTGCTCGGCCACGATAGGGAGCCGACTCGAAGCCGGAGCAGAGCTCGCCGTCACGCCCGGCACGCTGGCCGAAGTCACGCTGCGCGACGGTGCGCCGTCCGACCTCGTCGCCGGCGCGCGCACGCTCCGCGTGGACGGGATCGACGTCGCGGTCGAGCCGCAGGCCCCCGTCACCGACCCATCGCTGCTCGCACGGCTCGACGCTGCGCCCTCGCTCCAGCAAGGAGGTACGGGCGACGAGGCCCCGGTCGGCCAACTGCGGTTGTCAGAACCGGTGGACGTGTCGGTCGTCCCACCGTCAGCGGTGATCACCGCACCGGACGGGACCAGCTGCGTGACCACAGGCGCCGTCCCGCACGCGGTGCGGGTCGTGGGATCCGAGCTCGGCCAGACGTTCGTGCTGTTCGACGGCATCCCGCCGACCGTCGTCGAGACGTCGCCCCGACAGGACACCCCGTGCGCGTGACCGTCTCCGGCCTCGGGCACCGCTTCCCCGGGCGACCGTGGCTATTCCGCGGGCTCGACCTCGACCTGCGGCCGGGACACGCCTACGCGCTGACCGGCCCGTCGGGGTCGGGCAAGAGCACCCTCCTCGGCCTGCTCGCCGGGTGGGAGGCGCCCAGCGAGGGCGTTGTCGCGCGAGAGGGCGTCGGGCGCACCGGGTGGGTGTTCCAGAACCCGCACGGGACGCCGCGGCGCTCAGCACACGACCACGTCGCGCTCCCGCTGCTCGTGCGGGGGCTGCACCCCCGGGAGGCGGATCGGCGAGCCGCTGACCTCCTCGGCAGGTTCGGGCTCGGTGGTGTCGCGCAGCAGCAGTTCCGACGCCTCTCGGGTGGGGAGGCGCAGCGCCTGATGCTGGCGCGAGCGATCGCATCGGAACCAGGACTCCTCCTCGTGGACGAGCCGACCGCCCAGCTCGACCTGCCGACCGCCCGCACCGTCAACGAGTCGCTCGATGCGCTGCGCTCACCCGGGACGATCATCGTCGTCGCGACGCACGACGCCGCGACCCGTGACGCGTGCTCGAATCACGTCGACCTGACGCTGCACGCCGCCGCATGAGACTGCGCTCGGTCCTCCGCGAGGCGTGGCGCAACGCTTCCACAGGTACGGCACGCTGCGGCACGCTGGCACTGGTGCTGATGGTCCTGGTCCTCACCACGCTGGGAGCTGAGATCTCGACCGTGGCCGCGGCCGAGAGGCAGGCCACGGAGTTCCGCGCCGCTGGTGCGTCGATTCTCACGATCTCGGCACCGGGCCGGGTCGACGCCGCGCGGTGCGAGTCGTTGCGCGATCTGCCCGGAGTGCACACGGCGGGTGCGCTCACCGTCCGACCGGACGAGTCCGTCGCCGCCGTCGCCCTTACCGGCGCCCCCATGCCTGCCGCGGACGCGAGCCCGGGGTTCCCTGCCGTCGTCGGTGCCACGACCGACGGGGGGCCGGGTCTGATCCTGACCGACGACGCCGCCGCGACGCTCGGCCTCGGGCTCGGCGACCGGCTCTCCGCGACGACCGGGTCGTCTCGCCTCGCGGGCACCTACACCTACCCCCGCGACGGCCGGCGGGACGGGTACGGCTATCTGGCGGTGAGCGTCACCGGGTACCGCGCACCGTTCGACGAGTGCTGGGTCGAGGCGTGGCCGATGACCACGGACCTGAACCCGCTGCTCTTCACCGTGCTCCGGCCGGGTGGTGGCGTCGACGACGTCCCCCAGGTGCAGCAGCTCAACTCCACGCTGGGTTCGGGGCTCGACGGCTTTGGGCTGTTCCACGAGCGCGCCACCCGGTTCGGCGGGCTCCTCGTCGGGCTGGTCGCCGTCGTCGTCGCCTTCGTCGCCGTGCGCGCTCGCCGAGTGGAGCTCGCCACGGCCCTTCACGACGGGATGCGACGACGTGACCTGTGGACGATCGTGCTGCTGGAGTCGGCTCTGTGGGCCGCTCCGGCGGTAGCGGTCGGGACGGCGTTCTCGCTCACGTGGTTCGGCCGGGACGGTGACCTGCTGGTCGGCACGGTCCTCGGTGCGCGCGTGGTCCTGTCCGTGCTGGCAGGTAGCGCGACAGGCGTCGCCGTCGCCCTGGCGACGACGCACGAGAAAGACCTGTTCGCCTACGCGAAGGACCGATGACAACACCGCTGCCGCACACAACCTACGCAACCGTAGGTTACGGTGGCGTAGTGAACACTCTGGCGACGAGGCCGTGGACCGACCGTTACGCCCCCGGCGTCCCGACGGACGTCGAGGTCCCCGACGAGCCGGTCACGGCCGCCCTCTACCGCGCGGCCGAGCGCTGGCCGGACCGCGTCGCGGTCGACTTCTTCGGCGCGACCACCACGTACGCGCAGCTCGTCGCGCAGGTGGAGCGCGCCGCGAGCGCCCTGCACGACCTCGGCGTCCGGCACGGCGACCGCGTCGCGCTCGTGCTGCCCAACGCGACGTCGCACGTCGTCGCGTTCTACGCCGTCGAGCGGCTGGGCGGCGTCGTGGTCGAGCACAACCCGACGTACACGGCCGACGAGCTCGCCCACCAGCTCGCCGACTCCGGCGCGAGCGTCGCGGTCGTGTGGACCAAGACGGTCCCGGCCGTGCTCGAGGCCCGCGCCCACGTGCCCGGGCTGCGGCGCGTCGTCGGGCTCGACATCGCGCGCGACCTGCCGCGCGGAAGCCGTCTCGCGCTGCGCCTGCCCGTCGCCCGGGCCCGCGCGCAGCGCGAGGCACTGCGCACGCCGCTCCCGGCCGGCGTGCCCGACTGGCACGACCTCGTCCGGCGCGCGCGGGCCCTCCCCCCGGCGCTGCCGCACCCCGCCGCCGACGACGTCGCCCTCCTGCAGTACACCGGCGGCACGACCGGCACCCCGAAGGGCGCGGTCCTCACGCACCGCAACCTCGTCGCCAACGTGGTCCAGGGCCAGGCGTGGGCGTCGTTCGAGGAGGGCGCCGAGACCGTCTACGGCGTGCTGCCCTTCTTCCACGCGTTCGGCCTGACGTTCTGCCTCACCCTGCCCGCGCGCGTCGGCGCGACCCTCGTCGCGTTCCCCAAGTTCGACCCGCAGGCGTTCGTCGCCGCCCAGGCGCGGCGGCCCGCGACGTTCCTGCCCGGCGTCGCGCCCATGTTCGACCGCATCGTCACCGCCGCGGCCGACGCCCCGGGCGCGGGCTCCGACCTCACCTCGATCCGCCTGGCCTTCGCCGGCGCGATGCCCATCACCGCGGAGACGGCGCAGCGCTGGGAGGACGCGACGGGCGGCCTGCTCATCGAGGGCTACGGCATGACCGAGACGTCGCCGATCTCGCTCGGCAACCCGTGCTCCGACGACCGCCGCCCCGGCACGCTCGGGCTCCCGTTCCCCAGCACCGAGATCCGCGTCGTCGACGCCGACGCGCTCGACGCCGGCGACCTGCGCGACGCCGAGCCGTCCGAGCCGTCCGACGACGGCGTGCGCACCGTGCGCGGCGAGCTGCTCGTCCGCGGCCCGCAGGTGTTCCGCGGCTACTGGAACCGTCCCGAGGAGACCGCCCACCAGCTGCTCGACGACGGGTGGCTCCGCACGGGCGACGTCGTGCGCGTGGCCCTCGACGGCCCCGACGCCGGCCTCGTCACGCTCGTCGACCGCATCAAGGAGATGATCGTCACCGGCGGGTTCAAGGTGTACCCGTCGCAGGTCGAGGAGCACCTGCGCGGGATGCCCGGCGTGCGGGACGTCGCCGTCGTGGGCGTGCCGGGCTCCGGGTCCGACGAGCACGTCGCCGCCGTCGTCGTGCTCGACGACGCGGACGCCGCCTCGCCCCCGCGCGTCGACCTCGCCGCCGTGCGCGAGTGGGGCGAGAAGCGCCTCGCCCGGTACGCCCTGCCCCGCACGTTCGCCGTCGTGCCGGAGCTGCCGCGCTCGCAGATCGGCAAGGTGCTGCGCCGTGTCGTCCGCGAGGACCTCCTGGGCCGCGACGACGTCGAGCACCACGGCTCCTGACTGCGACGCACACCCACACGCCGAACGCGCGAGGTAGAGCCCCGGTCCGCCGAGGTAGAGGCATGGTCGCGACCACGCCTCTACCTCGCGCGACCAGGGGTCTACCTCGCGGGACCGGGGCTCGCCCTCGGGGGCCGGGCGCCTGTTCGGCGTGGGGGCGGGGTTCGCCGTAACCTGGCACACGTCGTCGGCGACGTCCGCGACGCAGTCGGGCGGGCACCGGCGCTCTCCCACCCCGTCGCCCCGAGGAGGCCACGTGCCCGAGCCCGTCACCGCTGCCCCCGCACCGGCAGCCGCCGCCCCCCTGCCGCACGTCGTGGTGGTCGGCGCCGGGTTCGCCGGGCTCGCCGTCGTCAAGGGGCTCGCGAAGGCGCCCGTGCGCGTGACGCTCGTGGACCGCCGCGTCTACAACACGTTCCAGCCGCTGCTCTACCAGGTCGCGACGGGCGGCCTGAACCCGGGCGACGTCACCTACTTCCTGCGCGGGCTGCGGCTCAAGCAGAAGAACGTGCGGGTCGTGCACGAGCACCTCGTCGGCATCGACCACGAGGCGCGCCGCATCCGCCTCCTCAACGACGAGTGGGTCGACTACGACTACCTCGTCGTCGCCAACGGCGTCACGGCCAACTTCTTCGGCACCCCGGGCGCCAAGGAGAACTCGTTCCCCATGTACTCGCGGTCCCAGGCCATGAAGATCCGGGACACGCTCTTCATCCGCCTCGAGAAGGCCGCGGCGAACCCCGGCAAGGACGAGGGGCTGCGGGTCGTCGTCGTCGGCGGCGGCGCGACGGGCGTCGAGGTCGCGGGGGCGCTCGCGGAGCTCCGCACCGCGGGCCTGCGACCCGCCTACCCGGAGATCCACGGCGACGCGTTCGAGGTGAAGATCGTCCAGCGCGGCGGCGAGGTGCTCAAGTCGTTCCACCCGAAGCTGCGCCGGTACGCGGCGGAGGAGCTGCGCCGTCGCGGCGTCGGCCTGCACCTGGGTGCCGGGGTCGCGGAGGTGCTGCCCGACGCCGTCGTCCTCACCGACGGCACGCGCATCCGCTCCGACCTCACGGTGTGGTCGGCGGGGGTCCACCCCCACGAGGAGGTCGACGACTGGGGCCTGCCGCGCGGCGAGGGCGGGCGCGTCGTCGTCGGCGACGACCTCCAGGTCGAGGGCCTGCCGGGCGTGTTCGCGGCGGGTGACATCGCGATCTCGCCCGCCGGGCTGCCGCAGCTCGCGCAGCCCGCGATCCAGTCGGGCGAGCAGGTCGCGCGGAACATCGAGGCGCTCCTCGCCGGGCGCCCGACGACGTCCCTGCGGTACTTCGACAAGGGCACGATGGCGGTCATCGGCCGGCGCGCGGCGATCGCCGAGGTCGTGGGGAGGCTGCGGCTCACGCGCGGCGTCGCGTGGCTCGCGTGGCTGTTCGTCCACATCATGGGGCTCATCGGGCCGCGCAACCGCCTCACGACGCTCGCCGGTCTGGTCACGCGCTACGGCTTCCCGTTCCACCGTCGGCCCATCCCGATCGTCGGCGACGTGCCGACCGTCCGGCCGCCGAAGCGCACCGGCACCGGGCGCCCCTGACGCCCGACGGCAGCCCGCGCGCGGGCCAACCGGGCACCCGTCGCGTACCCTCGATCACGCAAGCAGTTTCAGGGGGCAACCGGGGGCGGTGCAGTGGCAGGACGTATGACGGACCCGTCGGCGATGACGGACCGGACGAGCACCAGGAAGCACGACGACGGGACGCGCGACGCCGCGCGGCCGCGGGTCGTGGGAGCACCGCGACGCGCACGGGCGGTCGTGCTCGCCGTCGTGGCCGTGACCGCGCTCGCCGGGTGCCGCGTGGACGGGCTGCCGGGCGGCCCGGGGAGCCCGTCGCCGTCGCCCACGTCGCAGCCGACGACGACCCCCACCTCCGAGCCGACCGTCGAGCCGACGCCGGACCCGACCGGGGAGCCGACGGGCGGCCCCGGTGAGCCGGGCAGCTCGGACGGGGTCGAGGTCTCGGTCGAGATCGAGCCGGCGTTCTCCATGCCCAACCTCGTCGAGACGCGGCTCAAGCAGGCGCGTGCCGACCTGGAGAAGCGCGGGGCGGTGACGGTCGTCGTCGTCGACGCGCGCGACGCACGGGCCGGCGCCCTGCCCGGTGCGGCCAACGGCTGGACGGTGTGCGCGCAGGACCCGGAGGGCGGGGACCTCGTGCGCGCGTCGCAGACCGTGACGCTCAACGCCGCCCCGAACGCGAAGCAGTGCCCGTGACGCGCTCCTGACCGAGACCCGGCGCACCCGGGCCCGGGCCGCCCCGGGTGGCGGCGCGGACGGCGGCGGAGGACGGTGGACTCCCACTCTCCACAGACAGGAGTCCGCCGCATGAAGATCGCCCTCGTCGGTGCCCACGGCAAGGTGGGCCGGCTGCTCGTCCCGATCCTCGTCGACCACGACGCGACCGTCACGGGGATCGTGCGCGCCGAGGAACAGCTCCCGCTCGTCCGCCGGCTGGGCGGCGAGCCGCTCCTGCTCGACGTCGAGCACGCCTCGACCGAGGAGATCGCCGCCGCGCTCGACGGGTTCGACGCCGTCGTATGGTCCGCCGGGGCGGGCGGCGGGAACCCGGAGCGCACCTACGCCGTCGACCGCGACGCCGCCAGTCGCACCATGGACGCGGCCGTCGCGGCCGGGGTGCCGCGCTACGTCATGGTGTCGTGGATCGGGTCGGTGCCCGACCACGGCGTCGACCCCGACTCGAGCTTCTTCGCCTACGCCGACGCGAAGCTCGCCGCCGACGACCACCTGCGCGGCACCGACCTCGACTGGACCGTCCTCGGGCCGGGCACGCTCACCGACGACGACCCGACCGGGGCGATCCGCGTCGTCGGCGACGGCCCGGACGGCCTCGACGGCGCGGACGACGTGCCCGACGGCGCGGCCTCCCGCGTCTCGCGCGCGGACGTCGCGATGGTGGTCGCCCAGGCGCTGCGCACGCCCTCGACCGTGGGCCGGTTCATCCGCTTCACCGCGGGCGACACCCCGGTGCTCGAGGCGCTCGAGCGCTGACCGACCGCCCGCGCACCGCGCACGACGGGGCCGGGACCGCCCTCGCAGGAGGACGGTCCCGGCCCCGTGGGTGCACCGGCCGGTCAGGGCGCCGGCCGCAGCGTGCAGCGCGTCAGCCGCAGTCGATCGCGTCGTACGACACGTCGTACCGCTGGTACACCGGGTCGCCGCCGCGCCACTGGTAGGCCGCGACCGTCGCGGTGCCCGCCGCGACGGACGACGCGCGCGTGCTGAACGACTGGTACGCGTTCTTGTCCGGCGCGAGGGCGCTGAACTTCTTCTCGCCGAACGGCGTGATGAGCCGGACGTCCGCGGGGGCGTCCTCGCCGTTGGCGCCGCGCACGGCGACGTACGCCGTGCCGTTGAGGCACCGCGCCTGCGCCTCGACGGCGTCGATGCGCGGGTTGCCCACGCCGTTGATCGCGAACGTGTCCTCGGACAGCGCGGCGACGGCGTGCCCGACGGCGCGCGACATGATGTCGAGCGCGGTCGCGTCGACGTTGTCGATCGTGTCCGCCGGCGAGTGGTAGTTCGGGTCGTAGAAGATGCCCTCGGTGCCGCCGAACATCGCGACCTCCTCGGCCGTCTTCGAGCCGTCCGCACCGGTGAACAGGCCCGACGCCGGGACGCCGTTCTCGATGAACGCCTGGTAGTCGGAGCGGCCCGAGAACTCGGTGTCGACCCACGGCTGGTCGATGCCGTCGAAGTAGTCGGTGAACACCGCCTCCGTCTCGGCCGAGCCCGGCGGGACCTCGACCGGGGCCGGGTACGTCGACTCGTTCGCGTCGTACACGCCGATGATGTAGTTCGGCGAGCCGACCATGTCGAAGTTGAGGTACGTCGCGATGTCGTCGAGCGCCGCCGGGTCGTTCGCGGCGAGGTCGCTCACGTAGTGGGTCGAGCCGCGCAGGCCGACCTCCTCGGCGCCCCACCACGCGAACCGGACGGCGTTCTCGACGTCCTGCCCGCCGTCGGTCGCGGCCGCGAGCTGGACCGCCACCTCGAGGATCGCGGCGGAGCCGGAGCCGTTGTCGTTGATGCCCGGGCCGTCCTCGACGCCGTCGAGGTGCGCGCCGACCATGACGACGTTGTGGTCACGCCCGCCCGGGGTCTGGGCGAGCACGTTGAACGTCTCGAACTCCTCGACGTGGGTCTGCAGGTCGTACGTCGCGACCGGCTCCGCGCCGCCCGCGATCGCGGCGAGGATCTGCTGGCCCGCGGCCTGCGTGATGCCCACCGTCGGGACCCAGGCGTCGTTCTCGGCACCGAGGGTCGGGCTCAGCGCGCCGTCGGTGTTGTTGTACAGGATCACGGCCGCCGCACCGGCCTGCGCCGCGTACAGCGCCTTGTCGGCGAACGGGCACGAGCCGCGGCTGATCAGCGCGACCGCGCCGCTCACGGCGACCCCGTCCCACGTCTCCGGGGTGCAGCCCTGGACGAGCGCGTCGGCGGGCTGCACGATCGGGCCCGTGACGCCGTCGTCCGGGGTGTCGGGCGCGAACTCGGCCGGGTAGACGTCCGACGTCACCTCGACGCCGGCCGCCGTGAGGGACAGCTCGTCGGTCTCCAGGTCCTCGAACGTGAAGTACTGGCGCTCGGGCTCGTAGCCCGCGGCCCGCAGGGCGTCCTCGACGTAGACGGCGCTCGCCTCGTAGCCGGGCGTCTCCAGCGCGCGGTTGCCGCCGTTGGCGTCCGCGATGTCCTGGAAGTCCTGGAGCCTCTGCATGACCGCGTCGCCGGTGACGAGGTCCTCGAGCGGGGGCGGGGCCGCGGCGGCCCGCAGGCTGCCGGCGGCCGTGCCGGACGCGGCGCCGAGAGGCTCGGCGCCGACGGGAACTGCGGTCAGCGCCGCGAGCACGAGGCCCGCTACCGCTGCGGACGGGACGATCGTTCGTGGTCTCACGCATCCTCCTCGACAGTGGCCCCCGCGGACCACCCCCGGTCGTGTCGGGGTGCGGCCGAGTCGCACACGAGACGCGACGCTGCGGAGGCTCGTGTGCTCGCGAGCGTATGCCTCCCGGGCCCCGCGCGGAACCCCCGGGCGGCACGAGCGTCAGGAGTTCACACGACCGTAACGGCCGTGGCGCCGGGGCAGGCCGTGGGCGACGTCGGGCAGACTGTGCCCGTGCCCGGATTCGCCGTCGTCGACCTCGAGACCACGGGGTTCTCCCCCCGCCTCGGCGACCGCGTCGCCGAGGTCGCGGTCGTCCTCGTGGACGACGCCGGTCGCGTCGAGGACGAGTGGTCCACCCTGGTCAACCCCGAGCGGGACCTCGGGCCGCAGCACGTGCACGGCATCGCCGCGGCGGACGTCGCGCTCGCCCCGACGTTCGACCGCGTCGCACCAGCGCTCCTGCGCCTGCTCGCCGGGCGCGTGCTCGTCGCCCACAACGCGGCGTTCGACACGCGCTTCCTGCGCGCCGAGATCGGGCGCGCCGGGATCGCCGCGGCCATCGACCCCGTCGCGTGCCTGTGCACGCAGCAGCTCGCGAGCCGCTACCTCACGGGCTCGCGGGCGCTGTCCGCGTGCTGCGCGGCCGTGGGCGTCGTGCACGACGGCGTCCACTCGGCCCTGGGCGACGCGCGCGCCACCGCGGGGCTGCTCGGGTACTACCTCGACGTCGCGGCCGACGACGAGCGCTGGGCCGTCGCGCGCGCCGCGGCGGACGGCGTCCGCTGGTCGCTGCCCGCCGCCCTGCCCGGCGCGGAGCCGGTGCTGCGCGGCGCGAGCCGCGCCCGCGGGCACTGGCTCGCGGCGCTCGCCGACCCTCCCGCCGTTCCGGACCCGTCCCCGTCCGGCGCCCCGGGAGCGGACGCGCGGCGCGACGTGAGCACGTACCTGCGCCTGCTCGACGAGGCGCTCCTCGACCGCTACGTCTCGCACGCCGAGCGGACCGCGCTGCTCGCGGAGGCCCGGCACGCCGGGCTCGACCGCGCGACGGTCGAGACCCTGCACCGCGACTACCTGGCCGCGCTGGCCCGGGCCGAGCTCGACGCGCTCGACGGGACGACCGCCACGGGCGACCGGGACGAGGGCGCCGCGCTGCGCGACGACCCGGCGCTGCACGAGGTCGCCGGACAGCTCGGCCTCGACGCCGACGACGTCGTGGGCACCGTCGAGGCGGCGCTCGGGACGCGCCTGGTCGAGACGGTCGCGGGCGCTGATGGAGCGGTCCCGCTCCGTCCCGCGTTCGTGCTGGCCGCGGGCGACGAGGTCGTGCTGACCGGCTCGATGTCGCGGACGCGCGAGGCCTGGGAGCGCGACGTCCGCGCCGCGGGCCTCTCCCCCTGGCCGTACGTCACGCGCCGCACGCGGCTCCTCGTCGCCGCCGACCCCGACTCCCTCTCGACGAAGGCCCGCACCGCGCGCCGCTACGGCGTCCCGGTCGTCACCGAGGCGGCGTTCGCGCGCCTGCTCGCCGTTTCGGGTGCACAGGCAGCATGATCTCCGACCGGTCGCCCGCGGCCGGTCTCACGGGCACGTCTCGTCGAGCTTGACCGCCGCGAGCGTCACGACCGTCGAGATAGGCACTACCGCACCCGGCGCAGGGTCCTGAGCGCAGACCGTCCAGTTCGAGTCATCGATCGCCAGACGCTCAAGACCCGTCGCGTCCTGCTGATCCATCAGGTACGAGTCCATGGTCTGCAGCAGATCCTGGGCATCCTGGAGATTCTGGCCGACCACCGCCGGCATGGTGAAGGTCTCCTCAGCGGCGTCGGTCGCACCAGAGCCCGTATCAGCCGCCGTGGGCTGCTCCGAAACGCTGTCCTCGTTCGGGGTGGGCTCTGGTTCCGCGCTCTGCGTGTCCGCCTCGGCCGTCTCCGTCACCGTCACCGTCGCGGGTTCCGCCGGGCTTCCTGTGCAGGCCGCGAGCAACACCGTCGCCACCCCGACAAGACCCCAGAATCGTCGTTTCATCATTCCCCCTTTGCAAGCCTGACCTCCAGAGTCGCAAGCCTTCGCCACCGCGGGCAGGGGCCGCGCGGGTGAATTGGTGCTCGGCCCCCCGACGTGGCCGGAGCGAGGCGGCCCCCGGGGTGCGACTCTGAGCGTCATGAGCACGCGCAGCATGACGGGCGCCACGGCCGAGGAGCCCGGCGACGAGGCGGCCGACGTCGACGCGCTCGTCGACGACCTCTTCGCCCTGCCGCTCGAGCAGTTCGTCGTCGCGCGCACGGCCGCCGCCAAGCGGGTCAAGGCGTCGGGCGACGCGGTCGGTGCGGAGCGCGTCGGCCGGCTCACGAAGCCGACGGTGGCGGCGTGGGTCGTGAACCAGGTGGCGCGCGAGCGGCCGGACGACGTCGCCGCGCTCGTGAGCCTCGGGGACGAGCTGCGCGACGCGACGGCCGACCGCGACCGCACCCGCCTGCGCACGCTCGACCGGCTGCGGCGCGAGCGGGTGGAGCGCGTCGTCGGGGAGGTGCGCGACGCGGGCGAGATCGCGGGCCGGGCGGTGTCCGGGACGGTGGTCGACCGGCTCGCGGAGACCCTCACGGCAGCGGTCATGGACCCGGACGCGGGCGCGCTCGTCCGGGCCGGCCGGTTGTCGCAGGCGCTCCAGCACGTCGGGTTCGGGATCGTCGACGAGGGTGGCGAGCCGGCCGACGTCGTCGAGCTGCGCGCGCGCACGGGCGCCGCCGCGGACGGCGGCGGGACGGCCGACGGCGACGAGGAGCCCTCGGCCGGCGCCGAGGAGGACGCCGAGGCGGCGGCCGAGCGCGAGGTCGAGGAGAGCGCGGCCGAGGTCGACCGGCTGGAGGCCGAGCGCGACGACGCCGACGCCCGCGCGCGCGAGGCGGGGGACGCCGTCGGGCAGGTGGAGGACGAGCTCGCCCGCGTCGAGGACGAGCTCGCGCGGCTCGCCGACGAGCGCGAGGCGCTGCGCGCCCGCCTGAGCGACGCGCGGGACGCGGAGTCCGCCGCGCGGGAGGCGCTCGACGCGGTCGACGAGCGGCTCGACGCCGCCGAGGAGCGCGCCGCGGCCGCGCGCAAGGCCCGCCGGGCGGCGCGCCGCCGCTGAGGCCGTTCGTCGTGCGCGAACTCGGGACTGAGCGGGGCACGCTCAAGGTTGCACAGGTCAGACGCCACGGCCCCCGTGGCACGACCGACCTGGAGGACCACCATGATCAGCACCTACACCGTGGCGCCGTTCCGTCCGCTCCCCACCGAGCGGCTCGTGCGCCAGCTCTGGACGCGCCCGTCCGGCGCGGGCGTCGCCCCGACGGGCTTCGCGCCCGCCGCCGACGTCTACCGCGAGGGCGACGACCTCGTCGCCCGCTTCGACCTGCCGGGCGTCGACCCGGAGCGCGACGTCACCGTCGAGCTCGAGGGTCGCCGGCTCGTCGTCCGTGGCGAGCGTCGTGACCAGCGCGTCGTCGAGGCCCCGGCGGACGAGGCGGCCGACGACGCCGAGCAGGCCGAGGGCGAGCAGCCCGCGACGAGCACCGACGAGGCGGCCGAGGTCGCCCCGGCCGCGCGCCGCGTCCGCGAGGTCCGGTTCGGCGAGTTCCGCCGCACCGTCACCCTGCCGAAGACGGCGGAGGCCGACGCCGTCCGCGCGTCCTACGACGCGGGCGTGCTCACCGTGACCGTCGCCGGCGTGTTCGCCGGCCGCGCTCCCCAGCGCATCGAGGTCACGCGCGCGGCCTGACGCCGCACCGCCGGCGCGACGCCCGACGTCGCGCCGGCCCTCCGACCCGGCCGCGCACGCCCCTGCGCGGTCGGACGGCGGGGCCGGCACCCTCGTGGTGCCGGCCCCGACCGACCTCCGGATGGGGACCTCTCCCCCTGTCCGGTGGCCGACGGGAGCCGCGCGTTCGGCTAACCTCCGTGCCATGACGAGCCTCCGGAGACCGCGCTCGACCCTGCCTCGCACGCGGTGGTCGACGCTGCGACGCCGCGCCCTCGTCGGCGCCCTCGGCCTCACCGCCGCCCTCAGCCTGGGCGCGTGCACGGGAGAGGCCGAGGACGGGCCCACTCCTGTCGTGGTGGGTGCCGCCGAGTACGAGCCGATCCTCGAGACGCGCCTGCCGGTCCCGGGGTCGGCGGAGGACGAGGTCACGCTCGGCCTCGTGTCCCTCGTCGCGGACGGCTCGACGGTGGAGCTCCGCGTCCTCATGACCCCGCACTTCACGGGCGACGACTCCGCCGAGACGTACTCGGTGTACGACATGCTCGGCAAGGACCACAACCCGCGGATCGTCGACGTCGGTGCGCTGACGCAGTACGACGTCGTCTCCGCGTCCGGGCAGAAGCTCTCGACGGACCCCGCCACCGCGGACACCGTCAACGGCAGGCCGCTGCTCTATCAGGCATGGTTCCCCCGCCCGGAGGGAGAGCCGCGCACCGTGGACGTCCGTCTCCACGACGCCTGGCCCGCCTTCGAGGACGTGCCCGTGACCTGGGAGAGCGAGGAGTGAGGCGCCGTCACGCGACGGCGGCCGGTGCCCTGGCGGTCGCGCTCGTGCTGGGCCTGCTGTCCGGCACCCCGGCCGCGGCGAGCGAGGACGGGCAGGGCTTCGACCCGGGCGTCGACCCGCTCACCCTCGACGACCTCGGCGGCGCGCCCGCCCGGGAGGACCTCGACCGTGCGACGACCCGGTTCGACCCGGGGGTCGCGACGACGTTCGAGCTCGCCGGTGCCGTCACGTCGCTCGAGTACGTCGAGGTCGAGGCGGACGAGGTCGTCGTCACGCTCGAGACCGACGTCCTGTTCGACGTCGGCTCGGCCGAGCTCTCCCAGGCCGCCGTCGAGCGCGTGCAGGAGATCGCCGCCGAGCTGCCCGACGGTGTGACGGCGAGCGTCGCCGGGCACACCGACTCGGTGGGCGAGGAGGCGGACAACATGGACCTCTCGCAGCGGCGCGCGCAGGCCGTCGTCGACGCTGCCGCGACGGTACGACCCGACGTCACGTTCGAGGCGCAGGGGCACGGGGAGACGCGCCTCAAGGTCGAGGAGGGCGGTGACGACGTCGCGGACGACCGTGCCCAGAACCGCCGTGTCGAGCTCCGCTACTCCGGGACGACCCCGGGCGAGCGCGGCCTCGAGGTCGAGGAGCACGAGCTCGATCCCGTCACCGCGGAGCTCGTGCCGGGCGACCGCCCGCGCGTGGAGCCCGTGACGGACACGGAGCCCGTCGTCGAGAAGACGGTCGTCGTCCCGAACGAGGACGGCCGCCAGGAGGAGGTCCGCGTCGGCATCGAGCCGATCGTGGTCCGCGGATCTCTCATGCGCCTGCGCCTCCAGCTCACGCCGCTCGGCCCTGTGGACGGTGACGAGGAACGCATCAGCGTGTACGCCATGACGGGCGCAGGAGAGCTGCACCCGTCGGCCGTCGACCCCCGCGCGCTGGTCTCGTACGCACCGGTCCGCGGCAGCGGGGCACGCGAGCTCGAGACCGAGCCGCTGTTCGCGCGTACGAGCGTCGGACGCACGGTGGGCTACGAGGTGTACCTGCCGCGCCCGCTCGACGCGTCGCTCGAGTCGCTGTACGTGAACGTCGTCCCGACGTGGCCGACGTTCGAGGACGTCCCGATCCGCTGGGACTGACGTCCCTTTCACCCCGTCAGGCCCTCCCCGAGGCGGCTGACCGCGCGTTAGCGTTCACCTCACGCCCCCCGGGGTTCGGTCCTGCCCGTCGACGTCGACGCGGTGACCGCGAGACGAGGACGACGCATGGCCCTGAGATTCAACGCCCCTCCCGGCTGGCCCGTGGCCCCCGGGGACTGGCGCCCCGAGCCGGGCTGGACCCCGGACCCTGCCTGGCCGTCCGCGCCGGAGGGTTGGACGTTCTGGGTCGAGGACACCACCACCGCACCGTCGTCCGGGGCCACGCGGCCTCGACGCGGGCGCCGGGCGGCCCTGCTGACCGCAGCGGGCGTCGCTCTGTTCGTCGTCGGGCTGCTGGTCGGACAGGGCAACTCGGGCCGGGCGCTCGACGAGGCCAGGACCCTCGTCGCGCAGGCGGCCGACGAGCAGGACGCGGTCGAGGGCGAGCGCGCCAAGCTGGACGCCGAGCGGACCGCGCTCGAGGAGCAGACGGCCGCCGCGCAGGCGGCCCAGACCGAGCTGGACGAGCGGGCGACGGCGCTCCAGTCGTCGGAAGCCGACGTCGCGGCGCGCGAGGGTGCGGTCGCGACCGTCGAGGCCGACCTGGCGACCCGGGTGTCCGACGTCGAGGGCCGCGAGGCGGCCGTCGCCCAGGCGGAGGCGGCCGCCGCCGCGGCCCGCTCGACCCAGCAGTCCCGGCCCAGCGCCCCGGCCGGGGTCGCGGACACCGGGGGCAGCACGTCGACGTACTACCAGAACTGCGACGCGGTGCGGGCCGCCGGCGCGGCCCCGCTGCTCCGCGGCGAGCCGGGCTACGCCCCCAAGCTCGACCGCGACGGCGACGGCGTGGCCTGCGAGTAGGTGGTCAGCCCTCGGCCGCGCCCGCGCGGCCGAGGAACGACCGCAGGGCCTCGGTGACGAGCGCGTGGTCGTCACCCTGGGCGAGCCCGGACACGGTGACGACGCCGACGATCCCGACGCCCTCCACGCGGACGGGGAACGCGCCGCCGTGCGCGGCGTACTCCTGGAGCGGGAGGTCGTGCTTCTCGTTGAACGACGTCCCCGTCGCCCGGGCCCGCAGGCTCACGAGGTACGACGACGCCCCGAACCGCTCGACGACCCGCACCTTGCGCTCGACCCAGGTGTCGTTGTCGGGTGTCGTGCCCGCGCGTGCGGCGTGGAACACCTGCTGCGGCCCCTTGCGGACGTCGATCGTCACGGGCAGGTCGCGCTCGTCGGCGAGTTCGACGAGGAGGCAGCCGAGCCGCCACGCGTCGTCGTGCGTGAACGTGCGGAGCACGAGGTCGCGCTCGTCCGCCTCGACGGAGGCGACGAGGGCGGCGAGGTCGTCGGGCGTCGTCATGCGGTCATCGTGGCACGATCGCGACGTGACGACGACGCCCGTTCCCCGCCCGGCACCCCTCGACCCGCTCGACCACGGCCTGCTCGACCGCGCGTCGGGCGTGCTGCTCGCGCAGGCGGCGGGCGACGCGCTCGGTGTGCCGTACGAGTTCGCGCAGCCGCCCGGGCCCGGGCACCGGGACGAGGTCGCGGTCATGCGCGGGGGCGGGCTCGGACCGTACGCGCCGGGCGAGTGGAGCGACGACACGCAGATGTCGGTGTGCGTCGCGCGCGTGACGGCGGCGCACGACGTCCTCTCCCCCGTGCCCGACGCGTTCGGGGCGACGCCGCTCGACGACGTCGCCGCCGCGTTCGAGGCGTGGCGCACCGGGGGCGCGTCCGACGTCGGGACGCAGACGGCCGCGGTCCTGCGCGACGCCGCCGCCCGCCGGGGTCCCGCCGCCGCACGGCTGCGCGAGGCGTCCGCGGCGCTGCACGCGGCGACCGGCCGCACGGCGGGGAACGGCGCGCTGATGCGGACGGGCGTCGTCGGTCTCGTCGCGCTCGGCGACCGGGACGCGACCGCCCGCGCGGCGCGCGCCGTCGCGTCGCTCACGCACACCGACCCGCTCGCCGCCGAGTCGTGCGTGCTGTGGTCCGAGGCGGTACGCGTCGCGGTGACGGAGCAGCGGCTCGACGTGCGGGCCGGTCTCGACCTGCTCGACCCGGAGTCCGCGGCGCGCTGGTCGGCGCGGATCGCGGACGCGGAGTCCGCCCGGCCCGAGGCCGACCTCCGGCAGAACGGTTTCACGGTGACCGCGCTCCAGGCGGCGTGGCGCGCGATCGCGACGACGTCCCCGCCCGAGCGCTCGCGGTTCGCGGGCCGGGACCACCTGGCGGCGGCGCTCCAGGCCGCGGTCGCCGTCGGCGGCGACACCGACACCGTCGCGGCGATCGCCGGGAGCCTGCTCGGCGCGCGGTACGGCGCCCGCGCGGTGCCCGACGAGTGGGCGACCGCCGTCCACGGCTGGCCCGGGATCGACCGCCGCGTGCTCACGGCGCTGGCGCGCCGCACCGCCCAGGACGGCCTCGTGCGCTCCGAGGCGCTCGTCCTGCCCGACGGCGACGCGCGCCCCGTGCAGCACTGCCCGCTGTGCGGGACGCTGCTCCGCGAGAACCCGCGCTACCCGCGGCACGTGTGCGGGTGGTGCGCGCAGGACGTCACCGACGAGGAGGGTCGTCCCGTCGTGCTGGCGAACGCGACCATCACGGGCGGGTACACCGCGCAGCGCCCGGACGGATCGCCCGCGTCGGCCGACGTGCTCGCGGGGCGGGTCTGGATCGACGGCGTCGCGCTCCGCGCGCAGGAGGCGCGGTTCGGCGGGGTCGTCGTGCAGCCGCTCGACGACCCCGCCTGAGCCGGCAGCGCGTTCGCGCCACCGGAAGGACGAGCGGCCTCAGCCGCAGGAGACCGCCGGGAAGGCGACGTCCTGGGCGGAGGAGGCGCCGCCGTCGGGCAGGGTGCCCGTGACGGTGACGGACCCGGCGTCGGCCGCGACCGCCCGCGTCGAGAACGACTGGTACGCGGCCTTGCCGGGCGCGACCGCCGCGACCGTGCGCGTGCCGAACGGCGTCGCGAGGGTGACGTCGGCCGGGATGTCACCGGTGTTCGTCGCGCGGACCGCGACGTACGCCGTGCCCGCGAGGCAGCGGGCGCTGGTCTCGACGGCGAGCGCGGGGCCCGCCTCGTCCTCGCGCTGGAGCGTCACCCGGTCGACCACGCGCTGCGACCCGGTCGCGTACGTGGTGACGGTGAGCGACGTGGGCGTGACGTCGAGGTCGGAGTAGCTGGCCTCGCGCGACTGCTCCCAGCGCGCCGTCCACGGCTTGGCGCCGTCGAAGTCGTAGAACTTCGAGCCCGACGACGAGTTGCCCGTGAGGTAGAGGACCTGGTCCTCCTCCGGGGTGAGCACGTCGCCCTCGGCCGGCGCCGCGGCCGGGACGACCGGCGTCGCGCCCTCCATGAGGTACGAGCGGGTGTAGATGTGGTCGTGGCCCGCGAGGACGAGGTCGACGCCGAGGTCGCTGAAGACGGGCGAGAGCGCCTCGCGCATGCGCACCACGTCCGTGTCGCGCGAGTGGAACGCCTGGCTGTAGAGCGAGTGGTGGAACGTCACGACGACCCAGTCGTACTCGTCGCCGTGCGTGCCGACCACGTCGCGCAGGAACGCCTGGTGCCCCGCGATCTGCGTCGCGGACGAGTCGTTCGAGTCGATCGCGACGACGAGCACGTTGTTGTACGCGTACCAGTAGTCGCGGCGCTGCTCGGCCGAGAGGTTCGGCATCGCGTAGTGCTGGTCGTAGAGCGCCGACGCGGTGTCGTGGTTGCCGTCCTGGACGGCGAAGCGCAGCTCGCGCATCTGGCGCGGCGCGAGGAAGCCCGCGTACTGCTGGCTGCTGCCCGCGTTCTCCACCTGGTCGCCCGCGGAGATGAGGAACGCCGTGTCCGGGTGTCGCTCGGTCATGGTGTCGAGGTTGGCGGCCCAGCGTGCCGCGTCGTTCGCGGCGTTGCCGCTCGCACCGATCTGCGCGTCGCCGACGAACAGCGCGGAGAACTCGTCCCCGAACGTCCCCGTCGTGAAGGTCGACGGCGCGGACCAGCCGGTCGCCGCGCTGCCCACGCGGTACGCGTACGCCGCGTCCTCCACGAGCCCGGTGATCGTGGCGTGGTGGTACGTCGCGCCGTCCGCGGCCGCGCCGTTCCGGGACGACGACGTCGCCGCCGTCCGCCAGTCGACCTCGCCGCCCGTCTCGTCGGCCCGGGTCCACTGCACTTCGCCCGCGCCGGGCAGCGTCGAGAACCACGCGACGTTGGCCTGCGTCTCGTCCGCGCCGACGTTCAGGGCGACGTCGCGGACCTCGCCGTGCGTCGGGACGAGCGAGCGGACGTCGAGGTAGATGTCCGAGCTCGTCGGCGCGTCCTGGTAGAGCGCGACGGAGATCGTGTTCTCGCCGGGCTCGAACGCGTCGGCCGGGACGACGAACGTGCCCGTCACCGGGTCCGTGCGGCCGTTGCCGTGGTACTGGAGGTTCTCGGTGATCTTCCGGTCGTCGTCGCCGAGGCGCACGACCTCCTCGCCGTTCACGTAGACGATCGCGGCGTCGTCGTAGACGATCTCGCCCTCGAACGCCGGGACGCCGTCGAGGTCGGCCGCGGTGAGCTCCACGTCGGTGCGGAAGAAGAACGTGGGGACGTCCGTCGTCGTGCCCTCGATGTACTGGGTGAGGAGCGTCGTGATCGGGAAGGCGGCGCCGATACCCGTCGCTGCGCCGCGCTTCGCGCCGAACGCGCCCGTCGCGGACTTCCACGCGGAGTCGTCGAAGGCGGTGGTCGTCCACACGCGCTGGTCCGCGGCGGATCCCGCCGGGTTCGTGTTGTCGTCGAGGTAGCGCCAGGTCGTGCCGGACGTCGAGAGCAGGGACTCGTCGGCGGCGGCCGTCGAGGTCGCGGTCGCGGCGACGAGCGCCGTGCCGACGAGCGAGACGGCGAGCGCCGACGCCGCCGCGCGCGCGAGCGCGCCGGGCAGCCGGGAGGCGTGCGGGTTCATGGGTTCCTTCGCAGGTCAGGGGTCCGCGCGGCGACGACCGTCGGACCACCGTGGCGGCGTCGGACCCGTGGTGGGAAGCGCTGTCACAGTAGGGAGCGGGGATGGCTCCCACGCGTCGTCGCGGTGAACGCGCGGCGGCGGCCAGATGGCCGTCCTCCGCCCGGCCCGGGAGACGCACGACGCCGCGCCCCCCGGAAGGGACGCGGCGTCGAGGCCTGCGACGAGGGGAAGGCGGCTCAGGCGCCCCGGCGCCGCCGGAGGACGAGGACGCCCGTGCCGAGCGCGACGAGCAGGAGCGCGGCGATCGCGACACCGGCGGCCTGCACGCCGGTCGTCGCGAGACCACCCGTGCCACCGTCGGCCGGTGCTCCCGGCCCGTCGGGCGTGCCCGGCACGTCGGGCGTCGTGGGCACGGTCGGGTCCGTGGGCACGGTCGGGGTCGTCGGAGTCGTCGGAGTCGGCGCGGGCGTGGGCTCGAGCGGCCGGTCGGCGGTGTTGGTCAGCGTCACGGCGACGTCCGCGGCCACGGCGACCTCCAGCCGCACCGTCCCGTCGTCGCCCGGCTCGACCGCGCCGCCGTCGACCTGCCAGGTCGGCTCGCCCCACTCCACACCCTCGACCGCCGGGAAGCCGGGCTCCCCGAGCACGACCTCCGCCCCGACGGGAAGGTCGTCGAGCGTCGCCGATCCGCCCACCGGGACCGTCAGCTCGCCGGCAGCCCCGTCGATGGCGTACGCGACGGTGAACGCGGTGCCCGCGGGGACGACCGACGCGGCGTCGCCCACCACCCGCTTGGTCACGGTGAGGCTGCCGCTCTCGGCGGGCACGGTGCCGCACGGGATCGACCCGGCGAACAGGTAGGCGTGCGCCTCCCCGCCGAGCAGCGTGAGGTCGCGCGCCACGACCTGCCCGTCGAGCGGGGACGCCTCGACGGTGAGGTCGGCGGTCGGCGCGTACACCGACCCGTCCAGGCGCGCCCCGCCGGCACCGAGCGTGATCGGGCCGTCGAGCCGCGACAGGTCCCACATGACGAACGAGGCCGCCTTGCCGGCTTCGCCGAACACGGAGCCCTGGAGGTCGGTCGTCCCGGCCGGGACGGAGACGATCAGCGGGGCGTCGGCCGACGGGAGCACGCCGTCGGCGAACTGCACGGTGTACGCGTCCGCGATCGCCGCGTAGTCGACGACGTTCGGCCGCCCGGCCTCGAGCGCGGAGAGGACGACGCGGTCGCCGACGTCCTCCGTCACGGAGAGCACGTGCGCTGCGCCGCTCGGCACGAGGTCGGCGAGGCACCGGCGGACCTCGGCGGCCCCCGTGGCACCCGTCTCGACGTACGCCGCCACGGAGCCGCGCTCCGTCGCCACCGTCGCGGCGCCGTCGGGCCACTTCTGGTTCGTGGCGTCGACGGCGGGCGAGTCGTCGAGCGACGTGCGGTACCGCACCCAGTCGGCGCGCTGGTACGTGCCGAACGCCGGGTCGTCACCCACGACCTTGAGGTAGCCCTGGAGCGCTGCACCCCGGTCCGCGGGCGCACCGCCGTTCGTGATCTGGACCGTCCCCGACGTCGGTGCGTAGCCGCCCACGAGGAGACGGGTGGGGTCGCCGTCGACGGTGGGGATCGTGTAGTCGGCAGTCCCGGCCGCCTGGTGGAGGATCGCGTACATGCCCCCGTCGGCACGGACGGACAGCTCGCCGCCGACCGCGACCGAGCCCTCCGTCTCGTGGTTGCCGAGGTGGGCGTCCTCGCGGGCGTAGACGCTGAACCCCCCGGCCAGGTCGAACGGGTTCACCGGTGCGTCGGCGGCGACGGCGCCCGACGCGGGCAGCACGAGCGCGGCGCCGGCCAGCGCGACGACGGCTGCGGCAGCGGTGCGGCGCCGGCCGGAACGAGTGGTTGACTGCGGCAACAGACGTGAGGGCAGCATCGAGCGGACAGCTCCATCGGGTGGGGTAGGGGTCGGTCCCGACGGACCGGGACCGGCCCGTCCCTCTCACCGTAGGCCGGACTGGACGGGCGTCCAGAACGCGTGGCGGGTGAAGTCGCTCCGGTGTGATCGACCCCACCTCACCCGTGCGCACGAGCGGCCGGACCTGTCGGTCATGTCGGGCTGCCGACCATCCGCGAGAGGCTGCGCGTGCGCGGGGCCCCAGGTCAGGAGATGACGAGGCTCGCGATCAGCCCGTCGCGCAGGCGGACGGTGAACGTGCCCGGCCCGTTGTACCCGTCCCCCGAGACCGTGAGGTCGAGCAGCACCTCGTCGGGTGTCGCCCCCGGCCGCAGCCCGGAGACCTCGAAGTGCGAGCGCTTGCCGATGTTGTCCGTCCGGTCCCAGCTCGCGAGCTCGGTGCGGCCGCGGAAGCGGCGGCCCCAGTCGTCGAGGATGGCGTCCTCGGTGAACGCGGTCAGGAACCGGGCGGTGTCGCCTGCGTTCGTCGCCTCGACGAGGGTCCGCACCGCGGCCGGAAGGTCGTGCGTCACGTCGCTCATCCCCTCACTGTGCTCCCCTCGGTGCCCGACGACGACCCGGACGTGGTGCGACGCGGCGTCCGCGAGCCCGTGCCCGAGCCGGCCGAAGAGCGCGACGCTCGCCGTCCCGGGCCAGTCGGCGGGCAGCGCGACCGACGGCAGCCCGGGGTCGGCGTACGGGATCGGCCGCCAGTCGTCCACGGCCCGCACCCAGCGCGCGAACGCGTCGCGCGGCTCGTCCGCTCGAGCGGACGGGGCGCCGTCGGCCCCCGCGTTGTCGTGCCGGGCGAGGAAGGTGCGGTGCAGCGCCGCGACCCGGTCGAGGTCCCACCAGCGCGCCGCCGCGTCCGCGAACGACCCCGCGACGCGCGGCGCCCCCGCGAGGAACACCGTCGCGGCGTCCCGGACCTCCAGCGCCACGAGGATCTCCTCGACCTCGTCCACGAGGTGACCGGGCGTGATCCACAGCCCGTCCGCGACGCTCCCCGCACCGATCCACGCGAGGTGCCGGCGCAGCTGGTGCCGCGCGTCGCGCCGTTCCTCCGGCAACGAGTACGACACGAGGCACCACGGGTCGTCGTCGCCCTGCTGCCGGTACCCGAAGATGCGCCGGTCGCCGCGCGCGAGCATCGGCCCGGCGTCGGGCGCGAGCCGGTACCCGGCGCGGCCGTCGTCGAGCGTCTCGGGCACGAGCAGGCCCTTGGCCTTGACGCGCGAGACCGCGCTGCGCGCCCCCGCGGGCGGCACGCCGAGCGCGCCGAGCAGGTCGACCAGGTCCGCCACCGCGACCGCACCGCCCAGGTCCCGGACGTACAGCCCGACGACGGTGCGCAGCAACGACGTCGTGCTCCCGGGCCGGGAGTCGAGGTCGTCGAGGATCACGCGGGCCCGGCCGCGCCCGGCACCGTCGGCCCGCTCGGCCGGCCGCCGAGGACCTCGGCCAGGGCGTCGCGCACCGCCTCGACGCCGACGCGCACCTCGTCGAAGCTCGTCGAGAGCGGGGACAGGCCGAGGCGCAGTCCGTTCGGGCGGCGGAAGTCGGGGATCACGCCGCGCTCCCAGAGCAGCGGGAGCGTGGCCTCGAACGCGTCGTGGTCGACGGTCACGTGGCTCCCCCGGCGCTCGGGGTCGCGCGGCGACGCGTACCGGACGCCGAGCGGGAGCAGCAGGTCGTCCACGAGAGCGGTCGCGTGCTCGGTGAGCGCGACGGACTTGGCGCGGACCGCCGCCATCCCGGCCGCGTCGACGAGGTCGAGCATGTCCTGCATCGCGAGCATCCCGACGATCGTGGGCGTCCCCGAGAGGAAGCGCCGGACGCCGTCGTGCGGCGCGTACGCCGGACCCATCTCGAACGGCGCCGCGCTCCCCATCCAGCCCTGGATCGGCTGCGTGAGCGCGCCCTGGAGGTCGGCGCGCACGTAGCCGAACGCGGGCGCGCCGGGACCCCCGTTGAGGTACTTGTACGTGCAGCCCGCCGCGAGGTCGACGCCCCACGCGTCGAGCTCGACCGGGACCGCGCCCGCGGAGTGGCACAGGTCCCACAGGACGAGCGCCCCGGCGTCGTGCGCGAGCGTCGTGATCGCGGCGGCGTCGCTCACGTACCCCGACCGGTACGCGACGTGGCTGAGCAGCACGAGCGCGGTGCGGTCGGAGAGGACCTCCGCCACCTGCTCCGGGGTCACGCCGCCGTCGTGGTCGGGCGTGATCCACCGCAGCGTCGCGCCGTGCTCGCGCGCGACGCCCTCGAGCACGTACCGGTCCGTCGGGAAGTTCCCGGCGTCGAGCACGATCTCGTCGCGGCCCGCGACCTGCGGCGCCGAGAGCGCGGCGCGCACGAGCTTGTAGAGGATCACGGTCGTCGAGTCCCCGACGAACGTCTGGCCCGCCGCCGCGCCGAGCGTCACCGCGCCGATCCGATCGCCCAGCGTCAGCGGGAGCTCGTACCACTCCTCGTCCCAGCCGCGGATGAGCCGCGCTCCCCAGACGTCGGTCGCGAACCGCGCGAGCCGTTCCGCCGACGCGCGCGTCGGCCGGCCGAGCGAGTTCCCGTCCAGGTAGGCGGTCACCTCGTCGGACGCGACGAACGCGTCGCGGAACCGCGCGAGCGGGTCCGCCGCGTCGAGCTCGGCCGACCGCGCGGCGTGGTCGATGGTCGTGCCGTCGGTCGTGTCGGTCATCGCGGGTCCTCCGGGGTGCGGGGTGCGCGCGGCGCACCGTGGGGCTCAGGTCGCGCCACGACGACGGCGCGCGCGAACCACGCGGCCACGTCGTCGGGGTCGTCGAGGTCGGGCGGGTCGCCGGGGACCCAGGTCGCGACGCCGTCCGGGTCGGGCGCGGCGCCGTCGTGCGCGATCGCGCCCAGGAGGGCGCGCGCGTCGAGGCCGGCCTCCGCGAGCGCCCGCAGCTCGCGGGCGTTGACGCCGGGCGGGAGCGGGCCGTTGCCGAGGTCGGTGCCGTAGACGACCGTCCCGCCGAGCGCGACGAACCGCCGCACGTTGTCGATCGCGACGTCCTGCTCGGCCGTCGGGCTCCCCCACCCGTGCACGTCGAGCGTGCTCACCCAGCTCACCCGGCTCACCCCCGCTCCGCCGAGCACGAGGTTACGGTCGCCATCCGGCTCATCTCGCCCGTCACCCCGTGCTCGAGCGCGTGGAGGGTCGTGGTCGGCGGAGCGGGGGCGGGCCATCGCCGCCAGGAGGTCGTCGGGCAGGCGCTCGCTGAACGGGGCGTGCGCCAGCCGGTCGACGCCCGCCTCGAACGCGCGGGCCGCCATGCCGCGCCCCTCCACGTGCGCGACGACGTCCCGGCCCCGCGCGTGGGCGTGGCCGACGAGCGCGGCGAGGGTGACGTCGTCGGGCACCGGGCCGGCGCCGGAGTGCAGGGCGACCTTGACGAACGACGCCCCCGCGGCGACCTGGCGGTCGACGGCGGCGACGGCCGCCTCGGGCGAGCCGACCTCCTCGACGGACCCGGCGGGCGCCCACGACCGGTCCGACGGGTAGCCGCCGGGGGCGGTGAGGAATGCGCCCGCGAACGCGACCGCCGGGAAGCCGGGCCGTCCGGGCCAGGTGCGCGCGACGTCGGGCACCCACCCGAGGTCGTGCACGACCGCGATCCCGCCGCGGCGCACCGCGACCGGGTCGACGAGGCCGAGGTGCACGTGCGCGTCCGCGAGCGGCGGGAGCCAGGTGCCGCCGTCGCCCGCCCGGCCGAGGCTCACGACCGCCCGATCTCGGTGCGGACCGCGAACAGCTCGGGGAAGAACGTGAGGTCGAGGGCGCGCTGGAGGAAGCCGACGCCGCTCGACCCGCCCGTGCCGCGCTTGGTCCCGATGATGCGCAGCACCGTCTTCATGTGGCGGAACCGCCAGAGCTGGAAGTTGTCCTCGAGGTCGACGAGCTCCTCGCACGTCTCGTACGCGGACCAGTACGTCTCCGGGTCGTCGTAGATGCGCCGGAAGACCTCGACGAGGTCGTCGTCGAGCGTGTGCGCGACCGTGACGTCGCGGTCCAGGACGCGCTGCGGGACGTCGTGGCCGTGCCGCGCGAGGTGGCGCAGGAACTCGTCGTAGACGCTCGGCTCGGCGAGCAGGCGGGCGAGCTCGGCGCGCGCGTCCGGCTCGGCGTCGAACACGTCGAGCATGCGCGCGTTCTTGTTGCCGAGCAGGAACTCGACCGCGCGGTACTGCCACGACTGGAAGCCCGACGCGTGCCCGAGGAACCCGCGGAACTGCGCGTACTCGCTCGGCGTGAGGGTCGCGAGCACGGACCACTGCTCGGTGAGCGTGCGCTGCACGTGCTTGACGCGCGCGACGCGCTTGAGCGCGGCGCCCAGCTCGTCGGCGGCGAGCAGGTCGCGCGCGGACAGGAGCTCGTGCAGCACGAGCTTGAGCCAGAGCTCCGTCGTCTGGTGCTGCACGATGAACAGCATCTCGTCGTGGTGCTTCGGGTCGCTCACGGGCTCCTGCGCGGCGAGCAGCGTGTCGAGGTGCAGGTACGACCCGTACGTCATCTGCTCGCGCAGGTCCGTGACGATGTCGGACTCCAGCGCGCGCTCGTTCGGCGCGGGCAGCGGTGCGTCGGCCATCCGTCGAGCGTATGTCACGAACGTGACGACCGCCAGATCCGTGCGATGCATCGGAATGACACAATGATCGAATCACTACGTCATTCCGACCGGGTGGTAGGGGTTCAGTCGTCCGCCGCGGCGCGGCGCTCCTCCTCGTCGACGGACTCTCCCGTCGGGTCCTCCGCGACGAGGTCGTCGAGGAACGCGCCGCCCAGCGGCCCGTCGCTCAGTCCGACGAACCGCCAGCCCGACGCGGGGTCCCCCTCGACCTCGACGAGCCCGGTGTTCGCGAGCGGGGTCCACGCGAGCCGGTCGACGTCGACACCCGCGGCGCGCGCGCACGCCCACGCGCGGATCGCCGCGCCGTGCGACACGACGACGGCGGTCTCCCACCCGGTCCGCGCGACGGCGGCGAGGGCGTCGTCGTACCGGTCGAGGAACTCGGTGCCGTCGGGGCCGCCGGGCACCCGCCGGTCGGGCTCGCCGCGGCCCCAGGCGAAGACCGTCTCCAGGTAGAGGGCGTGGTCGTCGTGGTCGGCGGACATCTCCAGGTCGCCCGCGTCGACCTCGCGCAGGCCGTCGAGCTCGAGCGGCTCCAGACCGTGGCGCTCGACGAGCGGCGCCGCGGTGAGGTGCGTGCGCACGAGCGTGGACACCGCGACGCCGTCGACCACGCGGCCCGAGAGCGCGTCCGGGATCGCTGCCGCCTGGCGCGCCCCGAGGGCGGTGAGGCCCGGCCCGGGCAGGGCGGTGTCGAGCAGGCCGGCGACGTTGGACGGGGTCTGTCCGTGACGGACGAGGAGCAGGCGCATGGTTCTCCGGTTCTCGGGTGCGAGGGTCTCCTGCCACCCTACGAGCCCGGCAGCGAGCGCGGCGTGGCACGCTGGGCGCATGTCCCGCCGCGAGCTCGTCGTCCTGGGGACGGCCAGCATGGTCCCGACCCGCACGCGCAACCACAACGGGTACGTCCTGCTCTGGAACGACGAGGCGATCCTCTTCGACCCCGGCGAGGGCACCCAGCGGCAGATGACGTTCGCCGGGGTGTCGGCGACCGACCTCACCCGCATCGCGATCACGCACCTGCACGGCGACCACAGCCTCGGGCTCGCGGGCGTCTCCCAGCGCATCAGCGGTGACGGGGTGCGGCACACGATCGGGGTGACCTACCCGGCGTCGGGCCAGCGGTGGGTGAACCACCTGCTCGACGCGAGCGCCCACTACCGCCGTGGCCACCTGGAGCTCCAGCCGGTCACGACGGACGGTGTGGTCCCGCCCGTCCCCGGCCGCCCCGAGCCGGGCTTCACGCTCCGCGCCGAGCGTCTCGACCACACGATCGAGGCCGTGGGCTACCGCCTCGACGAGCCCGACGGCCGCTCGCTCGACCCCGCGCTCCTCGCCCGCCACGGGCTCGCGGGGCCGGTCGTGGGCGAGCTGCAGCGCGCGGGCCGCGTCACGACGCCCGACGGCCGGACCGTGACCCTCGACGACGTGAGCGGCCCCCGGCCCGGCCAGTCGTTCGCGTTCGTCATGGACACGCGCCTGTGCGACGCCGTGCACCGGCTCGCGGACGGCGTCGACCTGCTCGTCATCGAGTCGACGTTCCTCGACCGCGACCATGAGCAGGCCGAGCGCTGGGGCCACCTCACGGCCCGGCAGGCGGCGACGGTCGCGGCCGAGGCGGGCGTCCGGTCGCTCGTCCTCACGCACTTCTCCCAGCGCTACCCCGACCCGACGGAGTTCTGGCGCGAGGCCCGCGAGGTGTTCGACGGCGAGCTCACCGTCGCGCAGGACCTCGACCGCGTGCGGGTCCCCCACCGCCGTCGGCCCGCCTGACGCCGACGAGCCGACCGCCCGAGGACCACGGCTCTACCTCGCGGGACCGGAGCTCTACCTCGCGGGACCGGAGCTCTACCTCGCGAACCGGAGCTCTACCTCGCGGAACCGGGGCTCTACCTCGGCGAGGTAGAGGCGTGGTCGCGCGAGGTCGAGGCGTGGTCGCGGGGTGGGGGTCAGTCGCCGCGAGCGCGGCGGGTCGCGCGGTCGTTGGCGCGCTGGATCGCCTCGACGAGCTCGTCCTTGGTCATGGTCGACCGGCCGTCGACGTCGAGCCGGCGGGCGACGTCGAGCAGGTGCTCCTTGGTCGCGTTCGCGTCGACGCCGCCCGCGGTGTCGGTGCTCGCGTCGAGCCCGCCCTCCGCGGCGCGCTCGTCGGACGGGCCGGGCTCGTCCTTCGGCTCCCAGTGGTCGCCGATCTTCTCGTGCGTGTGCTTGAGCGCGGCGAACGCCACGCGCCGCGCGCGCTCCTCGGAGCCGTACTGCTCCCTCGCGGCGTCGTAGGCCTTCGCGAACGTACGCTGCGCCTTCTCGTCCGAGCGCTGCAGCGTGCTGGGGATCTCGGACTGCTTCGCGTCGCCGTCGCGCGTCGTCTTCGGCACGGGTCACCTCCTGCTGCCCGACGGCGGTCGCCGCCTCCCCCGAGCGTCCCGCCCCCGGCGACGGCTCGCGCGCCGAACGGGGGCGGGCGCGCCGGGCGCGGCCTACGCTGCCGGGATGTCGAGCGTCCTGCGGTTCCGCGGCCGCATCGCGGGCTGGGGCACGGCGTCCGGGACGCGGGTCGTCGTCGGGCGCTGGGACGCGTCGCCGTTCGGCGCGTTCGCCGACGTCATGGTCGAGCGGCCCGACGGCGAGCGCCTCCTCCTCGCGCCGTCGCGCCCCGTCGCGGAGCTCGTCGCCTCGACCTACCGCTTCGACCGGGTCGTCCTGGTGCCGGTCGCCGTCACGGACGAGCCGGCCCACGCCGTGCCCGCTGCCACCCGCGACCACGGGGCGAGTGCGCGACCGGGCCGCGGCCGCCGGCCGGACTGGCACGTGGTGGCCGGGCCGCTCGAGGCGCGGCTCGCCGTCGGGCCGCGCACCGCCTTGGGTCATGTGCTGCGCGTGGTGCCGCACCGCGTCGCGACGTCGCGGCACGCGACCGTGCTCACCGACCCCGTCGCGCGCGTGCTGCTGCGCGGGGTCCGGACGCGGGGCAGCGCGGGGCCGGGGCGCACCGAGCACTACGGCGCGACCGACGTCCGCGCGCTCGTCGCCGCGCAGACGTGCTGGGACGGGACGTCGTTGGGCGACCTGCGCGACGTCGTCCCACCGGTCCGGTTCGGCTTCGGGTCGACGCCGCCCCGGCCGAGCGTGACCGACGTCGTCACGACCATCGTCGTGCGCTGACCCCGGGAGGCGTCCGCGGCGGGACGCGAGACCGGGGCCGCGCGCCGGACGACGAGCGTCCGGCGCGCGACCCCGGTGGGACCGGTCCGGGCCTCAGACCCCGCGGGCCGCGAGCCAGCCCGCGAGCCGGTCGGGACGGTCGGTGATGATCGCGTCCACCCCGAGGTCGACCGCGGCGGCCCAGTGCGCGGGCTCGTTGAGCGTCCAGACCGCGACCTCGAGACCGGCGTCGTGCAGGCGCTGCACCAGGCCCGGGTCCTCGAGGAGGAGCGCGCCCATCGGGTTGCACGTCACGACGTCGAGCTCGGCGCACCGGGCGAGCACGTCGTCGTCGAGCGCCACGACGAGCAGCCCACGGCGCAGGCCCGGGTCTGCCTCGCGCAACGCGGCGACCGTCTCGGGCCAGAAGCTCTGCGCCACGACCCGGTCGGCGATGCCCGCGAAGCGGATCGGCCCGGTGACGCGCCGCACCTGCTCGACCGTCCACGACCCCTTGAGCTCGAGCAGCAGGTCGGTGCCCGGCCGCCGCACGAGGAGGTCGACGACCTCGGCGAACGTCGGCACGCGCTGGCCGCCGAACGCCGGGGAGAACCACGACCCGGCGTCGAGCGCCCGGATCGCCGCGCGGTCGAGCCGCGCGACCGTGCCGCTGCCGGACGTCGTCGCGTCCACGGTGTCGTCGTGGATGACGACGGGCTCGCCGTCGGCCGTGAGCTGCACGTCGATCTCGATGCTGTGCGCGCCGGCCCGCCACGCCGCCTCGAACGCGGCGAGCGTGTTCTGCGGGGCGACGGAGCTGTTGCCGCGGTGCGCGATCACGCGCGGGCGCGCGGCCCGCTCCGGCACCGCGCCCGTGGGCGCGAGGGCGGTCGCCGTCACAGGTACGGCTCCACGTTCTCGCTGTACGCCGTCTCGATGCGCGGCGCGACGGACTCGAACGCGGCCGCCGGGTCGGCGCCCTCGATGACGATCTGCTCGATCGCCTCGTTGAGCAGCGCGTCGGCGCCCGGGATGAAGACGCGCGCGTCGTCCTGCGGGCGCGCCTTGTCGGCGAGCTGGTCGACGGCCGTGCGGAACTGCGGCGTCGCCTCGTAGATGGCCTTCATGGTGTCGGACTCGACGGCCGACGTGCGCACCGGCATGTAGCCCGTGTTCTGCGAGAAGTACGCGGTGTTCTCCGTGTCCGTGAGGAACGCGAGGAACATCGCCGCGGCGAGCTGCTGCTCGGGCGACTTCGACGCCGGGATGGCGAGCCCGGTGCCGCCGGTCGGGGTGCCGCCGCCGTCGGGGCCGTCGGGCAGGTACGCCGTGCCGACCTCGAACGACGCCGCGTCGAGCGCGCCCTTGAGCGAGCCCGTCGAGCCGATGGTCGAGGCGATGAGACCCGACGAGAAGTCGACCATCGCGTCGTCCGCGGAGAGCGTCGCGACGCCCTTCTCGTGGAAGAGGTCGTGCAGGAACTGGCCGCCGGCGACCGACTCCTCGGAGTCGAGCGTGAGGTCGAACCCGTCGGAGTACGCGCCGCCCTGGCCCCAGATCATGTTCTCGAACCACCACGCGCCCCACGACGGCCCGGTGGAGAGGCCGAGCGTCGAGCCGCCCGACGGGACGAGCGGCTTGAGCGACGCGTCCCACTCCTCGAGCTCCGCCCACGTCTCGGGGCCGCGGTCGGGCAGGCCGGCCGCCGTCCACAGGTCCTTGTTGTAGTAGAAGAGCGGCGTCGAGCGCGCGTAGGGCACGGCCCAGTGCTGGTCGTCGTACTCGTAGTCCGCGTAGAGCGCGGGCTGGAAGTCGTCCGCGTCGGCGTCGACGAACTCGAGCACGTCGTCGAGCGGCAGGATCTGGTCGTTGAGGTGGTAGCGGAACCACCACACGTCGGACGCGATGACGACGTCGGGCAGCTCGTCGGTCTGCGAGGCGGCCTGGAAGCGCTGCGCGACCTCGTCGTAGTTGGCGCCCGCAGTCACGAGGTTGACCGTGATGCCGGACTCCTCCTCGAACCGGTCGATGAGCTCCTGCTCGATCTCCTGCGACGTGCCGGGGTGGTTGCTCCACCACGTGATCTCGGACGCGGGCTCGACGGCGGACCAGTCGACGGCCTCGGCCGCCGACTCGTCGCCCGCGGTGCCGGCGCCGTCGGCCCCGGCCACGCTCGGGCCGGCGCACGCGGTGAGCGCGAGGGCGGTGACCGCCGTGAGTGCGGTGGCGGCGGCGCGGGCCCGACGGCGGCGCGCGCCGGGTGCGGTGCGGTGGGACACAGGTGCTCCTTCAGGTCGTGCACCGGGTGTCGGTGCGCTTCGGGGAACCCGGACCGCTGTGGGCGGGCCGGGGAGTCCGGTGGTCGGACGGGTGCGCGTCAGCCGGTGACGGCGCCCGCGGTGAGGCCCGCGACGAGGCGACGCTGCAGGACGAGGAAGACGACGAGGATCGGCAGCGTCACGACCACGGTCGCGGCGAGCAGGACGCCCCAGTTCGTCATGCCGTCGGTGTTCTGCAGCAGCGTGAGGCCGACGGGGAGCGTCATCTTGTCCGGGCGGTCGATGACGAGGAACGGCCACAGGTAGTCGTTCCACTCCGTCACGACGGACACGAGCGCGACGGCCGCGAGCGTCGGCGTGCTCATCGGCACGACGAACCGCCAGAGCTTGCGCCAGTGCCCCGCGCCGTCGAGCTCGGCGGCCTCGAGGATCGAGCGCGGCAGCGTGAGGAAGTGCTGCCGGAACAGGAACGTCCCGAACGCGCTCGCCAGGCCCGGCACGAGGATGCCCTGGTAGGTGTTGAGCCACCCGAGGCTCGCGACGAGCGTGTAGTTGGGGATGATCGTGATCTGCGGCGGGATCATGAGCGTCGCGATGACGAGCCCGAACACGACCTTCTTGAACGGGAAGTCGAGGAACACCAGCGCGTACGCGCACGTGAGGCCCAGCGCGACCTTGAGGCCCGCGCCCACGACCGTGATCCCGACGCTGTTGAGCAGCAGGCGCCCCAGCGGGATCGAGTCTGCGGCCTGCGCGTAGTTGTCGAGGTTCACGCTGCCCGGGAGCCACTGCAGCGGGACGGTGTACAGCTCGGCGGGCGTCTTCATGCTCGCGAGCACCATCCAGACCAGCGGCGCGCCGAGCACGACGGTCGCGAGGACCAGGGCGAGGTACCCGCCCGGCTGGAGGGCCCGGCGTCGGGCACGGGGTGCGCCCGACGCGCGGGGCGCGAGGGCGGCCGGCGTGGCGGGCGCCGTCTCGGGACGGGCGGGCGCGACGGCGCTCATGCGTAGTGGACCTTCCGCTGGACGAACCGCATCTGCACCGCGGTCACCGCGAGCAGCACGAGGAACAGGACCGTGGCGACCGCCGACGCGTACCCGGCGCGCCCGTTGACGAAGCTCTCCTCGTAGATCGAGTACATGAGCGTCGTCGTCGAGCCGAGCGGGCCGCCCTGCGTCATCGCCTTGATGATGTCGAAGGACTGGAGCGACGCGAGGAGCATCGTCACGACGAGGAAGAACGTCGTCGGGGTGAGGAGCGGCAGGACGATCGAGCGCAGCGTCCGGGCCGACGACGCGCCGTCGAGCGCGGCCGCGTCCTTGAGGTCCTGCGGCACGGACTGGAGGCCCGCCAGGTAGATGAGGGCGACGTACCCGAGGTTCTTCCACAGGTAGACGACGACGATCATCACGAGCGGCCACGGGCGCTGCGTGTACCACTGCGGCGACGCGACGCCGACCCAGCCGAGCACCTCCTGGACCAGCCCGTAGCGCGGGTCGAACATGAACAGCCACAGGATCCCGACCGCGAACCCCGACAGCACGTACGGCGCGAACGCGACGGTCCGGGCGACGCCGCGGCCCTTGAGGCGGCGGTTGAGGAGCAGCGCCAAGCCCAGGCCGAGGACCATCGCGCCGCCGACGGTCGCGAGCGTGAAGACGAGCGTCGTCGTGACGATGCGGCCCGTCGTCGGCGCCGTGAACCACTCGACGTAGTTGCCCAGCCCGACCGGCCGCGCGACCGGCGACCCGAGGTTCCACTGGAGCGTCGAGAGGTAGAAGCTCTGCAGCAGCGGCCGGTAGACGAACACCAGCAGCAGCAGGACGTTCGGGCCCGCGAGCAGCAGGGCCCACAGCAGGTTCCGCCGACGGCGGCGCGCGCCCAGGCGGCTGCGGTGCAGCGTCTGGACCTCGCGGTCGGTGCCCGACGACGTCGGACCGGCCGGCGATCCCGGCGCGCCCGGGCGGGTCGCGCCCGGGCCCGTGGCCGGGGAGGTGGGGCCCGGCGCGGCGCCGCGTGGCGCGCCCGGGGAGCCCGGGGACTCCGGGGTGAGAACGGTGGTCACAGCACAGGTCCGCTCGTCCGAGGGTGCAGGTCACGGCCGGCGCGGCACCCGTCCTGCGGGTGGGCGGCCACTCGGAGCATAGGAAGCGGCGGCGCCGGTTTTGTCCGGAAATGGGCGGGTGCGGGGACGGGCGTCGGGCAACGTTCACCGAGCCGTGCCCGCCGCGCCACCCGCACCTGTGGAGCGGTCACGTGGTGGACACCTCATGACGCGTCGTCCACAGGGCGGGACGGACGGTTCCGCGTCGCGCGGCGTTTCGCTAGGTTCGTGGCGTTCGCGCGGTGCCGCCCGGTCCGGGCCGCGCCGCCCGGTTCGCGGGCAGGGGGTCTGGTGAGTCGTACGCGTCATGCGCCGGTCGGAGGACGACCGGCAGGAACGGTGGGGAGCGCCCGAGCGCTCCGGTCGAGGAGCAACGCCCGACGGCGAACGCTCGCCCTGGGCGTCGTCGTGACGGCCGGGTGCCTGGTCGCCGGGTGCACCGGCGGGGGTGAACCCGCACCGTCACCTCCGGTCGAGACATCGGCCGAGCCGTCCGTCACGGAGACACCCGAACCCGAGCCGACCCCGACCGGGCCCCCGAAGCCCGAACGACCCGCGGCCATGGAGCGCGACGACGCCGAGGGTGCTGCTGCGGCGGCGGAGTACTTCCTCGAGCTCTACCCGTACGTCATGGCGACAGGTGACACGGCCGATTGGGAAGCGATGTCGCATTCGCAGTGCGACACCTGCTCAGATTTCCTCGAGCAAGCTCGCACGATCTCTCTCCGGGACGACGTATTCAGCGGGGGCACAGTCGCGGCAACAGTCGACGAACCTGGACGCTACGTGCGAGACGAGGCAACCGGGCTCCAACCACTCGACCTCACGTTCGAGCAAGAGCCCATATCGATCGTGGATAGGGACGGGGCGGAGGTCTTCTCTACGTCCATGGAGTCGGACACCCGGCGTGTCGAGATGGGGACCCTTGACGGCGAGTGGATCGTCGTCACGATCGGAGAGATTCCGTCATGACGGGTCTACCCCGTCGCAAGGCGCTTGTCGCGGGACATGTCGCGCTCGCGCTACTGCCCTCCGCGGGTGTCACTCTGGCCCCCAGCGTGCCCGCACCGGACTACGCGAGCGTGCGGGGCGCTTCGACAGGCAACAAGTTCATCGCGGAGGCAGAGTCCGCGACCCGCGGTGGCGGCACATACGAGACTGCTGGCGGGGAAGGAGACGTTGCGACGGAGCGGTACTACCGGTCTTCGCAGACAACCTGCGCGGTGTTCAACGGCCTCGACGACCCGACGTCCGATCTGTCTGGCCGCTGCGCCGAGTGGGAGCGGCTCGTCACCGAAGGGCTCGAGTGTGACGCGAACTCCTACTACCTGGGCGCGTTGTACCGGCAGACCCGTGAGATCGCCTCTGACGGCACCCCTGGCGAGTGGTCGACAGCAGGCGCACCCGTGGCCGACCAGTCGTGCGTGACGCCTGCTGATCTTGCTGACGAGGCAGCGCGAGCGCTCGCCACCCTGACGCTCGCGCCGTCGCCCGTCGTCGTGCAGCCGCCGGACGGCTGGACCGTGGTCAACGTGCCGACGATCACCTACACGGAGCCCGCGGAGCAGGTGCTCGACACGACGCTGCTGGGCATCCCGGTTCAGATCCGCGCGACCCCGCGGTCCTTCACCTGGGACTACGGCGACGGGAGCGGTCCGGTGACGACGACCGACCCGGGCGCCGCGTACCCGCACCACACCGTCGCGCACACGTACGGCCAGCCGGCGGACCGGGTGACGATCACGCTGACCACGACGTGGTCCGGGCAGTTCCGGATCACCGGCACTCCCGACTGGACCGACGTCACGGGCACCGCGACGACGACGACCGCAGCCGACCCGCTCCAGGTCTACGAGGCCAGGTCGCGCCTGGTCACCGACGACCTCCCGGGCGGTTGACGCGCACCGCCGCGCACCCCTGCCCCCGGCGTGCGGGTGCGGGGTGCGCGGCGGTGCAGCGAGCGCGGGACCGTGTCCGTCCGTGGCTCCGGCCCGTCGCGGCGGCGCGGGAGGGGGCGCCTGCGCTCAGCCGAGCGACACCTCGACCCCACCGGAGAAGAAGGAGTCGTGCAGCGTCACGCTCGCGGGGACCGCGTCGGCGGGGACGTCGAACACCACGGTGCCCTCGACGCTGTTGCCCGGGTTGATGTCGGTGAGGAACGAGTTGGCGTCGCCGAGGTAGATCGCCGCGCTGGTGTCGGCGGAGTGCTCGCGCCCGGCGGTGTCGACGAGCTTCTGGCTGCTGCCGTCGAACATCTGCGCCTGGTCACCGATGTTCGTCACCGTCACGTGCACGAGCACGAACTGGCCCTGCGCCTGCGCGTTGAGGAACTCGTCCCCGACGGTGGGGACCCCCGTCTCCACGGACGTCACGGTGAACTCGAACTTGCCGTCGCGCACCGGCGTGCCGACCGCGGCCGCCGCGGGTTCCGGAGCGGGCTCCTCGTCCGGTGCCTCGGGGGCGGGCTCGGCGGGATCCTGGGGAGCGCTCGACCCCGCGACCGGTACCGGCGCCTCGGGCTCGTCCTCTCCCCCGCCGCCGAGCGCGGCCCCGATCACGGCGAGGATCACGACCACCCCGAGGCCCGTGAGGATCTTGTGCCGCGCGAACCAGCTCTTGCGCGGCGGGACGCCCGGCGCCTGCCCCACGAACTCTGCCGCACCCGGCTGACCCGGCTGTCCCGGAAAGCCCGGCTGCCCGGGGATGCCGGGCTGGCCCGGCTGACCCGGCTGACCGGCCCAGCCCGCCTGACCGGGGTGGGCGGCGTGCGGCGTCGGGCCGGCTGCTCCGGGGGCGCCCGGCCCCAGGGGCGACGAGTAGGGCTGGCCCGGGGGCGGCGTCGGGCCGGGCTGGGCCGGGTACGCGCCCGGCTGGTCGGGGCGCTGGCCCTCGTGGGGTGCGGACATCGTGGTCTCCTCGGTGCGTCGTGGTCGCTGCGTTCGAGGACGATCGTGGCCGCGCGGCACCGTCCGGCGGATCGCCCGACCGGCTCGTCCGGGCCGTCCGACCGGAGGAGATCCGGGCCGGTCGCGCGAGCCGGTCGGCGGAGGCCGGGCGTCGGCGCCCGTGCGTATGCTCGCCGCATGTACCCCCCGCCGCAGCAGCCGGGCGGCCCCGCGGTGCCGCCGGGCTCCGCGCCTCCACCGGGCTACCCGGCGCCCGGCCACCCGGGTGCCCCGCCACCCGGGTATCCCGGGCCCACACGGCCGGCTGCGCCGACCGCCCCGGCCGCCGCTGGCACTCCCATCGGCCACGTGCCGCCGCACCCCGTCGGCGGCGCGCGCCCGACGGCGGCCCCCGCCCCCGGGCGGGCCCGGCGGTTCTGGTCGGTCGCCGGGACCGTGGGCGCGGTCGCCGCGACCTTCGGCGTCGGGATGATCAGCGCCACGTTCTCCTCGATGCGGCACGGCGACGCCATCACCGGGGCACAGCTCGCCTTCTACTTCCTCTGCCTGTTCGTGCTCTCCGGGGTGTGCGCAGCGGTGGTCTGGCGTGCGCGCTACCCGGTCGTCGTCTGCCTCGCCACGGCCGCGGCCGGGATCCTGACGGCCGTTGGTGCTCTCGCGCCTCTGCTTGCGCTGCCGTTCGTGCTCGCCCGCGAGCACCGGCGTCGGGTCGTCGCCGGGTGCGTGGCCGCGACCGTCCTCGCCGTCACGGCGTCGCTGTGGCGGGACGCTGCCCGCGACGGCGACGCCGTGATCTTCGCCGCGACGTCGCTCGAGGACGGCAGCAGGTCGTACCTCGGGGCGGTCGGCTACGTGGTCATCGGCGTCCTGGCGATCGCGGCGTCGCTCGGCGCGGGGCTGGTGCGACGCTACGCCGGGCAGGCGCACGTCGCCCAGCAGACCGCCGCGGTAGAGACCCGTCGCGCCGAGACGTTGCGCACGCACGCGGAGGACCTGCGCAGCCAGACCGACCACCTGCGCACCGAGCTGTCGCGACAGGACGAGCGCGAGCTCATCGCGCGCGAGATGCACGACACCGTCGCGCACAACCTGTCGGTCATGTCGTTGCAGGCGTCGGCGCTCGAGGTGACGACCGAGGACCCGGAGGTGGCCGACGCCGCCCGGACCATGCGCTCGTCCGCTCACCGCGCGCTCGAGGAGATGCGGGCGCTCATCACGTCGCTGCGCGACGGCGCGGAGCAGTACACGGGCTCCGCCCCGGCGCTCGGCGACCTCGCCGCGCTGCTCGACGAGGCGCGCTCGTCGGGCGTCGACCTCGCCGCGACGGTGTTCGTCACGGACGCGGACTCCGCGCCGCCGGCGCTCACGCGCGCGGTGTACCGGGTGGTGCAGGAGGCGCTGACGAACGTGATGAAGCACGCCCCGGACGCCCGCGCGGACGTCGACGTGCGCGCCCGGCCCGGCGACGGCGTCGACCTCACGGTCCGCAACGCGCTCACCGCGGACGCCCTGGGCGTCCCCGGCAGCGGCACCGGGATCGTCGGGATGCGCGAACGCTGCGAGGCGCTCGCCGGGACGTTCTCGGCGGGCGTCGAGGACGGCCGGTTCGTCGTCCGGGCCCACCTGCCGTGGGACCGTCCCCGGGCCTGACCGCCGCACGATCCCCGCCCCGACCCGGTGGCGCAGCCCTGGGCGCGCGAAACCGTCTCCCGGCCCGGACGCACGACCGCGGTGCCGCCCATCGGCCGGGCGGCACCGCGGTCTGCTGGTCAGGAGGCGGCTACGCGCAGGTGAGCGCGTCGTACGCGGCCGTCACCTCCGTCGTCGTGCCGGCGACGTCGGTGACCGCGACGAGCGCCTCGCCCGCCTCGAGCGTCCCGCCGCGCACCTTGAACGACTGGTACGCGCTCTTGCCCGGGGCCACCTGGGCGAACGCCCGCTCGCCGTGCGGGGTGGTGAGGGCGACGGCGACGGTCTCGTCGCCGTCGTTCGTCGCGCGGACGGCGAGATAAGGCGTGCCGCCGAGGCAGCGGGGCTGCGCGGTGACGGTGACCTGCGGGTCGACGGGCGGCACCTCGGCCGGGAAGACGTCGAGCGCGTCGAGCTCGGTGTACCAGGTGAGCTTGGTCAGCGCGACGGTGTTCCACCCCTGCTGGAGCTCGACCTGGTGCGTGACGGACTGCCAGTTGCCCCACGTGGTGTGCGGGAAGGTGACGACCCCGGCGTCGGCGCCGTTCACCGTGACGGTGCTCGACGACGGCAGCGTGTAGCCGCCGCGCTCGGAGCCGTTCGCGAACCGCACGCCGAGCGTGTACGACCCGGCCTCGTCGGCGTGGACCTGGAGGGCGACGGAGCTGTCGAGGAAGTCGAGGCCGCCGACCTTCTGCCCGCCCGACGCCCCGGCGGCGCTCCCGACGGAGCCGCGCGTGATGACGCCGTCCTCGAACTCGTACCGCGTCGCGTCGGACGGGATGACCGGCGGGGCCGACGGGCGCGGGTCGCGCGTCGCGGGGTAGACGTCGAACGCGTCGAGCTCGGTGTAGAACGTCGCGCGCGTCAGCGTGATCGTGTTGGTCCCGGCGACGAGGTCGACGAGGTGCTCGGACGTCTGCCAGTTGCCCCACGTGGTGTGCGGGAAGACGACGGTCTCCGTCACCGCGCCGTTCACGGCCAGCGTCCCGGTGGACGGGACGCGCGTCGAGCCGTCCTGCGAGCCGTTCGCGAACCGGATGCCGAGCAGCGCCGGCCCGGCCGCGTCGGCGTGCACCTCGACCGTCACCGACGAGTCCGCGAAGTCCAGGCCGCCGACCTTCGCCCCGCCCGACGCCCCGCCGTCGGCCACGACGCGCGCGTTCGTCACGACGCCGTCCTCGGCCTCGTAGCGGTCGGACGACTGCGGGACGGACGGGACGCCGTCGGCCGACCACTCGAGGTCCGCGACGTACATGGCGCGGTACGTGAACGCCGCGTTCCAGCCGTGGAAGACGATCGCGTCCGAGCCGTCCGGCGCGGTGACGACGTCCTGGCCGCCCGGGCCGCGCACGTCACCCTGGAAGCGGTCGCTCGTCATGAGCTCCGTCGTCGCCTTGGTCCACGGGCCGGCCAGGCTCGGCGCCGTCGCGTACGACGTGCGGTAGGCACCGCCGTAGAAGTCGTTCGCGGAGTAGAAGAGGTAGTAGGTGCCGTCGCGCTCGACGACGGTCGGCGCCTCGACGACGCGGCCCTCGTACGCCGTGTCGACGCGGATCAGCTCGGTGGCCGGCCCGGTGAGGGTGGTGCCGTCGGGCGACAGCGGCTGGGCGAAGATGATCGCCGTCTTGCCGGTGCAGCAGTTCCCGTCGGCCTTCCACAGCAGGTAGAGCTGGTCGCCGTCGACGAACGTCCCGGCGTCGATCGCTCCCCCGAGGTCCTCGGTGCCGTCCTCGCCGTTGGGGCAGACGAACGGGTCGTCGCCGACGGGCTCGAACGGCCCCTCGGGCGAGTCGGAGAGCGAGAGGCCGATGCACTGGCGCGGCGACGTCGCGTCGCGCGCCGTGTAGTAGAGGGCGTACCCGCCCTCGACCGCGGCGACCTCGGGCGCCCACACGCAGCGGTCGGTCGCGCCGCCCGGCGAGAACGTGCACGCCTCGCTGACCCACGCGCCGAGGTCGGGCGCGACGTCGGTCGGGGCGCTCCACGTGACCAGGTCCGTCGAGGTGCGGTGCTGCACGTTCCGGCCCTGGTCGTTGGTCGCGTAGGCGTGGTAGACGCCGTCGACGAGCAGGATGTCCGGGTCGGGGAAGTTGGCGTCGACGACCGGGGCGATCGTCGGGGCGACGGCGGCAGAGGCTGCGGCGGGTGCAGCGGGTGCAGCGGGCGCCGCCGACGGGGCGGCGGTCGCGGCGGCAGCGCCCGAGACCACCAGCCCGAGCGCGACCAGCGCACCCGTGACAGCGGTGGCACGCGTGCGCGCCCGGGACAGGGAGAGCTTCATGGGGTGTCTCCTCGACGGTGAGGGGGCAAGAACCCGGGACGGCGTCGACCTCGGGACCTCGAGTCTCCCGGGCCGATTCACACAAGTCAACAACTTCTCGCAAGAGTCAACAAGCAAGATGTCACGGCCGAGGCGCGCACGGGCGGCGACAGCTCGGCTCTCCCCGCGCGGCGCTCAGGTCCGACGGCGGTCCGGCAGCCCCGCGGCGACGCGCAGCTCTGCGTACGCCGCGCCGAGCGTCGCGACCGTGTGGTGCGCGTTGAGACCGCTCGGGTTCGGGAGCAGCCACGCCCGCGCGGGGCCGACGCGACGCTCCAGCGGGCCGGTCGCGGCGCGACGGTCCGCGAAGGCCGTGCGGTACGCGCCGAGGCCGAGCACCGCGACCCACCGCGGCCGGTACGTCTCCGCCGTCTCGACGAGGCGGCGTCCGCCCGCGACGATCTCCTCCGGCGTCAGCTCGTCGGCGCGGGCCGTGGCCCGGCGCACGACGTTCGTCATCCCCAGGCCAGCGTCGAGGAACGCGTCGCGCTCCCACGGCCCGAGCACCCGGTCGGTGAACCCCGCCTCGTGCATCGCCTTCCAGAACCGCGTCCCCGGGTTCGCGAAGGGCAGCCCGACCGCCGCCGAGTACAGCCCGGGGTTGATCCCGCAGAACAGCACGTCGAGGTCCGGCCGCAGCCAGTCCTCGATCTCACGGCCGCGCGCGGCGGCGAGGTCGTCGGCGGTCGGGCGCGCGTACGGCGGGTCGGTCGGCACCGGACCATCCTCGCCCGGACGTCAGCCCCAGGGCTGCCCGTACGCCTCGACGAGCTCGCGCACCTCGTCGTCGGTGAGGAGCCGCGCGTCGAGCCGGTCCCCGAGCAGCAGCCGGACGCGCGCCGCCTCCTCGATCTCGACCGCGCGGTCGACGGCCTCCGCGACCGTGCGCCCGGCAGCGATCGACCCGTGGTTCTGGAGCAGGGCGCCGTGGAAGCGCAGCGCGCTCCCCCGCACGCGCTCGGCCTGCGCCGGGTCACCCGGCGCGGCGTACCGCACGAGCGGCACGTTGCCCACGCGCATGACGACGTACGGCGTGACCGGCGCGAACGCCGTGTGCTCGCGCCACGGAGCGAGGCACGACGCCGCGACGGCGCTCGGCGAGTGGAGGTGCACGACGCAGCGGTACTCCGGGTCGCGCGCGTACATCGCGAGGTGCAGCGGCCACTCCTTGGTGGGCCGCGGCGTCGGGCCGTCGCCCTCGGTGATCGGGGTGCCGTCGAGCGTCGTGCGGGCCATCTGCTCGGCGGTGAGGGTCGCGAGGGACGTGCCGCTCGCGCTCATGCGCACCTCGTCGCCGACGCGCACGGACACGTTGCCCGACGTCCCGGGCGACATCCCGCTCGCGGCAAGGCCGCGCCCGGCGGCGAGCAGCTGCTCGACCAGGTCGCTCATGCGAGCTCCTCCCACGCGGTGACGAAGAGGTCCTCGGTGCCGAAGTTGCCCGACTTGAGGACGAGGTTGACGTCGTCGGCCCCGCGGCGGCGACCGCGCAGCCAGGACACGCCCGGGCTCAGGAGCTGCCCGACCTCGAGCACGTGCACCCCGAGCCCCTGGACGACGCTGCCCGACGTCTCGCCGCCCGCCACGACGAGCTGCGTCGCGCCCGCCTCCGCGAGCCGCGGCGCGAGCGCGGAGAACAGCCGCTCGACCACGGCGGGGGCGTCGGCGGTCACCGCACGCCCGTGCGCGACGTCGTCGGGCTCGCCCACGGAGTACACGAGCACCGGCCGGTCGGGCTGCTCCGCCCAGCGCTCGCGCGCCCAGGCGAGGAGCCGCTCGACCTCCGCGCCCGGGTCCGCGAGCGCCGCCGCGACGTCGACCTTCTGGTGCGGCAGGTGCGGCAGGGCTGCCCGGACCTGCGCCTGGGTGGCGCGCGAGGCGCTGCCCGCGAGCACCGCGCGTCGGCCCGGGACGGCGGCGATGTCGCCGAGCGTCGCACCCGTCGGGTCGAGGCCGAGCGCGAGCCCGGAGCCACCCGTGACGAGCGGGGCGTCGGACGTCGCGCGGGCGATGACGGCGAGGTCGTCGTTGTCGATGCTGTCGACGACGACGTACCGCGCGCCCTGCGCCTCGGCCGCGACGATCGCGCCCCGCAGCGCCTGCTCGCCGGCGCGCACGACGCCGACCGGCACCTCGGCGACCGGGTGCGCGGTCTGCGCCGCGAGGAGGTTCGCGACGCGCGAGTCCCACATGGGGTTGAGCGGGTGGTCCTTCATGGGGCTGCGGTCGAGCGGGTCGTCCCCCACGAACAGGTGGCCGCGGAAGACGGTGCGGCCCGCGTCGGGGAAGCCCGGGACGACGACGGCGCTGCGCGCGCCGGTCTCCTCCAGCAGCGCGTCCGCGACGGGCCCGATGTTGCCCTCGGGCGTGGAGTCGAACGTCGAGCAGTACTTGTCGTAGACCTGCGTGACGCCGAGCGCGGCGAGCGCGCGGTAGGCCGCGCGCGCCTGCTCCACGGCCTGGGGGGCGGGCACGGAGCGGATCTTCAGCGCGACCACGACGGCGTCGTGGTCGGCGAGGTCCGCGAGGTCGTCCGGGCCCGGGACGCCCAGCACGACGGCGGTCCGCAGACCGCGGGCCCTCCAGTTGCCGGCGAGGTCGGTGGCCCCGGTGAAGTCGTCGGCGATCGCGCCGCGCATCGGTGTCTCCTCTGGTCGGTCGGGTCGTCGGTCGGGTCGTCGGTCGTCGCGGGCGGCACGGTCGACGCGCCGGGACGGCTCGGGGCCGCGGTACGGCGTCACGCGTCGCCCGAGCGGATGCGCTCGGCCCACTCCACGACCTGGGGGTCGACGTGGTCGAGCACCTCGGACGAGGCCTCCGCCCACTCGGCGCGGTCGATCTCGTGCAGCTCGACGCCGCGCTCGACCAGGAAGTCGACGTTCTCCTGCCGCTCGGCGATCGACGTCTCGCGGTACCAGGAGGAGACGTCGTCGATCTCGGCATCGACGATCGCGCGGAGATCGTCGGGCCAGCCCTCGTAGGCGTCGGCCCAGACCTGGAAGTGGAAGTTGCCGAACACGTGCTCGGTGAGCGTGACGTGCGGCGCGACCTCGTAGAACGAGTTGAACCGCACGACGTCGATCGGGTTCTCCTGGCCCTCGACCGCGCCCTGCTCGATCGCGGGGAAGACCTCGCTGAGCGCGAGCGGCATGGGGCTCGCGCCGAGCGCGTGCCACGTGTCGAGGTAGGTCTGCTGGGTCGGGACGCGCAGCTTGAGGCCGCGCGCGTCGGCGAGCTCGGTGACGGGACGCTGCGTGTTGAGCACGCGCCCGCCGCGGTACATCTGGCCGAGCAGCAGGAACCCGGAGTCCTCCCGGATGGCCTCGATGATCTCGTCGCCGAGCGGGCCGTCCCAGACCTCGAGGAACTGGTCCTCGTCCTCGTAGAGGAACGGCACGCCCTCGATCGCGGCGAGGTCGGTGTAGCGCTCGAGCGAGCCGACGGACTCGACGACGATGTCCACGGCCCCGAACTCCAGGCCCTCCTGCATGTCCTCCCAGCTCCCGAGCTGGGAGGCGGGGTAGACCTCGATCGTCACGCGGCCGTCGGAGGCGTCGGCGACCTGCTCGGACAGCCGGTTCGCGGCGCGGTCCTGCAGGCTCCCGGCGCCGTACGAGTGGCCGAGGCGGAGCAGCAGGTCGGGCTCGGGGTCCGTCGTCGTGGCCGTGCAGCCGCCGAGGGCGAGCGCGCTCGCGACGACCAGGGCGGCGACGCGACGGTGCGGCGCGGTGGTTCTCTTCCCCACGGGAAGCTCCTTCGTGTGCGGGGCGGGCGAGGGCGAGGGACGCCCTCGCCCGCCGGGGTGCTGGTGCCGGTGGCGGGTGTCGACCGTCGCGCCGGCTAGTACATGCCGGTGAGGACGGGGACGTACGTGACGAGGAACAGCAGGGCGATCGAGACGCCGAGCCACGGGAGCATGTCGCGCAGCGCCCGTTCCGCCGAGATCCCGGCGATCCGGCTCGTGATGAGCAGGTTGATCCCGACGGGCGGCGTGATGAGCCCGATCGCGAGGTTGATGACGACGATGAGCCCGAAGTGGACCGGGTCGACGCCCGCGGCCGTGACGATCGGCAGGAGGATCGGCGTGAAGATGATGATCGCCGCGTTGCCCTCGACGACCGTGCCGATGAGCAGCAGGATCACGTTGGCGACGAAGAGGATGAGCAGCACGTTGTCCGTGAGCCCGAGCACGGCGTCGGCGACGATCTGTGGCGTGCCGCCGGTCACGAGCGCCCAGGAGTAGGCCTGCGCCATCGCGATGATGAGCATGATCGCGGCGACGAGCATCGTCGTCTCGCGCATCGCCTTGACGACCCGCTGCCAGGACAGCTCGCGGTAGACGACGACCCCGAGGATCACCGCGATGAGGACCGCGACCGCGCCGCCCTCCGTCGCCGTGAAGACGCCGAGCCGGATGCCGCCCAGCACGACGACCGGGATGAGCAGGGCCGGGAGCGCCTTGGCGGCGGTGCGCACGAGCTCGCGCGCGCCCACGCCGCGCTCGGCGGGGTAGCCCTTCTTGCGGGCGACGAGCCAGCCCGTGACCAGGTACACGAGGCCGAACCCGAGGCCGATGTAGAGGCCGTGGAAGAACAGCGCGCTGATCGAGACCTCGGCGGCGACGCCGTAGATGATCATCGTGATGCTCGGCGGGAGCACGAGCGCGACGATCGACGCCGTCGCGGTGACCGACGCCGCGTCGCCGGGCGCGTAGCCGCGGCGCAGCATCTGCGGGATGAGGAGGCGGCCGACCGACGACGCGTCCGCGACCGCCGAGCCGGACATGCCGCCGAACGTGATGTTCGTGAGCACGTTGACGGCCGAGAGCCCGCCGCGGACGCGGCCGACGATCGCGTAGGCGAAGTCGATGAGGCGCTGGGTCACGCCGCCCGCGTTCATGAGCGAGCCGGCGAGCACGAAGAGCGGGATCGCGAGGAGCGGGAAGGAGCGCATCCCGGCGACGAACCGCTGGGCGCCGACCTCGGGCGGCACGCCCTCGGCGGCGAGGCTCGCGAACGAGGCGAGGCCGACGGCGACGCCCACCGGGGCGCCGATGACGAGGATGAGGAGGAGGAGCCCTCCGAGGATGAGGGGCATGGGTCAGACGTCCTTGTCCTGGGAGGTGGGCGCGACGAGCTGCTCCGCCTCGGCGATGTTCGCCTCCACGGCGTCGTCGGGGGTGTCGAAGTCGCCGCGGAGCGCCTCGACGAGCTTCTCGACCGCGTAGACGCAGGAGAAGCCCATGCCGATCGGCACGACGACGTACATGGCGAGCAGCGTGATGTCCGTGCCCGTCGCGATGGTCAGGCCGGTCATGAGCTGGCGCGCGCCCGTCGGGAGCATCATCGCGGCGTAGACGGCGACGAGGCCGAACAGGCCCGCGGAGAGCGCGTAGCCGAGCGCGACGAACGCGCGGCGCACCTTCCCGCGCAGGCGGTCGAGGAGCAGCGTCACCGCGATGTGCTCGCTGCGGCGCACCGCGACGGGGATCGCCGTCATGACGCACCAGACGAACGCGAGCGTCGCGAACTCCTCGGACCACACGGTCGGGCTGTTGAGCACGTACCGCATGAAGACCTGGAGCACGAGGACGGCGCTCACGAGCGTGATCGCGACGCCCGAGACCACGAACAGCGCGCGCTCGGCGCCGGACAGGACGCCGCGGACGGCGCGGCCCGCGCTCACGGGACCATCACCAGCTTGACGATGTCGCCCGGCCCCTCGGCGGCCATGGTCGTCGTGATGGCGGCGCCCTCCTCCAAGGAGGTCGTGCGGGACACGAGCACGTCGGCGAGCCCGGGGTGGCGCGCGAGGACGTCGAGCGCGGTGCGGAAGTCGTCCTTCGTGTACATGGCCGTGCCGAGCAGGGCGATCTCGCGCACCTGGAGCTGCCCCACCGGGACCGGCACGGCCTGGTTGAACACCGCCACCTGGACGATCGCGCCGCCGGGCGCGACGGCCTCGAACGCGCGCTCGACGAGCGCGGGCACGCCCGCGGCGACGAAGACGGCGTCGTACGAGCCGGGCTCGAGCGCGGCGTCGGGCCGGTGGACGCCCGTCGCGCCGACCGCGCGCAGCACCTCGTGGACGTGCTCGCGCGGCTCGACGACGTCGACCACGGTGCTGCCGCCGTCGGCGAGGACGCGCGCGACGAGCGCGCCGATCGTGCCGCCGCCCAGCACGAGCGCGCGCTCGCGACGCCGCTCCCCCAGCTGCGCGACGGCGTGGGCCGCGACCGCGACCGGCTCGGCGAGCGCGAGGTGCTCGTCCGCGACGCCGTCGGGCGCGGGGACCAGCGTGTACGCGGGCACGACGACGTGCTCGGCGAACGAGCCGTCCCACTCGGCGACGCCGAGCATCTGCTTGCTCGCGCACAGGTGGTAGCCGCCCGTCGTGCACAGGTCGCACGTGCCGCACGGGCGCTGCGGGTCGACGACGACGCGGTCGCCGACGGCCACGTCGGCGACGTCCGGGCCGACCTCGGCGACGCGGCCACCGGCCTCGTGGCCGGAGATCAGCGGCGGGACGCGGAACGGGTGGGTGCCGCGGAGGGCGGCCAGGTCGGAGCCGCACACCCCCGTGGAGGTGACGGCGAGGAGGACCTCGCCGGGGCCGGGGACCGGGCGCGGGATGTCCACCACGTGGGCGGTCCCGGACGTCTCGAATCTGATGGCGCGCATCGTGGAACAGCTCTTTCCCCGCGACTGGGAAGCCGCGTTGCTCTGCGTGCGGGTGAGGGGAGACCTGCCGGCACGGGCGCCCGACGTCGGACGCTCGGCTCAGCAGGTTGAGTGACTGTATCCTGTCATACCAGTTGAGCCAACCCCGTCTCACGACCGTGAGCAGGGACCGCGTCCGGGCAGGTCGCGGCCCCCGTGAGGCAGAATGGCGCGGTCGTCACCCCGAGGAGGAACGGTGCCCGAGCCCGATGCGACGCTGCCGACGAGCGGCATCGTGCGACAGCGCCGACTGTCCGACCAGGTCGCCGACGCGATCCGCGACGACATCCTCGCGCGCGAGCTCCAGCCCGGCGACCGGCTGCCCTCCGAGCGCGAGCTCTGCGAGTCCTACGGCGTCTCCCGCACCGTCGTGCGCGAGGCCGTCCGCGCCCTCACCGCCAAGGGCATCGTCACCGCCACGCCCGGCTCCGGCCTGAGCGTCGGGCGCACCAGCATCGACGACGTCGGCCAGATGCTCCAGATGTTCCTCCACCACGGCCCCAACGTGCCCTACCTCCAGCTCCACGAGGTCCGCGCGACGCTCGAGGTCGCCGTCGCCGGCATCGCCGCCGAACGCATCGACGACGCCGCGCTCACCGGCCTCGCCGACCTCGTCGACCAGCTCCCCGGGCACGCCGACGACATCGTCGCCGCGTCCAAGAACGACTACGCCTTCCACCGCGGGCTCGCCGTCGCGACCGGCAACGACTTCTTCGTCATGCTCTACGACGTGCTCGGCGAAGGGCTCATGGAGACGCGCGTCGCCACGTTCTCCTACGACCCGCGCCGCATCGACGTCGTCACGCGCGCGCACCGCGCGATCGTCGACAACCTCGACGCGCACCGCGCCGACGGCGCCCGCGCCGCGATGCTCGACCACCTCACCGAGGTCCGCGAGACGTGGGTGCGCCACCAGGACGGCGCGCCGGCCTGACGGCGGTCGCGGCGACGAGCGGTGCGGCGGTCGCGACGGACGCGCCGTGGGCGCGCGCCGCTAGGGTCAGGGCGTGATCAAGGTGCTCGTGGTCGACGACGACCCGATGGTGCGACGGCTGCTGCGGACCATCCTGCGGCCCGACGACATCGAGGTCGTCGCGGAGGCCGCCGACGGCGACGAGGTCGTGACAGCCGTGCAGGCGCACCACCCCGACGTCGTGCTCCTGGACCTGCGCATGCCCCGCGTCGACGGCGTGACGGCGACGCGCGCCGTGCGGGCACTCCCCGACCCGCCCGGCGTCATCGCCATGACGTCGTTCGACACCGAGTCCAGCATCCTCGACGCCGTCCACGCCGGGGCGTCCGGGTTCCTCGCCAAGGACGCGTCACCCGACGAGATCGTCTCCGCCGTCCGCGCCGTCGCAGCCGGCGACGGCGCGCTGTCGCCCCGTGCGGCACGCGTCGTCATGGCGCAGGTCACCGCCGCGCCCGGCGCGGCGGGGCGCAGGGAGGCCGCCGAGCGGGTCTCGACCCTCACCGAGCGCGAGCTCGACGTCGCGCGACTCGTCGCGCAGGGCCTGTCCAACCCCGAGATCGCGCAGCGGCTGTACGTCAGCGAAGCGACGGTCAAGACCCACCTCTCCGCGGCGAGCGCGAAGCTCGGGGTCACGAACCGCGTGCAGCTCGCGGTGCTGGTGTCGCAGTCCGTCGACGGCGGCCCGACCGCACCGCCGTCGAATCTCTCGACCTCCTCCTAACCAGCGCGATCGGCGTCGGCCACGCCATGTACGACGCGGTTATCCCCAGATGCACTCACCGTATCGTCGACGCTTGCACTGGCGATTTCACCCGCTCGGGACCTCTGCGCAGGGTTCGGCCGTGACATCATCCGGCCATGCCAGGATCGATTCACGCGCACGTCGTCGGAGGAACTCGCCTCAAGGTTGAGGTGGTCTCAGACCAGGGCGCGCGGCTTGTGCTCGAGGGCGACGTCGTCGACGTCGAGCCGACGGTCGACAGCGGCGGCGTCCTCGCGGACAACCCCGCACTGGTGAGCAACCTGTGGGCCTTCGCGAAATCCTGGTACGAGGCGCGCACCACGTCATACGCCGATGCGCTCGCCGCAACCGATCGCGAGAGCCAGAAGGCCGCGCACAAGCAGGCCGAGGCGAACAAGAGGACCGCGCAGAAGCGAGCCGACGCCTACGCGAAGGTCGCGCAGTGGATCGCCGACGTCGCCGACGACGTCTCTCCCTACCAGCCGAAGTCCGGCTGGTGCTCTTCCTGCTTCACGAAGACCGAGCACCGGAAGTCGAACCGTCCCAACGGCCAGATGCCCGTGTACGTCTGCCAGTCCTGCGGGGCGCCGACCCTGCCGTGCGTCGCGCCGGGCTGCGAGAACATGGCCGTCCGCGAGCGTGGCGCGATCCGCGTCCCCCAGTACTGCGCCGAGCACCGGCACGACATCCCCGGTTTCGAGAAGGCACAAGGCAGCTTCGGTGAGCTGCACGACTACGAGGACTTCCTGAAGTACGAGAAGCCCGACCTGGGCAAGGCCTCCAAGATCGCTGCCGTCAGCGTTGTCGGCGTCGCCGCAGCCGCCCCGATGGCGCTCCTCGCAGCGCCGGCCATCGGCGGGGCCATCGGCTCGCTCGGCATGTTCGGCGGACTCTCGGGCGCCGCTGCGACGTCGCACGGCTTGGCCCTTCTCGGCGGAGGCACCCTGGCCGCCGGCGGACTCGGAATGGCCGGCGGCACCGCCGTCGTCACTGCGGTCGGTGCCGCGGTCGGGGGCACCCTGGGTGCGTCCGTGTCGAACGCCTACGTTCGAGAGGACAAGTCGTTCCGTATCGAGCTCCTGCGCCCCGGCAAGGGAGGCGTACCGGTCCTTGTGGCCAACGGGTTCCTCACCGAGGGCGATCAGGAGAAGTGGGGCGGCTGGAAGAAGATCGTCGACGACCGGTATCCCGACTCCCCCGTGTACCGGGTGCGCTGGGGAGCCAAGGAGCTCAAGGACTTCGGTGCGATGGGTATCGGACTCGCGGGGAGGGCCGGTGCTTCCACCGCAGTGCGCGGTGCCGCTGCCGCTGCCAACAAGGCGGGAGCCAAGCTCTTCGGCAGCACGTTCACCCCGGCGTTCATCGCCTCCGACCTCGCCAAGAATCCGTGGCACGTCGCGAAGAACCGCGCCGACAAGACGGGTGTCATCGTTGCCGACCTCCTCGCCCGCACCGACGCGGACGCCTACGTGCTCATCGGCCACAGCCTCGGCGCCCGGGTGATGGCCGTGGCCACCGAGACGCTCGGCACGCGATCCGGCCCGCCGCGCATCCAGGCAGTGCACCTGCTCGGCGCGGCCATCGGTGCGAAGAGCAACTGGGGCCCCCTGACCGCCGCGGTCGAAGAAGCCGTGTACGGCTACCACTCGACGAACGACGCCGTCTTGAAGTACGTCTACAGGGTCGCCCAGGCGGGCCAGACCGCAGCCGGCCTGACCGGCTTCTCCCCCGCCTCGCACAAGCTCGTGAACGTCGACGTCACCGATCAGGTGAGCACCCACTTCGAGTACCAGGGCAACGTCGTGCTGGCGTGAGGGGCAATCGGACCACGGGCCGGCCTCGAGCGCCCCGGCCGGCCCGCGGAAGGTCCTCAGTCAGAAAACGCCTCAGCACGCCGCGCCCATCGCGTGACGTCTCCGGCGAGCTGCTTCAATTCCTGCGTCTTCGAGCCCGGAGCCCTGCTCGTGCGCTCCGGAAACAGCCCGGTCGCGAACCACCCGTCGGCCACAGGGAAGTCCATGGACGCGGCTAGTTGACGGAACAGTCCGCGCATCCGTGCATCACCGTTGGGAATCGACACCGGCGAGCCGGTCCTCGAACCATCAACGGCGACAGCGTGATAAGCGCCGGCGAATGCTCGAAGGATGGTGGGCGAGCCGAGCAGGCTCGTCTCCCGCAGTTGGCGCGGGTCGAGATCGCCGTCCGCCAGGCGGCGGAGGTCCTCGAACTCGTCGTGGAGCGCGTCGAAGAAGCGCTCCACGACCGCGAGCATCGGTCCGTCCTTGAGGAGCTTCTTCCGCTGGGCGGTCAGGGTGACCCCGGTGCCGAGTGTCAGCGTCGTGACGATGTCCGTGAGGTTCTTGTTCGAGATCCAGTTCGGGTTCTGCCCGCGTACCGTGTCCGTCTCCTGATCCACGCGCTCCTTGAGCAACGGGTGGGAATTGGCGACGTCCATCGCCACGCGGTTGATCGCACTCCGACGATCGAACGAGGCCGTCACGGACTTGGTGATCCCCTTCGCATTGGTCGCGATGTCGTGGAAGAACTGCTTGTGCTCATCGAGTGTGATGCCCTCGAGGATCTCGACGGTGACGTACTCGTCACGAAGTCTCCGCTGCAGCGCGGTCAGTCCGTCGAGTGACCGGCGGGCCAGGTCGGCATCCGCAGGGCCACGACGCTCGGCGACCGCCGCCTCGTTGCGCGCCCGCTTGACCTCCTCCGCGAGCTTTCGTGATGTGAGCGTCCACCCGAGGATGCGGTGCTGGCCGTCCAGAATCTGTAGCTCACTCTCCGAGTTGTACGGAAGGCGGAGCACACCGAAGTCCACGCCCGCGACGTTCGCGTGCGGCTCGAACTCCTCGGAGAGCGGATACAGCGTGTCCAGCAGGAGGGGCGGAGTCGCCCATTTGACGTTCTCGCGCCAGTACTGGCCGAAGGCCGTTGCACGCGCGACGTTCACCGTCCGGTTGCCCTCGAACGGCTGATCCGGGTCCGGCTCCGGCAGGTGCGTCTGGATGAGGTGCAGCGGCATGGCGATGACGAAAAGGCTCTTCCCGGCGCGCTCGTACCGTTGCGCAAGTAGCTCCCTCCTGTCTTCGTAGCCGCTCAAGCTGAACTCAGTGGCCACTCGGCACCATCCCCGTCTCGATCACTTCGTGGTCTTCGAACATCATCTCGGCAGTGCTGGAAGGCTTCGGCGCTTCCTGCTGTGACTCGGCGACCGATTCGTCGCCGCGCGGGTGACTTGCGTCGAGGTACTCCCGCAACACCGCATAGCGACTCGGGTGACGCAGCTTGTCCATCGTCTTCTTCTCGATCTGACGGATACGCTCGCGCGTCACGCCGTAGACCTTGCCGATCTCGTCGAGGGTCTTGGTCTGCCCGTCGGAGAGGCCGAACCGCATCGAGACGACGCGCGCCTCGCGCTCGCTGAGGGTGTCCAGCACCTGGTGCAGCTGCTCCTGCAGGAGCGTGAAGCTCACCACCTGCTCGGGCGTGATCTCGTCGACGTCCACGATGCGCCACGCGAGTGGAACCACCCAACCGCGCTCGGTTCGCTCGGCGATGCCGTACTCGTCAGGTTCGGCCGGGACCAGCAGGTCAAGAGAGATGGGTGCGCGGCCGTACTTCCGGACCTCGACGACCTTCTCGGGGGTCATGTCGAGCTCCTTGGCGAGCTCCTCGGGCGTGGGCTCACGACCCAGGTCCTGCAGCATCTGACGCTGCACGCGCGCGAGCTTGTTGATGACCTCGACCATGTGCACCGGGATACGGATGGTGCGCGCCTGGTCCGCCATCGCGCGCGTGATCGCCTGCCGGATCCACCACGTCGCGTACGTCGAGAACTTGTAGCCCTTGGTGTAGTCGAACTTCTCCACCGCACGGATCAGACCGAGGTTGCCCTCCTGGATCAGGTCCAGGAACAGCATGCCGCGACCCGTGTACCGCTTGGCCAGCGACACCACCAGACGCAGGTTCGCCTCCAGCAGGTGGTTCTTCGCCCGCTTGCCGTCGTGCGCGATCCACTGCAGCTCACGCTTGAGCTTGCGGTCCAGGTCGTCGCCCTCGGCCGCGAGCTTCTCCTCCGCGAACAGACCGGCCTCGATCCGCTTCGCGAGCTCGACCTCCTGCTCCGCGTTCAGCAGCGCGACCTTGCCGATCTGCTTGAGGTAGTACTTGACCGGGTCGGCCGTCGCACCCGCGGTCACGACCTGCTGGACCGGGGCGTCGTCCTCGTCCGCCTCCGCATCCGCATCCGCATCCGCATCCGCATCCGCATCCGCATCCGACACGATTACATCGAGGCCGACAGGGTCGACAGGATCGACACCCGACTCCAAGTCGCCCAGGGAAGGACCCACGTCGTCGGGGCCTGGGGTCACGTAACTGGCGTTCGTCTCGATCTCGCCGAACCTGTCCGGCGGGCCGCTAGTCGTATCGGCCGGAGGTCGTGCCCGGGCGACAGCTTCCGTCCGCGCCGCTTCGGCATTCCGACGATCGTCCTCGACGACTCGGACGCGCGCGCGGACGAGAGTGCGCAGCACGGCACGATGATCATCCGGATCATTGCGCCCATGCTCGCGACACCATGCTCGAATTTCGGCGCCCGAGATCGTGCGAGCCGCGACAGCGTCCCGCACGAACGCATCCAGAGGGTCCGCCTCGGGCTCCTCCTGCGTACCGACTCCGATTGGAGCCGTGGCGGCATCCTGATCGCGGCTGACGTGAGCACCCCGACGGGTGAGCTCCGCGAGGATTCCGGAGACCACGGCAGCGAACTCCTGGCGCCGTGCGCGCGGGCTCCGGCTGCTTCGAGTGTCAAAGCTCCCCGTCTGCCACAGCCAGTCCGGCATGTCACCGACCATGTCGTCGGCGATCTGCTGGAAGAAGTCCACGATGCTGTCGAGCAAGGTCTCGTCGATGCGGAAGCGGCCGGCCTCGACCGAGATCACCACCTTGTGGAACACACCGGCGAGCGCTCGAAGGAACGTCACTGACCCGAGCAGGCTGCGTTCGCGGATCTCAGCCCCGGTGACACCGCTCTCGAGCACGCCCTGCAGTTCGTCGAACCCGTTGAAGAGCGCGTCAAGGGCCGCCGACGCCACCTCCTTGACCGCCGGCACGGTGAGCGCATCGGAGTGTCCACGACGGACCCAGCCGTCCGGCCCGAGGACCGCGACTTCCACGAGCGCGAGGAGCTGCGAAACAGAGAACAGCGCCGCCGCGTCTCGCCCGACACGGTCCGCTTCCCGCTCGACGAGTGCCGCGAGTCCTTCGTACTCGTCGATGAGCTCTACGGTCGCCCGCTTGATCGAGTCTCGTTGATCGAACGCGGCTGTGAGCGACTTGGTGATGCCCTTGGCGTTCGCGGCGATGTCGAAGAACGACTGTTTGTGGGCGTTCAGATCGATGCGATCGAGCACCTCCACCGTGACGTGGTCCGCCATGAGTCGTTCACTCGTCGCCACGACGCGGTCGACCTCTGCCAGTGCCGATTCGACGACGGACCGGTTGCCCGAACTCCGTCCGCGAGCGAGACGTTCCTGGAGCTCGGCTGCACGCTCGTTCAGGGAGCGGCGGACGTCGAACCACCCGAAGACGCGGTGCTGGCCATCCAGGATGCGCAGCGTCGTCCCGGCACCGGTGTCGAGCGTCAGACGGCCCGCCTCGAGCGAGCCCATCGGGAAGTCGCAGACGAATCGTCGGTTCAAATCCTCGACGGTATCGAGGAGGAGTGGCGGAGCAGCCCACCGGACGTTCTCGGTCCAGTAGCGCGCGAAGTCCCGCGCGTGGCGGAGGTTCAGCAGCCGGTTGCCCTCGGCGCGCTGGGTGACACTCGGTACGGGCACGACATCGGGCACGCGAGACAGCGGAAGAGCGAACACGTAGAGGTGCCCGGACGCGCGTGGCGTGCGCTGCGCGATGACTTCGAACGACCCCACTGCACCCTGCCTCGACCGGCGCCCTCGGTGGCGCTAGCCCGAAGCTTAGAAGGAAGGTGCGACAAACAGTGACGTTCGCCCACCTTTTCACCCACGGCAGCCTCCCAGGATCAATAGCGGACGAGCACGACCGCCTGGAGATCGAGGCGAACACCGTGCGCCACGGCCAGGTCCCGCAGCTGCTTCTCGACCGCGTCGCCCGTAGCGGAGTTCTTGTACCGCTCGGGCACGAGCAGGACGAGCCAGTCCACCTCCTCGCAGGATGCCGCAGCGAGTGTTGCCAGGAGTCCGCCGTTGTTCGTCGCGGCCCGACCTGCCTGGATGCTGAGCGCGGCCAAAAGAGAGTCCGACATGTAGTCCAGCTCTCGCGGGCTCAGGGTCGCGTCCGAGCCTGCTCGAAAGCCCTGAGCGCGGAGCAGCGGGTCAATCTCCTGCGCGACGTCTCGCCGATTGATCCCACCATCGGCGGTAAATGTCGCACGAATCGCTCCACGGCGGACCTCGAGCGCATCGACAACAGCAATCAGGCTTCCGGAGACAACGGGCGACGTTGGCGAGAAGGAGATCAGTACGCTCACGCGCGGAGCTTAACCCCAGTCTCGTCCCTGACTGATCAACTCGGAGACGTGCACCGCGCGCGCGCCGTCGCGGTCGGCGAATCGCTCGGCGAGAGTGGTTCGCGCAAGTTCCGGGGGTAGCGCCACCGAGAACTTCAGCGCCTCGATCTGCCGCGGATCGACGTAGGGCACGGCGGTACCCATGTCTCCACCCCGCAGCTCCCTCGCCGAGACGTCACCGGGAAGGCCGACGCTCTCATTCGTCAGGTTCTCCACAGGAAGACCAACTCCAGCTAAGAACGTCGCGTTGGCGCGCAGCCCTGCCCAGGTCCACAGCGTCGCACCCTTCACACCATGAGACAGCACAAGGCCTGCTGGATCGACCTCCGACAAGTACTCGTCTCGCATCAGAGGCATTCGACTCTGAGCACGCTTCGACAGCTCGACGTCGGGATCTTCACCGAGCAAGACATCCCGACGTGCCCTCATCACCTCGAACGAGAAGGCGATGTCATCCGACTGCCAGCGCACGTCACCGCGTTCTCGCATCGGTGAGACGATCACCACGAAGCGCTCCCAGTCCACGTCCTCGACGAGCCACGCGCGCCCACCGAGCACGATCGGCTTCTGCACCCGGTCGTCGGGGTGCGGCAACGAGAGCGGAGAGACGAACCCGACCTCCTTGGTGCCGGTGATAACACGGAGTTCCTTCTCGGCGAGGAACGACGAGAGTAGTTCCATAAAGTGGCGCCGGCCGAACTCCTTCTCCGCGCGAGGTCCGATCATCAGCAATCCGGTGTCCTCGACGAGGAACTCCTCGTCCACCAAGAACTCGAGGACTTCAGGTGCGTCGTCCATCAGGCTCAGCGAACCCCACCAGTCTCGCCACGACACTCGGCTGAACGCTCCCTCCTGGAGCGCGAGGGCCAGCAGTTGCTGAGCGGCAAGGTGTCGCGGGTGCGGGGGCGGCTGTACCGCCTCGACGAATCCCCGGCGCCACAGCACCAGGACCCCGGCGATCTCCAGCAGGTCCTGGCTGTCGAGCGCGAGGAACATCGTGTTGCGCGCAGTCCCGGGGCGCCGGCCCGTACGTCCCAGTCGTTGCAGGAAGGATGACACCGTCCTCGTCGCCCCGACCTGGATGACACGATCGAGGTCGCCGATGTCGATGCCAAGCTCGAGCGTGGACGTCGCCACGATGACGCAGTCGCGGGCTTCCGCGAACGCTCGCTCGCTGAAGCGGCGTTCCTCCGCTGCGAGCGAGGAGTGCGACACATAGGTCTCGACCGACAGCTCGCGCAGTTCGTAGGCGAGCTTCTCAGCCAGCCTCCGAGACTCGGTGAACACGAGCCGCTTCTCGCCGCGGTGCATTGCCGCGATGATGCGCGCGGCATTGATCTCGGAGCCGACGTAGTCGACGAGTACCAGTGGCTCTGGCGCATCCGGTGCCGGTTCCTCGACGACGACTTGAACCGGTGGCCGATGTCCAGCCCCGGAGCCCTGGAGCCAGTGGCCGACCTCCTCGGGATTGCCGATCGTGGCGGACAGTCCGACTCGCTGCACGTCCCGTCGCGCAAGACGCTGGACGCGCTCGAGGACCGCGAGGAGGTGCCACCCGCGATCCTGGGCGGCGAACGAATGCAGCTCATCGACGACGATGGCCCGGACGTTCGAGAAGAACGCGCGGTGGTCAACGGCCCGGGAGACCAGCATCGACTCGATCGACTCGGGTGTCGTGAGCAGCACGTCAGGCCGTTCCGCGAGGATGCGGCGGCGTTCGCTCTGCCCGACGTCCCCGTGCCACAAACCCACGGTTCGCCCGAGCCATGCGGCGTACGTCTGGATGCGGGGGTAGAGGTTGTTCAGCAAGGCGCGGAGCGGTGTGACGTAGAGGATCGTTGTCCCGTGCCAGTCGCCGCGGGTCATCTCTGAAAGCAGCGGGAAGAGTGCCGCCTCCGTCTTGCCACCAGCGGTCGGTGCGACGAGGACGCAGTCGTCCCCCGACCGCACGGGCTCGACGGCCGCTGCCTGCAGCGGCCGCAGTCCTCGCCATCCCAGCGAGTTGATGACGTGGTACTCGATGGCGGGGTCGAGCCCCGTGCCTGCGCTGTTCACCGCTCCGGTCACCCGTCGCCTACAGGTCGAGCTCGATGTCATCGACGCTCCGCGCCGCGCGGACGTCGCCGAGGGTCGTCGCGGCACGCTCCGCCTCGGTGAGCTCGTCGCGCGCGACCTTGAGGTGGTAGTCGCGACGGGGGTCGAACTCTGCGTGCAGTTCGACCCGGTCGAGCACGTCGACGAGCTTCTTGAGGAAGAGTCGCGGCGCGACCCCCACCTTCCCCCCGAGATCCCCGGCCACGGCGTCGGCGAGCCCTGCGACGTACCGGTCGTCGATCACACGGCGCACGCGGTCGGACTCCGGAACCCCTTGCACGAAGATGTCGCGGACCCGGGAACCCAGCTCGAGCAACGAGTCGTGGGAGAACCCCGTGAGCCGGATCTGCGGCGCCCGAGGGTTGTCGTAGCGCGGGTCCATGGAGAAGTCGACGTCGAGGCGCTGAGCCAACGGCGGAAGTCGCTTCACACCTTGCGGACCGTCGAAGAACGCGGGCGTCCCCGTCATGACGAGGTAGAGCCCGGGGAATCGGCCGCCATCGATCTCGTCGGCGAGCTGTCGCAGGGCGTTGAGCGACTTCTCCCGCACGTCGGACCGCACCCGCTGCAAAGTCTCCACCTCGTCGAGGACGACGACGAGCCCCTTGTAGTCGGAGTCACGCAACACGGTGAGGAGACCCTGGAGGAACCCGAGCGCGCCGAAGTGGTCGAGCTCCCCGCGCACGCCGGCAGCACGTCGGATAGTGGCCGCGACATGAGGCTGCCCGCCCAGCCAGGCGAGGAGTCCGTCGGCCTGGGCGCGGTCGTCGTGCAGGACGGCGTGGCGGTACCCGCGCAACGCCGCCGCGAACGCCGGGGCGTTGTCCGTCACGCTGGCCAGCCGCTTCTCCAGGAGGTCGGACGTCGCGCGCTCCACCGCGCTCACGTCCCGCGGGTCGACTCCAGCCGCCTCGGCATCCGACTGCAGCACGTGGAACCAGTTATCGATGACGTCGCCGAACGCACCGCTCAGGGACTCGGACGTCGCCAAGCTCTCCGTGATGCGGCGGTAGACCGTCTCGAGCTTGTGCAGCGGCGTCTCGGTCTCAGAGATCTGGATCTCGGCGGTGGCGAAGCTCGCCTTCTTCGCCCGCTCGGTGAGCCACCGCGAGAAGAACGTCTTTCCGGACCCGTACTCGCCGCGTACCGCCTTGAAGTGGGCTCCGCCGTCGCCGACCGATCCGAGCTCCTCGTCGATCGCGTTCTCGAACCGGCGCAGGCCCACCGCCATCACGTCGAGGCCACGCTGTGGCACCGTCCCACGCCGCAGCGCGTCGATGATGTCGCGCCGCCGGCGTGGGCTGATCGCTGGTGCGTTCACGACGCCCCTTCCTCGTCATAGGAGCGGTTCTCTGCCCGCGTGATATCCTCCTCGGAGATCAGCCAGAGGTCGTGCACTGCCGCTCGCTCCTCCGCGGTGCGAGTGAATGCCGGGGCGACGAGCATGCCGCGCTGAGCTCCCGAGCCTTCCACAGCGTTCCCGAACGCCTGCACCTCGTCCGCGCTCACCGTGCCCCGCACGTGGCGCACGAGCCACACCTCGTGCAGGAGCGGTCTCGTGTCTGCCGCGAGGGTCTGCGACCAACCAATGCCCTCGGCGCGCAGCCCCGTGTCGTCGAGGCGTGCCAGTGTCACCGCACGCTGGAGCACGTCGCCGCCGACCCTGAGTCCCTCCCCCTCGCCCGCACCGATCGCATCGCCGCCAGTCGGCCCGAAGAGCCGCCCGATGATGCGAGCAAGCTCGCGTGACGCATCGGCGGAGAGCTGGATCGTCTGGCTCACCTTCGGCTTGCTCTGGCGCTGGTCGGATCCGAGCGTCGCGAGCTGCAGCACGCGGCCGCCACCCTCGTCCAGAAAGTCGAACCAGAGGCAATCGACCTCGGTCGGGTGTCGCGTCGCGTGGCCCTTGAGCTCACGCCGGAACGAGCGGATGACTGCCATCGCTACACCTCGACGCCGAACTGGTCCGTCAGCAGAGCTCGGTCGAGCACGACGGTCACCCGGTCGGCATCGACGGACAGGACCTCGTAGCCGTCGACGTTCACCACTCGACGGATCGCAGCGAGCGTAGGTGACAACGTCGCGGCCGGAATCCCCGCCGCGGAGGCCACCGTGTCCTGGTGTGCCCGGCCGCCATGCTCGACGAGCGTGCGCAGTACGGCCGCGACGATGTCGTCCTGCACGGCGCGGCGCCCGGCCCGCTCCCGTTGTTCCACGTAGACGCCGCTGGCGAGCAGCGCATCGATACCGTCCGTGCCCGACGACGCGGTCGCAGCCCCTGCCTCAGCCACCGGAACCGCGGTGACCTCGAACAGCGCGCCCTGCTCGGTGCCGTCGTCGAAGGACAGGTGGACGGTGCTCTTCTTTTGCCGTCGCTTGCGCAGCTCGACAGGTGCAGCGGCCGCGAGGTCAGTGCTCACGCGCACCGGGTCGTTCCACCACGACGGAGCCTGTGGCGCCGCCTCGATCCACCCGTCGATACCGGACTGCCCGCGTCGCTGGAGCACGATCACCGGCACGGTGATCTCCGCGAGCGATGCCCCGCCGTGATACCCGGTCTGCTTGCGTCCGTAGCGCAGCGCCTCGTCCCAGAGGAGGACGGCGTCGCTGCCGGGCGACAGGACGCGCCGGCCGGACACGCGCACCTCACCGTCACGCACCTCACCGGTTCCAGGAAGTCGCCAACGTCCGTCGGCGCCGTCCGCCGGAAGAGTCTGCGTTCCGCGCTCGACGACGTGCCCGTGGTCCGAGGTGAGGATGACAGTGCGGCCGCTCTCGACCGCTGCGGCGAGCAGCTCGCCGAGGGGGCGCAGCTCGGACGGGTCCCACCGACGACCAGAGACGTCCTGCTTGTGCAGCGTGTCATCGATCTCGTTGATCACCACGGCGACCACGGGCGCCTGCTCGTCGCGGATCGCCTGGGTCACGGAGTCCGGCAGCCGCGAGCCTGCCGGCGCGCGCAGGTCGTCCTTGTGGAAGACGACGGAGCGCGGGATCGCGCGCGTCAGTCCCGTCCGCTCCTCAGCGGCGTTGCCGTCCGTGAGCCTGCCAGTGAGCAGCGACGTCCGGGAGTACCCCGTGAGCGTAGGAAGCACGGCCAGCGCGGGGAGGCGCCGCTTCGTCGCGGACGGGACCCACTCCGTGACGAGTCCCTGGGCCGCGGCCTGGGCGATCTCCGCTGCGATCGACGCACTCATGCCGTCGAGAACGACGAGGAGCGTGCGCCGCTGCGCCCCGGTGCTCCACGGGAGGACGACGTCACGCAGCAGGTCCTCGACGGGCACCGCTCCGACGGGTGTCTCGTCTCGTTGCGTCGCCTCGGCGAGCTGATGCGCGGCACCGGCATCCCGGCGACGACGCCGCTCGACGACCTGCGACGTGAGCTCCCGGTAGGCCGCGGCCACCGTGGCGTTGGTCGTCGCGTTCCACAGCGTCCCGACGGCGAGGTCCGCCCAGGCCCCGTCGTCGACGTGACGGCGGAGCGAGTCCGAGAGGGTCCGAGCTTCCTGCTCCGGTGAGCGCAGCCACCGCCAGAGCCGGACGGCCATGCGAGCGCCGCGAACATCAGGCGCGTCGGGACGCGCCGCGTGATGCCGCAGCACCGTCCGCAACGCGCCCTCGACCGACGAAGCATCGTCTCCGGACAGCGCCGCCGCGAGCCCCTCGAGCCGGGCGTCGAGACCGGCCCGCAGGACGGCGGAACGCCGGGCCCCTTCGGGCCACCCGACGTCGCCGAGCAGGGCGTCGGCCTGGCTGAGGATGACCGGCAGGGTGGTGTCGTCGTCGAGCGCCATGCGCCCGACGACGGCGCGTGCCGTCGCCGCGGCGCGTTGCGCGACGAGCGGAAGGATCGGTTTGCGGTCGACGTAGGCCTCGATGCGTGCGCGCGCACCGACCTGCAGCTCGTCGAGGCGGGGTTCGTGTCCGTCGCTGTCCGGCCAGAGCACGTCGACGACGAGCGCGACGGCGAGCGGGCTCACCGCTCGTCCGCTCCCGCCGACGCGCAGCGCGAACGCCACGTCCTCGCCCAGGGCATCTCCCGCCCAGGTCGTGAGTCGACGACGCAGCTCGGGCTCGACGCCATTCCACGCCGCTCGCCCGTCCTCGGTGCTGAGACGGGACAGGACGACGGGTCCGTCCAGGTCCGTGGGGACGGGAAGGCCGAGGAGGTGCGTGAGGAGCGAGCTCAGAGCGAGCGTGCTGGTCAGCGAGGGGGTCGGCGACGTCGGCCAACCACCGGTCGGCTGGTGGTCGAGCAGCGCGGTGGCGACCCAGTCCCCGACGCGACGCAGCTCGGTGTCGACGTCGCGCGCCCCGCGGAAGAGCGCCGGGACCGCGTCCCACTCCTTGACGTACTCCACGCGCTGCCGCCAGGCCTGGAGGATGACCGCGTCCCCGAGATCCGCGTCGGCGCGGTCCGTCAGCACCAGGAGCCGCTCATCGTCACGGCGCCGTGCATAGGCGTCGAGGATCGCGAGCGCCGAGAACCCCTCGACGACCCGCACCGGCGAACCGTCGATGTCGAGCACGCGTTCGCCCGACCACTCGGGCCTCGCCCGGAGCAGGAGCACCGGAGTGTCGCCCTCGCGGACGAGGCTCGTGGCTCGCTGCCGGACGTAGCCGGGTTGAGCCATGACGGCCCGGACGGTGGTCACTCCCACCGCCAGGTGACCCGAAGCGACTTGCCCTCGGCGGGTTCTGCCAGCACCTCAAGCAGGCGAGTCGTGACCTCCTCGAGGTCACGAGCGTGGGCCACCGTGACGGTCGCCTCCGCAGCACGTCGGCGGCGAGCCACCTCGGCAGCCTCCTCGGCGGCCCGACGACGCTCGGCCTCTTCCCGCTGCCGGCGGCGCTCTGCCTCGAGCTGCTCCTCGGCCTCCCGAGCGCGGCGCTCCGCCTCGGCAGCCTTGGCTTCGGCGTCTTGTCGCGCCTGCCGGTCCGCGGCCTCGCGCTCGCGCCGCTCCGCCTCGGCTCTGATCCGCTCCTCCTCGCGACGACGTTGCTCGGCGTCGTCCGGACGCGGCGGCGCCGGGCGTCGCTCGACGAGCAGGGTGGTCATCCGCTCGGCCGCGGTCCGCAGGGCCGGCTCGAGCGCGCTGTGCAGCTCGTCGCGCGTCGCCGCACCGCGCAGGTCGTCCAGGATCGCCGCATCGGGGCCGTCGTCCAGGGTCCCGATCTGGTCGAGGATCTGCCAGTTGGCGCCCTGCAGCGCTGCACCGACGGAACGCGCGCTCGAGATCGACCGGGCGAGCGGCGCCGTCTCGCTCGGCAGGTCGAACGCGGCGAGCTCGGTGATGAGGTCGTTCGCGTCGCGTCGCGCCGAGAGCAGGTCGACGAGGTCGCGCGCGCGGTAGGCGGTCGCGAGACGCCCTGCCGGCGCGTCCGGGTCGGCACCGAGCACCCGGGCGTGCGCACCGAGCAGGCGTGGCAGCGCGTCGACGTGCTCGCGGACCGGGTCGACCGCGTCCTTGATCCCGCGCGCCACGCGCTGCACGGCCGCCGAGTTGCGGTACAGCTCGCCAGAGCCGACGCCGAAGAGCGCCTGCGCGCGGCGAACCGCCTCCTCCCAGTCCCCCGCGTCGGGAAGCGTGGGTTCCTTGAACGACGTCTGCGCGCGCACCTCGCCGACGCCGGGGGGCGGGGTGACGATCGCGCCGTAACTGCGGATCTCCCGGTCCGCGAGAGCCGCCCACACCAGGATGAGCAGGTCCTCGAGCTCAGGGCTCAGCCCGTACTCGCTCAGGGACTCCCGGAGGACCTGGGCGCTGGTCTCCTGCTCGCCAGCGGTCCACTTGGTGAACCGGTCCCACCAGCCGAAGGTGGAGCGGTCGAGGACGTAGACGTTCTCGCGCAGCTCGCCCAGCCGGAGCCCTTGCACGACGCGCCGCACGGACTGGACCCGCGTGCGGTCCACGCCCTCGACGCGCCCCCCGCCCGACGCCGCACGGCGAGCAAGCTCGAGCGCCGCGGCGAGCTCGGACTTCTTCAGCTCGCTGTCGCCCTGGGATATCTGCGGGTGATCCGGGAACTGGTGCGTCAGCGCCTGCTGGAGCACGTCGGTCAGGCCGGCGGTGAGCGTGGGTGCGATGGGCATGCGGAGCTGGAGCCCGGTAGAGGTCAGCGTGACGAAGCTATTCCCCGGCGGGACCTCCGTCCCGATGTGCTCCGGGGTCGGGGCCTGCACGGCGTAGGCCTGGCGCAGCGCGGTCTGGAGCTGCTCGCGCAGGCTCTCGCGTCGCGCCTGGAGGGCCCTGCGTGCGGGCTCGCGGTCGTTGACGGCGAGGCGCCCCGCGTTCTCGTCGAAGTGCTGCCCGGTAAGCAGGTACTCGAGCTGGACGAGGGCGCCGAGGTCCTCCATGCGCTGCGTCGTGAGGAAGTGCGGCACCCAGATGATGGTGTCGCTCACGAGCCCGTCGGTGCGCAGTCGTTCGATGCGCGCGAGGTCCGACGCGGGACCGTGCGTGGCGTCGTCGTCGAACGGGAAGTCGACGACGACCTTCCACCGTCCCTCGGCAGCCATGAAGGCGCCGTCGTGCAGCGTGGCGTCGTCGCGGACGTTGCCGAAGACGAGGTCGGCCTCCCACCGCTGCCCCTGCCACACGTGACGGAACGTGTATTCGTAGACGAGACCGCCCGGGGCGGAGACGCCGAGCTCGCCGAGGATGAGCTCGCGCAGGAGGCGGCGCCGCGCCTCGCTCGTGTCCTCGCCCTGGACGTTGTCGAGGACCGCGTCGTAGTCGACGCCCGAGAGCTGGATCGAGACGACCGGGTCGTTGCCGCTGCCGAGGCTGATCTCGCCGAACTCGGACCGCCACTGGTTGACGAGCGTGATGACCTGGCTCGCCTCCTGCCCGGGGACGAACGACGTGACGCTCCCGTAGTTCAGCGCGGCGAGCTTCGACGCCGTGAGGGAGCGCAGCGACCGCGCTCCGGGGGCAATCTCCCCGACCAGCAGGGTCTTGAGCAGGCGGTCCTCCGTGCGGAACGCGTGCTTGCGGGGCAGCGCCCGCGCGGCCTCCTCGGTCAGCCCGTGCTTGTCGAGCAGGTAGGGCCGCACCTTCTGACGGTAAAACGTCGCCGCGATCTCGAAGAGCTTGGTCATGTCTTCGGTCAGCGGCTTGGTGTCCCCGAGGACGACGACATCGAACACGTCCCCGACGGGGATGACATCGCCCACGGTGAGGTCGTCTCGCCCCTCCGAGAGCAGCTCGCTCATGATCTTCAGCGCGGTGCGCTCGCGCTGGAGGATCGTCGACAGCGCGACCATCGCGTCCACGAGCGCCGGGGAGAACGGGTAGATCTTGGCGAAGTCGTCGCCGCTGGACCCGACCTCGTCGTCGAGGAGGTACCGCATCGCGGTCTGGTTGCCGCCGACCCTTCGGGCCGCCGCGGCAAGGGCCGCCGCACCGCGCTCGTCCTTCGGCTCGAGGAGACGGCGGTGCACGATGTCCGGCAGGTCGGCCGCCTCGAGCACGATCTTGTCGAACCGGTCCTCCCAGTGCCGGAACGAGTCGCCGATGGTGACCTGCTCCGCCCCGGTGGAGCTGCCGCTGAGAAAGCCCTTGAGCTCTCGCTGCCGCGCGACGAACGAGATGATCGGCACGGCCAGGCCTGCGTCGGTCTCGACGAGCTTGGTGACCTTGGACGTCTCGCTCTGGATGAACGTCGAGTTGCCGAGGTGCTGCCCGAGCCACAGAACGAGCTCGTCGAGGAAGAGCACGAGGCCGTCGTAGCCGAGGCTCTTCACATGGTCGGTCATGACCCGCAGCCCGTCCTGGATGCCGAGCCACTCGCCGGTGCGCGTCGCGCTCGTGAAGAACGTCGCGACGAGGTCGCTCACCAGGCGCTGGCGATCCGATGCGGTCGGGGGCAGACGCCGCGCCGCGTCGTAGGTCTCGGCCGTCCAGCCACCCGCCTGGTCGCCCCAGCCGGCCTCCTCCGGGGCGGTTCCCCCAAGCTTCGCGAAGAACGTGTCGTCGCCGAACTGCTCGCGCAGGTGGTCGGCGTCGTCGAGCAGGCCGTCCGAGGTGTGCAGCACGGGAGCCGGCTCGTCGGGGTGGCGGCGCGCGACGGCGGCGACGTACCCGGAGAAGAGCGCCTGCTCGAGGCTCTCGCTCCCGAGCAGGTGGTAGTCGACGGCGAACAGGCGGGCGCTGAGCGCGCGCTCGTGCTTTGCGACCGTGGCCTGCAGACCGGTGAGCGCCCGGGCGTGCGCGTTGCCCGAGAGCATGAGGTCGAGCACGGCCATGAAGTGGGACTTACCGGCACCGAACGAACCATGGATGAACGCGCCACGGCTCGCGTGCCGGTCGAGGGCCGACTCGACGAGACCGAGCGCCTCGCCAAAGGAGCGCGTGATCGACGGCGTGACGACGTAGTCATCGAGCGTGCGCTCCGCGCCCTCGTTCACCCCGTCCGCGAGGCGCAGCACGAAGTCGGCGGCGTGGACGGTCTCAGGGATGTCGATGACGTCGCGCAGCGGGAGCGTCAGGTCTCCGGTCGGCGTGCTCATCGGGCGATTCTCCCTCGTCGAGTCGTTCTCGTGCTGGTGGGTCCGTGCGTGCGCATCGAAGTGCGGGCGGTCAGGACGCTCGGGGGCGCCGACCCCGTGCAGCCGGTGCCGGTCGCCAGGCGTCGAGGTCGGCTCGCGTCGTCCCGAGCTGCTGCAGCATCCCATCCACGAGCCCGCCGATGGCGGCCGCCGGGCTCATACCGAACTCCGGCACGACGTCCCCGTGCCACTGGCGCAGCCACGGCTCGAGCTCGACCAGACCGGCGAGGAGCGGCACCAGATCGGCCGACTCAGCGCCCTGCGCCTGGAGCGTGGTGAGCTCGCGCGCGAGCGCCTGCGCCTGCTGGGCGTGGTCCCATCCCGCCCAGCCGACGACGGCGGTCCGGTCACCCGCGCGCCCGACACCCGGGTAAGCGACGAAGCGCTCCTTGGGCACGTCGAGCTTGCCGCGCGCCTTCCAGAACGCCGGCTTGCGGAAGTCGGCGGACGTGTACTTGGGCGGGACCGCGATGGTCACATCCTCGCCCGCGTCCTCGCGACGCTGCAGGTTCCACGTCTCCTGCCACGCCCGGTACTTCTCGATCCCGGAGTCCTTGTACCGGTGCGCGGCGAGGTAAGGCACGGCCTCGTCGGCGATGAGCGGCGTGAGCACGGCCGTGAGGTCGTGCTCGGTGGTGCCGGTGAGGATCGTCGCGAGGTCGCGGACGAACGCGTCGTGGCGCAGCGCTGACGCGAGCTCGCCGACGGAACGGGCCAGAGGCCCGTTGCCATCGGCCCACAGCTCCGGCACCTCCAGGCGGTCGAGCAGGGCATCGCGCGCTGCTTCTCGAAGGTCAGTATCCCATCCAGCTTGGCCCCATGTTCGCTTGTAGTCAGGGCGCTCCAGCAGGCGAATCACAGGATTCTCGTCAATCTCGCGCAATCGACGCTCCACAAGCTCGCGATAGTCAGCGGGCCAAGTCGAACTCGGACGAACGGCGTGCACGTCACCGAACTCACGGAACCACCGCGTGTTCTCGGCCCCATCCTCTACCCGCCGCGCGAGCGCGATCTCGAATGCGCGATCACCAGTACGAATCTGGTCGATGGCATCGCCGGAATACGTCAGGTCCTCGTCGATCAGCCCGTACAGGCGGTATACCTCCCAGTCGAGCTCTTCCTGCTCGAAGATCATCCTCGCCCGCAGCCGGTCCCACTCGGCGTGCGCATCGCGAACGCGTTCGATCGGCCCGCACCCAGCAGTGCCCGCGTCGCGCAGGGCCGATCGCGGAGAAGACTCAGACCGCCGTCGTGCCAGCTCGTCGAGAACTGCTCCCCGCGCGCCCGGAAGCCTCGCAGGGAGCGGGAACTCCTGCAGCTTTGTGCCGGTAAACTCGTAAAAATCACGCCACTTCTCATCCTTCGAACTTCCGCCGCCCGGCCCGCCCTTGTTGTGACTGACTTGCTTGAGCCAGAAGCACGCGGTGGAGCTGTTGAGCACGCCGAGCAGGTCGACGTGGTCCTGCTCCGTCGCCGACTCCGGCAGCTTGATCACCGGCGCGGAACGGTTGAACACCTTCCCGCCCCTGTCCAGCACGAAGTGGTTGTGCGTCGCCACAAACGCGAGTGTGAGCGACCACTCGTGCGCACCCGGGTCCTTGGGCAACTGATGCCACTCGTACCAGGGGCGGCCCTGCTCGAAGTACGTGTTCTTCTGGAACGTCGCCCGGTTCCCGAGTTCGGTCCGCAGCGGCCAGACCCGTCGAGTCACAGCCGGGAAGTCAGTCAGCGGTCGGAGCTCGTGCTTGTCGGTGTAGGGAAAGAATGTCGGCTCAGCTCCTCTTACAAGAAAGTCGCGAACGATGTCTCCGACGACCAGAGGTCGGTAGGCGTCTCCATCGCCTATGCGCCTGGGAACGGCCTGTGGAGCCATGAATGCGTCGTCCGCACCCATGATCCCGAACACACCGATGCGGTAGGCGATGTCGCCAGGGGTGTGATTCTTGGCCTCGTCGAGTCGCTCCATCAGACCAGCCGCACCGCCCCCACTCAGGGACCACGGGTGCGTTGACACCGCTTCGCGGTCGAGGTCGGTCACCGTGACATAGGCGCCGTCGTAACCGGACGTCTCCAGATTCTCAACGATCTCGGTCCACACGAGACCCTTCGAGGCATCGGCCGGCTGGCCCGGTTCGCCGCGCACGCCCAAGACGCCACGAACCGTTCCCGACTGAGGCCGGCGACGACGCCCGACGAGGATGACGGTTGGCGTTCCATGCCCAGGGATGTAGGCGCCGCTGGTGTCGATGACCGCAGTGAGGTCGACGGAAGTCCGCAGATCCTGTCCGCTGAGGAACTGCTCGATGAGCTTGCTGCCGAACTCACGCTTCATGAACGAGTTCGACGTGATCTGGCCTACGAAGCCTGCCCCCTCACCGCGCCCGCCAGCAACGGCGAGGCGGAAGAACAGCTCCATGAAGGGCACCGAGAGCGCGTACTTCCCCTTGCACGTCGGGTAGAGCTCCCGGTAGCGCTGGTTGAGGGTCTTGTCCTTCACCGTGATGTACGGCGGGTTCCCCACCACCACGTGGTACTGGCCCGTGTCGAGGATGCCGCGGTACTCGCTCACGTCCTCCGTGGCGTACTCGAAGACCTCGTCCTCCCCGGAGAGGTTCAAGGCGCCCTGCACGCCCCCGCCCCGAGGAGCGAGTCCCCCACCGCCAGGTGGAACGGCATCTTCGACATATCGACGAGGGACCGGTCACCGGTGGCCTTCAGCGCCGCGACGGTGAGCCGGAACCGCGCGATCGACACGGCGAACGGGTTGAGGTCCACGCCGTGGATCGAGTCCATCGCGCGGCGCACGCGCTCGCGGACGTCGAGCACCGGCGCCTCGTCGAGCCACTTCTGCTGCAGTCGCGCGAACGCGCCGAGCAGGAAGTGACCAGACCCGCAGGTTGGGTCGATGACCTTGAGGCCGGGCACGCCGAACTCGCGCACCGCGGGCTCGAGCGTCTGGTCGAGGATGAACTCTTCGACGAACACCGGCGTCTGCAGCAGTGCGTAGGTCTTCTTCGCGTGCTCGGACAGGTCCTGGTACAGGTCGCCGAGGAAGCGAGTGTCCAGCGTCTCGTCGGTGAAGTCGTGCACCGGGTTGCCCGCGCCGTCGTCGGCGCGCCAGAAGTCGACGAGCCGGTCCGCGGCGTCGGCAGAGATGAGCGCCGTCCACACGGGGTTGTGGTCGGGGTCCACCAGGCCACGGCCGGCAGGCTGCGCAGCGAGCACGCGGAACGCCTCGTGCAGCCAGTCGCGACGGTTCGCAAGCGGGTTCGCGCGGAAGAACTCCGTCTGGTTCTCCACGGCGCGGTCGGTGCGGCCGTCCGGCCCGGCGATCCACAGGGTGGGGACGAGCCGGTTGTCTGGGCCGCGTGCACCGCCGAGCAGGTGGTTGTCCTCGCAGAAGCGGACGAACGTCGTCGCGACGATCCACGCCACGGCCGCCTGGTCGATCTCGTTGTCGCGCCACGCGACCCACGACAACCCGGTCCGCCCCCGCTCGAGCGCGATCCGGTGCGCCTCACGCAGGTTGGCCGCCCACGGGTTGTCCGGCTCCTCCGTCCGGTCCCGCAGGTCAGCGACGAGCAGCTTGAGCTGCTGGGTGAGGTCCTTGAGCAGGCGGGCAGAGTCGATCACAGACGTGCTCCAGCGTCGGGCGCGGTCGTGGCGCCGGTGGGCTCGGCCGGACGGCCGAGAAGTTCAGCGGGGTGCGGCAGGTCGAGCCAGCGGTCCGGCCCGAGCGGGACGGGCTGCCCGTCGAGCAGCGGCACGGCCCGGGAGCCGTCGCGCGGCACGAGCAGCCAGCGCGCGGCCGGGCGCGGCGTCGCGACGTCGAGCAGCTCGGAGAGCAGGCCGGACAGCCCGTAGCGGACCAGCGGGCCGGCGTTGAACAGCAGCAACGGCTCGGGCTTGGCCATGAGCTCTGCCCAGCGCGGATCCTCGGCGCGGGTGAGCGCGTCCCGCACGAGCCGCGTCAGGTGGCCCCACCCCGGACCGGTGCGGTCGCCGTCGGCCCGCAGGGCGACCGACCACGTGATCCGGCGTTGCTGCGCCAGGTCGCGGGCGGCGTCGAGCACGAACGTGGCGACGTCGATCGGATGCACGTCGTACCGCCCCGCGAGCGCAGAGATCGTCGCCGCGTGGCGGGAGGGCGGCACGCACAGCGTGAGCGCCGACCGGCGGCGCAACGACTCCCGCAGATGCGTGTCCGCCGCGGAGCCGGTGACGGCCTGGACCGTCGTGCTGCGCAGGCTGGTCGCAGCGCGGGTCAGGCTGTCCGCCGGAGCGTAGACCCCGGTCTGGTTGCCCGCCGTCGGCGGCTGCCACACGAGGTTGCCGAACACCTCGCGCACAAGGTCGTCCAAGCGCGGCCGTGCAGGGACCGCGGCGTTCAGCTCGGGGAAGCGTGAGGTCACGCGGCGCCGGATCCACTCCTCAGAGATCGACCGACCAGGACGCCCGCGCAGGGCGACCGCGAGCGCCGTCTCGATCGGGAGATCACGCGAGTAGACCTCACCGAGCCCGGAGAGTGCGGCACGGGCGGAGGCCCCCGAAGCGAGCCGCACGAGCGCATCCCTCGACCACTGCCCCAGCATGTCGTCCGCTGCGTCGTCGTCCGAGCGGGCTACCGCGTCGCGGAGACGATCGCGGAGCCGCTCCGCGGCCTCGGACGCGGGTGCGACGCGGTCGCCCGTCACGAGCTCGTCGGCCGCGCTGCCGAGCGCGACCGCCAGGTCGAACAGGTCGTCCGCAGGAGGGAAGGAGTCGTCGGTCGCGTCCGGGTCCGCGCCCTCCGTCAACGCGACGAGCGGCGCCGCGCCGGAGCCACGCCGTCGGACCGTGAGCCGTGGGTCCTCGAGCTGCGACTCGACCTCGACCACGGCCCGCACGAGGGCGCCACCCAGCGCCGCCCTCTCCTCGCCGCTCTTCGTCGAGCCGCGCTCCGCCGCCAGGAGCGACGCCAGGTGCGGGACGGTGAGCACACGCCCCTCCCGGGCGAGCACCGTGAGCACCTCGTCCGTGAGCTGGGCGAGGTCGCGCCTCCCCGACCACTCACCCACGGCACGATCGGTGGCCTGGACCACGCGCTCACGCGTGACGCCCGTCGCCTTGGCGACCTCGCCGGACGTGGGCCATGCCGACGTCGCCAGCGAACCCACACCGAGCAACATCCGGACCGCCGGAGCATCCGCGGCCGGGACGTCGTCGAGAAGTGACTCCACGACCCCCTCGACGCTGCGGCGCGCCACAGCCGGCTCCGTCACCTCCGCAGACGACCCCAGGCGGTCGCGCCACGCGCGGACGCGGCCCTGGATCTCCTTGCGGTACTTCTCCCCCAGGCCACGGATCTTGTTGATCTTGAAGGCGGGGACCGCGAGCAGGTCCCCGACCGTGTGGATGTCGAGCCGCGACAGACCTGAGAGGGCTCGCGCACTGAGCCCGGACTGCTCCAGGAGAGTGTCGCGGTCGGCCGAAGCCGCGGCCTCGTCGTCGCCCGTCGCAGCCGCGGCGCCGTCGTCCAGGCCCTCGAACACGGCATGCCACGCCACCGCGAGCTCGTCGACGCCACCAAAGCGATCCCTCGCCACCGGGGTGAGGGCCCGCGTGAAGAACTCCGCGAGTGCCGGTGCGACAGCCTGCTCAAAGCTCTCAGGAGCGATCACCGGTGCGTCGGTCGCGTGCGCGGGCCCGGAGCCACCGCTCTGCCACCACGGCATCTCGCCCGTCGCCATCTCGAACAGCGTGGCGCTCACCGACCACAGCTCGGCGGCACGGTCGAACCGCCGCCGCTTCCCGCCCAGGTACGGGTCGAGGTACCCGAGCGTGCCCGAGCCGATGTTCTCGATCGGCTCGCGCGAGAGAGACAGGTCGAAGAGCGTCAGGCGAGGGGTCTTGGTGCTCGGGTCCGGGGCGATGCCGAGGTTCGCCGGCTTGATGTCGCGGTGGAACACCCCCTGCTGGTCGAGGTACCGGACCGCCTCGATGAGATCGGACCCGTACTGCTCGAGCTGCGTGAGCGTGGCGCGACCTTCGGTCGCGATGCGCGAAGCGAGCGTCTCCTTGCCGGCGTCGGACATGAGCAGCGCCGTCCGGCCATCGACCTCGACCACGCCCTCACCGACGAGCCGGACCACGCGCGGATGGTCCAGAATCCGCAGCGTCTCCGCTTCGGCTACGAGGCGCGGTCCTGCGGCGTCGGTCCGGGCGACCTTGAGGATGAGCTCGCGCTCGGAGTCGGACTCCATGTCGACCACGACGAACGCGGTCCCCGTCGACCCCTCTCCGCGCCGTTCCTGGACGAGGAAGCGGTCGCCGACGAGGTCGTCCTTCCGAGCCTCGAGGGGATCGGCGGCTGGCGTCGGCCCGGCGGGGGCTTCATCCTCGCTGCCCTTGCGGGCCTTCGCCCACGCGTCCTCGACCAGACCGAGGACGTCCTCGACGGACTGCGCGCGCTCGGGCTCCGCGACAGCGGTCGCGAGCTCGAGCGCCGCCACGACGTCGTCGGGAAGCCCCGAGCTCGCACCCGCATCGAGGTAGCCGTGCTCCTGCTGGACCCGCTGCAGCTCCGCGAGGTTCGCTGCGGGAGGGCGGCCCGTGAGGATGCGGAAGGCCACGGCGCCGAAGCCGTAGACGTCGAGCGGGATGCTGGGAAGGTCTGCGGAGCCATGGAGCGCTTCGGGCGCGAGGTAGAGCCAGTCGTCCGCGCCGACCGCCTGACCGATGTCCGAGACGCCCGCCGAGATCGTCGTGAGCTGCCCGCGCGTCGAGGCACGGTCCTTCTGTCCCGCGTACCAATCACGGATCGTGAGCTGCGGCATCTCGCCCGGGCGGATCCACACGTGCCGCGGGGCAAGGGCACGGTGCACGAGGCGGCGCTGATGTGCGAACCGCAGGCGCTCGCCGAGCTGGCGCACCAGCGTGACGCGGTCCTCGAGCGTGAGCTGCGCGGCGTTCTCGTCGAGATACGCCTCGAGGGGCACCTCGGTCTCGTCGTACGGGAAGACGAGCGCCGGCCCGGAGTCCGTGGCGATCATGTCCGACGGCACCGTGATGCCCTCGTTGATGATGCCCTGCGTGAGCCGGAACTCGCGCTCAGCCTCCTGTTCGATGCGCAGCCGTTCGTCCGCCGAGGCGCCAGGCGGAAGATCGTAGATGCGCAGGCGGCGTCGGACCTTCGTCGCCGGATGATCGACAACGAAGTCCTGCCAGGTCGGTCCCTCGGCGATCGGCTCCGTGTCCGCGACGACGAAGTGGCCCACCGAGCGCTGCTTGGGGGTCGGCTTGAAATCCGCGCGCTGGCACGCCGCGCGGACCAAGGTGGCGCGGTGGTGATCGATGAAGTCGCGTGCGTCGTTCGGCTCCTGCGCGACGAAGCTCCGCAGCGTGCCGACCTTTTGGCTCTTCGGACTGCGGACGTCGTAACCGTCGAGGGTCAGGATCCCGGTACGGGCACGAGCATCGTCGAGCTCGACACGTGATCCCTCGCCGTGCAGGACGACCAGGGCACCGACGAACGGCAGCGACGCCTTGGCGCGGTCGTTCGGGGCGTAGTCCTTGAGGAGCGTCGAGAGCCGCTTCGCCTTGCGGTCCGTGAGGAGCAGCGGGTTCTCCATCTGGCGCGTGGTCCGACCCGTCACCGTCCACCACTGGCTCGATCCACGGATCATCCCGTGCCAGCCCTTGAGTTCCACGACGAAGAACCCGCGCTTCGTCAGGAGCAGGACGTCCACCTCGGCGGTCCGGCCGTTGTGGTCGATGAAGGTGAGGTTGGCCCACGCAGTGGTGATCCCGTCGTCGGGCAGGATCTCCCGAACCTGGCGCAGAGCCGCGGCTTCCGCCGGCGTCGCCGGCTCACCCATCTCGAACCAGTGCGAGTCAGGGAGCATCGACGCAAGCCTTCAGAGACGGACGGTCAGGACTGGACATATGGTGGCACGCCGGTCCCGGTTCCCGCTGCGGACGAACGGCCCGCGAGGGTGAATTGCGCCCGGAGAAGATCCTCGTCGAGCGCGACGCTGCCGTCGTCGTCGTCAAAGCGGACGATCTCGTAGCCATCGACGTTGAGGATCCGCCGCAGGTTGGCGACCCGAACCCGCACGCTCGCGGGCGTCGTCAGGAGTCGCAGTGCCAGGAGATCTAGCGTCACCCTCCCCTCGTGCGCCAGCGCCGCGCGGACGATCGTCGTGACGCTGTCGTCGTCGAGCGCGCCCCGCCCCGCGCGCATGCGCTGTGCCAGGAACATGGGACTGCGCACGAGCTGGTCGGCGAGATCGAGCTCGGGTGGGTCCTGGGTGCGAGCGGGCTCGCCCCCCGGGGCAGGGTCTGCGTTCCGAGACTGAGACGAGAACGGGCCGTCGTCGATGAGTCCGTGCACGGCGTCAAAGTTGAAGCGCGCGTCGCTGGGAGCGGGCGCGACGACGTCAACGACAGGGCGTGCTTCCACAGAGTCGATCGTCGAGCTCGGCTGCACCACGACGTCCGGCATGTGTCTCGGCACATCCTGGATGCCGATCCCCGAGAGCTCCACGAGCTGCAGGCCGCCACGTGCGGCGAATCCGCGGGCCTCCTCCGTGAAGCGCTCTGCCACGACGATCCCGCGGATCGCGTCGAGGTCGTCGACCGTCCACAGGACTGCCCGCAGGTCGTGCACAGTGACGGCGGCGTCACCTGCCTCGCCGATCTGCAGGACATACCGCCCTCCGACGATCGGTCGAGGATCCTCGACCACCCAGTGCGTCGCACCGCCGTCGTGCAGCCGCTCACCCGTAGGGCGCAGTCCTGCCGCCCGGCACACGCGGTCGAGCAAGCTCAGCGGCTCGGGCTCGGGCTCGGGCTCGGGCTCGGGCTCGGGCTCGGGCTCGGGCTCGGAACCAGGCGACTCGATCTTGCTCGGAACCGCCACAGGCTCCCGCTCGACCGACGACCGTCGCGTGAGATTCTCCACGGCCAGGTCGCGTACAACGGCGACGTCGTGTCGGGCAAGTTCCCGGAGCTCTGCGTCCGACGTGCCCTCGGCCTTGGCCCGCCGCGTCGCGTTGACCACCTCAGCACGACGGATCTCCGCCCGCGCTGACAGCATTCTCCGCGAATCACTGTCCAGCGGATACGGAAGATCGACGACCGCGACCCCCGCGAGGGCAGCGAGCGCCGCGGACTCGCCTGACCGTGCGGGTTGCTCAAGAACCCACTCGGTTGCCGCTCGTGTTCGAGGATCGTTCCGGAACGCGTCATCGAGACCTGACAGCTCAAGCTGCCCGAGCACGAGCACGCGCGCCTCGACGGGCAGATGCGGCCAGTGCTTGGCGAGCGCGTCGACCGTGACGACGGAGAGCGAGGAACACGTCGGGCATCGCAGCACCATGTGGGACCCATTGATGATGATGATCCGAGACATCGCCCACCGCGGAAGCGTCGACGACCCGCGTCCGTCAGCCTCACCGAGCATTGGGATCCCCTTCTCTTCCTGGGACATGCCCAGAGATGCGTACCGATTCTCGCACCTGGACATCGACCGGAAGCGCTGGGCGTCGGAGACCCAGGCAGCCCGATGCCCGTATTCTCCGCCCATGCCACCTTCGCTCGGGCAGAGTCAGCTGGACCTGGACGGTCACGGTGCCGATCTTCTGGACATCCTGGACCGCATGGAAGCGCACGACCCGGTGCCGGGACCCAGCATGAACGAAGCGCAGGCTTCGGTGGACGCGCTCGTCCGCGATGGCTTCCGGTATCGGCGCAGTTCCGAGTTCGCCGAGCTCATCGACTTCATCCGGTCGTTCCGGGTGTACTCGCCCTACAACGCGATGCTCGTTCATCTCCAGGACCCCGGGGCCCGCTACGTGGCAACGCCTGCCCGATGGAAGGAACTGGGTCGGCGACTCGCCCCCGATGCGCGGCCCTTGGTCATCCTTCGTCCCCGGGGCCCTGTGATGATCGTCTTCGATGTGCGCTACACGGAGTCACTCTCGCAGAAGAGCCCGCCGCTCCCTCATGGCATCTCGTCGCCGATGGCGATCGCAACCGGACTCACTGATGGTGAAGCCCTCCGCGTTTGGGATCTTCTCGAGGACAACGCCAAGCGCGACGGGATTCGCGTCACGCTCGCCGACACGGGAAAGCACCTGGGCGGTACTGCTTCAACGTCGAGGGGCCTTTCGCTCCAACGACGCCCCGTGAAGGAGGGGCAACCCGGCGACTCTCACGGGCTCCGGTACGACGTCACCGTCAACCGCAACGACGCGCCACAGGACCGCCTCGCTTCGCTGCTCCATGAGCTCGGGCACGTCTATTGCGGCCACCTCGGGACACACAACCCCAAGCACTGGGCTGCCCGAACTTTTGTCGATGACATGGCGGGTGAGCTTGAAGCCGAGACCGTCGCACACATCGTTCTTTCGCGCCTCGACCCACACCTCGAAATGGGCAGGTACATCGAGAGTCAACTTCCTCCAGACAGGGGGGAAGTGCCGCCAATCAGTCTCCAAACGGTGCTGACCGTCGCGGGGCTCGTCCTCCAGATGACGCACCGCCGCCTACCACGGCGCAAGGCATGAGACGGAGATGACTTCTGCCGGCCGGCGAGGACGCGGGACCGCATCAAGTGCACCCCGCGCTCCGATTTCACCCGGCTTTTGGTTCACCGCGGCGGGACAGGCTCCTAGGCTTCGGTCAGCCGCCGTCAAAGGAGGACCTGTGGCGTCATCGTTCGGCTGGCTCGACACCGACCATGCGCAGCGCCGCCGCATGCTCGAGGTCGTCGACCTGTTCAAGGAGCAGGGCACGGTTGACGAGCTAGGGATCGGCTCGATCCGGGACACGTTCTCCGACGCGCTGTTCCCCGGGACGTCGACGCTGCTCACGCGACTGCGGTACGTGCTGTTCGTCCCCTGGCTCGTGGACCGTTCCGTCCGCAGCACCTCGACCGTCGACGACGCCGTGCGCCGTCTGCGCGCCGACGAGGTGCGGCTCATCGAGTCGCTGCTCGAGGGCTACCGCGAGGAGGAGCGCGGCCGGAACCAGGGCATCCTGGGCCAGACTGCCCGTGCGAAGCTCAAGCGCATGCCGAGCGAGGTGTACTGGGGACCCCTCGGTCGCTGGCAGCTGCGTACGTGGGACACGAGCGTCGTCGGGCACCTGCGCCGCGGTTCCGCTCTCCGTGGCGCGGGCCGTGGCCGGACCGAGACGGACGACCTTGGCGCTCGTGACAGGGTCCTGGACACCGGCTTCGACCTCGCCGGCCTCGAACCTCCCGAGGAGCTGCTGAGGTCGACGACCTTCGACCTGCGTCCCGAGGAGGCCGAGGTCCTCCTCGAACGGCTGCGCACGACGACCCACGGTTCGCTGCTCGGATGGCTCCTCGAGCATCACGACGCCGTCGATCTCGACGCCGCCTCGGCCGCGGAGCTCTCGCTGGTCGGCGCGCCGAGCGACCTTCGAACGGTCGTCGACCACGCGACGCGGTTCGGCCTCGCGATGCACGGTGCCGCGCTCCTGTACAACCTCCTCGTCGCCGAGTCTGCTGCCATCCCGGACGTCGTCGACCACTACCGCGAGCGCCTCGACGACTGGCACGAGGAGCTCGTCGAGACGCGCACCCTCGACGGCTGGGACCGCGGCGAGCTGTGGAGCGTCTTGACGGCACGCAACGAGCGGATCCCGCTGCCGACCCGCAGGTTCACCGACGCGTGGCTCGACGTCCTGCTCGACGGCGACCGCGTCGAGGACTCGTCGCGAGCACGCGACCTCGTCGCCCAGCGGGAGCGTGGCCTCAAGGGCGGACGCGCACGACTCACGAACAGATCGGCCCGCGAGGCGTGGAAGGGTGAGTCCGGCACCGGACTGCTCGACTACCGGTGGGGCGTGACCCGGCGGCTCCTCGACGACCTCCTGTCCGCTCTGCCCGACCGCCCGAGCACCATTCGACGTGGGCAGCCGGCCGACGCGCTCCTCACCGCAAGGACCACCGCCTGATGCTCACCCCGGACACCCGCGTCCTGCTCACCGACGCGCTCCGCCCGCCCGCCGGCCTGCGCGTCGACGCCGCGATCGCCACGACGTTCTCGCTCGACCTCACCGCGCTGCTGCTGGGTCCCGTGACCTTCGCGACGCTCGACGCGACCGCCCAGGTCGACGGCGACGACCTCGCCGCGACCGATCCCATCGGCCTGCTCGAGGCCGTCCAGCGCTACAGCGAGCTCACCACGGTCTTCTGCCAGGCCGGCGGGATCAGCGTGCCGGCGTCGTACCGCTCGGTGCTCACCTTCGTCGAGGGCGCCGTGCACCAGGTCATGGCCCCGGCACGGGGTCGGTTGTTCCATCCGAAGTCGTGGACCCTGCGGTTCGTCGACGACGACGGCGCGTACCGCCACCGGTTCGTCGTGCTCAGCCGCAACCTGACGTTCGACCTGTCCTGGGACACCGTGCTCGTCCTGGACGAGGACGAGTCGGTGGCCGAGCCGGTCGAGCCCGCCCCGATCAGCGCGTTCCTCCGCGCTCTCCCCCAGCTGGCGACGTCCCCGCTCCCCGAGGACCGTACCGCGCAGGTGGAGTCCGTCGCCGCGTCGGTCGCGGACGCGCGGCTCACCCCGCCCGCACCGTTCCGGAACGCCGAGGTCCTGCCCCTCGGGCTCGACGGCGTCACGGCGCCATGGCCGTTCCCCGACGCCGCGGACCGCGTCCTCGCGGTGAGCCCCTTCCTCGACGCCGGCCTGCTCCGCAGGCTCCCCGACGCAGACGACCGCACCCTCGTCTCCCGTGCGGGGACGTTCGACCGCCTGGGCACGGTCCCGCTCGACCACTGGACGACCCGAACTCTGTCGTCAGCGGCCGAGCGTGACCCGTCCTCTGACGAGAACGCCGCCTCACCGGGCGACCCCCGCTCGACCACCGGTCCCGTCCGCGAGACGGATCGCGTCCGCGACGGTCTGCATGCCAAGACGGTCGTCGTGGACTCTGGTCGGGACAGCACGACGGTCACCGGAAGCGCGAACCTCACCACGGCGGCGTGGGGCGGGAACGTCGAGCTGGCGGTTGCCCTGCACGGCCGCACCGCCGACGTCGGCGTGCGCGCGACGCTCGACGGCGCCAAGGACGTCCCCGGCCTGGAGAAGGTGCTGGACCCGTTCGCGCCACGTTCGCCCGAGCCGGTCGTCGACCCCGCAGAGTCCACCGTCCTCGACATCGACGACTTCCACCGGCGGCTCGCGGCATCCAGCCTGCGCGCCACTCTCACCACGGACATCGATGACACGGACCTCGCCGACGGCGACTCCACGGCGAGCCTCGTCGTCGGGACGCAGGGTCTTCCCGAGCCGGTCTCCGGTGCCACCACGGTCACGTGGCCGGTGACCCTTCACTCCCACCTGCACGCACGCGAGCTCCATGAGGGAGCCGACGTCGCGTGGCAGGACCTGAGCCTCCGCGCCGTTACGCCGTTCCTTGCCGTCGAGACGACGGCCGGGTCGGGAGACGAGCGCGCGACACGGCGCTGCGTCGTCGTCCTCGGCCTGGACGGCGACGTCCCCGAGCGACGGCACTCCGCCGTCCGCGACGCGCTGCGCAGCCGGGACGACGTCGCGCGCTACCTCGCGTTGCTCCTCGCCGACCCTGCCGCGGCGTCCCCGTTCGCCGTCGGCCCCTCGAACGGCCCCACCGGAGCCTCGTGGTCGGCGCAGGGCGGCACCATGCCTGATCTGTTCGAGCCGCTCGTGCGCGCGGTCGCGCACGGCGACGAAGCGCTCGACCGCGTCGCACAGCTCGTCGACCGGTTGGCGGAGATGCCCGACGGCGACGACCTCGTCCCCGAGGGGTTCGCCGAGCTGTGGACCGTCGTCGAGGAGGCGCGCCGTGCCCGCTGACCCCCACTCGCAGGAGCGGCCGGACGTCGACGACGTCCTGCGCCACCTCAAGGACTTCCAGCGACGCACCGTCGACCACGTGCACGCGCGACTGTGGGACGACGCCGACCCGAGCCACCGCTTCCTCGTCGCCGACGAGGTGGGGCTCGGCAAGACGCTGGTCGCGAAGGGCGTCATCGCCAAGGCCGTCGACCAGCTGTGGGACACGGTCGACCGGATCGACGTCGTGTACATCTGCTCCAACCAGCAGATCGCCCGCCAGAACCTCGCCCGCCTCACCCTCCGCGGGCACGAGCCTCTCCACGCGGAGCGCCTCACGCTCATGCCGCTCGTCACGGGCGAGCTCGCGGGCAAGAAGCTCAACTTCGTCTCGTTCACCCCCGGGACGTCGCTCCAGGTGACGAGCGGGGGCGGGCGGGCCCTCGAGCGCGTCGTCATGTACTGGATGCTCGCGCGCGGGTCGCAGGACCTCGACGTGCGGCCCCGACGCTGGCTCCAGTTCTTCCGCGACTCCTCCAGCCTCAAGAACTTCACCGCGGACGTCGAGCGCTTCCGACGCCACCGGATGCACGAGCTCGACCTGGACTTCGCTGCCGAGTTCGCCGAGCAGCTCTCGCGCGACCGGGGGCCGCGCGGCGGGAAGCTCCTCGACGAGCTGGTCGAGTGCGTCCAGGAGTTCAACTACCTGCGCGGGAACCCGGCGAAGGACCTCTCGCGCCGACGGTCGAGGATCATCGGCGCGATGCGCGCCACCGTCGCACGGCTCGCCATCGAGCGGCTCGAGCCCGACCTCGTGGTCATGGACGAGTTCCAGCGCTTCAGCGAGCTCATGCGGTCCGACGCCGAGAGCGAGGCCGCAGAGCTGCTGCACTCCCTCGTCAGGTACGCGGGCACGGACGGTACCGCCGTGCGCACCCTCCTGCTGTCCGCGACGCCGTACAAGATGTACACGCTGCCCGACGAGCCCAACGGCGAGGACCACTACCGCGACTTCGTCAGCACGGTCGAGTTCCTCGCCGGTGCCGACCGCGCGGCGACGGTGCGGGCAGGGCTCGCGACGATGCGCGAGGGGATGCTCGCGCCGACGGACGAGTCCGCCGTCGCGCGGGCGATCACTGCGCGCGACGCCGTGGAGCATGAGCTGCGGCGCGTGATCTGCAGGACGGAACGACTCGCCGCGACGCGCGAGAAGGACGGCATGCTGCGCGAGGTCCCGCTCCCCGGGGTCGAGGTCACCGCGGGCGACCTCCTGGACCACGCGTCGCTCGACGACGTCGCCCGAGCCGTGCACGCGGCGTCGGGCGCACAGCGCCAGGACATGCTCGAGTTCTGGCGCTCGACCCCGTACACGCTCAACCTCATGGACCGACGCACGTACAAGGTGAAGACGCTGTTCGACGACGCCGTCGCCGCACACGCGCCGGCCGTCACCTCGGCGCTCGCGAGCGCACGCGGGCTGCTGCCGTACGACGTCGTCGACGCGTACGAGCGCCTCGACCCGGGCAACGCCAAGATGCGCGGCCTGGTCACTGACGTGCTCGACCGCGACGCATGGCGGCTGGCCTGGCTCCCGCCGTCGCTCCCCTACTACGAGCCCGCGGGCCCGTTCGCCGACCCGGGGCTCGCGCGCTTCACCAAGCGGCTCGCGTTCTCGGCCTGGAACGTCGCGCCCAAGGCGATCTCCGTCGTTGTCAGCTACGAGGCGGAGCGACGTGCGACCACTGCGGCGAGCGGCGGCCGGCGCCGGTACGGCGACCTGGCGCCCACGCCGCGCCTGCAGTACCGGATCTCCGAGGGCCGGCTCGACGGCATGCCGACGTTCCTCCTCTCCTACCCGTCCGTCGCGCTCGCCGATGCAGGCGACCCGTTGCGGCACGCGCGAGCCGCAGGACGTCGCCTGACCCGTGGTGAGGTCGACGCGGCCGTGCGCACCGACGTCGAGTCGATGCTCGCCTCCCTGCCACCCGGCGACCCCTCGCTGCGTCCGGGTGCCGATCAGCGCTGGTACTGGGCGGCGCCGCTCCTGCTCGACGCCGCACGCGGGGCCGACCAGGACGGCTTCTTCGACGTCCTCGGCCACGACGGGGACGCTGATGAGCCGGACGGCGCCGGGCACGCACGGGCGTTCAAGCGGCACGTCGCGGCGGCCCAAGGGATCCGTGCGGACGAGCTCGGGGCGCGACCCCACGACCTCGTCGACGTGCTTACCGTCGCGGCGCTCGCCGCTCCTGGGACCTGCGCGCTGCGCGCACTCGGGCGGGCTGTCGGTTCCGCCTCGGACGCCACCCCCGCCGGCTGGTGGGCGTCGGACGCCGACGTCCGGGAGATCGCCTTCGGGATCGGCGGCGGGTTCCGCTCCCTCTTCAACCGCCCTGAGACGCAGGCACTCGTGGACGCGGAACGAGCCGACGCCACCCGCGACGACACCGCGTACTGGCGCTCCGTGCTGGACTACTGCGCGGACGGTGGGCTCCAGGCCGTGCTCGACGAGTACACCCACACCCTCGTGGAGTCCGAGGGTCTCGTGGGCAAGACGGTGCACGAGCGCGCCGCGCGGATCGGGGAGGTGCTGCGCGGCGCACTGCAGCTGCGGACGCCGACGTCGGCCGTCGACGACATCCGGGTCGCCGACGGGCAGGTGCGCGTCGAGGACCGGCGGGTGCGCACGCACTTCGCCGCGCGATTCGGGCGCGGCACCACGGACGAGGGCGCCGAGGTCCGCGAGGAGCACGTCCGCACGGCCTTCAACTCACCGTTCTGGCCGTTCGTGCTGGCGTCCACGTCCGTCGGGCAGGAAGGGCTGGACTTCCACACGTACTCGCACGCCGTCGTGCACTGGAACCTGCCAGGCAACCCCGTCGACCTCGAGCAGCGCGAGGGACGGGTCCACCGGTACAAGGGCCACGCCGTGCGCAAGAACGTCGCGCAGCTGTACGGCGACGCCGCCTTCACCTCGACCGACGCCGACCCCTGGGCCGCCGCGTTCGACGCCGCCGCCCAGGACCGCCCCGACAGAGCGACGGAGATCTTCCCCTCATGGGTGTGCACCGCGCCGGACGGAGCCGCGATCGAGCGCTACGTCCCCGCGCTGCCCCTGTCGAAGGAGGCGTCGCGCTACCGACGACTGCGCCGCACGGTCGGGGCGTACCGCAGCGTCATCGGCCAGGCCCGGCAGGAGGACCTGCTCCGGCTTGCCGGCGACGCCGACCTGTCATGGGCGCACATCGATCTGTCGCCCGACACACCGCCACCCGTGGTCAGTCCCCCTGTCGTGTGAGCTGGTCGCGGAGGACGCTCAGCGGAACACGATCGGCGTCTCGATCGACGCGCCAGTACGTCCACCCGTTGATGGCGTGCCCTGCGACGGCGGAGCCCGCTGCCGACGGACTCTCGTACCGCTCGTCACCGAGGCGGATGAGTCCATCGGCGCCGACGCTGGCGATCGAGGATCCTCCTCGCGCGTAGAGCCTGTCGCCAGGGGCGATGAGCTCCGCCTCGAGGAGATCGGCGATGGCGACCCGCCTGCCACCACGACGCCGTCGCACATCACGCGAAACCGTGGCGTCCGGCAGTGCGCCCTCGTGGACTTCCTCCTCGACGATCTCGACGTCGTCCGTACGTGCTTCGTCGTCGTTCCAGCCCAGGAGCGACGCGATCTCTTCGGCGCTGATGCGCTGTGACGGGTCGGCACGGCCGGCCGCGTCGAAGCGAACGCCCTCGGCCTCCAGGAGCGCTCGGGGAGCGACGGTCGTGTCGCCGGACGACCACCGGAAGCCCGGAGACACGGTCCCCCCTGCCTGGAGCACCCGGTACGCGTACGGTTCTTCGCCGGCCGAGAGACGTGTGCCGAGCGGCACAGGCGCGGTGCCCGCGAGAGCGGCGACATCACCGTAGGAGGTCCATCTGCCCGCGGGGACCTCCGCGAGGATCTCGCTGAGGCGTCGCCAGATGGCGGCCGCTCGTTCTCGACCGTCCGTCACTTCGACAGTGTCTTCGTCGGGTCCGGGCCAGAGCTCGATGATCCGTTCCGCGAGCGTGTCGGCTCGTCGACGGATGCTGGAGAGGTCCCAGGACGGCAGGGAAGCGAGAGCCCTGTTCATCGCGAGACCGCTCTCGCTCAGGAGCATCCTCTTGCGCTCCCACGGGTGATTGCTGAGCTCTGAGTTGTATGCGGTCAGCGTCAAGTTCCCCAGCGTGTGCAAGGTTGCCTCGACCTCCGGGTCGACGCCGGAGCCGGTGATGTCGAGCGCCGCCCTCCACTCTACGGTCAACGACTGGGGAAGGATGTGCTCGATCGTCAGGCCCATCGGGTCCACCATCTCCTTGCCTGCGAAGGACTCCTCGATCCAGAGCAGGACGAGGTTCTTCTGCGCCTTCCGCCCTTGCCAGTAGAAGGGCACCGTGTGGACCGCCTCCCGCACCTGCGCGTTCGTTCCCCAGTGCTTGCGTCCGGTCGAGAGAGACGACCTCAGGGCGGCGACGACGTCCTCACCCTTCGCGACGTCGGACACGGCACCCAGCAGGGCACGGTTGAGGTTCGCGGTGGCTCTTCCGATCACGACGCGCCTCACCAGGTAGCTCTCCAGGAGGAGGAGCGCGTTCGCGACGTCCGTGCTGCTGGCCGATCCCTCCGCTCGTCGCGCGAGGAGCTGGAGCACGACCGGGTAGACCGTCGTGGTCCCCCACGCACGTAGTCGGGCCAGACGCCTCCGGACGTCGTGATCGACCTCTCGCGTCGGCTCGAGCGCGATCGCGAGCAAGGAGCCGAGACCTGCGATCCGACGGACTTCCGCCTCGATCTCGGCTTCGCTCGTGAGCCGGTCGAGACGGGTCTGCTGGCCGACATAGGTGTCGCTCTGTTTCGCGCTCTCGTCCCGCTGGACGAGGTCGAGCCAGAACAAGAGCTCGAGCCTGTCAGGTGACAGTGTGTCTTGCAGAGGTAACCAGACGGAGTCGTAGACCGCTTCTGCGCGCGACGGCAGTCGCATGAAGAGATAGTTCCGCAGGAGGTCACCCTGGGTGAGCCGAAGACCCGTGTTGTTGAGCGACTCGAAGATGCGGTGCGCGTTGTCGCCCGGCTGTGCGGTCACGACCACCAGCGCCAGCCCGCGGAGCACTGCCTCCTCGATCCGGTCGAGGTCGAGAGGGTCTTCGAGATCGCCGACCGTGGTCAGGCGTGAGCGGAAGAACCGGTACGCGACTCCGACGTTGTCCTCGCCCCCTGCGGCCGGCATGCCTCGGATCGCCGCGAGATAGGCGGCTCGGTCCTTCTGGGTCGGCAAGAGCTTGGTGGGCTGGCCGGTCTCGTAGCGGTTCACCAAGTACTGGTCGTCGATCCGCGCACGGTGGCCGTCTCCCTCGACCGCGACCCGGTGGTCGCGGAGCGCCGCGAGAAGGATCGTCAGGGTCGTGAGCCGTTGCTGCCCGTCCACCACGAGATAACGCTGCACCCCCACGGGCCCCGCGTCCGGGCTCGACGCGAGGACCAGGGACCCGACGAAGTGCGTCGCCGCGCGGTTCGTCGCCCGATCCGAGGCGAGCTGGATGATGTCGCGCCAGAGCTGGTCAAGCTGTCGCTGGCCCCAGGAATAGACGCGCTGGTAGAGCGGAACCTGGTACTGCCTCTTGCCCTCGAGCACGCCCTCGAGATCGGTCTCCTTGGCGCTGACCACGTATCGCTCCGTTCGTGCCGACTCCGCCCGGTACGGGCGCCGCTGCTCTCACGTGCACCGTACCGACCTCTCAAAGGACGTAGGCGCCTCGCGGCGCCCAGCGCACGGCGACACGCTCCCAGGGCCGGAACTTCACCCGCTGCGTACGCCGCGCGCCCTGGGCGCCCCCCTTTCTCCGCCCTAGGGTCGCCAGGGAGTCGACGTCCCATGAAGGAGATCGCTGTGCCACTGCCCTCCACCCTCGTCGCCGCGGCCGAGGAGCTCGACATCCAGCCTCGACAGCGACGCTGGACCAGCGTCACGTACTGCGTCCTCGACGCGGTCTGGTCGATCGGCATCAGCTACGAGAGGTATGTCGTGCCGGCCGTCCGCCGAGTTGCGACCGCGGCCGGCGACGAGAGCCCGGCCGTCGCGACCGACGCCGCGCCGCCGCACGACCCCCTGCCGCTGAGCACGTTCCGTGCGATATACCCGGCCCCCGAGCAGCTGGTCGCCGTGACGTCGTCGCACCGGACGTCGTCGCGCAGCGGCATCCTCAAGGCCGAGGCGGCGCTGCGCTACGCGGACGTCCTGACCGGCTTCGGGATCGACACGCTGGCCGACGCGTCGAAGGCCCTCACGGACACGGACCGCGTGGACGAGATCAGCGCGGAGCTGCGCCGGATCCCCGGTGACGGGGTGCGCACCGGGTACTTCTGGATGCTCGTCGGTGACGACGACACGGTGAAGCCGGACCGCATGATCCTGCGCTTCCTCGACCGTCACGGCGCGCCGACCGACGTCCTCGGCGCCAAGACGATCCTCCGCGAGCTTGCCGAGCACCTGACGACCCCGGGACGACCCGTCACGCCATGGATGGTCGATCACGCGATCTGGCGTGCGGAGAGCTCGCGCCGATGACGCCGGGCCACGTCTTCGTCGTCAACGGGCGCCTGGAGAAGCTCGGGTGGGACGCGGTCGTCATCCCCACGGACGCGCCCTTCAGCGTCCGCAGCCAGTGGCGTGCCGCGGCCGGGCTCTCCGAGAGTGACGACTGGCGCGCGCTGCGACCCGACGGGTGGGGCCGGGGATCAGTCGGCGTTGCCGCGCGGAGGAACCTGCCGCGCGCCGAGGTCTGGTTCGTCGACGTCGTCGCGCACTCCCCGCACGACGCCGCACGTGCTGCGCGGCGCGCGGTGGAGAGTGTCGCGCGCCACGCTCCTGAGCGGCTGCGTGCGAACGCGCACGACGCCGGACGCGACCTTCCGCTGGTCGCCGTTCCGGTCCTGGGAACCGGTGGCGGTGGGCACGGTGCGTCGCGCAGCGCCCTCCTGCACTCCCTCGTCGCGGAGCTCGGCACCGCCGCCGAGAACGAGTCGGTCGACGTCGCGATCGTCGCCGTCTCCCGGTCGGACTACTCGGCGCTGCAACAGGTTCGTCGAGATGCCGGGGTCGCTCCTGCTCTTCCTCGCGACCTCGCCCAACGGGCACGACAGCTCGCGGCGCCGGCCGCACGCGGCGAGCTCGCGCTCTTCCTCGGCGCCGGGGTGAGCATGGGTGCCGGCCTGCCCTCGTGGGCCGGCCTCTTGACGAGCCTCACCGCCGTCCCCGAGGTTCAGGCGACCCTCGGCGGCATCGACCCCGGCGGACTCTCCTCGTTGGAGCAGGCGGAGCTGCTCCAGGTCGTCCTCGACGAGCACCACGATCCGCGCGCCCTCGGTCGCCACGTCGCCAGGATCATCGAGGCGGCGGATGCTCGTCCCTCTCTCACTCATGCGCTGCTCGCCGGCCTGTGCGTCCGTGAGGCGGTGACCACGAACTACGACCGCCTCTACGAGGACGCGGTCCGCGCGGCGGCTCCCGCACCGGACAGCGGTGACCCGCACGACGTCCTGTCCGTCCTACCGTGGGGTCGCGTCCAGGGCGACCGCCCGTGGCTCCTCAAGATGCACGGCGACGTGCACTACCCGGAGACCATCGTGCTGTCGCGGAGCTCGTTCGTCGGCTATGACTCTCGTTGGAAGCCCGTCGGCTCGATCCTCCAGTCGCTCATGATGACGCGGCACCTCCTCGTCGTCGGCGCGTCCATGACGGACGAGAACGTCCTGCGTTTCGCCTACGAGGTCGCCGGACTGCGCGAGGAGCTCGCGCGCCAGGTGCCGGCCCATCGTCAGGCGGGAGTCCTCGGGACGGTCCTCTCGCTCGAGCACGCTCCCGCGTTCGAGCGGCTGTGGCAGGGGCGTTTCAGCGTCGTCCCGACGGCTCCCGACGAGGACCGCCGCCCGCTCACCGACGAGGCGAGCGAGGAGGAGAAGGACGCCCGCCGCCGTCGGGCGGCCCGCTCGCTCGCTCTGTTCCTCGACACACTCGCCCTGCACGCCGAAGGGGAGGCGGAGCACCTCCTCGACGGCCGCTACGCCCCTGCCCGCGGCGGCGACCAGGCCGTGCTGATCGAGCGGCTGCGCGGCGCGGCTGCGGACGCGAGACGGCTCGCGACCCACGACCCGGCGTGGCAACCCGTGTCGGACTCGCTGGCACGGTTCGGAGCGTTCGAAGGTCCGGCAGAGCACGCGCGCCGATGACGTCGGCGGTGTGACGCCATGTTCCTGGATCTCGCTGTCGACGTCACGCCCGGAGGTGCGGTGCGATCAGCGTCCGATCACGAGCGGCGCGAGTCCCGGATGCTCCCGGAGCGCGTTCTCGCCGTGCGTGCGGTAGAGCGTCATCACCGCCGCGAACGGTGCGTGGTCACCCGTGAGGAGCAGCGGCTCCGTGGACGAGAACTGGCAGACGAGCCCCCAGCTCGCGGGCTCGGGAAACACTGCCGTCATCGCCGCGTAGTCGAACGAGAGCCATCGACCGCCCACCTGGACGAGCAGCCGGAGGTTGCTCACCACCAGCCGCGCGACGCAGTGCTCGCGCCACTGGGCTCGTGCCATGTTCTGGGCCGCGCTGCGCTGGGCCGCGTTCGACACCGCCGTGACCGCAAGGCCGGTGAGCACGAAGGACGGCCGCCCGTAGAAGAAGCCCGAGGTCTGCGTGTAGCTGACGTCCATGCCGTAGTACCGGGCGTAGCGGATCGGGACGTCGCAGAAGAACTCTTCGTTCGGGTACCGGACGACGTCCCACACCGCCAGCGTCGGCGGAACCTCACGCTCGAGCAGCCGCCGATGAAGCTGTTGAGCATCGCTCCACGCCTGGGCAGACGTGTCTCGGCGCTGTATCTCCGCGACCTCGGACGAGCTGAACCTGCCCTTGCTCCGACGGTGGTCTCGGTAGGTGGCACTGCCCTTCACGATCGACACGACGACGAGGACGATCGGCGCGACGAAGAGACCGACGAACAGCGCCATGGCGGCGAGGATCCACCAACCCTCGAAGCTCTCGCGCTCGCTCAGGCGCGAGAGCCCGAGGGCGCACGCGTAGAACGCGATCGGCGCCAGGAGCAACGGCACGATCCACCGTGCGTGCCGCCTGAACGGAGCCGCCTTGGCCATCCCGCGCGGATCATCCATCGAAGCCCCCTGCTTCAGTCGAGGATTGCTCCCCTGTGCGTCGGACACGCGCAGGCTAACCGAGCGCTCACCGGCGTCGCCTCGGCCATCCACAACGCGATCCCGCAGTCCCGTGGTTTCTCGTCCTTGCCCGCCGGCCTACCGAACCAGGTGCGCTACCCGGTCAGGCGCAGTCGTCGCAGACGCCGTTCCCCGGCAGCTGCATGAAGCATGTCGGACACACGACGGCCAGACGCTCCGCGGCACCTCCGCGAACTGCACCGCCGGCTGATCGCGCGAAGGTCGGCATCTCGTACCGCTGGTACCCGCCCTCGTCGAGGCGCACGTCGACGAACCCGCGGTTGAAGTATGCGGCGGACGGTCGGCCGTCGAGGTGCCCTACCCCGACGTAGGACTGCGACTGCGGGGCCCAGACCTTGGTGAAGTCGACCGGCCCCGCGATGTCTCGCATGAGCGGGCGGTTCTCGACGGGGAACTGCAGCGCCTCGAACGCGGCATCGAGGGACGGGTACTCGACCCGGCCGATCCCGTGGATCTCCTTGTCGCACTCGTTGCACAGCGCCAGCTCGGCGCGGTCGCGGTCGTCGGCGTCGACGAGATCACTCGTGTCAGCAAGATGACTGCACCCGCGGATGTGGAGCTTTCCGCGTCCCTTCGTCCGGACCAGTTCCGCGCGCGCCACCAGCTCGTCCTGCTCGTCCATGTCTCTCCTCGATCAAAGTCCGAGCGGGGCGGACCGCTCTCCGCGACCCGCCCCGCGTCGTCGGGCACTCAGCGTGCGGCGGGAACCCCGCCCAGCGGCCCGGCCGCGGGCTGGACCTCGCTCGTGTAGCAGTAGAAGCCGCGCACGCGCCGACCGGACCGGAAGGTCACCTTGTTGAGCTGTCCCGTGCGGTTGGCGATGACGTTCCACGGGAGCGGGCCGTCGGCGGCCGCGTCGACGAGCTGCTGCAGCGCCCCGCGCTTCGTGTCTGCGTTGAGGTACACCGGCACGCCCCGCACGGTCGCCCAGACCACCGCGCGTCCGCCGTACGTGCCCACGTCCGCGAGCGTCGGTGACCCCGACGCGAGCACCGACCGCAAGTGCTGCAGCAGCGCGGTCTCGTCGAACGGGTCGTCCTTCGTCCCGCGCGATGCGCGAACGGGGGGTATCGGCGCGGAGCCGGCCCACGGGGCGGCGGCACGGGGCCGGCGCGTCGGCCCGGGCCCTCCGGCCGCGGCGCGGTCCGCCTCCGTGTACACCGCGTGCTGGTCACGCGCCGCAGCGGGCGGCGCGCCCGCGGCCATGGCCGTGCGCATGCCGGCCATGCTGCGCGACGTCGCGGCGTACGCCTGGTCGACGTTCGCCGTGTCGTACGTGAGCGACCGCTCGCGCTTCACGCCGAGAGACGCGCCGACCTCGATCGCGTCCTGGTTGGCGCCCATGTAGAGGAACGTCCAGCCGAACTGCTCCTCGCGCTCGGTGACGAGCGCCTTGATCGCGGCGTGCGTGTACTCCTTCGACGCGTTCTCGAGGCCGTCGGTCATGATCCCGACGATCACCGCGCCGGGCCGCTGCTCCTCGGGGAGCTGGGCGATGCGCAGCGCGGTCGTCTGGACGTGGCGTCCGATCGAGTCGAGCAGCGCCGTCATGCCGCGCGGCCGCAGGTCGAGCGGCGGGACCTCGCGCACGTCGAGGTCGGTGTAGACCTCCTCGTACTCGTTGTCGAACTGCGCGAGCGTGACCGTGCAGCGGCCGGGCGCCTCTCGCTGCTCGGCGAGGAACAGGTCGAAGCCCTGCTCGGTGGCCTGCTTGATGGTCTGCATGGACCCGGACCGGTCGAGCAGCATGGCGAGGTGCGTGAGGGTCTGGTCGGGCATGGCGGTTCCCTTCGTCGTGCTGCTGGACGGACGGTGCTGTGGACGGTTAGGTGCGGCGGCGGAACCTCAGCGGTTCGACGGCGGTCGTCGGCTCGGGCGGCGGGGTTCCCCGCTCGCGGTCGTAGCGGGCGCGCGTGACGCCCTCGGCGGAGACGCGGCCGTCGGGACCGGAGTAGCCCGCGAGCGCCGGGGTCCGCGCAAGGCGCGGAGGCACGGTGTTCGGGGCGACACCCGCTGCCTCGGCGACGGACCGCATCGACGAACCCGCGAGCAGCGCCTCCGCCATCGCCTCGTCGAGCGCGACGTCGAGCAGGGCCCGGGCGCGGGCGAGCGGCTCGACGGCGGTGCCCGGGTCAGCGGCGGCCGCCTCGTCGAGCGCTGTGCGCGCCGCGTCCAGACGGGGTCGCGAGGGTCGCTGCGGGTCGGAGGTCATACGCCAAAGACTATGCGCAGTAACTGCACATGCGCAATGCTCTCGATCGCTCATTTCATGCACATGCCCCTGCGAGCGCGATCAACGGCCGTCGAGCATGCCCATCGCCACACCGATCACGAGCACCGCCACGATCACGACGACGCACCACAGCACGCCCACCAGCCCAGGCCGGGGCGCGCCGGCCTGCCCGGCGCCGTCGGACCGCCCCTCCCCCTCAGGCGACCCGCGGCGGCCGGACCGGCCTTCGCCCTCGGGCGACACGCCCCCGTGGGGCGACCCGCCCGAGGACCGTGCTTCGTCGTCGGGCTCTGAGTCCATACCGCCAGGACACCACGCGGACCGACGGGGAGCACGGGCAGGGAGCGGGCGGCCCACCGCCGACGCGCGAGCCACGGAACCGCTCCGTAGTCTCGCGAGATCCCTGGTTCCGACGAGAGGCGACCCCATGACCGACGCCCCGACCTCCCCGACGTCGACGGGCCGCATCGTGCTCCTCGGCGCGACGGGCTACACGGGCACGCTCGTCGCGCACGAACTCGTGGCGCGTGGAGCACGGCCGGTCCTCGCGGGGCGGTCCCAGGACCGCCTCGACGCGCTCGCCGCCGACCTCGCCGCGAGCGCACCGTCGGCGGCACCCCGTCACCGCGCCGAGCCCATGGGCACCCCTGGTGCCGGGCGTCCGACGTCGGACTCCCCCGCCCCACCGCCGCTCGAGACCGCGGTCGCGGACGTCGACGACCCGCGGACCGTGCGGGCGCTGATCGAACCGGGCGACGTGCTCGTGTCGACGGTGGGCCCGTTCGTCCGGCACGGCGGATCGGCGGTCGAGGCCGCGATCGACGCGCGCGCCGTCTACCTCGACTCGACGGGCGAGCCGGCGTTCATCCGGCGCGTGTTCGACGAGCTCGGCCCGCGCGCCGGGCGCACGGGCGCGGCGCTGCTCACGGCGTTCGGCCACGACTGGGTGCCGGGCAACCTCGCCGGCGCGCTCGCGCTCCAGGACGAGGGAGCGGACGCCGCGCGCCTGGAGATCGGCTACTTCCCCACCGGCGGCGGCGTGAGCGGCGGGACCCGCGCGAGCGCGCTCGAGACCGTGCTGGAACCCTCGTACGCCTGGCGCGACGGACACCTGCGGGCCGAGCGCGTCGCGGCTCGCGTCGTCGCGTTCGACCTCGGCGCGGGGCGCCGCGTGCGGGGCATCACGGCCGGCGGCACCGAGCCGTTCACGCTGCCGCCTCTCGCGCCTGGTCTGCGCGACGTCGAGGTCGCGCTGGGCGTGACCAGCCCCGCGGTGCGGTTCGCGCCCGTGGCGACCGCGATCGCGACCGGCGCTCTGCGCGTCCCCGGGCTGGGCGGCGCGCTGCGCCGGTTCGCACGGTCGCGCGCCGGCTCGGGCGGCGGCCCGGACGCGGCGGCCCGCGCGACGTCGCGCACCCACGTCCTCGCGGTCGCGCGCGATGCGTCCGGGAAGGTCCTGCGTCGCGTCCGGCTCGACGGACCCGACGCCTACGACCTCACCGCGCACTTCCTCGCGTGGGGCGCCGCCCGCGCCGCACTGGGAGATGCCCGCGGCACCGGAGCGCTCGGCCCGGTGCAGGCGTTCGGCGTCGACGCGCTGCTCGCGACAGCCCGCGAGGCAAGCATCACCGTGACGATCGCTCGCTGAGACCCGCGCTCGGACAGCCGAGGGCGACGCGCGAGCCCTCCCGCAGGCACCACGGCCGGTCAGCGCGCCGCGAGCACCTCGCGCAGGATCCGTACGGCACGTGGCCCGACCCCGTGCAGGGCGAGCAGCTTCCGATCACTGAGCGGCGCGACGTCGGACAACGAGACGATGCCCGCACCGGCGAGCGCACGCGTCGCCGGGCGGCCGATGGCAGCGGGGAGGTCGCCGACGGACCCCGGCTCCGCGGAATCCGCGGCGACGAGAGCAGCCCCGAGCCGTTGCGGCGCACGGGCGAACCATGCGCGCCGCACCCAGTGGTTGGCCTGCTGACCGTCGAGGTCGGCGAGCGGCACGCTCGCGCCGAGCAGATGGTCGCCGCGCGTCCACCTGCGCGCGGTGAGGTGCTCGGCGAGCACGCGCGCGACGTCGTCGTCCGCGAGGCGGAGCTGCACGACGGCGTCCCGCGTCGCCGCCGCGAACCGTCGCCCGCGCACCACGAAGGACACGGTCCCGGCGGCCGCGTCCTCTGCCACCTCGGGCAGGGCGAGCGCGGCCGCGCGGACCTGCGCGAGCGTCGTCATGCCGCCACCCTGCCACGCATCGTGACGGTGCTCGAGGGCGGGCACGCCGTCATTGACCGCTGGCAGGGTGTCCTCGGCCGGGTCCGGTGCCAGACGGTCGGCAGCCCCATGGTCGGCGGGAGGCAGACAGCGGTCGCTCGTAGGATCGGGATGATGTCTGACCACACTACGAGGGCGTCCTTTCCGGACCCCCGGCACGACGAACCGCCCCTCCCGCCGTCCGCCGCTCTCGCGCGCAAGGCCGCCGACCCGAGAGCCATCCTGCGGCTGGTGGGCAACGACGAGTCCGTCGACGACCTGCCGCGCACGCCCGACGGCCTCCTGGACCCGCCGTCGAGCGTCGGGAGGAAGATCCGCAACGGCGTGCTGCTCGTGCTGCTGTCCGGGGGCTTCGTCTGGCTCGTCACGGTCAACGCGTGGGACCACGACGGCTTCTTCCCGTGGTTCTGGAACGTCGTGTGGACGATCTTCCCGTGGGTGTTCCTCGGCCCGCTGTGGGCGGGGTACGCGCGCTCGCTGCGGCGGTCGCGCGACGACGCCCCGCTCTACGCCCAGTACCACCGTGACCGGAAGGCCGCCGTCCGCGAGGCAGGGGCCGTCACGGCGTCGGTCACCGACCGCACGGACTCGGGCGGGGTCGCGCAGTGCGTGGTCCGTGTGCGGCACGGGGCGCTCACGACGACGGTCACGCGCCTCGCGCCGGTGACGAACCTGCTCCCGTCGGAGGTCCCGCAGCCCGGCGACCCGGTGGTCGTGTGGCGCCTGCCCGGGGAGCGGGTCGTGGTGCAGGCGCGCCGCGACCGCACGCGCGCCCTGCACGACGCCGCACGGGCCGCCGCGTCCGCCACCGTCACCGACACGTCCGTCACCAACTCCGCGGTCGCCGACTCCGCGAGCACGGGGACCCCGACCACCCCTGGGGACGCGCCGGTCTGGGGCTCACCCACGCCGGGCACGGCGTCCTCGACGTCGTCGACCACCACGACCACCACGACGAGGACGACCCGCGGCGGGGGCACTCCCGAGGTCACCGTGCAGCACGGGATCGCGGCGGCGCTCTCGGAGCTCGCGGACCTGCACGCGTCCGGCGCCCTGACCGACGACGAGTTCGCCGCGGCGAAGCGGATGCTGCTCGGCGGGTCCTGACCGACCGGACGACCCGGCGACGGCGACGCAGCCAGCCGACCGGGCGCGCGTCGTCGGGCCCGCCCCTGCCGCGCCGTCGAGCACGACGCCGCGCGCCGTCGAGCACGACATCCGTGTCGTTCTGAGCCCGAGAACGACACCGACGTCGTGTTCGGCACCGGTCCGGGGGCCCGGCAGACTGTCCCCGTGAGCAGCCGTCCGCCCCGTCCCCCGCATCGGCCGAGCATGGTGTGGACCGCGGTGCGCGGCGGGGTGCGGGGGCGCGAGCGCCTGACGCCTGTCGTCGACTACCTGGCCGTCCTGCTCATCCTGGTCGTGCTGTTCGGCGGGTCGGTGTGGTTCGTCGTCTGGCTGCTGCTCCAGGAGGAGGGGGTCGCGGCGGTGGTCTCCTGCTTCATGGTCCTCGGCTTCGGCACCGGGCTGGTGATGTACGTGCGCGGGCCGTCGAAGCAGTCGGTCGTCCTGCGCCCGCACGAGATCGAGCTGCCCGTGGGGCCGGAGCCGGCACGCGTCGTCGTGCGGTGGGACGACGTCGCGGGGGTGCGGGTACTGGAGGGCGAGCGGCGCCCGGCTCTGCGGGTCGAGCTGCGCGACGGCGCGCGGGCCCGGCACGCCGAGGGCGAGGACCTGCTCCAGGTCCGCCCGGCGAACGGGCCGGACCCGGACACGGTCGACGTCGCGGACGCCGAGGCGGTCGCCCGCGTCCTGCGGCACCTACTGGACCACCCCGAGGACCGCGCCCGCCTCGCGCAGCGCGGCGGGGTGGGCATCGTCCTCGCGTTCGCGCGCCCGGTCTACGGCGACGCGCCCGCCTGACCCGACCGCCGATGTCGGCAGCCAGCCCTCGAACACGACCTCACCACCCGTCGAGCACGACATGAAGGTCGCCAGACGGCCGATAACGACCCTCATGTCGTGTTCGGCGCGAAGGGGGTGGGCGGGCGGCGGCCCCGGGTGGGCCGAGCACGACGACGGCCCGGCCCGCACCTGGAGGGCGCGGGTCCGGGCCGTCGTCGATCGGACTGGTCAGGTCGGACCGTCAGGTGGCGGTCAGCGGCGGCCGATGTCGGACAGCTCGGCCGCGGCGATGACGAGGTCCCGCTCGGCGTCGTCGAGGACGCCGTCGAGGACGAGGTCCTCGGTCACGAGGCTCACGTGGTCGACGAACTCGCGGTGCGTCGCGTACTCGTCGTTCTCGGCGACGTGGTCGTTGACCGTGCAGCCGGTGCCGTCGTCGTAGTTCTGCACCGTGCTGTCGTGGCCGTCGATGATCACGGTCGGGCGGATGTCCGAGCCGACGCAGCGGTCCCGCACGAGCTTGAGGACCGTGAAGGTCACCTCGCCGCTCGTGACGTTCCCGACGCCGTCGACCGCGCGGTACCGGACCACGTGCTGGCCGTCGGCCGCGAACGCGACCGGGGCCGCGTAGCGCTGCCACGCGCCGTCGTTGGCCTGGAACTCGATGCGGTCCACGCCCGACTCCTCGTCGACCGCCGTGAGCGTGACGCGCGCGCTCGCGACGAAGTCGCCGTCGCGCGTGCGGCTGCCGCTGACGCCCGCCGTGACGACGGGGCCGTCGGTGTCGCCGCCGGGCTCCTCGCCGCCCGCGATGACGAACGTGACCGTCTTCGGGGCGGACACGTTGCCCGCGACGTCCGTCGCGCGGTAGGTCACCGTGTGCGACCCGGGGGTGCGCACGGAGATCTGCTTGGCGTACGGGGTCCACTCGCCGCCGTCGAGCTGGTACTCGACCGACGCGACGCCGGAGTCCGCGTCCTTGGCAAGGAGGCGCACGAACACGTTGTCGAGGTACTCGCCGGCCTCGTTCTTGTCGCCGCCCATGACGCGGTGGTCGACGGTCGGGGCGACGGTGTCGCCGCCCTGGCCCGCGACGACGTCGAACGTGACGGTCGCCGGCTCGCTGACGTTCCCCGCGACGTCGGTCGCGCGGTAGGCGAGCGTGTGGCGGCCGGGCTCGTCGACGACGACGGCCCCGGTGTACTCGGTCCAGCCCGCACCGTCGAGGTCGTACTCGACGGTCGCGACGCCCGAGCCGTCGTCCGTGGCGGTGATCAGCACGGACGCGGAGCCGACGTAGGCCCCGTCCTCGTCCTGCTGGCCGCTGAGCTCGGTCGCGACGACCGGGGCCGTGGTGTCCTCCTCGGCCTCCGCGACGACGACGAACTCGGTGACGGTCTCCTCGGAGACGTTGCCCGCGACGTCGGTGGCCCGGTAGACGAGCGTGTGCTCGCCGGGCTCGTCGACGACGACCGGCTCGGTGTACGGCTGCCAGCCGGCGCCGTCGAGGTCGTACTCGACGCTCTCCACGCCGGACGCGTCGTCCGTCGCGGTGAGCGTCGCCGTGGCGGACCCGACGAACGCGCCGTTGCCGTCCTGCGTGCCGGTGACCTCGGCGGTGACGGTCGGGGCGGTCGTGTCGTCCTCGCCGCCGCCGGCGACGACGGTGAACGTCACGGAGCCGACCTCGGACACGTTGCCCGCGACGTCGGTCGCCCGGAACGACACGGTGTGCTCGCCGACCTCGGTGAACGGCACCGTGGTCGTGTACGGGAGCCACGCGCCGCCGTCGACCTGGTACTCGACGGACGCGACGCCCGAGCCCTCGTCCGTGGCGTGGAGCATGAACGCGGCCGTGCCGACGTAGGCGCCGTCCTCGTCCTGCTGCCCCATGACCATGGGCTCGACGACCGGGGCGGTGGTGTCCTCCTCGACGTCGCCCTCGACGACGGTGAAGGTCGCGGACTGCGCCTCGGACGTGTTGCCCGCGGCGTCGGTCGCGCGGAACTGGAGCGTGTGCGTGCCGACGGCGTCGACGACGAACGGCTCCGTGTAGGCCTGCCAGCCCGCGCCGTCGAGGTCGTACTCGACCCCGGCCACGCCGGAGTCGTCGTCGGTCGCGTCGAGCGTCACGGTCGCGCCGCCCACGTAGGCGCCGTCGCCGTCCTGCTCGCCCGTGACGAGCGCGGTCACGGACGGGGCCGTGGTGTCCTCGCCGCCGGTGCCGCCGTCGGTCACGACGAGCTCGCCCCACATCTCGCCGTGCCCAGGGATGGCGCAGAAGTAGCGGTACTTGCCCGGGGTGAAGGTGACCTGGGCCTCGTGCCGCCCGCCGTTCGCGTCGAACGGGCTCGCGAGGATGTTGAGGTTCACGTCGTGGTTGTAGCCGGGCGACGACGTGTCGAACGTGAGCGTGTGGCTCATGCCGAACGTGCTGCCGGTCGCCATGCTGTTCTCGAACACGATCGTGGCGGGACCCGCCTCGGCCGTGGCGGGGAAGGCCTTGTAGTCGGTCACGCTGTTGTCCGCGGTCCACGTGAGGACCTGCTCGGCCGCGACGGTGGCGTCGGCGACGGAGAAGACGGACGACGGCGCTGCCGTCCCTGCGGGGGACGCGGACGCCGGCGCGACGGTGAGGACCGTCGTCGCGGTGAGCCCGGCGACCGTGGCGGCGAGGAACCGCCGCGCGCCGCGGCGGCGGACGCCGCCGGGACTGGTACGTCGTTCCATGAGGGTGCACTCCTCGGGGGGTGTCTCGGGAAGGTTCTGGGGGTGGTTCTGGGGGCTCTGCCGGGTACGGGCGGGGACGGCCTGGCCGGCCACCCCCGCCCGGCGGTGCTACAGGTCCGCGACCCGGATGTCGCGGAACTCGATGAGGTCCGCGTTCCCGTGGTTCTGGAGCCCGATGAACCCGCTGTCGAACTGGCGCAGGTCGGTCGGCGGGTCACCGGCACGGGACGACTGCTGTCCCGGGGTGTTCTCCCACTCGTTGATGACGACGCCGTTGCGGATGATCGTGTACTGCTGGCCGACCACCCGGATCTCGTACTCGTTCCACTCGCCCTTCGGCTTCTCGCCGCCGGTGTTCAGGCCGAGCGGGTCGAAGTTGTAGACCGAGCCGGTCTTCTGCGGCTCGCCCGTCGGACCGTCGTAGATCTGGATCTCGTGACCGCACGAGATCGCGACCCACGCGGGCGACTGGTTGGCCGCGCACGGCACGTCGCCCGGGTCGTTCGGGTTCGGGAACCGGGTGAACACGCCCGTGTTGGCGTAGTGGTCACCCTCGGAGACGTCGCGGTACAGGAGCTTCACGGAGAAGTCCCCGAGCTCCTCGCCCGCGTACCAGAGCATCCCGAGGCCGCCGCTCGACTTCAGCGAACCGCCCGGCTCGAGCGTGAACTTGCCGCTCGGTGCCTGGAACCAGTCGTACAGCGACTCCTGCGTGCCGTCGAAGATCGTGCGGTACCCGCCCGGGTCCACGCCGATCTGGGACCGCGCCGCGGCGTCGACGAGGCGAGCACGCTCGCGCTCGTCGATGCGGCTGTCGTCGTACAGGCTCTTCGCGACCGACTCGACGTGCGCCAGGAACCGGGCGTGGGTGCGCCACTCCTTCTCGTCCTGGAACAGGTCGTTCATCGTGCAGGCGCCGAGGTCGAGGTTCTCGACCGTGGAGTCGACGTCGCCGAAGAACACGGTCTCGCGCTCGTCGGGCAGGGTGCACGACGGCGAGCCGTCGGTCGTGACGGTGGCCGTCGAGCCGTCCGCGTACGTGACGGTGAGCTTGGCCTCGTAGGTCCCGATGCGGGGGTACTTGTGCTTCGGGTTGGCCTGGCGCGAGGTCTTGCCGTCGCCGAACTCCCACAGGTAGGAGACGCCGCCGGACCGCGCACCCGTGAACTGCACCGTGAGCGGGTCGCCCTGGATGCTCGTCGCGGACGCGGCCGGGGCCGGGGTCGGGGCCCCGCCCTGGTACGTGATCCGCATGAGCTTCTGGTTCGGGTCGAGGCTGAAGAAGCCGCCCGCGTAGTCGACCAGGTACAGCGCGCCGTCCGGACCGAACTTCGCGTCCATCCAGCTCTGGAGCAGCCCGTCACCGCGGCCGCCCGGGATGATCTGGCGGAGGTCCTCCATGAACACGGGGGCGTCCAGGTTCTCCGGGTCGACCGTCACCGCGACGCGGTTGTTCGAGTTCGACTGGTCGCCGATGAACCACTTGCCCTCCCAGTACGACGGCCACGCGACGTCGGACTCGGGGTCGACCTGCGACTGGCGGTACGTCGGACCGGACATGACGGCCTGGCCGCCGCCCCGTAGCCACGGGATGGTGTAGGTCGCCTCGTCGTCCTCGTACGTCGGGATGCCGTTGCCGCGGTCCGGGAAGACCGGCCCGCCGCCCGAGGGCGAGTACCAGATCATGTTGTTCCGTACCGGCGGGAGGTCCACGAGGCCCGTGTTGCGGGGCGACGTGTTCTTCGGGTTGTCGCAGTCGTACCAGCCGGTGAGGACGCTCGCGTCCTCGTTGCTCCGGTCACGATACGGCTGCTTGTTGCCCATGCAGTAGGGCCAGCCCTGGTTGCCCGCGGACGTGATGATCGTCGCGGTCTCGTACTTCGCCGGGCCGAGCTCGGGGCTCGGGCTGCCGGCGTCCGGGCCCACCCAGGCCGCGGTCAGCCAGTCGGTGTCCGGGTCGATCTGGAGGCGCGAGATGTTGCGCACGCCCATGACGTAGATCTCCGGGCGCGTCTTGTCCGCGGGGTACTCGCCCACCGGGAACAGGTTGTCGTCCGGGATCGTGTACGTGCCGTCGTCCTCGGGGTGGATCCGCAGGATCTTGCCGTTGAGGTCGTTCGTGTTGCCCGACGTGCGGCGCGCGTCCTGGAAGCTGATGCCCGCGAACTCCTGCGTCCAGTTGTTGCCGGAGTACCCGTTCGACCCGCCGGACGAGTTGTTGTCGCCCGAGCCGACGTAGAGGTTGCCCTCGCTGTCGAACGCCATGCCGCCGCCCGCGTGGCAGCAGCTGTGGATCTGCGTCTCCCACTCGAGCAGGTCGACGCGCGTGCTCTGGTCGATCGTCGGCGTCTCGGGGTCGTAGGTGAACCGCGAGACGGTCCGGTAGCCGACGCGACGCTCCCGGTCGATGTTCTCGTGCGGCATCCAGTACACGTAGAGCCAGTGGTTCGTCGCGAAGTCGGGGTCGGGCACGATGCCGAGCAGCCCTTCCTCGTTCTTCACGAGCTCGTCGCCGCTGCCGCGGTTGCCCATGACGTCGAGCGTCGTGAGCAGCTTCGCCTCACCCGTCTCCGGGTCCCACTGGTGGATCGTGCCGCAGCCGAGGCCCACGTTCGGGTCGCTCCACGGGACGATCGGGCCGGTCGGGCAGGCGCCGCGGCCGATGTAGAAGACCGTGCCGTCGGGCGCGATCGTCAGGCCGTGCTGCTCGCCGTTCTGGTCGAGCGTGCCGGCCGTGTTCACCTGGGACAGCCGCTCGGCCTTGTAGTTCGACGCGATGGTCGCCTGGCAGTCGCCGCGCACCACGCCCGTCGTCCACTGGAGCGCACCGAGCAGGTGCTCGCGGAACGTCGCGTCCGCCCAGCTCTCGGGCGTGCCGCCCATGCCGGTGAAGAACGACCGGCCGCCGTCGTAGTCGCGGCACCACGAGACGGGCTGGAACGGGTTCGTCGTCGGGCCGGCGTCGGGGCCGGGCTCGAGCGTCGCGACCGTGTGCACGTCACCGGTCGGGTCGTCGGCCCAGTCGAGCCACCGGTCCTCGCGGTCCCACGTGAGCGGGAGGTCCGCCGTCGCGGGGTGCTGGCGGTCGACCAGGTCGACCGTGCGCTCCTCGAGCGGGATCTCCGGGTCGGGCTGCTCGACGGAGTCGGGGCCGTAGATCGAGAGCTCCGCGAGCTGGACCTCGGCGTCGCCGGAGTTCGCGGTGACGTCCAGCCGGTACCAGCCGTACGCGGTCTCGTTCGCGACGTCGAACGTGCGCGGCTGGAAGCGCTGCGGGAAGTCCTCGTCGGCGCGCGTGTCGAGGTCGACCCACGTCTGCCCGTCGGTCGAGCCCTGGAGCTTCCAGTTCTTCGGGTCGCGGCCCGCGGAGTCGTTCGCCGACGTGATGCCGTACTTCACCACCGCGACGGGCTGCTCCATGCGCAGCGTGAGCTGGCCCGTGCGGGCGAACGTCAGCCACTTGGTGTTGGGGTCGCCGTCGACGGCCTTGGCCGGCGTCTCGGCGGCCGGGCTGCGGCCGGTGCCGGTCGCCTCGGCGACCTTCTCCGCCGTCATCGTCGCGCCCTTGATCCGGGCGCCGACGAGACCCTCGAACCACTTCGAGGCCTCCTGCGAGCGCGCGGCGTCGCGCACGCCGAGGAAGCCGCCGCCGCCGTTGATGTACGCCTGGAGCGCGGCCTCCTGCTCGCCGCTCAGCTCGATGCCCTCCGCGGAGAGCATGACGACGCCGCGGTACTCGCCGAGCGTCGCCGCGCTGATCATCTCCGGGTCGGACGTCGCCTCGACCTCGAAGCCGTTGGCGGCCCCGATCTCGGTGAGCGCCGCCGTCGCGTCGACGACGGGGTCGGTCTGCTCGTCGGGCGCGCCGTGGAACACGAGCACGCGCACGGGCGCGGCTGCGGCGGCCGGCGCGGCGGCGACGGACCCCGCCGCGAGGGACCCGCCCGCGCTGACCGCGGTGGTCGGTGCGGTGGCGCCGGTCTGGGCCGCCGCCGGGAGGACGGCGGCGCTCGCGACGAGCGCGACGCCCGTCAGGCCGACGGTCAGGGCCCGTAGTGCCCCCGGTCGGGAGCGCCCCCTCGTGGGGGGTGTCGATCGTCTGGAAAGCACTCTCCAACTCCTTCGTCATCGGTGCGACGCTCCCGGACGGGCCGGGAGCGGGTCCTGCCGGGTGCGGGACGGGCCGGCGGCCCGCCCCACCTCACCGGCGGACGGTCAGTGGCCGGCGTGGCCCGTGAGGTCGACGACGGCCGGCCCGGAGCCACCGGCGGCCGGACCGCCGGGGGCGGTGGCCGGGGCGCTCGTCGTCGCGGCGGCGCCGGACGGCGCGGCCCCGGACGGGGCCGACATGGTGTGGCTGCCGTGACCCTGGAAGCGGTCGATCGACTCCTGGGCGCCCGGCGGCATCGAGCCGTCGGCGTTGCGCACGAGGAAGATGCCCGCCATGCCGCCGTCGGAGTGGAACTGGACGTGGCAGTGGTACATCCACGCACCCGGCCCGACGCCGAGCCCGGCGACGACCTGGAACCCGAACGCGTCGCCCGGGTTGAGGTCCCGGTTGTCGACGACCTGGCTCGGGTCGTACTGGTCCGCGAGCAGGCCGGTGCGGTTGTTCGCCCAGCGGTGCGCGTGGAGGTGGAAGGTGTGGAGCTGGTTGCCGTGGCCGATGCAGATGAACTCGACGCGCTCGCCGAGCTTCGCCTCGAACATCGGCGTGTCCGGCGCGACCTTGTTGTTGATGGTCATGTCGTTGAAGACCATCGTGAACTGCTTCTGCGGCAGCACGTCGCCGACCCGGCGCACGACGAGCGCGCCGTAGAGGCCCGCGGCGAGGCCCTGCGTCCCGTGCTCGCCCCACGCGTGGTCGTGGTAGTGCCAGTACCCCGCGCTGCCGGGCATCCAGATGCCGCGGTCGCGCGCCATCTTGACCGTCGACCACGTGTACGTCCGCGTCTCGCCCGGCTCGTTGAACGAGTTGTTGAACGTGCTGCCGTCGCTGTTGACGTCGTAGTTCACACCGTGCGGGTGGATCGACAGGCGCTTGTCCGTCGTGTTGACGAGCGTGATCTCGAGGGTCTCGCCCTCCCACATCTCGAGGATGGGCCCGGGGACGGTCGCCTTGCCGCGCTCGAGCCCGTAGCCGACGAGGGTGTCGGAGATCCGCTCGGCGTACATGGTGATCTTGCGGACGCCGGTGGCTGCGGTGACGGTCGTCGCGGCGGCGGCGGGGGGCGCCGCGGCGACGCTGCCGCCGGCTCCGAGCAGGAGCGCGGCGGCGGGGCTGGCAGCGACGACGCCGGCCCCGGCGAGCAGGGCCCGCCTCGAGAGCGGCCTCGGCGCCGTCTCGGTCGTCGGGTCGGGCATGGGGGACTCCTTCCGGGCGTACGGGGTCGTCCGGGCGGTCCGTGGCGCGCCGGACCGGCGGGACGGCGGTCGCCGCCCCGCGTGCCGGCGCGCTCGGGCGCGCGGAGGTTCCCCGAGGTGGTGCGGGGGGACTCTGAGCAGCAGGACTGGGTGGTGCGGGGGTGTCCCGCGGTCGCAGAGGGTCGAGAGGGTGCTCGGTCGTGCGGGGCTCGACCCGGGCCGGTGGGAGACCGGCCGTGGGCGAGGTCCGGGGCCGTCGTGGCCCCGCCGGGGTGCGCGTCGGTGCGTACCGCTCGGCTGTCGGTCCGGACGACGGGCTCCCCTGCGCCGACGTCCGGCCCCCTGGTCGGTTCCAGGGGCAACGAGGTTCATGACACCGCAGTCAGTGCATGGATGTCAACAGGTAGGCGAAAGTTGTGTCGACAACAAGCAAAAGTCCACGGCCGATCGACACTTGTCTCCGGAGCGGCCCTGGACGGGGCTCGAGCACGCCCCGGACGGGTGTGCGACACGGCGTCGTGGTGGAGTGACCGCGTGACTCGCGACCTCCCCGCGTGGTCCGTCCGGGAGTCGGCCCTCGACGTCGACGACCCGGCCACGGCCGCGTCCCTCCTGTCCCTCGCCAACGGGTACGTCGGCGTCCGCGGCACGCTCGACGAGGCGGACCCCGACGACGACCCCTCGACCCTCGTCGCCTCCGTCCACGAGGAGTTCGAGCAGACCTACGCGGAGCGCGCGTACGCCTACCCCGAGGTCGAGGAGCGCCTCGTGCCGGTCGTCGACGCGTGGCGGGTCGGCTGGTCCGTCGACGGCGAGCCGGTCGACGTCCGGACCGACGACCCCGCCGGTCCCGACGGGACGGTCGAGGCGCACGAGCGCGTGCTCGACCTGCGCCGGGGCGTGCTGCGGCGCGAGCTGCGCTGGACCGCGCCGTCGGGCGGGAGCGTCACCCTGCACAACGAGCGGCTCGTCCCGCTCACCCGGCGCGAGGTCGTCGCGTCGCGCTGGCGCGTGCACGCGCACGGCGACGTCACCGTCACCCTGCGCCCGGTGCCCGGCTGCGCCCACGGCGGGCAGGACCCCGGCCGCGAGGCGCCCGGGCTGGTCACCGTCTCGTGCCGGCACGACGCCGAGGGGTCGTCCGTGCGGCAGCGCACCGTGCGCTCGGAGCGCGGCGTCGCCGTCGAGACCGCGCACCTCGTCGACGCGGCGGACGGCGTCCGCCCGCGCTGGCACCACCGCGGCGGCGCCGCCGTCCTCACCGTCGACCTGCGCACCGACGAGTGGCTGGAGGTCGTCGTCCTCGCCGCCTACGCGGGCGGCGCCGACGCCGACGCGCTCCCCGCGCACGCGCACACCGTGCTCGCCGCGGCCGTCGACGCGGGCTGGGACGCGCTCGAGCGCGAGCAGGCCGACGCCCTCGCCACGGTCTGGGACCGGGGCGACGTCGAGCTCGACGGCGACGACGAGATGCAGCAGGCCCTGCGGCACAGCCTGTTCCAGGTGGTCCAGGCGTCGGCGCGGGTCGAGGGCGTGGGCGTGCGGGCCAAGGGCCTCACGGGCACCGGCTACGCGGGCCACGCCTTCTGGGACTCGGACACCTTCGTGCTCCCCGTGCTGGACCACGTGCTGCCCGACGCCGCGGCCGCGCACCTGCGCTGGCGGCACACCACCCTCCCCCACGCGTGCGAGCGGGCCGCCGAGCTCGGCCTGCCCGGCGCGGCGTTCCCGTGGCGCACGATCAGCGGCCGCGAGTCGTCGGGCTACTGGCCCGCGAGCACCGCCGCGTTCCACGTCTCGTCGGCCGTCGCGCTCGCCGCCGTGCGGCACGTCGCCGCCACGCACGACGACGAGCTCGCCCGGGACGTCGTCGTCGACCTCGTGGTGCAGACCGCGCGGCTGTGGGCCGGGCGCGGCCACCACACCGCCGCCGGCTTCCGCATCGACGGCGTGACCGGGCCCGACGAGTACACCGCCGTCGTGGACAACAACACGTACACGAACCTCATGGCGCGCAAGAACCTGCGCGCGGCCGACGAGCTGTGCGAGCGGTTCCCGGAGCAGGCGGCGCGGCTGGACGTGACCCCGGACGAGCGCGCGGAGTGGCGGCGCGCGGCGGACCGGATGGTCGTCCCGTACAACGCGCAGCTCGGCGTGACGGAGCAGTCGCAGGACTTCACGCGGCACGCCCCCTGGGACTTCGAGTCGCGGGGCACCGCGCGGTTCCCGCTCGACGACCACGTGCACTACGTCGAGCTGTACCGGCGGCAGGTCGTCAAGCAGGCCGACCTCGTGCTCGCCCTGCACGCCGCGCCCGAGGAGTTCACGCCCGAGCAGCGCCGCCGCGACTTCGACTACTACGAGCCGCTGACCGTCCGCGACTCGTCGCTCTCGGCGCCCGTGCAGGCGGTCGTCGCCGCGGAGATCGGCTACGTCGACCTCGCGTACGACTACGCGCGCGAGAGCGCGCTCCTCGACCTGTGCGACCTGCGCGCCTCGACCGACGGCGGGCTGCACGTCGCGTCGCTCGCGGGCGCCTGGACCGCCGTCGTCACGGGCATCGTGGGGCTGCGGCACGACGACGACGGGCTCCGCCTCGCCCCCCGGCTCCCGTCCCGGCTCACGCGGCTCGCGCTCGCGGTCCACCACGGCGACGCCCGGGCGCGCGTCGAGGTCCGGCCCGACGGCGTCACGTACCGCCTCGAGTCCGGCGAGCGGCTGCGGGTCGTGCACGGCGAGGAGCCGTTCGAGCTCACGCCCGAGCACGCGGTCCTCGAGCGGCCGCTGCTCGCCGGGATCCAGGACCCGCCGCCCGCGCAGCCGCCCGGCCGCGCGCCGCTCTTCGCCGCCTCGTAGGTGGACGTACCCGCGGCGGGCCCGCTGGGCCGTACGCGGAGGTCCGCTACGTCGGCAGCCGCTCCTGCTCGCCGCGCGCGCCGCGGAACCCGGCGGCACCCGGACCGGTCCCGCCAGGCGAGGCGAGGCGCCCGGCACGCCGGTGCGCGGCCCGGTACTGCGAGGGCGCGAGGCCGTACTCCGCGGCGAACGCCTGCCGCAGCGCCTCCGCGGACCTCAGCCCGCACTCGCGGGCGACGGTGGTGACCGGGCGGTCGGTCGACGCGAGCAGATGGGCCGCCGCCTCGGTCCGGGCTCGCCGGACGTACCGCGCCGGCGTGCGGCCGAGGTGCCGGACGAACAGGCGCGTGAGCTGGCGCTGGCTCACGCCGGCGTGGGCGGCGAGGGCGGGGAGCGAGAGGTCTCCGTCGAGCCGCGCGGCGACGAGGTCGACCACGGCCCGGACGCATGCGTCCCGCACCTGAGGGGCCGCCGTGAAGACGCTCATCTGGGCCTGGTTCCCCGGACGCTGGAGGTACGTCACGAGCGCGCGGGCCACCCTGCGGGCGAGCTCCGGACCGTTGTCCTCCTCGACCAGCGCGAGCGTGAGGTCGAGCGCGCTCGTCACGCCCGCCGACGTGTAGACGTTGTCGTCGCGCACGTAGATGGGCGCCGGGTCGACGCGGACGGCGGGGTACTCCTGCGCGAGCCGGTCGGCGTAGCGCCAGTGCGTGGTGGCACGACGCCCGTCGAGGAGACCCGTCGCCGCGAGGACGGTCGCGCCCGTGCAGACCGACGCGACCCTGCGGCTCAGGGCGGCCACCCGGCGCACGTGCGCGACGACGAGCGGGTCGGCACCGGCCTCCTCGTGGCCGAGCCCTCCGGTCACGACGACCGTGTCGACCGGCTCGACCCACCGCTGGAGGGAGCCGTGGCTCGCGAGCGTGAGGCCCGAGTCGCACGCGACGGGTCGCCCGCCCGGGGTCAGCAGCACCACCCGGTAGGGCGGTGCAGCGCCCACACGGTTCGCGAGGACGAGCGTCGAGGTCACGCACGCGATGTCCAGGAGCTCCGCGCCGGCGTAGCCGACGACCGCCACCAACCGCTCCGCCATGAGCCGTCACCCCCGGGTTCCCGACGTCCGGTCCACAGATCCGGACACCGTCCACGATACCCCCGGGGAGTACCGCGGCCCAGGGTGAGACTGTTCCTCCCAGGAGAGCGCGGTCGCCCGACCGCGACCGCCACGAGAGACGAGGACGTCATGAGCACTCCACGCACCGCCCGGCAGACCACCGGACCGCGCTCCGGAACCGCGCGGGGGACGAGCACCCAGACGAGCACCGGGACGAGCACGGGGACGAGCAGCGGGACGAGCGCCGCCCGGGCCGTCGTGGCCCGCTGGCCCGCCGCGCTCGGCCTCGGCGTCGCCGTCCTGCTGCTCGCGATCGGCGTGGCCGACCGCACCACCCTGGCGATCGGCGTGAGCGCGGCCGCGCTCTGCTACGTGGCCGCAGCAGCGCTCGGACGCCCCTGGGTCGCCTGGGTGAGCATCCTCGGCGCCTCGCTCGTCGTGGTCGCGAGCGAGGTGGCGGGCATCCCCTGGTGGGCCGGCATCGGGCTCAGCGCGCTCGTGCTGCTCGGGATCGGCGTCGCGCGCGGCGCGGCACGACCGACGCTCCCCCAGGCTGCCGCACTTCTCGGCTACGGGTCCGTCGCTGTGGTGGCGCTCGCCGTCGACCCGGGCATCGGTCTCGTCCTGGCAGGGCTGACCCTGGCCGGCCACGCCGCGTGGGACGTCGTCCACCACCGGCGCGGCGAGGTCGTCCCCCGGCCGATGGCGGAGGCGTGCCTGTACTTCGACGTCGTCCTCGGCCTGGGCTGCCTCGCCCTCGCCGCCCTCCACTGAGACCCGGGGGCGTGTCTGGGTCGCGTCGTCAGCCCGCGAGCGCCTCGCGCAGGGTCGTCGCGAACGCGGCCGGGTCGTTCGCGGGCGACCACTCGTTGACCATGAAGCCGCCGTGGTCGCCCGGGAACGTCACCGGCTCGACGCCCAGGAGGGCGGCGAGGGCCGCGCCGCCGCGCCACGCGAGCGTGCCCTCGCCCGCGGCGCTCACGGCCGGGACGATGCGCGTCGTCGCCGCGCGCAGGGCGTCGCCGTCGGGCGCCCACGACGGCATGGTGGCCAGGTTGAGGCCGAGGAGCAGGTCGTCGCGCGACCCGTTGTCCTCCGTCGGGAAGCCGAACATCGCCGGGTCGGGCGCCGGGCGGTCGAGGTAGTCCGCGGGCAGCGGCCCGACGTGGCTGACGAGCGCGACGAACTTCGCCATCGCGGGCCCGAAGCCCTCGCGGCGGTACGTCTCCACGATGTCCGCCTGCACCGCCGTCGCGGTCGCGGCGTCCTCCAGGAGCGGCGTGATCGGCGGCTCGTGCGCGACGAACGTCCGCACCTCGCCCGGGTGCCGCTCGATCCACGAGAGCCCGACGACGCCGCCCCCGCTCGACCCGAACACGTCCACCGGCCCGAGCCCGAGGGCGGCCACGACCTCGTGCAGGTCGTCCGCGTGCCGCTCGACCGACACCTCGCCGTCGGCGGCGAGCGTGCTGCGCTCCGTGCCGCGCGGGTCGTACGTGACGACCACCCGGTCGTCGATCAGGTCCACGAGCTGCCCGAACCCCGACGCCGCCATGGGCGAGCCCATGACGACGAGCGGCGGCAGGTCGCCCGGCGCCGCGGGGGTCCGGACGTCGTAGGCCAGGACGGCTCCCGGCACGTCCAGGGTGTGGCTCGTGGTGCGGGTCGTGGTCTCGCTCATGGCGTCCTCCGTGTCGTCGTCCCGCCGCGCGGCGCGGCAGGTCCCGTGCGTAGAGACGGCGCCCGTCGCCGGAACTGAGCGGTCCGCGGGGCCCCGCGTTGCCGCTACCCTCGCAGGATGCCGTCATCGAGGACCGTGCCCGCCGTCGTCGCCGCGGGGACGCTCACCGCGGTGCTCTGGGTCGTCACCGGGCGGGTCGCGGACTGGCTCGCCGGGGCGGCGCACGCCCTGCCCGCCGGGCTCGTCCGGACGCTCCTGCCCCACCCGACCGGCGTCGTCACGGGCGGTCAGGAGGTGTCGGGCAGCACGGTGCTCACGGCCGCCCTCGCGGGCGGGCTCGTCGCCCTCGGCACGCACCTCGTGCTGCGGCGCCTGCCCGCGGGCGAGGGTCGCTGGGCCGCGTTCCTCGCCGTGTGGGGCGCGGCCGTGCTCGCGTCCGCGCTCGCCGGGACGGCGGCCTGGTTCGCGGGCGTCACGCTCGCCTGGCGCGCGGACACCGTCACCCGGTTCGTGGCGACCGCGCTCGGCGGCTGGTGGGGGTTCGTCAACGGCCCGCTCGTGGCCGTGACGGTCGCCGTCGCGCGCGCCCTCACCGACCGCCACGACGACCCGGCCGGCACCCGGCACACCCGGACGCCGACGCGCGTGCGCGCGTGGCCCGCCGCGCTCGCCGCGGGCACGGCGACGGGCGTGCTGTGGGCGGCCGCGGGCGTCGGGCGCACGACGCTCCCCGGCGCCGCGGACCCGCAGTCGCCGTGGGGCGTGGCGCGCGACGTCGTGCTGCTGCCCTCCGCCCGGATCGCCGTCGACCGCGCGGCGCTCCTCGCCGACCCCGTGCACCTGCTGCTGCCCGTCGGCGTCGGGCTCGCGGTCGGCCTGCTCACGGCGCTCGCCGCGCGACGCCTGCCGCCGGTCGAGGGCCGCGCGGCGCTGCTGCTCGGGGTGTGGCTCGCGTGCGCCGGAGGTGCGGCCCTCGCCGCGGCGGTGCCCGTCGTCGCCTCCACGCTCGCCGCGGGCGGCGTGCTGCCCGACGCCGGCCGCACCCTCCCCGTGCTCGAGGCGGGCCTCTCCTGGGGGATGGTGTGCGGGGTGCTCGTGGCGCCCCTCGCGGTGGTCGTGCACCGGCACGCGGGCGCGCGACCGCACGCGGGGTCGGCCGTCGCCGACGAGCCGTGGCCCGCACCCGTCGCTCCCGAGCAGCCCGAGGAGCGCGCGCCCGAGCAGCCGGAGGCCCGCGGCGCCGAGCAGGCGGAGGCACCCGACGGCGAGCAGGCGGGTCCGCGCGACGCCGATGACGCTCCCGGGCCCGACGACGCCCGGCACCGCGACGAGGTCACCGCGCGCTCCTGAGGGACGGCGTTCCGGCACCCGCCACCCCGGCGTCACCCAGCGGTCGTCGTGCCGACACCCGGGCCCCCTAGCGTCGACAGTGACCGGCAGACCGGGACGCACCGGAGAGGGCACAGCGACGATGACCCTGACGATCACGCTCGTACGCCACGGGCAGACCTACCTCAACGCACGACGCCACCTGCAGGGGGCGTGCGACTCCCCCCTCACCCGCACGGGACGTGCGGGCGTGCGCGTCACGGCGCAGCACCTCGCGCGGCACGACTTCGCGGCCGCGTACTCCTCGCCGCAGGGCCGCGCGGTCCTCACGGCGATGGAGATCCTGCGGCACCACCCCGACCTCCCGCTCGCGGTCGACCCCGACCTGCGCGAGCTGTCGTTCGGCTCCTACGAGCGACGGCCGGAGTCGCAGCTCGACGCCGTCGAGCCGTGGGCCGAGCTCGTGCCGCGCATGCTCGCGGGCACCCACCCGGGCGTCGGCGGCGGGGAGCCGGGCCGGGACTTCATGGCGCGCGTGCGCGCGGTGTTCACGCGCGTCGTCGCCGCGCACGACGACGCGTCCCGCCCGGGCGCGACGCGGGACCGGCACGTGCTCGTCGTCGGGCACGGCCTGACGCTCGGCGCGTGGCTCGCGACGCTCTCGCCCTCCGGCCTCGTCGCGCTGCCCAACGCGTCCGTCTCGACCGTCGAGGTGACCGACGGCGTCCCCCGCCTCCTCGCGGCCGGGGTCGACGTCGCCGGCCACGGCCACGTCGCCGCCCGCCCCGCCCCTGCTCGCGCGAGCACCCCGCTCCCCGCCTGACCCCTCCCCCGACCCCCCGGCGGAGAGACCTCCGCCGAACACGAGGTTGTGGTCGTTCTCCGGCGGAACACGCCGCCAACCCCGTGCTCGGCGGGGATCAACCCCGTGGTCGAGGGCGGGCTCGCTATCGGGTGGTGCGGCGGGCGGTGCGGGCGCGGGCGTCGTCGTGGGCCGCGCGCAGCAGGTCGAGGACGAGCGCGGTCGTGCGCTCGCCCGGCACCACGACCGCCACCCAGCCGAGCGCGCCGTAGACCGGGTGCGGCACGACGACGTCGGTCTCCGCCACCTCCGACGCCTCGCCGTCGCGCGGGTCGGTGCCGAGGAGCGTCCGGAACCGGTCGCGCCCGACGTGCACGTTGACCCTCCAGCGCCCCTCCGCACCCAGGCGCGACGCGGTGTCGTCGGGGTAGTCCTTCGTGACGACCGTGCCGTACGGCTGCCCGGGCGGGACGACGCCGTCGGGGGCGTGGTAGAAGAAGTGGTCGCCCCACGCGAGCGCGGGGAACGCGCTGCCCGGCCCCGGGGAGAGCACGAGGGCGCCGTCGAGCGACCGGACCGTGGTGAGGATCTGCTCCATACTCATGGTTCCAGTGTGAGGTTGACGTGCTTCCGGAGGGTTGGGCGACGTGGGTGCACGAGCGCGGGGGTCGGGCGGCGGTCCCGGCGCGCCCCGGGTGCTGCGCACGTCCGACGTCGCGCGCGCGACCGGCTGGTCCGTCCAGCAGGTGCGCGACCTCGAGGCGCTCGGCGTGCTGCCGCCCACGGGCCGGTCGCCGAACGGCTACCGCACGTTCGGCGACGAGCACGTGCTGGCGCTGCGCGCGTACCGGGGGCTGGCGACGGCGGTCGGCCCGGTCGTCGCGCGCGCGGTGCTGCGCGAGGTCCGCACGCTCCCCCTGCCCGACGCCGCAGCGCGCGTGGGGGCGCTGCACGTGACGCTCGCGCGCGAGCGGGACGAGGCGCTCGTCGCCCGCCGCGCGCTGCTCGCGATCCGCGCGGGGGCGGGCCCACCGGCGAGACCGGACCCGACGAGGGCGGCCCGTCCGCGAACGTGCACGCGGGCGCGGCCGGCGACGAGGACGACGTCCTCACCATCACCGGGCTCGCCGCGGCGCTCGGCGTGCGGGCCTCGACGTTGCGCCACTGGGAGCGCGAAGGGCTCGTCGCCCCCGAGCGCGTCGCGACGCGCGCCGGGACCCACGGTGCGCGCGCCTACCCGCCCGCCGCCGTCCGGGAGGCGCGGATCACCGCGGCGCTGCGGTCGGCCGGGTACCCGGTCCCGGCGGTTCGCGAGACGATCGCGGCGCTGCGCCGGCTCGACGACGTCGCCCCGACCCTCGCGGCCCTCGACGCCCGGCTCGACGCGATCGCTCGCCGCACCGTCGCGCTGCTCGCCGCGGGGTCCGACGTCGCACGGCTCCTGACGGGCGCGACGGAGCAGCCCGAGTGAGGCTCGGGGGGATGCCGAGGGGGCGGCGGCGTCCCGACACCTGACCGTCCCCGGGGCGTCGCCCGGCGTCCACCGGAGCGCAACGCCGCGTTCCTAGGGTCGCCGGGGCAACCGACCCGACGCTCGGAGGACCCGATGACGACCACCCGACGCCGCGCCGTGCGCGGCACCGCCGCCGCACTGGCGGGGACCCTGCTCGCGACGACCCTCGTCGCCGCCACGGCCACGACCGCGACCGTGCCGTTCGCGGCCCCGGCCGCCGCCGCACCCGGCGACGTGCTGCTCGCCGAGTCGTTCGACGGCGACGGCCTCCCCGAGGGCTGGACGCCCGTGCTCGGCGACTGGCAGGTGCGCGACGGCCGCCTCGTCGGCGACGCGCCCGACGGCTCGTCGCCCGCGCGGATCGTGTTCGGCCGCTCCGCCGAGAACTACCGGCTCGACGCGACGCTCCGGTTCGAGAGCGTCGACAACGCGTCCCGCTGGGCGGGCGCGATCCTCGACGTCGCCCCCGACGGCACGACCCCGTGGTGGCAGGCCGTGCTGCGCAGCACGACGACCGCGTCCAACGGCGTCGAGATCGCCCAGCGCACCGCCGCGGACGCGTGGAACGTCCCGTACACCGGCTCCGCGTCGGCCGACGCCGCGACCGGGCGCGACGTGCACCTGTCCGTCGAGGTGCAGGGCGCGGCCGTCACGTACGCGCTCGACGGTCGGACCGTGCTGGAGGGGCGGATCGACCGGTCGCGCGACGGCGCGCTCGGCTTCGTCACCGCCGGGGCGACCGTGAGCGTCGACGACGTGACCGTCACGGAGATCGAGCCCGCGTCGTACGTCGGCGGCGACGGCGAGCTGCCCGTCACCGTCGCGCACCGCGGCTACTCGTCGGTGGCTCCCGAGAACACGCTCGCCGCCGTCGCAGCCGGGATGCGCACGGGGGCGGAGTACGTCGAGGTCGACGTGCACACCACGGCCGACGGCGTCCCCGTCGTGCTGCACGACCAGACGGTCGACCGCACGACCGACGGCACGGGCGACGTCGCCGTCCTGGCGGGCGAGCAGGTCACCGCGCTCGACGCCGGGTCCTGGTTCTCGCCCGCGTTCACCGGGCAGCGGCTGCCGTCGTTCGCGCAGCTGCTCGACCTGCTCGAGACCGGGTCGTCGACCCTGCTCCTGGAGATCAAGGGGCCCGAGACGTCCGCGGAGGTCGAGCGCGTCGTCGACATGGTCGTCGAGGCCGGGCTCGAGGACCGCGTGGTGCTCCAGTCGTTCGACGTCGACGCGCTGCGCGCCGCGCGCGAGCACGCCCCGCAGATCCCGCGCGGGCTGCTCCGCGGCGCGCTCGACGCCGACCCCGTCACCGTGGCGCAGGACCTCGGGGCGGTCATGTACAACCCGTCAGCGAGCGCGCTGCTCGCGCGTCCGGGCGTCGTCGCCGACCTCAACGCGGCGGGCGTCGCCGTCATGCCGTACACGGTGAACTCCGCCGCCGACTGGGCGCGCCTCACCGAGATCGGGGTCGACGGCATCATCACCGACCGCGCGGGGGCGTTCGTCGGGTGGAAGCAGGCGCGCGAGCAGGAGGCGCCCGCTCCCGGCGCGCCGACGGTCACGATCGTCAGCCCCGCGGAGGGCACCGAGGTCGAGCGGGGCGGCACGCTCGTCGTCGCGGCGAGCACGACGGACGCGGACGAGGTGGTCGTGACGCTCGACGGCGAGCCCGTGGACAACGGGGCGGTCGTCCCGGCCGCGGACCTCGCGCTCGGCGAGCACACGGTGGCCGCGACCGCGCGGGGCGCGGGCGGCGAGGCGACCGCGGAGACGACCGTCGTCGTGACCGTCACGCCGGAGGGGCTGCGTTCGCGCCTCGCGGCGCTCGACCTCCCGCCCGGCCAGCTGACGAAGGCGCTCGACGCCGTCGAGGCCGGGCGGTGGGCGTCGGTGCGGAAGGTCGTGGAGAAGTTCGTGCGCGACACGGCCACGCGCGAGCGTCTGCTCGAGGAGGTCGACCACCTCGACGGCCGCTGACCGGGCGGCCTGACGGGGCGCCTGACATCGACCGGGCCGCTGCGCGCAGCGGCCCCGTAGGTCGCCCGTCCCCGGTCGGAGCCGACCGGGGACGGGCGCTCACGCGTCGGCGAGGAAGCGCCGCCGCTCCCCGCGGGCGGACCCGGCCCGCGCCCAGCCGGTGAGGACGAGGGCGCCGCCCGCGACCCACGGGACGACGTCCCACCCGGGCGGTCCGTCCGACCCGACGACGGCGCCGTCCGTCGCGAGGATCGCCGCCCCGAGGCCGAGCAGCGCGAGGCCCAGCACCAGCAGGACGACGTCCCACGTCGCGCTCCCCGCGCCCCGCCGGGGCGCGCGGGCGACGAGGGCCGCCTTCTCGGTCGCGGTGAGCGGCGTCGTCGGGCCGAGGGGCTGGACGCGCTCGGCGCCGTGCCGGAACCGCGCCGGGTCCTCGACGGCCTCGACGAGCGCGGCGGGCAGCCCGAGGAGGTAGGCGAGCTCGGCGACGGGGTCGCCCGGCCAGGTCGACGCGGCGAGCAGCGCGCGCAGCCGGCCCGGGTCGCGCGGCGCGCCGAACGCCTCGGCCAAGGCCTCGTACGCGCCCTCGGGGCCGGACGTCGAGAGGTCCGTCCAGGTGTCGTTCCAGCTTCCGAAGACCCACGGGCGCCCCGGCGTGCTGAGCGTCCAGGCGACGCCGCCGCCGGTCCGTTCCAGGCTCACGACGACCTCCCCGGCCCGCAGGCCGCGCTCGATCGTGGACCGTGCACGGAACTCGCCCGAGAGGGCCGACCGGAACGCCTCCTGCTCCGCCTCGTCCGCCGCGCCGAACCTCGGCACCTCGGGGCGTGCGGCGCTCCAGACGACGGTGCGCTCGTCGGTGGCGCGCACCCACGCCGTGCCCGCCCGGCGCACGGCGGCGCGGACGAACGCAGCGTCGGCGCGGACGAGCTGCACGACGGCGTCGGGCGCCGCCGAGTCCGTCGCGGGCAGGTCCGCGACCGCCGCGAACGCCTCGAGGAGGTCGTCGGGGTGCTCGAGCGCGCGCAGCCGGTCCGCGGCCGTCGTCGCGTCGCGCAGCCCGACGAGCGCGCCGACGGCCGCGAGCACGGCGCCCGGGTCGCCGTCGAGGCGCATCGTGTGGTCGGTGCTCGAGCCGGGCTGTGCGGGGGCCCACGTGACGACGACCGGCGGCGCGACGGCGTCCGGGCGGGCGGCGAGGATCGCGCTCACGCCCTCGGGCAGGAGGTCCGAGCCCGCGTCGAGCTGCACGACCCACGGCGCCGGCACGAGCGCGTCGACCCGCGCGAGCGACTCGGCGACCGACGCGGGGACGTCCGCCGCGTCGGTCGCCGTGCCGTCCTCGGTGTCGACCTCGGCGAAGGTCCAGCCGCGGTCGTCCGTCGGGCCGACGCGCCCGTACTCGAGGTCCGCGGCGCGGAGACGGTCGACGACCTGGGCGTGCGGGCTGCGCGTGACGACGTTCACGGCGTCATGATGCCGCACCCGCCGCGGCCCGGCGGTCGCCGTCCCGTCAGAAACCCTCGGGAGGCGTGAACTGCGAGAGCGTGAGCACCGCGCCCTGCGGGTCGCGGACCTCCGCCTCGCGCGTCCACCCCGTGTCGACCGACGACAGCACCACCGCACCGGCGCGCTCGGCCGCCGAAGCCGCGGCGTCCCGGTCCGCGACGGCGAACGTCACGGTGTGGCGTGCGGGTCCGGGCTCCTCCAGGACGCCCGCCACGACGTCCCGGAAGCCGGGCGGCGCGCCCGCCTGGTTCGCGTCGATCTCCGGGTTGACGGTCCGCGCGAGGTGGTCGCCGTAGCCCTCGACGCGCGCCATGCCCGCTCCGAGGTCCGGGCTCACCTCCCAGCCGAGCAGCGGGCCGTAGAAGTGCAGGGCCCGCGCGACGTCGGGCGTGCGCAGCACGCTGAAGTTCCACGTGCCCGGCTCGTTGACGCGCTGCGCGCCGAGCCGCGCGCCGGGCTCCCACAGCCGGAACGTCGCGCCCTGGGGGTCGCGCACGGTCGCCATGCGCCCCGGCGGGCCGACCGTCGTCGGGCCGTCGAGGACCTCGCCCCCGAGGTCCGGGACGCCGCGCGCGGAGGCGTCCACGTCGTCGACCGCGACGTACGTGATCCACCCGGGCTCGCCGCGGCCCGTCGCGACGGCCGCGACGTCCTGCCCGCCGAGCGAGGCGACGACGTACCGCTCCCCCGCGCCGGGCGGGAGCCGGTCCTCGAACTCCCACCCGAAGAGGGCGCCGTAGAACGCGAGGGCGGCGTCGACGTCGGGCTGCTCGGTGTCCACCCAGCAGGGCACGCCGTGCGGGTAGGTGCGGACGGGTCGGGACGGCGAGGTGTCCATGTCTCACGGTCCCACCGGGCACCCACATCGTCACCCCGGCCCGGCGCCGGGTGTTCGCCCGCGCGACACCTTCCCGACCTTCCGGGCGTGGGCACCCGTGCGTACGGTGGCGGGGAACCTCTCGACGACCACCGTCCCCGACGACGAGGAGCCACCGTGTCCACGAGACCGTCCAGCCCGAGCGCGCGCCGCACCCGACCGCGCACCGCGCTCCTCCCCGCCCTCGCGGCCGCCGCGGCCCTCGCCGTCGCGGGCGCGGGCGCCGTCGCCGCCCCCGCCGCCGCGCACGGCGACCGCCACGGCCACGACCGCGGGACGCTCCGCGTCGCGACGTACAACGCGAGCCTCAACCGCGCCGCCGCGGGCGAGCTCGAGGCCGACCTCTCGACCCCCGACGACCCGCAGGCCGCGACGATCGCCGAGGTGCTCCAGCGCACGCGGCCCGACGTCGTGCTGCTCAACGAGTTCGACTACGTGCCGGGCGAGCGCGCCGTCGATCTGTTCCGCGAGAACTACCTCGAGGTCCCCCAGGGCGGCGCCGAGCCGATCGAGTACCGCTACGCGTACGTCGCGCCGTCGAACACCGGCGTGCCGAGCGGGTTCGACCTCAACGGCGACGGCGTGGTCGGCGGAGGCGACGACGCGTTCGGCTTCGGCGCGTTCGAGGGGCAGTACGGCATGGTCGTGCTGTCGCGGTACCCGATCGACACGCGCGGCGTCCGCACGTTCCAGCACTTCCTGTGGAAGGACATGCCGGGAGCGCTCCTCCCGGACGACCCCGCGACGCCCGCGCCCGCCGACTGGTTCACGCCCGAGGAGCTCGACGTCGTGCGGCTGTCGAGCAAGTCGCACTGGGACGTCCCGGTCCGCGTGGGGCGGCAGACCGTCCACGTGCTCGCGTCCCACCCGACCCCGCCCACGTTCGACGGCCCCGAGGACCGCAACGGCCGCCGCAACCACGACGAGATCCGGTTCTGGGCGGACTACGTGACGCCCGGCACGGCGTCACGCTACGTGTACGACGACGCGGGCCGGCGCGGCGGGCTGCGCCCGGGCGCGAGCTTCGTCGTCCTGGGCGACCAGAACGCCGACCCGCTCGACGGCGACTCCGTGGACGCCGCGATCGACCAGCTCCTCGACCACCGGCGGGTCCAGGACCCGGCGCCCCGGTCCGCCGGCGCGGTCGAGGCCGCGACGCTCCAGGGCGGGGCGAACGCGACCCACCGGGGCGACCCCGCGCTCGACACCGCCGACTTCGCCGACACCGCGCCCGGGAACCTCCGCGCGGACTACGTGCTGCCGTCGCGCGACCTGCGGGTCCGCGACGCGGGCGTGTTCTGGCCCGTCCAGGCCGACCCGCTCTCGCGGCTCACCGGCGTCTTCCCGTTCCCGAGCAGCGACCACCGGCTCGTCTGGGTGGACCTGGCCGTCCGCGGCTGACCCACCGGCCCCGACGTCGCCCCGGGTGCTCGTCGCCCGGGGCGACGATGGTGGACCGGCGCCGCCCGCGGGTGCACACTCGGAGGTCTGTGCTCACCGCCGACGCACAGCAGACTCCCGGCCGGCGCCTCGCCGGTCGCACGGCACGCCCCCGGCGCGCCACGTCGTCCGGCCCGACGACCACCTCACCCTCGTCCCCGGGGCGACGCCCGCGCCGACAGCAGCGCGCGCCGGCTCCCCTCGCCCCCGCGGGACCGCCGGACCAGGAGCACCCATGAGAAGACTCCGCACCGCCCTGCCCGCCGCCGTCGCCGCCGCGACCGCCGCCCTCGTGCTCGTCGCGGGGCCCGCCGTCGCGCACGGCGGCAAGCCCTCGCCGCGCCCGCCGACCGTGACCGACGTCGCGACCGGCCTCGTCACGCCGCTCAGCCTCGCGGTCGGGCCGCGCGGCACCACCTACGTCACCCAGAACTTCCCCGGGCTGCTCACGGCCGTCGGCCGCGACGGCACCCCGACCGTCCTCTACGCGTCGCCCGACGGCGGCGAGGTGGGCGGCGTCTCCTACGACGGCCGTCGGATCACCTTCACCGAGACGCAGCTCGGCGAGGAGGGTCCGGTCGCGTCGGAGGTGTCGACGCTGCGGACCGACCGGCGGGGCAACCCGACGGGCGCGCCCGTCGTGCTCGCGGACACGTTCGCGTACGAGCAGGCGAACAACCCCGACGGCGGCGTGACCTACGGCCTGCGCGACACCGACCCGGCGTGCGTCGCCCAGGTCCCCGCGTCGCCCGTCCCGCCCCGGTACACGGGGATCGCGGACTCCCACCCGTACGCCACGACGTCGTCCCGCGGGACCACGTACGTCGCCGACGCGGGCGCCAACGCGATCCTGTCGGTGAGCGACCGCGGCCGGGTCCGGACGGTGGCCGTGCTGCCCGCGCAGCCCGCGGTCGTCACCGCCGAGGCGGCGGCGGGCCTCGGGTGGCCCGCGTGCGTCGTCGGGCAGACGTACTGGTTCGAGCCCGTCCCGACGGACGTCGAGGTGGGCCCGCGCGGCGTGCTCTACGTGACGACGCTCCCCGGCGGGCCCGAGGACGCGAGCCTCGGGGCGCGCGGCGCGGTGTACACGGTCGATCCCTGGCGCGGCGCGGTGCGCCGGCTCGCCACCGGGTTCCTCGGAGCGACCAACCTCGCCGTGTCCGGCGACGGCACGGTCTACGTCGCCGAGCTGTTCGGCGGGAAGGTCTCGCAGGTCGGCAAGCGCGGGCCGAGCACCCTCGTCGAGGTCCCGCTCCCCGCGGGCCTCGAGTGGGACGGCAAGGGCCTGCTCGCGACGACGAACGCCCTCCCGGCGGACGAGACGACGCCGCCCGACGGGCACCTCGTGCGCATCGACCTCGGCCGGCACGGCGGGCGCTGACGCACCGCCGACCCCGGGCGTCGCCTCGGCGCCCGGGGTCGGTCGTCAGGCGCGGGTCGCGGCGACCGCCCGGCCGAGCGCGTCGACGCTCACCGCGACGTCGGCGTCCGTCGTCGCCCAGGAGCTCACGGAGACGCGGAGCACGGCGCGGTCGTGCCAGCGCGAGCCGGACATCCACGCGGTCCCGTCGTCGAGCACGCGCCGCACGACGTCCTGCGTCCGCGCGTCGTCGCCGAACGCCGCGCACACCTGGGTGAACACGACGTCGTGCAGCACCTCGCCGTCGAGCGCGCGCACCGCGTCGGCGAACGTCGCCGCGTGGCGGCAGAACCCGTCCACGAGGTCGGCGACGCCCGAGCGGCCGAGCGCCCGCAGCACCGCCCAGACGGGGAACGCGCGACCGCGCCGCGAGAGCTCGGGCACCTTGTCGAGCGGGTCGCCCGCCTCGCTCTGGATGAGGTAGTCGCCGTGCATGCCCATCGCGGCGCGCAGCGGCGCCGGGTCCGCGACGATCGCGAGCCCGCAGTCGTACGGGACGTTGAGCGTCTTGTGCGCGTCGGTCGCCCACGAGTCGGCGCCCTCGTACCCCGCGACGAGGTGGCGGTACGTCGGCGACGCGGCGGCGAAGAGCCCGAACGCGCCGTCGACGTGCACCCACGCGCCGTGCCGGTGCGCGACGTCGACCGCCGGGCCGAACGGGTCGAACGCCCCGGAGTGCACGTTGCCCGCCTGCAGCACCACGATCGTGGGCGCCGACGTAGAGCCACGGTCCCCCGAGGTAGAGGCCAGGTCCCGCGAGGTAGAGCTCTGGTCCCGCGAGGTAGAGCCCCGGTCGTCCGAGGGAGAGGCCGGGTCGGCCAGCGCCTCCTCGAGCGCGGCGACCGAGACCCGGCCCTGGTCGTCCGCGGCGACGACCTCGGGCGCCCCGAGCCCGAGGTACGACAGCGCGAGGTCGACCGACTCGTGCCGCTCGGCACCGACGAGCACGCGCACGCGCGGCGCACCCGTGAGGCCGTCGCGCCGCACGTCCCACCCCGCGCGGCGCAGCACCTCGCCGCGCGCGGCGGCGAGCGCCGTGAAGTTCGCGGTCGTGGCGCCGGTGACGAACCCGACCGCGCCCGACGCGGGCAGGCCCAGCAGCTCGAGCAGCCACGCGCTCGTCACGTCCTCGACGGCCGTGTGGGCCGGGGTGACCGTGCGCAGCGCGGAGTTCTGGTCCCACGCGCTCGTGAGCCAGTCGGCCGCGAGCGCCGCCGGGTGGCTGCCGCCGATGACCATGCCGTAGAAGCGGCCCGACGGCATCGCGGTGAGGCCCGGCCCGCACGCCGTGGCGAGCAGGTCGACGACGTCGGCCGCCGGGCTGGGACCGTCCGGCAGGTCCGTGCCGAGCGCGGCGACGACGTCGGCGACGCCCGCCCGGGGCGGGACCGGGCGCGTCGCGAGGGAGTCGAGCCACGCGGCGGCGTGCTCGTGCGCCCGTAGGAGGGCGGCGTCGCGATCGTCCATGACCGCTCCTGACCGGGCCGGACCGACGCCGGCCCTCCCGCCAGGCTGGACCCGTGGGGAGCGCGGGTCAACCGCTCCGGCGGCAACCGGCACGTCCGTACTTCTTACGCCCAGGCAATCCCCAGGCAACACGCGGTCCCTAGCGTCGGGCGGGCCAGATGTTCCCCCCGACGGAAGGCCCCCTGTTGAGAACGTTCACCCTGACCCTGTCCGGCCGCGCCGTCGCGGCCGTCGTCGCGCTCGTGCTCGCGTGCGCCGCCCTCGCCGCGACGGTCGCGTACACCGTCGCCGACTCCCGGGCGTCGGCCGCCGCCGCGCGCGCCGAGGGTGCCGCGGCACCGGTGCTCGCGGCCGGTACCGCACCGGCCAACCCGCTCGGCATCACGTCCGCGCAGTACGCGACCGCGACGGCGACCGCCGCGGCGGAGAAGCCGAAGGTCGTCGTCGTCGCGACCGGCGGCACGATGGCCGGCAAGGCGACCGGCCGCGACACGTTCACGAGCTACCGCGCCGGCACGTACCGCATGGAGGACATGCTGAACACGCTGCGGCCCGAGCTCGACGCGGTCGCCGACGTCACCGCCGTCCAGTTCGGCAACGCCGGCTCGTCCGGCTACTCGATGGAGCAGTTCCACGCGCTCACGCTCGAGGTGGAGAAGCAGCTCGAGACGGCGGACGCCGTCGTCGTCACGACCGGCACGGACACGCAGGAGGAGTTCGCGTACTGGCTCGACCTCACCGTGCGGTCGCGCAAGCCCGTCGTCACGTCCGGCTCGATGCGCCCGTGGGGGTCGGGCGCCGGGCCGGACTCGAGCCTCGTGTTCGGCACGGACGCGCCCGCGAACCTCTACAACGCGATCAAGGTCGCCGCGTCCCAGCAGACGTTCTGCTTCGGCACGGTGCTGATGCTCAACGACGAGATCCAGGCGGCCCGCGAGGTCACGAAGTCGAACTCGTACCGCACCGACACGTTCCAGACGCGCGAGTACGGCGTGCTCGGCTGGATCGACGGCGACAACGTCACGCTCGGCCGCGCCCCGGCGCGCGTGCTCGCGTGCGACACCGAGGAGTGGTTCACGCCGTTCGACCTCGCGAAGGTCGACGCGAAGACGCTCCCGCGCGTCGAGATCCTCATGTCCTACCAGCAGGCCGGCGGCGAGGCCGTGACGGCGTTCGCGAACGCGGGCGTCCAGGGCATCGTCACCGCGGGGACGGGTGCGGGGGGCATCTCGTCCGCGATGAGCCAGGCCCGCACCGCCGCCGTCCGCGACAAGGGCGTCTGGTTCGTCTCGACGACGCGCACCGGGTCGGGGTCGTCGTACGGGGGCGGCAACGGCATCATCGCCGGCGGCGACCTCACGGCCGTCAAGGCGCGGCTCCTGCTGCTCCTGTCGCGGGCCTTCACCGACGACTTCGCGACCGCCCAGGGCTGGTTCACGACCTTCGGCAACGCGTCGTTCGACCAGTCCGCGACGGCGGCCACGGTCGGCGCCGAGCCGGGCTCGACGACGGTCCGCTTCTCCGGCACCGCGACGCCGTCGTGCAAGGCAGCGGGCAAGCAGCTCTGGCTGACGGCGTCCGTGACGAACGAGGACACGGTGCCGATCGACGTGTCCGTGCAGACCCCCGCGGGCGAGCACACCTTCTCGGCGGTCCCCGCCGGGGAGTCGGCCGAGAAGACGCTCGCCGTGAAGGCCAAGACGCTCGACGCGGGCGAGATCACGCTCGTCGCGACGAAGGACGTCGACGGGCGGGCCGTGCAGACGGAGACGACCGCCGCCTACCCGGAGACGACCTGCCGCTGACATCCCCTGACCCCCACCCGTCGAGCACGGGGACGGCGACCGGATCCGCACCCATCCGGTCGCCGACCCCGTGCTCGGCAGCGTCGTGGGGGTCTCGGTGGGCGACCCGGTGGCTTGATCGAGGGGCTGGTTCACCGGTTACGCAGGTGTCCTCACGAATCCCGTAGGGTGGGCGCGGTCGCGGCGTCGCGGCCGCCGCCGACGAAGGGGGACCCCGTGACCGACCCGACGACCACCACCGCACCGACGACGTTCGTGGTGACCGAGCAGCAGTTCGACGCGATGTTCCCGGAGCGGAACCCGTTCTACACGTACGCCGGGCTCGTCGCGGCGACGGTCGCGTACCCCGCGTTCGCGACGTCGGGCGGCGACCGTGTGGCCCGGCGCGAGGCCGCGGCGTTCCTCGCGCAGGTGAGCCACGAGACGCACGGGCTGGAGCACGTCGTCGAGGTCAACACCGCGAACTACCCGCACTACTGCGACCCCGCGCAGCCGTACGGGTGCCCCGCCGGGCAGGACGCCTACTACGGCCGCGGCCCGCTCCAGCTGAGCTGGAACTTCAACTACCGGGCGGCCGGGGAGGCTCTGGGGATCGACCTCCTCGCCGACCCGTGGCTCGTCGAGCAGGACCCGACCGTCGCGTGGCAGACGGCGCTCTGGTACTGGAACACCCAGCCCGGCACGGCCTCGATGACGTGCCACGACGCGATCGTCGGCGAGCACGGCTTCGCCGAGACCATCCGCTCGATCAACGGCCCGCTCGAGTGCGAGGGCGGCAACCCCCGCCAGATGAACAACCGCGTCCGCCTCTTCCGGCACTACGTCGAGATCGTCGGCACGACCACGGGCGACCACCTCACCTGCTGACCGCGCCTCCCCGACACCACCGCCCGCCGAGCACGGGGTCAACGACCGAAATCCCGAAGAAACGGTCGCCGACCCCGTGCTCGGCTGCGTGCGGGGGGCGGCGGCAGCGTAAGGGTCGGGGTCAGGGGCAGGTGAGGGCGGCGTACGGGACGACGACGGCGCGGCCGTCCACCGTCGCGGTCGCCTCGCCCGCGGGGACGGTCGTGGCGCGGACGGCGAACGACCGGTAGGCCGACGCGCCCGGGGCGACGTCCGGGACGACGTGCGTGCCGTACGGCGTCGCGAGCGTGACGTCGACGGGCGCGTCGCCGGTGCTCGTCGCGCGCACGGCGACGTAGGCCTTCCCGGCCAGGCACCGCGCCTCGGCGGTGACGTCGAGCGCCGGGCCGGTGGCCCCGGCGTCGGGCACGACGGCGTCCCACGGCGTCCGGGCCACGAACACGTCGGCGGCGCCCGCGTTCGTCGCGCCCGCGGGCGCGCCGTACGTGAGCCCGGTGAGCAGCGCGGCGCCGTCGCGGCCGTCCGCGGCGGGTGCGGGGGCCGCGAACAGGTTCGCGTCGTCCCACTCGTCGGCGCCGTCGCGCTCGCGCGACCCGGTCTGCGTCGCCTCGCCCGGGGTGCCGTCGGCCGCGACGGGGAACGTCACGACGTCGACCCCGCCGACGGCCGTGCCCAGCGCGCCGTACGTCGTGCCGACCACGAGCACCGCGTCGTCGGCGCCGAGCACGCCCGTCACGCCGCGGTCGTCGGTCGACGTCCCGACCTGCGTCGTCCACAGGACCTCGCCCGCGGTGTCGAGGGCGCGCACGACGACGTCGTTGTCCCCGAGGTTGCCGCCCTCGCCGAGCGCCCCGCGCGTGTGCCCGACGGCGACGACCGACCCGTCCGAGCGCGCCACGAGGCCGTTGACCTGGTCGTTCTCGCCCGTCGCGACGGCGCGCAGCCACTCCTGCTCGCCGTCCGCACCGTAGCGCGCGACCCAGCCGTCGTTCGCGCCCGCACGCTCGGCCCCGGGCATCCCGCCGCCCGACACCCCGCCCACGTACACCGCGCCGTCGGGCGAGGCCGCGACCGCGAGCGCCTTGTCCTCGCCGGGCCCGCCCACCTGGTGCAACCACAGCAGCTCGCCCGCCGCGGAGACCCGCCCGACCAGCGCGTCCTTGTCCCCGGCGCTCGGCGCGTCGCCCACGGCACCGCTCGTGTACCCGGCGACGTAGGCGCCGCCCGCGCCGTCGGGCGCGACGGCGTAGAAGCGGTCGGCCGCGCCGGGGTCGCCGGTCTGCAGCGTCCAGGCGCGCTCGCCGTCGGAAGTGACGGCCGCGACGAACCCGTCGTCGCGCGTCGTGCCCGCGTGGGCGCCGTCGAGGTCGCCCTTCGTGTACCCGGCGACGAGCACGCCGCCGTCGGCGCCCGGCACGACGCCGTACGCGCGGTCGTCCGCGGCCGTCGCGACCGCGTGCCGCCAGACCTCGGCGCCGTCGGCGTCGCGCCGCACGACGACCGTGTCGAGCCCGCCCGCGGGCTCGTACCCGTCCCACGGGCCGGCGAGGTTGAGCGCGACGGCGGTGCCGCCGTCGGGCAGGGCCGCGACCCCGCCCGCGCGGTCGTCGCCCGCGGAGCCGAGGAGCTCGGCGTCCCACGGCGCGGCGGGCGTGGTGCGCAGGCGCGCCGAGACGTCGACGACCCCCTCGCGGAACGCGGGCCGCCAGACGTCCCAGTCGTGGCCGCCGTCGAGCACGCGCAGCTCGGCCGTCACGCCCGGGACGCGGCGCGCCTGGTTGTAGAGGCGCGCGGACTCGAAGTCGATGTCGTGCGTGGCCTCGGCGGGGTCGGGGTTGGCCCACTCGTCGTCGCCGACGGCGACGAACAGGTGCACCGGGAGCGCCGGGTCGAGCGCCGCGAGCGCCGTCGGGTAGGACAGCTCCGTGTACCGGTCGGCGTCGAACGGCGCGGTCCCGACGCCGTAGCCGCCGTGGTCGCGGGCCGAGGAGTCGGCCGGCGGCTGCGGCACGTAGACGGCGGGGCTCAGCACGATGCCCGCGGAGAACGTGTCCTGGTGGGCGAGCGTGAACCGCAGCGCGCCCGCGCCGCCCATGGAGTAGCCGCCGACGGCGCGCGCCTCGCGGTCCTCGACGGTGCGGTACGTCGCGTCGACGTGCGCGACGAGGTCGCGCGTGAACGCCGTCTCGACGGCGGTGCCGGCCCCGGCGCCCGTCGCGTCCCCGATGTAGAGCGAGTCCGTGTACCAGGAGCCGCGGTCGTTCCACGGCGCGTCGGGCATGACGACGACCATCGGCTGGATCTCGCCCGCCCCGATCAGCTCGTCGAGGTCGCCCGTGACCTGCTGCCACGCGGCCTGCGTGTCGCCGCGGCCGTGCAGCAGGTAGAGCGTCGGGTACTCCTGCGCGGCGTCGTCGTAGCCGGGCGGCAGGTAGACCGTGTAGTCGATCGGCCCGGCCGCGGAGTCCGCGACCCGCCCCGTCTCGACCGTGCCCTGCTCCGCGGCGGTCGCGGGCAGCGCGAGCGCCGACCCGCCGATCGTCGCGCTCACCGCCAGCGCGGCGAGCGCCGCCGTCCTCCCGGGCCGCCGGTGCGGCCGTCGTGCTGCGTCCATGGTCTCTCCTCGTCGAGATCCGGTGATGACTGCCCCCTATCCCCCTACCCCCCACCCGCTGACCACGGGGTTGGCGACCGTCCTCGGGGGAATCCGGTCGCAGATCCCGTGCTCGGCGGTCGTCAGTGGCGTGGGCGGCGATCCGCCAGCGCCAGCACCGTGCTCGCGCGCTCGACCATCGCGACGTCGAGGAACGTGCCGTCGGCGAGCGCCACGACGCCCGTGCCCGACGCCGCCGCGTCGCCGACGCGCTCGACGACCTCGCGCGCGCGGTCCACCTCGGCCGGGGTCGGGAGGAACGCGTCGCGGATGGTGTCGAGCTGCGCGGGGTGGATCGCGGTGCGGCCGCAGAACCCGAGGGACCGCCCGGCGCGGCACGACGCCGCGAGCCCCTCGAGGTCGCGCACGTGCGTGAACGCGGACATCGCGGGCGACGGCAGCCCTGCCGCCCGGGCCGCGACGACGACCCGGCTGCGCGCCCACGCGAGCCCGGCCTCGTCGTCGACCCGCAGGTCGGACCGCAGGTCGGCCTCGCCGAGCCCGAGCGACGCGACCTGCGGCGACGCCGCCGCGAGCTCGAACGCGCGCTCGACGCCGAGCGCCGACTCGACCAGCAGGTGCAGCGCGCGCCCGGGCAGCGCCGCGGCGAGCGCGCGCACCTCGTCGGCGGACTCGACCTTGGGCGCGCGCGCCCCGACGGCGAGCGGCAGGCCCGCGAGGGCTGCGACGTCGTCGGCGTGCCACGGCGTCGCGGGGTGGTTGATCCGTACCTGGACCCCGCGCGCGGCGGCCGTGTCGTCGAGCAGCGCGACGGCGTGCGCCCGCGCCTCGTCCTTGCGCGCCGGGGCGACGGCGTCCTCGAGGTCGACGAGCACGACGTCGGCCGCGGACCCGAGCGCCTTCGCGACCCGGTCGGGCCGGTCCGCGGGGACGTACAGCAGCGTCAGCGGCGGCGCGGCGCCCGGCCGGTCGCCCCGGCCCGTCACACCGCCCCCTCGGCCCGGAGCTCGGCGACGCGCTCGGGCGAGAAGCCCAGCTCGCCCAGCACGGCGTCGGTGTCGGCGCCGTGCGCGCGGCCGGTGAAGCGGATGACGCCGTCGTTCTCGGACATCCGGAACAGCGGGCCCTGCATGAGCATCGGGCCGAGCTCGGGATCCTCGATCTCGTGGATCGTGCCGAGCGCGCGGAACTGCGGGTCGTCGACGATGTCCTGGGCGTCGTAGATCGGCGCGACGGCGGCCTGCGCCTCCTCGAACGCGGCGACGACCTCGTCGCGCGTGCGCTGCGCGATCCAGCCGCCGACGGCCTCGTCGAGCAGGTCGGCGTGCTGCGCGCGCTCGACGCCGCTCGCGAACCACGGCTCGTCGACGATCTCGGGGCGCCCGACGAGACGCATGACGCGCTCGGCGATGGACTGCGCCGACGTCGACACCGCGACCCACTGCCCGTCGCGCGTGCGGTAGGTGTTGCGCGGCGCGTTGTTCGCGGACCGGTTGCCGGTGCGCGGCTGCACGGTGCGGAGCTGGTCCCAGCGCGTGATCTGCGGCCCGAGCATCGCGAGGATGGGCTCGATGATCGCCGTGTCGACGACCTGCCCGTGCCCGGTGCGCTCGCGCGTCGACAGCGCGACCATGACGGCGAACGCGGTCGCGAGCGACGCGACGCCGTCGGCGAGGCCGAACGGCGGGAGGGTCGGCGGGCCGTCGGGCTCGCCGGTCATCGCGGCGAACCCGCTCATCGCCTCGGCGAGCGTGCCGAACCCGGGGCGGGTGCGGTACGGCCCGACCTGCCCGAACCCGCTCACGCGCGCGAGCACGAGCCGCGGGTTGCGCGCGGACAGCTCGTCGTAGCCGAGGCCCCAGCGCTCGAGCGTGCCGGGCCGGAAGTTCTCGACGACGACGTCCGCGTCGGCGACGAGCGCGAGGAACACCTCGCGGCCGCCGTCGCTCCCGAGGTTCGCGGTGACGGTGCGCTTGTTGCGCCCGAGCGTCTTCCACCACAGGTTCACGCCGTCCTTCGCGGCGCCGTGCGTCCGCGACGGGTCGGGCTTCGTGGGGTGCTCGACCTTGACGACGTCGGCGCCCAGGTCACCGAGGTGCATCGCCGCCATGGGCCCGGCGAACAGCGTCGACGCGTCGACGACGCGCAGGCCCGCGAGCGCGCCGGCGGCGGGGTCGCGCGAGACGCGCGGTGCGTCCGTCATGCCGTCACCTCCGTCGCGTCGTCGGCGAGGTCCCACGCGCAGCGGAACCCGACGGTCGCGCCGCGCGCGAGCCCCAGGCCGGGGACGAGGAGCTTGACCGCGTAGTCCGGCGCGTGGCGCCCGCCCTCGACGTACCAGTCGGAGCCCTCGGCGCGGTGGTCGCTCCCGCCCTTGAGCATGACGAACCGGGTCCGGCCGTCGGAGTGCTCGGAGCCCGTCCAGCTCCACACGGCGGGCTCGCCGCGCGTCCAGCCGGGCTGCTCGGCCGCGAGCTGCCACTCGTCCTCGGTGGGCAGGCGCCCACCGCGCCACGCGCAGTACGCCTGCGCGTCGTCGAGGTCGACGAAGGTCACGGGCTCGTCCTCCGTGCCGGGCGCGGGACGGCCGTCGACCCAGTGCGCGAGGAAGCGGTGCGCGACGGCGGGCACGTACCCGGTGGCCGTGAGGAACTCCGCGAACTCCGCGTTCGTCACGTCGCGGCCCACCGCCACCGGGGCGGCGAGCTCGCCGTCGCGCTGGAGGGTCCGTGCGTCGTGCAGGCGCGGCGGGAGCGGCTTCCACTCGTCCACGTACGGCGCGCCCTGGTACATCCCGGTCTCGCGCGCGCGGTACCGGACGGTCAGCACGTACGGCCCCGCGGGCACGACGACGGCGCCCGCCCCGGGCGCGCCCGTCGCCCGGGCGGCGTCCTGCCCGACGACGGCCCCCGGCCCGGCCGGTTCCGTCCCCCCGGTCGGCGCGGACGTGGGGACAGAGGCGTCGAGACGCCGCGCGAGCCGGTGCGGGAAGCGCGCGTCGGGGTCGTGCGGCGCGGTCTCGTCGAGCGAGGCGACCACGTCGCGCAGGTGCGGCAGCCACGCAGGCTCCGCCGCGCCGTCGGCCACGTGCAGCGCCGCGGCGATCCCTCGGCCGGGCACGCGCACGTCCGCGCCGTCCCCGCCGCCCGCGAGCAGCGGGCCCGCGTAGTCGGCGTCACCGCGGTTGACGAGCGTCCACAGGGTCACGCCGTCGAGCTCCCAGCGCGACGCGTACACCCCGGCGGCCTCGGCCTCGGGCGCGAGCTCGGCGAGCGGCGTCCACTCGCCGTCGAGCAGCAGCGGCCGCGCCGCGCGCTGGACCGTGACCAGGCGCGTCACGGTCGCGGCGTCGCGCCGCGACCAGCCGACCCACACGCCGAACACGACCTCCCACACCATGACGCCCACGCCGTTGAGCCACGCGGACTGGAGCTCCTCGGAGTGGTCGCGGTGCCAGCGGCGCACGTGGTGCTGCATGTGCCGGCGCTCGTACCAGTGCGCGCGCAGCACGCCGGGCACGGGCGAGTCGGCGAAGAACTGCGCCCAGGAGGACGAGTGGTCCTCGATGCGCTCGACCGGGAGCTTGGACTCGCCCTCCAGGACGATGCCCGGGCGCGCGGCCTCGAGCCGCGCGACGAGCTCCGGCTCGGCCTTCTTCAGCGTGTCGAGGAAGACGCCGTCGGCGCCGAGGTCGCGCACGACGGCGGCGAGCTCGGTGAGGTCGTCGTCGCCGCGGCGCGTGCCGACGTCCCACGGGTTGTAGTCGACGAACACGTGCAGGCCCGCGTCGTGGAAGGTCCGCACGAGGTCAACGATCCCCGGGACGTCGCGGTAGAAGTCCCACTGGTTGCGGTCGTCGATCCCGATGACGGGGTACGCGTGCCACAGCACGACGGCGTCGAGGCCGCCGAACCGCTCGCGCGCGTCGGCGAGGAACCGCTCGGGCGTGAACCGGTGCTCCTCGAACGAGTACAGCAGCTCGTCCCACAGCCACACCTGCGCGACCGTCGAGCACCCCGCGGCCCACGCCGCGTCCGGGCGGTCGTACGCCGCGCCCGTGTACCCGTGGCGACGGCGTGCGTCGTCGCGCCACGCGGCGAGGCGCTCGCGCCAGGCCGGGCGGTCGGCGGGGTCGGCCGGGCCGACGAAGATCTTCGCCTCGTCGAGCGCGAGGGACTGCTCGGGCGTGAGCGCCCCGTCGAGCGCGACCTCGGTCGGCAGGTCGATCGGGCGCGGGACGAGCGGGTCGAACGTGTAGGTCATGGTGCCTTTCCTCGGCGGGCCGGGCCCGCGGCCGGACGTGCTGCGGACGGGCTCAGGTCGGTCGGGCAGGGTTCTCGGCGCGCTCGGCGAGCGCGACGACGTCCGCCGCGTCGGGCACGGCGTCCTGCGCCCCGGGGCGGGTCACCGCGAGCGCACCCGCGGCGGCGGCCAGCCGCGCGGCGTCGGGCAGGTCCGCGCCGCGCGCGAGCGCCGCGGCGAGGACGCCGCAGAACGTGTCGCCCGCGCCGGTCGTGTCGACCGCCTCGACGGCGATCGCGGGGACGGTCGTGAGCAGGGGCCCGGCCGGGCGGCGCTCCGCCACGAGGCTGCCCTCTCCGCCGAGCGTCACGACGACGGCCGGCACGCGCTCCAGCAGCAGCCCGGCGAGCGCGCTCGGGTCGGCGTCGCCGGCGGCGCCCGCCAGGTCCGCCGCCTCGTGCTCGTTGACGACGAGCACGTCGAGCGCGGCCCAGACGTCGTCGGGCAGGTCGCGCGACGGCGCCGCGTTGAGGACCAGCAGCGCGCCCGGGCGGCGCGCCGCGGCGGCGTCGCGCACGACGTCGAGCGGGATCTCGAGCTGCGCGAGCACGACGTCCGCCGCGGCGATCCGCTCCGCCTGCGCCGCGCCGACGGTCACGTGCGAGTTCGCGCCGGGCGCGACGACGATCGCGTTCTCGCCGTCGGGCGAGACGGTAATGAGCGCGGTGCCCGTCGCGGCGTCCACGCGCTCGACGAGGTCGGTCCGCACGCCGCCGCGGTGAAGCGACGCGAGCAGCAGGTCGGCCGCGTCGTCGTGCCCGAGCGCGCCGACGAACGTCGTGTCGGCGCCGCCCGCACGCGCCGCGCCGACCGCCTGGTTCGCGCCCTTGCCGCCGGGGTTGCGCCGCAGCTCGCCGCCGAGGATGGTCTCGCCGCCGCCGGGGTGGCGCGGCACGTCGACGACGAGGTCGACGTTCGCCGACCCGACCACCACGACCCGTCCCGACCCGCCCGGGACCGTGGCGCCCTGCTCCCCGTCCGCCGTCGTGCTCATGCCTGCGCCTCCTCCGTGGGACCCTGCACGGCTCCCCCGGCCACCACGACCGGGACCGTCGCGAGCGCGACCGTCCGCGCCGCGAGGTCCACGATCCTCTGCTCCCCGCCGGGCAGCGAGGTCGCGATGTGGCCGTCGAGCGGGCGCGTCCACCGCTGGCCGATGCCCTCGACGCCCTGCAGCGCACCCACCACGCCGCCGACCGTCGCCCCCGCGGAATCGGTGTCCCAGCCCGCGGTGACGGCGATCGCGACGCTCGCGCCGAAGTCGCCGCGGCCGTCCGCGCCGCGCCCCGCGGTGAGCGCGTAGGCGATCACCGCGGCGTTGTTGAGCACGTGCACCCAGTGCAGGTCGCCGTACGCCGCGTGGATCGTGTCGAGCCCGGCGCGCACGCCCGCCTCGGACGCGTCGCCGTCGCGGCCCGCGTCCCGCCCGAGCCGGATCGCCGCGGCCAGGCGGCTGCCTGGCGGCACGACGGCGTCCGCCGCGTCGAGCACCTCGTCCACCGTCTCGCAGACCATCGCCGCCGACGCGAGCGCGGCCGCCCACATCGCGCCGTACACGCCGTTGCGCGTGTGGCTCAGGCGCGCGTCCGTCCACGCGAGGCGCGCGGCCTCGCGCACGTCGCCGGGCGAGACCCAGCCGAGCACGTCCGTGCGGATGAGCGCGCCGATCCACTCCCGGAACGGGTTGTGGTGCGTCGCCGTCTCCGGCACCGGCCGCGCGTCGAGGATGTTGCGGTACGCGGCGCGCTCGGCCGTGAACACGCGGCCCGCGGGCAGCGCGTCGAGCCAGAGCTGCGCGACGTCGTCCGTCGTGAAGCCGCGCCCGTGCCGCTCCAGCAGGGCGAGCGCGAGGATCGGGTAGTTGAGGTCGTCGTCCTCGGGCATCCCGTCGATGTTCTCCTCGAGCGACGTCGGGGCGCTGCGCCGGTTCCACGGCCAGCGCGCGGCGACGTCGTCGGGCAGCCCGACGGCGGTGAACCAGCGGTCCAGCGGCCACCGGCCCGTGGCGCGCAGGATCTCCTCGATCCCGGCGCGCGGGATCTTCTCCACCGGCTTGCCGAGCAGGCAGCCCGCCGCGCGCCCGGTCCACGCGCCGAGCACGCGGTCCGCGTACGCGGCGTCGGCGGTGCCGGTCCCCGTGCCGGCGGAGGACCCGACGGCGCCCGGGCGGGTGGGCAGGCCGGGCGCCGCCGGGAGCGTGGTGAGGATCGCGCCCCAGTCGTCGGGCTCGTGCGGCGCGGGCGCCGCGGGCAGTGTGTCGAGCTCCACGAGCAGGTCGCGCGCGAGCGCGCGCAGCTCCGGGGTCGCGGGGACGGGACCGGCCCCGCTCACCGCGGGGACGGGGTCCCCGCCCGCGGCGGCCCAGCGCTCGCGCACGTCCGCGAGCGCCGCGGGGTCCTTGCCCTCCGCCGCGGCCTGGACGAGCTCGTGCGCGAGCAGGTCCTCGGGCTGGGCCCAGGTCAGCCTCACGCCGGGTCACCCGCCCGCGCGGCGAGGGCCCCGCCGTCGACGGGCGCGTTGCCGAGCTCGGCGAGCGCGCGCAGGCGGGCGGTCGCGCGCTCGCGGTCGGCCCGCAGGATGTCCTGCGCGGCGGACGCCATGAGCCGCCCGGTCTCCCGGACGTCCATGCGGCTCGCCTCCTCGATCGCGTCGAGCCACTCGTCCGGCACGACGGCGGTCCCGCCGAGGCCCGCGCACACCGCGCCGGCCATGACGGCGATCGAGTCGGCGTCGCGCCCGTAGTTCACGGCGCCGAGGACCGCGCCGCGGAAGTCGCCGCGGTGCCCGAGCACGAAGCCGAGCGCCGCGGGCAGCTCCTCGATGGACTTGGTGCGCGACGGGCGCCGCGCGTCCATCGACATCTGCCGGTACGCGGGCCCGACGGAGTCGAACGGCGCGACCGTGTCGCGGATCAGCCGCGCGAGGGCGCGCTCCTCCTCGTCGGTGGTGGGCGCCGTCGTCCAGCCGTCGAACGCCTCGACGACGGCCTGGAGCGCGGCGGCCGTGCCGTCGTGCGCGACGTCGAGCGCGGCGTGCACGACGTCGTCGACCGTAGCCCCCGGCGCGACGGACGCGGCGACCATGGCCGCGAACACGCCCGCGGCCTCGCGGCCGTAGCTCGACTGGTGCGCGCCGGTGAGGTCGATCGCCTCGGCGTACGCGCCGCGCGGGTCGCCCGCGTTCGCGAGGCCGACGGGCGCGACGTACATCGCGGCGCCGCAGTTGACGACGTTCCCGACCCCGGCCTCGCGCGGGTCGACGTGCCCGTAGTGCAGGCGCGCGACGATCCACTTCTCCGCGAGGAACACGCGCTGGAGCAGCAGGGCCGTGGACTCGAGCTCGGGGATCCAGCGCGGCTCGCCGATCATGAGGGGCACGAGGTCCTCGGCCATCGCGTACGCGTCGAGGTGCTCGCGGCGCTTCGCGTACACCTCCACGAGCGCGCGCGTCATGAGGGTGTCGTCCGTGATGTGCCCGTCACCCTTGTGGTAGGGCGCGATCGGACGCGCGTCCTGCCAGTTCGGGTACCAGGGCTCCACGATCCCCGTCACGCGGCCGCCGTGGCGCTCCTCGATCTGCTCGGGCGTCCAGCCCTCCGTGGCGCCTCCCAGCGCGTCCCCCACCGCCGCTCCGGTGATCACTGCCACCGCTCGGTCGTCCAGCCAGGTCACGATCCACTCCCTGTCGATCCGTCTCGGCGCCCTCGCGCCGGTGCGACCCGTGCGGGTCGCGGTTCCCGGCCGGGCGGTCGCGTGCGCGGCCGCCCGGCCGCTGCTGCTCGGTGCTCGCCGCGACCCGTGTCGCGGTGCCGCGGCGAGCGACCGAGAGTGCTACTTGGTGATCTCGGCCCAGCCCGACTCGAGCTCGGTCGCGAGCTGGTCGGCGTCGATCTCCTGGGCGAGGAACTTCTGGTACGCGGGCGTCGCGACGGTGTCCTTCCACTGCGCGTACGCGTCGACGAACAGGTACGGCGCCGAGGTGAGGTACTGGCCGGAGGAGAGGATCGTCGACCAGCCGTTCTCGTCGCCGAGCGACTCCGCCATGGCCTCCTGGGCCGACGTCGTCGCGGGGATGAGCGCGTCCGCCTCGTTGAGCGCGGCGAGGTTCTCCGTCTGCGTGAAGAACTCGATGAACTCCGCGGACTCCTCGACGTGCTCGGAGTCGATGTTCACCGAGAGCGTCTGCGGGTTCGCGGCCTGCTCGGCGCCGTCGGGGCCCTCGAGCGGGGGCAGCACGACCCAGTCGAAGCCCTCGGGCGCGTCGTTCGCGATGTTCGCGGCCTGGAACGAGCCCTGGATCGTCATCGCGACGTCGCCGGCGTAGAACGACGCGAGCGTCTCCGACCCGGACTGCGTGAGGGTCACCGGCAGCACCGTGCTGTCGGTGTGCGCCATCGTGTCCACGAGCTCCGGCAGGGCCATCTCGCCCTCGCCGATGGTGATGCTCGCGTCCGCGCCCGTGCCCTCGAAGTACTCGCCGCCGAAGCCGGGGGCCATCGCCATGAACGCGGCCGTCGGGCTCGCGAGCCCCCACCCGAGCCCGTACGCGCCGTCCTTCGTCGTGGCCTGCGCGATCTGCCGCAGCTCGTCCCACGTCATCGTCTCGCCCGTGGGGATCTCGACGCCGGCCGCGTCGAGCATCGTCTTGTTGGCGAAGACCATGTACGACTGCAGCTCGGTCGGGTACGCGATGACCTGGTCGTCGACCGTCACGGCGTCGAGGATGCCCTCGGGGATGTCGTCCCGGCGCTCGTCGGACATGTACTCCGAGAGGTCCGCGAGGTACCCGTCGACCGCGAACGGCACGATGCTCGCGGCCTCGTAGTGGATGATGTCCGGCGCGGCGCCGCCGTTGAACTGGGTGATGAGCTTGTCGTAGATGCCGTCCCAGCCGGCGGGCACGATCTCGACCTGGACGTCGGGGTTCGCCTCGTTCCAGTCGGCGACGATCTTCTCGGTCGCCTCGATCGCGGCGGGCTGGTCGGACAGCGACTGGAACTTCAGCGTCACCGTGCCGCCGTCGGCGCCGTCGTCCCCGCTGCCGCCCCCGCTGGAGCAGGACGCGACGAGCAGGGTCGTGATCGTGAGGCATGCGGCGATGGACGCACCACGAGTCTTCATGGTTCTACCTTTCGGGTGGGGGTGGGGTCGAGAGAGCCTGGGGGCGGGACCGGGCGTGGAGGGGGTCACGGTCAGCCCTTCACCGCGCCCGAGAGCAGGCCGCCGGTGAGCTTCTTCTGCATGATCGAGAAGAAGACGATGCTGGGGATGGCCGCGAGCACGGAGCCCGCGGCGAGGGGGCCGAGCGCCACCTTGCCCTCGCCGCCGATGAACATCTTCAGCGTGATGGGCAGCGTGTAGTTCTCGGGCGACTGGAGCAGCACGAGCGCGAAGAAGAACTCGTTCCACGAGGACACGAAGCTGAACATCGCGGTCGCGACGATCCCGGGCATGAGCAGCGGGAAGACGATGGTGCGCAGGACCGTGAGCCGGCTCGCGCCGTCCATGGAGCCCGCCTCCTCGAGGTCCACCGGGATGGCGCTCACGTAGCCCTGCATCATCCACAGCGCGAACGGCAGCGTGTACGTGGTGTGGACGAGCGTGAGGCCGACGAGCGAGTCCGTGAGCCCGATGGTCCGCAGGATGAGGAACAGCGGCAGGATGATGAGGATCACCGGGAAGACCTGGCTCACGAGGATCCAGCCGACGCCCGCCGCGCGGATCTTCCCCCGCAGCCGGGCGAGCACGTACGACGCCGGCAGCGCGATGACGATGACGAGCAGCGTGGACACGACCGCGACGATCGCGCTGTTCCAGGCCGAGCGGACGAGGCCCTGCCGCGCCAGCGCCTGGGAGTAGTTCTCCCAGTGCCAGTCCTGCGGGATCAGGCTCACGGTGAGCGAGTTGAGCTCGCCCGAGGACTTGAGCGAGGCGGAGATCAGCCAGAGCAGCGGGAAGCCGAGGAACAGGATGTAGAACCCCAGGGCCGCGTACTGGGCGGGGCGGACGAGTGCGCGCACGGGTCAGCTCTCCTTCTCGGAGCGGAACTGCGACCGCAGGTAGATCGCGAGCAGGAGGACGACCACGACGACGAGGACGACGCCCATCGCGGCGGCGTAGCCGATGTTGCGGTTCTTGAACGCCTCGAGGTACGTGAAGAGCATCGGGAGCATGGTCCGGCCGCCCGGCCCGCCCTCGGTGAGCACGTAGACCAGCGAGAACGAGTTGAAGTTCCAGATGAAGTTCAGCGACGTGATCGAGGTGATGATCGGGCGCAGGCTCGGGAGCGTCACCGCGGTGAAGCGGCGCCACGCGCCTGCGCCGTCCATCGCGGCGGCCTCGTGGAGCTCGTCCGGGATCTGCTGGAGCCCCGCGAGCAGCGTCACGGTGGTCTGCGGCATGCCGACCCACACCCCGACGACGATCACCGCGGGCAGGGCGGTCGAGAAGTCCGCGAGCCAGTTGATGTCGTCCGGCAGGCCCAGGGCGCCGAGGAACGCGTTGAGCGGCCCCGCGTTGGGCGAGTAGATCATCTGCCACATGATCGCCACGACGACCGGCGGCATGGCCCACGGGATGAGTGCGAGCACGCGCGTCAGGCCCTGGAGCCGGAGCCCCGAGTTGAGCAGGAGCGCGAGGCCCATCGCCGCGACGAGCTGGAGCAGCGTCACCGAGACGGCCCAGATCATGCCGATGCGGAACGAGTCCCAGAAGAACGAGTTGTCCGCGAGGCGCACGAAGTTGTCGACGCCGACGAACTGGTAGTCCGGCTGGCGCACGAGCCGCGCGTCGGTGAACGCGAGGGCGACGCCCATGACGAGCGGCGCGACGCTGAGCACGAGGATCGGCAGGAGCGACGGCATGACGAGCGCGATCGCCTCGCGCCGCTTGGCGCGGGCCATGCCGCCGGTCCGGCGCACCGGGCCGCGGTCGGGGCGCAGGGCCGAGCGACGGGGGTCGCCCGCGAGGGTCGGTGCGCTCACCGGGAACCACCCCCGGGGGCGGTCGACTCGCGCACGACGAGGCGCGGCCCGACGGCGGTGTGCCGACCGGGCTCCGCGTCGCCGTCGACGAGGTCCACGACGAGCTGCGCGGCGACGCGCCCACGCTCCGTCGAGCCGAGCGAGACGCTCGTCAGGCTCGGCTGGAACACGCGGCCGATCTCCGTGTCGTCCATGCCGGTCACCGCGACGTCCTCGGGGACCGAGAGCCCGCGCTCGCGCACGGCCCGGATGGCGCCGATGGCGAGGAGGTCGTTGGCCGCGACGATCGCGTCCGGGCGGGCGTCGTCGTCCGTGGCGTCGAGCAGCGCGCGCGTCGTCGCGAGGCCCGCGGCGACGGTGAAGTCGAGGGCGGGCGCGACCTCGACCCGCTCGGCGTCGAAGTCGGCGGCGCGCGTCGCGGCGTCGAAGCCGCGCTGGCGCGCCTCACCGGGGGTCGTGTCGAGGGGGCCGTTGAGGAACGCGATCCGGCGACGGCCGAGGCCGAGCAGGTGCCGCACCGCCTCGCCGATCCCGCCCGCGGAGTCCGTGGACACCGAGTCGATGCCGCGGTCCGCGAGCGTGCGGCCGATGACGACGACGGGCACGGGCGCCTCGCGGATCTCCTCGACGAGCTCGTCGTCGGTGCGCAGCGGGCTCAGGATCATGGCGTCGACGAAGCCGCTCGACAGGCTGCGCACGAGCTCGACGGTGGACCGCGTGGTGTCCCCCGTCGTCATGACGACGACGCGGTAGCCGTGCGGCGCGAGCACCTCGTGGATCGCCGTCATCATCTCGACGTAGACAGGGTTGCCGATGTCCGCGACGGCGAACGCCACCTGGAACGTCTTCTTGAGGCGCAGCGAGCGCCCGATGGCGTCCGGGCTGTACCCCAGCTCGGTGGCCGCGGCGCGCACGCGCTCGACCATCGCGGGGCTCGCGCCCGTCCCGTGCAGCGCACGGGAGGTCGAGGCCAGGGAGACCCCGGCCCGCTGTGCCACCTGGATCAGCGTGGCGCGTGATGACGTCACTGTCGTCCACCTCGTCGTCGAAGGACCGTCGTTCTGGAAACGTTTCCAGACTGACGACCTCGACAGTCCTGGAAACGTTTCCGGGTTGGCGGACACTCTCGCACCCGCCCCACCCGGACGTCAACCCCGCCGCCCCCGCGACGCTCGTCCCCCACCACGAGGTAGAGCCCTGGTCCCGCGAGGTAGAGCCCCGGTCCGCCGAGGTAGAGCCGTGGTCCGGACCTCGGCTCTACCTCGGCAGACCGGGGCTCTACCTCGGGCTCCCACGGGTACGGGGTTCCGCGTAGGGGGGTTGTCCACGACGCAGGGCCCCGGTCAGGCTCGAAGCGACCCGACCACCGACGAAAGGTGCACCGATGCACACGCGAGCCCCGGCGTCGTCCTCCCCCGCGGCGCCCACGACGGCCGCCGCCCGGCCGACCTCCCGCCCTCTCGCCCTGCTCCTCAGCCTCGTCCTCGCGCTCGCGGGAGCGCTCTCGTGGTCCGTCGCAGGCCCGGCGCAGCAGGCGCACGCCGCGACGTGCGCCGCCCCCTGGAGCGCGAGCGCCGTCTACACGGGCGGCGCCGTCGTCTCCCACGGCGGCCAGAACTGGAAGGCCGGCTGGTGGACCCAGGGCGACACGCCCGGCACCACCGGCGAGTGGGGCGTCTGGCGCAGCCAGGGCGCCTGCGGCGGCGGCACGAACCCCGGCAACCCCGGGAACCCCGGGAACCCCGGGAACCCCGGCAACCCGACCGGGTTCGTCGTCTCCGAGGCGCAGTTCAACCAGATGTTCCCCAACCGGAACCCGTTCTACACGTACCAGGGCCTCGTCGACGCGCTGTCCGCCTACCCGGGCTTCGCGACGACGGGCGGCGCCGAGGTCGCCAAGCGCGAGGCCGCGGCGTTCCTCGCCAACGTCAACCACGAGACCGGCGGCCTCGTGTACGTCAAGGAGATCAACACCGCGAACTACCCGCACTACTGCGACACCTCGAAGCCGTACGGCTGCCCGGCGGGCCAGTCCGCCTACTACGGCAAGGGCCCGATCCAGCTGAGCTGGAACTACAACTACAAGGCCGCGGGCGACGCGCTCGGCATCGACCTGCTCAACAACCCGTACCTCGTCGAGCAGAACTCCGCCGTCGCGTGGAAGACCGGCCTGTGGTTCTGGAACACGCAGTCGGGCGCGGGTTCGATGTCCGGGCACCAGGCGATCGTGTCGGGCGCCGGCTTCGGCGAGTCCATCCGCTCGATCAACGGCACGATGGAGTGCAACGGCGGGAACCCGGCGCAGGTGCAGTCGCGCATCGCCGCGTTCCAGCGGTTCGCCCAGATCCTCGGCACGACGACGGGCAACAACCTGTCCTGCTGACCCGTCCCGCACGCCCGACGGCGGCCCGCCCCTCCCGGGGTCGGGCCGCCGTCGCGCGTCCGGGGACCGGCTCGCGGGTCGTGGGTACCGCTCAGGACGGGGCGGGGAGGGTCGTCAGCAGGTAGCGCTTGGCCGACGCCGCGCGGCGGGCGAGGTCCAGCAGTGTCGAGGCCCCCGCACCGGGCGCCTCCCCCGCGTCGGGCCCGTCCCCCGCGCTCGGCGCGCCCCGGGTCGGGCCGTCGTCCGACGGCGTCGCCCCGTCCGGGCTCAGCGTCCGCAGGACCGCGGCGCGCTCGTCGTCGTCGATCTGCGTCGCGTTCGCGAGGACGATCACGTCACGCAGCGCGGCGCGCAGGTCGTCGAGCTCCTCGGCCTGCCGGTTGTCGAGGTGCTCGCGGTCGGGGACCAGCTCGTCCTGCTCGTACACGGCCTCCCGGACGAGCGCGACGTCCTCCGCACGCGGCGCCGGCCCCACGCCGACCGCCCCGGCGCGGAGGGCGGCGGCGGTGGCCGCCGTCGCGGTCTCGACCCGCTGCCGCAACGGTGGTGGGCGGAAGCTCGGGACCACGACGAACCCGAGGACGACCCCGACCACGACCGCGCACACCGTGAGGCCGACGTACTGCGCGAGCAGGGCGACCGGGTCGAGATCGCGCGTGACGGAGTTGAAGCCGACGCTGACGACCACCATGAAGGCGGCCCCCAGGGCCGGGCGCGCGGCGATGAACCACAGGCCCAGGCACAGCGCGACGACGGCGACGAGCGTGAGGTACCGCTGCGGCACGACGAGCAGCACCACCGCGACGCCGATCGAGCCCGAGACGAGGCCGAGGATCTTGTTCCGCGCCTTGGTGACGGTGTCGCGCCAGCTCGCCTGGACGATGCTGAAGGTGGTCAGCAGCACGGTGGAGACGAGCGGGTCCCCCCGCTCCAGGCCGGACGTGACGAGGAGCATCACCAGCAGCGCGAGCGCGGTGCGGAACGCGTGCCGGACCTGCACGGACCGCAGCCGCCCGGACGGGTGCTGGACGGCGTCGAGGAACTGGTGGCGCGGGCCGCGCCCCAGCCGGACCGCGGACGTGTCGTGGCGTGTCAGCGCCTGCTCGACCGCGTCCAGCGCACGGGCCGCGTCGCCGGCGGGGCCGACGGCGGTCGACGACGCGGGGTCGGGTGCCGGCGAAGGCGCCGGGCCCGCGGCGCGCCGCGGCCGGGCGCGCACGCGCGCGGCCAGGTCCTCGGCGCGCCGCTCCAGGGCGGCGAGGTCGTCCGGGGACGCGTCCCCGGTCAGCCGGGCGGTGTGCCGCGCCAGCCGGTAGCGCGAGGCCCCGTCGAGCACGCCGGCGAGCCAGCGCTTGCGACCGTCGACGAGCCAGGTGCGGAACGCGGTCGCCGTCGCGGCGGTGGGGTCCGCGGCGTCGAGCACCGCGGCGACCTGCTCCCGCGTGGTCTTCGACGGGTCGGGCAGGCCCATGACGACCCGCAGCAGCACCGCCACGACCACGCCGGCGACGGCCGCCAGCACGACCTGCCGGTGGTCGGCCCCGCCCTGGGGGGCGTAACCGTAGCCGAAGACGGTGGTCATGCCCAGGCCGAGGCCGACGGTCGCGTAGCGCTCGCCGAGCAGGGGGAACAGCGCGGCCACGAACCCGAGCACGACGACGAGCGCGACCGCCGCGGGGCGCGACGTCTCCGCCAGGAGCCGCGGGACCGCCGCGGCGACCACGAGCAGCGGTCCCAGCACGGCGACGACCCGCAGGTCGGCCCGGAGCGGACCGCCCATGAACGCGACGAGCGAGAACAGCCCGGTCAGGCCGCCGATGATCCCGACCGCCCCCGCCCCCCACGAGTCGGCCAGGAGGACCGACGGGAGGACCACGATGATCATGAGCACGATGAGCATCGGGCTGCCCCGTGGACGGGCCGGTGACTGCTTCCGCTCGGGGCTCTCTCCGGGCGCCGTCGTGCCGTCGGAGCGCTCCACGGGGCCTCCTCGCCGTCGGGTGGCAGCACGCGTACGTCCCGACCGTACGGCGGCGGCTCGGGGGCCGCGACCCGGGCGCCCGCGGTCAGAGCGCGGCGAGGAGGTCCCGCATGCGGTCGATCTCGCCGCCCTGGCCGGCTGCCGTCTCGGCCGCCATCTCGTTCGCGAAGAGGTCCTCCCCCTCGACGAGCACGACGTCGACCATCGCGAGCGCGCCCTCGTGGTGCTGGATCATCCCCTCGAGGAACAGGCGGTCGAACTCCGGCCCGCTCGCGGCCTCGAGCGCCGCGAGCTGCTCGTCCGAGAGCATCCCGGCGGTGCCGTCGCCGTGGTCGTGGCCACCGTCGGGCGCGCGCGGGCCGGTCCCGCCCGCGTCCTGCGCGCCCTCGGGCACGGCGAGGTCGCGGGCCCGCAGCCACGACGCGAGCGCGTGCACCTCGGGGCCCTGCGCGGCGGTAACGCGCTCCGCGAACGACCGCACGGCGTCGGACCCGGCGCGGTCGGGTGCGAGCGCGGCGATCTCGAGCGCCTGGAGGTGGTGCTCGATCATGCCCGTGACGAACGCGGCGTCCGCCTGGTTCCACGAGCCCTCGTCGGGCGCGCCCGCGTAGTCCTCGGGGGCGACGGTCGTGGCGTCCTCGCCCGGCCGCCCGGGCTGCACGACGACGCTCGACGGCGTCGACGTCGGCTGCGGGTCGGGCGTGCACGCGGCGAGACCGAGCGCGGCGCCGAGCGCGAGGCCGGTCGCGGTGACGCCGCAGGTCAGGGCACGCGCGGCGCTGCGCCGCGCTGTGTTACGGCTGGGAAAAATCTGCACCCGCGCTGTTCCCTCCGTGTAAAAGATCGTCGCGAACCGCCCGGTTTGAGTGGTCCAGATCACATTTGCCCGCCAGAATTTGCAGCACCCTACCAAGGAGGTGTTTCCCTCGTGCATCGAAGAACGCACCGGCAGACGCACCGGCACCGGAGCCGGGTCCTGCTCGCCTCGTCCCTGGCGGCGACCCTCGCCGTCTCGACCCTCGCGGTCGCCACGACCGCCGCCGCGGAGCCGTCCGACGGCTCCCCCGAGGCGGTGGCGGCGCTCACCGACCAGGCCGCCGCCTCGCTCGCAGACCTCCCCGCACAGCGCCTCGCCCCCCTCGCCCAGGCCACCGACGTCCTGGCGCCCGGGGAGACGGCCGGCAGCCCCAACCTCGCGCACGTCGCCAACATCCCGAAGAACGGCGGCTTCGCGCCCGAGGGCCAGTACAGCACCGACCTCGCGTTCCAGGGCCGGTACGCGTTCGCCGGGAACTACGGCGGCTTCACCGTGTACGACGTCGCGAACCCGACCGCCCCGCAGCAGGTCGCCCAGGTCGTCTGCCCCGGGTCCCAGAACGACATCTCCGTCTACGGCGACCTGCTCGTCCTCAGCACCGACTCCTCGCGCAGCAACGACTCGTGCGAGAACGTCGCCCGGAGCGCCGCGATCAAGGAGTCGTGGGAGGGCATCAAGGTCTTCGACATCTCCGAGCCGACGGCGCCCGAGTACGTGGCGTCCGTCGAGACGCAGTGCGGCTCCCACACGCACTCCCTCGCGCCGTCGCAGGACGGCGAGGAGCTGTTCGTCTACGTCTCGTCGTACAGCCCGAACGCGGCGTTCCCCGACTGCCAGCCCCCGCACGACCTCATCTCGGTCGTGCAGATCCCGCTCGACGACCCCGCCGCGGCGGAGCTCGTCTCGACGCCCGTCCTCTTCCCCGACGGCGGCAACCCGGGCGGCAACGGCTCGAGCACGACGTCGGGCTGCCACGACATCACGACCTACCCGTCGAAGGACCTCGCGGCGGGCGCGTGCATGGGCGACGGCATCCTGCTCGACATCTCCGACCGCGCGCACCCGGTGGTGACCGAGGTCGTCCGGGACACGACGAACTTCGCGTTCTGGCACTCGGCGACGTTCAACAACGCCGGCACCAAGGTCGTCTTCACGGACGAGCTCGGCGGGGGCGGGGCGCCGACGTGCAACCCGACCGTCGGGCCCGAGAAGGGCGCGGACGCCATCTACGACATCGTGGGCGGCGAGCTCGTGTTCAAGAGCTACTACAAGATCGAGCGCGAGCAGGCCGCGACGGAGAACTGCGTCGCGCACAACGGCTCGCTCATCCCCGTCCCGGGCCGCGACATCATGGTCCAGGCCTGGTACCAGGGCGGCATCTCGGTGTGGGACTTCACGGACTCGGCGAACCCCGTCGAGATCGCGTGGTTCGACCGCGGCCCGCTGTCCGCGGAGCGGCTGATCCTCGGCGGCTCGTGGTCGGCGTACTGGTACAACGGCGCGATCATCTCGAACGACATCCAGCAGGGCCTCGACGTCCTGCTGCTCGACGACCCGGTGACGAACGCCGCGAAGTCGGTCGTGACGGACGAGTTCAACCCGCAGGCCCAGCCGACGTACACCGAGCCGCCGGCCTGGTCGAAGGGCACCGCGTACGCGGGCGGCACCACGGTCACCTACGGCGGCGCCGTGTGGCGCGCGCAGTGGTGGACGAAGGGCCAGACGCCCGGTGCCGACGCGTGGGGCCCGTGGGAGGAGATCGCGGGGGTCGACTCCGCCGGGGTCGGCGCGTGGAAGCCGAGCCGCGTCTACGTCAAGGGCGACAGCGTGACGTACGAGGGCACGACGTACACCGCGAAGTGGTGGACCCGGAACCAGGCGCCCGGCGACCGCTGGGGCCCCTGGGACCCGCAGGACTGACGCGCACGACGGCGCCCGCTCACCGGTCGGTGGGCGGGCGCCGTCGTGCGCGGCCCGCCTCCGCACGTCCCGCCCGTAGGATGCGGCCGCATGACCGGGAACCCCCTCGACGACGACGCACGCTGCCCGTGCCTCTCCGGCGACACCTACGGGTCGTGCTGCGGCCGGTACCACGCCGGGCTGCGCCCCGGCCCGGACGGCGCCGCCCCGGGCCCGCACGCACCGACCGCCGAGGCGCTCATGCGCTCGCGCTACAGCGCGTTCGCCGTCGGCGACGCCGACTACCTGCGCGCGACCTGGCACCCCTCCACCCGGCCCGCCGACCTCGACCTCGACCTCGACGACGACGTCGAGTGGCGTCGCCTCGACGTCGTGCGCACCGAGGCGGGCGGCCCGTTCGACACGACCGGGGTCGTCGAGTTCGTCGCGCACCACCGCTCGCGCACCGACCCGGCCGACCGCGGCCGGCTCCACGAGGTCAGCCGGTTCGTCCGGGAGGGCGACCGCTGGTCCTACGTCGACGGCACGATCGCCTGACGGCGCCGCCGCGGCGCACAGGAGTGCTCGGGAGCGCTCAGCGGCGGGGCGCGGCCGTGCGGCGCGCCGCCCCGACCGCGAGCACCGCGGCCACGAGCACGGCGCCCAGGAGCGCGCCGGCCGTGTTCAGGACGACGTCCTGGACCGTCGGGACGCGGCCGGGCAGGAGGTTCTGGGTGAGCTCGATCGCGACCGAGAGGGCGCAGCCCGCGAGCGTCACGAGCCCGACGGCGCGCCACACGCCCGGGACGGCGCGACCCCGGCGGGCGGCCGCGCCCCGCAGGAGGGGCACGCCGAGCACGCCGAACGGCCCGAACATCACGACGTTGGCGAGCGCCTCGAGCACCGGCAGCGTGATCGGGATCCCGAGGCCCTGGAGGAAGCCGAGCGTGGACGTCGCCCAGCCGGGCGCGTCGGTGGACTGCGGCGACGGCCAGAGCGTCACGACCAGGACGGCGGCGAGGTAGACGGCGAACGTCCAGGTCAGCAGGCGCATCCCGTCAGCGTACGGGCGCGAGTCCCGGGCGCGCCGGGCCCCGCGGCGCGGCCACGGAGCCTCCACCGTTCCCCCTCCTCGCCGAGCGTGGCACGGCGAGGGTCGGTTCACTGGGCGCCATGGTCACCGTCGGCTTCCACGCCTCCCACGAGCAGATCCCGCCCGGCCCCCTCCTCGCCGCGGCCCGCCGCGCCGAGCAGGTCGGCTTCGACGCCGCCATGTGCTCCGACCACCTGGCCCCCTGGAGCGAGCGCCAGGGCGAGTCCGGGTTCGCGTGGTCGTGGCTCGGCGCCGCGCTCGCGACGACCGCGCTGCCGTTCGGCGTCGTCACCGCCCCCGGCCAGCGCTACCACCCGGCGATCGCCGCGCAGGCGATCGCGACGCTCGGCGCGATGTTCCCGGGCCGCTTCTGGGCCGCGCTCGGCTCGGGCGAGGCGATGAACGAGCACGTCACGGGCGAGCGCTGGCCCACGAAGGCCGAGCGCGACGCCCGCCTGCGCGAGTGCGTCGACGTCATCCGGGCCCTCCTCGCGGGCGAGGAGGTCACGCACCACGGGCACGTCACGGTGGACCGGGCACGCGTGTGGTCGCTGCCCGACGTCGCGCCGCGGCTCGTCGGTCCGGCCGTCACCCCCGCCACGGCGCGCCGCCACGCCGACTGGGCCGACGGCCTCGTCACCGTGAACCAGCCCGTCGAGTCGCTGCGCCAGGTCGTCGGCGAGTACCGCGACGCCGGGGGCCGCGGGCCGCTCGCGCTCCAGGTGCACGTCGCGTGGGGCACGGACGACGAGGCGGCGTTCGCCGTCGCGCACGACCAGTGGCGCTCGAACCTCCTCCCGCCCAGCGTGAACTGGCACCTCGAGACCCCGGAGCAGTACGACGCGGTGGCGGAGCTCGTGCGCCCGGAGGAGGTGCGCGGCACGGTGCTCGTCGAGCACGACCCCCAGCGCCTGGCGGACCGCGTCGCCGAGCTGGTCGCGTGCGGGTTCGACGAGGTGTACCTGCACCACGTGGGGCAGCAGCAGGACGCGTTCCTCGACGCGGCGGGCGAGGCCCTCCTGCCCCGGCTGCGCGAGGCGTGCGCCGCCACGACCGACGGGGGTGCGGCGTGAGGATCCGCGACACCGGCGACCTGTGGTGGAAGAACGCGGTCGTCTACTGCCTCGACGTCGAGACCTTCATGGACTGGGACGACGACGGGATCGGCGACTTCCCCGGCCTGGTCCAGCGGATCGACCACCTGGCCGACCTCGGGGTGACGTGCCTGTGGCTCATGCCGTTCTACCCGACGGCCGACCGCGACGACGGCTACGACATCACCGACTTCCTCGGCGTCGACCCGCGCCTGGGCGACCTGGGCGACGTGGTCGAGCTCGTGCGGACCGCGCGCGACCGGGGCATCCGCGTGATCGTGGACCTCGTCGTCAACCACACGTCCGACCGTCACCCGTGGTTCCGCGCCGCGCGGCGGTCCACCACGTCCCCGTTCCGGGACTACTACGTCTGGCGGTCCGACGAGCCGCCGTCGACCAAGGACCAGGTGGTCTTCCCCGACCAGGAGGAGGGCATCTGGACCCTCGACGAGGCGTCCGGCGAGTGGTACCGGCACCGCTTCTACCGGCACCAGCCCGACCTCAACACCGCGAACCCGCAGGTGCGGGACGCGATCGCCAAGACGATCGGGTTCTGGCTGGAGCTCGGCATCTCGGGCTTCCGGGTCGACGCCGTCCCCTACGCGCTGACCGACGCGGCCGCGAACCCGGGCGACGAGATCGACGACCCCCACGACCTGCTGCGCGTGCTGCGCGCGTTCGTCGGGCGGCGGTCGGGCGACGCGATCCTCATGGGCGAGGTCAACCTGCCGTACGAGGAGCAGGCGCGCTACTTCGGGGACGGCGACCCGACCGACGGCGACCCGGGCGGGGTGACGAGCAACGAGCTGACGCTCCAGTTCGACTTCAACGCGATGCAGGCGCTGTACCTGGCGCTCGCCCGGCACGACGCGACCCCGCTCGCCGGGTCGCTCGCGGCCCGTCCGCCCATCCCCCGCGACACCCAGTGGGCGACGTTCGTGCGCAACCACGACGAGCTCACGCTCGACAAGCTCACGGACGACGAGCGCGCCGAGGTCTTCGCCGCGTTCGGGCCCGAGGAGGACATGCAGCTCTACGGGCGGGGGCTGCGACGGCGGCTGCCCCCGATGTTGGGCGGCGACCCGCGCCGGCTGCGGATGGTGTACTCGCTGCTCTTCTCGCTGCCGGGCACGCCCGTGCTGTTCTACGGCGAGGAGATCGGCATGGGCGAAAACCTGGACGTGCCGGGGCGCCTCGCCGTGCGGACGCCCATGCAGTGGACGTCGGGGCCGAACGGCGGGTTCTCCCGCGCTCCCGCGCGCCGGCTCGCGGCGCCGCTGCCGGGCGACGGGTACGCGCCCGAGCATGTCAACGTCGCCGACCAGCGCCGGGACCCGGAGTCGCTGCTCACGTTCGTGCGGATGCTCGCGCACCGCTACCGCGAGTGCCCCGAGCTGGGCTGGGGCGACGCGCAGGTGCTCGACTCGCCCGAGCCGTCCGTGCTGGCGCTGCGCACCACCTGGCAGGACGCCTCGATGGTGACGCTGCACAACCTGTCGCCGGACCCGGTCGTCGTGCGGGTGCCCCTGGGCGACCTGCCGGAGGACGCACGCCTCGTCGACGTCCTCGACGCGGACGACGTCGAGCCCGCGCCCGACGGGACCGCCGAGGTGCGGCTCGACGGCTACGGGTTCCGCTGGCTGCGCGTCACGCCGCCCGGGTCGCGCCGGCTCCTCTGAGCCGGCGCGGCTGGGGCGTGCGCGGGTCGGTCGGCCGGGTGCCGACCGGGCGTCAGCCAGGGCGTGAGCCCGGGGAGTGAGCCCGAGGCGTCAGCCGTGGGTCGGCTCGTCGGGGCCGACGGGCCGGCCCGGCGACGACGGCCGGTCGGGGACGTCGGGCGACGGGTCGGCCGGTCCGCCGGGGACCGGGTCGGTGTGGCTCGGGTCGTGCGGCGGCTCCGAGGGGTCCGGGGGCGGGCCGGGCGACTTGGGCGGCTCCACCGTCGGCTCCGCCGGGGAGCCCGGGCCCGTGCCGGGCTGGTCGGGGTTCGTGGTCATCGCTGCACCTCCGTGCTTCGCGCGCTGCGCGCGGTCCTCGGGACGCGCACCGCGTCCCTCCTCGACGCTAGGCGCGCCCCGGCCCGCTCGCGCGCGGCCGGGCCGCCCCGCCGACCTACGCTGGGCACGTGACCTCGTTCGCCTCGGACAACTACTCCCCCGCCCACCCCGACGTCCTCGCCGCGCTCGCCGCCGCGAGCGCCGGGCACGAGATCTCGTACGGCGAGGACCCGTGGACCGCGCGCCTGCAGGACGCCGTCCGCGCGCGGTTCGGGCCCGACGCCACCGCGTACCCCGTGCTCACGGGCACGGGCGCGAACGTCGTCGCGCTCATGGCGACGCTCCCCCGCTGGGGCGCCGTCGTGGCGTCCGAGCACGCGCACCTCAACACGGACGAGAACGGCGCCCCCGAGCGGGTGGGCGGCGTCAAGGTGCTCACGGTGCCGGCGCCCGACGGGAAGCTCATGCCCGCGGCGGTCGAGCGGTTCGCGGGCGACCTCGGCGACCCGCACCGCGCGCAGCCGCTCGTCGTGTCGCTCACGCAGTCCACCGAGCTCGGCACCCTCTACACGGCCGACGAGATCCGGGCGGTGGCCGACGCCGCGCACGCCCGCGGCATGCGGGTGCACCTCGACGGGTCGCGGCTCGCGAACGCCGCCGCGGCGCTCGGCGTCCCGCTGCGCGCCCTGACGACCGACGCGGGCGTGGACGTGCTGTCGTTCGGCGGCACCAAGAACGGGCTCGCGCTCGGCGAGGCGGTCGTCGTGCTCGACCCGTCCGCGGTCGACGGCGTGGAGTTCGTGCGCAAGTCGACGATGCAGCTCGCGTCGAAGATGCGCTACGTCTCCGCGCAGCTCCTCGCGCTCTTCGAGCCGGTCGGCGACGTCGTCGCCGAGGTGGACGAGGTGGCCGACGCCGACGAGCTCTGGCTCCGCAACGCCCGCCACGCGAACGCGATGGCCGCGCGGCTGCGCGCGGGGCTCGCGGACGTCGTCGTGCCGGCCGCCGTCGGGCCCGACGACGCCGCCCCGGGCCCGGCGTCGGGCCTCGCCTTCACCCAGCCCACGCTCGTCAACGCGGTGTTCGCGACGCTCCCGCGCACGGCGGTCGCGCGCCTGCGCGAGCGGCACCGGTTCTACGACTGGGGGTCGGGCGAGACGCCCGACCGCGTCGAGGTGCGGTGGATGTGCGCGTGGGACACGACCCCGGGCGACGTGGACGGGTTCGTCGCGGACGTGCGAGCCGCCCTCGCGGTCGCGTCGTGACCGGGCGAGGATGACGCCATGAGCGACCAGAGCCTGCCCCAGCCGACCGCCGACGACCTCGTGCACCTGCGCCGCTGCGTCGAGCTGGCCCGCGAGGCGCTCGACGACGGCGACGAGCCGTTCGGCTCCCTCCTCGTCGACCGGGACGGGGTCGTGCGGTTCGAGGACCGCAACCGCGTCAAGGACGGCGACGCGACCCGGCACCCCGAGCTCGAGATCGCCCGCTGGGCCGCCGCGCACCTCACCCCCGAGGAGCGGCGCGACGCAGTCGTCTACACGTCCGGCGAGCACTGCGCGATGTGCAGCGCGGCGCACGCGTGGGTCGGCCTCGGCCCGGTCGTCTACGCCGCGAGCACGACACAGCTCGTCGGGTGGCTGGAGGAGTGGGGCGTCGCGCCGGGCCCGGTGCGCCCGCTCGCGATCGGCGACGTCGCGCCCGGGGTCGCCGTGCGTGGCCCCGCGTACGAGCTCGAGGTGGAGGTCCGCGCGCTGCACGCGCGTCTGCACGGCGTCTCCTGACCGGGGGCCCGCCCGGCGTCGTGCACCCGGGCCGCCCCCGCCCGCGGGGACGACGCTCTCAGGAGTCGAGCGCGTCCGCGACGGTGCGCGCGACCTCGGGGACGGCGAGGTAGCCGGCGGGCCGCCCGCCGTCGAGCACGACGGCCGCCGCGTGGTGGCCCGGCGCGGCGTTCGCGACGACGAGCTCCTCGATCCCCGGCGACGCCGGGTCGAGCGGGAACGCCGCCGGCCCGAGGCCGTGCAGCGCGAGCGCGTCCCGGGGGTCGCGCGCCGCGACCCACCGCCGCACGGGGGCCGGCACGCGCAGCGGGGCGCGCGCGGCCAGGACGTCCCGGATCGCCCGGGCGGCGAGCGGGGACCCGAGCGTGAGCAGGAGCGGCACGTCCCAGCGCGCGGCGTCGGGGTGCTCGCGCAGCACGGCGTAGGCGACGACCGACCCGAGCGAGTGCGCGACGACGACGGCGGGCCCGTCCGTCGGGATCGCGGCGGCGAGCGCGTCGTCGATCGTCGTGCGGACGGCGTCGTCGTGCAGGTACGCCCAGACGTCGCGCGCGAGCAGCGCGACGACGGCGCCGCTCAGGCCCGGCACGGACCGGTCGAGCGCGGACAGCAGCAGGTTGAGCCACGCGCCGACGTCTCCCTCCACGCCACCGGGCCCGGCACCCTCCGGGCGCACCGGCACCGTCGCGCCCGCGGCGCGCAGCACCTCCTCGGCGACGGCCGCCACGAACGCGGCCTCGTCCGCGGCCTCGGCCGCGGACAGAAGGGCGTCCCCGTCGCGCGGCGCGCCGACCGCGTGCACGGTGACCGGCGGCGGCGTCGCGGCACCGCCGACGAGCGCGGCGAGCGTGTCGCCGTAGTAGACGAACGCCGTGTCCGCGTCGCGCACGACGACGCCCGAGCCCGCCGCCGCGAGGCCCGCGTCGAGGACCTCGGTCCACGTGCGGTCGAGCTGCTCGGCGTCGAGCCCCTGGTTGTCGCGGCCGTGGACGAGCACGAGTCGGGTCACGCGCCGAACCTACCGGCTGCCGGTGCCCCCCGGAGGGTCTACCGTCGGGCCCAGGAGCCAGCCCCCAGCCCCCGGAGACACCCGTGAACGACCACACCCTGACCGAGCACAGCACGACCGTCGAGACCCACGTCGCCCGCCCCCCGCAGGTCGTCTGGGCCGAGCTCATGCACCCGAGCGCCCGCTGGATGCTCGGCATGAACATCGAGACCGACTTCCGGCCCGGGAGCCCCGTGACGTTCGAGGGCCACTACATGGGCCGCGAGTTCGCCGACTGGGGCACCGTCGTGGCCGTCGAGCGCCCCCGCCTGCTGCACTTCACGCACTTCTCGCCCACCATGGGCCTGCCCGACGTGCCGCAGAGCTACCACGACATCGCGATCACGCTCGAGCCCGACGACTCCGGGACGCTCGTGCGCGTCGTCGAGCGCAACATCGAGACGGCCGAGCGCGCCGAGCGCGCCCACGCCCTGTGGACGAAGGCGCTCGCGACGCTCGCGGGCCACGACTGACGCGTCCCGCCCCGCACGACGACGGGCCGGTCACCCCCGCGAGGAGGTGACCGGCCCGTCGTCCGTCCGGCACCGGCCCGACGACGCCCCGCGCGTCAGGCGGTGCGGCGGCGGCGAGCGCGGACCGCGAGGAGCGCGGCGCCCGTGCCGACGAGCAGCAGCGCGAGCGTCGTCACGGCGACGACGTCCCCGCCCGTGATCGCGAGGCCGCCGGCCGACGACGCGGTGTTCGTCAGCGTCACGACGACCGGCGCGCCCGCACCGACCGTCACCTCGGTCACCCGCTCGTCACCGACGGTGAGCACCGGCGTGCCCCAGTCGACGCCGCGGACCGTCGGCAGGTCGGTCTCGGTGAGCCGCACGACGGTCCCCACGGGAAGGTCCTGCGGCCCGTCGACGACCTGGCCGTCGGCCCGCACCGTGAGCGTGCCGGTGACGGGCTCGCCGTCGCGGTCGAACGCGTAGCGGACGGTGAACTCGGTGCTCGCCGGCACCGAGCCCGCCGCGGCCCCCACGACCTCCTTCACGACGGAGAAACCGCCCACGGCCTGGTCGGCCGTGTTCGTCACCGTGACCAGCGCGTCCGTCCCGTCGCCGACGACGAGCGTCGGCGGGCTGAAGACGGGCGTGCCCCACTCGACGCCGTCGACCGCGGGCAGGTCCGTCTCGCCGAACGTCACGACCGTCCCGGCCGGGAGGTTCTGCGGCCCTGCGACGACCGTGCCGTCGGCCGGGACCTCGACGGAGCCGCCCACGGGCGTGCCCTCGAGCTCGTACGCGTACGTGACCGTGAATGTCGTCCCCGCGGGGACGAGGTCCGCGCGGTCGCCCACGACCTCCTTCGCGACGGAGAACCCGCCGACCGCGGCCACGTCCTGCGTCGTGTTGGTCAGCGTGACGAGCGTGTCCTCGCCGTCACCGACCGTGACGGACGCGGGCGAGAACACCGGCGCGCCCCAGACGACGTCGCCCACCTCGGGCAGGTCGGTCTCCGTGAACGTCACGACCGTCCCGACCGGGAGGTCCTGCGGGCCGTCGACGGCCGTCCCGTCGGCGCGCACCGTGAGCGTCCCGGCGACCGGGCCGTCGTGGGTGAACCCGGCGGGCAGCGCCGCGGACCACGCGACCGAGAACTCCGTGCCCGGGGGCACGCTCCCGGCGAGGTCGCCCGTGACGGTCTTCGCGACGGAGAAGCCCCCGACGAGCGCGTCGGCCTGGTTGGTCAGCGCGACGCCGGCGACGGCGTCGCCGTCGCCGATGGTCACCGTCGCGGGCGAGAACACCGGCTCGCCCCACGTAACCCCGGGGACCGTCGGCAGCGGCTGCCGCTCGGCGAAGCGCACGACGGTCCCCGCCGGGAGGTCCTGCGGCCCCGCGTCGACCGTGCCGTCGGCGCGGACGGTGAGCGTGCCCTGCGTCTCCCCCGCGTGCTCGGCCCCCTCGGGGAGCTCCGCCGTCCAGTCGACGACGAACTCCGTGCCGCCCGGGACGGCGCCGGCCGCGCCGCCCGCGACGGTCTTCTGGACGGCGAACCCGCCGACCTCCTGCACCGCCTCCGCGGTGTTCGTCAGCGTGACCTCGACGGCCGCGCCCTCGACCACCGTCACCGACGGCCCCGGGTCGAACGACGGGACGCCCCACACGACGCCGTCGACCGCGGGCAGCGGCTGCTGCTCCGCGAGCGTCACGACCGTGCCGACCGGCAGGTCCGCCGGACCGCTCACGAGCGTGCCGTCGGCGCGCACCGTGAGCGTGCCCGTGGTCGGGCCGTCGTAGGCGACGTCCGTGGGGACGGTCGCGGTCCAGTCGACGAGGAACGCGGTGCCCGCCGGGACGTCGCCCGCGGCGGAGCCCTCGACGGCCTTGCGGACCGCGAACCCGCCGACGACGGGATCCGCGACGTTGGTGACCGTCACCGCGACGCCCGTCGCGCCCTCGACGACCGTCACCGGCCCGGCCGGGCTCACGACCGGGTCGCCCCACGCGACGCCGTCGACCACCGGGAGCGGCAGCCGCTCGGTGAACGTCACCGTCGTGCCGACCGGCAGGTCGGCGGGCCCGGCCACCACGGCGCCGTCCGCGAGCACGGTCAGGGTGCCGGTAAGGTCGCCGTCGTACGTCGCGCCCTGCGGCAGCGTGGCCTCCCACTCGACGAGGAACGCGGTGTCCGCCGGGACGAGGCCGAGGGCGTCCCCGGCGAGGACCTTCGCCACCGTGAAGCCGCCCACGGCGGTGGTCCCGCCGCCGGCGTTCGCCGTGTTCACCACGGTGACCGTGACCGTGCGGCCCGCGGCGACGGTGAACTGCGCCGGGTCGCCGAGCGGCTCGCCGTCCACGCGGATCACCGGCGTGCCCCACTCGACGCCCGCCACCGACGGCAGGTTCGTCTCGCGGACCGTGACGACCGTGCCCTCCGGCAGGGTCGGCCCGTTCAGCAGAGCTCCGCTGATCGGGACCGTGAGCGTGTCGCCCCCGGTGACGCCGTCGGGCTGCTCGTAGGTGTACTCCACCTGGAACGTCGTGCCCGCGGGCACGTCCGCGGCCGCCTCGCCCGTCACGGTCTTCTGCACGGCGAAGCTCGCGCCCCCGGTGCAGTCGAACGGGCCGGGCCCGATCCACGGATAGCTGTGCATCTCGAGCCCGCCGGTCACGCTCGGGTCGCCGAACGTGAGGTTCCCGCCCACGAGGACGCGGCCGTTCGTGCTCGTCGTGATCGTCGCGTCCGCGACCGGCGCGACGATCGTGCCGAGGAACTGGTCGGCCCGGCCGAGCGCGAGGTCCGGCGTGGACGCGAAGTTCCACAGGATGCGCGCGGCCCAGTTGCCGAAGCCCGGGTTGGAGTTGAAGTCGTTGATGAACGGCGAGCCGTTGCCCTCCCAGTAGTTGGGGCTCATGCTCACCGGAGCGTCACCGGTCACGTTGATCGCGATCGCGACGTCGTCCGGCACGTTCGCGAAGACGACCTCGCGGACGCCCGCGAGCTGCGCGGCGTCGACGGTGAACACCTGCGGGTCGGCGGTGCCGGAGCCGGTGAAGGTCACCCGGGTCCCCGACACGACGCCCGCCGCGGTCGCGGGCCACCCGGCGATCGTCGCCGACGCGTCGGCGACGACGGCACCGTACCCGGCCCACTCGCCGAGGGCCGCCGCACCCATGCCCTGCGTGACCGGGGCGTCCGCGCCCGGCGTCGTCCCGGCGGTCGAGAGCGACCCGCCGCCCGTGACCGCGGCACCGACGTTCACGGCGCCGCCGGTCGGCAGCGTCGAGCCGACGGTGACGCTCGTCTCCGGCCCGATCTCCAGGCCGCCCCCGACGGCGAGCATCACCGCACCGTCCGGCGGCGTGATCTGCGAGCCCGCTCCGACCGCGCCGATGCTGAAGTTCCCGGGGCCGTCGATCGTCGCCTCCCCCGCGACGACGAGCAGCCCCTCCGACTCCGCGGCGCTCGCCGTGGCGAGGTAGTCGCCCCCGGTCCACACCGTGACGTTCGTGTCCGTGAACAGCGGCGGCGTCTGGCCGACGTTCGGCATGTCCCCCGGCGCGGGGCAGGACCCGACCGCGGCGGACGCCGGGCGCGCCTGCGGCCCCGAGACGAGGACGACGGCGCCGGCCAGGGCGAGCACGGCGGCGACGAGCGCCGCGACCGCTCTGCGCAGGCGTCCGGGTGCGACGCGGAGGGAGGGTGGGCGAGGGGTCATTGCCGGGCTCCAGGTTCGGGGGGTGCGCCCCGCGGCCGCGAGGCCAGGACGCCATGTCACCCAGGAGACGCGCCGGGACGCCGATCATGACGCGAACCCGGTGGTGGCGTCGGTCATACCCCCCGGGGGTCGCGGGATCGCCCGGGACGGCCCCCTCCGCGGCCGTCGGGCTACCGTGGCGTCGGAGGTGTCGCCTGTGACCGCTCGTGCCCGGACCACCTGGATCGTCGTCGCCGTCGTGACCGCGCTCGCCGCCGTGGCGGCCGTCGCCTGGTACCTCACGCGGCCCGCCCCCGCGCCGCAGGCCCCGCCGTCGGGCACGCCGTCCGCCCCGGCCGACCCGACGCCGTCGGGCACGTCGCCGACGCCGTCCACCCCGCCCGAGGACCCCCTGGCCGGGTGGACGCTCGAGCAGAAGGTGGGGCAGCTCTTCATGGTCGGGGTCGACGTTCGGGACCCGCAGCAGGTGAGCTACGACGCCGTCTCGCGCCTGCACGTGGGCAACGTGTTCCTCGCGGGCCGCTCGCAGGCCGGGACCGGCCCGACGGCGGACCTCGTCGCGGGCTTCACGGCGCTCGTCTCCCCGGAGACGACGAACGGCACCCCGCTGTTCGTCGCGACGGACCAGGAGGGCGGGAAGGTCCAGGTGCTGCGCGGGCCCGGGTTCTCGCAGATCCCGGCGGCGACCGACCAGGCCCGGCTCGACCCGGCGACGCTCCAGGCCGACGCGACCACGTGGGGCGCCGAGCTCGCCGCGGCAGGCGTGAACCTCAACCTCGCGCCCGTGATGGACCTCGTGCCCGAGGGGACGGCCGCGCAGAACCCGCCGATCGGGGCCTTCCAGCGCAGCTACGGGTTCACGCCGGACTCGGTCACGTCGCACGCGAACGCGTTCAGCGCCGGGATGGAGGCGTCGGGCGTGGACGTGACGATCAAGCACTTCCCCGGGCTCGGCCGCGTCACCGAGAACACCGACACCGACGCCGGGGTCACCGACGACGTGACGACGCGCGACGACGCGTCGGTCGCCGTCTTCGCGTCGGGCATCGAGGCCGGCGCGGCGTTCGTCATGACCTCCACGGCCGTCTACCCGCAGATCGACGGGACGCTCCCCGCGGCCTTCTCGCCCGTCGTCGTGGACGGGATGCTGCGGGGCGACCTGGGGTTCGACGGCGTCGTCCTCACCGACGACGTGTCCGCCGCGCAGCAGGTGCAGGCCTGGTCGCCCGCGGACCGCGCCGTCCTGACGATCGCCGCGGGCGGCGACATGGTGCTGGCGTCCGCGGACCCGAGCGTCGTCGAGCCCATGGTGGCGGCCGTCGTCGAGCGCGCGTCGAGCGACGACGCGTTCGCCGCGCAGGTCGACGCGGCCGTGCTGCGCGTGCTCGCGGCGAAGGAGCGGCTGCGCTGAGCGCACGGCCCGGCGGTATAACTGACCGCATGGCTGCCCGTCGCCCCGCTCCCCGCCCGACGCTCGAGGCCGTCGCGGCCGTCGCGGGCGTCTCCCGCGCCACGGTGTCCCGCGTGATCAACGGCGTGCCGACGGTGGACCCGGCGATCGTGGCGGTCGTCGAGCGGGCGATCGACGAGACGGGCTACGTCCCCAACCTCGCCGCCCGGACGCTCGTCACCCGGCGCACGGGGTCGGTCGCGCTCGTCGTGTCCGAGCCGTCGGAGCAGCGCTCCCCGAGCCCGTTCCTTGAGCGGCTGTTCACCGACCCGTACATCGGGCGCGTGACCGCGGGCGCGCAGCAGGTGCTGCGCCCGCGCGACATCCACCTCGCGATCCTGCCCGCGGACCCGCCCGCGCACGACCAGGTCGTGCGCTACGTGCGGCAGGGGCACGTCGACGGCGTCCTGCTCATCACGTCGAGCGCGAGCGACCCGCTGCCGGCACGGTTCGCCGCGCTCACCGTGCCGGTCGTGCTGTCGACGCACCTCGACGGGGTCGACGAGGCGGCCGGCGTGAGCTGGGTCGACCTCGACCAGGCGGCCGGCGGCCGGATCGCCGCCGAGCGTCTGATCGCGGACGGCCGCACGCGCCTCGCGACCGTCGCCGGCCCGTCGGACGTGCCGTTCGCGCGGGGACGCCGCGACGGCTTCCTCGCGGCGGTACGGGCCGCCGGGCTCGCGGAGCCGTTCGTCGTGGAGGGCGACTTCACCCGCGCGGGCGGGGAGGCCGCGGCGCGCGAGCTGCTCGCCGCGCGACCGGACGTCGACGGCGTGTTCGGCGCGAGCGACCTCATGGCCGACGGCGCGTCGCTCGTCCTGCAGGAGGCGGGCCGCCGCGTCCCGCAGGACGTGGCCGTCGTCGGCTTCGACGACTCGACGGTCGCGCGCCAGGCCCACCCGCCGCTCACGACGGTCCGGCAGCCTGTCGAGGAGATGGCGGCCGAGATGGCGCGGCTCCTGCTCGCCGCGATCGACGACCCGGACGCCGACGCGCGCTCGGTCCTGTTCGAGCCGCACCTCGTGGTCCGCGACTCCGCCTGACCCCCACCCGCCGGGCGCAGCAAGACGTCGCGGCCGGAACGTCCGACCGCGACTTCTTCCTGCACTCAGCGGAGCGTGTGGTCCCGGGTCAGTGGCCCCCGCCCGCGACGAACGCGATGCCGACGGCGATCGCGACGACCACGACGGCGAAGCACACGACGGCGCCGACCTGACGGGGGCGGGTCGCGCGCTCGACGCGCACCGTGCGGCCGTCGGACGTGAAGCGGCCGTCCGGGGTGCCGACCTCGACGGGCACGGCGCGCCCGGCGGCGAGCCGGACCCCCAGGGCGAACAGGGCGGGCAGGCCCGCGCCGACCACGAGGCCGGCGACGACGACCTTGAGCAGCGAGTCGATCTCGACGAACACGGTTCTCTCCTCCGGGCTGCCGGTCAGACGCCCGCGCGCTGGCGCGAGGCGGGCGTGGTCGGGGTGGTCGGCGCCGGGGCGGGCGCGGCATCGGTGAACGGGTCGGCGACGTCGAGACGACGCTCGAGCGCGGCCTCGCGCGCCTCGACGACCTCGGACTCGAGCCCGGCGTCCACCGCGCCCTCCTCCCAGGCGTCGTTGACGTTCGTGTGGTCGACGGGCTTGCGGCGCGAGGCGATCCAGATGGCCAGCGAGGAGCCGACGAGGATCGCGAACACGACGACCGTCCCGGCGGTGCCCCCGATGCCGTGCTGGATGCCGTAGCAGGCCGCGCCGACGAGACCGGCGGCCGGGAGCGTGAGGCCCCACGCGGCGAGCATGCGGCCCGCGACGCCCCAGCGGACCTTCGCGCCGGGCATCCCGACGCCCGAGCCGAGGATCGAACCGGTGGCGACGTGCGTCGTCGAGAGCGAGTAGCCGAAGAGGCCCGACATGAGGATGACCGCGGCGGACGACGTCTCGGCCGCCATGCCCTGGCGGGTGTCGATCTCGACGAGGCCCTTGCCGAGCGTGCGGATGATCCGCCAGCCGCCCAGGTAGGTGCCGAGGGCCATGAAGAACGCGCAGGACAGGATGACCCAGAACGGCACGCTCGAGTCGGCCGGGACGGCGCCCGCCGCGATGAGCGCGAGCAGGATGATGCCCATCGACTTCTGCGCGTCGTTGGTGCCGTGCGCGAGCGAGACGAGCGACGCGGAGCCGACCTGGCCCCAGCGGAACGCCCGCGTGGAGACGTCCTCGGGGACGTCGCGCGTGAGGCGGGCCACGGCCCACGTGCCGACGCTCGCGACGCCGACCGCGATGAGCGGGGCGAGCAGCGCGGGGATGAGCACCTTGGCGGCGACGCCGCTCCAGATGACGCCCTGCGTGCCGACTGCCGCGAGCACGGAGCCCACGACGCCGCCGATGAGGGCGTGCGACGAGCTCGACGGGATGCCGAGCAACCAGGTCAGGAGGTTCCAGGTGATGCCGCCCACGAGTCCCGCGAGGACGACCTCGAGGGTGATGACGTCGGCGTCGACCAGACCCTTCGCGATGGTCGCCGCGACGGCCAGGGAGAGGAACGCCCCGACCATGTTGAGGACGGCGGAGAGGGCGACGGCGGTCTTGGGCTTGAGGGCCTTGGTGGCGATGGACGTGGCCATCGCGTTGCCCGTGTCGTGGAAGCCGTTGGTGAAGTCGAAGGCCAGTGCGGTCACGACGACGAGCACCAGCAGGAGCGTCTCGGTCACGTCGTCCATGGTGCGGTCACGACCGCCGCGCGCTCGACCATCCTGTGGATTCTTCCGCCACTGTTCACCGACAGTTCATCCGGCGTTCGAAGCCCTCGTTCGAACGCCGGAGGGGCCCGTCCGCTCCCGGGCCGGACGGCCCGGGAGCGGGGGCGGACGGCCCCTGGCGCGGCCGCATCGGGCGGGCCCGGCGCGGCCGTCCGCCCGCGTCAGGCCGGGGTTCGGGCGGCGAGCTCGGCGAGGGTGTCGTCGAGGTCCGCGACGACGGTCGCGACGGCCTCGCGCTGGGTCCGCGCGCGCTCCGCGGACGCGGCCACGGCGGTGCGCGCCTCGGCGAGGTCGGCGTCGAACCGGTCCGCGCGGGCCTGCGCCTCGGCGCGCTGGTCGCGTGCCCGCCGCTCCCCCGCGAACCACTGCCACGCGGCGAGGCCGGCCGCGACGACGGCCACCGTGAACCACGCCGGCGAGGCGGCGAGGCCGAGCACGACGCCGAGCGCCGCGACCGCGGCGGTCCCGCCGACGGCGCCCCACGACACGCCGTCCACCGGTTGCGCGAGGAGCTCCGCGCGGGCCGTCGCGGCCGGTGCGGCGCCGTCCTCGGTCGGCGTGACCGTCACGGTGCGACCCCCGAGGCGCAGCTCGCGCGACGGGGCGGGCGCCGCCGCGAGCTCCGCGGCCCGCGCGTGGGTCGCGGCCCGCAGCTCCTCGGCGACGAGCGGGCCCGCGAGCGCCGCACGCCCGGGGTCGGTCCCGCGGGCGTCCTCGACGAGCAGGTCGACGAGCGTCCCCGCCGGGGCGTCCCACCCGGGCCCGTCCTCGCGGGGCGCTCGCCCCACGCGCTCGTCGAGCAGCGCCGCCCGGTCCAGGAGCTCGCGCTCCACGGGCGCCCCCTCGTCCACGAGCGACGCGACGACGTGGAGCAGCGCCGCGCCGGGCGCCTCGGGGGTCCCGGCCGGGAGGGGTCCGGGGTCCGGCGCGGGCACCGCGACCTCCCCCGCCACGAGCGCGCGCGACCACGCCGTCCACGACCGCAGGAGCGGGAGCGCGTCGGGGGCGGCGGCCCGACGGCGCGCCCCCGCCACGTCCCCCGCGGCCTCGGGGCTGCCCCAGGCCGCGCCGTCGGCGGGCGGCTCGGGCAGCGACGGCGCCGCCTCCAGGAGCCGGGCCCGCCAGCGGGCGCGCGCGTCGTCGTCGAGCAGCGCGACCCGCTCCGCGAGCGCGCGACGCACGACCTCGACCCCGTCACCGCCGAGGTGACCGGCCGCCGCCGCGACCCACAGCGCGCGCTCGGCCCCGGTGACGCCCACCTCGTCCGGCCCCTCGCCCGCGCCCGGCGACGGCTCGGGGGCGCCGTCGGCGCTCCCCCAGCCCGCGGCGGGCAGGACGGGCGCGTCGAGCACCCCCGGCACCCACTCGCGCGCGAGTCCCGGCTGCCCGACGAGCGCGCACACCGCGACGAGGTACGTCGCGGCACGACGGCGGTCGCGCAGCAGGGCCTCCTCGGCGGCCTCCCGGTCGAGCCGCCCGGCGGGGAGCTCGGCGACCGCGAGCGCGGCGGGCACGAGCCAGTAGCCGAGCACGTCCACGAGGTCCGGGGAGCGCCGCAGGTGCGACACGTCGCCCTCCCCCGTGACGACGGCGCTCGTGAGGGCGCGCGCCGCGTCGCGGGCGCGGCGCGCGGGCGTGAAGAGCGCGAGCTCCTCGCGGACCTCGCCGAGCTCGATGAGCGCGTTGACGAGGCGGGTCAGCACCTCGACGCGGCTCGACAGGTCGCCCTCGAGCGACCGCAGGCGGCGGTGGAGCGACGCCTCGCGGGACCGCGCCATCGCGGCCTGGGCGGCGAGCTCGTCGGACAGGGCCCGCATGTTGCCCTGGTCGCTGCGCCAGGAGCTGTACGTCGACATGCGCGCGAGCGTACTCAGCGGGGCGGCGCTGTCGAGGGGGAGAACTCCCCCGGCGTGGGCCGTCGGCGCGGGACACCGATGCCGGGCCGGGCCGCGCGGTCAGCGGCGCGGGCGCATGAGGGGCGGGTCGAGCACCGCGGGCACGCTCGCCGGGGCGTCGTCCGGGTCGGGTGCGACGGTCTCGGCCGCGGCGGCGTCGGTCGCGGCGGCGTCGGCCGCGGCGGCGTCGGGTCCGGCGCCCGGTTGCGGGCCCGGCGCCGGGCGCGCCGCCCGGTAGAGCGCCGCGGGCCGCCCGGTCCCGCCCGACGTCGTGCGGCCCGTGTCCTCGAGGAAGCCCGCGGTCGTCGTGGCCTTGCGGGAGAAGTTCCGCGGGTCCAGCCGCACGCCCCAGACGGCCTCGTAGACGCGCCGCAGGTCGGCGACGGTGAACTCGGGCGGGCAGAACGCCGTCGCGAGCGCGGAGTACTCGAGCTTGGCGCGGGCCCGCTCGACGCCGTCGGCGAGGATCCGCGCGTGGTCGAACGCGAGGCCGGTCCCCGGCCCGTCCCCGAGCAGGGGCTCGACGGGGTGCCAGGCCGCTCCCCCGGCGTCGGACCCGGCGTGCACGACGCCGAACTCGGGCGCGAGCAGGAGGTACGCGACCGAGAGGACCGGGCCGCGCGGGTCGCGGTCGAGCGGGCCGTAGGTACGGAGCTGCTCCAGGTGCCCGGGCGGCCGGACGCCCGTCTCCTCGGCGAGCTCGCGGCGCGCCGCGCGGGCGAGCCGCTCGCCCGGCAGCACGAACCCGCCGGGGAGCGCGAGCGCGCCGCGGTACGGCTCGACGCCGCGCTCGACGAGGAGCACGTGCAGCGCGTCGTCGCGCACGGTGAGCGCGACGACGTCGACCGTGACGGGCAGCAGGGCCGCGCCGGGCGGGACGTCGGGGGCCGGTGCGGCGGGTGCGGTCATGGGCCCATCGTCGCACATTAGCGTCAGGTTGACGAGAACCTCCGCAGCGGCCTACGCTCGTTATCGTCAGGTTGACGAAAACAGATCGGAGACGACCATGGCCACCATCCGCACCTACCCGTGGACGCGGCACTTCCTCGGGAGCCCCACCGGGCACGTCGTGCACCTGCGCCGCGGGCGGGTTGCCCACGAGGGCGTCGGTCAGGCGTTCTGGTTCCGGCCCACGACGTCGGTCCTCTCCGAGGTCCCCGTCGACGACCAGGAGCTCCCCGTCTTCTTCCACGCCGTGACCGCCGACCACCAGGACGTCACCGTGCAGGCCGGCGTGACGTACCGGTTCGCCGACCCGGTGACCGTCTCGCAGCGCCTCGACTTCGCGGTCGACCCCGGCAGCGGCGAGACGAGCACCGCGGGGCGCGACCAGGTGACGAGCATCGTCGGGCGCCTCGCGCAGAGCCGGGCCACCGACGCGCTCGCCGCGATGCCCCTCGCCGACGCCCTGACGACCGGCGTGCCGCGCGTGCGCGACGTCCTCACCGAGGCGCTGACCACCGACCCGCGCCTCACCACGACGGGCATCGTCGTCATCGGCGTCCAGGTGCTCGCCGTCCGGCCGGAGAAGGACGTCGAGCGCGCGCTCCAGACGCCCGCGCGCGAGCACGTGCAGGCCGAGGCCGACCGCGCGACCTACGAGCGCCGGGCCCTCGCCGTCGAGCGCGAGCGGGCGATCGCGGAGAACGAGCTCGCGAGCAGGATCGAGCTCGCGACCCGGCGCGAGCGCCTCGTGGCCCAGGAGGGCGCGAACGCGAGGCGCGAGGCCGAGGAGAAGGCGGCCGCCGCCCTCGTCGACGCCCGCGCGACCGCCGAGCGCGCCCAGCTCGCGACCGACGCGAAGGCGGAGCAGGTGCGGGTCGTCGGCGCGGCCGAGGCCGCCGCCGAGCAGGCCCGCATGGACGTGTACGCGAGCGCCGGGCAGGGCACGCTCCTCGCGCTCGCGCTGCGCGAGGCCGCCGGGTCGCTGCCGGACGTGCAGAACCTCACCATCACGCCCGACCTGCTCACCGGGGTGCTGTCGACCCTGGCGCGCGGGCTCGGCCCCGACGGCGGGTCGCCCGCCACGGCGACCGGGAAGGCGGCCTGACGATGCTCCGACGACGCGCCGTCGTCGTGCACCGGCGGACCGAGCTCGACGACCTGCTGGACCGGCACGGGACGCGCGGCCAGGCGGAGTTCTTCCTCCGGTCGCGCGGCCGGTCGCTGGCCGAGGTGCAGGCGCGGCACGACGCCCTCGCGGCCGCGCGCGACGCCGTCGTGGCCGCCCTGCCCCGGGCTGGGCGCGCGCCGACGTCGAGCGGGCGGACCTGTCGCGGTTCCTCGTCGCGCCCGAGGACGTGGTGGTGGTCGTAGGGCAGGACGGCCTCGTCGCGAACGTCGCGAAGTACCTGCACGGCCAGCCGGTCCTCGGCGTCGACCCGGAGCCCGGCGTGAACGCGGGCGTGCTCGTGCGGCACCCGGTCGCGGCGGCGACGGCCCTCCTGCGCGGGCTCGGGGCCGACACCGAGGCGCCGGGCGGCGCGCCCGACCGGGTGGCGCTCCTGCCCGTCGACGCGCTCACCATGGTCCGCGCCGACCTCGACGACGGCCAGCACCTCACCGCGCTCAACGAGGTGTTCGTCGGTCACCCCAGCCACCAGAGCGCGCGCTACACGCTGCGCTGCGGCGCAGGTGAGGAGCGGCAGTCGTCGTCGGGCGTGCTCGTCGCGACGGGCACGGGCGCGACCGGCTGGTGGGCGTCGCTCGCGCACGACCGCGGCGGACGGCGGGCCCCGGGGCGCACCGAGCACCGGCTCGGCTGGTTCGTCCGCGAGGCGTGGCCGTCGCCCGCGACGGGCGTCTCGCTCACCGAGGGCGTCGTCGAGGAGGGGGCCGACGTCGCGCTCACCGTCGCCTCGGACCGGCTCGTCGTGTTCGGCGACGGCGTGGAGGACGACCGCCTCGTCGCCTCGTGGGGCCAGACCGTGACGGTCCGCACCGCCGACGCCCCGCTCCGCCTCGTCCGCCCCTGATCCCCCGCCCGCCGCCCGCTCGGCGTTCGGCGGCCAGCGGTCGGACCGATTTCACCCGGGTGATCCGTCAGGACGGCGAGGGTCGGTGGGTAGCATCGCAGCGGTCACGGGATCCCCATGACTCCCCCCTCCCGCGGGCCTGGCCTGCGGGGACGCCGACCCCACGAGCCCACCGAGGTCCCCGCCATGAGCACGCCCATCGCCTTCACCGACAACGTCCGCGACCTGTCGAACGCCGGGGGCTACCAGTTCGAGTTCCGGTGCGAGCGCTGCGGCAACGGCTACCGCTCCGCCTACCGGACGGACGTCGTCGCGAAGGGCAGCAGCCTCGTCCAGGCGGCGGGCCGGTTCTTCGGGGGCAAGGTCGCCGACCTCTCCTACGCGGCGGGGTCGTGGGCCGCGGACCGCCAGACCAACTCGTCGGCGAAGGACAAGGCGCTCGACGCCGCCGTCGGCGAGGTGCGCGACGCGTTCCGCCAGTGCCACGGGTGCGGCGACTGGATGTGCCACGAGGTCTGCTGGAACGACGCCGTGGGGCAGTGCGTGCGCTGCTCGCCCAAGCAGGTGGAAGAGCTCGCCCAGCTCCAGGCCGAGGCCCGCCGGAACCAGGTCCAGGAGCAGCTCCGCACGACCGACCTCGTCGGCGGCGCGGACCTGCGGACGGCCGCCGTCACGCGGTGCCCGGCGTGCGGCGCGAAGGTCGACGGCGGCAAGTTCTGCCCCGAGTGCGGCGAGCGCCTGGCGCAGGTGGCCGCGTGCCGCGAGTGCGGCACCCAGAACGCCGCGGCCGCGCGCTACTGCGCGGAGTGCGGCAGCCCGCAGTCCGTCTGACCCCCCGCCGCCGAGCATGCGGTCGCAGCCCGTCCCCGACGCCGGACGGGCAACGACCCCATGCTCGGCGGCCTCGCGAGGTCAGTCTCCTCGTGGGGGGTCGTTCTGGTGCTGCTCGCGTTCGCGGCGGGCGCGGAGCACCGCCTCGCGGCGCTCGCCGATCGCGTCGCTCGTCAGGCTCGTGAGGCGGTCCTGCTCGGCGCGGGCCGCGGCGCGCTCCGCCTCCACGCGCTCCCGGTGCTCGGCCGACTGCGGGCGCGACCGGACGACGCGCGGGCCGTCGCGCATCACGTACCCGTCGGCGTGGCGCTCGAGCCACCGCTCGCGCCGCGCCGCGCGCACGCGCTCGCGGTGGAACCGCCAGACCCACCGGCGCCGCAGGGCCACCTCGGACCACGCGGCGAACGGGACCGCGGCCACGACGAGCACGACCCGCCAGCCGGGCGGCAGCGCCGTCGATGCCCCCGCGCTCGCGAGCACCCACGCGACGCCGGCCGGCACCGCGGCCCCGGCCTCGCGGCGGTCGGGGTGCCAGCCGCAGACGGCGAAGCGCACGAGGGTGTCCGTGAGCCGCGAGCGCCGCTGCGGCTGAAGGGGCACGGGGAGCGGCCCGGGCACGGGCGGCCCGAGCATCGTGCCCGGCGCGACCCGGCTCGTGAACGACAGCCGGTCGTCCCGGGACGACGCCCGCAGCGCCCGCCCGGCGTGCACGAACGCCAGCGCGGCGAGCGGCCAGACGGCGCACGACAAGTACCACGCGACCGGGCCGGCGAGCGCCACGGCGACCGGCGCGACGACCGCGAGCCGCCCGAGCTCGGCACCGGGCGACGCGACGAGCTCGGCCCAGGGCTCCTGGTCCGCCGGCGGCGCGAGCACCCCGTACGCCGCGGGCGCGAGGTACAGGCCCAGGAGGGCGATCCCGACGGCCGTCCCCACGAGCCCGACGGCGAGGTACCCGACCGGGCGCAGGAGCAGCACGGCCCTCCCGGGCGGCGTCGCGTCGCGGGCCGTCCGCGGGTCGGGCGTCACGGTCTCGTCGGTCATCGCTCCCCCTCCGTCTGCGGCCTCACGCCCGCGGGCACGTCACCGGTCGGCCAGCCCGAGCACGTCGAGCACCCACGCGTCCTCGTACGCGACCTCGCGCCAGCCCTCGTAGCGGCCCGAGACCCCGCCGTGCCCGGCGTGCATCTCGATCTTCAGCAGCGCGGGCGCCCCCGCGGCGCGCAGGCGCGCGACCCACTTCGCGGGCTCGACGTACAGCACGCGCGTGTCGTGGAACGACGTCACGGCGAGGATCCGCGGGTAGTGCGACGCGTCGTCGGGCACGTTCTCGTACGGCGTGTACGTGCGCATGTACCGGTAGACGTCGGGGTCGTGCAGCGGGTCGCCCCACTCGTCCCACTCGACGACCGTGAGCGGGAGCGACGGGTCGAGGATCGAGGTGAGCGCGTCGACGAACGGCACCTGCGCGAGCACGCCCGCGAAGAGCTCGGGCGCGAGGTTCGTCACCGCGCCCATGAGCAGGCCGCCCGCCGAGCCGCCCTGCGCGACGAGCCGCTCGGGGCTCGTCCAGCCGGCGTCGACGAGGTGCCGCGCGACCGCGACGAAGTCCGTGAACGTGGTGCGCTTGGCGAGCGTCTTGCCCTCGTCGTACCAGCGGCGCCCCATCTCGCCCCCGCCGCGCACGTGCGCGACGGCGAACACGACCCCGCGGTCGAGCAGCGACAGGCGCGAGATGGAGAACCCCGGGTCGATGCTGATCTCGTACGACCCGTAGCCGTACAGCAGGAGCGGCGCCGGCTCGGCACCCGTGCCCGTCGCGTCCAGCCCGACGGCGTCGCGCCGCCACACGAGCGACACCGGCACCTGCGTGCCGTCCTCGGCCGTGGCCCACTCGCGGCGCTGCACGTAGTCCGCGGCGTCGTAGCCGCCGAGCACGGGCTGCTGCTTGAGGAGCGTGAGCTCGTCGGTCTCGACCCGCAGGTCGTACACGGTCGACGGCGTGACGAAGCTCGTGTAGCTCAGCCGGACGTTCGGCTGGTCCCACTCGGGGTTCGCACCGAGCGCGGCGGTGTACAGCGGCTCGTCGAACGCGACCTCGTGCACGTGCCAGAGGTCGGTCGCGGGCCCCGGTGTGTCTCCTGTGCGGATCGGGGTGGGCAGGCCCGCGGGCCGCGGCGGCTCGGGGCTCGCGAGGTCGATCACGCCGACCCGCGACAGCGCGTCCCGCCGGTAGGAGACGACGAGGTGCCCGGCGAACGCGTCCACGGCCTCGAGCCGGGTCGCGGGGTCGTGCGGCACGACGACGGTCGCGTCGCCCGGCCCGGCCGAGACGTCGGCGGCACCGGTGACGACGAGCTCGAAGTTCTCAGCGCCGTCGTTGTGCAGGACGAGCAGGACGTCGCGCCCTTCCCCCGCGCTCCGCTCCCCCAACCCGCCGAGCACGGGGTCGGCGACCGGATTCTCGTCAGGACGGTCGCCGACCGCGTGCTCGGCGGTCGGGAACCACGTGCTCGGCAGGACGGCGTGCTCGACCGTGTACTCGACGCCCTCGCGACGCGGCCAGACCACTCGCGCCTCGCCCGTCGGGTCGTCGGCGTCGATCAGCCACGTCTCGGACGTGATCTTCGAGCCCACGTCGATCTGCACGAACCGCTGCGAGCGCGAGACGCCCACCCCGACCCAGAACCGCTCGTCGGGCTCCTCGAAGACGACGACGTCCTGCGTCGCGGGCGTGCCCACCTCGTGGCGCCACACGCGCCAGGGCCGCCACGCGTCGTCGACCGTCGGGTAGAACACGTACCGCCCGTCCGGGGAGAAGACGGCGCCGGGGAACGTGCCCGGGACCTCGTCCACGAGGTCGGTGCCCGACTCCAGGTCGCGGATCCGCAGCGTGTAGCGCTCGTCGCCCACGACGTCGACCGCGTACGCGAGCCGCGTCCCGTCGGCCGAGACGTCGAACGACCCGAGCGAGAAGAACTCGTGGCCCTCGGCCTCGACGTTGTCGTCGAGGAGCACCTGCTCGCCCGGCACGGGCACGCCCGGCTCCAGCACGGGCGGCACCCAGGCCGACGGCGCGTCGCTGCCGAGGCTCGCGTCGATCGGGGCGCGGGCCCGGATCGGGTACTGCGACCCCTCGACCGTGCGCGCGTAGTACCAGTGCGCGCCCTGGCGCACCGGGACGGACAGGTCCGTCTCGAGCGTGCGGGCCTTGATCTCCTCGAAGATCCGCTCGCGCAGCGGCTCGAGGTGCGCGAGGCGCGCCTCGGTGTACGCGTTCTCGGCCTCGAGGTGCGCGACGACCTCGGGCGACTCCTTGTCCCGCAGCCACTCGTAGTCGTCGTCGACCGTCTCGCCGTGGTGCGTCCGCGGCGACGGGCGGCGGGGCGCGACGGGCGCCTGCGGCGCCTCGGCCACCTCGGGCTCGGGAGGAGACGGCATGGCGGGCTGGGTGCGGTCGTCGGGCATCTCGCCAGGGTAGTGCCGCGGCCCGGCGGCACCAGCGCACCGGCGTCCGGGAGCATCAGCCGAGGAGGGCGACCGACCGCCCGTCCCAGCGCAGGAGCCGGCCCTGCGCCGGGAGGAGCCCGCCCCAGCCGCCGTCGAGGTCCTCGGACCACAGGACCGCGCCCGACGACAGCTCGAGCGCGACGACGCGCGAGCTCGCCCCCGTCGCGGGGTCGAGCAGCACGAGGAACGCGCACCGCCCGTCGGTGAACGCCTGCGTCACCACGGCGCCGTGACCGCGCTCGCCCGCGAGGTCGTCCACGAACCGCGACCACGTCTGCTCGCCCGACAGCGCGTCCAGACCCAGGACCGTGCTGGCCGTCCCGACGACGGCCGTGCCCTCCGCGACGACGTACACGGCCTCGGGCACGCGCGCGCCGTCGAACGTCCACAGGCGCGCGCCCTGCTCGTCGTAGGCGCGCAGGGCGATGACGTCGCGCACGAGGAGGACGCCCGGAGCGGGGTCGTCGGTCGCCTGGGGGTCGAGCACCTCGCCGGGCACGTCGAGGAGCGGCGTCCCGTCCGGGTCGAGCACGCGGTCGGCGCGCAGGGCGCCGTCCGACCCCTGCCGGTCCGCGTCCAGGAGGAGCCGCCCGCCCGCGAGCGGGACGACGCCGTCGGTCGGGACGTCCGGGTCGTCGAGCCGCTCGCCGTCCGGCAGGAACGCGGCCGCGACGCCGCAGCCGCCCACGTCGACCAGCGTCTCCGTCGCGACGACCAGCAGCCGCTCCGGGTCGACCTCCTCGCCGCCGGTCTCGGCGTCCCACGACGTGCACGACCACGGGACGTCCTGGAACGGCAGCTCGTGCCGCCAGCGCACCGCCCCCGTCGCGGCGTCCTCGACCGTCACGACGACGTCCCGCCCCGCGACGCCGTCGACGGACTCGCCCGCGCCGGGGTCGACGGCGACCGGCGCGCCGCGCGGCTCGCCCGGCTCGCCCACGCGCTCGGCGCGCACGAGGCCGCCGTCCGGGCCGGGGACGAGCAGCGCCCCCGCGATCTCCGCCTGCCGCTGCCCCACGACCCGCCCGCCGCCGTCGATCACCGTGACGGTCGCGGTGCCAGCGCCCGGCCGGGGCGGCGGGCTGACGTCGTACCAGGACGGCGTGACCCCCGACCCGGCGACGCACACCACCGTGCGCGACGGCACCCCCGACCGCTCCCACGGGCTCCACGACCCGCACACGGCCTCGTCGCCGCCGACCGGCACGCGCCACGCCTCGGCGCCGCTGTCGAGGTCGAGCGCGATCGCCTCGTCGCCGTCCACGGTGACGAGGAGGCCGGGGAGGAAGGCCGTCCCGCGGTCCGCGGCGGCGGGAGCGCGCCAGCGCTCGGTCGGGGCCGCGTCGAGCACGCGGACCGCGCCGCGCGCCGTCTCCAGCCGCTCCTGCGCGTCCCGGCCGGTCACGGCGTCGACGACGAGCATCCCGCCGACGACGAGCACGACCACGCCCGTCGCGACCGCGGCGGCCACGACCCGACGGCGGCGGCCGGGCGCGCGCGGCGGCGCCCCTGGCGGTCCGGGCGGAGCCCCGGGCGGGAGCGCCCCCGGGCCCGACGCCTCGGGCGCCGACGCTCCGGGAGGCGGTGGGAAGGCCGTGCCGCGCGGCACGGCGCGCGGGCCGGCGAGCAGCACCGGGTGCGGCGCGTCGAGGAGGTCGAGGTCGTCGTCGACCCCGGCCGTGTCGACGAGCTCGAACGTCCGGCGGTCGTCACCGCCGTCTCCCCGTCGGAGCGGCACCCCCTCAGCGTAGGCCGGTCGTCAACCGAGCCGGACGACCTCCGACGGCCCGACCCGCAGGAGCCGGCCCTGGAGAGGGACGGGCCAGGAACCGTCGTCCGACCCGCCCTCGGCGGACCACGCGACGTGACCGTCGGCGAGGTCGACCGCGAGGAGGTCCGTCCGCCCGTCGTCCTGGTAGGCGAGCAGGATCGCGCGCCGCCCGTCCGTGTAGGCGGTGTCCATCCAGCTGACGCTCCCGCCGGCCGCGGCCTCGACCGTCTCGCGGTCGAGGGACCAGCGTTCGCGCCCCGTGGCCGCGTCGAGCCCGTCCAGGGCGCCGTCGCCGTAGCCCGAGGAGACGACCACCGTGTCGCTCGCGGCGACGAGCACGGAATCGGCGCCGCCGGACTTCTCCGCACCGCGCCACAGCTCGCGCCCCGTGCTGTCGAACGCGACGAGGTCCAGCCCGTCCCGGGCGAGGAGCGGCGCGTCCGAGCCGTCGGTCGCGCGCGGCACGAGGACCGGGCCGGGCGGCTCCCAGCGCACGGCTCCGTCCGCCCCGAGGATCGCGTGCCTCGCATCGCCCGGATCGCCCGGTGGCGTGAAGCCCCAGCCGTTCCCGTTGCCTCTCGGGTCGCGGTAGTACGTGCCGTCGGCGAGCGCCACGACACCGTCCAGCGGGTCGCCGACCTCGTCGAGGCGTTCGCCGTCGGGCGTGAACCAGGCCGTGACGCCGCAGCCGTCGACACGGACGAGGTGCGTCTCCGTCAGCGCCCAGAGGCTCTCGAGCCGCGCGCGGATCGTCTCCGTGCCGCCGGTCTCGGACCACTCGACGCACTGCCCGGCCCCCGCGACGAACGGCACCTCCGCCTCCCACCGGGCGTCCCCCGTGAGCGCGTCCTCGACGCGGACGACGGCGGGGCGCCCCGGGGGAAGGTCGACCGGCTCCCCGGTGGCCACGTCCTGCTCGACGACCGCGCCGTCGCCCGCCGGCACCTCGCCGACGCGCTCGGCCCGGAGGATCGTGCCGCCGGGCCCGGGTGCGGGCGTGCCGCCGTCGGACGTCGTGTCGCGGCGCCCGAGCACCTCGCCGTCCGCGGCGAGCACCGTGACCGCCCAGTCCGACGCGAGGACGCGGCCGGTCGCGGGATCGAACTGCAGGTCGGTCTCGCCGCCGAGGCCGACGGCGTCCGACACCGGCGCCACGCAGGCGAGCGTCGAGGCTGGCTCGCCGAAGGGCAGCGACCAGAAGAACAGTCCCCCGCAGGACGCGTACGCGCCGACGTCGACGCGCCAGCGCTCCCCCCCGTCGTCGAGCGAGCGGGCGACGGCGGTCCCGTCCTCGACCGTCACGACCGCCCCGGGCAGGAGCGCGAGCCCGCTGGAGACCTCGACGTCGGCCGTCCAGCGCTCGACGGGCGCGTCGGGCAGCGGCTCCAGGCCGCCGGGCGCGGCCCGCAGCCGCTCCACGTCGGCACGGCCCTGCCACGCGTCGACCGCGAGCATGCCGCCGAGCACGAGCGCAACCCCCGCCGCGACCCCCGCGACGACCGCCGCAAGCCGTCCCCGCCGGGGCGGTCCACCCTCGGCCGGTCCACCCTCGGCCGGGTCGCTCTCCGCCGGGTCGCTCTCCGCCGGGTCGCGCTCTGCCGGGTCGTTCTCGGCCGGGTCGTCGTCGACCGACGCACGCCCGGGCGGGCCGTCGGGTCCCGCGGGACCGTCCGTCGCCCCGAGGGCGGCACGGACGCCCGCCGTCGCGCCCGGCGTCCAGGTCGTGCCCCCCGTCGCGCCGGACGGCACGCCGCGCGGCCCGCCCGGCGAGGCCAGGCCCGGGCCGCCGAGGGCGTCGTCGTCCGCGTCGACGTCGTCGGACTCGACCAGCTCGAAGGTCAGTCGGTCCCGGGCGTCACGTCGTCGGAGCGGCACGCGGCCAGCCTAGGGCAGCGCGCCCGGCGGCGGACCCGCCCCCGGCCGGGCCCGCCCCTGGGCGCGCCTAACCAGGCCGGACCGCCCCCGGCCGCGCCCGACCCGGGCGGACCCGCCCGGAGGCGCGTCCGGCCGGGACGGCGTGCCCGTCACGCGACGCCGAGGTACGCCTCCTTGATGCTCGAGTCCGCGAGCAGCTCGCGCCCGCCGCCGCTGCGCACGACCTCACCCGTCTCGAGCACGTACGCGCGGTGCGAGCGCGACAGCGCCTGCTGCGCGTTCTGCTCGACGAGCAGCACCGTCGTCCCCTGCGCGTTGATCTCCGACACGATGCGGAAGATCTGCTGGATGACCATGGGCGCGAGCCCCATCGACGGCTCGTCGAGGAGCAGCAGCCGCGGCCGGGCCATGAGCGCGCGCCCGATCGCGAGCATCTGCTGCTCGCCGCCCGACATGGTGCCGCCCACCTGCTCCTTGCGCTCCGCGAGCCGGGGGAAGAGGTCGAAGACGCGCTCGACCGTCTCGTCGTGCTCGGCCTTCGACGCGAACGTGCGCGCGTACGCGCCCATCTCCAGGTTCTCGACGACCGTCATCCCGGGGAAGATGCCGCGGCCCTCGGGCGCCTGCACGATGCCCTCGAGCACGCGCAGGTGCGCCTTCATCTTCGTGATGTCCTTGCCGTCGAAGAGCACCTTGCCGCGCGCCACCGGGCGGATGCCCGAGATGGCGCGCATCGTCGTGGTCTTCCCGGCGCCGTTGGCCCCGATGAGGGTGACGAGCTCGCCCTCCTCGACGGTGATCGAGATGCCGCGCACGGCCTCGATGCGCCCGTAGGCGACCGTCATGTCCTGCAGCTCAAGCAGGGGCATGGCCGCTGCCTCCTTCGGTGGTGGGGGCCGCGGGCCCGACGCCGTCCGGGCCGGCCAGCTCCTCGTCGGGCACGCCGAGGTACGCCGCGACGACCTTGGGGTCGTTCGTGACCTCGTCCGGCGTGCCGTCCGCGATGACGCGCCCGAACTCGAGCACGACGATCCGGTCGGTCACCCCGCGCACGAGGCGCATGTCGTGCTCGATGAGCAGCACGGTGTACCCGTCGTCGCGGATGTGGCGGATGAGGTCCATGAGGGACTCCTTCTCCGCCGGGTTGAAGCCGGCCGCCGGCTCGTCGAGGCACAGCAGCTTCGGCTCGGTCGCCAGCGCCCGCGCGATCTCGAGCCGACGCTGGTCGCCGTACGAGAGGTTGCGCGCCTTCTCCGTCGCCCGCCCGCCGACGCCCACGAACTCGAGCAGCGCGAGCGCCCGGTCGATCGCGTCCCGCTCCTCGCGCCGGTGCCGCGGCGTGCGCAGCAGCGCGCCGGGGACCGACGTGCGGTGCCGCGCGTCCGACCCGACGACGACGTTCTCCAGCGCCGTCATCTCGTTGAACAGGCGGATGTTCTGGAACGTGCGGGCGATGCCGCGCTGCGTGATCCGGTAGCGCTTGAGCTTGCCCACCGGGGAGCCGTCGAAGACGACCTGCCCCTGGGTGGGCCGGTAGACGCCCGTCATCGCGTTGAACGCGGTCGTCTTGCCCGCGCCGTTCGGGCCGATGAGCCCGAGGATCTCGCCGCGCCGGATGTCGAACGTCACGTCGTCGAGCGCGACGAGGCCGCCGAACTGGACCGTGACGTTCTGCATCTGGAGCAGCGGCTCGCCGACGCGCGCGTGGACCGTGCGGTCGGGCGCGACCATCGCGTCGACGAGCTCGGGGTTGGCGAGCTCGGGGCGCACGTCTGCGACGTCGACGACCGCCGGCTCCTCGAGGACGGCTCCGGGCATGTACAGGTCGGCACGCGAGGAGTCGGCGCGGCCCGACGACGCGAGGTGCTCGTCGCCGTGCTCGCCGCCCGCGCCGATGCCGCCGGGGTCGTGGGTGCTCATCGGGTCTCCTCCCCGGTCGTGGTGCCGTCTGCGCCGGTCCCGGTCGTCGTGCCCGTCGCGCGCGACGCGCGGGAGCCGCCCGACGCCGTGGCGACCGCCGGGGAGCCCGGGCGGGCGCCGTCGTCGGACCCGCCCCGCGTGACGGCCTGCGCCGCGCGTCGCGCGGCGACGTAGAGCTCGCGCCCGTAGGCGAGGAGCTTCTGCCGGACGGGGAGGAGCCCTTGCGGACGGAAGATCATGAGCACGACCAGCGCGATCCCGAAGAACAGGTACCGGTAGCTCGCGATCTCGTTGCCGTTGATCGGGATGCCGAACAGCTCCGTGCGGCCGAGGAAGAAGTTCGGCAGGTACACGATGATGAACGCGCCGAGGATCACCCCGAGCTTGTTCCCCTGGCCGCCGAGCACGACGGCGCACAGGAAGAGCACGGAGTTGATGACGTTGAAGTTCGTCGGGATGACGAACTGGACCTGCCCGGCGTAGAGCGCGCCCGCGACACCGCCGATCGACGCACCGATGACGAACGCCCACAGCTTGAAGCGGAACGTGGGGACGCCCATGATCTCGGCCGCGTCCTCGTCCTCGCGGATCGCGACCCAGGCGCGCCCGACGCGCGAGCGCTCCAGGTTCCCCACGAGCAGCAGCGAGATGACGATGAACACGAGGCTCAGCCAGTACCACCACACGCCCGAGTTGAGCGTGCCCGCGGCGTTCCCCGCGGAGAAGACGCCGTTGGGCAGCTCCTCCGTGACGCCCACCCGGGGGTAGGCGACGCCGCGCAGGCCCTGGCCGCCGCCCGTCAGCTCGTCGAGGTTGTCTGCGAGGAGGCGGACGATCTCGCCGAAGCCGAGCGTGACGATGGCGAGGTAGTCGCCGCGCAGGCGCAGCGTCGGCGAGCCGAGGATCAGCCCGGACAACGACGTGATCGCGACCGCGATCGGCAGCGCCGCGAGCCACGCCCAGTCCTTCGACAGCCACTCGTCGGTCTGGTTCCACGGGCTGTCGGGGCTCGTGAGGATCGCGACCGTGTACGCGCCGATGGCGTAGAAGCCGACGTAGCCGAGGTCGAGCAGGCCGGCCTGGCCCACCACGACGTTGAGGCCGATGGCGATGAGCGCGATCATGCCGAACTGCGCCATCACCCCGCCGAAGTTGGTGCCCACCGTGGTGAGCACCGGGATGTTGAGGATCGGCACGAGCGCCAGGAAGATCAGGAACGGGACGCCGATCGCCCACTGCGTGGGCCGGGCCTGGGCGTCCCACCACAGGCGCAGCCGGTCGCCGACGCCGCTGTGCGGCCGGTCCTTCGTCGCGACGCGGCCGGCGGGCGGCATCGCGGTGGGGCGACCGCCGTCGGGCGCGGGGCCGGGTGCAGGTGTCGAGGTGCTCATGCGCGGGCCCTCCCCAGCGACTCCCCGAGGATGCCCGTCGGGCGGAACATCAGGACGATGATGAGGAGCGCGAACGCGACCACGTCGCGCCACTCCGTGCCGAACACGACCTGGCCGTAGTTCTCCATGACGCCGAGCAGCAGGCCACCGAGCAGCGCGCCGCGCAGGTTGCCGATGCCGCCGAGCACCGCGGCGCAGAACGCCTTGATGCCGAGGATGAAGCCGCCGGAGTAGATGATCCCGTTCGGCACGCGCAGCGTGTAGAGCAGCGCGGCCGCACCGGCGAGGATGCCGCCGATGAGGAACGTCAGCATGATGACGCGCTCGCGCGAGACGCCCATGAGGGTCGCGGTCACCGGGTCCTGCGCGACGGCGCGGATGCCGCGGCCGAACTTCGTCCGGTTGATGAACATGTCCGTCGCGAGCGCGAGGACCAGCGCCGACAGGATGATGACGAGCGTGATGTTCGTGACCGGCGCGCCGCCGATCGTGAACTGCACCTCGGGCTGGACGAGCCGGATCGGCTGCTGCGCGTTGACGCCGCCGAGCGTGCCGCCCGTGAGCTTCGGCAGCACGAAGTGCACGAACTCCTGGATGATGAACGACATCCCGATCGCGGTGATGAGGAAGACGAGCGCCGGTGCGCCGCGCCGTCGCAGCGGCCGGTACGCCACGCGTTCCAGCCCGACGGCGGCACCGCCCGCGACGAGCATCCCGCCGAGCATCGCGATGCCGAGGTAGAGCACCGTCAGGGCGATGCCCTTGTCGTACGCGTTCCCGCTCGGGTAGAAGCCGAGCAGCATGAGCGTCGCGTACTGCCCGAACATGCCGAGCATGAAGACCTCGGAGTGGGCGAAGTTGATGAGCCGCAGCACGCCGTAGACGAGCGTGTAGCCGACGGCGACGAGCGCGTAGATCGCGCCGTAGGTGAGGCCTTCGATGGTGAGGCCCCAGAAGTTCCGGGCGAGGCCCGCGATGTTGAAGTCGATGAGGGACTGGTGGACGAGGGGGCCGGCGGTCGCGCTGTGCATCAGCGCGTCAGCAAGAGCGGGCATGACGCTCCCTGGTTCGTTCTCTGGGGTACGAGGTCGTGGTCCACGACGGGCGCCCCGCCGACCGGTCCCCGCGCGGGGCGGGGACGTCGGGGCGGGGCGCCCGTCGTCGTCGGACTACTGGACCTCGTAGATCCAGATGAGCGCCGAGGCGAGCTCGCCCGTGTCGTCCCACTCGTAGGCGCGGGCCAGGCCCTCACCGGAGTAGTTCGCCACGTAGTCGATCAGGCCCGCACGGTCGGTCACGCCCGAGGCGATGCCCGTGAGCATGATCGTCGCGAGGTCGTAGCCCTCGACCGAGTACACGCCCGGCGCCTGGCCGTTCGTCTCCTCGTAGGTGGCCGCGAAGTCCTCCGGGGCCGGGCCGCACGGGCAGGAGAGGATCGCGCCCTTCGACGCGGCACCCGCCTGCGAGACGAACTGCGGGTCGTTCGTGCCGTCCGCCGAGACGAACGGGATGTCGACGCCGCCGTCGCGCAGGCCCTGCACGAACGGCGCGGCCTCCGCGTAGTAGCCGGCGTAGAAGACGGCGTCCGCGTCGGCGCCGGAGATGATCTGGACGGCGGCCGAGAAGTCCTTGTCGCCGGTCTTCACCTCGGCGGCGCAGTCCTCGTTCGCGGCGTCGCCCAGGCCCTCGGTGATCTGCTGGGCGAGGCCGATGCCGTAGTCCGAGTTGTCGGAGACGACGCAGACGCTGCCGAAGTCCTTCGTGTTGACGAGGTACTTCGCGACCGACGGGCCCTGGACGGCGTCGTTGGCGAGACCGCGGAAGAAGTTCGTCCAGCCGTTCGTCGTGAGGTCGGGGTTGGTCGCCGACGCCGTGAGCGACAGCAGGCCCGCCTGGTTGAACACGTCGCCCGTGGCGGCCGTCTCGCCCGAGAACGCGGGGCCGAGCAGACCGAGCACGCTCGCGTCGCCGACGATCTGCGGCGCGACCTGGGTCGCCTTCTGCGGGTCGCCCTCGGTGTCGAACGGCTTGAGCGTGACCTGGCAGCCCGGGTTCGCCTCGTTGAACGCGTCCACGGCGACCTGGGCGCCGTACTGGATGTTGAGGCCGAGCGCGGCGTTCGGGCCCGTCAGAGCTCCGGCGACCGCGATCGAGGTGCCCTCGGCGCACTCGGCGCTGCCGTCACCGGCGGGGTCCGCCGGGTTGCCGGCCGCGGTGGCCTCGACCTCGGCGCCGTCGATGTCGATCTGGACCGACGGGACGATGCTCAGGTCGGCCGAGCCGCCGCCGTCGTCGGTCTCGGTCGACGTCCCGGTCGTCTCGTCGCCGCCGCCCTGGGACTGGGGACCGCAGGCGGTGAGGACGAGGGTGGCCGCGAGGAGCAGGGCGGCACCCCCGCTCGCCCGTCGTGCTGTGCGATGCATGCCAACCTCCGTGGTCCTGATCCCCGCGGAGGCAGCCAAGCCGCCTCTCTCCGCGGTCGATCGCTGAATTCAACACTGAATTGCGTGCTGAATAGTGACACAGGTCACCCGGGGACGAAACCTCCCCGCGGTCGCGCCGTCCGGAGCCCTCCGCGGCATCTCGGAGGGCTCCGGACCCACGAATCCGCGGGAGGGGGCGCCTCCGCGTTCCTGGGTGACGCGAACGTAGGCGGATCGGGTTTCGTGGGACGCAGGGAGTTGTTACCGACTCGTAACGCAAGGGTCTCGTTTCGTTCCGTGAACGGTACGAACGTCCCGTTCTGAGCCCTCGACGCGCTCCCCGGCGACGCTCTCCGGGCACCTCACGGGGAGCGCCCGGGGACCTTCCGGGCGCCTCCCCGCGCGCTCCCGGCACCCGCCACCGCGGACGCCGCGGGGGTCGGCACAACAGCTCGCGGCAACCCATGGCCAAGAGGGGGCCTACCATGTACGGTTGTCTCCGAGATTGCAGTGCCTCGCTTGTCCTCGCGTCGACGTGACCGCCACCCGGCGGGTGCCCGGCGGACCTTGTTACCCAAGAGTTGACGACGAACACCGTGATGTACTCCCCTGCGCCCGCGGGGGGTGTTTCCACACTCTTGAAGGAGTAACAATGGCTACCGGAACCGTGAAGTGGTTCAACAGCGAGAAGGGCTACGGCTTCATCGCCCCCGAGGACGGCTCGGCCGACGTGTTCGCGCACTACTCCGCGATCCAGTCGCAGGGCTTCCGCACGCTGGAGGAGAACCAGCGCGTCGAGTTCGACGTGACGCAGGGCCCGAAGGGCCCGCAGGCGGAGAACATCCGCCCCGTCTGACCCGATCTCCTCGGTAGCGGCTCGCCGCACCGATCGATCGTTCCTCGAGTGCCCCCGACCCTCCGGTCGGGGGCACTCGTGCGTTCCGGGCAGCGAGGCGGGGGCCTCAGAACTCGCCGAAGCCGCCGAAGTCGTCGAAGCCGCCGCCGTCGAAGCCGCCGTCGGTACCGCCCGCGGGGTCCCCGCCCGACGCCTCGACGGCGCCGCCGTCAGCGCCACCCTCGGCGGCGCCCGGGTCTTCGCCGGCGCCCGGGTCCTCGCCGGCGGCCGCGTCCTCGGCCACGGGCTGGCTCGGGTCGGCGAACGCGGGCCCGAACAGGGCGTTCGCGACGGCGGACCCGATGACGACGCCCGCGATCGTGCCCAGCAGGCTGGACCCGACCATCGCGCCGAACCCGGGGCCCGTCTGGCCCCGGCCCGCGAACGTGCGCTCCAGCGTCCCGGGCTGCCGCATCTCGGCCCGCGTCGCCATGCGTGCGAGGTCCTGCGGGGCGTCCGACGTCGCCCGCTCGCCCGCCGGGACCTGCTCACCGAGCTCGGCGAGCACCTGCCGGCGCTGCTCCGGCGTGAGCCGCGCGAAGGCCTCGGCGTGCGCCTGCTCGACGGCGTCCGGCGGGGCGGTGCGCAGCAGGTAGCGGTAGCGGTCGATCGCCACCTGGTCCGGCGTACGCTGCCCGGCCGCGGGCCGAGCGTCCTGCGGGGCGCTGCCGTACGCGGGCTGCTGGGCCGGGTACTGCGTCGGGTAGGGGTTCGCGGGCTGCGTCGGGGGCTGGGCGCCGTAGGGGCCCGTGTGCTGCGGCGCGCCGCCGTCGTCTCGCGGCTCGCGGCCGAGGAGCCGGTCCAGGAATCCCATGGGTCGTCCTCCGGGGGTGGGGGCGCCGAGCGGTGCGCTCGCGCCGGGGTCGTGGCCGGGTACGGCTCACTCCCCGACCAACGACGCGCACCGGCCCGTGGTTCCGGCGGGTGCTTCCGGTGCGGACGGTTCCGGCCGGAGGCTCCGGCGGGTGCTTCCGGTGTGCACGGTTCCGGCCGGATGCTCCGGCGAGGGCTTCCGGTGTGCACGGTTCCGGTGGCCCCGCGGCCGGGCACCGCCGCCCGTCAGGACGTGAGGGCCAGGAAGGCGCCGAGCTCCTCCAGACCGCGGGCCGAGCGGGGCAGCGTGTCGGTGAGCCCGGGCGAGCGCACGACGACCGCGCTCCACTGGGCGCGCGACACCGCGACGTTGAGGCGGTTCCGGGACAGCAGGAACCCGAGCCCGCGCGACGCCTCGTGCCCGGACGACGCCGCGAGCGTGAGGATGACGACCGGAGCCTCCTTGCCCTGGAACCGGTCGACCGTCCCGACCTCGACGTCCGGGTAGCCCGCGTCGCGCAGGGCACCACGCACCGCCCACACCTGCGCGTTGTACGGGGCGACGACGAGCACGTCGCCCTGCCCGAGCGGACGCTCGTGCGCGACGCCGTCGACCGTCGTCGTCCAGGACCGGCCGAGGACGTCCGCGACCTGGCGCACGACCTCGGCCGCCTCCTCCGTCGAGCGCACGGTGCTGCCCGCGTGCTCCACGAGCACCTGCCGCACGCCGGGCGCGACGCCGTCGAGGCGGCGGGCCGCGGCGAGCGGGTGCGCGCGCAGCCGGTCCTCGTAGGAGAGCGTCGAGACCGCCGCGGCGAGGTCCGGGTGCAGGCGCCACGTGGTGGCGAGGAAGTAGCCGCGCTCGGGGGGCAGCACGCCGTGGCCGTCGGCGAGCCAGGCGAGCGCCGAGCGGTCGACGGGCTCGGGGTGGCGGCCCTTGCTGACCTGCGGGAGCTGCTGCGGGTCGCCGAGCAGGAGCAGGCGGCGGGCCGCCCGCGCGACCGCGACCGTGCTCGCGAGCGAGAACTGGCCCGCCTCGTCGACGACGAGCAGGTCGAGCGTGCCCGCGGGCAGCCGTTCGGCGGCGAAGTCCCACGCGGTGCCGCCGACGACCCGCGGCCCCGGCTCGGTCGCGAACGCGGCGAGGTGGGCGCCGTCGAGCTCGGCGTACACGGCGCGCGGCGACGGCCCGTCCGTCGCGAGCTTCTTCGCGACGAGCTCGCGCGGCACCCCCGCGCCGAGCACGACCGCGCGCAGCAGGTTCTCGACCACGGCGTGGGACTGCGCGACGACGCCGACGCGCCACCCCTGCGCGACGAGCCGCGCCACGACCCGCGCACCGACGTACGTCTTGCCCGTCCCGGGCGGGCCCTGCACCGCGAGGTACGAGTCGTCGAGCCGCTCGACGGCCGCCGTGACCGCGTCGACGACGTCGTCCGCGACGGGCGGCAGCGCGCCGCCCGTCACGCTGCCGACGCCGTCGGCTGCGGCGGCTCCGCCCGGGGCGACGTCGGGTGCGGCCGGACCGGCGGGCACGAGGCGCGGCGGCCGGCGCAGCAGCAGGTCGGTCGCGGCGTCCTGCGGGAGCGAGCCCGTGGCCCGCCACGTGGCGAGGGCGCGGCGCGCGGCCTCCTCGGTCGCGGCCTCGAGCGGCTTCGTGCCCAGCCCCGGCGACGGGGTGAGCGCGACCGGGGTCGCGTCGAACGGTTCCGCGCTCGTCGGGAGCTGCTCGCGCACCACCAGCACGTCGCGCTCGCCCGCCGGCGTCGCGCGGCGCCCGGCGTCGAGGATCACCCCGCCGGTGAGCCAGCCCCGCACGCCGTCGACGGCCGTGCGGGCGCACGGCGGCAGGGGCGGGTCGTAGAGCACGAACGGGGCGACGCCCACGCGCAGGTCGCTGCCCTCGGGCAGCCGTCCGACGAGCGCGAGGCGCCGGGACCACGTGCGCCGCCCCGGCTCGACCTCCCACCCCGAGACGACCTCGGCCTGCTCGACGAGGAACGCGTTCCGCCGCCCCAGCCACTCGTCGGGCGGGAGCGCGAGGCGGGAGTAGTGCTCGTGCCAGAACGGCTTGGCCTCGCGCCGGTGGTACCCGGCCGCCGCCCCGTACATCGCGAGAGCCTGCTCGTCCGCCGTGCGCCGCGCGCGGTCCTCGCCGACGGCCTGCCGGATCTCCTCCTCCAGCAGCACCGCGGAGGACCGCTCGCGCTCCCCGGCCCCGGTCTCGGTCTCGGTCTCGGCGAGCGCACCGGTCGTGGCAGCCGCGGCGCTCGCGGCGCCCGGGCCCGCCGCCACGCCGGTCGTCGTGGCCGTGCCAGCCGTCGTGGCCGCGGCATCGGCGTCGCGACCCGCGGTCCCGGCGACCGCCGCGGCCGCCTCGCGCAGCCACGCGGCGAGGCGCAGCGTCGACACGCAGTCGTACCGGTTGTAGTCCGCGATCCCCTGCAGGAGCTCGGCCGCCTCCTCGCTGCGGCCCGCGTCGCGCAGGGCGGTGTACTCGGCGTACGCGACGACGGACGCGGCGCCCGTGGTCACGTCGCCGGTGCGCAGCTCGTCGCCCATGTAGAGCGGCTCGAGCTTCTTGATGGACCGCGAGCGGTCGGACACGTGCAGCGCCTGCCGCACGACGGCGTACAGGTCGACGAGGACGCCGTCGCGCAGGAGGTCGTCGACCTCCTCCTCGTAGACGCCGTGCCGCGCGGCGATCGCGAGCAGGTGCGCGCGCTCGTAGTCGGCGTAGTGGTAGACGTGCAGGTCGGGGTGGACGCGGCGGCGCGCGTTGACGTGGTCGACGAACGCGACGAGCGCGTCCCGCTCCGCCGCGAGGTCGTGCGCCCACAGGGCGTGGAACGGCGGCCGGTCCTCGGGCGTCGCCGGGCGCTCGACCCACCCGAACAGGTAGTCGATCCCCCAGCTCGTGCCGCCGGCGTCCGTCCACAGCGGGTCGCCCTCGAAGTCGAAGAAGAGGTCGCCCGGGCTCGGCTCCGGCAGGGCGAGCACGGGCGCCGGGTCGTCGATGCGCCACGACAGCTCGCGGGGCCCGGACGCGTCGGCCCACACGACCGTGCCGTCGGACGGGCCGGTGCCGAGCTGGAGCCCGGCCTGGCGCCGCACGCGCGCGAAGGTCGACCGACTCATCCCGGCCGGGACCGGCGTCTCGTCGGTCGCGGCGGCGAGCTCGTCGATCGTCCGGATCCCCGCCGCGTGCAGGGCCGCGCGCTGCGACTCGTACACGCCACCGACGAGGAGCACGTCCCGGCGCGCCTCCACCTGGGCGCGGCAGTCGGCGCAGCGCCCGCACGCGCGGACCGCCGGGTCGTCCCAGGGGGCACGCCCCTCGCGCGCGACGTGCTCGGTCGTCAGGCGCACGAGCCGCTCGCGCCGGTCCCGGTAGACGGGCAGCAGGTCGGCCAGGCGGTGCGACGTGCGCTCGCGCGTGCCGAGGACGAGCGAGACGTCCGGGTCCACGGGGACGCCCGCGGCGAGGAGCTGGTCGCCGTAGGCCGCGAGCTGGAGCAGGGCGGGGACCTTGGCCCGGCGCGCGAGCTTGGCGTCCACGACGGCGTAGCGCGCCGCGCCCGCGTCGTCCGTGCCGGTGCGCACGAGGAAGTCGGCCCGGCCGTGGAACGCGCCGTCGAAGAAGGCGGCCTGGTGCACGACGTCCGCCCCCGCCTCGACCGCGGCGAGCGTGCGCGCCTGCGCGGCGACGAGCTCGTCCCACGAGGTGCCGCGCGGCGGCTCGACGTGCACGACGCCGCGGCCGGTCGCCGGGTCGAACGGGCCGTGCTCGGCCTCGTAGCCCGCGAGCACCGCGCGCTCGTGCCGGGCGCCGAGCTCGGCCGTGCGGGCGAGCATCGCGTCGTCGCCCTCGTCGCGGCGGGGCGTCCGCCCGAGCTGCTCGTCGAGCCAGCACAGGAGCCGGTACTCGCAGTCCGCGGCGACGACGAGGTCGCTCGCGGACAGCACGAGCGCCTGCTCGCGGGGTGGCGCCGCGCCGGCACCGGCCCGGTCGGCCACGGTCGCGGCCCGCAGCACCGGCTCGTCGACGAGGAACACGCACACCTCCGGTTCGGGACGGCCGCCGACGGCCGTCGCCGCCGACCGTCCGTCGGTCTGCGTCCGTTCTACCAGCGGCCACCCACGCGTCCGCGCCACCCCTCCGCACCACCCACCCGCACCGCCGCACCCACCGACGACCCACCGGCCCCCCGCCGACCACACTCCACCGCCCGCCCGCCCGCCCCCGGCGGCCCCGCCCGCCGCTCCCCGGCCGACCCGTGCCCGGGATGCGGCGATTCGTGCCGACGGGCGGGGCTCCCCTACTGTTCCCGTCGGACGTCCCGCCCGGACGTCGTCGTCGGACGTCGCCGCGGCACGTCCACGCCGGACCGGGAGCCCCGCGGCTCCCGGCGCCCCCGCCCCCGCGCGGCGGGCGCCACCGAAGGAGGACCCATGGCCGTGCGCTTCGTCCCGCCGCCGGGGTGGCCCGTGCCCGCGGGCTTCACCCCGACGACCGAGTGGCACCCGGACCCGTCCTGGCCGCCGCCCCCGCCCGGGTGGGTGTTCTGGGCCGACGACGCCGCTCCCGCGCCCGGGCCCGTGCCGCCCCCGGAGGCGCCCGTCCTGCGCAGCACCGAGCCGCTGCCCGTCGGGTCCGGCGCGCCGACCCGACGGTCGTTGCGCGCCCGCTCGTCGGGCGCGACCCCGGCGGTCGGTCCCGAGGCCGACGCGACGCGCGTCGCGGCCGCCGTCCCGGCCGCCCCGCCAATCCCGGGCGCCGTGGAGGACCACCCCGTGGCGAGCTCGACGATGATCCTGCCCGCGCTCGGCGGGATGCTCGACGACCCGGCCGCGCGCCCGTCGCCCGGCCCGGCCGCCCGCCCGGCGACGCCTGCGCCCGCCGCGCGCCCGACGCCGTCCGCCACCCCGGGTGCAGCCCCGACGGTCCCGGCCCGGGCCGGGCGGTCCGGCGTCGTCCCGGTGGGGCCGCTCGCCCTGCCCGCGGCCGACGACGACGGCGACCACGCGCCGGAGCGGGGGCGGCGCTGGCTCGTCCCGACGGCGGTCGGCCTCGCGGGCGTCGCGGTCGGCCTGCTCGTCGGCATCGGCCTCACGCTCTCGGCGCAGGGCGAGGCGCAGCGCGAGCGGGCCGAGGCGCAGCGCGTGCAGAGCGAGGTCGCGGCGGAGCGCGAGCAGCTCGAGTCCGAGCGGGCCGACCTCGACGCCCAGCGCGCCGAGCTCGACGCCGCGACGGCCCAGCTCACGGAGCGCGAGGAGGCCGTCGCGCAGGCCGAGGAGGACGCGTCGAAGCGCTCGCAGGAGCTCGACGACCGCCAGAAGGAGCAGGACGAGCGCGAGCAGGAGGAGCGTCCGGGGAACGGACCCGGGAACGGCGGCGGCAACGGGAACGACGGCGGTGACGGGGACGGCGGCGGGGGCGGCTGGGACTGGGGCGACTGGGGCTGGTGACCCGGCGGTCTCCACGAACGCCTCACGGACACGTCACCGCTTCCGGTCGCGGAACACACGTCCCTCACCGACAGTGGGAGGCGTGCTGACGCGATCTTCCTCTCCCACCCCCGACAGCGAGACCCCGATCTACGACGCCCTCGTGGTCGAGCACGAGAACATGCTGCCGCTCGTGCACCTCGGCCGGGCGCTCAGCGGGGAGATGGTCACGGTCGCCCGCCCCACGGGGCTCTCGCCCCGCCTCGCGCCCGCGCACGGGGCGCCCGCGCTCCCGCGCCGCCGCCGCGCCGGCTGAGCGCGAGACCGACCCGCCTGCCCGCGGTCGACCCGTCGAGGGTCCGCCCAGGCGCCGGGCCGGTCTCGCGAGGCTCCCTCGCCGGTGCCGGACGCCGTCTACAGCACGTGGGCGAGGAACGACCGCGTGCGCTCGTGCTGCGGGTCCCCGAGCACCTGCTCCGGGCTGCCCTGCTCGACGATGACGCCCTCGTCCATGAAGACCACGGTGTCGGCGACCTCGCGCGCGAACCCGATCTCGTGCGTCACGACCATCATCGTCATGCCGGACCGCGCGAGGTCGCGCATGACGGCCAGCACCTCGCCGACGAGCTCGGGGTCGAGGGCCGACGTCGGCTCGTCGAACAGCATGAGCTCGGGGTCCATGGCGAGGGCCCGCGCGATGGCCACGCGCTGCTGCTGCCCGCCGGAGAGCTGCGCCGGGTAGTGGTCGGCACGGTCGGCGAGGCCCACGCGGTCCAGGAGCTCGGACGCGCGCGCCCGCGCCTGCGCCTTGCTCAGCCCGCGCACCTGGACGGGCGCCTCTGCGACGTTCTCGAGCGCCGTCATGTGCGGGAACAGGTTGAAGCGCTGGAACACCATGCCGATGCGCGAGCGCTGCCGCGCGACGACCTTGGGGTGCAGGCGGTGCAGGCGAGTGCGGCCGTCCTTGGTGACCTCGCGGTAGCCCATGAGCTCGCCGTCGACCCGGACGCGGCCGCCCGTGATCTCCTCGAGCTCGTTGACGCAGCGCAGCAGCGTCGACTTGCCCGAGCCCGACGGGCCGAGCACGACGCACACCGAGCCGCGCGCGACCTCGAGGTCCACGCCCTTGAGGACGTGCAGGTCGCCGAACATCTTGTGCAGGCCCTCGACCTGCACCATCGGGGTGGCGTCGGTGGAGCGGCCCGCCTCCGGGGAGGTCCGGGGCGCCGCGGATGCCGTGTCGTGCGTCCCGCTCACGGGGTCACCTCCAGGAAGGGGTCGTCCTTCGTCGTGCCGGACGCGGCGATGAGGTCCTGCCGGTTCGGCTTGCGCCCGCGCCCGCCCGGGCCGCGCCCGCGGCGCCGCGTCGGCGTCTGCGTCCCGAACCCGCGGCCGTAGTACCGCTCCACGTAGTGCTGGCCGACCATGAGGACGCTCGTGATGAGCAGGTACCAGATGGCGGCGACCATGAGCAGCGGGATCGGCAGGAAGAGGCGGTTGCCGATCGCGTTCGTCGAGTACTGCAGGTCGAGCGTGAACGGCACCGCGAGGACGAGCGACGTCGTCTTGAGCATGGAGATCGTCTCGTTGCCCGTGGGCGGCACGATCACGCGCATGGCCTGGGGCAGCACGATGCGCGTGAGGATCTTGCCGTCCTTCATGCCGAGCGCCTTCGCGGCCTCGGTCTGGCCCGGGTCGACCGACCCGAGGCCCGCGCGCACGATCTCCGCGAGGTACGCCGCCTCGTTGAGCGAGAGCCCGATGAGCGCGCACACGAACGCGGTGAACAGGTCCGCCGTGCGGAACTCGAAGAACTCCGGCCCGAACGGGATGCCGAGGCTCAGGCGCGGGTAGAGCACCGAGATGAGGCCCCAGAACACGAGCTGCGTGTAGATCGGGGTGCCGCGGAAGAACCAGATGTAGCCCCAGCTCACCGACCGCATGACGGGGTTGTCCGAGCGCCGCATGATCGCGAGGAGCACGGCGAGGACGATCGCGATGAGCATCGAGCCGAACGTCAGCACGAGCGTCCAGCCGACGCCGCGCACGACCGTCACGTCGCGGAAGTACAGCCAGACGACGTCCCACCGGAACTTCTCGTTCGTCAGCAGGGCGTTGGCCGCCATCGCGGCGAGCACGAGCAGCAGGGCGGCGGAGATCCACCGCCCGGGCCGGGGGACGGGGACGGCGTGGATGCGGTCGGGGACCGGGTCGTCGGCCGGTCCGGCGGCGGCGCCGCGGGGGGAGCTACCGGTCGTCATGGTGCACCTCGGGGGGTCGGGGCTCGGGGGACGAGCCGGGCCGCGCGGTCGTCGTCGTCCGCGCGGTCGTCCCGGCCGCCGGCCGCGGGCGCCGGGTGGGCGCCCGCGGGGCGGCGGGACGGACGGGGCTGGCGAGGGGGTCGTCAGCCGACGGACGGGTTGAGCTCGGCGGTCTCCAGGGCCGCGTCGCCGCTGCCCCAGGCCCCGAGGATCTCCTCGAGCTGGCCGCTGTCCATGAGCGACTGCAGGGCTGCCTGGATCGCGGCGGCGAGCTCCGTGTCGTCCTTCGCGACGACGACGCCCTGCGGCGCGCTGTCGAACACGTCGCCGAGCTGCTCGAGCTGGCCGCCCGTCTGCTCGACGGCGTAGCCGATCACCGGCGAGTCGGCGTAGAGGACCTGCGCCTTGCCGCCCGCGACGTTCGTCGTGGCGTCGGACTGCGAGTCGTACTGGAGGATGTCGATCTTCTCCTCGCCGGCGTCGGTGCACGCCTGGCTCTGCACGGCGATGTCCTCGTCCTGGACCGTGCCCGTCTGCACGGCGACGGTCACGCCGCACAGGCTCTCGGGGTCGATGTCGTCCGGGTTGCCCGACGCGACCGCGTAGGCGGAGCCCGCGTTGAGGAAGGCGATCATGTTCGCCTCCTGCATGCGCTCCTCCGTGATGGTGAACGAGGAGATCCCGGCGTCGTACTTGGTGCCGAGCGCGGGGATGATCGCCGGGAAGTCGGCCGACTGGACCTCGACGTCGAGCCCGAGCGTCGCGCCGACGGCCTTGATGACGTCGATGTCGAACCCGATGGGCGTCTTGCCGTCGGCGTCGATGAACTCGGCGGGCGCGTACTCGGTGTTCGAGCCGACGACGAGCGTCCCCGCGGACGCGACGTCCTCGGGCAGGAGCGCGGCGGCCGCGTCGTCGACCTCGACGGTCGACGGGTCGAACGAGGGCGCTGCCGACGTCTCGTCACCGGAACCCGACGTGCTGCCGTCCGTCCCGGTCTGGGACGCGTCGGTGCACGCGGCGAGCAGGAGGGTGCTCGTCGCGGCGAGCGCGACGAGACCGGTGAGGGGGAGCTTGCGCGGGGTCGTACGCATGGTGTCTCCGATCGGTGGGGGCCGGGCAGGGGCAGCGTAGACACCGATCGTCTCCGTCGTGTTACGTCAGCACCCGGCCCGTGAGGGCAGAGGAACGTACGGGGAACAGAGGACCCGGCGGTGCGCGGCACCTGCGCACGAGTGTGGGGCCGTTCGGCCCCGCTCACCAAACCGGCGGAGACATCGAGGCCGAACCGTGACGAACCGCACCCGCCCTCGGCGCGGACCGGCGCGGGCTACGTGTCGCGTGCGGCGGGCGCCTCGTCCTCGCGGTGGTCGTCCTCGTCCCCGGGCGGGTAGTCCGCCCGCTCGGGCTGGGCGCGCAGTCGCAGGATCGCGACGAGCAGCCCGCCCCACACGACGACGATCGCGAGCACGAGCAGGATCACGGCCGAGGTGGTCATCGGGTCTCCTCCCCGTCGGCACCGGCCGGGGCAGTCGTGCGGCCGGCCGTCCCGCGGCCCGACGGCGCCCGGCCCGGTCCTGCAGAGGCGTCACCCGGCGGGTACGGCGGCCAGGGGACGAAGTCGTCGGGGCTGCGGCGCCAGCGCATCGCCGTGAGCACGAGCGCGGCGAGCACCATGAACGCGATCGCGCCCCACCCGACGAGCGCGAGGTACCACGCGGGGTACCCCTCGTAGCCGTCGACGACGAGCGTGACGATCCTGGACACGAGCATGTAGCCGAGCACGAGCGGTGCCAGCACGGCGACGAGCACCTGCCACCAGGGGCCGAGGCGGAACGTCGAGACGGCGTTGAGGTGGTAGCGCAGCTCCGGTCCGCGCCGCAGCACCCACAGCACGAGGACGGTCATGAGCACGGCGGACCCCACGATGCCGACGTTGTTGGCCCACTGGTCGGCGGTGTCGAGGGCGACGAGGCCGGTGGTGGTGGAGAAGAGCAGGACCGAGATGACCGCGCTCACGACGCCGAGGCGCACGGACGCCTGCCGCGGCGTCCAGCCGAACTTCTCCTGGAACCCCGCGGACACGACCTGGAGGATGGACAGGAGCGACGTGAACCCCGCCATGGCGAGGGACCCGAAGAACAGCGCACCGAAGATCGGGCCGCCCGGCATCTGCGACACGATCGCGGGGAACGTGACGAACGAGAGGATCGGCCCGCTGATGCCCTCGAGCTCCCCCACGCCGACCCCCTGCTCGTGCGCGAGGAAGCCCAGCGTCGCGAAGACGCCGATGCCGGCGAGGATCTCGAACGAGGAGTTGGAGAACGCGACGACGAGCCCCGGCGTCGTGAGGTTGGACCGGCGCCGGCGGTAGGACGCGTACGTGACCATGATCCCGAACGCGATCGACAGCGAGAAGAAGATCTGGCTGTAGGCGGCGATCCACACGTTGGCGTCGCCGAGCGCCGACCAGTCCGGCGTGAACAGCGCGTTCAGCCCGTCCGCCGCGCCTTCGAGGAACAGCGAGCGCACCACGAGCACCGCGAACGCCACGACGAGCAGCGGCAGGAACACGGTGTTCGCGCGCTGCACGCCCTTCGCCACGCCGAGCGCGAGGACGACGATCGTCACGACCCAGACCGCGACCAGCGGCACGAGCACCGCCGGGACGAACTCGAGGCTCACGCCCGGGTCGGCGAGCCGGAGGTAGTCGCCCGTGAAGAACGCGGCCGGGTCGTCGCCCCAGCGCAGGTCGAACGAGAAGACGAAGAAGCTCACGGCCCACGCGATGACCGCGGTGTAGTAGAGCGCGATGACGAAGCAGATCATCACCTGGAACCAGCCCAGGCCCTCGAGCCACCGCGCGATCCGCCGGAACGCCGTCGGGGCCGAGCCGCGGAAGCGGTGCCCGATCGCGTAGTCGAGGAACAGGATGGGGATGCCCGCGGTGAGCAGGGCGACGAGGTACGGCACGAGGAACGCCCCGCCCCCGTTCTCGTACGCCACGCCGGGGAACCGCCAGATGTTCCCCAGCCCGACCGCCGAGCCGATGGCCGCGATGATGAAGCCGACCTGCCCGGTCCACTCCTCGCGCGGCTTCTGCGTCGCGGGCTCCCCGCCCGCCGTGCCGGTCGCTGCCACAGTTCTCCTCGGTACCTCTGTCGTGCCGTGCCCGCGCGGGCGCCGTGCGGATCGGCGCGGCGGCGAGCCTCTCGGTGCTCGGACGACCGTAGCGACCGGTCGCGCACCGTGCGAGCCGGGGCGCGGCGCTCAGCCCGCGAGCAGACGCTCGACGTACCCGCCGAGGAAGCGGCTCTGCGAGTCGTAGCGCTGCGCGAGCGCGCCGAAGTCGTCGACGCGCGGGTAGAGCGCCGCGACGGAGCCCGGGTCGTGGACGAGCGCGTGCGAGAGCTTGCCCCAGTGCGGGCGCGCGCCCAGCGGGAGCAGCGCGGCCTCGACGTCGGGCAGGACGCGCGCGACGTCGTCGGGCAGGGGCTTCCACGTGAGGTGCACGCCGACGGTCGGGCCGTCGAACGGGCTGAGCCACAGCGGCTCGGGGTCGGGCGCGACCGTGCGGATCTCCCCCACCTGGAGCAGCGGGGTGACGCGCGGGCCGAGGTCGCGCATCGCGGCGAACGCCTCCTGGGCCCGGGCGCGCGGCACGAGGTACTCCGACTGCAGCTCGGCGCCGTTGCTCGGCGTGAAGTCGAGCCGGAAGTGCGGCAGCCGCTCGTTCCACGGGCCGGGCTCGCCGAGCTGCGGCGTGCAGTGCACGGGGTCGATGCCGGGCAGGGGGTGCAGCATCGTCGTGGCGGGTGTCGCCCCGAAGAGGTCCGCCCGCGCCGCGCCGGCCTCCCCCGGGGTGAGGCGCGACTTGCGCCAGACCTGCTGGACGCCGTCGGGCCCCCAGTCCGTGAAGAGGCTCACCGAGTACGCCGACGCGGTGATCTCGTCGTAGTGCGCCGTCACCGCGTCCCACGGCAGCCCGACGTGCACGTCCTGGCGCACGTCGAACGTCGGGACCGTCTCCAGCTCGACGCGCGTCACGACGCCCAGCGCCCCCAGCGCGACGACCGCGCCGGGAAGGTCCGCGTCACCGCGCCGCAGCGTCCGGCGCTCGCCGTCGCCCGTGACGAGCTCCAGCCCGACGACGGCGCTCGCCAGCGAGCCGACCGCGTCGCCCGAGCCGTGGGTCGCCGTCGCGACCGACCCCGCGACCGAGATGTGCGGGAGCGACGCGAGGTTCGCGAGCGCCCGCCCCGCCGCCTGGACGTGCCGCGTCACGTCGCCGTACCGCAGGCCCGCCGCGACCGACACCACGCCCGAGGCGGGGTCGACCTCGACGGGGGCGCGGCCGTCGTCGTACCGGTCGAGGACGACGTGCGTGCCCGTCGTGTCCGCGACGTCCCCGAACGAGTGCCGCGACCCCAGGGCCTTGACGCGCGCCGACCGCCGCACGACGTCGGCCAGCTCCTCCGGGTTCGCGGGGTGCGCGACCCCGGAGGACCCGTAGGTGAGGTTCCCGGCCCAGTTCGCGAGACGCGGAGCGCCAAAGTCCGTCACGCCCACCACCTTGCCACCCTCTAGCCCGCCCGCCCCCGTCGAGCACGGGGTCGGCGACCGTCTCGGGGCCGATCCGGTCGCGGATCCCGTGCTCGGCGGCTCGTCACGCGAGGAGCGTGCCCCAGTGGGCGCGGACCGCGTCCACCTGGGCGACGAACGCCGCCTCCTCCGCGGGCGACGGCGCGCGGCGCCACTGCGGCTCGACGACGACGTCACGTGTCCCGACGACCCAGCGCCACCGCCCGACGACGACGCCGTCGACCGCGACGGCATGGATGAAGGACCCGAGCCGGTCGCCGAGGTCGACGCCGTCGGCCACGACGATCCTGCGCGACTCGCCGAAGGACTGGAAGAGCTCGTCGTAGCTCTGCAGCAGGTCGACGACCGGCCGGGCGGGGTCACCGTCGGGCGCGAGCGCACCGACGAGCGGCGCGGGGTCGAGCACCCGGTCGCCGGGGTCCGCGAGCCGCCAGAGCGTCAGCCCGTCGAGCGCACCCGCCCCGGGCACGGCCACGACCTCGTCGTCGAGCAGGTCGAGCGCGCGCCGCACGTCGGTGAGCGTGAAGCCCGACCACTGCGCGACGTCCTTGACCGTCGCGTACGCGCGGCTCGCGAGGTAGCGGCGCAGCAGCTCGACGAGCGCGGCGTCCCGGTCGAACCGCTCGCCGAGCGGCCCGTAGCCGGGCGGGACGCGGTCGTCGAACGGGGCGTACGTCTGCTGCCGGCCGTCGAGCGGCCCGCTGACCAGCAGCCGGTCGAGCTCGGCGCGCATGAGCACGTAGCCGAGCGCGATGCCCTCGAGCGGGCGGCCGTGCGCGGCGAGCAGTCCCGCGAGCTCGCGGCGCGTGCGGGGCCGCTCCTGCACGGCCTCGACGACGAGGTCGGTCTCCGCCCCGTGCCCGGCGGTCCCCACCTGCCGGTACAGCGTCCCGTTGGCCTGGTGGACGCGGGGCGCGCTGAGCTCGAGGAGCCAGCGCGCGTCGTCGGGCCGGACGAGGTGCCACGTGGGCCGCAGCACGTGCGTGCGCAGCACCTCCCCGCGGTCGCAGGCGGCGACCGCGCCCGCGGCACCCGGCCGCGCGTCCGCGCGCAGCCGCCGCGTGAGGCCCCACAGGGCGGGGTGGAACTCCTGGCCTTGCACCGCGACGTGGTGCCCGACGGCGGTCGGCACGTCAGGCAGGTCGGGCGAGCGGAGCCGCTGCGCGGCGAGGCGCGCCGCGAGGACGCGGCGACCGTCGACCGCCCCGGTGCTCACGACCCCGCCCCGGTCACGACGGCCACGCCGCCCGGGTCACGAGGCCACCAGGTCCGCGGCGACGACGTCGGTCCCGGTCACCGCGACGCGCACCCCGCCCTCGACGGCGGACACGGAGTCGAGCGCGACGCCGTCGGGCAGGTCGAGCGGGACGCGCAGGTCGGACAGCGCGCCCGAGAGCCCGGACGGCAGGTCGTCGACCGAGACCGTGCCGAGGCCGGTGCGGACGGCGACGACGTCGACGGCGAGCTCGGCCGGTCCGGACACGCGCGGCGTCACGTCGACGGTGATCGTGGTGCCCAGCAGCTCGAAGCCCAGGGACAGCACGCCGCCGGTCGCGGTGACGTCGACGTCGAGACCGCTCTGCTCGGCGACCACCTGCTGCAGCGACTCCGCCGCGATGACGCCCGACGCCGTGCCGGACGCGATCCGGTACGGCTCCGACGTGCTCACGCCGTCGGCCTCGACCTGGAGGTCGGAGATCGCGTAGCCGCCGAACGACGCGGAGTCCGCGGAGCCCGTGACGTGTGTCAGCGAGCCGCGCACGAGCTGCGTGAGGAACGGGAAGCCGGTGATGTCGATCTGGGCGCCGGACACGTCGTCGGCCTGCTGCTCGAACGCCGTGACCGCGCCGCGCTCGGTGGCGCGCACCGCCACCCGGTCGGCCACGACGGCGACCGCCACGAGCACCACGAGCGTCACGAGCAGGCCCACCAGTCGCTTCATGCGCCCACCCTAGGTCCGCCGACCACGACCTTGCCGTCGTTCTGACGCTCGTGGCGCCGACGAGGTCGTGCTCGACGCGGGGTGTCGTCGTTCTCGGCCCGGACGTAGATTCCGAGCATGACCTCTCCTCGGCACCCCTTCCGCATCGGCGTCCAGCTCCAGCCGCAGCACGCCGACTACGCCCAGATCCGCGACGCCGTGCTGCGCGCGGAGGACCTGGGCGTCGACGTCATCTTCAACTGGGACCACTTCTTCCCGCTCACGGGCGACCCCGACGGCAAGCACTTCGAGTGCTGGACCATGCTCGGGGCGTGGGCCGAGCAGACCGAGCGCGTCCAGATCGGCGCACTCGTCACGTGCAACAGCTACCGCAACCCGGACCTCCTCGCCGACATGGCGCGGACGGTCGACCACATCAGCGGCGGTCGTCTGATCCTCGGGATCGGGGCGGGCTGGTTCGAGAAGGACTACGACCGGTTCGGGTACGAGTTCGGCACCGCAGGCGGCCGCATCGCCGACCTCGCCGCGGCGCTCCCGCGCATCAAGGCCCGCTGGGCGGCGTCGAACCCGACGCCGACGCGCGACATCCCGGTGCTCGTCGGCGGAGGTGGGGAGCGCAAGACGCTGCGCGTCGTCGCGGAGCACGCGGACGTCTGGCACTCGTTCGGCGACGCGGAGACGCTCGCGCGCAAGAGCGCGATCCTCGACGAGCACGGCACGGCCGTGGGCCGCGACACCGCCGCGCTCGTCGAGCGCTCGGTCGCCGTGTCCCGGCCGCCGGCGGAGTCCGCGGACGCGCTCGTCGCCGCGGGCGCGACCCTGTTCACCGTCGGCACGAGCGGGCCCGACTACGACCTGTCCCTCGTGCGCGAGTGGATCACCTGGCGCGACGCCCAGGGCTGACCGCGGCGCTGCCCCGGGCGCCGGCGCCGCCCACGGTGCCGAGCACGAGGTTGCTGTCGCTCTGACGCCCAGGACGACAGCAACCCCGTGCTCGGCGGGACGGTCTGGTCAGAACAGCGCCCGCGCCAGGTTCGACAGGGCCGCGTGGACCTCCGAGCGCAGGCCGTCGTCGGCCGCGACCACCGCCACGCCGACACCGACCACGACGAGCAGGAGCCCTGCGCGCCACCACCACGCCGATCGGTGCACCGTCCGCCCTCCCGTCCTGTCGCTCTCGTCCCGTCGCTCTCGTCCCCGCCGTCAGTACGACAGTGTGCGCCAGGGCGACGACTCGGTGTCGAGCAACCGCCGGACCGCGCGCTTGAAGTCGGGCAGGTCCTGGTCGACCGGGGTGCGGTTGCCCGCGGACCAGAACGCCCGCCCCGCGAGGAACCCGTCGCCGAACTGCTCCCACGACGCGTAGGCGGGGCGCGACATCGCGACGGCCTCCTCGATCGCGGCCCACGCCCGCTCCGGGGTGACGAACCCCGCGTCGACCGCGAGCCGGCTCACGTGCACGACCCGCGCCGCGTCCCACGCCGCGATCGACGGCGGCAGCGGGTCGGCCAGCTCGCCGTGCCCACCCATCTGGGCCGACGCGCTCCACCCCTGGTAGAACGCGACGGCGCGCTCGGGGTCGAGACCCCGCGCGATCGCCTCCTGCCGCGCCTGGGCGACGTGCTGGTCCGCCGCGCCCTTCGCGTCGCGACGGCTCAGGCGGCCCGAGTACAGCTCCTCGACCTTCGGCATCGCGATCGCGTAGTAGCCCCGGTGACCCTGGGTGAGGAGGAACTCATAGGTGCGCTCGACGTCGTCGGCGCCCCGCACGTCCCACCCGGCCGCGAGCGGCTTCGCAGCCGTGCGCGCGTCGGCCTCGGCGGTCAGCGCGTTGATCGGCAGCACGCCCTCGACGGCGTAGACCGCACCGAGCGCGAGCCCGCGCTGCTGCGCCGGCGTGAGCGCGGGGGCGTCCTCCTTCGCGTAGAGGTCCGCCGTCGTCGAGAACATCTCCTTGAGCTTGTCGAACAGCCCCACCGGTCGCTCCTTCGTCCCGCCGCGCCCCGCGCGGACCCTCGCGCCGCGGTCGTCGCGGCCTGCGGAGAGCCTGACGACGTCGCACGCCCGCGGCACGCATCCCGAACGATCCCGAACGTTGCAGTGCCAGACCGGTCACGGCGCACGACCGGCAGGCCGAGCGCCGGCGCTATCGCGAGGCGGAAACCAGGAGTCCGAGCACGGAGCCTGCGGCGCCGCAGACCCAAGGCGCGACCAGGGGGACGACTCCCGAGGCCTTCCGTCCCGTCGCTCGAGGCATCGGGCACGCTCCGGAGTGTCCGGTTCGGCGGTCGCGGTCGCGCAAGGGCTCCGACCTGTCGGCACCTCGAAGCCGGTCGGTGAGCGCATTCTCCAGCGCGAGCAACCAGATCGTCTCGCCGGTCTTCAGGCCTGCCCTCGGGACGGCACCGCTCTCGATCGAGGCGACCTGGGACCGATCGAAGCGCCAGGTGTAGAGCGGATTGACGACGACGATCCGGCCGTCCATGCCGACGATGACGCGCAACCGGGCGAAGGTAACGCCGACGCTCGCGACGAGGCAGAGGGAGGCGGTGGCCAGGGCGGACTGCTCGCTCGTCATCCGGTCAGAGGGCGGCAGGTCCTCGTACTGCCACAGCATCCACGGGTCCGCCCCGGCGAACAAGGCGATGCTCATCGCCACGAGCGCGAGGCCGGCAAGCTGGTTCGACCTGTTCCGCAGCACCGTCACCGACTCACTATCCCAGGAAGAGGACGGCTGTCGGCTCGATCGACGCACCGACGTCATCGCAGTCCACGACCCTCGGTCTGAGACCGGCAGCCGCGGACCCGACGGGGCCTCGTCGAGCTCCCTGTCAGTCGCTGACGCGGAGCCGGAGATGCGCCTCGCTGGTCCGGACGTCTCGCCGGGCACGCCGCGCAGCGGTGGACGGCCGTCGCTAGCCTGGCGCCGTGCCCCCCGACCCGCCGCCGTCCCCCGTGGGCGCAGGGTCGGTGGACGAGCTTGCCGCCCGGCTGCGGGCGCTGCGAGCGTGGGCAGGAGAGCCCTCGTACACCGAGATCGCGCGGCGCGTCGGCGCGCTCCGCACGGCCCGGGGCGTCCCCACCGCGGAGGCGCGCCCCGGCCGCGTCACCGTCTACGACGTCTTCCGGGCGGGCCGCTCGCGGCTCGACGTCGACCTGCTCGCGGACGTCGCGCACGTCCTCGGCGACCGGCAGCCTGCGGCGTGGCGCGCCGCGTACCGGACGGCGACCGCCGCCCTGCCCGCTCCGGTGCCCGTGGCCGCTCCTGCGCCGACGGTCCGGCTGGGGCCGTTCGCGCCCGACGGGCCGCTCGTCGGCCGGGCCGACGAGGTCGCGCGGCTCGTGGCGACGCTCACTGCCCCGCCCCAGGAGCCCTCGCGGGAGCGACCGCGCGTCGTGACGGTCACGGGCCTGCCCGGGTCGGGCACGACGAGCGTCGCGCTCGCCGCGGCCCGCGAGGTCCCCGCGGACGTCGTCGCGCTCGTCGACCTGCACGGGGAGGCGGACGGCCCGCGCCCGGCCGCCGTCGTGCTCGACGCGCTGCTCCAGGCGCTCGGCGCACCCCCGCCCGACGCGCAGGCGCGCGACCTCCCCGCCCTCGCCGCCGCGCTCGCGACCGCGCTCGACGGGCGGCGCGCGACGATCGTCCTCGACGACGTGACCGACGGCGCCCAGGCCGCCGACGTCGTCGCGCACCTGCCGGGCACCGCGCGCGTGGTCGTCGCGGCGCACCAGGTCGCCGGGCTCCCCGGCGAGACCGCCACGACCCTCGCACCGCTCGGCGAGGACGACGCCCGTGCGCTGCTCGCGGCACGCGTCGGCCAGGACCGCACCGCCGCGGAGCCGGAGGCCGCCGCGCGGCTGGTGCGCGCGTCCGGAGGCCTCCCCGCGGCGCTGGCACAGATCGCCGACGACGTCCGCGCGCGGCCCGGCTGGTCGCTCGCCGACCAGGTCCGCCGGGTCGAGGACCTCCCCGGACCGTTCCTCCACCCCGCGCTCGCCGTCGTGCACCGCCGTCTGCCCGCCGACCACGCCCGCGCCCTGCGCCTGCTCGCCCTCGTCCCGGTGCCGCTCGACGCCAGCGAGGTCCCCGTGCTCCTCGGCGTCTCGACGAGCGAGAGCCGCGACGCGCTCGCCGCCCTGGGCCGCGCGCACCTCGTCGCGGCCGGGCCGCGCGGGGAGGTCGTCGTGCCCGACGCCGTGCGCGCCCTCGCCGCCGACCTCGCCCGCACGGACGACCCGTTCTCGGCGCGTGCCGCCGCCGTCGGGCGGCTCGCCGCGCGGCTACTCGACGACGCCCGGCCCGCCGTGCGCGCGACGTCGCCCCACCACGACGCGGCCGCGCCGGGCGTTGGAGCGGGCGGAGCACCGGGCAAGCCGCCTCCCGGTCGCACGGCGGACGCCGCGGTCGCGTGGCTCGACGCGCACCGCGACCTGCTCGTCGCGACGTCGGCGCTCGCCGCGGAGCACGAGCTGGCCGACGCCGTGACCGACCTCTCCGCGCTCCTCGCCCCGTACCTGGACTCGGCGGGGCACGGGGGCGACGCGGTCGCGGTGCACACGGCCGCCGTCGAGCACGGACGGCCGTCGGGCCGGTCCCAGGCGGGCCGGGACCTCGGCCGGGCGCTCGAACGGCTCGGCCGGTACGACGAGGCGCTCGCGCAGCTCGTCCGCTCGCTCGAGCGCGGCGACGACCCCCGGCCCGGCCAAACGCTCAACCGCGTCGGCAACGTGTACAAGCGCCTCGGCCGGTTCGACGAGGCCGAGGCCGCGTACCGTGACGCCGCCGTCGGGGCGCGGACCGCGGGCGACCCGGTGAGCGAGGGCCGCGCCGTCGGGAACCTCGCGGACGTGCACCGCATCCTCGGCCGGCACGACGACGCGCGCGCCGGCTACGACCGCGCGCTGGCGCTGTCGCGCCGGGTCGGTGACGTCCTCAACTTCGCCATCGTGTCGAGCAACGCCGCGATCCTCTCGGAGGCGGAGGGCGGGCTCGACCGCGCGCTCGCGCTCCACCGGGACGCGCTCGCGAGCGCGACGTCGCTCCGGGATGCGGGCCTCGCGACGCGCAGCCGGGTGCACGTGGGGCGGCTCCTCGCGCGCACGGGCGAGGCCGCCGCGGGCGTCGCGGAGCTGCGGGCCGCCGTGGCGGCGGCCGTCGACCTCGGCGACCCCGACGCCGAGGCCGAGGCCCGCAGCGCGCTCGGCACCGCGCTGCTCGCCGCGGGCGAGGTCACGGCCGCGGTCGCCGCGGGCGAGGAGGCGCTCATGCTGGCCCGGCGGGTCCGGGCCCGGCTCGTCGAGGCCGAGGCGCTCAACGCGCTCGGGGAGGCGGTCCGCGCGGCGGGCGACGCCGAGCGCGCCGCACACCTGCACGACGCCGCGCTCACCCTCGCCGACGAGCTCGACGACCGGCTGGAGCACGCGCGGGCCCTGCGCGGGCTGGCCGCCGCCCGGGCCGACGTCGGCCGCGCCTGACCCGCCGCACGTCTCAGCATCCGATCACGTACGCCGTGCGGGAACACGCGGCGCACCACCGGTGGTTGCCGCTGTCATGGCCTCCACCCCACCCGCGACCCCGGCGCCGACCGCGCCCGTCGCCGCCCGCCCGGGCACCGCCCCCTCGCCGAGCCCCGCGGCCCGCACCGGGCGCATCAGCGCCGGTCTCGTCCTGCTGCTCTCCGCGCTCACCGCCGTCGGGCCGCTGACGATCGACCTCTACCTCTCCGCGTTCCCGCGCATCGTGGACGAGCTCGGTACGACCGAGTCCCGCGTCCAGCTCACCCTCACCGCGACCCTCGCGGGCCTCGCCCTCGGCCAGCTCCTCATCGGGTCGGTCTCGGACGCGGTCGGCCGCCGCGCTCCCCTGCTGGTGTCCCTCGCGGTGTACGTGGCGGCGTCCGTCGGGATCGTCTTCGCCGGCTCCGTCGCCGCGCTCACGGGCCTGCGGTTCGTCCAGGGCCTCTCCGCGGCCGCCGGGATGGTGCTGTCCATGGCGATCGTGCGCGACTCGTTCGAGGGCTACCAGATCGGCAAGGTCATCGCGCGGCTCATGCTCGTCGTGGGCGTCGCGCCCATCCTCGCGCCGACCATCGGCGCGCAGTTCCTGCGCCTCGGGTCGTGGCGCGGCATGTTCGTCGCGCTCGCCGTCGTGGGGGCCGTGCTCTTCGTGCTCGTGCTCCTGCGGCTGCGCGAGACGCTGCCCGTCGAACGCCGCCGCAGCGGCGGGACGGTCGCGGCCCTGCGCTCGTACGGCTCGCTCCTCGGGGACTGGTCGTTCATCGGCCTCGCGCTCATCGCCGGCTTCTACATGGCCGCGATGTTCACCTACATCTCCGCGTCGACGTTCGTGTTCCAGGACTTCTACGGGATGTCCGCGCAGCAGTACGCGATCGTCTTCGGCGTGGGCGCGGTGGCCGTGACGGCGGGCAGCCAGATCAACGGCGCGCTCGTCGGGCGCGTCACGCCCGAACGCATCCTCCAGGCCGCGGTCGCAGCCGGGTTCGTGCTGTCGGGCGGGCTCCTCGTCGCCGCGCTCGCGGGTGGCGGGCTCGCGTGGCTCGTCCCGCTCATCGTGCTCACGCTGGGCACCGCGGGCTTCGTCATGCCGTCCGTCCCGGCCATCGCGCTCGAGCGCAACGCGCACCGCGCCGGCAGCGCCGCGGCCCTCATCGGCGCGTTCCAGTTCGGCGTCGGGGCGGTCGTCGCGCCGGTGACCGGCCTGCTCGGCGGGTCTCCGCCGGTGACCATGGCCGCGGTGATGTTCGGCGTCGTCGTGGTCGCGGGCGTCGTGCTGCTCGGCCTGCGGCACACGTTCGGCGCACCGCTCCCGGCCGACGCCACTGGCTCCCTCGGCGTTTCTGACCCCGCCGTCGGCGTCCCCGCCGCGGCCACCGTCCTCCCGGACGCGGCCGTCGAGGCCACCCTCCCCTCCGCCGACGCGCCCCACGACGCTGCGGCGCTCGCCGGCGCGACGGCGCCGACGAACCGGCAGGCCTGACGGCCGACCACGGCCCTGCCGCCCGCTGAACACGGGATCGGCGACCGGATCTCGCGGATGTCGGTCGCCAGTCCCGTGCTCGGCGGACGGGGGCGCGGGCGGGTGGGGGTCCGGGCAGGATGGGCGGGTGACGCCCGACGACCCCGACTACCCGCTCGCGGCCCGGACGGCGCCGACGCTCGCCGCGCTGGACGCCCACCTCGTCGAGTGCCGGGCGTGCCCACGGCTCGTGGCCTGGCGCGAGCACGTCGCCGACGTCAAGCGGGCATCGTTCCGCGACGAAGACTACTGGGCCCGCCCCGTCCCCGGGTTCGGTGACGAGCAGGCGGGGATCGTCGTCGTCGGGCTCGCGCCCGCCGCGCACGGGGCCAACCGCACAGGACGCATGTTCACGGGCGATCGCAGCGGCGACTTCCTCTTCGCCGCCATGCACCGCACGGGCCTGGCCAACCAGGCGACGTCGGTCTCCGCCGACGACGGCCTCCGCCTCACCGGGATCCGCGTCACCGCGCCGGTGCGGTGCGCGCCCCCGGACAACAAGCCGACTCCGGAGGAACGCCGCCGCTGCGGCCCGTACCTCGCGCGCGAGGTCGAGCTGCTGGGCGCGACGGTGCGGGTCGCCGTCGTCCTCGGCGGCTTCGGGTGGCAGGCGCTGCTCTCGACGCTCGCCGAGCAGGGCTGGGCCGTGCCGCGTCCGCGGCCCCGGTTCGCGCACGGTGCGGAGGTGACGCTGCGCCGGGCCACCCCTCGCCCCACTCCGGGGGCGTCCCTCCCCGGCGTCGTGCCCGACGGCGGCCCCCCGCCCCCGGAGCAGACCCTCACCCTGCTGGGGTGCTTCCACGTGAGCCAGCAGAACACGTTCACCGGCCGGCTCACCCCGCAGATGCTCGACGACGTGCTGCTCCGGGCGCGCGAGCTCGCGGGCCTCGGCGCACCGGCCTGACGTGCGCGCGCTCGCGACCGCGCACGGTGGCGAGCCGCCGGACTCTCCGGGCCGCGAGCCCCGACCGCCGCTAGCGGGCGGCGGTGGCCGGGGACTGGCGGCGCGGTGCGTCGGCCCAGCGGCGGCGCTCCGCCACGCGCGGGGCGACGCGGCCGACGAGACGGAGCTGCTCCCGGCGCGCGATGACCTCCATGCGCCGCAGCTCGCGCTCGAGCGGGGACGATGCTGCTGACATTGCTGCTCTCCTTCGACGGCTCCCGGACGACGCCGCCGGACGCGGCCGTTCCCGGGAGAGGACGCGACGACCGGCCCGTCGCTCTGCTCCTCGAGGAGGGACGGACACGCGGCCGGTTCGTGACATCCCGACTCCTGGGGTGATGTCACGGCCTCCGTGGTGGTGCGCCCGGCCACGCCTCGTCCGGCCGAGCTGTGAGCAGCAGCCCTGCACCCCGGGCCTGGGGTCCTGAGCCCCAGCCCCGAACCGTGAGCCCGGAGCCCGGAGCCCGGAGCCCGGAGCCCGGAGCCCGGAGCAACCCTCGGGAACCCACGCGCCGGCTACGCCGTCGGGAGGGCGGACTCCTCGTACTGCTCGACGAACTCCCCCGTCGGCGGGATGGGCGTGATGACGTCCAGGAGCACCCCGTTCGGGTCGGCCGTGATGAAGTGCCGCTGCCCGAACGCCTCGTCGCGCAACGAGCGCAGGATCGGCAGTCCCGCGGCGACGAGGCGCGCGTGCACGGCATCGACGTCCTCGACCTCGAGGTTGAGCAGGAGCCCGCCCGCGCGACCCCGGCCGCTCTCCGGGATCGTCTCGTGGTCGCCGTCGAGCACGGCGAGGTTCACCGACGCGTCGTGCGCGGACTGGAGGTGGACGTACCAGTCGCTCGTGAAGAGCGGCCGGAAGTCCAGGTGGTCGCGGTAGAACGCGACGGTCCCTGCGACGTCGCCGGTCATGAGCACCGGGTACCAGCTCGTGATGCGCACGGTCTTCTCCTCGTCGTCGGCGACCGGGTGGTCGCAGAAACCAACAGGCTGTATGTATCGAGGATGGCCTACAGTCTGTCGGTATGCAAGAGCGCCGCCGGACCAACGCCGAACGCACCCACGCGACCCGCGCGGCCCTGGTCGCGGCCGCGCGCGACCTCTTCGTCCGCGCCGGGTACGCCGCGACGTCGACGCCCCAGATCGCCGCCGCCGCGCACGTCACGCGCGGCGCGCTGTACCACCACTACGCCGACAAGCAGGACCTCTTCCGCGCCGTCGCCGAGGCCGAGGCGGAAGCGGTCGCCCGGGAGATCGAGGAGCGCACCGCCGCGGATCCCGGCACGGCAGCCGCGGAACGACCGGACACGCCGGACACCCCATACGGCCCGGACGCCCCGGACGCCCCGGACGCCCGCGCGATGCTCGTGGAGGGTGCGCGCGCCTACCTCGACGCGATGGGTGAACCCGGCCGCACGCGGCTCCTCCTCGTCGATGCACCCGCCGTGCTCGGCCCCGCAGAGGCCGACGCGCTCGACGCCCGCCACGCGCGCCGCACCCTGCGGGAAGGGCTCGGCGCGGCGCTCGGCGCCCAGCCCGGCGGGGGCAGCGCGAGCAATGGCTCCGGCGCGGGCGACGACGTCGCACGAGACCTCGCGGACGAGGAACGTCTCGACGCGCTGACGCTCCTGCTGTCCGCGGCGTTCGACCGCGCCGCCCTCGCGCTCGACGCGGGCGCGCCGCCGGGACCGTTGCGGGCTGCCGTGACCGAGCTCGTCGACCGCGTGTGCGCGCCGTCACCAGGACCGCGCCCTCGGTCCTGACGGACGGCGCAGCCCTGGTCAGGCCCGCACGCTGAGCGTGCTGCCGCCGCCGGGGAGGCGGCGGACCTCGACGCGCTCCGCGACGGACTGCTTGAGCGCCTCGACGTGGGAGACGACGCCCACGACGCGCCCGCCCGCGCGGAGCCGGCCGAGCGCCGCGAGGACGGCCTCCAGCGTCTCCGGGTCGAGGCTGCCGAAGCCCTCGTCGACGAACAGCGTCCCGAGCTCGATGCCGCCCGCCTCGGCCGTGACGACGTCCGCCAGCCCGAGGGCGAGACACAGCGACACGTAGAACGTCTCCCCGCCGGACAACGTGCGCGGGTCGCGCTCGCGCTCCGTCACGTGGTCGAGCACCTTCATCGCGAGGCCGCGCTTGTGCGCCCGCACGTCCTCCCGCGTCGCGCTGCGCACGAGCTCGTACCGCCCCGACGACATCTCGGCGAGGCGCTCGTTCGCCGCCGCGACCACGTCCTCGAACCGCTGCACGAGCACGAACGTCGCGAGCGAGAGCGCGTGCGCGTTGTCGCCCGTGCCCGACGCGAGCGCGGCCATGCGCGCGACCGGTCCCGCCGCGTCCCGCGCCGCGGTCCAGCCGTCGACCGCCGCCCCGACGGCCTCGGCCGCCGTCCGGGCCGCCTCGGCCCGGCGGGCGACGAGCTCGTGCTGCCGCGCCGCGGCTCCGGCGACGGCCTCTGCCTCCTCGACGGCGGCGCGCGCGCCCGCCACGTCGGCCCGCGCGTCCTCGGGCAGGTCGGCGAGCGCCGGGTCCGCAAGACCGGTCGCCGTCGCGGTCCGCGCGGCGTCGTGCTCCGCGACGCGCTGAGAGAGCGTGTGCAGCTCGGCGTCGTCGAGCACCGCGGCGAGCGCCTCGGCCGCGTCCGCGAAACCGGACCGTGCGACGAGCGCGGCGACGTCGGCCGCACGCTCCTCGCACGCCCGCTGCGCGGCGGCAACGGCGCTGCCCGCGTCCGCGAGCGCGTCGATCGTGCGCACCCGGCCCTCCAGCGCGGCCGCGAGCACGGCGACGGGGTTGCGCGCGCCGCCCTCGCCGGCGAGCGGGTCGGGCAGGTCCACGAGCTCCACGAGCGGGCCCGCCGCGTCGAGCTCGGCGCGGATCTCGGCGCGGTCGCGCGCGAGGGCCGCCTCGATCTCCTCGAGCCGCGCGGCCGTGCCCGCGACCGCCTCGGCGAGCCCGGCCGCCCGGGCCTCCAGCGCACGCGTCTCCGCGTCCAGCTCTTCGAGCTCGCGCTCGGCCTCGGCGCGCTCGCGCTCCGCGGCGCGCGCGGCGGCCACCAGCTCCTCCGCGTCCGCGACCCGCTGCCCGGCCTCCTGCGGGGTCAGGCCGTCGGCGTCCCGACGACGAGCCTCGCACCGCTCGGCGAGCACCTGCGCCCGGGCCGAGACGTCGTGCAGCAGGCGCTCGGCGTCCGCGCGCTCCCGCTCGGCGCGCTCGACGTCCTCGACCGCCGGGTGGTCCTCGGCGAGCGGCGCCGGGTGCGGGTGCTCGGCCCCGCCGCACACCGGGCACGGCTCGCCGACGGCGAGGCCCGCGGCGAGCTCCCCGGCCAGACCTGCGATGCGCGCGGCCCGCAGCCGGGCCTCGTGCTCCACCGCCTCGTGCGCCCGGGCCGCGGCCCGCGCCCGCTCGGCGTGCGCCTCGGCCGCCTCGGTCGCGAGCGCCGCCGTCTGGCGCGCCGCCTCCTCGACCGCCCGGGCGCGGTCCGCCCGCTCGCGGAGCACCCCGAGCTCGCCCGCGGCCGCGGCGAGGGACGCGACGCGCGCGCGCACGGCGTCGCGGCGCGCCGGACGCGCGTCGAGCTCGGCCAGCACGCGACCGCGCTCCTCCGTCGCCTGCGCGACCTCCTTGCGCCCGTCGGCGAGCTCGCGGTCGCGCCCGGGCAGCGACGCCCCCACCGGGACGAGCCGCGCCACGCGGACGGCCGCCGTCGCGACGTCGGCGCGCAGCGCCTCGAGCGTCGTCGGGTCGGCGTCGGCGAGGACGGCGGGCGCCCCGGTGCGCGCGAGCGCGAGCCGGTCGAGCGCGGCGCGCAGGGTCTGCTCGGCGCGCGCGAGGCCCTGGGCGGCCGGAGCGACGACCGCGGCACGTGCCGCCGCGTCCGCCCGACGGCGACACTCGGCCACCGCCGCCTCCTCCCCGTCGAGGCGTGCCGCGTCGGCCCGCAGCCGGGCTCGCCGCTCCAGCGCGTCGTGCCGGGCGCGCTCGTGCTCGAACCGCTCACGCGCGGCGGCGAGCGTCGCGTCGGCCCCCGCCGCACCCTCGGCCAGCGCCGTGGCCTCGGTGTCGAGGCGCCCGACGTGCGCGACGGCGAGCGCGTGCACGCCCGGCGCCGCCTCCGCAGCGGCCGGGGCGTCGTCGTCCGCCCTCCGCAGCCGGTCGTCGTCGTCCGCCGCCTCGCGCAGCCGCCGCGCGTCGTCGGGCCCGAGCCCGGCGGCCCCCGCGAACCGCTCCGCCGCGCCCACGACGCCCTGCCGCGCGGCGTCCGTGCGCGAGCGCGCCGCGCGCGCGAGCTCCGCCAGGCGCGCCGCGGCGCGGTGGTAGAGCTCCGTGCCGAAGACCTTCTGGAGCAGCACGGCCCGGTCCTCGGGCTTCGCGCGCAGGAACGTCGCGAACTCGCCCTGCGGCAGCACGACCGTCTGCACGAGCTGGCGCCGGTCGAGGCCCACGAGCCGGCGGATCTCGTCGCTCGCCTCGTCGAGCCGTGCGGAGAGCAGCTCGCCCGCGGCGTCCTCGACCGCGTCCGGCGCGTCGGTGGGCGGCACCTCGGCGAGCCGCCAGAGCCGCACCGAGGCCTGCTGCGTCGTGGTGCCGGTGCCGCGCTTCTTGGGGCGGCGGTACTCGGGCGTGCGCCGGACGCGGAAGACCCCCGCCGGGACCTCCAGCACGAGGTCGACGTACGACTCGACGTCCGGTCCCGCGAACGCCGAACGGAGACGGTCGTCGCTCGCGGCGTCGGAGGCGACCTTGCCGTAGAGCGCGAACACGATCGCGTCGATGATCGTGGACTTGCCCGCGCCCGTCGGCCCCTCGAGGAGGTAGATCCCGGACGCGCCGAGCGCCGCGAGGTCGACGTGGTGGCGGCCCGCGAACGGGCCGATCGCCTGGAAGGTCAGGGAGTGCAGGTGCATCAGGCGCTGCGCTCCTCGGCGAGCGCGAGCTCGAACGCCTCGCGCAGCACGACGACCTCCGCGTCGCTGGGGGCGTGGCCGGAGACGTGCTCGACGAAGTCGCGCGCGACGTCCAGCGGGTCGCGCCCCGGCCCGACGGCGGTCACGACCTCCCGCTCGGCGACGCGCGGCGGGCGGTGCGTCACCTGGAGCGCGTGCGGGAACCGGGACCGGACGCGGGCGTACAGCTCGGCGGGCCGGACCGGGTCCGTCACGACGACGCGCAGCCAGTCGTCGACGTGCGGCTCGCCCGCCTCCCCGAGCAGCTCGTCGAGCGGGCCGGTCACCTCCGCGAGGCGGCGCGGCACGGGAGCGGGGACGAGCTCGACCGCCGCGTCGGCGTCCGTGCGGAGCCGGTCGACGTCGACGAGCGCGGTGGACTTGCGCTGGTGCAGCTCCGAGAAGGAGAACGCGAGGGGCGAGCCCGAGTAGCGGGCGACGGTCGCCACGCCGCCCCCGGGCTCCCCGCCGCCGACCTCCGGGACGGTGACCCGCTGCGGCCCGTGGAGGTGGCCGAGCGCCACGTAGTCCACCCCGCGGCCCGCGAACGCGGCGGCCGGGACGGCGTCGACGCCGCCGACGCGGATGTCGCGCTCGGAGTCCGACGCCAGGCCACCCACGACGAACGCGTGCCCCACGACGACCGCCCGCACCCCCGGGTCCGCGGCGCGGCGCCGCGCGAGGTCGGCGCCTACCCGGCGCAGGGCCGCCCCCATGACGGCCTCGTGGGACCGCGCGAGCGGCCGCGGCCTCACCGGGTCGCCGCCCACACTTTCGGCGCCCGGAGCGTCGGCGTCCGGCGCGTCCGCGGCGTCCGCGAGGACGTGGCGGGCCGTGTCCGGGTCCAGGTACGGGAGCGCGTAGACGAGCAGCGGGGAGCCGTCACCGTCTGTCGAACCGGGGCGCGGGCCCAGGACGACGGGCGCACCGACGTCGGCCAGGCGCGCCCGCACGTGGACGCCCGGGCGCAGGAGGCGGTCGCCGAACCCGAGCCGGACGGCGGAGTCGTGGTTGCCCGGCGTGACGACGACGTGCGCGTGCTCGGCGAGCCGCGTCACCGCGTCCGAGAGGAGGGAGACGGCGTCGACCGGCGGGATCGCGCGGTCGTAGACGTCACCCGCGACGACGACCGCGTCGACCGCCTCGGAGCGGGTCAGCTCGACGAGGTGGTCGAGGTGCGCGGCCTGGTGCTCCAGCAGGTCGACCCCGTGCAAGGTGCGCCCGAGGTGCCAGTCGGAGGTGTGCAGGATGCGCATGCCCGCACCGTACCGGCCGGTTCCCACAGCCCCGGGGACCCGGGGCGGCGGCGGGGGCGCGGGTGTCAGACGGCGCCGACGACCTCGATCGGACCGGTCGAGGCACCGCTGCGCTCGACGGGGATGCGCCCGCCCATGCCGATCATGTCGAGCAGCTCGACGATGCTCGGCGACGGGTCGCGGAGCACGACCTCGCGGCCGTCCTCCTCGCCGAGCATGTAGAGCTGGATGATGAACGCAATGCCCGAGGAGTCGATGAAGGTGACGTCGGCGACGTCCACCACGACGCGCCCGCGGGTGTCGAGCACGTAGGACATCGCCTCGCTCGCGCGGTCGCGCAGCGCCGCGTCGACCTCGCCCCACATCGTCACGACCACGCCGCCGTCCGCCGGGGCGTAGACGATCCCGCTCGTCCGGTCGATCGCGCTGCCTGTGTCCACGGTTCCCGCTTCTCTCGAGTCGTCCTGCTGCTGTCGGCCGCCCCTCCGGACAACGTCCGGCGGTGGTGGCCTGTTCCCTGCGCCTGCCTCACGGCTCCGTCCGGCCGCTCGCCGTGACCGTCGGGCGGTGGGTCGGACCAGGCGACCGTGACCGGAGCACCCCAGAGTCTGCACCCGGCGCGGGGCGCACACCAGCCCGCGCGACGGTCGACCGCGACCTTCCTCCGAACCCTCACAACCCGGACCGCGCCGGTGCCTGCGCGCGCCTCCCGGAGCCCCGTGACCGCCACGCTGAGGCGCAGCCCGGGCGGCGCCGCAGGGCTCGTTCCCGGACCCGCTACAGGGGCTCGGTGACGTCGGCGACCTGGGCGCCGAGGGCCGCCACGAGGGCCTGCCCGTCGACCGTCGCGGCCACGCCGTGCTCGCCGGCGCCGATCGAGACGAGGTGGTCGCCGTCGCCCGGGGTCTCCGGGGTGGCCGCCTCGCCCGCGACGTCCACCTCGTCCTCGCCGCGCACGGCGACCACGCGCACGTCCGCCACGACGGGCCACGCGTGCGTGGCGCCGAACGGCGTGATGGTGCCGCGCTCGTACCCCGTGACGTCGCGCGCGACCTCCTTGTCCGGCATGGACAGGCGCGACACCCCGAGCAGCGCGCGCAGCTTGGGCCACGAGATCTGCCGGTCGCCCGGGACGAGCACGAACAGGTAGTCGTCCTCCGCGCGCCGCACGACGATCGTCTTGAGGACGCGCGCCGGGTGCACGCCGCGCGCGGCGGCGGCCTCCTCCAGCGACCCCACCCGGCCGTGCCGGGTGAGGGTGAAGTCGATGCCCGACGCCTCCAGCGCCGCCACGGCGCGCTCGCTGCTCATGAGAACCGACCCTAGCCCTCGCCCCCGACGCACGGGCTGCCGTAGCGAGGCCGCCGCCCGTCAGACGTCGTCGAACTCCGTCACGACGGTGCGCCAGTACTCGGCGCCGTCGCGCGTGCGGTGCACGAGGCCCGCGTCGACCATCGCGCGCCGCAGCGACACGGGGTCCGCCGCGCGCGCCGCGAGCCGCCTGGTCAGCGTGAGCTCGGTGACGGGCTCCTCCAGCGGGAGCACCTGCGCCGCGAGGTACCGCACGACGAGCTCGCGGTCGCGCCACCGCTTCGGCATGCGCAGCAGGCGTCCGTCCGTGAGGAAGCGGTCGGGGCCCGTGGGGCGCGGCGTGGGCACGGTCGCGAGCAGGGCCGCGAACCGCTCGGGCGCCGCCCGCAGGAAGCCCGTCTCCTCGCGCACCACGACGCCCGCGGCGAGGAGCGGCGCGAGCCGACGGCGCTCGTCGGCCGACAGCACCGCCTCCGCGGGCCCCTCGGTCACGACGCGCGCGAGCACCTCGAGCCGTCCCGCGTCGGCGAGCGACGCGACCACCTGCTTCCACGCGTTGTCGGGCACCGGGGCGCCCGTCCGGTCGTCGTCCACCGCCCGACCCTACGCACGCCGCGCCGCGCACGGCCACCGCGTTCCCGGACCCCGCACCCCGTGCTCCACCTCCCGGGTCCGCCCGCGCCCCACCCCGCGGCCGGACCGACGAGCGCGGCGGGGACGTCAGGCGAGGTGCACGGCGTCGCCCTGCCAGCGGCGCCGCAGCCACCGGTCGTGCGACGCCACGACTACGGCGCCCGGCCACTCCTCCACGGCCTCCATGAGCTCGCCCGCGAGCGTGAGCGACACGTGGTTCGTCGGCTCGTCGAGGAGCAGCACGTCGGGTGCCTGCGTGACGAGCATCGCGAGCACCACGCGCCGGCGCTGCCCCACGGAGAGCTCCGCGAGCCGTCGCCCCAGGTCGCGCGGCGCGAGGAGGCCGTGCGCGTCCACGGCCGCGTCGCGCGCGTCCGCCGGGTCCACGCCCTGCGCGAGGGCGAGCAGCTCGCGCGGGGTGCGGTCGTCGTCGTGCAGGTGCACGTCCTGCTCGAGCAGCCCCACCCGGACCCCGCGCGCCCGGCCCACGGTGCCGGCGTCGGGCACGAGGTCGCCCGCGAGCACGTGCAGCAGCGTGGACTTCCCGGCGCCGTTGGCCCCGGTGACGAGCAGCCGGCTCCCCCGCGCGACCTCGATCGACGGGACGCCCGACGCCGCCATGTCGAGCCGGTCCGGCCGCTCGCCCGGGGCGGCCCCGGGCCCTCCGCGCCCGGGCCGGTGCACGACGACGCCCCGCGCCCACGCGACCACGTCGCCACCGCCCGGGGCGAGACGGGTCCCCCCGCTCGGCGGTGCGAAGCGCAGGGGCGGGGGCGGCTTGCGGACCTGGTCGCGCTCGAGCGCGTCGAGCCGCTGCTGCGCGTTGCGCACGCGCCGCGCGACCTGGCCCTGCACGCGCTCGCCCTTGAAGTCGTAGAGGATCTTCGCCTGGTTGCCCCGCTCACGGTTCTTCGCGACGTCCCGGGCTGTCACCGCGACGCCGCGCCGCAGCTCCGCGAGCTCGGCCTGCTCCGCCTCGAAGCGCTGCTCCCAGCGCTCGCGCTCGACGCGCTTGGCCTCGAGGTAGTCGCCGTACGTGCCGCCGTAGAGGGTCCCCGCTCCCCCGCCGCGTGCCGCGTCCCCGCCGCCCGCGCCGCGGAGCGGCTCCGCGACCGGGTCGAGGTCGAGGATCTCGGTGCACACCTCGTCGAGGAACACGCGGTCGTGGCTCGCGAGCACCACGGCGCCCGGGAGCGCGCGCAGCGCCACGGCGAGGAACTCCGCCGCGGCGTCGTCGAGGTGGTTCGTCGGCTCGTCGAGCAGCATCGCGCCGGGCTGGCGCACGAGCAGCGCGGCGAGGCCGAGCCGCGTGCGCTGGCCACCGGACAGCGCCCCGACCTCGCGGCCGGCGACCCCGTCGACGTCGAGCCCGAGACCCGCGAGCGTGCGTGCGGCCCGCGCGTCGGCGTCCCAGACGTCGGCGAGCTCGGCGCGCGCGAGGGCGCGCGCGTACGCCTCCTCGGCACCGGGTACGGGTTCGCCGCCCGGGTCGCCGGCGAGGGCGAGCGCCGCCTCCTCGAGCTCGCGCTCGATCCCGCGGACGCGCGCGAGCGCGTCGTCGACGACCGCGCGGACCGTCGTCGTCGGCGGGTACGGGAACTCCTGGTGCAGGAACCCGAGGTCGGCGGGCCGGCTCACCGTGCCGTCGTCGGGCGCGAGCGTGCCCGCGAGCACCCGCAGGAGCGTGGACTTGCCGACGCCGTTCTCGCCGACGAGACCCGTGCGGTGGCCGGGGTCGACGGCGAGGTCGACGCCGCGCAGGACCGCGCGGCCCGTGAAGGACACGCGGACGTCGGACGCGCGCAGGACAGGGGTGGGACGTGCCATGGGTGATCACCTACCAGGTGCCCGGGTGGCGCGCGCACGCCGCGGAGAGCGGCGGGGGCCACGGCGACGGGCTCGACGGGACGGAGCGGCCGGGGCGGGTGAGGATCACATCGCGCCCGACGCTACGCCGTCGGCACGGGAGACGCACGGCATTTTCCCGGCGCTGCCCTCGCGCCGGGCGCGCGCACGGTTCCACCGAGGCCCGACGACGCCCCTCGGCTCAGGGGGTGGTCGGCTCTGTCCCGGGGGCCGTCGGGGCCTGGGTCGGCGCGACCGTGGGCTCGGGTGCCGGGTCCGTCGGCTCGGGTGACGGCTCGGGCTCGGGCTCGGGCGGCGGCCCGGACGAGACGACGATCGCGACCGTGCTTCCCGGCGCGACCTGGGTGCCGGAGCCCGGCGCGACGGACAGCACGGTCCCGGGCGCGGCCTCGTCGACCTTCGTCGTGACGCTGACCTTCAGCCCGGCGCCCTGGAGCGCTGTCTCCACGGCGGCCTGCTGCTTGCCGACGAGGTTCGCCGGGACGGCGACGGTCGTGGGCGGCGGCGGGTCCGTGGGCTTCGTCGGCGGAGGTTCCGTCGGCGTCGGCGTCGGCGTGGGCGTCGGTGCCGGGGGCTGCGGCGCGGGCGGGGTCGTCGGCTTCGGCGCGGGCGCGCTCGGCCCCGTCGGCTTCTGCGGCGTGGACGGCGCGCTGCTCTCGGCAGGCGTGTACCGCGTCGGCATCTTGCCCGCCGCGAAGAACTCGAAGTGCCACGGCTCCGGCTTGGAGCCGTTGGGCCGCGCCCACGCGGGGTTGTCCCAGCCGTAGTCCGGGCCGTGCGTGCGGAGCCAGACGTACTCGAGCGACGTCCCCGACGGCACGTTCCCGCCGACGTCGATCGCGAGCCCCCACCCGTGCTGCGACGTGCCGGGCACGGCCGCGAGGTAGGGCTTGACCGCCTTGAGGCGCACCTGCTCGTCGTACGGGCGGTACGCGTCGGTGATCTTCAGCGCGTACCCGAACTCCTTCTCGAACTCGGCGGCGAGGGCCTCGAGCTGCTCCGCGGCGTCGCAGCGCAGGGTCTTGCCCGGCGCGAAGTCGAGAGCGCACAGCGCCTCCGGCGGGATGCGGCCGTTCTGGTACTGCGCCGTCGAGCCCGCGTACCGCTCGACGACCTCGGCGAGCCGCTCCGCGAGGGTCGTGCCCGCGAGCGCCGTCGCCCCGGCGGCCGGGACGACCCCGACCGGCACGAGGTCGGTGCCGAGCAGCTCGGCGAGCGTCGTCGCGGAGGCGAGGACGTCCTCCAGCGTCACGTCGCCGTGCGCGTGGTCGTCGCCCTCGGCGTGGTCGCCGTCACCGCTGTCAGCCGAGCCGTCGGCCGGGTCCTGGGAACCGTCGATCTCGCCGGGTGCCACCCCGTCGGGCGCGGGCACCTCGTCCTCGGGCAGCGTCCGGTCGCCCGGGGACCCCGGGCCTCCCGGGGATCCCGTGCCGCCGGGGGCGGACGGGTCCAGGGGCGTGCTCGTGCCGGGCGCCGGGCTCGGCGCGCCGCCGGGGCTCGGGGTGACGCTCGGCGAGGGGTCGGTGGACGCGCCGGGGGACGGGCTGCTCGTCGGGCTCGGCGAGGGCGCGGTGGGCGTCGCCGCGGTGCGGACCGCATCCGCCGCCGCGTCCCCGGCGGCGTCGACCGTCGCGGGCTGCTGCGCCGGGCGGTCGGTCGCGGGGTCCGCGGTCTCGCCGTCCGTGCCCGTCGTGGTGTCGTCGTCACCAGCGCCGGCGCCTGCGCCCGTACCCGGGCCGAGCGGCTCCGGCAGCTCGGGGACCTGCGCGCCGTCGAGCGACTCGTCCAGGTCGAGGTCGCCGTCGGGCACGAGGGGCGCGGGGACGCGGCGGGCCGCGTCCTGCTGCGCGAGGTAGGTGGCCAGGAGCATGCCGAGCTCGGCGCGGGCCTGCTCGACGGGCGGGGAGACGTGGCCGTCGTCGAGCGCGTTGGCCGTCGCGAGGACCTCGATGGCGCCGTCGAGCTGCTGGCCCTCGTCGAGGCCGGCCCCGAGCGTGCTCGAGAGCGCCGCGACCTGGGTCGCCGTGGTCGCCTCCTGCGCGAAGAACGACGCGCCCGGGCGGGGTTGGGCGCTGCCGGCGAGGGCCGCGGCGAGCGTGATGGCGAGCGCCGACGAGATGAGGACGTGCGACACGGTCCGCGCGCGCCGTCCGAACGACTCCGGGCCCACCGCGGCGGCGGCGGGCGCGGGCTCGAGCGTCACGGGCGCGTCGTCCGCGCCCTCGTGCTCCGCCGTGGTGCTCACCGCTCACTCCCGTGCTTCGTGCCCTGCCACGGGCCTGCGGTCCCGCACGCCGGATGTGCGCGTCGTCGCGCCCGACGTCACGGCTGCGCGCGCACACGATCGGTGTGCTGCACGCCACAGTGCCCTCGTCCGCCTACCGTACACCGCCTCCACGAGGCTCTCACCCCGGTCTCATGTTCGCGGTGGACAATCGCCCCATGAGTTCACCGACACGTCACCGCAGGTCAACGTCCCGCGCCCTCGCGCTCGGGGCAGCCGTCGCCGCGACCGTCGCGCTGGGCGGGTGCGCCGAGGACGGCTCGGTGAGCGTGCCGGAATTCACCCTGACAGGCGACCAGGTCCAGCAGTTCCTCGACGACGCGGGCGCGCAGGTCGAGACGATCGGCGAGGACGTCCGGTCGCTCACGGACGACCTGGGCACCCTCCCGGACGACACGCGCACCCGCGCCGAGGAGGCTGTCGCGTCCGCGCAGGAGGCCGCCGACGAGGCCCGCGCCGCGGCGGACGAGGCGGCGTCCGCCACGGACGAGACGCGCGCCCAGGCCGAGGAGCGCCTGGCCGACGCCGAGGCCGCGCTCGAGGACGCGTCCGCCGAGCTGGGCGACGTCGCGGGCTCGCTCTCCGGTGCCGACGCCGCGGTGCGCGACGGGATCGAGAGCCTGCGCACCCGGGTCGACGAGCTCCGCACCGACCTCGAGGACGCCTCGGGCTCCTGACCGGGCGGGCCCAGCGCGGCCCGTGGCCGGTATCCCCGGGCCCTCGTCCGCACCGGGGACCTAGGTCCCCGGGCCCGGCGACTTTTGCCTGACGTCCACCCTTCCTTCACAGGGGTTTGCTTGGTCTCAGGAGCCCGACCGCACCGGACGGGTCGATGAGAGGGGACAGTGATGAAGGGGACGATCGAGCGGAACGCCAACGCGCCGCTCCCTACGGTCGAAGGCACCGAGCCGGAGACCCTCAGCCTCGCGGAGCGCGCCACGCGGCCCACCCAGGTGGTCCTCGGCGTCCTGCGGATCACGATCGGGTTCTACTTCCTCTGGGCCTTCCTCGACAAGACGTTCGGGCTCGGGTTCGCCACCCCCGCCGAGCGGTCGTGGCTCAACGGGAACAGCCCGACCACCGGCTTCCTGTCGAACCTCGAGGGCACGTTCTCGGGCTTCTTCAGCGGCCTCGCGGGGAACGCGTTCATCGACGTGCTCTTCATGGTCGGCCTGCTCGGCATCGGGCTCGCCCTGATCCTGGGCATCGGGATGCGGATCGCCGCGGTGAGCGGCACGCTCCTGCTCCTGCTCATGTACCTGGCCGAGCTCCCGCTCGTGACCAACCCGATCATCGACGACCACATCACCATGTCGCTCACGATCATCGCTCTCACCCTCCTCGGGGCGGGCAGCGTGCTCGGGCTCGGCAAGACGTGGAAGAAGATCCCGTTCGTCCAGCGCAACGCCTGGCTGGTCTGACGGTTCGACCGCCCGCCGTGTGCGGCGGGCCACGGGGCGACCGATACCGCGCGACGATCTGAGGCCGTCGCTGCAGGGAGTCGCTCCCGGGGGAAGAGGGGCGTGCGGGCGGTGGGGAGACCACCCGCACGTCCCGCCCTCCGCGCCCGGCAGGGCGACCGACAGCTCGACGGAGCCGGTCGCCCGCCGGGCGCCTTTCTGCGTGCCCGGCCCGCGGCCGCCCGGACCGGTGCGACCCCGGCGTCAGCCGAAGCGGGCCAGCAGCTCCGCCGCCTGGGGATCGCCCTGGGCGGCCGCCTCGTGCCACAGGGCCATCGCCTCGGCGACGCGGCCCGCCCGGAGGCGGAGCACCCCGAGGCTCGTGCGCGCCGTCGGCTCGCCGGCGAGCGCCGCCTGCTCGAGCAGGTCCTCGGCGTCCGGCCCGCGACCCGCGCGCACGTAGAGGTCCGCGAGGGCCGCCGCGACGCGCGCCTCGCCCGCCCCGGCCCACCCCTCGAGCAGCGCGACGGCGGCGTCCGGGGCGAGCGCGCCGCTGCGCACGAGCTCGACCGCCGCCTCCCAGCTCTCGCCCGACGTCGCCGCGAGGACGTCGTCGGCCGCGTCGCGCTCCCCCAGCTCGGCGAGCACCTGCGCGAGCCGCACGGCCGCGCCCTCGACACCCTGCGCGAGCTCGTACCAGCGGCGGGCCGCGTGCAGGTCGCCGCGCTCCGCCGCGACCTGCGCGGCCATGAACGCCCCCAGCGCGTCGCCCGCCAGACCGGCGAGCTCGAAGCAGCGGAACGCCTCCGCGGCGTCGCCCGCCTCGTGGTGCGCGACGCCCAGCCGGTACACGGCCCCGGGCACGCCCTGCTCGACGGCCGCCTCGTAGAACGGGACCGCGGCGGCCGGGCTGCCGAGCGCGCGCAGGTCGTCGGCGATCGCGACGAGCTCGGCCGGGTCGTCGGGGTGCAGGTGCCCGACGGCGGACCGCAGGTCCGCGAGGGCGCTCGCCGCGGCCTCGGCGGGCGCCCCGGAGTGCGGGGCGACGTCCGCGCCCTGGTCGGTGGTCGGCATGCGGCACCGCGTCCCTTCGGCCCCCTGCGTCGACGGCCCGGTGGTCCGGGACCTGCACGACGGCGACGTGCGGCCGGCGGCAGGACGGCGTCGGACGTCCCGAGATGTGGACGCACGATAGCGCGGCGGTGTCGCCCACGTCACACCCCGGGCGAGACGGGTGCCGCCCGACCGCCGGGGTCTGGGAGACTGCATCGGGTGAGCGGAACGACCGACCTGCCGGCCAGCGCCGGGCAACGCGTGCTGGACGCCGTCGTGGCGGTGACGAGCGACCTCGACCTGCCGCAGGTGCTGCGGCGCATCGTCGACGCGGCGATGGAGCTCACGGGCGCCCGGTACGGCGCGCTCGGGGTGCTCGACGCCTCGGGGCGCGAGCGCCTCGCGCAGTTCATCCCCCTGGGCCTCTCGGACGACGAGGTCGCCGAGATCGACCACTGGCCGCACGGCGAGGGTCTGCTGGGCGAGCTCATCGACCACCCGGCGCCCATCCGCGTCCCGGAGATCGCCGACGACGTGCGCTCGGCCGGCTTCCCCGAGGGCCACCCGCCCATGCACACGTTCCTCGGCGTGCCGGTGCGGGTGCGCGACACGGTGTTCGGCAACCTCTACCTCACCGACAAGCAGGTCCCCGGGGGCGGGTGCGAGGAGTTCACCGCGGAGGACGAGGCGGCCGTGGTCGCGCTCGCCGCCGCCGCGGGCGTCGCCATCGAGAACGCGCGGCTCTACGGCCGGGCGAAGCAGGTCGGCGTCCTGGAGGACCGCGACCGGATCGCGCGCGACCTGCACGACGTCGTCATCCAGCGCCTCTTCGCGTCGGCCATGACGCTCATGAGCGTGCAGCCGCTCGTCAGCGACCCGAACGCGCGCACGCGCATCGAGGAGACCGTCTCCGACCTCGACGAGACGATCCGGCAGATCCGGTCCACGATCTTCGCGCTGCACACGGCCACGGACCCGGACGCGCCCTCGATCGAGGACCGGTTCCGCGCGCAGGCCGAGGCCGCGACGACCGTGCTCGGGTTCGCGCCCGAGGTCGACGTCGAGGTGGCGGCCGAGGGGTCGGGCGCGGGCGTGACCGACGGCGGCCCCAGCCTGCCGGCCGAGGTCGCCGACCAGCTCGTCGTCGTGCTCGGCGAGGCCCTGACCAACGTCGCCCGGCACGCGCAGGCGAGCCGCGTCGTCGTGCACCTGGCCGTCACGGCGCACGAGGCGCGCCTCACCGTCACCGACGACGGCGTGGGCATCCAGCCCGGCGGCCGGCGCTCCGGCCTGCGGAACATGCAGGCGCGCGCCGCCGCGCTCGGCGGGTCGAGCACCGCGACCGCCCGGCCCGACGGCGGCACGCGCCTCGAGTGGTGGGTGCCGCTCGGCTGACGCGCCCGCGGGGCAGGGTGCTCAGAGCGCCCGGTGCATGACGTGCATGCCGACGAGCCCGTGCACCGGGTGGTCGAACGCCTCGGGGACGGTCGCGAGGATCGTGAACCCCAGCGACTCCCAGAGCCGGACCGCGCGCTCGTTCGTCTCCACGACCGCGTTGAACTGCATCGCCCGGTAGCCGTCTGCGCGCGCACCGTCGAGCACGGCGCGCGCGAGCGCCCGGCCGACGCCACGCCCGGCTCCGTCGGGCCCGACGACGAAGCTCGCGTTCGCGACGTGCGCCCCGGCACCGGGGTGGTTGGGCAGGTACTTCGCCGTGCCGAGCACGGTGCCGCGGGCGCCGTCCTCCGCCGGGACGGCCACGAGGACGCGCGCCCCTGGGGCGTCGAGCCACGCGGCCCGAGCGTCGGCCTCGGTGATGTCGCGCGGATACGTGTACGTCTCCCCCGCGCGGAACACGGGCTTGAGCGCCCGCCAGATGCCCGGCCAGTCCGCGGGCGTCGCGGTGCGCACCTCGGTCGTCGTCGGGGTCACCCAGCGAGCGTAGTGCGCGCACCCGGCGTCAGCGCAGTATCCGCCGCCCCGTAACGATGCGCGGCACGACCTTGATGACGCGGTCGCGCACGCCGGGCACGAAGGTCACGAGCGGCAGCGCGAGCAGCCGCGCGCGCTCCACCGGCTCCGTGACCTCGAACGTGCGGCCGACGAGCACGACGGACCACCCGGAGCGGGCGTCGGCGTCGAACGAGTCGACCTCGAACGCCACGACGGCGCGGCTGGCGGCCACCGCGAGCTTCGAGCCCTCCGCGGTCCGGAACACGACGTCCGGGCCGTCGAGCACGAAGTTCACCGGCTGGATCGCCGGCAGCGCGTGGTCGGTGTAGACGATCCTGCCCACGGGGACGGTCGCGAGGAGCGCGTAGCTCTCCTCCGGCGTGAGCTCCGCGAGCCCTGCCGAGGCGCGCGGGCGCTCGGCCGTCGCGAGCCCCCCGCTCCCCACCGGTGCCCCTGTCCCGGTCCGCTCGACTGTGTCCATCTCCACATCGTCGCGCCGCGGTGTCAGATCCGGGAGTGCCGAAGGTCCCGACGCCGCGCGGTCGCCCGGTCCGTGGGCGTCGGTCCCCGGACCGTGCGCGGGCGAGCCCTCGGGCCCCGTCCCGCCCTGCGGGTCGGGCCCGCCGTCAGGGACGCTGCGCCGGGCCACCGTGCTGCCGGTCCCCCGTGGGACCGCCCGCGCCCGGAGCGCCCTGGCGGGACGCCTCCTCCTGGCGCATCTCGGTCGCGAGGACCGCGACCTGGGTGCGGCGCTGCAGGCCGAGCGTCGCGAGGACGTGGGAGACGTAGTTCTTGACCGTCTTCTCCGCGAGGTAGAGGCGCTTGCCGATCTCGCGGTTCGTCAGGCCCTCGCCGATGAGCGCGACGATCTGGCGCTCCTGCTGGGACAGGCCCTCGAGGCGGTCCGGCGTCTCGTCCGCGGCGTGCCGCAGGCGCTCCAGCACGCGCGCGGTGCTCGCCGGGTCGAGCAGCGACCCGCCCGCCGCGACCGTGCGGACCGCGCCGACGAGGTCGGACCCGTGGATCTGCTTGAGGACGTACCCCGACGCCCCGGCGAGGACGGCCTGGAACAGCGCCTCGTCGTCGGCGAAGGACGTGAGCATGAGGCAGCCGACCTCGGGCAGCTCGGAGCGCACCTCGCGGCACACCTCGACGCCCGAGCCGTCGGGCAGGCGCACGTCGAGGATCGCGACGTCGGGGCGCGTCGCCTTGATGCGGGCGAGCGCGGAGGCGGCGGTGCCGGCCTCGCCGACGACGGTGATGTCACCGGCGGCCTCGAGCAGAGCGGCGACGCCGCGGCGGACCACCTCGTGGTCGTCGAGCAGGAACACGCGGATCGGGTGGGGAGAGCCCATGCCCTCAACGTAGCCGGTCGGAGGGGGATTCTCGCGCGCGCCCGCCCGTGGCGCCGCGGGTGCGGGACCTTCGTCCCGGTGGGTCGTGCCGAGCGTCCCGCGCGTCGGGGGCGGTCGCCGGGTGCGGCGGACCGCCCGCGCGGGGTATCCAGGAGGTGTGGCAGGTGGCGGGACGACCGCCACGAAGGGGACGACGGACCGAGGTGGTCATGGTGAGCGGATCGACGCAGCAGGTCGTGCTGGTCGGTGTGGACGGCAGCACGACGAGCGGCAAGGCCCTGGACTGGGCGGTGCACGAGGCGGCACGTCGGGGCGCGGAGCTGCGCGTGCTGCACGTCGCGTACGTGCCCGTCGTCGCGACGCCGTTCGTCGGCGGCGCCTACTACCCGAGCGTCGAGGAGCTCGGCGAGATCGCCGGCCCCATCCTCTCGGCCGCCGCCGAGCGCGCGGCGCACGTGGACGCGTCGGTGCCCGTGCGGACGCTGCTGCGCTCCGGCCCGCCCTCGGAGGCGCTGCTCGACGAGGCCAAGGACGCCGACCTCGTCGTCGTGGGGTCGCGCGGGCTCGGGTCCGTCGGGTCGATGTTCTTCGGGTCCGTGGGGACCCGGCTGGCCGCCCGCGCGCCCGTGCCGGTCGTCGTGGTGCCGCCGTCCGTGGACCACGTGGAGCGCACGACCGACGTCGTGGTCGGCGTCGACGGGTCCGTGCACGGCGACGCCGCGCTGCGGTTCGCCCTCGACGAGGCCGCGCGCACCCGCTCCCGCGTCGTCGCGGTGTGCGCTTGGCGGCTGCCCGCCGGGCCGCTCTGGGAGGAGAACCCCGCGTTCTACACCGCCGCCGAGCGGGACGCGCGCGCCGAGGCGTCGCGCACCGTGGAGGCCGCGCTCGGGCGCGTGCGCACCGCGGAGCACGACGACGTCCTCGTCGAGACGTTCGTCGTCGACCGCGAGCCGTCGGTCGCCCTCCGGGAGGCCGCGGCGGGCGCCGCGCTGACCGTCGTCGGGTCGCGCGGCCGCGGCGACCTGCGCGGCATGCTCCTCGGCTCCGTGAGCCAGGAGGTGCTGCACCACGCGACGCACCCGGTCGCCGTCGTGCACGCGGCGCGCGACTAGGTGCCGCCCGCGCGGGGCGGGGCCGCCGTCGGGCCGCTAGCGTCGGGACCGTGAGCGACGACGCGCAGGCCCTCCCGCACGACCCCTCGTGGCCCCGGGCGGGCGACTGGCCCTGGCCGACGGGTGACGCCGTCGACGTCGCGCTGCTCGGCGTCCCGGCCTGGCGCACGTCGCTCTCGCCGACCGGCGCGCACGCGACGCCCGCAGCGGTGCGCGCCGCGCTGCGAAGGTTCAGCCCCGCGCTCGTCCCCGACCGCCCGCTGCCCGACGGCGGCCCCACCGCCCGCGTGCGACCCGTCGCCTCGGGCGGTCCCGCGGAGCGGACCGGCCCCGTCGACCTCGCCGAGCTCACGTTCGCCGACCTCGGCGACGTCGACGAGCCCGACGGCGCGCAGGGCGAGGCCCGGACGGGCGCGGCGGCCCGCGCGGCGCTGGAGCGCGCACGGCTGCTCGTCGCGCTGGGCGGCGACAACTCCGTGACCGTCGCGACCGCGCTCGGCGCGTGGGGCGACGACCTTGCCACCGCGGGCCTCGTCACGCTCGACGCCCACCACGACCTGCGCGACGGCGTGTCCAACGGGTCGCCGGTGCGACGGCTCATCGAGGCGGGGCTGGACCCGCGGCGTGTCGTGCAGATCGGCGTCGCGGACTTCGCGAACTCCGCCGAGTACGCGCGCCGCGCAGTCGAGCTGGGGATCACCGTCGTGCACGTCGACGAGCTGCGCCGGCGCGGGCCCCAGGACGTGATGCGGGCGGCCATGGAGGTCGCGGGCGCCGCGGGCGGGCCGGTGCACCTCGACGTGGACGTCGACGTGTGCGACCGCTCCGTCGCCCCGGGCTGCCCCGCGAGCGTCCCGGGCGGGATCGCGGCGTGGGAGCTGCGCGCCCTCGTCCGGGCCGCGGCGCTCGACGGCCGGCTCCGCTCCGCCGACGTCGTCGAGGTCGACGCGACGGCCGACGCCCCCGACGGCCGCACGGTCCGCCTCGCCGCCCTCTGCGTCCTGGAGCTCGCGGCCGGCCTCTCCCTCCACCCGCCGACCGCGGAACCGGCACTGACGTAGCCCCCCCCCCCCCCGCCGAGCAGGCGGTTCCGGCGGGTCCACCAGGTGGTCCTGGCACGACACGCGACCCGGACGCACCAGGACGACCTGTTCGACGCCGGGCGGGTCAGGGGTGGGGGTGGCCAGACCTCCACGTCTTCGCTATCAGCGGGACGCCGGGGCGGTAGGCGAGGTGGGTGCGGCTCGGGGCGTCGAGCAGCACGACGTCGGCCCGGGCGCCGGGGGCGAGGTGGCCGACGTCGTCCCGCCGCAGCGCGAGCGCGCCGCCCGCGGTCGCGGACCACACGGCCTCGGCGACGGTCATCCGCATCTCGCGGACCGCGAGTGCCACGCACAGCGGCATCGACGACGTGTAGCTCGACCCGGGGTTGCAGTCGCTCGCGAGCGCGACGACGGCCCCCGCGTCGAGGAGGCGTCGCGCGTCGGGGTAGGGCTGGCGCGTGGAGAACTCGACGCCCGGGAGCAGGGTCGCGACGGTCCCGGCGACCGCTCCCGACGTCCCGTCCGGCCGCGTCCCGCTGTCGGTCCACGAGCCCGCGAGCGCCGCGACGTCGTCGTCGGTGAGGTACGTGCAGTGGTCCACCGCGGCGGCGCCCAGCCCGACGGCGAGGCGCACCCCATCCCCCGGGGCGAGCTGGTTCGCGTGCACGCGCACGCCGAGCCCGGCGGCGGCCCCGGCCTCGAGCACGCGGCGCGACTGCTCGGGCGTGAACGCGCCGGTCTCGCAGAACACGTCGACCCACCGGGCGTGCGGCGCGCACATGGCGAGCATCTCCCCGCACACGAGGTCGACGTACGCGTCGGCCCGGCCCGCGTACTCCACCGGCACGACGTGCGCCCCGAGGAACGTCACCTCGGGCGTCACCTCGCGCGCGAGCCGCACGGACCGCTCCTCGTCCGCGACGGTGAGGCCGTAGCCGCCCTTCACCTCGACCGTCGTCGTGCCCTGGCGGGCCGCCTCGTCGAGGTGCCGGGCCAGCCCGGCGCGGAGCACGTCGTCGGACGCGGCGCGCGTCGCGGCGACGGTCGACCGGATGCCGCCCGCCTCGTACGGGCGCCCGGCCATGCGCGCCTCGAACTCGGCGGCGCGGTCGCCCGCGAACACGAGGTGGGTGTGCGAGTCGACGAACCCGGGGAGCACCGCGCGCCCGCCCGCGTCGACGGTCACGTCCGGCTCCCGTCCGTCCAGCGCGTGCCCGACGGCGTCCCGCGCCTCCCGGGCCGGGCCCGCCCAGGCGACCCGGCCGCCGTCGAGCAGCACGACGGCGTCCGTCACCAGGCCGGTCGGGTCGCCGTCGCGCGTGCCGGGACCGCCCGGGGCGTTGGTCGTCAGCTCCCCGATGCCGGTGACGAGGGTCGACCCGGGCACCGAGGACGTGCCCGCCGCGCGGCGACCCGTCACGGCGTCTCCCGCGCGGGGACGCGGAGCCCGCCGCGCTCGGCGGCGACGACCGCGTCGTCGTACCCGGCGTCGACGTGGCGCAGCACCCCGAGGCCCGGGTCGTTCGAGAGCACGCGCGCGAGCTTGGCCGCGGCGAGCGGCGTGCCGTCGGCGACGGACACCTGGCCCGCGTGGATCGAGCGGCCCATGCCGACGCCGCCGCCCTGGTGGATCGAGACCCACGTCGCGCCCGACGACGCGGCCGTGAGCGCGTTGAGCAGCGGCCAGTCGGCGATCGCGTCGGAGCCGTCGGCCATGGCCTCCGTCTCGCGGTACGGGGACGCGACCGACCCGGCGTCGAGATGGTCGCGGCCGATGACGACCGGAGCGCGCACCACGCCCGAGGCGACGAGGTCGTTGAACGCGAGGCCCGCGCGGTCGCGCTCGCCGTGCCCGAGCCAGCAGATGCGCGCGGGCAGGCCCTGGAACGCGACGCGCTCCTGGGCGGCGCGGATCCAGCGGTGGAGGTGGTCGTCGTCGAACAGGTCGAGCACGGCGGCGTCGGTCGCGGCGATGTCGCGCGGGTCGCCCGAGAGCGCGGCCCACCGGAACGGGCCCTTGCCCTGCGCGAACAGCGGCCGGATGTACGCGGGCACGAACCCCGGGAAGTCGAACGCGCGGTCGTAGCCGCCGCGGCGCGCCTCGTCGCGGATCGAGTTGCCGTAGTCGAACACCTCGGCGCCCGCGTCGAGGAACCCGACCATGCCCTCCACGTGCCGGGCCATGGACTCGCGCGCGCGGTCGGTGAGCTCGTCGGGCTTCGCGGCGGCGTAGTCGGCCCAGTCCGCGAGGTCCACCCCGACCGGCAGGTACGACAACGGGTCGTGCGCCGACGTCTGGTCCGTGACGACGTCGACCTCGACCCCGCGTCGCAGCAGCTCCGGCACGACCGTCGCGCTGTTCCCCTCGACCCCCACCGACAGCGCCCGGCGCTCGCGCCGCGCGTCCTCGACGAGCCGGACCGCGGCGTCGAGGTCGTCGGCGACGACGTCGAGGTACCGCTCGCGCACGCGTCGGTCGAGCCGCGACCGGTCGACGTCGACCACGAGGCACGCGCCGCCGTTGAGCGTCACCGCGAGCGGCTGCGCGCCGCCCATCCCGCCGCACCCGCCGGTGAGCGTGAGCGTCCCGGCGAGGGTCCCGCCACTGAGCCCCTGCCCGCCCTGGCGGGCGGCGAGCTTCGCGGCGACCGCGGCGAGCGTCTCGTACGTGCCCTGGAGGATGCCCTGCGCGCCGATGTAGATCCACGACCCTGCCGTCATCTGCCCGTACATCGTCAGGCCCGTCGCCTCGAGCCGCCGGAACTCGGGCCACGTCGCCCAGTCCCCCACGAGGTTGCTGTTCGCGAGGAGCACGCGCGGCGCCCACTCGTGCGTCCGCAGCACCCCGACGGGCTTGCCCGACTGCACGAGGAGCGTCTCGTCGTCCGCGAGCGTCGTGAGCGTGCGGACGATCGCGTGGAAGCTCGGCCAGTCGCGTGCCGCCCGGCCGGTGCCGCCGTAGACGACGAGGTCGTCGGGCCGCTCCGCGACCTCGGGGTCGAGGTTGTTCATGAGCATCCGCAGCGGCGCCTCGGTCTGCCAGGACCGCGCGGTGAGGGTCGTGCCGCGCGGGGCGCGGACGGAGACGGGCGTGCCGAGGCGGTGGGTCGGCTCGTGGGCCATGGTCGTCTCGCTCCTTCGGGTCGGGTGGGTCTCAGGCCAGGTGCCCGACGGCGGCGCTCGCCGCCGCGGTCACGGCACCCGTCGCGACGAGGTGGGTCACGGCCTCGATCTCGGGCGCGAGGTAGCGGTCCGGTCCGGGTCCCGCGGCGGCCGTGCGCACGAGGTCGCGCACGGCGCCGGCCCCCCGCGCGGGGTGCAGGGACCCGGCGTCGCAGCGGAGGTCGAGGGCGCGCGTCGCGGTGAGCAGCTCGATCGCGAGGACGCGGCCCAGCCCGTCGACGGCGCGGCGGAGCTTGCGCGCCCCGGCCCAGCCCATGGACACGTGGTCCTCCTGCATGGCCGACGACGGGATCGAGTCGACGCTCGACGGCACCGCGAGCCGCTTGAGCTCCGAGACGATCCCCGCCGCCGTGTACTGCGCGATCATCAGCCCGGAGTCGACGCCCGGGTCGTCGGCGAGGAACGGCGGCAGGCCCTCGTTGCGGGCCTTGTCGAGGAACCGGTCCGTGCGGCGCTCGCTCATGCTCGCGACGTCGGCCGCGGCGATCGCGAGGAAGTCGAGCACGTACGCGACCGGGGCCCCGTGGAAGTTGCCGTTCGACTCGACGCGCCCGTCCACGGTGACGACCGGGTTGTCGATCGCCGCCGCGAGCTCCCGGCGCGCGACGGCGGTCGCGTGGTCGAGCGTGTCGCGCGCGGCGCCGTGCACCTGGGGCGCGCACCGCAGCGAGTACGCGTCCTGCACCCGCGTGCACTCGGGCCGGCCGTCGGCGTCGAGCGTGCGGTGGCTCGCCACGACGGGCGAGCCGTCGAGCAGCGCGCGCAGGTTCGCGGCCGACGCCGCCTGGCCGGGGTGCGGCCGCATCGCCACGAGGTCGGCCGCGAACGGCGCGTCCGAGCCGAGCAGCGCCTCGACGCTCGCCGCGGCCGCGACGTCGGCCGTCGTGAGCAGGGACCGCAGGTCGTGCAGCGCGAGCGCGAGCATGCCGAGCATGCCGTCCGTGCCGTTGATGAGCGCGAGGCCCTCCTTCTCCCGCAGCGCGAGCGGCGCGATCCCGGCCGCGGCGAGCGCGTCGGCAGCGGGCACGACGGCTCCCGTCGCGTCCCGGACCTCGCCCTCGCCGAGCGCCGCGAGCGCCACGTGGGCCAGCGGCGCGAGGTCGCCCGAACAGCCGAGCGAGCCAAACTCCCGCACCACCGGGGTGATCCCGGCGTCGAGCATCGCGGCGTACGTCTGCGCGACGACGGGGCGCGCCCCGGTCCGCCCGGTCGCCAGGGTCGCGAGCCGCAGGAGCTGGAGCGCCCGCACGACCTCGCGCTCGACCTCCGGCCCCGATCCCGCCGCGTGCGACCGCACGAGGCTCAGCTGGAGCTGCGCGCGCCGCTCGACCGGGATGTGCCGCCGCGCGAGCGCCCCGAACCCGGTCGAGACGCCGTAGTGCGGGCGGTCGTCGTCCGCGAGCCCCTCGACGACGGCGCGGCTCGCCGCCATCGCCTCGACCGCCGCGTCGGCGAGCCGGACGCGCGCGCCGTGCCGCGCGACGTCGACCACGTCGTCGATCGTCAGCGGGCCGTCGCCCACGACGACGACGCGTGCGGCGCGGGCCTGGTCGGAGACGGCCGGGGAGTGCGTCGTCGCTGCCATGCACCCAGAACACACCGCACCCCGCTATGACGGGAGCCCGAGCGGATCGGTTTCGTCTGGGATCCCAGACTGTGGCCGCACGCGAGCGCACCAAGAGGCGTCCCGGGACACCCGAGGTACCGGAGCGTGCCCTCGCGCGTCAGACGCCGGTCAGCTCAGTCGCGCACGCCAGTCGTCCGGGAGCCCCATGTCGCTCAGAGACACGACGCCGTCGGCGGGGAACTCGTCGAGCAACCTGACGAGCCGGGACGACCAGTCGTCTCCGGGCGCGACTGTTGCGAGGAGGTGCCGGATGATCGCCAAGGCGGGGTAGAGGCGTGCTTGGTCGCGGGGGTCGAGTCCAGCGATGTGTGCCAGGTCAGGTATCCCGGCGAGAGCACTGGCTCGCACCTGGTCCGTGAAGTTCCGGTTCCAGAGGCGGGCGTGGTGAGCGCATGTGTTCCGGGTGAAGTTCAGGACGCGCAACCAGTTCGCCAGCGCCTCCCCGTTCCCGGCGCCGCTCTCGTCCGTGACGGAGTGCTTCCTGGCGATCACGTCACGAGTCGGCCGCCGCGTGTGCTCGTAGAGGATCGACATCATCCCGAAGTCGGTGACCTCGACGGCCACCCAGATGGGCAGATCGCCGTCGTACTTGTCCTTGAAGTGCGCGACGAAGTCCTCCTTCGACCGCGTTTGGAGCTGTGCGAGCTTGCGCAGCCACTCGTCGTGCGCAGACTCCTGCTGCCGCCTCCGGGGGCGGGGCCTGCTGAAACGCCCGTCGAACGCCCGCGGATCCCTGTGGACGTAGGGGTCGCGCGCTCCGAGCGTGTAGGCGAGCTCGACCCGGAGGGCGATCTCGATCCGCTCGATCGCGTCCATGACCAGGAGCTTGAGGCGCCTGTCGAAGTCGTAGAGCGCGACGACCTGGTCCAACCGGGTTCCCGGGACCACCTCGCTGGCTCGAACCGGCCGTCCCCGAGCAGCGCTCTCTGCGGAGTCGATGCGGCGATAGGGATACCAATACCCGCTGAGCCGGTAGTACCCGACGCGCTCCACCGCGTGCAGTGCTCGAGCTCGGTCCACCAGAAGACCACGTTGCTCAAGCAGGTCGACCTGCTGCTCGAGCGTCAGATATGGCTTGGAGTAGGTGACCACGCGCCCCCCTGACGCAATGAAAACCAGCCCGTGACCGACGAAGTCGGGCAGAGGGGCTGGCCGTGTTGATGACAACCTACATCAGGGAGCCGACATTCCCGACGGGCCGCTCGTCGAGCACGGGGTTGCTGTCGTGATGGGCGCGTTCACGACAGCAACCTCGTGTTCGGCGCGTCAGGCGTTCACGTAGGCCGCGAGGTGCTCGGCCGTGAGGGTGGACCTCGCCGCGACGAGGTCGGCCGGGGTGCCCTCGAAGACGACGCGACCGCCGTCGTGCCCGGCGCCGGGGCCGAGGTCGATGATCCAGTCCGCGTGCGCCATGACCGCCTGGTGGTGCTCGATGACGATGACGGACTTGCCTGCGTCGACGATCCGGTCGAGCAGCCCGAGGAGGTTCTGCACGTCGGCGAGGTGCAGGCCCGTCGTCGGCTCGTCGAGCACGATCACGCCGCCCTTGTCGCCCAGGTGGGTCGCGAGCTTGAGGCGCTGGCGCTCGCCGCCGGACAGCGTCGTGAGCGGCTGGCCGAGGCTCACGTACCCGAGGCCGACGTCGTCGAGGCGCTCGAGGATCGCCGCGGCGGCCGGCACCTTGCCCTCGCCGGACGAGAAGAACGCGCGCGCCTTCGCGACCGGGAGGTCGAGCACGTCGGCGATGTTCAGCCCGCCGAGCGTGTAGTCGAGCACCGCGGCCTGGAACCGGCGTCCGCCGCAGTCCTCGCACGGGGTCGAGACGGTCTCCATGAAGCCGAGCTCGGTGTAGATGACGCCCGCACCCTTGCACTCGGGGCACGCGCCCTCGGAGTTCGCGCTGAACAGGGCCGGCTTGACGCCGTTGGCCTTGGCGAACGCCTTGCGGATCGGCTCCAGCAGGCCCGTGTACGTCGCGGGGTTGCTGCGGCGCGACCCCCGCACCGCGCTCTGGTCGATCGTCACGACGCCCTCGCGCCGCGACACCGACCCCTCGACGAGCGAGCTCTTGCCCGACCCGGCCACCCCGGTCAGGACGACGAGCACCCCGAGCGGGACGTCGACGTCCACGTCCTGGAGGTTGTGCGCGTCCGCGCCGCGGATCTCCAGCACGCCCGACGGCGAGCGCACCTCCTCCTTGAGCGTCGCGCGGTCGTCGAGGTGGCGGCCGGTGACGGTGTCGCTCCCCCGCAGCCCGTCGACCGTGCCCTCGAACGCCACCCGGCCACCGGCCGTGCCCGCACCCGGGCCGAGGTCGACGACGTGGTCCGCGATCACGATCGTCTCCGGCTTGTGCTCGACGACGAGGACCGTGTTGCCCTTGTCGCGCAGCTGGAGCAGGAGGCCGTTCATGCGGTCGATGTCGTGCGGGTGCAGACCGATGGTCGGCTCGTCGAACACGTACGTGACGTCGGTGAGCGACGACCCGAGGTGGCGCAGCATCTTGATGCGCTGCGACTCGCCGCCCGACAGCGTGCCCGACGGCCGGTCGAGGCTGAGGTAGCCCAGCCCGAGCTCGACGAACGACGCGAGGTTCTCGCCGAGGGCGTTGACGACGGGCGCCATGTGCGGGTCGTCGAGGTCGCGGATCCACGCGGCGAGGTCGGTGATCTGCATCGCGCACAGGTCCGCGATGTTGACGCCGCGGATCTTCGAGGAGCGCGCCGACTCCGACAGGCGCGTGCCGCCGCACTCGGGGCACGGTGCGAACGTCGCCGCACGCTCGACGAACGCACGGACGTGCGGCTGGAGCGAGTCGACGTCCTTGGAGAACATCGACTTCTGGATCTTGGGGATGAGCCCCTCGTAGGTGACGTTGATCCCCATCGCCTTGATCTTGGTGGGCTCCTTGTAGAGGAAGTCCTCGAGCTGCTGCTCCGTGAACTCCCGGATCGGCCGATCGGCCGGGAAGAACCCCGACTCGGCGAACCCGCGCACCATCCACCCGTCGGCGGTGTACCCCGGGACCTTGATCGCGCCGTCGAGCAGGGACTTCGAGTCGTCGAAGATCTCGGTGAGGTCGAGGTCCGAGACCGCGCCGCGCCCCTCGCACCGCGGGCACATGCCGCCGTGGTAGATCGCGTTGCGGACGATCGTCTTCTCCCCGGTGGCGGACGTCATGATGCCGCTCGCCTTGCGCGCGGGGATGTTGAAGGAGAACGCCGTGGGCGGCCCCACCTGCGGCTCGCCGAACCGGCTGAACAGCACCCGCAGGATCGCGTTCGCGTCGGTCACCGTGCCCACCGTGGACCGCGGGTTGGCGCCCAGGCGCTCCTGGTCCACGACGATCGCCGTCGTGAGCCCCTCGAGGACGTCGACGTCGGGGCGGTCCAGCGTGGGCATGAAGCCCTGGAGGAACGCCGGGTACGTCTCGTTGATGAGGCGCTGCGACTCGGCCGCGACGGTGTCGAACACGAGCGAGCTCTTGCCCGACCCGGAGACACCCGTGAACACCGTGAGGCGCCGCTTGGGGATCTCGACGCTCACGTCCTGGAGGTTGTTCGCCCGCGCCCCCTTGGACCCGGATGACGTCGTGCGCGTCGGGGTCCTGGCGCTCCGAGGTCGAGGTTCCCGTCGTCGTGGCCGTGCTCATGCGTGTCTCCTCGTCGTCGAGCCTCGTCGCGCGGTCGGGCGACCGGTCGACGGCGCCGACCGCCCGCTCCCGGCAGCTCGGTGAGAGTCTGCCGGAGAGCCGGACGGTCGGCGCGTGGATGGGTGTGGTGCGTGGACGTCCCGGGGGTGAGGACCGGCCGCGCGGTCGGGACTCATCGCGTCGTGCACGACGGCGGCGCGACGCCGGGTGGTCAGGGCGGGCGTGCTGCGTGCGGAGGTCAGGAGCGCTGCTGGATGCGGATCTCGTTGCCCGCCGGGTCGCGGAACGCGCAGTCGCGCACGCCGTAGGGCTGGTCGATCGGCTCCTGCACGACCTCCGCCCCCGCGGCCTCGATCCGGGCGAACGTCTCGTCGACGTCGGGCGTCGCGAGGTTGACGCCGAAGTACGCGCCCTTGGCCACGATCTCCAGGAGGGCGCGCTTGTCGTCGTCGTTGAGGCCCGGCGTCGCGGCCGGCGGGTGCAGCACGATCGCGGTGTCCGGCTGGTCGGCCGGGCCCACGGTGATCCACCGCATCCCCTCGTAGCCGACGTCGTTGCGGACCTCGAAGCCGAGCACGTCGCGGTAGAACGCGAGCGACGCGTCGGGGTCGGTCTGGGGCAGGAAGCTGGAGTTGATGGTGAGGTTCATGAGAACGACGCTAGGACCGTCGTCCGGCCTGCGCTTCTCGATTCCTGACCGGTCGCGTGACGCGTCGCGCGACGCACGCCGGCATCCCGTCCAGCCGCTCCCCGCCGGGGAAGGCGCCCGCGTCGGTGCCCGGCGTGGTCTCCGGCGAGGCGCCCGGCGATGTGCCCGGCGCAGCGCCGCGCACGGTGCCCGCCGCCGCGGCCGCCCGCGACTCCGCGGCAGCCGGGGAGCCCGCGTCGGACTCGGCCGCGCGCCGTCGGTACACGCTCGGCGGCACGCCGACGAGCTCGGTGAAGCGCGTGCTGAACGTCCCCAGGGACGAGCACCCCACCGCGAAGCACACGTCCGTGACGCTCAGGTCCCCGCGGCGCAGCAGCGCCTTGGCGCGCTCGATGCGCCGCGTCATGAGGTACGCGTACACCGACTCCCCGTAGGCGGCCTTGAACTCGCGGCTCAGGTGCCCGGCGGACACGTGCACGCCGGACGCGAGCGCCGTGACGTCGAGCGGCTGCGCGTACTCCCGGTCGATCCGGTCGCGCACGCGCCGCAGGCGCGCGAGGTCGCGCAGGCGCTGGTCGTCGGGCGTCGTCGTCACGCCTCGATCGTGCCACGGGCCTACCGTGGCCTCCATGCCGAGCGACGTCCCCGCCGCGCGCCAGGCCGTGCGCGTGCTCACGTTCCTCGCCGCGCAGGCGGGCCCGTCGCCCGCGGCCGCCGTCGCGCAGGGCCTCGGGCTGCCCCGCTCGACCGTCTACCACCTGCTGTCCGTCCTCGTCGACGAGGGGTTCGTGACCCACCTCCCCGAGGAGCACCGCTACGGGCTCGGGACGGCGTCGCTCGCGCTCGGGTCGGCGTACGCGCGGCAGGCGCCCCTCGCGCGGCTCGCGCGGCCGGTGGTCGCGCGCCTCGTCGAGTCGACGGGCGAGAGCGCGCACCTCGCCGTGCTCAACGGGCGCGAGGTCCTCTACCTCGTCGAGCAGCGCGCGCCGCGCCGCCCCACGCTCGTGACCGACGTCGACGTGCGCCTCCCCGCGCACCTCACCGCGAGCGGGCGCGCCGTCCTCGCCGGCCTCCCCGCGGCCCAGGTCCGCGCCCTCTTCCCCGGCGCCGCGGCGTTCGCCGACCGCACCGGCGTCGGGCCGCAGACCCTCGGTGCCCTGCGCGAGGTGCTGCGCGGCGTCCGACGGCGCGGCTGGGCCGAGGAGGACGGCGAGGTCACCCCGGGCCTCGCGTCCGTCGCGCACGCGGCCGTCGACCACACCGGGCTCCCCGTCGCCGGCATCGCCCTCACCTTCTGGGCCGACGACGCCCCGCCCGCCCGACGCGCGGAGCTCGCCGCCGCCGTCGGGCGCGCCGCCGCCGAGGTGAGCCGCCGCCTGGGCGCCCGCACCACTCCGACCACCCCGAGGTAGAGCCCCGGTACGCCGAGGTAGAGCTCTGGTCTGCCGAGGTAGAGCCCCGGTCTGCCGAGGTAGAGCCCTGGTCTTCCCCCTCGCTGAACCAGGGCTCTACCTCGCGGGACCTGGGCTCTACCTCGCGGGACCTGGGCTCTACCTCGGCGACCGGGATGGAAGCGGCGTTGCGTGCGGCCGACGCGCCGGCTAGATTTTTCGGTATGCCGAACTTTTCGACGCGGAAGTCCGCATCCCGCGCTGCCGCAGCCGTCGCGGTCCTCGCCGCAGCGACGCTGAGCGGCTGCTCGAGCGCCACGGACGCGGGGGCGACCCCGCCCGACGACGGCCGGCCCGTCGTGCTCACGACGTTCACCGTGCTCGCCGACATGGCGGAGAACGTGGCGGGCGACCACCTGCGCGTCGAGTCGATCACCAAGGTCGGGGCGGAGATCCACGGCTACGAGCCGACGCCCGGCGACGTCCGCAGGGCCGCGGACGCCGACCTCATCCTCGACAACGGCATGGGGCTCGAGGCGTGGTTCGGGCGGTTCGTCGACGGGCTCGACGTGCCGCACGTCGTCGTGAGCGAGGGCGTCGAGCCCATCGCGCTCGGCGACGACACCGCCGAGGAGTACCAGGGCAAGGAGAACCCGCACGCCTGGATGTCGCCGGTGAACGCGCAGGTCTACGTGCAGAACATGGCCGACGCGTTCGCGGAGCTGGACCCGGCCCACGCCGACGACTACGCGGCGAACGCCGCGGCCTACTCCGCCGAGCTCGCGGCCGTGCACGACGAGCTCACGACGGCGCTCGACGCGCTGCCCGAGGGCCACCGCGCACTCGTTACCTGCGAGGGCGCGTTCCCCTACCTCGCGCGCGACGCCGGGCTCGCGGAGAAGTACCTGTGGGCGGTCAACGCCGAGCAGCAGGCGACGCCGCAGTCGGTCGTCGGCGCGATCGAGTTCGTCGAGCAGCACGACGTCCCGGCCGTGTTCTGCGAGTCCACCGTCTCCGACGACGCGATGCAGCAGGTCGCGCGCGAGTCCGGCGCGGCGTTCGGCGGGACGCTCTACGTCGACTCCCTCTCCGCGCCCGACGGCCCCGTGCCGACCTATCTCGACCTCCTGCGCCACGACACCGAGACCATCGTCGCGGGCCTCACCGGCACCACCGCGGGCGGTGACGCGTGAGCGGGGGCGGGCGGGCGCCGTCGGGCACGCCCGCGATCGACGTGCGCGACCTCACCGTCCACTACGGCGACGTCCTCGCGCTCGACGGCGCGACGCTCACGCTCGGGGCGTCGAGCGGGCGCGGGACGGTGTGCGGGCTCGTCGGCATGAACGGCTCGGGCAAGTCGACGCTGTTCAAGGCGGTCATGGGCATGGTCCGGCCGGACCGCGGCACCGTCCTGGTCGACGGCGCACCCCCCGCGCGCGCCCGGCGCGCCCAGGCGGTGGGGTACGTGCCGCAGAGCGAGGACGTCGACTGGGCGTTCCCGCTGAGCGTGCGCGACGTCGTCATGACGGGCCGCTACGGCTACCAGGGCTTCACGCGGCGCACGCGGCCCGCCGACCGGGAGGCGGTCGAGCACGCGCTCGCGCGCGTCGAGCTCACCGACCTGGCCGACCGGCAGATCGGCGCGCTCTCGGGCGGGCAGCGCAAGCGCGCGTTCGTCGCCCGGGGGCTCGCGCAGGGCGCGACGATCCTCCTGCTCGACGAGCCGTTCGCCGGTGTGGACAAGCGCACGGAGGCGACCATCACCACGCTGCTGCGCGAGCTCGCGGCCGGCGGGGCGACCGTCCTCGTCTCGACCCACGACCTGCACGCGCTGCCCGAGCTCGCCGACGAGGCGGTGCTGCTCCACCGCCGCGTCCTGCTGCACTCGACGCCCGCGGAGGTCCTGCGGCCCGAGAACCTCGCGCTCGCGTTCGGCGTGGAGGTGGCCCCGTGACCGACCTCCTCGCCATCCTCCTCGAGCCCCTGTCGTTCGAGTTCCTGCGCACCGCGCTCGCCGTCACGGTGACCGCCGGGATCGTGTGCGGCGTGCTGTCGTGCTGGCTCGTGCTCGTGGGCTGGTCCCTCATGGGCGACGCCGTCTCGCACGCCGTGCTGCCCGGCGTCGTGCTCGCGTACGTGGTGGGGGCGCCGTTCGCGCTCGGCGCGCTCGTCTTCGGGCTGCTCGCGGTGCTCCTCATCGGCGCGGTGCGCGACACGTCCCGCGTCAAGGAGGACGCCGCGATCGGGGTCGTGTTCACGACGCTGTTCGCGCTCGGCCTCGTCCTCATCTCCGTGACGCCGAGCCAGACGGATCTCAACCACATCCTCTTCGGCAACCTGCTCGGGGTGTCGCGCGCGGACCTGCTCCAGGTGCTGGCGCTCGGCGCGGTGACGCTCGCGGTCGTCGTGCTCAAGCGGCGCGACCTCACGCTCTACGCGTTCGACCCGACGCACGCGCACGCGATCGGGCTCTCGCCCCGGCGGCTCGGCGCGCTGCTGCTCGGCCTGCTCGCGCTGACGGTCGTCGTCGCGCTCCAGGCCGTCGGCGTGGTCCTCGTCGTCGCGCTGCTCATCACGCCGGGCGCGACGGCGTACCTCCTCACCGACCGCTTCTCGCGGATGCTGTGGATCTCGCCGCTCGTCGCGGCGGTGTGCGGGGTCGTGGGCATCTACGTCAGCTACTACCTCGACACGGCGTCGGGCGGGACGGTCGTCGTCGCGCTGGGCGTGGCGTTCGCGCTCGCGTACCTGTTCAGCCCGCGGCACGGGCTCGTCGGGACGCGCGTCGCGGCGGCCCGACGCCGTCGGCTCGCGCGCGTCTGATCGTCCGCGCTCGGCGGCCCGGACCCGGTGCGGGCCGCCGGACCACGTCTCCTGCGTGCGCTGTGTGCGAAATCTCCATGAATTCGCCCTCGATTCCCTGGTGCTTCTCAGGTTCGCCCGGGAGACTTGTCGCCATGTCAGCGAGGACGAGCGAGCCCACGACGCCGCAGCGCACGCGCACGTCTGCCCGGTTCGCCGCGGCGAGCCTGCTCGCGCTGTCCATGATGCTGCCGATGTGCTCGACGGCGAGCGCCGCCGAGGTCCAGCAGCTCATCGCCGACGCGCAGGTCCAGACGGAGACCATCGGGAACGACCTCGACCGCGTGCACGCCCAGCTCCCCGCCCTGCACCCCGTGCTCCGCAACGACGTGCTCGACGCCGTCGAGTCGGTCCAGGCCGCGACGGACGAGGCCCGCTCCGCGCTCGAGCGTGCGACCGACGACGACGAGGCGGCCGACGGTCGCGCGGCCGTCGCGCTCGCCGACGCCCAGGTCGCGCTCGACGCGGCGTCCGCCCAGCTCCGCCACGTGACGGACCTCGCGCACGACGCGGGCGAGGGCGTCGCCGTCGCGCTGGAGCGCCTGCAGGCGCACATCGACACGCTCCGCGGCGAGACGAGCCGCGCGGGGGCCTGAGTCCCGATCACGAGGTCGACCCGCACGGTCGAGATCGACCTTCGGAGGGCCGACGTCGCGGCTCACGGGTCGATCTCAGGGGGTCGCGAGGCGCCGTCGCCGCGCGGTCCCCGACCGCCCTTCCTACGATGGCGAGATGCCTCGTGTCACCGGGATCGTCAAGCCGCACGAGGCGCTCCCCGGCGTCGCCCGCCTCGACCGCGCGGTGAACCGCTGGACGAACCGCCGCGCGCTGGGGGCCGCGGCCGACACCGCGCTCTCCCGGCTCTCGACGTGGGCCGACCACAGCGTGCTGTGGGCCGGGGCCGCCGTCGGGATCGCCGCCACCGGGCGGCGCGGGCGCGACGCCGCCCTGCGCGGCTACGGCTCGCTGCTCGTGTCGAGCGTCCTCGCGAACGTCGTCGGCAAGACCGTGTTCGGGGGCGTGCGCCCGTCGCTCGACGGCCTCCCGCTGTGGCGGCGCGTGGCGGACCCCCCGACGTCGCCCTCGTTCCCGTCGGGCCACTCGGCGTCGGCCGCCGCGTTCGTCACGGGCGTCGCCATCGAGTGGCCGACGGTCGGGCTGGCGCTCACGCCGCTCGCCGGGGCGGTCCTGTACTCACGCCTGCACACGGGCTCGCACTGGTTCTCGGACGTCGCCGCGGGCGCGGCGCTGGGCGTCGGGGTCGCGCTCGCGGGTCGGGTGCTCGTCCCCGGCCGTGCCGAGCAGCGCCCCGACGTCCCGGCGGGGCCGCCCGCGGACGTCCCCGCGCTCGACGACGGCGCGGGCCTCTTCGTCGTCGTCAACCCGGCGGCGGGCTCGGGCCGGCTGCTCAAGGAGGACCCGCTCGCGGCGGTCCGCGACGGACTTCCCCGCGCCGACCTCCACGTGCTCGCCGAGGGCGACGACCTGCGCCGCCTGTACGACGACGCCGTCGCGCGGGGCGCCCGTGCGCTCGGCATCAGCGGCGGCGACGGCACGGTGTCGACCGCGGCCGCGGCGGCGCGCGCGCACGACCTCCCGCTCGCCGTGCTCCCCGGCGGCACCCTCAACCACTTCGCGCGCGCGGCCGACCTCACGTCGATGCGCGCGACGATCGAGGCGGTGCGGACGGGATCGGGCGTGACGATCGACGTCGCGGACCTCGAGGTCGACGGGGTCGACGGACCGCCCCGCACCGTGCTCAACACCTTCTCGGCCGGTGTCTACCCGGAGCTCGTCACCGAGCGCGAGAAGCACGAGCACCGGCTCGGCAAGTGGCCGGCGGCCGTCCTCGCGGCGGCGCGCGTGCTGCGGCGCGCGCACCGGGTGCGCATGGAGGTGGACGGGCACGAGGGCGAGTACTGGTCGCTGTTCGCGGGAGTCAACCGCTACTACCCGCAGAGCCTCGCACCGGTCGAGCGGCACCGCCTCGACGACGGCGTGCTCGACGTCCGCACGGCCCGGGCCGAGCGGCGCGCGAGCCGGCTGCGCACGTTCCTCGAGGTCGCGGCGGGCGACGCGGGGACGCGCGTCGCGCGGCGCGTGCCCGGGGTGCGGGGGCACCTCGTCGTGGACGCGACGTCCGTCCCGGCCCTGGAGCTCCGCTTCCCCGCGCGCGGCGCGGTCGTCGGGCCCGACGGCGAGGCCGTCACGACGGACCGCTCCCCCGACGCCGAGCCCGGGCGCCCCGGGCCGCCCGTGGTGCTCGCGCACGACGGCGAGACGCTCTCGCTCGACGACGTCGCCCCCACCGGGCCGGTCACCGTCCGTCTCACCATGCGGCGCGGAGCGCTGCGTCTCTACGCCCCGAGCGACCCGACGGCGGGCTGATCCGCCCGGCCTGTCCTGTATGTCCTGTGTTCACGTCACCCGGGGAGAACTCCCCCTGTTCACGCACAGGCGTCATGCCCCACAATGAGCCCCGCAGTCGCGCGGACGGCACCCCGTCCGCGCCCCGTCCGGACTCGACCACGTCGGCCCCACCAGAAAGCAGAAGAACCATGGCCCAGCAGTACCCCGCCGCTCCGCAGGCCCCCGCCGGCTACTCGGCCCCGATCGAGGACCCGGGCAAGACCCTCGGCATCGTCGGCTTCGTCCTCGCGTTCGTCTTCGCGATCGCGGGCATCGTCGTCAGCGCGATCGCGCGCAAGAAGAGCAAGGAGGCGGGCTTCGACAACCAGCTCGCCAAGTGGGGCCTCATCCTCAGCATCGTCTTCACCGTGCTCGGCGCCATCGGCTTCATCATCTACATCGTCGCCATCGCGGCGCTCGTCGCGAGCGGCGACGTCGCGACGTACTGACGTCCCCGCCGGTCCGCCGGCGCGGCACCGACGGCCGCCGTCCCACCCGGGGCGGCGGCCGTCGTCGTCCCTGCCGGCCGCCCGCGGACGGGTCGCGGAAGATCCGCGGACCGGGCACGGTTGAGACGCGCACGACCGCGCCACCGGTGAGAGCACCGGCCCCCCGACGGTCGCCCGACCGCAGGAGCAGATCATGACCGACGAGACGACCTCCCCGATCCCCACCGAGAGCGCGACGGCCGCACCGGACCCCGCGACCGTCGAGCTCGGGCTCGACACCTTCGGCGACGTGACCGCAGGGCCGGACGGCGTGCTGCTCAGCGGGGCGCGCACGATCCGCGACGTCGTCGAGGAGGCGGAGCTCGCGGACCAGGTCGGCGTCGACTTCTTCGGCGTCGGGGAGCACCACCGCGCGGACTTCGCCATCAGCGCGCCCGAGGTGGTGCTCGCCGGGATCGCGACGCGGACGTCGCGCATCCGCCTCGGCTCCGCGGTGACCGTGCTCAGCTCCGACGACCCGGTGCGCGTCTTCGAGCGGTTCTCGACGCTCGACGCGCTGTCCGGCGGGCGCGCGGAGGTCATCCTGGGGCGCGGGTCGTTCATCGAGTCGTTCCCGCTGTTCGGCTACGACCTCGCCGACTACGAGGTGCTGTTCGAGGAGAAGCTCGACCTGTTCGTCCACCTGCTCGACGAGGGCCCGGTCACGTGGTCGGGCACGACGCGCGCCGGGCTCGCCGACCAGGAGGTCTGGCCCAAGACCGAGAGCGGGCGCCTGCGCACGTGGGTCGGGGTCGGCGGCTCGCCCGAGTCGGTCGTGCGGACCGCGCGGCACGGTCTGGGCCTCATGCTCGCGATCATCGGGGGCGAGCCCGAGCGGTTCCGCCCCTACGTGGACCTCTACCACCGCGCGGTCGAGGAGCTCGGCACGCCGGCGCTGCCGATCGGCGTGCACTCGCCCGGCCACGTCGCCGACACCGACGAGCAGGCGCAGGAAGAGGTCTACGAGCACTTCGCGGCGATGAACAACCGGATCGGGCGCGAGCGCGGCTGGCCCGCGTACCACCGCGGGCGGTTCGCCCACGACGTGCGCGACGGCTCGCTCTACGTCGGCTCGCCCGAGACCGTGGCCCGCAAGATCGCCCGCACCGTCCGCCTCCTCGGCGCGGGCCGGTTCGACCTCAAGTACTCGACCGGCACGCTCCCCCATTCGACGATGCTGCGCAGCATCGAGCTCTACGGCACCCAGGTCATCCCCCGCGTCCGCGAGCTCCTCGCGGAGCGCTGACCCCCACCGATCGCCTGCGCGGCCAGCCCCCTCGCCGAGCACGACGTTGCCGTCGCCATCGGGGCGAGAACGACAGCAACGTCGTGCTCGACGAAGGGCAGGTTCGGCTCGACGGCGGGTGGTCGGCGGGCGGCGGGCGGCGGGCCAGCGCGCCGGCGGGTCAGCCGCGGCCGGCGGCGCGCAGCGCGGCGGCCTCGAGGTCCGGCGGGAGCCCGACGGCGGGGCGGTCCGCGCGCTGCGGCGTCGTCTCTCCCGTGGCGTCGAGGGCGCGGAGCCATGCCCACGTGTCGCGCACCGTCTCGCGCACGTCGCGCGTGCGCAGGCCGAGCGCCGCCGCGCGCGACGTGTCGGAGCCGTGGAGCGCGTCGTGCAGCTCGCCCGGCGGCAACCAGACCGGGAGCTGGGTCCACGGCTCGATCCCGGCCGCGAGGACGGCCTCCGGCTCGACCCATACGAGCTCGGCGGGCGGGTCGCCCGCCGCTGCCGCGTCGTCGGCGGTCGCCTCGACGCACGCGGCGAGCAGCTCGCCCATGGTCGTGTGCCCGGGCGCGCTGACGACGTCGACCGGCCCGGACGCACCCGCGAGCGCCACGTCGAGCGCGAACGCCGCGAGGTCGCGCGCGTCGACGTACTGCAGCGGCAGGTCGGCGGGCCCGGGGGCGAGCACCGGACCGCCGCGCGCGACGCGACGCAGCCACCACGGCAGGCGGCCGACGTTCTCCCGCGGCCCGAGGATGAGGCCCGCGCGCAGCAGGATCGCCCGGTCTCCGAGCGCGTCGGTCACGGCGATCTCCGCGCCGCGCTTCGCGCGGGCGTAGTCGTCGGAGGTCGTGTCGTCCGGGTCGCCGTCGACGAGCTCCGACGTCTCGTCGGCCCCGCGCGGCCGCGGGAACGGGTACACCGAGCGCGACGACACGTAGACGTACCGGTTGTCGCCCGGCACCCGGCCGGCGAGGAGCCGGGCGGCGTCGCGCGCCGCTGCGGGCGCCCAGGACCACGTGTCGACGACGACGTCCCACTTCTGCGGGACGTCGTCCGCGCGCAGCGCGTCCAGGCCGTCGGGCCGGGTGCGGTCGCCCACGAGCTGCCGGACGCCGTCGGGCACGGGGGCGGTGCCCCGGTTGAGGACGGTGACGTCCCAGCCGCGGGCGAGGGCGTCGTCGACGACGGCGCGCCCCACGAAGTCGGAACCGCCGAGGACGAGGAGTCGGGTCATGGGCCCACTGTGGCGCGCCGTCGGTCCGCTTGCAGCCCGTTACGCCGCCCGCAGACGGCCGCGGGAGGGGACCTCACGACCCTCCCGGGCCTTCCGCGGAGCACACTGGCCAGATATCCTGGCCAGGAAACCCCACCCGAGGAGCGGCGATGCAGGTCAACGTGCTCGAGGCCAAGAACAACCTCTCCCAGCTCGTCAGCCGTGCCGCGGCCGGCGAGGACGTGGTCATCGCGCGTCGCGGTGTCCCGCTCGTGCGGCTCGTGCCGGTCCGGGCCGACCTCGCGCACGGGACCGGGGCGGCCATCGTCGAGTGGCTCGACGACCACCCGCCGTCGCGACGGACCGCCCGCTCGGCGAGCCAGATCGACGCCGACATCGAGGCTGCGCGCGAGGGCTGGGAGTGATCTACCTCGACACCTGCCTCGTCATCTACCTGGTCGAGGACGCCGAGCGTGGCCCGCACGTGCGTGAGCTGCTGGCCCGGCACGGGCACGAGGAGTTCGCGATCAGCCCGCTCGTCCGGCTGGAGTGCCTCGTGGGACCGCTGCGGTCCGGGGACCCGGAGCTCGAGGACCGGTACCGGGGCGTGCTCGACCTGTTCGTCGAACTTCCCCTCGATGCCACGGCCTTCGAGCGGGCGGCACGCCTGCGCGCCTCCTCGTCGCTCCGGACGCCCGACGCGCTGCACCTCGCCGCCGCGCAGGTCCACGGGTGCTCCGCCCTGTGGACGAACGACTCGCGGCTCGCCGTCGCCGGGCGCGGGCTCGCCGTCGACGTCCTGCACGGCGGCTGACCCGGGCGAGGGGTCAGTCGGGGTCGGTCGGGTCCAGGGGTGCCTCGGGGTCGAGGTTGACGACGCCGCGACGCCAGTAGCCGTGGACGGCGAGCTGGTCGGGCCGCGCGCCGGAGCCGCGCAGCGCCCGGCGGACCGCGACGAGGTCGGTCGCCTCGCCCGCGGCGAACACGTACTCGTCGGCGTCGAGCGGGCCGAGCGCGCGGACGGCCTCGACGAGCTGCCCCGGCCCGTCGGTGCGGTAGAGGAGCTCGGTCGTCGCGCGCCCGAGCTCGTCCTCGACGAACGCCTCGTCGACGTCGTCACCGATCTCCACGATCGCGGTCACGGGCACGTCGGCCCCGACCGCCTCGACCCAGCGCGCGAGCGCCGGCAGGCCCGTCTCGTCCCCGACGAGCAGGAGCCGCCCGACGCCGTCCGGCACGGCGCGGCTCGTCGTCGGGCCGGCGAGGACGACCTCGTCACCCACCGCCGCCCGTGCGGCCCACGCCGACGCCGGGCCACCCTCGCCGGTGGGCGGCGCACCCGGGTCGGTGCCGCCGTGGAGCACCCAGTCGACGTCGACCTCGGGAACCCCGTCGACGGTCCGCGTCGCCCGGACGGTCAGCTCGCGCGAGATCGACACGACGCCCGTCGGGCGCTGGAGGGCGCCGTCGTCGGTGAGCGTCGGGGCGTGCAGGACGCCGGTGGCCGGGTCCGGGAGGAACACCTTGACGTGGTCGTCGGGGCCGGGTACGCGCAGCGTCGCGAGCGAGGCCCCGCCCGGGGCGGCGTCCCGGAAGGTGAGGCGGCGCAGCGCGCCGGACGTCTCCCGGACGGCGTGCACGCGGACGCGGCGCGGGACGAGGTCGAGGCGGGTCACGGGTCGGGAGGACACCGCCCCATTCTGCGCCGAGCACGACGACGCCGTCGTCATCGGCCGGATGACGACGGCGACGTCGTGGTCGAGCGTGCGGTACCCCGTTCTCGACGGTCGCGGGCGTCAGGCGAAGAAGACCCGGAGGTCGGCGACGACGTCGAGCGGGACCTCGAGCGCCGCGTAGTGACCACCGCGCGGGTGCTCGGACCAGTGCTCGATCCGGGAGTTGTCGCGCTCGGCGAACGCGCGGATCGTCTGGAAGTCGTCGGCGAAGACGGCCACGCCGATCCGACCCCGGCTCACGACCGGCTCGGCGCCCGAGCGCTGCTCCGCGTAGTGGTAGCGCGCGGCGGTCGCGTAGGAGTTGGTCAGCCAGTAGAGCGTCGCCTGAGCGAGCACCTGGTCGGCGCTCACGAGGCTCGTCCCGTTGCCGAAGCTCTCGAACAGCTCGTGGTAGGCGAGGACGGCGACGGGCGAGTCGGCGAGCCCCGCGGCCATCGTCTGCGGCCGCGACGCGTTCATCGTGTTGTAGGCACCCACGGACTGGAACCACTGGAGGTGCCCGAGCGCGGCGAGCTCCTTCTCGCCGAAGCCGTCCATCTCGCCGGGAGCGCCCGACGGGAAGGAGAAGAGCTGGAGCACGTGGGCGCCGAGGAAACCCTCGGGGTCGAGGACCGCGAGCTCGCGGCCGACCATGGCGCCGCCGTCGCTGCCGTGGATCCCGTAGGAGTCGTACCCGAGGTCGCGCATGAGGACGTCGTAGGCGCGGGCGACGCGCGCCATCGTCCAGTCCGTGTCCCCGACCACCGGGGTGGAGAACCCGAAGCCCGGCATGGAGGGGATGACGAGGTGGAACGCATCCTCGGGGCGGCCGCCGTGCGCGACGGGGTCGACGAGCGGGTCGATCATGTCGAGGAAGTCGAGGAACGAGCCCGGGTAGGTGTGCGCGAGCAGCAGGGGCGTCGCGGCGTCGTGCCGGGAGCGCACGTGGAGGTAGTGGATCGGCTGGCCGTCGATCTCGGTGCGGAAGCCCGGGTACGTGTTGGCCCGGTCCTCGACGGCCCTCCAGTCGAACGCCGTCCAGCGCCCGACCATGTCGCGCAGGTAGGACTCGGGCGTCCCGTAGTCCCAGGAGTCCCCGGGGGCGGCGGGCGCGAACCGGGTCCGTTCGAGGCGCGACCGGAGGTCGTCGAGGTCGGCCTGCGGGACGGCGACGGAGAACGGGCGGTGCTCGAGGGACGGGGAGCGGTGCGACGCGGTCATGGTGGTCTCCTCGGTCGGGCGGGGCCTCGTGCCCTGCTCTGCTCCCGACTCTAGGAAGGGTTCAGGAACGCTTCCTTCCGTTATTCTGGCGGTGCTCTGAGGAGTTCTCCCGCGTCGTCCGTCGACCCCAGGAGGGACCCGTGGCTTCCACCTCGGCCCGCATGCTCGCGCTGCTCGGCCTGCTCCAGTCGCGCCCCGACTGGTCGGGCGCCGAGCTCGCCGAGCGCCTCGACGTCAGCGACCGCACGGTCCGCAACGACGTCGCCCGCCTGCGCGAGCTCGGCTACCCCGTCGACGCGGTGCGCGGCCCGGGCGGCCGGTACCGGCTCGGCGCCGGGGCGCGGCTGCCCCCGCTCCTGCTCGACGACGCCGAGGCCGTCGCGGTCGCCGTCGGGCTGCGGGCCGCGACCGGCACGGCCGGCTTCGAGGAGTCCGGGGCGTCCGCGCTCGCCAAGCTGGAGCAGGTCATGCCGGACCGCCTGCGCCGTCGTCTCGCCGCGCTCCGGTCCGCGAGCGCCGCCGGCCCCGCGAACACGGACTCGAACGTCGAGGACCCGGTCGTCGACCCGGACACGCTCACCGCGCTGGCCGACGCCGTGCGCGACCACCAGGGCCTGCGCTGCTTCTACCGCGACCAGCCGCTCGAGCTGGAGCCGTACCGCCTCGTCGCGTGGCAGCGCCGCTGGTTCCTCGTGGCCCGCGACCCGGCGACGGGCGCGTGGGCTCCCTACCGCGTCGACTGGCTCGTGCTGCGCGTGCCAGGCGGGCGGCGGTTCGCGCCGGTGGACTTCCCCGGCGACCTGACCGACTTCGTCGTGCGCGAGGTCGCGCGCGCCGGCTGGGCCGTGCACGCCCGGATCGTCGTCGACGCGCCCGCCGACGAGGTCCTGCGACGCATCAACCCGACGGTCGGCACGGTCGAACCGCTCGCCGACGACCGCTGCGTCCTCGTCACCGGCGGCGACAGCGTCGAGGTCGTCGCGGTGTGGATCGGCATGTTGGGCCTGGACTTCCACGTGACGGAACCGCAGGCTCTCGTCGACCACGTGCGCACCCTGGCCACCCGCTACGCCCGCGCGACCCCGCCGTGACCCGAACCGGTCGCGGGCTCCCGCGTCAGTCAGGTCGTGCCGGGGTCCCACGGGTCGACGACGTCCACTCCGGTAGCGGCGAAGTCACGGACGTTGCGCGTCGCGAGCGTCGCGTCGTGCACGCGGCAGATCGCGGCGATCTGCGCGTCGGCCAGGCTCATCGGCCGCCCCGCTCGCTCGCGGAGCGCCAGGAGGGTGCCCCCGACGCGCGCGGCGTCGGCGTCGTACGGGAGCACCAGGCCCGCGAAGGTCGTGGTGACGTGCTCCTCGACGAGCGCGGCGAGGCGGTCACGGCGCCGCCCTTCGGGGAGCCGCGCCACCCCGTGGACGATCTCGCCGACGGTGACCGCCGTGATCGACAGCGCCTGCGGAGCCTGCGCGTCGAGCCAGCGGAGCACGCGCGCCTCGGGCACCGGGCGGATCACCTCGGACACCACGTTCGTGTCGAGGACGATCACGTGTCCGCGGTCTCCCGGTCCGGCGTGCCCGGTTCGTCGGAGAGGTCGACGACCCGGCCGTGCTCTGAGCGCGCGGGGAGGTCGAGCTCGACCGCCAGACCGGCGTCGGCGAACGACCTGTGGATGAAGGTGCCCAGCCCCCGTTCCAGCCCGCTGGGGGCTGTCACCGCGGAGGTGAGGATCTCGCGCACCTCCGCCTCCATGGACCGCCCGTGCTCCGCCGCCCGCGCCCGCAGCCGTTCGCGCACGTCGTCGTCGAGCCCTCGGATCGTCAGCGTCGCCACCTGGACCACCTCCCACGTACGACGCTAGCAAAATGACAGCACGATGCGCCAGGGTCGGCCCCTCCTCGAGAGCAATGAAGTTGCGAGAGGTTGAGAGAATGGACCGTCGTGAGTACCGAGCCCGCAGCGAACCAACCTGACGCGCGCCCTCCCCAGCGGGACGGCGCCGCCGAGGGCACCCCGCGCGAGGGTCGCCGACGCCGCGGGAACCGCCGCGGGCGCGGGCGAGGCGAGCGGACGGCGTCGGGCACCTCGACGACCACGGAGCCGACGCGTCGCGGGCGGGGCGAGCGGACGACGTCGGGCCCGCGGCAGGTGAGCCGCGCGCAGCTCGACCGGGCCGCGCAGGCGCGCGCTAACGTGACGGTCCCGCCCATCACGTACCCCGAGCAGCTTCCGGTCAGCGCCCGACGCGCGGACATCGCCGCCGCGATCCGCGACCACCAGGTCGTCATCGTGGCGGGCGAGACGGGCTCCGGGAAGACGACGCAGCTCCCCAAGATCGCGCTCGAGCTCGGCCGAGGCCGCTCGGGTCAGGTCGGGCACACGCAGCCCCGCCGCATCGCCGCGCGCACGGTCGCCGAGCGCATCGCGGAGGAGCTCGGCACGGAGCTGGGCGGCGTCGTCGGGTACCAGGTGCGGTTCACCGACACGTCCAGCGAGGACACGCTCGTCAAGGTCATGACGGACGGCATCCTGCTCGCGCAGATCCAGCGCGACCCGGAGCTCCTCGCGTACGACACGATCATCGTCGACGAGGCGCACGAGCGGTCCCTCAACATCGACTTCCTGCTCGGCTACCTCGCGCGGCTCCTGCCGCGCCGCCCCGACCTCAAGCTGATCATCACGTCGGCGACGATCGACTCCGAGCGCTTCGCGCAGCACTTCTCCCCCGCGCACCTCGCCCAGCTCGGCGGCGCGCCGGAGTACGTGGTCGACGCGCTGCCCGACGCCGCGCCCGTCGTCGAGGTGTCCGGCCGCACCTACCCGGTCGAGATCCGGTACCGGCCGCTGTCCCCGGACGTCGACCCCGGCAGCGGCACGAAGGCGAAGGGCCGCGCGGGCGCCGAGGAGAAGGACCTCGTGACCGGCATCGTCGACGCGTGCGACGAGCTCATGCGCGAGGGACCGGGCGACATCCTCGTGTTCCTCTCCGGCGAGCGCGAGATCCACGACGCCGCCGACGCGCTCACCGGCCACCTCAAGGACCGCATCACCGACCCGAAGCACCCGCAGCGCGTCGAGATCCTGCCGCTGTACGCGCGGCTGTCGTCGGCCGAGCAGCACCGCGTGTTCCAGGCGCACTCCTCGCGGCGCATCGTGCTCGCGACGAACGTCGCCGAGACGTCGCTCACCGTGCCCGGGATCCACTACGTCGTCGACCCTGGCACGGCCCGCATCTCGCGCTACTCCAAGGCGACGAAGGTCCAGCGCCTGCCCATCGAGCCCGTCTCGCAGGCGAGCGCGAACCAGCGCTCCGGCCGCTCCGGCCGCGTCGCCGACGGCATCGCGGTGCGCCTCTACTCCGAGGACGACTTCCTCGCCCGGCCCGAGTTCACCGAGCCGGAGATCCTGCGCACCTCCCTCGCGTCCGTGTTGCTCCAGATGATCTCCGTCGGCGTCGTCGAGACCCCCGACGAGGTCGCGCGCTTCCCGTTCGTCGAGCCCCCGGACACGCGCGCCGTGCGCGACGGCGTGCAGCTCCTCACCGAGCTCGGCGCCCTCGCCACGTCCGACGGCGTCACGCGCCTCACCGAGGTCGGGCGCGTCCTCGCGCAGCTCCCCATGGACCCGCGCCTCGCCCGCATGATCTGGGAGGGCTCGAGGCTCGGCGTCGCGCGCGAGGTCGCGATCATCGCCGCCGTCATGTCGATCCAGGACCCGCGCGAGCGCCCCGCCGAGGTCCGTGCCCAAGCCGACCAGGCGCACGCGCGCTTCACCGACCCGCACTCCGACTTCCTCACCTACCTCAACGTCTGGGAGTACGTCCGCGAGCAGCAGCACGAGCTCTCGTCGTCGGCCTTCCGCCGCCTGTGCAAGGCCGAGTACCTCAACTTCCTGCGCATCCGCGAGTGGCAGGACGTCGTCGCCCAGCTCCGCGAGATGTCCAAGCCCCTCGGCATCGACATGTCGTACAAGCCGCGCGCACGCGGCGCGGCCGGTGACGACGGGCGGCGAGGTCCAGGGCGAGCGGCGGCTGCGCCCGAGGATGCGAAGGGCGTGGCGGGCCTGGCGGGAGCGACGCGAGGAACGAGCGGCGCGGATGGTAGCCCGAGCACCTCGGGGGCAGCCGCCGCGGACCCGACCACCGCCCCCGACGCAACCCCCGACACCCAGGCCTACAAGCGCGCCTGGGACGGGGACACGATCCACAAGGCGCTCCTGTCCGGCCTGCTGTCGCAGATCGGGATGCAGGACACGGGCGAGGTGAAGGCGTCGTCGGTCGCGCACCTCAAGGGCGAGGCCCGCGCCAAGGCGCTGCGGCGGGCGCAGAAGCAGGCCCGCAACGAGTACACCGGCGCGCGCGGCGCGCGGTTCGCGATCTTCCCCGGCTCGCCGCTGAGCAAGAAGCCGCCGGCCTGGATCATGGCGGGAGAGCTCGTCGAGACGTCGCGGCTGTGGGCGCGCGACGTCGCCCGCATCCAGCCCGAGTGGGCCGAGGACCTCGCGGGCGACCTCGCGCGGCGCACGTACTCCGAGCCGCACTGGTCGACCAAGCGCGGCGCGGCGATCGCGACCGAGAAGGTGCTGCTGTACGGCGTGCCGATCGTCGCGGACCGCAAGGTCCTCTACGCGAAGGTCGACCCCGAGGCCGCGCGCGAGATGTTCGTGCGGCACGCGCTCGTGCAGGGCGAGTGGACGACCCACCACCGGTTCTTCCACGACAACCGCAAGCTCCTCGCCGAGGCGGAGGAGCTCGAGGCGCGCTCGCGCCAGCGCGGGCTCGTCGTCGACGACGACGTGCTGTTCGACTTCTACGACGAGCGCGTGCCCGACGACGTCGTGTCCGCCGCGCACTTCGACCGCTGGTGGAAGACGGCGCAGCGCCGCGACCCCGACCTGCTCACCTTCACGCTCGAACAGCTCGTGCCCGACGCCGAGCAGGTCGACACGTCGCAGTTCCCCGAGACCTGGCCTCAGGGCGAGCTGACGCTCCCGCTCACCTACCAGTTCCAGCCCGGGACCGAGGCCGACGGCGTGACCGTGCACGTCCCGATCTCCGTGCTCAACCGCGTCGTCCCCGACGGGTTCGACTGGATGGTGCCGGGCCTGCTCGACGAGCTCGCCACGGCGACGATCCGCTCGCTGCCCAAGCCGGTCCGTGTCCAGCTCGTGCCGGCACCGGACGTCGCGCGCGACGTCGTCGCCTGGCTCCGCGAGCACACGCCCGCCTGGGAGGACATGGCCCGCGCGGGCGACATGGCCGAGCCGTTCCACGTCGCGTTCACGCGCGCCGTCCGGGCGCTGCGCGACGTCGTCATCCCCGACGACGCATGGGGCCCCGAGCAGGAGGCGCGCCTGCCTGCGCACCTGCGCATGACGTTCCGCGTCGAGGACACCCGCGGGCGCGGCGGCTCCGTCGTGCTCGACGAGTCGAAGGACCTCCTCGCGCTCCAGCGCCGTCTCGCCGCGCAGAACCAGGCCGCCGTCCGCGCGGCGGTCAAGGGAGCGGTGGGTGCTGCTCTTCGTGAGGCCGCTTCAGGATCGGTTCCCGGGTCGGGTGCGTCGGTCTCGGGGTCGGGTGCGTCGGTCCCGGGGTCGGGTCCGGCGGCGGAGGGGGCGTCGGTGCTCGGGCTACCATCCGCGCCGCTCGTTCCTCACGGCGCTCCCGCCAGGCCCGCCACGCCCTTCGCATCCGACGCCCCCTCCCCCGCCTCCGCGTCCGGCTCACCCGGGCGAGGTGCAGGACGAGCGGGCGGCGCGTCGTCGGGCGCGACGGGCGTCGAGGCCGCGCGCGGACATGGACGGCCGACCGCACCAAGTCACGGCGCGGCCGGCCCGAGCATCGACGGCACACCGCCCGCGGGCTCGACCACGAGCCTGGTGAGCGAGCGCACCGACCTGACCACCTGGCCCGACGACCTCACCGACGGGCGGCTGCCCGCGACGGTGTCGACCGACCTCGGGGGTGGGGTCGTGGTGCGGGGGTACCCGGCGGTCGTCGAGGAGCAGGACGCGAAGGGGAAGCCGGTCGTCGCGCTGCGCGTGCTGGCCGACGCGACCGCGCAGGCGCGGGAGCACGCGCGGGGTGTGCGGCGTCTGCTGCTGACCGAGACGGCGCTGCAGACCGGGCGCATCACGAGCCGGTGGAACGGGACGCAGTCGCTCACGTTGGCGGCCAGCCCCTACCGGAACACGGACGCGCTCGTCGCGGACCTGCAGCTCGCCGCGGTGATCGCGCTGACGAGCGGCGGCAGCGGGCAGCCCGACGCGGCCACGATCAGAGACGCCGAGGCCTACGCGGCCGCGCGCACGTTCGTCCGCGCGCACCTGGAGGAGCACGTGCACCAGGTGGTCGGGCACGTGGTCGCCGCGCTCACCGCGTCGCGGAACCTCGACGCGGAGATCCGCGCGTCGAACAGCCTCGCGCTGCTCAACACGCTCACCGACCTGCGCGACCAGGCCGCGGGCCTGATCCACGACGGCTTCGTCTCGCAGACCCCGCCCCGACGCCTGCCGCACCTGACTCGCTACCTGCGGGCGGCGTCGTACCGGCTGGAGAAGGCGCAGTCGAACCCGAACCGCGACGCCGAGCTCGCGTGGCGCGTGCACGACGTCGAGGACGCCTACCAGCGCGCCCGTGCCGCGTACGCCCAGGGCCCGGCCGACCCGGTCCGCGCCGCCGACCTGGCCGAGGTGCGGTGGCTGATCGAGGAGCTGCGCGTGTCGCTGTTCGCGCAGCAGCTCGGCACCGACGGCCCGGTGAGCGAGAAGCGCATCCGCAAGCTCCTCACACCTGACGGCTGGTGACGCGCGGCGGGAACGCGATCCACGACGCGCCTCGTCCTTGACGCCACGGACGAGGTTCGTTAGCGTCCCGATCGAATCGCCGGTGTGGGGCGCATCTCGCCAGGGGGAAAGATGAAGGGACGTCGTTCACGGTTGGCCGGCGAGGGCTACGGGTACAACCCCTCCTACGCACCGGTCGACGCCGACAAGTACCTGAACCAGTACATCTGGGCGGCGCCTCAGCTGTACGTGACGAGGGCGCGCGCCAAGGTGTGCCGAGACCGCGGCACGCTCCTCCCGGACAACTGCTCGGCGGAGAAGACCTACACCCGGTGACCGAGCGCACGGTCGCCGTCGAGGCGCGCGCGATCTCTTTCGCCTTTCCCCTCGAGCAGCCGATTCTCGACCACGTCGATCTGACCGTCGGCCGTGAGGCCGTCGCGTTGACGGGCACGAGCGGCACCGGCAAGACGACGCTCCTGCACTGCCTGTCCGGAATCCTCGTCCCGTCCTCCGGGGCGGTGGCCGTGACCGGGCACGTCATCACGGGAATGACCACGGAGGAGCGGAGCGCGATCCGCAGGCGGCACGTGGGAATGGTCTTTCAGTTCTCGGAGCTCATCGCCGAGCTCACGCTCCTGGAGAACGTCTCGCTCCCGCTCGAGCTGCTCGGGTCACCGCGGCGAGTCGCGACACGCACGGCGCGTGATCTGCTGGGCGAGCTGGGCATATCCCAGCTCGCCCAGCGGTACCCGGCTCAGGTCTCGGGCGGGCAGGCCCAGAGGGCTGCCGTTGCCCGAGCGCTGATCCATGAACCCTCGGTCGTGCTCGCCGACGAACCCACCGGGGCCCTCGATGCAGCGACCGGAGGGCGCGTCCTGGAGCTCTTGCTCGACGCGGCACGGAGCCGCGGCGCTGCGGTCGTCCTCGCCACGCACGACGCGGCCGTCGCGGCCCTGGCGGACCGGGTCGTCGACATGGCCGAGATCGGGGCGCCACACGGCGCACGCCCGCACCCGGTCGCATGAACCGTCGTAGCGCGACGCTCCTCGGGCTTCGTCTTCTCCGATCGAGCGGGCACCGCCGGTGGTGGTCGCGAGCGCTCGTCGTCGGCGGCGTGTGCATGGCCATGGTCGGCACACTCCTCTGCATCGCTGCCGCGACCGTCGTCTCGGCGCAGGCGGACCGCACGTGGGAACGCTCCTTCACGTCGGCGGTCGACGACGCGCACTCCCAGGCTCGCGTGACGGTGTCACGCATCGCCTACGGGGAGCGGATGCTGCTTCGCGTGGACGTCGATCCGCTCGACGGCGAGCTCCCGTTGCCCCCGGGCCTCGGCCGATGGCCCGCCTCCGGCGAGGTCATCCTGTCCCCGGCTGCGGAAGAGCTACGTTCGACCGCGGCGTTCCGGGCCTTGGCCCCGGGGAGGGTCGCCGGGACCGTCGGGGACGCCGGGCTCCGCAGCCCGGACGAGCTCGTCATCTACCGGGGGGTGCCGGCGTCAGAGCAACCTCGTGGTGGTGAGGGTGTCGTCGCGCCGGGGGCGACGGGCGCGGGCGCGCACGACCGAGACACCCCGGACATCCCTCCTGGACAGGTCGCCGCGCTCGTCACCGTCCTCGCGGTTCTCGTGGGACTACCGGTCGCGGCGTTCCTCGGGGTTGCGACCAGGCTCTCCGCGGCGACCCGAGCACGGCGGCTCGCAGTCCTCCAGTTCCTCGGTGCGTCGACCTCGACGATCCGTAGCGTCAACATGCTCGAGGTGACGACGCTCTCGTTCATCGGGTGGCTCGGTGGAGTCGCAGTCTTTCCCGTCGTCAACCGGGTCGTCGCTCGGTCCGGGCTGCTGGGCACGACCTGGTTCGCCTCCGACACAGAGCTCACGGCGGCGACGGCGATCCTCCCCGGGGTCCTGCTTCTCACGCTGGCGGTCGTCATCGGTCGACGGATCGAGACCGGGACGGGAACACGGGCGGAGATCCGGCAGGCGGACCCCGCGCGCACCGTCTCCGCGTGGAGACTGGTTCCTCTCGCGTGCGGCCTGACGTCTCTCTCCGCTCAGGTCGTCACGGGGGCGCTTCGTCCCCCCGGGGTGACGCCCGTGCGCCTCGACCTCCTCATGTCCACGGCCGTCGTCGTGACGGCGGCCGGGCTCGCCGTCGCGATGCCCTCCGTCATCCGTTGGTCGGGCCGTGTCCTCGCGGTCCACGGGAAGACGGTCTCGGCACGGCTCGGCGGAGCGCGAGCCGCCTTCGACCCACGTGACGGCGCACGTCTGGTCGTCGCGCTCGCGCTCCTCGTCATGGCCGCAGGCGTGACCATCGGTCAGACACGGGACGCCCGTGCCGTGAGCGTCCCCACCGCCGCGGTCGTCCCGGTCGCCGTCGACGTCTCCGAGCTTCCGGACGGCGGAGCGGCCACGCTGCTCGACGAGCTGCCCACCGCGGCGATCGGGTTGGCGGCGAGCGATCCCGCGTCGCCGGAGATGCGCCTGGCCGCCATCGCGCCGTGCGATCGCGTGGACGCCTTCCTCCGCGCCGTCGGTGGGGCGTCGGTTCCCGGCTGCGTCGACGGCGCGGTGCTGACCTCGTCGATCGACGAGGACCCGTCGTCCGTCCGGGTCGACGACGTCCCGGCGATCGCGTCGCTCGCGGAGAACCTCCCGCATCGCGGAGTGCTCCCCGAGAACGTCGCCGGTCTCCTCGCCGAGTCAGGTGTCGATCTGCTCGTCACCATCGATCCGGCTGCCGTCCTCGATGCCGTAGCTCGTGGCCCCGTCGTCACCGAGGCCGGTGGGACCGCATACGCGACGAACGTCCAGCTCGTGACGGCTGTTCCGTCGGCCGACGTCGCCGCGACGCTCGCCAGCATCTACCGGACGGCCCCATACAGTCAGCCCACCGCGACAGGACTCGACCCTGACAGTGGACGCAACATCGCGATGATCAACGGGTTCGTCCGGCTCGGCCTCCTCCTGGGGACGGTGATGACGGTGCTCGCCCTCGCTGTCGCGTTGGCGGATCGTGCGACGACGCGACGCCGCCCCGACATGAGTCTGCTGGCCGCAGGTGTCGACGCATCCACCCTGCGAGCGGCTCACCGCTGGGAGTCGCTGACGACCCTCGGGACAGGAGCGTCGCTCGCCCTGCTCTGCGGGGTCCTCGGCGGCCTGGCCTGGCAGTACGCGGGCGGTCTCGTCCGGGAACCGGACTGGGCGTCGATCGCCGTCCTTGCGGCTCTCACCGTCGCCGCCGTGGTCGGCGTGGCCGTGACCACCGCAGCCATGGCACCGCGTGACGTCGACATCGAGTCCCTGCGTACGACGTGAAGGGCTGAGCAGTGCCTGAGCTGCGCGTGTCGCTGCTCGCGCAGCAGCGCGGCACCGACGGCCCGGTGAGCGAGAAGCGCATCCGCACGCTCCTCACGCCCGACGGCTGGTGACGGCTCGATCGCCGGCACGGCCTCGACGAGCAGACGGAGGGGCACGCTAGAGCCTGGGGAAGTCGCGTACCTCTCGCCGAAGTCGGCGCCGTCGCACGCGCCAGAGAATCTCGGCGGTCTGCCGCTCCATCCAGATGCCGTCGCTGCGCTCGTCGGGCGAGTCGGGTGCGAGCACGAGCTCGCTCCGTGTCTGCGTGGAGCCGGCAAAGGTCAGGACGAGGCGGCTGGGTCCGCGGACCGCGGCGACCGCGGTGGCCAGCCGATCACGAAGCTCATTCGGCTTCTCGTCCTGCTCGTACTCGAACGTCACCCCGAAGTGGGAATCGAGCTGCAGCGCGAAGACCTCCTCGCCGCGGTGGACGAGCACGCGCGCGACACGCTCAGGCGCTCTGACCGGCCTCATCACGACGCAGAGGGCGTCGGACACGTCGTCGTCGAACTGCCACACGATGTCGTCGTAGCCGGCCATCAGCTCCGGGACGAGTGCCCGGAGAGCCGCCCCGGTCGGGGTCTGTGCGCTCACACCGGACAGTGCACCAGAGTGCCGGGGCGACCGCCACGGCTCGTCGGCCGCCTGCAGCCGTCGCTGCCGGCCGACACTCGTCGACACCGCGGTCAGCACGACGCGTAGACGTAGCCCGGCTCGTCCGGGCCGACGAGGTCGCGGTCGCGCAGGACGGTGAGCGGGGCGCGGTCGTCGCGGGCGCAGACGTCGTCGAAGGTCAGGCCCGCGTCGGCGAGCGCGTCGGGGTACTCGACCTGGAGCACGTGGTCGCCGTAGACGTCGGTGTACGCGGCGCACTCGTCGAAGACCGCGCACTCCTCGGTGACGGCGAGGTCGAAGCCGAGGTCGTCGTGCGCGACGGTCGCGATCTCCGCCGCGTTCTTCTGCGCGACGGCGAGCCCGGCGTCGTGCGCGAGGTCGACGTACGCGCGGGCGAGGGCGTGGGCGCCGTCCTCGTCGATGGCGTCGAACCGCGTCCAGGTGTCGAGGTTGTCGAGCTCGACGGCGTCGAAGCCGTCGTCGGCGCAGCCCGTGACGACGGGCCCGAGGATCGCGAGGATGCCGTCGCGCTGCTCGGGCGTGGAGGGGTCGAGGACGTGCTCGTCCGGCCAGTCGGGGTCGACGACGAGCGTCCCGTCGGCGTCGTGCAGGAGCAGGTCCTCGTGGCCGTCGAGCCACCGGTCGGTCTCTCCCGGCTGGGTCTGGAAGCCGTTGACGTAGCAGACCGAGTACACGCCCGGCAGCGGTGCGGCGGTCGCGTCCCGCACGACGACGTCCGGCCGCACGGGCCCGTCCCCCGCGTCGACCTCGTCGTACGCGGCGCCGAGCTGGTAGTCGAGCACGCCGTCCGTGGGCGGCAGGGCGGGTGTCTCCGCCCGGGCAGAGGCCGCGGGCGCCGGGGACGCGGGGGCGGTGCACGACCCGGTCCCGAGCACGACGACGCCCACGGCGACCGCCACCACGGCCCGGTGCGCGCGCCGTCGGGCAGCAGGCCCTCGCGTCCCCGCACGGTGCACCGCGGCTCCCCCGCCCTCGTCCAGCGGCCTCCCCGACGGCGGCCGCTGTGCCGACCGTACGCGGCCGGCGGGCGCTCGCGGCAGTCGTCCGCCGCTCCTGCCGGGATGCGGGCGTGCGCACCGTCACACCTGCGAGGGCGACAAAGGCCGCCGCGATGACTTGGAATAAGACCCATCGACCACACCCGTCGCCGTTCTCGGCGGCTCGGCTGCAAGGGGCACACCATGACACGAGTCGTCGTCAGCGGGTACGGGGCGGTGACCCCGGTCGGGCGCACCGCCCCCGACACGTGGGAGGCGCTGCTGCGCGGGGAGCCGGGCGTGCAGGCGATCGACGACGACTGGGCGGCCGAGCTGCCCGTGCGCATCGCCGCGCGCGTCGACGACGCCTTCGCCGAGGCGCTCTCCGTCCGGGAGCGGCGCCGCACGGACCGTGCGGAGCAGCTCACGCTCGTCGCGGGCCGCGAGGCGTGGGCGTCCGCCGGGTCGCCCGACGTCGACCCGACGCGTCTCGCCGTCGTCGTCGGCTCCGCGAACGGCGGGATCGCGACGACGCTCGACCAGTCGCGCGTCCTGCACGAGCAGGGCCACCGGCGTGTCTCCCCGCACACCGTGACGATGCTCATGGCCAACGGCCCGGCCGCGTGGCTGTCGATCGACCTCGGCGCCAAGGCCGGCGCGCGCGCCCCGATCAGCGCGTGCGCGGCGGGCTCGGAGGCGATCACGATGGGCCGCGAGATGATCCTCGCCGGCTCGGCAGACGTCGTCGTGTGCGGGGGCGTCGAGGCGGGCGTCCAGCCGTTCTCGCTCGCGGCCTTCGCCGCGGCCCGCGCGATGTCGACCCGCAACGACGAGCCGGAGCGCGCGTCCCGGCCGTTCGACGTGGACCGGGACGGGTTCGTCATGGGCGAGGGCTCGACGCTCCTCGTGCTCGAGCGCGAGGACCACGCCCGGGCCCGCGGGGCGGTCGTGCACGGCGTCGTCTCGGGTGCGGCCCTGACGTCGGACGCGTACGACATCGTCGGCGGCGACCCCGAGAACCAGGCCCGCACGATCACGATGGCGCTGCGCTCGGCGTGCCTCTCCCCCGAGGACGTCGGGCTCGTCCACGCGCATGCGACGGCGACCCCCGTCGGGGACGTCAACGAGGCGGACGCGCTGCGCGCCGCCCTCGGGATGCCGCCGCCCGTCACGAGCACGAAGGGCGCGACGGGCCACCTCCTCGGCGCGTCGGGCGCGCTGGGCGTCCTCGTCGCGCTCCTCGCCCTGCGCGACGGCCGCGTGCCGCCCACGCTCAACGTCGACACGCTCGACCCCGCGATCGACCTCGACGTCGTCCGGGAGGCGGCCACGACGTCGGCCCGGCACGCGCTCGTCGACGCGTTCGGGTTCGGCGGTCACAGCTCGAGCGTCGTGGTCTCGCGCGACTGACCGGGGTCGCCGAGCACGAGGTCGCCGTCGGGAAGGCGGCCAGGACGCCACGGACCCCGTGGTCGACGGCGAGCAACCCCGTCCCCGGGCACGATGGAGCGATGGACCTCGACGCACGCCTCGCCGACATCACGACGCTCGACGTCGACGCGATCGTCAACGCCGCGAACTCGTCCCTCCTGGGCGGCGGCGGGGTGGACGGCGCGATCCACGCCGCGGCCGGGCCGCGGCTCCTGGAGGAGTGCCGTCGGCTCCGGCGCACGACCCTCCCCGACGGCCTGCCCGTGGGCGACGCCGTCGCCACCGACGCCTACGACCTCCCCGCCCGCTGGGTCGTGCACACCGTCGGGCCGAACCGCTACCGCGGCGAGACGGACCCCGCGCTCCTCGCGTCGTGCTTCGCCCGCTCGCTCGACGTCGCGGACGACCTCGGCGCCACGACCGTCGCCTTCCCCGCGATCAGCGCGGGCGCGTACGGCTGGGACGTCGAGGAGGTCGCCCGCGTGGCGGTGGACGCCGTCCGCGGCTGGTCCGCACCCGACCTCTTCGACGAGCCCGCCGACCCGGCGGCAGCCCGGGACCGGGACGGATCGCGCCCCGGGCCGGGCGTCGCGGCCGTGACGTTCGCCCTCGCGACGCCGCGGGCGCTCGCGGCGTTCCAGGCCGCCCTCGCCCGCTGAGCCCCGACCCTCGGGGTCACCGCCCCGAGGATCAGGGTCGGGTCGGGGGACCTCCGGATACCGGGGCGCCCGGGACGCTCGTACCGTCGAGGCATGAGCACCTCAGACGCCTCCACCGCCGCGTACCGCCCGACGCTGTCCCGACCGCGCCACGGCCGGATGATCGCCGGCGTGTGCGCCGGGATCGCCCGCCGGTTCGGCTGGGACCCGACCGTCGTCCGCATCGTCGCCGCGGTCTCGATCCTGCTCCCGGGCCCCCAGGTCATCGCGTACCTGGTCCTGTGGGCCCTCATGCCGAACGACCGCGACTGACCCGGCCGACGCCGGTCAGCCGCGACGCCGGTCGGACGCGACGCCGGTCGGACGCGACGCCGGTCGGACGCGACGCCGGTCAGACGTCGCGACGCCGCTCAGACGTCGCGACGCCGCAGGAGCAGGGCCGCCACGGCGAGCGGCACCACGGTCCAGGCCCCCAGGGCGAGGGCAGCGGCACCGGGCGTCAGGACCTCGACCCGGCCGGCGTCCGCCGCGGTGACGGCCATCATGGCGGTGCCGAGGTTCATGGGCAGGAACCGGACGACGTCCTGGACCCCGTCGTGGGGCACGAACTCCGTGATCATCGGCACCACGAAGAGCAGCGTGGCGAGCGTGAAGATGGTGCCCGCCGGGTGCCGCAGGATCGCCCCCACCGCGACGGCCAGGACCGCGACGCACGTGAGGTAGCCCGCGCACGCGAGCAGCACCCGCTGCACGACCCGGTCGCCGAGGTCGGGCACGAGGTCGTTGCCCGCCAGCAGGGGCGCGGTCACCAGGTAGGACGCCGCCAGCCCGACGACCGCCACGACGAGCGACGCCGCCGCCACGACGACGACCTTGGCCCAGAACGCCGGGAGCCGTGCGGGGACGGCGCTGAAGGTCGACCGGATCATGCCCGTGGAGTACTCGGTGGTCATGCTCAGCGCACCCAGCACCGCGAGCGCGAGCTGCGCGAAGATGTAGCCGAGCACGAGCGTCTGCACCGTCGAGACGCTGCCGAGCGCGCCCGCCTCCTCGGGCCGGGTGGCGGCGAAGTTCAGGGACGCGGCCATGACGACGCCGAACAGCATCATGACGACCACGGTCGAGCCCATCGTCCACCAGGTGGAGCGCACGGAGCGGAACTTGACCCATTCCGACCGCAGCACGCGGCCGAACGAGAGGCGGGCCGTCGTGCGGAGGGTCGTCGCGGGAGCCGGGGCGGAGAACGTGGCCGTGGTCATCGTCGGGCTCCTTCGAGAGCGGTGGGACGAACCGTGTCGTCGGGGTCGGCCGCGGCGGCCGCGGGCTCGGTGCGGTACTCGACCGCGTCGGCGGTGAGCCGCATGTACGCCTCCTCGAGCGTGGACGTCTCCGGCGTGAGCTCGTGGAGCACGACGCCCGACGCCGCGGCGAGCTCTCCGATCCCCGGCGCCTCGGCACCCTCCACCTGGAGCAGGCCGGGTTCGTCCGAGGTGACCGTCGCGCCGTCCTGCGTCAACAGCTCGGCGAGCCGCGTGGCGTGCGGGGTACGGACCCGGACGCTGCGCCGGGTGCCGCCGTCGACGACGTCCTCGACGGCGGCGTCCGCGATGATGCGGCCCTTGCCGATGACGATGATGTGGTCGGCGGTGAGGGCGACCTCGCTCATGAGGTGGCTCGACAGGAAGACGGTGCGGCCCTCGGAGGCGAGGTAGCGCGCGAGGTTGCGCACCCACAGCACGCCCTCGGGGTCCAGGCCGTTGACGGGCTCGTCCAGGATGAGGGTCTTGGGGTCGCCCAGCAGCGCGGACGCGATGCCCAGGCGCTGGCCCATGCCGAGGGAGAAGCCGCCCACCCGCTTCTTGGCGACCGGCTGCAGGCCGGTCATCTCGATGACCTCGTCCACGCGCTGGGTCGGGATGCCGTGGGTGGCGGCCATCGCGAGCAGGTGGTTGTAGGCCGAGCGGCCGGTGTGCACGGCCTTGGCGTCCAGCAGCGCGCCGACCTCGGTCAGCGGTGAGCGGTGCTGGGCGTAGGGGCGCCCGTTGACGGTGACGGTCCCGGCGGTGGGGCGGTCCAGGCCCATGATCATGCGCATGGTCGTGGACTTGCCCGCGCCGTTGGGGCCCAGGAAGCCGGTCACGGTCCCGGGACGCACGGTGAACGAGATGCCGTCCACCGCGGTCTTGGGCCCGTACCTCTTGGTCAGGCCGCGTGCTTCGATCATGCTCCCCCCTCGGGGTCGGTGACGATGACGCCACCGAACCTAGGGAGACCCGGGTGCCGGGCGATGCCCTCTCCTGGCCGATCTTCCGTCGGCACGTACACCGCTCGGGCGAAGCCCCCGTCCGCCGTTCGACCGACCCCCCGGCGGGAGGGACGCCTCAGTCGAGCTCGACGACGACGGCGCCGGACGGGTCACGCAGCACCGTGCCCTCGACCCTCACGGTGACCTCCAGCGGGCCCTGCGGCCATCGAGCACTCACCGTGTACGGGGCGGACGCGCGCAACTCCTCCCCGGTCACGAGGTCGAGCGGCTCGTCCTGGGCCCAGACGGCGGACGCCACGTCCACCCCTGCGTACCCGCGGAAGATCCCGTCCGCGACGCTCTGCGGGCAGGCGTCGCCCGTGAGCCCGGCGGCGGTGCACGAGGCGAGCAGCTCGTCGATGCGCGCCTCGGCCTCGGTGGCCACCTCGGCGCGGAGCACCAGGTCGACGTGCAGCATCTGCGAGCGCAGCTCCGCTCCCGGAGGAGGCTGGATCGCGTCGGGGTCCACGGGGAACTCCACCGTGAACGGCTCGCTGTCGCCGCCGTCGGGATCGATCGTCGTGAGGTCCTGCGGCCCGGCGAGCTCGAGGTCGTAGATCCCGGGAAGCAGCCGCAGGGGCCCCGACGTCGCGAGGTCGAACGCGCCCGACCCCTCGACCACGATCTCCACCGGGACGCCCGGATGGACGACCGGGAGCCCGTGGTCGGACCAGAGCGCGACCCTCGGCTCCCCTCCGACGGTCTCCGTGCCGACCACGAGGGTGCGCGTCTCCTCCTCGCCGTCGAGCCGGTACTCGACGTCCACCGAGGACTCCGGGCCGGACCCGGTCACGGAGGTGACGCGGGCCTCGACGGGGCGCACCGCCTCGGCGTAGACCGCGTCGTCGAGCGCGACCGGGCTGAGGACCGACGGATCGCTCAGCAGCTCGCCCGCTCCCGTGGCGTCGCCGTCGACGAGGCGGTCGAAGAAGGTCGTGACCACCTGCTCCGCGGCCCCCTCCTCGGAGCTCTGGAACGAGCACCCCGCCCCCGTCAGCGGGACGACCACGGTCGTGAGGCCGGCGGCCCACCGCGCCGCGCGTGACGACGCCCTCACCGGATCACCGCACCTGCTCGCGGACGGGCTCCGGAGCCGTCGACGGTGGTCCCGGGCTCGGCGTCGGTCTTCCGCGCCGTGCCCGGGCAGGACGACACGCCGGTCGGCGTACTGCGCTCCGTGCTGTTCCTCTTCCCCTTCTGCCAGACCCCCGCTCCGCCCCGGTCCCAGCAGCCGTCCGGAGCGTCACCGTCGAGCCGCACCGGAGCCCGCGCGTCGGGCGCGTCGTCGAGCACCGCCCTACCTTCGCCGATGAGCGCCGAGATCGCCTCATGAGCGGCGCGGCTCCGACTCCGGACGGCAGCGCTCGGGCTCCTCTCCGGCGCCCCGGGCGGGCGGCCGTTGCTCCGAGCGACGGTCTCGCGCACGGAGTACCTGATACTTCGGGCCCGTGACCGAATCGTGACGGCGAAAGTACCTAGTACTCGCTGTCCGTGGTGTCCGGGGCGTTGCTAGCGTCGCTGGGGATCTACCTGCTACTCCACGTCCCGCCAACGGTGGTGGGCGCACCGGCGCACTCCCGCGCCGAGCAGACCGGTACCCGCCTCTCCCGCAGCTCTCCCCTCGTGCCGACCGCCCCGCGACGACGCCGGGCGTGAGGAAGGACGACAGATGACGCAGCACGCTCTCCGACCGTCACGCACGCACACGGTCCTCACCTCCGTCGCGCTCGCCGTGCTGGCCCTCGCGGTCGCCGGCCTGGTCGCGTTCCTCCTCGTGTACAACGGCAAGGTCGCCGACGGCGCGACCCGCCTCGACGACGGCGCCGCCGAGCTCGACGCGGGCGCCGCGACCCTCGCCGACGGCACGACCGAGGCCCAGGCCGGCGCGCAGCGTCTCGCCGACGGGGCGGACGACCTCGAGGCCGGCGCGGGCGACCTCTCCGCCGGCGCGCGGAAGGCGTCCGACGGCGCCACCCAGCTCGCCACGGGCGGCGCCACCGCGCTGGACGGCGCGACCGAGCTCGCCGCCGGGGCGGACGAGCTCAACGCCGGGGCGGCACGCCTCGCCGCCGGGGCGGGCGACGCCGCGAGCGGCGCGGCCCGCCTCGCCGCGGGCAGCAAGGACCTCGACTCCGGGGCGGCACGCCTCGCCGCGGGGAACGCCCGTGCCGCCGACGGCGCGTCCCAGATCGCGTCGGGTGCGGGCACCCTGAAGGACGGCGCGGCCGAGCTCTTCGCCGGGAACGCGACGGCCGCGCAGGGTGCCGGGCTGCTCGCCGAGGGCACCTCGGCGCTCGCCAGCGGCGCGTCCGACCTCGCCGACGGCACGGCACGGCTCGCCGTCGGGGCGAGCACCGTCGCGGACGGCGCGTCGACGGTCACCACGGGCCTCACCGGCGCCGCGTCCGGCGCACGCGATCTCGCGACCGGGGCGAGCAGCGTCTCGGCGGGCGCGTCGACCCTGCGCGACGGCGTCGCCGCCACCGCCCGGGGCGCCGGCTCGCTCGCGCCGGGCGCGGCGACGGTCGCGGCGGGCGCCGAGCAGCTGTCCGCCGGAGCGAGCTCGTTGCAGGCCGGCACGGCGCTCCTGGCGCCGGGCGCGCAGCAGGTCGCGGCGGCGTCCGCCCAGCTCCGGGACGGCGCGACCGGACTCGCGGCAGGTCTGTCCACGGCTCGCGACGGCGCCGTCCGCCTGGCCGACGGGACGCGTTCGGTGGCCGAGGGTGCCGACCAGGTCCACGCGGGCGCGGACTCCCTCGCCGCACAGCTCCAGGGGCTGGCCGCGGCGACCGACGACCCGGCCCTCAAGGCGAAGCTCGACGCGCTCGCGGGTGCGGCGGGCTCGGTGCGCGACGGCGCGGCGCGGGTCGACGCCGGCGCAGGAGGGCTCGTCGCCGGCGCGTCCGCCCTGCGCGACGGGCTCGCGGGCGACTCCGGCGCCGCAGCGGGCGCGGCCCGGCTCGAGGCGGGTCTTCGGGACCTCAGCACCGGAGCCGCACGGGTGTCCACCGGCGCCCAGGAGGCGGACGCGGGCGCGACGCGGCTCGCGGAGGGTGCGGCCGGGCTCGCCTCCGGCGCCGCCGCGGTCTCCGGCGGGGCACAGAGCCTCGCCGCCGGGACGGCGCAGCTCTCCGGAGGGGCCGACGCCCTCGCCGCCGGTGCGAGCACGGTCTCGGCCGGCAACGCCTCGCTCGCCGGGGCGACCCGCGCCCTCGCCGACGGCGCCGCCAAGGTGTCGGGCGGCGCGACGACCCTGGCCGCCGGGAACGCGGCGTCGGCAGACGGCGCCGCCCGTCTCGCCGCCGGGAACACCGACGCGGCCGCCGCCTCGGCAGCGCTCGCCGAGGGCACGGCTCGCCTGGCCGACGGCGCCTCCCGGGTCGCGGGCGGCAACGCCCAGCTCGCCACCAAGACCTCCGAGCTCGCCGCAGGCGCGTCGGAGCTCGCGTCCGGCGCCGCCGACCTCAAGGCGGGGATGGCGAAGGCCGCGACCGGCGCGAGCGACCTCTCCGCCGGCACGGTGCGGCTGCGCACGGGCGCGGGCGACCTGTTCGGCGGGACCACGCGGCTGGAGGACGGGACGCTGCGCCTGCAGAACGGGCTCACGACCCTCTCGACGGGCGCGACGACCCTCGCCGCGGGCAACGCGGCGCTGGCCGAGGGCTCCGCGACGCTGCACGCCGGCACGACGACCCTGGCCGACGGCGCGTCCGACCTGCACGACGGCAGCACCCGCATCGCCGACGGCGCGGCCGCGCTCGCGGACGGCACGGGCACCCTCTCCGACGGCACGACGGAGCTCAAGGACAGCGTCGAGAACAGCCCCGTCGGACGGGTGTCGCTCGGTATGTCGGCGCTGGTCGGCGGGTCCGTGCTCGCGGGCGTCGCGGGCGTCGGGCTCGGGCTGCGCCGTCGGCTCGCGGCGGTCTGACGGACCGGCGCGCACGGCCGGGCGGCGTCCTCGCCGCCCGGCCCTCGGCTCGGGGGCGGCCTCACGTCGACGGTGCCGCCCTCGCGGGCGGCGGTCCCGGTGGACAGGACTCCGGGGTCGCCGCCCTTCTCTCGCTACCGGGCTGCAGGCCCGCCGCCACGGCGCGCGGCCGCGTAGCCGCGAGCGCGCAGCGCGTCCTCCCAGCCGTACGTGCCGAGGTGGCGCGGCGCGTGACCGGTGGGGTCGAAACGGACCTCGGGGTCGTCGCCGTCGTGCGCGGAACCCGTCTCGGGGCCGTGCAGCTCGATCGCGCCGAACCGGTGCCAGGCGCCGAGCGGGGTCGCCTCGAGCACCTCGAGCACCGGCGTGCCGACGACCCGCGCCGCGTCGTGGTCCGGCCGCAGGGCGAGCACGCGGGGACCGTGCGGCGACCGCAGCGGCATGAGCGTCGACAGCCAGCCGCCCAGCAGCGCGCGGCGCGGCACGAGGAGGAAGCGCGTGAGCCGCCCCCTCCCCGAGGAGGCGAACAGGACGTCCTGGGGCGCGCCGTCGTCGGTCCAGCGCACGGCGATCCCGACGACGTCCGGGAGCCCGCGGGGGAGGCCTGCCCCGAGGGACACGCGCACCGTGACGGGCGTGCGGCCCTGCGGGACGCTGACCGCGCCCGCCTCGTCCTCCGCGACGACGAGCGTGCCGCGGAGCAGCACGCCGCGCGCGTGCATCGGGCGGCCGCCGCGCACGCGCGCGACCGTGCCGGTCACGGCCGCGAGCGCCGCGCCGACGGGTCGAGAGAGCGTCTCCACGAGTCCTGCCACGCGGCCACGGTCGCACCGCCCCGCGTCACCCGCACGGCCGCGGGCTCGTCACCCGCCCGGGGTGCCCGGGATCAGGGAGTCTGCTGCCCCGTGGAGCCCGGCGTCTGGAGATCCGAGAGATCCGGGAGGTCCGGCACGTCGAACGTGGGGACGTCGATCGTCGGGACGTCGAGCTCGCCCATCCGCTCCTGGAGCTCCTCCTGGCGGACCCGGTCGTTCTCCTGGAGGCACGCGAGGCGCGCGGCGGGGCGCCCGGTGCACTCCTGCACCGCCGAGCCCGGGTCGCGCGGGGCGCGCTCCTCCTGGACGTAGCGACCGTCGGCGTCGTGCTCGTCGGGGGCGACGGGCAGCGCGGCGAGCGCGGCCGCCTCGGCGAGCAGCAGCAGGACCGTGGCGAGGACGAGGACGGCGCCGCCCAGCCCCGCGCGGACCGCGGCGGCCGTGCTCACGGGCGGGCGCTCGTCGGACACCGCGCGCTGCCGGGCCGCGACGCGCCACGCGGCCCACGTCCCGACGACGAGCGGCAGCACGTACGCCACCGCGGCCAGCGCCGCCACGGGCCGGGCGTCCTCGCGCGCGACCGCGCCCGGGCCGATGCTCCCGACGACGACCGCGACGATCCCGAGGACGACGACGCGGCGCACGACCGCGCCCCGCAGGCTCGCGCGCAGGGCCGCGATCCGCGCGGCTCCCGCCGTCCCGGGCGGCAGGTACCCGAGCTCGCGCGCCTGCGTGAACATCGCCGCGTGCAGGACGGCCGAGGTGACGGTCACCAGGGCGAGCACCGTCCCGAGCCCGACGAGGAACCAGCGGACGGCGACGGCGTCGCGCACGACGTAGAGCAGGGCGAGGCCCGCGAGGACGCCCGCCCACCCGACGGCGATCGCCACGACGGTGCCGCCGCGGAACGGGGTCCGGCGCAGGGTGCGGCGCAGCAGCCCGCGCGGGACCTGGAGCAGGACGGGCAGGACGCGCAGCGCGGTCACGCCCGTCCACAGGAGCACGACGACCCCCCAGACCGGCACGCTGCCCACGTGGGCGTCGCTCATCGCGAAGGCGACGACGAGGGCGACCGCCCCGACGAGCAGGACCGGCATCTCGACGAGCCGCAGCACCTGCTGCCACACGCTGAGGTGCAGCAGGTACCCGGCCTCGGCGTGCTCGGGGTTCATGGCGAGGACGCCGCTGTACCCCTGGGCGCTGCGGCTCGCGTCGAGCGCGAGGGCCGCGTCGAGGTAGAGGAGGTCCTCGTGCTCCGGCGCAACGGCGAGCCCCTGCCGCACGAGGGCGCGCGCCCGGTCGTCGTCCCCGAGGCGCGACCAGAGCCGGGCCGCCTGCGCGAGCCGGTCCGGGGCCTCGGGGGCGAGCTCGAGCGCCGAGGCGATGCGCTCGCGCGCGAGCCGCCGGTCGGCGCCGCGCACGCGCCCCGAGAGGAGGGCGTCGGCGAGCTGGAGGTGGTACCGCGCGTCGTCGGGGTCGAGCTCGAGCGCGCGGCGTGCGGCGTCGCGCGCGCCCGGGACGTCACCGGTGTTCTGGCGCGCGACCGACAGCAGGTAGAGCGCGCCGTCGGCCGCGGGCTGGGCGGCGACCACCTGCTCCAGGAGGGGCAGCGCGTCGGCGGAGCGCTGGAGGTGCAGCCGCACCCACGCGGCGGCGAGGAGGAGCCGCGGGTCGTCGGGGACGGTCGCGAGCGCCTCGTCGACCTCGTCGAGCGCGCGCTCGGGCCGCCCCATCTGGACGAGCATCTCGACGCGCGCGCCGACGGCGCGCGGGTCGGTGGTCGTGGTCACCGTCGGCTGCCTCGCCCTCTCAGAGCATGCGCCGCGCGCGCAGGTACGCGGCGAGCTCGTCGTAGCGGCCGTCGTTGTTCGCGAACGTCACGACGTTGCGCGCGGACTGGAGCCACGCCGTCGTGGACGGCCGCACGTCCGCGAGCGCCGACTCCATGTCGGCCATCGTGACGGGTCGCACCTGGCCGGACGCGATCGAGTCCATCATCGCCTTCTCGGCTGCCGTGGCCGCCAGGTGCTCCAGGTCCGCGCCGGAGAACCCTTCGGTGCGCCGCACGACGGCGCCCAGGTCGATCCCGGCGACGGGCCGCCCCGCGAGGTGGTGGCGCAGGATGGCCTCGCGCGCGGGCTCGTCGGGCGGCAGGACGAGCACGACGCGGTCGAACCGGCCCGGGCGCAGGAGCGCGGTGTCGACGTCCCACGGGTGATTGGTCGCGCCGAGCACGAACAGGCCGTCGTTGTCGGAGCCGATGCCGTCCATCTCCTGGAGGAGCTGGTTGACGACCGTCCGCATGCCCGACGAGCCGGAGTACTGCGCGCGCCTGCCGCCGATCGCGTCGACCTCGTCGAGGAACAGGACGGCCGGCGCGAGCTGCCGCGCCCGCTGGAACAGGGCGTGGAGGTTCTGCTCGCTCTCCCCGATGTACTTGTCGAGGATGTCCGCGAGCGTCACCGTGAGGAACCGCGCGCCGAGCTCGCCCGCGACCGCGCGCGCCATGTACGTCTTGCCGGTGCCGGGCGGCCCGTAGAGCAGCAGGCCGCCGCGCAGCGACTTGCCGAACGCCTGCGCGATGGCCTGGTGGCGCATCGGCTCCAGGAACGCCTCGCGGATGCGCTTCTTCACCGGCTCCAGTCCGCCGACGTCGGCGAGCGTCACCGTCTCGCGCGAGACCTCGAGCAGGCCCGACCCGTCGTCGGGAGCGTCGTCGCGCGCGGGCACGAGGAACGGCTGCCCGCCCCCGGGTGCGGGGGCGGTGTGGCCCTGCTCGGGTGCCGGGCTCGGGTCGGCGGGGGCGGGGCCCGTGGGGCCGACCGCAGGCTCCTCGACGAAGGGCGGCGGGACGCGCACGTCGAGCTCGTCCTCCAGCCGGTCCCAGTCGATGCCCCACGCCGGGCTCCCCGGCCCGGCGGGAGCGCGCTGCCCGGGGTGGTCGGACGGCGCAGGGTCGCCGGACGGCGCAGGGTCGCCGGACGGCGCGGGGTCGCCCGGCGCCTGCCCGGGCGCGGCGCCCGCCGGTCGCGACGCCGCCGCGGCGGACGCGGCCGCCTCCTGCACGAGCCGCAGCGCCTCGCCGTCGGCGGGGTCGATCCGCAGCCCGGCGCTCGCCTGCTCGAGCGCCTCGACGGGACGCCCCGCGGCGAGCAGGAGGCTCGCGTAGTGCACGCGCAGGGGCGCGCTCGTGGGCGCTGCCGCGACGGCGGTGGCGAGCGCGGCCAGGGCGTCGGACATGGGTGCTCCTCGGGGACGGCGTTCGGGACGACGGCGTCGTGCGGCCCGGGGCGGGGCACGGCCGGGACCAGTGTGCACGGGACCGGTGACGTGCACGATAGGGAGAGGTCCCCATGGAAACCACTTGCCATGATGGAAAGTAGATGCTTCGATGGCATCCATGAGCACCGACGACACGACCCGCACCGCACCCCTCGACGCGGCAGCCGCTCTCGACCGTGCCGACCGCCTCGCCGGCGCCACCCGGGCGCGCGGGTGGCGGTGGGTCCGGCTCTACCTGACGGGGTGGGCCGTCGCGAGCGTCGGGCTGGTGCTCGCGATCGGGCTGGGCGGCCGCGTCGGCTTCGTCGTCGGCATGGCGGCCTGGGTCGCGATCGTCACCGTCGGCGCCACGTGGGCGGGGCGGCAGGGCGCCCTGGCCGTCGGCACGCGACGCCGGATCGCCGTCGGCGCCGTGTCCTGGGCCGTGGTCTACGGGGCCGTGCTCGTCGCCGGGCTGGTGGTGTGGCCCGGCTCCGTGGCGTACTGGGTGCCCGCGGCTTTCGTGAGCGCCGTCCCGCTGCTCGTCGCGGCGTGGCGGCCCGCCCCGCGGGACGCGGCGGTGACGGCGTGACGACGCACCGTCCCACCGCGGGCGACGGCTCCGCCGTCGACCACCACCCGCGCCACACGCTCGACGAGGTGATCCACTCCCCCGTGCGCCTCTCCGTCGTCGCCGCGCTCTCGGGCGTCGAGAAGGCGGACTTCCGGACCCTGCGCGACACCATCGAGCTGTCCGACTCGACCCTGTCGAAGCAGCTCACGGTGCTCGAGGACGCCGGGTACGTCGAGATCAGCAAGGAGCGTGCCGGACGACGCACGCGCACCTGGGTGCGCCTCACGCCCGCCGGCGCCGCCGCCCTGCGCGCGCACCTCGACGCGCTGCGCGCGATCGCGGAGGTCGCGCTGCCCCCGGCCGACGCCTGACCACAGGATCCTCGGCGCGCGCGTCCGGACGCGCGCCGTCCACAGGGACCTCGTGGGTGTCGGCGGGAGGCGGCAGAGTGGGGCGCATGACGACCGAGACCGACGCGTCCACCCCGCTCGCCGTGCCCGACGACGCGCCGCCCGCGCCGCGCCCCGGCGCCCGCTGCTTCGGCGACGGCGACCCGCTCTACGAGGAGTACCACGACACCGAGTGGGGGGTGCCGGTGCACGGCGACACCGCGCTGTTCGAGCGCCTGGTCCTCGAGGGCTTCCAGTCCGGGCTGTCCTGGATCACGGTGCTGCGGAAGCGACCGGCCTTCCGCGAGGTGTTCGCGGGGTTCAACCCCGAGGCGGTCGCGGCGTTCGACGAGCCCGACGTCGAGCGGCTCCTGACGGACGCCCGCATCATCCGCAACCGCCAGAAGATCACGGCGACGATCGACAACGCGCGGGCGCTCCTCGCCCTCCAGGCCGGCGGCGGCTCGCTCGACGAGCTGGTGTGGTCGTTCGCGCCGCCCGCGCGCTCCGGCCGGCCCGCCACGTGGGGCGACGTCCCGAGCACGAGCCCGGAGTCGGTCGCCCTGTCGAAGGCGCTCAAGAAGCACGGCTTCCGGTTCGTCGGGCCCACCACGGCGTACGCGGCCATGCAGGCGTGCGGCCTCGTGGACGACCACCTCGCGACGTGCCCCGTCGTGCTGGGCCGGTCCGCCTCCGCACGGTCGTGACCGATCCGCTATAGCAAAATCCGCCCGCATCGTGGACGAGGTGCGACCATGGTGGGCATGAGCGCCTACGTCTCGGTCCTCGACCTGTTCTCCGTCGGCGTCGGCCCGTCGAGCTCGCACACCGTCGGGCCGATGCGCGCGGCGAAGGCGTTCGTCACGACCCTGGCCGCGGACGACACGCTCGGCAGCGTGGCCGGGCTGCGGGTCGTGCTGTGCGGCTCGCTCGGCGCGACGGGCGTCGGCCACGGGACCCCGGACGCCGTCGTCGCTGGCCTGCTCGGCCTCGACCCCGAGACGTGCGACCCGGCGCGCGTGCCCGGGTCGTGGGAGAAGCTCGGCGATGGCGCGCCCGTCACGCTCCTGGGTCGCCACCGCATCACCATGACCAGCGACGACGTGCGCCTCGCGCCGCTGACGCGCATGCCCGGTCACCCCAACGGGATGCGCTTCACCGCGCTCGACGCCGACGGCGCGACGGTCGCCGAGGAGGCGTACTACTCCGTCGGCGGCGGGTTCGTCCTCACCGCGGCCGAGCTCGAGGCAGCCGCCGCGAACGAGGCCGCCCAGGTCGGGGCCGAGCTCGCGGGCGAGGCGATCGACCCGCGGACCGAACCGGCCGGCGTGCCGTTCCCGTTCGCCAACGCGGCCGAGCTCCTCGCGGTGTGCGAGCGCGAGCGGACGTCCATCGCCGCGGTCGCGTGGGCCAACGAGACCGCCCTGCGCCCGGTCGCCGAGGTCGAGGCGGGCGTCGACCGCATCTGGGACACGATGAGCGCGTGCGTCGACGCCGGGCTGGAGCGCGACGGCGTCCTGCCCGGGCGGCTCAAGGTCCGGCGTCGGGCCCGCGCGCAGCGCGAGCGCCTCGAGCTGGCCGACGAGCGCGGCGCCGACACGACGATCGAGTGGCTCCAGGCCTTCGCGATGGCCGTCAACGAGGAGAACGCCGACGGGCGGCGCGTCGTGACCGCCCCGACGAACGGCGCCGCCGGGATCATCCCGGCCGTCGGGCGGCACTTCCTGCGCACGCACCCGGACGTCGCCGCCGACCCGGCCCGCCGTCGTCGGGCGATGCGCACGTACCTGCTCACCGCCGCCGCCATCGGCGCGCTGTACAAGCGCAACGCGTCCATCTCCGGCGCGGAGGCCGGGTGCCAGGGCGAGGTCGGGTCGGCCTGCTCCATGGCCGCCGGCGCCGTCTGCGCGGTGCTCGGCGGGACGCCCGCCCAGGTCGAGAACGCGGCCGAGATCGCGATGGAGCACAACCTCGGCCTCACGTGCGACCCCGTCGGGGGGCTCGTCCAGGTCCCGTGCATCGAGCGCAACGCCATCGCCGCGTGCACCGCCGTCTCCGCCGCGCGCCTCGCGCTCCAGGGCGACGGCTCGCACGTCGTCTCGCTGGACACCGTCATCGAGACCATGCGCCAGACGGGCGTCGACATGTCGACCAAGTACAAGGAGACCTCGACGGGTGGCCTTGCGGTCAACGTCGTCGAGTGCTGAGCCGGCGGCCCCTCACCAGGTGCGGCGGACGTCCGCCCGCGGCCCGGCCACGAGGCTGCGCGGCGGGACGTCGTCGGTGACGACGGCGCCCGCGGCGACGACGGCGTCGCGACCGATGGTCACGCCGGGCAGGATGGTCGCGCCCGCGCCGATCCACACGTTCTCGTGGACGTCGATCGGGCCGCCGGTGAGCCAGACCTTGCGGTCGTCGGTGTCGACGGGGTGCCCGACGGTGATGAACGTGACCCGCGGTGCGACCAGCACGCGGTCGGCGAGCCGGATGCCGGCGTAGTCGAGGAACGTGCAGTTCTGGTTGACGAAGACCCGCTCACCGAGGTCGAGGTGCAGGCCGTGGTCGGTGAAGAACGGCGGGTAGATCGTCGTGCGCGGGGGCAGCGGCCGCCCGAGGATCTGCTCGAGGAGCCGGGCCCTGCCGTCCTCGTCGTCGAACGGGAGCACGTTGAGCCGCGAGGTGAGCGCGGTCGCCTCCAGCACGCGCTCGGACATGGCGCGGAACTCGGGACCGTGGATGCGCATGAGCAGGTCGCTGGGCATCCCCCGATCCTCCTCCCCCGTCAGCGTGCGGCACGGGGCGCGGCGCGCCGGGCGACGACCTCCTCCACGACCGCGACGACGCCGTCCTCCCCCGGCGCGACGGCGATGCGCTCGCCGAGGCGCGCGGCGGCCCGGGTGTACGCGGGGTCGTCGAGCAGGCGGCGCACCGCGCGTCGTATCTGGGCGGGTCGCGGCGTGCTGGTCCGCAGCCGTACGCCCGTCCCGGTCCACGCGACGCGGGCCGCGACCTCCGCCTTGTCCTCCGTCTTCCCGGCGACGACGACGGGCACGCCGTGCCGCAGCGCGTGGTGCACGCCCCCGTAGCCGCCGTTCGTCACGAGGACCGACGTGCGCGGGAGCAGCACGTCGTACGGGAGGTACTCGGCGGCGCGCGCGTTGGCGGGCAGCGTGCCGAGCGTCTCGACGGGCCGCCCGCCGGTGGCGGCGACGACGAGCACGTCCTCGTCCGCGAGCGCGCGCAGGGTCGGGACGAGGAGCTGGTGCGGGTCCTCGTTCGCGACCGTGCCCTGCGTGACGTGGACGACGGGGCGGCGCGTGCCGAGGTCGTCCCACCAGGCGGGGAGGTCGCCGTGCGCGGCGACGGGTCGCGGCGGGCCGACGAACCGGACGGGCGTGACGACGTCGGGCCGCGGGTACTCGAGCTCGGGGACGGTGAGCTGCACGACGGCGTCCGCGTCGGCGGGCCAGCCCAGGAAGAAGGTGTCGCTGGGGGTGGCGCCGGTCGCGCGCACCATCTCCTGCGCGGCGCGCTGCGGCGCGGCGAACGCGACCCCCTCGACGAACCGGTGCAGCGCTCGGTTGCGCAGCACCCCGAGCGGCCCGCGCGCGGGCAGCACGCCGAGGCCGAACGGTGCGGTGAGGTCGCTCTTCAGCCCGAGCGGGAAGATGCCCAGCGCGAGCACGGGAGGGCGCCGGTCGGCCGGGGTGGCGACGAGCGCCATCGCGCCGAGGAACAGGGGCTCGACGAGCACGACGTCGGCCGGGCGCGCGGAGAGGGCGTCGACGACGGCGCGGTGCTGCGCGGCGCCCGGCCGGACGAAGATCTCGAGCATGTCGTGCCGGATCGCGTCGAGACCGGTGCGGCCCGCGCGGCCCGGGAAGGCGGCCGCGAGGTCGCGGTCGTCGAAGTCGGCGGCGGCGGGCAGCGGCACGTGCTCGGCGCCGGCCGCCTCCACGGCCGCGGCGAAGCGTGCGCCGGTGAGAAACCGGACCTCGTGGCCGTGCGCGACGAGCGCGCGCGTGACCGCGAGCAGAGGGGTGACGTGCGCGTGCACGGGGGTGGAGCAGAGCAGGACGGTGGCCATCGGTGTGCCTCTCTCGGGCGGCGCGGGACGCGCCGGTCGGACGGGAAGGGCGCGGGACCGGGCCGTCCGCGCGAGGACGCCGAGGGGGAGGCGGCGTGTGAGAAGATCGGTAACCGTCAGGAGTATTCATCACCCTAGAGAGGTAGTCAATAGTGGTACCCCGCGCCTACACGTCCGACCTCCGCGCCGAGCAGGCCGCGCGCACCCGCGAGCGCGTCGTGCGCGCGGCGGCCGAGGAGCTCGCCGAGCGCGGCTACGAGCGCACGACCCTCGCGCGCGTCGCCGAGCGGGCGGGCGTGTCGCTCGAGACCGTCAAGGCGCACGGGCCCAAGCGCGCCCTGCTCCTCGCGGCCTTCGAGGTGACGTTCGCGGGGTCCGAGGGTCAGGAGTCGCTCGCCGCTCGGCCCGAGGGCCGCGCCGTCGCCGGGACCACCGACCCCGAGGCCTTCCTCGACGGGCTCGTCGCGCTCGTGGCGGCGGCGAACGAACGCGTCGCGGCCCTGTGGTCGGCGTTCACGTCGGCGGCCCGCTCCGACGAGGCCGTCGCCGTCGAGCTCGCGGCGCTCCTCGACCGCCGTCGCGCGGACCTGCGCGCGAGCGTCGACGTGCTCGCGGACCACGGGTTCCGGCTGCGCGCGCCGCGGGACGAGGCCGCCGAGACCCTGTCCTACCTCCTCGCGCCGGAGGGCTGGACGCACTTCGCGGCCGGTGCGGGCTGGTCGCGCGAGCGGTACCGCGCGTGGCTGCGCGACGCCGTCGTGCGACTCGTCGCCGCACCGCCGCCAGGCGACGCGGACGCCTGACCCCTGGCGCGGCCTGGCGGGCCGCGCCTACCGTGAGCCATGAGCACCCTCACCCCCGGCTTCCAGGGCCGGCCACGCCCGCAGGGCGTGGCGCTCCCGCCGGGCCAGTACGTCGAGACCGGGTTCCCCGTGCTCTCGGCAGGGCCCACACCGCGCGTCGACACCGCGACCTGGCGCTTCGACGTCACCACCGAGACCGGCGCGACCCGCTCCTGGTCGTGGGCCGAGCTCCTGGCGCTCCCCCAGGACGAGCCGACCGTCGACATCCACTGCGTCACCCGCTGGTCGAAGTTCGGCACGTCCTGGCGCGGCGTCTCGCTCGACACGCTCCTCGGCGAGGTCGAGTCCACGGCCGACTTCGCGATGGTCGGCTGCTACGGCGGCTACACGACGAACCTCCCGGTCGCCGAGCTGCTCGGCGGCAAGGCGTGGGTCGTGCACACGTTCGACGGCGCCCCGCTGCACCCCGTGCACGGCGGCCCCGCGCGGCTCCTCGTGCCGCACCTGTACTTCTGGAAGTCGGCGAAGTGGGTCAACAGCATCACCCTCATGCCCATGGACCGGCAGGGCTTCTGGGAGCGGCTCGGCTACCACGACCTCGGCGACCCGTGGCGCGAGCAGAGGTACCAGGGTGACTGAGGCGCCTGTCCGCCTCGGCGCGCGGTACGCGACGCCGTCGCGCTGGCAGGTCGCGACGCTCGTCGACGCGTGGGCCGAGAGCCCGTCCGCGCGGACGCTCGTCCTCGAGGTCCCCGCGTGGCCCGGCCACCTCGCCGGCCAGCACGTCGACCTGCGCCTCACCGCGCCCGACGGCTACACCGCCGAGCGCAGCTACTCGATCGGCAGCGCCGCGACGCGCACCCCCCTGCCCGACGACGACCCCTCCCCGGGCGACCCGCCCGCCGTCCCGCACGGCGCGGCGCCCGACGGCGTCGCCCCCGCGCGCGTCGAGGTCACCGTCCAGCGGGTCCCCGGCGGCGAGGTCTCGACCTACCTCACCGACGTGTTCGCGGTGGGCGACGCGATCGAGCTGCGCGGGCCCGTCGGCGGGTGGTTCGTCTGGTCGCCGGAGCGCGACGCCGGGACGCCCGTGCTGCTCGCGGCCGGCGGCTCGGGCCTCGTCCCGCTCATGGCGATGCTCCGCACCCGGCGCGACGCCGGCGACCGCACGCCGTTCCGGCTCGTGTACTCGGTGCGCCGCCCCGAGGACGCGCTGTACGTCGAGGACCTCGACCGCCTCGCCGCCGCGCACGACGGGCTCGACGTCCACGTGGTCCACACCCGTTCGACCCCACTCGGCTCGATGCGCGGGCCCGGCCGCGTCGAGCGGCGTGAGCTCGCCGGGTGGGGCTGGCCGCCCGAGATCGAGCCCGCGTGCTTCGTGTGCGGGCCGACGGGGTTCGTCGAGGCCGTCGCACGGCAGCTCGTGGCGCTCGGCCACGACCCGGCGCGGATCAAGACCGAGCGCTTCGGGCCCGCGGTCGACTGACCGGGGCGGAGCGCGTCAGAGCCGCAGCGGTACCGCTGCGCAAGGACCGCGCTCCCGCCGACACGGTCGGAGAGAGGGCGGCGAGCGCGCCGCCCCCGACGGCCGGGGGGATCGATGACGACGACGACCGCAGGACCGCACCGGGAGCCGAGCCCGCCGCGGCGCACGCTGACCGCCCTGGCGACGACGGCGGCGCTGGCCGCGCTCACGGCGTGCGCAGGCGGCGCGCCGGCGGGCCCGGGCCTGCCCGTCGCCACCGCCGACACCGCGCGGGACGTCGTGCGCGTGGCCGACGCCGGTGCCACGCCGCGCGTGGTCGACGCGACCGAGCGGCTCGGCCTGACGATGCTCGCCGCGGCACCGCCCGAGGGGAACGTGGTGGTGTCGCCCGCGAGCGCCGTGGTCGCGCTCTCGATGCTGGCCGAGGGCGCGCGGGGCGACATAGCGCTCGCCCTCGACGACGCGCTCGGCGCGTCCGGCCAGGAGCGGACGGACGCGGTCAACGCCCTCCTCGCGTCGCTCGAGGCCTACGACGGCGACCCGGCGCAGGTCCGGGCGGACGATCTGCCGGAGAAGCCGCTCGTGCACGTCGCGAACCAGATCGTGCTCGACGACGAGGCCGAGGTCCACGAGCCCTACCTCGAGTCGCTCGCGGCCGGGTACGGCGCCGGGGTGCTGCACACGGACCTCGGGACGTCGTCGGGCATCGTGCCGCTCAGCGAGTGGCTCCGGTTCCACACGGGCGGGCTGATCGAGGAGAGCGCCATCGAGCCCGACATCTACCTGCGCCTCGTGCTCCAGAACGCGGTCCTGTTCGCCGCCCGGTGGAAGGCACCGTTCGACGTGAGCGACACGGCGCCGTCGCCCTTCACGCTCCGGGGCGGCGACACGGTGGACGTGGAGTCGCTGCGGCTCACGGAGACGTGGGCGTACGCCGAGGACGACGGGTGGCGCGCGGTCCGGCTGCCGTACGTCGAGGGGTTCCACGCCGACGTCGTGCTGCCGCCCGAGGGAGTCGATCCGGCGTCCGTCGCGCCGGAGCAGCTCCTCGCGCTGCGGGAGGCGCTGGCCGCGGCACCCGGGCAGACGGTCGCGCTGACCCTGCCCACGCTCGACGTCCCCGCCGACGACCCGCTGGACTTCCGGCCCGCGCTCTCCGCCGCCGGGCTGGGCGGGCTCCTCGACTCGGTCACGCCGCCGAACCTCCGCGGCATCAGCGACGACAAGCTCTACGTCTCGCAGGCGTGGCAGCAGGCGCTCCTCCAGGTCGACGCCGAGGGCACCGTCGCGGCGGCCGTCACCGAGATCGGTGTGGCCGAGGACGCGGCGTCTGGCGTGGCGGAGAGCATCTCCTTCCGCGTGGACCGGCCCTACGTCTTCTCGGTGTCCGCCGACGACACCGGCTGGCCGCTCTTCACCGCGGCGATCCGGGATCCTCGCCACTGACGGCGTGCACCGCCCGGCCGTCGCTCGCGTCGAACCGCCACCGCATCGCCGCGTGCTCGGACGTGCGCTCGTACGCGAACACAACCTCGGGCCGCACGGCGAAGACGAGTGCCGGGTCGCCGTCGTGGAAGAACACGCCGTCCCCGACGTCGAACGCCCAGTCGTCGCCGTACTTGCAGCGCCACCGCTCGGCGAGGCGGTGCAGCGCGGCGTCGTCGGTGACGCGTGCGGCGGTGCCCTCGACGACGACGTCGAGCGCGTCCTCGTAGGCGTTCGTCCCGGTCGTGAGGACGACGCGTGCGTTCTCGGCGAGGTTGCGGGCCTTGCGCTCGTCGGGCCCGGTGGTCACGTGGAGGCGGCCGTCGGCGACGACCGTCATGAGCGGCGTGACGTGCGGGCGCCCGTCGGGGCGCACGGTCGAGATCCACGAGATCTCGGCCCGTTCGAGCGCGCCGCGCACCGTCTCCCACGGGACGGGGCTCGCGCCGGGAGAGCTGAAGCCGGGGACGAGCGTGCCCTGCGGTGCGTCGGGGTCGGCGGGTCGGGCGGCCGGCTGGTCGGCGGTGGTCATGGCGGTCCTCTCGTCGGTCCTGCCCCTGGGACCGACGAGCGCGCCCGGACTCATCGGTGGCGCCAGCAGGGGACCTGCGCCGACCGGCGGGGCGTCACCGCACGTCGTCGGGGTCGGCCTCGTGGCCGGGACGGCCCACCGTGCGCCGGTCCTGCTTCATCCTGGCCTCGAAGAGGTGCCGCGCGCCGCCCGCGAGCTCGTCGCGCGCGGCGCGCTCGTGCTCGCGGAACGCCGACCAGTAGCCGTCGTCGTACTCCTCGACGAGCTGGAACGTCCAACGGCCGGGGACGACGTTGCGCCCCACGAGGTCCGCCTCGATCCGGTCCGCGACCTCCGCGTGCCCCGCGGCGCGCAGCTTCTCGACCGCGTCGCCGAGCGCGAGGTCCGCCTCGCCGGTGAGCTGGTGGAACGTGTAGAGGTGCCCGCGCGCGCGTTCCGTCGTCTCGAGCGCCTCGCTCAGGGCCCCGAGCGCGTCGACGGTCGCGTCGGTCACGCCGTCGGGCACGGGACGGCCGGGCAGGTCCGCAAGGTTCCGGGAGGTCTCGTCGCTCACGCGGCCACGCTAGGCACGGCCCGCCGGGCCCGCACGCGCTCGTCGGCGACGGCCGCCGTCCAGAGCGACGACCGCCGCCCCGAGCGACACCCCGCGCTCGTGGGCAGGCTGTGACAGGGTTGGACCCGCCACCCCCGACCGAGGACAGCGCCCCGAGCCATGCCACAGACCGCACCCGTACCGACCGTCACGAGCGAGCCGACCCCGAGCCAGCGCCCCCACCGGGCCGCGCGGCTCGAGGACCGGTGGCGCGCCGTCGTCTCCCGCTTCCAGAAGGCCCGCGGGTGGCGCCCGCGCGTCGAGCCGTTCGCCGGCTACGGGAGCCCGCGCCGCGTGCGCGTGCTGGGCCGGGTGCTGCTCGCGAGCCCCGCGTTCGACCCGGCGCTGCACGAGCGCGAGTCCGCGGACCGCCGCGGCTGGCGCTACTTCTTCACCGCCCCGGCCCCGCGCGAGGAGGTCCGCGTGCGGGTGGGCAGCACAACGGTCGACCTCGTGTCCGACCGCGGCGGCTACCTCGACCGGGTGATCGACGTCGACCTCGCGCCGGGCTGGCACGACGTCTCGTTCCGGACGTCGGCGGGCGCGACGGCGACCGGCAGGGTGTTCGTCGTGGCCGACGGGCGCCGGCTCGGCGTCGTCTCGGACATCGACGACACCGCGATGGTGACCGCCGTCCCGCGCCCGTTCATCGCGGCGTGGAACACGTTCGTGCGGCACTCGAGCGCCCGTGTGCCGGTGCCGGGCATGGCGGCGCTGTACCGCGGCATCGCGACGTCGCGGCCCGGCACCCCGTTCGTCTACGTGTCGACGGGCGCGTGGAACACCGCCGCCAACCTGCGACGCTTCCTCCAGCGCCACGGCTTCCCGCCCGGCCCGCTGCTGCTCACCGACTGGGGCCCCACCAACACGGGCTGGTTCCGCAGCGGCCCGGAGCACAAGGACACGTCGCTCGACCGGCTGTTCCGCGAGCTGCCCGACGTCGACTGGCTGCTGATCGGCGACGACGGCCAGCACGACCCCGACATCTACGCGCGCGCCGCGCGGCGCCACCCGGGCCACGTCGCGGCCGTCGCGATCCGCGAGCTGACGCCCGCGCAGCAGGTCCTCGCGCACGGCTCGCCGCTGCCCGCGCCGGGCAGCCTGCCGGGCGACGTCGGGGGCGTCCCGACGGCGCACGGGCCCGACGGCGACGCGCTCACCCGCTCGCTCGCCCAGGTCCTGCGTCGCTGAGACCGGTGCCGTCGGTCCTCCGCGGTTCCGGATGCCGCGCCCCGGCGGGAGTGGTTGCCTGAGGACATGACCACGCCCGGAGGCCCGTTCCCCACGCCCGACCCCGAGCCCGCGCCGACGCGCCGCACGTGGCCGTGGATCGTCGTCACGGTCGTCGCGGTGCTGGTGATCGCGCTCGTCGTGTGGCTGGTCAACCGCCCGACCGACGAGGGCCCCGCCGTCGAGACGCCCGCGCCGTCGACCAGCGCTCCCGCGAGCCCGTCCCCCACCGACGCGGCGTCGCCCACCGACGGCGCCTCGACCCCCGCCGCCGAGGGGTGCCCCGCGACCGGCGACGGCGTCCCCGCCGGGGCGGGCACGCACGAGATCGTCGACGTCGACGGCGACGGCCGCCCGGACACGGCGTGGCTCACCGGCGGCGCGGACCGCACGTTCGGCATCACGACGGCGTCCGGCGCCACGTTCTCCGCACCCGTCGAGTCGGCGAGCCCGCAGCCCGCGAGCGCGATCGTCCAGGTCGTCGCGGCGGGCGACGGGACCGCGCCGATCGCGCTCGTCGACACCGGCCGCGAGGTCCTGCTGCTCTCGGCCGCCGACTGCGCCCTGACGCCGACGCAGAACGCGCAGGACGAGCCCTACACGTTCGACAAGGGCTTCACGGGCTTCGGCACGGGCGTCGGCTGCACCGAGGTCGACGGCGCGCTGCGCCTCGCGGGCTTGAACGCCGTGCCCGACGACGGCTCCACCTTCACGGTGTCGCGCACCTTCGTCGACCTCGACACGGGCGCGAAGGTCGCGACGAACGGCGAGGAGGAGACGGTCGCGCAGGGCGCCGCCGCCGACGACCCGGTCGTCACGACAGCCCAGGAGACGAGCTGCGGCGACCTCGTGGCCGGCCAGGACGGCCCCGTCGAGCCGCAGTAGCCCCGCCGAGCCGCAACAGCCCGGCCGAGCCGCAGCAGCCCCGCCGAGCACGACCTTGCTGTCGTCATCAGGCCGATGCCGACAGCAACGTCGTGCTCGACGGGGAGCAGGCTCGGGGTCGTCACCGTTCCGGGGGTGTCGGCCGCGGCGGTCAGCGGGCGTGAGCGGTCAGCGGGCGTGAGCGGTCAGCGGGCGTCGGCGAAGCGGTCCAGCTGGCTCGGCGACAGCGTGACGTCGCGCGCGGCCATCGCCTCGTCGACCTGCTCGATCCTGCTCGCCCCGACGATGGGCGAGATCCCCTGGCTCATGAGCCAGGCCAGGACGACCTGGTTCGGCGTCGCACCGGTCTCCCGGGCGACCTCGTCGAGCACGCGGAGCACGCGCTCGGTCCCGGGGTGGGCGTAGCCCGCGGAGAACGGACGGTCCGCGCGGGTGTACCCGCCCATCATCAGGGGCGTGTAGCACCACAGGTCGAGCCCTTCCGTGCGGGCGTGGTCGAGGTCGTCGGGCGCCAGGAGCTTGTGGCCCGCCTCCGGGACCGTGGTCCCCGGGCGGGGCTGCACGAGGGAGTGCCGGAGCTGCAGCGCCGACCACTCGGCCACGCCCTGCCGACGCGCGAGGTCACGCGCCTGCTGCACCCGCCACGACGCGTGGTTGGCCGCGCCGATCCGGGTGGCACGCCCCTCGGCCACCGCCTCCCCGAACGCGGCGACGGTCTCGCCGAGGTCGACCGTGCGGTCCTCCGCGTGCGCCCACAGCAGGTCGACGTGGTCGACGCCGAGGCGCTCGAGGCTCCCGTCGAGCCCGGCCCGGACGGCGGACGCGGAGAGCCCCTCCGCGCTCTCGGGCCACGCGTGCGCGACGAGCGGGTCCTGACGGACCTTGGTCGCGAGCCCGACGGCCGAGCGCGCCCCCGGGTTCGCCCGCAGCCACGCACCGAGCACGCGCTCGCTGGCGCCGCCCAGCCCGCTCGGGTCGGTCCAGAAGGCGTAGCAGTTGGCGGTGTCGAGCCAGTGGCCGCCGGCCTCGACGAAGCGGTCGAGCAGCCGGAACGCGGTGGTCTGCTCCACGCGCGTGCCGTGGTCCATGGTCCCGAGGACGATCTGGGGGGCGTTCTGCTGTGCGGTCATGCCCCGATGCTCGATGCTGGAGCGCGCTCCAGGTCAAGCGGTGCGCGACGGCGGAGCCGGGTCCCCCTCGACGCTCGGCCCCGGGGCCTCTCCCGCCTGCTCGCGGTAGTACGCGATCTTCTCGTCGAGCACGCCGAGCGCGAGGTCGATCCGCGCCCTGCGCTCGTGCAGCTCCCGCCGATGGCCCTGGAGGAACGCGACGCGGTCCGCGGGGCTCCCCTCGCGGCGCAGGAGCGACGTGAACTCGCGCAGCTCGGAGATCCCCAGCCCGGCGTCGCGGAGGCACGTCACCAGCCCGATCCAGAACAGGTCGTCCCCGTCGTAGGCCCGGTGCCCGCCGGCCGTCCGGGCGATCGGCCCGATGAGCCCCTCCCGCTCGTAGTAGCGGAGCGTGTCGAGGCTGACGCCTGCTCGGGCGGCGGCCGCCTGCGGCGTGAGCGTGTCGGACATGAGGAGCCTCTCTCTGCGCTGTCGGTACGCGCTCCCGATTCTGGGTCCTGGTGCGTGCTCCAGGCCAACGCCGTCCGGCTCAGCCGCGCCCGCACACCCGGCACGCGCCACGGCGGCGGAGCCAGTAGGCGTAGGTCGCCGCGCCGAGCGCGAGCGACCAGACCGGCCACAGGAGCGTCGGCCCGACGGCGCCCCACGAGTCCGCCGTCAGGGCCAGCCGGCTCTCGCCGAACCCGAGGACGATGAGCGAGAGCCCCGCGGGGAGCACCGCGACCGCGACGACCGTCGCGGGGACCACCGCGAGCCCGACCGGCACGCGGCGGCCCGCGAGCCCGACCGCCCAGCGCGGGAAGACCTCGCCCCAGCGCTGGAACAGGCCGAGCGTGAGCACCGCGCCGACGAGCGCGAAGCCGCCCAGGCCGAGCGCCGCGACCCAGCCGTCGTCCCCGGCGAGCTGCGCGACGTCGTCGGGCGAGAAGCCGAGCGGGATGCCGAGCACCCAGGCGATGCGCGTCACCGCGTAGAAGGTGGGGATCGCGGCGGCGACGAGCGCGGCGGTCCGGCCCCAGCGCGCCGCGGCGGCGGGCGTGGTCCACGCCGGGTCGTGCCCGTCGTGGCGCCGCCCGCAGGACGCGCACGCCCCGGCCCCGCGGCGCACGAACCGCCACGTCGAGGCGACGAGCAGGGCGCCGCCGCCGAGGAGCGCGAGCTGCGTGAGCGGCCCGGCGCCGAGGAAGTCCTCGAACGCGGCGCGGATCACGGGGTCGAACGGCGCCATGACGAGCGTGACCGGGAGGTACCCGAGCCGGGCGAGGATCGACGCGTCGGTGAGGGCGAGCACCCCGGCCGAGACGACCGCGGTCGCCGCGACGGTCACCGCGCGGTCGGTCCGGGCGACGGGACCGCGCCGGGCTCCGAGCCACACGCGCAGCGCGGTGGCCGCGCCGACGAGGGCGAGGACCGCGACCCACGGCGTGAGGGTCGCGCCCGGGACCCTGCTCAGGGCGCCGAACGACAGGTCGTTCGCGGCGCCGACCGCGAGCGTGCCGCCGGTCAGCGTGACGACGAGCGCGACGAGGCCGCCGAGCGCCCACCACGCGGCCGCGGCGGGGGCGATCCAGCGTCCTCGGGACGCGCGCCCGGGAGGGGCGGGCGGCCGGCCGCGGGTCGACGGTCCACGGTCGCGACCCGACGGCGCGGGTGCCGGCGTGCGGTCGGACAGGGGCGGGTGCGGTGTCGAGGTGCTCATGCCTCGACGCTCCCGGACCCCGCCCGGCGGCGGATCCCCCGGCACGGCGAGCCCGCTCCCCCGCGCGGGTGACCACGCTCCGGCGCGGATGACCGCGCTCCGGCGCGGCAGCCGGTCAGTCGCGCGGGCGCGGCGCCCGACGCAGCGCCCGGAGGGCGCCCGTGGACCACAGCGCCCACGCCACGAGCACGGGCTGGAAGAACAGGCGCCCGAACCGCTTGGCGTCGGTGTCGAGGCCGAACCCGTCCTGGTGCTCGAGCCACTGCCCGACGTTCCCCGGGAAGATCACCACGAAGAACGCGGCAGCGACGAGCCCCACGGCGACGCGCCACCGGGACAGCACGACGAGCGACCCGCCGAGCGCGATCTCGACGGCGCCCGACGCGAGCACCGTCACGTCGTCGTCCACGGGGAACCAGGACGGGACCTGCGCCTGGAACTCCTCGCGCGCGACCGTGAGGTGGCTGATCCCGGCCCCGACCAGGGCGAGCCCCAGCGCGACGCGTGCGACCGTCGCGACGGGCGGCACGGGCGGGGCGGGGCGGGTGAGCACGGAGAGGTCCATGGCGCGATCGTCGCACCGGGGCGGTCGGCGCGCGCGTCAGCCCGCCCGCACGAACCCCGACTCGTAGGCGCGCACCACGGCCTGCGTGCGGTCGCGCACGCCCAGCTTGGCGAGGACGTTGCCCACGTGCGTGCGCACCGTCTCGACGCCGAGGTAGAGCTCGGCCGCGATCTCCGCGTTCGACAGCCCCTGCGCGACGAGCCGCAGCACCTCCCCCTCCCGCTCGGTCAGGCGCGCGCCGCGCAGCGCGTCGCCCGTGGGCGGGTGCGCCGTCGCGAGGCGTCGCACGGCGTCGGGGAAGAGCAGCGACTCGCCGCGCGCGACGACGCGCACCGCCTGCGCGACCTCCTCCGGGCGAGCGCGCTTGAGCAGAAACCCGTGCGCCCCGGCCCGGAGCGCGTCGAGCACGTGGTCGTCGTTCTCGAAGGTCGTGAGCACGAGGACGCGTGGTGCGCCGTCGCGCGCGAGCAGCGCCCGCGTCGCCGCGATCCCGTCGACGCGCGGCATCCGCACGTCCATGAGCACGACGTCGGGCCGCGCCCGCGCGACGACGCCCGGCACCTCCGCGCCGTCCCCCGCCTCGCCGACGACCTCCAGGTCCGGCTCCGCGTCGAGGATGACGCGCAGCCCCGCGCGCACGAGCGGCTCGTCGTCGACGAGCACCACGCGGACCGTCCCCGTCACGGGACCGCTCCTGCCCGGGCCCGCGCTCATCGCGACGACCCCGCGCGCGGGAACGTCGCGCGCACGACCCAGGCGCCGCCGTCGGGCGCGGGACCGGCCGCGACCTCCCCGCGCAGCAGGTGGGCCCGTTCGCGCATGCCCGCGAGGCCGCGGTGCTCGCGCGCGGCGCCGTCGGGTGCCCGACGCCGCGCGCCCGCCCCGAGCGGGTTGCGCACCTCGACGACCAGCGCGTCACCGGGACCGGGCGCCACCTCGACGGCGACGGGCTCGCCGGGCGCGTGGCGCAGCGCGTTGGTCAGCGCCTCCTGCACGACCCGGTACGCCTCCTGCGACACGGCGCGCGGGACGTCAGGCAGCGCGGCGCCGTCCCGCGCGAGCCGCACGTCGGCGCCCGTGCCGCGCGCGTCGTCGAGCAGGGCGTCGAGGTCGGCGAGCGTGCGGGCCGGGGCGCGGGGCGGCGCCCCCGGGACGTCCGCGCGCAGGAGGCCGAGCACGTGGTCGAGGTCCGCCATCGCGCTGCGGCCCGTCTCCTCGATCGCGGCGAGCGCACGGCGCGCCGCGGGCGGGTCGGAGTCCAGCAGGCGTGCCGCCGCGGCCGCCTGGAGCGTCGTGACGGTCAGGGCGTGGCCGACCGAGTCGTGCAGCTCGCGCGCGAGCCGGCCCCGCTCCGCCGCACGGTCAGCGGCCGCCTCCAGCTCCGCGATCTGCTCCGTCTGGTCCGGGCCGAGCAGCGGCAGGGCCGCCTGGCGCAGCACGGCGCGCGCGAGCACCACGACGTACGGGACGGCGAGCAGCACGAGCACCGCGGTGAGCAGCCACGTCCACGCGGGCAGCGCCTCCCACGGTCGCCAGTCGGCGAGCAGCACCGGCTCGACGCCCGTCGCGGACAGCACGAGCTGCGTCGCGACCGGGACCCCGAACAGCACCACGACCACGACCGCGGCACCGAGCGACAGGTGCAGCGCGTACCAGGCCGCGGCCCGCCAGCGCGTCGCCGCGCCCGGCGGGGCGGCGCCGGCCGCGGGGAGCGGCACGTCGACGTCGAGGAACGTCCGCGCCGCCGCGATCTCGAGCGTCCGCACGGGCGCGAGGAACGGGGGCGTGCTCGCGAGGACCGCCGTCACGAGCGCCAGGACGACCGTCGCGACGCGCGGCGTCTGGAGGGACGCGAACATCTGCGCGAACCCCGCGACGAGCACCACGTACGCCCCGGCGACGACGCCGCCGACCACGAGGAGCACCCCGGCGCGCACGGTGGCCGTGCTGCGCAGCGGGGCGAGCACCCGTCCCCACCCTCGCGGCGGGCGCGCGTCGGTCGTCATGGCCCCCAGTCTCACCGCGCCGCCCGCGCGGCACATCCCCTCGACGGGGGAACCGCGACGTGCGCGACGCCGCGCGCCCCGGCACGCCCGCTGGTCCAATGGGAGCGTGATCGGGTTCTGGTGGGGCCTCGTCGGGGCGTCGTCGCTGCTCCTCGGGGCCGCGCTCGTCTTCTGGCGCCCGCCGGGCCAGCGGCTCGTCGGGCTCGTCATGGCGTTCGGCTCGGGCGTGCTCATCAGCGCGGTCGCCTACGACCTCGTGGAGGACGCGTCGACCCGCGCGAGCGGGCTCGTCCTGCTCGCGGGTCTCGCGGGCGGGGCGCTGACGTTCTTCGTCGGCGACCGGATCATCGACCGGATGGGCGGCGAGGGCCGCAAGCGCTCCACGGGCGTGCAGAAGGAGTCGGTCCAGGCCGCGGGCGGGACCGGCGGCGCGGCGATCGCGCTCGGCACCGTGCTCGACGGCATCCCCGAGTCCGTGGTGCTCGGCGCGACGCTCATCGGGGGCGGCGGGGTGAGCGTCGCGATGCTCGCCGCAGTCTTCGTGTCCAACCTGCCGGAGGCGATGTCGGCGACGGCGGGGCTGCTCAAGGCCGGCACGAAGCCGTCACGGCTGTGGGCGCTGTGGGGGTCGACGACGCTCGTCTCGGCGCTCGCGGCCGGGATCGGTTACCTCGCGCTCGACGGCGCGTCACCGGCCGTCGTCGCGGTCACCCAGGCGTTCGCCGCGGGGGCGCTGCTCACCATGCTCGTCGACACGATGATCCCCGAGGCGACGGAGTTCGGCGGACCGGTCACCGGGCTCGTCACGGTGCTCGGGTTCGCGACGGCGTTCGGGCTGAGCTCGATCGGCGGCTGACCGCCGTCAGGCCGCGAGGTCCTGGCCGCTCATGCGGTGGATCGACGCCATGACCTCGTCCGTGAGCTCGCGCCGCGCCTGCGCCGGCTTGGTCCCGGCCGTGATCTGGCGCTGCGGGTCGATCGGCTTGCCGAAGTGCACCTCGACGCGGTGCAGGCGCGGGATCCGCTTGCCGACCGGCTGGACCTTGTCCGTGCCGCGCACGGCGACGGGGACGACGGGCGCGTGCCCGGCGAGCGCGAGCCACGCGACGCCCGTGCGGCCCGGGTGCAGCTTGCCGTCGCGCGAGCGCGTGCCCTCGGGGTAGATCCCGAACGCGCCGCCGCGCTGGAGCACCTCGAGCGCGTCCTCGAGCGAGCGCTGCCCGGCGCGCGGGTCGTCGCGCTGGACGGGGATCATGCCGATCGTCGTGAAGAACCACCGCGACAGGCGGCCCTTGATCCCGCGGCCGGTGAAGTACTCGGCCTTGGCGAGGAACGTCACGTGCCGCGGCGCGACGATCGGGATGAGCAGCGAGTCGATGAACGACAGGTGGTTGCTCGCGAGGATCACCGCACCGTGGCGCGGGATGTTGTTGCGACCTGTCACCTGGGGCCGCAGCAGCACGTAGGCGAGCAGCGACAGGATGAGCCTCAGGACGCGATAGGTCATCCGTTCATTGTGCACCGTCCCGGGCGCACGTCCGTGCACGCCGTGGACGACGCCTCACCCGTCGGCGCGCGCCCCCACCGCCGCACCGCGCCGCGCCCGGCCCCGCCGGGTGACGAGGTACACCGCGAGGATCACGACCACGAGCCCCGCGGTGGACACGAGCTGGGCGCGCGCGGCGGCGTCGGTCAGCATGAGGACGGCGAGCGCCGCGAGACCCACGAGCACCGCCCACGTGAGCCACGGGAAGCCCCACATGCGCAGCGTCATCGGCTCGCCCGACGCACGGGCCTGCGCCTCGATCCGACGGCGGAGCCGCAGCTGCGAGACGGCGACGAGGACCCACACGACGAGCAGCGCGGCGCCCACGGCGTTGAGCAGGATGCCCAGCAGCGCCTCCGGCAGGAGCCAGTTCAGCCCGACCGCGACGAGCGCGAAGAACACGGAGACCAGCACCGACACCCAGGGGACGTCGCGCCGCGACACGCGCCGCAGCGCGCGCGGGCCGTCGCCGCGCCCGGCCAGCGAGTAGGCCATGCGCGACGTGCCGTACACGTTCGCGTTGAACGCCGAGAGCAGCGCGACCACGACGACGACCTCCATGACGCGCGCCGCGCCCGGCAGCCCGGCGAGGTCGAGCACCGCGACGAACGGGCTCTCGGCGAGGAGCGGCGAGTCCCACGGGAGCACGAGCACCATGATCGCGACCGAGCCCAGGTAGAACACGAGGATCCGCCACACGATGCTGCGCGTCGCGCGCGCGACGGCGGTGCGCGGCTCGCGCGCCTCGGCGGCGGCGATCGTGACGATCTCGATGCCGCCGAACGCGAAGACGACGACGAGCAGCCCCGCCGCGATGCCGCCCCACCCCTCCGGGGCGAAGCCGCCCTGGCCGAGCAGGTTCGACGTGCCGACGGGCTCCGTCCCGGGCAGCAGGCCGAGCACGAGCAGCACGCCGACGACGAGGAACCCGACGATCGCCGCGACCTTGACGAACGCGAACCAGAACTCGAGCTCGCCGAACTGCCGCACGCCCCACAGGTTGATCACCGCGAACACGACGACCACGGCGAGCGCGACGCCCCACTGCGGCACGTCCGGGTACCAGCCGGTCACGATGCGCGCGGCCCCGGTGATCTCGGCGCCGAGCACCATGACGAGCATGAACCAGTACAGCCAGCCGAGCAGGAACCCGGCCCACGGCCCGAGGGCCTCCTCCGCGTAGACGGAGAACGACCCGCTCGCGGGGCGCGCGCTCGCCATCTCGGCGAGCATCCGCATGACGAGGATGACGACGACGCCCGCGATCGCGTACGACACGAGCACGGCCGGGCCGGCGGTGGCGATCCCGACGCCGGAGCCGAGGAACAGCCCGGCCCCGATCGCGGAGCCGAGGCCCATCATCGTCAGGTGCCGCGTGCGCAGCCCGCTGCCGAGATGGTCGGCTCCCGGGTCGCCAGGGTCGGCGCCGCGGTCGACGGTCGGGTCGGTCGTCGACGGCCGGGTCTCGGCCGGGGCCCCGCTCGCGGACGGTGCCGGGCGTTCGGGCGTGGGGGTGCTCATGGTGCGGTCCTGCGGTCGGGGTCGGGACGCCGTGCTCGACGCCGACCCACGACGCTACACGGCCCGGGCGCGACGACGCCCCGCACCCGGCGTGAGGGACGCGTGGGGTGCGGGGGGCGTCGGGCACGACGCTGTGCCGTCGCTACGGGGTCGCGGTCCGCGGGAGCGGGGCGACGGCGTGCTGGCGCGGCGCGGCGGTGCCGTCGCCCGGTGCGGCCGGGTCGTCGGCGCGGTCGCCCGCTCCGGCGGCGGTGCCGGTCTGTCGTCCGTCGCCGTCCGGCGCCGGGGCGTCGGGGGTCGGCGCCGCGGCGTCGACGGCGACCGGTCGGCGCGTCGAGCCGTTGAGGACGCCGTCGTCCTGGAGGTCGTCGAGGTCCTCGTCGTCCACGGCGTTCGCCCCGTGCTCCGCCCCGGCAGCGAACACCGACGGGTCGGGCGGCGTGCCGAACTTCAGGTGGTTGAAGAGCAGGTTGAGCAGGATCGCCATGACCGCGGCCGAGCTGATGCCCGAGTGGAAGATGATCCCGAACCACGTGGGGAACTGGTCGTAGAAGTCGGGCTTGGCGATGGGGATCATGCCGAACGAGATCGACGCCGCCACGATGATGAGGTTCATCGGGCGCGAGTAGTCGACCTTGGCGAGCGTGCGGATGCCCGACGCCGCGACCGAGCCGAACAGGACGACGCCCGCACCGCCGAGGACCGGCGTCGGCACCGCGGCGACGACGCGGCCGAGGACCGGCAGCAGGCCGAGGATCACGAGGATCGCGCCGCCCGCCCCCACGACGAACCGCGACTTCACGCCCGTGATGGCCACGAGGCCGACGTTCTGCGCGAACGCCGACTGCGTGAAGGACCCGAAGAACGGCGACACGATGGACGACGCCATGTCGGCCCGGAGGCCGTCCGCGATGCGCTTGCGGTTCACCTTGGTGCCGACGATCTCGCCGACGGCGATGATGTCGGCCGTCGTCTCGGTGAGGGTCACGAGGATGACGATGAGCATGGAGATGATCGCGGCGATCTCGAACGTCGGCGCGCCGAAGCCGAGGAACGACGGGAACGCGGCGACGGGGCCGTCGCCCACGCCGGAGAAGTCGGCCTTGCCGAGCGCGAGGGCGATGAGCGTCCCGACGACGATCGCGATGAGGATCGACAGGCGCGAGATCGTGCCGCTGCCGACCTTGGACAGCAGGATGACGATCGCGAACGTCAGCGCGGCGAGGCCGATGTTGCTCACCGAGCCGTAGTCGGGCGCGCTCGCGTTGCCGCCCATCGCCCAGTTGGCCGCGACGGGCATGAGCGTGAGCCCGATCGTCGTGATGACGACGCCCGTCACCACGGGTGGGAAGAACCGGATGATCTGCGCGAAGAACGGCGTGATGAGCAGGCCGATCACGGAGGCGACGAGCACCGCGCCCAGGACGCCCGGGATCCCTCCGCCGCCGTTGACGATCGCGACCATCGTGGACACGCCCGCGAAGGACACGCCCTGGACCAGCGGCAGCTGGGACCCGAAGAACGGGATGCCCACCGTCTGCAGGATCGTCGCGAGGCCGCCGATGAAGAGGGACGCCGCGACGAGCATCCCGATCTCGGCGCCGGTCAGGCCCGCGGCGCTCCCCACGATGAGCGGCGGGGCGATGATGCCGCCGTACATCGTGAGCACGTGCTGGAACCCGTACCCGAACGTCGACCCGATGGGCAGCCGCTCGTCCTCGGGGCGTACCGGACGCCGTTCGGCGCCGTCCGTGGCCCTCGTGGCTCGCGCATTCATAGCGGACCTCCTCGTCAGCTATCGTTCCGCTTGGCGGAAAACTACTTCCACTATTCGAACGCCTAGTGTGACCTGTGTCAAGTCCCGGCCCGCAACTCGTACGTGGCCAGCGAGGACGGATGCGGCCGCCCGACGTCGCCCGTCCGCCGCCGCCCGTGACGTCGCCCGTGCGACGCGGCAAAGCGCTGGCACCACGTCGCGCGTCCTCCCTACGCTCCACCGGTGACCACGACCCTGCGGCCCTACCGCCCCGCCGACCTCGACGCGGTCGTCGCGCTGTCGCTGCGCGCGTGGGAGGACGCGTTCGCCTCCTGGCGCGAGATCCTCGGGGAGCGCCTCTACGACCTCGCCTACCCCGACTGGCGCCGCAGCCAGGCGGCGGAGGTGCGGGGCGCGTGCGAGAAGCACCCCGCGACGACGGTCGTCGCGGAGCGCGACGGCCGGGTCGTCGGGTTCGCCACCACGGTGCTCGGCGAGCCCGCGCCGGAGGGCGCCCGCACCGCCGACCTGGAGATCATCGCCGTCGACCCCGACGTGCAGGGCGACGGCATCGGCCGCCGGCTCGTGGAGGCCGCCCTCGCGCTCATGCGCGACGCCGGGTGCGCCTACGCCAACGTCTGGACCGGCGGCGACCCGGGCCACGGCGCCGCGCGCGCCCTGTACGAGTCGAGCGGCTTCACCGCCCTGCCCGTCGTCCACTACTACCGCGAGCTCTGAGCCGGCGGGGACGCCCGGGCGTCGGCCCGATCCGTCCCCGCCGGCCGCGGCTCACCCCGCGACGAGGCGCCGGGCCGCCGCCGAGTGCTCGGCCGCCAGGGCGCCGAGGTCGAGCCCGGGGATCGCGCCGTCGACGACGCGCCACGCGCCGCCCACCATGACGCGGTCCGCGCGGTCGGCGCCGCACAGCAGGAGCGCGGCGACCGGGTCGTGGGCGCCCGAGAAGCGCAGCTCGTCGAGCCGCCACAGCGCGAGGTCGGCCTGCTTGCCCACCGCGAGCACGCCGACGTCGTCCCGCCCCAGCACGCGCGCCGAGCCCCGAGTGCCCCAGCCGAGCGCACGCGTCACGGGGATGTCGGCGCCGTACCGGAGGCGCTGGAGGTAGAGCGCCTGGCGCGCCTCGAGGATCATCGTCGAGGCGTCGTTCGACGCCGAGCCGTCGACCCCGAGACCGACCGGCGCGCCCGCGTCCTCCAGCTCCGCTGCCCGGGCGATGCCGGACGCGAGGCGCATGTTCGACGTCGGGCAGTGCGCGACGCCGGTCCCCGCCGCCCCGAGGCGGCGCACCTCGTCGTCGTCGAGGTGGATGCCGTGGCCGAGCCAGGCGCGGTCCGTGAGCCAGCCGACGGACTCCAGGTAGTCGACCGTGCGCATCCCGAAGCGCTCGCGGCAGAAGTCCTCCTCGTCGACCGTCTCGGCGAGGTGCGTGTGCAGGCGGACGTCGAGCTCCTCCGCGAGCGCGGCGCTCTCGCGCATCGCGTCGGTCGTCACGGAGAACGGCGAGCAGGGCGCGAACGCGATCTGCACCTGCGCCCCGGCGCCCCGCTCGTGGTACGTGTCCACGAGCCGCCGCGAGTCCGCGAGGATCGTGTCGAGGTCCTGGACGACCGACTGCGGCGGCAGGCCGCCGTCGTCCTGGCCGAGCGTCATGGAGCCGCGCGTGAGGGTCGCGCGCATCCCGAGCCGTCGGACCGCCGCGACCTGGAGGTCGATCGCGTCGTCGAGACCGGCGGGGAAGACGTAGTGGTGGTCGGCCGCCGTCGTGCAGCCGGAGAGCAGGAGCTCGGCGAGGGCGACGGTCGTCGCGAGCTCGTGGTCGCGCGGCGTGAGGCGCGCCCAGACCGGGTAGAGGCGCTGCAGCCAGGGGAAGAGCGGGGCGTCGGCGACCGGCCCCCAGGCCCGCGTGAGCGTCTGGTAGAAGTGGTGGTGCGTGTTGATCAGGCCCGGCGTGAGCACGTGCTGCGACGCGTCGAACGTCTCGTGGACGGGAGCGGACGGCTGCGCGCCGTCCGCGACGAGCTCGACGATCACCCCGCCCTCGACGACGAGGCCGCCGCGCGCGTCCGGGGCGCCCGGGGAGTCGTCGGCGGTGAACACGCCGAGCGGGTCGCGGACCCACGTCCTGGTCGCTGCGTCGGTGCTGGTCATGGTGCCTCCTGGTGGCTCGTCGCTCACCGGGGCGCGGCTCCGGCGCCACGGTGCGCCGGCTCAGTGGTCCTGTCTGCCGATCCAGGTGCCGCGCGTCACGCGGCCCGGCCGACGCTAGGCCGGGCCGCGACCGCCGTCAAGATGCGCCCGCCGCTTCCCGCGCGCGACCTCGGCCGCTGCGCCATCCTGGTGCTCGCCGCCGCCGACCACCGGGAGCCGTCCGTGAACGTCTACGCCCCGCTCGTGCCGGTGTTCGTCGTCGCCCTGGTGGCGCCGCTGCTCACGGGCCTCATGCCCGTGCGGTCGCGCGTCCCGCAGGTGGTCGTGCTGCTGCTGGGCGGCATCCTCGTCGGGCCGTCCGCGTTCGACCTCGCCACGCCCGACGACGTCACGCTCCTCTCGGACCTCGGCATGGGCTTCCTCTTCCTGCTGGCCGGGTACGAGCTCGAGCCGAGCCTCCTGCGCGAGCGCGTCGGCCGGAGGGCCGGAGCGGCGTGGCTGACGTCGCTCGTCGTCGGCGCCGTGCTCGTCCTCGCGATCGTGGGCCACGACTCGCCGCACGCCGTCGCGGCGGGGGCGATCGCGCTCACGACGACGGCGCTCGGCGTGGTGCTCCCCATCCTGCGCGACGGCGGTCAGCTCGGCTCGCGGCTGGGCCGCGCGGTGCTCGTGGTCGGCGCGGTGGGCGAGCTCGGCCCGATCGTCGCCATGGCCGTGCTGCTCGGGACGCGCGAGAGCGGGGTCGCGGCGATCCTGCTCGTCCTGTTCGCGGTCGTCGCGGTCGCGCTGTCCGCGCTGCCGGGCCGGCTGGGCCGCCTCAAGGCCCTCGGCGGCGACCGCCTCTTCAGCGCGGCGGAGCACGGGACCGGCCAGAGCACGCTGCGCCTCACGGTGCTGCTGCTCGTCGTGCTGCTCGCGCTCGCCGCGGGGCTCGGGTTCGACGCGGTGCTGGGCGCGTTCGTCGGCGGCATGGTGCTACGGCGCTGGGCGCCCGGCGACGTCGAGGCGCTGGAGAAGAAGCTCGACGCGGTCGCGTGGGGCGTGTTCGTGCCGGTGTTCTTCGTGAGCTCCGGCATGGGCCTGGACATCGACTCCATCGTCGCGTCCCCGCTGCTGCCGCTGACGTTCTTCGCCCTCATGGTGGTCGTGCGGGGCGGCCCGGTGCTCCTGTGGTTCCGGCGCGAGCTGCCGTCGGTCGAGCGCGTCCAGACGGCGCTCTACGCGGCGACCGCGCTGCCGCTGCTCGTCGCGCTCACGGAGATCGCCGTCGAGCAGGGCGCCATGACGTCGCAGGTCGGGGCGGCGCTCGTGGGCGCGGGCGTGCTGTCGGTGATCGTGCTGCCGATGGTCGCGAGCCGGCTCGGCCCGCGCGAGCCGGGCGTCCGCCCACCCGGACCGGGCGAGCAGGGCGAGCCGGGCCCGCGCGTCGACCCGCCCGACGACGCGGCGACCGCGCGCGGGTGACGCACCCCGGGGTGCCCCGCCCGCGCGGCCGGTCGCCGCGGTCGCCAGGTCAGCCGGGTGTCAGAGCGTCCACTGCTGGGCGGTGGTGCCGTTGCACGTCCAGGTCTGCAGCCGCTGGCCGTCGTGCAGGGGCGCGCCGCCCGTGGCGTCGAGGCAGAGCCCGGACTGCGGGTTGCGCAGCGCCTTGCTCCCCGCGTCGTACGCCCACTTCTGCGCGCCGGTCCCGTTGCACGTCCACACCTGCACGGCGGCGCCGCGCGTCGTCGAGCCGTCGCGCACGTCGAGGCACTTGCCGAGCGCGCGGACGGTCCCGTCGGAGCCGCGCGTCCAGGTCTGCGCGGCGTTGCCGCTGCACGTGACGATCTGCACCGGGTTGCCGTCGGTCGGGTCCGCCCACGGGACGTCGATGCACATGCCGTTCGCGGCACGCACCGCGCCGGTCCCCGTGGGCAGGCCGGTGCCGGGGTTCCCCGGGTTCGACGAGCCCGAGCCGTTGTCGTAGACGCGCACGTAGTCGACCTTCATCTGCTGCGGGAGCTGGGTCGTGCCGTCGGGGTAGCCCGGCCACTGCCCGCCGACCGCGACGTTGAGGATGAGGAAGAACGGCTGGTCGAACACCCAGGCGTTCGCGCCGACGCTCGCGCGCGTGACGCGGTGGAACTGCTGGCCGTCGACGAACCACGTGATCTCCCCCGGCTTCCAGTCGACCGCGAACGTGTGGAACGTGTCCGCGAACGACCAGCCCTGCGGGTGCTGGTACATGCCCGTGATGCCGGAGCCGCCGGAGTACCCCGGGCCGTGCACCGTGCCGTGCACGCGGTGCGGCTCGAACCCGACGTTCTCCATGATGTCGATCTCGCCCGACGACGGCCACGGCGTCCCGGGGAAGCTCCCGCCGAGCATCCAGAACGCCGGCCAGATCCCCTGGCCCCGCGGGATCTGGATGCGCGCCTCGATGCGCCCGTACTGCGGCTGGTACTTCCCCTGGGTCGTCATGCGCGCCGACGTGTACGACCCGTCGCCCTCGCGGCGCGCGGTGATGACGAGGTTGCCCTGGCCGTCGAGCGCGGAGTTGGCGCGCGAGGCCGTGTAGTTCTGGAGCTCGGCGTTGCCCCACCCGTGCGCGCCGGTCTCGTGGTTCCAGACGGCGGGGTTCGGCGCCGAGCCCGCCGCGCCGTCGAACTCGTCGGACCACAGGAGGTCGCCGGGTGCGGCGGCGGCCGACGTCGCGGGCACGGTGACGGCGAGCGCCGCCGCGGCGGCCGTGAGCGCGGCGACGAGCGCACCCGCGAGGCGCCGCCGGGCGCGGGGTCGGGGCCCGACAGAGGTGCCGGGTGGGGTCGTGGGCGGGGTCAGGGAGCGGTGACGTGCGAGGTCCATCGTTCCTCCAGGTCCGGCGGCGGTGCCGCCTGCGTCTCGCCACGGTGCGGGACATGCTCTCGGCGCGACTCTGCACCGGGCGGGGGCCGTTCCTCGGCCCTCCGTCCGCGACCCTACGGCGGCGCGAACACGCCGAGCAAGCGCTCTCTCGGCGTGTCGTGGGATCGCTCCCATCTCGCTTCCCCGCCACCCGGGCACGCGGGCGGCCCGACCGCCCCGGGAACGCCCCGGGACGTCAGGCGGTCGCAGGGACCGCCGCGTCGAGGATCGCCTCGGCCGCCCGGCGCGCCTGGCGCGCGACGTCGAGGTCCTGCGTGATAGCCGCCGTCGTCTGGGCGCCCTCGGCGAGCAGCACGACCTGGAGCGCGACGTCGTCGGGCAGGCCCGCCTCGCGCACGACGTCGCGCGCGTACCGCTGGAACGACTCCTTGTGCTCGCGCACCGCGGCGGCGACGCCGGGCGACGTCGCGCCCAGCTCGCCGAACGAGTTGATGAACGCGCACCCGCGGAAGCCGTCCTCGCGGAACCACGCGTCGAGGAAGTCGAACACCGCGAGCAGGCGGTCGCGGGGCGTGGCCGCTCCCGCGGCGGCCTGCGCGATCCCCTCGTCCCACCGGCGCGTGCGCTGGCGCAGCACGGCCACGACGAGGTCGTCCTTGGACGGGAAGAGCGAGTAGATGCGCTTGAGCGACACCCCGGCCTCGGCGCGGACGGCGTCCATCCCGACGGACTGCACGCCCTGGGCGTAGAACAGCCGGTCGGCCGCGGCCACCACGGCCGCGCGGGCGCTCGCGTCGTCGAGCATCGCTCATCTCCTGTTCACGTCGTACCGCTTGCGCGGAGAACCATCGTTCTCTAGTGTAGCGACTCACGGGAGAACGATCGTTCTCCCGACGTCGCGAAGGGAGCACGACCATGGGGTACATCACCGTCGGGCAGGAGAACTCCACCGACATCGAGCTCTACTACGAGGACCAGGGCGCCGGGCAGCCGGTCGTCCTCATCCACGGCTACCCGCTCGACGGCCACAGCTGGGAGCTGCAGAAGCGCGAGCTGCTCGACGCCGGCCACCGCGTCATCACCTACGACCGTCGCGGGTTCGGCGCGTCGAGCAAGGTCGGCAGCGGCTACGACTACGACACGTTCGCAGCCGACCTCGACACCGTCCTCGAGACGCTCGACCTGCGCGACGTGATCCTCGTCGGCTTCTCCATGGGCACCGGCGAGCTCGCCCGCTACGTGAAGAACCACGGGCACGAGCGCGTCGCCAAGCTCGCGTTCCTCGCCTCGCTCGAGCCCTTCCTCGTCCAGCGCGACGACAACCCGGAGGGCGTCCCGCAGTCCGTGTTCGACGGCATCGTCGAGGCCGCGCGCTCCGACCGCTACGCCTGGTACACGCAGTTCTACAAGGACTTCTACAACCTCGACGAGAACCTCGGGACGCGCATCAGCGAGGACGCCGTGCACGCGAGCTGGATCACCGCGATCGGGTCTGCGCCCGTCGCGGCGTACGCGGTCGTGCCGACCTGGATCGAGGACTTCCGGGCCGACGTCGAGGCCGTCCGCGCGGCCGGCAAGCCGACGCTGATCCTGCACGGCACGAAGGACAACATCCTGCCGATCGACGCGACCGGGCGCCGCTTCCGCCAGCTCGTGCCGGACGCCGAGTACGTCGAGGTCGAGGGCGCTCCCCACGGCCTGCTCGTCACGCACGCGGCCGAGGTCAACGAGGCGCTGCTCGCCTTCGTCGGTCGCTGACCGCGACCCGCCACGCGGGAGCGGTCGCCCGTCCGAGCGCCGCGACCGGGCGCCGGGGTGGTCCCCGGCGCCCGGCGCCACGGCCGAGTGAGCGTCAGGCGACCGTCACGCGGTAGTCGTCGGCGTCGTCGTCCCAGGCGAGGTCGACGGCGCCGGCGGCCTGCGCCGCCTTGCAGAACTGCAGGAACCCGCGGTACCCGAGCGCCTTCTCGCTGAAGTCGGGGCGCTTCTTGCGGATGGCGTTCTTCAGCCCGGACAGGACCGTCGAGCCGCCCTCCTCGCGGACCACGTCGCGCACGAGCGCGAACGCCTGGTCCGTGTCGCCCTGCGCGGGCAACGACACCTCGGGGTCGCCCGTCGCGGGGCCGGGCGCGAGCTCCACGAAGCTCCGGTCGGCGAGGAACCGCAGGAACTCGCCGAAGTTGCGGAACCCGTAGTCCGCCTCGCTGAACGTCGGGTCCTTGCGCAGCAGCGTGCGCTTGAGCACCGACGCGGTGACCGGGCCGCTCGTGGACGCCTCGAGGTCGGCCAGCGTCTGCGCGACGCGCACCTCCATCGGGACGTCCTCGCCCGACGGCGCGTCGTCGTCGGTCTCCGGAGTCGTCGCGACGAGCGCGGGCTCGTCGGTCGGCTGCTCGACGGACGTCGTCTCGCCGTCGACCTCGGCGTTCTCGGTCACGACGGGCTCGCCCCGGCGCGACGAGCGCCCGACGGCCTCGCCGAGCTCCGCGAGCGCCGCCGCGGCCGGGGTCTCGACCTCCGGCTCGGCGATCTCGGTCGCCTTGCGGCGCCCGGACGTGCGACCCCCGGTGCGCTTCGCCTTCGCGCCGCCCGACGCCGCCCCGGCGCGCCCGCCGCGGACCGAGCGGGGCTCCGGCTCGTCGGGGACGTCGACACCCTCGAGCCGGTCGTAGAACAGGAACTCGTCGCACGCGGGCGGCAGGAGGCGGGACGTCGACTTCTCGACGCCGACGCCGATGACGCGCTTGTTCAGCTCGCGCAGCTTGTGGACGAGCGGGGAGAAGTCGCTGTCCCCCGTGCACATGACGAACGTCGAGATGTAGTCGCGCTCGAACGCCATCTCGATCGCGTCGACGACCATCTTGATGTCGGCGGCGTTCTTGCGGGACGCCCCCATGCGCTGGGGCATCTCGATGAGCTCGACCTGGTGCCGCGTGAGCGAGCGACGGTCCTCGTCGAAGTACGACCAGTCCGCGTACGCCCGCCGCACGACGACGCGCCCGCGCACGGCGAGCGCGTCGGCGATCGGGCCGAAGTCGAACGTCATGCCGCCCAGGTGCTCGCGCGCCCCGAGCGCGAGGTTCTCGTAGTCGATGAAGACGGCCAGGCGCTCCTCGGTGTCCATGTCCGCCAGCCTAGGCGCAGACCACGGCGCCGCGCCCTCGAGCACCGGCATCGTGCGTCACGGGCCTGCGCACGTGACGCACGACGCCGGCCGGAAGAGCTCCTCCGTTCAGCGGACGGACCGGATGAGCAGGATGAGGACCGCACCGACGAGGGCCAGCACAGCCGCGACGGGGAACATCGCGTGGTAGCCCAGCGCCGTGATCGCGGCAGCCGCGAGGACCGGTCCGAGGATCTGCCCACCCGTGTTGGCGAGGTTGAGGATGCCCAGGTCCTTCGCGGCCGTCTCCGGATTGGGCAGCACCTCGACGTTGAGCGCCTGGTCGACGGCGTTGAAGGCGCCCATGCCGATGCCGGCGACGAGCCCGTAGACGAGCATCGTCCAGGGCTCGGCGGACACGAACGGCACGAACGCGCCGATCGCGACGAGCACGGCCGCCACGACCACAGGCAGCCGCCGTCGCCGCAGGCGGTCCGAGACCGGGCCCGCCACGGCCGACATCACGAGCGCCGTGATCATGAGGAACAGGGACACCAGCGAGACGTACCGCGAGGTCTCGTCCTCGCCGAGGCGCATGTAGTCCGTGAGGATGTAGAGCTGGTAGCCGGAGATCGCGAACGTCGCGGCGATGATGAGGAACTTCCCGAACAGCGCGAGGTAGTAGTCGCGCGCACCGCGCCGCGGGAACGAGAAGTTGTCCAGCAGCATCCGCTTGTCGAGACGGCGCCGGGCCATGCCCAGGCTCGAGCCCTCGCGCATGAGCAGGGCGGCGACCGGGCCCGAGAGCAGGGTCAGGGCGGCCAGGACCGTGAAACCGCCGGTGAGCGAGCCGAGGAACTGCGCGCCCACGATCTGCCCGCCGTAGAGGCCCGCGGAGTACCCGAGGGCGTAGACGGACGAGATCGTGCCGCGGTGACGCGGGGCGACACGGTCGGAGATCACGGCGATGAGCGGCGCGACGATCGCGTTGAGGAAGAATTGGTAGACGCACCACGCGACGACCAGCAGCCCGACGCTGCGCACCGAGCCCACGACGAGCAGCATCGCCGCGGACGCGACCGACCCGACGACGATCCACGGCGTGCGCCGCCCCCAGCGCGAGCGTGTGAGGTCGGAGAGCGCGCCGAACAGGATGTTCGCGATCGTGGCGACCACCATCGCGCTCGTGGCGAGGAGCGCGACGACCGCCTCCTTGTTCGCCGGAGCGATCTCTGCGACGCGCGCGGGGAGCAGGACGGCGTTGACGCCCAGGTAGGGGCCGAGCCACAGCACCACGCCCAGCGCGAGGGCGACGCCGACGCGCAGCGGCCGGCGCGGCTGCTGACCGTCCTCGACGGTGCCGGACCACTCGCTGACGACCTCGGGCGCGACGGCGCCGGGTCCGGTCGCGGTCACAGCTCGGCCTCCGCCCGTGCCGCGCCCGCGTCGCCCCAGCACGAGGCCGCCTCGAGCACGACCGGCCCCGCCGCGACGACGACCCCTCGGGTGCGCTCGTCCCAGCGCCCGAAGGGCGTGAGGTCGAGCGCCACCGGGACCGTGACGCTCGACCCCGCCGGGACGTCCACCACGGCGAAGCCCAGCAGCTCGCGCTCGCCCGCACGGTCGCCGTCGGCCCGCGAGCCGTACACCTGGACGACGTGGCGGCCGTCGCGGTCGCCCGTGTTGCGCACGGTCGCGCGCACCTCGGCGTGGCCCGCGACGCGGTCGACCGTGCCGACGTCGATCCGCGTCACCTCGTACGTCGTGTACGCCAGCCCGTGGCCCAGGGGGAAGAGGGCGTCGACGCCGTCGCGCTGCAGCAGCCGCTGCCCGTACCAGCGGTCGTACGTGATCGCGGTCGCGTCGATGTCGAGGGGCGGCAGGTGGTCCGCGGACGCCGGGATCGGGTAGGGCAGACGCCCCGACGGGTTGTGAGCGCCGAGCAGCACTTCGGCGAGCGCGTTGCCGCCCTCCATGCCGGCGTACCAGCCGAGCAGGACGGCCGGGACGTCGTCGACCCATTCCTCCATGAGAACCGCGCCGGCGCTGACCACGACGACGACGGTGCGCGGGTTGGCCGCCGCGACCGCACGGATGGTCTCGACGTCCTCGGGCCGCAGGTGCAGGTCGCGGCGGTCGCCGCCCGCGGTCCCGCTGCCCACGACGCTCAACCCCTGGCCCATCGCGGCCATGACGGCGTCGCGGTCGGCGCGCTGGGCGTCGTCCACCGGGTCCGGGTAGAGGCGCAGGAGGTCCTCGCGCGTCGCGACGGAGCCGTCGACGAACTCACCCTCGTCGGCGGCGGTGTACCCGACGACGACGACGGCCGCGTCGGCACCGCGGGCCGCTTCCGCAGCCGCCGGGGCACCCCGCTGCGGGTCCGCCGTGACGATCTCGGCCCCGGGGATCGCGGCGCGCAGGCCCTCGACCGCGGTGACGACGTACGGGGCCCGGACGTCGGACGACCCGTGGTCACCGGTGTTGGCGACATCCGCGAGACGGCCGACGACGGCCAGGCGACGCAGGGCGGCCGGGTCGAGCGGGAGCGCGGGCGCGCCGGACGCCTCGTCGTTCTTGAGGAGCACGACGGCGCGCCGCGCCGCCTCGCGCGCCAGGTCGACGTGCTCGGCGCTCACGACGGTGCCGCGAGGCTCGTCGGCGTCGCGCCCGGCGTGGTGGCGCAGCTGCGTCGCGAGGATGCGCACGCCCGCGCGCTCGACGTCCGCCCAGGTGGCACGGCCGTCCTCGAGGGCATCACGCAGCCATGCACCACGCTGCTGGCGGAACGGCGCCTCGACGTCGAGCCCGGCGGCGAGCGCCTTCGCCCCGTCGCGCATGCCCCAGATGAAGTCCGTGACGACGGTGCCCTCGAAGCCCCAGTCCTCGCGCAGGACCGTGGTGAGGGTGTACGGGTTCTGACCGCCCCACTCGCCGTTCACCGAGTTGTAGGAGCTCATGACGGCCGCTACGCCCGCGTCCGACACCTGCTTGAAGTGCGGGAGGTAGACCTCGTGGAGGGTGGCCTCGTCGACGGTGACGTCGACCGAGAAGCGCGCGTTCTCCATCGAGTTGAGCGCGTAGTGCTTCATGCACGCCATCGCGTGGTGCTGCACGCCGCGCGTGAGCGCAGCCCCGAGCGCGCCGAGCAGCAGGGGCTGGTCGGAGTACGTCTCCTGCGAGCGGCCCCACGCCGGGTGGCGCGGCAGGTTGATGCACACGCCACCGAAGAAGTTGCCGCCCTGCTCGCGGATCTCCGCGCCGATCGCGCGCCCCACTCGCTCCTCGAGCTCGACGTCCCACGTGGCGCCGCGCGCCATGGAGACCGGAAACGCCGTCGAACGGCCGACGACGCACCCGCGTGGTCCGTCGACGAACCGGATCCCCGGGATGCCGAGCCGGTCCACGGCGCCCATCACGTAGGGGAAGACGTTGTAGCCGTCCTCCACGAACGAGCGCATCCCCTTCCAGAACTCGAGGTCGCCGTCGAGGAGCCAGAGCCGCTCGTCGTCGGTGAGCCGGTCGTACAGGCCCGTGGCCTGCGCGACGGGGTCTGCGCCTGCGCGCACCTCGTCGGTCGCGAGGCCGAAGGCCCCGGTGTCGGTCGGGACGGTCGTCGTCCCGGCGGCGTCGTCGCTCGTCATCCTGCACACCTCGTCCGTGAGTCGTGAGTGGTACTGAGTACCTAGTAGGTGTTCAGTAAGATAGGTCGTGGTAGCCGCCCGGGCAAGGGGCCCTTCGTCCCGGGCCGCGCTCCTGCCCGCCGGAGCGGGGACTGGCACGCGCCTGACCAGCCGCGACGCCCCGGCGTAGAGTGGCGAACGACGACCCGACGAGGAGCGATGACCACAGCCCCCTGGAGCGCACGACCCCGCACGCGCATGGCCGCGGCAGACCGCCGCGCACAGATCCTGGCATCCGCGAGCCGGCTCATCGCCGAGCGCGGGTTCTGGGGCCTCACCCTGCGCGACGTGGCGCTCGACTGCGGCATCACCGAGGCCGGGGTCCTGCACCACGCGGGGTCGAAGGACGGCCTGCTGGTCGCGGTGCTCGAGCACCGCGACGCGGTCGACATGGCCGCGCTCGCCGAACGCCTCGCAGTCCCCGTGACCGCCATCGACGACGATCCGCTCCCCGTCGGGCTCCGCGACCTGTGCGCCGCGCTCGTCGCCCGCAACGCCACCCAACCGGAGATCGTGCGCCTGTACACGGTGCTCCAGGGGGAGTCCCTCGACGAGTCGCACCCGGCCTACACCTACTTCCAGCAGCGCGAAGAATGGGTCATGGACCTGTTCTCCCGGGCGGCCCGAACCGACGGCCTCCTGGGGGCGGCCGTCGTCACGACGGCCCGCGAGACGCTCGCCGCCATGGACGGCCTGCAGCTGCGCTGGCTGCGCTCCCCCGCGACCGTGGACCTGGTCACCGAATGGGACGCCTTCGCTGACAGGCTGCTGACCGGGCGCTGACCCGGGATATGTACGACCGTACGCACGATGTGTACGATCGTCCGCATGTCGTCTCCCACCCTCGCGCGCCCGGCGCCGGACGTCCGGCGCGCGCGGGTCGCCGTCGCCGCGCTGTTCCTCACGAACGGCGCGCTGTTCGCGAACCTCGTGCCGCGGTACCCCGAGATCAAGGCCGGGCTCGACCTGGGCAACGCCAGCTACGGGCTCGCCGTCGCGGCGTTCCCCGCGGGGGCCATCACCGCCGGGCTCGCCGCCGCGGCGCTCGTCCGCCGGTTCGGGTCGGCGCGCGTCGCCGTCGCCGGCACCGTGCTCACCGCGGCCGGGCTGCTGCTCGCGGGCCTGGCGCCCGCCCTGCCGCTGCTCGTCGTCGCGCTGTTCGCGGCGGGGGCGATGGACGCGTTCACCGACGTCGCGCAGAACGCGCACGGCCTGCGCGTGCAGCGCCGGTACGGCCGCTCGATCATCAACGGCTTCCACGCGCTGTGGTCGGTCGGCGCCGTCGTGGGCGGCGGCATGGCGGCCGCCGCCATCGCGCTCGGCCTGCCCCTCGGCGTCCACCTCGCGATCACGGGCGCGCTCTTCGCGGTGGTCGCGCTCGTCGCGCTGCGCTGGTGCCTGCCTGGGCTCGACGGCGAGGCGCCCGACGCCGTCGCCGCGGAGACCGCCGCGACCCCCGCCGGTGCCCCGGCAGGCGCGGAGCCCGCAGGGGCCGGCGCAGCACTCGCGCGCACGTCCCGCGCCCGCACGGCCACCGTCCTCGCCGCGCTCGTGCTCGTCGCCGTCGCAGGCACCCTCGTCGAGGACGCGGGCAGCACGTGGGCCGCGGTCTACCTGTCCGGGTCGCTCGGCGCCCCCGCGACGCTCGCCGCCGCCGGCTTCGTCGCGCTCGTCGGCGCCCAGTTCGTCGGGCGCCTCGTCGGAGACCGCCTCGTGGACCGCTTCGGCCAGCGCGCCGTCGCCCGGACCGGGGGCGCGCTCGTCGCGCTCGGCACAGGCCTCGCGCTCGCGTTCCCCTCCGTGCCCGGCACGATCGCCGGGTTCGCCGCCGCCGGGTTCGGCGTCGCGACCCTCGTCCCGGCCGCGATGCAGCAGGCAGACGAGCTCCCCGGGCTGCGCGCGGGCACGGGACTCACGCTCGTCTCGTGGCTCATGCGGCTCGGGTTCCTCCTGTCGCCGCCGATCGTCGGGCTCGTCGCCGACGCCACGAGCCTGCGGACCGGCCTGCTCGTGCTCCCGCTCGCGGGCGTCGTCGTCGTGCTGCTCGCCGGCGTCCTCGCACCGCGCCGCGCCACCAGCTCGCGGCTCCGCCCCGCCCCCCATGACCGCACCCTCGAGTCCCAGGAGACCAGCGCATGACCACCGACTACTTCGCCGGCGACGACCGCACCAGCTACGAGCGCATGGCCGCGGGCGACCTCTACGTCGCCGACGACCCGGAGATCGCGCGCGGCGTCCAGCGCGGCCTGCGCCTCGTCGACGCCTACCACCGGGCGGTGCTCGACGGCGACGACGACGGCGCCCGCGCGATCCTCACCGACCTGCTCAGCTCGCTCGGCGAGGGCGCGTCCGTGAAGCCCCCGCTCGCGGTGGACTTCGGCAGCAACGTGCACCTCGGCGACCGGACATTCGTCAACTCCGGGCTCACCGCGCTCGACGTCGCGGCGATCACCGTCGGCGACGACTGCCTCCTCGGGCCGAACGTCCAGCTCCTCACCCCCACGCACCCCGTCGACCCCCAGCCGCGGCGCGACAAGCTCGAGGCCGCCGAGCCCATCACGCTCGGCGACAACGTCTGGCTCGGCGGCGGGGTCATCGTGTGCCCGGGCGTGACGATCGGCGACAACACCGTCGTGGGCGCGGGGTCCGTCGTCACGCGCGACCTGCCCGCGAACGTCGTGGCCGTCGGCAACCCGGCGCGCGTGATCCGCGAGAACATCTGACCCGTGACCGAGACCCCCGCGCCTCCCGGCCCGACGGGCCGCGCGCGCCGCCACGACCCGGAGCGCCGCGACCGCATCATCGACGCGTGCCTCGACGTGATCGCGGAGCACGGGGTCGAAGGGACCTCGCACCGGCGCGTCGCGGCGGCGGCCGACGTCCCGCTCGGCTCCATGACGTACCACTTCGCCGGGATGGACGACCTGCTGCGCGAGGCGTTCGGCCGGTTCACGCGCGAGGCCGCCGCGCAGTTCGAGCGCCGCATGGGCGACGCGCGCACGCCCGAGGAGGCCGTCCAGGCCGTCACGACGCTCATCACGCACGACGTCTTCGCGACGCAGCGCGACCTCGTCCTGTCGCACGAGCTCTACACGCTCGCGGCGCGGGACCCGGCCTACCGGACGCTCACCAACGACTGGATGCGTCGCAGCCGCGCCGCGCTGGGCCGCCACTTCGACCCCGCGACGTGCCGCGTGCTCGACGCGTTCATCGAGGGCATGACGATCCACCGCGCGCTCGACACCGAGCCGCACGACGACGTCGACGTCCTCGGTGCGGTCCGCCGCCTCACGCGGGTCGGGCCGCCCGTGCCCCCTCCGCCGCGGTGACGTCGAACAGCTCGCACGTCACGCCGTAGTACGCGTCGGTCCTGCCGCGGGGGGTCATGCCGATCCGTCGGCACACCGCCTGGGACGCCGCGTTGTCGGGGTGCGTCACGGCGACGACCCGGTCGAGGCCCCGCGCGAACGCGTGCGCGAGGACGGCCGAGGCCGCCTCCGACGCATACCCGCGGCCCCACGCGGCGGGGTGGAAGTGCCACCCGATCTCCGTGTCGCCGGACGGCTGCAGCGGGTCGCCCGTGCCCGACGCCGGGATCGACTTGAGCAGGATGGTCCCCACGGGCGCGCCGTCGGGCAGACCGGCGCCGTCGTCCTCGCGCGGGACGACCGCCCAGACGCCGTGCGTGCCGTCGTCGACCTCGGCCCACGCGGCGACGCGCGCGAGCGCCTCGTCCCGGTGCTCCAGGACGCGCGGCGTCGTCCCGACGTACCGCATCACGTCCCAGCGGGAGTAGATGTCGAGGACGGCGTCGGCGTCGTCGGGCTGCCAGGGGCGGAGGGTCAGTCGGGGCGTCGTCAGCGTCTGCACCGCCCCAGGCTACGAGGCGCGCGCAACCTTCTTCCCGCGCCGTTCGTCGCACACCGACCACCGTTCGTCGCACACCTCGACCGCCCGCCGCCGTGACGTGGATCACGGTCCGCCGCGGTTCCTAGCCTTCCGTGGTCGGACCGCAACGACGCGACCCTGGAGAGGCTCGATGACGACAGACACCCGCGCGGCGCGGAACGCCGCGGACGACGACCCGGAGATCGTGCCGGACCCGTCCCTGCCCCCCACCGCGGTGCCCGAGGAGCTTCCCGGAGCACAGGCGCGCACCCGCTGGACGCCGCAGAAGATCGCCCTGTGGGCCGCGATCTCGCTGCTCGGCGGCATCGCGTGGGTCATGCTCGCGGTCGTCCGCGGCGAGACCGTGAACGCGATCTGGTTCGTGTTCGCGGCCGTGTGCACGTACCTCATCGGGTACCGCTTCTACTCCAAGGTCATCGAGCGCTACATCACGCGCCCCGACGACCGCCGCGCCACCCCCGCCGAGGCCCGCGAGGACGGCAAGGACTACGTCCCGACCGACCGGCACGTGCTGTTCGGCCACCACTTCGCCGCGATCGCCGGCGCGGGCCCGCTCGTCGGTCCCGTGCTCGCCGCGCAGATGGGCTACCTGCCCGGCACGATCTGGATCATCGTCGGCGTCGTGCTCGCCGGCGCGGTCCAGGACTACCTCGTCCTGTTCTTCTCCATGCGCCGCGGCGGGCGGACCATCGGCCAGATGGCGCGCCAGGAGCTCGGCCGCGTGGGCGGCACCGCCGCGATCGTCGCGTCGCTGCTCATCATGATCATCATCGTCGCGATCCTCGCGCTCGTCGTCGTCAACGCGCTCGGCGAGAGCCCGTGGGGCGTGTTCTCCGTGTCGATGACGATCCCCATCGCGCTGTTCATGGGCGTGTACCTGCGGTACATCCGGCCCGGGAAGATCACCGAGGTCTCGGTCATCGGCTTCGTGCTGCTGCTCGCCGCGATCGTCGGCGGCGGCTGGATCGCGGACACCGCCTGGGGCGCCGAGCTCTTCCACCTCGACCGCACGACCATCGCGGTCGGCGTCATCGTGTACGGCTTCGTCGCCGCCGTCCTGCCCGTGTGGCTCCTGCTCGCGCCCCGCGACTACCTCTCGACGTTCATGAAGGTCGGCGTCATCGTCGTCCTCGCGGTCGCGGTGATCGTCGTGCGGCCCGAGATCACGGTGCCCGCGATCAGCGAGTTCGCGAGCGGCGAGACGGGCCCGGTCGTGTCCGGGGCGTTGTTCCCGTTCCTCTTCGTCACCATCGCGTGCGGCGCGCTGTCCGGCTTCCACGCGCTCATCGCGTCGGGCACGACGCCGAAGCTCGTCGAGAAGGAGCGCCAGACGCGCTTCATCGGCTACGGCGGCATGCTCATGGAGTCGTTCGTCGCGATCATGGCGCTCGTCGCCGCGATCTCCATCGACCGTGGCATCTACTTCGCGATGAACTCGTCCGCCGCCGCCACGGGCGGCACGGTCGAGGGCGCGGTCGCGTTCGTCAACGGGCTCGGCCTCATGGGCGTCAACCTCACGCCGGACATGCTCACGTCGACCGCGGAGGCCGTCGGGGAGCCGTCGATCGTGTCCCGCACGGGCGGTGCCCCGACGCTCGCGCTCGGCCTCGCGCACATCATGCAGCAGCTCGTGGGCGGCACCGCGATGATGGGCTTCTGGTACCACTTCGCCATCATGTTCGAGGCGCTGTTCATCCTCACCGCCGTCGACGCCGGCACGCGCGTCGCGCGGTTCATGCTCCAGGACACCCTCGGCAACGTGTCGCCGAAGTTCCGCGACGTCACGTGGCGGCCGGGCGTGTGGTTGTGCACCGCGATCATGGTCGCCGGGTGGGGCAGCATCCTCTACCTCGGCGTCACCGACCCGCTCGGCGGGATCAACACGTTCTTCCCGCTGTTCGGCATCGCGAACCAGCTCCTCGCGGCCATCGCGCTCGCCGTCGTGCTGGCGATCGTCGCCAAGCGCGGGCGCAGCTACCAGCGCTGGCTGTGGATCGTCGCGGCGCCGCTCGCGTTCACCGCGGTCATCACCATCTGGGCGTCGATCGAGAAGATCTTCTCCCCCGTCCCCGCGGTCGGGTACTGGGCCAACCACAACGCGTTCAAGGACGCGCTCGCCGCCGGCGAGACGTCGTTCGGAACCGCCGGCTCGGTCGAGGCGATGGAGGCGGTCGTCCGCAACACGTTCGTCCAGGGCACGCTCTCGATCGTGTTCGTCGTCCTCGCGATCGTCGTCATCGTCGCGTCGGTCCTCGTGACCGCGAAGGCGCTGCGCGACGGCGGCGGCGCCAACCACGAGGACCCGCCCGTCGCGTCGCGCCGGTTCGCCCCGGCCGACCTGTTCGCGACGAAGGCCGAGAAGGCGATCCAGAAGGAGTGGGCGGCGCTGCCGCCCGAGAAGCGCCCTGCCGCGACGGGGCACCGGTGACGGTGCGGCAGGGGACGCAGGGTCCCGCCACGACGGTCCGCGCGACCGTCGTGGCGGGGCTCCGCAGTGCCGCGACCCGCGTGCACGACGGCGCGGCCCACGTCCGCTGGTACGTGCGGCAGGTGATGGGCGACGACGCGTACGCGACCTACGCCGCGCACCAGCGCGCGGTGCACCCGGGCGGCGTCGTCATGACCGAGCGCGAGTTCTGGCGCATGCGGCACGCCGAGCAGGACGCCAACCCGGGGTCGCGCTGCTGCTGACGGCCTAGGCTCGGCGCCGTGCTCCGCGTCCCCCTCGACCTGCTCCTGCCGCGGGTCTCCGTCGCCGACGTCCGGCAGCGCGCCGCGGAGCTGCCCCGCCGCGGGCAGGAGGTCCGGGTCCGCGTGCGCGACGACGTGCTCGTCGCCCGCCGCTGGGCCCCCGGCGCGCACGCGAGCGGGCACAGCGTGCTGCGCGCCCGGCTCACCGAGGAGCCCGACGGCGTCCGCGTGCGCGGGACGGTCGCCCCGAGCGTGCTGGACCTCGTGCTGGTAGCGATCTGGCTCGCCGCAGCCGCCGGGATCGCGACGCTCGGCGCCGTCTACCAGAACGGGGTCGCGTGGCTCGTCGCGCTCCTCCCCCTCACCTTCGGCGCGGTCTTCGCCGCCTGGCTGCCCGGGGCCGCACGGTCCGGTCACGACGTGCTGCTGCGGGCGCTCGCCGCCCTCGGCGAGGGGCCCGACCTCCGCGGGCTACGGTGACGGCGTGGCCCGCCCTCCCGTCGGCATCACGTCCGACCCGCCGCGGGGGACGTTCTCCGCGTGCACCCTCGCGCTCGCCACCGACCCCGTGACGGCGGCCGGGTGGGTCGCCGCCGCGTTCGGCGCGCTGCGCTGGAAGCGCCGGGCGTCCGACGTCGCGCACCGCGAGGGCGCGTCGTTGTGGGAGGTCGGGGGCGCGGCCCGTGCGTTCTTCCTCGACGACCTCGACGTGCTCCGCCTCGTCACCCCGCGTGCGGCGGCGTTCTTCTCCCACGGGCGGGCCGTCGCGACGGTCCAGCCCGACGCCGCCGCGCACCGCACCGTCGTCATGCTCTCCCTCGTCGAGGGCCAGCTCTCCTGCCGCGAGAGCTTCGGCGCCGTCGCGCGGCACCTGCACGAGGCCGCGGTCCGCGCCGGGGCTCTCCCGCCCCACGACGTCCCGGTGTGGACGAGCGCCTACGACCTGCCGGCCGGCTCCCCCGGCCACCCGCGGTCGCGCAAGCGCCTGTTCCGCGGTTCCTGAGCACCCGTACCGACCAGATGGACACCGAGAAGGCGCCTCATCTTCAGACTAGAATTCGAGTCTGAATAGAGACTAGAATCACGGGGTGCAGACCTATCCCATGAGCGAAGCGAAGACCAACCTGTCCGCCCTGGTCGACGAGGTGGAGAGCACCCACCAACCGGTGACGATCACCCGTCACGGGAAGGCAGCGGCGGTGCTGATCGCGCCGGAAGACCTGGCGACGCTCATGGAGACGCTGGCATGGCTGTCCGACCCGGACCACGCGGCCGAGATGGCCGAGGCCGAGGAGGCGGTGGCGCAGGGCCGCACCCTGAGCCTCGCTGAGGTGCGCGAGCAGCTGGCCTCGCGACGGTGACCGACGTCGACGGTGGGTGGGAGGTGCGCCTGAGCCCACCGGCCGCGCGCATGCTCTACCAGCTCCCACCACGCCTGGCCGACGCCGTGATCCGCTTCTGCGACGAACCACTTGCGTCGAACCCCTACCGGGTGACGAAGGCGCTCGGGGCCGAGCTCGCCGGCCAGCGCGCCGGGTACGTCGGGATCGGGTTCCGCGTCCTGGTCCGCATCGACGACGACCAGCGACTGGTCACCGTGATGCGGATGGCCTACCGCGCCGACGCCTACCGGTAGCCCAGGACGGGCGGCACGAGAGTCAGCCCCGTTCCAGCCGCGCGAGCTCGACGCCGTCGTGGTCGACGAGCACGAGCACGTCACCGTCGAGCCCGGCGCGGGAGGAGAGGGCCAGGAGGTACGGCACCGGCTCGCCCTCGCAGCCGATCTCGGTGTGCCCGCCCGAGGTGACGACCAGGCGCCCCTCGACGCCGACGCGCCAGGTGCCGTCCGCGACGTTGCACCCGTCGGTCCCGGTCCACGTGCCGTCCTCCGCGAGCACGACGTGCGGGTCCGTCGCGTAGTCGGTCTCGGGCTGCCAGCGGCCGACCAGGGCCCCCGCGGTGGCGGGCACTGCGCCGTCGGGCAAAGGGACGGGCTCGGCGGCCGTCGTGTGCGCGGGCCCGGACGCCTCCCCGGGGCGGGCGGGCGCGTCGGCGCCCGGCCCGGCGCACGAGGCGAGGAGCGCCACGGCGAGCACCGGGAGGGCCGTCGTCCTGCACGGGGGACGTCGTCGGGTCATGTCTCGATCGTGTCGCCCGACGGTCGAACCTTGCACCGACCGTCCGGGCGGTCCGCCCGGCGCGGGGGTGGGGTGCCGTGGGACGATGCCGCCCGTGACGGAGCTGACCTTGCGCGACGACGCCAAGCGCCGTGTGCTGCGCGCCAACCTCACGTTCGCCGCGGTCCTCGTGCCGATCCTCGGGCTCACGGCGGTCTCCCTGGGGATCAGCACGCGCAACCTCGCCCTCGCGCTCGGGTACGCGTGCGTCGTGCTCGCGATGATCCCGCTGACGTACGTGCTCGCGCGCCGCTTCACCGACCGCTCCCGCGTCACGTTCGGCGACGGGTCGGTGACGGTCCAGGGCTGGGGCCGGCCGCGGCGGTTCACGGTGGCCGAGATCGAGCGCGTCGTCACGGTCGACAGCATGGGGTTCGGGGGCATGACGCCGACGCACCACCTCATCGTCGTGGGGCCGACGAAGCGCCTCGCCCTGCTCGTCGGGCAGATGTGGGACCGCGACCAGCTCTCGGCCGTCGCGCTCGACCTCGCGCACCGCGGCGTCCCGCTCAACCCGGTCCACCAGCCGGTCACGCCCGTGCAGCTGCGGGCGATGGACCCCCGGCTCGTGCCGTGGCGTCAGGCGCACCCGGTCGCGCTGGGCCTGTTCGTCGGGCTCGGGGTGCTGCTGTTCTTCCTGGTCGCGTTCGTCGTCATGGTCGCGTTCCTCGTCTGACCGTCGCGTCCGGCCGGGCGCGGTCGTGCCAGTAGCCCTGCGCGTGCACGCGCGACCGCGCCACGCCCGCCGCGACGAGCTCGGCCCGGACGCGCGCGACCGTGGCGCTCTCCGTCGCGCACCACGCGTAGAAGCCGTCGCCCGCGGAGGCCGCGGACCGGCCGTGCACGGCGGCCCAGTCGCGGACGGCGCCCAGCACCGCCCGCTCGGCGCCGCGGCGTCGCAGGCGGGGCACGTGCTCGACGCGCACGGTCGCGGGCACGTCCCCGAGCGGGGCGTCCGCCGGGTCGTCGGCCTCGACGAGCACGTGGGCCCGGACGTCAGGGCCGAGGCTCGCGAGGATCCCGCGCACCGCGGGCGCGGACGTCTCGTCCGCGACGAGGAGCACGTGCCCGACGGCGGGTCCCGGGTCCCACTGCGTGCCATGGTCGGTCACGCCGAACCGCGCGTGCGGCGCGGACAGCAGGACGCGGTCCCCGACCGCCGCCCGCCGCGCCCAGGCGCTCGCCGGGCCGGCGGGCTCGTGCAGGTACAGGTCGAGGTCGACCTCCGCGACCTCCGGGCGCACGGCCACGGGCGTGTACGAGCGCATGACGGGGCGCACGTCGTCGTCGAGCGCGGACCACTCGCGGCGCCACGTGCTCTCGTCCGCGAGGCGCGCCCGGCGCGCGAGGCGGTCCGCGCCCGGCCCCGGGAGCAGGATCTTCACGCGCTGGTCGAGCCCGACGTCGGCGCACCCGGCGAGGTCCGGCCCGGCGAGCGTCACGCGCACGAGGCGCGGGCCGACGTCGTGCACGCGCGCGACCGTCGTCGGGAAGAGCACGTTGGGCGACCGGTGGAACCGGCACCCGGCCGGGCTCCCGGCGGTCGCCGGGGGCCCGGCCGCCGCGTCAGGAGCCGGCACGGTCCTGCAGGAAGCGCTCGACGTCGTCGAGCACGGCCTGCCCGCCGAGCGGCCCGACGCCGCTGATCCAGGACGACTGGTCCACGACGCGCACGTCGGGGAAGGACGCGGCGTTGAGCGGGATCTCCGCGGGGACCGCGGACGCGTCGTCGGGGTCGGCGGCCGAGACGAGCACGAGGTCGGCGGCGGCCTCGGTCACGCGCTCCGGGGACAGGTCCACGGAGATGTCCTCGCCCCACTCCTGCTCCGGCGTCGCGAACCCGACGCACTCGAGCGTGCTGCCCGCGAACGACCGCGGCCCGTACGCGGACACGATGCCGTCGCGCGGACGCAGGAGCTGCGCCGTCCCGGAGACGTCGTAGTCCTCCTGGAGCTGGGCGCACCGCGCGTCGTAGGCGTCGAGCAGGGCCTGGGCGTCCGACTCCCGGCCGAGCGCGCGCCCGACGAGGAGCACGTTCTCCTGCCACGGGTCGGTCTGGGTCGCCATGAAGACGGTCGGCGCGACGCTCGCGAGCTGGTCGTACAGGTCGGAGTGGCGCGACTCCGTACCGAGGATGAGGTCCGGCTCGAGCGCCGCGATGGCCTCCAGGTTCGGCTCGGGCACGGTGCCGACGACCTCGATCGCCTGCGCCTCCTCGCCGAGGTACGCGGGCACGCCCGCCTCGACGCTCAGCACGGCGGCGCCCACGGGGACGACGCCGAGCGCGACGGCGGTGTCCGTCTCGACGGGCTCGAGCGTCACGACGCGCTGCGGCGCCGCGTCGAGCTCGGCGGTCCCCCGCGCGTGCTCGACGGCGTACCCCGCCGCGGTGTCGTCCGGCGCCGGCGCGCCGGTCGCCGCGGGCTCGGGGTCGGACGAGCACGCCGCGAGGAGGGTCGCGGCGAGCACGAGGGCGGTGGTGGTGACGCTGCGGCGCACGCGCGGGCTCGACGTGGTCCGGGAGATCGGCACAGGAGGTTCCTTCGTCATGGGATAGGACTGCCTAACCTTATCTGCCTCACCGGGGTAGGTGACGCCGCGCTGGATACGATCACTGCATGTCCGGGCCCGTGTTCGCCGGCGCCGCCGCCGGTCTCGTCGTGGGCGTCCTGCTCACCCTCGGGCTCGTGCTCGCCTGGCGGCTCGCACGCGGGTCGCGCGAGCTCGGGAGCGACTCCGACCGGGCGACGTTCCGCACCCTCCACCTCGCGTCGCGCGCCGCGACGCACCTGCGCGACGGGCTCGACGGCGACGACGTCGGCCGCACGGCCCGCTCCCTGCGCCAGCTCCTCGGCGCCGACGCGCTCGCCGTCGTCACGGCGGACGGCGCGGTCGCCCTCGACGGGAGCTCGACGCTCGAGCCCGACGCGCGGCGCGTCGCCGAGCGCGTCCTCGCGACGGGACGGCGCCACGTCGAGAGCGGCGACGTCGAGGACGCCGTCGGGGCGCCCGTCGTCGCGGGCGGGCGCGTCGCCGGCGTCGTCGTGGCGTTCGCCGACACCGTGCGGCCACCGCTCGTGCGCGCGACGGGCGAGGTGGCGCAGTGGTGCGCGGCGCAGCTCGAGCTCGCCGAGCTGGAGGCGTCGCGCACGGCGCTCGCGCAGGCCGAGCTCCGCGCGCTGCGCGCCCAGATCAGCCCGCACTTCGTCTACAACGCGCTCGGTGCCATCGCGTCGTTCATCAGCACCGACCCCGAGCGGGCGCGCGACCTCGTGCTCGACTTCGCCGACTTCACGCGCTACTCGTTCCGCGGGCGCGGCGACTTCACGACCCTCGCCGACGAGCTGCGCTCGATCCACTCCTACGTCGAGCTCGAGCGCGCCCGGTTCGGCGAGCGCCTCGCCGTCACCCTGCAGATCGCGCCGGAGTCGCTGACGGCCGTCATCCCCTTCCTCTCCGTGCAGCCCCTCGTCGAGAACGCCGTGCGCCACGGCCTGGAGCCGCGCGAGCACGGCGGGACGATCGTCATCACCGCGCGCGACGAGGGCACCCAGACGGAGATCACGGTCGAGGACGACGGCGTCGGCATGGACCCGGCCGTCGTGCGTGAGCTCCTCACGTCGCGCGACACGACGCACGTGGGCCTGCGCAACGTCGACACGCGCGTCCGCCAGCTCTACGGCGACGACCACGCGCTCGACATCGAGACCGCGCCCGGCTCGGGCACGCTCGTGCGGCTGCGCGTCCCGCGGTCGCAGCCGCTGCACGAGACGGAGGTGAGCGTGCCGTGACCACCCCGGACCCGGCTCCGGCCGGCGGTCTCCCCGGAGGGGCGGGCGACGCCGTCGGGCTGGACGTGCTCGTCGCCGACGACGAGCGGCCCGTGCTCGACGAGCTCGTGGCCCTGCTCCGCCGCGACCCGCGCGTGCGCACCGTGCGCGGGGTCGCGAGCGGGTCCGAGGCGCTGCGCGAGCTCTCGTCGCGCACGGTGGACGCGGCGTTCCTCGACATCCACATGCCGGGGCTGACCGGCCTCGACCTCGCCCGCGCGCTCTCGCGGTTCGCCGACCGCCCGGCGGTCGTGTTCGTCACCGCCGACGAGGCGCGCGCCCTGGAGGCGTTCGACGTCGAGGCCGTCGACTACGTGCTCAAGCCCGTGCGGCGCGAGCGGCTCACGCGCGCGGTCGACCGCGTCGTCGAACGGGTCGCGGAGCGCACCGCGGCGGGGCGCACCCCCGCGACCGACGCGGCGGCACCGTCCGCGAGCGCCGCCGCTCCACCGCCGGTTGCCGGCGACCCGGCGGGCGGTGCGGCCCCGGCCGAGGAGACGCTCGTCGTGACGGTCGGCACGACGACGCGGCTCGTCCGGCGCAGCGCGGTGCGGTGGGTGCAGGCGCAGGGCGACTACTCCCGGCTCGTGACGGACACCGAGCAGTTCCTCGTGCGCGAGCCGCTCTCCGATCTCGAGGAGCGGTGGGCGCCCGCGGGGTTCCTGCGCGTGCACCGGTCGTACCTCGTGGACCGCGCGGCCGTGACCGCGGCGCGGTTCGGCGGGGCGCAGCCCGCGCTCGTCGTCGCCGGGCACGAGGTCCCGGTGAGCCGCCGCATGGTGCCCGCCGTGCGCGAGGCGCTCCTCGGGCCGCACCGGGGCGCGCCGTGACGGGCACCGACCCGCGTCGGGACGCGCGCGTGCGCGTCCGGTCCACCGACCTCCCCGCGGCGCGCCCCGGCCCTCGCCCCGGCCCCGGTGAGGGCGCCGTCCCGGGGGTGGGGCGCCGTCGGGCACGGCACGCTCCGGCGAGCCGGACGACGCCGCGACCGCCTACACGCGCGGGCTCGTGCGGGCCCAGCTCCGGCTCGGGCTGGCGTGCGTGGCGTCGTTCCTCGCGGTCGTCACGCTGCTCACGGTGACGATGAGCGGCGTGCCCGCGCTGGACGACGTCGTGCTGCTCGGCGTGCCGCTGCCGTGGCTCGTGCACGCGTACGGCTTCTACCCGGTGATCGTCGCGTTCGCGGTCGTCTTCGCGGTCGCGGCGGCGCGCAACGAGCGCCGGTACCGCGCGCTCGCCGAGGGCGCGGGCGGGCCCGACGAGCCCGGCCCCGACGACGGCGGTGCGCCGTGACCAGCGCGCTGCCCCTCGTCGCGATCGCGCTGCTCCTGCTCGCCACCGGCCTCATCGGGTTCTACGGCCTGCGGATCTCGCGCACCACGAGCGACTTCTTCGTCGCGTCGCGCACCGTGCGGCCGGTCTGGAACGCGTCGGCGATCAGCGGCGAGTACCTGTCTGCGGGCACGTTCCTCGGGCTCTCCGGCCTCGTGCTGCTGTCCGGCGCGGAGGCGTTCTGGTTCCCCGTGGGGTACGCGGCGGGCTACCTGCTCGTCCTGCTGTTCGTCGCGGGCCCCCTGCGGCGCAGCGGCGCGTACACGATCCCCGACTTCGTGCACGCCCGGCTCGACTCCGTGGTCGCGCGCCGCGTGACGAGCGTGCTCGTGCTCGTCATCGGGTGGCTCTACGTGGTGCCGCAGCTCCACGGGGCGGCGCTCGTCATCACGAGCGTGGCCGCGGTGCCGCCGTGGGTCGGCTCGGTGGGGATCGCGGTCGTGGTGAGCGCCGTCGTCGCCGCGGGCGGGATGCGCTCCATCACGTTCGTCCAGGCGTTCCAGTTCTGGGTCAAGCTCACCGCGCTCGCGGTGCCGCTCGTCTTCGTGCTCATGGCGCTCGGCGGGGCGTTCGAGCCCGGCGGCGCCGTCGTCACGTTCGACCCCGCCGCCGTGTTCCCCCACGAGGCCGGGCCGGGCGGCCTCGACGCGTACGCCACCGTCTCGCTCCTGCTCGCCCTCCTGCTCGGCACGACCGGCCTGCCGCACGTCCTCGTGCGCTTCTACACCTCGCCCGACGGCGGCTCGGCCCGCCGCACGACCGTCGTCGTGCTCGTCATGATCAGCGTGTTCTACATGGTGTCGAGCACGCTCGGGCTCGTGGCGCGGGTCGTCGCGCCCGACCTCGCGGCGCCCGGGGTGGCGGACACCGTCGTCCTCACGCTGCCGACCCGCCTCGTGCCCGGGCTCGGCGGCGAGCTCCTCGCCGCGCTCGTCGTCGCCGGGGCGTTCGCCGCGTTCCTCGGGACGTCGTCGGGGCTCGTGGTCGCTCTGGCGGGCGTCGTGAGCCAGGACCTGTTCGGCGGCACCGTGCGGTCCTTCCGCTGGTCGGCGGTCGCGTGCACGCTCATCCCGCTCGCGTTCGCGCTCGTCACCATCCCGCAGGGCCTCGTGACGAGCGTCGGGACGGTGTTCGTCTTCGCGGCGTCGGCCCTGTCCCCCGTGATCCTGCTCGGCGTGTGGTGGCGCGGCCTCACCGCGCGCGGCGCGGTGGCGGGCATGGTCGTGGGCGCCGTCCTGTGCGCGACGGCGCTGCTCGCGTCGTCCGCGCTCGTCGCTGCGGGGTACGGGAGCCCGTCCGGCAGCACGGCCGACGGCGTCCCCGGCGTCGTGCGCGCCCTGCTCGCCCAGCCCGCCGCCTGGACCATCCCGCTCGCGACGGCGACCGTCGTCGTCGTGTCGCTCCTCGACCGGCGCGGGCCGCCGCTGCGCACCGACCGGTTCCTCCGCCGCCTGCACGTGCCCGAGCGCCGGAGGGCCTGAGACCTGCAAGGCCGACGACGACCCGTCGCCATGGTCGGTGTCTGGGACCTCGCTCGAGCACCTGAAATCTGTAGCGTAGGAAACCTGAAATTCGTAGCGTAGAGAGCCTGAGATCCGTAGCGCGGGGCGCCGCTACGCCTCCGGCCGATCCCTCCGCATCTCACCTGGCGGGCGCTCTCGACCGCATGTCGGATGGGTCGTAGGATCGTGCCAACCATCCAGAGCGGTCGAGAGTCCTGGCTCGACGACACCGCAGCAACCCGCCGACGGAAGCCTCCCGAGGACAAAGGTGCTAACGCCAGGGTCGATGGAGTGACGCATGACCTCAGAGGCATCCTTCGCGCACCGTCCGGGCCGTCCTCGGCCGACGGTGTCGTTCGAGCTCATGCCCCCGCGCCGACCGGACGCGGCCCCGAAGTTCTGGGAGACGGCACGCCGTCTCGTCGCGACGCACCCCGACTTCGTGTCCGTGACGTACGGCGCCGCGGGCACCGACCGCGCGACCGCGCGCCAGGTCGTCGGACGCCTGCTCCAGGGCACGCCCGTGCTGCCGATCGCACACCTCACGTGCGTCGGGGCGTCGCGCGAGGACGTGGAGTCGGTCATCACCGACTTCCTCGACGAGGGCGTGCGGAGCTTCCTCGCGCTGCGGGGCGACCCGCCGCGCGACCAGCCGGACTGGCAGCCCGCGCCCGACGGCGTCCGGTCGTCGACCGAGCTCGTCGCGCTGCTGCGCGAGGTCGAGGCGTCGCGCTGCGCGTCCGACCCCGCCGTCGCGCTGCGCGGCGCAGCCCGGCCGCTGACGATCGCCGTCGCGACGTTCTGCGACGGGAACCCCGCCGCCGGCACGACGCGCACCCAGGAGGTGCGCCGCCTCTGGCAGAAGCAGCAGGCCGGCGCGAGCTTCGCGATCACGCAGCTCTTCTACGACGCGTCGTCGTACACCGACTTCGTCGCCGAGGCCCGCGCGGCCGGCGTGACGATCCCCATCCTCGCCGGGCTGCTGCCCACGACGGAGCCCGCGCGGCTCCGTCGCGTCGAGGAGCTCACGGGCGTGCGCGCGCCCCAGCACCTGCTGGACGCGCTCGACGCCCTGCCCGACCCGGAGGCGCAGCACGCCTACGGGATCGCGTACTCGGTCGACCTCGCGCAGCGCGTCCTCGACGCGGGCACGCCCGGTCTGCACGTGTACACGTTCAACAAGCACCGCGCCGCTCTTGACCTGCTCGAGGGTGTCCACCTCGGCGGCGGGTCGGTCGGGACCGGGGGCGGCGCCAGCGCCGCCGCCGCCCCGCTCGTCCCGGACCTGGCCAGCGGGCCGTGGGTCACCGGCACCTCCCTGCCCACGACGAGCGCCGCCACGCACGGCGCGCCCGTCTGACCGGTCCTCCGGACCAGCAAGAGGTTTCGATCATGGCCACTTCCGTACCCTCCCCTACCCAGAACCCGGTCGGTTTTCCCGCCGGCACCGTGCTCGGCTACCCGCGCATCGGGCGCCGCCGCGAGCTGAAGAAGGCCGTCGAGGCGTTCTGGGCCGGCAAGACGTCGGCCGACGAGCTCGAGGCCACGGCCCGCGAGCTGCGCCTCGCGACCGTCCGCCGGCTCGTCGACCTCGGCCTCGGCGCCGACGACGCCTCGGTCCCCGGGTCGTTCTCCTTCTACGACCAGGTGCTCGACGTCGCCGCGGCCCTCGGGGCGGTCCCGTCGCGGTTCGCGTCGCTCACCGACGACGCCGGCCGCCTCGACCTCGCGGGCTACTTCACCGTGGCGCGCGGCCAGGGGGACGACGCCCCGCTCGAGATGACCAAGTGGTTCGACACCAACTACCACTACCTGGTCCCCGAGATCGGCCCGGACACCCCGATCCGCTTCGTCGACGACCGCGTCGTCCGCGAGTTCGTCGAGACCAAGGAGGCAAGCGTCGTGACGCGGCCCGTCGTCGTCGGGCCGGTCACGTTCCTCGCGCTGTCCAAGGCCGCGGACGACGCGCCCGCCGGGTACTCGCCGCTCGACCGCCTCGACGACGTCGTCGCCGCCTACGCCGACCTGCTGCGCGCGCTCGCCGCGGCGGGGGCGCCGTGGGTCCAGCTCGACGAGCCGATCCTCGTCACCGACTCGGTCGACGTGCCGTTCACCGAGCTCGCCGCCGCCGTGGGGTCCGCGTACCGCGCCCTCGCGACCGACCTCCGCCCGGTGCCGAGCCCGGGGTCTTCGGCGGCCTCGTCCGCAAACCCGGCGGCAACCCCTGGTTCGGCGCAGGACGCGCGGCCCGCGATCCTCGTCGCCACGCCGTTCGGCGGGCTGGAGACGTCGCCGGACGGCGACGGCGCGACCTTCGACTTCCTGGCGACCCTCGCGGGCACGGACGTCGAAGCGATCGCGATCGACGCCGTCCGTGCGGACCTTCCGGACTCGCCCTACGACGACCTCCTGACGAAGACGCTCGTCGTCGGCGCGATCGACGGGCACAACGTGTGGCGCGCCGACCTCTCGGCAAAGCTCGACACGCTGACCGCCGCGCGCAGCCTCGGTGCGGGCGCGGTCGCCGTCGGCACGTCGACGTCGCTGCTGCACGTGCCGCACGACGTCGAGGACGAGACGTTCGCCGAGCCCGGCACGGCGTCGGGCACGACGCTCGACCCGCGCCTGCGCGACTGGCTCGCGTTCGCGGACCAGAAGGTCGGCGAGGTCGCGACGCTCGCCCGGGCCCTCACGGAGGGTCGCGACGCCGTCGCGGAGGAGATCGAGGCGTCCCGCGCGGCGGTGGCGTCACGCGCGGAGGCGAGCGGCGTCGTCGTGCCCGCGGTGCGCGAGCGCGCGGCCGCGCTGACCGACGCGGACTTCGCGCGCGGCGCGTACACCGAGCGCGCGGCGGCGCAGGAGGCGCGCCTGAACCTGCCGCTGCTGCCCACGACGACGATCGGGTCGTTCCCGCAGACGCCCGAGATCCGCCGCGCCCGCGCGCTGTGGACGAAGGGCGAGCTCGCGGACGCGGACTACACGACCGCGATGCGCGAGGAGATCGCGCGCGTCGTCGCGCTCCAGGAGGAGCTGGGCCTCGACGTGCTCGTGCACGGCGAGCCGGAGCGCAACGACATGGTGCAGTACTTCGCGGAGCACCTCGACGGGTTTGCCGTCACGGCGAACGGCTGGGTCCAGTCGTACGGGTCGCGCTGCGTGCGCCCGCCGATCCTGTGGGGCGACGTGACGCGCCCGGCGCCGATCACCGTCGAGTGGTCCGCGTACACGGCGTCGCTCACCGAGAAGCCCGTCAAGGGCATGCTCACCGGGCCGGTGACGATCCTCGCGTGGTCGTTCGTGCGCGACGACCAGCCGCTCGGCGACACGGCGAACCAGGTGGGCCTCGCGCTGCGCGACGAGATCGCGGACCTCGAGGCCGCCGGCATCGGGATCGTCCAGGTCGACGAGCCCGCGCTGCGCGAGCTCCTGCCGCTGCGCCGCGCGGACCAGCCGGCGTACCTCGACTGGTCCGTCGGGTCGTTCCGGCTCGCGACGTCGGGCGTGGAGGCGGCGACGCAGATCCACACGCACCTGTGCTACTCGGAGTTCGGCGAGGTCATCGGCGCGATCGACGGCCTCGACGCCGACGTGACGTCGGTCGAGGCGGCGCGCTCGCGCATGGAGATCGTGCCGGAGCTGCGCGACGCCGGGTACTCCCGCGGCATCGGGCCGGGCGTCTACGACATCCACAGCCCGCGCGTGCCTTCGACGGAGGAGGTCACCGAGCTGCTGGAGCTCGCGGTGAAGTCGATCGACCCGCGCGTCGTCTGGGTCAACCCGGACTGCGGCCTGAAGACCCGCCGCTACGAGGAGACCGTGCCGTCGCTCGAGCACCTCGTCACCGCGGCGAAGGCCGTCCGGGCCACGCTCGGCTGACCCCGGGAGACGCCGGAGGCCGGGTCCCGTCGGGACCCGGCCTCCGTGTCGAGGGTGTCAGCGCTCGGTCGTGCCCGTGCCCGCCATCGGGAGGGCGAAGGCGAGCGTCGCCGCGGCGAGGCCGCCCACGAAGAGCCACACACCGCCGTCGACGCCGGACATGCCCGAGCCCATGAGCACGAGCCCGCCGACGAACAGCGCGAACGCCACGACGAACCGTGCGACCGCGCCCGCGTGACCGGGGATGTCGCGCCCTTCGGTCCCGGTGGGGAGGGGGCTGTGCGCCGCCTGCTCGCTGGACGTGGTCATGGGGTTCTCCTTCTGAGGTCGGAACGGGAGCCGGACGTCGCCGTCGGCGATCAGTCCAGGTAGTTCTCCACCGTACCGGGGTCTCGCACCGTCGCCGCATCGGGGTCGCGGCCAAACTCCCGGGCGGCGCCGCGCTGGCGCAGCAGGTCCCAGCACTGGTCGAGCTCGACCTCGATCGCCCGGAGCCGCTCGTGCTCCTCGCCCCCGGTGATCTCCCCCTGCGCGAGCTGCTCGCGGAGCTCGCGCTCCTGCGCCACGAGGTCGCTGATCGTCCTGCGGATGCCGCCGTCGGTCGCCATGCCGTCCACGGTATGCCCGACGGCGCGGGCGCGCCCCGGGAGGCCGGCCCCCCGCGGGCGCGGCGTCGGCGGTGCGCCCTAGGCTCGTCGCATGACGACGACGATCGGGCGCACGGTCCTGCTCTGCCACGACCTGGACGCGAGCGCCGCGTTCTGGGCCGACGGGTTCGGCTTCCGCACGTTGTTCCAGGGAGAGACCGAGGGGTTCCCGCTCCTCCACGTCGGCCCGGGGCGCGTCGACGAGCCGGGTCTGTGGCTCGTGCCGCTCCCCGAGGGCGGCGCCCCGCTCGTGCGTCACGGCCTGCCCAACCTCGTGCTCTACGTCGACGACCTCGACGCGACCCTCGCACGCCTCGCCGCGGCCGGGGTCGAGCCGTTCGTCGGGCCCGACGCCGACGCCGAGACCGGCGACCGGTTCGCGCACGTCCACGACCCCGACGGGCACCGGGTCGTCGTCGTGCAGCTCGGGACGACGACCGACCCCGCGTAGCGGGCTACCGAGCGCGCACCCATGTCGCGTCGTCGGCGAGGATCGTCACCTCGTCCTGGTCGACGACGAGGAACCCGCCCCCGATCCGCAGCTCGGCCGTCGGGCGGTCCGGGGTGCGCAGACGCACCCGGCCCGCCATGAGCGACGCCGCGACCGGCTGGTGCCGCGGCAGGATGCCCAGCGTGCCCGACGCCGCCGGGACCGTCACGCTCCGCGCCTCCCCCGCCCAGAACACCCCGGACGGCACCACCACCTCCACGGACACCAGCCGCTCCCCGGCGGGTGCGGCGGTCTCGGACGGGGACGGCAGGGCGACGGGCACGGAGTTCCTCCCGGACGGCGGACGGCGGAACCCCCGAGTCTGGCCGAGCGACCCGCTCGCCGGGCCCGGCACTTCGTCACCCGGGCGGGGCCGAAGGTCACCGGGGAAGCACCCGCCGCGGTGGTGCCGGCGGGCGGCCCGCGGGTGGCCCGTGGGTGGCCCACGTCACGATGGGCGCATGAGCAACCACGCGCACGGCATCCACCACTCCATCGACTACGTCGAGCTCCCCGTGACCGAGCTCGCCGCCGCGCAGGCGTTCTACGGCGCGGCCTTCGGCTGGGAGTTCGTCCCCTACGGCCCCGGGTACGCCGGGATCCGCACGGCGGCGGAGTCCGGCGCGGACGAGGCCGGCGGTCTGCGTCTGGCCGAGTCGGGCGACGTGACCCGCGGCGGTCCGTTCGTCCTGCTGTTCTCCGAGAACCTCGACGCGACGCTCGCCGCCGTCCGGAACGCGGGCGGCGAGGTGGTCGAGGGCCCGTACGAGTTCCCCGGCGGCCGCCGGTTCCACTTCCTCGACCCGAGCGGCAACGAGCTGGGCGTCTGGGCCACGTCCTGAGGGACGGCGTCGGCCGTCGAGCGGGGTGCGTGGCGGCCCGGGCGGCAATCACGTTGACGACGGCGGGGGCCGAGGCGCACCATCGAGGGTGACGGTTGCCGAGGGCAGCCGTCCGTCGTGCCGGATGGGCACGACCACGAGTCAGGATCGCGCCGCCGGCGCGCCGCACGGGACGAGGAGACGCGGATGCACGGCACCGCAGGCTGCGAGGTGGCCATGGCGGCCTGCTCGGGCGCCCTCTCCCCCCGCACCGTCACCCGCTGAGACCACCGGGCCGCGGGCCGTCGTCCCCGACGCCCGCCTCGCTCCGGGGCGCACCGCCGTCCGACGACCCCGTCGTCGCGGCCGCGCCGGTCACGACGCGACGGCTGCGGGCACGCCGTCCTCCCCGCCCCCGGCGGCGCCGTCGTGCGCCCGGGCGAGCACGCGTCGTCGTGCACGCCCGCCGGGCCGCGGACCGTCCTGACACGGAAGCAGCGAACCCATGAACCCCCTGACCGAGAAGCAGATCCGCGCGTCGTTCGTCAACGCGTCCAAGCGCGAGGCCGCGCAGGCGACCCTCCCCGACCTCGACACGCTCGACTGGGACCGCCTCGACTACCTCGGGTGGCGCGACCGCAAGGCCCCGCTCCTCGCGTACGCCGTCGTGGAGGTCGACGACGAGCCGCGCGGCGTCCTGCTGCGCTCGACCGACGCCAAGACGGGCGGACGGCGCAAGCGCGCCGTGTGCGCGTGGTGCGAGGACGTCGTCGTGACGGACGACGTCAGCCTCTACGTGGCGCGCCGCGCCGGGGCCGCCGGGCGCCGCGGCAACACCGTCGGCACCCTCATCTGCACGCAGTTCCTCTGCTCGCAGAACGTCCGCCGGGCGCCCACCCGCACCGAGATGGGCGACGACGAGTCGATGCGCGAGCTGTTCGTCGAGCTCCGCGTCGACGGCCTCCGCGAGCGCTCCGCGCGCTTCGTCACCGAGGTCATGCGCGACGTGTGACCGACCTCGGCTCTACCTCGGCAGACCCGGGCTCTACCTCGGCGGACCCGGGCTCTCCCTCCGCGGACCCGGGCTCTCCCTCGGTGGGCCCGGGCTCTCCCCCGCGCCAGGAGGGCCACCAGTTCCACCGGCCCAGGAGCGTCATCGTCGCGGGCAGCAGCAGCCCGCGCACGACGGTGACGTCGAGGAGCACGGCGACGGCCATGCCGACGCCGACCTCCTTCATCGCGACGAGCTCTCCCGCCGCGAAGCCGAGGAACACGATGCCGATGGCGACGGCCGCCGTCGTGACGACCGGGCCGGACGCGGTGATGCCGCGGAGCACGGCCCGGTCGTTCGCGACGCGCGGGTCCTCGCCGGGCGTGCGGGCGCGCCACTCCTCCGCGGTGCGGGACAGCAGGAAGACCTCGTAGTCGGTGGACAGGCCGAACACGAGCATGCCGACGAGCAGGGGCGTCGTGACGTCGAGCGCGCCCCACGGCTCGAACCCGAGGAGCGAGGCGCCGACGCCGTGCTGGAACACGGAGACGAGGACGCCGAGCGTCGCCGCGAGCGTGAGGAGGTTGAGCACGAGGGCCTTGAGCGGCACCACGAGCGAGCCGGTGAGCAGGAAGAGCAGCACGAAGGTCGCGAGCACCACGACCCCGGCGGCGAGCGGGAGCCGCTGCGCGAGGTGCTCCTGGGTGTCGACGACCTCGGCGGCCGGTCCGGCGACCCGCACCTCCAGGTCGGTGTCGAGGGCGCGCACGGCGTGCACGAGGTCCTGCGCCTCCTGGGCCGTCGCGTCACCGCCCGGGCCGACGTCGGGCGTGAGGTCGACGACGGTGACCTCGGGCGGGTAGCCGGTGTCCTGCATGGCGTCCTCGACACCGGGCAGGGCGGCGGCCCGGTCGAGGAGGTCGGGCACCGCCGGGTCGTCGACCGGGCCCTCCACGAGCACGGTGACGGGCGCGACGCCGAGGTCGGCGAAGCGGGAGATGGTGGCGTCGGCGGCGAGGCGCGCCTCGGCGTCGGCGGGCAGCGAGCGGACCTCCGAGCTGCCGAGCGTGAGCGAGCCGAGGGGCACGGCGAGCGCGAGCAGGAGCGCCGTCGCGCCGAGCGTGACGAGCACGGCGTGGCGCTGCGCGGTGCGCGCGAGCCGGCCGAGCGTGCCGGCGCCGCCGCGGCCCGTCCACGGGTGGGACCAGGTGCGCGCGCCCGGCGCGGGGATCGCGCGGTGCCACGTCGCGACGAGCGCGGGGACGAGCGTGAGCCCGGCGGCGGTCGCGACGAGCACGACGATCGCGCCGCCCACCGCCATGCCGGAGAGCAGGGAGTCACCGAGCAGGAGGAGCCCGGCGAGCGAGATGGCGACCGCGAGGCCGGAGGCGAGCACGGCGCGGCCGGCGGTCGCGAGCGTGCGCCCGACGAGCTCGTCGAGCGGGAGGCCCGGGGACGCGGCGCGCTCCTCGCGGAAGCGCGCGAGCACGAGCAGCGAGTAGTCGACCGTGAGGCCGAGACCGAGCAGCGTCACGACGTTCACGGCGAACTCGTTGACGGGCACCACGCCGAGCAGCCCGCTGAGCACGAGCAGCGCGACCGCGATCGCGGCGAGCGCGGAGAGCAGCGGGACCAGGCCGGCCCGCAGGCCGCCGAGGACGACGACGAGCACGACGAGGAGCACCGCGATCGCGATCCCCTCGCCCACCGCGGCGTCGGTGATGGCCTGCTCGACGAACGCCTCCTCCGCGAGCAGCGCGCCGCCCACGAGCACCTCGGGGGTGTCGACGCTGTGCAGCGCGTCGGCGACGCGGTGCGCGAGGGCGAGCGCCTCGTCGTCGGACAGCGCGGGGTCGAGCTCGACGACGACGAGCGAGCCCTGCGCGTCGTCGGCGATGAGCCCGCCGCCGGTGTAGGCGTCGGAGAGCTCGACGACCCCGGGCATCGCGCGGATGCCGTGCATGACCTCGCTCGCCTGGGCGATGAGGTCGGCGGAGAAGTGGTCGCGGCCGGACAGCACCGCGACGACGGTCTCGCCCTCGGGGGCGAGCTCCTCGAGGCGCTGCGCCGCGAGGGCGGACGCGCTGCCCGGCGGGGCGGGGTCGACGTCGGAGGTCTTGTCGAAGACCGCCCCGCCGAGCACGGCGCCCGCGACGAGGAGGACGGCCCAGACGACGAGGACCGCGCCCCGGCGGCGGGCGGCGAACCGTCCGGTCCGGTGCAGGAGGCGTCCGAGCGTCATGGGGGCTCCCCTCGTCGGGAACTCGTCGGGGAGTCGTGGGGTCGGCCTCGGCCGGCTCGCCCACGACGTTCGTGCGTTGCGTCCGTGCGGCAGCGCGCGGACGTGAGCACCCTACGCGAGGGTGGGAGCGCCGTCGGACCGCGCTCCGCCCTGCGGGGACGCCCTGCCGGGCGCCGGACGAGACGGGTCGGGCGGGGGCGGCTCGTGCCGCCGCCCCCGCCCGGTGCGACCCGGGGCGGACGGCTCACGCCGCCCGCCCCGGGTCATCGGCTCAGCCGCAGCTGACGGCCTCGTAGGCGGCGTCCGCCTCGAACGTCCGGCCGTCACCGGTCGCGGAGACCTGCGCGACGCCGGCCTCGACCGACGTGGCACGCGTCGCGAACGACTGGTACGCGGAGGCACCCGGCTGGACGCCGGTCACCGTCTTCGTCCCGAACGGCGTCGTGAGCGTGACGTCCGCCGGCACCGTGTCGTCGTTCGTGGCACGGACCGCGACGTAGACCTTGCCCGCGAGGCAGCGGGTCTGGACCGTCGTCGAGATCGCGAGCTCCTCGACGGGCTCGTCGGTCAGCTCCTTGAACCGGATGTTCCGGTAGTTGACCATCTCGCCGTTGCCGTGGTTCTGGATCCCCACGAAGCTGTTGACCAGGCGGGCCGGGTCGGTGCTCGTGAAGTCGTTGACCAGCACGTCGTTGAGGTAGATGCGGATGCGGTCGCCCTCGACGCGGATGTCGTACGCGTTCCACTGGCCGACCGGCTTGAGCGAGGCCTCGACGGCCGCGGCGTCGGCGCCCTGGAACGTGTAGACGGCGCCCGTGGTGCGGTCGGCCGCGTCGGTCGCGTCGATCTGGATCTCGTAGCCCTTGTTGACGGCCACCCACGGGTCGTCGCCCGGGTTCGGGAACCCGACGAAGACACCGCCGTTGTCGTCCTTGAGGAGCTTCCAGTCGAGCTTCAGGCTGTAGCTGTCCCCGAGCTCCTGGTTGTACCAGAGCAGGCCCATGCCGCCCGCGCCCTGGATCGAGCAGTCCTCCTGGCGGCCGAAGCCACCCGGACCGGCCATGCGCCAGCCCTCCTGGAGGCTCGCGAGGGTGCCGTCGAAGAGGGCGGTGTAGCCGTCCTCGACCTCGCCCGGGGTGCAGATGTCCGGGTTCTCGCCGATCGAGAGCACGTCGATGTTGATGTTGCCCTGGTCGCCCGTCTCGTACGCGAGCGTGATGGTGTTCGTTCCCGCCTGGAGCTCGAGGTCGCGCGTCTGCACGCCCCAGTCCTTCCAGCTCCCCGTCGTCGGGAAGTTCCACTGGCCGAGGTCCTGGCCGTTCACGTGGAGCGAGACGTTCTTGGACCGCAGCTCGGTGTACGGGTGGATGCCGTTGGCGTAGCGCACGTTCACCGGGTAGGTGCCCGCCTCGGGGACGGTCACGGAGAACGTGCGGCCGGAGCCGACGCTCGTCATGCCCGCGGCGAAGCCGGAGCCGGAGTAGTTGCTGTGGTCCGAGCCGATGCTCGAGCCGCCGAGAGGCTGGGCCAGCTCCGCCTCGTACCAGCCGCGGTCGGCCGGGGCGACGTAGCCGGGCAGCGAGTTGAGCGTGTACCAGGCCTCGGTGCTGAGGAGCTCCGCGCCGTCGGCCGATGCGAACGGGCGCGGGGACCGGACGTAGACGACGTGGCCGGGCTTGAGACCGTCGATCTTCAGCGTGACGGTCGTGCGGTCCTCGGACACCTGGGCGTCCGTGACGAAGAGCGGCTGCTCGTCGACCTTCGGGCCGCCGTACTGCTGCGTCGGCACGTAGCGCCACTGCTTGATCTGGTACGCGTCGGCGAGGTTCTCGACGACCTCGTCGGAGACCGGGTCGGTGTACTCGATCTCGAAGCCGCCCTCGACCACGCGCATCTCCTTCATGTCGAAGGAGTCCTCGTTGACGGGGACGAGCTTCTGGAGGCCGAACCGGAGCTTGCCGGACTCGCCCCAGTTGCCGCCCTCACCGGTGCCGCCGGCGTAGAGCGCGCCGTCGGGGCCGTAGATGACGCGGTTCACGCCGACCTCGAGGCCCGCGGTGTGGCGGAAGACCGCACCCTGGAACTCGCCGTCGACCTTCTCGAGGAACGCGCGCTGGATGCCGCCGTACGTGACGTCGCCGAGCAGCATCTGGCCCGCGAACTCGCCGTCCTCGACGAGGATCGGGTTGCCCGGGGAGTTGGCGATCTCGTTCTGCGGCAGCCACACGGCCGGCGGGGCGACGGGGTTCGAGTCGAACGGCCCGGCCGGGTTCGTGTAGTGGTTGTAGAACTTGTCCTGCTGGATGTGGATGAGCTTGTTCGACGGCAGCCAGGCACCCTGGTTGTCCGTCGCGAAGATCTCGCCCTCGGGGCCGAAGCCGATGCCGTTCGGCGTGCGGAGGCCGCCCGCGACGTAGCTCACCTCGCCCGTCTCGCGGTCGATCTTGATCGACGTGCCGCGGTTGGCCGCGGGCTGCGGGTTCGTCGTGGCGCCGCCGTTGTTGATGGCCACGGAGAGGTTGACGTAGAAGTAGTCCTCGTCGTGGATCAGGCCGAACGCGAACTCGTGGAAGTTGCCGCCGTCGGGCCACTCCGCGATCTTCGTGTGCGTGTCGTAGAAGCCGTCGCCGTCGGGGTCGGTGAGCTGCGTGAGCTGGTACCGCTCCGAGACGAAGATCGAGTCCTCGACGACCTCGATGCCCATGGGGTTGAGGAGCTCGTCCGCGACGAGCGTCGCCGTGACGTCCTCGGGGCCGTCGGCCGTGGTGACGCCGTCGAGGAAGTACACCTCGCCGGACACCGGGTCGGGGCGCCAGCCGCCGGAGCTGACCTCGCCCGTGGTCACGACGGCGAGCTGCTCGTCCGGCGTGAACGCCAGGCCGGAGACCTTGGGCTCGAAGCCCGCGGGGCGCAGGTCGACGAGCTCGTAGTTGGGGTTGACGGAGTCGAGCCGCAGGCCGTCGCCGGCCGTGTCGGTCGCGCCCTCGCAGTACTTGTAGCCGGGCGCGGTCACGCGCACGACGCCGGCCTCGGTGCTGAGCGCCGAGGTCGGGATCACCTGGAAGGAGGAGCTGCCCGGCGTCTTCCACGCGAGCGTGAGGCGCTGCTTGTCGCTGCCCTCGTAGTAGTCGACCCGCAGGTCGTGCACGCCTGCGGTGAGCGTCGCGCTGCCCTCGACGGAGGTCGAGTCGTTGGGGCCGTCGTTCTCGAGGACGAGCTGGCCGTCGATGTAGACGAGCGCGCCGTCGTCGTTGGTCACGCGGAACTGGTACTGGCCGTCCGCCGGGACGTGCAGGTTTGCGCTCACCTGCGAGATGAAGTTGTCCTCGGCGCCGAACTGCTCGGCCGTGGACCAGTCGATGGTCGGCATGAGCTTGTCGACGTTGGGCGTCTGCCCGGACTTCAGGGTGCAGACCCCGCCGGGGTTCTGCGCGAGCTGGAAGGTCCGCAGCGTGACGCCGGGCTCCTGCTCGGGGAGATCGGCCGCGGCGGGGACGGCCCAGCCCGCGACGACCAGCGCGCCGAGGGTGAGGGCGGCCGCGCCGCGTCGGTACCTGATCCGGCGGGACACCGGCAGGCTGGTGCGTTCGAGCATCGTTGCTCCTTACTCGGTCGGACTACGAGTCCACGGAGCGTAACCCCTGCCTGGCCCCGTCGATGACAACGCTGGACAGGCTAGCCCCCGTTCTATCGATGTGTCTACAACTTCCGTCGCACCGTCGACAAAAGTGCTCCCATCAGCGGGGACGTACGCTCACGGCATGACCGCACGCCACGGAGACATCGCCGACCGGACCGCGTCCCGCCCGTTCGCCCAGGTCGACGTCTTCACCCGCACGCCGACCCTCGGGAACCCCGTCGCGGTCGTGCTCGACGCCGTCGGCCTCACGGACGAGCAGATGGCCGCCTTCGCGCGCTGGACCAACATCTCCGAGACGACGTTCCTCCTGCCGCCCACGCCCGACGGCGCCGCAGGCGGCGCCGACTACCGCCTGCGGATCTTCACCCCGGCGGGCGAGCTGCCGTTCGCGGGCCACCCGACGCTCGGGTCGTGCCACGCGTGGCTCGAGGCGGGCGGCAGCCCGCGCGCGGGGGACGTCGTCGTGCAGGAGTGCGGCGTCGGGCTCGTGACGATCCGGCGCGAGGAGGGCACGGAGCGGCTCGCGTTCGCCGCGCCCGCGCTGCTCGCCGACGAGCCGGTCCCGGCCGACGACCTCGCGGCGATCGTCGCCGCGCTCGGCGTCCCCGACGAGGCCGTGCTCGACCACCGCGTGCTCGACAACGGGCCGGGCTGGCGCGTCGTCCTGCTCGACTCCGCCGCGCGCGTCGCGGGGCTGACGCCCGACTGGACCCGGCTGCGCGCGGAGCACCCCGACCTCTCGGTGGGCGTCGCCGGCCTGCACGGGGACGACGGCGGCCCCGACGGCACCGCCGTCGAGGTGCGCGGGTTCGCGCTCGCCATGGGCATCCCCGAGGACCCGGTCACCGGGAGCCTCAACGCCGTCGTCGGGCAGTGGCTCACGCGCGACGGGCGCCTCCCCGGGCACTACGTCGCCGCCCAGGGCGCCGCGCTCGGCCGGGCGGGGCGCGTGCACGTCGAGCGCGACGGCGCCGGGACCGTCTGGGTCGGCGGGTCGAGCGTCACGTGCGTCGCGGGGACCGTCCGCCTCTGACGGGTCGCCGCCCCGGAAAACGGAGGCCCGGGGGCCCGCCCGCTCCGTAGACTCGGGCAAGTGTCAACAAACCCTCCGGTTTCCGGGACGGCGCGCGCCCTGACGGACCGCGCCGTGGTCTCGCGCGCGCGGTGGGCGCTCATGGTGCAGTTCGCGCTGTTCGGCGTCATCGGCACGTCGTGGATGAGCCGCCTGCCGTCGGTGCGCGAGGCGCTCGGGCTGAGCTCGGGCCAGCTCGGCGCGCTGCTCGTCGTGGGCGGGGTCGGCACCCTCACGGCCGTCGTCGTGACGGGCGCGGTCGTCGCGCGCTTCGGCAGCCGCACGACGCTCGTCGTCGCGACGTCCGCGAACGTCGTCGGGTTCGGCCTCGTCGCGCTCGGCACGGCGACCGGCAGCGTCGGCGTGTTCGCGGCGGGCGCGTTCCTCAACGGCATGTGCGGCGCGCTGACCAACGTCCCCATCAACATCTGCGCGGCGTCGGTGGAGCACCACGTCGGGCGCGCGATCCTCCCCCACTTCCACGCGGCCTTCTCGATCGGGGCGGCGTGCGGGGCGCTCGTCGCCGCCGCGTTCTCGTGGGCGCACGTGGGCATCGCCACGCAGGTCGTCGTCGTCACGCTCGTCGTCACGGCGGCCCGCGCGCTCCTCATCGCGCCCGCGACGGCGATCGCGCCCGAGCGGGCCGCGGCGCGCACGGCGGCGGCCGACGGCGCCCCCGCACCCCGGCGCGGCGCGGGCGTCCGCGCGGCGCTCGCCGCGTGGCGCGAGCCGCGCACCCTCCTCATCGGGCTCGTGCTGCTCGCGTCGTCGCTCTCGGAGGGCTCGGCGGGCAACTGGCTGTCGATCGCCGTGGTCGACGGGTTCGACGTGCGCGAGGCGCTCGGCGCGGTGGCGTACGGGACGTTCGTCGGCGCGATGACGGTGTTCCGGTTCGCGGGCACCGGGCTCATCGACCGGTTCGGGCGCGTCGCGGTGCTCCGGGCGTCGGGCGCGTCCGCGCTCGTCGGGCTCCTCGTGTTCGGCCTCGCGCCCACGCTGCCGCTCGCGTGGGTCGGCATCGTCCTGTGGGGCTGCGGTGCGGCGCTCGCGAACCCCGTCGCGATCGCCGCGGCGTCCGACGACCCCGCGCACGCCGCACCCCGCGTCGCGGTCGCGACGTCGTTCTCCACGGTCGCGATGCTCAGCGCTCCCCCGCTGCTCGGCCTGCTGGTCGACGGCGTCGGGGCCCGCCACGCGCTCCTCGTGATCTGCGCCGCCACGGTGCTGTCGCTCGCGGTCGCGGGCCAGGTCCGGCCGCTGCCGCGCCCGGCGGCGCCCGCCCCGGTCGACGACCTGCCGGAGCCCGGCCGGGAGCGCCCGGTCGGGTCCCGCTAGGGGGACGCGTCGCGCGCCCGCCGCGGCCCCGGCGCACACTGGCGGGTGTGAGCCTGGCAGCCCGTGCCCCGCGCCGAGCGCCCGCTGCCGCGCGGTGGGGGTGGGTCGTGGCCGCCGTCGTGGCGGGCCTGGCGTTCCTCGTGCGGTGGCACCTCGTCGGCGGCTCGGCCGGGATCGGCGGGTACCGCGGGTACGACGACGGCGTGTACTTCTCGGCCGCGGTGGCGCTCGTGCACGGCCGCGTGCCCTACCGCGACTTCCTGCTGCTGCACCCGCCCGGCTCGACGCTCGCCCTGACGCCCTTCGCGGCGCTCACCACGTGGACGAGCGACGACCACGCCCTGGTCGCAGCGCGCGTCGGCATCATGCTCGTCGGCGCGGCCAACGCCGTGCTCGTGACGCGCGTGGCGCGCCGGTGGGGCACGACGGCGGCCGTCGTGGGCGGCGTCCTCTACGCCCTGTCGTACGCGGCGGCGTGGGCCGAGCGGCTCACGCTCCTCGAACCCCTCGGCTCCCTGTGCCTGCTCGGCGGGGTCGTGCTGCTGCTCCGCGGCCTCGACCGGCGCCAGGAGGGCACCGGCCGCGAGCGCCCGTGGCTCTGGGCGGGCGGGGCCGTCCTCGGGCTCGGTGCGACGGTCAAGATCTGGGGCGTGGTGCCGCTGCTCGTCGTGCTCCTCTGGCTGCTGGCCGTCGCCGGGTGGCGCACCGCGGCCCGCGCGGCCGCGGGCGCCGTCGTCGCGCTGGTGGCGGTGCTCGGCCCGTTCCTCCTCGCCGCGGGGTCGGACATGGTCCGCATGGTCGTGCTCGACCAGCTCACCCGACCCCCGGCGACGACGGACCTCGAGCAGCGGCTCGTGTGGCTCACGGGGACGGGCGGCCTGCGCGACCTCGTGCCGGAGCAGGAGCAGCTCGCGGTGGCGTGGACCGTGCTGGCGCTGGCGACGGTCGCCGCGGTCGCGGCGTGGGTCGGGCGGCGCGGGCGGCTGTGGGTCGTGCTGCTCGCGGTGCAGGTCGGCGTCCTGCTGCTCTCGCCGTCCGCGTACCCGCAGTACGCGGCGTTCTCGGCACCGGCGCTGGTCCTCGTCCTGGCCGCCGCGTGCTCGCTCCTGCCCCGCCCGGGCAGGGTCGCGGCGGGGGCGCTCCTGAGCATCGGCGCCACAGCCCTCCTCGTGGCCGCGGTGCAGACCGCACCGCGCCTCGCCCCGTTCCCGACGGCCGAGGTGGCGGCGGCGCTCCCCGACGACGGCTGCGTCCGCGCCGACTCCCCCGGGGTCCTCGCCGTCCTCGACGTGCTGAGCCGCGACCTCGAGCGCGGCTGCGAGCTCCCGGTGGACCTGTCGGGGTACTCGTACGACCACGGCGCGCGGGACGCCGCCGGCGAGCCGGTGCCGCGCCGTCGGAACCTCGCCTGGCAGGAGGAGGCGCTGCGCTACCTGACGTCGGGGTCGTCCGCCGTGCTCGCGCGGTCGACCGGCAACGGGTTCAGCGACGAGACCTGGCGCGCGCTCGACGCCACGACGACGACCGTCCTCGACCGCCCGGGGGTGCAGGTGCTCGTCCCGCACGACGACGTCACACGGCCGGGAGGCTGAGCCTGCGCCCCGCGACGGGGACGCTCAGGCGCGGGCCCGGTACCGCTCCACGGACTCATGCCGCGGTTCCCCGGCGTCAGTCCGGCTCCAAGGCGGCGATGCGCATCGTCACGTGGCTCGCATACTCCGCGGGCTCTCGGTCGACCTGCACACGCAGCGGCCCTCGGGGGACGTCGAGGGTGCGCTCGTTCTCGGCGTCCCCGATCGCGAGGCGCCCGGACGGGCAGCTGAGTCGTCCGTCGAACTCCGCGACCCCCGTGGGCAGGGGCTCGCCGACGACGACGGTCACGGTGACCGTCGCCGACGGAGGATCCACCTCGTCGGGCCAGTCGTCCGAGACGTCGACGTCGGCGGCGTGGAGCACCGGCACGGCCAGGCAGGAAGGTGACGAAGCGATCGCCTCGTCGCCGAGGTCCGGGGGAAGGTCGAAGGACTCCTGCTCGTCGAAAGCCAGGAGGAGGCCCCACCGGAACGGTTGTGTCCACTCGAGCTGCACCCCCGCACCGTATCGAAGGCACCGCGCCGCCCAGGCACGCCAGGTGACACCGTCTCCGCCACCGTCGCTCCGGCCCGGTTACCTCACGGCGCAGGTCTCGCCACGGGGTCGTGGTCCGGTGCCGGGCTGCCCACAGCGTCGGGGTCGCTCGGGGAGTCCTCGGCCCGCGCCTCGTCCGCCCCACCCGCGGCACGCTCGGCGAGCGCGGCGGCGACGGCGGCGTCCACCGCGCGCTGCTGGGCGGTCCGCGCCCGGCGCCGCGCGCGGACGCGCCAGACGACGAGCAGCGCCACGAGGACGAGGAGGCCGAGCGCGACCCACGGCACGGCCCAGGTGGCGGCGGTCGCGACGACGCCCGGCACGACGACCTCCGGGTCAGGCACCGTCCCGGGCAGCGGCACGACCTCGCCGCCGACCGTCAACGTCGCGACCTCGCGACCGAGCGGCCAGACGCCGTCGACCTCGACGGTCCGCTCGACGGACGAGCCGGGGAGCAGCTCGGGCACGTCGACGTCGGTCGCGGACGTCGCGCCGAGCCCGAACGGGCCGTCGACGCGGACGGCGGTCGCCGGCGCGACGCGCGCGTTGCCCTCGTTCGTCACGGTGAACGTGACGGTCGCGCTGCCGGGCGCGAACGGGTTGAGCGTGCCGTCGTAGGCGAGCCGCACGTCGTCGACCGCGAGCGCCGGGGCGAGCTCGCCCTGGACCCGCAGGTGCACGCGCGAGCCGAGCCGCCGGTCGGTCGTGACGCCGTCCTCGGCGACCACGACGAGGGACGAGACGACTCCGGCGGCGTAGTCGCCCGGGGTCGCGTCGTCGGGCACGGTGACGGTGAAGGGGACCTCGACGCGCTCCTGCGGAGGGATCTCGACCTCGGCCTGGTCGAGGGCGATCCACGACCCGAGCGCGGTCGACTCCTCGCCTGCGGGGAGGAGGTCGAGCGTGCCGTCGTCGGTGAGGAAGCCGTCGGCGGCGTAGACGGCGAGCGCGAGCGGGGTGTCGCCGTGGTTCGAGACGACGAGGCTGTCGCGCAGCGAGCCGCCGGGCGCGAGCGAGTACGCGAAGTTGGGCCGGTCGACGCCCTGGGCGGTGTCTCCCGGGCGCACGCCCCACTGCACGGTCTGCTCCGGGTCGGGCGTGGGAGCGTCGTCGGTCGCGACGGCCGTCCGCGCGGCGGGCGCGACGTGGCCGGGGGCCGCGGCGGGCGCGGCGTCCCCGGGGAGCGCCGCGGCGGCGGGCGCGCCGAGGAGCGCGAGCGCGAGCAGGGGCCCGGCGAGCGCGCGCAGGGCGCGGGACGCGGGGGCGGGAGAGGTGCGGCGGTGGGTCATGCGCTCGGTCCTTCGTCGGTGCAGGTGGGGCGGCTCGGACGAGAGCCGCCGGACCGGCCGGCCACCACGGCGTGCGTGGTGGCCGACCGGTCGCCCGGCCCGTGCCGGGCCGGGCTGCGGTGTCCCGCGGGATCAGCCCAGTGCGGTGAGCGTGATCGTCGCGGTGTAGGTGCCGCGCGGGGTGTCGAGCGGCATCTTGAGGTCGAGCTCGGCCCCGACCACGGACGCGCCGCGCGCGTGGCCCTCGTCGGCCCGCGCGAGGGTGCGCGCCTGCTTGAGGCCCTCGCCCTCGTCGAACCCGGACGCGACCGGGGCGCCGGCGACCGCGTCGCCGCCGTTCTCGATGACGCCCGGCGTCCAGCCGAGGTGCTTGCCGTCGACCGTCTGGCCGCCCGCCGTGAAGTCGGACACCTGGCCGGTGACCGACCACGCCGGGTCGCCCGCGCGCGTGTCCTGGACGCGCACGGGGACGAGCTGGCCCTGGGCCTGGTAGTAGCTGAGCTCCTCGTCGGCGACGCCGAGGTCGACGAGGCGCGACGAGCCCTCGAGCGACCACGTGAGCTCGCCTCCGGACTGCTGCGGCACGGTGACGGCCACGGCCTGGTCGCCCTCGGGCGCAGCCCCCGGCTCCTCGCCGGTGTGGTCGCCCTCGACGCCGCCCGCGGTGTTCCCGGGCCCGAGGACGGCGGCCGGGTCGTTGCCCGTCGCACGGATCGTGCCCTGGATCGCCGTGCCCGCGACCCGCAGGTTGCCGGCGTTCCCGCTGAGCACGAGGTCGCCCGCGACCGCGTTGCCCCACTCGTCGGCCTCGCCGGACGCCGTCGCGCCGACGAGCAGGTCGCGCGCACCGTTGCTCACGGTGAGCGTGCCGCCGACCACGGCGCCGGCGACCGTCACGCCGAACGCGGAGCCGTCGAGCGTCGCGTCGCCGCGCACGGACGTGCGCAGCAGGTCGACGTAGCTCGCCTCCTGCGTGAGCAGCCCGCCGGAGACGGTCGAGTCGCTGATCTCGACGTCCACGCCCCCGGCCGCGACGTCCCCCCGACGGTGAGGTCGTTGAGGTACAGGAACCCGTTCCGGGTGCCCGCCGAGTAGACGCTGACGTCCCCGGCGACGCTCGTGCCGTCGAGCAGCACGCCGTACGCGTCGGTCGCGACGACCTCGCCCCCCACGGTCACGGACGTCGCGTCGAGCCAGCCGCCCGGCTGGACCACGACGTCGCCCTCGACGGTCGCGCCACCGAGGACGCAGTCCGCGCCCCCGGGGACGACGAGGTCGCCGCTGACGGTCCGGTCGCCGAGGTCGGTCGTGCACTCGACGTCGGCGGCCTGCGCCGCGGGCGCGACCGCCGTGGCCGTGGCCACCGCGAGCAGCGCGGCGGCCGGGACCTTCCACTTCCACTTCATGTGATGCTCCTTGTCAGGTGTGGTCGGTCCGCGTCAGCCGCGGAGCGAGGAGATCTCGCCGTAGCTGCGGCGGGCGTTGCCCAGGGAGTTGAGGGCGTTGCCGGGCTCGGCCACGGTCGCCGCGTTGTCCTGCTCGTACAGCCCGAACCGCTGCCCTCGGTCGCGGAGCTGGGAGAGGAACGCCTGGTAGGGGATGTCGCCGGCGCCGAACTCGATGATGTCGTAGCCGTTGCCGCTGGACTCGTTCGTCTTGCCGTCCTTCAGGTGCAGGATCGGGAAGCGGCGCGGGTCGCGCGTGACGTAGTCGATCGGCTCGAACCCGGGGTACAGGTGGCGGCCCACGTACGCCCAGTAGACGTCCATCTCGAAGAACACGAGCTCGGGGTCGAGGTTGTCCCACAGCAGGTCGTAGACGCGCTGGTTCGGGTCGTCGCTGGTGAACGCCCACTCCTGGGCGTGGTTGTGCGAGTAGAGCTTGAGCCCCGCCGCGCGGGCCTTCTCGCCCATCTGGTTCCAGGTCTCGCAGGCCTGGAGCCACTGCGCCTTGGGGATGGGTCCGCCGTAGCCGCCCGCGATGGGTCCGCCCTGGCCGAGGTGCGGCATGCCAAGCGCGAGCGCCTTCTCGATCTCGGCGTCGATGTTCGCCGGGGTGAGGTTGACGTGCGCACCGACGGCCCGCAGGCCGTTGTCGTCGAGCAGCTGCCGGATCTCCGGCACGGTGATCGCGCCGACGCTCCCCTGCGTGTAGCCCGCGAACTCGATCTCGGAGTAGCCGATGTCGGCGAGCTCCTCGAACACGGCCCGGAACCCGAGCGAGCTGACCTTGTCCCGCACGGTGTAGAGCTGGATGCCGATGCGGTTCACCGGCACGAGCCGGTTGCGCCCGCCGGACGGCGCGACCGCCGTCGGGAGGGCGCCGCCGAGCGCGTTCGCCGCCGACGGACCGAGGGCGGCCCCCACGCCCACGGCGACCGACGACGCCGCGAGCGCCTTGAGCAGGTTGCGACGGGTCATCGGCTTGGCCGAGACCGTCGGGTGGTGGTGTGAACTCATGTCTCTCCTTCGAGGTGAGCCGCCCCGGGACCGCACCCGGGGACGCCTGGGGGCCGGTGGCCCGGGCGGGTCGCCCGGGCCACCGGTGGGACGGTCAGCTGCGGACCGTGAGGGTGAGGTTCACCGTGCTGGGCGCGACCCCGGCGGACCCCTGGTAGCGGGCCTGCACCTGGTAGGTGCCGGTCGCCGCGAGCTTGGGGAGCGTCACGACGACGTCCCCCGCCTCGTCGAGCGTCCCGGTGAGCGACGCGACGGTGCCGTTGTTCTTGCGCACCGTCACCTGCACGTCGCCCGTGGGCACGACGCCGGTCGACGACTCCACGTGGAGCGTCGCCTTCGCCGCGACGGCGGGCTTCACCGGGTTCGGCGCCACGCTGCCCGTCGTGGTCGACCGGGCCTGGGCCACCGTGAGGCGCACCGTCCCCGCCGACGCCGTGTAGACGCCGTCGGCGCCGTACGTCGCGGTGAGGGTGTGCGTCCCGACGGCGAGCGACGGGTCGATCGCGATCGTCGCCGTGCCGTCCGCGAGCGTCCCGCGCCCGACCTCGGTCTCGCCCGTGGTGAGCACGACCTCGCCCGTGGGCGTGCCACCCTCGCCCGTGACCGTGACGACGGCCTCGCCCGGCGCGCCGTAGGAGACGCGCGCGGCGCCGACGGAGACCGTCGTGGCCGAGGCGACCGTCGGCTCGTCCGGAGCGTCGAGGTCGATCGTGAACGACACCGCGCCGGCCTCGGAGACGTTGCCGCCCGTGTCGGTCGCGCGGTAGAGCAGGTCGTACGCGCCGTCCTGCGAGAACGTCACGCCGTACTGCTGGTTCGCCGCGAGGTTCGTCCACGTCGCGCCCGCGTCGCGCGAGTACTGCACGCTCGCGACCGCGCCGTCGTCGGTGGCCTGCACGGAGAACCGCACCGGCTCGTTGAACACGCCGCCGACGCCCGTGGGCGTCTCCGGCGCGAGCGTGTGCGCGACGGTCGGGGCGGTGACGTCGGCCGCGCCCGCGCCCACCATGGTGATCGCGTCCACCGCGAGCTCGTCGGACGACGTCACGAACAGCGTGCCCGAGCCCTCGGGGGCGTCGAACGTGATCTCCACGTCCTGCCAGCCCTCGCCCGCGGGGACGACGGCGGTCGCGAACGGCTCGGCGTCGGCCGCGCCCCAGCGGAGCTCGAGCTCGCCGCCGCCGCTCGCGCGGACCACGGCGCCGTCGATCCCGGCGAAGCTCACCGGGTCGTACCGCAGGAAGTCGCCCGCGCCGAGCCCGCGGACGGCGTTGCCACCCCGTGCGGTCGCGTCGGCGAACACCTCGACGCCCTCGCGGCCGATCGCGTGCTCGCCCTGCTGCTCCTTCGGGTTGAGGCGCAGCGTCGCCTCGCCCGTGGCCGGCGGGAGGCCGTTGTGGCCCGCGTCGGTGTACGTGACGACGACCGCTCCGTACAGGAGCGCGCCCGGGCCGTGCTCGGGCGAGTTGGGGTCGGTGCGCCACGCGCCCGTGCAGCCCGTGCCCGTGGACTCGGGGTGCGCGTGCTCGTCGTGCCCGAGGCCGTACGTCCACGCGACGCGCGAGCACACGGTGCCCGAGCCCGCCTGCGGGTCCTCGAACGCGGCGGCGTACGCCTCGAGCACGTCCGCCACCATCTGCGCGGTGACGGCGCCGCCGGAGATCGCGACGAGCTCGTCGAGGGTGAAGCCGGAGGCCTCGCCCAGCGTCTCGGCGTCGACCCCGAGCGTCTCGACGAGGACGTCGTGCCCGATGGCGTCCGCGAGCCACTCGCCGATCTGGTCGCCCGACGTGAGGTGCGGCGTCGGCGCCTCGCCGCCGCCGAGGTCGTCCTCGGCGTCGGTCGTGGTCACCTGGTACGGGACGGCCTGGCCCCAGTCGAAGAACGCGCCGTCGGCCGGGTACTCGATCGTGACCTCGGGCGCCTGGTTCCCGACGGAGATGACGCGCGACGTGAGGGAGAACTTGCCCGACGCGTCGGTGACGCGCAGGCGCGCGGTGTACGCGCCGATCTCCGTGTACGTGTGCGTCGTCCGGACGCCCTCGGCGTCGAACGTGCCGTCACCGTCCACGTCCCACGCGTAGGTGAGGTCGTCGCCCTCGGGGTCGGACGACGTCGACGCGTCGAACGTCACCTCGAGCGGCGCCTGCGACGACGACGTGGGCGTCGCGGTGAAGCGCGCCTGGGGCGCCTTGTTGCCCTCGGCGTAGTCGATCCGGTACAGGCCCGCGTCGGGGTTGGCGCGGAAGAAGCCGTCGCCGTAGTCGAGCACGTAGAGCGAGCCGTCGGGACCGAACTCGAGGTCCATCGGGTTGTCGTGCGGCGGCTGGCCCGCCGCGGCGAGCGCGGCGTTCGGCAGGAAGTCCTCGATGTGCGTGACGTCGAAGGTCTCCCAGTCGACCGTGAACGCGGCGAGGTAGTCCTGCGAGAACTCGCCGAAGAACGCCTTGCGGTCCCAGTACGCGGGGAGCTTCGTGGTCGACGGGTTGTCGGCGTCGTAGTGGTAGACGGGGCCGCCCATCGGCGCCTGGCCGGAGCCGGAGCCGAAGTTCACGAGCTCGTCCCACGGCTGGTCGCCGGGGTTGTCGCCGTACCAGAGCGTCGCGGCGCGGGCCGGCGGCAGCTCGCGCAGGCCCGTGTTCCAGCGGGAGTCGTTGACGAGGTTCTCGGGGTCGAAGAACTCCCCCGGCGTGCCCGTCGCGAAGTCCCAGTCGTTGTAGGCGAAGTTGTCGCCCTGGACGTACGGCCAGCCGGCGTTGTGGGGGTCGTCGAGCGAGACGACGTTCCACTCCACGAGGCCCATAGGCCCGCGGCCCGCGGTCTCCGCGACCGCCTTCGTCGCGTCGGGGCCGTAGTCGCCCCAGGAGAGCGAGTTCGTCTCCGGGTCGACCTCGAACCGGAACGGGTTGCGCACGCCCATGACGAAGATCTCGGGGCGCGTGCCCTCGGTGCCCGGCGCGAACAGGTTGCCCTCGGGGATCGAGTACGAGCCGTCGTCCTCGACGTGGATCCGCAGGATCTTGCCGCGCAGGTCGTTCGTGCTCCCCGCGCCACGACGCGAGTCGAAGCCGGGGTTCATGCCGGGGGCGTCGTTGTTCGGCGCGAAGCCGTTCGCGCCCGGGGTGCTCGCGGGCGTGTTGTCGCCCGTCGTGAGGTAGAGGTTGCCGTCGCCGTCGAAGTCGATGTCCGCCCCGACGTGGCAGCACTGGCCGCGCTGCACCTCGACGTCGAGGATCACCTGCTCGCTCGCGAGGTCGATCGTGTCGCCCGTCCACTGGAACCGCGCGAGACGGTTCACGCCCACCCAGCGGTCCCAGTAGCTCTCGTCCTCGCCCGCCGGGAGCGAGTTGGGCGCGTTGCCCGTCGGAGTGTCCGCGACGCCGTCGCCGTCCGCGTCGCGCGGCGCGTAGACGAGGTAGACCCACCCGTTGTCCTCGAACTCCGGGTCGAGCGCGACGCCCTGGAGGCCGTCCTCGGAGTTCGCGTAGACGTCGAGCGTCGTGACCACGCGCGTGACGCCCGTCGCCGGGTCGGTGAGCCGCACGTCGCCGTTGCGGGCCGTGTGCAGGACGCGCGAGTCCGGGAGGATCGCGAGGTCGATGGGCTCGCCCACGTCCTTCGTCAGCAGCACGCGCTCGTAGTTGGACCAGTCGAGCGCCGCCTCGGCGCCCGGTTCCGCGCCGTGGTCGACGCCGTCGTGCGCGACGGCGGGTGCCGTCGCCGCGCCCAGGCCCGTGAGCGCGAGGGCGCCGGCGGCCAGAGCCGCGGTCACCCGCCGGTTCCGGCGCGTACGCCGGTCGATATCCTTCATCTGATGCCGCTCCTGTGAGGTTCAGTCGCCTGTGAGGGGTCATCCGGACCGGGTCGCCCCCGTCGCGCCAACGACGGAATCAGGGCGGCTCGGTCTGTCTGTGCTGGTGGGAGGGCTGCGCGCCCCCTGCCCGGTGGTCCTCCTCGTCTCGTCGTCGAGCGCGATCCCCCCGCACGTCGTCGTGCGGACGGAGAGTGCCACCACGTGCACCGGGGCACGCGCGGAGGCGGTCGGGCCGTAGCGGTCGGGTGAAATTCACCTACCACTCGGTCGTCATCCTACGAGGCTTCTGTCGGGTGTCAATCAAAAGTCGAAAGTCCGCCGATGCACGGACTACAGGCAGGAACGCAGCCGAATCCTGACTGCGCTGTCGGGTTCGGGAACTGACCTCGAGCGCGCAGAGACCCCGCCAACGATCCGCCGTCGAGCACGTCGAGGCCGACGGCCTGCACGCCCGCTGCGCGGGCCTCCCGGCGTCCCGTGGGCCGAGAAGGCCGCGAGCACGGGAAGAAGGGGTGCCTCTTTGGCAAGAATGAGGCTATTCACAGGCTCGTAGTCCGGACAGTATGAGCGCATGAAGTCGGTAGCTCTCAGCGAGGCGAGGGACAGGCTGTCGGCCCTGGTGGACGAGGCCGAGCGAGAGCTCCAGATCGTGCGGATCACCCGGCAGGGGCGCGGTGCCGCGGTGCTGATGGCCGGGGACTACCTCGAGTCGCTGCGCGAGACGCTGTTCTGGCTGTCCGAGCCCTGCGTGCTCGACGACGTCGACGGGGCCCGTCGCGCCGCCGCCGAGGGCGCGACGACGTCCGGTGACGACCTGCGAGCACGGTCGGGGCTGCCGGCCCGGTGACCGCCGACCAGACCCCCAGCGTGGCGGCACGAGGTCGCGACCGCGGCCGAGCGGTTGTTGCGACGCCTACCGCACAAGGTCGCGACCGCGGTGGTCAGGACCGGTACACCCAGTGCCACGGTTCGCGCGGGGTGTCCTCGACGAAGCCGAAGCGGCCGCCGTTGGTGCGCATCCACGCCTGGGCCCGGTCGTCCAGGTCGAGGTCGACCGCGATGCCCCAGCCGTGCGGGCTGGTCCCCGGCTCGGCGGCGAGCCCGCCTTGGGAGTACAGGCCCTTGCGCGCGGCGACGTCGACCTGCGCGTCGTAGGACCGGTAGGAGTCCGTGATCCCGATGCGAACGCCGTCGCGCGCCGCCTCGGCGAGCAGGCCTTCGAGCGCCTGGCCCGCGGGCGCCCAGAGGCGGTGGCCGGTCGTCCCGACCTCCTGCAGGGCGGAACGGGGGATCTTCCCGTTGCCGTAGGCCGCGAGGTCGCCGGGGACACCGTCGACCGTGCGCGTCCGGTCGGGACCGGTCGCTCCCGCCACCGGGGTGCTGCCGGTGCCGGTCGAGCCCGCCAGCACCGTGCTGAGGAGCTCGTCGAAGCGCGCGCCGGAGCTGGTCGCGACCGCCTGCGCCGCACCGGGATCGACAGCACGGACGTCGACGGCGCGGGCGGGACTGAGGGTCGCCTCGATGGCAGCCACGCGCTGCGCGATCGCGGTGATGCCGTCCATCCGGTCGTCCTCCTGGGGGCGCGCCGGCGGTGGCGTCCACCGGTCGGCACTCCCTATGCACCGCGACGAGAGGTCTGCCGCCTCCCCGCGTCGCAGCGACCGCGCCGAGCGCGCCGACCGAGGCGCGACCGCGCGCGGCTCAGACGGTCGCGCCGGGACGCGTGGCCGCCTCGAGGAGCTCGAGCACGTGGACGTAGTCCTCGCCCGTGGCGCGGGACATGCCCATCTCGCACGTCCGGTTGCTCGACACGTACGCGTCGAAGCGCCCCTCGGGGAGCGTGCCGGCGCGGTGCGCGACCTCGTCCGCCTCGGCGCGCGTCGCGCCCGCGGTGAGCTCGGGGTGCAGCATCCCCCGGTCGCCCGCGAAGCCGCAGCAGCCCCAGGCCGCCGGCACGGTGGCACGCTCGGCGACGGCCTCCGCCACGGCCCGCAGGTCGTCCACGGCGCCCAGGTGCACGGTCGCGCACGTCGGGTGCACGACGACGTCCCCCGCCCGCGCGACGTCGACCCCGCGGGCCGCGAGGCCGGGCAGCACGTCGGTGCGCACGAACGTCACGGCGTCGACGACCCGCAGGCGGGCGAACCGGTCGCGCGCCCGCTCGTCGCGCGGGTCCGTCCCGGTGAGGTGGCGCGCCGTCTCGGCGAGGCCGTGGGTGCAGCTCGACGCGTCGCACACGACCGGCAGCTCGCCCTCGCGCGTGGCGACCCACAGCGCGTCCACGACCTTGCGGGCCATGGCGGCCGCGCCGTCGGGCAGGCCCTTGGACGACCACGGGGTGCCGCAGCACAGCCCGCCGATCCCGTCGGGGACCACGAGCCCGACGCCCGCCCGCTCGCACAGCGCCCGGAACGCGGCCTCGGCCCCGACCGGGCGGCTCGCGCCGTCCCCGCCGCACGCGCCCGCGGGCAGGCCGGCACCGGCGGGCGCGAAGAGCTCGCCCATGCACGACGCGAACAGCACCGCGCGCGCGGAGGTGGCGCCGCCGTCGGGCACGACGGCCGTGGTCCCGCGGCGCGGCCCCGGGCCGGGCAGGTCGGCGTCGACGCGCGGCACGACGTCCGTCCCGACCACCCCGCGGGCGACGTCGGACGCGACGCGCACGAGCGGTGTCGGGAGGCCCTGGACGACGCCGAGCGCGGCGCGCAGGCCCGTGACCACCGGCCCCCAGTGCTCGGCGGCGGCCGCTCCCCCGCGCTGCACGAGCCGCGGCTGCGACCGCGCGCGGTGGCCCTTCATGACGACGCCCGTGTCGATGCCCACGGGGCACGCCTCGACGCACAGCGAGTCCGCGGCGCACGTCGCGACGCCCTGGTAGGCGTACTGCCGCTCGAGCTCGCGCCGCTCGGCGGGCGGCGCGGCGGCCATCTCCTTGAGCAGCGCGATCCGCTGGCGCGGCGTGGTCGTCACGGTGCGCGACGGGCAGCCCGGCTCGCAGTACCCGCACTCGACGCAGCGGTCGACGAGCGCCGCGTCGTCCCCGCCCGCCGACGACTCGACCTTGAGGTTGCGCAGGTGCTCGTGGTCGTCGTCGGTGAGCACGACGCCCGGGTTGAGCAGGCCGTGCGGGTCGAGCAGCCGCTTGACCTCGCGCATGACGGCGTAGAGCTCGTCGCCGTACTGGCGCCGCACGAACGGCGCCATGATGCGGCCGGTGCCGTGCTCGGCCTTGAGCGTGCCGCCGTGGCCGAGCACGAGGTCGACGAGGTCGTCGCTGAACGCTGCGTACCGGTCGAGCTCGGCGCGGTCGCCGAGGCGCGGCGTGATCATGAAGTGCAGGTTGCCGTCCTTGGCGTGCCCGAACGTCACCGCGTCGCCGTAGCCCCGGCGCTCGAAGAGCGCGCCGAGGTCGCGCACCGTCGCGGTGAGGTCGGCGACGGGGACGGCCACGTCCTCGAGCAGCGCGGTGCTGCCCGCGGGCCGCGCGCCCGCGACGGCGGTGTACAGGCCCTTGCGCACGCGCCACAGGCGCTCGCGCGTCGCGGCGTCGGTCGTCACCGTGGCGGGGACGGCCAGGAAGCCGGCGAGCGAGCCGACGACGTCGCGCGCCGCCTCCTGGAAGGGCGCGAGACCGTCGGGGGTCGCCGCGCGGTACTCGACGAGGAGCGCGGTCTGCCGGTGGATGCCCGCCCCGGAGGCCAGCGAGCGCATCGAGGGATCGGCGGCCGGGTCCGCCGCGGCGACGCGGAGCGACGCCGCGTCGAGCAGCTCGATCGCCTCCGCGCCCGACGCGACGAGCGGCACGAGCGCGTCCGTGGCGTGCTCCAGCGAGTCGAGCACGAGGAGGGTCGTCGCGGCGTGCGCGAGGAGCGGCACCGTCCGGAACGTCACGTCGGCGACCCAGCCGAGCGTGCCCTCGCTCCCGACGAGCAGGTGCTCGAGGATCTTCACGGGCTCGTCGTGGTCGAGGAACGCGTTGACGGAGTAGCCCATCGTGTTCTTCATCGAGAACTGGCGCTCGATCTCCGCGCGCGCCGCCGCGCTGCCCCGCACGCGGTCGCGCAGCTCCGCGAGACCGCGGTGGATCGCGGGCTCGGCGGCGCGCAGGCGCGCGTCGGCGTCGGGCGCGCCCGTGTCGACGACCGTCCCGCTCGCGAGCACGACCGTCATCGCCTCGACCGTCCGGTACGCGGTCCGCGCCGTCCCCGACGACATGCCCGACGAGTTGTTCGCCACGACCCCGCCGATCGTGCACGCGATCTCGCTCGCCGGGTCCGGGCCGAGCCGGCGCCCGTGCCGCAGCAGGTGCGCGTTGACGAGCCGCAGCGTCGCGCCGGGCTCGCAGCGCACGCGCTCGCCGCCGTCGAGCACCTCGACCCGGGTGAAGCGCGTGCGCGTGTCGACGAGCACGCCCGCGCCCGACGCCTGGCCGGACAGGCTCGTGCCGCCGGAGCGGAACGTCACCGGCAGCCCGCGGCGGGACGCCTCGCGCATCGCGGCGACGACGCCGTCGCGGTCGTGCGCGCGCACGACGACCTCGGGCCGCAGGAGGTAGTGCGACGCGTCGTGCGCCTGCGCGACCCGCGTCAGGAGGTCCGTGCGCAGCTCGAGGCCGGGCGTCTCGACGGCGGTCACGGGCGCGTCCGGCGGTCGTAGCCGAGGCGGTGGGGCTGCACGGCCTCGTACGTCGCGCGCAGGTTCGCGGTCGTGCGGTCGTACAGGCGCTGTGCGACGCGCACGAACAGGAAGTCGACGAGCGCGAGCTGCGCGATGCGGCTCGACAGGGCGCCGGACCGGAACTGCGTCTCGCGCGCCGTCGTGGTGAGCACGAGGTCCGCGTGCTCGACGAGCGGCGACTCGGGGAAGTTCGTCACGGCGACGGTCGTCGCGCCGCGGTCGCGCGCGATGCGCAGGGCGTCGTTCGTCTCGACGGTGAGCCCGCTGTGCGAGACGCCGACGGCGACGGCGCCCTCGGCCAGGAGCGCGGCGGACTGGAGCTGGACGTGCGGGTCCGGCGACGCGAAGCACAGCAGCCCGATGCGCTGGAGCTTCTGCGCGAGGTCCTGCGCCGTGAGCCCGCTCGACCCGACACCGAACAGGTCGATCCGCGTCGCCTGCGCGACCGCGGCGGTGACCTGCTCCAGCGCGTCGAGGTCGAGCATGCGCGCCGTCTCCTCGATGGTGCGCGCCTCGTGGAACGCGATCTTCGTGACGACGTCGTGCAGCGTGTCGTCGGGGTCGATCTCGCCGTGCGCGACGTTCGCGCGCTCCTGCTCGACGGCGCGGCGGCTCGTCGCCTGCGCGAGGTCGATGCGGAACTCCGGGTACCCGGCGTACCCGACCGCGCGGCAGAACCGCACGACCGTCGCCTGCGACGTCCCGACGAGCGCGGCGAGCTCCGTGATCGTCTTGCCCACGACGGCCGCCGGGTCGGCGAGCACGGCCTCGGCGATGCGCGCCTCGGCGGGCCGCAGGCTCGGCAGGGCCTGGCGGATGCGGACGAGGCCGTCGGCGGTCATGGGGTCTCCTCGGCGGTGGTCGGGTGCGGGGCGGTGCCGGGCGCGCCCGGCGGCAGGGCGGTCGGTGGCGCGGCGGTCGGTGGCACGGCGGTCGGTGGCGCGGCGTGGTCGCCGAGCGTGAGCCAGGGCGCGTGCTCGACGACGGAGCCCGGCTCGGTCGCGAGGCGCGCGGCGAGGTGCAGCGCGCCGTCGAGCGGCGTGCCCGCCGGGTCGACGAGCGCGACGTCGGGCCGCAGCACGGCGAGCCGCGCCCGGAACGCGTCGGTGAGGAGCGGGCCGATCCCCAGCACCCCGCCGGTCGCGGCGGCGAGCGGCGGGACGCCGTCGACGAGCGCGGCGGCGAGCGTCGTCGCGAGGTGGGTCCCGGCGCCCGCGAGGACCTGCCGCGCGACGGGGTCGTCGGCACGGGCGGCGGCCGCGACGTCGGGCGTGAACGACGCGAGCACCTGGGCGCGGTCGGGGCGCGTGTAGAGCTGCCCGGGCCACGACGGCACCGGGCCGAACCGCGCGACGGCGGCGGCGAGCAGCGCCGGCGAGCCGCCGGAGTCGCGGCCGTCGTACGCGGCGACCGCGGCCCGTAGCCCCTGCGCGCCGATCCACGACCCGGAGCCCAGGTCGCCGAGCAGGTGGCCCCACCCGTCGACGCGGTGCCACACGGTCCGCAGGTCGGTGCCGAGCGCGATCGCCCCGGTCCCGACCGCCACGACGGCGCCGGGACGGCCCGACAGCGCGCCGAGGTGCGCGGTGAGCGCGTCCGCCACGACGGCGGTGCGCGGGCCGGGCCGGGCGGCCGGGTCGCCGTCGACCGCGAGACCTTCGGCGGGAGGGAGGCCCGTGCGCAGCGCGGCGTGCAGCTCGGCGGGGTCGCGCACGAGGGACGCGAGGCCGGTCGCACCGACCGCGGCAGCGGCGACGCCGTCCGCGGCGAGAGCGGGGACCGCGGCACGGAGGGCATCGAGGAGGTCACGCACGACGTCTGCGGCGTCGCTCCCCGTGGGCCCGATGGCGACCGGTCGGCCGGTCAGCGCGACGTCGTCCGTACCCGCACCGGACCGTGCCGCGGCGGGCAGGCGGCGGGCGAGGAGGCGGCTCCCCGACCCCCCGACGTCGAGCCCGACGACCCACGGCCCCCCGGGCGTGCTGCTGCTCACGGGGCCAGTGTGGCACAAAGTTTCACAGCAGATGGTCAAAAGGGAGATTCTTGCCAGGATGTCCGGGCCGCGTGCGCTCACCGTACGCCGCCCGGTCCGCCGCGGGAACCCCCGCCGCGGTCATCCGTGCTCCGGGTCGTTCCGCAGCACGAGGGCGGCGACCTGGGTGCGCGACTCCACGCCGAGCTTGGCGATCACCCGGCTGACGTGCGTCTTCACGGTGGCGAGCGAGATGAACAGCGCCGCGCAGATCTCCGCGTTCGACATCCCCCGGGCGAGGGCGCGCGCGATCTCGCGCTCGCGCGGGGAGAGCGTCGCGAGGGCGTCGACCACGGCGACGTCCGGCGGTCGGGTGTTCTCGGCCGCGAGCGTCATCACCCGCCGCAGCACCGCGGGCGCGAGGACGGGCCGCCCCTGGGCCGCCGCGCGGACGGCGTGGGCGAGCTCGTCGGGCGGCGCGTCCTTGAGGAGGAACCCGCACGCCCCGGCACGCAGGGCGCGCACGACGTGGTGGTCCGTGTCGAAGGTCGTCAGGACGATGATCGCCGTCTCCGGCCGGAGCGCCGTCTCGCGCGCCGTCGCGACCAGCCCGTCGCAGCGTGGCATGCGCAGGTCCATGAGCACGACGTCCGGCCGGCAGGCCTCGATGACGTCGCGCGCGTGGTCCCCGTCGACCGCCTCGCCCACCACGGCGATGTCGGGCTCGCCACCGAGCATCAGGCGCAGCGCCGAGCGGACCTCCGGCTGGTCGTCGACGGTGACCACCCGGACGACGTCGGGCGACGGGCGGCTCACGCGGCGGGCCAGGGGATCGTCACCGACACTACGTGCTCGTCGACGCCCGGGCGGACGCTGACGCACCCGCCCACGGCCCGTGCCCGTTCCTGCATCCCGATGACGCCGAGGCCCGGTCGGGGCGCACCCTGCCGCGGCCCCGCGAGAGCGTTGCGCACGACGATCGCCAGCTCGCGGCCGGGAGCGCCGCTGATGGCGACGTCGACACGCTGCCCGGGGGCGTGCCGCCGGGCGTTGGTCAGGCACTCCTGGACGATCCGGAACGAGTGCCGGCTGACGGTCGGGGGCAGGCGCTCGAGGTCGACGGCGCAGTCCGTCCGGGCGAGGGGCGTCTCGGCCACGAGCTCGTCGAGCCGGTCCAGGGTCGGCTGGGGCCGGTCGTCGTCCGACCGGCTCGGACCCCGCGCGTAGGTGAGGAGCTCGCGCAGGTCGGCGAGCGCCTGACGACTGCTGTCGTGCAGGGCGGCGACGGCCTCGTCCCGGTCCGCGGCGTCGAGGTCCGTCCGGTGCCGCAGGACGCTCGCGTGCATCGCGGTCACCGAGAGGCGGTGGGCGAGGGCGTCGTGCATCTCCCGGGCGATCTGCGTGCGCTCCTGGTGGCGCGCGCGCTCCTCGCCGAGGCGCTGCTCCTCGGCGGTCAGCCGGACCCGCTCGTGCAGGGTGGCGACGAGGTCCCGCCGCGCGCCGACCGCGATGCCCGCGGCGAGCGCGACGGCGAGGACGACCGCGGTCGCGCCCACCGCGGCCACGACCTCCCACCACGGCAGCGCCACGCCGACCAGGTCGATCCCCAGTGCCGCCACCGCCAGGACGCCGACGAGCCAGACCGCCGCGACCGGCGCCAGCTCGCGCACCCGGCGTCGGGTGGCGAGCGACCCGAACGCGACGAGGGCCGCCGGCACCGCCGCGGTCGAGACGACGGCGAGCACGGCGAGCAGCAGGGCGACGAGGAAGGGCGCGCTGCGGCGCCAGAGCACGACCACCCATGCCGCGACCCCGAACGCGAGGTCGAGGAACAGGAGCCCGGCGAACCGCACGGGGTCGTCCTGCGCTCCCGGCGTGTCGACGCTGATGGCGAAGTTGCCGAGGAACAGCAGGGCACCCGACAGGGCGACCGCGGCCAGGAGGCCGGTCTCGCGGAGGACCCGACGCCACGCCGGGCGCTGCGCGAACATGCTCACCGGAGCACTGTAGGCACCGACGAGCCCGGCGCCCCGGCCGGGGCCGGGAAATCAGACCGATGACCGATACCGCGGCACGAGCCGCCCGACCAGGCTCGACGCATGCACCCCTCGCTCGACGAGAGCCCCGTCCCGACGGCACCCGTGCCCGGCCCGCCGCTCATCGGTCCCGTGTCCCGGCCCACGCTCGACAGCACGACCGCGACCACCTTCCCCTACCACCGGGCGGCCCGCGTCGACCTCCGCCCCGCACGGTGGTGGACCCCGCTCACCACGTTCGGCGCGACGGCGCTCCTCTATCTCGGGTTCCTCGCCCCGGTCGCGGTCGTCGCGGTCGCCTACGCTGTGCTGGTGCCCTACCGGCCCGGGCTGCCGACGCCGTCCGACGACTTCTCCGACCCGCTCAACCCGCTGGACTGGGCGATCGGCCTCGGGCTCATCGCGCTCCTGCTGCCCGCCGTCGTGCTCGGCGTGCGCTGGAGCGGTCGGCGCCGCGGCACGATCCACTCGGTCACCGGACGGTTCCGGTGGGGGCTCGTCGGCAGCGCGGTGCCGCTCGTCGTGCCGCTCTACGGCGTCGTCACCGTGGGCGGGTTCCTGCTCCGGCCGCCGTCGGACCTGGCGACCCCGGCCGTGACCCCGGCCCTGCTGCTGAGCCTCGGGTGCGTCCTGATCCTTGGGCCGCTGCAGTGCGCCGCCGAGGAGTACGCGTTCCGGGGCCTTCCCCAGCAGATGCTCGGCACCTGGCTGCGCTCGCCCGTGTGGGGGATCGTCCTGCCGGTCCCGTTCTTCGTCGTCGGCCACGGGTACGACGGGGTGGGGCAGATCGGCATCGCGGCGTTCGCGCTCTGCACCGGGTTCCTCGTCTGGAAGACGGGCGGGCTCGAGCTGGCCGTGCTCGTGCACGTCGCCAACAACCTCTTCCTGTTCCTCCTCGCACCCTTCAGCGCCTCGTCGATGGAGCAGGGCGCGATCGAGCCGCTCGTGCTGCTCGTCGACCTCGCGCTCCTCGGCAGCGCCACCGCCGTGCTCACGGTGTGGTTCTCCCGCCGCGAAGGGCTGCGGTTGCGCGAGCCCTGCTGCGGCCGGGCGCCGTCCCGGGGCTGAGAGCGACCCCGGCGCTCAGCGCGCGAGCCACTCCTTGCGCTCCGCGGGCGGCAGCTTCTCGACGGCGGCGCGCAGCACGTCGCGCGACATCGTGGCGGCCCGCTCCTCGAGGAACGCCCGCAGCCGCTCGGGCTCGACGTCGCCCGCGTGCCGGAGCATCCAGCCGACGCCCTTCTGGACGTACGGCTCCGGGTCGTCGAGCAGCATCGCGGACAGCCGGAACGTGTCGTCGACCTGGCCGCGTCGCAGGAACGCCGCCGTCGCGACGACGGCGGAGCGACGGCGCGGCCAGTCGGGCGCGCGCGCCAGGTCGTCGAGCACGTCGCGCGGGCGGTCGAGCAGCCACGTCCCCAGCACCTGGGACGCGGTGAGGTCCACGAGGTCCCACGTGTCGATGCGGTCGTGCCGGCGCAGGAAGAGCTCGACGAGCTCCGCGTGCCGCTCGACCGTCACGCGCCGGGCGGTCGCCGCCTTGCCCATGATCGAGCACCCGCCGGCCCGCACCTCGTGGATCCGGTCCTCGAGCAGCAGCTCGATCTGGTCGACCGGCAGGTCGAGGGCGTTCTTCGCGAGCACGAACACGTCGCCCATGCGCACCCCGGCGACGGTGCCGTCGCCCGGGAAGCTCCGGGCGGACGCGCGGCGCTGGGCCGCCGTCGCGCGGGCGAGCAGGTCGGCCCGGAAGTCGGTCGCCGTCGTGTACGGCGGCATCGTCCCTCTCCTCTCCTCCGGGCGCGTGCCCGGGTCCTGTCGGCGTCGGGCGGCCCGTGGCCCCCGGCGGTCCTGCGGCTCAGCGCGGCGCCATGCGGATGGCGCCGTCGAGGCGGACCACCTCGCCGTTGAGCATCGGGTTCTCCACGATCGCGCGCACGAGGTGCGCGTACTCCTCCGGGCGCCCGAGCCGGCTCGGGTGCGGCACCTGCGCCCCGAGCGACTCCTGCGCCGCCTCGGGGAGCGACGCCATCATCGGGGTGCGGAAGATCCCGGGCGCGATCGTCATGACGCGGATCCGGTGCTGCGCGAGGTCGCGCGCGAGCGGCAGCGTGAGGCCGGCGACCCCGGCCTTGGACGCGGCGTAGGCCGCCTGCCCGACCTGGCCGTCGAACGCCGCGACCGACGCCGTCTGCACGACGACGCCGCGCTCCTCGCCGTCGGGGTCGGGGCCGTCGGGACCGAGCGGGTCGAGGGCGAGCATGCGCTCCGCGGCGAGCCGGACGACGTTGAACGTGCCGACGAGGTTGACGTCGACCACGCGGCGGAACGCGTCGAGCGCGTGCACCCCGGACCGGCCGAGGACCCGCTGCGCGAGCACGATCCCGGCGCAGCTCACGACGACGCGCGCCCCGCCCAGGGCGTCGGCGGCGTCGAGGGCCCGCGCGACGTCGTCCTCGCTCGTGACGTCCGTGGGGACGAACCGCGCCGCGTCGCCGAGACCCTCGGCGACCGCCGCGCCGTCGGACGACGCCAGGTCGGCGAGCACGACGCGCGCCCCGGCAGCCACCAGGCCCTCCGCCGTCGCGCGCCCGAGGCCCGACGCCCCGCCCGTCACCAGCGCGACCGCGCCCTCGATCCGCATCTCTCATCCTCCGTCAGCCGTGCGGGCTCCGTCGCCCGCTCCGCTGACCGTACCCAGGTGGAGCCGCAGGTCGCGAGATCGACCCGCCCGGCGGCCTCCCAGACCCCCGGGCCGGGCCGCGGGGCCGCAGGCGCCCGGTGCGAGGGGCCTCAGTGCGCCGGCATCTCCAGGCAGCCGCCGTCCGCGATCGGGCCGCCGGCCTCGAGGGTCACGGCGTCGGGCGCGACGCCCCCGAACACGCAGCCGCCCGGGACGGCGACGCCCACGCCGACGGTCGTCGCGACCTCGCCGGACGCCGTCGTGCCCACGACCTGCACGGTCTCGAACCCCGCGGCGGCGAGCGCCGTCGCGACCTCGTCGGCGTCGACCGCCGAGCCGTCCGCGACCGGGTCGAGCGCGGCACGGACGGCGGGCACCGAGCGAGCTGCCTCGGCGTCGCGCTCGGGCGTGCCCTGGCGCTGGCGGTACGCCTCGTTCGACGCGTCGAGCGTCGTCTCGCGCCCGGTCCCGGTGCCGGCCGGCGCGCTCGCCGGCGCGCTCGCGACCGACCGCTCGGCGGAGGCGTCCCGCTGGTCGGCCCACGACCGCATCCCGACCGTCACGACGGCGAAGTACCCCACGACGCCGACGAACGCGAAGATCGCGATGCCCACGACCACGCCGACCACCGCCCGCATCACGGGCGAGGTGGTGTCGGGGCCGTCGTCCGGTCCCCCGTCGTGTCCGTGGCCCGGCCCGTCGTCCGGCAGCCGCGTGGTCATGCCCCGAGTCTGTCCCGCGCGGGCGCGGGAGGCCAGCGAGATTCCGCCGCTCCTACTGCTCGCGCGCGGCGCGGACGCCCTCGAGCCAGCGGTCGAACTCCTCCGCGAGCTCCTGCGGGGACATGCGGAGCGCCTCGGCCGGGCTCGTCGCCTCCCGGCCTGCGACGTACAACCGGCGCACCATGTCGGTCTTCGGGGTCCACGGGCGCATGGAGGCGTCCCTTCTCTCGGCTGCTGGCATCGCGCACATACTTCAGCACGCCAGGGGCAGGCTCGCGCGCGCTCGACCGGGGGTCGGGACGGGTTCCGCACGACGTCACACCCGCGGTGCGAGGATGGGACGGGCCCGGACGCGCCGGCGCCTCGCCCGAGGAGGTCCCATGAGCCTGTACGACATCCCGTTCGACGCCATGGACGGGACGGCGCACACCCTGCGCGAGCACGCGGACGACGTCGTGCTGGTCGTCAACGTCGCGTCGCGGTGCGGGCTCGCGCCGCAGTACGCGACGCTCGAGGCGATGCAGGAGAAGTACCGCGACCGCGGGTTCACCGTGATCGGGTTCCCCAGCAACCAGTTCCTCCAGGAGCTCGGCAGCAACGAGGCGATCCAGGAGTTCTGCTCGCTCACCTACGGCGTGACGTTCCCCGTGGTGGACCGCGTGCGCGTCAACGGCCGCCACGCGCACCCGCTCTACGCGGAGCTCAAGAAGACGCCCGACGCGGACGGCAAGGCGGGGCGCGTCACGTGGAACTTCGAGAAGTTCCTCGTCCTGCCGGGCGGCGAGGTGCACCGGTTCCGGCCCCGCACCCTGCCCGACGACCCGGCGATCGTCGAGCTCGTCGAGACGCACCTCCCCCGCTGACGCTCAGCGGACCACGAGCGCCGGGTGCCGCGGGTCGTCGACCCGCACGACGACGTCCGCCACGTCCTCGGGACGGACCTCCTGCGCGTACCGCCCGTAGGCGGCGAGCGTCCACGCCGCGTCGGGCGCGGTGCGGCGCGCGAGCGTCGCGGGGCGCAGGGCGAGGTGCACGGTGAGGTCGAGCGCGAGGCCGAGGCCCAGGCAGAGCGCGCCGTCGAGCACGACGACGAGGCCCGGCTCGGCCTCGACGTACGCGGCGCGCGTCGACCGGCTCGTCGCGGGGTCGCGCAGGCTCGGCAGGTAGCGGCCGGTGCCGCCCGGCCCGACGGCGTCGAGCACCTCGCGACGGAGCCCGGCCACGTCGACCCACTCGTCGAGAAGAGCGTCGGGGTCCTCGCGCCCGCGCTCGAGGCGCAGCGACGCGGGACGCCAGAAGTCCTGCACGCGCACGCGCGCGACCGGGCGTCCCGCCGCGCGCAGCGGCGCGACCAGACGGTCCGCGAGGTCCTCGGGCCTCGTGGAGGGGTGGCCGTCGACGAGGAGGCGGACCGCCCGGGGCTGCTCGCGCCCGACGGCGAGCACGCGCTCGACGACCCGGTCCACGAGGACGTCCTCGCTCAGCGGCTCGACGCGCACCGGCTCGACCCGCCTCGGTTCGGTCCGCACCGTTCGCCCCGCCCCTTCGACCGCACCGCGTCAGGATGCCACGGACGCCGCGGCCGGGTCCGCGCGCTCGGCCAACCACGCGCGCGGCGAACGGCCGACGCGGTGGCTGAACGCGCGCGAGAACGCGGCGGACGTCGCGTAGCCGAGCTCGGTCGCGGTCCGGCTCACGGAGGCGCCCGCCCGGAGCCGGTCCTGCGCGACGGTGAGGCGCCAGCCGGTCACGTAGTCGCCGGGCGGCTGCCCCACGACGGCGGTGAACCGGGCGGCGAACGCGCTCCGGGACAGGTGCGCCGTGCGCGCCATCGACGCGAGCGTCCACGGCTCCCCCGGCGCCTCGTGCACCGCGACGAGCACGGGCGCGAGGCGCTCGTCGGCGAGGCCGGGGAGCAGCCCCGGCGGGAGCGCGAGGTCGTCGGCGTGGTCGAGGATCCACCGGAAGAGCTGCACGAGCACGACCTCGAAGAGCCGGTCGGCGAGGACGCGACGGCCGCAGCGGACGTCGTCGATCTCGCGGAAGAGCAGGTCGAGCGCGGGCTCGAGGCCCGCCACGTCGGCGAGCGGCAGCACGAGCACGGGCGGCAGCGTGCGCACGAGGGGGTGGGTGGCGCCGCCCTCGACGTCGAGCGTCGCGCACGCGAAGTCGGAGTCCTCGGTGGGCGCGTTGTGGAACGCGTGGTCGAGCGGGCGGGGGTAGAAGAGCAGGCTCGGGCGGTCGACGCTGCGGCGCTCGACCCGGCCGTCCGCGCCGACGTGGGTCATGTCCATCTCGCCCCGCCGGAGCACGTGCAGGAACCCGCGCCCGGGCCGCGCGTCGAACGTCGTGACGCCGCACAGCGGCCCGGTGTGGAAGAGGTGCGTCCGCACGCGGAACCGCTCGAGCAGGTGCGAGAGCCGGTCGACGGGAGCCATCGCCCCAGGATGCCAGACGATCGGACACGTTTCGAGGACGATTCGTTCCCCATCGTCCGACGCGACCGACCAGGCTGGACGACGTCGGCCCCGCCCGGGACCGGCGTCCCCGCACCCGGAGGAGATCCCCGTGTCCCGTGTCCCCCTCGTCAGCCCCGAGTCCGCCACCGGCCCCGTCGCCGACGGGCTCGACCAGATCCGTGCCGCGTTCGGCGGCGTCCCGGCGATGTTCCGGGCGGTCGCGAACTCGCCCGCCGCCCTGCAGAGCATGTGGGGTGCGTTCGGCGCCCTCGGCACCGGCACGCTCGGCGCGGCCGTCGGCGAGCAGATCGCCGTCGCCGTCGCGAACCGGAACGCGTGCGAGTACTGCCTCGCCGCCCACACCGCGCTCGGGCGCAAGGCCGGCGTCGACCGCGACGACCTCACCGCCGCGCAGGACGGCACCGCGTCCGACCCGCGCGTCGAGGCGCTGCTGCGCTTCGCGCTCGCCCTCGTCGACGAGCGCGGTCACGTGACCGCGCAGGACGTGCAGGCGGTGCGCGACGCGGGGTGGACCGACGAGCAGGTGGTCGAGGTCGTCGCGCACGTCGCGCTCAACCTGTTCACCAACTACGTCAACGTCGCGCTCGACGTCCCCGTCGACTTCCCCGCCGTCGGCCTGCGCCGCGCCGCCTGAGAGGAGCCACCGTGCCGTCCCACCCCGCCGCACCGTCCCGGCTTGGCGACCCGCGCTCCCCCGCATCCACCCCGGGGCCCACGAGCGCCGTCGTGCTGGAGGTGCGCACCGGCGGGGTGGGCACGGTGGCCCACCGCGGGCGCGACGTGCCGACGGCGTTCCGCAAGCGGCCGCGCCTCGGCCCCGTCGCGGTGGGGACGGAAGGGCTGGAGGGCGACGCCCAGGCCGACCGGCGCGTGCACGGCGGCCCCGAGAAGGCCGTGTGCGTGTACCCGGTCGAGCACTATGCGGCGTGGCGCGACGAGCTCGGCGCGGACCTCCCGGCCGGCGCGTTCGGGGAGAACCTCCTGACGCGCGGGCTCACCGAGGACGACCTGCTGCTGGGCGACGTGCTCGCCCTCGGGACGGCGACCCTCCAGGTGAGCATGCCGCGCCGCCCCTGCTACAAGCTCGCGGCGGTCCACCGCCTCGTCGACCTCCCGGACCGGGTCCAGGCGTCGGGCCGCACGGGCTGGTACCTGCGCGTGCTCACGCCCGGCACGGTGCGGGCGGGCGCGACCGCCGTCGTCGTCGACCGGCCGGCCCGGAGCGCGACGGTGCGCGAGGTCAACCGGGTGATGAACCTCGATCGCGACGACCTCCCGGCCGCCGCGGCGCTCGCCGCGCTCCCGACGCTCCCCGCGCGCTGGCGCGACACGCTCGCGCGCCGGCTCCGGGGCGGGACCGAGGACGACCGGGCCCGGCTGCGGGGGCCGCTCGCCGAGGGTCCGTAGCGCCGCCGCTCAGGCGTCGGGCGGCGCACCCCCGTCGGACGCCGCGGCCTCGTCCGCGCGCGGCAGGCGGACAACGAGCAGGCACGTGTCGTCCTCGTCGCTGCGGCCCCCGGCCTGGTCGAGCAGGTGGTCCCGGACGGCGGCAGCGTCCGCGTCCGCCGGGGCGCGGACGAGGGCCCGCGCGAGCTCCGCGACGCCCTCGCGCTGGCCCCGGGCGCGGGACTCGACGAGGCCGTCGGTGTACAGCACGAGCACGCTCCCGGCACGCAGCCGCAGCCGGGCGGCCGTGACGGGCCGGGGCGTGACGACCCCGATCGGCGTGGTGAGCGACTCGTCGAGCGGGCGGACGGCGCCGTCGGGCGTGCGGAGCAGGGGCGGCGGGTGGCCGGCCCGGCAGTAGACGAGCTCGCGCCCGCCGTCCGCGTCGGGCGACCCGAGCGTCGCGACGACGCACGTCGCGACGTCCGCGAGGCCGAAGCGCTTCACGAGCCCGTCCAGGCGCTCGACGACCTCCTCGGGCGTCGTGCCGTCCGCGGCGACGCTCAGCAGCGCCGACCGGATCTGGCCCATCGCCGCCGCGGCGTGCATGTCGTGCCCGACGACGTCACCCACCACGAGGAGCACGCGGCCGCCGGGGAGCTCGAGTGCCTCGAACCAGTCGCCGCCGACCGCGGCGCCCGACGCGCCGGCCGCGGGCCGGTAGACCACGGCGACGTCGAGGTCGTCGAGCGGGGCGAGGCGAGGCAGCATCCGCTCCTGCAGGGTGTGCGCGGCGTCGCGCTCCCGCTCGTAGAGCCGCGCGTTGTCGAGCAGGAGGCCGATCCGGTGCCCGAGGTCCTCGAACATCACGGCGTCCTCGTCACCGAAGAACCCGGCCTGCGGGCTGACGACGGCGAGCACGCCGACGACCCGGCCCCGGGCCCGCAGCCCCACCGACATAGCGGAGCCGAGCCCGAGCGCGCGCATGGCCGCGAGCTCCTCCTCGTCCGCGTGCGGCGAGACGAGGTCGGGCGTGACGTCGAACGGCCGCGCGAACCGCGCGCCGCCCCCGAGCACGTCGACCGCCGCGAGCGACCGGTCGGCCCAGCCGGGCGTCCGGGACAGGCGCCTTGCCGCAGCGGCGAGCGCCGGGTCGTGCGACGCGACGTCGGTGCGCGAGCGACGGTCCGGGTACGTCACGACGACCGCCCAGCCCGAGAAGACCTCGGCCACGGCGTGCGCCGCCTCGGCCAGCACGTCCTCGACGTCGAGGAGCTCGCCCAGCCGCTCGACGAGACGCGTCGTCGTGGTCAGCCGACGGTTCGCGGAGATCGCCGCGTCGAGAGCCGCCTCGCGGGACCGCTCCGCCTCGACCCGGGTGGTGACGTCCGCCTGGACGCCGACGAAGTGAGTGAGGGTCCCGTGGTCGTCGTGGACCGGCGAGATGGTGAGCTGGTTCCAGAACGCCGTGCCGTCCTTGCGATAGTTCAGCAGCGTCTCGCCCACCGTGCTGCCGTCGTCGACCGCGGCGCGGATCCTCGCGACCGCCTCGCGGTCGGTGCCCAGACCCTGGAGGAACCGGCAGTTCGTCCCCAGCACCTCGTCCGCGGTGTAGCCGGTCGTCGCCGTGAACGCGGGGTTGGCCCACACCAGCGGCATGCCGGGAGCGCGCGCGTCGGCGATGGTGAACGAGACATCGCTCGCGGACATCGCCCGGCGTTCGAGCGCGACGGCGAGCCGCTCCGCCTCGGCCAGGGCGGCGGCCGGGGGGTCGGACGAGGAGGTCGAGGTGGCCACGGGGCGCCTCACGGTCGGACGGCGGGCGTCCTGTGCTCGAACGCCCGGAACACTGTCGCACGTCGCGACCGTCCGTGAGGACCCGCTCCGGGAGGGCGGCGGTGCGTCGGCCGCAGTTGTGCCCGACCGCCCGGCGGTCAGAATGGACACGTCCGGGAGACGAGGCGGAACCGCATGACAGTCGAGGCACGGGTCCTCGTGGTCGAGGACGACCGCATGCTCGCGGACATGCTCGTGGAGCTCCTCGGGAGCGAGGGCTACGCCGTCGAGGTCGCGCACGACGGCCAGCGCGGGCTCCACCTCGGCCTCGCGCGCGAGTACGACCTGCTGCTCCTCGACCGTGGCCTGCCCGCCGTCGAGGGGCTCGACCTGCTCGCCCGGCTGCGCTCGCGCGGCGTCACGGCGCCCGCGCTCGTGCTGTCGGCGCTCGGCAACCCGGCCGACCGTGTGGCCGGCCTCGACGCCGGGGCCGAGGACTACGTGGGGAAGCCGTTCGACGTCGACGAGCTGCTGGCGCGGCTGCGCGCGCTGCGCCGGCGGGGCCAGGCGTCCCCGGCGGCGGGCGCGATCCGCCTCCCGGGCGGCACGCTCGACCTCGGGACCCGCCGCGTGACGACGGACGCAGGCACGACCGCCGACCTCTCGGCGCGCGAGGCCGCGCTCGCCGAGGTCCTCGCCCGGCACCCGCACCAGGTCTTCGGCCGGGACGAGCTGCTGGAGCGCGTGTTCCCCGAGGCGTCCGACCCGGGGGTCGTGGACACCTACGTGTACTACCTGCGCCGCAAGCTCGGCCGCCGCGCGGTCACGACCGTGCGCGGGCTGGGGTACCGGTGGGGCGCACTGTGATCACGGGCGCGGAGCGCGACCTCCTGCGGCGCACGAGCCGGCGCCTCGCGGTGCAGACGGGTCTCCTCGTGCTCGTGAGCCTGCTCGTGGTGGCGGCGGTCGTCCTCGCCGTGGTGGCTCGCGCGCTCGGCGAGGCGGACGACCGTCGGCTCGAGTCGGCGGCGTCGGCCGACGAGGTCACCGACGCGGGCCCAGGGACCTGGGTCGCCGTGGCCTCGCCGCGCGGTGTCGAGGCGTCGCCCGGGATGCCGGCCGGCCTGCCCGACCTCGGTCTCGTCGAGCAGGTGGCACGCACGGGGACGAGCGCGCGGGAGCGGGTGACGACCTCGGCAGGCACGTTCTGGGTGCTCACGGTGGAGCGTCGGGACGGCGTCGTCCAGGCCGTCCTCGACCCGTCCGAGACGCGCGAGGAGCTGGCGCGCCTCCTCCTCGCGCTCGGTGTCGCGACGGCCGTCGGGGTCGTGCTCGCCACCGTCGGGGGCTGGTGGCTCGGGCGTCGCGCCGTCCTCCCCACGGCGCAGGCCCTCGCGATGCAGCGGCGCTTCGTGGCGGACGCGAGCCACGAGCTGCGGACCCCCCTCACCCTGCTCTCGACGCGCGCGCAGCTCCTGCGTCGCCGGCTCGAACGACCGGGCCCGGGGACGGCGGAGCAGGTGGCGCGCGACGTCGACGGGCTCCTCGAGGACACGGCCGCGCTCAGCGACGTGCTCGACGACCTGCTGACGGCCGCGGACACGCGGTCCGTGGACCTCGTCCCCGTCGACCTCGCGGCGCTGGCCGACGCCGTCGTGCGCTCGGCCGAGGCGCGCGCGGCGTCGCGCTCCGTCGCGCTGCGGCGCGCGGGGACGGACGACCTCACGGTCGCGGGGGCGCCGGCCGCGCTGCGCCGCGCGCTCACCGCGCTCGTGGACAACGCGGTCGACCACGCGACGCACGAGGTCGTCGTCACGGTGCGGCGCGCCGGGTCGGCCGCGCAGGCGCTCGTCGACGACGACGGACCCGGGCTGGGCGAGGACGCCGGCGACCTGTTCGCACGCTTCGCCTCGCGCCGCCCCGGGCCGGCACCCGACGAGGGCGGGCGCCGCCACTACGGGCTGGGGCTCGCGCTCGTCGCGGAGGTCGCGGCCCAGCACGCGGGCACCGTGGAGGCGACGAACCGCCCCGACGCACCGCACGGGGCCCGTCTCATGCTCACGCTGCCGCTCGGCCCGCCGGCCCGTCGCTGACGACCGTCCCGTCCGGGAGGACGGCGAGCACGAGGGCGGCCCCCTGGTCCACCGCCCACGCGACCCCCTCCTCGCCCAGCGCGAGGACGCTCGTCGCGAGGACGTCGGCGGTCGTGAGGTCGGGCGCGACGACGGTCGCCGACAGGAGCCCGCGCGCGGCGGCACCCGTGCGCCCGTCCCACACGTGGAGACCGCGCTCGTACGTCCCCGACGTCGCCACCGCGCCGTCGTGCAGCTCGACCCGCGCCACGAGCCCGTCCACGCGCGCCGGGGAGCGCACGCCCACCACCCAGGGCCGGCCGGGCTCCGGCCCGCCACGGACGGCGACGTCCCCGCCGGCGTTGAGGCACAGGTCGGAGAACCCCGCGGCGACGAGCCGGTCCACCGCGCGCTGCGCGGCCCAGCCCTTGACGACGCCGTCGGTGTCGAGCGTGCCGTCCGGCCGGTGCACGTCGAACGCGCCACCGCTCGCGACGCGCGCGGCCTCCGCGAGGTCGAGCACCTCGCGCAGGTCCCGGGAGGGGCGCGCGACGAGCCCGCGCCGGTGGCGGGACAGCTCGCTGTCCGCGCGTCGCCCGCTGAACCGCGCGTCCGCGGCGTGGAGCACCGCGAACGCCGCGCGGGCGGCAGCCTGCGCACGCTCGTCGTCGGGCGCGCGCAGGTCCAGCGACATCGGCAGCCCCATGACCGTCTCCGTCCGGCGCACCGTCAGCCCCGCGCGTCGATCGCGGCCTGGAGGGACTCGCGGTAGCCCTCGGAGGTGTAGGTCGCCCCGGAGACGGTGTCGATGCGCGCGGACTGCGCCCGCACGGCCTCCTGCGCGAGCAGCGGCGTGGCGCGCGCGGAGATCTGGGAGCTCTCTCCCCCGCTGGGCGACCGCACGGTCTGCACCGCGTCGAGGTGCGTCCCGGTGAACGTCACCGCGACCTGCACCGGCCCGTACCGCGTCTGGACGACCGACCCCGTCACGGTCGCCCGCGTCGGGTCGGGCGTGCCGGTGCCCGGGCTCGCCGGGGACGTGCCCGGGTCCGTCGAGCCCGCGGTGGAGGGGGCCGGCGTCGGGGTCGTGGGGGTCACGGGCTCCGACCCCGCGACGACGGCGGCGGGACCAGCCGACGTCGCGGACCCGTCCCCGGCGAGGCCCGGCACCCCGCCGTACCGCGCGAGCGCGGCGGCCCCGAGCGCGAGCACGCTGCCCGCGTAGACGATCGTCCCTCTCCAGCGGCGTCCGGTCATGACAGGCTCAGCTCCTCGTGGTGGACGGCGGACCGCGGCACGCCCGCGCGGCGTGCCGAGTCCTCGACGGTGGCGACCATCGCGGGCGGACCGCACACGAACACGTCGCGCGACGCGATGTCGGGGACCAGGGCGTCGAGCCGCCCCGGGCCCAGGGGGTCGTACCCGAGGTCGGCCCGGCGGCCCACGACGGGCAGGTACGTGAGCGGCGCGTCGGCGAGCTCGTGGCCGAGGCCGAGGTCCGCCCGGGACCGGGCGCGGTGCACGACGACGACGTCGTGACCGCGCGCGACCAGGTCCTCCGCGAGCGCCCGCACGGGCCCGACGCCCGCGCCCCCGGCGACGAGCAGCACACCGCGGCGTCGCGCCCGGGCGGCGGTGAAGCGGCCGAACGGTCCCTCGAGGAGCACGCGCGTCCCCGGCCGCAGGTGGGCCACCGCGCGCGAGTGGTCGCCCAGGCCACCGACGGTGAAGCGCAGGTGCTCGCCGTCGGGCGCGACGGAGACCGAGTAGGGGTGGGCGGTGACGACGTGGCCCCGCGCGAGGAAGCGCACGAGGAAGAACTGGCCCGCCCGTGCCCCGGCGTCCGCGAGCGCCGGACCCGACACCCACACGCTCGTCATCCCCCCGGCCTCCGGCACGACCGCGCTCACCCGCGGCGCGTCCCGGAGCACGCCCAGGAGCGGCAGCACCACGCGCCACGTGAGCAGGGCCGCGGCGGTGCCCGCGTAGAGGAGCACCCAGGCGGCGCGGGCCGTCGGGTCGGCGACGAAGTGCGCGCCCGCCGTGACCTGGTGCGCGAACGTGAGGTACACCCCGGCGTAGATCGTCAGGTGCACGAGGAACCACGCCTCGTACGACAGGTGCCGCCGCACGAGGCGCGCGCCGGACACCCCCACGACCACGAACAGGCCGGTGCCGACCAGCGCGGCCGTCATGTCCGGCTCCGCCAGCACGAGGGTGAGCGCCTGCCACCAGGACGCGGCCTGCGCCGGCAGGGCGGTCCCGGCCACCATGAGGAGCGTGTGCGTGAGGACGAGGAGCACGACGGCCGTCCCGAGGACGCGGTGCCACGCGACGAGCCGGTCCAGGCCCACCGCACGCTCGAACCAGGGCACGCGCCCGACGAGGAGGAGCTGGGCGCAGACCAGCACCGACGCGACGAGCCCCACGAGCTCCCCCACGCCGGTGAGCGCGCCGGCCGGGGACGCCCCGGCGGACGGCGGCGTGCCCCGCCACCAGAACGCGACGACGAGCACGAGGACACCGACCAGCACCGCCCACAGGACGACCGCGCCCGGAGCGGGTGCGCCCGCTCCGCGCCGTGCCCGGGCCGTGGCCCGGTCCTGAGGCTGGGCCTGCTGGGCCTGCTGGGCCTGCGGGGCCGACGTCCGGCGCGTCGTGAGGATGCTCATGCGAGACAGCGTGCCCGCCGATTCTCAGAGCATTCTCGGAGACGGTGCCGGTGATCCGGGGTCCGACCCTCTCGTCCGCCCGTGGGCGGGTGGACGCCGGGTCTCAGCGGGACGACGCCGCCGGCACGAGCGGCTCGCCGACCTCCGCGGCGGGTGCCGACCGGGACGGCCCGGGCGGCGTCTCGTCCCTGCCCGGGCGGGTGGCGAGCAGCGCCCACAGGATGCACGCGAGGTCGACGACCTCCTGGAGCCACGCCCCCGCGAGCGCGGGGAGACGCCCCGTCGCGGCCACGACCATGAGCAGCCCGGACAGGGCGATCCCGATGCCGATGGCCTGCCACGCGACCCGCACGGTGCGGCGGCCGATCCGCACGGCGCCGACGGTGCGCGCGAGGTCGTCGCGGACGACGACGGCGTCCGCGGACTCGGTCGCCGCCGTCGAGCCCCGTGCGCCCATGGCCATGCCGACATCGGCCACCGCGAGGACCGGGGCGTCGTTCACGCCGTCCCCGACCATCATCACGGGGCGTTCCGGCAGCGCACGCACCGCGTCGACCTTGTCCTGCGGGAGGAGGCCGGCGCGCACGTGGTCGATGCCCACCTGGTCCGCGACGTGCCGGGCGGTCGCCGCGCCGTCGCCGGTGAGCATGACGGTGGTCCGCACGCCCGCGGCGTGGAGGGCGGCGACGGTGGGGCGGGCCTCGGCCCGCAGCTCGTCGGCGAGGAGCACGGTCCCGGCGTACGCGCCGTCGACGCCCACGTGGACGGCGCTGCGGCCCGCGCCGGGCACGGGGACGCCCGCGGGTGCGCCCGCGACGACGAAGGTCAGCCGGCCGACCGCCACCGCGTGGCCGTCCACCGTCGCGCGGGCTCCCCGGGCGGTCTCCTCCGTGGCGTCCCGCGCGGCGGGCAGCGTGAGGCCCCGCTCCTGGGCCGCGCGGACGATGGCCGCCGCGAGCGGGTGCACCGAGTACTGTTCGACCGCGGCCGCGAGCGCGAGCACGCGGTCCGGCGTGCGGTCGCCCGCGGGCAGGACGTCCACGACGACCGGCGCCCCGTGGGTCAGCGTGCCCGTCTTGTCGAACGCGACGGTGCGCACGCGCGCGAGCTGTTCGAGCGTGCCCGCCGACTTCACGATGATCCCGTTCCGCGCCGCGCGGGACATGCCGGACATGAAGGCGACCGGGGCCGCGATGATCAGCGGGCACGGCGTCGCGACGACGAGCACCTCGGCGAAGCGCGCGGGCTCACCGCTGACCACCCACGCCACGACGGCGAGCGCGAGGGCGGCGACCGTGAACGGCACCGCCACGCGGTCGGCGAGGCGCACGAACGGCGCCTTGGACTCCTGCGCCTGCTTCACGAGCTCGACGATCGCCTGGTACTGCGAGCCCGCGGCCGTCGCGGTCGCCCGGACCTGCGCCGCTCCGCCGCCGTTGACCGACCCGGACAGCACGACGTCCCCGCGCCGGTGCTCCACCGGGAGCGACTCCCCGGACAGCGACGACTCGTCGAACGTGGCCGCCGTGCTGAGCAGGACGCCGTCCACGGGAACGACCTCCCCTGGCCTAACCCACACCTCGTCGCCGGGGCGCACGTCGTCGACGGGGACGTCCTCGAGCTCCCCGCCGGGCCCGGCCCGGTGGGCGACGCGCGGGGCGCCGGCGAGCAGGCTCGAGAGCTCGCGCCGCGCACGCCCGTTCGCGTAGTCCTCGAGCGCCTCGCCGCCCGAGAGCATGAGGCACACCACGAGCGCGGCCCAGTACTCCCCCACGAGCACCGTGGCCGTGACGGACAGGACGGCCAGCAGGTCGACGCCGTACGTGCCCGCCCGCAGGTCCGCCACCATCGCGCGCGCCCGGACCACGACGAGCACGAGCGCGAACGCCGAGACCACGACCTGGGCCGAGCGGTCCGGACCCCAGGCCTCGAGCACGCCGCCGAGACCGCCCACCGCCACCGTGGCGACCACCCACGGGTAGCGCCGGGCGGCCTCCGTCACGCGGTGGCCCGGTCCGGTCATGCCTCCAGGGTGGGCAGACGCCGAGACCTGGCGGTAGGGCCGAACGGCCGCGACCGCAAGGGACCAGCGGGCACCGTCCAGCGGGTCAGCGGGTAAGTGGTCAGCGGTCAGCGGGTCAGACGACCGGGAGGCGCAGCGCCTCCCCGAGCGGGACCGACGGGCCCTGGAACGGCACGGCGTCCTGCTCGCACGTCGCGCCGTCGGTCGCGTCGAGGTCCACGAGGTACCGCGCGACGGCGTCGTCCGCGCACGCGCTCTTGCCGATGATCGTGTGGCCCCAGCCCTCGACGGTGAGCACGCGGGCGTCGGGCCAGCGGTCCGCGTAGGGCTGCGTGAACCCGTACGGCGTCGCGGGGTCGAACCGGGTGCCGACCACGAGGACGGGGGCGTCCGTCGTCTGGTCCCACGGGCCCGTGAACGCGTCGCGGTCCTCGACGGGCACGAACTCGCACTGGACGCCCACCCAGCCGCGGAAGCGCCCGAAGTGCGGGTACTGCGCGTCGAGCGCGTCGACCTTCGCGGGGTACTGCCACGGCCGGCCGGGGGTCGTCGTGTCGACGCACAGGCTCGCGAGCGCGCCGCCGACGGACGCGTAGTCCTCGGCGAAGCCCGCGCGGCGGAGCAGCTCCCCCAGCGAGGGCAGCGCACCGAGCGTGCGCTGGCGGTCCGCAGCCGCGGGCGGCTCGACGGCGCCGCTCAGCACGGCGAGCGACGCGAGCGTGAGGTCGAGGTCGCCCCACGCGGCGGGCTCGTACAGGTACTGGAAGACGAGCGCCACCGTCTCCGGGTACCCGACGCGCACGCTCGTGCCGTCGGGGAGCGGCACGTCGACGGGCGCCTCGCGGAGCGCGGCGTAGGTCGCCTCGACGACGTCGGCCGGGTCGCCGAGCGACGCGAGCGCGCACGCCGACGGCCCCGCCTCGGAGCACAGCCGCGTGAACTCGCCGAACGTCTCGGTCGCACCGGCGGCCTGCCCGATCCGAGCGCCGATCAGCTCGCGCGACCCGACGCCCGACCACGCGTCGACGTCCATCGTGCCGTCGAGCACGAGGGCGCGGACGCGGTCCGGGAACAGCGCCCCGTACGTCGCGCCGAGCACCGTGCCGTAGGAGTACCCCACGTAGCTGAGCTGCTCGTCGCCCACCGCCTGGCGCAGCAGGTCCATGTCGCGCGCGACGTTCGCCGTCGACGCGTGCGCGATCCGGTCGCCCGAGAACAGCGTGCAGGACGCCCCGAACGCCGCCATCTGGCCGAGGTAGCGCGTCTCCTCGCGGTCGGTCACGGGGAACGCGGGCAGGCCCGCGAGGAACGCGTTCTCCCGCTCCTGGTCGCGGAAGCACGTCGCGGGGTCGGACGTCCCGACGGCGCGCGGGTCGAACCCGATGACGTCGAACCGCGCGAGCACGTCGTCGTCGAAGAGCGAGCCCCCGAGCAGGTGCAGCGTCTCGACGCCCGGCCCGCCGGGGCCGCCGAAGTTGGTGAACAGGCTCCCGATCCGCTGCTCGGGGTCGGACGCCGGGAGCCGCGTCAGGCCGATGGTCGTCGTGCGGCCGTGGGGGCGGTCGTAGTCGGTCGGCACCTGCGCGGTCGCGCACTCGAACGCCTCGAGGCCGTCGCCGTCGCAGGGGCCCCACGCGATCTCGGGCACGGGTGCCTCGACCTGGGCGGCCGTCGTCGTGGCGGGTCCGGTGCGGGCCGACGCCGTGGCGGCACCGGTGCGGGCTGGCTCACCCCCCGGGCCCGCGACGGCCGCGGCGGGGACCCCGCCGAGCAGGAGGACCGCCGCCAGCGACGAGGCGGCGGCGCGGACGGTTCGTGTCGTCATCGATCGCGAAGTCATCGCTCCCCATCCGACCACGGGCCCGTGGCGAGCGCACCCGGACCTGTGCGGCCGAGCACGCCGGGCCACAGCACGGGTGGTACCACTATTGGTACCGTAGGTCTGGTGACGAAGCGAGACAAGGTGCTGGACCGCATGCGGAACAGCCCCGGCAGCGTTCGCTTCGACGAGCTCGCCGCCGTGTGCGACCACTACTTCGGCGAGCCCAGACGCAGCGGGGGCTCGCACCACGTCTATGCCATGCCGTGGCCCGGCGACCCCCGGGTCAACATCCAGAACAGCAACGGCCGGGCCAAGGCCTACCAGGTCAGACAGGTCCTCGAGGCGATCGACAGGCTCGAGGCCATGCACGAGGAGAACGACTCCACGGAGGAGGAGAAGTGAACGCCGCCGAGCACTACAGCTACCGCGTGTCCTGGTCCGCAGACGACGGAGAGTTCGTCGGTACGGTTCTCGAGCTACCCTCCCTCTCCTGGCTCGAGCCCGAGTCGGCCGCCGCGTTCGCCGGAATCCGGAAGCTCGCCTCCGAGGTGGTCGAGGATCTCGCAGCCTCTGGCGAAGAGGTCCCCGAGCCCCTGTCCGAGCGCCACTACTCCGGCGAGTTCCGCGTGCGGATCCCCCCGGCCATGCACCGTCGGCTCGTCGAGGAGGCTGCCGCGCAGGGCATCTCCATGAACCGTCTCGCCAACCACAAGCTCTCAGCCTGAGACAGCACGGAGCCCGCGTCCGGAGATCTCGTCTCGTCTCCTCGCGCGGCCTTCGTCATGGCGCTCGGCCGTGATGCCGGGTCACCTCGGCCAAGTCAGCGCCACGACGGCGACCCCCGCCGCGACGGCGAGGGGCGCGAGCACGAGGCCCTGACGGATCACGTGCCACGCGGGCGGCGCCCCCTGCCCGAAGGTGTGACGGCGGTACTGCTGCCACCACAGCACGGTCGCGAGCGACGCCCACGGCGTGATCAGCGGCCCGGCGTCGACCGCGACGAGCAGGGTCGCGAGCCGCTCGACGTCCTCGCCCGCCGCGGGGAGCAGCGCGAGGAAGGCGGGCAGGTTGTTCACGAGGTTCGCCGCGACGACGCCCGTCGCGGCGAGGCGGGCGAGGTCGCCCGGTCCGGTCCCCGTGCCCGCGACGGCGGCGAGGAGGTCGCCGAGCCCGTGCGCGTGCCAGGTCTCCACGACCACGAACAGCGCCGCCACGACGAGCGCCGACCGCCACGGCAGCATCTCGCGCACCGGCACGAGCGGGCGCACGCGCCGCCACCACGTCGCGAGCGCGAGCACCGCCGCACCCGCGAGCGCCGTCGGCGCGACGGGCAGCTCGAGCGCGAACGCGACCGCGAGGAGCACGACGACGGCCCCGGTGACGCGCAGGAGCACCCGGTCGGGCGGCGTCGGGCCGGGCCCCGCGAGGTCGAAGCGTCCCCGCAGGTGGCGACCGTGCAGCGCGAGCAGGACGACGACCGTCACCGCGAGGACCGCGAGCGCCGGCGCCCACATCACCCCGACGTACCCGGTGCCGAACCGGTCCGCCGCGAGCAGGTTGGTGAGGTTCGAGACCGGCAGGAGGAGCGACGCCGTGTTGGCGAGCGCGAGCACGGTGAGCGCGAGCGGCAGCGGTCTGGTGCCGGTGCGTCGGGCGAGGGCGAGCACGACGGGCGTGACGAGCACCGCCGTCGTGTCGAGCGACAGCACCACGGTGCTGGCCGTCGCGAGCAGCACGACGAGCATCCACAGCACGATCCGCCGGCCCCCGGCGAGCCGCGCCGCCCGGGCGGCGACGGCGTCGAACAGGCCCGCGCCCGCGCACAGCTCCGCGACCACCGTGATGGCGAGGAGGAACACGAGGACCGGCCCGGTGCGCACGAGCAGGTCGCGCGCGTCCGCCGCGGGGAGCAGCCCCGTCGCGGGGAGCGCGACGACGACTACCGCGGCGAGGAGCCACGGCGGCAGACGACGGCGGCGTCGCCGGTGAGCCGTGCCCGCGGCGGCGTCGGAGTCAGCACCGACATCAGCGGGAGGCTCGGTCGTCACGGCGGTCACTGTACGACCGACGCACGTCGCTCGTCGGTCGGGGGCGCGGTCAGCAGCAGTCGCAGGACGGGGCGGCGGCGTCCGTGGGGGCGGCGTGCACGACGGCGGTCGGGGCGCAGCACGCGTCGCCGCGCCAGGCCTCGACGCCCTCCTTGACCGCGACGGCGGCGATGACGAGCGCGGCGAGCGGGTCGGCCCACGACCACCCGAGGGTCGCGTTGAGGACGAGCCCGACGAGCAGGACCGCCGACAGGTACGTGCACAGCAGCGTCTGCTTCGAGTCCGCGACGGCGGACGCCGAGCCGAGCTCGCGTCCGGTGCGGCGCTCGAACCACGACAGGAACGGCATGACGGCGAGGCTCACCGCGGCGAGCCAGATGCCGACGACCGAGTGCTCGGGTTCCGCCGCGCCGAGCAGCGACCGGACGGCGTCGACGGACACGAACACCGCGAGGCCGAGGAACGAGACCGCGATGACGCGCATCGCGGCCCGCTCGCGCCGGTGGGGGTCGGGCGCCGCGAACTGCCAGGCGACCGCGGCCGCGGAGAGGACCTCGACGAGCGAGTCGAGCCCGAACCCGACGAGGGCGGCCGACGACGCGACCCGTCCTGCCGTGATCGCGACGACGGCCTCCACGGCGTTCCACGCGATCGTCGCGGCGACGACCCACCGCACGCGCCGCTCGAGGACGGCGCGGCGCGCGGCCGTCAGGGCGGGGGCGGACGGCGGTGCACCGACGGGGACGGAGGTCATGAGCACGTGCACCCGTCGGGGCCGCAGCAGGTCGGGTCGACCTGGACGACGAGCCGCAGCAGGTCGTCGAGCGCGGGCGCGAGGTGCGGGTCGGCGAGGCGGTACCAGGTGCGGCGCCCGTCGGGGATCGCCTCGACGAGCCCGCACCCGCGCAGGCACGCGAGCTGGTTGGACATGACCTGGCGGGAGACGCCGAGCGCGTCGGCGAGGTCGGACGGGTAGGCGGGCGCCTCGCGCAGCGCGAGCAGGACGCGGGCGCGCGTCTCGTCCGACAGGGCGTGCCCCAGCCGCGCGAGCGCGGCGGTGTGGGTGAGGGTGACCGTCTCGACCATGGGTGCGACAGTACACGGACTCGTGTATTCACAAAAGGATGTACCGCGGAGGGGCGCCCGGCGGGCGGGGCGTGGGTGGTCGGCGTGAGGATGGGGCATGCTGCTCGCCGAGGTCGCCGCCACGTCCGACGCCGTCGCCGCCACGCGTTCGCGCCTCGCCAAGCGCGCGGCCATCGCCGACCTGCTGCGGCGCGTCGCGGACGACGCCGAGGCCGGGAGCGCGGAGGTGGAGATCGCCGTCGCGTACCTCGCGGGCGAGCTGCGCCAGCGCCGCACCGGGCTCGGGTGGCGGTCGCTGCGCGACCTCCCCGCCCCTGCCGAGGAACCCGGCCTCACGCTGACCGACGTCGACGCCGCGTTCGCCCGCATGGCGGACCTCTCCGGCCCCGGGTCGTCGACCGCGCGCCAGGCCGAGGCCGCCACCCTGTTCGGCGCCGCGACGGCGCGCGAGCAGTCGCTCCTCGCCGGGCTCGTCTCGGGCGAGCTGCGCCAGGGCGCGCTCGACTCCGTGGTGGTCGACGCCGTCGCCGAGGCGGCGGGCGTCCCCGCCGACGCGGTGCGGCGCGCGGTCATGCTCGCGGGCGCGACCGGGCCGGTCGCCCGCGCGGCGCTCACGGCGGGCGGCCCGGAGGCCGCGACGGAGGCGCTCGCGACGTTCCGGCTCACCGTCGGCCGCCCGGTGCGGCCGATGCTCGCGCAGTCCGCACCCGACGTCGGCGCCGCGCTCGACAAGCTCGGGGCCGCGCCGGGCGGCGAGGACGCGTCGGGCACCGCCGTCGCCGTGGACGTCAAGCTCGACGGCATCCGCATCCAGGTGCACCGCGACGGCGACGACGTGCGCGTCTTCACGCGCTCCCTCGACGACATCACCGAGCGCGTCCCCGAGATCGTCGCGGCCGTGCGGGCGCTCCCCGCCCGGGCGCTCGTCCTCGACGGGGAGGCGCTCGTCGTCGGGCCCGACGGCGTCCCCCGCCCGTTCCAGGAGACCGCCGCCCGCTCCGCGACCCAGGGCGAGCGCAGCGCCGCCGAGGAGGCCGAGCTCGCGGCCTCGCTCGAGCTCTCCCCGTTCTTCTTCGACGTGCTCCACGCCGACGGCCGCGACCTGCTGGACGAGCCGCTGCGCGACCGGCTCGCCGTGCTCGACGACCTGCTCGCCGACGCCGCGGGGCCGCTCGCCGTGCGGCGTCTCGTGACCGACGACGCCGCGGCCGCGACCGCGTTCTTCGACGCCGCCGTCGCGGAGGGCCAGGAGGGCGTCGTCGTGAAGTCGCTCGACGCGCCCTACGCGGCCGGGCGGCGCGGTGCCGGCTGGGTGAAGGTCAAGCCGCGGCACACGCTGGACCTCGTGGTGCTCGCCGTCGAGCAGGGCTCGGGCCGGCGCAGCGGGTGGCTGTCGAACATCTGGCTCGGCGCGCGCGACCCCGAGGGCGGGTTCGTCATGCTCGGCAAGACGTTCAAGGGCATGACCGACGAGATGCTCGCATGGCAGACGCAGCGCTTCCGCGAGCTCCAGACCGCCGACGAGGGGTACGTCGTGCACGTGCGTCCCGAGCAGGTCGTCGAGATCGCGTTCGACGGCCTCCAGCGCTCGACGCGCTACCCCGGCGGTCTCGCGCTGCGCTTCGCGCGCGTCGTCCGGTACCGCGACGACAAGACGGCGGCCGAGGCCGACACGATCGACACGGTCCGCGCTCTCGCACGCCCGCTCGGGGGTGGCGCGGCGGAGGCGCCCGACGCGGAGGGCTGAGCGGGCGGCGCGTCGAGCGCGGCGGGAAGTCGTCCGGCGGTGGGTGCATCCGCGGGCGGCGGTCCGGGTGAAGGAGAGGTGGACGCCGCCCGGCGTCCGACGGCGCACCGCCGTCCCGTGCACGACGAAGGGACTCGACGATGAACCTCCGACGCACGCTCACCGCAGCAGGAGCCGCGCTCCTCGCCCTGACCGCCGCGACCGCACCGGCCGTCGCGGCACCGGCCCCCACGACGGCGCCGCCGACGGGCACCACGAGCCTCGCCTCCGTGCTCGCGGCCGACGGCGACACCTTCGACCGCAACTGGTACGACTTCGACATCGTCGACCAGGCCGTGGCCGCGGTCCTCGCCGCCAAGCCGGACAGCCCCGTGGCGGTCCTGGCCGACGGCACGGTGCCGCTCACCGCGTTCCTGCCGAACGACCGGGCGTTCCAGCTCCTCGCGTTCGACCTCACGCACCGCTGGCAGCCCACGGAGGAGCGCGTGCTCACCTCGCTCGCCGGGGCGGTCGGCATCGACGCGATCGAGCAGGTGCTGCTCTACCACGTCGTCCCCGGCGCGACGATCGACTCCGGCACCGCGCTGCGGTCCGACGACGCCGTCCTCACCACGGCGCAGGGCGCGACGTTCCGGGTCGACGTGCTGAGCAAGCGCCTCGCCCTGGTCCGCCTCGTCGACCAGGACCGCAACGACGTCGACCCGTTCCTCGTGAAGAGCAAGCTCGACCTCAACAAGGGCAACGTCCAGATCGCGCACGGCATCAGCGCGGTGCTGCGGCCCCAGAACCTCTGACCGGTCCCCCGTGCCCGGCCCCGCACCCGCGGGGCCGGGCACTTTTTTTGATGCGTGTGCATCCAGATCCGCACCTGCGGGGGAAGAGGGGGTGTCAGCAGATCGAGCGCCCGGGACGGACCGGGCTCGACCACCGGAGGACACCATGCACCGCACCGCACGACGCACCGCCGCGCTCGCGGGCGCAGCGACCCTCGTCGCGCTGGGGGCCGTCGCGCTCCCCGCCCAGGCCGCCACCGACGACGGCGCCTCGCTCTCCGTCCTGCACGGCGTGCCGGACACGCCCGTGGACGTCTGGGTGAACGACGAGCTCACCCTCGACGACTTCCAGCCCGGCGACCTCGCGGGTCCGCTCGATCTCCCCGCCGGGACGTACACGGTCGCGATCACGGCGCCCGACGCGACCGACACGAGCTCCCCGGTCATCGGCCCGGTCGACCTCCAGCTCGCGGGCGGCACGAGCTACACCGCCGTCGCGCACCTCGACGCGGGCGGGCAGCCGACCGCGACGCTCTTCACGAACGACACGAAGCCCACGGCCGCGGGCCAGGGCCGGCTCACCGTGCGCCACGTCGCCGCGGCGCCCGCGGTCGACGTCCTCGCGGGCGGGGAGGCGGTCGTGACCGGCCTGGAGAACCCGAAGGAGGCCGTGCTCGACCTGCCGGCCGGCACGATCTCGGCGACCGTCGCCGCCGCGGGCACCACGGAGCCCGTGCTCGGCCCGGCCGACCTCACGGTCGCCGAGGGCGTCAACACCATCGCGTACGCGTGGGGCAGCCTCGAGGACGGCAACCTCGCCCTCGCGACGCAGACGGTCGAAGGCCTGCACTCGTCGCCGTCGGGCGTCCCGGCCGGGCTCTCGGGCCTCGCGGCCGACGCGCCGAGCAGCACCGCGACGGGCGTCGCCATCGCGTTCGGTGCGTCGCTGTTCGGCCTGCTTCTCGTCGCGGCCACCTTCATGCTGGCGCGCGCGTGGCGCCAGCAGCACGCGGCCCACGCCGTCCGGAGCGACCGGACGGCATGACGCAGCGCACGACCGCCGGTCCCGCGCGCCCCGCCCGGGGCGCGCGGGCCGGCCTCCGGACCCTCCTGGGGGCGGTGCTCGTCACCGCAGCGGTCGTCGGCGGATGCTCCCTGCCGTCCGCCGACGGGTCTGCCGACGGACTCGGACCGTCGGCCGAACCCCTCCCCACCCCGGCCCCCCACCAGGGCGGGGAGGCGACCGCGGGGACGCCCGGGCCGGCCCGGGACGCACCGGTGCCGGTGCGCCCGGCCCGGGACGTCCCGGCTCCCCCGCCGCCGGCACCCGCACGGGTCGTCGTCGGTGACCTCGGGATCGACCTGCCCGTCGAGGCGGCGGGCGTCGACCCCGAGGGGCGGATGGCGCTGCCGGGCTCCGGCGACGTCGCCGCGTGGTACCGGTTCGGGCCGGCCCCGGCGAGCCCCACCGGGACGACCCTGGTCGCGGCCCACGTGGACGACCCGGACGGCGTCGGGCCGTTCGCGCGGCTCCGCGAGATCACGACGGGCGCGAGCGTCGACGTCGTCGACGCGACGGGCACCTCGTACACCTACACAGTGACCGACATCAGGAGCATCGCGAAGCCCGACGTCCCGCTCGACGCGCTGTTCGACCGCGACGGCGAGCGCCGCCTCGTGCTCGTGACGTGCGGCGGACGCTGGGACCCCGAGCGACGCTCGTACTCGGACAACGTGATCGTGACCGCGGTCCCGTCGCGGTGACGGCCCGCACGGGCGCTACGATCGCTGCTACCCGCTCGCCGCTGCCGCTCCGGGCGGTCGGCACCGACCCTCGAGGACCCGCCCTGAACGTGACCGAGACCGGGACCACCGACCCGGACCTGTGGCGCCTCGGCCGCGACTTCGCCGACGGCGACGAGCAGGCGCTCGCCGAGGCCTACCGGCGCTGGTCCGCGCTCGTGCACACGATCGCGCTGCGCTCGCTCGGCACGCGCGCCGACGCCGAGGACGTCACCCAGCAGGTGTTCGTCGCGGCGTGGCGCGGCCGGGGCCGGTTCGACCCCGACCGGGCCCGGCTCCCGGCCTGGCTCGTCGGGATCACGCGGCACACGGTGGCCGACGCGCACGAGGCCCGGTCGCGGGTCCGCCGGTCGGAGGAGGCCGCGGCCACGACCGCCCCGGACCCGGGCCGCGCGGCGAGCGAGGACAGCGACGTCGGACGCGTCGCCGACCGCGTGCTCCTCACCGAGGAGCTGCGACGGCTCGGCGACCCGGGGCGGACGATCCTGGAGCTCGCGTTCTTCCGCGACCTGACGCACGTGCAGATCGCCGAGGAGCTCGGCCTGCCGCTGGGTACGGTCAAGAGCCACGTACGACGAAGCCTGATCCGGCTGCGCGACCGATTGGAGGTGGACGGTGCAGCACATCGATGACGAGACCCTCGCGCTCCTCGCGCTCGGCGAGGACGTGCTCGACGACGACGCGCGCGCGCACCTGTCCTCCTGCCCGGAGTGCGCCGACGCCGTCGCCCGGCTCGCGCGCGTCGTCGACGCGTTCGACGGCGCGGACCCGGCGGACGAGCTCGTCGCCCCCGACGCCGCGGTGTGGTCGCGGGTCCAGGCCGAGCTCGGCCTGACGAGCGCCGCCGCTCCGCCCGTCGTCGCCCCTAGGGCGGTCACCGACGCTCCGGCCGCGACGACGCTCCCGCGGGACACGGCCGAGCCCAGGACGGAGGACGGCGGCGCGACCGGCACGGCCGTCGTCGTGCCGCTCGCGTCGCGGCGCCGACGGGTCTGGGTCCCGGTCGCGGCGGCGGCTGCGGCCGCGCTCGTCGTCGGCGGCGTGGGCGGCGTCCTCTGGGAGCGCCGCGAGGTCGAGCCGCCCGAGACGACGGTCGCGAGCGCGACGCTCGACCCGCTGCCCGACTGGCAGGGCGCGAGCGGCGACGCGCGCGTCGAGGAGCGGCCCGACGGGCGGCGCCAGGTCGTCGTGACGGTCGACGCGCCGGCGCCCGACGGCACGTACCGCGAGGTGTGGCTGCTCGCGGAGGACCTGAGCGGCCTCGTGAGCCTCGGCGTGCTCGACGGCGCGGAGGGCCGCTTCGACGTGCCCGACGGCCTGGACCTCGCCGAGTTCCCGGTGGTCGACGTCTCCGAGGAGCACTTCGACGGCGACCCGTCCCACTCGGGCGACTCGGTCGTGCGGGGACCGCTCGACGTCTAGGTGCACGGTCGTCACGGCGGGACCGTCGCTCACGCCCGCGCGTACTCCGCGAGCGTGACGCCGGAGCGGAACGTCTGCGTGCCCGTCGATCGCCAGGAGAGGGGCGCGTAGTCCCGCTCGCCGAACAGCGGGACGCCGGCGCCGAGCATCATCGGGTTCACCTTGAGCGCGAGCCGGTCGATCTCGTCGACGAGCACGGCGGCGAGCGCTCCCCCGCCGCACAGCCAGATCCCCTGGCCGTCCTCCCGCTTGAGCGCGCGGACCGTCTCGACCGGGTCGGCGCCGGTGAACAGCACCCCCTCGCTCCCCTCGGGCGCCTCGTGCGTGCGGGTGAAGACGATCTGTCGCAGGTGCCGGTAGGGGTTCGGCAGGTGGTGGTCGGGGAGGCCGACGGCGTAGGTGTTCCAGCCCATGAGGACGGTGTCGAAGGGGCCGTCGGCGACCGGGAGCCCCGCGGCCTCGGCCAGGTCAGTCGGCGCCGTGCCGCGGTACCGGGACCAGATGGGCGCCATGTGGTCGCCCTCGGCGAGGAAGGCGTCGAACTCGCCTCCCGGCCCGGCGATGTACCCGTCGAGGCTCACGGCGACGTAGTAGGTCAGCTCGCGCATCATGTCTCCTGACAACTACAGATGAAGTGGTTGCCGGTGAGACTACACCAGGTGCAGTGGTTGCGATAGCCTCGGCGCATGGCGAAGAACACCGCACGGCGCAGCGCCCTGGCGGACGCCGGGATCGCCGTGCTCGCCCGCGAGGGGTCGCGCGGCCTGACGCACCGCGCGATCGACGACGAGGCCGGGGTCCCGACGGGCACGACGTCGAACTACTTCCGGAGCCGAGACGCCCTCGTCGCAGGGCTCTTCGAGCGCATCGGGGAGCGGCTCGCGCCGACACCCGAGGACCTCGCCCGACGCGCGGCCCAGACGCCCGACCGCGCGCTGTTCGCGGACTACCTCCGCGACATCGTGCGCCGGTTGTCGACCGACGCCGACGTCACCCGAGCCCTGTTCGAGCTGCGGCTCGAGTCCGGCCGTCGGGGCGAGCTCGCGGCCGTGCTCGGCCCGTGGCTGCGCGCGGGATTCGAGGCCGACGTCGCGTTCAACCGGTCGGCCGGCCTGCCCGGCGGACGCCGGGAGATCGCCCTGTTCCACTACGCGATCGACGGGCTGCTCCTCGACCGTCTCACCACGCCGATCGACCCCGACATCCCGACCGACGACGTCGTCGACGCGCTCGTGGCGGGGTTGCTCCCGGAGCGCTGAGCGGCCTCACGCCCGCCCCCGGACGGCCGCTCCTACGACGCGCGGCGCTCGTCGAGCCGGTCGAGCCAGCCGCGGACAGGCCCGAGCGAGACCAGGCCCGACCCGGCCCCGGCGAGCTCGTCGGGGGTGCGGGCGAGCGCGCGTCGGGCCTGCCCGGCGAGCGCTCGGTCCCCGAGCCGCAGGGCGGTCTCCGCGCGCAGCGCCCACAGCAGCTCGCGCAGGTGGTCGGCGGGCGGCTCGGGCGCCGCGAGCGCGAGCTGTGCGGCGGCGTCGGGGTCGCCCGCGTCGAGCACGAGCAGCGGCTCCGCCCACGGGGCGTACGGGCCGAGGTCGGCGGTCTCGATCCCGGCGAGCGGGCGCCCGTGCCGCACGCGCACGGTGAGGAGCGCGAGCGGGAGCAGCCCGTCGCGCACGCCGGGCATGCGCACCCCGGCGAGCCGGTCGTCGGCGGCGCGGTACGCGCGCGCCGCGGCGTCGGGCGGGGCGGTCTCGGCGTCGCGCATCGCCCGGTACCAGGCGGTGAGCATCGGGACCACGGGCGACTCGTAGCCCGCCGCGACGTCCTCGGCCGCGGCGGCGTGGGCGTCGGCGCCAGGGAACCGGCCCGCGCCCGCCGCCGCCTGCATCCGGACGAGGTGGCCGAGGATCGCGAAGGTCGGGAGGTCGTGGTCCTCCGCCAGGGCGACCAGCTCGGCGCCGGTCCGGTCCCGCTCGGGACCGGCGCCCGGCCGCTGGAAGGACTGGAGGAACCGCGCGTTGAGCGCGAGCGCGAGCGTCGCCGGGTCGCCGAGGTCGCGCGCGATCCCGACGGCGTCCTCCGCCGCGGCCCGCGCCCACGCGTCGCGCGTCCCGCGGTGCTCGATGCCGACCACCGCGAGCAGACGCGCCCGCAGCACCGGGGGCGCGTCCGGGCCGAGGCGCCCGAGGGTCCGCCGCGCGACGCCGACGAGCGCGTCGGCCGCCGCCGGGTCGTCGCTCCGGGTCCAGACGGCCGGGACGTCGTACGCGGTGACGGTCCGCGCGGCGAGCACCGGGTCGCCGGTCGCCTCGGCCGCGAGCGCCGCGGCGACGCGCTGCTCCTGCGCGGTCGCGAGGTGGTCGCCCCCGGCGACGGCGAGCGTGCGCGCGACGTCGACCGTGGACCGCAGGTGCGTGCGCGAGCCGGTGGGGGCCGTGACGGCGAGGCGCGGCCCCGGCGTCGGGCCGTCGAGCGACGCCGCGTGGCCGAGCACGTCGCGCTCGAGCCGGACGAGCTCGGGACCCGGGTCGAGGCCGAGCTCGTCGGCGAGCCGGCGGCGCGCGCGCCGCAGGACGTCGAGCGCGTCCGCCTGCCGCCCGTCGCGGTACAGCGCGAGCGCGAGCAGCGCCCACGCGTGCTCGCGCCACGGGTGCGCGGCGGCGTGCGCGTCGAGCACGACGACCGCCTCCGCGGCCCGGCCCTCGCCGAGCAGCGCGTCCGCGAGCAGCTCGACGGCGCGCGCGTGCACCTCGACGAGGTGCCGGCGCTCGGCCCGCACCCACTCCCGGTCCGGCAGGTCGGCGTACGGCTCGCCGCGCCAGTCGGCGACGGCGTCCGCCAGCGCGCGCGTCGTGCCCGACGCCGCGTCCCCGGCCCCGGGCGACGCGCTCGCCCGGGCGACGGCCGCCTCCAGGCGCGCCGCGTCGAGCGCGTCGTCCGGGAGCCGCAGCGCGTAGCCGCCGTGCGCGGTGACGAGGACGCGCGGGGGCGTGCGCGGCGCGCGCCCGGGCTCCAGGCGCCGCCGCAGGTCGCCGACGAACGTCGCGAGCGCGCCGCGCCGGTCGCCTGTCCCCGCGCCGGGCTCGTCCCACAGGTCGTCGGCGAGGCGGTCGAACGGCACCGGGCGCCCGCGCGCGGCGGCGAGGCGCGCGAGGAGCTCGCGCTGGCGCGGGCCGCCGGGGTCGACGTCCGCGCCGTCGCGCAGCACGCGGACCGGCCCGAGCACCTCGACGCGCAGCTCCACCACCCCGCCATTGTCGCCGCACCGGGCACTGATCGGACGGCACTGGTCGGACGGCACTGATCGGACGCTGATCCGCCGCTCGGAGGATGGCGACGAGCCAGCCGGGCCAGCCCCGGCACGGCGGAGAACCGCCCCGAGAGAGGACACCCCATGCACATCCCCGGCTTCGAGACCCGCACCGTCGAGGTCGCGCCCGGCGTCGCGCTGCGCGCCGAGACCGCGGGCGAGGGCACGCCCGTCGTACTCCTGCACGGCTTCCCGCAGACGCGCCACATGTGGCGGCACGTCGCGACCGACCTCGCGCGCGACCACCGCGTCGTCGTGCCCGACCTGCGCGGCTACGGCGAGAGCGCGAAGCCCGCCGCCACGACGCCCGACGTCTACGCCAAGCGCACCATGGCCGCCGACGTCGTCGCGCTCGCCGACGCGCTCGACGTCGACCGGTTCGTCCTCGTCGGTCACGACCGCGGCGCGCTCGTCGCGTTCCGCGCGGCGCTCGACCACCCCGACCGCGTGAGCCACCTCGGCATCCTCGACGTGGTGCCCACGCTCGACACGTGGGCCGTGCTGCACGGCGTGGACGCCGCCGTCGCGTTCCACCTGTACCTCATGGCGCAGCCTCCGGGCCTGCCGGAGACGATGATCCGCAACAGCGCCGACGCGTTCTTCGGGTCCTTCCTCGACGCGTGGACGCAGGACCCGGCCGCGATCCCCGCCGACGTGCGTGCGCACTACCTCGCGTCGAGCCGCGACGCGGTCGCCTCGATCGTGGCCGACTACCGCGCGACCGCGACGGTCGACGTCGAGCACGACCAGGCGTCGCTCGACGCGGGCGACCGGCTCGCGATGCCCGTCGCCGTGGTGCAGCAGGACTGGGGCGCGCAGCTCGGGTACGACGCCGCGGGCGTCTGGCGGCGCTGGGCGCCCGACCTCGAGCACCTCACGACGACGGCGGGCCACTTCATGGCCGAGGAGGCGCCGGGCGACGTCGCCGCGGTCGTCCGGTCGCTCGCACGGCGCTGACCGCCCGGCCCGGCGCCTACCGCAGGAGGGACACGACGCGCCGGGCCCGGTCCGGGCTCGGCGTGGTGCCCTCCTCGACGACCCGCCGGGCGAGCTCCCGCAGACGCACGTTGCGGTCGTTCGAGACGCGCTTGAGGAGCCCGAACGCCTGCTCCGTCCCCACCCCGAGCGCGGCGGCGACGACGCCCTTGGCCTGCTCGATCGGTCCGCGGCTGCGGGCCGCGGCCGCGATGTCGCGCTCGGCCTGCTGCTCCGCCCGGTCCCGGACGGCGACCGTCACGTCGACGAAGCTGCCCATCAGCTCGACGACCCGGCCGGTGTCCCGGTCGCGACGGCCGTGCCCGACGAGCACGAGGACCCGCTCCGCGCCGCGCGCGTCCATGATGCGGTGCATGCTCGAGAACGGCTCCCCGTCGACGCGGGCCCGCTCCAGCAGGTCGCGGACGCGGTCGCGGTCGTCGGGGTCCTTGTGGGCGAGCACGAGCGACGTCGTGGGCACGACCTCCCCGGGCTCGAAGCCGTGGAGGCGGTACGTCTCCGGCGACCACCACCAGACGTCGGTCGCGAGGTCGACCCGGAACTGCCCGGGCGTCGTGCCGTCGCCGAGCGAGACAGGGTGCAGCGGTGCGGGGTTCTCCACGGACATGGGTCGTCTCCGTCGTCGTTCAGCGGGGTGGTGAGCCAGGTCCAGACTCGACTCCGGGACTCTAGCCCGGTGGCGGTTTCCTGCAACCGGTCCGGGGACAGCCCGGACCGGAGCGCGTCGGAGCGTCGGTCCACCGCCGACGAGCGAGTGTGGGGTGCGCTGTCAGACTGACCGTGCACGAGGTAGGGAGGCACACCGTGGGCGCCGCGCCGGATCTGCTGGAGCTGCTCTCGCGCGCCCTCTCCCGGGCCGACCGCAGCCTGCCCCTCGCCACGCGGCTGTGCCAGGCGTCCGCGACCGTCCTCGGAGCCCGGAGCGCGGCGCTGACGGTCGCGCCGACGGCGGAAGACCGGCTCACCGTGTCCACGGCGGACGGCCTCGCGGCCCGCATCGAGGGGCTGGGCGAGGTGATCGGTGAGGGCCCGGTCCAGCGCGCCCTCTCGGAGGACCACATCGTCGTCAGCGGGGCCGACGACGGCCGCGACGAGCACGACTTCCCCGTCTTCTCCCACGCGGTCGAGGCGATCACGGGCCAGGGCGCGTACCACGCCGTGCCGATGCACGCGGGCGGGCGGGTCGTCGGCGTGCTGAGCATCGTCACCTCCTCCCGGACGCTGGCGCGGGGACCGGAGGAAGTACAGCTCCTCGCCGACACCGTCGGGCTCTCCCTGCTGGGCGACCTCGACTCCTTGGACTGGGCGCCCCGCGCGGAGGTCCACCAGGCGACCGGCATGGTCACCGCCCAGCTCCGCATCCCGCCCGGCGACGCGCTCGCGGTGCTCCGGGCGCACGCCTACGCCCGGTCCACGACGCTCGACGACGTCGCCGACGAGGTCGTCACCAGGAGGCTCAGCTTCGCCTACGACGAGGAGCACGCCGTGCAGACGCTCCGGACCGACGACGGCTGACCACAGGCTCTCGACGGCCGCACGGGCCCCGCGCCGCCAGCCGCCGTAGGCTCGACGACGTCCCGACCGCCCACCCGCCCGCCCGCCCCGAGGAGCCCCCGTGCGCGCGACCGTCATCCACGCCCCCTACGACGTCCGCGTCGAGCAGCGCGACGACCCGCGCCTGCTCGCGCCCACCGACGCGATCGTGCGCGTCGAGGCCGCGTGCGTGTGCGGGTCGGACCTGTGGACGTACCGCGGCGTCAACCGGGTCGAGCACCCCGTCGCGATGGGGCACGAGTACGTGGGCACGGTCGAGGAGGTCGGCGCGGACGTCCGGACCGTGCGCCCGGGACAGCTCGTCGTCGGGTCGTTCTTCGCGTCCGACAACACGTGCCCGATCTGCCGGGCCGGGTACCAGACGTCGTGCGTCCACCGGGAGCCCGTGCGCGGCGCCCAGGCCGAGCTGCTGCGCGTCCCGCTCGCGGACGGGACGCTCGTCGCGACGCCCGAGCGGCCCGACGACGACCTCCTGCCCGCGCTGCTCACGGCGTCGGACGTGCTGGGGACCGGGTGGTTCGGCGCGCGTGCGGCCGAGGCAGGCCCGGGCAAGACGGTCGTCGTGGTGGGCGACGGCGCCGTCGGGCTGCTCGCGGTCCTCGCCGCCGCGCAGCTCGGCGCCGAGCAGGTGATCGCGATGAGCCGGCACGCGTCGCGCCAGGAGCTCGCGCGCGCGTTCGGCGCGACGGAGGTCGTCGCGGAGCGGGGCGACGAGGGCGTGGAGCGGGTCCGCGAGCTGACCGACGGGCTCGGCGCGCACAGCGTCGTCGAGGCGGTGGGCACCCCGGACTCGATGAGCCAGGCGCTCGGTGCCGTCCGTGCGGGCGGGCACGTCGGGGTCGTCGGGCTGCCGCACGGCGTCGACCTCCCGGCGGTCGACATGTTCTACCGGCACGTGCACTGGTCCGGCGGCCCTGCGCCCGTGCGCCGGTACCTGCCCGAGCTGCTCGACCTCGTGCTGGAGCGGCGCATCGACCCCGCGCGCGTGTTCGACCTCGAGCTCTCGCTCGACGACGCGGCCGAGGGCTACGCCGCGATGGACGAGCGGCGCGCGATCAAGGCGCTGCTGCGCCCCTGACCGCGGCCGACCGCGGCTGCTAGGGTGCCCGCGTACCGCATCGCGTGGCGGCCTTCCCAGCTCATCCTTTTGCCTGGAGACAGCCGCATGTCTGCACGTCCCCGTGTCCGGACCTTCCGTCGCGACGACCGCGACCAGCTCACGGACCTCGTCAACTCCCACCTCTCCGCCGTCGTGCCGGGCGCGCGGCTCTCGGTCAACAGCGTGCTCGGGAGCCTGGAGCGCCAGCCCGACGAGCACGTCGTCGACCCGTGGGTCGTCGAGCGCGCGACGTTCGTCGTCGAGTCCCGGCACCGGGTCGTGGGCGCCGCGCACCTGCACCGGTTCACGGCCGGGCCGGAGGCGAGCGACGACTACCGCGACGCCGGCCTCGTGCAGTGGCTCCTCCTCACGCCGCCCGACGACGAGGACCCGGAGCAGTCCGCCGAGGCCCGCGCGGCCGCGGACGCGCTGACGGCCGCTTGCCACGCACAGCTCGCGGCGTGGCAGGTGCGCGTCGCGTACGCGGACGGGCAGCTGCCGTTCGCGGGCGTCTACGGGGTGCCGGAGCAGTGGCCGCACGTCCGCGAGGCCCTGGAGCGCGCGGGCTTCCGCCCCGGAGAGCACGCCGAGACGGTGCTGCTCGCCCCGACCTCGGCGCTCCCCCGCGCCGTCCCCGTGCCGGACGACGTCGCCCTGCGGCGCACGCTCGGCCCCGGCGGGGGCGTGCGGTTCACCGCGCACCGCGGCACGGAGACGGCCGCGTACGTCGAGCTCGACACGACCCTCGGCCGCGCCGAGCGACAGGCCGCGACGGGAGGCACCGCCGAGCTGGTGGACCTCGCGCCCGGCCCGGGGGCCGACGACGCCCTGCTGGCCGGGGTGCTGGCCGAGGCCCGGGCATGGCTCGAGCTCGCCGGGGTGCACCGTGTCCTGGTCGGCACGGACGCGACGGACCACGAGGAGATCGCGCAGCTGCGCGCCTGGGGGTTCCGCGAGCTGACGACCGTGAGCCGCGGCTGGCGGCTGGAGAGGTCGAATGTGGTACGTTAGTACCAGAGTTGCGTCGAGGTAGCTCTGCGGACGAGGGAGCAGTACCCGCACGGACAAGACTGACTCAGGAGGGTTACTTGTCATGGCTTGGCTCGTCCTGGTCCTCTCGGGCCTGCTCGAGGCGGTGTGGGCCACCGCGCTCGGAGCGTCGGAGAACTTCCGCCGGTGGCGCCCGACCGTCGTCTTCTTCGTCGCCATGTCGCTGAGCATGGTCGGTCTCGCCTGGGCGATGACCACGCTCCCCACCGGCACCGCGTACGCGGTGTGGGTCGGGATCGGCGCGACGCTGACCGTCGTCTGGGGCTTCGTCACGGGCAAGGAGCGCGCCACCATGGCGCGCGTCGGCCTGCTCGTGCTGCTCGTCGGCTCCGTCATCGGGCTCAAGGCGGTGAGCTGACCGTGCCGTGGATCATCCTGCTCGTCAGCGCCGTCTTCGAGGCCGTCTGGGCGACGGCGCTCGGCACGTCCGACGGGTTGTCCGTCCTCGGGCCGTCCGTCGTCTTCTTCGTCGCGCTCGCGCTGAGCATGCTCGGCCTCGGCTGGGCGACCAAGCACATCCCGATCGGCACCGCGTACGCGGTGTGGGTCGGGGTCGGCGCGGCGCTCACCGTCACCTACGCCATCCTCACGGGCGACGAGTCCGTGAGCGTGGGCAAGGTGGTCTCCATCGCCGGGATCATCGCGGCGGTGGTGGGCCTCAAGCTCGTGCCGTCGCGCCCGGGGCGGGCGGCCGAGAGGGCTTCCGGCCCGGAGGCCGACGCGTCGGCCGACTCCGCGCGGGCGCCCGCGGGAACGGCCCCGGACCGCCCGTAGCGCGGCGTCGAACCGCTCCGCCGCGCCCCTGAGCACGGGATTCGTCGCTCGGGGGCGCGGTGCGGGAGCATGTGCGCCGGGGCGACGGGGTCATGCAGCGGCCCGGACGCCGCCCTCGAGGCCGCAAGGAGCAGAAGTGAACGGTTCGGCCGACGCCGCCCTCTCGACGTGGGTGCCCTCTCCCGGCGCCGTCGCCGCCGGGGAGTTTCGGTACTACCCGGAGGAGGACCGGTGGTGGTGGTCGGACCCGCTCCTCGAGCTCTTCGGCTACTCCCCCGGTGAGGTCGTCCCCACGACGGAGCTGCTCCTGTGGCACCACCGGGCCACGGGCAAGGACCGTGCGCAGACGCTCACCGCCATCGCGCGCGCCGTGTCCGGCGAGGCGCCGGTGCAGGTGCAGGTCATGCGGGACGCGAGGGGCCGGGAGTGCGCGGTCATCGTGCTCGTGGACGTCGCCTGGACCGACCCGACCGGCGTACCCGTCGCCCGGGGCGTCGTGCTCGACGTGACGAGCGTCGTCGGCGTCGGCGCACGGGCCCAGGCGAACGAGCAGATCGGCCTGTGGGCACAGTCCCGCGCCGCGATCGAGCAGGCCAAGGGCATCATCGCGCTCGCCTACCGCGTCACCCCCGACGCCGCGTTCGCGTCGCTCCGTCGCTCGTCGAGCCTCGCCAACGTCAAGGTGCGCGACATCGCCGAGTCGGTCGTCGCCGTCGCGCAGGACCTGCCGGCCGGGGCCGACCCGCGACCGGCGCTCGACCGCGTGCTCGCGGGCGTCCAGGCCGCCTGACCGCCGGCCCGTCCGGGTGCGGGCCTCCCGGAGCAGCGGCACCATCGCTGACGTGGGACGTCGTGCGCGCATCACCCGGTCCGGGGCCGCGCTCGGGCTGCTGCTCGGGCTCGCGCTCGGCACGACGGTGGGCTGCACGGCGAGCCGGCAGGAGCCCGGCCAGGCGACGGCCGCCGTCGCCGACGCGGTCGCCCAGGCCGGGTCGGCGGTCGAGACGACGCGGCTCACCGTGCGCCTGCTCGACGCCGACCGTGTGACGACGCCCGTCGCGGACGCCGCCGTGCTCGACCAGGTCCGGGTCCTCGAGGAGTCCACGACCGCCCTGACCACCCTCGTGCCGCCGGACGACGTCTCGTCCGCGCAGCGCGACGCAGGCCTCGCGGCCGTCGCCGACGCGACGGCCGAGGTCGTCATCGCGCGCGCCTGGGTCGCGCGCGAGGCGGGCGGCGACCTGTCGGCCGCCGGGGCGGTGCCGCTCACGGCGTCCGAGCTCGAGGCCGACCTCGCGCGCGCGGCCGACGACCTCGACACGGTGCTCGCCCTGGCGGGTGGCGCGTGAAGCAGCTGCTCGGTGTCGCGCTCGGCATCCTCACGGCGATCGGCGGGTTCGTCGACATCGGCGACCTCGTCACGAACGCCGTCGTGGGGTCGCGGTTCGGCCTGTCGCTCGTGTGGGTCGTGGTCGTGGGCGTCGTCGGGATCTGCCTGTTCGCGTCGATGTCGGGCCGTGTCGCGGCGGTGAGCGGGCGCGCGACGTTCGAGATCATCCGCGAGCGCCTGGGCCCGCGGGCGGCGGGCGCGAACCTCGCGGCGTCGTTCGCGATCAACCTGCTCACGCTCACCGCGGAGATCGGCGGCATCGCGCTCGCGCTGCACCTCGCGAGCAGCGTCGAGCCGCGCCTGTGGATGCCGGTCGCGGCGCTCGCCGTCTGGCTCGTGCTGTGGCGCGTGAAGTTCCAGGTGATGGAGAACGTCGCGGGCCTGCTCGGGCTGCTGCTCGTGGGGTTCGGGGTCGCGCTGTTCCTGCTGGGGCCGGACTGGGGCGAGCTGCTGCGCCAGGCGGTGCCGCCGTCGCCCCCGGAGACGGAGCACGTCGCGACGTACTGGTACTACGCCGTCGCGCTCTTCGGCGCCGCGATGACGCCGTACGAGGTGTTCTTCTTCTCGTCCGGGGCCGTCGAGGAGGGCTGGACCGCGAAGGACCTCGCGCAGAACCGCGTCAACGTGCTCGTCGGGTTCCCCCTCGGCGGGCTCCTGTCGGTGGCGATCGCCGCGTGCGCGGCCGTCGTGCTGCTGCCCGCAGGCATCGAGGTGTCGTCGCTGTCGCAGATCGTGCTGCCCGTCGCCGAGGCCGGGGGGACGCTGCTGCTCGCCGTGGTGATCGTCGGGATCGTCGCGGCGACGTTCGGCGCCGCGCTCGAGACGGCCCTGTCGAGCGGGTACACGCTCGCGCAGTACCTCGGCTGGTCGTGGGGGAAGTTCCGCCGCCCGGCGCGCGCCGTGCGCTTCCACCTGACGATGGTCGTCGCGCTGCTGCTCGCGGTGGCGATCCTCATGACGAGCGTCGACCCGGTGGCGGTCACCGAGATGTCCGTCGTGTTCTCCGCGGTCGCGCTGCCCCTCACGTACGTGCCGATCCTCCTCGTAGCCAACGACCCGGAGTACATGGGCGAGCACGTCAACGGGCGCGTGACCAACGCCCTCGGCATGGTGTACCTGGTGATCGTCGTCGTCGCGGCGGTGGCGGCGATCCCCCTGATGATCGCGACGGGAGCAGGGTCATGAGCCGGGACACCACCGCGCCGACGGGGGTGCGCGTCGTGGACGCGCGCCTGCACCTGCTGAGCCGTCAGGTGCTCGACGTCGACGGCGAGCCGGTCACCACCGTCGACGACCTCGAGCTCGTCGCCTCCGCCGCCGCGGACGACGCCGCGCCGGACCGCTCGCCGGACGACGGCCCGCGGGACGCGGTGCCCGGCGAGCCGGCGGAGGTCGGCGCGGTCCTCACCGGGCCGGTGCTCGTGACGCGCCTCCTCGGCGGCCGCCCGCCCACGTCGCGCTGGGAGCGCGTGCCGTGGTCCGACGTCGGGCACGTGGGCACGGCGCTCGAGCTCACCGTCCGCGCGGACTCGCTCGACCTGCACTGGACCGAGGACTGGCTGCGCGAGCACGTGGTCGGCCGCATCCCGGGCGGCCGGCACGACCCCGAGGAGGAGTCGTGATCCTCGGCGACCTGCTCGACGCGCGCGTCCTCGGGCCCGGCGGGGAGGACCTCGGGTTCCTCGTCGACGTGCGCCTCGCGCTCGACACGCTGCCCGACGACGGCCCGCCCGCGGGCGGGGCCGACCCCGACGACGCGCACCCCGAGGACCGCGCGCTGAGCGATCAGGTGCGACGGCGCAGCCGCGTCGGGCGCGCGCGGGTCGTCGGGATCCTCGTGAGCCCACGGACCGGGACGTCGTTCCTCGGGTACGAGCGCACGGGCGTCACGGCGCCGTGGCCGGTGCCGCAGCTCGTGCGGCGTCGGCACCGCGGCACGTTCCTCGTGCCGTGGGACGACGTCGCCGCCGTCGGGCAGGGCGAGGTCCGGCTCGCGCGCGGCTACCGGCGCCAGGACGCCGCCCTCCCCTGACGACGCCGCGCGTTGCGAGCGGCGCGCGGCCCCGTGACGCTGGACGGGACGGTGGAGCCAGCCGCCGCCGGCCGTCCCGGGCGGCACGACCGCCCGGCGCCACGGGAGGACCCCATGAAGGCGCTGTTCGTCAGCTGCACGCTCAAGAGCTCTCCGGAGCCGTCCAACACCGAGGCGCTCGGGCGCGTGGTCGCCGAGGCGCTCCAGGACCGCGGGGTCGAGGTCGAGCACGTCCGCCTCGTCGACCTCGCCGTGCCGCCCGGCGTCGTCACCGACGTCGGGGAGGGCGACGAGTGGCCCCGCGTGCACGAGCGGCTGGTCGCGTCGGAGATCCTCGTGGTCCTCACGCCCACGTGGCTCGGGCGCCCGTCGTCGCTCGCCCAGCGCATGCTCGAGCGCATGGACGCGATGATCTCCGAGGAGGGGCCCGACGGGATCCCGGTCGCGTACAACCGGGTCGCGGGGGTCGTGGTCACGGGCAACGAGGACGGCGCGCACCACGTCATCTCGGAGGTGAGCGGCGCCCTCGCGGACATCGGCTACACGATCCCGGGGCAGGCGTGGACCTACTGGAACCAGGGCCCGGGGCCCGGGCCGGACTACGTCCAGACCGGCCACGGCCACGAGTGGGCGCGCGAGACCGGGCGCCTCATGGCGCACAACCTGCACGCCGTCGCGTCGGCGCTCGCGGCGCACCCCGTCCCCGCTCCCGGCTCCTGACCGACGACCGCTACGCCTCCGCGATCCGCTTGATCGCCGCGAGCCGGCGGTCCCACGCCGCGCCGATGGCCTCGAGGGCGCGCGCGGTCTCGCCGAGCCGCGTCCCGACGGCCCGGTGCCGGACCTCGCGCCCGACGCGCACCGACTCGACGAGCCCGACCTCCGCGAGCACGGCGAGGTGCTTCGCGATGGCCTGCCGGCTCACGGGGAGCCGCTCGGCGAGCGCGGACGCCGAGAGGTCCGCGCTGCCGAGCTCCTGGAGGATCCGCCACCGGGTGTCGTCCGCGAGCGCGGAGAACACGGGGGCGAGCTCCGTCGCCGCTGCGCTCACGCGTGCCCGCCCTCGGCCGCGAGAGCGCCCTCGAGGAGCTCGACGAGCTCGTCGAGCTCGCTCGTCCACCCCTGCCGGTGGCTCTCGAGCAGCTCCTCGGGGTCGGCGGTGCGCTCGAACCCGGTCTCGACGACGCGCAGGACGGTCGTCGGGCCCTGGGGCTCGAGCGTGAAGCGCGCGACGGTCGACGTCGTCTCGTCCACGGGCTGCCCCACCGGGGTCCCCCACCGGAAGGCGAAGGTCGTCGTGGGGTCGTACTCCTCGATCCGCACCTGGACGTCGGGGACGTCGGGCCAGCTGAACACCCCCTCGCCACCGACGCGCAGGTCGGGCAGGGACGTGCGCTGACCGAACCAGCGGCTGATGAGGTCCTCCTGGGTGAGCGCCGCCCAGACGCGGGCAGCCGGGGCGTCGATCGTCACGGTCCGGGAGACGGTGTACGACGCCGGGTCGACGACGGCCGGCTCGTTGGTGGTGGTCATGGTGCGTCCTCTCCGTGGGGAAGGTCTCGCTGTGCAACTCCACAGTTGCACAGCGCCGGGTCGAGGCGCAACCCCCGGGTTGCACCGGGCCCGCGACGACTCACCCTCCCCCGAGCGCGATCCCCGCCACGGCGGCCGCGAGGCACACGAGCAGCATCCCCAGCGCGTGCACGAGCGCGACCGCGCCGCGGCCCGCGAGCAGGAGCCGCGCCCCCTCGACCGACGCCGTCGAGAACGTGGAGTACCCGCCGAGGAACCCGACGCCGAGCACCGCCACGACGTCCCCCCGGCCCGGGTGCGTCGCCCCCCACCCCGTGAGCAGCCCCAGCAGGAAGCACGCCGTCACGTTGACCACGAGGGTGCCGAGCGGCGTCGACCAGCGGTTGTGCCGCGCGACGACCGTGTCGAGGAGGAACCTCGAGGCCGCACCGAGCCCGCCCGCGACGGCGACGAGCAGCAGGTCGGGGACCCCCGTCACCGCGCGCCACCGCCCCGGGCGACGCGCCGCCGTCGGGCCGCGGCCGCGAGCGCGACGCCGCCCACCGCCGCCGCGACCCCGAGCGCGACGCTCCCCAGCGCGTAGGCCGCGCCGAGGGCGGCGTGCCCGCCGCTCGCGAGGCGCTCGACCTCGACGACGAACGTCGAGTACGTCGTGAAGCCCCCGAGCACGCCGGTGCCGCACCCGAGCCGGACGGCCCGGCGCCGGCCCGAGTCGGGGCCCGCGCGCAGCAGCGTCTCGAGCAGCGCACCGAGCACGAACGAGCCGACGAGGTTGATCCAGAACGTCGTCCACGGCCACGCGCCCGGCACGGGCGCGAACGCCTGCTCGAGCAGCGCGCGCGCCGTCGTGCCGACCGCTCCCCCGGCCGCGACGAGGCCCGCGAGCGCGAGCAGCGGGGTCCGGCGCGTCACCTCTCCCACGGGGTGCGGATCTCCTTCCAGTCCACGACGGCGAGCGGGACCGTGAGCACGGGACGGTGCTGATGGTGGGCCAGGTGCACCGCGACCGACCCCTCGACGAGCTCGCGCACGTGCGCGAGCGAGCCCGGCGCGCGCGACCCGACGACGATCACCGCCGCGTCGACGGCGCGCGCGAGGTGGGTCAGCGCGCGGTCGGGCCGCCCCGCGAGGTAGCGCAGCTCCCACGGCACGCGTGCGCCCGCGAGCTCCGCGCCGACCTCGGCGCGCAAGCGCTCGGCGGTGTGCTGCCACGCGTCGTCGGCGGAGTCCGGGTCGAGGGACGCGTGCGTCACGGAGCCGTCCGCGTGCTCCTCGACCACGGCGCGCGACGCGTCGGCGTACGCCGCGACGAGCCGGGACCCGGCGGCGTCCGCCCAGGCCGCCGCCGTGCGGACGACGAGCGGGTCACCGCCCGGGACGACGCCCACCACCACGGCGTGCCCCGCGAACGGGACCATCCGGTCGAGCGCGGGCTGGGGCACCGCCCCCGCGTGCGGCCGTGCTCTCATGCGGCCTCCTCCCGCGGGCAACGTCCTGCCCGCCGACGTGCGACGAGTCAGGAACCATCAGCCCTGGCGGCGGTTCGGGCGGCTGCGCCCCGGCGGGATCCATCACCGCTCCCAGCGTAGCCAGCGCCGGGACCGTCCGCTCAGCCGGCCTTGGGCTTCGCGAACTTCTTCTCCTCGAACGACTTGGCCAGCTCGTGGTCGGTGACGACGAACCCGACCGCCTGCGCGACCGGGAGCACCTGGTCGCGCTCCAGGCCGTCGTCGATCCCGAGCCGGTACATGATCACGACGGTGCCCGTGCTCAGCATGACCGACGGCGCGTCCCCGTCGTCGAGGATCGCGTACGAGCCCTGGAACCCGGGCTGCGGGACGGCCGCGGCCAGGGTCGGGTGGGCCGGGCCGGTGGTGTCGGCCAGGGGGTCGCCCTCCGGCGCGTCGTTGAACGCCGCGGCGGCGCGCTCGGCCTCCTCCTTCGAGCCGACTTCCAGCACGACGACGTCGAGCGCGACGGTCGGGCCGTCGTCGGACACGACGCGCGCCTCGAACCCTGCCTGGCACGAGCCCGCGAGGGCCTGGATCGCGGGGATCGCGGGGACGTCGTCGCACGCGAAGTCCCGCCGCGCCACGAGGGCGATGCGGTCGTCGTTGACGAGGTAGTCGTTGTCGGAGAAGTACGCCCACGACATCGGCGCGAGCTCGGGGCCCTTCTCCGGGTCCATCTCCGCGCCCGCGCGGTACTCCTGCGCGAGCCACGGCTCGTCGTCCGTGACGTCGGTGTCCGCGGGGTCCTCGGTCTCCTCCGGCTCCGGCTCCGTCGGCGCGTCCGACGTCGCGGGCGCCTGCTCGGCCGTGGTCGGCCCGGGGTCGGGCGCGGCGTCGTCGCGCAGCCCGAGCCACACGCCGAGGGCGCCCGCGACGAGCCCGAACGCGCCCAACCCGGCGAGGACCGGCACGAGCCACGGGCGACGGCCGCGGCCCGGCGGCGTCGCGTACGGGGAGAAGCCGTACGGGTCCGACGGCGGCGCGGTCGCCGTCGGGACGACCGTCGCGTCGTCGGGCGCGCCGTAGCCCGGGCCCGACGGCGCCCCGTACGGCGCGGACGGGCTGCCGTACGGAGCCGTGGGGTGGGTGCCATGGGGCGGGGCGCCGTAGGGCGCGCCGGGCGCGCCCGCGTACGCCCCGGGCGGCGGCGCGGTGTGCCCGGACGGCGGGGGTGCGGTGTGGCCCGACGACGTCGCGGCGGGCGGCCACGTCGCGCCGGTCTCCGCGGGGGGCCAGGTCGCGCCCGTGTCCGCGGGCGGGAGCGTCGCGTGCGGGTCCGGGCCGCGGTACCCCTGCGGCGCGGGCGGCGCCCCGCGCTGCCCGTACGGGTCCGTGCCGTACGGGACCTGGGCGTGGGGCTGCCCCGGTCCGGGCGGGGGCGGCGGGGGCGGCGTCCCGCCCGGGGTCGCGGCGCCGTCGTCCCCGTACCGCCGTGGCGGCCGCATGACGGTCTGGTCGTCGACCGGCTCGTACGGCTCGGTGGGGTCGGACATCGGGCGGGTCCTCTCGTCGTGGGCGGCTCGTGCAGGGTATCCCGGGAGCCGTGCCGCGCCGGTGGTCCGCCGAGCGGCGTCTCAGTCGAGCGGGTCGCGCGCGACGGGGCACGTCATGCAGTGCCCGCCGCCCCGGCCGCGCCCGAGCTCCGCCCCGACGATCGTCACGACCTCGACGCCCGCGCGCCGCAGCGCCGCGTTGGTCAGGGTGTTGCGGTCGTAGGTGACGACGACGCCCGGCTCGATGGCGACGGCGTTGTTCCCCGAGTCCCACTGCTGCCGCTCGGACGCGTACGCGTCGCCCGCCGTCTCCACGACGCGCAGCGCGGGCAGGTCCAGGGCGCGCGCCACCACGTCGACGAAGGGCGTGTCGCCCTCGTCGGTGATCTCGACGCCCGGCGCACGGTCCGACGGCCGCAGCGTGAAGGTGTGGATGCCGTCGACGATCGCCGGGTGCACCGTGACGAGGTCGCGGTCCGCGAACGTGAACACGGTGTCGAGGTGCATCGCCGCGCGCAGCCGCGGCATGCCCGCGACGACGACCTGCTCCGCCGCGCCCGCGTCGAACAGCGCCTTCGCGAGCTGCGAGATCGCCTGGCGCGACGTGCGCTCGCTCATCCCGACGAGCACCGCGCCGTTGCCCACCGGCATGACGTCGCCGCCCTCCAGCGTGGCCTGGCCCCAGTCCTGCTCCGGGTCGCCCCACCACACCGTCGACTCCCGGTACTCGGGGTGGAACGCGTAGACCGCCTTCATGAGGAGCGTCTCCTCCTGGCGCGCCGGCCAGTACAGCGGGTTGAGCGTCAGACCCCCGTAGACCCAGCACGTGGTGTCGCGCGTGTACAGGGTGTTGGGCAGCGGCGGGAGCAGGTACTCGAACCCGCCCGTCGACTCGCGCGCGAGGTTCACGTAGCCGGTGCGGTAGTCGTCGGGCAGGTCGGTCGTGGCGAGGCCGCCCACGAGGAACCGCGCGAGCTCGCGCTCGCTCAGCGAGTCGAGGTAGGCCCGCGTGCCCTCGACGAGCCCCAGGCCCACCTGGTTCGGCACGACCTTGCGGTCGAGCACCCACGCCCGCGCCTCGGGGATCGCGAGCGTCTGCGCGAGGAGGTCGTGCAGCTCGACGACCTCGACGCCCCGGTTCGTCAGCTTGTTGACGAAGTCGAGGTGGTCGCGCTGGGCGGCCTCCACCCACATGACGTCGTCGAAGAGGAGGTCGTCGGAGTTCGTCGGGGTCAGCCGCTCGTGCGCGAGCCCCGGTGCGCAGACGAGGACCTTGCGCAGGCGCCCCACCTCCGAGTGGACGCCGTGCTGCGCGGGCGGGACGGTGGACGGGACGGCGGACGCGACGCTCATGGGTGCTCCCTCTCGGTGGTGCGGTCGGTACGGTCCGGTGGTCTCACAGCGACACCCACCCCGCCGCGAGCCCGACGACGGCGAGCACCGCGAGCGCCACGACGACGCCGAGCAGCGCGAGCTCCGCGGGCCCGAACGCCCGCCGCCCCTGCTCGCGGCGCGTCATGACGAAGAGGACGGTGACGGGCGCGTAGAAGACGAACGCGAGCAGCGCGAGGTCGAGCCCGGCCGCGAAGAGCAGGAACGCGGTGTACGCCGACGCGAGGACCGCCACGACGAGGTCGCCCGTCAGGGTGCGGGCGGGGGCGCCGTCGTACGTCTCGCGCGTGAGCCGCAGCCGCAGCGCGTAGAGCGCGGCCAGGAGGAACGGGATGAGGGTCATCGACGCGGTGAGGTCGAGCGCGAAGTCGAACGCGTCGTCGGAGAAGTACGTGACGACGAGGACCACCTGCGAGAGCGCCGTGCTGAGCAGCAGCGCGTTCACCGGGACGTCCTCCCGGCGCGTGCGGGTGAGGAACCGCGGCATGTCCCGGTCCTTGGCCGCGACGAAGAGGACCTCCGCCGCCATGAGGGTCCACGCGAGGTAGGCGCCCAGGACCGAGACGATCAGCCCGACGCCCACGAAGACGCTCCCCCACGGCCCGACCGCGGCCTCCAGCACGCCCGCCATCGACGGCTGGCGCAGCTCCGCGATCTCGGCCATCGGCAGGATCCCGTAGGACACGATCGTCACCGACGCGAAGATCGCGAGCACGCTCGTGAACCCGAGGATCGTCGCCCGCCCCACGTCCTCGCGGCGGCGCGCGTGCCGCGAGTAGACGCTCGCGCCCTCGACCCCGAGGAAGACGAACACGGTGACGAGCATGGTGTCGCGCACCTGGTCGAACAGCGACCCGGTGTACGAGGCGCCGTGGAGGTTCTCCGCGAAGACCGCGGGGTCGAACGCGAGCACGGCGAGCAGGACGAAGACGAGGATGGGCACGAGCTTGGCGATCGTGACGATCCGGTTGATCGCCGTCGCCTCCCGGATCCCCTGCCGCACGAGCGCGAAGAAGAGCCACAGCCCGACCGACGAGAGCACGAGCGCGAGCACCGTGTCCCCCGCGCCCAGGGCCGGGACCCACGCCCCGAGCGTCGACATGATGAGCACCCAGTACGTCACGTTGCCCACGCACGCGCTCGCCCAGTACCCGGCGGCGGCGTAGAAGCCCGTGAACTCCCCGAAGCCCGCCTTCGCGTACGCGTAGACCCCGGCGTCGAGCCCGGGCTTGCGGACCGCGAGCCGCTGGAAGACGAGGGCGAGCGTGAACATGCCCGCGCCCGCGACGACCCACGCCACGAGCGCGCCCGCGACGCCCGTCTCCTGCGCGAAGCGGCGCGGGAGCGAGAAGACGCCCGCCCCGACCATGGAGCCCACGACCATCGCCGTGAGCGTGAGCACGGTGACCTTCGTGGTGCCGGACGTCGTGCCCTGCGCCGTGCCCTCAGCGGTCATGCCCCACGCCCCTCGCGCTCGCGTGCCGGCCCGCGCCGAGCGGCTCGGCGTCGCCGTGCTGACCCGGTCGATGATGGCAGCGTCGCGGGCGGGCCGCGCGTCGGGTGACGGGGTCCCCCGCGCGGCCTACCCCGGGCACCGTATCCGCCGCCCGATCTCCTCCTCAGGGTGGACACGCGCGCGCGATCGGTACCAGTACGCTGCCGGTGGGTCGCCGGACACGGCAGGGGGGAACTGCTCGACCGACGAGTGACCGACCGTCGTCCGACCCACCTCACCGCACATGAACCTGCTCACCTGGACCGCCGTCGACCACCGGACCTGGCGTGCCCGCAGCGCCTCGCGCGAGTACGTCGTCCGGCGCGACGACACCGGCACCTGGACCCTCGACGGCCCCGGCCGCACGTGGGGCGCGCTGCCGAGCCTCGAGATCGCCCAGGAGGTCGCCTCGCTCGCCGACGAGGTCCACCACGACGACGACCGGATGACGAGCTATCGCGTCGTCACCGCCACGGGTGCGCGGCGCGGCGAGCCGTTCGGCGCCGAGACGGACGAGGACGCGCTCGACGTGCTGCGGGCCCGGCGCCGGGCCGGCAACCTCCCGCTCGCACCGTTCCGCCTGGAGACCTCCGACGGCCGCCTGGTCGGCGCGTGGGACAAGGCCGTCCAGATCCCGGCCCGGTCGGTCGGCGACGGGACGCCCGGGCCGGTCTGACGAGCCCGTCTGACGCGCCGGACTGGCGCTCAGGCCCGCGACGCGGCGCGACGCGACGCGAGCGCGGCCCGGCGCCGTCGGCTGCTCTCGACGTGGGCCGCGGCGAGCTCCGCGGCCCGGTCGCCGTCCCGGGCACGGACCGCGTCGAACAGCGCCACGTGCTCGTCGGTGACGTCGGCGAGGTCGTCGTGCTGCGACAGGGCCCAGCGCATCCGGCTGCGGATGCCCTGCATCATGTCGTCGAGCAGCCGGTTGCCCGCGAGCGCCGTGACGATCTCGTGGAAGTCGGCGGCCGAGCGGCGCGATTCCACCGGGTCGGCCGCGCGCGCACCCTCCTGCTCGCGGTCGAGCGCCGCGCGCAGGCGCTCCAGCCCCGGCGGCTCGTGGCGCTCGGCGGCGAGGCGGAACGCGAGCGGCTCGAGCACGGTGCGGACCTCGTCCAGGTCGGCGAGGTCGGCGTCGGTGAACGCCCGCACGACGGCCCACGTGTGCGGGCGCAGCGCGACGAGCCCCTCCCCCTCCAGGACCTTGAGAGCGTCGCGCACGGGGATGCGGCTCACGCCGAACCCGGCGGCGAGGTCGCGCTCGACGAGGCGTGAGCCGGGCTCGCGCACGCCGTCGAGGATCTCGTCCCGCAGCCGGGACGCGACCCGCGCGGACTCCAGCACTCGCTCCTCGGCTCCGGCCACGCGTCGATTCTCGCACCGGCCCGGGTGCCGTTGAGAGCCCGCGCGGACCGTGCGAGGGTGGACGGGACCGCGTCGAACGAGGGAGTTCCGATGACGAGCACCACCCGTACCCCCGCCCGCGCGACCCAGGGCAGGGTGCGCCGCGCCCGGCTCGCCGGGGCGACGGCCCTGGCCGCGGGGATCGCGCTCGCGGCGCCCGCCGCGGCGGTCGTGCCGACCGCAGTACCCGCCGACGACGGCTACGAGGTGATCCTCGACGGCACCCCGGAGTCGTTCGACGCGTGGGAGTACGCGGGCGACGGCGGGTTCGACCGTCTCGACGACGGCACGGTGCGCAGCCGCGCCGGCGCGGGCGGCGGGTTCGGGACCCTCTGGTACCCGGTGCGCCAGTACGGCGACTTCTCGATGGTGGTGGAGTACCGCGACGACGCACCCGGCGACGCGCGCGCGAACAGCGGGATCCAGGTGCGGTTCCCCGACCTGTCCGGTCCGGTCGAGGGCTGCCCGACGACGTTCAACGGCAACGAGACGGGCAACCTGTCGTGGATCGCGGTCAACTGCGGCCACGAGATCCAGGTCAACGACTCCCCCGAGGGCGGCTCGAACGACCCCCGCAAGACGGGCTCGGTCTACGGGTTCGCCGACCTCGGCCTCGACGAGGCCCGGCCCACCGCGAAGGGCACGTGGAACGAGCTGGAGGTGCGCGTCGTCGGGCAGCACTACACGGTGATCCGCGACGGCGTGGTCATCAACGAGTACGAGAACCTGCCGGGCGTGCCGTTCCCCGACCGTCCGCTCGACCCGGACTCGAGCTCGCGCGGGCTCGTCGGGTACGTCGGCCTCCAGGCGCACGGCTCCGCGCCGGACGTCGTGTCGTTCCGCGAGGTGCGGGTCCGCGAGCTGCCGCCCGTCCACGTCGAGGCCGACGCGCGGTGCCTCGGCGGGACGGCGCACGTCGCCGTCCGCGCCGAGAACGTCGGGAGCGACCCGCTCGACGTCACGCTCGGCACGCCGGCCGGCGAGCGCACGTTCGACGCCGTGGCGCCGGGGCGCAACGCGTACCGCGCCTTCAGCGCCCGTGCGGCGTCGGTCGACGCGGGGACCGCGACGCTCACGGTCCCCGGCGTCGACGGCCCCGTGGTCGTCGAGACGCCCTACGCGGGCGTCGACTGCACCTGACCGGCGGCCGGGCCTACGACCCGGCGGGCACCGTGACCTCGACGTACGCGGCGTCCCCGAGGTCGCGCGTCGCGACGACGACGCCACGCTGCCGGTAGTCGCCGGTGCGCGCGGTCGTCGGGACGGGCGCGAGCGCGTCCGGGCCGCTCCCGGCGCGCACCTGCACGCCGTCCCCGGTCGCCGTGACGCGGTAGGCCACGCGACGCGTGCGGCCGCCGAGGTCCAGGTCGACGGCGAGGCCGTCCGCCGCCGCGGGCAGCACCGGGTCGACGACGATCTCCCCGCCGCGCTCGGTCAGCCCGAGGACGCCCTGGACGAGCTGGCGCAGGTAGATGCCGGGGCCGCTGGAGTACACGCGCCACCCGCCGCGCACCCCGACGCTGCCGTCGCGGAGCCCGTCGAAGTCGCGCGCGAAGCTCTCGCGGTCGGGGAAGTCCGCGTCGCTCGACGAGAAGTAGGCGTTGCGCTGGCGCGGGGCGGCGTGCGCGAGGCGCCGGCCGAGGTCGACCGGGCTGATGCGCAGCAGCTCGTCGAGCGCGCGGCCGCGGCCCAGGGCCGCGAGCGCCTCGACGTAGCGGATGTGCGCGTGCACGTACATGAGCCCGATCTCGCGGCCGACGTTCGCGGCCTGCTCGGCGCGCAGGAACGTGTGCGGCACGCCCTCGTCGAACGCGGCCGGGTGGTCCATGAGGCGCACGCCGTCGGGGAAGTGCAGGTGCTCCAGCACGAGGCGCTCGTGGTCCGCGGCCTCCTCGGGCGTGAGGATGCCCGCGATGATCGACTGCGTCATGGGGATGAGGCGGTACCGCATCCCGGAGACGGTGTCCGACGGGTGGATGACGAGCTCGTCGCCGTCGGCGCCGTGGCGCACGTACCCGGCGAGGACGCCGTCCACGAGGGCGCGCTCGCGCAGGTCCGCGCGGACCTCCGCCGCGAGCGTGCTCGCGCGCCCGGAGAGCGCGGCGAGGTCGTCGCGGCCGGCGGTCGTGCGGGCGAGCAGCTCCGCGGCCTGCACGAGCAGCGCGGAGGTCCACGTCGACGCCAGGTCGGTGCGCATCCGCGGGTCGGCGGGCTGCAGCGTGTCGTCCCAGTCGCCCTCACCGTAGGCGGGCAGCGCCGTGCCGGGCAGGCGGTCGCGGTCGAGGTGGTCGAGCAGGCGGGCCACGTGGTCGCGGACCGTCGCCGCGGCGTCGGGCCCCGAGGCGGCCGGGCGGCGCTGCTCGTGGTCCCAGAACGGGACGTGCTCGTCGAGCACGGCGAGGTCGCCGCTCGCCTCGAGGTACTGGGCGAGCGCGAACAGCGGCCACACCACGACGTCGCCGTGCGAGGAGTCGTTGTACCGCTCCGCGTAGGCGTCGAACATGAACCACTGCGGGAACTCGCCCCACGTGTGCTGGTGGGCCAGGACGCGCAGCACGATCTCGCGCGCGACGTCGTGGCGCCCGCCCGCGAGCGCGAGCTCGAACGGGCCCTGGCACACGTCGCGCGTGCCCCAGGCCGCGCCCGAGTACTGCTCCAGGCCGTGCGGCACGAGGAAGTGGATCAGCGCGTCGTGCGCGTACCAGGGCACGAGGAGGTCGAGCTCCTGCGTCTCGACCGTCGCGTGCGGCGCGAACCGCAGCCCGCGCACGACGCCGCGGACGGTCTCGACGTGGCGCGCGAGGGTCGCGTCGACGTCCGCCAGCGGATCGAGAGCGCCCGCGAGGAGCCCGAGCGCGGCGTCGGTCCCGCGCAGCGAGCCGGTGAGGGCGAGCGTGAGCGACCCGCTGCCGGTCGTGCTCGTGAGGCGGCGGGTCGTGCCGGACGCGGCGGCCTCGGCGCCGGTCTCCGCCACAGCCTCCTCCTCGACGACCAGCCGCGCGGACGACGCCAGGGCGTACCGCAGGTCCGGGTAGTGCGCGTCGACGTCGCCGCCCGGCACGGGCCGCACCACGACGGCGTCGCCCGGGGCCGCGGGGACGTGCTCGGCGAGCCAACCGCCGGCCTCGTCCTCGAGCTCGAGGGTCGCGGTGACGTGCAGCGGGCGCTCGCAGCGCACGGCGACGTCGATGCGGTTCTCGCGGTCGTGCGCGACGGTCCGCACGTCGACCCGCCCGAGCGGCGTCTCGTAGAGCCAGCGGACGCCGCCGACGTCGAGCACGAGCGCGGACGGCAGGCCGAGGAGCCGGGGCCCGCGGCCGTCGTCGACGAGCACGCGCAGGCCGCTGCTGCGCACGAGGTTGAGGTGGTGGCGGTGCACGGTCGCGAGGCGGTTCGCCGTGGTGTTGCCGAGCACGACGTGCGACGCGAAGACGCCGGGCGCGAACGCCGTCGTGGAGAGGACGTCGTCCGTGGGCAGCACGTCGTCGCCCGCCTTGAGCACGTGCCCGTGCGAGCGCTCGGTCACGGTGTCCTTGCGCGCGTCGACGACGTGCGTCCCCGTCGCGGTGAAGAACGACAGGAGCGTGCCGTCGGCGTCGCGCTCGGGCAGGAGCACGTCGTCGGCGGAGAGGCCGACGGCGGCGAGCAGCCCGGCCTCGTCGAGCTCGTCGCCCGCGAGGAGCGGTGCGTCGCGCAGCGCGGAGGCGGAGGGCGTGAAGCGCGCGGTCGGGCGCTCGGCGGCCGCGGCGGCGACCGCGGCGGCGGCCCAGCCGGACACCTCGACGAGGTGGGCCGCGAGCGGCCCGGGCGCGTCGGCGTCGACCACGGTCACGGCGTGCACGACCGCGGTCCCGGTCGAGAGGTCGAGCGGGCGCGAGACGAGCGTCGGCATCGCGTACTCGTACTGGAGCACGCCCGGCTGCACGGGGCCGAGCAGGCCGTGCGGCAGCCCGTCGCGCCGCGAGCGCGCGGTGAAGACCTGGAGCGAGTCGGTGAGGTGCGCGACGGCGCCCTCGACGAGGAACGCGACCGCGAGCGGGAGGCGCGGCTGCGCGGACATGGTCTGCCGGCTGACGAGCACGGTCCCGGCGTCGGGGTGCTCGAGCGCGCGGTGCAGCAGGTACTGGCACACGTACGGCTCGCTCGACAGCGCCGCGGCGGGCGGCGCGAGCGCCAGGTCCTGCGCGTGCACGACGTCGTAGCGCGTCCCGGCGTCCGTCGCGGGGCCGGCCGTGAGGTCGACGCGCCAGACGAGCGTGCGCCCGTCGAGCGTGAGCGCGACGCGCGTGGCGAGCCCGAGCGCGGCGCCCGACCACACGACGCGGTCGGCGCCGACCTCGACCGCCGTCACGGCGGGTGCGGAGCCGGTGAGGCGCGCGACCTCGACCGTGCCGTCCGGGCGCGCGGCGCGCAGCAGGATCCCGCCGGGCATGCGGTCGTGCTCGCCCGGCAGGTACTGGTTCACGAGCAGGCCGTCCGTGCTGACGGCGCGCACGTCGCCGCCGCCGGTGAGCTCGACGGTCAGGCCGCCCGAGGTGAGCGTGGCGCGGGCGGGGGTCTCGGTCGCGGTGAGGGTCACGCGGTCTCCTGCTCGGTGGTGCGGGGCTCGGGTGCTGCGGGCGACGTGCCGTCGGGGCGCAGCAGCGCGAGGAACTGGTCGAAGAGGGCGACCATGTCGACGTTGTCGGGGTCGAGCAGCCACTGGAGCTGCAGGCCGTCCATGACGGCGGAGAAGAGCTGGCCGATCGCGGCCGGGTCGACCTCGGGGCGCAGCTCGCCCCGGGCGACGGCGTCCTGGAAGCGGGTGTCGTCCTGGTGGCGCAGCGCGCGGTAGCGGTCGCGGACGACGTCGTGCGCGGGGTGGGTCGCGTCGGTCGCCTCGGCGGCGACCACCACGTGGAGGGACACGAGGCCGGGCGTCTCGGCGTTGCGGCGCACCTGGTCGCGGATGGTCGTCAGCAGGTCGGCGCCCGCGGCCTCGTCCTCGCCGCGGCGCACCCGGTCGCGCCGGTCGCGCTCCTCCAGGGTCGCCGTGAGGAGGCCGGCCTTGCTGCCGAAGTGGTGCAGCAGCCCGGCCTCGGAGATGCCCACGCGGGCCGCGATCTCGCGCAGCGAGCTCCCGCGGAAGCCCTGCTCGCCGAACACCTCGACCGCCGTGCGGAGGATCTCGCGGCGGCGCTGCTCGCCGCGGACGATGCGACGGTCGGGGAGGCCGGCCGCCGTCGTGCCGCGAGCGCCCGTCGCGGTCGTCGTCCTCGGGCCCCCGGCCGTCCCCGTCGTGGCGCCGCCACCTGCGGGGTCGCTCTCGTTCATCACCGTCTCCTTCGGCAGGTCTGTCGGCGCCAACGGTACGGCCTGGACGCCCCGGTTGAAAATACTAACCGAGCGCACGCTAAGGTAGTTTCCACAGCGGCTCACACGGACGAGCCGACTGCTCGATGAGGAGGATTGCTCATGAAGCTCGGACGCAAGGCGGTCGCCATCGGCGTCGTCGGACTCCTGGCCCTGACCGCGTGCGGTCGCGCGGACGACGACTCCACGGGTGGTGAGACCAGCGCCGGCTCCACCACGACGGTGGACGACGCGCCCGCAGAGGGTGACATCACGATCTGGGCGATGGGTGAGGAGGGCGAGAAGCTGCCCGACTTCGTCCAGGGCTTCACGGAGGAGAACCCCGACGCGAACGTCGAGGTCACCACGATCCCGTGGGCCGACGTCATGACGAAGTTCCAGACCGCCGTCGCCGCGGGCACCGTGCCCGACGCGATCATGATCGGCTCGTCCTTCATGCCGACGATGGTCGCGACCGGCGGCCTCGCCCCCGTCCCCGAGGGCCTCGTCGACAACGACGACTTCGTCGAGGGCGCCGCCGCCTCGACCGTCGCCGACGGCGTCGCGTACGGCGTGCCGTGGTACGTCGAGACGCGCGTCCTGTACTACCGCTCCGACCTCGCCCAGGCCGCGGGCGTCGAGGCTCCCACCAGCTGGGAGGAGCTCACCGCGTTCGCGGAGGCCATGAAGGCCAACGGCTCGACCTACGGCCTCCAGCTCCCGATGGGCGACGCCGAGGACTCGACGCAGGTCATCCTGCCGTTCTACTCGCAGGCCGGCGGCTCCGTCCTCAACGAGGCCGGCGACGGGTTCGACCTCGACAACCAGGCGATGGTCGACGCGCTCGACTACTACGCGTCCTTCTTCACCGAGGGCCTGTCGCCGCTGTCCGGCTACGGCGACTCGCAGAACAGCGCGTTCGTCGACGGCTCCGACCCGGCGTTCATCTCCGGCCCGTGGATGGTCAACGTGCTCGCCGACCTCCAGGGCGAGGACTGGGTCGAGCAGAACGTGGCCACCGTGCCCGTGCCCGCCGGCTCCGCCAACAACGACTCCTACATCGGCGGCGCGCACCTCGGCGTCTTCGCCGAGGCCAAGAACGCCGACGGCGCCTGGAAGCTGATCCGCTGGCTCTCCGAGCCCGAGACGCAGCAGGCGTGGTTCGACGCGACGAGCGACCTGCCCGCGCTGAACAGCGCGTGGGACTACGAGGCGCTCACCTCGAACCCCCGCACCCAGGTGCTCCAGGAGCAGCTCGAGAACACGATCGCCCCGCCGACCGTCCCGAGCTGGGACGAGCTCTCGGCCACCATCGAGACCGAGGCCGAGAAGGTCGCGAACGGTCAGGTGTCCTCCGAGGACGCGGCGAAGGCCATCCAGGCCAAGGCCGACACGCTCGGGCTCGGCTGGTAACAGGGCCCGTCAGTCATGACCACCACCACCGAGGGACGGCGCCGGCGTACGGCCGGCGCCGTCCACCGGCGACGGCAAGCGCTCGTCGCCTGGCTGTTCGCGCTCCCGTTCGTCGCGGTCTTCACGGTCTTCATGCTGGGGCCGCTGCTCGCGTCGTTCGGGATGTCGTTCTCGGACCTCACGATCCGTGACATCAAGACCCCGTTCGCGGTGAACTTCGTCGGGATCGAGAACTTCACCGGCGTCTTCCAGGACGAGCTGTTCCGCAAGGCGCTGGTCAACACCTTCTACTTCGTCCTCGTCGGCATCCCGCTGACGATGGTGCTCGGCCTCGCCCTGGCCGTCGCGCTCAACTCGGGCATCGAGAAGTTCCGCAGCGTCTTCCGCGTCGGCTTCTACACGCCTGTCGTGACGTCGATCGTCGCCGTGGCGGTCGTCTGGCGGTTCATCCTCCAGGACTCGGGCCTCGTCAACACCGTGCTCGGCTGGGTCGGGATCGACGGTCCCGACTGGCTCAACGACAGCACGTGGGCGATGCCGTCGATCATCCTCATGGCCGCGTGGCGCAACATGGGCACGCTCATGATCATCTTCCTGGCCGGCCTGCAGGCGATCCCGCGCGACGTCTACGAGGCGGCCGAGGTCGACGGCGCCGGCTCGTGGCGGCGCTTCCGCTCCATCACGGTCCCGCTGATGCGCCCGACGCTGCTGCTCGGCGCGGTGCTGCTGTCGGTCGGCTTCCTCCAGGTGTTCGAGGAGCCCTTCGTCATGACCAAGGGCGGCCCGGTCAACTCGACGCTGACCATCAGCTACTACGTCTACAACCAGTTCGGGTACGGCAACTACGCGTTCGCCTCCGCAGCCGCGTACGTGCTCTTCGCGCTGATCGCCGCCCTCGCCGCCGTCCAGTTCCGCCTGCTGCGGTCGAAGGAGGATTGATTGACATGACCGTCACGTCCTCGCGGACCCCCTCCGCGACGTCGGCCCCCCAGGACGCGCCGCGCCGTCGGCCGCGACGCCCGGTCCGCTGGTCGCGCGGCGCCACGTACACCGCGCTCGTCGTCGGGCTGCTCCTGACGCTCATGCCGTTCATCTGGATGGCGCTCGGCAGCTTCAAGACGCAGGGCGAGCTCCTGCAGCGGCCCATCACCTGGTGGCCCGAGAACCCGACGCTCGACAACTACGAGCGGTGGCTGTCCCAGCTCAACTACGGGCAGTACTTCACCAACTCGATCGTCGTCGCCGTCGTCGTGGTGCTCGGCAACATCATCTTCTGCTCGATGGTCGGCTACGCCCTCGCGAAGATGCAGTTCCCCGGCAAGAAGGTGCTGTTCGCGCTCGTCATGCTCACGCTCATGGTCCCGGGCGTCGTCACGCTCGTGCCGATGTTCGTGCTCGTGTCCAACATGGGGCTCGTCAACACCTACCCGGCGCTCATCCTGCCGTTCCTCGCCGGCCCGCTCGGCGTGTTCCTCATGCGGCAGTTCGTGCTCGGCATCCCGGACGCGCTCATCGAGGCCGCCCGGATCGACGGCGCGGGCGAGTTCCGGGTCTTCTTCCGGATCGTGCTCCCCCAGTGCGGGCCGCCGCTCGCGACGCTGAGCATCCTCACGTTCCTCGGGTCGTGGAACAACTTCCTGTGGCCCCTGGTCGTCGCGCAGACGGAGAACATGTACACCCTCCCCGTCGCGCTCTCGCTGTACTCGGTCGGCTCGAACGGCACCTACTACGGCCTGCTCATGGCCGGGTCCGTGCTCGTCGTGACGCCGATCCTCATCCTGTTCCTGTTCCTGCAGCGCTACTTCGTGCAGGGCATCGCCATGACCGGCATCAAGTGACCGGCGACCGACGAGGAGAGCCTGTGTCGATCACCTTCCCCGAGTCCTTCGTCTGGGGCGCCGCCACGGCGGCCCACCAGATCGAGGGCAACAACGTCAACAGCGACTGGTGGGCGCGCGAGGTCGACCCGGCCTCGACCCTCGCCGAGCCGTCGGGCGACGCCGCCGACTCCTACCACCGGTACGCCGACGACATCCGGCTGCTGGCCGAGTCCGGGCTCACCTCGTACCGGTTCTCGATCGAGTGGGCGCGCATCGAGCCGGCCGAGGGCCGCTTCTCGCGGGCCGAGGTCGACCACTACCGCCGCATGATCGACTGCTGCCTCGAGCACGGGGTCACGCCGCTCGTCACGCTGCACCACTTCACGTCGCCGCGCTGGTTCGCGGAGGACGGCGGCTGGACCGACCCGCGGTCCGTCGAGCGGTTCGCGCGGTACGTCGAGCACGTGCTGCCGCTGCTCGACCGCGCGTCGCACGTGTTCACCATCAACGAGCCGAACATCCTCGCGATGATGATCACGGCCGCCAAGGGCACCGAGCAGCTCCAGGCCGGCACGATGCACGCGCCCGACCCGGTCGCGACCGAGCACCTCATCGCCGCGCACCGCCGGGCCGTGGAGCTCGTGCGGACCGTCGGGGTGCCCGTCGGGTGGCCCGTCGCGCCGCAGCAGTTCTTCGCCGACCCCGGCGCCGAGGAGGTCCTGCGCGAGTACGCCTACCCGCGCGAGACCGTCTTCCTCGAGGCCTCGCGCGGCGACGACTTCGTCGCCGTCCAGGCCTACACGCGCACGCGCATCACCGTGGACGGGCCGCTGCCCGCCCCGGAGGACTCCGAGAAGACGCTCACCGGGTGGGAGTACTACCCGGCCGCCATCGCGGAGGCCGCGCGCCTCGGGCACGAGATCACCGGCCTGCCGGTCCTCGTCTCGGAGAACGGCATCGCGACGGCGGACGACGCGCGCCGCATCGACTACACGCGCGACGCCCTGCGCGCGCTGCACGCCGAGATGGAGGCGGGCCTCCCGCTGCTCGGCTACCTGCACTGGTCGCTGCTCGACAACTACGAGTGGGGCTCGTACGCCCCGACGTTCGGGCTCGTCGCGTGGGACCCGGAGACCTTCGAGCGCACGCCCAAGCCCAGCCTCGGCTGGCTCGGCGGCGTCGCCCGCGGGACCGTCTCGCTCGACGACTGACCGCACGCACGGCGGCCCGGTCCGGACCTCGCGGTCCCGGCCGGGCCGTCGTCGTCCGTGCCAGGCCCGGTCGCGACCCGGGGCCTCGCTACGATCCGGAGTCGGGGCACGCTCCCCCGGCCGGACCGGCCGCGGGTCGCACGACGGACGGAGGGCTCGGATGGCAGCGTCGCAGCCGGGTCGGCAGGGCGTCCCCCTCGCCCGGGTCGCGGCCGACGCCGGGGTGTCCGTCCCCACGGTGTCGAAGGTGCTCAACGCGCGCCCGGACGTCTCGGCGGCGACGCGCGAACGGGTCGCGGAGGTCCTGCGGCGGCACGGCTACGAGATCCGGCCCCCCACGTCCCGGCGGACGGGGCTCGTCGACGTCCGGATCGTCGACTTCGAGGGCCCGTGGTCCGAGGCGGTCGTGCGCGGGGCGGTGGCCGAGGCGCGGCGCCTCGGGCTCGACGTCGTCCTGTCCGTCGAGCTGGACCCCGACGACTGCGGGGCGTGGGTCCTGCACGCGCTCGCCCGGGGCACGGACGGTCTCGTGAGCGTCGTCGCCGTGCCCCACGCCGAGGCGCGCGCCGCGCTCGCCACGGCCGGGGTGCCGCTCGTCGTCGTCGACCCGCGCCGCCGTCCGCCCGAGGACGTGCTCAGCGTCGGCGCGGCCAACTTCCAGGGCGCGCTCGAGGCGACGGCGCACCTGCTCGCCCTGGGGCACCGACGGATCGCGACGATCACGGGCGTCCCCGAGCAGGACAACGCGCTCGCCCGCCTCGCGGGCTACCGCGCCGCGCTCATCCAGGCGGACGTGCCCGTCGACGACGACCTCGTGCGCCTGAGCACCTACGGGGTCGCCGCGGGCTACGAGGAGACGCAGCGGCTGCTCGCCCTCGACGACGCCCCGACGGCGATCTTCGCGTGCAGCGACGACACCGCGCTCGGCGCGCTGCGGGCGCTGCGCGAGGCGGGTCGCTCCGTGCCGGACGACGTCTCGCTCGTCGGGTTCGACGACCTGCCGGTCGCGCCCTGGACCGACCCCCCGCTCACCACGGTGCGCCAGCCGCTCGTCGAGATGGGCGCCTCGGCCGTCGCGCTCGTGCACCGGGCGCGCAGCGCGAGCGGCCGCACCCTGCGCACGGAGCTCGCGACGAGCCTCGTCGTGCGCGCGTCGACCGCCGCGCCGCGCGCCTGACGCGCGCGGCACGGCGGTCGGCCGCGGTGCGTGGGGTCAGCCGCAGGAGACGCCCGCGTAGCGGTACGGCAGCTCCTGGACGGTCGCGCCGTCGTCGGACGTCACCGTCACGGTCGCGGTGCCCGACGGGATCTCCGCCGTGCGCGCCGAGAACGCCCGGTAGGTGCTGCGGTGCGGGGCGACGTCGTCGTACGACCGCGTCCCGTACGGGGTGGCGAGCTCGACGGTCGTGCGGCCGTCGGACGTGCTGGTGGCGCGCACCGCGACGGCCGCCCGGTTGCCGAGGCAGCGCGCCTCGACCTCGACGTCGGCGCCCACGCCGGGCGTGAGGTCGGCGACGGCCGAGAACGTCTCCGCCTCCATGAGCGGGCGCAGCGCCTGCTCGAGCCGGTCGTCGACGAAGTAGTCCTTGAGGCGCGAGTCGTCGAGGACGTTGCCGATCGCGGCGACGATCATCGCCTGGTCGAGCGACAGGTAGCGCTCGGCGACCGTGCCCGAGCGGACCGCGACCGAGTCGTAGAACCCGCCCGGCCCGTACGCGTCGAGGTCGTCCGCGAGGTGGGCCAGGTTGTCGAGCACGCCCTCGGTGTCGTACGCGAGCCCGAGGAACGACGCGTGCGGCGTCACGACGCCGTCACCGAACTCCGGCGCCGGGTTCGTGGCCTCGCGGCAGCCCTCGAAGCCGAGGTCGACGTCGGTCTCGCCGTCGGACAGGTAGCCGTCGGAGCGCAGGCCGATCGCGTCGACGCCGTACTCCGCGTACCCGCCGAAGGGTTTGCTCGCGGGCGAGAAGCCCCAGGCCCCGTACCCGGCCTCGTCGAGGCCGTGCTCCTTGTGCGCGCGCACCACGAGCGGGTGGTTGACGCCCCACGACGTCGGGCCCCACTCCGCCTCGGGGACGAGCATGTCCGGCATGAGCGCCTCGAACATCGAGCCGCCCCAGCCCGGCACGACCGCGAGGTCGCGGTAGCGGTACGCCCCCTCGAACACCGGGACGCCGAGGTGCTCGCGCGTCTCGCCGATCGGCTTCTGCTCCTGCCACGACCAGTCGCACGTGTCCGGGAACGTCCGGTAGCTCGCGTAGTAGGCCTCCGGCGGCACCTCGCCCTCGGCGATGCCGAGGTAGGTCGCGATGCGCGTCTCCGAGACCGTCGTGTCGTAGTTGTGGCACGTGTAGTAGACGTCGGTCCCCGTGCCGAGGTAGTCCCCGGCGACCGAGCACCCGGGCGGCTCCTCGTCCCAGAACCCGCCGCGCAGCAGCCCGACGCCGAGGTCCGGCCGCGCCTCCGCGTTGTAGAACGCACCGAAGTGCATGCCGTCGTAGACGGCCAGCGCCTCCTCCGCGAGGCTCGGCTCCGCCTCCGCGACGACGCGCAGGCCCGCGGCGAGCCAGCCGTTGTCCACCGAGCTGAGGAACTGGTGCACCGGGTTGCCGTCGTCCGGCCACGTCTCGACCCGGTCGCCCGTCGCCGGGTCGTACCAGTTGTAGAACATGCCGCTCGCGTCGTGCCGGTCGAGGGACGCGACCGTGTCGATCGTCGTCGCGAGGCGCTCGCGCGCCTCGGCCTCGTCGACCAGGCCCAGGTCGCGCGCCACGACGGTGGACCACAGCCAGCCGCCGATGTTCGTCGGCGACGTGTACGCGCTGCTCGACGCCGGGTCCAGGTCGCCCTCGATGTTGTCCGCGGGCAGGCCGGTCTCCTCGTCGGTCATGGCCTCCAGCGAGGTGTACGTGTCCTCCAGGTACGTCTCCAGCGTCGCGCGCTGCGCACCCGTCAGGGCGGGCTGCCCGACGGCGGGCGTCACCGTCGCCGGGACGCTCGCCGTGCGCGGGGCGCTCTCGGCCGCGGCCGGGACGGCGAGTCCCGCTGCGAGCGCCAGCCCGCCGACGAGCCCACCGGCGACGAGGCCCGTCGCCCTGCGTCGGCGCCGCGTCGTCTCGCACGCGCGGTCGGTCGATCCATTCATCAGGCACTCCTTCGTGTCGCGGCCCCGAAATTTCGGCCGAACTTTCCGAATGGGGGCGGAGAGAGTAGCCCTCGGTCGAGCAGGGGTCAACGGCTCGCCCGGAGCCGGCGCACGACGGCGGAGGCGTGGCGGGCGGCGGCCCGCGCGGAGCGGGTACACGAACGTATAACGCGGGGTATACACACCGGAAACGCGGGCGCGACAGGATCGCCGCCATGCACCTGACGCCCGCCGACACCGAGAAGCTGCTGCTCGCCGTCGCGGGCATGGTCGCCCGCGACCGGCGCGAGCGCGGCGTCCTGCTCAACTACCCGGAGACGGTCGCCCTCCTGACGACGTGGGTGATCGAGCGGGCCCGCGAGGGGGCCGCCGTGGAGGAGCTCATGGTCTCCGGGCGCGCCGTGCTGGGCCGCGACGAGGTGATGGAGGGCGTCGCGGAGATGCTGCCCGACGTCCAGGTCGAGGCGACGTTCCCCGACGGGCGCAAGCTCGTCACCATCCACCAGCCCATCGCCTGAGCCGGTCCCGGCGACGCGACGCACGACGAGAGGACGGCGAGGCATGGCAGGCATCAGCACCTCGGGACCGGGCGCGATCCGGCTCCGGGAGGGCGCGGAGGACGTGCCGCTCGTCCTCAACGCCGACCGCTCGGACGACGAGCGCGTGACCCTCGTCGTGACGAACACGGGCGACCGGCCCGTGCAGATCGGCTCCCACCTCCACCTGCCCGACGCCAACGCGGCGCTCGACCTCGACCGCGCGGCGGCGCACGGCTTCCGGCTGGACGTGCCGTCCGGCACGTCGCGGCGGTTCGAGCCCGGCGCGTCCGCCGAGGTCCACGCCGTCGCGCTGCGCGGCCGACGACGCGTCCCCGGTCTCCAGCGCGGCAAGCCCGACGGCGGCGCCCTGGACCCCACCGCACCCGAGGAGGACTGACGCATGGTCGCGATCTCCCGCGAGCGCTACGTCGCGCTCTACGGCCCGACGACGGGCGACCAGGTGCGCCTCGGCGACACGGACCTGTGGATCGAGGTCGAGGAGGACCGCACCTTCGGGGGCGAGGAGGTCGTGTTCGGCGGCGGGAAGTCGATCCGCGAGTCGATGGCCCAGGGCACGACGACCCGCGCCGAGGGCGCGCTCGACACGGTGATCACCAACGCCGTCGTGCTGGACTGGTGGGGCGTCGTCAAGACGGACGTCGGCGTCCGCGACGGGCGGATCGTCGCGCTCGGCCGCGCGGGCAACCCCGACATCGCGGACGGCGTGCACCCCGACCTGCACATCGGCCCGAGCACGGACGTCGTGAGCGGCGAGGGCCGGATCCTCACCGCGGGCGGCATCGACTCGCACGTGCACCTCATCTCGCCGTCGCAGGTCGTCGAGGCGCTCGCCACGGGCATCACGACGGTCGCGGGCGGCGGCACCGGCCCGAGCGAGGGCACGAAGGCCACGACGGTCACGCCCGGCGCCTGGCACCTAGAGGCGATCCACCGCTCGCTCGACCGGCTCCCCGTGAACGTGCTGCTGCTCGGCAAGGGGAACACCGTGAGCGCCGAGGGTCTGCGCGAGCAGGCGATGGCCGGCGCGGGCGGCTACAAGGTGCACGAGGACTGGGGGTCCACGCCCGCGGCGATCGACGCCGCGCTCCGGGCCGCCGACGACTGGGGCCTGCAGGTCGCGCTCCACTCCGACTCGCTCAACGAGGCGGGGTTCGTCGAGTCGACCCTCCGGGCGATCGGCGGCCGCTCGATCCACGCGTTCCACGCCGAGGGCGCGGGCGGCGGGCACGCGCCCGACATCCTCACCGTCGCGAGCCACCCGAACGTCATCCCCGGCTCGACGAACCCCACCCTCCCGCACACGGTGAACACCGTCGCCGAGCACCTGGACATGCTCATGGTGTGCCACCACCTCAACCCGCAGGTGGCGGAGGACCTCGCGTTCGCCGAGTCGCGCATCCGCGGGACCACGATCGCCGCCGAGGACGTGCTGCACGACCTCGGCGCCATCTCGATCACGTCGTCCGACGCTCAGGCCATGGGGCGCATCGGCGAGGTCGTGACGCGGACGTGGCAGGTGGCGCACGTCATGAAGGCGCGGCGCGGCCCGATCCCCGGCGGCGCCCCCGGTCCTGTCCTGCCGGCCGACAACCTGCGCGCCCGGCGCTACGTCGCGAAGTACACGATCAACCCGGCCGTCGCGCACGGGATCGACGCGCACGTCGGGTCCGTCGAGCCCGGCAAGCTCGCCGACCTGGTGCTGTGGGAGCCGAAGCTGTTCGGCGTGCGGCCGAGCGTCGTCATGAAGGGCGGGGCGCTCGTGTGGGGCGCGCTGGGCGACCCCAACGCGTCCATCCCGTCGCCGCAGCCCGTGCTCATGCGGCCCGCGCTCGCCGACGCGATCGGGGCCGACGTGTCCGTGTCGTTCGTGTCGCCCGCCGCGCTCGACGACGGCCTCGCGGAGCGGCTCGGCCTGGCCCGGACGCTCCTGCCCGTGGCCGGGACGCGCGACGTCGGGAAGGCCCAGATGCGGAACAACGACTACCTGCCCCGGATCGACATCGACCCCGAGTCGTTCGCGATCGAGGTCGACGGCGAGCTCGTCGTGCCCGCCCCCGCCGACCGGCTGCCCCTCGCGCAGCTCTACTCGCTGTTCTGACATGGACGCCCTCCCCCGCCACGACGCCGACGGGCGCGCCGAGCTCATGCTCGCGCTCCTCGCCGACGCGCGGCTGCCGACCGGCGGCCACACGCAGTCCGCGGGCCTCGAGCCCGCGCTGCGCGCCGGGATGCCTGCCGCGCACGTCCCCGACTACGTGCGCGCCCGCCTGGCCACCGTCACGCGCACCGAGGCCGCGACCGCCGTCGTCGCGCGGCACGCGGCGCTCGCGCCCGACGACGGCCCCCCGCCCGTCGCGGTCGCCCTCGCCGACACCTGGGTCGCGTGGGCGGCGCGGACGCCGTCGCCCGCGCTCCGCGAGACGTCGCAGCGGCTCGGCCGGGGCTACCTCCGGCTCCTGCGCCGCCTGTGGGCGGGGCACCCCGCGGTCGCCGCGCTCGACGCGGCGGCGGCGCTCGTCGCCGCCGCGCGCCCAGCGGACGAGGGACGCGGTGGTCCGGGCGACCGACCGCCGTCGGGCCGCCGGGCGCCGCAGCCCCCGCGCCCCCTGGTGCTCGGGGTGACGGCCGCCTGCGCGGGGCTGTCCGCGCTGCAGGTCGCGCGCCTCGTCGGGTACGAGGACGTGCAGACCGTCGCCGCGGCCACGCTCAAGCTCGAGCCCGTCGACCCGGTCGTCGCGACGGGCTGGGTCGTCGCGTCCCAGGCCGCGATCGACGCGCTCGCCCACGACGTCGCCCCCCTGACCGACCCCCGCGCGATCCCCGCGCACGGCGCACCGCTCGTCGAGCAGTGGGCCGAGACCCACGCCCGCACCACCGAGAGGCTGTTCAGTGCCTGAGAACCTGCCCGACGCCCCGACCGCCACGACCCCCACGACCCGCTCGCTGCGCCTCGGCGTCGCCGGCCCCGTCGGCACCGGCAAGAGCTCGCTCATCGCGCTCCTGTGCCGCGAGCTGTCCGAGGTGCTGCGGCTCGGGGTCATCACCAACGACATCTACACGGACGAGGACGCGCGGTTCCTGCGCTCCGCGGGCGTGCTCGACCCCGAGCGCATCCGCGCGGTCGAGACCGGCGCGTGCCCGCACACCGCGATCCGCGACGACGTCACCGCCAACCTCCTCGCCGTCGAGGACCTCGAGGAGGACTTTGCGCCGCTCGACGTCGTGCTCGTCGAGTCCGGCGGCGACAACCTCACCGCCACCTTCTCGCCCGCGCTCGTCGACGCGCAGATCTTCGTGCTCGACGTCGCCGGGGGCGGCGACGTCGCGCGCAAGGGCGGACCGGGGATCGCCCGGGCTGACCTGCTCGTCGTCAACAAGACCGACCTCGCCCCGTACGTGGGGGTGGACGTCCCGCGCATGGTCCTCGACGCGACGGCCGCGCGCGACGGCGCCCCCGTGCTCGCGCTCTCGCGCCTCGACCGCGAGTCGATCGACACGCTCACGACGTGGGTGCAGACGCTCCTCGCGGCGCACCGGGCCGGTGCGCACGTGCCGCAGGACCCGGGCCCGATGGCGCCCCACTTCCACGCCGACGAGGACGGCGGCGGGTTCCTCCACACCCACGGTGAGGGCGACGCCCCGCACGACCACGCGCCCGCCCACGACGGCCACTCCCCCGCCTACGAGCACGACGCCGCAGCCGCGGAGCCGGTGACCGCGCCCGGGCGCGGCTGACCCCGGGCGACGGGCCGCACGTGGACGACGTGACGCGCGTCGGGGCGTACCGCGAGGGCGGCCGCGTGCGCTGCGACCTGCGCCCCGGCGCGCTGAGCCCGCGCGTGCTGTCCGCGAGCCCCACGACGGTGCGCATCGCGCTCGTCGCGACGCGCGCGCTGCTCCTGGGCGGCGACCGCGTCCGGGTCGAGGTGCACGTCGGGCGCGGCGTCGAGGTCGAGCTCGTCGAGGTGTCGGGCACCGTCGCGTACGCCGGGCGCGGCCGGTCCGCGTCCTGGGACGTCGCGGTCCGGGTGGACGACGACGGCCTCCTCGTCTGGGACGCGCTGCCGTTCGTCGTCGCGGACGGGGCCGACGTCGACCGGCGCACCGACGTGCGCCTCGGCAGGAGCGCCGTCGCGCTGCTCCGCGAGACGCTCGTGCTCGGCCGGACCGGCGAGCGGGGCGGGCGCCTGCGCTCGCGCACCCGGGCCACCGACGAGACCGGGGCCCCGCGAGAGTCACCAGATGCAGGGGGCACGCCCCGGCAGGCGCGCGAGCTCTTCGTCGAGGACCTCGACCTCGGCGACGACCGGGCGCTGCCCGGGATCCTCGGTGACGCCCGCGTCGTCGACTCGGTGCTGTGCCTGGGCGCCCGGCCGCCCGCGGCGCACGCCGCCGCCCCGTCCGGCCCCCTGTGGCTCGACCTCGACGGCCCGGGCGCCGTCGTCCGCCACCTGGGGGCGAGCACCCACGACGCCGGCACCGACGGCGTCGTCACCGCCTGGGCGGCGGCCGCGCGCGCCACGCGCGGCCTCCCTGACCTCGGCCTCCCCGACCACCGCACCGCACTGCTGACGACAGGAGCCTGACATGCACGTCCCCGACCACTTCCTCGACGACCCCACGTCGGCGACCACCGCCGTCGTGTCCCTCGCCGCCGTCGGGTACGCCGCGTACCGGGCACGCGAGGACCTCACGCCCCGGCGCGTCGCGCTCACGGCCGCGACGACCGGGTTCGTCTTCGCCGTGCAGATGCTCAACTACCCCGTCGCCGCCGGCACGAGCGGGCACCTCATGGGCGGGGCGCTCGCGGCGGCGCTCGTCGGGCCGTGGCTCGGCGTCCTGTCCGTGACCGCCGTGCTGCTCGTGCAGGCGCTCGTGTTCGCCGACGGCGGGCTCACCGCCCTGGGCACGAACGTGCTCCTCATGGCCGTCGTCGGGACGCTCGTCGGCTGGGCGGTGACGCGCGGGGTGCTCCGCGCGACGCGCGGCCGGGGCGCCGCGGCCGCCGCCGGCGCCGGCGCGCTCGTGAGCGTCCCGGTGTCCGCCGCGGTGTTCGCAGGCCTCTTCGCCGTCGGCGGGACCGTGCCGGTCCCGGTCGGCGAGCTCGTCGGCCAGATGCTCGGCGTGCACCTCCTCGTCGGGCTCGGCGAGGCGCTCATCACGGCCGGCGTCGTCGGCCTCGTGCTCGCCGTCGCGCCGGGCGCCGCGGCCGTCGAGGGCCGCCGGGCCCCGGCGCTCGCGCCGTCCGCCCCCCTCGCCGCGGTGCGGCGCGCCGTCCTCGCCCTCGGCACCGGGGCGCTGCTCGCCGCCGTCGTCGTGTCGTCGTTTGCCGCGGCGACGCCCGACGGGCTCGAGGCGACCGCCGAGTCGGTCGGGTTCGCCGACGCAGCGCGCGACCACGCGTTCGCGGGCGCACCCCTCGCGGACTACGGCGAGGTCGGCGGGATCTTCGTCGGCGTCGCAGGGCTCGTCGGCGTCGTGCTCGTCGTCGCGCTGACCGTCGGCGTGCTGGGCGCGGGCCTGCGCGCCGCCGGCCGTCGCACCGCCCGGGTCGGCGTGACCGGATCGTGACTGCCTGACACGCCCCGTTAACAACCCGGGCAGAACACCCGAAACACGCCGTCACTAGCGTCGACGACCGTGGGCACCGCGCAGGGCGCACGGCCGTATACGCGCCCGTACCCGGAGCCCGCGAGGAGCGGCCGCCCGTCCGGCAGCCGTCGGCACCCGCCGAGAACCCCGCTGTGAGAACCCGCTGAAAGGACCCTCGTGACACCTTCACGCGCCACGACCCGTCTCGCCCCGGCCGCCGCCCTCGTCGCGCTCGCGCTCACGCTCACCGCGTGCGGCGCGAGGACGGAGGCCGGCGAGGGCGGGGGCTCCACGACCAGCGCCGCCGAGAGCTGCGTCGACACCTCCGGCGACACCGTCAAGATCGGCTTCCTCAACTCGCTCTCCGGCACGATGGCGATCTCCGAGCAGACCGTCGCCGACTCGCTCGCCCTCGCGGCGGAGGAGATCAACGCCGACGGCGGCGTGCTCGGCAAGCAGCTCGAGATCGTCCAGGAGGACGGGCAGTCCGAGCCCACCGTCTTCGCGGAGAAGGCGGAGAAGCTCATCACGAGCGACTGCGTCGCCGCGGTGTTCGGCGGCTGGACCTCCGCGTCGCGCAAGGCGATGCTCCCCGTCTTCGAGGCGCAGGACTCCCTGCTGTTCTACCCCGTCCAGTACGAGGGCCTCGAGTCGTCGCCCAACATCTTCTACACCGGCGCGACGACGAACCAGCAGATCGTCCCCGCGCTCGACTACCTCGAGGAGCAGGGCGTCACGTCGATCTTCCTCGTCGGCTCCGACTACGTCTTCCCCCGCACCGCGAACAAGATCATCAACGCCTACGCGGAGGCCCACGGCATCGAGGTCCTCGGCGAGGAGTACGCGCCCCTCGGCCACACCGACTTCTCCACGATCGTCAACAAGGTGAGGTCCGCCGGAGCGGACGCCGTGTTCAACACGCTCAACGGCGACTCCAACGTCGCGTTCTTCAAGGAGTACAAGAACGCCGGGCTCGGCCCGGACACGATGCCCGTCGTGTCGGTGTCGATCGCCGAGGAGGAGGTCGGCGGCGTCGGCATCGAGAACGTCGAGGGCCAGCTCACGGCCTGGAACTACTACCAGACCATCGACAGCCCGGAGAACACCACGTTCGTCGAGGCGTTCCAGGCGAAGTACGGCGCCGACCGCGTGACGTCGGACCCGATGGAGGCCGCGTACACGTCGCTCTACCTGTGGAAGGGCATGGTCGAGAAGGCCGAGTCGTTCGACGTCGCCGACGTCCAGGAGGCCGCCGACGGCGTCACCTTCGACGCGCCGGAGGGCTCCGTCACCGTGGACGGGGACAACCACCACGTCGCCAAGACCGCGCTCATCGGCAAGATCGGCCCCGACGGCCTCATCTACACCGAGTGGAGCTCGGGCGAGCCGATCGAGCCCGACCCGTACCTCGAGGGCTACGACTGGGCCGAGGGCCTCTCCTGACGACCTCGTCGCTCCCGACCCGCTGAGTCCGGTGGGGACCGGGGGTGCGCGTGCCGGGTCTACCATCCGCCCGCTCGTTCCTCGCGGGCTCCCGTGTTCTCGGTCGGGATCCTCCTCCGTTCGCAAGCTCACTACGGAGTCTCCCTCGGCCAGACCCGCCACGACCCGGCACGCGCACCCCCGCCCCCCACCTCGGCGGTCACGTCACCCGTCCTCCTCCGCACCCACCGGAAGGCACGAACGCCCATGGACGTGCTGTTCTCGCAGCTCTTCGCGGGCCTGAGCCTCGGCTCGGTCCTGCTCCTCGCCGCCCTCGGGCTGGCGCTCACGTTCGGTCAGATGGGCGTCATCAACATGGCGCACGGCGAGTTCATGATGGCGGGCGCCTACACGGCGTTCGTCGTGCAGGGGGTCGTCGGGAACGCCGGGCTCTCGCTCCTCGTGTCGCTGCCGCTCGGGTTCCTCGTCGGCGGGCTGCTGGGCCTGCTGCTCGAGGCGACGCTCATCCACCGCATGTACAAGCGGCCGCTCGACACCCTGCTCGTGACCTGGGGCGTCGCGCTCGTGCTCCAGCAGGTCGCGCGCGACGTGTTCGGCGCCCCGAACGTCGACGTGCGTGCCCCCGCCTGGCTGAGCGGCGCCGTCGACCTGTTCGGCCTCGCCGTCCCGAGGACGCGCGTGTTCATCCTGGCGCTCGCCGTCGTCGCGGTCGTCGCGCTGGCCGTCGTGCTCAAGGTGACGCCGCTCGGGCGGCGGATCCGCGCCGTCGTGCAGAACCGCGACCTCGCCGAGGCGAGCGGGGTCTCCACCCGCGCGACGGACCGCCTCACGTTCTTCGTCGGCTCGGGTCTCGCGGGGATCGCGGGCGTCGCGCTCACCCTGCTCGGGTCCATCGGGCCCACGCTCGGGACGAGCTACGTCGTCGACGCGTTCCTCGTCGTCGTGGCCGGCGGCATCGGGCAGATCAAGGGCACGGTCGTCGCCGCGTTCGCGCTCGGGCTGCTCCAGGCCACCTTCGAGTACTCGACGACGGCGAGCATCGCCAAGGTGCTCGTGTTCGTCGTCATCGTCGTCTTCCTCCAGGTGCGACCCCAGGGCCTCGTGTCGGTCCGGACGAGGAGCCTCGCATGACCGCCGTCACGACCGGGAGCCCGTCGCGGCTCGCCGCCCTGTACCGCTCGTCGCGCGCCCGCGTCGTCGTCGGGTTCGCCGTCGCCGCGGTCCTGCTGTTCGCCGTCGCGCCCGCGACGCTGTCCACGTTCCGGCTCGGCCTGCTCGGGAAGTTCCTGTGCCTCGCCATGGTCGCCGTCGGCATCGGGCTCGCGTGGGGCCGCGGCGGGATGCTCACGCTCGGCCAGGGCGTGTTCTTCGGCCTCGGCGCGTACCTCATGGCGATGCACCTCAAGCTCGCGGACGCCGGGCCGGACGGCGTCCCGGACTTCATGATGCTCTACGGCTCGGGCGAGGTCCCGGGCTGGTGGGAGCCGTTCCGGTCGCCCGTCGTGACGCTCCTCGCCATCGCGGTCGTGCCCGCGGGCCTCGCCGCGCTGCTCGGGTTCGCCGTCTTCACGCGACGCGTCCGGGGCGCGTACTTCGCGATCCTCTCGCAGGCGCTCGCCGCCGCGTTCGCGATCCTCCTCGTCGGCCAGCAGGCGACGACGGGCGGCACCAACGGCCTCAACGGGTTCCGCTCGTTCTTCGGGTACGACCTCGCCGACCCCGTGAACAAGCGGATGCTCTTCTTCCTCGCCGCAGGGGCCCTCCTCGTCATGGTCGCGGTCGCGCGCCAGCTCATGGTGTCGCGGTTCGGCGAGCTGCTCGTCGCCGTGCGCGACCAGGAGAACCGCGTGCGGTTCCTCGGCTACGACCCCGCGAAGGTCAAGGTCGTCGCGTACGCCGTCGCCGCCTTCATGGCCGCCGTGGGCGGTGCGCTGTTCGTGCCGATCGTCGGGATCGTCTCGCCCGCCGACGTGGGGGTCGTGCCCTCGATCGGCTTCCTCATCGGGGTCGCGATCGGCGGCCGGGCCACCCTGCTCGGGCCGGTGCTCGGGTCCGTCGCCGTGAGCTGGGCGCAGACGAGCCTGTCCGAGACGTTCCCGTCCGGCTGGATCTACGCGCAGGGCGCGCTGTTCATCCTCGTCGTCGCGTTCCTGCCCGGCGGCCTCGCCGAGCTGTTCACGCGATGGCGCCGGTCGCGCGCCACCCCCGTGCCCGACGGCGGCCCCACCCCGGCAGGCGACGCCGCCTCGGAGGACGCTCGCCCGGGCGGCGGCACCACCGCGGGCGGGTCGGCCACCGCGGGGACGACCGCCGTCGACCACGACCCCGCGACCACCGGGAGGACCGCATGACCACCCGACCCACCGAGCCCGCCGCGGACGCGGCGGCCACGGCGACCGACCTGAAGGCGCTCGGCGCTGCCGTCCTCGAGACCGGCGTCGCGGGCGACGGCCTCGACCTGGAGGCCGCGCAGGCCGTCCTCGGCGTCGACGACTCGCGCTTCCGCCACGACTACCTCCAGGTCCGGGGGCTGCGCGTCGAGTTCGACGGGTTCGTCGCCGTCCAGGGCGTCGACCTCACCGTCACCGCGGGCGACCTGCGCTTCCTCATCGGGCCCAACGGCGCGGGCAAGACGACGATCGTCGACGCGATCACCGGTCTCGCCACGGCGTCCGGCTCGGTGCAGTTCGGGGGCGTCGAGCTCCTCGGGAAGAAGACGCACCGCATCGCGCGGGCGGGCGTCGGGCGCACGTTCCAGACCGCGAGCGTCTTCGAGGAGCTGAGCGTGCTGCAGAACCTCGACATCGCGGCCGGCGCCGGCCGGGGCCCGCTCACGCTGCTGCGCCGCCGGTCCTCGACCCCCGCGGCCGTCGAGCAGGCGCTGGAGACCGTCGGGCTCGCCCACCTGCGCGACGTCCAGGCGGGGATCCTCGCGCACGGGCAGAAGCAGTGGCTCGAGATCGGCATGCTGCTCGTCCAGGACGCGCGGCTGCTGCTCCTCGACGAGCCCGTCGCCGGCATGAGCCAGGCCGAGCGCGAGCAGACGGGAGAGCTGCTGCGACGCATCGGCGCCCAGCGGACCGTCGTGGTCGTCGAGCACGACATGGAGTTCCTGCGGGCGTTCGCATCCTCGGTGACCGTGCTGCACCTCGGGCAGGTGCTCGCCGAGGGCACGTACGCCGAGGTCCAGGCCGACCCGCGCGTGCAGGAGGTCTACCTCGGCAGCGCGGGCGCGACCCGCGGCGCCCGACGACGGGGCGCTGCGCCGACGTCGTCGGCCACGACGACCGACGAGAAGGAGGCGTGATGCTCGAGCTCACGGGCCTGCACGCCGGCTACGGCCGGACCATGGTGCTCCACGGCGTCGACGTCACCGTGCCCACCGGCGGCGTCGCCGCCGTGCTCGGGCACAACGGCGCCGGCAAGACGACGCTCCTGCGCACCGCGCTCGGGCTGCTCAAGGCCCGGTCGGGGAGCGTCGTGCTCGACGGCGAGGACCTCACCCGCCTCCCGACCCACCAGCGCGTGCGGCGCGGTCTCGCGTACGTGCCGCAGGGGCAGCAGTCGTTCGGCGACCTCACGGCGCGGGAGAACCTCCAGCTCGTCGCCGACACGTCGCGCGAGGGGCCGCGCCGCCTCGACGAGGCGCTCGACCTGTTCCCCGCCCTGCGCGGGCTGCTCGGCCGGCGGGCGGGGCTCCTGTCCGGCGGGCAGCGCCAGCAGCTCGCCATCGCGCGCGCCCTCCTCACCGGCCCGCGCGTGCTCGTGCTCGACGAGCCCACCGAGGGCATCCAGCCGTCCGTCGTCACGGAGATCGAGGACGCGATCCTCACGCTCACCGACGCGGGCGGGCTGTCCGTGCTGCTCGTCGAGCAGCACGTCGGGTTCGCGCTCGGCGCGGCACGCGACTACGTCGTCCTGCAGTCCGGGCGCGTGACGAGCCGCGGCGCGGGCGGCGAGGCCGCCGAGCACAGCGTGCGCGCGGCGATGGCGGTGTAGGCACCGTGCTCGCGGGGCGGTGGGTGGCCACCGGCGGCGACCGACGGCACGGCGCGTGCGGACGGTGAGAGCACGGGCCGGGGCCCGGGCCGACGACCCGGGCGCCCGCACGGACGTCGTCACCGCGTCGGAACGAGCCACCACCTCGCTGCGCGACGCCGTGTACGCACGCCTGCGGGGCGAGATCCTCGACGGGCGCGTCGACCCCCGCGAACGGCTCACCGAGCCCAAGCTCGGCCGACGGTTCGGCGTCTCACGCACCCCCGTGCGCGAGGCGCTGTCCCGCCTGCTGTCCGACGGACTCGTCGAGCGCACCGACTTCGGGTACGCCGTCGTCGTGCCGAGCCTGGCCGAGCTGCGCGACCTCGACGAGCTGCGCGCGACCCTCGAGCTCCGAGGGATCGACCGCGTCATCGAGAACCCGGGGCTGCGCCACGACACGGACGTGCTGCGCGCCGAGCTCGCGCGGTGGGTCGAGCTCCGCGCCGCACCTCCCCGACCGGACCCCGGCTTCGTGCTGCTCGACGAGCAATTCCACACGGCGCTGTCCCGCGCGGCCGGGAACGAGCGGATCACCGAGGCGCTCGTGGAGGTCAACGAGAAGGTGCGCGCCGTGCGGCGGTACGACTTCGTCGAGGACGAGCGCGTCCGCAGCACCGTCGACGAGCACGTCCGGATCCTCGAGCTCGTGCTCGCCGACCGGCTCCCCGAGGCCCGCACCGCCCTGCACCACCACGTCGGCGCGTCGCTCGCGGTCGTCACGGAGCGCGCCGTCCAGGCGCTCGCGCGCATGGCGGTCGCGGGCTGACGGCGGACGACGACCCGCCGTCCCGACCGCACCTCGTCCGCAGCAGCGACCGGACGACCGTGCCCACCGACGACGTGCGGCTGAAGTCCGGGCCCCTCGCGCCCACGTCGTGCCGCGCTCCTGGACGAGCGGCGTCCGCCTTCGGTGCCGGCCCTATCGTTGCGGGGTGACGGACGCACGGATCGCTCGCCAGTTCGTGACGCTCACGTTCCTGATCGCCTACGGGCTCTCCGGCGGTCTGATCGTGGCGGCCCGCTTCGGCTACGAGGTGAACAACGTCGTCACCACGGTTCCCGAGCTCCTGGCGAACGTGCCGTTCGCGCTCTACATCCTCTCGCCGGCGATCGCCTCCTACGTCGTCCTGCGAGCGAACCGCAGGGTCTCAGGCCTCCGGGAGTGGTTGTGGCTCGTCTTCGCCGTCCGTGGCCGTCCCGCGGGGTTTCTGCTCGCCCTCTCCGCGCTCGCCCTGTACTTCGCGCTCCACCTGCTGGTCTCCGGCCCCTCCGCGCACGCGCTCCCGTGGTTCATGTTCTTCCTGTCCCTGCCGGGCAACCTCGTCATCGGCGGCATGGAGGAGGCCGGCTGGATGACCGCGCTGCAACCCGGGCTCGATCGGCGGTGGGGGTTCGTCCCGTCCTCGCTGGTGGTCGGGATCGTCTGGCTCCTCTGGCACGTGCCGCTCTTCTTCATCCCCGGCACGAACCACGAGTCCGGTCAGATCGATTTCTGGATGTTCGCGGTCCAGGTCATGGCGTTCCGCTTCCTCTACGGCGCGATCTTCCGGGTGGCGGGCACGAACGGGGTGCTCCTGTGCATCCTCACCCACACGGTGTTCAACGCCGCCAGCTTCACCCTCGGCATCCCGCCGACGACCTGGGCGGGCACCCTCGCCGCCAACACGGGGGTGGTGATCCTTGCCCTCGTGTCGGTGATGCTCTCCCAGCGGGCTCAGACGGCTCGTCGATGGCGCGTCGCGCCCTGAGCAGCATGGTGGAAAGGCAGCCTGGCGACGGCATGCCACGGCCGCGGATCGCCGATCTCTCTCTCGGACCACCGGCTTGAGCCCGCAGGTGTGCGTCGAGAGGCGCCCTCGTTGTCGATAGCTCCCGGCGGTGTTCTCCCGAACGAGGCGGAGCGGTCTTGCCACACGTTCCAGGGCGTTTCGATCACGGAGAGCCGTCGGAGCGGCTTACGAGTTCATCAGGCATGTGATGGCCACTGAGCCGGAATCTCGACAGACGCGAAACACCCAAGCGGCTACATCTGCATGTCCGCGAAGCGTTGGTAATGACCTTGGAACGCGACGGTAATCGTGTCGGTCGGACCATTTCTGTGCTTAGCGACGATCAGGTCCGCCTCGCCCGCTCGGGGCGATTCTTTTTCATAGGCGTCTTCGCGGTGCAAAAGGATCACGACGTCAGCATCCTGCTCGATAGACCCACTTTCACGAAGATCGCTCATCTGCGGCTTCTTGTCGCCACGCTGCTCCGGACCACGGTTCAGCTGCGAGATCGCGATGACAGGAACCTCGAGCTCCTTCGCGAGCAACTTGAGCGCACGCGAGAACTCCGAGACCTCCTGCTGGCGCGACTCGACGCGCTTGCCGGAGCTCATGAGCTGGAGATAGTCGATGACGACGAGCTTCAGGTCGTGCCGCTGCTTGAGCCGTCGACACTTGGCCCGGATCTCCATGAGCGACATGTTCGGCGAGTCGTCGATGAACAGCGGGGCCTCGGCGACCTTGCCCATCGTCGAGGCCAGCTTCTGCCAGTCCTGCTCGTCCATCTTCCCGGAACGCATCCGCGTGAGCGGCACCTTCGCCTCGGCGGCGAGCAGACGCATCGTGATCTCGTTGCGGCTCATCTCCAGGGAGAAGATGACGGCCGCCATTTGGTGGTGCACCGCGGCGTGCGTCGCAACATTGATTCCTAGAACGGATTTTCCAATGGCCGGGCGCGCCGCGACGACGATCATCTGGCCCGGGTGCAGGCCGTTGGTGAGCCGGTCGAAGTCGGAGTAGCCGGTAGGGACGCCGGTCATGCCCTCGCCGCGCCCCTGGGCGGCCTCGATCTCGTCGAACGTGGGCCCGAGGATCTCGGCGAGGGGGAGGTAGTCCTCCGTCGTGCGCCGCTCCGTGACGGCGTACACCTCGGCCTGGGCGTTGTTGACGATCTCGTCGACGTCGCCGCCGTCGGTCGCGTAGCCGAGCTGCACGATGCGCGTGCCCGCCTCGACGAGACGGCGGAGGACCGCACGCTCGCGGACGATGCGCGCGTAGTACCCGGCGTTGGCGGCGGTCGGCACGCCGGCCATGAGGTCGTGGATGTAGGGCGCGCCGCCGATGCGCTGGAGCTCGCCGCGCTTGGTCAGCTCCGCGACGACGGTGATGGCGTCGGCGGGCTCGCCCCGACCGTAGAGGTCGATGATCGACTCGTAGACGATCTCGTGCGCCGGGCGGTAGAAGTCGGAGCCGCGGATCTGCTCGATGACGTCCGCGATGGCGTCCTTCGACAGCAGCATGCCGCCGAGCACGCTCATCTCGGCGGCGACGTCCTGGGGCGGCGTCCGGTCGAACCCCGACGGCCCCGGTCCCCCGTAGCTCTCCTCGAGCTCCTCGATCGACATGCGCCCCTCGCTCCCCCGGGACTGGAACGGCCCTTGCGGGACCGCACGACCGGGACCACTCTTCGTCGTACACGTGTTCTACCGCGGGCCACCCACACGACTGTCCCGGTGGCCGCGCCCCCCGCCTCCGACGGGCACGACCCCGCGACACTAGATCGCCACCGGACGCCCTGCAAACGGCCCTGTGCACGCCCGGTGGACAGGGACCCCCGTTCCTGTGGACACAGTCCCCCACACTGTGCACACCCGGTGGAAAACGGTGTGGACAACCTCACGATCTTCCTGTGTACATCGCCGTGAGCGGCCTCTGACCAGCCTCATCACTACCCTCAGGGGTGTGGAAGAAAGAAAGTCGGGCGACACGCCGACGACACGCCGGACACCGTCCGGCCACCCCGACGACATCGGGCCGCCGTCCGGCCCCGGTGCGTCGTCCACAGGTCGCCGCGCCCGGTCCCGGCTCGACCGGGAGATCCTGGCCCTCGCCGTCCCCGCGCTCGGCGCGCTCGTGGCCGAGCCGCTGTTCGTGCTCGTCGACAGCGCCGTCGTCGGCCACCTCGGCACCGCGCAGCTCGCGGGCCTCTCCCTCGCGTCGACCCTCCTCGTGACCCTCGTCGGCCTGTGCGTCTTCCTCGCCTACGCGACCACGGCCGCCGTCGCGCGCCGCATCGGTGCGGGCCACACGCGGGAGGCCCTCCAGTCCGGGATCGACGGCCTCTGGCTCGCCGTCGGGCTGGGCGCGCTCCTCGCGGCCGTCCTGTGGACGACGGCCCCGTGGGCCGTCGGCGCGATGGGCGGCACGGGTGAGGTCGCCGAGCACGCCGTGGTCTACCTCCGCTGGTCCGCGCTCGGGCTCCCCGGGATGCTCCTCGTCCTCGCGTCCACCGGCGTGCTGCGCGGCATGCAGGACACCCGGACGCCCCTGTGGGTCGCCGCGGGCGGCGCGACCTTCAACGCGGTCCTCAACGTCGTCCTCGTCTACGGGGCAGGGCTCGGGATCGCCGGGTCCGGCATCGGGACGGCCGTCGCCCAACTCACCATGGGCGCGGTACTCGTCGTGGTCGTGGTGCGCGGCGCCCGGCGGCACGGCGCGTCGCTGCGGCCCGCCGCGGGCGGGATCTGGGCCAACGCGCGCGCCGGCGCTCCGCTCTTCGTCCGCACGCTCTCGCTCCGCCTCGCGATCCTCCTCACCGTGTTCGTCGCGACCGGGCTCGGGGAGGTCACGCTCGCGGGCTACCAGGTCGTGAACTCCGTCTGGGGTCTCGCGGCCTTCGCTCTCGACGCGCTCGCCATCGCGGCGCAGGCGCTCGTCGGGCACGGGCTGGGGGCCGACGACGTCCCGCGCGTCCGCGCCGTCCTGCGCCGCACCCTCCAGTGGGGAGTGGCCGCCGGGGCAGGGCTGGGCGTCGTCATGGCCGCGGGTGGCTGGTGGTTCGCGCTCCTCTTCACGTCCGACCCCGAGGTGCGCACCGCCGTCGCCGTCGGCATGGCGGTGTGCGGCGTCCTCCTGCCGATGGCGGGGTGGGTGTTCGTGCTCGACGGCGTCCTCATCGGCGCCGGGGACGGCCGCTTCCTCGCCTGGGCGGGCATGCTCACGCTCGTGGTCTACGCGCCGTTCGCGCTCGCCGTCCGGCACTGGGCGCCCGACGGCGCGGCGGGCCTCGCGTGGCTCTGGCTCGCCTTCGCGGGGGTCTTCATGGCGGCACGCGCCGTCACCACCGGGCTCCGTGCGCGCGGGAGCGCCTGGATGGTCACCGGCACCGCCTGAGGGCTCGACGCGCGCAGCCGGCGACTGGGCCGGACGCGACGAAGGCCCGGCCCCTCCGAGGAGGGGCCGGGCCTTCGTGGACTGCTCAGCAGCAGATCAGGCAGCGACGACCTTCACCGCGAGGGTCGCGGAGACCTCCGGGTGGAGGCGGACGGAGACCGTGTAGTCCCCCGTCGCCTTGATCGGCTGACCGATCTCGATCTTGCGCTTGTCGACCGACGCACCGGCGGCCGTCACGGCGGACGCGATGTCCGCCGTCGTGACGGCGCCGAAGAGGCGACCGGCAGCGCCGGCCTTCGCCTCGACGACGACCGGCTTCGCCTGCAGCGAGTCGCGGATCGCCTTCGCGTCGTCGAGCGACGCGATCTCGCGGGCCTTGCGCGCCTTGCGGATCGCAGTCACCTGCGACTCGGCGCCCTTGGACCACGGCGTGGCGAGCTTGCGCGGGACGAGGAAGTTACGGGCGTACCCGTCCTTCACCTCGACGACGTCGCCGGGCTCACCGAGACCGGTGACCTCGTGGGTCAGGATCAGCTTGGCCATGAGTTCTCTCCCTTCCCGCTCAGCGAGCCGTCGACGTGTACGGCAGCAGCGCCATCTCGCGCGCGTTCTTCACCGCACGGGCGATCTGGCGCTGCTCCTGGACGGAGACGCCGGTCACGCGACGCGCGCGGATCTTGCCGCGGTCGGAGATGAACTTGCGCAGCAGCGCGGTGTCCTTGTAGTCGACCGACTCGATCTTGGCCGACTTCAGCGGGTTGGACTTCTTCTTGGGCTTGCGCACCACAGGCTTCGCCATGGTGTTGCTCCTCTACAAGGTGCGATCCCCGCGTGCGGACTGCGCCGACGAGCGGCGCAGCACCCGCGGGGACGGGTGTGTGTTCTGGGAGTGGCGGACGATCAGAACGGGGGCTCGTCGGAGAACGAGCCACCGGACGACGCGGGACCAGCCGTGGCCCACGGGTCGTCGCTCTGCTGCTGACCGCCGCCGGAGCTGAATCCGCCGCCGGAGGCGCCGCCGGAGTTGGCGCCACCTCCGTAGCCGCCACCGCCGCCGAAGCCGCCGCCACCGCCACCCGAGCGCTGAGCGCGGGTGACCTTGGCAGAGGCGTAGCGCAGGGAGGGACCGATCTCGTCCACCTGCAGCTCGACGACGGTGCGCTTCTCCCCCTCGCGGGTCTCGTACGAGCGCTGGACGAGGCGGCCCTGCACGATGACGCGCATGCCCTTCGTCAGCGACTCCGCGACGTTCTCCGCAGCCTCGCGCCAGATCGAGCAGCGCATGAACAGGGTGTCCCCGTCCTTCCACTCGTTCGACTGGCGGTCGAAGGTCCGCGGCGTGGACGCCACCGTGAAGTTGGCCACCGCCGCACCCGAGGGGGTGAAACGCAGCTCCGGGTCTCCCGTGAGGTTCCCGATCACCGTGATGACGGTGTCACCTGCCATGGCCAGCTCCTTCGTGTGTCGTCTGTGTCGTCGACGGCGCCGTGCGCCTCGCTCGTAACGTTCTCGCGTCGCTCATCCCACCACGCGGCGCCCACACGCGCTACGGCGTGCAGCATCCCGGTGCAGGACGGTCGAACGGGGGAAGCGGGGAGGATCAGCGAGCGTCCGTGCGCAGGATCTTGGTCCGCAGGACGACCTCGTTGAGGCCGAGCTGACGGTCCAGCTCCTTGGCGGTGTCGGAGGTCGACGTGAAGTCGACGACCGCGTAGATGCCCTCGGACTTCTTGTTGATGTCGTACGCCAGGCGGCGACGACCCCAGATGTCCACCTTGTCGACGGAGCCGCCGTCGGTCTTGATGACCGACAGGTACTTGTCGAGCGACGGGGCGACGGTGCGCTCCTCGATCTCGGGGTCGAGGATGATCATCAGTTCGTACTGACGCATGCGGATAACCCACCTCCTCTGGTCTTCGCGGTCACGGTCTCTCCGTGACAGGAGGGTTCATGCTTCATGCTGCTGCCGTCCGACGGGCGGACGGCAGCTCCCCAGGGTACCCGCTCGGCGCGGGCGCCCGGAAATCTGCGGCCGACGGGCAGGTCAGCCCCGGCCCGGGATGATGCCGCCGACGTTGCCGTTGCCCCCGCCGGGGTTGCCTCCACCACCCGGGTTCCCGGTCTCGGTGGGCGACGGGTCCGGATCCTCCGGATCCGGCGTCTCCGGCGGCGGTTGCTGGCCCGGGTCGGTCCCCTTGGAGACCACGAGCGCGATGGTCGACCCCGGCGGCACCTGGTCCATCGAGGACTGGCTGATGACGTAGCCCCGCGGCTGCTGGTCGGAGAACTCCTCGGTGATCCGCACCTTGAGGCCGGCGGCCTCGATCTGGGCGCGCGCGGCGCGGGCCTCCATGCCGACGACGGACGGCACGGCCACGTTCTCCGGCTGCTGCGGCTCCTCCGTCTCCTCCGGCGTCGGCTCCTCGGTCGGGGTCTCCGTCGGGGTCTCGGTGGGCGTCTCCGTCGGCTTCGGCTTGGGCGGGGTGTAGTCCGGGAACTCGCCAGCCGGCAGGTTCGCCGCGGCGGTCTGCATGTACGACGTCCAGGCCTCGACCGGCCACGACCCACCGGTGATCTCGCTGTTGACCCACTTGCCGAACGGCGTGATCTGCTCCTGCTCGCCGTTGGGGCCGGACTGGTAGAGACCGACGACCGTCGCGAGACCGGGGGTGAAGCCGGCGAACCACGCGGACTTGTTGTCCGTCGACGTACCGGTCTTGCCTGCCGCGGGACGACCGATCGCCTGCGCGGGCTTGCCCGAACCCGTCTCGACGACCTGGGAGAGCGCGTACGTCGCCGCTGCCATCACCTCGGGGTCGAACTCCTGCGTCCGCTTGTCGGCCCCCGGCGCCTCATAGACGAGGTTGCCGCGGGAGTCGGTCACGGAGGCCACGATGTGCGGCGTCGCCTTCATGCCCTGGGCCGCGATGGTCGCGTAGGCGTTGGTCAGCTCGAGCGGCGTCACCGTCGCGTCACCGAGCACGTTCGCCAGGTTCGACCCGACGTCGGCCTTGATGCCCAGGCGCGCCGCGACGTCCGCGGTCTTCTCCGGCCCGACCTCGAGGTTGAGCTCCGCGTACGCGGTGTTCACCGACTGCGCGGTCGCCTCGGTGAGGTCGACGTTCCCCCAGTCGTGGTCGCCGAAGTTGCGGACCTTCCAGTCCTCGCCGTTGTTGGCGCCGGGGAAGGTCTTGGGCGAGTTGCCGTCGAAGCGCTCGTCGAGCGTGTGCCCGTTCTCCAGTCCCGCGATGAGCGTGAACGGCTTGAACGTCGAGCCGCCCTGCGCCGCGCCGGGGGTCGCGCTGTTGTACTGGTTCTCGAGGAAGTTCTTGCCGCCGTACAGGGCGCGGATCGACCCGTCGTTCGGGTCGACGGAGACGATCGCGGTCCGGAGGTTCGGGGAGACCGGGTTCTCGTCGCGGCCCTCCTGGGGGAGCGAGTCCGCCGTCGTGACGGCGGCCTGCTGCATCGCCGGGTCGATCGTCGTCGTGACCTTGTAGCCCTTGCTCGTGAGGGCGTCCTCGCTGATGCCGATCCCCTCGCCGGCCAGCTCCTTCTCCACCATGGCGAGGAGGTAGCCGGTGGGACCCTCGTACTTCTGGGACTTCACGTACGCCTCGGCCTTGGGGAAGCCCGCGTCCACCGCCGCCTGGTGCTCCTCGGCGGTGATGTGGCCGTCCTCCTCCATGTTCCGCAGCGTCCGCTTCCACCGCTCCTCGGCCTGCGCGGGGTTGACGGCCGGGTCCCAGTTGGTGGGGCTGGGGATGATGCCGGCGATCATCGCGGCCTGCGACACCGTAAGGTCGGCGGCGTTCACGTTGTAGTACTTCTTGGCGGCCGCCTGGATGCCGTAGGCACCACGACCGAAGTAGATGGTGTTGAGGTAGTTGCCGAGGATCTCGGGCTTGTCCTGCTTCTGGGTGATCTTGACGGCGAGGATCGCCTCGCGCGCCTTGCCCGCGTAGTCGGTCACGGTGTTCGTGTAGTACCGCTCGACGTACTGCTGCGTCAGCGTGGACGCGCCCTGACGGCCGCCGCCCTTGATGTTGTTGTAAAAGGCCCGCGCGATGCCCTTGACGTCGACGCCGGAGTTCGTCCAGAACGTGCGGTCCTCGGACGCGACGACCGCGTTGCCGACGTACTCCGGCAGCGTCGCGTAGTCGACGATCTCGCGGTCCTCGACCGCGTACTTGCCCATCTCGGTGGTGCCGTCGCCCCAGTAGACGGTCGACGTCTGGGCGCCGACGCTGGGCAGCTTCGTCGGCACGTCGGTCGTGTACCACGCGGCGACGGCGACGCCCGCGACGAGCGCGATGCCCGTCAGCATGGTCCCGACGACCACGCGCCACGACGGCAGCCAGCGGCGGACGCCCTTGACGTGCGAGCGTGGGTAGTTGAAGAACCGACGGCGCCCGCGCGGGGTCGTCCGTCCGTTCGTCCTCGTGGATCGCGCCACGGTCTACCTTCCTCTGGGGGGCATCGAGGAGCCGGCCCGCGTCGACCGCGGGCCCGCCCGTGGGCCGCAGTGCGGAGACCACCTGACCGACGGGACGGGCCCCGCCTCGGGGGCGGGCCGCCGTCGGGCACGAGGTCGGCGCACGCCGGACCACCCTGAACAATAGGGCGTCCCCCTGTCCCGACAAGGGTTCAGCGCACCGTGAGCGGGATCGTCCGCCATTGATTCGCCCGGGCGTCCCGCCGCCTCCGCGGGTTCTTCACATGCCCGGCGACGCGTGTCACAGTCCGGTCAGGATTGCACGACACATCGGGACGACCTAACCTGTCGATGTATCGACTCGATACATCGGGTCGAACAAGATCCCAGCGGGTCCCTCCGGGGCACGCCGAGGAGCGTCAGGAGGTGGGATCGTGCGGAGCAAGACACCTGTGCTCGAGACCGCGATCCTGGGGCTCCTCAAGGAGGCACCGCTGCACGGGTACGAGCTGCGCAAGCGGCTCAACATCATGCTCGGCTCCTTCCGCGTGCTGTCCTACGGCTCGCTGTACCCCGCCCTCAAGTCGCTGGTGGCCCGCGGGCTCATCACCGGCACGGAGCAGTCGGCCGCGCAGTCGACCCTCGCGCCCGCCCTCTCGGGCAAGCGCGCGCGGATCGTCTACGAGCTGACGGCCGAGGGCAAGGAGCACCTCCAGACCGTCCTGGCCTCCTCCGGGCCGGCGGCGTGGGAGGACGAGAGCTTCGACGTCCGGTTCGCGTTCTTCGCGCAGACCGACGCCGAGACCCGCATCCGCATCCTCGAGGGCCGGCGCACCCGGCTCACCGAGAGGCTGGAGGCGGTCAGGGAGTCCGCGGCTCGCACGCGCGAGCGGCTCGACGAGTACACGCTCGAGCTGCAACGCCACGGACTCGAGCAGGTCGAGCGCGAGGTGCGCTGGCTCGACGGTCTCATCACCACCGAGCGCGACAGGAGCTCCGGGCACGCCCGGGGCGCCGCCCGTGCGCGGTCCAGCAGCACCCCGCATCCTGCGGAACCATCCGAGCAGGAGCCCGACGGCGCGAGGCGTCCCGAGGACCCTGGAACAACGAACACCAAGGAGCGAGGATGACCTCCATCCGCGTCGCCATCGTCGGCGTAGGCAACTGCGCATCGTCCCTCGTCCAGGGCGTGCACTTCTACCGTGACGCCGACCCGAGCAGCACCGTCCCGGGCCTCATGCACGTCCAGTTCGGCGACTACCACGTGTCGAGCCTGGAGTTCGTGGCGGCGTTCGACGTCGACGCGAAGAAGGTCGGCTTCGACCTCTCCGAGGCCATCAACGCCTCCGAGAACAACACGATCAAGATCGCCGACGTCCCGCCGCTCGGCGTGACCGTCCAACGCGGCCCGACCCTCGACGGCGTCGGCAAGTACTACGCGCAGACGATCGAGGAGTCGGACGCGGAGCCGGTCGACGTCGTCGCCGCGCTGCGCGAGGCGCAGGTCGACGTGCTCGTCTGCTACCTCCCCGTGGGCTCGGAGCAGGCCGCGAAGTTCTACGCGCAGGCCGCGATCGACGCCGGCGTGGCGTTCGTCAACGCGCTCCCCGTCTTCATCGCGTCCGACCCGGAGTGGGCCGCGAAGTTCGAGGAGGCCGGCGTCCCGATCGTCGGCGACGACATCAAGTCGCAGGTCGGCGCGACGATCACGCACCGCGTGCTCGCGAAGCTCTTCGAGGACCGCGGCGTCGTGCTGGACCGCACGTACCAGCTCAACGTCGGCGGCAACATGGACTTCAAGAACATGCTCGAGCGCGAGCGCCTGGAGTCCAAGAAGATCTCCAAGACGCAGGCCGTGACCTCGAACCTCGAGGGCCCGCTCGGCGGCAAGAAGGAGGACCGCAACGTCCACATCGGCCCGTCGGACTACGTCGCGTGGCTCGACGACCGCAAGTGGGCGTACGTGCGCCTCGAGGGCCGCGCGTTCGGCGAGGTCCCGCTGAACCTGGAGTACAAGCTCGAGGTGTGGGACTCCCCCAACTCCGCCGGCATCATCATCGACGCCGTCCGCGCCGCGAAGATCGCCAAGGACCGCGGCGTCGGCGGCCCGATCCTCTCGGCCTCGACGTACTTCATGAAGTCCCCGCCGGTCCAGATGGAGGACACGAAGGGCCGTGCGCAGCTGGAGGCCTTCATCGCCGGTGAGGTCGAGCGCTGATCCGGAGTGCAGCGAAGGTCGAGAGCCCGGCACGCTTTTCGCCGGGCTCCCGGCCGTAGCGGAGCGCAGGACCAGCGCGACCGAAGAGTCGAGCGCTGACCTGGAGCCCTGAAAGCTGAGCGCTCCGCCGAGGTAGAGCCCTGGTCGTCCGGCAGGAGGACCAGGGCTCTACCTCGCTCGGCCGGGTTCGCCGTCGGCCGCGGGCACGCCCGAGGTGAGACGGCACCGGCAGGGCGGGGAGGCGCGCCGCGTCGTGGCGGGCCTGGCGGGAGCCGCGAGGGACGAGCGGCGGATGGTAGACGCGGCGCGCCTCCCCGCCCGACCTCCCAGGGCGATCCGCGCCGTCGGCCCCCGACCCGCGCCGTCGGCCCCCGATCCGTCGCACGACGCCCCACGGGGGACAACCGCATGTCCGACCGCACGACGACGAACGTAGGGTGACCGCGTGGGTGTGATCTCCGAGCTGCGGGCGCTGCTGCGTCTGGACGGCTTCCGCAAGCTGTTCGCCGTCCGGCTCGTGTCGCAGGCCGGGGACGGCATGTTCCAGGTCGGCCTGGCGTCGCTCCTGTTCTTCTCCCCCGAGTCGCAGGGCACGGCGGCGGCCATCGCGGGCGCGTTCGCGGTGATGCTCGCGCCGTTCACGATCGTCGGCCCGTTCGCCGGGGTGTTCCTCGACCGCTGGCAGCGGCGTCAGGTCCTCGCGTGGGGCAACGCGGTGCGCGTCGTCATCACGCTCGGCATGGCGGTGCTCATGCTGACGGGCGGGGTGAGCGGCTGGATCTACGCGCTGGGCCTGGCCGCGCTGTCCGTGAACCGCTTCCTGCTCGCCGGGCTCTCGGCGGGCCTGCCGCGGGTCGTCGACGGCCCGCTGCTCCTCACGGCGAACTCCCTCACGCCGACGCTCGGCGCGGGTGCGGCGTTCGTCGGGGGCGGGATCGGCGTGGTGCTCGGGCTGGCGTTCGAGCCGGGCCGGGTCAAGGACTCGTCGGCGCTCGTGTGCGCGGCGCTGGTCTTCGGCGTCGCGTCGCTCCTGGCGCTGCGCCTCGGGCGCACGCAGCTCGGCCCGGAGCGCCCCGCGGAGTCCGCGATCCGCTCGGAGATCGCGCGGGTCGCGCGCGGTCTGGCCGACGGCGCCCGGTACCTCGTCGCGCGCCGCACGCCGGGGCAGGCGCTGCTCGCGATGGCGACGCACCGCTTCCTCTACGGCGTGGTGTTCATCGCGTCGATCCTCATCGCGCGCAACCTCCTGAGCCCCGGCGACCAGGACGCGGGCTTCGTGACGTTCGGGCTGGTCGTGGGGCTCACCGGCGTGGGGGGTGCCGCGGCGGCGGTCATCACCCCGTTCCTGTCGCGCCGGACCGGTCCGCAGGTGTGGATCGCGATCATGCTGCTGCTCGCGGCGGCGAGCCAGCTCCTGCTCGTCACGACGCCGTCGCGCGCGGTGGTGTTCACGGGCGCGACGCTGCTGGGCCTGGCCGCCCAGGGCACGAAGATCGCGGTGGACACGATCGTCCAGCGCGACACGGACGACGAGTTCCGCGGTCGCGCGTTCGCCTTCTACGACGTGCTGTACAACGCGGCGTTCGTGGGCGCGGCGGCCCTCGCCGCCTTCACGCTCCCCGACACGGGCTGGTCGCGCGGTGTCTTCGTCGCGCTGGCGGTGGCGTACTGCGTCGCCGCGCTGGTCCTGTGGACGCGGGGCGCGCGCACGCCGTCCGGGCCGGGCGACGCCGTCGTGCCCGACGCCGGGGCCTCCCCCCGCACGTCGCCCGCCTGAGGCGGCCCTCCCCTCGACCGCCTGCGCGACGCGCGCGGGGCCCGCCTTCTGCCCTCGGCGTACCGATGAGTCCGGGGCGGAAAAGAGGTCGTCACCGTCGGCGGGAATAACGCAGGATGGTGAATGGTCGTACAGGGTACGGATCTCGCGGCGAGCGCCGCGCGGGCCGTCCCGGGTCGCGTCACCCTGCTCGTGGCCCCGCCGACCGAACCGACACCGTCGTCGCGTGCCCCCGCACGCGACCGTCGCGCTGCCCTGCAGCGCACCCTGCCCCCCGACCGGGTCCGACCCTGCGCCCGGGCCGCCACCGACGCGAGCGGAGACACACCGTGACAGCCTCCCCCACCCACGACACCTCGGCCGCCGTCGACCGCCTCCCCCGGGCGGACTTCCTCGTCATCGCGCTGCTGCTCGGCTCGGCGTTCGTCGTGATCCTCAACGAGACCACGATGAGCGTGGCGCTCGCGCCGCTCATGGCGGACCTCGGGATCACCGCGAGCACGGGCCAGTGGCTCACGACGGCGTTCATGCTGACCATGGCCGTCGTCATCCCGGCGACCGGGTTCCTGCTCCAGCGGCTCGGGACGCGCGGCGCCTACCTGCTCGCGATGTCGCTGTTCAGCGCGGGCACGCTGCTCGCCGCGCTCTCCCCCGGCTTCGCGTGGCTGCTCGTCGGGCGCGTCGTCCAGGCGTCGGGCACGGCCATCATGATGCCGCTGCTCATGACGACGATCATGACGCTCGTGCCGCCGGCCATCCGCGGCAAGGTCATGGGCAACATCTCGATCGTCATGGCCGCCGCGCCCGCGCTCGGTCCGTCGCTCTCGGGTCTCATCCTCAACTCCCTGAGCTGGCGGTGGGTCTTCGGCATCGTGCTGCCCATCGGCCTCGTCGCGCTCCTCCTCGGCTTCCTGTACATCCGGGACGTCGCAGACCGTACGCACTCGCGCCTCGACCCGTTCTCCCTCGTCCTCGCGGCGTTCGCGTTCGGCGGGCTCGTCTACGGGCTCTCGAGCATCGGGGAGGCCGCGCGCCACACGCCCGTCGTCCCGCCGGCCGTGCCGCTCGCTCTCGGCGTCCTCGCGCTCGCCGCGTTCGCGTGGCGGCAGATCGTCCTCCAGCGCGAGGACCGCGCCCTGCTCGACCTGCGCGTGTTCACGCACCGCGGGTTCAGCGTGCCGCTCGGCATCATGGCCGTCGGCATGGTCGCGATGTTCGGCTCGCTCATCCTCCTGCCGCTGTTCCTCCAGGACGCGATGGGCCTCGAGCCGCTCGCGACCGGGCTCATCGTGCTCCCGGGCGGGCTCCTCATGGGTCTGCTCGGCCCGACCGTCGGCCGGCTCTACGACCGGGTGGGACCGCGTCCGCTCGTCATCCCGGGCGTGAGCGTCGTCGCGGTGGCCCTCGCGGCCTTCACGACGATCCACGCCGACTCGTCGCCGTGGTTCGTCCTGGCGCTGCACGTCACGCTGAGCCTGGGCCTCGCGTTCATGTTCACGCCGCTGTTCACGTCGGCGCTCTCGTCGCTCGAGCCGCACCAGTACTCGCACGGCTCCGCGTCGATCGGCACGGTGCAGCAGCTCGCGGGTGCCGCCGGGACCGCGATGTTCGTCGCCGTCATGACGTCGCGCTCGATCGCGTACGGCGAGGCGGGCGCGTCGCCCCGGGTGGCGCTGGCCGAGGGCGTCGGCGACGCGTTCGTCTGGGGCACGGCGGTCATGCTGGTCGCCGTCGGCCTGTCGTTCCTCCTGCGCCGCAGCGCGCCGCCGGCGCACGGGCACGGCCCGGCGCAGCCCGGCACGCAGGACGCCCCGGTCGAGGACGCCCGCACCGGGGACTCCCGCGCCACGGACGCCCGCACCGCGGACGTGAAGGTCGAGGCCGCCCTGGCCACCGACGACGTCTGAGGCGACCGGCACGACGTCGCACCCGCGAGCACGGCGAGGGGTGCCGCTCTCATCAGCCCGAGAGCGGCACCCCTTCGGTGTCTTCGCTCCTTCTCACCCCCGAGGGCTCACCCGCGCGCCCGGGGGTACGCCACGCTCAGGACGCCGACGACTCCGGCTGCTCGGCCCACCACCGCAGGAGGTCCGCGCGCGCCGTCTCCTCGTCGACGGGGCCCCGGTCGAGGCGCAGCTCCAGCAGGTGCTTGTACGCCTTCCCCACCACGGGCCCGGGGCGGATCCCGAGGATCTCCATGATCTGCTGCCCGTCGAGGTCGGGGCGGACGGCGTCGAGCTCCTCCTTCGCCTGGAGGTCGGCGATGCGGCGCTCCAGGTCGTCGTACGACTCGCGCAGCCGCTGGGCCTTGCGCCGGTTGCGGGTCGTGCAGTCGGCGCGCGTGAGGCGGTGCAGGCGCTCGAGCAGCGGGCCGGCGTCGGTCACGTAGCGGCGCACGGCCGAGTCGGTCCACGCGCCGTCGCCGTAGCCGTGGAACCGCAGGTGCAGCTCGACGAGGCGCGCGACGTCCTTGACCACCTGCTTGTCGTACCGCAGCGCCTTGAGCCGCTTGGCGACCATCTTGGCGCCGACGACCTCGTGGTGGTGGAAGCTGACGCCGCCCCCGTCCTCGAACCGGCGCGTGGGCGGCTTGCCGACGTCGTGCAGGAGCGCCGCGAGGCGGAGCACGAGGTCGGGCGCGGGGACGGCGCCGTCGGGCCCGGTCTCCTGCGCGATCGCCTGGTCGAGGACCGTCAGCGAGTGCTCGTACACGTCCTTGTGCCGGTGGTGCTCGTCGATCTCGAGCTTGAGCGCCGGCAGCTCGGGCAGCACGTGGTCGGCGAGGCCCGTGTCCACGAGGACCTCGAGCCCGCGCCGCGGCGCGGCGCCGCACAGCAGCTTCGACAGCTCGTCGCGCACGCGCTCGGCCGAGACGATCTCGATGCGCTCGGTCATGAGGACGAGCGCGGCGAGCGTCCCGCCGTCGACGTCGAACTCGAGCTGCGCGGCGAACCGCGCCGCGCGCATCATGCGCAGCGGGTCGTCGTCGAACGACCGCTCGGGGGCGATCGGGGTGCGCAGGACGCGGCGGGCGAGGTCGCCCAGGCCGTCGAACGGGTCGACGAACGTCATGTCGGGCACCCGCACGGCCATCGCGTTGACGGTGAAGTCGCGGCGCGACAGGTCGCCCTCCAGCGTGTCGCCGAACGCGACGACGGGCTTGCGCGACGTCGGGTCGTACTCGTCCGTCCGGTACGTCGTCACCTCGACGACGAGGTCGTCACCGGGCCCGCCGCGCCCGAAGCGCTTCGCGCCGATCGTGCCGAACTCCTTGCCGATGTCCCAGTGCGCGTCGCCCCACCGCGCGAGGATCGCCTCGGTCTCGTCGGGCGACGCGGAGGTGGCGAGGTCGAGGTCGTTGCTCGCCCGCCCGAGGAAGGCGTCACGGACCGGTCCCCCGACGAGCGCGAGCTCGTGGCCCGCGGCGCGGAACGCCTCGCCGAGCTCGATCGCCGCGGGCGCCATCTCGGTGAGCACCGCGAGGGCGCGGCGCTGCAGCTCGAGCGCGTGCGGTGTCGCGGGCGGTGTCGGCTGGGGCGACGGCGAGGGGGACGAAGGCTGGGGCACGACACCCAAGCCTGCCAGATGCGGCGCCCCCGCCGGGGAGCCGGTCCCGGGGAGGTGGGTGCCCACTCGGTAAAGTTGAACCCATGTCCACCCCCGCGCACGCCGACGACCCCCGGAGGGATCCGGCGGGCGGGCGTGGCGACGGCCGCGGGCAGCCCGCCCCCGTCCCGGCCCCGCCGGGGGGCCACGCCCTCCGCATCGACCCGCGCTCGCGACCGGGCCCCGCGCCGGCGCCGCTCCCGGTGGTCGACGAGGTCTCCGCGGGCGGGCTCGTCATCACGGTCGACGGTGGTCACCCGTGCGCGGCGATCATCGCGCGGCGCAACCGCGGGGGCCGCCTGGAGTGGTGCCTGCCGAAGGGCCACCTCGAGGGCGATGAGACGCCGGAGCAGGCGGCCGTCCGCGAGATCGCGGAGGAGACGGGCATCCGCGGCGCGGTGCAGGAGCCCCTCGGCGTCATCGACTACTGGTTCACCGGCGACGACCGGCGCGTGCACAAGGTCGTCCACCACTTCCTGCTCCGCGCGACGGGCGGGTACCTCACGGTCGAGGGCGACCCGGACGGCGAGGCCGAGGACGTCGCCTGGATCCCGGTCGCGGACCTCCCCGCACGGCTGGCGTACCCGAACGAGCGGCGCATCGCCGTCGTCGCGCAGGGCGTCCTCGAGGGCCGTCGCACGCGGTTCCACGGGGTGGTCGAGAGTAGGGTGACCCGGACGATCGTCCGCCCGCACGGCCACCCGCACGACGGCCGCGGCGGCCCGGCACCGCCCGCCCCACGGAGCTCGACCGACCACTCATGACGCCCTCCTCCCGCAGCGGTGCGCGCCCTCCCGGCGCCGCGCCGGTCTCGCTCCGCGGTCCGTCCGCACGGCTGCTCGTCGCCCTGCTCCTGGTGCTGGTCGTCGCGGCCGGCGTCCTGCTCGGCGGCACGACGGCGGCCCCGCCCGCCGCGGCCGACACGGTCCCGGAGGGCGAGGACGCGGTGACGCTCGAGCTCACGTCGTTCGCACCGACCGTCCTCGCGCCGGACAGCACCCTCACCGTCACCGCGCGCGTGACGAACGGGACGGAGCAGACGCTCGGCTCGCCCGCGGTGACCCTCGGCGTCGACCGCCGCGCGCTGCGCACGCGGTCCGCGCTCGAGAGCTGGACGACGACCGGTCTCGACGGGCGTGTCGGCGCCACCGTCGCCACCGAGGACGTCGGGCGGCCGCTCGCGCCCGGGGAGAGCGCCGACGTGACGCTCTCCGCGTCGGCCGCCGAGCTCGGCCTCGGCACGGGCAACGACCCGGGCCCGCGCGGCCTGGCGGTCGCCGTGTCCGACGGCGGTACGCGCCTCGCCGTGCAGCGCACGTTCGCGCTCCGGGCCCCGGCGGACGACGTGTCTCCCGTGCGGCTCAGCGTGGTCGCGGCGGTGACGGGCCCCCCGGTCGACCCCGACCCGGTCGCGTACGACGACGCGCTCTCGGCCGCGGTCGCGAGCGAGGGACGGCTCGGCCGCCTGCTCGCCGCGACGGGCGGGACGTCCGACGTGGGCTGGGTCGCCGACCCGGCGCTGCTCGCGGCCGCCGCCGTCGCCGCCGACCCGGCGGTGAACGCCTGGGCGGACGCCGTGAGCGGGGCGACCGCCGGGCGCTCCACGTTCGCGCTGCGCGCCTACGACCCGGACGTCGCGGCGTTCGCGCACGCGGGCCTCGCGCTGCCCGAGGGGACGCCGCTGCCGTCGTCGGGCACCTCGTCCGACCCGGCGTCGGGCACGGCGGCCGACGGCACGACCGACGGCGACGACGACGCCGCGGACACGGGCACCCCCGCTCCCCCGGACCCGACGAACGGGTGGCGCACCGACCTCGCCTGGCCGGCCGACGCCGTCCCCGACCTCGCGACCACGACGCTCGCCGTCGCGTCGGGAGCGACCGCGACGGTCGTCGGCCCGGGCGGCCTCGCGCCGGACGAGTCGCTCACGTACACGCCCTCGGGCGTCGCGACGGTGACGACGTCCGCGGGACCGGTCACGGCGCTCGTCGCCGACCCGGTGCTCACCGCGCTGCTCTCCGCCGGCGACGGCTCCGGCGTCTCCGCCACGCAGCGCCTGCTCGCCGAGACGGCCGTGATCGCGCGCGAGCGCCCCGCCGACCAGCGGCACGTGCTCGCCGCCCTGCCCCGGTCGTGGGAGCCCCAGCCCGGCCTGTTCACGGCGCGGCTCGACGCGCTCCGCGACTCCGGCTGGGTCGACCTCGCACCCGTGGACCAGCTCCTCGCGGTCGAGCCGCCCGCCGTCGACCGCGCGTCGCTGCCCGAGGACGCCCCCGCGGACGGCGAGATCGGTGCCGCCGAGCTCCGGTCCCTCGACCGGTCGCGCGCGGAGCTCGCCGCGTTCGCGACGGTCGCGGCGGACCCGACGGCGCTCACGCGCCCGCTCGAGCCGGCGTTCGTCACGCCGACGGCCGTCGCCTACCGCGCGGCACCGCCGTCGCGCACGCTCGCCGTCCAGCAGGCCGAGCAGCGGTCCGCCGCGGTGCGGGGCGGGCTCTCGGTGGAGACGCGCTCGTCGTTCTTCTTCGTCGCCGAGCAGGAGGACCTGCCGGTCCGGGTGCGCAGCACCCTCACGCAGGACGCGACGGTCCAGGTCGTGCTCCGGCCGGACGACCCCCGGCTGCGGGCCCCGGAGCGCACGACGGTGACCATCCCGGCAGCGACGCGCGACGCGGACGGCGACCTCGTCCCGACCGAGGCGAGCGTCGGGGTGCCGGTCGAGGGCTTCGGGAGCGGCAACGTCACGGTCGAGGTCGAGCTCGTCAGCGCCGCGCAGCCCCAGGTCCGGGTCGCGGAGCCGCAGCAGTTCGTCGTGCGGGTGCGGGCCGACTGGGAGTCCGTCGGCACGGTCGTCGTCGCCGTCCTGCTCGTCATCGCCCTGTTCGCCGGCATCTGGCGCACCGTGCGTCGTGGCCGCTCGCCCCGTCGTCTGGCCGGCGCCACGCTCGACCAGCCGTCGCCGCAGGACCCGCCGGCCGCGGCGCCGAGCGGGCCCGACGGACCGCCCCGGCGTGACGAGGAGCGCGTCGAGTGAGCCCCGGACAGCCGCGGCACGTCCGTCCCGCGGGTGCCGGGCGAGGTTCTCGCCCGGGGACGACGCGCGACGCCGTCCCCAGGGTCGAAGGCGCGCTCCCGGGCGACCCCGCGGCGTCGGGCACCCCCGACGAGACCGCGGAGGCGGGCGCCACCGAGGCCCCGGCGCCCCGCACGGGGAGTCTCGGCCGGTCGTCGGCGCTCATGGCGTCCGGCACCTTCGTCTCGCGCGGCCTGGGCCTCGTGCGCAACGTGCTGCTGGTCGCCGCGATCGGCACGACGGGCCTCGTGGCGGACGCGTTCGACGTCGCGAACAAGATCCCCAACGTCCTCTTCGCGATCCTCGCGGGCGGCGTGCTCAACGCCGTCCTCGTCCCGCAGATCGTGCGCGCCTACCGCGCGCGCAACACGCAGGAACGGCTCGACAAGCTGCTCACGCTCTCGGGCGTGATCCTGCTGGCGCTGTCCGCGCTGCTCACGGCCGGTTCGAGCATCCTCGTCGCGGTGTACACGGGACCGGGCTGGACGGCACCGCAGACGTCGCTCGCCGTCGTGTTCGCGTTCTGGTGCACGCCCCAGCTCTTCTTCTACGGCCTGTACACGCTGCTCGGGCAGGTCCTCAACGCGCGGGGGCAGTTCGGCCCGTTCATGTGGGCGCCCGTGCTCAACAACGTCGTGTCGATCGCCGGGTTCGCGGCGTTCATCGCGCTGTACGGCCCGGCGGCGACCGGGAACGTCGACGACCTCACGCAGTGGGACGGGACCAAGATCGCGCTCCTCGCGGGCACCGCGACGCTCGGCGTCGCCGCCCAGGCGCTCATCCTCGTCGTCCCGCTGTGGCGCGCGGGCTTCCGCTGGCACCTGCGGTTCGGCCTCCACGGCATCGGCCTGCGGTCCGCGGGCCAGGTGGCCCTGTGGACGTTCGCCGCCGTCCTCCTCGAGCAGGTCGGTGTCCTGTTCACGACGCGCTTCGCGAGCGAGGCACCCCGTGCGGCGCTCGCGCAGACGTTCGGGGCCTACCGAGACGACCCCGGGACCCTGGGCGCCGTCACCGGGCTCGTGACGGGCGCCCCGGGCGCCTTCTCGGACGCGCTGGCCGTCGCGGGCAACGCGGCCTACACGCAGGCGCTGATGATCTACCTCCTGCCGCACTCCCTCGTCACCGTCTCCATCGCGACGGCGCTGTTCACGGGCATGAGCGCGGCCGCCCACGCCGGCGACCTCGCGCGCGTGCGGCACGACCTCTCGCGCGGCGTGCGCACCGTCGGCGTGTTCACGGTGTTCGCGACGGCGGTCCTCGTCGTCCTCGCCCTGCCCGTCACCAAGCTGCTCGTGCCCTCGGTGGACGCCGCCTCGGGCGAGGCCGTGTCCATGGTGCTGCGCGCGATGGCGCTCGGGCTCGTGCCGCTCGGCGGCATGGTCCTCATGAAGTGGGTCTACTACGCGTTCGAGGACGGGCGCACGGTCTTCTGGATCCAGGTGCCGGGCACGCTCGTGCTCGTCGGCGTGTCGTGGCTCGGCACGCAGGTCCTCCCTCCTCAGCTGTGGGTCGTGGGCATCGGCCTCGCGATGAGCCTGTCCAACCTCGTGGCGGTCGGGCTCCGCACCGTCGGCCTGCGCCGCACCCTCCACGGGCTCGACGGCGCGCGGATCCTCCGCCTGCACGTCAAGGCCGGCCTCGCCGCGCTCGTGAGCGCCGTCGCCGGGTGGGGCGTGCTGCGGGCCTTCGTCGTGCTCTCGGGTGACCCCGCCGACGGGATCTACGGGCTCTCGTGGTGGCAGTCGGTCGTCGTCGTGGCGGTCGGCGGCACCGTGATGGGCCTCGTCTACGCGGGCGGCCTCAAGCTCATGCGCGTGCGGGAGCTCGACCAGCTCGCGGGACCGCTCGTGGGCCGCGTCAGACGCCTCGTCCGCCGGTGACGCGACACGTCTGACGTGCGGGTATCCGGTGATACGGGGGCAATCCGGGCCCGCGTACCATGGGGTCTCGACCACGAGTCCCACACGGAGGAGGTCCGGTGAACGGCGTGGCCCCAGGAACGTTGCTCGTCGCGCGCTACCGGCTCGACGAGCAGCTCGCGTCCGACCTGTCGGACGTCACGGCATGGTCGGCCCACGACCAGATCCTCGACCGACCGGTGCGGCTCTCGGTCGTCACCGGCGCGCACGTCGCCGAGGCGCTCGACTCCGCACGACGCGCGGCGCTCGTCGTCGACCCGCGCCTCACGCGGGTGCTCGACGTCGGGTCCGAGGACGGCGTGGCGTACGTCGTGACCGAGCGCTACACGGGCATCACGCTGAGCGAGGTCGTCGCCGGCGGGATCGTCGACCCGCAGCAGGCCCGCGCCATCGTCGGCGAGGCTGCCGCGGCGCTCGAGGTCGCCCGGCGCCGCGGTGTCCACCATCTCGCGCTGCGCCCGGACGCGGTGCGCGTCGACGGCAGCCGCGTGCTCGTCACGGGCCTCGGGCTCGACGCGGGCGTGGCGGGCCACGACCAGCACGACGCCGAGCAGACCTCGCGCGCGGACGCCGTCGGGCTCGTCGCGCTCCTCTACTACGCGATGACGGCCCGCTGGGCCGGGCCGTCCCTCGACGTCCCCTGGATCGCCGCGGACTCCATCCACCCGCTGCCCGCGCAGCGCGCGGGCGACAGCGTGCTCGCCCTCTCGGACGTCCGTCCCGACGTCCCCGCCGAGCTCGACGAGCTGTGCGCCGAGACCTTCGCCGGCACCCACGGCACCGCCGCGGAGTGGACCGCGACGCCCCGGGGAGAGGGCCCGCGCTCGCCCGCCGACGTCGTGGGTGCGGTCGAGCCCTGGGGCGAGGTCTCCGTCGTCGCGGCGCTGCCCGCGTTCGTGCAGCCCGCCGCCGGTGTGAGCCGCCAGTCGGTGCGGACGGCGTTCGACGGCGCAGCGAGCGCGCCGCCCGGGACGCCGCCGCCCGCGCCGCCCGTCCGCCGTCCGACGACCGGACGCATCCACCGCGTCGGCGCGGTGCCGGGGTCGGCCGGTGCGGGCGCGGGGGCTGCGTACGCCGCCGGGGCGGCGACCGGGGCCACCGCCGCCGTGCCGCCGCCCACCGCCGAGGCGTACTCGGTCCCGCCGCCGCCCGTCGGCTACGACGCGGGCACCGTTCCCCTGCCGTACGACCCGGCGTCCCCGCCGCCCCCGCCCGCAGGTCCCGACGCCGCGCAAGCGTGGAGCGAGCCCGTCCCGTCGCGGCGCGGGCCGCGACGGTTCAACGCGACCCCCATCGTCCTCGTGCTCGTGCTGGCCCTCGTCGTCGGCGGTGTCGTCTGGGCCGTCAACACGGCGTTCGACGGCTTCGGCCCCGCCGTGCAGACCAACGAGCCCACCGCGGGCGGGTCGGAGGCACCGGCCGAGCGCGGTGAAGGCACCGGCTCCGCGGGCGAGGAGGCACCCCCCGCGCCCGAGGTCCGCCCGATGATCGCGTCCGGCACCGCGCTCGACCCCGAGGGCGACGCCGCCGGCAACAACGACGGCGAGCACCCCGAGCTGGCGTCGCTGGCCTACGACCAGCAGCCGGACACGACGTGGATCTCGCGGCGCTACAACGCGGCGGACTTCGCCGGGCTGCGCTCGGGGATCGGTTTCGCCGTCACCCTCGAGGAGAAGGCGCCCGTCTCGTCGATCGTCATCGACACCGCGACGAACGGTGGCAACGTCGAGATCCGCGCGACGAGCCCGGACACCCCCACCGAGGGCACGGTGCTCGCCTCCGGGCCGCTCTCCCCCGGTGCGACGTTCACGTTCGAGCAGCCGGTCGAGGCCGAGTCCATCGTCCTGTGGTTCACCGAGCTGCCGCAGAACCCGGCCGGCGAGTACCGCGCGGAGATCAACGAGATCCTCGTCTCCTGACGTCGTGGGGGGCCCGACGCCGGGTCCCCCACGGTCCGCGGCGTCGCCTGCCGCTGCGCTCGTGCCCGTGGTGCGGTGCTCGTCGCGGGCACGTGCGACGTCGCCGACCGCCCCTCGCTCCGGCGCCACGGTGCCGTGGAGCGCCCGCCCACGGCACCGTGTCGGCCGGCACGGCCGCGGGCCGGCGCCGGGACCATCGCCGCGGCGAGCCGGGTGCCGGTCGGTTCGCACCCACGGTGAGCCGAGCACCCGCCGACCCGCGAACCCCCGTACCGTGGAACAGAAGCCGCCCCGGCGGCGTTCACACTCTCGCGTGGTCGGCCGCCACGCACCGAGCATCCGAGGAGCAGCACGTGACCGAGCAGTCAGCCGTCCAGAACCTGATCATCGTCGGGTCCGGTCCCGCCGGGTACACCGCGGCGATCTACGCGGCGCGCGCGGGCCTGTCCCCGCTGGTGCTCGCGGGGTCGGTCACCGCCGGCGGTGCGCTGATGAACACGACCGAGGTCGAGAACTTCCCCGGGTTCCCCGACGGGATCATGGGCCCCGAGCTCATGGACCACATGCAGAAGCAGGCCGAGCGGTTCGGCGCGCGCATCGAGTGGGACGACGCCACGCTGCTCGACCTCCAGGGGCCGGTCAAGACCGTCGTGACGGGCAACGGTGACACCTACCGCGCCCGCGCCGTCATCCTCGCGACCGGGTCCGCGTACCGCGAGCTCGGCCTGGACGACGAGAAGCGCCTGTCCGGCCGCGGCGTGTCCTGGTGCGCGACGTGCGACGGCTTCTTCTTCCGCGACCAGCACATCGCGGTCGTCGGCGGCGGCGACTCGGCGATGGAGGAGGCCACGTTCCTCACCCGCTTCGCCGAGAAGGTGACGCTGGTGCACCGTCGTGACGAGCTGCGCGCGTCGAAGATCATGGCCGACCGCGCGCTCAACGACCCGAAGATCGAGTTCGCCTGGAACAGCGAGGTCGCCGGGATCGAGGGCGACAAGAAGGTCGAGGGCGTGACGCTGCGCGACACCGTGACCGGCGAGGAGCGCGAGCTCCCCGCGACGGGACTGTTCGTCGCGATCGGCCACGAGCCCCGCACCGAGCTCGTCAAGGGTCAGATCGACCTGGACGACGAGGGCTACATCCAGGTCGTCGGGCGCACCACCGCGACCAACCTCGAGGGCGTGTTCGCGTGCGGCGACGCCGTCGACCACACCTACCGCCAGGCCATCACCGCCGCCGGCTCGGGGTGCTCCGCCGCGCTCGACGCGCAGCGCTACCTCACCGAGCTCGCCGACGCGGCGGGCCTCGCGGACCTCGCCGGCACCCCGCAGACGCCGAACCCCGACGAGCTGCCCGAGGCGCTCGCCGAGCTCCAGGCCTGACCCCGCACCGCAGCCACCGACGTCCCCAGGAGGTTCACCATGTCGACCGTCCCCGTCACCGACGCCACCTTCCGCGCGGAGGTCCTCGAGTCCGACGTCCCCGTCCTCGTCGACTTCTGGGCAACCTGGTGCGGCCCGTGCCGCCAGGTGGCGCCGATCCTCGAGGAGCTCGCCGAGGAGTACGACGGCAAGATCAAGATCGCCAAGCTCGACACCGACGCGAACCCCGAGACGACCGCCGCCTACGGCATCGTGTCGATCCCGACGCTCAACGTCTACGTCGGCGGCGAGCTGCAGAAGTCGATCATCGGTGCGCGCCCCAAGCGCGCGCTCACGGAGGAGATCGACGCCGTGCTCGCCACGACCGTCTGAGCCGTCGCCTCCCGCGACCGCACGGTCCGCGAGCGACCTCGCACCACGCACGCCGGAGGGCGGGCCACCAGCACGGTGGTCCGCCCTCCGGCGTCTTCACGCGATCCCCCGATCCTCCGTGCCACACTGGGGATCGTGACTGGACCGACGACTCCCTCGCAGCAGCCCGCTCCCAGCGGCACCCGCCTCGACCCGTGGTTCGGTGCCTACGCAGAGCGAGCGCACGGGATGCGAGCGTCGGAGATCCGAGCGCTGTTCTCGGTCGCGAACCGGCCGGAGGTCGTGTCGCTCGCCGGCGGCATGCCGTACCTCGAAGGCCTCCCCCTCGACCAGATCGCCGACACCATGCAGCGCCTCGTCGCGACGCGCGGTGCCACGGCGCTGCAGTACGGCTCCGGCCAGGGCGACGAGACCCTGCGTGAGCGGATCCTCGACGTGGTGCGGATGGAAGGCATCGAGTGCCACCCCGACGACGTCGTCGTGACGACCGGCTCGCAGCAGGCGCTCGACCTCGTCACGCGGATCTTCGTCGACCCGGGCGACGTGGTCGTCGCGGAGGCGCCGAGCTACGTCGGGGCGCTGGGCGTGTTCCGGTCGTACCAGGCCGACGTCGTGCACGTGCCCCTCGACGAGCACGGGCTCGTCCCGGAGGCGCTGGAGGAGACGCTCGCGCGCCTCGCCGCCGACGGGCGTCGTGTCAAGCTGCTCTACACCGTCCCGAACTTCCACAACCCCGCCGGCGTGACCCTCACCGCCGAGCGCCGCCCGCGCATCCTCGAGATCGCGCAGCGATACGGCGTCCTCGTCATCGAGGACAACCCCTACGGGCTGCTCGGCTTCGACGGCCAGACGCTCCCCGCGCTGCGATCCCTCGACGAGGACGGCGTCCTCTACCTCGGCTCGTTCTCGAAGACCTTCGCCCCGGGCTACCGCGTCGGCTGGGTCGTCGCGCCGCACGCCGTCCGCGAGAAGCTCGTGCTCGCCAGCGAGTCCGCGATCCTGTGCCCGTCGAACGCGTCGCAGCTCGCCATCGCCGCCTACCTGGACACGTGCGACTGGAAGGGCCAGATCAAGCAGTTCCGTGAGCTCTACCGCGAGCGTCGCGACGCCATGATCGGCGCCCTCGCCGAGCACCTCCCCTCGGCGCGCTGGACGGTGCCCGACGGCGGCTTCTACACCTGGGTCCAGCTCCCCGACGGGCTCGACGCGCGATCCATGCTCCCCCGCGCGGTCACCGCGCGCGTCGCCTACGTCCCCGGGACCGCGTTCTACGCCGACGGCACGGGCGCGAGCCACGTGCGCCTCTCCTACTGCTTCCCGACCCCGGAGCGGATCCGCGAGGGCGTCCGTCGCCTCGCGGGCGTCGTGAACGCCGAGCAGGAGCTCGTCGAGATCTTCGGCACCAACGCCGAGCTCGACCCCGACGTCACGGACGTCGAGAACCCCTCGCCGAACCTGGCCTGAAGCCCCTCACCACACGACGCCGCGGCCGCCCCACCGGGCGCCCGCGGCACCGAACAGGAGTCCGTCACCAGTGGACACGACCACGGGCAGCCCCACGACGAGCGGCGTACCCGACAGCACGACCTCGACGGACGCGCAGCGCCCTGACCAGCACCTTCACCTTCTCCGGCCCGACGACGACGTCCCCCCGGGCGGGCACGTCGCCATCCTCGCCGGCGGTCTCTCGCACGAGCGCGACGTCTCGCTCCGCTCCGGGCGCCGTGTCGCGGAGAGCCTCCGCGCCGCCGGTCTCGAGGTGACCGTGCACGACGTCGACGCCGACCTCCTCCCCTTCCTCGAGTCCGCACGACCCGACGTCGTCTGGCCGCTCCTCCACGGTGCCAGCGGAGAGGACGGTTCCATCCGCGACGTCCTCGAGCTCGTCGGCGTGCCCTACGTCGGCACCGGTCCGCGCGAGAGCCGTGCGGCCTGGAGCAAGCCCGTGGCGAAGAACGTCGTCCTCGGGGCCGGCTTGTGCACCCCGGAGTACGTCACCCTCCCCCAGAGCCTGTTCCGCGAGCTCGGCGCCCAGCCCGTGCTCGACGCGGTCGTCGCACGCCTCGGGCTGCCGCTCGTCGTGAAGCCGACGCACGGCGGGTCCGCGCTCGGCGTCACGCTCGTCGAGCGAGCCGACCAGCTTCCTCGCGCCATGGTCGACTGCTTCGCGTACGGCGAGGTCGCACTCATCGAGCAGGCCGTCCGCGGTGTCGAGCTGGCCGTGAGCGTCGTCGACCTGGGCCGCGGTCCGGAGGCCCTGCCGCCGGTCGAGATCGTGACGACGGGTCCGTACGACTTCGACGCACGCTACAACCCCGGCCGCACCGAGTACTTCGCACCGGCGCGACTCGACGACGACGTCCTCGGCGTCGTCCGCGAGGTCGCCGTTCGAGCCCACTCCGCGCTCGGTCTCCGCGACCTCTCCCGGACGGACGTCATCCTCGACGCTGACGGGGTCGTGCAGTTCCTCGAGGTCAACGTCGCGCCGGGGATGACCGAGACGTCCCTCCTCCCCCAGGCGGCACGCGCTGCCGGACTCGATCTCGGGCACCTCTACCGGTCTCTCGTCAACGCGCACGTGCGGCACTGATCCCTCCTCCGCCTGGCTGACCGGCGTCGCTGTTTCACGTGAAACGGCGGCGCCGTTCGTTTTCGGCCCACTCCGCGGGGTTCGTTTTCGGCCCACTCCGGTGGCACTGGTGAGCGAGAGACACGGCGATGCCACGACCTGCCGCGACGGAGTTCGCGGTGTGGTGGCCCGACGGGATAGCACCGACTGATGCGACCCATCACGACCGTGGCGCGGATGCTCGTTCCCGGCCCGACCCACGTTCCCGTCATGATCTCGAACGGTGCACCCTCGCGCCCCACCGACAGGTCGGCTCGGGGTCGCCGACAGGAGCGTCGTTTCACGTGAAACACGCCTGATGGGACCGGCCGACTTCGCGCGGGGCCACTCTCCGGGCGAACCGCCCCGCGTCGCGAACGCGCCGTCCCCGGACGGCGTCCCGGGTCCGCGCCCATGGACTGGGCGACGCACGGCGTCGCGCTCGCGAAGCGCGTAGACGTCTGGTTCGTGTGGACGCACCCGTGCTGACTCATTCTCCGAAGGCGGAGAGCTTTCCCACCCACGGCGACGCGCACGGTGCAGCAGAGCCACTGTGGCGATGGTCTCGGGTGGGCGGGGGGTTCGCCCGTACCGATGCCTGACGCCGCTGACCGTCCACGGCTGCCGCGGAATCGGGATGGTCGAGAGCGAAAAGAGCGAGCCTCACGCGGCGAGCTTCCCGACCGCGGCACTTCTGACCTCCCCTGCATCCAGGTCCACCCCTGGTGACCCTGGCGGCGCATCACGGGAGCCCCTCCCCTGCATCCAGGTCCACCCCTGGTGACCCTGGCGGCGCATCACGGGAGCCCCTCCCCTCCCCCGGTGCCGGGCTGTGGCCTCCAGCCCCGCCGATGCGTCGCGCGCCCTGGCGCTTCACCTGCGGAGTCGGACGACGCGGTGCGGGTAGGTGCGCGGTGTCTAGCCCAGCCGCATCGGACGGTGCCACGACCTTCCGATGTTCCACGTGAAACAGCCGGTCACGGCGCGTGAGCGAAAGGCGCCGCGTTGTCCGGCCCGTCCGCGTACCGACCAGCCGCGACGCCCCTGTGTTCTCACGAGAGGACTCCGGCGGACCGTCGACCGGCGCCCGAGGTCGGCCGTGGTGCATGGCAGCGGCATCGAGCGGCGTCGGCCATTGAACCGCGAGCGACAGCTCTGCGGCCCATCGTCGAAGACCCGAGGGCCGCCCCGCTCACGGGCCATCCCGTTGGCAGAGCATCTGCGTGGTGTCGGGGGTCCTCGGCCTCTGCCGCAAAGAACAACGAGGCGCCGCCCCGCACATCGACCCGTTGGCAGGATGCCAGAGCGGCCACATCACGGAGCGCTTGATCTGCCCGACATCTCCGGGGCGGTTTGGCCTCGCCTCCGACGCGCGCGCCTCCGAGCGGAGAGCGCCGCGGGCCTACGCTGCCTCGACGATGGGCTGGCGCTGCAGCGTATGAGGAGCTCGGCGTCGACCTTCTGCTTGCTCGCCGTCGTGGAGCGGATCAGCAGCCACGTCGTCCCGGACATGTTGCACGTGAAACACGTCGCGACCACAGCCTGCTCCGTGATGCGCGTCTCGACTCTGCGCGAGGAGGAACGCTGTGAACGGCGACGGTGTCGGTCGAGGCGGGGCGCGACGACCTCGCACGCGTACGCAACGCGGGCGCTCCCAGAGAAGCGTTCGGCGAAGCTGGGTCTGCCGAGCCGCGAGCGCTCCACGGCGTATGCCCCGCGCGCGGCCGCTGGTCTGCCGTTTCACGTGGAACATCCGCCGTTGCCTTCGGGCGGGAACCATCACCTTCGCGTGTACACAGCGCTCGAAGGGTGTGAGCGAAGGCCGCCCATCGTGACACGGCCGTCCTCGTCAGCGAGGCGTTCCAGCACTCGCTGAATAGCCTTGTGCTCCACCCGGCAGTCTTCCTTCCGCCCGTCCCGAGGCGGGTCTGCGGTAGATACGCAATTCCCTCACCACGCGCCACGGGCACAGCGCGTTGTGGCGACCGGCCGACACAGGGGTTGCTGGTCATGCGACTCGGACGCGCGCCGGTGAGGCCGGATCACGCGTCTCACCGTAATGCTGAGGAGACGAGGTGCGGTCCGTCCTCCCGACAGGCCAGCGGGGCGGGTGCACTCGCCGTATGGCGTGCGCACCCGCCCCCTAGGTGATCCCGCGAGCCGACGCTGGTCGACGCAGATTCACCGACAACACCGGCGCGATCGTCGTCTACTTCCGCAACAGACCCGGGTCGTCGGGCGCCATGACATCGAGGATGCGGTTGAGGTCCTCGACGGACGCGAACTCCACGGTGAGACGGCCCTTGTTCTTGCCCAGGTCGACCTTGACGCGCGTCTCGAAGCGATCGGACAACCGATGCGCGAGCTCGTCGATCGCCGCGGACCGCTGTCCGGCGCGAGGAGTTCGCGGCGGGCGACGCTCCCCGTCCAGACCGCCCATCGCGACGATCTCCTCCGTCGCCCGCACGGAGAGGCCTTCGGCGACGATGCGCTGCGCCAGGCGCTCGATCTCCGCACCGTCCGTGAGCCCCAGGAGCGCCCGGGCGTGTCCTGCCGACAGCACTCCGGCAGCAACCCGACGCTGTACCAGCGGAGGCAGGCGCAGCAGACGCAGGGTGTTCGAGATCTGCGGACGGCTTCGCGAGATGCGGTCCGCCAGCTCCTCGTGAGTGCAGCCGAAGTCGTCCAGGAGCTGCCGGTACGCGGCTGCCTCTTCGAGGGGATTGAGAGCACTGCGGTGCAGGTTCTCGAGGAGCGCATCACGCAGCAGGTCGGCATCGTCGGTCTCCCGGACGATGGCCGGGATGACATCAAGACCCGCTGCCTGCGTCGCCCGCCAGCGGCGCTCGCCCATGATCAGCTCATACGCGCCGGACTCCCCCGGCACCGGGCGCACGACGATCGGCTGGAGCACGCCGATCTCTCGGATGGAACCGATGAGCTCGTCGAGCTCGCCCTCGTCGAAGACGGTGCGCGGCTGCCGCGGGTTGGGTCGGATGGACGAGGTCGGGAGCTCGGCGAACCGCGCGCCCGGAACGGGCACCAGGTCGTCGGCGGCCCCGCCTGCCCACTCCTCCACGCTGGTCGATCCCGCAGATGAAGAGGCACCAGGCTCCGTTGCGGTGATCTCCTCCTCGCCGGCCTTCAGGCTGGAGTCCGACGTCGTTTCACGTGAAACCGCGCCCGTCATTGCCGAGTCGACCGTCGCCTGGTCTGTCGTCGCCTGGTCTGTCGTCGACGAGTCGCGAGTCGGCGCCAGGCTCGCGCTCGAGTCGGCGGTGTCCCCCGCCGCCACAGCATCCAGCTCAGCGAGGTCCGCGTCCGAGAGCGAGGTAAGGGACGCGAGGTCAGCGGGCCCGGCGTCCGCGTCCGCGTCCGCGTCCGCCACCAGCGTCGTCACACTCGTGGTGGCTGCCGCCTCCTCGGCCTGCTGGTCGACAGAACTCTCTGCGGCGCCGGCCGTCTCGTGGTGCTTCGCCTCGTCCGTGGCAGGGCTCGGGAAGAAGACGTCGACGGGCCGCCTGCCCTCGGAGCTCGTCGGGATCAGGGCACCTAGTCCTCGACCGAGTCCTCGGCGCTTCTCGCTCATCGCTGTTCCTCCTGCCGCAGGCCGGGACCACCGATGGTGCCGGCGAACTCATGATCGTGGTGAGACGTGGAACCGGAATGTGCTGACCCCGGAGGGTCCTGGGGTGGCCGCAAGTCGGCGTTCCGTTGACGGTCCTCGCTCGTCCCCTCGTCGCTACGGTTCTCCGCTCGCTGCGTGAGCTCGCGGGCCGCTTCGAGGTACGCGAGGGCCCCCGTCGACCCCGGGTCATAGGTCATGACCGTCTGCCCATGGCTCGGGGCCTCCGAGATGCGCACGGAGCGCGGGACCGTCGTGCGCAGCGTCTGCTCCGGGAAGTGCTCGCGGACTTCGCTGGCGACCTGCTGCGCAAGGTTCGTCCTGCCGTCGTACATCGTGAGCAGGATCGTCGAGACATGGAGCCCCGGGTTGAGGTGCGCCTTGATCAGCTCGATCGTCTTGAGGAGCTGGCTCAGGCCTTCCAGGGCGTAGTACTCGCACTGGATCGGGATGAGCACTTCCCGACCGACCACGAAGGCGTTCACCGTCAAGAGGCCAAGGCTCGGCGGGCAGTCCACGAGGACGTAGTCGATGGGTTCGAGGCCGTCGCGCTCACGCTGGGCGAGATACTCATCGAGCGCACGACGAAGCCGTGTTTCACGTGAAACGAGCGACACGAGCTCGATCTCTGCACCCGAAAGATCGATGGTCGCCGGGACGCACCAGAGGGTGGGGATGTCGGGACACTGCTGCACCGCACTCGCCAACGGGTCGCCATCGACGAGAACCTCGTAGACCGACGGCGTCCCTGCGCGATGCTCGACGCCGAGAGCGGTCGACGCGTTCCCCTGGGGATCGTTGTCGATCACCAGGACGTTGAGCCCGGCCATCGCCAGCCCGGCGGCAAGGTTCACCGTCGTCGTGGTCTTCCCGACGCCGCCCTTCTGGTTCGCGACGGTGATGATCCGGGTCGTCACCGGTCGGGGGAAGCGACGTCCGTGGAGGTCGATCCGGCGGCGAGCGTCCTCCGCGAGCTGAGCCGCCAACGGCGTCGACTCGTCGGCGACGGGAAGACTCGCCATCAGCGCTGCCCGGCGGTCGTCCTCGGTTCCCATGCTCCGATCGCCCTCCCCGTCGTGGGAGAGCGCCACCTGCTCCTCGGAGCCGTCGGGGCCCACAGGGCTCTGCGTCACGCGTCTCATCCTCTCCGTCGTCGCCTCTCAGCATCCGCCGTGCGCCATGGCTTTCGACGGATGTCGGGGCCGAGATCGGGCGTGTCGCTCACGTCCTCGGCACCCGTTCCCCAGATCAGCGGGATCCAGTCTGCCGCACGATACGAACGACCGTCGTGGTCTCCACGCCGGGGAGCGTCGGTGCCTCGATGATCTCCGGCTCCGACCCCTCGAGCTTGCGCAGGACCTTCCGCGCCGGATCGATCTCGCGACTCACGTTACGACCCTTGAGAACGATCATCTCTCCGCCGGGTCGAACCAGCGGGAGCGACAGTCGCGCGAGCTTGTCGAGTGCCGCGACGGCTCGCGACGTCACCGCGTCGCACTCGAACGCCCCGTGATACTCCTCGGCCCGTCCTCGCTTGACCTCGATGTTCGGCAAGGAGAGGTCCTCGGCGATCTCCGTCAGCCAGGCGCAGCGCCGCTCCATCGGTTCGATGAGGTAGACGGTCGCCTCCGGCCGCATGGCGGCGATCACGACGCCCGGCAGGCCGGCGCCCGATCCCACGTCAGCGATCAACCCGGTCCTGGGCAGGAAGGGCACGACGGCGGCCGAGTTCAGGATGTGACGATCCCAGATCCGCGGAACCTCCCGCGGTCCGATGAGACCGCGCAGCTCGCCTTCGCTCCGCAACCGTTCGGCGAACTTCTCGACGACGACGAACGCGTCACCGAAGTACTCGATCAACGCCTCCCGGGGGATGTCCGGATCCTCGTTGCCTACGGACTCGTGCTGCATCGGGTCGTCTGCCTCCTCGTGTGCGAACGCCTCATCGTTTCACGTGAAACGACGTCGAGCGTGCGCGGCCCACCGAGTGCGGAGCGAGGTTCGACGCGCTGCGACCACGGTCCCGCACGTTCCGAGGATCGTCGTCACACTTCTCCTCGCCGACGCGAGGAACGGCGGTCGTCGCGACGTAGCGAACGCCGTCTATCAGGGCATCGGCCCGGGACCGCACACGCCCCGCCACCGGCGCTCGCCGCGCCCCGCATCTCCTGTGCGGTTCCCCTGCCGGCGGGATCGTCAGCAGTTCCGCACCCAGAGTCACTCGCAGCTCGTGGGCACCTGCACACCCTCAGGAACGCACTTCGCCCCGCGTTTCACGTGAAACGCGGGGCGAAGAAGCGGAGGGGTCGTCTCCGACGGTGTCAGTCTGCCGGGTAGATGACGACGTAGCGCTGCGGCTCGACACCCTCCGAGTCGCTCCGCAGCCCTGCTGCGGCCACGGCGTCGTGGATGACCTTGCGCTCGAAGGCGTTGAGCGGCTCGAGCGAAACCTTGGTGCCCTCGGCACGCACGCGCTCGATCGCCTCTGCGGCCTGCGCCGTGAGCTCACGACGGCGGCCCGCACGGAAGCCGGCGACGTCGAGCATCAGGCGGCTCCGCTCCCCCGTCCTGGCCTGCACGGCGAGACGCGTCAGCTCCTGCAGCGCATCGAGCACCTCGCCGTCGTCGCCCACGAGAGAGCTCAGAGCGGCGGGGTCGTCCGCGACGATCTCGACAGCGGCCCGGTCGTGCTCGACGTCGATGTCGATGTCACCGTCGAGGTCCGCGATGTCGAGGAGCTCCTCGAGGTAGTCCGCCGCGATCTCCCCTTCCTCCTCGAGTCGGGTGGTCTCCGGGGCGGATTCCTCGGTGGACGTCGCGTCGGGCGCGGGCGTCTCGGTAGGCGTCATGCGTTGCTCCTCACGGCACGTGCGCGCTCGGGCGCAGGTCTACTTCTGCTTCTTCTTCTTGGGCGCGGGCTTCGACGCGCCGGTCCCGGACCCGCCCTTCGCGGCACCGCCCGGTGCCGGCTTGTCCGCCGGGGCATCCTCCACCGGGGCATCCTCCGGGGTGGTCGCGGACACCGTCCCGACGGGACGGGGGGCGCTCTTCTGGCGGTCCTTGCGCTTGGGCTGCTGACGCTGGCCGCGAGGCTGCTCGATGACCGGCGTCGCGTCCTCGACGACGCCCTTCGCCGCGCGCTTGCGCGCCTGGCGCTCCTTGAGGAGGCGCTCCGCCTCCGAACCCGGGGCCGGCATGCGTCGGATCGTGTAGAACTGCTGCCCCATCGACCAGAGGTTCGTCGTGGTCCAGTAGACGAGGACGCCGACGGGGAAGTTCACGCCGGAGACGGCGAAGATGAAGGGGAAGACGTAGAGCATCATCTTCTGCGTCGAGGCCATCGGGCCCTCGAGAGCGGCCTTCGGCATGTTCTTCATCGTGAGCTGTCGCTGCGTGAAGAACGTCGTCGCGCACATCGCCAGGATGAGCACGGCGATGACGATGCGGGTCTGCAGGTCGTCCGTCTGGAGGAAGACGTCGGAGAGCTTGGCTCCGAAGACCGACGAGCTCTCGATGTCGCTCGCCACCGAAGCGTCGATCGGTCCGATGCTGTCGCGCGAGTACGTACCGTCCGAGATCGGCTTCAGCGAGTTCAGCACCCGGAAGAGTGCGAAGAAGATCGGCGACTGGAGCAGGATCGGCATGCACGAGGCGAAGGGGTTCGTCCCGTGCTTGCGGTAGAGCTCCATCGTCTCGCGGCTCATGGCCTCACGAGACGCGGGGTCCGTCTTCCCCTTGTACTTCTTCTGGATCGCCTGCATCTCGGGCTGCAGCAGCTGCATGCCGCGCGACGCCTTGATCTGCTTGAAGAACAGCGGGATCAGCAGGATGCGGATGATGATGACCAGGCCGACGATCGACAGGACCCAGGCGGGCCCCGGGCCGTCGGAGAACCCCAGGAACGTGAGTCCCTGGTGGCAGAAGTACATGATCCAGGCGACTACCCACTCGATCGGGTAGAGAAACGCGAAGAAGTCCATCCGTGACTGCTCCCTCAACTTCGGACAAAGCGTGTGAAAGCCCGTTTCCCGGGCAGCGGGCTAGTGCGTGTGTCGTGCCGGCGGAACGTCGTCGACCCCACCGAGGCTCCAGGGGTTGCAGCGCAGCAGCCGCCAGAGGGCGAGGCCCGTTCCGCGCAGGGCGCCGTGACGACGCACCGCCGTGAGGGCGTACTGGGAGCAGGACGGGTAGTACTTGCACGTGGGCCCGGTCATCGGGGAGATCACCGACTGGTAGGCCCTGATCATGCCGATCAGCGTGAGAGCGGGGACCCGGCGCAGCAGGTCGACGACCCGGCGGACGATGCCGCGCTCGTCGGTCCCCGGCTCCTCGGGCGAGGACGGCGCAGGGACGCGCGGCGGGTGGGTCGTCGTCATCGACGCTCGCCCGCTCGCTCGTCGAGCCGACGGGTCGCACGTACGAGACCGCTGTCGAGGTCGGCGCTGAGCTCCTCGAAGGAGGCGAGCGCCGCGCCGGGAAGCGCGCGGACGACGGCGCGCCCGTGCGCGGGCAGCACGGAGAGGCGCGACGCCGTGGCGGCACGCAGTCGGCGCTTCACGAGGTTGCGGTGCACCGCGTTCCCCACTGCCTTGGAGACGACGAAGCCGACCTGCGGCTGGGCAGCGCCCTCGGGATCCTCCGAGAGGTGCACGACCACGGTCGACCTACCAGCACGCACGCCGCGGCGCACCGCCCGCTCGAAATCGACGGAACGGCGCAGTCGGTGCGCCGCGGGGAGCACGTGCGATCAGGCAGAGAGCTCGGTGCGGCCCTTGCGGCGGCGGGCAGCCAGGATGGCGCGGCCGGCGCGGGTCCGCATGCGCAGCCGGAAGCCGTGGGTCTTCGCCCGGCGCCGGTTGTTCGGCTGGAAGGTCCGCTTGCTCACGAGGTACTCCAAGAACGTCGGGGAGGTACACCGTCTATGTCCTCGACGATGCAGTGACAGGCTCCGGTTGGCTCCTGCCGGTGGTTCGGGTCGTGCGCCGGACGGTCCCCCGCCCGGTCACCGCTCAGGCGCGCGGACCGGATGGCCATTGCTGGGGGCACCGGGTCCTCGCAGGGAGTTCCTGACGTGAGGCCTCGCGTCGAGTTTCCTCCACGCGGGCGCGCCAAGAACACCTGGAACGGCTGTCTGACGTTACGCTGCGCGACCCCTCCGGGTCAAACCACGACGGGTGACCTTCGCCGCGTGCGACGATGGCGCGGCGTCGTCCCGGATCCCGGCATCCTGCCGGTGAGAGCATCCTCACCCTACAACCCACAGCCTGTGGACAACTATGTGGATGAGGGGTTCCCGTGGCACGATCGACCCCAGCATCACCCCATCCGTGACCTTCTCCTCGTCGGCGCACCCCCGCCCGGCTCGTCAGCGTGCTCGACGGCCGGAGCTCTGCCCGGCGCACGCTGTCGACCCCCGTGAGGAACTGCCCGTGGCCAACCCGGACGAGAACATCGCCGACGTCTGGGCACAGACCCTGAGCATCCTCGAGGCGAGCCCGGACATCACCCCGCGGCAGATCGCGTTCATCCGGCTGGCCAAGCCGCTGGCGATCCTGGACGACACCGTCTTCATCGCGGTTCCCCACGAGCAGACCCGCACGTACCTCGAGACGCGCGTCCGGGACGAGCTGGTGACCGCGATGTCGTCCTGCCTCGGGCGCGACGTCCGGTTCGGCATCACCGTCGACCCGGAGCTCAGCTCCGACCCCGTCCTCGCGCCCGCGTCGCGGCCGGCGGTGGAGCGCCCCTACATCGAGCCCGACGACGTGCTCCTCCCTGACCTGCCGGCACCTCCCCCGCCGCGTCCCCAGGCCGAGCCGAGCCGGCTGAACCCCAAGTACGTCTTCGAGACGTTCGTCATCGGCTCCTCCAACCGGTTCGCGCACGCCGCCGCGGTCGCGGTGGCCGAGGCACCCGCCAAGGCCTACAACCCGCTGTTCATCTACGGGGACTCCGGGCTCGGCAAGACGCACCTGCTGCACGCGATCGGGCACTACGCCCACAACCTGTACCCCAACGTGCGCGTGCGCTACGTGAACTCGGAGGAGTTCACGAACGACTTCATCAACTCCATCGGTGAGGGCAAGGCCGGGGCGTTCCAACGGCGCTACCGCGACGTCGACGTGCTCCTCATCGACGACATCCAGTTCCTGCAGGGCAAGGAGCAGACGATGGAGGAGTTCTTCCACACCTTCAACGCGCTGCACAACGCCAACAAGCAGGTCGTCATCACGTCCGACCTGCCCCCCAAGCAGCTCAACGGGTTCGAGGACCGCCTGCGCTCCCGGTTCGAGTGGGGCCTCATCACGGACGTCCAGCCGCCGGACCTCGAGACGCGCATCGCGATCCTCCGCAAGAAGGCGTCGAGCGAACGCCTCGCCGCTCCGGACGACGTGCTGTCCTACATCGGGTCGCGCATCTCGACGAACATCCGGGAGCTCGAGGGCGCGCTGATCCGTGTCACCGCGTTCGCGAACCTCAACCGCCAGCAGGTCGACCTCCCGCTCGCGGAGATCGTGCTGAAGGACCTCATCACCGACGAGGACAGCGCGGAGATCACCCCCGCCGCGATCATCGCGCAGACGGCCGCGTACTTCGGCCTGACGATCGACGACCTCTGCGGCAGCTCGCGATCGCGCGTCCTCGTCACCGCTCGCCAGATCGCGATGTACCTGTGCCGCGAGCTCACCGACCTGTCGCTCCCGAAGATCGGGCAGCAGTTCGGCGGCCGCGACCACACGACGGTCATGCACGCGAACCGCAAGATCACCGAGCAGATGGCCGAGCGCCGCTCCACGTACAACCAGGTCACGGAGCTCACGAGCCGGATCAAGCAGCAGCACCGCGGCTGAGGCGGCGCGGCCGTGCCCGGACGGTGCTGCTCCTCGACTCGACGACGTGCTCACCGCGGCTCTCTCCCCTCACCGTGCGGCTCGGTCCCGGACGAGGCGGGTCGCTCCCGCCGCCCCTGCGCACCGGGGCTCCCTGAGCCCACGGCGGGTCCGCCGTACGGCGGGCGACCGCACATCCCCGCCGCTCTGCCTCGCACCCGGGCACGACGCAGCCCTCGGCACGCGTCGCGGCCGGCGTCGCGGCCGGGCGTCGCGGCCGGCGTCGCGGCCGGGCTCTCTCGCGTCGCACCGCACGCCCCCGGTGGCCCTCCGTGTCACGCGCCCCCAGTGGCCTTCCTCGACCTGCGTCGAGCTCGGACGATCCACATCGATCGCGTTCCAGGCCTCTGCCCGGATTCCTGCTATCCCCGCGGAGCGGGTCCGAGATCACCGAGATCCCTCGGCGACCATCCGATCTTCTTCCGGCTGTCGAGCCTCGTCGCGACGAGACGCCGTCCGACGACCCCGGACGGACCGGACGCACCCCTCCCCGAGCGGCATGTCATCGGCCTTGTCCACCGCCGCCGGACGGTGTCGCCAGCTCGTCACGGACCCCGAAGACCCTTCCTCACCGGTCTCGCGTGCTGTCCACAGGGTTGCCCACTGCGGTGCCATATTCTGTGGATATCGGCTCCAAGCGACCACGCGACTCCCCAGCCACGGTCGTGAACGACACTCGTACACAGCATGTGGGTGGAGTTGTCCACAGTCATCCACAGGACTCCTGTGGGTATTCACATCCGCGGAATGCGGACGACGACGGTGGACCACAGGGTCTCGTGTGTCGCGACAAATCCTGACAACATCATGGTTTTCCCCCCGAAACCTGTGGATGGACGCCCTCGTACACACCCTGTGGACGGCCCACCCGGACCGGGCCTGTGCACAGTTCTGTGGACAGTTGTGGACGAAGGCCCTCTGGGTGTGGACGGGGCACCCTCGATCGGTGGACGACGTGTGGGGACAGATCGGCCGCCCACAGGCGCCGCGACTTTCCCACACTGGGCTCACCGGTTCGTCCACACGCATTTGTGCCCTCTGACCTGGGCGGACACCGGTTTTCCACGAGATCCACAACCCCTATGACGACGACGAAAGTGTTCTCAGAGGGGAAATTCCACACGCCTTCATCAGGCTCCGGCGGCCGACGGTGCGACCTGTGCTCCACGAGCCTGCTCCCGATCCTCGTCGAGCCGCGGCGAGCGCGCGACGTCGGCGGAGACCGCCGTCGGGCCTCCATCCCCAGGCCCGCCGTTCCAGTTCCTCCCACCCGCCTCCTCGCGTAGGGTTCATGCACGACACGTGTGCGCGGACCTGCGACCCGGCACCTCGTGTCCACAGCGGCAGACCTGCCCGGTGGACGAGCGAGGACGAGCGGCCCCGACGGCGAGCCCGGCGTCGCGGCGAAGCAGGACGGCACATGTGAAGATCGGGTCCGACCGAGACGTGGGGACGAGAGGGTGTGGGATGAAGTTCCGGGTTGAGCGTGATGTCCTGGCCGACGCGGTGACCTGGACGGCGCGAACCCTGCCGACCCGCCCGCCCGCGCCCGTCCTCGCCGGGGTCCGGCTCGAGGCCGACGCGTCGGGGACCATCGGGCTGTCGAGCTTCGACTACGAGGTCTCGGCCCGGTCGGAGATCCCCGCCGAGGTCAGCGAGCCCGGCACGGTCCTCGTCTCCGGCCGGCTGCTCGCCGAGATATCCCGGGCGCTGCCCGCGAAGCCCGTGGATGTCGTCCTCGAGGGCAACAAGGTCACGGTGACGTGCGGCGCGAGCCGGTTCACGCTCCTCACCATGCCGGTGGACGAGTACCCGGCGCTGCCCGCGATGCCCGAGCTCTCCGGCACCGTCTCGGGCGACGAGCTGACGAACGCCGTCGCGCAGGTCACGGTGGCGGCGAGCCGCGACGACACGCTCCCCCTCCTCACGGGCGTGCGCGTCGAGATCGAGGGCGAGAAGATCACGCTCCTCGCGACGGACCGGTACCGCCTCGCCCTGCGCGAGCTCACCTGGACGCCCGTCACCCCGAGCTACTCCGCCGTCGCCCTCGTGCGCGCGCGCACCCTCAACGACGTGGCGAAGTCCCTCGGCGGCTCGGGCCTCGTCAACATCGGGCTCAACACGGGCGCCGGCGTGGACCTCATCGGCTTCGAGGCCGGGGGCCGTCACACGACGTCGCAGCTCGTCGACGGCGACTACCCCGCCGTGCGCCGGCTCTTCCCGGACGAGACGCCCATCCACGCCGTCGTCCCCACCGCCCCGCTCATCGACGCCGCCAAGCGCGTGTCCCTGGTCGCCGAGCGCAACACGCCGATCCGTCTGTCGTTCACGGACGGGCAGGTCGTCCTGGACGCCGGGCAGGGCGACGACGCGCAGGCGTCCGAGGCGCTGGAGGCGGTGCTCGTCGGCGAGGACATCTCGGTGGCGTTCAACCCGCAGTTCCTGCTCGACGGCCTGGGCGCGCTCGGCACCGACTTCGTGCGCCTGAGCTTCACGCACCCGAACAAGCCGGTCGAGTTCACGGGTCAGGACTCCCTGGACGGCGAGGACTCGTCCCACTACCGCTACCTGCTGGTGCCGATCCGCTTCGCCGGCTGACCCCGACGGAGCCGGACGGCTCGCACCGCACCACCGCACCCGGAGGACTCGTATGGTCACGCGCATCGGCCTCGTCGGCCTCGGCAAGATGGGCAACAACATGCGGGCGCGCGTCCGCGCCGCCGGCATCGAGGTCGTCGGCTACGACCCTCGTCCGGAGGTGTCCGACGTCGCGACGCTCGCCGACCTCGTCGCGGCACTGCCCGACGACGGCCCGCGCATCGTGTGGGTCATGGTCCCGGCGGGCGACGCGACCCGCGGCGTGGTCACCGAGCTCGGCGGCCTGCTCGGCGAGGGCGACTTCGTCATCGAGGGCGGGAACTCCTACTACGCCGAGGACCAGGCGCGGGCCGCGGAGCTGGCCGAGAAGGGCGTCGGCTACCTCGACGTCGGCGTCTCGGGCGGCGTCTGGGGCCTCGAGAACGGCTACGGGCTCATGGTCGGCGGGGACCGGACGTACGTCGAGGCGGCCATGCCGGTCTTCGACGCGCTGCGTCCCGACGGCCCGCGCGAGGAGGGCTTCGTCCACGCGGGCGAGGTCGGCGCCGGGCACTTCGCGAAGATGGTCCACAACGGCATCGAGTACGGGCTCATGCAGGCGTACGCCGAGGGCTACGAGCTCCTCGCCGCGAAGAGCGAGCTCGTCAAGGACGTGCACGGCACGATGAAGGCGTGGACCCGTGGCACGGTCGTGCGCTCGTGGCTCCTCGACCTCTTCGTCAAGGCGCTCGAGGAGGACCCGCAGCTCGCCGCGATCGACGACTGGGTCGACGACTCCGGCGAGGGCCGCTGGACGGTCGACGAGGCGATCGACAACGCCGTCCCGCTGCCCGTGATCTCCGCCGCCCTCTTCGCGCGCTTCGCCTCGCGTCAGGAGCAGTCGCCCGCGCTCAAGGCCGTCGCCGCGCTGCGCCAGCAGTTCGGCGGGCACGCGGTCAAGGCGGCCGGTCCGGCCTCCCCGGGAGCCGGGCCGCTCGAACCCCCGGCCTGACCGGTCCCCGCCGACCTCCTCGACCCTCGCCGCACCGATGTACGTCTCGCACCTCTCCCTGGTCGACTTCCGCTCGTACGAGTCCGTCGACGTCGAGCTCGTCCCGGGCGTGAACGCGCTCGTCGGGCAGAACGGGCAGGGCAAGACGAACCTCGTCGAGGCGATCGGGTACGTCGCGACGCTCGCGAGCCACCGTGTCGCGGGCGACGCCGCGCTCGTCCGTGCGGGGGCCACGCGCGCGGTTGTGCGGACGCGCGTCGTGCGGGGCGACCGGGCGAGCACCGTGGAGCTCGAGATCGCGTCGGGGCGGGCCAACAGGGCGCGGATCAACCGGTCCCCGGCCCAGCGGCCGCGCGACGTGCTCGGCATCGTCCGGACCGTGCTCTTCGCGCCGGAGGACCTCGCGCTCGTCAAGGGCGACCCGGACGGACGGCGCCGCTTTCTCGACCAGCTCGCGGTGCTCCTGGTGCCGCGCGTGGCGGCGCTCCTTGCGGACTACGACCGGGTGCTGCGCCAGCGCGGCGCGCTGCTCAAGTCGGCGACGGCGCTGCGCGGGCGCGGCCGGCGGAGGCCGTCCGCCGCCGAGCCGCCGCCCGACGACGACGCGCCCGAGACCGCGGCCTCGCCGCTCGCGACGCTCGAGGTGTGGGACGCGCGTCTCGCGAGCCTCGGCGCGGAGATCACGGCGCTGCGCCTGCAGCTCGTGGCCGCGCTCACGCCCTACGTCGCGGAGGCGTACGAGCAGGTCAGCGCGGGGCAGGGCGAGGCGCGCATCGCGTACCGCTCGTCCGTGGACGAGGCGCTCGACGCGGACGACGGTCGGGTGGGGCCGCCCGCGGCGGGTGACGCCGCGGACCCGGGCGACGGACCGGCGTCGGGCATCCCCGACGTGGCGGCGCTCGAGAGGCGCATGCTGGAGGCCATGGAGGCCGTGCGCGCGAAGGAGGTCGACCGCGGGGTGAACCTCGTCGGTCCCCACCGCGACGACCTCGTCCTCACCCTGGGCGGCCTCCCGGCGAAGGGCTACGCGAGCCACGGCGAGTCGTGGTCGTTCGCGCTCGCGCTGCGACTCGCGTCGTACCGGCTGCTGCGCGACGGCGCTCCCGCGGGCCTCGACTCGCTCCTGTGGGCAGACCAGTGGGGGCCCGACGGCGAGCCGATCCTCGTGCTCGACGACGTGTTCGCCGAGCTCGACGTCCGCCGGCGCGAGCGGCTCGCCGAGCTCGTGGCCGACGCGGGCCAGGTGATCATCACCGCGGCCGTGCCCGACGACGTCCCGAGCCGGCTCGACGGCGCGCGGTTCGCCGTGCACGACGGGACGGTGCACCGTGTCGAGGACTGAGCCCGCGAACCGGGACCCGGCGGACCGCCAGGACGACGACGCGCGCCCCGGCCCGGCCGACGACCTCCCGGAGCGACGCGCCACGGGGCTGCCCGTCGGCCACGTCGTGGAGCTGACCCCGCCGGCGGAGGTGGCGCGCCAGGCCCTGAACCGCGCCAAGGCGGCGGCGCGCGCAAAGGGGCTGCGGCCCGGGCAGGAGCCTCGCCGACGCATCCTGGCGGACCCGCCGACGTCGGGGGCGCGCCCGGGCGGCCGCGACCCGCAGCTCCTGGGCGACGTCGTCGCGCGCCTGCTGCGCGAGCGGGACTGGGTCGCGGACGTGTCGGTGGGGGGCGTCGTCGGGCGGTGGCGGGAGGTCGTGGGCGACCAGGTCGCGGACCACTGCGAGCCCGAGACGTTCGAGGACAAGGTGCTCGTCGTGCGGGCCGACTCGACGGCGTGGGCGACGCAGGTGCGGCTCCTCACGCCGCAGCTGCTCGAGCGGCTCGCGCGCGAGGTGGGCGAGGGGGTCGTCGAGACGGTGACCGTCCTCGGGCCGGCGGGACCGAGCTTCCGCCGGGGGAAGAAGTCCGTCCGCGGGCCGGGTCCCCGCGACACCTGGGGCTGAGAGGGTCCGGACCGACGACGAGGCCCGCCGTGCAGGGGGCACGGCGGGCCTCGCGGGTGGTGACCGGGGCGTTGGTCACCACGTCAGGGGGGTCACGCCTGGGCGCGACGGCGCAGCCAGAGCACCAGGGCCCCGCCGCCGACGAGCAGCGCGGCGAACGCGGCCGCGCCGGCGACCGTCGCACCGGTCGTGGCGAGCGCGGGGCCGGTCGGCTCCTCGGGCCCGGCGACGTCCTCGACGGCCACGGGGGCGACCGGCGGGTTCGCGCACGCGCTCGTCGCCGGCGGGTACTCGACCACGGTCGAGTACGACGGGTTGACCTCGAACAGCACCAGGGCGCCGTCGCGGGTCCAGGCGTAGTTGCCGTCGGTCTCCGTGTACGAGCCGTCCTCGTTCCGGACGAACCCGGGCCACTGCTTCGGCTCCTCTGCCGAGGCTCCCGGCCACAGGAGGGTCCCGCTGAGCGGCTGGTCCGTCACGACGTAGTCCTCGCCGCCGTTCGGGTGCAGGAAGGTGATCGTCAGCGGGGTCTCCGAGTCGACCGTGACGCCCTCGGGCAGGCCGATCTCGTAGCCGAGGTACGGGACGTCGCCCTGGCAGACGGCGCCGATCTCGCCGGGCACGAGCGCGCACGCCTCGTCGGACGGCAGGAGGTCCTCGAGCGGGAAGAGCGCGAAGCGGCCGTCCTCGGTCACGAGGTAGCCGAGACCCTCGGTCTCGAGGGAGAACGTCGCCTCGGCGTCCTTCGGCTCGGCGACGACGCCCTCCTCGGTGAGGGTGTACCGGACGTCCTCCGACTCGGCGGGGAGGTTCTGCTCGGTGAGCTCGGTGCCGCACACCTCGACGGCGGTCGGCACGTCCGGCGTGACGAGGACGTCGACCTCCTCCTGGACCGGCTGGGCAGGCGCACCGGGCCTCGGGGTGTCGCACGCGCCCTCGGGGAGGAGGTCGGCGAGGTCCTGGTGGTCCCACGCGACGAGCGTGCCCTCGGGGAACTCCCCGAGGTGCTTGCCGTCGGGCGAGTAGCGGATGTCCGTCGGGAGGTCGTCGAGACCGCCGGGCAGGTCCACGAGGTCCTGCTGGACGGCCCAGGCGGTGCACAGCTCGGCGGTGTCGACGCCGGGCTGGATCGCGCGGGCGACCTCGCGCACGTCGTCCAGGTCGAGGGGCTGCACGACCCAGGCCTTGTCCCACGGCTTCTCGGGCGCGGCGATCTCGGCGCTCGTGACGATCTTCTGCGGACCGGAGTTCTCCCAGGCCGCGTCCTTCGTGCGGTCCAGCTTGGGGTACACGTAGACGCCGACCTGGACCGGGGCGTCGGGCGTCTCGCAGGCCCGGGTCGAGCCGGACTGCTCGTAGTCGTACTGGCGGCCGTCGGACGCGTCGACGGAGACGGTCCAGGTGTGGTCCTGCGTGGGGTCGAGGTCGTACGACCGTGTGAGCTGGCGCTCGAAGGTCGTGGACTCGACCTCCTTCCCGTCCACGGTGACGGTGAGCTCGTTGCTCTTCTTCGAGTAGGCCCAGAGCTTCACCGAGAGCGTCGTGCAGTCGGCGGTGACGTCGGGCGTGTGAGCGGAGGCGGGTGCCGCGGTGGCCACGAGCAGGCCGCCGAGCGCGAGCGCTGTCGCCGCAGCGCTCGCGAGGAGTCTCTTCACTGAGTGGGGTCCCTTCGGGGTCGAGCCGCCCGCGTGGTATCGCTGCTGCGCGGACGACGCGCGAATCAGGATGGTGTGTGGTATTAGACCACTTTCCGCGTGAAACACCGATTCCCGACTTGTCCGCTGCGGTAGCGCTCCCACCTGGAGCGCAGGACGGTTGCTGCGGGCACTTTTCCGGCGACCGTCGACGGTCGCCCGAGCGTCGTGCACAGAGCCTGTGGACAACCGTGTGGAGAACTTCCGCCGGGACGGCGCGGATCGCGTCGCGAATGCCCTGCGAGATGTCCTCAGGACGGCCGAGATCCGCGGAATTCGGCTCGTGGCGGGTAGACTGGGGAGGTCATTCCGGGTCTTGTCACCACCCGCCCGCGCAACCCGTCCGCGGCGCCTCCACCGGCCGTCCGCGGCCGGTCGGACGCTCCTCGCACGGAGCCGGCGCAGGCGGCGGTGCGGGCCCGGAACCTTTGAGCAGCGGCGGCCGGTCCGGCACGGACACGGCGGTCGCGCGCACGACGACGAGGAGCAGTCCTGCCCGTGGCAGAGCACACCGACACCGCCATCCCCGACCCGACGGCGTCCGCGGAGGCGGCACCCTCGGCGGGCGGCGGCTACGACGCGAGCAACATCACCGTCCTCGAGGGCCTCGAGGCGGTCCGCAAGCGTCCGGGCATGTACATCGGCTCCACCGGTGAGCGCGGTCTCCACCACCTTGTGTACGAGATTGTGGATAACTCTGTGGACGAGGCCCTCGCCGGGCACGCGGACACGATCGACGTGACGCTCCTGGCCGACGGCGGCGTGCGCGTCGTCGACAACGGCCGTGGCATCCCCGTGGCGATCCACCCGACCGAGGGCAAGCCGACGCTCGAGGTCGTCATGACGATCCTCCACGCCGGGGGCAAGTTCGGCGGCGGCGGGTACGCCGTCTCCGGCGGTCTGCACGGCGTGGGCATGTCGGTCGTCAACGCGCTCTCGACGCGCATGGTGTCCGAGGTCCGGCGCGACGGGTACGCGTGGCGGCAGGAGTTCACCGAGGGCGGGAAGCCGGTCGCGCCGGTCGAGCGGCTCGAGCCGTCGCAGGAGACGGGCACGACGCAGACCTTCTGGGCCGACCCGGAGATCTTCGAGACGACCGACTACGACTTCGAGACCCTGCGGGCGCGCTTCCAGCAGATGGCGTTCCTCAACAAGGGGCTGCGCATCACGCTCACGGACGAGCGTCCGGCCCACCTCGACACCGGCGACGAGGTGACGGGCGGGGACGACGCGGCGGCGGACGCCGACGGCGTCTCGGAGGCCGACGGCACCGCCGCGGCCGGCTCGTCCCCCGCGCGCACCGTGACCTACAAGTACGACGGCGGCCTCGTCGACTACGTGAAGCACCTCAACACGGCGAAGAAGGTCGAGCTCGTCCACCCCGACGTCATCGACTTCGAGTCGGAGGACACGGAGAAGCGCATCTCGGTCGAGATCGCGATGCAGTGGACGAGCGCGTACTCGGAGTCCGTCCACACCTACGCGAACACGATCTCCACGACGGAGGGTGGCACGCACGAGGAGGGCTTCCGTGCGGCGATGACCTCGCTGGTCAACCGCTACGCGCGCGACAAGGGCATCCTCAAGGAGAAGGACGAGAACCTCACGGGCGACGACATCCGCGAGGGCCTGACGGCGGTCATCTCGGTGAAGCTCGGCGAGCCGCAGTTCGAGGGCCAGACGAAGACGAAGCTCGGCAACACCGAGGCGAAGACGTTCGTGCAGCGCGTCGTGCACGAGCAGCTCACCGACTGGTTCGACGCGCACCCGAACGAGGGTCGCGACGTCATCCGCAAGGCGATCCAGGCGTCGCAGGCGCGCCTCGCCGCCCGCAAGGCACGCGAGGCCACCCGCCGCAAGGGCCTGCTCGAGTCCGGCGGCATGCCGGGCAAGCTTCGCGACTGCCAGTCGAACCGCGCGGAGGAGTGCGAGATCTTCATCGTCGAGGGTGACTCCGCGGGCGGCTCGGCCGTGCGCGGGCGCAACCCCCGGACGCAGGCGATCCTGCCGATCCGCGGGAAGATCCTCAACGTCGAGCGCGCGCGCCTCGACCGGGCCCTGTCGAACCAGGAGGTCCAGTCGATCATCACGGCGTTCGGCACCGGCATCGGCGAGGACTTCGACCTCACGAAGCTCCGGTACCACAAGATCGTCCTCATGGCCGACGCCGACGTCGACGGCCAGCACATCGCGACGCTCCTGCTCACGCTGCTGTTCCGGTACATGCGCCCGCTCATCGAGAACGGGCACGTCTACCTCGCGCAGCCGCCGCTCTACCGGCTCAAGTGGTCGAACGCCCCGCACGACTACGTGTACTCCGACAAGGAGCGCGACGCTTTCCTCGCCGCCGGGCAGGCCGCCGGCAAGCGGATCCCCAAGGAGAACGGGATCCAGCGCTACAAGGGTCTGGGCGAGATGGACTACTCGGAGCTGTGGGACACGACCATGGACCCCGAGCACCGCACGCTCAACCAGGTGACCCTCGACGACGCCGCGGCGGCCGACGAGATCTTCTCCGTCCTCATGGGCGAGGACGTCGAGTCCCGCCGGAGCTTCATCCAGCGCAACGCGAAGGACGTGCGGTTCCTTGACATCTGAGCCGCTCCTCGCGGAGCCGGGGGGCGGCAGGACCGGACACCCCGGCGCGGCCCGCCCTCCCGGGCGGGTCCGGAGGTCTTCCAGGACGACGACGCACGAAGAGACGAACGAACGAGGTAGACCGTGACCGACGAGCAGAACCCCGAGAACGAGCCCACGGCTCCCGGCGACGGGTCCGAGGAGATCGTGCACGCCGACGGGACGGCGGTCGCGGTGCACCACGGGCGCATCGAGCAGGTGGACCTGCAGCTCGAGATGCAGCGGTCGTACCTCGACTACGCGATGAGCGTCATCGTGGGTCGTGCGCTGCCGGACGTGCGCGACGGCCTCAAGCCCGTCCACCGGCGCGTGTTGTACGCGATGTACGACGGCGGCTACCGCCCCGACCGCTCGTACTCGAAGTGCTCGCGCGTCGTCGGCGACGTCATGGGCAAGTTCCACCCGCACGGCGACAGCGCGATCTACGACGCGCTCGTGCGCCTCGTGCAGGACTGGTCGCTGCGCTACCCGCTCGTCGCCGGCCAGGGGAACTTCGGCTCCCCCGGCAACGACCCGGCGGCCGCCCCGCGGTACACCGAGTGCCGCATGGCGCCGATCGCCATGGAGATGGTCCGGGACATCGACAAGGACACCGTCGACTTCCAGGACAACTACGACGGCCGCACCCAGGAGCCGTCGGTCCTGCCGGCCCGGTTCCCGAACCTGCTGGTCAACGGCTCGGCGGGCATCGCCGTCGGCATGGCGACCAACATCCCGCCGCACAACCTCCGCGAGGTCGCGGCGGGCGTGCAGTGGCACCTCGACCACCCGGACGCCTCGCGCGAGGAGCTCCTCGCGGCGCTGCTGCAGCGCATCAAGGGCCCGGACTTCCCCACGGGCGCCACGATCCTCGGCCACAAGGGCATCGAGGAGGCGTACCGCACGGGCCGCGGCTCGATCACCATGCGCGCCGTGGTCAACGTGGAGGAGATCCAGGGCCGCGTGTGCCTCGTCGTCACGGAGCTCCCCTACCAGGTGAACCCGGACAACCTCGCCGCGAAGATCGCGGACCTCGTCAAGGAGGGCCGCATCCAGGGGATCGCGGACATCCGCGACGAGACGTCGGGCCGCACGGGCCAGCGCCTCGTCGTCGTGCTCAAGCGCGACGCGGTGGCGAAGGTCGTCCTCAACAACCTGTACAAGCACACCCAGCTCCAGGACACGTTCGGCGCGAACATGCTGGCGCTCGTCGACGGCGTGCCGCGCACGCTGAGCCTCGACGCGTTCGTCCGGCACTGGACGACGCACCAGCTCGACGTCGTCGTGCGCCGCACGCGGTACCTGCTGGCGGAGGCCGAGCGCAGCATCCACATCCTGCGCGGGTACCTCAAGGCGCTCGACGCGCTCGACGAGGTCATCGCGCTGATCCGGCGCTCGCCCGACGTCGAGGAGGCGCGCACGGGCCTCATGGAGCTGCTGGGCGTCGACGAGGTCCAGGCGACCGCGATCCTCAACCTCCAGCTGCGCCGACTTGCGGCCCTGGAGCGGCAGAAGATCCTCGACGACCACGACGCGCTCGAGCGCCAGATCCTCGACTACCAGGACATCCTGGCCAAGCCCGAGCGACAGCGGTCGATCGTGGGCGACGAGATGGGCGAGATCGTCGCGAAGTACGGCGACGAGCGTCGGACGACGATCCTCCCGTTCGACGGCGAGGTCTCCATCGAGGACCTCATCGCCGAGGAGGAGATGGTCGTCACCATCACGCGCGGCGGGTACGTGAAGCGGACGCGCAGCGACAGCTACCGCGCCCAGAAGCGCGGCGGCAAGGGCGTGCGCGGCACGCAGCTGCGCGAGGACGACATCGTCGACCACTTCTTCGTGACGACGACGCACCACTGGCTGCTGTTCTTCACGAACCTCGGCCGCGTCTACCGCGCGAAGGCGTACGAGCTCCCGGAGGGCGGGCGCGACGCCAAGGGTCAGCACGTCGCGAACCTGCTCGCGTTCCAGCCGGGCGAGAAGATCGCGCAGGTGCTCGACCTGCGCGACTACGACGCGGCGCAGTACCTGGTGCTCGCGACGCGTCGCGGCCTGGTGAAGAAGACGCGGCTGTCGGAGTACGACTCGCCGCGCTCGGGCGGCCTCATCGCGATCAACCTGCGCGAGGACGAGTCCGGGACGCCCGACGAGCTCGTCGCGGCGCTCCTCGTGGACGCCGACGACGACCTCATCCTCGTGTCGCGCAAGGGCCAGTCCATCCGCTTTCCCGCCGACGACGACACGATGCGGCCGCTCGGCCGCGCGACGTCGGGCGTCACGGGCATGAAGTTCCGCGACGGCGACGAGCTGCTCTCGGCCGACGTGGTCGAGGAGGGCTCCGACCTCTTCGTGGTCACGGAGGGCGGGTTCGCGAAGCGCACGCGGATCGACGAGTACCGCGTCCAGGGCCGCGGCGGTCTGGGCATCAAGGTCGCCAACCTGGTGGAGGCTCGTGGAGATCTCGTGGGGGCTCTGGTGACGGAGGCCGACGACGAGGTGCTGGTCATCATGGAGCGCGGGAAGATCGTGCGGTCCGCGGTCGGCGAGGTGAACCTCACCGGTCGGAACACGCAGGGGGTGACGTTCGCGAAGCCCGACAAGGGCGACCGCATCATCGCGGTCGCGCGGAACGTCGAGCGTCGTCTCGGAGAGGATCGGGATACCGTGGAGGGCGAGGACGGGACCGGCACGGCCCCGGGCGTCACCGACACGAGCAGCGCACCGACCACCGACGCGACCGCCTCGTCCGACGGGGCGGGCGGGACCGACCCGGCCCCCGGAACCACCGAGGAAACCAGATGAGCAGCGAGAACAACGCACCGCCGACCATCACGCCGCGGCTGACCGTGCCGCGGCCGGACACGGACGCGTCGGCACGCCCCGCGGCCGCGTCCCCGAGCCGGCACGGCGAGGCGGACGGGACGTCGTCGAACGGCTCGTCGAAGAAGGGCTCGTCGAAGGGCGCCTCGGCGCCGGCGACCCCGCGTGACGGGGCGACGGCCGCCGTCCCGCCGCCTCCCCCGCCGCCCCCGGGCCCGGCCGCCCAGGCCGCGCCCGCGCCCGCGCAGGGCACGGTGGACGACGACGGCATGGAGCGCGCGTCGGGCGAGAGCCGTGTCGCGGTCGCCCGGGCCGGGGCCGTGAAGGCGGCGGCCGCGGCGATCGCGGCGGCGAAGACGGCCGCGAAGAAGGTGTCGGCGGCGGTCCCCGCCGCACCCGCAGAGACGGAGCCCGAGCGCGGGCACGACGAGATCGACGACGAGACGGTGAGGCGCGTGCCCACGACCACCTCGGCCCCCACGAGCGCGGGTGCCGCCGGCGCTCCCGCCGGGGCCTCCATGCACTACTCCGCCGCCGGGGTGACGGGCACCGCGAGCCCGCTCACGGGCGCCACGCCCGCCGTGGGGACCGCGACGGGCGCGACGCCCGCCGTCCGGCCCGACGGCGGCCCGCGCCGCGTGCGGCTCGCGGTCTCGCGCATCGACCCGTGGTCCGCGATGAAGCTCGGCTTCCTCCTCGCGGTCGCCATCGGGATCATGACCGTCGTCGCGACCGCCGTCGTCTGGTACGTGCTCGACGGCATGCAGGTCTTCTTCAAGATCGAGGAGCTGTTCACGCAGATCGTCGGCACGGAGACGGACGTCGACATCCGTCAGTACGTCGCGTTCGGCCGCGTGATCTCGATCGCCACGCTGCTCGGCGTGGTGAACGTCGTCATCATCACGGCGCTCTCGACGATCATGGCGTTCCTGTACAACATCGTCGCGGCGCTCGTGGGTGGCGTGCACCTCACGCTCACCGACGACTGACCGCGCACCGGCTCCCCGACCGGGACGCACGGGCCCTCGGTTTGGGTCTGCGGCTCCCGGTGGGGTAACCTCAATCGCTGCCTGCGAGCGGAGCAGCCCTCCTGGGGCTGTCCGGCGAGGCGCGTGCGGGCCTATAGCTCAGACGGTTAGAGCGCTTCCCTGATAAGGAAGAGGTCAGAGGTTCAAGTCCTCTTAGGCCCACTGCCAACCCACTCGAGGGGAACATCATGAAGAAGCTTCTGCTCCTGCTCCTCGCTGCCGGCGCCGGGTACCTCGTGTGGCGCAAGTACACGGAGGACAACGCCGAGCGCGACCTCTGGGCAGAGGTCACCGACACCTTCGAGTGAGCACCTCTCGCCGCTGACCGGCCCCGGCCGCGTCACCCGGGGCCATGGCGCAATTGGTAGCGCACCTGCTTTGCAAGCAGGGGGTTGGGGGTTCGAGTCCCCCTGGCTCCACCATCGTCACGACCACGAAGACCCCGTCCGGCTGCGGACGGGGTCTTCGTGCGTCCGGCCTCGGCGTCGGCGTGCCCGCCGCCGAGGCTGCGTGCTGCCGCCGCGTGCCGCCGCCGTGCCCGCGTGCTCGTGAGGTCTCCGCCCCTGGGGGACGACGAGGGGCCCGTCCCTGCTGGGACGGGCCCCTCGGTCGTCTGTCACCGTGCGAGGACGGCGGGGTGGAGCGTCAGGCGTCGTCGGCCTTCTTCGCGGCGTCCTGCGCCGCGGACTCGGCGGCCTCGCGCGCCTTCTTGCCGGCGTCGCCCAGGTCGTCCTTGGCGTCCGCCGCGGCGTCCTTCACGTCCTCCGCCGTGTCCTTCACCGCGTCCTTCGCGCCGGCAGCGCCGCCACGGGTGGTGCTGCGGGCCCGGCTCGTCGCCTTCTTCGCCGCGTCCTTCGCGTCCGAGACGGCCTCGGTGACGCGGTCGGTGACGTCGTCGCGGACCTCGGCAGCGCGCTCGGCCAGCTTGTCGGTGGCCTCGCGGCCCTTCGCGACGGCGGCGCCCGCAGCCTCGCCGATCGACTCGGCGGCGTCCCCGACGGCGTGCTTGGCGTCGCCGACGACGTCGTCGAAGTGGACCTGCTGCTGCTCCTGCTCCCACGGCTCGGCCCAGGGGTCGGTCGTGGGCTGCGCGCGGCGGTAGAGCACGTAGCCGACGCCCGCGGCGGTCACGCCACCGGCGATCCACCAGAGCGTGCGGCCCTTGCCCTTCGAGGAGTCCGCCGCGGCGGCCTTGGCCGCCGCCTTGTCCGCGGCCGCGGCGAGCTTGGCGGCCGCCTTCTCCGCGGTCTTGTCGGCGTGCTTGGCGGCCTTCTTGCCGGCCTTGCCCGCGGACTTCTGCGCCTGCTTCGCGGCCTCCGCCGTCGCCTTCTTGGCCTGCTTCGCGAGCTTGCGCGCCTTCTTGCCCGACGCGGCGGCTGCCGCGGCCGTGGCGGCGGCGGTCGCCTCGGCCGCGTTGTCCGCGGCGCGCTGGGCGGAGTCGGCCGCGCTGGCGGCGGCGGCGTTGAAGCTCGCGACGATCTTCGGCAGCACGTCCTCCACGAGGCGGTCGTGCGCCGTGTCGATCGCGGGCGCGGCCTTGGTCGCGGCCTTCTCGACGCGCGGCGCGGCGGCCTGGATGCTGTCCTGCCACGCCTTCTCGACGCGCGGCTGGAGCCACTCGAGGAACGCCTCCACCTTGGGCGTGCCCCACTCCTTGGCGTGCACCGCGGCGTCCTTGGCCTGGTCCGCGAGCTGGGTCGCGGCGCTCTGCGCGGTCGCGGCGGCCTGCGCGGCCTGTTCCTTCAGCTTCTCGGTGTCGATCGACTCGAGCGTGTCCTTGACGGAGTCGCTCGCTGAGCGAGTACGGGTCATGCGTGCTCCCCGGGGTCGTCGTCCGACGGGACGAATGTGCGGATGCGATGCGTTTCCGCCCACTCTGCCACCACCCCGGCCACGCCGCGAGACATCGCCCCGGACGGGTCGGGCGCGGGTCTCGTGGGAAGATGGTGCCCATGTTCGCAACCCTCCACACGACCGCAGGTGACATCCGGATCGAGCTCCTGCCGAACCACGCCCCGAAGACGGTGGCGAACTTCGTCGGGCTCGCCCAGGGCACCACGACGTGGTCCGACCCCCGCACCGGCGCCGAGCGCACCGAGCCCTTCTACGACGGCCTGATCTTCCACCGCGTGATCCAGGACTTCATGATCCAGGGCGGCTGCCCGCTCGGGACCGGCACCGGCGGCCCCGGCTACACGTTCAACGACGAGATCCACCCCGAGCTCCAGTTCGACCGCCCGTACCTGCTGGCGATGGCGAACGCGGGCGTGCGCCGCAACCCGGTGACGGGCGAGGCCGAGGGCACCAACGGGTCGCAGTTCTTCATCTCGACGGTCCCCACGCCGTGGCTCAACGGCAAGCACACGATCTTCGGCGAGGTCGCGGACGACGAGTCCCGCGCCGTCGTCGACGCGATCAACGCGACGCCCACGCGTCCGGGCGACCGCCCGCAGGAGGACATCGTCATCACGTCCGTCACCATCGAGGACTGACCATCTCGGCGACACCTCCCGGGCCACCCGGCCCGCCGGCGTACGGGACGGCCGGACCGCACGACGGTCCCGCCGTCCCGCCGGTGTGCCCGCGGCACCCCGACCGCGTGTCGTACGTGCGCTGCCAGCGGTGCGGGCGCCCGGCGTGCCCCGAGTGCCAGCGACCGGCCGCGGTCGGCATCCAGTGCGTCGACTGCGTGCGCGACGCCGCCCGCCAGGCGCCGACGCAGCGCACCGCGCTGGGTGGGAAGGTGCGCGGCGGGCCGCCCGTCGTGACGTTCACGATCATCGGCCTGTGCGTCGTGAGCTGGCTCCTCCAGCTCGTCACGGGCGGCACGTGGACGAACATGCTCGCGTTCGCGCCCTGGGTCGGCGAGCTGCAGCCCTACCGCTTCCTCACGGCGGCGTTCCTGCACTCGACGAGCCCCGTCCACATCCTCTTCAACATGTACGCCCTGTGGATCACGGGCCCGTTCCTCGAGCAGCAGCTCGGCCGGCTGCGCTTCACGGCGCTCTACCTGCTCTCCGCGCTCGGCGGCTCCGTCGGCTACCTGCTCCTCGCGGGGGGCCCGACGTCGGAGGCCTGGTACCAGCCTGTCGTCGGCGCCTCGGGCGCGGTGTTCGGCCTCTTCGGGGCGATCCTGCTCGTCCTGCGCCGGACGGGCCGGAACGCGATGCAGATCGTCGTGCTCATCGGCATCAACTTCGCGATCGGGCTGTTCTTCCCCGGCATCGCGTGGCAGGCGCACCTGGGCGGTCTAGTCGTGGGGCTCGCGCTCGGCGCCGCCTACGCCTACGCGCCGCGCGAGCGTCGCACCCTCGTGTCCGTGGGGGCGACGGTCGTCGTCGTGGTGGCGCTGGTCGCCGCCTCCTGGCTCACCTACGCGGCGGCGGACCAGTTCGGCCATCTCACCTGACGAGGCGGCCACAGGAGTTATCCCCAGGATTACTCACAGGTGTGGAACTACACCGGTGTGAGGCCCGACGGCACCGGACGGGGCCCAGGCCCCGCCCGGTGCGCGGCTACTTCCAGCGCGTCGTGAGCGCGAAGCCCGCGATGATGAAGGCGAAGCCGACCCCGAGGTTCCATGCACCGAGCGGCGGGACGGGGAGCTGCTTCGGACCGCTGAGGTAGAACAGCACGATCCACGCGAGCCCGACGAGCATGAGCCCGAGCATCGTGGGCACGAGCCAGCGCGGGTTGCCCGTCTCGGGCTTCGGCACGCTCGGCGGACGCTGCGGCTTGGGCTTCTTGCGCGACTTCGACTCGGGCACGAGGGTGGGCTCCTGTCCTGGTGGGGCTCGCTGCGCCGGCGCCGGGACGCACCGCGGGAGCGGACGCCTGCCGTCGTCGTGCAGGAACCGTGCATGGGTCGGGCGAAGGTCGTCGACGCGCCGCGAGGCTCTGCCGGAGCACAGGTCCGTCACGATCGTGGACGACGTTCGTCGACTAGCGTAGTGGGCGCACACAATAGGCACGGACACCGCGCGCGGAGGACGTGCCGCGAGGTGTGCCGCGCACGACCTCAGCACCACGCAGTCCACGACGCCGACGCACCACGCCGACGCACGACGCCGAACCGGTCGACGACCTCGTCCGCCCCCAGGAAGGAGACGGTCGCGTGAGCACCACGGACCCTGGCGCCACGGGCCCGGACGACCCCGCCGAGGGGCCGTCGTCCGCCCCGGGCGGCACGCCGCGCGCGCGTCGCGTCCGGTCCGCCGTGACGGTCGCGCTCGTCCTCGCGCTCGCCGGGGTCATGTTCACGGCGAACGCGCGCCTCGCGCGCGGCGACGAGTCCCGGCACCCGGAGAACCTCGCGCAGCTCGTCGACCGCGAGTCCGACCGCGTGGCCGACCTCGCGACGCAGGTCGACGCCCTGACGGCGGAGGTCGCGGACCTGTCGCAGACCGGGGACGCGCCCACCGGCGTCGACCCCGACCTCGCGGCGCGCACCGCCGTCGCCGCGGGGACGACGCCCGTCGAGGGCGCCGGCGTCTCCGTGACGCTCGACGACGCGCCCCCGGAGGGCAGCTACCCGGCGGGGATCCGTCCCGACGACCTCGTCGTGCACCAGCAGGACATCCAGTCCGTCGTCAACGCGCTGTGGGCGGGCGGTGCCGAGGCGATGACGCTCCAGGGGCAGCGCGTCACGGCGACGTCGGCGTTCCGCTGCGCGGGCAACATCCTGCTGCTGCACGGCCGCGTGTACTCCCCGCCCTACGTCGTGGAGGCCGTGGGTGACCCCGAGGCCCTGCGCGACGCGCTCGACCGCTCGCCGGGCGTCCAGGTGTACAAGGAGTACGTCGACGCGGTGAACCTCGGCTGGTCGGTCGAGGACGAGAGCGACATCGAGATGCCGGGCTACCAGGGGGCGCTCGAGCTCCGCTACGCGCGCCCGTCCGACGCGGTGGCGTCGTGACCGCGACGACCCCCGCACCGGTCCGCCACGCGGGGCACCGCGGCTCGGGTCGCGGTCCGGTGTCCGCCGTCGTGGGGGTGCTCGGCGAGCTGCTCATCACGCTGGGGATCCTGCTCGGCCTGTACGTCGTCTGGCAGCTGTGGTGGACGGACGTCCAGGCGGACCGCGTCCAGGCGCAGGTCCTCGAGGAGATCCAGGCGCCGACGCCGGACGCCGCGGACGTCGGCACGACGATCCTGCGCGACGACCCGCCCGTCCCCGCCGCGCCCGCGCTCGGCGAGGTGTGGGGCACGCTCTACGTGCCGCGCTGGGACGGCAAGATGATGCCGATCGCGGAGGGCACCGACAAGCGGTCGATCCTCGACCAGGCGATGGCCGGGCACTACCCCGAGACCGTCATGCCGGGCGCCGTCGGGAACTTCTCCCTCGCCGGGCACCGGCAGACGTACGGCAAGATCTTCCACGACGTCGAGGAGCTCGAGATCGGCGACCCGATCGTCGTCGAGGCCGACGGCACGTGGTACGTCTACCGCGTCGACCACATGCAGGCCGTGAAGCCCGACCAGGTCGAGGCGATCGCGCCCGTCCCGTGGCAGCCCGGCGTCGAGCCCGCCGAGCGGTACCTCACGCTGACGACGTGCCACCCGATCGGCCTCAACTCGCTCGTCGCGCGGTACATCGTCAACGCGAAGTTCGACTACTGGATGCCCGTCGAGGACGGCACGCCGCCGGAGCTCGTCGGCCAGACCGCTCCCGCCGCCGAAGGAGGCTCGTGATGTACGGGGCGCTGTGGCGCGTGCTGCCCGGCCCGGCGTGGCTGCGGGTGCTGATCCTGCTCGTCCTCGCGGCCGCCGTCGTGCTCGCGTGCTTCGAGTGGCTGTTCCCGCTCGTGTCCGAGTACATGCCGTTCAACGACCCCAACATCCAGACCGACGCCGCCGGCGCAGTGTCCGTGGAGGCCCCGCGATGACCCACCCGACCCGCATCCTCGTCGTGGACAACTACGACTCGTTCGTCTACACGATCGTCGGCTACCTCGACCAGCTGGGCGCGCAGACCGTCGTCGTGCGCAACGACGCGGTGCCGGAGCCCGACGCCGACGGTCGCTTCCGCGACGCGGACGGCACCGTGTTCGACGGCGTCCTCGTCTCCCCCGGGCCCGGCACGCCGAAGGAGGCCGGGCAGAGCGAGCACGTGATCCGCACGTGCGCCGCGTCGCGCACGCCGATGCTCGGCGTGTGCCTGGGCCACCAGGCCCTCGCCGAGGTATACGGCGCGACGGTCACGCACGCGCCCGAGCTCATGCACGGCAAGACGAGCCTCGTGGAGCACGAGGGCGAGGGCGTGCTCGCGGGCCTCCCCCACCCGTTCACCGCGACGCGGTACCACTCGCTCGCCGTCGTGAGCGACACCGTGCCCGCGGAGCTCGAGGTGACGGCGACGACCGCCGGGGGCGTCATCATGGGCCTCCAGCACAAGGACCTGCCGCTGCACGGGGTCCAGTTCCACCCGGAGTCCGTGCTCACCGAGGGTGGCCACCGCCTGCTCGCGAACTGGCTCGAGGCGTGCGGCCTGGAGGGCGCCGTCGAGCGCTCCGCGGGCATGGCCCCGCTCGTGCGCCAGTAGCGAGCACCGCGCGGCACCGGCCCCGGTCTGCCGCCCTCGGACGCCCCGCACGACGACGGGCCCTCACCTCCGTGGAGGTGAGGGCCCGTCGTCGTGGACGGCCCGGGGGCGGTGGGTCAGCCCTCGCCGTCCCCGCCGTTGCCCCCGCCGTTCCCGTTGCCGCCGCCGTTGTTCCCGCCGCCGTTGTCGCCGCCGCCGTTCGACGGTCCGGGACCGGTCGAGACGATGAGGCGCACCTCTGAGCCGACCTCGAGCTCGGTCCCGCCCCGCGGGTCGGAGCCGATGACCGTGCCCGCCGGCCACTGCTCGGACTCCTGGGTCTGCCGTGCCCCGGGGACGAGCCCGGCACCGCCCAGCGCCTCGAGGGCCTGCTGCTCGGTCATGCCGGCGAGGTTCGTCGGCACCGTCGTCGTCTCCGCCGAGCGCGGGATGGCGACCTTGAGGGTCACGGTCGACCCCTGCGGGACGCTGCCCGCGTTGGGCTGCTGCGAGAGGACCTGGTTCTCCGGCTCGTCGGACTCCTCCTCGCTGCGGTCGACCTTCAGGCCGAGCGCCTCGACGGTCGACTTCGCGGCGTCGAACTGCTGGCCCGTGACGTCCGGGAGGGCGACGAGGCCGCTCGACACGAACAGGTTGACCGTCGAGCCCGCCGGCACGGACTGGCCGGCGCCGGGGTCGGTCTTCGTCACCGCGCCCTTCGGGACGTCCGGCGAGTCCTCCGTGTTGACGTCGCCGACGTTGAGCCCGGCGTCGGAGAGGTACTGCCGGGCCTCCTCCTGCGTCTTGCCCTTGAGGTCCTGGATGGTGACGGCGTCGGGACCGGTCGAGAACCAGACGTCGACCGAGGTGCCCGGGTCGACCTGGGCGTCACCGGCGGGGCTCTGGCGGATGAACTCGCCCTCCGGGACGTCGGAGTTCTCCTCGAGGAGCGGGTTGAACTCGAGGTCCAGGCCGTCGAAGAGTGCGGCGGCCTCCTCCTGGGTCATGCCCGCCTGGACCGTCGGCACGGTGACGAGCTCCGGCTCGACGTCCTTGTTCTGGTTGATGAGCAGCATCGTCACGATCGCCGCGATGGCGAGCACGCCGACCGCGATGAGCGTCCACATGAGGCCCTTGCGGCTCTTGGGCTGCTCGTCGTCCTCGCCGGGCGGCTGCTCCCCCGGCGGGACGGCGGGCGCCGCGCTGGTCGCCCAGGGGTTCGCCGCCGCGGCGGCCGGTGCCATGACCTGCGTCGCGGACTCGACCATCGTCGGCTGGAGGTCGGCGGCCGCGGCGGCGGCACCGAGGCCGGCGGCGGCGGCCGCGACCCCGAGCGCCGGGGCCGTGATCGACCCGCCGCGCACGGCGTTCTCCAGGTCGGCCCGGAACTCGGCGGCGCTCGAGTAGCGCGCCGTGCGGTCCTTCGCGAGCGCCTTGAGCGTGATGCGGTCGAGCACCTCGGGCACGTCGGGAGCGATCGCGCTCGGCGTTGCGGGCGCCTCGCGCACGTGCTGGTAGGCCACTGCGACGGGCGAGTCGCCGATGAACGGCGGGCGCCCCGTGAGCAGCTCGTAGAGCAGGCAGCCGGTCGAGTACAGGTCGGAGCGCGCGTCGACCGTCTCGCCGCGCGCCTGCTCCGGGGAGAGGTACTGCGCGGTGCCGATGACGGCCTGCGTCTGGGTCATGGTGGCCGCGGAGTCGGCGACCGCGCGGGCGATGCCGAAGTCCATGACCTTCACCGCGCCCGTCGGCGTGATCATCACGTTGGCGGGCTTGATGTCGCGGTGGACGATCCCGGCGTGGTGCGAGTACTCGAGCGCCGCGAGGACGCCCGCCGTGATCTCGACCGCCTCGTCGATGGGCACGGCCTGACCGTCGCGCAGGATGTCCCGCACGGTGTGGCCCTCGACGTACTCCATGACGATGAACGGGACGTGCACCGCGTTGCTGGTGGCGTCCTCGTGCACGTCCTCGCCCGTGTCGTAGACCGCGACGATGGCCGGGTGGTTCAGGGAGGCCGCTGCCTGCGCCTCGCGACGGAAGCGCGCGAGGAACGACGGGTCGCGCGCGAGGTCGGAGCGCAGGATCTTGATCGCGACGGTACGACCGAGGCGGTTGTCGTGCCCGATGTGCACCTCGGCCATGCCACCACGGCCGATGAGCTCACCGACCTGGTAGCGCCCGGCAAGCACTCGGGGAGCGTTGTCCACCACTCATTCGTCCTTCGGTGTCGTCGGAGCCGTGGGCGCGTCCGCCCACGGCACAGCTGGCGCAATCATCCCACCCGCGACCCTGCGGCCACGCGGGGAACACCACGATGTCGTCACGATGTCACCCGTCCGGGGAGCGTCTCGGCGTCGGGCACGGCGACCTCGACGGAGGTCTCCGCGCCCCGCACGGGGGCGGCGTCGCCGCCGTCGCCGTCCCGGTCCCCGAGCGTGGCGATCGTCGCGATCACCAGCACGAGCAGGAGACCCAGGAGGGCGACGAGCGGCCAGGTCAGGCCGTTGGGCAGGCCTCCCAGGCGGCGGCCCGTCGTGGTCGACGTGCGGCGCCCCGCGGAGCGCGAGGGCACGGGTGCCGACTGCGACTGACGGCGGGCCTCGGCGCGGGTCGCCGGGGCGACGGGCTCGGCGCGCGTCGAGCCCCCGGCCGCGCCGGCCGGGCGCGTGCCCGCGCGGGTGGGCTGCGGCCGTCGTGAGGAGCGCGTCGGACCGTGCATCTCGCGGCGCGGCGGGTACGACCGCGGGGCGGCCGGGTCGTCCGCCGGGGCCGTGGGGACGGGGCGCTCCCACGGGAGGGCCGGGCCGGGCGCGGCGTCGTCCGGTCCGGGCGGTGCCGGGACGGGCTCGGCGGTCTCCGGGACCGTCCCGCCGTGCCGGCCGAGCGGGCGGACGCGGGTGGCGTCGTCGTCGGGCGGCCCGGGGGGCGTCGCGGCCGACGGCGGCACCTCCGCGTGCGCGGCGCGGCGCGGCTCGGGGGCGACCCACGGGTTCGCCGGGTCGGGCGCGTGCGGGTCGCGCACCGCGGCCGGGATGACGAGCGGCGTGATGACGGGTGCCGGGTCCGGCTCGGGCGCGGGGACGTCGTCGGCGGTGGTGCGGGCCCGGCGCGCGCGGCGCGTGGGGGCCGGCGCCCCCGTGCGGGCGGACCAGGGGTCGCTCGCGAGGCGCGCGGCGATGCCCTCGAAGACGCGTGCGAGCGCGTCGGCCGGGTGGGGCCGCGCGAGCGGGTCCTTGGCGAGCATGACCATGACGAGCTCGCCGAGCTCCGGGTCGACCGACGTGGGCAGCGGCGGCACCGGCTCGTTGACGTGCGCGACCGCGATGTCCACCGGCGTGGACCCCGTGAACGGACGGTTCCCCGCGATGGACTCGTACGCGACGATGCCGAGCGCGTAGATGTCCGAGGCGCCGGTGGCGGCCTGGCCGACGGCCTGCTCGGGCGAGAGGTACTGGGCCGTGCCCATGACCATGCCCGTCGCGGTCATCGGGACCTGGTTGGCCGCGAGCGAGACACCGAAGTCGGTGATCTTCACCGTGCCGGAGCGGTCGATGAGGATGTTGCCGGGCTTGACGTCCCGGTGCACGACGCCGGACAGGTGGGCGGCGTGCAGCGCCCGGGCGGTCTGCGCGAGGATCGGCAGGAGCCGCGCGGGCGGGAGCACCGGCTCGCGCTCCAGCAGGTCCGCCATGGGCTCGCCCACGACGAGCTCCATGACGAGGTACCCGGAGCCGTTCGTCTCGCCGTAGTCGTACATCTGCGCGATGTTGGGGTGCGAGAGCGCCGCGCTGTTGCGGGCCTCGGTGCGCAGCCGGTTGAGGAAGTCCTCGTTGCCCGCGTACTCGCTCCGCAGGACCTTGACCGCGACCTCGCGGCCGAGCGCGTCGTCGGCCGCGACCCACACCTCGCCCATGCCGCCGACGGCGATGCGCCGCACGAGGCGGTAGCGGTTGCCGAGCGTCAGCCCCCGGACCGGCTTCATCCGTTCAACACCGCCTCCATGACGGCGCGGGCGATCGGCGCGGCGATCGCGCCGCCCGTCGCCTCGTTGCCCATCGAGCCGCCGTTCTCGACGATGACCGCGACCGCGACCTGCGGGTCGTCGGCCGGGGCGAAGCTCGTGAACCACGCGTGCGGCGCGGCTTCGCCGCCCGTCTCGGCGGTGCCCGTCTTGCCCGCGACCTGCACGCCCGGGATCTGCGCGGACTTCCCGGAGCCGTTCTGCACGACGCCCACCATCATCTGGGTGAGCTGCTCGGCGGTCGACGGGGAGACCGAGGTGCGCAGACGGCGCGGCTCCGACTGCCGGACGACGTCGAGGTCGGGGTTGCGGATCGTCTCGACGGTGTACGGGGCCATCTGCACGCCGTCGTTCGCGATCGCGGCGGCGACCATCGCCATCTGGAGCGGCGTGACCTTGACCTCGCCCTGGCCGATGCCGGCACGCGCGATCCCGGCGGCGTCGGCGCCCGGCGTGCCCTCGGCGGGGAAGCGGCTCGGCGTGACGTCCATGGGGATCTCGAGCGAGGCGTCGAAGCCGAAGTCCTCGGCCTGGTCGCGCATCGCGTCCTCGCCCAGGGTCATCGCCAGGTCGCCGAACGCGGTGTTGCACGAGATGCGCAGCGCGTCCGCGAGGGTCATCTCGCCCGTGGGCGAGCAGCGCGTGCCGCCGAAGTTCTTCATCGTCTGGGTCGACTGGGGGTACGGCAGCTCGTCCGGGGCCGGGATCACGGTCTCGGGCGTGTACTGCCCGCTCTCGAGCGCCGCGGCGGAGGTGACGATCTTGAACGTCGAGCCCGGCGGGTACGTGTTGCCGCGGATGGCCCGGTTCGACATCGGGTTGCCCTCGGCGTTGAGCAGCTCCTGGTAGCGCTGGCGCGCGAGGGCGGTGTCGTGCGTCGCGAGCTCGTTCGGGTCGTAGCTCGGCTTCGACACGAGCGCGAGGACCCGGCCCGTCTTGGGCTCGATCGCGACGACGGCGCCGCGCTGGTCCCCCAGCGCGTCCCACGCGGCCTGCTGGGCCGCCGGGTCGATGGTCAGCTCGACGGACGCGCCCTGCGGCTGCTGCCCCGTGAAGAGCGCGCTCAGGCGGTCGAGCCACAGCGAGCTCGCCTCACCGTTGAGGTAGTCGTTCTCCTTGTCCTCGATCTCCGTGCGCCCGTTGGTGAGCGACAGGAAGCCGGAGACGGGCGCGTAGAGCGGGCCGTTGGAGTACTGGCGCTGGAAGCCGAACGCGTCGTCCACCGGCGTCGAGGACGCGATGGCGTCACCCGCGACGACGATCGGGCCGCGGAACTTGTTGTACTCGCGGTAGATCGTGCGGGCGTTGCGCGAGTCGTTGTTGAGCGAGTCGGCCTGGACGAACTGGATGTACGTCGTCGACACCATGAGCGCGAGGAACATCACGAGGACGACGGTCGCGACGCGACGCAGGGGGACGTTCACCGGGCTCCTCCCCAGGGGTCACGGTCGGTCTCGGCACCCGCGTCCGGGCGCTGCACGACCTCGGTCCGCAGGTCGTCCGGGTGGTCGGGGACCTCCCCGGTGCGGCCGACGGCGGGCTGGACGCCCGTCGTCGCGCGCGCGGGGCCCGTGGACGGACCGGGGACGGCGGGCGCGCCGACCGTGGTGGGGGCGTCGTCGGGCAGGGCGCCCACGGCCGCGCCGCCGCCCACGACCGCGACCGGGTCGGAGTCCGTGCGGCTGCGCGCCCCGCCGGGCGCGACCTGCCCGCGCACGGGCAGGGAGGAGGGGCGCCGCGCGTCGTCCGAGATGCGCAGGAGCAGCCCGACGACGAGCCAGTTCGCGAGGAGCGACGACCCGCCCTGGGCGACGAACGGCATGGTCAGGCCGGTGAGCGGGATGATCCGCGTGATCCCGCCGACCACGACGAAGAGCTGCCACGCCATGACGAACGCGAGACCGCCCGCGAGCAGCTTGCCGAACCCGTCGCGCACGCCGATCGCGGTGCGCAGGCCGCGCTCCACGAGGACGAGGTACGCGAGCAGGATGCCGATGAGGCCCGTGAGGCCGAGCTCCTCGCCGAGCGACGCGTAGATGAAGTCGGAGAACGCGTACGGGACCGTGCGGGGGTAACCGGCGCCCCAGCCCGTGCCGAAGAGGCCGCCGTTGCCGAGCGAGAACAGGCCGCCCACGAGCTGGCCGGACCCGCCGACCTTGCGGCCGAAGATCTCCGGGTCGAACGGGTGCAGCCACACGTCGACGCGCGCCTGCACGTGCCCGAACGTCGACGCCGCGAGCACTGCGCCGACCGCGATGAGGAGCAGACCGATGACGACCCAGCTCACGCGCTCGGTCGCGATGTAGAGCATCGCGACGAACAGGCCGAAGAACAGGAGCGAGGTCCCGAGGTCGCGCTCGAACACGAGGATCGCGAGCGAGACGAGCCAGACGATGATGATCGGCCCGAGGTCGCGCAGGCGCGGGAGCTGGAGGCCGAGCACGCGGGGGCCGGCGAGCGCGAGCGTGTCGCGGTTCGTCACGAGGTACCCCGCGAAGAAGATCGCGAACGCGACCTTGGCGAACTCGGCCGGCTGGAGCGAGAAGCCGAACAGGTTGATCCAGATCTGGGCGCCGTTGATGCGGGTGCCCAGGCCCGGGACGAGCGGCAGCGCGACGAGCACGATGCCCGCGATCATCGCGGTGTAGGTGTAGCGGCGCAGGGTCCGGTGGTCGCGCAGGAACCAGACGAGGGCGAACGCGCAGAGGATGCCGAGCGCCGTCCACTGGAGCTGGCGGGGCGCGAGGTCCTGCTCGCCGCCCGTGACCTGCGAGCCCAGGTCGAGGCGGAAGATCATGGCGAGGCCGATGCCGTTGAGCGCGACGGCGATCGGCAGGATCACCGGGTCCGCGTACGGCGCCTTGAACCGCAGCAGCACGTGCGCGGCGCCCGCGAGCACCACCGTGCCGATGCTGTACACGTAGAAGCGGCCCGGGAGCTCGCCCGTGAGCTGCAGACCCACGAGCGCGTACGCCCCGATGCCCAGCGCGAGCGCGAGGACGAGCAGACCGAGCTCCGCGCCCCGGCCGGGGCGCACCTCGGTGGTCTCCACCGTGGCCATCAGGCCCCCGAGCCGGCGCCGTCGGCGGGCGCCGGGGTCACGTCCGGCGCGTCGGCCTCCGGCGTCCCCGTCGTCGCGCCGTCGACGGTCCCGTCCGCGGGCGGTTCGGTCGAGCCGTCGGTCGCGGGGGTCTCGGTGGTGTCCTCCGTGGCCTCGGCGACCAGCCGCTCGGCGCGGGCGCGGGCGTCCTCGAGCGACTGCGCGGGGATCGTGGTCTCCAGGCGGTCGACGACGTAGCCCGGCAGGTCGTCGACGCGCGTCCCCGTGAGCTCGATCGGGGTCGACAGCGTGACCGGGCCCGCGTTCTCGGGGATGCCGCGGAACACCGCGACCTGGCCGTCGGCGACGCCCACGTAGTACTGCGACTGCGTCCAGCGGTAGCCCGCCCAGCCGGCGACGCCGAGGCCCGCGACCACGAGCAGGATCGCGACCACGGTGACCCAGCGCCGGGGCGCGCGACCCGGGCGCACGTCGTCCTCGTCGTCGCCAGAGCCCTCGGCGATGGTGCGACCCTCCGTGCCGTCCTCGTCCGCCGCGTCGGCGTCCGGGTCCTCGGCCGGGGCGGTCGTCTTCGTGCTCGCCATGAGCGCGGCCGCGCGGGCCGCCGGGCCGTCCGCGGCCGACGTCGGGGCGTCGCGGTCGATCGCCGCCGACCCGACGACCTGCGCGCCCGTGCCGGGGGCCCCGCCGTCGGGCAGGGCGTCGACGTCCACGACGTCCGCGACGACGACCGTCACGTTGTCCGTGCTGCCCGCGCGCAACGCGAGCTGGAGCAGGTGGTCGGCGCACGCGTCGACGTCGTCCGTGTCGGCGAGCGTCTGCGCGATGGTCTCCTGGCTGACGAACCCGGACAGGCCGTCCGAGCACAGGAGCCAGCGGTCGCCCGGCTTCGCCTCGCGCACGGACATGTCCGGCGTGAGGTCGATGTCGAAGTCACCCAGCACGCGCATGACGACGTTGCGCTGGGGGTGGGTCTCCGCCTCGTCCGCCGAGATGCGCCCCGTGTCGACGAGGTGCTGGACGAACGTGTGGTCGGTCGTGACCTGGTTGAGCTCGCCGTCGCGCAGCAGGTAGGCGCGCGAGTCGCCGAGGTGCGCCATGGCGAGCTTGTTGCCCGCGCGCAGGATCGCGGTGACGGTGGTACCCATGCCGACCAGCTCGGGGTCGGTCACGCTGCGGTCCACGAGGTCCTGGCGGGCGTGGTCGATCGAGCGCTCGAGCTCGGCCAGCGCGTCGTCCGGGCCGTGCGACTCGCCGTCGAGCGGGGCGAGCGCGGCGATCGCGATGGACGACGCGACGTCGCCCCCCGCGTGGCCGCCCATGCCGTCCGCGACGACGAGCAGGTGCGGGCCCGCGTAGCCGGAGTCCTGGTTGTTGGAGCGCACGAGCCCGACGTCGGAGCGCGCGGCGTAGCGCAGGGCGATGTTCACTGCGGGCTACCTCTGCAGCTCGACGACGGACTGACCGATCCGCACCCGCGTCCCCGGGCCCAGGGGGGTGACCTGGGCGATCCGCTGGTCCTCGACGTAGGTGCCGTTCGTGGAGCCCAGGTCCTCGACGAACCAGGACCCGTGCTGCGGGAAGATGCGGGCGTGGCGCGACGACGAGTAGTCGTCGTCGAGGACGAGCGTGCAGCTCGGCGCGCGGCCGATGAGGATCGACGATGTCGTGAGCGGGATCGTCGTGCCGGTCAGCGGGCCGGCGGTGACGACGAGCCGCGACGGTCCCGCGGGCGCGGCGGGCCGCGACGGCTCCGGGGCGGCGGGGGTGGGGCCCGACGTCGGGCGGGCGGCCGGGGCCGGACCGCCCTTCTTGCCGCGGCGCGGCGTGATCTTCGTGCCGTACAGGTCCCGACGTAGCACCCCGATCGCGGAGAGCACGAACACCCAGAGCAGCACCAGGTAGCCCAGCCGGAGCAGGGTGAACGTGAGATCGGTCATGCGGGCCGGATCACCACTCCTCGTTGTCGGACGCGCCGGTCCAGAACATGATGCGGGTCCGGCCGATCGTCAGGGAGTTCCCGTCGAGCAGCGTCGCGGCCGGCACCTGGTGCCCCTCGACGAACAGCCCGTTCGTGGAGCCGAGATCCGTCGCGATCACACCCTCCGGGGTCACGCGGATCTCCAGGTGGCGCCGCGAGACGCCAGGGTCGTCGACGACGATGTCGGCCTCCGAGCCGCGGCCGATCACCGTGACCGGGCCGGTGAGCAGGTAGCGCTGCCCGTCGATGTCGACGAGCGGGTGGCGCGTGCTCGGGGACGCCGTCGTGGCGGGGGCGACGTTGCCGCGCACGCTCGCCGAGCGCAGCTGGAAGCGGCCGACGTCGAGCGTGTCGTTCTGCTCGAAGCTCACGCTCACGGGGCCGACGAACGCGTAGTGCTGCGACGCGGCGTACTGGGTGACGTTCGACGCCAGCTCGTCGGCGAGCGTCTCCGCGCCCCACCCCTCGACCTGGCCGAAGTCGTCCACCGACAGCTCGATGGTGAACTCGTTGGGCACGACCGTGCGCTCGCGGTCGACGACGGCGGCGCGGTCGTCGACCTCGCGCCGCAGCGCGCTCGCGAGCTCGACGGGCTTGACCTCGCTGCGCCCGACCTTCGCGAACGCGTTGTTCACGACGCGCTCGACGCCCTTCTCGAAGCGGTCCAGGACTCCCATGCCACCTCCTCCCTCGTGCTCGCTCGTGCCGCGGCTCACGCCGCGCGGATCTCGTCTGCTCTGCCGGCACCCTTCCCCGGTGGCCCCCCGCGCACCCGCGTCCGGGCAGACTACCTAGATCGTATCGATCGCGTCGGACCAGGAGGCCCGTTTCGTCGGACGATTACCGGACGGATGTGGCGCTTTCGTGGCGGAGCGTGTGAACGTCGGGCGTCCGCTCCCCCGCCGAGCACGAGGTTGCCGTCGTCCCGCCGCTCTTCCCGGGAGCGACGACGTGCTCGAGGGCGACGAAGGTCGTGGTCGGCGACGGGGCCGCGCCGCGGTGCGTCCGGGTGGCGGGCGTCACGCAGGACGGCGCGGTGCCGGTCGGTCGCCCGCGCCGTGCTAGTCTTCTGCGGCACGCGCGAGTGGCGGAATAGGCAGACGCGCACGGTTCAGGTCCGTGTGCCCGAAAGGGCGTGGGGGTTCAACTCCCCCCTCGCGCACGTGACGAGGTCCCGGTCAGGTCGTCCCTGACCGGGACTTTCGCATTCCCGGCCCTTGCTCTTCCTCCAGGCGGCGCCTCCGGGGGTCGCCCCCGGCGACCACGCGTGGCCCGGCTCCCCCGCTCACGGCGCGAGCGCGCGCGGCACGGAGGTGCCGTGGCCGTCGTGCCCGTCCGCCACGCCCCGCACGCGCGACCTGCCGCGCGCTGCGGCGTCCCACACGTCCACGACCCAGTCGGCGGCGGTGTCGACGACGACGTCGCGCGCGTCGTACGGCTCGCGGCCGGGCGCGACGAGCGGCACGTCCGGGACGGGGCCGTCCTCGCCCTGCACGACCTCGAACAGCGTGCGGTGCGGCGCGATCGCGCGGTCGAGCACGGCGGCGTCGGGGCCGTCGAGCGACACGACGACGTCGAACGTGCCCTCGCCGTCCTGGTCGGGGAAGACGGTGACGACGATCTCCTCCGCGCGGTCCGGGAGCGCGTCGACGACGGCGCGCAGGCGGCGCACGGCCTCCGGCGTCGCGGCGTCGAGGTGCGCTCGCACGAGGCGGGCGTGGGTCGCGGCGTCCATCGCGTCACCGTAGCGCCGGGCGAGGCCGCCGAAGCCAACCCTAGATCTGCTAGGGTCATAGCCCCTAGAACAACTAGGCATAGGAGCGTTATGCGTATCGACAAGGACCTCGTGGCCGCCTCGGCCACCCCGCTCGTGCTCGGGATCCTCGCCGACGGCGAGTCCTACGGCTACGCGATCCTCAAGCGTGTGGACGAGCTCTCGGGCGGCCGGATGCAGTGGACCGACGGCATGCTCTACCCGCTGCTGCACCGGCTGGAGCGCCTCGGGCTCGTCGAGGCGTCCTGGGGCACGTCCGACGTCGGCCGGCGCCGCAAGCACTACGCGATCACGGCCGCGGGGCGCGAGGCGCTCGTCGAGCGCCAGGCGCAGTGGGACGTCGTCGCGCACGCGCTCCAGCAGGTGTGGCGCTCCGCCCAGGACGGGCTGCAGAGCCCGCCGCGCGTCGCGGAGGGGTGGGCCTGATGGGCGCCGCGACCGCGCCGGCCGGCGCCGCGAGCCCCGGCCCGCACGCCGCGCTCGAGGCGCAGATCGACCAGTGGCGCGGGTACGTCCGGCGCCGGGAGGCGATCTCCGCGGCGGACGTCGACGAGATGGAGGACCACCTGCGCGAGCGGGTCGAGGACCTGCGCGCGACGGGCCTCGACGACGACGAGGCCTTCCTCGTCGCCGTCAAGCGCATGGGCACGCTCGACGACCTGTCGCGCGAGTTCGCGCAGGAGCACTCCGAGCGTCTGTGGAAGCAGCTCGTCCTCGTGGGCCAGCAGCCGGGCCGCACCCGCTCGTGGCGCGAGCTCGCGGTCGTGCTGGGGCTCGCCGTCGCGGTGGGCGTCACCGTCAAGGTCGCGACCGTGCTCCTGCCCTGGGAGACGGTCGGCCTCAACGTCGGGCTCCTCGTGCTGCCGTTCCTCACGGCCTACCTCGCGTGGAAGCGCCAGGTCACGCTGCGCGTCGTCGGCGCGCTCGTCGTGCCGTTCGTCGTGCTGGGCGTCGTGCTCAACGTGTACCCGTTCGCGCCCACGGACGCGACGTTCGTCCTCGCAGCGCTCGCCGCCCCGGTGACGCTGTGGTCCGTCGTCGGGCTCGCCTACGTGGGCGGGCGGTGGCGCTCGGACGCGCGCCGCATGGACTTCGTGCGGTTCACGGGCGAGCTCGCCGTGTACTACACGCTCATCGCGCTCGGGGGCGCGGTGCTGCTCGGCCTGACGATCGGGGTCTTCTCGCTCGCCGGCGTCGACCTCGAGCCCTACCTCGACACCTGGATCCTCACCCTGTGCGTCCCGGCGGCGCTCATCGTGGCCGCCTGGCTCGTCGAGGCCAAGCAGAACGTCGTCGAGAACATCGCGCCCGTGCTCACGCGCGTGTTCACTCCGCTGACGCTCGTCATGCTTCTCGCCGCGTTCGTCGTCCTCGCGACCGCGGGGAACCTCGCGGCCGTCGACCGCGAGCTGCTCATCCTCATGGACGCGATCCTCGTGCTCGTCCTGTGCCTGCTCCTCTACTCCGTCTCGGCACGCGACCCGCTCGCGCCCGGGTCGTTCTTCGACGGGCTCCTGGTGGTCCTCGTCGGCGCGGCGCTCGCCGTCGACGCCGTCGCGCTCACCGCGATGCTCACGCGCATCGCCGAGTTCGGAGTGAGCCCGAACAAGGCGGCGGCGCTCGGGCTCAACCTCCTGCTGCTCGTCCACCTCGCGTGGTCGGCCGTGCTCGCGACGGCGTTCCTCCGCGGGCGCCGGCCGTTCGCCGACCTCGTCGCGTGGCAGACGCGCTTCCTCCCCGTCTACGCGGTGTGGGCGGCGGTCGTCGCCCTCGTGTTCCCGCCCGTGTTCGGCTTCGCCTGACCGACGGCGGTCGGCCGTCCCCTGGCGTAGCGTGACGGGATGGCCGACCGACCGTCCGGCGGGCCGGTCGACGACGACGTCGTCGGCTGGCTCCTCGACGCCGACCCGGCGCTGCGCTGGCAGGTGGAGCGCGACGTCGTGCACGCCCCGCCCTCCGTGTGGCGGGCGACGCGGGCGCGCGTCGCGACCGAGGGCTTCGGCGCCCGGCTCCTCGGCCACCAGGACCCCGACGGGCAGTGGGCGGGCGGCGCGTACTTCCCCGCGGACGTCGGCGGGGACGGCGCGGCCCCGCCGGACGCCGAGGGCAGGCCCGAGGAGGGCCAGCCCTGGACCGCGACCACCTGGTCGCTCGTCGCGCTGCGCGAGTGGGGTCTCGACCCCGAGGTGCTCCGCGCGCGCCGCACGCCCGAGCTGCTGGCCGAGCACTGCCGCTGGGAGTACGACGACCTGCCCTACTGGGGCGGCGAGGTCGACTGGTGCATCAACGGGTACACGCTCGCCGCGGGCGCGTGGCTCGGCGTCGACGTGACGGGGCTGCTCCGCACCGTCCTCGACGGTCGGCTGCCCGACGGCGGGTGGAACTGCGCGTGGGTCGAGGGCGCGACCGTGTCGTCGTACCACTCGACGCTCAACGCGCTCAAGGGCCTCCTCGCCTATCAGGAGCACGCCGGGGCAACGGACGAGCTGCGCGCCGCGCGCCGCGCCGGCGAGGAGTACCTGCTCCGCCGCGGCCTGTTCCGCCGGCTCGGCACCGGCGAGCCCGTCGGGGACTGGGCGTTCCGCCTCGCCTACCCGTTCCGCTGGTACTACAGCGTGCTCAACGCGCTCGTCTACCTGCGCGCGGCGTCGCTGCTCGACGGCACGCCGCCGGACCCGCGCGCGGCGGACGCGGTCGAGCACGTCCGCCGCGCGCGGCGCCCGGACGGCACCTGGCTCCAGGGCCGGCGGCACCCGGGCCGCGTGTGGTTCGAGGTCGACGCCCCCGCGGGCGAGCCGTCACGCTGGCTCACGTACCACGCGACCGTCGTCCTCGACTGGTGGGACGGTCAGGACGCGGGCGGCCCCGAGACGACCTCGGCGCCGTCGAGCACCGCGATGAGCTCGTCGAACCACTCGACGTAGCTCGCCCACGTGAACGGACGCTTGTCGTCCCAGCCGACGACCTGCCCCGCCTGGACCGCGGGCAGGCCCGCGTAGACGGGGTTCGCCGCCATGGCCTCGTCGGAGCCGGTGTAGCTGAGCACGACGTCCGCCGGGTAGTCCGGCACGCGCTCCCAGCTGAGCTCCGCCCAGGCCTGCTGGTCCTGCGGGCCGCCGATCGTGAAGCCCAGCTCCTCCAGCAGCGCGAGCTGGCCCAGGGTGCGCTGCCCGACCCACAGCTCCTCGGCTCCGTTGAGCGGCAGGATCGTCAGCGGCTTCTCCGCCGCGATCGCCCGCAGGGTGTCGAGGCGCTCGTCGAACGCGGCGCGCGCCTCCGCGACCTCCGGGGTGTCCGCGTCGCCGCCGAGCGCCTCCGCGAGCGACGCGTAGTCCTCGATCACCTCGACGACGGGCCGGCCGGAGAACTTCATCCCGACGAACGGCGCGACGGCGGTCGCCTCCTCGGTGATCTTCTCGTCCCACCACCGCCACGCCGTGCCGTCCTCCGTGCCGAACCCGATCACGAGGTCGGGGTCGAGCGCGAGCAGCTTCTCCAGGTTGAGCTCGGCGTCGGTGCCCACGACCTCCATCTCGTCGACCCGCGCGTTGCCGATCGACAGCGCGCCCGTGTCGGAGAAGCCGTACCCGAACACGCCGTCGGGCCGCACGCCGTAGTCCCACAGCGCGGCGGCCGAGTAGCCGTCGACGACGAGGCGGTCCGGCGCCTCGTCGAGCTCGTACGTCGTGCCGTGGCCCGAGGACGTCCACGACCAGCCGTCGGCGCTCGCGGACGGCTGGCCGTCGCCGGCGCCGTCGGCGCCCGCGTCGGTGCCCGGGGAGCACGCCGCGACGACGGCCGTGAGACCGAGCGCGAGCGTGGCCGCCGCGACCGCGCTGGCGGGCCGGCGCCGTGGACGGGGCGCGCCGGGCAGGGTGGACGAGGGACGGGTCGTGCGGGTCATGCGGTGCTCCTCCGACGAGGCGGTGCGGGCGAGCGCAGGACGGTGGGGGGTCGGTCGGGCGGGGTGGTCCGACCGGGAGAACGGGGCCGCGTCAGGCGCGGCGGGGCCGGCCCTCGGGCACGACGAGCGGGGTGCCCGTCACGGGGTCGGCGATGATGCGGCACGGGAGGCCGAACACGTCCTCCACGAGCTCGGCCGTGACGACCTCGCCCGGCGCGCCCTCGGCGACGATCGCGCCGTCCTTCATGGCGATGAGGTGGGTCGCGTAGCGGCACGCGTGGTTGAGGTCGTGCAGGACGGCGACGAGCGTGTGCCCGCGGTCCCGGTTGAGGTCGGCGCACAGCTCGAGCAGCTCGATCTGGTGGGCGATGTCGAGGAAGGTCGTCGGCTCGTCGAGCAGGAGGAGGGGCGTCTCCTGCGCGAGGACCATCGCGACCCACACGCGCTGGCGCTGACCGCCGGACAGCTCGTCGACGAGGCGGCCCGACAGGTCGGTCGTGCCGGTCGCGGCGAGCGCGGCGACAACGGCCGCCTCGTCCTCGCGCGACCACTGGCGCAGGAGCTTCTGGTGGGGGTAGCGCCCGCGCGCGACGAGGTCCGCGACGGTGATCCCCTCGGGCGCGATCGACGACTGCGGCAGGAGGCCGAGGCGGCGCGCGACCTCCTTCGCGGGGATGGACGAGATGGAGCGGCCGTCGAGCACGACCTCGCCCTGCGACGGCTTGAGCAGGCGCGACAGCGCCCGCAGCAGCGTCGACTTGCCGCACGCGTTCGGCCCGACGATCACCGTGAACGAGCCGTCGGGGATCGTCACGTCGAGCCCCGACGAGATGACGCGGTCGTCGTAGCCGACGGTGATGCCGTCGGCGTGCAGGCGGTCGGCGGCGGGGGCCGAAGCGCGGTCGGCGGTGCCGGGCGCGGCCGCGTCGTGCGGGGCGTCCGCGAGCTGGGTGGGTGCCACCGGGGTCCTTCCGGTCTGCGGGGTCGGGGTCACTTGCGGGCCTCGCGGACGAGGAGCCAGACGAGGTAGGCGCCGCCGACGCTCACGGTGACGACGCCGACGGGGAGCTGGGTCGGGGCGAACGCGCGCTGCGCGACGAGGTCGCTCGCGGCCAGGAGCACCGCGCCCATGCACGCGGCGGGCAGGATGCGCACGCCCGCGCTGCCCGTGAGGCGGCGCGCGAGCTGGGGTGCGGCGAGCGCGACGAACGCGATCGGCCCGGCCGCCGCGGTGACGAGCGCGGTGAGCGCGACGCCGAGGACGACGAGCGCGAGCCGCACCCGCTCGCTGCGCAGGCCCAGCGCGGCCGCGGCGTCGTCCCCGAGCTCGAGCAGGCCCATGCGCGGGGCGAGCCACACGAGCGGCAGGGCGAGGAGCGCGGCGAGCACGCACGCGGGGATTGCCTGCGCCCACGTCATGCCGTTGAGCGACCCCGCGCCCCACACGGCGGCGGCCATCGCGGTCTCGAGGTCGGCCTTGACGATGAGCCACTGGTTGGCGGAGGCGAGCATCGCGGACACCGCGATGCCGACGATGATGAGGCGGAACCCCTGCACGCCGCGCCGGTAGGCGAGGACGTACACGACCCCGGCGGTGACGATCCCGCCGACGAGCGCGCCCGCCGCCACGCCGACGTACCCGCCGCCGAGCAGCATGATGACGACGAGCGCCCCGGTGTACGCGCCCGTGTTGAAGCCGATGACGTCGGGGCTGCCGAGCGGGTTGCGCGTGAGCGACTGGAAGATGGCGCCGCTCGCGCCGAGCGCCGCGCCGAGCACGAGCGCCATGAGCGCGCGCGGGAGGCGCCACTCGACGACGACCATGTGCACCGGGCCGTCGGCCGCGCCGACGAGCGCCTGGAGCACCTGCGGCACGGTGAGCGGGTAGTCGCCGGTGGTGAGCGCGACCACGCCGACGGCCAGCGCGACGAGCAGGAGCGCCCCGCACACCGCGAGCGTGCGCAGGTCGAGCCGCAGGCTCACGCCCCGGCCGCGCACGACGCGCGTCGGGCGGCCGAAGTCGACGCGCCGGTCCGGACCGGGCGCCCCGGCCGGGAGACGGTCCTGCACCGGGGCGCTCACAGCCCGCTCGCCTTCGAGCGGCGCACGAGCGCGATGAGGACCGGGGCACCGACGAACGCGGTGACGATCCCGACCTGGAGCTCGCCCGGCATGACGACGACCCGGCCGACGACGTCGGACACGAGCAGCAGGACGGGCGCGAGCACCGCCGAGTACGGGAGGATCCAGCGCTGGTCCGGGCCTACCGTCCACCGCGCGACGTGCGGCACCATGAGGCCGACGAACGCGATGGGCCCGGCCGCGGCCGTCGCCGCGCCGCACAGGAGCATGACCGCGACGCCGACGAGCACGCGCGTGCGTCCGACGTTTGCGCCGAGCGAGCTCGCGAGGTCGTCGCCGAGCGCGACGGTGTTGAGCGGGCGCGCGACGACGAGCGCGATGACGAGCCCGATCACGACGAACGGCGCGATCGTCCCCGCCATCTCCATCGTGCGGCCCGCGAGCGAGCCGGCGCCCCAGAAGCGCATGCGGTCGAACGCCGCCGGGTCGAGCAGGGTGATGCCCTGCGAGACACCGCCGAGCACCGCGCCCAGCGCGACGCCCGCGAGCGTCAGACGCACGGGCGTCGCTCCCCCGCGGCCCTGCGACCCGATGGCGTACACCGCGACGGTCGCGACGACGGCGCCCGCGAACGCGAACCAGATGAACGACCCGATGTCCGTGAGCCCGAGGAACGCGACGGCCAGCACGACGGCGAACGCGGCGCCCGCGTTGACCCCGAGGATGCCCGGGTCGGCGAGGGGGTTGCGCGTCATGGCCTGGATGAGGGCGCCCGAGACGCCGAGCGCGGTGCCGACGAGCAGCCCGACGACCGTCCGCGGGAGGCGCAGGTCGCGGATGATCACGTGGTCGCCCGAGCCGTCGTAGCCGGTGAGGGCGTCCCAGACCGTGCCGAGCGGGACCGGCTTCGAGCCGACGACGAGGCTCAGCACGACCGCGAGCACGAGGATCGCGAGGGCGACGAGGAGCCCGAGGCTGCGCCCCGCGTTCGTGCGGGCGACCCCGGCCGGGCGGTCGGCGCGGTCGGCCGGTGCCGTGCCGCCGGGGACGTCGGCCGTCGTGGCGGCGGTCGCGGGCGAGGTCATGGTGCTCGGATCTGCTCGAGGGCGCTCGGCCCGGCGGGTCAACACGAGTGAGGTTACCCTCACCTTAATTCACGCCCCGGAGGGTCCGGCAAGATCGTCCACGAACCCGGTGGAGTGACCCCGCTCACCGTCGGTGCCGGAGGGGGTTGCCGGTCCGCGAGCGGCGTGTGCGAGAGTGGCCGCATGACCTCGCACGTCCCCGTCGCCGCCGACCACGTCGTCACCGTCGACGACCAGGGTCGCCGGACCGGCACCTTCGAGCGCGCCGCGGTCCACACGACCGAGACGCCCCTGCACCTCGCCTTCTCCTGCTACGTGCTCGACGACGCGGGCCGCCTGCTCCTCACGCGGCGCGCCCTCGCGAAGCGCACGTGGCCCGGCGTGTGGACCAACTCGTTCTGCGGGCACCCGCGCTGGACGGAGTCGACCGAGGAGTCGATCCTCCGCCACGCGCGGCACGAGCTCGGGCTCGAGATCGCGGACCTGGAGGTCGCGGTCCCCGGGTTCCGCTACCGGGCCGTCGACGCGTCGGGCGTCGTGGAGAACGAGATCTGCCCCGTCTACGCGGCCCGTGCGGCGGGCCCGGTCGAGGCGAACCCCGACGAGGTGATGGAGCTCGCCTGGGCCGACCCGCGGGACGTCGCGCGCGGGGTCGCCGCCACGCCGTGGGCGTTCAGCCCGTGGATGGTGCTCCAGGTCGGGGCGCTGGGCGGCGCGAGCACGGCCGGCGACGGCCCGACGGCGCCCCTCGCCGCGGCCTTCGGTCCCGCCTCCGCCTGACCGCGCCCGGCCCGCGACCGGGTAGGGGCGAGGAGTCAGACGCGACGGAGCTGCGCGCGGCGGAACCGCTCGGGGATGCCCAGGTGGTCGGCGTCCTCGGCGGTCGAGCGCAGCCGCCGCGGCGGGAGCGCGTGCGGGAGGACCGCGTCGGCGCCGGGGACCCGCGCGTCGTGCATCGCGGCGGCGAGCGCGTGCACCAGGGGCGCCTGCCGGGACGGCCGCCGCGTCGAGAAGACCCACAGGTCGAAGCCGGGGGCGGTCGCGAGGTCGACGGGCTGGCCCTGCGCCCACGCGTGCCGCGCGACGACCGGCGACACCGCCAGGAACGTGACCGGCCGGCGCGACCACAGCACCGTGCGCGACGCGCCGCTCACGCCGCGATCGGCCATGAGGAGCCCGATCGTGCGCTGGTTGCCCACGACCGCCGAGACCGTGCGGGGGTCGATCCCCGACCACGGGATCACCGTGGGCCGCAGGAACGGCGCGAACGAGCCCACGACGATGCCGCCGTCGAGCACGAGCAGCTTCTCCGAGCCGAGGAACCACAGCAGGACGCCGAGCACGGCGGCGACGGCCACGAGCAGGACGGCCGCGGCGACGACCTCGCCGTCGGCGAGGCTGGCCACCGGCGCGAGCAGCACGAGCACGAGGACCACGGCCCACGCGGGGCCGTTCGGCGTCGCGGCCTCGACGTGCCGCAGGCGGCCGAGGCGCGACGCGTCGGCCCAGTGGCGCACCTTGCGCGTCGCGCGGTCGCCGGTCGGCGCGGCCGTCATCGGCCGAGCAGCTCGGCGGGGAGGCGGCGCAGCGTCGCCGGCCCGACCTCCGACAGCTCGAGCGTGACGGGCGCGCCGTCGGCGTCGTGCTCGCCGCCGCGCACGACGTACACGCCGTCCGGCGTCGCGTAGACGCTCACCCGGACGAGGGTGTCCGAGCCTGCGCGCACCGCCCCGAGCACCGTGACGGCGACCGCTCCGGAGAGCTCCGGCGACGTGCGGGCCTCCGCGGCGAACTGCTCGGTCGTGAAGGTGCGGGCGCGGCCGTCGAGCACGGCCTTCGCCGCGGGGTCGAGGAACACCGCGAGGCGCCCCGCGAGCTCGGCGAGCGGGTAGACGCTGAAGGAGTGGTGGCCGCTCGGCCCGACCTCCTCCTCGAGCACCCGGTCCTCGTCGTGCAGGTAGACGTACACCCAGTGCTTGCCGAGCGCCGTCGTGCGGTCCGCGGAGAGGATGGCCGACGCCGTACGCCGCAGCACGAGCGGGCCCGTCACCTCGGGGACCGCGTCGATCCCGACCTGCGGCTCGCCGCCCGGCCCGGGCGGGCGCTCCTCGTCGGACGGCACCACGAGACCCCGCGCGAGCAGCGACCGCAGGGCCACGCGCCCCACGAGCGTGCGGTCCGCGCCTTCCTGCGCGTCGAGCCAGGGCAGCGGGACGAGCTGCGGGTTCTGGAGCCCGTCGAGGATCGCGACCTCCTCGTCCGTGAGCGTGACGACGTGCGTCACCTCGCCGGGCGCCGTGCGCGCGAGCGTCTGCTCGGCGGCCGCGATGTCGGCCGCGGACCACTGCATGGTCGGCTGCTGGGTCACGAGAAGAGGCCTCCGATGAAGTCGCCGGCGGCGGAGAGCCCGTCGCCGATCGCGTCACCGACGTCGGACGCGACGTCGCCGATGGTATCGGCCGCGTCCCCGACGAAGCTCGTGACGTCGTTCCAGCCGTCCGCGAGGTACGGGCCCGGGTCCGAGAAGAACCCCGTGATCGAGTCCCAGTTGTCGTAGACGAGGTTGCCGAGCGCCCAGACGCCCGCGACCGCCGCCGCGCCCGCGACGACCGCGATGCCGACCGGGTTGGTGAGGAGCCCCGCCGCGATCGCCATGGTGCCCGCGCCGCCGATCACGGACAGGACGCCCATGCCGCGGTCGACGCCGCCGCGCACGCCGTCGTACTGGGTGTTGACGATCTGGTTGATGCCGCCGACCACGCCGGCTGCACCGCCGGCGAAGCCCATGAACCGGGAGAACGTCGTGGCCCGCCCGAGCACGCTCAGCGCGTCCCCGACCGCCATCCCGCGCGTGAGCTGCAGGGCGCTCGCCGCCGCGGGCGACAGCGCCGCGAGCCGGCTCGCGTCGAGGAAGCCGCGCGCGGCGAGGAAGGTGCGGTACGCGATCCACGCGCCGCTCCCGGCGCCCCACGCGGACAGCGCGGTGTCGCCGACGTCCCAGATCGACCCGTCGAGCGGGTCGCCCGCGCCGGGAGGGCCGCCGCCGGGGCCGGTCGGCACGCCGGGCCCGGGGACGCCCGGGGACGGGATGGACCCGCCCTCGGTGCTCGTCGCGAACTGCTGGTCCGCGTGGCGCAGGACGGCCTGCGACGCCTCGGAGAGCGTCTGGCTCACGCCGCGCAGCAGCGCGACGGACGTGCCGGTCCACTCGCTGCGGAACTGGTCGGCGTCGCCGCCCTGCCAGCGGCCCGCCGCCTCCACGAGGCCGCTGACCTCGGACGTCGTGCTCACGAGCTGGTCGGAGGCGGACCGCAGCGACTGCGCCAGCCTCCGCAGCTCGTTGACGTCCGCGCCCCACATACCGCTCACGTCGTCCTCGTCCCCTCGTCGGTCGTCCGGCCCGCCGGCACCCGGTGTCCGGGACGCGCGAGGCGGGCACCGGGGAGGCTATCGTGCGCGCCGTGGTGCGGGCGATGGGGAGTCCTCCCCGTCGGGTCGTGGCGCGCCCGCGCCCGCGCACCGCTCGCGTTCGGCTCCGGCGCCCGGGCGGGTGACAATCGACCCATGCCTGACGCGGTACCCGACACCCCCGCCACCCCCGACCGCGCGAGCGAGGCGCCGGTGCCCGCCCGGGACGCCTCGTTCGAGGAGCACGTCGCGTGGGCCCGCGCGGTCCCGGTCGTCGGGTTCGACCTCTCCCCCGTGGCGGGCCGCGTCGTCGAGGACCCGCTGCCGTGGGACTACGTGGCGCTCGCGCGCGAGCTCGTCGCGAGCGGGCGCGGGCCCGTGCTCGACCTCGGCACGGGCGGCGGCGAGCTCCTCTCCACGCTCGGCCCGTTCCCCGCGGGCTCCGCGGCGACGGAGGGCTGGGCCCCGAACCTGCCGGTGGCCCGACGGCGGCTCGAGCCCCTCGGCGTCGAGGTGCGGCCCGTGGAGGGCGACGACGAGCAGCTCCTGCCGTTCTTCGACGGCCAGTTCGCGGTCGTCCTCGACCGGCACGAGGAGTTCGACCCGGACGAGGTGCTCCGCGTCCTGGAGCCGGGCGGCGTCTTCCTCACGCAGCAGGCCGACTCGCGCGACGGCGTGCGTCTGAGCACCGCGCTCGGTGCCGAGCCGGCGTGGGACCCGGACTCGGTCACGCTCGACGCCGCGGTCGAGGTGCTCCGCGAGGCCGGGTTCGTGGTCGACGCCGCGCGCGAGCACGAGGGCCTGCGCCGGTTCCGGGACCTGTCCGCCCTGCTCTGGTACCTGCGGCTCATGGCCTGGCAGGTGCCGGAGCTCGCGTCGCTCTCGCCCGAGGCGGTCGCGCGCTACGAGGCGCCCCTGCGCGCCCTGCACCTGCACCTCGCCGCGGGCCACGAGTTCGTCGACGAGGCGCCGCGCTTCCTCGTGGTCGCGCGCAAGCCCTTCTGACGCCTACTCAGCGTCGGGGTGCGGGCAGCAAGAAGCCCGCGGGCTGGAGGGTTCCTCCTGTCGTGCTGGACGAGGGCACGACACCCGCGGGCTCCGGTGGTTGCGTGGTACTCGCTCGCCGCCGGGGGCTCCCCTCGGAAGACCCCGCCCGGTTCACGGGCTCACCGCATCCGGTCCGTTGCTGGATCGGTTGCGCGACGACTAGCGCGCAACCACCTCACGAGTCCGAAGAATCTTCACTTCCAGGACCACCTCCTTTCGCGTGTACGACGACGGTACGTCCGCCTCCCGCGGCCACGCCAGGGGTTTTCGCCCACGGCGTGGAACCGCCGTGGCGCGTCCCGCCCGGTCGCCCGGTCGGTCCTTCGAGGGTCGGCCGGGCGACGCGCGGTCCGACGTCGCGCGCTCGACGCGGGTCAGGCGGGGCGCAGGTGCGCCCACTCCTCGGGGTAGTCGTCGAGCCACGCGGCGAACGACTGCGCGGGTCGCTCGACGAGCCGCGGGACCGTGTCGCTCACGTGGGCGAGCTCGCCCGCGGCGATCGCCGTGTACGACGACACCCAGCCGTCCACCTCGAACCGCGGCGCCCCGTACCGGTCGCGCGACGCGTACGCCTCGTCGACGGTCTCGGGGTGGTACGTGATCTCGCGGCCCGTGGCCGACGACAGCTCGGCCGCGACCTCGGCGAGCGTGAGCGCCTCGGGGCCCGTGACGTCGTAGGTGACGCCGTCGTGGCGGTGCGCGTCGGCGTCGAGCAGCACGACGGTCGCGACGTCGGCGATGTCGTCGTGCGAGACCGACGCGACGCGCCCGTCGCCCGCGGGGCCGCGGATCACGCCGTCGTCGCCCACCATGAGCGCGAGCCCGCGGTGGTAGAGGTTGTCGCGCAGGAACGTGTGCCGCACGCCCGTCGCGCGGATGTACTCCTCGGTGCGCCAGTGGTCACGCGCGAACGTGAACACGGCGTCGGGGGCGGCGCCCACGAACGACACGTAGACGATGCGGTGGACGCCCGCCGCGACGGCCGCGTCCACGGCCGCGCGGTGCTGCGCGACGCGGTCGACGTCCTCGCGCGCGGACACGAGCAGGACGGTGTCCACGCCGGTGAACGCCTCGACCATGCCGCGCGTGTCCGTGTACCCGGCGACGACGGCGACGTCCGACTCCGGCAGCGGGTCGTCGCCCAGGCTGGGCGCGCGGGCGGCGTCGCGCACCACGAGGCGTTGCGGCGCGCCCTCGGCGGCGAGCCGGAACGCGAGCTTCGACCCCAGGAGACCGCTCGCGCCCGTCACGGCGACCCGTCCCGACCCCGCCCCGATCATCATCTCCTCACGGTAGGCGCCCTGGTCACGGGCCGCCCGACGACCGGCCTGGACGGGAGGGGAGCGCCCTCCTCGCGCAGAATGGGGCCATGTCCAGTGCCGAGACCCGCCCCGGGCCCTACCGCGTCATGACCGTCTGCACCGGCAACATCTGCCGCTCCCCCATGGCCGAGGTGGTGCTGCGCGACCGCTTCGAGGCGGCCGGTCTCGGCGACCGCGTCGTGGTGGACTCGACCGGGATCAGCGACGAGGAGCGGGGGAACCCGATCGACCGCCGCGCCCGGGCCGTCCTGGCCGAGCACGGGTACGTCGTCGACGGGACGCACCGGGCGCGTCAGGTGCGCGCGGGCGACCTCGGCGCGCGCGACCTCGTGCTCGCGATGACCGCCCAGCACGCGCGGGCGCTGCGGCGCCTCGACGCGTCGGCGCCGGTGCGCCTGTACCGCTCGTTCGACCCGGCGGCGCCGCGCGTCGAGCCGGGCGGGTCCGAGCACGTGCTCGACATCGCCGACCCCTGGTACGGCGGGCAGCAGGACTTCGAGGACTGCCTCGCCGAGGTCGAGGCCGCGGCTGACGGGATCGTGGACCTCGTGCGCTCAGAGCTCGACGGCTGAGCGCGCGCGACGGGCGTCCGTCCCGTCGGCGCGTGACCCGCGCAGCGGGGCCGTGGACCAGCGGAAGCGGTCGAAGAACGCGTCGAGCGCGGGGACGCGGGACAGCACGGTGAACAGCCCGAGGCCGAGCACGCCGCCCACGACGTTGAAGAGCAGGTCGCTGGCGTCCGCGACGTGGCCGCCACCCAGCAGGTGCGAGGTGACGTACTGGGTGACCTCGATCGCGAGACTGAAGGCCGCTGCCGTGAGCACGACGCGCCACCACGACGGCCGCGCCAGGAGGAGCGGCAGGAGCACGCCCAGCGGCACGAACACGAGGACGTTCATCACCGCGTCGGCGACCTCGTAGTCCACGAGGGGCACGAGGACCAGGTGGGCGTCCCACGCGGCGCTGCTCGCCGGCTTGTCGAGGAAGATCGGGAACACCGTGTTCGCCACGACCCCGGCCGCGTAGACGGCGAGCGCGAGCGCGACGGCGGCCCGCGGCAGCGTGAGACGACCGGACCGGTGCAGGCGCCACAGCAGCAGCCCGAGGACCACCGCCCCCAGCGGGACGACGACGGGGAGGACGGGGACCTCGCGAAACACTCGAACCGCTCCTTCAGCTGACGACGCCACGCACGACGTCGCCGACGGTAGCGGTGCCCCGCCACCCGGGAGATCCCCCGACGGTGCGACCCCGGCCGCGGCGCCCTCCCCCTGCGGGTGGACCGGGGCGCGCCGCCCGAGGTGTCATCGGGTGTCGTCGAGCGTCACCGGCGGCGGGTCCGCCCGCGCAGCGTCCCGACGGCGGTGCCCACGGACCGCGCGACGGACCGTCCCGCGTGACGCACCGTGGCACCGAGCCGGCCGAGCGCGCGGCCCACGCCGCCCGTCGCGCGCGGCGCGCCGCGGGGAGAGGGGGCGACGGCGTCGGGCACGGGCGGGGTGACGGGCGCGGGCCGCGGCAGGTACGCCCCGACCCACTGCGCGATCCGCCCGTAGGCGAGCGCGCGCACGGGCCGGGAGGAGAGGACGACGTCGTGCAGGGCGCCGTCGAGGCGCGCGACCGTGACGAGGTCGCCGAGCTGGACCGAGCGCTGCGCGACGCCGTCCACGTCGATCGCCGTGTCGGTGTGCATCATCTCCGGCGTCCACCGCGGCAGCAGCGTGCTCCGGGCCGAGAGCAGGACGAGCACCGGCGCGCCGATCCCGAGCCCGCGCGCGACGGTCTGCTGCCCGCGGAAGACGGCGGACAGCCACGCGGGCGTCGTCCGGAAGCCGTGCTGCGGGCGCCAGGCGAGGTCGTAGGACCACTCGCCGTCGAACTCCTTGCTCACGGAGCGCGTGTAGAAGCCGAGGTCGACGTTCGGCAGCGGGCGCGTGGGCGTGAGCCGGGCGCGCGCGCCGATCACGGGCTCGAGCAGAAGACGGCCGACCTCGCGCGTCTGGAACTCGAGCCACGGGCTGTTGAGGACGAGCGCCGCCGCACGCCCGGGGTGGCGCGCGAGCCACAGGCTCAGCGTCAGGCCGCCGGTCGAGTGGCCCATGAGCACGACCTCGCGCGGGGACCGCCCGTCGCCCCGGTGGCCCATCGCGACGAGCGCGGCCTCGATGTCCTCGTCGTACGTCGCGAGGTCGGCGACGAACCCGGGAGTCTGGCCGGGCCTTAGGCTGCGGCCGTACTTGCGCAGGTCGAGCGCGTGGAACCGCGCGCCGTGCGCCTCCCAGAAGTCGGCGAGCTCGGTCTGGAAGAAGTAGTCGGACCAGCCGTGCACGTACAGCACGTCGAGGTACGGGTCGGGCCCCGGGCGCCGGCGCCGCACGAGCGTCGCGACGACGTCGCCCTCCTCGTCGGGCGCGAGCGGCAGCGTGAGCTGCTCGTAGTCGTCGCCCAGGACGTCGGGCTGCCAGTCCGCCATGCGGCCGACCCTAGGCGGGCCCGACGACGACCGCCCGCCCGGCGGGTCGCGGACCGGTCGGGCGGGGTCGGGTCCGGTCGGGCCGGTTCCGGTGGTCAACGGTCGGCGCGGCGGGCGCGCCAGCGCGCGACCTCGTGCTCGACGTCGCGCGTCGGGGTCACGACGGGCGGCCCGCCGAGCAGCTGGCGGCGGGCGTCGACGACGCGCGCGTTGAAGTCCGCGAGGATCTCGCGCACGGCCTGCTCGTCGAGCTCGCGGTCGAGGCGGTCGTCGAGCTCACGGTCCTCGGTCTTGAGGAGCATCGCCGGCGGCCCGAGACCGGTGAGCTGCTCGCGCTCGATGACCGCCTTGAGCCACCAGTCCGGGTCGTGCGTGCCCGTGAGCCCGGGGATCGGCTTGCCCGCGAGCGGGAGGTCGTCGAACTCGCCGCGCCGGACCGCCTGGTCGATCACGGTGTCGACGTACATCGCACGGTCCTCGGGTCGTACACGACGTGGGCCCCCGGCCGGGAGGTCGTCCTCGCGCGCCTCGGCCGCGCCGCGCGTGCCGGGTTCGCCCGGCGCGTCCACGGGCTCACGGCGGGCGGGGTCGTCGTCGGACGCCTCCCGCTCCGCGGCCTCGCGCGCGGCCTCCCGCTCGACCCGGTACTGCGCGGCCCGCCGGACGGGGTCGTCGTCCGGGGTGCGGGAACGTCGTCGGAACACGAGCACCTCCCTCGTCGTCTCCGCCCAGCGTAGGCAGCCGCGGGCCGGCCGGACGAGCAGAGAGCTCAGCCGTCGAGGAGCGGGTGGTACCGGCGGCGCAGGGCCCGGTCGAGGGCGGCCAGCACGCCGCCGACCGTGAGGACCGTGTTCACCGGGCCCGGGAGGTCCGGCACGAACGGCGGCGTCCAGCCGGTGAACTGCGACGCCAGCTCGAGCAGCTGCGGCACCTGCGTGAGGAGCGCGACCGCGAGCACGACCCACGCCGTCACGCCCACGGCGCGGCTCGCCGTCGGGCGCTCGCGGTCCATGCGGTCGCGCCACGCCTCGGCGGTCCCGGGCAGCGGCGGGACGTCGTGCACGGTGCCGACCGCGTCCACGACGCGCACGTACCGCATCCCGTAGGTGCTCATCCTCGCCTCCAGCGTCGCGCCCCCGAGGTCGAAGCGGGCTCGCGAGCGCTGCTCGTCGACGAGCCGACCGTCCCGGTACAGCCGGATGCGCTCGTCCCAGTCGAGGAAGTCCACGGCCACGACGTACTCGTGGCCGCCGTGCCGGAGCCCGAACGCGCTGCGCCACAGGACCGCCCACCCGCGGACGGGGCGGAAGGTCGCGGCGCGGTCCCGCCCTCCGCCGCGGTCGCCGTCCTCTCGGTCGTCGGGGCCGTCGCGCCAGGCGTCGTCGGTCGTCATGGTCCCATCCGACCCCGGGCGTCGGGCACGGCGCGTCCGCCGGACGACCGACACCCCGGTGCGCGGCCGGCCGACGTCCGACGAACGGATGACCCGGGCATGATGGGCTCATGCCCGGGTCGATGAAGGTCTCACGCCGCTCCCACGTGCCGCCGTTCGCGGTGATGGAGGTCCTCGCCGAGGCGAACCGGCTGCGCGACGCGGGCGCGTCCGTGCTCAACCTCTGCGCGGGCGAGCCGTCGACCGGGGCGTCGGACGTCGTGCGGCGGCGTGCGATCGAGCTGCTCGAGCACGGCGACCTCGGCTACACCGAGTCGCTCGGGGTCCCCGCGCTGCGGCGCGCGATCGCCGAGCACTACGACCGCTGGTACGGCGTCGAGATCGACCCGGCGCGGGTCGCGGTGACCACCGGGTCGTCCGGCGGGTTCCTCCTCGCGTTCCTCGCGGCCTTCGACGTCGGCGACCGCGTCGCGCTCGCCCGCCCCGGCTACCCCGCGTACAAGAACATCCTGCGCGCGCTGGGGTGCGAGGTCGTCGAGCTCGACTGCGGCCCGGAGACGCGCTACCAGCCCACGGTGTCGCAGCTCATGGAGGCGTACTACGACGGCGGCCTCGACGGGCTCGTCGTCGCGAGCCCCGCGAACCCGACGGGGACGATGATCCTGCCCGCCGAGCTCGACGCCGTCGCGACGTGGTGCACCGACCACGACGTGCGGCTCGTCAGCGACGAGATCTACCACGGCATCGTCTACGGCGACGGCGCGGACGGTCCGGCCGCGGCGCTGCCCACGGCGGCGCGGTACGTGCCCGACGGCGCGGTCGTCGTCAACTCGTTCTCGAAGTACTGGGCGATGACCGGGTGGCGCCTCGGGTGGCTCGTGCTGCCGGACGAGCTCGTCGGGCCGGTCGACGCGCTCGCCGGGAACGTCGCGCTGTCGCCGCCCGCGCTCGCGCAGCACGCGGGCGTCGCCGCGTTCTCCCCCGAGGGGTACGCCGCCGCGGCCGAGAACGTCGCGCGGTACGCGGCGTCGCGCGAGCTCGTGCTGTCCCGGCTCGACGACCTCGGGTGGTCGCGCGTCGCGCCCGCCGACGGCGCCTTCTACGTCTACGCCGACGTGTCCGGGGACGGCCTCGACTCCGTGACGTGGTGCGCGCGCCTGCTCGCCGAGGCGGGCGTCGCGCTCACGCCCGGCACGGACTTCGACGGCGTCCGGGGCGGGGACTGGGTCCGGCTGTCGTTCGCCGCGGCCCCGAGCACGGTCGCCGAGGCGGTCGAGCGGATCGCCGCCTGGCGCCGCACCCTCTGACAGGCCCGGGGCGCGTCGCCCCCGCGGCGTCCCCGGTGCCGGGCGGGGGACCCGCCCTGGTCGCGACGGTCCGCGGCCCGCGCGAGGATCGTCCGGTGCCCCACGACTCCCGTGACCTGACCGACGGACCGCTGCCCCCGCGACCGGAGGGCGCCCTGCGCCTCGCGACCTTCAACACGCTGCACGGTGCCGCGCTCGACGGGACGGTCGACGTCGAGCGGTTCGCGCGCGCCGTCGCGTACCTCGACGCCGACGTGCTCGCGCTCCAGGAGGTGGAGCGCGACTCGCCCCGCTCGCACCGCGCCGACCTCGTGGCCGTCGCGGCGGAGGCGCTGCGCGCCGAGCACCGGCACCTGTCCCCCACGCTGCGCGGCGTCTCCGGTGCGTGGGTGCGCGCGGGCCGGCCCGGGTCGGGCGTGCGGCGCGTCCCCGGCGTCGCGTCGTACGGGATCGGGCTCGTCAGCAGGTTCCCCGTCGAGCGGTGGTCGCGCCTCGAGCTCGACCGGATGCCGTGGCGGTCGCGCGTGCGGCGGCGACGGCCGGGGACCGCGACGGGGGCCGCGCGCCTGCTGCCGTTCCGGGTGGTGCCCGACGAGCCGCGCGCCGCGCTCGCCGCCGCCGTCCGCACGCCGTGGGGGCCGCTCACCGTCGTGACGGCGCACACGACGTCGCGCCCCGAGTTCACCGCGGACCAGCTCCGGTCCTTCACGGGGGCCTGCGCGCCGCTCCCCCGCCCGCTCGTGCTGCTGGGCGACCTCAACCTGCGCGCGCCCGAGCCGGCAGAGATCACCGGGTTCACGTCGCTCGCCGACGTGCTCACGCACCCCGTGGACCGGCCCGTGCGGCAGATCGACCACGTGCTGGCCGACGGCCTGCCCGGCGGCCCGACCGTCCGGGCCCTCGGGCCCGCCACGGCCGTCGACACAGGGCTGTCCGACCACCGCGCGGTCGTCGTGGACGTCGTCCTGGAGCCCGCGCCGGGCGCTTAGCGCTGAGCCGGGCCGGGGGTGGTCAGGCGGCGAGCCCGACCTCCTGGGGTGCGGGGTCGCCGTCGGCGCGCACGGCGGCCGGTGCGGAGGCGGCCGCCGTGATCCCGGCGGCCTCGGCGAGCGCGGGACGGCGCGCACGGCGCGCCCGCACGATGACGACGATCGCCTGGGCGCCGATGAGGACCCACACGAGGTTCGCGGCGACGGACGGCCACACGCCGTTCGCGGCGGCGACCATGCCCATGAGGCCTGCGGCGGTGAGGTTGGTGAGCTGGAACGGGGCGGACGACGGCGCCCAGCGGCCACGGCTGACCATCGCGTAGGCGACGACGCCGGCGGCGGCACCGATCCAGCCGAGGAACATGACGATCGCGTCGAGGGTGACGGGCACAGCGGTACTCCGGTGACGAAGAAGGGGTGGAGGGGGTACCGCGACGCTGCGGTGGCTGTGCGCTCCGGGCCGATGGCTGGTGGCGCGGGTGGTGCGAAGCTCGGGCGCCGACCCGTAAGGAGGAGGAGGTAACCGACCGGCGCCACGACAAGTGTGAGGCCTTCCGAGGTTCAGCACAATCGAAGGATTCTGCACCGGGCGTTTAGCATCTCTACATGGCGACGGACCCACGCAGACTTGGTTTCCTCCTTGCCGTGCACCGGGGCGGAGGCATCCTCGCGGCAGCGGATCTCCTGCACGTCACCCCGTCCGCGGTCTCCCAGCAGATCCAGCGGCTCGAGGCCGAGGAGGGGGTCGTCGTGCTCGACCGCGGACCGCGCGGCGTGACCCTCACCCCGGCCGGTCGCGTGCTCGCCGAGACCGCCGAGCGCATCGAGACCGAGCTCGTCGAGGCGCGCAAGGCGCTGGCCGCGCTCGGCGACGAGGTGAGCGGGCGCGTCGCCGTCGGCTCCTTCCAGACGGCGATCCGCGCCGTCGTCGCGCCCGTCGCCGGAAGGCTCGCCGAGACCGCGCCGGGGATCGAACTCGACGTGCAGGAGCGCGAGCCCACCGAGGCCCTGCGGCTGCTGCGCGCGGGCGAGCTCGACGTCGTGCTCCTCGAGCGCGACTACGAGGCCGACTCCCCCGCCCCGCGCGGCACGCGCGAGATCGTCCTGCTCGACGAACCGTGGCGGCTCGTCGTCCCCGCGGGCATGCCGACGCCCACGCGCCTCGACGACGTGCGCGACGCCGTCTGGCTGGGACCGGAGCCCGGCACCGCCGCCGCCCGTGCGCTCCGGCGGCTGGCCCGCGGGCTCGGCGGGACCCTGCGCACGCGGCACAACTACTACGACTTCGACGTCGCGCTCTCGCTCGTCGCCGCCGGGCTCGGTGTCGCGATGCTCCCGGCGCTCGCCGTGGAGGGCGGCGCGTCGGACGAGGTGCCCGACGGCGTCACGGTCGTCGGGCTGCCCGGCCTCGGCTCCCGCCGCCTCGTCGCGCGCCACCGCGCGACCCGGCACGAGCCCCGTCCCGTGGTCTCCGCGGTGCTCGACGAGATGGTCGCCGCCGCGGGCGACATCGCGTTCGCCTGACGCCGGGGTCCCCGGGCCACCGGGCGATCCCGGGCCCTGAGGGTCCGCGACGTCGCGGGGCGTCGTAGCCTGCCGGGGTGGACGTAGCGGTGGTGGGGGCGACGGGCGACGTCGGCCGACAGGTGTGCACGCAGATCGTCGAGCGGCGGGTGCTCCCGCCGACGGCGCGGCTCCAGCTCGTCGGCCGGGCCGGCGGGGCGTCGGGGCGCGCCGTGCACGGGCTGCGCGCCGACCTCGTCGACGCGTACGACGAGCACGCGCCGCTCCTCGACGTCGCGCACTCGCCCGACGACGTCACCGCCGACGTCATCGTCGTCGCCGCCGGCCTCACTCCCCCGGCCCGGACGGGCGCCGACCCCGACCGGCGCGTGCTCGCCGCGACCAACAGCGCGGTGCTCGCCGAGTACGCGGACGCGATCGCGCGGCACGGCTCGGGCCACGAGGTCGTGATCGTCGTGACGAACCCCGTCGAGCTCGGTGTCGCGGTCATGGCGGAACGGCTCGGGCGGCACCGCGTGCTCGGCATGGGGGCCTGGCTCGACACGCTGCGGTTCCGGCGCGAGCTCGCGGTCGAGCTGGGCGTGCGGCGGCACCGCGTCGGCGGGTTCGTCGGGGGCCAGCACGGCGAGGACGCCGTGCCGCTGTGGTCGACCGTCCGGGTGAGCGGGCTCGACGCCGACGAGCGGGCGCGCGCCGTCGCCGCGCTGCGCCGCGGCCGCACGCTCGACGCGCTGCCCGGCGAGATCGCCGCGGCGAAGGACGAGCTCGCGCGCGTCGCGAGCCAGGACATGGGCGCCGCGTTCGAGCTCATCGACACCTGGCCCGCCGACCTGCGGCTCGTCACGCGGCCCTGGATGACGCACCAGTCCGGCGCCAAGACCCCCGCGGGCACCGCGAGCGCGACCGTCGACCTGCTGGAGGTGATCCTCGACGGCCGCGAGATCGTCGTCGCGGGGCAGGTCGCGCTCGACGGCGAGCTCGACGGACGGCTCGGCCCGACCGACGGCGTGCCGTCGCGCGGCGTCCTCGGCGTCCCGGTCGTGCTCGGCCCCGGCGGCTGGACGCGCGTGCTGCTCGACGAGCTGCCCGACGACGAGGCGCGCCGGCTCGTGCAGGCGGCCGAGGGGATCGATCGCCTGATCTCGGCGAGCGCGGTGTCGGACGCGGGCCGTGCGGCGGGCGCGGCGGGTCCGCAGGGCGGGGCGGGCTCGCCGGGCGTGGCGGCGGGCGTCCCCGGCGCGACCGGTGCGGCGGGCGCGGTGCGTGCGCCGGGCCCGGTCGGTGCGGAGCGCGACTGGGTCGCGACCGTGCACGGCCTCGACCAGCCGGGCACGCTCACCGCGCTCACCGGGGTCTTCTCGACGCGCGGCGTGAGCTTCGACTCGCTCGCGACCGGGCCGGTCGACGGCGACGGCCGGGCGGGGCGGATCGTCGTGTCGTTCCGTGCGACCCCCCGCCGCACGCGCGCCCTGGAGCGCGCGGTCCGGCGACTCGCGACGGTGCGTTCCGTCGTCGTGGAGCCCGCGGGCGACTCCTCCCGGCGCGGCACGCCGGGCTGAGCGACGGCCGGGCTCGCGGCGTCGACCGTGCACGAGCCGCCGCCGGGTCAGCGGCGAGGACCCACCTCGCGGCGCACGGCCCGCGTCCCGACGACGAGCCCTCCCACCGTGAGGGCGAGCGCCAGACCGGTCGCGACCAGCACGACGACGAGGCCCGCGGCGTCGTCGACGAGGAGGAGCACCGGGGCGGCCGCGACGAGCACCCAGCCCGCGGCCTCGCTCAGCGGCCGGGCCGTGCGGTGGGCGGTGCGCCAGGCGTCGTCACTCGCCAGAGTCGTCGCGGTGCGGATGCCCGCGACCTGGTTGCGCCCGATCCGTCCGGAGGCCGTGGCGCGGGCGCACCAGACGAGCAGGAGACCCGCTCCGGCGAGGACGAGCAGGAGCACGAGATCGGCCACGGTGTCGGGGTGCACGTGCCCCACCCTGTCACGGCCGCGCGCGCCCGTGCCGGGCTACCGGTAGGCGTGCGCCTGGAGCGTGGACATCTCCGCATGCGGGTCCGCCGCGAGCGCGACCGTGGCGCCCGCCAGGGACCGCCCGGGTGGCGCGACCCCGGTAGGATCGTGCGCACAACTGCAGTTCTGCCGCCCGAACCTCGACGGGAGAGCTCGGCAGCACGGTCCCCGGACCGGGCGCCGGCGCCGAAGGAGCAAGTCCTCCCCGGGAATCTCTCAGGCCCACGTACCGTCGAGGCGAGGCAACTCTGGAAAGCGGTCGTGCGCTCGTCGGACCCCCGGCGACCTCGGCCCACCGACGGTGCAAGTCGGCGCGCCCCGGCCCTCGTGGCACGGCGGACCGGCAAAACTCTCAGGTCGACGCGTGCGTCCGATGACAGAGCGGGGAGGGACCCGCCGTCGTCCCCTCCCCCGGAGGTCCCCGTGACCCAGCCGTCCCTCGACCGCACCTCGCCGCCCGACGCCGCCTCCGGCGCGTTCGCGCCGCGCCACCTCGGCCCGCGCGGCCGCGAGGTGCAGGTCATGCTCGACCAGCTCGGCTACTCCTCGCTCGACGCGCTGGTCGACGCCGCGGTGCCCGCGACGATCCGCACCGAGCGCCCGCTCGACCTGCCGGCGGCGCGCACCGAGACGGAGGTGCTCGACCACCTGCGCGCGCTCGCCGCGAAGAACGTCGTCAAGACGCAGATGATCGGGCTCGGCTACTACGGCACCGTCACTCCCCCGGTGATCCGTCGCAACGTCCTCGAGTCCCCCGCCTGGTACACGGCGTACACGCCGTACCAGCCCGAGATCTCGCAGGGCCGCCTGGAGGCGCTGCTGAACTTCCAGCAGGTCGTCGAGGACCTCACCGGCCTCGACGTCGCGAACGCGTCGTTGCTCGACGAGGCGACCGCGGTCGCAGAGGCCGTCGCCCTCATGTGGCGGGCGTCGCGTGCGAAGAGCGGCTACGTGGTGCTCGACGCCGACCTCTTCCCGCAGACGCTCGCGGTGACGCTCGGTCGTGCGCAGGCCGTCGGCCTGCCCGTGGTCGTCGCGGACCTGTCGGGCGGCCTGCAGGCGGGGCTCGCCGCCGCCCGCGCGGCGGGCGCGTTCCCCACCGAGGTGGACGACGACGCGCACCTCGTGGGCGTCGTCGTCCAGCAGTCGGGCGCGTCGGGTCGCGTCGTGGACTGGCGGCCCGTGGTCGCGGAGGCCAAGGGCGCGGGTGCGCTCGTCACCGTGGCGAGCGACCTCCTCGCCCTCACGCTGCTGGTCTCCCCCGGCGAGCTCGGCGCCGACGTGGCGGTGGGCTCCGCCCAGCGGTTCGGCGTCCCGCTGTTCTACGGCGGCCCGCACGCCGCGTTCATGGCGGTCCGCAAGGGCCTCGAGCGCTCCCTGCCCGGCCGCCTCGTGGGCGTCTCGATCGACGCCGACGGCGACACCGCCTACCGCCTCGCCCTCCAGACGCGCGAGCAGCACATCCGGCGCGAGAAGGCGACGAGCAACATCTGCACGGCGCAGGCGCTCCTCGCGATCGTCGCCTCGATGTACGCGGTCTACCACGGCCCCGACGGCCTCCGCGCGATCGCCGAGCGCACCCACGCCCACGCCACGACCCTCGCCGAGCACCTGCGCGCGGGCGGCGTCACGGTCGAGCACGACACCTTCTTCGACACCGTCCGCGCCGTGGTCCCGGGCCGCGCCGCCGCCGTCGTCGAGGCCGCCGCGGCGGCCGGCGTCAACCTGTACAACCCCGACGCAGATCATGTACAGATCGCCTGCGACGAGACCACCACGCCGGCGATCCTCGCCACGGTCGTGCGGGCGTTCGGGATCGACCCCGCAACCGGGCAGAGCGAGGACGCCGCTGCTGCCGCATCGCCCGGCCACGACCTCCCGACCTGGGCGACCCGCACGACGCCGTACCTCCAGCACCCCATCTTCCGTCTGCACCGCTCCGAGACGTCGATGCTGCGCTACCTGCGCCGCCTCGCGGACAAGGACCTCGCCCTGGACCGGACGATGATCCCGCTGGGCTCGTGCACGATGAAGCTCAATGCGACGGCGGAGATGGAGGCGATCTCCTGGCCGGGGTTCGCGGACCTGCACCCGTTCGTCCCCGCCGACCAGGCGCGCGGCTACGAGGAGCTCATCGGCGGCCTGGAGTCGGCGCTGGCCGAGATCACGGGCTACGCGGGCGTCTCGGTGCAGCCGAACGCGGGCTCGCAGGGCGAGTTCGCGGGCCTGCTGGCGATCCGGGAGTACCACGTGTCTCGCGGGGACGTGGAGCGCGACGTGTGCCTGATCCCCGCCTCGGCGCACGGCACGAACGCGGCGTCGGCGGCGCTGGCGGGCCTGAAGGTCGAGGTCGTGCGGACCGCCGAGAGCGGCGAGGTGGACCTCGCCGACCTGCGCGCGAAGCTGGCCGACCACGGGCCGCGGGTCGCGGCGATCATGATCACCTACCCGTCGACGCACGGCGTCTTCGAGGAGCACGTCCGCGAGGTCTGCGACCTCGTACACGAGGTGGGTGGTCAGGTGTACATCGACGGGGCGAACCTCAACGCGCTCGTCGGGCTCGCGCGCCCGGGGGAGTTCGGCGGCGACGTCTCGCACCTGAACCTGCACAAGACGTTCTGCATCCCGCACGGCGGGGGAGGGCCCGGGGTCGGCCCGGTCGCGGTCGGCGAGCACCTCGTGCCGTTCCTCCCGGGCGACCCGCTGGCGCCGGGCGCGTCCGCCGCGACGCCCGTCTCGGCGACGCGGTACGGCTCGGCCGGGATCCTGCCGATCTCCTACGCGTACGTCGCGCTCATGGGCCCGGACGGGCTCACGGAGGCGACGAAGACGGCGGTGCTCACCGCGAACTACATCGCGAGCCGTCTCGCCGACCACTACCCGGTGCTGTACACGGGGCCGAACGGCCTCGTCGCGCACGAGTGCATCCTCGACCTGCGCCCCATCACCGCGGAGACGGGGGTGACGGCGGAGGACGTGGCGAAGCGGCTCATGGACTACGGGTTCCACGCCCCGACGCTCTCGTTCCCCGTGGCGGGCACGCTCATGGTGGAGCCGACGGAGAGCGAGGACCTCGCGGAGCTCGACCGGTTCGTCGACGCGCTCGTCGCCATCCGCGGCGAGATCGACGCGGTCGCGTCGGGCCGCTGGGCGGTCGAGGAGTCGCCGCTGCGCGGCGCGCCGCACACCGCGGCGGCGCTCGTGGCGGAGGACTGGGACAAGCCCTACTCGCGCGAGCTCGCGGCCTACCCGGTCGCGAGCCTGCGCGCCGGGAAGTACTGGCCGCCGGTGCGCCGCATCGACGGTGCGCGGGGCGACCGCAACCTCGTGTGCTCGTGCCCGCCCCTGGAGTCCTACGTGACGGGAGACCTCGCATGACCGAGCAGCAGACCGGGACGACCGAGAGCGCGGAGCGCCGCAGCCCGCTGCACGACGAGCACGTCGCGCTCGGCGCGAACCTCACGAGCTTCGGCGGGTGGCTCATGCCGCTGCGGTACACGTCCGACCTCGCGGAGCACCGCGCCGTCCGCGAGGCGGCCGGCCTGTTCGACCTCTCCCACATGGGCGAGATCGAGGTCGCGGGACCGCAGGCCGCGGCCGCGCTGGACCACGCGCTCGTCGGGAACCTCTCCGCGGTCGCGCCGGGCCGGGCGCGCTACACGATGATCTGCCAGGAGGACGGCGCGGTCCTCGACGACCTGGTGGTGTACCGCCTCGCGGACGAGCGATTCCTCGTGGTCGCGAACGCGGGGAACGCGGACCTCGTCGCGCGCGAGCTCGTGGAGCGCGCCGCGGGCTTCGACGCGACGGTCACCGACCAGGGCGCGGGCACGGCGCTCGTCGCGGTCCAGGGCCCGCGTGCGGAGGAGATCGTCGCGGGCCTCACGGACCCGGCCGACCCGGTCGCCGCCGAGACCGTGCGGGACCTCCGGTACTACGCGGCCGCGCCGCTCGTGCTGCGGACCGACGACGGCCCGGTCGACGCGCTCGTGGCCCGCACCGGGTACACGGGGGAGGACGGGTTCGAGCTCTTCGTGCCCGCGGACCGCGCCGCCGTCCTGTGGCGCACGGTGCTCACCGCGGGCGCGCCGCTCGGCCTCGTCCCGGCGGGCCTGTCCGCGCGCGACTCGCTGCGCCTGGAAGCGGGGATGCCGCTGTACGGGCACGAGCTCGACACCACGACCACGCCGTACGAGGCGGGGCTCGGGCGCGTCGTGAAGCTCGACAAGGTCGACGCCGACGGCGCGCCGCTCGAGTTCGTCGGCCGCGCCGCGCTCGCCGCGCGCCGGGAGTCGCCGCCCGCGCGCGTGCTCGTCGGGCTCCGGGGCCTGGGGCGGCGGCCCGCGCGGGCGGGCTACGCCGTCGTGCTGCCGGGCGACGGCGTCGACGCCGGGGGAGCGGTGGGGGAGTCCGCGCGTCGCGTGGGCACGGTGACGTCCGGCGCGCCGTCACCGACGCTCGGCCACCCGATCGCCCTCGCGTACGTCACGCCCGAGCTGTCGGCGGAGGGCACCGAGCTTGCCGTCGACGTGCGCGGCCGGGCCGAGCCCGTGGTCGTCGTGCCGCTCCCGTTCTACCGTCGTCCCCAGCAGTCCTGACCGCCCCGTCGTCCCGAAGGAGAACCCCATGACCGAGGCCCAGTTCCCGGCGCACCTGCAGTACACGGCCGAGCACGAGTGGATCGACGGCTCGACGCCCGCCGTCGTCGGGATCACCGCGACGGCCGCCGAGGCCCTCGGCGACATCGTCTACCTGGAGCTGCCCGAGGTGGGCGCCGAGGTGACCGCCGGGAGCGTCATCGGCGAGGTCGAGTCGACCAAGTCCGTGTCGGAGCTCTTCTCGCCCGTGACGGGCACGATCGTCGAGGTGAACCAGGCGGCGGTCGACGACCCGGCCGTCGTGAACTCGGACCCGTACACCGACGGCTGGCTGTTCAAGGTCGACGTCGTCGACACGGGCGACCTGCTCACCGCCGACCAGTACGCGGCGCACGTCGGCAGCTGACGGCCGTGCCGGGGCGGTGCGGACCGCCCCGGCACAGGGTCGGCGCGACGGTCAGCGGAACGTCGTCGCGTAGTACGTCTGCTGGTCGACGGTCTCGACCTCGACGTCCTGCGTCCGCTCGAGGTGGCGGCGCAGGTTGTCCGCGAACCGCAACGAGTCGTCGTTGAACCGCGACACGTCGTAGGCGCACACCACGCGGTTCTCCGCGAGGTGCGCGACGAGCGCGTCGATCATGTCCATGAACGTCCGGCTCGCCCGACGGCCCGGGTGGGCGAGCGTGAAGCCGATGTACCAGACGGCGCCGCGCGCAGCGTGCTCGGGGTAGCGCGCCGCGAAGAACTCCGGGCTCACCCACGGGACCGCCGCGAGGTCTGTCGCGAGCGTCGTCAGCCCGACGGCCGCGCCGTCGTCGTCGTGCGCGAGGAGCTTGAGGACCCGCGGGTCGCTCATCTCCTCGTCGAACTCCTCCCGGTGCAGCACGTGCCGGGCCGCCGCGCGCGTGCGCAGCGGCTCGAACGCCTCGAGGTAGAGCTCCCAGAACCGGTCGGCGAGCTCGCCGCCCACGGTCTGCTCGAACGTCACCGCGGCGCGCCCCGCGCCGGCGCGCGTCGGCGCCGTCACCGGGTCTCCCCGTCCCAGCCCTCGCGGCGGTACGCGGCGACGACGACGGAGCACACGGGCAGCGACTCGCAGCGCACCCCGGCGACCCGGCGACCGGCCGGGTGGAACCGGTTGCCGCGGGTCGCGGCCAGGTCCTCGAGGCTGAGCGTGAGGTCCAGCTCGAGCTGCTCGTGCGACGGCGCCTCGTGCTCCACGAAGAGACCGGCACCGCTGTCGTCGTCGCGCAGCGACCACGCCACGCCGGCCCACGCCTCGTGGCCGGGCATCACGGCGTGCGCCTCGGCGTACACGCAGTAGAGGAGGTCGCCGTGCCCGCCGTACCCCTCCTCGAGACGGTCCACCTCGACCACGCGGGACCCGGGCGGCACGACGGAGCTCAGCCGGACGAGGTTGAAGTCGCCGACGCCGGCGTCCGTGAGCGCCGCGTCGAACGCGGAGAGCTCGGTCCTCCCCGTGCCCGTCCCGTGGCTCACGTAGATGATGGGTCCCGCGGTCATGTGATCTCCGTCCCTGAGGCTCTTGCCCCGTCGTCGTGCGCCGTGCCCCAGCGGCCCGCGGCCGTGTCCAGGAGGTCGAGCACGGGTTCCAGCAGCTTCTCGGGGGCGGTGCTCCCCTTGCGCAGGTAGACGGTATCTCCCAGCCGGAGGTCCGCACGCTCGTGCGCGTCCAGGCGGGCCCCGCTGTAGATGACGAGCGGGACCCGGCTCAGGCGGCCGTCCTGGCGGAGCGCGTCGACGACCTCGCGGCCTGCGCCGTCGGGCAGCGTGAGGTCGAGCACGACGAGCGCCGGGTCGTCGCCGCCCGCGAGCACCTCCAGCGCCTCGTGGACGCTGCGCGCCAGCGTGACGACGAGGCCCGCGCCCTGCAGGACGGCCCGGACCACCTCGCCGACCTCCGGGTCGTCCTCGACGACGAGCACGTGCTCGTGGTGCGGGCGCAGGCTCACGGCCTCCTTGACGGTGCGCTCGAGCTCCGCGGGCGCGACCGGCTTGACGAGCCAGCGGTCGGCGAGCGACGCCGTCGCCTGGGCCTTCGAGGGCTGCGAGCCCGAGACGATGACGACGGGCACGTTCGCCGTCGCGGCGCTCCGGCGCACCCGGTCGAGCACGTCCTGCCCGTCGCGCCCCGGCATCGCGAGGTCGAGCACGACGGCGGCGGGCCGGGCGGCCTCGATGGCCGCGAAGGCGAGCGTGCCGTCGGTCACCCCGACGACGTCGTACCCCCGCGACTCCAGGACCGCGCGCAGCACGTCGACGACGTACGCGTCGTCGTCGACCACCACGACCCGGGGGCGCTGGTCGCCGGGCGCGGTCGCGGGCACGTCGTCGGCCGGGTCGAGGACCGGCTCCGGCCGGGGGAGGGTCGCGCGGAAGGTCGCGCCCATGCCCTCGCCGCGGCTCTCGGCCCAGATGCGGCCCCCGTGGCGCTCCACGATGCTCTGCGAGATCGCCAGGCCGAGCCCGCTGCCGCCCCGCTCGCGCGAGTCCGACGCGTCGACCTGCTCGAAGCGCCGGAACACCGCCTCGAGCTTGTCCGGCGGGATGCCGCGCCCCTCGTCCTCGACGCGGAGCTCGACCATCTCCCCGGCGGAGCGCGCGGACACGCGGACCGTCCCGCCCGGCGGGGAGAACTTCACGGCGTTGCTCAGCAGGTTGGTCAGCATCTGCACGACGCGGTCACCGTCGACGGCGACGACCTCGTCGGTGTCCTCCTGCACGATCTCGACGCCGGCGTCGCGCGCGAGCAGCCCGACCGGCTCCGCGGCCGTCGAGACGAGGTCGGCGACGCGGTGGTCGGCCCGCTCGAGCGGCGTCGTGCCCGAGTCCATGCGTTCGATGTCGAGGATGTCGTCCACGATCCGGTTGAGGCGGTCGCTGCTGGACCGCGCGACGTGCACCATGCGCGCCGAGCGCTCGGGGAGCGTGCCCAGGGCCCCGCTGTCGAGCAGGCCGAGCGCGCCGCGGATCGCGGTGAGCGGCGTGCGCAGCTCGTGGCTCACGACGGACACGAACTCGTCCTTGAGCCGCTCGACCTCCCGCCGGTCCGTGATGTCGCGGAACACGACGACCGCGCCCAGCGTGCGGCCGTCGTCCTTGAGCGGGCTCGCCGTGACCTCGACGGCCACCTCGGAGCCGTCCTCGCGGAGGTAGACGTCCTGCTCGGCGACCGCGGTGATGCCGTCGCGCACGGCCTCCCGGATGTAGCAGGAGTCAGCGGGATAGGGGTTGCCGTCCGCGTCGGGGGCGTGGAAGAGCGCGTGCGCGTCCCGGCCGATGAGCGAGTCGGGGCTCGCGCCGAGCGTGCGGGACGCCGCCGCGTTGACGAAGGTGACGCGGCCGTCGGGGTCGACGCCGTAGATGCCGTCCGCCACGGACTCGAGCGTCCGCGCGCGCTCGCCGGCGAGCGCGCGGAGCTGGGACGTGCGCTCCTCGACGCGTCGCTCCAGGCCGTGCAGCAGCGACTCGTTGTCGGCGACGACGAGGATCTGCCGTGCGACGACGGCGAGCAGCACGACGACCCACAGCGCGTTCGGGGCCCACGTGAAGCCCGTCGAGGACTGCACGACCCGGATCAGGGCGGCCGCGAGGAACAGGCAGAACGTCACGGTCGTGCCCAGGATCGCGGACCCCTGCGCCCGCTCGTCGGCCACCGGGCTGCCGCTCGCCGCCCGGTGCCGCGCGGCGAGCGCGATCATGAGGTACCCGCCGACCCACCCGACGTCGATCGGGCTGCCGAACGTGAACGTGCCGTCGGCCGAGAGCAGGGCGAACGCGACGTCGGCGACGGCGTAGAGCACGAACCCGCTGCCCACGAGCACGAGGGGCACCCGCTCGGAGGCGGTCGAGCGGGTCATCACGAGGACGGCGAAGGTCGCGAGCAGCGCGTCCACCACCGGGAGCGTGTACGCCGTGACGGCCGTGGTGCCGGTCGGCGGGGCCTCGGCCGAGCGGAGCGTCACCGCGTAGAGCGCGATGTACAGCACCGAGCCGCCGACGACGACGCTGTCGAGCAGCATCCGCCCGATCTCCTTGCCGCGCGGGCGCACGGTGGGGAAGAACGCGAGCCCGACGATGCCGAGGACCAGCGCGGCGATGTAGGCGTAGTCGCCCGTCGACGGGTTGTCGACCAGGCCCGCGTAGACGTTGCCGACGAGACCGACCACGCCGCCGAGCGCGAGCAGGCTCCACGCCCGACGCCGTCGGCCCGTCGAGCGTGCCGCGCGCCACCCGCAGCTCGCCGCAGCGATCGCCCCGGCGCTCACGATCGAGGCCTGCGAGACCGTGCGTCGCGTCTCGGCGTCGAGGGGGCTCGCGAGGACCGCGGCGAGGAGCACGAGGAGGACGCCGACCACCCAGCACCAGAGGACGAAGGGGTCGTGCGTCCGCTCCGCCGGTCCCCGCTGCCCCACCATGCGTCGAGCGTAGGGGACCGCCCGTGGGCGCGCGCTGCCGGGCACGGGCTTCTCGGCTAGCGTCGGGACGATGGACGCGGAAGGGCAGACCAGGCGGCGCGTGGTCGTCATCGACGACGACCCGTCGATCCGCGAGGTCGTCGAGCTCGCGCTCGACGTGGTGGGCGGCTACGAAGTGCACGTCGCCGCCGACGGGGACGAGGGCGCGGCGCTCGCCGAGCGCGTGCGGCCCGACGCGATCGTGCTCGACGTGATGATGCCCGTCGTGGACGGGCCCACCGTGCTCGCGCGCCTGCGGACGCGCCCCGCGCTGCGTGACGTGCCGGTCGTCTTCCTCACCGCCAAGGTCGGCGCGGGGGAGATCTCGCGCCTCGACGGCCTGGGCGCGGCCGGCGTCATCACGAAGCCGTTCGACGCTCTCGACCTCGCGGCCCGGCTGGGCGCGCTCCTCGGGTGGGAGCCGTGACGGCCGGGCCCGACGGCCGTGCGGAGGACCGGCTCGACGCCGCGCTCGTCGTGCTGCGGCAGCGGGCGCGCGCCCGGAACGCGGCCCGCGTCGAGGAGGCCGCCCGCCTCCTGGGGCCCGGGGCGGACGGCGCGGAGGAGCCCTCGGCCGAGGCCGTCCTGGAGGCTGCGGCGCTGTGCCACGCCGTCGCCGGGTCCGCCGGGACGTTCGGCGACGACGACACGACCGCGGCCGCGCGCGCGCTGGAGGCGGCGCTCCGCGGGGGCGACCTCGCCGCGGTGCCGGCACGTCTCCAGCGCCTGCGCGCCCTGACCGACGGCGCCCGGGAGGCCACGAACCCCGAGTCTTGAGCAAATCTTGAGGTTCTCCTGCGGCGGACGTGGGATTCCCCCGAGGACCGCGCACCAGGGTGGTGGGTGCCGAGGGGACGGTCCCCCGGACTGGCAGGGGGGTACTCCCATGATCGACACCGTGACGTCGCCCGACAGCCCGACCCGACGCGAGACCCGTGCGAGCCACGGGCCCCGCGTCCCGACGCCGACCTACCTCACGTCGGGACCGCAGGCGAGCATCGACGCCGCCATGGCAGCGCTGAGCGACACCGTCGAGCGCACGCTGCAGGAGGACCTCGCCCAGGGAATGCTCCCGACGGTCGAGCAGATGAGCGTGAGCGTCGTGACCCGTTCGACGGGTTCCGTCGAGGACTACACCGCGGTGGCGCTGCTGCTGCTCTCGTACCAGCACCTCGTCTGACCTGCACCGACGCCGCTCCGGCGGCTGGTTCGTCCGGGTCTGGACGAACGTCCTGAAACTCGTCGCGAGAAGTCGCGTCATGAAACGACTCCCGTCCCATCCCTTCAAGTAGCACCAACCGGAACTCGCCACGTGGGGATGACGTGACCGGAGAGCATCTGGAGGAGAACATGAGCACCATCGAGCTGGTCCGCCCCGTGGCGGCCCCGTCGGAGCGGATCGCCACGCCGATCGCTCCGCTGACCCGCCGGGAGCGGGTCGTCCTGTCGAACCTGTCTGAGGACGTCACGCTCGAGCAGATCGCCACCAAGCTCTTCGTCACGCGCAACACGGTCAAGTCGCAGGTCCGCAGCCTCTACCGCAAGCTCGGCGTCTCGACCCGTGCCGAGGCCGTGGCCTGGGCCCGGGCGGCCGGCCTGCGCTGACGAACGGGCCCGCGGCCCTCGCAGGCCGCGGTCGCGGTCGCGTCACCCGCACGTCACGACGCCGTGCGACACTCCGCGTATGACTCTGCGCAGACTGGTGGTGGCCGCGGCGATCGTCGACGATCTCGTCGCCCCGCGGCTCCTGCTCAGCGCGCGCCGGTCCCGTCCGTCGCACCTCGCGGGCCGCTGGGAGTTCCCCGGGGGCAAGGTCGACCCCGGCGAGACCCCGACGGAGGCGCTGCACCGCGAGCTCCGCGAGGAGCTCGGCGTGGCCGTGGAGCTCGGTGACGAGATCGTGGGCCCCGACCACGGGGCCTGGATCATCACCGACCGCCACGTGATGCGCCTGTGGTTCGCGCGGGTCACCGCGGGAGAGCCCCAGCCGCTCGTCGAGCACGACGAGCTGACCTGGCTCGACGCCGGGCGCTGGCTCGACGTGCCGTGGCTCGACGCCGACGTGCGCATCGTCGAGGAGCTCGCGCGCCAGGTGGCGCCCGAGGCGGTCTGACCGCCGACCCCTCCCGGCCTGCGCCACGCGCTCCGCGCGCGCCCTGCGGGACGCGTGGCTACGGTCGCGACGTGAGCCGAACCACCGCCCGGGCGCGCCGCGCGCTGCGCGACCTCGGGGACCGCCTGCCGCCCTGGGCCGCCGTCGTGCTCGGCGCCGCCGCGACCGCGCTCGGCGCCGCCGTCGTGCTGCGGCCGTTCGCCTCGCTCGCGGTCCTCGTCGTCGCGGTCGTCGCGGCGTTCGCCGTCCTCGGCGTCGCCGAGCTCGTCGGCGACGGCGGCGCGCCCCCGGACGCGCGCGGCCCCCGCGCCCTGCGCGTCGTGCGCGGGCTGCTGTTCCTCGCCCTCGCGGTCGCCGTGCTCGTGTGGCCCGCGCCGACGATCGGGGTCGTCGCGCTGCTCGTGGGCGTCGGCCTGGTCGTCGCCGGGGTCCTCGACGTGGTCGACGGCGTCCGGTCGTCCGGCACGGACCGCTGGGCCCGCGTGGCGGTGGGCGCGGCGTCCGTGCTGCTCGGCGGGCTCGCGCTCGTCTGGCCGGACGTGACCGTGCTCGTCGTCGCCGTGGTGCTGGGGGTGCGCCTCGTGCTGCTCGGCGTGCGGCTGCTCGTCGCCGGGCTGCGCCGTGCGCGCGCCGCGCGCCGTCCGCCCGACCCCGTCGCCGCGCCGTCGCGCCGGTCCCGGTCGGCGCGCCGCGGCCCGGCCGCGCTCGTCGGGGCCGTGCTCGCGTTCGTCGCGGCCGCGGGGCTCACGGGCGTGAGCGTCGCCGTGCAGCGCGCCGCGCCGCACGCCGACGCGTTCTACGACGCGCCCGACGCGCTCCCGGACGAGCCCGGCCGCCTGCTGCGGGCCGAGCCGTTCACGCGGCAGATCCCGGACGGGGCGTCGGCCTGGCGCATCCTCTACACGACGACGCTCGACGAGGGGGAGCCCACCGTCGCGAGCGGCCTCGTCGTCGTGCCCGACGGCGTCGGGACGGACGGCGGAGCGCCGCCGCCCGTCGTCGCGTGGGCGCACGGCACCACCGGCTTCGGGCGCGGGTGCGCGCCGTCGGTGCTCGACGAGCCGTTCGAGTCCGGCGCGTTCTTCCTGCTCGACGACGTGCTCGCGCGCGGCTGGGCCCTCGTCGCCACCGACTACGCCGGGCTCGGCACGCCGGGACCGCACCCGTACCTCGTCGGCCAGGGCGAGGCCCGCTCCGTGCTCGACGCGGTGCGCGCGGCCCGCGCCCTCGACGACGCCACGCTCGGTGAGCAGACCGTCGTGTGGGGCCACTCGCAGGGCGGGCACGCCGCCCTGTGGACGGGCGCCGTCGCGCCCGCGTACGCCCCCGACGTGCCGCTCGCGGGCGTCGCCGCGCTCGCTCCCGCGAGCGACCTCACGGACATGGTGTCCCACCTGGAGAACGTGGCCGGGGGGAGCGTGTTCGCGTCGTACGTCGTGGCGGCGTACGACGCGGCCTACCCGGACGCGGACGCGATCGAGGCCGTGCGCCCGGGGGCGCGCCTCGTCGTGCACGAGATGGCGTCCCGCTGCCTGTCCGAGCCGGGCGCGCTGGTCTCCGTCGCCGAGGCGCTGTCCATGGACCAGCCGCTGTGGACGACCGACCCCACGGACGGCGCCCTGGGGGAGCGGCTCGCCGAGAACGTGCCGACCGGGGCGGTCGAGGCGCCGCTGCTCGTCGCGCAGGGGGCGTCGGACCCGCTGGTCCTCCCGAGCACGCAGGACGCGTACGTGGGGGAGCGGTGCGCGGCCGGGCAGCCGGTCGACTACCGCACGTACGAGGGGCGGGACCACGTCGGCCTCGTCCAGGCGGACTCGCCGCTCGCCTCCGACCTCGTGCGCTGGACCGAGGCGCGCCTCGCGGGCGAGCCGCCGACGCCCACCTGCGCCACCGGCTGACGCGTCGGCGTCGCCGCGTGCCGTGGCGCGGGCGGACGGCGGCCGACGGCTGTCAGGGGCGCTCGTCGTCCGCCGTGTCCGCCACGTCCGCCGTGCCCTCCGCGTCCGCCGCGCCGGCGCGCGCCCGGAGCAGGCTCGCCACGTCGGCGAGCGTGCTGCCCACGGCCCGCGGGGCCCGGTCGGGCCGCAGGTAGCGCTCGTCGTCGTCCGGTGTGCCCACGGCCGGGCGAGGCGGCGCCGTCGGCCCGTCCCCTGGCGAGGCGCCAGGCACGGCACCCGGCTCCGGCAGCCCCTGCACCACGCGGCCCCCGTCGGCCCGCCAGGCGAGCGTCGCGTCGACGAGGCGCCGGTACACCCCCGCGTCGAGCGGGTCGCGCAGCCACGCGTCCGCCGCCTCCGCGACGTGCCGCGCGAGGCGCCCGTCCTGGTCCGTCACGTCGTCTCCCGGTGGGTGGTGTGCCGTCGTCCGGTCCCATCCTCGCGTGCCGCGACCGCACCTGCTTGCGAGCGCGCGGGCGCGGCGCGACGGTGGCGAGCGGAGGTGGTCACCGTGGCCGACGTGTTCCCCCGGATCGCCCAGGTCGTGCTCGACACGACCGACGCCCGCGCGCTCGCGGAGTTCTACCGCGGCCTGTTCGGGCTCGAGTACCGCGCGGGCGACGAGCCGCCCGCCGCGGGCGAGCCCGACCCCGACGGCGCGGACTGGCTCGTGCTGCGCGCCGCACCGGGCGGGGTCCAGCTCGCGTTCCAGCAGGTCGGGGCGCTCCCGCCCTCGACGTGGCCCGACGACGGCGTGCCTCAGCAGCTGCACCTCGACTGCACCGTGCCCGACGTCGCGGAGCTCGACCGGCAGCACGACCGCGCCCTCGCGCTCGGGGCACGGCTGCTGCTCGACCGGTCCGACGACCCGGACGAGCCGCTGCGCGTCTACGCCGACCCGTCCGGTCACCCGTTCTGCCTCTTCGTGGGCTGACGCGCGGTCGCCGCCCGTCGCCGGGCGCGGGATCATGCGTGCATGACCGCGACCCCGCTGACCACCGCCGAGCTCACCGACGTCTACACCGACCTCCACCGGCACCCCGAGCTCGCGTTCGCCGAGCACCGGACCGCCGGGATCGTCGCCGAGCGGCTGCGCGGCTGGGGGTACGACGTGCACGAGGGGATCGGCGGGACCGGCGTCGCGGGCGTCCTCGCGAACGGTGACGGACCGCGCGTCCTGCTGCGTGCCGACATGGACGGGCTCCCCGTCACCGAGCTCACCGGCCTGCCCTACGCCTCGACGGACACCGCGACCACGCCCGACGGCCACGAGTCCGGCACCATGCACGCGTGCGGCCACGACGTGCACGTGACGTGCCTGCTCGGCGCCGCGGCCGAGCTCGCCGCGCACCGCGACACGTGGTCGGGCACGCTCGTCGTCGTCTTCCAGCCCGCCGAGGAGGTCGGCGGGGGAGCGCGGGCGATGGTCGCGGACGGGCTGTTCGACCGGACCGGCGGGCGGCCCGACGTCGTCCTGGGGCAGCACGTCATGCCCCTGCCCGTGGGCGTCGTCAACCTCACCGCCGGGCCGGCGATGGCCGCGACCGACTCGTTCCGCGTCACCCTGCACGGCAAGGGTGGTCACGGCTCGAGCCCCGAGTCGACGGTCGACCCCGTCGTCATGGCGGCCGCGACGGTCATGCGGCTCCAGGGCGTGGTGTCGCGGGAGGTGGGGGCGCGGGAGTCCGCGGTCGTGACCGTCGGGGCCCTGCGCGCCGGGACGCAGGCCAACATCATCCCGGGGTCGGCGGAGCTGCTCGTCAACGTCCGGTCCTTCACGCCGCAGGTGCGCCGTCGCGTGCTCGACGCGATCCACCGCATCGTCGACGCCGAGGCCGCGGCGTCCGGGGCGCCGCAGGCGCCGGAGTACGAGGAGGTCTCGACGTTCGACCTCATGGTCAACGACCCCGCCGCCGCCGAGCGCACCCGGGCCGTCCTCGCTCGCACGCTCGACGAGCAGCACGACCGCATCGAGGCCGCGGGCGGGCGGGCCGCGGTCGTGTCGCTGCCGCCGCTGCCCGGCTCCGAGGACGTCGGCGACCTCGCCACGGCCGCCGGCGTGCCGCTCGTCTACTGGAACCTCGGCGGGTTCGACCCCGCGCTGTTCGCCGCGTTCGACCTGTCCACCGCGACGGGCATGGGCAACCTGCCCGACGGCGTCGCCCCGAACCACTCCCCGTACTTCGCGCCCGTCCCCGAGCCGACGCTCGGCCTGGGCGTCGCGCTCCTCGTCGCCGCGGCACGCGACTGGCTGCGGACCGCGTAGGACAGCCCTACTGGGTGGCGACGAACACCTCGTCGGCGAAGTACCCCGGAGTCACACGGATCAGGCCGGGGTCTCCCGCCGGGACCGCGATGACCGTGTTCCCGGTCGTGGTGCCGCCCGTGTACAGCTCGTCGATACCGAGGCTCGGGTCCGGCGGGAGCGCAAAGGTGTCGTACGCGGCCAGGACCTCGCCGGTGCTGGCGACGTAGTCGATGCCCACCGCCATGGCGAAGCTCGACTCCGCGCCCGTGTAGGTGATCGTCGCGTTGATCAGCGCGTAGGTGAACCCCTCGGGGGCCGGCTCGTTGTACAGGTCGGGTGCCATGACCGCGTCCGTCGCGTCGAGCTGCACCGAGTTGATGGTCACGTCGAAGTCGTCGCCGCTGATGACGCTGCCGATAGGGACCGGGTTCTCGCGGCTGCCCGGCTCGGAGGCCGCCTCCTGCTCCGTGTCCGTCTCGGTCCCCTCCGCCGCGCCCTCGTCCTCGGCAGGCGCCGAGTCCTCGGCGTCCGGGGTGGTCACGGTGACGTCCGAGCCGCCGAAGGCCTCGTCCACGGAGTCACTGACCACGGTGAAGAAGACGACGAAGCCGACGATCGTCCCGACGACGGACAGGACGAGCGCCGTGACGACCGGCCACTTCTTACCCTGCACGAAGAACCCGATGATCGACAGGATGAAGGCGATCGGGAGCAGGACCCAGCCGATGATCAGCGCGCCGGGGATGCAGGCGAAGACGAACCCGACGACCGCGGCGGCCAGCGCCACCCACCCGAGGGGGTGGACCGTGCGGGCGGTGGCCGTCGTCGCGCCCGGGTAGGCGGCTCCGTAGGCTGCTGCCGAGGGGTCCCCGCCGGGGGCGCCGTAGCCGGTACCGGGAGCGGCCGGCTGGTTCTGCGGGGCCGGGATCGTGTGCTGCGTCCACGACGATCCGTCCCAGTACCGCTGGACACCGGTCCCGCTGCCGTCGTCGTACCAACCGGGTGCCGGAGAACCATCGGGCGTGCTCATGGGCACATGCTAGGTGGGCGTGGTGAGCGCCCCGGCACCGGTCGAGCGGAATTCACCCGGTCGTCCGGTCGACGGGCGTCGGGGTCAGGCGGACTTCTCGCGCGGGGTGCGGGCGCGCGCGGTCGTGGTGCGCGGCACGATCGTGGGGTTGACGTTGTCCAGCACGACCTCGCGCGTGATCACGACCCGCTCCACGTCATCACGCGACGGCACGTCGAACATCACCTGCTGCAACACCTCCTCCATGATCGCGCGCAACCCCCGCGCCCCCGTCCCCCGCAACAACGCCTGCTCCGCGACCGCCTCGACCGCACCCTCGGTGAACTCCAGCTCCACCCCGTCGATCGCGAACATCCGCTGATACTGCTTCACCAACGCATTCCGCGGCTGGGTCAGGATCCGCACCAACGCCTCCCGGTCCAACGCCGCCACCGACGCGATCACCGGAAGGCGCCCGATGAACTCCGGGATCAACCCGAACCGGTGCAGATCCTCCGGACGCACCTGCGCGAACAGGTCCTCCCCCGCACCCGTCTCGATCGGCGCACCAAAACCCACACCCCGCTTGCGCGCCCGCGCCGCCACGATGTCGTCCAACCCCGCAAACGCCCCCGCCACGATGAACAGCACGTTCGAGGTGTCCACCTGGATGAACTCCTGGTGCGGATGCTTACGACCACCCTGCGGCGGCACCGACGCCGACGTGCCCTCGATGATCTTCAACAACGCCTGCTGCACACCCTCACCCGACACGTCCCGCGTGATCGAGGGGTTCTCCGCCTTCCGCGCCACCTTGTCGATCTCATCGATGTAGATGATGCCCGTCTCAGCCTTCTTCACGTCGAAGTCCGCCGCCTGCACCAGCTTCAGCAGAATGTTCTCCACGTCCTCACCGACATACCCCGCCTCGGTGAGCGCCGTCGCGTCCGCGATCGCAAAAGGCACGTTCAACATCCGCGCCAACGTCTGCGCCAGATACGTCTTGCCCGTCCCCGTCGGACCGATCAACAAGATGTTCGACTTCGCCAGCTCCACGTAGTCCGGGTCGTCGGTCGCGAGGGCCTCGCCCGCCTCCTCGGCGGCAGCGGCGGCGCGCACGCGCTTGTAGTGGTTGTGCACCGCGACGGCCAGCGCCCGCTTGGCGCCGTCCTGCCCGACGACGTAGCGGCTGAGGTGCGCGAAGATCTCGTGCGGCGTGGGGAGCGGGCCGCTGCCGGTGACGATGTCCTGCTCGGCCGACTCCGTCTCGCGGTCCTCCTCGACCATCTCGAGGCAGAGCGCGACGCACTCGTCGCAGATGAAGACGCCCGCGGGGCCCGCGATGAGCCGCTTCACCTGCCGCTGCGACTTGCCGCAGAACGAGCACGTGAGCGCGTCCGCCGCGCGGGGCCCGCGCTGACCGCGCGCGCCGCCGTCGTCGGTGCCGTCGGAGCGTGCCACCAGGTGCCTCCAGTCGAGTCGGTTGCGGCCGATCGTAACCGTCGCCCACGACACCCCCGCACGCGAGCCCTGGGACGCGCCGGGTCAGGCGTGCGGGGCGTCGTCCGCCGGGACGCCGCCGCCCGCGTCCTCGGTGAGGAGCTGGAGCCGGCTCGCGGTGCGGAACGCGTCCGGGCGGTCGGGGAGCGCGGTGCGGAAGGTGCCGAGCGCATGGGGCGACGTGACGACGAGCTCGACGTCCGCGTCGACCAGCACGTCGACGACCGCGATGAACCGCTGCTGCGCCTCGCGGTCGACGGCGGTCAGCAGGGGGACGTCGGTGACGACCCACCGGCGGAAGCGCACGGACCAGTCGAGGTACTCCAGGGTCGACGTCGGCCGGCCCGCGAGGTCGTCGAACGTCACCCACAGCTCGTGCGCGCGCGCCGCCGTCACGGGGAACGTGCGCGACCCGGTGCGCACCGCCGTCGCCTCGTCCGCGCCCGGGCGGCGCAGGCCGCGGGCGTCGAGCTGCGCCGTCGTGCCGGGGCGGAGCCACGCGCCCGCGGCGAACCCGGCGCGACCGCGCCCGCCCAGCGTCCGGTAGTCCGTGGGCCCGGCGAGCTCGACGACGTCGAGGTGCGCGCGCAGGAGCGCGATCCCCGGCTCGGCGACGTGGTGCCACAGCGGGTTCGGCAGCAGCGTGCCGGGCTCGTAGTTGGACGTCGCGAGCACGACGACGCCCGCCGCGAACGCCCGACGCAGGAGCCGGGTGAGCAGGGTCGCGTCGCCGGTGTCGTGCAGGTGGAGCTCGTCGAGGTAGAGCAGCGTCGTCCCGCGCAGGAGGCCGTCGATCGCGGAGTCGACGGCGCCGGGGCGTGGCTCCGGCGACTCCTCCGACGGCCTGGGCGGCGTCGGCTCCGCGACCGGCGCGGTCGCCCGGGTGCGCCACCCGCGCGTCGGGCCACCCTGCCCGACGGCGGGCCGCGGCCCGGTGAGGGCGGTCACCCGTCGGGCGTGGATCGCCGCGTGCAGCTCGCGGAACAGGTCGTACACGTGGACCCGCTTGGTCGCGCCGGCGGGGAGCCCGTCCGCGACGGCCGCGAAGAACGCCCCCGCCAGCCACGACTTCCCCCGCCCCGCGGGGCCCCACACGTACATGCCGCGGACGGGGCGCCGTCGGGCCCCGGCGAGCTCCTCCCCGAGCCGGACGAGCCGGTCGAGGAGCGCGGACTGCGCCGCGTCGAGCGCGAACCCGTCACGCGCGGCGGCCGCCTCGACCGCGCGTCGGACGCGGTCGAGGCGGCGGCTGGTCACCGGGTCAGCCTAGGCGCGACGACCACGCAGGGTCTTGACCCAGACGTCGATGACGTCCCAGGCCGCGATGACGACGGTCGCCGCGATGATCCCGTTCGAGAGCCACGTGAGCGAGTCGCCGCCCGTGACCTCGAGGAACGCGGGGTTCACGAGGCGGTCGGCGCTCGCGAGCCACACGACCACCCCGGCGAACAGGGCCCCGATGACCGTGTTGACGGCGGCGAGCCCGATGGTCCACCGACCGCGTGCGTACACGAGGATCGTGAGGACGATCTCGGCCGCGACGAGCGCGACGAGCACGCCGGTCCAGACGGGCCACAGGTCGGGGTGCAGCACGGGGACCGCGGTGCCGTCGGGGCCCCGGTAGGTCGCGACGTTCTGGAGGAGCAGCACGGCGGCGACCAGGACGAGCAGGCCGACCGACACGACCGTGTCGACGAGCGTGACCTCGCGGGGCGCGCGCTCGGTCGGGAGGCGGTCGACCGTCCAGGGGCCGGTGAGCTCGTCCCGGCTCCGCGGGGCGCCGTAGCGCTCCAGCAGGACGAAGACGAGGGTCGTCCAGAACGCGATCTGGAGGGCGACCGAGGCGGTCGTCCAGATGCCGCTCCAGATGGCCGACCCGACGGGGCCGCCGTCGACGAGGTCCGTCGTAAGCACGATCGCCCCGGGGATGAGGCTGACCCAGAGCAGCACCTTGAGGAGGCGCAGCCAGTCGAGGTAGAGCGTCGGCCCGATGAGGTACAGCGGGCGACCGGCGAGGTCGGCCGCGAGGCGGTCGGGGTCGCCGAGGTCGTTGAGGACGTCGGTCTCGGCTCGGGCCGGGTCGGCGCCGGCCTCGACCTTGGCCTCGACCGCGTCGGCGACGGACGTGCGGAGCTCCTGCTCGAGGTCGGCGTGCTGGCTCGCGGGGACGCGGCGCAGCGTGGCGGCGACGTAGCGGTCGGTGAGCGTCATGACGTGCCTTCCTGGGAGTCGATGGTCTGGAGGCTCCGTGCGATCGCGAGCCACTCGTCGAGCAGGTCGCGGGCGAAGCGCTCGCCCGCGGGGGAGGTGCGGTAGAACTTGCGCGGCCGCGCCTCGTCGGTGTTCCACTCGCTCACGAGGAGGCCCTGCTTCTCGAGCCGGCGCAGGAGCGGGTAGAGCGTGTTGGCGTCGACGGGGACGCCCGCTGCGGCGAGCGCCTCGAGGAGCCCGTAGCCGTAGCCGGGCGTGCGCAGCAGCAGCAGGCTCGCGACGACGACGGAGCCGCGGCGCACCTCCTGGCTGTGCCCGGCGTAGATCTCGGGATCGGTCATGTCACACACCATAGTGTGTGACGCACGGTATGAGCAAGAGGCACATCATCGTGTCGATGAGAGAGCGCTAGACTGGAATGGTTCCAGAGAAGAGTGCGTACCTGCCGCGGGAGGCCGAGTGACCGACCTGATCGACACCACCGAGATGTACCTGAAGTCGATCTACGAGCTGCAGGAGGAGGGGATCCCTCCGCTGCGCGCGCGGATCGCCGAGCGCCTCGGGCACTCGGGGCCGACGGTCTCGCAGACCGTGGCGCGCATGGAGCGCGACGGCCTCGTCGTCGTCGGGGGTGACCGCCAGCTCGAGCTCACGGCCCTCGGCCAGCAGACGGCGGTGCGCGTCATGCGCAAGCACCGCCTCGCCGAGCGCCTGCTCACCGACGTCATCAAGCTCGACTGGGAGCACGTCCACACCGAGGCCTGCCGGTGGGAGCACGTGATGAGCGACCTCGTCGAGCGGCGCCTCGTCGGGCTCCTCGACCACCCGGCGCACGACCCGTACGGCAACCCCATCCCCGGCCTGCGCGAGCTCGGCGAGGACCTGCCCGAGGTCGGCTACCTCCAGGGCGTCGTGTCCCTGCGCGCGCACCTCGTCGCGCGCGGCGCGGTGCCGGGCACGGAGGTGCGCGTCGTGCTCCAGCGCATCGCGGAGCCGATCCAGGTCGACGTCGAGCTGCTCGCGCGGTTCGCCGAGGCCGGCGTGCTCCCGCACCGGACCCTCGTGGTCACGGTGGGCGACGGCGTCCTCACCGCCTCGGGCGAGGGCGCCCTGACCGTCCTCGACCTGCCCGACGACGTCACGCGCCACCTCTTCGTGACCGCGGACTGACGGTGTCGTGGCCCGAGGCGGCCGCTGAGAACGAGGTTGGTCCCGCTATCCGGTGGATAGCGGGACCAACCTCGTTGTGGTGGGGGAGCAGGGTCGTGCTCGCCGACCGGGTGTCGTGCGGCGGGGTCGTCAGGGGACGATGAGCCCGGCGGTCTGGGTCTTGGCGCGCTGGAGGCGGGCCTCGGCGTCGGACCAGTTGACGAGGTTCCACCAGGCGGTGACGTAGTCGGCGCGCACGTTCTGGTAGTCGAGGTAGTAGGCGTGCTCCCAGACGTCGAGCAGGACGATGGGGGTCAGGCCGAGGGTGAGGTTGCCCTGCTGGTCGTAGAGCTGGACGGTGATGAGCTTCTGGCCGATGGAGTCCCAAGCGAGGATGGCCCAGCCGGAGCCCTGGACGCCGGCGGCGACGGCGGCGAACTGCTTCTTGAAGGCGTCGAAGGAGCCGAAGTGCTCGTCGATCGCGGCGCCGATCTCGCCGGTGGGCTCGCCGCCGCCCTCGGGGGAGAGGTTGGTCCAGAAGGCGGAGTGGTTGACGTGGCCGCCGAGGTTGAACGCGAGGTTCTTCTCGTGGAGGTTGATCGCGGCGAAGTCGCCGGACTCGCGGGCCTCGGCGAGCTTCTCCAGGGCGGTGTTCGCGCCGGTGACGTAGGCCTGGTGGTGCTTGGAGTGGTGCAGCTCCATGATCCGCCCGGAGATGTGCGGCTCGAGCGCACCGTAGTCGTAGGACAGCTCGGGGAGAGTGTAGACAGGCATGGTTCCTCAGGTTCCTTCCGTCGGTATGCAGCCACGCTAGGACCTCGACCACGGTTGAGGTCAAGGAGGGCGCGCTGTGATCTTGCAGGTCGGACGGGTCGTCCCGCCCGTCGAACGGCAGCGCCGAGCACGCGGTCCGCGACCGGGAGGGCCCCTCTCCGGTCGCTCGTCCCGTGCTCGACGGACGGTGGTCGGCCAGGGGGCCGGGGTCCGAATCCGTTGGGCTGGGGGGTCCTCGTCGGGCACGATGGACGGATGCCCGACGACGCCCGCACCGGCCTGCGCGTGACGACCGCACTGGTCGTGCCCGAGGCGGAGCTGTCGTGGCGGTTCTCGCGCTCGTCCGGCCCCGGCGGGCAGGGCGTCAACACGACGGACTCGCGCGTCGAGCTGTCGTGGGACGTCGCCCGGTCGGCGGTCCTCACCGACGCCCAGCGCGCACGCCTGCTCGACCGGCTGGGTCGCCGCGTCGTCGGGGGCGTCGTCACGGTCGCGGCGTCCGAGCACCGGGAGCAGCGGCGCAACCGCGAGGCGGCGCGCACCCGGCTCGCCGCGCTCCTGGCCGCGGCCGTCGCGCCGCCCGGGCCGTCACGGCGGGCGACGCGGCCCACGCGCGGGTCCGTCGAGCGGCGGATCGCCGCCAAGAAGCGGCGGACCGACGTCAAGCGCCTGCGCCGCCCGCCGCAGGACTGACCGGGCGGGCACGCCTCACCGACCACGACCCTGCGCGCGGTCGAGCACGAGCCTCCTGTCGTCCTCGACGCGAGAGCGACAGCAACCTCGTGGTCGGCGGGGTCAGAGGCGGCGCGCGAGCTCCGGGTAGTCCACCACGAGACCGTCGGCGTCGACGGTGAGGTCGGCCGTGAAGTCGCGCGTCGCGCTCGTGTACCTGACGACGCCCTGCCCGGTCGCGGGGTCGAGCGGCTCGCGCGCCGCGTAGACCTGGTCGCTGCGCAGGACGCGCAGCGACGGCACCTCGACCCAGGCCATCACGAGGTGCGTCTCGTGCGCCGGCGGGTCGTCCCCGAGCAGGCCGAGCCGCAGGATCGGCATCGTGTTCGTCACCGGGCAGAGCGCGATGTCGCAGTCCAGCGCCCTGTCGAGCGTGGCCGGGTCCTCCACCCCGGGCGCGGCCAGGCCCGACGGCGGCGTCCCCGCCTCGCGCACGTCGGCCCGCCACGCGCCGTCGGGCATCCGGACGAGGTCGAGGTGCCGCGACCACCCGAGGCCCCGCACCGACACGTCGAGGTGCTCCGTGACCCAGCCCGGCCCGGTGCGCAGCGCCCACGCGGTCGCGTAGGTGGTGGCGCGCGACGTGCCGAGCGCGGCCAGACGGTCGCCGCGGACGGTGACCGTCGCCGCCTCGAGGCGGTCGGGGTCGTCGTCCCAGCCGGTCCATGCGACGTGCCTCGTCCGTGGGCTCACGCCGGTCAGTGTGGGCCGAAAAGCCGGTGCTCGCGCGGCGAGCGCGTGGCAGGGTCGCGCTATGACCTCTCGTATCTCCCACACCACGTTCGACGCGCGGGACGCCTACGCGCAGTCCGTCTTCTGGGCCCAGGTGCTCGGGTACACCGACGTGCCCGGCGACCCGAACCTCCCCGGCCACGAGGAGTGCATGATCGTCCCACCGTCCGACGCGACGACGCCCGCCGAGAGCCGCGGGCACGTCCTGTTCGTCGAGGTGCCCGACGACAAGCAGCTGAAGAACCGCGTCCACCTCGACCTGCGGCCCACCGACGGGTCGCGCGAGGAGGAGGTCGAGCGCCTGCTCGCGCTCGGCGCGACCCAGGTCGCCGACCGCCGCACGCCCGACGGCGGCGGCTGGGTCGTCCTCGCCGACCCGGAGGGCAACGAGTTCTGCATCCTGCGCAGCGACGCCCAGGTCGCGGCGGGCGCGGCGCGCTGAGCGCCCGCGCTGACACGGGGCGGGCCGTCCTTCCCGCTCGCGCGACGTCGTCCCCGAGGCCGCTGATCGCTTCCCGCGACGGGCGGTCGTCGCCGGGCGGTCCCGGTGTCGCACCCCGGCGCGTACCCTCGGGTCGTCGCAGGGGGAGGGTGGCCACGTGGTCGGTCAGGTGTTCGTCGACGAGAGCAAGGCACGGGAGTACCTGCTCGTCGCGGCCGTCGTGCTGCCCGGCTCGATGAACACGGCGCGACGGGTCGTCCGCGACCTCACGATGCCCCGCCAGCCACGCATCCACATGAAGAGGGAGAGCGACGCGCGTCGCCGGAAGATCCTCGAGGCGTTCGTCGGACTGGCCCCGGAGGTGACGGTCTACCGGGCAGGAGGCGCGTACAGGACGGAGCTCGAACGGCGCGAGAGGTGCCTGCGCGCCCTCGTCGAGGACATCGCCCGCGACCGGCGCACGCACCTGTGCCTCGAGCGGGACGAGAGCCTGGTCCAGCGCGACCGCAGGCACCTGATCGAGGCCACCCGAGCCGCGGGGTGCTCGGAGAGTCTGGCGTACCGGCACGAGAGCGCGACCGCCGAACCGCTGCTCGCGCTGCCCGACGCGATCGCCTGGGCGTGGGCGAGGGGCACCTCTTGGCGCCAGCGGTGCGAGCCCGTGGTGAGCCGGGTCGTCGATCTCTAGCACCGAGCCCGGACAGCGCGAGACCCGAGCGCCACGACCATCCGGACGGGTCTCGGGTCCACTTCCCGACGCTCAGCGCGACGGGCTCGTCCCAGGATAGTGGCGGGCGCCCCGGCGGGCAACGGTCTCGTCAGCGGTCGGTCATCCGGATCCAGCCGCGCTGCGCGGCCCGGACGCCGGCCTCGAACCGGCTGGTGGCGCCGAGCCGCCCCATGAGGCCGGCGGCGTGTCGGCGCACGGTGCGGGGCGAGACGCCCAGCCGGACGGCGACGGCGGTGTCGGTCTTGCCCTCGGCGAGCAGCCGCAGCAGCGTGTCCTCGCTCGGGGCGAGCGCGTCGCCGTCGGGCCGCGCGCGGTCCCACTCGGACTCGGCGAGGGCACGGAGGGCGGCGACGGCGTCGCGGTCGGTCACGGCGCGCGTGCGCCCGGGGCGCGCCACGAGCACGACGGTGGCGTCGAGGGCGACGAGCGACACCGGGAGTGAGGTCGCGACCCGTCGCTCGACCGCGGGGGCGCCGCCGCTCACGTCACCGGGCCGACCCGCCGCACGACCGGGGCCGCCGTCCTGCGCGGGCGCGCCGTCGGTGCCCTCGCCGCGACCCGCACCGAGCGTCACGACGCGGAGGCGTGCGGCGTGGCGGGCGCGCTCGCGGACCCGGAGCCACAGGGGCTCCGGGCAGGCCTCGCTGCCGTCGTCGAGAACGAGGACGTCGTGCGCGCGGCGCAGCGCGAAGGCCCGCGCGGAACGGCGGGCCCCGAGGACCGGGTCCCGCTCCGTCGAGGTCACGCCGTGTGACTGTAGTCGACCCCGGTAACGGTCCCGGGCCGCCCCGCGGTGCGGACCGATGTGACGGGTTGCGGTCGAGAGAAGGCATTTGTCCTCTTCCGGCCACGTGAATTTGTTTACACCGCGAGCAACCGCTGCGAGGCTTCCCCCGGACCGCCGGGGTGGGGCGTGTGCTTCCTGGCGTCCGCGTGCGTCGGGACGGTCCCGGCGCCGGCGAGCAGGGGGCGACGTGGGCGTGCTGCCGGACGACCGGACTCTCGTGGACCTCGTCCGCGACCACGTGCGCGAGCGCCCGGACCACCCCGCGGTCGTCGTCGTGCCGGAGGTGGGGGAGCGGCGGACGCTCACCTACGCCGAGCTCGACGCGCAGGCGGCGGCGCTCGCGGCCCGCCTCGCTGCCCGCCACGAGACCGGTGACCGCGCGCTGGTCCTCTACTCCGCCACCGCGTCGTTCGTCGTCGGGCTCCTCGCGTGCTTCTCCGCCGGGCTGGTGCCCGTCCCGTCCCCCCTCCCGGGCGGGCAGGCGTACCAGCGCGAGCGCGTGCGCGGGATGCTCGCGGACTGCGACGCCGCCGTCGTCCTCGTCGACCCGACCGCCGCGATCGAGACGACGGAGTGGGCCGTGCCGCTGCGACGTGCCGACGGCGGCCCGGTCGCCGTCACCGTGGTCGACGGCGCGACGGACGGCCCGGCGCGGCGGGACCGCCCGGGCCCGCTGGACGTCGCGTTCCTCCAGTACACCTCCGGGTCCACGAGCACCCCCAAGGGCGTCGTGGTCACGCACGCGAACGTGCTGCACCACCACCACGCCTTCACCACGACGCTCGGCCTCGTCCCGGACGACGTCTTCTGCAGCTGGCTCCCGGGGTACCACGACTTCGGCCTCGTCGGGATGCTGCTCGTGCCGCTCGGTCTCGGGGCGACGGCGGTCGTCGTGCCCTCGACGTCGTTCCTCAAGCGCCCCGTCCGCTGGCTCTCCGCCATCACCGAGACGGGTGCGACGGTCACGGCGTCGCCGAACTTCGGCTACGACCAGTGCGCGCGGCGCGTGCGCGACGACCAGCTCGCCGAGCTCGACCTGTCCCGCCTGCGCTGGGCGCTCGGTGGCGCCGAGCCGGTCGACCCGGCCGTCCTCGACGCGTTCACGCGCCGGTTCGAGCCCGTGGGCTTCCGCGGGTCCGCGCACGGGCCGGGCTACGGCCTCGCGGAGGCGACGCTGACGGCCACGTACCCCGACAGGCGCCTCCCGCTCGTCGTCACGGCGGACGAGACGGCGCTCGCCGACGGCCGCCTGGTCGTGACGGAGGAGGCTTCCTACCTGTCCGCCCTCCCCGACGCCGCGGCGGTCGAGGGGCCGGGCGCGCGCCTGGTGTGCTGCGGCGTGCCGAGCGGGGTGGAGCTGCGGGTCGTGGACGGCGAGGGCGCCACCGTGCCGGACGGCACGGTCGGCGAGGTCTGGCTGCGCGGCGGCAGCGTCGCGGCCGGGTACTGGGGCGACGGGGCGGCGACCGCGACGGCGGAGATCTTCGGCGCCGTCGCCGCAGACGGCACGGGCCCGTGGCTGCGGACCGGCGACCTGGGGGCCCTGCACGGCGGCCAGCTCGTCGTCACGGGCCGCATCAAGGAGCTGCTCATCGTCGCGGGCCGCAACCTCTACCCGTACGACCTGGAGCGCGAGCTGCGCCGCCTGCACCCCGGGGCCGAGGGCCGCCCGGGCGCGGTGTTCGAGGCGGACGGCCGGCCGGGCGCGCTCTGCGCGGTCCAGGAGTTCCGCCCCACGCCGGGCGCCCGGGCTGGCGGGGCGGCGAGCGCCGAGGAGGAGCTGGACGCCGTCGTCCGCCAGATGGCGGCCCACCTCGCGACGGTCTCGGGCGCCGCGGTGCACGACGTCGTCCTCGTGCGTCCCGGCCAGGTGCCGCGGACCACGAGCGGCAAGATCCAGCGCGGCCGGGCGCGCGACCTGCACGGCCGGGGCGACCTGGCCGCGCTCCACTCCCTGCGCGCGGCCCGGGACCGCGCGCACCCCGAGCTCGCAGGGACCCGACCATGACCGCACCCCGCCCCGACGCCTTCGACGACCTCGTGCTGCGCCACGTCGCCACCGCGCTCGGCGTCGCCCCCGCCGACGTGGACGCGGGGGCCGACCTCGCCGGGCTCGGCCTCGGCTCGGTCCAGGTGCTGGCGCTGCTCGGCGACCTGGAGGACGTCCTCGGCGTCGACCTCGACCCGGAGGCGGTCGTCGACAACCCGACGCCCCGCGCGCTCGCGACGCACCTGCGCAGCGTCGTCGACGTCCCCGGGACGGCGGCATGACGACCCTCGTCGACGTCGGCGCGCACGTGCCCGCGACGCGCGTGCCGATCCGGGACCTCGCCGACGAGCTCGGCCTCGACCACCTCGAGCTCGGCGTGTTCGAGCGGTTCTTCGGGCTGCGCGAGGTGTGCACGGCGCCGGGGCAGACCCTCACCGACCTGCTCGTCGCCGCGGCGCGCGCCGTGCCCGGGCTCGCGGGCAACGAGCACCGCGTCCGGTACGTGCTGGGGGCGCGGACCATCGCGACGGTCGCCCCGGTCGGGGTGAACCCGCTGCACGACGCCGCGACGCGCCTCGGCCTGGACCACGCGGTCGTGTGGACGCTCACCCAGCACGCGTGCGCGTCGGCGCTGCTCGCGGTCGACCTCGCGGGGCGTCTCCTCGCGTCGGACGGCGACCCGGACGCGCTCGCGCTCGTGCTCACGGGCGAGAAGGCGTTCAGCCCGGGCTCCCGGCTCATCGAGGGCACGACGATCATGGGCGAGGGCACGGCGGCGTGCCTCGTCGCGGCGTCAGGCCCGGCAGGCTCGTCCGCCGACGGGCTCGCGCCGGGCAGCCCCGTCCTCGCCTACGCGACCCGCACGCTGGGCGAGTACCACCAGGTGCCGCTCCCCGAGGACCTCGCGGGCCCGTTCGGCGTCACGTACACCGAGGTGCTCGCCGAGGTCGTGCTGGAGGCCGTCGAGCGCGCGGGCCTCACGCTGGACGACCTCGCGCTGGTCCTGCCGCACAACGTCAACCGCGTGTCCTGGCGGCGGCTGTGCGCGCGTCTCGGCCTCCCGCTCGCGCGCGTCCGGCTGGACGACGTCCCGGTGACCGGGCACTGCTTCGGGGCGGACTCGTTCATCGGCTACGCGGCCGCGCGCGCCGAGGGTCGGCTGCGGCCCGGCGACCCGTTCCTCATGGTCGCCGTCGGGCTGGGCGCCACGTTCTCCGCCATGGTCCTGCGCCACGAGGCCTCGGAGGGCTTCAGGGTCTCCGAAGGCTCCGAAGGTGCCACGGCCCATGACACGAAGGAGCAGGCATGACGGTCGACCAGGTGACGAGGACAGCCCCGCAGACCACCACGGCCGACCGCGAGCCGTTCCTCGCGCGGACGAAGCGCGCGCTCGCGGGCGCGCCCGACGCGCCGCTCGTCCTGCTGGGGAACGTCGAGGTCGAGGACGCGTGGGCGGCCGGGGAGGTCGGCCTGCCCGCCGTCGGCGGCGCGTCGGCGACGGCGGCGCTCGTCCACCGCATGGACGAGCTCGCGCTGCTCCTCGCGGGCCCGCGCGACCACGTCGTGCTCAAGGCCGAGCCGGACCCCGACCACCTCGCGCACCTGGACGCGCTGGGCGTCGGGCTCCCCACGGTGCACGTCGCCGGGTCGAGCGACCCGCTGCGCACGGTGACGCTCGACGCGCTCGACTCGCCCGCGCTGCTCGCGCGCCTGGGGGAGCTCGCGGCGGACGGCGTGCGGCTCCTCGCGCACGGGACGTCGTCGGCCGAGGAGGACCTCGCGACGGCGACGGGCCTGCGCTCGGTGCTCCCCGACGCGGCGACGACCAAGACCGTCAACAGCAAGGTCTACAGCCGCGGGCTGTGCGACGAGCTGGGCGTGGAGCAGGCGCGCGGCTGGGCGTGCCGCACCGTCGAGGACTTCGAGCGTGCGTGCGCCGAGGCCGCGCGGCTCGTCGCGGACGGCGCGACCGTCGGCGTCAAGGACGCGTACGGCGTCTCCGGGAAGGGGATCCTCGTCGTCGACGACCCGCGCCGGCTCGACCAGCTCGTGCGCATGGTCGCGCGCCGGGCCGCGCGCTCGGGCGACGACCGCCTCGCCGTCGTGGTGGAGGTCTGGGCCGACAAGGCGACGGACCTCAACTACCACTTCACGGTCGCGCGGGACGGCTCGGTCGCGTTCGACTTCGTCAAGGAGGCGATCACGGAGGGCGGCGTCCACAAGGGCCACCGCATCCCGTCGCGCCTGCCGGCGGACCAGGTCGACGCGCTGGCCGAGCTGTCGGGCCGCCTCGGCGCGCGGCTCGCGGCCGACGGCTTCCACGGCCTCGTCGGGGTCGACGCGCTCGTGCGCACCGACGGCCGGCTCCTGCCCGTCCTCGAGATCAACGCGCGCAGCAACATGTCGACGTACACCGTCCCGCTCCAGGAACGGTTCCAGCCCGACGGGTGGGTCGCGCTCGCGCGCCAGTACCCGCTGGTGCTCGACGCGCCGCTCCCGTTCGCGGCGCTCCACGACCTGCTCGGCGACCTGCTGCCCGGCGCCCCCGGCGAGGCGGGCCTCGTGGTCCAGGGGACCGGCACGGTCAACGCGGGGGCGTCGGGCGCGTCCGGGCCGACGCCGAGCACGACGTTTGCGGGCCGCCTCCACGGCCTCCTCGTCGCGCCCGACGAGGACACCCTGACCCGCCTCGACCGCGCCGTGACGGAGCGGCTGGCCTCGCGGCCCACCGGCCGCCCCACCGAAGGAGACGCCCGATGACCACGACCCCGACCCGGCCGACGACGCCCGGGAGCGCGGACCTCGCCGCGGTCGCGGAGCGGTACGGCACCCCCGTGTACGTGTACGACGGCGACGTGCTCGCCGCGAACTACCGGGCGCTGCGCGAGCGGCTGCACCCCGCGCTGGGGATCTTCTACTCGCTCAAGGCGAACCCGAACGTCAGCGTCTGCGGGCTGCTGCACGCGCTCGGCGCGAACGCCGAGGTGTCGTCGCTCGCCGAGCTGCGCACCGCGCTCGCCGCGGGCGTCGCGCCGCAGGACGTCCTGTTCCTCGGCCCCGGCAAGAGCCGGGACGAGCTCGTCTCGTGCCTCAACACGGGCGTGCGCGCGATCATCGTCGAGTCGCTCCCCGAGCTCGCGCTCGTGGACGAGCTCGCGCAGGCGGTGGGACGGCCCGCGCGCGTCGTGCTGCGCGTCAACCCGTCGTTCTCGGTCAAGGGTTCCGGGCTCACCATGGGCGGCAAGCCGCGCCAGTTCGGCATCGACGAGCAGCAGCTCCTCGACGCGCCCGACCTGTGCGACGGCCTCACCGCGTCCCGCGTCGTGGGCGTCCAGGTGTACATGGGGACGCGGATCCTCGACGAGGGCACGATCGTCGAGAACACGACGCGGATCTTCGATCTCGCCGAACGGCTCGCGGAGCGCCTGCGGTTCCCGCTGGAGCTCGTCGACGTCGGCGGCGGCCTGGGCGTCGCGTACTTCGAGCGCGAGCGCGACCTCGACGTCGAGGTCCTCACCGCGGCGCTCAACCCCGTCGTCGAGGCGTTCGTGCAGCGCCACCCCCGGACCGACCTCGTCATGGAGCTCGGCCGCTACCTCGTGGCGCTGTGCGGCACGTACGTCGCGCGCGTGCGGTACGTCAAGGAGTCGATGGGCGAGCGGTTCGCCGTGGCCGACGGCGGCACGAACCACCACATGGCGGCCGTCGGCATCGGGTCGTTCGTCAAGCGCAACTTCCCGATGCGCCGCGTGGGGCCCGCGTCGACCGCCGAGGACGTCGCGTGGAACGTGACGGGCCCGCTGTGCACCCCCAACGACACGATCGGCAAGGCCGTGCCGCTCCCGGCCGACCTCGCGCCGGGCGACCTCGTCGCGGTCGACCGCTCCGGCGCGTACGGCGCGACGGCGTCGCCGGTGCACTTCCTCAGCCACGGGTACCCGGCCGAGGTGCTCACGCTGGGCGACGAGACGTTCCTCGTCCGGCACGCGGACACGCCCGACGACCTCCTCGCGCGCCAGGTGTTCCACGACCTCGGCGCGCGGGTCGAGCCCGTCGGCGCCGTCCCCTGACCCACCGCCCGTCCGCCGTCGTCCAGCCACCGCCCGCCCCGCGGGCGCCGACCCACCACCCGGAGGAACCATCGTGAGCACCAGCACCGAGCCGCAGGAGGCCCTCGGCCGCGAGCGCGTTGTCGGGGCCGTCGTCGAGGCCCTGTCGAGCGTCCTCGGGCGACCGCTGCCCGACGTGACCGCGACGACGCGCCTGTTCGACGACCTCGACCTCGACTCCACGAGCGTCCTCGGCCTGCTCATGGCCCTCGAGGACTCGCTCGACATGGAGGTCGACCCGGAGTCGCTCGAGCAGCACCACCTCGAGACGGTCGGCTCGCTGACGGACTTCGTCGTCGAGCACTCGACCCGGAACTGACGTGCCGCTCGGGGGCAGCGGTGCGGGGCCCGGAGCCTCGCCGGCGTCGGGTCCGCGCCAGGACGCGCTGCGGGTGCGGGCCGTCGTGGACGTGCCGGTCGACGACCTCGTGCCCGTCGGGGACGGGACGCGGCGGTCGGTCGCGGAGGACCTGCGGTACGTCTACGGCGAGGACCAGCCGACGGAGTGGCTCGAGGACGGGCCGGGCCGCGACTACCCGACGATGATCCGCGCGGCGCGCGCGGCGCTCGACGGGCATGGGCTGCTCGACGACGTGCGCCTCGTCGTGCTCGTCGTGACGACGCCCGACCTCCAGCACGAACGGCTCCTCGGCGGGTTCGTCGCGGACCTGTTCGACGGCGGCCCGTCCACCTTCTGCGTCACGGAGCAGGGGCTCGCGGGCCCGTTCACCGCGCTGCGCCTCGCGGGCGAGCTGCTCGCCGACGGCGGGCCCGTTGTCGGGTCGCGCGGCGGACCGGGAGGCGGGCCGGTCGGCGGGCCGGGCGATGCCGGGCGCGCAGGGACGGCCGTCGTGCTCGTCCTCGAGCAGTGCACGCTCCCGCCCACCGCGACGCGCGTCCCGGCGCGGGACCGCGTGGTGGCGCTCGTCGTCGCGCGCGACGGCGCGGGGCGGCCCGTCGAGGACCTGTCGGTCGCGCGCGCCCCGCGGGGTCCGCGCCCCGCGGGCCCCGGCGCGTCGGCGAGTTCGTCCGACGCGCCCCGCGAGGCGGGCCCGGACGTCCGGCGCGTCGTCCTCGGTGTCGACGTGGACCCGGCCGACGTGCCCCTGCTCGACGGCGACGTCGTGCGGCACGCCGACCCCGGGGCCGCGGCGACGGGCGTCTGGGAGGTGCTCGCGGACGACGACGCCCCGGACGCGCCCGTCGTGCTGCACGAGCGGTGCGTCGAGCTCGGCTACCGCTGCTCGCTCGCCCTCGGTCCGCGGTCGGCCGCGACGGCCCCGGAGGCCGGCGGCCGCGCCCGCGAGGCGGTGCTCGCATGAGCGCGGGGGTCGTCTCGCGGGACGCGGGCACGGTGAGCGCCGGCGTCGCGGCGCCGGGCGCCGCGGGGGGTGCAGCGACCTCGGGGGCCGGGGTCGCCCGGGTCACCGGGATCGCCGGGGTGCGCGACGTCGCGCGCGAGCAGGGCGCGGTCGCGGCGCTGGTCGCGCTCGCCGCGGTGCTGCCGGTCGCGGCGCTGCCGGGGGAGTGCGTCCTGCTGCCCGACGACGTCGCCCCGCCGCCCGGGGCGGCGCTGCTGGGCGAGGTGGTGACGGACGCGGGCCCGCTGCTCGCCTGGCGCGCGGCGGCGTCCGGGCCGGTGGACGACCGGCGCGGCCGCGCCGCGGACGCCGCGTGGCGCGTGGGGGTCGCGTGGGCGCGGACGGGCCTGTGCGAACGGCTGGCCGACCGTGCGGTCGACCGGCTGCGCGGCCGGAGCGTCGGCGGCACGGCGACGGTGAACCTGCCGCCGGTCCGCCTCGTCCTCGCGGACGCCGCGCTCGCGCACCTGGAGGCGCAGGCGCTGCTGGCGCGCGTGACCGCGGAGCCCGGGGAGCGGGCGGACGACCGACCGGTGCCCGCCACGACGCTCGCGCGCGTCACCGCGGTGCTCGACCGCACGTCGCGCACCGTCCACAACCTGTTCGGCGCCTCCGGGTTCGTCGACGGCGACGCGGCCCGGCTGGCCCGCACGATCGACCTGCTCGGCCATGCGAGCGGGACGCTGCCGACCGGGGCGACCCGCGGCGGGGAAGGGCAGGACGCATGACCACGGTCGACCTCCTGGCGCTGCGGGACCACCTGCGCCCCGTGGCCGTCGCGCTCCGCGAGCGCGCGCTCGCGGTCGACGCCGACCCCGGCGCGCTGCACGCGCTCCTCGACGCCGGCGTCCTGCCGTACCGGCAGCTCGGCGGCTTCCCGCCCGGCTATCTCGACGACCCGCTGCGCGTGCGGGGCGTGCCCGTGCTCGTGCGGACGTGCGTCGAGCGCGCCGTCGTCGCGGAGACGCTCGCGTGGGGCGACGCGTCCGTCGTCGTCGGGGCGCCGGGGCCGTCGATGTCCGGGGTCGTCGTGGACGACCTCGCGGACGACGAGCAGCGCGACCGCTTCTACCGGCACGTCGCGCAGCCGCGCACGTGGACGTTCTTCGGGCTCACCGAGCCCGACCGCGGCTCGGACGCCGCCGCGCTCGAGACCGCGGTGGCCGCGGGAGGCGTCCTGCGCGGCCACAAGAAGTACGTCGGCAACGTCGCCCGGGCGAGCCTCGGCGTCGTGTTCGCGCGGCACCGCCCCGGCCCGCTCGGGGTCGGGGTCTACCTCGTCGACACCGCGCGCCCGGGCTTCGACGCCGCGCCGCTCGTGACGACGGGCATGCGGGCCGTGCAGCTCGGCGAGGTCCGGTTCCGCGACGTGCCGCTCCGCCCGGAGGACACCCTGGGGCGGCACCTCTCGCCGTCGCGCCGCGGGCTCCTCGGCGCGGTCCGCACGTTCAACCGGCTCCGACCCGTCGTCGCGGCGCTGGCCGTGGGCGTCACGCAGGCGGCCCTCGACTACGTGCGGGCCGAGCGGTCGTCGTTCCGGGCCGACGAGCGCCGGCTGCTCGAGACCTTCGACGACCGTCTCCACGCGGCCCGGGCCCTCGTGCTCCAGGCGGCGCGCGGCGCCGACGCCGACGCGGCGGACGGGACGCTGCCCGCGGCGGCGAAGGCCACGGCGCTGGACCTCGCGGAGGAGGTCACGCGCGCGGTGCCCGCGTTGCTCGGACCCGGCGCGCGGTGGGAGCACCCGTACCTCGACAAGCTCGTCCGCGACGTGCCCGGCCTGGAGATGATGGAGGGCACGCGGACCGTCCAGCGGCTCACGCTCGCCCAGGGCTGGCTGCAGGGCAGGGCACGGCATGTCGAGCTCGTCTAGGGAGGCGGGAACGGCACCGGCCCTGCCCGTCCCCGGGCCCGATCCTGACGCCGCGCCGCGGGGCGCGTCGGGGCCGCCGGGCGTGTCCGCGCCGTCGGTCGCGGAGCTGCGCCGGCGCGTCCTGCGGCTCGCGGGACCGATCTGCGCCGCGCTCGTCGTCGGGGCGCTCGCGCAGCTCGTCGTCGCGGCGCTCCTCGGCCACATGGGCGACGACGGCCTGTACGTGCGCTCGCTGTTCATCCCCGTGACGTTCCTCGTCCTCGCCGTCCAGGAGGGCCTCGACGTCTCGACGCAGGTCGGGTTCGCGCGCCTGCGCGGCGCGCGCGGCCGGGACGGCGTGCCGTCGTCCGCGACGACGGCGCTCCTGGGGCGGTTCGTCGCCGCGGGCGGTGCGGTGCTCGGCGCCGTGGCGCTCCTCGTCGTCCTCGCCGCCCCGGCGCTCGCGACCGTGCTCTCCGTGCCGGACCCGCTCGTCGCGGAGTTCGTGGCGTTCGCACGCTGGACGGTGCTCGCGAGCGTCCTGTCCGTACCGACGGCGGTGGCGGCCGCCGCGCTGCGCGGCTGGGGCCGCACGGGTGCGTCGGCGACCGTGGCGCTGCTCGTCGCGGGGCTCCAGGTGCTCGTCGTGTGGCTCGTCGGGCTGGTCGGCGGGTTCGGCGTCCTCGCCGTCCCGGTCGCGATCGCCGGGTCGACCCTCGTGGGCGCGGGCGTCGCGTGGGCCCTCCTCGTGCGCGCACGCCTCCTCCCGCCCGCGGGACGACGGATGCGCGGCGCCGCGCGACCGGGCGCGGCGGACCACCGGGGCGTCGACGTGCGCGCGCTCCTCCTCGGCGTCGGCCTGCCGGTCGGTCTGTCCTACCTCCTGCTCACCGTGACGAACCTCGTCATGGTGTGGGTGCTCGGGCCCTCGGGGACCGACGTCGTCGCCGGGTTCGGCGGCGCCGCGACGGTCCAGACGCTCGTCGTCGTGCCGGCCATCGGCCTCGCGGCCGCGGTGAGCATCGTCATGAACCAGCAGTGGGGCGCAGGTGCGCTCGGTCTCCTGCCGCGCACGTTCCGGGCCGGGACGGTCGTGGTCGCGGGGACGTACGTCGTCGTGGGCGCCCTCGTGCTCGCGGCGGCGCCCCTGCTCGCGGGGCAGCTCTCCGCCGACCCGGAGGTCGCCGCGCAGGCGGCGCTGTACCTGCGGGTCGTCGGGCCGTCGTACGCGGGCGTGGGCCTCGTGCTGTACCTCGTGACGCTGCTCGAACAGCTCGGGTACGGGCGCGTCGCCGTGACGCTCAACGTGCTCTACCACGCGGTGTCGCTCGGGGTCGGCGGGGCGCTCGCGCGGGCGGGCGGCGGGCCGACCGCGCTGTACGCGACGATCGCGGTGGCGAACGTCGTCGGGCTGACCGTCCTGCTCCCCGTCGCGGTGCGTCTCGTGCGACGACGCGCGGGCGGCGGCAGAGCGCGGCAGGTCGCGCCGTGACGGCCGGGCCCGCGGTCGCGCGCGCCGGGGAGCCCGGGCCGGGGCGGGTGACCGCCGCGCGGGGCGAGGTCCGCGACCCGGTGCTGAGCGTCGTCGTCATGCACCACCCGGCGCGGGGCGACGTGTCCGCCCTCGTGCGCGCGTGCGCCCCGCTGGACGTCCGCGTCGTGGAGGACCCCGACCCGGACGGTCCGCCCAGCCCGCTGCGCACCGCGAAGCGCGCCTGGGCCGCCGTCGCGCCCGGCGCGACGCACCACCTCGTGCTCCAGGACGACGTCGCGCCCGTCGCGGGCTTCGCCGAGCTCGTCCGGCGCGCGGTGCGGGCCCGGCCGCGGCACGCCGTCGCGCTGTACTCGAACTGGAACAGCCCGCGCAACGCCTACCTCGTGCGCGCCGCCGCGGCCGCGGGCCAGGCCTGGGCGCCGCTCGGCCACGACGAGTGGGTGCCGACGCTCGGCCTCGTGCTCCCCGCCGACGGCGCCCGACGGCTCGCCGCGCACCTCGCGACCCTGCCCGACGACGCGCGCGACGACGACGAGGCCGTCGTGACGTTCTGCGCGCGCGAGCGGTACCCGGTCGTCGCGACGCTGCCGCACCTGCTCGAGCACGGCGACGGCCCCAGCCTCGCGGGCAACGACGCGCACGGCGCCCGGCACGCCACCGTCCCGGCGGACGACGTCGTCGACCCGGACGCGTGGGACCGGCCCGGGCCGGAGCGCACGCCGGCGCGCGTCCCGGCGACCCTGCGGCCGGTCGCCGTCACGCTCGAACGGTCGCGCTGCACGCTGCGCGTGCTGCGCCCCACGGCGGGCGAGCCGCTCGAGCACCCGTTCGGGTGGGCCTGGGACGCCTGGGCGGGGTGGCTCGGCGTCCACCCGGCGGCGGTCGCGCACGACGTCGCGGCGCTCGCCGCAGGGGTCTGCCCGCGGCTGGGGGGCGTCGCGCCCGCCGCGCTCGTCGAGCTCGGCGCGGCGTGCTGGCTGCTCGGGTCCGACGTCGCGCGGACCGCCTGGCCACCGCCCGCCGGCCCCGGGACGACGGCGCACCGGGCGGCCGCGGTGCGGACGTGGGTGCTCTCGGGGCTGCTCCCCGCCGACCGCCCCGAGAGCCGCGTCGACGAGCTCGTCGCGTTCGGTCTCGACGCGCTCGCCGCGGGCGCGACCTGGGCGGCCACGGCGCGGGACGCCACGGCGGGCGGCGCGTCCCCCGCGGGGCCCGCCCGGCCCGGCCCCGGCGCGCGCGGAGACCGGCCCGACCCGGCCGCACGCGACGACCGTCGCGGCCCGGCCGCTGGCGACGACAGTCCCCACCCGGCCGCTCACGACGACCGTCGCGGCCCGGCCGCTCTCGGCGACCGGCTCGACCCGGCCGCGCTCGACGCGGTGCGGGTCCTGGCCGAGCGGGACGCGGCCGTCGTCTGCCGCGCGGCCGGTCCCGCGGTGCCGGTGCGGGTCGTCGTGCACGACTGCGCGTCGTGCGGTGCGCAGGCCGCGGACGCCGTCGCCGACCACGCCGCGCACGGCGACCTCGACGGCGCGGCCGAGCACCTCGTGGCGGACGAGCAGGACGTCGTGGACGAGCACGGCGTCGTGGCCGAGCACGGCGTAGCGGCGACCGCCGTCGGGTCGGACGAGACCGTGTCCTCCGCGGGCGACGGGACGGGCCGCCCTCACCCGGCGCCTGGCGGCCCCGACCCCGTGCACGGCGACGGGCGGACCAAGGACGCCCGGGCGACGGTGGAGGTCCTCGCGTGCGAGCGGCTGGAGGTGCGGGGGTTCCTCGGCCTCGTGCCGGGCGGACGGCACGTCTCGCGCGGGCTGTGGGCGGCACGCCGCGCGTCGGCCGCGGGCGGGGAGCGGCTCGACGCCGCCGACCTCCTTGTGGCGCTCGCGGACGAGGCGCCCGGCCTGCCCGTCGTGGCCCGCGCGGTGGGCGAGCCGCTCGGCCGCCCGTGCCGCGCGCCGCTCGGCCTCCAGCACGCGACGGGCGCCGCGCAGGAGTACGCCGACCGGTACGCCGCGGCGCGGTCCGCGCGTGCGGCGGAGCTGCTGTGAGCGGCGGCCCTGCGGGCGTGTGGCGGTGGCGCGGCGACGCGCTGCTGCTCGACCTCGACGGCACGCTCGTCGACTCGTCCGCCGCGATCGAGCGCCACACGCTCGCGTGGGCCGCCCGCCTCGGGCTCGACGGCGCGGCCGTCGTCGCCGCGTCGCACGGGCGGCGCGACGTCGAGGTCGTCCGCCTCGTCGCGCCGGGTGCCGACGTCGCGCGCGAGGCCGCGTGGCTGCACCGCCTCTCGTGCGACGACACCGAGGGCGTCGTCGCCGTGCCGGGCGCGGCCGAGCTGCTCGCCGGTCTGGACGCCCGCACGTGGACGGTCGTGACGTCGGCGGCGCGCGAGGTCGCGCTCGCGCGCCTCACCGCGGCGGGGCTGCCGGTGCCTGGGCGCCTCGTGTGCTCGGAGGACGTGACGCGCGGGAAGCCCGACCCCGAGGGCTTCCGCGCCGGGGCCCGGCTGCTCGGGGTCGACCCGCGGCGGTGCCTCGTGCTCGAGGACTCGGCGGCGGGCGTCGCGGCTGGGCGTGGGGCGACGGCGGCCGTGCTCGCCGTCGGGCCCGAGCCCGTGCCGGGGGCGCACCACCGCGTGCCCGACCTGCGGCCGGTGACGGCACGACCCCTGCGCGGCGGGCTGGAGGTCCTCGTGCGGGCCGACCGTCCCCTGCGCGTCGCGAGCCTGGAGGTCGTGGCATGAGCGGAGTCCTCGACGTCGAGGCCTGGTACGTCGACACGACGGTCCCCGTGCTCGGCAGCGACACCCTGCTGGGCGCGGCGGAACGGGCGCGGTCCCGGCGGTTCGCGGTCGCCGCCGACGCCTCCCGGTACGTGCACGCCCACGTCGCCGCCCGCGCGATCCTCGCGCGGCGCGCGGGCCTGGCACCCGCGGACGTCCGGTGGGAGGTGGGGCCGCACGGGAAGCCGGGGCCCGTCGTCGGGCAGCGGTGGAACCTCAGCCGGAGCGGGGGGCACGCGCTCGTCGCGCTCGCGGGCGACGACGTGGGCGTCGACGTGCAGGTGCGCGACCCCCGCGTGGACGTCGCCCGCGTCGCGGCGCGCTACCTCGGCCCCGCGGCCCGGACCGCGGGAGCCACCGACGACTGGCGTCGCCTCGCGCGCCTGGAGGCGTGCGCCAAGGCGGTCGGCGGGCGCCTGCTCGACGTGCTCGGCCTCGACGTCGCGGCCCCGGGGCTCGTGCGGGCCGACGACGGCGCGTGGCGCGGGCAGGAGTGGTGGGTGTCCGACGTGCCGGCCCCGGACGGAGCCGTCGCCGCGTGCGCGACGCCGGGCGCGCGCCCGCACGTGTGCCGCGTCCGGGCGTGGCCGGGGGAGCAGCGCGACCGCCCGGTCCGCGTGCCACGACCGGTCGCCGCAGGGGAGGAGGCCCGATGAGGGTCGTGCACCGGGTCGAGGTCCGCGGGAGCGCGGGCGAGGGGCCCGCCACATGGGGGCAGACCGCCATCCGGCGGGCCCTCGCGGCGCTCGCGCCGCAGGACCACCAGTTCAACCTCGTGTGGGGCGGTCCGCTCGACCGACCGCTGCCCACCGCCGCGGCGGTGGAGGTGGTGCGCGCGCTCGTCGAGCGCCACGACTCCCTGCGGACGCGAATGCACGCGCGGGGCGACGCCTTCGTCCAGGAGATCTGCGGTGTCGGGACGGTCGAGGTGGTCGAGGAGCGCGTCGACGACCTCGCCGCCGTCGCCGTGCGCGGCGCGCGCATGCGTCACGAGCTCTGGGGCCGCAGGTTCGACTACGCGACGGACCTGCCCGTGCGCGCCGGTCTCGTGACCGTCGACGGCGCGGTGCACCACACGGTGCTCGTCGTCGCGCACACGGCCCTCGACGGCTGGGGCCTGCCCGTGCTCGACGCCGACCTCACGGCCCTCGCCGCGGGGAGCGCCCCGCCGGAGCGGGCCGCGTGGACTCCTCTCGACGAGGCGGCCTGGCAGACGTCGCACGACGGCCGCCGGCACGACGCCGCCGCCCGAGCCCGCACCCTGCGCACGATGCGGGCGGCGCCCGTCGTCGTCTTCCCGCGAGGGAGCGCCGACGGCGAGGGCCCGGACAGCGAGAGCGCCGTCCGCGAGGGCAGAGGAGACGAGGGCACGGAGGACGGAGGCGCGGAGGCCGCCGCGCGGCCGCGCTACCGGCAGACCGTCCTGCGCTCGCTCCGCCTCGGGCCCGCCGCGGAGCGCGTGGCCGCCCGGTGGCGCACGAGCACGTCCGGCGTGCTGCTCGCGGCGTCGTGCCGGGCGCTGGCCGCCGCCGCGGGCCGCGGCGACCTCGCGCTCCAGGTCATGGTGAGCAACCGGTTCCGGCCGGCGCTCGCGGACGCCGTCGTGACGACGGCGATGGAGGGGCTGCTCCACGTCGACGGCCTCGACGCCCCGTTCGAGGAGGTCGGGCCGCGCGTCTGGCGGGCCGCGATGACGGCGTACCGCTCGGCGTACTACGACAAGGACCTGCTCCGACGCGAGGCCGCCGCCGACCCGACGACCGCGTACGACGGGACCTGCTGGTACAACGACCGGCGCGGCACCGGGCCCGACCGGACGCTGCGCGCACGACCCACGCGGTCGCGGCGGCTGGCGCGCGCCGACGCGTCCGACGAGCAGGGCGGCGTCACGCTCACGCTGCACCTCGTGGACGCGCCGGACGGCGGCGTCGACGTCGTGCTCACGGCGGACGCGGCGCGCCTCGACGACGCGACCGCGGCGTTCGTGGTGCGAGACGTCGAGCGCACCGTCCTGGCGGCGTCCCGGGCCCCGACCCCGCCGTCGCCTCGACGCGCCCCTCGGCCTGCCGCCCCCCGCGCCCCCTGACCGGGGCAGCGAGGGCTGCGCCCCGCGCGTCGGGCGGTGTGACGTCCGCAACGGGCTGCGGGTGAGACGGCGCCAGCGCGTGCGAGAAGTCCCGGACCCTGGGAGTGTTCACGTCCGCAAGGGAAACCGACATATCGGAGGAGTACTCATGGGTTGGATCGCGTACATCGTCCTCGGCCTCGTGGCCGGTCTCATCGCCCGTGCCGTCCTGCCGGGCAAGCAGACCGGTTCGGTGATCATCACGATCCTGCTGGGCATCCTGGGCGCGCTGCTCGGTGGGTGGCTCGGCTCGGTGTTCTTCGGGACCTCGCTGGGCGACCTGGGCGACTTCCGCACCTGGCTCCTCGCCATCCTGGGTTCGCTCATCACCCTCGGCGTGTACGGTGCGGTCACCCGGAACAACCGGGGCTGACCGTGCGCACGGCGCACCGTCGGTGACGTCGGGGACGGGAGCGTCGTGGGGAGCACTGGCACCGGGGGAGTCCACGTCGAGGACGGCGGCCGTCGCTGGGTGATGTGGGGCCAGATCGACTTCGCGGTCACCCACGCCGTCAAGGCACGGCTCGCCGCCACGATCGACGGCCGCCCCAAGACGGTCGACCTCTCGGCCGTGACGTTCATGGACTCGTCGGGGCTGCACCTGCTCCTCATGAAGGTGACCGAGGAGTCGCGACCGCGGCTCCTCGGCGTCCCGCCCCAGGTGCTCGAGATCCTGGAGTTCAGCCACGCCCTCGATCTCGTCGAGATCGTCGGCCCCGACGAGGTGCCCCCGCCCGACGAACCGGCCGGTGCGCTGGCCGGCTGACCGACGCCCGCGGCGCGCGACGTGCTATCCCAGCGCGTCGCGCGCCGCGCATGCGACCGCTGTCGCGAGCCGGTCGAGCGAGGCGGAGTGCAGCCGCCACTGCTGCCAGTGCTGCGGCACCTCCGTCGCCCGCTCGTCGTCGAAGCCGACGAGGCGCCCGGCCCGCTCGGCCCGGGCGCTCTGCAGGTCGGGCAGCATCGCCCACCCCATGCCGAGCTCGACGGCCCGGCGGAACTCGTGCGACGCCGGGACGTAGTGGCGCGGCGGGTCGAGCGCGGTGCCCGCCTCCTCCGCCCGCAGCCGCAGGTAGCGCTCCTGGAGGTCGTCCTTGCGGTCGAACGCGAGGACGGGCGCCCGGGAGAGCGCGGCGGCCGTCGGGCCGTCGGGGAACCAGCGCTCGACGAACGCCGGGCTCGCGCACGGCCGGTAGCGCATCCGGCCCAGGAGGGTCGACCAGCAGCCCGGCACCGCGTCCGCCACCGACGTGACCGCGGCGACCGCCGTCCCGTCGCGCAGGAGCCCGATCGAGTGCTCCTCGTCCTCGCGGAGCACCTCCAGCCGCGCCCACCGCGCCGCCTCGGCGAGCGCGGGCAGCGCCCAGGTCGTCAGGGCGTCCCCGGAGACGACGAGCGTGATCTCGGGCAGCGCGGCCGGGTCGCCCGCGTCCTGCCCGTCCCGCCCAATGCCCAGCTCGGCGAGCACGTCCGCCTGCTGGAGCGCGAGGTGGCGTGCGTGCCGCACGAGCACCCGCCCGGGCGGGGTCAGCTCCGCGGGCTTGCCCCGCCGCACCAGCACCTGCCCGACGGCGGACTCCAGCGCACGCATGCGCTGGCTCACCGCCGACGGCGTGACGCCGAGCCGGCGCGCCGCGGCGTCGAACGTGCCGGTCGCGGCGATCGCCTCGAGCGCACGGAGCTGGTCGGGCTGGAGGTCAACCATGAGCGCATCTTATGGTTCTGCAGAATCTATCGCTGTACTTCATCACCTCACGTCCCTACCGTCGAGGGGTGCTGTCCTTCCTCGCGCCCCTCGCTGCCGGCCTCGCCGCCGGGCTGTCCCTCATCGTCGCGATCGGCGCGCAGAACGCGTTCGTGCTGCGCCAGGGGCTGCGGCGCGAGCACGTGCTGCCCGTCGTCCTCGTCTGCGCGGTCTCGGACCTCGTGCTCATCGCGGCCGGGACGGCCGGCCTCGGTGCGCTCGTGACGGGTGCGCCCGTGCTCCTCACCGTCGTGCGCTGGGGTGGCGCCGCGTTCCTCCTGACGCTCGCGGCGCTCGCCGCCCGGCGGGCGCTGCGCCCCGGAGGGCTCGACCCGGCGTCGGGCGCGGGGGCGACGTCGGCGCGGTCGGCCGTGGGCACGTCGCTCGCCCTCACGTGGCTCAACCCGCACGTGTACCTCGACACGGTCCTGCTGCTGGGGTCGCTCGCCGCGGGCTACGCCGCCGCGCACGCGGGCGGTGCGGGGGCCGGGGGCGCCGACACCGCCCGGTGGTTGTTCGGCACCGGGGCGATGGTGGCGAGCGTCGTCTGGTTCACCGCGCTCGGCTTCGGCGCGCGGCTGCTCGCGCCGGTCTTCGCCCGGCCCGGGGCGTGGCGCGTGCTCGACGGCGTGATCGCCGTCGTCATGGCGACGATCGGGGTGTCCCTGCTGCTGGGTGGCTGAGCGGCTGGGAGCAGTTCACCGCGCGGGTCACGCGGGGGGTGCGGGGCGGTGGGGCCGCGGGGTCAGGGCGTCGGGTCGAGCTGGTAGAACGTGCGGATGCGCTGCTGGGTCGCCGGGTCGATGCGGCGTCGAGGGCTCGTCGAGCCGCCGGCGTGCACCGCGATCCACGAGCGCAGGACCGTGGGCTGGACGTCGACGACGCGCGCGAACTCGTCCACGGTGGGCCACGCGGGCTGCGGCGTGCGGACGCGCGGGCCGCTCGCGGCGAGGTGCAGGTCGTCGCCCCAGGCCATGGCCTCGGCGGTCGACGGGAACCCGCCGATGCGGCCCGGCGTCGGGAACGGCTTCTCGAGGCACCACTCCGCGCCGCGCGCGACGATGCGGTAGACGCCCTCGGGCGCGCGCGCCTCGTACACGTCCGGTCCGGTGTTCCCCCAGTTCAGCCCCATGGGCCACATCTTCAGCGGAAAGCGCTGTCAGCGGAAGGGACCTTCGTCAACTTCACCCGCTCTCGCTACTGGACGCTTGTCCAGTTCACATCTAGCGTGAGGGGCAGCCGGTGCCGCATCTCTGCCCCCTGCTGGTGCGGCACCGGCAACCACCCCTCACCTCCGCGGCAGGCGCTCGACGTCCCGCCGGTAGAGCGCGGCGTGCTCCCGCAGGTCGTCGCGGCCCGTCGTCCGGGCACGCTCCTCGGTCCAGTCCGCGAGGTCGAGCAGGCGCTCGCGCATCGTGCGGAGCACCACGGCGGCCCCCGGCGCCGCGTCCGGCCCGTAGGCCTCCAGCAGGTGCGCCAGCCGTTCCTCGGGCCGGGCGTCCGCGGGAGCGGGCATGTCCTCGCACCACCCGCACATCCGGTAGGCCAGGTAGGCGAGGTCCCACGCGCGCGGCCCGGGCGCCGCCATGTCGACGTCGATGAACCCGACGACCCGCTCGCCGTCGTGCACCATGTTGTACGGCGCGACGTCGTTGAGGCACACGACCTCCGCGGGCTCGCGCACCGGCGAGCGCCACACGGCACCCGGGGGAGCGAAGCCGACCGAGGCGTCGTGCACCGTCCGCAGCATCCCCGCCGCCTGCTCGCGTGCCGCGGCCGTCCACACCCAGTCCGGGACCGGCCAGCCGCCCGTCTCGCCGGGGATCCAGCCGAGCACCTCGCGGCCGCGCTCGTCGAGCCCCAGCGGCGCGGGCACGAACGACACGCCCTGCGCGCGCACCCAGGCCAGCAGCGCCTGGACGGTCGGCGTCCACGGGCCCGCCGAGCGCCGCACGGTGTCCCCGCGCCGCACGACGTCGTTCACGTTGCCGCCGGTGAGCTCCTGCTCGGTCGTCGTGTCCTCCATGGCCCCGATCCTGCTCGGTACGCGGAACCGGGCACAGCGATTAACGGTCCCCGGCGAGCGCCCAGGCGCGGGGCCGACGACGCAGCCCACTACGATGCGGAGGTGAACGCGGACGCGAGCTGGTTTGACGAGGCGACGTCGGGCAGCGACGTCGGTCGCCTCGCTCGCGAGGTCGCGTGGGCGGACACCCCGCTGGGGGAGCCCGAGACCTGGCCGGTCGCGCTCCGCCACGCGGTGCGGCTGTGCTTCTCCACCCGGTTCCCCGCGATGCTCGTGTGGGGTCCGGAGCTGACGCTCCTCTACAACGACGGGTACCGGGACCTCCTCGGCACGGACAAGCACCCGAGCGCGCTCGGGGCGCCGGTCCGTGCGGTGTGGCCGGAGATCTGGGACGACATCGAGCCGCTGTTCGACGCGGTGCTCACCGAGGGCCGCGCCACCTGGAGCGAGGACATGCCCCTCGTGATGAACCGCTCCGGCTTCGACGAGGAGACCTACTTCACCTTCTCCTACAGTCCCCTCGTCGACGACGACGGACAGATCGCGGGCGTCCTCGACATCGTGACGGAGACGACCCGGGAGGTCGTGAACCAGCGCCGCCTGCTCACGCTCGGGGAGCTGCACGCCGTCCTGCCGACGACGGCGGGCAGCCTCGCCGCGTTCGCCCGGCCGGTGGTCGAGGTGCTCGCCCGCAGCGCCGACGTCGCGCGCGTCGCGTTCTACGCCATCGACGGCCCGCGCCCCCGCGTGCTCCTGGAGGCGGGCCACGCGGCCGACGGCACGGAGGCCGACGTCGTCGGACGCACCCTCGCGACCGGTCAGCGCGAGGTCGCGCGGGGCCGCGTCGTCAAGCCCCTGCGGGACGCGAGTCCGCGGGGCGCCGCGGGCGTCCTCGTCCTCCAGGCGGCGACCGGCCGCCCGTGGGACGACGACTACGCGCGCTACCTGACGGGCATCGCGACGACGATCGGCGCGGCGCTGCGCGACGCCGCGCGGATGCGGACGACCCTGGACGAGCTGCGCCGTCGGGCCGAGCGGTCGGAGGAGGAGACGGCGCGCGCCCGTGAGCTCGCGCTCGTGCTCCAGCAGGCCGTGCTCACCGAGCCGCCGCAGCCCGAGGACCTCGAGGTCGCGGTGCACTACCAGCCCGCGACCCACGACCGCGACATCGGCGGCGACTGGTACGACGCGTTCGTGGCGTCCGACGGCGTGACGACCCTCGTCATCGGGGACGTCGTCGGGCACGACCTCGGCGCCGCCGCGACGATGGGCCAGCTCCGCGGCCTGGTGCGCGCCATCGGCTACGACAGCGGCGCGACCCCGGCCCGCCTCCTCGAGCGCGTGGACGCCGCGATCGACGGCCTCGCCCTGGGGATCAACGCCGTGGCGACCGCCGTCGTCGCCCGCATCGAGCAGAGCGACGACGAGCGCTCCCGCGGCGTGCGGACCGTCCGCTGGTCCAGCGCGGGCCACCTGCCCCCGGTCGTCGTCCGCGCGGACGGCACGGTCGAGGTGCTCACCGTGCGCAACGACCTCCCGCTCGGGCTGCGCCCGGGTGCGGGCCGGCACGACCACACGGTCGAGCTCGGCACCGACGACACCCTCGTCCTGTACACGGACGGCCTCGTGGAGCGCCGCGGGCACAGCATCCGCGACGACGTCGCCGCGCTCGCCGACGCGCTGCGCGGCCTGGCGGGCGCGAGCCTGGACGACGTGGTGCGGACGGCGCTCTCCCAGGTCCTCCCGGGCGACGGGGAGGACGACGTCGCGCTCGTCGCGCTCCGCACCGGTCCGCAGGCGGCGGTCGTGCGGCGCGACGTCCCCGGCACCCCGGTGGCCGTCTCGGCGTGAGTCCCGGCGAGCGCCGGCGTCAGGGCGCGACGTCCACGAGCGCGGACGGCGGCGCAGCGCACCCGATCGTCGGGTCGACCTCGCACACGGTGGGGGCGTGCCGGAGGCTCACCGAGACCTCGGCCTCGCCGGTCGGCACGTCGTCGGGGACCGGGAACGTGCCGACCGCGTCGCCCTCGTCGTCGGGCTCGAGCACGCCGAGGGGGACGCTGTACCGGCCGGTGGCGGGATCGTCCGCGGATCCTGACACCGTGATCAGCACCTCGTAGCGCGCGCGGGCGGGCAGCTCGCGCTCGCACCCCGCGCTGCTGCTGCTTCCCGCCACCTCGACGTGCAGGTCGTCGCCCGGAGCGACGCGCTGCGGCGTCACCAGCGGGTCGTCGGGCTGGCAGTACGCCGTCGGCTCGCCGGTCCCGAGAGCGCAGCCGGACGCGACGGCCACGACGACGGCCAGCCCGCAGAGCGCCCTGCGGGCGACCTGTCCACGACCCAGGCAGGACGCCGTCACGGCCGCGGGTCGACGCGGCGCCACGGCTTCTCGTCGCGCCGGGCGCCCGTCCCGGCGGCGCAGCGGCGGCAGACGGACGTGACGGCGTCGGCGTCCCGCCCGGTCGCAGGCTGGACGTCGGCCCACGTCACGTGGGGGAACCGCACGAGACCCTGGCGGCTGAGCTGCAGACGGCACACCGTCGCGTTGGTGCCGCGCTCCCACGCGTGGACCTCGCCGGCGGGCATGCGGACGCCGTCCGTGTCGACCCACGTCCCCGTCGCCGCCACCGCGGCCCCTGTGACACGTCTCGGCATCGTCGTCACCTCCGGCTCCCATCCTCGGCCGGGCCGCGCGCGGTCGCAGCCCTGGCTGGCGGTGCGGTCAGGTGAGGTGGTCGAAGTCGCCGCGGACCCAGGCGGCGTGCCGCTGCGCGGAGCGGAGCACGACCGCCCGGGCATCGGCGGGGATCACGCCCTCGAAGTTGTTGTAGAGCCGCTCGAACGGGCGCCGCGCCACGCGCTCGGCGACGCGCAGCACGACGGCCGCCGAGAGCGGGATGCGGTTCGGGTAGGACCGCATGAAGCTCACCGACGTGCGGTCGGGGTTGGCGAAGATCGTGTCGCCGGAGAGCAGCACGCCCCGACCGTCGGCGCCGGCGGCCCAGTGCACGACGGCGCTCCCGGGGAAGTGGCCGCCCGGCTGCGAGAGCACGACGCCCGGCAGCACCTCGCGCTCGCCGGTCCACGTCTCGACGACCCGGTCCGGCCGCGCGACCCAGTGCGCGTCCGCCTCGGCGACGAGCACGGGGACGTCGCCGAGCGCACGGCTCCACTCGACCTGGACGCCGAACATGTGGGGGTGGCTCGCGGCGATCGCGACGACCGGGCCGAGCGCGCGCACCTGCTCGACGGCGGCGTCGTCCACGTAGCCGGGCGGGTCCCACAGGAGGGTGCCCGCCGGGGTGCGCACGACCTTGGCCTGCTGCCCGATGCCGACGCTGGGCTCGCTCGTCAGGCCGAACAGGTCCGGCTCGAGCTCCTCCAGGACGAAGCGTTCGCCCGCCGCGGCGAGCTCGGCGAGCGTGGTCCACGCCTGGCCCGTCGCAGGCACCCACTGGCGCTCGTCGGCGCAGATCGCGCACACCGCCGGTCGCTCGGCGTGCTCGACCGCGCACGTGCGGCAGATCCACCAGCCCGCGTCCGGGGTCGGGTCGGGGGAGGGCGCGGGCGTCGTCGTCATGGCACAGGTCTACCGTGCCCCGCCGACACGCGACTCCTGAGAGACTGTCGCCCTCATGATCTCCACGCTCCTCGTCGCGCACCCCTGGATGTCGCCGCTCGCGCTCGCGGCCCTCGTCGTCGTCGGCCCGTTCGTGGGCTCGTGGCTCGTCGGGCGCCGCCGCCTCACCGGCGCGCTGCTCGCGCTGTCCCTCGTGCCGCTGCTCCTGCTGACGCTCGTGCCGGTCGACCGCGAGCTGTACGCCGTCTGCACGGTGAGCTGGGTGCTGCCGACGCCGGCCCGGGTCGAGCTGTTCGCGAACGTCGTGCTGTTCGTGCCGCCGGTCCTCCTCGCGGCGCTGCTGCTCCGCCGGCCGCTCGTCGCGCTGCTGGGCGGGGTCGTCGCGTCGGCGCTCGTCGAGGCGTTCCAGGCGCTCGTCCCGGCGCTGGGCCGGTCGTGCGACACGAACGACTGGCTCTCCAACTCGATCGGTGCGCTCGTCGGTGCGGGGATCGCCGTCGTCGCGCTGGGTCTCGCCGCGCGGCGGGCGCGCACGACGGACGACGACCGCGTGCCCGCGACCCGCGCGTCCTGACGGCCGCGGCCGAGCGCCCGGTCGGGCCTGGGCGCCCGCGCGCAGGACCTGAGGACGGACACGGTGTGGGAACGCTTCCACGGAGCGTGCTCCCCGGGTTAGCGTGGTGGTCCGGGCGCGTCGCCCGTCACCGCCGACAGGACCACGCCGGGAGTACGCCATGCCGACCACCACGCTCGACGACGTCGCGGCCGCCGCGCGCGTGTCGCGGTCGACGGCGTCGCGCGTCGTGCGCGGGGCGGGCCGCGTGTCGGACGAGGCGCGCCGCGCCGTCCTCGCGGCGGTCGACGAGCTGGGCTACGTGCCGCACCCGGGCGCGCGGGCGCTCGCGAGCGGGCGGGGCGAGCGCGTCGTGGTCGCGGTCGGGTCGCCGTCGGCGGACCTGCTCGCCGACCCCTACGTCGCGCGCGTCGTCGCGGCGGCGAGCCGCACCGCGGACACCCAGGGCGTCGGGGTGGCGCTGCGCTGGCTCGGCCGCGACCCCGGCGAGGAGCTGCGACGCCTCGCGCGCGACCCCGGCGTGGGCGGCGTGCTGCTCGTCGACTACTCGGCCGACGTGCTCGCGAGCGTGCCGCGCGAGCTGGTGGCGCGCGTCGCGGCGATCGGCCCCGCGGACGGCCGCGTCCCCTCGTACGACGTCGACGCTGCCGCCGGGATCGCCGCGCTCGTCGAGCACGTGCTCGCGGCCGGGCGGCGCGACGTCGTCATGCTCACCGGGCCGGGCTGGCTGCCCGGCTCGCAGCGGGCCGTCGAGGCGTACGAGGGCGTGGTCCGGGAGGCGGGGGTCCCCGCGCGCGTGGTCGCGGCCGACCTCTCGTGGCTCGCGGGCGCCGAGGCCGCGCGCGAGGCACGACGGCGCTGGCCGGGCGTCGACGCGCTCGTCGCGATGAGCGACACCCTCGCCGTGGGCGCGATGCGCGCGCTCGCGGAGGACGGCGTCCGCGTGCCCGACGACGTCGCGGTCACCGGGTTCGACGACCAGCCGTTCGCGGAGCAGGCCGGGCCCGGCCTGACGACGGCCACGCACCCGGTGGAGCGCATCGCGGCCGCCGCGACCACGGCCCTGCTCGGGCGGCGGCACGACGACGAGCGGACGTTCCCGTCCGTCGTCGTGCGGCGCACGAGCGCCTGACCCGGCCGTCGGGACTGCGCTCGCCCGCTCGCCAGGGGGTGGCGCCTCAGGCGGGGAGGTCGTGCGCGAGCAGGTCCTCGCGCAGGTGCCGGGCGTACCCGCCGGGCGTGCGTCCGACGAGGCGCGCCGACGTCAGGACCTCCCCGGCCGCGTCGGCGACGACGCGCGCCCCCGCGGCCCGGGCGCGCTCCACGAGCCCTACGTCCTCGTGCTCCGCCACGGGCGCGAACCCGCCCGCGGCGTCGTACGCCGTGAGGCGGACGCCCAGGTTGGCGCCGTGCACGTGCCCGTTGGCCGTGCCCGGCCGGTGCGTCGCGAGCCACGCGCGCGCCCGGTCCGGCGAGAGCGCGGCCAGCTCGGGGCGGACCGTCCCGACCACGACGTCCGACCCCGCGTCGGCCAGGTCGAGCTGACGCGTCAGCCAGTGCTCGGGCACCGCGGAGTCGGCGTCGGTGCACGCGAGCCACGTGCGCGACGCGGCGCCGTCCCGGCGCACCTGCAGGTCGGCCACGCCGGCGCGCACCCCCGCCCGACGGGCGCGCCCGACGTTGCCGTACGCGACCTCCACCACGCGCACGCCCGCGGCCCGGGCGACGCGCGCGCTCCCGTCCGTGCAGCCGTCGAGCACGACGACGACCCCGACCCGCACGTCCGGCCGGTCCCGCCCGACGACGGCCGTCGCCCGCCCGAGCGCCGCCAGGCAGCGGGGCAGCAGCTCCTCCTCGTCGCGGGCGGGGACGACCACGACGACGCGCTCGACGGCACCCGCCGACCCGACCCCCAGGGCGCTCACAGCAGCCCCGTCGCGCGCGCGACCGAGACCGCCGGACGGCGGACGAGCACGTCGAGGACGAAGTCCTCCTCCACGTGGTGCGCGAGCCGGTCGAGCTCCGGGCGGGCGGCGAGGCGCGCGTGCACCTCGTCGCCGCCGAGCGGGTACTCGACGACGTCGTGCCGCCAGTGGCACGCGACGAGCACGCCGTCGTCGGCGAGCGACGCCGTCGCCCGGTCCAGCGCGCGGTCGAGGTCGTCGCGACCGTAGTAGTAGAGGACCTCCGAGAGCACGACGAGGTCGAACGTGCCGTCGGGCCACTCGTCCGGGGTGTCGAGACGCAGCAGCTCGACCTCCGGCCCGAGGCGGCGCCGCGCCTGCGCCAGCGGAGCCTCGGCGACGTCCACGCCGACCACGCGGTCGCAGCGCGCGGCGAGCTCGGCCGTGAGCACGCCCGTCGAGCACCCGAGCTCGAGCGCGGCCCGGAACCGCCGCCGGGGAAGGCTCGCCAGGAGGACGGCCCGCTTGCGCTGCTCGTACCAGCGCGTCTCGAACCCCCACGGGTCGCGTCGGCCCGCGTAGAAGCGCTCGAAGAACCCCGCGCCGAGGCTCGCGCCCGGGTCCGCGGGCTCCTTCGCGACCCGGCGGCCCGACGCGTCGACGAGCACCTCGACGCCACGGTCCGCGTGCCGGAGCATCTCCGGGCCGAGCGTCGCCTCGTCGCCGGGCGCCGTGGACAGCGGCTCGACCTGCGTCACGTGGGCGGCGAGGGCGCGCCGCTTGGCCTCCCTGGCCTCCGCGCCCAGCGGCAGCGCGCGCAGGGTCGGCCACGGCACCGCGTCGTCGCCCGGCTCCGCCCAGTGCCACAGCCACACGGGGTACTCCAGGAGGCGCAGGCCGAGGCGGTCGGCGACCTCCGCCGCCACCTCGCCCGCGATCCGGTGGTCGCGGTGCCCGTCGCCGCGCCACGGCGCGCACAGCACCACCGACGACGGCGGCACGCCCCCGCCGCCCGGCCCGGCGAGCACGTCGTCCAGCACGTCGCCGAGCACCCGGGCGAGGTCGCCGCGGTGCTCGCGCAGGCCGCCGTCGGGCAGGCCGGGCAGCACGACCCGGGCCGCGGGCGCCAGGACGGCCACCGCGTCGGCCACCTCCGCGCGGCGGACGGCACGGAGCCGCTCGGGGGAGACCGTCGTCGAGCCCGCGTGCGACGCCTCGCCGTCCGTCGCGACCACCACGGTGACCGCGGCGCCGCGGCCGGCCAGCTCGTGCACGAGCCCCGCCGCGCCGAACGACTCGTCGTCGGGGTGCGCGGCGAGCACCACGAGGTGCGCGACCTCGCCCACGTCGAGGCGCGGGACGTCCAGGATCCCGGCGCGCAGCCACGCGTCCTCCGACGTGCCGGGCGCGCGGTGGTCGAACGTCACCACGCCGTCGTCCCGTGCGCGAGGAGCGCGCGGCCGAGCGACGCGTCGTCGCGCTCCGCGTGGTGCTGGCGCACGTACAGACCGAGGTCCGCGACGCGCCGCGCGAACCGCTCGTCCGTGGTCAGCGGGCCCGGGCCGAGCGCGTGGGCGCAGCGCCGCTGCACCTCCTCGACGACCTCCGCGACGACGCCGCGCACGCGGCGCGCCAGCAGGGAGGCGTCCGGGCCGTCCACGCCCGCGTCGACGGCGCTCGCGGCCTCCGCGAGGACCGCCCGGCCGGCGGCGAGCGCGCGGTCCGTCGCGCCGAGGTGCGCGAGCGCGAGCTGGTCGGGCTCGCGCGCGGCGAGCGCGTCGCGCTGCGTCCGCGCCAGCCCGACGGCACCGCCCCACCAGCACGCCGCGACGCCGATCCCGCCCCACGCGAACCCCGGCCGCTCCAGGTACCAGCCGGGCGCCCCGACCGGCACGGCCGGGACGTCGTCGAACCGGACCGCGGCGCTCACGACCTGGGCGAGCCCGCGCGCGACCCACGGCCCGTCGGCGGGGACGACGCCCGGCGCTCGCAGCGCGACCGCGAACAGCCGGCGACCGGCGTCGGTCCACGCCGTGACGAGCGCGTGCGAGAGGTCGGCGGCGAGGGAGCACCACGGCTTCGTCCCCGAGAGCACCCACGCGCCGTCGCGCTCGTGCGCCTCCAGCCGGACGCCGGGACCCTCCGCCGCGAACACGCCCCACGTGCTGTCCGGACCCGCCCCGACGGCGTCGAGCGCGACGGGGACCGGGACCTGCCCGAGGATCGCGAGGGCGTCGAGGTGCGGCTCGACGACGCGCGCGGCGCCCACGTCCGTCGCGGCCAGCGAGGCGAGCGCCCCCCAGAGCTCGGCGGTCCGCCCGTCGCCGGGGAACGGCGCCCGGGCGCCGATCGTCCGCGCGTGGTCGAGGAGGGCCGCGACGTCGGTACCGGCCGCGTCGATCGCGGCGAGCTCGTCGGGCCCGACGAGCGCGGGCCGGTCGGCGAGCGGGGTCGACGGCGGGCCTAGGTACAGCGGGACGAGGCCGGGGGTGGTGGGTCGAGCGAGGTCGGGCACGTCGCGGCTCCGGGGGATCGAGGACGGGCCTCGTCTCGACCCGGCACGACCGTAACCGCGGGGGCGCCGCCGGGCGCGTCGAGCCCGGCGGCGCCGGCGCGGTCAGTCGCGCCGCGGCGTCGTGCCCGGGCCGGTGCCCTCGTCGTCCGTGCTCGCGCGCCCGGTCCCGGGGGAGTCGGTGTCGGTGTCGCTGTCGGTGTCCGTCGACCGGCCGTTCGACTCGCGGAGGGCGCGCGCCTGCTCGACGGCTTCCTCGCGCTTGGCGGCCTTCTTGTCGCTCGCGCGCGTGTCGCGCGGCGGGAGCTGGATGCGCTCCTCCGCGGGCATGCCGCTCTGCAGCTCGCGGCTGCGCTCGACCTCGGCGTCGAGCTCGGCGCCGAGCAGGAGCGCGAGGTTCGTCAGCCAGAGCCACAGGAGGAAGATGATGACGCCCGCGAGGGTGCCGTAGGTCGCGCCGTAGTTGCTCAGCCCGCTGCCGAGGTAGAGGCCGAACGCCGCCGAGGCGACGACCCACACGAGGATCGCCAGGATCGCGCCCGGGCTGACCCAGCGGAACTTGGGCTGCTTGATGTTCGGCGTGAGGTGGTAGAGCAGCGCGACGAGGATGACGACGAGCAGGAGCGCGACCGGCCACTTCGCGACCTGCCAGACGGCGATCGCGGTGTCCCCGAGGCCGACGAGCTCGCCCACCTGGCGCGCGATCGGCCCGGACAGGACGAGGCTCCCGACGACCAGGCCCGCGAGCAGCACGGTGATGACGGTGACGCCGAGCATCACGGGGCGCAGCTTCCAGATCGGGCGCCCCTCCTCGATCTCGTAGATGCGGTTCATCGACCGCGAGAACGCGCCCACGTAGCCGGACGCCGACCACAGGGCCAGCACGACACCGATGACGAGCGCGAACCCGGCCTTGTCCGTGTTGGCGGCGTTCTCGACGAGCGGCTTGATCATGTCGAGGGTGGTCTGCGGCACGACGCCCTCGACGCTCTTGAGCACCGACTCGACGGCCTTCTCGCCGTCGCCCACGAGTCCGAGGATCGACACGAGCGCCAGCAGCGCGGGCGCCGACGCCAGCACCGCGTAGTACGTCAGCGCGGCGGCCAGGTCGGTGCACTGGTCGTCCATGAACTCGCGCACCGCGCCCTTGACGGCGAAGCCCCACGACGGCTTGCGCAGGTCCGTGGGGGAGTCGGGCTTGTGGTCGGCGTCGGGGGCAGGCCGCGACTCCTCGTCCCGTGCGGTACCGGACGCGTGGCGTCCGCTGCTGTCGGTCATGGCGGCCTCCTCGGTGGGCGTCGCCTCGGCGCACGACGCTCGCGTCGGTGGACGGCCTCACGGCGCGTCCCGGACGAGCACCACGCTCCGTGCGCCGGGCTCCACCCGCAAGCGGAGCGCCCCCGCGCCGGCGGCTACTCCAGCCCGAGGTCCTGCTGCGCGGCGTGCAGGGCGTCGGCGGACGCGCGGAGCTGACGCTCCTCGGCCGCGGACATCGTGAGGTCGAGGACCTGCTGGACGCCGCTGGACGCGACGACGCTCGGTACGGAGAACGCGACGCCGCCGATGCCGCGGTAGCCGTCGTGCACCGTGCCGACGGGCAGCACGGCGTGCTGGTCGCTGACGACCGCCTCGACGATCCGGGCCCCCGCGAGCCCGATCGCGTAGTTCGTCGCGCCCTTGCCCTCGATCACCCGGTACGCGGCCTGGCGCACCTGGTCGGTGATCTCGTCGAGCTCGCCGTGCGTGAAGTGGTGGCCGTCGGGCGAGACCCAGTCGAGGATCGGCACCGGCCCGATGCGCGCCTGCGACCACAGCGCGAACCCCGTGTCCCCGTGCTCGCCCACGATGTCGGCGTGCACGCTCGTCGCCGCGACGCGAGCCTTGTCGGCGATGAGGCGCCGCAGCCGGGAGGTGTCGAGCACCGTGCCGGACGAGAACACGCGCGACGTCGGCAGGCCGCTGATCTGCTGCGCGGCGACGGTCAGCACGTCGCACGGGTTGGTGACGATGCAGTAGACGGCGTCCGGCGCGTGCTCGAGGAGCTGCGGCAGCAGCGTCTCGAGGATGCGGACGTTCGTGCCCGCGAGGTCCAGGCGGCTCTGGCCCGGGTCCTGCTTCGCACCGGCGGTGATGACGACAACGTGCGACCCCTCCGCGACCGACGGGTCCGCACCACCGACGACCTGGCTCGCCCCCGTGAACTGCGTGCCGTGCGCGAGGTCGAGCACCTCGGCCTCGACCTTCGCGCGGTTGATGTCGTAGAGCGACACCGTCCGTGCGGAGCCGCGGATCAGCGCGGCGTACGCCAGGCTGGTCCCCACGCTCCCGGCGCCCACCACCGTGACCTTCGAACTCTCGACGCGTGTCATGGGCACCACGCTACGCAGACGGCGCCGCTGCGGCTCGTGCTCGCCGTCCGGGAGCGGTGACGGAGGGCCTGGGGCATCATCGGCAGTGCTCCTCGGCCGCCCGGGGAGGCCGGGCCGCCCAGGCCGGGCGGGGTGCGAGGCGAGGACGGTCATGAGAGCTCTGCGGTCCCGGGTCGCGGCGGTCGCCGCGGCAGGTGTGGTGCTGGTGTCGGCAGGGGCCTGCTCGGCGGACGAGCCGAGCTTCTGCGACGCCGCCCGGTCCTACGAGGAGACCGTCAGGGCCAGCACGGAGTCGCTCACGCGCGAGGAGGCCGCGGACGCGTTCGCGCAGGACGCCGAGGCGATGCGCGAGGTCACCGCGCCCGACGCGCTCAGCGCGGACTGGGACCGCGTGACGACGACGGCCTCGGACGTGGCGGACGCCTTGGCCGACGGCGACGACGGGACCGAGCTCCTGCTCGACGACGACTACCAGGCCTCGTTCAGCGCGGTCACCGAGCACGTCGAGAACAGCTGCAGCTGAGACGGCTCTCGCGCGAAGGTCGGGAAGGGTGGTCGTGGCTCTGGGCTGACGCCAACGAGCGCCGCAGAGCCCGGGAGCGACGAGCCCCGACCGGCTCAGGGGGTAGCGGCAGAGGCGTCGTCGTGCCGTACCGCTGTCGCTCGGGGGAGCGGCGGGCGCACCGGTGAGGTCCTGGCCGAGCAGGCGCTCGACACCCCCACCACGCCGTAGGCCGACACCCGCGCGCCGATCCGTCCGAGACGACACCCGGCCTCTGCCACACTCCTCAGGCATGGACGACGGACGAGGCTGGACGTGGGGCTTTCGCGCTGCGCGCCCGGCCGTCGAGCTGTTCGCGATCGCGACCGTCCTGCTCTGCGTCGCCTGGCTGGCTGATCGGGCGTCGGCAGGGCACGCGGACGACGCTCGGGCCCTACGGGTGGCCGTCGACGGCCGGTCCGTGCTCGGAGATGATCAGAGCGTCCAGCCCACCCGGGCTTCCATCGGGCCGCCGCACGCTTCCGACCCTCCGACGCGGACCCAGTCGACGGACTTCTCGGTCTCGGCGAGGACTGCTCCGGTCTCGTCGAGGGCGCGCAGCCCGACCGGGTTGGTCCGCGAGAAGACCGTGAAGGACCAGGTGTCACCCTCCCGTGAGGTCGCGATGGCCGGCTCCTGCGCGTCGGGACCTGTCGGCAGCGGTGGTTGCCACCCGGCGTGTCCGCCATCGCGCACCTGAAGATGGTGCACCTCCTCGGTGTCGCCGGTCACCACCACCTCGAGGAGATCGGCGTACCCGATCGCGGGGCAGACCTCGGCGCCGCCGGAGAGCCGCGAGACGAGGAGCGCCACGACGACCAGCGCCCCGACGACCACGAGGCTCGTCCCCGCCCAGACGGGCAGGCGCACGCGCCGAGGTCTCGTCGGCCGGTGCGCCCGGTCGACGTCCTGCTCCTCCATGAGTGCCCCCTCGTCGCGGACCGGTCCCGGTACCGTGCACGTCGCGGTCGACGACCCTGGCCGCGTGCGACACCGAGGACCATCATGGCCGATCTGCCGCCCGGTCAGGCGGTGCGCACCCGTCCCCGCAGGTCCACCCAGGTCTCCTCGCGGAGGTCGGGTGCGGCGGCGTCGACCCCACCCGGTTCGCCCGTCGCGGGTGATGCCGCGCCTCGCTCGTCGTCCGTACGGTCGAGCCGATGCCCTCCGCCGCGCTGTCCTGCTGCGCGCCGGTCGGCGACGACGTCGCACCCGCCCACCGCACCTCGGCAGGTCCGCACCCGAGGCGGGCCACGGCGTCGGTCCGCACGGCCCAGGACAGACGGGAGAGAGTGGATGAGCACCGAGCCCCGCCGGACGGTCGTCGGACCGCCCCTGCCCACGGAGCGGTCGTTGCCGTTCCCGCCCCGCCGCTCCGGCAGCGTCGCGGGCCGGACGATCCAGGAGTCGACGTACTCCCCGCGCCCGCCGGAACGCCACCTGCCCCCGGGCACGCCGAACGTCGTCGTGATCCTCATCGACGACGCGGGGTCCGCGCTCCCGACGACGCTCGGGGGCGCCGTCCGCACCCCGACGCTCGACCGGGTGCGCGCGAACGGCATCGGGTACAACCGCTTCCACACGACCGCGATGTGCTCGCCGACGCGCGCGTCCCTGCTCACCGGGCGCAACCACCACCGCGTGGGCAACGGCCAGATCGCGGAGCTCGCGAACGACTGGGACGGCTACTCGGGGCACATCCCGAAGAGCAGCGCGACGATCGCGGAGGTGCTGCGCCAGTACGGGTACGCGACCGGCGCGTGGGGCAAGTGGCACAACACCCCGGCGGAGGAGACGACGACGGCCGGCCCGTTCGACCGCTGGCCCACCGGGTACGGGTTCGAGTACTTCTACGGCTTCCTCGCGGGCGAGGCGTCGCAGTACGAGCCGCACCTCGTGCGCAACACGACCCCGACCCTGCCGCCGAGGACCCCGGAGGAGGGCTACCACCTCAGCGAGGACATCGCCGACGACGCCATGCGGTGGCTGCGCGACCACAAGGCGAACGCGCCGGACAAGCCGTTCTTCGTCTACTGGGCCACCGGCGCGCTGCACGGGCCGCACCACGTCATGAAGGAGTGGGCGGAGAGGTACGCCGGCGCGTTCGACGACGGGTGGGACGCCTACCGGGAGCGGGCCCTCGCGGGCGCGAAGGCGGCGGGCTGGGTGCCCGACGACGCGGAGCTCACCCCGCGCCCGGAGAGCCTCGCCGGCTGGGACGACATCCCCGACGACCAGAAGGCGTTCCAGGCGCGGCTCATGGAGGTCGCCGCGGGGTTCGGCGAGCACGCGGACGTGCAGGCCGGGCGCCTGCTCGACGAGGTGGAGCGGCTCGGCTACGCGGACGACACGATCGTCGTCTACATCTGGGGCGACAACGGCTCGTCGGGGGAGGGACAGAACGGGACGATCAGCGAGCTGCTCGCCCAGAACGGCATCCCCTCGACGGTCGAGCAGCACATCGCCGCCCTGGAGGAGCTCGGGGGCCTCGACGCGCTCGGCACCCCCGCGACGGACAACCAGTACCACGCCGCGTGGGCGTGGGCCGGGTCGTCGCCGTACCAGGGCATGAAGCTGCTCGCGTCCCACCTCGGCGGCACGCGGAACCCGATGTTCGTGAGCTGGCCCGGGCACATCGAGCCCGACCCCGTGCCGCGCACCCAGTTCCACCACGTCGTCGACCTCGTGCCGACGATCTACGAGATCCTCGGCATCTCCCACCCGGAGACGGTGAACGGCGTCCCGCAGGACCCGATCGACGGGACGAGCCTCGCGTACTCCATCGACGACGCCGGGGCCGAGGGCCGCCGTCGGACGCAGTACTTCGAGATCATGGGCAGCCGGTCGATCTACTCCGACGGCTGGATGGCGTCGGCGACCGGCCCACGCCTGCCGTGGGTCCAGGGGATGCCGGCCGGGATCCAGACGTGGACCCCGGACCAGGACCGGTGGGAGCTCTACCACCTCGACGAGGACTGGAGCCAGGCGCACGACCTCGCCGCCGAGCACCCCGAGAAGCTCGCCGAGCTCAAGGAGCTCTTCGCGATCGAGGCGGCGCGCAACGACGCGCTCCCGGTGGGCGGCGGGCTGTGGGTGCCGGTCATGCACCCCGAGGACCGGATCAGTCCCCCGTACACCGCGTGGGACCTCTCGGGGGACACCGTGCGCATCCCGGAGTTCTGCGCGCCGGCGCTGGGCAACCGCCCGAACCGGGTCGAGATCCGGCTCTCCGTCCCCGACGCCGCGAACGGCGTGCTCTACAAGCTCGGGGGCGCGGGCGGCGGGCTGACCTGCTTCCTGCTCGACGGCGTCCTCACCTACGAGTACAACCTCTTCCTCGTCCAGCGGACCGTCGTGCGGTCGGGCGCGCCGCTCGCCGCCGGCGACCACACGGTCGAGATCGTCACGACGTACGCCGAGCCGCGGCCGGCCGGGCCGCTCGACGTCGTGCTGCGGCTCGACGGCGAGGAGGTCGGTTCCGGCACGGTGCCCGTCAGCGCGCCGCTGCTGTTCTCCGCGAACGACTGCCTCGACGTGGGACGCGCGTACGGGGGCGCGGTGTCGCGCGCGTACGCGGACCGGATGCCGTTCGCGCTCGACGGGCGCATCGACGGCGTGCACGTCGCGTACGTGTGACGCGACTTCACACTTCCCGGGTGAGGACGCGGACGGCGCCCGGGGGCGAGCCTGGGGGTCGAGCCCGTGCGCCGCGCGGGACGGACGCGGGGAGGACGCGACGATGACGCAGGAACTCAGCGACGGGCCCGGTGACGGGCTCGACGACCTCCGGGAGAGCGGGCCCGTCGACTTCCTCGTCGTCGAGCTCCCGACGGACCGCGCGACGGGCGACGCCGCGTTCCCCTACCTCGTCGACCTCGTGGACCGCGGCATCATCCGCGTGCTCGACCTGGTGGTCGTGCGCCGCGAGGACGACGGCGGCGTGACGGCCGTCGGGCTCGAGGAGCTCGACGACGGGTCGACGGAGCTCGCGGTGTTCGAGGGTGCGCGGTCGGGGCTGCTCGACGACGACGACCTCGCGCAGGCGGTGGACGCCGTCGAGCCCGGCATGACGGCCGTCGTGCTGGTGTACGAGAACGTGTGGGCGGCGCCCTTCGCGACCGCGCTGCGTCGCAACGGTGCCCAGCTCGTCGCGAGCGGGCGCATCCCGGTCCAGGCGCTCATCGCGTCGCTGGACGCCACCGAGCCGGTCGGCTGACCGGCGCCAGGAAGGAGACCACCGTGCCAGGACTGCTCCGCGGCGTCGCCCGCACCGCCGTCGTCGCCGGGACGGCGACCGCCGTCTCGAACCGTGTCTCGCGCCGCCAGGCGGGCCGCTGGGCCGCCCAGGAGTCGCAGTACGCGGCCCCGCCGCAGCAGCCGCAGTACGCGGCCCCGCCGCCGCAGTACGCCGCGCCGGCACCCGCCCCGGCGGCCACGGACGCGCGCATCGAGCAGCTCACGCAGCTCGCCGCGCTCCGCGACCAGGGCGTGCTCACCCCGGCCGAGTTCGAGGCCCAGAAGGCCCGCATCCTCGCCTGACACGGCCGGTCCGCCGGCGCGCGGGCCGGCCCGGCACGGCGGAAGGACGAGCATGACCCGCACCCGCACCGCCGACCCGGGGCGTCGCCTGCGGCGCGAGGCGTGGGGGTTCGCGGCGGGGTCGCTGTGCTTCCTCGTCGGCGCGCTCCCGCCGTACGCGGGCGCGGTGGGCGCCGTGGCGACCGGGGTGACGTTCGTCGTCGGCTCGGTGTTCTTCACGGCCGCGGCGTTCGTCCAGCTGGGCCTGAGCGGGCGCCGCCCGCCCCGCACGGGCACGCCGCCCGCCGACCGCTGGGACTGGTGGTCCGCGGCCGTGCAGCTCGTCGGGACGCTGTGCTTCAACGTGAGCACGACGGCGGCCCTCGTCGCGGCCGTGAAGGCCCCGACCGCGCTGTGGGTGGGGTGGCGGCCCGACGCCTACGGGTCGGTCGCGTTCCTCGTGTCGTCGGCGCTCGCGGTCCTCGCGACGCGCGACCGGGGCCACCTGTGGGACACCGACGCGCGCACGTGGCACGGCACGTGGCTGAACATGATCGGCTCCGTCGCCTTCGCGGCGTCCGCCGTCGGGGCGTACGTCGACCCGTCCACGGGCACGTACCTGAGCGCGTGGTGGGACGACGCCGGGACGCTCCTCGGCGCCGTCTGCTTCCTCGCCGCCGCGCTGCTCTCGCGCCGGTCGGCCGGTGCTCCCGCCCGCACCGACGCCGTCCCGGCCGGGTGACGCCCCCGCGTCACCCGGCCGGGCGCTCCCGGTGTCAGGAGCAGTCGGTCGCCGCGTAGTCGGCGTCCACGGCCGCCGTGGCCGTCCCGGCGCTCGCACTCCCGGCGTCGACCGACGCCGCGCGGACCGCGAACGACTGGTACGCCGCCCGGCCCGGCTGGACGCCCGCCACCGTGCGCTCGCCGTACGGCGTGCGCAGCGTGACGTCGGCGGGCTCGTCGCCGGTGTTGCGCGCCGTGACCGCGACGTACGCGCCGCCGGCGAGGCAGCGGCTGGTCGCCTGGACGGCGAGCGCGGCAGGGGCGGCGGCGAGCTCGACCGTCGGACCGTCGAGCTCGACGACCGTCACGCTCGACCCGGAGGTCGAGGTCCACGTCGTGGCGGGCGTGAACGACCCGCGGTCGAGGTCGGCCTGCGTGACGACGTGGTGCGCGAACGTGCACGTGTACGACCCCTCGGCCGGGAGGTTCCGGTACCGGCAGTTCTGCGCGGCGTTCGCGGGGTCGAGCCCGGCGAGGTTGCCCGTCGGCACGACCTGGGTCGCGGCCGTCGAGAGGTTGCGCACGTCGAACGTGAAGCTCAGGCGGTCGCCCACGGCGTACGACTGCTGCGGGTTCGCGTGCGTCCCGCGCACGCTGATGTTCCCGGGCGCGCCGAAGTACACGCCGGGACCCTCGTGCTCCACGGTGGTGACGGTCGTGCCGGACGTCGACGTCCACGTGGTGCGCGGGGCGAAGAAGCCCGCGTCGAGGTCGGCCTGCGTGATCGTGTGCCGGGCGGACGTGCACGTGTACGCCGCGCGCGCCCCGAGGTTGCGGTAGCGGCAGTTCGGCGCGCCCTGCGCGGGGTCGAACCGCTCGAGGTTCCCCGTCGGCGAGACGGTCGTCACGGCGTCGGACAGGTTGGTCACCGTGAACGAGTAGGTGACGACGTCGCCGACCTTCCAGCCGCCGGCCGGGGTCGCGCTCGTGACGCTCGCCGCGGTGACCTCGACCTCGCCCGGCGTGCTGCTCGGGGCCGCGAGGAGCCAGTCGTGGTCGAGCTTGGCGAACCGGATGCCGCCCCCGCCACCGCCGGGCTCGTAGAGCAGGCCGACGGTCCCGTCCGCGAGCGTGGCCAGCGTCGAGTACGCCATGCCGCCCGGCTGGAAGACGCGAGCGACGGGCCACGTCTCGCCGTCGTCGTAGCTGACGCGGACGGTGCCGTTGACGCGCCCGGTCTGCGACGCGGCGTTCGAGAAGAGGAGCACCTTCGCCTCGGCCGACCCCTGCGGCGCGTTCGGGTACGCGCGCACGATCGACGCGTTGTTGGTCGGGTCGGGCAGCTCGGTGTCGATGGTGACCGGCCCGTACGTCACGCCGCCGTCGGTCGAGTACGCGACCTTGCGGTACATCGACCCGGCGGAGTCGCGCGAGTTGAGCATGACGCGCCCGTCCGAGAGCGCGACGGTCTTGTTCTCGTCCATGCCCGTGCCGACGGGCTGCCCGACCTGCCAGGTCGCGCCGTGGTCGTCGGAGTAGACGGACACGGCCTGGAACTGGCCGGAGCCGTTGATGATCGTGTACTGCTGCACGAGCCGGCCCGCGTGGGGGCCGTAGCGGAGCTGGATGCCCTGGCCCGACGCGGCGAAGCGCGAGCGCCACCCGAGGTCCGCGGTGACGTCGGCGGTGATGGTGCGGTGGGTCCACGTGCGGCCGTCGTCGGTGGAGGCGGAGACGTTGGCGTGGATGACGTCGCGCGCGGTCGGGTCGACGCCCGGCCGGGAGCCGCCGAAGCCCTGGTCGTAGGACTTCACGTGGAAGTTGAAGATCGTCCCCGTCTCCCGGTCGACGACGTAGCTCGGGTCGGAGTAGCCCTCGATCGGCGCGGTGGTCTTCCCCGCGGCGACGACCTCCTGCGGCCCCCACGTGACGCCGTCGTCGGTGGAGCGGCGCTGGAGGATCGAGTTCGGCCCGGGGGAGTCGGCCGCGGTGGGGCGGCCGTCGTACGAGGCGAGGACGTCGCCGTTGGGCGCCACGGTGAGCGCGGGGATGCGGTAGTTGGGGAAGCCGCCCTGGCCGTTCGTCGCGAGCTGCTGCTCGGTGTACGAACCCGGTCCGCCGGTGGCGGGCGCGAGGTCGAAGTCGGGGGCGAGGGTCGTGTGGTGGGCCGACGCCGTCGTGACGGGGGCGACGACGCCGCCCACCGCGAGCGCGAGCGCCGCGGCGAGGGGCACCGCGCGGTGCGCGGGTCTGCGGAGGTGTCCGATCATGCCGTTCCTTCCGGTCGGTGCTCGGCGCGGGCGGACGGTCGCGGGGGAACGCGGCGACGCTGCCGAGAACGCTTGAACAGATGATGTCAGATGTCTGACGTCAGGAAGGTAGCCCGGCGGGTCGGCAGGGTCAAGGGCGGCGCGCGGACAGCACGACGCCCGCCGGCCGCGCGGGGTGCGCGGCCGACGGGCGTCGGTGGGGTCGGAGCTCTCCGGCGGCTCAGCCGCGGCGGGTCCGGCGGGACGCGATCACGACGGCGGTGCCCGCGGCGGCGAGCACCGCGGCGATCCCGGCGTACAGCGCCGCGCTCACGCCGGTCTCCGCGAGGCCCGGGTTCGCCGCGGAGGCGCTGACCGTGCTCGAGACCGGGACGACGCCGGCCGGGTCGCCCAGCCCGGGCGGGTTCGTCGCGCAGTCGGGGGACGCCGGCGGGTAGACGGTCGTCACGACGACGTGGGGGTTGACCTCGAAGCGGACGTCGACGGAGGGGCGCACCCAGTCGTACTCGTCGCCCTCGACCCATTGGCCGTCCTCGAGGCGCCAGCCGGGCCAGTCGACCCCGCGGCCGGAGTCGTCGACGACCGCGCCGGGCCACAGGAGGCGGCCCGAGAGCGGGAGTCCGCTCTGCACGACGCTCTCGCCGTCGGGGTTGATCCACGTGACCGTCGCGGTGTCGTGGTCCGTGCCCTCCACCTCGATCGCGTAGTCGAGGTACGCGGCGTCGCTCTCGCACACGGGCGCGAGGGTCGTCAGTCGCATCGAGGGCTCGGTCGGCACGTAGGTGTCGCCCTCCGCCGCGTGGGCCGGCCCCGCGAGGAGCGCGGCGGTGGCAGCGAGGGCGGCGGCGGCGGTGGCCCGCCCGGCGGCGCGGCGCCCGGTCGAGGTGCTCATGGTGGTTCCCGTCGGGTCGTGGTCGGTCGGGTCTCGGCGGTCGTCGTCCACGGGCGCCGCCGTACCCCCGCGGACCAGCGGGACCGGAGCAGCAGGGGCACGGGCGTGTCGGACACGATGAGGCGGCACCGCCGTCGTCGCCGATGCCCGCACCTGCAGGGGGCTGTGGTGCGGGCATCGGCTGGGCCTCAACCTAGACACCCAACTGGACAGGCGTCCAGTTCTCGAGCGGGTGAAGTCCGGGCGTCGTCGAGCCGCCCGTGCGGCGGGCTAGAGGCCCTGCCAGTCGGGCTTGGACGCGTACGTCTGGCGGTAGTAGTCGCCCAGCTGCAGGCGCGAGGCCGCCGCGTCGTCGACCAGGACCGTGGCGTGCGGGTGCATCTGCATGATCGTCGCGGGCCACATCGCGCTGATCGGGCCCTCCACGAGCTGGTGCACCGCCTCCGCCTTGCCCTTGCCCGTGGCCAGCAGCACCAGGTGCCGCGCCGACATGATCGTCGCCAGACCCTGCGTCAGACAGTGCCGCGGCACCCGCTCCACGTCGTCACCGAAGAACCGCGCGTTGTCCTCGCGCGTCTGCGCCGTCAACGTCTTGATCCGCGTCCGCGACGCCAACGACGACCCCGGCTCGTTGAACGCGATGTGCCCGTCCGTCCCGATCCCCAGGATCTGCAGGTCCACACCCCCCGCCCCCACGATCGACTCCTCGTACGCCGCGCACGCCGCCACCAGGTCCTCCGCGTTGCCGTCCGGACCCTGCACCGCACCCGGAGCGAAGTCCACACGCGAGGCGATCTCGGTCTCGATCACGTTGCGGTACCGCTGCGGATGATCGACCGGCAACCCCACGTACTCGTCCAGCATGAACGCCCGCACCCCCGCGAACGACAACCCCTCCTGCACATGACGCCGCACCAGCTCGTCGTACACCTTCAACGGCGACGACCCCGTCGCCAACCCCAGCACCGCCCCCGGACCCGACCGCACCACCGCCTCCACGGCATCCGCAGCCAGCACCGCCAACCGCTCCGCCGGAGCGATCACGACCTCCATCAGACCCTCGCCTCCTCGGGCACCGTCCGGTGCTCCACCGCGACCACGTCGCCCGTCTCGACCGAGCGGTACGCCGCGTCGATCACGGCGAGCGACGCGCGCGCCTCCTCGATCCCGTAGTCCGGCCGTCCGCCGGCCAGCACCGCCCCGACCACGTGCCGCAGGTACGCCGCCGCGGCGACCTGGCCGGCGTCGGCGGCGATCGTCGTCCGACCGTCCGCGCCGAACCGCGCGACGGCCGGGGCGTCGTCGTCCGCGACGGCGTGGCCGTGCGACCCGAGCAGCCGCACCGACGACGTGGTGGGCGTCCCGCCGGGTGCGAACGGGACGCGCCCGAGGGTGATCGTCGCGGTCACGCCGCGCTCCAACTCCAGCGTGACGACCGCCGTGTCCTCCACCCCGGCCTCGCGGTGCGGCTCCAGGAACAGCGACCCCGCGAAGGCGTGCACCTCGACGGTGCGCAGCCCGGTGAGGTGGTGCGCCGCGTCGGCGCAGTAGCCGAGGAAGTTCAGCAGCTCGCCGCCCCCGGAGAGCGTGCGGTCGACGACGAGGCCCGGGCGCTCGACCGACGTCGCGAAGTGGGCGCCGGACGCGAGGAACTCGAGGTCCAGGTGGCGCGGCAGGCCCACGTGGCCGGCGTCGACCCACGCGCGCAGACGGCGCAGCGCGGGCGCGTGCGTGCGGTTCACGACGGCGCACGTCCGCCCCGTGCGGGCGGCGACGGCGACGAGGTGGTCGGCGTCGGCGAGGGTCGTCGCGACGGGCTTGTCGACGAGCACGTCGAGGCCCGCCTCCAGCAGCGCCGCCGCCAGGCGCGCGTGCCGGGTCGGCTCGGCGCACACGACGACGAGGTCGACCGTGCTGCCCAGGCCCTCCGCGACCGCGGCCACGTCGGCGACCTCGGCGTAGGGCACCCCGGCACGCTCGGCGACGGCGCGCGAGTCGTCGCGCACCCAGCCGGGCGCGTCCGCCTCCTCGACGACGCCGACGAGCTCGACGCGGTCGTCGGCGCCGAGGATCCGCAGGTAGTCGGCCGCGTGGCGCACGGCCGACGCGAACGCGACGCGCAGGGTCGTGCTCATGCGGCCACCCCCGTGGTCGCGTAGCCGGGGACGTCGGCGACGCGCTCGCGCCGCCCGGAGACGAGCGAGCGCTGCGCGGCGAGCGCGGTCGCGAGCGCGGCCCGCACCTGCGGCGTCGTGACGACGGGCGCCGCGTCGCCGCGCACCACGTCGAGCCAGTGCGCGAGCTGGATCCCCAGCGCGCCCTCGACGGAGACGGGTGGGGCGGTCGTGGCGTCGGAGTGCAGGCCGTCCTCCTCGGTGGTCGAGTGCGCGAGCGTCCCCTCGGTCCCCACGAGCACGACCCGGCGCACGAGCTCGCCGCGGCGGCGCAGCGCGTAGCAGAGCTCGAGCGTCGCGAGCGCGCCCGACGCCGTGCGGAGCTGCACGTGGAACGAGTCGGGCGACTCCATGTCGGGCGAGAACGTGCGGAAGCCGCGCGCGAAGACCTCGACCGGCTCGTCGTCGAGCAGCCACGTCGCGGCGTCCATGATGTGGGTGCCGTTGTGCACGGGGTGCCCGCCCGAGAGCTCCGGGTCGAGCTGCCAGCCGCGCCACCCGGCGGGCCACGCGTGTCCCGTGTACCAGGAGATGTGCGCGAGCCGCGGGGTGCCGATCTCGCCCCGGCGGGCCGCGGCGGCGAGCGCCGTCACGGCGGGCTGGAAGCGCACGGTCTGCCCGACGACGAGCGTCGTGCCCCGGCCCTCGGTCGCCGCGACCATCGCGTCGAGCTCGGGCAGCGACAGCGCCGCCGGCTTCTCGACCTGGACGTGCTTGCCGGCCTCGCCCGCGGCGATCGTGTCGCGCGCGTGCGTGGGCGTCGCGGTGACGACGTCCACGGCGTGCACGGCGTCGTCCGCGAGCGCCTCGTCGAGCGCGGTGGTCGCCCGCGCGCCGGGGACGAGCGCCGCGAGCGCGCGGGTGCGCTCCAGGTCGTGCCCGACGACCCAGCGCACGTCCGCGCCGTCGAGCGCCGCGAGCGCGGTGAGGTGCTCGCGCGCGAACGCCCCGATGCCCACGACGGCGATCCCGACGGGGCGGCGGCTCGACGGTCGCCCGGCCGTGGGGAGGTGCTGGGGTCTCACGCGGTCGTCACCCCGAGGGCCCGGTCGATCGGCTGGTAGTGCGAGGCGACGGCGGCCCGGAACGCGTCGACGTCGCCGGCCTCGGCGGCGTCGAGCATCGCGCCGTGCGCGCGGGCGGTCTGGTCGAGGTCGGCGGCGACGGAGAGCCCGAGCTTGGGGATCACGGCGGTGTGCACGTCCCAGAACGCGGCGACGAGCTGCCCGACGAGCGAGTTGTCGAGCCGCGCGAGCAGGCCGGTGTGGAACGCCCGGTCCTGGGTGGGGAACGACTGGCCCTGCGACGCCGCGGCGACCATCTCGTCGACGAGGGCGTGCAGCTCGGGGTTCGAGGTCCCGGTGAGGCTCGCGACGATGCGCTCCGCCATGGCGAGGTCGAGGGACTGGCGCACCTCGACGACGTCGCGCAGCGCCCGCAGGTCGTCGCCGGGGGAGAGGACGCCGCGGAAGACGAGCGCCTCGACGAGCGCGTCGAGCGACATGCTGCCGACGAACGTGCCGTGCCCGTGGCGGACCTCGACGATGTCGAGGGTCGACAGGGTGCGGATCGCCTCGCGCACGCTCGACCGGGAGACGCCGAGGTGCTCGCACAGCTCGGCCTCGGTGGGGAGCGGGTCCCCGGGCCGCAGCCCCTCGCCGAGGATGAAGTCCTTGATCCGGTCGGCGGTGGTGGTCCGCCGCGGTGCGGTCGCACCGGTGCTGCCGGCTCTGGAGGCGTCGAGCGTCGCGAAGCTCCTCCGCCGTGGTGTCGCCATCTTGACCCCTTCGGTTTCTGGTCCTAGTGTCATGCTACACAACGTCAGACATCAGACATCTTCTCTCCGGAAGAGTGTCGGTCTCATGTCAGGAGAACCAATGAAGCTTCACGTCAGCTCACCTCCCCGTCGCCGGGGAGTCGCTGCGGTCGCCGCGGGCGTCGTGCTCGCGCTCGGCCTCGCGGCTTGCTCGGGTGGCGACGCCGCGCAGGACGACCCGACCGAGGGCACCGCCGCCCAGGGCGAGATCGACCAGGACGCCGTGATCGAGGCGGGCATCTCGTACTCCCTCTCCGGTGGGTTCGACCCGATGATCACCACCGGTGCCGTGACAGTAGCCGCGAACTGGCACGTGTTCGAGGGACTCACCGAGCTCGACCCCGCGACGCGCGAGGTCTACGCGGCGCTCGGCACCGACCTCCCGGCGCAGGTCGACGACACCCACTACGAGGTGGACATCCGCGAGGGCGCGGTCTTCCACGACGGCACGCCCGTCACCGTCGACGACGTCGTCTTCAGCTTCGAGCGCGTGCTCGACCCGGCGAGCGAGTCGCTCTACGCCGGCTTCATCGACTTCATCGAGTCCGTCACCCCCGTCGACGACGACACGGTCTCGATCAACCTCAAGTACCCGTTCAGCCTCGTCCCCGAGCGTCTCTCGGTCGTCAAGGTCGTCCCCAAGGCGCTCGTCGAGTCCGACTACGAGGCGTTCAACGCCCTGCCCGTCGGCACCGGCCCGTTCAAGATGACCCAGGCGACGCCCGACGACAAGATCACGTTCGAGCGCTTCGACGACTACAACGGCCGTCGTCCCGCGCTGGCCGCCGGTCTCGTGTGGAACCTGCTGTCCGACCCCGCGGCGCGCGTCACCGCGATGAGCTCCGGCACGGTCAGCGCGATCGAGGACGTCCCCTACATCGACGTCCCGACGCTCGAGGGCGCCGTGGACGTCGAGTCGGTCCAGTCGTTCGGCACGCTCTTCATGATGTTCAACACCGACCTGCCCCCGTTCGACGACGTCCGCGTGCGCCAGGCGTTCTTCTACGCGCTCGACATGGACAAGATCATCGACAACGGGCTCCTCGGCAACGGTGCCGCGGCCACGAGCTTCCTGCCGCAGAGCCACCCGAACTACCACGAGGCGTCGACCGTCTACTCGTACGACCCGGAGAAGGCGAAGTCGCTGCTCGCCGAGGCCGGCGTGAGCGACCTGTCCATCACGCTCCTCACCACCGACACCGGCTGGGTCGCGGACATCGCGCCGCTCATCAAGGAGAACCTCGACGCGATCGGCGTCGACACGACGCTCGACATCGGCCAGTCCGGCGGCCAGTACACCAAGGTCGACAACGGCGACCTGCAGGTCATGGTGGCGCCCGGCGACCCGTCCGTCTTCGGCAACGACCCCGACCTGCTCATGCGCTGGTGGTACGGCGACAACGTGTGGTCGCAGTCGCGCTACCGCTGGAACGACGACCCGAAGTTCGCCGAGCTCCAGGGCATCCTCGACGCCGCCGTCCGCACGTCGGGCGACGAGCAGCAGGAGCTGTGGAACCAGGCGTTCGACCTGATCTCCACCGAGGTGCCGCTCTACCCGCTGCTGCACCGCAAGCTGCCGACCGCGTGGGACGGCGACACGCTCTCCGGCTTCAAGCCGCTGCCCATCACGGGCCTGTCGTTCCTCGACGCCGGCCTCGTCAAGTAGCCGCGGGCGCGTAGCCCTCGGCGCCGACCGACCCCGGGCCCCTCGCCCGCCCCGGCGAGGGGCCCGGTACCCGCCCGGCACCCAGAACGGACAGACCATGCACCGCACCCCCGACGCACCAGGAGGTCGACCATGAGCGCGCTGCTGCGACTCGTCGGACGCCGCCTCCTGCAGCTGCCGATCATGATCCTCGGCATCACGTTCCTCGTGTTCCTCGTGATGTCGTTCTCGCAGGTCGACCCCGCGATCCAGGCCCTCGGCGAGGGCGCCTCGGTCGAGGCGCGCGAGGCGTACCGCGAGGCCAACGGGCTCAACGACCCGCTCCTCGTCCGGTACGTCGCGTTCCTCGGCGGCCTCCTGCACGGGGACCTCGGCACGTTCAGCGCCCGCCAGGTGCCCGTGGCCGACGAGGTCGCGCGCGCCCTGCCGATCACCCTGCAGCTCACGCTCATGGGCCTCGTCATCGCCGTCGTGGCCGCGCTCGTCATGGGCATCCTCGCCGCGCTCTACCGCGACCGCTGGCCCGACAAGGCGATCCGCGTCGTGTCCGTCGCGTCCCTCGCGACGCCGTCGTTCTGGCTCGCGGTGCTGCTCATCCAGGTCGTCACGCTGAGCGCCGGGTGGCTGCCCGCGAGCGGCCCCCTGCCCGACCCGTCCGAGGACCTCGGCGGCTACCTCGCGCGCATGACGCTGCCCGCGCTCGCGCTCGCGATCCCCGTCGTCGGCCAGCTCACGCGCGTCGTGCGCACGTCCGTCGTCGAGGAGCTCGACAAGGACTACGTCCGTACCGCGATCGGCGCGGGCATCCCGCGCCACGTCGTCGTGGGGCGCAACGTGCTGCGCAACGCGCTCATCACCCCGATCACGGTCCTCGGCCTGCGCGTCGGCTACCTCATCGGCGGCGCCGTCGTCATCGAGATCATCTTCGCGCTGCCCGGCATGGGCACGCTCATCCTCAACGGCGTCACCAACAACGAGCCCAACCTCGTGCAGGGCGTGACCCTCACCGTGGCGCTCGCCTTCGTGCTCATCAACATCGTGGTCGACATGCTCTACGTGCTCGTCAACCCGCGGATCAGGACGGTGTGACGTGCGCCGACAGCTCACCGAACGACTCTCGACCCCCGGGCTGCGCCTGCGCGCGCTGCCCCTCGGGTCCAAGATCTCCCTCGCGTTCGTGCTCCTCGTGGCGCTCGCGGCCGTCTTCGCGCCGCTCGTCGCGAGCCACGACCCGCTCGCCACCGGCACGCCCGTCCAGCCCCCGAGCGCGGAGAACTGGTTCGGCACCGACCGCCAGGGCCGCGACATCTTCTCCCGCGTCGTCTACGGCGCGCGGTACTCGCTCGTCATCGGCCTCGGGTCCACGGCGATCGCGCTCGCCGCGGCCGCCGTGCTCGGCGCCGTCGCCGCGACGGCCCGCAAGAGCGTCTCCGAGACCCTCATGCGCGTGCTCGACATCATCATGTCGTTCCCCGGCATCGCGCTGGCCGCCGTGTTCGTGTCCGTCTTCGGCCGGTCGCTGCCCGTGCTCGTGCTGACGATCGCGTTCCTCTACACGCCGCAGCTCACGCGCGTCGTGCGCGCCAACATCCTCGACCAGTACGGCGAGGACTACGTCGCCGCGACCCGCGTCATGGGCGCGCGCACGGCCTGGATCCTCGCGAAGCACGTCGCCCGCAACTGCGCGGCGCCCGTGCTGGTGTTCACCACCGTGCTCGTGGCCGACGCGATCGTCTTCGAGGCGTCGCTGTCCTTCATCCAGGCCGGCGTCCCCGACCCGGAGCCCTCGTGGGGCAACATCATCGCCGCCGGCCGCGACCTCGTCATGGGCGGCTACTGGTGGGCGACGTTCTTCCCGGGCCTGGCCATCATGCTCACCGTCCTGTGCCTCAACATCCTCTCCGAGGGCATGACGGACGCGATGGTCGCCGCCCCGCGGGCGACGCGCGCCACCCCGGCGAAGGCCGTCGCGACCGACTCCGACGACGCGGCCGTCGCCGCGGAGCTCACCGCGATGGACGCCGACGAGCCGGTCGAGACGGCGGACGAGGCACGCCTCGCCGAGTCCGAGCCGGTCGTGCCGGACGTCGAGCCGCAGGTCGCGCACGTCGGGCGGGCCGTGCCCCTCGCCTCGCGCCTCGCCACGCTGCGCGCCGCCGAGGCGGCCCGCACGGACCGGCCGGTGTACGACGGCGACGCCGAGCCCCTGCTCGAGGTGCGCAACCTGTCCATCCGCTTCCCGCGCCACGGGGACGTCGCGGTCGTGGACGACGTGTCGTTCTCGGTCCGCCCCGGCGAGACGATGGCGCTGGTCGGCGAGTCCGGCTGCGGCAAGTCGATCACGTCGCTCGCCGTCATGGGCCTGCTGGACCCCTCCGCGCAGATCAGCGGCGAGATCCGGTACGGCGGCAAGGACCTGCTCGCGATGGGCAACCGCGAGCGCGCGGCGCTGCGCGGCACCGAGATCGCGATGATCTACCAGGACGCGCTGAGCTCGCTCAACCCGTCGATGCTCGTCCGTGCGCAGATGAAGCAGCTCACGCGCCGCGGCGGGACCCGCACGGCCGAGGAGCTCCTCGAGCTCGTGGGCCTCGACCCGGAGCGCACGCTCAAGAGCTACCCGCACGAGCTCTCCGGCGGGCAGCGCCAGCGCGTGCTCATCGCCATGGCCCTCACGCGCGACCCGAAGCTGGTCATCGCGGACGAGCCGACGACGGCGCTCGACGTCACCGTCCAGGCCCAGGTCGTCGCGCTGCTCGACGAGCTGCGCGTCAAGCTCGGCTTCGCGATGGTGTTCGTCAGCCACGACCTCGCGCTCGTCGCGCAGATCGCGCACCGCATCACGGTCATGTACGCGGGCCAGGTCGTCGAGCAGGCGCCGACGAGCGAGCTGCTCACCGACCCCCGCCACGAGTACACGCAGGGCCTGCTCGGCGCGGTGCTCTCGATCGAGCAGCGCTCCACGCGCCTGCACCAGATCCCCGGCACCGTCCCGTCGCCGCGTGACTTCCCGACGGGCGACCGGTTCGCGCCGCGCTCGTCGCGCCCCGACCGCGGCCTCGACGTGCGGCCCGTGCTGCGCGCCGTGGACGCGGACGGGCAGCACCTCGTCGCGATGCCGCCGGACGAGCCGCTCGGCGCCGTCGCGGGCGGTGGCCCCGCCCCGATCACCACCGGAGGGACGCGATGAGCGCCACCGACCAGACCCCGACCGCCGCGGAGCGGGGGTCCGTGACCGACCACGACACCCCCGTCGTCGAGCTGCGCGGCGTGCACGTCGTCTTCAAGGCCCGCACGGGCACGCTCTTCAAGGCCAACCGGGTGCACGCGGTGAACGACGTCAGCGTCGCGGTCCGCCGCGGCAGCACGCTCGGGATCGTCGGCGAGTCCGGCTCGGGCAAGTCGACCATGGCGAAGGTGCTCGTCGGGCTGCAGGCGCCGACGTCCGGCGAGATCCGCTTCCGCGGGCAGCCGGTCGACAAGTACACGACGCGCGTGCGGCGCGACGTCGGGCGGGTCGTGTCCGTCGTCTTCCAGGACCCGGCCACCGCGCTCAACGCCCGCATGCGCGTGCGGGACGCCCTGCGGGACCCGCTCGACGTGCACCGCGTCGGCGACGCCGCGTCGCGCGAGGCGCGCGTCCGCGAGCTCGTGCACCTCGTCGGGCTGCCCGAGTCGGCGCTCGACGCGCTGCCCGGCCAGCTCTCCGGCGGGCAGCGCCAGCGCGTCGCCATCGCGCGCGCCCTCGCGCTCGCGCCGGACGTGATCGTCGCCGACGAGCCCACGTCCGCGCTCGACGTGTCCGTGCGGGCCCAGATCCTCAACCTGCTCGCCGACCTCAAGGCCGAGCTCGACCTGGGGATGGTCTTCATCTCGCACGACATCCAGACGGTGCGCCACGTCTCCGACGAGATCGTCGTCATGCAGGGCGGCCGCATCGTCGAGTCCGGCCCCGCCGCGCGCGTGCTCGACGACCCCCAGGACGACTACACCCGCACCCTGCTCGGCGCGGCGCCCGCGCTCCTGTGAGCGCCGCCGCGCCCCGCCCGACGCCGGGCACCACCCCGACCACCACACCGCTGAACCCAGAACCGGAGCTCCTCGTGACCACCCCCTTCCGCGGGATCGTCCCGCCCGTCCTCACCCCGCTCACGACCGAGGGCGAGGTCGACGTCGCGTCCCTCGAGCGTCTCGTGGACCACCTCGTCACCGAGGGCGTGCACGGCCTGTTCGTGCTCGGGTCGACCGGCGAGGTCGCCTATCTCACCGACGCGCAGCGCGACGTCGTCGTGCGAACTGTCGTGCGCGCTGCCGCCGGTCGCGTGCCCGTCATGGGCGGCGCCATCGACCTGACGACGGCGCGCGTCGTCGAGCAGGCGAAGGCGCTCGTGGCGGGCGGGGTGGACGCGGTCGTCGCCACGGCCCCCGTCTACGCGCTCAACGACCTCGACGAGATCGAGCGCCACCTGCGCGCCGTCGCGGCCGCCGTCGACGTGCCGCTGTTCGCGTACGACATCCCGGTGCGCGTGCGGACGAAGCTGCCCGCGGACCTCCTCGTCCGGCTCGGTACCGAGGGCGTCCTCGCGGGCGTCAAGGACTCGTCGGGCGACGACGTCGGGTTCCGCCGCCTCGTCGCCGCCAACGCGGCGGCCGGCTCGCCCCTCGCGCTCTTCACGGGGCACGAGGTCGTGGTCGACGGGATGCTGCTGCTCGGCGCCGACGGCGTCGTGCCGGGCCTCGCGAACGTCGACGCGGGCGGCTACGTGCGCCTGTGGGACCTCGCCCAGGCCGGGAAGTGGGACGATGCCCGGGTGGAGCAGGACCGTATCGCCGCGCTGTTCGAGATCGTGTTCCAGGCACGCGGCCGCTCGGGCGACGCCGCGGGCGTCGGGGCGTTCAAGGTGGCCGCGCAGCGCCAGGGGCTCATCGCGACCGAGACCCTCGCGTTCCCCGTCGAGCCGCTCGCGGACGACGTCGCCGCGCGCGTCGAGGAGATCACGCGCGCCGCGGGGCTCCTGCGTGGCTGACGCCTCCCCGGACGCCGCCGCGCCGACGGTCGTCGTCGGCGTCGACCTCGGCGGCACCAAGACGGCCGCGGCGACCGTCGCGGCCGACGGGACCCTCGGTCCCGTGCTCGCCGTGCCGACCCCGGCCGCCGGCGGCCCCGACGCGGTGCTCGACGCCGTCGCCGGGGTCGTGGGCGAGGTCGTCGCCGCGCTGCCGGGCGCGGCGCGCCTGCGCGCGCTCGGGGTCGGCACGGCCGGGGTGGTGGACGTCGGTCGCGGCGTGATCGTGTCCGCGACCGACACCCTGCCCGGCTGGCCCGGGACCGACGTCGCGGGCGGCCTGCGCCGCCGGCTCGCCGACCTGGCGGCGGACGCCGACCTGCCCGTGTTCGTCGAGAACGACGTCGACGCGCACGCCGCCGGCGAGGTGTGGCGCGGTGCCGCCGCGGGCGCGCGCAGCGCGCTGCTCGTCGCCGTCGGGACCGGGGTGGGGGGTGCCGTCGTGCTCGACGGGCGTCCCCTGCGCGGCGCGCACCACGTCGCGGGCGAGCTGGGGCACGTGCCCGTCCCCGGCGCCGAGCTGCTGCGCTGCCCGTGCGGACGCACCGGCCACCTGGAGGCCATCGGGGCGGGCCCGGCCGTCCACCGCCGCTACCTCGCGCTCGGCGGGGACGCGACCAGCCCCGACACGCGCGACGTCGTCGCCCGGGCCGACGCGGGCGACGAGCTCGCGGCCTCGGTCGTGCGCGACGCCGCCCGCGCCGTGGGCCGCGCCGTCGCCGGGGTCGTCACCGTGCTCGACCCGGAGGTGGTCGTCGTGGGCGGCGGCATGGCCGGCGCGGGCGACCTGTGGTGGTCCGCGCTCGAGGACGCGCTGCGCGCGGAGGTCGTCGACGTGCTCGCCGACCTCCCCCTGCGGCCCGCCGCGCTCGGGAACGTCGCGGCGGTCGTCGGCGCGGCGCGCGGCGCGTGGAACCTGCTCGACGACCGCACGACCGACGGAGGAGCGCGATGAGCGCGGAGCAGCACGACCGGACGCCCTGGACGCGCGAGCGCGTCCTCGACGCGATGCGCGGACGCCTCACGGTGTCCTGCCAGGCTTACCCCGGCGAGCCCCTGCGCGACCCGCGCACGACGGCGCAGATGGCGCGCGCCGTCGTCGCCGGGGGAGCGGCCGCCGTCCGCGTGCAGGGCCTGGACGACGTCGCGGCCGTCGTCGCGGCGGTCGACGTGCCCGTCGTCGGGCTGTGGAAGGACGGCGACGGCGGGGTCTTCATCACCCCGACCCTGCGGCACGCCGTCGCGGTCGCGGACGCGGGCGCGCACGTCGTCGCGCTCGACGGCACGCGCCGGCCGCGCCCCGACGGGCTCACGCTCGCCGAGACCGTCGCGCGCCTGCGCGAGACGACCGACGCGCTCGTCATGGCGGACTGCGGGTCGCTCGACGACGCGCTCGCCGCGCAGGACGCGGGCGTCGACCTGCTCGGCACGACCCTCTCCGGGTACACCGGCGAGCGGCCCCGGACCGACGGCCCCGACCTCGCGCTGGTCGACGAGATGGTCGCCGCCTGCACCCTCCCGGTCGTCGTCGAGGGTCGCGTGCACACCCCCGCCCAGGCCGCCGAGGCGATGGCGCACGGCGCGTTCGCCGTGTGCGTGGGCACCGCGATCACCCACCCGACGACCCTCACGTCCTGGTTCGTCGACGCGGTGGCGCCGCCCGCCTGACCCGGTGGGTGCCGGGGCTGCGACGCGTCGCCCCGGCTCCGCGTGCTGCGCAACCCCGGCGCGAGCGCGGACTGCGCGGCGTGCGACCTCGCCGGGCTGCGGGCGATCCACCGGTAACCGGCGCCCCGCTGTCACGCGAGAGTCCGCACGCCACCATCGCGAACCCGGCCTGGTTCTTCGCCCCCGGGATGCCGACCCCGATGCGCGAGGAGCTGCACGCGCTCCTCCTCGGCTTCCGTGCCACGATGGAGAACGAGGTCGCGCACGACAAGTGCGCGATCGTCCTCGCCGTGCCGCCCGGGGCCGGCAAGTCGCGGATCCTGGGAGGGCTGATCGGTGAGCCCGGTAGCGAGAGCCAGCGCAAGTGGCTTGAAGTCGATCCAGACGAGATCAAGATTCAGCTCCTGGACGCGGCCGCCGCCGACGGGTCCTACGGGAACTTCATCAAGCCGGCCTCGGTGCGCGAGCTCGAGGCCCAGGGAGGAGCGGCTCTTCCCGCTCGACTTCGCCGCCCTCGTGCACAAAGAGTCCTCCGCGCTGGCCAAGGTCGTGCACGAGGAAGCGATCCGCGCCGGCGCCAACGTCGTCATCGACTCGGTCCTGTCCACCGGACGCGCCGTCGAGCCCGGGCATCAGCTCGAGCGCGCCGGCTACCTCGTCGACGTCGTCGAGGTGCCCTACGACGTCGCGGCCGCCAGGATCGCCCAACGCTGGCGCGACGACTACACCCTGGCGCTCCAGGGAGACCCCGAGTACCGCCACGGCGGCCGCTGGGTCCCCGAGGACTACGCACGCAGCGTGTACCCGGAGGAGGGAACCCGCGCGATCTCCCAAGAGTCGGCTGAGCGCCTGGCGCACGAGTGCACCAACGTCGTTAGCTTCCGCCGCTACTGGACGCCGGCGGGTGACCGGCCGCGGGTCACGGAGTCGGATCGAGTCCGACACGGTGGCGGACTGATCGAGCGCCGGGCTGCGGAGGTTCCCGGACTGCGGGCGCGAGCTTTCCTGTTCCACCGCGGAGGGGGCGGCGCAGCGGCCGGAACCCTGAATCGCGCGGCACCGAACGGTAGACGCGGCGTAGGTGAGGCGGGCCCCCGAGATCAGCTCCCGCCCTGCTGCCGCGGGTCTGGATTGGGCTCTTCGCCCAGGCCAGCGAGGGCATTGGCTGCCTTCTGCTTCTCGGAAGGCGTGGGATCGACCTCGGTCCAGAAGGTATCGACAGCATTGATGTCGAACAGCATGCGCGCATGCGTATGCATGAGGGGCGTTGAGAACCTGTATTGCCCCCCGAGCGTCTTCCGAATGACCGCGCCTCGGTCATCCCCCTGAAGGCGCACAAGGTATGTCGTGAGATTACCTGATGGGTAGTCCGGCTCGGTCTCTCGGATCTTCAGATAAAGCTCGTTGTGCGTCGCGCCAGATTCCCCGAAACTAGCCAGGGCGCTGAGGATCAGCGCGTAGTTGTCGAACTTGCGCTTTCGCTGGACGACCGCCAGCGCCTTCTCGAACGCCTCGCGCACCTGGGGGGCGCGGGTCCGTCCGTAGGAGCGCTTAGCTGCTTCCAGAGCCGCCGGGGTTACCTGGACGCTTTCGGCCGCGGGCTCTTCGATGCCGAGTTCCTGGCACGACATGAAAGCTAGGGCGTGGGTGACGCTGGCGAGACCGACGGAGTGTCGGATGATCTCGGTACGGACCTTGGAGAAGTCCACGTTCAGGAGCTCGGAGCCAGTGTCGAGGATTGCGCCCAGCTCCTCGGGCGTCAGCGGGGGGACTTCGATGGAAACGAGCCTCCCGGGGAGGTTCGCCGGGCTTCCCCAGACTTCGGCAGGGGTGTTTGCCGCGCCGAGTACGACGATGGTCGTCTTCGGAAACTCCTGGCTCATGTCCGAGAACACCTTTAGAGCGTGGGCCAGGCTCTCCTTGGTTTTGTCGCTCACCTTGTGGAAGTCATCGATGATCCACGAGACGCCCGCCGCGCCGAGGCGGCGCGCGAGGTGCTCAGCGGTCCGCGGGGCTTCCACCACCGGGGAGTACGACTTCTCGTTGTTGACGGTCCAAGACGCATGCGACTCGGCCCCGGCCACTCCGGGGGCTCCGACCGAGCCTTTGGCCCCCACTGTTGCTTCGTCGGTCTGCCGCACGCCTGTCGTCGCGTTGGCCCCGATCTGGTGGAACGCCGAGGTCAGCACATCTTCGTATGAGGTGACGGCGTCACAGCTCGTCACGATGCGCCTCCGGCCGAGGTCTGCCATCACCCGGTGCGCGAGGGACGACTTGCCGGCGCCCGATTCTCCGTAGACCACGATCTGGGTGCCGGGCGTCTTGAGCGCTGTTCGGAGGTCTTGCTCCGGTCCTTCGCGCTTGACGTAGGCCTGGTTGGCGGGCCGGCTGGGAGTGAAGACCGTGTCGAGCCTGACCTGCGGAGAGGCAACACCAGGCGCCGGGCTCGGTTGCTTCTTCCAGCGTCGCCAGAAGGCAAGCACGCTCCAGTTAATCGCCATCTTGCCCCTCGTCGGTCCCGTCGGATCGGACCATCATCCCAGGTCTGCGGGCTGGTAGAGGTGCGTGCTCGTGAGATGCGAGTCCCGGGCTCCATGCGGGCGGTCCCGCGGTCCCGCGCGCTCATGCGCTATTGCTATCGGCCTTCACCCGCCATATATGGCCGGCCTGGAAGTACAGAACCAGGGTGATAGCGGCGAAGGTCGCCGGTTCCGCGTCGGCGCCGCTCACTCCGAGAGGAACCTCTGGGTCATCGGTCCCGTGACGGTCGAACTCGCTGCGCCACACCATTCCCATCAGGTGATGGAGCGTGTCGCGGGAGTCGTTGTGCTCGTCACCGTCGAGTCGGACGCGGAAGTTCGAGCGGCCCGTACGAAGGTTGCCCATCAGCTTCCCGAGAGTCGCGTCGTCGTCATCGGGAGCGAGCGTGCTCTTACCCGCTGCTTCGATCGCCTTCACCGCGTGCCAGTAGGCCCCGCTTGGATCCGGGTGGAGGCCGTAGAGCTTGGCCCAGGCCAGCCGCAGGTGTTCTCCAGCCCGCCGTCGTGGCCCTGAAGCAGCCAGATGCGCCGCAGAGTCGGCGGTCGGTGATACCTCCCGGCGGAGGCCGTAGCAGCCACGACCGTTCTCGTCCGTGTCGAGGACCGCGACGCGCCAGATGGATTGAGCGGCTTCAAAGTAACTGCTCGACATCCGGCGACGCTCAACCCCGCGAGTCATCTGGGTTCGCGTGGGGTAGAACAGTTCCAGCCAGTCCCGCAGCAACCGACGACCATGCTCGTTGAACGTCGTGCGCGGCTTGAGCCACTCATCGACGGGAGCCCACCCCTCCCGGACCGGCAGCGGGAGCATCCAATCTGCAACTTGCTGATCGTCGACGGTGTCGCCCTCGTCACTCATGCGAGGAAGGCCACGCGGCAGCAGGAAGGAGCGGCTCGACGCTGCGCTCCTTTCACCCGTTGCCAACGGCAGCGGGCATTGCCTGACCGGCGCGATCGTCGGCCTCGCCGCGAGACGCGAGCTCGTGCATCCCATGCAGCCCGCACGGACCGGGAGCGGTGGACCTATTGCGGATACGGTTGCTCGAGACGTCTGGTCTCGCCCGGAAGGCTCCGAAGTGGAACGCATCAGCCCGCGCCCTGCGCGCCGCTCGTCGACTACTGCTCCTGCCGACGCAGGGAGCAGCCAGGAATGAGTCCATCTGGTGGGATAAGAGACGAGCCCATCGAGGTTCTGGGCAAGTGGTGGCTACCTGAGACACCCGACCACAAGGTCAACGGTGTCCTGACCTTCACCGAGGAAGACGGAGCGCGCCTGCAACTCAATGACGCCCTGCGTCCTAACGCGGAGGTCGTCTGGGACGACACACAACCCGACGGCACCCGCGTCGGGCACGTGACCAGTCAGTCGCTCCAGCACGCCGGTACGTACCCGCGCATCGTTGGCCGCGCCGACAATGAGTCCTACACGCTCGAGGACTGCTTCCGAACCCGATTGCGCGGCTCCCTGGGACTCGGCGACGCCGCCGAGACAGTCCATGTCAACGCAGTTCTCCGTGGGATCGAGTTCGAGGCCGACGAGGCGTTCGAGTTCACCTCCGCCACCGTCTCCCTCACGCAGCTCACGGCCTGGAGCGGCATCAACGGCATCACCGTCGAGCACCACCGGGTCGCGCCAGGCGCCAACGATTCGCCCACACCGTTCGTTACCGTCACAGCGAGCACGGTGCCAACGCTGGAGGTTCCGTTCGACGGTGGGTCTGTGAGACTTCTGCATCGGATGTCGGCAAGTCCACAGATCCCCAACGTCATGACGATCACCCAACAGGCCCGCGTTCAGGTGAGTTTCGATGGTGAGGAGCTGCGGCCGCTACCGGATTTCGTCGCGCGGGTGAACGACGTGCAGGACCTCGTCACGATTGCGACGGGTACGACCGCCGCGAAGCACCACTTCCAGCTGACCCATCCTGACACCGGCGGCCCGCCCGCCGACTACTTCGTCCGGTGGAACAACCGAGCCACCACAGACACGTACCTTCACTCCACCGAGATGCTCTTCACCCTCGCCGATCTTGGGACGGACGGCCTCGCGGCATGGCTCAAGACCGCCACGACCTTCCAGTCCGAACTGCGACGCATCACCGCCACCAAGTACCAACCGTCGATGTTCCTCGAGGACAGGGCAACCAATCTCATGGCCGCGCTCGACTCACTCACGCGCCATGGGAAGAAGAAGCCCGGCAACTTCGGTCCCCGCATCACCGCTGCAATTCACGAAGTGGGCGAACCGTTCCTCACGCTCATTGGTGGCGATGATGCCGGATGGACCGAGCACGCGAAGCAGCGGCGCAACGACCTCGCACACCACAACGTAGGAGTGCTCGAGACGTCGTCTAGCTCCGTGCAGCTCACCCGCGAGATGTACTGGCTCACCGTGCTGCTGCTGCTGCGTCGTGCCGGAGCACCCGCGGCGGTCTTCGACAAGATTGGCCGTTCGAGCGAGTTTACCTTTCTCGCCGAACAGCACGCGGCACAGCGAGCCGCCGCACCGCCGTCGTAGCCTCGAGCACCACGACGACGGCTACGCGCCGCAGGTTGGCTCGACCGGTGGTGGTGGGATCGTCTCGCCGGTGAACGTCAGCAGCAGGTAGATGACGAGGGCGACAGCGAGAATGACGGCCACGATTTTGCCCACGTGCCTTGGGCGCGCGATAAGAAGCCCGACGACGGTCGGTGCGACCAGCATCACGATCGACTCTGCATACCCCTGAGCCGCTGTGTGGCGGCACATGTCAGGGATAGGCCCCGACTCGCGACAGTTGCCGTTCTTGAAGTCGGTCGCGACGGCGAAGGTGATCACTATCGGGATGAACAGTGCGACGGTGCCGCCGAGGGCAACGATCGAGCCGAGCAGCGCACGCCACCACGGAACCCGCAGCGCTGTGGTCTGCAGAGCTTCTGCCAGTGAGCTCACCACCGGAGTGTTCCATCGCGCGACGCGCACCATGGGACGCCTCCCGAGGTTACGTGCATCAGATGCACGAAACCTGCGGTGATCTGCGGCAACACGGCAAGAGCCGGGAGATCCTTGCGACCGTCACGACGGAGCGACGGCAGTCCTGCCCTGCACAGACGCGGGCTTCGCCGCGAGGTGCGAGCTCTTGCGTCAGATGCAACTCGCACGCATCTCTCGCCGATAACCTCTGTTACGTCTGGTTTGTGATCCAACGCCGACTCGGGCCTCCGGGATCGCGTGAGCTCGTCGGGGCGGGGGAGTGCGACCTGCTCGTCGGGGGCAGGCCGGCGTAGGTGTAGTTGGCGACGATGAGGGGTGGGGCGCGCCGACGAGGGCGTAGCGGTCGGACGTGCGACGGTGGTCGTTGACGGTGAAGCGGACCTGGTGCTTGGACCAGCTGCGCTGCACTACTTCGCTCAGCCCTTCTTCCTCCGTCGGAGGACGGAGTCGACGGCGCGGGAGACGGCGCCCTTCTTCGTCGATAGCAGTCTCATGTCGTGCAGTTGTGCCATCTGCTTCTGCGAAAGTTTGTGGTTCGCCAGAGAGGTCTCGGCGTCGAACGCGGCACGGAGCTTCATCACGCGGCCGTGGGCGCTGTCGCCAAGCTGCAGTGCGACCTTGGCGGCGAGCGGTCCGTCACCACGTACGTTCGTGTGCAGCAGCGCCAGGGCGAGGTCCGCCAGGGCGCGGGCGGCCGCCGTGTCCGCGGGGCGTGCTGCCAATGCTCGCTCAACGAGCTTGGTGCGTTCGGCCTGTGCGGTTGACCTCGGTAGCAGCTCCATGATGGTCCTGAACGCGGTCGCGCTCACACCGTGTTGTCCGACGATGGTCAGGGAGTTCACGTCGGCGGAAGCCATGGCCTGCCATAGGGTCGTGCGATCCTCGGTCGTGAGTCGCTTGGCATAGGTGGCTAGCACGTCCGTCCTGGCACTTCGGATCTGCCGAATACGGATGTAGTCCGCAACGGGCGGTTGTAGCCCGACCCAGTCGGAGACGACTCCGTCCTTTGGATCGGCGAGCGGCACAACTTCGAGCATCACGTCGAGGGGCAACGCCGCTAGCTTCGCGACGCTCCGAGCGGCCAGCCGGATCCGCACGGAAGCGACGAGGTCTGCTGGCGTCGTCTCGCGCTCCTCAAAGGCGGCGTCAACACCAACAGCCGTTTCCTTGTCCAGTTGGTGCACACGTGCCAGCACATCCGCGACCGTCTCGGGCGCAAAGTACGACTCGAACGCGGCGACCAAGTCGCTCACAAGCGCCTCGCGTACCCGCTTGGCCTGACTGCCGTCGAACAGCTCCTGCGCGAGCGCATACAGGGCCGTTCGCTGCTCCTTCTCGTCGGCGTCCGCGGTCCACTCGATCTCTGCTGCCGCGTCGACGAAAGTGTCCACCGCCGCCTCGACACCAGCGTCGTCGGCGTACCCGAGCGCGGTCCTGGCCGCTGTCTCGATCGCCGACGCAACCGACCTGGAAGCCCCCGGCAAGTCGGCGATCAGCCGTACGGCGGCACGCTTCGCGAGGGATTCGTCGGCGGTGTCCGCCGTCGCGAAGCTCGCCCACCACGCGCAGTTCTCGAGGGGCGCTTGAGCCATTCCAACTAGCGCGTGCTCCGTGCGCTTGCGGGTGTCGGTGACGCGCTCAATCGCGGCGTCCTCTCGCTCGAGCACGGCGGCCTGAACAGAGGTGGCTTCGCACAACTGGCCTAGTATCAGCACTCCGGAAACGAGGGAGCCTGCGTCGTCGGAGCGCGCCATGACGGCGTCCATTAGATCGCGCCAGCGTCCTGCAGCATCCGGTTTGTCCGCTTCGTCCGCTGGAGCTGTCCGGCTCGTGGTCGCTGGTCGGGCGGCCGTGTCCTCCTCTGCCATCTCGGTCAGCAGCTTGTCTATCCGGTCACGGCTCAGAGTCCAGAGCTTCCACGCACGGTCCGGGGGCAGCGTCCGCAGTAGGTCGTGCATCGCCTCTGGGTGGTTCCGGTACGCCTGCAGGAGCAGGCGGCGCACGGTCTCGACCTGCTGCTCGTCTCCGGAGCCGAGGACCGGGCCAAGTCGCGTCAGTAGCCCCTTTTCGGCGAACTCGTCGGCGGAGTAGCGGGCGACTAGCTCGTCCACCAGGTCGGTCCGGCCAGTAACGACACCGAGCGTGAATGCTCCGGGGATCGCCCCCTCGCGTAGCGCTCCCTCCTTAGTCACAGCGCGTACGATCGGTTCGACCAGCTCGGCGACCTGCCCGAGGTCGTCGTGATCCAGGCCCTCCAGCAGACGGCACAGCGACTCCACGATCGTCGCGCGACCCGGGCCGAGTTCATCCTCGGCCTGCTGGGCGAGTAGGTGCGCTGCGGTGGTGAGTACCTCCACCGGCTGACCGTCGAGGGCCTCAAGAACCTCGTCTGGCGAGAGATCGGCTGCGATATCGATGACGTGCCCGACCTCAGGGTCGGTAATCCCGTGCTGGGAACCTGCGGACTGCATGTAGAACAGGTCGGGGCGCGGGTCGTCGATGCCCTGAGCGGCTGCCTTGGCGAGGTAGGACCGCAGTTGAGTGTTCAGTACGCGGTTAGCCACCCGTGCGCTCTCGTCGCTCTCTTGCTCCGAGTTGAGCATCGGGCCGGCGGGCTCCCCGCTGCCAGTGGGGGCGTACTCCTTCACCAGCTGCTGCAGCCGCTCCGCCCCTGCGGGGACAGGCGCTCCGCGCAGGTGAGTCAGGAGCATCGGAGCGGTCGCCAGGTCGGCGGCCAGTCGTGGGAACTCGACCTGGAGGACGGTGTACATCGCGATTTCGCTTGCACGCGGTAGCCAGTCAAGGCCACGGGACTGCGCGGTGCGGACGGTCGTCGCGTAGTGATTCAGAAGGACCTTTACGCGTCGTGGGCTTCGAACGTGGACGGGGACGAGGAGGTAGACGACCTCCAGAAAGAGCTTGTCGTCGGGCTGCGCGGCGCGCAGCTCAGCCCATATCCCTCCGTGCCCATCCACGAGGTCGCGAGCGAACTTGGTGAGCGTCTGTGGACGCAGCGGTGGCAGGGCGAGCTGGTGCTGGAAGATCTTGTCGAGGAACGCGCCGGGTGTGGAGTAGTACGGGTCGCTCTCGCGGATGGGGGTGGTCTGGGGGACTTCCTGCAGCGCCGACTCCAGCACCTCGCGGTCGGCTGCCACGACGAACACGCAGCCTGACACCTCGAGGAATGTCTTCAGGTCGACGAGGGTCGCGACGACGTCTTTCGGGCTACACCGGTCGAGTTCGTCGACGAACACGACCAGTTTCTTCTTTCCCTTGTCGGTCGCCTTGTCCACGAGCTTCTTGAACCGGGATGCGAACTGGTCGTCGGTTTGCGGAGCGGGCGTGGTGACCTTGACGACCGCTGAGTCCAGCATCCGGGGGCCGACGAGCAGGGCAATGAGCGCCAAGCTGAGCACGGAGCCGAGCCCGGTGACGGTGACGTCCATCGCTGTGCCAAAGCCTCGTTCGCGGCTGACTAGGAACGCGGCGAACGAGGTGGCGAAGAACCAGAGCGCGGCGATGACTGCTGCCACCAGCAGGCCGAGCAGCAGCGTCTTCCAGTTCGTGCGCAGGTAGCGCAAGAGTCTGACGTGGTTGGTTTCTTGGTCGACACGCAGGCCGGTGCCGAAGTCCTCGGCCTTGATGCCCAGGTCGTCCGCGAGCGACTCGATGAAGTTCAGTTTGAGCGCCCGACCGCCGTACTTCCACGCGTCGTACCGCACGACGCGGACGCCGCGGCTTCGTTGCTTGAGGGCGGCACGCAGGGAGGACAGGAAGGAGGACTTGCCTGAACCCCACGACCCAAATAGCGCGATGTTGACCGGCGCATCGGTGGCGAGAACCATGTCGGCGGCGACCTTCACGATCGCCGCGTGATCCAGCCGGTCATCGTTGGCACTGGTCAGCACGGTGTCGCTGACCATGTCGGCAGCCATCTCGTTCTTGTCGGTCTCGCGCCGGCTGCGGGCGCTGGCATCCGTCTGACGGGTCATCCTTGAACCACGACCATCGACACGTCCCCTCGAGCCTCGCTGTGGCGCGTCATCGTATCGGTCAGGTCCGACAGCCTCGCCCGTGTTGCGGGGCGGCGCCGCTCACGCTTCGGAATGGGCGTGGAGCCGTGCAGCGCGCGAGCTTGCGATCGGTGTCAGCTGGGCTGACGAGCAACGGTGTGAGGTCGCTCCTTCGTGGGATAGCTACGGCAGGATGTGCGGATGACGGCGTCTGGAAGCGAACTGGAGCCTGCGGGGTACGCCGAGCTCCTGGCGGAGCTGAAGGCGCGGGTGCGCGCGACGCAGTTCCGCGCAGCGCGTGCGGCGAACACCGAGGTGCTGCGTCCGTACTGGTCGGTCGGGCGCGACATCCTCGACCGACAGCGTGCGGCGGGCTGGGGGAGCAAGGTCGTGACGTCGTTGGCGGCGGACCTGCAGCGCGAGTTTCCCGACCAGCGCGGCTGGTCACGGTCGAACCTGCTCTACATGCGCCGAGCGGCGGAGGCGTGGCGGACCGAGGACGAGTTCGTCCAACAACCCGTTGGACGATTGCCGTGGGGGCACGTCACCGTCCTGCTCGATCGGCTCACGACCCGCGAGGAGCGTGACTGGTACGCCGCGCGTGCGGCCGAGTACGGCTGGTCTCGCGCGGTGCTCGAGCACCAGATCAAGGCCGACCTGCGGCGCGCCGTCGGTGCTGCGCCGACGAACTTCACCGAGGCGCTCGAGGCCCCGGACTCTGAGCTGGCGCAGCAGCTGGTCAAGGACCCGTACGTGTTCGAGCACCTGGCGATGGTCGAACGGGTGGCCGAGCGGGACGTCGAGCAGGCCTTGATGGACCGGCTGCAGGACACGATGCTCGAGCTCGGGCGGGGCATGGCGTTCGTCGGGCGCCAGGTGCGCCTGACCGTGCCGGACGACGCGAGCGACCGGGTGGACGAGTTCTACGTCGACCTGTTGTTCTTCCACGTCGAGCAGCTGCGCTACGTCGTGGTCGAGCTCAAGATCGGTCAGTTCGAGCCCGCGCACGTCGGCCAGCTCGGCACGTACGTCGCGATCGTCGACGATCAGTTCCGCCGGCCCGAGATCCACGCCTCGACGATCGGGATTCTGCTGTGCACGGGCAAGACTGGCCCGACGGTGCGGTACGCGCTGGCTGGTACCCGGGTGCCGATCGCCGTCGCGGACTACCAAGGTCTGCCCGAGGACGCCCGCGGCGTGCTGCCGTCCGCCGCCGAGCTCGAGGCCGTCATCGAGGATGAGCTCGACCACCGGGCCGAGGGCTGAGAAACGCCTTCTGACCAGCGCCGACGCTGCGCCGATAAGTCACCTTATGTCAGTGTATGCCTGTTTCGCCAAGAGGCGGATCGATGGGGCGTCCTGATCCTCGCTCCGGTGCGGGTCGTTCGTACCTCTCAGCAGTTGCCGCCGAGTGGAGGGACCTCATCGTCGAGGACGCGGCGTCATACGTTGAGAGCAGCACCACGGCTACTCGACCTTGCAGCACTTTGCGGCCGTGCGCATGGCTGTGCAGCGCCGAAGGCGGCTATTGAGCGCCAGTCCGCGCGATACGGGCGCTACGCGGAAACGAAGAACGCGTTCATCACCACGGTGGCGCGATCGGGGTCGACTCCTACGTCCATGAGCATCCGAGCCACGAGGGTGACTATCAGCGCCGTGGCGAGGCGATGTGTCTCGAGGTCGGGATCGGGAACGCGGGGCCGTGCCGTAGCGAGTAGGCCCTCACGTTCGGGGGCATGGGCGACGGCGACCACGCTCGTCGCATGGGTGTACTGGGTGTCCTCACGCCAGGCGTAGTAGAGACCGGCAGCCTGACCTTGCAGCGCCCGAACAGCGGCGAGGAACTGCTGCGCCTGTTGGTGGTGGGGCCCGTTCGTGTGCGCGTCGAGAATCATCGACTCCATGTCGCTGAGGTCGACTGGGCTGTCGTAGCCCATGTCGCTGAGGTGGCGCGCCGCCTTGCGCGTCTGTACGCGGTCCTCTTCGATCAGCGTCTCGACGACGCGAGCACGCTCGTCCGCTGGGATCGAGTGCAGCCACTGGATGCGGGTGGTGATCTCGATGAACGCGCGCCTGTTCGGGGCGGCGGCGTGGCTGAGCCCGGCCAAGGCAAGGTTCGCAATGACGCGGGACTGCTCGAACGCAGCTCGCATCCACCCGACGATCACCTGTGTCAGCCGCGCACAGGGGACGCTCGTCAGGTCCAGCGCGAGGATCTGCTCGGCTGAGGCCAGCGCGGCCCTCGCGTGGCGCGTCCCTGGGTCTTCGTTCGACACGGATCTGCGCTCGCTACGTGCTCGCTTGCCGCTCATGAGCCAGACCGTAGCGCCCTTGGATAGCCCAAGCGGGGTGAGACCAAGACCAGATGCCGCTACCGGGGCGTCACCGACGCGGTTTAGCGATCTCGTCCGGTCGCAGCCCGCGCTGGAAGGTACCGAAGGCGGTGGGTCGGGTCGAGCGATCGATCGACGCGATGGGCGACCCGCGCTCCATCAAGGCCTGCAGTCGGCGCGCGTGGCGCACGAGATACGGCGCACCGTCCAGGCCCAGGTAGAGGGTGACCGCTTTGGTGAAAGCGTCGCTGACGGGCATGAGGGGCGCGATGATGGCGCGGATCGCCTCGTCGGCATCGTTTGTGAGCCCATTGAGCAACCACGGCTTGCTGTGCGTCGCACCCGAGAGCAGCCCATAGAGCCACCGGTCCTCGGGCAGGTAGTCGTGCGCGAGCTGAGTGATGTTGTGGTTGATCGACGCCTTGCGTCCGTCGTACATGACCGCAGCCACCTCGTCCTGGATCACCCCATGCTTGTCGCGACGTCGGACCGACTCGATGCCGTGCCGAGCGTTGTACTCCACGAGCTCGTCTCGAGCGGCGTGCTTCGCCTCGAGCTCATCTTGGCCGCCAGAGAACAATCCGAGCTGGCGGATGGCTCCCTCGATCACGCCCGGCATCAGGGAGGCCGCTCGCGCGATCCGCGTCGACGAGTCGGCCTTGGCGTCCAAGAGCCAGCACGTGAGCAACACCGGCTCCAACAGCGCCCGCGCGTTCGTCCAGGCCGGGATCAGGAGGAGCTTCTGGTGCTTCAGCAATAGGAGCAGGACCTCGGCGTGGTCGTGCACCGAGAAGATCCATCTCTGAACCTGCTCCGAGGCGTACGCAAGGGCCCCCTGAGCGCCCTCGTTGCCTCCCGCAGCGGCCTGGTCGAGGCCCCACAAACTCTCCGGCCCGGGATCTCGGGCAGCCTGCACTGCGGCGGTAAAGAGGGTCGTGAAGTCACGTACCTCCTGGGCGAGGATCCGCTCGGCCAGCCGCGCCAGCTCTGGGCGCTGGTCGTCATCGGCGCCCGGCATCGCGCCTACCCCCTCGGCCTCACAGTCCAGTCGGGGCGCTCAACGACCGGCCCTCCCGGAAGGAAGCCCAGCGTGCTCGTCGACGCTCCACGTCATCCGCGCGCCAGGCTAGCTGCTGCGCGGACCCGAAGTGGGAGTTAGTCCACTCCCGTTCCTCGTGGATCACGGCTGCCACCGCGCGCGGGTAGTCCTGGTCGATCAGTCTGTGCAGCGCCTCCTCGTACGCGAAGAGGTCGAACACTTGCCCGTCGAAGATCAACAGGCCCGGCCATGGCGCGAACACGCGCAACGCCACAGTTCGCGGCGCGTCGCGCCCGTCCGGAAGCTGCGTCGGCCCCGTGGCCAAGTACCCCTGCTTGGCGATGAAGAAATCCGAGACCGATACAGCGCCCTGCTCTACGGCCCTATCTATCCGCTCGTCGAAGTGCTCGATAGGGTCCCTTATCGCGGAGATCTTCAGCAGCGGCGACTCCTCCTCCACGGAGAGCAGTCCGCGCAGTTTCGCACCGCGATCGGCGGAACGCTTCTCCGATTTCGTCCTAGACAGCGGCGCCCTTGGCCGCACCCCGGTCGGTCGCAGCATCCGGCTCAGGATGATCCCGGCGGTCATCGCGCCCTGCAGCTCAGCCCAGACCAAGGTGTCGTCACTCGGGCCAGCGTGCCGCTCCGTCAGCGCCCATGCCCGGTCGATGTGCAGCGCGGCGATCCGCGCCTGACGCTCACACTCCACGAGCTGCAAGCGTCGCGGCACGCGACGGTGGTCCCCCGCCTTGTTCTCTCCAAGGATCGAGAGCAGCGGCACCTCAATGTTCGCGGTCGGGATGTACTGCGCCTCTGGCAACTCGTACTCCATGAGCAATCCCTAGCAGCACGCGTGACTCGCCGCGAGGAGGACACAGGGTGATTTCCTTGCCTACCTCGTGGCTCCAATCGCGAGCGACCTAGATCACACGACCAGGCGCAGCGGCGCGCGTCGCTGCACCGCAGCAGGGCGGCCCTCGCCCTCGAGGCCATCGACGAGAAGCCCGCCCCGCGCGGGGAGCGTGATTGTCCATCGGTCCGTGGTGCCGCGGGCCGTGCGGGCGACGTCGAGCTCGCAGCGCCGGAGATAGCCGTCGCAGGCGTCAACGCCGCACCAGCGGTACGCGACGACGTCTAGGCGCAGCGCGGCCTGCTCCCACGCGCTGACGGCAACCAGCCCGGAACCGCGCTCGCGCGCGCGGGCGAGCAGCCGCCGGCGCTCTGAGGCCGTGGGCCGGGCGTCCGGCCCGTCATGCCGTCCAGAAGCGCCCCGACGACGCCGGCAGGATCGTCCCCGGCGCGAGGCACGAGCGCGACGCGCTCGAGCGCCACGCCGGCGTCCGCGGCCGCGAGCATCCCGAGGTGGGAAGCCCTCACCACGGCGAGCCAGTCCGAGGCGCCCTGCGACGTCGCGAGCAGCGCGAGCAGGAGCGACGTCGAGCCGGTCACGACGCTGGTCGCGCCGCGAGGCAGGCGCCCGTCGTCGAGGATCGCGCCGAGCGGCCGCGCAGCGTCGTCGAAGTCGACGACTCCGGCGTCGACGCGCGCACGCCCGTGAGTGGCTCGGCGTGACGCAGGGTCGCGCGAGCCACCCCGAGCGGGTCGAGTGCGGTCGCCGTCACCCGGCCAGGCTACGCCGTTGTTCGAACGGGTGTTCGAATACGATGGTGTCGTGGGTACTCGTCGACGTCCGCCTCCGGGCGGCTGGCCGTCCGGTATCGAGACGGTCCCGATGCGCGACCATGCCGAAGAAGCGCCCGAGCTCGCGCGTCGCGACGTGGCGATCGTGCGCCCGGCCGAGGGCATCCCGGTGCGCGCGTGGATCACGCAGCGCCAGAGCGGCGAGGCCCGCGTCGACGGCGAGGCCGTCGCGTGGGCAGGCCGCCAGGTCCACGTCCGCTACCTCTCCTACGAGGGGCGGGAGGGGTGGGCGTGGCTCTGGGCCGACGCCGTTGAACGGCGCTGACGTCACCGACCGAGGACGGCGATTGGGGCGCAGCTTGGGTCGGTGCTGAGTGTGGGTGGGGGCCTCTACGCTTCGGTCTGTGCTGCCTCAGACCTGGACTCAGATCACGGTCCTGTTGACGGCGGTACTCCCTGGGTTTGTGTACCAGGTGAGCCGGCGTCGAGTGGGCGGTCCCGATCCTGAGGCGAGAGACCTAGGCGAACGACTGTTACACGCGATCGCCGCCAGCGCGGTTTTCGCGAGTGTCTACGCGGTGGTCTTGGGCCCAGCCATCCTCGACCGTGTCCGCAGGCCGCAACTCGCGATCGACGAGATCCGCGAGTTGGGATGGATGTTCCTCCTGCTCGTCGTGGTAGTTCCATGGGCAGCAGCCCGAGTCAGGTTCTACGTGACGACAAGTCAGTGGTGGGGTCGCTTGCGGACTTGGGGCGTGGGTACCTTCAAGCTGAGAAGACAGTGGGATCCCACCCCTAGCGCGTGGGACTTTGCCTTCAACCGGGCGAGCGTCGGATGGGTGCGGGTCCAGACGCCACACGGCTGGGTAGGCGGTTGGTTCGGCGAAGACTCGTTCGCGAGCTCGTTCCCAGACCCTCAGGAACTCTTCATCGAGGTCGGGTACATCATGGAGGAGGACGGTACGTTCTCCTCAGAGATCAGTGCTCCAGGAGGGGTGCTCGTCAACTGTCGCGAGGTACGTCGCGTCGACTTCATCCCCGCAGAATCGGAGCCGGAAGAGCAGGAGGGACCATGAGCGAACGCAAGAAGGACGCGACGGTCCGGTGGGTCGCGCCATCCAAGGGCGGTTACTCCGGCACGGTCAAGAGCGGCAAGTTAGTCACGCGACCGTCTACTCCTCCAAAGATCCCTGCAACGAGAAGCAAGAGCGAGGGCAACAAAGGATGAGCAGCGACACCCTCTACGGCGTGCCCGGAAAAGTCCCCAGGGACGACGACTCGACGCTGAAGGCCGGCTTCCGGCCGTCGTCACTTGCCCAGCCCGTTCGTCGACCCGCCACACCTCCCAAGACCCCTGCCGTTCCGGCGGCGGACACAAGCAAGAAGGAGAAGCCCCGTGCCTGAGCGGCCGAGCACTACCGGGAAGGGCGCGCTCGAGGAGAAGGGCTGGCGGCCTGTCGCGACGACACAGACGCCGCAGCGGCCTCCCAAGCCGCCCACGACACCTGCTACTCCCCAGAGTGGGGCGGCCAGGCCCAGCTGACGGGATCGCTGACAACGCTTGCTGCCCCAGCGGGAACGTCGCATGTGCCTCGATCGACCTCTGTGCCCAGGCGGTCATCCCCTCCACGTTGCACGCGACACCGCCCTTCACGATCTACCTCGGGAACGCCTCACCCGGGGGCCATGGCTCGGGGAGCTGGAAGAGTTCATGGTGGCGGACTGCGGCGAGCGTGCGCTCGACGTGACTGTCGTGCAACCCGACGACGTCCCATGCCTCCAGCGCGGCGACCTCGCGGCTCGCTCGTGGGTTGGCCCAGTAGGTCGGTGTCTGCTGCGTGACAGCGCAGTGGTGAAGGTTGTTCACGATCAAGACCCCGGACACGTGCTGGTGCGCCCACTGACCGTTGCCAGCATGGAAGTACCCGCCAGGTCCCCTGGTGACCCCGAGGAACTGGCGGCCCTCGCGATCGAGCACCCATTGCTCAGGGCCGTAGAGCGCGTTCATGACGCCGAAGTCGTCGCTCGAGAAGAACGTGGTGCCGATCGCGACGACGAGGCCGTGTTCCGGCGTGCCGTACGCGTTGCCCTTGTCGGACAGTGCGTCCTTGAGCACGCCGGCATCGTCGGCCCACTCCGCATGACTTCCCCCGTAGACCGCGAGGGGACGCAGCCCGGTTCCGCTCCCCTGCGCGGCAGGGCTCTTGGGCAGGGCGCGGAACCTGATCTGCCAACCTTCCCGCTCCCAGTGGTAGGTCGGCGGATCCTCGTGGGAGGTCTCGCAGTCCGGGTCGAGGCTTGCGAGCCAGCCCTCGAGCTGTGCCCGTAGACCCTTGGTGGCGAGTGGTCGGCCGCCCTCTGCTTCGACATCGATCCAGAGCCAGAAGTTCGGGCTGTCGACCTTGTTGAGCGCGTCGTAGACGTCACCGACTCGCCCGGCACTCGCTCGCTTGTTCGTGGCCGTGCTTGGCGACCGCGCCTCGAGGTAGAACGTCGAGCTCGTGGAGTGGGCGAGGAAGTCTGGCCGTCGACGGACACCCGGCACCTCGGGGTGAAACTCCACGTCGAAGCCCGACTGAATCAGGGACTCGTGCAGGTAGAGCTCGAGGAACGCCGCCTGGAAAGTGTGGTCCTCTGCACGCCGGAGGCGGCCCATCAGATCGCGCCGCTCGGGTGGCGGCACGTGTCCTAGCCAGTCGTCGAGGAGGTCGCGAACCGCCTGCCAGTAGTCCCCGGCGACGCGCTCGAGGAACTGCGCTGAGGACTCCCGGTGTGAGGCCGGCGAGGCATCGTGACGCGGCCCAGGGCCGAAGAGGGAACCGGAATCGCTCATGAGGCACCCCCTGCAGTGATCGTGGCGAGGTGGCGGTACAGGGTGTCTCGGGAGACACCGAGTGCGCGCGCGACGGCCGCGCGTGACTGGCCGCCGGCCAGCGCTACGCGCGCAGCCGAGACACGGTCCGGCGTCATGACGCTCGGGCGGCCGCCGACCCTGCCCCGGGCGCGCGCGGCCGCGAGGCCGTCGAGGGTGCGTTCACGGGCGAGGTCGGCTTCCATCTGCGCGACGGCGGCGAGCACGTGCACCATGAGCCGCCCGGTCGCGCTCGAGGTGTCGATCGTCTCCGTCAACGACCGGAGCCTGACGCCACGCTCGTCGAGGTCGCGCACCAGCCGCGCGACGTGCGCGGCCGACCTACCGAGGCGGTCGAGCTTCGTCACGACGAGCGTGTCCCCCTCGCGCAGCCCGGCCAGGAGCCGGCCGAGCTCGGGGCGGTCCTCGCGGGTGCCTGATGCCTTCTCCACGACGACGTCGCGCTCGTCGACGCCGCCGGCGCCCATGAGCGCGTCGACCTGGGCATCGAGGTTCTGCGCGGTCGTGGAGACCCGGGCGTAGCCGTAGGTGTGCGTCATGCGGTGACCGTAGCGAAAACCCCGGGGCCGTGTTCTGCGACACTAGGGGTTTTCGGACACTAGTTATGCGACATGTTCCTTTCGGCGTGTCGCGACGGACATCCAGGCGTACGGAAAACGGTCGGTTCTGCGGCGTCGGACAACCTTGTGGGAAGTGACCAAAGACGTGGCGAGGGTGAGACGCTGAGGCGACCGGGGGCGCTCGGACGCCGGAGGTGACCGTGATCGACATTCCAGGGCTACCGGAGCCGGACGCGGGCCCGGTGTTCGATCTTGCGCTGCTGGTGCACGTCGCCGCGGGGGTGACGTCGGTCCTTGCGGGGTTGGTCGCGATGCTCGCGCGCAAGGGCGGGCGGTGGCACGTCGCGGCAGGGCGAGTCTTCCTCGGCGGGATCGTCGCCCTCTTCGGGTCGATGGTCGTCATGGTGGTGATCCGCTGGCCCGCCACGGTCCATCTGGCCGTGCTCGGAGGTGTCGCCCTGGCCGCCGTGCTGCTTGGCTGGCGCAACCGGCGCCGTGGCGGCAGCGACGGTGCGCACATCGCGTGGATGGGTCTGGCGTACATCGCGATGCTGACGGCGTTCTACGTCGACAACGGACCACACCTGCCGGTGTGGGAACGGCTGCCCGCCTGGTCGTTCTGGTTCCTGCCCGCCGCGATCGGGACACCGCTCACGATCTGGGCGATGCGACGACACCGCCCACACCACCCGACAGCCTCGCGCGAACCCGCACCGACACCGTAGGTCGGTCGAGCTCAGTCAGCGCGCGGCCCGGGCCGCGACAGCCGCGGCAAGCGCCTCGTCGTCAGGAACACCGCGCAAACCTGCGCTCGTGGGATAGACGCGGCACGCCACACCAGGACGAGCCCCGGGCACGGGGAACACGTCCTGCCCGTCGACGTGGAACGACGGCGACCCGTGGAAGCCATACCTCTGGGCCTGGTCGTCGTCCGCGATGACCACGGTCGCGATCGGCACGTTCACCCCGACCCGGTCCAGGACCCGGCGCAGCACGTCCCGGGCGGGTGCCTCATTCGGACACGCGTCGACGACCAGGAGCTCAACCTTCACCGGTCCATCATCTCTCGCCGGCGCCGTTGCTGCCGCGCTCACAGCAGCGAGGCGATGTGGGCCAGGGTGCCGGACTCGATGAGGATGAACACGCCGAGGCCGATGAACACCACCGGCACGAGCCAGTGCTCGACCTTCTCCAGCCCTTCGGTCACCTTCTCGTTCGTGCCGATCGCGCGCGCGAGCAGGCACCACAGCGCGAGCAGGACGAGGAACACCGCGATCGTGACCAGGGCGTCGGTGGTGGAGATGGTGCGGAACACCGGGGTGTAGATCGCGATGTTGTCCCCGCCGTTGGCGATCGTGATGCCCGCGACGCCGAGCAGCCCGACGGCCTTGAGCGCGGACTCGGCCTCGTCGTCGTCGTCCTTGCCGCGCAGCGTGCGCACCAGGGCCAGCACACCGATCGCGAGCGGGATCAGACCGAGCAGGCCCACCCACTCGTCCGGCACGATCGTCAGGCCGAGCGCAGCCAGGAAGCTCACCGCGATCAAGGTGACCAGGCCCAGGTACTGCCCTGCCACGATCTGCCACCCGCGCAGCCGCGACGTCCCACGCGCGGCGACCGCGAACAGGACCGTCAGGACCACGATGTCGTCGAGGTTGGTCGCGACGAACAACCCGACCGCGGCCGCGATCGTGCTCAGCACGCCGACACCTGCCCGTCCACGCCGTACGTCGGGCACAGCGCGACCGCGCTGCCCGTTGCCGCGAGCAGCGTCTCCGCGGCCGCGAGCATGTCCAGCAGCTCCGGGCGGGCCAGCGAGTAGAACACCCGCCGGCCCTCCATGCGCCCGGCCACCAGGCCGCAGTCCTTCAAGCACGCCACGTGCGAGGACACCGTCGACTGCGCCAGCCCCAGATCAGCCGTCAGTTCCGCGACGCGCGCCTCCCCGACCGCGAGCCGGCGCACGATCGCCAATCGCGCCGGGTCACCCAACGACCGAAACAACGCGACCGCTGGCTCAACATCGGCCGTGGTCGCGGCGCACACCTCAGGTTCTATGATCGACACAGGACGATAATAACCGGTCGCTGACGATCAACGCCGGGTTGCCGCAGCACGCCGTCAGCGCGGCTCGCGAGCACGCCGCGTCCCTGTGCGCCCCTACGGAGCGGCCGTGCGCAGAACCCACCGTTTGCCGTACGTCGCAGAACCCTCTTCTCGGACGCCCGACAAACGGTCGGTTTAGCAGCGTCGGACAATCTCGGTCGATTGCAATAGCCAGGTCGAGCGGAGGTCATGCCACGGCCCACCACTCGGGGGCCAGAGCCTGCGGTTCGTTGACGAAAGTTACTCTGTACGGCAGAGTCTGGCCATGAGCACCGCATCGGAGTACGTGGCAGCGATTCAGGCGCAGCAGCGAGCGGTCCGGCACGCGACGTCGTTGCCGTTGGCCGTCAACGGTCTCGCCATGCTGTTCCTGACGTATGCCGAAGCGACCTTGCGCTGGTTCCTCCTCCCTCAAGCGTTAGTGCCAGCGCTCACCTACGCGCTGCTCTTCGTCTCCATGTTGATTCAGCGGCGCGTGACGGGCGTCGGGGCAGGCAATGACCGTTATGGCCTCATCGCCCTTGCTCTTCTGGCGTTGCTCTTCGTGCCGTTCGGCCTGGTCGCTGTGTTCTTCGTCGGCCCGGTGTTCTTCCTCGGTCTCGGGCTCGTCGTCCTCGGGTGGCGAGGGCGCGACGCGTGGCTCTGGGGGCCCGGACTGTTTCTGATGGCACTGGGCCCGCTCGTCTCACTCGGCACGCTCAGCAACCATGCGTCGTTCTTGGGCGGTGGCGTCGGTGGGATGGTGATCGGCACTCTCGGGGTCCTCGCGCTGGCGATCGTGGCGTTCGTGCGTGAACGGCGAGCCTCTGGGGCAGTCTCGGCATGAGCGGCAGTCCGGAGCAGCATCCGCTCTCGCAGCTCGACGAGACGGTCCACCAACGCGCACGGCTGGGGATTCTGGCGATCCTCGCCGAAACGCGAGATGCAGACTTCGCCTACCTCAAGCGCGCGCTCCAACTCACTGATGGCAACCTCGGACGACACCTCGAGGTGTTGGTGAACAGCGGCTATGTCACCCTCCGCAAGGGAAGCGACGGTCGGCGCTCTCGCACCTGGGCTCGAATCACCAAGGAGGGCCAACAAGCGCTGGTCCTTGAGGTGGAGCTCCTACGAGGGCTGCTCGCTGCCGTGCCGCCCCTCGCGACTCAACCCGACAAGCGCGACTCGTGATCGGTGCGCTATGGCTGATCGCCCTAGGCTGTGTTGCTAAAGCGGCTCTGATCGCGAGTTCTGGCTCGTTAGGGTGGTCGGCATGGTCACTGTGACATGGTCTGGTCCGGAATCGGATGCAGTCGCGGTCGTTTTGCCCGGCGGGAGCGGATACACCGCTCGATCCCCTCTATTGCACTGGACCACGGCAGCGCTCGTAGAACAGGGATGGCGGGTCGGTGCCGTCGAGTGGACGATCACCGCAGTGGAACGCTCTCGCCCGCAAGAGTTCGTCAGTAAGATCGCCGAGGCCACGTTCGCGGAGGCGCCGACATCCGTGGCTCGTCTCGTGATCGGCAAGTCGTTCGGCTGCCACGCGCTGCCGTGGGCGATCGAGCGTGGTCTACCGGGGGCATGGCTCACTCCTGTCGTCACCGACGAACCGATTCGGGCAGCGCTGGCGATTGCCGGGCCTGAGCACCTCGCGATCGGTGGGGACCGTGACCACATGTGGACGCCGGACGCTGTCGGTCAGACTTCGGCAACACTGATCACGGTGGCGAATGCAGACCATGCCATCGAATCCGATGAAGGATGGCGGGCGTCGGTCGAGATGCAGATCCCCGTGCTTGAGCGCGTTATCGCTCATGCTGACGCACGGTTAGCAACTTCACGGCGGGTCCGCTAATGCGCTGGAACTGTTGAGCCAGTAGAGCGTCGCGGCAAGGCAGAGCGCGGCGTGGTAGTTGCGGGCGGTCTTATCTGAGCGCATCGCGATGCCACGCCATTGCTTGAGTCTATTGAAGCATCGCTCGACGACGTTTCGGTCGCGGTAACGGACGCGCTGCTGGTCGCCAAAGTCGATCGGCCGGCCCGGCTTCTTGCGGCGGTGGGCGATCTGGTCTTCGCGCTCGGGGATCGTCGCGGCGATCCCGTGTTGCCGCAGCCACGCCCGGTTCGCTTTCGACGGGTATCCCTTGTCAGCGAGCACCCGGTCCGGGCGGGAGCGTGGCCTGCCCCTGGCACCTGGGACGCGGATCTCGCTGAGCGTCACGGCCAGCATGCTGGTGTCGGCCGCCTGCCCCGGGCTGAGGACGAACGCGAGAGGCCGCCCCTTCCCGTCGCAGACCAGGTGATTCTTCGTCGTCAACCCTCCGCGAGAACGCCCGATCGCATGATCAGCAGGCTCTTCACCGAACTTCTTGTAGTTCGACAGAGCCCCCCGTGGCCCGCGGGAGGGTGGCGCCGTGCTGGTGCACGCGCACGATTGTGGAGTCGATCGACGCGACCCAGTCGAGGTCGCCGGCCTGCTGCGCGAGCGACTGCACGTGCTCCAGTAGTCGCGCCCAGACGCCCTGCTCAGCCCACCGGTTGAAGTTCTTGTATACCGTGTTCCAGTTCCCGAACCGGTCCGGCACGTCCCGCCATGGAGCTCCCGTGCGGAATCGCCATGCCGTCGCCTCCACCACGGTCCGACGATCGATAGGCGGCCGACCGGTCCACTTCACTTTCGGGAGCAACGGGCCGATCACGGCCCAGTCCTCGTCAGAAATCACATCGCGCGACACGCATCCAAGACTCTCCCGCGAGTCCCTAAGAACGGTTTAGCAACACGCCCTAGAACTTTGGGCTTAGGCAGACATCGCAGGGGGCTGCTGCATGATTCCGTGACAGTTGGTTGGGGCTGCTGCATGATTCCGTGACAGTTGGTTAGGCAGCTTGGTCGGCGGCCTGGCTCATGATGATCTCGAACTCGATCGGGGTCAATCGTGCGAGTCTGGCCTGGCGTCGGCGACGGTGGTAGGTCCGTTCGATCCAGGTCACGATCGCGATCCGCAGCTCCTCTCGGGTGGTCCATCTGTGCCGGTCCAGGACGTTGCGCTGAAGCAGGCTGAAGAAGCTCTCCATGGCGGCGTTGTCACCGGCTGATCCGACCTGGCCCATGGATCCGCGCATCTGGTGGCGCCAGAGGGAGTGCTGCAGCTTTCGGCTTCGAAACTGGCCGCCGCGGTCCGAGTGCAGGGTGCAGCCGGCCACGCGCACCCCGCGGCGCGAGACCGCCGATTCCAGGGCGTCGACGGCCAGCTGGGACGTCATGCGGTCGGCGATGGAGTACCCCACGATCCGGTTCGACCACACGTCCTTGACCGCACACAGGTAGACCTTGCCTTCGCCGGTGGGATGCTCGGTGATGTCCGTCAACCACAACCGGTTCGGGCCAGGAGCGGTGAATTCGCGACGCACCAGGTCATCGTGCGCGGGCGCGCCGGGCCGCCCATTCTTCCCGCGGCGCTTCTTGCCGAACACGCACCACCACTGGTTCGCCGAGCAGATCTTCCACACCGTGCGCTCACTGACCTCGTGCCCGGCCGCGTTCACCTCGTCGAACAGCAGCCGGAACTCGGGGTCCTCACGGTGGGCATCGAAGACCGCGTTCGCGAGATACGCCTCCTCGAGCTCGCCGCCGGTGACCGGCTGGGCGAGCCAGGCGTAGTAGTGCTGGCGGTGGAGCTTGAGCACCCGGCCCGCCACCGCGACCGGCACCCTGATCGGGGCACCGGCCGCGGCGAGCTCTCTCACGAGCGGGTAGAGCCTTTTCCCGGCAGCTGAGCCTGGGACAGGTACGCCGCCGCCCGCCGCAGGACCTCGTTCTCCTGCTCCAGCAACCGAATCCGACGTCGAGCCTCACGCAACTCCCGTGCGTGCTCCGAGGCGACGCCGGGCTTCACGCCGTCCTCGACATCGGCGGCACGCAACCACTTCGTGATCGTCATCTCATGGACCCCGAAGTCCTGGGCGATCTGCGCCAGCGTCACACCGGGACCACGGTTCCGGGCGACCCGCACGACGTCCTCACGAAACTCACGGGGATAGGGCCTGGGCACAGCAACATCCTTCCAGCCTGCTCGGCAAGCAAGCGATCTGAGATGTCACAGATCCGTGCAGCAGCCCCGTTGTTGCCGGCGATGAGCTCGAGCAAGAACCGCTCGATCCGGAGTAGATCGCAGTCGCTGGCTGGCACGATGGCTTCGTGGCAGAGCACAACTTCTACAGTGACCGAGTGAACGGCCCGCAGGCAGCGATCCACGACGTCCTGCCCACCGCAACGTCGCGCGGTCTGCTGGGGCTGCTTGACGCCAAGATCAAGGCGAACTGGTTGGCGCGGGGCTTCCCGGAGCGTTGCCCGGACGGCCAGGGCATCTGCGATACCGACCTTGGCGTGCTGTCAGCGAACCTGCAGGCGCTCGTGCCTGGGGCGCCGTGGCCGCTCCTCCACCCGGATGTTTCCGCGACCGATGAAGTCGTCTTCGACCTGGTCGAGTATGCCGCCGTCCGGGTCGCAGAGCCCGTGGACCGTCAGTACCACAGCTTCTTCCGGCATTTCGAGCTCGGCTTCAACGAGGACGAGGGTCGCCAAGCCTTCCGGACGGAGGTCAACGCGATTCTTCGGCGTGGGCAGACGATGTATGAGCTCCGCGACAACGGCGAGATCCATCGGCGTGGGACGCCCGAGGTTCAGACCGTGATCGTCGGCCTGAACCCCGCGTCCGGAGACGACCGTCTGGACGAGCTCATCGTCGAGGCTCGTTCCCTCTACACATCGCATCGACCGAGTGAGCGCGCAGTCGCTCTTGAGCGGTTGTGGGATGCATTCGAGCGACTTAAGACGATCGACCTGCCTGGCGGTGACAAGCGACAGTCCGTGCAGGCGCTGCTTAGCAACCTCGATGTTGGGTGGCGCGACACCGTGGAAGCGGAGATGAAGTTGCTGACCGACATCGGAAATCAGTATTCGATCCGTCACCACGAGACACGTACAACGCCTGTGCCCGAGGACGGTGGCGCTGACTACCTGTTCGCGCGAATGGGGGCCCTTATCACGCTGTTGCTCAGGGCGAGCCATCGGATTCGCTCGGTGGAGGCGACGTTTCCATGGAGCGAGTAGGAGCGCCCGTCGCCTTGCCGCGGAAACGTGCATCTGATGCACGAAACCTAGAGTGACCTGCGGCGAGGCGGCAAGAGTCGACCGGTATAGCCACACCCCCGACGGCGGAAATGTGCTGCTGACCTGCAGCGACGACGTCATCGCACCGAGGTGCGAGTTCTTGCATCAGATGCAACTCGCACTAGTTCGGCGCCGATAATTGCCGTTACGGCATATTGCGTCCGTTACGTCGGTCTCTTGAGGCCGATGACCAGGGCGAGCGCCCATCCCTGCGCCGCCACGTTGCCGCTCCGCATCGCGACGTCGTCGCGGGCGTGGGGTCGCGGCTCGACGCCTCGTCGACGAGTTGCCGCGTAGACGGCGACGCGGTGGCGGAGCTCTGGCGGCGCCCGTTGCTCTGGGCCAGCAGCATGGCGAGCGGCGAGGTTGCCGTTCGGGCCGCACACCCGCTCCCACCGCGATGGTGTGCGGCCGGTTGTTAATAGGCGTCAGTACGCGTCAAGACGTCTCGTCGCGGTGTGCTTAGCGCAACCAAGCCTCTCAGGCCGTGCTGCCGTACGACGCGAACCTCCGGACGAGGCGCAGAGTATGGTCACGATCGTGACGACTACCGAGGCCCCTTTGCCCGGGACTTACCGTGTCGCAGATGAGTCTCCCGTGAGGTTCGCTGATGCGATGGATGCCTGGATGCCTCTCGCGTACGAGGAGCTCATCGCTACGGCGCGCCGGTATCACGCCGTAGTCACATACCTGGAGCTCAGCGAGCACGTCCAGGCACGATCTGGCATCCGCACCCGCGCTCTGTTGACCAACTGGATCGGGAAGCTGCTCGAAGGAGTCGCAGTCCGTGCGACGGCGAACGGTGAACCACCGCTAACGGCGTTGTGTGTTCGCCAGGACGGCACGATCGGCCCCGGCTACGCCAGAGCACCGAAGTCGGTCGTGGGCGAACCTGGCGACGATATCGAGCAGTACGCTGCCGAGCACCGGTTGCTCTGCTACCAGAAGTTTGCCGGCGATCTCCCGCCGGACGGCGGGATGCCTGCGCTGACGAGAGCCGAGGCCGAGCGTCGTGCGCGCCTGAGGGCGAAGGAGCCGGCACGGCGACCCGCGTGCTCGAGCTGCTTCACAACGCTTCCCTCGACCGGTGTGTGTGACTACTGCTGACCAGCAGCCCCGATCTCGGCGCGGCGCGCCTATTGACGAGCGAGTCACCCGTCGATTCGCGTTGTGCGGCCGCACATGAAGCCGCGTCCTAGGCGATACCTGCGAAGTGCTCGCGGTGGTACAGCGCGTTGGTGAAGTCGATGTCGTGCCCGTCGTTGACGGTGAGGGTACCGACCGGCTGCCCGGTCAGGGTGTCGATGACCTTGCCGTCGTGGATGTGGAGCGCGCCGGTGTCGAACCGCACGTGGTCGTTAGGGCACAGGCACAGGATGTTCGAGGGCGTGTCGGCGCCCGCGTGACCGCCGCCGAGCGCGCGGATGTGCGCGGCTTCGGAGTAGGTCCCTGTGCGGGTGGCGAGGGTCGTGCCGCAGAACTGGCACGTGTCGGCGTAGTGGCGCTTGACCCAGCGGGCCACCGCGCCGTCGCGCACGATCCGCTGCCCGACCACGGTCACCTTGTCCGGGGCGCTCGCTCCGGTGGGGACCACGCCAGCGCCAGCGACGGGAGCTTCGAGCTCAAGCCCCTGCCCGAAGGCTGCCGTGCCGGCGGCGACCGCGTCTCCGAACTCCTGGGCTTCGGGCTCCGTCGCGAGTGCGAGCTGTCGGAACGGGTAGTCCGGGCCCTTCCCGAGCAGGGATCGGACCTCGGGGTAGGGGATCGCCGTCTCCTCGAACTCGAGCACGCTGTACACGAGGGCGTAGGAGCCCTTGTCGGCGTCCGGGGCCCAGAGGGTGTCAGCGAATGCAGCGTTCTTGAAGACCGCGCCGATGACGCCGATCCCTCGGGCGTGGCTGCTGGCGGTGAAGACCACCGCGGCGCCGGGACCGGTCTCGCGGAGGTATCGCTCGCGGTTCGGCTCGTCGAACGTGCCCCAGAACCTGGCCGTTCCGTCGGGGTGGAGCTTCAGGAGCGCGTCGCGCTGCTCGGGCGTGAGGTACGACGCGTGCTCTTCGGCGGTGAAGTCCACCGGGTTGCCGAGGGTCTTGATCCAGTTGATCTTCCCTCGTCCGGCGCCGCCGGAGGGGTGGATGAGGACGGCGGTCACGGGTCACTCCTGTGTGTCGCGAAGTCGGTCGTACTTCTCGTTCGATCCCCGGGCGAGGTGCTCGGGGTAGCGCTGCTCGTTCCGGTCGATCTTGGCGTTCGCTGCCTCGATGAGATCCACGTCGAGCACGTCGGCGAGGCGGACGAGGTAGATCAGCACGTCGGCCATTTCATCGCTCACCCGATCGAGCTCGGGAGCTCGCGTGGCCGCCGCCTCGGTGATCTGCGCGTCGGTCCGCCACTGGAGCTCCGCGGCCAGCTCACCGACCTCACCGGCGAGGGCTAGTGCAAGGTTCTTCGGGGTGTGGAACTGCTCCCAGTCCCGCACCACTGCGAACGCGCGGATCCGCTCAGCGAGGGCCTCGATCTCAGACATGAGCAGGACAGTAGCGCCCGGCCCCGGGGCTACCGAAGTGGAAGGTAGGGAAGAATGCACAGCGCCTCACGGCCATGCGTCCGACGCGTCTGGAAGCACGGACGAGGGCCGCAACTCCCGCCGCGACCCTCGTCCCTCGTCGCTACGCGAGCTTGCTGTTGATGCGGTCGTCGTCGTGCGGCTCGTACTTCGAGTCCACGAACGACCTGAACACCTCGACGAGGTTCTCGCCGTTCGCGTAGGCCCGGCGGACGACCTCGAGGATCGTCGCACGCCCGCGTCCGAGAGCCTGTTGCTTCTTCAGGTCCTCCTTGCGAGTCTTGATGACCTTGCCGTCCTGCGTGACTGTGGCCTGCTCCATTTGGACGTAGCTCAGTGTGCTCGTCTCGTAGAAGCGTCCCGCGCTCATGAGAAGGGTTGCTCGTGCCCAGTCCCTGGGGACGAGCAGGAGCGCTGTACCGTCAGCGACGGGGAGGTCGAGCACAGCAGTGGTCCACTGTCTGCTTTGCGGGTCCCACACCTGTCGCTCCACCTTCTTAGTCTCGTGGCCTGCAGCGGTGAACTGCGGGAACTGCGCCACCATCTGAGCGGTGAACTCGGCCAGCGGCCCGAAGACGATGCGAGTGGTCAGGTCCGAGGTGATGTCCTCTGCGACGCCCTCGACGAACAGGGGGATGTCCTCGATCTGGGTGAGGATCCCCACGTCGACCAGCATGCGCGCGTCGCCGCGCAGCGCATCCCAGATCCATTCGCCGACGTCGTCGGAGCCACCGTGTCCCTGAATCCCGGACTCTGCGAGACCGAGGCGCGTCTCCCACGGCTCCGTGAACCGCTGAAGCAGCGCGAGCCCGCGCCGCTGGTCGGACTGTCTGTTGCTCAGGGCACAGGCGGTCACCTCGTGGAAGAACGTCTCCATGCACCTGATCGCGTCGGCGGCGAACGGCTGAGGGGTGCCAGAGAGACGGATCGCGTGGGGGTCGACGAACATCGGCTTGTCGATGCTGACGTCGACGTCGAGGAACGGAACCGGGCCGGGGATGCTGTAGTGCGTCGTCACTTGCATGAGAACTCCTGTCTCGTGAGCGAGCGCGACACACACCCGCGCCGATCGTTGGGCCGACGCGGGCGCAGTAGAGTCCGAACTGCCTACCAAGCAGGCTCGAGCCCCATTCCGCAACGTCGAGATGGGGCTCGACGCTTGTGTGGCGCGTCACACAACCTACTCGAACACACGTACAAGAACCCACGGACACGACGAGATGGGCACAAGATGTCGTGGCGAGAAGGCTTGATAGCCACTACATGGGGTGTGCTGACTGCACGCTCTTCGCGTGCGGCAGTCCGCTCGACTGCCCAGATCTCTCTCGAGGCCCCCAAGGTCCCAGAGCCACGCATGCGCGGGCTGTCCTCTCCAGAGATGGGGCAGGATGTCGCGCATGACGTCCTCGGGGAGCGAGTTGGAACCAGCCGGGTACGCCGAGCTCTTGGCGGAGCTGAAGGCGCGGGTGCGTGCGACGCGGTTCCGCGCAGCGCGGGCGGCGAACACCGAGGTGCTGCGCCTGTACTGGTCGGTCGGTCGTGACATCCTCGACCGGCAGCGCGACGCCGGTTGGGGGAGCCGTGTGATCGACCGTCTCTCGGCGGATCTGCGGCGCGAGTTCCCCGATCAGCGCGGTTGGTCGCCGTCCAACCTGAAGAACATGCGGCGCATCGCCGAGGTATGGCCGACGGCCGAGGAGTTTGGCCAACAGGCTGTTGGCCGATTGCCGTGGGGGCACGTCGTCGTCCTGCTGGAACGCCTCGAGTCTCGCGAGGCGCGGGACTGGTACGCCGCGAGTGCGGCCGAGTACGGCTGGTCGCGCGCGGTGCTCGAGCACCAGATCAAGGCCGACCTGCGTCGCGCCGTCGGTGCTGCGCCGACGAACTTCACCGAGGCGCTCGAGGCGCCGGACTCTGAGCTGGCGCAGCAGCTGGTCAAGGACCCGTACGTGTTCGAGCACCTGGCGATGGTCGAACGGGTGGCCGAGCGGGATGTCGAGCAGGCGCTGATGGACCGGCTGCAGGACACGATGCTCGAGCTCGGTCGCGGCATGGCGTTCGTCGGGCGCCAGGTGCGCCTGACCGTCCCGGACGACGCGAGCGACCGGGCGGACGAGTTCTACGTCGACCTGCTCTTCTTCCACGTCGAGCAGCTGCGCTACGTGGTAGTCGAGCTCAAGATCGGGCCGTTCGAGCCGGCCCACGTCGGCCAGCTCGGCACGTACGTCGCGATCGTCGACGATCAGTTCCGCCGGCCCGAGATCCACGCCCCGACGATCGGGATCCTGCTGTGCACGGGCAAGACCGGCCCGACCGTGCGGTACGCGCTGGCCGGCACCCGGGTACCGATCGCCGTCGCGGACTACCAGGGCTTGCCCGAGGAGGCCCGCGGTGTGCTGCCCTCCGCCGCCGAGCTCGAGGCCGTCATCGAGGACGAGCTCGACCACCGACCCTGAGCGCCAGAACCTTGTGCTGACCACGGCAAACGTCACGCCGGCACAGACCCGGTGTGCCTGGTCGAGCCTGCGTGGTGTGGGGGAGCGGGGCATATTTGGGCGTCAGTCGTTGGTGTGGTTGAGGAAGCCGATCTCTTCGGCGCGCGCGATGAGCCAGATCACAGTGAGCGTAGCTAGACCGCCGCCAGGCTCAGTTAATTAACCGCTCGGGTCGACGGGGGATGCCTCGAAGGCTAGTCAGGGAGAGAGCCCTGATGGTGTCGCTTGCAGTGGTCAGTGGGTGAAGTTGCAACAGATATCTGACGACGTCTTGCGCTGCGTTGAGGGATCGTGCATGATCTTCCACGTGAAGCCACTGGTACCTAACCTCGGGCACCCGTCCATGGTGGGGTGGTAGCGGCGGAGCTGCTACAGTAGAATTTCTCACAGCCACGGAGCCGGTGGCGGAGTCCGCTCCCGTCACCCGGCTCGAGCGGTGGTCGGCGTTGATGGATGGGCCCAACCCATCCGGAGCCAGGGCCACCTCTCGGGCCCCGCCACCACCTCGGGGCCGGCGTCCACAACCGGTCTCGGTAGGGGTGTCGAGCCGTCGCGACGGGCGTGTCCAAAGCGTCCTGAACGGCTCGACACCCCTACGAGAGAGTCCTCCCGAGGTGTCCACGGACCGCAAGAACCCACACACAGGAGGACCACCATGACCACCGAGCTCAGCGTTCCGGCCCGCCCGGGCATCCACCTCTACGCGCTCAAGGGGCAGCAGGGGAACCGGCAGATGTACCTGCTGCTGGTGACCAACCACGAGCTGCTGCGCAACTTCGCTGCCGAGGCGGAGATCAGCGACAGCACCGAGCGCGTCCAGCGCGACCTCGATAAGCGGCACGCCAGCGACATCGTCGGCTACATCCTCGAGAACCCCGCCGAGTACCTGCTCGGGGCCATGACGTACGCGATCGACACCGTCGAGGAGACCGACTTCATCCCGGCCGGCCCCGGCAGCAACATCGGCACGCTCGTCCTGCCGACCAACGCCCGTCTGCGCTGCCTCGACGGCCAGCACCGCCGGTACGCGATCGCCGAGGCCGTCCGCCAGGACGAGACGATCGGCGACGACTACAGCGCCGTGGTGCTGTACGTCGAGGACGACTTCATGAAGCGTCGGCAGATGTTCAGCGACATGAACGCCACCCCCAAGGTGGTCTCCAAGGCGCTGAACATCACCTTCGACAGCCGCGACCACTACGCCCTCGCCGCTCAGGAGCTCGCCGACACTCACCCGCTGCTCAAGGGAGTGGTCGAGACACACAAGGCCCGCATCACGACGACCGACGCCAAGGTCTTCTCCCTGGCCGGCGTCTTCGACGGGCTCAAGCGGTTCGACCTCGGCATGGTCCTGCCCCGCGGCCGCTCTCCCAAGGACAAGTCGAAGGAGGAGCTCGTCGCCATCGGGAACACCCTGTTCGACACCATCGACGCGGCGTTCCCGGAGTTTGAGGAGATCAAGCAGAAGCTCGCTGCCACGGAGGACGCCAAGGAGAAGGCCGACATCATGAAGGGCGCTCGTCGGCGCACGATCCTGTTCTCCACCACCACGCTGCGCGTCATCGCAGGAGCGCTGCACGAGGCCATGAAGGCCGACGAGGAGTCTGACGTCAGCAAGTACGTCACCCCTCTGTCGAAGATCGACTTCGCGCCCACGTCCAAGCTCTTCACCCACGAGGACGTCGGCTTCGTCAGCGGCACCGGCACGCCGTCCGCCCGCAACCAGGAGGTCTTCGCGGCCACCCGCGCGCTGAAGGACGCCATCCGCCTGCACTGACAGAACGACTGGTGCGGCCCTCGGGAGATATCCCGGGGGTCGCACCGGCGTTGGAGAGCTCTCCCTTCATCGAAGGCCTAGGGCGTGTCTTCCAAGACGCGCCGCCACGACGTTGCAGAGTTTGTGGTCGTGGAGCGTGGTCGGGAGTTGTCAGACGAGCAGTGGGCAGCGCCCTAATCCAAGCCAGCGAAGACCGGTAAGGGTACGGACTTCCTCAGTGATGGTCGTGAGCCCATGCCCAATATCTCCGTTACATCGCGGTTGCGGTATCCAGGTCTTCGTCTCCGACCTCGAGGCCCTTATCGAGGACGAACTCGACCATCGGGCAGAGGGCTGAGAACCCCTTCTGACCAGCACAAACGCGGCGCCGATAAGGTACCTTATGTCATGCGCCGCTGTTCAACGGCTCTCCGAGAATCTCTTCGCACCCCTCACTCGATCAGCCGTAGCAGCTCTCGAACACCACGGCGGGTCGGGCCAGGCTCTCGACGGCATGCCGAGCTACTGGCGACTGGCTCCGGGGACCGGTGCACAGACGATCAACCAGGACGTGTAGTGCTCGACGACGCGCCCTCCGAGGTCCGCGACGGCCGCCGCGACCTCGTCGACCTCGTCCCGGCTCCAGTCGCTGAACGTGCTGAAGAGCCCGTGAATCTGGTCGGCGTCGAGCTCGATGCTCCAGCGGTACTCACCGATGTCCTCGACGGCGAACAGCCCGGAGGCAGTCAGCCGTGCTGCGGTCGACCTGACGTCCTCGGGGCTCCCGGCGCGCGGCGGCCTGCTCCGCCGCGCGACGATCCGCGCGACCCGGTCACGGAACGCGGTCGGTTCCGCCGCGGGGTCACCGAAGACGTGCCGCCAGACGAGGAACCGCCCGGCTGGCACCAGGGCGCGATGGAGCCGGGGCAGGAGCGCGTCGAGGTCCATCCAGTGGATCGAGGTCGCGGCGACCGCCAGGTCGAACGCGGCTCGTCCGAGCTCGGCGTCCTCGGCCCGTGCGACGACCACCTCCGCCGTCGGGTGACGGGCCGCGAGCACGGCGGCCAGCTGCGTGCCCGGTTCGACGGCGACCACGTCGACTCCCTCAGCGAGCAGCGGTCCGGTCGCCTCACCGGTGCCCGCGCCGAGGTCGACCGCTCGCCGGCCCGGCGCGACCAGGCCCGTGCGACGCACCCGCTCCCACAGCTCGGCCGGGTACGGCGGACGAGCGGACCCGTAGGAGTCCGCGAGCGCGTCGAAGTGCGTCGGATTCCCCATCGTCCGACCCTACGACCGCAGATCCTTGCGCTCGGCGGTCGCGCCCCGCTCGTCGATCCGGCCTGCGTCAGGCGCGGCCGGTGCGCTCGAGCACGCCTCGCAGGTAGGCGGCCTGGCCCGCGTGCTCGAGGGCGTCCACCGCGACGCTCACGAGCCGGACGCCCAGCGTCACGGGCGGGTCCCACGCCTCGTCGACGACCCGGTCGAGGTCGCCGGCGGTGAGGGACGCGAGGACGTCGCGGGACTCGACCTGGACCGCGTGGACGTAGCCGAGCAGCAGGTCGTCGCGCGCGCGGACGCGCGCGACGTCGTCTGCCGACTGCCCGTAGCCGGTCGCGCCGTCGTCGAACGGCAGGTCGAACCGGCGGGCCCACCCGTCGCGCGTCCACACCTGGTCCCGCCCGACGGCGCCCGCGACCTGGGCGTCCTGCCCGCGCGCGAGGTGCCACGCGAGCCACGCGATCGTGTTGGCGCCCGGGTCGACGCGCGCGGTGAGCGCGTCCTCGCCGAGGCCGTCGACCGCGCGCGTCGCGGTCGGCCCGATCCTCCCGAACAGGTCCTCCAGCACGGTGATCGCGTCCACGGTCCTCCCTCTCCTCGGGTGCCCGGCGGTTCGTCGCCTCTGGCAGCGTCTCCGGACCGCGGGCCGCTCGCGACCGGAGCGGCCCCACCCCGAGACGCACCGCGGCAGGCACGGGCGAAGGTCCAGGTCCGGGACGTGCGGACCGTCTCCTGCCCCTGCGACGCGCAGCACTCCGTGATAGATGTCGGGAGGTCGCGTCACGACGGAGAGGCACGAGCAGGGGGAAGAGACTTTGACGACGACCGACGCGCTCCAGGACGAGCGCACGCGGGTCCTGGCGCTCCAGCGGCTCGGGGTGCTGGACAGCTCGCCCGAGGAACGGTTCGACCGCGTGACGCGGCTCGCGCAGCGCCTGTTCGGCGTCCCGACGGTGAGCATCACGCTCGTGGACGCGGACCGGCAGTGGCGCAAGGCGTTCGTCGGCCTCGACGGCCCGGTCGCGCAGCGCGAGGGCGCGTTCTGCGACGTGACGATCCGTGCGGACCGCACGCTCGTCGTCGAGGACGCGGCGCAGGACGCCACGTTCGCCGACAACCCCTTCGTGGTCGGCGACCCCCACCTGCGGTTCTACGCCGGGCACCCCATCGCGGCGCCGGGCGGCGAGCTGGTCGGCACGCTGTGCGTCATCGACACCCGGCCGCGCCGGTTCGACGACGCCGACCGCTCCCTGCTGCGTGACCTCGCGCTGTGGGTCCAGGGGGAACTCCAGCACGACGTCGAGCTCGACCGGGCGGGCGCGGTGCAGCGCGGGCTCCTCCCGCGCCGCGCCCCGGAGCTCGAGGGGTACCGGGTGGCGGCACGGTGCCTGCCGGCCCGCGGCGTCGGGGGCGACTTCTACGACTGGACGACGACGGCCGACGGCGCGGGGTTCGTCGTCGCGGACGTCATGGGCAAGGGCATGCCTGCCGCGATCGTGGCGGCGTCGGCGCGCGCCGCGCTGCGGCCCGCGCTCCGGTCGCCGTCGCTCGCGGCGGGCGTCGAGACGGCCGACGACCTGCTCGCCCCGGACCTGGAGGAGGTCGGGTCGTTCGTCACGGCCTGGTGCGCCACGGTCGAGCGGGACAGCGGCCGGCTGGCGTACGTCGACGCGGGCCACGGCCTGGCGAGCGTGCTGCGCCCCGACGGCGGCATCCACCGCCTGGAGGCGGACGGCCTGCCGCTCGGCGTCGCGCCGGGCACCGCGCGGGTCGTCCACCACGTGACCCTCGACCCGGGCGACCGGCTCGTCGTCGTGAGCGACGGGCTCGTCGACCTGCTCGCCGACCTCGGGGTCCCGGGCGGGAACCCGCGCCTCCTCGACCCGGACGTCCCGCTGCCCGTCCCGGACGGGCCAGCCCTCGCGCGTGCCGCGCGCGAGGTCCGGCAGGCCGGGGACGCCGCGGCGACGCTCGACGTGCTGGTCGGGCTCGCGGAGGGGCGGTACGTCGGGGACGACCTCACGGTCCTCGTGGTCGAGCGGGTCGCGGCATGAGGGGCTCCGCGCGGCGGCTCGCGCTGATCCGCGTGCTCGTCGTGCTGGCGCTGGTCACGGGCGTCAACTACGTCGCGTGGCGGTGGCTCGACTCCGTGGCGTGGTCGCACTGGTGGATCGCCGTCCCGCTCGTGCTGGCCGAGACGTACAGCCTCGTGGACACCGCCCTCTTCGGCGTGACGATGTGGCGCCTGCGCGAGCGGGGCGAGCCGCCGCCCGCCCCGGAGGGCGTCACCGTCGACGTCTTCGTCACGACGTACGACGAGCCCGAGGAGCTCGTCCTCGCGACCGCCCGCGCGGCCCGGGCCGTCCGGTACCCGCACCGCACGTGGATCCTCGACGACGGCGCCCGCGAGAGCATGCGGGCCGCCGCCGCGGAGGCGGGCGTCGGGTACCTCACGCGCAGCGCGAGCTGGGCGGGCAAGCCGCGGCACGCGAAGGCGGGCAACCTCAACAACGCGCTGTTCCAGACGGACGGCGAGCTGCTGCTCGTGCTCGACGCCGACCAGGCGCCCGACCCGGCGATCCTCGACCGCACTGTCGGGTACTTCACCGCGGACGAGCGCGTCGCGATCGTGCAGACCCCGCAGTGGTTCGTCAACGTCGACGACGCCGACCCCCTCGGGAGCCAGGCGCCCCTCTTCTACGGGCCGATCCAGCAGGGGAAGGACGGGTGGAACGCCGCGTTCTTCTGCGGCTCCAACGCCGTGCTGCGGCGCGAGGCGCTCATGCAGCTCGGCGTCGTCGGGTACGTGCAGGGCGTGACGGTCGGCGTGCGGCGCGCACTGCGCACCGCGGGCTCGGTGCTCGCCCGGGCGGCGCGCTCGCCGGAGGCGGCCGACCCGGCGGTGCGGACCGCCGTCGAGCGGCTCCGCGCGGAGGCCGACGAGGCCCGCCGCGCTCTCGCGGCGGGGGAGCCCGCCGCCGACGTCACCTACCGGTTCCAGCGCCGCGTCGACGAGGCGTCGCGCAGCGTCGTCGCCGGCCAGGTGGAGGCGCTGCGGGCGGAGCTGGCGACGGTGGAGCCCGAGCTCGTGTCCGGCGGCCCGCTCCAGGTCGACGAGGAGATCGGCCAGCTCGTCGTCGACGAGGAGGCGCTCGACCGGCTCGCGCGGCGCGACCTCTCGCCCCTCGTCGCGGTCGAGGCGGTGCGCCGCCTCGCGGACGCGGTCGACGTCGGGCGCAGCGACGAGGCGCAGGCCGTGATGCCGATGGCGACGATCTCCGTCACCGAGGACATGGCCACCGCGATGCGGCTGCACGCGCTCGGCTGGCGGTCGGTCTACCACCACGAGGTCCTGGCCCACGGGCTCGCCCCCGAGGACATGCCGACGATGCTCCAGCAGCGCCTGCGCTGGGCGCAGGGCACGGTGCAGGTGATGCTCCGGGAGAACCCGCTCACGCTGCGCGGGCTGCGCGTGGGGCAGCGGCTCATGTACTTCGCGACGATGTGGAGCTACCTCGCGGGCTTCGCCGCCCTCGCGTACCTCGCGGCGCCCATGGTGTACCTGTGCTTCGGCATCCTCCCGGTCCAGGCGTTCGGGACGGACTTCTTCGTGCGCTTCGTGCCGTACTTCGTGCTCAACCAGCTCTTGTTCCTCGTCGTGGCGCGCGGGGTGCGGACCTGGCGGGGGCAGCAGTACTCGCTCGCGCTCTTCCCGGTGTGGATCCGGGCCTGCTGGACGGCGTTCGCGAACGTCGTCCTCGGCCGCCCGCTCGGGTTCGTCGTGACGCCCAAGACGCGGACCGGCGAGCACCGGCCGGCCTGGCGCACCATCTGGCCCCAGCTCACGGCCATGGTGCTGCTCGTGGTCTCGGCCGTCGTCGGGACGGTGCGCCTCGTCGCGTTCGACGCCGACCTCGGCGCGACCCTCGTCACCCTCGCCTGGGTGGCGTACGACCTCGCGGTGCTCGGGGTGCTCGTCCCCGCCGCGCGGTACTCCGGCCCGCGCCCGCCGCGCGAGCCCGTGCCGGAGACGACGATGACCGGACGACGGACGGAGGACCAGTGAAGCTCGACGTGACACCGCTCGAGGAGACGGGGGCGGTGATCGTGCCGCGGGGGCGGCTCACGCTCACGACGGCGCCCCAGCTGCGCGACGCGGTCACCGACCTCGTCGAGGCGGGCCGGACCCGGCTCGTCGTCGACCTCGGGAGCCTCGAGTTCGTCGACTCCTCCGGCCTCGGCGCCCTCGTCGGCGGGCTGCGCACGACGCGCGCAGCCGGGGGAGACCTGCGGCTCGCGAACGCCGCGCCCTCCGTGGCGACGGTTCTGCGGCTCACCAACCTCGACCGCGTGCTGCGCGTGCACGACGACGCGGCGAGCGCGTTCGCCGACGGGTGACCCCCGCGTGACCCCGCCGGACGACGCCCCGCTCGTCGTGCTGAGCGCGACCGCGTCCCCGCCGTGGCTCGACGCCCTCCCGGACGCGTTCGCCGCGCTCTGGGGCCAGGCGCCGTGGGTGCCCACCGACGACCGGCTCGCCGTCGAGCTCGCCACGACGGAGATTGCCGCGAACATCGTGCGGCACTCGCCCGCACCCGAGACGGTCGAGGTCCGGGCCGAGCTCGACGCCGGGGCGGGACGCGTCGTCGTCGTGCTGCGCGACACCGCACCCGCCGCCGACGTCGACCTCGACCGCACCATGCCGCCCCCGAGGCCGAGTCCGGGCGGGGGCTCGCGCTCGCGCGGGCGTGCGTCGACCGGCTCGAGCACCGCTGGGTCGCGGGGACCTCGGGCAACGAGTGGCGCCTCGAACGCCGCGTGCGCACCGCCGGAGACGGCCCCGGCGGCTAGCGTGGGGGCGTCCCGCGCGCGCCGACCCGGGCGCGGCGCCGGTAGCCGGAGGTGCAGATGGAGTTCCCGTTCAGCCTGACCGAGGAGCAGATCCTCTCCCTCATCGTCGTCGGGACGCTCGCGGTCGTCGCGATCGTCGGGGTCAACGCCCTGGCGCCGAAGGCGGGTGTGGCCGCGCCCCTCGTGCTCGTCGCGGTCGGCGTCGTCGTGAGCTTCGTGCCCGCCGTCCCCGAGATCGAGTTCGAGCCCGAGTGGATCCTCGCCGGGATCCTGCCACCGCTGCTCTACTCGGCGGCCGTCGGCCTGCCCACCATGGACTTCCGGCGGGACTTCACCGCGATCAGCGGGCTCTCCGTCGTCCTCGTCCTGCTCAGCACCGCGCTCCTCGGCTACCTCTTCACGTGGCTCATCCCCGGCATCCCGCTCGCGGCGGGCTTCGCGCTCGGCGCCATCGTCAGCCCGACCGACGCCGTCGCGACGTCCATCGTCAAACGGCTCGGCGCGTCACCCCGCGTCGTCACGCTGCTCGAGGGCGAGAGCCTGCTCAACGACGCGTCCGCCCTCGTCCTCCTGCGCTCCGCCATCGCCGGGATCGGGATCGCCGTCGCGACCGGCGGGTCCGCCACCCGCGTGTCGCTGTGGTCGGTCGCGGGCGACTTCGTGTTCGCCGTCGTCGTGGCCGTGCTCGTCGGGTTCCTCGTCGGGTTCCTCGGCCTCTTCGTCCGGCGCCGCCTCGCCAACCCCGCGCTGAGCACCGCGGTGTCCTTCGTCGTGCCGTTCCTCGCCTACCTGCCGTCGGAGGAGCTCGGCGCGTCGGGCCTCGTCGCCGTCGTCACCGCGGGCCTCGTCACCGGCAACGGCGCCGCGAAGTACCTGCGGCCGCAGCACCGGCTCGCCGAGGAGTCGAACTGGCGGACCGTCGAGCTGCTGCTCGAGGGCACCGTCTTCCTCCTCATGGGGCTCGAGCTGTTCGCGCTCGTCACCGACGTGCAGGAGGCCCACGGCAGCCTGTGGCGCGCGGTCGGCATAGCGGCGCTCGCGGCCGTCGTCATCCTCGTCGTGCGCTCCGCGTACGTCGCGACGCTCCTGCGGTCCCTCGCGCGGCGCGCACGGCGGGGGGAGTCGATGCGCGGCGTCATCGCGGGCATGCAGGAGAAGCTCGACGCGCGCTTCGCGGCCGACGGCACGCCCGTCGCGCCGACCGTGCCCGCCGCGGCCAAGCCGGCGCCCGGGACGCCGGAGCGTCGCGGCGCCGAGATGGTCGCGAAGGCGCCCCCGGAGCGGGTGGGCCGGCTGCGGTCGTCGCTGCGTCGTCGTGCGGCCGACATCGACTACCTGACGGCCGAGCGGCTCGGGTGGCGCGAGGGCACGCTCCTCGTGTGGGCGGGCATGCGCGGCGTCGTGACGCTCGCCGCGGCGCAGACCCTCCCGCTCGACACGCCGCAGCGCTCGTTCCTCGTGCTCGTCGCGTTCGGGGTCGCGGCCGGGACGCTCGTCGTGCAGGGCGGCACGCTCCCGTGGGTCGTGCGCCGGCTCGGCCTCTCGGGCGGGTCCACGCGCGCCGACGAGGACCGCGGCGCCGTGCGCGCCGAGCTCGACGGCGCGGCCGTGGCCGTCATCGACGCGCCCGACCTCCGCCGCGCCGACGGCACCACCTACGACGGTGCCGTCGTCGCCCGCGTGCGCCGCGACGTCGTGCGCGAGCTGGAGAACCGCGACACCGACGCCGCGACGTCGGCCGACCTGTTCGCGCAGTACAAGGAGCTGCGGCTCCGGGCGATCGCGGCGCAGCGCGTCGCGCTGCTCGACGCGCGCACGTCGGGCGCGTACAGCTCGCAGGCGCTGCGGCACGCGCTCGACCTGCTGGACGCCGAGCAGATCGACCTCGAGCTCCGCCGCGGGCCCTACGTGCCCGGCGACGACGACTGAGCCGACCCCTTGCGGCTGCCCCAGGGGAAGGCCCTAGCGTCGCGGGCATGGACGAGTACACGACGGGTCAGGTGGCGCGCGCGACGGGGCTGAGCGAGAAGGCCGTCCGGATGTACGTCGACCGCGGGCTCCTCGACGCGCGCCGCACCTCCGCGGACGGCCCACGGCTGCTCGACGGCGGCCAGGTGGAGCGCGCCCGCCTCGTCCGGCTCCTGCGGGGCGTCGGGCTGTCGCTCGCCGAGGTGGGCGACGTGCTCGCCGCCCCCGACCCGGTCCCCGCGTTCGACGCCGTGTGGAGCGACCGCCGCTCGGCGCTCGCGGCGTCGCTGACGGCGGCGGAGTACGTCCGGTCCGCGCTCGTCGGCGCGCCACGGCTGGACGTCGTGGTGCACCGACGGCACGTGCCGGAGCGGCTCGTGCTCGGGACGGAGCGCCGCGCGACGCTCGCCGAGCTGCCGTCCGTGCTGCCCGAGGCGACCGGAGCGGTCTTCGCCGTGCTGCGCGCCGCCGACGTGCCCCTCGCCGGCCACCCCTACGTCGAGCTCCACGAGCGCGCGACCGAGGGGTACGCCGCCCGCCTCACGCTCCGGGTTCCCGTCCCCGCGCCCGTGCGGCCGCCGTCGGGCTTCGCCCTCACGACGGACGACGCGCACGAGGAGGCGTACGTCGCGCTCACGGCCGCGGAGGCCCGCGACCAGGAACGTCTGGTCCTCGTGCACGACTACCTGGCGTCCGGGCGGGCGCTCGCGGGCGGTGCGCCCGCGGGGGACGACCGGGAGGTCTACCTGCCGACCTGGGAAGCAGGCGGTCCCGGCCCGGTGATGGAGGTCGCCGTGCCGGTCGCGCCCGCCCCCGGTCCCTGAGGTCAGGCCTGCTCAGCGCGGCGGGCGGCGGCCCGACGGCGCAGGACGCGCGCCGTCGTGACGAGCGCGAGGCCGGCGACGAGGAGCGTCCAGGCCGCGACGACGTGGAACGCGGTCGCGACGCCGGTGACGGCGAGGACGGGGGCGGTCTGGGCGAGGGTCGAGTTGTACATGGCTGCTGTCCTTCCGGGACGGGTGAGGGCATGCCGAGGACGTCCCGGTCGCGTGCGCGACGGGGCGGGTCGGCGAGGGGAGGGGTGAGGGTCAGGCGGTGGCGGCGACGTGGTTCCACGTCGTCTGGCGCCGCGTGACGAACAGCGCTGCGGCGTGCAGGAACGCGCGCTGCAGGGCGAGGTCGTAGAGGAGCTCCGGCAGCACGAGCGCGGCCAGCAGCCGTGCGCGCCGCCCGGCACCCCAGACGGTGACGAGGCGCTCCGCGACGAAGACGAGCCCGACGGCCGCCCACAGCGGGGACAGCGTGAAGGTCCCCGTCACGAGGGTGACGACCGTGAGGAGCAGGTAGGCCGCCATCATGAGCGTGCCGACGGCGAGCATCACCTGTTGGCCGACGTAGCGCCACGTGGTGCGCGTGAGCCCGTACTCGGCGAGGTTGTCGAGCATCCCCTTGTACCAGCGGACGCGCTGCCGGTGCAGGTCTCCGGCCGTCGGCATGAGCTCGGTCGTGCAGCTCATGGTGACGGGGGAGCGCAGCTCGTGGCCGAGCGTGCGCAGCGCGAGGGTGAGCTCGGAGTCCTCGGTGATCGCGTGCCGGTCGTACACGTCGCCGCGCTCGCCGGGGAGGACCGAGCCGCGGGCGTCGGCGACCTCCTGGAGCGCGGTGCGGCGCACGAGGGCGGCGGTCCCGGTGAGCACGGCCGTGCGGCCGGTGAGGTCCACCTGCACGCCGTAGCGCGTGTACTCGTTGGCCTGGCAGTGCTGCAGGTAGCCCTGCGGCGGCCGACCGCGGAACACGCCGCCGACCGCGGCGACCTCGGGCGCCGAGGCGAGCACGGCGAGCCCTTCCTCGACGAACGTCGGGGCGATCGTCGTGTCCGCGTCGAGGACCATGACGACGTCCTCCGTCGTGGTCGCGATCGCCTGGTTGAGCGCGCCCGCCTTGCGGGCCGTGTTGCCCACGGTCTCCATGACGTCCGCACCGGCGGCGCGGGCGACCGCGACGGTCGCGTCCGTGCTGTTGTCCGAGACGACGAGCACCCGGTCGGGGCGGCGCGTCTGGGCCGCGAGCGAGGCGACGGTGGCGGGGAGCGCCTGCTCCTCGTCGTGGGCGGGGATGACGACGACGACGCGCACGGCGGGCCCGTCCGCGGGACGGGCGGCCGCCTCGGCGCGGTGGCGGGGGGTGTGCGGGGCAGTGGTGTTCACCGGAGGCTCCAGGTCGACGAGTGCTGTCGACAAGGAGCCTCCGGCGGTCGCCTCAGCGTTCCCGCGGGGGCGGCGCGGGGGTCCGCGAGGTCTGGCTCAGCGTTGCGGAAGTCCGATTGAGCGTTCAACCAGAGGCATTCCTGAGGGTTGTGCCCTCGGGAGGCGGGCCGGGATCAGACGTCGGCGGCCGCGAGCGCGCCGTCGACCCCCACGACCCCGAGCTCGAGCCGCGCGATCCCGTCCACCGGCACCGCCGACGACGCACCCAGGCCCGACGAGCTCCCCGCCTCCGTCGAGGACCACGTCGCCACGACCGAGCGCGTGCCGTCGTCGTCCACGAGCACGAGCTCGTACGTCGCGCCGTCCTCCCAGACCCCGGCCGGGTACGAGCACGACCAGTCGAGGCGCGTGCCCCACGAGGCGGGGGTCAGCGTGAGCTCGGCGCGCACGTCCGCGCCGCCGACCGGCTCGAGCGCGACCTGGGTCGTGCCGGACGTCGCGGGGGGCGGGACGTCGTCGGACCGCGTCACCGCCGCGCCGCCCGCGGCGCCCGCGACGACCAGGCCCACCGCCGCCACGGACAGGAGCGACCGCCGTCGCGTGCGGCGGCGCCGGGCGCTCGCGGCCACCACCGCGAGGGGCACGACGGCGCCCCCCGCCCCGCCGGACTCCTCGGCCGGGACGTCGGTGCGGGCGTCGTCCACGAGCGCGTCCGCGTGCTCGGCCGTGAGCATGCCGAGGATGCCCGGCATGCCCGCGAGCTCCGCGACGGCCTCGCGGCACGCCGCGCACGTCGCGAGGTGCTGCTCGAACGCGCGCCGGTCGCGCGGGCTGAGCGAGCCCAGCACGTAGGCGGCGTCCCACTCGCGGTACGGGTCCGGGGTGGCGGTCATGACGAGACTCCCTTCTCCTGCAGCGCGAGCCTCAGCGCGCGGAGCGCGTAGTGCATGCGGGACTTCACCGTCCCGGGCGGGACGCCGTGCGCCGACGCCATCTCGGCCACGGAGCGCCCGTGGTAGTACGCGTCGACGACGACCGCCCGGTGCTCGGGCGAGAGCGAGACCAGCGCGTCCGCGACGAGCCACGCGTCGAGCACGGCCTGGGTCGCGTCGGCCTCGCCGCGGTCGGGCACGTCGGCGCTCGCGAGCTCGCGGCGGTGGTGCGCGCTGCGCAGCTCGTCCACGACGAGGTTGCGCGCCACCGTGAAGAGCCACGCGCGCACCGACCCCTCCGGCCGCTCCAGCACCTCGGGGTGGCGCCACGCGCGCAGCAGCGTCTCCTGCACCACGTCCTGCGCCTGCGCCGGGTCGTCGGTGAGGCGCGCGACGTAGCGCTCCAGCGCCGGCCCGTGCGCGGCGTGGACCGCCCGCAGCAGGTCGTCGGCGTCGGCGCGCACGCGCGGCACCTCCCCGTCGGTCACGACCCGGCCGACCGCACGAGGTCGAGGCCGAACTCGACGCTGCCCGCGTCGTCGACCGTGACGAACCCGAGGCTCGGCGCCTCCACGTCGAAGTCGGAGAACGTGATCGGCACGCTCCCGACGACCTGGACGCCGTCGGTGGTCGGGCCGACCTGCGCCTCGACCGTGACGGCCTGCGTCACGCCGTGGATCGTCAGGTCGCCCGCGAGCTCGACGTCGCCCGACCCGGTCGGCAGGTCCACGGGGCTCGTCAGCTCGAACGTCGCGGTCGGGTACGTCCCGACCTCGAGCGCGTCGCCCCGGAAGTACGCGTCGCGCGGCGGCTCGTCGGTCGCGACGCTCGCCATGTCGACCTCGATCGTCGCCGCGGTGAGCGCGCCGTCCGCGACGGTGACCGACCCCGTGACCTCGTCGGTCCGGCCGGTCACCGTGACGTCCTCGCCCTGCAGCACCTCGTGCACGCGGTACCCCGCGTACGAGCCGTCCCCGACCGTCCACGCACCGGCCAGGTCCGCCGGGTCGAGCGTGGCGCCGTCGCCCGACGACGCGTCGAGCGTCGGCTCCTCGGCCGCCGCGCGGTTGGACCAGTCCGCGTACAGGCCCGGGCCGAACGCGACGGCCGCACCGCCGAGCACCACGACACCGACCCCGACCCCCACGAGCACCTTCGTCCTCCTGCGCACGTCTGCCCCTTCCGATCATCCTCTGCGACTCCGTCACCTGGGAGACGAGGCAGCGTCCTGATCGGTTCACCCGGGCCGTCGACGGTGCGCGGCCGGGCGGTGGGCCCGACGGTCGGACGGGCCGTCGGACGGGCGTGCGGTGTGCGGGCCGACGCGCGGGCGGGCCGGTGAACCTCGCGGCGCGCCGCGCCGTCGTGAGAGTAGGGGCCGTGCTCGCGACCCCGACCGTCCTTCCGAGGAGTCGACATGCGACGCACCCTGACCACCGGTGTCCCGGCCGCCACCACCTGGGCCGTCACCGCCCTGCTCGCCGCCACCCTCGCCGGGTGCTCCGGCGGGGAGGCGGCCTGTACGGGGGCGGTGGCTCCAGCCCGTCGGAATCGACCTCCGACGGCTCGACGGGCGGCGGCTCGTCGGACGTCGCGCTCGGCACGGCGGACTCCTCGCTCGCGACCGTCGTGGTCGACGGCCAGGGCATGACCGTCTACTACTACGACAAGGACACGAAGGGCTCGGGCACGAGCGCGTGCGAGGGCGAGTGCGCCGCCGCGTGGCCCGCCGTCCACGCGGCGAGCGCGGACCCCGAGGTCGACGGCGTGACGGGCGAGGTCGGCACCATCACCGGGGTCGACGGCGAGCTCCAGGTCACCGTCGACGGCCGCCCGGTCTACACGTACGCGGCCGACACCGGCCCCGGCGACGTCACGGGCCAGGGCGTGAACGGCGTCTGGCACGTCGTGGCTCCCGACGGGACCGAGGTCATGGACGCGGCTCCCGCCGCCGGGTCGGGCTACTGACCGGTGCGCCGACCGGTCGCGCGCGGGCTGGTCCTGCGGGAACCGGCCTCGCGCCGGGCAGCCCTGCACCGGCCGCTCACGGGTGGTCGAGCGGCGGCGAGCTCAGGCAGAACGGGTGGCCCTCCGGGTCCGCGTAGACGCGGAACAGGTCGTCGGGGTGGCCCTCGTCCTCCGGCGTGCCCGTGAGCGGGCGCGCGCCGCACGCGAGCGCGTGCTCGTGCGCCGCGTCGAGGTCGGGGACGTCGAGGTCGACGTGCACGCGCGCCCCGCCGGGCCAGGGTCGAACCTCGGCGTCGGACCGCTGGAACGCGAGGCGCGATGCGCCGGCCGGGACCTGGAGCGAGAGCCAGTCGTCGCCCGCCGGGTCGGCGACCTCGTGGCCCGGCGTGTACGCCCAGCCGGTCAGGCGCCGGTAGAACTCCGCGAGCGCGCGCGGGTCGCGTGCGTCGACGGTGACGTTGCGGAGCCGCAGCGGGCGCGGGTCTCCCACGGCTCAGCCGACCTGCTCGCGCAGCCACGCGACGTCGGCCGGGACGTCGGCGTGCGTCTCGCAGACGACCGACGTGCCCGCCGCGCGCACGACCCCGAGCAGGAGCTCCGGGTCGATCGTCCCGGCCGTGAGGCCGGCGTGGCGGTCGGCGCCGGAGCCCGCGGTGTCGCGGCTGTTGTTGAGGTGGACGAGGTCGACGCGGCCGGTGATCGCGCGCACGTCGTCGACCGCCGTCGTGAGGTCGATGCCGCCCGCCCACGCGTGGCACGTGTCGAGGCAGAACCCGACGTTCTCGGCGCCGTCGGCCTGCTGCACGGCCGCCCACAGGCCCTCGATGCGGTCGAGGCGGCGGGCCATCGAGAAGTCGCCGCCAGCGGTGTTCTCGATGTACACGGTGACGTCCGTCTGGAGCGCGTCGATCGCCTTGCGCCAGTTGTCGAAGCCCATCGCCGGGTCCTCCTTCGCGGTGACGTGCCCGCCGTGGACCACGACGCCCGTCGCGCCGACCGCCGCCGCGCCGTCCACGATCTGCTGGAGCAGCTTGCGGCTCGGGATGCGGATGCGGTTGTTGGGGCTCGCGACGTTGATGACGTACGGCGCGTGCACGACGAGCTCGAGGTCCGCCGCCGCGGCGGCGTCCTTCAGGGCCTCCGCGCCACCCGGGAACGTGAACTCCGGACCCTTCCACGACTGGGGGTCGCCGAGAAAGATCTGGGCGACGTCCGCGCCGATGCTCGCTGCCTGCGCGATGACGTCCGACTGGTCGAGGTGGGCTCCGATCCGCATGGGGACCAACCTACGCGGCGCCGCCCACGCGCGCGGCCGCTCGTCACCAGCCGGTCGAGCTCCTCCGGATGACGTCACGGCGCAGGTCGAGCAGTGCCGCGCGGGCGCGCCGACGGCGGTCGGTCGGGTCGACCGTGAGCTCGTCGCCGGGGTTCGCCCGACGCCGCGGCTCGCCGTGGACGTTGAGGTCGGGCGCGGCGCCGTGGTCGGCCGCGCGGTGCGCCGTCGTGGTCGCCGGGCCGGCCGACGTCGGAGCGGACGGTGCGGAGAAGAGCGGGCGGTTGTCCGGCACGGGAGCCTCCTCGGGGACTCCGTCGCGCGGGGCGGCGGAGGGTCGGGACGATGCTGGTGCGCCGGGCTCGCCGCCCGGCGCCCCCTCATCGTGCGACCGCGACGTTTCCCCCGGTCGTCCTCAACGTTTCGGCCATGTTGCGGCCCCACCCGGCCGCCGAGCACGGGGTTCCCGACCGCCCGAGACCGATCCCGGTCGCCGACCCCGTGCTCGACGGCGGCCGGTCAGGTCAGGCGGGGCCGCGGGCTCCGCACGTGGCGATCGTCTGCGAGCCTTCCTCGCCGTCGACAACCACCGAGGCCTCCCAGCGCCAGGCCTCCGGCAGAAGATCGACCGTCCCCGCCGGGACGTGGACCGTGCCGAGACCGGAGCCCGGCGTCGTGGGCTCGACCGACTCCCACTCTGGCCCGCCGTCCGGCGTCTGCTCCACGCGGAAGGACGACCGGTACTCGCCCAGCTCGTCGCCCTGCCACGTCGTGAGGCGCACGACGAGCGCGCCGTCCAGCGGCCCGTCGAGCGTCACCCCCGGGGCGACGTCGACGGTGAACGCCGCCTCGAGGCCCGCCTCCTCGCCGGCCCACGCGGGGAGCGGGTCCGTGCGGGTCACGCCCCAGCGGGTCATGGTGCCCGCCTCCGACCAGCCGGAGACGTGGATGTCGCTGACCGTCAGCGGGGACCCGGCCGCCACCTCGGGCGTGCACGACTGCATCTCCGGGTCGCCGGTGGTGGACGTGGCAGGGCCGAGCATGAAGACGGCGCTGCCCACAGCGAGGACCGTCGCCGCGCCGGTCACGACGCGCGACTGCGTCGGGCCGCCGAGGCCGGTGCCCGGGCCGAGGAACGGGACGGGCGGTCGCACGCGCCGGAGCACGACGGTGCTGCACAGCGAGTCGGCGAACGTGCGGCGCTGCGCGTTCCACAGGGGGCGGAGGAAGCCGATGTAGAGCAGCGCGTCGAGGATGTGCGCCACGCTCCGCAGGACGGTGCGCACGAGACCCGCGGGGCGACCCGTGGTGTCGTGCACGACGACGATCCCCACCGTCCGCTTGCCGGGGGTCGCGCCCGTCCAGGCCTGGAGGGCGAGGAGCGCGGCCACGGTGCCGAAGGCCCACCAGCCCCCGCCGGGCACCGGTGCCTCCGTGCTCACGCCGAAGCTGATCGTCGGGATCCAGGCGACCTCGTAGGCCGGCCCGACGGCGAGGAACAGCACCGTCGCGGCGATCGCGGTGTCGAGCAGCGACGCGACGACCCGGCGCGACCAGCTCGCGTAGGGGCCGTGCGCGGGTTCGAGCTCCGGCAGCGTGTCGTCGAGGTCTCCGGCTCCGACGGCGTGCGTCGGCCCCCTGCCGGTCGGGGCGTCGATGGCCACGCGCGCATCCTGGCACAGCGCGCCCCCGCTGACCACACCCTCCCGCCGAGCACGACGTTCCCGGCGCTCTCGTGCCGGGAACGCCGGGAACCTCGTGCTCGACGCGGAGCGACCTCGTGCTCGGCGGCCGTCTCAGCGGAAGGAGTGCCGCCGACCCCGGGCGACGGTCGCGAGCACCGGGACCATGAGCGCGAGGGAGACCCACGGGAGGCCGCCCGGTCCCGCGACGGCGAGCGCCGCGCCTCCGACGGCACCGCCGAGCGCGACGGACGTGTTCCACACGGTGACGAGCGCGGACTGCGCGACGTCGGCGCCGTCGCCCGCGGCCCGGGCGGCGGCGGTCGTGTAGAGCGTCCCGGCGCCGCCGAACGCCGCACCCCAGGCGGCGACGGCGAGCACGACGACGACGGTCGACGTCGGGGCGAGGCCGAGCACGAGCATCGCGAGGGCGAAGACGACGACCGACCCGAGGGTGAGGGCGCGCAGGCGGCGGTCGATGAGCGCTCCGACGAGCACGAGCGCCCCTGCGGAGGCGGCGCCGAGGACGAGGAGCAGCGCGCTCGTGCGCGAGCCCTGGCCGAGGTGCGCGAGGTGGACCGCGACGTACGTGTAGAGCGACGTGTTGGCGAGCACGTTGAGCCCGGTGACGAGCAGCACCGGCCGCAGGCCGGGACGGGGGAGGACGGCGCGGATCGCGAGCTGCGCGCCGCGCGGGGTGCCCGCCGCGCCGGGGACGCCGAGCCGGATCCAGGCGAGCAGCACGACCCCGACGACGGAGAGGACGCCGAACGTCCAGCGCCACCCGACGGCGGCGCCCAGCACGGCCCCGGCGGGGACGCCGAGCGTCAGGGCGAGCGGACCCCCGGCCATGGCGATCGTCATCGCGCGGCCGACGCGGTCCGCGGGCACGATCCGGCGCACGTACCCGGGCAGGAGCGCCCACGTCAGCCCGGCGACGAGCCCCGCGGCGAAGCGCGCGACGAGCGTCAGCGCGAACGACGACGACACCGCGGTGACGGTGTTCGCGACGACGAACCCCGCGACCGCCACGAGGAGCAGCGTGCGGCGGTCCCACCGCGCGGTGGCGCGCGTGAGCGGGATCGCGGCGACGATCGCCCCGACGGCGAACGCGGTGACGGTCTGCCCGGCCGCTCCGGCCCCGACGCCGAGGTCGGCGGCCATGGCGGGCAGCACGCCCGCGGGGAGGATCTCGGTGAGCAGCGTGAGGAACCCCGCCGCCGCGAGCGCGAGGAGCGCGCCGACGGGCAGGACGCCGGGGCTGTGGGTCGCCGGGGTCGTCGGGGGCGCCGGAGTGCCGGCCGAGGTCGGGCCCGGGACGGCGGCGGCCGTAGGACCGGTGGTGGGTGTGCTCGTCGTGGACATGGGGTTAGCATCGATGTCTGACATTGATGTGAAGGTCAAGCGGCACGACCCGGAGAGGTGGATCACGTGCGGATCGGCGAGCTGTCCCGGCGCACCGGGACCCCGACGCGCCTCCTGCGGTACTACGAGGAGCAAGGCCTGTTCACGCCCGAGCGGGCCGAGAACGGTTACCGCGAGTACGGCGAGCACCTCGTCGACCGCGTGCTCCAGATCCGCGGGCTCCTCGAGGTGGGCTTCACGACGAAGATCATCAAGGAGTTCCTGCCGTGCCTCGGCAACGCGCCGGAGATCCACCTGCACAACGCCTACCCGGACAAGATCGCGCTCCTCGAGACCGAGCTCGCGCGCCTGGAGGACCGCATCCGCATCCTCGAGAAGAACCGCGAGGCGATCGCCGACTACCTCGACCGCATCCGCCCGTTCGCCCAGCGCCCGGAGGACCGCGTCGCCGGGAGCGCCTCGTCGAGCACGACGTTGCTGTCGTCATCCGCCGGATAGCGACGGCAACGTCGTGCTCGGCGGGGGAGGGGCAGGGGGCTCGGTCACTCGGGGCGTGGGGCGTACATGATGACGGCGACGCCGGCGAGGCACAGCAGCGCACCGGTCACGTCCCAGCGGTCCGGGCGGAAGCCGTCCACGACCATGCCCCACGCGAGCGAGCCGGCGACGAACACGCCGCCGTACGCGGCGAGGATGCGCCCGAAGTTCGCGTCCGGCTGGAGCGTCGCGACGACGCCGTAGAGCCCGAGCGCGACGACGCCCGCCCCGATCCACAGCCAGCCCCGGTGCTCGCGGAGCCCCTGCCACACGAGCCACGCCCCGCCGATCTCCAGCAGCGCGGCGAGCACGAACAGCGGGATCGAGCGCGCGAGGTCCATGCGCGCGAGCGTAGGCGAGCGCGCACAGCCCGGGGTCCCGTGTCCGGGGCGCGACCGGTGCGCGCCGTCGGGGGTGCTACTGCCAGACCTGCTCCAGCGGCTCCGCCAGGCGGGTGCACTCGCTGCACCGCAGGCGTCGTGCCGTCCGCACGACGGGGTTCCCCACGGAGGTGGCGGGGATCCGGATCCTCACCTCGTGGGTGTGCTCGGCGCACGTGGCCGCGCCGCACTCGCTGCACACGGCCGTTGCGACCCGGCCGTCGCGGGAGGTGGTCCCGCACTCTGCACACTGCATGGCTCCTGCTCTCCGCCGGCGCCGGGCGCCGGCTGGTCGGTGACTGCGTCGTCGTGCGCGCCGGGCCACGTCGCCCGGGCGCGGGTGCCGTTCAGCGGGCGGTGGTGTCCGCGGGGTCCGTCGTGATCGCGCGGACGGGTCGGCACGGGTTGCCCACCGCGACGACGCCCGCGGGGATGTCCCGCGTGACCACGGACCCCGCCCCGATGATGCTGTCGTCGCCGATCGTCACGCCGGGCGTGATGGTGACCGAGCCGCCGATCCACACGTTGCTCCCGATCGTGACGGGCTCGGGGCGCTCCCATCCCTCGCGGCGGCGGACGACGTCCTCGGCGTGGTTCGGCGTGTAGATCGAGCAGCGCGGGCCGATGAGGCAGTCCGGGCCGATGGTGACGAGGCCGCCGCCGATGACCATGAAGTCGGCGTTGATGAAGGTCCGCGCGCCGATCAGCAGGCGGTCGCCGTAGTCGATCGTCAGCGGCGGGCGGAAGTCGATCCCGTCCTCGGCGCCGGGGACGAGGCGGTGGAAGAGGCGGCGCGCCTCGTCGACGTCCTCGTCGTACACGCGCCCGATCCGGGCGCACGTCGCGTGCGCGTCGCGGGTCAGCTCCTGCAGCGCGGGCGACGTGCGGTAGCGCAGCCACCCGCCGGAGAGCAGGCTGCGGAGGTCCTCGTCCGTGGCGGCCAGCTCGGCCATCCTCGTGGTCGGCTCGGTCGTGCTGCTCATCGGACTCCCTCGTCGTTATTAGTATTTCGGTTAAACATATCGGCGCGCGCGAAGAGACGCAAGACTCCTCGGGCTCGACTTTTCTGGGCCGCCGTCGCCGGGGTGCCGTCATCGGGGCGGCTCCCGGCGCCCGGTCAGGACGCGGGGTCGAGCACGCGGCGCAGGCGCGCCTTCTTCTCGTTCTCGCGCACGACCCACGCCACGTCCGGGTCCGACGACCCGCGCAGCGCCGCGAACCGCGGCACACCGGCGGCCGGGTCGCCGACGACGGCGACGCTCCAGCAGTAGCCGAGGGCTTGGCGCAGCGTGCGCACGTCGGGGTCGCGGCGCACGTCGGCGGGGAGCGCGCCGATCGAGGCGGTCGCGGCCGCGCACGCGTCGAACGCGGCGGTCGCGGTCGCCGGGTCCCGGAGGAGCCGCGGCTCGCAGATCCCGGCGACCGCGGCGCGGCGGACCAGCGGGTCGGCGTCGGCGACCCACGACGCGACGAGAGCGCGGAGCGAAGCGGGCTCGGCGTCGCCGATCCGTTGGAGCGCCATCGCGACGGCCTCACGGACGCGCCACGACCCGTCCGACGCGCGGGCGCGCAGCCGGTCGGTCGGCTCCGCGCGCGCGTCGGCGGGGGCCTCGACGACGACCCGGCCCAGCCCGCACGTCCCGCAGCACCGGAGGTACTCGTCGGGGTCGTCGGCCAGGGCGCGCACGAGGTCAGCGGGCGCGACGTCGGCGAACGCGTTCAGGAGCTCGAGGTTCGCACGCGGGCCCGGCAGCCCCGACCCCGCGGTGAGGTGCGCGCGCACCGCCGCCGGGTCGCCGTCGAGCGCGCGCAGCGCGGCCCGGTGCTCCTCTCGCACGGTCATGCCGACCACGCTAGGACGCGGCGCCTCCGTCCGACAGGGTCTTTCGGCCGGGCTCGGCCGGGCTCGGCCAGCCGCGAGCCGCGAGCCGGGGGCCGGGGACCGGGGGCCGGGAGCCGTCCGAGGGCGCCCGGCCGCCGGGCTCAGCGCAGCGGGTCGAAAGCCCGGATCTCCTCGGGGGTCTCGCCGGTCGTCACGAGGTGGGCGAGCGCCCGGCCGGTCGCGGGCCCGAGCACCATGCCCCACATGCCGTGGCCGCCCGCGACGTAGACGCCGCGCGTGCGCGTCGCGCCGACGAGCGGCAGGCCGTCGGGCGTGACGGGGCGCGAGCCGACCCACTCGTCGTGCCGGTCGTCGAGGTCGACGCCCTGGAACAGGTGCCGTACGGACGCGAGGATCGCGTCGATCCGCCGAGGCTGGAGCGGCTCGTCCGGGCCGCGGAACTCCATGGTCCCCGCGATGCGGAACCGGCCCTGGTAGGGCGTGCACGCGACGCGGCGCGCGGGCAGGTAGATCGGCGTCTCGACGGGCTCGTCGGTCTTCACGGTGAACGAGTAGCCGCGTCCGGCCTGCACGCGCGTGCGCACGCCGAGCGGCGCCGCGAGCGAGGGCAGCCACGCGCCGGTCGCGAGCACGACGGCGTCGCCGCGCAGCACGACGCCCTCCTCGCGGTCGGCGGGGGAGCCGGCCCGGCGCGGCGCCCCGGCGTCCGGTCCGATGCCGTCGGTCACCCCGGACCCGTCGCCCGCCCCGGCGCCCACGAGGGTGGGGTGCCGGGCGGCGTCGGGGTGCACGGCGCGTGCGAAGACGCACGCGCCGAGGCGGCCGGGTTCGACGTCGAGCACGTCGAGGCCGGTGAGGATGGTGCCGCCGCGGGCGCGCACGGAGTCGGCGAGCGCGTGGACGTACGGTCCGGGCTCGAGGAAGCGCTGGCCCTCGAGGGCGTAGACGGTGGAGACGCGGTCGGTGAGCTGGTGGGCGCGCTCCCCGGCCTCGACGCGCCGGACGGGGACGGTCTGCCCGGCGGCGGCGACGTGCTCGAGCTCGCGCAGGAAGGGCCGGGCCTCGCGCACGTGCTCGAACGCGACGGTGAACGGGCCGGGCGTCGTGCCGGCCTCGACGCCGTGGCCGAGGCTGCCGCCCGCGGCCAGCTCGTCGAACGCGTCGAGCGCGACGCGGTCGATCGGGGTGAGGGCCGCCATCGCGCGGTCCCAGCGGGCCTGCGTCGCGTGCGCCATGAAGCGCGCGAAGAACGTCCACAGGCGCGGGTCGAACCGCAGCGGGACGTGCAGGGGAGCGGCCGGGTCGAGGAGGGCGCGCGGCCCGTACGTCCACAGGGACGGGTCGGCGAGCGGCATCGCCATGCCGGGGGTGAGCCACCCGGCGTTGCCCCACGAGGAGCCCGCGGCGACGCCCTCGCGGTCGACGACGGTCACCTCGACGCCTTGCTCCTGGAGATGCCACGCGGTCGCGAGCCCCACCATGCCGGCGCCGACGACGACGGCCGTGCGAGGGGCGCGGCCGGGGGGTGCCGACCGGGCGTCGCGGGAACGGGGACGGGGACGAGAGGTCGTGCTCACGCCGGGCTCCTTCGACCGACGCCCGCCCCGCGGGTGGCGAGGCGGGCGCGTGGCTGGTGTGCGGCGGGATGGTGCCGCACGACTCACAGCGTGGTGGATCCTTCGGCGTGCGGCAAGATGTGCCGAAGGATCATCGTCCCGGGCTGCTGCCGCCGCCGCGACGTTCGCCCGCTGACCAGGGGAGGCCCACCGTGCCGAAGGATCTTCGACCGTCCGCGCTGGACGACGTCGACCGCCGCATCCTCGACGTCCTCGCGACCGACGCGCGCGCCACGAACGCGGCGGTCGCTGCCCGCGTCGGCATCGCCGCCTCGACGTGCCACGCGCGCGTCCGGGCCCTCGTGGACCGCGGCGTGATCCGAGGCTTCCGGGCCGACGTCGACCCCTCGGCGCTCGGCCGGGGGCTCGAGGCGCTCATCGCGATCCGCCTCCAGGCCGGGGCGCGCAAGGGCCTGGAGGCGTTCCGCGACTACCTGCTGACGCTGCCCGACGTCGAGGGCGTCTTCTTCGTCACGGGCGACCGCGACTTCCTGCTGCACGTCGCGGTCGCCGACTCGGACGCGCTGCGCGACCTGGTGTCCCGGACGCTCAGCGTGCGCCCCGAGGTGGCCGGGACGAGCACGACGGTGATCTTCGAGCACGCGCGCCCCTGAGGCTCCCCGGACTCACGCCACCGTCGTCCCCTCCCGCGCGCGCGACCGCAGGACGTGCTTGGTGAGCTTGCCGGAGGGGTTCCGGGGGAGCTCGGTCACGAGCGCGACGTCGCGCGGCACCTTGTAGCGCGCGAGCCGGTCGGCGAGGAAGGCGCGCAGCGAGTCGAGCGTCGGCTCGGCGCCGGGCGCGGGGACGACGAACGCGACGACCGTCTCGCCCCAGTCGGCGTGCGGCCGCCCGACGACGGCGACGTCCGCGACCTCCGGGGAACCGCGCAGCGCCTCCTCGACCTCCTGGGAGTAGACGTTCTCGCCGCCCGTGATGATGACGTCCTTGAGCCGGTCGACGATGAACAGGTACCCGTCCTCGTCGACGCGCACGACGTCGCCGGTGCGGTACCAGTCGCCGACCAGCACGGCCTCGGTCGCCTCCGGGTCGTCGAGGTAGCCGACCATCCGGGTGTCCGACCGCAGCCAGATCTCCCCGGTCCCGCCCGGGCCGACGTCGTCCCCGTCGAGGTCCACGACCCGCACGTCGACGCCGGGCATGCCCGCGTGCCCGATCGAGCCCGCCTTGCGCTCCTGGTCGGCCGGGCCGAGCGCGGTGCCGACCGGCCCCATCTCGCTCATGCCGTAGACCTGGTGCAGCTCGCCCGGGTAGGCGGCGCGGATCGCCCGCACGGTGTCGGCGCCGACGGGCGCGCCGCCGGCGAGCCACAGCCGCGCGCTCGACAGGTCGAACGTCGACAGGTCGATGCCCTGCGCGGCGGCGACCTGGAGCGGCGCGACGTACGCGATGGGCGCGCCGAAGAACGCGGTCGTGCGCTCGGCCTCGACCGTCCGCAGCATCTCGATCGGGTGGTACTCGCGCAGCAGCACGGTCGTCCCGCCGAGGAACACCATCGACAGGAACCAGTTGTTGAGCGGCGAGGCGTGCCAGATCGGCATCGCGAGGAGGAAGCGGTCGTCCGCGCGCAGCCCGACGGCTGCCGTCGTGTAGGCCGCGACCGAGCTCAGCCCGCGGTGGGTGTGCTCGCAGCCCTTGGGGGCCGCCGTCGTGCCGGACGTGTAGAGCACCTGGGCGATGGTGTCCTGGTCGGGCGGCACGCCGTCCCACGGCTCGGCGGCCGCGACGAGCGCGTCGAAGTCGTCGTGCCCCGGCGTCCTCTCCGCACCTCCCGCGTCCTGCCCGACGGCGTCCGCCTCCGTCCACAGCCAGCGCACCGCGGGCGCGGCGGCGGTCGCGACGGGGGCCAGGCTCGCGTCCGCGACGCCCAGCACGGCGCCGCTGTGGGCGACGAGCCGCGCGACCTCGGGCGCCTGGAGCTTGTGGTTGACGGGGACGAGCACGGCGCCCGCGCGCCACAGGCCGAACGCCGCGACGACGAACCCCGGCGTGTTGTAGGTCATGACCGTGACGCGGTCGCCGGGGCGCACGCCGGCGTCCCGGAAGACGGCCGCGGCGCGGCGCGCGGCCGCGTCGAGCTCGGCGTACGTGAGCCGGCGCTCGCCCAGCACGAGCGCCTCCTTGGTCGGGACCTTGCGTGCCGTGCTCTCGAGCATGCTGCCCAGGTGCATGTCGTCCTCCTCGACGTCGTGCGCGGCGTCGTCCTCGACGCCTCCGGCCCGGCGGCCGGTACCGCGATGAATTGAAGCATGCTTCAATTCTTCGTGGAAGCCGCCCCGAGGCGGTTCACCCGACGACGACGGAGGACCCGTGCCCTACCGCGAGACCCCGGCGACGCGCGCCGCCCGCGAGCGCAAGCGCGACGCCCTGCTCGACGCAGCGCGGACGATCGTCGCCGAGCACGGGTTCGCCGGCGCGAGCGTGCAGGCGCTCGCGGCGCGCGCCGGGGTGAGCACCGGCGGCGTCTACTCCTACTTCCCGACGAAAGCCGACCTGCTCGTCGCGGTGTTCCGCCAGGCGGCCGACGTCGAGCTCGACGCGGTGCGCGCGGCCGCCGCCTCGCGCCCGGACGACCCGCCCGGCGGCGGCACCGCGGAGCGCCTCGGCCGCGCCGTCGATACGTTCGCGCGGCGCGCGCTGCGCGGCCCGACGCTCGCGTGGGCGCTCCTGCTCGAGCCCGTCGACCCGGCCGTCGACGCCGCGCGCCTCGAGTACCGCCGCGCGTACGCGACGACGTTCGCGGACGTCGTGCGCGACGGCGTCGCGGCGGGCGAGATCCCCGACCAGGACGTCGCGGTCGTCGCGACCGCGCTCGTCGGGGCGATCGGCGAGTCGCTCACCGGCCCGCTGTCGCCGCTCGCCGCGGTCCGCGACGGCGGGTCCACGGGCCCGGCGCCGACCCCCGGCGAGCGGGACGCCGTCGTCGCCACGATCCAGCGCTTCTGCCTGGGTGCCGTCGGCGCGCGGGCGGTGGCGCCTGCCCCCGCCTGACCATCCCGCCCGGACCACGCACCCGAACCACCCGCCCGACCCGCCCGTCCGGGCCGCACCCGAGCACCGCCGCACCGACCCCGAGCCACCCGCAGAGCCGCAGGAGGACACCGTGACCCCGACCGACACCCGCAGCGACACCCCCACCTGGACCGCCGGCACCACCGGGACCGCAGGCGTCACCGACGCCGCGACCGCCGTCGCGCACCCGGTACCCCGCACGACCCACCGCGTGACCAACCAGCCGCCGGAGCGCGAGGGGGTCAACGAGTACCTCGACCACCCCGTGCTGCGCGAGGCGGTGCACGCGTACGGCGGGGCGTGGGGCGAGGACCGGCTCGTCGAGGTCGGCGCGCTCGTCGGGACGGGGGACTTCCAGCGCGCGGCCGAGCTCGCGAACGTCCACGAGCCCGTGCTGCGCACGCACGACCGCCGGGGCCACCGCATCGACGAGGTGGAGTACCACCCGGCGTACCACGAGGTGATCGGGGCGGCCGTCGCGCACGGCGCGCACACGAGCGCGTGGGCGGAGCCAGGGCCGGGCGCGAACGTGGTGCGGGGCGCAGTGTTCTCGCTGTTCGCGCAGGTCGAGCCGGGCCACGCGTGCCCGGTCTCCATGACGCACGCGGCCGTGCCCTCGCTGCGGCACGCGCCGTCGCTCGCCGCGGCGTGGGAGCCGCGCCTGCTCTCCCGCGGGTACGACGGCGCCCTCGCGGCCCCGGGCAGCAAGCCCGGCGTGCTCGTCGGCATGGCGATGACGGAGAAGCAGGGCGGCTCGGACGTGCGCGCGAACGCGACGACGGCCGTGCCCGCCGGGGCCGACGGCGCCTACCTGCTGACCGGGCACAAGTGGTTCTGCTCGGCGCCGATGTCCGACGCGTTCCTCGTGCTCGCGCAGGTGCCGGGCGCACCCGGTGAGGGGGCGCCGTCGTGCTTCCTCGTGCCGCGCGTGCTGGAGGACGGCACGCGCAACGTCTTTCGCATCCAGCGCCTCAAGGAGAAGCTGGGCAACCGGTCGAACGCGTCGTCGGAGATCGAGCTCGACGGCACTGTCGGGTTCCTCGTCGGGGAGCCCGGGCGCGGCGTGCGGACGATCATCGAGATGGTGTCGCGCACGCGGCTCGACTGCGTGCACGGCTCGGCCGCGGGCATGCGCCAGGCGGTCACCGAGGCGCTGTGGCACGCGCGGCACCGCAGCGCGTTCGGCGCGGCGCTCGTGGACCAGCCCGCGATGACCGCGGTGCTCGCCGACCTCGCGCTCGAGTCCGAGGCCGCGACGCTCACGTCGGTGCGCCTCGCCGCCGCGCACGACGGCGAGTCCGAGCACGACCGCGCGTTCCGCCGCCTCGCGACGGCCGTGAGCAAGTACTGGGTGTGCAAGCGCGGGCCGCACCACGCGTACGAGGCGATGGAGTGCCTGGGCGGCAACGGGTACACGGAGGCGTTCCCGCTCGCCCGTCGCTACCGCGAGCAGCCGGTCATGGCGATCTGGGAGGGGTCGGGCAACGTCATCGCGCTCGACGTGCTCCGCGCCATGGGCCGCGAGCCCGCGTCCGTCGCGGCGTTCGAGGCGGAGCTCGCCACGACGGCGGGCGCGCACCCCGTCCTCGACGCGCACGTCGCGCGCACGCGCCGTCTGCTCGCGGAGGTCGCGGGGGCCGACGCCGGGGCGCAGCAGGCGCAGGCGCGTCGCGTCGTGGAGTCGCTCGCCCTAGCCCTCCAGGCGTCGCTCGTGGTGCGGCACGCGCCGTCGGGCACGGCCGACGCGTTCGTCGCCGCGCGGCTCGGCGAGGACCGCGGCCACGGGTACGGCGTCCTGCCCCGCGGCACCGACGCGCACGCGATCCTCGCGCGGCACGCCGGGACGTGAGCTGGAGGGGGTCAGTCGCGCGTCACGTCGACGGTGAAGTGCACGCCGACCGTGAACCCGTGACCGTCCCCGCCGTCGAGGACGATCTCGTGCCGCCCGGGCGCGAGCGGGGAGATCTCCGCCCACACGCCCCACACGGACAGGGGGACGGTACGTCGCGTCCGGGTGACCGGGTTGAGCAAGACGCCCCGGACGTCGAAGGGTGACGGCGTCCCGGTGGGCGTCGTGGGACGGGCCTCACCGTCCACGGTCACGGTGCCGTAGGCGTCCGGCAGGTCGTCCCGGCCCAGCACGTCGCTCGACCACAGGCAGAACGCCGGCCCGAAGAGAGGCGTCCGCGCGGGCACGGTGATGTGGCGGCGCTCCTCGCCGCCCGTCGTCCCCGCGAGGAACCAGACGTCGGCCGGTTGGTTCCGGGCAGCGTCCTCGCCGGTCGGATCGGCGAGGGGAGTTCGCCAAGGCCCCGCCGCCGCGGCCCACCGCACCCAGCGTGCGGCCATGCCCTCGGTCGACGTCGGAGGGAACGGGAGGGGAAGGTCCGCGCCTCGACCCGACCCTGAGGTGCTCGTCGTCATGAGCCGAGGGTAGGGGATGGGCCGGGACGGGCCTGTGGGTGCCTCGCCGTACCGTCCGCGCCATGGACCGAGAGACCTTCTGGGGCATCGTCGAGACGGCACGCGAGCGGGCGGGCGCGGGTGCCGACGACCGCGGTGCCGAGGACGACCCGCTGCCCGGCGCCCTCACCGACCTCCTCGTGGAGCGGCTGACCGCCGACGAGATGCTGGCGTTCGTCGACGTGGCGGGAGCCGTGGCGAACGACGCCTACGCCTGGCCGGTGTGGGGTGCGGCCTACCTCGTCGAGGGCGGGTGCAGCGACGACGGGTTCAGGGACTTCCGCGACGGGCTCGTCCTCGCCGGCCGGGCGGTGCTCGAGCGCACCCTGGCCGACCCGGACACGCTCGCCGACCACCCCGTCGTCGCCGCGATGGCCGACGGCGGGTCGCCCTGGTTCGGGTTCGAGTCGCTGGACTCGCTCGTGGGGGACGCGTGGTCCCGCGCGAGCGGCGAGGACGACGAGGCGTACTACGCGGCGCGCGAGCGGACGTCGTCGGTGCGGGCGCGCAACGAGCCCGCCGGCGAGCAGTGGGACTTCGACGACGACGAGGAGAACGCGCGCCGCCTCCCGCGGCTCACCGCCCTGTTCGCCGTGTGAGGGCGGTCCGCCCCCGGGGAACCGGGGGCGGACCGGGTCACACGCGCCAGGCGAACAGGCCCGTCGGGTCGTACGCCGCGCGCACCGACGCGAGGCGCGCGGAGGTCTCGGGCGACCACGCCCGGGCGAGCGCGTCGTCCGTCCAGGGCCCGGGCAGGAAGTTGATGTTCGTCTCCGTCGCGGCCCACGGCTGCGACCACTGCGCGAGAGAGGCCGCGGCGGCGACCATGTCCGGCAGCCGCGGCGGGTTGACGCCCACGAGGCTCAGCAGGAACCCGGCGGTGCGGCCGCCCGCGGCGGACCCGCCCTCGACGTCACGTGCCCCGGCGCCACCGACGTGCCGCAGCTCGGCCGCGACGAACGGCGACCCGCTGCCCGGCCCGAGCTCGGCGAGGAACCGGTCGAGGAAATCCCCGTCGACCTCCCGCAGGCCCGCGCCGTAGACCCATGACGGCCCGGCGTCCTCCGGGTCCGCGTGGATCGTCGCGACGGCCGTCACGGGCAGCTCGCCCACCGTGTCGGCGAGGGCGGGCGCGAGCGCCCGCAGCGGCGCGGCGAGGCGCTCGCCCTCCGCGGGGTCGCCCGGGTAGGCGAAGCGCAGGGCGAGCACCGTGCGGCCGCGCAGGTGCTCCGGGACGAACGGCAGGTCCGGGAGGGCGAGCACCGCGACCGAGGTCGTGACGTCGTCGGGCGCGGTCGCGGTCCATGCCGCCCAGCCGCGCAGGACGTCCTCGACGTGCGGGGCGTCGAACGTGAGCGACCCCGCGTACAGCGTGCGCAGCGGCACGAGCTCGAGGTCGAGCCGCGTCACGACACCGAGCCCGCCCTTGCCGCCGCGCAGCGCCCAGAACAGGTCCGGCTCGCTGTCCGGGCCCGCCTCGACGACCGACCCGTCGGCGAGCACGACCCGGAAGCCGCGCACCCGGTCCGACGTCAGGCCGTGGCTGCGCGTCAGGGGCCCGTACCCACCGCCGAGCGTGTACCCGACGACCCCGACGGACGTCGACGAGCCGGTGACGGGCGCGAGCCCGTGCTCCGCCGCCGCGTCGACGACCGCGCTCCAGCGCGTCCCGGCACCGATGTGCGCGACGCGCGACGCCGGGTCGACCTCGACGCCCGCGAGGCCGCTCGTCCCGAGGACGACGCCGTCCGTGATCGGCGACGACTGGCCGTGGCCCGTCGCGTGCGACCGCACGCGCAGCCCGTGGTGGGCCGCGAACCGTACGGCCTCCACGACGTCGGCCTCCGTCTCCGCGAGCACCGCGACGTCGGGGTCGTGCGCGACGAGCGTGCTGTGCGCGGCGACGGCCTCCGCGGCGGTCGGGCCGCCGTCGGGCAGGTCGCCCCGCGCGAGGACGCGACCCGTGACGCGGTCCCGCAGCGCGGCGACGTCGGTGGGCGAGAGCGTGGTGGAGGCGGTCATGGTGCTGGTCCCCTTCGTCGGTGTGCGCGCTGCACGGCCGGAGGTGCGGTCAGGTCACCTGGACGACGACGCGCGGGCACGGTCTGTGACATGCCCGAGGGGTAGGGAGGGCGCCGCGTCAGGTTCGTGGCGTCCCGGCCAGCGGCAGCCAGTCGAGGACGTCCTGGATGGTGCGGTCCCAGAAGCCCCACTCGTGCGTCCCGGGCGAGAACTCCGACCGCAGCGCCACGCCGGACTCATCGGCCACCCGCTCGAACGCCCGGTTGCCGTCGACGAGGAAGTCCTCCGTCCCGCACGCGAGGAACAGCTCGGGGAGGTCGGCCGTGCGGCCCTCGGCCGCGGCGCGCCGCAGCAGGGCGAGCAGGTCGTCGTCCGACCCGGCGATCTCGCGGTCGCCGAACACGCGCTCGATGTCCGGCAGACGCCGCTCGCGGTACGACTCGTCGGCGAGGTCGAGCACCCCGGACAGGCTCGCCGCCGCCGCGAACCGCTCGGGGTGCCGCAGGGCCCAGCGGAACGCGCCGTACCCGCCCATCGACAGCCCCGCGACGAACGTGTCCTCGCGGCGCGTCGACACGCGGAAGAACTGGTCGACGAGGCTCGGCAGCTCCTCGGACAGGAACGTCCAGTAGCGGTGCCCGTGCACCTCGTCGGCGTAGAAGCTGCGCTCCACGCGCGGCATGACGACGGCCAGCCCGCGGTCGGCGACGTACCGCTCGATCGACGTCCGGCGCGTCCAGATCGTCTCGTCGTCGCTCATGCCGTGGAGCAGGTAGAGCACCGGGGCGCCCTCGGCGCGGGCGCTCGCCGACCCGGCCATGCCGATCTGGGTCGTCGTGGCCTGGGGGAGCACGACGGTCATCGACGTGCTCACCTCGAGCACGTCGGAGTAGAAGCTGCAGCGGACGAGAGCCACGGGTCGCCTCCCGGCGGGGTCGGACGGGCCGCCGGCGGTCCGCGGCGGCGGACCCAGTCTGCCCTCCGGACGGGCAGCGGCCGCTCAGCCGCGCAGCGCGTCCAGGAGGCGCTGCACGGACGACCCCAGACCCCAGCGCTCGCCGAGCTCGGCGAGCGCGTCCGGGTCGGCCGGGGCCGTGGGCAGCGCGTCGTCGACGTCGTCGAGCGGGGCGTCCGGCGCGACGCGCACGACGAGCGGGGCGACCTCCAGGTACGGGGCCGCCTCGGTCAGCCGACGGCGCTGGGTCGCCGTCAGTCCCGCGTCGCCCGCGTCGCGCGCCGCGAGCACGCCCGCGAGGTCGCCGTACCTCTCGAGGAGCGCGACCGCCGTCTTCTCACCGATGCCGGGAACGCCCGGCAGGCCGTCGCTCGGGTCGCCGCGCAGCACCGCCATGTCCGCGTAGGCCGCGCCCGTCGCGACGCCGTACCGCTCGCGCAGGCGCGCCTGGTCGACGACGTCGAGGTTCTTCACGCCCTTCGTCGGGTAGAGCACGCGCACGCCCGCGGCGTCGTCCACGAGCTGGAACAGGTCGCGGTCGCCCGTGACGACCTCGACCGCCGCCCGCCCCGAAGGGTCCGGCGCGGCGCCCGCCGCCGCGCGGCGTGCGACCTCGCGCGCGGTGAGCGTGCCGATGACGTCGTCCGCCTCGTAGCCCGCCGCCCCGACGCGCGCGATCCCCAGCGCCGCGAGCACGTCGACGATCACCGGCACCTGGGCGACGAGCTTCTCGGGGACCTCCTCCACGCCCGTCGTGCCCGGGACGAGCTCCGCGACGCGGTGCGCCTTGTACGACGGGATGGCCTCGACCCGGAAGGCCGGCCGCCAGTCCTCGTCCCAGCACGCGACGAGGCGCGTCGGACGACGGTCGGTGACGAGCGTCGCGATCATGTCGAGGAGGCCGCGCACCGCGTTGACGGGCGTGCCGTCCGGCGCCTTGATCGAGTCCGGCACCCCGAAGAACGCCCGGAAGTACAGGCTCGCGGTGTCGAGGAGCAGGAGCTCCCCGCCCGGCGCGGTGCTGGTCGAGGGGGCGTCGTCGTCCGTGCTCGGGCTCATGGCCTCATCCTGCCGCACCCCACCGACGCGCCGCCCGTGGGCGCGGTGCGGCACGCCGCCGACCCTGCTGTCGCCGTCCCTCCCCGTGCGCGGTTCACTGGTGCCGGAGGTGAGCGTCATGTCCACGACGACACGACGGGGTGCCGGTGCGGTCCTGGCTCTCGCGGTGCTCCTGCTCCTGGGAGCCTGCGCGGCCGGGCCGAACCTGGAGGCGAACCCCGGCGGCTACGGCTTCTGGTGGGGTCTGTGGCAGGGGACGATCCTGCCGGTCACGTTCATCGTGTCCCTCTTCACGGACACGGTGAGCATCTACGAGGTCGACAACAACGGGAACTGGTACGACGTCGGGTTCGTCCTGGGCATCGCGCTCTTCTCGGGGCCCGTCGTCGCGCTGCGCGGGCGACGGTCCTGACGGGTGGCGGTCAGCCCTCGACCGGCTGCGGGCCGACGTCCTCACGCCGCCAGCGCACGGTCCGCAGGACGACGGGAGTGCGCGGCGAGAGCGGCGCTCAGCTCCCCGCGGTCTCCGTGAGCGACCGTGCGACGCGGGCGAGGGCGCCCGGGACGAGCGAGTAGTACGCCCAGCGGCCGCGCTGCTCGCGGGTCAGCAGGCCGGCGTCGACCAGGATCTTGAGGTGGTGGCTGACGGTCGGCTGGGAGAGCCCGACCGGCCCGGTGAGGTCGCACACGCACGCCTCTTGCCCCTCCTGGGCAGCGACGATCGCGAGGAGCTGGACCCGCGTCGGGTCCGCCAGGGCCTTGAAGGTGCGCGCGAGCTCGCGCGCAGCATCGGGGTCTGCCGCCCCGGTGGCGGCCGGGCCGCAGCAGCCGGGTGCGCCGCGCGGGGGCGCCGGGGGCAGCGTGGCCGTCGTCATGCGGCCATCCTGCCACACATTGACACTCATCGATGGGTGGTCCACGATGCTCGCATCGATAACCTTCAATACGAGGAGTGCTCATGGTCGAGGTGGGGCGGGACGAGCTCCCGGTCGTGGTGATCGGTGCAGGTCCGGTGGGTCTGGCCGCGGCGGCGCACCTGCTGGAGCGCGGGCTGGAGACGATCGTGCTCGAGGCCGGCGACGGGCCGGGTGCGGCCGTGGCGTCGTGGGGCCACGTGCGGTTGTTCTCGCCGTGGCGCTACGACGTCGACGCCGCCGCGCGGCGCCTGCTGGAGGCGACGGGGTGGGTGGAGCCGGATCCGGACGCGCTGCCCACCGGCGGGGAGCTCGTGGGGCGCTACCTGGCTCCGCTGGCCGCGACGCCGCAGATCGCGCCCCGACTGCGTACCGGCACGCGAGTGGTGTCGGTCGCCCGCGACGGTGCGGACAAGACACGCTCCCTCGGCCGGGAGCGGCGCGGGTACCGGGTGCGGACGGTGGACGTCGGCGGCACGGTGACCGACGTGCTGGCCCGCGCGGTGATCGACGCGTCGGGGACGTTCTCGACGTCGAACCCGCTGGGGGTCTCGGGTCTTCCGGCCGTGGGCGAGCAGGAGTCGGCGGCGTTCGTCACCGGACCTCTCCCGGACGTGCTCGGCACCCGGCGCGACCGGTTCGCGGGCAGGGACACCCTCGTCGTCGGGATGGGCCACTCCGCGGCGAACACGCTCCTGAACCTCGTCGAGCTCTCCGAGTCCGAGCCGGGCACCACGATCACGTGGGCGATCCGCGGTGGTTCCGCGCGTCGCCTCTTCGGCGGTGGAGCCGACGACGAGCTCCCCGCGCGAGGCCTGCTCGGCACGCGCCTGCGGGCCGCCGTGGAGGCTGGGCGGCTGACGCTGCTCACGCGCGTCTCGATCGAGCGGCTCGTCCCCGGTGCCGGAACCGTCCAGGTGCTGGGGACCGTGCGCGACGGGGCGCTGAGCCTCGAGGTGCACCAGATCGTCGACGCGACCGGCTTCCGGCCGGACCTGGACATGCTGCGCGAGGTGCGCCTCGACCTGGACCCGGTCGTGGAGGCACCTGCGGCGCTCGCTCCGCTCATCGACCCGAACCAGCACTCCTGCGGCACCGTGCCGCCGCACGGCGAGCAGGTGCTGTCCCACCCGGACGACGGGTTCTACCTCGCAGGCATGAAGTCCTACGGGCGTGCGCCGACGTTCCTGCTCGCCACGGGCTACGAGCAGGTGCGCTCGATCGCGGCGGCGCTGGCAGGGGACCGGGCTGCGGCCGACGCGGTCGAGCTGGCCCTTCCCGCGACCGGGGTCTGCTCGACCGACCTCGCTCTGGAGGCGGACGGCGCGGGGGCGAGCGGGTCGTGCTGCGGCACCGCGCCGGCGGCGCCGCAGCCGGTCACCCTCGGGGTCGGGGCACCGGCCGGGGTCGGGTTCGCGACCGGCGTCGTGCACGGCCGCTCGGGCGACGCAGACCACCCGTGAGCGACAGGCCTCGCGTCGCTCCTGTGCGGGACCGGCGCTCGGCCGACCCCTCAGCTCTGCGAGAGGCGGACCGGGGCGACACCGAGCTCGTCGAGCAGGGTCAGCACGCGCCTGCGGATCTCGTCGCGGATCGGGCGCACGGACTCGATGTTCTGCCCGGCGGGGTCGGCCAGGGCCCAGTCCTCGTAGCGCTTGCCGGGGAAGATCGGGCACGCGTCGCCGCAGCCCATGGTGATCACGACGTCGGACGCCTGGACCGCGTCCGTCGTGAGGACCTTGGGCTGCTCGGCGCGGAGGTCGATGCCCTCCTCGAGCATGGCCTCGACGGCGACGGGGTTGACCTGGTCGGCCGGGGCGGACCCGGCAGAGCGGACCTCCACGGCGCCGCCGGACAGGGCGCGCAGGTACCCGGCGGCCATCTGGGAGCGGCCGGCGTTGTGGACGCAGACGAACAGGGCGGACGGCTTCGAAGCGGTGTCGGTCATGGTGGTCTCCGGTGGCTCAGGGTGCGGGCAGGTCGAGGTCGGGCAGGAGCTCGGCGAGCAGTGCGCGCACGCGGGTGTCGAGCTCGTCGCGGATCGCGGCGACCCCGGCCGGGGAGGCCAGGGCCGGGTCGCCCACGAGCCAGTCCTCGTACCGGGTGTTGGGCAGGACCGGGCACACGTCGCCGCAGCCCATCGTGATCACGACGTCGGCTGCGCGGACCGCGTCGTCGGTCAACGGCTTGGGGTAGGCCTCGCCCTCGGTGGTGCCGAACGCGGCGAGCTCGGGTCGCACGGCGGGGTGCACGTCCGATGCCGGCGTCGAGCCGGCCGAGCGCACGACGACCCGGTCGCCGGCGTAGCGGCGGACCAGGGCGGCGGCGAGCTGGGAGCGCCCGGCGTTGGCGACGCAGACGAACAGCACCTGCGGGCGTGCGCCGGCCTCGCGGGTGAGGTCGGCCAGGCGCTGGCGGGCGAACCGGTCGGTCAGGGTGAGCAGGTGCGCGGACACCGTGGCCGAGCGGGCCAGCGCCGTGTAGGACTCGCGCACGGTGGCCAGCACCACGCCCGCCGCGAGGTCGGGGTGGCGGGCGGTGAGGTCGGTCGCGAGGTGGTCGAGGGCGGCATCGACGTCCTGCAGGCCCGTGAGCTCGTGCGGGGCGACGAGCGCCTCGAGCGCGGCCGGGGCGAACGACTCCAGCAGGGTGGACACCGCGGCCTTGTACCCGGGCGTGATGCGGTACCAGACCCAGGTGCCGCGCCGCTCCGAGGCCAGCACGCCGACGTCGCGCAGCACCTTCAGGTGGTGCGACACGGTCGGCTGGGACACGTCCGTCAGGGCGGCGAGGTCGCACACGCACGCCTCCCCGGTCGGCGAGGTCGCCACGAACGACAGCATCCGCAGCCGCAGCGGCTCGGCGAGGGCCTTGAGCGCGACCGCGACCGCGCCCGCGACCTCGGCCCCGATCGCGTGCGCGTCGACCTGCGGCGTGCAGTCGGGGTCACGGACGGTCAAGGGCAGGCTGCGAGCGGTCATGACCGCACCTCTTCCGGCTCGGGTGCCCGATCCGCCGCGGCGTAGGGGTCGACGGCGAACCAGCGGCGCGCGACCCACAGCGAGACGTAGACGAGACCGACCAGGACGGGGACCTCGATGAGCGGGCCGACGACGCCCGCCAGGGCCTGTCCCGAGGTGGCGCCGAAGGTGCCGATCGCGACGGCGATCGCGAGCTCGAAGTTGTTGCCCGCCGCGGTGAACGCCAGCGTCGTGGTGCGCGCGTACCCCAGGCGCAGGGCCTTGCCGGTCACGACCCCGATGCCCCACATGACGGCGAAGTACACCAGGAGCGGCAGCGCGATGCGGGCGACGTCGAGCGGGTGGGAGGTGACGGCCTCGCCCTGCAGGGCGAACAGCAGCACGATCGTGAACAGCAGCCCGTACAACGCCCAGGGTCCGATCACCGGGAGGAACCGGTCCTCGTACCAGGCGCGGCCCTGGGCGCGCTCCCCGACCAGACGCGAGGCGAACCCGGCGGCCAGCGGGACGCCGAGGAACACGAGCACGTTGAGCGCGATCTGCCCCACCGACACGTCCAGGCCCTGGGTGTCCAGGCCCAGCCACGCGGGCAGCACCGTGAGGTAGAAGTAGCCGAGCAACGAGAAGGCGACGACCTGGAACACGGAGTTGATCGCGACCAGCACCGCCGCGGCCTCCCGGTCCCCGCACGCCAGGTCGTTCCAGATCACGACCATGGCGATGCACCGGGCCAGACCGACGACGATCAGCCCGGTGCGGTACTCGGGCAGGTCCGGCAGGAAGGCCCACGCCAGGGCGAACATCAGCGCCGGCCCGATCAACCAGTTCAGGACCAGCGAGGACGCCAGGAGCCGCTTGTCACCGGTGACCGCACCCACCCGCTCGTAGCGGACCTTGGCCAGCACCGGGTACATCATCACCAGCAGGCCGACGGCGATCGGGAGGGAGATCCCGCCGACCTCCAGCGCGGCGAGCGCGTCGGACACGGCGGGGACGAACCTGCCGAGGGCCAGGCCGACGAGCATCGCCAGCCCGATCCACAGCGGCAGCCACCGGTCGAGCGCCGACAGCCGCGCCCGCGGTGCCGTGCCGGGGGTGCTCACGGGAGTGCCGGACCGTCGGGGGCAGCGATCCGGAGGCACCGTGGTTGCATCGACATGCTTCTATATTGACAGGTCTCGATGCAGGTGCCAAGCGTCCCTCCTGCGCGGGAGCGGCTCGCTCAGTTCTCGGAGCACCCTGCGCCGTGGCACTGGCATGCTCGTGCCGTGACCGACCACGTCCTCCGCCCCGCCCGCCCCGACGACACGGACGCGCTGGTCGGCGTCTGGCGGCGCGCCGTCGAGGCGACCCACGACTTCCTCGGACCCGACGACGTGCGCGAGCTCGAGACCGCGGTGCGGGACGAGTACCTGGGCGCCGTCGACCTGACGGTCGCGGAGGTCGACGGCCGGGTGGTCGGGTTCGTCGGGACCGTCGGGCACCGGGTCGAGATGCTGTTCGTGGACCCCGCGCTGCACGGGCGCGGGACCGGCCGCGCGCTGCTCGATGCGGTCGGGCGCGGCCTCCCGGTCGTCGAGCTCGACGTCAACGAGCAGAACCCGGGCGCGCTGGCCTTCTACCGGGCGCTCGGGTTCGAGGTCACCGGGAGGTCCGAGACGGACGACCAGGGGCGCCCGTTCCCGCTGCTGCACCTGCGTCGCGAGGCCTGACGCCGTCGCGCGACCGATGAGCCCGCGGGCCGCGGACGGTCGACCCTGGGGAGAGCGGGCACCGGCCCGCGCGACCCCAGGAGGAGACATGCTCGACACGGCGTTCAGCGGGTTCTCGGTCGACGACGTCGACGCGGCGCGGCGGTTCTACGCCGACGACCTCGGCCTCACCGTCAGCGGGGACGACATGCTCTGGCTCGAGATCGGCGGCGGTGCGCGCGTGCTCGTCTACCCGAAGGGCGACGCCCACACCCCGGCGTCGTTCACGGTGCTGAACTTCCCGGTCGCCGACGTGCCGGGCACGGTCGCCGCGCTCCGCGAGCGCGGCGTGCCGTTCGAGCGCTACGCGGGCACGCCCGTCGAGACGGACGACGACTTCGTCTTCCGCGGCGGCGGCCCGCTCATCGCGTGGTTCACCGACCCGGCGGGCAACGTGCTGTCGGTCATCCAGGACGACGAGGCCTGACCTCAGCGTCAGCCGCCGCCCAGCCCCTCCTCGCGTGCCCGCACGATCGCGGCGGCGCGGTCCCGGACGGCGAGTTTGGCGAGGACGTTCGCGACGTGGTTGCGCACGGTCTTGGGACTGAGCACGAGCCGCCGGGAGATCGACGCGTTGTCGAGCCCGGCGGCGACGAGGTCGAGCACCTCGCGCTCGCGGTCGGTGAGCTGCGGGAACGGCGCGCGCACGGCCGAGCGCCCGCCCACGACGTACGCCATCGCCCGGTCCGCGACGGAGGGGGAGAGGATCATCGCGCCGTCGGCCACCGCGCGGACGGCTCGCTCGACCTCCGCCGGGCTCGCGGACTTCACGAGGAACCCGCGCGCCCCGGCGCGCACGGCCGCGACGACGGCGTCCTCGTCCTCGTGCATCGTCACGACGAGCACGCGCGCGGCGGGGTCCGCGCGCACGAGGTCGCGCGTCACGTCCACGCCCGACCCGTCGCCGAGGTCGAGGTCCAGGAGCACGACGTCGGCCCGCGCGCCGGCGCCCCCGGTGCCACCGGGGCCGAGACCGAGCAGCGCGCGCGCCTCCGTCGCCGACGCCGCGCTCCCGACGACGCGCACGCCGTCGAACGAGTCCAGCAGCGCGGCCATGCCGAGCCGGAACACCGGGTGGTCGTCGACGACCGCGACCCGGATCACGACGCCGCCCCGCGCGCGAGCGCCCCGGCCGGGACCAGCGGGAGCGTGGCGCGCACGCGCGTGCCCGGGCGCTCGCCGTCGGGCCGCACCGCGGCGACCTCGAGCCGGCCGCCGAGCTCGTCGGCCCGCTCGCGCAGCGACCGGGAGCCGACGCCGGCCACCGCGTCCGGCGCGACGCCCCGGCCGTCGTCCTCGCACGTGACGACGAGCGCGCCGTCCCCGAGCCGGACCGTCAGGCGGCACTCCTGCGCCCCGGAGTGCCGGGCGGCGTTGACGACGCTCTCGCTCGCGATCGCGTACGCGGCCGCGGCGACGCGCGGGTCGAGGCCCCCGCACGGGTCGCAGCGCACGTCCACGACGAACCCGCCGAGCGCCTGCCGCCCCGCGAGCTCGCCGAGCGCGACCTCGAGACCGTGCTCGTCGAGCGACGGCGGCAGGAGGCTGCGGGACAGCGCCCGCACGTCCTCGACGCGCTGCGCCACCTCGACCCCCAGGGCGTCCAGCACCGCGGCCGCGGCCTCGGGGTCGGTCCGCAGCGTGTTCCGCGCGCCCTGGAGCCCGAGGCGCAGGCCCACGAGCCACGGCCCGACGCCGTCGTGCAGCTCCCGGCGGATCACGCGCCGCTCGGCGAGGCGCGCGCGGGTCGTGGCGTCGCGCGCCTCCTCGAGCTCGTGCGCGCCCCGCGCGAGCGCGAGACCGGCGCCGAGCACGGGCAGGAGCTGCTCGAGCGCGTCGCGCGTCCGGGCGTCGAGCCGCTCGCCGGCCCGCGCGACGACGTAGACCCGGCCGAGCACCCGACCGCCGTGCTCGACGGGGAGCGTGACGGCGTCCCCCGCCGGGTGGCCGTCCGGGCCCGCCCAGGGCGCCGGGCCCGCGGGGCTGCCGGACGCCGTCGGGCCGGGTGCGGACCGCTCGATCGTCACGTTCTCCAGGCGCAGCGCCTCGCGCACGCCGACGGCGAGGCTCACGACGAGGTCGTCGGCCGTCGACGCGGACGACAGGTGGCGGCCGACGCTCAGCGCCGCCCGGCCCGGGTCGTTCCCCTCCCCGTAGACGAGCGTGCGCACGCGGTGCCGCAGCCACGTGTGCAGGGGCTGCACCGCGAGCGCGACCCCGACGGCCGCGACGACCTGCGCGGCGGGGCCGTCGACGACGGTCGTCGCGAGCACGACCACCACCGCGTAGACGACGGCGAGACCGACCGCGAGCATCGCGGCGACGGTCGCGCGCGACAGCACGAGGTCGATGCCCCACAGCCGGTTGCGCAGCACGCACACGAGGATCGCGGCGGGGAACAGCGCCTGGCACGCGAGGTGCGTGAGGGGGAGCGCGAGGAGCACGTCCGGGTCGGCCCACGTGCCGAGCAGCGGGAGGAACGACAGCGCCATGAGCGCGGTCCCGAGCGCGAGGAGGCCCAGCCCGCGGCGCTCCTCCGCCGGCCCGCGGAATCGGCGCCACGCCGTCGCGCCCGCGGTGACGAGCCCCATGACGACGACGCCGCCGATCGCGGGGCGCGGATCGTCGGACGGGGCGAGGAGGAAGAACGCGACGGCCGCGACGCCGCCCGCGACCCCGCACCACGCGCCCGCGCCGAGCCGCCGGCCGCGCACGAACCACGGCACGAGGACGAAGAGCCCGACCGTCCCCGGCACCCACGCCCACCCGTAGGCGTCCGCGAGCGGCGTGAGCGGGGGCAGGCCGGGGTGGGTCGACGCGTAGCTGCGCCACCCGCCGCCCAGGGCCGCGACCCCGCCGCCGATCGCGGCCAGCGCCACGAGCCACCCGACGACGTGCGGCCGCCGCACGAGGACCACCGCAGCCACCGTGCCGTAGACGAGCGCGACCGTCGCGTCCACGACGACGAACAGCAGGTCGCCCAGCAGGAGCGGCACGCCGGACGTGAGCTGGAGCGCGAGTGCGGACACGCCGAGCACCCAGGCGAGGACGCCGATCGTCCAGCCCGTGCGGGGCATCCCGGCGCGGCCGGGCCCGGGCTCGGCCACGGGCCCACGGTAGGGCCGCGGCACGCGCGGCGAGAAGGGGCCGGGCGGGAGATCACCCGGCCGCGGATGACGGCGAGATCGGCGGTCCCGTGCCGGATCGGCGGTCCAGACCGCCGATCCCGACCGGACCCGCCGATCTCGTCGCGCGTCGCCGATCTCGCGCGTCGCGCTCAGCGCCGGTCCCCGAGGGCGAAGCCGAGCGCGGTGACGAGGAGCCAGATCGGGCCGACGAACCCCGCCATGTACTGCAGCGGCGACACGCCCGTGAAGAGCGCGAGTCCGCCGAGCACGAACCCGACGACGCCGAGCCAGCGCGGTGCGGCCGCGTGCCGCAGCGCCGCGACGCCGAGCGCGACGCCCGCGACGCCCGCGCCGACCCACAGCCACGGGATCGTCGCGACCCAGTCGCTGTAGAACGCGCCCGACTCCGGGACGATGAGCGCCGTGTCGCCGAGGCCGAAGAGGAACTGCGTGTCGAGGCCCGAGCCCAGCAGCCCGGCGACGGAGACGAGCACGAGGCCCCAGCCCGCGACCGTCGGGAGGATCGACCCGGCGGGCGCCTGCCCGTCGAGCCGCCGCTTGAGCCCGGCGGCGAAGACGAGCACGAGCAGCGCGCACGCGATCGTCGCGGTGTGGAACACGATCTGCGTGCCCGTGCGGCCGGAGAGGTCGGCGACGATCGCCTCCGCGTCGCCCGCGGTCTCCTCCCAGCTGACGCCGAGCGCCATCGAGGACTGGATCGAGACGAGGCCGAGGACGCCGGCGACGACCCCGGTCCAGGCCCACGCGCGGGGCGTCGTGCCGCGGGTGCGGCGGGGCGTGCCGTCGGCGACCGCCGACGGCGTGGTGAGCGAGCTGTCCTGCATGGGACGACCTTCCGTTCGGGGCCGCGTCCCGCGGCCGGGGTCCGTCGCGCGGGGCGACGGCTCCCGCAGCGTCGGCCGGGCGATGTCCCGGGCCCCAGGGGCAGGTGTCCCGAGCTCTCGGGCAGGTCGCCCGGGGCGGGCCTCCCGCGCCGCACCAGCGGTTGCGGAACCTCTCGCGCGGCGGGACGGTTGCGGCATGATCCGGTTCCTGCTGAGCTTCGCGATCAACGTGGTCCTCGCCGCCGTGGGCCTCCTCGTCGCCGCGAACGTCTTCGACGGCGTCACGGTGCACGCCTCCGGGTTCACGGTCGCCGTCCTCGTGTTCGCGGTGGCCCAGGGGGTGCTCGCGCCCTTCGTGTTCAACGTCGCGCGCAAGTACGCGTCCGCGGTGCTCGGCGGCATCGGTCTCGTGTCGACGTTCCTCGCGCTCTGGATCGCGACGCTCGTGGGCGACGGCCTGGAGATCTCCGGCGTCTCCACGTGGATCGGGGTGACGGTCGTCGTCTGGCTGATCAGCGCGCTCGGCGGCTGGCTCCTCGGGTGGCTCGTCCTCACCCGCTGGTGGGACCGCCGCCAGGAGGACAAGCGGATCCGCGAGGCGACGACCCGCGGCTGACGACGCCGGCGGCGGTCACCGCGCCCTGCGGTCGCCGTCCCCGGTCGTCGTCGGGTCGGCCGCCGGGGCGAGCGCGGGGAACTCGGGGGTGCCCGGGGGGACCTCCACACGCAGGGGCCGCATCGAGCGGGCGACGAGCCACAGCGGCAGGACGGCCACGCAGAGCACCGGGAGCAGGTGGACGTCGCCGACCGTCACGGCCGCCATGAAGAGCGCGAGCCAGCCGTCGCGCGCCACGACGAGGACGGCGCCCAGCACGCCGGCGGAGACGGCGATCGCGGGCGGGACGGCGGGCACGAGGGACGACGCCGAGAGGCCCAGCGCGACGCCGATGAACACCGCCGGGAAGATGCGGCCGCCGCGGAACCCGGCGGCCGCCGCGACGACGAGGGCCGCGACCTTGACGACGGCCATGAGCAGGATCGTGGACCAGGCGAACGTGTCGGCCTGCTGCGCGAGCTCCTTCATCTCGTCGAGGCCCTTGAACAGCGTGAGCGGCCCGCCGAGGACCCCGAGGAGCCCGAGGGCGAGCCCGCCGGCGCCGAGCGCCAGCACGGGGCTGCGCAGGCGGTGGAACAGCGCGTGCACGACCGGGAGGGCGACCACCGCGAGCGCCGTGACGAGGGCGGCGGCGGCGCCGATCAGGACGCTGCTCGCGACGTCGCCGAGGGCCGGACCGGGGTAGTCGGGCAGGTCGACGGAGAACGTCGGGGCCCCGACCGCCGTCATGGTGACGGCGCCTGCCCCGGCCGCGGCCAGCGGCGCGAACAGCCGGTCGAAGAGGGGACCGCTCTGCCCGCCGCGCTCCGCGAAGCTCTCCGTGAGGACGAGCGCGGCGGCGACGGGGGTGGCGAACATCGCGCCGATGGTCCCGGCCAGCGCCAGACCGACGGCACCCGCGACGGGCACGCCGAACCGCGGGCGGCAGAGGAACCACGCGGCGAGCGCGACGTTGAGGGCGATGATCGGGTTCTCGGGCCCGAGGCTCACCCCGCCGGCGAGGCCGAGGACGAGGGCGAGCGCGAGACCGGGCAGGGCGCGCAGGGGGAGCGGCTCGGAGACGAGCTCCGTCGTCGCCGGGTCGATGCCGGCGTGCCCCGGGGCCCACCGGACCGTGACGCCCACGAGCAGCCCGGTGACGGTGAGCACGAGGACGGTCCACCACGTGCGTGTGCTCGCGATCCCCCACGCCTCCGGCAGCCGGTCCCACACGAGGTGCTGGATCCACGTCGCGAGCTCGGAGAGCGCGAGCAGCGTCAGGGCGCTGACGACCCCGACGACGAGGGCCGGCACCACGGACCGCAGGAGGCGACCCGACGTCGTGGCGGCTGCCGGCGCGTCGGACACACGGGAAGAGAACCACGCACCCGACCGCACCGCATCCGGAGCCGCGGCGCCGCGCCCCGGCCCCCGTGGGGTCCTCGCGCTCGCCGCGCGCGACCCGGGAGGCGGGGATACGTTCGACGTGTCACGGGGCGCGACGGCGCGCCCCCGCCGAACGAACGATCCGGATCGAGGTCTGACGTGGCAACGCTCACCGTGTGGAAGTTCGACACCCCCGAGGGCGCCCAGCGCGCCGAGGACGCGCTCCTCGCCCTCCAGAAGCAGGAGCTCATCCAGGTGCAGGACGCGGCCACCGTGTCCTGGGAGGAGGGCAAGAAGAAGCCGAAGACCCGCCAGGGGAACAACACGACCGCCGTCGGGGCGCTCGGCGGCACGTTCTGGGGCCTGCTGTTCGGGCTCCTGTTCTTCGTCCCGCTCCTCGGCGCGGCGATCGGCGCGGCGTCCGGAGCCATCGCCGGCGCGCTGACGGACGTCGGCATCGACGACGACTTCATCGACTCCGTGCGCAGCAAGGTCACCCCGGGCACGTCCGCGCTGTTCGTCCTCACGTCGGGCGCTGTCGTCGACCGCGTGCACGAGGCGCTGCAGGCCGAGGGGATCCACGGCGAGCTCGTGCAGACGAACCTCTCCGCCGACGAGGAGGCCAAGCTCCGCGCGGCCTTCGACGAGAACGCCTGAGCGCTCCCCGGCCCGCGAGCCCGCGCCGTTCCCCCCGGGAGCGGAGCGCCGCGCTCAGTCGATGCCCTCGGCGCGCCGCTCGTCGACCGTGCGCTCGGCCTCGAGGTTCGCCTCGCGGTTGCGGCGTCGGCGGCGGGCGGTGCGACCCTCGTCGTCCTTGCCCTTCCCGTCTCCCCTCCCGCTGCCCTTGCCCTTGCCTGGCGTGTGGCCCTCGGAGTCCGGGTCGTGGAGCATGTGCGACTCGATGAGCTCGTGCCGCTGGAGGTAGGTGTTCCCGACAGCCTGGATCGTCGCGGCGATGGGCAGGGCGAGGAACGCGCCCAGCGCGCCGAACACCGCACCGAACGCGAGCACGACGACGAAGCTCACCGCCGGGTTCATCTCCAGCGCCCGGGCGGAGACCTTGGGGGAGAAGTACAGGTTCTCGAGCTGCTGGTAGCCGATGATGAACGCGAGCACGCCCAGGGCCTGCGGCAGCCCTTGCGACGTGAGCGCGACGGCGACGGGCAGCGCGCCGCCGATGTAGGTCCCGATCGTGGGCACGAACTGCGAGACGACGCCCGTGAACACCGCGAGCGGCAGGGCGTACGGCGTCTGGAGGATCAGCAGGAAGACGAACGTGAACACGCTCGACAGCGCGGCGAGCACGATGCGCGAGTTGATGAAGTCCGACACCTTGACCTGGGTGATCTCCCAGAGGCGCAGCACCTCCTCCTGCCGGTTCGGCGTGAGCCAGCGGCACACGGCCGCGCGGAACCGCGGTCCCGCCGCGAGGAGGTAGTAGGTGACGAGGAGGATCGTCAGGCTCGCGAAGACGCCGCCGACGATCGTCGTCGTCACGACGATGGCGCCGGACGCGACGTCGTCGCCGAAGTCGTTGATGACCTGCTTGAGGAGGTCGTCGGAGTCCGGGATGACGACGTCGAAGCGGTCCGCGACGAAGTCCTGGACGCTCGCGTACAGGGCGGGGATCGACTGGACGAGCTGCCCGAGCTGCTGGACGAACAGGTTCCCGAACAGGGCGAGCACGACGAGGATCCCGACGAGCGACCCCAGGAGCGCGACGGCGGCGGCCGCGCCGCGCCGCCAGCCGTGCCGCACGAGCCAAACGACGATCGGTTCGAGCGCGAGCGCGACGAAGAACGCGATGAGGATGTTGACGCCCAACGCCTTGAGCTGACCGAGGGCGTACCAGGCGAAGACGCCGACGAACACCGCGACGACGGCCATCGCGAGCGCGCGGGGCACCCAGCGCGGCGGCCGCCGCGAGTCGTGCTGGACCGGGCGCGTGCCGGCGTCCGGGACGCCCGACCACGGGTCGTCGGTGGAGGGCGGCGTCGTCATGGCCACGAACCTAGCGGCGCCGCCGGATCGCGGTCCCGGGACGCGCCGACCTTCCGGATGCCGAACCGGGCGGCCGGTGCCACGATCGATCCGCACGCTCGTCCGGTCGGGGCTCCACGGTTCTCAGGAGGATGGCATGGCACGCTCGTCACAGGTGACGGCATGGGTCGGCTGGGTGTGGTTCGCCGGCATCGTGCTCGTCACGATCGGCTTCTTCAACGCCATCAGCGGCCTGGTCGCCGTGTTCTCCCCGAACAGCCTCGTCGGCGTCTCCGACGCGGGCATCGTCGTCCTCGACGTGTCGACGTGGGGCTGGATCCACCTCGTCATCGGGGTGCTGCTCGTCCTCACCGGCTTCGCGCTGCTGTCCGGCAAGGGCTGGGCGCGCATGGTCGCGATCGTGCTCGTCGTCATCAACGCGATCGCACAGTTCACGACCCTGCAGGTCACGCCGTGGTGGTCGCTCGTCACCATCGTGCTCGACGTCTTCGTCCTGTGGGCGCTCGTCGTGCACGGCGACGAGGCCGAGCGCGCCGCACGCTGAACGTGCGGGGCGCGGGCCGGCGACCGATCGGCTGAGAGAACGGAGAGAGCGATGGCCACCTTCACCGTCTGGAAGTTCGACTCCCCCGAGGGCGCGGACGCGGCGTCCCGGATCCTGCACGACTCGGCGTCCGAGCACGCCGTCAAGATCGTCGACACCGCCGTCGTGTCATGGCCCGAGGGCGCGGCCAAGCCGACGACGCGCCACGGCCACCAGGACGAGTGGCGCGGCACGGGCTGGGGCGCCTTCTGGGGCCTGCTGCTCGGGTCGCTGTTCTTCGCGCCCGTGCTGGGCGCCGCGGCCGGGGCGGCGATCGGCGCGTCGACGAAGGCGATGGAGGCCGTGGGGATCGACAAGGACCAGCTCGACCGCATCCGCGAGGGCGTGACGCCGGGGACGTCGGCGCTGTTCGTCGTCACCGAGGACGGCGACCTCGACCGCGTCGGCGAGCGGTTCCACGGGGTCCACGGCACGCTCGTCGCGACGAACCTCACGGACGCCGAGCGGAGCACGCTCCTCGAGACGTTCGGCTGACCCGCGGCGCGTCAGTCGTCGAGGCGCTCCGGGAGCCCGAACAGCGGAAACCACGAGGCCGTGTCGAGGAACGCGTTGATGGCCGTGACGCGGCCACCCTCCGTCTCGACGACCTGGAGCGCCCACGGCTCGTGACCGCCGCCGGGCGCGCGGCGGTACTGGCCGAACCCGAACGTGCCGTTCACCGCGACCGGGACCATGCGCGAGCCCTCGCACTCGTGACCCGGGCCCGTCATCCACGTGACGATGTCCGCCGTGCCGCGCATCCACAGCGGGTACGGCGGCATCGACAGCGTCGCGTCCTCGTGCAGGAGCGCGACCAGCGCGTCCATGTCGTAGCGCTCGAACGCGTCGAGGTAGCGCTCGAGCAGGAGCTTCTCCTCGTCGCCGAGGTCCGCGTTCGCCGCGACCGGCGCGGCGGACCCGGTCTCGTCGCCCAGCCCCGAGCTGTCCCAGTGCGCGCGCGCCGCCAGCGTGGCGCGGGCGCGCTGCAGCGCGCTGTTCACCGACGCCACCGTCGTGTCGAGGAGCTCCGCGACCTCGCTCGCCTGCCAGCGCAGCACCTCGCGCAGCAGCAGCACCGCGCGCTGGCGCGGCGGCAGGAACTGGAGGGCGGCGACGAAGGCGAGGCGGATGGTCTCGCGCCCCACCGCGACCTGCGCCGGGTCGCCGTCGTGCGGGAGCACCCGGTCGTCGGGCACGGGCTCGACCCACGTCTCCTCCGGCAGCACCTGGCCCAGGTTCTCCAGCTCCGGGGCCTGCGGTCCGCCCAGGCCCATCGGGCGCTCGCGCCGCTTGCGCGCGCCGAGCGCGTCGAAGCACACGTTCGTCGCGATGCGGTAGAGCCACGAGCGCAGGGCCGAGCGGCCCTCGAAGCGGTCGTAGGACCGCCACGCGCGCAGGAACGTCTCCTGCACGGCGTCGTCGGCCTCGAACGACGACCCGAGCATGCGGTAGCAGTAGCCCGTGAGCTCGCGCCGGTGGCCGTCGAGGACGGCGTCCAGGTGCTCGCGGTCGGGCAGCGGGGCGGGGGCGGGCGTAGGGGCGGTGCCAGTGGCGGTCGCGGTGGCGTCGCCGCGCAGGGTCGCAGGGGTGGCGAGGTCGGTCATGGTGCTGCCTCTCAGGACTCGGTCGTCTCGACGTGCACGAGGGGTCACGGGATCGCGCGCGGTGCCCGGGGGGAGTGGCCCACCTCACACACGCTACCGCCGCCCTCCGACACCGCACAGGGGCACCGGACGACCGTCCGGCTCAGTCGTCGAGGTCGAGCTCGAACCACACGGTCTTGGCCGCGTGGCCGTCGGCCGCGCCGCCGTCGGCCGCGTCGTCGTGGAGGTCGACGCCCCAGCGCGACGCGCACCGCTCGAGGAACTGCACGCCCCGGCCGCCCGTCTCCTCCGGCCGCGGCGAGCGCAGCCTCGGCAGCGCGGTCGACCCGTCCTCGACGCCGACCCGCACCACCCGGTGCCCGACCTCGAGCACGGCCCGGACCGGAGCCGTCCCGTGCTGCACCGCGTTCGTGAGGATCTCGCTCGTCAGGAGCATCGCGACGCGGCGCACCGCGGGCGACACGTCGCAGCTCTCGAGCACGTCGTCGACCCACCGCCGCGCGGGGCCGATCGCCGCCGACGTGTGCTCGACCGGCCGCGTCAGCACGGACGGGCGCCCGGGCGCCGGTGCCCGCGAGACCGTGTGCCGCACGCGCAGGGCGAGGACCGCGACGTCGTCCCGCTGGTCGGCGACCAGGCGGCGGACGAGCGCGTCCGGGAGGGCCGACGTCGCGGTGCCCTCGTGCTCGCCGAGGACGGCCCGCAGGCCGGCGAGGCGCTCGGCGAAGGACGTGCCGCGGCGCTCGACGAGGCCGTCGGTGTAGAGGAGCAGCGTGTCGCCCGGCGCGAGGCGCGTGCGGTGGTCGTGCCGCGACGTGCTCGGCAGCACCCCCAGCATGAGGTCGGGCGCGGACTCGAGCGGGTCGACCGTCCCGTCGGCGCGCAGCACGAGCGGTGGGGGGTGCCCGGCGTTCGACCACGTGAGGTCGAACCCCTGCGGGGTGCGGTCGAGCCGCACGACGACGGCCGTCGCGCTGGAGTGCAGCGCGAGCCCGCGGTTCGCCCGGTCGAGCAGCCGCAGCAGCACGGCGGGCGGCTCGTCCTGGCACCAGGCGAACGTCCGCAGCATCGACCGGAGCTGTCCCATCTGCGCTGCGGCACGCATGTCGTGCCCGGTGACGTCGCCGATCATGAGCACGCACGCGTCGTCGTCGAGCACCACCGCGTCGTACCAGTCGCCGCCGACCTGGTCCGTGCGGGTCGCGGACGCGTACGTCGCCGCGAGCTCCGCACCCCGCACCGGCGGCAGCTCGGTGAGCATCGCGGCCTGGAGGGTCGCCGCGACGCGGTGGCGCTCCTCGAGCAGCCGGACGCGCTCGACCGCGTGCGCGACGTACGAGGCGATCGTCGTCTCCGTCTTTACGGCGTCGTCGTCGAACTCGCGGACCGTGTCCCACGCGAGCGCCACGACGCCCAGGAGGCGGTCGTCCGCGAGGACGGGCACGAACGAGCGCGCCTCGACCGTGTCGGGCGCGATGAGCGACGCGGCCTCGGGGAACCGCTCGCCGTACTGCACGTGGTCACGGAAGAACAAGGGCTCGCGCGTCCGTGCCGCGGTCGACGCGGCGCGGTCCGCGTCCACGCGCATGCGGCGGAACGACGCCGGGACCCCCGGCTCCAGGTGGTCCAGCGTCGTGAACTCGAGGCGGGTTCCGCCGCCGTCGAGCAGCGCGAGCCCGGCGTAGCGCGCGCCGATGGCCGCCCCGACAGCGGCCAGCCGCTCGGCGACGTCGCGGACGGACGTCGCGGCGGCGAACGACTCGGACAGCTCCAGGAGCAGGCGCGACCGCTTGTTCGCCGCGAGCGCGACACGCTGCATGCGCCTCGCGCGGGCCCGCGCCAGGCGCAGCCGGAGCTCGGACGTGCACGCGGACGCCAGGTCCGCGAGCGTCGCCAGCTCGTCGTCCGACCAGGTGCGGGGGCGCGGGTCGAACGCGCACAGCGACCCGACCGCACGGCCCTGCGGGTCGAAGATCGGGAAGCCCGCGTAGGCGACCACGCCGATGTCGTCGACGGCCCGCAGCGTGGCCAGGTGCGGGACGGTGCGCGCGTCCTCGACCACGAGCGGGCGCGCCTCGTTCGCCACGAACTGGCAGAACGTGTGGCTACGCGGGGTCCGGCGCGCCGACTGGTACGGCTCGGGCAGACCGTGCGCGCCGGGCAGCACCGCCTCGTCGTCGAGGACCAGCGTGACGAGCGCCGACGACACCCCGAGCTGCCGGTGCACGAGCCGCGCGAAGCGGTCGAACGACTCGTCCGACGCCGGCTCGGCGAGCCCCGCCTGGACGAGCTCGTGGATCGCCTGGGCGTCGGTCATGGTCCAGTATCACCGGGACGAGCCTGGTCAAACAGCGCAACCCGCCCCACCCGGCGCGGCGTCGGGGGTGAAATCGGACAGAAGGGAACGTCGCGTGCGGGTGCTGCGTGTTCCGCTCGTGAGACGACGACACGACGGCGGCCGCTCCCCGAGCGGGCCGGCACGGTGAGCGCGCGGGACCGCCCGAGGCGGTACGAGCTCGTGCTCGAGCAGGGGGACGGGGTGCGGGAGGACGAGGAGCGCGGGCCTGACGACGGGTGGCCGCCCGAGGTGCTGCTCGAGGTCGACGTGGTCGCCCGCCGCACGCGCGACGAGGAGTTCACCGCGTTCATGCGTGAGGCCCGCGACCCGCTGCACCGCATGGCGTACCTCCTGTGCGGGGACCGGCACCGCGCGGAGGAGCTCACGCAGCACGCCCTGGAGCGCACCTACCGCGCGTGGTCGCGCGCGGCGCAGCGCGACCCGCTCGCCTACGCGCGCCGCGTCCTGGCGAACCTGCGGATCGACACGTGGCGCCGCACCCGGCGCGAGGTGCTCGCCGGGCCGGACGAGCTCTCGTCCGCCGAGCGAGCGGCCCGTCCGGTGGCGCGCGACGGCGGAGCGGGCACGGCCGCGGTCGACGACCGGGACGCCGTCGTGCGCGCGCTGCTCGCGCTCCCGGTCCGGCAGCGGCGGGTCGTCGTGCTGCGCCACCTGCTCGACCTCAGCGAGAACGAGGTCGCGGCCGAGCTCGGCATGCCCGTCGGCACCGTGAAGTCGACGGCGTCGCGCGGCCTCGCCCGGCTCCGCACCCTCCTCGGCGCCCTCGACGAGAGCGCCCCGACGACCAGCGGAAGGACCGCCCGATGAGCCGCGAGACCGGTTCGACCCCCGCCCCGCCCGACGACGACTTCCTCGCGCGGCTGCGACGCACGGCCGACGACGCCGTCCCGCCCTCCACGCTCGACCTCGACGTGGTCCTGCGGTCGAGCCGGCGCGGTGCGCAGCGGCGTCGGTCCCTCGCGGGGGTCGCGGGCGTCGTCGCGCTGGGGCTCGTCGGGACGGGCGTCGTCACGGCGGGCGGCCCCGGCGGCGTGCGCGAGCTCGCGCGCGAAGTCGTCACCGGCTCCCCGGGCTACGAGGTGCTCGTCGCCGAGCCGACCACGGTCGACGTCGCGCCCGGCGTCGTCGCCGTCGCCGAGCCCGCGACGTACCTGCGCGACGACGGCACGTACGTCCTCGACCTCGGCCTCGGCGCGTGGCGCGACGGCGAGCGGTTCCTCGTCGAGTACGACCCGGTACCGGCGGCCAGCGAGAACCCGCGCGGCCGCCTGCGTGTTCTCGCGGGCGACGACGACGACCTCGCCGCCCTGCGCCGGGGCGACGACGCAGGGACCCTCGTGCACGACGGCTTCGAGCACCTGGTGCTGCTCCAGCGCGCCGGCGGGGAGGACGGGCTCGTGCTGAGCGTGCAGTCGTCCAGCACCTCGGCCGGGTCGGACCCGTCGTGGGAGCGCGACCGCCATCAGACGTGGGTAGCCGTGGCCGGGGAGGCACCGGGCGGCACCGGCCCGACGTTCCGGCTCCCCGACGCCTGGGCGGGCGGGCTGTTCCTCAACGCCGCGCTCCTCGGGCCGGAGGCGGGACGGGTGACGGACGTCCGCGGCGTCCTGTCCTCCACGACGTACTCGGACGGCAACAACTACACGCTGGTGACCTGCGGCGAGCCGCTGAGCGACCCGGACCGGGACCCGGGCTGCCGGTCCTCGTACGACCCGCGGACACGGGAGGTCGCGCCTGTCGAGACGCCGCCCTCCGTCCTCGACCGGTCGGTCCTCGACCGCCTCCTCCCGCTCGTGCCCGGGCCTCGGGACGAGCCAGAGACCGCGCTCCGCGCCTGTCTCGCCGCGCGGGAGGCCGAGCCGGACGTGCTGCCGAGCCACTGGGACATCGACCCGGGTGGCGTGGACGGGGACGCCTGGCGACAGTGCCACCTCGACGTGTCTCTGGTCTCGTCGGCGCGCTCCGCGGAGCAGGCCGCCGAGCGCGCGGCGGGACCGTGATCGGCGCGCGGGCGCGGGCACGCTCCCGGCCGGTGCGCCGCGGTGGACGTGGACCCGTCAGGTGCCTCCGCGGGCCCGGAGGTCCGTGACCGCGTGCTCGGCGCCCTGCGCGTCGAGGTAGGTGCCGCCGCGGACCTCGGGGACGAGCGCGGCGTCGGGCCCGGTCGTGAAGCGGTGGACGAGCGGGTGCCCGGTGGGCACGTCGAGGTCCTGGACCTCCTCGGGCGTGAGGTCGTCGACGAGCACGGACAGAGCGCGCAGCGAGTTGCCGTGCCCGACGACGAGCACCGTCTCGCCGTGCAGGAGCCGCGCGCGGGTGGCGGCCCAGAAGGGGCGCAGGCGCTCGACGACGTCCGCGAGGGACTCGGCGTCCGGCCGCAGGGTGGCGCGCGCGGCGTCGGGCAGGCGCAGGAGCGTGTCGTCGACGAGGGCGCGCGCCGGGTCGTCGTCGGCGAGCGGCGGCGGCCGGTGCAGGTACGACCGGCGGTAGCGCCAGTAGGCGGCCTCGCCGTAGTCGCGGCGGACGACGTCGCGCAGCTTGTCGGTGAACGCGCCGTAGTGACGCTCGACGAGCCGCCACTCGACCGCGAGCGGCGGCGGCCCGGGCAGGGCCTCGGCCACGACGGCGGCCGTCGCGGACGCGCGCACGAGCGGCGACGTCACGACGCGCCGCGGGGCGAGCGCGGGCTCGCGCGCGACGGCGTCCGCGAGGAGGCGCGACGCGCGTCGCGCCTCGGCGACCCCGAGGTCGGAGAGCGGCACGTCGAGCAGCCCCGTGAAGCGGTCGCCCGCGTTGAACGTGCTCTGCCCGTGCCGCACGAGCACGAGCGGCCCGGGCGACGGGTCCACGCGTCAGACCTCGAGCAGCCCGCGCTGGTGCGCGAGCGAGACGGCCTCGGCGCGCCCCGACGCCCCGAGCTTGGCGAGGACGTTCGACACGTGCACGCTCACCGTCTTCCCCGAGATGAACAGGCGCTCGCCGATCTGCCGGTTGGTCAGGCCCTGCGCGACGAGCAGCAGGACCTCCTCCTCGCGCTCGGTGAGGACGGCCGTCGTGGACCGGCGGACGCCGGGCAGGTCGAGGCGACCGCGCCGCCCGAGCGCGCGGACCGCCTCGGCGAGCGGCGCCGCGCCCATGGCCTCGGCCTCCTCGAGCGCCTGCGCCGCCTCGATCTCGGCGGCGTTGCGGTCGCCCGCCCCGAGCAGGGCCTGGGCCCACCGGAACCGGGACCGCGCGACCTCGTACCGGTAGCCGTAGTCGAAGAGGCGCGTCGTCTCCTCCCACAGCGCGGGGTCGTCCGTGCCGGTGAGGCGGGAGTGCTCCGCCGCCGCGCGCGCGAGCCACGCACGGCCCTCCGGCCCGAGCCGCCCCCGCGGGGGCGGCCGCGCTCGGCGGTCGTGCGGGCGGCGTCGAGCAGCTCGGCCCCGCGGGCGACGAGCTCGCGGACCGTGGCGGCCCCGGCCGCGCCCTGGAGGCGGGCGGCGTCCGCGGCGTCGGCGAGGGCTGCGAGCGCGAGGGCGGAGATCCAGATGCGGCCCAGGAAGTAGTCGCTCCACGTGCGGCCCAGGTGGTCGACGAGCTCGACGGCGAGCGCCACCGCCTCGTCGCGTCGCCCGGCCCACGTGAGGGCGTCGATCGAGCACCCGCCCGAGATGAGCGCGATCTGCCCGTCCCGGAACCAGTCGCGCCGCAGCGCCGTGCCCCGCGCGATCGCGTCCGCGTCGCCGCGCGCGACGGCGGCGTAGAGCTGGACGCACGAGAGCTGCGGCGCGGAGCCCTCGGGCATGGTCTCGCCCGCGGTGTCCGTGGGGGTGAGGTCGCCGAGCACGTACCGGACGAGGTCGCGGAACAGGCGCAGCTCGACGCCGTACGCGCTCCACCCGAGGCCGGTCGCCCGCGCGCGGTCGAGGCCGTCCTCCGTGACCTGGAGGGCCTCGTCGATGCGGCCCGCGTAGTAGCGGTTCGCGGCGATGTTGTACCAGCAGCGCAGCTCGGTGAGGATGTCGCCCGCCTCGACCGCGCGCTCGCGGGCCTGGGCCAGCAGCACCGCGGCGCGGTCGTCGTCCGCGACCTCGAGGATCGCCATCGTGGTCAGCACGTCGGCCTCCACGTCGGGCGCGTCGAGGCGGTGCGCGACGTCGATCGCCTCCGCCGCGACCTCGGCGGCGAGCTCGTCGAGGTCGGCGTTCATCGCGGCGCGCGCCCGCATGGCCAGCGTCCACGCGCGGTCGAGCGACGGCGGCTCGACGGGCAGGACGGCGAGCGCCGCCTCGGTGTGCGCGAGGGTCTCCTCGACCTCCTCCGTGCCGAGCAGGTACCGGGACAGCACGTGCCGCAGCGACGCCTGCCGCATCGGGTCGTCGGCGGTGCCCTCGACGACGCGTCGTGCGAGCGCGACGGCGCGGTCCGGCTCGCCCGCGCGGCTCGCGGCCCCGGCGGCGGCGAGCGCGACGGTGACGCGGTCTTCGCCGAGGAGGGTCGCGGCGTCGGGCACGGCCTGCCACAGCGCGAGCACCTGCTCGAGGTGCCGGAGCTCCTCCGCGGGCGCGAGCACGCGCGCCGCCTTGCGCGCCGCGGCGCGCGACGCGGTGAGCGCGGCCGGGAGGTCGTGCGCGGCGAGCGCGTGGTGGGCCCGCAGGGCGGGGGAGCCGAGCGCCGGGTCGTCGTCGAGCGCCGCGAGGTACGCGCGGTGCACGCCGACGCGCTCGCCCGGGAGCAGGTCGGACGCGACCGCCTCGGCGAGCAGCGCGTGCCGGAACACGACCGTGTCGCGCGCGCCGTCGCCCTCGACCGCGAGCACGTGGTGCGCGATGGCCTCGCGCAGCGCGGCGTCGAACGGACGCCCGGACGAGCGGTCCGCGGGCTCGCCCGCGTCGGTGTCCCGCGCCAGCGCGGCCCGCAGGAGCGGCTCGCTCACCTGACGTCCCGAGACCGACGCGACGCGCACGAGGTGCTGGACGGCCGGGTCGAGCCCCTCCAGACGGGCGCGCAGCACGTCCGCGAGCGACCACGGCAGCTCGTCGCCCAGGCCCGACTCGACGAGCTCCTCCGCGAAGTAGGCGTTCCCCTCGGAGCGCGTGCGCACGGACTCGAACGCGGCGGGCGGCAGCGGGCTGCCGGCGAGCGCCGTCGTGAACTCCCGCAGCTCGCGCTCGGTGAAGGGCGAGAGCTGCACGTGCTCGACGCGCGGGTGGCGCAGCAGCTCCGCGAGCACCGGGCGCAGGGGGTGGCGGCGGTGCAGGTCGTCCGCGCGGTAGCTCGCGACGACGAGGACGTGCTCCGCGCGCAGGCGTGCGACGACGAAGCGCAGGACGTCGCGGCTCGACGGGTCCGCCCAGTGCAGGTCCTCGACGACGAGCACGAGCGGCGCCTCGGGCGTCCCGGACGCCGCGATCGCGGCGGCGACGCTCTCGAAGAGCTGGAGGCGCTCGCCCTGGCTCTGCTCGTCGTCGGCCGGGGTGCCGGCGTCGAGCAGGCGTGCGAGCGCGGGACGGGCCGCGACCGTCTCGTCGACGGCGGGGTGCTGGGCGCGCAGGGTCGTGAGCGCCTCGGAGAAGGGGAGGTAGGGGAGGCCGACCTCGCCGAGGTCGACGCAGTGGCTCCACACCACCGTCGCGCCCGTCCCGGCGGCGAGCTCCGCCGCGCGCGTCAGGAGGCGTGTCTTGCCCACCCCCGCGTCCGCACCGACGAGCACCACGCCCGGCTCGCCGCGGCGCGCGCGCTCGACCGCCGCGGCGAGCACGTCGAGCTCGGCCGCGCGGGCCACGAAGGGCGCGCGCGTGGAGGGTCGGGGCACGGTCCCCATCCTCGCAGCGGGCACCGACACGTGACCAGCCGATTGGCCGCCCCCGGCCGGTCGGGACTCCTCGCCGGACACGACGACGCCGCCGGCGAGAGGTGCCTCGTCGGCGGCGTCGGGCGGCGCGGTCACCGCGCCGGGTGGTCGTGGCGACGACGACGGCCGCGCCACCAGTGCAGCAGCGCGGGCTCGTTGTGCCGCAGGTCCGCCCGCAGACGCTCCGCGCGGTACTCCAGGTCCGCGTCGAACGTCGGATCGATGTGCGTGCTCATGGTCGTCCCCGTCTCCCAGGCTCCCTGCCTGTCCGACACTCACAGTCGTCCTGAGCACCGGGCCGTCGCATCGGTCGACCGCGCACCGTTCGTCCGGGGGTGCCTTAGGCGCACGAGGATCCGGGTGTCGAGAGGTCTGAGGTGGTCCCCGGCGCCTAAGGCACCGGTCCCGAGGCGGCCGACGCCGGGGGCCCCACGCTGCGCTCGCTCGTCGGGGGGACAGGTGCTTGGGTGGGCGAACCAGCGTGGTCCGCCGGGGCGGACAGACCAGGGAGGACAGCGATGACCGAGCACGTCGACGCCGACAACTTCGTGCGCGCCGAGACCGACAGGATGTTCGCCGCGCTGCAGCGGGACGCGGGCGGGGTCAACCAGTTCTTCCACAACCGGGAGCCTGCGCCCGTGGACCGGCAGACGGTCGTGCGTCTGAACCGGGACACGCTCTACAGCTTCGCCGTCGTGGACCTGTCCGCCGGTGCCGCACTGACTCTGCCCGACGCCGGGGACCGTTACCTGTCAGCGATGGTCGTCGACAACGACCACTTCGTGGCGGACGTCCTGCACGCCCCGGGCGAGCATCGTCTCGACGCGACGGGCGTGGGCACGCGCTACGCCGTCGTGGCGGTCCGCACGCTCGTGGACCCCGCCGACCCGGCCGACCTCGAGGCCGTCGCCGCGGTGCAGGACGGCGTCGTGCTGCGTGCCGGCTCGGCGGATCCGTTCGTGTCTCCCGACTACGACGCGGTGAGCATGGACGCGACCCGGGACGCGCTGCTCGCGCTCGCCGCGGGCCTGCGCAGGTTCGACGGCATGTTCGGCACCCGGGAGCAGGTCGACCCGGTGCGGCACCTGGTGGGGACCGCGGCGGGCTGGGGCGGGCTGCCCACGACGGAGGCGTCGTACGTCGGTGTCGACCCGGGCGTGCCGCCCGGCCGGTACGCGCTCACGCTGCGCGACGTCCCGGTCGACGCGTTCTGGTCGGTCTCGGTCTACGACGAGAAGGGCTTCTTCGAGCCGAACCCCGAGGGCGTCTACAGCGTCAACAGCGTCACGGCCGTGCCCGACCCGGACGGCGGGGTCACCGTGCGTTTCGCCCCGCGCACCGAGGTGGGAGACGCGCCGAACACGATCCCGGTCCCGGAGCGGTGGAACTTCCTCGTCCGCCTCTACCGCCCTCGCGCGGAAGTCCTCGACGGCACGTGGCGTGTCCCGGAGCTGCACGCGCTCTGACTGCCCTGACGGAGGTCCGGCAGGCGCACGCGGGAGGAGGACGGCCGGACCGAGCGACGAACGTGACCCGCGTCACTCCTCCCGTTGCCAACAGGAGGACCCCGGCGCAGACTGGACGCAGGACCGGACCCGCTGTGGGGGTGACCTCGTGACCGACACCTACGACATGCTGCCGATGCTGGGCCGTGGCAAGCACCGCAACCCGAAGAAGGGTGCGTGCTTCATGGAGCTCGCGTCGTATCTCGCGGGAGAGCGCTGGAGCGACCATCCACGGTGCACGCACCCGCTGCTCGCGATGCTCGCGCGCGCCGTGAACGACCTCACGGTCGACCCGGAGCGCCCGAGGCTCGCGCCGCTCATCCCGTCCGTCATCGGGTTGACGAGCGACGACCCGCACTGGGACGTGCGCATCGCGCTGCGCGCCGCCGTGACGGCGCTGCCGATCGCCCCGGCGGACCGGCAGCAGACCCTCGCGGTGGCGATCATCGGCGCCGAGAAGATGCTCGACGTCCTCGACGACCGCCCCGCGGGCACGCTGAGCGCCGAGTCGGCCGACGCGCTCGCGAGCTGCCCGCGCACCGCTCGGTGGGCGCAGCGGTTCTGCGAGGGCGCGCGCCTGCGGCCCACGCGGTTCGTGCGCGACGCCGCACCGAGCATCATCTCGGCGGCCGTGCAGGGCATCGCCGAGGCGTGCGTGAGCGACCCGGACGAGCGCCTGCGCGCGCTGCTCTCCGCGACGATCGACGACTGCCGCGCCTGGGCTGCGGCAGAGCCCGCACCCGCTCTCGACCCCGAGGCGTGGGCGCCGGTCGTCCGGGCCGCCGGGGCGGGGGCCCGGTGACGACGGACCGCGCCCCGAACGTCAACGGCGAGGGTCTCGACGACCCTGCGCTCGCGGCCGCGCTCGCGACGGCCGTGCGCGTCGAGGTGCCGCCGAGCGGCACCGGGTGCGCCGAGTGCGACGAGGCCGGCGGCTGGTGGGTGCACCTGCGCCGGTGCGCGACGTGCGGGCACGTGGGGTGCTGCGACACGTCGCCCGCGCAGCACGCGACGGCGCACTACGACCAGACCGGCCACCGGGTCATGCGCTCGTTCGAGCCGGGCGAGGAGTGGTACTGGGACTTCGAGACCGAGCAGGTGCTCGAGGGTCCGCACCTCGCCGCGCCGCTGTCCCGCCCGCCCGAGCAGGGGTCGCCGGGCCCCGCCGACCGCGTGCCGCCCGACTGGACGTCGCTCATCCACCGCTGACGGGGCGCTGCCGGCGCAGCCCGGACAGGCCCGCGGAGCGGCCGGTGCTCAGGGCGCGGTGCTCCACAGGAACAGGTCGGTCGCTCCGGCGAGCGCGAGAGCGTCTCGGACGTAGTCGCTGCAGCCCAGGATCGTCGGCGGGGCGGGCGCGCCGGCGGCGATCAGGAGGAGGCCGATGCCGGCGGAGTCCAGGAACGTGACTCGCGAGGCGTCGATGTGCAGTGGTCCACCGGTCGTGCCCACGCGGTGCTTGGCGGCCTGGACGACCGCGTAGTCGACCTCGCCCCAGAGCTCCCAGGTGTCGGCCGTGGCGTGCAGACCCCCGTGCAGCGGGTCGGTGGGATGTGCGGCCGGGGTGCTCTCGTGAGCCATGCGGGTGCCTGTTTCTGTGGAGGCCGGCCGACGCGGGAACTCTGTCGGCTCCCAACCTCCCACACATGCGGCGTCAGCGGGCTGCCGACCCTCACGCCCGAGGCGGTCGCGCACCACCTCGACCCCTCGCGCACGCGCCGACGGGGCGGCGCGGCGTCTGCCCCAGCGACCCCGATCAGGTGTTCCGTGGTGTGACCTGTTGTCTTTTTCTGGTGGAAGTTGTTTGATTCTGGGGAGACGTTGTGCGGTGCGCCAAGGACGGCGACCGCCGGAGCATCGGTGCCCGGTTCGCCGCCGCGTCGTGCAGTCCCTGGATTCACTCGACGAGGAGGAAGCACGGATGCAGTCCATGACAGCGGTAGCACCCCCACGGGGCAGACCGGCGAGGATCCTGGCGGCGGCACTGGCCGCCGCGCTCACGGTGCCCCTGGCCGTGGCGACGGCGGCGGGGGCGACCGCGACGCCGTCGGCCCCGACCGACGAGGCCACGCAGGACGTCGCAGCCCAGGACCTCGCCCTCGACAACGGGCTCAAGGGCGAGTACTTCCTGTCCGGCGGGCCCGGCTGGCCGCTCACCGACCTCAGGGCCACGATCCCCGACCAGCGGATCGAGTTCCCCAACCTGGTGCCGACGTTCGCCGAGCTGACCGGTCGCGGCGAGCGCACGTCCGCGCGCTGGACGGGGCAGATCACGCCCGACTACAGCGAGGCGTACACGTTCTCCGCGATCGGCGACAACGGCTTCCGGCTGTGGATCGACGACCAGCTCGTCATCGACCACTGGGTCGACGACTGGGACGTCGAGCAGACGTCCGCCCCGGTCCAGCTCCAGGCGGGTCAGGAGTACGCATTCCGCATGGAGATGTTCCAGAACACGGGTGGCGCGCACCTCCGGTTGCGGTGGCAGAGCCCTTCGCAGGACCGTGAGATCGTGCCGACCGACGCCTTCACGTACCCCGACGACTTCGTCGTCTTCCCCGCGCAGGCCACGCTCGAGAGCGACGGCACGAGCCTCAACGTGGCGTTCCAGGGGGCCGCGGGCGGTGTCGACGAGAGCCTCGTCGACCACCTCAAGGTCCAGGTCGACCAGCTCGCCTGGCCCGTCGCGCAGGTCGCGGCGCAGGGCGACGTCCTCGGCATCACGCTCGCCGAGCCCGTCGACCGCGCGTCGACCGCGCGTCTCGTCTACGACGGCGAGGGCGACCTGACGGTCGGCGGCGAGAAGGTCGGGTCGCTCAACCTGCCGGTGACCAACGGCTCCGAGTTCCGGATCCAGACCCCGTGGGCCGACGACTTCGACCCCACCAACCCCCTGCCGGAGTACCCGCGCCCGCAGCTCACGCGCGACGCGTGGCAGAACCTCAACGGCGTCTGGCAGTTCGAGGCGGCGGAGTCCGACGACGCCGTGCCGAGCGGCCGCGACCTCGACGAGGAGATCGTCGTCCCGTACGCGGTCGAGTCCGCGCTGTCGGGCATCGAGCGGCGCGAGGACGACATGTTCTACCGCCGGACGTTCGAGGTCCCGCAGGACTGGGCTGTCGGGAGCGACAACCGGCTGCGCCTGAACTTCGGCGCGGTCGACTACGTCGCGACGGCGTACGTGAACGGCCAGGAGGTCGGCACGCACCGCGGCGGCTACGACGCGTTCTCGTTCGACGTCACCGACGCGCTCGTCGCGGGCACGGAGCAGGAGCTCGTCGTGCGCGTCGTCGACACCACGGACGGCAGCAACCAGGCCGTCGGCAAGCAGACGCTCAACCCGGGCGGCATCTTCTACACCCCGACGTCGGGCATCTGGCAGACGGTGTGGATGGAGCCCGTCCCGGCCGCGGCGATCGACGCCGTCGTCACGACGCCCGACGTCGAGGCCGGCGTCCTCGCGGTGACCGCGCAGTCGGCCTCCGCGTCCGACGCGGCCGAGGTGACCGCCGTCGTGCGGGACGCCGAGGGTGCCGAGGTCGGCACCGTCACCGGCGCCGCGAACGAGCTGCTCGCGGTCGAGATCCCGGACGCGCACCTGTGGTCGCCCGAGGACCCGTACCTCTACGACGTCGACGTCACCCTCACCGACGGCGGCTCCACCGACACGGTGGCCTCCTACGCGGGCATGCGCTCGATCGAGGTCGCCGAGGTGGACGGCGTCCAGCGCATCCTGCTCAACGGCGAGAAGACGTTCCTCATGTCGACGCTCGACCAGGGTTACTGGCCGGACGGCATCTACACCCCCGCGTCCGACGAGGCCTACGTGTTCGACCTCCAGGCCCACAAGGACCTCGGGTTCAACACGGTGCGCAAGCACATCAAGGTCGAGCCGGCCCGCTGGTACTACCACGCCGACACGCTGGGCCTCATGGTCTGGCAGGACATCCCGAGCGGGTGGTTCAACAACGGCGACACGGACCCGGCGTCGCGCGTCTTCTGGGAGCAGGAGATGAAGACGATCATCGACCAGCACCGCTCGGTGCCGTCGATCGTCGGCTGGGTGACGTTCAACGAGGGTTGGGGCGAGTGGAACCTCGCCGACACGGCGCGGATCGGGAACACGATCGACGCCTACGACCCGAGCCGGATCCTCAACACGCACTCCGGCTACAACTGCTGCGCGTCCAAGGGTGACTCGAAGACGGGCGACATCATCGACTGGCACCAGTACACCGGCCCGGCCCTGCCGAAGCCGGACGCCACGCGCGCCGCGATCGACGGCGAGCACGGCGGCTTCTCGATGAGCGTCCCGGGCCACATGTGGCCGGGCGTGTCCGCCAACCCGTACGGCGGGGTCGCGAACAGCGAGGCGCTGACCGACGCGTACGTGCAGAACACGGAGAAGCTCGTGCGGCCGGCGCAGTGCTACCTGTCCGGCTCGGTGTACACGGAGATCTCCGACGTCGAGAACGAGCTGAACGGCTTTTACACGTACGACCGGCGCGTCCTCAAGATGGACGCCGCGCGCGTCAAGGACGTCAACGAGCGGGTCGTCGCGGCGGCGGTGCAGGGCTCCGCGCCCGTCGACCCGGGCACCCCGGGGCTGACCGGCACGGGCCGCTGGTCGTTCGACGAGGGCCAGGGCACGACGGCGGCCGACGGCGTCGGCGACCACGCGGCGTCGGGCGCCGGCACGTGGGTCGCCGGTCACGGCGACAGCGGGTCCGCGATCAGGCTCGACGGCACGAACCAGTCGTTCACGACCGAGGGGCCCGTCGTCGACACGACGGGTTCCTACACGGTGTCCGCATGGGTCCAGCTCGACAAGACGCCCGGCGGTGCGTGGTCGACGATCGTCGGCCAGGACTCGGTCACGGGCTCGAGCGCGTTCTACCTCCAGTACGGCGGGGGCGGCCGGTGGGCCTTCTCCTACGACGGCGAGCCGCGCGCGGAGTACGTCGTGCAGCCCGTGCTGGGCGACTGGTACCACGTCGTGGGCGTCCGCGACGCGGCCGACCAGAAGCTCAAGCTCTACGTCAACGGCGAGCTCGTCGGCCAGTCCGACGTGTGCGGCGGCACCACGCCGTCCGGTCCGCTGACGATCGGGCGCGGGCAGTGGAGCGGCAACCCGGTCGACTACTGGCCGGGCACGATCGACGACGTCCGCGTCTTCGACCGCGCGCTGTCCGACGCCGAGGTCGCCCAGGTCTACGCCGGTGACGACGGCGAGGAGCCGACGCTCGACGTGACCGTCACGGCCGAGACCCGCTGCCTCGCGGGCAAGGCCTACGTGGCCGTGCGCGCGACGAACGGCGAGGACGTCCCCGTGGACGTCACGCTCGCCACGCCGTTCGGGACGAAGGCGGTCACCGCCGTGGCCCCGGGGGCGAACGCGTACCAGTCGTTCGCGGTGCGCGCCCCGTCCGCCGAGGCGGGCGAGGCGACCGTCACCGCCACGGCGACGGTCGACGGCGAGCAGGTCAGCACGGAGGTCGTCGCGCCGTACGCCGCGACCACCTGCGGCTGACGGCCGACCGGCGCCGCCGAGCGGCGCCGGTCCGGGGTCGTCCCCCGCCCGTCACGGGCGGGGGACGACCCCTCGCCCGTGGTTGCCGGGTCAGACGACGGCTGCGCGGTGCTCGGTCGACGCGTCGGCGTCGGCGTGGTCGGTGACGGGGACGTCCTGCGGGCCGGTCCGGAGCACGACGAGCGCGACGTCGTCCTCGCCCGGCCCCGGCAGCATCCGCGTGAGCGCCGCCTCGACGACCTCCTCGATGGGCCCGCGGTGCGTGCCCTCCAGCGCGCGGGCGAGGTCGGCCAGGTCGTCGCGCAGGTTGTGGCCGCGACGCTCCACGAGCCCGTCGGTGTACAGCACGAGCGTGTCGCCCGGGTAGACCTCGACCGTGTGCTCGGTGCGCGCGGTGCCCGGCGAGAGCCCCAGCGGCAGGTCGTTGCGCCGCGTCAGCGTGTCGACGCGGCCGTCTGCGCGGACGAGCATGGGCGGCAGGTGCCCCGCGCTCGTCCACCGCACCGTCCGCGTCCCGCGGCGAACCTGCTCCGCGGTCTGCTCGATGCGCGCGACGACCAGCGTCGCGATCGCGCCGCTCCCCAGCGCGAGCCCCTGCACCGCCGCGTCCACGCGCTCGAGGACGCGCGCCGGCGACTCGCCGCTGTCGTAGCCGATCGCGCGCACGAGCCCGCGCAGCTGCCCCATCATCACCGCCGCCGCGAGGTCGTGGCCGACGACGTCGCCCACGACGAGGGTCGTCGCGCCGTCGGGCGTCACGAACCCGTCGTACCAGTCGCCGCCGATGTCGCGGTCGAGCGCGGCGGGCTGGTAGTGCACGGAGACCTGGAGGTGGTCCGGCTCGGGCGGCTCGGTGAGCACCGCCTGCTGGAGCGCGAGCGCGACCTCGCGCATCTGCGCCGTCTGCTCCTCCGAGCGCTCGGCACGCAGCCGCAGCGCGTCCATCGTGGTCCGCAGGCGCACGGCGTCGCGCAGCGCCGCCCCGACCGTCGCGGCCAGACCGGCGAGGTATCGCGCGTAGTCGCGGTCCCAGGGGCGCATCGGGCTCGCCCGGAGCACGAGGATCCCGGCCACGCCGCCGCGCAGGGCGTCGCGCAGCGGCTTGACCACGAGGCCCTGCGAGACGATGCGCTGCCGGGTCCGGAACACCCGCTCGACGAGGCGGGTCTCCGCGGCGCTCGGCCCCGGGCCGACCGACCCGACCTCCCGGGGTCGCCCGCCCCGCACGTCGTAGAAGGCGGCGCGTGCGACGTCGGGGCTCCCGGCCAGCACGTCGAGCACCGGGCGGCCGAACGTCGCCAGGTCGGTGAACGTCGTCGGGAGCGCGCCCTGGAGCTCCCCGAGCATCGCGAGGCGGCGCTGGTTGACGACCGCCAGCGTCGTCTCCGTCGAGATGTCGAGCACGCCCGCGATGCGGCCGTCGTCGTCCCGGAGCGGGCTGTAGGAGAAGGTGAAGAACGTCTCCTCGTCGTAGCCGGAGCGGTTCATCACGAGCGGCAGGTCGCGGTCCGACGACGCGCGCCCGGTGCGCAGGACCTCGTCGAACAGCGGCCCGACCTCGTCCCAGATCTCCGCCCACACCTCCGCCGCCGGGGCGCCGAGCGCGCCGGCGTGCTTGGCCGTGCCGAGCATCTCCTCGTAGCCGTCGTTGTAGATCAGCGTGAGGTCGGGCCCCCACACCAGCATCACGGGGAACTGCGTCGAGAAGCACAGGTGGACGGCGTGCCGCAGCGCCTCGGGCCACTCGCCGGGCGGGCCCAGCGGCGTCCGCTCCCACGCGACCTCGCGCGCCTGCCGACCCACGGCGCACTGCGCCGTGGCGTCGACGAACCACTCGGCATCCATCCGCGCATCGTAGGCGAACGGCCGTCGCCCGCCCCCTGGACGGCGTCCGCCCGTGCGGGCGGACGGCCGGTCTCGCGCGGCGGGTCCGCCCGTCGGCCGACGCCGCAGGTCGGCTAGGGTGTGCGCGGCCCGACGGCGGCCACCGGACCGCGGGCGCTCGCCCGCGCCGGCCGACAGGACCGACATCGACAGGGGTGTGGACGTGCAGCGCAACCTCGTCCACGTGTTCGACGTGACGGGCGCGGACCCGGCGCTGCTCGACGACGAGCCGACCGTCCGCCGCTGCCTCGACGCGATCGTCCGCGAGGCCGGGATGACGCCGCTGGGGGAGGTGTCCCACCGCTTCGAGCCGCAGGGCACGAGCGTCGTGCTGCTGCTCGCGGAGTCGCACCTCGCCGTGCACACCTGGCCTGAGGACGGCACCGCCTACGTGACCCTCACGACGTGCCGCGCCCCGGCGTCGGCCACGTTCACGGACGACGTGCGCGCGCTCCTCGCCGAGGAGCTCGGCGCCACCGAGGTCGCCGTGCGGAGCCTCGCGTGAGCCGGACGCCCCGCCCGCGGCTCGCGATGCGCGTCGGCGAGGACCTCGTGGGCGCCCCGCCGCAGCGCGCGACGCCGCGCGCCGTCGCCGTGCTCTCGACCGTGCACGGCGGCTCCACGTTCACGTGGGAGGAGTGGCAGCTCCTCGCCCACGACGGCTCCGACGTCTGGGTCGAGTACGACCACGACACGCGCGACGTGACGCTCCTGCGACCGACGGAGCCGTGGCCGCCCGTCGTCGACCTCTCGGGCCTGCGGACCGGCCGGACCCTCGGGCTGACTCTCGAGGGGCGGCAGCACACGCTCACGGTGCGCGAGCACGGGACGGGGCGCGTCGAGCACGTCGAGGGGCAGTTCGCCGAGCCGTTCGCCGTCGGGCAGGAGGTCGAGTACGTCGACCTCTCGGCCCACGGGGCGATCGTGTCGATCGAGCGCACGACCGGACCGCTCGGCCCCGTCACGTCCGTCTACCACGGGCGCCGTCTCGACAGCGCCGAGCAGAAGCGCCTGTTCGGCCGCCGCGTCGCGCCGCGCACGGTCCCCGGCGGGCGGTTCGTCGCCTTCGCGGTCGCGGCGGTCGTGCTGCTCGGCCTCGGGTCGTGCGCGGCTCGCGCCGCCTCGGGCAGCGCGTCGTGCACGCCCCGCTCCGTCGTCACGACGTCGCCCACCACCGGCCAGGTCGCCACGACCGACGACGGCACGTGCGTGCGGCGCACCGTCTACGGCGGGGGCGGCGGAGGGCTCGGCAAGTGACCCGACCCGCGCCCGCCCGTCCCGGCCCCGAACCCCTGCACCCGTCCGCCCGTCCCACGACCCGAACCCGGGAGACCCCGTGATCTCAGCCGCCGCCCCGCTGGCGTTCCTCTGGTCCTTCTTCTCGACCGTCCTCTACTCGGTGCTCGGCATCGTGCTGCTGCTCGTCACGCTCGTGGTCGCGAACAAGGTGTTCCGGCTCAACCTGCACCGCGAGCTCGTCGACGAGCACAACGTCGCGTTCGGCGTGATGATCGCGGGCCTCGCGGTGGCGATCGGCCTCATCATCGCGGGGACGATCAGCTCCTGACCGTGCTCGACCAGCAGGAGGTCCCGCCCGGCGGCCCGCCGGGGGCGGACGCGGCCGCGGACCGCGACGCGCCCGCCGGGCGCTCGGGGGCGCGCCACCTCGACCGACCGACCGTGTTCGCCGCCGCGCTGCTCGTCGCCGTCGGCGGGCTCGTCTACGAGCTCATCCTCGGGACGGCAGCGTCGTACCTGTTCGGCGACTCGGTCGTCGCGTTCTCCGTCGCGACGGGGCTCACGCTGTTCGGCATGGGCCTCGGCTCGCTCCTCGCGCCGCGTCTGCAGCGCACCGCGGGGCTGAGCTTCGTGCGCAACGAGCTCGTGCTCTCGCTCCTCGGCGGGACGTCGGTGCTCGCGCTGTTCTGGGCGTACGCGGCGACGGAGCTCGCGTGGGTCGTGTTCGTCGTGCTGTCGCTCGCGATCGGGACGGCGATCGGCGTCGAGATCCCGCTCCTCGTGGCGGTGCTCAAGGAGCGGGGGAGCGAAGGCTCCGTCTCGCTGCTGTCGAAGGTGCTCGCGCTCGACTACTTCGGCGCGCTCGCCGCCTCGCTGCTGTTCCCCTTCCTGCTGCTCCCCTACCTCGGCCTCGTGCGCACCGCGTTCGCGGTCGCGGTGCTCAACGTCGCCGTCGCGGGGTTCATGCTCGCGCGCATGGGCCACCCGCCGCGGTGGTCGGTGCTCGCGGGCGTCACGCTCGTCGTGCTCCTCGCCGGGTTCGCGGCGTCGTCGTGGCTCGAGGCGCGCATCAGCGCGGGGATGTACCAGGACCCGGTCGTCGCGCAGGAGCGCAGCGCCTACCAGCAGGTCGTCGTCACCGAGTACCAGGGGGATACGCGCCTCTACCTCGACAACCAGCTCCAGTTCTCCTCCGTCGACGAGGCGCGGTACCACGAGACGCTCGCGCACGCGGCGATGACGTCGGTCGCGGCGCCCGCGTCCGTCGCGATCCTCGGCGGCGGCGACGGCCTCCTCGCGCGCGAGGTCCTGCGCTACGGCTCGGTCCAGGAGGTCACGCTCGTCGACCTCGACCCCGCCGTCACCGACCTCGCGCGCGAGAATCGGCTCCTCACCGCCGTGAACGAGCACGCGCTCGACGACCCCCGCGTCACGGTCGTCAACGCCGATGCGTTCCGCTGGGTCGAGGACACGCCGCAGACGTTCGACGTCGTGCTCGTCGACCTCGTCGACCCCTCGTCCGAGCGTGTCGCCAAGCTCTACTCGCAGGAGTTCTACGGCATGGTCGCCGCGCACCTGCGGCCCGGCGGCGCGTTCGCGACGCAGGCGACGTCGTCGTACTTCACGCCCGACGCGTTCTGGCAGGTGGTCTCGACCGTCCGCGCCGCGGCGCCCGGGCGCACCGTCGTGCCGCTCACCGTCAACGTGCCCTCCTTCGGCGAGTGGGGCTTCGCGCTCTCGCTCCCGGGCGGACCGGCCGACGCCGTGCCCGGCCCTTTCGCGCGCACGCCCCTGCCGGACGGGCTGCGCTTCCACGACGCCACGTCGCTCGCGGCGACCACGCGCCTCCCGGCCGACAACCCGCCGCGGGACCTGCCGCCGTCGACCCTGTTGTCCCCGACGGTCCAGCGCACGTACCAGGAGGACATGCGCGCCTGGCGCTACTGACGCGGCGCCGGCGGGACGACGTCGGGCGTCAGAGCACGGACGGGAGCTGGTCGCGCGACGTGATGCCCAGCTTCCGGAAGATCCGGTAGACGTGATTGTCGACGGTGCGGTCGCTGAGCACGAGCTCGCGCGCGACGTCCTTGTTGCTCAGCCCGCGCGCGACGAGCCGGGCGACCTCGCGCTCGCGCGGGCTCAGGGTGTCCGCAGGCGCGACGGGCGGCACGAGCAGGTCCAGCTCCTCGCCCCCGGTCGCCACGAGGGTGCGGAGCCGGTGCGCCTCGTCGGTGGCGAGGGCCGTGCGACCGTCGTCGCGCAGCAGCCGGACGGCGGTCGCGTGGGCCTGGGTGCCGTGCAGCACGAGGCCGCGGGCGCGCAGGTCGTCGGCTGCCGCGAGGAGCGCCTCGGGCGAGCGGTCGGCGGCGGCGACGACGTAGTGGCCGAGGGCCGGCAGGAGGGTGCCCTGCGCGGCGGCCGCGTGCTCCGCGACCTGCCGGGCGCGACGCGCGTCGGGCCAGAGGGTCACGAGCCAGGCCGCGTCGAAGAGCGCGGCGACGAGGTACCCGCGGCGGTCCATCGCCTCGACGAGCTCCCACGCCGCGCGCGTCGCGACCTCGGGCCCGGCCTGGCCGGTCGCGAGCGCGAGCTCCGCAGCGAGCGGGTGCGGCCGGGCGAGCGGCGTGGACGCCGCGAGGAGCTGCAGCGCGTCGAGCTGGCGCGCGAGCGAGCGCGCGCTCGTGACGTTCCCCTCGCGGAGCGAGAGCTCGGCGCCGAGGCAGCGCAGTCCCGCGCGGGTGCTCGGGCGCAGGGGCGCGTGCGCGCCGGCGGCGAAGACGCTCGTCAGGTGCTCGCGCAGCGACGTGAACCGGCCCTGGAGGTACAGGCCGAGCGCGACGACGTGGCCGTGCGGCTCGATCTGGGACGCCGCGAACCGGTCGCGCGCCTGGTCCAGCAGCCGACGCGACCGCTCGACGGCCGCCTCCACTTCGCCCGAGCAGAGGAGCGCGAGGGACCGCCACGAGGGCGCGTCCTGACGGTCCGCCGACTGCGGCACGACGACACGGTCGAGCTCGACGCCCGCGTCGTCGACCCGCCCCCGGGCGAGCAGGACCTCGCCGCGGACCAGCCGCACCACGTTGTCGGGCCCGACGAGCAGCGCCTCTCCGGGCGGGACCGTCACGTCCGCACGCGCCGGAGGGCGGTCGAGGGGCGGCGGGAGCTCCGCGGACGGTCCCGTGCCCTCGACGTCGCCCACGGCGAGCAGGACGTGCTGGGCGACGGCCTCCCGGACGGCGTCCTCGACGTCGTCGTGCGCGGTCGTCGTCGGCTCGAGCAGGGCGAGGGCCGCGTCGCGCTCGTGGAGCACGACCGCGCGGTAGACGGCCTCCCACGCGGCGAGAAAGCTCCCGCGACCGGTCTCCGCGGGCGCGAGGTCGTGCGCCCGCGCGAGGACCTGCTCGATCGCGTCCGGCGGAGCCTCGTCGTTGGCGAGGTCGTCGAGGTAGCGCACGGTGTTCCGCGTCGTCGGGGTGCGCTCCCAGGCGTCGCGGCGCGCGAGGAGCTGGGCGGCGGTGTGCCGGCGCAGGGCGCGGCCGAGGATCGCCGCGGACTCGCGCGACGCGGCCCAGCCGGTCGGGACGGCGGTGTCGACGGTGCGCGCGAGGGGGTCCCACTCGTCCGCCCGGCCGCTGCCGAGCGCGTCGGCGACCTGCTCCGCCGCGCGCAGCGCCCGCGCGCCCCCGGTCTGGCGCAGGAGCTCCCCGACGAGCGGCGGGTAGAGCGTCACCGTCGTGCGACCTTCGGCCTCGACGAAGCGGACCAGGCCGTGGTCGTCGAGCGCGACGAGCACGGGCCAGGGCAGGAACCGGTGCACCGTCCCGAGCTCCGCGGCGCCGGTCGCCGCGAGCGCCCAGACGCCGTCCACCTCCTCGGGCGACAGCCCGCTGACCAGGCGGCCGACGTCGCCGGCGAGCGCCGAGGTCACGAGGTCCCGGCGCGCGACCCAGGTCCCGGACTCCTCGACGAGGCGGCCGGCGCGCCGGGCCTCGGTGGCGACGGACCGGACCAGGCCGGGCAGGCCGCCGGACAGGCCGTACAGGCGACCGGCGACACCGGCGTCGAGGTCGCCGCCGAGCAGCGCGCTCGCGGTGGCGTGCATCTCCTCGAAGGCGAGGGGCGGCATCGGCAGCGCGGTCGCGGGTCGGCCGCCGAGCACGGTCTCGACCGGGGCCGCGGGGTAGGGCGGGCGCTGGCTCAGCACGACGGTGGCGTCCTGGCGGGCGGAGACCGCCCCGAGGACCGCGGCGGAGGTGTCGTCGAGCGCGTCGGCGTCGTCCGCGAGGAGGACCGCCGGCCCGGTGCCGAGCGCCCGCTCGACGGCGTCGACCGCGCGCCCGAGCGACACGGGCCGGCCGGGGGCGGCGTCGAGCACCCCGGCGAGGACGAGCGACTCGAGCGGACGCGGGGCGCCGGGGCCGACGCCCACGAGGGACAGGACGTGCCGGTCGTCGTCGAGGACGGCGGCCCGGACGCGCGCGAGGAGCGTGGACCGGCCGGAGCCCGGCAGCCCGGAGACCACGACCGACGTGCCCTCGCGCACCGCGCCGAGCACGGTGTCGACGAGGGACGCGCGTGGCCCCGGGGCGCTCATGGGGCGGTCAGGCGCGTGTCCGCTGCCGTTGTGCGCGGGCCTGCGCGTCGCGGTAGACCCGCAGCCGCTCGACCTGGACCTCGCCGAGCGTGGGGGCGTCCACCTCGTCGGCGAACGCCTCGGAGAGCTGGCGGAGGATGTCGGTCTCGAGGTCGTCGAGCTCCTCGAGCCGACGGCGGTCTCCCGGGCTCAGCAGGGGCCAGGTCTCGGTGTAGGTCGGTGCGTGCTCGCTCACCTGCCCATGGTCGGCTCTCCGGCGCGGTCTCGCAGGTCGACGGCCGCCGTCAGACGGCGGGGCGGGTCACCGCGGCGAGCGCGTCGAGCGCGCTGAACGGGTCGTCCGGCCGGGCAGGGTCGGCTGTCGTGGCGACGAGGACGACGCTCGACACCCCGCCGGCGCCGAGCTCGGCGAGCCGCGCGCGGAAGGCTTCGGGCGACCCGACGACGGCGAGCGCGTCGACCCACGCGTCGGGCACCGCGGCGGCGAAGTCGTCGGGGGTGGCGCTCGCGTCGCGCAGGGCGCGGAAGTCGGCGGCGAAGGGCAGCGGGTCGATCTGGGCGGACCAGTCGGCCTCGCCGAGGACCGCGAGGTAGGGGCGGACGATCTCGCGGGCCGTCGCGACGTCGTCGTGCACGGCGCCGACGGAGAACGCGACGACGCGGTGCGCGGGCGGGGCCGCGTCCCCGGCGCTCGCGCGCCCGGCGTCGATCGCGGCGCGCGCGACGGCGAGGTACTCGGGGGTCACGGGCATGTCGAGGATGGTCCCGTCCGCGACGCGACCCGAGACCTCGAGCGACCGCGGGCCGCGCACGCCCGCGAGCACGGGCGGCGGCGAGGCGGGCGGGGCGTGGAGGGCGACGTCGTCGACGGACACGTAGCGGCCCGCGACGCTGACGCGCTCGCCGTGCAGCAGGGCGCGCACGGTCGCGGTGGTCTCCTCGAGCATCGCGAGCGGGCTCGCGGGCCACACGCCGATCTGCCGCATCCACGCCGGCATGCCGTGCCCGAGGCCGAGGTGCAGGCGGCCGGGGTGCAGGGCGGCGAGCGTGCCGGCCTCCATCGCGGCGGTCGACGGCGCACGCGTGGCGGCGGGCAGGATCCCGATGCCGACGGTGAGGCGCTGCGTCGCGGCGAGGACCGTCGCGGCCTGCGCGATCCCGCCGTGGAAGGTGAGGTCCTCGACGACCCACAGCTCGTCGAGGCCGACCTCCTCCGCGCGGCGCGCGAACGGCACGATGAGGTCGGCGGGGAGCTCGCGCGGGAGGATCACGCCGAGCGCGGGGGTCGTCGTCGAGGTCGCCATGCGGCGACCGTACCGTGATAGCGCTCCCACCCGTGACGACGTGCGGCTCTCCGGGACAAAAGTCCTGGCCGGGAGCGCCCCGGCCCGCCTACGGTCGGGCCATGACCGCGCTCGACGACGCCGCTCTCGCCGCCCTCGACACGCACCTGCGCTCCGCCGCGGACGCCGACGACTTCTCCGGCGTCGTGCGGGTCGAACGCCACGGCGAGGTGCTCCTCGAACGCGCCTACGGCGTCGCGTCGCGCCGCTGGGGCGTCCCGGTCCGCACGAGCACGCGGTTCGACGTCGCGTCCGTCACCAAGCTCTTCACCGCCGTCGCGGTGCTCCAGCTCGTGGGCGACGGCCGGCTCGGGCTCGACGACCGCGTCCACGACCACGTGGACCTTGCGGGCACGACCATCCCGCGCGAGGTGACGATCCGGCACCTGCTGACCCACACGTCAGGCATCGCGGACGACGCCGACGAGGAGGCGGGGGAGTCGTACGAGGAGCTGTGGGTCGACCGGCCGAGCTACTCCGTGACGCGCACGGCAGACTTCCTGCCCGGGTTCGTCCACAAGGAGCCGAACTTCGCGCCCGGCGAGGGGTGTCGCTACTGCAACGTCGGCTACGTCCTCGCCGGCCTCGCGCTGGAGTCTGTCACCGGGACGACGTACCGCGACCACGTCCGCGAGCACGTGTTCGCGCGCGCGGGCATGGACCGCTCCGGGTTCTTCCGCATGGACGAGGCCGAGCCGGACGTCGCGGAGGGCTGGGAGCCCGTGCACGAGGGCCCGGACGACGACGGCCCCGTCACCGGGTGGCGGCAGAACGTCTACTCCTACCCGCCCGTCGGCTCGCCCGACGGCGGCGCGCACGTCACGGCGCGCGACCTCGCCCGGTTCTGGGCGGCGGTGCGCGACGGCGAGCTCCTGCCGCCCGACCTCACGCGCGCGTTCCTCACCCCGCAGGTGCTGCACCACGAGGGCGGGACGGGGGCGACGGACGGAGCCGAGCCCGCACCGAGCGTGCACTACGGCTTCGGGCTCGAGCTCGAGCTGCTCGCGGACGGGTCGGTGCGCTCGGCGTACAAGGACGGCATCAACACGGGCGCGAGCGCGATCCTGCGCCACTACCCGGACCCGGTGGGCCCTGCGGACGGCCCGGACGCGCTCCCGCCGGCCGGGGCGCCGGGCGTGACGGTCGTCGTGCTGTCGAACAGCGAGGCGGGCGCCTGGGACCCGATCCGCCGCCTCGACGAGCTCGTCCGCGGCTGAGCGGGCCGGTCCCCTGCACGTCCCGCGCCTCCGCACGAGACCTCCACACCCTTCCGGCCGCATCGGCGTTCGCGCCACCGACCGCTCGCCTAGGCTCGTGACCCATGCCCTCCGGACTCTCCGCCGCCCTGACGGCCGCCGTGCCCGCCGCCACGACGGCGGAGCCCGCTCTCGACGGCGTCGCCGGCTGGGCGGTCAACCTCATGGAGACGCTGGGCCCGGTCGGGGCCGCGATCGCCATCGCGCTCGAGAACCTGTTCCCACCCCTGCCGAGCGAGATCATCCTGCCGCTCGCGGGCTTCACGGCGAGCCAGGGGAGCTTCGGGCTCGTCGAGGCGATCCTGTGGACGACGGCGGGGTCCGTCGTCGGCGCCCTCGCGCTCTACGCGGTCGGGGCGATCATCGGGCGCGAGCGCACGCGGTGGGTCGCGGAGCGCCTCCCGCTCGTCAAGGTCGAGGACGTCGACCGCACCGAGCAGTTCTTCCTCCGGCACGGCAGCGCGACGGTGTTCTTCGGCCGCTTCATCCCCATCTTCCGCAGCCTCATCTCGATCCCCGCGGGCGTCGAGCGCATGCCCCTGTGGAAGTTCACCGCGCTCACCACCGCCGGCAGCGCCGTGTGGAACACGATCTTCGTCTACGCCGGGTACGCGCTCGGCGAGCAGTGGCACGTCGTCGAGGAGTACGCGGGCGTCCTGCAGAAGGTCGTCATCGCGGTCGTCGCGGCGGCGGTCGTGTGGTTCGTCGTGACGCGCGTCTGGCGCTGGGTGCACGACGACGAGCGCCCCGCCCACGCGCGCGGCCGTCGGGACGCGGCGCCCGCGCGCGACGAGGCCTGACCACGGCGTCCGCCCGCGGCAGCGCCTGACCACCTCGGCCCGACGCCCGGCCGGCCGGGGGTCCCGCCCGCGCGGTGCGCGCCGCCGTGGCGGATGATCGGAACGTGCCCGCCCCGACCGAACGGCCCCGCGTGCCCGTGCGCGCGGCGCTCGTCGCGCCCGCCGCGGGCGACGGCCCCGGGGTCGCGTCGTGATCCTCTCGCTGCTCGCCGCCGTGGCCGCGAGCCTCCTGTACGCGGTGAGCACGATCATGCAGGCCGTCGCGACGCGCCGGGCCCACGGCCTCGCGGCCGTGGCCCAGCCGCTCGTCGTCGGCGGGCTCGTGGTCGACGGCGTCGGCTGGCTCCTCTCCCTCCTCGCCCTCGACCACCTGCCGCTGTTCGTGGTGCAGGCCGTCGTCGCGGCGTCGCTCGTCGCCGTCGTGCTGCTCGCCCGCCTCGTGCTCGGCGCGACGCTGCGCCGCACGGACGTCGTGTCGATCGGCGTCGTCGTCGCGGGCCTCGTGGTGCTGGCGCTCGCGGCGGGGGAGCAGCCCGCGACGCACCCGCCGGCCGGGTTCACGACCTGGGTCAACGTCGCCGGGGTGGTCGTGGCGGTCGGCACCGCCGCCGCGTACCGGCGCGGGCACCCCGTGCTGCTCGCCGTCCTGGGCGGCCTCGGCTACTCGGTCGCCGCCGTCGCGGCGCGCGGCGCGCACGCGTCCGGGGACCTGCTCGACACCGTGCTCCAGCCGCTCGCCCTCGCGATCGTGCTCGGCGGCGTCGCGGGCGCGCTCGCCTACCTGCGCGCCCTGGAGCGGGGCGCCGTGGGGACGGTCGCCGCGACGGTCTCCGTGATCGAGGTGCTCGCCCCGGGGATCGTCGGCCTCGCCGTGCTCGGCGACGTCGTGCGGTCGGGCTGGGCGGTGCCCGCCGTCGTGGCGACGCTGGCCGCCGTCGGCGGGTGCGTCGTGCTCGCGACGAGCCCGGCGAACGCCGCGGCCGAGGAGGGCGCGCCCGCGGCGACGGAGCCCGAGCCCGCCTAGGGTGGGCCGGGTCGGCCGACCGAGGCAGGCCCGCCGACCGGTGCCGTGCAGACGCTCGGCCCGCACCGAGGAGGGGCACGATGCGCACACCGTTGGACGTCCTCACGCTCGACGAGCTGCGCCGTCGGACGTCGGCGAAGTGGTGCACCTTCGCGCCCGACGTGCTGCCGCTGTTCGTCGCCGAGATGGACGTCGCGCCGTGCGACGCGGTCGTGGACGCCGTGACGGCCGCCCTGCGCTCGGGCGACACCGGGTACGACGTCGGCACCGCGTACGGCGAGGCGTACGCGCGCTTCGCCCGGCGCCGCTGGGGTTGGACGCCCGACGCGGCGACGTCGCGCACGCTGCCCGACGTCATGGTCGCGATCGTCGAGGTGCTGCGCGTCCTCACGTCCCCGGGCGACGCGGTCGTCGTCAACCCGCCCGTGTACCCGCCGTTCTACGGCTTCACCGCGAACGAGGGGCGCCGCGTCGTCGACGCGCCGCTGGGCACCGACGGGCGTCTCGACCTCGACACCCTGGAGCGGGCGTTCGCCGACGCGACCGGTGCCGCCGCGAACGGTGACGGCCCGGGGAGCGGGCGCCGCGCCGTCTGGCTCGTGTGCAACCCGCAGAACCCGACGGGGACCGCGCACACGCGCGCGGAGCTGGCGGACGGCCTGGCGCTCGCCGCGCGGTACGGGGTGCGCGTCGTGGCGGACGAGATCCACGCGCCCCTCACGCGGCCCGGGCTCGACGGGCGCCCCGCGACGACCCACACGCCGCTCCTCACCGTCCCCGGGGCGGGATCGGCCGTCGCGATCGTCTCCGCGTCGAAGGCGTGGAACCTGCCGGGCCTCAAGGCGGCGGCGGCCGTCGCCGGCCCGGACGCCGCCGACGACCTGCGGCGCATCCCCGAGGAGGCGAGCCACGGCGTCCAGCACGTGGCCGTGCTCGCGCACGTCGCGGCGCTCGACCACGGCGAGGCGTGGCTCGACGACGTCCTCGCGGGCGTCGAGCGCAACGCGTGGCTCCTCGCCGACCTGCTCGCGGAGCACCTGCCCGCGGTGCGCTACCGGCCCGGCGAGGCGACGTACCTCGCGTGGCTCGACGCGCGCGGGCTGCCCGGCCCGGCGGGTGCGGACCCCCGGTCGTGGTTCCTCGACCGCGCGCGCGTCGCGCTGGAGGACGGGCGCCGGTTCGGCCCCGGCGGGCACGGGCACGTGCGCCTCAACCTCGCGACGGGCGTCGACGTGCTCACCGAGGCGGTCGAGCGCATGGGCGTGTCGGTGCGGGACGCATGAACGTCGCTCGACCACGACCGACGAGTTCTCGGCCCTCGGCCGGTCAGACCCCCCGACCACGACCGCACGACCCACCGGAGCACCCGATGCCGTTCGAGCCCGTCCTCCTCGACCACACGTTCACCGCGCCCGTCGGCGTCGACGTCAAGGGCGACACGTGGCCCTGCGTGGAGGTGCCCGGGGCGCGCGAGCTCTTCGGGTCGCTGCGCGCGGTCCGCGTGGACGCGACCGTCGACGACGTCGCGCTGCGCAACGTGGGGCTCATGCCGACCGGGTCGGGCGGGCTGATGCTGTCGCTCAACGCGGGCGTGCGCAAGCGCCTCGGCAAGGACGTCGGTGACACGGTCGTGGTGCGGCTGGAGCGCCGCCTGAGCTGAGGCGCGCCGCCGCGCCCGCCCTGTCCGGGCATGGGCAGTTGTCCCCATCGCGGCGGCCGACCCGGCCGCGTACCGTCGGCGTGCGACCGTCGAGGACGAAGGCGTCGACGCGTGCGCGTGAGGGGACGCGCAGGGGCGGGAGGGGACGGCATGAGCGGGATGTGGGGCGCCGACGTCCGTGCGCTGCGCGCGCTCGCGTCCGGCCTGCGCTCCGGCGCCGACGCGCTGCGGACCCATCGCGCGCAGGTGGCGGCCGTCGTCGAGGCCGCGACCCGGTGGGACGGGCCCGACGCCGCGCAGTTCCGCAGCGCGTGGGCCACCACGCTCGGACCCTCGCTCACGGGCACCGCGAGCCTCCTCGACGCCGCCGCCGACCGCCTCGCCACGGACGCCGACCAGCAGCAGTCCGCGAGCGCCGACGGCGGCGCCCTCGCGGGCCCGGGCGGCGCGCCCACGTCCGGCCCGGGCGGGCCGCAGCAGACCGTCCCCACGCCGACGCCTGGCGAGTACGCCGCGATGGACGCGGGCGAGCGCGCCGCGTGGCTCGAGAACGCGACGGACGCGCAGGTCGCGGCGCTCTACGACCGGATGGTGCGCCTCGGTGTCGACCCCGACTCCCCGGGGTTCGCGGAGCTCGCCGTCACGCACTGGACGCGCGTCGCCGCGGGCGAGGCGGGGTTCGACTTCGCCGACTGGGACCCGTCCGCGGGGGCGTCGGCCAACCGGGAGATCATCGAGAGCGTCTACACGTACTACGGCGAGCTCTACCTGGACAACCCGTGGATGCAGTGGGCCGGCATGGCCGCGATGATCGGGCCGTCGTTCGCCGCCGGGTTCTTCGACCTCGACATGATGCGGCAGCTCGCGCAGGGCGTCGCGAGCGGCGCCCGGGCGCTGCCGCCCGGCGTCGACCGGGCGGCGCTCGAGGCGATCGCGACGATGTCGGACGCCGAGCTCGGCTTCTACGAGAACCAGTTCCTGTCGATGCAGCGCGAGATCTTCGTGGACCAGGCCGTCATGCACGAGGCGTACCTAAACGGCGGCATGCAGGAGATGGAGCGGCTGCTCGAGGCCGGCGTCATCGACGGCGCCGCGTACCAGGCGTGGGCGGACGTCGAGGCCGGCCGGGCGGGCGACGCGCAGGCGCTCGCGGACGGCAACACCGCGCTGCTGTGGCGCGAGCAGAACCAGATCATCGCCGACGACTGGCAGACCATGCGCGACCACCCGGTCACGGGCGAGGCGTTCACGTACCTCATGACGCTCGTCGGCGAGCCGTCCATCCCCGGCGCGGGCACGTACGCGCAGCACGACCCCTTCACGGTGAGCGTCGAGACGCCCGGCCCGGAGAACCTCGGGATCCCGTTCACGGGCGTCACGTTCGACAACCCCGTGCAGGGCACGGTGACGGTGGAGACGCCGCTGCCGGGCGGCAACATCGCCGACCAGGCGACCCGCTGGGAGTACATCGCGAACGACACGCTGCCCGCCTACCAGCAGCTCGTCACGCAGCACCCGGACCAGGCGGCGCAGATCATCGGCACCGACGTGTCCGACCGGATCGCCGACTACCGGCTCACGAACCCCGCCCGCATCGGACGCATCCTTGACAGACTGACCGAGTGGGACGTGGACGTGGACCAGTGAACCGGGGGTTCCGTCGCGCGCACGGGACGGCGCCGAGGGCCGGCGTCGCCGCGGTCCTGCTCGCGGGGGCGCTCGCCGGGTCTCTCGTGCTGACGGGGTGCACGGTGACGTTCGGCGACCCGGACGACGCGGCCACCGGACCGGGCGGGACGACCGCCCCGGGCGGCCCGACGTCGTCGGGCGGTTCGGGCGGCGAGGGCGGCGGGGGCGAGGCGGGCACGACGACGATCGACGACATCGAGAGGGGCGAGACCGTGCACTGGGACGTGAGCAGGCCGATCACCGCGGAGTCCGTCGGGCTGGGCGAGTCGATGGCCGTCGTGCAGGTGCCCGACGGCGCGGCCGAGGTCGAGCTGACGCTCCCCGACGGCACGTGGACCACGACGGCCGAGGAGCTGACGATCCAGCCCCGGCGCGGGTACGTGAGCGCGATCAACGTGTTCCGCACGCTCTCCGGCGGGCAGGCCGTGCACGACCAGCTCGTGGCCGACGCGCAGGTGCTGGGTTTTCCGCGGTCGCAGGTCGACCGGTGGCTCGACGAGCTGCCCGCGTCGCTCGACGCGTCGCGCGCGGGCGGGACGCGCGCCCGCACGGGCATCAACGGGTCGAACGGCGACGTCGAGACGTCCGTGCAGATCAGCCACGAGCCCGGGCCGGGGGGCGACGCGTCGGTGCGCCTCTGGTACGTGATCAGCCCGGTCACGCCGGACTGACGCGCGCCACGGCGGCGCCCGTCACGGGCAGGCCGACGCGCCCCCGCCGCCCTGCTCGGCGACCTGGAAGTAGATCGGGTTCTGCCAGTCGGCGCCCTCCCCGCGCACGCGCGGCAGGTCGGCGCAGGTCCAGCCCTGCTGCGGGGTGAACTGGGCCCCGGCGACGACGTGGGCGCCGCTCCACCGCCACGAGGTCTCCTGGCCGGTCGCGACCCGGAGGTCGACGTCGAAGGACACCGACCGCGTGCCCGCGGGCACCGTGAAGGCCACGTAGTAGTTGCGGACCTGGCTCCCCGGCTCGCCCCACGTCTCGAACGAGATCGAGCGGACCGTGCAGCCGGAGAGGACGGCGCGACCCTCGCCGCGCGCGACGCACGTGCCGGCCGTCGTCGTCTGCCACCGGCCGGCGGAGACGGGCGCGGCGGCCTGGGCCTGGTCCGTCCACGCGGCCGTCGTGGGCTCGACGGCCGCGTGGGCGACCCCCCACCACGACGCCGTCACGAGCGTCAGGACCGCGAGGAGCAGGCTCAGCGTGCGGCGCCCGGCCGTGGGACCGGCGGTCCCGCCGGCCCTCCGGCCGGTCCGGGTGCCGGTCACCGGTGGACTGGCACGCGTCGCGGTGCGGGCGGGACGAGCAGGGTGAGGCCGAGCAGGCCGAGCAGGCCGACGAGGAGGGGGACTGCCACGGCGGGGGTCGTCAGACGCACGATCGCGGTGCCCCAGCCGGCGAGCTGGACCGCGGGCTTCCAGACGTCGCCCGAGGCGGTGTAGTCCAGGGCGTCCGCGTAGGCGTTGTTGTCGCCCTTCATGCTGACCGTGTACTGGTCGTCGCCCGTCTGCTCGACGGCCTCGACGCGGTGGGTCACCAGGTCGCCGGTCAGCTCGCTGGGCAGGCTCACCACGTCGCCGACGGCCAGGTCGGCCGCCGGGACCGGCCGGGCGACCAGGAGGTCGCCCGTCATGATCCCCGGCTCCATCGATCCGGAGATCACGACGAGGGGCTTGATAAGGCCGGCCGCGGTCGCGCCCCCCACCGCCCCGCACACCAGCCCGAAGGCGGCGAGGACCCACAGGACGAGGACGGCCCCGCGCCGCAGTACCTGCATCGGTGGTTCTCCTCCTCCTGCGTGCGGCGTCGGGTCAGGCCGTCGCGGTGGCGGAGACCGTGACGACGAGCGTCCCGGTGGCCCCCTGGTTCGACGGCGCCCAGTCGCTCGGTGCCGTGACGGTGAGCCGGAACTGGTCGCTCGACGTGCCGCCGGCGGCGTCGAGCGTCGTGGCGAGGCCGGAGACGGAGGCGGAGGGGTTCGTCGTGAAGGTCGAGCCCGAGGCGAAGCGGACGCTGGACGTGAGCGCGGCCTTCACCGAGCTCTCGTTGCGCACCCACAGGTCGATCGTGCGCGTCTGGCCGGGCAGGAGGTTCGCGAGCGCGTCCGACGGCACGACGAGCTCGATCGCCTCGGGGTCGGACGAGTCCTTCCAGGTGGTCCCGTCCAGCGACCCCTGGAGGTCGAAGGTCGCGGCCGTCGCGGGCGCCGTGAAGAACGCGTTGTCGGTCCAGGCGGCGCTGGTGAGCGCCGCCCCGATGCCGCCGACGGCGAGGGCCGCCAGCCCGAAGGCGGCGAAGGCGCGGCGCTTGTCGCGGCGCGGGGCGGGGGTCGTCTCGGGGGTGTGGAGAGTCATGACTCGAAAAGTACGGAGTCCTCCTCAACGCTGGCGCACCTGTTCCTCAGGAAAAGCGCAGGATCGTCCAGGGATCGCGGCGCGCACCCGGGCGCACCCCCGCCCACCTGCGCGGACACCGTACGGCCGTGCGGGGAATGGTGAGCGCGCTGCGGCTCCGCGGGACGGGGAGGAGGAGCGGGAGGTGAAGAAGCGGCGGACGAACCGGTCCGGTCCGGCCGTCGGTGCCGGCGGCGTCGGTGCCGTCGGGTAGCGTCCGTCTCGTCCCGAACGGTACGGAGCAGGGGAGCAACGAGTGAGCAGCGTCGCGCACGACCACGGTCGATCCGGCACGCACGGCCGGTGGCGCGGGAGGACCGCCCGCTGGACGACGGCCGCGGCGCTCGTCCCCGTCCTCGCCCTTCCCCTCGCGGCGTGCACGCCCGACCGCCCGGAGGCGTCCGACGCCGCGAACGCGCTCGCCGACGCCCTCCAGGCCGGCGACGTGAGCGGGCTGGAGTTCCGCAACGGCGCCGCGAAGGACGTCCAGGGCCACCTGGAGGCGGTGCTCGAGCCGCTCGCGCCGTACGAGCGCACGGTCGAGGTGGAGTCGGTGGACGTCGACGAGGAGGGCGACGACGCGGGCGACCGCGCGACGGCGACGCTCGCCTACCGCTGGGAGGTCGCGGGCGACCAGGCCTGGGAGTACACCACCACGGCGGAGCTCACGTTCGCGGAGCCGGGCGAGGGCGAGGACGGCCCGGGTGCCTGGGACGTCGTGTGGGAGCCCGACGTGCTCGTCCCCGAGCTCGGCCAGGGGGGCCGGCTCGCGGTGAGCCGCGTGCCGGCGGTCCGTGCGGGCATCCTCGGCGCCGACGGCGTCCCCATCGTCGAGGACCGCCCCGTCTACCGGATCGGCGTCGACAAGACGCGCGTGGGCTCCGCCCAGTGGGACGGCGCGGCGCGGGCGCTCGCGGGCGTCGTCGGGCTGGACCCGGAGGAGTACGCGCAGCGCGTCGCGGGCGCCGGGGAGAAGGCGTTCGTCGAGGCCATCACCGTCCGCACGGAGGACACCGCGGGCGTCGACGTCGACGCGGCGCGCGGCATCGAGGGCGTCGCGGTCATCGACGACGCGATCCCCCTCGCCCCGACGCGCGAGTTCGCGCGTCCCCTGCTCGGGCGCGTGGGCGACGCGACGGCGGAGATCGTCGAGGAGTCGGAGGGCGCGGTCGCCGCGGGCGACCAGGTCGGCATCTCCGGTCTCCAGCGGCAGTACGACGAGCAGCTCCGCGGCGTGCCGGGCCTGTCGATCGAGGTCGTGCCGGGCGAGGCGGACGCGGACGCGGAGCCGACGGAGGTGTTCTCGGTCGAGCCGGTGGACGGCGTGCCGCTGAGCACGACGCTGCGCCCGGACATGCAGGTCGCCGCCGAGGCGCTGCTCGCCGGGCAGGGGCCGAGCGCGATCGTCGCGATCCAGCCCTCGACGGGCTCCGTGCTCGCGGCGGCGAGCTCGACCGCGGGCGAGGGGCTCTCGACCGCCACGACGGGCCAGTACGCGCCGGGATCGACGTTCAAGGTCGCGACGACGCTCGCGATGCTGCGCGCGGGCCTCACCCCGGACACGACCGTCTCGTGCCCGCCCACGCTGACCGTCGAGGGCCGCAAGTTCCAGAACGTGCCCGGCTACCCGACGGCGGCGCTCGGCGACGTGCCGCTGCGCACGGCGTTCGCGAACTCGTGCAACACGGCGATGATCGGGCAGCGGGAGGCCGTGTCGCAGCAGGCGCTGCACGACGCCGCCGCCTCGCTCGGGCTGGGCGTCGAGTCCGAGCTCGGCGCGCGCGCGTTCTTCGGCGACGTCCCGACCGACTCGCAGGGCACCGAGCACGCCGCGTCGATGATCGGGCAGGGCAAGGTCCAGGCGTCGCCCCTCGCGATGGCGACGGTCGCCGCGAGCGTCGCCGCCGGGCGCACGGTGGCGCCGGTCCTCGTCCACCCGGACGTGCAGACCGTCGCCGAGGAGCAGCCCGCCTCGACCCTCACCGAGCAGGAGGCCGCGACGCTGCGCGAGCTCATGCGCGCCGTCGTCACGGACGGCTCGGCGTCGATCCTCCAGGACCTCCCGGGCGAGCCCGGGGCGAAGACGGGCACGGCGCAGTACGGCGACGGCAGCCAGTCCCACGCGTGGATGATCGCGACGCAGGGCGACCTCGCGGTCGCCGTGTTCGTCGAGACGGGCGAGGGCGGCGCCGTCACGGCGGGGCCGCTGATGCACGCGTTCCTCGACGCGCCGAACGCCTGACGCCCGGCCGCTCCCCGGCGGCCGGAATAGGTCCGGCCGCCGGACGGTTGTCCACGAGCGGGTATGATCGGTTGCCGCGGGCGTCCGTCTGCCCGCGTCCAGCGAGAACCCACCGTTCCGGGAGAACCTCCGTGTTCGTCAGCGTGCCTGCCTGGCAGCTCACCCAGCGCCGCGACGTCGACCTCCGTCGAGTCGCCAGCGCGCTGTGTCGCTGACCCCCCGTCGCCGCTGACGCCTCCCCGCCTCCGCACACCCGTCAGGACCCCGGGTCGCCTCGCGACCTGAGCCGCTGACGCGCGTGGCGCGCCCCCCGTCAGCCGCAGGCCACCTCCGTGCCTGCGTCCCTGCCCGGGCCGCGCTGCTGCCGGCGCCCCGCGACGACGTCCCGAGCCCCTCTCCCGAGAGCGGGCGCTCGTGCGCCCGCGTCACCCCGAAAGGTCCTCCGTGTCCTCGACCCCCTCGACGGCCTCCCCGCAGGCCGACCCGCAGGCGAAGCAGGCTCCGGCCTCCGCGCCCGCGAAGAAGAAGCGCCGGTTCCCCTCGTTCAGCGTGCAGATCCTGCTCGGCCTCGCGGTCGGCGTCGGGCTCGGTGCCCTCGCCCTCGCCATGGGCCCGCAGGACGCCGCCGGCGAGGTCCCCAACGGCCTCACCACGACGCTCGACACGATCGGCTCGTCGTTCGTCACGCTGCTCAAGGCGGTCGTGCCGCCGCTGATCTTCACCGCGATCGTCGCGTCGATCGCGAACCTGCGGACCGTCACCAACGCCGCGCGCCTCGCCGGTCAGACGCTGCTGTGGTTCGCCATCACCGCCGCGATCTCCGTGGCCGTGGGCATCGGCCTGGGCCTGCTGTTCAACCCCGGCCAGAACGCCTCGGTGTCCGTCGACGACGCCTACGAGGCCGGCCGCACCGGCACGTGGCTCGACTTCCTCACCGGCCTCATCCCGGGCAACGTGCTGGGCCTCGGGGCGTCGACCCGCCTGACGACGGGGGACGACGGCGCGCTCACGGGTGCCGCCGAGACGTCGGTGAACTTCAACGTCCTGCAGATCCTCGTCGTCGCCCTCGTCATCGGCATCGCGGCGCTCAAGTCGGGCAAGAAGGCGGACCCGTTCCTCGCGTTCAACCGCTCCGCGCTCGCGATCGTGCAGAAGGTGCTGTGGTGGATCATCCGCCTCGCGCCGATCGGCACCGCCGGCCTCATCGGCTACGCCATCGCGGCGTACGGCTGGACGTCGCTCGCGTCGCTCGCGTGGTTCGCCGTCGCGATCTACGTCGGCCTCGCGGTCGTGCTGTTCGTCGTCTACCCGATCCTGCTGCGCACCAACGGCCTGAAGATCTCGAGCTACTTCCGCGGCGCGTGGCCCGCGATCCAGCTCGCGTTCGTCTCGCGCTCCTCGATCGGCACGCTGCCCGTGACGCAGCGCGTCACCGAGCGCAACCTCGGCGTGCCGAGCGAGTACGCGTCGTTCGCCGTGCCGCTGGCCGCCACCACGAAGATGGACGGTTGCGCCTCGATCTACCCGGCCATCTCGGCGATCTTCGTCGCGCAGATCTTCGGCATCGACCTGTCGATCACCGACTACCTGCTCATCGCGTTCGTGTCCGTCGTCGGCTCCGCCGCGACCGCGGGCCTCACCGGCGCGATCGTCATGCTGACCCTCACGCTCTCGACCGTGGGCCTGCCGCTCGCGGGCGTGGGCCTGCTGCTCGCGATCGACCCGATCCTCGACATGGGCCGCACCGCGGTGAACGTCGCGGGCCAGGCGCTCGTGCCCACGATCGTGGCGAAGCGCGAGGGCATCCTCGACCTCGAGCAGTACGAGGCCGCCACGGCCGAGGACCTCTTCGTGGACGAGGACGACGACGCGTCGTCCGAGGCGACCACGGAGTCCCCGGCGCCGGCCGAGACCGGGGAGGGTGCGCCGTCGGGCACCAAGGAGCGCGTGGGCGCCTCCGCCTGACGCCGAACAGGCGATTCCTCGCCGTCGAGCACGACGTTGCTGCCGTTGTCCGCGGGATGACGGCAGCAACGTCGTTCTCGGCGTCAGGGGTGGGGGTGACCCTCGCGGAGGACGGCGAGGCGCGAGCGGTACTCCTGCTCGTCGATCTCGCCGCGCGCGTAGCGCTCGCCGAGGATCGCGACCGGGTCAGGGCCGGACGTGCGCCACCCGCCCGGGCCCCCGCCGCGCCGGGCGCGGCGGGCGACGAGGAAGACCACGGACGCGAAGAGCAGGAACCACAGCAGGGGGAACACGAACCACCACGGCCCGGGCCCCCAGCCGGCGTGCCCCCACGACGCGACGGCGTCCGTGGGGAGCGCGCCGGCCGCCCCGGTGAGTGCGGTGAGCATGACGACCTCCGGTGTCGGTGCGCCTCGCCGGTCACGGCGAGGGCGGCCGTCCGCCGGCCGCACCCCCAGGCTCGCGCCCGCCCGACGCCGCGTCGTCACCCGGGCGTGCCGACCTCGCTCGTCCCCGGGTACCGCCGCGGCGGTCGGAGGCTCAGCCCGCCCAGCCCGGACGGACGAGGCCCGACTCGTACGCCGCGACGACGAGCTGCGCCCGGTCTCGCGCGCCCAGCTTCGCCATGACCCGCGAGACGTGGGTCTTCACGGTCGACTCCGACAGGAAGAGCGACCCGGCGATCTCCTCGTTCGACAGCCCGCCCGCGACCTCGACGAGCACCTCGTGCTCGCGCGGCGTGAGCTCCTCGACACCACGCACCGGCCCGACGGCGCGCGTCGCGTCCGCGACCCGCGACAGCAGCCGCCGGGTCACGGTGGGCGAGAGCAGCGCGTCGCCGCGCGCCGCGACGCGCACCGCCCGGACGAGGTCGACCGGCTCGGTGTCCTTGACGAGGAAGCCGCTCGCGCCGCCGCGGATCGCGTCGGTCACGTACTCGTCGAGCTCGAACGTCGTGACGACCACGACGTGCACGTGCGACGCCGCCCGGTCCGCGACGATCCGCCGCGTCGCCTCCAGGCCGTCGAGACCGGGCATGCGGATGTCCATGAGCACGACGTCGGGCAGGTGCTCGAGCGCGAGGCGGACGGCGTCGTCGCCGGTCGCGGCCTCCGCGACGACGCGCATGTCGTCCTCGGAGTCGATGAGCGCGCGGAAGCCACCCCGCACGAGAGCCTGGTCGTCGGCCAGCACGACGTCGATCACGGTGCCTCCTCGCGCTGCGGCGGTGCGTCGTCGCCCGCGTCGGACCGTCCGGGGGTGCCCGGTCCGGGCGGGGAGCCCGGCCAGGGAAAGACTGCCCGCACGCGGAAGCCACGTCCAGAGGGGGACGGCGCCGGGCCGGCGGCGAGCGAGCCGCCGACGCTCTCGACGCGCTCGCGCATGCCCCGCAGGCCATAGCCCGGCTCCGGCTCGGCGCCCGGGGCCGCGCCGTCGTCGGTCACGGTCACGGTCACCGTGCCGTGCGGCGCGGGACGCACCGCGACCCGCACGTCCGCCCGCGTGGCACCGTGCGCGTGCCGGCGCACGTTCGTCAGCGACTCCTGCACCACGCGGTAGACGACGCCCGCGAGCCGGTCGGGCAGTCCCGCGGCGGCCGGGTCGACGTCGAGCGCGACCGTGAGCCCGCCGCCCTCCGCCTGCCGCACGAGCCGGGGGAGCGCCGCGAGGTCCCACGTCGGGGCGAGGGGCGCGCCGTCGTCGCCCGCGTCGCCGCGCACGACGCCCAGCACCGCGCGCACCTCGTCGAGCGCCTCGGTGCTCGCGGCGCGGATCGCGGTGAGCGCACCGCGGGCCTGCTCGGGGGCGCGGTCGAGCAGGTGCAGGCCGACGCCCGCCTGGACGGTGATCGCGGACAGCGAGTGCGCGAGCACGTCGTGGACCTCGCGCGCGATCCGCAGGCGCTCGTCGGCGACGGCGGTCCGCTCCCGCTCGGCGCGCGCGGCGCGCTCCGCCTCGCGCGCCGCGGCGAGGCGCGCGGACCGGTCGCGGACCGTCCCGGCGACGAGCAGCACGACGACGGTCCACGCGGTCCCGCCGAGCAGCGTCGCCGGGGGCGGCGCGTCCGGGCGCAGCGCCGCCGCCGTGACCACCGCGCCCGCCAGGAGCACCGCCCCGCCCCACGCGACCCGGCGCGCGCGCACCGCGGGCCCGCTGAGCAGCACCCCCACGAGCACGCCCACGGGACCGGCGAGCACCGGGCCCCACGCGTACCCGGCGACGAGGAACGCGCCCGCGGCACCCACGGACACGACGACGGCGACGACCGGCCACCGCACGAGGAGCACGAGGGCGAGCGGGGGCACGAGGAGGAGCGCGAGCGCCGCCGCGTCGAGCGGCCGGGCACCGGGCTGGCCGTGCGTCGCGCCCGCCGTGCCGACGACCGCGACCACCGCGAGCACCACGGCGAGGAACGCCCGGGGGCGGCGGCGGTCGAGCGGGCCCATGCGTCGCACGCTACGCCGCGCGCGGCCGGGCCGCGTCCGACCGGGGTGCCGGGCGACGTCGTCCCGGGGTGCCGGGCCGCGTGGCCCCGGGTGCCGCGCGGCGGCGGACGGGGGCGCGGGCGTCAGGCGCCGTCGTGCACCGCGTCGAGCACGACCGGGTCGGCGCACCCGCGCGCGAAGCCGGCGATGCGCCGGTCGACGTCGCGCTGGAGCACCCACGACCCGACGCGCTCGGCGACCGGGGCGAGCCAGCGTGGCCGGCACCGGAAGCTGTACCGCCACGTCGCGCGCGTGCCGCCGGCCGGGTCGGGCGCGAAGCGCCAGCCGCCCGCGAGGTTCTCGAAGAACCACGACCCGCGGACCATGCGCATGCCGACGTTGGTCGGCGGGTTGTACGAGACGTACTCGCTCACCATGGACAGCCCGCTGCGGTGGCGGGTGAAGGTCCGCACGCCCTTCGCGGGCGCGGTCGCGCCGTCGAGGAAGTGCTGGTGGCGGATGAAGGGGTCCCAGCGCAGGCGGACGGCGCCCGTCGTCTGCGAGACGGCGAACGCCGTCGCGGGGTCGACGGGGACCACGAGCGAGGACTCGACGACGGGCATGGTCGGATGCTCCCACGCCGGGCGGCGCCTCGCCGCCCGCCTCAGGACGCGGCGAGCCCGGCACCGGCGCGCCCCCCGACGCGAGCAGGCCCTGGACGCGAGGACGGCCCGCCCCTCGACGAGGGACGGGCCGTCCGGACCGCGGCGCGTGGCGTCAGGACGCGAAGGCGTACCCGGCCTCGACACACTGGGCGCGGAACGCGTCGAGCGACTCCTGGAGCTTCGACGTGCTGACCGTCTCGCCCTGGACGGCGGCCTCGAAGGGCGCCTTGATCCCGTTGAGGTTCTCCTGGAGCTCCGGGTCGGCGAAGTTCTGCACCGCGGCGATGCGCTCGCGCGTCGTGTAGATCGCGGCGGCGGCGTCCTCGTCGTCCGGCGTGGCGAGCAGCGGCGTCGTCTCGGTGACGAGGCGCTCGGCGGAGTACTCGCCGCCGTAGAAGGTGCTGCACGTCGTGGTGACGGCGACGACGGTCGGCGTGACCTCGGGGGCCGCCTCGGTCGTGGTCTCGGTCGCGGGGGTGGTCGCCGCGTCGTCGCTCGCCGGGTCGGTCGGCGAGGCGCAGGACGCCAGCAGGAGGGCACAGGAGAGCGCCGCGGTGGCGGCAAGAAGCTTACGCATGCTAACGATTCCACACTCTGGCGCACGCGGGGCGCAAGAAGATTGAGCGGGCGCCGGGGCGGGAGCCGCGGAATCCCGCGGCTCCTGCGGTGAGCTTGTGCTCAGCGTCACAAAGGAGCGCGCCGCGTCACACGACGTCGAGGACGACCTTCCCCCGCACGTGCCCCTCGGCGACGAGGCGGAGCGCCTCCGCGGCCTCGGCGAGCGGGAACCGGGCCGAGATCTCCGCCCGGAGCCGCCCGTCCTCCGCGAGCGCGAGCACCTCGTCGAGGGCGCCCTTCGCGTCGACCTTGTCGGCGATCCCGGCGGCGCGCGAGGCGTCCGTCCCGACGACGGTCACGGCGCTCGGCGGGTCGTCGGCGTCGGCGGGGGAGAGGTGCTCGCCCAGCAGCGCGACGGTCGCGGCCACGGTCTCCTCCGTGCCGACGAGGTCGACGACGACGCTCACCTCGTCGAGCCCGTCGGGCAGCGCGCGGACCGCGTCGACGAGCCCCGGGCCGTACGCGACGGGCGTCGCACCGAGGCCGCGCACGTAGTCGTGGTTCGCGGGCGAGGCCGTCCCGACGACGCGGGCACCGAGCGCGGTGGCGATCTGCACCGCGGCGGACCCGACGCCACCGCTCGCGCCGTGCACGAGCACGACGTCCCCCTCGCCCGTGTCGGCCTGCACGAGCGCGGAGAACGCGGTCGCCGCCGCGACGGGCAGGACCGCGGCCTGGTCGAACGGGACGGACGACGGCTTGCGCCGCACGTGGTCGGCGCGGACGAGCGAGAGCTCGCGCTGCGCCCCCGTGCCGTGCCACACGACCTCGTCGCCCGGGGCGAGGTCCGGGACGTCGGGCCCGACGGCGTCGACCACCCCGGCCGCCTCGAACCCCAGCACGCCGGGGACGCGGCCACCGAACGCGCCGGCGAGCCGCTTGAGGTCCGCGGGGTTGACGCCGACGACGCGGTTCGCGACGCGCACCTGGCCGGGGCCGGGAGCGCCGACCTCCTCGTCGTCGACCCGCAGGCCCTCGGGCCCGCCGAACTCCTCGAAGACGACGACCGTGCTCATGCCGACCCCCGTGGTCTCGCCGTCGGTCGCCCACCGCGAGGGCGAGTCCGCGCGGTGGCCCCGGGGTGGCCGGGCGGTTCCACTCTTCCATCGCGGACCGCCGCTGTCATGCGGCGGACGTGGGCAGGAGTCCCCGTCCGGGACGGTTTCACCCCGTCCCGAGCGTTGGGGAGGGTGATGACGACATCGTTCGAGAGCTCCGACCACCCGCTCGACCCGCGGCCCGCGCGCGAGCGGCTACTCGCCGTGCGCGCGGAGGCGTCGGAGCGCCTGCGGGCGCTGCGCGCCGACGTCGCGGGCATCGTCGAGGCGTCGCGCGACTCCAACGCGGACGACGAGCACGACCCCGACGGCGCGACGATCGCGTTCGAGCGCGCCCAGGTGGACGCGCTCGCGCGCGACGCGGCCGCGCGGGTCGAGGAGGTCGACGCCGCCCTCGCGCGCCTGGACGCGGGGACCTACGGCGTCTGCGCGGGGTGCGGGCAGCAGATCGCCGCCGGGCGCCTCGAGGCGCGCCCGACGGCGCGGACCTGCGTCGCGTGCGCGGCCGCGGTGCACTGAGCGACCGGGCCCGCCGCTACCGGGCCGACCGCGGCCGGGTCAGAGCTGGCCGTGGCCCTTCTTCGACGGGACGCCGGCGATGAGGCCGCCGTCCACGACGAACTCCGAGCCCGTCGAGTACGACGCCTCGTCGCTCGCGAGGAAGACGATCATGCGCGAGACCTCCTCGGGCGCCGCGGGGCGGCCGAGCGGGATGAGGAGGTCGTCCGGGTTGAGCGACGCGGTCATGGGCGTCGAGATGAACCCCGGGTGCACCGAGTTGACGCGCACGCCGTACGGGCCGAGGTCCAGCGCGACGGACTTCGTCAGCCCGCGGACGCCGAACTTCGACGCGACGTAGCCGTGCAGGCCCGCGCTCCCGCGCATGCCCTCGACCGACGAGATGTTGATGATCGACCCCGCGCCGGCCTTCGCCATGATCGGCGACACCGCGCGGATCCCGAGGAACGTGCCGGTGAGGTTGATGTCGATGATCCGGCGCCAGGCGGCGACGTCGAACTCCGTGATGGGACCGCCGTTGGCGATGCCCGCGTTGTTGACGAGCACGTCGACGCGCCCGAACGCGTCGAGCGTGGCCGCGACGGCGGCCGCCCACTCGTCCTCGCTCGTCACGTCGAGGTGCACGTAGCGGGCGTCGGGGCCGAGCTCGCGCGCGAGCGCCTCGCCCTTCGCGTCGTCGAGGTCCGCGACCACGACCTTCGCGCCCTCGGCGACGAGCGCGCGCGCGTTCGTGACGCCCATGCCGCCGGTGCCGCCGGTGACGATCGCGACCTTGTTCTGCACCCTTCCGGGAGTGCTGCCCATGGTGGGGCTCCTTTCCTTGCGGGGGCACGGCGGCGTCGGCCCGCCTCGTGAGCGGGGGCGTCGTCGCGCGGGTGGTGCGCACCTGCCCGCCGGGGACCGCGGTCGACCGGCGGAGGGGACGGCTCGTCAGGGCGACGGCGTGGTCCACCAGGCGGGCAGGGCGTCTCGGGCGACCCGCGGGAACAGCCCGGGGTCACGGGGAGGGGGCGTGGCGAGCCACACCTCGAGCGCGCCGACCGTGCCGAAGCCGACGTACGTCGCGAAGGCGCGCGCCGCGACGTCGGCCGTCGCGGTGGTCGCGGCTCCGGCCGGCGGGTCGGCCGGGACTCCCGCCGGGGCCGACGGGAGGAGGCCCGGGTGGGCGTGCAGGTGCTCGACGAGCGTGCCGGTGACGTGGCTGGCGAGCAGCCGGAACAGCGGCGCGCTGAGCCCGCCCTCGAGCGCGCGCTCGTAGACGGGGAGGTGGGCCTCGACGTGCACGACGAGCGCGCGGCTCCAGTGGTCGACGACCTCGCGGGAGCGGGCGGCGACGTCGTCGGCCGTCTCGGCGGCCCGGACGTCGGCGAAGAACCGGTCGCGGATCGCGTCGAGCTCGGCGCCGAGCACGCGCGCGAGGAGCTCGGACGGGCTCGACGCGTGGTCGTAGAACGTCACGCGGTTGATCCCCGCGCGGGCCGCGACGGCGGACACCGTGAGCCGGGTGACGTCCTGCTCCGCGGCGAGCGCGAGGATCGCGGTCCGCAGGGCCGCGGCGGTGCGGGCGGTGCGCTTGTCCACGGCCACCTCCTCCGCGTCGTGCCGTGCGCTGCCTCGTCCTCGACGTTACGCCGAGGCAATCACTTAAGCAACAGGTGTTGCCTATCTCACCCGCCCAGAGGCGGTCCCGGGATCACGGTCGTACCGTCGAGAGAGCGGCCGCAGGTCCGCGGCCACACCAACCCGAGGGGGCGGACATGGTCACGAACACGCGCCGGGCCGAGAGGCACACCGGAGAACCCGACGTCGTCGAGCTCAACCCGATCTTCGCCAGACCGGGGGAGGCGACGGCCCTGCCCAAGTTCCGGTTCCCGGAGGACGAGTCCCTCCAGGAGACGGCGTACCAGATCGTCCACGACGAGGCGATGCTCGACGGGAACGCGCGGCTCAACCTCGCGACGTTCGTCGGCACGTGGATGGACGAGCACGCTGCGCGGCTGTACCTCGAGGCCGCCGACAAGAACATGATCGACAAGGACGAGTACCCGCAGACGGCGGCCGTCGAGACGCGGTGCTGGACGATGCTCGCCGACCTGTGGCACGCGCCCGACCCGGAGCACACCATCGGGACGTCGACCATCGGCTCGTCCGAGGCGTGCATGCTCGGCGGTCTCGCCCTCAAGCGGCGCTGGCAGCACGCGCGCCGCGCCGCCGGCAAGCCGACCGACCGCCCGAACCTCGTGCTCTCGAGCGCGGTCCAGGTGTGCTGGGAGAAGTTCTGCAACTACTTCGAGGTCGAGGCGCGCTACGTCCCGATCTCCGAGGACCACAAGGTCCTCGACGGCCACGACCTCGAGACGTACGTGGACGAGAACACGATCGGCGTCGTCGCCATCATGGGCGTGACCTACACCGGCATGTACGAGCCGGTCGCCGAGATCGCCGCGGCCCTCGACCGGATCCAGGAGTCCACCGGCCTGGACGTGCCCATCCACGTCGACGGCGCGTCGGGCGCGATGATCGCCCCGTTCCTCCAGCCCGACCTCGAGTGGGACTTCCGCGTCCCCCGCGTCGCGTCGATCAACACCTCCGGCCACAAGTACGGCCTGGTCTACCCGGGCCTCGGGTGGGTCGTCTGGCGCGACACGGAGTCGCTGCCGGAGGACCTCGTGTTCCGCGTGAGCTACCTCGGCGGGGACATGCCGACGTTCGCCCTCAACTTCTCGCGCCCCGGCGCGCAGGTGCTCCTCCAGTACTACCTCTTCCTGCGCCTCGGGCGCACCGGCTACGAGGCCGTGCAGCGCACGTCGCGCGACGTCGCGCTCTACCTGTCGGGCGAGATCGCGAAGATGCCCGCGTTCGAGCTGTGGAACGACGGCTCGGACATCCCCGTGTTCGCGTGGCGCCTGCGCGAGGGCCACACGAAGAACTGGGACCTCTACCACCTGTCGGAGCGGCTGCGCACCAAGGGCTGGCTCGTGCCCGCGTACCCCATGCCCGACGACCTCACGGACCTCACCGTCCAGCGCGTCGTCGTGCGCAACGGCTTCAGCCACGACCTGGCGTCCGCGTTCCTCGCGGACCTGCGCGACGAGGTCGAGCTCCTCGACGCTCTCACCGGCCCGATGCCGACCGAGGGCCAGCGCTCCAACTTCCACCACTGACCCGGACGACCGCGGGAAGGACGGACCATGGCACAGGGGGCAGCACAGGATCCGCCCGGAGGCTCGGGACCGCACGTCCGGGCCGACGGCACGCACGCGCCGACGGCAGCGCACGTCAAGGCGCACCCGTACGGGTCGCCCGGCTCCCGGCAGCCGCCGGGCCACGCGGGGCCCGCCATCGGGGCGCCCGCCGCGGGCGCGACGACGTTCATGTCGGTCGTGCAGCTCGCGATGCTCACCGTGGTGGTGGTCGCGTCGCTGCGCTCGCTGCCGGCGATGGCGTCGTACGGGCTCGGCTCGGTGACGCTCTTCATCGTCCCGGCGATCCTCTTCCTCGTCCCGACGGCGCTCGTCGCGGCCGAGCTCGCGACTGGCTGGAAGGGCGGCGTCTTCACGTGGGTGCGCGAGGCGTTCGGCGAGCGGGCCGGGTTCGTCGCGATCTGGCTCCAGTGGATCCAGAACGTCGTCTGGTACCCCACGCAGATCGCGTTCATCGCGGCGAGCCTGTCGTTCGTCGTGGGCGACCCGGGCCTCACGCAGAACGGCCTCTACACGGCCGTCGTGATCCTCGTCCTGTACTGGGGGTCGACGCTCATCACGCTCGCCGGCGGCAACCTGTTCGCCAAGGTCGGCTCGTGGAGCGGCGTCTTCGGCACGATCCTGCCCGCCGTCCTGCTCATCGTGCTCGGCGCGGTCTGGCTCGGCACCGGCGAGCGCTCGGAGACGACGCTCGAGGCGTCCGCCGTCATCCCGCCGTGGACCGGGATCGCGTCGATCGTGCTCATCGTCTCGAACGTGCTCGCGTACGCGGGCATGGAGGTCAACGCGGTGCACGCGAACGACCTGCGCAACCCCGGTCGGGGCTTCCCGCGCTCGATCGCCATCGCGACCGTGCTCATCCTCGTGGTCTTCATCCTCCCGACGCTCGCGATCTCCGTGGCCGTCCCGAAGTCGACGCTCGGCGTGACCGACGGCATCAACCTCGCGTTCAAGGCGTTCTTCGACCACTGGGGCATGAGCTGGGGCACCCCGGTCATCTCGCTCCTCATCGCCCTCGGGGCGTTCGCGTCGGTCGTCACGTGGATCGCCGGGCCGTCGCGCGGCCTGCTCGCCGCGGCCCGGACCGGCCTGCTCCCGCCCGCGCTCCAGCGTCGCAACAAGGCCGGGGTCCAGGTCGGCATCCTCGCGGTGCAGGGCGGGATCGTCACGCTGCTCGCGCTGCTGTTCGTGCTGGTGCCGAACGGCAACACCGCGTTCATCGCGCTCGTGGACATGGCGGCGGCGCTGTACCTCGTCATGTACATGCTCATGTTCGCCGCGGCGATCCGGCTGCGGCGCACCAAGCCCGACGTGGTGCGGACCTACCGCACGCCCGCGATGCGGTTCGTCGCGGGGCTCGGGTTCGTCGCGTGCGCGGCCGCGTTCGTGCTCGCGTTCGTCCGGCCGTCCGGCTTCAGCGGCCTCTCCGAGACCGCCTACCCGATCGTGGTCGCCGGGGTCGTGGTCGTGCTCGGCGGCCCGCCGCTCCTCTTCTACGCGCTGCGGCGCCCCACGTGGGACCGTCGTACCGCGGCGGAGCGGCAGACCGCCGACGACGTCCTCGTCAACCCGCCGACGCAGCCCGCGCCGGCGCCCGCCCGCACACCGCGCGACCCGGAGGAGACCACGTGACGGGTACCAGCACCGTCGGGCGCGAGACGCCCACCCCGGACGGCGGACGGCGCGCTCCAGCGCCGCCCGCCGTCGCGTCGCCCTGGGCGGAGACGGTCGCGCGCTGGGGCGGCCGGATCCTCGAGGTCTACGCGGTGTGGCTCCTCGTCGCGCTGATCCTCCGTCCCGTCGCGCACCACGCCGAGCGCCCGGTTGCCGAGGTCCTGTCGGTCACGAACGTGCCGTCGTACCCGTCGCTCTTCTCCGCGGTCGTGGTCGGGCTCGTCGCGAGCGGCTTCCTGCGCCGGCGCCGCGCCGCGCTGTGGTTCGTGGTCCTCGTCTGGCAGCTCCCGTCCGCGCTCGTCATGCTGCTCGCGATCGTGCTCGACCGGATCGACCCGGCGGCCGGCGTGCTCGACGACGTGCACTGGACGGCGTACGCGGGCGGGCTCGTCGGGCTCGTGCTCGTCGTGGTGCTCGTCGCCGCGCGCCACGCGTTCCCCGCCCGCATCGCCCGGGGTGCGTGGTGGACGGCGGCGCTCGTCCTCGTGCTCGGTCTCGCCGTCGCGACCGGCGTCGTGTGGGCGCTGCTCCAGGTCGTGCCGTCGAGCCTCGACGACCAGTCGGCGCGGCTCGGCTGGGCCTTGAGCGTCTCGGTCGGGCTGTCCCCGCACGAGGAGCCCTTCGCCATCGACGGCGTCGCGCCGGGCTGGCTCGCGCTCGTCGGCGGCCTGCTCGCGGGAGCGGCGCTCCTGCTCGCCGTGCTCGTGTTCCTGCGGACCGGCCCGCGCGACGCCGCACGCTCCCCGGACGAGGAGCTCGCGGTGCGCCGCCTGCTGCTGGAGCACCCCAGCGACGACTCGCTGGAGTACTTCGCGACGCGCGACGACCGCGACGCGATCTTCTCCGGCGACGGCCGCGCCGCCGTGTCGTACCGCGTGGTGAGCGGCGTGCTGCTCGCCGCGGGCGACCCGCTCGGGGACCCGGCGTCGTGGCCCGACGCGATCGAGCGCACGCTCGCGTACGCACGGCGCCACGGGTGGGCGCCGGGCGTGCTCTCCGCGAGCGAGAAGGGTGCGCGCGCCTACCGCGACGCCGGGCTCGCGGTCCTCACGATGGGTGACGAGGCGATCGTCGAGACGCGGTCCTTCGACCTCGCGTCGCCGTCGATGCGGCCCGTGCGCCACGCCGTCGCGCGGCCCCAGCGCGAGGGGTACACCGTGCGCCTGCGGCGCCAGCGCGAGATCCCGGCGGACGAGCTCGCGGCGCTCGCCCAGGCCGCCGACGCGTGGCGGCACGGCGAGGACGAGCGCGGCTTCTCGATGGCCCTGGAACGCCTCGGCAGCCCGCGCGACCCGCGCGTGCTCGTCGTCACCGCGCACGACCGCGACGGCGCGCCGCGCGGCCTGCTCACGTTCGTCCCGTGGGGCCGCAAGGGGGTCTCGCTCGACTACATGCGCCGGTCTCCCGACGCGGTGCCGGGCGTCACGGAGCTCATGATCTCGACGCTCGCGAGCGAGGGCGCGGGCATGGCGATCGACCGGGTCTCGCTCAACTTCGCGATGTTCCGCGGCCTGATCGAGCAGGGCGAGTCGGTCGCGGCGAGCCCCTTCCAGCGCTTCCTGCGCCGCCTCGTCCTCACGGCGTCGCGCTGGTGGCAGCTCGACCAGCTCTACCGCTCGAACCAGAAGTACGAGCCGCGCTGGCGCACGCGCTACCTCTGCTACGCCGCGCCCGCCCAGCTCACGTCCGTGTCGCTCGCGGCGGGGCAGGCCGAGGGCTTCGTGCCGCAGTGGCCCGGCGCGCGCGGCGGCACCGGGACCCAGCAGGTCGCGACGGCCGACGCCGCCCTCGGCGCGGCCGTGCGCGAGCAGGAGGACGCGCTGCTCGCGCTCGACGTCCCGACCCGGCGGCTCACCGACCAGGAGCGCGCCCGCCGCGCCAAGCTCGACGTGCTCGCGGCGGCCGGCATGCCCGCGTACCCCGTGGCCGTGCCGCGCACGCACCGGCTCGCCGACGTCGACGACCTGCTGCTCGGGCACGAGGTGTCCGTCTCGGGGCGCGTCGTGCGGCTCCGCGACCTCGGGGGCGTCGTCTTCGCCGTCCTGCGCGAGGAGAACCACGAGCGCCAGGTGATGCTCACCGCCGACGGCGCCGCCGACCTCGCGCTCTGGCGCCGCGTCGTCGACCTCGCGGACCAGGTGAGCGTCACGGGGACCGTCGCGCGCAGCCGGACGGGGGAGCTGTCCGTGCACGCGGGGTCGTGGGTCATGGCGTCGAAGTCGCTCAAGGCGCCGCCGGACAAGTTCCGCGGGCTCGCCGACCCGGAGACGCGCATGCGCCTGCGCCACGTCGACCTCGCGCTCGACACGCGGTCGTCCGTGACGCTCCGCGGCCGCTCCGCCGCCGTGCACTCGCTGCGCTCGTCGCTCGTCGAGCGCGGCTTCATCGAGGTCGAGACGCCGATCCTGCAGCGCGTGCACGGGGGCGCGAACGCGCGCCCATTCCGCACGCACATCAACGCGTACGACATGGACCTGTACCTGCGCATCGCCCCGGAGCTGTTCCTCAAGCAGCTCGCGATCGGCGGCATCGAGCGCGTCTTCGAGCTGGGCCGCAACTTCCGCAACGAGGGCGCCGACGCGACGCACAACCCCGAGTTCACGTCGCTCGAGGCGTACCAGGCGTTCGGCGACTACACGACGATGCGGCACCTCACGCGCGAGCTCGTCGTCGCGGCCGCGGTCGCGGTGCACGGCGACGCCGTGTCGCGCCGGCCCGACGGCAGCGAGGTCCGGCTCGACGGCGAGTGGCCCGTCGTCACCGTGCACGACGCCGTCTCGCGCGCCGTCGGCGCCGAGGTCACCCCGGACACCCCCGACGCGGAGCTGCACGCCCTGTGCGCCCGGCTCGGCATCGAGGTCGGCGAGGACGAGACGCACGGTGCGGTGGTCAACGAGATGTACGACCGCCTCGTCGAGGGCCAGACGGTCGAGCCGACGTTCTACACCGACTTCCCGGTCGAGACGTCGCCGCTCACCCGCGTGCACCGCCGCGACCCGCGCCTCGCGGAACGCTGGGACCTCGTCGCGTTCGGCGCCGAGCTCGGCACCGCGTACTCGGAGCTCATCGACCCGATCGACCAGCGGGAGCGGTTCACGCAGCAGTCGCTCCTCGCCGCGGCGGGCGACCCGGAGGCCATGGAGATCGACGAGGACTTCCTCTCGGCGCTCGAGTTCGCGATGCCGCCCACCGGCGGGCTCGGCCTCGGCGTCGACCGCATCTACATGACGATCATCGGCGCGTCGATCCGCGAGACGCTCGCCTTCCCGTTCGTGAAGCCGCAGCGCCGGTCCTGACCGTGGCGACCGGCCTCCCCGTCCCCGACACCGACCCGGCCCTGCCCGCGGCCGTGCTGCGCGAGCTGCAGCCTGCCGAGACGTACCTGACGAGCTACGCGGTCGCCGTCGTGCTGGCAGTGCTCGGGGCGGGAGCGGTGGTGTGGGCCGTGGTCCGCGCGCGGCGCGGCGCCCGGGCGCGGCGCGCGGGGCGGCCCCGGGGCGAGGACGCGCGCCGGCCGTGGCGCACACGCGTCGCGACGGCGTCCCTCGCGACGCTCGGTGCGCTGTCCCTCGTGCTGGGCCTGGCGGTCGGCGCCAACGCCTACTCCGGCTACGTCCCGACGTGGGGGGCCGCCCGGGTGCAGCTCGTCGCGCTGGGTCTGACGGACCTGTCGGCCGACGCGCCGGGCGGCGCGCACCGGGGCCAGGTGCGGACGCTCGCGATCCCGGGGACGGCCGTCGAGCAGATCGCGGACGAGGACGCCTGGGTGTACCTCCCGCCGGGGTTCGACCCCGAGGGCTCGACCCGCTACCCGGTCGTGTACCTGATCCACGGGTCGCCCGACGACCCGAGCAGCTGGTTCGCCGCCGGGCGGGTGCCGCGCACGATGGACGTGCTCATCCGGCGCGGGCTCGTCGACCCGATGATCGTCGTGGCGCCCACGGTGAACGGCACGGGGCCGGGCGGGCTCGACACCGAGTGCCTCGACTCGACGACGGGCGGCGAGCAGGTCGAGACATACCTGACGACGACCGTCGTCGACACCGTCGACGCGACGTACCCGACGCTCGCGGACCGCGAGCACCGCGTCCTCGGCGGCATGTCGTCCGGCGGGTTCTGCGCGCTCAACGTGGGTCTGCGGAACCTCGACCTGTACGGGGCGATCCTCGCGATCGAGCCCTACGGGAACCCCGGCCCCGGGCCGGAACGGACGATGCTCTCGACGCAGGCGGAGATCGACGCGAACACCCCGACGACGTACCTGCCCACGATGACGTTCACGCACCCGATGCCCGTCTTCCTCGACTCCGGGCAGGACGCGCCGCGGGAGGCGCTCACGACGGTGCGGCGGATGGCGCAGGACCTCGAGGACCAGGGGCAGACCGTCGAGCTCCGCGAGGAGCCCGGTCAGGCGCACACGTGGGCCATGGCCGCGACCGCGCTCCCGTACGGGCTCGTGTTCGCGCAGCGGCAGATGGCGGGCGGCTGACGCCGCGTCACTCGTCGGTGAGGAACTGCCCGCCGATGCCCGCCTGGGTCTCGAGCAGGTCGCCGGTGTCGCCGAGCACGACCCAGTTCGGCCCGGCGAGCGCGGCCTCGCCCTCCTCGGTGGGCTGACGCGGCAGGAGCGCGAGGAACTCGTCCTCGGCGATCCCGTCGGCGAACACGGCGAGGAGCGTCGTGTCGTCGCACGCGCCCAGCTCGACGTCCTCGCTGTCCGTGCTCTCGGTCGTGAACGACAGGCACGTGAGGCCGGCGGACGTGGCGGCGTGGTGGAGCGCGTCGAGCGAGTCGTACTCGACGTCCTTGTCGCCCGGGCCGGGGCCGGAGCAGGCGGCGAGCGCCCCGACGAGGACGACGAGACCGACGACCGGGCCGGTCGCGGCGCTGCGAGGGCGGGGAGCGGGTCGGGTAGGCATGTTCCGATGGTCCGCCGCCGCGCGGGTTCGCGCCACGGGAACCTCGCCCGTCACCCCGGCGGGCCGGGACCGCCCCGGTCAGGTTCGGCGTCCGCGGACTGCCAGGTGAAGGGCGCGAACGTCGACGAGTCGTCCCGCCAGGCCGGTGTGCGGGCGCGGTACAGGAGCAGCGGGAGGGCCACGAAGACGAGGGCGAGCGCGACGAGCAGCACGACGTACGTCGTCGGGCTGCCGACCGCGACCTGGCCGGGCGGGGCGAAGCTCGTGACGAGCGCGAGCAGCGACGCGACGAACCCGAGCCCGCCGACCGCCCAGACCCCGACGCGGCCCCCCGGCACCCGGTAGGGGCGCGGCCGGTCGGGCTGCGTGCGGCGCAGCACGACGACCGCGGCGAACATCAGGAGGTAGGCGACGAGGTAGAGGATCACCGTGAGCTGGCTGAGGAGCTGGTACGCGGACTGCACGGAGGGCATGACGACGAACAGCACCGACAGCACGGTCACGACCAGCGCCTGGACGAGGAGGATGTTCGTCGCCATGCCGCGGTCGTTCGTCCGGTGGAACCACCGCGGGAGGAACCCCGCCCGCGCGACGGCGTGCAGGCCCGTGGCGGGACCGGCGACCCACGTCGTGACGCCGGCGAGGACGCCGACGGCGAGCATCGCCGCGACGACCGGCCCGGCCCAGCCGATCCCCGCCCAGGCGAGCAGGTGGTCGAACGCCTGGAGCAGGCTCGTCGTGAGGCTGATGTCCTGCTGCGGCACGACGACCGCGATCGTCAGCGTGCCGAGGGTCAGCACGACGACGGCGACGAGCGCGGCGACGAGGATCGCGAGCGGGTAGGTGCGCTCCGGCCGCCGGATCGAGCGCACGTGGACCGCGTTGACCTCGATGCCCGCGTAGAAGAGGAAGATCCCGGCGGCGAGCACGATGTTGTCGAGACGCGTGAGGTCCGGGACGAACGCGCCCCAGGAGAGCGTGGTCCGGGACGGCTCGCCGCCGAGGAGGTAGGCGGCGCCGAGCCCGACGAGCAGCGCGGCGGGGACGAGCGTCCCGACGATCCCGCCCCAGCGCGCGGTGCGGGCGAACGCGGACGCGCCGCGCAGGGCGATGAGCGTCGCGGCCCAGAACACGACGAGCACGATCGCGAGGACGAAGAGCCGGTCGTCGGCGACCCGTTCGTCGAACCGCGCGTCGGGCCCGGTGTAGGCGAGCGTGACGGCGGCGAACGTGAGGACGGTCGGGAACCAGATGCAGCCCTCGACGAACACCATCGCGATCGCGAGGAAACCCCACCTGCTCCCGAACGCCTCGCCGACCCAGCGGAACATGCCGCCCTCCTCGGGCCACGTGGACGCGAGCTCGGCCGCGACGACGGCGACGGGTGCGAGGAAGCAGACGGCGGCGAGCAGGTAGTAGAACGCGGACGAGAGCCCGTACTCCGCCTCGGCGGGCAGACCGCGCAGGCTGACCACCGCGGCGACGTTGAGCATGACCAGCGACGTGGCCGTGATGGTCGCCGCGGCGGGCCGGGCGGGGTGCTGCGAGGTGGCGGTCCGGGCCATGGCGTCCCCCTCGGCGGGCGCGACGGCCCTCGGAGGAACGCTAGCGACGCCGCGCGCGACCGGCGAGCGGGGCCGGCGTCAGGCCCGGAAGCGCTCGCCGCGCTCGACGACGCGGCCCGCGCCGCGCCCGTCGGCCGCCGCCGCGTCCCACGTGTAGACCTCGGTGCCGGTGATGAGCACGTGCTCCGCGCGCGACGTCACGTCGAGCGGGTCGCCCGACCACACGACGACGTCCCCGTCGAGGCCGGGCGCGAGCGCGCCGACGCGGTCGTCGAGACCGAGGAAGGCCGCGGGGTTCACGGTGAGGGCGCGCAGCGCGGTGTCGCGGTCGAGGCCCTCCTTCACCGCGAGCGACGCCTGGTGCACGAGGAAGTTGATCGGTACGACGGGGTGGTCGGTCGTGATGGCGACGCGGACGCCCGCGCGGGCGAGCGCCCCGAGGTTCGCGATGTCGCGGTTGCGCAGCTCGATCTTCGAGCGCGACGTGAACAGCGGGCCGAAGATCACCGGCACGTCGCGCTCGGCGAGGACGTCCGCGACGGCCGCGCCGTCGGTGCCGTGGTTGACGACGAGCCGGTAGCCGAACTCGTCGGCGAGGCGCAGCGCGGTCGCGATGTCGTCGGCGCGGTGCGTGTGCTGGTCCCAGTACAGCTCGCCCGCGAGGACGCGCGCGAGGGTCTCCTTCGCGAGGTCGCGGTCGAACGGCTCGCCCTTCGCCTCGGCCGCGTCACGCCGCGCGGCGTAGTTCTGCGCGTCGACGAACGCGGCACGGATGACCTTCGCGACGCCGAGGCGCGTCGAGGGCGTCTTCTTCTGGTCCCCGTACACGCGCTTGGGGTTCTCGCCGAGCGCCGACTTCACGGAGACCGCCTCGCGGATCACCTGCTCGTCGACGGTGCGGCCGCCCCACGTCTTGATCGCGACGGTCTGCCCGCCGATGGGGTTGCCCGAGCCCGGCTTCACGACGGCGCTCGTCACGCCGCCGACCAGCGCGTCGCGGAAGCCCTCGTCCTCGACGTTGATCGCGTCGATCGCACGCAGCGCCGCGCCGTTCGGGTCGGTCATCTCGTTCGTGTCGTTGCCGGCCCAGCCCTCGGCCTCCTCCATGACGCCCATGTGGGCGTGCGCCTCGACGAAGCCGGGCAGCACCCAGCGGCCGCGCGCGTCGAGGGTCGGGACGCCGTCGGGCACGACGACGTCCGCGCCGACCGCGGTGATGACCCCGTCCTCGACGAGGACGGTCCCGTTCTCGATCGGGTCGGACGCGACGGGCACGACGTAGCCGTTCACGACGGCGACGCTGCGGCGCGCGGTGCGAGGGGCGGTGCGGGCGGGGGTGGAGGAGGTCGTCATGCCCCCATCATCGCCCGGGGCGACCGTCCGCCACACGCCATGGTGTAGCGTGAGGGCTGCGCCTAGGTCGCGAGCAGGGTCTCGCGACGATCTTCGGTCCTCGGCATCGAAGCACGACCGCGGGCGCCGGGCAGCAGACGCTGCCGACGACGATCTCCGCCCCAGAAGCGCGCGGAGCGAGAGCAGAGAAACACATCACTTCTTCCACCATCCTTGACCGCCCGGCGACCGCTCCTGCGGCCGCGGGCACGCCCGGACCAGACCTCGTGCTGCGCCGCGCCGACGACGACCTGTGGGTCGCGACGGCCGACGGCGAGTACGCCGGGATGGTCACCCGACGCCCGGACGGCTTCCACGTCCACGACCGCTTCACGCGGCCCGTGACCGTCGTCGCCGCCCTGGAGCACGCGCGGCGCCATCTGAGCGCCCCGCCCGGTCGCCCGGCGGGCTCCCGCCGCGACCACACCCCGAACTGCCGGCGCCCTGCAGGGCGCGGTACCCGGACCCGCGCACGTGGGCCGGTCGTCTCGACGAAGGAAAACACCATGGCTACAGGCACCGTGAAGTGGTTCAACTCGGAGAAGGGCTTCGGCTTCATCGCCCCCTCCGACGGCACCGCGGACGTGTTCGCCCACTACAGCGAGATCCAGTCGAGCGGCTACCGCTCGCTCGAGGAGAACCAGAGCGTCTCCTTCGACGTCACGCAGGGCCCCAAGGGCCCGCAGGCGACGAACATCCAGGCACTCTGATCCCGCTCCCGCCCGGCGCCTCGCGCCGGCGGGGGTGACGATCTCCACCGGAGGGCCGCGCCTCGTGCGCGGCCCTTCGGCGTGCCCGGACCTCGACGCGCGCGGCGGTGCCCGACGGCGGTCGTGCCCCGGCCGCGGGGACTAGGCTCTCGACCGGAGCCACACCGCGCGCGAAGGAGCCCGCATGCACGTCGTCGTCGGACTGTTCCGGCTGTTCCTCGTCGTCCTCGCCCTCGTCGGGACGCGCGCGATCTGGCGCGACGGGGACATCGAGGGCCTCGTCTACTTCACGAACCAGACGGGCTTCCTCATCGCGGTCGTCTTCGCCTGGGCGGGGGCCGCGTCCCTCCTGCGCCGCCGACAGCCGCCGGGATGGCTGAAGGGGGGCGTGACGCTGTTCGCGGCGATCACCGGCCTCGTGTCGTGGCTCGTGCTCGCGCCCGAGGACCCGGGCGCGCCCGCCGTCTTCCTCGGGCTCACCGACGGCCAGATCGAGCACGAGGTGCTCCCGCTCGCCGTGGTCGCAGACTTCCTCCTGCTCGACGCGCACCGGCGCCTGCGCGGCCTCGACGCCGCGCGCTGGCTCCTGTACCCGCTCGCGTACTTCGCGTTCACGACGATCCGCGGGTTCGTCAGCCCCGGCAGCGAGTACCCGTACGGGTTCGTCGACCTCGACGCGCTCGGCTGGACCGGGCTGCTCGTCAACGTCGTGCTCTACGGGGCGGGCTTCCTCGTGCTCGGGCTCGTGATCGTCGGGCTCGACCGGCTCCTGCCCACCGGCCCCGCGATCGGCCGGTACCCCGAGCGCGCGGGGCGCAGCATGCACGTCGTCGCGTCGGGCGAGCGCCCGTGACCGTGCCGCGCGCCGCACGGGCCGACGGGTGAGGCGTCGTCCGTCAGACCGGTGGGGTGGTCGGCGCCGTGCACGGTGGGGGTGGAGCCGTGGTGCGTTCACCGTCGGGCTGATCATGACGGGTGTGCTCACCGGGATCGTCATCGCGGACCGCGGCGACCAGCGGGTCGCCGAGAGGCTCGCCGAGACCGGAGTCCTCACGACGGCGAGCGGGGCGGAGGTGCACGTGATCGCCGTCGGTCGCGGCAGCACGCTGGACGTGGACGCGGTGCGCGCCCTCGTCGAGCTGCCGCACGGGCCCGCCGAGGTGTACCTCGTCGGGGCGTGGGCCGACGGCGAGGAGATCGGCGAGACGGGGTGGCACCCGGCACCGGCTCCGTACGCGGGGACGTTCGACGTCCTGCGGGACCCGCAGGACGCGGGCACGGTCATGGCGGTCCCGGACGTCGAGCACGCCGCGACCGGTGACGACGTCGAGACCGGCGCGGTCCTCCTCGGCGGCGCGGGTGCGTGGACCGTGGCGTTCGCGTGGCCCGCGTGGCGGTCGTTCCCGGAGTCCACCCGCGCGGCGGTCCGCCGTCGGCTCGGGCGCCTGTGGCGACGGCCCCGCTAGGGTGTCCTCGTGCCCTCCCCGGTCGTCGGTCCGCTGCGCGTCGCCCGCGCCGCGCTCGTGGCGACCCTCGTACTCGCGCTGACGGCGCTCGCGCACCGCGTCGCCGGAGGTGCGCTCCCGGACCCGCTGGTCCTCGCGGCGCTCGCCGCGTTCACGCTCGCCGGCACGACGGCGGCCGCCCGCCTGCGCTTCACGCCCGCCCGGCTCGTCGTGCTCCTCGGGGGCGCGCAGCTCGCGCTCCACCAGGCGCTCACCGTCCTGACCCCCGGGGCGTGCCACGCCGTCGGCGGGGGAGCCGGGCACGCTGCGCACCTCGCGGCGTCGTCGGGCGCGGTCGTGTGCGCGGTGCCGTCGGCCGACGGCGCGGCGTCCCCGCTGCACCCGGAGCACCTCGCGGCGTCGGGCGCGTGGATGGTCGCCGCCCACGCCGCCGCGACGGTCGTGCTCGCCCTCGTGCTGGCGCACGGCGAGCGCGCGCTCGAGCGGTTCCTCACCTGGGTGACCCCGCGCGCCGCGCTCCCGCTCCCGGCCCGTGCGGCGGTCCTCGGCCGCCGCGGCGTCGTCCCCGCGCGCCCGGTGCGCGTCGTCGACGTGTGGCGGTCGCTCCGGGCGCCGACGCGCGGACCGCCGCGGGCGCACGGTCCGTCGGGAGCACTGCTGCGCCCCCTCGCCGCGTCCTGACGCGGCACCCGACGAGGCCGACCCGGCGACGGCCGGGCCCCCGGGCACCACCGTGCGGCCACCGGCCGCGCCTCGGACGGAAGAACCTCATGACCCTCTCCCTGCGCCGACCGCTGTCGGCCCTGCTCGCCCTCCTCGCCGCCGCGGCCCTGACGCTCGGCCTCACCGCGACCGTCACGACGCTCACGGCCGGCCCGGCGTCCGCGCACGACCGGCTCCTCACCTCCGACCCGGCCGACGGCGCACAGCTCGCGGCCCCGCCCGCGGCGATCACGCTGACGTTCAACACCGAGCCGCTCCCCGTCGAGCCGCAGGTCGTCGTCTCCGACTCGGCCGGCACGGTCGTCACGCAGGGTGCGCCGACGATCGACGGCAGCACCGCGACCTTCGCGCTCGACCCGGCCGTCGCGCTCGGCGGCGACACGTACACCGTCGCGTGGCGCGTCGTCTCGTCCGACGGGCACCCGATCGAGGGCACGTTCGCGTTCGCCGTCGCGGCCCAGCCGGAGGCGCCCGCGACGGACGACCCCGCGACGGACACGGCGACGCCGGAGGAGACCGCGACCGAGGATCCGACGACCGGCACCACGTCCGAGCCCTCCGCGACCACGACCACCGACGCCGCCGAGACCGCGGACGACGGCACCTCGTCGCTGCTGCCGGTGCTCGTGGGGCTCGGCGCGCTCGTCGTCGCCGCGGCGGTCGTCGTCGTGGTCGTGCTGCGCCGTCGGGGCCCCGGCCCGGACGCCGGCACCGACGACGGCGCCCCGCACGACCCGCAGGGCTGACCGTGCCGGCGCACACCGCCCTCTCCCGCGCGGAGAGGGCGGCGCCGGCCCCTGCCGCAGGAGCCCCTTCTCCCGCTAGGGTGCGTCCGTGACGTCGCCCGGAGCAGGGGTGCTCCGCGGCGTGCGGGTGCTGCTGCTCGCCGCCGCGGTCGTCGGGCTGTCCGTCGTCGCGCACGGCCTCGCCGGAGGTACCGACCCCGGGGCGGTCCCACTCGGGGTCCTCGCGGTCCTCACCGCCGTCGCCGTGCGACCCCTCACCCGGCGCGAGGTCGGGCTGCCGCGGCTGCTCGGCCTGCTCGGCGCGGGCCAGCTCGTGCTCCACGTCGTCTTCGACCGCTGCGCCGCGCTGTCCCCGGCCGACGCCGCCGCGCACGCGCACTCCTCCTCGCCGCTCGCGATGCTCGGCGCGCACGCCGTCGCGACGCTCGCCGTCGCGCTCGTGCTGCGGTACGGCGACGCCGTGCTGTGGCGCCTGTGGACGTGGCTCGCAGGACGCCGGGTGCCCGGCCGCCCGCGGCCCGTCGTCGTCCTCGCGGCCCCTCCCGCCGTCGGCGCGCTGCCGACGGTGCGCGACCTGCTCGTGCGCGGCGCCGCGCCCGGGCGCGGGCCGCCCCTTCCCGCCTGACCTCTCCCGGACGCCCCCGCGGACGCCGTCGCCCGACGGAGTCCGCGGCGTCCCGCTCCCGCGCGCCCGCGCGACCGCTCACCCGCCGCCGGCCGGCTCCGCCGACCCGTGGCGCGGCGCGCCGTCGTGCCCGCCGGAGCAGCGTCCCCTCTCCCCGCACCTCTCCCCGAAAGGCACCACCATGCGAAAGACCCTGCGCGCCGTCGGCGCCGCCGCACTGACCACCGGGCTCGCCGTGACCGGCGCGGCCGCCGCGTCCGCCCACGTCACCGTCACCCCCGACACGACCGAGGCGGGCTCCTACGCCCTCCTGACGTTCGGCGTCCCGCACGGCTGCGGCGACTCCCCGACGACGAAGGTCTCCGTCCAGGTCCCCGAGCAGGTCGTCACCGTGACCCCCACGGTCAACCCCGGCTGGGACGTCGAGAAGGTCATGGAGGACCTCGCCGAGCCCGTGGACGACGGGCACGGCGGCCAGTACACCGAGCGCGTCGCGGAGGTCGTGTACACCGCGAAGGCGCCGCTGCCCGACGGCTACCGCGACGCGTTCGTGCTGTCGCTCAAGCTCCCCGACGCGGCGGGCGAGACGCTCGTCTTCCCGACCGTCCAGGAGTGCGCCGAGGGCGAGAGCGCCTGGGTGCAGGTCCCGGCCGACGGCGAGGACGGCGAGGAGCTCGACCTGCCCGCCCCGCTGTTCGAGCTGACGGCCGCGTCCGGCGGCGGCGCGCACGGCACGCAGGACGGCGCGGCCGACGCGACCGCCGAGCCGGCCGCCGCGGACGGCGAGGCGGCGGAGGCCGCCGCGAGCACGTCGAGCGGCCCGGCCCCCGCGGTCACGTGGACGGCGCTCGTCCTCGCGGCGGCCGGCCTCGTGCTCGGGCTGCTCGGGTTCGTGCGCTCGCGCCCGCGGGCCTGACCCGTGGGCCGCCCCCTGGCGCTGCGCCGGGCGGTGGCCGTCGTCGTCGGTGCCGCGGCCGCGGTCCTGCTCGCGATCCTCGCGAGCGGCCCGGCCGCGGCCCACGCCGTCCTCGTGGGCACCGACCCGCAGGACGGCACCGTCCTCGACGCGCCGCCCGACGCGCTGACCCTCACCTTCAACGAGCCCGTCCAGGTCGTCCCCGGCGGCACGACCGTCCTCGCGGCCGACGGCACCCCCGTCGACGTGGACGTCGCCGCGGTCGACGACGCGCTCGTCGTCACGCCCGGCACGGTCCTCGGCGACGGCACCTACGTCGTCAGCTGGCGCGTCGTGTCGCTCGACACGCACCCCGTGGCGGGGGCGTTCACGTTCTCCGTCGGCGCGCCGAGCACGACCGCGGTCGAGGCGCGTGTGGCCGAGCCGACGGCGGCGCTCGTCGCCGTCCGGGCGCTCGACCAGGCCGCCGTCTACGCCGGGACGTTCCTCGTCGCGGGGCTCGTCGTGTTCGAGCTCCTCGTGCTGCACGTCTCGCCCGGCGCGGCCCCCGTGCTGCGGCGGCGGCTCCACCGCGTCCGGCGCGGGGCGCTCGGCGTCGCGGCCGTCGGGACCGTGCTCGCGGTCCCGCTCACGCCCGCCTGGCAGGCGGGCGGCGGGCTGGGCGCGCTCGCGGACCCGGCGACGTGGGCCGCGGGCCTCGCCTCCGACACCACCGTGGCGGGCGCGCTCGGGCTCGCGGGGCTCGTCGTCGCGACGCTGCTCGCGCCCCGGGCCGCGCGCGAGACCCGGGCCGCCTGGCCCGCGGGCACGGTGCTCGGCGCCGCCGCGCTCGCGCTGGGGTCGCTCGTGCTCGTGGGCCACACGCGGACCTTCGGGCCGCCGTGGCTCGTCGTCACGGCGGACGCGCTGCACGTCGCGGCCGGGGCGGTGTGGCTCGGCGGCGTCGTCGGGCTCGCGCTCGTGCTCGCGCCGTCCGCCCACGTGGACGCCCGCCGCGCGGGCGTGACCGTGGCGCGGTTCTCCGCGCTCGGCGCGTGGGTCGTCCTCGCGCTCGCGGTCACCGGGACCGTCCTCGGGTGGCGCATCCTCGGGACCCTCGACGCGCTCGTCTCGACGACGTACGGCCGGACGCTGCTCGTCAAGGTCGGCGTCGCGCTCGTGCTCGTCGGCATCGCGGCGTGGAACCGGTACCGGCTCGTCCCCGAGGTCGCCGGGCCCGGAGGAGCCGGCGCGGCGGGCGGCACGACCGCGACGACGGCGCGCCGTCGGCTCGGCCGGACCGTCGCGGTCGAGGCCGCGCTGCTCGTGCTCGTGCTCGCCGCGACGGGCGTGCTCGTCTCGCGCAGCCCGGTCGTCCCGGCGGTGGCGTCCGCGCAGGACGGCGCGGCCTCCGCCGTCGAGGTGGTCGAGGAGCTCGGGGACGGGACGCTCCGCGCGCGCGTCACGCCGGGGCGCGTGGGCGTCAACGCGCTCGAGATCGAGCTGCTCGACGCCGACGGTGCGCCGTTCGAGCCGGTCGCGGTGCCGGAGCTGGCGACGACGCTCGCCGACCCGGCGCTCGGCCCGTTCTCGCGGCCGCTCACGCGCACGGGGCCGGGCGCGTACGAGGCGACGCTCGATCTGCCGATGCCCGGCTCCTGGACGCTCGAGGTGAGCGTGCGGACGTCCAAGTACGAGAACCCGATCGTCCGCATCCCCGTGGAGGTGACCTCATGACCCCCGACCGACGGCCGCCCGGGCCGCACCGCGGCGCGCGCGCCCTCCTCGCCCTGGCCGCCGCCGGGGCGCTCGCCCTGCTCACGACCGCGCCCGCGGCGGCGCACGTGCTCATCGAGACGGTCGAGCCGCGCGGCGACGGCACGTCGCGGCTCACGTTCACGTTCGACCACGGGTGCGACGGCGAGCCCACCGACGCCCTGCGCGTCACCTTGCCCGCGGGCGTCGAGGCGCTGGACGCGGGCCAGCCGGCCGGCTGGACCGCCGAGGTGACGGACGACGCCGTCGCGTGGGCCGGGGAGCCCGTGCCCGACGGCGAGCGTGCGGCCTTCACGCTCGACGTCCGCGTGACGGGCGAACCCGGGCAGGCGTTCGTCTTCCCGGCGGTGCAGGAGTGCCCGTCCGGGGCCTCGTACGCGTGGACGGACACCGACCCGGCGGGCGCCCGTCCGGCACCCACGTTCGTCGCGACGGCGGCCTCCCTCGCCCCCGCGCCCGTCGCGGCGGGCGCTTCCCCGACGCCGACCGGCCCGCTCGTCGGGGCGGTCGTGCTCGGGGCGGGCGTCGTCGGCGTCGCGGGAGGGGCGTGGTCCCGCCGGCGCGCGCGGGGGTGACGCCCGCAGCCGTCGCGTGTCCCGCGCTCAGGGGCCCGCGACGGTGAAGCCGACGCTCACGGTCGGCCCGAACCCGGCGGTGTCCGACCACGGCTCGACGAACCGGATCCCGAACGTGTGCGGCCCGGGGGCGAGGCCGCGCACCTGGCGCACCGCGGGCTCGTCGCCGAGCTCGTGGAGGTTGCCGGTCGAGCGCCCGTCGACGAACGCCTCGACGACCAGGCCCGCGGTACCCGCGAAGGTCACGAGGACGGAGAAGCGCGGGTCCTCCCACGGCGCGGTCTCGCGCGCGCCGAGGACCGTCTCGCCGGGGCCCGGCGACAGCACGCGCGGGAGGTCGAACACGTAGGGGCCGAGCGGCGCGGCGGCCGCGGAGACGACGCCGTCGACCTCCTGGACGACGTCGAGCACGTGCTCCCCGGTGGCACCGAGCCCGGTCGGGACGAGCGCCCAGCGGCCGTCGTCGGCGGCGGTCGTCGTGCCGACGACCGTTCCCGTCGCGTCGAGCGCCCGCACGCGCGCCCCGGGCTCCCCGGTGCCGCGCAGGGCGGGGTAGACGGTGAGCGTCCCGGCCGGGGGCGCCTCGTCGACGACGGGTGCCGGAGGCGCCGGTTCCTCGGGCCCGGGCTCTTCGGGCGCGGGTTGCTCCGGACCGGGCTGCTCGGGCTCCGGCGGGGCCGGCGCGGCCGGCTCGACCGACGGCGGGGCCGGCTCGGGCGCGGTCTCGCCGGCTCCGGGCGCGTCCTGCCCGTCCGGACGGGAGGCGGGTGGGGCGTCGAGGCCCGCGGCGGGCGGCTCGGGGCGGTCGCCCGCCCCGGCGGGGGCGTCCGGCTCGGTCGCGACCGGCACGTCGTCCGCGCCGTTCTCCGCGGGGTCGCCGTCCGGAAGGACGGGGAGCGGCGCGGCGAGACCGGGAGCGGACGACTGCTGCCCGGCCGCGGCGGCGGGCGGGTCGGCAGCGGACCACGGCCGCGCCACGGCCAGCACGCCGACGACGGCCGCCACGACCACCGCGGCGAGCGCGCCGACCAGGACACCGGGGACCGCGGCTCCCGCCGCGGCGGCTCCGGCCCCGGCGCCGGACGCCGCTCCGCCGACCCCGCCCCCGGTGGTGCCGGTCGTCAGGCCCGTCGTCGTGCCGGGAGCCGGGCCCGTCGGCGTGCCGGGTGCGGCGGTCGTCGCCGCGAGCGCGCCCGTCGCGGCGTCGACGGCGGCCGGGACGCCGAGGACGAGCGGGAGGAGGACGATGCGCAGGCGCGAGGCGACGTCGTCGACCTCCTCCGCGAGGATCGAGCACGACAGGCACCCGGTGAGGTGCTCCTCGACGCGGTCCTGCGCCGCGCGCGACAGCGTCCCGCGCGCGTGGTCGCCCAGGCGCTCGACCGTCCAACGGCACTCGGGGGCCACCGCGTCGCTGCTCACGTGGGCCTGGAGCCACTCGCGGCGCAGGCCCTCGCGGGCGCGGTAGGAGAGCGCGGCGGTCGCGCCCGCCGAGAGCCCGAGCAGCGGTGCCGCCTCGCGCGGCTCCATCCCCTCGACCTCGGTGTACCAGAGCACGGCCTGCCACCGCTCCGGCAGGCGGCGGAACGCGCGGACCGTCACCGAGCGCTCGAGGACCTCGGTCGACAGGTCGTGCGGGTCGACGACCTCGGGCACGTCCTCGACAGGCGTCGGGTCCGGCGTGCGGGCCCAGCTCGCCGCGACGCTGCGCAGCGTCGTGTAGAGGTAGGGCCGGAACGGGCCGGTCGGCCCGTGGCCGGACTGCAGCGCGCCGAGCACGCGCAGGTACGCCTCCTGGACGAGGTCGTCCGGGTCGTACGTCGCCGTGAGGCGGCGGGCCGCCGCGCGTCCGGCGTCCGCGTGCCGCTCCCAGAGCACGGCGAACGCCTCCGCGCGGCCCGCGCGCACCGCGTCGGCGAGCTGCTCGTCGCCGAGCTCCGTCAGGTCCTGCGTGTGCACGCCGCTCCCGTCCCGGCCGCCTCCGTCCGGCGGCCCTCAGGGAGGAAGACGCTCTCGGGCCGCGATCATGACGCGGGTCGGGGTGTGACGTGCGCGCGCGGTCGAGCAGCCCGCGTCGTACTGTGATCCACATCACTGGCAACGCGCGTCACGAACGGGCGCCCCGGTGCTCTTGCACTGGTGGGGGACGTCGCCACGACGGGTCACGTGGCGACACACCTGGACCGGTGGCGGTCCGCGACGAGAGCTTCGCTGGGGGGAGCTCTCGCGGCGGATCGCCACCGGTTCTCCCGTCCCCGGGAGGTTCCGCCCTCCCTGCGGCCCGCCCTCGCGTCCCGGCGGCAGCGGCACCGACCTCAGACGGCGTCCGTGCGCGCGCCGAGCCAGGGCGCGAGGACGTCGGTGCGCCCCAGCCAGCGCAGCCCGCCGTCGGCCAGCTCGTCCGGCGTCGCGAGCACGTCGCGGAACGCGTCGAGGACCCGCTCGCGCACGTCGTCGCCCGGCTCGCCGTCCGGCGGCGTCGCGCCGACGACCACCACGCGCGTGTGCGGCTCGACGGGCCGCCCCTCGGCGGTGGTCGCGTCGTCCCACGTGCCGAGCGTGCCGATGCACAGCTGGCCGCCCGCGCCGTCCCACGCGCACAGCGAGTCCGGGCGGTTCGCGACGTGGAACACCCCGCGCGACCGGACCCGCCCGGTGCCCAGGTCCTCGATGCGACGCAGCAGCCGCTCGGAGTCGAAGGGGCGGGCCGAGCGCAGCTCGACCGTCCAGCTCCGGTCGCCCGCGCGGCGCGCGTGCCGGGGGAGCGGGCCCCGCACGCCGAGCGGGTGCGCCCGGCGCTCGCCGGCCACCGGGTCGTGCGTGCGTCCTGCGAGGTCGGCGGCGGCGAGCGCGTGGAGCCCGTCGACCCGGCGCGTCCCGACGCCGCGCAGCCGGTCGACGAGCCCCGCCCCGGTCGCGGCGGCGACGGGGTCCCCGGTCGTCACGACGAGGTCGGCGTGCTCGAGCTGCGCGGCGAGCACCTCCCCGACGGCCCGCTGGTCGTCCTCCGTGAGCCCGACGCCGCGCTCGGTGACGAGCTCGTCGTCGAGCAGGTCGTGCTCGAGCGTGTCCACGTCGGCGACGGCGAGCACGGTCGCGAGGCGCAGCCGCTCGAGCTCGCCGCCGGGGGCGGTCTGCGCGGCGAGCGCGCGGACGACGGGCAGCGACTCGGCCGCCACGGGGAGCGCGAGCACGACGTGCTCCCAGCGCCCGTCCTCCGCGAGCCGCCGCAGCGTCGGGACGGCGTCCTCCCGGACCGCGCACGACAGGCACGCGTGCTCGAGCGGCACGACCTCGTCCTCGACGACGCCGCTCGCGTCGACGACGACCCGGCGCAGCGCTCCCTCGGCGGCCCGGATGTCGTGGCGGAGCGCGACGACCCGCGGAGCCCCGACGACGAGCCCGAACACCGCGCTGTCGCGCAGCACGGGGTCGATGGTCGCGAGGACGCTGAGGGCGACGCGGGTGTCGTCGGGCGCCGGGTCTGGCGAGGGGTGTGACGAGAAGGGCATGAAGCGCTCCGATCCGTGGTCTGGGGCGTCCCGGGAGGCGCGGCGGCCGGCTCGGGAACAACCTGCTCCTGAGAACTGTTCTCGACAGCGGGTCAGCATAGCGTCTTGACGGGAATGATTCTCACTATCTAGTGTCGTCCCCGTCGCCCCGACCGACCCCGAGAGGAACCGCCATGTCCGCCGTCTGCCAGGTGCTCGGCACCGCTCCCGGGTTCGGCCACGCGATCTCGCACTCCCACGTGCGGACCAAGCGTCGCTTCGACCCGAACATCCAGAAGAAGCGCTACTGGGTGCCGTCGCTGGGTCGCCACGTGACCCTGCGCGTCAGCGCCCAGGGCATCAAGACCATCGACCGCCAGGGGATCGACGCCGTCGTGGCGCGGATCCTCGCCCGAGGGGAGAAGCTCTGATGGCTACCCGCACCGACCTCCGTCCCGTGATCAAGCTCCGGTCCACCGCGGGCACCGGGTTCACCTACGTGACCCGCAAGAACCGCCGCAACGACCCGGACCGCATGGTCCTGCGCAAGTTCGACCCCGTCGTCCGCCGCCACGTCGACTTCCGCGAGGAGCGCTGATGGCGAAGCGGTCGAAGATCGCGCGCAACGAGCAGCGGGCGGCCGTCGTCGCCCGCTACGCCGAGCGTCGCGCCGAGCTGAAGCGCGTCGTCGCGTCGCCGTCGTCCTCGCCCGAGGAGAAGGAGGACGCGGTGCGCGAGCTCCAGCGCCAGCCCCGCGACGCGAGCGCCACGCGCACGCGGAACCGCGACGTCGTCGACGGCCGCCCGCGCGGCTACCTGAGGAAGTTCGGTCTCTCCCGCGTCCGCCTGCGCGAGCAGGCGCACCGCGGCGAGCTGCCCGGAGTCACGAAGTCGAGCTGGTGACCGCCGCCCCGAGCGGCGGCCGGCCCTGGCTCAGCAAGGAGACCATCATGAAGAAGGACATCCACCCCGTCTACGGGCCCGTCGTCTACCGCGACAAGTCCGCCGACTTCTCGTTCCTGACCCGCTCGACCCTCGCGGGCGACCACCCGCAGGGCCCGGGCGTCCCGCGCGAGACCGTGACGTGGACGGACGGGAACACCTACCCGGTCGTCGACGTCGAGATCTCGAGCGCGAGCCACCCGTTCTACACGGGCACGCAGCGCGTCGTGGACACCGCCGGGCGCGTCGAGAAGTTCCGCCAGCGCTACGGCGCCCGCGGCGGCGCGCAGGGCGGGGGCGCGCGATGAAGGTCCGCGCCTCGCTCCGCTCGCTCAAGGACAAGCCCGGGGCGAAGGTCGTGCGCCGGCACGGCAAGACCTTCGTCCTCAACAAGGCCAACCCGCGCTGGAAGGCCCGTCAGGGCTGACCCGCGCACCACCACCACCGGAGAGGAGCGGCCGCCCGGGGGTCCGGGCGGCCGACCACGCATGCACCACACCGCACCCGACCCGACCGACGCCGCTGCCGATCCCGCCCGGGTGACGGCCCCTCCCGGCGCCCGTGCCCGACGCCGCCCGCTCGCCCTCGCGCTCGGCCTCGCCCTCCCGCTCACGCTCGTCGCGGCGTGCGCGCAGGGCGCGGGCTCCGAGGGCGAGCAGGGCGACGCGACCGAGCTGGCGCCGTCGGCCACGTCCGACGTGAGCGAGGCTGCGGCGCTCACACCGCGCCTCGCGATCACCTACGACGGCGGCGTCCAGGTCCTCGACGCGACGACGCTCGAGGTCGTCGACGACCTCGCGCTCGACGGCTTCAACCGCCTCAACCCCGCGGGCGACGGGCGGCACCTGCTCGTCTCGACGTCCGGCGGGTTCCAGGTGCTCGACGCCGGCACCTGGGCCGAGCCGCACGGCGACCACGCCCACTACTACACGGCCGACCCGGTCCTCACGGACGTGACGTACGCGGCCGAGAAGCCGGGCCACGTCGTCGTGCACGACGGCCGCACCGCGCTGTTCGACGACGGCACGGGCGACATCACCGTGCTCGACTCGGCCACGGTGGCCGACCCGCACGGCATCGACGACGCGCGCACCTTGACCACCCCCGCGGCGCACCACGGCGTCGCGGTCGAGCTGTCCGACGGCTCGCTCGTCGTCTCCGAGGGCACCGAGGACGCGCGCACCGGCGTCCGGCTCCTCGACGCCGCGGGCGACGAGGTCGCGGCGAACGACCAGTGCCCCGGCGTGCACGGGGAGGCCGTCGCCGCGGGCGAGGCCGTCGTCATCGGCTGCGAGGACGGCGTGCTCGTCGTCGCGGGCGGCGCGATCACCAAGGTCGCCGCCCCGGACGCCTACGGGCGCATCGGCAACCAGGCGGGCAGCGAGGCGTCGCCCGTCGTGCTCGGCGACTACAAGTCCGACCCCGACGCGGAGCTCGAGCGGCCCACGCGCGTCTCCCTCGTGGACACGCGCGACGCGAGCCTGCGCCTCGTCGACCTCCCCGCGAGCTACACCTTCCGCTCGCTCGGGCGGGGCGACGCGGGCGAGGCGCTCGTGCTCGGCACCGACGGGTCGCTGCACGTCATCGACCCGGAGTCGGGCACGGTCGTGCGGTCCGTCCCCGTCGTCGACGCGTGGGAGGAGCCCGAGGAGTGGCAGGAGCCGCGGCCGGCGCTGTTCGTCCAGGACGGCATCGCCTACGTCACGGACCCGGCCGGTCGCGCGATCCACGCGGTCGACTACGTGGGCGGCGAGGTGTGGAAGAGCGCGGAGCTCGACGTCGTCCCGAACGAGCTCAACGGGGTCACCGGCAAGCCGGCCACCACGGGGGGCCACGAGGCCGACGAGCACGCCCACGAGGACGGCGAGCACGGTCACGACGAGCCCGCGCACGACGAGCACGAGGGCCACGACCACGAGCACGAGGACGGCTGAGCGAGGACACGCGACGACGAGAGCCGCGAGAAGTCGCGCGAAACTCCGCGTGTTCCCTAGTGTTGTCCCCGGTGCACGGCCCCGCGGCTGGCACACTGAGACCGTGACGACGGGTGGTGACCACCGCGCGTCGTGAACCGAAGAAGGGATTCGCATGTCGCTCAACAAGTCCGAGCTCGTCTCGGCCATCGCCAGCAAGGCCGACCTGTCGAAGGCGGACGCCGAGAAGGCTCTCAACGCCTTCCAGGAGGTGCTCATCGAGTCGCTGGGCAAGGGCGAGGCCGTCAAGGTCACGGGCCTCCTGTCCGTCGAGCGCGTCGAGCGTGCCGCCCGCACGGGCCGCAACCCCCGTACGGGCGAGGAGATCTCGATCCCGGCCGGTTACGGCGTGAAGATCAGCGCCGGCAGCCTGCTCAAGAAGGCCGTCGCCAAGTGACGTCCCGCTGACCGGCCGTCGCCGGCCCGGTCAGCAGCACGAAGGCCCGGACCCCCGTGAGGGGATCCGGGCCTTCGTGCGTCGCACCCCCGGCGCCGAGCACGGGGTTGACGTCGTCATCGGCGTGATGGCGCCACCAACGACGTGCTCGACCGCGAGGAGGCTCGTGATCGGCGACCTGCGCGTTCTCAGGCGTGCACGACGTTCGCGAGGATGCCGTGCTGCGTGAGGCGCGTGCCGATCGCCTGGTCGACCTCGCCGAACGCCTTGTTCGAGCGCGCGACGCCGACGGCGCCGGCCATCGCGCCGTGCCCGGTCGGGCGGTCGATGCGCGCGACGAGCTGGTCGCCGTGGACCATGAAGTCGACCGTGAAGACGAGGTGCTGGGCCTTGCCGGCGAACGCGCCGAGCCAGAACGTCTTCTGCTTGCTGCCGCGCTCGGCGGCCCACTGGCCCGTGGGGCGCGTGGTCACCGTGAAGCCCTGCTCCTGGAGCGCGGCGTGCAGGTGCTGCTTGGCGACCTCCGGGTCACCGGAGAGGAAGTAGTCGACCGTGGCCATGAGGGCTCCTCGTGCGTCGTGGTGGTGGGTGCGGCGGTCGCGCCGGGTCGTGGCAGGGCGCGCGGCCCCGGGGATGCTACCGCCGGGCCGGACCGACGGCCCGACCTGTCTTGAGAATCGTTCTCACGAACCGGTAGGCTGGGCGCTCGCCCACCGGAAGGACCCCTCATGGCCGTGCCCAAGCGCAAGCTCTCCCGCTCGAACACCCGCGCCCGTCGCTCGCAGTGGAAGGCGCAGGTGCCCGAGCTCGTGACCGTCGTCGTCGATGGCCGCGAGGTCACCCTCCCGCGCCGCCTCGTCGCGGGCGTGCGCCGCGGCCACGTGACGCTCCCCGAGTGAGCCGGCGGGGGCCCCGGACGGCCCGGCCCGCGCGATCGGTGCCCGACGGCGCGTGCCGCCGGGCGTCGTCGGGCCGCCGTGGCAGCATCCTCGCGTGAGCGCACCGACCCCTCCCGAGACGCCCGGGCGCGGCGAGCGCCGCACGCGGTCCCGGCGAGTGCCCGACGTCCTGGCGCGCGGCACCGCACGCACCCCGGCGCACGCGCACGCCCACGCGCACGGCCCAGCCGCGCCCGCGACCCGGCGCGTGCGGGTCACGCTCGCCGCGCTCCTGGTGCCCGCGCTGCTCGTCACGCTCGCCGGGCTCGTCGCGCTGTGGCCCGCCGCGGCGGACGTGCCCGCACGCATCCCCGTCGCCGCGGAGGGCAGCACCGTCCTGCGCGCGACCGTCACCGGGCCGGTCGACGAGGCGACGAGCGAGGTGCCCGCCCGGCTCGACGCGGGCTCCCGCGCGGGCGGCGAGGACGTGGGCGGCGACGCGATCACCGTCAACGCGCCGCCCGAGTACGTCGCCTACGGGTTCGACGAGGGCGACCGCCTGCGCGTCCTGTACATCGCCGAGGCCGCGGGCGCGGGCGGCACGCCCTACGTCTTCATGGACTTCGAGCGCGGGCTGCCCATCGGCGTCCTCGCGGTCGCGTACGCCGTCGTGGTGCTCGCCGTCGCGCGGTGGCGGGGCCTCGCGGCGCTCGCGGGGCTCGCGGGCGCGTTCGTCGTCATCACGTCGTTCACGCTGCCCGCGCTCCTCACCGGGCAGAACGCGCTGGGCGTCGCGCTCGTGACGTCGTCGCTCGTCATGTTCGTCGTGCTGTACGTCGCGCACGGGTTCACCGCGCGGACGTCGACGGCGCTGCTCGGCACCCTCGTGGGCCTGGTGCTCACGGCCGTGCTGGGCTGGTGGGGATCCGGGGCGGCCAACATCACGGGCCTCACGTCGGAGGAGTCCCTGTGGATCCCGCAGTACGCGCCCGAGCTCTCGATCCGCGGGGTCGTGCTGTGCGGGATCGTGCTCGCCGGCATGGGCGTGCTCAACGACGTGACGATCACGCAGGCGTCCGCGGTGTGGGAGCTGCGCGCCGTCGCGCCGCTCGCGACGCGGCGCGAGCTGTACGCGCGCGCGATGCGGATCGGGCGCGACCACATCGCCTCGACCGTCTACACGATCGCGTTCGCGTACGTCGGCGCCGCGCTGCCGCTCCTCATGGCGGTCTACCTCTCCGACCAGAACCTCGCGACCAGCCTCACGTCGGGCGAGATCGCGGAAGAGGTCGTGCGCACGCTCGTCGGCTCGATCGGGCTCGTCCTCGCGATTCCGATCACCACGGGCATCGCGGCGCTCACCGTGCCCGGCACCGGCTCGGCGCGGTCGGTCCCCGTGGGTAGGGTCGAGGTCCCCGCGACCTGACGGCGGGCGCGCCCGCTCGCGCGGGCACGACGACCGGGGCGACCCGGCGGCACGACGAGAGGACGACGGTGACGGAGACGACGGACGGCCTGAGCGGCCGGGACGGCCGGGACGTGGCGGTGCTCGGGCCGGGCGGGGTCGGCGGGCTGGTCGGCGCGCTGCTCGTCCGGTCGGGCGCCCGGGTGACGTTCCTCGCGGGCGAGGCCACGGCGGCCACCCTCACGGAGCGCGGCCTCCACGTGCGCAGCCGCCAGGTGGGCGACCTCCACGTGCCGGCGCGCGCGGCCACGCGCCTCGACGCCCCGGTCGACGTCGTCGTGGTGGCGGTCAAGCAGACCGCGCTCGACGACGCGCTCGACCGCGTGCCGCCGGAGGTGCTCGGTGACGGCGTGGTCGTCCCGATGCTCAACGGCCTCGACCACCTCGACGCGCTGCGCGCGCGGTACGGCACCGCGCGCGTGCTCCCCGCGACGGTCCGCGTCGAGTCCACGCGCGTCGCGCCGGGCGAGATCGAGCACACGAGCGCGTTCGTCGAGGTCGACGTCGCGCCGGGTGGGGTGGCCCCGGAGCGGGTCGAGGCAGTCCGCGCGCTCCTCGACGGGGCGGGCATCCCCACCACCGTGCACGACGACGAGACGGCGCTGATGTGGGCGAAGCTCGGCTTCCTCGCGCCGTTCGCGCTACTCACGACGGCGCACCGCGCCCCGATCGGCGAGGTGCGGACCACGCACCGGGCCGAGCTCGAGGCGCTCGTCCGCGAGGTCGCCGCCGTCGCGGCGGCGAGCGGCGCGCCGTCGGACCCGGACCGCACCCTGACGTTCTACGACCGCTTCGGGCCCGACGCGAAGTCCTCGATGCTGCGCGACGCCGAGGCGGGCCGGCCTCTCGAGACCGACGCGATCGGCGGCGCGATCGTGCGCGCCGCCGACCGCGCGGGGGTCGACGCGCCTCTGACGCGCGCGCTCGTCGAGCGACTCGGGGGCTGAGCGCGGCCGTCGTGAGGTCTCCCGGCGCGCGGGCTCATCCCGCGGCCGGGCCGGGCGCCGCGACGGCTGCTCGGCGGCGCGGCTCGCGTGCTTCCCCGCCGCCACGTGTCCTGACGCTGTCGCGAGATCCCACAGGTCCGTTCCAGTACCCGCCCGGCTGCACGACGGTGACCGAGACCCCGAATTGCCCGCCTCCATCGCGAGCGCCTCCCCCATCCTTTCGAGCGCGAACTTGCTCGCGCTGTACAGACCCGTGCTCGGGAAGCCGGCTAGCTGTACCCGGCGAGGACATTGGTTACCGCCGGCTGGTCGGGTACAGCTAGCGCGGCGATGCTCGACATCTGGAGCACGTGGCCCGAGCCCTGGCGCCGCAGGTGCGGCAGCACCGCCCGGCTACCCCACTGTCGTCCGGGGCATCTACCGCGCCGAGCTGCTGACGAAGGTCGATATCGCCGCCCGTGCAGGCAGCACCCGCCGCTCGCTCGACGCTTTAATCAACTCACGAGTGGTGCCCGCGTAAGGGAGTTCCCGGATCTATATCCCCGGATGAACCGCTGCGCTGCGTGAGCGTCTGACGAAAGCCCCAATCACGCGCGCGCGGATTGCGCGAAGTGCTGGGGGCGGGGGCCGAGTTGGAGACCACAGTATCTACGGCAGGATGCCAGGCGCGGAGGGGGGCGCAGGGGTTCTCCTCTTTCAAGCAGGAGGCAACTGTTATGAAGCGAAGCGCCCGCGCGGCGAGCGCCGTTGTGATCGCGGCGATACTGACGGCGCTCGGCGTGGTTCCCGCGGTCGGAGTACCGGGTGGGACCCACGTTGGCGGCGAGTTCGTCGAAGCCCCTCTCCTGGCTCAGAACGGGGACGAATCGTGGGATGTCGACTGGGATCGCCTGTCGACCGAACCTGTCCCCTATGTCGAGGCCGACTCTCCCCAGGAGGCGATCGAGATCTTCGACAGCCTCGAGTCGAACGAGGGTCTCGCGAGGACGTCCGCCGCGTCGGTCAACTATGGGCCGTGCAAGTTGCACCCGTCTGTCGTCTACTTCCGCACCTCGTCGAACAAGGGCGCAGTCGGGTTCAAGCCGTACACGAAGTGCAGCAACAACGTGACCTCCATCCACCACGAGAGCACGCTTCGGTACGAGTACTTTGGGCTCTGGCTTGTCGCGCTCAACAAGACTGGCGGCAACCGCGGCGTCATGAACTACACCCAGAAGAACATCGAGTACTACTGCCTCGGCAACATCGACACCGACTTCGGCGGCACGACTCTCGGCACGATCGTCTACCTTGGTAGGACGTACTACGCGCGTGTGTATACCCCCCGCGTCGAGCTGGGCTGCACCGTTTAGCGAGGACGTGTCGACCATGGGAACCGAATCAACGCACCTGCTGCTTGTCTATGCACGAAGTGGCTCTGGGGAAGACGAGCCACGAGTCTCGTGCGTGTCCGACCTGGCCGAGATCACACACGTCGAATCAGAGCTCGCCCGCATCAACCCAGAGCTCGAAGTGCGCTGGGAATCGGTCCCGTGGCAGCACACCGAACCAGGAGTTGGCCGTGTTGGATCCGACGTGGTGCACGTCGTGAGCGTAGGAAGCCCCCGAAACTTGATCGGTCTACGGGCCTTTGACAGCAGGCACGATGCCGAGTCGTTCGCCGTCGACTATGCCGAGGAGACAGTTGTCGAGACCTGTCGACTGAACGACATCGACCGGCAAGCGCTGGAATGAGCTGAAGGCGCCCCAGATGCTCCGGGGCGGGGTAGGGCCCGGTCGTCGCGCAGCGACCGGCCCCTGCTCGACGTCGGAAGTCATGCCCCGTGCTCCACACGGAGCGGTCTCGCGGTGTCAGCCACCCATCCGATAGAAGATTGCCCCTTCCCAACCCGCCGCTGTTCGCCTCGATGTCGCGAACCGCGCCCAGCTTTCTAGCGCAGCGAGGTACGTGGCGTAGTCGTCGGTGTGCCAGTGGCGAGCCGCATGTCTGTCTTCTCGTTGATCCACGTGAGCACACGGTTGTCCAGCACGGGCGCAGCGATCTCATGGTCGTGGACGCCACGCGCGGTTGCGGTGTACAGCCACTTCGTGAAGAACGCGGGGCCGCGTTGCTTGACGCGTCCGAGCAGAGAGTTGTTCAGGCACCGGTAGCCCACGATGGCTCCGACTCGGCGGGCGACGTATGTCGACCGCGTCCTCGACACGGCGCTGGGCGGGCTGCGCCCGCGCTGACGCGCGCGGTTCCTCACGACCGCGGCCGAGCTCTTCACCGGACCGCCACGCGACCCCCTGTGGACGTGTCCCCAGGCGCCTCACAGGTTCGCCAGGATGTCCGTCATGAGAGAGCCGTGGGTCGACGTCGCGTTGGCGCGACTCCCCGAGACGCGTTCCTGCCCCGCGTGCGCCGCGCCGTTGCGGTCGTCGCGGTGCGACCGGTGCCTGCTCGACCTCGTCGGGCCGCTCGCGTTCGAGGTGGCGGCGGCGTCGACCGACGCGGCCGACGCGCTCCGGCGGCGCCAGACCGCCCTCGACACGCTCCGGGCCGCCCAGCCCGAGGCGGCCGCGTGGGCCGCCCGTGCCGCCGTCGCGCCCCCGCCCGGCATGCTCCCCGGCATCCGGCCCGGTGGTCGGCCCGGCGCAGCAGCGGGCGGCGGCTGGGGGACTCCGGCGGGCCCGCCGCCGATGCGCCCGCTCGACACGGCCGGGCGCGGCGCGGCGGGGCCTCGCCCGCCGGCCCTCTCGCCCGCGCCCGGACCGGGTGCCCCGGTGCGTCCCGGAGCGGCCGGCCCGGTCGCGCCTGTGCCTGTGCCTGTGCCGGGGCCCGCGGGCCCGCGCGCCGGTGGCGTCGGTCCGGGTGCGGCCCCCGCGCGGTCCGTCGGCCTCCAGCCCGTGCTCGCCGGGGCGGGGGCCGGGCTGCTCGCCGTGGCCGCCGTCGTCTTCGTGTTCTTCACGTTCGCCGACGACCTCGCTCTGCGCGCCCTCGTCACCGGGGTCGTCACCGCGCTCACGGTCGGCGCCGCGGTGCTCCTGCGGTCGCGCGGACTGCGGTCGTCCGCGGAGGCCGTCGCGGCGCTGGCCGTCGTGCTCGCCCTGGTCGACGTCGAGCTCGCGCTCAGCGCGTGGGCGCTCGACCCGGTGGGTGCCGCCGCGGCGCGCGCGACGCTGCTCGCCGTCGTGCTCGTCGGCCTCGGCGTCGTGGGCGAGCGGGCGCGCGTCCGGGCCTGGGTGACGGGCGCCGTCGTGCTCGGTCCTCTCGTGCCGCTGGTCGCGGCGCCCGCGGCGCAGGCGTCGTGGGGCTGGGCCGTCGCGCTCCTCGTGACGGCGTGCCTGACGGCGGTCGCCGGCCCCGTCGCTGCAGCGGCGGGCGTGCGCGTGGGCGGCACCCTCGGCGCGGAGCGCGGGTTCCTGGGCGTCGTGCGCACGGTCGCCGTGCTCCTCGCGGTCCTCGTCGGGTTCACCGTCGCCGCGCCGCCGGGGCTGCCCGGGGGAGCGGGTGCGGCGCTCGTCGCGCTCGGGGCGGCGCTCGTCGCGACGCTGCTCCGGGTCACGACGGGCGAGCGGCGCTGGTACGCGGTCGGCGGCGCCGCGGCGGTACTCGCCGGCGCGCTGCTCGGCACGGGCGACGGCGTCGGCTTCGTAGGTCTCGCGCCCGCGCTCGGCGCGCTCGCGTGGGTCGTCGTGCTCGTGCTCACCGGCCGCCGCGTGTCGGCGGGGGTGCTCCGGGTGCCCGTCCCCGCGGTCGGCCGCTCCGACGCGCTGCTCGGGGGCGCCGTCGTCGTGCTCGTCATGGCGGGCCCCGCCCTCGCGCTCGCGGGCCTGCGGGCCGCCGAGGTGCTCGTGACCCCGACCGCGGGGACGAGCGCCGTGCTCGACGACGCGCCGCTGGGCGTGGGCGTCCTGTCCGCCGGGCTGGCGGGCGAGGGCACGGCGCCCGGGACCGTCGGCGCGACGCTGCTCGACGGCACGCTCGTCGGTCTCCTCTCCGTGCTCGTCGTCCTGCTCGTCGCGGCCCGGCTCCCGCTGCGCACGCCGCGGACCGCGCCCCTCCTCGGTGGGGCGCCGCGGCTCGGGACGGCGCCGCTCGTCGTGACCGGGCGCGCGCTCGCGCCCTGGGCGGCGCTCGTGCTCGTCCTCACCCTCGTGCTCGACCCGCGGCTCGCGGGCGTCACGTCGCTCGTCCTGCTCGCGCTGCTCGTCGCGGTGCTGCTCGTCGCGACGGCGCGGCCGGCCCCGGCCGCCGCGCCCGCGGGGACCGACCGCTCGGCGGCGGCCGCCGCGGGCGCCCCGTCGCCCGGGGCCGTCGTGCGCGCCGTCCGGCGCGGGCTGGGACGCGCCCTGCGCCCCGTCGCGCGCCTCGTGCCCGGGCCGCGCACCGCCGTCCGCCACGGTCTGCTGCCCGTCGGCCGGTCCGAGCGGCGGGCCGTGCACGCCGCCGCCGTCGTGGGTGCCGTCCTCGCGCTCGTCTTCCTCGTCGCCGGTTCTTGGGTCGCGCGCCCGACGGCGACCGTCGGGGCCGTCGTCGTCGGTCTGCTCCTGCTCGCAGCGCGCGCCGCCGCGCCGCGGTCCCTGCACGCGCCCCTCGTCGGGGTCGCGTACGGGTACGCGCTGCTCGTGCTCGGGGTGACGCTCGCGTGGAGCGGCGCCGGGACGGTCGTCGTGCTGTGCGGGGTGTCCGGCGTCGCCTCGCTCGCGGCGCTCGCGGTGACGCTCGCCCCGCGCGTCGACCGGGACTCGTGGTGGGCGGTCCTCGGCGTGACGGCCGTGCCGTTCGGGCTCGGCGTGCTCACCGTCGTCGACGAGCGCAGCACCTGGTCCGTCGCGGCGTGCCTCGCGATGCTCGCGCTCGAGGTCGTCCTGGTCGGCTCCCGGCGCCCCGGCTCGGTGACGGCGCTGCGCGTCCTCGCCGCGGCCCTCGTGCTCCCGACGGCGGCCGTCGCCGTGGTGAGCGCGGGCGCGCTCGTGCTCCCGGGCAGCGGCTCGCCCGTCGTCCTGCCCGTCGTCGCCGTCCTCGTCGCGGCGGCCCTCGCGGGGGCCCGGCCGCTCGCGGCACGGCTCGACCTCGGGGCGGGCCGCGTCGCCGTCGAGGCGAGCGCGGCCGTGACGGGGGCCATCGCGGTCGGGCTCGCGTACGGGCGCCCCGCCGCGGGCCCGACGATCGCCGTCGCCGTGCTGCTCCTGCTCGCCGTCGGCGCAGGGCTCGCCGCGCGCGACCGCGACCGGCGGGGGAGTGGTGGCTCGCCGCCGTCCTCGGCACCGCGGCGCTGTGGACGGCGCTCGCGGCCGCCGAGGTCGGGCTTGTCGAGGCGTACACCGCGACGCCCGCGGTCGCCGCCGTCGTCGTCGGCGCGCTCCTCGCCCGTCGTGCGCGGCGCTGGTGGGATCTCGCGGGCGCGGGTCTCGTGCTGCTCGTCGTGCCGTCGGTGCTCGTCCTGGGCGCGGCCCCGGGCGCGGGCGACGTCCGCGCGTCGCTGCTCGTCGTCGCCGGTGCGGTGGCGGTGGCCGGTGCGGTGCTGCTCCGGCAGGGCACCACGACGGGAGGTGTCGCCCCGGCCGCGACGACCCGCAGCGCGTGGCGGCGTGCCGGTGCGCTCCGGCTCGCCGGTGCCGCGGTGCTCGCGGCGGTCGCCGGGACGGTGGAGTCGCTGCACGTCGCGCACGTGCCCGGCGGTGGCGCGCTGTCCGTCCTCGGGTTCGCGTGGGCGGTCGCGGCGGGCGGCGTGGCGCTCGGCGCGGGGCTCGTCGCGGCGCGCTCGGCCTCGGGGCGGGGTGCCGCGGCGGCGCGGCGCTGGGCCGTCGCGCCCGCCTTCGGGCTCGTGGTGATCGGCGCCGTCGCGAACGTGCGGCCCGTGTGGGGCGTCATCGCGGCGGTCTGGCTCGTCGAGGTCGCGCTGCTCGTGGTGCTCGTGGTGGGGGTGCGCCGCGCCGTGCGCGGGCGGCTCGACCTCCCGCCCGCGTGGTTCCTGTGGCTGCTCGCCCTCGTCGCCGCGATCGGTGCGTGGTCGCCGCGCGAGCTGCGCGTCGAGGTCTTCTCCCTCCCGCTCGGCGCCGGGCTCCTCGTCGCGGGCTACCTCGCGCTCGCGGCGGGCACCGCGGGCACCGCGGCCACGACGAGCACGGCGGGAACCGCGGGCACGGCCCCGGGTGGACCGGGCGGTCTCCCGGCCGTGACCCCGCGCACGGCCCGGCCCCTCGGCGGCTGGCCCGTCGGCGTCGTCGGGTCGTGGCGCACCCTCGCGCCCGGGCTCCTCGCGCTCGTCGGGCCGTCGGTGCTCGCGACGTACACCGACGCGCGCACGTGGCGCGCGATGCTCGTCGTCGTGCTCGCGCTCGCGGCGGTCCTCGTCGGGACGCGCAAGCACCTCGCGGCACCGTTCCTGCTGGGCGTCGCCGTGCTGCCCGTCGAGATCCTCGTCGTGTTCGTCTCGCAGCTCGGCACGCGCATCTCCGCCGGGCCGTGGATGCTCACGCTCGCCGCGGCGGGCGGCCTGCTGCTCATCATCGCGACGTACTACGAGCGGCGGATCGCCGCGTACGACGGCGCCGCCGCGTACGTCCGGGACCTGCGCTGACCGAAATCCCTACCGGGTGGCCTGTTTCTCCGCCGGGTGGCCCATAATGTTCGGGATCCGCCGCACGACGGCGGGCTCATCGGCAACGTAGGCGGGGGCGAGGCCGCGACGGCGCACGGAGGTGTCCGGTCGTCGGGCCGCGCCCCGGGGGCACAGTCCCTGGAGAACGGCATCGTGATCAGGATCGGCATCGTGGAGGACGACCCCGCGAGCAGCGCGCTGCTCGTGGAGTACCTGCGACGCTACGAGCAGGAGCACGGCGAGCAGTTCGCCGTCGCGCTCTTCGCCGACGGCGAGCAGGTGGTCACCGGGTACCGGCCGGACTTCGACATCCTGCTGCTCGACGTCGAGATGCCGAACCTCGACGGCTTCAGCGCCGCCCGGCGCATCCGCCAGGTCGACGCGGACGTCGTCCTGATCTTCATCACCAACATGACCCAGCACGCGATCAAGGGGTACGAGGTCGACGCGCTGAGCTACATGCTCAAGCCGCTGCGGTACTTCGCGTTCTCCCAGGAGCTCAAGCGGTCCGTGGCCCGGCTCCGACGGCGGTCGGCCGACTACCTCCTGCTCGCGGTCGACGGCGGCCTGGCCCGCGTCGCGACCGACGACATCGTGTTCCTCGAGAGCGCGAAGCACCGCACCACCGTGCACACGGTGGACGGGAGGCACTCCGTCGTCGGGCCGCTCAAGGCGCTCGAGGCCCAGCTGGAGGGCCGGGACTTCTTCCGGAGCAACAGCGGCTACCTCGTGAACCTGCGGCACGTGCTCGCGGTCCAGGGCAGCAGCGTGCTCCTGGTCGGCGGGCACGACCTGCTCATCAGCCGGGCGCGGAAGAAGGCGTTCCTCGCGGCCCTCACCGACTACCTCGGGGCACGACGGGCATGAGCGCCGCGACCGACCTCATGGCGACCCTGCCCGACATCCCGCGCGCGCTGACCGGCCTCGCGGAGTGGCTCGCGTGCCTGGTCTACGTGCTCCTGCGCCGACCGCGCCTGCCGCGGGCCCGGCTCGTGGCGCTCGCCGTCGTCGCCCTCGCCGCGCAGGTCGGGGTGCAGGCGCTCGCCGACCTGCTGCCGCGCCAGCTGTGGACCGTCGGGATGGCCGCCGCGGTCGCGTGCATGTACGGGTTCATCGTCGCGGCGGCGCGCGTCTCGGCGCGCGACGCGGGGTACTTCGCGGCGCGCGCGCTCGTGCTCGCCGAGCTCGTGGCGGCGCTGCACTGGCAGGTCCACTGCTTCTTCTTCCTGCCCGACGGCCGACCCGGCACGGCCTGGCAGGTCGCGTTCTTCGTCCTCGTGTACGCGGTGGGGTACGGGGTCGCGTACGTCGTCGAGTCCCGCCACTTCCGCCCCGGCCAGGAGCTCGACGTCACGGTCGGCGAGCTCGCGTCGGCGGTCGCGATCGCGCTCGTCACGTTCTTCATGAGCAACATCAGCTTCCTCAACGCGAACACGCCGTTCAGCGGACGCCTCGGGCTCGAGATCTTCTACATCCGCACGCTCGTCGACCTGTGCGGCTTCGTGGCCCTCTACGCCCAGCAGGGCCAACGTCTCCAGCACCAGGCGCGGTCCGAGGTGCGCGCCATCGACGAGATGCTGCGCCGGCAGCACGAGCAGTACCTGCAGTCGAAGCGGAACATGCAGATCGTCCACCGCAAGTACCACGACCTCAAGCACCAGATCGGGGTGATCCGCGCCGAGGCGGACCCGGGCCGGCGCGCGTCCTACCTCGACCACCTGGAGGCCAGCATCTCCGGCCACGCCCGGCAGGCCGACACCGGCAACGGCGTGCTCGACGTGATCCTCACGACCAAGAGCCAGGAGTGCGCGGAGCGGGACATCGACCTCACGTGCGTGGTCGACGGCGCCCTGCTCGACTTCATGTCCGCGATGGACGTCGCCGCGGTGTTCGGCAACGCCCTGGACAACGCGATCGACGGCGTCATGGCCGTCCCCGACCCGGAGCGGCGGATCATCAAGGTCGCGGTCTACGCGCGCGACCGCTTCGTGCTGCTCACGGTCGAGAACTACTTCTCCGGCGAGCTCCGCACCGAGGGCGGAGACATCGTCACCCGGCGCGCCGACCGCACCCGGCACGGGTACGGGCTCAAGTCCATCCGGTACACCGCGGAGAAGTACGGCGGGTCGATGACCGTGAACACCGAGGACCGCTGGTTCCTCCTGCGCGTCCTGCTGCCCATGCCGGAGGACCGTCCGCCCACGGGCTCGCCGCGGCAGGCGGCGTCGGCCACGCAACCGGCGTAGACCCGCGCCCCGCGGCCACGGACCCCGGCCCGGAGTTGCGCGGACCGCCGCACGGACCGCCGCCCCGGAGGCCGCCGGACGACCCGTCCGGGCGGGACCTGGGACCCGCTCACCGTGACCCCGCCGTGACCTCGACGACCGTTCGTGGACGCAAAGCGACGGTTCGTGCACCCGGCCGCCCCCGCCGTCCGCCGCGTCCATAGCGTGACGGCGCGGCTCAGGGACCACGACGTCCCGGGCCTCGACGGGTTCGCAGAGCTCGCTGCGCCACGCACGCGCCTCCGGGTGGGTCGCCGGGGTCGGTGCGGAGCGGGTGGGCGCGGAGACGACAAGGGAAGGTCGATGAAGACAACGACAACGGCGGGACACCGCGACAACCGGGCGGGCCGCGTCAAGGGAGCGGCGGCGCTCGCGAGCCTCGCGCTCGTGGCCGCGGCGGGATGCACGGCGGGCACCACGGACGACGAGAGCGCGGCCGACGCGTTCACGACCCGGGAGGTCACGGACGGGACCACGTCCTTCGTGGTCGTCGACAACCCGGGCGACGGGCCCACGCTCTCCTACGGCAAGGACAGCGCGGTCGAGCTCCTCACCGAGGAGGTCGACGGCCAGGAGCTCGCGTTCAAGGACATGAACGCGAACGGGACGCTCGACACGTGGGAGGACTGGCGCGAGCCGGCCGAGGAGCGCGCGGCGGCCCTCGCCGAGGAGCTCACGATCGAGCAGATCGCGGGGCTCATGCTCTTCAGCTCGCACGAGCGGTCGCAGGCCGACGGCCTCACGGACGCCCAGAAGGAGTACCTGACGGACTCCCACCTGCGCAACGTCCTGCACGCGGGCCCGAGCGACGTCGAGGCGACCGTCACGTGGGCCAACGAGATGCAGGCCTACGCCGAGTCGCTCGCGACCGCGGACGAGCCCTACGTCCCGGTGAACTTCGCCTCCGACCCGCGCTCGACCGCGGGCTCCGGCGGCTACAACGCCGAGGGCGCCGACATCTCGCGGTGGCCGTCGAACCTCGGCCTCGCCGCGACGTTCGACGTCGAGCACATGGACAACTTCGCCGAGATGTCCTCCGCCGAGTACCGCGCGCTGGGGATCACGACGGCCCTGAGCCCGCAGATCGACCTCGCGACCGAGCCGCGGTGGCTGCGCGTCGGCGGCACGTTCGGCGAGGACGTCGAGCAGAACACGGAGCTGGCCGCCGCCTACGTGGACGGCTACCAGAGCACGACCGGCCAGGACGGCTGGGGCCCCGAGTCCGTCAACGCGATGATCAAGCACTGGGCGGGCGACGGCCCCGGCGAGGGCGGCCGCGAGGCCCACACCGACGCCGGCAAGTACGGCGTCTACCCGGGCGGCAACTTCGACGCGCACACCGAGGCGTTCCTCGGGTCGCTCGACTCCGCGGCCGTCATGTCGGCGTACTCGATCGCGCTCGACGGCGCGGGCGAGCCGCTGTTCGGCGAGCGCGTCGGCACGGCGTACGACGACACGCGCATGAACCTGCTCCGCGAGGAGAACGGCTACCAGGGCGTCGTCGTCACCGACTGGGGCGTCACGACCGGGATGAACGACGAGGGCGCGGTCATCGCGACCGGCTGGGGCGCCGAGGACCTCACCAAGGAGCAGCGCCACTACGAGATCCTCAAGACCGGGCACGACATGTTCGGCGGCAACAACGACGTCGCGCCGGTCCTCGCGGCCCACGAGATGTGGCAGGCCGACTTCGAGGCCGGCACGAACGACGTCGACGCCGACACGCGCTTCCGCGAGTCCGGCGCGCGCATCCTCACGATGTTCTTCAACCCGGGCCTGTACGAGAACGCGTACCTGGACCTCGACGAGTCCACGGCGGTCCTGGCGAGCGACGACAAGGTCGACGCGGGCTACGCGGCGCAGCTCGACTCGGTGGTCCTGCTGAAGAACGACGGCGAGACGGTCACCGCCGCGGACGCCGAGGCGTGGAAGGACAAGACGGTCTACATCCCGCGCAGCTACAACACCGGCTTCGCGAGCTCGTTCGGCCCGGGCGAGTACACCGAGGGCGCCGGGATCGACCTCGAGGTCGCCGAGCAGTACTTCGGCACCGTGCTCACCGACGAGGCCGTCACGGACGCCGACGACAAGGTCACGAGCTACACCGCTCCCGACCTGTCGGACGTCGACCTCGTGCTCGTCGGCATGGACAGCCCGGACAACGGCGGCACGTTCTCGAACATCGGGCACGACCTCGAGAACGACACCTGGTACCCGCTGTCGCTGCAGTACCGCCCGTACACCGCGGACGGCCCGAACGTGCGCCAGACCTCGATCTCCGGCGACCTGCTCCCGGACGGCACGCGCCAGAACCGCTCCTACTTCGGGAGCACGTCGAAGATCGCGAACGAGTCCGACCTCGACGCGTTCGAGCGCGCCGTGGCGGCCGTCGAGGCGACCGGCAAGGACATCCCGGTCGTCACCGTCCTCAAGGCGACCAACCCGGTCGTCCCGGCCGAGTTCGAGGCCGCGTCCGACGCGATCGTCGTCGGCTTCGGCACGAGCGACCAGGCGCTCCTCGAGGTCGTGCTCGGCCTCCACGAGCCCCAGGGCCGCCTGCCCGTCCAGTTCCCGAAGGACATGGACACGGTCGAGGCGCAGCAGGAGGACGTCGCGAAGGACATGACGCCCTACACCGACGCTGCGGGCAACGCCTACGACTACGGCTTCGGGCTGAGCTACGGCGGGCCGATCACGGACTGACGGACCGCACGGGCGGGCGGTCGCACGAGCGGCCGCCCGCCCGGGGCGGACGGCGCCCGTCCGGCGCCGTCCGGCCCCGACCAGGCCGCGGGGTGGGCCCGCGGCACGAACGAACCAAGGAGCAGGAAGTGAAGCGGAACAAGGCGCTGACCACGGGGATCGGGCTGCTCGTCGCCGTCACGGGGGCCTTCGGGCTGACGGCGTGCGGGAGCGGCGACGACTCCGCCGCCGGGCCGTCGTCGTCCGAGAGCCAGGCGACCGACGTCGACGTGGCGACCGACCTCGAGAACGCGCGCACGGCGGTCGCCGACGCGCTCGCGGAGGACGACAGCTGGGCGCAGATCATGCTCGCCAGCGACGTCAAGGAGCCGACGGTCAAGTACGGCCTCCTGGTGGTGCCGTTCGTCCCCTCCGACGCCGCCTCGCGCGTCCAGGGCACGGTCGACATCAAGGACGGGAAGTACACGATCGAGGCCGACTCCGCCGAGACCGGCGAGACGTGGCAGATCGACCAGGACGGCACCATCACCCCGGCCGGGGAGTAGCCGCACCGCTCCCCGCCGTCCGCCTCCCCGCCCGCCTCGCCGGGCGGACGGCGAGGCGGACGGCGGGGGCACCGGACGGCACGGGTCGAGCACGGACGACCGTCCGTGCCGCAGAAACGACCGATCGTGCAGCCGCGGCGGGCGGCGCCGTACCCCGCTCCTAGCCTGAGGAACGGGCCGCACTCGAGGAGGAATGCAGTGAACGCCAGGGCGAAGAACGCCGACGGTGCCAGGACACCGATGTCGAACAAGAAGTTCCTGTGGATCTGGGTCCCCGTGCTCGCGACGGTGACCGTGCTCGTCGTCGTCGCGAACGTCGCGCTCAACGTCGCGGGCGGCTGGGTCGCGTCCCAGCTCGGGTCCGGCACCTACACGTTCACCAACTCCGAGGAGTCCTCGGGCTGGGACACCGCGTACTACACGGCCGAGCACGACAGCCAGGAGTCCGTCGACGAGGCCGCGAAGGCCCTCGTCGAGGAGATCGCGGCCGGCGGCATCGTCCTCGCGAAGAACGAGGCCGGCGCGCTGCCCCTGACGCGCGACGCCCGCGTGACCATGCTGGGCCGCGCGTCCGCGGACCCGGTGTTCGGCGGCTCGGGCTCCGGCTCGGTCGACACGAACTCGGCCGTGACCGTCCGCGGGGGCCTCGAGAACGCGGGCCTCACGGTCAACGACGAGGTCTACGCCACGATCGAGGCGTTCGCGGCGGAGAACCCGCGCGGCCACATCGAGATGGACAACCCCGACGCGTCGAGCTACACCGTCGGCGAGCTGCCCGTCGGCGACTACGAGGCGCGGTCCGGGACGTTCGCCGAGTTCGGCGACGCCGCGATCGTCACGATCGGCCGCCCCGGCGGCGAGGGCGGCGACCTCACGCGTGACATGACCGGCTGGGACGACCACGCCGAGCCCGGTCAGCACCAGCTCGAGCTGAACAAGGACGAGAAGGACCTGATCGCGCTCGCGAAGGCGAGCTTCGAGACGGTCGTCGTGGTCGTCAACGCGTCCACGACCCTGGAGCTCGGCGAGCTGCAGGCCGACCCGGAGGTCGACGCGATCCTCCTCGCGGGCTCGCCCGGCGCCACCGGCTTCAACGCCCTGGGGTCGGTCCTCACGGGCGAGGTCAACCCGTCCGGCCGCACGGTCGACGTGTGGGCCGCCGACTTCACGGCCGACCCGACGTTCGCCAACTTCGGGAGCTTCTTCTACTCGAACGTCGAGGCGTCCTACCCCGTCTCGGCGGTCGAGAAGGCGACGTCCAACGCGACCGTCACGAGCAACGCGCCGTTCGTGAACTACAGCGAGGGCATCTACGTCGGGTACCGCTACTACGAGACCGCGGCGGCCGAGGGCTTCATCGACTACGACGACGCGGTGGTCTACCCGTTCGGCTACGGCCTGAGCTACACCGACTTCACGTGGGCGGTCACGGGCACCGAGGCGGGCGACGTCGACGGGACCGTCGCGGTCACGGTCGAGGTGACGAACACGGGCACGGTCGCCGGCCGCGACGTCGTCGAGCTCTACTACTCGGCGCCGTACACGCCCGGCGGGGTCGAGAAGTCCGAGGTCGTCCTCGGCGACTTCGCCAAGACCGGGACGATCGCGCCGGGCGCGAGCGAGACGGTCACCCTCGAGCTCGCCGTCGAGGACATGGCGTCCTACGACCACCTGGGCGCGAAGGCGTACGTCCTGGAGGCGGGCGACTACACGCTCAGCCTGCGCACCGACTCCCACACCGTCGCGGCGGGCACCGAGCCGATCACCTACCCGGTCGCGTCCGACGTCGTGTACACGGGCGAGGAGCACCGCGCGTCGGACCTCGCCGAGGTGACCAACCGGTTCGACGACGTCTCCGCGCGCTTCAGCGCCGACGGCGCGGACGGCACGGTCGTCCCGATGTCCCGCGCCGACTTCGCGGGCACGTTCCCGCAGGCCCCGACGGCCGAGCAGTCGGTCGCGGACGAGGCCACCCAGGAGGGCTTCGCCGCCTGGGACCACGAGGCCGAGGCCGCCGCGTTCGACGGCGAGATGCCGGCGACGGGCGAGCGCTCCGACCTGACGCTCGTCGACCTGCGCGGCCTGCCGAAGGACGACCCGCGGTGGGAGGAGCTGCTCGACTCGCTGACGGTCGGCGACATGACGGACATGCTCCTCAACGGCGCGTACCAGACGGCCGCGATCGCCTCGATCGCCAAGCCGCAGACGGTCGAGCCGGACGGCCCGGCGGGCTTCTCGTCCTTCATCAACTCGTCGATCAACGGCGTCGCCTACCCGTCCGAGGTGCTCATCGCGCAGACGTGGGACGTCGACCTCGGCACCGCGATGGGCACGATGATCGGCGAGGAGGCCCTGCAGAAGGGGCTCAACGGCTGGTACGCGCCCGCGGTGAACCTGCACCGCTCGCCGTTCGGCGGCCGCAACTTCGAGTACTACTCGGAGGACCCGCTCCTCTCGGGCCGCATGGCCGCCGCCGTGTCGAACGGCGCGGCGAGCAAGGGCGTCTACACGATGCTCAAGCACTTCGCGCTCAACGAGCAGGAGACGAACCGCGTCGACAACGGCCCCGCGACCTGGGCGACCGAGCAGACGATCCGCGAGATCTACCTCAAGCCGTTCGAGCTCGCGATCAAGGACGTCTCCCTGGACGTCCGCTACATCGCGGACGACGAGGGCACGATCGAGGAGACGACGGTCGGGGCGCTCGGCATCATGAGCTCCTTCAACCGCATCGGCGCGACGTGGACGGGCGGCTCGAAGCCGCTCATGACGGACGTGCTGCGCGGGGAGTGGGGCTTCGAGGGCTTCGCGATCACGGACTTCAACCTGTACCCGTACATGAACCCCAACGAGGGTCTCGACGGGGGCACGGACCTGACGCTCACCTTCCAGCCGTCGAAGTCGTTCGGTGACACGACGTCCGCGAAGGCCGTCACGGACATCCGGAACGCGACCCACAACATCCTGTTCACGGTGGCCAACTCGAACGCCATGAACGGGCTCGCCCCCGGCGCGACGGTCACCTACACGCCGCCCACCTGGGTCTACGTCCAGATCGGCGTGTCGGTCCTGCTCGGGCTGCTCGTCCTGGTCGGCGCCTTCCTCGTGGTCCGGCGCGTCCGCCGGCACCGGTCGGCGGCCGAGGAGGTCGCCGCACCCGCCTCCGAGCCGGCGGTCCCCGCCGCCCGGTAGCCGGTGACGACGGGTCTCCCGGGCGGGCGACCGCCCGGGAGACCCGGCACCCGGCGCCGTCGGGCCGGTGGCGCCCACCACCGCCGGCCCGACGCCGGGGCCCGGACGGCCGTCCGGCACCGGGCCCCCGCCCCGCACGTCCGACCAGTCGCCGTCCGCGGCGCACCGCCGACGGCCAGCCCCGGCCTGCCCGGGACCGCCCCGACGCACCCCGCACGACCCCACGACCACGCAAGGAGAGCACCGTGCAGCTCCACGGCGAGACCACCGCCGCGGCCGGCGAGACGGCCGCGGCCCCGGGGCCGACGACCGCCGTCGTCCCGACCGCGAGCCTGACGCTCCTGGAGAAGGCGGCCCTGCTGACGGGGAAGACCGTGTGGGAGACGCACGACCTCCCGCGGCTCGGCGTCCGCTCCCTCTGGCTGGCGGACGGCCCGCACGGCGTCCGCAAGCAGCTCGGGGCGGCCGACCACCTCGGCATCGCGGCCTCGCAGGAGGCCACGTGCTTCCCGACGGCGGCCGCCGTGGCGAACACGTGGGACGTCGAGCTGGCCGAGCGCGTGGGCTCCGCGCTGGGCGCCGAGGCCGCGGCGCTGGACGTCGACGTGCTGCTCGGCCCGGGCCTCAACATCAAGCGGTCGCCGCTCGGCGGGCGCAACTTCGAGTACTTCTCCGAGGACCCGCTGCTCGCGGGCCGGATGGCCGCCGGCTACGTGCGCGGGATCCAGTCCCACGGCGTCGCCGCGTGCCCCAAGCACTTCGCGGTGAACTCCCAGGAGCTGCGCCGCATGGTCTCGGACTCGGTGGTCGACGAGCGCACGCTCCGGGAGGTCTACCTCTCGGCGTTCGGGATCGTCGTCGCGGAGGCCCGGCCCCGGACGGTCATGTCGTCGTACAACCTCGTCAACGGCGTCTACGCCCACGAGGACCCGTTCCTCCTCACCCAGGTCCTGCGCCGCGAGTGGGGGTTCGACGGCACCGTCGTCTCCGACTGGGGCGGCTCGAACGACGTCGTCGCCGCCGCGGCGGCCGGTGGCACCCTCGAGATGCCGGCGGCCGGCCTGGGCTCGGCGCGCCGGCTCGTCGACGCCGTGCGGTCGGGCCGCCTCGATGCGGCCGACCTCGACGCGCGCGCCGAGGAGGTGCTGCGGCTCGTCGCCGCGGCCCGCGAGCCGGGCACCGCCCCGGCCGTCGACGTCGACGCCCACCACGCGCTCGCCCGCGAGGTCGCGGCGCGCTCGGCGGTGCTGCTCAAGAACGAGGACGCGCTCCTGCCGCTGGCGGCGGGGACCCGGGTCGCGGTCGTCGGCGACTTCGCGCGCACCCCGCGCTACCAGGGCTCCGGGTCGTCCGCGGTCAACCCCACCCGCCTCGACAGCGTGCTCGACGTGATCGAGGGCTCGGGGCTCGAGCTGACGACGTTCGCCCCCGGCTTCCGTCGGGACGGCACGCCCGACGCCGGGCTGCGCGAGCAGGCGGTCGCGGCCGCGCAGGGCGCGGACGCGGTGCTGCTGTTCCTCGGCCTCGACGAGATCGCCGAGTCGGAGGGCCTGGACCGCACGACGCTCGCGCTGCACCCGGCGCAGGTCGAGGTGCTTGAGGCCGTGGCCGCGGTCAACCCCGCGACCGTCGTGGTCCTCGCGGGCGGGGGCGCGATCTCCACCCCGTGGCTCGGCGCGGCTCGCGCGCTCGTGCACGGCTACCTCGGGGGGCAGGCCGGGGCCGGGGGCGTCCTCGACGTGCTCACCGGCGCCGTCAACCCGTCGGGGCGGCTCGCCGAGACGCTGCCCGTGCGGCTCGCGGACACCCCGACTGCCGCGTCGTTCCCCGCGACCGGGCGCACCGCCGTCTACCGCGAGGGCCTGTACGTCGGCTACCGGTACTACACGAGCGCCGACGTCCCGGTCGCGTTCCCCTTCGGCTTCGGGCTGACGTACACGACGTTCGCGCACTCCGACCTCGTGGTCGACGCGGACGCGGGAGCCGTCGGCGTGACGGTCACGGTCACCAACACCGGGCCCGTCGCGGGGGCGGACGTCGTGCAGGTCTACGTGCGTCGGGAGACGCCGGGCGTCCACCGCCCGGACCGCACCCTCGCGGGGTTCGCGCGCGTCGAGCTCGACCCGGGCGAGTCGCGCACGGTCACAGTCCCCCTCGGGGACGCGGCGTTCCGGCACTGGGACGTGGCGACCGGGGCGTGGCAGGTCGAGCAGGGTGCCTGGTCGGTGCTCGTCGGCTCCCACGTCGACGACCTCCCGCTGCGCGCGACGGTCGAGCTCGACGGCACGGTGCCTCCGCGCACCGAGGACGACCTGCCCGAGCCGTACCGCACCGGACGCGTCCACGACGTGTCGGACGCGCAGTTCGCGGCGCTCCTCGGCCGACCGGTCCCGACCGCGGCGTGGTCCGGGGTGCTCGGCGTGAACGACCCGCTCTCGCGCCTCGCCGACGCGCGCTCGCCCCTCGCCCGGCTCGCGTTCCGCGTCCTGTCCTGGCGGCGCGACGCGGCGGACCGCAAGGGTGCGCCGGACCTCAACGTCCTCTTCCTGCTCAACATGCCGTTCCGGGCCATCGGGAAGATGACCGGCGGCATGGTCGACGACGCGATGGTCGACGGCATCGTCCGCATCGTCAACGGCCACTTCTTCCGCGGCACCGGCGCCGTCGTGCGCGGGTTCGTCCGCAACCGCCGTGCCGACCGTCGTACCGCCCGCGCGCTGCGCGGCGACGCCTGACCCGCTCGAAAGGGAACACCCATGCTCACCCGCCTCCGCGACGCCTGGCGCCGGTTCTCCGAGAAGCGACCGGGGACCGCGCAGTTCGTCGTGTTCCTCGTGCTGAGCAACGGCATCACCGTGTTGCAGCTCGCGCTCATGCCCCTCATCAAGTGGGTCTTCGGCATGACCGCCCTGGTCGACGTCGCGTTCCAGGTCTGGCCGGTCGGGACGAACCCGGACGGGTCGACGTTCTACGTGTTCGACTACGCCGCCGGTCCGCTCCCGGGCGGTGGCGGGGGGCTGGCATACTTCCTCGCCGTGCAGATCACCTTGCTGGTGGCGCAGGTGATCAACTTCTTCGCTCAGCGCACCATCACGTTCAAGTCGAACTCGTCGGTCGCGAAGGCCGCGCTCTGGTACACCATCGCGTACGTCGTCATCTCGATCGCGGCGGCCGCCGCGCAGGGCCTGTACAAGGCGCCGATCTACGAGCTGTTCATCGACACGTGGGGCCTGGGCGGCGCCGGCGAGACCCTCGCGGACTTCACGACGATGATCATCAACGCCGCGATCTCGTTCTGGGTGTTCTTCCCGATCTTCAAGGTCATCTTCAAGCAGGTGCCCGAGACGCCGGCCGCGCCGGAGGCGGAGCACGCCGGAGAGGTGCGTGCGTCGTGACCCCGCTCCTGACCGTCGTGGTCCCGGCGTTCAACGCCGAGCCGTACCTGGCGCGTGCGCTCGACTCGCTCGTCGGGTTCGGTCCCGAGGTGGAGGTGCTCGTCGTCGACGACGGTTCCACCGACGGGACGGCGGCGCTCGCCCAGGGCTACGCGGACCGGTTCCCGGGCGAGGTGCACGTGCTGCGCAAGGCCAACGGCGGGCACGGGTCGGCGATCAACACCGGCCTCGACCACGCGCGCGGGGAGTACCTCAAGGTCGTGGACGCCGACGACTGGGTGGACCGCGCCGCGCTCGCCCAGGTGCTCGCGACGCTGCGCGGGTTCGTGCGCCGGTTCGTGGACGCCGGCACCCCCGGCGGGGAGCCCGTCGACCTGCTGGTGAGCAACTTCGTGTACGAGAAGGTCGGCAAGCGTGTGAAGACGGCCGTCCGGTACCGCGGCGCGCTGCCGCGCGGGCGCGTGCTCACGTGGTCGCAGACCCGCCGCTTCGCCAAGCGCCAGTACATGATGATGCACGCGCTGATGTACCGGACCCAGGTGCTGCGCGACGCGGGCCTGCGGCTCCCCGAGCACACGTTCTACGTGGACAACCTGTACGCGCTGGTGCCGCTCGCGCACGTGCGCACGCTGTACTACCTCGACGTCGACCTCTACCGGTACTTCATCGGCCGCGAGGACCAGTCCGTGCACGAGGCCGTCATGCTCAAGCGTCTCGACCAGCAGCTCCGCGTCAACTGGCTCATGCTCGAGCACGTCTCGCGGACCCCGGTGACCGACCGGCGCCTACGCCGCTACCTGCTGCACTACGTGGAGATCATCTGCGCGGTGTCGTCGATCCTGCTCGTGCGCGCGGGGACGCCCGCGTGCCTCGTGGAGAAGGAGCGGCTCTGGTCGCGCCTGCGCGCCCAGGACCCCCAGCTCTACCACCAGGTGCGCTGGTCGGGCCTCGGGCAGATCGCCAACCTCCCCGGTCCGGCGGGACGGCGCGTGACGGTCCTGGCCTACCGGGTCGCGCAGCGCGCGATCGGCTTCAGCTGACCGTCCCCGTCAGCGCGGGCCGCGGCGCTGCTTCTCGATGAGCGGCCGCAGCCGGTAGGGGATGAGCTCGCCCATCGACAGCGACGTCTCCGTGCGCTCGACGCCGTCGATCGCGAGGATCGCGGCGTCGATGCGGAACAGGTGGTCCGTGTCGCGGCACGCGACGGTGACGCGCAGGTCCGCGGTGCCGCTGCGCCCGAACGCCTGCACGACCTCGGGGATGCGCGCGAGGTCGTCGACGATGCGCGCGAGCTCCTTCTGCCGGAGCTGCACCTCGACGAACGCCGTGAGGGGGTGCCCCAGCACGTGCGGGTCGATGCGCCGGTCGAGGTCGAGGAACGCGCCCTCGGCCTCGAGGCGGGCGAGCCGCGCGGCGACCGTGTTGCGGGAGAGCCGCAGCCGGTCGGCGAGCGCGACGATCGTGGCCCGCGGGTCGTCGGCGAGCGCGAGCAGGAGGTCGAGGTCGACAGCGTCGGCGCTGTGCATGGTGCTCACCCTAACCGAGTGACAGCGGTCACAGTGCACGGTGGGGCAGGTGTCGGTAGAGCCATGTGCGTGACGCGGGTTACGTTCCCCCTACCTCGGTCCTCGACGGAGAGGACCGGCTCCCCGAGGTGAGGTGGCGACGATGCCCAGCGAACCTGCGGTGCGGACCGGACCGACGGCGGCGACCCCGCCGAAGGCGTACGACGGTCACCGGGCGGCAACCCCGCGCGACGCACGAGCAGACCGGAAGAACGTGGTGCGCGACGTGCGCAAGGACGCGCCGCGGCAGGACCCGCCCGACCCGGGCCCCGGGTCGACGCCGACCCTGCGCGTGCTCGACGAGGACGGCACCCGCCACCGCGACCCGGACCTCGACCGGTGGCTCGCGGACCTCGACCCGACGGCGTCCGACGACGCCGCGCGCGCGTCGGCCCGGTCGACGCTGCTGCGGCTCCACGAGGACATGGTCGTGGCGCGTCGCATCGACGCGGAGGCCACGGCGCTCCAGCGGCAGGGCGAGCTCGCGCTCTGGCCGCCGCTCCTCGGCCAGGAGGCGGCGCAGGTCGGCTCGGCGCGCGCGCTGCGCGACGACGACTTCGTCTTCTCCTCCTACCGCGAGCACGCCGTCGCGCGGGTGCGCGGCGCGGCGCTCGTCGACCTCGTGCGCGTGTGGCGCGGCGTCGCGGTCTCCGGCTGGGACCCGTACGCGATCGGCATGGCGTCGCCGCAGGTCATCATCGGCGCCCAGGCGCTGCACGCGACGGGCTGGGCGATGGGCGTGCAGAACGACGTCGACGCCGGCCGCGTCGACGCCGCCGCCGGGCTGCCGGTCGGGGTGTCGTACTTCGGCGACGGTGCGATGAGCCAGGGCGACGTGAACGAGGCGTTCGTCTTCGCGTCCACGTACCGCTCGCCGGTGGTGTTCTTCTGCCAGAACAACCAGTGGGCCATCTCCGAGCCGGTCGCGCTCCAGTCGCGCGTCCCGCTCGCGGAGCGCGCCCGCGGGTTCGGCCTGCCGGGCGTGCGCGTCGACGGCAACGACGTCCTCGCCGTGCTCGCCGTGACCCGCGCGGCCCTCGACCGCGCCCGGCACGACGGCGGCCCTACCCTGATCGAGGCCGTCACCTACCGCATGGGCCCGCACACCACGGCCGACGACCCGAAGCGCTACCGCGACGCGGCCGAGGTGGAGGAGTGGACGCGCCGTGACCCGATCGCGCGCTTCGAGGCGTACCTGCGCGCCGTCGGGGTGCTCGACGACGCGGGCGCGGCGCACGTGCAGGAGGTCGCCGACGCGGCGGCCGCCGAGCTGCGCGCCGGGTGCGTCGCTCTCACCGACCCGCCGCCGCTCTCGCTCTTCGACCACGTCTACGCGGAGCCGCACCACGCGCTGGACCGCGAGCGCGCGGAGTACGCGCACTACCTCGCCGGCTTCGACGGGGAGGAGGCGCGATGACGACCCTCACGCTCGCGAAGGCGCTCGGCGCCGGGCTGCACCGCGCGATGACCGACGACGACCGCGTGGTCGTCATGGGCGAGGACGTCGGCCGCCTGGGCGGCGTCTACCGCGTGACGGACGGGCTCCAGGCGGAGTTCGGACCGCGGCGCGTGCTCGACACCCCGCTCGCGGAGTCCGGGATCATCGGGACGGCCGTCGGGCTCGCGTACCGCGGGTATCGGCCGGTGTGCGAGATCCAGTTCGACGGCTTCGTGTTCGTCGCGTTCGACCAGATCCTGTCCCAGCTCGCGAAGATGCACGCCCGCACCGGTGGCAAGGTGCGCCTGCCGATCACGATCCGCATCCCCGTGGGCGGCGGCATCGGCGCGGCCGAGCACCACTCGGAGTCGCCCGAGGCGCTGTTCGCGCACACGGCCGGGCTGCGCGTCGTGTCGGTCGCGAACCCCCAGGACGCGTACACCGTGCTCCGTCAGGCCGTCGCGTGCGACGACCCGGTGATCTTCTTCGAGCCCAAGCGGCGCTACCACCTCAAGGGCGAGGTCGACCTCGACCCCGTCGACCCGCCGCCCATGGACCGGGCCCGCGTCGTGCGCGAGGGCCACGACGTCACGCTCGTCACGTGGGGCGGCCTCGTCGGGACCGCGCTCGACGCGGCCGTCGCCGCGTCGGACGACGGCGTCTCCGTCGAGGTGGTCGACCTGCGCTCGCTGTCGCCGATCGACCACGACACCGTCGCGGCGTCGGTCCGCAAGACCGGGCGGGTCGTCGTCACGCACGAGGCCCCGCGCCAGGCCGGGCTCGGCGCGGAGATCGCCGCGACCGTGACGGACCGCTGCTTCGAGTACCTCGAGGCCCCGCCCGTGCGGGTCACGGGCCACGGCATGCCGTACCCGCCCGCGAAGCTCGAGGGCCACTACCTGCCCGACCTCGACCGCATCCTCGACGGCGTCGACCGCGTCCTGGGGCGCGTCGAGCCGTTCGTGCCGTCGTCCGGGCGTCCCGTCGCGGAGGTGGCCCGATGACGGCGCTGCGCGAGTTCCGCCTCCCCGACCTGGGCGAGGGCCTCACCGAGTCCGACATCGTCAGCTGGCACGTCCACGCGGGCGACCGCGTCGAGCTCAACCAGGTCATCGCGGAGGTCGAGACCGCGAAGGCCCTCGTCGACCTCCCGTCCCCGTACGCGGGCGTCGTCGCGTCCCTCCACGCCGAGGAGGGCCAGACGGTGAGCGTCGGCGAGCCGCTGGTCACCTTCGAGGTCGACGACGGCGCGGCCCCCGCGTCCGGTGGCGGTGCCGCCCCGGTGGCGGACGGCGCCGCGGCGCCCGGGTCCGCCGAGGTCCCGGCCCGGGTGCCCGACGCCGTCCCCGCCCTGGTCGGGGCGGTCGCCGGGGTGGGAACCGCCCCGACAGGAGGCCTGTCCGACGGCCCGGCCCGCTCCTTGGGCGGTGACCCGGCCGTCGACCCGGCCACCACCCTGGCCGACCCCGCCGACGCGCCTGAGCCGAACCTCGTCGGCTACGGGGCCCGACCCGACCGGGTCGGGCGGCCCGCGCGTCGACCCCGGCGGGCGGTGACTGAAACCCAGGTTTCACCGCCCGACGTCGCCGAGGCGCCCCGCCGCACCACCGTGACCGGCGAGCGGCCCCGGTCGACGCCGCCGGTGCGCGCGCTCGCGAAGAAGCTCGGCGTGCGGATCGACCGCGTCGAGGGCTCCGGCCGCGACGGGCTCATCACGCGCGAGGACGTCCTCGCGGCGGTGAGCTGCCATCGCGACGTCGCCCGCCGACCGCGTGACGAGCACCACGCGCACCCCGCGACGTCCGCCGGCCCGGGGGCACCGAGCGGCGAGAAGCGAGAACTGGCCCCTCCGGACCGCGGCCGCAGGGCCACTTCTCCCCTCTCGGCGCCGGGCGCGGTGACGGGCGTGGCCGCCGACCGCGCGGCCGGCCTCGAGGCGGAGGTCGTGCCCGTGCGGGGCGTGCGCAAGCACACCGCGGCGGCGATGGTGGCGAGCGCGTTCACGGCGCCCCACGCGACGGTGTTCCTCACGGTGGACGTGACGCGGAGCGTCGAGCTCCTGGAACGGCTGCGCACCCACCGCCTCGCGCGCGGCGCGCGGATCACCGTGCTGGCGCTCGCGGCCCGTGCGCTGTGCCTCGTGCTGCCGCGCCACCCCGCGCTCAACAGCGCGTGGCGCGACCTCCCCGACGGCTCGGCGGAGATCGTGCGGCACCGACGGGTGCACCTGGGGATCGCGGTCGCGACCGACCGGGGCCTCGTCGTGCCGCACGTGCCCGACGCGCAGGCGCTCGACCTGCCCGACCTCGCCGTCGCGCTGACCGACCTCACGACCACCGCGCGCGACGGCCGCACGACGCCCGAGCGCCTGACCGGCGGGACGATCTCGATCACCAACGTCGGGGTGTTCGGCGTCGACGCGGGCACCCCGATCCTTGTCCCCGGCGAGGCGGCGATCCTCGGCCTGGGGGCGGTGCGGCGTCGGCCCTGGGAGCACGACGGCGAGGTCGCGCTGCGCGACGTCGTCACGCTCAGCCTGTCGTTCGACCACCGCGTGGTCGACGGCGAGCAGGGCGCGCGCTTCCTCGCCGACCTGGGCGCGATGCTGGAGGACCCGGCGCTCGCGCTCCTCGCCGGGAGCCGGCAGGAGGTGGTCGCGTGACCGTCCTGACGAGCGCCGTCGAGCCCGGGTCGGACGCGGCCCGGGCGAACGACGCCGCGCAGCGCGGGCTCGCTCAGGAGCTGCGCGAGCGCACGGCGGACGTCGCGCGCGGCGGCCCGGCGTCGGCGCGCGACCGGCACGTGGCGCGCGGCAAGCTGCTCCCGCGCGACCGCGTCGACCGGCTGCTCGACGAGGGCAGCCCGTTCCTGGAGATCGCGCCGCTCGCCGGGTACGGCGTGGACGACGGCGCGTGGCCGGCCGCGGGCGTCGTCGCCGGGATCGGGGTGGTGAGCGGGCGGCAGGTCATGGTCGTGTGCAACGACGCGACCGTGAAGGGCGGCACGTACCACCCGCTCACGGTGAAGAAGCACCTGCGGGCGCAGGAGATCGCGCTGGAGAACCGGCTGCCGTGCGTCTACCTCGTCGACTCGGGCGGCGCGTTCCTCCCCCGGCAGGCCGAGGTGTTCCCGGACCGCGACCACTTCGGCCGGATCTTCTACCACCAGGCGCGCCTCTCGGCGGCGGGGATCCCGCAGATCTCCGCGGTGCTCGGGTCGTGCACGGCGGGCGGCGCCTACGTGCCCGCGATGAGCGACGAGACCGTCATCGTGCGCGGGCAGGGCACCATCTTCCTCGGCGGGCCGCCGCTCGTGAAGGCGGCGATCGGCGAGGTCGTCACGGCCGAGGAGCTCGGCGGAGGCGAGCTGCACGCGCGCCGCAGCGGCGTCGTCGACCACCTGGCCGACGACGACGAGGACGCGCTCGACACCGTGCGGCGCATCGTCGCGACGCTCCCGCCCGACCCGGAGCCCGCGTGGGACGTGGCCCCCGGCGAGCCTCCCCGCGTGGCGGGCGTCGCCGTACAGGAACTGGGGGAGAATCTGTACGCCGCCGTCCCGGCCGACGTCCAGGCTCCCTACGACCCCCGCGAGGTCATCGCCCGGCTCGTCGACGGGAGCCGGTTCGACGAGTTCAAGCGCGAGTACGGCGACACGCTCGTCACGGGCTTCGCGCGCATCCACGGGCACCCGGTGGGGATCCTCGCGAACCAGGGTGTGCTGTTCTCGGCGTCCGCGCTCAAGGGGGCGCACTTCGTCGAGCTGTGCGACCAGCGCGGCATCCCCCTGCTGTTCCTGCAGAACATCTCCGGCTTCATGGTCGGCACGGACGCCGAGGCGGGCGGGATCGCGAAGGACGGCGCCAAGATGGTCACGGCCGTCGCGACGACGCGCGTCCCGAAGCTCACGGTGATCGTCGGCGGGTCGTTCGGGGCGGGGAACTACTCGATGTGCGGCCGCGCGTACTCGCCACGCTTCCTGTGGTCGTGGCCCGCGAGCCGCATCTCCGTGATGGGCGGCCCGCAGGCCGCGTCGGTGCTGTCGACCGTCAAGCGCGACCAGCTCGCGGCGCGCGGCGAGACGTGGGACCCCGACGAGGAGGCCGCGTTCTCCGCCGGCATCCGCGCCGACTACGACGAGCACGGCAGCCCCTACTACGCGACCGCGCGGCTGTGGGACGACGGCGTGATCGACCCCGCCGACACGCGCCGCGTGCTCGGCCTCGCCCTCGGCGTGTGCGCGCGCACGCCCCTCGCCGAGACCTGGACCGGTGACCGGTTCGGCCTCTTCCGGATGTGAGCCGATGACCTCCCGCACCCTCCACGACGCGACCGCCCGCCCGACCGGCGGTACCGGGTTCCGCACGGTCCTCGTCGCCAACCGCGGCGAGATCGCGTGCCGCGTGATCGGCACGCTGCGCCGCCTCGGCGTGCGGTCCGTCGCCGTCTTCTCCGACGCCGACGCCGACGCGCGCCACGTGCGCGAGGCGGACGTCGCGGTCCGGCTCGGGCCCGCGCCCGCGACGCAGAGCTACCTCGACGTCGACGCCGTCGTCGCCGCGGCGGTCGCGACCGGGGCCGAGGCGGTCCACCCCGGCTACGGCTTCCTCTCGGAGAACCCGGCGCTCGCCCGGGCGTGCGAGCGCGCGGGGATCGCGTTCGTCGGGCCGGGCGTCGACGCGCTCGAGGCGATGGCCGACAAGCTCGCCGCGAAGAGCATCGTCGGCGCGCGGGGCGTGCCCGTCGTGCCCGGGGCGGGCGAGCCCGGGATGTCCGACGACGACCTCCTCGCCGCCGCGGGCGCCGTCGGGTTCCCGCTGCTCGTCAAGCCGTCCGCCGGGGGCGGGGGCAAGGGCATGGTCGTCGTGCGCGCGGAGGCCGACCTGCCCGGCGCCCTCGCGTCCGCGCGCCGGGTCGCGGCGTCGTCGTTCGGCGACGACACGCTCCTGCTCGAACGGCTCGTCGAGGCGCCGCGCCACATCGAGGTGCAGGTGCTCGCCGACACGCACGGGACCGTGGTCCACCTCGGCGAGCGCGAGTGCTCGCTCCAGCGCCGCCACCAGAAGGTGGTCGAGGAGGCGCCGTCGCCGCTCCTCACCGCGGAGCAGCGCGCCCGCATGGGCGAGGCCGCGTGCGAGGTCGCGCGGTCGGTCGGGTACGTCGGCGCCGGGACGGTCGAGTTCCTCGTCCCCGCCGCGAGCCCGGACGAGTTCTTCTTCATCGAGATGAACACGCGCCTCCAGGTGGAGCACCCCGTGACCGAGATGGTCACCGGCCTCGACCTCGTCGCGCTCCAGCTCCGCGTCGCGGCGGGCGAGCCGCTGGGCCTGGCGCAGGACGACGTCGTGCTCCGCGGCCACGCCGTCGAGGCGCGCCTCTACGCCGAGTCGCCCGACCGCGGCTTCCTCCCGGCGACCGGGTCGGTGCTGGTCTACGACGACGGTGGCGTCCCGTCCGGGCCCGGCGCCTCCCCGCTGCGCCTCGACTCCGGGATCTCCGCCGGTGCCGTGGTGGGTGGGCACTACGACCCGATGCTCGCGAAGGCCGTCGCCTGGGGCGAGACGCGCGACGAGGCCGTGGAGCGCCTCGACGGCCTGCTCGCGCGGACGGTCGTGCTGGGCGTCGAGACGAACACGGCGTTCCTGCGGTCCCTGCTCGCGGACGACGACGTCCGGGCGGGTCGGCTCGACACCGGCCTGATCGACCGTCTGGTCTCCGCCGGTTCTGGGATGGCTGGGTCCGGCGAGGGGCCGGGGGGTGCGCGCGCCGTCTACCCTCCGCGCCCTCGTTCCTCGGGCGCTCCCGCCAGGCCCGACCACGACGGCGCGCACACCCCCCGCCCCCTCGCCTCGGAGGTCGGCTCGCCGGCCGGGCGCGATGGTGCGGACGCTCGTCGGTCCCTCGTCGCCGCAGCCCTGTTCCTCGTCGAGCAGGCGGTTGCGGCTCGTCCGGAGGGCGGGACGGGCCACGACCGCCTGCTCGGCGGGGGATCGGGGGGCGGGACGACGATCCCTGGCGGGCGGGGGACGGGTGGCGGCTCAACGGGGGCGCGGCGGCGCGGCGGGTCCTGCTCGTCGATGCCGGCGGGGGCGCGCACGAGGTGCGGGTGTCCGGGGTGGTGGGGGACGCCGTCGTGCGCGTGCCGGCACCCGACGACGGCGCGTGGCCCGGCTCGACGACGCACGCGGCGCGGGCGTCGCTCGTCCGCGACCCCGGGGCCGACGGCGCGTGGTGGCTCAGCCTGGACGGTGTCCGGGAGCGCGTGCGGCTCGCCCTCGACGCGCCCCCCGCCGACGGCGAGCCCGCGACGGTGTGGGTGTGGCGCGCCGGGCGGACCGTCGCCCTGGCCGCCCCGGACCGGGAGCAGCGCGCCGCACGGGCGCGGGCCGACCGCCGTCGGGCACGGGGTGACGCGCCCGGCGCGACCGACCCCGAGGTGCGCGCCGCGATGCCCGGCACGGTCGTCACGGCCGCCGCGGACGGCGAGCCCGTCACCGCCGGGGACGTCCTCGTCACCGTCGAGGCCATGAAGATGGAGCACCCGCTCCTCGCCCCGCACGACGGCGTCGCCGACGTGCGCGTGCGCCCCGGCGACCTCGTGCGCCGGGACCAGGTGGTCGCCGTCGTCCACCCCCACGACTCCGGTGCGGCACAACCCGCCGCCCCGGTCCCGCAACCCGACACCCAGGGAGCATCATGATCGAGGCCGACGTCCTGCTCGACGACGAGCAGCGGAAGCTCAGCCAGGTGGTGCGCGACTTCGCGGACAGCGTCGTCGCGCCCGCCGCCTACCGCTACGACACCGAACGTCGCCTGCCGATGGAGATCATCGCGCAGATGGGGGAGCTGGGGCTGTTCGGGCTGCCGTTCCCGCGCGACGTCGGGGGCCAGGGCCAGGACTACGTGTCGCTGTGCCTCGCGGTCGAGGCGCTCGCGCGCGTCGACCAGTCGATCGCGGTGACGCTCGAGGCCGGGGTCGGGCTCGGGATCGTCCCGCTCTACCGGCACGGGTCGCGCGAGCAGCAGGAGCGGTGGCTGCCCGACCTGCTCGCCGGGCGGGCGCTCGCAGCGTTCGGGCTCACCGAGGCCGGGGCCGGGTCCGACGCGGGCGGCACCCGCACGACCGCGCGGCTCGACGGCGACGAGTGGGTGATCGACGGGTCGAAGCAGTTCATCACCAACTCGGGGACGCCCATCACGAGCCTCGTGACCATCACCGCCGTGACGGGCGAGACGGTCGGCCCGGACGGCGAGGTGCGCAAGGAGCTGTCGAGCATCATCGTCCCGGCGGGGACGCCCGGGCTCGAGGTGGGGCCGTCGTACGACAAGGTCGGCTGGCACACCTCGGACACGCACCCCCTCACGCTGACCGACGTCCGCGTGCCCGCCGGGAACCTGCTCGGCGAGCGCGGTCGTGGGTACGCGAACTTCCTCCGCGCGCTCGACGAGGGCCGCATCGCGTTCGCCGCCCTCGCGACCGGCGCCGCGCAGGGCTGCCTCGAGGAGGCGCTGCGGTACGCGCGCGAGCGCGTCGTGTTCGGTCGGTCGATCGGGGAGAACCAGCACGTCGCGTTCACGCTCGCCCGCATGCAGGCGCGCGTCCACACCGCGCGCCTCGCGTGGCTCGACGCCGCGCAGAAGCTCGTGCGCGGCAAGCCGTTCAAGGCGGAGGCGTCGGTCGCGAAGCTCGTCGGTGGCGAGGCCGCGATGGCGAACGCGCGCGACGCCTCGCAGATCTTCGGCGGCTACGGGTTCCTCAACGAGAACCCCGTCGCACGGCACTACCGCGACGCGAAGGTGCTCGAGGTCGGCGAGGGCACGACCGAGGTGCAGCTCATGGTCATCGCGAGGAGCCTGGGACTGGACGGCTAGCGCGGGACCGACGCCGACCACGAGGTTGCTGTCGCTCTCACGGTCATCCCGACAGCAACCTCGTGGTCGGCGGCTCGCGCCGTCAGGGACGAGGGGAGGAGCAGCATGCGCGAGGTGGTCCAGCGGGGCCTGTACTACGACGAGCTCGAGACCGGGGTGGTGTACCGCCACCGGCCCGGCCGCACGCTCACGGAGGCGGACGACGTCGTCTTCTCCACGCTCACGATGAACCACCAGGCGCTGCACCTCGACGCCGCGTGGGCCGCGACCCAGCCGTTCGGGCAGCGGCTCGTCAACTCGATGATGACGCTGTCGACGCTCGTCGGGCTCTCCGTCGGGCAGGTCACGCAGGGCACGATCGTCGCGAACCTCGGGTTCCGCGAGGTCGAGTTCCCGAAGCCGCTGTTCCACGGCGACACCCTCTACGCCGAGACGGAGGTCGTGGAGAAGCGGCTCTCCGCGTCGCGGCCGGGGCAGGGCGTCGTGACCCTCGAGCACCGCGGCCTCAACCAGGACGGCGTGCTCGTCGCACGCGCCGTCCGCACCGCGCTCTTCTGGACGCGCGCCGCCCACGAGGCGGCGTCCGCGGCCGTGCCCGACGACGCCCGGTCTCCCGGGGCGCCCACCGGACCCGGGGTCGTGGGCACGGCGGGTGCCGATCCCGGCGACAGCCCCGGGCTCGGCGAGCACGCGGCGGGCGTGCACGAGCCCGTGCTCGAGCGCGGCGACGAGGAGAGCGCGTGGTGAGCGACGGCGTCGGGCAGCGCGACGCCTCCCCGCCAGGGTTCGGGCTCGGGCCCGCGCTGCTGTTCTGCCCCGGCGACCGACCCGACCGGTTCGCGAAGGCCGCGGACCGCGCGGACGCCGTGATCCTCGACCTCGAGGACGCCGTCGCCCCGCACGCCAAGGACGCCGCGCGGCGAGCCGTCGTCGAGGCGTCCGCGACGCTCGACCCGGCGCGCACCGTCGTGCGCGTGAACCCCGTCGGGACGCCCGAGCACGCGCTCGACGTGGCGGCGCTCGCGGACACGCGCCTGCGCACGGTCATGGTCGCCAAGGCCGGGCCGGAGCTGCTCGTGTCGCTCGGCGGGCTCGCGACGACGCTCCCCGGGGTGCGACTGCTCGCGCTGTGCGAGACGGCGGCCGGCGTCCTCGCGGCGCCGGAGCTCGCCCGCAGGCCCGAGGTCGTCGCGCTGATGTGGGGCGCGGAGGACCTCGTCGCCTCCCTCGGGGGGACGTCGAGCCGCCGGCCCGACGGCACGTACCGCGACGTCGCGCGGCACGCCCGCGCCGCGGTGCTGCTCGCGGCCGGTGCGGCGGGGAAGGCCGCGGTCGACGCGGTGCACCTCGACGTGGGTGACCTCGACGGGCTGCGTGCCGAGGCCGAGGACGCCGCCGCGTCGGGGTTCGCCGCGACGGCGTGCATCCACCCGAGCCACGTCCCCGTGATCCGCGCCGCCTACGCACCGACCGCCGAGCAGGTGGCCGACGCCCGCGCGCTGCTCGACGCCGCGGCCGCGAACCCGGGCGGCGCGGGCGCCGTCTTCACGTTCGAGGGCCGCATGGTCGACGAGCCGGTCCTCCGGCACGCACGGGCGGTCCTCGACCGGGTGGTTCTCGACCGGGCGCCGTCGGACGGGTGAGCGCGGCGATCCCGCGCTTGCGGGCCCGGCCGACGGCTCCTCGTCGCGGCCGACCGGACAAATACCCCGCTCCGCCCGTTCCGCTTGCGGGCTCGGGCATCGTATGGTCACTCGCGTGAACGTCTACGTCGTCCTGTCCCGCAGTCGTACGGTCCTGTCCCGGACGATCGCGCTGGCGACGCGCGACGAGTTCACGCACTCCTCCCTGGCGCTCGACCAGGGCCTCGACCTCATGTTCAGCTTCGGCCGACGCCGGGCGGGCAACCCGTTCGTCGGCTGCTTCCGCCGCGAGCGGTTCGACGACGGCCTGTACCGCGGCATGGACGTCGTGCCGGGGGTCGTGCTCGCGGTGCCCGTGACCCCCGAGCAGCACGAGGCGATCCGCGTCCGGATCACCGAGTTCCTGCTCGACTCGCACGCGTTCTCGTACAACGTGCGCGGCCTCGTCGGCGCGCGGTTCGGCCGCGGGCACGAGGCCGAGGACCGGTTCTTCTGCTCGGAGTTCGTCTACCACGTGCTGCACGGCGCGGGGGTGTGGGACCTCGGGGTCGAGCGGTGGCAGGTGCGGCCCCAGACGCTGCTCGACCTGCCGGGCCGCGTCGTCTTCCGCGGGGACCTCAAGGACTACGTCGCCGCGCACCGGACGCTCGAGACGCTGCCGTCGCTCACGTTCGCCCCCGCCCGGGAGCGCGTGCCCGGCTGATCGCCGACGCGCGCTCCGCGGGCCCCGCGCCGTCCCCGTCGCGCGCGGCCCCTCAGCCCGCGCGGAGCGCCGCCACGATGTCCTCGACCCGCTGCTTGGCGTCCCCGAAGAGCATCCCGGTGTTCTCGCGGAAGAACAGCGGGTTCTGCACCCCGGCGTAGCCGGCCGCCATGGACCGCTTGAAGACGACGACCTGCTCCGCCTCCCACACGTGCAGCACGGGCATGCCCGCGATGGGCGAGCCGGGGTCGTCGAGCGCGGCCGGGTTCACGGTGTCGTTCGCCCCGATGACGAGCACGACGTCCGTCCCGGCCAGGTCGTCGTTGATCTCGTCCATCTCGAGCACGATGTCGTACGGGACGCGCGCCTCCGCGAGCAGCACGTTCATGTGCCCGGGGAGCCGGCCCGCGACGGGGTGGACGCCGAAGCGGACCTGGGCGCCGCCGTCGCGCAGGAGCTGCACGAGGTCCGCGACGGGGTACTGCGCCTTGGCGACCGCCATGCCGTAGCCCGGGGTGATGACGACGCTCCGCGCGTCGCGCAGGAGGGCCGCGACGTCGTCGGCGCTCACCTCGCGGTGCTCGCCCTGCGGGCCCTCGCCACCCGCGGGGGCCGCGCCCTCCTCGGCCCCGAAGCCGCCGAGGATGACGGACACGAACGACCGGTTCATGGCCCGGCACATGATGTAGCTGAGGATCGCACCGGAGGACCCGACGAGCGCGCCCGTGACGATGAGCAGGTCGTTGCCGAGCATGAAGCCCGCCGCGGCGGCGGCCCAGCCGGAGTACGAGTTGAGCATCGAGACGACGACGGGCATGTCGCCGCCCCCGATCGACGCGACGAGGTGCCAGCCCAGCGCGAGCGACACGACGGTGAGCAGGAGCAGCGGCCACACCGACGGCGCGACGACGAACCACGCGACGAGCCCGAGGCTCGCCACGAGCGCCCCGAGGTTGAGCAGGTTCCGGCCGGGGAGCTGGAGCGGCGCCGACCGCGTGCGACCGGACAGCTTGAGGAACGCGACGACGGAGCCGGTGAACGTCACGGCGCCCACGAGCACGCCGAGCGAGACCTCGACGAGGTGCGCGACGTCGTCGTGCCCCGCGGCCTGCGCGGTGAGGTACGAGTTGAAGCCGACGAGCACGGCCGCGGCCCCGACGAAGCTGTGCAGGATCGCGATGAGCTCGGGCATCTGCGTCATCTCGACGCGACGGGCCCGCCACGTCCCGACGGCGGCGCCCACGAGGAGCACGACCGCGACGAGCAGCGCGGTGACGAGGACGGGGCGGGCGCTCGTGCCGAGCGCGAGGACGATCGTCGCGGCGAGCGCGAGGACCATGCCGACCATGCCGAGGACGTTGCCGCGGCGCGCGGACTCCTGCTTCGACAGGCCCGCGAGGCTCAGCACGAACAGGACGGCCGCGAGGACGTAGACGGCCTGGGCGACGGACGTGGCGGTCATCGAGCCACCTCCTGCGCGCGGGCGGGGACGTCCTTGCGGAACATGCCGATCATGCGGTTCGCGACGAGGAAGCCACCGAACACGTTGATGCTCGCGAGCGTCGCCGCGACGAGCGCGAGCGTCGTGACGACCCAGTCGTCGGAGCCGAGCTGCAGGAGCGCGCCGACGAGGATGATGCCGGAGATCGCGTTCGTCTGGGCCATGAGCGGCGTGTGCAGGGAGTGCGTGACGTTCGAGATGACGTAGTACCCGACGATCACCGCGAGCGTGAACACCGTGACGTGCCCGACGAGCGACGGCGGCGCGAACGACAGCGCGAGCGTGACGAGCACCGCGGCGAGCGCGGCGCCGACGGTCCGACGGCGGCGGCGCAGGCTCGCGGCCGCGGCGGCCTCCGCGGCGGCGCGCTCGCGGTCCGCGGCCTCCTGTACGGGGTCCGGCGGTGGTGGTGCGGCGGGGGACGGCGCGGCGCTCACCGCGACGGGTGGCGGCGGCCAGAGGACCTCGCCGGCGCGCGCGACGGTCATGCCGCGCTGGACCGGGTCGTCGAGGTCGAGCACGGGCACGCCGTCCTTGCCGGGCGTGAGCAGCTCGAGCAGGTGCACGACGTTCGTCCCCAGCAGCTGCGACGTGTGCTGCGGGAGCCGGCCCGCGAGGTCGGTCCAGCCGACGACCACGACACCGTTCTCGGTGACGACGCGCTCGCCCGGCACGGTGAGCGCGCAGTTGCCGCCGCCCGAGGCCGCGAGGTCGACGACGACGCTCCCGGGCCGCATCCCGGCGATCGCCTCGGCCGTGAGGGTGCGCGGCGCCCGGCCGCGCACGAGCGCCGTCGTGACGACGACGTCCGCGTCGGCCGCCTCGCGCGCGTAGACGGCGAGGGCCGCCGCCTCCTGCTCGGGCGTGAGCGGCTTCGCGTACCCGTCGGCCGACATGCCCTGCTGCGCCGCGGGCTCGCGCACGGCGGTACCGCCCATGGACTCGATCTGCTCGGCCGCCTCCGAGCGGACGTCGAACGCGCGCACCTGCGCGCCGAGGCTCGCGGCCGCGCCCACCGCGGCGAGGCCCGCGACGCCGCCGCCGATGACGAAGACCTTCGCGGGCGGCGTCTTGCCCGCGGCGGTGACCTGCCCGGCGAACATGCCGCCGTACTCGGCCGCGGCCTCGACGACGGCGCGGTAGCCCGCGACGTTCGACAGCGTGCTCAGGACGTCGAGGGCCTGGGCACGCGAGATGCGGGGCACGGCGTCGAGCGCGAGCGCGGTCACGCCGTGGTCGGCGAGGCGCCGCACGAGGTCGGGGTCGTTCGCGGGGCCGAGCATCGCGACGAGGGTCGCGCCCGGGCGCAGGAGCGCCACCTGCGCGTCGATGGGCGCGTTCACGGCGGTGACGACGTCGGCCCCCCACGCCGTCGCGGCGTCGACCACCGCGGCGCCCGCGGCCTCGTACGCGGCGTCGGAGAACGTGGCCCCCGCGCCCGCGTCGTGCTCGACGACCACCTCGTACCCGAGCGCCCGCAGGCGCTCGACCGTGCGCGGGGTCGCGGCGACCAGCCGCTCCCCGTCCCTCACCTCGCGGGGGACACCGATCCTCACGTGCGGGCTCCTCACCTCGTCGAGCATCGTGAGCGCCCGCGCGACCGGTGGGGACGGCGGGTGCGCGGCGAGCCTATCGGGGGCCGCCCGCGCCGTCCCGGGTCGAACGTCCCCGGGGCCGCGGCGTCCGCCCGCGCGGTGCGCGGACCGCCTCGGGGGCCGGCGGTGGCGCGCTAGAGGTCGCCCTTCTTCTGCAGGAAGCGCATGGCGAACCAGCCGATGGGGATGCGCGCCCAGTACGTCGCGACGCGGAAGAGGAGGGTGGCCGACGTGGCGAGCGCGACCGGGACGCCGGCCGCGGTGAGCCCCGCGGTCAGCGCGAGCTCGATGGTGCCCAGGCCGCCCGGCGTCGGGACGGCCGCGCCGGCCGCGTTGCCGACCAGGTAGATCACGGCGACGTCGACGAGGTCGAGCTCCTGCCCGAACGCCGCGAGCGCGGCGTCGAAGGCCAGCACGTAGCCGAGCGTCATGACGATGTTCCCCGCGAGGCCGACGGCGAGGCGCCCCGGCTGGCCGAGCATCTCCGAGAGCCGCGGCCACACCTGCTGGACGGTCGGCCGGAGCTTGGCGAGCGCCCACGTCCGCACCGCGGGCACGAGGAGCGTCGCGAGCACGGCGAGCGCGACGCCGCCGATGGCGAGCAGCACGGTCGTCGAGGGGAGCTGGACCAGGCCGCCCTCGCCGGTGAAGACGGACAGCACCACGAGGATGAGGATCGTCACGACGAACTGCGACACCTGCACGAGCGCGACGGTGGCGACGGCCATCGGCGTCGAGATGCCGCGCTTCGTGAGCAGCCGGAGGTTGAGCGCCGCCGGGCCGATCCCCGCGGGCGCGGCGAGCGCGACGTAGGAGCCGGCCGCCTGGGTCAGGTTGACGCGCCAGAACGGCAGGCGCTTCGGCGAGAACGCCGTGAGCGTCAGCGCGGCGCCGACCCACGTGAGGATGCCGAGGACGAACGACAGGACGGCCCACCACGGGTTCGCCTCGGTGACGGCCTCGGCGATCTGCTCGAAGTTGAACGACGTGACGAGCGCGGTCACCGCGGCGATCACGAGCGCGATCGTCAGCACCGTGCGGGCGCCGAACCGCGTGATCCGCTGCGGCTCGACGTCCGCCTCGGGCAGCCGCTCCACGAGCGCGGCGCGCAGCTCCTTGAGCAGCTCCTTGTCCTGCCGGATCTCCTCGCGCGTGCTCGGCGGCAGGGCGACCGACTGGAGCAGCGGGCCGATGGCGGCGATGTCGTCGTCGGGCAGCACGCTCACCGCGGACTCGACGGCGCGCTGCGCCCCGACGCGCAGCGCGAGCAGCGCGACCATCTGGGCGAGGTCCATGCGGCGCGCGAGCTCGGACGACGCGATGTCGCCCTGCTCCCACCCGGTGAGCCACAGCTCCGGGGCGCCCGTCGCCGGGTCGTGCGAGACGAGCACGACGTCGGAGGTCAGGGCGCGGTGCGCGATCCCGGCGGAGTGCGCGAGGCGGAGCTGGCGCCACGCCTCGTTGAGCACCGAGCCGGTGACGTCCTCGACGGGCAGGTCGCGCAGCGACACGGCACCCGTCGCGTGCTCCTGGACCAGCACCATCGAGTCGGCGGACTCGGCGACGCCCAGGAGCCGCGGCGTGCGGACGCCGGCCGCCCGTGCCGCGTAGGACAGGAGGGCCGTGCGCTCCGCGGCGGCGCGCAGCGAGATCGCGGCGCGGCCCTCGCTGCCGCGCAGGCGCAGCGACCGCCAGAAGCGGGTGAGGAAGCCGACGACCTGGCGGTCGCCGTCGAGCACGACGACGTCGCGGCGCACGTCGTCCTCCGCGAGCATCGCGTAGACGCGGTTGTCGCCCGCGCGCGTCAGCGCGATCGCGGCCGGGTCGGACGGGGCGTCCTGCGGCTCGGGGGCGGCGTCCGTGCCTTGCGGGGCCTCGCTCTCGTCGGGGTGCGCGGCCCCGAGGTGGTGCGCCGCGAGGGCCGCGTCGGCGGTGAGGACGGTCCCGCCGTCGTCGCCCGCGCCCGGCGCGCGCAGCACGCCCACGTGCACCTCGGCCGTGATGCGGCCCTCGGCGTCGACCTCCGTGATGGGGTCGTCCGCCGCCTCGGCGAGCTCGTCGTCGTCGGTGACGTCGCGCACGCGGACGAGCGCCACGGGGGCGAACCCCGCGCGTCGGACCCCGGCCACGAGGTCGGGCCCGTAGGCGCGCTCGCTGCGGACGCCGGAGACGTACCGCACGGCCAGCCCGGCGATGCGCCCGAGCAGCAGCGTGATGATGATGCCCGGCAGCGAGACCTGGCCGGTGATGAGCACGACGCCGATCGCGACGAACAGCAGGTTCCACGACCACTTGACGGTGCGTCGTCGGGTGCGCGTGCCCGCGGCCGTGAGGAGGCCGGCGATCGCGGCGACGTACAGGTAGTCGGGGATGGTGAGCTGCCACGACCCGTCGATGAACGCGGAGAGCCCGCGGATCAGGTCGTCGGAGCCCCACGTGCGCAGCGCGAGCACGACCAGCACCCCGAGGAGCAGGCCGAGCGCGGCGGCGACGATGGACTCGACGACCTGCCGCCCCAACCGGCGCAGACCGAGCTCGACCAGCACCGCGAGCGGCACGAAGAGCGTGATGAGCCCTTCGAGCACGGTGACCGGGAGGAAGAGCACGCGGGCGAGCACGTCCGAGAAGTTCTGCACGTCCTCCGCGACGCCCTCGGTCGTGCCGTGCGCGTACACCGACATGAGCATGACGACCGCGACACCCACCGCGCACAGCACGAGGTTGACGAAGTCGATCGGGTGCCGGACCCGCTGCTCGGCGGTGTCGACGACCCGGACCGTGCCGTCGTCGTCGCGGCCGCGCGGGGCGAGCAGCGCCTCGAGCGCGCCGGTCTGGGGACGGGCGTCACGCCGGCCCGACGCGGCGAGCGACCCGACCTCGACGACCGCGCCCCCGTGGGGCGTGTCGCCCGTCGTCGGCTCGGGCGCGGGGGAGGACATGCCTGCGAGTCTAGGTCCGGGGGTCCCGGCAGGCGCGGTATTTGGCCGATTCCTCCGGGTGATTCGCCCGGTTCGACCGCTTGTCCGATGCCCGTGGGGGGTTGTTCGACGGGCGGGTGTGAGGAAGGCCTCTCTAGCATGGGGGGGGCACGCACTCCCGGGGAGGTCGGCATGGCACGTGGCACGACGACGCAGCGCGACGAGGCCGGAGGCGCCGCACCCGCGACGCCGGACGAGAGCGGGCAGGAGCGCAACCCCTTCCGCCGGGTGTGGTGGCTCCCCGTCGTCCGGGGCACGCTCCTCGTCGTCCTGGGCCTGCTCCTCATGATCGAGCCGCTCGAGCAGCTGGGGACCCTCCGGGTCGTGCTGGGGGCGTTCCTCGTGGCCGACGGCGTGCTGGTCGCCGTCCAGGGGTTCGTGCACCGCAAGCAGGTCGGGTCGGCGTGGTGGCTCGCGCAGGCCGGGGTCAACGTCGTGTTCGGCGTGGTGGTGGCGCTGTGGCCGGACCTCGGCGCGACGGCGCTGTACTACGTCCTCGCCGTCTGGGTGCTCGTCCTCGGCATCACGACGATCGCGGGGGCGGCGGCGCTCGTGCGCAACCGCGACCTCGGCTGGGCGTGGATGCTCGCCGTGGGGATCGTGTCGGTGCTCTTCGGGATCCTCCTCGTCACACGCCCGCTCGACGCGTTCGACGTGCTGCGCCTCGTCACCGTGGTGTTCGCCCTGTACGCGTTCGTGTCAGGGGCGATCCACGTGGTCTCCGGCTTCGCGGTCCGGGCGGTCGCGCGGGAGCTCGCCGACCTCCGCGCACAGGCGGTCGCGGCCGGCGTCGTCGTGACGGGCGGGTCGGTGCTGGGCGCCGCCGCGGTGCACCCGGGCGTCGCCCCGCCGTCGGCCGTGGGCGGGGCGCCCGCCGGAACCTTGGCCGCCGACCCGGCGGCTCCCGCGCCCGACGCGTCCCCGACGAGCGACCTCGCCCCGGCCGACCCCGCGCCGGCCGAGCCCGCCCCGGTGGAGCCCGCCCCGGTCGAGCCTGCCCCGGACGGCCCGGCAGCGGGTGGTCCCGGGGCAGCAGGACCGGAGGACCGCGCGGGCTCCTGAGGGCCGTGCGGCCGTCGTCCGCCAGGGCCGGGCGCCCCGAAAGGGGCGGGACCTTACACCCACGGCGCGACCGCCGTGAGTGTGTCTCACGTCACGACCGTTGCCCGGGGCGCAGGGTTACGACCGGGTAACAACGCTGGCGTTCTGTCCGGGTTTCTGTCGATCCTGACACCTGTGCGACACGGCACTGTGCTAGAAATCACGGCACTCCGCCGACAGGTCGGGGTCCTGGTGCGTGCAAGGTCGCGCCACCGGTGTCTCGCACCCCGAGAAACCCGAGAAAGAGGTAGACACATGACAGCGGTGTCCAGGAAGCGGCTCCTCGCCGCGGCCGCCGGCATCACGGCGGTGACGCTGACCCTGACCGCGTGCGGCGGGGGCTCGAGCGACGGCGAGGGCGACGGTGACGGCGGCGGTTCGGCGAGCGGCTCGCTCGTCATCGGCACCACCGACAAGGTCACGGTGCTCGACCCGGCCGGCTCGTACGACAACGGCTCGTTCGCCGTGATGAACCAGGTCTTCCCGTTCCTCATGAACACCCCGTACGGCAGCCCCGACGTCGAGCCCGACATCGCGGAGTCGGCCGAGTTCACCTCGCCGACCGAGTACACGGTCAAGCTCAAGCCGGGCCTCAAGTGGGCCAACGGCAACGACCTCACGTCGTCCGACGTGAAGTTCTCGTTCGACCGCCAGGTCGCGATCAACGACGAGAACGGGCCGGCGTCGCTGCTCTACAACCTCGACAGCGTCGAGGCGCCCGACGACACGACCGTCGTCTTCCACCTGAAGAGCGAGAACGACCAGCTCTTCCCGCAGATCCTGTCCAGCCCGGCGGGCCCGATCGTCGACGAGGACGTCTTCGCGGCCGACGCGCTCACCTCGGACCAGGACATCGTCGACGGCAAGGCGTTCGCCGGCCAGTACACGATCACGGGCTACAAGTTCAACGAGCTCGTCTCCTACGAGGCGTACGACGGCTACGAGGGCCTCCTCGGCCCGGCGAAGACCGACAAGGTCGCGGTGAAGTACTTCGCCGAGGCGTCGAACATGAAGCTCGAGATCCAGCAGGGCAAGATCGACGTCGCGTGGCGCAGCCTGTCCGCGACGGACATCGAGGACCTGCGCGGCAACGACGACGTCAAGGTCGTGGACGGCCCGGGCGGCGAGATCCGCTACATCACGTTCAACTTCGACACCCAGCCGTTCGGCGCGAAGACGCCGGAGGCCGACCCGGCGAAGGCGCTCGCCGTGCGCCAGGCCGCCGCGTCGCTCATCGACCGCGACGAGCTCTCGGACCAGGTCTACAAGGGCACCTACACCCCGCTGTACTCCTACGTGCCCGCGGGCCTGACCGGCGCCGCCGAGCCGCTCAAGGAGATGTACGGCGACGGCGCGGGCAAGCCCGACGCCGCGAAGGCGCAGCAGCTCCTGGCCGACGCGGGCGTCGAGACGCCCGTGACGCTCAACCTGCAGTACTCGAACGACCACTACGGCCCGTCGTCGGCCGACGAGTACGCGCTCATCAAGGACCAGCTCGAGAAGGACGGCCTCTTCACGGTCAACCTGCAGACCACCGAGTGGGTCACGTACGCCAAGGAGCGCACGTCCGACGTCTACCCGGCGTACCAGCTCGGCTGGTTCCCGGACTACTCCGACGCGGACAACTACCTCACGCCGTTCTTCCTCACGGAGAACTTCCTGGTGAACCACTACGCCAACCAGGAGGTCAACGACCTCATCCTCCAGCAGGCGGCGACGCCCGACGCCGACGAGCGCACCGCGCTCATCGAGGAGATCCAGAGCAAGGTCGCGGCGGACCTGTCCACGCTCCCGTACCTCCAGGGCGCGCAGGTCGCGGTCGTCGGGACGGACGTGGAGGGGGCCGAGGACACGCTGGACCCGTCCTTCAAGTTCCGCTACGCGGCGCTGTCCAAGGGCTGACCGGCAGCTGCCCCAGCCGCCCGGCCCTCCCCGCGCGACCCGCGGGGAGGGCCGGGCACCGCTCGTCCGGACCGGCGACCACGCCGACGCCCCGGGCACCTGAGGAAGAGACGACATGACGACCACCACCACCGACGTGCCCGTCGGCGAGGACGCGCCCCGCGGCCCCGGCCGCGCGGGGCGGGTGCGCACCCCGCGCACGACCCGCCGCCGCGGCGGCGGGCTCGGGAGCTACATCCTGGTCCGCGCGCTGCTCATCATCCCGACGGTCTTCATCCTCGTGACCACGGTCTTCGTGGTCATGCGGGCCACGGGCGACCCGATCACCGCGGCGCTCGGCGGCCGGCTCACGCCGGACCAGCTCGCCGAGCGCATCCACGAGGCCGGGTACGACCGCCCGGTGGTCGTGCAGTACCTCGAGTACCTCGGCGGCATCGTGCGCGGCGACTTCGGCACGACGATCAGCGACAACCGCCCGGTCACCGAGGTGCTCGCGACGTACGGCACCGCGACGCTCGAGCTCGCGGTCTACGCTCTGCTCGTCGCATTCGTCGTCGGCATCCCGCTGGGCATGCTCGCGGGCTACCTGCGCGACCGCGTGCCCGACGCGATCCTGCGCGTCTCCGCGATCCTCGCCTACGCGACGCCCGTGTTCTTCGCCGGCCTCATGCTCAAGCTCGTCTTCTCGGTGTGGCTCGGCTGGCTGCCCGTGTCCGGGCGCGCGTCCACCGACGCGGAGATCGAGCTGCAGTTCCTCGACGACCCGACCGGCTTCTACCTGATCGACGCGATCCGGACGGGCGACCCGGCGATCGTCGGTGACGTGCTCCAGCACGCCGTCCTCCCGGCGCTCGCGCTCGGGCTGCTCACGGCGGGCGTGTTCCTGCGGCTCGTGCGCACCAACGTCATCGGGACGCTCTCGACCGACTACGTGGTCGCGGCGCGGTCGCGCGGCGTGCGCGAGTCCCGGCTCGTGCGCGCGCACGCGTGGCGCCCCGCGCTCATCCCCATCATCACCGTCATCGGGCTCCAGGTCGCGATGCTCCTCGCGGGCGCCGTGCTCACCGAGACGACGTTCGAGTGGAAGGGGCTCGGCTTCCAGCTCGCCGAGTACCTCCAGGCGCGCGACTTCGTCGCCGTGCAGGGGATCGTCGTGCTGATGGCCGTGATCGTCGCGGTCACGAACTTCCTCGTCGACATCATCGCGGCGCTCATCGACCCGAGGGTGAGGTACTGACATGGTCGCGGAGACCGTCGTCCCGGCCGGTCCGGGCACCGGGGGCCCCGTCCCCGTCGTCGTCCCCGAGCGCGGGCGCGTCGCGTGGTGGAAGCGCCTGCCCGTCGTCCACCAGCTCCGGCAGAGCGTCGGGCTGCAGCGCGGCATGCTCGTCACGGGCCTCGTCATCACGGGCCTCTTCCTGCTCACCGCCGCCCTCGCGCCCGTGCTCGCCCCCTACGGGTACAGCCAGCTCCGCACCGCGGACGGGCCGTTCGGCGCGCAGCAGCCGCCGTCCGCCGAGCACCTGCTCGGCACGACCGTCGGCGGCTACGACGTCCTGTCGCGCGTCATCTGGGGCGCGCAGACGGCGCTCCTCGTCATCGTCGTGGCGATCCTCGCCTCGATCGTCGTCGGGGTGCTGCTCGGGCTCGTCTCCGGGTACTTCGGCGGCTGGGCCGACCGCCTGCTCGTCGTGGTGTGCGACGCGATCTACGCGTTCCCGTCCCTGCTCCTCGCGATCCTCATGGCGATCGTCATCTCCGGCGGCCAGTCGAGCATGTGGGGCGGCATCCTCGCCGCGGCCTTCTCGATCACCGTGGTGTTCGTGCCGCAGTACTTCCGTGTCACGCGCGCGGAGGTCGTGCGGATCAAGGGCGAGGCGTTCGTCGACTCGGCGCGCGTGCTCGGCACGCCGCACCGGCGCATCATGGTGCGCCACGTCCTGCGGAACTCGACCCGCACGCTGCCGCTCATCGTCACGCTCAACGCGTCCGAGGCGATCCTCACGCTCGCCGGGCTCGGGTTCCTCGGGTTCGGCATCGAGCCGACCGCGGCCGCCGAGTGGGGCTACGACCTCAACAAGGCCGTGTCCGACGTGACGAGCGGCATCTGGTGGACCGCGCTCTTCCCGGGCCTCGCGATCGTGCTCGTGGTGCTCGGCATCACGCTCGTCGGCGAGAGCCTCAACGACCTCGCCGACCCGCGGCTGCGCTCGCGCCGCGCGTCCGCCGAGGTGTCGGGCGACGTCGCGGAGACGTCGGTCGTGCCGGGCGGCACGCTCACCGCCGGTCCCGGCGGCCTCGACGCGATCGAGGGCGCGGGCTCGCGCTCCGACGAGCTCGCCGCCGTCCCCGGGCAGCGCGACCCCGACGCCGTCGGGCTCGACGGGCGGCCCGGCGGCACGGCGGACGACGGCCCTCCGACAGGTCCGGCGGCGGGCCCCGCGGCCGGTCCTGCGCCTGCTCCGGCGGACGCGCCCCACGACGAGACGGAGGACCGGCGATGAGCGCCGTGACCGAGACGACCCGCCGCGAGAGCGGTGACGCCGCACGCCCCGTCGTGACGATCCGCGACCTCGCGGTGTCGTTCGCGACCGACGCCGGGGCCGTGCGCGCCGTCGACGGCGTCGACCTGGAGGTCGCACCCGGGGAGGTGCTGGCCGTCGTCGGCGAGTCCGGGTCCGGCAAGACGGTGACCGCGAAGACGATCCTCGGCCTGCTGCCGTCGACCGCGACGGCGCGCGGCGCCGTCGTGCTGACGAACAAGGCCGGGACGGCCGACCACGACGTCGTGACGCTGGGCGGGGAGCGGCTGCGCCAGGTCCGCGGGACCGACGTCGCGATGGTCTTCCAGGAGCCGTCCGCCGCGCTCAACCCGGTGTACACGGTGGGCTGGCAGATCGTCGAGGGCATCCGCGCGCACACGAAGGTGTCGCGGCGCGAGGCGCGCCGGCGCGCGGTCGACGTGCTGCGGCGCGTCGGCATCCCCGACCCGGAGACGCGCGTCGACCACTACCCGCACCAGTTCTCCGGCGGGCAGAAGCAGCGCATCGTCATCGCCATGGCCCTCGTGCTCGACCCGGGGCTCATCGTCGCGGACGAGCCCACGACCGCGCTCGACGTGACCGTCCAGGCCGAGATCCTCGACCTCCTGCGCCGGTGCCGCGACGAGTTCGGCACGGCCATCGTGCTCATCACGCACAACATGGGCGTCGTCGCGGACCTCGCCGACCGGGTCGCGGTCATGTACCAGGGGAAGGTCGTCGAGCAGGCGCCCGCGCGCGAGCTCTTCGCCGCCCCGCAGGCCGCGTACACGCGCGCGCTGCTCGACTCGGTGCCGCGCGTCGGCGAGGGGACCGCGCGGGCCGAGGCCCGCGCGTCGGCCCGCGACGTCGGATGGGCGGACGCGGAGCCCGTGGTGGCGGCGCAGGGACTGACCGTCACCTACCCGGGCCGCCTGCGCCGTCCCGGCTTCACCGCGGTCGACGACGTCTCGCTCACCATCCGGCCCGGCGAGGTGCTCGGCCTCGTGGGCGAGTCCGGCTCCGGCAAGACGACGTTCGCGCGCGCCGTCGCCGGCCTCACCCGGGTGACGGGCGGGTCGCTGCGCGTGCTCGGCGTCGAGATGAACGGCGTGAGGGAACGCGAGCTGCGCCCCGTGCGGCCGCGCATCGGGTTCGTGTTCCAGGACCCCGCGACGAGCTTCAACCCGCTGCTCACGATCGCGGACTGCGTCGCGGAGCCGCTCGTCGTGCACGGGCGCGCGGAGTCGCCCCAGGCGGCGCGCGGGCGCGTCGACGAGCTCCTGGAGGCGGTGCAGCTCCCGCGGTCGTACGGCGACCGGTTCCCGCACGAGCTCTCCGGCGGGCAGCGCCAGCGCGCGTCGCTCGCCCGGGCCCTCGCGCTCGACCCGGAGCTGCTCGTGGCCGACGAGCCGACGTCGGCGCTCGACGTCTCCGTGCAGGCGCGCGTGCTCGAGCTGTTCGCCGAGCTCCAGCGCGAGCTCGGCTTCGCGAGCCTGTTCGTGTCCCACGACCTCGCCGTCGTGGACCTGCTGTCCGACCGCATCGCGGTGCTCTATCGCGGGCGGCTGGTCGAGGAGGGCACGGGCGCCGAGGTGCTGGGCAGCCCGCGCGAGGAGTACACGCAGCGTCTCCTCGCGTCCCTGCCCGTCCCGGACCCGGTGCTCCAGGCGGAGCGCCGCGAGCAGCTCCGCGCCCTCCGCGGCGCCTGACGCCCCGGCCCGTCGGGGGAGAGCCGTGGCCCGCCGAGGTAGAGCCGTGGTCCCGTGGGGTAGAGCCGCGGTCTGGCGAGGTAGAGCCCTGGTCTGCCGGGGGAGAGCCCTGGTCCATGGAGGAGGCCGGGGCTCTGCTCCGGACGACCTGGGCTCTCCCTCGGCGGGCGGCGTCAGGCGAGGCCCAGGGACTGCTTCCACTCCAGGGGGAGCAGCGCGTACCCGACGAACGCGACGACGTCGAGCAGGGTGTGCGCGATCACGAGCGGCATGACGCGGTGCCGGCCCCAGCGGGACGTGTAGAACCACGAGAACACGACGCCCATGACGACGTTCCCCACGAACGGCCCGAAGCCCTGGTACAGGTGGTAGGACCCGCGCAGGAGCGAGCTCCACACGACGAACTTCACGCGGCCCCAGCCGAGGTCGCGCGTGCGCTCGAACAGGTAGCCGACCGCGATGACCTCCTCGAGCAGGCCGTTCTGCAGCGCGGCGAGGATGAGCACGGGCACCGTCCACCACGCGGCGTTGAGCGCCGACGCCTGCACCTCGACCGTGATGCCGAGGACACGGCCGAGCGCGTAGAACCCCAGGCCGGGGATGCCGATGGCCGCGGCGAGCGCGAACCCCCAGCCGACGTCGCGCAGGGGCCGGGCGCCGTCGAGCCCGATGGCGCGGACGGCGGAGCGGCCGCGCGCGCTGAGCAGGTAGAGCGCGAGCGCGACGGGCAGCAGGGCGAAGAAGATCCCGACGAGCTGGTAGGCGAGGTCGAGGTACGGGCGGGCCGACCGGCTCACGTTGAGGCTCGCGGACTGCTCGCCGAGCGGGGTCCCGGCGGTGAGCCGCGCGACGATGTTGATGATCGCGTAGACCGCCGACTTGCCGAGGCTGAGCCCGAGCACGATCCAGATCTCCGCGCCGATACGACGGCGCGTGGCGCGGTCCGGGCGCGCGGGAGCGCCGTCGGCGGTGCCGGGGACGACGGCGGCCGTCGGGCCGGGCACGGGCGCGGCGGGGGAGCCGGGAGCGGTCAGGTCGGGCACGGTCCGGTTATAGCACCGCTCACCGAAAGCCACCTCGGTGCCTCCTGGACGAAACCTGTCCACCGACCACGGTCGGAGCGCCCCGCGAGCACGCGATCCGGGACCGGATCGAGACGAGAGCGGTCGCGGACCCGGTGCTCGGCGGGTGGGGAGTTATGGGCGAGGTGGGCGGCCCGGGCGGCGGGGTGGGCGGACGTCGCGGGGGAGGCGGCCCGCGTCGTCGAGCGCTCGGCGCAGGAGCATCTCGATCTGCGCGTTGACGCTGCGCAGGTCGTCGCCGGCCCAGCGGGCGAGGGCGTCGTGCACGGCGGGGTCGAGGCGCAGGAGGACCGACTTGCGCTGCGGCCGCTGCGCTCGGCCCGTGCCCGTGGTCGCGTCTGCACCCGCGTCGGGGGCTGTGCCCGTGCCCGACGACGCCTGCTCGCCCGGCGAGGGCGCGTCGCCCTCCGGCGTGGCCTGCTGCCCGTCCGCGGGCACGCCGCGGCCCGACGACGGCTGGTCGCCGTCGTCGGGCGCGTCGCGCTTCTCGGGCGGCGTGGGCCCGACGGGCGTCACTGGTACAGGGACCCCGTGTTGACGACGGGCGTCACGCGGCTGTCGCCGCAGAGCACCACGAGGAGGTTCGAGACCATCGTCGCGCGGCGCTCGTCGTCGAGCGTGACGATGTCCTCGGCCTCGAGGCGGGACAGGGCGTCCTCGACCATGGACACCGCGCCCTCGACGATGCGCGAGCGGGCCGCGATGATCGCCCCGGCCTGCTGGCGCTGGAGCATCGCCTGCGCGATCTCGGGCGCATAGGCGAGGTTGGAGATGCGGGCCTCGATGACCTCGACGCCCGCCACGACGACGCGCTCCGCGACCTCGGCCGCGATCTCGGCCGAGACGACCTCAGTCGCGCCGCGCAGCGACTCCTCGCCGGCCTCGGCGTCGTCGTAGGGGTGGGACATCGCGACGTGGCGCAGCGCGGACTCGGCCTGGACCACGACGAAGTCGTCGTAGTCCTCGACCGCGAACGACGCCTTGGCGGTGTCGGCGACCTGCCAGACGACGATCGCGGCGATGTTGATGGGGTTGCCGTCGGCGTCGTTGACCTTGAGCTCGCTCGTCTCGAAGTTCCGGACGCGCACGGACACGCGGCGGCGGGTGCTGAGCGGCACCGTCGCGACGAGGCCCGTGGTGCGGACGGTGCCGAGGTAGCGGCCGAAGAACTGGACGACGACCGTCTCGCCGGGGTTGATGACGGCGACGCCGGTCGGGACGAGCACGCCCGCGAGGAACGCCAGGACGCCGAGCGTGATGAGCACGGCGGGGTTGCCGGCCTCCGCCGCGGCGGCCACGACGAGCCCCGTGCCGCCGAGGAGCAGGACGATGCTCAGCGCGATGACGGCGGCCGCGCCGCCCGCTCCGAGGGACCAGGCGGGCCGCTCGGTGACGTCGACGCGCGTGCCGTCGTGACCGACGGGGCGGCCGGTCGGTTCGCCGCCGACGGACTCCTGCGGGGGTGCTGCGCTCTCGGTCACGGTGGTCGTCCTCTCCTGCGGCGGGGTCGCGTCGTGTATAGCAAAGTGATATCACATTTCTGAGCTGTGCCGCCATCCGTCCCGCGGGGCCTTGCGCGACGGCGCCCGCGTGTGGGAATCTACAAACAGGTTTGCAGTGCAAAGTAGTTTCCGGAACGACCCGCACCACCGAGAGGCCACCATGACGACCGACCACGGCGACGCCGTCCACGACGGAGCCGTCGGCGAGCCCGACGAGCCGTCCCTCGGCGCCGCCGAGACGCTCCGCCTCATCCGCGAGCAGCAGGAGCGCGCGCGCCAGGCGACCGAGCCCGACTCCCGGCTGCTGTTCCTCGCGTGGGGCGTCGCGTGGCTCGTCGGCTACCTGTGCCTGTGGACGAGCGCAGTCCGGGTCGCGGACGGGACCGCGACGGTCCGCGTCACGAGCGGCGCCGGTCAGGTCATGGGCGCCCAGCCCGAGCCGTGGGCCTTCTGGGTCTTCTTCAGCCTCATCGCGGCCGCCGTCGCGTTCACGATCGTCCACAGCGTCACGCGCACCGCCGGGACGCGCGGCGTGAGCGCCCGCACCGGGGCGATGTACGGGTGGTCGTGGATGCTCGGGTTCGTCTGCTTCGCCCTCGTGCTCGGCGGGCTGGCCCGCGCCGGGGCGTCCGAGGAGGTCATGGCGCTCGCGAGCAACGCGTTCGCGTGCGTCGTCGTCGGCCTCCTCTACCTCGGCGGCGCGGCCGCGTTCGGCGACCGCGGGCTGTTCGTCCTCGGCGTCTGGATTCTCCTCACCGCGGCCGTCGCGACGTTCGCCGGGCTGCCGCTCACCTACCTCGTCATGGCGCTCGCGGGCGGCGGCGGCTTCCTCGTCATGGCCGCGATCGAGCAGGTCGTGCGCGTCCGACGACGGCGCCGCGCGGCCCGCCCCGTGCCCGCCCGGCCGGCGGAGGGTGCGGCCGATGCCTGAGACCGAGCTCGACCCCGTCATCCACGCGCCCGCGCGGCTGCGCGTGGTCGCGACGCTCGCCACCCTCCCGACGGGCGACGAGCTGTCCTTCCCCAAGCTCCAGAAGCTCCTCGACATGACCGCGGGCAACCTCTCGACGCACCTGCGCAAGCTCGAGGACGCCGGCTACGTAACCGTCACCAAGACGCACGAGGGCCGCACGCCCGCCACCTACCTGTCCCTCACCGCCCGCGGTCGCGTCGCCTTCGAGGACTACACGACCGCCCTCGACGCCCTCCTGAAGGGAGCCCGACCATGAGCGACGAGCGCACCGAGCGCGCCCCGCGCACCGGCCCGGTCCGGACCGCCCGAGCCGAGCCCGCGCCGTCGGGCACGGACCGCACCCCGCCCGTGGTCGCCGTCGACCGCGTGACGCGTCGCTTCGGTGCGGTCGTCGCGCTCGACGACGTCTCCCTCACCGTCGGGGGCGGCGAGCTCGTCGGGCTGCTCGGCCCGAACGGCGCCGGGAAGTCGACGCTGCTGTCCCTGGTCAGCGGGCAGCGACGGCCCGACTCCGGGACGGTGCGGCTCCTCGGGGGCGACCCGCGCGACGCCCGCAGCCGCGTCGGCCTCGGCCTCACGCCGCAGGAGACGGGACTGCCCGCGACGCTCAAGGTGCGGGAGGTCGTGGACTTCGTCGGCGGCCACTACCCCGACCCGGTCCCGACGGCGGAGCTGCTCGAGCAGTTCGACCTCACCGAGCTCGCGGGCCGCCAGACGGGCGCGATGTCCGGCGGGCAGAAGCGCCGCCTCGCCGTCGCGCTCTCGCTCGTGGGCCGCCCGCGCGTCGTGCTGCTCGACGAGCCGACGACGGGGCTCGACGTCGGCGCGCGGCAGGCGCTGTGGGACGCGATCCGCGCGTACCACGCCGGCGGCGGGACGGTGCTGCTCACGAGCCACTACCTCGAGGAGGTGCAGGCGCTCGCGCAGCGCGTCGTCGTCATCGACCAGGGCGTCGTGAAGGCCGACGACTCGCTCGACGCGATCCTGCGGCGCGTGTCCCTGCGGCGCGTCGTCGTCGGGTCGGCCGTCGACTTGCGCGACCGGCCGGGCGTCGTGCGGGCCGACCGCCTCGGCGACGGCCGCCAGGAGCTGTACACGCCCGACGCCGACGCGCTCGTGCGCGAGCTCGTCACCTCGGGCGTCGACTTCCACGACCTCGAGATCCGGGGCGCGAGCCTCGAGGAGGCGTTCGAGCAGATGGTCGCGCGCGGCGCGGCCCCGACGACGGAGGCACGGGCCCGATGACCACCACGACCACCACCCCGCGGACGGCGGCGCTGCCCGGGCCGCTGCGCCTCACGTGGCTGCACCTCAAGTACCAGTTCCTCGAGACCGTGCGCGTGCCCGTCGCGGTGCTCGGCAACCTGCTGTTCCCCGCGCTCGCGATGTTCTTCTTCGTCGTGCCGCAGAAGGCCGTGGCCCAGGACCCGGTGGCGGCGACCATGGCCGTCGCGTCGCTCGGTCTGTTCGCGATCTGCTCGGCGAGCCTGTTCACGTACGGGCTCGGCGTCGCGGAGGACCGGCAGCTGCCGTTCGACCCGTTCGTCCGCACGCTGCCCGCGGGGCCCGCGCCGCGCATGGCGGCGCGCGTGCTCAGCGGCGGGATCTTCTCGCTGTTCGGCCTCGTGCCGCTCATCCTCATCGGCTGGCTGTTCACCGACGCGAGCGTCACCGCGACCCAGCTCCTCGCGGGCGTCGGGACGGTGCTGCTCGTGTCCGTGCCGTTCGTGCTGCTCGGCATGGCGATCGGCTACTCGCTGTCGGCGAAGGCGGCGCTCCCGGTCGTGCAGGTGATCCTCTTCCCGCTCGCGTTCGCGGGCGGCCTGTTCCTGCCGCCGTTCCTCTTCCCCGACTGGCTCGACGCGATCTCGAAGGCCACCCCGACCCGCGCGGGCCGCGACCTGCTCGTCCAGGCCCTCACGGGCGAGCCGGCGTACGGCGCGGCGTGGTTCGTGCTCCTGGGCTGGACGGTGCTGTTCGCCGTCCTCGCGGTCGGCGCCTACCGTCGCGACGAGGGCCGCCGCTTCCGCTGACCCTCACTCTGACCCCCACCCCTCCCGCCGAGCACGGGATCAGCGACCGGATCCGAGCGGTTCCGGTCGCCGTCCCCGTGCTCGGCGGTGTCGGTTCCGGGGCGGGTGCCGGGCGTCAGGCAGCGCGGCGGAGACGGAGGGAGTTGCCGACGACGAGCACCGAGCTCGCGGCCATCGCCGCGCCCGCGATCATCGGGTTGAGCAGGCCGGCCGCCGCGAGCGGGATCGCCGCCACGTTGTACGCGAAGGCCCAGAAGAGGTTCTGCTGGATGACGCGCAGCGTGCGGCGCGACAGCCGGATCGCGGTCGCCGCGCTGCGCAGGTCGCCGCGGACGAGCGTGAGGTCGCTCGCCTCGATCGCGACGTCGGTGCCGGTCCCCATCGCGAGCCCGAGGTCGGCCGTCGCGAGCGCGGCGGCGTCGTTCACGCCGTCCCCGACCATCGCGACGACGCGCCCCTCGCGCTGGAGCCGGGCCACGACGTCGACCTTCTCGTCGGGGAGGACGCGCGCGACGACGTCCGTCTCCCCGATGCCGACGGCGCGCGCCGCCTCGAGGGCCGCGCCCTCGCCGTCGCCCGTGAGCAGGTAGGGCCGCAGGCCGAGCTCCCGGAGCTCGCGCACGGCCTCGGCCGACGTGGGCTTCACCGGGTCGCGCAGCACGAGCACGGCGCGCGCCCGGCCGTCCCACGCGACGACGACGGCGCTCGCCCCCGACGCCTCGGCCGCCGCGAACGCGTCGTCGAGGGCCGGCTCCGGGGTCACTCCCTCGCGCGCGAGCCACGCGGGCTGTCCGACGAGCACCCGGCGCGCGGTGAGCCCCGCCCCGTCGGCGCCCAGCGAGAGACCCGAGTGCGCGGTCCGGACGACGGCCTCGACCCCGCCGCCCGGGGCGCTGCGGAAGTCGAACGCCTGCAGCGAGCCCACCGCGACGCCGTCGGCCCCGACCCGGGGGCCGTCGTCCGGCGCCGGGGCGCCCGCGGGCAGGTCGCGCGCGGCCGCGGTGATCGCGCGGGCGATCGGGTGCTCGCTCAGGGCCTCGACCGCGCCCGCGTGCCGCAGGGCGTCGCGCGCGTCCGCGGCCGTCGGGTCGGCGGCCACGAGCCGGTCGAGCGGCGCGCGGCCCGACGGCGTGACGACCGCCTCGAGCGCCATCGCGCCCTGGGTGACCGTGCCCGTCTTGTCGAGCACCACCGTGTCGACGCGGCGCGTCGACTCGAGGATCTCCGGGCCCTTGATGAGGACGCCGAGCTGCGCGCCCCGGCCCGTGCCGACGAGCAGGGCCGTCGGCGTCGCGAGCCCCAGCGCGCACGGGCACGCGATGATGAGGACCGCGACCGCGGCGGTGAACGCGAGCTGCGTCCCGGCGCCCGCGAGGAGCCACGCGGCCAGGGTCCCCACCGCGAGCACGAGCACGACCGGCACGAACACCGCGGAGATGCGGTCCGCGAGCCGCTGCACCGGTGCCTTGCCCGTCTGGGCCTGCGTGACGAGGCGGCCGATCTGCGCGAGCGTCGTCTCCTCGCCCACGCGCGTCGCCCGCACCAGGAGCGCGCCCGCCGCGTTCACCGTCGCGCCGGTCACGGCGTCGCCGGGGCCGACGTCGACCGGCACCGGCTCGCCCGTGAGCAGCGACGTGTCGACCGCGCTCGACCCCTCGAGCACGACGCCGTCCGTCGCGACCTTGTCGCCCGGCCGCACGAGGAACACGTCGCCCACCGCGAGGTCGGCGACGGGCACGCGCTCGGTGACGCGCGCGCCGTCGGGCCCGGTGCGCGGGGTGCCGTCGGGGGCGAGCAGGATGCGCTCCGCGTCCTTCGCGCCCAGCGCGAGCAGCGACCGCAGCGCGTCGCCCGCGCGCCGCTTCGAGCGGTGCTCGGCGTACCGGCCCGCGAGCAGGAACGTCGTCACGACGGCCGCGACCTCGAAGTAGAGCTCGGGAGCGGCGCCCGCGTGGCCGCGCGACGGGACGAGCGTCGGCTCCATGCGCATCCCGAGCTCGCCCGCGCCGCCCAGCAGCAGCGCCCACAGCGACCAGAGCGTCGCGGCGACCACGCCGAGCGACACGAGCGTGTCCATCGTCGACGCGCCGTGCCGGGCCGCGCGGAACGCCGCCGCGTGGAACGGCCACGCGGCCCACGTGACGACGGGCAGCGAGAGCGCCGCGACGACCCACTGCCAGCCGGTGAACTGCAGCGCCGGGACCATCGACAGCGCGACGACCGGCACGGTGAGCACCGCCGCGACGCGCAGGCGCTGCGCCAGCACGACGCCCCGGTCGGTCGGGGCGGCGCCGTCGTCGGGTGCGGCGGTGCCGCGGTCAGGCCCGGCGGCGCGGGCAGGCCCGGTGGCGGGGGCCGGCTCGGTGGCGGGGTCGTCGGCGGGGGTGCGCGGGCCCGCCTCCGGGTCCTCCGGCCGCGCCGCCGCCTCGGCGGTCGTCTCGCCCTGGTCCGCCGGGGGAGCGCCCTGCTCGGTCGCGGCGGCTGCGCGGCGGGTCGTGACGCGGGCCGTGTAGCCGGCCTTCTCGACGGCCTCGACGAGGTCGGCGTCGGTGACGTCGGCCGCGAGGACGACGTGCGCGGTCTCCAGCGGGAGGTTGACCGTCGCCGTGACGCCCTCGACGCGGTTGAGGCGCTTCTCGACGCGCGCGACGCACGACGCGCACGTCATGCCGCCGATCGCGAGGTCGACCTCGGCGACGGGCCGGGCCTCCGCGGCTCCGCCGGGTGCGGCGGTCGACGTGGGCGCGGGCTGTGCGGTCATCGGTGGGGCTCCTCGACGGGGTGCGGGGCGAGGTCGCCGCGGTCGTCCGGCGTGGTGGCCGTCGCGGCGGGCGCGGCGCTGCTGGTGCGCGCGGGGGTCGGGGTCGCGGTGGCGACCGGGACCCGGGGTGCCCGACGACGGTCGCGGCCTCGTGCGGTCGAGGCGCGTCCCGCCGTCGGGCACCGGGAGGTGCGGACCGGGGACGGTCAGGCGCGGGGCGGGACCTGGAGGTCGTACGTCTTCGTCGCGGGGGCGGCGTCGGCGGCAGGCTCGGTGCCGCAGCCGCACGCGCAGTCGTGCGCCTCCTGCTTGTCGGCCGCCTGCTCGGCGTACTGGGCGGCGAGCGCGTCCTGCTGGACCTCGACCGACGCGACCTCGTACCCGGCCTCGTCGACGGCCTCGCGCAGCGCGGCCTCGTCGAGCGGGTCGTCGGAGAAGACCGTGACCTCGGACGTGCTGCCGACGCGGAGCTCGACGCTCACGTTCTCGACGCCGGCGACGGCCTCGAGGTCCTTCGTGACGTGGGCGACGCAGTTGCCGCAGGTCATGCCGGTGACGCCCAGGGTCGTGACGGTGCTCATGGTGCTCCTCGGGTGGTGGGGTGGTCAGCTGCGGACGAGGCGGGCGATGGCGTCGGCGGCCTCCTTGACCTTGGCCGCGCCCTCCGCCTCGGACTGGCGGGCCGCGTCCACGACGCAGTGGCCCAGGTGGTCCTCGACGAGGCCGATGCTCACGGCCTGGAGCGCCTTGGTGACGGCGGAGACCTGCGTGAGGATGTCGATGCAGTAGACGTCCTCGTCGATCATGCGGGCGATGCCGCGCACCTGGCCCTCGATGCGGCGCATGCGCTTGAGGTACGCCTCCTTGTCGGACGCGTAGCCGTGCGGACCGGTGTGGACCGCCTGCTCCTGCTCGACGGCCGTCGCCTCGGTCGTGTCGGTCATGCTCTCCTCCTCGTCCAGGACGCGGTAGCGCGCCCGCCGCGCGGGTGGTGCGGCGGTGATACCCCGTCAGGGTACGCCCCATCATACCCCCGTGAGGTATCCGTCGGGAGGGTCGACGATCCCCTTCGAGCCCATGACACGTGTCATGCCCGTCGGGTGAGGACTCCACCCCGTCCGGTGACGGGCCGCACTGCCGCAGGCGCCGTGCCGCCGCGAGGCTGGAGGCATCACCAACGAGAGGCGCACCATGACCGACATCGTCACCGGGCTCCAGGACCTCACGCAGGGCCTGCCGCCCTTCCTGCGCTGGGTCGGGGTCCTGCTCGCCGGCGCGATCCCCTACGTCGAGGCCGAGGGCGCGGCGGTCCTCGGGGTCGTGGCGGGCGTCAACCCGTTCGTCGCCATCCCGGTCGCGATCGTCGGCAACGCGATCGCGCTCGCCCTGGTCGTCTGGGTCATCGGCGCCGCGCGCAGCGGGATCACGCGCGGACGGACCGTCGAGACCACGCCCAAGCGCCAGCGGATGCGGCAGGTGTTCGACCGCTACGGCGTGCCCGGCGTCAGCCTCCTCGGGCCGCTGCTCCTGCCGAGCCACGTCACCGCCGCGGCGATGGTCGGGTTCGGGGCCCCGCGCGCCCGCGTCTTCACGTGGGGCGTCGTGGCCGTCGCCGCCTGGGCCCTGGTGCTGGGCGTCGTCGTGCACCTCGGGGTGAGCGCCGCCGTCGGCTGACGGCCGGTCACGACGCCGTCACGACGGCATCACGATTCGGCACCCGCCGCGCGGTGCCCCGGGCACGCACCTACCCTCCCAAGCATGGGCAGGGGAGCCGGAGCACGACGCGCGCTGCGCGTGGCGGTGGTGTCGGTCGCGCTCGCGGGGACGGGCGTCGTCGCGGCGCCACCCGCGGGCGCGTGCGCGTGCGGCGGCCTCGTCGACGGGCCCGCGTACGACACGGCGGTCTCCCACGAGACCGCGGTCCTCCAGTGGGACGGGACCACCGAGACGATGCTCGTCGAGCTCTCCACGCTGTCGAACGCGCCCGAGGTCGGCCTGCTGCTGCCCACGCCCGCACCCGCCGAGGTCGCGCTCGCCGACCCGCAGGTGTTCCGCGAGCTCGACGAGCTCACCCGGCCGCGCGCCGTCGTCTCCGACACCCGGTGGTGGCCCGAGCTCGGTTTCGGGAGCGGCGCGGACGCCGTGGCGGGCGCGGGCGTCACGGTGCTCGACGAGGTCCGCCTCGGGCCGCTCGACGTCACGACGCTCGGCGCGACCGACACGGGCGCGCTCGACGCCTGGCTCACCGAGCGCGGGTTCCAGCTCCCCGAGACGATCCGGACGGCCCTCGCCCCCTACGTCGGCGAGGGCTGGTCGTTCGTCGCGGCCCGGCTCGCGCCCGAGGAGGCCGCCGCGTTCGACGGCACGCTCCAGCCGCTCCGGGTCACGTTCCCGAGCGGCTCGCTCGTCTACCCCATGCGCATGTCGGCCGTCGCGGAGGACACCCAGAGCACGCGCACGTACGTCCTGGCCGACCACCGCGTCGACCGCGTCGACCCGACCGCCGAGGCGCACGAGCCGACCGTGCGCTTCGCCGGCCGCCTCGACCCGGCGGACGTCGCGTCGGAGGAGCTCGCGGCGCTGCTCGCCGCCGGCGGCTTCGTCACGGCCCACGAGCAGGTGTTCACCGAGCCGGCGACGCAGATCGTCTCCGACTTCTCCTTCGCCCCCGCCGCCGCGGACGTCGCCTTCACCCCGACGTACGCCGTGGTCGCCGAGAAGCGGATCGGGCCATTCTTCGCCGGGCCCGTCCTCGCGTTCGCCGGCGTGCTCGCGCTCGCGGCGCTCGTCGTCTGGCGAGGCCGACGACGCCGCGCGCCCTCGCCCGCCCTCGCGCCGCACCCCGCGCGCGCCTGAGCGACGCGACCCCCCGCTGCCCGGGTCACCCCGTACGGGCGAGACGCGCGGTTCGCCGCGACACGCGGCACCGCCGGGTGTTCCATGGAGGCGAAGCGGGAGGCGCCCGGGCCCAGGCCGTCGGGAGCCGGCCCGTCACCTCGGCAGGGGAGTGACCATGACGATCCAGGACCCGATCCTCACCGCCTTCTCGCGCACCGCGAAGCAGGTCTGGTACTGGCCGGTGATCCGCGGCGTGCTCGCCATCCTCTTCGGCATCATCGCGCTCGCGTGGCCGGACAAGACGGCGGCCGTCGTCATCTGGGTGATCGGCATCTTCGCCGTCGTCGACGGCATCGTCGAGATCGTCGAGGGCATCCGGCGCCGCGGCACGGGCAGCGGCACCGCGCTGCTCGTGACGATGGGCGTCCTGAGCCTCGCGGTCGGCGTCGTGCTGCTCGTCTGGCCGGGCAAGACCGCGATCGTGCTCACCTGGATCGTCGGGTTCTGGGCCGTGGTCTACGGCCTGTTCCAGACGGTCGCGAGCCTCGACCTGCGCAAGGTGCCCGGGAGCGGGTGGGGCTGGGGCGTCGTCGCCGGCCTGCTCGGCATCGTCTTCGGTCTGCTCGTGCTGTTCAACGTCAACGCCGGCCTGGTGTCCATCGTGTGGCTGCTCGCGCTCTTCGCGATCGTCTGGGGCGTCATGCTCATCGCGTTCGGCGTCCAGATCCGCTCGCTCGGCCGACAGGCCGGACGCGCGGCAGCACCCGGCACGTACTGACCCCCGCCGACCACGGGGTTGCTGTCGTTCTGAGCGTCAGGACGACAGCAACCCCGTGCTCGGCGGGTGGGATGCTCCGGCCGGACGCGTCAGGCGGGGCGGGCCTCCGCGGCCGCGCGGGCGGCGGCGGGGAACGCGTCGAGGATGCGGGCGACGGCGGTGTCGTCGTGGGCGGCCGAGACGAACCACGCCTCGAACACCGACGGCGGCAGGCTGACCCCGGCGTCGAGCATCGCGTGGAAGAACGCGCGGTACCGGAACGTCTCCTGCGCCTGGGCCTGCGCGTAGTCGCGAACCCCTGCGGTCGCGGCGAGCTCGCCGAACATCACGGAGAAGAGCGAGCCCGCGCGCTGCACGCGGTGCGGCACGCCCGCGGCGTCGAGCGCGGAGCTCACCGCCGCCGACAGCACGCCCGCGACCTCGTCCACGCGCGCGTACACGGTCTCGTCGGCGAGCCGCAGCGTCGCGAGGCCCGCCGCGACCGCGACGGGGTTCCCCGAGAGCGTGCCCGCCTGGTAGACGGGGCCGAGCGGCGCGAGCTGGTCCATCACGCTCGCCGGTCCGCCGACCGCGGCGACGGGCATCCCGCCGCCCACGACCTTGCCGAAGGTGAACAGGTCGGGCGTGTAGCCGTCCGCGCCCTGGCCGCGCAGCACCGCGTTCTCGAGGCCCCACCAACCGCTCGGCCCGACGCGGAAGCCCGTGAGCACCTCGTCGAGGACGAGCAGCGCGCCGTGCGCCGCCGTGATGCGGCGCAGGCCCTCGTTGAAGCCCTCCGCGGGCGGGACGACGCCCATGTTCGCGGGCGACGCCTCGGTGATGACGGCCGCGATCTCGGAGCCGCGCTCCGCGAACGCCGCCTCGACGGCCGCGAGGTCGTTGTACGGGAGCACGAGCGTCTCGGCCGCCGTCGCCTCGGTGACCCCGGCCGAGCCGGGCAGGGCGAGCGTCGCGACGCCGGACCCCGCCTCGGCGAGCAGCGCGTCCACGTGCCCGTGGTAGCAGCCGGCGAACTTCACGACGACGTCGCGCCCGGTCACGCCGCGCGCGAGGCGGATCGCGGTCATCGTGGCCTCCGTGCCCGTGGACACGAGGCGCACGCGCTCCGCGGCGGGCACCCGGCGGCGGATCTCCTCCCCGAGCTCGACCTCGCCGAGCGTCGGTGCGCCGAACGACAGCCCGCGGGCCGCCGCCTCCTGGACCGCGGCGACGACGTCGGGGTGCGCGTGCCCGAGCAGGGCCGGGCCCCACGAGCACACGAGGTCGACGTACTCGCGGCCCGCGACGTCGGTCACGTACGGGCCGCGCGCCGAGGCGAGGAACCGCGGGTCGCCGCCCACGGACCCGTAGGCGCGCACGGGCGAGCTGACGCCGCCCGGGAGCACGCCCTGCGCGCGCACGAACGCGGCGTGGTTGTCCGCCCCGCCCGCGCCCGGCGCGCCGAACAGCGCGGCGTCCTGCGCCTGCACGGCCTCCGCCGTCCCGAAACCGCCCGTGTCCGTCATGCCCGCGTCCTTCCGTCGTTCTCGTCCAGCCAGCCCGCGAGCTCCGTCGCCCAGTAGGTGAGGATCACGTCCGCGCCGGCGCGCTTGATGCCGAGCACCGACTCCGTGACGGCGGCGCGCCGGTCGATCCAGCCGTTCGCCGCGGCCGCCTCGATCATCGCGTACTCGCCCGACACCTGGTACGCCGCGACGGGCACCGCCGACATCTCCGCGACCGCCGCGAGCACGTCGAGGTACGACCCGGCGGGCTTCACCATGACCATGTCCGCACCCTCGGCGAGGTCGAGGTCGGCCTCGCGCAGGCCCTCCCGGGCGTTGCTCGCGTCCATCTGGTAGGTGCGGCGGTCGCCCTGGAGCGCCGAGTCCACGGCCTCCCGGAACGGCCCGTAGAACGCGCTCGCGTACTTCGCGGAGTACGCGAGGATGCCCACGTCGTCGAACCCGGCGGCGTCGAGCGCCTCGCGGATCACGGCGACCTGGCCGTCCATCATGCCCGACGGCGCGACGACGTCCGCGCCCGCCCGCGCCTGCGCGACGGCCATCGAGGCGTAGCGGTCGAGCGTCGCGTCGTTGTCGACGACGACGCCCCCGTCCCGGCCCTCGGCCAGCACGCCGCAGTGCCCGTGGTCGGTGAACTCGTCGAGGCACGTGTCCGCCATGACGACCGGCCCGCCGTTCGTGTGCTCGCGCGCCGCCTCGACCGCGACCCGGATGCCGCGCTGCAGGATGCCGTCCTCGGCGTCCGCCTGGGTGCCGGTCGCGTCGCGCTCGGCCGGGATGCCGAAGAGCATGACGCCGCCGACCCCGGCGCGCGCGGCGTCGCGCACGGCGTCCGCGAGCGTCGCCTCGGTGTGCTGCACGACGCCCGGCATCGACGAGATGGGGCGCGGCGCGTCGAGGCCCTCCTTGACGAACAGGGGGAGCACGAGGTCGGACGCGTGCACGCGCGTCTCGCTGACGAGCCGTCGCACGCGCGGGCTCGTGCGCAGGCGGCGCGGCCGGTGGTGCCCGACGGGGAGCTGGTGGGTCACGAGGGGTCTCCTTCGGGAGTCGGGTCGACGCCGGTCGTGCCGGCGGCCGGGGGAGCGGCCGGGTCGTCGGGCAGGGCGGCGGAGCCGGCGGTGGTGCGGGTGGCGGCGAGCGCGCCGACGAGCGCGGCGGCCAGCGCGGCGTCGGTCGGGCGCTCCGCGACGGCATCGAGCCGCAGCCCGACGTCGCGCGCGGCCCGGGCGGTCGGGTCGCCGATCGCGACGCCCACGACGTCGTCGCGCGGGCCGAGCTGCCGCGCGACCTCGCGCGCGACGCTCCCCGAGGTGAGCACGACGGCGTCCACCGCGCCCGCGCGCCACGCCGCGACGACGTCCGGCGCGAGCGTGTGCGTGACGGTGCGGTAGACGGTGACGACGTGCGGGACGTACCCGAGGTCGTGCAGGCCGTCGTGCATCGTCGGCGCGGCGAGGTCCCCCTGCGGCAGCAGGACCACACCTCTACCTCGCGAGGTAGAGCCCTGGTCCGCCGAGGTAGAGCCGTGGTCCGACGGGGGGAGGGTCGCGAACGCGGCGACGAGGCCGCGGGCGGAATTCTCGTCGGGCTCGAGCTCGACGGTGACGCCGACCGCCTCCAGGGCGCGGCGCGTCGCGGGCCCGACGGCGGCCCAGCGGGCCCGGCGCCCGGCGTCGCCGAGGTCGACGCCCTGGCGGGCGGCGCTCGCGACGAGCTCGTCGATCGCGTTGACGCTCGTCACGACGACCCACGCGAAGTCGCCGTGGACCAGGCGGGCGAGGGCGCCGTCGACGGGCGCCGTGTCCTCGACGGGCGCGCGCTCGATCGCCGGGCTGACGAGGACGTGGGCGCCCGCGTCGCGGAGCGTCGCCGCGAGGCCCGCGGCGCGCTCGGGCGCGCGCGGGACCAGGACGGTCCGACCGGCGAGCGCGTCGGCCCGGCGGGCTGCGTCCAGGTCGTCCACGGGATCCCCAGCGTCCACGGGGTTCCCAGCGTCCACCGAGTCCCCAGGGTCCACCGCGTCCGCCGTGCCGCGCGCCGGGAGCGGGGGCACCACGGGCGCGGGTCCCCGCGACGGGTCCCGCAGCGGTCCGGGGCTCATTCCGCCGCGCCGCGGTAGCCGCCGTCGCGGAGCTGCTCGCGGGCAGCCTCCACGGCGCGGTCGGTCGCCGGCGCCTCCGCGGCCGGGGCGTCGAGGACAGGGGTGCCCGCCCCGGTCTCGCGCAGCGGCGCGAGGCGCGCGGCGCCGTCGGCGAGGAGCGCGTCGGCGACGCGGGCACCCAGCCCGCGCGCGACGTCGTCCCGGGCGGTCGCGGCGGCCGCGAGCGACCCGGTGCTCGGGGGGAGCGCGGCGCGCGCGGAGTGCGTGAGCTGCTCGGCGCCGTCGACCCGCGCGACGACGGCCGTCAGCGCCACGTCGCCGTCCTCCACGACGGCGTGCGCGCCGACGGGGGCTGCGCACCCGGCCTCGAGCCGGCCGAGGAGCGCGCGCTCGGCGAGCACGGCGAGGCGCGTGGGCTCGTGGTCGAGGTCGTGCAGGGCGCGGGCGAGGACCGGGTCGTCGAGCGACGACGTGCGCACCTCGACGGCGAGCGCGCCCTGCCCGGCGGCGGGCGCCATGATCGCGGTGTCGATCACCTCGGACACGGCCTCGAGCCGGCCGAGGCGGGCGAGCCCCGCGTACGCGAGCACGACGGCGTCGAGGTCGGCCTCCTCGCCGAGCGCCCGGGCGAGGCGCGTGTCGACGTTGCCGCGGATGTCGACGACGTCGAGGTCGGGCCGGACGGACCGGAGCTGCGCGGCGCGCCGCGGCGACCCGGTGCCGACGCGGGCGCCGCGCCGGAGCGTCGTGATGGTCAGGCCGTCGCGCGCGCACAGGACGTCGCGCGGGTTCTCGCGCTCGGGCGTGACGACGGTGAGCCCCGGTGCGGGCTCGGTCGGGAGGTCCTTGAGGGAGTGCACCGCGACGTCGCACCGGCCGTCGAGCAGCGCCTCGCGGAGCGCGGTCACGAAGACGCCCGTCCCGCCCATCTGGGCGAGCGATCCGGTGAGCACGTCACCGTCGGTGCGGATGCGCACGATCTCGACGTCGCGGCCGGTCAGCTCTTCGAGGCGGCGGGCGACGTGGCCGGTCTGGGTCGTCGCGAGGGCGCTGCCGCGCGTGCCCACGCGGAGGGGCGTCGTACCTGCAGGACTCACGGAACCAGTCTCTCCCCACTTCGGCATTCCACGAAAATGTGCACGTCACAGCGCGGGAATGATGCGGGGAGTGACGTGGTCCTGACGCCCGGTCAGGAAGTTGCGGACAATGTGTCAGGTCATTTCGCGGGGAATTCTCGGGACTATTCCGGCGCGCAATCCGGTGAGGATTCCCTCACCCCGCGGCCGCGAGGCTGCGGGCACATTCCTGTGCGTGGCCGACGATCGACGCGAGCCCCGTCCCGGCGATCCAGCCGCCGGTCACGGCCAGCCCGGGCACGGCGTCCACGCGCGCGACGAACGCCGCGACCTCGCGCCGGAACGCGGGCGTGGGCGGGGGCAGCGCGCCGTTCCACCGCGTGACGACGTGGCCGAGGACGCGCCCGTGCAGGTCGACGCCGAAGAGGCGCGACGCGTCCACGACGACGCGGTCGAGGTCCGGCTCCGTCGTCGCGCCGATGCGCCCGTAGCTCAGGCGCACCACGTGGTGCCCCGGCCCGGCGGCGGCGCGGACGCGGTCGCGCAGCCAGGGCCACTTGGCGGTCGAGTGCGTGAGCGCCTTGGCCTCGACGTCCGACGGCGGCGCCGCGCGCCCGGCGTCGCGGTGCGGCGGGGCGACGAGCAGGCCGGTCCCGCGCGGGGCGTCGTCGAGCTCGGGCGCGCGCAGCAGGAGCGTCACGAGCCGCACGTCCGCGCCGGGCTCCGGGTCCGGCAGGAGGTCGGCCGCCGTCCCGACGAGCGGGCCGAGCGCGTCGACGAGCGCCGGGGTCGTCACGACGAGGCGCGGCGCGGCGAGGTCGACCGGACCGCTCGGGGTCTCGGCGCGCACGAGCCAGGTTCCGGGGCCGCCGTCCGGGGCCGCGGTGCGCGAGATCCCCGTGACCTCGTGGCGCAGCCGGACGTCGGTCCCCGCGACGAGCCCCTCGACGAGCCGGTGCATCCCGCCGTCGATGCCGCGCACGGCCGACCCGGCGGGGGCGAGGGCGCGCATCGACGCGACGGCGCGCGCGAGCGACCCCTCGCGCTCGAACGCCTCGCGCAGCCCGGGCGCGACCGCCGCGACGTCCAGCCGGTCGAGCGGGGCGGAGTGCACGCCGGAGGCGACCGGCGCGACGAGCCGCTCGGTCACGCGCGCCCCCATGCGGGACCGCGTGAACGTCTCGAGCGTCCGCAGGTCGGTGAACCTGCGGGGCAGCACCCGGTCGAGGCTCGCGCGCAGCGACCCGCCGAGGCCGACGGCGCGGCGCACGTCGCGCGACCACGGGTCCGCGGGGATGCCGAGGACGCCCGCGCGCGGCAGGGGGTAGGCGTGCCCGGCGGCGTAGCCCCACGCGCCCGCGCCCGACGGCTCGACGACGTCCAGCCCCAGCTCGTGCACGAGGTCGCCGACGGCCGTACCGCGGGCCGCGAACGACTCGGCCCCGAGGTCGACGCGCACGCCGTCGAGGCCGGGCAGCTCCCCGCCGCGGACCGGCCCGCCGGGCACCTCGGCGGCGTCCAGCACGACGACGCGCAGCCCCTGCGCGCGCAGGGTCCGCGCGGCGGTGAGCCCGGCGACGCCCGCGCCGACGACGACCGCGTCCGCGGTCTCGACTCCCTCCGGTGCGGGGGGTGCGGGCGGACGGGGCGTCGTCGGCTCGGTGCTCACCGTCGGGTCGCCTCCTCGGTGGCGGCGTCGGGAGCGTCGTCCGCGAGCGCGTGGACGAGCGCGACGACGCGCGTCAGCACGTCGGGGTCGGTGTCCGGCGGGACGCCGTGGCCGAGGTTGACCACGTGCCCCGGGGCCGTGCGTCCGCGGCGCACGACGTCCCGGACGTGCGCCTCGAGCACGTCCCACGGCGCGGCGAGCAACGCGGGGTCGATGTTGCCCTGCACCGGCACGGGGGCGTGGCCCTCGGCGAGGAGCCGGGCGGCGTCGTCGAGCGGCGTGCGGTAGTCGACGCCCACGGCGACGTCCTGCACCCCGGCCGCGGTGACGGCGTCGCGCATGGCGGGGAGCAGGTGCCCCGTGCCCGTGCCGAAGTGGACGACGGGCACGCCGAGGTCCGCGACGTGGGTGAGCGCGCGCGTGCTCGCCGGGGCGGCGCCGGCCGCGTAGTCCGCGAGCGAGAGCGAGCCGGCCCACGAGTCGAAGAGCTGCGCCGCGCTCGCGCCCGCCTCGACCTGCGTCCGCAGGAACGTGCCGGTGAGGTCGGCCGCCCAGTCGACGAGGCGCTGCCACGTCTCCGGGTCGCCGCGCAGCAGGGCGCGCGCCGCGAGGTGGTCGCGCGACGGCCGACCCTCCACGAGGTAGGCAGCGAGGGTGAACGGCGCCCCGGCGAACCCGATGAGGGGCGTCGTGCCCAGCGCGTCGACGGTCAGCGCGACGGCCTCGCGGATCGGGGCGAGCGCGTCCTCGGTGAGCTCGCTCTCCACGAGCCGGGCGACGTCGTCGGGCGTGCGGTACGCCTGGCCCATGACGGGGCCGACGCCCGGCGCGATCTCCACCTCGACGCCTGCGAGCCGCAGCGGGACCACGATGTCCGAGAAGAAGATGCCCGCGTCCACGCGGTGCCGGCGCACCGGCTGGAGCGTGATCTCGGACGCGAGGTCGGGGCGCAGGCACGAGTCGAGCATGCTCACGCCCTCGCGCGCGGCGCGGTACTCCGGCAGCGAGCGGCCCGCCTGGCGCATGAACCACACGGGTGTGATTTCTGGGCGCTTTCCGGTCGTGCCCGCGCGCAGGGCCTGCACGAGCGGGGAACGGTCCGTGCGGCCGTCGGTCAGGGGATGGCCCGGGGAAAGGGCGACAGGAATCACAGCTACCGATTCTGCCTCTCTCCCGGGGGAATGATTAAATCGGAGGCACTGTGGCTCTTCTCTCCCTCACGGCCAGCCACCACGAGCTGGACCTCGACGCCCTGGAACGACTCTCCACCGGGGCCCACTCGATCGGCGGCTCCGCGGTCGCGGCGTGCGACGTGATCACCGGTGCGGTCGTCCTCGCGACGTGCAACCGGTTCGAGCTGTACCTCGACGTGGACGCCCCCCTCGACGGCACCGGCGTGCAGCACGCGACCGAGCACGTCGCGCGCATGGTCGCCGAGGCGTCGGGCGTGGAGGTGGCGGAGGCGCTCGCGTCGTTCCGCACGCGCGCCGGGACCGAGGTCGCCGAGCACCTGTTCGCCGTCGCGTCGGGCCTGGACTCGATGGTCGTGGGAGAGCGCGAGATCGCCGGCCAGGTGAAGCGGGCGCTGGAGACCGCGCACGCCGACGGCGTGACGTCCTCGACGCTCGAGCTCCTCTTCCAGACGGCGTCGCGCACCTCCAAGAAGGTCAGCACGCACACGACGCTCGGCGGGGCCGGTCGCTCCGTCGTCGCGCTCGGGCTCGACCTCGCCGCCGCCGAGCTGCCGCCGTGGCCGCAGGTCCGCGCCGTCCTCATCGGCACCGGGTCGTACGCGGGCGCGAGCCTCGCCGCGCTGCGGGCGCTCGGGTGCGACGACGTGCGGGTCTACTCGCAGTCCGGCCGCGCCGAGGAGTTCGCCGCCGCGCGCGGCGTGGAGGCCGTGACGGACCTCGTCGCGGCGCTCGAGGACGCGGACCTCGTGGTGTCGTGCAGCGGCGCGCGCGGTCGGGCGCTCGCGGCGGACGCCGCGCGCCCGGGCTCCGAGCGGCGCGAGCAGGCGATCGAGCACGTGCTCGACGCGGCCGCGGTAGTGCGGGCGCGCGAGCGGGCCGCGGTGCGGGCGGGCGACGAGCCCGTCGCGCGCCCGACGGTCGTGCTCGACCTCGCGCTGCACCGCGACGTCGACCCGCGCGTGGCCGACGTCGAGGGCGTGCTCCTGTACGACCTCGCGACGCTCGCGGCGCACTCGCCGTCGATCGCGTCCGAGCTCGTGACGCAGGCCCGCACGATCGTCGACGAGGCGACGCGGGCGTTCGAGGAGACGCGCCTCGGGCGGGCGGCGGACACGGCGGTCGTCGCCCTGCTGGCCGACGCCGAGCGGCGCGTCGCGCTCGAGGTGGCCGACGTCGTCGCGCTGCGCGAGGCGGACGGCGACCCGGTCGAGCCGGACGAGGCCGACGAGATCGCGCGCGGCGTGCGGCGCCGCGTGCACGCCGACCTGCACCGCGCGATCGTCGCGGCCCGCGCGGAGGCCGTCGCCGCGGCGCAGGCCGAGGAGCGCGCGGTCGTCGCGGACGCCCAGGCGCTCGTCCACGAGGCCGCCGGCGTGCGCTGACCCTCCGTCCGCTCGACGGACCCGCTGCCTCGGGCATCCGATTGACAGCGCAGTCATACCCGGGAGAGGGTGGCCGACGGACGCCCGTCGTCGACCAGGAGCACCGTCGCCCCGCCACGAGCGGCCCGGGCGGCGACTGACCGACGGCCCCGAGGCGCCCCGGGCGACGACGCCCGGTCGCACGTCGAAGAGGACATGGCATGAGACGACCACGACTCGCCCTGCTCGCCGCGGGGCTCGCGCTCGCCGTCGCGCCGGGCACGCTGCTGCCCGCCGCCGCGGGCGCCGCCCCCGCCGACGAGGGCACCGTCACCGCCGCCGCGCGCGACGACCTCACGCTCGAGGTCAACCCGTTCGTCGGCACCGAGAGCGAGGGCAACGCCTACCCCGGCGCGACCGTGCCGTTCGGCATGGTCCAGCTCAGCCCGGACAACACGAACTCCTACGCCTCGACGTCGTACAGCACGAACGCCGGGCGCGTGTGGGGCTTCAGCCACCGGCACGTGAACAGCGCGGGCTGCCCCGCGGCGGGCGAGCTGCTCGTCACGCCGGACACGAGCGCCACCCCGCGCACGTCGCGCTCCTTCATCGCCATCAAGGACCAGAAGAGCACCGAGCGCGCGTCGGCCGGGTTCTACGAGGTGACCCTCGCGAACGACGTGCATGCCGAGCTCACCGCGACCACGCGCGTCGGCGCGCACCGCTACACGTTCCCCGCCTCGACGACGTCGCACCTGTCGTTCAACGTGGGCCAGACCCTGCGCGACGCCGGCGCGAGCTCCGTGACGTGGGTCGACGACCGCACGCTCGAGGGCTGGGTCGACAACGGCGGCTTCTGCGGCGGCACGCCGGACAAGCAGCGGTACTTCTTCAGCGCGACGTTCGACCGCCCGGTCGCGTCGAGCGGCACGTGGGGCACCGACGCGCGCTACGTCGCGGGCTCCACGACGAGCGAGGTCGCGGGCGGCAACAACGGCGCCGTCGCGGTGTTCGACACCACGACCGACCGCGACGTCGAGGTGAGCGTGGGCGTGTCCTTCGTGAGCGTCGACGGCGCGCGCGCCAACCGCGCGGCCGAGGCCACCGACGAGGGCGGGCAGGTCGCGTTCGACACCGTGCGTGAGGAGGCCCGCGACGCGTGGAACGCGGAGCTGGGCCGTGCCGCGATCGACGCGTCGCCCGACCAGCGCCGGATCCTCTACACCCAGCTCTACAAGACGCTGCTGTCCCCGACGATCGGCAGCGACGTCGACGGCCGGTACCGCGGCATGGACCTCGAGGTCCACCAGGCCGACGGCTGGGACTACTACCAGAACTTCTCGCTCTGGGACACGTACCGCACGCAGGCGACGCTGCACGCCCTCCTGCTGCCCGAGCGCGCGCAGGACATCGTGCGCTCGATGTACCAGCACCGCGTCGAGGGCGGCTGGCTGCCGCGCTGGTCCCTCGGTGCACTGGAGACCAACATCATGGCGGGCGACCCCGTCACGCCGTGGCTCGCGGAGAACTTCGCGCTCGGCACCGTCCCCGACGACATCGCGGAGGAGCTGTGGGACTACCTCGTCGAGAACGCCACGACGACCCCGCCGGACGACGTCGCGTCCGTCGGGCGGCGCAGCACCGAGTTCTACGCCGAGCACGGCCACGTGCCGTTCTACCCCGAGAACGAGGGCGGCCTCGGCGGCCAGTTCGAGGAGTACCGCCACGGCGGCTCGGCGACGCTCGAGCTCGCGCTCGCCGACGCGAGCCTCGGCGCTGCGGCCGAGCGCACGGGTCGCGAGGGCGGCCAGGCGTTCCTCGACAAGGGTCGCAACTGGCGCAACCTCTGGAACCCGGACGTCGAGCTCTCGGGTGGCTTCCAGGGCATGGTCAACGCGAAGCGCCCGACGGGCGAGTTCGTCACGCTGCCCGAGCTGACGGACGTCACGCGCTCCGGCTTCCACGAGGGCGTGCCGTGGCAGTACCAGTGGATGGTGCCGCAGGACGTCACGGGCCTCCAGGAGGTCATGGGCGGCGAGGACGGCTTCGTCGAGCGTCTCGACTACTACTTCGACCAGCCGGCGCTCGCCGCGAACCCCGGCGTCTCGCCGAGCACGTGGGCCAAGGGCGGCAGCTCGTACTACACGACCATCCGCTACAACCCGGGCAACGAGCCGACGATCATGAACGCGTGGCTCTACGGCTACGTGGGCCAGCCGTGGAAGACGAACGACGTCCTCGCCGCGAACCTCAACCGCTTCCCGGACACCCCGGGCGGCGGCGTCGGGAACGACGACCTCGGCACGCTTGCCGCCTGGTACGTCATGGCGTCGCTCGGGTTCGAGCCCGTCATGCCGGGCTCGGGGATCCTCGCGCTCAACGCGCCGAAGGTGCAGGCCGCGACGCTCACGACCGACGCCGGGGCGACGCTGCGCATCGACGCGGCGGGCGCGAACGAGAAGCTCCCGAGCTACGTCGCCGGCCTGGAGGTCGACGGCGTCGCGCACACCGCCGCGTGGCTCGACGTCGCGGCGCTGCAGGACGGCGGCACGCTCGACTTCGACCTGTCCGGCACGAGCGCGGGCCTCACGTGGGGCACCGGCGCGGCCGACCGCATCCCGTCGGTCTCCGCCGTCGCCCCGCCCGCGCCGGTCGAGGTCGAGGCGAGCGCGCGCTGCCTCGGCGGCCGGGCGTTCGTCGCGGTCCGCGCGACCAGCACGGCCGACGCGCCGGTGGACGTGACTCTCACGACGCCGTTCGGCGAGCGGACGGTCCGGCACGTGCAGCCGGGCAGGAGCGCCTACCAGTCGTTCACGACGCGCACGACGTCCGTCGAGGCCGGGACGGCGACCGTCACGGTCGTCGCCGCGGACGGCACGACGTCGACGGTCGACGCGGCGTACGAGGCGCTGGCCTGCGGCTGACCGCCGCGTCACCACGGGTGCGCGCCGCGCACCGGACGAGGGCCGTCGTCGGGCAGGACGCCCGACGACGGCCCTCGCCGCGCCGCTAGGCTCGCCGCGTGAGCAGCACCACGCGCCTGGGCGTCCTCGACATCGGCTCGAACACCGTGCACCTCGCCGTCGTCGACGCCGCCTACGCGGCGCGTCCCGTGCAGGCCGCGGGGGCGCGCACGGTCGTGCGCATCATGCGCTACCTCCGGCCCGACGGGTCGCTGTCCCCGGAGGGCGTCGCGGCGATGCTCGCCGCCGTCGACGACGCGATGGCGCTCGCGCGCGAGTCGGCCGTCGACGAGATGCTGCCCATGGCGACGTCGGCGCTGCGGGAGGCGACCAACGGGCCCGAGGTGCTCGCGGCGATCGGCGAGCGCGTCGGGCAGCCGGTCCACGTGCTCTCCGGCGAGGACGAGTCGCGCCTGACGTTCCTCGCCGCGCGCCGCTGGCACGGCTGGGCCGCGGGCCGGCTGCTCGTCCTCGACATCGGCGGCGGGTCGCTCGAGATCGCGTCGGGCGTCGACGAGGAGCCCGACCTCGCCGTGTCCCTCCCGCTCGGCGCGGGCCGCATGACCATGGCCTTCCTGCCCGACGACCCGCCCGCGCCCGAGCACGTCGAGGCGCTGCGCGAGCACGTGCGCGCGACGCTCGCGCCCGCCGTCGCGCGGTTCGCCCGGCTCCCGCGCCCGGACCACGTCGTCGCGACGTCCAAGACGTTCCGCTCGCTCGCGCGGCTCGCGGGCATGCAGACCGAGGCGGTCGGCCCCGACGACCGGTGGCGGATGCGCCGCGCGCAGCTCGCGGACTGGGTGCCGCGGCTCGCGCGCATCACGGCAGAGGGCCGCACCGCGCTGCCGGGCATCACGCCGGAGCGCACGTTCCAGATCGTCGCGGGCGGGGTGGTCGCGGTCGAGACGATGCGCGCGCTCGGCGTGGACGAGGTCGAGATCTGCCCGTGGGCGCTGCGCGAGGGCGCGATCCTGCGTCGCCTCGACCACGCCTGACGTCGGGCTTCCCGCTCAGCCGTCGGCTCCGGACGCGCCGCGCGGGGTCGTCCACCGCGGCGCGTCCGCGCCCCACGGCCGGGCCGGCGCCGGGTAGTCGTCGACGGGCTCGCCCGCGAGGCGGTCGAGCGCGGGCCGGGTCGTCGTCGCCTCGACGTCCCGGCCGTCGAGGCGCACCCGGTGCCCGACGACGCACCGCGCCCCCGGCGTCCGCGGCGGCCCGTGCGCGGGGTCGCGCCCGGGGGCGACGAGCAGCGCGTGCGCGGTGCGGGCGAGCGCGCCGTCGACGTCGCGCCCACGCCCGTCGGCCGCGCGGTCGGCGAGGGCGTCCACGACGGCCGCGGCCAGGAGGTAGCCCGTCGCGTGGTCGAGCGCCTGGGCGGGCAGGGCGCCGGGCGCGGCAGTCGAGGCGTCGCCCACGGTCCCGTCCCGCGTGCCCTCCACGAGCGCGATCCCGCTGGCCGCCTGCACGATCGAGTCGAAGCCGCGGCGCGGGGCCCACGGGCCGTCGTCGCCCCACGCGCTGACGCGCGCGTGCACCGCGCCGCCCGGCAGGCGCAGGCCGAACGCCTCGACCGCGCCCGGGCGGTAGCCCGTCACGAGGACGTCGGCGGCGTCGAGCAGCTCCTGGGCCCGGGCGCGGCCGTCGGGGGTCGCGAGGTCGAGCAGCGCGGACCGCTTGCCCTGCCCCGTGTCGAGGTGCTGGACCTCGATCTCGGGCAGGCCCGGCGGGTCGACGCGCAGGACGTCCGCGCCGAGCAGCGCGAGCGTCCGGGTCGCGACGGGCCCGGCGATGACGCGGGTGAGATCCAGGACCCGGAGGCCGGCGAGCGGCCGGGGCCCGACGGCGAGCGGGCGCGGGGGAGCGGCGTCGTCGCGCACCGCGGTCCGCACGCCAGGGCCCGACGCCGCGGCCCGGCCCGGCGCGGACGCGCGCCACTCGTCCGCGGAGCGCACGCGCACGGCGATCGCGCCGACCGAGGCCGCGAGGTCCTCGACCTCCTGCGCCGACCGCGCGGCGAGCGCCGTCGCGACGTCGTCCCGGGACGGGTGGTCCGCGACCGCGGCGGGCAGGTCGAGGAGCGCGAGCAGCCGCGCGCGGTGGTGCGGGTAGTTCGCGTGCGTGCGGACCCAGCCGTCCGCCGTGCGGAAGAAGCCGGACAGCGGCGCGAACCCGTCCACCGGAGCGCCGTCGAACCGCAGCAGCCGGTCGCTCGCGAACGCCGCCGCGACGCGCTCGGGGTCCGGGGCCGGTCCGGGGTCGAACCGGCCCGCCCGCGCCGCGGCGTCGCGCACGGCCGCGACCGACGCGAGCGCGAGGCCGAGCACGGGCAGTGTCGCAGCGAGGAGGTCGTCTTCCGCGCGTTCCGTCCCGACGGTCATGGCACGACGGTACGCCCCGCCTCGTCGAGCCCTCGGCGCTGTTGGACAGTCGTCCATCTGGCGGTCCCCGCGGACTGGCCTTACCGTTCCTGAGGCGTGTCAACCCGACACGCCGGGTATGTCTGATTTCTTTTCAGGGGGCAGAGGATGGTTCGGAACGCGAGGCGCTGGTCGGGCGTGGCGAGCGTGGCGATGGCGACGGCGCTCGCCACGGGGCTCGGCGGGCTGCTCGTCGCCCCGAGCGCGAGCGCGGCGGCCGCCGTCGTGGCGCCGCTGGGGGCGCGCACCTACTCGGTCTCCTCCTACTACGGCCCGCGCTGCATGCCGGTCGCCAGCGCGTCGACCTGGCACCTCGGGCAGGACCTCGGCGCGACCTCCGGCACGCGGATCAACGCGATCGCCGACGGCACCGTCCTGCGCGCGGGCAGCGTCAGCGGGTTCGGGCAGTGGGTCGTCCTGCGGCACACCATCGGCGGGAAGACGGTCTCGAGCGTCTACGGGCACGTCATCGACGGCGACAAGTACGTCAAGGCCGGGCAGACGGTCAAGGCCGGGCAGCGCATCGCCGACGTCGGCTCCACCGGCATCTCCACCTCGCCGCACCTGCACCTCGAGGTCTGGAACGGCACCTACGGGTCGGGCGCGTCGCACACCGACCCGCTCGCCTACCTCAAGGGCAAGGGCGTCGACCTCGGGCGCGACGCGACGCGGGTGGCCGCCCGGTCGACCGCGACGTCGTGCACCTACTACACGAACGCCGCCGTGGACGTGCGCGCCGGGGCGGGCACCGGCGCCGTCGTCGCCCGGGTCGCGCGCGGGGCGGCCGTCGTCGGCAAGCCCGGGGACGAGAGCGGCACGTGGCGTCGGGTCACGTCGGGGCGGACGACGGGCTGGGTCCCGGCCGCGAGCATCGGGCCGACGAAGCCCGCGCCGGTCAGCACGCCCCCGGCGACGAAGCCGCCGGCACCCCAGCCGGCGCCGAAGCCGTCGGCGCCCCAGCCGGCGACGCGGTACGTCACGGCCGCGTCGCTCAACCTGCGGGCCTCGGCGACGACGTCCTCGGCCGTGGTCGCACGCCTGCCGAAGGGCACGAAGCTCGCGGTCGCGTCGACCTCGGGCGGCTGGCTCAAGGTCACCGCGAACGGACGGACCGGCTGGGTCTCCGCCCAGTACACCTCGACGAGCGCACCGGCGGCTCCCGCGAAGCCGGCGCCCGCGAAGCCCGCACCGCCCAAGGCCGCGACGTCGTACGTCACCGCCTCGAGCCTCAACCTGCGGGCGTCGGCGTCGACCTCGTCCAAGGTCGTCGCACGGCTCGGGCGCGGGACCGCGGTGACGCACGCGGGCACCGCCTCGAAGGGGTGGCTCAAGGTGACCGCCGGGGGCCGGACGGGCTTCGTCTCGACCGCGTACCTCTCGGCGCAGAAGCCCCGCTGAGCCGACCCGGCGCCGCGCCCCTCCGGGCGGCGCGGCGTCAGCCCCCCGGCGTCACCGTGCCGGGGAACCGGGCGGCGGACCGGTCCGTGACCGAGCCGTCGCCCGCGGCGTTGATCTCGCTGATCATCATGACGAGGTCCAGGTCGGAGTCGGCCGCCCGGGCGAGGCTCGTGGCGAGCTGGTACGGGTCCGAGAGCGGCTGCATGTCGTAGTCGGTGACGACGGCCCGCGTCTGCATACCGAGGGCGTCGTTCTCGACGGCGGTCCGCACGCTGTCGGCGAGGCGGTTCATCTGCGACTCGGTGAGCGTCATCGTCACCTGCTGGCCGGGCGACACCTCGCCGGACGGCGAGAATCCGGAGAAGTCGCGCGTGTTGAAGTACTGCGACGACATGTCGTCGGCCGTGACGTCGAACGAGTACGTGCGCGCCGAGAGGTCCTCCGTGCCGGAGGCGTCGAACGACTGCGACAGGCGGAAGTCGCCTCGGTCGCCGTACGTCGCGGTCATGAGCTGCTCGGTGCTGCCGTCGGGGTAGGTCGTCGCGACGAGCGACCCGGTGTTCTGGCCGATCTGCCACTCGGCCCCGCCGACAGGCGTGTCGAAGCCGACGGTCGACGTCGAGTCGTAGTTGACGCGCTCGATGGTCGTCGTGCCGGAGATCCCGGTCGACGGGTCCCCGGGGATCTCGCCGGTGACGAGGTAGGTGTCGTAGGCGGCCTGGCCCTCGGGCGTCGACAGGTCGAACTCGGCGCTGCGCAGGGACGCGCCGTCGAGCGACGTCGTGTTGCCGAGCATGACCTTGACCGCGTCGAAGTCGAGGCCGAGGCCCGCGTGGTTCGCGATCGCCTCCGTCGGGCCCGCGGTGACGCGGACGGTGTCGTCGCCCGTGCGCTCGATGAGGCTGCTCACGCCCTCGGAGTCCTTGACGGACGACTCGAGCGCGATGTGCCGGAACGCGGCGTCGAGCTCGGTCTTGGAGTAGCTCCCGCCGTCCATCGTCACGGACGAGCCGACCGGCATGCTCCGCGGGTCGAACGGGTTGACGGACCCGGGGTCGACGTCGGTGCCGTCGGGCATCTTCAGGGTGTATTCGGACGTGACGCCGGTCGTGTACCCGCCGCTGACGCCCGTGCCGCCCTTCGAGACGCCGCCCTCGACGCCGATCGAGACGTCCGACTTCGACGTGTAGGTGGTGAAGCCGTCCTCCGACTTCTCCCCGACCGTGTACTCGGCGCCGCCGTTGACGCCGAACGAGACCTTGGAGCCGTCGGTCGTCTTGAACCAGTCGGCGAGCGACCCGCTGCCGGAGTACGTCGTCTCGCCGCTGTCCGGGTCGTGGGAGACGCCGAAGCCGACCTTCGAGTCCGTGCCCTCCGTCGCGGGGCTCCCCAGGCCGCCGTTGTCGGAGCCGCCGCTCTGGCTCCCCTTCACCGAGACCGTCGGTCCGCCGGGGCCGTCGCCGCTCTCGCCCGAGCCGCCGGACCCCGACCCTCCGGAGCCCGAGCCGCCGGACCCCGATCCGGACCCGCCCGACCCGCCGGGACCTCCGGCGCTCCCGCCCGTGCCGTCGGAGCTGGCGCTCTCCTGCTGGTCGGCGTTCGTGCGCACCTTGTCGGCCGCGTCGCGGAGCGTCGCCGCGGCCGCGGCGAGCGCGGGGCCGAGCTCGGAGGTCCAGCGGCCGCGCAGCTCGTCGCCGTCGGGCCCGGCCCAGCGGGCCCCGCTGACGGTGGACTGGAGGCCGCCGCGCGTCGTCTCGAGCGACTCCGACGCCGTCGTCAGGCTCTGCGCGAGCCTGCGCAGCTCGCCGATGTCGGCACCGTAGAACCCCATGGTCGTCCCTCTGTCGCGGCGGATCGTGCTTCCGGAGCGTACGTGGACGGGCGCCCCCGCGTCTCGGGGTGCCCATGGGGCGAGGTCCCCATGCCGCGTCCGGGCGGCCTGCCGGCGGCGCGCGGTCAGGCCGAGAGGACGTCCGCGAGGCGTTCGAGGACGATGCGGCCGGCGGGCGGGACGCGGTCCGCGTCCGCCGGCGTGAGCCACGCGAGCTCGGCGATCTCGGCGTTCGGCGCCGGCTCGGGGGACCCGGGCAGCGGCTCGGCGTACAGGCAGTGCATCCGCACGACGCGCCCGCCCAACCCGTGCCCCGGGGCCTCGGCGACGAACGCGGGCCGGACCGTCCCCGGGTCCAGGCGCACGCCGAGCTCCTCGTGGATCTCGCGCACCAGCGCCTCGGTGTCCGTCTCGCCGGGCTCGACCTTGCCGCCCGGCATGAAGAAGCGGTCCTTCCCGGTCGTCCGCACCGCGAGCAGGCGTCCGTCGCGGACGTTCACCCACCCGACGGTGCGCAGGGGCGGGAGGTCGGACGGCGGGGCCGACGCTCCGGCGGTCGAGGGGTCGGCGGGGCGCAGGTCGGGCGTGCTCACGCGTCCCACTGTGCCACCCGGCACCCACGGCGGGGCGGCCGCGGAACCCCGACGGCGCGTGGCGCACCCAGCGAACCACGCGCCGTCGGGCCTGCCCCTCGCGCGGCCCCAGTTCCGGCGAAGGGCGATCGTGCCGGGCCGAGGCCCGGCACGACGATCGTCACACCGACCAGCGGACCCTGCTCGGTGCGGACTCGTTCCAGACGCGGTCCAGCGCGGTCACGGCGTACGTGTACCGGCGGCCGCGCACGGCGGTCGGGTCGAGGAAGTCCTGGACCACCCGGCCCTCGGCGCGCTGCGTCGCGACGAGATTCGCGGGGTTCTCGGTGTCCACGTGCTGCACCCACCCGTCGGCACGGTAGATCGCGAACGACGTCGCCGCGAACCGGCGGCCGCCGGCGTCGGTCCAGTGCACGCGGACGCCGTCGTCGCGCCAGCCGGCCCACGCGAGCACGGGGGTGCGGACCTTCGTGCCCGGGAGGTGCGGCATGGCCGGGACGAGCGCCGGGTACCGGTAGTGGTCGTCGCGCACGCGCGTCATCGAGCCCTGCGGGTCGGCCGGGACGTGCTTGGCCGAGAAGTAGACGTTGCCGTGCACCGGGTGCTCCTGCTCCTGGCAGAACGTGAGGTGGTTCGACAGCTCGGCCGGGTCCGTGAAGACGCCCGACGTCACCTTGTACAGCGCCTCGCCGACGTACAGGTGCGTGCCGGACTGCGCGGCGACGTCGGCCCACCACGGGACGAGCTTCGCGTAGTCCGCGACGGCGAGCCCGAGCTGCCAGTAGATCTGCGGGTTGATGTAGTCGAGCCAGCCCTCGAGGACCCACTTGCGCGTGTCGGCGAACTGCATGTCGTACGACTGCGAGCCGCCCGTCTGCGAGCCGCGCGGGTCCGTCGAGGCGTTGCGCCAGATGCCGAACGGGCTGATGCCGAACTTGACCCACGGCTTCGCCTGCTTGATGCGCTGCGAGATGGACTGCACGAACGTGTCGACGTTGTGGCGCCGCCAGTCCTCGACCCGGTCGAAGCCCGCGCCGTGGGTCGCGAAGGTCGCGGCGTCCGGGATCGTCTCGCCGGCGACGGCGTACGGGTAGAAGTAGTCGTCGAAGTGCACGCCGTCGATGTCGTAGTTCTCGACGCTGTGCAGGATCGCGTTCTTGATGTGCTCCTGCGCCGCGGGCAGGCCCGGGTCGAAGTAGAGCTTGCCCCCGTAGGCCCACACCCACTCCGGGTGCTGCCGCGCGGGGTGCTCGGGGACGAGCCGCGCCGGGTCGGCCTGCATCGACACGCGGTACGGGTTGTACCAGGCGTGGATCTCCAGGTTGCGCCGGTGGCACTCCTCGACGACGAACGCGAGGGGGTCGTAGCCGGGGTCCTGGCCCTGCACGCCCGTGAGGTACTGCGACCACGGCTCGTAGGGGCTGGGCCAGAACGCGTCGGCCGTCGGGCGGACCTGGACGAACACGGCGTTGAGACGGAAGTCGCGCGCGACGTCGAGCCAGCCGAGGAGCTCGGCCTTCTGCTGCTCGGCCGAGAGTCCCGACGCCGACGGCCAGTCGATGTTCACGACGCTGGAGATCCACATCGCGCGCAGCTCGCGCTTGCGGGGCGCCGGGGCCGCGGTCGGTGCGGCGTGGGTCGCGCCGGGCGTGGTGAGCGCGGCGGCCGGGGTGAGCGAGCCGACCGTCACGGTGAGCGTGCTCGCCGCGACGCCCGCCGTGGCGAGGGTGAGGAACTGTCGTCGTCCGACGCCGGCCGGGGCGGGGGACGTGGGGGAGCCGTCGAGCGTCATTGCTGATCCTCCGGGTCGTCGAGTATGTGGCAGATAGTTTCACAGAACGTCGTGTCTGTGAAGGTTTGCGCCACGCGCTCCCGGCGGCGGCGCCGAGCGTGGGGTCGTCGGCGCTCCGGGGCCCGGCGCGGTGCGGGTCGCCAGGTGGACTCTCCCGGCCCGTGCCCGGCGGGCCGCGACGCGCCGTGCACTGCGGGTCCTGCCCATACCTTCGCGGCGAGAGTATGGTCGCCACCATGGCATCGAAACCGCTCCAGGAACCCGCGTTCCTCGTGCTGTCCGCGCTCGCCGCCGGGCCGCTGCACGGGTACGGCATCGCGCAGGACGTCGAGTCCAGCTCCAACGGGCGCGTGACCCTGCGCGCCGGCACGCTCTACGGCGCGATCGACCGGCTCGTCGCCGCCGGGCTCGTCGAGGTCGACCACGAGGAGGTCGTCGACTCGCGGCTGCGCCGGTACTACCGGCTCACCAGTGAGGGCGGCTCGCGCCTCGCCGCCGAGGCCGAGCGCGCCGAGGCCCAGGCACGCCGCGCGCTCGAGCGTCTCGGTGCCCGACGCCGCACGGCCGCCCCGGCGGGCGACCGCACCGCGGCCCGGCCCGCGCGCAGGCTCGACGGGGGAGTCGTCGACGGCGGGGCGGTGCCCGCATGAGCGGCCACGACGGCCACCACGACACGGACGCCGCCGGCCCGGTGCTCGTGGCGCCGGTCCTCGTGCGGGACTACCGGCGGCTGCTGCGCCTGTTCCCGTACACCTACCGGCGGGCGCACGAGGCCGAGATGCTCGGGCACCTGGTCGACGGCGCGCGGCCCGGGCAGTCGCGGCCGACGCGGGCCGAGCGGTGGGACCTGCTGCGCGCCGCCGCGCGCGAGTGGCTGCTCGCGCCGCTGGGCCCGTCCCCACGGCAGCGGCGCGCGGGGACGGGGCTCCTGCTCGTGGTCCTGCCCGCCGTGCTCGTGGTCATGGCAGCGCGCGTCCTCGCGTTCGCCGCGGCGATCGTCGGGGCCGTGCTCGGCCCGAGCGGGCACGCACCGCTCCTGACGACCGTCCCGACGGCGTCGATGTGGACCCTCTGGCTCGCGGCGGTGGCCCTTACGCTCGCCGGGGCGCAGCGCGTCGGCCTCGCTGCTGCGGTGCTCGCCGCTGTCGCCGGGGTGGGCGGGCTCGCGGTCTCGCTCGGCGCGGGGAGCAGCTATGCGGCGTACCTCGACGCGCCGTGGGTCGCGGCGGTGTCCGTCTACGCGGGCGTGCTCGCCGCACGTCGGGCGTGCCGGGTCGGGCCTGAGCCGTGGACGCTCCGGGCCGCGACCCTCGGGGCGATGGCTCTGGCCGTCGGCGGGTTCGCCGCGGCGACCGCTGCCGACGCGGCGAGCTTCGGGGTGCCGTGGTGGTCGGGTGTCGCGCTGAGCCCGTGGACGCCTCCCGCGCTGGCTGCGCCGGTCGTCCTGCTCCTCGGGGTCGCGCTGCTGTGGCGCCGGACGCGGCCGGCCGTCCCGGTGCTCGGCGGTCTCGCCCTCGCAGGCGTGCTGAGCCGCTCGACCTTCTTCTGGTCGGGGACCGTGAACGTCCAGACCGCGGACCTCGGCAACGTGCTCGGCCTGCTCGCGCTCGCGGCCGCCGCGATGCTCGTCCTGACCTGGGTCGTCAACCGCCTCGACGAGCTCGCCGAAGTGCGCGCGGCGCACCGCTCCCAGCTCGCGGCCGCGGGTGGGATGCCGGGCCGGGGCGGCCCCCGCCCGGGCGCGCCGACCGCCGTCTGACCCGGGCGCCGTCGAGCACGACGGTGCGTGCGGACGAGAACGGGGCTGCTGTCGTCATCCGTCGGACGACGACAGCAGCCCCGTTCTCGGCGTCGGTCTTGTCAGTCCAGGTAGGTCTCGACCAGGCGGGAGGCGAGGCCCGTGTACGTCGCGGGGGTGAGGTCCGCGAGGCGCTGCGCGACGTCGTCGGGCAGGCCGAGGCCCGCGACGAACTCGCGGAGCCGCGCCGCGTCGACGCGCTGGCCGCGCGTGAGGTCCTTGAGGCGCTCGTACGGGTTCTCCATGCCGGGGACGCCCGCGACCGACGCCGCGCGCATGGCCGACTGGATGGGCTCGCCGAGCACCTCCCAGTTCTCGTCGAGATCCGCCGCCATGAGGTCGGCGTTCGCGGCGAGGGCCTTCAGGCCGCGGCGCACGTTGTCGATCGCGAGGAGCGAGTGGCCGAACGCGGGGCCGACGTTGCGCTGCGTCGTCGAGTCCGTGAGGTCGCGCTGGAGGCGCGACGTCACGAGCGTCGCGCCGAGCGTGTCGAGCAGCGCGGACGAGATCTCGAGGTTCGCCTCGGCGTTCTCGAACCGGATCGGGTTGACCTTGTGCGGCATGGTCGACGACCCGGTCGCGCCCGGGACGGGGATCTGCGTGAAGAACCCGAGCGAGATGTACGTCCACACGTCGGTCGCGAGGTTGTGGAGGATCCGGTTGAACCGCGCGACGTCCGCGTACAGCTCGGCCTGCCAGTCGTGCGACTCGATCTGCGTCGTCAGCGGGTTCCACGTGAGACCGAGGCCCTCGACGAAGTGCTTCGAGACCGACGGCCAGTCCACGCCCGGGACGGCGACGGTGTGCGCGCCGTACGTGCCCGTCGCGCCGTTGAGCTTGCCCAGGTACTCGGCCGCGCCGACGCGGCGGAGCTGGCGGCGCAGCCGGTGCGCGAGGACGGCGAGCTCCTTGCCGAGCGTCGTCGGCGTCGCGGGCTGGCCGTGCGTGCGCGAGAGCATCGGCACGTCGGCGTGCTCGCGCGCCATGTCCGCGAGCTGGTCGGCGAGCGCCGTCGCGGCGGGCAGCCACACGTGCTCGACGGCGCCGCGCACCATGAGCGCGTACGACAGGTTGTTGACGTCCTCGCTCGTGCACGCGAAGTGCACGAGCTCGCCGACGCCGGACAGCACCGTGTCGGGGCCCAGCGTGTCGGGCGCCGCGGCGAGGCGGCGCTTGACGAAGTACTCGACCGCCTTGACGTCGTGCACCGTCTCGCGCTCGATCGCGGCGAGCTCGGCGATCTCGTCGCCACCGAACGCCGCGGGGATGCGGCGCAGGTAGGCGACCTCGGCGTCGGAGAGCTGGGGCGCGCCGGGCACGACCGGACGGACGGCGTTCTCGTCGACCGCCTGCACGCCGTTGCACAGCGTGATGAGCCACTCGACCTCGACGTGGATACGCTCGCGGTTGAGCGCGGCCTCGCTGAGGTGGTCGACGAGCGGGGCGACCGCGGCGCGGTAGCGGCCGTCGAGCGGGCCGAGCGCGATCGGCGGGGTCACCTCGGCGAGGCTGACGCGGGCAGGGGCGGCTGCGGCGGGGTTCTCGGGCACGCCCCTGATTCTCCCACGCGTGCCCGACGGCGGTCGGTGCCGCCCGCAGTCCGGGCAACCGAGCGGTCGTGCGGCCCGTGGCCGTCCCCAGCGTCCGGTCGCGAGGGGTCGGTCCACAGCGTGCGACCGGTCCCCGCCGCCGGTCGGCGGGGGTCCGTACGGTCGCCGCCATGCCGACCCCGCCTCCAGTCCCGTGCCTCGCCGCACCCTTCGGGATCACCCGCGCCCGCGACCAGGTCCTCACGGCCACGGACGACGCGGCGCGCGCCGCTGCTGCCCTGGGGACCCCTGACCTCCCGTGGTCCGGGCAGGCGCGGCACGCGTACGACGACGCGACGGCGGAGGTCCGGGCAGCCCTGCTCCGGCTCGACGGGACGCTCGAGAGCTGCCTCACAGGGCTGGACGCTCTCACCGTGCTCGCGGAGACGGACGTCGCGAGCCTCCGGGCGGAGCTCGCCGCGGTGGGCGGCGCGTGAGCGGGACGTGGCCCGCACCGTCCGTCGTGATCCGTGGCGGGACGGAGCCGACCGTGATCGAGACGGCGGCGGTCGTCGCGCAGGCCGTGGCGCTCGCGGGGCGCGCGGACCTCCTGGCGGGAGCGGCGGTGGCGCTGCGGGACGCCCGGCACGGCGTGGAGGCCACGACGGCGACGCCCACGGCGTTCGCCGGTCGGCTCACCCCGCCCGACCTGCTCCGGTCCGCCTCGGGCTGGAACCTGCCGACGACGCCGTTCTGGTCGGCGGAGGTCCGTGCCGCCCGCGCGGCCGTCCTCGACGAGCTCGACGCGGCGGTCCTGCTCGCCGAGCAGCAGGAACGGGGCCTGCGGCGGCTCGCCGCGCGTCTGCACCAGGCGGTCCGGGTGTACGACGACGCGGACGCTGCGGCCGCCGCGGCGTGGTCCGACACCGCGCTGGTCGTGGCGGGACGGCACTACGGGCTGGCGGGGGCGGGCGCCGCCGGGCTCGGGATGATCGTCGCGCAGGGCCTCGCCGGGCTCGCGCAGTCCCTGCTGCGCGGAGGGCCCTCTCTCGGTCGGCTCGTCACGACGGGCGAGGCGCTGCACCCCGCGACCGTCCGCGCGCTGGGTCGCACGATCGGCCTGCTCGACCCGGACCGCCCCTGGTACGCCGTGCCGACGGTCGGCAACGCGGCGGCCGTGCTGCGCGCGTCCGTCCAGCCGTTGCGCAAGCGGTTCCTGCCCGACCCGGAGGTGCGCAGGGTCGACGCGGCACCCTACGACCTGCCGACGCCCACGGACACGCGGTCCGCGCTCGGCGCCGTGGCGGCGCTCGGGAGCACGGACTCGGTGCTGAGCGTCCAGCGCATCGTCAAGGACGACGGCACTCCCACGTGGGTCGTCGCGATCCCGGGCACCCAGCCCGGCAACCTGCGGACGGTGTGGAACATGACGTCCAACTACGACCTCATGTCCGACGACGAGTCCCAGCGCGCGCGGGCGGACAGCGTGCGGGCGGTGCTCGACGCGATGGGCCAGTCGGGCATCGAGCCGAAGGACGACGTCGTGCTCGTCGGGCACAGCCAGGGTGGCATGGTCGCGGCGACGATCGCGGCGGCGACGGTCGGGACCTACCAGGTGCGCCACGTCGTGACCGCCGGGTCACCGGTCGGGGGGCACGGCCTCCCGCCCGGCGTGCGCGCCACGCACCTCGAGACCAGCGGGGAGGGGGTCTCCGGCCTCGACGGGAAGCCGAACCCGGCGACGCCCGAGCGCGTGACGGTGACCGGTACCGTCTTCGCGCCCGGCGGCGGGCCGCCGCTCGACGTGCCGCACTCCGTCGGCTACCACCAGGACGTGCTCGACGCCGCGGTCGAGGTGGGCGACCGCGGCCTCGAGGAGCACCTCGCCGACGTGGAGCACTGGCTCGACGGCGAGGCGGAGGACCCGCTCGTCTACGAGGCGCGTCTCGTCCCGGACCCCGAGACGACGTTCTGCGTCGGTGAGCTCGCGGTGCCGAGGCCGCCGTGGCCCCCGTGGCCGGCTCCGGACGGCGTCGTGACGGCGCCGGGCCCGTCCCTCGGCACGCCGGGTCCGTCCGGGACGACCGGTGGCTCCGGCACGCTCGGCGGCACGGGCACGCTCGGGGGCGCCGGGACGGGTGGTGGCGAGGACGATGCGCGGTGACGGCCCGGTGCCGTCCCCCGGCGGGCCGGTCGGGAGGGCGGGCAGCGGCGCGCGCGGTGGAGCGCTCGGGTCAGCGGTCCTGGGCCTTCGGCACGACGGCCGAGACGAGGAAGTTGATCACGGCGATGATGAGGGCCGCGAGCAGCGCCCACCAGAACCCGCCGATGATGCGGATGCCCCAGTCCGTCTGCTCGGTGATCCACGCGGTGAGCATGAGCATGAGCGCGTTGACCACGAGCGAGAACAGCCCCAGCGTGAGGATGTAGAGCGGGATCGAGAGGACCTGCACGATCGGCTTGATCACCGCGTTCACCAGCGAGTAGAGCAGCGCCACGACGAGGACGATCACGACCTTCCCGCCGGCCGTGTGGGAGCCGACGATCTGGAAGTGCTCGTCCATGAACAGGCTCGTGAGCCAGATCGCGAGACCGGTGATGAGGACGCGGACGACGAAGCTCATACCCGGCATCCTGCCATCCGGGCGGTGGTGCGGCACGGGCGCCGCGCGTGGCGCGCCGTCGTCCGCCACGGACCGCGGTGCACGAGTGGCATGATCGAGGACCGTGGCCCACGAACCCCGCGTCCCCCTGCGTCCTGCCGTCGCCGCCCTGCCGGCCTACGTCCCGGGGGCGCGCGTCGCCCCGGGTGCGGCGGCGTTCAAGCTCTCCTCGAACGAGAACCCGTACCCGCCGCTGCCCTCGGTCGTGGCGGCGATCGCCGACGCCGCGGCGGACGCGAACCGCTACCCGGACATGTACGCGACCGAGCTCACCGAGGCGCTCGCGGCGGACCTCGGGGTCGGGGCCGACGAGGTCGTGGTGGGCAACGGGTCGGTCGCGGTCCTCGCGCACGTCCTCCAGGCGGTCGTCGAGCCGGGCGACGAGGTCGTCTACCCGTGGCGCTCGTTCGAGGCGTACCCGATCGCGGTCGCCGTCGCGGGCGGCACGTCGGTGCGGGTCCCGCTCCGGACGGGGGAGCACCGCGGGCGCCTCGACCTGCCCGCGATGGCCGCGGCGGTCACCGAGCGCACGCGCGTCGTCATGGTGTGCACGCCCAACAACCCGACCGGTCCGGCGGTGCACCGCGACGAGCTCGAGACGTTCCTCGCGGCGGTGCCGTCGGACGTGCTCGTGGTGCTCGACGAGGCGTACCTCGAGTTCGTGCGCGACCCGGAGGCCCCCGACGGTCTCGCGGTGTACGCGCAGCACCCGAACGTCGTGCTGCTGCGCACGTTCTCCAAGGCGTACGGGCTCGCGGGCCTGCGCGTCGGGTACGCCGTCGCGCGTCCGCGCCTCGCGGCGGGCATCCGTGCCGTCTCCACGCCGTTCGGGGTCTCGCACGTGGCGCAGCGGGCCGCGATCGCGTCGCTCGGGGCGCGAGGCGAGCTCCTGCAGCGGGTCGAGCACCTCGTGGCGGACCGCACCCGCCTCGTCGAGGGTCTGCGCGACCAGGGCTGGTCCCTGCCGGAGTCGCAGGCGAACTTCGTGTGGTTCGACCTGGGGGAGCGCACGGCCCAGCGCGCCGAGGAGGCGCGTGCTGCCGGCGCGATCGTGCGCCCGTTCGCGGGCGAGGGCCTGCGCGTGAGCGTGGGCGAGCCCGAGGCGACCGACCTCTTCCTGCGCGTCAGCGCGACCTGGCTGTAGCCCTTCCTCGACGGCCCCTCTGCGTTCCGGCAACGGAACTTCCCCAGATCGACCGAACCCCTGGTGCTCGCGTCTCCGGATTGCTACTTTTACGTAGCAATCACTTCCGAAGGGGGAGATATGAGGTTTGGTCGAGTACTGACGACGGCGATGGTCGCCGGGGTCCTGGCCTTCACACCGGCGGCGGCGTTCGCCGGCTCGCAGCTCGTGGGCGGCGGGATCTGGAACTACGGGACCAGTGCGGGCGCGATCTACTCGCACTACCTGCACAACACCCAGTGCCACGGCGCGTCCGTGCACAACGGGAAGCTCTACCGGGTGACCAACATCAAGCCCGGGGTCTGGGCGAAGGTGCACGCCAAGGACTGGCCCATGCGCGTGGACCACGCCTACTGGCACAAGTGCGCGTAGCACGGACGCAGGGCAGGGGCGGCGCCGTGCCGCCCCTGCCCGGTCCGGCGCGGAGCCTCCATGCCGAACAGAAGCCTCAGCCTGGCCTACGCCCTCGCGGTGGTCGTCAGCCTCTTCCTCGCCTTCTTCACGGTGCAGGCGTACAGCGAGTTCGCGGTCCGCGGGTTCGACGCCCAGCTCCGCGTCGACTCCCTCGGCACGACCGCGTCGAGCGCCGAGGCGTACGGCACGATCGCGACCTTCGCGACCTCCCGCGACTGCACCGTCGCCAAGGTGACCTTCGACCTCACCGACGTCTCGACGCGGCACCTCTCCGTCCTCGGTGACGGCTCGGCCGACCCGGGCGGGCGGTGGCTCGACCACGGCGTGGCCGACTTCAGCCGCGGCGTCACCACGCAGGTGCACCCCGGCGCCGAGCTCGGGGCCACGAGCCCGGTGGGCTCCTACGGGCTCTCGTGCGGCACGGCGGAGGCCGAGGCGCTGGCCGCCGCGCTGCGGGAGGCCGGGGTGACGGCGTCGGCCGACTCCTACCCGACGATCCTCTCGTGGCACCGCTACCTCGCGGGCACGCCGATCCCGGCGGGCTACGCCATCGCGGCGGTCGCCGTCGTGCTCCTCGCGGGGTGCGGCGCGCTCCTCAACGCCCGGGCGTACGCGGTCCAGCGCCTCCAGGGCGCGCCGTTCTCCAGCATCCTGCGGCGCGACCTCGCCCCGATCGGCCGACGCCTCGCCCTCCACCTGGGTGGTGCTGCCGTCGTGTGCGCGATCGTGCTCGGCGCCTACAACGGGTTCGCGCAGGCGACGACGTTCCTCGGCCTGGCCGGCGCCGTCCTCGCCGGGCTGCTGCTCGTCACCGTGACCGCCCACGCCGTCTCGACGGCCGCCGCGCAGCGCATCCCGCTCGCGGCCGCGATCAAGGGCGAGTCCGTGGGGGCCTGGGTCGTCCCCGCCGCGTTCGGCGTGCGGTTCTGCGCCCTCGTCATCCTCGTCGCGTCGATCTTCTCCGCCGTGCACGCGGGCCAGCTCATCGCGGGTCAGCAGGCCGCCCGCTCCGCCTGGCAGAGCGCGGGCGGCGCGACCTCCGTGGGCGTCGGCGGCGACGACCAGGCCCGCGCGGGCGAGTTCGCGCAGCGCCTCGGCGAGGTCGTCGTGCGGGCGCTCGACGACCGCGAGGCGGTGCTCGCCGCGCGGCAGCCCGTCTCGGCGTTCGGCACGGTGACGGTCGCGCCCGAGGACCAGCCGGTCCTCCTCGTCAGCCCGTCGTACCTGGAGGAGCAGGACGTCCGCGACGCGACCGGGTCGCGGCTCGTCCCGGCGCCGGGGTCGTGCCTCACGATCCACCTGCCCACCACGCTGCGGGCGGACCAGCAGGACGACGTCGTGGCCGCCGTCGGCTCGTGGGCGGACTACTTCGGTGCGACGTGCGCCGTCGAGCGCGGTGCGCCGCTCGCCGAGGGCAGCACGCTGTTCGACTACGGCAACGCCGCGGACCCGAGCGCGTCACCGCTCGTGGACGAGCCGGTCGTGCTCGTCGTGGACCCGGCCTCGGAGGTCGTGAGCGCCGACGGGTACGGCGCGTACACCTCGACGGGGGACGTCGTCTTCCTCGACCCGGCGTACGTGCTGGAGGAGAGCCGCGCGGCGGGCATCCGCGACTACGTCCTCTCGGTCACGCCGATCGCGGACGCCGCGGCCGAGGAGTACCAGAAGCTCGTCCGGAGCTTCCGGCTCGGCCTCGCGAACATCGCGGCGGCGGCCGGCGTCGTGCTCCTCACCGCGGTCGTGGTGTCGAGCGCGTACACGCGGCGGTACGCGCAGAGCGTGTTCGTCCGCTACATCGCGGGGTGGTCGTTCGCCGCGCGGTACCGCGCGGCGTTCCTCGCCGAGGCCGCCTCGGCGGTGCTGCTCGTCGCGTACGTGGCGGCGAACCCGCCGCGCACGCCGCCGGCCCTCGGCGCCGTCGTCGCGGCCGCCGCACCGCGGCTGCTCGGGGGAGCGGAGCCGCTCGTCGCGGTGGCGGTGTGCCTCGTGTCGTCCGCCCTGCTGGTGACCGCGCTCGCGGTGGCCCAGCGCAGGCTCCTGCGGACGCGATCCAGTGACAGCTGAACGAAGGGGGATGGCGATGATCGAGGTCGTAGGTGCGGCCAAGTTCTACGGGGCGCGGACGGTCTGGACGGGCCTCACGCTGAGCGTGGAGGCGGGCTCGATGGCGGGCCTCGTGGGGTCGAGCGGGTCGGGCAAGACGACGCTGCTCAACTGCGTGGGCCTGCTCGACCGGCTGGACGCGGGGACGCTGTTCGTGGACGGGCGCGACGTCACCGCGCTGAGCCCGCACGGGCGACGCCTGTTCCGACGGGACGAGCTCGGGTACCTGTTCCAGAACTACGCGCTCATCGACAACGCGACGGTCGCGGCGAACCTCGACGTCGCGTTCGTGAGCCGGGGCGTCCGGCGGGCGGACCGCGCGCGCCGGCGCGAGGAGGTGCTCGAGCGCGTGGGGCTCGGCGGGTACGAGCGCGCGGCCGTCTACGAGCTGTCGGGCGGCGAGCAGCAGCGCGTCGCCGTGGCGCGGCTGCTCCTCAAGCGGCCGCGCGTCGTCCTCGCCGACGAGCCCACGGGGGCGCTCGACGAGGGGAACGCCGACGCGATCGTCGGGCTCCTGCGCGAGCTCGCGGACGAGGGGCGTGCCGTGGTCGTCGCGACGCACAACCCGCGCGTCGAGCAGGCCTGCGACACCGTCCTCGAGCTCGGCGCCTCGACCCAGCACGTGGCCCGCGCGTTCGTCGGCGCGGACGACGACGGCGCGGCGTAGCGGCCGGCGACGGCGGCGCGGTTGCCGGGTCCTGGTCACGCGAGAAGACTCGCGGCATGGACAACCAGGAGTGGGAGCAGTTCGTCGAGGACAACGGCTGGCTCTTCGGGGGCGCGGCCCTGGTCCTCTACGTCGCGGTCGCGGTGATCTTCTTCATCGCCTACGTCCGGATCATCCAGAAGGCCGGCTACTCCGGCTGGTGGGTGCTCGTGGGCCTCGTGCCGATCCTCAACGTCGTCATGTTCCTCGTGTTCGCGTTCTCGCGCTGGCCGGTCCTGCGCGAGCGCGACGCGCTGCGCTCGGGCGGCGTCTACCCGCGGTAGGGGCAGCCCTCCTGGTGCCGGGGGTGCGCCGGTGGGGATTGGAGGTTCTCTACAGCCGGTCGTGACGGACGTTGGGCGACACGTCGGAGGCGCTACCTACGGGGTCGTAGCCTACGCTTGCGTAGGCTACGGAGACGTAGGTTCCGACGGCGCCCTTTATCAGGCGCCTCCTGCCCCCGAGCGGGCCGGCCGCACGGCCGGGCCGCACCGAAGGAGAGTCGCGTGACCGAGAACGACGCGAGAACCGGCGTGCGGGACGCTGCGAGCACGCACCCCGACCTCCCCGACGTCGCGGGCGGTCCCGACGACGCACCCCTGCTCCAGCTCGTGACGCCCGCCGGCGCCCGCGTCACGACCCCGGAGACCGACGGCTACCGCGAGCGCGTCGCCTACCTCGACGCCGCGGCGCTGCGCGGTCTCTACCGCGACATGGTGCTCACGCGCCGCTTCGACGACGAGGCGACGTCGCTCCAGCGCCAGGGCGAGCTCGGGCTGTTCGCGCAGGCGAAGGGCCAGGAGGCCGCGCAGATCGGCTCCGGCCGCGCGCTCGCCCCCCAGGACTACGTCTTCCCGTCGTACCGTGAGCACGGCGTCTCGCACGTGCGCGGGATCGACCCGACGGCGCGCCTGCGCCTCTTCCGCGGCGTGGACCACGGCGGGTGGGACCCGACGGCGCACAACGTCCACCTGTACACGCTCGTCATCGGGTCGCACGCGCTGCACGCGACGGGGTACGCCATGGGGGTCCAGCGCGACGGCCTCGTCGGGTCGGGCGACCCGGAGCGCGACGCGGCCGTCGTCACGTACTTCGGCGACGGCGCGACGTCGCAGGGCGACGTCAACGAGGCGCTCGTCTTCGCGGCCGTGAACAACGCGCCGGTCGTGTTCTTCTGCCAGAACAACCAGTGGGCGATCTCGGAGCCGACGACCCGGCAGACCCGCGTGCCGCTCTACCGGCGCGGCGGCGGGTTCGGCATCCCCAGCGTGCGGGTCGACGGCAACGACGTGCTCGCGTGCTACGCCGTGACCGCGGAGGCGCTCGAGCGTGCCCGCTCCGGCGGCGGCCCGACGTTCGTCGAGGCGTTCACCTACCGCATGGGCGCGCACACGACGTCCGACGACCCGACGAAGTACCGGTCGCGCGCCCAGGAGGACTACTGGCGCCGTCGGGACCCGATCGACCGGCTCGAGAACCTGCTCCGCGCCGAGGACGCGTGGGACGACGCGTTCGCCGCCGACCTGGCCGCCGAGGCCGACGCGCTGGGCGAGCGGCTGCGCGAGGAGGTCCGTGCGCTCGCTGCACCGGACCCGTCGAGCATGTTCGACCACGTCTACGCGACCCCGAACGCCGTGGTCGAGCGCGAGAAGGCGTGGTTCGCCGACTACCAGCAGTCCTTCGAGGAGCCGACCGCGGAGGTGGCGCGATGAGCGACAGCAAGACCCTGACCCTGGCCCGCGCCATCAACGAGGGGCTGCGCCGGTCGCTGGAGAACGACCCCAAGGTCCTGCTCATGGGCGAGGACATCGGCGCGCTCGGCGGCGTCTTCCGCGTGACGGACGGCCTGCAGAAGGACTTCGGCGAGGACCGCGTCGTCGACACGCCGCTCGCGGAGTCCGGCATCCTCGGCACCGCGATCGGTCTCGCGCTGCGCGGCTACCGGCCGGTGTGCGAGATCCAGTTCGACGGGTTCATCTTCCCCGCGTACGACCAGATCACGACGCAGCTCGCGAAGATGGGCTACCGCTCGGGCGGGAAGCTCCAGGTGCCCGTCGTGATCCGCGTGCCGTACGGCGGCGGGATCGGTGCGGTCGAGCACCACAGCGAGAGCCCCGAGGCGCTGTTCGCGCACACGGCCGGCCTGCGCGTCGTGTCGCCGTCCACGCCGCAGGACGCGTACACGATGATCCAGGAGGCCGTCGCCTCGCCGGACCCGGTGCTCTTCTTCGAGCCCAAGGGCCGCTACTGGGAGAAGGGGCCGGTCGACGTCGCGGGTCGCGGCGAGGGCGCGACCGTGCTCGACCGGGCGCGCGTCGTCCGCCCCGGCACGGACCTCACGCTCGTCGCCTACGGTCCGACCGTCGCGACCGCGCTCCGCGTCGCCGCGGCGGCCGAGCAGGAGGGCCGCAGCATCGAGGTCGTGGACCTGCGCAGCATCTCGCCGCTCGACACCGCGACGGTCGTCGAGTCCGTCCGCCGGACGGGACGCTGCGTCGTCGTGCACGAGGCCCCGACCTACCTCGGCTCGGGCGCCGAGGTCGCGGCCCGCGTGACCGAGGAGTGCTTCTACTCGCTCGAGGCGCCCGTGCTGCGCGTCGGCGGCTTCCACACGCCGTACCCCGTCGCGAAGATCGAGCACGACTACCTGCCGAGCCTCGACCGCGTGCTCGACGCCGTCGACCGCGCGTTCGCGTTCTGACGCGCGTCCACCGCGACCTCGACAGCGCCGACCGGGACCACCAGGAGGACCACGCAGTGCCCACCTTCGAGAAGTTCAACCTCCCCGACGCGGGCGAGGGCCTCACCGAGGCCGAGATCGTGCACTGGCACGTCGCCGTCGGCGACGCCGTCACGGTCAACCAGACGATCGTCGAGATCGAGACGGCGAAGTCGCTCGTCGAGCTGCCGTCGCCGTACACGGGCGTCGTCACGGAGATCCTCACGCCCGAGGGCACGACGGTCGAGGTCGGCGTGCCGATCATCGTCGTGGACACGGACCCGGGCGGCACGGCCCCGGCGCCGACCGCACCGGCCGGCGTCGTGCCCGACGGCGCGGACGCCCCCGCAGCGGCCCCGTCGCCGCAGGCGGGCACCGGTGACGCGACGCCCGCCGCGAGCGAGGGTTCCGGCTCGGTGCTCGTCGGGTACGGCACCGTCGAGCCGGGCACGGCCCGACGGCGGCGCCGCGCGGCCGAGCCGGCCGCCGCAGCGCCCGCGGCCGAGCCCACCGCCGCAGCACCCGCGACCGACCGCCCCGGCCCGGCGACCCCGGACCGGACGGCCCCGGCGGCGAGCACCGCGCCGTCGGCCCCAGCCTCGACCTCCGCCCCGCGGGCGAGCGCGCCGGCCGCCGTCGGGCACGCGACCCTGCCGGTGCTGGCCAAGCCGCCGGTGCGCAAGCTCGCGAAGGACCTGGGCGTCGACCTGGCGAGCGTCGCGGGCACCGGCCCGGGCGGGATCGTCACGCGCGAGGACGTGCAGGCCTACCACGAGCAGGCGAAGGCGCAGCCGCTCGCGACGTACGCCGACGACGACCAGCCGTGGCTCGCGACGGGCGCCGTCACGGCCGACGGCCGCCAGACGCGCGTGCCCGTGAAGTCGGTGCGCAAGCGCACGGCCGAGGCGATGGTCACGAGCGCGTTCACCGCCCCCCACGTGACGGTCTTCCACACGGTCGACGTCACGCGCACCATGAAGCTCGTCCGCACCCTGCGGGAGGACCGCGAGTTCGCGGACGTGCGCGTCACGCCCCTGCTCGTCACCGCCAAGGCGCTGCTCCTCGCGGTGCGCCGCCACCCGGAGATCAACGCGAGCTGGGACGACGCCGCGCAGGAGATCGTCTACAAGCACTACGTGAACCTGGGGATCGCGGCGGCGACGCCGCGCGGGCTCGTCGTGCCGAACATCAAGGACGCGCACCGCCTCGACCTGCACGGCCTCGCCGGCGGGATCGCGGACCTCACCGCGACCGCGCGGGCCGGGCGCACGTCGCCCACCGACATGTCCGACGGCACGATCACGATCACCAACGTCGGGGTGTTCGGCATCGACACGGGGACGCCCATCCTCAACCCCGGCGAGGCCGCGATCCTCGCGTTCGGCGCGATCCGCGAGCAGCCCTGGGTCCACAAGGGCAAGATCCGCAAGCGCTGGGTCACGCAGCTCGCGCTGAGCTTCGACCACCGCCTCGTCGACGGCGAGCTCGGCGCGCGCGTGCTGGCCGACGTCGCGCGGATCCTCGAGGACCCGGCGCGCGGTCTCGTCTGGGGCTGAGCCCACCCGTCGGCACGCGGGACGCGCGTCGGCACACGCTGCGCCGCTCGGCACCTCGAGGTGCCGAGCGGGCACGCTCCGTGCCGAACCGTGCCCGGGGCCACTGCTTGCGAGCGCATCGAGAACCGCAAGCATGAGGCTCAGCGCCGGCGACCCGGTCGGCGCGGTGCCGCCACAGGAGGGTCGTGTGCTCGGGAGTGCTGGTCGGGGGTCACGGACAGGTCCGGGCGTCGGGCTCGCGGCCCTCGCGCTCGTGACGGCCACGCTCGCGGGGTGCGCGGGACCCGGCGCGGCAGAGGCGCAGGACGTCGTCGAGGACCTCGCGGGCGCGCTCGCCGTGGGGGACGGCGACGCCGCGTGCGCCCTGATCCTGCCCGCCGCGGCCGACGCGCTCGCCGCCGACGAGGGGGAGCCGTGCGCGGACGTCGTCACCGCGCCGGACGGCCCCCTCGCCGGGCTGACCGCGGCCGGAACCGAGGTCGTCGTCGAGGACGTGCACGTCGCGGGGCGTCAGGCGCAGGTCGTCACGGCGACGGACACCGTCTTCCTCGCGCTCTCCGGCGACGCGTGGGTCGTCACCGCGGCGGGCTGCACGCCCCGCGACGACCGCCCCTACGACTGCGAGGTGGAGGCATGAGGGTCCCGCGGCTGGTGTTCTGGGCCACGCTCGTGCTCGTCGTCGCGGGCCTCGCGGTCACGTTCGTGCTGGCGGCGGTGCACCGATGAGCACCGGCAGCGGGAAGGGCGGCGTCCTCGGCGGCCTGCGCGCGAGCTCGCTGAGCCTGTTCTTCGCGCTCGCGTTCCTCGCGTCGCTCGTCGCGCAGGCCGTGAGCGGGGTAGCCGTCTTCAACACCGATCAGCAGGGGGCAGGCCTCGACCCGGTGACGTTCGGCCAGTACGTGCTGTCGTCGGCGTTCTGGGTCGACGTCACGGAGAACTGGCAGTCCGAGTACCTGCAGTTCCTCCTCTTCATCACCGCGACGGTGTGGTTCGTGCAGCGGGGCTCGCCCGAGTCGAAGAAGCTCGACCAGGCGGGCCGCGAGTCCGACGAGGACCAGAAGGTCGGCGAGCACGCGACCGCGGACTCCCCGGCGTGGGCCCGCGCCCGGGGCTGGCGGCTCGCCGTCTACTCGCGGTCCCTGTCGCTCGTCATGGGCGCGATCTTCCTCGGGTCGTGGGCCGCGCAGTCGGCGGCGGGCGCGGTCGCGTTCAGCGAGGAGCAGCTGCGCGACCTCCAGGACCCCGTGCCGTGGACGGAGTACCTGTCCATGCCGGACTTCTGGAGCCGCACGTTCCAGAACTGGCAGTCCGAGATGCTGGCCGTCCTCAGCATGGTCGTGCTCGCGATCTACCTGCGCGAGCGCGGGTCGCCCGAGTCCAAGCCGGTGGGCTCGTCCCACGAGGCGACCGGCGTCGAGGGCTGACGGCGAGCGCGCGGACGGCCGCTCACAGCGCCCGCCGAGCGGGTGTGCGGAAGACCTGACACGGGCTTAACGGGGGTCGCGCGCGGGGGAAACACGGCGTTCCTAGCGTCCTGGTCACTGACCGGGACCTGCTGAAGGAGCCGCCATGCCCGCGCCCACGAGCCCCACCACCCACGAGGGTGAGCAGTCCGCAGCACGCCCGTCCGTCGTCGCGCCCGCGACGCCGCTCGCGCCAGGACGCGCACCGGCGTCGCCCGGGACGCAGCACCGCCGCTCCGGGCGCTGGATCGACCGCTGGGACCCGGAGGACCCGACGTTCTGGCGCGACGGCGGCCGCCGGGTCGCGAGCCGCAACCTCGGGATCTCGGTGCTCGCGGAGTTCCTCGGCTTCGCGGTCTGGGCGCTGTGGTCGATCGTCGTCCCGCAGCTCCCCGCCGCCGGGTTCGCCTTCACCGTGGACCAGCAGTTCTGGCTCATCGCCGTGCCGAGCCTCGTCGGCGCGACGCTGCGCATCCCGTACACGTTCGCCGTGCCCCTGTTCGGCGGGCGCAACTGGACGGTCGTGTCCGCCCTCCTCCTGCTGCTCCCGACGGCGGCGCTCGCGGTCGTCGTGCAGGACCCCGGCACGTCGTTCGGCGTGATGCTGGCCGTCGCGGCTCTCGCCGGCTTCGGCGGCGGCAACTTCGCGTCCTCGATGGCGAACATCTCGTTCTTCTACCCTGAGCGGGAGAAGGGCAAGGCGCTGGGCCTCAACGCCGCGGGCGGCAACCTGGGGACGGCGGTCGTGCAGCTCGCGGTGCCGCTCGTCATCGTCGCCGGGGCGGGTGTCGCGCTCGAGCGCGCGGGCCTCATGATGATCCCGTTCATCCTGCTCGCGGCGTTCCTCGCGTGGCGGTTCATGGACAACCTCGCCACGGCGAAGGCGGACCCGCGGTCGTTCGCCGTCGCGACGCGGAACCGGCACACGTGGATCATCTCGTTCCTCTACATCGGGACGTTCGGGTCGTTCATCGGCTACGCCGGTGCGTTCCCGACGCTCCTCGCGGGCCAGTTCCCGGAGGTCACGCTCTCGATCGCGTTCCTCGGCGCGCTGGTCGGCTCGGTGTCCCGGCCGCTGGGCGGCATCGTCGCGGACCGCCTGGGCGGCGCGCGCGTGACGATCGCGTCGTACGGGGTCATGGCGCTCGGTGCGGTCGGCGCGATCCGGGCGCTGGAGACGCACAGCTTCGGCCTCTTCTTCGCGTCGTTCCTCGTCCTGTTCGTCGCGACGGGCGTCGGCAACGGCTCGACCTACCGGATGATCCCGGCCGTCTTCCAGGCGAGCGCGGCGCGGGCCCTCGACGGCCCGACGGCGAGCGACCCCGCGGCTCTGGCCGCGGCCCGGGTCCGCGCCCGCCAGGCCGCGGCCGGGTGCATCGGGATCGCGGGCGCCGTCGGCGCGTTCGGCGGGTTCCTCATCCCGCGCGGGTTCGCCGCGTCGACGAGCCTCTCCGGCTCGCTCGTCCCCGCCCTGTGGACGTTCGTGGGGATGTACGCGGTGATGGCGGTCGTCGCGTGGGCGGTCTACCTGCGCAAGGGCTCGGCCCTCGCCGCGGCCGGGATCTGAGCGTGGACACCCACTGCCCCTACTGCGCGCTCCAGTGCGGCATGACGCTCGCACCCGCGCGCGGCCCGCTGCCGGTCGCGGTCGCCCCGCGCGACTTCCCGACCAACCGCGGTGGGCTGTGCCAGAAGGGCTGGACGAGCGCGACGGTCCTGCGCGCACCCGACCGGCTGACGAGCCCGCTCCTGCGCGGGCCCGACGGCGAGCTCCGGCCCGCCCCGTGGGACGAGGCCCTCGACGTGGTCGCGGCCGGGATCGAGCGGGTCCAGGCCGCGCACGGCCGCGACGCCGTCGCGGTGTTCGGGGGCGGCGGCCTGACGAACGAGAAGGCGTACGCGCTCGGGAAGTTCGCGCGCACGGTGCTGCGGAGCGCGAACATCGACTACAACGGGCGGTTCTGCATGGCGTCCGCCGCGGCGGGGGCGAACCGCGCGTTCGGCGCCGACCGCGGGCTCCCGTTCCCGCTCGCCGACCTCGGCGGCGCGGACGCCGTGCTGCTGCTCGGGTCGAACGTCGCCGAGACGATGCCGCCGTCCGTCCAGCACCTCGCCGGCGTGCGGGCGCGGGGCGGGCTCGTCGTCGTGGACCCGCGCCGCAGCGCGACGGCGGCGCTCACGGGGGAGCCGGGGGACGCCGTCGGGCAGGGGGTGCACCTGCAGCCGGTCCCGGGCACCGACCTCGTGGTGCTGCTCGCGCTGCTGCACGTCGTGGTCGCGGAGGGGCTCGCGGACACGGCCTACCTCGACGCGCGCACGACCGGGTTCGACGACGTCCGCCGGTCCGTCGCCGCATGGTGGCCCGAGCGCGCGGAGACGGTGTGCGGGGTGCCGGCGGGACGGCTGCGGCACGTCGCCCGGCTGCTCGCGGCGGCGTCGCCCGTCCACGGGGGTGCGGGCGCGTACGTGCTCACGGGCCGCGGCGTCGAGCAGTCCTCGCAGGGCACGGCGACCGTGACCGCGGCGATCGACCTCGCGCTCGCCCTCGGCCTGCCCGGCCGCGTGGGGTCCGGGTACGGCGCGATCACCGGCCAGGGCAACGGGCAGGGCGGCCGCGAGCACGGGCAGAAGGCGGACCAGCTCCCCGGGTACCGCAGGATCGACGACCCGGCGGCCCGCGCGCACGTCGCCGCGGTGTGGGGCGTCGACCCGGCGACGCTCCCCGGTCCTGGGATGCCCGCCGTCGAGCTCCTGCGGTCGCTCGGCGCGCGGCCCGAACCGGGCGGTGCGACCCCGACCTACGCCGAGGACGGGCGCCCGCGCGCCTTGCTCGTGCACGGGTCGAACGTCGTGGTCAGCGCCCCGGACGCGGACCGGGTCGCGGCGAACCTGCGCGCGCTCGACCTGCTCGTCGTGTGCGACCTCGTGCCGTCGGAGACGGCGCTGCTCGCGGACGTCGTGCTGCCCGTGACGCAGTGGGCCGAGGAGGAGGGCACCATGACGTCGCTCGAGGGACGCGTGATCCGACGGCGCCGCGCGGTCGACGCGCCGGGCGAGGCACGGTCGGAGCTGTGGATCCTGGCGGAGCTCGCGCGTCGGCTGGGATCGCCGGTCTCCTTCCCGACCGACCCGGCCGTCGTCTTCGACGAGCTCGCGCGCGCGTCCGCGGGCGGCGTCGCGGACTACGCCGGGCTCAGCCACGCGCGCCTCGACGCGGACGAGGCGGACGGCGGCCCGGGCCTGCACTGGCCGGTGCCGTCCCCCGACCACCCGGGCACCCCGCGGATGTTCCTCGACCGGTTCCCGACGCCGGACGGACGTGCCCGCCTGGTCGCGGTCGACCACACGGGCCCGAGCGACGACGTGCGGCCCGACGCGCCGCTCTACCTCGTCACGGGCCGCGTGCTCCAGCACTACCAGTCGGGCGCGCAGACCCGGCGCGTGCCGGAGCTCGACCGACTCGTCCCGGAGCCGTTCGTCGAGGTCCACCCGGTCCTGGGCACGCGCCTCAGCATCGACGACGGAGACCGGGCGCGCCTCACGACCGCGCGCGGCGCGATCGAGGCGGTCGTGCGGTGGACGGACCGCGTCCGGCCGGACACGGTCTTCATGCCCTTCCACTGGGGCGGCGAGGGCAGCGTCAACCGCGTGACGACCGACGCGACCGACCCCGTCTCCGGGATGCCGGAGTTCAAGGTCTGCGCCGTGGACGTGCGACGCGCCCCCGCGCTCCAGGAGGTCGGGGGATGACGCGCGTCGTCGTGGTCGGTCACGGCATGGTCGGGTCGCGGTTCGCGGGCGACCTCGCGGCGCGGTGCGGGGGGTCCGCCGACGTCGAGGTCACCGTGCTCGGCGCGGAGGAGCACGAGCCGTACAACCGCGTGCTGCTCAGCGAGGTCGTCGCGGGCCGGGCCGACGTCGCGACGATCGCCCTGCCCGCCACGGACGACCCTCGCGTGACGGTCCGGCGCGGTACCGAGGCCCTCGCGATCGACCGGGCGGCGCGCCGAGTCGTCACGGGCGAGGGCGCCTACCCGTACGACGTCGTCGTGCTCGCGACGGGCGCCGCCGCGCGCGTCCCCGAGGTGCCCGGCCTCACCGGCCTGCCCGGCGGCCTGCCGCGCGGCGCGCACGTCCTGCGGACGCTCGACGACGCGCGCGCGATCGTCGCGGGGTCGCTCGACGCGCGGCACGCCGTCGTCGTGGGGGCGGGCGTCCTCGGCCTGGAGGTCGCGTGCGGGCTCGCGCGTCGCGGCGTCGCCGTGAGCCTCGTGCACGGCGGCGCGAGCGTGATGGACCGCCAGCTCGACCGTGCGGCGGGCGTCGTCGTCGCGCGCGGGCTCGCCGGCCTCGGGGTGCGCGCCTGGACCCGAGCCCGGACGGAGCGCGTGGCCGTGGCCGGCGGCACGGTGCGGGGCGTGACGCTCCGGGTGGCCGACGGCGGCCCGCACGACCCCGCGGCGGATCGGCCGGGCGCGGCCGGGGGAGCGCCGGACGGCGTGCGTCGCGTCGACCTCGACGCCGACCTCGTCGTGCTCGCGTGCGGCACCGTGCCCGAGGCCGGGCTCGCGCGGGCGGCGGGGCTCACGGTCGACCGGGGGGTCGTCGTCGGGCCCGACCTCGCCAGCCCGGACGACGCGCGCGTGTTCGCGATCGGCGACTGCGCCCAGCCGCCCGAGGGTGGTACCGGGCTGATCGCCCAGGGGTGGGACCAGGCGCGCCGGCTCGCGCAGCACCTCGCGGAGCGGCTCGCCGCCAGGGCCGACGGCGCGGGGAGGCCGGGCGCCGCGCGGGGGGCCGCGCCCGACCGGCGGCGTGCGCGCCGAGGACCGGCCGCCGACCGGCCGAGCGTGGCGCTGCGGCTCGCCACGGAGGTCGTCGCGCGACCGCTCGAGCCGACGGCCGACCCCGGGGTCGGCACACGCGCGACCGCCGGGACCGACGTCGTCCGGGTCAAGGCGGCGGGGCTCGAGATCGTGACGATGGGCGTGTGCGGCGAGCGTCGCGCGCCCGACGCGTCGCACCGCTCCGTGACGCTGAGCGACCCGGCGGCGGGGCGGCACGTCGAGGTCGTCGTCGCGGACGGGGTGCTCGTGGGCGCGACGTGCGTCGGCGCGCCCGAGGTGGGCGCCGACCTCACCGCCGCGTACACGCGCCGCGTCCCCGTGCCCGCCGACCCGGCCCACCTGCTGCTGCGCCCGGTCGCGCAGGCGCCCGCCCCGGCGTCGTCCCCGACGCTCATGCCCGACCGCACGACCGTGTGCACGTGCAACGGCGTGACCAAGGGCGACGTCGTGGGCTGCTGGCACGACGGCGCCCGGAGCGTCGACGACGTCGCACGGGCGACGCGCGCGACGACGGGCTGCGGCGGGTGCAAGGACGTCGTGTGCGGCCTGGTCGACTGGCTCGCGCAGACCGACCCGGAGCAGCCGCAGGCCGACGGCGCACGGGCGAGCGTCGGCCTCGGCGCGTGAGGTCGGCAAGCCCTGCCGAGATCGGCAGTCACGATCGTCGATCTGGACACGACCTGCCGGTCTCGCACCGCTCCGCCGACCTCACACGGCGGCGTCCGGCCGGGTGAGAACACCGTTACGGACGGGCAACGGGCGGGGCACGGTCGCGAAACCGCCCGTCCGTAGCGTCGTCAGCACCATCCCCGGGGGCCTCTCCTCGCTCTCGTCGGACCCCGCGGACGGTGACCGATCCGCCCCGACGCCCCCAGGAGCCCGCCGTGACCGGACCTGAGACCGATCCCGCCCCCGCCCCGGCCCCCGGTGCGCCCCGGCACCTCGTCGTCGTCGGCGGCGGCATGGTGGCGCAGCGGCTCGTCGAGGCGTTGCGCGCGCGCGACGCCGACGGGACGTGGCGCGTCTCGCTCTTCGCCGAGGAGCCGCGCAAGCCGTACGACCGCGTCGCCCTGACGAGCTACTTCTCGGCGCGCGACGCCGAGGAGCTCACCCTTGGCGACCCTGCCCTGTGGGACGATCCGCTGGTCACGCTGCACCGCGACTGCGCGGTGGCGTCGATCGACCGCGAGGCGCAGACCGTCACCGACCGGCTCGGGCGCGTGCACGCCTACGACGAGCTCGTCCTCGCGACCGGTTCGAACGCCGCGCGCCCCCCGATCCCCGGCAACGAGCTGCCCGGCGTGTTCGTCTACCGCACGATCGACGACGTCGCGGCGCTGCGCGGCTGGGTCGAGGAGAAGCGGCGCAGCGCCACGACCGAGGGTGGCTGGGAACGCCCGGTGCGCGGCGCCGTCATCGGCGGCGGACTCCTGGGCCTCGAGGCCGCGGGCGCGCTCAAGGCCCTCGGCGCGCAGGCCACGGTCGTCCAGTTCGGCACGCACCTGATGGACGCGCAGATCGACCTGGGCGGCGGCGAGGCCCTCAAGCGCCTCATCAACGGCATGGGCATCGCGGTCCGGTGCGACACCGGGACCAAGGAGCTGAGGGTCTCCCGCAAGACCGGGCACGTGGGCCGGCTCGACTTCTCCGACGGCGGCCGGCTCGACGTCGACGTCGTGGTCCTCGCGACGGGCGTGCGGCCGCGCGACGAGCTCGCGCGCGCGGCGGGGCTCGCGGTCGGGGAGCGCGGTGGCGCCGTCGTGGACCTCGCGTGCCGCACCGAGGACGAGCACGTGTGGGCGGTCGGCGAGGTCGCGTGCCTCGAGGGCCGGTGCCTCGGCCTGGTCGCGCCGGGCTACGCGATGGCGGAGGTCGTCGTGGACCGCCTGCTCGGCGGCGAGGCGACGTTCCCCGGCGCGGACACGGCGACCAAGCTCAAGCTCCAGGGGGTCGACGTCGCGAGCTTCGGCGACGCGCACGGCCGCACCGAGGGCGCGATGGAGCTCGTGTGGGCCGACCCGGTCGCGGGCGTCTACAAGAAGCTCGTCCTGTCCGACGACGCGCGCACGCTCCTGGGCGGCGTGTTCGTGGGCGACGCCGCGCCGTACGCGTCGCTGCGGCCGATGCTGGGCACGGAGCTCCCCGGCGACCCGGGGCTGTTCCTGCTCCCCGAGGGGTCCGGCGGCGGGGCGCCGGCCCTCGAGCTCCCCGACGACGCCACGGTCTGCTCGTGCAACAACGTCGGCGCGGGCACGATCCGGGGTGCGGTCACCGAGCACGGGTGCACCGACCTCGCGGGCGTCAAGGCGTGCACGCGCGCGGGGACGAGCTGCGGGTCGTGCCTGCCGCTCGTCAAGAAGCTCACGACGACCGAGCTCGCCCGGGCCGGCGTCGAGGTCTCGAACGCCCTGTGCGAGCACTTCGACCTCTCGCGCGCGCAGCTCTTCGACGCCGTGCGCGTCGCGGACCTGCACACGTTCAGCGAGATCGTCGCGCGGTTCGGCCGGGGTGTCACTGCGCCGGTGGACGAGAGCGCAGCCACGCAGGGTGCCGTGCTGGTGCGCGACGCCGGGCGCGGCTGCGACATCTGCAAGCCCACGATCGCGTCGATCCTCGCGTCGCTCGGCAACGGTCACGTCCTCGACGGCGAGCAGGCGACGCTGCAGGACACGAACGACCACGTCCTGGCGAACATGCAGAAGGACGGCACGTACTCCGTGGTCCCGCGCATCCCCGGGGGCGAGATCACGCCCGACGGGCTGCTCGTCATCGGGCAGGTCGCCAAGGACTTCGGGCTCTACACGAAGATCACGGGCGGCCAGCGCATCGACATGTTCGGGGCGCGCATCGAGCAGCTCCCGCACATCTGGCGCCGGCTCGTGGAGCACGGGTTCGAGTCCGGCCACGCGTACGGCAAGTCGCTGCGCACGGTGAAGTCGTGCGTCGGGTCCACGTGGTGCCGGTTCGGCGTGCAGGACTCGGTGGGCATGGCCGTCGAGCTCGAGCTCCGGTACCGCGGCCTGCGCTCGCCGCACAAGATCAAGCTCGGCGTCTCGGGGTGCGCGCGCGAGTGCGCCGAGGCGCGCGGCAAGGACGTCGGCGTCATCGCGACGGACAAGGGCTGGAACGTGTACGTCGGCGGCAACGGCGGGTTCACGCCCCGGCACGCGCAGCTCCTCGCCGAGGACCTGGACGACGAGGCGCTCGTGCGCACCATCGACCGCTTCCTCATGTACTACGTCCGGACGGCCGACCGCCTGCAGCGCACGGCCGCGTGGGTCGAGGACCACGAAGGCGGTCTCGACGCGATCCGCGAGGTGGTCGTCGAGGACTCGCTCGGCATCGGTGCCGACCTCGACGCCGCGATGGCCCGCCACGTCGGCGACTACGAGGACGAGTGGCGCGCCGTCCTCGAGGACCCGGAGAAGCTGCGCCGCTTCGGCTCGTTCGTCAACGCGCCCGCCGAGCCCGACCCCGACCTCGCGTACGTCACCGAGCGCGGCCAGATCCGGCCCGCCAGGGCGGACGAGCGGGCCGCCCTCGAGGAGGCCCGCGCCTCGGGTCTCGCCACCGTCCCCGCCGGCCCCGTGGTGATCGCCGGCACGACCCTGGAGGTCCGTCGATGAGCGTCGTGCCAGCAGAGCAGGCCGCGTACCCCGTAGAGACGCCGACGTCGGACGCGGCGGGGTGGGAGCGCGTGTGCCTCCTGCGCGACCTCTTGGTCGAACGCGGCGCCGCCGCCCTCGTCGGCGGGGTGCAGGTCGCGCTGTTCCGCCTCCCCGACGACACGGTCCGCGTCGTGCAGCAGCGCGACCCGTTCTCCGGTGCGAACGTCCTGTCGCGCGGCATCGTCGGCACGCGCGGGGGCGTGCCGACGGTCGCCGGCCCCATGTACAAGCAGGTCTTCGACCTCACGACCGGCCGGTGCCTCGAGGCCGCCGGGTACGTGCCCGTCCAAGGCCTCGCGCCGGACCTGGCGACGTGGCCCGCCGAGGTGCGCGACGGCGTCGTGCACGTGGGCCTGCGCCCCCACGCCGCCGGGCCCGCGGACGGTGCGTCGTGACGACGCTCCTCGGGATCGACCTCGCCGGGCGCACGGTGCTCGTCGCGGGCGGCGGCCCCGTCGCGGCCCGTCGCGCGCGGGCGATGGCCGACGACGGCGCGCACGTCCGCGTCGTCGCGCCCCAGGTCTGCGAGGACCTGCGCGACCTCGTCGCGGCCTCGCTGCGCGCCCCGCTCCTCGCACCGTCACCCGTCGGGCTGCGGGCCGACGGCGGGACCGCGCCGGGCGGCCGCGTCACCTGGGCGCCGCGCGAGGTCCGTGAGTCCGACGTCGAGGACGCGTGGCTCGTGCTCGCGGCGACGGACGACTCGGGGACCGACCGCGACGTCGCCGCGTGGGCGGCGGCGCGCCGCACCTGGTGCGTCCACGCCGGGGCCGCGCACGAGGGCACCGCCCGCACGCCGGCGACGACCCGCAGCGGCGACGTGCTCGTCGGGGTCGTCACGGACGTCCCCGCGGCCGGCGTTCCGGCGGACGGGTGCGCTCGGGAGCGACGAGAGGCCGACAGCCCGGGGGAGCGACGAGGCGCCGACCCGCGGCGGGCGCGCGCGGTGCGCGACGCGATCGCCGAGCACCTGCGCTCCGGCGGCGCCGACCAGCGCCACCACCGTCCGGCGCCGGGAGGCCTGGGGCGCGTGACGCTCGTCGGGGGAGGGCCCGGCGCGGTCGACCTGCTCACGGTCCGGGGTCGCCGGGCGCTCGCGGAGGCGGACGTCGTCGTCGCGGACCGGCTCGGACCGGTCGACGTGCTCGACGAGCTCGCGCCCGGCGTCGAGGTGATCGACGTCGGCAAGACGCCCGGCCACCACCCCGTGCCGCAGCACGAGATCAACGCCCTCCTCGTGGAGCACGCGCAGCGCGGCCGGCGCGTCGTGCGGCTCAAGGGCGGCGACCCGTTCGTCTACGGGCGCGGCGGCGAAGAGGTGCTCGCGTGCCGCGCGGCGGGTGTGCCGGTCGACGTCGTGCCGGGCGTCTCGAGCGCGCTCAGCGTCCCCGCGCTCGCGGGCATCCCGCTCACGCACCGGGGCACGGTCGCCGCGTTCCACGTGGTCAGCGGCCACGACGGGCTCGACGCCGCCGCGCTCGCGGGGGTCCGCGACCGCACGGCTACGCTGGTGGTCCTCATGGGTGTCTCGCAGCTCGCACGCATCACGGCCCAGGCGCTCGGCGCCGGGGCCGACCCTGCGCTGCCCGTCGCGATCGTGGAGAACGGGTCGACGCCGCGCCAGCGCGTCACGCGGGCCCCGCTCGGCGAGATCGTGGAGCGCGCCGCCCAGTCTGGGGTCCGACCCCCGGCGATCATCGTGGTGGGGGACGTCGCCGCCGCGGGACGGCTCGACCCGGCGACGGTCGCGTGACCGGCACCGGCGGCACCGAGGTCGACCCGCCCGTCGCGACGTCGACCCGCGGAGGGTCGATCTCGGACGCTCGGGTCGATCTCGCGTCCGGCCCCGACGCCGATCGCCCCACCCTCGGCCAGGTCATGGCCGGCTGCACCGTGCTCGTCACGGCCGACCGCCGCAAGAGCGAGCTCGCCGCCGCCCTCCAGCGCCGGGGCGCCGAGGTCCGCCACGCGCCCGCGCTGAGCATGATCCCGCACGCCGACGACGAGCAGCTCCTCGCGGGGACGCGCGACCTCGTCGAGCGACCGCCGGACGTCGTCGTCGTGACGACCGGGATCGGCTTCCGGTCCTGGGTCGAGGCCGCCGACGCGCACGGCCTCGCCGACCGCCTGCTCGAGGTGCTGGCCGACGCGCGGATCGTCGCGCGCGGGCCCAAGGCGCGCGGCGCGATCCAGGCCGCAGGCCTCACCGCCGACTGGGTCGCCGAGTCCGAGACGTCGGCGGAGATCGCCGACGTGCTGCTCGGCGAGGGCGTCGCCGGGCTGCGCATCGCCGTGCAGCACCACGGCGCCGGTGCCGACGGGCTCGACGTCGTGTTCGCGGAGGCCGGCGCCGAGGTCGCGAGCCTCGTCGTCTACCGGTGGGGACCGCCGCCCGACCCGGAAGCGTTGCGCGCGTCCGTCGAGGCCGCGGCCGTCGGGGAGATCGACGCGGTCGTCTTCACCTCCGCGCCCGGCGCCGAGGCGTGGCTGAGCGCCGCCGAGGAGCACGGCGTCGGGCGGCTCGTCGTGTCGAGGTTCCAGGACGGTTCGATGGTCGCGGCCGCCGTCGGGCCCGTCACCGCGCGACCGCTCGAGCACCGCGGCGTCACGCCGCTGCAGCCCGAGCGCGGACGGCTCGGCGCGCTCGTGCGGACGCTCGTCGCGCACTACGAGCAGGCCGAGACCGTCGCCCTCGCGACCGTCGCCGGGACGCTGCAGATCCGCTCGCGCGTCGCCGTCCTCGACGGCGAGGTGCTGCCCCTGTCGCCCAGCAGCCTTGAGGTGCTGCGCCTCCTCGCCGCGCGCCGCGGCGAGGTCGTCACCCGCGACGACGTGCTCGACGTCCTGCCCGGCGACTCGCGCGACCCCCACGCGGCCGAGGTCGCGGTCGCGCGCCTGCGCGAGGCCACCGGTCGCCGGGACCTGGTCAGGACCGTCGTCAAGCGCGGATACCGATTGGAGCTCGCATGAGCGCGGACAGCCCCACCTCCCTCGACGCCGTCGCCGGCGCCACGGCCGGGCGGCGTGCCGCCGCGCCGGTGCTCGTCGGCTGCTCCCACGGCACGAACGACCTCGCGGGGCGTGCGGTGATCCGCGCCCTCCTGGACGACGTGCGCGCTGCCCGTCCTGACCTCGACGTCCGGGAGGCGTTCGTCGACGTGCAGCAGCCCGAGGTGGCGGACGTCGTGGCGGCGGTCGTCGCGCCGTCCGACGGCGGGGCCCCGGGCGCCGCGGTGGTGGTCCCGCTCCTGCTCTCCGCCGGGTTCCACGTGAGCGTGGACGTCGCCGCGGCCGTCGAGGACCGCGGCCCCGGCACCGGGGCGGCCGCCGCGTCGGGGCCGCTCGGCCCCGACCCGCGCCTCGTGGACCTGCTCGCCGAGCGGCTCGCGGAGGCCGGCCTGCGCGACGGCGACGCCGTCGTGATCGCCGCCGCCGGGTCGAGCCGCCCGGGCGCCGCGCGCGACGTCGCGGAGCTCGCCGCGGGGCTGCGCGAGCGCGTCCCCGGCCCGGTCTCCGTCGGCTACGGCGCCATGGCGACGCCCACGGTGCCCGACGCCGTCGCCGCCGCCCGCGCGGGCCTCGCCCCGGGCGGGCGCGTCGTCGTCGCGGCCTACCTCCTCGCGCCCGGCTTCTTCTACGACCGGGTGCTGGAGGCGGGCGCCGACGTCGTGACCGGCCCGCTCGCGCCCGACCCGCGGCTCACCGCGATCGTGCTCGACCGCTATGGGGACGCCGCGGCCGGGCTGCGCCCTACGCCCTGAGGACCGGGCGGGTGCGGGGCGCGAGGAGGGCGACGCCCGCCGCGAGCAGCACCGTGACGCCGAAGCACACGACGTACGACGCCAGGCCGAGCGTGGGGTGCAGGGCCCACAGGAGCGACCCCGTGACGGCGAGCGCGGTCGCCGCGGCGACGGCGTCGGACACCTGGAGCGCGGACGAGTTCGCGCCCTGCTCGGCGACGGGCGAGAGCTCGAGCGTGAGCACGGAGAGCGTCGGGTGCGTCATGCCCATGCCGAGCCCCGCGAGGGTCCACGCGACCATCCCGACGACGGGCGGCACCGCCGTCCACGCGAGCAGCGCGGCGCCACCGATCCCGAGCGCGACGAGCGTCCCGCCGAGTCGCACGTAGCCCGCGTGCTGGAGGCCCCACGTCGCCCGGCCGCGGAGCCACGACCCCGTCGACCAGCCGACGGCGCCGAACGTGAGCACGGCGCCCGCGAGCGACGGCGAGAGGCCGCGCTCGTGCGACAGCAGGAGCGGGAGCAGCACCTCGGCGCCGGTGAACGCGGCCGCGACGAGGCCGCGGATCGCGATGACGCTCGGCAGGCCGCGGGCCGCGCGGGTCGTGCCGCGGGGGAGCAGGCGCGGGACGGCGAGCGCGACGGCGGCGAGCGAGGCGACGAGCAGGGCCGCGAGCCCGACCCCGCGCAGCTGGCCCGCGTAGTTGAGCGCCCCGATCCCGACGGCGGCGACGACCGCCCAGGTGAGCGACGCCTGGCGCGCGGTCCGGTCGAGCGGCGGCTCGGCGTCGTCGGGCCGGTCCCCCGACAGCGGGGCGGACGCCGGGGCGGGCTCGGGGGCCGAGCCGCGGGCCGCGCGCATGCCCGGGCGCATGAGGAACAGCGCGGGCACCGCGAGGACCGGGACGGCGAGGAACACCCAGCGCCACCCGACGTGCTCGACCACGAGCCCGGCGATGGCGGGCCCGACGATCGACGGGATCACCCAGGCCGCCGCGAACGCGGCGAAGACCTTCGGACGCCGGTCGGTGGGGAAGACGCGCGCGACGAGCACGTACAGCGCGACGATGTACAGGCCCGTCCCGACGCCCTGGAGCACGCGGCCCGCGACGAGCACGAGCATGTCCTGCGCGAGCCCGGCGACGAGCAGCCCGGCGAGAAAGAGGCCGATGCCGGTCCACAGCGGGGTGGTCGGGCCGGCGCGGTCGCTCCAGCGGCCGGACGCCACCATGCCGACGACGCTCGACGCGAGCGACGCGGCGAACGCGAGCGTGTACAGCGTGAGGCCGTCGAGCTCGACGGCGACCGTCGGCATGGCGGTCGCGACGGCGAGCGCCTCGAACGCGCCGAGGAACACGAACGCGACCATGCCGAACAGCACCGTGCGCTGCGTCCCGGGCGAGAGCGTGCCCGCCTCGGTGGGGCTGGTCGCGGGGCCGGTCTCGGGCACGCCGACGCCTCCCGTGCCGGTCTCGCCCGCGCCGGGCGCGGGGGAGCCGTACGCCGGTGCGTCGGCGTCGGTGCGGGGGTCCGCCGTCATACGAGAACGACCTTTCCGGTGGTGGCGCGCGCTTCGAGCTCGCGGTGGGCGCGCGCGGCCTCCGCGAGGGGGATCTGGTGCGTGACGACCCGCCACGTCCCGTCCGCCGCGAGCGCGAGCGCGCGCTCCTGCAGCGCGGACAGGTCTCCCCAGGGTCGGGCCCGGGGTCCCACCGCCCACCGTACGTCCGGCGCGCCGCCGTCGGCCCCCGTTTTCCCGCCCGGGTGGTCGACGTCACCGGCCCGGTTCGGCGCCCCCGACGCCCAGCCGTAGAGCACGAGGCGGCCGGTCGGCGCGACGAGGCTCGCGGCGTCGGTGCCCGCGTCGCCGCCGACGCCGTCGAGGAGCACGGTCGCGCCCTCCGGGGCGTGCTGCCCGACGGCGGTCGCCGCCTCGTCGAGCCAGCCGTCGGCCCGGTAGTCGACGGCGACGAGGCGGTCCTCCTGCGCCTCCCCGGCGAGCGACCGCACGAGGGCGATCTTCTCCGGGCTGCCGGCGAGCGCGACGACGCGCGCTCCCACCGCGAGCGCGCTCTGCACGAGCAGCGTGCCGAGCCCGCCGGCCGCGGCGGTGACGACGACGGTGTCCGTCGCGGCGAGCTCCGCGAGGTCGAGGATGCCGACGGCGGTCCGACCGGTGCCGATCATGGCCAGCGCGTCGGGCGCGGTGACGTGGTCGGGGATGCGGTGCAGCGCCTCGACGGGCACGACGGCCAGGCGGGCGTACCCGCCGCCGTCGGGCGTGGCGCCGAGGTGGGCCGTGACGCGTCGCCCGCGCCACGCGGCGTCGACGCCCGGCCCGACGACGTCCACCACCCCGGCGACCTCGCGCCCGGGGACCGTGGGCAGGGCGGGCAGCGGGAGCGGTCCCGCGACCTCGCCGCGGCGCAGCGTCGTGTCGAGCAGGTGGACGCCGTGCGCGCGCACGGCGACGCGTACCTGGCCGGGGCCGGGGACCGGGTCGGGGAGCTGGTCCAGCACGAGGTTCTCGGGTGGTCCGAACGCGTGCAGGCGGATGGCGTCCACGGGTGCTCCTCGGGGTCGGGATCGGGGTCGTGCCAGGGGTCGTGCGGCCTCGCGGCCGCGCCGCCCTGCTAGTCTCGAACCTCAACAATTGTTCAGGTCAAGTACCCGTGCCGACCGGCGGCCGGCCGTGCGCGCCGCGTCGCCGCTGCACCCGACCGCGTGGAGGAACCGCAGTGCCCGACGCCGCCCCGTCCCCGAGCGACGAGCTCACCGTCGGCCAGCTCGCGGCGCGCAGCGGCGTCGCCGTGTCCGCGCTGCACTTCTACGAGCGCGAGGGGCTCATCACGAGCCGTCGGACGCCCGGCAACCAGCGGCGCTTCACGCGCGAGACGCTGCGCCGCGTCGCGTTCGTGCGCGCGTCGCAGCGCGTCGGCATCCCGCTCGCCCGCATCCGCGCCGCACTCGCGACGCTCCCCGGCGACCGCACGCCCACGGCCAAGGACTGGCACCGGCTCTCGGCCGGGTGGCACGCCGACCTCGACGCGCGCATCGAGCAGCTCACGCGCCTGCGCGACCACCTCACGGACTGCATCGGCTGCGGGTGCCTCTCGCTGCGCCGGTGCGTCCTCGTCAACCCCGACGACGCGCTCGCCGACGAGGGCCCCGGCCCCCGCACGCTGCTCGTCGAGGGGATCGAGGACTGAGCCGCACCGCGCCGAGCGTCCGATCGGCCGCGGGGCCGCGTGGCAGGAGCGTGGGGCGGGCCCGGCGACGAGGCCGTCAGCCCGGCGCGCGCAGCGAGCCGAACGTCGGACGGTGGCGCAGGGCGAACCCGAGCCGCTCGTAGACGCCGATCGCGCCGACGTTCTGCGCCGCGGCGTGCAGGAACGCGCGGTCGCCCCGCTCCTGGACGTGGAACGCGACGTCGCGCACCAGGCGCGAGGCGAGGCCGCGCCCGCGGTGGTCGGGGTCGGTCGTCACGGCGCTGATCTCGGTCCACCCCGCGGGCCGCAGGCGCTCGCCCGCCATGGCGACGAGGCGGCCGTCGTCGTCGCGGAACCCGACGTACCGGCCGAGGAGGTAGGTCCGGGCCTCGAAAGGACCCGGTCGGCTGCGCTCGACGAGCGCGAGCATCTCCGGGACGTCGTCCGCGCCGAGCACGACCGCCTCCGGGTCGGGTCGGGTGACGAGGTGCTCGGTCTCGACGAGCTGGACGCCCTCGACGCGGGCCTCGACCGTCCAGCCGTGCGGCGGCTCGACCCCGACCGGCGGCGCCGAGAAGTGCCCGCCCGGGCCGACGAGCGCGGCGATCGCGTCCCACACGCCCGGGTCGGTCCACGAGCGCACGCCCGTGATCGGGGAGACGTCGGCCGGGTAGCGTCGCGCCAGGTCGCCGCCCTCGGCGAGGTGCGCGTGCGCGCCGGTGAGCGCGCTCCACGACGGGTTGTCCAGGGCCGGGTCGTCGACGCCGGTGGTGCCGGGCCCCGTGCTCGTCGCGGTCATGCTGCTCCTCCTCGCCCGGTCGCCCGGGTGCCGTGCCGTCGTCGCGGCCGTCCGGCCGTGCGTGTCCTCCGGGGCGAACGCGTCCGGACGGTGGCCTCTTCCCGGCGCGCTCAGCCGTGCCACCGGTCCCGGTGCACGACCTCCGCGAGCGGGCGCCGCCGCGGCTCGGACCAGCGGCCCCGGGTCGGGTACCCGAGGGGGAGCAGGCCCATCGTCAGCGCGTCGTCGGGCAGGCCGAGCAGCGCGGCGACGTCGCGCTCCCGGACGGTGTGGAAGGTCGTGAGCGTCGTCCCGATCCCGTAGGCCCGGGCCGCGAGGACGAGGTTCTGCACCGCGCCGTAGATCGAGGCCCCGAGCCGGGGGTCGGCCGAGCGCGCCGCGTCCCGCAGCACCGGCACGACCCACACCGGAGCCTCCTCCAGGTGCAGCGCCAGGTGCTCGACGGCGCGGAAGCCCGCCTCGCTCACGCCGGCGTCGCCGGTCGCGGCACCGAGGACGGCGTCCCGGCGGTCCCCGTACGCCGCTCGCCACCCCTCGCGGTACCAGGCGGCGATCTGCGCCTTCGTCGCGGGGTCCCGCACGACGACCCACCCCCACCGCTGCCGGTTGCCCCCGCTGGGCCCGCGGACCGCGGCGTCGAGGATCGCGTCGAGCACGCCGTCGGGCACCGGGTCGGGCGAGAGGTAGCGGCGCGACGGCGTCGAGTGGAGCGCGCGCAGGACGGGCAGGTCCTCGGGTGTGGTCACGGTCGCCGAGGGTACGGGCGAGCCGCCGGCGCGTCCTCGGGTCGTGCCCGTCGTCTCGCAGGCTGGGCACCCCTGCGACGCGTCCCGCTCCACCGGCCGACGAGGTGAGCAGGCGGACGTCGGAGCGGCCGGCGGACGACGGCGGATCGGCCGCGGCGCAGCCGGGGCTCACCAGTTCTTGGTGCCGCCCCCGGTGCTGTCGCCCGGGTCGCTGCCGGTGCCCGGCTGGTCCCCGTAGAGGTCGCGGTACTCCTGCTCGAGGCGCTCCTGCTCGTCGCGCGCCTCGGAGCCCTGCTGCTCGAGCTGCTCCTGGCGCTGCTGCTCCTCGCGCTCGGCCTGGCTCTGCTGGTCCTCGCCCTGCGCGCCGTCGCCGCCCGAGGCGTCCGACTGCTCGTCGCCCTCGGAGCCGTCGCCCTCGCCCTCCGAGGTGTCGCCACCGTCCTGGTTCTCGGGCTGCGAGTCCTGCGCCTCCTGCTGCTTGTCCTGGAGACGCTGCTGCGCGGCCGCGTCCTGCTCCTGCTGCTCGGGGGTCTGCTCGGACTCCCCGCAGTCGGGCCAGCCGCGGATCTGCTCGGCCGTCGCGTACTCCTGCTCGGCGTACTCGTACCAGTCCTGGACGTCCTGGCGCAGCTCCGCCGGGTCGGGCTCGGTGCCGTCCCCGTACGGGTCGAGCACCCCCTCGTCGTACGGCAGGCCCGCGTCGCGGGCGGCGATCGCCTCCTCGACGAGGGCGAGCTCCGCCGCCTTGCGGTCGGCGTAGGCCATGTCGCCGTCGCCCTGGATCTCGTACGTCAGCGACAGGTTGGTCTGGATCATGCACCGTTCCTCGGGAGACGAATTCTCCGCGAGGTCGTAGGCACGGTCGAGGGATCGGATCGCGTCGTACAGCGACCACGAGTCCTCGGTCCGCGCGAGCGCCGTCCCGTGGTTGTAGTGCGCCTTCCACGGCTCGACGAGGTTGAGCGTCCGCTGGAGGCCGTACGTGCTCGCCGCGCCCTCGGTGTCGCCGGCGTCGTAGCGGTCCTTCGCGAGCGAGGCGACCGGGGCGCGCAGGGCGAGCGTGAACCCCAGCACGAGGAGCACGAGCACGACGGGCAGGGTCCCGAGGAGCCACCACCGGCGCCGCCGCAGCCGCGCCGCACGCAGGGCGGCCGCGCCGGTGGGCCGGGGCGCGCGGGCGCCGGGCGGGGGTGCCGGGGGAGGGGTCCAGGTCATCGGCGCACCTCCGCCCGGTCGCGTGCCGTCGGGCGGACGAGCGAGCGGCTCGCCGAGCGCGCCCAGAACCACGCCTCGACGCCGAGCAGCGTCACGAGCGCGAGGGCGAACGGCCACACGACCGGCCGGTACGCCGTGACGTCGCGGCGTCCGTCCGCTGCCACCTGCTGCGGGTCGACGCCCGCGACGAGCGACGCCGTCTCCGACGGCTCCTGCCGGTGCACGTACGGCACGCCGAGCTGGTCGGCGAGCGCGGTGAGCGTCGCCTCGTCCAGCACGGACAGCGCCTCGACGGGCTCGCCGCCGTCGCTCGGCTTCGACCAGTCGACGAGGTACTCCGCGTCCTCGGGGTCCACGTCCGGGTCGTACTCCTTCATGCGGCCTCCCTCGGCGGTCCCGTAGCCCAGCACCGCTCCGCCGTCGACGAGCGGCGCGAGGTCGGCGAACGACCGCGGCTCGCCCTCGGCCGTCTGCTCGCCGTCGGTGAGGAAGAAGACGAGCCGCACGTTGGCCGGGTGCTGCTCCGCCGAGCCCTCGAGCGCCGACCGCAGCTCGTCGAGCGGCCGGTCCGTGAGGGACCCCTGCGAGTACCGCGTGATCTCGCGGTGGAACGTGTCGGCCCAGGACGTGATCGCGCGCGCGTCCGTCGTCAGCGGGAGCTGGCGCGACGCCTGCGAGTCGAACGAGATGATCGAGTACCGCGCCCCGGGGATCGCCTCCGTGAGGCTCGTGATGTCGTGCCGCACGCCGTCGAGGCGCTCCTGACCGCCCTCGGGCCCGTAGTCCTCGGCCGCCATCGACCCCGTGCGGTCGACGACGAAGAACATGTCGACGTTCGCGACCGACGTGTCGCGGTCCGTCGACGCGACCGACGGCGCGATCCCGATGATCCCGAGCAGCACGACCACCCCGGCGCGGCGCACCCAGGCCGCGCGCGGGGCGCCCGGGCGCGGGGCGCCGTCGGGCCCCGGGCGCCCGGCCACGACCGCCTGCCACCCGGCGAGGCCGAGCAGCGGCAGCACGAGCAGCGCCAGCGCCCACAGGGGCACGAGCGGCTGGAACGTGAGTCCGGCGAGGTTCATCGGCGCGTCACTCCTTCACCCGCCACGCGACGACGAGCAGCAGCGCGACGCCGAGGACCGCGACGAGGAACCAGCCCGCGGGCCGGTCCGTGACGACCACCTCGGGGGACGCGTCGAGCTCGACGGCCTGCTGCGCGACGACGTCGTCGACCATGCCCTGCACCGCGGCCGGGTCGTCCGCGAGGAAGTACAGGCCGCCGCCCGACTCGACGGTCTCGCGGTACTCGGTCTCCTCGGGCGTGCCCTCGTAGCGCTGGGACCCGCCGAAGATGCCGTGCAGCGTGATGTCGCGCGACGCGACCAGGTCCGCCGCCTGCGGGAGCGTGTAGATCGGCTCGCCGGAGACGTAGTTGTCCGTCGCCAGGATGATCGAGCGCGAGCGCTCGGTGTCCTCCGCGTCGAACTGGAGCGCGCAGCTCGCGAGCCCGTCGCCGATGAGGCTCGCGCCCGAGAGGTTCGCCGTCGTGCCCGCCGTGAACTGCGCGTACTCGAGGATCTCCGCGTCGTCGGTGCCGCCCGTGTAGTCGAACGTCGCCGGGTCTTGGTCGAGCGCGGCGATCCCGGCCTGGAGCTCCTCCTGGACGAGCGTGTAGTCGTCCGTGAGCGGGAAGACCGTGCGCGACGACGAGTTGAAGATCGACAGCGCGATCCGCTCGCCCTCGAAGTTGTCCACGAGCTCCTGGAACACCTTGAGCACCGCGCCGTCGTACTCGATCATCGAGCCCGACACGTCGAGGCACAGCACGATGTCGCGCGTGCCGAGGCGGTCGACGACGACGTCCGTCTCCACCGGGCGGGCCGCGACCGCGCCCGCCCCGACGACCGCCACGAGCAGCCCCGCCGCGGTGAGGCCCTGCAGCACGCGGTAGCGGCGCACCCACGCGGCGAACGCCGGGACGCGCGCGAGGTAGTCGGAGTTCGCGACCCAGAGCACGGCGTCGTCCGCGTCGCGCGACCGGCGCCGCCGCGCGAGCCACCACGCCACCGCCGCCGCCGCGAGCACCGCGACGACGAGGACGACCCACAGCCACGGCCACAGGATCGACGGGCCCTGCGGCCCCGGGACGACGGCGGTGCTCGCCGCGACGGAGCGATTCACCATCCGCGCACTACCGCCCGGGCGCGGTCGATCGAGTCCTCGCCGTCCGTCGAGCGCGCCGCCGGGTCGTTGTCGTGGTCCGCGAACGACGGCCGGTAGTAGCGCGCGATGAGCTGCGTGAGCCGCCCGGCCTCGGCGAGCTGCTGGATCTCCGAGAGCGTCATGGACGACGCGTCCTGGCCGAGCCGACCGGTCGCGAAGCCGCGCATCTCCGCCGAGAGGGCGAGGTGCAGGGTGCGCTCGTCGAGCTCGCCCGCGCGGAACCGCTCGGCGACGGCGTCGAGACGCCGCTCGTACTCCGCGCGCAGCGACGCGTACGGGTCGTGCGGGCCGGTGGGGAGCAGCGGCGCGGGACGCGGGGCGTTCTTCTCCTCCGCGCTCGCGCGCGTCAGCCAGATCACGAGGAACACGACCGCGGCGGCCGCGAGGACCAGGACGATCCCCAGGGCCGTCCACCACCCCGAGTAGCCGACGGGGTCGACGAGCTCATCGACGGGCACGCTTCTGCCTCCCCAGGAGCTCGACGAACCGTTGCAGGACATCGTCGGACCCCTCGACGAGCACGCCCTCGACCTGGAGGGCGCGCAGCCGCTCGGCCACCTCGGAGCGCCGCGCGGCCAGCGCCTCGGCGGCGGGCGCCGCGAGCGCGGCCCGCCCGCGCAGGAACGGCGGCAGGCGCAGCGTGCCGTCGACGTCGGCCACCTCCCCGACCCCGGCGCCCACCGGCGACAGGTCCGCGACCTGCACGACCATCACCTCGTGGCGCACGCGCAGCGAGCGCAGGAGCTGCTCGTGCTCGGCGGCGGGGCGGGCCTCGTCGGTGACGACGACCACGAGCGAGCGGCGCCGGAACGCCGTCTGCGCGCGGTCGAGCGGACGGGACAGGTCGCTCCCGGGAGCGTCCGGGCGCCACAGCCCCTCCACGGTGCGCAGCAGCACCTCGAGGTCGCGCGTGCTCGCGCGCGGCGGGAGCTGGACCAGGCGCTCGGCGTCGCCCGCGACGAGCGCGACGCGGTCGCCCCGGTCGCGGGCGAGGTAGGCGACGAGCGCGCAGCAGAAGCTCGCGATCTCCGCCTTCGTCTCCCCGCTCGGCGCCGTCGCGCCCATGGTGCGCCCCGTGTCCACGACGAGCACGAGGTTGAGGTTCGACTCGCGCACGAACCGGCGGATGATCGGCAGCCCGGCGCGCGCCGAGGACTTCCAGTCGATGTCGCCGACGTCCTCGCCCGGCGCGTACAGGTGCAGGTCGTCGAAGTCCTGCCCGTGCCCCTTGAACACCGAGCGGTGCCGGCCCTCGAGCAGGCCGGACGCCCGGCGCGCGACCGGCAGGTCGAGCCGGGCCCGGACCTGGGCGAGACGGGAGACGTCGGGCACGTGGTGCTCTCTCGGGACGGTGGGCGGACCGGTCAGGGCGTGGGGACGGCGTCGAACACCGCGTCCACGAGCTGCTCCGGCGGCACGTTGTTGGCGAGCGCGTCGAACGTGCGCACGAGGCGGTGGCGCAGCACCGAGTACCGCACCGCCTTGATGTCGTCCGGGATGACGTACGCCCGGCCCGCGAGGATCGCGAGCGCCTGGCCCACGCGCATGAGCGCGATGCCGCCGCGCGGCGACGCGCCCACGCGCACGTGGCGCTCCAGGCCCGGCACCGGGCGGGGGCCCGAGAACCGCGTCGTGTTGATGAGGTCGACGACGTAGCGCTTGATCGAGTCGTCCACGTACACGTCGTCGACGAGACCACGCAGGAAGCGCACGTCGTCGAGCGAGATCGGCTGTGCCGTGAGGGGGCGCGTCATCTGCCCGGTCGCGATGCGCTGGAGGATCTCGAGCTCCTGCGGCGGCGTCGGGTACGTGAGCACCTCCTTCATGAGGAAGCGGTCCATCTGGGCCTCGGGGAGCACGTACGTGCCCTCCTCCTCGATGGGGTTCTGCGTCGCGAGCACCATGAACGGGTCGGGGAGCGCGTAGTTCTCGCCGCCGATCGACGTCTGCTTCTCCTGCATCGCCTCGAGCATCGCCGACTGCGTCTTGGCCGACGAGCGGTTGATCTCGTCGAGCAGGACGACGTTCGCGTGCACCGGGCCGAGCTGGGTCGTGAACTGGCCGGTCGCGTAGTTGAAGATCTGCGTGCCGACGATGTCGTTCGGCATGAGGTCCGGCGTGCACTGGATGCGGTGGAACGAGCCGTCGACCGCCGCGGCGAGCGTCTGCGCCGCGGTCGTCTTGGCGAGGCCCGGGACCGACTCGAGCAGGATGTGCCCGCCCGCGAGCAGCGTGCTCACGAGCGCGGTGCGCAGAGCCTCCTGCCCGACGACGCGCTGGTCGAAGACCTGGCCGACGCGCTTGAGCAGGTGGCTCGCGCGGTCGAGGTCCTGCGTCGAGATGCTGCCGTGCCCTGCGGCCATCGGTCGTCCTCCGGGTGGTGCGGGTGGTGTGGTCCCGTGCGCGGCCGGAGGGCGGACGGAGCCTCGCGAGCCCCCGGCGAACCCGGCCCAGTATGCCAGCGCGGACCCCGCCGGACCGGGCGTCGTCCACAGGTCCGGGTGGGGAGAGGTCCCCACGTGCGGCGCGCCGGGAATGCCCCGCGAGCCCGCGACGGTTGCCCCGGCATGAGCACCGACGCCCGTGACATCTCCCGTGACACCGCCCGCGACGTCCCCGGCCGCGCGCCGCGCGCCCCGCTCGGGGACCCCGCGCTCCTCGACCTCGTCGCCGCGCGCCGCCAGGGCGTCCTCGCGACCGTGAAGAAGGACGGGCGGCCCCAGCTCTCCAACGTGCTCTACGTCTGGGACCCGGAGGACGGGCTCGCGCGCGTCTCCGTCACCGCCGACCGCGCGAAGACCCGCAACGCGGCGCGCGACCCGCGCGTCTCGCTCCACGTGAGCGCGGAGGACTTCGCGGGCTACGCCGTCGTCGAGGGCGACGCCGAGCTGAGCGCCGTCACGCTCGACCCCCACGACGCCGCCGCCGACGAGCTCGTCGCGACCTATCGCGCGGCCACCGGGGGCGAGCACCCGGACTGGGAGGAGTTCCGGCGCGCCATGGTCGCGGACCGCCGCCAGGTGCTGCGCGTGCGCGCGACGAAGGTCTACGGGATGGCCCGCCTGTCCCGGCCCTGAGCCGTGACCGGAGGGGCCCGCGCGGTCGATACCCTGGTGGGGTGACCACCACTGCCCTGCGCCGCGCGCCCTCGGACGCCCGACCCGCGAACCCGTGGTGGCTCGTCGTCGCCGGGCCGTTCGCCGTCGTCGTCGCGGTCGTCGCCGTGCTCGCCGCCGGCGCGTTCTCGGCCGCGTTCACCGTCCCCGCCGGGTTCCCGGACCCGGGCGCCCTCGCGCGCCTCGGCACCCCGGTCGTCACGGTGCTCACCGAGCTCGCCGTCGCGCTCACGCTCGGCTCGCTCGTCCTCGCGGCGTGCGTGCTGCCCGCCGGGACGCCCGTGCGCAAGGCGCTCGGCGTCGCGGGGGCGGCGTCGGCCACGTGGGCGGTGCTCACCGTCCTGCAGGTCGTGCTGCGCTACTCCTCCATCTCGAGCACGCCGGTCACCAACCCGACGTTCGGCGACCAGCTCGGCCTCTTCGTCTCGCAGGTCAGCCTCGGCCGGAACTACCTCGCGATCGTCGTCGTCGCGGCCCTGACGTCCGCCGTCGCGCTCGCCGTGCGCAGCGCGACCGGGGCGATGTGGACCGCGGCCCTCGCCCTCGTCGCCCTCGCGATGCAGGCCAACACCGGCCACGCGGCCGGCGCGGTGAGCCACGAGCTCGCCGTCTCCTCGATGTTCCTGCACCTGGCCGGCGCCGCGCTGTGGGTCGGCGGGCTCGGGACGCTCGCCGTCGTGCGCGTGCGCGGTGGCCTGGGCCGCGCGGACTTCGCGTCGTCCGTCGCGCGGTACTCCGCGATCGCGCTGTGGTGCTACGTCGCCGTCGCCGTCTCGGGCATCGCGAACGCGAGCATCCGGGTCGACTCCCTCGCCGGGCTGACCACCGACTACGGCATCCTCCTGCTCACCAAGCTCGCGCTCCTGCTCGTCCTCGGCGCGGTCGGCTTCGCGCACCGGGAGCTCGTCGTGCGCCGCCTCGCCGGCCCGACGGCGGCCGCCCGCCCGGCCGGGGACGGCGCCCCGGCGAGCGGTGCCGGGAAGGGCGGGACGTCGTCGTCCACGAGCGCACGGGCCGCGGCCGCGGAGGGCACGCGCTGGCTGTTCTGGCGCCTCGTCGCGGTCGAGCTCGCGATCATGGGCGCCGTGTCCGGCGTCGCGGTCGCGCTCGGGTCCACCGCCCCGCCGGTGCCGCAGGAGGAGCCGCTCGACACCTCCGCCGCGTACCAGGTGACGGGGCACGCGCTCCCGCCGGAGCCGACGCTCGCCCGCTGGTTCACCGAGTGGCGCTGGGACCTGCTGCCCGCGTTCGCGTGCGTCGCGGCGATCGTCGTGTACCTGCGCTGGGTGCGCCGTCTCGCGCGGCGCGGCGACTCGTGGTCGGTGGGGCGCACCGTCTCCTGGTGCCTGGGGATCGTCATCCTGTTCTGGGTCACGTCCGGCGGCCCGGCGATGTACGGCCACGTGCTGTTCAGCGCGCACATGGTCCAGCACATGATCCTCGCGATGGTCGTGCCGATCTTCCTCGTGCTCGCCGCCCCCGTGACGCTCCTGGTGCGCGCGGTGCCGCCGCGCAAGGACGGGTCGCGGGGACCGCGCGAGTGGGTGCTCGCCCTCGTGACGTCGCGCGTGGGCCAGTTCTTCGCGAACCCGATCGTCGCGGCGGTGAACTTCGCCGGCTCGATGATCGTCTTCTACTACACGCCCGCGTTCGAGTACGCGCTCACGACGTACGCCGGCCACCTCGTCATGCTGGTGCACTTCACGCTCGCGGGGTACCTGTTCGCGAACGCGCTCGTCGGCATCGACCCCGGCCCGCACCGCCCGCCCTACCCGCAGCGTCTGCTCCTGCTGTTCGCGACCATGGCGTTCCACGCGTTCTTCGGCGTCGCGCTCACCTCGGGCGAGGAGCTGCTCGTGCCCGAGTGGTTCGGCCTCCTCGGCCGCGAGTGGGGCCCGAGCGCCATCGCCGACCAGCAGCGCGGCGGCGCCGTCGCGTGGGGCATCGGCGAGCTGCCGACGCTCATCCTCGCGATCGTCGTCGCCGTCATGTGGACGCGCTCCGACGAGCGCGAGGCCAAGCGCCGCGACCGCCAGGCCGACCGCGACGGCGACGCCGAGCTCCAGGAGTACAACGACATGCTCGCCCAGATGTCGAAGCGGAACGACTGACCGACCCCCTCCCGCCCCCGTTCCGCCGCTCCCTCTCCCGCCGAACACGGGGTCGTCGACCGAGAATCCGTGATTTCGGTCGCTGATCGCGTGCTCGCGGGGCGGTGATGGGGGGCGACTCTTGTTGTGCACAGGGTCGGTGCCGGGCCGGGTGTCCACAGGGGGCGAAGGCTCGTGCCGCAGTGGACGAGGGCGTCGTGGTGCCATGCCGGCCATGGCGTTCTCATCGGAGCTGGACCGGCTCGTCGCTGCGCAGGCCGGGCTCGTGTCGATCGACCAGCTGCTCGCCTTGGGGGTCTCCTCGCGCGTCGCTCGTCGTCGCGTCGACTCGGGTGCCTGGGCGCGCGTCACGCGGGGTGTCTACGACCTCCGGCCGCCGGGCGGTCAGCGCCTGGACTGGGACGATAGGCGGCGAAGATCGGCGTGGGCGGGCCTGCTCGCCTTCGGCCCGGAGGCCATCGCCGTCGGGACGACGGCGCTCGTGCTGCACGGCGTCCAGGGGATCCCCGTCGGGGTCGCCCCGGAGGTCGCCCTGCCCCGTGCGAGCGACCGCACCATGCGCGACGGCATCCGCCTGCGGCAGTTCGACGACGGGATGACGACCGTCCAGATCGGTGGGCGAGCCGTCGCGACCGTCGAACGCGCCCTCGCCCAGGCGGTGCCCGAGCTGCCTCGCGCGCACGCGCTGGCCGTCCTGGACTCCGCGCTGCACCGGCGGTCGACCGACCCCGACGGGCTCGCGAGGGCGCACGACCTGGCACAAGGGCGCCGTGGCGTCGCCGCCACGCACGCGCTCTGGGGAATGGCGGACGGCCGCGCGGAGTCGCCGTTGGAGTCCTTCGGGCGGCTCGACTGCGTGGATGCGGGCGTGCCGCCCGACGTCCTCCAGCTGCCGGTCCTCAACGCGGACGGTCGCGTCGTCGCGCGGGGAGACATGGGTTGGCGCCTCGGTGGCGGGCGGTGGCTGGTGGCGGAGATGGACGGAGCGGACGTGCACTCCGACCCTCAGGCCGTGTACGCCGATCGCACGCGCCAGAACCGTCTCGCCGCCTCGGGCACGATCGAGCTGCTCCGGTTCACGGGTCGTGACGTGCCGGGCGGCGTCGGCCCCGCGGTACGAGCCTTCCTCGGCCATCGCGGCGCCCTCCCCGCGTGACAGAGGCCCGAACACGGGAAAGGCGACGGTCGAGCACGGGGTTGAAGACCCGAATCGGCGGATTCCGGTCTCTGATCCCGTGTTCGGCGGGAGCCGTTTCCGGGGGAGGGGCGTGATAGGACGTACGGGTGAGCAATCTGGCTGGCACGCCCGGTACACCCGACCCGACCGTGGGACCGTTCCACGATCTCGACCGATATCTCGCGATCCCGCGCGTCGGGGGCCTCGCGCTCTCGCCCGACGGGACGCGCCTCGTCACGACCGTCCAGACGCTCGACCCGCAGCGCACCGGGTACCGGGCGGCGCTGTGGGAGGTCGACCCGGCGGGCGAGGCGCCCGCGCGTCGGCTGACGCGCAGCACGAAGGGCGAGTCGAGCGCGACGTTCACCGGCGCGGGCGACGTGCTGTTCACGTCGGCGCGGCCCGACCCGGACGGTGGCGCCGACGACGACGCGACGTCGGCGCTGTGGCTGCTGCCGGCGTCGGGCGGGGAGGCGCGCGTGGTCGCCACGGCGCCCGCGGGCGTGAGCGGGCCGCTCGCGGCGACGGACGCGCCGGTCGTGTCGGTCGCGGCGTCGGTGCTGCCGAGCGCGCGCGACCTCGCGCACGACGCCGAGCTCCGGTCGGCGCGCAAGGACGCGAAGGTCGCGGCGATCCTGCACCGCGCCTACCCGGTGCGGCAGTGGGACCACGACCGCGGTCCCGACGAGGCGCACCGGTTCGTCGGTGACCTCACGACGCTGGTCGACGCGCCCGCGCAGCCCCTCCTGGCTCCGGCCCCGGCCGCCCCGACCGCCCCGACCGACGCGCCGGCGGGCTCGGCCAGCACCGCGCCGCACGCCGCAGCGACGCGGGGCACCGCAGGGGAGCATGCCGCCGCCGAGCATGACGCGCGGCTGCTCGACCTGCGCGACGTGAGCCGCGGCGTCGGGCACGACGGCACGGCGCCGGGGCGCGCGCTGCACGAGCACTCGGCAGACCTGTCCGCCGACGGCACGACGCTCGTCACGACGTGGCAGGTGCCGGGTCCCGGCCCGCAGGTGCGCAGCACGCTCGTCGCGATCGACACGGCGACGGGCGCGCGCCGCACGCTCGTCGACGAGCCGCGCGCGGAGGCGCACTCGCCCCGGATCTCGCCCGACGGCGCGTGGGTCGCGTTCGTGCGCGAGACGATCTCGACGCCGCACCAGGCACCGGAGGAGAGTCTTGCCGTCGTGCCGCTGCACGCGCCGGACGGGCCCGCCGGGACCGCGGAGGGCCACGACGACTCGGCGACGACGCGCGCCGAGAACCACGCGTCGCCGCGCACGCTCGTGCCGCACTGGGACCGCTGGCCGACGTCGCTGCGCTGGCTGCCCGACGGCTCGGGCCTGCTCGTCACCGCGGACGACGACGGCCGCGGCCCGGTCTTCCTCGTCCCCTTCGAACCCGCGGGCAACGGTGCGGCCGAGCACGGCACGGCCGAGCGCGTGACGAGCGACGACGCGACGTTCACGGACGTGCAGGTCGCGCCCGACGGCCGGACGCTCTACGCGCTGCGGACGAGCTACCTGGAGCCCGCGCACCCGGTGCGCGTCGACCTCGGGGCGTTCCTCGACTCCGGCACGCCGGGCGGCCGCACGCCGGTGCCCGCGACGCCGCTGCGCGGCCCGGTCGCGACGCCCGACCTGCCGGGCACGCTCGTCGACGTCGAGACGGCGGCGGGGGACGACGTGCGCGTGCGGGGCTGGCTCGCGCTGCCGCACGGTGCGTCCGCGGAGGACCCGGCACCGCTGCTGCTGTGGATCCACGGCGGCCCGCTCGGGTCGTGGAACGCGTGGAGCTGGCGCTGGAACCCGTGGCTGATGGTCGCGCAGGGCTACGCGGTGCTGCTGCCGGACCCGGCGCTGTCGACCGGGTACGGGCAGGACTTCGTGCAGCGCGGGTGGGGCGCGTGGGGCAAGGCCCCGTACACGGACCTGCTCGCGATCACGGACGCCGTGGAGGCGCGCCCGGAGATCGACGCGACCCGGACGGCCGCGATGGGCGGGTCCTTCGGCGGGTACATGGCGAACTGGGTCGCGGGCCACACGGACCGCTTCCGCGCGATCGTCACGCACGCGAGCCTGTGGGCGCTGGACCAGTTCGGCCCGACGACCGACCACGCGTACTACTGGGCGCGCGAGATGACGGACGAGATGGCGCTGGAGAACAGCCCGCACCGGTTCGTCCAGGACATCGTGACGCCGATGCTCGTCATCCACGGCGACAAGGACTATCGCGTGCCGATCGGCGAGGGCCTGCGGCTCTGGTACGAGCTGCTCGAGTCGTCCGGGCTGCCCGCCGGCCCGGACGGCGACACGGTGCACCGGTTCCTTTTCTACCCGGACGAGAACCACTGGATCCTCCAGCCGCAGCACGCGAAGGTCTGGTACCAGGTGGTCCTGGCCTTCCTCGCGGAGCACGTGCTGGGGGCCGCCCCGGGCGAGGGCGACGCCGCGCTGCCGACGACGCTCGGCTGACCGGACCGCCGCCCGCGGGCGGCGGCCCGCAGGGCTTGTCCGCCGTCCGACGGTCGCCGTCCGCCGTCCGACGGTCGCCGTCCGACGGCCGACGGTCACCGTCCGACGGCCGACGGTCGCCGTCAGACCGCCGTCAGACCGCCGTCAGACCGCCGTCAGGCGACGGTCGACGGGAGCCCTGCGGCCGCCGCGCGCCAGCGCCGCACGAGGCGCCGGTCGGCGGCGCCGCGCGCGGCCGCCCACAGGCAGTGCTGGGTCGTCTCGCGGTGCTCGAGGAGCGCGTCGCGGTCGTTCTCGAGCGCCCAGAGCAGGGCGGTGCGCACCTCGGTGCGCGAGGGGGCGGAGGGCAGGGTGTCGTGCATGGTCCGTCTCGTCGTCCGTCGTTCTGCGGCGGCCGGTCGGCCGTCCACACGAGGAGACGGCAGAAGTCTCCGTCTGTGACGCGACTTCGGGGACTTTTTTTCCGGAACGCGCACGATGTCTCACCCGGAGGTCAGGAGAGGGCGTCGACGATCACGGCCGCGAGGTCCCGGGGGCGCGAGAGCATCGGCCAGTGGCCGGTCGGGAGGTCGACGTAGGTGACGTCCTCGACCTCGCCCAGCTCGGTGTGCAGGGGCGGCCCCGGGTGCGCCATCTCGGCGAGGACGGCGGACGGGATCGACGAGCAGACGGCGGTCGCGGGCACCCGCAGGCGCCGCGGGTCCGACACCCGCACGGCCCCCCGCGCGACGGGTCCCGGGGTGGGCACCGCCCGCTCGCGGAAACGCGCCAGCGCGGCCTCGTCCAGCCCGTCGACGCTCGACCCGGCCTCGGCGAGCTCCTCCCACGTCGGGAGCGGGACCTCTGCGGCATCGGCCGGAAGCTCCGGCGACAGCGCCGCGCCGTCGACGAGCGGGCCCGTGTCGACGTAGACGACGCGCTCGATGCGCGTGGGGTCCCGGTCGAGGGCCTCCTGCACGACCGGCCCGCCGCCGCTGTGCCCGACGAGCACGACGCGGCCGTCGAGCTCTTCGATGAGGCGCGTGACCGCGGCGACGTGGTCCGCGCGCGTGACGTGCGCGCGGTCGGCCGCGGTCGCGCCGGGCTCCAGGCCCGGCAAGGTCACCGGGTGCGGGACGAGGCCGGCGGCCTCGAGGTGGGGGACGACGTCGTCCCAGGCCCACGCGCCCAGCCAGAAGCCGGGGACGAGGACGACGTGGACGGGCTGTTCGGGTGTTCCGTGGGTGCTCATGCAGCCACCCTCGCAGGGTGTCGGTGACACCTGTCTGTCACCTGTCTGTCACCATTCTGGGGTGAACAGGACGGAGCGCCTCTACGCGCTCGCGGAGGAGCTGCGCCGCGCGGGCCGGACGGGCACGACGGGGCCGCGCCTCGCCGCGGCGCTCGAGGTGAGCGAGCGGACGATCAAGCGCGACGTCGCCGCGCTCCAGCAGGCCGGGCTCACGATCTGGGCGCAGGCGGGGCCCGGGGGCGGGTACCTGCTCGACCCGAGCGCGTCGCTCCCGCCGGTGAACTTCACGCCCGGCCAGGCCGTCGCCGTGGCCGTCGCGCTCGCGACGCTCCCGCCCGGGAGCCCGTTCGCGGTCGACGCCCTCGCCGCCCGCGGCAAGGTGTGGGACGCGCTCGGCGCGGGCGACCGCGCACGGGCCGAGGCGCTCGCCGCGCGCGTGTGGGTCCGTCACGCCGCGCCGGACCCGGACCGGCCCGACGCCGTCCCGCCCGAGAGCCCGCCCGACGCCGTCCCGCCCGCGAGCCCGCCCGACGTCGTCCCGCCCGCAGCAGGCCCGCCCGCCGTCCCGGCCGACGCCGTCCACCCGGGAGAGCCGTACGGCGACACGACCCCGCCGGGCCGGGGCGACGTCGTCGGGCGTGCGCGGACCCACCTCGGGGTGCTGCGCGCGGTCGAGCAGTCGATCGCGGGCGGGCGCGTGCTGGCGATCCGCTACCGGGACGGGCGCGGGGCGACGTCGACGCGTCGCGTCGAGCCCGTGCTGCTCGCGCACACCGACGGCCGCTGGTACCTCGTCGCCTGGTGCCGCACGCGCGAGGCGATCCGCTGGTTCCGGCTCTCGCGCGTCGAGCGGGCGGACCTCACCGCGGAGGCGTACGACCCGCGCCCCGTCGCGGACGTGGGGGAGCCGCCCCCGGGCTCGGCCGCGGTGTACCGCCCCGACCCCGCGTGACCCGGGGTCAGTCGCCGCGCAGGACGCAGAACTCGTTGCCCTCGACGTCCGCCAGGACGACGAACGTCTCGTGCTCGCCCTGCCCGACGTCGACGCGGCGCGCGCCGAGCTCTTCGAGCCGTGCGACGTCGGCGGCCTGGGTCGACGACGAGAAGTCGAGGTGGAGGCGGTTCTTCACCGTCTTGCCCTCGGGGACGCGCTGGAAGACGAGGCTCGGTGGCCCGAGGATCGTCTCGCCGTCGCGCGGGAAGAGCACGGCCTCGCCGTGCGGCCCGGTCTCGCGCCCCGTCCACCCGAGCGCGGCCTGCCAGAAGTCCGCCACGACGGCGGGGTCGGCGCAGTCGACCACGGCGCCGCTGAAGGTGAGTGTCATGCCGCCAGTGTGACGCGCGCCACCCACACCCAGGGAAGCGGGTCAGCCCGCGGCGGGCAGCGGCTCGACGAGCCGTCCGACGAGCGCCGGGAGCCAGTCCGCGGTCTGCGCGCGCTGCACGGCGTCGTCGCCCGCGGGGCTGAGGAACGCGTCGCGCGCCGCGCTCGTGTACGCGCTGATGAGCACGCGCGTCGCGGCGGCCGGGTCGATCGCGAACCGCATGCCGACCTCCGTGAGGACGCGCGTGAGGATGTCCGCGAGCTCGGTGCGGAACGACTCCTCCTGGTCGGCGAACCGCGCCGCGACCTGCGGGTCGCGCAGCGCGAGCAGCTCGAGCTCCGCGCTCATGAGGCACCAGCGGCGCTCGTCGCGCGGGTCGGCCATGACGGCCGCGACGATCGCGGCGATGGTGTCGGGCGCGATGACGCCGTCCCGGACCGGGTCGTCGGGCAGGTGCTCGACGGCGGCCTCGAGGTTGCGCATGCGCGTCCGGATCTCGCGCTCCGTGAGGGCGAGGAACAGCGACTCCTTCGACTCGAAGTTCGAGTAGAACGCGCCGCGGGTGAAGCCCGCGGCCTCGCACACCGCCTCGATCGAGGTGCCGTTGATGCCGTGCTCGGCGAAGAGGCCGTAGGCGGCGTCGAGCAGGCGCTCGCGCGTGCGCTCGCGGCGCCGCGAGAGCGGCGCGTCGCTCTCCGCGCGGTCGACTCGGGTCGGGTCGAGGTCCGTCGTCACGCCGGACATGCTCCCACTGTCGGACGGCGCCGCCCGAACCGGGCGGCCTTGCGATGCACGAGTGTATCCGATACGTTCGCGCATCGGATACAGCGGCGTATCCTCGAATCCGTCTGCACTCTCCCCGGGAGGCCGCTCGTGTCCTCAGCGCTGTACTCGCTCGGCCGTTGGGCGGTCGGGGCGCGCCGGCTCGTCCTCGTGGCCTGGATCGGCATCCTCGTGCTGGCCGGAGGGCTCGCCGGGCTCGTCGGCCAGGGCCTCGACGACGAGGTGACCATCCCCGGCACCGAGTCCCAGGCGGCGCTCGACCGTCTCGCCGCCACGTTCCCGCAGGTCAGCGGGGCGTCCGCGCAGGTCGTCGTCGTCGCTCCCGACGGGTCGACCATCGAGGACGACGCCGTCCGCGGCCCCGTGGAGGACGCCGTCACCGCGCTCGGCGACATCGACGGCGTCGCCGCCGTCACCTCCCCCTACGACGACACCATGCCCGCGTCGGTCAGCGACGACGACGTCGCGACCCTCATGACCGTCCAGCTCGACGAGGGCCAGAGCGAGGTCACCGACGCCACGAAGGACGCGCTCGGCGACGTCGTCGACGACCTCGCCGCGGCCCTGCCCGACGGCGCGCAGGCCGCGCTCGGCGGGCAGCTCTTCAGCACCGAGTTCCCGACCCTCACCGTCACCGAGGCGCTCGGCCTCCTCGTCGCGCTCGTCGTGCTCGTGCTCACGTTCGGCTCGTTCGTCGCCGCCGGTCTGCCGCTCCTCAACGCCGTCGTCGGGGTCGGCGTGAGCATGGGGCTCCTGTTCGCCGCGACCGCCGTCGCGCAGATCAACTCCACGACCCCGATGCTCGCCGTCATGCTCGGCCTCGCCGTCGGCATCGACTACGCGCTGTTCATCGTGTCGCGGCAGCGCGACGAGCTCGCGACCGGCCTCAGCGTCGAGGAGGCCACGGCGCGGGCCGTCGCCACCGCCGGCTCGGCCGTCATCTTCGCGGGCCTCACCGTCATGATCGCGCTCGTCGGCCTCGGCGTCGCCGGCATCCCGTTCCTCACCGTCATGGGCGTCGCCGCCGCCGTCGGGGTCGGGCTCGCCGTCCTCGTCTCGATCACGCTGCTGCCCGCCATGCTGGGGTTCGCGGGCGAGCGGCTCCGCCCCAAGGCGCCGCGCCGTCGCGGGCGTGGGCGACGCCGTGCGGCCGCGGGAGCGGACGGCGGAGGGCCGGCCGGGGCGACCGGGTCGCCCGGGCGACGGACCGGACGAGCGGCGGCTGCGCCCGAGGATGCGAAGGGCGTGGCGGGCCTGGCGGGAGCATCGCGAGGAACGAGCGATGCGGATGGTAGCCCGAGCACCTCGGGCGCAGCCGCCGCGGACCCGACCACGGACGCCGTGAGCTCGACGACGACCACAGAGCACCGCAACCGGTTCTTCGCGGGATGGGTGCGCGCCGTCACGCGGATCCCGCTGCTGACCATCGGGCTCGTCGTCGCCGCGATCGTGCTGCTCACGCTGCCGGCGCGCGACCTGCAGCTCGCGCTGCCCGACGCGGGGACGCTGCCCGAGGACAACCAGGCGCGCGTCACGTACGACCTGGTGTCGGAGCACTTCGGCCCGGGCTTCAACGGGCCGCTCATCGTCACGGGCACGATCGTCACGTCGACGGACCCCGTCGGTCTCATGAACGACCTGGGCGACGAGATCGCGGACCTCCCGGGCGTGGCGGACGTGCCGCTCGCGACGCCGAACCTGACGGCGGACACGGGCATCGTGCAGGTCGTCCCGACCGGCGCGCCGGACTCGGAGGAGACGAAGGACCTCGTCACGGAGATCCGCGCGCAGCACGACCACTTCCTCGCCGAGTACGGCGTCGACCTCGCGGTCACGGGCTTCACGGCGGTGGGGATCGACGTCTCGGCGAAGCTCGGGGCGGCGCTGCTGCCGTTCGCGTTCGTCGTCGTCGGCCTGTCGCTCGTGCTGCTGACGATGGTGTTCCGGTCGGTCGCGGTGCCGATCAAGGCGACGCTCGGCTACCTGTTCTCGGTCGGCGCGGCGTTCGGCGTCGTGACGCTCGTGTTCGAGCACGGGTTCCTCGCGGACGCGCTGCACGTGACACGGCTCGGGCCGGTCATCTCGTTCATGCCGATCGTCCTCATGGGCGTGCTGTTCGGCCTCGCGATGGACTACGAGGTGTTCCTCGTGGCGCGCATCCGCGAGGACTACGTGCACTCGGGCCAGGCCCGACGGTCGATCTTCACGGGGTTCCAGGCGTCGGCGAAGGTCGTCACCGCGGCCGCGGTCATCATGTTCGCCGTGTTCGTGGCGTTCGTGCCCGAGGGCGACATGAGCCTCAAGCCCATCGCGCTCGGCCTCGCGGTGGGCGTCCTCGTCGACGCGTTCGTCGTGCGCATGACGCTCGTCCCGGCCGTGCTCGCGCTGCTCGGCGACAAGGCGTGGTGGATGCCGCGCTGGCTCGACCGGGTGCTGCCGTCGTTCGACGTCGAGGGCGAGGGGCTGTCGAAGGAGCTCGCGCTCGCGGACTGGCCGGAGCCGGGCAGCACGGACGCGGTCGTCGCGCACGACCTCGTGGTCGCCGGCGCGCGCGGCCCGCTGGCCGAGCCGGTCACGGTCCGGGTGCCCGACGGCGGGTCGCTCGTCGTGCACGGGGAGTCGCCCGCGGCGGTGTCCGGGGTCGTGCTCGCGCTCGCGGGGCGCCTGCGCCCGACGAGCGGGGCGCTCAAGGTCACGGGCCTCGTGCTGCCGGAGCGTGCGCTGACCGTGCGGCGGCGCGTCGCGCTCGTGGACCTCGCGGCGGACGTCGCCGCGCTCCCCGGCGACGCCCCGGCGCCCGCGGCGCACCGCGTGCCGGCGGCGGCGAGCGTCGCCGAGGTCCTGCGCGAGCGGCCCCGGCTCCTCGCCGTCGTCGGGACCGACGCCGTCACGTCGCCCGCCGAGCGGGCCGCGCTGGCCGAGGTGCTCGCCGACGCGGCGGGGCGCGGCACGGCGGTGGTGCTCGGCGCCGTCGGCCCGGCACCGACGGACCTCGCCCCGCCCGGCACGCCCGTGCTCGACCTGCACGACCCGCACGACCCCGACCGCACCGTCCCCGCCGCGCCCGTCGTCGGCCCGCGCACCGAGGAGGTGCCCGCATGAGCGTCTTCCCGCCCGAGCCGGTCCCGACCGACCCGACCGCCGACCCGACCGCGCCGGACGCACGGACCGGCGGCGCGCGTCCCCGCCGCGTCGACGCCCGGCGCGCGTGGACCGTGGCCGCCGCGGTCGCGCTGCCCCTCGCCGTCCTCGGCCTGCTCCTGTGGGCGCTGTGGAACCCGCAGGAACGGCTGGACACGGTCAAGGCCGCGGTCGTGAACCTCGACGAGCCGGTCGAGGTGGACGGCCAGACCGTCCCGCTCGGCCGTCAGCTCACCGCCGGGCTCGTCAGCGGCGGCGCCGCCTCGACCGACACCGGCGCGGTCGCCGTGCAGCCCGACCCGGGGACGACGAACTACGACTGGGTCATCACCGACGCGGACGACGCCGCGGCCGGGCTCGCCGACGGCACGTACGCGGCCGTCGTGACGATCCCGGAGAACTTCTCCGCGGCGGCCACGTCGTTCGGCGGCGACCCGTCGGCCGCGACGCAGGCCACGCTGTCCGTCGAGACGACGCCGGGCGGGCGGGTCGTCGACGAGGCGCTCGCGCGCATCGTCACCACGACCGCGACGTCGGTGCTCGGCACGACGCTCACCGAGAACTACGTGGACGGCGTCCTCACCGGCTTCACGACGCTCCACGACCAGCTCGGCGAGGCGGCCGACGGCGCGGACCAGCTCGCCGACGGCGCCGCCCAGGCGAGCGACGGGGCGACGCAGCTCGCGTCGGGCGCGGGCGAGGTCGCCACCGGGGCGAGCGCGCTCGCGTCCGGCGTCGGCGAGCTCGGCACGGGCGCGGACGGCCTGGCCGCCGGGGTCGGGGAGCTCGGCAGCGGCGCGGACCAGCTCGCGTCGGGCGCGCAGGGCGTCGCGAGCGGCGCCCAGGGCCTCGCCGCGGGGTCGCGGCAGGTGGCGGACGGCGTCGGGCAGAGCGCCGCGGGCGCGGGGCAGCTCGCCTCCGGGGCGCAGAGCCTCGCGGGCGGCGTGGGGGAGCTGTCCACCGGGGCGTCGGACCTCGCGAGCGGGCTCGGCGCGCTCGACGCCTCGATCGCGGACGTGCGGCTGCCCGACGGCACGTCGACGGGCCGGTCGCTCCCGGAGACCGCGACCGCGCTCGCGACGGGCTCGCGCGACGTGGCGGGCGGCCTCGCCCAGGTCGTCGCCGGTCTGGAGCAGCAGAAGGTCGCTGCCGGGTGCGCGCAGGACCCGGCGAGCCCGACGTGCCAGGCGCTCGACCAGCAGCTCGCCGCGCTGCGCCCGCTCGCCGCGGGCGCGGCGGGCGTCGCCGCGGGGAACGCGGCCCTGGCGGGCTCGCCGTCGGGCCAGGGTGGCGCCCCGACCGGCCTGTACGCGCTCGCGGCGGGCGTCGACCGGCTCGCCACGGGCGCCGACGATCTCGCCGCGGGCGCGGCGCAGGCGTCGACCGGGGCCGCCGGCGTGGCCCAGGGCGCGGCCGCGCTCTCCACCGGGCTCGGGCAGCTCGCGCCCGGGGCGGACCAGGTCGCGGACGGCGCGGCGCAGCTCTCCGGCGGCGCGGGCCAGCTGTCCACCGGGGCCGACGGCCTGGCCGCCGGGGTCGGGGCGCTCGGCAGCGGCGCCGACCGGCTCGCCGACGGCGTCGGCGCCCTCGGGACCGGCGCGGACCAGCTCGCCACCGGCACCGAGGAGCTGGCGACGGGCGCGGGCGACCTCGCGGGCGGCGTCGGGCAGCTCGCGGGCGGCACGTCCGACCTCGCCGACGGTCTCGGCGAGGCGACCGGGCAGATCCCCTCGTACACCGACGCGGAGCGCGAGAACCTCGCGAGCGTCGTGGCCGACCCCGTGGCCGCGCCCGGCGTCGACGACCTCGGGACCGGCTCGACCGGCCCGCTGTTCGCGGTGCTCGCGCTGTGGCTGGGCGCGCTCGCGATCTTCGTCGCGTTCCCGCCGGTCCCGGCGCGACTCCTCGGGTCGACGCGCGGCCCCGGCCGGCTCGCGCTCGCGGCGCTCGCGCTCCCGGCCGGGATCGCCGCGGCGACCGGTCTCGTGGTCGGCGGCGTGCTCGCCGCGGTCGAGGGGGCGAGCGTGGGCGGCTGGATCGGTCTGCTCGCGTCCGGGGCGCTCGCGTCGGTCGTGTTCGTCGCGCTCAACCAGGCGCTCGCCGCGCTCCTCGGGAACGTGGGGCGCGCGATCGGCCTGCTCGTCGCGGTGCTGCTCGTCGCGACCGGCATCGTCGCGACCGTCCCGGCCGCGCTCACGAGCCTGCGCGACGTCCTGCCGGTGGGCTCGGCGCTCCGCCTGCTCACGTCGATCGTCGACCCCGGCGCGGCCGGGGGAGCGGGCGACGCCGTGGCCCTGGTCCTGTGGGGCCTCGTGTCCGTCGCGGTGACGACGCTCGTCGTCGCGCGCCGCCGGTCCGTCCGGGTGGAGCAGCTCCTGCGCGCCTGACGCGGGTGCGGCGCGCCGCGGTGCGCGTGTGGGCGGCTGCCGCCAGACTCGCTCGGCAGGACGCGGGCGGCGGGAGCCGTCCGCCGGGCGAGGGGACGGTGCACCGATGGACCAGCAGAAGGCACGGGAGATCAAGTCGCAGCTCGCGGACTACGCGCGCGAGCTCGCCGAGCGGTCGGGCCTGCCGGGCCGGTCGGACACGGCGATCGAGGCGCGCGACGTGCCCGACGCCGCGGAGGCCGTGCGCGCCCCCACGCTCGCGATCGGGCTCGCCCCGCACGACGACGGCGGGTACGCGATCGCGGTCCGGTACCGCCTCGGGGTGCCCACCGCGCGCAGCATCGCGCGCAAGGTCGCCTCCGAGGCGGGCGACACGGTGGACGTGCGGCGCACGGGACGCATCCGTCCGCTCGCCGCCGCGCCGGGCGCCGGGCGTGCCCGCGGCGACGGCCCGGGCGTCCGCCCGCCCGTCGTCACCGCGTACGCGACCGGCGAGACCGGCCGCGTCCGGCCGCTGCGGCCCGGGGTCTCCGTCGCGCACGTGGACGTCACCGCGGGGACGCTCGGGGCGTTCGTGCGCGTCGCGCCGCCCGCGGACGACGGCGCCGACGAGGCCTCGGTCTACGCGCTGTCCAACTGGCACGTGCTCGTCGGCTCGCCGGCCGCGCGGGTGGGGGACGTCGTCGTGCAGCCCGGCCCGGCCGACGGCGGTCGCGCGCCCGACGACCGCGTGGGCACCCTCGCCGGGCTGGTTCCGCTGGAGGCGGGGGTCACCCAGACCGTGGACGCTGCGGTCGCGCTGCTCGACGACCCGGACGTCGACCCGGAGTACCCGGTCGGCCGGATCACGACGACGGCGGTCGCGCTGGGCGGCGAGGTCGTGGGCAAGTCGGGCCGGACCACGGGCGTCACCGCGGGGCGGGTCACAGCGATCGAGCTCGACGACGTCGTCGTCGGGTACGGCGACGGGCTCGGTGCGCTGCGCTTCGACGACCAGATCGAGGTCGAGTCCACGGGAGACGGGCCCTTCTCGCGCGGCGGCGACTCCGGGTCGCTGGTGTACCGCGAGGACGGCGTGGCGCTGGGGCTGCTGTTCGCGGGGTCGGAGACCGGCGGTGCCAACGGCACGGGGCTCACGTACTGCAACCCCATCGGGACCGTGCTCGATCGGCTGGGCGCGACGCTGCTCGGCTGAGCCGGCGCGACGCTGCCCGGGCCGTCCGGACGGGTCTGCTCGCCCGACCCCTCGGGGGCGGGACGCTCGTCCCTGCCTTCCGGCCGCCGTCGGGCGCACAATGGGTGCGGGAGGTGGTTGCCGTGGCGACCCTCGAACGAGCCCGGGAGGCCAAGGCCGCGCTGCGCGACGAGCTCGCGGGCCTCGACGGCGTGACCGGCGTCGGCATCGCGCGCGCCGACCTGAACGGCGCCCCGGTGCGCGGGGCCGGGACGTCCGGCGTCGGCGACGACTGGCTGCTGCGCGTGAACGTGACGTCCGACGACGTCGCGGTCCCCGAGACCGTGGACGGCGTCGACGTGGAGGTGCGCGTCGTCGGCGACGTGACGGCGTCGCGCGCCTGAGCCTCCACCGCTCGACGCGTCCGGGTGTGAGGGACCGCTCCGGCGGTCAGCCCGTCGCGCGGCTGGAGGACGACCGCAGGCGCAGGCTGTTGCCCACCACGAAGACGCTCGAGAACGCCATGGCGGCACCGGCGAGCATCGGGTTGAGCAGGCCGAGGGCCGCCAGGGGGATCGCGGCGACGTTGTAGGCGAAGGCCCAGAAGAGGTTCACCTTGATCGTCCCGAGCGTCCGCCGCGCGAGGCGGATCGCGTCGGCCGCGGAGCGGAGGTCGCCGCGCACGAGCGTGATGTCGGCGGCCTCGATCGCGACGTCCGTGCCCGTCCCCATGGCGAGGCCCAGGTCTGCCTGCGCCAGGGCGGCGGCGTCGTTCACGCCGTCGCCGACCATCGCGACGACCTTGCCCTCGCCTTGGAGCCGGCTGACGACGTCGACCTTGTCGCTCGGCATGACCTCCGCGATGACCTCGTCGATGCCGACCTCGGCCGCGATCCGTCGGGCGACGGTCGCGTTGTCCCCGGTGAGGAGCACCGGGGTGAGGCCGAGGGCGCGGAGCTGGCGGATCGCCTCGGCGCTCGTGGGCTTGACCGCGTCGGCCACCACGAGGACGCCGCGAGCCTGCCCGTCCCAGCCGACGATGACGGCCGTGCCGCCCTGCTCCTCGGCGCGGGCCTTGGCGTCGGCGAGCTCGCGCGGGAGGTGCTGCGCCCACTCGGCGAGGAGCGTCTCTCTGCCGACGAGCACGGCTCGCCCGTCCACGACGCCCTGCACGCCCTTGCCCTCGACGTTGGTGAACTCCGTGGGCACGGGGAGCGGGCCCACCTCCTGCGCCGCACCGCGGGCGATCGCCCGGGCGACGGGGTGCTCGGAGGCGTCCTCCAGCGCGCCCGCGAGGCGCAGGAGCTCCGCGCGGTCCGTGCCCGTCCCGGTGACGACGTCGGCGAGCGTCATGACGCCCGTCGTCACGGTGCCGGTCTTGTCGAGCACCACGGTGTCCACGGAGCGCGTGGACTCCAGGACCTCCGGTCCCTTGATGAGCACCCCCATCTGCGCGCCGCGTCCCGTCCCGACGAGCAGCGCCGTCGGGGTGGCCAGGCCGAGCGCGCACGGGCACGCGATGATGAGGACCGCGACGGCGGCCGTGAACGCCGCCGAGGCGGGGGCGCCCGCCCCGAGCCACGCGCCCAGGGCGCCGACGGCGATCGCGATGGCGATGGGGACGAAGATCGCGGAGACCCGGTCGGCGAGGCGCTGGACCTGCGCCTTGCCGGACTGCGCGTCCTCGACGAGGCGCGCCATCTGCGCGAGCTGGGTGTCGCCGCCGACGCGCGTCGCGCGCACGACGAGCCGCCCGCCGGCGTTCACGGTCGCCCCGGTGACGGCGTCGCCCTCCCCGACCTCGACGGGCACGGACTCGCCCGTGAGCATCGAGGCGTCGACGGCGGACGTGCCGGCCACGATGGTGCCGTCCGTCGCGATCTTCTCGCCCGGGCGCACGACGAACTCGTCGCCCACGGCGAGGTCGGTGATCGGGATGCGGGTCTCCGCGCCGTCGCGCAGCACCGCGACGTCCTTCGCGCCGAGCTCGAGCAGGGCGCGCAGCGCGGCGCCCGCCTGCCGCTTGGACCGCTTCTCGAAGTAGCGGCCCGCGAGGATGAACGTCGTGACGCCCGCGGCGACCTCGAGGTAGATGTTCGCCGCGCCGTCGGTCCGGGCGACCGAGAGCGTGAACGGGTGCGTCATGCCCGGCTCCCCGGCCGTGCCGAGGAAGAGCGCGTACAGCGACCAGAGGAACGCGGCGCTGGTCCCGACGGAGATCAGGGTGTCCATGGTGGCCGCACCGTGGCGCAGGTTGGTCCACGCGGCCCGGTGGAACGGCCACGCCGCCCACACCACGACGGGCGCGGTGAGCACGAGGCTCGCCCACTGCCAGTACGTGAACTGGAGCGCGGGGACCATCGCCATGGCGATGACCGGGACCGACAGCACGACGGCGCCGATCAGCCGGTGCCGCAGCGCGGTGAGCTCGGGGTCGTCCGTGTCCGTGCCCGCGTCCTCGTCGGCGGTGGGGGCCTCGGCGCGCGGGACCTGCGCCGTGTAACCCGTCTTCTCGACCTCCGCGATGAGCGTGGCGGCGTCGACGCCGTCCGGGACGGTGACCCTCGCCTTCTCGGTCGCGTAGTTCACGGTCGCGGTGACGCCGTCGAGCCGGTTGAGCTTCTTCTCGATCCGCATGGCGCACGAGGCGCAGGTCATCCCCCCGATCTCGAGCTCGACGAACGTCCCCGGCGACGGGGCGGCCGATGCCGTCATGAGGTGCTCCTTCCGGCCGGGCAGCGCGCTGCCCGGTGCAGGGTGGTCAGTGGTCGTCGTGCGGGGCGGGGTCGTCGCCCGCCGGGGCGTCGTCCGGGGAGTCGTCGGGGGTCGACGTGGCGCCGGTGGCCTCGACGGTGAAGGCCGCGGTGCGCACCTGGCCCTCGACCTGGAAGTCGAGGTACAGGAGGTACCGGCCCGCGGTCGGTGCCTCGACGGCGAACGCCACGGTCGGGCCCGAGGCCTCGCCCGGCGCTGCCTCGGCGCCCTCGGGGTGGGCGTGCAGGTAGGCGAGGTCGCCGTCGCGAAGGGCGACGAGGTGGCCGAACGCGCCGAGGTAAGGCTCGAGCGTCGTCACCGGCTCGCCGTCCCGCGTGACCTCGAGCGCCAGCCTCGAGACCGTACCGGCCTCGAGGCTCCCCTCGAGCGCGACGTCGTACCCGTCCACCGAGGCGGTGGTCGTGGGGGCGTCGGCCCGCACGGGCACGACCTCGCCCGCGACCTCGACGGTGCGGCTCAGGGTGAGCGGGTCGCCCCCGGTGGGGACGGCGTCGGCGTACACGCGGTAGGTGCCCGCGGCGTCCCACGTCCAGGGCACGGACCAGCGGCCGGCCTCGTCCATCTCGGGGTGGGCGTGGCGGTAGTGCGCCCCGTCGGAGCGCACGACGACGAGGTGCAGGCGCTGCTCGTGCGCGACGGCGAAGTCGGTCACCGGCTCGCCCGCGGGGTCGGTCAAGGTGAAGGCGAGCTCGCCGGGCGTGCCCGGCGTCTGCGGCGCCTCGATCTCGCCGAGCGTGTAGCCGCCCTGCTCCAGGGACAGTCCGCCGACCATGTCCGCTCCTCTCGTGGTCTCCTGCGGGGGGTCGTCGCTCGCGGCGGCGTGCTGCTCCGGCGCGTGCGCGGCGGGCTTCCCCGAGAGGGCGCCCTCGGGGACGACGGCGCCCGCCACCGCGGCCGAGGCCACGAACACGACCCCGAGCCCGGCGACGTAGAGCCCGATCCGGGCGGGCGCCCTCATCGCACCCGCTCCGCGGTGTAGCCGGCCTCGTCGACGGCGGCGAGGACCGCGGCGTCGTCGAGGGGCTGGTCGGCCGTGACGATCAGCCGACCGGTGGTCGCGCTCACGTCGATCGCGGTAACGCCGGGCACCTGCCCGACCTCCTCGCGCACCGACATCTCGCAGTGGCCGCACGTCATCCCGGTCACCTGGTACTCGATCTCGACGATGCTCACGACGTTCCTCCTCCGTGCTGATACCCCCATGGGGTATGGCTAGGATGGCGAATATACCCACAGGGGGTATTGAGGTCAAGGAGGAGAGATGGGCGACGTGGACGGGCCGGACGTGGTGGTGGTCGGCGGCGGAGCAGCCGGGCACGCCGCCGTGACGACGCTGCGCGGCGAAGGTTTCGACGGTCGCGTCGTCCTCGTGCACGGCGAGGAGGGGGAGCCGTACCTGCGCACCCTCGTCGACAAGGCGATCCTCCAGGGTCTGCTCACTGCGGAGCAGGCCGCCCTGCCGGTGCCGCCCGACGTCGAGCTCGTGCGGGCACGCGCGATCGGCCTGGACCCCCAGCGGCGGGCCGTCGTCCTCGCGGACGGGCGCGAGCTCACCGCCGCCGCCGTCGTCCTCGCGACGGGCGCGGTGCCTCGGCCCGGCCCGGCCGTGGACCGCGTCCCGGCGCTCGCGGGCGCCGACGGCGGGGAGCCCCGCGTGGTGCACCTGCACACCGCACGGGACGCCGAGCGGCTGCGTGCCCTGCTCGGCCCCGATCCCGCGCGGCGCACGGTCACCGTGCTCGGCGCCGGGTTCGTCGGTTCCGAGACCGCCGCCTGGCTCGCCGAGGTCGGCGCGACCGTCCACCTCGTCGCCCGCTCCCGGCTCCCGCTCGCGGGGGCGCTCGGGACCGCGGTCGCGCGCGCCGTCGCCCAGCGCCACGAGGAGCACCTCGACGCCCACCTCGGCCGCCGGGTCGAGGCGGTGACCGAGCGTCCGGGCGGCGTCACCGTGCGCCTCGCGGGCGGGGCGACCCTGGAGTCCGACCTCGCGGTCGTCGCGCACGGCACCGCGCCCGCCGCGCCCGGCACCGGCGGTGGCGTCGACGTCGACGACCGCCTCGCCGTCCCCGCCGCGCCCGGCCTGTTCGCCGCCGGGGCGGTCGCCGTCCACCGGGACCGGCGCGGACGACGGTTCCGGACCGACCACTGGGACGCCGCGGTCGCGCAGGGAGCCCACGCGGCGCGCGCCGTCCTGCGTCGTCTCGTCGGCGGCCCGGATCTCGGCCCGTACGTGCCGGACGCCGGCTTCTCCCTCGTGCTGCACGGCGCCCAGGTCGCCGGGTTCGGCGTCGCGGTGCCCGGCGCGACCCCGGAGCACCGCACGCTCGACGGCGGCGGGCTGCTCACCGAGCTGCGTGTCGCGGGCGACCTGGTCGCCGTGGTCGGCCTCGGCGCGACGCGGGAGCTCCACGCGCTGCGCCGAGACCTGCGCCGGCCCTGAGGCGTCGTCGGTCCACAGCGCGCCGGCGCGCGAGAATGGCCGCGTGACCACCGAGCGACTTCCCCGTGTCCGCGCGTCCGAGCTCGTCGGGCACGGCTGGCTCAACACCGGCGGCCGCGACCTGACCCTCGCCGACCTGCGCGGCAAGATCGTCCTGGTCGACTTCTGGACCTTCTGCTGCGTCAACTGCCTGCACGTCCTCGACGAGCTGCGCGAGCTCGAGGAGCGGCACCGAGACGTCCTGGTCGTCGTCGGCGTGCACTCGCCGAAGTTCGAGCACGAGGCGGACCCGGCGGCGCTCGCGGCCGCGGTCGAGCGGTACGAGGTCCACCATCCCGTGCTCGACGACCCGGAGCTCGTCACCTGGTCCGCGTACGCGGCGCGCGCCTGGCCGACGCTCGTGGTCGTCGACCCCGAGGGCTACGTCGTCGCGCAGATGGCGGGGGAGGGGCACGCGTCCGCGATCGCCGCGCTCGTCGAGGAGCTCGTCGCGGAGCACGACGCGAAGGGCACGCTGCACCGGGGCGACGGCCCGTACGTGGCGCCCGAGCCGTCGTCGGGCACGCTGCGCTTCCCCGCGAAGGCGATCGAGCTGCCCGGTGGCAACATCCTCGTCGCGGACGCCGGGCACCACGCGCTCGCCGAGCTCCTGCCCGACGGCGAGACCCTCGTCCGGCGCATCGGGTCCGGCGAGCGCGGGCTCGCCGACGGCGGCCCCGAGGACGCGCGGTTCGCCGAGCCGAACGGGCTGTGCCTCGTCCCGGAGCGCGAGCGTGCGACGTACGGGTTCGACGTCCTCGTGGCGGACACCGCGAACCATGCGCTCCGCGGGGTACGGCTCGCCGACGGGCACGTGACGACGGTCGCGGGCACGGGCGACCAGTTCATGGTGGGCGGGGTCGAGAACGTGGTCGTCCCTGACGACGAGGGCACGCCCCGGTTCGGACCGTTCGATCCGGGCTCCACCTACGACCCGCGCGACGTGCGGCTCTCCTCGCCGTGGGACGTCGCCTGGTCGGACGAGCTGGCCGGCTTCGTCGTGGCGATGGCGGGCCATCACACGTTGTGGGCCTTCGACTGGTGGAAGCTCGGGCTGCTGGCCGGGACGACGAACGAGGGTCTGGAGGACGGGCCGGGAGCGTCGGCCTGGTTCGCCCAGCCGTCCGGGCTGGCGGTCGCACCCGACGGCGCCGTCTGGGTCGCCGACGCCGAGACCTCGGCGCTGCGCCGCGTGTCCGGGCTGGGCGGTGGCGTCGCCGTGGTGCCCGAGGGCGTCGAGGTGCGGACCGCCGTCGGGCAAGGGCTGTTCGACTTCGGCCACCGCGACGGCCCGGCCGAGCAGGCGCTGATGCAGCACCCGCTCGGGGTCGCGACGCTGCCCGACGGGAGCGTCGTCGTCGCCGACACCTACGACGGCGCGCTGCGCCGGTTCGCGCCCGCGGCCGGTGACGCCGGGAGCGTCGGGGACGACACCTTCGGAACCCGCCTCGCCGGCGAGGTCACGACCCTGGCGACGGGCCTCGCGGAGCCGAGCGGCGTCGTCGTGCAGGTGGGCGAGGGGCCGGACGGCGAGCCGCAGGTCCACCTGCTCGTCGTGGAGTCCGCGGCGCACCGCCTGACGCGCGTCGCGCTCCCGGCGTCGCTCGCGGGCGAGGTGCTCGACGGCGGCGCGCACCGCACGCAGCGCCCCGTCACCGACATCGGGGCCGGGCCGCTGTGGCTCGACGTGCCGTTCGTCCCGGCGCCGGGGCAGAAGCTCGACGACCGGTTCGGTCCGTCGACGGAGCTGCGCGTGAGCGCGACGCCGCCCGAGCTCCTGCTGTCCGGGGAGGGCGTCGGCGTCGAGCTCGGGCGCGACCTGGTCATCAACCCCGCGGTCGGGGAGGGCGTGCTGCACGTGACGGCCCGGGCGGCGTCGTGCGACGTCGTCCCGCTCGGCCCCGACGGCGAGCCCGACCCGGACGTGTTCCCCGCGTGCCACCTCGCGCAGCAGGACTGGGGCGTGCCGGTCCGCGTGGTCGACCGCGGCGAGCCGGGCGACGTCCCGTCCCTCACGCTCCCGCTGCGCGGCTGACGAGGTAGTCCGGCTCGCCGTCGTCGAGCTCGTCGTCGAACCGGCGCTGGGCCGCCTCGACCTCGCGGCGGTGCGCGTCGACCCAGGCGAGCAGCGCGTCGACGGGCTCGCGGAGCGACTTGCCGAGCGGGGTGATGCGGTACTCGACCGCGACGGGCCGGGTGCGGACCACGCGACGGTCGACGATGCCGTGGCGCTCGAGGCGCCGCAGCGTCGCCACGAGCGACTTCTGCGTCACGGCAGGGATCGCGCGCCGGAGCTCGTTGAACCGTGCGGGGCCGTCGCAGAGGGTCTCGAGGACGTGGACGGACCACGTGTCGAGCACCTGGTTCAGCAGGCGCCGGTGGTCGTCGCCGATCTCCAGACGGTGCGACGCGGGTGGTGGGGCGGTATCGGGCACGACACCTCGTCTCGTTGAAGTGCGTTCGGGCGATCAAGTATCCATGGGATACCCGACCGGAAGGAAGGTCCCCATGGCCGTCCAGCGACTCACCCCCGAGGGCATGCTCCAGCCCGCCCCCTACCACCACGTCGCGGTCGCGACGGGGAGCCGCCAGGTGCACGTCGCCGGCCAGGTCGGCGGAGACCCCGACCGCGACGACCTCGCGCGCCAGGTCGCTGCGGCCCTCCGCAGCACCGCCCGGGGGCTCGCGGCCGCGGGTGCCACGTTCGACGACGTCGTGCGCCTCACGTTCTTCGTCGTCGGGTGGGAGCCGACCGCGATGGCGGACTTCCTGGCCGGCATCGAGAGCGTCTCGGACGAGCTCGCGATGCCGCGGCCGCTCCCCCCTGCCTCGCTGATCGGTGTCCAGGCGCTCTTCGCGCCGGGGGTGCTCGTCGAGGTCGAGGCGACCGCCGTGCTCGACTGACACACGGCGCCCCGCCCGGCCTCGCCGGGTCGCGCCGGCAGGGCGGGCCGGGCGTCAGCCCCAGGTGAGCAGCTCCTCGCCGTGGGCGGCCCACGCGCCGACCTCGGTGAGCGAGGTCACGTCGTCGGGCGCCGCCTCGAGCGCGACCACGGGGCACACGGCCGACCGGCCGCCGGCGCGCACGGCCTTCGGGTCCCACGTGACGAGCACCGTGCCGCGCTGGACGTGGTCGCCCTGCGCGACGTGCGTCGTGAAGCCCTCGCCGCCGAGCTGGACGGTGTTGATGCCGAGGTGTACGAGGACCGCGCGGCCGTCGTCGTGCTGGACGACGAACGCGTGCGGGTGCAGCTTGACGACCGTGCCCGTGATGGGCGCGACGGCCTCGCCGCCCTGCGCGTCGTCGGGCTCGACCGCGAGCCCGGGGCCGACGAGCCCGGCGGAGAAGACGGGGTCGTCGACGTCGCCGACGTCCACGACCGTGCCCGTGACGGGGACGAGCACCGTGAGCGGCGCCGCCATCAGCGGAGGTCCTCGATGTCGGAGGCGATGTTGTCCGCCTCGGGGCCGACGATGACCTGGATCGCGGCGCCCGACCGCACGACGGCGATCGCCCCGGCCGCGGTCAGCGTGGCGTCGTCGACGAGCGCCGGGTCCTCGACCTCGACGCGCAGGCGCGTGATGCACGCCTCCAGGTCGAGGACGTTCGCGTCGCCGCCGAGGCCTCGGAGGATCTGCTCTGCCTTGCTCACGGGTGCTCCTCGTGGTCGGGGTCCGGCCGGGGCCGGGTCGGGGGGCCGGCCGGCAGCCGTGCCGGTCGGGGTGCGCGGGGTGCGCGGAGAAGGGCGGTGGCCCGGGTCGCGCCCGGGCCGGGTTCCTCACATGAGGTCGGCGAGGTCGGACGCGATGGTGTCGACCTGCGGGCCGACCACCACCTGCACGACTCGCCCGTTCACCATGACGCCGAACGCGCCGGCGCGGCGCAGGAGCGCGGCGTCGACGAGCGCGGGGTCCTTGACGAGCGACCGGAGCCGCGTGGTGCACGGGTCGATCTCCTCGATGTTCCCCACCCCGCCGAGGCCGGCGAGGATCGTCGCGGCGCGTTCCGCGTCGGACTGTGTCATCGGTCGTTCCCTTCGGTCGCCCGTGCCGGCACCGGCACGGGGGCGAGCTGGTCGGTCGGCGCGTCGTCGGTGACGGCTCCCCCGTCCGCGGCGGCGTCGTCGGCGGTGGTGCTGCGGGGCACGAGCGTCGGGCGCGCCTCGCGCAGCGGGACGAAGACGCTGTACCGGTCGCCGCGGTAGCTGGAGCGGGAGTACATGAGGGGCGAGTCGCCCGCGAACGTGCGCCGCACGGTGCGCATGACGGCTCGCGAGGCGCGGAGCCCGAGGAGCTTCTGCTCCTGGACGGTGGCGTCGGACGCGGTGATCGTGTCCTCGCCCCACGTCGGCGCGAGGCCGCGCTCGCGCAGGGCGCCGTAGAGGCTCTCGGGCACGCCGTCGTCGAGCAGCTCGGGGGCGAGGTCCACGGGGATCCAGGCCTCCTCGACGCTCATGGGCGACCCGTCCGCGGTGCGCAGGCGCACGACGTGGTGCATCGGGTCGCCGGTCGCGCGGCCGAGCGACTCGGCGACGGACGCGGGCGCGGGGACGGTCCCGACCTCCAGCACCTCGGTGCCCGGCTCCATGCCGCGCCGTCGTGCCTCCTCGCCGAACGTCGTGAGGCGCATCTCGAAGTCGGCGCGCGGCGGCGCGACGAAGGTGCCCCGCCCCTGCGCGCGCTCCAGCACGCCCTCCGTGACGAGCGCGTCGACGGCCTGGCGCACGGTCATGCGCGAGACGCCGAACTTCTCGGTGAGGCTGCGCTCGGACGGCACCGCGTCGCCGACGGAGAGCTCGCTCGCCACGAGGTCGGCGAGGTAGGCGCGCACCGTGAGGTACTTGTGCTCGCTCGCCTGCGATCGTGACCTGCTCATCGTCGTGCCGCGTCCTCGTCCTCGTGCCGTCCCTGGTCCCGGTCGTCGCCGACCGTCCTGCTCCGGTGCCGCGTTCTCCACGGCTGCATTCTCGTTGCCCGGCCGTGGTGCGACCTGCGGCGACGCGCCCCGCGGGGCCTGCCGTGTGTCCCGGGTCACCCTCGGGGGTTGACACATCATGAGGTCTAGACCACTCTTCCTGCAAGTGGTCCAGACAACCTGGACCGACAGCCCGGGCACGACGACCCCAGGTCTTCTCGTCGCGCCCCGGGACCGGCAACGACGCCGCTCGACGTCGCGCCACAGCCGCCGCACGACGCACCTCGCCTGCGCCCCAGGCCTGCCCAGGAGGAGAAGGACATGACGACCGTCGCCGAACCGACGAGGACCAAGAGGGGGGTGCCCGGCTTCGCGCAGCTCCAGCGCGTCGGGCGCTCGCTCATGCTGCCCATCGCGTCGCTGCCCGCCGCCGCGCTGCTGCTGCGCCTCGGCCAGCCGGACATGCTCGGGGCCGACGGCGTCGCCGGCACCTTCGCGTGGATGCAGCCCGTCGCCGACGTCCTCGGCGCCGCCGGGAACGCGCTGTTCAGCAACCTCCCGATCATCTTCGCCCTCGGCGTCGCGGTCGGGTACGCGAAGAAGTCGGACGGCACGACGGGACTCGCCGCCCTCATCGGCTACCTCGTCTTCAAGGGCGTCAGCGACTCGCTCTCGCCCTACGTGCTCGGCGAGGCGGCGGAGGGCGAGACGCAGGCGCTCATCAACTACGGCGTGCTCGGCGGCATCGTCATCGGCCTGACGGCCGCGCTCCTGTACCAGAAGTACTACCGGATCAAGCTGCCGCAGTACCTCGCGTTCTTCGGCGGCCGGCGGTTCGTGCCGATCGTCACGGCGGGCGTCTCGGTGCTCATCGCCGTGGTGGGCGCGCTGATCTACCCCGCGTTCGACTGGCTCATCAACGAGCAGATCGGCGGGTTCGTCACGGGCTCGACCATCCTCGGCGCGTTCGTCTTCGGCACGCTCAACCGCCTCCTCGTGCCCATCGGCCTGCACCACCTGCTCAACTCGCTGCCGTGGTTCCAGTTCGGCGAGTACACCGCCGCCGACGGCACGGTCGCGCAGGGCGACATCTTCCGGTTCCTCGCGGGCGACCCCACCGCGGGCACCTTCCTCACCGGGTTCTTCCCCATCATGATGTTCGCGCTCCCGGCCGCCGCGCTCGCGATCGTCCATACCGCCAAGCCGGCGCAGCGCAAGGTCGTCGCGGGCATCATGGGCTCGGCCGCGCTCGTCTCGTTCGTCACGGGCGTCACCGAGCCGCTCGAGTTCGCGTTCGTGTTCGTCGCCTACCCGCTGTACGTCATCCACGCGGTGCTCACCGGCACGTCGATGGCGCTCGTCAACGCGCTCGGCATCCGCGACGGGTTCGGGTTCTCCGCGGGCGCGATCGACTACCTGCTGAACTTCCGGATCGCCGAGATGCCGCTGCTCCTCATCCCCATCGGGCTCGGGTACGCGGTGCTCTACTACGTCCTCTTCCGCTTCGTCATCACCCGCTGGAACCTGCGGACGCCGGGTCGTGAGGACGACGACGCGGAGGGCGCCGTCCGGGCGACCGGCGCCGTCGACACCACCGAGGACGCGCGGCCCGACGCCTCGGCGGCGGAGGTCTCGTCGGTGCGACGCGACGCCGACGCAGCGGAGGCGGGCGCCCGGGGCCGAGCGGGTGCGTCCGGCAGCGGGGGCACGGCGTGACGCTCGCCGACGGCGCGACGCGCGCCCCGGCGCGGGCCGCCGACTCGGGGCTGACCGGCGTGCCGGTCAGCCCCGGGCGGGCGGCGGGGCCGGTGGCCCGGATGTCCGGCTCGGTCGCGGAGCCGGGGCCGGCGCCGCTGCCCGCCGACGCGTCGGACGCCGACGTCGACCTCGCGGTGACGCAGGTCCTCGCGGCGGTGACGACGGTCCAGGAGGACCTCACCGCCCGCGCGGCGCGGGCCGAGGGCACCGCGGCGGAGGTCCTGGGCGTGACCGCCGCGATGGCGGCCGACCCCGCCCTGGCGCGCGACGCCGTCGGGCGGGTGCGCGAGCAGCGGGCCACCCCGGCCCGTGCCGTGTGGGACGCGGCGGGGGTCGTCGTCGGGCGGCTCGAGGCGCTGGGCGGCCTCCTCGCCGAGCGGGCGCGCGACGTGCGGGACGTGCGCGACCGGATCGTCGCGACCCTTCTCGGCCTCCCCGTGCCGGGTGTGCCCGACCCGGGTCATCCCTTCGTGCTCGTGGCCGACGACCTCGCGCCCGCGGACACGGCACAGCTCGACCCCGAGCGCGTGCTCGCGGTCGTCACGCGCGGCGGCGGGCCGACGTCGCACACGGCGATCCTCGCGCGCGCCCTGGGCATCCCGGCCGTCGTGGCGGTCGAGGGCGCGCTCGCGCTGCGCGACGGCGAGACCGTGCTCGTGGACGGCGGCCTCGGCACGGTGGAGCGCGACCCGGCGGAGCACGACGTGGCGGCGGTCGTCGCGGCCCGGGGCGCGCGCCGCGCCCGGCGGCGCCTCGACGGTCCCGGGCGGACGGCGGACGGCCGCCGCGTGGAGCTGCTCGCCAACGTTGCGGACGGCGCGGACGCGCGCGCCGCCGCCGAGGCGGGCGCGGAGGGCGTCGGGCTGTTCCGCACCGAGGTCTGCTTCCTCGGTCGCACCGTCGAGCCGACGGTCGACGAGCAGGTCGCGGCCTACCGCGAGGTGCTCGCCGCGTTCCCGGGCCGCAAGGTCGTCGTGCGCACGCTCGACGCGGGCGCCGACAAGCCGCTCCCGTTCGTCACGCCCGACGCCGAGCCGAACCCGGCGCTCGGGGTGCGCGGCCTGCGGACCGCGCGCCGCCACCCCGACGTGCTCGACCGCCAGCTCACGGCGGTCGCGCGCGCGGCAGAGGCGGAGACGGCGGACGTGTGGGTCATGGCGCCGATGATCGCGACGCCGGACGAGGCGGAGTCGTTCGTCGCGCTGTGCGCGGACCACGGCCTCGCGACGGCGGGCGTGATGATCGAGGTGCCGGCCGCGGCGCTCGGCGCGCGCTGGGTGCTGGCCAGGGCGGCGTTCGCGAGCATCGGCACGAACGACCTCACGCAGTACACGATGGCGGCCGACCGCGAGGTCTCCGACCTCGCGCGCCTGTCCACCGCGTGGCAGCCGACGGTTCTCGCGCTCGTCGGGGCCACGGGCTCGGGCGCGGCGCTCAACGGGCGACCGCTCGGCGTGTGCGGGGAGGCCGCGGCCGACCCGGTGCTCGCCCCGGTGCTCGTCGGGCTCGGCGTGACGTCGTTGTCCATGACGCCGCGCGCGCTCCCGGACGTCGCCGCGGTGCTGGCGGCCACGACGTCGGAGGAGTGCGAGGAGCTCGCGTTCCTCGCGCTGCAGCAGCCCACGCCCGACGCCGCGCGCGCGGCGGTGCGCGCCCGGCTCCCGGTGCTCGACGAGCTGGGTCTGTGACGAGCGCCGTGCCCGGCCCCGCGACGACGGGGCCGGGCACGGCGTCAGGAGACCTCGGTCTGCTCCAGGAAGGCGACGAGCGCGTCGATCGAGGCGCTCGCGTCGTCGCCGTCGGCGTCGGTCGACAGCACGACCTCGTCCCCGGCGGACACGCCGAGCGTCATGACCCCGAGGATGCTCGCCGCCTCGACGGCGTCGCCGCCGGGCTTGGCGATGCGCACGGGCGCGGGCTGGGCGGCGGCGGTCTTGACGAAGAGCGCGGCCGGGCGGGCGTGCAGGCCCTCGGTGATCGCGACGACGACGGCACGGTCCATGGTGTTCCTCCGGCAGACAAGTGGTCTGGACCAGTGCATCCTAGGCGATCCGGCCCGGAAAGGGGAGGGTCGGAAGCCCTCCGTGCGCCGCGGCGTCGTCGACGACGGCCGCCCGCTGGTGTGGGCCACAGCGGACGGGTCTAGGGTGACCGGCATGTCAGACGCGACGACGCCGCGAGAGGCCCCCCGGTCACCGGGGGAGCAGCCGCGCATCCACGTCACGCTGTCCACGGCGAGCGTCTACCCGCGCAAGGCCCAGTACGCCTTCGAGGCGGCGGCCGACCTCGGGTACGACGGCGTCGAGGTCATGGTGTGGTCCGACGAGACGACGCAGGACGCCGCGGCGCTGCGCCGGCTCTCCGCCGAGCACGACGTGCCGATCCGCAGCATCCACGCGCCCACGCTCCTCGTGAGCCAGCGGGTGTGGGGACGGTCGCCCGGACCCAAGCTGCGGCGCAGCGTCGAGCTGGCGCAGGAGGTCGGGGCGAGCACCGTCGTCGTGCACCCGCCGTTCCGCTGGCAGTACCGGTACGCGCGCGAGTTCGAGGACCTCGTCGGCGAGCTCGACGAGACCGAGGGCGTCACCATCGCGGTCGAGAACATGTACCCGTGGCGCAGCCGCAAGCGCGAGATGCAGGCGTACCTGCCCGGCTGGGACCCGTCCGAGCACGGCTACGAGCACGTCACGCTCGACCTGTCGCACGCCGCCGTCGCGCAGCAGGACGCGCTCGCGCTGCTCGACGTGTTCGACGGCCGCCTCGCGCACGTGCACCTCGCGGACGGGTCGTCGTCCATCACGGACGAGCACCTCGTCCCCGGGCGCGGCGACCAGCCGTGCGACCTCGTCCTCGCCGAGCTCGTGCGCCGCGGCTGGGAGGGGGACGTCGTCGTCGAGATCTCGACGCGGCGCGCCCGCACCGCGGCCGAGCGGCGCGAGGACCTCGCCGCCTCGCTGTTCTTCGCGCGCACCTACCTCACGCCCGGGCCGCACCCCGGGTACTCGCCGCCGCCCGGACCTCCGCACCGCCACGTCGACGCGTGGGGCGAGGCGGAGGCGCGCGAGATCGCGGCGGCGGAGGACGCCGCGGGCAGCGCCGGCACCGGCTGACGGCGGAGCGTCAGAACCGTAGCGAGCCGAGGATCCCGCGCAGCGTCTCGAGCCCCGCGTCGTCACCGGGCAGCGAGATCATCAGCATGAGGTTCTCTCCGCCGTCCGCGCCGTGGACCCGGACGTCCGCGCTGAGCTCCGACATCCCGTCGTCCGCCCAGAACGGCCCCTGGGACAGGAGCAGCTCGGCGAAGTCGGCGCCCGGGACCTCGATCCGCTGCCCGTGCCACCCCTCGCCGGAGTAGTCGAACGCGCGCGCCCCGGAGCCGCCTCGCTGCACGAACATGTTCCAGTGCACGTCGGGGGACGAGCCGTCCTGGATGGGCCCGGGGTTCGTGGCGAACGGGCCCGTCCACTCCACCCCGGGACCGTAGTTGCCCTCGACGTCGGCGACGGTCCATCCCGGCGGCACGGCGTAGGAGAGGGTGCCCGTCGTGGCCGTCTGCCACCCGGCGGGCGTGCCCGTGGTGAGCGGGCCGATCTCCGGGTACGTGTACGTCGGGCTGAACCACTCCGGCGCGCCCTCGGCCTCGAACCACAGGTTGCCGAGGAAGTTGCGGGCGAGCTCGTCGCCCACGGCGTCGTCCGTGAAGTCGAGGCGGATCGTCCAGCCCGTTCCCCCGTACCGGACCCGGGCCTCCCAGCGGGCGAGGTCCGGGTCGTCGGACGGGCCCCGCGTCACCACGACGAAGTCCGAGCCGGGGACCTCGACCGTCCAGGCCCCGGAGTCCCGGGCCGGCACCACCCACGACGCGGCCCCGGGATCGACGTCGATGCTCACCGTGGCGCCGGAGTCGACCATGGGCGGCGGGACCGCGTCCGCGGGGATCTCCGACCCCTGGAGGGCCCAGTGCTCCGGGCCCTTCCAGCGGACCGACGCGGGCTCGCCGAACGCCTCGCCCTCGACCTCCCACCCCCCGGGGGGCAGCGTGTACGTGAGCCCGCCCTGCACGGTGTAGTCCCCGTGGTGCGTGCCGACGACGCCGTGCTCGACACCCGGCAGCGCCGGAAGCTCGCCGTCGCCCACCGGCAGGTAGCGTGCGGGCTCCTGCGGCGGCGCCGCGGGAGCGGGGGCCGGTCCCTCCGACGCCGGTGCGGTGGTCCGCGCGGGGGCCGCCGCGAGGGCGGGCGCCGGCGCCGACCCGCGGGACAGTGCCCCGGGGAGGATCGCCGCGACCGCGACCAGCGCCGCCACGGCGACGGCCGACCCGCTCGCGGCGACCACGCGCCGTCGTGCCCGCACGCGCCGGACCGCGCGGTGCGCCAGAGCGTCCGGGTCCAGCGTGGGCGGCACCTCGACGGCGGTCTGCGCGGCGCGCACCCGCTCCACGAGGTCCTCGTCGTCCGGGGTCCTGCGTTCCGGCCTCGTGCTCATCGCTCGGTCTCCGTCCCGTGCTCGGGTGCGATCAGGGTGCGCAGGCGGGCCAGGGCCCGGGACCCGGTCGACTTCACGGTGCCGACCGCGATCCCGAGCTCCGCGGCGGTCTCGGCCTCGGACCGGTCGAGGACGTAGCGCAGCAGGACGACCCGCCGCTGCTTGACGGGGAGGGCGAGCAGGGCCCGCACGACCCGGTCCCGGTCCTCGATCCCGGACGAGTCGCCCGTCGCCGGGACCTCGAGACCCACGAGCGTGTCGTGCTCCACGGAGACCTCCCTCCGGGTGCGCCGCCACGAGTCGATGCGAGCCGTCATCACGACGCGCCGCGCGTAGGCGAACGGCTGCCCGTCGCCCACGCGCGTCCACGCGCGGAACGTGCGCTCGAGCGCGAGCTGCACCAGGTCGTGCGCCCGGTGGGCGTCCCCGCACAGCAGGTACGCGTACCGGTACAGGTCGGCGGAGCTCGTCCGGGCGAACTCGGTGAAGCGCTCCTCGGCGGTCAGGCCGACGCGCACGACCTGCACCTCGGGCGCGCCGCCCCACCGCTCGGTCGCGACGTCCGTCATCGCCGACCGCCCCCCTGCTGCGGTCGGCACCTCGGCCGACGTCGGTTCCTCACGACTGCTAGACGCAGCGGAGGGTGCCACGGGTTCCACCTTTCTCCGGGAGCTCGCAGGGATCGCCCAGGATGCCACCGTCGACGCCCGGGGCGGTCGCGCGCCCGGTCTGCCCGCGCGGCCGGCCGGCTGACGTAGGCTCGGCGGTCGTGGCTCGAGTCAACGGTCTTCTCGCCGACACGACCCCGCTGCGCATCTCCCCGCCGTTCCGCCGCCTGTGGTGGGGGCTCGGGATCTCCAACCTCGGCTCGCAGCTCACGGTCGTCGCCGTCGGCCTGCAGGTGTACGCGCTCACGGGCTCGTCGCTCGCGGTCGGCGTGCTCGGCCTCTGCGCGCTCGTGCCGCTCGTGGTGCTCGGGCTCTACGGCGGCGCGCTCGTCGACGCGTACGACCGCCGCAAGGTCGCGCTCGCGGCCTCGACGGCGCTGTGGGTGGTCACCGCCCTCATCGCCGTCCAGGCGTGGCTGCACCTGAACTCCGTCGGCGTGCTCTACGCGCTCGTCGCGGCGCAGTCCGCCGCGTTCGCGATCAACAACCCCGCGCGCTCCGCGATCATCCCTCGCCTCGTCGAGCCGCGGCTCCTGCCCGCGGCGAACGCGCTCCAGACGATCGCGTGGAACGTCGCGCTCACCGTCGGTCCCCTGGGGGGCGCGTTCCTCGTCGCGCTGTGGGGCTACCAGGTCGCGTACACGATCGACGCCGTCCTGTTCACGGCCGCGCTGTGGGCCGTGTGGCGGCTCCCCGACATCCCGCCGCTGCCCGCCGGGCCCGGCGCCCCGGCCGTAGCCGCCGCCCCCGCAGGGCGTCGGCGCCGCGTCGTGGGGTGGCGGTCCGTCGTCGACGGCCTGCGGTACCTCGCGACCCAGCCCAACGTCCGCACGACGTTCCTCGTCGACCTCGCCGCGATGGTGCTCGCCTCGCCGCGCGTGCTCCTGCCCGCCGCCGGCGTCGTGTTCCTCGGGGCGGCGAGGCGACGACGGGCGTCCTCACCGCGGCGTTCGCCGTCGGGGCGGTGCTCGCGGGCGTGTTCTCCGGCGGCCTGTCGCGCGTGCGGTGGCAGGGCCGCGTCATCGTGTGGGCGATCACGGCCTACGGGCTGTCGATCGGGCTGTTCGGCGTCGTGCTCCTCGGCGTGGGCGCGACGACCCCGACGACCGTCCTCGTGGGCGGCGTCGTCGCGGCGAGCGTCGCGCTGGCGCTTGCGGGCGCGTCCGACGCCGTGAGCGCGGTGTTCCGCCAGACGATCCTCCAGACCGCGACGCCCGACGACATGCGCGGCCGTCTCCAGGGCGTGTTCATCGTCGTCGTCGCGGGCGGGCCCCGCCTCGGCGAGCTCGTGCTCGGCGCGCAGGCCACCTGGGTGGGGGAGGCGTGGGCCGCCGTCGCGGGCGGTGTCGCGTGCGTCGTCGTGCTGTGGCTCGTCGTGCGGGCCCAGCGCCGGTTCTGGCGCTACGACGCCCTGCACCCGGAGCCCTGAGCCGCTCCTCGCCGCGTGGGCGGCCCGGCCTAGGCTCGGGGCGTGCCCCCGAAGAAGCCGACGACCGAACCACCTGCGATCGACCCGGTCGTCCTGGACGACCTCCAGCCCGGTGACGCCTACGACCTCGAGGCGGAGGCCGACCTCGAGGGGTTCGAGATCACGGACCTCCGTCTCGACCGGCTCGACCTGCACGGCGCGACCGTGTTCTCCACGCGGCTCGACCAGGTGCGCGCCGACGAGGCCGACCTGGGCGCGGTGACGCTCACGGAGGTCGTGCTGGGGCGCCTCGACGTCCCGGTGGTGCGCGGGACGCGCGGCCGGTGGCGCGAGGTCGAGGTGCGGGGCGCGCGCCTCGGGTCCGCCGAGCTCTACGAGTCGTCGTGGGCCGGGGTGCGGTTCGTCGGCTGCAAGCTCGGGTTCGTCAACCTGCGGGGCGCGTCGCTGCGCGACGTGGTGTTCACCGACTGCACGATCGAGGAGCTCGACCTCGTCGCGTCCGACGCGCTGCGCGTCGCGCTCGAGGGCACGCGCGTGCGCCGGCTCGACGTGCAGGGCGCCACGCTCGCCCACGTGGACCTGCGTGGCGCCGAGATCGACGAGCTCGGCGGCATCGAGTCGCTGCGCGGATCGACCATCGACTCGATGCAGCTCGCCCGCCTGGCCGCGACGTTCGCCCACAGCCTCGGCATCACGGTGACGGACTGATGGCGGCCCCGCAGGCCGAGGTCCTCGTGGCCGGGCCGGCGTCGTGGAACCTCCTCGTCCAGCTCGACGAGCTGCCCGCCCCCACGCCGCACACCGTGTTCGCGCGGTCGCACCGGCACACGGTCGGCGGCACGTCCGCGGGCAAGGCGCTCAACCTCGCGCGCCTCGGCCGGTCGGTGCTCCTGCGCACCGTGCTCGGGACGGACGACGACGGCGCGCGCGTCCGGTCCGTGCTCGAGGGCGCGGGCGTGCGGGTGCTCGCGGAGCCGTCGCCCGACGGCCGCACCGAGAGCCACCTCAACCTCATGGACGACGACGGCGGCCGGGTCTCGGTCTACCTGCGCGCACCGGGCGAGGTCCCGGCCCAGGGCGAGGCGTGGGACGCCACGGTCGCCGCGCTCGACGCGGCGCGGGCCGTCGTCGTCGACCTCGCGGTGCCCGCGCTCCCGGTGCTCGACCTCGCGGTGGTTCGCGGTCGCGACGTCTGGGTCGACCTGCACGACTACGACGGGGAGTCCGCGTTCCACCGGCCCTGGGTCGACGCGGGCACGCACGTGTTCCTCAGCGGGGACCGGCTCGACGACTGGCGCGGCTTCATGGCCGCCCGGGTCGCGGCGGGCGCGCGCCTGGTGGTCTGCACGCACGGCTCGCGCGGCGCGGTCGCGCTCACGCCGGAGGGCGGCTTCGTCGAGGTCCCGGCACAGCCCGTGCCGCACGTCGTCGACACGAACGGCGCCGGCGACGGCTTCTTCGCCGGGTTCCTCGACGCGCACCTGCGCGGGGCAGGCGTCGAGGAGGCGATGCGCGCGGGCGCCCGGCACGCCGCCCTTGTCGTGCAGAGCCCGGACCTCGCCCCGGCCTGACCTCGGCCTCGGTCGCGTGGTCGGCGGTCGGGTGCAGGGGGCGGTCAGGCGAGGCCGGAGTCCCGCGCGACGATCGCCGCCTGCATGCGGGTCGCGACGCCCAGCTTCGCGAGCACGCGTGAGACGTGCGTCTTGGCCGTGGCCTCGGTGATGTAGAGGTCGGTCGCGATGCCCTGGTTGGACAGGCCCCGGCCGAGCGCCGCGAGCACGTCGACCTCGCGCGGCGTGAGGTCGGCGAGCCGCGGGTCGGGCCGGTCGTCGACGACGCCCCCGCCGCCCGACGCCGCGGGGTCCGCGGGACCGTCCGTGCCGCCCGGGCGCGATCCCGCGTGGAGCGGGGGGCCGGCGTCGGGCACGGGACCGCGCGCGAACGCGGCGAGGAGCCGGCGGGTGACCTCGGGCGCGAGGACGCCGTCCCCGTCGGCGACGCGTCGCACGGCGTCGATCAGCGCGGCGGGCTCGGCGGACTTGAGGAGGAACCCCGCGGCCCCGGCGCGCAGCGCCCCGTCCACGTACTCGTCGAGGTCGAACGTCGTGAGCACGAGCACCTCGGCGAGGTGCTCGCCGGTGATCACGCGCGTCGCCTCGATGCCGTCGACGCCCGGCATGCGCAGGTCCATGAGCACGACGTCGGGCCGCAGCGCCCGGGCGTTCGTGACGGCGGCGGTGCCGTCCGCGGCCTCGCCGACCACCTCGACGTCGGGCGCGGCGTCGAGCAGCAGGCGCAGGCCCGCCCGGATGGCGGCGTGGTCGTCGGCGAGGAGCACCCGGACCGGTCGTCGCGTCACGCGTCCTGCCTCTCGACCGGGAGCCCGGCCACGGGGATCTCGGCGCGCACGGACCATCCGCCCGCGGGCAGCGGGCCGGCGCTGCACGTGCCACCGAGCCCGTCGGCGCGCTCGCGCATCGTGAGCAGGCCGGTGCCCGCGCTCAGCGGCGCCTCGACGGGCCCGGAACCGGGGGCGCCGTCGTCGCGCACCTCCAGCACGACGGCCGCCCCGTGCCGGGAGAGCTCGACGACGACCGGGGCGCCCGGCGCGTGCTTGAGCGCGTTCGTCATGGCCTCCTGCGCGATGCGGAACAGCGCCTGGTCCGCCGCCGCGGGCAGGGGCGACCCGGCGACGCCGTCCGGGTCGCGGAGCGTGACGGTCGTCGTCGCGCGCGCGGCGTCGAGGAGCGTGTCGAGGCCGGCGAGGCGGCCGGGGGCGACGACGGCGTCGGACGCACCGCCGTCCTCGCGCCGCCCTTCCGTGCGCAGCAGCAGGATCATGGACCGCATCTCGTCGAGCGACGCGACGGCGCTCGCGCGCACCTGCTCGAGCGCGGCGCGGTCCTTCGCGGCGTCGGGCGGGAGGGCGAGCGCGGCGCCGGAGTGGATGGCGATGGTCGACAGGTGCGACGCGATGACGTCGTGCAGGTCGCGCGCCATCGCGGCCCGCTCCGCACGGACGGCCTCGTGCCGGTCGAGCTGCGCGATGCGCTCGAGGTCGCTCGCGCGCTGGCGCTCCAGGTCGGCCGTGCGGGCCGACGCCTCGGCCTCGCGCGCGGCGAGGTCGGCGCGCTCGCTCGCGACCTCGGCGAGCTCGCTCGTGGTGCGCACGTTGGTGGCCCACCACATCGGCACGAGGAGCAGCGCGCTGAGCTGGAGCCCCATGTACACGAACTCCCGCACGTCCCGCGTGGCCTCGCCCGCCCCGACGGCGCCCACCGCCACGACCGTCGCCGCGACGCCCCAGAGCCACGCGCGCGCCCGGGGCCGCGACCAGAGCGCCGCGGCGTAGAGCAGGTCCCAGAGGACGAGCATGAGGGCGAGGCTCCCGCCCCACCGCAGGTCGACGGCGGTCACGACGACCCCGCCGAGGAGCGCGAGGATCGGGTGCGCGCGCTTGACGAGGATGAGGAGGCACCCGACGCCGAGCAGCGCGACCCGCCACCAGGCGTGTGGGGGCTCGACGACGAACGACGCGCGGACGATGCCGACGAGCCCGACCTCGAGCAGCACCCAACCGAGGACGAACGTCGTCGCGGCGGAGAACAGGTCGTTGCGCCGGTCCTCTATGCGCCACACGCCGCGCAGGGAACCGGCCGCCGCGCGCCAGCGCCCGGAGCGCCCGGGCGCGGCCGCGCGCGCGTCCTGCGTCCCGTCGTCGTGCGTGCTCACGCCCCCATCCCAGCACAGCCCGCCTGGCGACGGATCCGTCGAACGGTGTACGACCCCCGCGCCCGCCCCCGGCACCACGCCCCTCTTCCGTCTCCGCGGCCCCGCGACGGGGAGCACAGATCGGTCGTTCGCCGGACGACGCGCCGGTCGCCGGACGGGAGGCTCGGGGGCATGGACCTCCCCCTCGACCTCGACGCCGTCGGCGGTCCGGGCCTCGGCCTGGCCGCGATGGCCGGCGTGCTCGTCGTGCTGGCGCTCATCGACTCCACGAGCTTCGGCACGCTGCTCATCCCCGTGTGGCTCCTGCTCGCGCCCGGGCGGCTACGTGCGGGGCGCGTGCTCGTGTACCTCGGCACGGTGGCGGGGTTCTACCTCGCCGTCGGGATCGTCGTGCTGCTCGGCGCGGGCGCGTTCCTCGACCGGTTCGGCGACGCGCTCGACACACGCGCCGCCGCGATCGTGCAGCTGCTCCTGGGCATCGGGCTCTTCGCGCTGAGCTTCCGGTTCGACAGCAAGCGCGCGGCGCGCAAGGCCGCGCAGTCCGACGCTGCCCCGTTCGGTGCCACCCCGCCCGGCGCCGGCCGGGCCGACGCCGTGGGGCCCAGCCCGTGGACCGGTGCCGGTGCCGAGACTGCCGGGCCGGGCGCGCCGTCGTCGCCCCCGCGGCCGGGCCGGCTCTCTCGGTGGCGCGAGCGCGCGCTCGGGATCGAGGCGGACGCCGTCGGGACCGGGGTGGTGCGGACGCGCTCGTCGGTGCTGCCGCTCATGGGGCTGGCCCTCGGGGCGGTCGCCATCGAGGTGGGGACGATGCTGCCGTACCTCGCCGCGATCGGGATCGTCACGACGTCGGACGTCGGCTGGCCCGCGAACGGTGCGATCCTCGCCGCGTACTGCGTCGTCATGGTCGCTCCCGCGCTCCTGCTGCTGCTCGGCCGGCTCGTCGCGGCGCGTGCGGTCGACCCGGTGCTGCACCGTCTCGACCGGTGGCTCACGAAGAACGCGACGGACATGACGGGCTGGGTGCTCGGGGCGCTGGGCGTGCTGCTCGCGCTCAACGCGTTCGGGCGCCTCGGCTGGGCCTGACCGGCCCCGGTTCTGCCGGCCAGCTCGCCGACCAGACGGCCGTGGCCCGCCCGGAGGTCCGGACGGGCCACGGCCGCATGCTCGGCGGGGTGGGTCAGTGCGACGTGCCGTTGGTGGGCGCGTCCCCCGAGCCCGCGAGCTGCGTGCCCGCGAGGTTGGCGATGAGCTGGTTGATGTCGACGCCGGTGAGCTGCTTGATGACGCCCTGGCCCTCGCCCAGGACGGACGCGACGTTCTTCGTGAGCGCGGACGCGCCGTCGGTCGAGACGACGGTCATGCCCTGGATGTTGCCGATCGGCTCGGCCGCGGCCCGCACGATCTCGGGCAGGCGCTCGATGAGCTCCTGGACGAGCGCCGCCTCGCCGTACTTCTGCAGCGCGTCGGCCTTGGCGTCGGTCGCCGCCGCCTCGGCGCGACCCTCGGCCTCGATCGCCGCGGCGCGGGCCTCGCCCTCGGCCCGGATACCGGCCGCGAGGGCGACCTGGCGGTCGCGCTCGGCCTCACCGGCACGACGCACGGCCTGCGCGGACGCCTCGGCGTCCTGGATGGCCGCGGTCTTGTTCGCCTCGGCGATGACGGTGCGCTTGTACGCGTCGGCCTCGGTGGCGGCGTTCGCGGCGTCACGACGCGCGTTGGCCTCCTGGACCTCCGCGTACGCCTTGGCCTCGGCGGGCTTGCGGACCTCGATGTCGAGGCGCTCCTGCGTCACGCGCGCCTGCTCGGCGAGCGCCTCGCGCTCCTGCTGCGCGACGAGGCGGTCCTGCTCGGCGCGCGCGAGCTGGCCCGCGGCCTCGGCCTCGGCGTTGGCGCGGTCGGTGTCGGCCTTGATCGCGGCGCGCTTGAGGTCGAGGGCCTTCTGGCGCTCGGCGATCTGCTCGGCCGCCTCGATGACGGCGAACTCCGAGGCGCGCTGCGCCTCGGCCTCGGAGACCTCGGCGACCTGGCGGGCGCGAGCCGACTCGGCGCGCCCGAGGTTCGCGAGGTAGTCCGACCCGGGCGTCGAGATGTCGGAGATGTTGAGCAGGTCGACCTGGAGGCCCTGCTCCGAGAGGTCGGCCTTCGTGGACTCGACGACGCGGTCGGACAGGCCCTTGCGGTCGGAGATGATCTGCTCGATCGTCATGTCGCCGACGATGGAGCGCAGCGAGCCCTCGAGCGACTCCTTGATGATCTCGGTGAGCGTGCCCTGCTGGGAGAGGAAGCGCTGGGCCGCGCGGCGCACGCCCTCCTCGTCGCCACGCACCTTGAAGTTGATCGACGCCTTGATGGCGATCTTGATGCGGTTCTTGTCCACGCCCTCGACCGTGATGCCGATCTGGCGCTGCTCGAGCGAGATGGAGAAGCCCTGCTGGAGGATCGGCCAGACGAACGTGCGGCCGCCGACGACGACCTTCTGCCCGCTGCCCCCGGCCTCCTTGCGGCCCGCGCCGCGGCCGACGATGACCAGGGCCTCGTTCGGCGGGACGCGGCGGATGCGCTTGCTGATGAAGATGACCACCGCGAAGAACGCGATGACCAGGGCGACGATCGCCAGGGTCGTGATGAGGTTCGTGTCGTCGAACATGGTCCGCGCCGGGGCGCGTCTCCTTCCGTGGGTGCGGGCAGGTCAGGACGTGCGGCAGTCGTGCGGGTGCGCGGCACCCACGGGACGACGCGCGGGGCGTCGTGGTCGGTCCGTCGGACCTCAGTCGTTGGGGTAGTGCCGCTGGACGCGTACGCGGCTCCCGGACTGCTCGAGCACGACGACGCGCGCGCCCTCCGGGATCGGTTCGTCGGACCACGCGAGGCGGCGCTCGAGCTCGTGCGCCGCGTCGAGCGAGACCTCGCCGCGCGCGGGGTCGATCGCGGTGGTCGCGGTGCCCTGGACGCCCACGAGGGACACGGGGACGCCGTCCTCCGTCGCGCGCAGGTTCTTGACCAGCAGCTGGACGAGGACCATGACGACGAGCGCCACGACGAGGGACCCGACGTACGCGAGCCAGGTCGGCAGGTCGTTGGAGGCCACGATCACGCCGACGGCGCCGAACACCACGCCACCGACGCCGAGCGTCGTCCCGGACACCGCGCCGTCACCCAGGTCGACGATCTCGCCGACGAGCAGCGAGAGGAGCAGGAGGGCGAGTCCGGCGATGCCGATGACGATGAACGCGATCATGCGAGGTCCCCTCGGACGGGTGGCCACGGCGCGGGAGTGGCGTGTGGAGTTGTCGTGAACGTACGCACACCTTACCGTGACCCGACCGTGCCGTGGGGCGATCCGGGGGTACGTCACATGGGGAGGACTCCCCACGGGGGAGTCTCAGACGCCCAGCTCGTCGAGCATCCGCAGCAGGTTGGCGCGAGCCGTGCCGGCGTACCCCTCGACCCAGTCGCCCTCGTAGCCCCGCGGCACCACCTCGACCGCGAGGAGGCACGACAGGTAGGTGCGGTACAGGCGCAGGCGCGTCCACGCGGCGGGGTCGCCGCTGCCGGGCGTGCCGTCGCCGAGGGCCAGGTCGCCGCCCTCGGCGGCGTAGCCCGCGAGGAGGTCCGCGTCGACGGGCCCGGCACCGAGCTGGTCGGCGCCCGCGAGCTCGAACAGCGGGTCGCCCCAGAGCGACCGCTCGGCGTCGAGCACGCCGACGATCCGCGGGGCGTCCGGCGCGAGCAGCACGTTCCCCGGCCACAGGTCCGCGTGCACGAGCCGCGGGACCTCGACGCGGGCGAGAACCTCGCGGTGCCGGGCGACGGCGTCGCGCACCCGGGCCTCCGGGAGCTCGACCCCCCACGTGCGCGCGTCGTCGAGCACGGCGTCGACCATGTGGGCCAGCGCGTCGGGCCAGGTCGCGGCCGCGAGGCCCGACGCGGGGGCCGGGTAGCCGAACCGGTCGCCCGCGATCCGGTGCAGCCGCGCCATGAACGACCCGAGCCCACGGCGGACGGCGGCGGACTCCGCCGCGTCGTCCTCGCGCGCGCTCCACAGGGTCCCGTCGAGGAACGTCACGACGAGCGCGTCGCCGTCCACGTGCTCGCGCGTGAGGTCGGCGTGCAGCACCCCCGGGACGGGCAGGCCCGCGGCGTGGGCCGCCCGGTAGGCCGCCGCCTCGGTGCCGAGGATGCCGTGCTCGTAGCGCAGGAGCCGGGACGTGTCGGCGCCCGTGACCTTGACGACGACGCGGCCCGGGACGTCGTCGGGCGTCGCGCCCGGCCGCGGGGCGAGGTCGACCGCGAAGACGCTCGCGAACATCCCGCCGCTCAGCGGCTCGGACCGCAGCGCGTCGCCGAGCGGCGCCACGAGCGCCGCGAGCTGGTCGTCCGTGACCGTCGTCCTGGTGAGCACGCGGCGATGCTACCGCCCGGGCAGGCGGCGCCGGACGCGCGCCCGCGCCGACCACCGGCCGCGGGTCAGGACGCCGTGAGCAGGCCCTGGTCCGTCACCGCGTCGAGGCTCAGGGTCCGGTACCCGTGGGTCTCGAAGAGCACCGTCACGCGGTCGTCGCCCTCGTAGCCCATGACGGTCCCCTCGCCGAACTCCGGGTGACGCACCGTCGTGCCCGTCGACCACGGCGCGGACGCGTCGTCGGCGGCCCTCTCCTCCGCGGTCCCGGCCCAGCAGCTGTCGCAGCGCCCGCACGGCTCGGGCAGCTCCTCGCCGAGGTAGGCGAGCAGGAACTGGCGGCGGCACTGCGGGGTCTCGGCGTACGCGCGCATCATCTGCAGGCGCGAGTCGTCGACCCGGCGCCGGGCCTCCGCGAGCTCGTGCGCGACGTCGGCCACCGCACCCGGGCGCGCGTCCTCACCGGCGAGCGCCCGCGCGTCCTCCACGAGCGCGCGCAGGCGTGCGAGACGCCGCGGCAGCCGGGCCCGCCCTCCTGACGACGACGTGCCCGACGCCGGGCCGCCCCGGCCCAGGGCGCGCGCGACCTCGCGGAGGTCGTCGCGGTCGGGCACGCCGACCGCGAAGTAGCGCTGGAGGCCCAGGTCCTCCGGCCGGTAGAAGAGCACCGCGACGGCGGGCTCGCCGTCGCGGCCCGCGCGGCCGACCTCCTGGTAGTAGGCGTCCGGGGAACCGGGGACGTCCGCGTGGACGACGAACCGCACGTCCGGCTTGTCGATGCCCATGCCGAACGCGGACGTCGCGACCACGACGTCCACCTCGTCGTCCGTGAACCGCCGCTGGGCCTCGTCGCGCTCGGCCCGCCGCAGCCCGCCGTGGTAGGCCGCGGTGCGCAGGCCCGCCTCCGCGAGCGCGTCGGAGACCTCGGCCGTGCGGCGTCGCGTGCCGACGTAGACGATCCCGACGCCGTGCTCGGTCTCCGCGCGGACGCGTTCGACGACCGCGCGGTCCTTGTCCGCCGCCTCGACGGTGCGCACGACCTCCAGCGCGATCCCCGGGCGGGCGAACCCGCGGACGATCACCGCGGCGTCGTGCAGGTGCAGGCGCTCGGCGACGTCCTCGCGCACGGGCGGGGACGCCGTCGCGGTGAGCGCGAGCACGGGCGGTCGCGGGTCGAGCGTGTCGAGGCGCTCGCCCACCCGGAGGTACTCGGGCCGGAAGTCGTGCCCCCAGGTCGAGACGCAGTGCGCCTCGTCGACCGCGACGAGGCTGGGCCGGGCCGCGCGGACGGCGTCGAGCACCTCCTCGTTGGCGAGCTGCTCGGGCGAGAGGAAGAGGAACTCCAGCTCGCCCGCCGCGGCGGCCTCGAGCGCGGCGCGGCGCTCGGCCGCGGGCACGGCCGAGCTCACGGCGGCGGCCCGCGCGTCGTCGTCGCCGAGCTCGAGGAGGGAGCGCACCTGGTCCTGCTGGAGCGCGATGAGCGGCGAGACGACGAGCGTCGGCCCGGGCAGCTCGAGGCCGGGGAGCTGGTAGACCGCGGACTTGCCGGCCCCCGTGGGCAGCACGAGCAGGACGTCGCGGCCGTCGAGGAGCGCGGTGATCGCCTCGCGCTGCCCGGGGCGCAGGTCGCGGTAGCCGAAGACCTCCCGGGCGGTGTCGCGGACGTCGGCGAGGGTGGGCTCGTCGGTCACGGGCGGGGCACGTTGCGCAGGTTGGCGCGGGCCATCGAGACGACCTCGCCCATGCCGCCGCCGAGGACCTCCTTGCTCATCGCGACCGCGAACCCGCGGACCTGGCCCGCGGTGATGTTCGGCGGGATCGAGAGCGCCCGGGGATCGGTGACGACGTCGACGAGCGCCGGTCCCGGCCGGTTCAGCGCCTCCTGGAGGGCGCGGCGCAGGTCCTTCGGCTTCTCGACGCGCACCGCCGGGATGCCGATCGCGTTCGCGACCGCGGCGTAGTCCACGGGCGGCGACTCGGTGCCGAACATCGGCAGGCCGTCGACGAGCATCTCGAGGCGCACCATGCCGAGGCTCGCGTTGTCGAACAGGACGACCTTGACCGGCAGGTCGTAGTGCTTGAGCGTCACGAGCTCGCCGAGCAGCATCGAGAGGCCGCCGTCGCCGGCCATGGCGACGACCTGGCGTTCGCGGCCCCCTTCGCGCCCGGCGGCCGCGGCGCCGATGGCGTGGGGGAGCGCGTTGGCCATCGAGCCGTGGATGAACGACCCGATGACGCGGCGCTTCCCGTTGGGCGTGATGTACCGCGCGGCCCACACGTTGCACATGCCCGTGTCGACGGTGAACACCGCGTCGTCGGCGGCGACCTGGTCGAGCGTGTCGGCGACGAACTCGGGGTGGATCGGCGTCGTGCGCTCGACCTTCTTCGTGTACGCCCCGACGACGCCGGTCATCGCCTTCTCGTGCTTGGCCACCATCGAGTCGAGGAACTTGCGCGACCGCGCCTTCTTCACGAGCGGCAGGAGCGCGCGCACCGTCTCGCCGACGTCGCCCACGACGGCGAGGTCCAGGCGCGTGCGCCGGCCGAGGTGGGTCGGGTCGACGTCGACCTGCGCCGTACGGACCGACTCCGGGAGGAACTGGTCGTACGGGAAGTCGGTGCCGAGCAGCACGAGGAGGTCGCAGTCGTGCATGGCGTCGAACGCGGCGCCGTAGCCGAGGAGGCCGGACATGCCGACGTCGAACGGGTTGTCGTACTGGATGAACTCCTTGCCGCGCAGCGAGTGGCCCACGGGCGCGGCGATCTTGTCGGCGAGCGCGATCACGTCGTCGTGCGCGCCGCGCACGCCCGCGCCGGCGAAGATCGTGACCTTCTTCGCGGCGTCGATCGCGTCCGCGAGCTGCTGGACGGCGGTCGCGTCGGGGACGACGCGCGGGGGCGCGGGCCGGCACGCGACGTCGGGCACGGCGGCCGGGGCGTCGAGGTCGGCGACGTCGCCCGGGAGCGTGAGGACGGAGACGCCGCGGGCGCCGTACGCGTGGTGGATCGCGGAGTTGATGACGCGCGGTGCCTGCTCGGCGCTCGAGATCATCTCCGAGTAGACGGAGCACTCGGTGAACAGGCGGTCGGGGTGGGTCTCCTGGAAGAACCCGGTGCCGATCTGCTTGCTCGGGATGTGGCTCGCGATGGCGAGCACGGGCACGCGCGACCGGTTGGCGTCGTACAGGCCGTTGATGAGGTGGAGGTTGCCCGGCCCGCACGACCCCGCGCACACCGCGAGGCTGCCCGTGACCTCGGCCTCGGCAGCCGCGGCGAACGCGGCGGCCTCCTCGTGGCGCACGTGGATCCACTCGATCCCCTTGCCCGCGTTCTCGCCCGCGTTGGACCGGTGCACGGCGTCGACCACGGGGTTGAGGCTGTCGCCGACGATGCCGTAGATCCGGCGCACCCCCGCCTCGATGAGCTGCGCGACGAGCAGGTCGGCGACCGTGCGGTTGCGCTTGTCCTGCGGGGAGCGACCGATTCCGAACGGCATGACGTACCTCCACGGTGGGCTGGGGTCGTCCTCCATCGTGCGACGGGCCGCCCGGCCGCGCAGCGCGAGCGGGCGTCTCGTGCGTCACCCTCCGCGCGGCCGGGCCCGCGGTCGTTCCCGGCCGCGGGCCCGGCCCGGTGTCTCGGGCCGCCGCCTCAGACCGCGGGCTCGGCGTGCGCCGCGAACGGCGTCCGGCGTCGTGCGACGGCCGCCGCCGCGTCGGCCTGCGCGAGCTCCCCGTGGATCCCCGCGCCGGCCATGACCCCGGCCGCCGCCGACGCGCCGACCTGCGCCATGAGGTCGCTCGAGTTGCCCGCGGCCCACACGCCCGGCACGGCGGTCGCGCCGCGCGGGTCGGCGGGCACGAACCGGCCCGCCGGGTGGTCTTCCAGGGTCCCGCCGAGCTGCTCGAACAGCTCGCCGCGCGCGACGAACCGCGGCCCGACGACGACCGCTTCCACGGGGAACGACGTCCCGTCGGCGAGCACGACCGCCCGCACCGACCGGCCGTCGACGTCGAGCCGCGCGACCTCCCCCTCGACCACGCGCACGCCGAGCGCCGAGAGCTGCTCCCACGTGGCGTCGTCGGGCTCGGGGGCGGTGTGCTGGAACAGCGTGACGTGCGGGGTGAGCTGGCGGAACAGCAGCACCTGGTGGGCCGCGGCGGGCCCGGTCGCGAGCACCGCGATCCGCTGCCCCCGCACCTCCCACCCGTGGCAGAACGGGCAGTGCAGCACGCTCGACCCCCAGCCCTCGCGGACCCCGGGGACGTCGGGCAGCTCGTCGACCAGGCCGGTCGCGAGCAGCACGCGGCGCGCGCGGACCGTCCCGCCGTCGTCGAGCGTGAGCGTGAAGCCGGACCCGGCGTCGCCCTCGGCGCGGGCGACGCGCGCGTCGCGGACCTCGGCGCCGTAGCCCTCGGCCTCGGCGCGGCCCGTGGCCAGCAGCTCGCGCGGCGGCACGCCCTCGCGCCCGAGCAGGTTGTGCGCGCCCTCCGCGGGCGCGTTGCGGGGTTCGCCGGCGTCGAGCACGACGACGGACCGCAGCGACCGCGCGAGCGTCACCGCGGCGCTCAGCCCGGCGGGGCCGCCGCCGACGATCGCGACGTCGTAGGGGGCGTTCTTCTCGGTGGTGGTGTCCATGACTCTCCTCAGCGGGGGCGGCGGGCGGCCCAGACGACGCGGCCGCCCCGGGCGCGGACGGTGTGGTCGGTCGTGCCGGGCGCGGTCGCCGCGAGCACGGCGTCGAGCGCGGCGAGGTCGGCGGGCTCCAGCCGGTCCGCCAAGTGCTCGCGCTGGCGCAGCGCGGTGGCGTGCGCCCAGCGGGACGTGTCCGGCCCCGGCGGCACGACGGCGGTCGGCTCGCGCCGGTCCACCACCTCCAGCCCGGCGTCGGTCAGGTACGGGGTCCAGTCGGGGTAGCGGTTCCAGCCGGCGTGCGCCATGGCGCGCTCGAGGCGCGCGGTGAGGTCGGCGTGGTCCGCGCCGTCGGGCAGGACGGGCGACGTCGCGGTCATCTCCACGACGATGAGCAGGCCGCCCGGGGCGAGCGCGTCGCGGGCGTCGTGCAGGACGCGCGCCGGGTCGGCGACGTGGTGCAGCGAGGCCGACGCCCACACGACGTCCGCGACGCCGACCGGAGGCCAGCCGGCGTCGAGGTCGGCCGCGACGGTGCGCACGCGGTCTGCGAGACCCGTCCCGGCGAGCCGGGCGCGCAGACGGTCGAGCATCGCGGCGTCCGCGTCGACCGCCACGATCTCGGCGTCGGGGAACGCCCGCGCGAGCGCCCGGGTGCCGGTGCCGGTCCCCGCGCCGAGGTCGACGACGGCGCGCGTCGGGGCCGGGGCGTGCCCGACGGCGACCGCGACGGCCTCGTCGAGGAGACCGTCGAAGACCAGCGCGTCGAGCTCGAGCAGCTCGGCCAGCCCGGCGCCGTCGTGCGGGCCTTGGGCGTGGCCGTGGGTGTGAGTGTGGCCGTGCCCGGGCGCGTCGCCGGGGGTGGGCGCGGGGCGCCCGGGGGCGGGGAGGTCCATGACTCCACCGTAGGACGACCATGCGTGCTGAGCATAGGATCTTGCTCATGACGCAAGAACCGGATCTCGACGCCGTCGTGCGGCAACGCATCCGCGGGCTGCGGCTAGCGCGCGGATGGACGCTCGACGCGCTCGCCGCGCGCTGCTTCCTCAGCCCGTCCACGCTCAGCCGCATCGAGACCGGGCACCGGCGCATCGCGCTCGACCAGCTCGTGCCGATCGCCCGCGCGCTCGGCACGACCCTCGACCAGCTCGTCGAGCCCGTCGACGACGAGGACGTCGTGATCCGGCCCGAGCCGCAGCGCCGCCCGGGGGAGACCACGTGGCTGCTGTCGCGCGAGCGGACCGGGACGATGGTCGCGAAGATGCGCCTCACGCCCGAGCGCGCCGTCGGGCCGGAGCACCAGCGCGTCCACCCGGGGCACGAGTGGTTCACCGTGCTGTCGGGGACGGCCGTCGTCTACCTCGCGGACCGCCGGATCCTCGTCCACGAGGGCCAGGCGGCGGAGTTCTCGACGATGGTGCCGCACTCGTTCGGCGCGCACGACGGCCCGGTCGAGATCCTCACGATCTTCGACCAGGAGGGCGAGCGGGCCCACCTCTCGGGCGCGGCGTCAGCCGCGCCGGGTCGTGTCTGACAAATGTGGGACACGCGGCGTAGTGTCGTGACCATGGCGACGACAACCCGCAGCACCACGCACGAGAGAACGACCCGCCGAGGCTCGACCTCGCGGGGCGGGAAGAACGTGCCTGCCGGGGGGACCCCGCGGGGCGAGAAGGGCGAGGGCGCCTCGACGAAGCGCGACTCCGTCACGTTCCGACCCACCCCCGAGGAGCGCCGGATCCTCGACCGCCTCCGCGACGAAGGCGTCACCGCCAGCGATGCCGTCCGTCGAGGCCTGCACCTGGTCGCGCACGAGAAGTGGGTCGACCAGGCCCGCGTCGATGCGGAGAGTCTCGCCCACGAGAACCTCGACGACGAGCCGGACGCCTGGTGATCCGCGGCGCCGTCTACCGCGTCGACCTCGGTGACCCCCGGGGCCACGAGCAGGGCGGTCGGCGGCACGGGGTGGTTCTGTCCCCGACGAACATGCCGTGGTCCGTCGCGACGATCGTGCCGACCTCGACGAGCGCGCAGCGTGCGATCTTCCGGCCCGTCCTCGAGATCGCCGGCCAGGAGACCGTGCTCCTGGTCGACCAGCTCCGTGTGATCGACACCGACTACGTCGTCGGGGAGCCGGTCGACTTCCTTCTTCGAGACGACCTGGACGCGCTCGAGCGGGCCGTGCAGAGCTACCTCGGCATCATCTGACCCCGAGGCGTCCCGTCCGTCGTCCTCGGGCGGCTCGACGTCGACCGTCGCGCGGCGTGCCCCGCGTCAGTGGGCGGCCGTGCCGTCCGTGACGTCCTCACGGTCGGCGCTGCGCCGCAGCGACCGCAGGGCCACGAGCACCAGCACGACGGCGAGCGCGGCCGCCGCGACGACGACCTCGAACCCGGCGTGCGCGCCGCCCGCGTCGATGCGGGACCCGGCGACGGACGACCCGATCGACACCCCGACGCCGAGCGACGTCCCGACCCATGCGAGGCCCTCGGTGAGCTGGGTCGGGGCCACGAGGTTCTGCACGAGGTTGTTGCCGTTGATGAGCGTCGGCGCGATGGCGAACCCGGTGACGAACATGACCGCCGCGAGGACGGGGATCGACGTGACGAAGAAGAACAGCGAGACGCCCGCGGCGAGCGCGACGATCCCGATGACGAACCGGCGCCACAGCGGCGACACCCAGTGGCGGGCGCCGTAGACGAGGCCGGAGATGAGCGACCCCAGGGCGAACACGGCGAGGATGACGCCGGCGGCGCCCTTCTGGCCCTCCTCCTCGGCGAACGCGATGGTCGAGACGTCGGTCGCGCCGAACACGATGCCCATCGCCACGAAGATCACGGCGAGCACGACCATCCCCGTCGACCGCATGGCCGAGCGCTGCTTGACCCCGGCCTCGGGCACGACGACGGGCGGCTCGGTCGCGCGCTGGGACAGGAACCACAGCCCGCCCACGACGGCCGCGACCAGGGGGACGACCAGACCGGCCGACGGCGACACGCTCGTCGCGAGCACGGTCGCGAGCACGGGCCCGACGACGAACACGAGCTCGTCGAGCGCGGACTCGAGCGAGTACGCGGTGTGCAGGCGCCGCGCGTCGGGCACGACGTGCGTCCAGCGCGCGCGGACCATCGAGCCGTACGACCCCTGCGTCGCGCCGGAGACGGCGGCGAACACGTAGAGCGTCCACTCGGGCGCGCGGAGCACGGCGCACAGGATGAGCCCGCCGAGCCCGAGCGTCGCGGCGGCGAGCAGCGGCAGCATGACGACGCGCTGCCCCGTGCGGTCCACGAGGCGCGCGATCTGCGGCGACACGACCGCCTGCGCCACGACGAGCGCGGCCGCGACGCGTCCCGCGAGCGCGTACTCGCCGTAGATGCCCTGGATCATGAGGATCGTGCCGATGCCGACCATCGACATCGGCAGGCGCGCGACGAGCGCCGCGGCGGAGAACCGCCACGCGCCGGGCAGCGTGAGCACGGCGCGGTAGGGGTTGCGGGAGGCCCGGACGGGGGCCTCGGGCGCGGTGCCCGACGTCGTCCCCTCGGTCGTCAGGTCGTCCCGCCGGTGCTCGGGGTTCTCGGGGTCGTCAGCGCGCGACGGGGAATCCTGGACCACCGTCCCAGTGTCGCACCCGGAAGCCGTCCGGCCGGTAGCGAATTCGCGTCGCCACGCCCGACGTGACCGCCGTCTCAGGCGTGGCGCCGCGGTTGTCCGGGGGCGCCGGGCCGACGACGATGGCGGCATGACCGACAGCCCCGCACCCCGCACGCCCACCGTCACCGTCACCGACGAGGGCGACCGCTTCGAGGCCCGCACCGACGACGGCGTCGTCGCCGGCTTCGCCGCCTACGTGCGGGAGCCGGGCGCGGTGATCTTCACGCACACCGAGGTCGACCCCGCGTTCGAGGGGCGCGGCGTCGGGTCCGCGCTCGCCGCGGGCGCGCTCGACAGCGTGCGGGAGTCGGGCGAGCGCGTCGTCGCGCTGTGCCCCTTCATCCGCGCGTACGTCGAGCGGCACCCGGAGTACGAGGACCTGACCCGGCGCTGAGCACGCGAGAGCCCCGGTCCGTCGGGACCGGGGCTCTCGCGGCAGGCGCGGGCGGCGTCAGGAGATCGTGCCGGTGCCCTCGCCCTCGATGCGCTCGTCGTGCAGGAGCTCGCCCTCCGCGTCCACGGGCGTGATCACGGCGTCGAACGTGATCGGCGAGCCGGGCTGGTAGCGGAAGTTCGTGGCGTACGAGTACGACTGGCCCGTCGCGAACGGGTACACCGACGGCTCGCGGTACGCCTGGTTGTGCATCGCGTCGTCGTGCACGCCCTGCGCCTCGTACAGCGCGTCGTCGACGATCGTGTCCATGCCCTGCATGTACGGCCAGTCGTCGTAGCGCTCGTCGATGCTCACGAGGCTCGAGCCGAGGTCGATCGGGTCGCCCTCGTTCGTGATGACGTAGTTGATGAAGACGATGTCGTCGCCCGCGGCGATGAGCGGCTGGTTGGTGTCGGGGTCGACGAACAGGCCGTCCTTCGAGGCCTGGGTGACGCCCACCTGGTAGACGTCGACGCGCACGTCGCCGACGTTGAACGTCGAGATCTGCTCGCCCGGCGTCGCGACGGGGTTGGCCCAGTCGGGGAGCTCGCCGTCCGAGCCGGTCTCCGCCGCCGCGTCGTCGGTCTCCTCGGCGTCCTCGGCGGGGGCGGACTCCTCCGTCGTCGTCTCCTCGGGGGCCGACGTCTTCGCGGCGTCCCCGCCGTCGACCGCGACGGTGCACGCGGTGAGGCCGAGCGCGAGCGCGGCGGCGACGGTCAGGCGGGCGGCGGTACGGGCGGGACGCATGAGTGCTCCGGTGGTTCGGGGAGGGGTTCCGCACGGACCTTACCCACAGACGGGTCGCGGGCTCGATGGGGAGCGGTGCCCATGGGGCCCCGGACCGGGACCTTCGCCTGTTGCGCTGCCCCGGCGGCGCGGGGACCCTTCCCCTATGCCTCGGCACGCTCTCCCCCCGCTCCGCCCTGCACGCCCCGGACCGGCCGGCCCCTCCCGCACGCCCCGAGGACGCCGGTGACCGCGCTGCGCGTCGAGCGCGCCGACGTGGTCGTGGTCGGGGGCGGCGCCGCCGGGCTGAGCGCGGCGCTCGCCGTCGCCGAGGCGGCAGCCCGTGACGACGGTCGCGCCCCCGTGGTCGCGCTCGTGTCGAAGGTGTACCCGATGCGCTCGCACACGGTCGCCGCCGAGGGCGGCGCGGCGGGCGTCGTGGGGGACGACGACTCGCTCGAGCAGCACGTCGCCGACACCCTCGCGGGCGGCGCCGGGCTGTGCGAGGAGGACGCCGTCCGATTCGTCGTGGAGCGCGCGGCCGGCGAGCTCTACCGGCTCGAGCGGTGGGGGCTGCCGTGGTCGCGCACCGACGCCGGCGACGTGGCCGTCCGTCGGTTCGGTGGTATGAGCCGCGCGCGCACCTGGTTCGCCGCCGACAAGACCGGCTTCCACCTCCTGCACACCCTGTTCCAGACGTCGCTGCGGCACTCCGGCCCCGACGGTCCCGTCCGCCGGTACGACGAGCACCACGTGCTCGACCTCCTGGTCGACGACCCGGGCGGGCCGGACGCGCGGGTGCGCGGCGTCGTCGTGCACGACCAGCACCGCGGCGAGCCGCTGCTCCTGGAGGCGCCCGCCGTGGTCCTCGCGACGGGTGGCTCGGCGCGCGCGTGGGGGACCAGCACGAACGCGGGCATCTGCACGGGCGACGGCACCGCGATGGCGCTGCGGGCGGACGTGCCGCTGCGCGACCTGGAGTTCCTCCAGTTCCACCCGACCGGCCTCCCGGGCAGCGGCATCCTCCTCACCGAGGCCGCGCGCGGCGAGGGCGGGGTGCTGCTCGACGCCGACGGCCGCCGCTACCTCGCCGACTACGGCCTCGGCCCCGAGTCGCCCGTCGGGGCGCCCGTGCCGCGCACCATGGAGCTCGGGCCTCGCGACCGCCTGTCGCAGGCGTTCTGGCACGCCGACCGCGACGGCCGCACGATCCCGACTCCCGACGGCGGCGTCGTCCTGCTCGACCTGCGGCACCTCGGCAAGGAGCGGCTCGCCGAGCGGCTGCCGCTCGTGACCGGCCTGGCCAAGCAGTTCGCGGGCGTCGACCCGGCGGCCGAGCCCGTCCCCGTCCGCCCGACGGCGCACTACACGATGGGCGGCATCCGCACCGACGCGCGCGGCACGACCGGCGTCGCCGGGCTGTTCGCCGCGGGGGAGTGCGCCTCCACCGGCCTGCACGGCGCCAACCGGCTCGGGTCCAACTCGCTGGTGGAGACGCTCGTCGTCGGGCGCGCGGCGGGCGAGGCGGCGCTCGCGTGGTCGCGGGAGATGGGCCCGCCCGGGGCCGACGGCGGGCCCCCGGCCGTCCGGACGGGTCCCGCGGTCGTGGACCGGGCTGCCGAGATCGCCGACGGCTACCTCGCGATGCGCGGCCGGGGGACCGAGCCGCCCGCCGCGATCCGGGCCGAGCTCGGGCGCTTGCTCGACGCCGACGCCGGGATCTACCGCGACGCCGACGGCCTGCGGCGGGCGCTCGCGGCCGTCGAGGACCTGCGTGCCCGGTACGACGACGTGCGCGTCGCCGACACGAGCGCAGTGCTCAACACCGACTGGGCGACGACCGTCGAGCTCGGCGCGACGCTGCTCGTCGCGCACGCGACCGTCGCCGCCGCGCTCGCGCGGGAGGAGTCGCGCGGCGCCCACCAGCGGCTGGACTTCCCGGCGCCGGACGCGGTGGCGTGCCACTCCGAGGTCCGCCTCGGCGTGGGCGGCACCATCGAGGTGGCGCACGTCCCGGTGGGCGCCGGGACCCCCGCCGAGCACGGGGTTGCTGTCGGGAAGGGCCCGGAGACGACGACGACGTCGTTCTCGGCGAAGGAGGGAGAGGGCGCGTGAGCGAGCAGACGGTGCGGCTGGAGGTCGCGCGCACGTCGCCCGACGGCGCGGGCACCGGCAGGCGGGACGTGTTCGACGTGCCCTACGACGACCGCACGTCCGTGCTCGACGCGCTCCAGTGGGTCAAGGACCACGCCGACCCCACGCTGACGTTCCGGTGGTCGTGCAAGATGGCGGTCTGCGGGAGCTGCGGCGTCATGGTCAACGGCCGCCCGGTGCTCGGGTGCGAGACGTTCATGCGCGGCTACCGCACGTCCGGCCTCGTCGTCGAGCCGCTCGCGCACGCCGAGGTGCTGCGCGACCTCGTCGTGGACACGGACACGTTCCTCGGCAAGCTCGCCACCGTGCAGCCCTGGCTCGTGCCCGACGGCGCCACGCGCCTCCCGCTCGTCGACCCGCCCTCGGCCGGACTCGGGGCCGAAGCCGGAGCCGGGGCGGGGGCCGGCGCCGGGGTCGAGGTGGGCGAGGACGTCGACGGCTCGCGGACGCCGGCCGGCGACGACGTGCTGCGGGCGGTCGGGCCGGCGTCGGGCCACCGGCAGACGCCGGGCGAGCTCGCCGCGTTCAAGGGCTTCGCCGAGTGCATCGACTGCATGCTCTGCTACGCGGCGTGCCCGCAGCTCGACGTCGCGCCCGACTTCCTCGGCCCGGCCGTCGTCGCGACGGCGCGCCGCTGGGACGAGGACTCGCGCGACGCGGGCGAGCTCGACCGCGCCGACGTCCTCGACACCGAGTTCGGCGCCTGGCCGTGCATCCAGATCGGTGCGTGCACGCAGGTCTGCCCCAAGGGCGTCGACCCGGCCCGCGCGCTCCGCGACGCCCAGCGCGTCGCGACGGACACGTGGGAGCTACGACAAATTCAACCCAGGCCCTAGTGCCGAGGAGCTTGTCGGACAAATGCTCGCCCGCGCTCGACAAGTTTGTTGGTTACGCGGCTATCTTTCGCGATCTGGTCAAATAGTAGCTCGCCGGTCACGCGAGTATGCCGCGCATACTCGTCCCGAATTAGGGTCAAGAGTTCCTCTTGCAGCCCGATTGGCGGACCTTCGGGTGGGATGGCTGCTAGATCTGCAGCGCTCGGCCTCTCGCGACGCGTTAGTGCCATGGCTGTGAGCATCGTGAGGTGGTTCTCAAAGTCCTGCCGATGCGGACGAGTGGAGGGGTCTTCGACCAAGAAGGTTACATTTGCGCGATACAGGCTAATACAAGAAGAGTAGGCGAGAATGGGGTGCTCAGGTGAAAATAGCAAATCGTAGACGTCCGTCTCGAAGATCCGAGAAAGCTCCCCCCGAGCAATATGGGGAATCTGCCCCAATGCCGAAAGAAGCGCGCAGCCCATCTGATCGATCGTTACAATCTTGGCCTCTGGTATTCCATTGTTCGTGTGCTGCCTGCGCCTTCGCTCGTAGTAGAGGCCGAGAGTCGAAAGATGCTCCTCAATCTCGCGCTGGACGCGATCCGTCGCCCGCAGCGCACTCGGACCTAGAGAAGTCTGGCTGTTTGTTGCGCGAATAATCCTATCCCGAACCTCGGAATCTTGCGCCTGAATGACCTTAATTAGCACGCTGCGATCGTCCGAAGAGTCACGTCCTGAGCGCGATCTCTTGTAGATTTCGTTTGAAGTTTGAAGGCCGTTTACAATCTGTGGAGATTCAAGCTCAAGCAGCTTGTTCGCTGGTTGTACCCGAGTCGCGACTATCGTGACACCGTTGTTGAGCCACCAGAAGTCAACCCCTACATCCTCGGATTCAAGAGTCCCTTGGATGCTCCGGTTAACGGCCGTCTCGCCCTCGTAGTCGCGAACGTTGGCGTCAAAGAGACCCGCATCGAGTTCGCCACTCTCTCCGGTTATGAACCGTTCGTACTCGTCCAGTTTCACGACGGCGATGTAGCCGCCAGCTTTGTCGGTAGAAATCGGATTCTCGGCGAGAGCGAGCTTCCGGCTTGTCGCGGGCTTCTCGCGCACCAGGTCCGTGATGCGAGCGGCATCGAGAAACTCCATGGAGACGTCGGCGCCCGCAAAGCACCCCGCAATCGTGCTCCGTAGCACCTCGCCTTTTTCCCCGGTATTGGGGTGCAATTCGGTTGCGCGCAGTGAAGCGTATGCTATAAATATCCGCAGCGACGGCATCTCAAGATTGCGGTACGCGCGGAGGAACCGACGGGAAATTTCAATTACGCCAGCATTCACGGTCTTTGAGAGAGCTGCCTCATCCCGGTTGAAGTCGAACAGGCGCGGCAAATTTACGCAGAGCTTGTCGAGTGCGTCCTCGCGAAACCCCTTGGTGTTCTTTACCTGAACGATAAATAGGTCGAGTTGCGCGTTCTTTCCGATGCCTGCTAGTGGCGAGTCGTCGCGAATGCAATACCCGTTAACAAAGAGGTACATGCCATCGATGCCGGCATCGAGGGAGCCGTCGACGATTCCTGACGCGAGGTCATCGGGTGTGGGCTGGTAGTGCTTTAGATAGTGCTTCGCGAGAAACCGCGCTTCGTGCTCGGCATGGGTAAGTGAAGTTGGAGAAGTCGCTCGATCGCGGCTGATCATGTCTTCGAGCAATACCGCATCATTTGCACTCACAACGGCCCCAAGCGTCCGAGAATCGTGTTCCCCAGAGGATAGTTGAAGCACGAGCGTTGTGGAGGGTGAAGTTCGCGTCTTAGCGGCCAGACAGCGCGGCGGAGACGACGTCCTTCGCCTCGGCCTGGACCTGGGTCAGGTGCTCCGCGGAGACGAACGACTCGGCGTAGATCTTGTAGACGTTCTCCGTGCCCGACGGCCGGGCCGCGAACCACGCGTTCTCGGTCGTCACCTTGAGCCCGCCGATCGGGGCGTCGTTCCCGGGGGCGTTCGTGAGCTTCGCGGTGATCGGCTCGCCGGCGAGCTCGGTCGCGGTGACCTGCTCGGGCGAGAGCTTGCCGAGCGTCGCCTTCTCCTCGAGCGTCGCGGGCGCGTCGACGCGCGCGTACCAGGACTCGCCGTAACGCTCGACGAGGTCGCGGTGGTGCTCGGACGGCGTGCGGCCCGTCGTCGCGATGATCTCCGACGCGAGCAGCGCGAGGAGCAGGCCGTCCTTGTCCGTGGACCAGACGCGGCCGTCCTTGCGCAGGAACGACGCCCCGGCGGACTCCTCGCCGCCGAACCCGACCGAGCCGTCGAGCAGGCCGGGCACGAACCACTTGAACCCGACGGGGACCTCGACGAGCCGACGGCCGAGCCCGCCCGCGACGCGGTCGATGAGCGCGGACGACACGAGCGTCTTGCCGATCGCGGCGTCGTCGCGCCAGCCCTCGCGCGCGCCGCCGTAGAGGTACTGGATCGCGACGGCGAGGTAGTGGTTGGGGTTCATGAGCCCGGCGTCGGGCGTGACGATCCCGTGGCGGTCGGAGTCGGCGTCGTTCCCGGTGGCGACGTCGAACGGCGCGCCGCCCTCGACGTTCCCGGACTCCCCGGTCATGCCCGCGACGAGGGACGCCATCGCGTACGGCGAGGAGCAGTCCATGCGGATCTTGCCGTCCCAGTCGAGGGTCATGAACGCCCAGCGGGGGTCGACCTGCGGGTTGACGACCGTGAGGTCGAGCCCGTACCGCTCGCCGATCTCGCCCCAGTACTCGACCGACGCGCCACCCAGCGGGTCGGCGCCGATCCGCACGCCGGAGTCGCGGATCGCGTCGAGGTCGAGGACGTTCGCCAGGTCGTCGACGTACGTGGTGAGGAAGTCGTGCTTGTGCACGTGCTCGGACGTGAGCGCCTGGGTCAGCGGCACGCGCGGCACGCTGCCGACGCCGGTGCGCAGGATCTCGTTCGCGCGGTCCGCGATCCAGCCGGTCGCCTCGGACCCGGCGGGGCCACCGTGCGGCGGGTTGTACTTGAAGCCGCCGTCGCGCGGGGGGTTGTGCGACGGCGTGACGACGATCCCGTCCGCGAGGCCGGGGCCGGTGGTGCGGACGCCGTCGACCGTCGTCGCCTCGTTGTGCAGGAGGATCGACTGCGAGACGGCGGGGGTCGGGGTGAACGAGTCGCGCGCGTCGACGTACGTCTGGACGCCCGCCGCGACGAGGACCTCGAGCGCGGTCTGCCACGCCGGGAGCGACAGCGCGTGCGTGTCGCGCCCGATGAACAGCGGCCCGTCGGTGCCCTGCGAGCGCCGGTACTCGACGATCGCGGCCGTGATCGCGATGATGTGCGCCTCGTTGAACGCGTGGTCCAGGCTCGACCCCCGGTGGCCCGACGTGCCGAACACGACCTTCTGGGCCGGGTCGTCGACGTCGGGCGCGAGGTCGTAGTAGGCGCCGACCACGGCGTCGACGTCGATGAGGTCGCTGGGCTGGGCGGGCGTGCCGGCGCGGGGATCCATGGGTCGATCCTGCCAGGGGTGGCGCCCGCACGTCAGCCGGGACGGACGTCGTGCCGCGGGACCTTCGGCACGACCTCCCTAGCCCGCGGGGTCGGGGTCCTCCGGCGCGGCGGCGGGGTCGTCGGACCGGTCGGCGCTCGCGCTGTCGATGGCCAGCTCGACGGCGTCGAGCAGACGGTCGAGGCTCGCGTCGAAGGGCCCCTGCGGCGCGTCGAAGCCGCCCGCGACGTAGACGCGCGTCATGACGGGGTAGCGCTCGACGTCGAACCAGTCCTCCCAGAAGCTGCCGAGCGTCGTCCAGTACTCGTCGTTGCCCACGCCGGTCGCGTCGCGCTCGGTCCGTTCGGCGATCGTGGCGCGCGCGAGGCCCTGGACGTAGTTGTCGACGAGGCCGAGGGTGTCGACGACCTGCAGCTCGGAGAGGCCCGTGTCGACGATGGTCCGCAGCCCGGCCTCCTGGGCGTCGAGCACGTGCGGCGCGAGCGGGGCGCGCCACATGTTGGTCTGGAGGATCCACGGGTGGCGCAGGTAGAGGTTCCACAGCTCGTGCGCGTACTGCGCGAGCGCGGGACGCCACGGGGCTCCCGCAGCGGGCAGGTCGAGCTCGGCGTACGCGCGGTCGATCATGAGGTCGACGAGCTCGGTGCGGCCGGGCACGTAGGTGTAGAGCGACATCGCCCCGACGCCGAGCTCGGTCGCGACGCGGCGCATGGACAGCGCGTCGAGCCCGCCCTCCTGCGCGACGGCGATCCCCGCCCGCACGACGTCGTCGAGCGTGAGGCGCGGCTTGCGGCCGCGCGTCGCGGGGGCCGGCGGGTCCCACAGGAGCGCGAGGCGGCGCGTGATCTCGGGGGTGCGGACGATCTCGGTGAACTGCGCGCGCGCGTGCTCGGCCGCCTGCACCGCGGAGGCGACCCCGGCGTCCGCGGCGGCCGCGACGCCGCGCGGACGCTCGGAACCCTCGGGGTCCGGGGTCGCGGGCGGGGTCGGCGCGGTGGCCGACGGCGCACGGTCGGCCGCGCGGGCGTCGGTCGGGTCGGTCGTCACGTGCGTATCCTCCCCGACTTCCCGCGGGATCTCGCCTCCGGTGCGAGCGTGCGACGAAGGCTTGCCTTTTCCCGTACACCGTATGCTAGCGTGGTCGCTCCATTTCGGTACGGCGTACGAGAGGGTGGCTCCGGTGATCCGAGCCCGCGGCCTGACCAAGACCTTCCACCGCAAGAAAGAGACCGTCGAGGCCGTCAAGGGCATCGACGTCGACGTCCGGGAGGGCGAGCTCGTCGCCTTCCTCGGCCCGAACGGGGCCGGCAAGTCCACGACCTTGAGAATGCTGACGAGCCTCCTCGCACCGACCGCCGGGACCGCGGAGGTCGCCGGGTACGACGTCGCGCGCGACCCGGCGCGGGTCCGCTCGCGCATCGGCTTCATCGGCCAGGGCAACGGCGGCGGGTTCTCCTACCGCGTGCTCGACGAGCTCCACAACCAGGGCCGCTTCTACGGGCTGCCGCCCTCCGAGTACACGCGGCGCGCCGCCGAGCTCCTCGACGCCCTCGACCTCGGTGGGCTCGAGAAGCGGACCGTGCAGTCGCTGTCCGGCGGCCAGCGCCGTCGCCTCGACGTGGCGCTCGGGCTGATGAACCACCCGCCGCTGCTCTTCCTCGACGAGCCGACTACGGGCCTCGACCCCCACGCCCGCGCGAACCTCTGGGAGCACATCGCGGCGATGCGCGAGCGCTACGGCATGACGATCGTGCTCACGACCCACTACCTCGACGAGGCCGACAGCATGGCGGAGCGCGTCGTCGTCATCGACCACGGCGAGATCATCGCCGACGCCACGCCGGACTCCCTCAAGCACGACCACGCGGACGACGTCATCACGCTCGCCGTGGTCCCGGCGCCCGGCGGCGGTGCCCCGGGGGAGGCGTCACCGGGAGCGGTGCCCGACGTCGTCGGCCGCGTCCGCGCGTCCCTCGCCGAGGACGCGGGCCGGGTCGCGACCACGACCGGCGCGGACGGCGTCGTGACGGTCCGCATCTCGACGACGCACGGCGCCGACCGTCTCCCGGAGGCCATCGAGGCGCTGCGCGTCGCGGGGCTGGCCGTGCGCTCGGCGGAGCTCAAGCAGGCGAGCCTCGACGACGTCTTCCTCAACCTCACCGGCCGCAGCCTGCGAGAGGAGGCCGCATGAGCACGCGGACCGACCTGGCGGGCGCACGCGTCGGGGCACCGGCCGCCGGTGCCGACACGGCGATGCGGACCGGCGTCGCGAAGTTCCTCGGCGACACGTGGGCCGTGTTCACGCGCGAGATCCTGCTCGTGCTGCGCGACCCGTTCACGCTGATCTTCTCGCTGCTGCAGCCGCTGATCTTCCTCGGCCTGTTCGGCCCGCTCCTCACGGGCGCGGTCGGCGGGTTCGGTGGCGGCGCACCCGGGGGCGGCGGGTCGACGGCCGAGACGCTGCAGTGGTTCGTCCCGGGCGTGATCGTCATGATCTCGCTGTTCGGCACGTCCATGAGCGGGTCGAACCTGCTCTACGAGATGATGACCGGCTCCTACGAGCGCGTGCTCGCGACGCCGCTCGACCGTTCCGCGATCCTCGTCGGGCGCTCGCTCAAGGAGTTCGCGCCGCTCGTCGTGCAGGGGCTGCTCATCGCGCTCGTGTGCGTCCCGTTCGGCTTCACGCTCTACCCGCTGCACCTGCTCGTCGGGCTGCTGCTGCTCGGGCTGTTCGGCATCGGGGTGGGCGCGCTGTCGATCGCGCTCGCGCTCGCCGCGAAGAACCGCGAGTGGCTGTTCTGGGGAGTGCAGCAGTCGCTGCTGTTCCCGCTGCTCATCCTCTCCGGCATGATGCTGCCGCTCGAGGCCGGGCCGGCGTGGATGCGCACCGCGGCGCTCTTCAACCCGCTGACCTACATCGTCGACGCGGAGCGCGCGCTGCTCGCCGGGTCGTTCGCCGACCCCGACGTGCTGTGGGGCTTCGTCGCCGCGGCGGTGACGTGCGCCGTCGGGCTGTGGGTCGGCATCCGCCGCACCCGCAAGACCGTCTGACGGCTCACCAGGCGCGGCTGCGCGGGGTGAAGGTGCTTCCGGCGGGCGTGGTCGCCGTCCGTGGTGGGTCGGGGGCGTCCATGAGATCGTCGAGCGCAACCGACCACCAGGAGGACGACATGTCGTGGACCACGCCGGCGAAGAAGGCGGTCTCCGGGCTCGTGCTCGCGGTGATCGCCTGCGTGATCTTCTTCGGTGCCGCCGCCGTGGGTTCCTTCCTCACCGCCGTCGTCGTCGCCCCGGACGCTCCCGACGTCACCACACCTGTCCCGCGCGGTGCGCTCAACGCCCTCTACGTCTGCGGGTTCGTCCTCTTCCTCTGGGGAACCTTCCGGATGACGACGGCGACGTGGGAGATGATCGGGAGCATCCGCCGCCCCGCGGAACCCGACGCCGCTCCCAGGCGCCGCGCGTCCCGGTGATCCGGCGGCCCGGGGCTGCTGTCGTCAGGCGCTCGTCGTCGCGCGGTCCGACGCCCACGGGACGACGCGCCCCGTCGCGAGCGAGGCCCGCGCGTCGAGCACGCGCTGGTTGGTGCTGCCGCGGAACGCGAGCGTGAGGTCGCGGCGCGCGAGCTCGAACCGGCCGTCGACCAGCACGTCGACCTCGGCGAGCAGCGCGCGCTGGTCCGCGGTCCCCGCGCGCAGCTCCTCCAGGGTGTAGCCCGTCCAGCACCACACGTCCCGGCGGTCGTCGTGCTCGGCGCGCAGGCGGCGCACGAGCCGCAGGCACACGCCCGTGTTGAGGAACGGCTCCCCGCCGAGCAGGGACAGGCCCTGCACGGCGGGGTGCGCGAGGTCGGCGAGGACGCGGTCCTCCAGGGCGTCGTCGTACGGGCGGCCGTAGCGGAAGCTCCACGCGGCCTCGTTGAAGCAGCCCTCGCACGCGAACAGGCACCCGCTCACGTAGAGGGAGCAGCGCACTCCCTCGCCGTCGACCATGACGAACGGCTTGTAGTCCGCGACGTACCCCTGGCTGACGCGGTCCGAGCGCCAGCCGGGGCCGGGGGTGCGCGCCACGGTCACGCCGACGCCGAGTCCGGCAGGTGCTTCACGCGCGCGGAGATCTCCGCGTGGCGGCCGTGCACCATGGGGCGCTGCTGCGGGTTGCCGAGGTACCCGCACGTGCGCTTCACGACGTCGCACGTGCGCGGGTCGGCGTTGCCGCACGACGGGCACGCGAAGCCGCGCGCGGTCGGGTCGAAGTCACCCGTGAACCCGCACGCGTAGCAGCGGTCGATGGGCGTGTTGGTGCCGAGGTAGCCCACGCGGTCGTACGCGTAGTCCCAGACGGCCTCCAGCGCCCGCGGGTTCTGCTGGAGCACGGGGTACTCGCAGTAGTGGATGAACCCGCCCGACGTGTACCGCGCGTACTCGGCCTCGAAGTCGAGCTTCTCGAACGGCGTCGGGCTCTTGCGGACGTCGTAGTGGAAGCTGTTCGTGTAGTAGTCCTTGTCGGTGATGTCGGGCACCGCGCCGAACCGCTCCCGGTCGAGGCGGCAGAACCGGTCGGTCAGGCTCTCGCTCGGCGTCGCGTAGACGCTGATCCGGTAGCCGAGCCGCGCCGTCCACCCGGCGGCGTGCGCGTGCAGGGACCGCAGCACGTCGAGCGTGAGCTCCTTGGCCCGCGGGTCGTGCTCCCAGGCGCCGCCGAAGAACGCGGCGGCGACCTCGTACAGCCCGATGTACCCGAGCGACACCGTGGCGCGGCCGTCGCGGAAGAGCCGGTCGACGTCGTCGCCGGGAGCGAGGCGCTCCCCGAACGCCCCGTGCACGTAGAGGATCGGCGCGTTGCCCGGCGTCGCCTCCTTGCAGCGCTCGATGCGGAAGACGAGCGCGTCGTGCACGGTCTCCAGGCGCTCGTCGAGCAGGCGCCAGAACGCGTCGAGGTCGCCGTCCGCCTCGAGCGCGATGCGCGGCAGGTTGAGCGTCACGACGCCGAGGTTCATGCGCCCCTCCGAGACGTCCCGGCCGTGCTCGTCCTGCCAGCCCTGGAGGAACGACCGGCAGCCCATGGGCACCTTGAACGACCCGGTGAGCTCGACGATCTTGTCGTACGACAGCACGTCCGGGTACATGCGCTTCGTCGCGCACTCGACCGCGAGCTGCTTGAGGTCGTGGTTGGGGTCGCCGGGGTCGAGGTTCAGCCCGCGGCGCAGCGTGAAGATGAGCTTGGGGAAGATCGCGGTGCGGCCCTCGCTGCCGAGGCCGCGGATGCGGATCTGGAGGATCGCGCGCTGGATCTCGCGCTCCAGCCACCCCGTGCCGAGCCCGAACCCGACCGACGTGAACGGCGTCTGCCCGTTCGACGTGAACAGGGTGTTGATCTCGTACTCCAGCGACTGCATCGCGTCGTAGATGTCCTTGCGCGTCTTCTCGCGCGCGTACTCCTCGTGCGCAGAGGCGTCGGCGATCCAGCGGCGCGCGTCCGCGAGGTGCTTCTCCAGGTTGCGCTCGGCGTACGGGGCGAGGAGCTCGTCGATGCGGTTGACCGAGCACCCGCCGTACTGGCTGGAGGACACGTTCGCGATGATCTGGCTGATCTGCGCCGTCGCGGTCTGGATCGAACGGGGCGGCTCGACCTGCGCGTTCCCGATCCGGAAGCCGCTCGACAGCATCGACCGGAAGTCGATGAGGCAGCAGTTCGTCATGGGCGCGTAGGGGTGGTAGTCGAGGTCGTGGTAGTGCAGGTCGCCCTTCTGGTGCGCGTTCGCGACGTGCGGCGGCAGCATCCGCAGCCCGATCGCCTTGCCCACCGTCCCGGCCGTGAGGTCGCGCTGGGTGTTGAAGACCTCGCTGTCCTTGTTCGCGTTCTCGTTGACGACCGTCGAGTCCTTGTCGAGCAGCCGCACGATCGAGTGGTTGAGGTCCGTCGCCCGGCTGCGCGCGAAGTCGCGCTGCACGCGGTAGTCGATGTAGGCGCGCGCGACGTCGTACTCGTGCGACTCGAGGAGCACGTGCTCGACGACGCCCTGGATCTCGTAGATCTTCACGGTCGCGTCGAACCGCGCGGCGATCTCCGCGTCGACCTGGTCGACGACCTCCGCCACGCGGCGGCGGTGCGTCGCCGTGAGGTCGCCGTGCACCTCCGCGAACGCCTTCGTCACGGCGGCGCGGATGCGGGCGTCGTCGAACGGCCGTCGCCGGCCGTCGCGCTTGAGGACCTCCAGCGTGGCGGTCGTGCGGTGCGGTGCTGCCTGGTCGAGCTCGATGGCGGTCATCGCTCGTCCCCTCTGCCCACCGGGTTCTCGCCGGCACGCAGAGGTTGCGCGACGGACCGTACCCCAACATGTGGGGTGTGAATCACGGCTGCGCCACCATATCTAGTCCGACGACCGCGCGTGACGACGGACGACGGCGCGCCGCGGGACGCCGTCGAAGGTCAGGACGAAGGTCCCGCGCGGCCGGGACGTGCGGCCGCGCGCACGGGGGACTCCGCGCGGCCGGAGCCGGCCCCTGCGGCGCTAGCCTCGGGACGTGGCCCGACGTCCGCCCGGCTGGGTGCCGAACCAGCACGGCGCGTGGCCCATGCTCCTGCTGCCGTTCGTGGTCGGCACGGTGCGCGGCGTGCAGGACGCCGGGTTCCGTCCGGTGACCCTCGCGCTCGGCGCGCTCTGGCTCATCGGGTACCTCGCCTACTCCGCGGCCGGGCTGTGGCTGAAGTCCCGCCGCCGGCCCCGCTACCGGCGCCCGATGCTCACGTACGGCGCGGCTGCGACCGTTCTCGGGACGGTCGTGCTCCTGCTCGACCCGGCGCTCGCGGCCTGGGCGCCCGCGTTCGTGCCGTTCCTCGCGCTCGGGCTGTGGGCGTCGGCGCGGCGCACCGAGCGGTCGGTCGCCGCGGGCGGCGCCCTCACGGTCGCCGCGTCGCTCATGACGGTCGTCGCCTACGCGGCGTGCCGGCCCGCGGGTGCGTCCGCCCTCGCCGTCCCGGCCGTCGTCTGGCTGGTCGCCGCGCTGCTCCTCGCGTACCTGTTCGGCACGGTGCTCTACGTCAAGACGATGATCCGCGAGCGCGGCGTGCGGTCGTACGTCGTCGCCTCGGTCGCCTACCACGCGGCGGTCACCGTCGCGGCGGGCGTCGTCGCCGTCGTGCACGACCCCACATGGTGGTGGGCGACGGCGTTCCTCGCCGCCGCGACCGCCCGGGCGGCGGTGCTGCCGGGCCGACGGCTGAGCCCGCGGGCCGTCGGGACCGGGGAGATCGTCGCGACGGTGCTGCTGCTCGTCGTCGCGCTCGTCGTGCGTTAGGTCCGCTGTTCGGCAGGTCGTGCGGGGTTCGGCACCTCGTGCTGCTGAACGCGGACCGTGGGTGCCGAACGGTCGGAGGTGCCAGGTGGTTCACTGGCGCGATGGACGACGACGCGCCCCTCACCCTGCCCGCGCTCGGCGAGCGCGTCGAGGCGGTGTCGGCGCTGTACGCGCGCAAGTTCGGCGTCGACCGCGACCCGGACTGGTTCATGCTCAAGCTCACCGAGGAGGTCGGCGAGCTGACCCAGGCGTTCCTCGCCGCGACGGGGCGCACCCGCCCGCGCGGAGGCGCAGGGACGCCCGGGCCCGACGGCGCAGCCTCACCGCTCGCGGACGAGGTCGCCGACGTCCTGGCGCACCTGCTGCTGCTCGCGCGCTCCCAGGGCGTCGACGTCGAGGCGGCGGTACGGCGGAAGTGGCTCGCGTGGGAGGCCGACCTGCCCTGAGCGGGCGCACCGGCGCGGTCGCTAGGGTGGCGCCGTGACCGACCACCGCACCGACCCGCCCGTCGCCGCCGACGAGGTGACCACGCTGCGCGGCTTCCTCGACTTCCACCGCGACACGCTCCGCTGGAAGACGTCCGGGCTCGACGCCGCGGAGCTCGCGCACCGGCTGCGGCCGTCGTCGATGACGCTGGGCGGGCTGCTCAAGCACCTCGCGTTCGTCGAGTCGCAGTGGTTCTCGCAGGTGTTCCGCGGCGAGGAGCTCATGCCCCCGTTCGACACGGCGGACTGGGCCGACGACCGCGACTGGGACTGGACCTCCGCGGCGGGCGACTCGCCGGAGGAGCTGCGCATGCTGTTCGACCGGGCGGTCGCGGCGTCGGACGCGGTGCTCGACGCGGCGCTCGCGGACGGCGGGCTCGACCGGCTGAGCGCCCGCGCCGACCGGCACACGGGCGAGCGCTGGACGCTGCGCTGGATCCTCGTGCACCTGGTCGAGGAGTACGCGCGGCACAACGGTCACGCCGACCTGCTGCGCGAGGCGATCGACGGGACCGTGGGGGAGTAGCGCCGCGGTCGGTTGCCGCGGGCGCCGTCGCCCGGGACGATGGCGGACGTGACCGCCCCCGAGCAGCCCGCGCCCCGTCCGGTCCGTCCGCGCGTCGCCGCCGTCGTCCTGGTGGCGCTCGTCGTGCTGGGGGTCGGCCTGCTGCTCGCCGCGCTCTTGGTCGCGAGCCGCCCGACGTCGTTCGGCTGGTTCGCGTAAGCGCCGGTCTCCGGGACGACGTTCGTCCCCGTGGGCGCGTACCCGCCGGGTGCCGCGGCGCTCCTCGCGGGAGCCGGAGCCCTGCTGGTGGGAGGTGCGGTCGGGTTCGTCCTCGGACGGCGCCGCGCCGCCCCGGCGCAGCAGAGCTCCGCGCCCTCACCGGCACCGTCCGACGGCCCCGGCCCCGGCTCCGCCCCGTCCGACGGCGGGGCGGCACCGACCGCCTGACGCGCCACCTCCGACGCCCGGTCCCCGCACGCCGCGGAGGCCGGGCGTCGTCGTGTACCCACCGCCCGACGGCAGGGCACTCCTCCGCGGCCCCCGCGTGCTCACCCGACGTCCCGGGCGGTGCTCCACCGCCGCCCGGGCCCGGATGGGTACCGGCCTCCGCGACGGACGGTGGAACCACCGACGACGACAGGAGGTGGATCGTGTACCAGCTCGGTACGACTCAGGCAGGGACCGTGCTCGCGACGACGGGAGCGATCGCGGGCTTCTACGTGGTGGGAGCCTGGACGCTCGTCGTGGCGGGGCTCGCGCTCGTCATGACGGCGCGCGTCCTGCGCAAGCGGCTCGCGGAGCACCGATGAGCGCGGCGACGCTCCCACGGGTGGTGGTCGTGGTCCCGGCGCACGACGAGGCCGCGGCCCTGCCGACGACGCTCGCGTCGGTCCGGGCGCAGACGCGCCCGGTCGACCGGGTCGTCGTCGTGTCCGACCGCAGCACCGACGCGACGGTCGAGACCGCGCGCCGCCTGGGCGCCGACGTCGTCGAGACGGTCGGCAACACCGGCCGCAAGGCCGGGGCGCTGAACCAGGCGCTGCGCGGGGTGGAGGCGGAGAACGTCCTCGTGCTCGACGCGGACACGACCATCGCCCCGACGTTCGTCGAGGACGGCCTCGCCCTGCTCGACGCGCGCCCGGAGCTCGGCGCGGTCGGTGGTGTCTTCCGCGGCACCCCGCCGCGCTCGGTGCTCGAGCAGCTCCAGTCCGACGAGTACGAGCGGTACGGCGTGCAGATCGACGTGACCGGGCGGACGTCCGTCCTCACGGGCACGGCCGCGCTCGTGCGGACCGAGGCGCTGCGGGCGGTCGCCGCCGCGCGCGGGGACCGGCTCCCGGGGCGGCGCGGCGACGTGTACGACGTCGGCGCCATCACCGAGGACTCCGAGCTCACCCTCGCGCTGCGCACGCTCGGCTACGAGCTCGCGTCGCCGGTGCGGATGTCCTGCACGACGGAGCTCATGCCGACGTGCCGCGACCTGCACCGCCAGCGCGTCCGCTGGTACAAGGGGATGCTCGACAACCTGCACGCGTACGGGTTCACGCGCGTCACTGCCCGGTACGTCGGGCAGCAGGCGATGCTCGTGCTGAGCACGCTCATGCTCGCGAGCCTCCTCGTCCTCACGGCGCTGACGGTCGTCGCGGGCACGTTCCGGGTGGTCCCGGCGTGGCTCGCCGTGGGCGGGGTCCTCGTGCTCGAACGGGTCGTGACGGTGTGGCGGAACGGGCCGAAGGGCCGGCTGCTCGCCGTCCTCGTGCTGCCTGAGCTGCTCTACGACCTGTTCCTCCAGGTGGCGTTCGTCCGGGCATGCTTCCTCGCCGCGACGTCGCGCGACGCCGGGTGGCACCACGTGGCGCACGCGACCGCGTCCGGGAGCGCGACCGAGGACGCGCCCGAGACCGCTCCCGCGAGCAGCATCGAGAACTCCGAGAGCTCGAAGCAGTTGACCTTGACGTGACGTCAACTTCTACCGTGGTCCCGGTGCCGCACGAGAGCACCACCGACGCACGGGAGGAGCGGGAGATGAGCACGACGGGCGCCCGCACGGCCGACTGGTCCATCCAGGAGGTCGCGCGCCTGGCCGGGACGACGAGCCGCACGCTGCGTCACTACGACGCGGTCGGGCTCCTCCCCCCGAGCCGGGTCGCGGCGAACGGCTACCGCCACTACGACGCCGACGCGCTCGTCCGGCTCCAGCGGATCCTGCTCCTGCGCGACCTCGGTCTCGGCCTCCCCGCGATCCGCGAGGCGCTCGACGGCCCGCCCGCCCGGCAGGGTGACGGGCCGCCGTCGGCCAGCGCCCGGCGGGAGGCCCAGGTGCGGGCGCTGCGCGGCCACCTCGGGTGGCTGCGGGCGGAGCGGCAGCGGCTGGCGCGGCAGATCGCGTCGGTCGAACGGACGATCACCACGATGGAAGGAGGTGGCGAGCTCATGGCGGACGACATGTTCGACGGGTTCGACCACACGCAGCACCGCGACGAGGTCGAGGCCCGCTGGGGGAAGGACGCGTACGCGCGGAGCGACACCTGGTGGCGGGGGATGTCCGACGACGACCGCGCCGTCTGGCAGGACCGCACGCGCGCGCTCGGAGAGGACTGGGCCGCGGCGGCCGCCCGGGGCGTCGACCCGGCGTCCGACGAGGCGCAACAGCTCGCGCGCCGCCACGTCGAGTGGCTCGGCGGCATCCCCGGAACCCCGGGTGCCGGCGCGGCACCGGTCAAGGAGTACGTCGTCGGCCTCGGCGAGATGTACGTCGCAGACGAGCGGTTCGCGAAGAGCTACGGCGGCGTCGAGGGTGCGACGCTCGTGCGCGACGCCCTGCGCGTGTACGCGGACGCCCACCTGTAGCCCCGGGCCCGGGCCGGGACCTCCGGCCCGGGCACGATCCGTTCGACGTCACTAGCCTGGAACCCCGGCGGGACACGGCGCCCCGCCGCCGCCAGGAGGCAGCCATGGCCACGACGTCGACGTCCACCGGCCCGGCCACGACCCGCAACGTCGCCCTCGTCGGGCACAGCGGCTCGGGCAAGACCACGCTCGCCGAGGCGTTCCTCCACCGTGCGGGCGCCGTCCCGCGCCCGGGTTCCGTCGCGGAGGGCACGACCGTGTGCGACCACGAGCCCGAGGAGGTCGCGCGCGGCATCTCCGTGAGCCTCGGCGTCGCGCACCTCGACTGGCGCGCGCCCGACGGCACGACCTACCAAGTCACGCTGCTCGACACCCCCGGCTCGCCCGACTTCGCGGGGTCCGTGGACGCGGCGCTCGCGGTGGCGGACCTCGCGGTCGTGGTGGTGAGCGCCGTCGACGGGGTGCAGTCGGGCACGGAGGAGGTCTGGCGACGGTGCGACGAGGCGGGGATCCCCCGCCTCGTCGTCGTCTCCCAGGAGGACCGCGCGCGGGCGAGCTTTCGCACCGTCCTCGCCGCGCTCCGGGCCGCGTTCGATGCGCCGTTCGCGCCGCTCGAGCTCCCGCTCGGGGAGGAGCAGACGCTGCACGGCGTGGCCGACGTCCTCACCGAGCGCGCCCGCGAGTACGGGGGCGGCGGTCAGGGGGTCTGGCAGGGCCACGACGAGGAGGTCCCCGCCGACGTCCGCGACGAGGAGCACGCGCTGCACGACGAGGTCGTCGAGGAGATCGTCACGCACGACGACGACCAGCTCGAGGCCTATCTCGGGGGCGACGAGCCGGGCCCGGCCGACCTGGAGCGCACGCTCGCGCACGAGGTGCTGACGGGCGAGGCCGTGCCGGTGCTGCTCGCGTCCGCCGTCACCGGCGTCGGGGTGGACCGCGTCCTCGACCTCGTGTGCGAGCTCGGGCCGTCGCCCGCGGACCGCCCGGCCGTCGTCGCGCTGCCCGACGCCGCCGGGTCGGGCGAGGCCGTGACGTCCGAGGTCGCGGCCGACCCCGCGGGCGACGCGCTCGTCCACGTCTTCCGGACCGTCGTCGACCCGTTCGTCGGGCAGGTGTCGGTGTTCAAGGTGCTGTCCGGGACCGTCGCGACGGGCGACCGGCTCGTGAGCACCGCGACCGGCGCAGACGACCGCGTCCACGGGCTCTTCCGGCTGCGCGGCCGCGAGCACCTGGCCGTCGACCGGGTCGTCGCGGGCGACGTCGCCGCCGTCGCGAAGCTCTCCGCCGCGTCGACCGGCACGCTCCTCGCGGGCCGCCGGATGCCCGTCGCGGCGCGAGACCTGCCACCCCGGCCACCGGTGTACACGCTCGCGTTGCGGCCCGTGTCGCAGTCCGACGACGACAAGCTGTCCGCCGCGCTCACCCGGCTGCGCGCCGAGGACGCGACGCTGCACGTCGACCTCACCGGCTCCCAGGCGGTCCTCGGCGGCCTCGGGGACACGCACCTCGCCGTCGCCGTCGAGCGGCTCGAACGGTCCTTCGGCGTCCGCGTCACGACCGAGCCCGTCGAGGTCGCCTACCGGGAGACGATCACGCGCGCCGTCGAGGTCGAGGGACGCGTGAAGAAGCAGTCCGGCGGGCACGGGCAGTTCGCCGTCGTGCAGCTGCGCGTCTCCCCGCTCCCGCGCGGCGAGGGGTTCGCGTTCGTCAGCTCCGTCGTCGGCGGGTCGGTGCCGCGCCAGTACCTGCCCGCGGTCGAGCGCGGCGCCCGCGAGGCCATGGAGAGCGGCGGACCGCACGGCTACCCCGTCGTGGACCTGCGCGTCGAGGTCCTCGACGGCAAGGCGCACTCCGTCGACTCATCCGACATGGCGTTCCGCACCGCGGGCGGCGTGGGGGTGCGGGAGGCGCTCGCCACGGCCGGGACGGTCGTGCTCGAGCCCGTCTCCGCGGTGACCGTGACCGTCCCGCCCGACGCGCAGGGCGACGTCATGGGCGACCTCTCCGCGCGGCGCGGCCACATCACCGCGACCGACTCCCTGCCCGACGGCCGCGTGCGCGTCGACGCGCTCGTGCCCGAGGCCGAGCTGACCCGCTACGTCCTCGACCTGCGCTCGATCACCGGCGGGCGAGGGTCGTTCACGGCCGCGCCCGACCGCAACGAGGTGCTCCCCGGCGGCGTCGGGGCGAGTCGCTAGGCCGGGCCCTCTCGACGGGCGGTGCTCCACGGTCTTCGACCCCGCGCAGAGAAGATCCCCCGGGTTGCGCATCGTGGAGAGGCGTGGGGGATGTCGTGCTCCCGAGCCTATCGTCCTCAGCGGCGCGGCACGACGATCGGCGCGCCGCCGCCGGGGTGGTCGACGACCTCGACGGGGTAGTCGTAGACGCCGCTCAGCAGCTCGGCGGTGAGGACGTCGCGCGGACCGCCGTCGGCGACGACGCGCCCGCCCGCGAGGACGGTGACCTGGTCGGCGTACGCGGCCGCGAGCGAGAGGTCGTGCACGACGACGACCACCGCACCGCCAGCGGCGGCGTGCGCCCGGGCGAGCTGGAGCACGAGCTCCTGGTGCTTGAGGTCGAGCGCGGCGGTCGGCTCGTCGAGCATGAGGAGCGCGGTGCGCTGGGCGAGCACGCGCGCGAGCGCGACGCGGGCCTTCTCCCCGCCGGACAGCGACGTGAAGTGCCGGTCGGTGAGGTGCTCCACGTCGGTCGCGGCGAGCGCCTCGGCGACCGCGGCGTCGTCGTCGTCCTCGAACGGGGTGCCGCGCCACGGCGAGCGGCCCATGCGCACGACGTCCACGGCGGTGAACGGGAAGCTCAGCGAGACCTGCTGGAGCATGACCGACCGGCGCAGGGCGAGCTCGGTCGGGGTCCACGCGGCGAGCGGGCGGCCGGCTACGGTGACGTCTCCGGCCTCGGGGCGCAGGTCGCCGGTGAGGACGCCCAGCAGCGACGACTTCCCGGCCCCGTTCGGGCCGAGCAGCGCGCGGACCTCGCCCGCGCGCACGTCGACCGACACGTCGCGCAGGATCGGCGCCTCGCCCAGGGTGAGGGACACGCCGTGCGCGGCGGTGACCACGTCGCCGGGCGCGGCCGGGCGGGGGAGGCGGGGCCGCCGTCGGGCACCGGTGACGGCGGTGCGCAGCGCGCCGAGGAACGACGACCCCTCGTGGCGCAGGTCGCTCATGCCCAGCCTCCCTGGCGCGAGCGCGTGCGGCGCAGCAGGTAGAAGAAGAACGGCCCGCCGACGAGCGACGTGATCATGCCGAGCGGCAGCTCGACGTTCGCGACGGCGCTGCGTGCGAGGAGGTCGGCGGCGAGCAGCACGACGGCGCCGCCCAGCACGGACGCGGGGACGAGCGTGCGGTGGCTCGGCCCGCACACCATGCGCACGAGGTGCGGCACGACGAGCCCGACGAACGCGATGATCCCCGTGAACGCGACCCCGGCGGAGACGAGGAGCGCGACGAGGACGATGACGAGCTGGCGCAGCCGCTCGACGTCGACCCCGAGGTGCTGCGCGGCGCGCTCGCCGAGCGCGAGCAGGTCCATCTTGCGGCGCACGAGCATCGCGCCGGTGACGCCGACGACGGCGATCGGCAGGACGACCGCGACGGACTGCCACGTCGCGCCGCCGAGCGAGCCGAGCTGCCAGAAGACGATCTGCTCGCGCGCGGCCGGGTCGGCGACGAACGTGAAGAACGCGAGCATCCCGCCCGCGAACGCGTTGACCGCGATGCCCGTGAGCACGAGCGTCACGACCTCGGTGCGACCGCCGGCGCGCGCGAGCGCGTAGACGACGAACGTCGTGACGAGCCCGCCGACGAACGCCGCCGCGGCGACCCACGTGCCGGGCACGAGCGCGCCCGCGGTGACGATGACCGCGCACGCGCCCACGGCCGCGCCCGAGGAGACCCCGATGACGCCGGGCTCGGCGAGCGGGTTGCCGAACACGCCCTGCATGAGCGCGCCCGAGCACGCGAGCGCCGCGCCGACGACGATCGCCAGGACGACGCGCGGGAACCGCACGACCCACAGCGCGTTCTCGCCCTGCGGGTGCGACGGCATGGGCCCCCAGTCGAGCCCGACGTGGTGCGCGAGCGAGCCGAGCACCTCCGCGGGCGACACCGGCACCTGACCCGTCATGCCGGACACGACGGTGAGCACCGCGAGCGCCACGCCCAGCCCGACCATCAGCCACCGGGCGGCGTGGCGGCGCTGCTGCCCGACGGCGGGCCCCACCCGGGCGGGCCGACCACCCGGGCGCGGGGCGCCGTCGGGCACGGCGACGCCCTCGGGACCGGGCGCGCCCTCCGGCGTGCCGAGGGGCGGGTGGCGGGCGCGCTCACGACGCCGGGAGCTCCGGCGCGGGCACGCCGTAGAAGGCCTCGACGAGCGCCGCGATCGTGGAGCCGGTGCGGGGGCCGAACGTGAGGAGGCGCGAGCCGTCCATGTCGACGACGCGCCGCGCCTCGCCCGCGGGCGTCTGCGCGAGGCCGGGGATCGCCATCATGGCGTCGAGGCCGCCCATCGACTCGAGCCCGTCGGTCATGACGAGGTAGGCGTCGGGCGCGGCGCTGATGATCGCCTCGCTCGTGACCGGCGCGTACTGCTGCGTGAGGCCGATCGCGGTCCCGGCGTCCTCGCCGCCGATCTCGCGGATCAGGTCGTCGGCGCCGGAGCCGGGCCCGAACAGCATCTTGATGTTCGCCCCGCGCAGGTAGAGGAACGCGACGCGCGGCGTCCCGGTGTCCTGCGGCACCGCGGCGAGGGCCGCGCAGATCTGCCGGTCCGCGCGCTCGACGAGCGCCTCGCCCTGCTCGGGCACGCCCAGCGCTGTCGCGACGGCGCGGATCCGGTCGTCGACGCCGTCGAGCGTGCGGGCCTCGTCGAAGTACACGACGGGGATGCCCGAGCTCTCGAGCTGGCCGCGCACGTCGTCGGTGAGGATCGTCGCGTCGGTGAGGATCACGGAGGGGTCCAGCCCGAGGATCGCCTCGACGTCGAGCGCGTGGCCGGCACCCGTGACGACGGGGACGTCCGCGGCCTCGGGGAAGCCGGTCGGCAGGTCGCGGCCCACGACGTTCGCGCCCAGCCCCAGGCTGTAGACGATCTCGCCGAGCGTCCCGTACAGGTCGACGGGGATGATGCGGCTCACGTCGGTGATCTCGACCTGGCGCCCGTCGACCGACTCGACCGTCACCGGGAGCTGCGGGGCGGGCGCCTCGGCGACCGGGTGGATCGCGTCGTCGGCGAACGTCGCGCTCGTGGGCCCGGTGGGGAACGACGCGGGGTCGACGTCGGAGCCGCCGCCCGCGGCCCGGGACTCCTCGAGCGTCGTGCAGGCGGGCGCCGTGGTCGTCGGGGTGTCGGTCGGGGTCGCCTCGACGGGCTCCGCGTCCTGGCTCGCCGCGGCCGACGGCGTCGCGGGGGGCTCGTAGGGGAGCGGCGCGCACGCGGCGACCAGGCCCAGCAGGACGACGGCACTCGCCCCGGCCAGCGCGGTCACGGTCCGGCGTGCGCGGCGGGGCGCGGCACCCGGCGTGCCGGCGGGCGACGTCGGGCGGCGCGGCGACGAGCCGGGGTACGGCGCAGGGCGGGCAGCGTGAGGCATGGGGAGTTCTCCAGGGAGCGGTCCGAGGGCGCGGCCGCCACGGCCGCCGCCACCAGGTAAGACGAGCCTAACCTGACCCGCGGACGTTTCTCGACCGCCGTGGAGTAACTCACCTCACGAACGACCCCCCGGCGCGCGGCCGAGCATGGGGTCGCGGCCCGTCGGCTGGGTGGGACCGGCCGCAACCGCATGGGCGGCGGCGGGGCGTGTGGGTGGGGCGGGTCAGGGGTGGGCGGCGCCGAGGTCGGCGAAGAGGTCGCTGTTGAGGCGGAAGGCGTGCTTGGCCTCGGCGACGGTCTCGTCGAGCTGCCCGGGGGTGAGGACCAGGGCGTCGAGGCGCTCGCGGTAGACGTCCTTGAACGGCTTGGACTTGGGGATCTCGACGAACGTGTAGAAGGCGAGGCCGTCGCCCGAGAGCCCGTAGTGGCGCTCGAGCATGCGCTTGATGATCTGGCCGCCCGAGAGGTCTCCGAGGTAGCGCGTGTAGGCGTGCGCGGCGTACGCGGGCAGGGACCCGCCGACCGTGCGCAGGCGGGCGACGTAGCGCTCGGTCGCGGGGTGGATCGTCACGCGCTCGGCCCAGTCGGCGCCCACGAGGAACGTGAGGTCCTTCTCGATCTCGGGGGTGCGCGTGAGCTCGTCGAACACGAGGCTCGCGCCCTGGGCGTCGGCGCGCATCGCGGCGCTCGCGTCCTCGAGCGCGCCGTAGATGGCCCACTGCTGGGCGGCGAGGTCGGCGTACGCGGCGACGTCGAGGCGGCCGGACATGAGCCGCTCGACGAACCCGGAGCCCTCGGCCTGCTCGTGCTCGGGGCGCGTGCCCTCGCGCAGCCGCTGCGACAGCGGGACGGACTCGTCGGCGCGGTGGAGGTCGTGGGTGAGGGCAGTCACGGGATGGCTCCTGCGGGTGCGTCGGGGCGGGACAGCACGTCCTGACGCCGTGTCATGACGATGCGTCAGGAACTGTAGCCCACGGAGGTGAGGCTTGCCTATCCTCTGTCCGTCATCCGACCCCGGAGGGCGCGCTCCAGGCGTCAGCCCGCGAGCGCGGGCGAGGTCGCGTCAGCTCCGACGGCGCGCAGCACGAACGCCTCGGTCGCCTCGATCGCCTGCTCGCGCGCGACGGGGTCGTCGGGCACGAGGCGTCCGGACAGGCACGCGTTGACGAGCTGGACCGTCGTGTCGATGTCCTGCGCGGGGAACTCGCCCGCCTCGATCCCCGACCGGACGATGCGGCGCAGGATCGCCTCGACGAGCTCCGCGTGCTCGCGCAGCCGCTGCCGCGTGGTCCGCGAGAGCACGGTGCGCAGGTCCGGCCCCGGGGCCAGGTGGAAGATGCGCTTGAGCTGCGCCTGCTGGCGGATGTAGGTGCGCAGCTGCTCGACCGGGTCGTCCACGTGCTCCAGCGCGCGCTCGAGCGTCCCGACGTACTGCTCCGTCTCGTGGGTGATGAACCCCAGGAGCAGGGCCTCCTTGTCGGGGAAGTGGTTGTAGACCGCGGTGCGGCCGACCCCGGCGGCGGCGGCGATGTCCGCGAGCGAGATGGCGTCGAAGCCCCGGTCCATCATGAGGGTCGAGAGCGCCGCGAAGAGCTTCTGCCGGGTCTGGGCGCGGTGCTCGTGGAGGGACCCTCCGATGATCTTGGGCATGCTGACATCATAGGCAGGTCGTGTCAGAACGCTAATCCCCGACGATCCGGGCCCCGGGGAGGGTGCTGCGCCGTCTGGCACACTGCCGCCATGGACACGACCGCGTCGCCCGAGGGCGTCCCCGCCGCCGCCCCGGACCCGGAGTTCCCGCCCGTCCCCGCGGACACCAAGGACTGGACGTGGGTCATGGAGCGCCCGTGCCCCGAGTGCGGGTTCGTCGCCGCCGAGGTCACGCCCGACCGCGTGGGCGCCGCGGTCCGCGACGCCGTCCCGCGCTACGTCGCGGCCCTGGCCCGCGCGGACGCGCGGACCCGCCCCGACCCGACGACCTGGTCCGTGCTCGAGTACGCCGCGCACGTCCGCGACGTCTTCTCCGTGTTCGACGTGCGCGTGCAGTCCATGGTCGAGGGCGACGACCCGCAGTTCGCCAACTGGGACCAGGACGCGACGGCGGTCGCGGAGGACTACGCGCACCAGGACCCGGCCGTCGTCGCGCGCGAGCTCCGGATCGCGGGCGACCGCGTCGCGGGCCGCTTCGACGCGCTCGTCCCCGACCAGTGGGAGCGCCCCGGGCGGCGCTCGAACGGGTCGGTCTTCACCGTCCGGACGCTGGGGCAGTACTTCGTGCACGACGTCGTCCACCACCTCCACGACGTCGGCGCCTGACGCCCGCGGGGTCCCCGTGAGCGGACCCACGCTCGTGACACCGCCGTAACACCGTCGCCTCCGGGGCGCTCTACGTTCCGGTCATGGACGCCCCCGTCGCCGGCCTGGTGCCGGACGCGCACGCCGGTGCGCACCTGCTCGCGACGCCCCGCTCGCGCGGCGCGGCCCGCACGCCCGTGGACGCGCTCGCGCGCGCCTGGTTCGCGGGCGCGGCCTGGACGACGCCGCCGGGCGGCGGAGGAGCGGCGCGCCCCATGGCCGGCGCGCGGTTCCGTGGCGTGGTGCCCGACGGCGTCGTCGCACCGGGCGAGCTGCGCCTCGCCGAGGGGGCGCGCGTCGTCGGGCCCTTCGCGCTCACGCCGCCGCAGACGCAGGCGCTCGGCCTCGCGGGCGGGGGCGCCGAGGCGTTCGCGCTCCACGTCGACCACCCCGACGCGCGCCTCGCGCCCCGCGCGCGGACCGGCGCCTGGGCCGACACGTCGACCGGCACGTCGACTGGCTCTGTGACCGACGACCGCGACGGGCTGGTGCGCGCGTTCCCGGCAGGGCTGCCGCAGGGGCTCGAGCTCCGCGTGCTGGGCTGGGCCGTCGCCGCGGCCCGGCGCGTCGGCGGCGCGGTCGTCGCGGACGGCCGGACCGTGCTCACGCCCGACCCGGCATCGGGCGTCGACCTCACGCTCTACAGCGCCCACGTGCTCGGGCCCGACGACGCGCTCGGCGTCCTGCGCACGACGGTCCCCGGCGCGGGGGTCGTCGTGGTGCGGCCGGGCGCGGACGGCCTCGCGGAGTACGTGCTGTCGGGCGAGACCCCGTACGACGGCGCGGTGCGGCTCGAGGCCCGACGCGTCGCGCGGGTCCCGCTCGCGCTCGACGGCCTCGACTGGCGCGAGCACGGGCCGCACGCCTACCGCCTCACGTGGGTGCCGACCGAGCCGGACGAGCTCGCGGTCGAGCGGCCCTCGGGGCTGCACGTCATCGCGCGTTCGCGTGCCCGGGTGCTGCTCGCCCGGCTCGCGGCGATGCTCCAGGGCCGGCTCGCGGGGACGCTCGTCGACGACGGCGGGTTCGTCGTGCGCGACCTCGACCTCGACGAGCGGCTCTCCCCGGCGGCGGCACCCACGGCGCGGTTCTGGGTCTGAGCGCGTGCGCACGGGCCGCGCCGCGGGGTCGGACGGGTCCGGTCCGCGCCGAGATCTGTCCACAGAATTCATCCACAGGCCTGTGGGCGGCGTGGGAACGGCGCGGGGCGTCCTGTGGACGAACCTGTGGTCATCCGGCCGGCCCAAATGACAACGGTGGGAACTCTTGCAGACCCCCGGGCCGAGGACTACAAACGTCCGTAACGGCCCGGACGGGCGCACACGGACGACGGGGTTCCGGCACGCATCACGCAGGGGTCTGAGGGCCTCGCCAGGACCGCACGACGTCTCGCCGCGCACGCGAGGGCACGGCCGACCGGAGAACGGTGGACGACCCGCCACCCCCTGCTGCGGGGCTGCGCGCGACGGCGCAGGTTCCTACCGGACCCGGAAGGCCGACCGCGATCGGCGTCACCGCACCTGCCCGGGCACCCGGGCGGACGCGAGGGCGCCGGGCCGCCACGTCGCGAGCGGCGCCCCGACGGGCCACCCGGCCCGACCGCCCCGGGGTCGCGCGGACACGGCGAGGCCCCTCGGAATCCTGCTCCGAGGGGCCTCGTCCCCATTCTCCCGCGGGCGCGGCCCGACGCGAAGACCGTCGACAGGCGCAGGACGGCGCCGCCCCGCGCGCCTACGCTCGTGCCATGAGCAACCTCGAGACCCGGCCCGAGGAGCGCGTCTGCTCGGCGGGCGCGCCCCACGACGACGGCGGAGGCGCCGCGGTCGAGATCCTCGAGCACCGGGACGTCCCGCTCGGGGGCACCCGGGCGATGCGGGTGCGGCGCACGATCCCGCAGCGCGCCCGGTCGCTCGTGGGCGCGTGGTGCTTCCTCGACCACTACGGCCCCGACCCGCTGCCCGCCATCGGCGACGGCACCGACGGCATGCAGGTGCCGCCGCACCCCCACACCGGGCTCCAGACCGTCACGTGGCTGTTCGCCGGCGAGATCCTGCACCGCGACGCCGTCGGGTCGCTCCAGACGGTGCGGCCCGGCGAGCTCAACCTCATGACCGCGGGTCGCGGCATCTCCCACTCGGAGGAGTCGCCGCGCGGCGAGCGGCCCCCGGTCCTGCACGGCGTCCAGCTGTGGGTCGCGCTGCCGGGCGACCGCCTCGCGGATCCGCCCGCATTCGAGCACCACGCCGACCTCCCCGTCGCCACGGTCGACGGCGCGCGGGTGCAGGTCTTCCTCGGCGCGCTCCGCGTGGGCGGCGCCGCGCTGCGCTCGCCCGCCACGACCTTCACGCCGATCGTCGGGGCGCAGCTCGACCTCGCGCCCGGCGCGCGCGTCACGCTCGACGTGGACCCGGCGTTCGAGCACGGCCTCCTCGTCGACGACGGCGTGGTGCGGCTCGAGGGCTCGCCCGTCCCGCCGTCGTCGCTCGGGTACGTCGAGCCCGGCCGCACGACGCTCGTCGTCGAGGCGGGACCGGACGCCCCCGCCCGTGCGGTGCTCGTGGGGGGCGAGCCGTTCGGCGAGGACATCGTCATGTGGTGGAACTTCGTGGGCCGCTCGCACGACGACGTCGCGCGCGCCCGCGCGGACTGGCAGGCCCAGCTCGTCGTCACGGGGGACCAGGGCCCGAACCGCGGCGGCACCCGGTACGCGGACGGCGCGCGCGACCGCCGCTACGGCGAGGTCGTCGGGTACGACGGCGGCCCCCTGCCTGCGCCCGCGCTGCCCGACGTCCGACTGCGCCCGCGCACCCGGCCCGCCGCTCCGCCGCGCCGGTAGGTCGCGCCAGTAGACTGCCGCGCATGGCCAAGAACACCACGCCCGACTTCGTGCTGCGCCCGTTCGAGGGGCTCCCCGGCGAGACCGACTGGGTCGCGATGCGCGAGGTCGTCCCCTCGGCCACCGCGACCGCGCGCACGACCGCCGAGCACGGGGCGCGCGACGTCCTCGTCGTGACGGTCCTGCCCGCCGGCTGGGCCGCGCTGCACCGCCAGGACGGCACGATCCTCCTCGCCGTCCAGACCCTGGCCGGCTCCGGCGACACGAGCCGCGACCTCGCCGCCGCGCTCCTGGAGGCGATCGACGCCGAGCCCGGCACGTCCATCGAGACGAGCGCCCTGCCCGACGCCGGCCCGCGCCTCCAGGACGTGCTCGACCTCTCCGTCCCGTTCGACGTCACCGTGCACGAGGACTTCGCCTTCTGGCTGGACCCGTCGGCGGAGATCACGCCCGACCTGCGCGCCTCGCTCGACCAGGCGGCCGAGTCGATGGTGCCCACCGTCAAGCTCGACGCCGTCGAGTCCGCGTACTGGTGCCGCATGTCGCGCGAGTTCCTGCGCTGGGCCCGCCCCGAGCCGGAGGACGCCCTCATCGACGCGATCTCGCGCCTGCACGCGAAGCGCGAGTCCGGCCTCGCGGGCGGCAAGTTCGTCGGCGCGTTCCGGTCGAGCGGCCTGCTCGTCCCCGTGTGGGAGCTGCCGCGCGGCACAGAGGCGGACGAGCTCGAGGGCCCGGTCGCGGAGCTCGACGCCCGCCTCACCGAGGCGCTCGCGGTCACGGAGCCGCTCGACGCGAACGAGCGCCGTGCGCGCGCGGGCATCGTGTCCCGGCAGGTCACGCTCCGCTGACCCGGAGCACCCCGCGCGAGCGCACGACGCGGGAGCGCGACCACCCCGAGAGCCCGCCGACGCCCCTGTCGGCGGGCTCTCGCGTCGAGTAGGATCCGGGAGACCTGGGAACGCAGCCCGGTCGTCCTGCGGAGATCCCGAGCGGATCCGCTGGTGGAACGACGACACATCTGCGGCCAACTCTTTGCACTACTAGGCTGGACGGCGTGAACGCGGACCATCGGTCGACCGATACGGGGAAGAACACGGGGAGTGCCCCCACGAGCACGGCGAGCACGCCGCCGACGTACCTGTCGGCGTCCGGGACCCGGGCGCGCACGCCGCGCCCGGTGGCCGGCGACGGGCGCACGGGCCGCGCCGTCCGTCAGCGCGTCGCGGTGATCATCCCCGCGAAGGACGAGTCGCGTCGCATCGCCGCCACCGTGCGCGCCGCGAAGGCCATCCCGCACGTCGACCTCGTGCTCGTCGTCGACGACGGCAGCGAGGACGACACCCAGCACGTCGCGCGCGAGGCGGGCGCCGTCGTCGTGCGGCACTCCCACAACCGCGGGAAGGCCGCGGCCATGGAGACGGGCGCCGCCGTCGTCGCGATGCGCGACGCGGCCGACCGCCCGCCGCGCCTCCTGCTCTTCATCGACGGCGACCTCGGCGAGACCGCGGTGAACACCGCGCCGCTCGTCGCGCCCGTGCTCGACGGGTACGCCGACGTCGCCATCGCACTGCTCCCGCCGCAGCCGGGCGCGGGCGGCCGGGGGATCGTCGTGGGGGCCGCGCGCCGCGCGATCCAGTCCCTCACGGGGTGGACCCCGACGCAGCCTCTCTCCGGGATGCGGTGCCTCACGCGCGAGGCGTTCGAGGCCGCGACGCCGCTCGCGCGCGGCTGGGGCGTCGAGACGGGCATGACGATCGACCTGCTCCGCAAGGGGTACGTGGCGGTCGAGGTGCCGTGCGACCTGCGCCACCGCGCGTCGTCGAACGACCTGAAGGGCCAGCTCCACCGCGCGGCCCAGTACCGGGACGTGCTGCTCGCGGTGAACGCGCGCAAGATGCGCTCCGCCGTCGACCGGGTGCGCGCGGGCGACCACTAGCCACGCGGGACCGCCGCACCGGGCGACCCGGCACGGCAGGTCGCTCGGCGCGGCGGCTCGGCGTCGGGGCTCAGGGCCTCGGCGTGCGGACCATGCCGTGCACGACGGGGCCGTCGTGCACCTGCGTGGTCGCGGTGCGCACGAAGCCCAGCCGCTCGTAGAAGGTGACGTTGCGCGCGTCGGAGGTCTCGAGCGCGACGGGCGCGTCCCCGAGGGCGGGGTCGCGCAGGGCGGCCCGGCACACCGCGCTGCCGCGCCCGGTGCCCTGGAGCGACGGCAGGACCCCCACCGTCGCGAGCGTCCAGGCGCCCGGCGGGGGCGGCGGCAGCTCGGCGGCGGCCACGGCCTGCAGGCGCGGGCCGTGCAGCGCGGCGACGCGCTCCTGGACGTCCCCGGGGGGAGCGGGGGCGTCGGGCGGCATGAGCGCGACGACGGCGTCCGCCGGGTCGTGGACGACCACGATCCCGTGCGCGAGGGCGTGCTCGAGGTAGATCTCCTGGAGCGCGGCGAGGCGCTCGGGGTAGTCGTCCTCCGGGACGGCCCAGCGGGTCCAGGGGTAGTCGTGGAACGCGGCGGCGAGGGTGCGGGCCGCGGCGGGGACGTCGGCGGCGGTGGCTCGACGGAACGTCGGCGTCATGGTGCGGTGCCTCTCGGGGTCGGGTCGGGCTGGGGCTCGATCGCGCCGGTGCGGGCGATCTGCTCGAGCGTGCGCACGTGCTGCCGGAACGCGTCGAGCCCTCGGTCGCTGATGCGGACCCAGGTGCGCGTCCGACGTCCGGCGGCCTCCTTGCGGATCTCGACGAGGCCCGCGTCGGAGAGCGCGGTGAGGGCCTGGGAGAGGGACGAGTCGCTCAGCTCGACCAGGTCGGCCAGGAAGCGGAAGTCCGCGCTCTCGACGTTCGCCAGGGCGGCGAGGATCGAGAAGCGCACGGGCGAGTGGATGAGCGCGTCCAGGGCCTTGCGCGGGTGGCTCACCGGCGTGCGCTCGCGAACGCGCACGCCGCGAACGGGGACGCGGCGACGACGCCGGCGACGACCCACCAGGCGGGCGACGTCGCGCCGACGAGCTGGAGCGCCGGGTCGAGCATGACGAAGTACAGCACCGCCCAGGTGATCAGGGCGATGCCCATGTCGCGCACCCAGTGCCGGGGCGCCGTCCGGTGGTGCCGCGCGACGGCGGACCACAGCAGGGCGAGGACGACCACGAGCACCGTGGTGGCGGGCCACCACGGTGCGTCGAGGACGTCGATCGCGATCGTGTACGCGAGGGCGGCGACGGCGTGCCCGACGCTGAGCCAGGGGTACCAGCGGGTCGCGCGGTGGGCCTGGGCGGCGACCTCCTCCGCCTGGCCGAGCTGACGACGGGCCTGCTCCGGGGTGATGGAGTTCTGGATCATGCAATCACTTTAACACTCCTAAAGTGATTGGGGTCCACCCGACGCGGTGTCCTCCCGCATCTCCTCGAGCGGGCGGTTCGCCGTCTCGGGCAGCGCCCTCAGCACGAGCACGAACGACGCCGCCGCGAACACCGCGTAGAGGGCGTAGCTGCCGGGGAGCGACAGGTCCCGGAGCGAGGGGAACGTGAGATTGACGGCGATGCCCGCCGCCCAGTTGGCGGCGGCGGCGAGCGACGCGGCGCGGGCGCGCAGCAGGTTGGGGAACATCTCCCCGACGAGGATCCACACCACCGGGCCCCACGAGACGGCGAAGGCCACGACGAAGACGTTCGCCGCGACCAGGGTCACGACGCCCCAGGCGTCGACGAACACGACGCCGTCCGCGGTCTGCCGCGCCTGGGCGAACCCGGTCGCCATGACGGCCAGGGCGACCGTCATGCCCACCGACCCCACGAGCAGCAGGCGACGCCGACCCACGCGGTCGACGAGGAAGATCGCGACGACGGTCGCCGCGACGTTGACGAGCGACGTGAGGGCCGAGAGCCAGAAGGCCTGCTGCTCGCCGAAGCCCACCTGCGCCCAGAGCGACGTCGAGTAGTAGAAGATGACGTCGATGCCGACCAGCGCCTGGAGCGCGGCGAGCGCGATCCCCAGCCAGACGATGGGCTTGAGGCGGCCCGGGCCGGAGAACAGGTGGGACCACGCGGGCCGCGCCTCGTGGAGCGTTCCCTCGATGGTCGCGACGCCCAGCAGCGCGTCGCCCTCCGGGACGCGGTGGAGGCGCCGCAGCGTGCGGGCGGCGCCGTCCCGGTCGCCGCGCATCACCAGGTACCGCGGCGACTCGGGCAGCAGGACCGCCGCGACCACGTACGCCACCGACGGCACGACCGCGACGAGGAACATCCACCGCCAGGCGGGCAGGCCGAGGGCCAGCTCCGCCTCGGCCCCGCCCGCGGCGCGGACGAGGAACGCGTTCGAGACGAGCGCGGCGAAGATGCCCAGGACGATCGACATCTGCTGCGCCGTCGCGAGCCGCCCGCGCAGCCGGGCGGGGGCGATCTCGGCGATGTAGAGCGGGGCGACGACGGACGCCATCCCCACCCCCACGCCACCCAGGAAGCGCCACAGCGCGAGGGTCGGGCCGTCGTGCGCGACGGCGCACAGCACCGACGTGGTGACGAACAGGGTCCCGGCGACCATCATGAGGCGCCGTCGCCCGAAGCGGTCCGCGATCGTGCCCGCGGAGAAGGCGCCCACGGCCGCGCCGAGCAGCGCGCTCGCGACGATCACCCCGACGAGCGCGCTCCCGACGCCGAGCTCGGCCTTGAGAGCGTCGACGGCGCCGTTGACCACGGCCGTGTCGAAGCCGAACATGAACCCGCCCAGCGCCGCCCCGACGGTCGACGCGACGACGAGCGGGGTGAGGGCACCGTGGCCGAGCCGGCCCGTCGCGGCGTTCACGGCGTGCCCCGGCGGGGGGTCGTCGGGGTGGAGGTCTGCGTCATCGGAGGTCCTCTCGGAAGGTGTCGACGGGATGGGCGATCGTGCTGAACAGGGCGTTGGCGGCCTGCCGCGAGTCGAGCCGCGTGTGCTGGACGACGACGGGCGCCGACGCGACGACGACGGCCGAGTAGTCGGTGCCGCGGGGCACGGGCTCGGGGTCGTCGAGGTCGTTGAGCGTCACGTGGCGCACCCGCTCGGCGGGCACCACCACGACGTAGGGGCCGGCCGGCGGGCGGTCGGCGAAGTAGAGACGGATCTCGACGCGCGCGTCGTCGGGACCGGCGTTGAGCAGGCACAGGCTCTCGTGGCTTGCGAGGGTCGGGTCGTCGCCCGTGCCGTACGGCGGGATCCAGCCGTCGCCGATCGCCCAGCACGTCGCCCCGACCCGGGGGCGACGTGCCGGGGCGTCCGGCGCACTCATACGCTGATCGACGACTTGGCGAGGACGCCGCCGTCGCACCCGACGAGCGACCCGGTCGTGTACGACGAGCGGTCCGACAGCAGCCAGAGCACGGGCTCGGCGATCTCTTCGGGCCGCGCGAGCCGACCCAGCGGGACCTCGTGCTCGATCTGCGCGCGCGTGGCGGCCACCTCGTCGGCGGGCACGTTGGCCCACATGAGGGGGGTCTCCGTCGGGCCGGGGACGATCGCGTTCACCCGGACGCCGTGGCGCGCGTAGTCGACCGCGAGGGTGCGGACCATGGACGACACCGCCCCCTTCGAGGCGCCGTACGCCGTCGCGCCCCCGGCCGCGAAGCCGACCGTCGCGGCGGGCGAGCCGCACAGCACGACGCTCCCGCCGTCGCCGTCGATCATCGCGCGCAGCACCTCGCGCACGACGAGGAACGTGCCCGTCACGTTGACGTCGAGCACGCGGCGCCACGTGGCCAGGTCGAGCTCGTGCGCCGCCCCGCCCACGTCGATCCCGGCGCCCGCGAAGAGGCCGCGCAGCGGCGGTCCGGATTTCGCGACCGTCCCGACCGCCGCCGCGACGGCGGCGGCGTCGGTCACGTCGAGCACGTGCGCGCGCCCGTCCCCGCCCGCCTGCCGGGCGAGGTCCACGGTGGCCGCGGCGCCGTCGGGGTCGAGGTCCAGCACGTGCACGAACCAGCCGTCGCGCGCCGCGCCCACGGCGACCGCGCGGCCGATCCCCGACGCCGCGCCCGTCACGACGAGCGACCGCGGGCTCACGACGCGCTCCTGAGCAGCGCGTCGACGTCGCAGTAGCGCGCGAGGCGGTCGCGGTCGAGCGTGATGCCGAGCCCGGGACCGTCGGGGATCGGGAGCATCCCGTCCGCGTCGAGCGTCCAGCGGTCGGTCGTCAGGTCGTCGATGTAGGGCGAGCCGGTGACGTACTCGACGAGGTCCGTATCTGGCAGGGCGGAGGCGAGCTGGAGGTCCGTGGCGAGCCCGACGGCGGTGTTCCACCCGTGCGGCACGAGCTTGACGCCGTGGTCGTGCGCGGACCACGCGATGCGCCGCAGCTCGCTCGTCCCGCCGACCTTCGTGACGTCGGGCTGCACGATGTCGAGGGCGCCGCCCTCGATCCACGGCTGGAACGCCTGCCGGCGCGTGAGCACCTCGCCGCCCGAGATCGGCACGGGCGAGCGCCTGCGCAGGTGCGTGTAGTCCTCGATCGCGTCCGGCGGGAGCGGCTCCTCGAACCACGCGACGCCGTACGCGTCGAGCATGCGCGCGGTGCGCAGGGCCCACTTGTAGCCCTGGCTCCACGCGCTGTCGCTGCCACCGGCGTCGACCATGAGCATCGCGTCGGGGCCGACGGCGTCGCGCGCCGCGGCGACGATGCGCTCGTCGAGCCGCTCGTCGACCCGGCCGAAGGGACCCCAGCCGATCTTGAACGCGGTCCACCCCTCGGCGCGCAGCGCGGTGAGGTGGTCGCGCAGCGCGTCGGGCTGGTCCATGAGCAGCGAGGCGTACGGGCGCACCCGGTCGCGGTACCGCCCACCGAGGAGGCGCCCGACGGGCTGGCCCGTCGCCTGGCCGAGGAGGTCCCACAGCGCGGTGTCGACGCCGCTGATCGCGTGCGTGATCGACCCGCCGCGGCCCATCCAGAACGTCGTGCGGTGCAGCCGCTCGCTCGTGCGCTCGGGCTCGAGCGCGTTCGCCCCCAGGAGCAAGGACCGCAGGACGTCGAGCGCGCCGCGCACGAGGTCCTCCGTGGTGAACACGCTGCCGACGCCGACGAGACCCTCGTCGGTGTGGACGGCGACGAGGGTGTGCACGACGTCGTCCTGCCGCAGTTCCTCCTGCCAGCCGCCCTCGGGGGTGGCGCCGCGCAGCCCGGCGGCGGTGATGGCGGTGATCCTCATGGGTGTCCTCTCGTCGGTGCCGTGGACCGCGACTCTAGGTCGCTCGATGGTAGATGGTCAACCATCGGCCACCCACTAGGGTGGAGCCCTCCCGAGTGAGAGGTCGCCGTCGTGCCCGTCCTGCCCGCATCGCCGCCCGAGTCCCGGCGCGACTGGGTCCTGCGCCACCTGCGTGAACGCATCGCCTCCGGCGACCTGGCCGCCGGGGACCGTCTCGTCGAGCGCGACCTCTCGACCGCCTACGGCATCAGCCGCGGCCCGGTCCGCGAGGCGATCATGGTGCTCGAGCAGGAAGGGCTCGTCGTCTCCCACCCGTACCGCGGCGCCGTCGTGGTGGACATCTCCCAGGAGGAGATCGCCGAGATCCTCGTCCCGGTGCGGACCGTCATCGAGAAGGTCGCGTTCCGCTCGGCGGCGCGCGCGCAGGACCCCGCGCTCCTGGACGCGCTCGACCGCACGGTGGCGGCGATGGAGCGCGCGGCGGACCCGCTCGACGCCCGTCGCCTCGCCGACCTCGACCTCGAGTTCCACGAGGCGGTGATCGCCGCCGCGAGCCACACGCAGTCGCTGCAGATCTGGCGGCTCATCCAGCCGCGCGTCCGCGCGTACTTCGTCCGCGACGCGCCGCACCACGAGGACCCGCACGCCGTCGTCGAGCAGCACCGGGAGCTGCTCGCGTCGCTGCGGTCAGGCGACCCGGACCGCGCGGAGCGGGCGGTCGAGGAGCACATCGCCGTCTACCTGCAGCCCTGAGGCGCGCCCCGGCCGGTGGCCCCGATCGGTGCCCGGACGCACCATGGGAGGACGGGGCACGACGTCGTGACCCGGCGGCGCGCGGTCCCGCGTGCCGTGCCGACGACGACGGGGGCAGCGCGATGTGCACAGGGATCAGGTTCTCGGACGACCAGGGCAGCGTGTACCTGGCACGCAACCTCGACTGGACGAGCGGGTACGGGCAGCAGGTCGTGGTGACGCCCACGGGCTACGCGCCGCGCTCGCCGTTCGGTGCCGTGCGCTCGATCGAGCACGCGGTCATCGGCATGGGCATCGTGGAGGAGGACACCCCGCTCTACTTCGACTGCGGCAACGACGCGGGCCTGGCCGTCGCGGGGCTCAACTTCCCGGGCTACGCGGCCTACGCGCCCGGACCGGTCGACGGCGCGGTCAACGTCGCCGCGTTCGAGCTCCCGCTGTGGGTGTGCGCGCAGTTCGCGAGCGTGGACGAGGTCGAGGCGGCCCTCGCGGACGTGGTGGTCGTCGACCGGCCCATCAACGAGAAGTACCCCAGCTCGATGCTGCACTGGATCGTCGCCGACGCGCAGCGCGCGATCGTGCTCGAGCACACGGCGGACGGCCTGCACGTGTTCCAGGACGACGTCGACGTGCTCACGAACCAGCCCGGGTTCGACTGGCACCACGAGAACCTGCGCAACTACCTCAACGTCTCGCCCGACTTCCCCGAGGACACGGTCGTGGGCCGGGCCCACCTCGCCCCGTTCGGCTCGGGCTCGCACATGCGCGGCGTCCCCGGCGACTACTACTCGCCGTCCCGGTTCGTCCGGGCCGCGTACGTCAACTCCCACTACCCGACGAAGGGCACCGAGGAGGAGAACGTCAGCCGCGCCTTCCACACGCTGCAGCAGGTCGCGATGGTCGACGGCTGCGCCGCGATGGGGTCGGGCGAGTTCGAGATCACGGTGTACACCGGGCTCTTCTCGTCCCGCACCTCGACGTACTACTGGAACACCTACGAGGACCCGGCGATCCGGAGCGTCGCCCTCGGTGACCACGCCACGGGCGGCACGGAGCTCGTGCTCGTCTAGCGCGTCACGACGCGGCGCTCTCGACTCGCGACGCGGAGCCCGCCCCGGCGCGCTCGTCCGGATCCTCGCGCTCGCCGTCGCGGTCGCCGGCGTCCGCCGCGTGGAGCGCGGCGACGGTGAGCAGCGGCACCGCCGGGATGAGCGCGATGAGCGCGATCCGCACGCCGAAGTCGTTGACGAGGGAGCCCGCGACGGCCACGATCCACAGGGCCAGGAGGGTCGGGCGCACGAGCGGCCACGCGGCCTCCGTGCGCGCGAACCAGCGCGGCGTGAAGCGTCGGGGCCAGAACAGCAGCAGCGCGGCCGCGACGAGCACGGCGATCGTCAGCCACACCGGCACCCCGCCGAGCACGGACCGTGCCGCGTAGCCCGCCTTGCGGAGCAGCGTCTCCCACGCCGACCCGTCGACGACCTGCCCGACGAACCGGCCCAGGTGCGAGCGCTCGTCGGCCGGGCGCAGCCAGTCGAGCACGCCGACGGCGGCGACGAGCGCGACGCCCGCCGTGGCGACGAGCAGGAAGCGGCGCCACGTGACGCGCGCGCCCGAGGCGGCGAGTCCCAGCACCGCGAACGCGGGCACGACGACGAGGCCGCCGCCGAGGTCGGCGCCGAGCGTCGGCCACACGTCCACGACCATCGTCACGAGGCCGATGACCCCCACCGTCGCGGCGGCGGCGTACCGGTGGCCGCGGGCGACGAGCCACTGAGCGAGCGCCGCGGCGACGACGAGCGCCGCGACCGCGTACACGGAGAACGTCGGGTTCCCGAACCCGTAGAACCGGGCGCCGAACGTGGGTGCCGAGCCGAGCGGGCTGGCCCGGTTGAGCGGGGTGCCGACGAGCGCGTCGAGCGTGAGCACGGCGAACGTGATGCCCGCGACGATCCCGGGCCCGAGCCACACCGGCCGACGCGGGGCGAGCGCGCCCAGGCCGGCAACGGCCGCCGTCGCGAGGACCGTGGACACGACGATCGCGAGCGTCTGGTTCCCGAACCGCCACCAGCCCGTGAGCGACACGAGGAAGGCGGCGGTGGGCACCGCGGCGACGACGAGCGCGGACCCGCGGGCCCAGTGCGCCGCACGGGCCCAGCGGGCGCGCGCACGGTCGCCCGTCGCGCGCGCGGCGCGCGGCGCGAGCAGGAGGCAGAGCCCGGCGATCACGAGCCCGGCGTAGAGCGGCACGTCGACGAACGCGGTGTAGACGGCGCGGCGCACGTGGTCGCGGGTCGTGAGGTCGGCGAGGGCGTCGGCGGTCGACGTCGCGTCGGCCGGGCGCGGCGAGCCCCAGGCCAGCGGCGTGTCCTGGATCCGCGCCGGCGTGGCGGCGCCCGCGGCGTCGAGCACCGTCGCGGGGACGTCGAGCACGCGCGCGACGCCGTCGGTCCGGGTGGCGGCGCTCGTCAGGTAGCGCGACTGGTCGGGGCCGTCGGACGACGGGCGCACGAGCGTCGTGCCGAGCGCGGGCCGCGTGCCGGGCGTCCCGGCGACGTCCACGACGAGCACGGTCGTGCCGCTCGGAGCGGCGTCGAGCACGGCACCGACGGTCGCGTCGACCGCGGTGAGGCGGTCGGCGCGCAGGGTGCTGCGCAGCGTGGCGCGCTCGTCCGCCGGGAGGTCGGGGTCGACGACCGGCGGGGTCGCGTCGCCCGCGTCGACGACGGTCACGGGGCACGCGAACGCGTCGGAGCCGGGTGCGGTCGCGTCCGCGAGGTCCCGGTAGCGCGCGACCTGGCCCGTGGAGTCCGCGAGGGCGACCGCCGCGCCGGGGCCCACCGCCGTCGCGCACACCGCGCCGTCGGCGCCGGCCGCGGCGAGCGCGTCGCCGAGGACGCCGAGGCGCGCCTGGTAGCCCGAGCCGCGCTGGAGCGCGACCAGGTCGTCCCAGCCCTCGACCTGTGCACCGTCCGCGCCGTCGGGGGTGGGCTGCGCCGTCGGGCACGCCCACGCGCCGTCGGGTGCGCGCTCGGTCGTGACCTCGGCGAGCTGCCCGGCGGAGAGCGCGAGCCAGCCGCCGACGGTGCAGCGGCTCGCCGCACCCGTGGGCTGGGAGACGCCGCCGGCTCCCGCGCCGTCGGTGAGCAGGGCGTGGAGGGTCGGGGTGGCGGACGACGTGACGTCGCTCCACGTGACGCCCGTGGTCCCGACGACGACGACCGGCCGGTCCGTCGCGATCGCGTCGGAGCGGGTCACCGACGCCTCGCCGCCCGCCGGGGCGGCGCTGGCCGCCGGTCGGAGCCCCGTCGAGGCGAGCACCGTGGCGGCGAGCAGGACGACGAGCAGGAGCCCGGCCCCCACCGTCGCGAGCATCGTCGGCATGCGCCGGATCCCCGGCTCGGGAACGGCTCCCGCGGTCTGCCGGGGCGCGGGGCGCGCGAGGAACCCCGGCACGATCATCGCGGTCGCGACCACCACGACCATGACGGCGATGATGACGCCCGAGTCGTTGAGGACGGAGCCGACGCCCGCGACGACGACGAGCGCGACGACGAGCGGGCGCAGCACCGGCCAGGTCTCGTAGGCCCGCGCGACCTCCGGGAGGCGGAAGCGCTCGGGGCGCAGCACGGCGACGGCCACGAGGACCACGAGCACCGCGGCGACAGCGCCGAGCGGGTTCGCGAGGGTCGCCCAGGCGCCGAGCGCCTTGCGGCCGATCACGTCGAGCGCGGCGCCGTCCACGACGGTCTGGACGAACCCGCCGAGGTGGGACCGCCCGCCCGGCAGCAGCCAGTCGACGACCGCGACGACCACGACCACGAGCACCGTCGCGAGCGCGACGACGAGCGCGCGCAGCCACGTGATGCGGATGCGGCCCACGAGGAGCGCGAGGACGGCGAACGCGGGGACGAGGGCGAGGATGCCGCCGAAGTCGGCGCCGAACGCGGGCCAGCCGTCGATGACGACCGTGACCACCCCGACGGCGACGACGGACCAGGCCGCGAGCCGGCGTCGTCCGCGGGCGGTCGCGGCCGACGCGAGGCCGCCCGCCAGCACGAGGCCGGCGACGGCGTACACGGCGAAGGTCACGTTGTTGAAGCCGTAGAAGCGCGTGAAGCCCACGACGGCGGACGTCCCGAGCAGGGAGGCCTGCTGGAGCGTCGTGCCGGTCGCGCCGTCCACGGTGAGCACGAGCCACGTCACCCCGGCGAGGGCCGACGGCAGCGCCCAGGGGCGCCGCGGGAGGAGGCGCGAGACGACCCACGCGACGAGGGCGACGACCACCGCGCTCACCGCGAGCGCGAGCGTGAGCGCCGGGGCGGGCGCGCTCCACACCCACCAGCGGGACAGGCTCGCGAGCGACGCCGCGACGGGAGCCGCCGCGGCCACCATGAGCACGGCGGAGAGCACGCGCAGGCCGCGCGGTCCCGGGCCGGGCTCGCGCCCGCGGCGGACGGCGGCGCGGCGCGCCCACAGGACGCCGCCGAGCGCCAGGACCAGGGTGGCGACGAGGAGGCCCACGAGCACGGGGTAGAGCGTGGGGATGGTGCTGGTGAGGACGTTGAGGTACTGCCGGTTCTCGACCGTGCGGGCCACGTCCATGCGCCGGACCTCGCCCTGCTCGAGCGCGGCGCCCTCGAGCCCCTCGGTGCTGCCGCCCGCCGACTCCACGACGGTCGCCGTCAGGTCCGCGAGCTGGACGATGCCGTCCTGCTGCGTGCTCGGCGAGTGGAGCCAGCGGCTCGTCGGCTGTCCCTTGCGCCAGTCGACGACGACCTGGAGCCCTGCCTCGCTGACCGGTCCGGCCGACACGCCGGCCACGACGACGCGCGTGCCCCGGTCGACCTCGTCCATGACCCGGGCGAGCGCCTCGTCGAGCTCGTCGAGGCTCTCGCCGCGGCCGGTGGCCGAGTCGACGATCTCGCCCTGGTCGACGACCGTCACGTCGCACGCGTCGAGGCCGCCGTCGGGGAGGGCGGCGAGCGAGGGCGCGTACCGCTCGACGTGCCCGACGGCGTCCGCGAGCATCACCGCGGCACCCGGCCCGACGGCGGTCGTGCAGACGCCCGTCTCGACGAGCCGGGCCGCGGCGGTCCCGGGGTCGTGCCGCGCCGCCTGGGCGGGCGTCTCCTCCGTGGCGGGCGTCGTGAGGACGGCCCAGCCGGGGACGTCGGCGGGGCGTGCGTCGGGCGTGGTCGTGCCGGTCGTCGCGACGGCGGGCACGGGCAGAGGGAGGCAGCCGCTCGCGGGCTCCTCGGCGTCGGCGGGGAGGGGCTCCGCGGGCTGCTCCGCCGTCTGGGCCGAGACCATGCGCCCCGCGGAGAGCGTGAGCCACGCGTCGGTCGTGCACGCCGTGCGCCCGAGGTTGAGCGACGCGACGGACCCCGTCCGGATCATCGACCACAGCGTGGGCGTCGCGGTGGGGGAGACGTCGCTCCAGTACAGGCCGGCCACCGCGACCAGCACGACGGGCCGCGGGTCGTGCGTCGGTGCGGCGGCGAGCGGGCTCGTGGTCTCGGCGACGCCGGCCGCGGTGCCCGAGCCTCCCGCCGCGACCGCCGGGGGCGCCCCGGTCGCCGCTGCCGCCGTGGCGGTCGCCGCCGCCGGGCCCGCAGTCGCGAGGAGCGTCAGCAGCAGGGCGACGGCGGTGGCGAGCGCCGCCGTCCGCCGCCCGAGGCCCCGGTCCCGGCGGACGGGCTGGGTGCGGGCAGGGGGGAGCGCGGCGGCCGGGAACGTCACCGGACCAGCCTACGGGGGCGCGACGCGCCGCCCCCGACCGGCCCGGCCACGTCTGCGCAGGTCCGCGCGCGACGCTCACGCGGCCTCCACGGGGGCTGCGCGCAATCTTCTGGACGGGCAGACTTGGGAGCGTGTACAAATTGTATCTATGTACAAATTGAAGGAGCGACGGTGCGTGCGCTGACCCGCGCCGAGGCGCGGTCCGCGATCGTCAACGTCGACCCGGCGGAGGGGAAGGTCCGCCTGCCCGGCCACTTCGACGCGCTGCGCTGGGAGGAGCTCGACTACCTCGGGTGGCGCGACCCGCGCGCGCCCTCCCGCGCGTTCCTCGTCGCGGACGTCGACGGGCGCGCGGTCGGGGCGCTCCTGCGCCAGAGCCCGAGCCACGCCGAGGCCGGGTCGCGCGCCGTGATGTGCGCCCTGTGCCGCTTCTCGCGGCGCTTCAACGAGGTCGCGCTGTTCGCGGCGCACCGGCCGTCGCGCGACCCGCGGAAGCGGCTCAGCAGCGTGGGCCTCCTGCTGTGCACCGACCTCGACTGCCACCGCAACGTCCGGACCGTCCGGTCCGGCGGTCCGCTCGACCCCCCGCCCGACGAGGTCGTGCGGACTCGTCGGGAGGGCCTGCGGGCGCGTACCGTCGCGTTCCTGCACACCCTGACCGACGGCGCCCCGACGGCGCGGACGAGGAGTCGTTGATGGCCTACCTGCCGCGCGCGGAGCGTCGGGACTCCATCGTCGCGGCAGCGGCGGCCGTCGTGCGCCGCGACGGGCTCGGCGCCGTCACCGCGCGCGTCGTCGCCGACGAGCTGGGCGGGTCGCCGGGGCAGATCCACCACCACTTCGCGTCGACGGACGAGCTCGTCGCCGAGGCGTGGCGGCGGTACGCCGACGTCGAGATCGGCGCCTTCGAGGATGCGGCCCGCGGCCGCTCCGCCCGCGCCGCGCTCGAGCTCTTCTTCGAGGACCTGCTCGGGCCCGGCGGCGACGGCCGGGCGCTCGCCCGGTGGGCGGAGGCCGGGGCGCACGCGCAGCTGCGGCCCGCCGTCGCGCGGGCGTACGTGGAGACGCTCGGGCTCCTGACCGACGTCCTGGCGGACGTCCTCGGCGACCGCGGCGACGCGCGGCGTCGGGAGGCTGCGGGACGCCTGCTCATGGTCGGCGTCGGCCTCGCGGGCCTCACCCGCGTCGGCGGGGAGCGGGTCGTCCCGCCGGCGGCCGTCATGCGGTCGGCGATCGACGCGGAGACGGCCCGCGCGGACTGATCTCGTGGACCGACCGCGCGGCACCGTCCGCGCGGCACCGTCCGCGGACCGGGCCCGTCGCCCGCCGCCGCGCGTCAGGCCGTGCGCACCACGAGGGCACCGGGGTCGACGCGCGTCTCGATCTCGACCGCGAGCCCCAGCACGTCGCCGTCGACCTGCGCCTGCTCGCCCTCCTCGACGCGCACCCGGACCCGTCGGGCCCGCGCGTGGTCGATGCGCCCGATCTTGGCGGGCAGGTCGTTCCGGACGCCGAGGCCCTGCATGACGACCTCGCCGAAGAGCTGCGCCCACCCCACGACGCCGCCGCGCGTGTCGACCGCGGCGACGTCGAGCACGCCGTCGTCGATCACGGCGTCGGGCAGGAGCGTGATGCCGCCGGGGAGCCGGCCGCAGTTGCCGATCATGAGCGAGCGCAGCCGTGCGTCGACGGGCGGCGAGTCGTCGAGCTGGATGCGGGCCCGCATGCGGCGGCCGTGCAGGTGGCGGATCCCGGCGACGAAGTACGCGACCCACCCGACCTTGGCCTTGAGCTCGTCGTCGGCGTCGGCGACCATCGCGGCGTCGAACCCGAGGCCCGCGATGACGAGGAAGATGTGCTCCTTGCCGGGCTCCCGGACGGGGTCGAGGGTCGTGCCCTCCACGTCCCCGGGGCCCGCGGGGTCCGCGTACCGCAGGACCGTGACCCAGCCGACGTCGATCGGGCGGTCCGACCCCGCGATCACGACGGCGAGCGCCGCGCGGGCGTCGCCCACGGGCAGGTCGAGGTTGCGCGCGAGGAGGTTGCCGGTGCCGACGGGCACGAGGCCCATCGTGCGGCCGCTGCCGACCATGCCCTCCGCGACCGCGCGCACGGTGCCGTCCCCGCCCACGGCGACGACGACGTCCGCCCCCTGGGCGAGCGCGGCGCGGGTCTGCCCGACGCCCGGGTCGGCGATCGTCGTCTCGAACCACAGCGGGTCCGGGAGGGCGGCGTCGGCGAAGGCGCGGCGCACCACGGCCTCCAGCCCGACGACGTCGGGCTTCGACGGGTTGGCGACGAACGCGACGAGCTCGCGCGGGTCGTCGTCGGGGGGCGTCTCCTCGACGGGGAGGTCCGCGCCGTGCGCGCGCCGCAGGCGCGACTGCTGGGCGCGCAGCCCCAGCGCGACGACGAGGGCCACGACGGCGACGGCGAGCGCCGCGATCGCGACCCAGAGGGTCCAGGCCATGGCGACACCGTAGCGGGGTCGTGGCTGTGGAGGACCACGACCGCCGCACCGCCGGGTTCGTGAGGCTGCTGGGGAGATCGACCTCCGCCTGTGGAGGACCACGACCGCCGCGCCGCGGGGTTCGTTAGGCTGCTGGCGTGATCGACCTCCGCCTCCTGCGCGACAACCCCGACATCGTCCGTGCCAGCCAGGTCACCCGTGGTGACGACCCCGCGCTGGTGGACGCCGCCCTCGACGCCGACGCGCGCCACCGCGCCGCGCTGAGCGAGTTCGAGAGCCTGCGCGCCGAGCAGAAGTCCCTCGGCAAGCAGGTCGCGCAGGCGCAGGGGGAGGAGAAGCAGGAGCTGCTCGCGCGCACCAAGCAGCTCGCCGCCGACGTCAAGGCGCGGCAGGCCGACGCGGACGCCGCCTCGGAGGAGCTGCGCGGGCTGCTGTTCCGCATCTCGAACGTCGTCGAGGGGGCGCCTCCCGGAGGCGAGGACGACTACGTCGTGCTGCGCGAGGAGGGCACAATCCGTGACTTCGCGGCTGAGGGGTTCACGCCGCGCGACCACCTGGAGCTGGGCGAGGGCCTGCGCGCGATCGACACCGAGCGCGGCGCGAAGGTCTCGGGCGCCCGGTTCTACTACCTCACGGGCGTGGGCGCGCGCCTCGAGCTCGCGCTGCTCAACGCGGCGATGGACACGGCGGTCGCGGCGGGCTTCACGCCCGTCATCACGCCGACCCTCGTGCGGCCCGAGGTCATGCAGGGCACCGGGTTCCTCGGCGCGCACGCGGACGAGATCTACCGCCTGGAGAAGGACGACCTCTACCTCGTCGGGACGAGCGAGGTCGCGCTCGCGGGCTACCACGCGAACGAGATCGTCGACCTGTCGGGCGGCCCGCTGCGGTACGCCGGGTGGAGCGCGTGCTACCGCCGCGAGGCCGGCTCGCACGGCAAGGACGTGCGCGGCATCATCCGCGTGCACCAGTTCCACAAGGTCGAGATGTTCTCCTACTGCGACCCGTCCGACGCCGCCGCGGAGCACCAGCGCCTGCTCGGCTGGGAGGAGCAGATGCTGCGCCTCGTCGACCTGCCGTACCGCGTCATCGACACCGCGGCGGGCGACCTCGGGTCGAGCGCCGCGCGCAAGTTCGACTGCGAGGCGTGGCTGCCCACCCAGCAGCGCTACCTGGAGCTCACGTCGACGTCGAACTGCACGACGTTCCAGGCGCGCCGCCTCAACGTCCGCGAGCGGGTCGAGGCGGACGGAAAGACGGAGACGCGGACCGTCGCCACGCTGAACGGCACCCTCGGCACGACGCGCTGGATCGTCGCGATCCTCGAGAACCACCAGCAGCCCGACGGGTCGGTCCGCGTGCCCGAGGGGCTGCGGCCGTACCTCGGCGGCCTCGAGGTCCTCGAGCCGGTGGTGGCGTGACGGACGCCCGGGAGACCACCGATGCGGCCGAGCCGCTGCTCGTCGCGCTCGACATCGACGGCACGCTCATGTCCTACGACCAGGAGCTGTCGGAGGACGTGCGCGACGCCGTCGCGGACCTGCGCGCCGCGGGGCACCACGTGGTGCTCGCGTCGGGCCGGTCGCTCATCGCGATGACGCCCGTCGCGGAGATCCTCGGGATCGACCGCGGCTGGGTCGTCGCGTCCAACGGCGCCGTGACCGCGCGGCTGGACCCCGACGAGCCCGACGGGTACGTCCTCGAGGACGTCGTGACGTTCGACCCGGGCCCGGCCCTGCGGCTCCTGCGCGAGCACCTGCCCGACGCGCGGTACGCCGTCGAGGACGTCGGCGTCGGGTTCCGCATGAACGAGCTCTTCCCCGACGGCGAGCTCGACGGCGTGCATCGCGTCGTCGAGTTCGACGAGCTGTGGTCCGGCGAGGTGACGCGCGTCGTCGTGCGGGCGCCGGGGTCGACGAGCGAGCAGTTCCACGAGCTCGTGGAGCGGCTCGGCCTCGACGACGTCACGTACGCCGTCGGCTGGACGGCATGGATGGATCTCGCGCCCCTCGGCGTCACGAAGGCGACCGGCCTGGAGCTCGTGCGTCGCACCCTGCACGTCCAGCCGCACCGGACCGTGGCCGTCGGCGACGGGCGCAACGACGTCGAGATGCTCCGCTGGGCGGCCCGCGGCGTCGCGATGGGCCACGCGGACGACGTCGTGCAGGCGGCGGCCGACGAGGTGACCGGCACCATCGAGGACGACGGCGCGGCGCGCGTCCTCCAGAGCCTCCTGCCCGCGCGGTAGCGCCCGGGCGCCGGGGGAGAGGCGCCCGACCGGGGCCGCACGCCTCAGGGTCGTGTGAAGGTGATCTTCCCCGCTGCGTCGCGTGCGACGGTCCCGGTGTACGAGGCGCGCACCTCGACGGGCAGGTCGCCGTCGTCCCAGAGCAGGACGGTGTACTCCGCCGTCGCCTCGTACGCCCCGTCGACGTACCGGATCTCTGGCCCGGGTTCGGCGAACCACTCCGTTCGGGAGGTCTCGCGCGCGTTCTCGACGAGCTCCGACGGGCAGGACGGACCGGCGAGGCCTTCGTCCTCGCAGGCGGCCCGCAGTCCCTCGACCGCTTCCTCCACCCCCGGCTCGACGTCGGGCCGCAGGGTCGGGGTGAACGCGAAGCCCTCGGCCACGACCCCGTCCTCCCGGACGACGTCGGGCACGTAGGCCGTGAACGACGAGCCCCGGCGCAACCCTTCGAGGAGACCGGTCGGGTCGGTGTACTCGACGGCATAGGCACCCGGGAGCAACGTGACGGGAGTGAGCTCCGCCGCCGGGTACTCGACCTGGCCGTTGACCGTCAGCGTGCCGGACACCGGCTGACCCGCACCGATCGTGTCGGCGGTGCCCAGGTCGCTGATCGTGGTGCGGTCGCCGTCGCGGGTCGTCCGGACCTCCAGGCGCACGGCGCCGTCGACGCCGTCGAGGGTGAACTCGACCGTCACGCTCGCGCCGGCCGACGAGCCGGAGGACGCCACCACGCGCGCGTCGGTGGGCCGAGCCACGGAGGCGCGGTAGAAGTCGTCGTCGACGAGATCCTCGTCGAGGTCGATCGTGGTGAGCGCCGCGGCGTCGCTCGCCCTCCCGGCCTCCAGGCTCGCGAAGAAGTCCTCGACCACCGTGACGCTCTCGGTGGTGTCGGTGTCGACCGCGCCCGGTGCGCACCCGGCGAGCACGACGGAGACGGCGAGACCGCCGGTGAGGCGGGCAGCGGCTCGCCGCCGCCGAGCGTCGCGGGGGCGGCCGGCCACCGTGGTCCGCGCCTCCCCGGAGCCTCGGTCGAGGTCGCGTCCGTGAGCGTCGTGCGTCATCCCTGCATCCTCTTCGATCGACGACGGGAACGTGGCGCCACGGCGTCAGGCGCGTCCCGGCGTCAGGCGCGTCCCGGACGGTGCGGCGGAAGGGGGCGGGTGGCGACGTCTGGCGGTGCTCGGACGTCGCTCGGCGCCCGCAGTGACGATGCCCGCCGACCCGCGGTACCGCGGCTCTACCTCGGCGGACCGGGGCTCTACCTCGGCGGACCGCGGCTCTACCTCGGGGACGGTCAGTCGCGGGGCTCGCGCGCGGTGAGCACGACGGGACCGTCCTCGGTGATCGCGACGGTGTGCTCGCTGTGCGCGCCGCGCGACCCGTCGGCGGAGCGGAGGGTCCAGCCGTCGGGGTCGGTGTAGATCTCGTCGGTGGTCTCGAGGAACCAGGGCTCGATCGCGATGACGAGGCCCGGCTTGAGCGGGAACCCGCGCTTGCGGCGGCCGTCGTTGGGGATGTGGGGCTCGCCGTGCATGGTGCGGCCGACGCCGTGCCCGCCGAAGTCGGTGTTCACCGAGTAGCCCGCGGCGTGCGCGACGTCGGCGATGGCGGCGGAGATGTCGCCGACCTTCTTGCCCGGCTGCGCGGCGGCGATGCCCGCCTCGAGCGCGCGCTCGGTCGTCTGGATGAGCCGGGCGTCCGCCTCGCCGAGCGCGCCCGCGCGCGGCGTGCCGACGACGAACGACAGCGCCGAGTCCGCGACCCACCCGTCGACGGAGGCGGCGAAGTCGATGCTCAGCAGGTCGCCGTCGCGCAGCGCGTAGTCGTGGGGGAGGCCGTGCAGCACGGCGTCGTTCACGGACGTGCAGATCACCTTGCCGAACGGGCTCGCGCCGAACGACGGGTGGTAGTCGATGTAGCAGGACTCGGCCCCGCGGTCGCGGATCATCCGGTGCGCGACCTCGTCGAGCTCGAGCAGGTTCGTCCCGACCTTCGTGGCGGCGCGCACCGTGGTGAGGACGTCGGCGACGAACCGTCCGGCGGGCCGCATCTGCTCGATCTCCCGCGGGGTCCTCAGCTCGATCATCGTGGTCCTTCCGGTTCGCAGGTGGTGGTGCCCGACGACGGCGCGGCGGGCTCGGGCGTGCCGAGCGGTGCCGAGGGCGGGCCCGACCACGATATCGGTCCCCGCGGGAGCAAGCGCTTGCATCGATCTGCTCACGATGCGGCACGGTGCCTCGCCAGGGTCCGTCCCGGCGTGGCAGCATCACCCGTCGTGGCAGGTATCGACGACGTCGCCCAGGCCGCCGGGGTGTCCACGGCGACCGTCTCGCGCGCCCTGCGCGGCCTGCCGAACGTCTCCGAGGCGACGCGCCTGCGGGTGCTCGCGGAGGCGGCGCGGCTCGGGTACGTGCCCACGCCGTCGGCGTCGTCCCTGGCGACGGGGCGGACCCGGACGATCGGCGTGCTGACCCCGTGGGTGAACCGGTGGTTCTTCGCCAACGTCATCGAGGGCGCCGAGCGCGCCCTGCGCGACCTCGGCTACGACGTGCTGCTCTACACGTTCGACGTCCGTCGCACGTCGTCGCGCCGGCGGGTCGACCCGAGCGTGCTGCGCCACCGCGTGGACGGGACGCTCGTCGTCGGGCTGCCGCTGGACGACGACGAGGTGCGCTCGCTCGTCGGGCTGGCGCGCCCGCTGGCGTTCGTGGGGTCCGGGCCGGCGGAGCAGGTCACGGTCCGGCTCGACGACGTCGCGACCGGTCGGGCGGCGACGCGCCACCTGCTGGACCTCGGGCACCGGGTGATCGGGCACGTGACCGGGGTGCCGGACCTGGTGTCGTCGTGGTCCCCGCCCGTGGAGCGTGCGCGGGGGTACGCGCGCGCGCTCGAGGAGGCGGGCGTCGTCGTGCAGCCGGACCTCGAGGTGAACGGCGACTTCGACGTCGCGGGCGGCCGCGAGTCGACCGCGGAGCTGCTGCGCCGCCGTCCGGACGTGACCGCGGTGTTCGCGGCGTCGGACGAGATGGCGATGGGGGCGATCCTCGCGGCGCGCGACCTGGGCCTGCGCGTGCCGGAGGACCTGTCCGTCGTGGGCGTGGACGGGCACGACCTCGGCGAGCTGGTCGGTCTGACCACGATCGCGCAGGACGCCTACCAGCAGGGCTTCGACGCGGCGCTCCTGCTCCTCGACATGATCAACGGTGCCCCCGTCCCCGAGAGCCTGACGTACCCGACGGAGCTCGTCCGGCGCGGTTCGACGGCGCCGCTCGCCCCGAGCGCGTAGGCCCGGCCGCGTCCCCGGCCCGCGCCGGGACGCCTCGGCACGAGCACGGTGTGGGAGCGCGACCAGCCGCACGCGGCCCGAGAGAGCGCGTACCCGGCCCGCGTGACGGAATCGTTACGCAAACTCACCTCTGCTGTGCTTGCACCCGCGGCATGCAACCGCTTGCATGGTGGGAGGGCGAGAGCGCACCCGCGCTCGCGACGTCGCGATGCGCCCGGTCCTCACCGGACCGGGGTGACGACGTCCGGACCCACGACGAGGTGGAGGCTGAGATGACCAGGACCACGAGGACCAGCGCGGCGCGTCGCCGCACGCTGGCGGTCGCCGCCGGCGGCGCGAGCCTCGCGCTCGTGCTCGGGGCGTGCAGCAGCGGGGGCGGCGGCGGGGGCGACGAGGAGTCGCCCAGCGCGGAGGTGGACTGCGCCGACTTCGAGCAGTACGGCGACCTGTCCGGCAAGACCGTCTCGGTCTACTCGACGATCGTCGACACCGAGGCCGAGCAGCAGCAGGCGTCGTACGAGCCGTTCGAGGAGTGCACGGGCGCCACGATCGACTACGAGGGCTCCAAGGAGTTCGAGGCCCAGCTCCCCGTCCGCATCCAGTCCGGCAGCGCGCCGGACATCGCGTACCTGCCGCAGCCCGGCCTCCTGCGCCGCATCGTCGCGGACTTCCCCGACGCGATCCAGCCGGTCGGCGACCAGGCCGCGGCCAACGTCGACCAGTACTACACCGAGTCCTGGAAGGAGTACGGCACCGTCGACGGCACGCTGTACGCGACGCCGCTCGGCGCGAACGTCAAGTCGTTCGTCTGGTACTCGCCGTCCATGTTCGAGGAGGCGGGCTACGAGGTCCCGACGACGTGGGACGAGCTCATGGAGCTCTCCGACCAGATCGTCGCCGACAACCCCGAGGGTGACGTCAAGCCCTGGTGCGCCGGCATCGCGTCCGGCGAGGCGACCGGCTGGCCGGCCACCGACTGGATGGAGGACGTCGTCCTGCGCACGGCGGGCCCCGAGGTCTACGACCAGTGGGTCAACCACGAGATCCCGTTCAACGACCCGCAGATCGCGACGGCCCTCGCCGCGGTCGGCGACGTGCTGAAGAACGAGGACTACGTCAACGGCGGCCTGGGCGACGTGAGCAGCATCGCGACGACCGAGTTCACCGAGGGCGGGTACCCGATCATCGACGGCCTGTGCTACATGCACCGCCAGGCCACGTTCTACCAGGCGAACTGGACGACCCTCGACCCCGACCTCGAGGTGGCCGAGGACGGCGACGTGTGGGCGTTCTACCTGCCGGGCGAGTCGGCCGACGACAAGCCGCTGCTCGGTGGCGGCGAGTTCGTCGCGGCGTTCAACGACCGTCCCGAGGTCCAGGCCTTCCACGCATACCTGTCGAGCCCCGAGTGGTCCAACGCCAAGGCGAGCGTGACCCCGCAGGGCTGGATCAGCGCCAACAACGGCCTCGACCCCGAGCTGCTGCAGTCGCCGATGGACCAGCAGGCGTACGAGCTGCTCACGGACGAGAGCTACACGTTCCGCTTCGACGGCTCGGACATGATGCCCGCCGCCGTCGGCGCCGGCTCGTTCTGGTCCGAGATGACCGAGTGGATCGCGAGCGACAAGTCCGACCAGGCCGTGCTCGACGCCATCGAGGCGTCCTGGCCGACGTCCTGACCTGCGGGCGGCCCGGGGGCTGACGGCGCGGCGCGAGCCACGTCGTCGGGCCCCGGGCCCGCGCGTCGACCCGGGGGCGGGTCGCCCGGGCCGGACCCGGGCGGCCCGCCCTCGGGCGACCGCCCCTCGTCGTCCACCTCGTCGTCCCGGCCGCCGCCGGCCACCTCAGGAGCCTCACATGGACTGGTTGCTCGAACCCTCCGGGACGGGGGGCAAGCTCGCGGTGATGGTCGTCGCGATCCTGCTCTTCGTCGTCGTCATGGGTCTGATCCTCTTCCTCGTCGACCGGCCGAAGCGCGTGCCCGGCTGGGTCGTCGCGATCGCGTTCGCCGGGCCCGCGGTCGTCATGCTCGCGTTCGGCCTGCTGTACCCGGGGCTGCGCACGATCCGCGACTCGTTCTACAACCGCACGGGCTCCGCGTTCGTGGGGCTCGACAACTACGTCACCGCGTTCACGCGGGACGAGTTCCAGATCGTCCTGCGCAACACCGCGATCTGGGTCATCGTCGTCCCGCTCGTCTCGACGTTCCTCGGGCTGGTGTACGCGGTCGTCGTCGACCGGTCCCGCTTCGAGAAGCTCGCCAAGACCCTGATCTTCCTGCCCATGGCGATCTCCATGGTCGGCGCGGGCATCATCTGGAAGTTCATGTACGAGTACAAGCCGGCCAGCCAGCCGCAGATCGGCCTGTTCAACCAGGTCCTCGTGTGGCTCGGGCTGGAGCCGCAGCAGTTCCTGCTCAGCGCGCCGGCGAACACGTTCTTCCTCATCCTCGTGATGATCTGGATCCAGGCCGGGTTCGCCATGACGATCCTCGCCGCCGCGATCCGCGCCATCCCGGACGACATCGTCGAGGCGGCCCGGCTCGACGGCGTCGGCGGCATGCGGATGTTCCGCTACATCACGGTGCCGAGCATCCGCCCGGCCCTCGTCGTCGTCCTCACGACGATCGCCATCGGCACGCTCAAGGTCTTCGACATCGTCCGCACGATGACGGGCGGCCGGTTCGAGACGTCGGTCGTGGCGAACGAGTTCTACACGCAGGCGCTGCGCCAGGGCGAGCAGGGTCTGGGCGCCGCGCTCGCCGTCATCCTCTTCGTGCTCGTCATCCCGATCATCGTGTACAACGTGCGGCAGCTGAAGCAGGCGGAGGAGATCCGATGAGCACCCCACTGTCCGCCTCCGTGCCCGACGCCCCGCTCGTCGACGAGACCGTCGAGGAGGGCAGCGGCAAGGGCGTCGTCGCCGGCCTCGACGCGCGCGCCGACAAGGTGCGCCGCAAGGTCTCCTCGCGGCCGGCGTCGATCATCGCGATCGTGCTCGCCGTCCTGTGGACGATCCCGACGTTCGGGCTCCTCGTCACGTCGTTCCGGCCGCCGCGCGAGATCCGCCGGTCGGGGTGGTGGGAGGCGTTCGCGAACCCCGAGTTCACGGTCGACAACTACACGGACGCGCTGTTCGGCGGCTCGACGAGCTTCGCGACGTACTTCGTCAACTCCCTCGTCATCACGCTGCCCGCGGTGATCATCCCGATCACGCTCGCGTCGCTCGCCGCGTACGCGTTCGCGTGGGTGAACTTCAAGGGCCGCAACCTGCTGTTCGTCGCGGTCTTCGCGCTCCAGATCGTGCCCATCCAGGTCACGCTCGTCCCGCTGCTCACCCAGTACGTGGACTGGGGGATCGACGGCTCGTTCTGGCCCGTGTGGCTGTCGCACTCGATCTTCGCGCTGCCGCTCGCGATCTTCCTGCTGCACAACTTCATGAAGGACATCCCGCGCGAGCTCGTCGAGGCCGCCCGGGTCGACGGCGCGGGGCACGTGAAGATCTTCTTCCAGGTCCTCATGCCGCTCCTCGTCCCCGCCATCGCGGCGTTCGGCATCTTCCAGTTCCTCTGGGTGTGGAACGACCTGCTCGTCGCGCTGACGTTCGCGTCCGGCCAGGACACCGCACCCATCACGGTGCGGCTCGCCGAGCTGTCCGGCTCGCGCGGCGCGAGCTGGCACCTGCTCCCGGCGGGCGCCTTCATCTCCATGGTCGTGCCCGTGGTCGTGTTCCTGGCGCTCCAGCGGTACTTCGTGCGCGGCCTGCTCGCCGGCTCGGTCAAGGGCTGACGCCGGCCGCACCGAGCCCGAGGCGGCGGCTCGTCCCGCACGGCGGGCGGGCCGCCGTCGCACGTCCGGCGTGCGACGTCCCCGAGCGGGCGCGGTCGTAGAGTCGGTCGGTGCCCACCCGAACCGCCGCCCTCGACCGCGTCCCGGCACCGGCGCTGTTCGTCGTCTCGGGCCTCACGCAGTACCTGGGCGCGGCGATCGCCGTCGGGCTGTTCGCCGTCGCCGGGGCGGTCGAGGTGGGGTGGCTGCGCATCGCCGCGTCCGCGCTGCTCCTGCTCGCCTGGCGCCGCCCGTGGCGGCGACGGTGGACGCGGCACGACCTCGCGTGGGCCGCGGTCTTCGGGGTCGCGCTCGCGGCGATGAACCTCGCCTTCTACGTCGCGATCGACCACCTCCCGCTCGGCACCGCCGTCGCGATCGAGTTCCTCGGCCCGGTCGCGGTCGCGGCGGTCACCGGCAGCGGCTGGCGCGAGCGCGGCGCCATCGCGGTCGCGGCGGCCGGGGTCGTGCTGCTCGCCGGCGTGACGGTCGGGTCCGACCTCCCGCACGACGACGCCGTGCTCGGCCTCGCGGCGATCGCCGTCGCCGCCGCGTGCTGGGCCGCGTACATCGTGCTCGGTCGTCGGGTCGCCGTCGGGGGCTCGGGCGTCACGTCGCTCGCGCTCGGGATGACGGTGGGCGCGCTCGTGTTCGCGCCGTTCCTCGCGCCGGACGCCGTCCCGGTGCTCGGCGACTGGCGGGACGCCCTGGCCGTCGCGGGGATCGCGCTGTTCTCGTCCGTCGTGCCCTACGCGCTCGAGCAGGTGATCCTGCGCCGCGTCAGCGCGGCGACGTTCTCGGTGCTCCTCGCGCTGCTCCCGGCGACGGCGGCCGTGGTGGGCGCCGTCGTGCTCCGGCAGGTCCCGAGCCCCCTGGAGCTGGTCGGCCTCGTGCTCGTCTCCGGGGCGATCGCCATGACCGCCGCGCGCCCGGGCGCGCGCGGGCGCGGGGAGCCGGACGACGTGCTGCCGACCGACCCCCCGCCCGCCTGAGCGGGCCCGGACCTCAGAGGTACTGGCCGGGCGAGGGGCGGCCGTCGTGCTCGTCCGGGCGCGGCTGCTGCCCCGGCATCCCGCCGGGCGCACCGGGGCCCATGGGCGGCAGCGAGCCGGGCGGGAGGGCCCGGCGCATCTGCGAGAGCTGCGCCTGCGCGGCCATCTGCTGCGCGACGAGCGCCGTCTGGATGCCGTGGAACAGCCCCTCGAGCCAGCCCACGAGCTGCGCCTGCGCGACGCGGAGCTCCGCGTCCGTCGGGACGCTGTCGTCCGAGAACGGCAGCGTGATGCGGTGCAGCTCCTCGACGAGGTCCGGCGAGAGGCCCTCCTCGAGCTCCGTGAGGGACCGCTCGTGGATCTCCGCGAGCCGCGAGCGCGCCGCCTCGTCGAGCGGGGCGTCGCGCACCTCGTCGAGGAGCTTCTTGATCATGCCGCCGATGCGCATGACCTTGGCCGGCTCCTCGATGACGGTCGCCGGGTTGCGGTCGGGGTCGGTCGAGTCGTCGCTCTCGACGACGCTCACCCCCGTGCCGTCGGGCATGACCACGGTGGAACGGCCGGGCTCGTCGTCGCCCTGCGCGGTCGCCGCGGGGTCGGGAGCGGTGGGCTCGTCGGGACGGGGGTCGCGCGGTTCGTCAGCCATGGGTCCAGTCTTGCGCGTGCCACCCCCGCGCGCACCGACGGGCGCGACCCGCCGTCACGGGACGAGCAGCACCTTGCCGAACACCTCGCCCGAGTCGAGCAGCTCGTGCGCGCGCGCCGCCTCGTCGAGCGGCAGGCGCGCGTGCACGACCGGCCGCACCCGGCCGTCCTCCACCAGCGGCCAGACGTGCGTCAGCACCTCGTGCACGATGCGCGCCTTCTCCTGCGGCGGGCGGGCCCGCAGCGTCGTGCCGGCCACCGTGGCGCGGCGGGCGACGAGGAGGCCGAGGTCGAGCTCCGCGCGTCGTCCCTTCTGCATGCCGATGACGACGAGGCGCCCGCCCGTGGCGAGGACCTCGAGGTTGCGCGGCAGGTAGGCCGCGCCGACGACGTCGAGCACCACGTCCGCGCCGTGGCCGCCCGACGCGTCCCGCACCGCGGCGACGAAGTCCTCCTCGCGGTGGTCGACGGCGAGGCTCGCCCCGAGCGCGAGGCACCGGTCGGCGCGGTCGCGACCGCCCGCGGTCACCGCGACGTGCGCCCCCAGCGCCGCACCGAGCTGGACGCCCACCGTCCCGACGCCGCCCGATCCGCCGTGCACGAGCAGCCACTCGCCGGGCGCCAGGCGGCCCACGTCGACCACGTTGCTCCAGACGGTGCACACCGCCTCGGGGAGGGCGGCGGCGTCCACGAGGTCGACCCCGTCGGGGACGGGGAGCACCTGCGTCGCGCGCACCCGCACCTGCTCCGCGTACCCGCCGCCGTCGAGCAGCGCGACCACCCGGTCGCCGACCGACCAGCCCGACACCGCGTCCCCGACGCGGGCCACCGTGCCCGAGACCTCGAGGCCCGGCCAGTCGGGTGCGCCGGGCGGGGGAGGGTAGGATCCAGCGCGTTGTAGCAGGTCAGCACGGTTCACGCCAGCGGAAGCGACGTCGACCACGAGCTCGTCCGGCCCAGGGGTCTGGTCAGGGAGCGTGGAAACCGTTAGTTTCTCAGGGCCACCGGGGCCCGATATCGTGACGCCTCGCATCTCGCCGAGACTACGCGGAGGGCCCGGGAGGCGCCGGATCACCGACGGGGGCACCGCGTGACGAGGGCGATCGTTCGTGCTCCTCGCGGATTAGGTGTCCGGGGGAAGTGCACCGATAGTTAGTACGCACGACCGGGGAGCGAGCCCGGGAGGCGCCGCTGCCACGCGCGTCGACCATGCCGCCGAACGGGTGGACCAGGTGATGGAGGCAGGTTCGTATGCTCCGCAGGTTGAGCGTCCGCGGGAAGATCCTTGCGGCACTCGCGGTGCCCGTCCTCGTCCTCTTCGCCGCGGCGGCGATCATCTCGGCCCAGGCCATCGGGACCGCGCGCGACGCGAGCCAGACGAGCGCGCTCGTCGCGGCGCTCGCGGCGCAGGACGCGGCCGGGACGGAGATCGCGGCCGAGCGCACGTACTCGTTCCTCGACGCCAACAGCACGCGCGACACGGCCGAGGAGGCCGAGGCGCAGATGATGGCGCAGCGCGAGAAGACCGACCGCGCGCTCGACGCGCGCGACCGCGCGTACGAGCGGCTCAACACGTCGGCGCTCGACCCCCGCGTGCGCAAGGCCATGGCCGACACGATCGGTGACCGGTCCGAGCTCACCGGTGTCCGCCAGGCGATCGACCGGTCCGGTCTCGGCCAGCTGCAGCGCAACTCGTTGTACGGCGACCTCATCGACGCGGCGCTGGACGTGCCGCGCACGCTCGCGGACACCACTCCCGACCGCAGCCTCGCGCAGTACCTCGACACCTACGTGCTCCTCGACGAGCTGCTCGCCCAGCAGGCGCTCGAGCAGCCGCTGGCCGGAGCGGTGCTCCAGGCCGCGCAGGCGGGCCAGCAGAGCGACACCACCAACCAGCAGGCCGCCGTCCTCATCACCACCGGTAACACACTCGCCGGTCGGACACGCGCCGCGGTCCGCCAGCTGCCGGGGGAGTTCCGCCTCGAGACGCCGACCGCGACCTACAACCAGATCCGGGAGAACCTCATCGGGTCGCGCCCGGCAGCCACCCCGCCCAGCCAGGCCGCGCAGTGGCCGACCCTCTCGCAGGAGGACCGCGACCAGACCGCCCCCGTGCGCGACGCCGTGCGCACCGAGACCGCGGAGAAGGCCTCGGACCTCGCGGGGGCCGCCACGACCCGCGCCGTGATCACCATCCTCGTGACGCTCGCCGCGGTCGTCGCCTCGATCCTCGTGGCGGGCTTCATCGCGCGCGCGATCGTCAACCCGCTGCGGCGCCTCACCGACGCCGCCGAGGACGTCCGCGACCAGCTCCCGAAGCTCGTCGAGCAGGTCGCCGTCCCGGGCCAGGGCCCGGGCATCGACCTCGCGCCGATCACCGTCGAGTCCAGCGACGAGGTCGGCCAGCTCGCGACCGCGTTCAACGACGTGAACCAGACGACGATCAAGGTTGCCCGCGAGCAGGCCGCGCTGCGTGGCTCGATCGCCGAGATGTTCGTCAACGTGGCCCGCCGCGACCAGGTGCTCCTCAACCGCCAGCTCGCGTTCCTCGACGACCTCGAGCGCTCCGAGGAGGACGCGGGCACGCTGTCCAACCTCTTCCGCCTCGACCACCTCGCGACCCGGATGCGCCGCAACGCCGAGTCGCTGCTCGTGCTCGCCGGCATCGACTCGGGCCGTCGGGTGCGTCAGCCGATGCCGGCCTCCGACGTCATCCGCACCGCGTCCTCGGAGATCGAGCTGTACGACCGCGTGCGCCTCAACCTCGTCGTCGACCCGCTCATGCTGGGGCACAACGCGCTCAACGCGGCGCACCTGCTCGCCGAGCTCCTCGAGAACGCGACGATGTTCTCCGAGCCGCACACGCCCGTCGAGGTCACCACCGGCCGCGACGCGGACTTCGTGCACATCACCGTCCGGGACCACGGTCTGGGCATGACGGCCGAGGAGATCGCGGAGGCGAACCGCAAGGTCGCGACGCACGCGGCCTCGGACGTCGTCGGTGCCCAGCGCCTGGGCCTGTTCGTGGTCGGCCGCCTCTCGGAGCGGCTCGGCGCCAAGGTCCGCTTCAGCGCCGGCGGCGACGAGCAGGGCACCGAGGTCGTCGTGTCCTTCCCGGCGGTCCTCTTCGTGCCCGACTCGAACGTCCCGCTCCCGCAGCCGACGGACCCGCTGGAGACGAGCACCCAGGCCGCCGCGCAGCAGCTCACGAGCACGGGCGTGATGCCGGCGCTCCCCGCCGAACCCGCCGCCCCCGCACCCGTCCCGACGGCGTCCGTCGCGGCCGTGGAGCCCGAGGCGCCCGCCGCCGTGCCGGTCGACCTCGACGCGCTCACCGACGGGACCACGCAGACGGGCATGCCGCGCCGTCGCTCCCGCACGGTCGACCCGGCGGCGGCCGCGCCCAGCGCGTCGTTCGCGTCGGGCCCGCAGACGGGCGCGATCGTGCTCCCGCCGCTCGCGACCCCGGCCCTCCCGGACGAGCTGCCCGCCGCGGACGAGGCCTGGACCCCGCCCGCGGAGGTGGCTCCCGCCGCGTCCGCGCTCCCGAGCCGGTCCCGTGCCGCCGCGACCCCGGTCGAGCCCGTCTCGGCCGAGATCCCGGTGCTCGACGTCAGCACCCGCAGCGCGCTCTTCTCGAGCTTCCGCCCCGTGGGCGAGCGGCCGGTCACCGAGAACCCGGTTGAGCTGCCGGTCGCGCCGGACGTCACGGCGACCGACATCCCGCTGGTGAGCGACGTGCCGACCGCCGAGGCCGCCGTCCACCACGAGGTCGTCTGGACCCCGCCGGAGGTCGCGGAGCAGCCGGCCGCTCCGAGCACGGCCACGGGCACGGAGCAGGCCTGGGCGCCCGAGCAGGCCTGGACCCCGGAGCAGCCCGCCGAGCAGACGTGGACCCCGGAGCAGCCCGCCGAGCAGGCGTGGACCCCGGAGCAGCCCGCCGAGCAGGCCTGGGAGCCCGAGCCTGCGCAGGAGACCGCGTCCGCGGGCTGGGCGCCGTCGTCGTTCGCCGAGGAGCCGCTCGACGCGACCCGCGTCGTCCCGCCCGTGGCGGTGCAGCCCGAGCAGCCCGCGGCCGAGCGCGCGCCGCTCGCCGACCGGAGCCAGGCCGCGACCGAGGTCCGGCCCGTGGCGCCCTCCGCCCCGGAGCAGACGACGGACGTCCCTGTCGTGGCCGAGGGTCGTGCCGGGGACGGCGCAGAGGAGATCCCCGCCGAGCTCTCGTTCGAGGCGCTGCCGCGCTTCGAGGAGCTCATGGCCGACCTCCCGACGCGCCGATCGCTGCGCGAGAGCCAGGCGCGCAAGCGCGGTCTCTTCGGGCGTCGTCCGCGGACGACCGCCACGCCGCAGGCGACGCGACCCGCCGGCCCCTCGGCGGAGGCGCTCGCCTCGCGCCCGGCGGTCTCGACGCCGGCGCCGGCACCGGCGGCGGCCGCACCCGCGGCGTCGAACCCGGTGGCACCTGCGCCCGCGGCGCCCGCCCCGGTCCAGGGGGCCCCGGCCGCGCGGCAGGAGCCGGGCGCGCCGGCACGCACGTCCGCGTTCGCGCCGCGCGCCGACCTCCCTGCTGCGCCCACGCCGTCCTTCGCCCCCGAGGCGCCGGCGGCCCCGGTGCAGGAGACGCGGAGCCTCCCCCCGGTCCAGGACGACCCGTACCCCGCGGTCCGACCGTCCGCGCCCGAGCCGGCCCCCGCCGCCGCGTGGGACGCCGCTCCCGCCAGGGACGCGGCGTCGGGCTACGGTCCGCCGAGCCCGCTCGCCCGGCGCCCGGTCGCGGAGTCCCTCGAGCCGCTGGACGCGGGCTACGTGTCCGACTCCGTCGAGGCGCGGTCGGACTGGATGGCGTCGGCGGTGCTGTACGAGGAGATGTCCACCCTGCTGCAGGGCAGCACCGATTTCCAGGAAGCGACCTTGGCGGACCCGAACGACGGCATCTACCAGCCGCTCAAGGTCGACGCCGCGGCGTCGGGCCTCGCGCGACGCTCGCGCGGCGAGGAGCGCGACGGGTACGTCGACCGCTTCACGGCGCGGATCGACCGCGACCCGGAGCAGTTGCGGGCGCGCCTGTCGGCGTTCCAGTCGGCGACCGCCCGCGGGCGTGTCGAGGGGCAGGACGAGACGAGTTCGACGTGGAACCCCGAGGCCATGGATTATGTCCCTGATTCAGCGCCGCAGGCGCGGTGACGACATGCCGTCTGCGGCAACTGACGAGGAGGAACAGTGAACGCGCTCAGCACCGAGGCCACGAACTTCGGGTGGCTGCTCGACAACTTCGTGCGGACCGTACCGGGCAGCCGGCACACGCTCGTGGTGTCGGCGGACGGCCTGCTCATGGCGATGTCCGACCAGCTCGACCGGACGAGCGGTGACCAGCTCGCCGCGATCGTCTCGGGCATGTCGAGCCTGACCCGCGGTGCGGCCCGCCAGCTCAACGGCGGGAACGTCCGGCAGGCCATCATCGAGATGGACAACGGGTTCCTGTTCCTCATGAACGTGTCGAACGGCTCCGTCCTGGGCGTGGTGGCCGAGGCGAACTGCGACATCGGCCTCATCGGCTACGAGATGGCGCTCCTCGTCTCGCGCACGGAGGCGACCCTGACGCCGCAGCTCATCTCGGAGATGCGGGGTAGCCTTCCGGTCGACGGTGCGACCCGAACCCCGGTGGGATGAGGACTGATCGATGACGAACGTACCTTTCGGCAGCATGGGAGCCCACGACGGGTACGAGGCGGCGACCGTCCGCCCGTACGCGGTGACGGGTGGTCGCGTGCGGTCCGCCACGTCCGACCTCCCGCTCGAGGCGCTCGTCGAGGTCATGCCGGGTGCCGTGAACAGCTTCGGGCTGCCGCCCGAGAAGCGCTCGATCCTCCAGCACGCCGCGCACACGTACGTCTCGATCGCCGAGCTCTCCGCGCTCCTGCGCCTGCCGCTCGGCGTGACGAAGGTGCTCGTCGCGGACCTGCAGGAGGACAACTACATCACCGTCCACACGTCGACCCCGCTCAACGTCCACACGGGTCACGGCAGCAACCACTCGGGTCTGTCCCTGAGCGTCTTGGAGAGTGTTCTCAATGGCATTTCCACCCTCTGACGGCTCGGGGAGCGGGCCGCAGGCAGGGCAGCCGTCCGGGGCGAGCGGGGGTGCGCCCGGCGGTCAGCCGGCGCTGCGCCAGACGGCGTGGGCTCCGGTGAGCGCCCCCGTCGGCGTGCCGACCCAGGCGGCTCCGGCGACGCCCGGCCAGCCTGCGGCACCGCAGCAGCCGGCCGCGGCCCAGCCCGTCGCTCCGGCGGCGCCGCAGCCGGCGGCACCGCAGCCCGTTGCGCCGGTGGCACCGCAGCCCGCGACGGCTCCGGCCGCACCGCAGCCGGTCGCCCCTGCTCCGGCCGCCGCGCAGCCCGCCCCGGCTCCGGCCGCCGCGCAGCCCGCCCCGGCTCCGGCCGCCGCGCAGCCGTCCCCGGCCGCCGCGCAGCCTGCGTCGGCTCCCGTCGCGCAGGCCGCGGCCCAGCCACGCACCGCGCCGCAGCCCCTGGCCGCCGCGCAGCCCGTGGCTCCCGCTCAGCAGGCGCCTGCTCAGCAGGCTCCCGCTCAGCCGGTCGCCCCGGTGCAGCAGGCGGCCCCCGCGCGCCCGGTCGCGGCAGCGCCCGTGGCTCCGCCCGCCGCGGCGGCGCAGCCCGGGGGCGCGGCGGCGTCCCGGACCGCGCCGACGGTCGTGAAGATCGTCGTGGCGGGCGGTTTCGCCGTCGGCAAGACGACGTTCATCGGCTCGATCTCGGACGTGGAGCCCCTCAACACCGAGGCCGCGATGACGGAGCACTCGGTGGGCGTCGACGACGCGGGCGGCGTGTCCGACCGCAAGACGACGACGACCGTCGCGATGGACTTCGGCCGCGTCTCGCTGCCGGGCAACCTGTGGCTCTACCTGTTCGGCACGCCGGGCCAGGACCGCTTCCTCTTCATGTGGGACGACCTGGTCCGCGGCGCGATCGGCGCCGTCGTGCTCGTCGACACCGACCGCCTGGAGCAGTGCTTCCCGGCGATCGACTACTTCGAGTCGCGCAACATCCCGTTCGTCGTGGGCGTCAACTGCTTCGACGGCGTGGCCAAGCACAAGCTCGAGGACGTCCGCGAGGCGCTGCAGATCCCGCCGCACGTGCCGATGCTCTACACGGACGCGCGCTCGCGCGCGGCGACGAAGCAGACGCTCATCGCGCTCGTCCAGCTCGCGATGCGCCAGCTCCGCGGCGCGGCCTGACCGCTCCCGCACCCCGCGCCACCGCACGACGGCGGGCCGCCCTCCACGGGTCGGCCCGCCGTCGTCGTGCACGGGCGGGGCGTGCCACAATGGCTCGCCGGGAGGGCTGACAGAGCGGCCTAATGTGACGGTCTTGAAAACCGTTGTGCGGCGACGCACCGGGGGTTCGAATCCCTCGCCCTCCGCCAGTCGTGCCGTCAGGCCGGGTCGGGAGCCGTGCTCCGTCCCGGCCTGACGCGCGCCGGGCGCAGTGCTGCCGGGGCGTGCGCCGGGACCAGCGGGTGCCGCGGTGCCACCGGGTCCAGCACGGCGTACGCAGCGCCGAGCGGCGGGCGCCCGTCCTCGTCCCCCGCGTTGGGCCAGAGCGCACAGGCGCGTTCCGCGAGCGCCGTGATCGTGAGCGACGGGTTCACCCCGAGGTTCGCGCTCACCGCGGACCCGTCCATGACGTGCAGGCCGGGCTGACCGTGGACACGGTGGTACGGATCGATCACACCCGTCCGCGGCGAGGCGCCGATCGCGCACCCGCCGAGGATGTGGGCCGTCATCGGGACGTCGAAGGGCTCGCCGACGGTCCCTCCCGGCATGCCGCCCATGCGCCGGGCCATGCGGCGCGCGGCGTCGTTCCCGGCCGGGATCCAGGTCGGGTTGGGCGCGCCGTGCCCCTGGCGGGACGTGAGGACCTTGCGGCCGAGGAACCCGCGCCGCAGTGAGGTGGTGAGCGAGTTGTCGTGGCTCTGCATGACGAGCGCGATGATCGTCCGCGACGACCAGCCGCGCAGGTCGGCCATCGCCGGCAGGTCCCGACGCCGGCGCCACAGCTCCCGCATCCAGGTGCGCCACCTGCCCGGGCCACCGTCCGTGAGGACGGTCTGGAGCAGCCCCATGGCCCCCGACCCCTTCCCGTACCGCACGGGCTCGACGTGGGTCCGGGCGTCCGGGTAGAACGACGACGTGATCGCGACGCCGCGCGAGTAGTCGGGTGCGTCGGGCCGTCGCTGGTGGTCGCGACGCCGGACCGTGGCGCCGAGCAGGGCCTCGGAGTTGGTGCGCGTGAGGTGTCCCAGTCGCTCGGAGACCCCCGGCAGGCGTCCCGAGTCCCGCATGGCGTGGAGGAGTCTCTGCGTGCCCAGCGCCCCCGCGGAGAGCACGACGTGTCGTGCCGTGTAGCGCCGCCGTCCTGCCCAGGGGCGCCCCGAGCGATGGGCGAGGACCTCGTGCACGACGCCGCCCGCGCCGTCGGGCACGGGCCGCACCTCGGTGACGGTCGTGAGCGGCAGGACCTGGGCGCCGCCGCGCTCGGCGAGGTAGAGGTAGTTCTTCACGAGCGTGTTCTTCGCCCCGACCCGGCACCCCGTCATGCACGCGCCGCACTCGGTGCAGCCGCGCCGCTCGGGCCCGGCCCCGCCGAAGTAGGGGTCGGGGGCGGTGGCCCCCGGCTCCCGTGTCCCGCCTCGGCCGAAGAACACACCGACCGGAGCCTTCACGAAGGTGTCGCCCACCCCGGTCTCGCGGGCCACGTCCTCCAGGACGTCGTCCGCGGGGGTGCGCCCGGCGTAGGTGGTCACGCCGAGCATCCGGCGCGCCTGGTCGTACCAGGGCGCCAGCTCGGTCCGCCAGTCGGCGACGTCGGCCCAGGCGGGGTCCGTGAAGAAGTCGTCGAGCGGCTCGTACAGCGTGTTCGCGTACACGAGGCTGCCGCCGCCGACACCGGCGCCGGCGAGGACGAGCACGTCGCGGAGGCGGTGGATGCGCTGGATCCCGAAGCACCCGAGGGCGGGTGCCCACAGGAACGACCGGAGACGCCACGACGTGCGGGGGAGCTCCTCGTCGGTGAAGCGGCGGCCCGCCTCGAGGACGCCGACGCGATAGCCCTTCTCGGTGAGGCGCAGGGCGGCGACGCTGCCGCCGAACCCCGAGCCGACCACCAGCACGTCGAAGTCGGTCGGGACGCGCGGGCCACCGCGCCCGGGTACGTCGGCGGGGGCGGTGCGGGGGACGTCGGCGGCCATGGGCAGACGGTACGCCTCGACGGCACGGGGCTCTGGCCGGGAGGTCCGGGACCTTCGGCGAGTGCCGGTCGCGGGGCGGTACGGGATCATGGCGTCGTGACGCCTGAGCCCTCCCCGGCCGACGAAGCCGGTCTCGAGCCCGTCGACCTCATCCGCCGGTCGGGCACCGTGCTGCGGATCGGTCGGCTCGCGCTGTCCGCGGGCACCGGCAGCTACCGCGTGAAGTCGCACATGACGCGCGCGGCCCGGGCGTTGGGCCTGGACCGCATCGCGGCGCACGTGACGCTGACGGAGATCACCGCGACGTCGTACCGCGGGCCGATCTTCCGCACGGAGCTCACCGAGGTGCGCTCCATCGGGATCAACGCGGACCGGCTCGCGCAGCTCGAGCGCTTCTCGGCCACGCTGCCGGCGGGGGCCGACCTCGACGAGGTCGACGCGGAGCTCGACCGGATCGCGCGCCGACGGCCGCTCTACGGGGCGTTCCTCAACGCCCTGTGGGCGGGGATCGCGTGCGCCGCGTTCGCGTTCCTCAACCACGGCGGCCTCGTCGAGTGCGGCGCGGTGCTCGTCGCGGCGGCGCTGGGGCAGGGCGTCCGACGCGCGATGCTGCACCGCGGCATCAACCAGTTCGGCGTGACGATGCTCGCGGCCGCGGTCGCGAGCGTCGCATACCTGGGGCTCGTGCTGGGGCTCTCGGCGCTGGCCGGGGTCGAGGGCGGCCACGAGGCGGGGTACGTCTCGGCGGTGCTGTTCCTCGTGCCGGGGTTCGCGCTCGTGACGGGCGCGCTCGACCTCGCGAAGCTCGACTTCTCGGCGGGCGTCGCGCGCGTGACGTACGCGCTGATGATCCTCGCGTCGGCGGCGCTGGCGGTGTGGGGCGTCTCCGCCGCCGCGGGCCTCGCCCCGGACCCGGTGCCCGCACCGGTGCTCGCGGAGCCGCTGCTGTTCGGCCTGCGCGCGGTCGCGAGCTTCCTCGGGGTGCTCGGGTTCGCGCTGATGTTCAACAGCCCCTGGGCGATGGCGCTCGGGGCGGCCTCGATCGGCATGGTGGCGAACGTGGGGCGCCTGCTCCTCGTCGACGCCGACGTCGTCCCGCAGGCGGCCGCCGCGGCGGCGGCGCTGCTCGTGGGGCTCCTCGCGGCGACGGTCGCGCCCGCGCTGCGCGTCCCCCGCATCACGGTGTCCGTCCCGGCCGTGGTCATCATGGTCCCCGGCGTCACGGCGTACCGGGCGGTGTACGAGTTCAACACCGGGGCGACGGCGCAGGCCCTCGCCTACGCCGTGGAGGCGGGCCTGGTGATCGTCGCGCTCGCGATCGGGCTCGCCGTCGCGCGGATGCTCACCGACCGGGAGTGGACGTTCGAGCGGTAGGAGGGGACGCCGTCGGGCCGGCGGTTTGGTCTGGTGGCGACGCCCTTGTACCCTGGGCGACGCAGGCTCTCCGCTGAGTCCTGCGAGGAGACGTCGCATAGTCAGGTCTAGTGCGCCACCCTGCTAAGGTGGTAACGGGGCAACCCGTTCGAGGGTTCAAATCCCTCCGTCTCCGCTCAGGAAGGTCTCGGTGTGCACGCACCCGGGGCCTTTTCTGTTGCCCGGGATCGTGCGGCCTCCACCGCCCGACGCGCGGGCGGGGCGGCCGGGCTCGTGGCGAGCCCCAGCCGCCCCGGTGCCGTCACCGGCCCTGCGTGACGCCCCGACGTCGTCCCTGCGCCGTGGGCCGTGCCCTACGCCGTGCCGGTCGTCGCGAGCGCCGACCGCACGACGAACCGCGACGCGCCCGCCCCGGCGAGCACGAGCGCGGACGCCCCCAGGACGCACAGCAGGAACTGCAGGGCGACGCTCGCGTTCGTGAAGGCGTTGATGCCGAGGACGGGCACCATGAACAGCAGCACGGCCGCGGTCGCGACGCCCACGCTCACGACGAGCGGCACGAGCGTCTCGCGGAAGCGCGCCCGGTCGAGCGTCCGCAGGTCGGTGCCCGCGAGGACGAGCGTGCGGTACTCGCCGCGCTGGTCGATGACCCGGCCCGCCTGCATGACACCCGTCGAGACGGCGGCCAGGACGCCCGCGATGGCGAGGGTGAGGAAGCCGCCCGTCTTGATGTCGACGAGGAACTGGGCCTCCGCGGGGTCGGACGCGGTGCCCGGGTCGAAGAGCGCGAAGATGCTCGCGAGGCCCGCGATGAACGTCGCGAGCGCGACCCCGCCCACGGACCGCCACGCGGTCTTCGGGTTGTCCACGATCCGCCGTCCGGCGAGCAGCGTGGGCACGCGGCGCGCGGAGCCGGCGGTGATCCTGCCGACGACCCAGATGACGAACGGCCCGACGAGGTTGAGCGTCGCGAAGCCGATCAGCAGGATGACGACGACGACGGTGATCCCCACCGCGGCCGAGCCGAACGACAGGTTGGTCGCGACGATCATCGCGACGGCCGCGAGCCCGGTCGCGAGCAGGCGCACCGCCTTGAGGCCCGGGGGAGTGACGCGCGCGGCGACGCCGAGCGGCGTGATCGCGACGCGCCGGAGGCTGACGAGCGCCGACACGAGCGCGACCGCGACCACGAGGACGACGGCGCCCAGCAGGGCGGGCACGCCGACCCACAGCTCGGCGACGTCGAACGTGCGGCCCTGGAAGCGCAGCTGCGCGACGAGCGGCAGGAGGGCGCCGTAGCCGACCAGGCCGACGAGCGCGCCCGTGACGGCCTGGGCGGCGGCGTCGAGCACCGTGAGGGACGTGACCTGGCCGGTCGTCGCCCCTGCGAGCCGGAGCGCCGCGAGGCGCGCGTCGCGGCGCGCGACGGCGAGCCGCGCGGCCGCCCCGCCGAGCGTGACGAGCGGGATGAGCAGCAGGAGCGAGGCGATGCCGGCGAAGATCGGGTACTGCGTGTCGTAGGACGTCACGGCCGCGTCCACGCCCTCCTGCATGCCCTCGATCCCGCCCGCGCGGCCGAGGAACGCCCCGAACCCGCCCACGACGACGAGCAGGATCGCGGTGGTCGTGGCGAACGCGATGACGGCGAGCACGTTGGTCAGGCCCTGCGGGTCGCGCTCGTCGGCGCTGCGGCGGCGCAGGAGCCACCAGAGGTCGACGGTCCTCATCGGGCGCTCTCCTGACCGGGGACGGCCGGGGCGGCGACGTCGTGGCCGGGCGCGAAGAACTCGCCGGAGACGAGCCCGTCGCGCATCGTCACCGTGCGCGAGCAGTGCCGCGCGACCCCGGCGTCGTGCGTCACGACGACGAGCGCGGCACCCGAGTCGCGGGTCGCGCGGGTCAGGACGTCGAGCACCTCCGCGCCGGTCGACTGGTCGAGGGCGCCCGTCGGCTCGTCGGCGAAGACGACGCCCGGCGACCCGACGAGGGCGCGCGCGATCGCGACGCGCTGCGCCTGCCCGCCGGAGAGCTCGCCCGGCCGGCGCTGCTCCATCCCGGCGAGGCCGAGGTGGGCGAGCCAGCGGGCGGCGACCGCGGTGGCCTCCGCGCGGGCCGTGCCGGCGAGCATGAGCGGCAGCGCCGCGTTCTCGACGGCGGGCAGCTCGGGCAGGAGCTGGCCCGACTGGAAGACGAAGCCGAAGTCCTGGCGGCGCAGGATCGTGCGCCGCGCCTCCGAGAGCGTCGCGACGTCCTCGCCGCGCCACGACACCGAGCCGGACGTCGGCGTGATGATGCCCGCGAGGCAGTGCAGGAGCGTCGTCTTGCCGGACCCGGACGGGCCCATGATCGCGAGCGACTCCCCGGGGCGGACCGTGAGGCTCACCCCTGCGAGGGCGTGCGTCGCGGTCTGCGCGGAGCCGTAGACCTTGGTGAGCGCGCTCGCGACGAGTGGCGAGCCGCCGGGGACGGGAGTGGGGCCGGTGAACGTCATGCGTCGATCGTCCGCCGGGGAGCGGTGCCGCCGCGTCGGGCTGGGGACGGGACGTCGCCCGGCGCGGGTCCGACCGTGGGGGGACCGTGCGGCGCTGTCCGTGCGGCGACGGTCGGACGGCGTGGCGTCCGTCACGCCGCGGCCTCCGGGCCCGGACCCGGTTTGGGATCAGGGCGAGGACGCGGTAGTGTTCTCGACGGCCGGTGAGCGATCAACGGCCAGCACGACCAGCGCCCGTAGCTCAACGGATAGAGCATCTGACTACGGATCAGAAGGTTGGGGGTTCGAATCCCTCCGGGCGCACAGCGGAACGGCCTCACCCGACGGGTGGGGCCGTTCGTCGTTTCCCGCGCGTCGCGTGACGCCGCGGCCGGGCGACCTGCCCTCCCGGTTTCCGCACGGTCGTGCTACGTTCGCCGGGTGACCAAGGGCGACGACACGCGGCAGGCGATCCTGCACCGCGGCGTGGAGGCCGCGTACCGCGTCGGCCTCGCGGGCCTGACGATCGGTGAGCTCGCGCGTGCCACGGGCATGTCGAAGAGCGGGCTCTACGCGCACTTCCGCTCCAAGGAGTCGCTCCAGCTCGCGGTGCTCGACCAGGCGCGCGCGGAGTTCGTCGACACGGTCGTGGCGCCCGCGCTGCGCACACCTCGGGGCGAGCGCCGCCTGCGCGAGCTGTTCGAGCGCTGGCTCGTGTGCGACCTGCGGCAGCAGCCCGGCGGCTGCCTGTTCGTCAAGGCGGCGACCGAGCTCGCCGCCCAGGAAGGGCCGGTCCGCGACCAGCTCGTGCGCGACCACCAGGACCTGTACGACACCGTCGCGCAGGTCTACCGGACGTGCGTCGCGGAGAGCGGCTTCCGCGACGACGTAGACCCCCAGCAGTTCGCGTCGGAGCTGTACGGGGTGATGCTCGCGCTGCACCACGCGCACGTCTTCATGGCCGACCCGCTGGCCGAGGACCGGGCGCGTCGCGCGTTCGAGGCGCTCCTCGACGGGTCGCGCGCACCCGTGCCCGTCGCCTGAGCACCTGCCCCGCACCCGACCCATCCTGACGGAGAGGATCCTCGTGACCACCTCGCGAGCCGAGAAAAGCACGACCGTTCGCCTGGACCGACGGCGCGCCGCGCGTCGTCGGAAGGCCGCGGCTCGACTCGCGCTCGTGCGCGCCCGGTTCGCGGTGCTCCAGACGGTGTCGCCCCGGCGTGCCGCCCGGCTCGCCCTCGACCTGTGGTGCACCCCGCCCGACGGCGCAGGTCGTCGCCGCGACGACCGCGCCGTCGCCGGTGCGCTGAGCACCGTGACGACGTCGTCCGGCGCGCGGGTCGTCGTCGAGTCGTGGGACCCGCACGCCTCCGCGGACGACGCGGCCGACGGGACCGCAGGGCACGGGGCGGGGGCCGGCGTCGTCTACCTCGCGCACGGGTGGGGCGGGCGGCGCGGCCAGCTCGGAGCGTTCGTCGAGCCCTTGCGTGCCGCGGGCCACCGCGTCGTCGCGTTCGACGCGCCGAGCCACGGGGACTCCGGGCCTGGCCGCCTCGGTCCGCGGCGTAGCACGATGCCCGAGCTCGCGGACGCCCTCGCCGCGGTGGTGCGCGAGCACGGGGAGGCGACGGCCGTCGTCGGGCACTCGCTCGGCACGGCGACGACCGTGCTCGCGGTGCGCGACGGCCTGCCCGCGGGGCGCCTCGTGCTCGTCGCGGCGATCGCCGACGTCCTCGGCCAGCTCGACGGGTTCGCCGACCTGCTGGGCCTGTCGCGCCCGACGCGCGAGCTCCTCCAGAGCCGGCTCTCCGACCTGGCCGGGCGCCCGCTGCCCGAGCTCGACGTGCGCGAGACGCTGCGCACCCACCCGGTGCCGCCGGCGCTCGTCGTGCACGACCGCGCCGACAAGGAGGTCCCGTACCCCGTGGGTGCCGCGCTCGCGGCGGCCTGGCCCGAGGGCGAGCTGCTCACGACCGACGGGCTCGGGCACCACCGGCTGCTGCGCGACCCCGACGTCGTGCGGGCGGTCGTCGACTACGTGACGCCACCCGCCGCGCGGCCCGACCCGGAGCCCGTCGTCAGGCCGGCGGCCGGTAGCCGGTGACCTGCGTGAGCGCCCGTGCGCGGTTCGAGCGCGCGAGCATCACGCAGCCCGGGACGAACGCCCCGAGCAGGAGCGGCCCGACGACGAGCATCGCCGCCCACATCATCAGCGCGAGGTAGCCGGCGGCCGAGTTGTTCGACGGGTCGCTGTCCGCGTAGGCGAGCAGGCCGATGCTCAGCGCGCCCGCGACGACCATGAGGACGACCGGCACCCAGATGAGCACCCAGGCGGTGCGTCGGTACCTCGGTGTGAAGGCGGCCGCCGGCGGCGGGGGCGGCGGTGCATACCCCGGTGCCGGATACCCGAGCCCCGGGTGCCCCGCGTGCCCGGGCTGCGGCGGATACCCGGGACCCGGGTGCCCGGGGTGCGGCGGGTAGGCGGGGTGCGGCCCCGGTGGGGGGCCGCCGTACGCGGACCCGTGCCGCGGGTCGTGCGGGGGGTGGGGCGGCGGTGAGGTCACCCGTCCTGGATATCAGGCGTGCGGGCATCGTGCGCGGACCGTCCGGCGGCGCGCTCGCGTGTCGGAGGGGCCCGGTAGCGTCGGGCCATGCCGTCGGACAAGGTCGACCTCAAGGCGTCCCACCGCGAGCTCTACGCGCCGCCCCGCGGCCGGTTCGTCGAGGTGGACGTGCCGACCCTGGCCTATCTCGCCGTCGACGGCGAGGGCGACCCCAACACGGCGTCGGCCTACGCGCAGGCGGTCGAGGCGCTGTTCTCGCTGTCCTACGCCGTGAAGTTCGCGAGCAAGCGCGCGGGGCGGGACTACGTCGTCGGGCCGCTCGAGGGGCTGTGGACGGCCGACGACCCGGGCACGTTCGTGCGCCGCGAGAAGGGCGCGTGGCGGTGGACCCTCCTCGTCCTCCAGCCCGACTGGGTGGACGAGGACACGGTGGTCGCCGCCACGGAGACGCTCCGGGCGAAGAAGGAGCCGCCGGTCGCGCTCGACCTCGTGCGCCGCACGAGCCTCACGGAGGGGCGGTCGGTGCAGACGCTGCACGTCGGCCCGTACGACGACGAGGGCCCGGTGCTCGCCGAGCTGCACGACGTCTACCTGCCCGAGCACGGGCTCACGTTCGCCGGGCCGCACCACGAGATCTACCTGAGCGACGTCCGGCGCACCGACCCCGCGAAGTTGCGCACCGTGCTCCGCCAGCCGGTCCGCCCGGTCTGACGGGCGGGCCCGCGCGGCGCCGGCACGCCCGATCGGGCCGTCGCGTGCGGCCCGACCCCGCGCACCCGCGGCGCGACGTCAGGCGGCGACCCGCCGCCGCGCCCAGGCGAGGTCGGTCGCGTCGAGCACGTCGGTGAGGCGGCGGCCCGCGAGGCCGCGCGCCCAGGCGGGGGACGCGCCGTCGGGCACGGCCTCCTGGAGCACCCACTCGCGCACGCCGAGGCGGCGCAGGTGCGTGCCGAGCGCGAGGAGCTCGGTGCGCGAGTGGACGCTCGGGTCGACGGTCGTGCGCACCTCGTGGTCGACGCCCGAGCGCAGGATCACGGCCAGCGCCTCGAACGCGCGCCGACCCGACGGGATCGTGCCCGTCACGACGGGGTAGCGGGACGGCAGGTGCTTGATGTCGAGGCCGACCCAGTCGACGAACGGCAGCAGCCGAGCGAGCCGCGCCGGCCACGGGCCGGCCGTGTGGAGGCCGACGTCGAGGCCGAGGCCCCGCACGTCGTCGATCGCGCCGAGCAGCCCGGGGTGCAGGGTGGGCTCGCCGCCCGAGAACACGACGCCGTCGAGCAGGCGGCGGCGCGGCGCGAGGAACGCGACGACCTCGGACCAGGGGACCGTGTCCTGCGGCGGCGGGCCGCCGAGCGCGGCGACCGCGCACAGCCCCGGGTGGTGGCAGTAGCCGCAGCGCCACGGGCAGCCCTGGGTGAGGACGGTGGCGACCCGTCGGCCGGGCCAGTCCGTGACGGACAGCCGGTCCAGTCCGGCGACCACGAGGCCGGGGCGGGTCATCGGCGGCTCCTTCGGACCACGACGGCCCGGCGGTCCGGACCTCCTGACGGCGGTGCCGTCAGGACCTCGAACGTATCCTCGCGGGCCCCCGCGCCGGACCGGCCGAAGGTCCCGACCTGCCGGGCCCGATCCGGGCCCGGTCCAGGCCCGACGCAGCCCCACGCGGGACGCGCGCGCCGGACGCGACGGACCCGGGGCCGCGCGCCCCGGGCGGGCGCACGACCCCGGGTCCGGGGGACCGGGACGGTCAGCCGCAGGCGGGCTGGCCGTGCTCCGGAGTCGCGACGGTCTCGCGCTCGTCGGCGTCGTCGGACGGCGCGGCCGTCGCGGTCACGGGGCCGGTCGTGGCCCCGCGGACGGCGAACGACTGGTACGCGTTCTTGCCGGGTGCCACGGACGGGAAGCTCTTCGCGCCCCACGGGGTGGCGACGTCGACGTCGAGCGGGACGTCGTCGTCGTTCACGACGCGCACCGCCACGTACGCCTTGCCCGCGAGGCACCGCACCTCGGCCGTCGCGGTCACGGCGACGGCGGCCGGCGACGCCGGGTCCGCCGCGCCGGGCGCGAGCACCCGGAGGGCCGTGAGGCCCGGGTCGCCGTCCCGCCACGACGTGCTCAGCGCGACGTACCGGGCCGTGCGGTCCACGGCGAGCGTGCCGCGCGCGCCACCGGCACCGATCGTGCCGACGTCGGTGAAGGTCAGGCCGTCGTCGCTCACCGAGAGGACCGACTCCGGCGCGCCGCCGCGCTCCCACGCGGCGACGACGGTGCCGATCTCGCGCGGCGCGCCCAGGTCGGTGACCATGCGGCCGTCCGGCCCGGGGACCCACGCCGTCGCGGCGTCGCCGTCGACGGCGAGCGAGGGCGACGTCATGCCCGTGGGCAGCACGGACGCGGGGAACGTGAGCGTGCTGAGCGCGTGGTCCGCGACCGGGAACGGGGTCGAGTCCCGGAGGGTGACGCGCGTGCCCGACGGCGCCGCCCCGACCGTGCGCGTCGCGCCCGTCTCGGCGTGGCGCAGCTCGACCGGCGACCCGTCGCCGCTGACGCGGAACGAGCGGGCGTCGTCGACGGCGACCGTGACCCCGGTCGGGGTCTGCCCGGCGGGTGTGGCGACCGTCGCGCGCGGCGCGAGGACGACGGCGTCGCCCGCGGGGACCGTGACCGCGAGCGTCGAGGCGTCCGCCCCGACGGTCTGGGTGCCGGCGTAGACCGGGACGGCCCCGCCGTCGTGCGGGACGGTGAGGGTCGTCGCGACGTCGGCGCCCGTGAGGTTGAACGCGACGACGTACCCGTCGACCGCGCTCACGAGCACGCTCGCCGCGTCGGCCGCGGGCACGCGGGCCCCCGCCTGCGCGGCCGTCGCCGCGGCGTCGCCCGGGACCATCTCGACGAGCCGGGGTCCGGTCGCGCCGTCGGTGAGCCGCACGACGTGGCGCGTGTCCGTCGCGCGCGAGACGGTCACGGGGGCGTCCGAGCCGCGCACGACGAACCCGGCCTCGCCCTCGACGTTGAGCCAGTCGCCCTCGCTGCTCAGCACCTGGTCGCCCGTGTACCGGAACGACGCGGCGTCGTGCCACGTCTGCCCGTCGAGCGACGTCTGCACGCGGTACTCCTGGCCCGCGGCGACCTCCCAGCCGAGCTGGACCTGGCTCACCGCGGTGGGCACGCCGAGGTCGACCTGGACCCAGGAGTCGGGCCGCGTGCGGTCCGCGACCGCGACGGCCCAGCGGGTCGTGGCGGAGCCGTCGGTGACGGCGCTCGCAGGGTTGGACCCGTTGGCGCTCGACGCCGTGGCCGCCTTGCCCGCGGCGACGTCGGTCCCCGTGGGCGAGAACGCGCGCAGGTGGTAGAGCGAGTAGCCGTAGGCCGCGTCGCCGCGCACGCCCTGCATGCGGACGTAGCGCGTCGTGACGGGGCCGGGCTCGTCGGCGCCCGCGGGCGTGAGGTCGACGGTGTCGAGCCGCGCGACGTTCACGTCCGCCGGGGCCTTGCCGTAGGCGGTCGCGGTGGTCCAGGTCTCGCCGTCGGTCGACGTCTGGACGAGGTAGCGCGCGCCCGCGCTCGCCTCCCACGCGAACCGCACGCCGCCCACGGTGGTCTCCTCGCCGAGGTCGACCTGGATCCACGAGTCGGGGCGCGTGCGCTCGCCGACCGCGACGGCCCAGCGGGTCGACGGGTTGCCGTCGGTCACGCGCGCCGCGGTGCGGCCGCCCGCCGTGTCCTGGCTCGACGCGGTCGCGACCTTCCCGGCGGCGAGGTCGGTCGTCGACCGCTCGTCGCCGTAGGCGTGGAACGCGAACATCGAGTAGCCGTACTGCGGGTGGCCCTGCTGGCCGAGGAGCCGGACGTAGCGGGCCGTGACCGGCGCGAACGACAGGTCGTCGACGCGCGCGGCCTTCGCGTCCGCGGGGTCGGCCGGACGCGTCACCGGGAGCGTCGCGGTGGTCTCGCCCTCGGCGGTCGTGTAGGTGCGCGACCCGTCGAGGCCCGAGTAGCCGTTCATGTCGAGGTTGCGGACCGACAGGCTCGCGTCCTCCGTGCCGGCGCCGGTCGACGCGTAGACGGCGGCGCCCGTCGGGAGCGTGACCTGGCCCGCGTACCCGCCGCCCACCCGGAACACGGACGACGTGCCCTCGAAGCCGTCCCGCGGCCCGGTGTACGTCCGCACGTGCCGGTCGTCGACCGTCGCGCCCGTGGTCGGGTAGAGGAACGGGGTCGAGCCGGAGACGTGGAACAGCCACGAGTCGTGCGCCGGGACCCAGGGGAACTTGACGAAGCCCTTGCGGCTCGACGCCGCGGCCCACGCGTCCGCCGTCTGCTGGGCGGTCAGGCCGGGCCCGGCCCCGAAGTCGCGCACGCCGGAGAGACGCTCGAAGAACTCGTCCTGCGGCGTCGGCTCGACGGGACCCTCGGGCGACTCGGCGGCCTCGACGTGCAGGAGGTAGGAGATCGCGATCTCCGCGCGGGCCTCGGGCTCGTACTTGGGCTCGCCGGAGAACTTCGCGAGCCGGTAGACGGGCGCGTACGACTGGTAGTCCTCGAGCGCCGCGGCGAGGTTCGCCTCGGCGCGCGCGGCGTCGGGGTCGCGCAGGACCTGGCCGAGGAACGCCATGGGGATGGCGTCACGGCCGTAGAGGAACTCGCGGTCGGCGACCATGGGCATGAACGGCTCGCCCGCGTCGGACATGACGAGCTTGATGGACTCCCAGAGCTCGGCCGAGTTCGGCTGGTGCAGCAGGATCTCGGGGAGCGGCTCGTCGCGCAGGAGGAAGTGGATCGCGTTGCGGCCGCCCGAGCGCCAGATGTCGGACTGGTAGTGCGGCCCGAACGACCCGTGGTTCTCCACGAGGTACGTGTCGTGGATGGTCTGCATGGTGTTCGTCGACACGGGCTTGCCGGCGACGACGGCCGGGTTGTTCCGGTCGGCCGTCGGCTGGCCCGCGGCGTTGCGGCCCCAGTCGCCGAGCTGCTCGGCCCAGCGTGCGGCGTCGGCGTCGTCGGGGGCCCAGGCGAGGCCGGGCGCGAGGGCCTGCGTGTAGACGCCGACCTCCTCCTGCGCGGTGTCGCCCTCGTGCTTGCCCGTCGGCCAGTCGGCGGTCCACGACCCCGAGAGCGGGTCCTTGCCGAAGTCGAGGTCGGCGGTGTACTTCGACTGGCCCGTCGCGATGGTGGTGAGGTTGGCCTGCGTCGTCGCGTCGAGCTCGTCCCACAGCAGCGTCCCCGCCGCGAGGAAGTAGGACTGGAACGTCGAGTCCCAGAACAGCTTCTTGCCCCACGTGCCTGCGGGGTCGACGAAGCGGTTGGTCGCCGCGTAGTGCCGGATCGTCGCGAGCGTGCGGGCGCGCAGCGTCTCCTGCGGGACGCCCGCGAGCTCGGCGTCGTACTCGCCGTGGGTCAGGAGCACGGCGTTGCCCAGCACGACGGCGAAGTTGAAGTCCTTGAGCTGGTACACCCCCGCGGACTCGTCCCAGACGGTCTCGACCCAGCGGGTGTGGCGCAGCAGCGCGCCGTAGTAGTCGGCGGCGGTCGCGTCGGGGGCGCCGTACGCCGGAGGGGCGTCGACCGTGGTCGACGCCGGGGCCGCGGGCGGGGAGGCCGGCGCGCCCTGGGCGGTCGCGGGGGCCAGGAGGAGGGAGCCGGCCGTCGCGAGCGCGAGGGCGGCGGTCGTCGTGCGGCGCCGAGCGCGGCGCACGGCAGGGGGCGGGGCGGGCGATCGGGTCATGGTGCGTGTCTCTCGTCGTCGTCGTCGGGAGCGGGTCCGCCGGGGACGGCGGTGCGGCGCGGGTGGTTGCCGAGGGGCCAGGGGTGCGGAGCGCCGGTGCTCGTCATCCTGACAGCGCTGTCTGCCCGTGTCCAGGGGTTCCGGAGAACTGCTGCGGGTGATCCTCGACGGTGCGGGACGAGCGGAGGCCCGCCGGGGGACGTGGTGCGACCACGCTCCCCGACGGGCCTCCGGGCGGCTGACGACGGACGGTCGGGGCTCAGCCCTTGACCGAGCCCGACATCAGCCCCCCGACGAAGTACTTGCCCAGGACGATGTACACGAGCAGCGTCGGGAGCGACGCGAAGAGCGCGCCGGCCATGGAGACGCCGTAGTTCTGCAGCAGCGCGCCGTTCGCGAGGTTGTTCAGCGCGAGCGTCACGGGGCCGTTCTGGCTGGAGGAGAAGAACACCGCGAAGAGGAAGTCGTTCCACGCGGACGTGAACTGCCAGATGAGCACGACCACGAAGCTCGGGATCGAGATCGGCAGGATGATCGACCAGTAGGTGCGCAGCATCCCGGCGCCGTCGACGCGCGCGGCCTCGACGAGCTCGTGCGGCACGGTCATGTAGTAGTTGCGGAAGATGAGCGTCGTGATCGGGATGCCGTAGATGACGTGCAGCAGGATCAGGGACGGCACGCCGCTCGGGATGCCCAGGCCCAGCACGAGCTGGTTGAGCGGGATCATGACGGCCTGGTACGGGATGAACATCCCGAAGAGGATCAGCGTGAAGACGATGTTCGCGCCCTTGAACGACCAGCGGGAGAGCACGAACCCGTTGAGCGACCCGAGGAAGGCCGCGATGATCGCCGACGGCACGACCATCTGCACCGTGCGCCAGATGGCGGGGGACAGCGCGGTCCACGCCGTCTGCCAGTTCTCCGTCGTCCACGTCTGCGGGAGCGACCACGCGCGCGCGGGCGACGCGTCGCCCGCGCCCTTGAAGCTCGTCACGAAGAGCACGTAGACGGGGATGAGGACGATGACGAGGAACAGGACCAGCGCCGCGTACTTGAGCGTGCGGCCGACGGAGAAGCGCTCGCGCGGCGTGCGGCGCGCCGGCTGGCGCGGCGTGCCGACGACGTCGGGGGCGGGGACGGCCGGCGTCGAGGTGGTCGTCATCGCTTCTCCTGACGGTTGGTGCGGATCAGGTAGGGCACGATGACGACGGCCACGATGATCAGCAGGATCGAGCCGACGGCCGCCGCGTTGGCGTAGTCGAAGCTCGACTTGAAGACGTACATGTCGACGGCCGGAACCTTGGTCTGGTAGTTCGCGGGCTTCGAGATCGACATGATGAGGTCGAACGCCTTGAGCGACATGTGGCCGATGATGATGAGCGCCGAGAGCGCGATCGGCGAGAGCTGCGGGAACAGCACGTGGCGGTACAGCTTCCACTCGCTCGCGCCGTCCATGCGGGCGGCCTCGCGCAGCTCGTCGGGGATGCCGCGGAACCCGGCGAGGAACAGCGCCATGACGTACCCGGAGAGCTGCCAGATCGCGGGGATCGCGATCGCCGTGATGCCCCACGTGACGTTGTTCCACCAGTTGTTCTGCAGGAAGTCGAGCCCGACGATCTGGAACAGCCGGTTGAGGCCGCTCGCCTGCTCGCCCTGGTTCGAGTTGAGCAGCCAGCGCCACACGACACCGGACGCGACGAACGACACGGCCATGGGGAACAGGTAGACCGAGCGGAAGATCCCCTCGCCCTTGACGGGCTTGTCCAGCATCCACGCCCACAGGAAGCCCATGAGCATCGTGCCGGCGAGGAAGACCACCGTGTAGAGCACGAGGTTCTTCAGCGAGTGCTGGAACGCCTCGCTGCCGAGGAGGGCCGTGTAGTTCTCGAACCACACGACGACCGAGGGCTTCTGGCCCGTGGCCTGTGCCGCGGTGTGGTTGTCCGTGATCGACGTCCTGAAGTTCGCGCCGATCAGGCCGTAGACGAACACGCCGACGAGGATCAGCGAGGGGGCGAGCAGCAGCAGCGCTGGGCCGGCTCGTCGCAGTGACTTGAGCATGGTGGGTCTTCCCGGTCGTGGAGTGCGGAGGACGCGGCGCTCGGGAGCGCCGGCGTCCCCGGGGACGTGTTCCGCTCGCGGGGCTGCCGCGCGCCGTCGGGACGTGCCCGACGACGCGCGGCGGCTCCGTGGAGCGGTGTCAGCCCTGTGCGGTGGCCGCGGCGAGCTCGGACTGGTAGGTCGCGAGGTCGGACCCGCCGGACGTGAACTTGCTCGTCGCGTCGGAGATCGCGTTGAGCGTCGCGACCGGGGCGGCGGCGCCGTGCGCGAGCGAGGAGACGATCGTGTCGTTGCCGAACGACTCGATCGCCGTCTGCTGGTACTCCGAGAACTCGGCCGGGTCGGCGTCGGTGCGAGCCGGGATGGATCCCTTGGCCTTGTTGAACGCGACCTGGCCCTCGAGCGAGCCCACGGTCTCGAGCCACGCCTTGGCGCCGTCGGGGTGCGGGGCGCCCACCGGGAGGGTGAACGAGTCGGCGAGGAAGTCGAACACGCCGTCGGTACCCGGGACCGGGAACGCGGTGAAGTCGGTGCCGAGCGTCTTGCCCTGCTCCTCGAACGCCGCGACGGCCCAGTCGCCCATGACGTTGAACGCGGCGTTGCCGTCGATCACCATCTGGGTCGCCTCGGGCCAGTCGAGCCCGTCACGGTCGGTGTTGGTGTAGCTCATGAGCTTCTCGAAGTCCTCGAGGGCGGCCGTGACCTCGGCACCCTCCCAGTCGGTCGAGCCGTCCCACAGGCCGTTGTAGCCCTCGGCCCCGAGGTCCGCGAGGAGCACGGTCTCCAGGAGGTTGACCTGGGTCCAGGTCGTCGCGACCGACAGCGGCGTGACGCCCGCGGCCTGGAGCTTGTCGAGGTCCGCCATCCAGGCGTCGAGGTCCGCGTAGGTCGCGGCCGGGTCGACGCCGTTGGCCTCGAGGACCGTCGGGTTCGCCCAGACCACGTTCGCGCGGTGGATGTTCGACGGGATCGAGTAGATCGCGCCGTCGTCGGACTTGAGGCGGTCGACGAGGTCGGCCGGGAAGACGTCGGTGAGGCCGAACTCGTCGTAGAGCGAGGAGACGTCCTCGATCTGCGCGGCGTCGATGTAGTCCTGGAGCTCGGCACCGGCGTGCGCCTGGAACGTGTCCGGCGGGTCCTGGGCCTGGAGGCGGGACTGGAGGAGGTCCTTGGCGGCCGAGCCGGCACCGCCGGCCACCGCGCCGTTGATGAACTCCACGTCGGGGTGCTGCTCCTCGAACACGCCGACCAGCGCGTCGAGACCCGCCTTCTCGGAGCCGGCGGCCCACCAGGTGAAGACCTCGACCTCGTCGCCGCCCCCCGAAGCGCCCCCGTCACCGGTGCCCCCGTCACCGGAACCACCGCCGCTGCACGCGGCGAGTGCGAGACCCACGAGGGCGGCCGTCGCCACCGTCGCGCTCGTCCTGCGATCGATTCGCATCGTGATATCCCTACGCCTTCTTCGGTCGTGGGGGACCGGCGGGACGACCACGTCGCACCGGCCGGGCGCACCGGCGCGCCCTCGAACCCGAGGCCCATACAACGGCGACCGGCGCTTGATGTCAAGAAATGAACTCAAGCGACGCTGAATCGTGATGTACGCGTCAGAACATGGATCCAAGCCCCTTGGGCGCGTGGGCGGGATCATTCTGACAGCGCTGTCCGATCCCTGTCGAGCCGCCCGCCCCCACCTGGGCGGCGAGGCGCCTCACCTGGAGGGGTACGTCCCGGCGGTATCCTGGCCGACGTGCGCGCTGACCGGGTGACACCGGGCTCGCAGACTTCACTGCGTGAGGCCAACCGAGCCCGGATCGTGAGCGCCGTCCAGCAGCGTGGCTCCCTCACGCAGATCGAGCTGGCCGGCGTCACCGGGCTGTCCCCGGCCACCGTCTCCAACATCGTCAAGGAGCTCACCGGCGCGGGCGTCCTGCACACCTCGCCGTCCACGCGCAGCGGGCGCCGCGCCCTCCAGGTCACCCTCGCGCGCAACCTCGGGCTCGTCGCGGGGGTGCACTTCGGCACCCGCTCGATGCGCGTCGCGCTCGCGGACGCGTCCATGCGCGTGCTCGCCGACCAGCGCATGCCGCTCGCCCCGGACCACCGCGCGGACACCGGCCTGCAGCGCGCCGCGCTGCTCGTCGGGGAGATGGTCGCGTCGGTCGACGCGTCCCCCGAGGAGCTGCTCGCCGTCGGTGTCGGGGTGCCCGCCCCCGTGGACGTGCGCGCCGGGCGCATCGCGACGGTCGGCATGATGCGGGGCTGGGACGGCGTCGTCGTCCCCGAGCTGCTCGAGGCCGAGCTCGGCGCGCCCGTGACGGTCGACAACGACGCCAACCTCGGCGCCCTCGCGGAGACCCGGTTCGGGGCGGCCGTCGGGCACGACGCCGTCGCCTACCTGCGCGTGTCCCACGGCGTGGGCGGCGGGCTCGTCCTCGGCGGGCGCGTCGTGCACGGCCGCGCAGGCGTCGCGGGCGAGATCGGGCACGTGACGATCGACGAGAACGGCCCCGTGTGCCGGTGCGGCAACCGCGGGTGCCTCGAGATGTACGTCGGCGCGGGCGTGCTGCTGTCCATGCTCTCCGAGAGCCGCGGCCACCTCACGCTGCGCGACGTCATCGCGCGCGCCCAGGAGGGCGACCCCGGCTGCCGTCGCGTCCTGTTCGACGCCGGGCAGCACCTCGGCGTCGCGGCCGCGAACCTGTGCAACCTCGTCGACCCGGAGATCGTCGTCGTCGGTGGGCAGCTCGCCGAGGCGGGCGAGGCCCTGCTCGGCCCGCTCCGCACCGCGCTCGAGCAGCGCACGGTCCCCAGCACGGCGGGCCCGGTCGAGGTCGTCGCGTCCGAGCTGGGGTCGGCCGCCGAGGTGCGCGGCGCGCTCGCCGTCGCGCTCGACCTCGCGCGCGTGAGCGGCTCCCTGGGGGTGACCGCATGACGGGGGCCTTCGTCCCGGCCGGGGGCGCCCGCCGTCGCGCGCGGGGTGCGGTGACGACGGCCGTCACGGCGGTCGTGGTCGCCCTCCTGGCGCTCGCGGGCTGCGCGCCGCCGGAGGAGCCCGCCGGGCCGTCGGAGGGGACCATCGGGCTCCTGCTGCCCGAGGCCAAGACCGCCCGCTACGAGACGACCGACCGCCCGACCTTCGTCGGCGTGGTCGAGCGGCGCTGCCCGTCGTGCGAGGTGCTGTACGCGAACGCCGCCCAGGACGCCGCGAACCAGCAGCAGCAGGCCGAGTCGATGCTCGCGCGCGGCGCGGACGTCCTGGTGCTCGACGCGGTCGACGCCGTCGCGGCGGTGAGCGTCGTCGCCGAGGCCCAGCGCCTCGGCGTGCCCGTCATCGCCTACGATCGCTTCGTCGACGGCGCGAACTACTACGTCTCGTTCGACAACGAGCTCATCGGGTACCTCATGGGGGAGGCGCTCGTCGGCGCGGTCCTCGACCGTGCGGAGCAGGACCCGCCGGCGCAGGGCCGGCGGCCGGGCGTCCTGCTCGTCCAGGGCTCGCCGACCGACCCGAACGCCGCGGAGCTCGCCGCCGGCGCACACCGCGCGCTCGAGGGAGAGGACATCGACGTGCTCGCCGAGTACGACACGCCCGACTGGAGCCCCGACAAGGCGACCGAGTGGGTCGAGGGGCAGCTCACGCAGTACCCGGGTCGCGTCGACGGCGTCTTCGCGGCGAGCGACGGCATCGCGGGCGGCGCCATCGCCGCGATGAAGGCCGCCGGCCTCGACCCGGTGCCGCCCACCACGGGCCAGGACGGCGAGCTCGCGGCCGTCCAGCGCGTCGTCTCGGGCGACCAGTACATGACCGTCTACAAGGCCACGACGGAGCAGGCGCGCACGGCCGCCGAGCTCGCCGTGCGGGTGCTGCGCGGCGAGGACCCGCGCGCGACCGCGGTGATCGACGGCGTCCCGAGCCTCCTGCTCGCGCCGCGCGCGGTCGGCGTCGACGACGTCCGGCGCGTCCTCGTCGACGGCGGCGTCTACACGGTCGACGAGATCTGCACCCCGTCCTACGTCGACGCGTGCGTCGACGCGGGTCTCCTGGAGGCGGCACCGTGAGCGCCCCCGTCCTGACCCTGCGCGGGGTCTCCAAGAGCTTCGGCGGCGTCCGGGCGCTCGTCGACGTCGACGTCGAGGTGCGGGAGCACGAGGTCCTCGCCGTCGTGGGCGACAACGGTGCCGGCAAGTCGACGCTCGCGGGCGTCGTCGCGGGCGCGTTCCGCCCCGACGCGGGCGAGGTGCTGCTCGACGGCGCGCCCGTCGTGCTCGACTCGCCGGCGGCCGCGCGCCAGCACGGGATCGCGGCGGTGTTCCAGCAGCTCGCGCTCGTCGACGACCTCGACGTCGTCGAGAACGTGTTCCTCGGGCAGGAGGTCCTCCACGGGCCGTTCCTCGACGAGATCGCGATGGAGCGCGAGGCGTGGGGCCTGCTCGACCAGCTCGCCGCGACCGTCCCGTCCGTGCGGCAGCCGGTGCGCACGCTCTCGGGCGGCCAGCGGCAGGTCGTGGCGGTCGCGCGCGCCCTCCTCGGGTCGCCGCGCGTCCTCGTCCTCGACGAGCCGACGGCGGCGCTCGGCGTCCGGCAGACGGCCGAGGTCCTCAACCTCATCGAGAAGCTGCGCGAGCGCGGGCACGCCGTCGTCCTCATCAGCCACCAGGCGGGCGACCTCCAGGCCGTCGCCGACCGCATCCTCGTGCTGCGGCTCGGCCGCGTGCACGGCGAGTTCCCGGGCGACACGTCCTACGAGGACCTGCTCGCCGCGATGACCGGCGCCGTGCGCCCGGCGCGCCCGGGCGGACCGAGCGGGAGCACGGGCGGGACCGAGCGAGAGCGGCGCACGGGCGGCACCGGGGCGGTGCACCGATGAGCGTCCCCGGCCGCACCTCGGGCGCGGCGCTCGACCGGCCCCTGACGGGCGCGCTGTCCGGGTCCGTCGTGCAGCAGCTGCGCGGCGCGCACCTCGGCATGCTGCCGATCGTCGCCGCGCTCGTGCTCATCTGGGTCGTGCTCGGCGCGATCAACCCGGCGTTCCTCTCCGCGGAGAACCTCGTCAACCTCACGCTCCAGAGCGCCCCCACGGGGATCATCGCGCTCGGCGTCGTGCTCGTGCTGCTCGTCGGCCAGATCGACCTGTCGGTCGGCTCGGTGAGCGGGCTCGCCGCGGCGGTGCTCGCCGTCGGGACGGTCGGGCTGGGCTGGCCGGTCGGGATCGCGATCGTCGCGGCGCTGTCCGTCGGGGTCGTCGTCGGGCTCGGGTACGGGCTGCTGTCCACACGCCTCGGGCTCGCGTCGTTCGTCTTCACGCTCGCGGGGCTCCTGATCCTCGCGGGCGTGCAGCTGCGCGTCCTCGGTCCCAAGGGATCGATCAACCTGCCGTTCGAGTCGTGGCTCGTGCGCACGGTCCAGCAGGGCTTCCTCGCCCCCGCGGTCGCGTGGGGCCTCGTGGTCGTGGTCGTGGCGGGGTACGCCGCGCTGCGGGTGACCGACCACGTGCGCCGCGTCCGGGCGGAGCTCCCGAGCCCGGGCCTGGCCCGCGTCGCGGTCCGGACGACGGTCCTCGCGGCGGTGCTCGTCGCGACGGTCGCGTACCTCGGGACGGCGCGCGGGATCGGCTACACCGTGGTGCTCTTCGTGGCGCTCGTGGTCGTGGTCGACGTACTGCTGCGCCGCACGCGGTGGGGACGCTCCGTGCGCGCCGTCGGGGGCAACCGGCGCTCCGCGCTCCTCGCGGGCGTCGCGGTGCGCCGGACGGTCGTCTCGTGCTTCGTCGCGTGCTCGACGTTCGCGGCGCTGGGCGGCATCCTCGCCGCGGGGCGGCTCGCGGCGGCGAACCAGGGGACCGGCGCGGCGGACACCTACCTGACGGCGATCGCGGCCGCGGTCATCGGCGGCACGAGCCTGTTCGGCGGGCGCGGGAGCGCGTGGTCGGCGCTGCTCGGCGTGCTCGTGCTCCAGTCCATCGCGAACGGGCTCACGCTGCTCAACCTCGACACGGCCACGCGGTACATCGTGACCGGAGCGGTCCTGCTGCTCGCTATCGTCGTCGACATGCTGATTCGTGGTCGACGGGAGGTCTGAGATGGTGATGCAGGGGGAGAGCGCGGGGACGGTCCCGCCGGGCGAGGTCGGGGTCGTGGTGCCCGACACCCCGACGGAGGCGGCCGTGGCGCGTCCGCACGGCGGACGCGGAGGCCGGCGCCCGACGCTCGCCTCCGTCGCGGAGGTCGCCGGTGTGAGCCTCAAGACGGCGTCGCGCGTCCTCAACGACGAGCCGAACGTCGCGCCGCAGACGCGCGCCAAGGTCCAGGAGGCCGCGCAGCGTCTCGGCTTCCGGCGCAACGCCGTGGCCGCAGACCTCGCGCGCGGCGGCTCGTCGCGGCTCGTCGGCTTCGTCACCGGCGACCTCGCGAACCCGTTCTACTCCGCGCTGGCCAGCGGTATCGAGCGCGAGCTCCGCCACCACGGCCTCCAGCTCATCACCACGAGCTCGGACGAGGAGCCGGAGCGCGAGCGGTCGCTCACCGAGGCGCTCGTCGAGCGCCGCGTCGGCGCGCTCGTCGTCACCCCGACGTCGACGGACCACTCGGGCCTGCGCCGCGAGCTCGAGGACGGCCTGCCGGTCGTGTTCATCGACCGCCCCGCGCGCGGCGTCGAGGCGGACACGGTCGTCATCGACAACCGTGGGGGAGTGCGCGACGCCGTGACGCACCTCCTCGCGCACGGGCACCGCCGGATCGCGCTCGTGGGCGACGTGTCGCGCCTGTGGACGTTCCAGGAGCGTCGCGACGAGTTCGTCGCGACGCTGCGGGCCGCGGGCGTCGAGGACCCGGGCCGCTACGTGCGGGACGGCGCGCACGACGCCGACCTCGCACGCGTGTTCGTCGCGGAGCTCCTCGCCCTGCCCGAGCCGCCGACGGCGTTCGTCACGGCGAACAACAAGATCACGGTCGGCGCGCTCCACGCGCTGCGTGACCGCGAGTCGACGGGCGGGGCGGCGGACGTCGCGCTCGTCGGCTTCGACGACTTCGAGCTCGCGGACCTGCTGCACGTGACGGTCGTGGGCTACGACGTCGTGGAGATGGGCCGGCAGGCGGCGGCGCTCGCGGTGTCCCGCGCCGAGAACCCGGAGCTCGCCCCACGGCTCGTCGTGGTGCCGACGCGTCTCGTCGTCCGCGGCACGGGGGAGGTCTCCGGCCCCGCGGCCTAGGCGTGGCCGCGGTGCCCGTGCGCGTGTCGGTGCGAGCACGGTCGTGCTGACGGCGCGCGACGCCCTCGGTGGTCGAGCGGGTAGCGCGAAAGTCACACCGAGCGTGACTTTCGCGCCAGGGGGTCCTCTCGTCCGCGCCCTTCCGGCAGAGCCCTGACCGCGTTGACAAAGCCCGGAACCGACGCATAGGTTCAGGTCGCCCCTGACAACGCTTCCCCCCTGCGCGTTGTCGGGGGCACCCCTGCAGCCTGACAGCGCTGTCAGACGATCGAAGGAGATCGCGGCATGACCAGACCACTCCCGTCCGGACGCGCGGTCGCGCGGTCCGGCAGCGGCCGCGCCCGGCCTCTCGGCCTCGTGCTCGCCGCCGCTCTCGCCGTCCCGCTCGGAGTGCCTCTCGCGGCCCCCGCGGGAGCGCTCGCCGCCGCCCCCGCCGCGGCCGCGGAGCCTGGCGACTTCTCGTCGTCGTTCGAGTCCGGCGACCCGGCGGCGCTGCCCACCACGGTGGCCGAGCGCGACGGCGCGCCCTGGCAGGCGAACGTCGGCTCGTTCACGGCCGGCCTGCCCGGGAGCGTCCTCGGGCAGCTGAAGGGCGTCACGGCGAGCGCGCAGAACCTGCCCAACGAGGGCGCGGCGAACCTCGCCGACGGCAGCTCGGGCACCAAGTGGCTCGCGTTCGCGTCGACCGGCTGGGTCCGGTACGAGTTCGCCGAGCCCGTCTCGTTCGTCGCGTACACGATGACCTCCGGCGACGACGCCGCCGGTCGCGACCCGAAGACCTGGACGGTCGAGGGGTCGAACGACGGGTCCACGTGGGCCGTGCTCGACCGCCGGACGGACGAGGACTTCCCGAACCGCCAGCAGACGCGCACGTTCGAGCTCGAGGCGCCCACCGCGGCGTACACGTACCTGCGCCTCAACGTCACGGCGAACTCGGGCGACTCCATCGTCCAGCTCGCCGGGTGGGACCTCTCGGCCGACCTGAGCGCCGGCCCGTCCGCGGCCCCCATGACGACGAAGGTCGGCACCGGGCCGCGCGTCAGCTTCACCAACAAGGCGGGCGTCGGGTTCTCCGGCCTGCACTCGCTCCGGTACGACGGCTCGCACCTCGCCGACGGCGAGACCTACGCGACGAACGTGCTCTACGACGACGTGGACGTCGTCGTCGGCGAGGACACGCGCCTGAGCTACACGATCTTCCCCGAGCTGCTCGACGACCTGCAGTACCCGTCGACGTACGCGGCGGTGGACGTCCTGTTCACCGACGGGACCTACCTGTCCGACCTCGGCGCGCGCGACGCGCACGAGACGGTCGCGACCGCGCAGGCGCAGGGCGAGGGCAAGATCCTCTACGCCGACCAGTGGAACTCGGTGCGGGTCGACCTCGGCGACGTCGCCGCGGGCAAGACCGTGGACCAGGTGCTGCTCGGGTACGACAACCCGGGCGGTCACGCCGGGACGAAGTTCGCGGGCTGGCTCGACGACGTCGCGATCACGGCGGAGCCGGCCACGATCGACGGGTCGAGCCTCGCCAACTACGTGGACACGCGCCGCGGCACGCTCGCGTCGGGCAGCTTCTCGCGCGGGAACAACATCCCCGCGACGGCGACGCCCAACGGGTTCAACTTCTGGACGCCGTACACGAACGCCTCCTCGCAGAGCTGGCTGTACGAGTACCACAAGGCCAACAACGCCAACAACAAGCCCGTCCTCCAGGGCTTCGGGATCTCGCACGAGCCGAGCCCGTGGATGGGCGACCGCAACCAGCTGACGTTCCTCCCGTCGACGGCGTCGGGGACGCCCGACGCCACGCTCTTGACGCGCGGCCTCGAGTTCGACCACGCGGACGAGACGGCGCGGCCGGACTACTACGGGGTCACGTTCACCAACGGGTCCGCGATCGAGGCGACGCCCACCGACCACGGCGCGGTGCTCCGCTTCAGCTACCCCGGAGCCAAGGGCCACGTGCTCGTGGACAAGGTGGACGGCTCCTCCAAGCTCACGTACGACCAGGCCACGGGCACGATCTCCGGCTGGGTCGAGAACGGCTCGGGCCTGTCCGTGGGCCGCACGCGCATGTTCGTCGCCGGCACCTTCGACCGTAGTCCGACGGCGGTCGGGACGGCGGCGGGCAACCGTGCGGACGCGCGCTTCGCGACGTTCGACACGTCGTCCGACAAGACGGTCGAGCTGCGCGTCGCGACGTCGTTCATCAGCCTCAACCAGGCGCGCAAGAACCTCGACCTGGAGGTGACGGGCAAGACCTTCTCGGAGGTCAAGGCCGCCGCCGCGCAGGCGTGGAACGACCGGCTGGGCGTCATCGAGGTCGAGGGCGCGAGCGAGGACCAGCTCGTCACGCTGTACTCCAACCTCTACCGCCTCAACCTGTACCCGAACTCGCAGTTCGAGAACACCGGCACGGCGCAGGATCCGGTGTACAAGTACGCGAGCCCGGTCTCCGCGACCACGGGCTCTGCGACGGACACGCAGACCAACGCGAAGGTCGTCGACGGCAAGATCTACGTGAACAACGGGTTCTGGGACACGTACCGCACGGCCTGGCCGGCGTACTCGCTCCTCTACCCGGAGCTCGCGGCCGAGCTGGTCGACGGGTTCGTCCAGCAGTACCGCGACGGCGGCTGGATCGCGCGCTGGTCCTCGCCCGGCTACGCCGACCTCATGACGGGCACGTCGTCCGACGTGGCGTTCGCCGACGCGTACCTCAAGGGCTCGCTCCCGACGGGCACGGCGCTCGAGGCGTACGACGCCGCGCTGCGCAACGCGACCGTCGCGCCGCCGAGCAACGCCGTGGGCCGCAAGGGCCTGCAGACGTCGCCGTTCCTCGGGTTCACGCCGGAGTCCACGCACGAGTCCGTGTCGTGGGGTCTGGAGGGCCTGGTCAACGACTTCGGCATCGGCAACATGGCCGCCGCCCTCGCGGAGGACCCGGCGACGCCGGACGAGCGCCGCGACACGCTGCGGGAGGAGTCCGCGTACTTCCTCGAGCGGGCCACGCACTACGTCGAGCTGTTCGACCCCGAGGTCGACTTCTTCGTGCCGCGGCACGAGGACGGCTCGTGGGCCGTCGACCCGGAGACGTATAACCCGGAGGCCTGGGGCGGCGGGTACACCGAGACGAACGGCTGGAACTTCGCGTTCCACGCCCCGCAGGACGGCCAGGGCCTGGCCAACCTCTACGGCGGCAAGCAGGGCCTCGAGGACAAGCTCGACGAGTTCTTCTCCACGCCGGAGAAGGGCGCCGGCAACGGCGGCATCCACGAGCAGCGCGAGGCGCGCGACGTGCGCATGGGCCAGTGGGGCATGAGCAACCAGGTGTCGCACCACATCCCGTGGCTCTACGACGCCGCGGGCGCGCCGTCGAAGGCGCAGGAGAAGGTCCGCGAGGTCACCCGCCGCCTGTTCGTGGGCAGCGAGATCGGCCAGGGCTACCCGGGCGACGAGGACAACGGCGAGATGTCGTCGTGGTGGATCTTCGCCTCGCTCGGCTTCTACCCGCTCCAGGTCGGCTCGGACCAGTACGCGGTCGGTTCGCCGCTGTTCGACAAGGCGACCGTGCACCTGCCGGACGGCGACCTCGTCGTCAACGCCGAGAACAACTCGGTCGACAACGTCTACGTGCAGTCCCTCGCGGTGGACGGCGAGGCCCGCACCTCGACGTCGCTCTCGCAGGCCGACCTCTCGGGCGGTGCGACGCTGGACTTCGTCATGGGTCCGGAGCCGTCGGACTGGGGCACGGGCGAGGACGACGCGCCGCCGTCGCTCACCGAGGGCGACGAGCCCCCGACGCCGGTGCAGGACGCGACGACCGCGGGTCTCGGCACGACGACCGTCGCCGACGGCGACGCGACCACGAGCGCCGCGGCGCTCACGGACAACACGTCCGGGACGCGCACGACGTTCGCCACCACGACGCCGTCGATCACGTGGGCGGGCAACGGCATCCGCCCGACCGTCGGGTCGTACACGCTGACCTCCGGGGCGAGCGGGACGGCGTCGCCGTCCGCGTGGACCCTCGAGGGCTCCGACGACGGCGAGACGTGGACGACGCTCGACGAGCGGTCCGGCGAGCAGTTCCGCTGGGCCCTGCAGACGCGGCCGTTCACGGTCGCCGAGCCGACGGCGTTCGCGCGGTACCGGGTCACGGTCACCGCGACGTCGGGCTCCGGCGCGCTGTCGCTCGCCGAGGTCGAGCTCCTCGCCGACCCGAAGGACTCGGGGGCCGAGGAGCTCACCCTCTCGGCCGCGCCGGACCGTGACGGCGTCACGGGCCGCGAGGTCTCGGGCTCGTTCGCGACCCTCACCGGGGTCGAGGGCGACGTCGCGGCGCTCGACGTGCAGGTCGCGTTCGGCGACGGTTCCGAGCCGGTCGCCGGGACGCTGCGGGCGGGCGCGTTCGGCGGGTACGCGGTGGACGCCGCGCACACGTGGACCGCACCCGGCGTCTACCCCGTGACCGTCACGGTCTCGGGCGAGGGGATCGAGACCGTCTCGACCTCCTCGTACGTCAACGTCTCCCTCCTGCGCGAGGGCTCGCTGCTCGCCGCGTACGACAACGTCTGCATCGGCGACGCCGGGACGACGGTCGGCTCGTGCGACGGCCAGGGCGTGTTCTTCGACCGGGCGCAGCTCGCGGCCAAGGGCTTCGTCCAGGGCGAGCGCGCGACGGTGCCGGGCACGGACCTCGCGTTCGACGTCCCGGCGGTCCCCGCCGGTCAGCCGGACAACGCGACGGGCGACGGGCAGACCATCGAGCTCGACGTCCCCGCGGACGCGGAGCAGCTCTCGGTGATCGGCACGGGCACGGAGAAGAACCAGCAGGCCACCGGCACGCTGACCTTCGACGACGGCTCGACCCAGCCGATCGACCTGAGCTTCGGCGACTGGTCGGGCGCGGCCCGCAACCCCGTGTTCGGCAACATCCCCGTCGCGGTGACGGACAGCCGCCTCCGCGGCGGCAGCCCGCAGACCGGCACCCCCGCCGCGTTCTTCGCGACGGCGCCGATCACGCTGCCCGAGGGCAAGCGGCCCGTGAGCATCACGCTCCCGGACCAGCCGGGCGAGCTCTCGCGCGACGGCCGCATCCACGTGGTCGCGGTCGCGCACGACGGCACGTTCGCCGAGCACCCCGCGCTCGAGGTCACGGCCGCGGAGGGCGTGACGCTCGCCGTCGGGCAGGCCACGGACGTGGCGCTCGCCCAGGTGGCGGGCGGACGCGAGGGCGCCGACCTCCGGGCGGCGGTCACGTGGGGCGACGGCTCCGACGTCGCGGCCGGCACGGTGACCGACGGGTCGGTCTCCGGCTCGCACGCCTACACGGCGGCCGGGACGTACACGGCGTACGTCGTGGTCGACGACGGCTGGACCAGCCAGGTGGTCGAGGTCCCCGTGACCGTGACCGAGGCGGAGCCGGCGCTCGCCGTCGACGTCACGGTGAGCACCCGCTGCCTCGCCGGCAAGGCGTACGTCGCGGTCCGCGCCGAGAACGGCGAGGACGTGCCGCTCGCGATCCGGCTCGTCACGCCGTTCGGCACCAAGGAGGTCGCGGCCGTCGCGCCGGGCGCCAACGCCTACCAGTCGTTCGCGACGCGGGCCACGGCGGTCGAGGCGGGCACCGTCACCGTCGAGGCGACGCGCGGCACCGGCGACGAGGAGGTGACGGCGTCGATCCAGGCCGACTACGCCGCCGTGACCTGCGGCTGAACCCCTGAGCCCGCCCCGCCCCGCGTCCGACCGGGGTGAGGCAGGCATGCACCACCGGCGGTGCCCCGGGATGATCGTCCCGGGGCACCGCGCCGTACGGGCACCGCGCCCGGTGCGGCGCCACGCACCCAGCACGAGAAGGACCGAGAGATGACCGAGCACCCGACCGAGCAGCCCACGCCAGCGACCGACCTGCGGGGCTGGCGTCGCGAGCAGCTCGCCGACCTGCTGCGCTTCGGCGAGGCGTCGCTGCGCGCGGACGGCGCCGCGCAGTGGCTCGACGACGACGGGCGCCCCGACCTGTCGCAGCCGGTGCACACGTGGATCACGTCGCGCATGGCGCACGTCTACGCGTTCGCGTCGCTCCTCGGCGTACCGGGCGCGGGGGAGCGGGCCGACGCCGCGCTCCACGGGCTGCGGGCGGTGCTCGTCGACGCCGAGAACGGCGGCTGGGTCTCCTCGCGCGGCCCCGCGCGGCGCCCGGGCGACGGCCACGACCCGGCGGCGGGCGAGGCCGTCCCGGTGGACGGGACGAAGAGCGCCTACGCGCACGCGTTCGTGGTGCTCGCCGCGGCGTCGGGCACGATCGCGGGCCGCGAGGGCGCGCGCGAGCTGCTCGACGCGGCGCTCGCCGTGCTCGACGAGCGGTTCTGGGAGCCCGGGCCGCGGATGCACGCCGACGAGTGGTCGCGCGACTGGACCGTGCTCGACGAGTACCGCGGCGTCAACGCGAACATGCACTCCGTCGAGGCGCTCCTCGCCGCGCACGACGCGACGGGCGACCCCGAGTGGCTCGCGCGCGCGGCGTCGGTCGCGGACCGCGTCGTGGGGTGGGCGCGCGAGAACGACTGGCGCATCCCCGAGCACTTCGACGCCGGCTGGAACCCCCTGCCGGACTACAACGCGGACCGCCCCCGCGACCCCTTCAAGCCGTACGGATCGACGCCGGGCCACGGCCTGGAGTGGGCGCGCCTGCTGCTCCAGGTCGACGTCGCGGCCGGGACGCCCGGCGCGCGCACCGACGCCGCGGTCGCCCTCTTCGACCGGGCAGTCGTGGACGGCTGGGACGGCGAGCACGGCGGCGGCTTCGTGTACACGGTCGACTGGTCGGGCACGCCGGTCGAGCCCCGGCGCTACCACTGGGTCGCCGCGGAGGCCGTCGCGGCCGCCGACGTGCTGGGCCGCGTCACGGGCGACCCCCGGTTCGCCGAGGCCGCGGCGGGCTGGTGGGCGTGGATCGACGCGCACCTCGTCGACCACGAGCGCGGGTCGTGGCACCACGAGCTCGACACCGCCAACCGGCCCGACGGCGTCACGTGGGTCGGCAAGCCCGACGTCTACCACGCGGCCCAGGCCGTGATCCTGCCCGACCTGCCGCTCACCGGCTCCCTCGCCGCCTCGGCCAAGGCCGCGGGCAGCATCCTGGGCTGACGCCCGGGCCTCGGACCGCCGAGGCCGGGGTCGCGCGCCACGTCACCGTCGCCGTGGCGCGCGACCTCGGGCTCGGCGACGACACCCCCATCAAGAGTTGTCTTCTTGCTGGGGGTTCGGTGTTCGTCGGGAGCGTCCCGTGGCACGCCCGCACGCCCTTCGCCGCGCGTGACGTCGCCGCCGAGGGCGATCCGCGCCTGTCCCGGGTGTGGAAGGCAGACGATCTGCTCGCGGCATGGCCGTGACCAAGCGCGTCGGGCCTGTGGCCCACGACGACGAGAGCCCCGCACCGGACCGGTGCGGGGCTCTCGCAGGCTGAGCGGGTGACGGGAATCGAACCCGCGCTATCAGCTTGGGAAGCTGAAGTTCTACCATTGAACTACACCCGCGCGGCGCCGGTGGCGTCCGCCCCGGGCCCTCTGGGAGGATCCTCGGCGAACCAGCGCGCGACCCGATCATAGCGGACGACGCCGGTGATGCCAGAACCGCCCGCACCACGACCAGTCCCGCGCCGACGAGCGGCGCGCCGCCCGAGGAGCCGCCTTGTCCGAGAACCCGTACCAGCAGCAGCCCGACCCGTCGCAGGGGAGCACCGCCCCCGGTGACCCGGTCTACGGCGGCTCCGCCACGTCGTCGGGCCCGACGCCGGGTTCCGGCCAGCAGCCCGGGGCCGGTGACGCGTACGGCCAGCAGGCGTACGGGACGCCGGGTGCTCCGGGCTACGGACAGCCGACGCCCGAGCAGGGCTACGGCTCCGCCCCGCAGCAGGGCTACGCCCAGCAGCCGGGCTACGCGCAGCCGGGCGCCTACGGCCAGCCCGGCGCGTACGGTCAGCCCGGCTACGACCCGGCGTACGACCCCCAGGCGAAGTCGCGTCTCGCCGCGGGCCTGCTGGGCATCCTCGTCGGCAGCCTCGGGATCCACCGCTTCTACCTCGGGTACACCGGCATCGGGCTGACGATGCTGCTCGTGTCGGTGCTGTCCTTCGGGTTCGCGGCGCCGGTCATCGCGATCTGGGGCCTGGTCGAGGGCATCCTCTACCTGACCTCGAAGACGGGCTACTACTCCGTGGACTCGACGGGCCGCCCGCTGCGCGCCTGACCTCCCGTCCGCGGGCGGGGGCCGCGCCGCCTCGACGACGAGCCGGCGCGGCCCCGCGCCCGACGGCGCCCGGCACCCGCTGATCCAGGGCGCCGGTCCAGGGCGCCGGTCCAGGGCGCCGGTCCAGGGCGCCGATCCACGGTGCGGAGCCCGGTCCGGGCACGCTCCGGCGTCGGCTAGCGTGGGCCCGTGCTGCTCTCCGACCGCGACATCCGGGCCGAGCTCGACGCCGGCCGCGTCCAGCTCGAGCCGTACGACCCGGCGATGCTCCAGCCGTCGAGCATCGACGTGCGCCTCGACCGGTTCTTCCGGCTGTTCGACAACCACAAGTACCCGTTCATCGACCCGTCGCAGGACCAGCCCGACCTCACGCGGCTCGTCGAGGTCGACCCGGCCGAGCCGTTCGTGCTCCACCCCGGGGAGTTCGTGCTCGGGTCCACGTTCGAGACGGTCACGCTGCCCGACGACGTCGCGGCGCGCCTGGAGGGCAAGTCGAGCCTGGGCCGTCTGGGCCTCCTCACGCACTCCACGGCGGGGTTCATCGACCCGGGCTTCTCCGGGCACGTGACGCTCGAGCTGAGCAACGTGGCGACGCTACCGATCACGCTGTGGCCGGGCATGAAGATCGGCCAGCTGTGCTTCTTCCGGCTGTCCTCGCCCGCCGACAACCCGTACGGCTCCAGCGTCTACGGCTCCCGCTACCAGGGCCAGCGCGGCCCGACCGCCTCCCGCTCGTGGCAGAACTTCCACCGCACCGACGTCTGAGCGCGGCCCGCCGCGTCGGACGCCGCTCGACCCCGCAGGACCCGAGGACCGGAGGACCGCACCGCATGAGCCCGCTCCCGCCGCTCCCGCACCCGGCCGGCCCCGGCGCCGCGCAGTCCTACCAGGCGCGGCACGTGCTGGGGCTGCCCGCCGACGTCCTCGTGGACGAGGTCGAGACGCTCGCGCTCTCGCGGTTCGCGGGCGCGCGCTGGGACGTCGCGCCGGAGGGCACCGAGCCCCTCGTCCCGCCCGCGCGGACCGCGCGGCCGGGCGAGCCGGGCGTCCTGCGCACGTCGCGCCACACGACGCTCACCGGGCCGTACGCGGGCCCCGGCTCCGGCGTGCCGGGCACCGCGCTCGTGTTCGACGTCGTCTGCCCCCGCGAGCGCGGGGACGTCCCTTACCCGGGCGGCGGGGACCGGGACGGCGTCGGGCGCGCGTTCCCCGGCGGCCTGCCGGTCCGGGAGGAGGAGCGCGTGGTCGCGTTCCTCGTCGCGGCGGCGCGCCGCCTCGGCGGGTCGGTCCGGACCGACGTCGGCAACCCGGCGGGGGCGGGCGTCGTCCTCACGCCGGACCCGGGCGTCGCCGTCGACATGACGCTGTACTCGGACGTGTGGCTCGACCCGCACGCCGCGCTCGCGCTCGTCGGACGGCTCCACCCCCGCACGCGGCTCGCGACGGAGGGCAAGCCGTACGAGGGGCCGCCGAAGGGCATCGCGGAGCTGCCGCTCTACCCGGGCGAGAAGATGGACCCCGAGCTGCGGCGCGTGCTGCACGCCGCGGCGGACGACGTCGACATCAAGGCGCTGACCACCGGTGCGGTGCTCGACGGGTACGGCCTCCTCGTCGACCTGGGCATGGACGGGCTCGTCGCGGTCGAGGTCGGCGGCGAGGAGGCGCTGCCCCTCCTGCTGCGCGGGCTGCCGTGGACGGTGGGGGGCGCGGTGAGCTACCGCGTGCGCTGGGAGCCGCAGGACCTCGCGGAGTCCCAGCGGGAGCAGCCCTCGCTCGACCACCAGATCGCGCGCAAGCGCGCCGCGGAGGTGGTCACGCAGGTCACGCGCACGCTGCACCAGGCGGTCGGCGGGGAGATCGCGGACGAGGCGGAGTTCCTCGTGGACCCCGAGGATCTGTGACGGCCGACTGAGGAATCGGTCACGGACGGGGCTACGGGCGCCCCGCACGGCTGAGGAGTCGGTAAAATGGTTCTCGGCCCGGCCTCGTCGGCGCCGTGAACTGTCGTGCCCTGCGGCTTCCCCCCGCCCGGGCGCGGCGATGACAAGTCCAGCAAGAACTTCGCCCACCCGCCCCCGACCCGGACGGAGCGGCCCGTGCTCTACGTGCTCCTTGCCCATCTCGTGATGGCACTGGGCGCGCCTGCACTCGTCTCGTTCCTCGGCCGCCGGGCGTTCCTCGTCATGGCGCTCGCGCCGGCGTCCGCGGCGGCCTACGCGCTCGCCTGGACCGACCGCGTGATGTCGGGGGAGCACCCGACGCAGGTCATCGAGTGGGTGCCCGGGCTGGGGCTCGAGCTCGCCTTCCGCATGGACACGCTGTCGTGGCTCATGCTGCTGCTCGTCGGCGGCGTGGGCGCCCTCGTCCTCGTCTACTGCTCGGCCTACTTCTCGCCCACCGCGCAGGGCCTGCGGCGGTTCGGCGGCGTCCTCACCGCGTTCGCGGGGGCGATGGTCGGGCTCGTCACCGCGGACGACATGCTGCTCCTGTTCGTGTTCTGGGAGCTCACGACCGTCTTCTCGTACCTGCTGATCGGCCACTACGCCGACCGCAAGGCGAGCCGTCGTGCCGCCATGCAGGCGATCATCCTCACCACCGCGGGCGGCCTCGCCATGCTCGTGGGGGTCGTGATCCTCGGCGTCCAGGGCGGGACGTTCCGCATGTCCGAGATCATCGCGGACCCCCCGACGGGCGGCGCCGTGACCGCCGCGATCGTCTGCCTCCTCGTGGGCGCGGCGAGCAAGTCCGCGCTCATCCCGCTGCACTTCTGGCTGCCTGCCGCGATGGCGGCGCCCACGCCGGTGAGCGCCTACCTGCACGCGGCCGCGATGGTCAAGGCCGGTGTCTACCTCGTCGCGCGCTTCGCGCCCGCCTACTCGGACACGACGGTCTGGCGCACGCTCGTCGTCGTGCTCGGCGCGGGCACGCTGCTCGTGGGCGGCTACCGCGCGCTGCGGCAGTACGACCTCAAGCTCGTCCTCGCGTTCGGCACCGTGAGCCAGCTCGGCCTCATCATCCTGCTCGTGGGCCTCGGGACGCGTGGGGCCGCGCTCGCCGGGCTCGCGATGATCGGCGCGCACGCGATGTTCAAGGCCTCGCTGTTCCTCGTCGTCGGCGTGGTCGACGCCGCGGCCGGCACGCGCGACCTGCGCCGCCTCACGGGCGTGGGCAAGGCGCTGCCGTGGACCGCGGTCGCGGGCGGGCTGGCCACCGCGTCGATGATCGGCCTGCCGCCGTTCGCCGGGTACGTCGCGAAGGAGGCGGCGCTCGAGTCGCTCCTGCACGGCGAGGGGCCGGTGTGGGTCGACACGGTCGTGCTGTGGTCGGTCGTCGTCGGCTCGATGTTCACGGTCGCGTACGGCCTGCGCTTCTGGTGGGGCGCGTTCGCGTCCAAGCCGCACCTCGGCCGGTCGCCCGCGCGCGCCAACGCGCACGAGAAGGCGTGGGGCGTCGGCGCCGCGCGCCGCCCCGCCGTCGAGGCCGAGGAGCCGCCGATCGACCCGGCGCGCATCCACCGCCAGCCGTTCCTGCTCGTGGGCCCGGCCGTCGTGCTCGCGGTCCTCGGCCTCGCGACGGCGCTCGTGCCGCACTTCGGCGAGGACCTCCTCGCCCCGTACGCGGACACGTACCCCGTCGGCGAGCCCGGGCACCTCGTCCTGTGGGCCGGCTTCACGCCCGCGCTCGCCCTGACGGTCCTCGTGCTCGCGGTCGGCGTCGTGCTGTTCTGGCAGCGGTCGCGCGTCGAGCGGTTCCAGGCGTCGCTGTGGACGGGGCCCGAGGCCGACGTCACGTACCGCAAGGTCATGCGCAAGCTCGACGACCTGGCCGCCGACGTCACGGCCGTCACGCAGCGTGGTTCGCTCCCGTTCTACCTCGGCGCGATCCTCGTGGTCCTCGTGCTCGGCCCGGGCGTCGTCATGGTCGCGCAGACCGCGTGGCCCGAGCAGCTCCGGGCCTGGGACCGTCCCGCGCAGCTCGTCGCCGTCGCCGCGATCTGCATCGCCTCGGTGCTCGCCGCGCGCTCGCGCCGCCGGCTCAAGGCCGTGATCCTCGTCGGGATCGCGGGGTACGGCAACGCCGTCCTCTTCCTCCTGCACGGCGCGCCCGACCTCGCGCTCACGCAGGTCCTCGTCGAGACGATCACGCTCGTCGTCATGGTGCTCGTGCTGCGGCGCCTGCCCGCGTACTTCTCGAACCGGCCGCTCGCGGCGAGCCGGTGGGTCCGCCTGGGCATCGGCCTCGCGGTGGCCGTCGTCATGATGGGCTTCGCGCTCGTCGCGCCGCTCGCGCGCGTCGCGACGCCCATCTCGGTGGACTTCCCGGCCGAGGCCTACGAGTTCGGGCACGGCAAGAACATCGTCAACGTGACCCTCGTGGACATCCGCGCGTGGGACACGATGGGCGAGATCTCCGTCCTCCTGGCCGCCGCGACGGGCGTCGCGTCGCTCGTGTTCCTGCGCTCGCGCAGCGGCGAGATCCTGCGCGCGTCGGGGGCCCGGCCCGCGACCACGGCCACCGGCTCCGGCGTCTGGAGCGACACCGACGACCCGGGTGCCGCGCTGCGCCGCCGCGGGGTCACGGAGAAGGACCAGCCGCGCATGCTCGTGTGGCTGAGCGCCGGCCGCACACTCGCGCCGCAACGGCGCTCGGTGATCTTCGAGGTCGTCACGCGCGTGCTGTTCCACGCCATGATCGTCTTCGCGCTCTTCCTGCTGTTCTCCGGCCACAACGCGCCGGGCGGCGGGTTCGCGGCGGGGCTCGTCGTGGGCATCGCGCTCATCGTGCGCTACCTCGCGGGCGGGCGGTACGAGCTCGGCGAGGCCGCGCCCGTCCACCCGGGTCTGCTCCTCGGGACGGGCCTGTTCCTGTCCGCGGGCGTGGGTCTCGTCGCGTTCCTGCTCACCGGCAACGTGCTCGGCAGCGAGGCCTACGACCTCGCGCTCCCGCTCGTCGGGGAGATCCACCTCGTGACGTCGCTGTTCTTCGACGTCGGCGTGTTCCTCGTCGTCGTGGGCCTCGTCCTCGACATCCTGCGCACGCTCGGCGCCGAGATCGACCGGCACGCGGAACGCGCCGCCGCGGGCCGCGAGCCCGGCGAGGACACGGGGCCGTTCGAGGCCATGGAGCCCGACTCGATCGGAGGTGGCCGCCGGTGAACGTCATCGACATGACGCCCAGCGTCGTCCTCGTCCTCGCGATCGGCGTGCTGTTCGCCGCGGGCGTCTACCTGCTCCTCGAGCGGAGCCTCACGCGCGTCCTGCTCGGGTTCATCCTCATGGGGAACGGCGCCAACCTGCTCTTCCTCGTCGCCGGCGGGCGCGCCGGGGGCGCGCCGCTCATCGGCACGACGCCCGAGGAGGACATGAGCGACCCGCTCGTCCAGGCGATGGTCCTCACGGCCATCGTCATCACGCTCGGCATCACGGCGTTCGTGCTCGCGATGGCCTACCGCTCGTGGCAGCTCCACGGCCACGACGAGGTGCAGGACGACCTCGAGGACCGCCGCGTCGCGCGGCACGCCGCGCGCAACGCGCCTGCGTTCGAGGACGCGGACACGGAGGAGAGCGGCGCCACCCTGGACGACGAGGCCGCCCAGGTCCGCGACGAGACCGACGGCGACGGCGACGGCGTCACGGACGGCGAGGAACCGCCGTCGGGCCCGGCCGGGCAGGACGCCGGGGACGCCACGGACGGCCGCACCGGCGGCTCCGACGCCCGGGACGACGACGCACGACCTGACGACCGACGGACCGACGGGAAGGAGCCGCGATGAGCCTCACCGCCGCGGCCCTCGTCCCGCTCCCCGTCGTCCTGCCGCTCGTCGCGGCCGGTCTCGCGCTCGCGCTCTGGCGCCACCCGCGCGCCCAGCGCATCATCACCGTGGCCGCGCTCGCGCTCGTCCTCGCGGCGTCGGTCGGCCTCCTGGTCGCGGCCGACTCGGGGCCGATCGTCGTCGACGTCGGCGGCTGGGCGGCGCCGGTCGGGATCGACCTCGTCGCGGACCGGCTCTCGTCGCTCATGCTCGTGGTGTCGAGCTTCGTCATGCTGTGCGTCCTGCTGTACTCGCTCGCGCAGGGCGTGGCGGACGGCGACGAGGAGGCGCCGGTCGCCATCTACCACCCGACGTTCATGGTGCTCGCGGCGGGCGTGTTCAACGCGTTCCTCTCGGGCGACCTGTTCAACCTCTACGTCGGGTTCGAGATCTTCCTCGCCGCGAGCTACGTGCTCCTCACGCTCGGCGGCACGGGCGAGCGCATCCGCGCCGGGTCGATCTACGTGGTCGTGGCGCTGCTCTCCTCGATCGTCTTCCTCGTCGCGATCGCGCTCACCTACGCCGCGACCGGCACGGTCAACCTCGCCCAGCTCTCGGAGCGGTACGCGGAGATCGACCCGGGCACGGCGCTCGCGATCCAGCTCCTGCTGCTGCTCGCGTTCGGCATCAAGGCGGCGATCTTCCCCCTGTCCGCCTGGCTGCCCGACTCGTACCCGACGGCGCCCGCCCCCGTCACCGCGGTCTTCGCGGGCCTGCTCACCAAGGTGGGCGTCTACGCGATCATCCGCACGCAGACGCTGCTCTTCCCCGAGGACAGCGTCGTCGACGACGTCCTCATGTGGCTCGCGCTGCTGACCATGGTCGTCGGCATCCTCGGCGCCGTCGCGCAGAACGACATCAAGCGACTGCTGTCGTTCACGCTCGTGAGCCACATCGGCTACATGATCTTCGGCATCGCGCTCGCGTCCGAGCCGGGCATGGCGGCCGCGATCTTCTACGTGGTGCACCACATCACGGTGCAGACGACGCTGTTCCTCGTCGTCGGCCTCGTGGAACGCCGCGGCGGGTCGACGTCGCTCGACCGCCTCGGCGGGCTCGCCAAGCTCGCGCCCGGGCTGGCCATCCTGTTCTTCATCCCGGCGATGAACCTCGCGGGCATCCCGCCGCTGTCGGGCTTCCTCGGCAAGGTCGGCCTCCTCGAGGAGGGCGTCGCGCAGGGCACGCCGCTCACGTGGGCGCTCGTCGTGGGGTCCGTCGTGACGTCGCTGCTCACGCTGTACGCGATCGTCAAGGCGTGGAACAAGGCCTTCTGGCAGACGGCGCCCGTCGAGATCCCCGCGGACGCGCGCCTGCCGCGCGGCATGGTCGGCCCGGCGACGGCGCTCGTCGCGTTCGGCCTCGCGCTCACCATGGTCGCGGGTCCGCTCTACTCGTACACCGAGCGCGCCGCCGCGACGCTGCTCGACGGCCACACGTACGTCGACGCCGTGTTCCCCGGCGACTCCGACCGGGGCCAGGGCGAGTCGAACGAGGTCGCGACGGGCGAGAGCGACGGCACGGAACCCGCCGGCACGGAACCGGCCGGCACGGAACCCGCCGGCACGGGCGGAGGTGCGGACGGATGAGCCTGCACCGCCGCCGCCGCGCGCTCGCCTCCGGCTGGTTCGCCCGCGTCACCACGCAGTGGCGCACCATCCTGTGGCTGACGATCGTCTGGGTCATGCTGTGGGGCGACCTGTCCGTGGGCAACGTGCTCGCGGGCGTCATCATCGGGTTCGCAGTCATCACGTTCTTCCCGCTGCCGTCGATCGCGGCGCGCGGGAAGTTCCGGCCGTGGCCGTTCCTCGTGCTCGTGGGGCGCTTCGTCTCCGACCTCGTCGTCGCGTCGTTCCAGGTGAGCCTCCTCGCGCTGAACCCGCGGCACACGCCGCGCGGCGCCGTCGTGGGCGTGCGGCTGCGGAACCCGTCCGACATCTACCTGACCATCACGGCCGAGCTGTCGTCGCTCGTGCCCGGCTCGATCGTCGTCGAGGCGCACCGCCTCACCGGGATGCTCTACCTGCACGTGCTCGACGTCGAGACCGCGGGCGGCGTGGAGAAGATCCGCGAGGACACGCTCGCGCTCGAGGCGCGCGTGCTGCACGCGTTCGCGTCGAACGACGAGCTGCGGGCCGCCGGCCTGTACGACGTCCCGTCCGCGCGAGAGGTGGCCGAGGCATGAGCGACACCGTCTACCTCGTGATCGTCGTGGTGAGCGCCGTGCTGCTCGCCGCGGGGGCCACCTTCGCCGTCGCGCGCGCCGAGCGCGGCCCGTCGATGCTCGACCGCACGATCGCGCTCGACGTCTTCACGACGACGCTCGTCGGGGCGATCGCGCTCGAGGCCGCGTTCTCCCGGCGCACGGACACCATCCCGATCCTCGTCGTGCTCTCGCTCGTCGGGTTCGTGGGCTCGGTGACGATCGCGCGGTTCGCGTCGGTCGAGCCCGAGGACGAGGGCCGCATCCGCACGGCCGAGGAGATCGCCGCCGAGGACGCCGCCCGCCGCGAGGCCGAGGAGTCCGACCGGGACTCGGCGGTCGACGCCGAGCACCACGGCGGCGCGCCCGAGGGGGAGGTGCGCTGATGGACCCGAACACCGGCCTGTGGGACACGATCGCCGACGTCGTGTCCGCGGTCTTCCTCCTGTGCGGCGCGTTCCTCGCTTTCGCCGCGGGCGTGGGCGTCGTGCGGTTCCCCGACCTGCTGGCGCGCATGCACGCGGCGACCAAGCCCCAGGTGCTCGGGCTGATCCTCGTGCTCGCCGGCCTGAGCCTGCGGCTGCGCTCGTGGGGCGCCGTCGCGACGCTGTTCCTCGTCGTCGTGTTCCAGCTCCTCACGTCGCCCGTCGCGGCGCACATGGTCGGCCGTGCGGGCTACCGCACGGGCAAGGTGCGCACGGACCTGCTCGTCGTCGACGAGCTCACGCGCGACCAGGAGGCGGCGGAGCGCGAGGACACGGGCGAGCACGACGACGCGGACCGGCACGGCGAGCCGGGCGCCACCGGCGGCGTCGAGCTCGCCGACACGGGCGACCCCGGGCCCGACGACGCGGGTCGCCCCGCCGACGCGGAGGGCCCGGCGCGCTGACGCCGCCGCGCGCACGGGCCGGCCCGTGCGCCGGCCCGTGCGCGCTCGGCCTGCGCGCCACCGGCCTCCGCGCGCGGGTCGTGCACGCGGCTGGTAGACCGGCAGCATGCCCGACGCCCCCACGCCCGCCCCGCCGCAGCCGGAGTCGCGCAACCCGCGCGTCGCGCGCCCGGAGGGCGGCGGCGACAGCACCGTCACGGTGATCGTCGCGTTCCTCGCGAACGCGCTCATCGCGGGCGCGAAGACGGTCGCCGCGACGGTGACCGGCTCGGCGTCGATGCTCGCGGAGGCCGTCCACTCGTGGGCGGACACGGGCAACGAGGTCTTCCTCCTCGTCGCCGACCGGCGCTCGCGCCGCCCGGCGGACACCGAGCACCCCCTCGGGTTCGGCCGCGAGGCGTACGTGTGGTCGATGTTCGCGGCGATCGGGCTGTTCGCCGTCGGGGCGGGGGTGTCGATCACGCACGGCATCCAGGAGCTGGTGCACCCGCAGCCGGCGGACGACTTCGTCGTCGCCTACGCGGTCCTCGCCCTGGCGTTCGTGCTCGAGGGGGTGTCGTTCCTGCGCGCCCGGCGGCAGGCGCGTGCCGAGGCGCAGGCCGCGGACCGCGACACCCTGCACCACGTGCTCGTCACGTCGGACCCGACGCTGCGCGCGGTGTTCGCGGAGGACGCCGCCGCGCTGATCGGCCTCGTGGTCGCGTTCGGGGGCGTCCTGGCCCACCAGCTCACCGGGTCGCCCGTGCCCGACGCCGTCGGGTCGATCGTCGTCGGCCTCGTCCTCGCGGTGGTGTCCGTCGTGCTCATCGACCGCAACCGGCGGTTCCTCGTGGGGGAGGCGGCGATGCCGGCGACGCGCGCCGCGGTGCTCGCGGGCATCCGCGACCTGCCGGAGGTCGAGCGCGTCACGTACCTGCGGCTCGAGTACGTCGGGCCGCGCGCGCTGTACCTCGTGGCGAGCGTGGACCTGCGCGGCGACGAGTCCGAGACGTCCGTCGCCCGCCGGCTCGACGAGCTCGAGCGCCGGGTGACGTCCGTGCCGCTCATCGCAGGCGCGGTGTTCACGGTCTCCGCGCCGGAGGAGCCGTCGATCGTCTGACCCGGCGGCCGACCCCCGCCGTCGAACGGGCGCAGAACGGACGAAGCGGTACACATCCGTGGTCCTGATGGGTAGGGTCGAGCGATGGCCTCGCAGCGCACGCCCCGGCATCGTTCGGCGGGGGCGGCGCCCGCGCCGTCTCCCGAGCCCGCGTCCTCCGCCGCGCCCGCACGACCGCGCGGCGGTCCGTTCGCCCGGCACCTGCGGAGCGGTCCGCGCGTCGCGGTGACGACGGGCGTCGCCGCCGCCCTGCTGCTCGGCCCTCCGCTGGGCCTCACGGCCGCGACGGTGACGGGCGAGATCCGGCCCGAGAACGTGGGCCCGCTCGGCCCCGTCGTCGCGGCGCTCCCGTGGCAGGGGAGCGCGCCGCAGGAGTGGCTCGCGGGGCGCGACCCGCGCGACGACCGCGCGTCGCGCACCCTGGCCGACGCGCGCGACGACCTCCCCGCGGACGCCCCGACGGCGCCCGGTGCGCCCGGGGCCGACGACGCGCCGCCCGCGGAGACCGCGCCCGCGCCCGCGGCGACCGAGGAGCCTCCCGCCGACCCGGTGCCGACGCCCACCCCGGAGGACGTGCCGCCCGCCGAGGGCCCGGCGGACCCGGCCGGCCCGGACGGCGCGACCGCGTCGGACCCGACGCCCGGCACCGGAACGGCCGACGGCGTCGCGCCGGCTGCCGGGACCGCCTCGGCCGCCGGGGTGGCGGCGCCCGGCGGAGCCGGTCCGGGGACGATCACGGCGGAGGGCGCGGCGGTCGTCGAGCTGACGAACGCGGAGCGGGCCGCCGCCGGGTGTGAGCCGCTCGCCGTCGACGAGCGCCTCACCGCCGCGGCGCAGCTCCACAGCGAGGACATGGACGCGCAGGGGTACATGGACCACACGAGCCTCGACGGCCGCTCGCCGTGGGACCGGGCGCACGCGCAGGGGTACCCGAACCCGGGTGCCGAGAACGTGGCGAAGGGCTACCGGACCGCCCAGGACGTCGTGCGCGGGTGGATGGACTCGCCGGGCCACCGCGCGAACATCCTCGACTGCGGCCTGCGGGAGATCGGCGTCGGGCACGCGAACGGGGCCTGGACGCAGGTCTTCGGCTGGGGCTGAGCCCCGGCCCCTCTCGGCGGCGGGCGCACCGCCCGTCCCGCGTCTCGCGGGAGCGGGGCCACGCGCGGTGAATATCGCAGGTCCGCTATCTTATCGCCGGAAAGTGGAACGCTACTGCTCGACGAGGAGTTCAGAATGGCCCCCACCGGACCCGCCGCACCGACCCCGTCCACCACCGCCCCCGCTGCGGAGGGGCCGCGGCGCGCCGCGTCCCGGCGGCTCCGCGAAGGGCTTTGCGAGCGCCTCGCCGCCTGGTCCGTGCCGGCCCTGCGGGTCGCTCTCGGCCTCGTCTTCCTCGTCTTCGGGGTGCTCAAGTTCTTCCCGGGCGCGAGCCCGGCGGAGCAGATCGTGCGCCGCACGGTCGAGGCGCTGACCTTCGGCCTCGTCGACGGCACCGCCGCCGTGGTCCTCACGGCGGTCGTCGAGACGGCGGTCGGGCTCGCGCTCCTCACCGGTCGCGCGCTGCGGGCCGGGCTCGTCGTGCTCGCCGTCACGCTGGCCGGCGTCCTCTCCCCGGTCGCGCTCTTCCCGGGCGACCTGTTCGGCGACGGCATGACCCTCATGGGTCAGTACGTGCTCAAGGACGTCGTGCTCGTCGCCGCCGCCGGGGTGGTGGCGGCGGCGACGCTCGGGGCCCGGTTCACGCTCGCGGCGGCGGAGCCGGCGCGCGCTCCGGCGGCGTGATGCCGGGGCGGGCCGTCCGCGGCGGGCTCAGCGCGCCGGTGCCGTGACGGTCGCCCGGGCCTCGCGGTCGAGGAGGCTGCGCTTGACGTCCAGTCCGTAGCGGAAGCCGCCGAGGCTGCCGTCCGTGCGCAGCACGCGGTGGCAGGGCACGAACAGGGCCGCCGCGTTCATCGCGCAGGCGCCCGCGGCGGCGCGCACGGCGGCGGGCCGCCCCGACAGCTCGGCGTACCGGGTGTAGGTCACCGGGTCGCCGGGCTCGACCGTGCGCAGCACGTCCCACGCGTGCGCGCGGTAGGGGCCCGAGGCCTGCCGCACCGGCACGGCGTCGATCGCGCGCACGTCGCCCGCGTAGTAGGCCCGGACGGCGGCGACGGCGGTCGCGACGGCGGGGTCGTCGTCGGGCACGGGGGAGACCGTCGCGGGGCGCAGGCCGGGGTGCACGAGCGCGACGAGGTCCGCGGGGTCGTCGGTCCAGCCGGACGCGAGGACCGCGCCGCCGGCGTCGACGACGACCGTGAACGGGCCGTCGGGCGTGGTGAGCGTCGTGGTGACGGCCGGGCTCGTGCCTGCCGTCGTAGTGGTGGTGGGGGCGGGTGCGGTCGTCACGGGGTCTCCTTCGCAGGGGTCGGGGTGGGCGCGGAGGCGCGCCAGAGGTGCATCGCGGCGTACGAGCGCCACGGCGCCCAGCGCTCGGCGCGGGCGGCGAGCGCGCGGCGGTCGTCGGGCAGGCCGAGCGCGGCGGCACCGGCGCGGAGCGCGAGGTCGCCGTCGAGCAGGACGTCGGGGTCGTGCAGCACGCGCATCGCCACGTACCCGGAGGTCCACGGCCCGACGCCGGGCATCGCCTCGAGCGCGGCGCGCTGGGCCGCGGGGTCGTCGGCCGGGGACAGGGCGAGCGACCCGTCGGCGAGGGCGTGCGCGACGCCGAGCACCGCGGCCGTGCGCCGGGCGGGGCCGCGCAGGTGGTCCGCGCCCTCGGCGGCGAGCTGCGCGGGGGTCGGGAACAGGCGCGTCGGGCCGAACCGCGACGCGAAGGCCGTCCCGAGCGCGACGGCGAGCCGCGACAGGTGCGTCCGCGCGGCCGCGACCGAGATCTGCTGCCCGACGAGCGCGCGCACGAGGATCTCGGCGGGGTCCACCGCCCCCGGGACGCGGATACCCGGCACCGCGCGCACCGAGGCGGCGAGCGCGGGGTCCGCCGCGAGGGCCGCGTCCACGGCGGCCGGGTCGGCGTCGAGGTCGAACAGCCGCCGGACTCGCGCGATCGCGGCCGGGAGGTCGGCCACGGACGTCAGCTCGAGCTCCACGTGGAAGCGCGGTGCGCGCCGTCGGATCCCAGGCGGCGGCCCGTAGGTGGCCCGGAACGCGCCCGGCCCGTGCGGCAGCGCGAGCGTCCGCGCGTAGGAGAGCAGCGGGCCGTCGAGGTCGACGACCTCGACGCCGTCGACGGCGCGCGCCGCGAGGAACGCGAACACGCCGCGCGCGTCGAACGGCTCGCGCAGGGGAAGGGTGAGGTCGAGCGCGGCGGTGGCGCCGCCGTCGTCCGCGGCGGACCCGGCGGGAGCGGCGGCGGGCGGGCGGCGCGGGTCGCCGGGAGACGTCGCCCGGTCGGGCCGGGCGCGACGCCGCAGCTCGCCCGGCGTCGTGTCGAAGACCTCGTTGATCGTGTCGTTGAACTGCCGCACGCTCCCGAAACCGGCGGCGAACGCGACGTCGGCGAGCCGCAGGTCCGTCCCCGTGAGCAGCGCCCGCGCCGTCTGGGCGCGCAGCGCGCGGGCGAGCGCGACCGGGCCGGCGCCGAGCTCCGCGACGAGCACGCGGTGCACGTGCCGGGCCGAGTACCCGAGGCGGGCGGCGAGGCCGTCGACGCCCTCGCGGTCCACGACGCCGTCTGCGACGAGCCGCATGGCCCGGGCCGAGAGGTCGTGCCCGAGGTCCCAGCTCGGCGTGCCCGGCACCGCCTCCGGGAGGCAGCGCTTGCACGCGCGGTACCCAGCCTCGTGGGCGGCGGCCGAGGTGAGGTAGAAGGTGACGTTCTCGGGCTTCGGGGTGCGCGCCGGGCACGACGGCCGGCAGTAGATGCCGGTGCTGCTCACGGCGGTGATGAACTGCCCGTCGAAGCGGCGGTCGCGCGACGCGATGGCGCGGTAGCGCTCGGCGAACACGGGGTCCGTGGTTGCCGGGGGCGTCGCGAGGGTCGTCGTCATGAGTCGATCCTCACCCGCCGGACCACGCCCTGGCTAGCGGGATTCGGACACGACGGTGGGGCGGCGTCAGACCCGCGCGTCGAGCCAGTCGAGGACCTCGCGCAGGTACGTCGACCGGGCGGGCTCGGGGGAGAGCGCGAGGTCGTGCGCGCCACCCTCGACCGTGACGACCGTGACGTCGTTGCCCAGCCGCTCGGCGCGCGACGTGATGTGCCCGACGTCGAGCACGCTGTCCGTCGTGAGCAGGGCGTCGTGCCAGCCCGACGCCGGGCCGCTGCGCGCGGACGCGAGCACGAGCACCGGGCAGTCGACGTGCAGCCCGCGCGCGACGCGGGCGTGGCCCCGGCGCACCGCCCGCAGGAACCCGGCGCGCACCGGGAACCCCTCGATCGGCTTCCACGCGAGGTCGAAGTCCCACTCGCCGCCCGTGCTCGCGTGCAGCGCCTCCGCCCAGTGCGGGTCGAGCGCGCCCACGACGAGCCGCGGCGCGACCCGCCCGACGACGTCGACCACCCACGTCACCGGGCCGCGGAACAGCCACGGCTTGTTGAGGTCGAACCACGGGCTGTTGAGCACGAGCGCCGCGAGCCGGCCGGGCCGCGCGTCGGCCCACAGGCTCGCGAGGAGACCGCCGGTCGAGTGGCCGAGCACCACGAGCCGGTCGTGCCCCTCGGCGCGCACCGCGCGCGCCGCCGCGTCGAGGTCCTGCGCGTAGACGGCGAGGTCGGTGACGAAGTTCGGGTCGTCGTCGGGCCGGGACGGCGCGCCCGAGCCGCGGCCGATCGAGCGCCCGTAGCCGCGCAGGTCGACGGCGTAGAACCGGTACCCGCGCGCCTCGACCGCCTCCGCGACGTGCGTCTGGAAGAAGTAGTCGATGAACCCGTGCACGTAGAGGACCGCGGGCCGGTCGCCCGCGGGGGCCGCGGCGTCGCGCCGCACCAGGGTCGCCACCGCGCCGTCCGGGAGGTCGAGGTCGCGCGCGACCCAGTCCCCGCCCAGCACGTCGGGCCGCCAGGTCCCGTCCGTCCGCGTCGCCTCGTCCACCGCCGCCTCCTCGCTGCTCCCGGCACCGCCGGCCCGACCCCTCTGCCGTGCCAGGGTCCCACGTCGTGCGTTCCCGCGGCCGCCGACGGGCGGTAGCGTGACGCGGATGACGAGCGAGATCCTCGCCCGCGTCGACGACGGCGTCGGGCACCTCACCCTGGACCGGCCCCGCGCGCTCAACGCGCTCGGGTACTCGATGCTCGGCGAGATCGCCGACGTGCTGGACGAGTGGCGCGTCGACCCGACCGTGCGGCTCGTGCTGCTCGACGGCGCGGGCGACCGCGGCCTGTGCGCGGGCGGCGACATCCGCGAGCTGCACGCGTCGGTCGTCGCCGGGCGGCAGGCCGACGCGCGCCGGTACTTCCGGCGCGAGTACGCGGTCGACGCGGCGCTCGCGGAGCTGCCCGTGCCCGTCGTGACGATCATGGACGGCATCACCATGGGCGGCGGCGTCGGCCTCGCGGCCCACGCGCCGGTCCGCGTCGTCACCGAGCGCTCGCGCGTCGCGATGCCCGAGACGCGGATCGGCTTCACGCCCGACGTCGGCGGGTCGTGGCTCCTCGCCCGCACGCCCGGGCGGCTGGGGGAGATGCTCGCGCTCGGCGCGGTGACGATGGACGCCGCCGACGCGATCCACGCCGGGTTCGCCGACCACTACGTGCCGAGCGAGCGGCTGCCCGTGCTCGGCGCGGACCTCGCCGCGCTCGCGAGCGCGGGCGTCGACCCGCTCGACGTCGAGGCCGTGCGCGACGTCGTGCGGCGGCACGCCCTCCCGGCGCCGGTGTCCGGGCTCGTCGCGCGCCGCGCCGCGATCGACGCCGCGTACGCGGCGGGCACGGTGCCGGAGATCGTGGCCCGGCTGCGCGCGGCGGCCGCCGACGGCGACGAGCGCGCGGGTGCGGAGGCGGACGAGCTCGAACGGCTGTCGCCCACCGCGGTCACCGTCGCGCTCGCGGCCGTCCGCAGCGCGCGCGACCTGCCCGACCTCCGCGCGGCGCTCGCCCAGGAGTACGGGCTCGTCTGCTGGTTCGTCGACACGCAGCCCGACCTCGTCGAGGGGATCCGCGCGCAGGTGGTCGACAAGGACCGCGACCCGTCGTGGCGCCCCGCGACGCTCGCGGAGGTCGACCCCGCGCTCGGCGCCGAGGCGCTCGCCTACGTGCCCGCGGAGGCGCTGTGGGACGACGCCCTCGGCCCGCGGCTCGCGCGCCGCGCGGTCGAGGCCGTCGTGCGCCGCTTCAGCGAGGGGGATCCGACGCCCGACGAGCTCGCCGCGGCGCACGACGACCTCGTCGTCGAGCTCGTGGAGCGGCACGAGGACGGGAGCGTCGTCGTGCACCTCGCCGACACGTGCGGCGAGCACTTCCTCGACGGCTACTGGCCCGCGGTGCGGCTCGACGCCGTCGGTGACGTCCTCGAGGTCACCGTCGAGTCCTGAGCGGTCCCGGACGCACGACGGCCCGCCCCGGTCTCCCGGGGCGGGCCGTCATGTCGTGCGGGGTGCGGACCGCTCAGTCGGTCGGCGGGCGCAGGCGCGTCGCGTCGTCGATCTCGTCGTCGGGACCGGCCTGCGCGCCCGGGCCGTCCTGGCCCGCGGGGCCCGGCTGCGGCGGGAGCGGCTGGGTCGGTGCCGGCGGCTGGTGCGGCGGCAGCGGCTGGGTCGCGCCCGGCGGGACGGGCGGCTGGGCGGGCAGCGGCGTCGTCGGGGACGACTGCGGGTGCGGCGCGCCGGGGGGCGCGAACGGCGCGGCGCCCGGGTAGCCGCCCTGCTGCGGCGGTGCCGGCGGCTGGCCGCCGTACGGGCCACCCTGCTGACCCGGGCCGGACGGCGTCCCGTAGCCCTGCGGCTGACCGGGCTGGCCCGGGTACTGGCCCTGCTGGCCGGGGTGCGCGCCGGGCTGGCCGTACTGGCCGGGGTACTGGCCCTGCTGGCCCTGCCCGGGGTACTGGCCCTGCTGGCCCGGGTACGGCTGCTGGCCGGGGTACTGACCCTGCTGGCCGGGCTGGCCCGGGTACTGGCCCGGCGCGCCGTAGACGCCCTGCTGTCCGGGCTGGCCGGGGTACCCGCCCTGCGGGAAGCCGGTGCCCTGGCCGTCCTGCGTGCCGGGCTTGGAGCGGAGCACGAGCCACAGCACGAGGCCGATGATGCCGAGCAGCACGAGGCCGCCGACCAGGAACCAGATCCACGCCGACGAGCCGGACCCGTCGGAGCTCTCGGCGTCGGGCGCGGTCGCGCCGTCGTCGGTCCCCTCGTCCGTGCCCTCGTCCGTCCCCGAGCCCGCGGAGCCGCCGGGCACGGCCGAGCCGCGCGCCGTCATCTCGTTGACCTCGCCGACCACCGGCGTCCACGTCACGGTGTTGCCGTCGACCTCACCGTTGGACTCCGCCACCTCGCCGGGGAACGTGATGGCGATCTTGATGTCGAGACCCTCCATCATCTGCCGCGACATCTCGTCGGTCGCCGCGTCACCCGTGTCCGGGTTGAACTCCTCGCCCGTCATGTCCATCGAGCCGCTCACGACGTAGTCGTCGCCCTCGCGGGTGACGGAGATCGAGTCGGCGGCGCCGGTATCGAGCTGCGCGATCGGCTGGTCGGCGTAGGTGATCTTGGTGCCGGTGTAGCCGTCCTGCGCGTACGGCTCCTGCGTCGCGCCCTCCGGCATCTCGGACTCCATCTCGGAGCCCATCTGGTCCCAGAGCTCCTGGGGGTCCGAGCCCATGGACTCGGCGACCTCGTCCGAGAACGCCATGACGACGCTGCCGTCGAACGTGTCGTCCTCGTTGAGGGTGATGGCCATGTCCATCCTCATGCACCCCGTGAGGAACAGTGCGAGGGTGGCGAGGAGGGCACCGAGGCCGAGTCGTCTGCGCAAGGGTGAGGAGTTCACCCGCCCAGCATGTCGCGGATCGTCGCCCGGGGCGAGGGTCGATGCCGTTTTGAGACGGAATGCGGCCGGACTTCATCCGCTCCGAGGGCGTGCGAGGACGGCGAGCGGTCGTCCGGGAGTGCCGAACGAAGTTGAGCGGAATACACTCAACTTAGGAGTCGTTCCACTGGTCAGACCAGATTTTCGAGGCATCACATCGGAGCACCTATGGAAACGAAGTTCACCACGATGTCGCAGCAGGCGATCGGCGAGGCGATCCAGACCGCGTCGGCCGCCGGCAACCCGCAGCTCGAGCCGACCCACCTCCTGGCCGCGCTGCTCACGCAGGAGGGCGGTGTCGCCGTCGGGCTCCTGGACGCCGTCGGCGCGGACAAGCAGGCCGTCGGGCAGAAGGTGCGCGCGGCGCTCGTCGCGCTGCCCACCGCGAGCGGCTCGGCCGTCGCGCAGCCGACGCCGTCGCGTGCCACGTCCGCGGCGCTCGACGCCGCCGCGAAGGAGGCCCAGGCGCTCGGCGACGAGTACGTCTCGACGGAGCACCTGCTCCTCGGGATCGCGGCCGGGTCGTCGCAGGCCGCGACGATCCTCCAGCAGGCCGGTGCCACGGCCGAGGCCCTGCGCTCCGCGCTGCCCGCCGTCCGGGGCAGCGCGCGCGTGACGAGCCCCAACCCCGAGGGCACCTACAAGGCGCTCGAGCAGTACGGGACCGACCTCACGGCGCGCGCGGCCGAGGGCAAGCTCGACCCCGTCATCGGGCGCGACTCCGAGATCCGGCGCGTCGTGCAGGTGCTCAGCCGCCGCACCAAGAACAACCCGGTGCTCATCGGCGAGCCGGGCGTCGGCAAGACGGCCGTCGTCGAGGGCCTCGCGCAGCGCATCGTCGCGGGCGACGTCCCGACGTCGCTCCAGGGCAAGCGCCTCGTGTCGCTCGACCTCGCGAGCATGGTCGCGGGCGCGAAGTACCGCGGCGAGTTCGAGGAGCGCCTCAAGGCCGTCCTGGAGGAGATCAAGTCCTCCGACGGCGAGGTCGTCACGTTCATCGACGAGCTGCACACGGTCGTCGGGGCGGGCGCGGGCGGCGAGGGCGCCATGGACGCGGGCAACATGCTCAAGCCCATGCTCGCGCGCGGCGAGCTGCGCCTCGTCGGCGCGACCACGCTCGACGAGTACCGCGAGTACATCGAGAAGGACCCCGCGCTCGAGCGCCGGTTCCAGCAGGTGTTCGTCGGGGAGCCCTCCGTCGAGGACACGGTCGCGATCCTGCGCGGCCTCAAGGAGCGGTACGAGGCGCACCACAAGGTGACGATCGCCGACTCGGCGCTCGTCGCGGCGGCGTCGCTCTCCGACCGGTACATCACCGGCCGCCAGCTCCCGGACAAGGCGATCGACCTCGTCGACGAGGCGGCGTCGCGGCTCCGCATGGAGCTCGACTCCTCGCCGATCGAGATCGACGAGCTGCAGCGCGCCGTCACGCGCCTCGAGATGGAGGAGGTCGTGCTGTCCGAGTCGACCGACCCCGCGTCGCTCGAACGGCTCGAGAAGCTGCGCGCCGACCTCGCGGACCGTCGTGAGGAGCTCGCCGCGCTCACCGCGCGGTGGGAGGCCGAGAAGGCGGGCCACAACCGCGTCGGCGACCTGCGCGCCAAGCTCGACGAGCTGCGCGTCCAGGTCGAGCGCGCGATCCGCGAGGGCGACCTCGAGACCGCGGGCCGGCTGCAGTACGGCGAGATCCCGCAGGTGCAGCGCGAGCTCGACGAGGCCGAGGCGGCCGAGCAGGCCGACGACGCGTTCGCCGCGTCCGGCCCCGAGGCCGCGCCGATGATCGCGGACAAGGTCGGCGCCGACGAGATCGCGGAGGTCGTGTCCGCGTGGACGGGCATCCCCGCCGGCCGCATGCTCCAGGGCGAGAGCGAGAAGCTCCTGCACATGGAGGAGGTCATCGGGGAGCGCCTCATCGGCCAGCAGGCCGCCGTCCGCTCGGTGTCCGACGCCGTCCGCCGCTCGCGCGCGGGCGTCGCCGACCCGGACCGCCCCACGGGCTCGTTCCTCTTCCTCGGCCCCACGGGCGTCGGCAAGACGGAGCTCGCGAAGTCGCTCGCCGACTTCCTCTTCGACGACGAGCGCGCCATGGTGCGCATCGACATGTCCGAGTACTCCGAGAAGCACTCGGTCGCCCGGCTCGTCGGCGCGCCCCCGGGGTACGTCGGCTACGAGGAGGGCGGCCAGCTCACCGAGGCCGTCCGGCGTCGGCCGTACTCGGTCGTGCTGCTCGACGAGGTCGAGAAGGCGCACCCCGAGGTCTTCGACATCCTGCTGCAGGTGCTCGACGACGGCCGTCTCACCGACGGCCAGGGCCGCACGGTCGACTTCCGCAACGTCATCCTCGTGCTGACGTCGAACCTCGGCTCGCAGTTCCTCGTCGACCCGATGCTCGACGACGCGGAGAAGCGCGAGGCCGTGATGAGCACGGTGCGCGCGTCCTTCAAGCCGGAGTTCCTCAACCGGCTCGACGACGTCATCGTGTTCGAGCCGCTGACGATCGAGGAGCTGGGCCGGATCGTCGACATCCAGGTCGCCGCGCTCGGCCGGCGCCTCGCGGACCGGCGCATCACGCTCGACGTGACGACCGCCGCCCGCGAGTGGCTCGCGCTCGAGGGTTTCGACCCGGCGTACGGGGCGCGCCCGCTGCGCCGCCTCGTGCAGCGCGAGATCGGCGACCGCCTCGCGCGGATGCTGCTCTCGGGCGACGTGGCCGACGGCGACGTCGTGCGGGTCGACCGCGACCCCGAGGGTGACGGCCTCGCCCTCGGCACGGAGATCCTCACGGCCTGACCCGACCGCCGGCCCGTGCCGCGTCCTGCCCCCCGCGGGCGGGCGCGGCACGGGCCGCGGTGTCGTCCGGAACGGTCGGCCCACCGGCCGCGCGTCGTCGCGGCGACCGGGACATACTCGGTCCGTGCCGACCGACGAGACGACCTCTTCCGCGACCACCGCCCCGCAGCGGCGGCCCGACGACGTCCCGCGCCGCTCCGCGGTCATCGTCAACCCGAACCGTGTCGAAGGGCTGGACGCGCTGCGCGAGCTCATCGTCACGCGCCTCACGGGCGCCGGGTGGCCCGAGCCCGCATGGCTCGAGACGACGGCCGAGGACCCGGGGACGGGGCAGGCGCGTCAGGCCGTCGAGGACGGCGCCGAGGTGGTCTTCGTGAGCGGCGGCGACGGCACGGTCCGTGCCGTCGTCGAGGGGCTCGCGGGCACCGACGCCGCGCTCGCGATCCTGCCGGGCGGCACGGGGAACCTGCTCGCGGTGAACCTCGGTGTCCCGTCGGACGCCGAGGAGGGCATCCGGCTCGTGCTGCGCGGCGGCCGGCGCACCATCGACGTCGGGGTGGCCGACGGCCAGACGTTCGCGATCATGGCCGGCATGGGCCTCGACGCCGCGATGATGCAGGATGCGCCGACGGCGCTCAAGGCCCGCGCGGGCTCGATCGCGTACGTCTTCTCCGCGCTCAAGCACCTGGCCGACGACGAGATGCACGTCGAGGTCACCGTCGACGGGCGGACGCGCCGGCGCCGCGCGCGCACCGTCGTGGTCGGGAACGTCGGGCGGCTCCAGGCGGGGACGAACCTCCTCCCGGACGCCGAGCCCGACAACGGCCGGCTCGAGGTCGCGATCATCGCGCCGCGCAACGTGCGGCACTGGTTCCAGCTCCTGTGGGGCGTGGTGCGCGGCAAGAGCCGGGTGCCGAGCCGCGAGGTCGTGCGGGGGCGCGAGGTGTCCGTCGTGTCCGACCGGCCGCAGCCCCGCCAGCTCGACGGCGACGTCATCGAGCCGGACGAGCGCCTCGACATCAGCGTGCGGCCCCGGGCCCTGCACGTGTGCGTCTACCACCCGGAGGAGTCCCAGGACCTCCGGCGCGGCGCGCCGGGCCACCGCTGAGCACCGGTTCCGGCGGCGCGGCCCCCGGACGGCCCTGTCGCCGGTGCCGCTCCTCGGGCACGATGTGCGCATGAGCGCTCCCCAGCCCGGCCCCGAGACGTGGTCGCCGCCCGCCGCGTACGGCACCTCGCCCCCCGTCCCCGCGCGCCGCTCCCCGCTGGCGGTCACGGCGTTCGTCGCCGGTGTCGTGACCGTGCTCGTCGGCGGGGTGGCGTCGCTGGCGCTCCCGCTCGTGCTGTCGTCGGGGTACGACCCCACGGCGGTGGGCCTGCTCCAGTTCGCGCGCGGCACGCTGACGGGCCTGCTCGCGCTCGTCGCGACCGTCACCGGCACCGTCGCGCTCGTGCGGCGTCAGCCGGGCACCGGGCTCGCGGCGGCCGGCACGGCGCTCGGCGCGTCGGCGCTGTTCGGCATCGTGAGCGGGCTCGTCCAGGGTGCGCTGTACCAGGTGTTCTGACCGGCGCGCCGACCGGTGCGCCGACCTCGTGCGAGGGTGCGCCCGGGGGAGCACCGTAGGGCCATGACCCCACGACCGCCCGAGCATCCGGGCGTGCGCGCACCCGGCGCGTCGCCGCACGGGCGGCCACGGGTGGTGGTGAACGCCCAGCGCTGGGAGGCCCTGACGTTCCTGCACTGGCCCGTCGACCCGGCCGTCGTGCAGGGCTGGCTCCCGCCCGGCCTCACCGTGCAGCAGGTGGACGGGACGACGTGGCTCGGGGTGGTCCCGTTCCGGATGGCGGGCGTCCGCGTCCCGCCGCTGCCCGCCCTGGGCGCGTGGTCGACGTTCCCCGAGCTCAACGTCCGCGTGTACGTGCGCGACCGCGCGGGCACCGAGGGCGTGTGGTTCCTCGGTCTGTGGGCGACGTCGCGCGCGTTCGTCGCCGCGACCCGCGCGGCAGGCGTCCCGTACCACCCGGCCCGCGCGGCGGTGCACGCACGCGACGACCGGGCGGGGCCGCCGTCGGCGGTGCGCTACCGGTTCCGCTCGGCGGGCCGCGGGCCCCTGCGCGTGCCCCACGGGCACGCGGGCCTGCGCGGTCTCTCCCTGCACGCCGAGGTGCGCGCGCACGAGGAGGTGGACGCGTCGTCGGGCCTCGTGCGGTGGCTCACAGCACGGTGGTCCGCGTACGGCGCTCGGGCCGGGCGGCTGTGGCGTTTCCCCGTGGTGCACGAGCCGTGGACCCTGCGGCGCGGCACCCTCGACGCCCTCGACACCGACCTGCTCGACCGCCTCGGGCTGCCGCCCGCGGACCCGCCGCTCGTGCACGTCGCCGCGCCGGTGCACGCCCGGTTCGCGGTCCCGCGGCCCGTGCGCTGAGGTCAGGCGGCCGGGTCGACGATCCCGTGCCGGAACGCCCACACGACGAGCTGCACGCGGTCGCGCGCGCCCGTCTTCGTCATGGCCCGGCTCAGGTGCGACTTCACGGTGCTCGGCTCGAGGAACAGCGCCGTCGCGATCTCCGCGTTCGACGACCCCCGGCACAGCAGCGCCACGATGTCGAGCTCGCGGGGCGTGAGGAGCGCGGCCGCGTCGTCGTCCCGCGACACCGGGGCACGACGCCGCGCGAACTCGCCGAGCACGCGGCGCGTGAGCGACTGGTCCACGAGGCCGTCGCCCGACGCGACGCGGCGGACGGCGTCCACGAGCACCTCCGGCTCCGCGTCCTTGAGCAGGAACCCGCTCGCCCCCGCCTCCAGCGCCCCGAACACGTAGTCGTCGAGGTCGAACGTGCTCACCACGAGGACGGGCACCGGGTCCGTGACGTCGGGCCCGGCGAGCGCGCGCGTCGCCGTGATGCCGTCGCCGCCGGGCATGCGCACGTCCATGCACACGACGTCGGGGCGCTCGCGGCGCGCGACCCGCACGGCGTCCGCGCCGTTCGACGCCTCGCCGACGACCTCCAGGCCCTCGCTCTCGAGGATGACGGTGAAACCGGCGCGGACGACGGCCTGGTCGTCCACCAGCACGACGCGGGTCACGAGGCCTCCTGGGCGGGGGTGCGAGGGTCGCGCGCGGGGGCGCGGGGGACGGTCAGCCGGACGAGCCACGCGCCGTCGGGCGTGCGCCGCGCGTCGAGCGTGCCGCCGAGCACGGCCGCGCGCTCGCGCATCCCGACGAGGCCGTGGCCCGGTCGCGCGTCCTGCGGGGGAGCGGCGCGACCGGCGGGGTTGCGCACGGTCACGACGACGGCCGCCGGGCTCCACGCGAGCCGCACCGCGACCGGTCGCCCGGGTGCGTGCCGCCGCGCGTTCGCGAGCGCCTCCTGCAGCACGCGGTAGACGGCGATCTGCGCGGTGGGCGCGGGCTCCCAGGGCTCGCCCTCGGTCTCGACGGTGACCGTCGTGCCCGCCGCGCGCGCCGTCTCGAGGAGCGCGGGGAGGTCGGCGAGCGTCGGCTGCGGGGCCTCGCGCTCGTCGCCCTCGTCGTCGCGCCCGCGCAGGATGCCGACCACGAGGCGCAGGTCGTCGAGGGTCTCGCGGCCCTGCGACCGGATCCAGCGCACCGACTCCTTGGCGCGCTCCGGGTCGGCGTCGACGAGCCGTTCCGCCGCGGACGCCTGCACGACGATGCCCGAGAGGTGGTGGGCCGCGACGTCGTGCAGCTCGCGCGCCATGCGGGCACGCTCCTCGAGCACCGCCTGCGCGGCGAGCGCCTCGCGCTCGCGCTCGGCGCGCACCACGCGGTCGCGCAGCTCGGCGACGAGCTCGCGCCGCGTCGCGACGTACGAGCCGACGAGCGCCGCGCCCACGAACGTGAGGACCGCCGAGAGCAGCGCGCCGCCCACCTGGAGCGCGTGCTGCGCGGGCCCGGCGCCGGCGGGGTTGCCGAGACCGCCGAGCGCGAAGACGAGCAGGACCTGCGCGAGCGCCGCGAGCGCCGGCGCCCCGAGGCGGGCGCGGCGGGGCGCGTACGCGCCGGCGGAGTAGGCGGCGACGAGCGTCGCCGGGGCCTGGAACCCGACGTACGGGGGCAGGAGCGCGGTGATCGCGACCTGCGCGACGACCGTCAGCGCGAGGCAGAGCAGCGGCGCCCGACGGCGGAGCACGAGCGCCGCCGCCTGGCCGACGACGAGCGCGAGCACGGCCGCGCGCACGCCCGGGCCGATCACGCTCTCGCCCGGGCCCGCGCCGAACGTGGCGCCGACCTCCGTCGCGAGGACGCGCTCGATGCCGAGGAACAGCGCGACGGTCGCGAGGGCGACGACACCGGCCAGCACGGCGTCGCGGCCGGTGTCGGTGCGGACGCCGACCCGGTCGAGCGCGCGGCGCAGGGTCTCGGTCACGGTCCTCCTCCAACGGGCGACGGGTGCGGGGACGGGGTGCGCCGTCGGGCCCGCCCACCCTACGGGGCGGGCGGGCCGACGGCGCCGTGCGGCTCCCGGCCTGTGGACGACCAGGTCGTCGCGTCGGGAGCCGAACCGGCTGTGGTCAGACGAGGTCGCGTCGCCGCAGGCTCACGGCGCCCCCACCGAGCAGGAGCGCGGCCCAGGCCGCGAGCCCGGCGAGGGCGGCGAGCGCGCCGAGCGGGGCCGCGCCGCCGAGGAGCGTCGCGGCGGACCCGCCGGTCGACGCGAGCGCACCGAGCCCGAGCGGGAGCCACTCGGCCGCGGCCGAGTCGCCGCCGGACAGGAGCGTCACCGCGCCGCGGACGATCGGCTCGGCGAGCGCGAGCGCGGCGACCGTGACGACGCCCGCGACCTGGCCGCGCACGAGGGTGCCGATGCCGAGCCCGAGCCACGCGAGCAGGACGAGCACCGCGAGCCCGCGGGCCCAGACGCCGAGGACGTCGCCGGGGCCGAGCGCGAGGCCCGCGCCCGGCGTCGTGACGATCGCGACGAGCAGGCCCAGGGCGCCCAGGAGGGCGAGGACGACGCCCACGCCGAGCGCGACGGTCGCCGTCGCGCCCGCCTTCGCGCCGAGGATGCGCAGCCGCGACGGCTGGACGAGCGCCGTGGGCACGATGCCTCCCGTGCGGAAGTCGGTCGTCACGGCGAGCACCCCGAGCAGGAGCATGCACACGGTCGCGACGCCGACGGAGCCGGAGCCGCCGAGGCCGGTGCCGAGGAGGTCGAGCATCGAGCGCTGGAACGCGGGCTGCGAGACGTCGGCGAGCGCACCGAGGTCCGGCGCGAGCTCGGCCACCATCTCAGGCGGGGCCTGGAGCCCGACGGTCGTGCCGCTGCCGGCCGCGTCGGCGCTGCGCAGGATCGTGGGGAGCAGCAGGGTGAAGGCCTGGACGACGAGCATCCCGGCGACGGCGACGGCCGCGACGACCCACGTCGCGCGGGTCGTGCGGAGCTTGAGCATCTCGGCGCGGTACATCAGCGCACCCCTTCGGTCGTGGCGGTCAGGTCGAGGTAGAAGTCCTCGAGGGACTCCCCGTGCAGCAGCTCGTCGAGCGGCCCCTCCGCGACGACGCGCCCCTGCCCGACGACGACGAGGTCGTCCGCGACCTGCCGCACCTCGGACAGCACGTGGCTCGCGAGGAGCACGGTGCCGCCGTCGTCGGCGAACGCGCGGACGAGGTCGCGCAGCCAGCGCATCCCGGCGGGGTCGAGACCGTTGGCGGGCTCGTCGAGGACGAGGACCTCCGGGTCGCCGAGCAGCGCGGCCGCGATCCCGACGCGCTGCCGCATCCCCAGCGAGTAGGTGCGCACGCGGCGGTCCGCGGCGGGCGTCATGCCGACGAGCGCGAGCACCTCGTCGACGCGCCGCGCCGGGATCCGCCCGGCGGAGGCGAGCACGCGCAGGTGGTCGCGCCCCGTGCGTCCCGGGTGCAGGCCGCCCGCGTCGAGCAGCGCGCCGACGGTGCGGGCCGGGTGCGCCAGGTCCGCGAACGCGCGGCCGTCGAACGTCGCGGTGCCCGCGGTCGGGGCCGCGAGCCCGAGCAGGACGTGGAGCGTGGTCGTCTTGCCGGCGCCGTTCGGGCCGAGCAGCCCGACGACGCGGCCCGGCGCGGCGGTGAACGTCACGTCGTGCACGGCGTCGAACGCCCCGTACGCCTTGCGCAGCCCGGAGACGTGGATGGTGGTCATGCCGGTCCCTCCCTCGTGCGTCCCGCACGGGCCTCCCGTGCGGTGCCCTACCAGGCTGTCGCGCGGGCCCCCACCGGGTCTTGCGGCGCAGGGCGGAACCTGCGTTGCGACCTCCGTGGGAGGCGCGGCGCCGCCCCGCTGGACCGGGGGAGCCGTGGCGGGTATCGCCGCAGGTGAGGGCGTCGGGCGTGACACACGAGCCGGGATGGGGCAGGGTGGACGTCCACCCGACCGCCCCGGCGGGCAGCGTGTCGCGCCGTCCGCCCCCTCGACAGCCCCGGAAGGAGGCGACGTGCGCCGACGCCACGACCGGTCCGGACCCGCCGAGCGGGACCGCACCGCCCCCCTCCAGCGGCCCGCGCGCCGCACCGCCACGCCGTGGGTCACGGTCGCCGCCGGTGCCGGGGCGGTGACGCTCGTCGTCGCCGTCGCGGGCATGGTCGGTGCCGCGACGGGCGGTGGCGAGGCGGTCGTCGTCGGCGGGGTCTCTGCCGAGGGCGGCGCGAACGGCGAGGACACGGTCCCCGCGGTCACGCCGCGCCCCGACACCCCCCGCCCCGAGGTGACCCGCATCCCTCCGCCCGACGCGGCGGACGGCACGTCCGACGACGCGCGCCCGGCCCCGTCCCCGCGCCCGTCCGCGAGCGGCCAGGGAGAGCAGGCCGCGCCCGGCGCGCCCTCGCCCACCACCGAGCCCGCGCCCGCTCCCACCGCGTCCGAGCCGACCCCGGCACCGACCGAGCCCGCCCCGACGTCCTCCCCGACGACCGACCCCGGCACCGGGTCCGTCTCGTGGGTCCAGGAGCGGCTCCGGGTGCACGGTGCCGACGTCGCCGTCACGGGGACGATGGACGACGCCACGCGCACCGCGCTGCGGTCGTTCCAGAAGGCGCACGGCCTCACACCCGACGGCACCGTCACCGCGGCGACCGCCGAGGCCCTGCGCGCCGCGCCGCCCGACGTCGAGGACCCCACCGGACCTGGCCCGACGCCCCCGGCCGAGCCCGCGCCGACGCCCTCCACCGACCGGCCGTCGGTGGCGGTGCCCGGGCCGTCGTCGAGCGCCGACGAGCCCGCCCCGACGCTCGCCCCCGCACCCTGAACCTTCTCCGCCCGGGCGCGGGCACCCCGCCGGGCCGCACCGCGGTCGGTAGGGTGTGCCCTCGTCGGACGACGGACGGAGCAGTGCCATGACGAGCGCGGCCATCGGCGCCGGGCAGGACCCCACGGGCTCCCGCCGCGCCGCGGCGCCCGACCCCGCCCGCGGGTACGCGAAGGGGCGCGCCAAGCGCGAGGAGATCCTCCAGGCGGCCGTCGTGCTCTTCGGCGAGGTCGGCTTCCACGCCGCGTCGCTGCGCGAGCTCGCGTCCCGCGTGGGCATGTCCCACCCCGGGCTGCTCCACCACTTCCCGACGAAGGCGGCGCTCCTCGAGGCGGTGCTCGACCACCGGGAGACCGTCGACCGCGCCGACCTCGAGGAGGACCTCGCGCGCGGGACCGACTTCTTCGACGCGCTCGTGCGGCTCGTCGAGCGCAACGCCCTGCGCCGGCCGATCGTCGAGCTGTTCACGGCGCTCGCGGCCGAGGCGACGTCGCCCGACCACCCGGCGCACGCGTACTTTGTCGAGCGCTACGAGTCCACGGTCGCGCGCATCGGCGAGCAGCTCTCCCGCCGCGCCCGGGCGGGCGGCCTGCGCGACGGCGTCGAGCCGGAGGTCGCGGCCCGCCAGCTCGTCGCGCTCATGGACGGTCTCCAGGTCCAGTGGCTGCTGTCCCTCGACCGCCCGCGGCCCGAGCGCGTCGACATGGCCGCGGACCTGCGCGCGTACCTACGCCTCGTGCTGTCCGACGCCGAACGCTGACGGCGCGGTCCGCCCGCGACGTCAGCCGATCAGGTCCGCCGGGAGCGGGGCCTCGCTGCTCGCCAGGCACAGCCCGGTGCGGTCGCCGCCGCGCCAGGACGCCTCGGTCGGTGCCCACACCACGAGCCGCACGTCCTCCGGGGCATCCGGACCGAGGGTCTCGGGCGTGCACACGCGCGCCACGCGGCGGTCCACGGCGTCCTGGCCGGGCCAGACCTCGTCCGCGCCCAGGTCGGTGCGGCCGACGACCTGCGCCCGGTGCTCGTCCGCGCACGGGACGGCGCGCACGCGCGACACCTCGCCGTCGGGCGGGAGCTCGTCGAGGCACGTCCCCAGCACGAGCTGCACCGCGCTCACCGTGCGGGGCGCGTCCACGTCGCCCGCGAGCGGCGTGCGCGCCTGCTCGCCCTGCCACCAGGCGATCCCGCCCACCACCCATCCGAGCGTCACGACGGCGCCGAGCACCATCCCGGCCACGGCCAGGCCGCGTCCGCGGGTGCCGCGCGAGCGGACGCGCGACAGGGCCGCGGCGCCGAGGCCGACCCCGACCGGCCCGAGCACCACGCCCGCGGGCACGCTCGCGACGGCGAGCGGCTCGACGCCGGGCGCCGCGGGCTGCCACCCGGGCGCGTAGTACGTCTCCGGGGCGAAGCCGGGCCGGTCGCCGGGCCCGGGCGGCGGCACGGGTGCCGCCGCACCGGAGGGGCCGTGCGGCGTCGGGCCGGCCTGGGGCGCGCCGTCCGCGGCGCGGGGCTCCGAGGCCCCGGGCGCTCCCGCGGGGCGCGGGACGGGCTGGCCTCCCGAGGGCCCGGACGCGCGGCCGCCGGGCGGGGCGAAGAGGTCGTCGTCGCTCACGGTGCCGAGTCCCCGAGCGTGCCGGCGAGGACGACGAGCATCGCGAACGCCGTGCCGACCGCGCCGACGACGATCCCGGTCACCGCGAAACCGCGCCCGCGCGTGCCGTCGCGCATGACCTGGTTGAGCGCCACGATGCCCAGCACGAGGCCGACGAGGCCGGGGAAGCCCGCGCAGAGCACGAGGCTCGCGATCGACACGATCATGGACGCGAGCGCGAGCCCGTTGGTCCGCGGCGGGGGCGCGTAGGGCGCGCCGTACGGCGGCGGGTAGCCCCCGTAGCCGGGCGCCGGGTACGCCGCGGGTCCGGGCGGCGCCGCGTACCCGGGCGTCCCGCCGTACGACGGCGTCGCCCCGGGGGCGTAGGGGGTGCCGGGGCCGTAGGGCGACCCGGCGGGCGCGGCCGGCGCGCCGTACGGGGCGCCGGCGCCCGACGTGCTCCCGTACCCGCTCCCGCCGCCCGGCGTGCTCCCGTACCCGCCTCCGGCGCCCGACGGCGCGACGAACCCGCCGTCGTCCGGCGCGGCGGGGGCGTCCTCGGTGGGCGGGTGGTACGGCGTGAGCGGCGGCTGGTGCGGACGCCGCGGGGCGTACGGGTCGGCGGGCTCGTCGGGGGACCCGTACGGAGGGACGGGTGGCGTCGTCATGGACACACCGTAGCGAGGGGACGCGCCCCGCCCGGCCCGGACCCGGGGCTCGGGCCCGCGGCCCGAGCCCGACGGCGGACGCCCCGGAGGTCAGTCCGCCAGGTCGACGACGACCGGCACGTGGTCCGACGCGCCCTTGCCCTTGCGCTCGTCGCGGTCGATCGTCACGCCCGTGACGCGCGCGCGGGCGGCGGGCGACAGGTACGCGAAGTCGATGCGCATGCCCTCGTTCCGGGGGAACCGCAGCCGCTGGTAGTCCCAGTAGGTGTAGGTGCGCTCGGCGGGGATCGCCTCACGCGTGACCTCGGTGTACCCGGCGGCGCCGAACGCGGCGAAGGCGTCCCGCTCGGCGGGGGTGACGTGCGTCTTCCCGGCGAAGTACGCGACGTCCCACACGTCGGTGTCGAGCGGCGCGACGTTCCAGTCCCCGACGAGCGCGACCTGCGCCGCCGGGTCGGTGGCGAGCCAGCCCGCGGCCTGCGCGCGCAGCTCGTCGAGCCAGCGCAGCTTGTAGGCGTAGTGCGGGTCGCCGACCTCGCGCCCGTGGGGGACGTACAGGCTCCACACGCGCACGCCCCCGCACGTCGCGCCGAGCGCGCGCGCCTCCACCGTGTCGCCGAACGCGGGCTGGCCGGGGAACGACGTCTCGACGTCGTCGAGGCCCACGCGCGAGACGACGGCGACGCCGTTCCACTGGTTCACGCCGACGTGCGCGACCTCGTACCCGGCCGCCTCGAACGGCGCGACGGGGAACTGCGCGTCCGTGCACTTGGTCTCCTGGAGCGCGAGGACGTCGGTCCCCGTCCGCTCGAGGAACGCGACCGCGCGGTCGACGCGGGCACGGACGGAGTTGATGTTCCAGGTCGCGAGGCGCACGGGCCCCACCGTACGGCGTCGCGGGCGCGACCCGCAGCGGCCCCGACGGTCAGGCGGGCCGGTAGCCGTTCTCCGGTCGCCCGGCCGCGCCGTACCGGGGTGCGACGTCGGCGCGCCCCGTCGCGACGAGATGCTCGAGGTAGCGGCGCGCGCTCACGCGCGACATCCCGGTCCGCGCGGCGACCTCGCCCGCCGACGCGTCGCCCGCGTCGGCGCACGCGGCCGCGAGCGCCTCGACGACGAGCCGCAGGCTGCGCTCGGACAGCCCCTTCGGCAGCGCCGCGGCGTCCGGCGTCCCGCGCCGCACGAGGCGGTCGACGGCGTCCTGGTCGAGCTCGTCGCCCGCGGTGCGCAGCGAGTCGCGCAGCCGGGCGACCTCGTCGAGCCGGCCGCGCAGCGCCGCGGCCGTGAACGGCTTGACGAGGTAGTGCTGCACGCCGCCCGCCATGGCCTGGCGGACGCTCTCCAGCTCGCGCGCGGCGGTCGTCGCGACGACGTCGACGGGCGGGGACGGCCGGCGCCGGATCTGGCGCAGCACGTGCAGCCCGGTCGCGTCCGGCAGGTAGATGTCGAGCAGCACGACGTCCGGGTCGAGCACGGCGAACGCGCGCAGCGCCTCGGCCGCCGTGCGCGCCTCGCCCACGACGACGAAGCGCGGGTGCGACTCGACGAAGCCGCGGTGCAGGCGCGCGATCGTCGGGTCGTCCTCGACGACGAGGACGCGCAGCCGGTCGCCCGGCGGCGCCGTGGGCGCGCCGGTGGGGGCGGGGGAGCGGCCGGCGGGGGTCACGACGCCGTCTCCGGCGTCCGGGCCCGGGCGCCCGCGGCGGCGTCGACGGGCTGCGCGGGGAGGGCCACCGCGACGCGCGCCCCGCCGAGCACGGAGGTCGTCACCTCGACCGTCCCGCCGCGCCGCGCGGCGACGCGCCGCACGAGCGCGAGACCGATCCCGCGCCCCGGCGGGCCCGCCTTCGTGGTGTACCCGGCGGCGAAGACGTCGGCGCGGGAGCCCGCGGGGATGCCGGGCCCGTCGTCCTCGACGACGACGACGACCCGGTCGCCCGGCGTCGGGCCGGTGCCGTCGGGCGCGCGGTCGGTCACGAGCACGCGGACGCGCCCCCCGGCCCCGACGGCGTCGACCGCGTTGTCGACGAGGTTGCCGAGCACGGTGAGGGCGTCGCCGTGCAGGGCGGCGTCGTCGGGTCCCGTGGGCGCGGCGAGGTGCGCGGACGGCGACACCTCGAGGCGCGAGCCGCGCTCGCGCGTCGTCGTGGCCTTGACCAGGAGCAGCGCCGCGACCTCGGGGGAGTGGACGCCGGGCGCGACGCCCGACGCGGTGAGCAGGCCGCCGTGCCCGGCGCGCTCGATGAACGCGACGGCCTCGTCGGCCTGCCCGAGCTCCAGCAGGCCCGAGACGACGTGCAGCTTGTTGGCGAACTCGTGGGACTGCGCGCGCAGCGCGTCCGTGAGGCCGCGCGCGCCGTCCAGGTCGCGCAGGAGCGCGTGCAGCTCGGTGTGGTCGCGCAGGAGCAGCACGGTGCCGACGGCGCGTCCGGCGACCCGGGCCCGGTCGGCGCGTGCGAGCAGCACGCGCTCGCCCGCGAGGACGAGCGCGCCGCCCTCCTCGGGCCCGGCGGCGGGCGCGTCGGCGTCGGCGGGCCCTGCGGCGTCGGGCACGAGCGCGAGGAGCTGCGGGTCGAGGACGTCGTGCGCGGGCCGCCCGACGGCGTCGGCCGCCGCGATCCCGAGGAGGCGCTGCGCCTCGTCGTTGACGAGCACGACCGCGCCGTCGCGGTCGAGCGCGACGACGCCCTCGGAGATGCCGTGGAGCATCGCGTCGCGCGTCTCGAGCAGCCGGCCGATCTCCTCGGGCTCGAGCCGGAAGATGCGGCGGCGCACGGCGCGCGTCACGAACGCCGCGCACACCACGCCGAGGGCCGCCGCGACGCTGAGGGCCGCGAGCAGCCACCCGAGGTCGTCGGCGAGGTCGTCGGCCAGGTCGGACTCGAGGATGCCGACGCTCGCCGTCCCGACGACGTCCCCCTCGGGCCCGAACACCGGGACCTTGACGCGCCACGACTCGCCCAGCGTGCCGGTCTGCGTGCCCGTCCAGACCTCGCCGGAGAGCGGGACCGACGGGTCGGTCGAGACCGTCTCGCCGATGCGCGTCGGGTCGGGGTGGGAGTACCGCACGCCCTCGTCGTCCGTGACGACGACGTACGTGACGTCGGAGGCCTCGCGGATGACCTCCGCGATCGGCTGGATCGTCGCGGCGGGGTCGTCGTCGTCGAACGCGTCGATGATCGCGGGCAGGCGCGCGACGGAGAACGCGACCGCGGTCATGCGGTCGAGGTAGGCGTCGCGGAGCTGGCGGTGCTGCAGGGTCGAGGCGACCGCCCCCGCCGACGCCACGACCAGGAGCACGATGGCGACCTGCAGCACGAGAAGCTGCACCCGGAGCGACACTGCTCGACCCACCGCACCAGTGTGCCCCAGGTCCGCCGCACCCGGGCCTCGGCCGTGACCACAACGACCGCAACCACCGGATCGACCACAACGTCCAGTACGACCGCAGCCCTCGCCGTGCCGCCCCGCGCTCCTAGGCTCCCCGGATCAGGTCGTGAGGCCCGCGCCGTTGCGGGCCCCGCTCAAGGAGGAGACATGCGATCCGTCGTCCGCCCGCGCTCCGGGCACACCGTCAGCCCGCGGCACGCACTCACTGCGACGCTCGCCGCAGGACTCGTCCTCGGTCTCGCCGCGTGCTCGGGCCTCGAGCCCAGCGCCCCCACGACGGGCGGCTCCGGCGACGCGTCCGGCGAGGCCGCCGCGTCCGTCGACGAGCTCGCGATCGTCGTCCCGGCAGACCCCGGCGGGGGCTGGGACCAGACCGGCCGCGCGATGCAGCAGGACCTCCAGGGGTCCGGGCTCGTGCGCACCGCGACCGTCACGAACGTCGGCGGCGCCGGCGGCACGGTCGGCCTCGCGTCGCTCGCCAACACCACCGACCCCCACACGCTGCTCGTCATGGGCCTCGTCATGGTCGGCGCGGTCGAGACCAACGAGTCGCAGGCCCGCATCGAGGACACCACCCCGATCGCGCGCCTCACCGAGGAGCCCCTCGTCGTCGTCGTGCCCGCGTCGTCGCCGTACCAGACGCTCGAGGACCTCGTCGACGACGTCGTGGCGAACGGCAAGTCCGTCTCCATCACCGGCGGCTCCGCCGGCGGGGCCGACCACATCCTCGCGGGGATGCTCCTCCAGGCGGCCGACGTGCCGTCGGCCGAGGTGGGCGGCCTCCTCAACTACGTCGCCTACTCGGGCGGCGGCGAGTCGCTCGCCGCGCTGCTCGGCAACAAGGTCAGCGCCGGGATCTCCGGCGTCGGCGAGTACGCGGAGCAGGTCAAGGCCGGGACCGTCCGGGCGCTCGCGGTCTCGGGCGCCGAGCGCACGGAGCTGCTGCCCGACGTGCCGACCATGACCGAGGCCGGGTACGACGTCGAGCTCACGAACTGGCGCGGCGTCGTCGCGCCGGGCGACCTCTCCGACGAGGACCGCGCCGCCCTCGAGCTGCTCGTCAGCGAGATGGTCGCGTCCGACGAGTGGCAGGCGACGCTCGAGGAGAAGGGCTGGGACGACGCGTTCCTCGTGGGCGAGGAGTTCGACGGCTTCCTCACGGAGAACATCGCCGACATCCAGATGACGCTCACCGACGTCGGCCTGGTCACGCCGTGACGAGGCGTCGCGCCTCGCGCGACGCGCCACCCGACGCGTCGCGCGAGCCGGGGTCGTCGCAGGCTCCGTCCGCGGGGTCGTCCGCCGCGGCTCCCGAGCCAGGACCGTCCGACGCCGAGCCCCGCCCCGGGCCGGCGCCGGCGACGGCCGTCGGCGACCCCGCCGACGGCCCGGCCGCCGGGGACCCCGCAGGTGCCACCCCCGCCGCGGGTCCCCGGCGGCGACCCGGCGAGCTCGTCGTCGCCGGCGTCACCGCCGCCCTCGGGGTGTTCGTGCTCCTCGACGCCGGGACGATCGTCGTGCCCGGCTCGGCGAACACGCTCGGTCCCCGGGCGTTCCCCTACCTCGTGGGCGCGATGCTGCTCGCCACCGGCCTCGTGCTGCTCGTCGCCGTCTGGCGGGGGCACGGCGGCCAGGAGGAGGACGGCGAGGACGTCGACCCCGACGCCCGCACCGACTGGCTGACCGTCGGTCTCCTCGGCGCGGTCCTGTTCGTGCACGTCTACGCGATCAACCTCGTCGGGTGGCCGCTCGCCGCGACGCTCCTGTTCGCCGGGGCCGCGATCGTCCTCGGCGCCCGCCCGTGGTGGCGCGCCGCCGTGCTCGGCCTCGTCCTGGCCCTGGTGATCCAGGTCCTGTTCGGGGGCGTGCTCGGGCTGTCGCTCCCGCCCGGCCCGCTCCTGGAGGGGGTGACCTGGTTCCGTGGATAACCTCACCGCGCTGCTCGACGGGTTCGCGACCGTCGTCCAGCCCGTCTACCTGCTCTACGCGCTGTTCGGCGTGTTCGTCGGGACCGCGGTCGGGGTGCTCCCCGGCATCGGCCCCGCGATGACGATCGCGCTGCTCCTGCCGCTCACGTACTCGCTCGACGCGACCGCCGCCATCATCGTGTTCGCCGGCATCTACTACGGCGGCATGTACGGCGGGTCGACGACGTCGATCCTGCTCAACACGCCCGGCGAGTCGTCGTCGATCGTCACGGCGCTCGAGGGCAACAGGATGGCCCGCATGGGCCGTGGGGCGGCCGCGCTCGCGACCGCCGCGATCGGCTCGTTCGTCGCGGGCACCATCGCGACCGTCGCCCTGACGTTCGTCGCGCCGTACGTCGCGCGCTGGGCCGTGCAGCTCGGCGAGCCCGACTACTTCGCGCTCATGGTCGTCGCGTTCGTGACCGTCGGCGCGCTGCTCGGGTCGTCGGTGCCGCGCGGCATGGCGTCCCTGTCGCTCGGCCTGTTCCTCGGGCTCATGGGCACCGACACGCTCACCGGCCAGCAGCGGTTCACGTTCGGCGTCCCGACGCTCGCCGACGGGATCGACGTCGTCATCGTCGCCGTCGGCCTCTTCGCGGTGGGCGAGGCGCTGTACGTCGGGTCGCGCCTGCGGCACGGTCCCGTGCACGTCATCCCCGTCGAGAAGGGCTGGCGCTCCTGGATGAAGCGCGAGGACTGGCGGCGGTCCTGGAAGCCGTGGCTGCGCGGGACGGCGATCGGGTTCCCCGTCGGCACCATCCCGGCGGGCGGCGCCGACGTCGCGACCTTCCTGTCCTACGCCGCCGAGCGCAAGTCCGCCGGGAAGCACAAGGACGAGTTCGGCAAGGGCGCGATCGAGGGCGTCGCGGGCCCGGAGGCGGCGAACAACGCCGCGGCGTCCGGCGTCCTCGTGCCGCTCCTCACGCTCGGCCTCCCGACGACGGCGACCGCCGCGATCATCATCGTCGCGTTCCAGTCGTACGGCATCCAGCCGGGCCCGCTGCTCTTCGAGAGCCAGTCCGCGCTCGTGTGGGCGCTCGTCGCGAGCCTCTACGTGGGCAACCTCATGCTCATCGTGCTCAACCTTCCCCTCGTGGGCATGTGGGTGAAGGTGCTCCAGATCCCGCGGCACTACCTCTACGCGGGCATCCTGCTGTTCGGCGCGCTCGGCTCGTACGCGCTGAACTTCTCCCCGGTCGACGTGCTCATCCTGCTCGTCATCGGCGCGATCGGGTTCTTCATGCGGCGCTACGGCTACCCCGTCGCGCCCATGGTCGTCGGCATGATCCTCGGCCCCATGGCCGAGGACCGCCTGCGCCGCTCGCTCGCGATCAGCCAGGGCGACCTGACGACGCTCGTCACCAGCCCGTTCGCCGCGACGGCCTACGCCCTCGTCGCCGTCGTGGTCCTCGCGGGCCTCTGGCTGCGCCGACGCGAGCGCCGCACCGGCGCCGAGCTCGCGGCGCTCGCGGAGGACGTCCGCGTCGAGGCCCAGGACCAGGAGGTGCGCTGATGACCGTCGTCCTCGCCTACGCGCCCGGCGAGCTCGGGACCGCCGCGACGCGGGCCGCGGCCCGGGCGGCCGTCCTGCTCGGCACCGGCGTCGTCGTGGTCAACACGACGCGCGGCGACCGGCTCGTCGACCCGCGCTGGGCCGACCACGACCAGCTCGTCGAGGTCGGCACGATCCTCGAGGAGGCGGGCGTCGAGCACGAGGTGCGGCACCTGCAGTCCTCCGCGCTGCCCGCGGAGGTCGTGCTCGGTGTCGCGGCCGAGGTCGACGCCGACCTGGTCGTCGTGGGGGTGCGGCACCGCACCCCCGTGGGCAAGCTCGTGCTCGGCTCCACCGCCCAGCAGATCCTGCTGGGCGCCGCGTGCCCCGTGCTCGCCGTGAAGCCGCCGGCCCGGTGACACGACTCCACCCCGCCTGCGGGCGCCCGGGTCACCCGGGCGCCCGTAGGCTGTGACCATGGCGACAGCACTCATCACCGGCGCGAGCGCCGGCCTGGGTTTGGAGTTCGCGTGGCAGCTCGCCACGGCGCGGCACGACCTCGTCCTCGTGGCGCGCGACGAGGCGCGCCTCGAGGAGACCGCACGGCAGATCCGCGCCGCGGCCGGGGTGCGCGTCCAGGTGCTGCGCGCCGACCTCTCCGTGCCCGACGACGTCGCGCGCGTCGCGGAGCGCCTCGCCACGGCCGGCGGCCCGGACGAGCGCCCGGTCGGCCTGCTCGTCAACAACGCGGGCTTCGCGACGCACCAGCACTTCGTCGGGGGCGACCTCGACGTCGAGCTCGAGGCGCTCGACGTCATGGTCCGCGCCGTCATGGTGCTGTCGCACGCGGCGGCGGGCCAGATGACGGAGCGCGGGCGCGGCGCGATCCTCAACGTCGCGTCGGTCGCGGCCCTCACCGCGGGCGGCACGTACGCGGCGGCGAAGGCGTGGGTGCGGTCCTTCACGGAGGGGCTCGCCGTCGAGCTGCACGGCACGGGCGTCACGGCGACCGTGCTGTGCCCCGGCTTCACGCACACCGAGTTCCACGACCGCGCGGGCATCGACAAGTCCGTGCTCCCCGACCTCGCGTGGCTCGACGCCGACCGGGTCGTCGCGGAGGCGCTCGCGGACGTGCGGCGGGGCGTCGTCATCTCCACGCCGTCGGTGCGGTACCGGGTCGCGTCGGCGGCCCTGCGCGCGATGCCGCGCTCCGCCGTCCGCGCGATCGGCAAGTACCGCTAGGCACGGGGCGGGCCCGATACCCTGGCGGTCGTGACTACCGACCCCGCCTCGACGCTCGCCTCGACCCCCCGCGAGCAGCTGCTCGGCCTCATCCGTGAGCTCGCCGTCGTGCACGGCCGCGTGACGCTCTCCTCGGGCAAGGAGGCGGACTACTACGTGGACCTGCGCCGCGTGACGCTGCACCACCGCGCGGCGCCGCTCATCGGCCACCAGCTCCTCGACCTCCTCGAGGAGCAAGGGCTCGGCACGGCGGAGATCGACGCCGTCGGCGGCCTGACGCTCGGCGCCGACCCCATCGCGACCGCCCTCCTGCACGCCGCCGCGTCCCGTGGTCAGGACCTCGACGCGTTCGTGGTGCGCAAGGCGGCCAAGGCGCACGGGATGCAGCGCCAGATCGAGGGCCCCGACGTCGCGGGCCGGCGCGTCGTCGTGGTCGAGGACACCACGACGACGGGCGGCTCGCCGATCACGGCGATCGAGGCCGTGCGCGCGGCCGGGGGCGAGGTCGCGGGCGTCGCGACGATCGTCGACCGTGCCACGGGTGCGGGCGCGAAGATCGAGGCGCTCGGCGTGCCGTACCACTACCTGTTCAGCCTGGAGGACCTCGGCCTCGCCTGAGCCCCTCCCGCTCCGTCTCCCGCCGCTCGACGCGGCGTACCGCCCCGCGGCCTCCTGGGCCGCGGGGCGTCGTCGTGGCGGGAGGAGGCGCGCGTCACATCTCGATAGGTCAGGCTTACCTTGCTTTGGTGAGGCGACCCTTATATGGTCCGTCTCGGCGGAGCGTGAGCACGCTCCCTTCTCGGTCCCGCTCCCCGCCGGGACCTCGCCCGGACCAGCACGGGAGACCTTGTGCGCACTTCATCGCCGAGACGCGTCCGACGCGCCCTCGCCTCGTTCCTCGCCGCGGCGCTCGCCGCCGGCCTCACCGTCGCCGGCACCGGCGCCCCGGCCCAGGCGGCCGCGGCCGACGTGACCGGCGGGTCGGCCACCTGGAACTTCGTCGACTCGTGGACGTCGTACGTCACGGGCGGCATCGCCCAGGGCACGATCACCCCGCCGCTCCAGGGCGGCCAGGCGTCCTACGGTCCCGCGTCCGGCAGCTACGACGCTGCATCCGGGACGGGATCGATCCGCCTCGGTGGATCGACCCGGTACGAGGGCCACCACGGCGCGCTCGACGTGACGATCTCCGACGTGCGGCTCGACCTCACCGGCCCGACGACGGGCGCGGTCTACGCGGACTTCGCGGGCACGGTGAACGCCGGTGCGGGCAACGACGTCAAGGTCGCCGACGTCACGGTGACCGCGACGCGGGCCGGTGACGAGGTCACGTTCATGGCGGACGGGACCGTCGTCGGGACGCTCGGGAACGTCTCGCCGTACTTCGCGTCGTACGCGGGCAAGCCCCTGTCGACCCTGACCGCCCGCGTCGTGTCGCCCGAGCCCGTGGCGCCCGCGCAGGCGACGACGACCACGCTCGCCGCGGCGCCCGCGGGCACGTCCGCGGCCGGGGCGAGCGTGACGCTCACCGCGACCGTCGCGCCCGCCGCCGCGGGCACGGTCGAGTTCCGCGACGGCGGCACCGCCCTCGGCACCGCTCCCGTGGCCGACGGCGTCGCGCGCCTCGAGACCGCGGCCCTCGCCCCGGGCAGCCACCAGCTGAGCGCCGCCTTCGCGCCCGCCGACCCGGCCGCGTTCGTCGCCTCGGCCTCCGCGGCCGTCGCGCACACGGTGACCGCCCCGGAGCCCGAGCCCGAGCCCGAGCCTGCCGTCGAACCCGCGGTCACGGTGTCGCCGTCGGCGCCCGTCGACCCGGCGGTGGAGAACACGTTCACGATCCAGGGCACCGGGTTCGTCGGCGCAGGCGCCGCGAACGGCGCGTACGTGCTCCTCGGCGACGCCTCGATCTGGGACGGCAGCGGCCCTCTCGTCGCGAGCGGCTGGCTCGCCCAGGGCTGGGTCATGCCGCAGCAGGTGCGCGACGGCGCGTTCACGACGACGCTGACCGTCCCGGCCGGAAAGCTCGACCCGGCGAAGCAGTACGTGGTGGCGACCTCCGCCGCGCACGGCCTCTCGGCGACCGACCGCAGCCTCGACACGTTCACGCCCGTCGCGGTCCAGGGCGGCACGGCGCCTGAGCCGGTCTGGGAGCCCCAGATCACCCTCTACGCCGCCGACGGCACGACGCCGCTCGGGGACGCGCCCGTCCGCCCCGACGACAGGATCGTCGTCAAGGGCTCGGGCTTCGACCCGGCCGCGAACGTCGCGCCGGCGGGCAACCGCCCGCCGATCTCCGGCGGCATCCCCGCCGGCACCTACGTGGTCTTCGGCAGCTTCGCGGCCGACTGGCGCCCGTCGGAGGGTGCCCCGTCGAGCGCGCGCACGGCCGGCTCGCAGCAGTGGGCCCTTTCGTCCGCGGCGCTCGACCAGGTGGACCCGCGCTACCAGTCCGCGATCCGCGGGCAGTGGGCCGAGCTCGCGCCGGACGGCACGTTCACCGCCGAGCTCGTCGCGAGCGAGCTCGAGCGTGAGGGCGGCCGGTACGGCGTCTACACGTACGCCGCGGGCGGCACGGTCAACGCCGCGCAGGAGCTGTACGCGCCCGTCGCGTTCACGACCGAGCCCGAGGCGCCCGTGTGGGAGCCCGAGATCTCGGTGCTCGCCGCGGACGGCACGACGCCGCTCGGCGACACCCCTGTAGCAGCGGGCGACACGATCGTCGTCCGGGGCACCGGCTTCGACCCGGCGGCGAACGTCGGCGGGCGCGGCGTCCCGATCCCGGCGACGCTCCCGCAGGGCACCTACGTCGTGTTCGGGAGCTTCGCCGAGCAGTGGCGGCCGTCCGAGGGCGCCGCGGCGTCGACCCGCAAGGTCGGCTCGCAGGTGTGGGCCCTCGCCGAGCCCGTGCTCGACCAGGTCCCCGCGCAGTACCAGTCGGTGGTCCGGGCGCAGTGGACGGACATCACGCCGGACGGCACGTTCGAGGCGCGTCTCGTCGTGAAGAACCCCGCCGCGCTCGAGGGCGGGCGCTACGGCGTTTACACGTACGGCGCCGGCGGCGTGAGCAACGCCGCGCAGGAGCTCTTCGTCCCCGTCGCGTACGACGCACCGGGCACGCTCACCGTCACGCCCGCGTCCATCACGGTGGAGGCCGGCTCGACGGTCCGTCTCACCGTGGACGGCCTCGCTGCGGACGACGCGGTCAAGGCCGTGACGCTCGACGGCGCCCCGGCGTCGTACTCCCGCGACGGCGCGACGCTCGTGCTCACGGTCCCCGCCGGCACCCCCGCCGGGTCCGTCCCCGTCGTCGTCACGTCGGAGCTCGGTCTGACCGGCAGCACCACGCTGACCGTGACCACCAAGCCCGTCGTCGTTCCTCCCGTGGACCCGCAGCCCGCGGTCCCGACGACCGTCGGGAGCCTGACCTGGGGCGTGCGCGGCTCGTTCGTGGACTACATCGAGGGCCCGGTCGCGAAGGGCGACGTGGCGGTGAGCGCGGGGGCCACGCGCGACGGGTCGGCGTTCGCGTTCGGCCAGTCGACGCCGTGGGCGGCGCCCGCAACGGGCACCACGACCGGCTACCACGGGACGGTGCGGTTCTCGGGCCACGGCGGTCTGCTGCACCTCACCGTCTCCGAGCCGCGCGTGCGGATCGACGGGCCGCGGTCCGCGACGCTGGTCCTCGACGTCTCGTCGAGGAACCTCGACGGGACGACCTTCGCGAAGAAGGGTGTCGCCTTCGCGACGCTGTCCCTCCCGCCTGCCTCGACGGCGAAGGACGGGGCGGTCACCTACCGGGCCGCCGAGGCGACCCTCACGGCCGCGGGCTCCGCCGCCTTCTCGGGGTTCTACGCAGCGGGCGATCCTCTCGCGCCCGTGACGTTCACCGTCGGCGCGGCCTCGACCGCACCGGGCGGCGGTGGCGGCGGGACCGAGATGCCGCTCCCGGGTGGCACGACCGACCTGACGAAGGCGACGCTCTCCGTGGCGCAGGCACGCCCGGGCGACGAGGTGACGATCAGCGGCGTCGGGTTCGGTGCGCGCGAGTCGGGCATCCGCACGGAGCTCCGCTCCACGCCGCGCACGCTCGCGACGGGCACGACCGCGAACGCCGGTGGCGCCGCGAGCTCGACCGTGACGATCCCGAAGGACGTCGCGCCGGGCGAGCACACGCTCCTCCTCGTCGGTGCGGACCACACGGCGTCCGCGCCCCTCACGATCGTGGGCGCCGGCACGACCGGCACCGGTTCCGGGTCGGGCAGCGCGGCCGAGCAGTGCTTCGCGCAGGGCGTCAGCGGCGCGACCCTCTCGTGGGGCGTGAGCGACCGGTTCCGGTCGTACGTCACCGGCCCGATCGCGAAGGGCTCGGTCTCGACGGACGGCGTGCGGGACGGCGGCTCGGCGTTCACGTGGAGCGGCGGCAAGGGCTCGTTCAACACGGACCTCGGTAAGGGCCGCGCGAGCTTCGGCGGGTCGGTGTCGTTCTCCGGGCACGAGGGCATCCTCGACCTGCGGATCAGCAACCCGCGGGTGGTCGTGGACGGTTCGTCGGGCACGCTCGTGGTCGACGTGCAGAGCAGCGACATGGAGGGCAACAAGTCCTCGTCGACGGGCGTCGCGTTCGCGAGCCTGGACATGTCGGGGAAGAAGGCGACGTCGGGCTCCACGATCACGTGGAGCGGCGTCCCCGCGACCCTCACGGCCGCCGGCGCGAAGGCGTTCGCCGGGTTCTACGAGGCCGGGACCGCGCTCTCGCCGGTGACGGTGAGCTTCCCGGTCGGCGGCGACGTCGAGTGCGACGCCTACTCGGGGGCCCTCGCCACCACCGGCTCCGACGCCGGGAGCCTCGTGCTCCTGGCCGGGACGCTGCTGCTCACCGGTGCGGCCCTCCTGGCGGTGCGCCGCCGCCGCGCCGGTCGCGCGGAGGTGGCCGCGGCCGCCTGACCCGGTCCCCGGCACGACGACGCCCGGTCACCTCGCGGTGACCGGGCGTCGTCGTGCGTGCGGGGCTCCCGGGAGCGCCGGACCGGCCGGACCGGCCCGGCGGCCCTCAGACGAGGTCGACGAGGTCCGCGACGGAGTCGACGACCTTGCTCGGCCGGAACGGGTAGCGGTCGACGTCGGACATCGTCGTGGACCCCGTCATGACGAGGTAGGTGTACAGGCCCGCCTCGATGCCCGCGACGACGTCGGTGTCCATCCGGTCGCCGATCATCGCGGTCGTCTCGGAGTGGGCGTCGATGCGGTTGAGCGCGGAGCGGAACATCATCGGGTTGGGCTTGCCGACGAAGTACGGCTTGCGGCCCGTCGCCGACGTGATCATCGCCGCGACGGCGCCCGTGGCGGGCAGCGGGCCCTCCTGCGACGGCCCGGTCGTGTCGGGGTTGGTGCAGATGAACCGCGACCCGCCCAGCACGAGGCGGATCGCCTTGGTGATCGCCTCGAACGAGTACGTGCGCGTCTCGCCGAGCACCACGTAGTCCGGGTCGGACTCGGTGAGCGTGTAGCCGGCCTCGTAGAGCGCGGTCGTCAGCCCGGCCTCGCCCACGGCGTACGCGCTGCCCTGGGGGATCTGGTCGGTGAGGAACTGCGCCGTCGCGAGCGCCGACGTCCAGATCGACTCCTCCGGCACGTCGATGCCCGACGTCGCGAGGCGCGCCCGCAGGTCGCGCGCCGTGAAGATCGAGTTGTTCGTGAGGATGAGGAACGGTCGGCCCTTGTCGCGCAGCGCGCGCACGAACTCCGGGGCGCCGGGGATCGCGTGGCCCTCGTGGACGAGCACGCCGTCCATGTCGGTGAGCCAGCTCGTGATCTCTCGTGTCATGTCAGGCGTCCTTCCCGTCCGTGTCGGCCTGGCCGACGGCGGTCGCGTCCTCCGCGACCCCGGTCCTCTGCTGGGCGTCGGCCGCGACCTGCGCCTCGAGCGCCGCCGCCCGCTTCTCCGCCCGCCGCCCGCGCCAGACCTCGACGACCATGGGCAGCACGGACAGGAAGACGATGAGGAGGACGAGCGCCTCGATGTTCTCCTTGACGAACGTGATGTTCCCCAGGAGGTAGCCGAGCCACGTGAGGCCGACGGCCCAGAGCAGCGCGCCGAGCGCGTTGAAACCGACGAAGTGCCGGTAGTGCATCTTGCCGACACCCGCGGCGACGGGGGCGTACGTGCGCACGATGGGCACGAACCGCGCGATGACGATCGTCCGGCCGCCGTACTTCTCGAAGTAGGCGTTCGTCTGGTCGATGTACTTGCGCTTGAAGAACCGGGAGTCGGGCCGGTCGAACACCTTGGGCCCGACGGTGCGTCCGATGAGGTACGCCGTCTGGTCGCCGAGGAACGCCGCGGCGAACAGCAGGACGAGCAGCACGGGCAGGCTGATCTGCAGCGACTCCTGCGCGACGAGCGCGCCCGCGGTGAACAGCAGCGAGTCGCCCGGCAGGATCGGGAAGAGCAGGCCCGTCTCGATGAAGATGACGACGACGATCCCGACGAGCGCGGCGTCGCCGAAGCGCTCGATGAGCGTCATCGGGTCCATCCAGTCCGGGCCCAGGGCGGCGACCGGTCCGGCGGCGCCGAGGCTCGCGGCGTGCGCGGCCCCCGGGAGGGCGGAGGCGAGCTCGGCGAGGGTGGTCACGGGTCACCAGCGTAGCCGGGCGCGGCCGCGCGGCCCGGCGGTGGGTGTGCACCCGCCGTGGAGGTCCGGCGACGGCGGGCCTGCAGGTCCCGGCAGAATGTGCGCCATGGCGAGCAGCGCGGGCGAGTCGGGCGAGCGGGAGGCGGACGAGCGCGAGGTCGGCGTGGGCCCGTGGCCCGGCGGCCCGGAGTCGTGGCCCCGCGTCCCGGACCCCGCCGGACCGCCCGGGGCGACGCGGCTCGACCCCCGGTACGACCCCGAGCTGCTCGCGCACGGCGACCGCCGCAACGTCGTCGACGCCTACCGGTACTGGACGGTCGAGGCCGTCGTCGCCGACCTCGACGCGCGCCGCGACCCGGCCCGCCGGCTCCACGTCGCGATCGAGAACTGGGCGCACGACCTCAACATCGGCTCCGTCGTCCGCACCGCCAACGCGTTCAACGCGGCCGGGGTGCACGTCGTGGGGCGACGGCGGTGGAACCGCCGCGGCGCCATGGTCACCGACCGCTACCTGCACGTGCACCACCACGCGTCGGTGGCGGACCTCGCGGACTGGGCGGCGGGGGAGGCGCTGCCGCTCCTCGGGGTCGACAACGTCCCGGGGTCGGTGCCGATCGAGGGCTACGCGCTGCCCGCGTCGTGCGTGCTGCTCCTCGGCCAGGAGTCGGCCGGGCTGACGCCCGAGGCGGTCGAGGCGTGCCGCGCGGTGCTCCACATCACGCAGCACGGGTCGACCCGATCGATCAACGCCGGCGCCGCCGGCGCGATCGCCCTGCACGTCTGGGCGGCGCAGCACCTGGGGCCCACAGGGCCGCCGAGGTAGAGGCGTGGTCATCCGGGGACCACAGGTCGAACGGCCCTGACCTCGCGCTGTCATCCATGCCAGACTTTGACCTGACAGTCCACCCCGCACGACTCCACAGGAGCTCCGCATGCCCATCGCAACCCCCGAGGTCTACGCCGAGATGATCGACCGGGCGAAGGCAGGCTCGTTCGCCTACCCGGCCGTCAACATCACCTCGTCGCAGACCATCACCGCCGCGCTCCAGGGCTTTGCCGAGGCCGAGTCCGACGGCATCATCCAGGTCTCCGTGGGCGGCGCCGAGTACGGCTCGGGTTCGACGGTCAAGGACCGCATCGCCGGTTCGCTCGCGCTCGCGGCGTACGCGCGCGAGGTCGCGAAGAACTACCCGGTGCAGATCGCGATCCACACCGACCACTGCGTCAAGAAGAACCTCGACTCCTGGGTCCGCCCGCTCCTGGCCATCGAGGCCGAGCAGGTGAAGAACGGCGGCCTGCCGACGTTCCAGTCGCACATGTACGACGGCTCGGACGTCCCCCTGGACGAGAACCTCACCATCGCGGCCGAGCTGCTCGAGCTCTCGCAGGCGGCGCGCACGATCCTCGAGATCGAGGTCGGCGTCGTCGGCGGCGAGGAGGACGGCCACGAGGCCGAGATCAACGAGAAGCTCTACACGACGGTCGAGGACGGCCTCGCGACGATCGAGGCGCTCGGCACGGGCGAGAAGGGCCGCTACCTGACGGCCCTCACGTTCGGCAACGTGCACGGCGTGTACAAGCCGGGTGCGGTCAAGCTCCGCCCGGAGATCCTCAAGGAGATCCAGGAGGCCGTCGGCGCGAAGGTCGGCAAGGAGAACCCGTTCGACCTGGTCTTCCACGGCGGCTCCGGCTCCACGGCCGAGGAGATCTCGGCGGCGGTGGACTTCGGCGTCATCAAGATGAACATCGACACCGACACGCAGTACGCGTTCACGCGCCCCGTCGTCGGCCACATGTTCTCGAACTACGACGGCGTCCTGAAGATCGACGGCGAGGTCGGCAACAAGAAGGCCTACGACCCGCGCGCCTGGGGCAAGCTGGCCGAGGCCGGCATGGCCGCGCGCATCATCGAGGCGTCGCAGCAGCTGCGCTCCGCGGGCAACAAGATCCGCTGACGCCGCACGGCCCGGAGTCCGCTCCGGGCCCGCGTCGCACGAAGGCCCCCGGTCCGTGAGGACCGGGGGCCTTCGTCGTGCTGCGGCCGCGCGCGCCCGACGACGGGCGTCAGGCGGCCACGAGCGTCAGTCGGTGGTGCCCGCGCCGTTGCCGGGAGGCTCGTCGAGGTCGAAGCCGGGGTCCACGTCGACGATGTCGAGCAGCTCGCCGATGCGGGTCACCTCGAGGAGGAACCGCACCGTGGGCGGGGCGCGGAGGACGCGCACGCGGTGCGGGCCGCGCGACGCGAGACGTGCGAGGAACGCCACACCCGACGAGTCCATGAAGGTCACGTGGTGGGCGTCGATCTCGACGGGCAGGCCGGAGTCCTCCGCCGCGGCGGTCGCCTCCTGGAGGTCGGCGCCGAGGTCGGCGTCGATCTCGCCCGAGAGCACGATGCGGGCTCGCGTCGTGCCCACGATGACGTGCACGCTCGCGGGGTCGCCCGCTCCTGCGGGGTCGCCGGCGACGCCGACCGGGCGGTCTGCGGCCGGGGGTGTACCTTCGCGCACCGGCGCTCCTCTCTGGCGTGGTCCGGACCGGTTCCGGTCTCGGGAAGCACCAATCTACGGTTGAATGTCCAGTCGGGACAGTAACGCGACCGTGGCGTCCGTTTCCAGACGATCGACGCTCGGACCGTCGGAGGTGACGATGGGCAGCTCGCCGGAGCTCGGCACCGACCTGCCCGCGCACGTCCAGGAGCTGTGCACGCGCGCGATGGACGCCACCGGGGTCGCGATGTTCGTCACGGGCCCGCGGTCGGCGGAGATGCCGATCGTCTGGGTCAACCGCGCGTTCGAGCGGCAGACTGGGTTCACCGCCGCCGAGGTGCTCGGCCGCAGCCCGCAGGTCCTGGAGTCGCTCCTCGCGAACCCCGTCGACGCGCAGCAGCTCCGCGCCGCCGTGGCCGACGAGCGCGAGCTCACCTACACGGTGCGCACGTTCCGGCGCGACGGGGTAGCGGTCTGGACGCAGCTCTCGCTCGCGCCCCTCACCGGCCCCGACGGCGCGGTGACCCACTGGGTCGGTGCGCAGGTCGACGTCTCCGAGCACCTCGACCGGTACGCCGCCCAGGTCGCGTCGCTCGCGCTCGAGCGGCGCGAGCGCGCGGTGCTCGACGTCGTCGCCCGCAGCTCGGACCTCCTCGCCGACCTCGACCAGCCGTACGCGCTGCGCGACATCACGGCGCTGCTCGCGGGGTACGTCGTCGACTGGGCAGGCTTCTACCTCAACGACGACGGGCTGCGGTACGCGGAGGGCGTCGACACGGCGGCGCCCCCGAGCGGGCGCGGCCAGCGGCACGGCCGCTACACGCCCGGCGTCCTGCCCCTGGCCCCGGGCGTGCACGCGACCGACGCGCTCGGCGACTCGGCCTCCGTCACCGGCTCGGTGCCGCGCGTCCGCGTGGACGTGCCCGACCGCGTCCAGGACGTGCTCGACGGGCGCATCGAGGGGCCGGTGACGCTCGACCTCTCCGCCACGTACCCGCAGTGGTCCGCCTCGGGCTGGCTCCAGCGCGACCTCCACCACCGGCTCTCCGGGCTGCCGCGGCGGCCGGGCTCCGTGACGGTGTCGGCCGTCCCGGGGCGCCGGCGCATCCTCGGCCTGCTCGTCACGGGAGACCTGCCCGACACGCCGCCGCAGGGGTTCGGCTCCGACGCGGAGGCCCGCGAGGGCGTGCGCACGCTGCTGCAGGTCATCGCCCGTCGGGCCGGCACCGCGATCGACAACGTGCGCCTCTACGCGCGCGAGCACCGCCTCGCCGAGACGCTCCAGCGCGCGATGCTCCCCGAGCAGGCCGACGTCACGGGCCTCGACGTGTGGACGTACTACGCGCCGAACTCCGAGCACGCCCAGGTGGGCGGCGACTGGTACGACGTCCTGCAGATCGCGCCGGACGTCGTCGGCCTCGTCATCGGCGACGTCGTGGGGCACGACGTCGAGGCCGCGGCCGCCATGGGCCAGCTCCGCTCGGTGGTGCGCTCGTACGCGTACGAGCTCACGACGCCCGGCCCCGTGCTCGAGCGCGTCGACCAGCTCGTCCAGGGCATGCGCATCCCGCGCTCCGCGAGCCTCGTGTACGCGGCGCTCACGCAGCCGGACGCCGCGCAGCCCGAGGACGCGTGGCGGATCGAGTACTCGCGCGCCGGCCACCTGCCGCCGCTCCTGCTGCGCGACGGCACCGTGACGCAGCTCGACGACGCCGGGGGAGCGCTCGTCGGCTTCGGCGGCCGCAGCCGCTCGACGGGCGTCGCGACGCTCCTGCCGGGCGACACGCTCGTCTTCTACACCGACGGCCTCATCGAGCGCCGCGACCGCGCCCTGCGGGTCGGGCTGGAGGCGCTCGTCGCGGCGTCCGAGGCGGTCACGGCCGTCGACGCCGCGGGCGTGGGCGAGGAGCTGCTGTCGCGCCTGGCCGACGCCCCCGAGGACGACGTCGCGCTCGTCGTCGTGCGCATCCCCGACCCGCAGCGGGACGCGTCCGCCGTCGTGCTCAGCCCGCGCAGCCGCCGCTGGCTCCTGCCGAGCGAGCCGGCGTCGATCGGGCGGGCGCGGCACGCCGTCGTGCGCACGTGCCAGGCGTGGGGCGTGCGGGAGAGCGCGAACGCGGAGCTCGTCGTCTCGGAGCTCGTCGCGAACGGCGTGCTGCACGGGTGGGGCCACCTCGCGCTGCGCCTGTTCGACACGGGCGACGGCATCCGCGTCGAGGTCGAGGACTCCAACCCGGCGCCCCCCGTCCCGACGGACGGGCACCCGAACCGCATGGGCGGCTTCGGCATGCAGATCGTCGAGCGGCTCGCCGACTGGGGGTGGCGCCCGACGGCGTCGGGCAAGCTCGTGTGGGCCACCCTGCGGCCCTCGGGGCGCTAGGACGCCCCGCGGGCGTCAGGCCGGGGGCTCGACCTTGGCGAAGCCGGACGGCGGCGTCGCGGGCTCGCAGCGGTGGTCGTTGTCGATGCGGAACAGCTCGAGCGCGCCGCACACCTCGAGCACGAACAGGTCCCGGTCGTCGCAGCCGCGCAGCACCGTCGCACCGCCGCGCTTGCGACCGGCGTCGGCGAGCGAGATGAGGAACGCCGCGCCGGTGGAGTCCATGAACGTCACGCGGCACATGTCGATGACGAGGAGCTGACGGCGCAGCCCGACGACGCGTGCCGCGATCTCCGGGAACTGGTCGCGCTCGGCGAGATCGAGGTCTCCGGCGATGACGAGGGTCGTCGTCGCGGGGGACGTGGCGATCTCGATCATGCCCACGACTCTAGACGCCGCCCGGGTGCGTCGCGCGCCCACCCGGTGGTCGCCGGGCGGACGCGCGGCCGGTCAGCGCAGCGCGCGCACCTCGTCGGCCGAGGTCCCGGAGTCGCGCAGGAACTGCTCGCAGCGCTCCGCCTCCTCGACCTCGCCGAGGTACGCGGCGCACTCGGCGAGGGCCAGGAGCGCGCGCAGGAAGCCCTGGTTCGGCACGTGGTCGGCCGGGATCGGTCCCTGGCCGCGCCAGCCGGCGCGCCGCAGGGAGTCCAGCCCGCGGTGGTAGCCGGTGCGCGCGAACGCGTAGGCCGTCACCGCGCCGCGCGAGCCGTTCTCGTGGAGGAAGTCCTCGGCGAGGTAGGCCCACGCGAGCGAGCTCGCGGGCGAGCGGCCCGCGATCTCGTACGGGTCGCCGTCGGCCGCGATGGCGTCGCGGACGTGCGCGTAGTCGTCGGGGAGGCGGACGGGTGCGGGGCCGTCGAGGAGGTTCGGGTGGGTGTCGCTCATGAGGCCATTCTGCCCATCCCGGGCGTGACGCGGTCGATAGCCGCCTCGAAGGTCAATTTCCGTCATCCGACCGGTAAACTCGGCGCCGGTCCCCGGGTCTCTGCCGCCCGGGTGACGCCTCGGGCCCGCGGGCCCGGCGCCGTCGGGCACGCCGTGCCCGCTCCGCTCCGGACGCCGGTGCGCGCCCACGACCATGACCGGCCCGAGGAACAGGCAGCGCGAAAGTGGGGATTCCATGCCAGGCGTGGTGCTCGTCGGTGCCCAGTGGGGCGATGAGGGCAAGGGCAAGGCGACCGACCTCCTCGGGTCCCGGGTCGACTACGTGGTCAAGTTCAACGGCGGCAACAACGCCGGCCACACGGTCGTCATCGGGGACGAGAAGTACGCGCTCCACCTGCTGCCGTCGGGCATCCTGTCCCCGGGGGTCACGCCGGTCATCGCGAACGGTGTCGTCGTCGACATCGAGGTGCTGTTCCAGGAGCTCGACGACCTGATCTCGCGCGGCGTCGACGTCTCGCGCCTGCTCGTCTCGGGCTCCGCGCACGTCATCGCGGGCTACCACCGCACGATCGACAAGGTGAGCGAGCGGTTCCTCGGCAAGCGCCGCATCGGCACGACGGGCCGCGGCATCGGGCCGGCGTACGCGGACAAGATCAACCGCGTCGGCATCCGCATCTGGGACCTGTTCGACGAGAAGATCCTCGCGGAGAAGATCGAGGGCTCGCTCGACCAGAAGAACCACCTGCTGGTGAAGGTCTACAACCGCCGTGCCATCACCGTGGACGAGACCGTGGCCGAGCTGCTGCAGTACGCCGACCGGCTCAAGCCGATGGTCGCGGACACGGCGCTCGAGCTGAACAAGGCGCTCGACGCGGGCAAGAACGTCCTCTTCGAGGGCGGGCAGGCCACGATGCTCGACGTCGACCACGGGACGTACCCGTTCGTCACGTCGTCCAACGCGACCGCGGGCGGCGCGCTCACGGGCTCGGGCGTCGGGCCGACGCGCATCAGCTCCGTGATCGGCGTCATCAAGGCGTACACGACGCGCGTGGGCGAGGGCCCGTTCCCGACCGAGCTGTTCGACGCGAACGGCGAGTACCTGCTCAAGCAGGGCGGCGAGTACGGCGTCACGACGGGCCGCGCGCGCCGCTGCGGCTGGTACGACTCGGTGATCGCGCGCTACGCGACCCGCGTCAACGGCATCACCGACATGGTGCTCACCAAGCTCGACATCCTCACCGGCTTCGAGAAGGTCCCGGTCTGCGTCGCGTACGACGTCGACGGCGTCCGGTACGACGAGATGCCGCTCGACCAGACGGCGTTCCACCACGCGAAGCCGATCTACGAGGAGCTCGACGGCTGGTGGGAGGACATCTCCGGCGCCCGCACGTTCGACGACCTGCCGGTCAACGCGCAGCGCTACGTGCACGCGCTGGAGGAGATGTCGGGCACGCGGATCTCCGCGATCGGCGTCGGCCCGAGCCGCGACGCGATCATCCCGCGCCACGACCTCATCCACTGAGCCGACGCCCCCTGCCGACCACGGCCCGGACGCCCCGCGGGGCGTCCGGGCCGTCTCGGTAGACTCGGCGCCCGTGAAGATCCTCGTCGTCGGGACCGGTGCCCGCGAGCACGCCATCGTCCACGCCCTCGCGCACGAGGCCGACCGCCCGGGCGCGGAGCGGCACGAGCTGCACGCCGCCCCGGGGAACCCGGGCATCGGGGACCTCGCGACGCTGCACGCGGTGGACCAGAACGACGGCGCCGCGGTGGCCGCGCTCGCGACGGACCTGGGCGTCGACCTCGTCGTCGTCGGCCCGGAGGCGCCGCTCGTCGCCGGCGTCGGGGACGCGGTGCGCGAGGCCGGCGTCCCCGTGTTCGGGCCGAGCGCCGAGGCCGCGCGGCTCGAGGGCTCCAAGGCGTTCGCGAAGGACGTCATGGCTGCCGCGTCGGTCCCCACGGCGCTCGCGCACGTGTGCAGCGACGTCGACGAGGTCGCGGCCGCCGTCGACGCGTTCGGCGCGCCCTATGTCATCAAGGACGACGGCCTGGCTGCGGGCAAGGGCGTCGTCGTCACGGAGGACCGTCAGGCCGCGCTCGAGCACGCCGCCGCGTGCTTCGCGACGTCCCGCCGCGCGGCGGACGGCACGCCCGAGGACCCGTGCGTCGTCGTCGAGGAGTACCTCGACGGTCCCGAGGTCTCCCTCTTCTGCGTGAGCGACGGCGCGACGGTCGTGCCGCTCGCCCCCGCCCAGGACTTCAAGCGCGCGTTCGACGCCGACGCGGGCCCGAACACGGGCGGCATGGGCGCGTACAGCCCGCTGCCGTGGGCGCCCGAGGGCCTGGTCGAGGAGGTCGTCACACGCGTCGCGCAGCCGACGATCGACGAGATGGCGCGGCGCGGCACCCCGTTCATCGGCGTGCTCTACGTGGGCCTCGCGCTGACGAGCCGCGGCACGCGCGTCGTCGAGTTCAACGCGCGCTTCGGCGACCCGGAGACGCAGTCCGTGCTCACGCGCCTCGCGACGCCGCTGTCCGCGGTCATGCTCGCGGCGGCCCAGGGGCGGCTCGCCGAGGTCGGCCCGCTGCGCTGGCACGACGACGCGTCCGTCACCGTCGTCGTCGCGGCGCACGGCTACCCGGGCGCCGTCCGTGCCGGCGACCCGATCACGGGGATCGACGCGGCGGAGGGCGTCGAGGGCGTGCACGTGCTGCACGCCGGCACGTCGCGCGCGGACGACGGCGGCCTGGTCGCCTCGGGCGGCCGCGTGCTGTCGGTCGTGGCGCGCGGCGCGGACCTGGCCGAGGCGCGCCGCCGGGCGTACGCCGCGGTCGACCGCATCGTGCTCCCGGGCTCGCACCACCGCACCGACATCGCGGCGCGGGCCGCCGCGGGCGAGGTCACGCTCGCGGGCTGACAACCCCGCCGTCGAGCACGGCACGGCGCTCGTTCTCCGCGGGGGAGCGACCGCCGTGCCGTGCTCAGCACCTCAGGGGTGAGGCGTCAGGCGCGGCGCCACTTCTGGGCCGCAGTGCCGTTGCACGTCCAGATCTGGAGCTTGGTGCCGTCGGCGCTGTTGCTGCTCGGCACGTCGACGCACTTGTTCGCCAGCACCGACACGAGGTCGCCCGCGCCGCTGAGCACGAACTTCTGGGCCGCGTTGCCGCTGCAGTTCGCGAGCTGGAGCGCCGTGCCGTCGGCCGTGGCCGCCCACGCGACGTCCATGCACTTGCCGCCCGCGCGGACGGTGCCGTCGGCCTCGAACGTCCAGCGCTGCGCGCTCGACCCGTTGCACGTCCACAGCTGGAGGCGCTTGCCGTCGCTGAAGTCGGACCCGGGGACGTCGATGCACTTGCCCGCGAGCCCGACGAGCGCGCTGCCCGACCCGCCGCCCGTGGTCACGAGCGACAGGCCGTAGGCCGACAGGATGGGGTTGACGGGCTGGTAGATGAACTTGCCGCCGTTCGAGCAGTCGTTGATGCGGCCCGACGTGACGCCCTGCGCCTGGTTGCCGGAGATCACCGACCCGCCCGAGTCGCCGCCCTCCGCGCACGCGCTGCCGCGCACGAGGCCGGGAACGTCGCCGTTGCCGTAGTTGACGGTGATGTTCTTCTGCTCGATGACGCCGCAGCGCCAGCCGGTCGTGGCGCCCGAGCGGCACACCGACGCACCCACGGGCGCCTCGGCCGAGCCGGCGACGTCGACCGTGCCGCCCGCGTAGTTGTTCACCCGCGGGACGGGCGAGAACCCGGCGTCGACGCGCACCCACGCGTAGTCGTGGCCGGGGAACGACGCCGCCTGGACCGTCCCCATCCGCGCCCAGCTCGCGGTGAGCACCTCTTTGCCCGCCGCGCCGCAGTGCCCCGCCGTGACGAAGCCGCCCTGGACGGCGAAGCCGATCGAGCAGGCCGACCCCGACGACGCGCCCGGGTCCCGGGTGATGTAGCGGTCGCCGCCGCGCACGTCGGCCGTGAGCTCGTACGGCGCCGCGAGGGCCTCGGTGCGCACCGCGGCGGGGTCGACGCCGGACGCGGCGACGAACGCCTGCGCTGCCGCGGGGTTGAGCGACTCGACGACCACCTCGTTCGTGGTGACGTCGACGTACCAGGCCTGGACGGCGTCGGGGGTGGTGGTCGCGTCGAGCCGGGCCGCGACGTCGTCGAGCTCGGCCAGGCCGTGCTCCACGACGACGGCCGTCGCACCGGCCGCCTCGACGTCGGCGACCGCCGCCGGGTCGGTCACGGCGACGACGGGGGCGCCCGCCTCGGCGTCGACCCACGTGCCGGCGTACGCCGTCCCGAGACCCTCGCTCAGTGCGCGCTCGACGGTGGCCGTCACGGCGTCGAGCGCGAGCCGGTCGGCGACGCCCGCGGCATCGAGCCCCAGGTCGCGCTCGAGAGCGCGGAGCTGCCCCTCCGACAGGTCGTCGGGGCCGGGGACGGCCGCGCCCGCGGTCGTCGGTGACGGGCTCGGGCTCGGTGCGGACAGGGGCGCGCCCGCGGGGCCGAGAGCGTCCGCGTGCGCGGTCGTCGCGAGGCCCACGCTCGCGACGACCACCCCCACTGCGGCCGCTAGCGCTGTCAGGCGATGGTGCATCGTGCGGTGGTGCATCGTTGCCTCCTCCGTGCGGATGGGGCCCGCCGCCGTCGGCAGGCCCGGACAGCTGCGCACGCGCCCCCGCAGGAGTCGCTCCGGTGCGGCCCCCTGACGGCGGGAGAGCGCTCCCACGGCCGTCCTGACGAGCAGGCTAGCGGCACGCCGGTCGATCGGCACGCGCGACGGGTGTGGTGCGGAGGACGTCCGGCGCGGGGAGCGCCGGGCTGGTGCCCGATCAGGGCTCGAACGTCTCCTCGGCGAGGAGGTCCGGCGACGAGCCGAGCAGCGAGCGCGTGATGCGCTCGGCGTCGGCGGTCATCTCGTGCACGGCGGACCCGAGGTCCTCGTCTCCCACGTCGTGCCCGGCCTCGACCGCGCGCAGCACGGCGCGCCGGACCACCTCCTTGACGAACGAGGCGGTCACGCCGTCCGTGCGGTCGGCGGCGTCGGCGAGCGCACCGGAGGTGAACGGCAGCTCGCCGCGGTAGAGCTCGAACAGCCGGAGCCGCGCCGACGCGTCGGGCAGGGGGATCTCGACCGCGAGGTCGACCCGGCCGGGGCGCTGCGCGAGCGCGCGCTCGAGGAGGTCGGCGCGGTTCGTCGTCAGGACGAACGCGACGTCGGAGTCGCTGCCGAGTCCGTCCATGGCGTCCAGCACCTCGAACAGCAGGGGCTGCGGGCCGTCGTGGAACGAGCGGTCCTCGGCGATGAGGTCGCAGTCCTCGAGCACGACGATCGCGGGCTGGAGCGCACGGGCCGTCTCCGCGGCGAGCCGGACGAGCCGGAGCGCACCTCCTGCGAGGACGATCACGGTCGTGCCCGGGCTCTCGCCGACGAGGTGGCGGACGGTGTGGGTCTTGCCCGTCCCCGGCGGACCGTAGAGCAGGACGCCGCGCTTGAGGTGCTGACCCGCCGCGAGGAGCTCCGAGCGGTGCCGCGCGACGCCGAGCACCTGACGCTCGATCCTGCTCAGCGTGCCGTCCGGGAGCACCACGTCGGTCGCCGGGACCCGGTCCCGCGGTAGGAACGTCATGCCGCCGGCCTGCGCGCCGTAGTCCGACGCCGTGAACGTCACGACCTGGCCGCGCAGCACGCTGTGCTCGACCATGGCCGCCCGGAGCTCTGCGAGGAGCGACAGGGCGGCGTCCTCCTGGGGACACATGACCTCGACGCTGCCCTCGTCGCCGTGCCGCGGGTTCGCCGCGCGCTGCAGGAGCGCGACGGGCGTGCCCGCGTACGCGAAGAGGTGCAGACCGAAGGAGACGGTGCGGCGCTCGCTCTCGGGGCCCGTCGCCGCGCGCGCGTAGTCCACCGCGCCGACGGGAAACTGGCGCCACAGGGCGGAGTGCTCGACGATCTCGGAGAAGGACGTGTGCATCCGCTGCTCGCCGCCACCGACGCCGACGACGCGGCCACCGCCGTGGCGGGCGACGACGGCCTCGATCGCGACGTCCGCGTCGACGCCGCGCAGAGCGGACACCGTCTCGGTGACGACCGCGATCGAGCGCGGGTCGGTGCCGAGGTGCTCGCGCAGCACGTCCGCGACGGACGGCCCGGCGTCGGTCCGCTGCCGCTGGGCCTGCTCGTTGGCGGTCTCCATGAAGGCCGAGAAGGTGGCGAGGAAGTCGCGCACCCCCGGGTCGTGCGTCGCGCGCTCGGCGTCCTCGCCCTGGTCGAGCGTGCCGTCGAGCGCGCCGCCGGGGGCGGCTCCCGAGATGGACGAGGGGCCGGGTTCGAGTCGCATGGTGCGACACTAGGGGCCGTGACCCACACCCCGCAGGACCCCGGCTCGGCCCTCTCGCTCGGCGAGGCCGACGCCCTCGACACGGCCGCGCTCGACCTGCCCGGCTGGACGCACGCGTACTCCGGCAAGGTGCGCGACCTGTACACGCCGGACCTGCCGGCCGTCGGGGGCGTGCACCCCCTGGGCGACGTCGTGCTCGTCGTCGCGAGCGACCGGGTGAGCGCCTACGACCACGTGCTGTCGCCCGGTATCCCGGACAAGGGCGTCGTGCTCACGCAGCTCAGCCTGTGGTGGTTCGAGCAGCTCGCCGACCTCGTGCCGAACCACGTCGTCTCGACCGCCGTCTCGGCGGTGCCGGGCGACGGCCTCGTGCCCGACGTCGTCGCCGGCCGCGCGATGATCTGCCGCCGCCTCGACATGTTCCCGGTCGAGTGCGTGGCGCGCGGGTACCTGACGGGCTCCGGCCTCGTGGAGTACCGCGCGGGCGGCGAGGTCTGCGGCGTGCAGCTGCCCGACGGCCTCGTCGACGGGTCGCGCCTGCCCGAGCCGATCTTCACGCCGGCGACGAAGGCTGCCGTGGGCGAGCACGACGAGAACGTCTCGTTCGACGTCGTGGCCGAGCAGATCGGCCTCGACGACGCCACGCGCCTGCGCGACCTCACGCTCGCCGTGTACGCGCGCGCCGAGGAGATCGCGCGCGAGCGCGGCGTGATCCTCGCGGACACCAAGCTCGAGTTCGGCGTGGACCCGGCGACGGGGGAGACCGTGCTCGGCGACGAGGTGCTCACGCCCGACTCGTCGCGCTTCTGGCCCGCGGACCAGTGGGAGCCGGGTCGCGCGCAGCCGAGCTTCGACAAGCAGTTCGTGCGCGACTGGCTCACGTCGCCCGCGTCGGGCTGGGACCGCGCCGCGGACACCCCGCCGCCGTCGATCCCGGCCGACGTCGTCGCGCGCACCCGCGCGCGCTACCTCGAGGCGTACGAGCGGCTCACCGGGTCGACGCTCGCCTGACGCCTGACGCCTGACGCCTCACGCCGTCCGGAGGGTGCCGGGCCGGAGGTAGGTGTGCCCGCTCGGCGCGGTCCACCGTACCGACCCGTCGGCGAGCAGCGCCGGGCGCCAGCCGTCGCGTGCGCGGACGACCCGGTGGTGGCGGCACAGGGCGACGAGGTTGTCGGCCCCGTGCGCGGACTCCGCGTCGTCGTCCATCCCGGTGCCGGTGCCCGTGCCTGTGACCGGCCGCGGGGCGACCACGTGGTCGAGGTCGCAGCGGAACGCCGGTACGCGGCAGCCCGGGAAGACGCACGTCCCGTCGCGCGCGAGGACGCGGGCCACGGTGGCCGGCGCGGGCCGTGAACGGCCGCGGTCGATCGTCGGGACGGGTGCTGCCGGTGCGTCCATGGGGAGCCTCCGTGCGTCGTCGGGCGAGGTGTCGTGCGAGGGCGGGGAAGGGGCAGGACCCCGCCCTCGCACCGTGCTCGAGCGTGCGTCTCGAACACTTGTTCGAGACTAGCCCCACCCTCCGACACGCGCCGGGCGCTTGCGCGCATAGGTCGCCGAGCGATATATATCGACCATGGTCTCCTCGGCCCCGTTCCGCATGACGGAGCAGGCGTACCTCGTGCTCCTCGCCCTCAGCGGGGAGCCGCTCCACGGCTACGCCGTCATCCGGTCGGTGCGCGACCTCTCCGACGGCCGTACCCGCCTCGGCGCGGGCACCCTCTACGGGAACCTCGACCGTCTCGTCGCGGCCGGTCTCGTGGAGCCGACGGGCGAGGAGGTCGTCGACGGCCGACTGCGTCGCTACTACCGCGCGACCGACGACGGGCGCCGCGCCGCCCGCGCCGAGACCCTCCGCCTCGCCGAGCTCGCGGAGCGCGCGCGTCGGTCGCTCTCCCGCGGTGCCGGTCGGGGTGCCGCCGACGGTCTCGCCGGGAGCGGCGCGTGACCGGGCGGCGGGCCGCCGCCGACGGCGCGCAGCCCGGCCGCCCTGCCCGCGGGGCGCGCGGCGCCGACCGGTACGAGCGGTCCGCACGGATCTGGCTGCGCGCCTACCCCCGGCGCTGGCGCGACCTGCACGGGGACGAGGCGCTCGCCGTCCTGCTCGACCTGGCGCCCGAGCCGGACGACGGCGCCGCTCCCCGCGGCATCGGCGCCCGCGAGGCGTGGGGCCTCGTCCGCGCGGGGTGGGCGCTGCGGTGGCGCGAGCACCCGCCGCTCGGGCGCTGGCTGCTCTACCGGTCGCTCGACCTGCGGCTCCCCGCGCGGTACTGGTGGTGGGTCGCCGACGACATCCACGGGGCGCTCTACCCGTGGCGCGTCACCCTGGGCAGCCTGGGGAGCGCGCTGGCGATCCTCTACGGGTGGCCCGTCCTGAGCCACGTCCTCTTCTCGAACGACGTCAACCGGCCCGAGCTCTGGTTTGCGGTTCTCCTCATGGCGGTCTCGCTCCTGAGCGGGTTCCTGTTCCGGCGGTCCCACGTCGACCGGGCCTGGCGCAAGCACGTGCTCGACGGCAACATCCCGGTCGACACCCCGGACCGGCGCCGCGCCGCGGGCGGCTGAGCACGCCCGCTCACCGTGCGGACGCCCGACCGGGCGGGTGCGCGCGCCCGCTAGACTGAGCGCGGAATCCCGCCGTCGGCTCCCGCTCGTCCCGTCCCCCCGGGCGTCCTCGACGCCCGTGACGTGGCCGGGATCCCGGAGCCCCGGCCCTCCCAACACTCTCGCCAAGGAGCCCCCGTGGGACGCGTCGTCGTCGAGGTCATGCCCAAGCCCGAGATCCTGGACCCGCAGGGCAAGGCCGTCGTCGGGGCGCTGCCGCGCCTCGGGTTCACCCAGTTCACGTCCGTCCGCCAGGGCAAGCGGTTCGAGCTCGAGGTCGAGGGCCCGGTGACGCCGGAGGTCCTCGCCGCCGCCGAGGAGGCCGCGGTGAAGCTCCTGTCGAACCCCGTCATCGAGGACGTCGTGCGCGTCGCCGACATCGAGACGGACGCCGCCGCGACGATCACGTCGCAGGGTCTCGCCTGATGACCGCCTCGGCTCTCGCGACGGCCACGGTCGGCGTCGTCACCTTCCCCGGCACGCTCGACGACCGCGACGCCGCGCGCGCGGTGCGTCTCGCGGGCGGCGAGGCCGTGTCGCTCTGGCACGCCGACGCCGACCTCCACGGCGTGGACGCGGTCGTCCTGCCCGGCGGCTTCTCCTACGGCGACTACCTGCGCGCGGGCGCGATCAGCCGGTTCGCGCCGGTCATGGAGTCGATCGTGGACGCCGCGAAGGGCGGCATGCCCGTGCTCGGCATCTGCAACGGCTTCCAGATCCTCACCGAGGCGCACCTGCTCCCGGGGTCGATGGTCAAGAACGACCACCTGCACTTCGTGTGCCGCGAGCAGGTCCTCGTGGTCGAGAACGCCGACACCGCCTGGACGCGCGACTACACGGCCGGCCAGCGCATCACGATCCCGCTGAAGAACCAGGACGGGCAGTTCGTCGCCGACGAGCGGACGCTCGACGAGCTCGAGGCCGAGGGCCGCGTCGTCTTCCGCTACGACGGCTGGAACCCGAACGGGTCGCGCCGCGGCATCGCGGGCATCTCGAACGCGGCGGGCAACGTCGTCGGCCTCATGCCCCACCCGGAGCACGCCGTCGAGCCCGGCTTCGGCCCGGCCGCCGAGGCCGGCCCGCGCGCCGGCACCGACGGCCTCGGGTTCTTCACGTCCGTCCTGGGCGCGCTCGTCCGCGCGTGACGCTCCCGCGCGTCCTGCCCGACGCCGTCGGGCGCCCCGGGACCGGGGTCGTCACCGTGGCGACGGTCCCGGCGGACGACGTCGCGGCCGAGCGGCTGCGGTCGCGGCAGCAGGCGGAGCTCGCGGTGCGCTACGGCGAGCCCGACGCCGGCACGTTCGCCCCCGAGGCGGCGCTCGCGAACGTCGTGGTCCGGGAGGACGGCGAACCGGTCGCGTTCGTCGCGCTGCGCGACGTCTCCGGCACGCCGGACGGACGGGGCGGCACGCACCCCGCGCGGACCGGCGAGGTGAAGCGCCTGTACGTCGAGCCCGCCCACCGGGGTCGCGGGCACGCACGCACCGCGATGCGCGCGCTGCACGAGCGCGCGGTCGCCGCGGGCCTCGACCGGCTCGTGCTCGAGACGGGCACGCTCCAGCCGGAGTCCATCGACCTCTACCTCGCGCTCGGGTACGTGCCGATCGAGTCGTACGGCCACTACGCCGGGCAGCCGCTGTCGCGCTGCTTCGCGCTCGACCTGCGCGTGTCGCCCGCCGCTGCGTCGGATGCCGCCGGAGCGCGGACCGCCGCGCCGGATGCCACCGGACCGCGGGGCGCTGCGCCGGACGGCGCGGGGTCAGGGTCCGGCACCGCGGCGGGCGGCCCGGTCGTCGGGGGAGCCGCGGTCGAGCTCCGTGCCGTCCCGTGGGACGACCCCGACGCGGCCGCGCTGCGCCGCGAGATGCACGAGACGTCGTCGGCCGTCCTGTACCCGGAGCTCTTCGGCCGCCTCGACTCCGCCGGGGGGTTCGAAACCGTGGACGCGCACCTGGGAGTCGACGTCGTGGTGACCCTCGTGGCGTACCGGGACGGCGAGGCGCTCGGGTGCGCGTCGCTGCGACGGCCCGAGCCCGGCGCGCCGCAGGACGCGCTCGAGGTGAAGAAGGTGTTCGTGCGCGAGAGCGCGCGCCGCACGGGGACCGCGCGTCGGCTCCTCGACGGGCTGGAGACGGCGGCGCGTGAGCGCGGGACCTCCACGCTCTTGCTCGAGACGGGCATCCGCCAGCCCGGCGCCATCGCGCTCTACCGCTCGCTCGGCTTCCGTGCCGTCGCGCACTTCCCGCCCTACGACGGCGACAACCACGTCGCGCTGTGCTTCGCCAAGCCGCTGACCTGAGGCGATACCCCGCCGTGCCGCATATGACCGCGCTGTCCGGTTCCGCTAGGGTGGACCGGTGATCCCCCTCGCGTCCGGCGCCCACTCCGTGGCCTCCGTCGTCCTCGAGCTGCTCGGGTGGGTCTCCGCAGCCGTGACGCGGGTGCCCGGACGGATCGGTGCGCTCGCGGCGGAAGTGCGGGAGACCGCGGCGGGCTGGGGCCTCCCGGTCGGCGAGGTCACCGACCTCTACGCCGACTTCCCCGTCCGCCTCGCGCTCGCCGTCGGCGCCGTCGCTCTGGTGTGCGCGGTGGTCGCCCTCGTCCACGGCCTGCGGCAGCGGCCCGGCGCCGCGGGCACCGAGGGCGACACCGGGCGCGTCACCGAGAGCTGAGCAGCGGCGCGACCTCGTGGCCGAGGAAGCGCACGAACGTCTCGACGTCGGGCTCGTCCGCGGTCGGCTGGACCGCCACGGCCGTCGCGCCCGCCTCCGCGAGAGCCAGGACTCCCGCCGCCACCGCGTGGGCGTCGCCCGCGGCGCCGATGCCCCGACCGGGCTCCGCGCCCCACACCGGCAGCTCGCGGTCGACCCGTGCCTGCGCGTCCGGTCCCGTCGCCGCGATGAGCGTCGCGTGGACGTCGAACCCGGGGCCCGCGCCGCCCTCGCGCGCGACGGCCGCCGCACCCCGCACGTCTTCGGGGGTCAGCGCGTTCGTGAGGATGAGACCGTCGCCGAGCTCGCCGGCCAGCGCGAGCGTCCGCGGCCCGGACCCGCCCAGCCACAGCGGGACGGGCTCCGTGGGCGGCCAGTCGAGCCGGACGGCGTCGAGCGTGACGTACCGGCCGTCCGTCGTGACCTCCTCGCCCGCGAGCAGGCTCCGCAGCGCCGTCGCGTGCTCGCGCAGGAGCGTCAGCGGCGACGCGACGCGCACCCCCGCCTGCCCCATCCACTCCTGGACGCCGTGCCCGACCCCCGCGACGAGGCGACCGGGGAACATCCGCGCGAGCGTCGCGACCTCCATCGCCGTGATCGCCGTGCTGCGCAGCGGGGCGGGCATGAGCCCGATGCCGACGCGCACGCGGTCGGTCCACGCCAGGGCAGCGGCCGCCGAGGCGAGGCCGGACTGCTTGAAGCAGTCCTCCCACACCCAGAGGTCGTCGAGGCCGGCGTCCTCCGCCGTCGTCGCGAGCCGCCGCAGGCTCTCGGGTGCGTGGGTGGGCACGAACGCGATACCGAGCCGTGGTGTCGTCATCCCGTCATCGTGCACCGTGGCACCGACAGTCAGCCGTCGCGGCTCGGGCTGCTGGGGTTGTCGTCGGCCGCGTCCGTTCCGATGTCCGCGATCGTGCCGGTGCCGGTGCCGGTGCCCGCGTCGGTGTCTGGGCCGGCGAGGAACGAGAGCTGCGCGGCGACGGACTGCCGGGCGGCTCCTCGCACCGTGGGGTCGACGTCGGCGTAGACCCGCGCGACCACCTGGTTGACCGCGTCCTGGGCGTCCGGGGCCAGGCCGAGGGTGGTCAACACGTCCCGCACCTGTGCGAGACGCTCGTGACGGTGCTCCCGGTACGCGCGCACGCGCGCCGCGAGGTCGTCGACGACCGGTCCGTGGCCGGGGAGGCCGACCGCCGGGCCCGGACTGCCCGCCACGGCCTCGATCGTGTCGAGGCTCGCGAGGTAGGCGCCGAGCGACCCGTCGGGTGCGGCGATCACCGTCGTCCCCGTCCCGAGCACCGTGTCGCCCGTGAGGACGGTCGTGCCCGACGGCGTCCGCGCGCCCTCGTGCGCCGCGGTGCCGGAACCCGCGGTGCCGGAGCCCGCCAGGCCCGGGTCCGCCGTGCGGCGGGTGGGGTCGTCGGTCGGGGCGACCGGGCCGTCGTCGGGCAGGACGAGACAGACCGAGTCGGCGGTGTGCCCGGGCGTGGCGAGGACCACGACCCGCAGACCCGCGGCCTCGATCACCTCGCCGTCGCGCAGCGGCGCGCCGCCGTGGCAGTGGTCCGGGTCGGCCGCCCGCACCGGGGCGTCGGTGCGCGCGCGCAGCCCGGGGGACCCGGCCGTGTGGTCGGCGTGGCGGTGGGTCACGAGCACGAGCTCGACCGGCCCGGCGACGGCGAGCGCGTCGAGGTGGGCCGCGTCGTCGGGCCCCGGGTCCACGACGACGCACGACGCCGAGCCCGGCGCGCGCAGCACGTACGACCGCGTGCCGTCGAGCGTCATGGGGCCGGGGTTGCCCGCGCGCAGGACGGCGGCGAGGCGCGTGACGGGCGTCGGGACGCTCATGTCACGCGCGGTGCCGCAGGACCGCGGGGCGGCCCTCGTCGTCCCACTGGGAGAACCGCGCGTCGATCAGCGGCGCGACGAGCTCGTACGTCTCCCACGTGTCCGGGACGCGGTACACGTCCTCCGGCTCCCCGTCGCCGGGGCTCACGGCGTCCACGTAGTCCTCGAGGTACAGGCCGCCGTCGTCCTCGTCCTCGTCGTCGCCCGCGTAGTAGGCGCTCGCGAACGCGGCGCCGACGTCGTCGAGGTCGACGTCGACGAGCTTGCCTTCGCACGACTCGTGCACGAACGCGCCCGGTGTGGTGGTGCGCTCGCGCAGCGCAGCGAGCTCGTCCTCGGAGTCCTCCTCGAGCTCCGGGGACACGTGCCCCGCGAGCGCAGCCCACGCGAGGAACATGCCGATGTGCGTCGCGCCCGCCTCGGGACCGGCCTCGGGCGGGTAGCCCTCGCCGTCGAAGTGCCAGGACGCGTCGTCGTACTTCGTGGTCATGCGCGCGACGCTACCGCGTCCTGCCGACGCCACCGACGCCCACCACGACTGTCGAGATGCGGGCTACCTTGACCGATCCTGCGTCTGGTCAACCCGCAAGGGGCCGGCGGCCCGGCGTCCGCTCGGGGAAGATCTGGCATCAGTCAATCCTCGGCCTCGAGTCGCGCAGCGACGTGACGCTCTGCCCTGGTGAGGAGGACGCAGGAAGTGCGAAGGCGACGGCACCGCTCACGACCAGCGCGGCCACGCAGGCGGCACCGACTGCGCGGGTGCACGTCGGTGCGGACGGGGCCAGCGCCGTTGCACAGACGGTGGTCGGTCGTGGGCTGTCGAATGGCGGCGACCGACGGTGGGTCGTCGCGATGGCCTTGATAGCGCTGTCAACGTGTGCGAGGGTATGCCGCGGGGACCGGCGTCGTGGCCAGGCCCCGGCCTCCGAGTCATAGATGACCACCGACCCCACGCCGCCGTGGGACCAAGGGGAGCACCGCATGCGGAGAGACAGCGCTGTCAACGCTGATCGCGATCTATTCTCGAGCACCGGACCGTCACGCTCTCGCCCGTCGCGTCCCGGCGGGCGTCGGCGTCGCGCGGGCGCCGTCGTCGCGCTGACCACCGCGGTGAGCCTGGCGCTCCCGCTGACCGCGTACGCGGCGCCCGGGCTCGCGACGTCGCCCACGGCCACCGCCGGGACGGAGTCAGCGACGGGGTCCGATGCCGCCGCCGTCGACGGCCCGCTGGTCGACTACGTCAACCCGTTCATCGGGACCAAGGACGACGGCAACACCTACCCGGGCGCTGCCGTGCCGTTCGGCATGGTGCAACTCTCGCCGGACAACGGCCACAACGTCGGGTACGACTACGACCGCACGTCGGTGCGCGGGTTCTCGCTCGTGCACCTGTCCGGCGTCGGCTGCGGCCTCGGCGGTCCGCTCCCGACCCTGCCGACGACGGGCGCGATCACCTCGACCGACTACGGCCAGTACGCGCTCGGTTTCTCGCACGACGACGAGGAGGCCTCGCCGGGGTACTACCGCGTGGGTCTCCAGGCGCCGGCGGGCACGATCGAGGCCGAGCTCACCGCGACCGCGCGCACGGGCGTCCAGCGGTACACGTTCCCCGCGACGGCGCAGGCCAACGTCCTGCTCAACGCCGGCCAGGCGCTCAACCGGGTGACGGAGTCCGACGTGCGCGTCGTGGACGACCGCACGGTCGAGACGCGCATCACCGTCCGCGGCTTCTGCCAGGACACCGAGCCGCAGACGATCTGGACCCGCACGACCTTCGACCGGCCGTTCGTCGCGCACGGCACGTGGGACGGCCAGGTCGTCACCGCGGGCGCGGACGCCGCGTCCGGCGGCGAGGGCCGTCGCGGCGCGTACGTCACGTTCGACACGACCGGCGGCGACCTCGACGTCGAGGCCGTCACCGCGATGAGCTACGTGGGCGCCGACGGCGCCGCGGCGAACCTCGCCGCGGAGGCCGGCACGTTCGACGCCGTGCACGACGCCGCGCGCTCGGCCTGGGAGGAGCGGCTCGGCCTCGTGCGGGTCGCGCAGGGCGACCCGGACGACCTGCGCACCTTCTACTCCTCGCTCTACCGCAGCTTCCTCGCGCCGAACGTCGGCTCCGACGTCGACGGGCGCTACCGCGGCTGGGACCAGGAGGTCCACGCCGCGGAACCGGACTTCACCTACTACCAGAACTACTCGCTCTGGGACACGTACCGCACCCAGCAGCAGCTCCTGTACCTGCTCGCGCCCGACGAGTCGGCCGACATGGCGCTCTCGCTCGTGCGCCAGGGCCAGCAGGGCGGGTGGCTCCCGCGCTGGGGCTACGGCACGGTCGAGACGAACATCATGACCGGCGACCCGGCGACGCCGTTCCTCGTCAGCGCCTGGCGCCAGGGCCTGCTCGCGGGCCACGAGGAGGAGGCGTACGCGGTCCTGAGGGAGAACGCCGACGGCGTCCCGCCCGCCGACTCGCCCTTCAACGGGCGCGCGGCGAACGTCGAGTACCTGCGCGACGGGTTCGTCCCGCACGAGCCGGCGCGCTCGGGCAAGCCCGGCGACTACGATCTCCAGCACGGCGCCTCGGCGACCATGGAGTACGCCCTCGCCGACGCGATGCTCTCGACGATGGCGCGCGGCCTCGGCCACGACGAGGACGCCGACCGGTACGCCGCCCGCGGCCAGAGCTACCGCAACGTGTTCGACCCGCGCACGGGCAACTTCCGGGCGCGTAACGCGGACGGCTTCTTCGTGGGCGACGCGGACCCCGCGCACTCCGACGGGTTCCACGAGGGCACGGCGGTGCAGTACCAGTGGCTCGTGCCCCAGGACGTGCCGGGCCTGTTCGACCTCATGGGCGGCACCGACGCCGCGGTCGACCGCCTCGATGCGTTCTTCGCGTACGACGAGCTCGTCGCCGACCCCCCGCACGTCGCGAGCGAGGTGTGGGTCAACGGCACGTACGACTACTACGGCTGGGAGACCTACAACCCGAACAACGAGCCCAACCTCCATGCGCCGTACGTCTACCTGTGGACCGGGCAGCCCTGGAAGACGACGGACGTCGTGCGCGCCGCGTCGACCCTCTTCACCGACGGCCCCGACGGCGTCACGGGCAACGACGACCTCGGCACGATGTCCGCGTGGCACGTGCTGTCGTCGATCGGCGTGTACCCGATCGTGCCGGGCGCCGATCTGTGGGGCCTGACGACGCCGCTCTTCGACGACGTGACGATCACGCTCGACCCGGAGGTCTTCGGTCGGGACTCCCTGCGCCTCACGGCGGACGGCGTCGCGCCCGACACGCACTACACGCAGTCCGTGTCGCTCGGCGGCGAGCCGCTCGATCGCGCCTGGGTCACGGGCGACGAGCTCACCGCGGCCGGCACGCTCGACGTGACCGTCGGCACCGAGCCGTCCGCGTGGGCGACCGACCCCGCGGCCTCGCCGGGCGCCGTCGTGCCTGCGGACGGCACGGTCGAGCGCCTGTTCGTCGGCGCGACGCCGCGGCAGCCGGTCCTCGCCCCGGGCGGGCGGACCGAGGTCGCAGTCCAGGTCGTCGCCCAGGGCGCGGGGACGTCCAGCGGGACGCTCGAGGTGACGTCCGACGGCGCGGTCACCGCGACGACCGACCTCGCCGAGTGGACCGCCGAGTCCGACGGCCTGCCGGCCACGGTCGAGGGCACGGTGACGATCGAGGCTCCCGCCGACGCCGAGCCGGGTCTGCACACGGTGCGGCTCGTCGTGCGCGACGCCGCGGGGACCGAGGCGGTCCGCGAGGTCTCGGTCGTCGTGTCCGGGGAGTCGTGGATCGCCGACGCGTTCGACAACGTCGGCATCGGCGACGCCGGGGCGGCCAACGCGAACCTCGACGGCTCGGGCGCCTACCTCCTGCGCGACCTGCTCGCGGACCTCGGCGCCGTCCAGGGCCTGGAGCTCACCGTGCCGGGCACGGACCTCACCTACACGCTCGGGGCCCCGCGGGCGGGCGCGCCCGACAACGTCGCCGCGAGCGGCGAGGTCCTCGAGGTGCCCGAGCACCTGCGCTCGGTCCGCCACCTCTCGGTGGTCGGGACGAGCACGCACGGCACGCACGGGGGCGGCCTCGTCCTCGGGTTCGCCGACGGCTCGTCGCAGACCGTCGACGTGCGCCTCAGCGACTGGTGCACGGGCTCGCCCGAGCCCGGCAACATCACGGTCGCGAAGGCCGGGGCGCGCGGCGACCGCGAGAACGTGCAGAAGATCGGCTGCGGCCTCTACGCCACCGCGCCCGTCGCGATCCCCGAGGGCAAGGTCCTGACGTCGGTCACGCTGCCGAGCGACGAGCGGTTCCACGTGTTCGCGATCGCGACCGACGCGACGGGGGACGTCCCCGCGCCGCAGGTCGAGGTCACGGCGCAGGCCCGCTGCCTCGGCGGCAAGGCGTTCGTCGCGGTGCGCGCGCTCAACACGGGCGAGCAGCCCGCCGCGATCGAGCTCGCGACCCCGTACGGCTCCAAGCTCTTCGGTGACGTCGCTCCCGGGGCGAACGCGTACCAGTCGTTCGCCACCCGCGCCGCCGCCGTCGAGGCGGGCGAGGTCACGGTGACCGTGACGACGCCCGACGGCGAGCCCCAGCAGGTCACGGCCGCGTACGACGCCGCCGCCTGCTCCTGATCGACGGTGGCGCGGGGCCGTACGGTCCCGCGCCACCGTCCTCCACGCTCCTTCCCGCTCCTTCGTCCTGTGAGGACCCGCATGTCTCGAACACGTCCTGCGCGCACCACGGTGCGGCGCTCCGTCGCGGCGCTCTCTGCCACGGCGGTCCTGGCCGCCGGACTCTCGATCGCGCCCGCCGTCGGGCTCGCGGTCCCGGCGGTCGCGGCCGCACCCGACCTCGTTGAGGACCCCGTCTCCTTCGTCGACCCGTTCGTCGGGACCGGCCAGGCGACGGGCGTCGTCGGGGAGATCAACAACTTCCCCGGGCCGTCGATGCCGTTCGGCATGATGCAGCTCTCGCCCGACACCCAGGTCTCCGTGGGCAACGGCGACAAGGCGTACGCGGGCTACCGCTACTCGCACCAGGCGATCCGCGGCTTCTCCATGACGCACGCGGCCGCCGGGTGCTGGATCTTCGGCGACGTCCCGATCCTCCCCGTGACGGGCGACGTCGGGCAGTACCCGTGGGACCGCAAGGAGTCGTTCAGCCACGACGCGGAGAGTGCCGAGGTCGGCCGGTACGCGGTCGCGCTCCAGTCGTCGGGGATCGAGGCGGAGCTGTCGGCCGCGACCCGCTCGGGCGGGCTGACGTTCGACTACCCCGAGGGCGGTGCCGCGTCGCAGGTGATCGTCAACGCCGCGGGCTCGCTCGCGAGCGTGCGCAACGCGACGGTCGAGGTCGAGGACGCGCGCACGGTCACCGGCTCGGTGACGAGCGGCGGGTTCTGCGGCAAGAACAACACCCACACGACGTACTTCGCGATCGAGCTCGACCAGGACGCGCAGGCGTTCGGCACGTGGCAGGGCTCGACCGTCTCGCCCGGCGACCCGTCGGCCGACGGCAACGGCGCGGGCGCGTGGCTCACCTTCGCGCCCGGCGCGACGGTGCACGCGAAGGTCGGCATGTCCTACGTGAGCGTCGAGGGCGCGCGCGCCAACCTCGCGGCCGAGATCCCGGGCTTCGACTTCGACGCCGTCCGGGACGCGAACCGCGCCGCGTGGTCCGACCTGCTCGGGAAGGTCCGCGTCGCGGGGGAGGACGCCGACGACCTCACGATGTTCTACACGTCGCTCTACCACTCGCTGCTGCACCCGAACACGTTCACCGACGTGGACGGCCGGTACGTCGGGTTCGACGGCGAGATCCACCAGGCACCCGAGGGGCACGAGCGGTACGCGAACTTCTCGGACTGGGACACGTACCGGTCGCTCGGGGCGCTCCAGGCGCTGCTGGCGCCCGACCGGGCGTCGGACATGGCGCAGTCGCTCGTCGAGGTCGCCGACCAGTCCGGCTGGCTGCCGCGCTGGCCGGTCGCGAACCAGCACACGGGCCAGATGACCGGTGACTCCTCGGTGCCGCTCATCGCGAGCATGTACGCGTTCGGGGCGCGCGACTTCGACGCGGAGTCGGCGCTCGCGCACATGGTCAAGGGCGCGACGAGCGCCGCCCCGACCGCGAACGGCTACGTGCAGCGGCGTGGGATCGAGACGTATCTCGAGCGCGGGTACGCGCCGCAGACCGAGGAGTTCCGGGGCGACCACCGCGTCGTGGGCGCGTCCATCACGCTCGAGTGGTCGATCGCCGACTTCGCGATCGGGCAGCTCGCGGCCGCGCTCGGCCAGGACGACGTCGCCGCCGAGTACGCCGCGCGCGGCCAGTGGTGGCAGAACGTCCACGACCCCGTGACCCGCACGGCGGGCGCCCGGAACGACGACGGCACGTTCGTGCGGTCGCAGGGCGGCGGCGGGTTCGGGCAGGAGGGCTTCGACGAGGGCAACGCCGAGCAGTACACGTGGCTCGTGCCGCAGAACGTCGCGGGGCTCACCGACGCGCTCGGGGGGCGCGAGGCCGTCGCGGAGCGGCTCGACGCCTTCACGGCGCAGCACAACGCCGGCCCGAACGAGCCGTACCTGTGGATCGGCAACGAGCCGAACTTCGGCGTCCCGTGGCTGTACGACTACGTGGGCCAGCCGTGGCGCACGAGCGAGCTCGTCGACGAGCTCACGTCCACGCTGTTCCGCCCCGAGCCGAACGGCAAGCCCGGCAACGACGACCTCGGCGCCCAGGCCGGCTGGTACGTGTGGGCCGCGATGGGCCTGTACCCGACCACGCCGGGCACGGACGTGCTCGCGCTCAACGCGCCGCGCTTCGACCGCGTCGTGGTCGACCTCGGCGAGGGCGAGACCCTCGACCTGCGCGCCACCGGCGCCTCGACCGGCGCCCGCTACATCAGCGGCGTCACCATCGACGGCGCGGCCTGGGACGGGACCTCGCTGCCGCGCCACATCGCGCACGAGGGCGGCGTCGTCGAGCTCGCGATGTCGACCGAGCGCGACACCACGTGGGGGACCGCGGTCGCGGACGCCCCGCCGTCGTGGCGCGACGGCGAGTCCGCCGTCGTCGCCGCGGCGGACCCGGGCCTCGTGACGGTCGCGCCCGGCGGGTCGGCCGACGCGTCGGTGGCCGTGCAGCTCTTCGGCGCCGACGCCGCGGACGTGCGCGTCGCGGTCGACGCCCCCGACGGCATCGGGGTCGGCGAGCCCGCGCTCGTCGACGACGGCTCGGGCCACCTCACCGGCACGGTCCCCGTCCAGGTAGGTGCCGGCGTCGCGTCCGGCTACCACGACGCGCGGCTCGTGGTCGCGGCCGGGGACGACGACGTCGAGGTGCCGCTCACCGTCCTCGTCGCCGCGCCCGGGTCGCTCGTCGCGGCGTACGACACGGTCGGCACCGCGCCCGAGGCGAACCGCGGCGTCGGGAACTTCGACGCGGCCGGCAACTCGTTCTCGCGCGAGGCGCTCGCCGACGCCGGGCTCACGCCCGGGTCGGTGCACGAGGTCGACGGCCTGGCGTTCACGTGGCCGTCCTCGCCCGTGGGGCGCCCGGACTCGGTCACGCTCACCGGTGAGACCGTGCGGCTCGACGTGCCGACGAGCCGGCTCGCGTTCGTCGGCGCGGCGACCGACGGGACCCACCGCGGGACCGCGGTCGTCACGCTCGACGACGGCAGCACCGCGTCCACGAGGATCGGCTTCGGTGACTGGGTGCTGCCCAGCGCGGACGGGTCGCCCGTGGAGGGCAACTCCGTCGTCGCGCAGATGAACCGGCGCAACGGCGACAAGGACAGCGCGTTCGTGTTCGCCACCGCCCCGTACACCGCGCCCGAGGGCCGGCGGGTGGTCGCGGTGACGTTCCCCGACGTCGACGACCTGCACGTCTTCGCGATCGCGGCTGAGCCGGCCGCGGACGTGCACCTCGTGGACGTGACGGTCTCCCCGCGCTGCCTCGCCGGGACCCCGTACCTGGCGGTGCGCGCGGCGAACGTCTCCGCCGGGGCCGTCGACGTCGACCTCACCACGGGCGTGGGCTCGCGGTCCTTCACGGCCGTCGCCCCCGGCGCGAACGCCTACCAGTCGTTCGCCGCCCGCGGCGCGACCGGGGACGTCGACGTCACCGTGACGGCCACGGGGGAGGAGGGGACGCAGACGGTCACGCAGACCGTCGTCGTCCCGCGCTGCGCCTGACCGGCGGCGGGCACGCACCGAGCGCTCGGTGCGTGCCCGCCGTCGCGCTCGACCGCTGTACCCGCAGCACCGCACGACCGCAGTACCGCTGGACCGGTCTCACCGACCGCACCGACGCACGACCGACAACGACGAGAGGGACGACCCATGACCGGTACGACGACGTACCCGGCCCCGCGACCCCGCGACCGCCGGACCACAGCGCCGCTCGCCCTGCTGGCGGCGCTCACGACGCTCGCGCTCCTGCTCGCCGCGGCGCTCCAGGCGCCGGCGGCGCGCGCCGCGGAGGCGTCGACACCGACCGAGGTGGTCGGCGCCGGCACGACCTGGCGCTACCTGGACGACAACACCGACCCCGCTGCGGGGAACGCGGACCGGACCGTGTGGGCCGACCCGGCGTTCGACGACGCCGCGTGGAAGACCGGCCGGCCGGGCTTCGGCGCGGTCAACGGGACCGCGAGCGGCATCGGCGGCGGCCACACCATCACGACCCTGCTCGACTACTGGATCACGCAGACGCCCAAGGTCGTCGTGCCCGCCTACTTCTTCCGCACGACCGTGACCCTCGACGAGGCGACGCTCGACGAGATCACCGGCCTGCGCGGGACGCTCGTCTACGACGACTCCGCCACCGTCTACGTCAACGGCGAGCGTGTCGCGGGCTGGGGCGACTCGATGATCACCCGGAACCTCCAGTACCAGGACAAGGCCGGCGCGACCGCGCCGCTGCGCGAGACTCTCGTCATCCCGGCCGACGTGCTCGTCGCGGGCAAGAACACGATCGCGGTCGAGATCCACCAGTGCAACGAGACGAGCTCGGACGTCTTCTTCTCCCTCGCGCTCTCCACCACCGACGACCCGTCGATGCCGTTCCCGCAGGAGGTCCTCGACCGGACCTACGCGTCCGACGCGACGCCGTCGGCCCCGACCGGGCAGGACTGGTTCACCTGGACTCTGCGCGGGTTCGCCGACCTGCGGGCGAACCACCCCGAGATCCTCTCGCCCAACGAGCCCGGCCAGCCCACGAGTGCCAACGACCTCGGCTCGCTCGCGCGCAACAACGCCTACGTCGCCGGGGACCCGCAGGTCCAGCGTGCACTGACCGACGGGCGCGGCTCGGCGTACGAGACCATGGCGGACGCGCTCGGCAGCGAGCTGGGGCCGATCTACCGCGACGCGCTCGCCGACGGCCGCCTCCCCAAGACGAAGGCCCTGCTGTCCGGGCGCGTCGAGAAGTCGGTCGGCAACCACGAGCCCGCGAAGGCCGCGTACGACTACAAGCGGCCGTTCGTCCGGCTCGGCTTCACGTCCGCCGGCGGTCACGTCAACGCCTTCGAGACGTCCGGCAGCTACGAGGGGCTGCGCAACAACGGCTCGTTCCCCAGCGGGCACACCAACCACGGCTACGCGCAGGGCACCGTGCTCGCCACCCTCCTGCCGGAGCTCGCGCCGCAGATCCTCGCGCGCGCGTCCGAGTACGGCGACAACCGCCTCGTGCTCGGCTTCCACTACCCGCTCGACGTCATGGGCGGCCGCATGGCCGGGCAGAACATCGCGCAGCTCCGGTGGTCCGACCCCGCGTTCCGCGTGCTCCTCGAACAGGCGCGCACCGAGCTCGTCACCGTGCTGGAGCGGGCGTGCGGCGACGAGATCGCCGTGTGCGCCGAGGACCAGGTGCCGTACCTGGCGACGGACCAGGCGCTCGCGGTCTATGACCAGCGCCTCACGTACGGGTTCCCGCGGGTCGGGGAGGTGGGCCGGGAGATCCAGGTGCCCGCGGGCGCCGAGGACCTGCTGCGCACGGCGTTCCCCGACCTCACCGGCGACCAGCGGCGGCTCGTCCTCGCGGCGACCGCGCTCGACTCGGGCTACGCGCTCGATGTCGCGGGCGCGGCCGAGTGGCAGCGCCTCGACCTTGCGGCCGCCATGGCGGCGGACGTCGTCGTGAACGCCGACGGCACGCTCACCGTGGACGGCGAGGTCGTCGGCGAGCCGACAGCGCCGCTCGTCGAGGTCGAGACGTCCGCGCGGTGCCTCGCCGGGGCGCCGTACGTCGCGGTCCGCGCCCGCAACGTGTCCGACGGCGTGGTCGCCGTCGCGCTCGTCACCGGCGCGGGGGAGAAGACCTTCGCCGCGGTGGCGGCCGGTGCGCACGCGTACCAGTCGTTCGCCGTGCGCGGTGTGGAGACGGGGGCGGACGTGCCCGTGACCGTCACAGCGACCGGCCCGGGGAGAGCGACCCAGGAGGTCGCGCGGGACGTCGTCGTGCCGGTGTGCACCTGAGACGGTGGGGAGAGCGAGCATCGCGGTCCGGTGCTGCCAAACATCACCGGACCGCGATGGTTGGTCTTGAAGGTGTCAGCAGTCGTGTCCGTCGTAGGCGGCGTCCGCCGTCGTGTTTGCGTAGGGCAGGACGACTGAGTCGCCCGGCGTGGCAAGTACCCGCTGGCGGGAGAATCTCGTCGTGCTCGGCGGTTCCGGGTCAGGCGGCGAGCTCTTCCGCGAGGAGCTCGAGCGTGCGCGCGCGGCCCGGCGTCGCGTCGAGCGCCTCGTCCGCACGGGACGCGGCGACGGGCACGACCATGACCTCGTCCACGCCGTGCCGCTCGGCGAGCCGACGGACCTCGGCCGCCGCGGCGTCGGGCGTCCCGACGGCCCAGCGGCGCAGGCTGTCCTCGACCATCTCCCCGGCCGCACCGTCGAGCGGCGCGGCCTGCGCCTCCTCGACGGTCTCCAGCGCGGTGAGCGCCTGCCCGGTGCGCAGGCGCGCCATCATGCGGGCCTGGGGGAGGGCCCGGGCGCGCGCCTCGTCGTCGGTCTCCGCGACGACGGCGTTGAGGGTGAGGAACGTGCGGGGCTCGGGGAACGCCTCGCTCGGGCGGTAGCCCTCGCGGTACAGGGCGAGGATCTCGTCGATGCCCTGGCCCGAGAAGTGGTTCGCGAACACGTAGGGCAGGCCGAGCTCGGCGGCGAGGCGCGCGGAGTAGTCGCTCGACCCGAGCAGCCAGACCGTCGGGGTGCCGTCCGCGGCGGGCGTCGCGTGCACGTCGTAGACCTGCCCGCTCGTGAGGCGCAGCGTCGCGCCCTGCGGGCTCATGAGCGCGAGGATGTCCGTGACGTGCTGGGGGAAGCGGTCGACGTCGGCCGTCGGGCCGGTGATGCGCAGGAGCTGCGTGACGACCGGGTCGGAACCGGGCGCGCGGCCGAGGCCCAGGTCGACCCGCCCCGGCGCGATCGCCTCGAGCGCGGCGAACTGCTCGGCCACGACGAGCGGCGCGTGGTTGGGCAGCATGACGCCGCCCGAGCCGACGCGGATCCGGTCCGTCACCGACGCCGCCGCGGCGATCATCACGGGCGGGGTCGAGGCCGCGACCGCGGGCATGTTGTGGTGCTCGGCGAACCAGTAGCGCTCGAAGCCGAGCCGGTCGGCGAGGCGGACCAGGTCGAGCGACGCTCGCACCGCCTGGGTGCTGGACTGGCCCGAGCGGACGGGCACGAGGTCGAGGACGGACAGGCGGGGGGTCTGGGTGCTCACTCTGGTGCCAACCGGCCACCCCCGTGCCTCATTCCCCGGGGCGACCGTGCACGCCTGCCAGGATGGTCGCCATGGACGTCCCCTCGATGATCATGGGCGCCGCCGTCGCGTCCGTCGCCTGGATCGTGCTCGTGCCCTGGGGCCGCCTCAAGGAGCTGCGCGAGCGGGATCAGGCGGAGCGCACCGAGGACTGACCGCCGGGCAGCGGAGTCCGCAGCCCGCTCGCCCGGTGAACCGGGCTCGTCACCGCGGTGCGTACGGCGTCCTCGGAGCCGACGACGCGCACGAACGACTGCGCGCGCGTCACCGCCGTGTACAGGAGCTCGCGCGTGAGCAGCGGCGAGGTCGCGGGCGGCAGGACGAGCGTGACCCGGTCGAACTGGCTGCCCTGCGCGCGGTGGACCGTCATGGCGTGCACGGTCTCCACGGGCGGCAGCCGGTGCGTGCGCACGCGCAGCGGCGCGCGCGGGTCCCCGAACACGGCGACGACCCCGCCCGAGGGCTCCGCGACGAGCACGCCGGTGTCACCGTTGTAGAGGCCGACCTCGGCGTCGTTCGTCGTGACGAGCAGCGGCCGCCCGGCGACCCACGGGGAGTCGGTCGCGTGGTGGCCGGTCGCCTCCTCGACCCACGCCTCGACCTGCGCCGCCCACCGGCCGCGCCCCGCGGGCCCGCGCCGGTGCGCCACCATGACGCGGTGCCGCGCGAGCGCCTCGAGCGCGGCGGCCGCGTCCCCGGCGCGCGCGGCCTCGACGAGCAGGGTCCCCGCGGCGACGGCGTCCGCGCGGACCGCGGCCAGCGCCGCGTCGTCGGGCTCGTCGTCGGGCGTCTCGAGGAACTCCACGGACCCGTGCCCCGCGCGCAGCAGGGCGAGCGTCGCCTCCGCGTCCTCGGCCCGGATCGCGGCGGCGAGCGGCAGGATCTCCGAGTCGCGGTCCTGCCGGTGGACGGTGCGCAGACGGACGACGCCGTTGCCGAGCACCGCCCGGTCGTCGACCTCGCCGTCCGCGGGCGGCGGCGCGTCGGCCAGCGCGGTCTCGGCCGCCGCGAGCACGACCGGTGCGGTGGCCGGCGGCGTGACGGGCTCGCGGTGCACGAGGTCGCCGAGCACGGCACCGGCCTCCACCGAGGCGAGCTGGTCCGGGTCCCCGACGAGCACGAGCCGCGCGTCGGGCCGCAGCGCCTCGAGCAGCCGCGCCATGAGCGGCAGCGCGACCATCGACGTCTCGTCGACGACGACGACGTCGTGCGGCAGGTGGTGGTGCGCGTCGTGGCGGAACCGGGTGCTGCTGCCCGGCCGGTACCCGAGGAGGCGGTGCAGCGTCGTCGCGACGGGCGTCCCGACGCGCGCGCGGTCGGCCGCGTCCCCGAACCCGGCGACGACCTCGCGCACCGCCTCCTGGAGCCGTGCGGCCGCCTTCCCGGTCGGGGCGGCGAGCGCGACACGCAGGGCCGTGCCCTGGTCGGCCGGGGCGTTCGCCCCCGCGCGCGACGGAGCGGGCGCCGCCGCGGCCGCGGGGCGGGCAGCGTCGTGCGGGACGGCGTCGTGCAGGACGGCGAGCAGCCGCGCGACCGTCGTCGTCTTGCCGGTGCCGGGGCCACCCGTGAGGACGGTGAGCCGGCGCGTGGCGGCGTGCGCGGCGGCGAGCCGCTGGCGCGTGTCCTCCGCCGCGGGGAAGAGGCGGGCCAGCGCGGCGTCGAGGCGGTCGGCGTCGACCGGCAGGTCGGGCGCCGCGAGCCGGCCGTCGACGTCGTGCCGGACCGCGAGCTCGTCGCGCCAGTAGCGGTCGAGGTACAGCGCGCCCCCGACCCAGCGCGCGGGCCGGTCGGGTGCGCCCTCGACCCCGACGGCGACGAGCGGGCTGCGCGCGACGGCGTCGACCCACGCGGTGCGGTCCGGCCACGGCAGGTCGGCGGCATCGGTCCGGGCGGCCTCCTCGTCCTCGGGCAGCGCCAGGGAGCCGAGGTCGTCGAGGCGCACGCACACGGAGCCGCTGCGCACGGCACGGACGGCGAGCGCGACGGCGAGCAGCACCCGGTCGTCGTGCTCGCCCGTGAGCCGGCCGAGCCGCAGCGCGACGCGCACGTCGGCGGCAGAGACCACGCGCGCGACGTTGAACGGCGCCAGGCCCGCCGGCACGCCGACGGCGAGCCGCGGGTCGCCCTCGTCGACCGCGTCGCCCGCAGGAGGAGCGGTGGGCCGGAGCGCCGACCCGGGAGTGGTCGTGGTCATGCGCGACCTCCGTCGAGCAGGGCGGACAGCGCGACGACGAGCCCGGGCGGCGGGCTCCAGGCGACGACGCCGTACGGGGTGCCGTCGGGGCCGCGGGGCGTGTCCGGGCCGGCCATGCCGCGCACGAACAGGTACGCCCCGCCGGCGAGGTCGCGGTCCGGGTCGTAGTCGCGCACGCGCCACCGCAGGTAGCGGTGGAGCGCGACGAGGTAGAGCACGAGCTGCAGCGGGTAGTGCGAGGCGAGCATCGCGTCGCGCATGGCGTCGGGGTGGTAGTCGCCCACGGCGAGGGGGACCCCGGGCGGCCCGACGCGGTTCGTCTTGTAGTCGACGACGAGGTACCGGCGGCGGCCGCCCGGATCCCTGCCCGGAGCGCCGTCGGGACCCGGGGTTGGCACGCGCAGCACGGCGTCGATCGAGCCCGTGAGGTAGCCGCGCAGCGGGACGCCACCGGTGCCCGTGCCGGTCTCGGACTCGTCGGCCAGCGACGCGAGCAGGTCGGGGTAGCGCGCGAACGCGTCGTCGGCGGGCAGGTGCGCCCGCAGGACGTCCGCGAGGTCGCGCAGCGTCGCGGGGCGCACGCCCTCCGTCTCGTCGCCCCCGGCGAGCGGGAGCTCGAACTCGAGCTCGGGCAGCCGGTCGCGCGGGTCGACGTCGGCGAGCGTGAGCCCGCCCGCGATCGGGCCGAGCGGCGTGCGCAGCGACAGGCCGAGCGCCGTCGCGAGCGCGACGGGCTCGACGCCCGGCACACGCACCGTCGCCGCCTGCGCGCAGCGGGCGCGCACCTCGGCGTCCAGGTCGTCGGCCGCGGTGTCGACGTACTCGAGGATCTCGTGCACGAGCGTGCCGAACGCGGTGCCGCCCGGCTGGCCCTCGTACGGGGACGGCACGTCCGCGCCGGGGCGCGGGGCCGAGGTCGAGGCCGAGGGCGCGGCGGTGTCGTCGTCGGTGGTCTCCTCGGGCTCGTCCTGCACGCCCGGGTCCTCGGGCTCGCTCTCGATCCCGCCGACCGGGCCGTGGTGCGCGGCCGCGGTCAGGGCCGAGTACGAGGCCCGACGCCAGTCGCGGTCCGGGAGGTGGGCAGCGGTCGCGAGCGCGAGGTCCGTGCCCGACCGGGTGCCGGGCGACCAGCGCTCGCCCTTCGGCCGCGCGTCGACCTGCTCGACGACGACCCTCCCGCCCGACCGCGCCGCGACGGCCTCGAACGCGGACCGGACGGCGTCGTCGCGCATCGCGTCGGGCCGCGCGTGGCGCCCGGGCTCGCCGCCGAGCATCCGGTCGGCGAGCAGGAGGCGGGTGAGCGGTCCCGATCCCGTGCTGCGCTTCGTGGGGGTCCAGTGCACGACCACCTGGTGCCGAGCTCGGGTGAGCGCCACGTACAGCAGGCGCAGGTCCTCGCCCAGCTCCTCGTCGCGCCAGCGCGCCTTGGCGTCCACGAACCCGGGGGAGCCGACCCCGCCGAGGTGCAGCACGCGCTGCCCGTGGTCGTCGTGGAACGCGAACAGCTCCTGGTCGTCGGGCTCGAACCGCTCCCACCCGAACGGGACGTAGACGACGCCGAACTCGAGGCCCTTCGCGGCGTGCACGGTGACGACCTGCACGGCGGCGGCGTCGGTCTCGAGACGGCGGGTGCGCTCGTCGGTGAAGACCGTCCCGACCTCCGCGATCCGGGTCCGGAGCCAGGCCGTGAGCGCGGCCGTGCCGAGCCCCTCGGTCGTCGCGGCCTCGTGCAGCGCCTGCGTGACGTGGCGCAGGTCGGTGAGGTAGCGCTCGCCATCGGCGCGCGCCATGACACGCGCCGTCGCCCCCCGCCGTGCGGCGACCTCCGCGACCGCGGCCACGCCCCGGTCGGCGAGCAGGTGCGCCCAGGCCCGGACCGTGTCGCCGAGCTCGTCGTGGTCCGCGTCGTCCGCCGTCGCGAGGCGCTGCGCGTCCCAGCCGACGAACGGGGTGAGGGCGAGCGCCGTCGCGCGCCGGTGGAGGCCCGGCTGCTCCAGCGCCGCGAGGAGCGTGAGCCAGTCCTGCGCCGCGGCCGACCCGAACACGCTCGACGGCCCCGAGACGACCGCCGGCACACCCAGCGCGACGAGCGCCGAGCGCACCGCCTCGGCCTGCGCGTTCGTGCGCGTCAGCACGGCGACGTCGCGCGGCTCGAGCGGGCGCCAGCGCACCGCGTCGCCTGCCGCCCCGCCGGCGTCGTCGCGCACGCGGTCGCCGCCGCCGGACGCGGTGCCGAGGCGGCTCGCGACGTCGGCCGCGACGTCCTTCGCGAGCAGGCCGCGCGCGTCCGGGGCCGACGGCGCCGACGAGGCGCCCAGCCGGTAGGCGCGGCGCGTCACCTGCCGCAGTCGCACCGGCGCGCCGCCGGAGAACCGTGCCTCGGGGTGCGCCGCGTCGACCGGGCGCACGACGATGCGCGGGTCGCCGAGCGCCGTCTCGCCGAGCAGCGCGTGCAGGCCCGCGAGGAGCGGGCCGTCGCTGCGCCAGCTCGTGCTGAGCGTCGCGGTGTCCGTCGCGTCCTCGACGGCCTCCAGGTACGTCACGACGTCCGCGCCGCGGAACGCGTAGATCGCCTGCTTGGGGTCCCCGATGAGGACGAGCGCGCTGCTCTCGTCGGGCCGCCCGTGGAACGCGGTGCGCAGGATCGCCCACTGCTCGGGGTCCGTGTCCTGGAACTCGTCCACCATGACGACGCGGAACCTCGACCGGACGCGCTGCGTCGCCGTCGCACCGTGCTCCGGGTCGGTGAGGGCGCGGCGCAGCAGGACGAGGAGGTCGTCGTAGTCGAGCAGGTGCATCGCGCGCTTGCGCGCCTCCACCTCGCGGCGCGCGGCGACGGCGACCTCGTACCGCGCCGCGGCCACCGAGCCCTCGGCCGCGTCCGACGGCGCGACCACCGCCCCGTGGTCGCTCACCGCCGCGCGGGCGACCGCGCGCACGTCGCGCGGCGAGAGGATCGGCTCGCTCTGGTCGGCGAACCGCCGCACGTACAGGTCGTCCGTGACCTCCTCAACGAGGTCGGCCACGTCGGGCAGGAAGCTCGTCGCGAGGTCGACGTCGGCCGCCGTCCCGAGCGCGGTGAGCATCTGCTGGCAGAACCCGTGCGTCGTCGTGATCGTCGCGGCGTCGAGCTGGGACAGCGCGACGCGCAGGCGCTCGCGACGGCGGGCGAGCTCGTCGGCGTCGACCGCGGCGAGGAACGCGACGAGCTCGTCGGTGCTGTGCGCCGGGTCGGAGCCGCGCAGCGCGCGCTCGGTCGCGACGAGGCGCTCGCGCACGCGGTCGCGCAGCTCCGACGTCGCGGCCCGGCCGAACGTCACGAGCATGATCTCGGGCAGCGCCGCCACGCCCTCGGCGACGTAGCGCGTCGTGAGGGTCGCGATGGTGTGCGTCTTGCCCGTGCCGGCGCTCGCCTCGAGCACGACCGTCCCGCGCGGCAGGTCGCCGAACGGGTCGAAGCGCCGCGGGCTCCCCGCGACGGGTCCGGGCACCGCCGGTCCGGACGCCACGGCGGGCGTGGCGGGTGCGGACGTCGGGCCGCTCATCGCGCACCTCGCAGCTCGTGCTCCAGCAGGGGGTCCCACACCCGGCGCGCGAGCGCGCCGAGGCGGGTCGGGTCGTCGGGGAAGCGGCCCAGGTCGGCGGTCGTCGCGTGGCCCGCGAGGTCGGGGAGCGCGGGGTCCTGGCCCCACGCGAGCACGACGTACGGGTCCTTGCGCTCGAAGCCCTTGTTCCACGCCCACCCGACGCGCATCAGGGCGTCGCGCGCGTCGGTGGTGCGCCGCTCCTCGGCGTAGCGGAGCGCGACCTCGGGCAGCAGCGGCAGGGGCTCGCGGGCAGCCTCGTCGCGCAGGGCCACGAGGTCGGCCAGCACGGCGGCCGCCGTGTCGCGGTCGGGCGGCGTGAGCGTCGACCACGCGACGCCCGGGCCGCGGGGGGACCGGCCGATCGCGACGGCGTCCCACGGGCGGTCCGGGTCGCTCACGCGCAGCGCGAGCGCCTGCACCCAGGCGCGCAGCCGGTGCTTCGGTCCGAGCCGCGAGTACTCCGTGCGCACCACGCGCGCGCCGTGCACGCCCGGCACGCTGCCGACGACCGTGCCGCCGTCCGGGAGGGTGGCACGCACGTCGACCGTCTCGGCGGAGCTCAGCACGTCCTGGCTCACGGGACGACCGGCCGCGACGTCGGCCTCGCGCGCGGCCTCGACGGCCGCGACCCGGAGCGGCCCCACGGCCCGGACGACCTCCTGGAGCGCCGACCGGCCGAGCTCGCGCGGCGGGACCTGGCCGCGCCGCCACTCGGCCTGCATCGCGCGGTTCGGGTCGACGCCCGCGAGCGCGGCCCGCAGCACGCGGTCGCCCACGCCCCAGCCCGCGAGCCCCGTGAGGGAGAGGGGCAGCCGGTCCTCGACGTCCTCCTCCTCCAGCACGAGACCCACGTCGAGCGTGTGCTGCGCGAACCAGCGGGGTGCGTTCTCGAGCAGGCGGACTAGGTCGTCGAGCTCGACGTCGGGGCGGCCCCCCGCCGCCGCGGGCATCCCCTGCTCTTCCGCAGGGCCGGCCGTGGCACCGGTCGGCAGCGAGAGCGGTGCGCCGACGAGGGCCCCGACCGGCTCGCGCTTCTGGCGCGCCTGGCGGGCCCCGGCGAACGCCGCGTCGTCATGGCTGAACGGTCCGGGGACGCCGAGCGCGCCCGGCGTGAAGTTCCGCTCGTCGACCGTCTGGAGCGGGTGCTGCACGACGACGTGCTCGCGCGCGGGGCGCCCGTCGGCCGTGGTGGCCACCCGGTCCAGCGCGTCGAGCAGCTCCGCCACGGGGACCGCGGGCGGGCGCGGCGCCCCGGTGCGCTCGTCGGCCCCCGTGTGCACGACGACGAGGTGGTCGCCCGCCGCGGCGACGGCGTCGAGGAAGATCTGCCGGTCCTCGCTGCGCGCGTCGCGCTCGCCGATCTCGGGGTGCCGGGCGAGCAGGTCGTCGCCCGCGGGCGCGGCGGTGCGGGGGAACACGCCGTCGTCGAGCCCGAGGAGGCACACGACCCGGTGCGGCACCGAGCGCATCGGCTCGAGCGAGCACACGGTGAGCGCGCCCGTGCGGAACCCGGCGCGCGTCGGGCGCCCGGCCAGGCGGTCGTCGAGCAGCGCCCGCACGTCCGCGAGCCGCAGCGCGACGCCGCCGTGCGCGGCACCCGCCGCCCGCACGTCGCCCAGCACGCGGCGTGCGGAGCCGATCTGCCACGCCTCCGTCGGCGGCGCCTCCGCCAGGAGCGTGAGCGCGCGGTCGAGGGTGTCGAGCCAGTGCGCGAGCGGGTGCACGCCGTCGAGGCCGCGCAGGATCTCCGTGAGCCGCGCGACGAGCTCCGCGAGCCGGCCCGCGAGGTCCACGTCCGTCGAGCCGACGTCGTCCAGCGGGAGCGCGGGCCCGACGAACCGGGCGTCCTCGTCGGCCATCGCGGCGCCGAGCAGGATGCGGTCGAGCGCCGCGTCCCACGTGCCCTGCCGCACGTGCTCGTCGATCCCGAAGCGGGCACGCCGCTCGCCGTCCTCGCCCCAGTGGACCCCCGCCTCGACGGCCCACTGCCGCAGGCGGTCGACGTCGTCGTCGGAGAAGCGGAACCGGCGGCGGACCGGGCCGCTCGCCGCGAGGTCGAGCACCTCGGACGCCGTGACGCGGCCGTCCGCGAGGCGCAGCAGCGTGGCGAGCAGCGCGAGCACGGGGTTGGTGGTCCCGGCGCCGCGGTCCGCGAGGCTGACCCGCAGCCGCTGGCCCGGGTGCGCGTCGTCGCCGAGCTCGGGGACGGCGCCGAAGGTCGCGGTGACGAGCGGCGCGAACGTCTCGACGTCGGGGCACAGGACGATCACGTCGCGCGCCTGGAGCGTCGGGTCGGCGGAGAACAGACCGACGAGCGTCTCGCGCAGCACCTCGACCTGCCGGGCGCGCCCGTGGCACGCGAGCACCTGCACGGAGCGGTCCGCCGGGTCCAGTACGTGGGCGCCGTCCGGTGCGTCGGCCCGCAGCGCGGACTGCAGCGCGCCGAGCAGGGTCGGTGGCGGGGGCGCGGCCGCGTGGTGGGTCTCGCGCGCCTCGCCCGCGGCCAGCCGGAGCTGCAGCTCGACCGTGTCCCGGCCTGTGGACGCGAGGAACGGGTGGCGCGCGAACGTCGGCAGGTCCGCGCGACGCCGGACGGGCGCGCCCGCGTGGTCCGAGCCCGGCTCCGCGCCGCTCGTGGAGGGGTCGCCGGCGGACTCGGCGACCGTCGCCCACAGCGCCGGCGAGGGGTGCACGAGCCACAGGTGGACGTCGCGGTGCTCGGCGAGCGCGCGCAGGACCCGGAGCTCGTCCTCGGGGAGCCGCGTGGGCCCGAACACGGACAACCGCGGCGGCAGGTCGACGGCCGCCGGGTCCGCACGCAGCGCCGCGACCGCCTCCGTCACGCGCCGCGCCGGGTCCGTCGCCGGGACGCGCTCCACCAGGCGGCGCCACAGCTCGGGCTGCCACGCGAGGTCGTCCGGCGCGACGGCGGCCCCCGCGACCGGGGCCGACCACGCGAGCACGACCTCGGGCCGCTGCCGGGCGTAGTCGACCAGGAGGTCGGCGAGCCGTCGCGCGAGCGTGAGCCGCCGGCCCCGCCGCACCTCGTCGCCCGGGTCGCCGACGTAGCGCGCGAGCGGCGCCGCCCACGGCTCGGCGAGGTGCGCGTCGAGCACCTCGAGCACCGACCACGCGAGCCGCTCGGGCCGCCACGGGTCGTCGTCGGGGTCGATGTCCGTGAGGTCGGCCACGACCTGCTCGACGAGCCGTCGCGGGCCCCGGAAGTCCACGTTCGCGCAGATCCCCGCCGTCTCGCCCGCGCCCAGGTGGTGCGAGAGCCGCTGCGCGAGCCACCGCTCCACCCCGCGCGTCGGGACCGCCACGACGTCCGGCGTGAACGGGTCCGCCGGGACCTCCGCGAGCACGGCGGCGAGCGGCGCCACGAGCGCCTCGGCACGCTCGGAGCGGTGCACGTGCAGCAAGAGGACCCCTGTCGGTGGTGGCGGCGTGATCACGCGCCCGGCCCGTGGCCGTGCGCTACGAGGAATCTACGAGGTGCGACCCACACCGTCGAACCGCCGTCCACAGGCGGACCGGGGACTACGGTGTCCGCACCCCACGCGCGCGGAGGCCGCGGCGGGACCGGCACCCGAGGGAGGCCCGATGCGGCAGCGGAGGACGACGGCCGTGCTGTGCACGATCGCCGACGGCGCCGCGCCGGGCACCGTCGCGGCCGCGTGCCGCGGCGCGCTCCAGGCGCTGCGCGACCGGGTGGCACGGCTCCAGGTCGACGTGTACTCCGACGAGCCGTGGCCACCGGACGCGACGGACGCGGTGCACGCCTTGGACGAGCTGCGCCGCGCACGACGCGGACACCTGGCCCGGCGTTTCGGCTGGGAGCCCCCGATCTCGCTCGAGCTCGACCCGCGCGACGACCGCGAGCTCGACCTCGCCCTCGCCGTCGCCCCCTTCACGATCTGCGGCTCGGGCTTCGACGAGGACGGGACGCTGCTCTGGGATGTGAACGACACCGGGACGTCGGTGACCTTCCTCCTGCTCCCGGAGGAGTTGGACGCGGTCCGGTCGCACGTCGCACGGTCGGGCGGACGCCCGGAGGACGTCGTCGTGCTGGGCGACCGTCGCGGCTGACGCGCGCGGGAGCGCTGCGCGGTTCAGCCGCGCCGCGCCACGAAGACCCACTCGCGACCCGGGCGGTCGGGCGCGTCCCGGACGTCCACGACCTCGAACCCGCACGCCACGAGCGACGTCTCGACCTCCTCGCGCTCCCGGAAGCGCAGCGTCGAGTCGGAGTGGAGCGTGGTGCCGTCGGGCAGCACGGTCGTGTCGTGGAAGGACACGAAGGGGAGCGACACGTCGGTGAGGTCGGTCCAGGACTCGACCGGGCCGACGTCGGGCACCTCCACGCGCGTGACCGTCGCCTCGCGGACCCACCCCTCCCAGGCCCGACGGGCGGGGACACGGGTCTCGAGCACCAGCCACCCGCCCGGCACGAGCGCGTCGTGGACGCCCCGCAGCGTCGCGGCCCACGCGTCGTCGGTGAGGAACACCTGGGCGACGTTCGCCGTCATCGTCGCGAGGTCGACCTGGAGCGGGGGGAGGGTCGTCGCGTCGCCGTGCAGCCAGCGCACGCGCTCGGCGCCCGGCTTCGTGCGGGCGACGTCGAGCGACGCACCCGCCGGGTCGAGGCCCACCACCTCGACGCCGCGCTGCGCGAGCAGGCACGCGAACGTCCCGGTGCCGCACCCGACGTCGAGCACTCGGCGCGCGCCCAGCTCGTCGACGATCGCGACGTAGGCGTCGAGGTCGGACCGGTCCGGGGCGAGCGGGTCGTAGAGAGCGGCGAGGCGGGGGTCGTCGAAGACGGCGTCGGGCACCCGACGACCGTAGGCCGCACCCCGGGCGACGAGCCACGTCTTTCGATCAGGCGCGCCCGGCCGCCGAGCGCGCGGTGGCGGCCCGTTCCGGTCCCCGGACGACGCGAGTCCGCCTTCGCGGCGCGAGGGTTTCAGTCCGCGGCGGGCCAGGGCTGCCAGAGCCCGCCCGGGAGGGTGGCGAGGCGCCGTCTTGCCTGCTGCCCGACGCCGCGCGCCAGCCGGGTGCGGCCCTCGCCCGCGGAGTACCCGCCGTCGGGCTCGTCGAGGCGGTGCGCCACCCACCACTCGTGACGACCGGGGAGCGCCCGCCGCACAGCCTCCGAGAACCGGCCCGCCGCCACCCCCAGCACGAGGTCCTCGAGCGCCTCTGCTGCGCCCGCCGCCGTGTCGTCGCACGCGTCGCACCCGCACGACGGGAACGTGTCCTCGTGCAGCACCCCGGCGCGCACCACGACTCCCGGGTAGTCCGTCACGACGAGGGCCAGCGCCGCGGCGTCGTCGGACGCGGGCGTGACGCGCACCGCCCGCACGGCGTCCGGACCGACGTTCCGGACCCCCGCGAGCACGGGGTGCGCGGGCCCGACCGCGGTGTGCGACGCCAGGTCGACGCCGCGCAGGTCGACGTCCTCGACCGTGACGGCGTACGTCGCCGCGAGGTGCCGCACGAGCGCGTCGGCGACGCCGGCGAGCGGCGCGAACCGCTCCGGGTGGGAGTCCACGGAGTACGTGTCCTCGGGCGGCCCGTCGAGATGGTCCCAGCGCCTGCCGTACTCGAACGGCACCCCGTCGGCGTCGTGGAACACCTGGCGGAGGATCGGCGGGCGGACGTAGGCGGTCACCCGGGTCAGGCTAGAGCGACTTACCCGGGTCGACCACGCCCCTTCTGCCCGCCGAGCAGGCGGTCGTGGTTCGTCCCGGCGCCGGGACGAACCGATACCGCCTGCTCGGCGGGAGGCGGGGGTCAGGAGTTCAGCGCCTGGGCGACGTCCTCGATGATGTCTTGCGGGTCTTCCAGGCCCACCGACAGGCGCACGGTCGTCTCCGCGATGCCGACCGCGGCGCGGCCCTCGGGGCCGAGCTTGCGGTGGGTCGTGGTGGCCGGGTGCGTGACGAGGGACTTCGCGTCGCCGAGGTTGTTCGAGATGTCGACGACCTGGAGCGCGTCGAGGAATGTGAACGCACGCTTCTTCGCCGTCTCGGGGTCGGTGCCCTCGGGCACGGCGAGGTCGAACGTCACGACGGTCCCGCCGCCGCTCTGCTGCGACCGCGCGAGCTCGCGCTGCGGGTGCGAGGCGAGGAACGGGTAGCGCACGCGGCCGATCCCGGGGAACTGCTCCAGTGCCTCCGCGACCTGCGCCGCGGCGGCGTTCTGCGCAGCGACGCGCACGGGCAGCGTCTCGAGGCCCTTGAGCAGCACCCACGCGTTGAACGCCGAGAGCGACGGCCCGGTGTTGCGGATGAACGTCTGCACGGGACCGGTGACGTACTCCTCCGTCCCGAGGATCGCGCCGCCGAGCACGCGGCCCTGCCCGTCGATGTGCTTGGTCGCCGAGTAGACGACGACGTCGGCCCCGAGCTCGAGCGGCCGCTGCAGCAGCGGCGTCGCGAAGACGTTGTCGAGCACGACGACCGCGCCGGCGGCGTGCGCGAGCTCGCTCACGCGCCGCGCGTCGACGATGTCCTGCATGGGGTTGGACGGCGTCTCGAAGAACACGACGTCCGCGGGGGTGGACAGCGCCTCCTCCCACTGCGACAGCACGTGGCCGTCGACGTAGTCCGTCCGCACACCCCACTTCGCGAAGATCTCGTCGAAGATGACGAGGCTCGACCCGAACAGCGCGCGCGCCGCGACGATGCGCGACCCGGACCGCACCAGCGCGGCGAGCGCCGTGAACACGGCGGACATGCCGGACGCCGTCGCGTAGCACGCCTCCGCGCCCTCCAGGAGGCGCAGGCGCTCCTCGAACGTGTGCACGGTCGGGTTGCCGTAGCGCGAGTAGACGAACCGGTCGAGCTCTCCCTTGAACGCGGCCTCGGCGTCCGCCGCACGGTCGTACGTGTAGCCCTGCGTGAGGAACAGCGCCTCGGACGTCTCCTGGAACTCGGTGCGCGCGTGGCCGCCGCGCACGGCGAGCGTCGCGGGGCGGGCGCTCGCGGGCAGGGGCTTGCGGCCGGAGCCGCCGGGCACGACCGCGCTCACCGGGCGGCCTCGTCGAACGTCGTGGTGGGCAGCCCGCGGACCTTCCAGCCCTCGACGTCCCGCAGGCCCGAGAACCCCTGGGCGCCCTCGAAGCCCTCGAGCACGTTGTACGACGGCCCGAGCCCGGCGGCCGTGGCCGCGCGCGCCGCGCCGATCGACCGCTGGCCCGAGCGGCACAGGAACACGACGGGACGCTCGTCGCCGGGGGTCAGGCCCGCCTCGACGAGCCGGTCGAGGAACCGCGGGTTGGGGCCCGCCGGGGTCACCCACTCGTCGAACAGGACGTCGCGGCCGAGCTCCGTGGCGTCGGGCACGCCGATGGTGCGCCACTCGCCCTCGGTGCGGACGTCCACGAGCACGGCGCGCTCGTCGTGCGCGAGCAGGTCCCACGCCTGCTGCGGGGTGAGGTCGCCGGCGTAGCCGACGGCGGGACGCGCCTCGGGGGGTGCCGGCCGGGGTGCCGACGCCTGCTGGGACTGGTCGCTCATGAGAGTCCTCCTCCATCGATCGTGGCAGTAGCACCCTGCGCCCGGCCGCCGAGGCGGTCCGGGGGGTTGCTGCGGCGTCGACGTGCCACGTCACTCGGCCGCTCCGGATGGTTGGCTCGGATCGTACGCCACGCGTCCGACGTGCGGAACGCCCGTCTCGGGGAGCGGCCCGGGGTGGAGGTGCCCGACGCCGCGTGGCTCCGACGCGCGGGCTTATGACGCGGAGCGCCGCGTCCCGCCATCCGAGACGCCGTGACCACCGGTTGACACGTCACCGTCCGCGCGGACATCCTGGTCCGCAGGTCATGAGTGCCAGCGCGAAACCCCGGTTTGCTGGCCGGCAACCCTCCTCTCGCGGCGGGGTGCCCCGGGTGACGACCAGGCCGCACGCCGACCGGCGGGCGGCAAGCGCGGGGAGGTTCTCCCCGGACGACCCTGGAGGACTGTGCCATGACTGCTCTCGCGGACGTCTCGTGTCCCACCGACGCCCCGGCCCCTGACCTCGCGGCGCTCGCCGACGCGCCCGCGCTCCTGCCCGTCGTCGGCGGGGACACGCTCGTCCCGCTCGTCGACGGCCGCAGCGTGCCGTACGCGAACCTCGACGTCGCGGCGTCGGCCCCGGCGCTGCGCTCGGTGGCCGACCGCGTGACCGAGGTGCTGCCGCTCTACGCGAGCGTGCACCGCGGCGCGGGCTACCTGTCGCAGGTCTCCACGGCGCTCTACGAGGCGTCGCGCCGGACGATCGGCGCGTTCGTCGGCGCACGCGAGGACGACGTCACGGTCGTCACGCGCAACACGACCGACTCGCTCAACCTGCTCGCGGGCTGCGTCCCGGCGAACCCGGACGGCACGCCCGGGCGCGTGCTCGTCCTCGACGTCGAGCACCACGCGAACCTGCTGCCGTGGCAGCGCGCCGGCGGCGCGACGGTCCTCGCGGGCGGCGCGTCCGTCGCGGAGACGCTCTCGGGCCTGCGCACCGAGCTCGCGCGCTTCCCGTACGCGCTCGTCGCCGTGACCGGCGCCTCCAACGTCACGGGCGAGTCCCTGCCCGTCGCCGAGGTCGTCCGCGCCGCGCACGACGCCGGGGCGCGGGTCGTGCTCGACGGCGCGCAGCTCGTCCCGCACCGCGGGTTCTCGCTCGCCGCGTCGGGCGTCGACTACGTCGCGTTCTCGGGGCACAAGACCTACGCGCCCTTCGGCGCGGGGGCGCTCGTCGGGCGGCGCGACTGGCTCGACGCGGGCACCCCCTACCTCGCGGGCGGCGGCGCCGTGCGCCAGGTCGCGGTGACCGGGACGCAGTGGCAGACGGCGCCCGCACGCCACGAGGCCGGCTCGCCGAACGTGGTGGGCGCCGCGGCGCTCGCGGCGGCGTGCGACGCGCTCGCCGCGCTCGACCCGGCCGACCTGCACGCCCACGAGGCGACGCTCCGCGCGGCCCTCGTCGCGGGCCTGGAGGCCGTCCCGGGCGTCCGGGTCGTGCGCGTGTGGGACGACGCCGTCGACCCGGTCGGCGTCGTGACGTTCGCCGTCGAGGGCCACGACCCGGGCCTCGTCGCCGCCTACCTCTCGGCCGAGCACGGCATCGGCGTGCGCGACGGCCGGTTCTGCGCGCACCCGCTGCTCGCGCGCCTCGGCTACGACGCGGGCGCGATCCGCGCCTCGGTGGGCGTCGGGACGACGGGCGCGGACGTCGTGCGCCTCGTCGAGGCCGTGCGCGCGTACGTCGAGCAGGGACCGACCACCCGGTACGAGGTCGTCGACGGCTGCTGGGCCGTCGTGGACGACCCCCGCCCGGTCCCCGCGGGGTCCGGCCTGGAGGGGCTCTTCGCGACCGCGGCGGCGGGTTTCCTCGCCGACGCGGCGGGCTGCGGGCCGGCCGTCTGACCGGCGTCGGCGGCCGACGGCGGAGCCCGTTCACCGGACCGTCGCCGAGCGTTGTCCACCGCGTCGCCGGACCCTCTTGGCGCGGTGTTCCGCGTGTGCTCTGATATGCGCTGTGCTGCACGACGTCGTCCTCTCGGGGCACGGTTTCCGGCTGGAACCGCTGGCCCTGGAGCACGCTGAGACGCTGGCCGGCCTCGTCGACGAGGCGATGTGGTCAGGGATGAGCATCCCCCTGCCCTACGGGGTCGCGGGGATGGCCGATCTCGTGGCCGCGACCCGCGCGGCCCCGGACCTCACGGGCTTCGTCGTGCGCGCCGTCGGCCCCGACGGCGCGCCCGGCGCCGTGCTCGGCAGCACCGCGTTCCGCGACCTGTCGCTCGTCGACCGCCGCGTCGAGGTGGGCCGCACGTTCTACGCGCGCTCCACGTGGGGGAGCCTCGTCAACCCTGTGGCGAAGTGGCTGCTGCTGCGCCACGCGTTCGAGACGTGGGACGTGCACCGGGTCGGCTTCCGCGTCGACACCCGCAACGAGCGCTCGCTCGGTGCGATGCGCCGTCTCGGCGCCCACGAGGAGGGCGTCATGCGCGGGCACCGCACCGCGCCCGACGGGACGCGCGCCGACTCCGTGCTGTTCTCGATCCTCGCGCCCGAGTGGCCCGGGGTCGAGGTGGGCCTCCTCGCGCGGATCACCGCCCCGCGCGTCGTCCCGGTGCTCGCCCCGGCGCCGTCGGCCGACGTCCGGCCGCTCGCCGCGTCCTGACCGTCGCGGCTCCCGCTCGTCGAGTCCTGGTCGTCGCATCCCGGTCGTCGCGTCCCGGTCGAACGGTCCCGGAGACGCCACGAGGGCCCCGCCGGAGCGGAGCCCTCGTGAGCAGAACGGTGGAGCACGTCAGCGGTCGAACGCGTCCTTGACGTCGTCGCCCGCCTGCTTGACGTTGGCCTTGGCCTGGTCAGCCTGGCCCTCGGCCTCGAGCCGCTCGTTGTCCGTGAGCTTGCCCGCGCCTTCCTTGAGCTTGCCACCCGCCTCTTCGGCGGCGTGCTTGGCCTTGTCTCCGAGTCCCATGGGTGCTCCTCTCGTCGGTACCTCTCGACCGTAACCACGGTCGGCCGGGTTCGCACGCGGTCGGAGCACCGGTGGTGTGGTGGGATGTGCGGGTGCAGCACGAGACCGTCCTCGAAGGCTTCGGCGTCCGCCTCGAACCGCTCGCCGCGACCCACGCGCCGGCGCTCGGCGCCCTCGTCGACGACGGCATCTGGGCGGGCATGTCCAGCGCCGTCCCGCGCGGCACGGAGGCGATGGAGGGCTACGTGCGCGACGCGGCCGCCGCGCCGGGCCGGCTCGCGTTCGCGGTCCTCGGTGCTCCCGGCGCTCCCGGTGCACCCGGTGCGGACGGCGCGACCGCCGACGCCGTGGTCCGTGGCTCGACGTCGCTCTACGAGTGGGTCCCGTCCCAGGGCCGGGTCGAGCTCGGGTCCACGTTCTACGCGCGCGAGTGGTGGGGCGGGACGACGAACCCGGCGTGCAAGTACCTCCTGCTGCGGCACGCGTTCGAGGACCTCGGGGTCGCGCGCGTCGCGCTCCGCGCCGACGCCCGCAACAGCCGGTCCATCGGGGCGATCCGGCGCCTGGGCGCAGTGCCGGAGGGCGTCCTGCGCAGCCACCGCGTGGCGCCCGACGGCTCCCGCCAGGACACCGCCTACTTCTCGGTCCTCCGCGACGAGTGGCCGACCGTCCGCGCCGGCCTGCTCGCCCGCCTGCCCTGACGGGGCTGTCCCGCCGAGCACGAGCCTGCGTGGCGTCGAGCAACGGGGTAGGTGTCGTCATGCGCTCGAGAACGACATCAACCCCGTGCTCGGCAGCGGGGGTCAGGGGCGGGGGGTGACGCGGCCCGCGAGGTGGAGGCGGCCCTTGCCGTCCCACGCCTGGTAGGTGACGCCCGTGCCCGGGTCGCCCGCGCCGTCGGGCACGGCCGCCGCGACCTGCCCGACGGCGTCCCGCACCTCGGCGGGCACGTCGTCCGCCGGGCGCAGCGCGACGTCGACCGTGCCGGGCAGCAGCACCGGCTTGGCGAACGTGACGGTCCAGTCGTAGGCGTCGCCGCGACCGGGGCCCGCCTCGGCGAGCGCCCGCGCCGCGGTGTACATGCCGTGCGCGATGGCCCGCGGGAACCCGAACGCCTTGGCGCCCAGCGCCGAGGTGTGGATCGGGTTGCGGTCGCCGGACACCGCCGCGTACGCGCGGCCGGTCCCCGCCCCGAGCGTCCACCGCGCGGTGGGCAGGGGCGGGACGAACGCGGCCGGGCCCTCGGCGTCGGCAGTGGCGGGGCCGCCCGGGAGGGAGGCGCCCTTCGCGAGGTACGTCGAGACGCCTCGGTAGGCGAGCGTCGTCGCGGCCAGCCCGCTCCCCGCGGCGCGCTCGTCGTCCGTGCGCAGCACCGAGACCTCCGTGACGAGGTCCACCTGGACCCCGCGACGGTGCGGGCGCGGGTCCTGCGCCCACGCGCGGACCTCGAGCGCGTCCCCGAGCCGCACCGGGCGCAGCACGGACACCGAGTTCGCGAGGTGCACCATGCCGAGCAGCGGGAGCGGGAAGTCGGCCCGCACCATGACGGCCGTCGCGAGCGGGAACCCCAGCACGTGCAGGTACCCGGCGGGCAGGACGTCCGACGGCGCCTCGCCCACGAGCCGCGCGTACCGCGCGAGGTGCGCGGCGCTGCCGACGTGGCCCGGCGCCGCGTCGTCGCCCGTCGGGACGGCCGCGACCCGGTAGGTGACGTCCGGGAGCGTCAGCTCCGTCCGGCCGCCCCGGACGGGGAGCCGGTGCGCCGCCGCGATCCGGCCCGACGCCGCGAGCCCGCGCACGTACAGGCCGCCCAGACCCGGGACGGCGGGCAGCGTCTCGACGCGCGCCGGGGCGCCCGCGGGCGCCGTCACCGGCCCACCACGTTCTGCCCGCACACGCGCAGCACCTGCCCGTTGACGCCCCCGGCCGCGGGCGACGCGAGGAACGCGATCGCCTCGGCGACGTCCACGGGCTGGCCGCCCTGCTGGAGCGACGCGACGCGGCGCGCGACCTCGCGCTGCACGAACGGGATCGACGCCGTCATGTCCGTCTCGATGAAGCCCGGCGCGACGGCGTTCGCCGTCCCGCCCGGGCCGCCCGGCGCCGCGAGCAGGCGGGCGAACGCGCGCGTGTGCCCGATGACGCCCGCCTTGGAGAACGCGTAGTTCGACTGGCCCCGGTTGCCCGCGATCCCGCTCGTCGAGGCGAGCGACACGACGCGCGGCGCGGAGGAGAACCCGTTCGCACCGAGCAGGTACTCCGTGATCCGCAGCTGCGCGGCGAGGTTCACCGCGACCACCGCGTCCCACTTGTCGGGGGACATGTTGGCGAGCAGCTTGTCGCGCAGGATGCCGGCGTTGTGCACGAGGACGTCGAGCCCGCCGTGCCGTGCGCGGGCGTGCTCGAGGATCCGGGCGCCCGCGTCGTCGGCGGTCACGTCGAGCTGCAGCGCCGTGCCCTTGATCTCGTTCGCGACGCGGGCGAGCGCCTCGCCCGCCGCGGGCACGTCGACCACGACGACCTTCGCGCCGTCGCGCGCGAGCGTCCGGGCGACCTGCGCCCCGATGCCGCGGGCCGCGCCCGTGACGACGGCGACCTTGCCGGCGAGCGGCTGGTCGAGGTCGGCGGAGGTGCTCCCGGAGGCGCCGTCGGTCGCGCTCGGACCCACCCGGAGGAGCTGGCCGTCGACGAACGCCGACTTGGCGGACAGGAAGAAGCGGAGGGTCGCGAGGACGCTCGGGCTGTCGACGGGGGCGTCGTCGGTCACCTGGATGCCGTTGGCGGTCGCGCCGTAGCGCAGCTCCTTGGCGACCGACCGCAGGAACCCGTCGACGCCCTCGCGGGCGGCGGCGAGCTCGGGGGAGTCGGTGTCGGCGGGCGCACGGGAGATCGTCACGACGCGGCCGTTGGGCGCGAGACGGCGGAGCGTCGCCGAGAGCGCCATGACGGGCACGGACGCGTCCTGCGGCCGCTCGATCCCGCTGAGCACGACGACGACCGCGCCCCAGCGGGTCGTGTCGTCCGGGGTCTGGCGGACGTCGAGGTCCCAGCCGAGCAGGGCCTCGGCGACGAGGTCGGCGTCGTCGCGCACGCCCGGCGTGCCGCCGAGCACGAGCACGGGCCCGACGGTGAGCGGGTCGCCCGCGCGGAAGCGGCGCAGGACCGCGGGGCGCGGGAGGCCGAGCTTCTTGGCGAGCGTCTTCGTGAAGCCGGAGTTGACGGCCTGGACGTAGGAGTCGGTCACGGGTGTTCCTCTCGGTCGTCGGGGCGTCAGGCGGCGTCGGTCGCGGGGACGGACTCGAGGATCGCGGCGACGCCGAGGCCGCCCGCGGCGCACACGGAGATCAGCGCACGCGCGGGTGCCCCGGTCTCGGCGGTGCGCTGCGCGAGGAGCTTGGCCGCCGTCGCGACGATGCGCCCGCCGGTCGCGGCGAACGGGTGGCCCGCGGCGAGCGAGGAGCCGTTCACGTTGAGCCGCGAGCGGTCGATCGAGCCGAGCGCGCCGTCGAGCCCGAGCTCGGTGCGGCAGTACTCGTCGTCCTCCCAGGCCTTGAGCGTCGTGAGCACGGTCGACGCGAACGCCTCGTGGATCTCGTAGAGGTCGAAGTCGCCGAGTGCGAGCCCGTTGCGGGCGAGCAGGCGGGGGACCGCGTGCGCGGGCGCCATGAGCAGGCCCTCGTGGCCGTGCACGAAGTCGACGGCGGCGGTCTCCGCGTCGACGACGCGCGCGAGCAGCGGCAGGTCGCGCTCGCGCGCCCACTCGGCCGAGGCGAGGAGGACGGTCGACGCGCCGTCGGTGAGCGGGGTCGAGTTGCCCGCCGTCATGGTCGGGGTGACGCCCTCCAGACGCTTGCCGTACACCGGCTTGAGCGCGGCGAGCTTCTCGAGCGACGAGTCGGCGCGCAGGTTGTCGTCGCGCACGAGCCCGCGGAACGGGGTGACGAGGTCGTCGAAGAACCCGGCGTCCCACGCGGCCGCGAGGTGCTCGTGGCTCGCGAGCGCGAGCTCGTCCTGCGCCTCGCGCGAGATGTCCCAGCGGGCCGTCGTGATCGCCTGGTGCTCGCCCATCGACAGGCCGGTGCGCGGCTCGTCGGTCGCGGGCGTGAGCGGCGCGAGGTCGGCGGGGCGGACCTTCGCGAACGCCTTGACGCGCTGGCCGAGCGTCTTGGCGTGGCTCGCCTCGAGCAGCGCCCGGCGCAGGCCCTCGCTCACGGCGATGGGGGCGTCGGACACGGTGTCGGAGCCGCCCGCGACGCCCGACTCGACCTGGCCGAGACGGATCTTGTTCGCGACGGCGATGGTCGCCTCCAGGCCGGTCGCGCACGCCTGCTGGAGGTCGTAGGCCGGGGTCTGCGGGGAGAGCGACGACCCGAGCACGGACTCGCGCACGAGGTTGAAGTCGCGGGAGTGCTTGAGCACGGCGCCGCCGACGACCTCCCCGAGCCGCTCGCCCTGGAGGCCGAAGCGCGCGACGAGCCCTTCGAGCGCGGCGGTGAACATCTCCTGGTTGCTCGCGGACGCGTACTTCTTGCCGGCGCGGGCGAACGGGATGCGGTTCCCGCCCACGACCCACGCGTCGCGGGGAGCGCCCGCGGGGGCGTGTTCCCGGGGGGACTGCTCGGGGGTCGGGCGGGGGCTGGTGCTGGTGGCCACTGTGCCTCACTTCCTGTCCGTGCTCGCTGCGCTGCGTTCGGTGCCGGCCCGGGAGGGCGCCTCGGCACGGCGTGCGCGAGGCGGGGGAGAGGGCCGGTTGGTGTCCAATACCAAGAGTACCTGATACTCTCGGTTTCGTGAGTCGGGTCACAGGGCTGTGCCCTGCCCCGGCACGGCACCCGTGACGAGGTGCCGACGACATCGAGGTCGGGCGCAACGGAGGACGACGTGAACGCAGGTGCCGACGCGCGACCGGTCACCCGAGGGCGGGTGCAGCCGGCCGCCGCGGTCGACGGTCGGTCGACCCGCTGGGACGAGCACCGGGCGGCGCGCCGCGCGGAGCTCATCCGGGCGGCCAGCAAGGCGGTGCACCGGGGAGGCCCCGGTGTCTCCATGGACGAGATCGCGGCGGCGTCGGGCACGTCGAAGTCGATCATCTACCGCTACTTCGACGACAAGACCGGGCTACAGGTCGCCCTGGGCTCCGCCGTCGTGGGGCAGATGCACGACGCCCTGACCCAGGCGGCCGAGGCCGCCGAGACGCCCAAGCGCGCGCTGCGCGCGATGGTCGGCGTGTACCTCGAGATGATCGAGAGCTCGCCCAACGTGTACTACTTCGTCACCCGGACGAGCGCCGTCGCGGGGACGGAGGAGCCCGCCGCCCAGCTCGCGGCGAGCGGCCTCACCCAGGGCGCGGGCGGCGCCGACCGCGCCCCGCTCGCCGCCTTCCTCGACTCGGTGATCGAGCTCGTCGCCGAGCCCTTCGCCCGGGTCACCGACGTCTCCCCGGCCGACGCCGCGGCGTGGGCCGCGGGCGCCGTCGGGTTCGTCCGGGGCGCCGGCGAGTGGTGGCTCGCCCACCGCGACCGCGCCGACGTCCCCGACCGCGAGCAGCTCACCGAGCGCGTCGCCGCGTGGCTGTGGGCCGGCCCCGTCGGCGTCCTCTCCCACAACCCGGGCGCGACCCGCCCGGACGCCGTCCGCCCTCCGCACCCGGCGACCGCCTCAGACCCCAAGGAGAAGCCATGACCGCCACGTCCGACCGTCCCGCGCTCGCACCGCGCACGACGAGCGCCGGCGACGCGGGCCCGACGTCGCAGGGCCCCGCCCGCGTCGACGTCGCCGCCCTCGAGAAGATCCTGCTCGGCCGCTGGGCCGACCTGCGCGCGGCGGCGCGCGCGACCGCGGGCGAGGAGGCGTTCCAGCGCATCGAGGGTCAGAGCCTGCGCGAGCACCGCGAGCGCGTGCTGGAGCAGATGCACCTGCTCGTGGGCAAGGGCCAGGTGTGGCGCGGGTACCCGGAGCGCCTCGGCGGCGCGGACGACGCGGGCGGCAACCTCGCCGGGTTCGAGGAGCTCGTCGCGGCCGACCCGTCGCTGCAGATCAAGGCGGGCGTGCAGTGGGGGCTGTTCGGCTCGGCGATCCTGCACCTGGGCACGCCCGAGCAGCAGGACCGCCTCCTGCCGGGCGCCATGGACCTCTCGGTGCCGGGCGCGTTCGCGATGACGGAGATCGGCCACGGGTCCGACGTCGCGAGCATCGCCACCACGGCGACGTACGACCCGGAGACCGAGGAGTTCGTCATCCACACCCCGTTCCGCGGGGCGTGGAAGGACTACCTCGGGAACGCGGGCGTGCACGGCGTCGCCGCGGTCGTGTTCGCGCAGCTGATCACGAAGAACGTCAACCACGGCGTGCACGCGTTCTACGTGCCCATCCGCGACACCGCGGGTGAGCGCGACGAGCTCGGCCGGCTGCCCTTCCTGCCCGGCGTGGGCGGCGAGGACGACGGCCAGAAGGGCGGCCTCAACGGCATCGACAACGGGCGCCTGCACTTCGACCACGTGCGGGTCCCGCGCACCGACCTGCTCGCCCGCTACGGCTCGGTGGACGCCGACGGCACGTACTCCAGCCCCATCGACAGCCCCGGACGCCGCTTCTTCACGATGCTCGGCTCGCTCGTCCAGGGCCGCGTGTCGCTCGACGGCGCCGCGGTGACCGCGGCGAAGCTCGGCCTCGCGATCGCGGTGCGGTACGCGAACGAGCGCCGCCAGTTCACGGGGGCGACGCCGACGGAGGAGGTCGTGCTCCTCGACTACGGCACGCACAAGCGTCGCCTGATCGTCCCCATCGCGGAGACCTACGCGGCGCACTTCGCGCACGACCGCCTGCTCGACCTGTTCCACTCGGTGTTCTCCGGCGAGGAGGACACCCCGGAGCAGCGCGAGGACCTCGAGACGACGGCGGCCGCGCTCAAGGCGACGAGCACGCGGTTCGCGCTCGACGTGCTCCAGGAGACGCGCGAGGCGTGCGGCGGGGCCGGATTCCTCACGACCAACCGCATCACGAGCCTGCGCGCGGACCTCGACGTGTACGCGACGTTCGAGGGCGACAACACCGTGCTGCTCCAGCTCGTCGCGAAGCGCCTGCTTGCCGACTACGGCAAGCAGTTCAAGGGCATCACCCCGGGCCAGATGGCGCGCGTCGTCGTCGAGCGCGCGGGCGACATGGCGCTGCACCGCACGCCGCTCAAGCGGGCCGCGCAGGCGCTCGCGGACGTCGGCGACCCGCGCCGCGCGGCCGGCCACCTGCGCGACCCCGAGACGCAGCGCGCGCTGCTCACCGACCGGGTCGAGACGATGGTCGCGGACGTCGCGCAGGCGCTGCGCCCGGCGCAGAAGGCCGACCCGGAGACGGCGACGAACCTGTTCAACGCCCACCAGGTCGAGCTCGTCGAGGCGGCCCGTGCCCACGCGGAGCTGCTGCGCTGGGAGGCGTTCACGCAGGCGCTCGGCACGATCGAGGACGCGGGCACGCGCGAGGTCCTCACCACGGTGCGCGACCTGTTCGGCCTGAGCCTCGTCGAGCGGCACCTCGCCTGGTACCTGCTCAACGGGCGCCTCTCGACGCAGCGCGCGCGCACGGTCACGAGCTACCTCGACCGCCTCATCGACCGGCTGCGTCCGCACGCGCAGGACCTCGTGGACGCCTGGGGCTACGGCCCCGAGCACCTGCGCGCGACGATCGCGACGGGCATCGAGAAGGAGCGCCAGGACGAGGCGCGCGACTACTACCGGCGCCTGCGCGCGAGCGGCGACGAGCCGCGGAGCGAGAAGTCGCTGCGCAGGGCCGCGAAGGGCGGCCCGCAGGCCCGCTGACCACCCCGGCGCCGTCCTCGGCGCCACCCCGGAACGTCCTCGGCGTCGCAGGCGGAGCGGTACCGCTGCCGAGGGTCAGGCCCGGGCGGCACGACGTCCACCAGCCGTCGCGCCGCCCGGGCCGTTGCCGTCTCGGTCTCGGTCTCCGTCTCGGCCGCCGAGCACGAGGTTCCTGTCGTTTCGAGGCGCATGCCGACAGGAACCTCGTGCTCGACGGGGAGGGACGTCGTGCTCGGCGGCCGAGCCGGTGCGCGGGCCGCAGTCGGGTCGACGGCGGTGGTCAGGCGGGGTTGCAGCGCGCGGACATCGTGGCGAGCAGCCCGACGTCGGGCCGCCAGGGCTCGAGGTTCCACGTCGCCTTGTCCGGGGCGCCGACGGCGTGGCACACGAGCTGGTCGTGCATCGTCGGGGTGTCGGCCTCCGGCTCGGTGGCGACGACCTGCGCCCACACGAGCTCACGGCCCGCCTGCCCGGCGGCGCGGGCCCACGCCGTCGGGTCGACGGCGAGCGACCGGCCGCCCTCGCGCTCGCCCCAGCCGGTGCTCCGCACCGCGCGCGTACCGAGCGGGACGACGACGTCCCACGCCGCGGCGGCGTCCGTCGTCACGGTCTCGTCCGCGTCCCCGGCGGGAGCGCCCGCCGCGTCGTCCGCGCCCGACGTCGTCCCCGCGGTCCCCACGAGCGTCACCTCCGCGCGGTGGGCGTCGACGAGCGCGACCCGGACGCGCGGGGTCCCGGGCGCGGGGGTGCTCGCCGCGGGGCCGGCGTCCGCGCCGTCGGCCGTCCCGCTCGCCGCCCCGCTTGCGCCGTCCGCGCCGTCCGCTCCGTGCCGGCCCGCGACGCGCGGGGCGCCGAGCCCGCCGACGGGTGTGCCGCCGTCGTCCAGGACGGTGAGCGTGCCGTCCGGGTGGCGCACGAGCGAGCCGCCCTCCACCGAGACCACGGCAGGGGCGCCCGCGAGGGTGAGCGTGACGTCGGACGCGCCCTCGGCGTCGGCCGTGACGCGGGGAGGCGCCGCCCCGCCCGACGTCGGCGGGGGCACGGCGATCTCGACCGTCGCCGTCCCGACGGGGACGCGCACGGCCGTCGGCTCGGCGCCGCCGCTCCGGTCGCCGTTCGGGTCGTCCGCGGCGCCGCCGTCCTCCGTGGTGGCGCCGGGATCGGGGGACGGGGCCTGCGCCGGTGCGGACGTCACCGCGTCCGGGTCCGGCGGCGGGGTGCCGGGCGTGCACGCGGCGAGCGCGACCGGGACGAGGACGGCGACGGCGAGCGCGCCCAGCACCGTCGTCCCGGGCCGCCCGCCGGCCACCCGGCGCGGGCGGGTCACGACGGCACGGGGAGCAGGCCGGCCCACCGGCGGGCCACGTCGACGAGGCCGACACGATCCAGCGCGTCGACCTCGTCGGGCGTGAACCAGCCGACGTCGTCGGTCGACTCGTCCTCCTCGACGCGCAGCTCGCCGCCCACCACGTGGGCCCGGTAGACGATGCGGATCGCGTGCAGCGACCGGTCGCGGTCCTCGGGCCGGATCCGGTCGGCGGCGTCGATCACGAGGCTGTCGACGCCGAGCAGGCCGTCGAGCTCGACGTCGTAGCCGGTCTCCTCGCGCACCTCGCGGACGGCCGCGGCGGCGGGGTCCTCGCCCGGGTCGATGCCGCCGCCGGGCAGCGTCCAGCCTCCGCGGTCCCCCTCGCTCCAGTGGGGGAGGAGCATCCGGCCGTCCTCGCGGACGACCACGGCGTAGGCGGCGACGCGGATCTGCATGGACCCATCATGCGCGACGGCGGTCACCGCCCCGGGCCGTCGTCCTCGACGTCGTCCTCCAGGCGCGACACGTCGGAGAACGCGATCCGGCGGTGGCGCACCGAGCGGTTGTAGAGCCACGTGACGAACGAGAGCACGACCCCGAGGGCCACGAGCGCGCCCGCGATGACGTACTGCTCCTGCTGCTCGGCGCTGCGGGCCCACGGCCCGGCGAGGTACGCGCACGTGAGGGCGCCGAGCACCGCGAGCCAGGTGCGGGTGCGGAAGTGCTCGTGGTCGACGCGGTCGCGACGCAGCACGAGGAGGGCGACGTTGACGATCGTGAAGACGACGAGCAGGAGCAGCGACGTCGTCCCGCCCAGGAGGGCGATCGCGTTGGTTCCCGCCGCGGTCCCGGACTGCCGCACGACGTACACGATGAGCGCGAACGCGATGGCCGTCGTCACGAGGATCGCGACCCACGGCGTGCGGCGGAACGGGTGCACCTGGCCGAACGCGCGCGGCAGCACGCCCTGGTTCGCCATGCCGTAGAGCAGGCGGGACGCCATGAGCATGTTGATGAGCGCGGAGTTCGCGACGGCGAACATCCCGATGAACGGGAAGATCGTGTCGAACGGCAGGTTCGGCGCGCCCGCCGCGACGACCTGCGTGAGCGCCGACCCCTTGGCGTCGTCCGTGAGGTCGCCCACGGGGACGAGCGCGACGGCGGTGATCGCGACGAGCACGTAGATCGCGCCCGTGATCGAGAGCCCGGTGAGCATCATGCGCGGGAAGTCCCGCACGGGGTTCTTGCACTCCTCGGCCATGTTCACGGAGTCCTCGAACCCGACCATCGCGAAGAACGCGAGCGTCGTCGCGGCGGTGACGGCGAGGAACACGCTCTTGTCGTCGGCGCTCTCGAACACGACGACGCGCGAGAAGTCGGCGCGGCCCTGCGTCGTCGCCCACAGCCCCACGAAGATGACGAGCAGGAGGCCGGACAGCTCGACGAGCGACAGCACGACGTTCGCCTTGACGCTCTCCCCGACCCCGCGCAGGTTGACGAGCGCGACGAGGGCCATGAAGGCGAGGGCGATGAGCAGGCGCCCGTCGCCGCCCGTCGGCAGCTCGAGCCCGAACCCGTCGGAGACGAACCCCGCGAACGCGTTGGACGCCGTGGAGGCCGACGTGATCCCGGAGCTCATGACCATGAACGCGACGACGAACGTCAGCAGGTGGATGCCGAACGCCTTGTGCGTGTAGAGCGCGGCGCCCGCGGCGCTCGGGTACTTCGTGACGAGCTCGAGGTAGGAGAACGCGGTGATCGTCGCGACGACGAACGCGAGCAGGAACGGCAGCCACGCCGCCCCGCCGACCTCGCCCGCGACCTGGCCGGTGAGCGCGTACACGCCCGTGCCCAGGATGTCCCCGACGATGAACAGCAGGAGCAGCCTGGGCCCCATGACGCGCTTGAGCTCCGGTTGCTGCCGTTCCTGCGTGCGGCCCGCGGTCTCGCTCATGAGAGGCTCCCTCGCGTCTCGGACGTCCCGGACTCCCATGGAACCCCCGCGCGGGCGTCCTGTCAGCGCGAACGCGCGCGTGTCGCGGTCGGACCGTCGGTCGCGGTCGCGTCGGGGCGCCCGGGGGAGGGCGGGTCGGTCGCGACGGAGGACGCCGCCGCGTCGGGCGCGACCGCCGTGCCGGGGACGGCCGTCGCGCCGGGCACGACCGCCGTGCCGGGCGAGCGCCGTCGCCCGAGGACGCCCGTCGTCGTCGCGACGCCCAGCAGGAGCACGACGCCGCCCACCACCTCGGCCGCGTTCGGCACCTCGTCGAGCACGAGCCACGCGGCGAGCATCCCGACAGGCGGCACGAGCATCGTGAACGGCACGACCGCCGACGCCGGGTACCGCGCGAGGAGCGTGTTCCAGATCCCGTAGCCCACGAGGCTCGCGAGCCAGGCGGTGTAGAGGGTCGACAGGACCGGCGCGAGCGTGAGGTGGGTGAGCGCGTGCCCGACGGCGTCCGGCCCGTCGAGCGCGAGCGACAGCCCGAGCATGGGGACCGGCACCACGAGCGCCGACCACACCGTCATCGACAGCCCCTCCAGCCCGGGCCGCGAGGGAGATCCCTGGTCGCCCGAGGTAGAGCCCTGGTCGCGCGGGGTAGAGCCCTGGTCGCGCGGGGTAGAGCCCTGGTCGCGCGGGGTAGAGCCCTGGTCGCGCGGGGTAGAGCCCTGGTCGCGCGGGGTAGAGCCCTGGTCGCGCGGGGTAGAGCCCTGGTCGCGCGAGGGAGAGGCCAGGTCGCGGCGGCTCCCGGCGCGTCGGGCGACGACGTTCCCCACCGCCCACGACGCCGCGGCCGCGAGCGTCACGACGAACGCGAGGGCCGGCGTCGAGGCGCTGCGGCCCACGCCGACGACGACCAGCCCGGCCGCCCCGACCAGCACGCCCACGAGCTGCGCGCGCGTCGGGACCTCGCGCAGCGCCGCGGCGGCGAACAGCACGGTGAGCCCGACCTGGGCCTGGAGCACGAGCGACGCGAGCCCGGCGGGCATGCCGAGCGCGAGCGCGGTGTACAGCAGGCCGAACTGGCCGAGGCTCATGAACGTGCCGACGAGCAGCACGTCCCGCCACCGCGCGCGGGGCCGCGGCACGAGGAACACCGCGGGGACCAGGACGACGAGGAAGCGCAGGGCGACGAACAGCGTCGGCGGCACGTCGCCGAGCCCGAGGTCGATGACGACGAAGTTCACGCCCCAGACGACGGCGACGAGGACGGCGAGGAGGGACGGGCGCATCGGCATGGCATCGAGGGTGCGCCCGCGGCATCGTGCACGTCCAGCGCACAGTCGTGCACGGTTCCCGGTAGCACCGCTTCCGGATAGCATCGGTCGCATGATCGACCTCGCCGCCGTGGACGCCCTGCTCGCCGTCGAGCGCACCGGCACCGTGCACGCCGCGGCGCGCGACCTCGGGTACACGCCGTCCGCCGTCTCGCAGCAGGTGAAGCGCCTGGAGCGCGACCTCGGCGCGCGCCTGCTCGACCGCGAGGGGCGGGGCGTCGTCCTCACGGCCGCGGGGCGGCGCGTCGTCGAGGAGGGCCGCGCGCTGCGCGAGCAGGTCGAGTCGCTCCGGGCTCGCCTGCACGACGCCGGGGCGCGCCCCACGGGGACGGTGCGCCTCGGCTCGTTCTCGACGGCGGTGCGCGGCGTCGTCGCCCCGCTCCTCGCGCGGGTGCGCGACGACGTGCCGGACCTGCGCCTCGTCGTCGAGGAGGCCGAGCCGTGGGACGCCGTCGCGGCCGTCGCGGCGGGCACGCTCGACCTCGCGCTCGTGCACCACTGGGAGGGCGTCGGCCTCGCGCTCCCGCCGAGCCTGCGCGCCGAGGAGCTGTTCCGCGACGAGGCCGACGTGCTCGTGCACGCGTCGAGCACGCTCGCGGGGCGGGCCGCGCTCACGCCGTCCGACCTGCTCGACGAGACCTGGGTCTGCACGCCCGACGGCACCATCTGCTACGAGTGGTTCTGCCACATGTTCGCGCGCGAGCCGCGCGTCCCGCGCATCGACTTCCGGTGCCTCGAGTTCGCGTCGCAGGTCGAGGTCGTGGCCCAGGACCTCGCCGTCGCGCTCGTCCCGCGCCTCGGGCGCGGCCCGCTGCCGGCCGACGTCGTCGCGGTGCCCGTGCGCGAGCCCGTCCCGACCCGCCCGGTCACGGTCGTGTGGCGCGCGACCATGACCGACGCCCCCGCGGTGCGCTACCTGCGCGAACGCCTGCGCGCCGCAGGAACCCGGCACGGCCGCGAGCCGTTAGGCCCCGTGAGCACACCTGCCGACGAAGGGACATGATGACCGAGCACGCGCCGACCCGACGGGCCGCCGACCCGCGCACCGTGGCGATCGCGGGGCTGTCCACCGTGGCGTGGTACGCCGTGCCCGACGTCGTCCGCCCGCGCTGGGCGCGCGCGCTCGCCAAGACCGCCGTCGCGACGGCCGCCGTCGCGCTGACGTTCACCTCGACGACCGAGGGGACCGAGGCGCGCGAGGGCCTGCGCTCCCTGCGCGACGCCGCCCGCGAGGCGGACGCGGGCGGGACTGACGCGACGTCCGGGACCACGACCGCCGACGGCGCCCCGCGGGAGGACAACACCTGGGCGACGACCGACGACGACACCACGCCGGTGCCCGCGGGCGTCGCCGTCGCGGGCGCGGCGGCCGGGCTCGCGGTCGCGACGAGCCTCGTCGTCGCGGGCGAGAAGTGGGTCTACCGGCGCGGGGAGCGGCTGCGCGACCGCGGCGTGCGGCTGCCGCACACGCGCGTCGGGCTCGTGGTCGGCGCGCTGGCCGTGGCGCTCGCGGCGGCCGAGCCGCTCCTGTGGAACGCTGAGGAGCGCTGAGGCAGCGACACCCGGTCGGTATGCCGGGGTCCGCGCACCGTGCGGCCTCGCGGACCGGGAGGGACCGACGATGATCGGGTTCGGGCTGGCGCTCGCGGGGGTCGCCGCGGCGATCCACGTGTACATCTTCGTCATGGAGTCGCTCACGTGGACGAGCGACCGCACGCGCGCCACGTTCGGCACGTCGCCGCAGGAGGCGGCGGCCACGCGCGAGATGGCCTTCAACCAGGGGTTCTACAACCTGTTCCTCGCGGTGCTCGTCGTGCTCGGCATCGTCCTGTACGCGGCGGACCGGCAGGACGTCGGCCTGACGCTCGTGGTCGCAGGGGCCGGGTCGATGGTCGCGGCGGGGCTCGTGCTGATCCTGTCGTCGCCGTCGAAGGCGCGGGCGGCGCTCGTCCAGCTCGTGCCGCCCGCGCTCGGCGTGCTGGGGGTCGTCCTGGGGCTGACGCTCTGAGCCGTCCTGCGCCCCACGGTGGCCGCGCTCGGAGTCGCGGTCGGGGTCGTGGTCAGCAGGACGCGGCGACGCGCATGGCGCTGAGCATCTCGAGGCGCGACAGGATGCGCTCGCGCTCGGCCTCGAGCTCGTCCCGGTAGCGGCCCTCCGCCGGCTCGACGGTCTCGACGGCCCCGCGGCCCACGTAGGAGCCCGTGCGCCGGGAGTAGCCGTTGAGCTGGCGCTCGACGAGCGTGAGCTCGTGGCCGAGCCGCTCCAGGTGCGGGTCGAGGAGGTCGCTGGTCCTGCTGCGGGCGGTGCCGGACGTCGGTTCGAGAAGGGTGGTCACCCCTCCATCGGAACCCGGAAACCCGGTTTCCGCACGGCGAGACGCTCGTCTCACTTCTCGGTCGCCCGCGACGCGAGACGCCCGGACGGCCTCTCCCCGGGCGCCGGTAGACTGGCCGCGCGCCGTCGTGCGCTCCCCGCTCAGCGCCCACCCGAGGGAAACGATGACCGCCCCCGCACCCCAGGCTTCCGCACGCTCCGAGGCTCGTCCCGCCGCGCCGACGCTCGACACCGTCGAGCACGCCGCCGCCACGCCCGACGAGGTCCAGCCGTTCGCCGAGCTCGGCCTCAAGCCGGACGAGTACCAGCGCATCCGCGACATCCTGGGGCGCCGCCCCACGGCCGCGGAGCTCGCGATGTACTCCGTCATGTGGTCCGAGCACTGCTCGTACAAGTCGTCCAAGGTCCACCTGTCGAAGTTCGGAGCGGCGACCACGGACGAGATGAAGAAGCACCTGCTCGTCGGCATCGGCGAGAACGCGGGCGTCGTCGACATCGGTGACGGCTGGGCCGTGACGTTCAAGGTCGAGTCGCACAACCACCCGTCGTTCGTCGAGCCCTACCAGGGCGCCGCGACGGGTGTCGGCGGCATCGTGCGCGACATCATCTCCATGGGCGCGCGCCCCGTCGCCGTCATGGACCAGCTCCGCTTCGGCGCCGTCGACCACCCGGACACGGCGCGCGTCGTGCACGGCGTCGTGAGCGGCGTCGGCGGGTACGGCAACAGCCTCGGCCTGCCGAACATCGGCGGCGAGCTCGTCTTCGACGCCTCGTACCAGGGCAACCCCCTCGTCAACGCGCTGTGCCTCGGCGTGCTGCGCCACGAGGACATCCACCTCGCCAACGCCTCGGGCGTCGGCAACAAGGTCGTGCTGTTCGGCGCCCGCACGGGCGGCGACGGCATCGGCGGCGCCTCGATCCTCGCCTCGGAGACGTTCGAGGACGGCGTGCCCGCCAAGCGCCCGAGCGTCCAGGTGGGCGACCCCTTCATGGAGAAGGTCCTCATCGAGTGCTGCCTCGAGCTCTACGCGGCGCAGGTCGTGGAGGGCATCCAGGACCTCGGCGCCGCCGGCATCTCGTGCGCGACGTCGGAGCTCGCCTCGAACGGCGACGGCGGCATGCACGTGTGGCTCGACGACGTCCTGCTGCGCGACCCGACGCTCAACGCGGGCGAGATCCTCATGTCCGAGTCGCAGGAGCGCATGATGGCGGTCGTCGCGCCGGAGAAGCTCGACGAGTTCCTCGCCATCACCGCCAAGTGGGACGTCGAGACCGCCGTGATCGGCGAGGTCAACGACTCCGGGCGCCTGACGATCGACCACCACGGCGAGCGCATCGTCGACGTCGACCCGCGGACCGTCGCGCACGAGGGCCCGGTGTACCACCGCCCGTACGCGCGCCCGTCGTGGCAGGACGGGCTCAACGCCCGCACCGTGGACGCCGACGCGCTCGCCCGCCCCGAGAGCGGCGACGAGCTCCGCGCGACGGCCCTGCGCCTCCTCGCGTCGCCGAACCTCGCGTCCAAGGAGTGGGTGACGAACCAGTACGACCGGTTCGTCCAGGGCAACACCGCGCTCGCGCAGCCTGACGACTCGGGCGTGGTCCGCGTCGACGAGAGCACGGGCCTCGGCGTCGCGCTCGCGACGGACGCGAACGGCCGCTACGGCAAGCTCGACCCGCGCACGGGCGCCCGTCTCGCGCTCGCCGAGGCGTACCGCAACGTCGCGACGACGGGCGCCCGCCCGCTCGCCGTGACCGACTGCCTCAACTTCGGCTCGCCCGAGGACCCCGACTCGATGTGGCAGCTCGTCGAGGCGATCGAGGGCCTCGCGGACGCGTGCCGCGAGCTCGGCGTCCCCGTGACGGGCGGCAACGTGTCGCTCTACAACGGGACCGGCGAGCCGGGGCAGATCGACTCGTCGATCCACCCGACCCCGGTCGTGGGCGTGCTCGGCGTGCTCGACGACGTCGCGCACGCCACGCCGTCGGGCTGGCGCGAGACGGGGGAGAGCATCTACCTCCTCGGCACCACGCGTGCGGAGCTCGACGGCTCGGCGTGGGCCGACGTCGAGCACGGCCACCTGGGCGGCGTGCCCCCGCGGGTGGACCTCGCGGCCGAGAAGGCGCTCGCCGGCGTCCTCGTCAACGCGAGCCGCGACGACCTCGTGTCGGCCGCGCACGACCTCTCCGAGGGCGGGCTCGCGCAGGCGCTCCTCGAGGCGTCGCTGCGCTTCGGCGTCGGGGCCACCGTGTCGCTCGACGCGCTGACCGAGCGCGACGGCGTCACGCCGTTCGAGGCGCTGTTCTCCGAGTCGACGGCCCGCGCGCTCGTCGCGGTGCCCCGCGGCGAGGAGTCCAAGCTCGTCGACGCGTGCGTCGCGCGCGGCGTCCCCGTCCTGAAGATCGGCGAGACGGGCACCGAGCCCGGCGCCGTCGCCGAGTCGGGCGAGGCGCTCGAGGTCGCGGGCCTGTTCACCGTCCCGCTCAGCGAGGCGGACGCGGCCTTCCGCGGCACGCTGCCGGCCATCTTCGGCTGACACCCGCTCCACCGACGCCCCGGTCACCACGTGGTGACCGGGGCGTCGTCGTCCGGTCCCGGTCCAGCCCTCGGTCGAGCACGAGGTTGGCGTCGGGACGGACCCCGGAACGACGGCAACCTCGTGCTCGGCGGACGGAGGGGACGGGCGGGTGGGCGGGTTCGGTGGAGATCACTGGGCGGGCCGGTGGGGCGGGTCGCGGCGGCGGGGCGGCGCTGCGAGAGTCCGGGCATGACCTCGGCCACCACGCGCCTCCCGCCCGCGCGCGTCACGACGCGGCGCCGACCGGGCGGCCGACCCCTCACGGTCGTGCTCGCCACGGGCGTCGTCGCCGTGCTCCTCCTCACGCTCGTGCGCATGCTGCCCGACGACGCGTGGACGCCCGTCGCGCAGCTCGTCGGGTTCACGCCGTTCGTCGCCCTGGGCGCCGCCGTCGGGCTCGTGCTGACGCTGCTCGCGCGCCGGTGGCTGCTCGCGGCGCTGCTCGCGGTCTGCGTCGCCGTCCAGGCGGTGTGGCTCGTGCCTGCGTTCGTGCCCGGCCCCGCGCCGCCCGACGACGCGGTGACGCTGCGCGTGATGGGCGCCAACACCTGGTACGGCGCGGCGGACGCGGAGGCGCTCGTCGACCTCGTCCGCACCGAGGACGTGCAGGTGCTCGCCGTGCTGGAGCTCACGACGGACCTGCGCGAGCGGCTCGTCGCGGCGGGGATCGAGGACGTGCTGCCGTACAGCGCCGACGGCAAGGTCGGGCGCGGCGCCATGGGCAGCGGGCTGTGGAGCGCGCTGCCGCTCCGCGACGTGGACGTCGAGCCGTTCTCGAACGACGCGATGCCGTCGGCGACGGTGGAGGTCGACGGCGTCCCGGTGCGGGTCACCGCGGTGCACCCGATCCCGCCGATCCCGGAGTACGTCGACATCTGGCACGAGGAGACGGACGCGCTCGCCGAGCGCGCGCACGGCGACGCGCTGCCCCAGGTGCTCGTCGGCGACTTCAACTCCACCCACGACCACGCGACGTTCCGCCGGCTGCTCGGCGACCGGTTCCACGACGCGACGCGTGCCTCGGGCGGCGGGCTCGACCTGTCGTGGTCGCCGCGCCCCGGCGTCGTGCCGCCGGTGCTCAACCTCGACCACGTGGTGACCGACCGCGAGAACGTCGTGACCGACGTCGACTCGCTGCACGTCGTGGGCAGCGACCACCGCGCGATCGTCGCGACGGTGCACGTGCCCCGCCCCTGACGACGACGGACCCGGCGCCACCGGCCGACGAGCGGGCTCGCTCGTCGACCGGTGGCACCGGGTCCGGTGCGGGGATCCGCGGCCTCAGCCGCGCGCGGTCTCCGGCTCGGCCGCGTCCGGGCCGGTGGTGCCCGGCTCGGTGCCGGCGTCGGGCGCGCCGCCCTGGGCCGCCGGGTCGGTCGACCCGTCGAGGTGGTGCGGGTGCCGGCGCTCGAGCGCGGCGCCCTCCACGTCGACGTCGGGCAGGATGCGGTCGAGCCAGCGGGGGAGCCACCACGCCTTGTCGCCCACGAGGTGCATGAGCGCCGGGACGAGCAGCATCCGCACGACGAACGCGTCGACGAGGACGCCGAACGCGAGCGCGAACCCGATGGGTCGGATCATCGCGCTGTGCGAGAAGACGAACCCGCCGAAGACGGAGATCATGATGATCGCCGCGGCCGTCACCACGGCCCGGCCCGCGCGGACGCCCTGCACGATCGCGACGCGCGCGGGGGCGCCGTGCGCGTACGCCTCGCGCATCCCCGAGCCGAGGAAGAGCTGGTAGTCCATCGCGAGTCCGAACAGGATGCCGACGAGGATCGTGGGCAGGAAGTTGAGGATCGGGCCCGGCGTCTCGACGCCGAACACCCCCGCGAGCCAGCCCCACTGGTAGATCGCGACGACCCCGCCGAGCGCGGCGAAGTACGACAGGATGAACCCGAGCGTCGCGACGACCGGCACGAAGATCGACCGGAAGACGAGCACGAGGATGACGAGCGACAGCCCGACGACGACCGCGAGGTAGATCGGCAGGGCCTGCGCGAGCTTCTCCGAGATGTCGATGTTGCCGCTGGCCGAGCCCGCGACGCCGAGCGTGACCTCGCCGTCGAGCGGCTCGAGGGCGCGCAGCGCGTGCACGAGCTCCTCGGTCGACTCGCTCGTCGGACCCTCGGCCGGGATCACCTGGAACGCCGCGACCGTGCGGTCCTCGGACGTCCCGATCGGGGCGACGGCCACGACGTCGTCCTGCGAGAACAGCTCCTCGGCCACGCCGACCTGGTACTCGAGCGCCTCGGCCTCGGTCGGCTCGCCCGGCAGGTCGGCGACGACGAGCAGCGGCCCGTTCGTGCCCTCGCCGAACTCCTCGGCGACGGTCGAGTACGCGCGGTACTGCGTGGAGTCGTGCGCCTCGGACGAGCCGTCGGGCAGGTTGGTCCGCAGGTCGAGCGCGGGCAGGGCGATCACGCCGAGCGCGACGACGGCGAGCAGGGCCGTCCCCACCGCGCGGACGGTCGACATGGGGCGCACGGGCTCCGCGGCGGGCAGGCCGCCCGCGGTGCCCGGCTCCGACGACGCGGTCCCGGCCGACGCGCCCGTCGACGCGCCCGTCGAGGCGCCCGACGACGCGGCGGGCCCGGCGAGCGCGGCGCGCTCGCGGCGGCTGAGGATCCGCGGGCCGATCATGCCGAGCAGGGCCGGCGTGAGCGTGACGGCGATGAGGACGGCGATCGCGACGCACAGCGCACCGACCGTGCCCATGAGGCCGAGGAACGGGATGCCGGTGACGTTGAGCGCGAGCAGCGCGATGAGCACCGTCGCCCCGGCGAACACGACCGCGTTGCCCGACGTGCCGTTCGCGAGCGCGATCGACTCGTGCAGCTCGTCGCCCTGCTTGAGCTGGCGCCGGTGCCGGTTGACGATGAACAGCGAGTAGTCGATCCCGACGGCGAGCCCCAGCATGAGGCCGAGCACCGGCGTCACCGACGACATCTCCACGACCCCGGACAGCGACATCGCGGCGAGCGCGCCGATCCCGACCCCGATGAGTGCCGTGAGGATCGGCAGGCCTGCGCCCACGAGCGTCCCGAGCATGACGACGAGCACGATCGCCGCGACGACGAGGCCGACGGCCTCGCCCACGCCGAACACCTGCGGCACGCCCTGGGCGATGTCGGACGAGAAGTCGGTCTGGACGCCGTCGACCGGGTCGTCCGCGAAGACGGCCACGAGGTCGTCCTTCGTCTGCTGGTCGATGCTCATGTTCGGCTCGGTGAACGTCACGTTCGCGACCGCCGCGCTCCCGTCCGTGGACACGAGGCGGATGTCGGACGCCATGTCGAGCAGGGGAGCGGAGAGCTCGAGCTGCGCGGACTGCTCCTCGAGCGTCGCGCTCTGGTCCTCCAGCGCGGTGACCTGCTGGTCGAGCGTCGTGGCCTGCGACTCGAGCGTGGCGCGGCCCGCGTCGATCTCGGCCTGCTGCGCGTCGAGCTGCGGCGCCGCCTGCTCCAGCGCGCCCGCGGCCTCCGCCTGGGCACGTGCGGCGTCGAGCTGGGCCTGGCCGGCGTCGAGCTGGGCGCGCGCGGCGTCGACCTGCTCCTGCGCGGCGGCGAGCTGTGCGCGGCCGTCCTCGATCTGCTCGCGTCCCGCGGCGATCTGGGTGCGGCCGTCGTCGATCTGCTTCCGCTGGTCGGCGAGCTCCTCCTGCGTCGCGAACGGGTCGACGACCGACGCGACGCCGTCGACCTCCTCCGCCGCGGCGAAGCGGTCCGCGATCGCGGCCTCCTGCTCGGGCGTGAACGGGGCGCCGTCTTCCGTCGCGAAGACGATCGTGCCGCTCCCGCCCGACGCCTCGGGCAGCGCGGTCTGGAGCCGCTCGGTGACGTCGGCGGTCGGGGTGCCGGGGATCGAGAAGCTGCTGGCGAGCGTGCCGCCGAACGCGACGAACGCCGCCCCGGCGAGCACGAGCACCGCGAGCCACGCGGCGAGGACGGTCCGCGCGCGGCGCGCGCACGCGCGGCCGAGGCGGTAGAGGAGTTCAGCCATGAGGGTCCTTCGGTGGGAGTCCGGTGGCGGGTGGCGGGTGTGCCCGGGATGGCGGGGGTGATGCTGCGGGAGAGGTGGTCGCGAGGCGGGACAGGGCGGGGAGGGTGCGGGTCGTGTCAGACGGGGTCCGCCCAGCCGGCGCGGATCCGTTCGACGAGGCGGTCGAGCAGACCTGCCCAGACCTCGCGCGATGCGTCGTCGTCGGCGGCGCCGGTCTCGGCCCACCAGCGACGCTGGATGACGAGGACCCCGGCCATGAGCGCGCCCACGAGCATCTCGATCTCGAGCGGGTCGACGTCCGGGTGCCGGCGCGTGGTCGCCGCGACGAGGCGCTCGGCGAGGTGGGTGAAGGTGCGCACGACCATCGTCGTGACGCGGGGCGTGGGCTCGGTCGCGGTACCGCCGAGGGCGCGCGTGAGGTAGGCCATGGGGCCGACGAGGTCCGTGCCGCGCAGCGCCGCGGTGACGTCGTCGAGGGGCGTGGGGCGGTCGGTGCCCGGCTCGGCCGCGCTCGCCCCGAGCGTCTCGACGACGGTGCCCAGCACGTCCTCGCAGACCTCGACGACGACGTCGTCGAGCGACGCGAAGTGGTTGAAGATCGTGCGGCGCGCGACGTCGGCGCGGGCCGCGAGCTCGTCGACGGTGAAGCGCGCGCCGCCCTTCTCCTCCATGAGCGTCGCGGCGGCGGCGACGATCGCGCGGCGGTGGCGCGCGCGCAGGGCCGCGCGACGGTCGGGAGCCGCGGCGTCCGGGCCGGGGGCGCCCGGGCTCGTCGCGTCGGGGGTCACGGCGCCCGTCGCGGGCGCGGTCGGGCGCTCGGGTCCGGGGAGGAGGGGCACCTCTTGACACTAGGTGCATCGATGCACTCGGTGCAAACGGCGGGCCCTCGCTGCTCAAAGTTGACCGATCAAGTCCAGTATGTGGGAAGGTCCCGGCGGTGCGTTGACACCCTCTCCGGCCGCTCGTAGGTTCCCGGCAACCGAGGTCCACGGACCTCGGCACAGGACATGGTCATGAGCTCCGACGCGAAGCCCCGGCTCGTCGGACGGCAACCCTCCCGCGCGGCGGGGTGCCCCGGGTGAGGACCAGGTCCCGCGTCGCGCGACCTGCGCGGTGCGGGGCAACGACGCGGCGCCCGGAGACGGGCACGAAGGAGACGGACGATGGACCGGCGAGAGTCGAGCACCGCGGTGAGCACCCCGCACGCGCCGACGTGCCCCTGTCCGGTCCGTGCTGCTGCCGTCGTCTCCTGTCCGGTCGGCGCCCCCGTGCGCGTCACCTGTTGTCGCTGACGACGCCCCGCTCCTGACGCCGCGCGCGCTCGCGCGCACGCCCTGACGGGCCTCCCTCCGGCCTCCCCGGCCCCGCCCTGCCGTCCTGCGGCGGGGCGACCCTGCCCACCCCCCGGCACCCCGCCGCGCCCTGAGCGCGCGGTCGGCGCCTGTCCCAGAACGGATCCTCGTGATGCCCGACCCCCGCCCCGCCCGCACCGTCCACCTGGGCGTCGACCTCACCGACGCCGGTGCGCACCCCGCCGCCTGGCGGACCGTGGGCTCCCAGGCCCAGCGCCTGTTCGACGCCAAGCGCCTCGTCGAGCTCGTGGCCACGGCCCAGCGCGGCCTGCTCGACCTCGTCACGCTCGACGACGCGTTCACCCTCCAGCCGGGCCGCAACGGGTCCGTGCGCGGCCGGCTCGACGCCGCGCTCGTCGCGTCCCGGCTCGCGCCGCGCAGCGCGGGCATCGGCCTCGTCCCGACCGTCACCACCACGCACACCGAGCCGTTCCACGTCTCCAAGGCGGTCGCGACGATCGACCAGGTGAGCTCCGGCCGCGCGGGATGGCAGGTCGGGTGGTCCACGACCCCGGCCGAGGCCGCGGCCTTCGGGCGCAAGGGCGCCCAGGACGAGCCCGACGCCGTGGCCGAGGCGGACGAGGCGGTCGAGGTCGTCACGCGGCTGTGGGACTCGTGGGAGGACGACGCCGAGATCCGCGACGTCGCGACGGGCCGGTTCGTGGACCGCGAGAAGCTGCACTACGTCGACCACGAGGGCATCCGGTTCGCGGTCAAGGGGCCGTCGATCACGCCGCGCCCGCCGCAGGGCCAGCCGCCCGTCGTCGTGCGGGCGAGCACGCCGGCGTCCCTCGACCTCGCGGCCCGGCGGGCCGACGTCGTGCGGGTCCGCGCCGCGACGCGGGACGAGGCGGTCGCGCTGCGGGCCCAGGTGCGCGACGCCGCCGCGGACGCCGGGCGCGACCCCGACGGGCTGCGGGTCCTCGTGGACGCGTACGTCGTCGTCGGGGACACGCGCGCGAGCGCGCAGGCCCGCCTCGACCTGCTCGAGGACCTCGAGGGCGTCTCGTGGGACACCGACTCGCTGACGCACGTGGGCACGGCGCGCGACCTCGCGGCGACGGTCGAGGAGTGGGCGCACGCCGGCGCCGCCGACGGCTTTCTGCTGCGGCCGTCGTCGCTGAGCACGGACCTCGACGCGATCGTGGACGGGGTCGTGCCGCTGCTCCAGGGCGTGGGGCTGTTCCGCACCGCGTACCCGGGCACGACGCTGCGCGACACGCTCGGCCTCCCGCACCCCGCGAACCGCTACGCGGCGATCGCCTGAGCCCGGACGGAAGCGACATGAGCACCCGACCCCGCAAGCAGATCCACCTCGGCGCCCACTTCCCGGGCGTCAACAACACCACCGTGTGGAGCGACCCCCGCTCGCGCAGCCAGATCGACTTCGCGTCGTTCGAGCACCTCGCGCGCCGTGCCGAGGACGCGAGGCTCGACTTCTTCTTCCTCGCCGAGGGCCTGCGCCTGCGCGAGCACAAGGGCCGCATCCACGACCTCGACGTCGTCGGCCGCCCCGACACGCTGCCCGTCCTCGCCGCGCTCGCCGCCGTCACGGAGCGGCTCGGCCTCGCGGGCACGATCAACACGACGTTCAACGAGCCGTGGGAGCTCGCGAAGCAGTTCGCGACGCTCGACCTGCTCTCCGAGGGGCGCGCGGCGTGGAACCTCGTGACGAGCCCCGACGCCTTCACGGGCGCCAACTTCCGCCGCGGCGGGTACCTGCCCTACCCCGAGCGGTACGCGCGGGCGGCCGAGGTCGTCGAGGTCGCGCGCGCCCTGTGGGACTCGTGGGACGACGACGCCGTGCTGGCCGACCGGATCGCGGGCGAGTTCCTGCGGCCGGGTGCGATGCGACCGGTCGCGCACCACGGGACGTACGCGGACGTCGTCGGGCTGTTCGAGACGCCGCGCGGCCCACAGGGGCACCCCGTCCTGTTCCAGGCGGGCGACTCGGCCGACGGGCGCGACTTCGCCGCAGCGACCGCCGACGTCGTGTTCTCTGCGCACTCGACGTTCGACGCCGGGCGCGCGTTCTACGAGGACGTCAAGGGGCGGCTCGCGGCCCACGGGCGCGAGCGCGACTCCCTGAAGATCCTGCCCGCGACCGTCGTCGTGCTGGGCGACACGCCCGCCGAGGCGGAGGAGCGCGCCCGGGAGATCCGGCTCCAGCAGGTCTCGGGCCCGACGGCGATCGCGTTCCTCGAGCAGGTCTGGGGCCGCGACCTCGAGGCGTACGACCCCGAGGGCCCGCTGCCCGACGTCGACCCCGACACCGAGAACCTGTCGATCACGCGCGGCCGGGTGCGGCACGCGAAGGACCCGGCGGCGGTCGCCGCGGCGTGGCGCGAGCAGGCCGAGGCGAACGGGTGGTCGATCCGCGAGCTCGTCATCCAGGTGACGTCGCGCGGCGGGTTCGTCGGCACGCCGCAGCAGGTCGCGGACGACATCGACCGGCACGTCCAGGAGGACGCCTCCGACGGCTTCATCCTCGTGCCCCACCTCACGCCGGGCGGGCTCGACGACGTCTTCGACCAGGTCGTCCCGCTGCTCCAGGAGCGCGGCTCGTTCCGCACGGAGTACGCGGGCACGACCCTGCGCGAGCACCTCGGCCTCGCCCGCCCCGGCGCGACGCGAGGCGACGGCGAGCCCACGACGGCGCACCCCGCCGAGCTCGTCGGCTGACCGCCGCCGGCACCGCGGCGACCACCGCACCGACCACCCGCACCGACCTCGGAGGACCCATGAGCACGAGCACGCCGACCGCCACGGGCGCCGTGGCCACCGCACCCGCCGACCCCGTCGCGTCCGCGTCGCCCGACGCCGCCGCGTGGGCCGCCTGGCACGCCGAGCGCGAGGACGGGCTGCGCCCGCCGCACGGCTGGCTGAGCCTCGTCGCGTACCACGCGCTCCCGGCCGAGCCCGCCGCCCTCCCGGGGATCCCGGGGCTCTGGTGGGCCGACGCCGACGGCGCGCACCACCGCGCGGGCGAGGGCGGCGCCGTCCGGACGACGACGGGCAGCGTCGTCGGGACCGTCGTCGTCGCGGAGGGCGGGTCGACGCTCGCGGGCACGTTCCTCCCGGACGGCCGGGACGCGGGCGACCCGGCGGACGGCGGCGAGACGCGCGAGGTCGCGGTGGAGGTCGTGCACCGCACGGGCCGCTACGCCGTCCGCGTGCGCGACCCGCTCGCCCCGGCCCGGACGGCGTTCGACGGCGTCCCGACGTTCCCCTACGACGCCGCCTGGGTCGTCGACGCGCCGGTGCGCTGGTACGACGCGCCGCGGCCCGTCGTCGTCGGCGCGGCCCGGCCCGGCCTCGTGCACCACGTGCGCACGGTCGGCGAGGTCGACCTCGTCGTCGAGCGCGACGGCGCCCGGCGCGGCGCGACGCTCGCCCTCACCGGCGCGCCGGGCGGTGCGGTGACGCTGCTCTTCAGCGACGAGGCGGACGGCGTCGCCCCCTGGCGGGTCCTGCGCGTGGACGCCGACGCGGTGCCCGGCACCGAGGGGAGCGTGCGCCTCGACCTCAACCGGGCCGTCAACCTGCCGTACGCGTTCAGCGACTTCGGCACGTGCCCGGCGCCGGTCGAGGGCAACCACGTGCCGTTCGCCGTCACCGCGGGTGAGAGGGCACCCCGGTGACCGCGGTCGCCGCGCGCCCCGTCGGGCGGGGGACGCGCGAGGTCCGGTCCGTCGCGATGCACGACCCGCTCGTGCGGCCGCTGCTCGACGAGCTCTCTCACGAGTACTGGACGCGGTACCAGCGCGTGCTCAGCGCCGAGGAGCTCCGCGCCGAGATGGAGCACTACCCCGCGCAGGACTTCGCGGCGCCGCACGGCGAGCTCGTGCTGGTGCTGGAGGACGGCGAGCCCGTCGCGGGCGGCGCGTTCCGCCGTCGGGCCGAGCCGGAGCTCGGCGACCCGGCGCGCCTCACCCGGCCGGCCGCGCGCCGCGCCGACGGGACGCCCGCCGTGCGCACCGCCGAGCTCAAGCGGATCTGGACGCACTCGGCGCACCGGCGCCGCGGGCTGGCGCGCCTCGTGCTCGCCGAGCTCGAGCGCCGGGCCGTCGAGCGCGGCTACCGGCGCGTGTACCTCACGACGGGCCCGCGCCAGCCCGAGGCCGCCGGGCTGTACCTCGCGACCGGTTACACGCCCCTGTTCGACACCGGGACCGATCCCGAGGAGATCGGCCCGCTCGCGTTCGAGAAGTGGTTGGAGGTCGCGCCATGAGCACCGTGTCGCTCCCGCAGGACGAGTCCCGGCAGCTCGAGCCGCCGTCGGGCCGGCACCCCGCCGACCCGCGCGGCGGTGTCGAGGACGCGCTGCCGCTCGAGAGCCTGCGCATCGTCCCCGCCCGGCACCCGGGCCGCTGGGTCGCGACGGCCGGCGTGGCCGTGCTGCTCGCCATGGTCGTCAGCTCGCTCGTGACGAACGACCGCTGGGAGTGGGGCGTCGTCGCGCAGTACCTCACCTGGCCCTCGATCCTCGAGGGCGCGTGGGCGACGATCCGGCTCACGCTCGTCGCGTCGGTCGTCGGGTTCGCGCTCGGCACCGTGCTCGCGCTCATGCGGCTGTCGCGCTCGCCGCTCCTGCAGTCGGTCTCGTGGACGTACACGTGGGTGTTCCGGTCCGTGCCGCTGCTGCTGCAGCTGCTGCTCTGGTACAACCTCGCCTACCTGTACCCGTACCTGAGCGTCGGCATCCCCTTCGGGCCCGAGTTCCTGTACTTCGACACGCTGTCCGTGATCGACAAGTTCTGGGCCGCGATCCTCGGGCTCGGGCTCTCGCAGGCCGCGTACTCGGCCGAGATCGTGCGGGCCGGGATCCTCTCGGTCGACCAGGGGCAGCAGGAGGCCGCCGCGTCGCTCGGCATCCCCAAGCGCCGCCAGGTGAGCCGCATCATCCTGCCGCAGGCGATGCGCTCCATCATCCCGACGGCCGTCAACGAGGTGATCGGGCTGCTCAAGGGCACGTCGATCGTCTACGTGCTGGCGTACGGCGAGCTGTTCTACATCGTCAGCGTCATCTACGGCCGCAACGGGCGCGTCGTGCCGCTGCTCATCGTCGCGTCGATCTGGTACCTCGTGCTGACGACGCTCATCACCGTCGTGCAGTACTACGTCGAGCGGCACTACGCGAAGGGCGCGGTGCGCACGCTGCCCCCGACCCCGCTGCAGAAGGCGCGGTGGACCGTGCTCGTCTGGGCGTCGCGGCTCTCCGGCCGCCCCGTGCCCGACGCCGTCCCGCCCGCGTACGCGGCCCGTGCCCGGGTGGGCGTGCTGACCCGCACCGCGCGCACGTCGGGAGGTGCCGCATGACCGCCGACGTCGCGACCGCCGGGCTCGTCGAGATCCACGGCGTCCACAAGAGCTTCGGCACGCTCGAGGTGCTGCGCGACGTGTCGCTCACCGTGCCGCCCGGGTCCGTGACGGTCGTGCTCGGCCCGTCCGGCTCCGGGAAGTCGACGCTGCTGCGCGCGATCAACCACCTGGAGAAGGTCGACAAGGGGTTCATCTCGCTCGACGGCGAGCTCATCGGGTACCGCCGCAAGGGCAGCACCCTGCGCGAGCTCAAGGAGCGCGAGATCCTCGGCCAGCGCACCCAGATCGGGTTCGTCTTCCAGAGCTTCAACCTGTTCCCGCACCTCACGGCGCTCGAGAACGTCGTCGAGGCGCCGGTCTCGGCGCAGCGCCGCCGCCGCGAGGACGTCGAGCCCGAGGCCCGCGCGCTGCTCGAGCGCGTCGGGCTCGCGGACAAGGCCGACGCCCGGCCGCGCCAGCTCTCCGGCGGGCAGCAGCAGCGCGTCGCCATCGCCCGTGCGCTCGCGCTGCGGCCCAAGGTGCTCCTGTTCGACGAGCCCACCTCGGCGCTCGACCCCGAGCTCGTCGGGGAGGTGCTCGAGGTCATCAAGGACGTCGCGAGCACCGGCACGACGCTCGTCGTCGTGACGCACGAGATCGGCTTCGCCCGCGAGGTCGCCGACACCGTCGTGTTCATGGACGACGGCGTCGTCGTGGAGCAGGGCACGCCCGCCGAGGTGCTCGACCGCCCGCGCCACGACCGCACCCGGGCCTTCCTCCAGAAGGTGCTCTGAAACCCACCCGACGTCCACCGACGCCCACAGTCGTCACCCGCGACCGGCCGCCCGGCCGTCCCGCACACCCGCACTCCCTGCGTCACCCGGACGCACCACCCGAGAGGTAGGACACCCGTGACCGCAACGACCACCCGCGCCCGCGCCCCCCGCGCGCTCGCCGCCCTCGCCGTCGTGCCCCTGCTGGCGCTCGCGGCCTGCTCCGGGGTGAGCACCGAGGCCCCGGCCGCGGCGGACGAGGGCGCGGCGTCCTCCGACGGCACGACGGAGAGCACGACGTCCGTCTCGGACGCCCTCGACGTGAGCACGAGCCCCGACCAGGACCGCATCCGCACCACCGAGTCGGCCGAGGCCGTCGCGCTCCTCCCGGACGCCTGGAAGGACAAGGACGAGCTCGTCGTCGCGATCTCCGCGGGCGCCGCACCGCCGCTCGGCTTCCTCGCCGACGACGACGAGACGCCCATCGGCAACGAGACCGACGTCGCGCAGCTCGTCGCCGACGCGCTCGGCAAGGACCTGCGCCTGGAGGTCAAGGCCTGGGCCGACTGGCCGCTCGCGCTCGGCTCGGGCGACGTCGACGCCGTGATCTCCAACGTCACGGTGACCGAGGAGCGCAAGGAGACCATCGACTTCTCCACCTACCGCAACGACGAGCTCGGCTGGCTCGTGGGTGCCGACTCCGACATCACGTCGATCACGAAGCGCGAGGACATCGCGGGCAAGGTCGTCGCCGTCGGCTCCGGGACGAACCAGGAGAAGATCGTGCTCGAGTGGGACCGCCTCAACCAGGAGGACGGCCTCGAGCCCATCCAGGGCCCCGAGTACTACGAGCAGTTCTCCGACGTCCTGCTCGCGCTCCAGTCCGGGCGCATCGAGACGTACGTCGGCCCCAACGCGTCGCTCGCGTACCAGGCGGCGATCTCCCCGCAGGACTTCAAGGTCGTGGGCACGCTCAACGGCGGCTGGCCCGACACGGCGCAGATCGCCGTCGCCACGAAGAAGGGCAACGAGGCGGCCCCGGCCATCACGGCCGCGATCAACCACGCCATCGAGGACGGCACCTACCTCGAGGTGCTCCAGCGGTGGGGCCTGGAGTCCGAGGCCGTCGAGGAGTCGCAGACCAACCCGCCCGGCCTGCCGAAGACGGAGTGACCCGCGCATGACCACCAGCACCCAGCACGTCGACCACCTCGTGGTCGGGGGCGGCGTCATGGGCTCGGCCGCGGCGTGGCAGCTCGCCCGGCGCGGGCGCGACGTCGTGCTGCTCGAGCGCTTCGCGCCCGGGCACGCGCACGGCGCCTCGCACGGGACGTCGCGCATCTACCGCACGACGTACGCCGAGCCCGAGTACCTCGACCTCGCGCAGGAGGCGCTGCGCCTGTGGCGCGAGGTCGAGGACGAGACCGGGACCGAGCTCCTCGACGTCACGGGCGGCGTGAGCCACGGGCGTCGCGACAGCGCGGCCGAGCGCCGCGTCGACGCGATCGGCGCCGCGTTCGCGGCCCGGGGGATCGAGCACGAGTGGCTCGACCCCGCGGCCGCGGCCGAGCGCTGGCCGGGGCTGCGGTTCGAGGGCCGGGTGCTGCACGAGGTCGCGACGGCCGGCCGGCTCCACGCCGACCGGGCCGTCGCGGCCCTCCAGGGGGCCGCGGCCGCCCGGGGTGCCGACGTGCGGCACCAGGTCGCCGTCCGGCACGTCGAGCGCGTCCCCGAGGGCGTGCGCGTCGTCACCGACGGCGCCGACGTCGTCGCGCGGGTCGTCGTCGTGACCGTCGGGGCGTGGAGCGCGGGTCTGCTCGGCGCCCCGGCGGGCGGCCTGCTGGGGCAGGAGCTCCCGCTCGTCGTCACGCAGGAGCAGCCCGCCCACTTCGCGCTCGCCCCCGGGACGTCGCCCGCGGGGTGGCCCGCGTTCACGCACGACGCCGGTCCCGGCACCGCGTGGCCGAGCGGCGTCTACGGGCTCGCGACCCCGGGCGAGGGCGTCAAGGTCGGCTTCCACGGCGTCGGCCCCGTCGTCGACCCCGACCGGCGCTCGTACCGGCCGGAGCCGGGCCAGCTCGCCGCGCTGCGCGACTACGTGCGGACCTGGCTGCCCGGCCTCGACCCCGACGCGTGGGTCCCCGTGAGCTGCACGTACACCACGACGCCCGACCACGACTTCGTGCTCGACCGGCGTGGTCCGGTCGTCGTCGGCGCCGGGTTCTCCGGCCACGGCTTCAAGTTCGCCCCGGCCGTCGGGCGCGTGCTCGCCGACCTCGCGACCGCCCCCGGCGCCCTGCCCGACGGCGGCACCGCCGCCGAGCGGTTCGCGCTCGCCCGCCTCGCCGCACTCCCCGAGAGGACCGCCTCATGACGATCGCTCCCGCACCCACCGCTGGGGACGCTGCGGCCCCGGCCGCGGACCCCGGGACGCTCCGCGCGCCGTCCCACGACGCCGACGGTGCCCGCGCCGCGCTCGCCGCGCGGTACGGCGTCGACCTCGCCGCGGTCGAGGACGTCGCGCCCGGCGCGACCGCGGGCCTGGCACCCGCCGCGGACCGTCCCGGCACCGTCCTCGCGACGCAGCTGGGCCACCGGACGGTGCGCCGCTACCGCACCGACCCGCTGGCCCACCACGTCGTGCCGACGCTCGTCGCCGCCGCGCAGTCCGCCCCGACGTCGTCGAACCTCCAGCTCTGGAGCGTCGTCGCCGTCACCGACCCCGTGCGCAAGGCGCGGCTCGCGGCGCTCGCGGGCGACCAGGAGCACGTGCGCACCGCGCCGCTGCTGCTCGTCTGGCTCGCCGACGTCGCGCGGGCCCGCGCCCTCGGCGAGCGCGAGGGCGTCCGGCTCGAGGCGACCGACTACCTCGAGACGACGGTCGTCGCGTTCCTCGACGCCGCGCTCGCCGCGCAGAACGCCGTCGTGGCGGCGGAGTCGCTCGGTCTCGGCACCGTGTACATCGGCGCGCTGCGCAACCACCCCGCCCAGGTCGCGGCCGAGCTCGGCCTGCCCGAGGGCGTCGTCGCGGTCGTGGGGCTCGTCGTCGGGCACCCCGACCCCGCGGGCGGCGAACGGGTCAAGCCGCGGCTGCCGCAGGCGGCCGTCCTGCACGCCGAGCGCTACCGCGCCGTCGGGCAGGACCAGCACGTCGCGGCGTACGAGGAGCGCATCGCGCCCTTCTACCGCGAGGAGGGGCTCGACGGCGGCTGGCGCGACCGCGTCGTCGACCGCCTGCGCGTCCCCGGCGCCCTGCGCGGGCGCGCCCACCTGCGCACCACGCTCGCCGCGCTCGGGTTCCCGTCCAAGTAGCCCGGCGGGCCCCCACGCGACCGCGTCGCCCCGAGCCACCGCACCCCACCAGAGGAAGCCATGTCCCACCAGCACCCGCACCCGACCGCCACCCCCGGCGGGCCGCGACCGGCGTCCGGCCGCGTCCCGCTGTCCGTGCTCGACCTCGCGATCGTCCCCGAGGGGGCGACGGGCCAGGACGCGGTGCGCCGCGCCGTCGGGCTCGCGCGCGACCTCGACCGGCTCGGCTACCACCGCGTCTGGTACGCCGAGCACCACCTGTCGCCCGGCGTCGGCTCCGCGTCGCCCGCCGTGCTCGCCGCCGCCGTCGCGGCCCGGACCGAGCGCATCCGTGTCGGCAGCGGTGCCGTGCTGCTCAGCACGACGAGCCCGCTCGTCGCCGCCGAGCAGTTCGGGACGATCGCCGCGCTCCACCCGGGCCGCGTCGACCTCGGGCTCGGCCGCGCGTTCACGCCGCCGACGGGGGAGAAGGGGGCCGGGGCGCCGCGGCGGGCCCGGCCCGCCACCGGGCCGCGGGTCGTCGACGGGCTGTACGTGCCCGGCGCGCCGCCCGCCGACGTGAACGACTCCGTGCTGCGCGAACGCATCCTCGCGCAGAAGCGGATCGTCGGGGCGTCGCGCACCCCGGCGAGCTTCCGCGACGAGCTCGAGCTCGTGCTCGGGCTGCGCGCGGGGACCTACCGCGACGAGCGCGGGACGCCGTACGTGAGCCCGCCCGTCGAGGGCGCCGACTGGGACCTGTGGGTCCTCGCGTCGAGCGCGGGCGAGAGCGCGCGCGTCGCGGGCGAGCTCGGGCTGCCGCTCGCCGCGAACTACCACGTGGCGCCGTCGGCGACGCTCGACACCGTCGCCGCGTACCGCGAGGCGTTCCGGCCGGGCGTGCTCGACGAGCCCTACGTCGTCGTGTCCGCCGACGTGCTCGTCGCCGACACCGTCGAGCGGGCCCGCGAGCTCGCGACGCCGTTCGCGGACTGGGTGCTCTCCATCCGCAGCGGCGCCGACGGCGCGATCGCCTACCCGGAGCCGGGCACGTCGCCCGCGTGGGAGGAGCGTCCGGAGGCGGAGCGCGCGCTCGTCGCCGACCGCGTCGACACACGCATCGTCGGTGACCCCGAGACCGTCGTGCGGCGGCTCGAGACCCTGCGCCGCGCGACCGGCGCGGACGAGCTGCTCGTCACCACCGCGACCCACGACGCCGACGACGCCCGACGCTCGTTCGCGCTGCTCGCCGAGCACTGGTTCGCGGGCGCCCCGAGCGGCGGCGACACCACGACCACGACCGCTACGCCCGCCGTCGCACCCGCGCTCGCCACCACCCGCTGACGCCACCACCCCGCGAAGGAGACACCCATGACCACGACCCCGCCCCTGCGGGCCGCGACCGACGCCGCCGCCCAGGTCGCCGACGGCGCGCTGCTGATCGACGTGCGCTCGGCCGGCGGTCGCGCCGCGCACGGCGAGATCCCCGGCGCCACGCTCGCCGACCGCGACGACCTGGACGCGCTGTTCGGCCCCGCCGACGCCCCGGTGATCTCGCTCGACACGCCCGTCGTCGTCGTGTGCGGGTCGCCGAACGGCTCCGGGCCCGTCGCCGAGGCGCTCGCACGCCGGGGGTACACGCACGTGTCCCACGTCGACGGCGGCTTCCCCGCGTGGAAGGAGGCCGGCCTCCCGGCGTCCGACCCGGTCGGGGCGGCCCCGGAGCCCGCGCCCGCGGGGCCCGCGGCGTCGCCGGACCCGACGGCGCCCGCCCGGCCCTGAGCCGGCGGCCGGACCGTGCCCCGCACGTCCGGCCCCCGCACCACCGCACGACGCACCACCCGCACCGACACCACGGAGACCCTCATGCCCGTCGAGTTCCTCGGCATCGCCACGACCAACGACGCCTCGGAGACCACCGAGCGCACGACCGCCGCGTTCGACCCCGCCTACCTCGAGCGCCTCGTGCGCGCGCACGAGGACAACGGCTGGACGCGCGTCCTCTTCGCGTACGGCTCCTCCGGCCCCGAGCCCGCCGCGCTCGCCGCCTACACCGCCGCGCGCCTGCAGTCGATCGAGCTGCTGCTCGCGCACCGGCCCAACGTGTCCTACCCGACGTACGCCGCCAAGACGTTCGCGACGCTCGACCAGCTCTCCGGCGGGCGGCTCTCCGTGCACTTCATCACCGGCGGAAACGACCACGAGCAGGGCCGCGAGGGCGACACGCTGACCAAGGACGAGCGGTACGCGCGCACCCACGAGTACATCCAGATCGTCAAGCAGGCCTGGTCGAGCGCCGAGCCGTTCGACCACCACGGGCCGTTCTACGACTTCGACGACTTCGTGCTCGACGCCAAGCCGTTCGAGGGCCGCACCCCGACCATCTCGTTCGGCGGGTCGTCGGACGCCGCGTTCCGCGTCGGCGCGGCCGAGGCCGACATCTACGCCGTCTGGGGCGAGCCGCTCGACCGCACCGCCGAGCAGATCGCGCGCGTGCACGCCGAGGCCGCCGCCGCGGGCCGCACGACGCCGCCGCGCATCCACGCCGCGTTCCGGCCGATCGTCGCGCCGACCGAGGAACTCGCCTGGGAGAAGGCGCACCGCATCCTCGACCGGATCGAGGCGCGCAAGGCCGCCGCGGGGGGCCAGCTCAGCCGTCGGCACCCGATCGACAAGCCCGAGAACGCGGGTTCCCAGCGCCTGCGCGAGATCGCCGCCCAGGGCGAGCGCTTCGACACCGCGCTGTGGACCGCGACCGCGAAGGCCACCGGCGGCGCCGGCAACTCCAACGCGCTCGTCGGCACGCCCGAGCAGGTCGCCGAGGCGCTGCTCGCCTACTACGACCTCGGCGTCCGCGTCATCTCCGCGCGCGGCTACGACCTGCTGGACGACGCGGTCGACTTCGGTCGCTACGTCATCCCGCTCGTCCGCGAGGAGGTGGCGAAGCGCGACGCCGCCGCCGCCGAGGCCACCGCGGCCTGACAGATCGGCAACCCCGCCCCGGGGTCGGCAGCTCCGGTCGGGTTCGGCACCTGCGCGTGCCGAACTCGACCGGAGCTGCCGAACGCGCCGGTACCGGCCCCGGACGACGACGAACAACAAGGAGAAGGACGTGCGGTTCCAGGTACTCGACATCGTGTTCAACCCGCCCCACCCCGTGACCGGGGAGGCGGTCGCGCCGTCCGACCGGTTGAACCGGGTCGTGGAGACGGCGGTGCTGGCCGAGGAGCTCGGGTTCGACTCGTTCGCGGTGGGGGAGCGGCACGCGGGAGAGATGCTGTCGTCGGCGCCGACGGTGCTCCTCGGCGCGGTCGCGGCGCGGACGTCGCGCATCCTGCTGAGCACGGGCGTCACCGTGCTGTCGCTGCTCGACCCGATCCGCGTCGCCGAGGACCTCGCGACGGTCGACCAGCTGAGCCGCGGGCGGCTGGAGATCGTCATCGGCAAGGGCAACGAGGTGCTGCAGTACCCGCTGCTCGGGCTGGACCTCGACAAGCAGTACGAGTACCTCCAGGAGAACTACGAGCTGCTGCGCCTGCTGCTGTCGGAGGAGGACGTCAGCTGGAGCGGGCGGCACCGCCACGCGCTGGAGCACGCGACGACGCTGCCACGGCCGTTCGCCGGGCCGTTCCGGATCTGGCACGGGTCGGCGACGTCGCGCTTCGCGGTGGACCTCGCGGCCCGGTACGGGGACCCGATCGTCAGCGCCAACGCGTTGCAGCCGCGCGAGAACTACCAGGTGCTCATCGACCGCTACCGCGAGCAGTACGCGGCGCACGGGCACGACCCGGCGTACGGGTTCGTCGGGTCGGGCTCGGGCGGGCTGTTCCTCGCCGACACGACGGAGGAGGCGATCGAGCAGTACCGCCCGATCTACGAGGGCCAGGTCGCGGCGGCGGCGCGCCGGGGGTACGGGCCGGACGCCGTCGGGAAGGCACCGAGCTTCCGGACGGTCGAGGACGCCGTCGAGCGCGGGCCCGCGCTCGTGGGGTCGCCGGAGCGCGTGGCGGAGAAGATCCTCGACTACCACGCCTCGTACCGGCACGACCTGCAGTCCGTCTCGGTGAACCACCTGATCCCCGCGGCGCAGCAGGAGGACGTGCTGCGCCGGTTCGCGGAGGAGGTCGTGCCCGTCGTGCAGGCCGAGGTGAAGACGGACCTGTGGAGCCCGGCCGACACCCGCCGCGCGGCGGGGTTCACGGCGGCCTGACGAGGCATCCTCGACGCCACGGCCGGTTCGCTCTTCCTCGAGCCGGGCGGCGTGGATGACGGAGGTGGCTGCGCTGCGGGCCCGGCGGCAGGCTGAGAACACCCCTGCTGAAGAGGCCCACGGTGTAGCGTCGCGTCCCGGGCGCAGCTCCGGTCTCGACGCAGGCTCTCGCACTCACGCCGCCCTTCCTTGACGCGACGACCCCTCCGCGAGGTGCGCCATGACGACCCACCACTCGCTCGACGCGTTCTTCGGCTCGTTCTTCCACCAGGACTGGGAAGAGGACTACGGGAGTCCCGCAGGTGCTCTGGCGCGCTTCCTGGACCTGGTCGGCCCCAGCAGGTACGACGGACTCGTCGACGAGATCGACAGCACCCTGGACCGCTACCGTTCCGACGAGCAGGTCGTCGAGTGGATCAACGGCCGGCTTCATGCCGAGCTCTATCGCGAGGCCGTGGGAATGCCGCTGCGCGACTGGCTCCTCGTGGTGCGGGGAGAAGTGACGGCGAGAATCACCGCATCAGATCTTGACGGTCCCTGAGGAGTTTCGCTCTCTCGGTCTCTCGCGTGCCGGCTACGGTCGGCGGGCCTGATCGCGACGGCTCCGGTGGCGCGTCGTGCTCGGCGTGCCGGCGCACGTCCGGGCGTCGACGACGTCGCTGTCGACGCCCGTGGCGCGCGCTTCGCTGTCGGTGGCGTCGCGGCGGTCCGTGCTGCCGCAGGTCGGGCGCCCGTCCGAGCGCGCCCGGTCCGTGGCGCCACCCCACCTCCCGAGTCGCCCTTCCCGGCGCGGTGACACGCGAGACGGCCGCGACTCGCGTCGTCTCGGCGGAAACAACCGTCCGCCTGGCGGGACGGCCGTCTCGATACTTGACTCAACCAGTCGAGATTGTCTTTCCTGCTCCCAGGTGACGAGCGTCAGCACGCAGGCCCGGCTCGCTGACCAGCAACCCTTCGACGTGACGGGGTGCTCCGGGAACGACCTGACCGCGTGGCTCCCGCCGCGCGGTAAGCACGGCACCCCGGTGGGTCCCCCGCCGCGCCGGCCCTGGGCCCGGCACGGTCGACCACCGGCGCCGGACGACCGCCGGTCCTCAGCCGGCACACGAGGAGAGCAGCACGACATGATCCCCACACCTCACCGACGCCGGTCCCTGACCGTCGCCGCGGCGGCCGCCGCGACGGGCCTCCTGCTCAGCGCGTGCGCGGGCGGCGGCTCCGGCGCGTCCGACGGCGACGGGTCGCCCAGCCCGTCCGGCGAGCCCGTGACGGGCGGCGACCTGACGTTCGCCCTCACGGTCGACTCGCACTGCATCGACCCGCAGCAGGTCGGCAACAACGACGCCATCGCGGCGGCCCGCCAGACCGTCGCGTCGCTCACGGCGCAGGACCCGGAGTCGGGCGAGATCCTGCCGTGGCTCGCGGAGAGCTGGGGGGTGAACGACGACGCGTCGAGCTACACGTTCCACCTGCGCGACGACGCGACGTACGCCGACGGCACGCCGATCGACGCCGAGTCGGTGAAGACGAACTTCGACGCGATCGTCGCGCTCGGCGCGACGGCGTCGCTCGGGTCGCAGTACCTCGTCGGCTACGAGGGCACGACCGTCACCGACCCGCAGACCCTCACGGTGGACTTCGCGGAGCCGAGCGCGCAGTTCCTCCAGGCGACGTCGACGTTCTCGCTCGGCCTCCTCGCCCCGTCCTCGGCCGGCCTGAGCGTCGAGGACCGCTGCGCTGGGAAGTTCGTCGGCTCGGGCCCGTTCTCCGTGAAGTCGTACACGCAGGACCAGGAGATCGTGCTCGAGAAGGTCGCGGGCTACGCGTGGGGCTCGGAGGCGAGCGACCACCAGGGCGAGGCCTACCTCGACACGGTGACGTTCAAGGTCATCCCCGAGGCGAGCGTGCGCAGCGGCAGCCTGGAGTCGGGGCAGATCGACGCCACGGCCGCGATCTCGACCGTCGACCTGCCGCAGTTCGACGGGAACGGGTTCTGGCTCGAGTACCGCGCCAACCCGGGCGTCGTGTTCAACCTCTTCCCCAACGAGTCGAGCCCGCTCGCGGGCGACGAGGCCGTGCGGACGGCGATCCTCCAGGGCATCGACCGCGAGCAGATCGCGGACACCGTGCTCAGCGCCCAGGACGAGCCGGCCACGAGCGTCCTGTCGCACTCGACCCCGCTGTACGAGAGCGTCGCGGACGAGCTCGCCTACGACCCCGAGGGCGCGAAGAAGATCCTCGACGACGCGGGCTGGGTCGAGGGCGCCGACGGCGTCCGGGAGAAGGACGGCCAGAAGCTCTCCACGACCGTGACGTTCTGGCAGGTGCCGGAGCCGCTCGAGCTCGTCCAGCAGCAGCTCGCGCAGATCGGCGTGGACCTCCAGCTCCAGCACGTGACCGTCGCCGAGTCGCAGGCGATCAAGGAGAGCGGCGACTTCGACTTCGACTACTACAACCTCACGCGCTCCGACCCGGACGTGCTGCGGACGATCTTCTCGGCGAACGCGCGCAACATCAACCAGCGCGACGCCGAGGAGGTCGACGACCTGCTCGACGCGTCGGCCGCGGCGACCGACCCGGCCGAGCGCCAGGAGCTCGTCACGGAGGCGTCGCGCCTGCTCGTGCAGAAGGGCCACGCGATCCCGGTCTACGAGCTCTCGACGACCATCGCGGCCGCCGACACGGTCCACGGCCTGACGTTCGAGGCGTCGTCGCGCCTCGACTTCTACGACGCCTGGGTCACCCAGGGCTGACCCGCCGGGCCCGCCTGCCCGACGCCGCGGCGTCGGGCAGGCGGGCATCCCCCACGGAAGGAGGCCGACCATGGGCCGGTACGTCCTGCGTCGCGCCGGGCAGGGCCTGTTCGTGCTCTGGGCGGCGTTCACCATCTCGTTCTTCGTCCTCTACCTGCTGCCCAGCGACCCGGCCGCGCTCATGGCGAGCGGCGGGGGCGAGGCGGACCAGGTGGACCCCGCGCTGCTCGACGCCCTGCGCGCCCAGTACGGCCTCGACCGGCCCGTGCTCGTGCAGTACGCGGACGCGCTGTGGCACGCGCTGCGGCTCGACTTCGGGACGTCGTACGCGTCCGGGGCGCCCGCGACGCAGCTCGTGCTCCAGGCGCTCCCGGAGACGCTCCGGCTCACCGCCGCGGGGCTCGTCCTCGCCGTCGTGGCGGGCGCCGGCATCGCGATCGCGAGCACGTTTCCGCGCGCGGCCTGGCTGCGCCACGCGCTCGCGTCGCTCCCTCCGTTCGGCGTCGCCCTGCCGCCGTTCTGGCTGGGCCTCCTCCTGCTGCAGTGGTTCTCCTTCCAGATCCCGCTGTTCCCCGCGATCGGCAACCAGGGCGCGATCAGCCTCGTGCTGCCGGCGATCACGCTCACCGTGCCGGCGAGCGCGGCGCTCGCCCAGGTGCTCGCGCGGAGCCTGCGCGGGACGCTCGGCGAGCCGTACGTGGAGACGGCGCGCGCCAAGGGTGCGAGCCGCGCGCGCGTGCACTTCGGCCACGCGCTGCGCAACGCCGCGATCCCCGCGCTGACCGTGCTGGGCGTCGTCGTGGGCGGGCTGCTCGGCGGCACGGTCGTCACCGAGACGGTGTTCTCGCGCGCGGGCCTAGGACGGCTCACGGTCACGTCGGTGGACGCGCAGGACATCCCCGTGGTGCAGGCGGTCGTCGTCCTCTCGGCGCTCGTGTTCGTGGTCGTCACGCTCGTGGTCGACCTGCTCTACCCCCTGCTCGACCCCCGGATCGACGCACGACAGAAGGCGGTGGCCGCATGAGCACCAGGCCGGGAGTGCGCATCGTGCTCCGGGACGAGGCCCGGGTCGCGGACCGTGCCGCGGCGGCGGACGTGCCGCCGTCGGGCGCGCTCGCCCCCGACGCCCCGCCCGCCGACGCGCCCGGGGGACGCACGCCCGCGGAGATCGAGGTCGAGGACCGCGAGGACGCGCGCGCGATCCTCCGGCACGGCCGCGTGCGGACCCGGGGCACGGCGGGCCGGTGGCGGCGCGGGGCGCGGTACGCCGTGCGGCGGCCCGGGCTGGTCGTCGCCGTGCTCGTCGTCCTGCTCGTCACGGCGTGGGCGGTCGTCCCGCAGCTCTTCACGTCGTACGACCCGCTGACGGGCGTGCCCGCGGACCGGCTGCAGCCGCCGTCGGGCGCGCACCTGTTCGGCACCGACCACCTGGGGCGGGACGTGTACGCGCGCGTCGTCCACGGCGCGTCGGCCTCGCTCGGCGCGACCGTCGTCGCGGTCGCGGTCGGGCTCGTCGCCGGGTCGCTGCTCGGCCTGCTCGCGGGGTTCGTGCGCGGGTGGGTGGACGACGTCGTCGGCCGGTTCGTCGACGTGCTGCTCGCGATCCCCAGCATCCTGCTCTCGCTCGCGATCATCACGGCGCTCGGGTTCGGGACGGTCAAGGTCGCGATCGCCGTCGGCATCACGAGCGTCGCGACGTTCGCCCGCGTCATGCGGGCCGAGGTCGTGCGCACCTCGACGTCGGTGTACGTCGAGGCGGCCCGCGCGTCGGGGGTGCGCTGGTACGGCGTGCTGGGGCGCCACGTGCTGCCCAACTCGACGGGACCGGTGCTCGCGCTCGTCGCGCTCGAGCTCGGCACGGCCGTGCTCGCCATCTCGGCCCTGAGCTTCCTCGGCTACGGGACGCCGCCGCCCGCGCCGGAGTGGGGGTCGCTCGTCTCGGGCGGGCGCGACTACCTGGCCACCGCGTGGTGGCTCACGACCATGCCGGGCCTCGTGATCGTCGCCGTCGTGCTGTCGGCGAACCGCATCGCGCGGGCCCTGGAACGGACCGGAGGGGACGCATGACCGCCACGACGCCGACCAGCCAGGAGCGTCCCGGCCCGACGTCGGGCGAGGTGCCCGCGCTCGAGATCCGCGGTCTGGAGGTCGCCTACCGCACGCGCGACGGCGGCTCGTACGCCGCCGTCCGCGGTGTCGATCTCACGGTGGGGGCGGGCGAGGTCGTCGCGCTCGTGGGCGAGTCCGGGTCGGGCAAGAGCACGACGGCGCACGCGGCCCTGCACCTGCTCGCGCGCGGGGGCGAGGTGACGGCAGGGACCATCCGCCTCGGTGGGCGCGACGTCGGGCGGCTCTCCGAGAAGGAGTGGCAGCAGGTGCGGGGCCGCGACGTCGGGCTCGTGCCGCAGGACCCGACGGTGTCGCTCAACCCCGTGACGCGCGTGGGCGACCAGGTCGCGGAGGTGCTCGTCATCCACGGCCTCGCGCGGCGCAAGGAGGCGCGCGAGCGCGCGGTCGAGCTGCTGCGTCAGGCCGGGATCGACGACCCGGAGGCCCGCGCGCGGCAGTACCCGTCACAGCTCTCCGGCGGGATGCGCCAGCGCGTCCTCATCGCGATCGCCGTCGCGGCCCGGCCGCGCCTCGTCGTCGCGGACGAGCCCACGAGCGCGCTCGACGTGACGGTCCAGCGCCGCATCCTCGACCACCTCGACGGACTCGTGCGCGACCTCGGCACCGCCGTCCTGCTCATCACGCACGACCTCGGCGTCGCGGCGGACCGCGCCGACCGGATCGTCGTCCTCGAGCACGGGGTCGTCGTCGAGGAGGGCACGGCCGACCGGGTGCTGCACGACCCCCGCCACCCGTACACCCAGCAGCTCATCGCGGCGGCGCCGAGCCTCGCGAGCTCGCGCCTCGTCGCGGGCGGCACCCCGGAGACTGCGCCGGGCGACGGCGTCGTCCCGCGCGCCGACGCGAGCCGCGCCGCGGTCGCGAGCCGCGCCGTCAGTCAGGGGATCGCGGTGCCCGACAGTGCCGGCCCGGACCCCGCGAGCGCGCCCGTCCTCGCGGTGCGGGACCTGCGCAAGGAGTTCACGCTGCCGCGCGGGTCGGCGCACCGGACGCTCGTCGCGGTGGACGGCGTGAGCCTCGCGGTCGGGCGCGGCGAGACGTACGCGCTCGTGGGGGAGTCGGGGTCGGGCAAGAGCACGACGGCGCGCCTCGCCCTCCGGCTCGAACGGCCCACCGCGGGCACGGTGGAGTTCGCCGGAGAGGACATCACGACGGCGCGCGGCGAGCGGCTGCGGTCGCTGCGCCGCGGCTTCCAGGTGGTCTACCAGTCCCCGTACGCGTCGCTCGACCCGCGGTTCACCGTCGAGCAGATCGTCACCGAGCCGCTCCGGGCGTACCGGGTCGGCTCGCCGTCCGAGCGTGCCGACCGGGCGCGTGCGCTCGTCGAGGACGTCGCGCTCCCGCCCGACGTGCTCCGCCGGGGACCGCGCGAGCTCTCGGGCGGGCAGCGCCAGCGCGTCGCCATCGCGCGGGCGCTCGCCCTGAACCCGGCGCTCGTCGTGCTCGACGAGCCCGCCTCGGCGCTCGACGTGTCCGTGCAGGCGCAGATCCTCGAGCTGCTCGTGCGTCTCCAGGCCGAGCACGGGCTCGCGTACCTGTTCATCTCGCACGACCTCGCCGTCGTGCGGCAGGTGTCCGACCACGTCGGCGTCATGCACCGCGGGCGCGTCGTCGAGCAGGGGGCGGCCGAGCAGATCCTGCTCGACCCGCAGGAGGAGTACACGCGTGAGCTCGTCGCGGCCATCCCCGGCCGCCGCGCGCGCCAGGGGCGCACGGCGAGGTAGAACGGCCCGTTGCGAGGTAGCACACGGCGTGCTCTACCTCGCGGCGGCGGGCCGGGTCAGGCCTCGCGGTTCTCCGAGGAGAGGAACCAGGCCTGCTTCTCCAGGTCCGCGATGATCTCGTGCAGGATGTCGGCGCTCGTCGGGTCCTCCGCGTCGACGTCGTCGTGCACGGCGCGGACGACCTCGACCGTCTGCGCGATGCGCTCGACGACCGCGTCGACCGTGTCGCCGACCGACACGAGGCCGGCCGGGTACGGCGAGAGGTCCGTCGTCGTCGCGACGGTCTCGGTGCGGCCGTCGGGCACGACCTGGAGCGCGCGCATGCGCTCGGCGACGGTGTCGCTGTGCTCGCGCGCGGCGTCCACGACGTCGTCGAGCTGGAGGTGCAGGTCGCGGAACCCGCGGCCCGTGACGTTCCAGTGGGCCTGCTTGCCCTGGACGTGCAGGTCGACGAGCGCGACGAGCACACGCTGCAGGTGGGCGCGGAGCTTCTCCGACGCCTCGAAGCGTGCCGTCGTGCGGTGGATGGTGGGTGCGGACATGGTGCTCCTCGCTCTCTCGGGGGTCGCCCGGAATCGTGCGGCGGTCACCCGGCTTCCGTCGGTGCCGTTCACTTGAACGATTCCAGACTAGGTCGCATTCCGCGCGCCCGCCAGCAAGGAGAGGCGTGCCTGACCTGCGGCGGCGCTCGTCCCGCAGCCCGGCGTGTCACGTCCTCTCGCCAGGTGAGAGGACGGCGTCCGCCCTTGCCCCCGGCGGCGCGCGGTGGTCCGCTGGGGCCATGACCGACACCTCCCGGACCCCCGCCCCCGGCACCCTCCCGTCGCGCACGCTCGGCACCGGCGGGGCGGCGCTCGCCGTCTCCGCCGTCGGGTTCGGCGGCATGTCCGTCACCGACGCCTACGGCCCCGCGGTCGCCGCGGAGGCCGAGGCCGTGCTGCGCCGCGCGCTCGATCTCGGCGTGACGCTCTTCGACACGGCCGACGTCTACGGCCACGGCCGCAACGAGGAGCTGTTCGGCCGGGTCCTCGGGCCGCACCGGGACGAGATCGTCCTCGCGTCGAAGTTCGGGCTCCCGCCCGCGGGCGGCCACCCCGACGGGCGTCCGGTCGACGGCCGCCCCGAGTACGTCCGTGCCGCAGTCGACGCGAGCCTGCGCCGCCTCGGCACCGACCGCCTCGACCTGTACTACCTGCACCGCGTCGACCCCCAGGTGCCCATCGAGGACACGGTGGGCGCGCTCGCCGAGCTCGTGGAGGCCGGGAAGGTCCGCGGCATCGGTCTCTCGGAGCCGTCCGCCGCGACCGTGCGCCGCGCGCACGCCGTGCACCCCGTGACGGCCGTGCAGAGCGAGTACTCGCTGTGGACGCGCGACCCGGAGGACGAGGTGCTGCCGACGCTGCGCGAGCTCGGGGTCGGCTTCGTGCCCTTCTCGCCGCTCGGCCGGGGCATCCTCACCGGGACCGTGGACGCCACCGACGGCTTCGCGGAGGACGACGTGCGCCGCGCCCACGCCCGGTACGCCGGCGAGGCGTTCGAGCACAACCGCGGCCTCGTGCGCTCCCTGGAGCAGCTCGCCGCGGAGCACGGCGTCACGACGGCGCAGCTCGCGCTCGCGTGGCTCCTCGCGCAGGGCGACGACGTCGTCCCGATCCCGGGGACGAAGCGCGTCGCATACCTGGAGCAGAACGTCGCGGCGGCCGCGGTCGAGCTCACGCCGGACGACGTCGCGACGATCGGCGCGGCGATCCCGCGCGCGGCCGTCCAGGGCGTGCGGCACCCGCAGCCGGACCTCCTCGACGGCTGACCTGCCGCGCGGGCCGGCGGCGAGGGCAGGGGGCCGCCCACCCTGCCTCGCGGGGCCGGGGAGACCTAGACTGGAGAGGTCCTGTGGGTCTCCCCGCGCAGAGGTCGGCTCCGATGTCGTGGCTGCTCATGATCTGGTGCGCGACGGCGTGCACGGCCGCCGCCGCGTGGTGGGTGCTGCGCCGGGCCGGGCGACCTCCGAGCCACCGGGCGGGCGGGCGCCGTCGTGCCGCCGCGGCCCCGGACCCGCTCACGACGCTCGCGCTCCAGGTGCGGCTCACCGCGCTCGCCGCGGAGCTCCGGCGCATCGAGGCCGACCCGGACGTCTACGCGCGCGCCCACCACTACCTAGCGGTCCAGGGCGCCTACGACGCGCTGCTGCGCGAGGCCTGCCGGCTCACGGGGCTCCCGGTCGCGGACGCGCCCCTGCGCGCGGGCTTCCGCACCGGCGACGACGAGCGGTTCCGCGAGGAGCTCGAGCTCAGCGCGCGCGGCTGGAGCTGGTGACGGACCACCCGTGAGGGGCGGCACGGGACGGGCGAGGGGCCCGACGGCGGGACGTCCGCCGTCGGGCCCCTCGCCCGTCCGCGCGCTCAGAGCGCGGAGTGGTCGCCGATCCGGTGGTAGGTGCGGTCGTGGTAGACGAGCGGCGACGCCGCCGCCTCCCGCGGCGCCCCGGGCGCGGCGCCGACGCTCGACGCGAGCGCGCGCAGCGAGACGAGGTAGGAGTCGCCCACCGGGGTGCGCTGGACGACCCGCCCGCGCACCCACGACAGCGCGCCGTCGATCACGGGCTCGCCCGTCGGCAGGCGCGACCAGCCGCCGTCCGCGAACCGGTCGATGCCGCTCGTCGCGAACCGGGCCGAGACGTCGTCCTGGTGGTCCGCGAGGAAGCTCACGGTCAGCGTGCGCGCGGTCGAGACCGCGGGCCACGACGACGACGTGGACGCGAGCGAGAACGCGAGCAGCGGGGGCGCGGCGGAGACGGAGATGACCGACGTCGCGGTGAAGCCGACGAGGCGGTCGCCGTGCTCGAGCGCGACGACGGCGACGCCCGCGGGGTGGCCGCGGAACACGGCCTTGTACTCGTCGGGGGAGAGCTGGGGCTCGTCCTGCTCGGCCAGGAGGGCCTCCAGGTGGGTGAGCTCGGCGGTCATCGGGCCACCCCCGCGAACGCGTCGGCGACAGCCTCGTCGGTGCTGGCCGCCGGGCGGTCCTCCGCCGGGGGGAGCGGTGCCGTGGCGCGGCGCAGGGCGTCGCCCTGGCGCGCGAGCCACGCGTCCACGACCGGTCCCAGGTCCGCGAGCTGCGGCTCGGTGACCGTGAGCGACCGGGTCGGGACGACGGCGCCGAGCTCGACGAGCACGGGTCGCAGGTGCACCTCCCCGACGAGCGCGTGCGCCGGGTTCCCGGACACGACGAGCGGGACCACGACGACGCCCGCGAGCCCGTCGGGGCCGTAGAGGTCGAGGAAGGCCTTGAGCAGCCCGGTGTACGACGCCTTGTAGACCGGCGTCGCCACGACGGCGACGGTCGCCCGGGCGAGCTGCTCACGGGCGGCGTCGGCCGCCGGGTGGTCGGCGGCGAGCACCTCGCCGGCGAGTGACGCCAGGTCGACCGTGGCGACGTCGTCCGCGCCGAGGAGGTCGGCGACGCGGCGCGCGACCGTCTCGGCGGCGCCGAGCGTGCGCGAGCCGGGCCGCGGGTTGCCCGAGACGGCGAGCACCGTCGGGTGGGTGGGGTGGTGGGTCATGTGCACCTCGCAGTAGTCGTCGATCACGCTTGCCGTGCGGGCCGTCCTCGCCGGTGGCGGGGCAGGCCGGGCCCGGCCTGGTCATCTCCCGGAGCACCCCGCCGTGACAGGGGGTTGCCGGCCAGCGAGCCGGGGCTTGGCGCTGGCGCTCGTGACCTGGGGACGGGTATAGCAACCGCCCCGGGAAACTGCACCGGATCGGTAGGGTTTCTCAGTGGGTGGACGGATGTGTCGTCGTCGGTGACTCCTGTGCCGCCCCGTGCGGTCGCTCGTGCGTTGTGGACGCCCGTGCCGGTGCGCGCGGAGTGAGACGGTGTGACGGGAGCTTCTGGCACAGGCGTACCGTCAGCAGGAGTTCCGCCCGCGTCAGACGAGGAGTACCCATGGACAGCCGACTGCAGTCCGTCTACGACGAGGTCCTGCGTCGCAACCCCGGCGAGGCCGAGTTCCACCAGGCCGTGCGCGAGGTCTTCGACTCGCTCGGCCCCGTGCTGCGCAAGCACCCGCGCTACGTCGAGGCCGCCGTCCTCGAGCGCGTGTGCGAGCCGGAGCGCCAGATCATCTTCCGGGTCCCGTGGGTGGACGACACCGGGCGCGTGCAGATCAACCGCGGCTTCCGCGTCGAGTTCAACTCCGCGCTCGGCCCGTACAAGGGCGGCCTGCGGTTCCACCCGTCGGTCTACCTCGGCATCGTGAAGTTCCTCGGCTTCGAGCAGATCTTCAAGAACTCGCTCACGGGCATGCCCATCGGCGGCGGCAAGGGCGGCTCCGACTTCGACCCGCGCGGGCGGTCCGACGGCGAGGTCATGCGGTTCTGCCAGTCCTTCATGACGGAGCTCTACCGGCACATCGGCGAGAACACGGACGTCCCCGCGGGCGACATCGGCGTGGGCGGCCGCGAGATCGGCTACCTCTTCGGGCAGTACAAGCGCATCACCAACCGGTACGAGTCCGGCGTCCTCACGGGCAAGGGCATCTCGTGGGGCGGCTCGCTCGTCCGCACGGAGGCCACGGGCTACGGCACGGTCCTCTTCGCGCAGAACATGCTGGAGACGCGCGGGCAGGAGCTCGACGGGCGCCGCGTCGTCGTCTCGGGCTCGGGCAACGTCGCGATCTACGCGACGGCCAAGGCGCAGCAGCTCGGCGCGAACGTGGTCGCGTTCTCCGACTCGTCGGGCTACGTCGTCGACGAGGCCGGGGTCGACCTCGAGCTCCTGCGCCAGATCAAGGAGGTCGAGCGCGGGCGCGTCGCCGACTACGCCGCGCGCCGTCCCGGGGCCCGCGTCGTCACCGACGGGTCCATCTGGGACGTGCCGTGCGACGTCGCGCTCCCGTGCGCGACGCAGAACGAGCTCGACGAGGCGGCGGCCAAGCAGCTCGTCGCGAACGGCGTCGTCGCGGTCGCGGAGGGCGCCAACATGCCCACGACGCCGAGCGCCGTCGCGCTGCTCCAGGAGGCGGGCGTCCTCTTCGCGCCGGGCAAGGCCGCCAACGCGGGCGGCGTCGCGACGTCGGCCCTCGAGATGCAGCAGAACGCGTCGCGCGACGCGTGGTCCTTCGAGTACACCGAGGACCGCCTCGCGCAGATCATGGCGGGCATCCACGACCGCTGCGTCGAGACGGCCGACGAGTACGGCACGCCCGGCAACTACGTGCTCGGCGCCAACATCGCGGGCTTCACCAAGGTCGCCGACGCGATCCTCGCGCTCGGCGTCATCTGACCCGAGCCGCACGACGACGGCCGTCGGCGCCCCGCGCAGAGCGGTGGTTCCGGCGGCCGTCGTGCGCGCGAGGCCGGCGCGGCACCGTGCCCCGGCGGAGATCCGCGCCCTGCTGTGGGGCACGGAGCGAGGAGCGACGCTCCACACGGGGTGGCGAGCGGCCTATGCTCGGTCGTCGTGGAGCCCGACGACATGACCGGCCGGCCGGCGAACAGTGCCGGGCGCACGGTCGGGCAGCGCGCCGGCAGCGCGGTCCTCGGCCTCGTGGTGGCGGCGCTCCTCTACGTTCCCGCCTTCCCGCTGGCCTTCGCGGCGCTCTTCTTCGCCGCGGGCGCCTTCGACGACCGGTGCTTCTCCCCGGACGTGGGACGGGTGTGCGCCGCGAATCCCGTCGGAGGAGCGGTGGCGATCGTGCTCGGCGTCGTGCTGCTGATCGCACCCGGCGTGTTCGGGATCTACGCGGGCCGGGCGTCCGAGCCCTCCCGCTCGACGAGTGGCTCCTGACCCGGTCCCGCTGAGTCACGAGCCGCGGCGCAGCGCGCGCGAGGGCGTGTCCGGCCCGGTCTCCCAGCGCGGGAAGAATGCCCTCGGACCGGGAGGGCCCGGGCGCCTAGGGTGGCCGGATGGCGACGATCAGGCAAATCCAGGTCACGTTCGACTGCGCGGAGCCACGGCGCGTCGCCCGGTTCTGGTGCGAGGTGCTGGGCTACGTCCCGGCGCCGCCCCCGGAGGGCTTCGCCACCTGGGACGACGCCGAGGCCTCTCTCCCGGCCGAGGAGCGGGACGCGTGGTCCGCGTGCAGCGACCCCACCGGGGCCGGCCCGCGCCTGTACTTCCAGCGCGTCCCCGAGGGCAAGGTCGTCAAGAACCGCGTGCACCTCGACGTGCGTGCCGGCACCGGGCTCGTGGGTGCCGAGCGCCTCGCCGCGCTCGAGGCCGAGCGCGACCGGCTCGTCGCGCTCGGCGCGACGTGCGTGCGTGCGATGCTCGCGGACGAGGAGAACGAGTCCTGCATCGTCATGCAGGATGTCGAGGGCAACGAGTTCTGCCTGGACTGAACGCCGGGCCCGACCCGCGGGACCGATCCGCGAGCCGGTCCCGGCGGTGGTGCCGGGGTGCCTTACGCGACGGTCGTGCGGACCGTGACGGGGATGTTGCCCCGGGTCGCGAGCGAGTACGGGCAGACGGCGTGCGCGGCCTCCGCGAGCTCCTCGGCGAGTTCCTGGGTGACGCCGCCCCCGAGCTCGACGTGCAGCGTCGCGCCGAGCGAGAAGCCGCCGTCGCCGTTCGGGACGAGGTCGACCTCGGCGACGACGGCCGAGTCCGTCACGGGGACCTTGCGCTGCGCCGCGACCATCTTCAGCGCCGAGTGGAAGCACGACGACCACCCGGCCGCGAACAGCTGCTCGGGGTTGGTCCCGCCACCGGGGCCGCCCATCGCGCGCGGGACCGCGAGCGTGACGTCGAGCTGGCCGTCGTCGGACACGGCGCGGCCTCCGGCGCGGCCGTCGCCGGTCGCTGTGGCCACGGCGGTGTAGAGGGTGTCAGCCATCGAGGTGCCTTTCGAGAGTCGTGATGCGACGTAGAGTTACTAGTACGTCTACATCAAGGAACCTAGACTGGCGGCCGACCGCGCGCAAGGGGCGGAGAGAAGGAGGGGGCCATGGTCGACGACTCGCCGACGTCCGGGGCGACGGGCCGCGGCACCGCGGCGGGCACGCGCCGCCGCATCCTCGAAGCCGCCTCGGCGCTCTTCTACGCCCAGGGCATCCGGGCGACGAGCGCCGACCGGATCATCGAGCAGGTCGGCATCACCAAGGTCACGTTCTACCGCCACTTCCGCACGAAGTCCGACCTCGTCGTCGCGTACCTCGAGCAGCAGGCCGCGCGCGACCGCGCGGTGGTCGACGAGGCCCTGCGCGACGCCGAGCCGCTCGACGCCCTGAGCGCCCTCGCGGGCGCCATCGGCGCCGTGAGCTGCGTGCCCGGCTTCCGCGGCTGCCCGTTCATCAACGCCGCGGCGGAGACGCCCGACCCGCAGGACCCGGTGCGCGTCGTCGTGGACCGCCACCGGCGCTGGACGCGGGACGTGTTCGCGCGGCTCGCGGCGGCGGTCGGCGTCGCGGACGCCGACGCGACCGCGGCGCAGCTCATGATGCTGCGCGACGGCGCGATGGTCGCGGGGTACCTCGGCGACCCGGACGAGGTGGCCGCGACCCTGCGGTCCGCGTGCCTCGCCGCCGTCGCGGCGGGACGGCCGACGCCGGCCTGAGCCCGCGCGCCCGACGCGCTGCCCGGAGTCGTCTACCCTGGCCGACGGCCGCCGTCGTGCGGGTCGCGCGACGCGACGGCCGCCGGACCGGACGACGGGAGAGCGCCATGACGACCACCCACCCCGAGGGCGCCGCGGCGCCCGCGGCCCGCGACGTGGCCCTCGAGCTCGCCGTCCAGGACCCCGACGGCGTCCGTGTGGCCGCGGCCGTGCGTGCCCACCGGGTCGAGCTGTGCGTCGGTCTCGGCGCCACGGGCGGGCTCACGCCCAGCGCCGGGCTCGTCGAGGCCGCGGTCGCCGCCGCGGCGGCGGCCGAGAACTCCGGGCCGCGCGTCGAGGTGCACGTGCTCGTGCGCCCGCGCCCGGGCGGCTTCGTTCTCACGCCCACCGACCTCGACGTCCAGGTGCGCGACGTCCGGGCCGCGGTGGCGGCCGGGGCGCGCGGAGTCGTCGTGGGTGCGCTCACCCCGGACGGCCTGGTCGACGTCGGCGCCGTCCGCACCCTCGTGGACGCCGCCGACGGGCGCGAGGTCACGTTCCACCGCGCCGTCGACGTCGTCGCCGACCCGCTCGCCGCCCTCGACGCGCTCGCGGGGGCCGGGGTCGTGCGCGTGCTCACCTCGGGCGGCGCGTCGCGCAGCATCGACGGCACGGACCGACTGCGCGCCATGGCGGCGCACGCGCGCGACGCGCTCGACGGACGTGTGCAGGTCATGGCCGGCGGGGGAGTGCGGCCGCAGGACGTCGGGGCCCTGGTGGCCGCGGGCGTGGACGCCGTGCACCTCTCGGCCAAGCGCGTCGTCGCGGACGACGCCGGGCCGGGTGGTGGCGGCGACGCCGGCTACGAGGTCACCGACCCCGAGGTCGCGCGGGCCGCGCGCGCCGCGCTGGACGTCGCTCGCTGACCCCGCCCCGGCCCGCTGGCGGCGCTGCCGCCGTACCGCCGCCGACCCCGTCCCCGGCCGCTCGTGCGAGCGCCGCCTGCTGCGCCCGCACGACGCGCTGCGCCCCGCACGGCCCGTGGCGCCCGGACCGGCCGCGGGCCGCCCCCGCTCCCTCCTGACCGCCCCCGGCACCTCGGCCGGACCCCGTCCCACGGGGTCCGGCCGAGCCTGTTCCGGCGCGATCCTGGTATCGATGTCTCAGTTAGGTAACTTTCCTGTCGTATTCGTAGGAGGGCCGGTGGCTATTAGTTAGTGTTCCTGCCACACGCCTGCGGGCGCCGAAGAACGACGTGAGGACGCGTCGTCCATGCGAAAGGACCGAAGATGATTCGAAGCACGGCGCGCAAGCGTCTGCTCACGGCCGCGGCACTCGTGACGGGCGTCTCGCTGCTCGCGAGCGCCTGCACCGGCGGGGGCAACGGCGAGGGCGAGGGCAACGGCGGCGAGGCCCGTGTCCTCAACGTCTGGGCCGGCACCCAGACGCCCATGGTCGCGAACTTCAACCCGTACGCGCCCAACCCGCTGCACGTGACGAACGGCGGCATCTACGAGCCGCTGTTCTTCTACAACCGCGCCGAGGCCGGCGACCCGACGCCCCGCCTGGGCGAGTCCTACGAGTGGAGCGAGGACGGCACCGAGCTGACCGTCAAGATCCGCGAGGGCGTGAAGTGGTCCGACGGCGAGGACTTCACGGTCGAGGACGTCATCTTCTCGTACACCAACGAGGCGGCGAAGCGCGACTACCTGAACACGATCGAGAAGGTCGACGAGTCGACCGTCAAGTTCACGTTCAACGGCGCGCAGTTCACGAGCGCCGTGCAGATCCTCGGCACCACGCTCATGGTCCCCGAGCACCTCTTCAAGGAGGTGTCGGACCTCATCACGTACACGAACGAGGAGCCCGTCGGCACCGGCCCGTTCACGCTCGACACCATCACGAACGCGACCTACACCGTCGTCCCGAACGAGGACTACTGGGGCGGCGAGCCGAAGCTCGAGAAGGTCCGCTTCCTCGCGCTCGACAAGAACCAGAGCGCCCAGGACCTCCTCGCCACCGGCAAGATCGACTGGACCACGATGTTCATCGCGGACCCGGACACGGTCACCGGCGGCGGCCAGGTCTCGCTGCTCAACACCCCGCAGGACCCGACCACGATCATGTCGTGCTCGAACGCGGCGCTCGGCTGCGCGGGCCCGCAGACGGACCTCGCCGTCCGCCAGGCGGTCAACCTGCTCGTCGACCGCGGCGAGATCAACGAGAAGGCGTTCTCGGGCCACGCGGCCGTCGCGTCGCCGTCGCTCGCGCTCGTCGGTCGTGACGACCGCTGGATCTCCCCCGAGATCGAGAAGGAGAGCCCGCAGGAGGGCGACCCGGCCGAGGCGGCCAAGGTCCTCGAGGCGGCCGGCTACACCAAGGGTGCCGACGGCATCTTCGAGAAGGACGGCCAGAAGCTCTCGGTCGACCTCATCTCGGTCGACGGCTGGAGCGACCACAACGCGGCCGGTGACCTCATCGCGCAGCAGGCGCTCGAGGCGGGCGTGCAGATCAACCACGTGAAGATCACGCAGCAGGAGATGTCCGACGCCCGGACCAGCGGCAACTACCAGATGATGATCAGCGGCATCACGGGCACCTCGCTCGACGACCCGTTCGCCATCTACCGCCAGTGGCTCACGACCGAGTACACGACGCCGGTGGGCGAGACCATCGAGGCCGGCCGCTTCAACTTCCCGCGCTACTCCAACCCGCTCGTCGACGAGGCCGTGGCCACCGCCGCCGGCACCAACGACGAGGACGCGAAGAAGGCCGCGTACGCCACGGTGCAGAAGGAGATCGCCCGCGACCTCCCCTACATCGCCCTCGTCGTGAACCCGACCATGTCGTTCGTCAACACGAAGGACTACACCGGCTGGCCGTCCGAGGACGACATGTACGCCTTCCCGCCGTCGTGGGCCACGATCAGCAACGGCGTGATCCTCTCCCAGCTCGAGCCCGCGAGCTGATGTCGCACTGCCGAAGAGGAGCTCGGGTGAACGAGGAGTCAGTCGCATGAGGTACTACGCACGGCGGATCACGTTCTACGTGGTCACCTTCTGGGCCGCCGTCTCGCTCAACTTCCTCCTGCCGCGGGCGATCCCTGGTGACCCCAAGCAGATCTACCTCGACACCATGCTCCGGAAGAACGGCGAGCTGACCCCTGGTCTCATCCAGAGCGTCGACGTCCTCTTCGGCAGTGACGACGCCACCCTGTGGGAGCAGTACCTCGCGTACTGGAAGAACATCTTCACGGGTGACCTGGGTACGTCGGTCCTGTACTTCCCGGCACCTGTGAGCCAGCTGCTCGGCGAGGCCCTCCCCTGGACGGTGGGCCTCGTCGGGCTGGCGACGATCATCGCGTTCCTCCTCGGCGTCGGCCTCGGCGCGTGGGTCGGCTGGAAGCGCGGTACCTGGGTCGACCACATCATCCCCGCGTCGACCTTCCTCCAGGCGGTGCCGTACTTCTGGCTCGCCCTGGTGCTCATCTCGATCTTCTCGGTGTCGCTCGGCTGGTTCCCCATCGTGGGCGCGTACGACATCTTCGAGTTCGACAGCGGTCCCGAGTGGTCGTGGGACTTCGTGGGCAGCGTGATCTACCACGGCACCCTCCCGGCCGTGACGATCATCCTGTCGGCGATGGGCGGCTGGCTCCTCGGGATGCGCAACATGATGGTCTCGACCATCGCCGAGGACTACGTCACGACGGCCGAGGCCAAGGGCCTGCGCCCCTTCCGGGTCGCGCTGACGTACGCGACGCGGAACGCGGTCCTGCCGTCCGTCACGGGCTTCGGCATCGCGCTCGGCTTCGTCGTCGCCGGGTCGGTGGTCATGGAGCAGGCCTTCAGCTACCCCGGCATCGGCAAGCTGCTCTTCACCGCGGTCCAGGCGAAGGACTACGCGCTCATGCAGGGCGCCTTCCTCGTGATCACCGTGGTGGTGCTCGCGGCGAACTTCCTCATGGACCTGATCAACGGCATCATCGACCCGAGGACGCGGAACAATGGCTGACCCCACCCGTGACGCCGAGACCGTGACGCCTGCGGCGGACGCCGCGCCCGCCGCCTCCGTGGTGGTGGACGGCCTGCCGCCCGAGAACCGGACCGCCGGCATCGTGCCGGACGTGCCCATCGCCCCGCCCGAGGCCGTCGTCGCGGGCGAGCCCGTCCCGAAGAGCTCCGCGCCGAAGCGCGGCATCCGGGCGATGCTCCCGCGCCGCTCGGGCAAGCTCGTCGTCGGCCTCGTGCTGACGCTCGGGATCGTGCTCTTCTCCGTCGTGACGCCGCTGTTCAGCCAGAGCCCGCGGGCGACGTCGAACCCGGCGTACCTGCCGCCGAGCACCGAGCACCTGCTCGGCACAAACAACATCGGCGTCGACATCTTCGCGCAGGTCGCGCACGGAGGCCTCGGTTCGCTGACGGTCGGCCTCCTCGCGGGCGTGATCGCGATGGTCCTCTCGCTCCTGTTCGGCATCCTCGCCGGCTACGTCGGGGGCTGGACGAACGAGATCCTGTCCTTCGTCACGAACATCATGCTCGTGATCCCCGGGCTTCCCCTGATCATCGTGATCTCGGCCTACCTGGAGTCGCGCTCGCTCTTTCTCGTCGCCCTGATCCTCGGCATCACCGGCTGGGCGGGCGCGGCGATCGTGCTGCGGGCGCAGGCCCGGTCGCTGCGGAGCCGTGACTACGTCTACGCGGCCAAGGTCGCGGGCGAGAAGGCGCCGCGCATCATCCTCGTCGAGATCCTGCCGAACCTCCTGCCGCTCCTCACCGCGAACTTCCTGGGTGCCGTGCTGCTCGCGATCCTCAGCGAGGCCGGTCTCTCGTACCTCGGCCTCGGGCCGTCGGGGTCGGTCACCTGGGGCACGATCCTCAACGAGGCCAGCACGCAGAACGCGATGGCCTACGGACGCTGGTGGTGGTTCGTGCCGCCGGGCCTCCTCATCGCGCTGTTCGGGTGCGGGCTCGCGCTCATCAACTTCAGCATCGACGAGATCATCAACCCGAGGCTCCGGACGGCGCCCGCCGCGGTCAAGAACGTCCGGCTCGCCCGCAAGCAGCGCGCGAAGCGTGCGGCGGCGACCGCGCCGGCCGCCGGCGCTGCCGCCACGGCAGACGGCCCGGCGAGCACCCCGGCCCGAGACGACGAGAAGGTCCAGTCATGAGCACACCGACCCTCACCGCGAAGGCCGCGGGCGACTTCGGGGCCCCGCCCGGCGCGATCCCGGTGCTCACGGCGCGGAACGTCTCGATCGAGTACCAGGTGAACCCGGTCGTGCAGGCCGTGAAGGACGTGTCCCTGACCCTGCACCGGGGCGAGATCCTCGGCCTCGCGGGCGAGTCCGGCTGCGGCAAGACGACACTCGCGTACGGGCTCAACCAGCTCCTCAAGCCGCCGGCGCTGCGCACGAGCGGGGAGATCGTCCTCCACGACAAGGACGGCGACGACATCGACGTCGCCGCCCTGTCCGGGGACTCGCTGCGGGCGTTCCGCTGGGACAAGGTCTCGATGGTCTTCCAGGGGGCGATGAACTCCCTCAACCCCGTGATCAGCATCAAGGCCCAGCTGTTCGACGTCTTCGCGACGCACCGCCCGGGGATGTCCGCGAAGGACAAGCTCGAGCGCAGCCGTGAGCTGCTGGAGCTCGTCGGCGTCGACCCGAACCGGCTCGACAGCTACGCGCACGAGCTCTCCGGCGGCATGCGCCAGCGCGTGATGATCGCGATGGCCCTCGCGCTCCAGCCGCAGGTCATGATCATGGACGAGCCGACGACGGCGCTCGACGTCGTCGTCCAGCGCGGCATCCTGCGCGAGATCATGCGGCTGCGCGAGCAGTTCGACTTCGCCGTCGTCTTCATCACGCACGACCTGCCGCTGCTGCTGGAGATCAGCGACCGGATCGCGGTCATGCTCCGCGGCGAGATCGTCGAGCTCAACACGGCCGAGGCGATCTACAACGCGCCCGCGCACGAGTACACGCGCCGCCTGCTCGGGTCGTTCCCGAGCCTGACGGGCGACCGGGGCGGGTTCGTCCGGTCCGGCGAGGACACCGCCGACAGCACGGGAGGGGTGGCCTGATGGGCACGCTCGAGATCCGGAACCTCACCAAGGACTTCGTCATCCGCAACGGGTGGAAGCGGTCGCGGTTGCGCGCGGTGAACGAGGTGTCGTTCACGCTCGAGCCGGGCAAGACGATCGCCATCGTCGGTGAGTCGGGTTCCGGGAAGTCGACCGTCGCGCGGATGATCGCGAAGCTCGAGACGCCGACGTCCGGCGACATCCTGCTCGACGGCGTCCCGTCCGCCCGGCGCGGGCGCGCCCTGTCCGCGTACCGGCACGACGTCCAGATGGTGTTCCAGGACCCCTTCGCGTCGCTCAACCCGTTCCACTCGATCCGTCACCACCTGGAGCGGCCGCTGCGGATCCACGGGCTCGCGAAGACGGCCGCCGAGCTCGACGCGGCCGTCGACGAGCTCCTCACGCGCGTCAACCTCACGCCCCCGGGGACGTTCGCGGAGAAGCGTCCGCACGAGATGTCCGGAGGCCAGCGCCAGCGCGTCGCGATCGCCCGCGCGCTCGCGCCCGGCTCGCGGTTCCTCGTCGCGGACGAGCCCGTGTCGATGCTCGACGTGTCGATCCGGCTCGGGGTGCTCAACCTGCTGGCGCGCCTGCAGCGCGAGGAGAACCTCGGCGTCCTCTACATCACGCACGACCTCGCGACGGCGCGGCACTTCAGCGACGAGATCCTCGTGATGTTCCGCGGGAACGTCGTCGAGCGCGGGCCGTCGGACCAGGTCATCCTCGACCCGCAGCACGAGTACACGAAGCTGCTCCTCGGGGCGGCGCCGGAGCCGCAGAACCACGGCCGCCTCCGCGAGGAGGTGCGCCGCGAGCTCGCCGCGGCCGCGGCGGGCGGGGGCGACGCCGTCGCCCGCGACCGCTTCGGCACGCGCGGCATGTGAGTCGGGCGTCGCCCGTCCCCTCATCGTCCGGGCAGCGGGGGTTGCCCGGCGGCACGCGTCGGTGGTGATGCGTGCGCGTCGCGCGGGCCAGGTCAGTCGGACGCCCTGGCCCGCGCGCTCGCCCGTCCGTCGTCGTCCGTCCTGCCACGCAGGACGTCCCCGGCGACGGGTGGGTAGGGTCGGGCTCGTGCCCGCCCGTCACCTGCGCCTCGCGCGACCCGAGCCCTCCGCCCCGAGCACCACCGCCCTCGTCACCGACGCGCTCGCGGCGCTGCGCCGCGAGATGGAGGTACCGGAGAGCTTCCCGGACGGGGTGCTCGCCGAGGCCGAGGAGGTCGTGCGCGAGGACCGCGCGGTGCCCGGTCCGGGGCACGTCGACCTGCGCGACGTCCCGTTCGTCACGATCGACCCGCCGGGCTCGATGGACCTCGACCAGGCGCTGCACCTCGAGCGGGCCGGGGGAGTGCCCGACGACCCGGCGGGCGCCGCGTTCGTCGTGCACTACGCGATCGCCGACGTCGGCGCGTTCGTCGTGCCGGGTGGCGCGATCGACGCCGAGGTCCACGAGCGCGGCACGACCCTCTACGCGCCCGACGGCCGCACCCCGCTGCACCCGGCCGTGCTGTCCGAGGGTGCGGCGAGCCTCCTGCCGGGCGAGGACCGCCCGGCCGCGGCCTGGCGCGTCGTGCTCGACGCCCGGGGCGAGATCCTCGACGCGACGGTGCGGCGCGCCGTCGTGCGCTCGACGCAGCGCCTCACCTACGAGGAGGCGCAGGCCCGGATCGACGCTCGTCCCGCCGGGGACGACACCGGCGACGCGCTCCTGCTGCTCCGCGAGGTGGGCGAGCTGCGGCTCGCGCGCGAGCGCGAGCGCGGCGGCGTGTCGCTCGAGGTACCCGAGCAGGAGATCGTCACGCGCGACGACGGCTCGTTCGGCCTCGAGTTCCGCTCGACCCTCCCGGCGGAGGCGTGGAACGCCCAGGTGTCGCTCCTCACGGGCATCGCGGCGGCGCGGCTCATGCGCGCGGGAGGCGTCGGCGTCTTCCGCGCGCTGCCCGAGGCCGACCCGCGCGACCTCGCGCGCCTGCGCCGCACGGCCCGCGCGCTCGGCATCGACTGGCCGCGCGAGACGCCGTACGCCGACCTCGTCCCCACGCTCGACTCGCGCGTCCCGCGCCACGCCGCGTTCCTCAACGAGGCCACGTCGCTGTTCCGCGGCGCCTCGTACGAAACGTTCGGCGGCACGGGCCAGGAGCCCGGCGTGCCCGACGACGCCGCGCACGCCGCCATCGGCGCGGAGTACGCGCACGTCACCGCGCCCCTGCGCCGGCTCGTGGACCGGTACGGCACGGAGGTGTGCCTCGCGCTGTGCACGGGGGAGGACGTGCCGCGGTGGGTGCTCGACGCCCTGCCCGGTCTCCCGCGCACCATGGCCCGCACGGGCCAGCGCGCGAGCGGGTACGAGCGCGCGATCGTCGACGTCGTCGAGGCCGCGCTGCTCACCGGCCGCGAGGGCGAGGAGTTCGACGGCGTCGTGGTCGACGTCGAGGACGACCGCGAGCGCGCCCGTCGTCTCGAGCGCGAGGACGCCGACGAGGCGGGCGGGGCACGGCGCGGCCAGGTGGTCCTCGCCGACCCCGCGGTGCGCGCCCCCGTCGAGGGGGCGGACCTCCCGCTCGGCGACCCGGTGCGCGCCACGCTGCGCGAGGCGTCGGTGCCCGGGCGCCGTGTCCGGTTCACCGTCGGCTGACGCCGGGCTGCGCGGCCTAGGCTGGTCCTCGTGCCTGCCCGACGCCGTACCGACCCCGCCGCCGGCCGCCTCGCCCTGGCGACGTGGCGCGACGACCCCACCGACCGCCGCGCCGTGACGACGGCGGTGCGGTTCACGCTCGAAGAGCTCGCCGACGTCGCGCCCGGGCACACGGTCGAGGTGCGCGTACCGCCCGCGGGGGCCGTCCAGGCGGTCGAGGGCCCGCGGCACACGCGCGGGACGCCGCCGAACGTCGTCGAGACGGACCCGCAGACGTGGCTGGGCCTCGTCACGGGGGCCGTCGCCTGGGCCGACGCCGTCGCGGACGGGCGGGTGCGCGCGTCGGGCGAGCGCTCCGACATCTCCTTCCTGCTGCCGCTCCAGGCGGCCCGGCCGCGCTGACCCCTGCGGCGGGGGCCTCGGCATCCGCTCGGGGGCGGCGAGCGTGTTACCGGTGGGTAACGTTCTGGGGGCCGGTCTGGCGGAGCGCCGGGCGGGGGACTAGCGTCCCAGGATGACCGGCCGCCGTCCGCGCGGGCGCTCGCGGCACGACGACGTGCGCTGGCGTTCTCGTGACGGTGACACGGCAGCAACCGCACGTTCATCCAGGTGGGGTGCGATGTCCCGCGGAGGCAGGGCGCCGCCCCGTCCGAGGGACATCCCCGACCCACGGGAACGCGCGAGCTGCTGCCCGGCCGTCCGCACGAGATGAAGGAGTCAGCGTGACCGACCACCAGCACCTGCGGCGACGGAGGGTGGTGGCGGGCACGTTGACCGTGGCCCTCGCCGTGCCGTTCTCCGTCGCGGCGGCCACCGCCGCGAGCGCGGCGCCCGACGGGTCGGGCCTCGTCATCAACGAGGCCTACCTGAGCGGCGGCAGCGCCAACGCCCCGTACACCCACAAGTTCGTCGAGCTGTACAACCCCACGCAGGCGGCGATCGACCTCTCCGGGATGTCGCTGCAGTACCGCTCCGCGACGAGCACGGGCGCCTTCACGGGCGTGACCGCGCTGACCGGCTCGGTCGCCCCCGGGGGCTACTACCTGGTGCAGGGCGGGTCGAACGGCTCGAACGGCGCCGCGCTGCCCACGCCCGACGCGACGGGCGGTCTCAACCCGTCGGGCACGACGGGCACCCTGGCGCTCGTGCGGTCGACCTCTCCGGTGACGCTGCCGGCGGGGAACGCCGCGGGCGCCGCGAACGTCGTCGACCTGATCGGGTACGGCACCTCGAACACGTTCGAGACGGCCGTGGGTCCCGCGCCGTCGGCCAACAGCGTGCCCGCGTCGATCAACCGGACCGGGTACGCCGACTCGGACGACAACAGCAAGGACCTCACGCTCTCCAGCGCCGTGACGCCGCAGAACAGCGGTGACGACGGCGGCGGCCCGGGCCCCGAGCCGGGCGAGGTCGTCCCGATCGCGGAGATCCAGGGCACGGGGGCGGCGAGCCCGCTCGTCGGGCAGACGGTCACCACGCGCGGCGTCGTCACCGCGACGTACCCTACGGGCGGCTACGACGGCTTCTACCTGCAGACCGAGGGCACGGGCGGCGACCTCGACGCGTCGCACACGGCGTCGGACGCGATCTTCGTCTACTCGAAGGCGGGCGCGGCCGCGGTGGCGGTCGGCGACCACGTCGAGGTGACGGGCGCGGTGTCCGAGTACTTCACGCTCACCCAGATCACGCCCGCGGCGGGCGGCTGGACCGTGCTCGACGAGGCGGCACAGGACGTCAAGCCCGCGAACGTCGCGTTCCCGGCGACCGACGCCGAGCGCGAGGTCCTCGAGGGCATGCTCGTGCAGCCCGCCGGTGACTACGTCGTCGCGGACAACTACGACACGAACTACTACGGGTCGTTCGTGCTCGCGGCGGGGACGGACCCGTTCGTCCAGCCGACGTCGGCCGGGCGGCCGGGCAGCGCGGAGGCGGCGGCCGCCGTCGCGGACCGTGCGGCGCGGGCCGTGGTGCTCGACGACGGCGCCACCACGAACTTCAACAACACGGCGAACAAGGGCGTCCCGTTCCCGTACCTCACGGGCGGGGCACCGGCGCGCGTGGGTGCGGCCGTGTCGTTCACGACGCCGGTCATCCTCGACTACCGGTTCGACGCCTGGACGTTCCAGCCGCGCACGCAGCTCACCGCGGGCGACGGCGGCAACGCCGCCACGGTGCAGCCGGTCACGTTCGAGAACACGCGGGAGGACGCTCCGGCCGAGGTCGGGGGCGACCTCTCCGTCGCGACGTTCAACGTGCTGAACTACTTCACGACCACGGGCGACCAGGTCGCGGGCTGCCAGTTCTACACGGACCGCGCGGGGAACCCGGTCACGGTCCGCACGGGCTGCGACGCGCGCGGCGCGGCGGACGCCGCGAACCTCGAGCGGCAGCAGACGAAGATCGTCGCGGCGATCGACGCCCTCGACGCGGACGTCGTCGCGCTCATGGAGATCGAGAACTCCGAGCCGTTCGGCAAGGACCGCGACCAGGCGCTGTCGGACCTCGTGGACGCGCTCAACGCGGCCGCGGGTGCCGAGGAGTGGGCGTTCGTCCCGTCCCCGGTTACGGTGCCGACGGACGAGGACGTCATCCGCCTCGCGTACATCTACCAGGTGGCCGAGGCCGAGCCGGTCGGCGACTCCGTGATCCTGCTCGACGACCCGGCGTTCTCGAACGCGCGCGAGCCGCTCGCCCAGGTGTTCCAGCCCGCGGGCGGGATCACCGAGGGTGACGACGCGGCGAGCGACGACGTGCTCGTCGTCGCGAACCACCTCAAGTCGAAGGGCGGCAGCGACTCCGCGCCCGCGGACCAGAAGGACACCGGCGACGGCCAGGGCGCGTACAACAAGGCGCGCGTGGGCCAGGCGACGGCGCTCGTCGCCTTCGCCGAGGACGTCGCGGCTGACGCCGGGACGGACAAGGTCCTGCTCGCGGGCGACTTCAACTCCTACGAGCAGGAGGACCCGCTGCAGGTGCTCAAGGACGCCGGCTACACCGACCTCGGTGCGTCGACGGGCGAGCACACCTACCTGTTCGACGGGTACGTCGGGTCGCTCGACCACGTGTTCGCGTCGTCGGCCGCGGCGGACGCCGTCACCGGCACCGACGTGTGGAACATCAACTCGGTCGAGCCGATCGCCAACGAGTACAGCCGGTACAACTACAACGCGTCGATCCTCTACGACACGACGCCGTTCCGGTCGTCCGACCACGACCCCGTCCTCGTGGGCCTCCAGCTCGGCGCCGCCGAGCCCGGCACCACGCAGCTGGACCTGCTGGCGATCAACGACTTCCACGGTCGCATCGACGCCAACACGGTGAAGTTCGCGGGCACGATCGAGCAGCTGCGCGCGGCGAACCCCGACGGGACGGCCTTCGTCTCGGCGGGCGACAACATCGGCGCCTCGCTGTTCGCGTCGGCGCTCCAGGAGGACCAGCCGACGATCGACGTGCTGAACGCGCTCGACCTCGCGGCGTCCGCGGTGGGCAACCACGAGTTCGACCAGGGCATGGACGACCTCACGGGTCGGGTCACCGACGAGGCCGACTGGGCCTACCTGGGCGCGAACGTCTACGACAAGGGCACGACGAACCCGGCGCTGCCGGAGTACCAGGTCGTCGAGATCGACGGCCTCGACGTCGGCTTCGTCGGCGTCGTGACGGAGGAGACCCCGACGCTGGTCACGCCGTCGGGCATCGCCGACGTCGAGTTCGGCGATCCCGTCGAGGCGCTCAACCGCGTCACCGCCCAGCTCCAGGACGGCGACCCGGCGAACGGCGAGGCGGACGTCGTCGTGGGCCTCGTCCACGAGGGCGCGTCCGCGGGCACGCCCGACGGCGCGACGCTCGAGGAGGAGGTCGCCGCGGGCGGCGCCTTCGCGGACATCGTCGACGAGACCGACGCGCGCGTCGCGGCGATCTTCACGGGCCACACCCACAAGCAGTACGCGTGGGACGCGCCCGTCCCGGGCGTCCCGGGCAAGACCCGCCCGATCGTCCAGACCGGCAACTACGGCGAGTTCATCGGGCACGTGTCGCTCACCGTGGACACCGCGACCCACGAGGTCACGGCGTACACGGCGCAGAACGTGGCCCGCACGAAGACGGAGGACGCGACCCTGGTCGCGACGTACCCGCGCGTCGCGGAGGTCAAGACGATCGTCGACGCGGCGCTCCAGCAGGCCGAGATCATCGGCGCGACCCCGATCGGCGAGGTCACCGCGGACATCACGACCGCGTTCGCGGGCGGCGCGTACACGGGTCCCGGCGGGACGTACGTGGGCCCCGGCCCGGACCCGACGTCCGGGCGTGACGACCGCGCCTCGGAGTCGACGCTCGGCAACCTCGTCGCGGACTCGCTCCTCGCGACGCTCTCCGACCCGGCGCGCGGCGGCGCGGACATCGGCGTCGTCAACCCGGGCGGGCTGCGCGCCGAGCTCCTGCACGGCGACGACGGCGTCATCACGTACGCCGAGGCCAACGCGGTCCTGCCGTTCGTCAACAACCTGTGGACCGTGACCCTCACGGGCGAGCAGGTCGTCGAGATGCTCGAGCAGCAGTGGCAGACGGACGCGAACGGCAACCGCCCGTCGCGCCCGTACCTCGCCCTGGGCCTCTCGGACAACGTGTCGTGGACGGCGAGCACCGCCGACCCGAACGCGGCGCCGGGGAGCAACGTCTCGTCCGTGACGATCGACGGCGAGCCGATCGACCCCGACGGCGAGTACCGCGTCGCGACGTTCTCGTTCCTGGCCACCGGGGGCGACAACTTCCGCGTGTTCACGGACGGCACCGACCCGCGCGACTCCGGTCTGGTCGACCGGGACGCGTGGATCGCGTACCTGCAGCAGAGCTCGCCGGTGTCGCCGTCGTTCGACCGGTCGCGCGTGGTCGTCGACGAGCTGCCCGGCACCGTGACGGCGGGCTCCGACGTGAGCGTGGGGCTCTCGGGCCTCGACCTCACGTCGCTCGGGTCGCCGGCGAACACGTCGGTGGACGGGTACCTCGTCGCGGCGGACGCCACGTTCGACCCGGCGGCCCCGGGCACCCCGGCGGGCACCGCCACGGTGACGGGCGGGGCGGCGACCCTGACGGCGACGGTCCCGGCCGACGCCGCGGCGGGCGAGTACGACCTGTGGGTCGTCGCGTCGCCGAGCGGCACGACGGCGCGCATCCCGGTCACGGTCGAGGCCGCGGCCCCGACGGTGGAGCTCGTGAACCTCGAGGCCACCGCGCGCTGCACGGGCAAGTTCGTCCACCTCGCGGTCCGCGCCACCAACGGCGAGGACGCGCCGGTCGAGGTCGTCCTCGAGACGCCCTACGGCTCCAAGCGGTTCCCGAACCTCCAGCCGGGCAAGAACGCCTACCAGTCGTTCAACACCCGGGCCACGTCGGTCGAGGGCGGGACGGTCACCGTGACCGCGACGCTCGACGGCGTGACGCAGGAGTACGAGATCCCCTTCGAGGGTCAGACCTGCGGCTGACGTCTGCCTGACGCCGTGCGGCGCCGCCGAGGAGGCGACGCCACGTCCCGCGACCCGGGTCCCGTCCGACGGGCCCGGGTCGCGGTGCGTCCGGGGCGAGGACTCTGCGGGGAGTCCCAGGAAGCGCGGGTAGGGTCGTGCTCGTGAGCTCCGAGCAGTCCCGCGTGCCCGACGGCACGACCCCAGACCCGTCCGCCGCGCCCGACGCCGTCGCGCCCGACGCCGCGCGCCCCGAGGCCGGGTCCGAGGCCGCCGAGCCCGGGGGCGCTGAGCCCGAGGCCGCCGGGCCGGGGACGAGGGCGGACGAGACGCCCGGCGCGGCATCCGACGACGCCGCCTCCGCCGGTGGCGAGGAGGTCGAGATCGAGTCCGTGGTCGACCCGGCGACCGTCCGCCGCGCCCCCCGCTACCGCGCGTTCTTCACGGTCGGCATCCTCCTGGGCACGGTCCTCGGCCTGGGCATCGGTGGCGCGTGGCTCCAGTCGCCCGCCGCGGCGCCGGTCTTCAAGCCCGGCGTCTACTTCACCGTCATCCTCGTGACGTGCGCGGCGCTCGGCGCCGCGGTCGCGGGCGTGTGGGCCGTCGTCGCCGACCGCCGCAGCCTGCGCGGGCGCCGCTGACCGCTCAGCCGACGAGCGGCTCGGCCACGCGCCGGTCCGCCGGCTCGGACGCCGTACCGGTCGGGGCGCCGGCGGCGGGGGAGAGCCGCACCGCCACGCCGGGCGCCAGGCCCAGCGTCCGCGCCTCCGCGCGGGTCACGACGACGGACACCACCTCGTCGCCCGCGGTCACCTCTGCGCGCACCTCGAACCCCACGCGCGTCGTCCGCGTGACGACGCCGGTCACGCCCGCCGCGTCCGCCGTGTCCCCGATCGCGACGCCCCGGTGCGCCGACGGGTCGAGGCTCGCCCCGCCGTCCGGCAGCACCTCGACGTGCACGTCGTGCGGTCGCACGAGGACGCCGCCGAGGCGCGTGACCGGGCCGAGGAAGCCCATGACGAAGTCGTTCGCGGGGCGGTCGTAGAGGTCGTCGGGCGTGCCGACCTGCTCGATGCGGCCCTCGTTGACGACGACGATCTCGTCCGCGACCTCGAGCGCCTCCTCCTGGTCGTGCGTGACGAAGACCGTGGTCACGGGGATCTCGTCGTGCAGGCGGCGCAGCCAGTCGCGCAGCTCCTTGCGGACCTTCGCGTCGAGCGCGCCGAACGGCTCGTCGAGCAGGAGGACGCTCGGGCGGATCGCGAGCGCGCGGGCGAGCGCCATGCGCTGGCGCTGCCCGCCGGAGAGCTGCGAGGGCAGCCGGTGGGCGAAGCTCTCGAGGTGCACGAGCCGCAGCAGCTCGTCGACGCGCTCGGCGATCTCGGCCTTCGGCGTGCGGCGGATCTCGAGCCCGAACGCGACGTTCCGCGCGACGCTCAGGTGCTTGAAGGCCGCGTAGTGCTGGAAGACGAAGCCCACGTTGCGGCGGCGCGCGGGCAGGTTCGTGGCGTCGCGGCCCTCGATCTCGACCTGGCCGGAGTCCGGCACCTCGAGCCCGGCGACGACGCGCAGCAGCGTGGACTTGCCGCCGCCGCTCGGGCCGAGCAGGGCCGTGAGGCGGCCGGTCGGCACGGAGACGGAGACGTCGTCGAGCGCGACGAAGTCGCCGAAGGTCTTGCGGACGTTGCGGATCTCGATGCTCATGCGTCGGCCTCCGTGGGGGCGGCGGTGCGGGTGGACCTGACGGTGCGGGGGGAGCGGCGGGGGCGGGGGCCGGCGGCGTCGTCGGAGCGCAGGAACGTCACGGCGACGATGCACGCGACGGACACCGACGCGAGGAGGAACGCGACGGCGTAGGCGGTGCCCTGCTCGAAGTCCTGGTACCGCTGCTCGACGAGCAGCGTGGACGTCTGCGTGCGGCCCTCGAAGTTGCCGGAGACGACCTTGACCGCGCCGAACTCGCCGAGGGCGCGCGCGAGGGTGAGCACGACCCCGTAGACGACGGCCCACCGGATCGCCGGCAGGGTGATGCGCCGGAACGTCTGGAGGCGGCTCGCCCCGAGGCTCGTCGCGGCGAGCTCCTCGTCGGTGCCGAGCTCCGTGAGGACCGGCACGACCTCGCGGATGACGAGCGGGAGGCACACGAACGCGGTGGCGAGGACGATGCCCGATGGCGCGAAGATCACCTGGAGCCCGGCGTCCTCGAGGGCGCCGCCGAACCAGCCGTTCTTCCCGTACACGAGGACGAGCGAGAGCCCGACGACGATCGGGGAGACGGACAGCGGGAGGTCGAGCAGGGCGTTGAGGAGCGCCTTGCCCGGGAAGTCGTACCGGACGATGAGCATCGAGATCCCGACGCCGAACACGGTGTTGATCAGCACGACCTGCACCGCGACGGCGGCGGTGAGCTGGAGCGCGAAGACGACGGACGGGTCGGCGAGGGCCCGCTGGAACGTCTCGAGCCCGTCGGCGAACGCGCCGCGCACGACGAGCGAGACCGGCCACCCGACGAGCAGCACGAGGTAGACGACCACGACGGCGCGCAGCGTGCGGCGCACCCAGGGAGAGCTATCCACGGCGGGCCACCCTGCGCTGGAGGAGCTGGATCGTCGCGATGACGAGCAGCGAGACGAGGAGGAGCACCGACGCGACGGCCGCCGCCTGCTCCGGCTGGCCGTTCTCGAGGTAGCTGAGGATGCGCACGGAGCCCACCTCGGTGCGCATCGGCAGGTTCCCGGAGAGCAGGACGAGCGCGCCGTACTCGCTGATCGCGCGCGCGAACGACAGCGCGGCGCCCGCGGTGATCGCGGGCGCGAGGGCCGGGAGGACGACGCGGCGGAAGGTCGTGGCCCGCGTCGCGCCGAGCGACGCGGCGGCCTCCTCGACGTCCCGGTCGAGCTCGGCGAGCACGGGCTGCACGCTGCGCACCACGAAGGGCAGCGTGACGAACAGGAACGCGAGGAAGACGGCGGCGCGCGTGTTCGCGACGTCGATCCCCAGCGGCCCCGACGGCCCGTACAGCGCGAGCAGCACGAGACCGGCGACGATCGTGGGGAGCGCGAACGGGATGTCGATGAGCACCTCGAGGAGCCGCTTGCCGGGGAACCGGTCGCGCACGAGGACCCACGCGACGAGCGTGCCCATGACGACGTTGACGGCGGTCACGGCGAGCGCCTGAGTGACCGTGAGGGTCAGCGCCGCGGCGGTCTGCGGTTGCGTCACGGCGGCGACGAAGGCCGGCCAGCCGCCGACGGACGTCTCGACGAGCACCGCGATCAGCGGGACGAGGGCGAGGGCCGAGAACCACACGAGCGCAACGCCCAGCCCGAGGCCCGAGGTCGCCGTGAGCCGGTAGGGGCCGTTGGGCGCCCGACGGCGCGTGCGGCCGGGAGGCGCGGCCGGGGCCGGGCGGCGCTCGCGCGCCGCCCGGCCCGGTCGTTCAGCGAGGGTCGAGGCCACCGGTCACTGCTTCCCGGTCTCGGCCTGGATCTTCGTCACGAGGCCCTCGTCGCCGAAGAACTTGTCGTTGGTCGCGGACCAGCCGCCGAAGTCGTCGGCGATGGTGAGGAGGGTGGGGACGGCCGGGAACGGGTCGCTCGGGTCGTTCGCGCCCTCCACCTCGAAGTCGACGTCGCCGGTGAGCGGGCGGAAGCCCACGTGCGCGAACGCCTCCTGGCCCTCGGGCGTGAGGACGAAGTCGAGGTAGCTCTGCGCCTTGGGGTCGGCGTCGACCGTCACCGCGGCGGGGTTCTCGATGAGGAGCGTCTGGTCGGGGACCACGTAGTCGAACGTCTCGCCGTTCTGCCGCGCGAGGATCGCTTCGTTCTCGTAGGAGAGCAGGACGTCGCCGGTGCCGGACGTGAAGGCCGTCGTCGCGTCGCGGCCGCTGCCGGGGAGGGCGACGGCGTTGGTGAAGAACTTCCGCAGGTACTCGGTCGCGTCCTCCTCCGAGCCGCCGTTCGCGATGACGCTGCCCCACCCGGCGAGGATGTTCCAGCGGGCCGAGCCCGACGAGCCGGGGTTCGGGGTGACGATCTCGACGCCGGGCTGGACGATGTCCTCCCAGCTCTGGATGTTCTTCGGGTTGCCCTCGCGCACCACGAGCACGACGACGGACTGGCTGACGATGCCCTGGTGATCGCCCGCGTTCCAGTCCGCGTCGACGAGGCCCGCGTCGACGAGGCGCGTCACGTCGCCCTCGAGCGAGAAGTGCACGTAGTCGGCCTCCAGCCCGTCGGCGACCGCGCGGCTCTGGTCGCCTGACGCGCCGTACGACGTCTCCCAGGTCACGCCCTGGCCGTCCTCGGTCTCGCCCCACAGCTCCTGCGCCGCGTCGTTGCCCGCCTTCGGCACGGCGAAGCCGACGAGCGAGAGCGTCGTGGCCTCGACGTCGGAGCCCCCGTCGCCGCTCGCGTCGCCCCCGCCCGACCCGTCGACGGCGGTCGGCGCGCAGGCGGTGAGGACCAGGGCGGTGGCTGCCGCGGCAGCCGCGAGGGTGATCGTCGTCCGGAGGCGTCGCATGGTGTCGTCCTTCGTCGGGGTCCCGGCGAGCGGGAGCGGTGGTGGAACGGGCCCGGCGCGGCGGCCATACTTGACCCCCGCGGTCGGGTAAGTCGAGATTCAAGCGCGGCGTTCCCACGCAGCGAAACCCCCGACCGACAGGTGGGACGACGTAACGCCATCGTGAACGACGGCGGGCGGCCGTCCGCCTGGTCGTCCGCTTCCGTCCTCGCCCGCACGCTGTGGGACACTGAGGTACGTGGCCCCCCGCGGAGATGGACTTCTCAACCACGACCTCATGCCCGGCGAGAAAGGCCCCCAGGACGCCTGCGGCGTCTTCGGTGTCTGGGCGCCCGGCGAGGAGGTCGCCAAGCTCGCCTGCTTCGGTCTCTACGCGCTGCAGCACCGCGGCCAGGAGTCGGCGGGCATCGCGACGAGCAACGGCGAGCAGATCCTCGTCTACAAGGACATGGGCCTCGTCTCCCAGGTCTTCGACGAGACGGCCCTCAACGCCCTGACGGGGCACATCGCCGTCGGGCACTGCCGCTACTCGACCACGGGCGGCGTGACGTGGGAGAACGCGCAGCCGACACTCGGTGCCACCGCGTCCGGGACCGTGGCCCTCGGGCACAACGGCAACCTCACGAACTCCGCCGAGCTCGTCAACCTCGTCGCCGAGCGCTACGGGAGCCAGCGCCGCGGCGAGCTCGCGCGCGGCAACACGACGGACACCGCGCTCGTCACCGCCCTGCTCGCGGGCGACGCCGACCACACGCTGGAGGCGACGGCGCTCGAGGTGCTCCCGCGCCTGCGCGGTGCGTTCTCGCTCGTCTTCATGGACGAGCGCACGCTGTACGCCGCGCGCGACCCGCAGGGCGTGCGCCCGCTCGTGCTCGGCCGCCTCGAGCGCGGCTGGGTCGTCGCGAGCGAGACGCCGGCTCTGGACATCGTGGGCGCGTCCTTCGTGCGCGAGGTCGAGCCCGGCGAGCTCATCGCGATCGACGCGGAGGGCCTGCGCTCGCAGCGCTTCGCGCCCATCGAGCGCGCGGGCTGCGTCTTCGAGTACGTCTACCTGGCCCGCCCGGACACGAGCATCAACGGCCGCTCGGTGCACGCGGCGCGCGTCGAGATGGGCCGCCAGCTCGCCCGCGAGCACCCCGTCGAGGCGGACCTCGTCATCCCGGTCCCCGAGTCCGGCACGCCCGCCGCGGTCGGCTACGCCGCCGAGTCGGGCATCCCGTTCGGCCAGGGGCTCACGAAGAACGCCTACGTGGGCCGCACGTTCATCCAGCCGTCGGACACGCTGCGCCAGCTCGGCATCCGGCTCAAGCTCAACCCGCTGCGCGACGTGATCCGCGGCAAGCGGCTCGTCGTCGTCGACGACTCGATCGTGCGCGGCAACACGCAGCGCGCGCTCGTGCGGATGCTGCGCGAGGCCGGCGCGGCGGAGGTGCACGTGCGCATCAGCTCGCCGCCCGTGAAGTGGCCGTGCTTCTACGGCATCGACTTCGCGTCGCGCGCCGAGCTCATCGCGAACGGCCTGTCGCCGCACGAGATCGGCCAGTCGCTCGGTGCCGACAGCCTCGGCTACATCTCGACCGAGGGCATGATCTCGGCGACCGAGCAGCCGTCGTCCCAGCTCTGCACGGCGTGCTTCACGGGCAAGTACCCCATCGAGCTGCCGCCGGACGACCAGCTCGGCAAGCACCTCCTCGAGCAGGCCGAGCTCCCGCTCGGGGCGCCCGAGGACGGGCTGCGCAGCCTCTCGGTGACCGCCGGCGGCGCCGGCGCCCTCCAGCATCCCTGACCCGCACCCTCCGCACCACCGGCGCGCGCGCCGCGAGACACCTTTGGAGCCGACACCATGACTGCCGACTCGCCCCGCACGGGCCTCACCTACGCCGCCGCGGGGGTCGACACCGAGGCCGGTGACAAGGCCGTCGAGCTCATGAAGGACGCCGTGCGCCGCACCCACGGGCCGCAGGTCCTCGGTGGCGTCGGCGGGTTCGCCGGGCTCTACGACTTCTCCGAGGTCGCGACGTACCGCCGTCCGCTGCTCGCGACGTCGACCGACGGCGTCGGTACCAAGGTCGCGATCGCCCAGGCGCTCGACGTGCACGACACGATCGGCTTCGACCTCGTCGGCATGGTCGTCGACGACATCGTGGTGGTGGGTGCCAAGCCGCTGTTCATGACCGACTACATCGCGTGCGGCAAGGTCGTGCCCGAGCGCATCGCGGGCATCGTGCGGGGCATCGCCGCGGCCTGCGAGGTCGCCGGCACCGCGCTCGTCGGCGGCGAGACGGCCGAGCACCCGGGCCTGCTCGGCGAGGACGAGTACGACGTCGCGGGCGCGGCCACGGGCGTCGTCGAGGCGGACGCCCTGCTCGGCCCGGAGCGCGTGCGCGAGGGCGACGTGCTCGTCGCCCTGGCGTCGTCAGGTCTCCACTCGAACGGCTACTCGCTCGTGCGCGCCGTGCTGAAGCACGCGGGCTGGGGCCTCGAGCGGCACGTGGACGAGCTCGGCCGCACCGTCGGCGAGGAGCTGCTCACCCCCACGCGCGTCTACGCGAGCGACTGCCTCGCCCTGGCCGCCGACGACGCGGCCCAGGTCCACGCGTTCACGCACGTCACGGGCGGCGGCCTGGCCGCGAACCTCGCGCGTGTCCTCCCGGCGGGGCTCGTCGGGGTCGTGGACCGGGGGAGCTGGGACGTGCCGCCCGTCTTCCGCCTCCTGCGCGAGCTGGGCGGGGTGCCGCGCGGCGACCTCGAGAACACCCTCAACCTCGGCGTCGGGATGGTCGCGGTCGTGGGCGCGGACGGCGTCGACGCCGCCCTGGCGCGGTGTGCCGCGCTCGGCGTGCCCGCGTGGGTGCTCGGCACGGTCGAGGCCTTCGACCCGGACGCGGCCCGCGACCTCGCCGACGGCGACCTGGTCGCCGGCACCAAGGGCGTCCAGGCGGGCGCGGTGCGCCTCGTCGGGGACTACCGACCCTGATCACCGCCCGGTCGGGTCGGCGCGCGGATCGCGGCGTCGGCCCGACCGGGGCTGCCGTCCCGCGGGCGCGACGGGTCCATCCGCCAAGGACGTCGCGGTGGGGCGACCCGGCATGGACGTCGCAGTGGGTGATCCGTCGCAGACGCACGACGACGGCGCCACCGCCTGCGGGCAGGCGGCGGCGCCGTCGAGGTCAGGTGCGTCCGTGCGAGACGGCGGAGGGGGTGTCGCGGACGACCGTCAGCGGTCGTCGGACCAGTCGTTGTAGCGCTGGTCGTAGCGCTCGAGGTCGTCCGGCTCGGCGCCGAAGCGCGAGTCCGTCACGACATCCGTACGGCTGTGACCCGTGAGCTCCTGCTCGAGCGCACTGTAGTTCGTCTCGGGGCTGTAGTACTTCAGCGCGCGAGCGACCTTGGTCTGCTTTGCCTTCTGACGGCCGCGGCCCATGGCTCCGACCCCCTCAACGTAGAAGCGGGGCGGCAACGTACTCAGACGTGCGGCCCCGGGGTGTAGTTTCGTCTGTTCAGGGTCCAACGGTACATGCTCAGGGCCTATTCCATCCACTCAGAGACCCTGCTCGAGCCGTGGACGTGCCTACCGTCACACAGTCTCCACCGCGCGGCCTCGCCCGGACCGGGTCCGGCGGTACGGAGGGGCTCTGCGGACCACCTGCGGCAACGCTCTCGTATGCCGCAGGAGCGCCTATCCGGCCGATCCGACCATAGAGCGCCTAATTCACCCGTCCGTCAAGTCGCCCGAAATCCGCATGCTGCGACAATGGAAGGTACTGGCGTCGTGCTGTCGTCGTGATCCGGGGTATCTGCCGGACCAGCGCGTACCAGGAGGAGGTGTCGTGATGTCCATGCACGGGGAGTCCGAGGTTCTGCTCACGCCCGCCGAGGTCGCCAGCCTTTTCCGCGTCGACCCCAAGACCGTCACCCGCTGGGCGAAGGCGGGCAAGCTGTCGTCGATCCGCACCCTCGGTGGCCACCGGCGCTACCGCGAGTCCGAGGTCCGGGCCCTGCTCGGCGCCGCGAGCGAGCCCGCGGACGGTACCGACAAGTCCTGACCCGGGGTCGCGCCCGGCCCACGGCACGCCGACGTGGCGGCGCGCACCCGAACGGACGCCGGCACGACGCGCGTTCTCGGTCGGCGCCGGCCTTGCCACCCAGCCCTGCGCGCGTGCGACGTTCCCGCACGCCGGACGTCCCGCGTCCCCGAACCCTCCCGCGTGCCGGACGCCCCGCGCGTCGTCGAACCTTCCCGCACGCCGGAACGCCGCCGACCCCGCGTCCGGTGGAGCACCGGCGCGGGGTCGACGGCGTTCGTCGAGGGGGTCGTTACGAGCGGCGGCGGAGGATCGCCGCGGCCACCAGCGCGACACCGACCACGGCGGCGCCCAGCAACAGCTTGACGTTGCGGGACCGGTCCGGGTCCTCCTCGGGCAGCCCGTTGCCGGAGAGGAACGCCCCGGTGTCGCTCGCCGCCTGCTTCGCCTGCTGCGCGGCGGCCTTGGCCTGGACGCGCGGGTCGAGCCGCGTCGTGAGCTCGTCGATCGTCCCCGCGAGCTCCTTGCGGGTGCGCGCGATCTCGTCCTCGAGCTGGGACGGGGAGAGCTGGGGGTCGGGGGTCTCGCCGGTTCCGCTCACGGGCGCAGTCCTTCCTTGATGGTCGCGACGTCTTCCTTGATGCTCTCGACCGCACCGGTCGGCGTCGGCGGCACGCCCCGCTGGAGCTGCTTGACGCCGACGAACGCGAGCGTACCGGCGACCAGCACGAGGACGCCGCCGACGATCAGCGCCGCGAGCCACAGCGGCATGGCGGTCGCGAGGCCCTCCATGGCGGAGTGCAGCAGGAAGCCCAGGCCGTACAGCACGAGCACGCCGCCGACGACGAGCAGGCCGATGCCGATGCCGGCGTGCTTCGCCTTCGTCGTCAGCTCGGCCTTCGCGAGGGCGATCTCCGAGCGGACGAGCCGGGTCGCCTGCTCGGACAAGCGCTCCACGAGCTGTCCGACCGTCGGCTTCTGCTCCTCGGGCGGGATGCGCCCGTCGATCCAGTCGCTCATCTCTCAGCCTTTCCGCAGGTGATCCCCCACCACTCAACCGGCACCGGGGTCGGCGCGCAACTTCCCCGGGGGTGCGCGCGGTGCCCGGGGGCGAGGAGGGTCGCGCGAGGGACGCCGCGCGGGCCAGGGACGCAGAAGACCCCCGTCCGGAATCCCGGGCGGGGGTCTCTCGGTGGCTCCGACCGGCGTCGATCCGGTGACCTTTCGATTTTCAGTCGAACGCTCTACCAACTGAGCTACAGAGCCATGGGGGAAGAGCCCGGCCGGCCGATGCCGACCGGGCTCTTCGCCTCACGCGACCCTGACGGGACTTGAACCCGCGACCTCCGCCGTGACAGGGCGGCGCGCTAACCAACTGCGCTACAGGGCCTTGCTGTTCTGTGCGAGACACACCCTAACACCAGGGAACCCGGCGATTTCACCAGTAGACCTGGCGGTGTGGTGGCCCGCATTCGAACCGAGAGGATCGTACCGTACCGGTGAGCCGATCCGTAAATCCGCCGGTGACCACCGGTCCCGACGCGATCTCGCGTACCCCCAACGGGATTCGAACCCGTGCTACCGCCGTGAAAGGGCGGGGTCCTAGGCCGCTAGACGATGGGGGCTCAGGAACGTCGGCCAGTGTACAGCGGCGCCGCCGGGGGCTCCTCGTCGGATCCGCCGCCCGCGCGGGGGAGGATGGGCGGGTGGTGGAGATGACGCGGGCCGACTTCGAGGACGCCGTGCGCGACGGGCTGGACCTCGTCCCCGAGGAGCTGGCGGTGCAGATGGACAACGTCGTGGTGCTCGTCGAGGACGACGCGCCCGACGACGACCCCGAGCTGCTCGGGCTCTACGAGGGGGTGCCGCTCACGGAGCGCGACCACATGTGGGCGGCGGGCGCGCTGCCCGACCGCATCACGATCTTCCGGAACCCGACGCTCGCCATCTGCGAGACGCGCGAGGACGTGGTCGAGGAGGTGGCGGTGACCGTCGTCCACGAGATCGCGCACCACTTCGGCATCGACGACGACCGGCTGCACGAGCTCGGCTGGGGCTGAGCCCGGGCGGTCCGGGGCTGCCGATCGCTAGGATCGGCGGGTGACGACGAGCGCCGCGAGCGACCCCCGGCACGACGGCGCGCACGACCACGAGGCGGTCGCGCGCCTGCTCCACGCGCTCGCCGAGCCGCGCCGTCTCGCGATCGTGCACCTGCTCACGGGCTCGGAGCGCCGGGTCGTCGACCTCACGCGCGAGCTCGGGCTGGCGCAGTCGACCGTCTCGGAGCACCTCACCACGCTGCGCGAGGTGGGGGTCGTCGCGGTGCGGCGGGAGGGCCGGTCGTCCTGGTACCGCCTCGTGCGCCCGGAGGTCGCGCACCTCCTCGCCGACGCGGAGCACGTCGCCCTCGCCCCCTGACCCCTGCGCGTGACGCGTGTCACGGTGCATCCCGCCTAGAAAACATCGGTGTTCATCGATATCATCGGTAAACACCGATGAATGGAGGATCGATGGGAGCGGGTCACGACCACGGCGCAGGTGACCTCGGCGCGCCCGACCACCGCAGGCGGCTCGCCGTCGCGTTCGGCATCACCGCGACGATCCTCGCGGCCCAGGCCGTCGGCGCGGTGCTCACAGGGAGCCTGGCGCTCCTCACGGACACGGCGCACATGCTCACCGACGCGATCGGGCTGGCCGTCGCGCTGGTCGCGGCGTCGCTCGCGCTGTGCCCGGCGACCAAGCACCGCACGTGGGGCTTCCGTCGTGTCGAGGTGCTCGCGGCCCTCGCGCAGGCGGCGCTGCTCCTCGCCGTCGGCGCGTACGCCGCCGTCGAGGGCGTCCGGCGCCTGCTCGAGCCGCCCGAGGTGCCCTCCTCCGAGCTGCTCGTGTTCGGGATCGTCGGCCTCGTGGGGAACCTCGTCGCCATCGCGGTCCTGGCGTCCGGGCGGCGCGCGAACCTCAACCTGCGGGCCGCGTTCCTCGAGGTGGTCAACGACGCGCTGGGCTCCGTCGGGGTCATCGTGGCCGCCGTCGTGATCGCCACGACGGGCTACCAGCGGGCCGACGCGATCGCCGGCCTGCTCATCGCCGTCCTCATCGTGCCGCGCGCGTTCCGCCTCCTGCGCGAGGCGACGGCCGTCCTCATGGAGTTCACGCCCGAGGGCCTGGACCTCGACGACGTCCGGCGGCACATCCTCTCGCTCGACCACGTCGAGGACGTCCACGACCTGCACGCCTCCACGGTCGCGACGGGGCTCCCGACCATCTCGGCGCACGTCGTCGTGGACGACGCGTGCTTCCGCGACGGGCACGCGCTGGAGATCGTCGAGCGCGTGCGCACGTGCGTCGCCCACCACTTCCCGGTCTCCGTCGAGCACTCGACCTTCCAGCTCGAGACGGCGGCCCTGCGCGACCGCGAGGCGCACGGCCACGCCTGAGGGCGCCGTCGGGCCTCCCCGCGGCGCGCGACCGGACGCCCTGGGGACGACCCGTCGCCGCGCGGGGCGCGCGCACTAGGGTGGTGCCATGACGATCCTCGTGACCGGCGGAGCCGGGTACATCGGCGCGCACGTGGTGCGCCTCCTGCAGGAGCGCGGCGAGAAGGTGGTCGTGGTCGACGACCTGAGCACGGGCCGCGCGGACCGGGTGGGTGACGCGGTGCTCGTCGAGGTCGACGTCGCGTCGCCCGAGGCCGTGGACGTGCTCACGCGCGCCATGACCGAGCACGACGTGCGCGCGGTCGTCCACTTCGCGGCGCGCAAGCAGGTGGGGGAGTCGGTCGAGAAGCCGGCCTGGTACTACCAGCAGAACGTCGGGGGCTTCACGAACCTCGTCACCGCGATGCAGGCGGCCGGCGTCGACCGCCTCGTCTTCTCGTCGTCGGCGGCGACGTACGGCATGCCGTCGGTGTCCCTGGTCGAGGAGAAGCTGCACGCCGAGCCGATCAACCCCTACGGCGAGACGAAGCTGGTCGGGGAGTGGCTCGGTCGGGCCGCGAGCCGCGCGTGGGGGCTGCGGTTCGTCGCCCTGCGCTACTTCAACGTCGCCGGTGCGGGCTGGCCGGACCTGGGCGACCCCGCGGTGCTCAACCTCGTGCCCATGGTCCTCGACCGCCTCGAGCGCGGCGAGCGGCCCAAGATCTTCGGGGACGACTACCCGACGCCGGACGGCACGTGCATCCGGGACTACATCCACGTCCTCGACCTCGCGCAGGCCCACCTCGCCGCGCTCGAGTACCTCGACGTGGACGAGCGTCCGTTCGACGTCTTCAACGTCGGCACGGGCGAGGGCTCCTCGGTGCGCGAGGTGATCGACGAGATCGGGCGCGTCAGCGGGCTCGACGTCACGCCGGAGGTCCTGCCGCGCCGCGCGGGCGACCCGCCGCAGCTCGTCGGGAACCCCCGCCGCATCAACGAGCTCTTCGGCTGGCGCGCCACGAACGGCCTGCCGGAGATCATCGCGTCGGCGTGGGAGGCCTGGCAGTCCGGGCCCCGCCGCATCGACACGACGCGCGAGGCCGCCTCCGAGGTGTGAAATCCGGCGTCCCGTGCGATCCTACATCCCTCAGCATGCTGAGGATTGACCGGGGAGGTGCCCCGGCGACGGAAGGCGGGACGACGACGTGGGCGACGAGAGCGACCCGGCACGGCTGTACGACCTGACCGCCGCACGCACGAGCCGGGTCGTGCTGGCGGCGTACTCGACCTCGTTCGGGCTGGGCGCACGCCTGCTCGACACGCCGACCCGCGACGGGATCGACGCGGTGTACGGGCTCGTGCGGATCGCCGACGAGGTCGTGGACACGCGCCGCGGCGACGGCGCGGCAGACCTCCTCGACGAGCTCGAGGCGGAGACGGCGCGGGCGCTCGACCGGGGCTGGTCGACGAACCTCGTCGTCCACTCGTTCGCCCGTGCCGCGCGCCGCTGCGGCTTCGGGCACGACGAGGTCGACCCGTTCTTCGCCTCGATGCGCACCGACCTCACGGTGCGCGTGCACGACCGCGAGAGCTACGAGCGGTACGTGTACGGCTCGGCGGAGGTCGTCGGCCTCATGTGCCTCGCGGTGTTCCTCAACGCGCGGCGCCGCCCGGGAGAGCCGCTGCGCGTCCCGGACCCGGTGCTGGTCCGCGGCGCCCGCGCGCTCGGCGCGGCGTTCCAGAAGATCAACTTCCTGCGCGACCTGCGCACCGACCACGACGAGCTCGGGCGCGCCTACCTGCCCGGCGTCGTCCCCGGCCGACTGCGCCGCCGGGACGTCGAGGCGTTCTGCCGCGAGGTGGAGGGCGACCTCGCCGCCGCCCGCGCCGCGCTCCCCGGGCTCCCGGTGCGCCCGCGCATCGCCGTGGCCGCGACCGTCGCCGTCTACGAGCGGCTCCTGGCGCGGCTCGCCGCGACGCCGCCGGAGGACATCCTGCGTGCGCGCGTGCGCATCCCGGACACGATGAAGGTCGCGCTCGCGGCGCGCGCCGCCGGCGGCCAGCTCCTCGGCCAGGTGGCGTCCGCCCGGTCCCCGCGCCCGCGGAAGGTGCTCGCGTGAGGGCTCCGCGCGTCGTCGTCGTCGGAGGGGGGATCGCCGGGCTCGCCACCGCCGCCCTGCTCGCGCGCGGCGGCGCCCGCGTCACCCTGCTCGAGCGGCACGACGAGGTGGGCGGTCGCGCGGGCACGCTCGAGGTGGACGGCTTCCGCTTCGACACCGGCCCGTCCTGGTACTTCATGCCCGAGGTGTTCGAGCACTTCTTCGGGCTGCTCGGCGCGCGCGTCGAGGACCACCTCGACCTCGTCCCGCTCGACCCGGCGTACCGGGTGTTCTTCGAGCCGGGCGCGGACGGCGCGGCGTCGACGTTCGAGCTGTCCGGCAACGCCGGGGTCAACCGGTCGCGGCTCGACGCGATCGAGCCGGGAGCCGGGGGCCGGATCGCCGCGTACGCCGAGGACGCGAGCGAGGCGTACGGGCTGGCGCTCGACCACTTCCTCTACACGACGTTCGAGCGCCCCGACCGGGCGCTCTCGCCCGCGGTGCTGCGTCGGCTGCCGCGCCTGGCCGGTCTCCTGCGCGAGTCGCTCGCCGACCGCGCCGCGCGCGCCGTGGACGACCCGCGGCTCCAGCAGCTCCTCGGGTACCACGCCGTGTTCCTCGGGTCGTCGCCCTACCGCGCGCCCGCGCTCTACTCGCTCATGAGCCACCTCGACCTCGTCGACGGCGTCCAGTACCCCCGCGGGGGCATGTACACGCTCATCGAGGCCGTCGAGCGGCTCGCGCGCGACGCGGGCGCCGAGGTGCGCACCGGCGCGGACGTCGCCGGGATCGAGGTCGTGCCCGGCGCCGGTCGCCGCGGGCGGGTCGCCGGCGTGCGCCTCGCGTCGGGCGAGCTCGTCGAGGCGGACGTCGTCGTCTCGGCCGCCGACCGGCACCACACGGAGACGGCGCTCCTCGAGCCGCGCTGGGCCGACCTCCCCGCCGCGGCGTGGGAGGACAAGGGCCCCGGCATCTCCGCGCTGCTCGTCCTCGCGGGCGTCCGCGGCGAGCTGCCCGAGCTCGCGCACCACTCGCTGTTCTTCACGAAGGACTGGCCCGCCAACTTCGACGCGGTGCTCGGCCCGGACCGTCGCAGCGACCCTCGCGGCCTGCGCGTGCCCGAGCCCGCCTCGCTCTACGTGTCGCGCACGAGCGCGACGGACGGGCCGACGTCGGCCGCCCCCGCGGCGCCGCCCGGCCACGAGAACCTGTTCCTCCTCGTGCCGTTCCCCGCCGACCCGACGCTCGGCGGCGACGAGCCGTCGCAGCGCACGCTCGAAGGGCTGGCCGACCGCTACCTCGCCCAGGTGGGGCGCTGGGCTGGGGTCGAGGATCTCCCGGGGCGCGTCGTCACGCGACGCGTGCTCGGCCCGGCGCACTTCGCGACCGAGCTCTCGGCGTGGCGCGGCGGCGCGCTCGGCATGGAGCACACCCTGCGGCAGTCCGCGCTGTGGCGCCCGGGGAACGCGTCCCGCCGTGTCGACGGGCTCTACCACGCCGGAGGTGGCACGATCCCGGGCGTGGGACTGCCGATGTGCCTGATCAGCGCCGAGCTCGTCGCCAAGCGGCTGCTCGGCGAGACGTCCGCGCGCCCGCTGCCCGAGCCGCTGCGCGAGGGCTTCCTCGCCGCGAGCCGCCGGCCCGAACGGCTCCGGCCGGCGGACCGGCCGGTGGCGGTCCGCCGGTGACGGGCCTCGCCTACCTCGGTGCGCTCGCGGTCTCGCTCGGCGGCCTCGCCGTGCTCGACCGCCGGTTCCGGCTCGCGTTCTGGTCCGACCCGCGGCGGGCCGCGCTCACGGTCGGGCTCGGCGTCGTCGGGTTCCTCGCGTGGGACGTCGCGGGTCTCGCGCTCGGGATCTTCGCGCGCGGGGAGAGCCCCTGGATGACCGGGCTGCTGCTCGCGCCCGACCTCCCCGTCGAGGAGGCGGTGTTCCTGACGCTCCTGTGCTACAACGCGCTGCTCGTCTGGCGGGGCGCCGAGCGCGTGCTCGCGGCCCGCCGCGCCGGGGAGGACGACGCGTGACGAACATCGTGCTCAACGTCATCGTCCTCGCGGTGCTCGTCGCGGTGTCGTGGCGCGTGCTGCGCCGGCTGCGACCCGGGCCGCTCGTGTGGACGGCCGTCGTGATGTGCGTGCTCACGCTCGTGTTCGACACGCTGATGATCGCCGCCGACCTGTACGTCTACCACCCGGACAAGATCCTCGGCGTCTACCTGTGGGGGGCGCCGCTCGAGGACTTCGCGTACGCGCTCGCCGCCGCGCTCGGGATGCCGGTGCTGTGGACGGTGCTCGGCGCCCGCGGTCGCGACCGCACCGCCGAGCGCGGGTCCGGGCGCGGGCGTGCCACGGAGGACGAGCGGTGAAGGACGTCCTCGCCGCGTCGCGGCCCTTCTCCTGGATCAACACCGCGTACCCCTTCGCCGCGGGGTACCTCGTGGCGACCGGTGGCCGCGTCGACCTCGCGCTCGTCGTCGGGACGCTGTACTTCCTCGTGCCGTACAACCTGCTCATGTACGGCGTGAACGACGTCTTCGACTACGCGAGCGACCTGCGGAACCCGCGCAAGGGCGGCATCGAGGGTGCGCTGGCGGACCCGGCGACCGCGCGCGTCACGCACCGGCGCATCCTGCGCGCGTGCGTCGCGACCAACGTGCCGTTCCTCGTCGCGCTCCTGCTCCTCGGCGACCCGCTCGCGGGCGCGGTCCTCGCGCTCGTGGTGTTCGGCGTCGTCGCCTACTCGGCGCCCCGGCTGCGGTTCAAGGAGCGTCCGTTCCTCGACTCGTTCACCTCCGCGATGCACTTCGCCGGGCCGCTGCTGTACGCGCTCGTGCTCGTCGACGCGGACCTGTCCGCGCGCGCCGTCTGGCCCGTGCTCGTCGGCTTCGTGCTCTGGGGCATGGCGTCGCACGCGTTCGGCGCCGTGCAGGACGTGCGCGCGGACCGCGAGGGCGGCATCGCGTCCGTCGCGACGGCGATCGGCGCGCACGCGACCGTGCTCGCCGCGGCGGCGGCGTACGTCGGGGCGGCCGTCGTGCTCGCGGTGCTCCCGTGGCCCGGCGTCCTCGCCGCTCTGCTCCCGCTGCCGTACGCCGTCAACGTGCTGCGGTTCCGCGACGTGCGCGACGACGACTGCGAGCGCGCCAACGCCGGGTGGCGGGCGTTCCTGTGGCTCAACCTCGTCACCGGGTTCCTCGTGACGATGCTGCTCCTCGCGGACGCCCTCACCTGACGCGCCCCGCGTCGCCGGGCACGGACGACGACGGCCCCGGTCCCGCGAGGTCGTCGCGGTGCCGGGGCCGTCGTCGTGGGGGAGCGGCCCGTCAGGAGATGTCGCCGTACTCCCAGTGCCAGGGCTCGTTCTTCGAGCCGCCGGCGCGGGCCCACTCGGGGTTCTCCCACCCGTAGGCCGGCGCGTTGGCGCGCATCCACTCGTACTGCGCGGTGCCGTAGCTCTGGATGCCGCCGCCGAGGTCGAGCGCGAGCGCCCAGCCATGGTTCGACATGCCGGGCGGCGCCGCGAAGTAGCCGCGGGACGCCTTCACGGCGACCTGGGACGCGTACGAGCGGTACGAGTCCGTGACGGACAGGTTCGCGCCGAACGCCTCGCGGTACTTCTCGTTGAGGGCCTCGATCTGGTGGGCGGCGTCGCAGCGGAGCTGCTCGCCGGGCGCGAACGACAGCTCGCACAGCGCGCTCGCCGGGATCTGGCCGTTGCCGTAGCCCGCGGTGGACGTGGCCCACTGGTCGAGCTGGGCGGCGACCTCCTCGGCCGACGGCGGTCCGGGCACGACCTGGACGGTCACGCCCGAGCCGGCGGCGTCGAGCAGGGTCGTGAGCTCCGCCGTCAGCGCGGCGATCTCCTCCGTGCCGGCGGGAGCCGCCGGGTCCGCCGGTGCCTCGGCGTCTGCGGCCGGGGCACCGGCGTTCGCGTTCCCCGTACCGGTGGTGAGGTCGGGCGCGTCGGTCGCGGTGTCCGCGGCCGCCGCGTCCTCCTCGGGCGACTCGGTCGCCGCGTCAGCGCCGGCCGACGGCGCGGCGGCGTCCGTCCCGGGCGGGGCGTCGTCGGGCGCCGTGGCCAGGCCCGGCGTCGCGGTGCCGAGCGTCGGGACCGCGGCCTCGAGCTCGTCGAGCGGCGTGCGGGCCGAGGACCGGCTCGCACGGTCGTCGGCGCGGCCGTCGAGCGCGGGCACGCTCGCGCCGAGCGTCTCGGCGGCGGTGAGCGTGTCGTCGGTCGCGGGCTCCTCGGTGGCCTCGGCGGTCGCCGTGGCGCCGTCGTCCGGGCTAGCGAGCCCGGACCCCGCGGGGGAGCCGAGGAGCGTGGTGGCATCCTCGGACGGGGACGCCTCGGACACGGCCTCGCTGAGCCGCGTGCGCGCGTCCTCGATCTGGGCGACCTGCTCGGGCGTGAGCGCCGCGGCGCCCTCCCCGGTGAGGAACTGGGCCCGGACGAGCACGTCGCCCGCGGCGTCGACGGTCGCCGGGTCGGCGGTCGCCGGGGCGGCGACCGTCCCGAGGGACACGGGGGCGACCGCGGCGCCCGACGTCGGCGTGCCGGCGGGCGCCGCCTCGGTCGCGTCGGTCGTGGCGGACGGCGCCGCGCCGTCGGCGAAGGCCGCCGCGGCGGTGCTCGCGGTGAGCGCGACGGCCGCGACGGCGGCGCCGGTCCCGAGCGTGCGGCGGCGCCGGGGCGCGGCAGAGCCGGTCCCGTGCGTGCCACGGCGGGCGGCGGAGACGAGGGCGGCGGGGAACGAGGCCCGGCGCGCGGTGTGGCGGCCCATCTAGCGCGCCTCGCCGCGGACGGCGGGGTACGCGCCGGTGGTGCCGGTCGGGGTGGACGTGAGGTGCTGTGCAGTGGTCAAGCGGACGATCCGATCATCGGGTCGTGGTCGCGGGCGGTCGAGCGCGGCGCGCTCCGGTCCCTGGGCACCTGCGCAGGGGAGCGCGGGGTGACCACGACGGCGTGCGGTCGGGCGGGACGCGAGCGCGCCCTCTCACCACGACGCCGACAGGCACGGTCTCGGGGTGGACCGCGGAGGCCTGTCGGCTGTTCCATCTTCAACTAGACGGACGTCCAGAGGGGTGGGCTCACGAGGGGAACCCCCGGGAATGGCGTGGGGACCGTGTGCTCAGGACGTGAAGAGGGTACGTGTCACGCGTCCTGCGTCGCGCGTGACCGCCGAGCCGACGAGCGTCCCGAGCGCGATCCCGAACACGGCGACGACCGCGTTCGCGATCTCCTGCGCGGCCTCCGGGCCCCCGTTCACGAGGTCGGAGAGACCCAGGAGGCTCAGGGCGCCGGGCACGAGGAGCCAGAACGCGGGCAGCGTCGTGACGGCCGCCGGCGGCCCGTGCCGCGAGCGCTCGACGAGCGCGGCGAGCGGGGCGATGACGAGCGCCCCGAAGAACCCGGCGAGGGGCGCCGCGGCGAGCGACCCCAGGAGCTGGGCCGCGTAGGCGCCCAGCAGCACGAGCAGGACCCAGGGGAGCGAACCGCGCGGCGACGACGCGAAGAGCATCTGCCCCAGCCCGACGGCGAGGATCCCCACCCACGGCGCCCACCACCCGAGGTGGTCGCCCTGCGGCGCCGCGACGAGCGGGCCCCCGACGGCGGCGCCGGCGACGACGCCGAACACGAGGAGCAGGAGCTGCGCGACGCCGTAGACGAGCCGGCTCGCCCCCGCGACGATCTGGTTGCTCGTCAGCTCGATCGCCGCGACGGTGAGCACCGACCCGGGCAGGAACGACACGAGCGGCGGGACGAGCACGCTCAGCGGGTCGTCGCCCAGCCACGGGTGCACCACCTCCACGGCGAGGAGCGTGACGACGAACGCCGCGACGACAGGCAGGGCGGTCGCGAGCGTGGGCCACCGCGTGCCGAGCCAGCGCAGCGCTCCGACGAGCAGCCCGAGGGCGAGGTAGACGGGCAGGAGCGGGCCCGTCGGGTTGAGCACGAGCCCGAAACCGACGGTGAGCAGCCCGTGCCCGACGACGGTGAGCGCGGCCCCGAACCGGGGCGGGCGGGCGACGATCGCGCGCAGCTGCGCCCGCGCGTCGGCGAGCGGGACGTCCGACGTGCGCAGGCGGCGCACGAGCGTCATGAGCGCCCCGATCTGGTCGAGGTTGAGACCGCTCGCCTCCGCGGCCGAGAAGTCCGCGACCGCGCCGCTCTCGGTGCTCACCCGGACGAACACGCCCGTCGGCAGGACGAGGGTGCCGACGGTCGAGGCGCCCGACCGCCGGGCGACCGCCTCGAGGTCGTCCTCGACGTCGGTGACCGAGCGGCCGGAGTCGAGGAGCGCCGTCCCGAGCTCGCGCAGGAGGGGCACGAGGTCGGGCGAGACCTCGGGCGGTTCGGGCTCGACGGCGAGGGGCGGCTCGTCGCCCAGCGCGCGCAGCACCCGGCGCACGACGCCCGGGGCGCGCCGGACGTCGTCGAGCCAGGTCGCGTGCCGGCGGCGCGTCAGGGCGGGCCCTCCGTGCTCACAGCGACGAGCGCGAGCAGGGCGTCCGCGTAGGCGTCGGCCGCGTCGGCGGCGCGGTGCTCGGCCGCCTCGCCGAGGACCTCGGTGCGCACGACGTACCCGTCGGGGGTCCGTTCGAGCGTGCGGAACGTGCCGCCGAGCAGCTCGCGGAGCTGGCCCTCCAGCGGGTGCCACAGCGCGTCCTCGAGCGCGACGGAGTCGAGCGCCCACTCCGTCGTGCCGTTGAAGCCGAGCACGACGCCGGTGTCGAACTCGTGCGGCTCGATGGTCATGTCGCTCACGGTGAAGACGTCGCCGTCGGCGCCGGTGGTGAGGAGGCGGAAGCGGTCGCCCGAGGCGGGGGACCACCGCACGCCCGCGTCGCGCAGGGCGAGCGCGAGCTCCCACGAGATCATGCCTGCCACGGTAGGCCCGGCCCGGCCGCCGCGCGCGTCGGCTCGCGTCCCGACCCGCGGGACGATCCGTCCCGCGCCCGCGCGCGTTCACGACCCGGAAACACCCGCCGCGTTCACTCGTCCCATGACCCACGACGTCCCCGGGGACGCGCGGCGGACCGGCGGCGACCCCGCCCGCGCCCTGCCCCCGAGCCCGCCCGCCCGACCCCGCTCCGGCCCGGCCCGCACCGGCGCCGGTCCCGTGACCGTCGCGATCGAGCGCCGCGTCCGGCCCGAGAACGTCCCAGCCGTCACGCGCTGGGTGCAGGACGGGGTCAACCTCGCCAACCGCTACCCGGGCTTCCTCGGCTCCGGCTGGGTGCGCGCCTCGGCCGGGTCGCACGACTGGCACATGCTCTACCGGTTCGCGGACGCTGCGACGCTCGACGCCTGGGAGACCTCGCCCGACCGGGTGGGCTGGCTCGCGCGAGGCCGGGACCTCGTCGAGGAGACGCGGGTCGAGCGCCGCACGGGCATCGAGGGCTGGTTCGACGACCCGACGCCGGGCGCGTCGTCGGGCGCATCGTCGGGCGCGGCGGTCGCCGCGGCGCCGCCCCGCTGGAAGCAGTCCGTGAGCATCTGGCTCGGGTTCTTCCCCGTGAACCTCGCGTTCACCCTGCTCGTCGGGAGCCTGGTCCCCGCGTGGGACGCGGTGCCGGTCGTCCCGCGCGTGCTCGCCACGACGCTCGTCCTCACGCCCGTGATGACCTACCTCGTGCTGCCGCGCGTGACGCAGGTGCTCGCCCCGTGGCTGGCCCGCCCCCCGCGGTCCCGGGCGCCCCGCGTCCGTCGCGCGGCCCGGAGGTGACGGTCTCGCACCCTGCCTAGCCTGGGGGGATGGACACCGAGCTCGAGAACACGACCGACGTCCTGCTCACCCTCGGTGCGGTCGCGGCGGGCGTGGTCCTGGCGTTCGTGCTGGGGACGGTGATCTCCGCCGTCGTGCGGCGGGCCGGGCGGCGCAGCGAGCTGGCCCGGGACCTGTCGCGACGGCTCCGGCGGCCGGACCGCGCGGTCCTCACCGTCGTCGCCGTCTGGATCGCCGTGCGCGTCACCACCGACGCCGGGACGCCGTGGCGGCCCGCCGTCGAGCACCTGCTGCTCATCGCGCTCATCGTGGTCGGGGCGTGGTGGGTGGGCGCGATCGCGTTCGTGCTCGAGGACTCCGCGCTCCAGCGGTACCGCATGGACACCGCGGACAACCGGCACGCGCGCCGCGTCCGGACGCAGATCACGGTGCTGCGGCGGCTCACCGTCGCGGTGATCGTCGTGTGCGCGGTCGCGGGCATCCTGCTGACGTTCCCCGCCGCGCGCGCGGCGGGGGCGAGCCTGCTCGCGTCGGCCGGGCTCATCTCGATCGTCGCGGGGCTCGCGGCGCAGACGTCGCTCGCCAACGTCTTCGCGGGCATGCAGATCGCGTTCACCGACGCGATTCGCGTCGACGACGTCGTGGTGCTCGAGGGCGAGTGGGGGCGCATCGAGGAGATCACGATGACGTACGTCGTCGTGCACCTGTGGGACGACCGTCGGCTCATCATGCCGTCGACCTACTTCACGACGACGCCGTTCCAGAACTGGACGCGGCGCGCGGCCGACCTGCTGGGCACGGTCGAGCTCGACCTCGACTTCGAGGTGCCGGTCGGCCCCATGCGCGCCGAGCTGCGGCGGCTGCTCGGGCTCACGGACCTGTGGGACGAGCGCGTCGGCATCCTCCAGGTGACCGACGCCGTCGGGGGCCTCGTCCGCGTGCGCGCGCTCGTCAGCGCGCACGACGCCCCGACGCTGTTCGACCTGCGGTGCTTCGTGCGCGAGGGACTCGTCGACTGGTTGCAGCGCGCCGCGCCCCAGGGCCTGCCGCGCACGCGGCTCGAGCGCGCGGTGGACGCGCTGGACCTCGACGGACCGGACGAGCGCGACGGGCTCGGCGCGCCGGACAGGTCCGACGCGTCCGGTGGCCCCGGCCGCGACGCCACGGACGACGGCGGTCCCGTCGCCCCGGCGCGGCCGCCGCGGCTCCCCGCGGAGCGAGGTGCGCGTCGTGCCGACGCGCCCGTCGTCCTCGGCACGATCCGGCGCGCGGGCCGGGGCGCGGGCGCCGCGCCGAGCGAGGACCCGACGCGGCTCGTCGGGGTGGTGCCGGGCCCCGACGACGGCGCGGGTCGTCCGGGCCGCACCGGGCCGACCGCGGCGGACGGGGGCGTCGACGACGCCGAGGCGCCGGGCAGCACCCGGCCGCTGCCCGCCGTCGGGCACGACGACGACCTGCCCGAGGCCGCGGAGTCCGCCTTCTTCAGCGGGACGCCCGAGGGCGAGGAGCGCTCGCGGGCGTTCGCCGGGCCCGGCCAGGACGTCATCGAGGAGCGCGAGCGCACCGCCGAGCACGAGACGGTGCCGGACGACGAGACCCCCGATCACGACACCGGCGACGGTCGAGCACGGGGTTGACGACCGGATCGGCCGCGACGCGGTCGCGGACCCCGTGCTCGACGGCGGGGGTCGTCAAGCCAGGGGCGGGAGGGTCGGGATGTCGACGCTCGCGTCCGCGTAGGGGGCGACGAGGAGCGTCGCGGTGGCCCAGCCGCGCGTGAGCAGGCCGGTGTCGGAGTCGGGCTCGGAGTGCCGCTCGGTGCCCGAGTACTGGAGCACGAGGTGCCGGTCGCCGTCCTCGTGGATGTTCGCCTGGACGAGGCCGAACGACGCGAGCGGCGCCTGCCGCAGCCCGCGCAGGCGGTCGGGGGCGACGTCGGGCACGTTGACGTTGAGCGTGCGCCGGTCGAGCGGGACGTCGGCGGCGCTCCTGTCCATCCAGGCGAGCACGTGGTCGGTGACGAGCCGCGCGGTGTCCCAGTGCCGCGGCTCGGCGGCGTCGACCGAGACGGCGAGCGACCGGATGCCGTGCGTCATCGCGGACAGCGCCGCGCCGACGGTGCCCGAGTGCAGGATCGCGTTGCCCGTGTTCGCGCCCTTGTTGGCGCCCGAGAGCACGAGGTCGGGCCGCGGGCCGAACCCGCCGTAGGCGGCGACGAACGCGATGAGCGCGGGGGCGGCGCGCACGGCGTAGGAGGTGACGCCGTCGGGCAGGCCGGGCGCGCTACGCGGCTCGACGGCCAGCCGGCCGTCGCGCTCGGCGCCCAGCAGCGCGGCGCTCGCCCCGGACGACTCCCGGGCGGGCGCCGCGACGACGACCTCGTACCCGGCGTCGAGCGCCGCCCCGGCGAGCACCGCCAGGCCGGGGGAGTCGATCCCGTCGTCGTTGGTCACGAGTGCGCGCACGCGGTCCTCCTGAGGGTTCGGGTCCGGGTCTCGGTGTTCGGTCACGCTCCGCGGGCGGGCGTCAGGTCACGTCCTCGACCGTGACGCTGCGCGCGAAGCGCTCGATCTGGTCGCGGCGGCCCGTCCCGAGGCCCCGCCGCGTGACGTTGAGCGCCCCGGCCGCGGCGCCGAGCCGGACGGCGTCGGGCAGCTCGAGCCCGCGCCCCAGCCCGACGGCGATCCCCGCCGTCATCGAGTCGCCCGCGCCGCGGTGGTCGACGGTCGTGACGCGGGGCGTCGTGACCCGGTACGTGTGCTCGCGCGTGACGAGCAGCGAGGGGTCGTGCGCGCGGGACACGACGAGCGCGCGCGGGCCGGCGTCGACCATGGCGCGCGCGGACCGCAGGAGCGACTCCTCGGACTCGTCGTCGCTGAAGCCGCCCTCGACGAGCTCCTCGTGGCTCATCTTGAGCACGACCCCCGGCGCGTCGGCGACGGCCTGCGCCTGGTCGGCGGAGAGGTCCGCGACGACCTGGCGGTCCGAGGCGTGCAGGTCGTGGGCGAGGCGCCGGAAGAACGACGCGGGGACCCCGACGGCCGTCTCCGAGCCCGTGAGGATCGTGACGGCCGCGTCGAGCGCGCTGACCAGGACGGTGCTGTAGAGGTCGTCGACCTCGTGCCGGTTCAGGGGGTAGGGGTCCATCGTCACGAGCTCGGTGCGCTGGCCGCTGCGCCGGTCGTGGACGAACGCCCCGTTGCCGCCGGTGCCGACCGTGCGCAGCTCGAGGTTCTCGGTGCGGGCGAGGTGCGCCGCGACGCTGCCCGTCTCGCCGCCGAACGGCCCGCAGACCACGACGTGCGCCCCGAGCGAGTAGGCCATGCGCGCGAGCCACAGGCCCTGCCCGCCCGGGTGGACGTGCACCTCGGGCGACGTCTCGGTCGGCCCGGCGGGCTCGATCTCGATCGCGAGAAGCGGCGTCAGGGCGAGCACGCACACCGCAGGAGACCGGGGCGCGCCGCCGGGCGCGGCAGGGCTCGTCGCGGTGCCGGGCGGGTGCGCGCCCGGGGGCGTCGGCGGGGTCGTCGCGCTCATCCGTCGAGGCTAGGGCGACGCGGCGAGGTCCACCTCTCGGGCGCCCGCGTGCGCGGCGGGGCCGAGCCGCGCGTCGAGCCAGCCGACGAGACGGTCGGGTCGGTCGGTCATGATGCCGTCGACGCCCTGGACCAGGAGGTCGTCCCACTCGTCCGGCGTGTCCGCGGTCCAGACGTGCACGCGCAGGCCCGCGTCGCGCAGAGTCTCCACGATGCCCGGCTCGTGCGCGAGGAGCGCGACCTCCGGGTGGCACCCCACGACCCCGAGGTCCGCGCACACCGCGACCAGCTCGCCCAGGCTGTCCGGGTGCAGCGCGAGCAGCAGCGCCCGGTCGAGGTGCGGCGCGGCGTCGCGCAGCGCGGCGACCGTGGGCGGCCAGAACGACTGGACGACCACCCGCTCCCCGATCCCGGCGGCGTCCACGACCCCCGTCACGAGCGCCGCGTCGTCCGTCGACCACACGCCCTTGAGCTCGACGAGCAGCTCCAGGCCCGGCCGCTCCGCGACGAACCGCGCCGCCTCCTCGAACGTGGGGACGCGCTGGCCCGCGAACGCCCGCGCGAACGACGACCCGGCGTCCAGCGCGCGGACCTGCGCCAGCGTCAGTCCGTCCACGCGGCCGGTGCCGTCCGTCGTCTCGTCCACGACGTCGTCGTGCAGCACCACGACGTGCCGGTCGGCCGTGAGGTGCACGTCGAGCTCGATCGCGTCCGCGCCCGCGCGCCACGCCGCCTCGAACGCCGCGAGCGTGTTCTGCGGCGCGACGGACGAGTTGCCCCGGTGCCCGACGACGAGCGGCCGGCCCGCGCGGTCGGCGGCCGGTTCGAGGAGGCGGGCGCGACCCGGTGCGCCGGGCGGCTCCGCCGGCGTCCGGGGTGCGGTGCGGTCGAGCGGCATGGGGCCAGTCTCGCGCGCGGCGCGCCCGGCCGTCCTGCGCAGGACGCCGCACGCCGGACGTCCCGCCGACGTTCACCCCGTCGTCGTGCGGCGGCGGTCAGCGCGCGCGGCCGGTGAGCGCGAGGAGGCGCGTGAGGTCGTCGGCGCCGTCGTCGACGTCGAGGGGACCGCGGAAGAGCGGGCCGGGCTCGAGGAACGTCGAGCGCGCCTCGGCGTAGCGCAGCGCCCACGCGACGAGCGCCGGGTCGACCTCCTCGTCACCGCCCGTCGCCCGGGCCAGGTCCCACGCGTGCACCACGAGGTCGAACGTCATCTGCGCGCAGTACTCCGCGCCCGACTCGTCGCCGTACGAGAGGTGCACGCGACGGTCGAGGGCGTCCGGCGCGAGGAACGCCTCGCGCGCCTGGACGGACGCGTCGACCCAGCGGTCGACGGGGTCGTCGCCCAGCACGTCGCCGTCGAAGACGCCGCCGACGTCCTCGATCCAGCGGCCCGCGAGGAGCTCCGGGGCCCAGAGCTGCTCGGCCGTGACGTGGTTGACGAGGTCGCGGACGGTCCAGTCCGCGTCGGGCGTGGGGAGCGGCCAGCGGTCGTCGCGCAGCGGGCGCACGAGCGCGTCGAACGCGCCGATCGCGTCGCCGTGGGCGGCGAGGACGTCCATGCGGGCCTCCCGGGGCCGGGTGCTGCGGTGCTCCTCCACCGTGGCACGCCCCGCCGTGCACCGCAGGTCGAGCAGCGCGGCCCGCGGCCCCCGGGGACGGTGGGGGCCGCAGGCCGCCGTCTCACACCGACACGACGATCTTCACGTGATCGTCCTTGTGGTCGATGAGCTCTCGGTACCCCTTCTCCACGACGTCCTCGACGGCGATGCGGCTCGTCACGAACGGGGCGAGGTCGACCTTGCCCTCCTGCACGAGCCGGATCACGGCCGGGTGGTCGTCCGCGTACCCGATCGCGCCCTTGATGGTCAGCTCGCGGAGCAGGACCGTCATGACGTCGAGCGTCGGCGGCTCGGAGAACAGCGCCACGATCTGGAGCGTGCCGCCCGCCTTGAGCGCGCGGGTCAGCGTGTCGAGCACAGGTTGCGCGCCCGAGCACTCGATCGCGACGTCCGCGCCGCGGCCGTCCGTGAGCTCGAGGACGCGCGCGGCGACGTCGACCTCGCGCGGGTCGAGGACGTCGTCGGCCACCCCGGTCTCCAGCGCCTTGGCCTTGCGCGCCCCGCTCACCTCCGTGACGATCGCGCGCGCCCCGATCGCGTGCAGCACGGCGCACGTGAGCAGGCCGATCGGGCCCGCGCCGCCGACGAGGACCGTGTCGCCCGCCTGCGCGCCCGACAGGCGGGCGCCGTGGTACGCGACGGCCAGCGGCTCGATGAGCGCCACCTGGTCCAGCGGGACGTCGCCCACCGGGTGCACCCACCGCCGCTCGACCACGACGTGCTCCGCCAGCCCGCCGCCCCGGCCGGAGATGCCGATGAAGCCCATCTTCACGCACGCGTTGTAGAGGCCGTCGCGGCACGGCGGGCACTCGCCGCACACCATGAACGGCTCGACGACGACCGCGTCCCCGACCGCGAGGCCCTCGACGCCCTCGCCGAGCTCCTCGACCACGCCGGAGAACTCGTGCCCGAACACGACGGGCAGCGTCTCGCCCGACAGGGGGTGCGGCTGCGTCTCCGACGGCGCCGGCGGGAACGGGCCCTCGAGGTAGAGGTGCAGGTCCGAGCCGCAGATCCCCGTCCACGCGGGCCGGATCTTCACGGTCCCCGGCCGGGTCTCGGGCTCCGGGACGTCCTCGATCCGGAGGTCTTCCTTGCCGTGGTACCGCGCCGCCTTCATCGTGCTCACCTCGTCCGTCGTGCCGCGCGCACCGGTCGGTGCGCGGCGGGCGGTGCCGGACCGGTCCTCGGTGCACCCTCGGCGACCCGTGACGACCGACCGCACCTCCACGGTAGGCGGGCGTCCCCGCCCCGGGCCGCGCCGAAGGTCCCGCGGGGCCGGGCCGGTCGTCGTCGGCCGCGATACTGGGGCCCGTGACGCCGAACCCGACCCCGGTCCCGACCGTGACGCGCGCCGCGCGCCGTCCCGCGCAGGGCGGAGCCTGCGCGTGACCGACCGGTGGACGTGGCCCGCGTACGTCGGCCTGCTCGGGGGCGCCCTGCTCTTCGCCGCCTTCCTCGTGCCCGCGCTCGCGTGGCAGTACCGGCGGTACGGCCGCCTGAGCGGCCGACGTCTGCTCGGGGCGGCCGCCGTCGCGGTCTACGGGGTCGCGCTCGTCGCCTACACGCTCCTGCCGCTCCCGAGCGGCGACCTCGCGCGGTGGTGCGCGCAGTACGGCGTCGCGGGCGCCGAGCTCGTGCCGTTCCACTCGCTCGCGGACGTCCGACGGGACACGGCCGGGCTCGGGCTCGGCGCGACCCTGCGCAGCACGGCCGTGCTCCAGGTGGTCTTCAACGTCGTCCTGTTCGTCCCCTGGGGCGTGCTCGTGCGGCGCTACCTCGGCCGCGGGGTGCTCGTCACGACGCTGTCCGGCCTGCTCGTGTCGCTCCTCGTCGAGACCACGCAGTACACCGGGATCTTCGGGATCATCCCGTGCTCGTACCGGGTCGCCGACGTCGACGACGTGCTGACCAACACGCTCGGCGCGCTCCTCGGGGCGCTCGCGGCGCCCCTCCTGCTGCGCTGGATGCCGCGTGCGGGAGAGCTCGAGGCGCGCCGCGAGGAGGCCCGGCCGGTGACCGTCTGGCGGCGGTGGCTCGGGATGCTGCTCGACGCGCTGCTCGTCACGGCGCTGGGCGTCGTGCTGCAGGTCGCCTACCGCACGGTGCTCTACGCGCTCGGGCGCCCGCTGCCCGACGGCGCGGACTGGGCCCAGTGGCTGCTCGGCACGCTCGTGCCGTTCGTGGTCGTCTTCGTGGTGCCGACGTTCCTCGGCAGCGGCGCCTCGTGGGGCCAGCGGACGGTATGGCTCGCCCCGCGCTGGGCCGGGCGGCGCGGCACGACGGGGCAGCGCGTCGCCCGCGCGTCGGCGGGCGGCGCCCTGTGGGGAGCGTTCGGCCTGCTGAGCGACCTGCCGGCCGGGATCCCTGCGGCGGTGGGGGTGGCCGCCTCGGTCGCGGCACCGCTCGCGGCCCTGTTCGCGGTGGTGTCGGTGGTCGCGGTCCCGTTCACCCGCTCGCGCCGCGGGCTCTCGGGCGCGGTGAGCGGGGCGGAGCTCGTGGACGCGCGGGAGGTGCCGGTCAGCCCTCGGTGAGCAGGCCGACGAGCAGGGCCACGGCGCCCCACACGAGGAGGCCGCCGCCGACCGCGATCGCGATGCCGCTCGCACCGGTCGACCCGGCGCGGCGCGCGCCGCGGGCGGCCGTCGCGGCGATCGCGAGGCCGGACACGACGAGCACAGCCCCTGCCACGATCCAGAACATCGCCCATACCGTCGCATACGGCGCCCCCCGCTGCATCGTGGACGGCCGTCCAGTCCGGGCGTGTCGCGCGGCGCGGACGCGTGCCCGGACCCGCGCAACCGCACCGTTCCGCGCCTCGTGAGCGTCCGTGCCCCGGACGCGGGCCCTGCGGGTGCTGCGTCCGGCCGCCCGAGACGTGAGACGGGTGGCGCCCAGGGCTGCGGCTGTCGGCCCGAGAGGTGAGACGGGTTGCGCCCGGGTGCCGGCTGGCCGCACCGTGTGCGGGTGCCCCTCCCCACCGACGGCCCGCCCGTGCGCCGCATCCTCTTCCCCGGCCGCCACCACGTCGTCACGCGCTACCAGGTCGACTACCTCCGGGCGCTGCGCGCCGGTCTCGTGCACGACCTCGACGGTCGGCGCGTGCGCTGCACCCCCGACGTCGAGGTCGTCTGGGTCGTGACGTCCGCCAACCACGCGGGCACCCGCCGCAACCCGCTGCCCGGGCACCGGCGCGAGGCGCTCGTCGAGAACGTCACGACCCGGGAGGGCCTCGCGTCCGTCGTCGTGCCCGTGCCCGACGTCGCGCCCGACGACCGCTTCGCCCAGCTCGTCGTGACGAGCGTCGCGACCGCGACCGGCGTCGCGCCGGACCCCGCGGACACCGTCGTCGCGTGCTCGACACCCGCGCTCGTCGACGCCTACCGCGCGCTCGGCTACCGGGTCGCGGGGGTCGAGCTCGACGCCGCCGAGCGGGGCGGCGACCTCCCCGCGCGGCCGTGGGACGTCGTCGAGCAGATCGCCGCGGGGGACGAGCGCTGGCGCGACGTCGCGCACCCCGCCGTGCCGGAGTTCTTCGCGCGCTACCGGTTCGTCGAGGACGTCCGGCGTATCTTCGCCGACCCGGTCGTGTCCGGCGACGGCGACCTCACCTCGACGCGCGACTACCGCACGTACGCCGCCGCGTTCGAGGACGCGTCGGCGCGCAAGTGGGCCCAGGTCGCCCCGCACGTGCGGCCCGGCCGGATCGTCGACATCGGGTGCGCGACGGGCGGCCTCCTGGAGCACGTGGCGCGCGAGCCGCGCCTGCACGAGTCGGACCTGTTCGGCGTCGACGTCGCGCGGCACCTCGTCGCGGAGGCCGAGCACAAGAAGGCGCAGGGCGTGTTCGCGAACCCGCACGTGTGGTTCGTGCAGGCCAACATCCTCGACCGGTCCGTGATGCCCGACGCCTCCGTCGACACGACCCTCACCGTCGCGCTCACGCACGAGGTGTCGTCGTACGGGGACGGCGTGCGCGACGTCGAGACGTTCGCGCGCCGCGTCCACGCGCACACGCGGCCCGGCGGCGTGTGGATCAACTCGGACGTGTGCGGCCCCGCGGAGCCGGACCGGGTCGTCGTGCTCACGCTGCGGACCGACGACGGCGCCCCCGCGACCGGCGACGGGCCCGGCGGCGCCCGCACCGACCTCGACGACCTCGCGCGCGAGGACGTCGCGGCGTGGGTCGGGGCACTCTCGACCGACGCGCGGCTCGTCCAGTTCGCGTACGACTTCCCGCGCCTCTCCGGGGCCGACTTCCGGCCCGAGCGCGTGCGCCCCGGGTCGTGGCGGCTCACGCTGCGCGAGGCGATGGAGTTCCTCACGCGCAAGGACTACGTCGACAACTGGCTGTCCGAGAGCCACGAGCGCTTCTGCGACCTCACCGGCCCCCGGTGGGCCGACCTCCTCACCGCCGCCGGGTTCGAGCTCGAGCCGGGGAGCGGGGCGTGGCGCAACGAGTGGGTCGTCGAGCACGCGTTCGCGCCCGTCGCCGCCCTGCACGACGCCACGACCGGCGAGCCCGTCGACTGGCCCGACACCCACGTCCTCACCGTCGCCCGCCGCCCCGAGCTCGCCTGACCTGCCTGCCCTGCCGAGGTAGAGCCGCGGTCGCGCGGGCTCGCGAGGTAGAGCCCTGGTCGCGCGAGGTAGAGCCCCGGTGGGCCGAGGTAGAGCCCTGGTCGCGCGAGGTAGAGCCCTGGTCGCGCGAGGTAGAGCCCTGGTGGGCCGAGGTAGAGCCCTGGTCGTGACCTCGGCTCTACCTCACCGGACGGGCTCTCCCTCGGGAGGGCGTGGCGGCGTGGTCGTAGGCTCGGAGCGTGCTCCTCGACGCCCGCACGCTGCGCGGCCTCCAGGACGGGACGGTGACGCTGGCGTTCCGCCGCTGGACGACGCCGCGCGTGCGCGTCGGGACGCTCCAGCGCACCCGGGTGGGCGTCGTCGAGGTGACGTCGGTCGAGCGCGTGCCCGCCGGTCCGGACGGCGCGCCCGTCGTGTCCGACGACGAGGCCCGCCTTGCCGGGATGACCTCGCCCGAGCGTGTGCTCGCTCGGGGCGCCGGGCGCGAGGGCGACCTCTACCGCGTGGGCCTGCGGCTCGCCGGCCCGGACCCGCGCGTCGCGCTGCGCGAGGACGCGGACCTCGACGCGGACGCCGTCGAGCAGCTCCGCACCGCGCTCGCGCGGAAGGACCGGGCCGCCGCGGAGCCGTGGACGCGCCGGTACCTCGAGCTGATCGGCACGCACGAGGGCGTCGTCGCGCGCGAGCTCGCGGCCGGGCTCGGCATGGCCCGCGACGACTTCAAGGTGCGCGTGCGTCGGCTCAAGGAGCTCGGCCTCACCGAGAGCCTCGACGTCGGGTACCGCCTCTCGCCGCGCGGGAGGGCCTACCTCGCCGCGACGGCGGACGAGCGGCCCTCCTCGTGAGATCGAGCGTCCTCCCTCGCGGGACCAGGCCTCTACCTCGCGGGACCGGGCTTCTACTCCGCGGGACCAGGCCTCTACCTCGCGGGACCGGGCCTCTACTCCGCGGGACCAGGCCTCTACCTCGCGGACCCGGGCTCTACCTCGCGAGAACCCGCCTCTGCCTCGCGGGGCCAGGGCTCTCTCACGAACCGGGGCCCTGCCTCGGCGAGGTAGAGGCCCGGTAGGGCCTGACTGGGGGATGCGCCCATGCTCGCGCAGCGGGCTCTCGGGCTCTCGGAAACGCACGCACCCAGGAGCCGGCCGTGAGGCGTCAGCGCCCGAGGGATTCCGGTGGCGTCGTGGCCTCCACGGTGCGGGGGCCGTCGCCGATCGCCGGGAGGCCGTCGAGGCTCGCGGCGTTGCGCTCGCGCCAGTACGTCTCGAAGTACTCCGGCGAGCGGCGCTCGTGCGACCGGTCCAGGACGTCCCGGTCCGCGACGAAGTCCATGTGCGGCACGGAGAATCCGCACGAGTCGGAGACGCGCTCGACGTCGACGACGACGATCCCGCGCTGGCCGAGCTCGCGCTCCTTCGCGAACGCGGGGCGCAGCGCCTCGAACTCCGGGGTGCCGGCCTCGACGTACCGCCCGCTCCCGTGGAAGCGGACGATGTTGGGCGGCCCCTCGAACGCGCAGAACATCACGACGATCCGCCCGTTCTCGCGCAGGTGCGCGGCCGTCTCCGCGCCCGAGCCCGTGTAGTCGAGGTAGGCCACCCGGTGGGCGTCGAGGACGACGAACGTCCCCGCCATGCCCTTGGGCGAGACGTTGACGTGACCGTCCGCCGCGAGCGGCGCGGTGCCGACGAAGAACACCGGCTGCGCGAGGACGAACGCCGCCAGCCGGTCGGTGATCTCTGCGTGCACGGTGGCCATGAGGGGAGTCTGGCACCGGTGTGGGCGGGCGTCGGTAGCGTCCGGTGGATGAGCACGAGGACGGCACCGGACCACGACCCCAAGGCGACGCTGCTGCGGTACCTGAGCCGGGAGCGCGACGCGCTGCTCGCCAAGGCGGAGGGGCTGAGCGAGTACGACGTCCGCCGTCCGCTCACGCGCACCGGCACGAACGTCCTGGGGCTGGTGAAGCACGTGGGCAGCGTGCAGCTCGGCTACCTGCACGAGGCGTTCGGCGGCACGCACGACCTCGACCTGCCCTGGTTCGCCGACGGCGCGGAGGTGAACGCCGACATGTGGGCCACGGCGGACGAGAGCCGGGAGGAGATCCTGGAGCTGTTCCGGCGGTCGACGGAGCTGTGCGACGCGACCGTGGCGTCGCTCGACCTCGACGCACCCGGGCACGTGCCGTGGTGGCGCCCGGAGAACCGGGACGTCACGCTCCACCAGGTGCTCGTGCACGTGCTCGCGGAGGTGGCGCACCACGCCGGGCACGCCGACATCGTGCGCGAGCTCGTCGACGGCGCGGCGGGCGACGGGCGGGGCAACCTGCCCGCGCTGGACGACGACGAGTGGGTCGCCTACCGGGCGCGCGTCGAGTCTGCGGCCGTCGAGGCGTCCCGACGCGCGGGGGAGCGCCCCTGAGCCGCGCGGCGCTCGCGGACGCCGGGCGAGGTCAGGCGCGCTCGAGCAGGACCGCGACCTCGTAGTGCGACGTCTGCGGGAACATGTCGAGCACGCGCGCCTCGCGCGGTCGGAGCGACGGCATGAGGGCCAGGTCGCGCGCGAGCGTCGTCGCGTTGCAGCTCGAGTAGACGACGTGCCCGACGCCGGACCGCTCCAGCCAGGTGCTGAGCGTCTCCCCGATGCCGCGCCGCGGGGGGTTCACGACGACGAGGTCCGGCACGTCCTGCCGTGAGAGGGCGAACGCGGTCGCGTCCTCGGCGAGGAAGGTCGTGCGGTCGAGCCCGGCGTCGCGTGCGGTGAGCCGTGCGCTCGCGACGGCCTCGGCGCTCGTCTCGACGCCGACGACGTCGCGCGCGGGCCCCGCGACGTGCAGCGCGAACCCGCCCACGCCGCAGTAGAGGTCCCAGACCGTGGCGGGTGCGGCGTCGTCCACCCAGGCCCGGCCCTGGCGGTAGAGGGCCGCGGCGACGTCGGTGTTGGTCTGGAAGAAGCTCTGCGGGCGCAGGTGGAGGTCGATCCCGTTGACGTGCATGCGCAGCGTCTCGGCCTCGGTGAGCACGATCTCGGTCTCGCCCTCGACGACGGCCTTGTGCTCGGGGTGCAGGTTCACGGACACGACGCGCAGCGACGGGAGAGCGTCGAGCAGGGCAGGCAGGTGCTTGCGGACCCGCGGCACGGACTCGGTGGACCGCAGGACGAACCGCGCCATGAGGTCGCCGTCGGGGGAGAGGGTGACGAGGACGTACTTGAGCTCGCCGCGCCGCGTGCGGACGTCGTAGGGGACGAGCCGCGCGCGCGTGACGAACGCCGCGAACGCGGGGAACGACGCCTGGAGCGCGGGCGGGTAGAGCGGGCAGTCGGTGAGGTCGACGCCGCCGCCCTCCGCGAGGATCCCGAGCACCGGGGCGTCGGTGGTGCCGGTGACGACCATCTTCGCCTTGTTGCGGAAGCCGGAGTCGGCGGACTCGACAGTGGGCAGCCAGGTGAGGTCCGGCGCGAGCGGGGTGAGGAGCTCGGCGCAGTGCTCCTGCTTGCCGGTGACCTGCGCGGGGTACGCGAGGTCGAGGAGGGTGCACGACCGGCACCGGCCGGCGTCGTAGTGGTGGCACTGCACTCGTTCGAGTCTACGGGCGACCGGCTCCCTCCCGGGGCCGCGCACGGAGAGAGCGCCGCGGCGTCGATCCATGGCCCCCAGCACGCCGCACCGGACTCGGGGGAGCGCTCCCTGGCGTCGCGGGCCGCTGTCCGTTACGGTCGTGGCAGCGCTTCCACACCTCCTGTGGCAACGCTGTCGCCGGAACGGTCCGGCGACCGGTTTCGACGGAGCAACCGAACAGGAGCAGATCCCGTATGCCTCACGACAGGAAGAACAGCAGCAGACGAGCGTGGGCCGCGCTGTGCGCCGCGGTCCTCGCGGTGAGCGGGGCGCTGGTCGGCGTGGCGGCGCCCGCGAGCGCAGTCCCCGCGACCATCCCGCTGACGATCACCAACGACTCGGGCAGGGGGCCGATCTACCTGTACGTCCTCGGCGAGCGCGACGGCGTCGCCGGCTGGGCGGACGCGGGCGGCACGTTCCACCCGTGGCCCGGCGGGGTCGGGCCCGTGCCCGTCCCGGCGCCCGACGCGTCGATCGCCGGACCCGGCCCCGGCCAGTCCGTGACGATCAGGCTCCCGAAGCTGTCCGGGCGCGTCTACTACTCGTACGGCCAGAAGATGACGTTCCAGATCGTGCTCGACGGGCGTCTCGTCCAGCCCGCCGTCCAGAACGACTCCGACCCCAACCGGAACATCCTCTTCAACTGGACCGAGTACACGCTCAACGACGGCGGCCTGTGGATCAACAGCACGCAGGTGGACCACTGGTCCGCGCCGTACCAGGTGGGCGTCCAGCGCGCCGACGGGCAGGTCCTCAGCACGGGCATGCTCAAGCCGAACGGCTACGAGGCGTTCTACACGGCCCTCGAGAGCGCGGGGTGGGGCGGGCTCGTGCAGCGCGCGCCCGACGGGAGCCGTCTGCGCGCGCTCAACCCGTCGCACGGGATCGACGTCGGGAAGATCTCGTCGGCCTCGATCGACTCCTACGTCACCGAGGTGTGGAACTCGTACCGCACGCGCGACATGGTCGTCACCCCGTTCTCCCACGAACCCGGCACGCAGTTCCGCGGCCGGGTCGACGGCGACTGGTTCCGCTTCAGGAACGGGTCCGGGCAAGAGGTCGCCGCGTTCAAGAAGCCCGACGCGTCGAGCGTGTACGGGTGCCACAAGGACCTCCAGGCGCCCAACGACCACGTCGTCGGGCCGATCGCCCGCACCCTGTGCGCCGCGCTCGTCCGCACCACGGCACTGACGAACCCGAACCAGCCGGACGCGAGCAGCGCCGGCTTCTACCAGGACGCCCGCACCAACGTCTACGCGAAGCTCGCGCACCAGCAGATGGCGAACGGCAAGGCGTACGCGTTCGCGTTCGACGACGTCGGCGCGCACGAGTCGCTCGTCCACGACGGCAACCCCCAGGCCGCGTACATCAAGCTCGACCCGTTCACCGGCACGGCGACACCCATCGGGAACGGCGGCAGCACCGAGGAGCCGGGCACCCCCGGCGGTCTGCCCACCGGGACGGGCGCGCTCCGCATCGGGAGCACGCTGTGCCTCGACGTCCCGTGGGCCGACCCGACCGACACCAACCAGGTCCAGCTCGCGACCTGCAGCGGCAACGCGGCGCAGCAGTGGACGCGCGGCACCGACGGGACCGTGAGAGCCCTCGGCAAGTGCCTCGACGTCGCGCGCAGCGGGACGGCCGACGGCACCGCCGTGTGGATCTACACGTGCAACGGCACCGGCGCGCAGAAGTGGACGTACGACTCCGCGACCAAGGCCCTGCGCAACCCGCAGTCCGGCAAGTGCCTCGACGCCCAGGGCGGCGCACCGCTGCGTGACGGCCAGAAGGTCCAGCTCTGGACCTGCAACCAGACCGACGCCCAGCGCTGGACGCTCTGACCGCGCCCGTCGCCCGAGCGGCCCCGCGCCCCGGTGCCCGACGACGCCCGCTCCCGGGACGTCGTCGGGCACCGGCGTGCGGGCCGGGGGACGAGCGCGCCGGGCCCGCCGGGTGTCAGGCCGGCCGGGTCGCCTTGCCGTCGAGCCACAGCGTGTCGGAGTCGTCGCGGTGCGAGCCGTCGGACCCCACGTGCTTCGACGAGATCTGCGGGCCCTTCGTGATGACGTGGACCATCGCCATGCCGTGCCCGCGGCCCAGGCCGTAGTCGTCCCGGAGCCACTCGAGGATCGGGGTCGCCTTCGTCGTCTCGTCGAACCCGCGCTCGTGCGCGAGGTCGACCAGCTGGCGCGGGGTCAGACCGGTCTTGTCCTCGACCGCGTCGAGATAGGCCTGGAAGGACATGGGAGCTCCTCGTCGTCGGGGCAGGTCGGTCGACCCGCCGCGAACGTACCGACGGCCGCCCACACCCGGACTCATCGGTCGGGGCGCACGCTCCCGCGGGGCGGCCGGTGCGCCCGCTCGCCCGAGCGCAGCACGTCCATCACCGCGTTCTCCACCAGCACCGGCACGAAGTCGCGCACGTGCGCGGCCTGGTACCGGCCCAGCTCCGCGAGCACCTGCTCACGGACGTCCTCCACCGGCACGTCTGGGAAGCGCGTGCTGACCCGCTCCACCACGACGTCGATCTCGCGGTCCTCGTCCTCGATCGCCATGGTCCGACGGTCCGGCCGCGCCCGTCCTGCGCGCAACCAACGGGGGATGAACGGGCGGTGTCGGGCCGCCGACCGCCGCTGACCGGCCCGGTCCCGGTGGCCGTGCCGGCGGGCCCTGGCGAGCCGGGCGGGACGGGGTGCGGGCCGGGGGTTCGCGTGTCAGGGTGGCCGCTCCGCTCCTTCAAGCCGCTGGAGGTACCCCCGCGTGGACGACCAGACCCTGATCGACGTCCCCCTCGACGACGCCGACCTCATCACGTCGATGCCGCCCGAGGAGTACCAGCTCGTGGAGGAGTGGGTGCTCTCCACGACGGAGGAGCTCTCCGCGCTGCGCGCCGGCCTCGTGGCGACGCTCGAGAGCCAGGGCGTCGCGTCGACCGGTCGGCTCTCGTCCACGCCGGACAAGCTCGTCCTCATCGCCTCGGAGCTCGCGACCAACGCGCTGCGCCACGGCCTGCCCCCGACGATCGTGCGCCTCGCCCGCAGCGGCGACCGGTTCCTCCTCGAGGTCGCCGACCACGACGTGTCCACCGAGCCCGTCTACGCCGGGCGCCGCATCCCCGGCGCAGGCGGCGTCGGCCTGCACATGGCCCGCCAGCTCTCGCTCGACGTCGGCTGGTACCGGACCGACGACGTCAAGACCGTCTGGGCGACGTTCACGGCCTGAGCGTCTGCTGACCCGACCCGACCCTGCGCGCGGGCGCTGACCGGTGCCGACGGGGGTGTGGCCGTCCGCCGAGCCGCGTCGTGAGAGAGTGCGCGCGTGCTCGTCGACGTCTTGCTGCTGCTCGCCCTGGTCACGGGGCTGCTGGCCGCAGTGCTCCTGCGCTCGGCCTACGTGGTGACGCAGGACCCGCGGCTGCGTCGTTCGCTCGCCGGCTGGGGCTGGCCCCTCGCACTGGTAGCGGTGGTCCTCGGGCTCGTCGTCGCGGCGCTCGACGGCGCCTGACGGGTGCCGGGGCGTCCACAGGTCAGCAGTGGGCCCCGTGGGGTTCGAACCCACAACCTACGGATTAAAAGTCCGCAGCTCTGCCGATTGAGCTAGAGGCCCTGGACGCTGGTGGCGTCCACGCACAGGCTACCCGCGCCCCGCCGTCGGCAGTCCCGACCGAGTTCGGCAGTCCCGACGCAGATCGGCACGTGCGACTGCCGAACGCGGCAGAACGTGCCGACCCCGGTAGCGGGTGCCGATCTCAGACCGCGACCCCCGGCGGGCGCGCACCCTATGCGGCGCTCCTCGACGTGTCACGCGCGGTCTTGCTCCGTGAGAAATTTGGTGAGAACCGGGCGTTTCGCTTGCGACGGTCGCGGGTTCTTGTTTCGGTGGAGAAGACCGAGGAGCCCGCGGGAGGGTGCACCGACGGCAGGTCACGCCGGCCAGGCGTGGGCCGCACGGACGTGTCCCGCAGGTTCCGCCCGGCGACGAGAGGAGCTCTCGTGCTTACCCTGACCGACAACGCCCGTACCGCTGTCCACGACCTGCAGACCCAGGCCGGCGTCCCCGAGGGAGGCGGTCTGCGGATCGCCGAGTCGGCGGACCAGGCGGGCAGCTTCGAGCTCGCGCTCGTCCCCGCCCCGCAGCCCGACGACACGGTCGTGGAGAACGGCGAGGCGAAGGTGTTCGTGGAGTCCGCCACGGCACCGACCCTCGCGAACCTCACGCTCGACACGGACCCGAACGCGCAGGGACCGGCGTTCGTCCTGACGCCGCAGGGCTGACGGGACGTTCCCGGCGCTCGCGCCGGACCATCTCGACGACGCGTCCTCCTCCTCCAGGCGCGTCCTCGGTCCCACGACGGGCCGCTCGCTCCGGCGGGCGGCCCGTCGTCGTGTCTCGACCGGCGTGCGAGGCCCGCTCGACCGGGGTGCGACCGGTACGCGAGGGTCAGGCGGCGGGCCCGACGATCCACGACCCGCCGAGCACGGCGGCGCCGACCGTCACGACGAGGAACACCCCGACCCAGAACAGGCCGGGCAGGCGGGTGAGGCGCGCGAGGATGTCGGCGTCGGAGGTGCTCGCCCGGCCGCGCGACCGCTCGGACTGCAGCTCCAGCACCGGCCGCACGGCGCCCAGCAGCAGGAACCACGTCACGGCGTAGGCGACGGCGCTCTGCACGGGCGGCGTCGCCCACCAGGACACCCCGACGAGCGCGGCGCCGGTGACGAGCACGGACCAGAGCCCGAACCAGTTGCGGATCTGCAGCAGCATGAGGGCGAGCAGCACGACGAGCAGCCACAGCAGCCCGACGGCGTACCCCTGGCGGAGCAGCGCGGCCGCCCCCAGGCCGATGAGGCCGGGGCCGACGTATCCCATGAACGCGGTGAGGACCATGCCGAACCCGCGCGGGCGCCCGGACGAGACGGTGAGCCCCGACGTGTCGGAGTGCAGGCGGATGCCCGCGAGCCGACGGCCCGTGAGCAGGGCCGCGATCGCGTGCGACGCCTCGTGCGCGATGGTCACGACGTGCCGGGCCACGCGCCACACGGGCGTGACGAGCACGACGACGAGCGCGAGGGCGCCCATCGCGACGACCACGGCGGCCGCCGGGGGAGGGACGGGCGTCGTCGCGGCCTCCCACACCTGCCCGACGACGTCCCCCACGGACGCGGCGACGTCACCGCCCGTGGTGGAGGCGTCGTCGGGCGCTCCCGCGACCCCGCCTCGGGGGAGGGCGGGCAGGACGGTGAGGGCGTTCGCCAGGGCGTGCACGCGCGACATTCCACCACAGGGCCCTGTGCCCGAGGGTGCCGAGACGCACCTCACCCGGCCGCCCGTCGTCGGTCATGAGACACTGGACGTTCGAGGGCAGCGCGATCCCGCGCGCCCGGCGTCGTGGAGATCCCCCCGGATTGCGTGCGGCGGACCCCGACCTTGAGCCCCGAGAGGCCCATCACCTGTGACTTCCTTTGCCGACTTCGGCCTGCCCACCCCTGTCGTGCGCGAGCTCTCGCGCCAGGGCATCGACTCCCCGTTCCCCATCCAGACCGCCACGCTGCCCGACTCGCTGAAGGGCCGTGACGTCCTCGGCCGCGGCCGCACCGGCTCCGGCAAGACGCTCGCGTTCTCGCTGCCGACCGTCGCCCGCCTGTCGTGGGCGAAGTCGTCGCGCCACCCGCGCCGGCCCCGTGCGCTCGTGCTGTGCCCGACGCGCGAGCTCGCCAACCAGATCAACGCGACGATGGAGCCCGTCGCGAAGGCGCTCGGGCTCGTGACGACGACGATCTTCGGCGGCGTCGCGCAGTCGCGCCAGGTCGCCGCGCTCGACAAGGGCGCCGACATCGTCATCGCGTGCCCGGGCCGCCTGGAGGACCTCCTCAACCAGCGCCTGCTCACGCTCGACGGCATCGAGATCACCGTGCTCGACGAGGCCGACCACATGGCCGACCTCGGGTTCCTGCCCGGCGTGAAGCGCATCATGGACAAGACGCCGAAGCAGGGGCAGCGCATGCTGTTCTCCGCGACGCTGGACAACGGCGTCGACCAGCTGGTCAAGCGCTACCTCAGCAACCCGGTGCGCCACTCGGTGGACGACGCCGCGGCCGCGCCCCCGCAGATGACGCACCACATCCTCGCGGTGCGCGACGCGGACGCGAAGAAGCAGATCGTGCACGAGCTCGCCTCGGGCACGGGCCGCCGCGTGCTGTTCATGCGCACCAAGCACCAGGCGAAGAAGCTCGCGAAGCAGCTCACCGCGGCGGGCGTCCCCGCCGTCGACCTGCACGGCAACCTCGGCCAGGGCGCGCGCGAGCGCAACCTCGAGGCGTTCTCGTCGGGCGCGGTCAAGGTGCTCGTCGCCACGGACATCGCGGCGCGCGGCATCCACGTCGACGACGTGGAGCTCGTCGTGCACGTCGACCCGCCGGCGGAGCACAAGGCGTACCTGCACCGCTCGGGCCGCACCGCCCGCGCCGGGTCGGAGGGCGTCGTCGTCACCGTCATGCTCCCGGAGCAGCGCGGCGACGTGCGCGACCTCACGCGCAAGGCGAAGATCACGGCCCAGCCGCAGCCGGTCGCCCCGGGCGACGCGACGATCAAGGGCCTCGTCGGCGAGGTCGCGGAGTACGTGCGTCCGTCCGACATCACGCCGCCGCAGACGCAGGCGAAGCGCGGCACGGGCTCGTCCAACGGCGGGTCGCGCGCGTCGCGCCGTGGCCGTGGCGGCCAGGGCGGCGCACGCGCGGCCGCGCAGCCCGCGGGCCAGGGCACGACGGCGTCGCGCGGCCAGGGCGGTCAGCGCCCCGTGCAGCGCGCGACGGGCGCGGGTCGCCCCGAGGGCGCCCGGGACGGCCGCGGCACCTCGGGCGCCGGGAACGGCGCAGCAGGCCAGGGCGGCGGCCGCCGCCGTGGCGGCCGCGGCCGTGCGCAGCGCCCCGCCGGCGGGTCGAGCACCGTCTACTCGACCTCCAGCCCGCGCTGACGCCCCCACGCTGAGGCAGGAGAGAGTCGCGGTCGAACCGGTTCGGCCGCGACTTTTTCCTGCCCTCAGCGGGTGGGGCGGGGCGGGAACACGGGAGCGGTCGGCGTGGTTGGGACCGTCGGAGGTGGACCATGACCAGCCAGACCCACGAGAACCAGCCCTACGAGGTCGTGAAGACCGACGACGAGTGGCGCGCCGAGCTGTCCCCGCAGGAGTACGCCGTGCTGCGGCAGGCCGGGACCGAGCGCGCGTGGACGGGCGAGCTGCTCGACGAGAAGCGCGTCGGCGTCTACGCGTGTCGGGCGTGCGGGAACGAGCTGTTCCGCTCGGACACGAAGTTCGACTCGCACTGCGGGTGGCCGAGCTTCTTCAGCCCGCTCGCGGGCGACCGCGTCGAGCTGCTCACCGACCGCAGCCACGGCATGGTGCGCACCGAGGTGCGCTGCGCGCGCTGCGGCTCGCACCTGGGCCACGTGTTCGACGACGCGCCCCAGACCCCGACGGGCGACCGGTTCTGCATGAACTCGGTCAGCCTGACGTTCGAGGCCGGCGCGGAGTAGCCGACCGGGCGCCGACGCCCGCGTCGACCACGCACGCGAGCGCCACGCCCACCAGATACCAGACCAGGTCCCGCACCGCGAACGTGCTGCCCAGCAGCCACGCCGCGGGCGGGACCGCGTCGTTCACGGCGGCGGCGACGCCCGTCGCCTGGAGCGCCTCGACCGCCCAGCACCACCCCAGCGCGACGGCGCCCGCCACGAGCGGGCGCACGCGCGGCGCCACGAGGACCACGAGGACGAAGGTCGCGACGGCGTAGAGCACGTCGCCGCCGACGTCGCCCCACGGGTCGGGGACACGCGTCGCGACGACGAGTCCCGCCACCACGACGAGCGCGAGGACGAGCGCGACGACGGGCCGCCGTCGGACCCGGGCCACCCCGCGGCCGCGCGGGGCGTCGTGGGGCGGGCGGGCGCCGTCGGGCACGGTCATGCCGCGCCGGGGGCCAGGGTCACCGGTTGGCGGCCCAGCGCACGACGTCCTCGGAGTACCGGTGCAGGAGCGTCGCGAGCGTCGCGACGTCGCGCTGGTCCCAGCCCTCCAGCGCCTCGGTGATCGACGTGACCCGCCCGCTGTGCGCCGCGTGGAGCCGCGCCTCGCCGTCGGGCGTCAGGGTGATGAGCTGCCCGCGCGAGTCGTCGGGGTCGACCTCGCGCGCGACGAGGCCGAGGTCGTGCAGGCGGCTGAGCTGGCGGGAGATCGTCGCGCGCCCCACGCCGAACTGCGCCGCGAGCTCCGAGCCGCGGACGCCGGGGTGGTCGGCGATGTGGGCGAGCAGCGGGTAGGCGCTCGCCTCCAGGTCGGGATGGATCCGGCGGGCCATGCCCGTGGCGACCGCGCCGGCGCGGCGCAGCAGGATCCGCAGCTCGCGTTCGAGGTCGACGTACGCGTCGTCGTCGACGTGCGCGGTGTCGGGAGCGGGGCGGGCCGGAGCGGTCTCGGGGGGCACAGGGCCATCATGGCGCGAAGGGCACGGCCCGGTCACCTTCCTCCCCGGAACCTCACCCGCACGGGGCGACGGGAGCTCCCCGCGCACGACCGAGGGGGTGGTCCCGGACGGTCCGGGACCACCCCCTCGGGGTGTGTCGGCGGTGCCCCCGTGCGGCGGGGACGCCGACGTCAGCGCGACCGGCGCGCGGTCGCCTCGTCGTCGACCACGCCCGCGGGCTCATAGGCGCCGAGCAGCGTGGACTCCGTCTCCTCCGCGAGGGTCACGCGACCGGGGGTCGCGTCGACGGGGGCGTCCGCGCCGAGCAGGGCCGCCTCCTTCTCGAGGCGCTCCTGGAGGCCGGTCTTGGTGCCGAGCGGCACCTCCTTGAGGAACGACACGGCGATGAGCGCGACGAGCGCGAGCGGCACCGCGACGAGGAAGATCTCGGCGATCCCGTCGCCGTAGGACTTCTCGACGAGGTCCTTGATCGGCGCGGGCAGGGTCGAGACGTCGGGCACGGCGTTGCCGCCGCCCATCGACCCGGCCGGCACGCCGAGCTGCGCGAGGCCGTCCTGGATCGACGTCGTGACCTTGTTCGCGAGCACCGCGCCGAGCACGGACACGCCGATCGCGCCGCCGAGGCTGCGGAAGAACGCGACGGTCGAGGTCCCGGCGCCCATCTCCTCCACGGCGAGCGTGTTCTGCACGGCGAGCACGAGGTTCTGCATGAGCATGCCCATGCTCACGCCGAGGAAGAACAGGTAGACGCTGATGAGCGTGAAGCTCGTGTGGTAGTCGATCGTCGACAGCGCGAAGAGCGAGGCGACGAGGACCGCGCCACCGGTGACCATGAAGGCCTTGTAGCGGCCGTAGCGCGTGATGAGCTGGCCGAAGAGGGTCGACGCGACGAACGTGCCGACGATCATCGGGATCGTGAGGAGGCCGGACTCGGTCGGCGTCTTGCCCCGCGCGACCTGCATGTACTGGCTGAGGAACACGGCGGTCCCGAACATCGCGACGCCGACCGCGACGGACGCGACGACCGCGAGGACGAACGTGCGGTTCTTGAACAGGTGCAGCGGGATGAGCGGCTCGGGCGTGACGCGCTCGACGAGCACGGCACCGACGAGCGCGACGACCGCGCCGCCGACCATCGCGAAGGTCTGCCACGAGAGCCACTCGAAGTTCTGCCCGGCGAACGTCACCCACAGCAGGAGCGAGGACACGCCGGCGCTGATGAGGATCGCGCCCCAGTAGTCGATCCGGACGACGCGGCGCGCGACCTTCGGCAGGTGCAGCGTGCGCTGGAGGACGACGATCGCGGCGATGGCGAACGGCAGGCCGACGAAGAAGTTGAGGCGCCAGCTCACGGCGTCGGTGAGGACGCCGCCGAGGAGGGGCCCGCCGATCTGGCTGACGGCCATGATGCCGCCCATGAGGCCCATGAACTTGCCGCGCTCGCGCGGCGAGATGATGTCGGTGATGAGCACCGTGGCGAGCGCCATGAGGCCACCGGCGCCGATGCCCTGGAACGCGCGCAGCGCGATGAGGGTGCCGACGTTCTGCGAGAGCCCCGCGAGCGCGGAGGACACGACCGCGACGACGAGCGCGATCTGGATGAGGACCTTGCGGTTGGTGAGGTCGGCGAGCTTGCCCCAGATGGGGGTCGAGATCGTCATGGCGAGGAGGGTCGAGGTGACGACCCACGTGTACGACGACTGCGAGCCGTCGAGGTCGCTGACGATCTTCGGGAGGGAGCTCGAGACGATCGAGCTCGCGAGGATCGCGACGAACATGCCGAGGAGGATCCCGGAGAGGGACTCCATGACCTCGCGGCGGGTCATCGGTGCGGGGGCTCCGGCGCTGCCGGGCGGTGCGGTGCGTTCTGCGGGGGTGCTGGTCATCAGGCGCTGGGTTCCTTGCTCACGAGGCCGGGGCGGGGCGCACGTGTCGGGGGGCGGTGTCAGGTGGTCGGGGGCCGGTCCGCGGTGCGGCCGGTGGTCGGGGCGCGGGCCCGACGGCGCAGGGCCGCCGGACGTCGTCGGTCACCCGGCGGCGCGGGGGGAGTCGTGGACCGCGACGACCGCCGCGGCGACGCGCTCGATGTGGCGCGTGGCCTCGACGATCTCCTCGTCGCCCCAGTCCGCGAACGTCGTCGCGGCGAGGACGTCGATGTGCTCGTACGCCCGCACCAGGAGCGCGCGGCCCGCCTCGGTGAGCTCGACGGTCCGGGCCCGCCGGTCGTCGTCGTCCACCGTGCGGCGCACGAGGCCCGCGTCGACCAGGTGGCTCACCTGGCGGCTCGCGACGGAGAGGTCGACCCGGAGCTTCGCCGCGACGTCCCCGAGCTGGACGGGGCCGCAGTGCTGGAGCATCCGGAGCAGGCCGAACGACGCCCGCGGCATGTCGAGGTCGCGGGCGATCCGGACGGCGGACTCCCGCTGGGCGCGCGCCAGGTCGTCGAGCGCGCGGACGAGTCCCGCCGCGGGGGACGGGTCGGGGGTGAGTCCGGGGTGCGCGACGTCGGTCGCGGGAAGGGCGGTCACAGGCACAGGCACTCCTTGGTTGCTGCAGGCAAGCATACTCTGCAAAGTTGCTTGTAGCAACCATCGGTGGATCGAGGGTCCACTCTCGACGGGCGCGAGGTGCTCCGTCGCCCTACGGTGAGGCCACCACCCCTCGACGGCGAGGGGATTGGAGAAGGGGGAGAAGATGAGGAGCACAGGTCGAAGACTCTGGTCGGCGGCCGCGACGGCGGCGCTCGCGTTCGGCGGTCTGGTGGCGACGGCGCCCAGCAGCCAGGCAGCGCCCTGCGGGTTCTCGAAGGTTCAGCACACCTCGTGGACCTACGTCGCCAGCAACAAGATCTACCGACAGACGCCGTACACGTCGTACTACAAGAACTGCACGTCCTCGACCCAGAAGAAGCGGCTCGACATCGCCTGGGGTATCGACATCGGCTGCAAGTCAGTAGCCCCGGGGAAGACGGTCAGCTGGTACTGGGTCAAGAACAGTGCCAACCCCGCCTACATCCGCGGCGTAGCGAACTGCTGAGCGAGTCGGTGCGGGGCCGTCGAGGAACGCGACGGCCCCGCGCGGGCGGCCCCTCCTATCCGGGCGGCCGCCCGCGCGACGACTACTGGGGCGCCCGGCGATCCGCCGTGGTTCCCATGTCCTCCAGCTCGACGCCCTTCGTCTCGGGGACCTTCGCGAGGACGAAGACGAAGGACAGCGCCGCGAAGACGGCGAACGCGGTGTACGGGACGGAGGCGCCGAACGTGTCGAGGGCGGGCTTGAAGGCGATCGTGACGGTGAAGTTGGCGAGCCACTGAGCCATCGCCGCGACGCCGAGCGCGGCGGCACGGATGCGGTTCGGGAACATCTCGCCGAGCAGGACCCAGACCAGCGGCCCCCAGGAGGCGCCGAAGAACACGACGAAGGCGTTCGCCGCGACCAGGGCGATCGGCCCCCAGGGGTCGGGCAGCGAGATGTTGTCGCCGCTCCCGCTCGACTGGGTGAACGCGAACGCCATCACGGCGAGCGAGACGGTCATGCCCGCGGAGCCGACGAGGAGGATCGGCCGTCGGCCCACCCTGTCGACCAGGACGATGGCGACGAACGTCACCGCCACGTTGGTCACGGCGGTGATCGTGGAGAACAGGAACGACTGGCTCTCGTCGAAGCCGACGGTCTGCCACAACGTCGTGGAGTAGTAGAAGATCGCGTTGATGCCGACGAACTGCTGGAACACCGAGAGCAGGATGCCGACCCACACGATCGGCTTGAGGCCGAACGTCGACCCCCGGAGCGTGCCCTCCTGCGCGTTCTTCTCGTCGACGACGATCGAGCGGTGGATCTGCGCGATGCGGTCGTCGACGTCCTCGTCCGGGCCGAGCACGGACTCGAGCACGGCGCGCGCCTCGTCGTCCCGGCCCTTCGCCACCAGGTACCGGGGCGACTCGGGGATGCGCAGGGCGAGGATGCCGTAGACCGCCGCGGGGACGACGCAGACGAGGAACATCCAGCGCCACGCCTCCCACCCGAGCCACAGCTCGTTGGACGCCCCGCCCGCCGTCTCCGCGAGGAGCTGGTCGGAGAGCAGCGCGGCGAAGATGCCGATCGTGATGGCGAGCTGCTGGAGCGAGCCCATGCGGCCGCGCAGCCGGGCCGGCGCGATCTCCGCGATGTACGCGGGCGCGATGACCGACGCGATACCGATGCCGACACCCGCCATGAACCGCCAGATCGCCAGGTCGAAGGCCGACCACGCGATCGCCGAGAGGATCGAGGAGACGAAGAACAGGACGGCGCCGAACACCATGACGCGCGTGCGGCCCCACCGGTCGGCGAGGCGGCCGCCCGACCACGCGCCGAGCGCGCACCCGAGGAGAGCGATCGCGACGACGAGGCCCGTCACCGCGGAGTCGAGGTCGAACTGGCCCTCGATCGCCGCGACGGCGCCGTTGATGACCGAGCTGTCGAACCCGAAGAGGAAGCCGCCGACCGCGGCCGCGACGGCGAGGCCGATCGCCTTCCGGTGGGCGCTCCGCTCGCTCACGGTCCTCTGACCTGCTGCGCCGCTGCTCGACATCTCGCCCTCCGCTCCGTCCCGGAGCCGGTGGCAGCTCCTGTCGTCCCTCTGTCGTCACTGTAGGGCGGGGTGCGGACCGTGGCGCGGCGAACGAGGTCCGGCCCCGAGCACCCCCCGGAGGCTGCGCGCGTCGCGGGCCCGGGTGGAGACTGGGCGGGTGCCAGACGACGTCCCCACCCCCGGAGCCCGGCCCGACCCCGGTCGGTCCGACCGCACGCAGCGACCTCGCCGCCCCGCCATGCTCGACCCGCGCGACGCCGACGAGCTGCCCGGCGAGCTCGACCCCGCGCTCCGCGACCGGGTCGCGCACACCACCGCGCACGCCATCGTCCACCGCGCCCGCGACACCGAGGACCCGGAGGTCGTCGAGCGGCTCGTCCACCTCGTCGAGACCGAGGGCCTCGACGTCGTCGCCGGCCTGTGGTCCGACGCCGCGCCCAACTCCCTGCCGGGGGCGCTGTGGCGGCTCTACGTGCTGCGCGAGTGGGTGCGTCGCGACCCGCAGACCGTCACCCTCCGCTACCGGCTCGGGGTCGACGCCGCGCCCGTCCACGAGGCGATCGCGGGCGTGCCCCGGCCGCCGGGGCCGCAGGACGTGCGCGACCTCGCCGACGCGGTGCTGTCCGGCGTCTTCACGGGCGACCTCGCCGTCGCGCTCGAGCGCGCGGGATCGTTCTGCCGCATCCTCGCCACCGGCGCCGCGTTCGACGCCGACGCGCGCGAGGTCGCCGACCCCGACGGCGCCCTGCGCACGACCCGGGGCGCGGGCTCGCTGCTGCGGACCGCCCAGGAGCTCGAGCGCGCCGCCGAGCTCTGGCGCGCCGACCGCCTCGACTGAGCGCGCGCTCCTCCACGCTGGCGGGGGCCCCGGTCGTCGCCGAGCAGGCGGACCTGGCGCGTCCGTGCCATGTCACGAGCCGAGACCGCCTGCTCGGCCGACCGAAACCTCCTGGTCGGGCCCGTCGGGACCTCGCGGGCGCGGAGGGTGCGGGATCCGCCGTCGGCCTGCACGGCGGGCGGGGGCGGTCTCGCGGAGCGCGAACACGGGTACCCCGACCGGGGTGCGGCACGTACGATGGATCTCGACGCCGGGCCGCGGTAGCCCCGGGCTCCACACTCAGCCGCTACGAGCGGCCACGCGCCGAGAGGCGCTCCCGGTCCGGCGTCACTAACTTCCCCCTCGCGGCCACCGTGCGCCGCCTCTCGTGCGGTGCGCGGGCGCGGTGGCCGCACCGGCGAAGACGCCGGGCGCAGGCTGTGGGCGTCCTGAGCATCCGGGACCTTGGGCCCGACGATTCCAGCATCGCTCCGCGCGTCGGCTACATTTGACGAGAGTTCGACGTGCGTTCACCGAGAGATCATCCGACCAGAGATCGTGACCACCCCGGCCGTCCGGTCCTCCCGGCGGTCGAGCGGCCCCCGCGGCCGACGCCAGCTCAGACCCCTACCCCGCGTCCCTTCCGGAGCCCCCCGTGCGCCTGCGCCTGACACCGCGCGACACCTCGTTCTTCGACCTCCTCGCCGCCTCGGCGCAGCACCTGGTCACAGGGTCCACGCTCCTCGCGGAGCTGCTGGGGGCGGACCGCCCCACGCGCAAGCAGCTCGCGAAGCAGCTGAGCGAGACCGAGCACCTCGCGGACGACGCGACGCACTCGATCATGCGACGCCTCAACCAGACGTTCGTCACGCCGTTCGACCGGGACGACATCTACGCCCTCGCGTCGGCGCTCGACGACTGCATGGACTACATGGAGGAGGCGGCCGACCTCATCGTCCTCTACAAGGTCGACGAGCTCCCGGCCCGCGTGTCCGAGCAGGTCCAGGTGCTCCAGCGGGCGTCGGAGCTCACGGCCGAGGCGATGCCGCGCCTGCGCTCGATGGACGACCTCCCCGAGTACTGGGTCGAGGTCAACCGCCTGGAGAACCAGGCGGACAAGGTCCACCGCAAGCTGCTCGCCGAGCTCTTCGACGACGTGTCCGACCCGGTCCTCCTCATGAAGCTCAAGGAGATCGTGGAGGTCCTCGAGCAGGCGGCCGACGCCTTCGAGAAGGTCGCCAACACGGTCGAGACCATCGCCCTCAAGGAGTCCTGAGCCCCGTGGAGGCAGTGCTCGTCGTCGTCGTCGTGGCCTTCGCCCTGGCGTTCGACTACACGAACGGGTTCCACGACGCCGCGAACGCCATCGCGACCTCGGTGTCGACCCGGGCCCTCACACCGCGCGCGGCGCTCCTCATGGCGGCGGTGTTCAACCTCATCGGCGCGCTGCTCGGCACGGCCGTGGCGCAGACCATCGCGGAGGACATCGTCGCCGTCGGCGACGTGCCACCCCACCAGGGTCTTGTCATCGTCCTGTGCGGGCTGGTCGGCGCGATCACGTGGAACCTCATCACGTGGTGGCTGGGCCTGCCGTCGTCGTCGACGCACGCGATCATCGGCGGCCTCGCGGGCGTCGGCCTCGCGTCCGGGATCACGGTGCACTGGGACGCGATCCTCGACAAGGTCGTGCTCCCCATGATCTTCTCGCCGCTGATCGGCTTCGGCCTCGCGTTCGCGCTCATGGTCCTGCTGCTGTGGGTGTTCCGGAACGCGGCGCCCGCCCGGGCGTTCCGCCGGTTCCGGATCGCGCAGACGGCCTCCGCCGCCGCGATGGCGCTGGGCCACGGTCTGCAGGACGCGCAGAAGACGATGGGCGTCATCGTGCTCGCCCTCGTGGCGGGCGGGTTCCAGGACGACAACACGATCCCGCTGTGGGTCAAGCTGTCGGCCGCGACGGCGATCTCGCTCGGCACCTACGCGGGCGGCTGGCGCATCATGCGCACGCTCGGCCGCAAGATCATCGAGCTCGACCCGGCGCGCGGCTTCGTCGCCGAGTCCGTGTCCGCCGTCGTGCTCTACGCCAACGCGTTCATCTTCCACGCGCCCGTCTCGACGACCCACACCATCACCTCGGCGATCATGGGCGTCGGCGCGACCAAGCGCCTGTCCGCGGTGCGCTGGGGCGTCGCCAAGAACATCGGCGCCGCGTGGGTCCTGACGATCCCTGCCGCCGCGCTCGTCGCGGCCGTCGTCTACTGGATCCTCAGCCCCATCCTGCTCTGACCCCAGGGCACCGGCGACGCCGGTCCCCTCGCACGACGACGGCGCCCCGTCGGAGGCCTCGCGGCCGCCGGCGGGGCGTCGTCGTGCGTCCGGACGTCGCGGCGCGGGGACGCCGGTGCGGGTCTCAGTGCAGCGGCGGGGCGACCTTCTCCGCCGCGACGACGCGTGGGCCCTTCGGTGTGCGCGCCACGTGGGCCACGATCATCTCGCCGGGCTCGAGGAACGGGTCGTGCGCGGGCAGGGCGTTCGCGACCGGGCGCCGCGAGTGCTGGCCGAGGACGTCGAGCACCGTGGGCAGTACGGGCCGGTGCGTGCACAGCACCGACGACCGCTCCGCCTCGAGCAGCTCCCGGACCGTCCGCGCGACGCGCGCGGGGGACCGCTCGTGCTGCGCCTCGGTGAGGTGGTCGATGCTGACCGGGGCGAGCCCCGAGGCGGTCGCGTAGGGCGCGATCGTCTGGGCGCAGCGGTCCCAGCGGCTCGTGACGATCGTCTCGACGCCGTAGGCCGCGAGCACCGGCACGAGCGCGACCCCCTGGGCGTGGCCCGCGGGCGTGAGCGGACGGTCCTGCTCGTCGCCGTGCCACGCCGACCGTGCCACGGCCTTGCCGTGGCGCGCGATGACGACGACGTGCGTCGCGAGGCGGCCCTCGTCGCGCTCGCGCACGAGCGCCTCGAGCGGCGCCCGGTCGGCCTGCCGCGTGAGGCGCCGCGCGGCGTCGTCCGCGGAGAGCCACGCGGCGCGGTCGATCTCCTGGGGCGACACCGGCGGGACGGGGGCGCGCGCGGCGAGCGCGCCGGCGTCGGACCGGCCCGACGCGCGGCGCGCGGCCCAGTAGTGCACGCGCTTCACGCGGCCCTCGGGCGTGAGGTACTGCAGGCCGGGCAACGGGACGCCCAGCACGACCGGCTTGCCCGTCTCCTCGGCGACCTCGCGCGCCGCGGCCGCCTGGAACGTCTCGCCCGGGTCGAGCTTGCCCTTGGGCCACGACCAGTCGTCGTAGCGCGGCCGGTGGACGAGGCGCACCTGCAGCTCGTCGTCGCGCACGCGCCACACGAGGGCACCGGCCGACTCGATGACGGGCGCGTGCGACACGTGCGTCGGGCCGAGCGTGTCCACGAGGGGCACGCCGCCGCGCAGCGCGGAGGAGGGCACTCCCATCCGCTACCGCCTCCCGACGAGCCGGCGGCGCTGTCGCTGGACGAGGCTGGCCTGCAGGTCGACGAGCGGGGAGCCGTCGGGTGCGGTGTCGGGGCGGTGCCACGTGCCGTCGGCGTCGAGGTGCCACGACGCCGTGCGCTCGGACATCGACGCGTCGAGCAGGTCGAGCAGCTCCATGACCTGGTCGGGGTCGGTGATCCGCACGAGCGCCTCGACGCGGCGGTCGAGGTTGCGGTGCATGAGGTCGGCCGACCCGATGAACACCTCCGGGCCGCTCTCCGGGCCCTCGCCGATGGCGGGTCCCGCGGAGTTGGCGAACGCGTAGATGCGCGAGTGCTCGAGGAACCGGCCGAGGATCGAGCGCACGCGGATGTTCTCGCTCAGCCCGGGCACGCCCGGGCGGACGGCGCAGATGCCCCGCACCACGAGGTCGACCTTCACGCCCGCCTGCGACGCGCGGTAGAGCGCGTCCAGCGTCGTCTCGTCGACGACGGAGTTGACCTTGATCTTGACCCACGCCTCGTGGCCCTCGCGCGCGGCGACCGCCTCGCGGTCGATCCGCTCGACGAGGCCGGAGCGGACGGTGCGGGGCGCGACGAGCAGGCGGTGGAACCGCGACTGCGGCGCGTACCCGGAGAGCTGGTTGAACAGTCGCGTGAGGTCCTGTCCGACGTCGGGGTCGCACGTGAGCAGGCCGTGGTCGGTGTACAGGCGGGCCGTCTTCGGGTGGTAGTTCCCCGTGCCGACGTGGCAGTAGCGGCGCAGGCCGTCCGACTCCTGGCGCACGACGAGCGAGAGCTTGCAGTGCGTCTTGAGCCCGACGATCCCGTACACGACGTGCACGCCCGCCTGCTCGAGCTTGCGCGCCCACGAGATGTTGGCCTGCTCGTCGAACCGGGCCTTGATCTCGACGAGCGCGAGCACCTGCTTGCCCGCCTCGGCCGCGTCGATGAGCGCGTCGACGATCGGCGAGTCGCCCGACGTCCGGTACAGCGTCTGCTTGATCGCGAGCACCGCCGGGTCGGCCGCCGCCTGCTCGAGGAACGTCTGCACCGACGTCGAGAACGAGTCGTACGGGTGGTGCAGCAGGACGTCGCGCTCGCGGATCGCGGCGAACACGTCCGTCGGGGACGAGCTCTCGACCTCGGCGAGGAGGCGGTGCGTCGTCGGGACGAACGGCGGGAAGTGCAGGTCCGCACGGTCGAGGTCGGCGATGAGGTTGAGGCCCGTGAGGTCGAGCGGCAGCGGGATCTCGTACACCTCCTCCTCGACGACACCGAGCTCGCGCACGAGCAGCGCGCGGATGCGCGGGCTGATGCCCGGCGTGAGCTCGAGGCGCACGGGCGGGCCGAACCGGCGGCGCAGCAGCTCCTTCTCCATCGCCTGGAGCAGGTTCTCCGCGTCGTCCTCCTCGACCTCGACGTCCTCGTTGCGCGTGACGCGGAACAGGTGGTGCTCGCGCACCTCCATGCCGGGGAAGAGGTGGTCGAGGTGCTGCGCGATGACCTCCTCGATCGGCACGAACGACGTCGGCCCGCGGTCGGGCGACGCCGTCTGCGACGTCGGCGCGCTCGGGCGGCCGCGCGCGTCCACGGCGATGAACCGGGGCAGCAGCGGCGGCACCTTGACGCGCGCGAAGTGCTCCTTGCCGGTCGTCGGGTTCGCCACCACGACCGCGAGGTTGAGCGAGAGCCCCGAGATGTACGGGAACGGGTGCGCCGGGTCGACGGCGAGCGGCGTGAGCACGGGGAAGATCTGCTTGCGGAAGAACTTGTGCAGGCGCTCCTGCTCGCGCGTCTCCAGCTCGTCCCAGTGGACGAGCGTGATGCCCTCGGCGGCGAGCGCCGGCTGGACGTCGTCGGCGAAGACCCGCGCGTGGCGGTCCATGAGCTCGTGCGCGCGCTCGCTGATCGCGTCGAGCACCTGGCGCGGCGACAGCCCGGAGGCGGCCGTGACCGCGATGCCCGTCGCCATGCGGCGCTTGAGGCCGGCGACCCGGACCATGAAGAACTCGTCCAGGTTCGACGCGAAGATCGCGAGGAACCGCACGCGCTCCAGGAGCGGCTGGCTCGGGTCCTCCGCGAGCTCGAGCACGCGCTGGTTGAACGCGAGCCAGCTGAGCTCGCGGTCGGCGAACCGGTCGTCGGGCAGCGGACCGAGGTCGAGCTCCGCACCGACCGGTTCGATCTCGGGTTCCTCGGCGATGTGCTCCGCGATGTGCGCGGCGAGGTCCGGGTCGAGGGTGCGCTGCGTGGACGTGTCGGTCATGGGTTCATGGTGGCACCAGTTGATGAACGGTGCGTGACGCGGGTCACCGTTCGGCCGGTGCGGGGGTCAGCGGGCGGGCCGGGCGTACTGCACGTGCACGGCGCGCCGCACGAACCCCGCCCGCTCGTAGGTCCGCACCGCCGGCACATTGTCGCCGTCCACGTACAGCACCGCCGCGCGTGCCCCGCGCTCCGCGAGGTGCGCGAGCCCGACGGCGGTCAGCAGCCGCCCGAGCCCCTCGCCCTGGGCGGACGGGACCACGCCGACGACGTAGATCTCGCCCTCGCGCGCGGCGTCCGGCTGGCCCGTCGGGATCTTGGTCCACACGAACCCGACGAGCTCGGGCGCGCCGTCGCCGGGCGCCGGGTCGCGCTCGAGGAGCAGGAGGCCCGCGGCGTCGAACCAGTCCTCGCGCATCCGCGCACGCAGGTCGTCGGCCGTGAGCCGCCCCTGCTCCGGGTGGTGCGCGAACGCGAGCGCGTTGGCCCGGACCCACGCCGCGTCGTCGTCCCCGGGCACGAACGCGCGCAGCCGCAGACCCGCCGGGACGGCGGGGCGCGGGTGCTCCGCCGGGCCGCCCAGCGGGCGCTCGAGCACCAGCAGCTCCCGCACGACGCCGTACCCCGCCCGCGCGGCGAGGGCCTGCGCCGCGGGCAGGTCGCCGTGGGCCCACACGCGCAGCGGCGGGACGTCCCTGCCGGGGGAGGGCGCGCCGTCCGTGCCGGCCGCGACCGGGCCGTGCTCGTCCGTGGCGCGCTCGTCCGCGGTGCGCTCGGACGGGCGCGGCTCGACGGCGCGGTCCGCGGCGCTGCCCAGGAGGTGGAACCCGAGGCCGTGGCCGCGGTGCGCCGGGCGCACGACGAGCTCCGCGCTCGGTGCGTCCCCGCGCTTGTCCACCTGGGCGTAGCCCGCGAGCTCGCCCCCGCGCCACGTCAGGAGGTGCACGACGTCGTCGGTCGCCTCCCGCAGGTTGAGCAGCGGCTGCTCGGAGAGGGGAGCCACGCCGTCCTCCCGCTCAGCCGCCGCGGCGAGGTCGTGGACCTGCGCGATCTCGACGTCGTCGATGAGCGGCCCGGTGTGCCAGAGGATCGCAGTCTCCACCGGTCCATCTTGCCCCCGCGCCCGCGCACGACCGAACGCCGAGCACGGGGTCGGTCGCCCTCCACCACGGGGTTGCCGTCGTCCAGAGCGCCAGAACGACGGCAACCCCGTGCTCGGCGCGGGAAGGTTCCGTCAGGGCGGGTCGTTGTGGTCGGCGTGAGCGAGCGGACCCACGGGGGAGAGACGGCGGCACCGGGCACGGCGGGCACGGACCCGCTCGGTCCGGGCGGAGTCGTGCACGACGTCGTGGTCGTCGGTGCGGGCCAGGCCGGGCTGTCGGCGGCGTACCACCTGCGGCGCGCCGGGCTCGACCCGGTCGTGCTCGACGGCGGTCGCGGCCCGGGCGGCGCGTGGCAGGACCGCTGGGACGCGCTGACGATGGCCGAGACGCACGCCGTGCACGACCTCCCGGGCGTCCCGCTCCCGGCCGGCGACCCGGACGAGCGCGCGAACGTCGCCGTCCCGCGCTACTACGCGGCGTACGAGCGCGAGAACGACCTGCGCGTGGTGCGGCCCGTCACGGTGCACGACGTGCGCGACGACCCCGGCGACCCCACGCTCCTGCGGGTCCGCGCGACGGTCGGCGCCGGGCCGGACGCGCGCGACGGCGTCGTCCGCACGCGCACGGTCGTCAACGCGACCGGCACGTGGACCCGCCCGTTCTGGCCGCGCTACCCCGGGATGGAGACGTTCCGCGGGCGCCAGCTCCACACGCACGACTTCCGCGCCGCCGAGGACTTCGCGGGGCAGCACGTGGTGGTCGTCGGCGGCGGGGCGTCGGCGACGCAGCTCCTGCTCCAGATCGCGCCGCACGCGTCGGGCACGACGTGGGTGACGCGCCGCGAGCCCGTGTGGGTCGAGGAGGAGTTCTCGCCCGAGCTCGGCCGGGCCGCCGTCGCGCGTGTCGCGGAGCGCACGGCCGCGGGCCTGCCGCCCGGGAGCGTCGTCTCGGTCACGGGGCTGCCGCTCACGCCCCGGTACCGCGCGGGGATCGCGAACGGGGTGCTGCGGCGTCGGCCGATGTTCGCGCGCGTCACGGCGACCGGCGTCGAGTGGGCTCCCGGCGCGAACGACGACGGGCTCCTGCACCAGCCCGCCGACGTGATCCTCTGGGCCACCGGGTTCCGGGCCGCGCTCGACCACCTCGCACCCCTCGGCCTGCGCGCGCCCGGCGGCGGGATCGTGCTCGACGGCACGACCGCGTCGAGCGACCCGCGCGTCCAGCTCGTCGGCTACGGGCCGAGCGCCTCGACGATCGGGGCCAACCGGGCGGGGCGCGAGGCGGCGCGCGGCGTGCTGCGGGCGCTCGGCCGACAGCCCGGCAGCAGCCCCGCGGCAGGATCTCGGCGACCGGTGGCGGTGTGAGGGCTCGTCAGCGCCCGCCGCGGAGCCCTAGCGTGCACCCGTGAGCACCGAGTCCTCCCCGGCCCCCGACCCGCACCCCGCGCGCGAGCCCGCCCCGACCGTGGTCGACGCGCCCGCCCTCCCGACGCAGCGCCGCACCCTGACGACCCTCGCCGCGACCCAGGTGCTGTCCGGCGTCGGGGTCGCGAGCGGCATCGCCGTCGCACCCCTCGTGGCGTCGGCGCTGTCCGGGTCCGACGCCATCGCGGGGCTCACCTCGACCTCGGGCGTCGTCGGCGCGGCGCTCGTCGCGCTGCCGCTCGCCCAGGTCGCGGGCCGACGCGGTCGGCGGCCTTCGCTCCTGCTCGGCTTCGGCCTCGCGACGGGCGGCGCCGTCCTCGCGACGGTCGCCGTCCTGCTGGGCTCGTGGCCGCTGCTCGTCGTGGCGATGCTGCTCTTCGGCTCCGGCACGGCCGCCGGTCTCGCCTCCCGCTTCGCCGCGACGGATCTCGCGACGCCGCAGCGCCGGGCCCGCGACCTGTCCGTGGTGGTCTGGGCGACGACCGTCGGGTCCGTCGTCGGGCCGACGCTCGCGGGCGTCGCCGACCGGGTCGCCGGGCCCGCCCTGCGCCTCGGGGACGCGCACGCCGAGCACGGGAGCACCGCGGGGAGCACCGCGCCGAGCGCGGCCCCGTTCGTGCTCGCGACGCTCGCGTTCGCCCTCGCGGCGACCGTCGTCGCGGTGTGGCTGCGCCCGGACCCGCTGCTCGCGTCGCGCGCGCCGTCGGGGGCGGGCGCGGCGGGGTCCGGCGCGGAGGGTTCCGGCGCGACGGGTTCGGGTGCGGCGGCCTCCGGTGCGGCGGGTGGTGACGGGGGTGCGCCGGGCGCGGGCGGAGCGCCGGGCCCGGCGTCGTGGCGCGACGGCCTGCGCGCCGGCTGGGCCGTCGTCGCGGCCAGCCCGACGGCGCGCCTCGCGCTCGGCGCGATCGTGCTGAGCCACCTCGTCATGGTCGGCCTCATGTCCATGACCCCGGTCCACATGAACCACGGCGGCGCGACGCTCCAGGTCGTGGGTCTCGTGATCAGCGCCCACATCGCGGGCATGTACGCGCTGAGCCCGGTCGTCGGGTGGCTCGCGGACCGGCTCGGGCACGCGCGCGTGCTGTACGCCGGAGGCGCGCTGCTCCTCGCGGCGGCGGTCGTCGTGGCGGGCGCGCCGGGCGAGGACTCCGCGCGCCTCACGGTCGGCCTGGTGCTGCTGGGGCTCGGGTGGTCGTGCGGGCTCGTCGCCGGGTCGGCGCTGCTCGTGGACGCGACGCCGGGGCCGTCGCGCACCGCCGTGCAGGGCCTGTCGGACCTCGCGATGAACACGGGCGGCGCCGTCGGCGGCATCCTCGCGGGCGCGATCATCGGGTTCTCGTCGTACGGCGCGCTCGCGTGGGGTGCGGCGGCGCTCGTCGTCGTGTGCGCGGTCGTGGCGGCTCCGCTCGCGCGGCGGGCTGCGCTCCGCTGACGACGGCCGCCGAGATCGGCACCCGGGGGTGGGATCGGTGGTCGCGACCGCCGATCCGGTCTGCGGGTGCCGATGTCGCGGGGTGGGCGGCTGCGGGCAGGGTCAGGCGAGCACGGCCGGGAGCGCCGTGCGCTCGTCCCGGCGGACGGCGCCGACCTGCGCCGGGGTGAGGAACAGCGCCCGGGAGAGGTCGGTGCCGCGCGCGTCCGCGCCCCGCAGGTCGGCGCCGAGCAGGTCGACGGCGTCGAGCCGGGCCCCGCGCAGGTCGGCACCGAGGAGCAGCGCGCCCCGCAGGTCCGACGCCGTGAGGTCCAGCCCGCGGAGGTCCGCGCCGACGAGGTCCGCCCCCGGCCGCAGCCGACGTCGCACCCCCGCGCCCGGAGCCCGGAGTGCCGGCGGGGCATCGGGCGGGACCGCTGCGCGGGCGGTGCCGTGCGGCGACGCGGCGCCGCGGCGGCCGTCCCGGTGCCGGCGGTCGCGCGCCTGCCAGGTGTCGCGCGTCGCGCCGCGCGCCGCGTCGCGCACGAGCGCGCTCGCCCGGTCGACCAGCGGGCCGACGGTGCGACGGACGGCGCCGACGTCGAGCGCGAGCAGGTCCGCCGCGGCGAGGTCCGCCAGGGGTGCGGTGCGGTCGAGCGCCTGCCGGGCGTCGTCGTGCACGGCGGCGGCCGCGGGGAGCGCGAGCACCTCCGCGAGGTACCAGAGCAGCTCCTGGAGCTGCGTGACGACGGGCAGGGCGGCGAACGCGTCGCGCGCGGCGGCGGGGTCGTCGCGCCAGGTCGCGCCGTCGTGCGCCGCCCGGACGGCGGCCGTCACGCGCTGGCCCGCGCCCAGGCAGTCGTAGGCGACGCAGCCGGGAAAACCGGACTCGGGCAGCCGGGCGTGGATGCCGCAGCCGAAGTCGGTGCGCAGGTTGGGGCAGGGCGTGCCGGCGGGCTTGTCGATCGCGAAGTCGGCGGATCGCACGAGGTGCAGCCCCACGCAGCACAGGCCCGTGCAGCGGGAGCAGTCGCTGCGCAGGTCGAGCTGCTCGACGAGGAGGGCGCGGCCGTCGGCCGCGGGGACGCGGGGCACGCCTCGACGCTACGCCGTCGTGGGGACGCCGGGCACGGGCATATCGCGGTGCGCACCGGCCGGGCGGTCGGCGCACGAGAACGGGGCCGGTGCCGTCATCGCGCGGATGAGGGCACCGACCCCGTGGTCGACGAGCGGCGCGTCAGTCGTCCGAGGACGACGGCTTCTGCAGACCTGCCGAGATGAGCTCCATCACCGACGAGTCCGCGAGGGTCGTGGCGTCGCCCACCGTCCGGTTCTCCGCGACGTCGCGCAGGAGGCGGCGCATGATCTTGCCGGACCGCGTCTTCGGGAGCTCGGGCACGACGAGGATGCGCTTCGGCTTGGCGATCGGGCCGATCTCCTTCGCGACGTGGTTGCGCAGCTCGGTCTGCACGGCCGCCGCGCCGTCGGCGTCGGACGCTCGGCCGGCGTGCTCGCCGCGCAGGATGACGAACGCGACGACGGCCTGGCCCGTGAGGTCGTCGCTCGCGCCGACGACCGCGGCCTCCGCGACGATCTCGTGGGAGACCAGCGCCGACTCGATCTCCGTGGTGGACAGGCGGTGCCCCGAGACGTTCATGACGTCGTCGACCCGGCCGAGCAGCCAGATGTCGCCGTCCTCGTCCTTCTTGGCGCCGTCGCCCGCGAAGTAGATGCCCGGGAAGCGCGACCAGTACGTGTCCTTGAAGCGCTCGAGGTCGCCCCAGATGCCGCGAAGCATCGACGGCCACGGCTCGGACAGCACGAGGTACCCACCGCCGCCGTTCGGTACGGAGCGCGCCTCGTCGTCGACGACGTCCGCCACGATGCCCGGCAGGGGCACCTGGGCGGAGCCCGGCTTGGCCGCCGTGACGCCCGGCAGCGGCGAGATCATGATCGCGCCCGTCTCCGTCTGCCACCACGTGTCGACGATGGGCGTGCGGTCGCCGCCGATGACGCGGCGGTACCACATCCAGGCCTCGGGGTTGATGGGCTCGCCCACCGACCCGAGCACGCGCAGCGACGACAGGTCGAACTTCGCGGGGATCTCCTCGCCCCACTTCATGCACGCGCGGATCGCCGTCGGCGCGGTGTAGAGGATCGAGACCCGGTACTTCTCGACGATCTCCCACCAGCGGCCCTGGTGCGGGGAGTCCGGGGTGCCCTCGTAGATCACCTGCGTCGCGCCGTTGAGGAGCGGGCCGTAGACGACGTACGAGTGGCCCGTGACCCAGCCGATGTCGGCGGTGCACCAGTAGACGTCGGTGTCGGCCTTGAGGTCGAACACGTTGCGGTGCGTGTATGCGGCCTGCGTGAGGTAGCCGCCCGTGGTGTGGAGGATGCCCTTGGGCTTCCCGGTGGTGCCCGACGTGTAGAGGATGAACAGCGGGTGCTCCGCCTCGACCCACACCGGGGTGTGCGTCGTGTCGGCGGCCTCGAGCGCGTCGTGCCACCACACGTCGCGGCCCTCGGTCCACGCGGTGTCCTGGCCGGTGCGGCGCACGACGAGGACGTGCTCGACCGTCGTCGGCTCCGCGCCGTCCTTCGGCGCGAGCGCCTCGTCGACCGCCGGCTTGAGCGCGGAGGCCGCGCCGCGGCGGTAGCCGCCGTCGGCCGTGATGACGAGCTTCGCCTCGGCGTCGGCGATGCGGCTGCGCAGCGCGTCGGCGGAGAACCCGCCGAACACGACCGAGTGCGGGGCGCCGATGCGCGCGCACGCGAGCATCGCCACGACGGCCTCGACGACCATCGGCAGGTAGATGACGACGCGGTCGCCCGTCTCGACGCCGAGGGCCGCGAGCGCGTTGGCCGCGCGCGAGACGTCGCGCTGCAGCTCGGCGTACGTGACCGTCCGGGTGTCGCCCGGCTCGCCCTCGAAGTGGATCGCGACCCGGTCGCCCAGACCTGCCTCGACGTGACGGTCCACCGCGTTGTACGCGGCGTTGAGCGTGCCGTCGGCGAACCAGCGCGCGACGGGCGCCTGCGACCAGTCGAGGGTCTCGGTGAACGGGGTCTGCCACGTGACGAGGTCGTTCGCCTGCCGCGCCCAGAACGCGAGCCGGTCGGCCCGCGCCTCCTCGTACAGCTCGGGCTGCGCGTTCGCCTGCGCGGCGAACTCGGGGCTCGGGGGGAAGCTCCGGGTCTCGTGGAGGAGGTTCTCCAGGCTGGACGTGGTGGCCGCTGCTGCGGCCTCGGGCTCGTTCTCTGGCACGCTGACCTCCGGTGCGCATCGACTCTGGTGCGGTCCCGCCGACCGCGGCGGCCGCCCGGGGCGGCGTGACGGTACGACGGTACGACGGGGCGGACGGCCGCACGACCGGGGCCCCGACCTGGCGAGTGTAGACCTCCCGCGGTGAGCGCGGTCACATCCGTCCGGGATTCGGCGAGAGTGCTCGCAAAGGAGCGGGCGAGCGCCCGGGACGGCGGGGGATCACGCCGTCGGACGGCCCGCCGGGCACCCCGGCGCGCTGTTGCCGCGCGGGGGGTGGTGCCCCACCATGGGCTCACGTTCCTCGCGGAGCGTGCGGCCTCACGGCGAGGCACAGGGGGCGGGTTGGCGTACGCGGCGGTGCGGGGCGCGCGGTCGCGCCCTGCCGCGCCCGCACGCCGGGACGACGGTGTCGACGTCGCGTCCCGGGACCGCGTGCTCGCCGTCGCCGTGGCCGCCGGGCTGCGCGCCGTCGGCCGCTGCGGGGCGCGCACGGTCCCCGAGGACGCCCTCCGGCCGCGGTCCGGTGGCCGCCGCGGGCTCGTGCTCGTGGCCGACGACGCGGGCTCCCTCCCCGGCCCGCCGCTGCCCGCGGTCCTGCGGCGCCCAGGCCCGGTCGTGGTCGTGGGTGGCGCGGTGGCGGTGGACCGGCTGCTCGTCGCCGCGCGGGCCGGCGCCCTGGTCGTCGCCGCGGAGCGACCGTTCGGCGACCAGGTGCGGACGGTCGCCCGCATGCTCGCGGGGGACGTGCGCGCGGGCGACGCGCTGCTGGTGGACCAGCTCGTCGGGGTCGTGCGCGACCGCCGGGCGGTGGCGTCGCTCACAGGACGGGAGACCGAGGTGCTGGAGCACCTCGCGGGCGGTCGGTCGGTGGCCGAGATCGCGGCTGCCCTCGTGCTGTCGGTCGCGACCGTGCGCGCCCACGTCCGCTCGATCCTCGGCAAGCTCGGCGTCTCGTCGCAGCTCGCGGCCTCTGCCGCCCTGGCGCGTGCGCGGGGCGGCCGTCCCGTCCGCAGATAGTCAGAACTGACGATGTGGGGCGGTGCGCGGCCGGCGGATCCTGGCGACGGACCCGGGACGAAGGCACCGGGCCGACGGCGGGGCGACGCAGCCCCGCCGACGCACGAGAGGGGGCACGACATGCTGGTGGTCTGCACACAGGACGACGACATCCGCGAGGCCGTCGAGAGGCACGGTTACGGGGCGGACGCGTGGGGCGAGGTCGTCCTGCTTCCGAAGGGCTCACGGGCCGCGGCGGAACGGGCGCTCGTCGCGACGCTCGCGACGGCGCGGGGCCCGGTCTGCCTGTCCGCGCACGGCAACGACGAGGAGATCGGCGACGAGGGGAACGGCGCCGACGACTGGGCGTGGAACCGGCGGCAGGTCGCACGGCTCCTCGCCCGGGTGACGGGGCCGGTCGGCCCGGTGCTCGTGCACGCGTGCGCCGAGAACGTCTCCAACTTCTCGGCGGGACTCGCCCTCGCGCTCGAGGAGGAGCGGGCGCTCGAGGGCGTCTGGGTCTACGGCTACAACCGGCCCGTCCCGGCGGACGCCCGCTACCCGCGACCGGACGCGCTGAGCAGGCAGGTCGACCTGCAGGGCACGCAGGTCGTCTTCTGACCTCGCGCCACGGGGGGCGGGGCCGTCGCCGCGCTCCGACACCGCACCACACGTCATCGGAGGAAGTCATGTCGCTCGTGAGAGACATCGTCAAGCAGTTCGACAACAGCGACGAGCTCGCGCAGACGCAGCGCGAGGTCGTGGAGTCGCTCGCCCGGCTCGGGGAGACCAAGGCCGAGCTGTTCGAGGCGAAGATCCAGGAGTCGCTGCGCGGGGCGGGGGGCACGAACTCGACCGTGCCCATCACGTCCATCCTCGCGTCCAAGAAGGAGGTGCACGCCTTCACGTCCACGTCGGCGGAGCACCTCGCCGACACCGTGAAGTCGTCGCTCAAGTCGTTCGTCTCGGGGACGGCGGACAGCATCATCGACGGGGTGGGCGGCCTCATCTCCGAGGCCCTCACCGTGTTCCTCGGCGGCGCGTCGGCGTCAACGGGCACGATGGAGGAGTACTACGTCGTGACCGAGGGCCTGTCCATCGTCCGGGTGGACCTCAAGGCGTGGTACCTCAACGTCTCGGCCCGCGGCATCTACGAGAAGATGGAGCGCATCAGCGCGTTCGTCGCGGTCAAGTCCACGGTGGACCTGACGAAGATCGACTTCAACACGTTCCTGTACCTCTACCAGAACCAGCTGACCGCGGCTCACCTCGACAAGAACCAGGTCAAGCAGGCGCTGCAGGAGGCGAAGGAGATCTACCAGGAGTTCAACGGGGCCGGCCTGCGCACGCAGGCGGTGCACCACATCACCCGCGCTCCGGGCAGCACGGCGCCGCGCTCGTCCTGACGCGGGGACGACGGCAAGTGCGGCGCCCCTCGGACGCCGCACCCGCCGTCGGGCGTGCGCCGACCGCCGCCGTGGGTGCCGTCAGCGCGCCCGGCGCTGGCGCACGGCCTCGTACAGCACGACCGTCGTCGCGCTCGCGGCGTTGAGCGAGCTCGCCGAGCCGAGCATGGGGATGCTCACCATGACGTCGCACGCCTCGCGCCAGCCTGCGCTGAGGCCTGTGGTCTCGTTGCCCGTCACGACGAGCGTCGGGCCCGTGAGGTCGTGCGCGGCGAGCTCGACGTCGCCGTGCTCGTCGGTCCCGAGCAGGGTCAGCGGGACCCCGGAGGAGCGCTGCGCGGCGACCCAGTCGAGGACGTCGCGCCCCGCGGGGACGCGGACCGTCGGGACGGAGAAGATCGAGCCGGTGCTCGCGCGCACGGCGCGCGGGTCGTACGGGTCGGCCGCGTGCCCGGCGACGACGAGCCCGCCCCCGCCGAACGCGTCGAGCGACCGCGCGACCGTCCCCACGTTGCCCGGGCTCGTGGGCCGGTCCAGCACGACGCCGAGGAAGTCGGCGCCCACCGTGCCGCCGCCGATCCGGCCGAGGTCGTCGGGCGGCGTCGCGACGACGGCGAGGAGCTCGGGCGTCTCGTCCTCCTTGCCGCCGAGCTCGCGCAGGAGCGCGGACGACACGGCGAACCGCTGCGCGCGGACCCGGTCGAGCATCGCGTGGGCCCACGACGACAGCGACCGGTCGGCGTCGACGAGCCACGTCCGCACGGTCCACCCGGACTCGACGGCGAGCGTGATGGGCCGGACCCCCTGGACGACCATCTCGCCCGCCCGGTGCCGCTTCGTGCGGTTGGTGAGCAGGGCCTCCCACTGCTGGAACGCCGCGTTGCGGGTCGTGACGCGCTGCACGCTCAGGCCTCCGAGGCGGTGGTCGGGGCGGACGTCGTGGTCGCGACGCGCGGGAGGCCGCCGGTCAGCGCGGGCGGCTCGGCGACGCCGTCCTCGCGCGCGGCGCGCTCGACCGCCGCGGCGACGAGCGTCGTCACCTCGGGGTTGAACACGCTCGGGATGATGTAGGTCGGGTTGAGCTGGTCCTCGTGGATCGCGGACGCGAGCGCGCGGGCGGCGGCGAGCAGCATCGCGTCGGTGATCCGGTGCGACCGCGCGTCGAGCAGCCCGCGGAACACGCCCGGGAACGCGAGCACGTTGTTGATCTGGTTCGCGAAGTCGGAGCGCCCGGTGCCGACGATGGCCGCGTGCTCCGCCGCCTCGACCGGGTCGACCTCGGGCCGCGGGTTCGCCATCGCGAACACGATGGCGTCGGGGGCCATGCGCGCGACGTCGTCGCCCGTGAGGACGTCCGGCGCGGAGACGCCGATGAACACGTCCGCGTCGACGACGGCCTCGCGCAGCGTGCCGGTGACGCGCCGCGGGTTCGTGTTGACCGCGGTCCACGCGAGGGACGGGGACAGGCCCGGGCGGCCCGGGTGCACGACGCCCTCGATGTCCGCGACGACGACGTCGTGCGCGCCCGCCGCGAGGAGCAGCTTGAGCACCGCGGTCCCGGCCGCGCCCGCGCCCGAGAGGACGATGCGCACGTCGGGCAGCTGCTTGCCCACGACCTTGAGCGCGTTGGTCAGCGCGGCGAGCGCCACGATGGCGGTGCCGTGCTGGTCGTCGTGGAACACGGGGATGTCGAGCTCGGCCCGCAGCCGCGCCTCGATCTCGAAGCACCGGGGGGCCGAGATGTCCTCGAGGTTGATGCCCGCGAACACGGGCGCGATCGCCTTCACCGTCCGCACGATCTCGTCGACGTCGGTCGTGTCGAGCGCGATGGGGAACGCGTCGATGTCCGCGAACCGCTTGAACAGGGCGGCCTTGCCCTCCATGACGGGCAGCGACGCGAGGGGGCCGATGTCGCCCAGCCCGAGCACGGCCGACCCGTCGGTGACCACCGCGATGGTGTTGCGCTTGATCGTCAGGCGGCGGGCGTCGTCGGGCTTGGCGGCGATGGCCTCGCACACGCGCGCGACGCCGGGCGTGTAGATCATCGACAGGTCGTCGCGGTTGCGGATCGGCACCTTGGACTCGATCTTCAGCTTGCCGCCCAGGTGCAGCAGGAACGTGCGGTCGGAGACGCGGTCCACGACGACGCCCGGGAGCGCGCGCAGCGCCTCGACGATCTGCCCGGCGTGCTCCTCGCCGCGCGTCGCGACCGTGACGTCGACCGTGATGCGCTCGTGGCCCGACGCCGTCACGTCCAGGGCGGTGACGATGCCCCCGGTGTGCTCGATCGCCGTCGTCAGCTCGCTCACGGCGGTGGGGCGGGCCTCGACCTGGAGGCGGGCGGTGATGGAGGAGGAGACACTCGGCGCTGACGTCATGGGCCCCAGTATCGCCCGGCCGGCGGGCCACGACGCGGGAACGGGGCGCGTGAGCCCTGACACGACGACGGCGCCCTCGCGGACGCCGTGGTCGCCAGCGGCGGCGGTGAACAGGCGCGCTCGCTCCAAGTCGCTGCAACGGGTCGGGGCCGTCGTGGCCTGGTCCGCCCCGGTCAGCGCGTCCTTCGGTGGACTGCCCTGCGCGTGGGTACCGCCGCGGTGCTGTTGTCCCTCCATCACAGCCCGCCGGGGCGGCGGGCGCAAGCGCTCCGGGGGTTCTTCCACACTGTGTTCTACCGGGGTTCGAACACGCCGGTGCGGTTGGTCCGGGAGGTCCGGATCGGGCCCTTCGGCGGGCGTCCGCGGGGGCCGGACGCGCGGGTCAGCCGCGCGGGCGGCGACGCTGGAGAGGGTCAGCCGCGCGAGCGGCGGCGCCAGGCCCGCCACCCGAGCCACCCGACGACGCCGAGCCCGACGAGGCCCGCAGCGGCGAGCACCGGCGTCGGCGCGGCGAGCTGCGAGCGCAGGGCGACGGGCCGCGAGAACGTCAGCGCGCCCCACCCGTGCTCGGCGGCGAGACGACGCAGCGTCCGGTCGGGGTTGACGACGAACGCGTGGCCGACGGCGCTCAGCATCGGCGCGTCGGTCACCGAGTCCGAGTACGCGTAGCTCGCCGCGAGGTCGTAGCCCTCGCGCTCCGCGAGCTCGCGCAGGGCCACGGCCTTGTTCTCGCCGTACGCGTAGAAGTCGATCGCGCCGGTGTAGCGCCCGCCCTCGACGGCCATCCGGGACGAGATGGCGTGGTCGGCGCCGAGCACCGCGGCGATGGGCTCCACCACCTCGCTGCCCGAGGCGGAGACGATGACGACGTCGTGCCCGTGCTCGTGGTGCGACTCGATGAGCTCGACCGCCTCCGCGTACACGACCGGGTCGATGTGCTCGTGGAGCGTCTCCTCGACGATGCGGGAGACGGTCGCGACGTCCCAGCCGGTCACGAGGTTCGACAGGTGCGCGCGCATGCGCTCCGTCTGGTCCGCGTCGGCCCCGCCCACCATGAACAGGAAGTGCGCGTACGCGCTGCGCAGCACGTCGCCGCGGTTGATGAGCCCGCCCGCGAAGAACGGCCGCGAGAACGCCGCGGCCGACGACGTCGCGATGATCGTCTTGTCCAGGTCGAAGAACGCGGCGACCCGGCCGGCGCGCGGCGGGTCCGTCGGGTCCGGGAGCGGGGTCACGGTCGCGAGCCTAGCGGCGGAACGTGGCCGTCCCCAGGAGCGCTCGCCGACCGGCCCGTCCCCAGGGCGGGTGACGGGCCGACGGCGGCCCGCGCCCAGGGGCCACGGTGGTCCCCGGTCGACGGAGGGCGGGGGAGCGCGATGGACGGAGCGGTCGTGGCGGTGGTCGGTGCGCGCGGCGGGGCGGGGGCGAGCGTCGTCGCCGCGTCGTTGGCCCGGGCGGTCGCGCGGCGGCGCGCGCCGACGTGCCTGGTCGACCTCTCCCTCCTGGGCGGGGGCCTCGACGTCCTGCTCGGCGTCGAGCAGGACCCGGGCGTGCGCTGGCCGGACCTCGCCGACGCGCGGGGCCGGATCGACGGCGACGACCTCCTCGCGCGCCTGCCCCGCTGGGGCACCGTGCCGGTCGTCAGCACCGAGCGCGGCGGGGGCCCGGATCAGGCGGCGCTCGCCGACGTCGTCGCCGCGCTCGCCGAGGCCACGGCGGCGAGGTCCGGGGTGCTCGTGCTCGACGCCGACCGCGCGGCCCTCGGGGCGGGCGCGGCCGGGGCGTCGCTGCTCGAGGCCTGCGACGAGGTGCTCCTCGTGACCCCGCTCGACGTCGCCGGGGTCGCGGGCGCCGCCGCGGTGCGCGACCGTCTGCCGGGCCGGGCCGCCCTCGTCGTGCGCGGCCCAGCGCCCGGTCGGCTCTCGCCGCCCGAGGTGGCCGCCGCCGTCGGGCTGGACGTCGCCGCCACCGCCGGGTGGGACCGCGCGCTCGCCGGGGCGGTCGAGCGGGGGCACGGGCCGTGCGTCGGGCGCGGGCCGGTCGTCCGGGCCGGTCGCGAGCTCGCCGCGCGCTACCTCGGGCCCGCCCGGTGAGCGCGCGGGAGGCGCGTGCGCCGCGCGGCGGGCGTGGTCGGGACGGAGGTGTCGCGGACGGGGCGCAGCGCCGCGGGGAGGAGCCGCCGCGTGCCGAGCGCGGCCGCGTCGCCCTGCTCGACGGGGTCCGAGACCGCCTCGTGCGGTCGAGCGACGACCCGGGCGGCGCCACCGAGGTGCTCGGCGACGCGGCCGTCGCGGACGCGCTGCGGGCGTCGGGCCGGGTGCTCGGCACGACCGCGCTGCGCGAGCTGACCCGGACGGCCCACGCGGAGATCTTCGGGGCCGGGCCGCTCCAGCGGTACCTCGACGAGCCCGGCGTGACGGACGTGCTCGTCAACGGGCCCGACGACGTGTGGGTCGACCGCGGCGCCGGCCTCGAACGGGTCGAGGTCGCGCTCGGCGGCCCCGAGGCGGTGCGGGCGCTCGCGGTGCGCCTCGCCGCGGCGGGCGGGCAGCGGCTCGACGACGCGTCACGCGTCGTCGACGCCCGCCTCCCGGACGGGACGCGCCTGCACGCCGTCGTCGCGCCCGTGTGCGCGACGGGGGCGGTCGTCTCGCTGCGCGTCCTGCGGACCCGGACGTTCCGGCTCGACGACCTCGTCGCGGGCGGCACCGTCCCGCACGCGTGGGAGCCGGTGCTGCGCGGCCTCGTCGCGCGGCGCGCGAACGTCCTCGTCTCCGGCGGCACCGGCACCGGCAAGACGACGCTCCTCGCCGCCCTCCTCGCGCTCGTCCCGCCCGACGAGCGGGTCGTCTGCGTCGAGGAGGCGCGCGAGCTCGACCCGGACCACCCCCACGTCGTCCCGCTCACCGCGAGGCGGCCCAACGTCGAAGGCGCGGGCGGCGTGGACCTCGCCGACCTCGTGCGCGCCGCGCTGCGCATGCGGCCCGACCGCATCGTGCTGGGCGAGTGCCGCGGGCCGGAGGTCCGCGAGGTGCTCATGGCGCTCAACACGGGCCACGACGGCGGCCTCGCGACGATCCACGCCAACGACGTCGAGGTGGTCCCCGCCCGGCTGGAGGCGCTCGCGGCGCTCGCGGGGATGGACCGGGCCGCCGTCGCCGCGCAGGCCGCGGGCGGGCTCGACGTCGTACTGCACCTGCGCCGCGTCCGCACGGCGGGCACGACCCGGCGCGTCCTCGCGCAGCTCGGCGTCGTGCGGCAGGACGAGCGCGGCGCCCTGCGCGTGGACGTCGCGGGGTCGTGGGACGGGACCGTCGTGCCGCCGGGCGGTGGGTCACCGGGCGGTGGGTCACCGGGCGGTGGCTCGCTGGGCGGCGGGTCGACGGCAGGCGGGCCGCCGGGCGCCGGGTCGCCGCGCGGCGGTTCGACGGGAGACGGGTCGCCGGGCGCGGCGGGGCCGGTCGCGGGACCGGCGTGGGACGAGCTCGTGGGGCGGTGGTCCGCATGACGCGACGACGTGCCGGGAGCCTCCGCGCCGGTGCGGCCCGGACGGTGCGCGGCGGGGGAGCGCGCGCATGACGGTCCTCGTGGGTCTGCTCGTCGGTACCGCGGTCTGGTGCGCCACGGCCCGGGGCGGTCGGTCGGCGCGCCAGGTCGTCGGTCGGTCGGCGTCGCGCGGCGTGCGGTGGTCCGTCCTGCGCCGCCCGGCCCGACCCCAGGCGGTGCCCGAGCTCGTGCGCGTCGTCGTGACGCAGGTCGGCGCGCTCCTGCGGTCCGGAGCCGCGCCGGGCGTCGCGTGGGGTCGTGCGGTCGGGGTCCGGGTCGACGGCGGGGGCGTCCCGCGGGTCGCGGACCTCGCGCCGCACGTCGGCGGCCCGGCGACGGCGCGTGCCCTCGTCGCGGCGTGCCGGCTGGCCGCGGAGCTCGGTGCGCCGCTGGCGACCGTGCTCGACGAGGTTGCCGTGTCCGTGGCCGCGGACGCCGAGGCGCGGGCCGAGCGGGAGGCGGCGCTCGCCGGACCGCGCGCGACCGCCCGCGTGCTGCTCTGGCTCCCGGTCGTCGGGGTGCTGCTCGGCTACGTGCTGGGCGCCGACCCGCTCGGCACGGCGACCGACGGCGGCCTCGGGACGGCAGGCGTGCTCCTCGGGGTCCTGCTGCTCGTCGCGGGCCGCACGTGGTCAGCTCGGCTCGTCGAGCGGGCGCGCACCGCAGGGGACGACCGGTGACCGCGCGGCGCGCGGCGCGGCCCGCCCGAGAAGGAGAGCACCGATGACCCTCGTCCTCGTGGCGCTCTGCGTCCTGGCGGGCGCGGCGCCGTGGTGGTCCGCGCGCACGGAGGCCGGACGGCGCGCCGTCGCCGTCGGGCGGGCAGCGCCCGCGCCGGACGATCCCGCCGGCAACCCGAGTGGCCGACGGCGCCGGGGCGACGACCGCGAACCCGGCATCGAGACCGGGGTGCTCCTCGAGCTCCTCGCGGCCGCCGTCGGGTCGGGGGCGGCGATCCCGCGAGCGCTCGACGTCGTCGGGTCGTGCGTCGGTGGCCGCGACGGTGCGGGGCTGCGCGCCGCCGGCGCGGCGCTCCTCCTCGGGGCGTCGTGGGACGGGGCCTGGGCGGGTGCACCGCCGCGGCTCGGGGTCGTGCAGCGCGCGCTGCGGCCCGCGTGGCTGCACGGCGCCGCTCCGGCGTCGTCGCTGCGGGCGGCGGCCGGGGCGTCGCGCCAGGACCGGACCGGGGCGGCCAAGGCTGCCGCGGCACGGCTCGCCGTGCACCTCGTGCTCCCTCTCGGTGCGTGCTTCCTGCCCGCGTTCGTGCTCGTCGGGCTGCTGCCCGTCCTCGTCTCCCTCGGGGCGGGTCTGCTCTCCGGATAGGCGTCGGAGGTCCGGAGGCAGAGGCGGGCGTCGGTGTGATTATCGGGGCCGGGGCCGAGGTCGGTGTCGGGTCGCTACGGTGGCCGCATGGACCCGTCCCCTGTCTCCCGTGTGCCCGCTGCGCTCCGGGACGACGCCTGGCGGGACGTCGGGAGCGGCGAGTCCTCGGCCCGCGTGCTCGTCAGCGCGGACGGCGCACGGCACGCCAAGGTCGTGGGCCCGGACCAGGCGGCCGACCTGGCGGACGAGCGGGACCGCGCGCTCTGGGCGGCTGAGCGCGGGATCGTCGTCCCCGAGGTGCTGGTGTGGGAGGACACGGGGGAGCAGGCCGTCCTCGTGACGCGCACGGTGCCGGGCGTGCCCGCCGACACGGTCCGCCCCGACCAGGTCGACCGCGCCTGGACGAGCGTCCTCGCGGCGGCGCGGACCCTCCACGACCTCGCCGTGGCCGACTGCCCGTTCGACCGGAGCCTCGACGCCATGGTCGCCCTCGCCCGCGACGTGGTCGACGGCGGCCGCGTGCACCCGGAGTTCCTGCGGCCGGAGCAGGAGTCCCGTGACCCCGCGGACCTCCTCGCGGAGCTCATCGCCGAGCTGCCGTGGCGGCGGGAGCAGCAGGCGACGGACCTCGTGGTCTGCCACGGCGACCTGTGCCTGCCCAACGTCCTGCTCGACCCCGGGACGCTGGAGCTCCGCGGGTTCGTCGACGTCGGGCGGCTCGGGGTCGCCGACAGGCACGCCGACCTCTCCCTCCTCCTGGCGAACGCCCAGGACACCTGGCCGGAGCACGCGCGTGCCCTGGAGGAGTCGCTCGCGCCGCGCTACGGGTCCCCGGTCGACCCGGGCAGGCTCCGCTTCCACCTCGAGCTCGACCCGCTCACCTGGGGCTGACCGCGCCCCGGTTGGGTGGGGCTGGTCTCGCGACCCGTCGACGGGGGTGCTGCTCGCGCGACCTGTCGACGGGGTGCCGATCATGCGACGGGGTGCCGGTGGCTCGACCTGTTGACCGGGTGCTGTTCGTGCGACGGAGTGCTAGTGGCTCGACCCGTCGACCGGGTGCTGATCGCGCGACGGAGTGCTGGTGGCTCGACCCGTCGACGCGAGCGGAGCGCGCACTGCCGTGCACAGGTCGTCGTCTTGAGGGCCCCGTCCACCGACGCCCCGCGGTGGGGTGCGGCAGGGGTGCAGGTCCCGGCAGGGTCTCCCCGACCGCCCGCACGACGCGGGCCACACGAGGGGAGCCGGAGATGACACGACAGCCGCGACGCGCGTTCGCGCGCCTGACGGGGACGAGCACGGGGCAGGACGGCGAGGCGGGTCTCGCGACGGCGGAGTACGCCATCGCGACGGTCGCGGCGGCGGGCTTCGCCGGGCTGCTCATCGTCGTGCTGAAGAGCGGCGAGGTGCGCGAGATGCTGCTCGGCATCGTGCGCAGCGCGCTCTCGCTGGGCTGAGCCCGTGCGACGGGACGCCGGGGCGGAGAGCCGCCGGCCGAGGGGTCGGGTCCGTGAGGGCGGCGAGCGCGGTGCGGTCACGGCCGAGCTCGCGGTCGCCCTGCCGGCGGTCGTCCTGGTGCTCGTCGTGGTCCTCACCCTCGCCGCGGCGGCGGGCGCCCAGATGCGCTCCGCCGACGCGGCGAGGGCCGCCGCCCGGGCGGTGGCCATCGGTGAGGACGACGCGACGGTGCGCGCGACCGCGCTCCGGGTCGCCGGAGCCGGCGCGACGGTCGGCGTGCTGCGCGGCGACCCGTGGGTCGAGGTGCGCGTCACGACGCCCGTCGTGGGCGGGTGGCTCGCCGGGTCGCCGTTGCGAGCGAGCGGCGCGGCCGTCGCGTGGGCGGAGCCGTGACCGCGGCGCGGCCTCCGCGGGGACGGCGCACCGAGACCGAGACCGGGTCCGGGACCAGGTCTGGCGCCGAGACTCGGGCCGGAAGCGGGATCGAGACCGCGATCGGGACCGAGACCGACGGCCGGCCAGGTGCGAGGCCGGGGGTGGCCGTCCACCTCGACGTCGAGCACGGAGCAGGCACGGTGCTCGTGCTCGGGGTCGTCGCGGCGGTCCTCGTGCTGGCGCTCGCGCTCGCCGGGCTCGCGCAGGCGCAGGCGGCGCGTGGCACCGCGCAGACCGGAGCCGACCTCGCGGCGCTCGCGGCGGCGACGGCAGTCCGCGACGGGTGGGAACCCTGCGGCCGGGCGCGCGAGACCGCGGCGCGCAACCGGGTCGTGGTGGTCGCGTGCACGGAGCAGGGCGCGGGCGTCGTCCGGGTGGACGTCGAGTCGAGAGCCGGCGTGACGTTCCTCGGCGTCACGCTCGGCCGCGCGACCGCCGCCGCCCGCGCCGGCCCGGCGAGCGCGCGATGAGCGGCCGCCACCGGCAGGGGCAGCGGTCCGTCGCGCGGCGCGAGCGTTGTGACCGGCGGGCGCGATCCTTCGTGGGGCGGGTGCCGTCAGCGACCGGACGGTACTCGTCCTCGACCCTGTGGACGTGCCGTGCCCTGTCACGGGAGACCTGCGGTCCGCCCCGCGGCATCGGCCTCGGCCTCGGCATCGGCCTCGGCCTCGGCATCGGCCTCGGTCGCGGCGGCCGGGGCGTGCGCCAGCACGGCGTCGAGCAGCCGGACGGCGGCGGCCTTCTCGAGCGGGGCGTTGTACGACCCGCACTTGGGCGACTGCACGCACGCCGGGCAGCCGTCGTGGCACGGGCAGCGGGCGATGGCGTCGCGCGTCGCGCGCAGCCAGGTCGCGCCGAGCTCGAACCCGCGCTCGGCGAAGCCGGCCCCGCCGGGGTAGGCGTCGTGGACGAACACGGTGGCTTCGCCGGTGTCGGCGTGCAGCGCGGTGGACACCCCACCGAGGTCCCAACGGTCGCACGTCGCGAGGAGGGGGAGCAGGCCGATCGACGCGTGCTCGGCGGCGTGCAGCGCGCCGGGCAGCTCGTCGGCGTCGACGCCCGCCTCCTCGATCACGGAGGCGGGGACGGTCCACCAGACGGCCATCGTCGGCAGCGTGCGCTCGGGAAGGTCGAGGGTCTCCGTGCCGAGGACCTGCATGTCGAGGAGGCGGCGGCGCTGGAAGCTCACCACCTGGGAGCACACGTTGACCGGGCCGTAGCCCCAGCCGACCGGACCCCAGCTGCGCTCGACGACCTCGCGGCCCGTCGCGACGTCCCCGTCCGTGGGCTCGTCGACGATCGTGATGGACGTGGTCGACCGGGACCAGGTGCCGTGGTCGACGTCCTGCCGTCGCACGAGCGCGACGTGGTCCGCGAGGTCGAGGTGCTCGACGACGTAGGTGCGGCCCTGGTGGACGTACACCGCGCCGTCGTGCACCGAGCCGTCCGCGGAGGCGGCGTCGACGGTCCCGAGCAGCCGACCGGTGCGCGCCTCGGCGACCCGGACGGGCGCGCCGCCGGAGCCGCGCAGGTCGGTCATGCCCGACGCGGGCTGCGCGTGCGTCCAGTACCAGCCGGAGGCCCGGCGCCGCAGGGCGCCGCGCGCGACGAGCACGTCGAGGAGGCCGCGCACGACGTCGGGCGTGCCGAACGCGGCGAGGTCCTCGGACCGCAGGGGCACCTCCGCCGCCGCGGCGCACAGGTGCGGCGCGAGGACGTAGGGGTTCGCGGGGTCGAACACGGTCGCCTCGAGCGGTACGTCGAACACCGCCTCGGGGTGGTGCACGAGGAACGTGTCGAGCGGGTCCTCGCGTGCCACGAACGCGACGAGGCCGTCGGCGCCCGCCCTCCCGGCGCGGCCCGCCTGCTGCCACACCGACATGCGGGTGCCGGGCCAGCCGGCGATGAGGACGGCGTCGAGCCCCGAGATGTCGACGCCCAGCTCGAGCGCGTTGGTCGTCGCGAGGCCGAGCACGTCGCCGGTGCGCACCGCGTCCTCGAGCTCGCGCCGCTCCTCGGGCAGGTAGCCGCCGCGGTAGGCGGCGACGCGGCGCACGAGCCGGGGGTCGACGACGCGCACGCTGTCCTGCGTCTGGACCGCGACGGACTCCGCGCCGCGGCGCGAGCGCGTGAACGCGAGCGTGCGGGCGCCCGCGATGACGAGGTCGGCGAGCAGGTCGGCCGTCTCGGCGGTGGCGCTGCGGCGGGGGTGCTCCGGCCCCTCGGCGGGCGTCGCGACCGCCGGGTCGTCGTCGTGGCCCTCGGCGGGACCGTCGTCCGCGGACGCCTCGAAGCCCACCACGACGGGCGGCTCCCACAGGGCGAACGTCTTGCGCCCCGCGGGGGAGGTGTCGCGCGCGACGGTCACGACGTCGTCGGGCTCGACCCCGACGAGCCGCGCCGCGCTCGTCGCCGGGTCGGCGGTCGTCGCCGACGCGACGACGAACGTCGGAGGCGGGTCGCCCTCGCGCGCGTAGTGCGCCGCGAGCCGGCGCAGGCGCCGCAGGACGAGGGAGACGTGCGCGCCGAACACCCCCCGGTAGGCGTGCCCCTCGTCCACGACGACGTACCGCAGGTCCCGCAGCAGCCGCGTCCAGCCGCGGTGGTGCGGCAGGAGCGCGAAGTGCAGGAAGTCCGGGTTGGTGAGCACGACGTCGGCGTGCTCGCGAACCCACCGGCGCTCGTCCTGCCCGGTGTCGCCGTCGCACGTCGCGACCCGCACGTCGCGTGTCCCGGCGGCGTCGAGGAGGCGCTGGAGACCGGAGAGCTGGTCGGCTGCGAGCGCCTTCGTGGGCGAGAGGTAGAGCACGGCGCCGCGCCGTGCGACCGACTCGATGCGGCCGGGGTCGAGCGCGCGCGCCGCGGCGTCGGCGCGCACGGCCGTGAGCGCCGGGAGCCAGAACGCGAGTGACTTGCCCGAGCCGGTGGAGGTCGCGAGCGCGACGTGCCGGCCCGACCACGCGGCGTCGGCCGCCTCGACCTGGTGCTCCCAGGGGCGCTCCACCCCGAGCGCGCGGTACCCGGCGACGAGCGACGCGTCGGCCCACGCGGGCCACTCGCCCTGGGTGCCGGGGCGCGCGGGCAGCTCGCGCACGTGCCGCAGCCGCTCGTCGCGCCGACCGCCCGCGCGCAGCACGTCGAGCAGCGTCGCGCTCGTCGGTCGCGGGGAGGTGGTGGGGGCGTGCAGCACGTCTCCGAGTGTCCCACCTCGGGCCCACGCTTCGGCCGAGAGGCGCCGTGCTCGGGACCTCCGGCCCTCGCGCGGGGCGGGGCGCACGGCCGACGATCGACGCATGGCAGCGTGGCGTGGGGTCCGGGTCCTGACGACGACGGCGCTCGCCGCCGGGGCGCTCCTGCTCACCCGGCGCATGACCCAGACGTGGGGCACGTGGGAGGGCGAGCACGAGTGCGTGCTCCCGGGCGACGACCTCGTCCCCGACGCGCGCGCCGTCGTCGCGACGCGGGCCGTGACGGTCGACGCGCCGCCGGCCGACGTCTGGCCGTGGCTCGTCCAGCTCGGCCAGGGCCGCGGCGGCTTCTACTCCTACGACGCGCTCGAGAACCTCGCCGGCCTGGGCATCCGCAGCGCGGACGCGATCGAGGAGCGCTGGCAGGGCCTCGCGGTGGGCGACGACGTCCACCTGGCCGACGAGGCCGTCCTGCGGGTGGCCGCGCTCGAGCCGGGCTCGCACCTCGTGCTGCTCGGCGCGCCGGGGCCCGGGCAGCCGGACACGATGCCGTTCCGGTTCTCGTGGGCGTTCGTCGTGCGTCCGCTGCCGCCGGGGGCGGACGGCACCCCGCGGTCGCGCCTGCTCGTCCGCGAGCGGTACGTGCCGCTGGGCGCCGCGGGCCGCGTGGTCGTCGAGGCGGTGCAGCCGGTGAGCTTCCTCATGACGCAGAAGATGCTGCGCGGCGTCCGCGCCCGCGCCGAGCGCCCCTGACTGGTCCCGACCAGGCGATCGCGGTTGCCCGACCAGGCGGTCGTGGTTCGTCCCGCGCCCAGGACGGACCCGAACCGCCTGCTCGGCCGGTGGGGTGGGTCAGCCACGGAAGATCTTGAGCAGCGCGCGCGAGAGGTACCACGGGTCCACGACGGCGGTGAGCTCGCGCGCGGAGTGCATCGAGAGGATGGGGCTGCCCACGTCGACCGTGCGGATGCCGAGGCGGGTCGCAGTGAGCGGCCCGATGGTCGAGCCGCACGGCACGGTGTTCTTCGAGACGAACTCCTGGCTCGGCACCCCGGCCCGGGCGCAGGCGCGCGCCCACGCCGCGGCGCCGTGCGCGTCGGTCGTGTAGCGCTGGTTCGCGTTGATCTTGAGGATCGGTCCGCCGCCGGCGAGCGGCCGGTTCGCGGGGTCGTGCCGCTCCGGATAGTTGGGGTGCACCGAGTGGCCGACGTCGCTCGACACGCACAGCGACCCCGCGAGCTGACGGTGCCGCTCCTCCTCCGTCGCGCCGAGGCCGGCCGCGACCCGGGCGAGCACGTCCGCGAGGAACGGGCCGGACGCGCCGGAGCGCGACTCGGACCCGATCTCCTCGTGGTCGAACGCGGCGAGCACGGGGATCGCGGCGCCCTCGACGGGCCGGTCGGGCGTGCCCGCGACCTCGAGCAGCGCGACGAGACCGGCGTGCACCGACAGCAGGTTGTCGAGGCGCCCGGACGCGAGGAACGCGCCGTGCGCACCGAACACGCGGGGCGACTGGGTGTCGGCGACCACGACGTCGTACCCGGCGATCTCGCTCGCCCGCACGCTCGCGTGGTGCGCGAGCTCGGCGAGCACGTCCCCGCCGCTCGTCCCGTGCGGCGCGCCCGCGACGTCGGACCCGGCCGGTCCGGACGCCGACGCGAGCCCCCACACGGGCTGCGTGTGCTGCTGCTTGTCGAGCGCGAGCCCGTCGTTCGCGGCGCGGTCGAGGTGGATCGCGAGCTGCGGGATGCGCAGCAGGGGGCCCGTGCGCACGAGGTGCTCCTCGCCGTCGGCCGTGACGAGGCGACCGGCGAGCTCGAGCTCGCGGTCGAGCCACGAGTTGAGCAGCGGGCCGCCGTAGATCTCCACGCCCGCCTGCCACCAGCCCTCGCGGCCGACGCTCGGGCGCGGCTTGAGCTTGAAGCCGGGCGAGTCGGTGTGGGCGCCGAGGATCGCGAACGGCGTGGTCGCCGTCGCACCCGCGGGCACGGCCCAGGCGATCACCGCGCCGTCGCGCACGACGACGTACCGCCCGCCCGCGGGCCCGTCGCCCTCGGTCACCGACGGCCACGCCGCGGTCTCGTCCAGGCGCTCGAAGCCGACGGCCTCGAGCCGGCGCGCGACCTCGTGCGCCGCGTGGTACGACGACGGGGACGCCTCGACGAACGTCGCGAGGTCGTGCGCGTGGGCGAGGGCGCGGTCGTGGAGGGTCGGGTCGGTCACGGGGGTGCTGGGCGTCGACACAGGCTCCACCCTACGCACGCCCAGGAGCGCTCCGTAGGGTGGTCGCGCACCGCGAGAGAGGGAGTCCGCATGACCTGGGTCGTCCTGCCGGGCCTCGCGCTCACGCCCGAGGACTTCGCCCCGCTCGCACGTGCACTCGGCACCGCGTCCGGCACCGACGACGTCCGGGTCCTCGACGCGTGGCGCGTGCCCGTGACGGGACCGGTCGACGTGGTGCGGGAGGGTCTCGGCGTCGGCGGGTCGCGGCCCGTGGACCTCGTCGGGCACTCCGTCGGCGGGCTCACCGCGATCGAGTGGGCGCTGCGGCACCCGGACGAGGTCCGCCGGCTCGTGCTCCTCGACCCGACGAGCCCGTGGGAGGCCCATCTCCCGGCCCTGCACACGGGGCGGGTCACGGCCCGGGCCGGCACCGCGGCGGCGGGCGTGCTCGCGAGCGGCCTCGCCGTGACGGGCGCGACCCTGCGCCGCGTGGGCGTCCGGGTCGTCACGCGCGCCCCGGACCGCCTCCCGCACGACGTCGCGCGCGCCCGCTACGGCTCGCGCGAGGCGTGGACACTGCTCGCCCACCAGTGGTTCGCGAGCTGGGAGCAGGCGCCGCGGGTGCGCGACCTGCTCGACGACGGCCGCCGTCTGCCCGCGGGCGCCGAGCCGCTGCTCGTCACCGGCCTGCGGGCGAGCGCCCGGTTCCTGCGCGCGCAGCGCGAGCTGTCGGACCGGCTCGGGGTGCCGCGCGTCGGGCTCGCGGGGGAGGGCCACCTCTACCCGCTCACCCGGCCCGACGCCGTCGCGCGCCTCGCCACGGACCTCGCCCCGGACGCCGGCGGAGCGACCGCGCGACCGCCGGGCTGACAGGGCCCGGGGCGCCGTCACCGGGTGCGCTCGTGACGTCCTGCACGAGTGGTCGTGACGTACGACACACGTGCGTAGACTCACCCCCATCGCTCCGGCAGGGGACCGGCGCGACGGTCGCGCGGTTCGTCAAGGAGGACGGATGCTCACGCTCGGTACGGAAAGTCTCACCATCGTCGCGGTCATCGCGGCGATCGCCCTCGTGGCCCTCGCCTTCGCGGTCGTGCTGCGCAGACAGGTCCTCGCCGCGGACGAGGGCACGGCGAAGATGCAGGACATCGCCCAGGCGGTGCAGGAGGGCGCCGGCGCGTACCTGAGCCGCCAGTTCCGCACGCTCGCGCTGTTCGCGGCGATCGTCTTCGGCCTCCTGTTCCTGCTGCCGGGCGACGGCGGCATCCGCGTGGGGCGCTCGGTCGCGTTCCTCGTGGGCGCCGGGTTCTCGGCGGCGATCGGCTACCTCGGGATGTGGCTCGCGGTGCGCGCGAACGTGCGCGTCGCGTCGGCCGCGACCCGGCCGGGCGGGCGCTCGGAGGGCGCGCGCATCGCGTTCCGGACGGGCGGCGTCGTCGGCATGTCGGTCGTCGGCCTCGGCCTGCTCGGCGCCGCGGGCGTCGTGCTCGTCTACAAGGGCGACGCCCCGGCGGTGCTCGAGGGCTTCGGGTTCGGCGCGGCGCTGCTCGCGATGTTCATGCGCGTCGGCGGCGGCATCTTCACCAAGGCGGCGGACGTCGGCGCGGACCTCGTCGGCAAGGTCGAGCAGGGCATCCCCGAGGACGACCCGCGCAACGCCGCCACCATCGCGGACAACGTGGGCGACAACGTCGGCGACTGCGCGGGCATGGCGGCCGACCTGTTCGAGTCGTACGCGGTGACGCTCGTCGCGGCGCTCATCCTCGGCAAGGCGGCGATGGGCGAGGAGGGCCTCGTGTTCCCGCTCGTCGTGACGGCCCTGGGCGCGCTCGTCGCGGTGCTCGGCGTGTTCATCACGCGCGTGCGCGGCCAGGAGAACGGCCTCAAGGCCATCTACCGCGGGTTCTACCTCTCGGCGCTCATCGGCGCGGTGCTCGCCGCCGTCGCCGCGTTCGTCTACCTGCCGTCGTCGTTCGCCGCGCTCGACGGCACGGCCGACCTCGGCGACCTGTCCGGGATCGCGGCCGACCCGCGCGTCGTCGCGAGCCTCGCCGTCGTCATCGGGATCGTCCTCGCGGGCATCATCCTGTGGATCACGGGCTACTTCACCGGCACGACGTCGAAGCCCACCCTGCACGTGGCGGCCACCTCGCGCACGGGCGCGGCGACGGTCGTGCTGTCGGGCATCGGGGTCGGGTTCGAGTCGGCCGTGTACACGGCGGGCGTGATCGCCGCGGCGATCTGCGGTCTGTTCCTGCTCGCGGGCGGGTCGGTGTGGCTCGCGCTGTTCCTCGTCGCCCTCGCCGGGTGCGGGCTGCTGACGACGGTCGGCGTCATCGTCGCGATGGACACGTTCGGCCCCGTCTCGGACAACGCCCAGGGCATCTACGAGATGTCGGTCGGCGAGTCCGGCGACGGCGAGGCGGAGGCCGCGCAGATCCTCACGGACCTCGACGCGGTGGGCAACACGACGAAGGCGATCACCAAGGGCATCGCGATCACGACGGCCGTCCTCGCGGCGACGGCCCTGTTCGGGTCGTACGCCGACGCCGTGAGCCACGCGCTCGCGGACGTGCAGGGCGTCGGGAGCGGTCTCGTCACGGCGATGCTCGACTACCAGATCATCTCGCCGATCACGCTCGTGGGCGTGATCCTCGGCGCCGCGACCGTGTTCCTCTTCTCGGGCCTCGCGATCGACGCGGTGACGCGCGCGGCCGGGGCGATCGTGTTCGAGGTGCGCCGCCAGTTCCGCGAGCACCCCGGGATCATGACGTTCCAGGAGCGCCCCGAGTACGGCCGGGTCGTCGACATCTGCACGCGCGACTCGCTGCGCGAGCTCGCGACCCCCGGTCTGCTCGCCGCGTTCGCGCCCATCGCCGTCGGCTTCGGCCTGGGCGTCGGGCCGCTGGCCGGCTTCCTCGCGGGCGCGATCGGCGCGGGCGTGCTCATGGCCGTGTTCCTCGCCAACTCGGGCGGCGCGTGGGACAACGCGAAGAAGATCGTCGAGGACGGCGCGTACGGGGGCAAGGGCTCGGAGGCGCACGCCGCGACCGTCATCGGCGACACGGTCGGCGACCCGTTCAAGGACACCGCCGGCCCGGCGATCAACCCCCTCATCAAGGTGATGAACCTCGTGTCGGTGCTCATCGCGCCCGCGGTCGTGCTCATGAGCGTGCCCGAGGACGCGAACCACGTCCTGCGCATCGCGATCGCGGTCGTCGCGGCGGCCATCGCGTTCGGCGCGGTGATCATGTCGCGGCTGCGTGCGGCGCGCGTCGACCGCGAGGAGTCCGCCGTCGAGCGGGAGCGCGTCGCGACGGGCGCCTGACGCCCGGCCACCGCAGACGACGGAGGGCGCCCGGGGCGACCCGGGCGCCCTCCGTCGTGCGCGGGACTAGCCCGCGACGGTGAACGACGCGCGCAGGAGCGCGTCCTCGCGCGAGGACGGCCCGACGCGCAGCTCGAACTCGCCCGGCTCGACGACGCGGCGCCCATGCGCGTCGACGAGCGTGCAGTCCGCCACGGGCACCTCGAGGCCGACGGTCGCCGACTCGCCCGGCGCGAGGTCCACCTTGCGGTAGGCCTTGAGCTCCTTCTCGGCCCACGTCACCGACGTGACGGTGTCGCTCACGTAGACCTGGACGGTCTCGCGCACCGGGCGCGACCCGGTGTTCGTCAGCGTGATCTCGGCGCGCACGACGTCGTCGGGCCCGTGCTCCGTGCCGAGCACCCGCAGGCCGTCGTACTCGACGGTGGTGTAGCTCAGGCCCTCGCCGAACGCGAACGCGGGGCTCTGCGTGAGGTCGGCGTAGCGGACGCCGTGCTGGCCGCGCACCACGTTGTAGTAGGTCGGCTGCTGGCCCGCGTGGCGCGCGAACGAGATCGGGAGCCGGCCCTCGGGCTCGATCAGCCCGAGCACGAGCTCGGCGACGGCCTGGCCGCCGCGCATCCCGGGGTTGGCCGCCCAGACGACCGCCGCCGCCGCGTGCGCCGACGGCGGCAGGACGAGCGGCTTCGACGCGACGACGACCACGACCACGGGGGTCCCGGTGGCGACGAGGGCGTCGAGCAGCGCGACCTGGCCGCCGACGAGCTCGAGCGTCGCGGTCGAGCGGCCCTCGCCCACGAGCTCGATGCGGTCGCCCACCACGGCGACGGCGAGGTCGGCGTCGCGCGCGGCGGCGACGGCCTCGGCGATCAGCGCGTCGTCGGGCGCGGCCGGGACGACGACCTGCGGCCGCGGCTGCCCGTCGGGGAACAGCTCGCCCTCGGGGTCGGGCGCGAGCGTGAGGATGTCGGCACCGCGCGCGTGGGTCACGGCCCAGCGCTCCGGGGCGAGCGCGCGGAAGCCGTCGAGCACGGTCGTCGTCATCTCGCGCGGGTGGCCGTCGGGCAGCCAGTCGGCCTGCCCTGACGCGCCCGCCCAGTCGCCGAGCTGCGTGTGGTCGTCGTCCGCGTTCGGGCCGACGACGGCGATCGTCCGGGCGGGCGCCCCGGCCGGGGCGAGGGCCCGGCCGTCGGGCGTGCCGGCGTCGCGGTCGAGCCCGCCCGCGAACGGGAGGGCGCCGTCGTTGGCGAGGAGCACGAGGGAGCGGCGCGCGACCTCGAGGTTCACCGCGGCGTGCTCGGCCGACGCGATGACCGCCTGCTGGCGCGCGACGTCCGGCCGCCGCGGGTCCTCGAACAGGCCGAGGCGGAACTTGAGCGTGAGGATGCGCCGGACGGCGGCGTCGATCGCGGCCTCCTCGACGAGGCCGCGGTCCACCGCCTCGAGCGCGCCCTCGAAGAAGCGCGGCGTCGTCATGACCATGTCGTTGCCGGCGCGCACGGCCGCGGCGGACGCGTGCACGTAGTCGGGCTGGATGTGCTGCTCCCAGACCATGCGGCCCACGTTGTCCCAGTCGGTGACGAGCGTGCCGGTGTAGCCCCACTCGCCGCGCAGGACGTCGTCGAGCAGCCAGCCGTTCACGGTGACGGGCACGCCGTCCATGGACTGGTAGCCGAGCATGAACGTGGCGCAGCCCTCGCGCGCGACCCGCTCGAACGGGGGCAGGAACCAGGACCGGAGCTTGCGCTGCGAGATGTCGGCCTCGCTCGCGTCGCGCCCGCCCTGCGTCTCGGAGTAGCCCGCGAAGTGCTTCGCCGTGGCGAGGATGCCCGTCGGGTCGGACAGCCCGTCGCCCTGGTAGCCGCGGACCATCGCGGACGCGAGCTCGCCGATGAGGAACGGGTCCTCGCCGAACGTCTCGTCGACGCGGCCCCAGCGCAGGTCGCGCGCGATGCAGAGCACGGGGGAGAAGGTCCAGTGGACGCCGGTCGCGGCGACCTCGACCGCGGTCGCGCGCGCGACCTGCTCCACGAGCGCGGGGTCCCACGTCGCGGCCATGCCGAGCTGCGTGGGGAAGATCGTCGCGCCGACCCAGAACGAGTGGCCGTGGATGCAGTCCTCGGCGAGCAGCAGGGGGATGCGCAGCCGCGTCCGCCCGGTGAGCTCGTGCGCGGCGAGGACGTTCTCCGGCGAGGTGTGCAGCAGCGAGCCCGCGTGCTTCTCGAGCACCGCGGGGCCGACGCCGTCGCGCGCGTCGAGCTGGAGCATCTGGCCGACCTTCTCGGGCAGCGTCATGCGGGCGAGGAGGTCCTCGACGCGGTCGGCCACGGGCACGGCGGGGTCGAGGTAGGGCAGGGTGCTCACGGACGGTCCTTCCACGGCGGCGGCGACGGCGCCCGGCGGCGCCGCGGGTGCGGGCACGGCGTCGGCGGACCGGGCGCCGCCACCCTACCGGAAACCAAGTAACTGGTCAGTAAGTTTGGACTCAGCGCCAGTGGTCGAGGAAGCGGGCGACGGTCCGCGTCGCGTGGTCGAGCACGTGACCGTCCTCCGCGGCGGCACCCGAGAGCAGCGCCGCGTCCACGACGTGCGCGACGAGGTCGGTGTCCGTCACGTGCCCGTGGCCCGACGCGTCGAGCACCGTCCGCGCGGCCGCCAGCAGGCGCGGGCGCGACGCCCGCATGATCGGCCGCAGCGCCGGGTCCCGCATGGCCGTGAGCATGGGGTCGAGGCGCACGTCGACCACCGAGTCGTCCACGTGCGGGGCGTACAGCGTCTCGATGAGCTCGCGCGCCGTCGCGGTGCTCGAGCGGCGCCGGTGGGCGAGGGCGTCGGCGTGCTCCTGCGCGGCCGTCGCGCGCACGTCCTCCGCGGCCTCGACGGCGGCGGCGACGAGCGAGGCGCTCGTCGGGAAGTAGTACGACGCCGACCCCTGCGGCACGCCCGCGGCGCGGGCGACCTGCCGGTGGGTCACGGCGGCGAAGCCCTGGTCGATGAGCAGGTGCGCGGCGGCGTCGACCATCGCGCGCTGTCGCTCCGCGCTGCGCCCCTGCACCGTGGTGCGTGCGCCCCGCGCGCCGCTCGTCGCCGACCGGTCCCGGGCACCCGCAGCGTCGTCCACGCGGCCATCGTAGTGAGGAATAACCTATACGCTCGTATGGTTATCGCCCTCGGACCGCGAGCGCGGCCCGTGGAACGAACGAGGAGTGGAGAAGGATGGTCGCCGCCGAGGGGCTCGTCATCGACTGGGCACAGATGCCCACCTACAACACCGTGATGTCCGTCGCCGTCGGCGCCGGGCTGATCCTGCTGGTCATGCTCGGCCGCGAGCTCCTGCGGGCGCCCGGGAAGATCGTCGTGGAGGGCTGGTCGCTCGCGTTCGGCGTGCTGGGCACGATCCTCACGGCGACCGGGCTGCACATGACGCTCACGTGGCCGCTCGCCGCGGGCGGCTTCCCGTTCGACAACATCATCTTCGGCGAGACGAGCCTCGCGTTCGGCGTGCTGCTCCTCGCCGCCGCGTTCTACCTCTGGACCCGCGGCCGCGCCGCGCTCGAGCGGGCCGACGCCACCGAGCACCTGCAGGCCGTCGCGCGCCCCGTCTCGGTGTTCGTGCTCGGCATGGGCCTCGGCCTCGTCGCCATCGCGATCGCCGGCGTGACGTACCAGCTCTTCGCCGCGCCGCCGGAGGAGCCGATCTCCGGCGCGTTCGCCGCCTACCCGCTCGTCGAGGCGATCTTCATGTCCGGGCTCATCGCGCTCGTGGGCGTCGGCGCGATCCTCTTCCCGTTCGCGGTCCGCTCCGGGCGGCGCGTCGTGCGGGTCGTCATCGGGTGGGCCTGGGGCCTGTCCGGCGTCGCGTTCCTGCTGTTCGGCGCGATGAACTTCTTCACCCACATCGGTCTCATCGTCAACACGATGGGCTGACGCCGCGGCGACCCCGAGGACCCCGCCGGCCGGCAAGGCCCGCGGGGTTCTTCGCGCCCGCGGGAGGCGTCATCATAGGGGCCATGCAATCACCGGTGCGCGCCGTGGCCCACGCCGCGGTCCTCGCCGTCGTCGCCGGGCTGTGCCTCGCCGTCGTCGCGAGCGGGGCGTTCGACGTCGTGTCCCTCCCGGGCGCAGCGCCCGCCGCCGCACCGCCCCCGCCCGCCGCACCCGCGGCGTCGTCCCCGGGTGCCGGGAACGACGCGGACGACGGCGCGGCACCCGCCGACGGCACGGACCCCGAGACGTCGGACCCCGCCGCGCCCGACGACGGCACGGACCCGGGGGCGGGCGCCGTCGACCCGGCGTGCCGGGAGGCGGAGGTCGCGTGGGGCGCGGCGGCCAAGGCGCAGGTCAACCTCACGGTCGACCACCCCGAGGCGCTCGTCGAGGGGTTCACCACCGCCCGCGACACGCTCGCCGGGGCCACCCCGCCCGCGGCGGTCGCGCGCGACTGGGCCGTCGTCACGACCTACCTCACGATGATCGCGGACGAGGTCGAGGCCACCGGCACGCGGGACACGGGCGAGCTGTCGCGGGCGATCGACCGCGTGGGGCGCCGGATCGACACGGCGGCGCTCACGTCGTCGTCCCGGGCCGTCACCGATTACTTCCGGGCCGGCTGTGCGCGCTGACCGGCACCCGCCGGAACTTCACCCCGTGGCGATGGCCACATGGGGAGCGGTCCCCACTTCGAGGCTTTGAGGGCGCGCGACGCGCGTCCGTGGGAAACCATGGGCGTCATGCGCACCCGACTGACGATCACCAAGACCACGACCGCCCTCGCGACGAGCGCCCTCCTCGTGCTCGGCCTGGCCGCCTGCGGTGGCTCCGGCGACGACGCGAGCACCGACTCGGAGACCACGCCTGCGGAGGAGACCAGCACGTCGGCCGAGGAGGAGACCACCCCGTCCGAGGAGCCCACCGAGGAGGAGTCCGGCGACACCGAGGCGTCGGGCGACTTCTGCACCGCCTACGACGCCCTGCTCGACGCCCAGACGACCCTGAGCTCGATCGACACGAGCGACCCGGCCGCCGCCGTGACGCAGTTCGAGACGTTCACCGCGTCGCTCGAGGCCGCCGAGGCCCCGGCCGAGATCAGCACCGACTGGGACAACGTCACGGGCGTCTTCCGCCAGCTCACCGACACGCTCGAGACCGCGGTCGACGACCCGGCCAACGCCGACACCTCCTCGATCATGTCGCTCATGACGGACGAGACCTTCCAGACCTCGGCGCAGAACGTCGCGGTCTACGGCACGCAGAACTGCTGACGACGTCGTCCCCCACGGACCCCCGGCACGCCTCGGCGCGCCGGGGGTCCGTCGCGTCCGGGGCGGCGCGGGCCCTCGGCCGCCGCGCGCGGATCGGTGAGGATGGAGCCATGCCTCCCGCCTCCAGCACCCCGAGCCCGTCGTCGCGCACCGCCGCGGACGGGCCCGGCCCCGTCCCGCCCGGCGCGGGCTCCGCCCCCGCCGACCTCGCGGCCGCCGCGGCGACGCTGCGCGAGGACCTCGCGGCGGCGGACTTCACGGTCGACGGCGTCGAGCGCGTGCTCGGTCCCGTCGCGTCCGCCGCGCTGCACCGCGAGCAGGCCGTCCCGGCGCGGCGGGCGCTGCGCGACCGCGGTCGGGAGGGGGCCGACCCCACGGCCGCTCTCGCCGCCCTCTTCCTCCTCGGCGACGACGTGCCCCGGCGCGCCCTCGACGCGGCGCTCGGGCGCACGGGGGTCGACGGCGCACGGCGGCTGGGTCTCGTCGAGGCGGCGGGCGCGGGCGACGACGACGCGGTGCGCGCGCTCGTCGACCTGCGGCCGTACGCGGCGACCGACGCCGCGGGCCCCGTCACGTGGTGGCTGTCGTCGGACCTGGGCGAGCTCGCGACGGGCCGCCGGCTCGCCCCGGACCACGTGCTCGGCGCGGGCGGCGCGTCCCTGACGCTCGCCCAGGTGACGGTCCGGACGCCGGTCGGGCGCGTGCTGGACCTCGGGACGGGCTGCGGCATCCAGGCCCTGCACGCCGCGCGGCACGCGCGCGCGGTCGTCGGCACGGACATCTCGCGCCGGGCGCTCGGCTTCGCCGCGTTCAACGCGGCGCTCGACGCGGCGTTCGACGAGGCGTCGGGCCCCGCCGCCGGAGCCGCACCCCGCGGCCCGGCGACCGGGCGCGTCGAGCTGCGCGAGGGCTCGATGCTGGAGCCGGTCGCGGGCGAGCGCTTCGACCTCGTCGTGTCGAACCCGCCGTTCGTCATCACCCCGCGCGCCGCCGGTGGCGCGCTCCCGGACTACGAGTACCGCGACGGCGGCCGGTCGGGCGACGACCTCGTGCGCGACCTCGTGACCGGGGTCGGCGCCGTGCTCGAGCCCGGCGGCGTGGCCCAGCTCCTCGGCAACTGGGAGCACCGCCGCGGCGTGCCGTGGGACGAGCGCGTCGGCGCGTGGCTCGACGAGGCCGGCCTTGACGGCTGGGTGGTCCAGCGCGAGGTGCTCGACCCCGCGGAGTACGCCGAGACCTGGATCCGCGACGGCGGCACGACCCCCGAGCGCGAGCCCGCGGCGTGGGCGGCTGCGTACGGCGCGTGGCTCGACGACTTCGCCGCGCGCGACGTAGAGGCCGTCGGCTTCGGCATCGTCACGCTGCGCCGTCCGCTCGCGGGCGCCCGCCCGACGCTGCGGCGGCTCGAGGAGCACACCGGGTCGGTGCGCCAGCCGCTCGGCGCGCACCTCGCGGCGTCGCTCGCGGCGCACGACTGGCTCGCGGCGCGCGACGACGCGGCCCTCGCGGGCGAGCGGCTCGCCGTCGCGCCCGACGTCACGGAGGAGCGGTTCCACACGCCCGGCGCGCCCGACCCCACGGTCGTCCTGCTGCGCCAGGGCGACGGTCTGGGCCGCGCCGTGCGGGCGACGACGGGGCTCGCCGCGCTCGTCGGCGCGAGCGACGGCGAGCTGACGGTCGGGCAGCTCGTGGGGGCGATCGCCGCGCTGTTCGAGGTCGGCGCCGAGGACCTCGCGGGCGAGCTCCTGCCCGACGTGCGCGGGCTCGTGCGCGACGGCTTCCTCGCGCCCGTGGGCTGACGCGCGCGACACGCCCCGGCCGCACCGATACGTTGGGGCGGCATGGACCTCGAGGTGCGGCACCTGCGCATGATCGTGACGGTGGCCGAGACGGGCAGCGTGACCAAGGCGGCGGCGTCGCTGGGCCTCGCGCAGCCCGCCCTCACCGCCCAGCTCAACCGGATCGACCGCACGCTCGGCGGGTGCGTCTTCACGCGCGACCGGCAGGGCGCGCGCCCCACGGAGCTCGGCGAGCTCGTGCTGCGGCACGCGCGCGTCGTGCTGCCCGCCATGTCCGCGCTGGTCGACGACGCCCGGCGGCTCACGAGCGAGCACGGCACGGTCGGCCGCGTGCACGTGGGGACGGTGAGCTCCGCGATCGGCGGCCTGTTCGCGAGCCGGCTGCACACCGCGCTGCCCGGCGCGCTGGGGGTCGACGACCTGCTCGTCACGACGGCGACGTCGTGGTCCGTCGAGGAGACCGCGGACCGGCTCGCGAGCGGGACGCTCGACGTCGCGCTCGTCGGGATGTGCGGGGACGCGTCCCCGCCCGCGGCCGGGGGCCTGGTGTGGACGGCGGTGTCCACCGACCCGGTGTTCGTGCTCGTCGACGAGTACCACCCCGTCGCCGGGCGCGACGCCGTCGGGCTGGGCGAGCTCGCCGACGCGCTGTGGCTCACGGCCCCCGGGAGCGGGTGCTTCGAGCGCTGCTTCGTGGGGGCGTGCGCGCGGGCGGGCTTCACGCCGCGCGCGATGGGGGAGTCGGACCGCACGTCGTGCATCGACCAGGTGCGCGGCGGGCACGCCGTCGCGCTCGTCCAGCCCGTGCTCCTCGACGCCCCCGGCGTGCGGACCGTCGCGCTCGAGGGCGCCCCGCTGCGCTGGACGCACCACGTGGGGTGGCGGCGCGACGCCGTCGACCGCCTCCCGGTCGACGCGGTCCTGCGGGCCGCGACGGGCGCGCACCGCGACGCCGTGCAGCGCTCGCCCCGCTACCGGCGGTGGCGCGCCGAGCACCCGGTGGAGACCGCGTAGGGGCGAGCCCGCACATAGCGCCCGCGTATGACCTGATCGTGATCTGGGCGCGCCCTGGACGCGTCCCTAGCGTGGCCCTCGACCGGGCCACCCGGGCCCGGCGAAGGGAATGGACGACATGACACGACCACTCCGCAGGAGGCTCGCCGCGGTCACCGCCGCGGCGACGCTCCTGGCGGGCGGGGCCGCGACGCACGCCGTCGCCGCCACGCCCGCACCCGACGACCAGCGCGCGACGGTGCGCGCGGTCCCCAAGACGGCCCCCGGCCTGGAGCGCGCGCTGGAGCGCGACCTGGGCCTCAGCGCGCGGGACGCACGGACGCGCCTCGCCTTCCAGTCCGACGCGGCGGGCACCGAGGCCGCGCTCGAGCGGCGCCTCGGCGCCGACTACGCGGGCGCGTGGGTCGACGACGCCGCGAACGTCCTCTACGTCGGCGTCACCGATGCCGCCGACGCGCGCACGGTGCGCGCCGAGGGCGCCACCGCGGTCGACGTGGACCACACGCTCGCCGACCTCGAGACCTGGCGCGCGACGCTCGACGGCGCGCTCGCCGACGACCCGGCGGCGCTGCCGGGCTGGTACGTCGACGTCACGCGCAACCGCGTCGTCGTCTCGGTGCGCGAGGGCGGCCAGGCCGACGTCGCCGCCCAGGTCGCCGCCGCGGGCGTGCCCGCCGACGCGGTCGCGTACGAGGAGACGACGGAGTCCCCGCGGCCGCTGATCGACGTCGTGGGCGGCAACGCGTACACGATCGGCGGCGGCAGCCGGTGCTCCGTCGGGTTCGCGGTCCAGGGCGGGTTCGTCACCGCCGGGCACTGCGGCTCGACCGGCGCGCGCACGTCCGGGCCGGCGGGCACGTTCCGCGGGTCGAGCTTCCCGGGCAACGACTACGCGTGGGTCCAGGTCGACGCGGGCAACACGCCCGTCGGCGCGGTGAACAACTACGCCGGGGGCCGCGTCGCGGTCGCGGGCGCGACGCAGGCGCCGGTCGGAGCCTCCGTCTGCCGCTCGGGCTCGACCACCGGCTGGCACTGCGGCACCGTCCAGGCGTACAACGCGTCCGTCACCTACCCGCAGGGGACCGTCACCGGCCTCATCCGCACGACGGTGTGCGCCGAGCCCGGCGACTCCGGCGGCTCGCTCCTCGCGGGCAACCAGGCGCAGGGCGTCACGTCCGGCGGGTCCGGGAACTGCAGCTCCGGCGGGACGACGTACTTCCAGCCGGTGGGCGAGATCCTCTCGGCGTACGGCCTGACGCTCCTCACGAGCGACGGCGGGGGCGGCACGCCGCAGCCGCCGACGGGCTGCAGCGGCTACGCCCGCACGTACACCGGGTCGCTCGCCGCGGGCACGACGGCCGTCCAGCCCAACGGGTCGTACTACACGGCGGGGGCCGCCGGGACGCACCGCGCGTGCGTGAGCGGTCCGAGCGGCGCCGACTTCGACCTCTACCTCCAGCGCTGGAACGGGTCGACGTGGGCGACGGTCGCGCAGTCGACCTCCCCGGGCGCGAACGAGTCCGTCTCCTACTCGGGGGCCGCGGGCTACTACCGGTTCGTCGTCCAGGCGTACTCCGGCTCGGGCGCCTACACGCTGGGGGCGACGACGCCCTGACCCGCCCGCCGCGCGCCGAGCACGAGGTTGCCGTCGTTCCCGTCCGCTTCCCGGGAGCAGCCTCGTGCTCGGCCGCGTGGGCCGTCAGGCCAGCAGCGCCGGGCCGTACTTGAGCAGCACGAGGGCGGCGAGGCCCACGAGCCACGCCGCGACGAGGTAGCCGTACGCCCCCGACCGCACGAACCCGAGCAGGCGCGCCTGGGCGCCGCGCGGCAGGTAGAGGTTGTCCTCCAGGACGTTCCAGTGCAGGAGCGACGCGAACACGAGCGTCGTGGAGACCGTGATGAGCAGGCACCACGGGCACAGCGCCCCGATGACGAACATCGACTGGTAGAAGAGCCAGTACGCGAACACGACCCCGAGCAGGTACACGCACTGCGCGGCGAAGAGGAACCACCGGGGGAAGCGGGTCCCGCCGAGCGCCGCGACCGCCGTCGTGATGACGATCGGCTCCGCGACGAGCCCGAGGAACGCGTTGGGGAAGCCGAACACCTGCGCCTGCCACGACTGCGCGACCGTCCCGCACGACAGCACGGTGTTGACGTCGCACGACAGCACCGCGCCGGGGTCCCCGGCGAGGAGGACGGCGTCGTACGACAGCACGAACGCCGCCGTGAGGCTGAGCAGCCCGAACAGCAGCATCTCGCCGAACAGCACGCCGCGGGAGTGGGTCCAGCCGGTGGGCCGGGCGAAGGGGTCGAAGCCCGCGTCCGGCGTGGGGCCCGACGCCGTCGGGCCGGGCGAGCGGGCGTCGTCCGCGAGCGCGGTGGTCGTTCCGGTCACGGGCGGTCCTCGGGTCCGCGGGGCCCCGCCGGAGAGGTCCGGCGGGCGGGGCAGAAGGTGGCGCCGGCCGGCAGGGTGGGCGCGCTGCCGGCCCGGCGCCGCACCCAGCGTACGAACGTGCGCGGCGGGGCCGACAGGGACCATGGTCCCGGATCCGGGGCGCTTTTCGGGCGGTCCCGGGCCGACCGGTCGGACGCCCACCGAGCCCGGCGGGAGGGCGGCCTCGCGGTGGGTCGTGGGGGCGGTGCGGGCGGTCCGCCCTAAGATCTGGGGGCGCCCCCTCGCGTGGCGCGCCCTGGCCGCCGCGCCGGGCACCGACCCGCCCCGCCCGAGAGGACCTGCGTGCAGCACGACGACGTCGACTCCCTGCGACGGTCGAGCGCGGCGTGGCGGCTCCTGCGCGCGGACACGGCGCCGCTCGTGCTCTCGTTCCTCGGCACCCTGTTCGTCGAGGACAACGTGCGCGCCATCCCGGAGAGCGAGCTCGTCGCGCGCCTCGACGACCACCTGTGGGCCGTCGACGGCCGGGCCGCGCGCGCCTCCGGCACGGAGCCGCGGTACCCGCGGGCCCCGCAGGCGTACGTCGACCACTGGACGCACCCGGACCAGAGCTGGCTGCGCGCCTGGTACCCGCCCGGCTCGGCCGAGCCGCACTACGACGCGACGCCCGCCGTCGAGCAGGCCGTGCGCTGGGTCGCGTCCCTGCGCGGGCGCGGGTTCGTCGGCACCGAGTCGCGGCTCAACACCGTCTTCGAGCTGCTGCGCCAGCTCGCCGTCGGCACGCAGACCGACCCGGCGGAGCGCCTGCGCGAGCTCGAGGAGCGCCGCGCCGCGATCGACGACGAGATCGCCCAGGTCCGCGCCGGGCGCGTCGCCGTCCTCGACGCGGCGGCGCAGCGCGACCGCTACCAGCAGCTCACCCAGACGGCGGCCGACCTGCTCTCCGACTTCCGCGAGGTCGAGGCGAACTTCCGCTCCCTCGACCGGGAGCTGCGCGAGCGCATCACGGGGTGGGACGGCGCGAAGGGCGAGCTGCTCGAGGAGGTCGTGCGGTCGCGCACGGCCATCGCGGAGTCGGACCAGGGGCGGTCGTTCCACGCGTTCTACGACTTCCTCCTCGACCGGCGCCGCCAGGAGGAGTTCACCGCGCTCGTCGAGCGCGTGCAGTCCCTCGACGCGATCGCGCCCGACGTCGTCCGGCCGGCCCCCGGGACGCCGGGCCCGGTCGTGGACGCCGCCGCGCAGGCCGCGGCCCGGGAGCAGGAGCACCGCCGCCTGCGCCGCGTCCACTACGACTGGCTCGACGCCGGCGAGCGCACCCAGGCGACCGTGCGGACCCTCTCCGAGCAGCTCCGCCGCTTCCTCGACGACCAGGTGTGGCTCGAGAACCGACGGGTCATGGACATCCTGCGCGGCGTCGAGGCGAAGGCGCTCGCCGCGCGCGACGTCGCCCGCGCGGCAGGCCGCGCCGGTGCGCCGCCGGGGATGCCGGTGGACGCCGTCGCGCCCGAGGTCGTGCTGCCGACGGAGCGGCCGCTCTTCACGCCGCGGCCCACGGCCCGCCTCGACTCCGACCACGTCGAGGTCGGCGACGACGACTTCGAGGTCGACGCGCTCTACGACCAGGTGCACGTCGACCCGGAGCGCCTCGCGCGCACGGTCCGCGCGACGCTCTCGCGGCCCGGCGGCCCGGGGGAGGTCGCGCTCGCGGACCTGCTCGCCGACGCGCCGCTCGAGCACGGGCTGGCCGAGCTCGTGACGTACCTGTCGCTCGAGGACCCGCGGTTCGTCGTCGTGCACGACGACGAGCGCAGCGACGAGGTGCGCTGGGAGGGCGAGGCCCCGGCGGGGCCCGTCGCCGAGGACGGCGCGCCGGACCCGGTGGTGCGCGTCGCGCGGCTGCCCCGCGTCACGTACGCGCGGCGGACGAGCGGCTCCCCGCCCGGCGGGCCCCCTGCCGCGCGACCCGACGCACGACCCGACGCCGCCCCCGACCCGAGCCCGGAGGAGACCCCGTGAGCACGACCCGCACCGCGCGCGACCCGGAGCTGTCCGTCGTCGTGACATCGCTGCTCAAGGGCGTCGTCTACCGCGAGTCCGGCGAGGCGCTGTGGCGCGACCTGCTCGCCCGCGAGGCGCAGGTGCGCGACGCCGTCGCGATGCTCGGGCTGCAGGTCGTCGTCGACGAGGGCGACGGCTACGCCTACCTGCGCTCGCAGCCCGAGCACGAGCGCGACGAGCGCGTGCCGCGGCTGATCCCGCGCCGCGAGCTGCCGTTCGACGTCAGCCTGCTGCTCGCCCTGCTGCGCAAGCGGCTCGCGCAGGCGGACTCGGAGGGCGGCGAGACGCGCCTCGTCCTCACGCGCTCGGAGATCGTCGACCTGCTGCGGGTCTTCCTCACCCAGGACGCGGGCGCCGCGGCGAACGAGGCACGGCTCGTGGACCGGGTGGACGCGCTCGTGCGGCGCGTCGTGGAGCTCGGCTTCCTGCGCCCGGCGGGGCGCCCGGACCCGGACGGGCCCGACGCCGTCGCACCGGGGGACCCCGGCGACCCGGCCGACGCGGAGGCCCGGCGGTACGAGGTGCGCCGCATCCTCAAGGCGTTCGTCGACGCGCAGTGGCTCGCGGACTTCGACGCGCGTCTCGCGCAGTACCTGGAGCTCGCCGCCGAGGGCGGCGGTCCGGGGGCGGGGACGCGCACCGGGGCGGCGGGCGCGGGGACAGGCCTGGCGACGGGTACGGCGGGCACGACGACGGGGACGGTGGCGTGATGGAGGGCCTGTTCAGCGCGGTCGAGCTGCACGACCCGGCGGCCGACCTCGACGCGCGCGCCGGGTTCCGGCTCGAACGGCTCGAGGTGCTCAACTGGGGCACGTTCGACCAGCGCGTGTGGGCGTTCGACCTCGACGGCCGCAACGCCCTGCTGACCGGCGACATCGGCTCGGGCAAGTCCACCATCGTCGACGCGGTGACGACGCTGCTCGTGCCGTCGCACCGGATCTCGTACAACAAGGCCGCCGGGGCGGGGGCGCGCGAGCGGTCGCTGCGGTCGTACGTCGCGGGGCACTACAAGTCCGAGCGCGACGAGGCGACCGGCACGACGCGCCACGTGGGCCTGCGCGAGCGCGGCACGTACTCGGTCGTGCTGGGGCGGTTCTCGAACCGCGGGTTCGACCAGGAGGTCACGCTCGCGCAGGTGTTCTGGCTCGCCCCGGGCCAGGCGGGCCAGCCGGACCGCTTCTTCGTCACGGCGGACCGCCCGCTGTCGATCACCGAGGACTTCGCGGGCTTCGGCGGCGACGTCACGGCGCTGCGCCGCCGCCTGCGCGAGTCCGGCGCGCAGGTGCGCGACCACTTCCCCGACTACGGGCGCGACTTCCGCCGCCTGCTCGGCATCCCGTCGGACCAGGCGATGGACCTGTTCCACCAGACGGTGTCGATGAAGTCGGTCGGCGACCTCGGCGAGTTCGTGCGCGAGCACATGCTCGAGCCGTTCGACGCCGACCGCTGGACGGACCGGCTCGTCGCGCACTTCGACGACCTGACGAGCGCGCACGACGCCGTCGTGCGGGCCACCGCCCAGATCGAGCGGCTCGCGCCCCTGCTCGCGGACTGCGACGCGCACGACGCGCTCGGGGAGCGGGCCGAGGCGCTCGTCGCCCGCCGCGACGCCCTGCGCGCGTTCACCGCGTCGCGCCGCGTGGCGGACCTCGACGGTCTCACCGCCGCCCTCGACGAGCGCGTGGCCGACGGCGAGGCCCGCCGTCGCCGGGTCGTGGACGAGCTCGGGCTGCTCGGGGCCGAGCGGCAGCGGCTCGAGCTGGAGCGCGCGGGCCACGGCGGCGACCGGCTCGCCGCGATCGAGAGTGAGGTCGCGCGCCGCGAGGTCGAGCGCGCCGCGCGCGAGCGTCGCGTCGCCCAGCTCGCCGGGTACGCGGCGGCGGCCGGCCTGACGCTCGGCGCCCCGGACGGCGCCGACGCCGCGGCGGGGGACTCCGTCCCGGCGGGGCCGGGGCAGGGCGCCACCGCGGGCGCGGTGGCCGCCGCGCTCGTCGACGCCGAGGCGTTCGCGGCGCTCCGTCGCGCGGCCGACGACGCCGCCGTGCGCGTGCGCGACGACGTCGCCCGGGCGGAGGAGCAGGCGAGCGAGGTCGCGGCGCAGGTGCGCGCCGTCGAGCAGGAGACCGCCGACGTCAAGGCCGAGCTCGCGAGCCTCGCGGACCGCCGGTCCAACCTGCCGCGCACCCACCTGGAGGTCCGGGACCGGCTGTGCGACGGCGTCGGGCTCGCGCCGGGCGACGTCCCCTTCGTGGGCGAGCTGCTCGCCGTCCGCCCCGAGCACGCCGACTGGGAGGGTGCGGCCGAGCGCGTGCTGCGCGGCTTCGCGCTGTCGCTCCTCGTGCCGGCGGCGCACTACGACGCGGTGTCCGCGTGGGTCGACCGTGAGCACCTCGGGCTGCGGCTCGTCTACCACCGGGTGCCCGAGCGCGTCGCCGCCGCCCGGCCGGCTCCGCGCGAGGACGGCGTCCCGCTCCTCGCCGACCTGCTCGACGTGCGCCGTCTCGACGACGCGCCGACCCTCACGGCGTGGGTCGAGGCCGAGCTCGAGCGCCGCGCCGACCACGCGTGCGCGCCGGACCTCGACGCGTTCCGCCGGCTCCCGCGCGCGATCACGCGGGCCGGCCAGGTCAAGCACTCGCCGGACCACCACGAGAAGAACGACACGCGCGCGGTCGACGACCGCCGGGGCTACGTGCTGGGCTGGTCGACCCAGGCGAAGATCGACGCGCTGCTCGAGCAGGCCGCCGAGGTCACGGCGCGTCGCGACGCGCTCGCACGGCGTCGGGACGAGGCGGCCGCCACGCGCGAGGCGCTCCAGGCCCGTTCCGCCGCGCTCGGGCGGCTCGACGTCTACCGGGACTGGGACGAGCTCGACCGCGGGGCCGAGACGGCGCGCATCGCCGAGCTCGCCGAGGAGAAGCGACGGCTCGAGCAGGCGAGCGACGAGCTCGGCCGCCTGGCGGCGCTCCTCGACGACAACGCGCGCCGCCAGGCGGAGCTCGAGGCGGAGCGCGACCGCGTCGTCGCGACGCTCGGCGCCGACCGGCACGCGCTCGACGAGGCGCGGACGGCGCGGGAGCGGGCGCGCGCCGTGCTCGACGGCGCGGGCGAGACGCTCGACGAGGAGACGACGGCGGCCCTCGCCGCGGAGTTCGACCGCGAGCTCGCCGGGTTCGGCGCGGTGGGCCCGGGCGGCGCTGCCGACGGCCCGACGCGCGCGGCCGACCTCGACGCGGTCGAGAACGCGGTGCGCTCGCGGCTCACGGCCGAGGCCGAGCAGGCGCAGCGCGAGCGCGCGGACCTCGGGACGCGGATCGCGGGGCAGATGGCCTCGTTCCGGTCGGCGTACCCGGTCGAGACGGCGGAGCTCGACGCGGACGTGCGGTCGGCCGACGGCTACCGCGAGATCCACGACCGGCTCGTGCGCGACGACCTCCCGCGGTTCGAGGCTGACTTCAAGGCGTACCTCAACACGAACGCGATCCGCGATATCGCCGGCTTCGCGGCCGAGCTCGCCAAGCAGGCCGACGTCATCCGCGACCGGATCGACACGATCAACGACTCGCTCCGCGCGATCGACTACAACCCGGGCCGGTACATCCGTCTGGAGATGTCGCGCACGCCCAACCTCGAGGTGCGCGAGTTCCAGCAGGACCTGCGCGCGTGCACCGACGGCGACGGGATCCTCGCCGAGGACGACCGCGCGCTCGCCGAGGGCGACGGGTCGCTCGCCGACGGCGCGCTGTCCTACTCGGAGGACCGGTTCCTGCGGGTCAAGGCGCTCGTCGAGCGGTTCCGCGGCCGCGAGGGCATGACGGACCTGGACGAGGCGTGGCGCCGCCGCGTGACCGATGTGCGCAACTGGTTCGTGCTCTCCGCGTCCGAGCGGTCCCGCGCCGACGACTCCGAGCACGAGCACTACTCCGACTCCGGCGGCAAGTCCGGCGGCCAGAAGGAGAAGCTCGCGTACACCGTGCTCGCGGCGTCGCTCGCCTACCAGTTCAAGCTCGACTGGGGCGCGGTGCGGTCGACGGCGTTCCGGTTCGTCGTCATCGACGAGGCGTTCGGGCGGGGGTCGGACGAGTCGACGCGCTTCGCGCTCGAGCTGTTCCGCCGCCTCGGGCTGCAGCTGCTCATCGTCACGCCGCTGCAGAAGATCCACGTCATCGAGCCCTACATCTCGGCCGTCGGGTTCGTCGACAACCCGACCGGCCGGTCGTCGCGCCTGCGGACGCTGTCCATCGCCGCGTACCGCGAGGGCCGCCGGGAGGGCGAGGCCGCGCCGTCGGACGGCGACGCCGCGCCGTCGGACGGCGGTGCGGAGCCCGCGGTCGAGCCGGTGCCCGAGCCCGTGCCGGAGAGCGTGGCGACGTAGCGCGTCAGGCGAGCGGGCGGGCGCGGCGGGCGCCCGCCAGGGTCGCGGCGAGGACGGCCTCGATCGCGAACGCGGTCGCCTCGGCGAGGTCGACGGCGTCGGGGTCGAGGAGCCACTGGGTCTGGAGGCCGTCCATCGCGGCGATGATCGTCGAGGCGGCGAGGTCGAGCGCGCGGTCGTCCGGCACGGCCGCCGTCTCGTCGCCCGCGGCCCGCCGCTCCTCGACGACCTCGCGGAGAGCACCGGCGACGTCGGCGCGCAGTCCGGCGAAGCGCGCGGTGACCCACGCGCGCGCCGGGTGGTCGTCCGTGACGGCCTCGCCGGCGAGGACCGTGTAGGTCTGCACGATCCCGGGGCGCTCGGCGTTCGCGGCGGCGGTCGCGACGAGGTGCCGGAACAGGTCGAGCCCGCCCGGCATGTGCTGCCCCTCGAGGTGCGCGACGCCGTCGCGGTCGCGGGACGCGAGGACCTCGGTGAGCAGGCGCTCCTTGGACCCGAAGTGGTGCAGCACGCCGGCGTGCGTGATGCCCACCTGCTCGGCGACCTCCGCGAGCGACCCCTGGTGGTAGCCCCGCGACCCGAAGACGCGCATCGCCGCGCGCAGGATCTCCTCCCTCCGCTCGGCGGTCCCGGGGCGCGGGCGCCGGGGCCGCGGGCTCCGGGGGGACGCGGAGTCGCTCGCGTCGGCGTCGCCGGGGGCGCTCGGCGCGGGGGAGGCGTCGGTCATGGCGTCACCCTACTGGCGGCCTGCGACGCCGTGCCCGGGCCCCTCGACCCGGACGGCCCGCAGCTCTTCCCGTCGTCTTCCCCGAATGCGCACACGCGTCCTCTACGGTGGTGGGATGCCTTCCGACCACGCCCCGACCCGGCCGCTGCCGACCAGCGGCGGGGCGGGTACGCGGCCGCTCCCGGCGACGCAGCCGATGCCGCCCACGCCCGGACCGACGGCCGCGCCGCCGCCCGCCGCAGCGCCCCCGGCAGTGCCTCCCGCAGGCCCCGCCGCAGCGCCCCCCGCCGGGACCCCGTACCCGCCCGTCCCGCAGGCCGCCGCGGGCGGTCCCTCGGCCCCGGCGCCGCGCCGGGCGCCGCACGCGCACGCCGTCCCGGGTCCCGACGGACCGAGCACCGGCTCGCGCGTCGTCGCGGCCGTGGTCGCGCTGCTCGCGGTCGCGGGGGCGTGGCTCGTGTGGCGGTTCTTCGTCGACACGTTCGCCGGGCAGATGCTCGAGCGGGCCGCGTTCGACGGCGCCGTGACCGGCCAGGGAGAGCTGTGGGCGGTCGCCGAGCCGGTGCTCGACACGGTCTCCGTCGCGTTCGTCGTCGGCGGCCTGGGCGCCGCGATGGGCATCGCGCTCCTCCGCCGCCGCTGGGGGCTCGCGGTGCAGGTCGCGTTCCTCGTCGTCGGCGCGAACGTCACGACGCAGCTCGTCAAGCACTCCCTCCTTGGCCGCGAGGAGCTCATCGGCGGCTGGCACTGGGAGAACTCGCTGCCCAGCGGCCACACCACCGTCGCGGGGTCGGTCGCGGCCGCGCTGCTGCTCGTCGTGCCGCGCGGCGCCCGGGCGCTCGTCGCCGTCCTCGGCGGCGCGTACACCGCGGCCACCGGGGTCTCGACCCTGGTCGGCCAGTGGCACCGCCCGAGCGACGTCGTCGCCGCCGTCCTCGTCGTCCTCGCGTGGGCCGCCCTCGTGTGCGTCTTCACGCCGAGGTCGTCGCTCGACCCGGGCGCCGGGCCCACGCCCGGCTCCACCGTGACGGCGGTGCTCCTCCTGCTCGGCGCGGCCGCGGCGGGGGTCGCGGCGGCGCTCGCGCTGCGCGCGACGCCCGCGACCTGGGGCACGACGGCGGCGCAGGAGGTGACGGCCTACGCGGGCGGCGTCGCGGGCGTGCTGGCGGTGACGGCCGCGGCCTTCGCGGTGCTGCTCCTCGTCCGTCAGTCCACAGCCCGCCCCGACCGTCGTCCCGTTCGGGGGTAGGGTGCGTGCGGCTGGCGCGACGGGAGTAACGTCGTAGGCTGCCACGGCGGGCGACCGGACGGTCGTCCGGGTCGCCGGGGCCCCGGCGGGGCCCGCCGCCGTCGGGCAGGGAGCGCCCGCCACGGACACGTACGCACGGACGAAAGCAGGATCGGATGCCACGCAAGCTCGTGATCGTCGAGTCGCCCGCCAAGGCTCGCAAGATCCAGGGCTACCTCGGCGACGACTACGAGGTCGAGGCGAGCGTCGGGCACATCCGCGACCTGCCGCAGCCGTCCGAGCTGCCCGCGGACATGAAGAAGGGCCCGTACGGGAAGTTCGCGGTCGACGTCGACCACGGCTTCGACCCGTACTACGAGGTCTACGCGGACAAGAAGAAGAAGGTCGCCGAGCTCAAGCGCGCGCTCAAGGACGCCGACGAGCTCTACCTCGCGACCGACGAGGACCGCGAGGGCGAGGCCATCGCGTGGCACCTCCTCGAGGCGCTCAAGCCCAAGGTCCCGGTCAAGCGCATGGTCTTCCACGAGATCACGCGCGAGGCCATCCAGCGGGCGCTGCAGAACACGCGCGACCTCGACGAGCACCTCGTCGACGCGCAGGAGACCCGCCGCATCCTCGACCGCCTCTACGGCTACGAGGTCTCGCCCGTGCTGTGGCGCAAGATCGCCCAGGGGCTCTCGGCCGGCCGCGTGCAGTCGGTCGCGACGCGCCTCGTCGTCGAGCGCGAGCGCGAGCGCATGGCGTTCGTCCCCGCCGAGTACTGGGACGTCACGGGCACCTTCGAGCACGCCGACGCGTCGGCACCGGACGCGGGCAAGGCCTTCGGCGCCCGGCTCGTGCAGCTCGGCGACGCGCGCGTCGCCTCGGGCCGCGACTTCGACGACCGCGGGCAGCTCAAGCCGGCGGCGGCGCGCGACGGCGTCGCGCACCTCGACGAGACGACGGCGCGCGCCGTCGTGACCGGCCTCGCGGACGCGGCGTTCGCGGTGCGCTCGCTCGAGACCAAGCCGTACACGCGCCGTCCCGCGGCGCCGTTCACGACGTCGACCCTCCAGCAGGAGGCCAGCCGCAAGCTGCGCATGTCGTCGCGCCAGGCGATGCGCACCGCGCAGTCGCTGTACGAGAACGGCTACATCACCTACATGCGTACGGACTCGCCGTCGCTGTCGGCGGAGGCCACGACGGCGGCCCGCCGCCAGGCGGCCGAGCTGTACGGGCCCGAGTTCGTCCCGGAGAAGCCGCGCGTCTACGCCGCGAAGAACCAGGGCGCGCAGGAGGCGCACGAGGCGATCCGCCCCGCGGGCGACTCGTTCCGCACGCCCGCGCAGGTCAAGCGCGAGCTGAGCGACGACCAGTTCAAGCTCTACGAGCTCGTGTGGAAGCGCACCGTCGCGTCGCAGATGGCGGACGCGAAGGGGTCGACGGCGTCCGTCCGCCTCGGCGCGACCCTCTCGGCCGCCGCGGGCGACGTCGCGGGCCGCGACGCGGTGTTCGCCGCGTCGGGCACCGTCATCACGTTCCGCGGCTTCCTCGCCGCGTACGAGGAGAGCTCGGACGTCGACCGCTACGCCGAGGACGCGCCCGTCGTCGGGGCCAAGGGCGGCGACGAGGCGCGCCTGCCGCAGATGAGCGAGGGCGACGCCCTGCGGGCCGACGACCTCACCGCCGACGGTCACTCCACGTCCGCGCCGCCCCGGTACACCGAGGCCAGCCTCGTCAAGGCGCTCGAGGAGCTCGGGATCGGGCGGCCGTCGACGTACGCCTCGACGATCTCGACGATCCAGGACCGCGGGTACGTGCTGTCGCGCGGGCAGGCGCTCGTGCCGAGCTGGCTCGCGTTCGCCGTCGTGCGGCTGCTCGAGGAGCACTTCGACCGGCTCGTCGACTACGACTTCACCGCGCGCATGGAGGCCGACCTCGACGAGATCGCCGCCGGTCGCCGCGACCGCGTCGCGTGGCTCACCGAGTTCTACTTCGGCGACGCCGCGAAGGGCGAGGACGCCGAGGGCCTGCGCGACCTCGTCGCGAACCTGGGCGACATCGACGCGCGCGGCATCAACTCGGTGCCGATCGGCGAGGGCATCCAGCTCCGCGTCGGGCGCTACGGGCCCTACGTGGAGGACCTCTCCGTCCCCGTCAAGGAGGGCGAGAACCCGCCGCGCGCGTCCGTGCCCGACGACGTCGCCCCCGACGAGCTGACGGTCGCCAAGGCGCGCGAGCTGCTCGCCGCGGGCGCCGACGACGGCAAGGTGCTCGGCACCGACCCGGTGTCCGGCAACGAGATCATCGCGAAGGCGGGCCGCTACGGCCCGTACGTGACCGAGGTGCTCGACCTCCCGCCGATCGACGCGAGCCTCTCGGCCGCCGCGCAGAAGAGGGCGAAGGCCGCGCAGCCCAAGCCGCGCACGGCATCGCTGCTCAAGACGCAGTCGCTCGACACGATCACGATCGACGACGCGCTGCGCCTGCTGTCGCTGCCGCGCGTCGTGGGGACCGACCCGGAGTCGGGCGAGGAGATCACGGCGCAGAACGGCCGCTACGGCCCCTACCTTAAGAAGGGCACCGACTCCCGGTCGCTGCCCGACGAGGAGTCGATGTTCACCGTCACCCTCGACGAGGCGCTCGAGCTGTACAAGCAGCCCAAGCGCGGGCGCGGCCAGCGTGCCGCGACGCCGCCGCTGCGCGAGCTCGGTGACGACCCGAACAGCGGCAAGCCGATCGTCGTCAAGGACGGCCGGTTCGGCGCGTACGTCACCGACGGCGAGACGAACCGCACCCTGCCCCGCGACGTCACGCCCGAGTCGATCACGCCCGAGCAGGCGATCGAGCTCCTCGCGGAGAAGCGCGCGCAGGGCCCGGCGAAGAAGCGCACCACGGCCCGCAAGCCAGCCGCGAAGAAGACCCCCGCCAAGAAGACGGCCGCGAAGAAGTAGCCGCGGTCAGCCCTCACCCGTCGGCCATCAGCCGTCGGCCGTCAGCCGTCGGCCGACCAGGTGATCGTGGTGCGTCCGGGCCGCTGGACGCACCAGATCCACCTGGTGGGCCGGTCGGGACCGCCTGGTCGGCCCGTCCCGGGCCGGGCCCCTCCGGCGACGGCGGGGCCCGGCCCGGTGGGAACGGTCAGTGCGCGGTGTGCTTGACCGGCTCGGGGAGGCCCGCCTCGGCGCGGACGCGGCGGGAGAAGCCCTCGATCGAGCGCAGGGCGTCGACGAGCTCGGGCACGCGCACGGGGAACGGCATGGCGTGGATCGTCTCGCCCTCCGCGGTGGCGGCCTCCGCGACGCGCGTGAGGTCGTGCACGTCGTCGGCGGTCAGGCCGATCTCGGTGAGCGTGTTCGGCAGACCGACGCGCGTCGTGAAGCGCACGAACTCCTCGATCTCCTCGGTCGGTGCACCCTCCAGGACGAGCTGCGTGACGGAGCCGATGTTCACCTTCTGGCCGTGCGTGAGGCCGTGCGTCTGGGGCGCGGCGGTGAGGCCGTTGTGGATCGCGTGCGCCGCGGCGAGGCCGCCGGACTCGAAGCCCAGCCCGGACAGCAGCGTGTTCGCCTCGACGACCTTCTCGACCGCGGGCGTCACGAGGTGGTCCTTCACCGCGTCGATCGCGGGCAGCGCGTTCTCCCAGAGGATGTCCCACGAGAGCTGCGCGAGCGCCGTGCCCGTGACGAGGGGGAGGCCGCCGGCCATGGTCGACGCGTTCGCCTCGGCGACGGCGCGCGCCTCGATCCACGTCGCGAGCGCGTCGCCGACGCCGGCGACGAGGAACTTCACGGGCGCGTTCGCGACGAGGCCCGTGTCGACGAGCACGAGGTCCGGGTTGTGCGGGAAGAACCGGTACTCCTCGAACGCGCCGTCCTCGGTGTAGATCACGGACAGGGCGGAGCACGGGGCGTCGGTGGACGCGACGGTCGGCACGGACACCCAGCGGATGCCGCGCAGGTGGCCCGCGGCCTTCACCGCGTCGATGGTCGAGCCGCCGCCGATGCCGACGATCACGTCGGCGCCGAGCTCGTCGATCTCGCGCGCGAGCCGGTCGACCTCCGCGGCGGTGGCGTAGGTGCCGAACCCGGTGCGGTGGCGGGGGAGGTCCTGCTCCTGGAAGGACACGGCGACCGTGTCCTGGACGATGCCCCACACGACGTCGTCGGCGACGAGCAGCGGCTTCGTGCCGATCGGTCGGACGAACTCGCCGAGCCGCGTGAGCGCACCGCGGGCCTGGACGTAGCGCAGCGGGCTGATGAGCGTGCGGACGGGAACCTCGGACATCGTGGCCTCCTGTGGAGTCGGTGGGTCGCCGTCGGGCGCGCCGCAGCCGTGCGAGGCCGGTGCCCGCCGGCCTTCCCCACCGTGTCACGCGTCCCCGGGGACCACCACCGGGACGCCGGGTCGCGTGACCTAGGTCCCCTCCCGGCTCAGCGGACGAGCACCGTGATCGTCCCGAGCACCACCGTCACGGCGGGCAGGAGCAGCACGCCCCAGCGCCCCGTGCGGTCGGTGCGGGCGTGCGGCGCGTCGTCGAGCGGGTCGACGACGGGGTCGCCCGAGCCCTGCTCGCGCAGGCCCCAGACGGTCCCCACGACGAGCGCGACGGCGGCCGCGACCAGGACCGGGACCGCAGTGAGGCTCGCGACCGGGGCGCGCAGCGTGACCGCGACGGCCACGAGGGCAGCCGTCACGACCATGTTCCCGAGGACGGTCAGCACGGGGTGGGCGAGCGCGGCGCGCAGCACGCGGTCGCCGGCGCGCCACAGCCCGACGAAGCCCGCGAGCGCGGCGACGAGGACGAGCAGCATCCCGGCCGGGACCACGAGGGCGCCGCCGTCGAGCGCGGGCCGCAGCGACCACAGCACGCCGAGCATCCCGACCGTCTGCACGGCGGAGGCGGCGACCGTCCGCCCGATCGAGGAGCTCGACTGCGCGGGGTCCTCGGGCAGGTCGAGCGAGCGCGCGTACGCCACAGGGTCGCCGAACGCCTCCTGCGCGGTCTCGCCGGAGTCGACGACGTGCGCATCCACCTCCGCGAGCACCGCGCCGATGCGCGCTCCGGCGACGCCCTGGAGCCGCAGCTCCAGCAGGAGCGCCTCGGCCCATCGCGGGTCGACGTGCGGCGCGTGACGGCGCTCGATCGTGTAGCGGGTCGTGTCGCTCATCGGGGAGTCCTTGTCGGGGTGGGGTCGGGAGGGGGTGCGTCGGCCGGGAACGCGCCCGGCTCGTGGACCGGCTCATGGACCGGTCCGGCTCCCGGGTCGGGGTCCGGGCGCGCGTCAGCCCGTGGGTCGAGGCTCGCGGCCGGGCGCGGGCGGTCCGGCGAGGGCGCGCCGGACACGCCCGCGACGAGGGTGGTCGCCGCCGTCGTCATGGCGTCCCAGCGGGAGGTCGCGTCGGCGAGCGCGACGCGACCCTGGTCCGTGACGGCGTAGTACCGACGGCTCGGCCCGCGCTCGCCCTGGTGCCAGGAGGTCGTGACGAGGCCGTCGTCCTCCAGACGCTGCAGCAGCGGGTAGAGCGTGCCGCCCTTCACGGTGCCGAGGCCCGCGTCGGCGAGCGACTGCGTGATCGCGTAGCCGTAGGTGGGGCCGTGGGTCGCGACGACCGCGAGCACGCACAGCGGCAGCACGCCGCGCAGGAGCTCGCGGTCGAGCCGCTCGTCGAACCTCATGAACTAGACAGTACGGCTATCTAGTTAGGGCGGCAACCTAGTAATCGGTGGACCGGCGACCTGCGAATCGCATGAGTGCTGTTATAACAGTGCTATGACTTCTCTGGACCCGACCACGGTCCCTGGCCGCTGGGACTCCCTGCACGCCGTGCTCCGACGCCTCGACGACGAGATCGAGACCGTCTACGCGGACCGCGGGATCGTGGGGGTGCGCCCGCGGTTCGTCTACCCGCTCATCCGGCTCGCGCACACCGGCCCCCTGACCATCCGGGAGCTCGCCGTCTCGCTCGGCCGCACGCACTCGGCGATGAGCCAGACGGTCACCGCCATGCGGCGCGAGGGCCTCGTCGAGACCGCGCCAGGCGCGGACGCCCGCACGCGCCGCGTCGCGCTCACCGCGCGGTCGCGCGAGCTCGTCCCGCTCCTCGAGGCGGAGTGGCGGGCGACCGAGGAGTCCGTCGCCGAGATCGACGACGAGCTGCCGCACGCCCTGAGCGCGGTCGTCGTCGAGCTGGAGCGCGTGCTCGCCCGTCGGTCGCTGCGCGAGCGGCTCGTCGAGCGCCTCGACGCGGCCGGCCACCCGGCGCCGCGGGAGCGCTGAGGTGCGCGACCACGTCCTCGACCTGCGGCCGCTGCGCGCGAGCCGCGCGTACCGCGACCTGTGGGCCGGGTCCGCCGTGGGCGGCCTCGGGTTCCAGATCGCGAACGTCGCGGTGCTGCTCCAGGTCTGGGAGCTCACCCGCAGCCCGCTGTGGACGGGCACGATCGGCCTCGCCACGGCGGTCCCGCTCCTCACGCTCGGCCTGGTGGGCGGGCACCTCGCCGACGTGCACGACCGCCGCACCCTCATGCGCCTCGCCGCGGTCGGGCAGGTCCTCTCCGCTGCTGGTCTCGCCGCGCAGGCGCTCGCGGGGAACCGGTCGGTGTGGCTCCTGCTCGGGCTCGTCGCCGCCGGCGCGGCGTGCAACGCGCTCGGCTCGCCGGCGCGCCGGACGGTGCCGCCCCGGCTGCTGCCGCCCGACCAGGTCGCCGCGGGTCTCGCGCTGCAGAACCTCGCGTTCCAGGTGGCCATGCTGGTCGGGCCTGCGCTCGCCGGCCTGGTCCTGGCGCGCTGGGACCTGCCCGCGGCGTACGGCCTCCAGGCGGTGGCCGCCGTCGTCGCGCTGCTCGGGCTCGTGCGCCTCCCGCCCCTGCCCCCGCTCCCCGTCGGCACCCCGGCCGCGACCGCGCTCGCCGCCGGGGCCGAAGCGGCACGCCCGGCCCTGCCGGACGACGCGGGCGGCCCGACGCCCGGGCCCGCGCCTCGCCGTCGGGCGGCCGCGGGCGGGTGGTCGATCGTGTGGCGCAAGCCGACGCTGCGCGGCGCCTTCGCGACGGACGTCGCGGCGACCGTGCTCGCCATGCCGATCTCGCTCTTCCCGCTCGTCAACGAGATCCGGTTCGACGGCGACCCCCGCACCCTGGGGCTGTTCCTCTCGGCGGTCGCGGTGGGAGGGATCGGCGCGGGCCTGCTCTCGGGGGCCGTGACGCGGGCGACGCGCTCGGGCGCGCTCCAGCTCGCCGCGGCGGCGACGTGGGGCGTCGCGCTCGCCGGTTTCGGGCTCGCGGGGCCGCTGTGGCTCGCCCTCGCGTGCCTGGCGGTCGCCGGCGCGGCGGACACGGTGTCGGTCGTGACGCGCGGCGCGCTGGTGCAGCTCGAGACGCCCGACGAGTTTCGTGGCCGCGTGTCCTCGGTCGAGCACGTGGTGGGCGTCGCCGGCCCGGAGGTCGGGAACTTCCGCGGGGGAGTGCTCGCGTCGCTGACGTCCGCGCCCGTCGCGCTGGTGGCGGGCGGGCTGGTGGCGAGCGCCGTCGTCGGGCTCGTCGCGTGGGGCAACGCCCCGCTGCGCCGCTACCGCACCCCGGCACCGGACCCCCTCCCCGTCCCGTGAGCGCCGGAGCTCGTCGCGACCGGGCGTCCGGACGCGACGAGCTCCTGCACTCAGGGGGAGGCGGTCAGTCCACGGTCACCGCGTCGAGGACCGGGAGGCGGGCGGCGCGGATCGCGGGCCAGACGCTCGCGACGAGCCCGATGACGACGGCGACACCGAGGATCGCGAGCACCTGGCCCCACGGCACGGCGAGCGTGCTCAGCCCCTCGTCGGCGAGCACGCCCGGGAGGGCGGCGCCGATGCCGATGCCCGTCGCGACGCCGAGCACCGTCCCGTAGACGGCGGTGAGCACCGACTCGATCGCGATGACCCCCGCGAGCTGAAGGCGTCCCAGCCCGACGGCGCGCAGCAGCCCGATCTCGCGCGTGCGCTCGATGATCGACAGCGCGAGCGTGTTGACGATGCCGAGCAGCGCGATGACGATCGACAGCGCGAGCAGGGCGTAGAGGATGACGAGCACCTGGTTCACCTGGTCGGCGAACGCGGACGCGGTCTGCTCCCGGTCGAGCACCGTGACGACGAGGAACGGCTCGACCGCGGACGTCAGGGCGGTGCGCAGCTCCTCGACGTCGGCCGGGCTCGCGCCGTCGGCCGCGGACACGTAGACGATCCGCACGCTCGCCTGGGCGGCCGGCACGACGGCGTCGAACACGTCGTCGCGCACGAGGACGCCGGTCCCCACGAGCTGGCTGTCGATCACCGCGCCCACGCGCGCCTCCACGGCGGCATCGCCCTCGCCGAGCCGCAGCGTGTCGCCCACCTCCCAGCCGCGCTCGCGCGCGGTGCGCCGGTGCACGACGACGTCCCCGTCCTCGAGCGTGGCCGTCGGGTCCCCGGCGAGCGTCACGGGTTCGAGCGCGGTGTCGAAGAACCCGGCGGGCACGCCCGCGACGTCGGTCCCGCGCGCGCCGTCGTCCGTGCCGTCGGCCGTGCTGTCGTCCGTGCCGGAGCCGCCGCCGACCGTGGCGACCGGCGCCGACCCGAGCCGCACCGTGTCCACGACGGCGGCGCCCGGCGTCGCGGTCACGGCCTCGACCGCGCCCTCGGGCACGACGAGCGTCGCGGAGTCGACCACGAGGTCGGCCCGCACCTCGTTCTCGACGATGCTCCGCACCGACGCCTGGGTCGACGCGGCGATGACGCCCGTGACCGACACGAGCGCCATGCCGATGAGCAGGGCTCCCGCGGTGCTCGCGGTGCGGCGGGGGTTGCGCGTGACGTTGCCGCGCGCGAGGCGACCGAGCGGGCGCAGCGCGACGACGAGCGGCCACGCGAGGACCGCGAGCACGCCGCGCGCGACGGCCGGCGACCCGACGAGCACGCCCACGAGCACGAGCCCGGCCCCGACGCCGAGGAGCAGGCGGGGGCTCAGGTCGTCGACCCAGGCCCAGCCGGTCGGCGCGTCCACGACGGAGGAACCCAGGTACGCGGCGAGCCACAGCACGCCGGCGCCGGCCGCGACGACGACCACCCCGCCCACCGCCCGCAGCCCGGTACCGCGGTCGGGCGCGACGTCGTCGCGCATCGCCTGCACGGGCGGGATCGCGGCGGCCCTCCGCGCGGGCAGCACGGCCGCGAGGACGCTGACGACCGCCCCGAGCGCGACGGCGGCCACGACCTGCGAGGTCCCGAGCGGGACCCGGCCGGAGAACTCGAAGCCGGCGAGCGCGAGCCCCCACCGGATGACGCGCACCAGGCCGGCCCCCGCGAGCACGCCGAACCCGCCACCCACGAGCCCGACGACGAGCGCCTGGACGAGGACCGACGCGAACACCTGGCCGGGCGACGCGCCGAGCGCGCGCAGGAGGGCGAGCTCGCGCAGGCGCTCGCGCACCGACATCGCGAACGTGTTCGCGATGATGAACGCGCCGACGAACAGCGCGATGGCGGCGAACACCAGCAGGAAGGTCTCGACGAACCCGAGCACCTCCTCGACCGCCTCGCTCGCCTCGGCGCGCGCCTGCTCGCCCGTGACGGCCTCCGCCCCGGACGGCAGGACCGACGCGACGCGGTCCGCGAGCGCGTCCTCGTCCACCGGCCCGCTCGCGTCCGCCCAGACCGCGATCTGGGGCACCAGCCCGTCGGGCGCGTAGACCTCGCGCGCGGTGTCCCCGTCGATCCCGACGAGGACCGCACCCGCGGCGGCGGCCTCGATGCCGAACACGCCGGACACGGTCACGGGGCGCGGCTCCCCGCCCAGCACGACCGTGGTCTCGTCGCCCGTGGCGAGGTCCGCGGTCTCGGCCGCGCTCTGCTCCAGCACGATCTCGCCCGCGCCGGGCCACGCGCCGTCGAGCAGCGTGAGGCTCGGGTCCTCCGGGTCGACGGAGAACGCCGTGCTCGGCGGGCCCGTGGTCACGACGGCGGTGCCGTCGGCCGCGACGAGCACGACGGGGCCGGACACGTCCGCCACGGCCCGCTCGACGCCGTCGACCCCCTCGACCTCCGTCGCGAGGTCGGCCGGGACGAGCGTGCGGTCGCCCGCGAACCCGCCCCCGCCGGCGGCGCCGCCGCCACCGGGCCCGGACGCGTCGCTCTCGACCTCCTGCGCGCCGCGCACGTAGACGTCGGCGGTGAGCGTCGTCGCGATGATGTCGTCGAACGTGGAGGAGAGCATGCCGCGGAACGCGAACGTGCCGACGACGAACGCGACGCCGAGCGTCACGGCGAGCACCGACAGGACGAACCGCACGACGTGCGCGCGCACGCCCCGCAGCGCGACGCGGATCATGCGCCGTCGTCCGCGGCGAGCGCGAGCGCGTCGAGGATGTCCTGCTGCGTGGGGTCGTGCAGCTCGCCCGCGAGGCGCCCGTCCGCGAGGAAGACGACGCGGTGCGCATACGACGCCGCGCGCGGGTCGTGCGTGACCATGACGACCGTCTGGTCGAGCTCGTCGACGGAGCGGCGCAGGAACGTGAGCACCTCGCCCGCCGAGCGCGAGTCGAGGTTGCCGGTCGGCTCGTCGGCGAACACGATCGAGGGCCGCGACACGAGCGCCCGCGCGCACGCCACGCGCTGCTGCTGCCCACCGGACAGCTCGGAGGGGCGGTGGTGCAGGCGGTCGGTGAGCCCGACGGCGGTCGTCACCTCGTCGAACCAGTCGCGGTCCACGCGGGTGCGCGCGATGTCGAGGGGGAGCGTGATGTTCTCCGCGGCCGTGAGCGTCGGGACGAGGTTGTACGCCTGGAAGACGAACCCGACGCGCGTGCGGCGCAGCGCCGTGAGCCGCCGCTGAGACATCCGGCTGATCTCCTGCCCGTCGATCACCACGCTGCCGGAGGTCGGGGAGTCCAGCCCGGCGAGGCAGTGCATGAGCGTCGACTTGCCGGACCCGGACGGCCCCATGATCGCCGTGAGCCGGCCGCGCGCGAAGTCGACGTCGACGCCGTCGAGCGCGCGGACGGCCGTCGGGCCGGAGCCGTAGACCTTGACGAGGTCGCGCGCGCTCGCCCGTGCCTCCGGCTCGGGTCCGGCGTCGGTCGGCGTACCGGTCCGGGGCGCGGGGGTCGTCATGCCCCCATCGTGACGTGCCGCGCGGCGGCGCGCACCACCCGTGCGGGGGAGGGCTGCTCGCGGGCCCGACGCGCGGCCTGTGGACGAGCGGCGGCGAGGCCCGCGCAGGGCGATAGCGTGGGCCGCATGAGCACCGTCGCCCCGCCGCCCGCCGCGCACCCCGACGAGACCCCGGCCGCCTCCGGCGTCCACCCGTTCCCCGACCTGTCCGCCGAGGTGACGGGCACGGTCCCCGACCCGCGCAGCGCGCCCCCGATCCGCTGGGGCATCCTCGGCGCGGGCGGCATCGCGTCGTCGTTCGCGGAGGCGGTGCGCCTGCACACGCAGGGTCGCGTCGCGTCGGTCGGTTCGCGCGACCGCGTGCGCGCCGAGCGCTTCGCGACCGCGCACGGCGTCCCCACGACGCACCACGGCTACGACGAGCTCGTCGAGGACCCGCAGGTGGACGTCGTGTACGTCGCGACGCCGCACTCGCACCACCACGAGCACGCCCTGCTCGCGATCCGCGCGGGCAAGCACGTCCTCGTCGAGAAGGCGTTCACGCGCAACGAGGCCGAGGCGGTCGAGGTGCTCGACGCCGCGCGCGAGGCGGGCGTGTTCGTCATGGAGGCCATGTGGACGCGGTTCCTGCCGCACGTCGCCGCGCTGCGCGGCGTGATCGCGCGCGGCGAGATCGGCGACGTCGTGAACCTCAGCGCGGACCACGGCCAGTGGTTCCCGTTCGACCCCGAGCACCGGCTCTACGCGCCGGAGCTGGCGGGCGGCGCGCTGCTCGACCTGGGCGTCTACCCGGTGTCGTTCGCGCACGACCTGCTGGGCGCGCCGTCGACCGTGACGGCCGTCGGTGCGCTCACGGAGACGGGCGTCGACGGGCAGGCGAGCATCGTGCTCGGCTACGGCGACACGCAGGCGACGCTCTCGACCACGCTGTGGTCGCGCACCGCGAACACGGCGGTGATCTCGGGCACGGCGGGCCGCATCGAGGTCGAGGGCACGTTCTACGCGCCGACGTCGTTCCGGGTCGTCCGGCACGACGGCGCGTCCTGGTACTACGACGGCTTCTCCGGCGAGGGCAAGCAGTACCAGGCCGCCGAGGTCGCGCGCCGCGTCGCCGCGGGCGAGACGCAGAGCCCGCGCATGTCGTGGGACTCGACGCTCGAGGTCATGCGCACGCTCGACGAGGTGCGCCGCCAGGTCGGGGTCGTCTACCCCGGGGAGTGACGCCCGCGGGCGGGCGTTGCGTCAGTCGGTGTGCTCGACGACGTAGCTGCGGCCGTCGGGGCCGGTGACCCGCTCGAAGCGGGTGCGCAGCTCCTGGTCGCGCTCGCGCTCGGCGTCGGACACGCCGCGGCCGTCGGCCTCCTGCCGCCCCAGCTGTGCCGGGCCGAAGATCGGCAGGAAGCCCTCGGTGATGCGCATGCCGAGCGTGCGCTTGTCGTTCTTGCGCGCCACGGTGTCCTCCGCTGGTGTCGCGTCGCCGGCCCGGAAGCCGGTGGCTGGTGCTTGTCCGCTGATGGTTGGTGCACCAATGATTGGCGTACCAAGAATAGCGCGATCCTCGGTAGCATGGCGCCATGACGAGCGAGGAGAACGGCGGGGCGCCCGCACCGGGCGCGGCGACGCTGTTCGCGGACCCGCTCGCGCTCGAGACGCAGGTCTGCTTCGCGCTCTCGGCGGGCGCGCGCGGCATGGTCGCCCTGTACCGGCCGCTGCTCGAGCCCCTGGGCATCACCCACCCGCAGTACCTCGTGCTGCTCGCGCTGTGGCAGGACGACGCGGCGGGCACGACGTCGACCGTCGGCGACCTCGCGGCGCGGCTGCACCTCGACGCGGGGACGCTTTCCCCGCTCCTCAAGCGGCTCGAGAGCCTCGGCTACGTGCGCCGGTCCCGCTCGCCCGACGACGGCCGCCAGGTCCGCGTGACGCTCACGCCCGAGGGACGGGCGCGGCGTCGTGACGCGGAGCGCATCCCGCCCGCGATCGTCGCCGCCACGGGCCTCACCCTCGACGAGCTGGCGGAGATCCACGCCGCCGCGTCGAAGGTCGTCGCGGCCGCCCAACGCGCCGGGGTCTACTGACCGACGGCAGCCCGCCGAGCATGCGGTTCTGGCCCGTCCAGGGTCGAGGGCGGGAGACGACCGCATGGTCGGCGGGGTGGTCAGGCGTCCGTGATCCGGATGCCGTCCGGGCCTGCGGCGAAGCGCACCGCCGCCAGCCCCGCCGCCAGCGCGTCGGGTGCAGGGGACGCGGACGCGAGCTCGTCGGCCGTGTGCGTGCCCGTCACGACGAGCACGGCGCACCCTGCGGCGCGGGCCGACGCGACCCCGGCCGGGGCGTCCTCGACGACGAGGCACCGCGCCGGGTCCACGCCCAGGCGCTCCGCGCCGAGGAGGAACGGGTCCGGATCGGGCTTGCCGTGGGCGACGTCGTCCGCGGTGACGACCACCGACGGCGCGACGAGGCCCGACGCGGCCATGCGCGCCGCCGCGAGGGGGCTGGTGCACGACGTGACGATCGCCTGCCGCTCCGGGGGCAGGGCGGCGAGCGCGTCGCGCGTCCCCGGCAGGATCGTCACGCCCTCGTTGTCCTCGAGCTCCAGCTCGTGGATGCGGTCGTACGCGGGCTCGACCTGGTCGGCCGGCAGGAGCGTCGCGATGAGCGTGCGCGCGGGGGTGCCGTGCTGGATCTGGAAGTCCTCGGCGTCGGGCAGCCCGTGCTCCGCGGCCCAGCGACGCCAGTTCCGGTCCACCGCCGGGACCGAGTCGATGAGGGTGCCGTCCATGTCGAACAGCACGGCGTCGAACGTCCGGCCGGCGAACGCGACGCCGGGGGTGGGCAGAGGAGCGGGCGGGGGGTCCGTCACGGGGGCGGTCACGGGATCGGGCATGGCCCGAGGCTATCCCGCGCGTCCGGCGCCCGCGGCTGTCCCGCGCGTCCGGCGCCCGGGGGACCGGCCCGTGTCCGACGTCGCGACTAGGGTGGTCGCCGTGAGCGCACCCGGGTACTTCATCTCCTTCGAGGGCGGCGACGGCGTCGGCAAGTCGACGCAGGCACGCCTGCTCGGGCAGTGGCTCGGCGAGCTCACGGGTCGCGAGGTCGTGCTGACGCGCGAGCCGGGCGGCACGGAGCTCGGCAAGGAGCTGCGCGCCGCGGTGCTCCACGGGCAGGACATGGACCCCCGCACGGAGGCGCTCATCTACGCCGCGGACCGCGCGCACCACGTCGCGAGCCTCGTGCGCCCCGCGCTCGAGCGCGGGGCGATCGTCGTCACGGACCGCTACCTCGACTCGTCGGTCGCCTACCAGGCGGGCGGGCGCGAGCTCGGCGCGGACGAGGTCGAGCTCATCTCGCGCTGGGCCGTGCAGGACCTCCTGCCCGACGTGACGATCCTGCTCGACCTCGACCCGGCGGTCGCCGCCGGGCGCATCCGCCGCCAGCAGGACCGCCTCGAGCGCGCGGGCGCGGAGTTCCACCGCCGCACGCGCGAGGCGTTCCTCACGCGCGCGGCGTCGGACCCGGAGCGCTGGGTCGTGCTCGACGCCGCGGGCTCGGTCGACGACCTCCAGGCGCAGATCCGGGTCGACGTCGCCGCGCGGCTCGAGCTCACGCCCGTCGTCGAGGAGGCCGAGGACACGGTCGCCGCGCTGCCCGACGACGGCTTCGACGACACGGACAGCGCGATCGGCTACGCGCCGGGCACGGACCTCCTGCCGGGCGCCCCGGCGCGGCCTGCCGGGGACGCGCGCGCATGAGCGTCTGGGACGACGTCGTCGGGCAGGAGCAGGCCGTCGCGACGCTCCGTGCCGCGGCCACCGACCCCGCCGCGATGACCCACGCGTGGCTGCTCACCGGCCCGCCCGGGTCCGGCCGCTCGAACGCCGCGCGCGCGTTCGCGGCCGCGCTCCAGTGCGAGCAGGGCGGCTGCGGGCGCTGCCAGGCGTGCCGCACGACGCTCGCCGGGACGCACCCGGACGTGACGCTCGTCGCGACCGAGCTCGTGACCATCAAGATCGACGACGTGCGCGACCTGGTGACGGTCGCGAGCCGCAGCCCGTCGCAGGGCCGGCGCCGGGTCATCGTCGTCGAGGACGCCGACCGCATGGCGGAGCGCACCACGAACGTCCTCCTCAAGGCGATCGAGGAGCCCGCCCCGCACACGGTGTGGATCCTCTGCGCCCCGAGCCCGCAGGACGTGCTCGTGACGATCCGCTCACGCTGCCGCGGGGTCGTGCTGCGGGTGCCGCCGGTCGAGGCCGTCGCGGGCCTGCTCGTGCAGCGCGACGGTGTCGACGAGCACGTCGCCCTCGTCGCGGCGCGCGCGGCCCAGAGCCATATCGGTCTCGCCCGGCGCCTCGCGCGGGACGCGGGGGCGCGCGAGCGCCGCACGTCCGTGCTCTCGCTCGCCCGGCGGGTCCGCGGGGTCGGCGACGCCGTGCTCGCCGCGGGGGAGCTCGTGGACCTCGCGCAGGCCGAGGCGAAGGCGGCGACGGAGGAGCGCGACGCCGCAGAGAAGGCCGAGCTCCTGCGTGCGCTCGGCGTCGCGGACGGCGAGACGCTCCCGCCGCGGCTGCGCTCCCAGCTCCGCGACCTCGAGGCCGACCAGAAGCGGCGCGCGACGCGCCACCAGCGCGACGTGCTCGACCGCGCGATGGTCGACCTGCTCTCGCTGTACCGCGACGTGCTCGTGGTGCAGCTCGGGGCCCAGGTCGAGCTCGTCAACACCGAGCTCGCCGAGACGGTGGCTGCGCTCGCGCAGGACTCGACGCCCGAGCAGACGGTGCGGCGCATGGACGCGATCGGCGTCGCGCGCGAGCGGCTCGAGGGCAACGTCGCGCCGCTGCTGGCCGTGGAGGCGATGGTCGTCGCGCTGCGCCCCCAGGGCTGACGGCCGCTAGCTCGACGGCGCCGCCGCGCGGAGCTTCTCCAGGAGCGGCCCGGCCGCGGTCTCGAGGAACTCGCGCTGCCCGACCTCGCCCACCTGGACGAGCGCGAGGTCGGTGAATCCTGCCTCCCACCACGCGGACGCCGCCTCGACGACCGCGTCCAGGTCGGGGCCGCACGGGATGGACGCGGCCACGTCCTCGGGCCGCACGAACGCCGTCGCCGCCTCGAACGCCTCGGTCGTCGGCAGGTCCGCGTTGACGCGCCAGCCGCCGCCGAACCACCGGAACTGCTCGTGCGCGCGCGCCACGGCGGTCTCCTCGTCCGGGTCCCAGCAGATCGGCATCTGCCCGACGACGCGCGACGGCGCGAGCTCGGCGCGCTCGCGGACGGAGGACCACCGCTGCACGACACCGGCCTCGGGCTCGGTGGTGACGAGGTGGTCGGCCAGCGGGGCGAACCGCTCGATCGACTGCGGCCCGGAGACGGCCACGCCGATCTCGACGGTCTCGTCGGGCAGGTCCCAGAGCTTGGCGGAGTCGACGCGGTAGTGGACGCCGTCGAACGTGAGGCGCTCGCCGTCGAGCAGCGAGCGGATGATCTGCACCGCCTCCTCGAGCATGTCGTGCCGCTCGCCGACGGCGGGCCAGCGCTCGCCCGCCACGTGCTCGTTGAGGTTCTCCCCGGCGCCGAGCCCGAGGGTGAAGCGGTCGTCGGACAGGAGCGCCACGGTCGCGGCCTTCTGCGCCACGACCGCGGGGTGGTAGCGCAGGAGGGGGCAGGTCACGTACGTCATGAGGCCGACGCGCTCGGTCGCCTGGGCGACCGCCCCGAGCACGGACCACGCGTACGGGGCGTGGCCCTGGGCGTCGAGCCAGGGGAAGTAGTGGTCGCTCATCACCTCGAAGTCGAAGCCGACGCGCTCCGCGTCGACCGCGTGCTCCACGAGCGCACGAGGGCCGGACTGCTCGGTCATGAGGGTGTAGCCGAAGCGGGTCATGTCTCGATCGTCGGACGGGCCGGACGCACCCGCACGCGGGTACGCCCGGCCCGGGGGAGGCAGGGGTCCGTCAGGCGAGCGCCTTCGCCTTGAGCTGCGCGAACTCCTCGGGGGTGATGGCGCCCGAGTCGAGGAGCGCCTTGGCGTGGGAGATCTGCTCGGCCGGCGACGTCGTCGCGACCTGGCGGATGTAGGCGTCCGTGTCGTGCTTCGCCTGGACGACGGCCGCGGCCTGTCGCTCCGCCATGCCGCGCCCCCGCGCGATGAGGTAGACGAGCGACGTCAGTACGGGCAGGAAGATGAGGAAGATGATCCAGACTGCCTTCCACCACCCGGAGAGCTCCCGGTCACGGAACAGGTCCGCGATGATCTGGAAGAGCACGATGAGGTACGCGATGAAGAAGAAGCTCCACACGAGGAGCCAGAAGAAGTCCCAGAAGTCCACGGTCACGCCCTTTCTCGACGGGTCCCGCGACGCGACGGCCTGCTGCCCCGCGCCATCAGGGCGAACGTAGCGACGTCGCGACGATCGCGCCCGGCGAGACGCACGGGCCCCGGCTCACGGGGTCCCGGACGGCGTCTCGGGAGGGGGCCCCGTCGGCGCGCCCGGCCCGTCCGACGGCGCGCCCTGGACCCGCCGCGCGCGGACCACGTCGCCCACGATGACCGCCAGCAGGACGCCGTCCGTCACCCAGTTGAGCGCGAGCGGCGAGAGCCACGCGTGGAGGGCGAAGAGCACGCCGACCGCGACCGCGCCCAGCACGTGCGGGAGCGACCAGCGCCCGCCCGTCGCGCGCCGGAACAGCGCGTTCCCGACGAGGTACGTCGCCGCCGCCCCGCACACGAGGCCGGCGGTCCAGGCGTCGGCGTGACCGCCGTCGTGCCCGAGCGGGTGCAGGAGCACGAGCTCGTCGGCGACGGCGGTGAGCACGATCCCGGTGACGATGACGAACGGGACGTACGTGTACGCCGTCTGGGCGACCATCCCGCGCTCGGCGCGCGACGTGAAGTACTCGGTGGCGCGCCGCTCGGACCGGTCGAAGAACAGCAGCCACATGAGCACGGTGCTCGCGAACGCGGAGCAGAACGCGGAGACGGTCGTGAGGTCGAGGGGGAGCTCGGCGAACGCGGCGCCGGTGACGATGATCGACTCGCCCAGGCAGATGATGACGAACAGGCTGACGCGCTCGGCCATGTGCTCCCCGCGGACCACCCACGTGCTCGCGCGCGACGCCCCGATCCCGGGGAGCCAGAACATCGCGCGCGGCCCGGCGACGTCGATCGCGGCCGCGACCGCCCACAGCAGCAGGCGGTGCTCCTCGACGAGGCCGCCCGCGACCCACAGCGCGCCCGAGGCCGCGAGCCACGTCGTGATGCGGACGAAGTTCACCGCGTTCTCGGGCCACACGCGGCCCATCGCGACCATCGTGAAGAGGCTGCGCCCCACCTGCATCGCGACGAGCATGACGGCGAACAGCAGGCCCTTGTCGCCGAACGCCTCCGGGATCGCGCTCGCGAGGACGAGGCCCAGCAGCATGAGCACCACGAGCAGGCCCCGCACCGGCAGGCGCTCGGGGTCGAGCCAGTTCGTCACCCACATCGTGTCGACCCACACCCACCAGACGGCGACGCCGAGCAGGAGCGTGTGCCCGAGCGCCTCGACGCCGGGGTGCGCGATGAGCCCGTGCGAGAGCTGGGTGACCGCGAACACGAACACCAGGTCGAAGAACAGCTCCACGTACCCGACGCGGCTCGAGTCGCCGCCGTCGCCGTGCCGCAGGAGGTCGGTGCGCAGGCCCCAGCGCAGCGGGGGCCGCTCGGTGCCGCGGGTCGGGTGCGGTGCGTCCATGCGGGGATGCTCCCACCCCGGGTCACCGTCGGGTCACGATCCCGCGGCGCGTCGGCGGTTCGGCGCGCGCGAGGTCCCGGCGCGGACCACGATGGTCGCGCACCCGTCGCCGACCGAGGAGTCCCCATGGTCCCCGCCCGTCGTCCCGCCGCCCGGACCGCGCGCCTCACCGCGGCGCTCGCCCTCACGGCCACGGTCGCCCTGCTCGGGGCGTGCGCGTCCGGAACCGACGGGGGCGGTGACGGCACGAGCGCCACCGAGGAGACCACGGAGCCCGACGGCGGCCCCTCGTCGGACCCCTCGGCGGAGCCGACCGGCGACGCCACCGACGAGCAGCAGGGCCTGCCCGACGCCGCGACGATGGACGTCGTCGCGGGCGCGCACGGCAAGGGCCTGCCGCCCGGCGCGGACGCGCCGACCGAGGGCGGCACCGGCGCCGCGTGGAGCGCCGAGCCGGGCCTCCTGCTCGTCGTGACGTTCGGGTCCAGCTCGTGCCCGCTGCTCGCCGAGGACGACGCCGCGGTCGAGGGGAGCGACGTCGTCGTGTCGTTCGTCGACATCCCCGCCGACACCGCGTGCACCATGGACTACGTCCCCGCGACGTCCGTCGTCGCGGTGCCCGACGACGTGGACACGAGCGCCGACGTGAGCGTCGTGCTCGGGGACCGCGGGACCGTCGTCGTGCCGCCGCCGGCCGAGGGCGCGGCCGGCGAGTTCGCCTGGACCGCGGGGTGACGACCCGCGCGGTGAAGAGCGCGTGAAAGGACGGGCCGCCGCCGGTGGGCCGTCTCCCGCGCGACGGGCGAGCGGCTACCGTGTCCGGGTGACGACGTCCCCCTCCTCCCGCCCCGCTCGCCGCGCCCTGGCCTGCGCCGCGACCCTCGCGCTGGCCCTCGTCGCGGGCGCGTGCTCGGCGCCCCCGAAGCAGCAGACCCCGGTCGAGGACGTCCCGACCGCGTCGTCGACCGGCACGGGCGAGACGGGACCGGAGGGCTTCGAGGAGTTCTACGGGCAGACCCTCGCGTGGGAGGAGTGCGGGGCCGGCTGGGAGTGCACGACGGCGCGCGCCCCCCTCTCCTGGCAGGACCCGGCGGCGGGCGAGATCGAGCTCGCGGTCAAGCGCCAGCCCGCGACCGGCGAGCGCATCGGCTCGCTCCTCACCAACCCCGGCGGGCCCGGCGCGTCAGGCGTCGACTTCGTCGCGTCGCTCGCGCCGACCGTCGGCGAGAGCGTCACCGCGGCCTACGACCTCGTGGGCTTCGACCCCCGCGGCGTCGGGCAGTCGTCGCCCGTCGTGTGCCTCGACGACGCCGCGAAGGACGAGTCCCTGTCGCGCGACTTCGACACGGACGAGGCGGGGCTCGAGGCGCTCGCGGAGGACCGTCGCGCGTGGGCCGACGCGTGCGCCGAGAACACGGGCGAGCTGCTCGGCCAGGTCGACACCCAGAGCGCCGCGCGCGACATGGACATGCTGCGTGCCGTCCTCGGCGACGAGAAGCTCGCGTACCTCGGCTACTCCTACGGCACGCAGCTCGGGGCCACGTACGCCGGGCTGTTCCCGGACAAGGTCGGCCGCATGGTGCTGGACGGGGCGATCGACACCTCGCTCGACCCGGACGAGATCTCCGAGCAGCAGGCCGTCGGCTTCGAGAACGCCCTGCGCGCGTACGTCGAGGACTGCCAGGCCGGCGCCGGGTGCCCGCTGAAGGGCGACACGGACGCGGGGATGCGCCAGATCCGCTCGCTCCTCGACGCCGCGAAGGCGAACCCGCTCCCGACGGACTCGGGTCGCAGCGTCACGCAGACCCTCGGCTTCTACGGCGTCGCCGTCACGCTGTACAACGACCAGAGCTGGCCCGTGCTCACGCAGGCGCTCACCGAGGCGTTCGAGGAGGGCACCGGCAACGGCCTGCTCTACCTCGCCGACTTCTACAACGACCGGAACGCCGACGGCACGTACTCGTCGAACTCGTCCGAGGCGTTCCGGGCCGTGAACTGCCTCGACGGGCGCCAGGACGACGACCCGGCCGCGATGCAGGCCCAGCTCGAGCGGCTCGAGGAGGAGGCCCCGACGATGGGCTACTTCTTCGCGTTCGGCGGGCTCACGTGCGAGGGCTGGGCGTACCCCGTCGTCGACCAGGAGTTCGACCTCGCCGCGGAGGGCGCCGCGCCGATCCTCGTCATCGGCACGACCAACGACCCGGCCACCCCTTACGTGTGGGCCGAGGGCCTCGCCGACACGCTCGACTCCGCCGTCCTGGTCACCTGGGAGGGCGAGGGGCACACCGCGTACGGGCGCGCGAACGACTGCCTGAGCGACGCCGTGGACGCCTACCTCGTGGACGGGACCGTCCCCGAGGACGGGCTCCGCTGCTGAGCCGAAGGACGCCCGACGGCGGCCCGCGGGCCCGCTTTGGAATCTGGCCCGGTCGTTGGGTACAGTAGGCGCTCGTTGCCACCGGTTCGCCGAGCGGACCGGGACGTAGCACGCCGCCTTAGCTCAGTCGGCAGAGCGATTCACTCGTAATGAATAGGTCAAGGGTTCGATTCCCTTAGGCGGCTCCATCACGGCAGAAAAGGCCGGGTCCTCGGACCCGGCCTTTTCTGCGTTCGGAGCGTGGTGCAGGCGGGGACGCCAGCCTGGCGCAGGCGCCTCGCCGAGGGCTCAGCCCACGCGGCGCACGAGCAGGATCACGCCGCCGGCCGCCGCGGCGACGAGCCCGCCGACGCCTAGCGCGGCGAAGGTCGGGAAGGTCTCGCCGGCGGGCGGGGGCGGCGCCGTGCGGTCGACGGACGCGAGCGGGACACGCGCCGGCTCGGTGCCGGCGGTCGTGGGCGCGGCGGTCGGGGTCGGCTCGTCGGGGGCGTCCGTCGTCGGTTCCTCCGTCGGCTCGGCGGTCGGCTCCTCCGTGACGTCCGGCTCCGGCGCGTCCGGCGTCTCGACGGGCGCCTCCACGACCGCCGCGGCCGGCGGCACCTCGGCCGTCGGGGCCGAGGTCGCGGGGGCGTCGGGGGTCGGCGCCGGGGGCGCCGTCGTGGGGGAGGGCTCGGCCTGCGCCGTCGTGCAGACGGGGTCGTCCCCGTTCCACCGCGCGTGCTGCGCGCGCAGGCCGGACACCTGGGCCCACGTGACGCAGTAGCCGTCGGGGAACGTGCGCGACGGCACCGAGAAGGCCAGGAACCCGTCCGCGGAGTCGCGCGGGCCGTAGGAGTCGGAGTAGTACCGCTCGCGGCTCCCGTCCGGCGCGCTCACGGCGTAGGAGACGGCGCCCCACTCGGACCAGAGGCGCTCCGGGTCGAACGAGACGCCGTCGACGCTCACCTCGAGCCCGCTCTCGCCGTCCCGGCCGGCGGCGGTCGCGGGTGCGGCGGCGACGGCCACCACGAGCACCGCCAGGGGTGCGAGGGCGAGCAGGCGGCCAGCGGCGCGCATCAACACCTCCGGGTCGTTCGGGAGCGGTCCGCGGCACATCGTACGCAGTCGTGCGGGCCGGTCGGAACGCCGGAGCGGCGCCCTGGGGTGCGTCAGGCCCCGAGCGTCGCGAGCCACCGGACGACGGCCTCGCACACGGCCGCGTCCTGCCCCTTGAGGTCGTGGGCACCGGGCAGCTCGACGCGCGTGACGGGCCCGGGGATCGCGGCGGTGTGCTCGGCGAGCTCGTCCGGCGTCGCGAACGGGTCGGTGCGCCCGGAGACGAGGAGGACCGGCACGTGGAGGTCCGGGAAGTGCTCGGTCCGCAGCCGCTCGGGCTTGCCCGGCGGGTGCAGCGGGTAGCTGACGAGAGCCAGCCCGGCGGCGGGGAGCCCCTCGGCGACGGCCATCGAGCACATGCGGCCGCCGTACGAGCGGCCGCCGAGCACGAGGTGGTCCGTCGTGGTGCCGAGCTCGGCGGCGAACGCCTCCGCCTCGGCGCGGACGTGCGCGATCGCGACGGGCGGCCGGTCGGGCATCCGTTTGCCGGCGATCCGGTAGGGGAAGTCGACGCGGCGCACGGGGACGGGCGGGTCGAGGGCGGCCAGCGCCTCGTCGATCGCGACGAGCGCGCGGTGGTCGCGGCTCGCGCCGGCGCCGGGCGTGAGGAGGACGCCGGCGGCGGGCCGGTCGTCGGGCTGCTGCGTGGTCACCGGCCCAGTCTCGCAGCGCGCACGGGGTCCCTCACGGTCGAGCACGACCTTCCGCGCGGCCTCGTGGTCGAGGGGGCCTCGCGGCCCCGCTCACCGCGACGCGAGCCGGGCCGGGTCGAGGTCGGTGCGGCGCAGCAGCTGCGCGTTGAGCGCGACGATGACCGTCGACGCGGACATGAGGATCGCGCCCACCGCCATCGGCATGACGAACCCGACGGGCGCGAGCACGCCCGCGGCGAGGGGCACGGCCACGATGTTGTAGCCCGCGGCCCACCACAGGTTCTGCTGCATCTTGCGGTACGACGCGTGCGACAGCTCGATGATCGACAGCACCGCCCGCGGGTCGGAGCTCGCGAGGATCACCCCGGCGGACGCGATCGCGACGTCGGTGCCCGCGCCGATCGCGATGCCGACGTCCGCCTGGGCGAGCGCCGGGGCGTCGTTGACGCCGTCGCCGACCATCGCGACGACGCGCCCGCCGTGCTGCAGCTCGGCGACCTTCGCGTCCTTGTCCTCGGGGCGCACGCCCGCGAAGACCTGGTCGATGCCGAGCTCGCGCCCGACCGCGCGGGCGACGGGCTCGGCGTCGCCGGTGATCATGACGACCCGGATGCCGCGCCGGTGCAGCGCGTCGACGGCCTCGCGCGACTCGGGGCGGATCGCGTCCGCCAGGGCGAACGCGCCCACGACCTCGCCGGACCGCGCGTCCGATGCGGTGCCGGTGCCGGTGCGGGCGCCGGCGTCGTCCGAGACGACCACGTGCAGGACGGTCGACCCGTCCTCGGCCCACGCCGCGGCGTCGGGCAGGGGGTCGAGCCCGCGCTCGCGCAGGAGTGCCGGCCCTCCGACCGCGACGCGGCGCGCGCCGTCGGGGGTCGGGACGGTCGCCTCGACGCCGACGGCCGTGAGCGACCGGAAGTCGGTGGCGCGGGGGACGTCGTCGCCCCGCTCCTCGGCCGCCCGCACGATCGCGCGGGCGAGCGGGTGCTGGCTGTCCGCCTCGGCCGCCGCGGCGAGCGCGAGCAGCGCGGCCTCGGACGTGCCGCCCGCGGTCGCGAGGTGCACGACGACCGGCTCGCCCGCGGTGAGCGTCCCGGTCTTGTCGAACAGGACGGTGTCCACGGTGCGCATGCGCTCGAGCGCGAGGCGGTCCTTGACGAGGACGCCCGCCTTCGCGGCACGCTCCGTCGACAGCGAGACGACGAGCGGGATCGCGAGGCCCAGCGCGTGGGGGCACGCGATGACGAGGACGGTGATCGCCCGGATCAGCGCCTGCTCGGGCGTGCCGAAGACCAGCCAGAGGCCGATCGTCAGGGCGGCCGCCCCGAGCGCGTACCAGAACAGCCACCCGGCGGCGCGGTCCGCGAGGCGCTGCGTCTTCGTCGACGACGCCTGCGCGTCCGCGACGAGCCGCTGGATGCCCGCGAGCGCGGTGTCCTCGCCGACGGCCGTGATCCGCACGCGCAGCGCGTCGTCCGTCGCGACGGTCCCCGCGACGACGGCGTCCCCGACGGTGCGGCGCACGGGGCGCGACTCGCCGGTGATCATCGACTCGTCGACGTCCGCCGAGCCGGACGCGACCTCGCCGTCCGCGGGCACGCGCCCTCCCGGCCGGACGACGACCAGGTCGCCCACGCGCAGGTCCGTCGGCGCGACGGTCGTCACGGTCCCGTCCTCGGCGACCCGCTCCGCCTCGTCCGGGAGGAGCGCGGCGAGCGAGTCGAGCGCGGACGCCGTCTGCGCGAGCGAGCGCATCTCGAGCCAGTGGCCCAGCAGCATGATGACGACGAGGAGCGCGAGCTCCCACCAGACGTCGAGCTCGTGCGCGAGCAGGCCCAGGCTCGCTCCCAGCGACGACACGAACGCGACCGTGATGGCGAGCGAGATGAGCGTCATCATCCCGGGCTTGCGGCTCCGCAGCTCGCTCACCGCACCGGTGAGGAACGGGCGCCCGCCCCAGGCGTAGATCACCGTGCCCAGGACGGGGGACACCCAGGGCACCCACGCGGCGTCGGGCAGGTCGTAGCCCAGGAGCATCGCGAACATGGCGTTCAGCGCGACCGTGGGGACCGCGAGGACGAGCATGATCCAGAACAGGCGGCGGAACTGCCCGACGTGGTCGCCGTGCCCGCCGTGACCCCCGTGACCCGCCATGTCGTGTCCGGCGTGGCCCGCCGTGCCGTGACCGGCCGTGTCGTGACTCTCGTGCCCGGACGTGCCGTGGCCCTCGTGCCCGGCGGTGCCGTGACCCGCGGTGGCGTGACCCGCGTGGTGGTCCTCGTGCCCCGCCGTGTCGTGGCCGCGGTGCGCGGCCGGGTCGTGCGTGGCGTGGTCGACGGCGGCGGTCGCCGACGCGCGAGGGTGCCCGTGCGCCTCGGGGTGCGCGTGCGCCTCGTGGTGCTCGTGCTCGCCGTCCGCGCCGGTCCGACGCCCGGGGCCGTGCTCCGTGCGGTGGTCCACCGTGTCTCCTCTCGGCTGCTGATACCCCTAGGGGGTATCTTCTCCTCCCGATCATGCCCCCGTGGTGCCGATCCGTCAACCGTTCGAGCGCGACCCGTCCGTGAGGGGCGGCGGCAGGGGCGCGGGGTGGGCTCCCGCAGCACGACCGGGCACCGGACCGCCACGCGCCGGGGTGCGTCGTCGCCCGGGCGACCGCGAGGCGCAGCGCCTGCTCGCCGACCTCGGCGTCGCTGGGGGTGGGCCCGGGCGCGGGACCCGGCGGGCGGCGCGCCGCGCCGCCGGGTGGGCCGCCCCGGGAGCGGCTACGTTCGAGAGAACCCGGTCGACCGGGCCACCACCACACCGCAGGAGGACCCCATGACGTCCCAGGACGCAGCCGCGCCGCGCAGCACGACGGCGGTGCTCGCCCGGGCCCTCGCGCTCGGCGTCGCCGCGGGCTCGCGCAGCAGCCTCGGGGTCGCGGCGCCCGTGCTGGCCGGCCTCGTGCGGCCCGGCGGGTCGGGCCGGTCGGGCCACGGACCGGGGCCGCTCGCGCGCGGCGCGGCGATCCTCGGCGTCGTCGGCGAGGTCGTCGGCGACAAGCTGCCGCAGACGCCGAGCCGGCTCGCGCCGCCCGGCCCCGTCGTCCGCGTCGCGAGCGGCGCGGTCGGCGGGGTGCTCGTCGCCCGGCACCGGACCGGTCCGGTCGGGCTGGTCCTCGCCGCCGCCGCGGGAGCCGCGGGCGGTGCCGTCGGGACGTGGGGCGGTGCGGCGTGGCGACGCCTCGCCGTCGGCGAGCGGCCCGACTGGCCGGGCGCCGTCGCGGAGGACGTCACGGCGCTGGCCCTCGCGGCCTGGGCCGTCAGGGGCTGAGCGGCCGCCACGGCGACCCGGGCACGACGTCCCGGGAGTGAACCTCCCGGGCGGGAGGGCGCCGTCGGTCAGCAGCCCGCCTGCTCGTAGCGGCACAGCAGCTCCCACGCGGCGCGGGTCTGCTCCGCGACCGTCTCGCGGGCCGCGCCCACGGTGCTCTCCCCGCCGTCGAGCGCGACGAGCGTGACCGCGGCACCGCGGCGCGTGGTCGCCAGGTAGGTGCCGAGCGCCGTGTCCAGGTCCCCGCTCCCGCCCGACCCGTAGTAGTCGGTGGCCAGGCCGCCGCCCTGGGCGCCGACGTCGAGCGGCTCGGCCGTGTACGTCGTGCCCTCCGCGCCGCCCTGCGCCGCGCACGCGGCGAGCAGGTCCGCGAGCCGCGCGGCCTCCGCGGTGGCGGCGTCGGCGTCGGCGAACACCGCGACCTGGTGGACCCCCACGGTGCCCTCGTCCGCGCCGTCGCCCTCGGTCGCGGTGCGCATCGCCGTGGCGTCCGCGGGGCCGCCGTCGGCGCACGCCTCCGGGAGGTGCCAGTCCGCGACCCCCTCCGCCTCGTCGCGTGCTCCCTCGCCGCCCCACGCCCCCGCGGGGAGCAGGACGTCGGCGGGCGCGTCAGTCGGGAGCGCCGCGGCGGGATCGCCGGGTGCCGGGGTCGCGGCAGAGGTCGAGGGGGCCGGGGCCGACGGCTCCGGGGTGCCCGGGGCGTCGCCGGGGGTCGCGGTGCAGGCCGCGAGGACCAGGGCGCTCGCGGCGAGGACGGTCGTCGTTGTCGAGACTCTCATCCGCACCACCCTGGCAGCCGTGCGGGCGGTTCGCAGGAGCAGGCGCTCAGCTGCCCGGGACGCTCGTCACGGTCGTCAGGAGGAACGCCGCGTCCTCGATCGCGCTCACCGCGTGCCGCTCGTGCGTGAGCACGCGCAGCTCGCCCTCGCCCAGCTCGACGTCGCCCTCGCCGAGCGCCGTGACCCGGACCCGCCCGCGCAGCACCTGGATCGACGCCGCGGGCGGGGAGTTGTGCTCCCCGAGCTCGACGCCCGCGCGCAGCGCGAGGATCGTCTGGCGCAGCGGGCCGTCGTGCAGCACGACCTCGGCGCTGCGACCGTTCGGCGCGGTGCGGGCGGTCGTGAGGTGGGCTTCCGTGAGGAGGTCGACGTTCGTCATCGGGGCTCCGGCCTGTCGGGGAGCTCCATCATGCCGCGCGGCGGGCGTCGCTGCCGCCCGCGCGTCGGGCAAGGCCTCAGTTGTCGTGCGCGCCCGAGGGGTGCGTCGCGTCCGCGGGCCGCACGACCGTGACCGGGCAGTGCGCGTACTCGACCGCGTGCCGGCTCACGGACCCCAGGAGCAGCCGGTCGAACCCGCCGACGCCGCGGTTGCCGAGCACGAGCCGCTCCGCGCGCGACGACGCCTCGATGACCCCCTTCGCGGCGTGCACGTGCTGCACGCTGCGCACGAGGCGGTCGTCGGGCAGGGCGACCCCCGCCGCCTCGAGCGCGGCGTCGAGCTTCTGGGCGGCGAACTTCTCGTAGTCGTCGATGGGCGGCGTCCATCCCCACGAGTCGGGCAGGGGCGCGAGCGAGACGATCTGCCAGCAGAACAGGGCCTCGAGCGTCGCGCCCGTGCGCCGCGCGACGTCGGCGCCGTGCCGCAGCGCCTGGACCGACGTCGACGACCCGTCGACCCCGACGACGACGGGCCGCGCGTGGTCGTGGCGCACGTCGGGCGTCCCGCGCACCACGGTCACGGGGACGGTCGCGTGCTGCACGACGGCGGTCGGCACCGACCCGAGGACCATCCGGCCGAGGCGGCCCCGGCCGCAGCGGCCGAGGACGAGCAGGTCGGCGTCGTCGCCGTCGGCGGCGTCGGGCCGCACGTCGTCCTGGGCGGCCTGCGCGACGCGCGGCTGGGCGAGGGCGAGCAGGACGGCCGCGGGGCTGCCGCGCTCGGCGACGGCCGTCGCGGTGACCGCGTCCGGGCCGATCCCCGTGCGGGCGCGCGCGGCGTCGAGCCACTCCTGGACGAGCGCCCGCTTCTCCTCGGCCGCCGCGTCGGGGCCGTCGCCCGGCCCCTGCCGCGACTCGAACGCGAGCACGGCCGTCAGGGGCACCGCCCGGTCCGCCGCCTCGCGCATCGCCCAGTCGAGCGCGCCGCCCGACTCCTCCGACCCGTCGACACCGACGATCACGCCGCGCATCTCGCCACCTCCGCCCGGTCGGCCGACCGCGTGCGCCGTCGGCGTGCTGTCACCGACGCCGTCGGCGGCGCCGGTGCTGACTCGACCCTAGGCCGCGGGGCCGCGCCGCGCCCGGGACGGGCGTCCCGGGGTGGTGGACGAGAGTCCCGCGGCGCGGGGCGCGGCGCCGGTCAGAACCGCGGGTCGGGCTCGTCCTGGAGGATGTTGCGCAGGGGGCGGGTGACGACGTCGACCCGCGCGAGCAGGTCCGCCGGGCCCGAGACGACCAGCGCCCGGTCCTCGACCGGCACGTACACCGCGGCGTGCTCCCGCACGGTGACGTACAGGCAGGGGCGGGTCTCGCCGTCGACCCGGAACGTGGTGCGCACGACGGGCGCGACGTCCACCTCCTCGACGATCGCGCGCATCGCGGCGCGGTACTCCTGGTAGGAGTCGAGGAAGTCGTCGTCGCCGGGGGAGTCCGAGTGCAGGGGCGCGGCGAGCGCCCCGCTGAGCGCGGTGCGGGCGATGTCCTCGGCCTGCTCGTCGTGCGCGGCCCGCACCCGCAGCGTCTCGACGTCGAGCGTCTCGCCCGTGAACGACACGTAGGAGCGCAGGAAGCGCTCCTCGGCCGGGTCGTGCGCGCCGTGGCCGGCGCCCGTGAGCGTCTCCTCGTCGAGGTCGAGACCCCAGGTGAGCGGGTCGTCGACCTCCGCGACGGCGCCGTGGAACCGCGCGACCACCTGCTCCCACGACGCGGCCGAGCCCGTGGGGCGTGCCTCTCGCTCGTCCGCGTCCGGTGCGGGGGTGTCCTCCGGCGGCTGGTCCGGTTGGTGCATCGCTCTTCGCCACCCTTCTGGACGTCGTGCGGGGCGCACTCCCGAGCCTGCCCGTGGCGCGGGCCGCGGTCAACGCCCCCGGCGCGTGTCGGGCCGGGTGATCTCCGCCGTCGTGCACCCGGGACCGCCCGGCAGGTCACGGCGCGACCCCTCTTTCACGCCCCTGGCGAACAACGGCATACGGAGGGGGTGCGGCTCGTTCGAACCGCATAGAGTCAATGCGGTCAGGCTTGTACCCGTCGTCCGGCGGGCAGGTGTACGCCGCTCACGAGGAGCAGCACATGTTCGAGAGATTCACAGACCGAGCCCGTCGGGTCGTCGTCCTCGCCCAGGAAGAGGCGCGGATGCTCAACCACAACTACATCGGCACCGAGCACATCCTCCTCGGCCTCATCCACGAGGGCGAGGGTGTCGCGGCCAAGGCGCTGGAGTCCCTCGGGATCTCCCTCGACGGCGTCCGCACCCAGGTGACCGAGATCATCGGCGAGGGCCAGCAGGCCCCGAGCGGGCACATCCCGTTCACGCCGCGCGCCAAGAAGGTGCTCGAGCTGTCGCTGCGCGAGGCGCTCCAGCTCGGCCACAACTACATCGGCACCGAGCACATCCTGCTCGGCCTCATCCGCGAGGGCGAGGGCGTCGCCGCCCAGGTCCTGACGAAGATGGGCGCCGACCTCAACAAGGTGCGCCAGCAGGTCATCCAGCTCCTGTCCGGCTACCAGGGCAAGGAGCCGGTCGCCGCCGGCGGTCCCACCGAGGGCCAGCCGTCGGGCTCGGCCGTGCTCGACCAGTTCGGGCGCAACCTCACCCAGGCCGCGCGCGAGGGCAAGCTCGACCCGGTCATCGGGCGCAGCCTCGAGATCGAGCGCGTCATGCAGGTGCTGAGCCGCCGCACCAAGAACAACCCCGTCCTCATCGGCGAGCCCGGCGTCGGCAAGACGGCCGTCGTCGAGGGCCTCGCCCAGGACATCGTGCGCGGCGACGTCCCCGAGACGCTCAAGGACAAGCAGCTCTACACGCTCGACCTCGGCGCGCTCGTGGCCGGCTCGCGCTACCGCGGCGACTTCGAGGAGCGCCTCAAGAAGGTGCTCAAGGAGATCCGCACGCGCGGCGACATCATCCTGTTCATCGACGAGATCCACACCCTCGTCGGGGCGGGTGCCGCCGAGGGCGCGATCGACGCCGCGAGCATCCTCAAGCCGATGCTCGCGCGCGGCGAGCTGCAGACCATCGGCGCGACGACGCTCGACGAGTACCGCAAGCACGTCGAGAAGGACCCGGCCCTGGAGCGCCGCTTCCAGCCCATCCAGGTCGCCGAGCCGTCGCTCCCGCACGCCATCGAGATCCTCAAGGGCCTGCGCGACCGCTACGAGGCGCACCACCGCGTGTCCATCACGGACTCCGCCCTCGTCTCCGCGGCCACGCTCGCGGACCGGTACATCAACGACCGGTTCCTCCCGGACAAGGCGATCGACCTCATCGACGAGGCGGGCGCGCGCCTGCGCATCCGCCGCATGACGGCCCCGCCGGAGCTCAAGGAGCTCGACGAGGAGATCGCCGAGGCGCGCCGCGAGAAGGAGTCCGCGATCGACGCGCAGGACTTCGAGAAGGCCGCCGGCCTGCGCGACAAGGAGAAGCAGCTCACCGCGAAGCGCGCCGACAAGGAGAAGGCGTGGAAGTCCGGTGACCTGGACACCGTCGCGGAGGTGGACGAGGAGCTGATCGCCGAGGTCCTGGCCATGGCCACGGGCATCCCGGTCTTCAAGCTCACCGAGGAGGAGTCCAGCCGCCTGCTCAACATGGAGGACGAGCTGCACAAGCGCGTCGTCGGCCAGGAGGCCGCGATCAAGGCGCTGTCGCAGGCCATCCGCCGCACGCGTGCGGGCCTCAAGGACCCGAAGCGCCCCGGTGGGTCGTTCATCTTCGCCGGCCCCACGGGCGTCGGGAAGACGGAGCTGGCCAAGGCGCTCGCCGAGTTCCTCTTCGGGGACGAGGACGCGCTCATCCAGCTCGACATGTCGGAGTTCTCCGAGAAGCACACCGTCTCGCGGCTGTTCGGCTCGCCCCCCGGCTACGTCGGGTACGACGAGGGCGGCCAGCTCACCGAGAAGGTGCGGCGCAAGCCGTTCTCGGTCGTCCTGTTCGACGAGGTGGAGAAGGCCCACGCGGACATCTTCAACTCGCTCCTGCAGATCCTCGAGGACGGTCGCCTGACCGACTCGCAGGGCCGCGTCGTGGACTTCAAGAACACCGTCATCATCATGACGACCAACCTCGGCACGCGGGACATCGCCAAGGGCGTCCAGACCGGCTTCAACGCCGGCGGCGACCTGGTCACGTCCTACGAGCGCATGAAGGCGAAGGTCAACGACGAGCTCAAGCAGCACTTCCGGCCGGAGTTCCTCAACCGCGTCGACGACGTGGTGGTCTTCCCGCAGCTCTCGCAGGCCGAGATCATCCAGATCGTCGACCTGATGATCGCCCGTCTCGACGCCCGCCTGCGGGACAAGGACATGGGCATCGAGCTCACGCAGCCCGCGAAGCAGCTCCTCGCCGAGAAGGGCTACGACCCGGTCCTGGGTGCTCGTCCGCTGCGCCGCGCGATCCAGCGCGACATCGAGGACGTGCTCTCGGAGAAGATCCTGTTCGGCGAGCTCAAGGCCGGCGAGATCGTCCTGGTCGACGCCGAGGGCGAGGGCCTGCTCGGAGAGTTCACCTTCCGGGGTGTCTCGAAGGGCGAGCACGACCGCGGCCCGGTGAGCGTGGGCGCGGCCGCCGCGCTCGACGCCCCGACCGGCGTCTCGGTCCGCGACCTGCCCCCGACGGGCGAGCTGCAGGCCGGCGCGGAGTGACGCACTCCTGAACGCCTGACACACGGGCCCCGATCCTCCTCCGGGAGGGTCGGGGCCCGTCGTCGTCCCGGCGCCCCCTCTCCCGCCGAGCAGGTGGTCGTGGCGCGTCCGGGGCGACCGACGCACCACCATCGCCTGCTCGGCCGACACGGACCACCTGGTCGGCGGGCGAGGGGCCGTTGCACGGCGTTACGTCCGTCCTCGTCGTGGGACAGGGGGCGACCGCCCTTTGCGGGGCGTGCGCACGCTGGCACAGTCGCCCGCATGCCGACGACACCGGGGGGCCTCGTCGCCCTCCCCGCCACCGACGCCGGGCACGTGCCCGGGCTCGCGTGTCGTCGCGCCCTGCGTGCGCGCCTGCGCCGTCGGGCCGCGTGTCGTCCGACCGCGTGCCGCTGAGCACCCCGACGCACTGACCGACGGCCGCCCCGGGCCGCCGTCGGGCCGTCCCACCACCCTCCCGCGCACGGCACCCGCGCGCCCTCGTGCGTCCCCGTGCGCTCTCCCTGAGAGGACCCGCCATGCCTGGTTCCCCGCTCCGTCCGTCCGCACCGCCCGGCCGCCGGAGGGCGACGGCCGTCGCGCTCGGTCTCGTCGCGCTCCTCGCCGCCGGTGCGTGCAGCACCGCCGAGGCGTCCGGGGGCGGTGACCCGGCCGACGGCGGCACGCTCGCCCCGGACGCCGAGCTGCCCACCGAGGTGCCGGAGGGCACCGTCCTGCGGGTCGGCGACCCGACGACGCAGAAGGCGTTCGAGCTCGCGGGCGACGACCTGGACAGCGACTTCTCGTTCGAGATCGAGTGGGCCAACATCTCGGGCGGCCCGGCGACGACGGAGGCGTTCCGGGCCGGGTCGCTCGACGTCGGCGCCGTCGCGGAGATCCCGCCGATCCACGCGACGTGGACGGGTCTGGACGTGCAGGTCTACGCGTCCGTCTACCGGGAGAACTGGGAGGACGCGCCGGTCTACGAGTTCGCGGGGGCGCCGGGGGTCGAGCTCGACTCCCTCGAGGACTTCCGCGGTCATCGCATCGCGTTCAGCCCGGGCCAGGCGCAGGGCGCGATCGTCCTCAAGGCGCTGGAGGAGGCCGGGCTCACGCAGGACGACGTCGAGCTCGTCGAGCTCCCGAGCACGGGCGACGTCTACTCGACGGCCCTCGCGGCGGGCGAGGTCGACGTCGCGCCGCTCGGCGGCACGCAGCTCTTCCGGTACCTCGCGACGTACGAGGCCGACGGCGCGACGTCGGTCGAGCACCACCTGCGCGACGACGCGTCGCACCTCTACGGCCCGACCGAGGTCGTGCGCGACCCGGCCAGGGCGGCGGCGCTGCGCGAGTACGTCGCCGCGTGGGCGGCGGCGAAGGTCTGGGTCGCGGAGCACCCGGAGGAGTGGAAGCAGGGGTACTACATCGAGGACCAGGGGCTGAGCGAGGAGGACGCGCAGTATCTCGTCGACCACGCGCCGGTCCCGGACGTCCCGTCCGACCTCACCGAGGGCATCGAGCGCACGCAGGCGACGGTCGACCTGCTCGCGGCGGAGCTCGACGAGCAGCCGCTCGACGCGGCGGACCTGTTCGACGTGCGCTTCGGCCCGGTCGCGGGCGAGGCGGCCGCCGCCGCGCGGGACGGGGGCGCGCAGTGAGCGCCGCGGTCGTCGAGCGGGTCGACGTCGCGGTCCCGCGGGACGACGCCGGGCCGTCGACCCTCGTGGACGTGCGACCGCGCGGCACGCGCCTCGGGCTCGGTCGGCCGGTCCCGCTCGCGGCGCTCGTCGGGGTCACGCTCCTCGCGGTCGTCTGGTCGGTGGGGTCCGCGACGGGGCTCGTCGACCCGCGCGTGCTGTCCGCGCCGTGGACGGTCGTCTCGACGGGCGCGGAGCTCGTCGCGAACGGCAAGCTCGGGGCGCACCTCGGCGTCTCCCTGACGCGCGCCGCGCTCGGGCTCGCGGCCGGCATCGTCGCGGGCGTCGTGCTCGCGCTGGCCGCCGGGCTGAGCCGGGTCGGCGACGCCGTGCTCGACGGCCCGATCCAGGTCAAGCGCGCCATCCCCAACCTCGCGCTCCTGCCGCTGCTCATCCTGTGGTTCGGCATCGGCGAGCAGATGAAGGTCATCACCATCGCGCTCGGCGTCTTCATCCCCATCTACCTGCACACGCACAACGGCCTGCGCGCGATCGACAGCCGCTACGTCGAGCTCGCCGAGACGGTGCAGCTCTCGCGGTGGCAGTTCGTGCGCCGCGTCATCCTGCCGGGCGCGCTGCCCGGTTTCTTCCTCGGCCTGCGGTTCGCGGTCACGGGCTCGATGCTCGCGCTCGTCGTCGTCGAGCAGGTCAACGCGACGGCCGGGATCGGCTACATGATGGAGCTCGCCCGGACGTACGGGCAGACGGAGATCATCCTCGTCGGCCTCGTGGTCTACGGCGTGCTGGGCTACTCCGCGGACCTCGCCGTCCGCCTCCTGCAGAGGAGGGTGCTCTCGTGGCGGCGCACGCTGGAGGACTGACCGCGCAGGAGGCCCGCCCGACGGCGCCGGGCGCGGCCGTGCGGGTCCGCTCGCTCGTCCGGTCGTACGGGGAGCAGCGCATCCTCGACCACCTCGACCTCACCGTGGACGACGGCGAGTTCGTCGCGATCCTGGGCCGGTCCGGCTCGGGCAAGAGCACGCTCCTGCGCGCGCTCGCCGCGCTCGACCACGGGGTCGCGGGCTCGGGCGAGGTCGTCGTGCCGGACCAGGTGTCCGTCGTCTTCCAGGACTCGCGGCTCCTCCCGTGGGCGCGCGTGCTGGACAACGTGGTGCTCGGTCTCGACGCCGGGGCGCGCGGGCGGAGCGCCGCGCGGGACGCCGGCCGCGCGAGCCTCGCGGAGGTCGGCCTGGCCGGGCGCGAGCGCGGGTGGCCGAACGAGCTCTCGGGCGGCGAGCAGCAGCGCGTGTCGCTCGCCCGTTCGCTCGTGCGCTCGCCGCGGCTCCTGCTCGCCGACGAGCCGTTCGGCGCGCTCGACGCCCTGACGCGCATCCGGATGCACGCCCTGCTGCGCGACCTGTGCGCGCGGCACCGCCCCGCGGTCCTGCTCGTCACGCACGACGTGGACGAGGCGATCGTGCTCGCGGACCGCGTCGTCGTGCTCGACGAGGGGCGGATCGCGGCCGAGCGCCGCGTCGACCGGAGCTACGGCCCCACCGAGGCCCGCGACCCCGCCGACCCCCGCTTCGCCCGGCTCCGCACGGAGCTGCTCGACGCGCTCGGCGTCGTCCGCGACGCCCCGACCACCCCCGACCGGAAGGACACCGCCGCATGACCCGCCACGCCTCCTCGGGCCACCGCCCCGGCCGCCTGCACCTCAACGCGTTCCTCATGAGCACGGGCCACCACGAGGCGTCGTGGCGCCTGCCCGAGAGCGACCCGTCGTGGACCTCGACGAACATCGCGCACCTGCAGCGCCTCGCGCAGGTCGCGGAGGCGGGGAAGCTCGACTCGATCTTCTTCGCGGACGGCCCCGGGCTGCGGTCCGACGTCGAGCGTCGCCCGGCGGGCTCGCTCGACCCGCTCATCGTGCTGACGGCGATCGCGACCGTGACCGAGCGCATCGGGCTCATCGCGACGGCGTCCACGACGTACAACTCGCCCTACAACCTCGCGCGGCGCTTCGCGTCGATCGACCACGTCTCGGGCGGCCGCGCCGGGTGGAACGTCGTCACGACGGCCGGGCCGGAGATCGCGCGGAACTTCGGCCTCGACGACCAGCCGGCGCACGCCGTGCGGTACGAGCGCGCGGCCGAGTTCCTCGACGTCGCGTTCCGGCTCTGGGACTCGTGGGAGGACGACGCCGTGCTCGCCGACAAGGCCGCGGGCGTCTGGGCGGACCCGGCCAAGATCCACGGGCCCGCGCACGTCGGCACCCACTTCTCCGTGCACGGCGCGCTCACGACGCCGCGCTCGCCGCAGGCGCGCCCGCTCATCGTGCAGGCCGGGTCGTCCGAGGACGGCAAGGACCTCGCCGCGCGCTACGCCGAGGCCGTGTTCACCGCGCACCAGACGCTCGCCGACGCCCAGGCGTTCTACTCCGACCTCAAGGCCCGGGCGGTCACGGTCGGGCGGGACCCGGGCACGGTGAGGATCCTGCCCGGCATCGTCCCCGTCATCGGGTCCACGGAGGCGGAGGCGCTCGCGCGGGAGCGCGAGCTCGACGAGCTCATCGTCCCCGAGTACGCGCGCGCCCAGCTCGCGAAGACGCTGCGCCTCGCGCCCGAGGACCTGCCGCTCGACCGCGAGCTGCCCGACGGCCTGCCCACCGAGGACGAGATCGAGGGGGCCAAGAGCCGGTACACGCTGATCGTCGAGCTCGCGCGGCGCGAGCGGCTGACGGTGCGCCAGCTCATCGGGCGCCTCGGCGGCGGGCGGGGCCACCGCACGTTCGCCGGCACGCCCGAGCAGGTCGCCGACGCGCTCCAGGACTGGTACGACGCCGAGGCCGCCGACGGGTTCAACATCATGCCCGCGGTGCTGCCGTCGGGGCTCGAGCAGTTCGTCGAGCACGTGCTGCCCGTGCTGCGCGAGCGCGGCCTGTTCCGCACCGAGTACGAGGGCCGGACGTTGCGCGAGCACTACGGGCTCGAACGACCGGCGAACCGCTACACGGACGCGGCCCCCGCCGGGACGTCGTCCGACGGCGGGGCACGAGTCGTCGAGGGGGCCTTCGCATGAGCGCGGAGCACCTCTGGTACATCCCGAACCAGGTGCGGCCGGGGCACCGCTGCGACGACACCACCGAGGACCACAACAGCCTCGACACCCTGACGAGCCACGCGCACGCCCTGGAACGCCACGGGTTCGCGGGCGCGCTGCTCGGGACGAGCTGGGGGCGTCCCGACACGTTCACGGTCGCGACGGCGCTCGCGGCCCGCACCACGACGTTCGAGCCGCTCGTCGCGATCCGGCCCGGGTTCTGGCGGCCCGCGCACTTCGCGTCCGCCGCCGCGACCCTCGACCACCTCAGCGGCGGCCGGCTGCGCGTCAACATCGTGTCCGGCACCGACGGGCAGGAGGCGTACGGCGACGGCGAGGCCGACCCGGCGCACCGCTACGCCCGCACGCGCGAGTTCCTGCAGATCGTGCGGCGCCTGTGGACGCAGGAGGAGGTCACGTACGCGGGCGAGCACTTCTCGGTGACGCGCTCGTCGCTGGGGCCGCGGCCCGTGGTCCGCGGCGACCGCGCCCACCCGCGGATCTACTTCGGCGGCGCCTCGGAGGCGGCGGAGCGCGTCGCGGCGACCGAGGCCGACGTGCAGCTCTTCTGGGGCGAGCCGCTCGACGGGATCGCGGAGCGCATCGACCGGCTGAGGCAGCTGAGCGCCGAGCTCGGCCGTGAGCACGCACCGCTCGAGTTCGGGCTGCGCGTCACGACGTTCGTGCGGGACACGACGGAGGAGGCGTGGGCCGACGCCGAGGCGAAGGTCGCGCAGCTCGCGGCCCGCTCGCCGGAGCGCGAGGCGTGGTCGGCCCGGGACCGGGGGCGGAGCACCGCCGTCGGGCAGCAGCGCCTGCTCGACCTGGCCGAGCGGGGCGAGGTGCTCGACGACAACCTGTGGACCGCCCCGGGCCGGTTCGGCGGCGGGGGAGCGGGCACGACGTGGCTCGTCGGCTCCGCGGAGGACGTCGCGAAGTCGCTGCGGCGCTACGAGGACCTCGGCGTGACGCACTTCGTCCTGTCCGACACCCCGTACCTGCGGGAGATCGAGCGCCAGGGCACCCGGCTCCTCCCGCTCCTGCGCGACTGACGGTCACCGTCGCGGGGATCGGTCGGCGGTCCCCGGGCGGCCGCGACCCGGAGTACCGTCCGGAGCGTGGACCAGAGCCGGCTCGACGACCTCACCGCCCGCCTGCGCGCCGCCGGGTGCGTCTTCGCGGAGGACGAGGCCGCGCTCCTCGCCGAGCGGGCCGACGACGACGCGCACCTCGAGGCGCTCGTCGCGCGCCGGGTCGCGGGCGAGCCGCTCGAGCACGTCCTCGGGTACGTCGACTTCCACGGGCTGCGGGTCGCCGTCGACCCCGGGGTGTTCGTGCCGCGCCAGCGCACCACGCTGCTCGTCGACGAGGCGGTCGCGCTCGGGCGGCGGGCCGGGCGCCTGGCGCCTCTGTCCGACGGCGGCCCGGGCAGCGGCCCCGGCCGTCGTCCGGAGGGTGGCCCGGACGGCCGGACGGTCGTCGTCGACCTGTGCTGCGGTGGCGGGGCGCTGGGGCTCGCGACGGCGGTGGACCTCGGCGGAGCGGAGGCCGTCGCGCTGCACGCGAGCGACGTGGACCCGGCGGCCGTCGCGTGCGCGGCGCGCAACGTCGCGGCCGTCGGCGGGACCGCGTACGAGGGAGACCTCTTCGACCCTCTGCCCACCGGTCTGCGCGGGCGGGTCGACCTCCTCCTCGCCAACGTGCCGTACGTCCCGTCGGGCGAGATCCCGCTCCTGCCGCGCGAGGCGCGCGACCATGAGGCCCACGTCGCCCTCGACGGCGGCGGCGACGGGCTGGACGTGCTGCGCCGCGTCGCGGCCGAGGCGCCCGCCTGGCTCGCCCCCGGCGGCCACCTGCTCACCGAGTCCGGCGAGCGCCAGGCAACGGGCGCCGTCGCGGTGCTCGGCCGCGCCGGGCTGGTCGCGCGCGTCGTCCGGGACGACGACATCGGCGCGACGATCGTCGTCGGGACGCTCCCCGCCGAGACGTGAGAAATGGCCCCTGCGATGCGCAGGTCAGGGGCCACTTCTCACGTCTCGGCAGGCTTCCGCGCGTGACGCCTACGTCGAGGCGGGCCGCAGCAGCGCGCGGATCTCCTTCTCGGCCTGCGCGGGCGTGAGCGCGCGGCAGCCGAGCGACTCCCAGTGCCGCACGAGCGCGGGCTCGGCGCGCAGCAGCGCCCAGCCGCGCCGGAACAGGGTGAGCGGCGGCTTGCGCATCTCGGCGAGGTCGCGCAGCAGGCGGAACCAGAACGTCACGAGTCGTGGTCGGTAGAGGCAGATCGCGTCGGCCAGCACGTCCTGTGCGCGGCAGGCCGCGACGATCTCCGCCGCGAAGATGCCCTCCGCCAGGACGACGCGCGAGCCCGTGACGTCGACGTGGGTCGTGCCGGTGCGGCGCGACGTCGGGATGTCGTAGACCGGCACGTCGGCGTGGCCCGCGCGCGCGAGGTCGACGAGCGCCGCGACCGCACCCTCGGCGTCCCACGAGCGGGGTCGTCCCAGTCCACGATGCCGAAGCGCTGCGGCAGGTCGGGGTGGTCGTGGTCGAGGTAGAAGTCGTCGAGCGCGACGACCGGGAGCCCGAGCCGGCGGGTGAGCGACGTCTTGCCCGAGCCCGACGCCCCGGTGAGCAGCACGATCCGCGTCGGGACCTCGCGCGACCCGGGCGGGAGGTCGAACAGCGCCGGGTCCCCGGCGGGTCCGGTCGGCACCGGGTCGGTCCGGGTGGCGGCGTCGGTGGGGCCGCCGTCGGCGTCGTGCTGAGGGTCGCTCACGGGACACCATTGTCGCAGCGTCCGGCGCGAGCCCCGAGGCGGGGCGTCGGGTGGGGCGCGTAGCCTTCCCCGGTGACTGCTCCGGACCCCGCCGCCCTGCTCGCCCGCGACGCCCTCGACCGCCTCGACCGGTGGGAGCCCGTGGATCCCCGTCAGGGGGCGCTCGCGGCGGAGTACCGCGCGTTCGTCCGCGGCGACGCCGGCCCGCGCGCCGAGGCGGTGCGGCGCGACGGCGGTCCGCAGCACCTCACGGCGAGCTGCTTCGTGCTCAGCCCCGGTCTCGACCGCGTGCTGCTGTGCTTCCACCGCAAGGGCCGGTTCTGGGTCCAGGTGGGCGGCCACACCGAGCCGGAGGACACGACGCTCGCCGGTGCCGCCTACCGCGAGGCGCGCGAGGAGAGCGGCATCGAGGACCTCGTCCCGTTCGACCCGGACCCCGAGCCGGGCGTCCCGTTGGACGCGGACCCCGAGCAGGGCGTGGAGTCCGTGGCCGGGTCCCGCGCCGTCGCCGCGCCGGCCGCCCCCGTGGACGTGCACCGGCACGACCTCGCCGCGGCGTTCGGCACCTGCCGGACGCACTGGGACGTCGGGTTCGTCGCGTTCGCCGACCCGGACGCGCGCACGGTCGTCAGCGACGAGAGCGAGGACGTCGCGTGTTCCCGGTGGACGCGCTGCCGCCCGGCACGCCCGACGACTTCCCCGTCCGCCTGGCGACGGTCCTCGCGGAGGTGCGCCACCGCCGTCGGGCAGGACTCCCCACGACGTAGAGCCCCGGTCGCGCGAGGTAGAGCCCCGGTCGCGCGAGGTAGAGCCCTGGTCACGACCAGGGCTCTACCTCGGCTAACCAGGGCTCTACCTCGGCGGACCGGGGTTCTACCTCGGCGGACCGGGGCTCTATCTCGGCGGGACGAGGACGACGTGGAGGGTGCGGGGGCCGTGCACGCCCTCGACGCGGGAGAGCTCGATGTCGCTCGTCGCGCTGGGGCCGCTGATCCACGTCTGCGGGCGCCCGGGTGCGCGGCGAGCAGGCGCACGGCCTCGGGCACGGTCTGCACCACCTGGTCCGTGCGCACGACGCACACGTGCAGGTCGGGCACGAGCGTGATCGCCCGGCGCCCTGGTCGGGCTCGCCGTCGAGCACGATCGTCCCGGTGTCGCCCACCGCGACGCGCGCCGCGGTGACGACGGCGTCCGTGCGGTCGAGCTCGTCGGGCGTGCGCGGGTCGTCGCGCGCGTCCCGCACGACGGCGGTCCCGGCGCCCAGGCCCGCGAGCCACGCCTCGTCGAGACCGGCCGGCACGACGACGGACGTCGCGTCGGCGAGCAGGTCACCGACGACTGTCGCCACGTCCGCCGCCGTCTCGGCGCGGTGCACGTGCGCCCGGTAGTCGACGAGCCGGTCGACGAGCACGTCCACGGCCTCGGGCGAGCCCGGGGCGAGCTCGCCGTGCTCGCGGTAGGCGCGCGGCACGCTGCCCGACGCCGCGGGCCGCCCGCCGCCGTCGACCCGCCGAGCGCGTGCGCACGCGGCGAGGACGTCGTCGCGCGCGCTCACCGGTCCTCACCTCCCTCGGTGCGGGGCTCGTCGCCGGGCGGTCGCGCCACCAGTCGCGGAAGGTCTGCTTCGCGGGCGCCGGGAGTCGCGCGAGCGGGTCCACGCGGACGCGGGCGGCGGGAGGGTCGAGATCCGGCCCTTCGGACCGGCGACCAGGCGCCCGACCCCCGCAGCCTTCTCCGCGAGCTCGAACCGGCGCGCGTCGGACATGACGAACGAGGCCGCCTTCATCGCGGCGCCCCACCCGGTGGGGCGGCCCGCGGTCGGCGTCGACCTCGCGCGCCCGGAGCTCGACGAGGATCGACGGGATGTCGATCTTCACGGGGCACACCTCGTAGCACGCGCCGCACAGCTCGAGGCGTAGGGGAGCGACGCGTTGGGTCGTGGTGGCCGGAGAGCCCGCCGGAGACTTCGTGAGCTGCGGCGTGAGGATCGCTCCGATCGGGCCGGGGTAGACCGACCCGTACGCGTGGCCGCCCACGCGCTCGTACACCGGGCACACGTTGAGGCACGCCGAGCAGCGGATGCAGTGCAGCGCGGCCCGCCCGACCTCGTCGGCGAGGACGTCGGTGCGCCGTTTGTCGAGCAGCACGAGTGGAAACTCCTGCGGGCCGTCGCCGGGCGTGACGCCCGTCCACAGGGAGGTGTACGGGTTCATGCGCTCGCCCGTGGACGACCGCGGCAGGAGCTGGAGGAACACCTCCAGGTCGGTGTACGTGGGCACGACCTTCTCGATCCCCATGACCGTGATGAGCGTCTCGGGGAGCGTGAGGCACATGCGCCCGTTGCCCTCGGACTCGACGACGGTCAGCGTCCCCGTGTCCGCGACGCCGAAGTTCGCGCCGCTGATCGCGACCTTCGCCGAGAGGAACTTGCGG